>NZ_BFAB01000001.1 GCF_003402475.1 Mycobacterium sp. MFM001
TGCGGCGACTCGGCGCGGCCGGCCGGCGCCAGCGGGCGGCTCGGTGCGGCGTTGCGGCGTCCGGCCGGCGCCGGAGCCGCAGCCTGCTGCGGCACGGGGGGAAGCACCCGCAGCAGGTCGTTGAATTGGCGTACGGTGCGCAGGCCTTCGTCCCACTGGGCGCGGGTACTGGTGATCGGCATGCTGACCAGCGTCCAGTTCTCTTCGTTCCACATGATCTCGGCGCAGTCCGGCGCGCTGTGCGCGAAGGTGACCATCCGCCGGTCGCAGGCGCGCCGGGCGGCGTCGAGGTTGGTCGAGTACACCATCCGCGGCCCGATCGCCCCGAGTAGCCAAATGTCGTTCTCCCGAGGCTCTTTGAGGCCCTTGAGCCGCACGTCGACGACGACGTTGGTGCCCACCTTGCGGTGCAGCGCGATCACGGTGGCGACTTCTTCGAGGTCGAAGATGAACACCGCCTCGCCGCGGATCTGGCCCAGCACGACGTTGCGGGCCGGGATGTCGCCGACCGTCGACATGATGCCGCGCTTCCAGCGCTGGACGATCTCGGTGTTCTCCGGTTCGTAGTCGAAACCGTGTGAGCGCGCCCAGGACTTACGGCGACGGCCCCGCCCGCGGCGCCGATCGATGTCGACGTACAGCAGCACCACCGCGCCGACAAAGCACAGCGCGGACAGCGTGAACCAAAGCGGGACCATCGGGCCTAGCGTACTTGCTACTGCCCCGGAATCACGAATGCTTGCAGGTCACAACCCCGTCACACCGAACGTCGACTTGTTGGGCGATTTCCGTGGGAAATGCCGCAACAAGTCGACGTTCGCGCTCAACCCAGGATCAGCGACTCGCCGTCCGGGCTGACGTTGACCGGCACGGTGTCGCCGTCGTGGACGTCGCCGGACAGCAGCATCTTGGCCAGCTGGTCGCCGATCGCCTGCTGCACCAGCCGCCGCAGCGGACGCGCCCCGTACACGGGGTCGAACCCGCGCTGCGCCAGCCAGCGCTTGGCCTGCAACGAGACCTCGAGGGTCAGCCGCCGCTGCGCCAGCCGCTTGCCCAGCTGCTCGAGCTGGATGTCGACGATCTGCACCAGCTCCTCGGGATTCAGGCCCTCGAAGATCAGCACGTCGTCGAGCCGGTTGATGAACTCCGGCTTGAACGTCGCCCGCACCGCGGCCATCACCTGCTCCTCGGTGCCGCCCGACCCCAGGTTGGACGTCAGGATCAGGATCGTGTTGCGGAAGTCGACCGTGCGGCCCTGCCCGTCGGTCAGCCGGCCCTCGTCGAGAACCTGCAGCAGCACGTCGAACACGTCCGGGTGGGCCTTTTCGACCTCGTCGAACAGCACCACCGTGTAGGGCCGGCGGCGCACCGCCTCGGTCAGCTGACCTCCCTGGTCGTAGCCGATGTAGCCGGGCGGCGCGCCGACCAGCCGGGCCACCGAGTGCTTCTCGCCGTACTCGCTCATGTCGATGCGGACCATCGCGTGCTCGTCGTCGAACAGGAAGTCGGCCAGCGCCTTGGCCAGCTCGGTCTTGCCGACGCCGGTGGGGCCGAGGAACAGGAACGATCCGGTGGGCCGGTTGGGGTCGGCGACCCCGGCCCGGCTGCGACGCACCGCGTCGGAGACCGCCTGCACCGGCTTCTTCTGCCCGACGACCCGCTTGGCCAGCTCGTCTTCCATCCGCAGCAGCTTGGCCGTCTCGCCTTCCAGCAGCCGCCCGGCCGGAATGCCCGTCCACGCCGACACCACGTCGGCGATGTCGTCGGGTCCGACTTCTTCCTTGAGCATGACCTGCTCACGGGCCTCGGCCTGCGGCAGCGCGGCCTCGAGCTTCTTCTCGACCTCGGGGATCCGGCCGTAGCGCAGCTCGGCGGCCTTGGCCAGGTCGCCGTCGCGCTCGGCGCGCTCCGACTCGCCACGCAGGGTCTCGAGCTGCTCCTTGAGCTCGCGGACGGTGTCGATGGCGCTCTTCTCGTTCTGCCAACGGGTCGTCAGCTCGGCCAGCTTTTCCTTGTGGTCGGCGAGCTCGGCGCGCAGCTTCGCCAGCCGCTCCTTGGACGCCTCGTCCTCTTCTTTGGCCAGCGCCATTTCCTCGATCTCGAGGCGCCGGACCAGTCGCTCCACCTCGTCGATCTCGACGGGCCGCGAGTCGATCTCCATCCTCAAGCGCGACGCGGCCTCGTCGACCAGGTCGATCGCCTTGTCCGGCAGGAACCGCGCGGTGATGTAACGGTCGGACAGGGTGGCCGCCGCGACCAGCGCCGAGTCGGTGATGCGCACACCGTGGTGCACCTCGTAGCGGTCCTTCAGCCCCCGCAGGATGCCAATGGTGTCCTCCGCCGACGGCTCACCGACGTAGACCTGCTGGAAGCGCCGCTCCAACGCGGCGTCCTTCTCGATGTGCTTGCGGTACTCATCGAGCGTGGTAGCACCGACCAGCCGCAGCTCGCCGCGGGCCAGCATCGGCTTGATCATGTTGCCGGCGTCCATCGCGCCCTCGCCGGTAGCGCCGGCGCCGACGATGGTGTGCAGCTCGTCGATGAACGTGATGATCTGCCCGGCCGAATTCTTGATGTCGTCGAGCACCGCCTTGAGCCGCTCCTCGAACTCACCGCGGTACTTCGACCCGGCCACCATCGAGCCGAGGTCCAGCGCTATGACCTTCTTGTCGCGCAGGCTCTCCGGCACGTCGCCGGCGACGATGCGCTGCGCAAGGCCCTCGACGATCGCGGTCTTACCGACACCGGGCTCACCGATCAGCACCGGGTTATTCTTGGTGCGACGGGAGAGCACTTGCACGACGCGACGAATCTCGTTGTCGCGCCCGATAACTGGGTCCAGCTTCCCTTCACGGGCACGCGCGGTCAGATCGGTGGAGTACTTCTCCAGCGCCTGGTAGGTGGCCTCCGGCTCCGGGCTGGTGACCCGGGCGCTGCCGCGCACCTTGACGAACGCCTCCCGCAGCGCTTGCGGGGAGGCGCCGTGGCCGGTCAGTAGCTTGGCGACGTCCGAGTCGCCGGTGGCCAGCCCGACCATCAGGTGCTCGGTGGAGACGTATTCGTCGTCCATCTCGGTGGCCAGCTGCTGGGCGGTGGTGATCGCCGCCAGCGACTCGCGGGACAGCTGCGGCTGCGTGGTGGCCCCGCTGGTCTGCGGCAGCCGGTCGAGCAGGCGCTGCGCCTCGGCGCGGATGGTGGCGGGCTCGACGCCGACAGCCTCCAGCAGCGGCGCGGCGATCCCGTCGTTCTGCGTCAGCAGCGCCAACAGCAGATGAGCGGGCCGGATCTCGGGGTTGCCGGCAGCCGATGCCGCCTGCAGCGCCGAGGTCAGCGCCGCTTGAGTCTTGGTTGTCGGGTTAAAAGAGTCCACGACACCTCCATTCCGTACAGGTAAAAAATGCTTGTCGCGATGTTCAACGCCGTCAAGGTTGAGTCTGTTCCGCTCAAGTCTAGCTATTTTGACACGATGTGGGCCTTCGCTGCGGATCGCGGGCGATGCCGCAGAATGAATCGCTATGTCGAGCTATCCGCCGCCGATGCCACCCCAAGGGCCGCCGATGCCACCTCAGGGGCCGCCGGCTCCATATCCGCCGCAGGGGCCCTACCCGCCGCAAGGCCCGTATCCGCCGCAGGCGGGATACCCGCCCCAGCCGGATTGGCAACAGCCGCCTGCGTGGCCGCCGGCGCCGTCGGCCGCGCCGGACTGGATTCCCAGCCCCGCCGGATGGCGGGCGCCGCCACCCGGTGTGCGCCGGCGGAACCGGATCGTGTGGATCGTCGGCGGCATCGTCGCCGTCCTCGCGGCGGTGGCCGTGGCCGTCGCGCTCATTGCAACGGTCGGCTCCTCCAAGCCGAAGTCGGACGACGAGCAGATCCGCGCGTTGATCAGCCAGGCCGCGGACACCAACAGCTCCGACGTCTCGGCGTTTCGCCGTCTGTGGTGCACCAAGATGCAGCAGATCATCGACCAGGTGAGCCAGGCCCATCCGGACATGAAGCCGCCCGGCGGCGGCACATCGCACGGACCGATCACGGTCAAATCCGTTCAGGTCAACGGCGATAAGGCCACCGCGGTGATTACCGGCACGGTGAACGGCAGAACCCGCGACTCCCAGATGACCTTCGCCAAAGAAAACGGCGAATGGAAGCTTTGCCTGTAGCCGAGTCGGGTTAGCCGTCGAGCACTTCCCCCAGTTGGGCCGCAATGCGTACCCAGCCCTTGCCCATGATGGCCCGGGAGCGCTGCTGCACATCGTCGTCGGGATCAAATCCGCTGTGCCGCAGGATGACCCGCGTGCCGCGGCCTTCGGGACGCAACGTCCAGGTCACCAACCACGCCGCTGGTTGGTCCGAGCGCGCGTCGGCCCAGCTGATCGCAAGCTGTTCACATTCGACCACGCCGAGCACCTCGCAGACGATCTCGCCGGAGAACCCCACCGACGGCATTGGCTGGCCGTGAAAGCTGAACCGCGTGCCGACCACCGGCGCGAACCCACTCGGCTCCATCAGCCACCGCGCCATCAGCTCCGGCGTCGTCAGTGCCTGCCACACCCGCTCGGGCGGATGAGCGTAGAACTGCTCCACCTCGATCACCCGTGTGCCGTCGGCAATCTCCGTCATCGATCCTCCTCGGCCATCTCGTCGAGCACCCCACCCAGCGCGGTCAACCGGTTGCGCCAGAACCGTTCGTAGGGGCTCAGCCACGTCGAAATCGCCTGCAGTGGTTCAGGATTGACCCGGTAATGGCGAAACCTGCCATGCTTGTCCTCGGTCACCAATCCGCAGTTCCGCAACACCTTCAGGTGCTCGGACACACTGGGCCGGGCCATGTCGAAACGCTCAGCGAGGGTGACCACACTTCGCGGGCCGTCGAGCAGGATGTCGAGGATGTCGCGACGGGTCGGGTTGGCCAGCGCCGCGAAGACGACGTCGGTGCTGCTTGCCTTGGCGCGTGACGGCATGCGCCGATGTTAGGTAGGATTTTTCCTACCTGTCAATGGTAGGGTTCTGACGTGGCAGGCGGCTGGGGTTCGGAGCTGACCGGTCTGTTCTCGCTGGCCCTGGTGATCGCTCTCTCGCCGCTGTCAATCATCCCTGCCGTGCTGATCCTGCAGACGCCGCGGCCGCGGCCGAGCAGCCTGGCGTTCCTCGGCGGCTGGCTGCTGGCCTTGGCGGCGCTGACGGCCCTGTTCGTCTCTCTATCCGGTCTGCTGGGCGGGCTCCACAAGTCTCCGCCGGTGTGGGCGTCGTGGCTGCGGATCGTGGTGGGCGCCGCGCTCATCGTCGTCGGCGTCATCCGGTGGCTGACCCGTCATCGCCACACGGATGCGCCTCGCTGGATGCGATCGCTCGCCAACCTCACTCCCGGGCGGGCGGCAATCACCGGGGCGCTGCTGGCCGTCGTGCGCCTCGAGGTGCTGTTGCTTTGTGCCGCAGCCGGTTTGGTGATCGGCAGCGCCGGGCTGGGGCTCGCCCGGGCTTGGACGGCTGCGGCCTTCTTTGTCGCCGTCGCCGCGTCGACGGTGGCGATACCGGTGCTGGCCTACGCCGCGGCGGGCGATCGCCTCGACGACCCGCTGGCTCGGCTCCAGGACTGGATGGAGCGCCACAATGCGGAGATGC
The DNA here is from genome assembly GCF_003402475.1 of Mycobacterium sp. MFM001. GTDB lineage: Bacteria > Actinomycetota > Actinomycetes > Mycobacteriales > Mycobacteriaceae > Mycobacterium. The sequence goes on from NZ_BFAB01000001.1 coordinate 5,623, forward strand.
TGGCGGCCCTCCTGCTGGTGATGGGATTGTTAGTGCTGTACAAAGGAATTCACGGCATCTAGCCGGCGGGGGCCGGCTGATCCGGCGCCTCGTGGCGGGCCGTTTTGACGGGTTCCTGGCGCTGGCCGAACAGATATGGATAGGCGATGCCGGCGATCGCCCCACCGACCAGTGGCGCCAGCCAGAACACCCACAGCTGTGCGGGCGCGCCGTCGCCGTTGAAGAAGGCGACGCCGGTGGAGCGGGCCGGGTTGATCGACGCGTTGGAGATCGGGATCGCCACGATGTTGGCCAGGGCCAACGTGAGTCCGATGGCCAAGCCTGCGAAGCCGTTTGGCGCCCGGTTGTCGGTAGAGCCGAGAATCACGAACAGGAACATCGCCGTCAGCACGATCTCGGCAAGTATCACGGCACCCAGCGAGTAGCCGCCGGGCGAGTGTTCGCCGTAGCCATTTGCGGCCATGCTTCCCTTCGCGGTGAAACCGGCCGTGCCGCTGGCGATGAAGTAGATCACCAGGCCTGCGAGCAGGCCGCCGATCACCTGAACGACCCAATACGGAAGCAGCGCTTTCCATTCCATCCGGCGTGCCAGCGCCGCGCCCAGCGTGACGGCCGGATTGAAGTGTCCACCGGAGATGTAGCCGAACGCGTACACCCCGGTCAACACCGTCAGACCGAACGCGAGCGCCACACCGAGATAGCCGATCCCGACCGATATTCCGTCATCGAGGACTTCGGCGGCGAAAACCGCGCTGCCGCACCCGCCGAGCACCAGCCAGAAGGTCCCGAGTAGCTCCGCCAGTAGCCTCTGGAGCATCGTTGAACCAGACATGTGATACCGCCTTCGCCATTGAACGGGTATGCCTTTTCGGCAGGATCACATAGTTCGGTGGCGGCGCACTCGGCCGTGGCCGAATCGTTCTTCGATAGATACGAAAAGGGTCGGTCGGCGAACGCGCCTAAAATCGTCGCCCGTGGGCCTAGAAGACCGGGATGCGCTGCGGGTATTGCATGCCGCCTTCAACGAGGAGGCCGCACGCGATGCCAGCAGCCTGATCGGCCGCTTCTACACCCGCTGGTTTTCCCTCGACGTCGCGCTGCGGGACATGTTCCCGCCGGACATGGCGGGTCAGCGGGCCGCATTCGCGCACGCGATGGACTGGGTATACGGCGAACTCGTCGCGCAGCGGGCGCAGGCGCCGGTGGCGTTTTTGGCTCAGCTCGGCCGTGATCACCGCAAATACGGCGTGGCTGCCCAGCATTACGAGACCTTGCGGCAGGCGTTGTATGCGACGCTGCGCGACGAGCTGGCCGAGGCCTGGACCGACGCGGTCGACGAGGCGGCGCGGCAGTCGCTGAACCTGATCACCGGGGTGATGAGCGGCGCCGCCGACGCCGAAGACGGCCCGGCGTGGTGGGACGGCACGGTGATCGAACACCTGCGGGTGTCGCGCGACCTCGCAGTGGTGCGGCTGCAGCTGGACCGCCCGCTGCACTACCACCCGGGCCAGTACGTCAACGTCGCCGTGCCGCAGTGCCCGCGGCGGTGGCGCTACCTGACGCCGGCCATCCCGCCGGATGAGGGCGGCGCGATCGAATTCCACGTGCGGGCAGTGCCGGGCGGCCTGGTCAGTACCGCAATCGTCGGCGAAACCCAGCCCGGTGACCGGTGGCGGCTGTCCAGCCCGCACGGCGCGCTGCAGGTCGACCGCGACGGCGGCGACGTGCTGATGGTGGCGGGCAGCACGGGCCTGGCGCCGCTGCGCTCGATCGTGATGGACCTCGCCCGCTGGGCGGAGAACCCGCGGGTGCACATGTTCTTCGGCGGGCGCTATCCGTGCGAGCTCTACGACCTGCCCACGCTGTGGCAGATCGCGGCGCACAACCCGTGGCTGTCGGTGTCGCCCGTTTCGGAGTACACCGCCGACCCGCAGTGGGCCCGGGACTACCCGGACGTGACACCGCCGCGGGGTCTGCACGTGCGCCAGACCGGCCGGCTGCCCGAGGTGGTCACCCGATACGGCGGCTGGGGTGACCGGCAGATCCTGATCTGCGGCGGGCCGGCGATGGTGCGCGCCACCAAGGCGGCGCTGATCGCCAAAGGGGCGCCGCCGGAGCGCATCCAGCACGACCCGCTCTCCAGCTAGCCTGGGCTGCATGCAGATCGTCACGTTGCGCGACCCGTCGGCGCCTGTCGAGGCGCAGTTCGTGCCGGAGGCCGGGATGATCGGCGTCTCGCTGACCGACTCCGGAGTGCAGCTGCTCGGCCAGCGCCGCGGCCTGGACGCCTACGTCGCCGACGGAAAGACGATGGGTATCCCGCTGCTGTATCCGTGGGCGAATCGGTTGAGCGGACGCAGTTACGACGTCGACGGCGAAGAAGTCACGTTGGCGCCCAACACGTTTCGGACCGACCCGAACGGGTTGCCCATCCACGGAATGCTGGCCGCCTATCCGCGCTGGCGTGTGGTGGCGCAGACGGACAACGAGCTCACCGCCGAAGTGGATTTCGGCGCCGACCCAGATCTGCTGGCCAGCTTCCCGTTTCCGCATCTGCTGGCGCTGACCGTGCGGTTGTCGGAGCGTACGCTCACCGTGCGCACATCGGTGACTCCCACCGCGGACAAGCCCGTTCCGCTGTGCTTCGGCTTTCACCCTTACTTGCAACTGCCCGACGCGCCGCGCAGCGACTGGATCATCGAGACCCCGCCGCTGCGCCACCTGGGGCTCGACGAGCGGGGACTGCCCACCGGCGAGTCGACTGCCCAGCAAGCTCTCACGGAGCCGTTGGGCGACAAGACATTCGACGACGGCTACGACCAGGTTCCCGACGGTGCGGTGTTCGCAGTGTCCGGCGGCGGTAGGCGCATCGAGGTTCGCTTCGACCAGCGGTATCCGGCGGCGCAGATCTTCGCGCCGCCGGGCGAGGACGTGGTGTGCTTCGAGCCGATGGCCGCGCCCACTGATGCGCTGCGCCGCGGCGGTTATCGGGTGGCGCGGCCGGGCGACTCGGCCGTCGCCCAGTTCTCGATCCGAGTGTGAGGGCGCGAGGACTTCCCCCGCGAGACAGAAGTAGTGGTTGTGCAAATGGGAAAAGCACAACCCTGGCTTCTGTTTCGCGCCCGAAGCGGGCGCAAGTTAGCGCCGCGGCCGCCAGACCACGACCGCGGTGCTCTTGGGCACCACAGCCAGGTCGCGCCGCTGGTTGGCGCGCAGCGCCTCGATCTCGGCGGCCATCTCCTTGAGACGGGCCTGTAGCGCCTCGACCTGATTGGTCAACTCGATGATGCGTTTGATGCCGGCCAGGTTGACACCCTCGTCCTGGGAGAGCCGCTGCACTTCGCGGAGCAGTTCGACGTCTCGCTGCGAATACCGCCGTCCCCCACCGGAACTGCGCTGCGGGCTGACCAGGCCGAGCCGGTCGTAGGTGCGCAGTGTCTGCGCATGCATGCCGGCCAGCTCGGCGGCCACCGAGATCAGAAATGTCCGGGAGTCTTGCTCTTTGGAGTTCTTGGCCATCAGCGATTACCTGCCCATCCGGCCCGCGGGTCGAAGCCGCTGGCCCGCTCGGCAGCGGCATAGGCCTCCAACGCTTCCTTCGCGGAACTGTCCAGATTCGGTGGGACTGCGACCTTTACCGTGACCAGCAAGTCGCCGTTGCCGCCACTGCGCTTGGGCACGCCGCGGCCACGCACCCGCAGGATACGGCCGTCGGCAGTGCCCTTGGGCACCTTGACCCCGACCCTGCCGTCCAGCGTCGGCACCGAAAGCGTTGTGCCCAGCGCCAATTCGCTGAAGCTCACCGGAATGGTCACGGTCAGGTCGTCGCCGTCGCGTCCGAACACCGGGTCCGGCCGCACGTGCACGGTGACATACAGGTCACCCGACGGGGCACCGCGCAGACCGGCCTCGCCCTGACCGGCCAGCCGGATCCGTTGCCCGTCCTCGACGCCCGGCGGGATGCGCACGTTGATGGTGCGGGTGCGGGTGGTGACACCGGTGCCCTTACATTCCGAGCAGGGGTGCTCGATGATCGACCCGCTGCCGCGGCAGTCGGTGCAGGGTTCGGAAAAGCCGAAAGCCCCTTGGTTGCGGCTGATTACCCCCGAGCCATTACAGGTGGGGCACACCTTCGGGCTGGTGCCCGGCCGCGCCCCGCTGCCATGGCAGTTAGTACACGGCGCCGGGCTGGTCAGCCGCAACGGCATCGCCACACCCTTGGTGGCCTCGACGAAGCTCAGCTCCGCTTCGGTCTCCAGGTCGTTGCCGCGCCGCGGCCGGCTCGGCCGGGGCGCCGACGCCCCGCGTCCGAACAGGCCGCCGAACAGGTCGCCGATGTTGCTGCCGCCGGTGCGGCCGGCGGCGTCGAACAAGTCGCCCAAGTTGAACTCGGCGCCGTCGCCGCCCATGCCGAAGCCGCCGAATCCGCCACCGCCGCCGCCGTTGAATCGCCGGCCAAATCCGCCGCCGGCGAACAGGCGTCGGGTTTCGTCGTATTCCTTGCGCTTGGCCGGATCCGACAGCACGCTGTTGGCCTCGGAGACCGCCTTGAACCGGTCCGCGGCGCGCGTGTTGTTCGGGTTTCGGTCGGGATGCAGCTCGGAGGCCAGCTTGCGGTAGGCCCGCTTGATCTCGTCCTGGCTGGCGTCAGGGGAGACGCCCAGCTCCTTGTAGAAGTCTTTTTCGACCCACTCGCGTTGGGCCATTCCGCGTCACCCCCTCTCACCTTCCTGGAGTTGTGTGTTTATTAAACCTTCCGTCAATTCTCCGACGGTTCCGATTCTGTGTTCTGCTCACCGCTATTGGCGTCAGCCGGCGGCTCCGATTCGACAGCGGCCTCGTCGGCGACAGTGTCGACGACGCCGACCATTGCGTGGCGCAAGATCTGGTCGCCGAGCTTGTAGCCCTGCCGCATGACGTGGCCGATCACCGGCTTGGAACCTTCGGCTCCGTCGCCCTCATGCTGGACGGCTTCGTGCAGCGCCGGGTCGAAGTCGTCGCCCTCGGCGCCGAACGCCGTCAACCCCAACCCGTTCAGCGCACTGGTCAGCTTGTCGGCGACCGAGCGCAGCGGACCCGACTCCAGATCACCGTGGCTGCGCGCACGATCGAGATCGTCGAGCACACCCAGCAATTGGCTCACCACCGCTGCTTTGGCCCGGTCGGCTGCGGCCTGCTGGTCACGCAGCGCGCGCTTGCGGTAGTTGGCGAAGTCGGCGTGCGCCCGCTGCAGGTCGGCGGTCAGCTCGGCGACCTTGTCGGCGGCGTCGGGCGCCGCCGAAGCCGTCGCAGCTTCCGGAGCCGGCCCGCTGGGGGCCGGCTCGGAAGCTGCATGACGTACCTCGCCGGTTTCCGGGTCAATCCGCCGCTTGTCGGTGACCGTTACCTGTTCGTGTGGATTGCCTTCCGTCACTTGGCCTCCCGGTCATCGTCGACCACCTCCGCGTCCACAACGTCGTCGGCACTGCCGGCCGTCGCGCCGGCTCCGGCTCCGCCTGCGCTACTGTCGGAGCCCTGCGCGGCCTGGGTGGCCTCGTAGATCGCCTGGCCGAGCGCCTGCGACTCCTGGCCGAGCCTTTCCATCGCGGACTTGATCTCCCCGATGTCGGTGCCCTCCAGCGCCTTCTTGGCGTCGGCGACCGCGGCGTCGACCTTGTTCAGCGTGTCCTCGGGCACCTTCGAGCCGCCCTCGGCCTCACGCTGCTCCTTGACGAACTTCTCCGTCTGGTAAACCAGCGTCTCGGCCTGGTTGCGGACGTCGGCCTCCTCGCGACGCTTGCGGTCCTCCTCGGCGTGCGCCTCGGCGTCCTTGATCATCCGGTCGATCTCTTCCTTGGACAGGCCGGAGCCTTCCTGGATCTTGATCGTGTTCTCCTTGCCGGTGCCCTTGTCCTTGGCGGTGACGTGCACGATGCCGTTGGCGTCGATGTCGAAGGTGACCTCGATCTGCGGCACGCCGCGGGGCGCCGGCGGGATACCGGTCAGCTCGAAGGAGCCGAGCAGCTTGTTGTGCGAGGCGATCTCGCGCTCACCCTGATAGACCTGGATCTGCACCGATGGCTGGTTGTCGTCCGCGGTGGTGAAGGTCTCGCTCCGCTTGGTCGGAATCGTGGTGTTGCGCTCGATCAGCTTGGTCATCACGCCACCCTTGGTCTCGATACCGAGGCTCAGCGGCGTAACGTCAAGCAGCAGAACATCTTTCACCTCGCCCTTGAGCACACCGGCCTGCAGCGCGGCACCCACGGCGACAACCTCGTCCGGGTTGACGCCCTTGTTGGGCTCCTTGCCGCCGGTGAGCTCCTTGACCAGATCGGTCACCGCGGGCATCCGGGTCGAACCACCCACCAGCACCACGTGGTCGATCTGCGACACCGAGATCCCGGCGTCCTTGATCACCTGCTGGAACGGGTTGCGGGTGCGGTCCAGCAGATCCTGGGTGATCTTCTGGAACTCCGCACGCGTGAGCTGCTCGTCGAGGAACAGCGGGTTCTTGTCCGCGTCGACGGTGATGTAGGGCAGGTTGATCGACGTGCTGCCCGAGCTGGACAGCTCGATCTTGGCCTTCTCGGCCGCTTCCCGCAGCCGCTGCATGGCCATCTTGTCCTTGGTCAGGTCGATGCCGCTGGTGCCCTTGAACTTGTCCACCAGCCAGCTGACGATCCGGTCATCCCAGTCGTCGCCGCCGAGGTGGTTGTCACCCGAGGTGGCGCGGACTTCGACGACACCGTCGCCGATCTCCAGCAGCGAGACGTCGAAGGTGCCGCCACCGAGGTCGAAGACCAGGATCCGCTGCTCCTTCTCGCCCTTGTCCAGGCCGTAGGCCAGCGCGGCCGCGGTCGGCTCGTTGACGATCCGCAGCACATTGAGGCCCGCGATCTGGCCGGCCTCCTTGGTGGCCTGCCGCTGGGCGTCGTTGAAGTAGGCGGGCGTGGTGATCACCGCGTCGGTGATGTCCTCACCGAGGTAGGCCTCGGCGTCGCGCTTCAGCTTCATCAGAATCCGCGCGCTGATCTCCTGCGCGGTGTACTTCTTGCCGTCGATTTCGATGGACCAGTCGGTGCCCATGTGCCGCTTGACCGACCGCACGGTGCGGTCGACGTTGGTCACCGCCTGGTTCTTGGCGGGCTGACCGACCAGTACCTCACCGTTGCGCGCGAACGCGACGATCGACGGAGTGGTCCGGGAGCCCTCGGAGTTGGCGACGACGACGGGGTCGCCACCCTCCAGAACTGAGACGACGGAGTTGGTGGTCCCGAGGTCGATGCCGACCGCACGAGCCATAGTGAATCCTCCCTGATAGTCGAGCTTCTATTGCACTACGCTGAGTGAACCCCGCTCAAGACTGCTCCCGCTGCCGCGGTGCTGTCAAGCCAGCAGTTGAGCCTGGTTCACTCAAGTTATCGATGTGGTCAACGGCGCGACCGCATGGTTTGTTCCCGGCCTGGCGACCAATACCGGACGGCGTCCGCGACACTGTCGGATACCCTTTCCACCAGCCCGTTCGGCGGGTCTGCCCACGTGGCAGCGATGCGCCCAGTCACGACGATAGGAATCCGATGCCACCGCTGCCCGACACACCGGCCCCGGCCGTACCGGAGTCGGCCGCCGATCGCCTCACACGCGAGAACGCGGGCTATCACCACGATCTGCGACCGCGGCAGCTGCAGATGATCGCGATCGGCGGCGCCATCGGGACGGGGCTGTTCCTGGGCGCCGGCGGGCGCCTGGAGTCCGCGGGACCCGGCTTGTTCCTCGTCTACGGGATTTGCGGCGCCTTCGTGTTCCTGATCCTACGGGCGCTGGGCGAATTGGTCCTGCACCGCCCGTCGCCGGGCTCGTTCGTGTCCTATGCCCGCGAATTCTTCGGCGAAAAGGCGGCTTTCGTCGCCGGCTGGATGTATTTCCTCAACTGGTCGATGACCGGGATCGTCGACTCCACCGCGATCGCCAACTACTTCCACTATTGGTCGGCGTTCCACGCGGTCCCGCAGTGGACCCTGGCATTGATCGCGTTGATCGCGGTGGTGTCGGTGAACATGATCTCGGTACGGATCTTCGGTGAGCTGGAGTTCTGGGCCGCGCTGATCAAGGTGCTGGCGCTGATGACGTTCCTGGTGGTGGGAACCATCTATTTGGCCGGGCGCTACCAGATCGAAGGCCAGGACACCGGTTTGCGGCTGTGGACCGACAACGGCGGCTTCTTCCCGACCGGCCTGTTGCCGGTGGTCCTGGTCACCTCCGGCGTCGTATTCTCCTATGCCGCAGTCGAACTGGTCGGCACCGCGGCGGGCGAGACGGCAGAGCCGGAGAAGATCATGCCGCGTGCCATCAACTCGGTGGTCGCCCGCATCGCAATCTTCTACGTCGGGTCGGTCGCGCTGCTGGCGCTGCTGCTGCCGTACACCGCCTACAAAGAACACGAAAGCCCGTTCGTGACGTTCTTCTCCAAGATCGGCTTCAACGGCGCCGGCACCCTGATGAACGTGGTGGTGCTGACCGCGGCGTTCTCCAGCCTGAACGCCGGGCTGTATTCCACCGGCCGGATTCTGCGTTCGTTGGCGATGAACGGCAGCGGGCCGAAGTTCACCGCGCGCATGTCGAAAAGCGGTGTGCCCTATGGCGGAATCCTGCTGACCAGCATGATCGGGCTGTTCGGTGTCGTGCTCAACGCGGTCAAACCGGGGCAGGCCTTCGAAATCGTGCTCAACATCGCCGCCCTGGGCGTCATGGCGGCCTGGGCGACGATCGTGCTGTGCCAGATCAGGTTCTACCGGTTGGCCAAGGCGGGAAGCATGCAGCGACCCCGGTTCCAGATGCCGTTCGCGCCCTACAGCGGTTACGCCACGCTGGCGTTCCTGGCGGGCGTGCTGGTGCTGATGATCATCGACCACCGCCGCGGCCCCTGGATCATCGGCGCCCTGGTGATGGGCGTCCCTGCGCTGATCATCGGCTGGTACCTGGTCCGCAACCGGGTGCTGGCCGCCGCCCAGGAGGTAGAGCAATGAGCCGCAACCGATATGCCGCCACTCCGCCGCTGCTCGGAATGGCGATGGTGCTGCTCGCCATCGCGGTCGTCGCAGTCACCGCGTATCTGCACGTCGGCTGGTTCTCACTGGTCGGCTACGGGACTGCCGCGGTGATCGCGGCGGCGGGCTTTGTGCTGGCGTTCCGCGACTTCTCGTGACCTGGCGTTTGTAACAGAGCATGCGCTCTGTTATGTTCACGGTGTGCCCCGCCCCCGTGTCCACGACCCCGATCGGGTGCTCGACGCTGTCGAGTCTCTGACGGCGTCGTCGGGCCCGGCCGCGGCGACCATTCGCGCGGTAGGCGCCGCTGTCGGGGTTTCCAACGGCGCGGTGTACCACACGTTCGGCTCGCGCGCCGGCTTGATGGGACAAGCGTGGCTGCGCGCCGGACGCCGATTCCTCACGCTGCAAACCACATTGGTCGACCAGGCGCTGGCCAAACCGAGCCGCCGGTCCGCTACGGAGGCCGTAGTGGCCGCGGCCGAAGCACCGGCGGTGTTCGCCGAGCAGTATCCGGATTCCGCCAAGCTGCTGTTGACGGTGCGCCGCGAGGAGTTGCTCGACTCGGACCTGCCTGACGAAATAACCGCTGAACTAAGAGATCTCGACCAGTCACTGGTCGGTTTGATGATCCGGCTCGCCGCCGGCGTCTGGGACCGCAAGGATGCCCGCGCTGTCGACGCCATCACCACGTGCATCGTCGACTTGCCGACCGCCATCTTGTTGCGCCGAGACCGCCTGGGCAACACGACGGCCCGCGAGCATCTGCGCGCGGCCGTGCGGGCGGTCCTGGCCGTCGGACCACCACCGCTGAAAGGGAAAACCGATGGGAATTAGCCTGCGTTACGAAGACAAGATCGCCGTCCTGGACCTCGGCGACGACGAAAACCGTTTCTCGCCCGGCTTTCTCGACGAGATGGACTCCCGGCTCGACGAGATCGTCACCGGCGGGGCGCAAGGTCTGGTCACGACAGCGAGCGGTAAGTTCTACACCAACGGACTGGACCTCGACTGGCTGGGCGCGCACGGCGAGCAGACCCAGTGGTATGTCGGGCGGGTGCAAGGCATGCTTGCGCGGATGCTGACGCTGCCCATTCCGACCGCGGCAGCGGTAGTGGGCCACGCATTCGGCGCCGGTGCAATGTTGGCTGTGGCGCACGACTTTCGGGTTATGCGAGCCGACCGCGGCTACTTCTGCTTTCCCGAAGTGGACATCCGCATCCCGTTTACTGACGGCATGGCGGCGCTGATCCAGGCCAAGCTCACGCCGCAGTCGGCGGTCGCCTCGATGACGACCGGTCGGCGTTTCGGCGGCACCGACGCCCAAGCCCACGGGTTGGTCGACGCGACCGCCTCCGAGGGTGCGGTGACCGAAGCCGCGCTCGAGCTGCTGCGCCCGCTCGGCGGCAAGGACGCCGGCACGCTGGGCGCCATCAAGCAGACCATGTTCGGCCCCGCCGTGCAGGCGCTGACGGCGCCGCAGTCGGGTTGAGCCTCATCGAGATCGCGACGCGGAAGCCGTCGCGCCGACGTCCTCTGGGTCATCCCACAGCAACAGTTGGCGAACCGCCGGTCGTGACCCGTAGGGCTGCAGCATTTGGCTGGCCGGACGCGGGCGTACCCGCAGCGGCCACCAGAACCATCGGCCGAGCAGCGTGGCGATCGTCGGAGTCATGAACGAGCGCACGATCAGCGTGTCGAACAGCAGACCCAGCGCGATCGTGGTTCCCACTTGGGCAAGAATGATCAACGCGCTGAAGGCGAACGACGACATCGTCGCGGCGAACACCAGACCGGCAGACGTCACCACCGAACCCGAGCCGGCCATCGCGCGGATGATGCCCGTCTTCAGCCCGGCATGGATCTCCTCTTTGAACCGGGAGATCAGCAGCAGGTTGTAGTCGGATCCGACGGCCAGCAACAGAATGACGGCCAGCGCCAACACAACCCAATACAACTGGATGCCGAGGATGTCCTGCCAGACCAGGACGGACAACCCGAACGATGCGCCAAGCGACAGCGCCACGGTGCCGACGATGACGATGGCGGCGACCAGGCTTCGGGTGATGATGATCATGATCAGCAAAATCAGGCTCAGCGCGGCGATTCCGACGATCATCAGGTCGTATTTGACCGAGTCCTGAATGTCTTTGTAGGTCGCCGCGGTTCCCGCGAGATAGATGTGGGAGCCCTCGAGAATGGTTCCCTTGACGGACTCTTTTGCCGCGTTCTTGATCAGGTCGACGTGCTTGATGCCCTCCGGCGTGGCGGGGTCACCGTCATGGGTGATGATCATTTCCGCGGCTTTGCCATCGGGCGACATGAACAGTTTCACACCGCGCTTGAAATCGGGATTGGAGAAAACCTCCGGTGGCAGGTAGAACGAATCGTCGATTTTGGCCTTGTCGAAGGCCTGTCCCATCGCGGCCGGGTTGTCGTTCGCGAACGCCGACTGGTTGTTGATCCCGGAGTTGGTGGCGTAGTTGGACAGTGTCAGCGCCAGATTCGTCATCTGGCTCTCGATCTGCGGCGGTATCAGCGCGACCAGTTGCGGCTGGAGCGCATCGAGCTTGTCCAACGACGCGGTGATGTTCTGGAACTGGTCCGTGAGTTCGTCGATGCCATCAATTGCGTCGAAGACGGACCTCAGCGCAAAGCAGACCGGAATGTCGTAACAGTGCTTCTCCCAGTAAAAGTAGCTGCGGATCGGCCGGAAGAAGTCGTCGAAATTCCCGATCTTGTCGCGCAGCTCGTCGATGACGGCGATCGTGTCGTGGAAGCTTTGGGTCTGTTCGTGTGTCGCTGCGGCACTTTGCTTTTGGAGCGCATATTGCTGTTGCAAGATGCCGACGGTTTTCCTCAGCTCGGCCGCTTGCTTGAGCAGATCGGCCGCGCGGTCCTTCTGGTATTCCAGGTTCATGACTTGACCGACGCTTTGCTGGCTGAGTTGAAACGGAATCGAGCTGTGGTCCAGCGGCGTTCCCAACGGCCGCGTGATTCCCTGCACCTTCGCGATGCCCGGAGTGTGGAAGACGTTTTTGGCCACGCGCTCCAAGACCAGCATGTCGGCCGGGTTACGCAGGTCATGATCCGCCTCGACCATCAGCAGCTCGGGATTCAGCCGGGCCTGCGAAAAGTGGCGCTCGGCGGCGGCATAACCGACCTTGGCCGGCGTCGCCGCCGGCAGGTAAGGCTTGGAATCGTAACTGGTCTTGTAGCCCGGCAACGCAAGCAGACCGATCAGCGCGACAGCGATCGTCACCGCCAGAATGGGTGCCGGCCAGCGCACGATCGCAGTGCCGATGCGCCGCCACCCCCGCGTCCGCATCAAGACCTTCGGTTCGAGCAGGCCGAACCGGCTGCCCACCGCAAGCATTGCCGGCGCCAGGGTCAGCGCGGCCAGAACCGACACCAGCATCCCCACCGCGGAGGGAATGCCCATCGATTCGAAATAGGGCTGGCGGGCAAACTTCAGACAGAATACCGCCCCGGTGATGGTCAGGCCCGAGCCCAAGACGACGTGGGCGGTGCCGTGAAACATGGTGTCGAAGGCCGTTTTTCGATCTTCCCCCGCTCCGCGCGCTTCGTGATAACGGCCCAGCACGAAGATCGCGTAGTCGGTGCCCGCGGCGATGGCCAGCAGCGTGAGGATGTTGACCGAGAAAGTGGACAGCTCAATCAGATTGAGGTTGCCCAGGACGGCCACGACTCCGCGCGCCGCAGCCATTTCGATGAGGACCGTGATGAGGACCGTCAGCGTTGTGACGACGGATCGATAGACCCAGGCCAACATCATCACGATCACCAGGAAGGTGATGAGCGTGACCTTGAGGATTCCCTTGTTGCCCACCTCGAATTGATCGGTGATCAACGGCGCCGCGCCGGTGACATAAGCCTTGACGCCCTGCGGCGAGGGGGTGTGCTCGACGACGTTGCGGACGGCGTCGACGGATTCACTGGCCAACGCGTCGCCTTGGTTACCGGCGAGATACACCTGGACCAATGCGGCCTTGCCGTCGTTGCTTTGCGAGGCCGACGCCGTGAGCGGATCCCCCCAGAAATCCTGGATGTGCTCGACGTGTTTGGTGTCCTGCTCGAGCCGGTGGATCAAGGTGTCGTAGAACTTGTGGGCATCGTCTCCCAGCGGCTTGTCGCCTTCCAGCACGATCATGGCCGCGCTGTCGGAGTCGAACTGTTGAAACACCTTGCCGATGTGTTTCATCGCCTTAAGGCTGGGCGCGCTCGGCGAACTCATGCCCACCTGGTGTGCTTGCGCAACGGCTTCCAGCCGCGGTACCGCGATGTTCGTGAAGGCGGTCAGGCCCAGCCAAAACAGGATGATCGGCACCGCGAGCCGACGGATGGTGTGCGGCAGCCGATTTCGCGGGGCGTGGTGGGTGCTCATCCGGATTTGTCGAGGCAGAAGGTGTAGGCGTTCACTGCGTTCACGGTCCTCTCGTCCTTGACCTCGTCGTTGATGATGATGCGGCAGCCCAGTGTGCTGCTGTTGCCTTGTGCCGTCAGGTTGGCGATGACGGCCGGGTCGGTGGTGATGGCCTCGTACCGCCACGGCAGCGGGACCCGGTCTACGCGCTGCGGCGCGGCATGGATGTCTTGGTAGTTGATGGTGGCCACCGACCCGGGGTCACCGAAGACCTCATAGACCACGTGTTTGGGGTTGAACGGGACGCTGTCGTTCAGCACGCCGGCCGGAGTCGACGTGTCATTAGTTCGACCCGAAGATGCCGTGCAGTCGGTAGACGCCGAATCCCGCCAGCGCCACGACTGCGACCGTGATCAGCACTATCCACCAGCGCTTAAGCACGCGGGTAAGTGAAAACCGTTTCACCCGTAGCCCTTCGACGCTGGGACCGCGACTTCTGGCGTAGACAGTACGGTACGGGACCGGACCGCACAAGAGACGATGTCGTTCACACTACGGAAACCGGAGACTTTATTTCAGCGACCGGGTCAGGCTGGGGATCATCACATTGTCGACCAGGGTCGGTACGGTTTCGGCGGTGGGCGGATTGCCGGGGATGATGGACCGGAAGATGAGATAGCCGGGCAGTAGATCCCAGAGTTCGTCGCTGATGGCGGCTTCCTGGATTTCCCCGCGCTCGACCGCCTCCCGCAACACATGACGCATCAACGCTTTGCGCTGCTCGACGAACTGCTGCTGCATGACGTCGTTGAGCGCGGGATTGCGCGAGATTTCGACCAGGACCGCGCGGATGGTGGCGGCGTGCTGGCCGACCTCCTGGCACACGATTTCCCCCAGCCGCAGCAGGTCACCGCGCAGTGTGCCGGTCTCCGGCGGAACGGCGACCTGGCGAATGCCCTCGATGAAGGCTGCCAACACCAATTCGGCCTTCGACGGCCATCGCCGGTACACGGTCGCCTTGCTGGCGCGAGCGGTGGCCGCGACGGCGTCCACGGTCAGCCGGTCATACCCGTGGTCTTGCAGCAATTGCAGCGTCACCGCCAGCAGCTCAGCCTCCCGGGACGACCACGGCGACTCGGCCGCAGCATCGGCTGACTGGGTCACAGCGCCCACGATAGAGCCGCCCCGGTAGTACCGTCCAGTACCGTACCGCCCGGACTCAGGTCGGTTCGTCGATGTCGCGCCCGGTGGCCAGGTCGCTGCAGTCGACATGCTCGACGTCGTCACGCCCGCTGAGATACGCACCCGCGCCGCTGTCCCCGCTGACGGCGGCCAACACCGCGGACCAATGCCGGCGGGCCAGCACGACGGGATGGCCGGGCCGGTCGCCGAAGTACGCCCGGGCCAGCCCTGCGCGAGATGCCAACGCGCGCTGCAGGACTCGGGCCACCACGTCGGCCCCGACATCGGGGGTGTCGACGACGTGCAGCACGGCATAGTCGGCCTGGCTGCGGTCGGCCTGCGCCAAGCCGGCGCGCACCGACGCGCTCAAGCCCTCGTCCCAATCGCAGGCGGTCACCGCGGTCACTCCGGGCGGTGCCGGGACGTCGGCCGCCCCGAGCACAAGCACGACGTCGTCGCACCCGCCGTCGCGCAATGCCCGCACGGCAATGTCGAGCCAGCCGTCGACCAGCACCTTGGGCTTGCCGTAGCGCCGCCCGGCGCCGGCGGCCAGCAATACGCCGGCGGTTCTCATGAGACGTCGTGATGGATGCGGCCGTCGACCTCGGTCAGCGGGCGCCCGCCGCCGCCCCAGCAGCGGGCGATGATCTCCGCGACGATCGACACCGCGGTCTCCTGCGGGGTGCGGGCGCCGAGATCCAGGCCGATCGGACTGGCCAGCCGGCTGAGCTCGGCGTCGGTCACTCCGGCGGCGCGCAGCCGGGCCAGCCGGTCGTCATGGGTGCGGCGCGACCCCATCGCGCCGACGTAGCCGACGGTGGGCAGCCGCAGCGCGACCTGCAGCGCCGGCACGTCGAACTTCGGGTCATGGGTGAGCACGCAGATCGCGGTGCGGGCGTCGATCGCGCCCCGCTCGGCCTGCGCGCGCAAGTAGCGGTCGGGCCAGTCGACAACCACCTCGTCGGCGGCGGGGAATCGGGCCGCCGTGGTGAACACCGGGCGGGCGTCGCAGACCGTGACCCGGTAGCCGAGGAAGGCGCCCTGGCGCGCCAGCGCGGCGGCGAAGTCGATCGCGCCGAAGATCAGCAGCCGCGGCGGCGGGGCGTGGCTGGCCACGAAGACCTCCATGCCGGCGTCCTGCCGCTCGCCGTCCGGCCCGTAGGTCAGCACACCGGTGCGCCCGGCGGCCAGCATGCCGCGAGCGTCGTCGGTGACGGCGTCGTCGGCCCGCGGCGAGCCGAGCGAGCCGTCGACCGAATCGGCGGTGATGACCAGCCGGCGTCCCGGCCAGGCCGGGTCAGGGTGGGCGATCACGGTGGCGACGGCGGTCGGTCGGTGTGCGGCGACGCGCTCGGCCACGTCCGGCAGTTGCGGAAAGGTGCTGCGCGACACCGGTTCGACGAAGACGTCGATCTCCCCGCCGCAGGTCAGGCCGACGGCGAAGGGGTCGTCGGCGCCGACACCGTAGCGCTGCAGCGCGGGCCGCCCGGTGCGCACCACCTCGGCGGCCAGCTCGTAGACCGCCGCTTCCACGCAGCCGCCGGACACCGAACCGGTCACCGTGCCGTCCGGCGCCACCACCATCGCCGCGCCCGCCGGCCGCGGCGAGGACCCGAGCGTGCGGACCACGGTGGCGACACCGGCGGTGCCACCGGCTCGCCAGATCGCCGTCAACTCCGGCAGTACGTCACGCACCGTGGCCCTCTCGACTGCGGTAACCGGACTCTCATATGATGACATTTGTCTTCTCATCATGCGATAACGGCGTTGGAGCGATAGCCATGACGGACACCGTCTCGCCCCGGTACGCGGGCACTCGGGTCCCGCGGGTGGAAGACACCCGGTTGCTCACCGGCCGCGGCACGTTCGTCGACGACGTCACCCGGCCCGGGATGCTGCACGCCTGTTTCGTGCGCAGCCCGTTCGCGCACGCCCGGATCAACGGGATCGACGCCTCGGCAGCGCTGGCGCTGCCCGGGGTGCGGGCGGTGTTCGTCGCCGCCCACCTCAACCCCGACGTCCGGGAGGCCTGGCATGCCGTCGCCGGCAAGGACGTCCCGGACACTCCCCGCCCGCCGCTGGCCGACGGCGAGGCGAAGTTCGTCGGCGACCCGGTGGCGCTGGTGGTCGCCGAGAGCCGCTACATCGCGGAGGACGCGGTCGAGTTGGTGGAGGTGGACTACGAGCCGCTGCCGGCCGTCGCCGACTTCACCGCCGCGGTGGGCTCGGAGGTGGTGGTCCACGAGGCATATCCCGACAACGTCGCCGGTGGGATGGCCGGGGCGCCACCGGACGAGGAGACGTTTTCTTCGGCGTCCTGCGTCGTCGCCGAGAACGTCTACCAGCAGATCTACCTGCCTGTGCCGATCGAGACCCGCGGCATCGTCGTCGAATGGGCCTCTGCCGCAGACGAACTCACCATCTGGGCGTCCACCCAGACACCACACGAGCTGCGCGCGTTCGCCGCACGGCTGCTCGGCATTCCGGCGCAGCGGGTCCGGGTGATCATGCGCGACACCGGCGGCGGCTTCGGCCAGAAGGTAGTGCCGATGCGCGAGGACATGTGCATCATGCTCGCCGCCCGCAAAGTGCCCGCCGCGCTGAAGTGGATCGAGGACCGCCGCGAGAACCTGATGTCGGCCGGGCAGGCCCGGCACGTAAACGGCACGGCCCGAATGGCTTTCGACGACGACGGCGCCATCCTGGCCGCCGACATCGACTTCGTGCAGGATGTCGGGGCGTATCCCACGCCGTATCCGGTGCTGACCACGGCCGCGATCGGCATGTTCTTCCCGGGCCCGTATCGGGTGCCCAAGGCCAGCTTCAACTACAAGACGGTGTTCTCCAATACCGCCGGGCTGGTGGCGTACCGCGGGCCGTGGCAGTACGAAACGCTGACCCGAGAAATCCTGCTCGACATCGCCGCGCGCAAGATGAGCATGGATCCGGTGGAGTTGCGGCGGCGTAATCTGTTGCGCCGCGACGAGATGCCGTACTTCAACCCCAACGGCATGCCGTACGACCACGTCGCGCCCAGCGAGACCTTCGAGCAGGCGGTGAAGATCCTCGACCACGAGGGCTTCCGCAAGGAGCAGCGTGACGCGCTGGCGCAGGGACGCTATCTGGGACTTGGGTTTTCGGCGTACATCGAGCCGACCGGCGCGGCCACCGGACACCTGGCCACCGAGGGCGCGACGATCCGCATCGAGCCGACCGGCAAGATCAACGTCTATGTCAACGGCGGCTCGACCGGCAACAGCATCGAGACCACTGTCGTGCAGCTGACCGCCGACGCGCTGGGCGCCGACATCGACGACGTCGCTTGCATCCAGGGCGACACCGCTGTCACGCCGTACGGGGCGGGCACCCAGGGCAGCCGCAGCGGCCCGATGACCGCCGGGGCGGTCCACGAGGCCGGCACCATGCTGCGCAACCAGCTGGTCGCAATCGCAGCGCACTACCTCGGCGTCGCGGAAACCGATGTGGTCCTGGCGAATTCGCACGCCGCTGCCGGTGAGAAAAGCGTCAGCTTCGCCCAACTGGCGTACCGGGCCTACTACGAGCCGCAACAGCTGCCGCCGGGCACGTCGGCGTCGTTGGAGGCCACCGCGCGGTTCACTTCCCAGGCGCCGATCCACTGGGCCAACGCCACCCACGCCTGCACCTGCGAGGTCGACATCGAGACCGGCCACGTCACGCTGTTGCGCTACATCGTCAGCGAGGACGTCGGCCCGATGATCAATCCCAATGTGGTGGAAGGCCAGATCGCCGGCGGCACCGTGCAGGGCATCGGCGGCGCGCTGCTGGAAAACCTGGTCTACGACGACGAGGGCAACCCGCTGTCGTCGACGTTCGTCGACTATCTGCTGCCGACCGCCACCGAAGTGCCGCCGATCGAATTCGGCCACGTCGAAATCCCCGGCCCGGGGGTCGGCGGCTACAAGGGCGTCGGCGAGGGCGGGGCCATCGGGTCGACGCCGGCGGTGATCAACGCGATCAACGACGCGCTGGCGCCGCTGGGTGTCACGCTGACCCGCCTGCCGGCCAGCCCCGCGTCGATCGTGTCGCTGATCGAGCAAGCCAGGAAAGGATTCTGAAGAGGTGGAGCTCAACAACGAATTTCGGGTCGCGGTGCCGGCGGCCAAGGCATGGGAGGTGCTCACCGACGTCGAGCGCGTCGCGCCTTGCCTGCCCGGCGCCACCCTGCTGAGCGTCGACGGCGACGAGTTCACCGGCGCGGTCAAGGTCAAAGTGGGGCCGATTACGGTGTCCTACAAGGGGACTGCGGCGTTCCTGGAAAAGGATGCGACGGCGCAGCGGGTGGTGCTCAAGGCCGACGGCAAGGAGACGCGCGGCAGCGGCAATGCCGCCGCAGTGGTGACAGCTCAGCTCAAAGACCTCGGCAACGCGACCGACGTGGTGATCACCACCGACCTGACCATCTCGGGCAAGGCGGCACAGTTCGGCCGCGGCGTGCTGGCCGACGTGGCCACCAATCTGATCGGGCAGTTCGCCAAGCGCCTGGAGGCCGACGTGTTGGGATCTGCTGAAACGTCCACTCCGGCAAGCACTTCCGCGGAGCAAGCCGATGCTGATTCGGTTGACCTGCTCAAGGTGGTCGCGCTTCCGCTGGCCAAGCGGGCGCTGCCGGTGCTGGCAGGGGTGGCGCTGGGCGCCGCGATCGGATTCGCGCTGGGCCGCCGCAGATGAAAGCCGCCCCGTTCGCCTACCATCGCCCCGACACGGTCGACGAGGCAGTACAACTGCTCGGCGAATACGGCGACGACGCCAAAATCCTGGCCGGCGGGCAAAGCCTGGTCCCGATGCTCGCCATGCGACTCACCTACTTCGAGAACCTGATCGACATATCCCGCCTCGACGAGTTGCGGTGCATCGACCTGATCGACGACGAGGTGCGGATCGGCGCGGCGACCCCGCACGCCTTCGTCGGCATGGACGACGAAGTGGCCGACTCGGTTCCGCTGTTGACGCTCGCCACCCCCCACATCGGGCACTTCCAGATCCGCACCCGGGGCACGCTCGGTGGTTCGATCGCGCACGCCGATCCCGCGGCCGAGTATGCCGCCGTCGCATTGGCACTCGACGCGCAGATGGAGGCGGTCTCGCCGCGCGGCCGTCGGCGGATTCCCGCCGCAGAATTCTTCACCGGGCTCTGGGAGACGTCGCTGGCGTCCGACGAAATCTTGACCGCAGTGCGGTTTCCGGTCTGGACCGGCCGCTGCGGCTACTCGGTCCACGAATTCGCCCGCCGTCACGGTGATTTCGCAATCGCGGGTGCGGTAGTGGCCGTCGAGGTCGACGACGACCGGGTGACGCGGTGCGCGATCGGGCTGCTGGGACTGGGCTCCACGCCGCGGCGAGCATCGACGGCCGAACAGGCCGTCGTCGGCAACGTGGTGGGCGAGTTGACACCGGAGGAAATCGGCGGGCTCGCGGTGGACGGGCTCGACGACATTCCCGCGGACCTGCAAGGGTCGGCCGAATACCGCCGCAAGGTCGGCGCCACGATGGTGGCGCGGGCGTGGACCCAGGCCAGCACGGAGGCGCTCGATGCATGAACAGTCGGTCCGGCTGTCCGTCAACGGCACTGACATCAAAGGCCACGTCGAACCGCGCATGACGCTGGCGGATTTCCTGCGCGAAAAGTGTGGCCTCACCGGCACCCACCTGGGCTGTGAACACGGCGCCTGCGGCGCCTGCACGGTCTTGTTGGACGGCCAGGCGGTGCGGTCGTGCTTGATCTTCGCGGTCCAGGTGGACGGCATGGAAGTGACGACGGTCGAGGGAGTGGCCTCCCCCGGCGGGGAGCTGTCACCGGTGCAGAAGGCGATGCGCGACTGCCATGGTCTGCAATGTGGTTTCTGCACACCGGGTTTCGTCATGTCGATCACCGCGCTGCTGCGCGACAACCCCAATCCCAGTGACGCCGAGATCCGCGAAGGGCTGTCCGGCAACTTCTGCCGCTGCACGGGGTATCAGGGCATCGTCAACGCCGTGCACCGCGCGGCCGACGCCGGATTAGCTCGTCAGACCGACGGCTGACGCGAAAGCCCTTAATTCGCGCGGGATGTCGGATCCGGCCGGCTGGTAGGCAATCTCGGTGACGCCGAGTGACGCGAGATGATCGAGCTTCTCCGTGATCTGCGCGGGGCTGCCGGTCAACGCCGTCGAGCTGGCGAACGGGAGCAGGTCGGCGACATGCGGCTCGTCGCGCGGGTTCGCCTTCACCAGATGCCCCTCGTGGATCGCGAGATGCCGCTCGTTCTCCGGGTAGGCCCCGATCGCTTCACGCCATACACGCCCACCGGGTAGCGCGTCGACGGCATCGGCGCCGCCGCGTTCGTACACGGCGTGATACATCACCACCGCCCCGGGCCCCGCGGCGTCGGCGACCCGCGGCGAGGTCAGCTCCTCGCCGTCGTCGAGCACGGTGCCGAACGCCAGCAGAGCGCGCCACGGCGACACCTTGGCCGCGTCGGGTTGGGGCAGCGCGGCGGAGAATACGCCGTCACCCAGTTCGGCCGCGACGGCCAAACCCTTTGGGCCGTCGGCGCCGATCAGGATCGGCACGTCGATCGGCCGCTCGGCACCGAAGCCGGGAAGCTGCAGCATGCGTATCGTCGCGCCCTCCCATTCGGTGGTTTGGCCCGCGAGAAGAGCCCGCAGGCAACGGACATACTCGGCGACCTGCCGCCACGGCATCGGCCGCTTGCCGAGCGCGAACCGACCGGTGAAGCCGGAGCCGATCGCCACGGCCACCCGTGCAGGCGCCTGCGCGACCAGCTCGGCGATCGCGGCAGCGTTCGCCATCG
This sequence comes from Mycobacterium sp. MFM001, assembly GCF_003402475.1. GTDB lineage: Bacteria > Actinomycetota > Actinomycetes > Mycobacteriales > Mycobacteriaceae > Mycobacterium. The sequence continues at coordinate 27,048 of NZ_BFAB01000001.1, forward strand.
GATGACGCAGGCTGGGCACCAGGACCCCCGGCCCAAGGCCGATGCGCGACGTGCGCTCCGCGCACCGGCTGAGCACCATCCACACATCGGGGAGGATGGCCGGCGAGTCGTAGAGCCAGGCACGCTGGTAGCCAAGGGTTTCGGCCAACTCCACATGCGCCGGAGTCTCCGACGAGGTTGCGAACGCGCACGATATGTCCATTCGTCGGACACTACTGAACCGTGGCGCGCACGATGAGCGCATGAACTCTGGACTGCACACCGACGTCGACGAAATCGCCGACGGCATCTTCCGGCTGTCGACATGGGTGCCGGGTATCACCGAACACGGTTTCACGTTCAACCAGTTCCTGCTGACCGGCGAGCAGCCGTTCCTGTTCCACTGCGGCATGCGCCAGCTCTTTCCGCTGGTGTCGCAGGCCATCGCGACCGTGATCCCGCTGGAGCGGTTGCGCTGGATCTCGTTCGCACACATCGAGGCCGACGAATGCGGTGCGATGAACATGCTGTTGGACGCCGCCCCACACGCCGAAGTCATCCACGGACCGCTGGCGATCATGCTGTCGCTGACCGACATGTGCGACCGGCCTCCGGTGGTGGCCCCCGACGGCGACGCGCACGACATCGGCGGGCACCGGCTGCGGTTCATCGCGACGCCGCACGTGCCGCACAACTGGGAAAGCGGGCTCTGGTTCGACGAGACGACGTCCACGCTGCTGGCAGGCGATCTGCTCACCCACACCGGAAAGTGCCCTGCATTGACCGAATCTGATTGCGTCGCACCGGCTTTGGAAGCCGAGGCGTTGTTCCATGCCACCGGTCTCACCACGAACCTGGCACCCACGTTGGAGCAGTTGGCGCGGCTGCAGTCGACCACGTTGGCGCTGATGCACGGCGCGTCGTTCACCGGCGACGGCGCCGGACAGCTGCGCGGCCTGGCCGAGGGCTACGCCGCCATGGCCGGCTGATTCCCGCGGGAGGCGCGTCACTGCAGTCACTTGCGTCACTTGGGCCGTAGGCTGTGGCGTGAAATGTCCAGGCTTACGTGTGCACTGGCCGGCGGATGGTTGCTGACCGCCGGCCTCCTGGTTGCCGGGTGCGGTTCCACCGTCGACGGCAAGCCCGCGGCCGCCCCGGGCGCCGGGCCAACCGAGCCGTCATACCCCAAAGCCAGACCGCCGACGGCCAAGCCGTCCCAGCCGGCGTCGCCGAGCCCGTCGGCCCCGGGCGGTGCGATTCCACTGCCGCCCGGCCCGGACGGATACGTCTTCATCGAGACCAAGTCCGGGCAGACGCGCTGCCAGATCGCCAAGGACAGCGTCGGCTGCGAAGCGCCCTTCACCAACTCGCCGATGCAGGAAGGCGAGCACGCCAACGGCGTCAGCGTCACCGCCGGCGGGGACGTGAACTGGGTGCTGGGCAACCTCGGCGACATCCCCACCGTCACGATCGACTACCGCACCTACGACGCGCAGGGCTGGACGATCGCGGCCAGCCAGAGCGGCACCCGCTTCACCAATGACCGCACCGGCCACGGCATGTTCGTCAGCATCGAGAAGGTCGACACGTTCTAAGCCCGCATAGTCTGTCGGTCGTGGACTTCCGCGTATTCGTCGAACCTCAGCAAGGTGCAAGCTACAAGACCCAGCTCGCCGTCGCACAGGCCGCCGAATCACTGGGCTTCTCCGCGTTTTTCCGGTCCGACCACTACGTGGCGATGAGCGGCGACGGGCTGCCCGGCCCGACGGATTCGTGGGTGACGCTGGGTGGCATCGCCCGGGAGACGTCGTCGATCCGGCTCGGCACCCTGGTCACCTCGGCGACCTTCCGCCGTCCCGGGCCGCTGGCGATCTCGGTCGCCCAGGTCGACGACATGAGCGGTGGACGCGTCGAGCTGGGGCTCGGCACCGGCTGGTTCGAGCGGGAGCACCGGGCGTACGGGATCCCGTTTCCGCCGTCACGCGAGCGATTCGCCCGGCTGACCGAACAACTCGAACTCATCACCGGACTGTGGACGGCGCCACGCGGGGAGACCTTCGACTACGCAGGCACCCACTACGCGCTCAACGACTCGCCCGCATTGCCCAAACCGGTGCAGCGGCCGCATCCGCCGATCATCATCGGCGGCCTGGGGGCAAAGCGGACGCCGCTGCTGGCCGCGACGTTCGCCGACGAGTTCAACGTTCCGTTCGCGTCGCTGGACACCGTTCGAACCCAGTTCGGGCGAGTCGCCGAGGCGCTCGAGGCGAACGGTCGGTCGGCGGATTCGATGATCTACTCGGCGGCGTTCGTGCTGTGCGCCGGACGCGACGACGCCGAACTCACCCGCCGGGCAGCCGCCATCGGGCGGGAGCTCGACGAGATGCGGACCAACTCGCCGCTGGTGGGTACGCCCGGCGAAATCGTCGACCGCCTCGGTCCATTCGCCGAGATAGGCGTGCAGCGGGTGTACATGCAACTGCTCGACATGTCGGATCTCGAGCACCTGCACCTGTTCGCCGACGAGGTCATGCGGCAGCTCTGAGTAGGATCGACACGTGGCCCGCTACGGTCCCCAGGACGATCCGAGCAAACAGCCGACGCAGATGGCCGAGGCGCAACACCCAACCGGCCCTATCGAATCCGCCGACACATCCGAGCCGCAACCGCCTCCCCCCTGGTACCGCAAGCGATCGCTGCTGGCAGCCTGGGCCACGCTGGTCGCGATCCTGATCGTGCTGATCATCTACGGCCTGATCCAGCTGTCCACCGGTGGCGGCGGCGGTCCCGCCACCACCACCTCGACGACCACCACCACCCCGTCGACGACAGCCAGTACGACCACCACAACCACGCCCCCGTCGAGCAGCACCGAAGAGGCGCCGCCGCCGGCAACCAACGCTCCCGTCGCGCCGCAGCCCGGGCGGCCGCCACCGGCCCACCACGAGCCGCCCCACATACCCAAGCTGCCGCCGTTGCCGCCGCTGCCGTCGACGATCACCCTGCCGCACACGGTGATCACGCTGCCGCCGCACATCTGACGCGGTCGGCCCGCGTGGCACCAGCGTTTTTGCGGTCCCGATAGCTACCATCAGCGACCGTGGCAGGCTACGAACCCCCAGGCAACGGCGGCGACGAGCCGACCCAATACGGCCCCAATTACGGCCAGGGCGGCTACGGCCAAAGTGGTGAGCCGACCCAATACGCGCCGAACTACCGCGAGAGCGGCGAGCCGACTCAGTACGCGCCCGACTACGGCGGCTACGAACCGGAACCGGCATACGACGAAGGCGAACCGGAGCCGCCAGTCGAAACCGCCTCGTGGTATCGCAAGCCTGCGGCGCTGGTCGCCTTTGGTGTGGCGGTCGCAGCCCTGATCGCCGTGATCGTTTGGGGCATCCTGCAGTTGACGAGCGGACACGGGAAGGCTCCGGCCACCACAACGTCGTCGACGACCAGCACGACCACCACGACGTCGGGACCCACCACGACGACAGCTGCGCCCGTCGTTCCGCCCACCACGACCGCGCCGACCACCACGACGGCGCCGACAACGACGACGACAACGACGACAACCACCACCACGACCACGACGACCACCACGACAACGACAACAACCACGACCACCACCGCACCAACGACGACGGACACCACCACCACCACCACGGCGCCACCGGGAGCTTTCACCCCGCCGTCGGTGATCACGTTGCCGCCGATCACGCTGCCGCCCGGGCTCTGAACCGATACGATCCCTTCCCGTGAGGGGGAGTGAACCACCTGACGACGGCGGACGGGACGACTCGTTCATGCGCGCCGACGATCCGTCACCGTGGTACCTCAAACCGTGGGCGCTGGCGGGCTGGGGCCTGCTGGTCGTCTTCCTGATCGCGGTGATCATCTGGGGCCTTGTCGTGCTGGCAACCGGCGGCGGAGGCGAAGCGCCCTCCCCCACAACGACGACGACAACCACCACGACCACGTCATCGACCACCACGACGACAACAACAACCACAACCACCACAACCACCACGACCGTCGAACCGACAACCACGGCCCCGCGATGGACCACGCAAGCCCCGGCGCCGCCGCCTGTGACCAGCGCGCCGAAGCATCACTGGTGGGACGATCTACCGCCCATCCACGTCCCCGGTGTCAACCCGTAAGGCGCTGTGCGCCTTGATATTCGGCGACGATCGCCTCGGCGCTGGGCAGCAAAGCATCTCTTCGCCGTTTGACGCTGTTGGTCGCGAACGCGGACCTCGAGGCCCACGGAAAACACGAAGCGAACTCCCAAGCTGAAGAGCGTCCGGGCGGTCAACTGACGCGGCCGCAGGATTAGGAAGCCCCGCATCGGGGGAACCGGTTACGGGGGAATCGTCGATGAGGCCCGGACCCGTCCGCCGCCACTATGGGGTACCGGCGCCGACGATCACCACACAACCGATTACACAGGGGTTTTGCTGCATATGACCGACGCGCTCGGATTGTCCGTCGGGATGGCCAACCTGGTCGCGGCTCGAGTGGGCAGCGCGCCGGTGACGCGCCGATCCGTGCTGACCTTGTTCGGCCACCGGCCACCGGAAGTAGGGACTCCGGAGGACAACCCGAACCTCGCCGAACCCGGCCTGGTGTTGAGCGGGTTCGTCGAGCAGATCGGCGCCCCGACTCCGCTGATCGCTCCCGACGGATCCAGCCACAGCAGCGAGGCGCTGGCGGTCGAGGCGCTCGACGCGATGGCCCGCACCGTCGGCTACGGGGCACCGGTGGCGATCGCGGTCCCGGCGCACTGGAACCCCACCACCGTCGGCGCACTGCGAGAAGCATTGGGCACCAAGCAATCCCTTACCGGTGGTGTGCCGCCGACGGTGATCTCCGACGCCACCGCAGCGCTTGCCGCGCTGTACGCCAAGCCCGGCTTCCCCACCGACGGGATCGTGGCGCTGTGCGACTTCGGCGCCGGCGGCACCAGCGTCACACTCACCGATGCGGCGGCGAATTTCCACCACATCGGCCAAACACTTCGCTACCCGGGCTTCTCCGGCGACCGGATCGACCAGGCCATCCTCAGCCACATACAGGCACGTGTCGCCGCTCGTTCCGACGCGGCGGGGACCGCGCCGGTCGGCACGCTGTCTCGGCTGATCGAGGAATGCCGGCGCGCCAAGGAACAACTGTCTGCCGCGACGGTCGCGGTCATCCCGGCCGAGATGCCCGGTGCGGCCGACGACGTCCGCTTCTTCCGCACGGAATTGGAGCGCCTGATCGCCGACCCGCTGGGCCGGTTCGTCAGCAATGTCGAAGACATCTTGCGGCGCAACCAAATTCCGCCGGCAAGGCTGGCCGCGATCGCGACGGTCGGCGGTGGTGCGTGTATCCCGTTGGTCACCCAACAACTCGAGCAGCGGTTACAGGCACCAGTGGTCACCACGCCACATCCGGCACTGAGCGCCGCGATCGGCGCGGCGGTGCTCGCGGAGCAGAAATCGTCCGCCCCTGGGCCCAACGGCATGGCTGCTCCGACCGGCGCGCAGGCCACCGCGCTTGCCCCGGGCGGTGCCGCCGCGGCCCCGACCGACTTCGACGCCCCCGTCCCGACCGATGTCGCGCCCGCGGCGTGGGCGGCGGGCGCGGCCGCTGCGGCTGCCGGCGAATCGGTCGACGACGGTGCCCCGTCGGCGACCTACCGCGCGCTGGCCTGGTCGCAGGAGGCCTCCAGCGGCGAGGAGCCACTGCCCTACAACGGCGAGGACCACAGCGGTGAATACGGCCGCAGCATGACGGCCGCTCCGCCGCCGGTGCCGTCCGAACCCGCCCCTGCCGACTACGCCGCTGCACCCGAACCGTCGCGGCGACACAAGCGCTCGGGTGCCTTGTTCAGCATGGTCGCCACGGCCGCCTTGGTCGCGCTGCTCATAGCCGGTGTGGTGGTGTTCAAGTTGAGTTCCACCGACCACGGACCCACCGAAAAGCCCACACCCACGCCGAGCACACTGCCCAGCGTCGGCTCGCTGCCTCCCGCGCCGCCGCCGGCGACCGCCACCGAAACACCGTCGAACCCCAGTCCCACCGAGTCCGCGGTCCCCCCGCCGCCGCCCACGACCACCGAACCACCGACAACCACCAGGACCACGGTGCCCACCACCACAACCACGGTGCCCACGACGACGACCACGGTGCCGACCACGACGACCACTCGCCCGTCAACCACTTACCCCACCACGACCACAACCCCGCCGACCTTCAGCTATCCCATGTATCCGCCGGTGAGGCCGCCCAGCACGACGGCTCAGGTCCCGCCGTTGGTACCGGTCCGGCCGACCTATGGTCAGTAGTCGCGCATTGAAGTTAGGGCAACCTTCGTCGCGGTCAATACCCCGAAGATGTCACTATGAGCAGGCCAAGCAGGCCTGAGCAGGCACGGCCAGATGGTTACCAGCCAGTAACATTGGATAAGTTACCGCTCAGTAACGCCAGAATTGGAGAACCGCTCCGTGGAGACGCAGACGCTGATCAGACTGGTAGTCGGCCTCGGCATGACGGCCATTGTGCTGCTGTTCGCCGCCCGACGGGTGGGCTGGCTGACCAAACTCATCCTGTCCGGCCAACCGGCCAGCGGTCGCACCGACGAGGTCGGCGCACGCATCGAGGTCGAGGTGGCGGAGGTGCCCGGACAACGCCGCCTGCTGAAGTGGACCATTCCCGGCCTGGCCCACTTCTTCACCATGTGGGCGTTCTTCGTGCTGCTGACCGTCTACATCGAGGCATACGGTCTGCTGTTCAGCCCGCATTTCCACATCCCGCTGATCGGCACCTGGGACGGGCTGGGCTTCTTGCAGGACTTCTTCGTCGTCGCGGTGACACTGGGTATTGCCACGTTCGCGGTCATCCGCATTAAGCGGAACCCCAAGGAGCTCGGCCGCACGTCCCGCTTCTACGGTTCGCACACCGGAGGCGCGTGGCTGATTCTGTTCATGATCTTCAACGTCGTGTGGACTTACTGCCTGTTGCGTGGCGCGGCGTCATACCTCGGCAACCTGCCCTACGGCAACGGGGCGTTCCTGTCCCACCTGTTCGGCAGGATAGTGAGCCCGCTCGGGCACACCGGCAACGAGATCCTGGAGACGGTGGCGCTGCTGCTGCACATCGGCGTCATGCTCGCGTTCCTGATCATCGTGCTGCACTCCAAGCACCTGCACATCTTCGTGGCACCCATCAACGTCGCCTTCAAGCGACTGCCCGACGGGCTGGGCCCGCTGCTGCCGATCGAGGCCGACGGCAAGCCGATCGACTTCGAAAACCCGCCCGACGAGGCCGAATTCGGCCGCGGCAAGATCGAAGACTTTTCCTGGAAGGCGATGCTGGACTTCGCCACCTGCACCGAGTGTGGGCGCTGCCAGTCGCAGTGCCCGGCGTGGAACACCGGGAAACCGTTGTCGCCCAAGCTCGTCATCATGGACCTGCGCGACCACTGGATGGCCAAGGCGCCCTACATTCTCGGTGAAAAGGAAGCCGACGCGGAGGGCGGTTACATCGAATCCGGCCGCGGCGAGGGCCACCACGTCCCCGAGTCCGGATTCGGCCGGGTGCCCGGCTCCGGGCCCGAGCAGGCCAACCGTCCGCTGGTGGGCACCGCCGAGCAGGGCGGGGTGATCGACCCCGACGTGTTGTGGTCCTGCGTGACGTGCGGCGCCTGCGTCGAGCAGTGCCCGGTGGACATCGAGCACATCGACCACATCGTCGATATGCGCCGCTACCAGGTGATGATGGAGTCGGAATTCCCCTCCGAACTCTCGGTGCTGTTCAAAAACCTTGAAACCAAGGGCAATCCGTGGGGTCAGAACGCCGGCGACCGCACCAACTGGATCAGCGAGGTCGACTTCGATGTCCCGGTCTACGGCGAGGACGTCGAGAGCTTCGACGGCTACGAGTACTTGTTCTGGGTGGGTTGCGCCGGCGCCTACGACGACAAGGCAAAGAGGACCACGAAGGCCGTCGCCGAATTGTTGGCCATCGCCGGAGTGAAGTACATGGTGCTCGGCACCGGCGAAACCTGCAACGGCGACTCTGCGCGCCGGTCGGGTAACGAGTTCTTGTTCCAGCAGCTGGCCCAGCAGGCCGTCGAGACACTCGACGGGGTGTTCGAGGGTGTGGAGACCGTCGACCGCAAGATCGTGGTCACCTGCCCGCACTGCTTCAATACCCTTGGGCGCGAATACAAACAGCTGGGCGCCAACTACACGGTGCTACACCACACCCAGCTGCTGAACCGGCTGGTGCGCGACAAGAAGCTGGTGCCGGTCACGCCGGTCGACGGCAACGGCAACAGCCCTTCGATCACCTACCACGATCCGTGCTACTTGGGCCGGCACAACAAGGTCTACGAGGCGCCGCGTGAGTTGATCGGCGCTTCGGGCGCGACGCTGACCGAGATGCCGCGTCATGCCGATCGCAGCTTCTGTTGCGGCGCAGGTGGTGCGCGGATGTGGATGGAAGAGCACATCGGCAAGCGGATCAATCACGAGCGGGTCGACGAGGCGCTGGCCACCGGCGCCACTACCGTCGCCACCGCATGCCCCTTCTGCCGGGTGATGGTCAGCGACGGTGTCAACGACCGCGCCGAGGCCGCCGGACGCGAAGACGTCGACGTGCGCGACGTGGCCAACCTGCTGCTGGAGTCGATCGACCGCAGCAACATCACGCTGCCCGCCAAGGGAACCGCCGCCGAAGAGGCTGCCAAGGCCGCACCCAAGCCCGCTCCGAAGGCGGAGGCGGCGCCCGCGACCACGGCGGCACCGGCCGAAAAGCCCGCTGAGACTGCCGAACCCACGGGGGAAAAGGCGACCAAGGCAGTCACCGGTTTGGGCATCGCCGGCGGCGCCAAGCGACCCGGCGCCAAAAAGACCGCCGCGCCAACGCAATCCGCGGCAGCTCCGGCCGCCGAGGAAGCCAAAGCCCCCGCCGCACCGGCCAAAGGGCTGGGCATCGCGACCGGAGCCAAACGGCCCGGCGCCAAGAAGGCTGCTGCCCCAGCACAACCGGAGGCCGCGAAAGCGCCGGCTGCCGAAGAGGCAAAGGCGGAAGAGGCCAAAGCAGAAGAGGCCAAAGCGCCTGCCGCACCGGTCAAGGGGCTGGGCATCGCAGCGGGTGCCAAGCGACCCGGCGCCAAGAAAGCCACAGCGCCGGCTGCCGAGCCGAAGAAGGAGCCGGAAGCAAAGCCGGAACCGGAATCTCAGGCCGCGCCCGCGGCCAAGGAAGCCGACGGCGAAGCCAGCACGCCGCCGGTCAAGGGGCTGGGTATCGCGCGCGGCGCCCGCCCGCCGGGCAAGCGGTAACGCGTCTACCCAGCGCCACCGCGGAGGTCGGCGTCCGACGGCGCGTACTCTGCCGACTCCGCGATGATGGAGGACGGGTTGGCGTGTTCGACACGGTTGGCCGTGCGGACGTGTGTGAACGGCTCGTCGACGGTTTCGCGGGTTCCGAAGAACGGCAGCAACATCGGCACGTCCATGGCGTGGTTCGGGACCTCGACCACGACGAGGGTCCTCAACACCGGATGATCCGAAACCAAATCCTGGACGGCACCTATAGAGGCGAACCGACTCTCCGTACACAGGACGCGCGCTCCGCCGGGGCCCCAGCCATGAAGCTCTCCCGCCTCCGATATGAACCCGCCCGGATCCTGCCACAAGGAAACCTGAGGCGGGTAGCACGAGTGAACGTCCTGCACCATTCGATGGGTGACGACAACTGCCTCCACCGACAGCCGTACCAGCCGGACGGTTCTGGAGTCGACGTCGACCACCCGTTTGAGCTCTCCCGTTTGTCCTGGGGCAAGAAACGCGTCGTCGTAAGGCGCGGCTAAGACTGTGGCGTAGAGCAGCGTGGAATCGCGGGGCACGGCAGGCGTTTCGCGGTAGTCACCTCTTTTAATGCGCCCGTTGGGATTCAGGCTAGCGAGCAGGGTGTCGGTGGTGGCGGGCTCCGTCGGCGTCCCGACGGGATAGGAGGTGACGCGCACGAGCGCTGCATGCAGGTCCGCCTGGACCGAACCACGGTTGTGCAGAGTCACTTTCGCCAACAGGTGGACGTTCGGACCGGTCGAGCCGATCGGCGACAACTCGGTACTGACGTCGACGAGGGGACGTGACGCCTGAGGCATGTAATCGGTCTGCATCCAGAACTGCACCAGACCGATCAACGGGAAAAGCGCGACCACGACGGCAGCGCCCTTGGTGACGGCGGTACGCGCATAGCGTCCGAGGTAGAGCACCCAGATCAGCGCTATGCCGCCGATCATCAACGCAACGCCCGTTATCCCCAGCAGTTGACTCACCGGACTGCGCTGGTCGACCAGCCACACGTACGCCGCCAAACCCGCAATAAAGATCTGGCTCACCATCGCGGTGATTAAGGCGTTACCCGAGCCTCTGACGATCTGCCCGAACGCCAGCGCGCAGGTAACGCCGATCCCCAGCAAGAGCGCCGAGCCGATCAGATCCCACGCGGAGCTCGTCAGCGTCGCATTCCAGACCGCCAGTGCCAGGACGATCGCCGCGTCGACGCCAATCCAGCAAGCGAGCAGGATCCGAAGCGATCTGCGCAAGCTGCGGACAGTGACATCGGGTTCCGATGCTTGTCCGCCGACCGCCACGTGGTCGTCCGTCGCGTGATGGCCGTCTCCACCAAGGTTTGTCTCGAGTTTGAGCTTCATCGCTGCGCCTCACATGTTCGGTGATGGCGGCACTCTACGGCGGCACAGCAACCCACCGCGTGAGTAATTGGCTACCTGTTTTCCTGGGCTTATCCGGCTTTAGCAAATTTCCAGTGGACGGCCATGGCACCATGGTGGACGTGACTACGCATCAGCTGCCCTGGTCTGCCATGGGCCACCAGCCGCGGCAGCGCACGTTCGCGCAGTCGTCGAAGCTGCAAGACGTACTCTACGAAATCCGCGGCCCGGTGCACGATCACGCCGCGAGGTTAGAGGCCGAAGGCCATCGCATCCTCAAGCTCAACATCGGCAACCCGGCACCGTTCGGATTCGAAGCACCCGACGTGATCATGCGCGACATGATCCAGGCACTGCCGTACGCGCAGGGCTATTCGGACTCCAAAGGCATCCTGCCGGCGCGACGTGCCGTCGTCACCCGTTACGAACTCATCGAGGGCTTCCCGCGATTCGACGTCGACGACGTCTATCTGGGTAACGGGGTCTCGGAGCTGATCACTCTTACCCTGCAAGCGCTGCTCGACAACGGCGACCAAGTATTGATTCCCGCGCCCGATTATCCGCTGTGGACGGCGTCGACCTCGCTGGCGGGCGGCACCCCGGTGCACTACCTGTGCGACGAGACGCAGGACTGGCAGCCCGATATCGCCGACCTGGAATCCAAGATCACCGAACGCACCAAGGCGCTGGTGGTGATCAACCCGAACAATCCGACCGGCGCCGTCTACAGTCGCGAAGTCCTCACGCAGATGGCCGATTTGGCGCGCAAGCATCAGCTGCTGCTGCTTGCCGACGAGATCTACGACAAGATCCTCTACGACGACGCCAAGCACATCAGCATGGCCTCGGTAGCGCCGGACGTGTTGTGCCTGACGTTCAACGGGCTCTCGAAGGCCTATCGGGTGGCCGGGTATCGGGCCGGCTGGTTGGCAATCACGGGACCCAAAGACCACGCCAGCAGCTTCATCGAAGGCATCCACTTGCTGGCGAATATGCGGTTGTGCCCGAATGTTCCTGCGCAGCATGCGATCCAGGTGGCGCTGGGTGGGCACCAGAGCATCGAGGATTTGGTGTTGCCCGGCGGTCGGCTGCGTGAACAGCGCGACGTCGCCTGGACCAAGCTCAACGAGATCCCCGGCGTCTCCTGCGTCAAGCCGGCCGGCGCGCTGTACGCCTTCCCCCGGCTGGACCCCGAGGTGTACAACATCGAGGACGACGAGCAACTTGTGCTGGACCTACTCCTGCAGGAGAAGATCCTGGTCACCCAGGGCACTGGATTCAATTGGCCCGCACCGGATCACCTGCGGATCGTGACGCTGCCGTGGGCGCGTGACCTCTCGCACGCGATCGAGCGACTGGGTAACTTCCTGGTCAGCTACCGCCAGTGACCTCGGGGCAAAACACTTCCCTGGCGATGTCCGCGAAATCGGCTGCAGTATCAGGTGTCAGGTCCGGCGATCCTTCGACGATGTCCGCAACAACCTGCTCTTCACTTTCGCCGCGCTCCAGTCGTGAGCAAACGCGGTGCGCATCGTTGACCGCAACATCGGTCGACCGGGATAGTTCAATGCCTTCGCTGGACAGCAGCCACAGGAACCGGCCATCTTTGTCCATCGCGTGCGGCGAGGTAGCAGCCGGTGAAGTCGACGTCGACTCCGTCGGCGTGGGATGGTCACGTTTCCAGTAGGAAAACGACACTGCGCCAACGACGATGAGGGCGATGACCAGCGCAACCAGAACAGCTCCGCCGCGGATCGGCTGCGGGTTGGGTGTTGTCGTCATCCTCAGCGCTGTTCGAGCAACTGCAGCAGATAGTCGCCGTAGCCGGATTTGACCAGGCTCTCCGCGCGACGCGCCAGTTGCTCGTCGTCGATGAAGCCCATCCGCCACGCCACTTCCTCCGGCACGCCGATCTTCAAGCCCTGCCGTCGTTCCAGTGTGCGGACGTAGTCGCTGGCGTCCAGCAGAGAATCGAATGTTCCGGTGTCCAGCCAGGCCGTGCCGCGCGTGAGTACCTCGACGGCGAGCCGGCCCTGGTTCAGGTAGATCTGGTTGACCTCGGTGATCTCGTATTCGCCGCGCGCCGACGGCTTTAAGCCGCGGGCGATCTCGACCACGTCGTTGTCGTAGAAGTACAACCCCGGCACCGCGTAGTGCGACTTGGGCGTGGCCGGCTTTTCCTCGAGCGAGAGCGCGATGCCGTCGTCGCCGAATTCGACCACTCCGTAAGCCGACGGGTTGGCCACCCAGTAGGCGAAAATTGCACCACCACTGATGGTTTGGAAACGGCGCAGGTTGGTGCCCAGACCCGGGCCGTAGAAGATGTTGTCTCCCAACGCTAATGACACCGAGTCCGTGCCGATGTGGTCGGCGCCGATCACGAATGCCTGGGCCAGGCCGTCGGGCCGGTCTTGCACCGCGTAGCTGATGTTGATACCGAATGCCGCGCCGTCGTCGAGCAGCCGGTGGAAGCCAGGCGCATCGTGACCGGTGGTGATGACCAGGATGTCGCGGATACCGGCCGTCATCAACGTAGACAGCGGGTAATAGATCATCGGTTTGTCGTACACGGGCAGCAGCTGCTTGCTGACGCCCATGGTGATCGGATAAAGCCGTGTGCCCGAACCGCCGGCCAAGATGATTCCGCGCATCAGCTACTCCTCAGTCGACCAGGTCGGCCTCGGTGAGCTCGGTTGCCGCCAAAGCCGATTCCAGGTCATCATGCCGGAACACCGAGGTGACGTGATCGTGAACGACCCGAAATGCCGCCGCCGCAGCGCCGTTGGCGCCCTTGAGTTCGACGACGACGACGCCGTCGTGCACGAACATCCTGCCCAGCTCCGCGGTCTGGGCGCGCTCGGTGGCCCATTTCCGAAGCGCCTGATGGCCCTGCCCGGCACCATGCGCGTCGCCGACTTCGATGTCATCGCTGGACAGCGCGATCAAGGTGTCGATGTCCGACGTGTTGAGGGCGTCGTGCCATGCCAGCACGGTGGCGATTTCCGATGTCGTCATGATCTGCAACGTACCGCGCCGTCTAGAACGGCGTGTGGTCCAGCCAGTTCTGCCACACCGCGGAGTCGCCGAACACCGCGATATCGGTGTCGGCGACCGCAACTCGTCGAGTGACGGCCAATAGCAGGTCGGTGGCGGGTCCGCGCAGCGCCACCGTGCCCTTGCCGTGGTCGTGTGACCAGGTGATGTGTCCGCCGTCGGCGCGGAGGGTCCATTCGCCGGCCTCGCCGAGGCCGTCGTCGGTGGCGTGCAGATGCACGGTGTCGCCCGCGTGAAGAGGGGCCCCGTCACTGCCGGCTTGGAGCGTCGCCCGCTCCAGCCACTCGGTGATGGCGTCGGCCGCCAACTCGGGCGCGAGGGTGTAGTCGAGGCCCACGGCGAGCGCGGCGTCGGCGCGGTGGACGGCGGCCTCGTGCACCCGGCGGCGAATCCACCACTGCGCCGGGCGCGTCCCCAGGAATGTCCACACCGGGGTATCCGCACCGACTTGCTCGACGGCGTCGACCAGCAGCTGCGCGCCGCCGTGCAGCCAGGAGACAGCGCCGTCGGGATCCGGCGGCGGCTTACCTTCCTCGACGTCGCGGGGGTCGAGGAAGTGGTCGAGCCGGTCGCGGACGATCTGCGCCGCCCAGCGGTCTCCGCGGCCGACGTGGCGGAACAGCTGCCGCAGGCTCCACTCCGGACACGTCGGCACCGGGGTCGACGGGTCGGCGCTGCGGATCACCTCACCGAAGGCGTGGTTTTGCTCGAGCAGTGCTGCCACGTAGTCCACGCGGTCAGGTTACGCGCCGCCCCAGGCAGTACATCCGCCAACCCGCCTGCTGCCAGCGGGCGACGTCCAGGCAGTTGCGGCCGTCGACAATCACCTTGGCGCGCACCCGATCAGCAAGCTCGCGGGGGTCGAGGTCGACGAATTCGCGCCACTCGGTGAGTACCAGCACGGCGTCGGCGCGTTCGCACGCCTCGGCCACCGACACCGCATAGTTGAGGGTGGGAAACACGCGGTGCGCGTTGTCCAGGGCCTTGGGGTCGTAGACGTTGACCGCGGCGCCGTTGAGCTGGAGTTGGCCGGCGACGTTCAGCGCCGGCGAGTCACGCACGTCGTCGGATTCGGGTTTGAAGGCGGCGCCGAGCACGGCGATGTTGGCACCCAGCAGCGAGCCGCCGCAGGCGGTGGTGGCCAATTCGACCATCCGGGTGCGCCGGCGCATGTTGATGTTGTCGACCTCGCGCAGGAACGTCAGCGCCTGGTTGGCGCCCAATTCGCCGGCGCGGGCCATGAATGCGCGGATGTCCTTGGGCAGGCAGCCGCCACCGAAACCCAAGCCGGCGTTGAGGCATCGCCGACCGATGCGCGGGTCGTGCCCGAGCGCGTCGGCCAGCATCGTGACGTCGGCGCCGGCGGCCTCGCAGACCTCGGCGACCGCGTTGATGAACGAGATCTTGGTTGCCAGAAAGGCGTTGGCGGACACCTTGACCAATTCCGCGGTCTGAAGGTCGGTCACCAGAAACGGCACGCCGGCCTCCAGCAGCGGCCCATACAGGTCACGTACCGCGAGTTCAGCGCGCGTCGAATCGTCTTGCACGCCAAGGACAATGCGGTCGGGCTGCAAGGTATCGTGCACAGCGAATCCCTCGCGCAGGAACTCGGGGTTCCAGGCCACTTCGACGTCGACGCCTTGTGGTGCGATGGCGTGGGCGCGTCGGCCCAGTTCAGCCGCCGTGCCCACCGGCACAGTGGATTTGCCGACGATGACGGCGGCCCGCGTCAGTCGTGGCACCAATTCGTCGATGACGGCGTGTACATGACGCAGGTCGGCGCCGTATTCGCCCTTCTTCTGCGGGGTTCCGACGCCGAGGAAGTGCACGTCGGCGAATTCGGCGGCCATCTCGTAGTCGGTGGTGAACCGCAAACGGCCCGCGGCGATGTTGTCGCTCAACATCTTTCGCAGTCCGGGTTCGTAGAACGGGATGTCACCGCCGGCTAGCTTGGCGATTTTGCCGGGATCGATGTCGACGCCGACGACATCGTGCCCTAATTCGGCCATCCCGGCGGCGTGGGTAGCACCCAGATAGCCCGTGCCGAAGACGGTGCATCGCATAACACCGTGTGTAGGCGGCCGCGACGAGCTAACCGTGTCCGGTTACCAAGCGACAGGCGAACGCCAGATGACAGTTTGCTGCGTTCGGCCATCGCCGCGTCGACTGTGCGGTTTCATACGCCCGCGTCGGCGTGTCGCGTATGAAACCGCACAACCGGCCGGAGCTACAGGCCCGGGATGCCGGGGATTCCCGGAACGCCGGGGATTCCGCCGCCGCCACCATGGCCGCCACCATGGCCGCCGCCGTGACCTCCGCCACCACCATGGCCGCCTCCGCCGCCACCCGGGATGCCCGGAATGCCGCCGCCGCCGGGGATACCGGGAATCCCGCCGCCCCCGACCCCCGGGCCGACGGGAACTGGGACGGGGACGGGGACCGGCGCAGCCGGAGCGGGTGCCGGCGCTGGTGCCGGAGCCGCGGGCGCGGGAGCGGGAGCCGGGGCTGCGGGAGCAGGAGCGGGCGCCGCGGGAGCAGGAGCGGGCGCTGCCGGTGCCGGAGCTGCCGGGGCCGGCGCGGGAGCCGCGGGTGCCGGGGACGGCGCTGCGGGGGCCTGCGGCGCCGCGGACGGCGGAGGAGGCGCGGCCGGCGGCGACTGCTGCGGCGGCGCCTGATTGCTCGGGACCACCATCGGGTGCCCGGGATTCGGCTTCTCACCGACTGACGGGCGCATCGTCATCAGCAGCGCAACCGCCAGTGCGACGACGCCGACCACAAAGACCGCGGCCACCGCGCTCGCCACCAGCGCCGCGGGCCGGCGTCCCCGCTTACCGGCCTCGGGAAATGCGCCGGTCTGCACGTCCTGCTGGTTGGCGTAAGCGGTGGGGGCGTTGGCTTCGTCATCGGCGACGGCGCTGTAGGCGAGGGCTTCGCCGCCGTCGGGCCTGGCGGCGTCATCAAGTTCGGGGCGGTAGCCCGGCGTCACGGCATAGGGGTCGATCGCGCCGGTGCCGGGGTCTTGCGCATAGGCCAGCGCGGCGGTCGACGACGAGAACAACGGCGCATGCGCCGATGCCAGCGCCGCCCCGCGGGCCAGCGCCGTCTCGGGCTCTTCAGGGGCGTTCACCGGCAGCGACGTCGTCGCCTCCAGCTGGGGTTTGAGGGGCGCGATGTCCACTCCGGAGCCGACCATGAACAGCCCGTCGGGCCGCGATGGCAGCGTCTGCATATCGGCGACCAGGGCTGCCAATTCGCCGGCGGTGTCGCCGCTTTTCAGCGGCTCGCGGCGCACTTCGGTGATCGAGCCGTCGGCGGAATCGACGATGGCCATCGTCGCGGTGTCCGGTTCGAGGAACAACAGCCCGGTCCGGCCGTAGCCCACCGAGCTGCCGACCGATTGCGCCAGCGCCGCCGCGGCCAGAAACGCCGACACCAGCATGACGTTTTCGACCTTGTGGGCGGCCAGGGCGTCCCGCAGGGCGGCTGCCTCCGCCTGGTCCGTCCAGGTCACCCCCGTCGACATGAGCTCATAGCCGCCCTCGGCGGCGCCTTCGCGGGTTCCCAGGATCGCCGAAACGACCTGTTCGGGTGCGGTCTGCGGTGCTGAGCCGCCGTCGACGTCGAAGTCCTCCTGCTCGACGGTGACACCGTCGCCGTTTTCGCCTTCGACCAGCAGCATGCGAACCGTCGAGGGCGCCATCGACACACCAAGTACGGTCTCCATTTCCCCTCCAAATTCAATGCCGCCAAGTGTTGGGTTAGGAATACCCGTTTTCGGCGGCCAGGCGCTTAGAACCCGATGCCGAGGTTGAGCCCGGGAGCCAGCGGAACCTTGATGCCCGGGGGGCCTCCGCCGTGGCCACGGCCACCGCCGCGGCCATGGCCCCAGCCACCACCGCCGTGATCACCGCCCCACGGTTGGACCGGCGGCCCCGGCGGCGGCGGGGCAAGAATTTGGCCCAGCTGCGGCAACACCGGCGGAGGTGGAGGTGGCGGCAGCGCAGGCGGAGGCGCAGGGGCAGGAGCCGGGGCTGGCGCGGGCGCCGCCACGGGAGCCGGGGCGGGTGCAGGAGCGGGAGCCGGGGCCGCAGCCGGCGGGGGTGCCGGTGCCGGTGCCGGCGCAGCTGTCTTGGGCGGGGCGGGCGCCGCAGCCGGCGGTGGCGTCTTCGGCGGCGCGGGCGCGGCCTGTTTGGTCGGTGCGACGACGTTCTGGCCGAGGCTGGGCCGCTGGTTGACGGTCGGCCGGATGCTGACCGCCAGCGAAATCACCAGGGCCACAACGCCGACGACGAAGATCGTCAGCACGCTCATCGCGGTCAGAAACGGCTTGCGAGCGGACTGCTCGGCCGCTGCGGCCCGAAAGTCCAGCATGCCGGAGTCAAGGATCTCTTCCTCGCCGGTGAGGTCGACGTAGGCGTCTGGGCCCTCGGCGGTGTAGGCGTCGGCATCCTCGTCGGGAATGGCGCTGTAGGCGAGGGCCTCGCCACCCGAGTCGACGTCAGCCGCGGCCAGGTAGCCCGGAGAAACGGCATACGGGTCCACCGCGCCGGTGCCGGGGTCCTGCGCGTAAGCCAGCGCGGCGGTCGACGACGAGAACAACGGCGCATGCGCTGATGCCAGCGCAGCGCCCCGGGCCAGCGCCAGGTCCGGCTCCTCCGGAGCGCTGAGCGGAAGCGTCGTCGCCGCCTCCAGCGCCGGCTTGATCAGCGGGATGTCCACCCCGGAACCGACGACGAACAATCCCTCGGGCCGCGATTCCAAGCGGTCGGCGCTGGCGGCCAGCTTGGTGATCTCGGCGACGGCCTGGTCGTCGTCCTCGGGGAGGGGCCGGCGGCGCACCTCGGAGACCGACCCGTCGGAGGAGTCGACCACCGCAAGGGTGGCGGTGTCCGGCTCGATGAACAACAGCGCGGTATTGGAGTAGTTGGTGGCGGTGCCGACGGCCTGGGCCAGCGCGGCCGCGGCCAAAAACGCCGACACCAGCATGACGTTTTCGATCTTGCGGGCGGCCAGCGCGTCGCGCAGAGCGGCGGCCTCGAACTGGTCGCTCCACGTCACGCCAGTCGAGGCCAGGTGGTAGCCGCCCTCGGCAGCGCCCTCGCGGGTGCCCAGGATGGCCGAGACCACCTGATCCGCGGCAACAGTGTTTGCCGGCCTGCCGTTCGAGGTGACGTCGAAGTTGTCCTGGTCGATGGTGACACCGTCGGCGTTCTCGCCTTCTACCAGCACCATGCGGACCGTCGACGGTGCCATCGACACACCGAGTACGGTGTCCACTACTTCCTCCTAAGTAGTTTGCTAGCCGCTCGCGGTCCGGGCAGCGCAGTACATGCGTCTCTTGACCCTGATACTTCGACCCTACCTGCCGACGCTTAAAGCAACCTGGCAGCCGGCGGCCGTGCCTAGGTCGATTTGATGAAGTTTTGGTACGAGCGGGACGGCGTCGGCCCCCGCTGACCCTGGTACTTCGAGCCGGCCCGGGCGCTGCCGTAGGGGTGCTCGGCGGGGCTGGTCAGCCGCAGGATGCACAGCTGGCCGATCTTCATTCCCGGCCACAGCGTGATGGGCAGGTTGGCGACGTTGGAGAGCTCCAGCGTGATGTGTCCGCTGAAACCCGGATCGATAAATCCCGCGGTCGAGTGGGTCAGCAGGCCCAGCCGCCCCAGCGACGACTTGCCCTCCAGCCTGCCCGCCAGGTCCTCGGGCAACGTGCACAGCTCCAGCGTCGACCCCAGCACAAACTCGCCGGGATGCAGCACGAACGGCTCGCCGTCGACGGGCTGCACCAGGCTGGTCAGCTCGTCCTGCTGCTGGGCCGGGTCGATATGCGTGTATCGGGTGTTGTTGAACACCCGGAACATGCTGTCGAGGCGGACGTCCACGCTGGACGGCTGAACCAGCGTGTCGTCGAACGGGTCGATGCCCAGGCGGCCGGCGGCGATTTCGGCTCGCAGGTCGCGATCGGAGAGCAGCACGCGACGAGCGTATCCCCGGCATCCCTGGTGTGGATGAGCGACGCCGCGCTGGATGCTAGCCTTTCCGATCAATCGCGCCGATGTAGTTCAATGGCAGAACATCAGCTTCCCAAGCTGAGAACGCGGGTTCGATTCCCGTCATCGGCTCCAAGTTGAGCCGGGCGAACGGCGTTCGATTGTCCCCGATTGAAACTGTTGCCGGCTGCTTCAAAGTATCGCCTTTCGGTGTGGCCGCCGCGAGATGCCCGTCAGCGGCGAATCGGCGACCCACCATCGCGAATGCTCCGGCGGTAGGTCGGGCAGCGACCGTCTACTGGGTTCTCCCAGACCACACCGACCTAAGCGAGCGACAGCAAGGTGTATTGGCGCAGGAATACCTCGCTGACAGGGGCGTTGTGTTTTTTGTGTTTATGCAGGAGGATAGTTCCATGGAGACAATGCTTAAGACAGGTGAAGTCGCTCGGTTGCTCGGCGTCTCGCGCCAGCATGTCGCCAATCTGTGTGACCGCGGCGAGCTCGACTACGTTCGTGTAGGCGCTCATCGACGTGTCCCGCGCCGCGAAGTCGACCGTCTCGTGGGCAACCAACTCACGCGCGAAGAAGAAAAGTCGTTGCGGCTACATCAGGCGTTGTTGACACAAATGCTCGCTGAACCAAACGCTGTGATATCGAAGGCTCGCGACAACCTCGATCGCTGGACCAGCATGCATCGTCCTGACGGAATGACCGTGCGCTACTTCGAAGAGTGGAAGCGAGTGCTCGACGACGGTTTAGACGCGATTGTGGAGGTCATTAACAGTCCCTCGCAGGAGGCGCGGGAACTACGCCAAAACTCTCCGTTTGCCGGCGTATTGCCCGAGGAGACGAGACTGCGAGTCCTGCGAACCTTCAAGGATCACTGGAATCGGGAGCACAAGCGGGCGCTAGCAGGGTGAACCGACAGCAACTGGCTCATCTGCTCCGTTCGGCATGCAATATCGCCCATGATGCGGATGTGCTTGTGCTTGGCTCGCAGTCGATCCTTGGGTCGTTTGACGAAGCGGACCTCCCTCCAGAAGCCACGGCCTCCCAAGAGGCTGACATAGCCTTCCTTGATGATCCGGGGAGGAACAAGGCGGATGAGGTCGAGGGCGCCATCGGCGAGATGTCAACGTTTCATGAAGAACATGGCATCTACGCCGAGGGTGTCCACATCGATGTGGCCACGCTGCCCGAAGGGTGGCAGGACCGCCTCGTAAGTTGGGAGCTTCAATCCTCGAAGCCTGCTAGGCCGCGCTTTCTCGATCCGCACGACCTTGCGATCTCAAAACTTGCTGCTGGGCGGCCAAAGGACCTCGATTTCGTCCTGGCGCTGATTCGTGGCGGACTCCTAGATGCGGCGGTAATTCGGGAACGAACTTCCAGGCTTCCTGCGGAGACCGATCCGCGTATCGGCGAGCGCATTGAAGCGTGGTTGGACTATTACTGCCGTAAGAAAAAGTAGTCGGGATGCCCTGGCAAGGTTCAAGCGGTATGGGAGGTGTTCGGGCCGTCCCGAAGCGCGCTTTTCGGAAGGTCGATTAGATCGAGCGGCCGCTTCGTCCGGCCCCAGTTCCAACGTTGTTCGCCGTAGCCGAAACGTGACGAAGCCTTGACCGAATTGCTAACGCGCCCTTGCGCTTCCGCCCGCCAGGCCAGCCCTACCATCTATTACAACTTTGTCAAATGAAAAGGAATGGGGCCATGCGTGCGGGTCTCCGGTGCGTTCTTGCGCTGATCGGGACCGCTGCGACGGTGGTTGCCGGGCCGGCCGACGTAGGCCTGGCGGCGACGAGCCAGTCGTATCGGTTCGCGGTCGCATCGGTTCTACCAACTGGGGGCCAAACCGTGGGTGTCGCCCACCCCGTCGTGGTGACTTTCAGCGCGCCCGTTGCCAATCGACCCGCTGCCGAGCGCGCCATTCAAGTCAAGTCGGCGCCCGCGATGAGCGGCCATTTCGATTGGCTCGAGGACGACGCGGTGCAATGGGTGCCCGACCGATTCTGGCCGGCGCACAGCACCGTGGCGCTGTCGGTCGGCGGCGTGGCCACGGAGTTCAAGACCGGCCCTGCCGTCGTCGGCGTTGCCGATATCGCGGAACACACCTTCACCGTCACCATCGACGGAGTGGGGGCCGGACCGCCGCCGCCACGACCGGCCCCGCATCACCGGCCTCACTGGGGCGAAGAGGGAGTGCTGCTGGCCTCGATGGGTCGGCCGGAATACTCGACGCCCGTCGGCACGTACACCGTTCTGTCCAAGGAACGCTCGGTGATCATGGATTCGAGCAGCGTCGGCATCCCGGTTACCAATCCCGACGGTTACCGGCTCCCGGTGGAGTATGCGGTACGCATCACCAAGCGTGGCCTGTTCGTGCATTCGGCTCCATGGGCTGTCCAATCATTGGGCTTTGAGAATGTCAGCCATGGCTGCATCAG
Organism: Mycobacterium sp. MFM001; assembly: GCF_003402475.1. Classification (GTDB taxonomy): domain Bacteria; phylum Actinomycetota; class Actinomycetes; order Mycobacteriales; family Mycobacteriaceae; genus Mycobacterium. Next base: position 49,241 of record NZ_BFAB01000001.1, read on the forward strand.
CCTGAGTCCCGCGGACGCCGAGTGGTACTACAACACCGTCAACATCGGCGACCCGGTGATTGTGCAGGAATCGGGAATAGAACGACCACGGCGGCTTGCCCCAGCAAGCACCGCACCGAGATGACTTACGCTGTAAGCGTTTAGCGTTTCCAAACCCGAGTGGCCAGTGCTATGCGGTTGAGCCTACTTGCCGTCTGGCGATCTGATAAGCGTTGCCAGACGTGTCCTGCACCATTGCCCGGCGATCACCATACGGGGTGTCCAGAGGCGGCTCGATCATCACCGCACCGGCATCTAGCGCCACCCTGTATGTCGCATCGACGTCGTCGACGTACACGTAGAGGAACGCTGGAAAAGGCTCTCGCTGACCGGCTTCCGACACCAGGACCAGCGAGTCCCCGATGCACACCTCCGCTGGCCGATCCGCTTCGACGTGGCCCGTCGCCCCGAACACCCTCCGCAGGAAGGCGACCACACCGGTTAGGTCGTTAACCACCATCCGCGGCGTAACCGAGTGGTACCCAGGTGGAGGAACGGACGCGGCGGCTATGGCGCTAGTCTCGCACGGGTCTCTCGGATAACCGGTAGGAGAACACGATGGACCAGCAGCAGATCGATGACGAACTGTCGACGCCCGGCGCGCAGAAGTTGCTCGCGTCAACGTCGTCCGCTCACCTCGCCTACATCGGGAACGACGAGACACCTCGGGTCGTTCCCGTCGGATTCTTTTGGACTGGAACGCAATTCGTTATCGCCACGGCCACAACTGCGCCGAAGGTCACGGCGCTGTCGGTTCGCCCGGCCGTTGCGCTGGCCATCGACACAGGCGACACCCCCGAGCAGGCGCGAGCCCTCTCGGTACGCGGGCAGGCGAACGTCCAGATCGTCGACGGCCCAGTCGAGGAATACCTCGCCGCGGCCAGGAAAGCCATGGACGCCGAAGCAGCAGCCAAGTTCGAGCAGGATGTCCGCGAAATGTACGACCAGATGGCGCGAATTGCGATCACGCCGAACTGGGTGCGCTACTACGACTTCGGCGCCGGCCGCATGCCGCGATTCCTGAAGGATCTGGCCGAACGAAATCAACCCTGAAGCAGGGCTAGCTGGCCGTGTCCGAAGGACCGGGCGCAACCGGTTGGCCGGGTACCGGCCCGCCGGCCGGCGCCGGACCAGTCGGGTCACCCTTGCCCGCGTAGGTCCCGGACATGTCGACGAGTGGAGCACCAGCTGGCGCGCCGCCAAGCGCAATCAGCGGAGCACCAGCCGGGATCACCGGAGCCACCGGCACGGGAGCACCTGCCGGAACCGGAGCACCCGCAGGCACCGGCGCGCCCACTGGGACGGGAGCGCCCACCGGAACAGGCGCACCCGCGGGGACGGGGGCACCCGCAGGCACCGGTGCCCCCACCGGCACAGGTGCGCCTACAGGAGCACCGACGGGCCCGGGCACAGCCAGCGGAACACCAGCCATGTCGGTGAGCGGAGCGCTGGCCGGGCCGCACGAACCTGCGGCACCAGCACCGGCTCCAGCTCCGGCGGCGGCCGCCGCCGGACCACCGGCCGCGACATCGCCCGACATCCCCTGGACGCACGCGTAGCCACCGCCCGTTATCAGCGGCGCCGCCGCCGCAACCGGACTCAACGCTACAGCGGTCCCCCACAACCCAGCGCTGGCAATGACTTTGATGCCCAATCGATCAAAGCGCATCATCACCGACTCCTTCATTCGCGCTCCGAGAGTTCCACAGCCAACTGGTGGTGCAGAACCGCATAGCCATACCGATGTCGCGGTTAGACGACCGTCCAATTGTTAGCAGTCGGTGTGCCACACGAAACGCGGCGCGCGGCGCCGTTTCCAAAAGGTGACCTTCGGCCGTCGTTACCGAACCGGCTGAGGCGCGCTCAGCGAATGTAAACCTCGTTGCCGGTGGGGTATCCGCCGCCGGTGGTGGTGATGTGGACGTGGTCGTAGTGGCCGTATCCGGACCCTTGCGGGCCGTTCGGTGTGTAGTACGTGCCGCGCCAGATCGCATCTTGGATCCCGAACCGGTCGGCGTTTTGGAGCACGAAAGCGACGATCTGGTTCCCCAGCGCGATGCCCTCGTCGCTGCCGGGGTTGGGAATCATCACGTCGAGCGCCAACCCGTTCGGATGCCACCGCAGCGCATCCGGTCGGACACCGCCGATGGTTTGAATCTCGGGGAAGATCGCGCTGATGGTGCGCTCCACCAAGATCGTCCTGACCTGTAGCCCGCGCTCGGGAGCCTTTCCCGGTGGGAGCAACTCCGGCGGACGCTCGTGAACCACCCGCATTCGCGATGCCGGCATCGACTCGCCGGAATCCGGCGCGCCGGACTGTGCCGACCGATTAGGCGCTGCCGCCACGACCTGCAGGCAGCATGGCGCGTCGGCAACCGGTGCGGCCTCGCCGCCGGCCCCGGGTGGGCGAGCGCTGCCGGCCACGGCAAAGAAGACGGCGGCCGGGCCGATGGCTGCAGCCATGACAGCCGGCGTCTTTCGGCGCTTCTTGGCTAATCGGTGCCTCCCCATGGTCGAACAGGATACGAGCAAATGGAGGAATAGTCACAATCGGGTAACGGTCGCCACCTGACGGGCTCTTTGCTCCACTCGCAGACCGGCCCAGCTACCGACCGTCTGCGCAGGTCAGGCGGCTATTCCGCCGGACGGGTTTTTCGGCCGCAACCCAGGTGGCACGCTCGAGGGCATGACCGAGCAGCTGCCGCAGCCCCGCTTCCTCGACGACCGGTTGGCCCACTGGACCGACACCAAGCCCGACGCCGAGGCGTTCACCTACCTCGACCGCACGTGGACCTGGCGGCAGTGGAACGACCGGGTCAGGCGGCTCGCCGGCGCATTGACTGAGATGGGCATCAAGCGCGGCGACGTCGTGGCGTTCCTCGACAAGAACCACCCGGCCTGCGTCGAGCTGACAATGGCCGCGGCATCGATCGGCGCCGCCAACGCGATCATCAACTTCCGGCTCGCCGGCGACGAGCTCGACTATGTCATCAACGACTGCGGCGCCAAGGTGCTGATCGTCGGCAGCGAGCTGGAACCGACCGTCGACAAGATCCGCGACAAGCTCACCAACGTCGAGCACATCATCGAGGTCACGCCCAACGGCGGCGACGACGACGAGTATGAGGCGCTGCTCGCGAACGCGTCACCGGTCCAACGCGGCGCCGACGTCGAACCCGACGACGTGTGCATGGTGATGTATTCGTCCGGAACCACCGGCCGCCCAAAGGGAGTCGCGCTCACGCAGGCAAACGTCTTGGCGCACACCGTCAATGCGCACGAGGGGTGGGACTTCGACGAGGGCGACAAGAACATGGTGTCGATGCCGCTGTTCCATGTCGGCGGCTCGTCCTACGTCCAGTTCGGCATCTACGACGGCGTGCCGAGCGTGATGACCCGCGACGTCGACGGCGCGTCGCTGGCCGGCGCAATCCTGCAGGGCGCCAACCGAACTTTCCTGGTGCCGGCGGTGCTGGCCAAGGTATTGGAATCCGGCGAGGACGCGATCAAGCTCTTCGGCCAACTCAAGACGTACTGCTACGGCGCCTCGCCGATGCCGCTACCGCTGCTGCGCGCCGCGTTGAAAGCGTGGCCGAACACCGACTTCATTCAGGTGTACGGGCTGACCGAAGTCTGCGGCGTCATCAGCCATCTGATGCCCGACGCGCACCGCGATGAAAGCCATCCCGAGCGGCTGGTCAGCGCCGGCACCCTGATCCCGAACGCCGAGCTGCGAGTCGTCAACCCGGACACGCTGGCCGACGTACCCACCGGCCAGCCCGGCGAATTGTGGTTCCGCACACCACAATTGATGAAGGGCTACCTAAACCGGCCGGACGCGACGGCCGAAGCAGTCACCGAAGACGGCTGGTTCCGCACCGGCGACATCGGCCGCGTCGACGACGACGGCTACATCTACGTCGAAGACCGGCTCAAGGACATGATCATCTCCGGCGGCGAGAACATCTACTCGATCGAGGTCGAGCGGGTGCTCGCCGAACACCCGGCAGTGATGGAGGTTGCGGTGTTCGGCGTGCCCGACGAACGCTGGGGCGAATCCGTGAAGGCCGTCGTCACGTTGGAAGGCGAGGCAACCGAAGCCGAGCTGATCGACTGGGCACGCGAGCGGCTGGCGCACTACAAGTGCCCGAAGAGCGTCGACATCAAGGACGAGCTGCCCCGCAACCCCACTGGAAAAATCCTGAAAAAGGATCTGCGCCAGCAATATTGGCAGGGCCGCGAGCGGGCGACCGTTTAGAAGACGCGTATCCAGTCGATGAGCATTTCCGCGGGGTAGCTCCCGCCCGCCGGGTCGCCGCCGCCCGAACCACCAACCGCGAGATTGAACACCGGAAACATCGTGTAGTCGGGGTCGTTGAACGGCCACTTGCGGATCGGATCGTTGAGATCTTCGATGCCGGTGGCCGGGACGCTGAAGTATGGCTCGGCTCCGTCGACGTAGTCTTCCCAGAAGTAGAAACCGGTTTGATTCCAGGTGACCCGCCAGTTGTGCCAGTTGCCGTCCACCCCGATCGGCTGGGTCTCGAAAGCGGTGCCGAACGGATCCGCGTGGACGGTGGTTCCGGAAGGCCATGTCCCGTTGCCATACCACTCGACGAGGTCGACTTCGCCTTCGCGGCCGGGGAAGTCGTTGGACAACCAGAAGGCGGGCCAGCAGCCGGCGGTAAGGCAGTTGAGCTTTATCCGGGCCTCCCACGTCGTCCCGATCCCTCCCCGCCAATTGCCGCTGACGAGACCGCCGAAATAGGTGTCGCCGTCATGTGTGGCGCGTAGAACCAGGTTGGACTTGCCGTCGAGGAACACGTTTTGCCGACTATCCCGGTACTGGTACCAGAATTCGGGTCGATCGAAGCCCACCGGGTTCTTGATCGGGGTCCGGTAGTTCGACACCGCCCAGTTTCCACCGGGGGCGGAACCGGCCGGGCCGTCGAACTCGTCGTGGAATAGGTAACCCCCGGTTGTGGCGCCAGGTGCCGGTGCAGTTGGTCGCGACGGATGAGCCCGGGCCTTGGGGAGAGGCGCTGCGGCTGCCACGGCGCCGATCCCGAACATCAACATCACGCTGCGACGATCCATCCCTGCACCACCCATCGATCGAGCCCACACGCCGGACGGGTACATACCCGCGGGAACAACTCTCAAACGGTGCTATGAAACCATGCGCCGGCCGGGCTGCGCATCCGAATCCGGCGGCGCGCCGCGGCCGATGTCGCCGACGTGGGGTTACGACGTCTGGTCGGAATCGTCGAGGACGCTGACCGCGATGCCGTACGGCAGGAACCGAACCCGGCGCGCCGGGTCGGTGTTGTTCTTGTTCGCGCGCAACGCATCCAACTCGGTCGCATAGACCTCTTCGACGCGGGCGCCGCCGTTGGCGTCGACGGTGTAGATCGCCCACACCCCGTCGCCTGCTTCTCCGGCGGTTTCGGGTCGTGGTCGCGCCCGTCGGGTGAACTCGTCGATGAAGCCGGTCCATCCGGCCCGCTCGTTCGTGAGCAATCTGCCAAACGCGTCCCGCAGACCCTCGGTTGCTTCGCGAAGCACTCGTTCGAAGTCTTCGGGGTCAAATCCGAACGGACCGTTCTCGCTCATGGCAGTTGCTCCTACGGTCCCGGCGGAGGCGCCGGCGGCGGTGGTGGGTTGATCGGGATCGGCACCGTGACGAACGGCAGGTGCAGATACATCGTCATCGGCGGCATCTGCGGCGCGGGCGGCGCCGGCGGCGGCGCGGCCGGGGGTGGTGGCGGCGGCGCAGCCGGGGGCGGCGCTTCTTGCGGTGCGGCCGGCGGCACGTAGGCCGGCGCCTGCCGTGGCGGCGCCTGGTGAACCGGAGCCGGGTTGGCCACCCGCTGCGGCGCCTGACGCACCACTGGCGCCGGCTCGGTGATGGTTTCGGGGGCCTGCGACGACGGTGCCGGCGGCGGTGGCGCGGCCGACGGCGGCGGAGGCGCCGGTGGTGGTGGCGCGGCCGGCGTAGAGGGCGCGGCCGCGGCAGGCGGCGGCTTGGGCGGCGCCTGCTTGGTGGGCACCGCGACGCTTCCGTTCGCGCTGGGCGGCTGCTGCCCGACGGTCGGGCGGACATCGGCGGCCAGCGAAATCACCAGCGCCACAACGCTGATGAGGAGAAGCGCGGCCACCCCGCTACCGATCACCAGCAGCGGCCGGTGCGGCCGGCTTTCGACGTCGTCGTCGTCCTGGACAGCGCTGTAGGCGAGGGCGCCGGTGTCGACCACGGCATCGGCGCACACGTCGAGATAGGCCGGCGCAAGCACGTCCCGGTTCACCTCGCCGGTTCCCGGGTCCAGCGCGTACGCCAGCGCGGCGGTCGACGAGGCGAACAACGGCGCGTTCGCCGACGCCAACGCCGCGCCATGAGCCAGCGCCATGTCCGGCTCCTCGGCGACGCTGACCGGGATCGCGGCCGCCACTTCCAGGTGGTGCTTGATCGGGAAGATGTCCACGCCGCAACCGACGATGAACACGCCGCTCGGGCGTGTCTCCAGCCCGTCCAGGCGCTCGACCATCGTGGCCAGATCGGCGGCCGCCTGCCCGGTATACGGCGAGCACGTCACCTGCTGGCGGTGCAGGTTGACGATCGAACCGTCGGAGGTGTCCACGACGGCCAGGGTGGCGCTTTCCGCCTCGACGAACAGTAAGGCGGTGTACTCGTAGCCCAGTGCGTGGCCGACGGTTTGGGCCAGCGCAGCCGCTGCGAGCAGCGGGGACACCAGCATGACGTTTCGCAGGTCGCGGGTGGACAGTGCGTTGCGCAGCGCGCCGACTTCTCTGGGGTCGGTCCAGGTCACCCCGGTCGACATCAACCGGGAGCCGCCCTCGGCGGCGCCTTCCCGGGTACCGAGGATGGCCGCAATCACCTGCTCAGGCGCACTCGCCGGCGCTGAGCCGCCGACCTCGAAGCATTCTTGTTCGACGACGACGCCGTCGGCGTCTTCGCCTTCGACGAGCACCATGCGGACCGCTGTTGGTGCCATCGACACACCAAGAACGATGTCCACGACTCCTCCAAAGTCCCTTGCTGGCCACGGTCTGGCGGAGGAGTGCGCCGCGCCGGCCGCCTACCTACTTCGTCGCCGCTGTGCTGTGCGGTGTTACTTCACGGGCTAGCTGGACGGCGTCAGCCCCGCCGAACCGGGCAATTCCACCCTACCCGGCGTCAACCGCCAGGGTTCAAGAACGGATTCTGCGGAGCCGGGGCCTGATTCTGCGGCACCTGGACCGGTATCGGGACCGGCACCAACGGAATGGTCAGGTATTCCGTGGTCATCGGCACCGTGGTCGTGGTGGTGGTCGTGGTCGACGATGGCGGCGGCGTGGTGGTTGTGGTCGTCGTCGTGGTGGTTGTGGTGGTCGTCGTCGGTGGCTGTGTGCTGGTGCTGGGCGGCGGCCGGTATGTCGTGGTCACCGGCGGCGGGGGCGGCGGAGGCGCCTCGGTGGTGGGCGGTGGCGGTGCGACGCTGGGCGTCGGTGCGGCGCTGGGCGGCGGGGGCGCCACCGGGCTGGGCGACGGCGGCTGGGAGCTCGGCGGCGGAGGAGGCGCGGAGGGGCGGCTGGTCGGCGCGGGCGGCGCCTGGTGGCCGGTGGTGCTGGTCAAGGAGTACGCCACCCCGCCGGTTGCGAACATCGCGACCAACGCGCCGAGGCCAAGCAGTAGCTGTGCCAGGCGGCCTCGTCGCCGCGGCTCGTCCGGCCGCAAGGTGGGCAGGTACTGAGACGGTGGGGCGCCCCCGTCGTCGTACGGATCGCCGGTGTAAAACAGCGGCTCGTCGCCGGCGTCGTCGGCCTCCGACCAGGCCAGTTCCGCCTTCGGAAGCGTCGATGACGGCTCCTCGTCGAAAAACGCGCCGTCGGTGGGGATTCCGAAAGAGCCGGTGCCGAAGCCGCCGGTCGGGGCGTCGAATGTGCCGGTGTTCGCGGCGAAGGTGCCGGTCGCGGTGCTCGCCGCTGCGGCCATTGCCGTCGCCGGCTCGGCTTGGTTTTCTTGCTGCTCGCCCGGCTCGCGTGAAGAAAGCATCACCGCACCGACCGCCATGGCCAGTGCCGGCTTGACCGCGGTCACCACGGACAATTTGGCATGAGACGAAAGCCGTTGGGCCACAAGAGGGATGCTGGCGCCGCCGCCGGCCATCGCCACCGCCGCGAGCTCGTCGCGGTCAATCTTGTTCCGGGACAACGCTTCGTCGAATGCGGAGAACACACCGCCCAGCCGATCCTCGATCAGCCTCTCCAGCTGGGCTCTGCTCACCTGGACAGTGGCGCGACGCCCGGGAAGTTCGGCGTCTACCGCGGTCACCGTCTCGGTGGACAACCGCTCTTTGGCTTTACGGCACGCCTCGCGCACCTGATCGAGTTGGCCCACGGCCGCAGTGCTCTCAGGGTCTGCCTGGTCGGTGTGGCCGACAGCATCCAGGACGTGAACCAGCAGTGCATCATCGATGTGCGTGCCGGAAAACTCGGCGTAGCGCAGTGTTTCACCGATGGGCGTAAAGCCGGAGCCGGCGTCGGCCAGCGTGATGTTGGTGCCGCCGCCGCCGAAGTCCAGCAGGCCGACCACACCGCGGACAGGCAGACGCGCACCAGAGTTCAGCGCAATCAATGCGGTGACGGCGTCGGAAACCAGCCGGGGAGCTATACCGCTGCGGACAAAGCCAGGGTGGGTGCGCAACGCGTCACGCAGCGCTTGCACGGCTTGCGGTTCCCAGTGTGCGGGAACGGCAATCGTGATCTCCGATGTCGAGGCGTCGGCCCCGGCCGCTGAGATCATCGCGTCCAGCGCCTCGACCAGCAACAGCGCCGGGTCGTGCGTCGATCCGTCGAGGGATACCACCGCGTCCGAGTGACCAATCCGCTCAACGAAGTCGCTGACCACTGTGCCGGTCCCGGTGGGATCCGTGTTGTCCGTGGGCACGCCGAGTTGCGGTGTGCGATGGGGAAATAGGGTCAACATGGAGCGGCGCGTGACGGGTGGACTCCCGTTACGCACCGCGACGAGGTTGGTGGTCCCGATCGATAACCCCAACGGGTCGTACATAAAGTGAATACCTTGCGTCGTGAGCGGTCGGCGGCCAGCGTTCACCATAGCTGCGGTTGGGGCCCATCAAGGCCAGCCACATCGCGGTTGGTATCCGGTCGATGCGGTTGTGTCACCGAAGTGAGACAGTGCGCACCGGTGCGGCGACGCTCATGACCACCGGGCCGCGCGGATGCAGCGTGATATCGGCGCGCGGGCGCACGACCGTACCGGGCAGCAGATCCAGGCGGGCCGACTGTGCCAGCGTGGCCAGCGCCATCGTCGCTTCCAGCTGCGCAAGGCCGGCACCCACGCAGATGCGGCGACCTCCGCCGAACGGCAAGAACACGTACCGCGGCCGTTTCGCCGCCTCGTCGGAGAGGAATCGGCGTGGGTCGAATCCCTCGGGGTTGGGCCAGAATTCGCGGTGGTGATGCAGCAGGTAGGGCGAAATCGCCACGGTGTCACCGGGGGTCACCTCGACACCGGCGATGTTGTCGGCGGCGACCGCGTCGCGCTCGATGGTCCATGCCGGCGGATACAGCCGCATGGTCTCGGACACCACCGCCTGCGTCCATTCCAGTGATGCCATGTCGTCGGCCTGCGGGTCTTTGTTGCCGACCACTTCGTCAACCTCGGCGACCAACCGGTCGCGCGCTGCCGGATAGCGCGACAACAACGTCAATGCCCACGTCAGTGTGTTGGAGGTGGTTTCGTGGCCGGCCAGCACCAACGTCATCACCTCGTCCTGAATCTCGTTGCGGCTCAATGGCTCCTCGTCCGCTTCGGCGGTGAGCAGCAGATCCAGCAGGTCGCTGGGCTCGTCGTGCGGAGTGGCGATGCGCGCGTCGACGATTCGGGTGACCAGTGAATCCAGCGTGGTCGCGGCACGACCGGCACCGGGGATCAAGTGCTCGGCCAGCCACCGCGCCCGCTGGGGCGAGCCAACGCCGGACAGCGCAATGCTGGCCATCACCGCGGCGCTCTGCAGCCGGGCAACCGCACGCCCCACGGGCTGGGCGTCGGCGGCCAGGTCGATACCGAACAGCACCCGCCCGATCACCTGCATAGTGAGTGTCCGCATTTCGTCGGCCACGTCGACGGTGGTTCCCGGCGCCCACTGGTTCGCCCGGTTCCGGGCGGCCGCGACGACGGCCGGGGCGAACGATTGCACGTGGCGGTGGCTGAACACCGGCTGGACCAGGCGGCGGTGCCGCTGCCAGGTCCGGCCCTCACTGGTCAGCAGGCCGTCGCCGAGAATCGCCTTCAGCGGGCGGTAGGTGAAGGCCTTGACGTAGCGGTCCTGGTGCGCGACGAGCAGGTGTTCGGCGTGTTCGGGGTGGCTGAGCAGGAAGTAGGTGTGCTTGGCCGTCAGGGGGATTCGCACGGCGTCGCCGTAGTCGCGGTGAAGCGCGATGTAGGCGGCCAGTGGGTCGCGCAGCATCTGCGCCCAGTACCGCAATGATTGGCGGCGTGACGGCCCGGACACCATACTTCGGTATGATACAGCTGTCTTAAGACATTTGTGCAAGGAGTTTGATGGGCAACCGCGAGGCCCTGCTGGAAGCGGCGATCGTGTGTCTTCGCGAACACGGATTCGGCGGCACCCGTGCACGCGATCTGGCGAGCACCGCCGGGGTCAGCCTCGGCGCCATCCGCTATCACTTCGGTTCGACCGAGGCGTTGTTGAATGCGGCGATCGTCGAGAGTTCTCGACGGTGGATCAAAAGCTTTCAGACCTCGATGGCGGCGGACGCAGAGACCGGTGTCGCCGATGCGGCCGACGGGTTGTACGACGTCTTCGAGGCGCACCGGGAACTGCTGGCCGGCTTCGTCGAGGCATTCGCGCACGCGCAGCGCTCCGAGCACGCCCGACGCGAATTAGCCAGCTACTACGACGAATTCCGCCGTGATATCGCGGCGGCGCTGGGTGGCGGTTCCGGCGCCGAGTCGGTGGCGTCGATCCTGCTCGCTCTTGTCGACGGGCTGATGGTGCAGTGGATCCTCGACCCGTCGCGGCGTCCGGAACCAGATGTGCTGCGACGGGCGGTCGGCGCCTTGGCGGCGGCCACGCGTTGACTCTGCGGTTATGGCGCAAAAGTTCGAGAGGCCCGCGCCGTGGACGCAGAATGAATTCAGACCACAGTGAGCGGTAGTGATCGCCGCGGCTGGAACTGGAACGTCGAACCGCCGCTGACCTTGGCCACCGACACCTCCGGCAGTTCCTTTGCCGCGGTGTCTGTTTCGGCGAATTCGGCAGTCCAGTCGGTGCTGGTCCCGCTGGCCTGCACTGCGACGTATGGGTCCACCGCGGTGGCGATCGCCTGCAGCGGCTGCGTCGACTCGGGCGAGCACAGCGACATCCAGGCACCGTCGTCGTGGGCCGGTGAATGGCGGACGACCAACCGGTCCGTCACATCTGCGTCGACGTAGCCAGCAGGATTCAGCAGCGGATGTAACTCCAACACCTTGAGAACGCCCTCGACGCCGGCGGGCAGCGACAGCGCCCGGTGAATGCGTTCGGCGCCGAGTCCGGCCACGCCGATCAACTGGCGAGTGCCCACGGAGGCGGCCACATCATCTGTGCAGCGAGCCCGCACCGCGATCGCAAACGACAGATACAACAGATGCATCTGCAGGCAGACCTCGTCGGCCATGCGCACCAGCGCCGAATGCGAAAAGGCGCCGAAGTCCAGGTCGGACACCAGCGGGCCCGAGTAGTCGGGCTGGCCTTCCTCAGACCGATTGACATCCGGGAGTTCCCATGTGGCAGCGCGGGTTTGGCGCACGACGCCCAGCGCCGGAATACCCTCGGCAGGCGGATACGACTCGTCGATGATCACCGTCCACGCACAGTGCGGATGCCGGTCCGACGGCTCCCGCGGCGGCCGATGGATCGGCCGCATCTGCGCGCGCGGGTTGGTCGCCACCGCGGTCGCGTCGAACGTCGGGTCCTCGATCGTGTGGCACATGCCGAAGACGTACTCGTCGCCCATCGGCTCCACGTCGAGCAGCGCGCCGCAGTGGTCGAGATGGAATTCGCCGTGCCAGCGGTCGTGAACGGTGTAGCGGAAATCCATGAACTGTGGCGGCGCGCCGATGTCGAGCTGCAGGCCCTTGAAGATGGTGGGCACGTCGTCGCCCTCGTACTTGAGAGCCCGCTGCATCCGTTTGGTGTAGACCGGGCTGGCGCCGGCCCACTCCTCGATCGCGATCTGCAGCATCTCCTCGCGACCGAATTCCTGGATGCACCACGCCATGCCGGACCGGTCGATCATGTGCCCGATCAACAGCAGCTCGGGAACCAGAACGGCAAGCTGCTCACGGGACAGCCGCGCATAGCGAGATCGACTCACCTGCCCAAAAATAGTCATGACTATGTTATAAAGTCAACAATGTCCATTACCGCAGGTGCCGCCCCTACCAGGCAGACGACCGCGCCACGCAAACGCGGCGACGACACCCGCGCAAAGATCATCGACGAAACGGTCCGCTGCATCGCCGAGGAGGGCTTCGGCGCCGCCACCGCCAAGCACGTCGCCGAACGCGCCGGCGTGACGTGGGGGGTCATCCAGTACCACTTCGGCGACCGCAACGGACTGCTGATGGCCGTCGTCGACGACGGCGTCGCCAAGCTGATCGAATCGCTGTCGTCGGCCGACGTCGGCGAGCTGCCGCTGCGCGAGCGCATCGAGGTCGTCGTCGACACCGCATGGAGCTGTTACGCCAGCCCCACCTCGCTGGCCGCCTTCGAGATCCTGCGGGCCACCCGCTGGAGCTCAAGGCGGCATCTCGTCGAGATGAACGACGCGATCAATCAGTTGGGCCGGCTGATTACCGACGATCCCGCCAATGACGGTGTGGCCGAGGTGATTTGGGCCGCACTGCGCGGTGTGGTGTTGGCACAGATGATCATGGGCGTGCCAGTCGACTGGCAGCGAGAACGCCGCGCGCTGATCGACATGGTGACGCACTATCTCCAGCGCTGTGCTCCAATGTCGTGATGAGCTCCCACGACGACATCGCAGCGATCAAGCAGGTCAAGTACCGGTACCTGCGCGGGCTGGACACGAAGCACTGGGACGACTTCGCCGCGACCCTCACCGAGGACGTCCAAGGCGACTACGGGTCGTCGGTCGGCGAAGAGCTGCATTTCACCAACCGCAACGATCTGGTCGACTACATGCGTTCGGCGTTGGGCCCGAACATCATCACCGAACACCGGGTGACCCACCCCGAGATCACGGTCAACGGCGACGAGGCGTCGGGTACCTGGTATCTGCAGGATCGTGTCATCGTCGCCGAGTTCGACTTCATGCTGATCGGCGCGGCGTTCTACCGCGACCGCTACCGGCGCACCGCCGACGGCTGGCGGATCTGCGCGACGGGATACGACCGCACTTACGAGGCGACAATGTCGTTGGCGGGCCTCGACTTCAAGGTGAAACCCGGTCGCGCGCTGGCTTAGACCACCGCGAGTGTGAACGACGCGACGCGACACGCCGAAAGCCTGCCGCACAATTCACAGTCGGGGGCGAAGCACCTACTTCGTGATCGCGATCAGCGCGCCGGGTCGCAACCATCGGATGATCTGCACCAGCGTGTTGTCGTCGATCGCCACGCATCCCGCGGTCGGTCCGCCGTCGGTGGTGTGGAAGAAGAACGCGGCGCCGTCGCCGGGGACCTTGGCCTTGTTGACGCCCATCACCACCGCGTGTTTGTACTGCGGGATCTCGAGATTCTCGCTGGCGTTCGTGTCGAACGGGCACTGCGCTTTCTGACAGACCTGCATGGTGTTGAAGGTCGGGCTGTGGTCGTCGCCGTTCCACCAATGGTTCGGGCCGACCTGCGTGTACGGCAGTCCACCACCGGGATTCGGTGCAGTGCCGAACGCGGAGTCCAGTGAATAGACCCCCATCGGTGTGGCGGGGTAACCGCTCTTGGCCTTGGGCGCCAAACCCGCCGACCCGACGTGAGTCGGGATCCCGACACCGATGGGCTGCCAACCGGTGGCGGTGCGCTGGTAGACGTCCATCTTGGCGTTCGAACCGCCTACTCCCACAACGGAAACCACTTGGGTGGCGTTGCCGACGGACGGCGCGAACCACGGCGTACCGACCGCAGCGCCCGGGGGTGCGCCGGCCACCATCACGCAGGTTGCGCACAGCGCAGCGCAAAGCGAGCCCAGTAGTCGGCGCATCGTTTCATCGTCAACGCCGAACAATCTCAGCGTCAAGTAAAGGTTTAGCCTCGATCCGGTCACTGCCCGGCCGCGACACAGCCGTCGCGTCCCGCCGATCCCAGCTTTCGTCTATATGATCGGCAACCGATGTCCTTGTCCAGCAATGACAAACGTTGACAGCGTCGTCTTCACAGCACATTGATCGCGAGGTTTATGAGAGCACGAGATGACGCAGTCTGACGGAGGCAACACGACCCGGCTCGCCGTGGTGAGCGGGCCGAACGAGCTGCCGCTGACGGTCTGGCTGGGCTCGGCGATGTACACCTTTCCCGCCGAACGCGACGTCATCGTCGGCCGCGATCGTGACTGCGACATCTGTCTGCACGACGGCAACCCGGCCGACCTGACGCTGATTTCGCGCATTCACGCGATTCTGCGGTTCGACGACGGGCGGTGGGTCGTCGTCGACAAAAGCCAGAACGGGGTGTACGTCGACGGCGTACGCGCCCCGCTGATCCGTATCCGCGACGGTCAGCACATCACACTCGGCAGCCCGCATGGACCGCGGCTGACATTCCGCGTCGCCACGTCCACCGCGCCGCCCGAACCCCGCAACCCCCGCACGCTACGCAGCCTGCCCACGCCGACACGGCCTCCACTACGACGCACCGGACCCCAAACCCGGACCAGCGAACCGGTTTTCAGGGAGCGCACCACGCGGCTGCGGCGAGCGCCGCGAACGGAATCCGCACCGGCGGGTTCGGCGACCATCGGCCGCGCGAAGACGAACAACATCGTGGTCAACGACGCGTTGGCATCCCGGGTGCACGCGGTGCTGGTGTCCACCCCGGCCGGCCTCGAGATCCGCGACAACCACAGCAGCAACGGCACATTCGTCAACGGCACGCCGATCACCTGCACGCTGCTGCGCGACGGCGACGTTGTCACCGTCGGCAACACCGACCTGGTGTCGACGGGTCACACCCTGGTGCCGAGAACCGCGCAGGCGCGCAGCAGCGGACTCACCACCCAGGGCCTGGCGCTGACCATTGACGGTCACCAGTTGTTGACCGACGTGTCGTTCACCGCGCGGCCCGGGACCCTGACCGCGGTGATCGGGCCATCGGGCGCGGGCAAATCCACCCTGGTCAAGCTGATCGGCGGTACGACCCAGCCCACCGCCGGCGTGGTCACATTCGACGGGCACGACGTGCATGCCGAGTACGCGTCGATGCGTTCCCGTATCGGAATGGTCCCCCAAGACGACGTGGTGCACCGCCAGCTCACCGTCGAACAGGCACTGGGATATGCCGCCGAACTGCGGCTGCCACCGGACACCTCGGCCGAAGACCGCCGTCAGGTGGTCAAACGAGTCCTCGACGAGTTGGACCTGACCCCGCACCGAAAGACCCGTGTTGACAAGCTTTCCGGCGGCCAGCGCAAGCGCGCGTCGGTGGCGATGGAACTGCTGACCGGCCCGTCGCTGCTCATTCTCGACGAGCCGACCTCGGGGCTGGACCCGGCGCTCGACCGGCAGGTGATGACGATGCTGCGCCGCCTCGCCGACGCCGGCCGAGTGGTGATCGTGGTCACCCACTCACTCACCTACGTCAACATGTGCGACCAGATCCTGCTGCTGGCGCCCGGCGGCAAGACCGCGTTCGCCGACCCGCCCGCCGAAATCGGGCCGGCGATGGGCAGCACCGACTGGGCCGACATCTTCGCCCGGGTCAGCACCGACCCCGACGGCGTCCACCAGGCCTTCCTGGCACGGCATCCCGCCGCCCCGCGGCGACCGCCGACACCCGGCGCGGCGCCGCTGGGGACTGCGCCACGCACTCGTCGGCGGCGACAGGTTTTCACGCTGGCGCGCCGGCAGACCCGGCTCATCGCCGCCGATCGCGGCTACTTCGCGTTCCTGGCGTTGCTGCCGTTCGTGTTGGGCACATTGTCGCTGGCGGTGCCCGGCAGCACCGGGTTCGGCCATGCGCCACCGGATTCGGACGAACCCAACTCGATCCTGATCCTGCTCAATATCGCCGCGGTGTTCATGGGGACCGCGCTGACCATTCGCGACCTGGTCGGCGAGCGGCTGATCTTTCAGCGCGAACGGGCAGTGGGCCTTTCGGCGACGGCGTATCTGGCCGCCAAGGTCGTCGTGTTCAGCGTCGCGGCGGTGGTGCAGACCGCGATCGTCACCGCGATCATGGCCGTCGGCAAAGGCATGCCGACCCGTGGCGCGGTGGTGTTGGGCCATGGCCCGGTGCACGCGGTCACCGAGTTGTACGTGACGCTGGCGCTGATGGCGATCGTCTCGGCGATGGTGGGCCTGGCGTTGTCGTCGCTGGCGCGCTCCACCGAGCAAGTGCTGCCGATGCTGGTGGTGGCGATCATGGTGTCGATGGTGATGGCCGGCGGGTTGATTCCGGTGACCGGCCGCATGGGCCTGGACCAGGCGTCGTGGCTGCTGCCGGCGCGGTGGGGTTTCGCCGCCTCGGCGTCGACGGTCGATCTCCACACCATCGAGCCGCTGGTGCCTGCCGACCGATTCTGGACGCATTCGCCCCACTACTGGGCGCTCGACGTCGGAATGCTGGCGCTGCTCGGAATCGTTGCCACCTTGTTCGTGCGGTTCCGGCTGCGGCTGCGTGTGCACAGCGCCAAAAGCTGAATACCGGTTTCGCGCAGCGGCGATACCATCGGCCAATGTCGGACTTGCCGCCCGGCCGGTATTCGCAGATCCTGGTCGGTCACGTGTGGCCGTCGGGGTCGAACATGGCGCTTCTGGTCGATGCGTCGGCCGACTGCGGCAACGTCGCAGCCGCCTACCATGAACTGCGAGAAAGGCTGTGCCAGGCGTGGTTTGGGCTCCTGGCCGACCAGGCTGGCGTCACCGCCGACGACGTCCACGACGCGTTCCGGCGCGGCGAGGACCATGCCCGCAGTGTTGCCGAGAAAAACGACATCAAAAGGGCAGCCTTCGATTCCGCGCACAACGCGGTCCGTGAACTCCGCGCGGAGCTCAGCAATATCGCCGAGGACGGCGACAGTCGGATCCGGCACATCGAGGGCGGTAAGGATTCTGGCGCCGCCAAGCTCGACGGTCTCGTCGGCGTGGTGCTGGACTGCCAGAGCCGGGCCAGCGCCAAAGCCGCGATGTACAGCCAGGACATCCTCGACGCAGTCCAAAAGGTGCTCGACGCCGAGGGCATCGACCAATCTGCTCGCCAGTTCGCCGCGGCGCATGGGATCGAGACCATATTCACGCGGCCGGCGGTGAGCCGCGATCAGCTGACCGCGCTGTTGCGCGAGCCGACATGACCCCTGAGCTGCGCGCCTCACCCACGGGTTACGCCGCTGCCGCCGCGGCGAATACACCCCCGCCACCGATCCCCCCGACCGGCATCCCCGACCCCGGCTCGATCGTCGACAACCTGCTGGCAACGCTGGGCACGGCGGCCAACCTCGGTGTCCCGTCCGATTTCGCCGACGCGCAGGCCGGCCAGGAGGAGCGCGACCTCAAAGCCACCGACGCTGCGGCCAAATTCCCTGCCAATGAACAGGATTCCGCGTCGCAGCTGGCCGCGTTACCGCAGCTGGCGTCCGGCCTCGCGGGCGCAGTCGCCGGGGCGCTCGGCGGCGTGTTGCAGCCGCTGAGCCAGGCCCCGCAGCAGGCCGCCCAGCAGGCCATGCAGATGGGCATGAGCGGCCTGCAGGGCAACGCCGCCATGGACAGCGATATCGCACCCGAGGAAGTGTTCGACGGTCTGAACGAATTACCCAGCGGCGGTGGCGGTTTGGACAGTAGCGGATTCGGCGCCACCGTGCCGACGGCGGTGCTCGGCCCGCCGCCGGCCCCGTCGGCCGGGACGTTCCCGGCGTCGTCGCCGACTGTGCCCGTCGCGCCGGTCCCGTCGGAACCGTCGGCTCCGAGAAGCGGCACGGGCGCCGTACCGATGATGCCTCCGGCCGCCATGCCCGGTGCGCGCGGCGCGCCCAACGACCTGAAGCCCGATACCAAGCGCGTCGTCGTTCCCACAGTGCGCAACGGCGCTCCGGTGCAAGGACGCATCACCACGCCGCTGCCCGAAGTGACCAAGCGAGTGGCGGGCAAGCCGATCACGGGCGACGAGCGCTAGCCCCGGCGGCGTGGTCATACTGGGCGCATGGCGGTCTTTGTCCGAAGGCTGTTCGGTATCGGCAAGCTGCCCGCCGACGTGCGCGCAGAGATCGAAGCCGAAGGAGTGATCTTCCTCGCTGACTACGTCGCGGTGACCCGGCGGTTCAGCGGCACCATCCCTGGGCTGCGCTCGTCGCACAGTGTCGCAAGCTACGTCGGGTCCGTGGCGTTCACCGCGGAGCGCGTCCTGGCAACACTGTCGTCGCTGCCGAAGCTGGCCGGCCCCACCGTCGACGTGCGCTGGGACGCGCCGCAGACCGGGCCGGCGACCGCGCGGATCGCCTCCACGGGCCTAGAGGTCGAACTCGACGTCGGGCAGGTCGACCCGGCGTTCGACGGGCATCTGTCGCTGCACTACAAGACCGCCATTCCCGGAGATGTGCTCGCCGGTTTGCCGCGCCGGTCGCTGACGTTCGACGTGCCGCCGGAATACGTGTTCCGCGCGGTCGGCGTCACGTACCGGCCGTAGCCGACAGGTCCGGCCACGGCGGGCGGCGCAGCACGGCCAGGCAGCCGATCACCGCGGCGAGCAGGCCGGTGATCACGCCGATCAGCCCGATTAGGTTGGCGTCGACGGCCGCCACCCAGGAAGCCCTGTCCCCGCGGACGACGAACACCCCCAGCGGGGTGGCGGTGGAACCGCGGACCTTGGCTACCGGGATGACGGTGGCGCCGTCGGCGGTGCTGTACGGCTCGCCGTACACACGCCTGCCGGCGCCGTTGGTTGGTAATTGATCGAGCGACTCAGGAAACTTCATCGTGGGACTCCTCTCCCGACGCCCAGCAGACACAGAATCGCACTGTTGAGCCGCCGATCGTGCGAGTCTGCGTCTTCTCACCGGTCGGCGGGTTTCTACGATGGCCCCTGTGAATGATCACGCGTTCAGCCCGCTCGAGCGGCAGACCGTCTATCGCGTGATCTGCGAGCGGCGCGACATGCGCCGCTTCGTGCCGGACAGCGCCGTCCCCGAGGATGTGCTGGCGCGCCTACTGCAGGCCGCGCACGCCGCGCCCAGTGTCGGGCTGATGCAGCCGTGGCGGTTCATCCGCATTACCGACGACTCACTGCGACGACGCATCCACGCCCTGGTCGACGAGGAGCGGCTGCTCACCGCTCACGCGCTGGGCCGGCGCGAACAGGAATTTCTGGCGCTGAAGGTCGAGGGCATCCTTGACTGCGCCGAACTGCTGGTGGTGGCTTTGTGCGACGGCCGAGACGCCCACGTCTTCGGGCGGCGAACCCTGCCGCAGATGGATCTGGCGTCGGTGTCGTGTGCAATCCAAAACCTTTGGCTGGCAGCGCGATCCGAAGGGTTGGGGATGGGCTGGGTGTCGCTGTTCGACCCGCAGCGGCTGGCGGGGCTGCTGGGCATGCCTGCTGACGCCGAGCCGGTGGCCATACTGTGTCTGGGCCCGGTACCCGATTTTCCGGACCGGCCGGCGCTTGAATTGGACGGCTGGGCGTTTGCCCGGCCGCTGGCCGAGTTCGTGTCCGAGAACAGCTGGGGAGGTGACGGCGATCAGCGACAGTGACGAAACAGCCGACAACGTATTGGTCGTGCATTGGCACGACCTTGGTCGTTATCTGGGCGTCTACGGCCACACCGATGTCTCGAGTCCCCGGCTGGACCGGCTGGCCGACGAGGGCATCCTGTTCACCCGGGCGCATGCCACCGCTCCGCTGTGTTCGCCGTCGCGCGGATCGCTGTTCACCGGCCGCTACCCGCAGAGCAACGGGCTGGTCGGCCTGGCCCATCACGGCTGGGAGTACCGCTCCGGGGTGCGTACCCTGCCGGACATTCTTTCCGAAGCCGGTTGGCACTCAGTGCTTTTCGGCATGCAGCATGAGACGTCGTATCCGTCTCGGCTGGGTTTCGACGAATTCGACGTGTCGAACTCCTACTGCGAGTACGTGGTGGAGCGGACCGAGCAGTGGCTGCGTGAGCGTGACCGGAGCCGGCCGTTTTTCTTGACGGCCGGCTTCTTCGAAACTCACCGGCCCTATCCGCGGGACCGCTACGAACCGGCCGACGCAACCGCCGTCGCGCTCCCCGACTATCTGCCCGACACCGGCGAAGTCCGCCAGGACATGGCCGACTTCTACGGCTCGATCAAAACCGCCGACGCCGCGGTCGGCCGGATCCTGGACACGTTGGCCGCCACCGGTCTCGACGCCAACACCTGGGTGGTGTTCTTCACCGACCACGGCCCGGCGTTTCCTCGCGCGAAGTCCACGTTGTACGACGCCGGCACCGGCATCGCCATGATCATACGACCGCCAACCCGAATGGGTTTGGCGCCAAGGGTTTACGACGAGATGTTTTCCGGCGTTGACCTGGTGCCCACACTGCTGGGTCTGCTCGGCCTCGACGAGCCCGACGACATCGAAGGCATCTCCCACGCCAAGGCGCTGCTGACGCCGGACGACACCACCCCGGTCCGCGAACACGTCTACACCGGCAAGACCTATCACGACTCGTTCGACCCGATACGGGCCATTCGCACAAAGGAATACAGCTACATCGAGAACTACGCTCACCGGCCTCTGCTGGAGCTGCCGTGGGACATCGAGGAAAGCCCGTCCGGGCACGCCGTCGCACCATTGGTCACCGCCCCGCGACCCGGACGCGAACTCTACGACCTACGCAAGGATCCGTCCGAGACCAACAATCTGCTGGGCAGCGACGACACCGGTCACGCCGATGCGATCGCCGCGGATCTGGCTGTGCTGCTGCATGAGTGGCGTCAGCAGACCGGCGACGTCATCCCGTCGGACTTCGCGGGTAGCCGAATCGCGGCCCGCTACACCGAAACCTATCTGCGGATCCATGCCAAGGTGCCGACCAGCCGGTCGGCGATCGCCGCCGACCGCGGCATCGAAGACGAGGTGAAGAAGTGATGTCCTCAGTGCCGACGTCGTATCTGGTGCTCGCCTCGCAACGCAGCGGCAGCACGCTGCTGGTGGAATCGCTGCGCGCGACCGGATGTGCCGGCGAGCCGCAGGAGTTCTTCCAGTACCTGCCCAGCACCGGCATGGCCCCACAGCCGCGGGAATGGTTCGCCGGAGTCGAGGACCCCACGATTCTGCGGCTGCTCGATCCGCTGGAGCCGGGCACACCGGACACCGCGTCCGCAGTGGCATGGCGTGAGCACATCCGCAGTTCCGGCCGCACACCGAACGGGGTGTGGGGCGGCAAGCTGATGTGGAACCAGACGTCGCTGCTGCAGGAGCGGGCTGCGGGGCTGCCCGACCGCACCGGGGATGGCCTGCGCGCCGCGATCCGCGACGTCATCGGCAGCGACCCGGTTTTCGTGCACGTGTACCGACCGGACGTCGTCTCGCAGGCGGTGTCGTTTTGGCGGGCGGTGCAAACCCGGGTCTGGCGGGGCCGGCCCGACCCGGAACGGGATTCCCGGGCGGTCTACCACGCCGGGGCGATCGCCCACATCGTCACGATCCTGCGGGAGCAGGAGGCCGGCTGGCGCAACTGGTTCGCCGAGGAGCAGATCACCCCGATCGACGTCGCCTACCCGGTGCTGTGGCGCAACCTGACCACGATCGTCGCCTCGGTGCTCGAGTCGCTCGGGCTCGATCCGCGCCTGGCGCCCGAGCCGGTGCTAGAGCGCCAGGCCGATCAGCGGTCAGACGAGTGGGTGGACCGCTACCGCGCCGAGGCCGAGGAACTGGGCCTGCCGCAATAGCCGCTGCGTTACTTGCTGCCGACCTGAGCGACGACGAACACCCGCCGGAACGGGAAGAACGTGGTGCCGTCGGGCCGGGTCGGATAAGCGTCGGCGAGCAGTGGAATCAGGTCGGCGCGGAACCGCTCCCAGTCGGCGTCGCTGAGCCGCTCACGCACCGGCAACAGCGCGGTGCCGCTGATCCAGTCCAACACCGGATGCTCGCCGCGCAGCTGATGCAGGTAGGTGGTCTCCCAGGCATCCACGCTGCAGCCGGCGTCCATCAGCAGCTCGGCGTAATAGGTCGGCGCGTGGACCACCGCGCCGACCCGAAACGGCACGTCCCGCAACGCCTTTGCGTACGGCTCGCGGCGGGCCAACGCGCGCACCGCGGCGTGCGACGGGGTCTCGAAGTTGCCGGGCATCTGGGCGGCGATCCACGACCCGGCGGCCAGTTGCCCCGCCCAGCGGACCATCAGGTCCGGATGCTCGGGCACCCACTGCAGGACGGCGTTGCTGAGCACCACGTCGGTGTCGCGCTGCGGCGTCCAGTTGCGAAGATCGGTGACCGAGGCGTCGACGCCCCGCTCCCGGGCGGCGGCGACCATCTCCGGTGAGTTGTCCAGCGCCTCGATCGCCGCGTCCGGCCAGCGCCGGGCCAGCTGCAGTGTCAGGTTGCCCGGCCCGCAGCCCAGGTCGACGACACGGCGCGGACGCTCGGCGCCCACCCATGACAGCAGGTCATAGAAAGGGCGGGCGCGCTGATCCGCAAAGGCCAGGTAGACGTCCGGATCCCACATGTGTGTCCTCCCGATCAACGGCCCGTGTGCCGACTGATATAGACACAACGTAGACGAGTCGAGGTGGAGATGACTGACGAAGACGACGCCGCCAGTGTCCGACGCATCTGGTCCGCCTTGGGCTTGCCCGGAATTGTCGACGTACACACCCATTTCATGCCGAAATCGGTGATGGACAAGGTGTGGAACTACTTCGACTCGGCCGGTCCGATGGTCGGCCGGCACTGGCCCATCACCTACCGGGCCGACGAAACCCGTCGGGTCGAGATGCTGCGGCAATTCGGGGTGCGCGGCTTCACCGCACTGGTCTATCCCCACAAGCCGCAGATGGCGGCCTGGCTCAACCAGTGGGCCGCCCAGTTCGCCCAATCCACACCGGATTGCCTTGCCACCGCGACCTTTTACCCCGAACCCGGCGCCGGCGACTACGTCGAGGCCGCGATCCGCGACGGTATCCAAGTCTTCAAGGCACACATTCAAGTTGGCCGGTACGAGCCGAACGACCCACTGCTCGACCGGGTTTGGGGACTCCTCGAGGACGCCGGCCTACCGGTCGTCATTCACTGTGGGTCCGGGCCGGTACCGGGCGAATACACCGGACCGGAGCCGATCCGTCGCCTGCTGCGCCGCTATCCGCGGCTGCGGTTGATCGTCGCGCACATGGGAATGCCGGAATACGCCGAATTTCTGGACATCTGCGAGAGGTCGGCCGACGTGCGGTTGGACACCACGATGGCCTTCACCCCTTTCGTCGAGGAACAAATGCCGTTCCCGTCGTCCCAGCTGCCCCGGCTGCGGGACTTTGCCGACCGCATCCTGTTCGGCAGCGACTTTCCCAACATTCCCTACCGCTACTCCGACGCGATGCGCTGGCTCACCGAATTGCCCGGTATCGACGACAACTGGTTGCGCGCCGTGTTCTACGAGAATGCGGCTGAGTTGTTCGCAAGACGCGAACCTTGAGTTTGGTTTTCCGTCGAGTGTGCGGTTCTATACGCCCGCAGCGGCGCGTCGCGTACGAAACCGCACACTCGACGCCATTTCACGTTAGACGGCCGCGTGCCGCGGCCGCGACTGCCGCGCGACCGTACTGGGCCAGCGCAGCTGGCCGAGGAGACCGTCGGGCAAATCGGCGTGCCCGTCGAGCCTGTCGGTGGACGTCGGGTCCAATGCCACCAGCGACGGCCGGTGGTTACCGGCTTGCGGCGTCAGCCCGGATATCGGTGCGCCGCCGGCAGGATGGGCATTGGTGCGGAACGCGCACGCAACCGCCAGAGTCTGGTCGCCCGCCGCTCCGGAGATTTCCAGCGCGGTCCATGTTTCGCGGGCCGGATACGACCTGATCACCGCGAGCGTGTCGAGCAGCGTCTCGTCGGCCTTGACCCGATATGCGGCAACGTAATCGCCGCTTGCCTCCCGCATGCCGCGCCAGGTTTCCCGGGCGGGCCGCGCGAACAGCGTTGGGACGTCGTCGGGTTCCACCGGGCTGGCCGCCCAGCCGGTCTCGCGGAGGTGGTCGGCGAGCCGGCGCACCGCGACCTCCGCGGTCTTGTGCAACGGAATGCCCGACGAGCGGGCCCGCAGCGCCACGAGGTTGTCGGCGGCCGACAGGGTCAGCCCAATCCAGGTGTCCCGCTGCGGCACACCGTTGTCGTCCCCGGTCTCCCGGCTGGTGACACGGACCGCGTCGGCCCGGATGCCGTAGCGGTCCAGGTATCGCGCAATCAACGGCAGCGGCAGCAGGTCGGGTTCGCCGTCGGGCGGGTTGACGATGCGCAGCAACGCGGTAGTCCGCACGTCGACGCCGGACTGCCGGGGCCGGCCGCGCATGTGGTTGCGGCGCAGCATCGCCAGTCGGCGGCGCAGCATCGTCGTGAAAAACAGTCCGCGCCACCAGGCCAGCAGTATCACCACCGCGGCGATCGCGATGCCCACGACCCAGCGCTCCCGCGGGGTATGCCACGGGTAGGCCATGACTGCGGCCACCACGGCCAGTAACACCAGGCTGATCCGCCCGGTCAGTGACTGCCTCACGAGCTGAGCTCCTTTCGACGGCGTGCCGCGATGGCGGCAGCGCCCACGACGGCCAGTGCGAACGCCGCGGTTCCGATTCCTGCGACGATCAGCGGGGTGTAATTCTTCGGTGCCGGTTCCGGCGGCGCCGCGAGCGGTTTCGCCGGTGCCGCATCGGATTTGGTGCCGGCGGGCAGCTCCCATGTCAGGGCCGCGACCGCGTCCACGCTGCCGGCGCCGACCACATTGGACGGCGCGCGCGCCCCGTTGTGCGCGGTTGCGGTCAGCCGGTGCATCACCTGCTCGGCGGTCAACTCGGGATACTTGCTGCGGACCAGGGCCGCCACCCCGGCCACATACCCGGCCGCATAACTGGTGCCGCTCAACGGCATCAGTTGCTGACGCTGGTTGGGCAGCCCGTTGGCGAGGCCGCCGTCGTCGCGGTTGCTCACCGACACGATGTTCTGGCCCGGCGCCGCGATGCCGACCCACGGGCCGGCCATGGTGAATTTGGACGGCTGGCCGTCCGGCGCCAGCGAAGCCACCGAGAGCACGTAGGGCTGCCACCACGACGGGATCGACACCGACGTGACACCCGCCCAGTTGCGGGGGTCGTCGGGCCGGCTCATGTCGGTGAGCGGGTTGGATTCGCATGCGGTGCCGCCGGTCATCGAGCCGGTCGGCCCACTGTTGCCGGCGGCCGCCACGATCACCGCGTCCTTGTCGACGGCCGCGTACCGGATCGCCGCACCGAGTGCCCCCTGGTCGACGCTGCGGTCGGTGGGCAGGCAGGTGACCGCCGAGATGTTGATCACCCGCGCACCGAGGTCGGCGGCGTGCACGATGGCCCGGCCCAACGCCGTGACGTCGAAGGTCACTTGCGCGATTGTCGGGTCGCCGCCCGGCATGCGCGGCGAGAACTTCGCCGATGAGGTGCGCAACGACAGCAGCCGCGCCCCGGGCGCGACCCCGGCGAAGCCGTCGTCACCGGGCTGGCCGGCGATGATCCCGGCAACCAGCGTGCCGTGCCCGTCGCAGTCGGTGAGGCCGTCGCTTGATTCCAGATAATCGCCACCGGCTTCGACGGCGGGCAGCCGAGGCCCCGGCCGCACCCCGGTGTCGAGGACGGCCACCAGTTGGCCGTCGCCGCGCGAAATCCGCCACGCCGCAGGCAGATCCATCAACTGCTGATTGGGGGTGGCGACGCCGGGATCGGTGCCGGGGATGACGCCGGAGGTGCTGCACTCGCCGCGTTGCTCCATCGGCTGCACCGGCCCGGGTGCCCCGTTCGGCGGCTGGGCGCCGGGGTCGACCACCGGCGGAGTGATCGCCGCGGCCGGTGGGCAGGACCATACCGCCGCAACCAGAACCGCGGCGGCACAAGCGAATCCGGCACGGATCATCGATTGAGCACCCAGCTGAACAACCCGACCAGATAGGCCATGACGGGGATCAGCGACGCATCGATGCCCGACGCGACGAAGCCCACCACCCGGCGCAGCGGCAGCGAATAGGTCTCCGGCTCGGCGATCGGCGGATTCAGCGCGACCACCACCCACGCCAGCACCAGTGCCGCCAGTACGAGCACCGCGCACAGCGCGGCGACGTAGCGACCCGTCGCCGTGTAGAGCACGAGCAGCGCCACGGTCAGCAGATACGGCTGCGCCAGCAGCCATGCCTTGCAGGCCGCCGAATCCCACACCCGGGCCCGCAGCGCGGCCGCCGCCGCGGTTGCCGCGACCACGTACCAGCCCCACACCGCGAGCGTCTCCGGCCGTAACGCGATGGCCACCGAGCCCAGCACGCTGAGCAGTACCGCACCCGCGATGAAGCCGGTCTGATGCGCGTCGCTGATGCGAACCCGGCGCGGCAGGTCCTCGAGCACCCGCGTCGACGGAGCCGACGGGGTGGGGTCGCCGGGCGCCGGGATGACCGGCAGCGGGAACCGTGCCCACAGCGCAGACAGTTGGGCGGCCTCGATGGTGACGAACAGCGCCACCACGATCAGCAGGCAGCCCAGAGTGAGCATCGGCAGCTGCCACAGCGACGCCGCGCCGGCAGCCAGCAAAACACCGACCCCGAGAACTGCTGTGGCGGTGAAGAATCCGGTGGCGTGCTCGCGTTCGCGGCGGGGAAGGATGATGCTGATCAGCGACCACGCCGCAACACCCGCGGCCGCCAGCATCACCTGCGCCGGTCCGAAGGAGCCGGGTACCGCCAATGTCAACGCCGCCGCGGTCGGCACCAACGCGACCGCGGACAACGCCGTGCTGGCCGACGCCGACCGTGCCGCCAGTCCGGCGATCGCGGTGAGCACCGCGATCACACCGGCCGCGATCAAACCGGCGGGCGCGCCGGTCACCGCGTGGTGAGCCACCGCCAAACCCGTTGCGGCGACGACCAACCCGACAACTGCGGCCAGCGCGCCGCGCTGAATGTGCGCGATGCCCCACGGCTTGAGCCGCGAGGCGGAGAAGATCACCGCGGCATCGGCGATGTCCTCGACGATGCCGGGGGCAGCCGGGCCGGGCGGTACCGGTTGCAGCGCCAGCAGGTCACCGTCCACGACGCCGACGGTGTCCAGGCTGGCGTCCAGGCTGAACGGCGCGCCGCCGATCGGGGCGAGGCTGAGCCGCGCGGGGGTGGGCGTGTCCGCGGCAGGCTCGCCGTCAGTGACGTCGGCCTCACCGTCCAGACCGGTGGGAACCACCAAACGCTGGACCGCGGGCAGGATTTCGCGCAGCGGCAGCTCGGCCGGCAGGGCCATCTCGGTCAGCCTGCTGTCGGCGAGGATGGCGACCCGGACGATCGGCATCACGGCGCTGGACATCAGCGGGTCCTCAGGATTTGGTGGGACATGGATTCTCTTTCTCTTTCGTGAAACGTGTTAATCCGCTTGGCTAATGGGGGGTGGGCACGCTGAAGTCTCTGGACAACCGCTTACCCGGGAACCATTGACCGTCGGGCAGGGTTGCGGTCAGTTGTTCGACCGCCATGGCGATCGCGAACGGTGCGCCCGGGCGAAACGTCGAGACCCACTCACCGTCGAAAGCGCGCGACGGGCTGACCAGCACCCGGCCCGCCGTGGTGTCGACAATGCTCATCCCGACTTCGCTGGTGGCGTGCCGGCCGTCGTGGTGGCAGCCGGCGACGATCTCGACATAGCTGCGCGGACCGGTGAACACCGACTCCACCACCGGCCGCGCCGACTCCGGGATGCCCAGGTATTCAAGAACTTCGGTGAGCGGCTCGCCGTTGCGCAGCCGCTCGTCGGCCCTGGCGCCCACCCGGGCGGGCATGCTGAACTCGTCGAAGCGGGCCGGCGGTCGGTGCGCCAACCCGACTCCGAGCACGGGTACCAGCGCCCGCGCGTCGTCGATTTCCATCGACGTGAACGTCACCAGCTGCGCGTTGCGCAGCGCGACAACGGTTTTGTCGCCGCGCCGCGCAATGATGCCGCGCAGCATCTCCCCGGGCCCGGAGTCGTTGGCGGGTCCCACGTAGCGCAGGTCCAGCCACCGCTCCGGGAAACACACCACCCGGATCCAATCGGCCACCGCCGGGTTGACCACGCCGTCGGCGGAGAGCAGACCCATCTGGACCAGTTCGCTACTCTGCCGCTCGACGAATGCGCCCCGTTCGCCGGCGTCGGTGTAAGGCGTGGTGATCGCCAAAACCCACGGGAAGGTGCCCGCTCCAACGGTTTCGGCGATGAACCACGCCTGCTCGACCGTCAGCTCGACGGCGTTAGGCTCGTTGCCCATCTAACCTTCGCTCCGGTTAGCCGCCCCATTTGGCGGCTTCGGCCTGGTCGCGGGCCAGCATCGACACCGTGTTGGTCTCGTGCGTGCCGGCCATCGCGTGATACGCGCGCACCAGATCGGCCATCGCCTGATTCCACTGCGCCTGCCACGCCTGATACGTCATCCCGGTATCGCCCTGCCACGCCGCCGACAACGCCGCCTGCTCACTGGCGATATCGGCCCCCAACCCCTGCATCGTCGCCGCATAAGAAGCCATGTCCCCGGCATGGGCCAGCATCGCCGGGTAGTTGTACATAATCTGCGA
Organism: Mycobacterium sp. MFM001; assembly: GCF_003402475.1. GTDB lineage: Bacteria > Actinomycetota > Actinomycetes > Mycobacteriales > Mycobacteriaceae > Mycobacterium. The sequence goes on from NZ_BFAB01000001.1 coordinate 78,253, forward strand.
CATCTGCGTTAACCCCTCTCAGAACCCGGTGTACGTGCTGGCTGCCGCGGCATCAGAGGCCACATAGGTGCCCGCCGCATCACCCAAATTGGCCTGCGCAATATCCAGCAGCGCATTCACCTTCGCCGCCACCTCCACAAACCGGGCATGGGCGGCCTGAAACGCCGCCGCAGACTCCCCGACATGAAACGCCTGCGCCGAGACCGCCTCCTGCTCGGCCTGACCGATCGTCGAGCGCATCAACCCCGCCTTAGCCGCAAACGCCGACTGCGACGCCACCAACTGCGGAATATGGGCATCCAACATACTCATTTCTCACATCCTTTCCTCACCGACTACCACTCATTGCGAAACACCTGCGGTCTCAGTTGTGTTCTCCCCCTTTGCCGTTGGTGTGGCTAGCTGACTCCGATTCCCAGGTGCCGGGAACCATCGGCATCGTCGGACCGCCGCCGTATTCGTCACCGGCGAGCGTCGCCAACCCCGATGCTGCGGCGGTCGTTTCTTTGCCCACCGTGCCGGCGAATCCCAACCGTCCGGCACCGTTCCCGGAGGTCATGGTCTCCGGCTCGGCGCCGGGGTCGAAATCGGTGTCCATGTCGGCGAATTCGTCGGCGTAGTCGTGCAATGCCGCTCGGCGGCGCCGCCGTGCGCGTGCCTTCTCGCGACTCGACACCCCTACCGCGGCCGCGGCCGGAACGTGCGCGGCCGGCGCCTTGGTGCCCTCGCGGTCGCGCAGGGTCGGACCCGGTCCGCCATCGGGGTAGATACCGCCTACCGCGTAGGCGAAGGCGGGTGCCGCCGGCGCGGCGGCAGGTGCCGCGCCCGCTGCAGCGGTGCCCGTGGCCGGCGCGGATCCAGGTGCGACCGAGGCGGGAACACCGGGGGCCAAAGCGGCAACCGGCAAGGCGCTCGACGGGGCGGTGCCGGCCGCGGCAGGTGCCCCGACCACCGCCGGCACGAGGTCCGGTGCCGCCGGGGCGTCGGTGGTCATCAGTGCGCTGACGCCGAGACCGATGGCGAGCGGAAGGACGAACGGGGCACTGAGGATCATCGCCCACGTCGGCCAGCCGACGAGGTTCCAGAACACCTGGTAACCGATGAAGAACAGCAGCGGAAAATAGGTCACCCAGGCGGCGGGATTGGTCAGCAGTGTTTGAAGCAGCTGGCCGGGATTCTGGAACAGCTGCATCAGTTGGTTCCACATCTGGGTGAAGAAGTCCGACCCCGACGGTGCCTGGTTGGCGGCCTGCGTGACGCTGTTCGATTTCACCACCATCGGCGCCGGCGTGGTACGCGGCGCGGAGGCCAGCGCGGTGCCCGACACCGCGTGATAGGTGGCCATCGTGGTAGCGGCCTGGACCCACATCCGGACATAGTCCGCCTCGTTGAGCGCGATCGGAATCGTGTTGATGCCAAAGAAATTCGTCGCTACCAGGATCCCGTGGATCGCGTGGTTGGCGGCCAGCTCGGGCAATGTGGGCATCGCGGCCAGCGCGGTGGTGTAAGCCGCCGCGGCGACCTCGTGCTGGGCGGCCACCCCGGCGCTGTTCGCGCTGGCCTGCGTCAACCAGGCCAGGTATGGCAGGTGGGCGGCAACATACTGCTCGGCCGTCGGGCCTTCCCACGACCCGGCCTGCACCGCGCCCAACAGCGTGGTGAGTTCACCTGCAGCGGAAGCGTATTCGGTACTGAGCGAGGTCCATGCCGCCGCGGCCGCCAGCAGCGACCCGGGCCCAGGACCACTGCTGAGCAGCGTCGAATGCACCTCCGGCGGCGAAGCCATCCACACCGGCGCGGTCATAGTCAGCCGCCGGCAACCAGGTAGGTCGAGGCCGCAGCCGCGTCACCGGTGGCGTAGCTGACACCGGACTCTCCGACGCCCACACCGGCCCGGCCCAGTTCCTCGACGCCTTGGGCGGCTACCGTCGCGTGCTCGCTGCCCTGGGCGCTGAAGCCGGCAGCGGTTTGCAGCGAAACCGGGTCGGCCGCAGACGGTATCACCGCGCTGATCACGGGAGCCGCACTCGCGTGGGCAGCCGCCAGCTTGGCGGTGATCGCCTCCACCGCGGCACTGGTGGCGGCCAGACCCTCGGGAACAACTTGCAGCGTCATTGCAAATACTCCTTTCGACCGTCAACGGTCACTCCCTCGTCGACCAGGGGGTTGACCAACTGCACATATGTGGGACTATCGCTGTCGCCCAGCAGGATTGCTCGCCCGGCGGGCAACCGCTCGAATCGCTGACCACGGAGCTTGCCGCCGTCGGCCGGATTGCCGGACAGCATCAACGTGGTCGCCTGCAGGTCGTTGAACCGGCGCAGCAGCGGGCTGGTCATCAACGCGTGCGCGGACCCACTGGCGCGCGCGGTGATGATCACCCGCAGGCCCAGGTCGCCGGCCTCCGCCAGCAGCCCGATCAGGCTGGTCCACGGCCGCTGCCCGATGAACGGGCCGCTCATGGCCGGCGTATCCGGGATCTGGTCGACGTCGTCGATGATCAGGTAGTGGGTGTGGCCGCGGTATCTCCAGCCGGCCAACTCGTGCGGCGCCAAACCCGCCGGCGGGCGTCGCTTTTCGATGAGAGCCGACAGTCCCTGCATCGCCGGGATGACGCGGTCGATGTTGGTGGTGTACTCGTTGTCAGGGAACAGCGGCTCGTCGACCAGATGCAGCCGGCGGTCCAGCACCGTGAAAGCGACCTGCTCAGAGGTCGAGTGGTCACGAACGGTGCGGATGATGTGGCGCAGCAGCGTGGTCTTACCCGACTTGGTGTCACCGAACGCCATCAGCAGCGGGTTCTCGGCGAAGTTGACTTCGACTGCGGCCAAGTCCTCTTCGCGCTGCCCGATGACCACGCGGTCCGGGCCCCGATACACGGCGCCAACTTCGGTGGGCGCAAGGTTTTTCGGCAGCAGCCGCACCGCCGGCGCCGCGGCGCCCGGGTAGCGGGCGTTGACGGTGGCCACCTGATCCGACTCGGGAGCCGCGAACAAGAAGTGTTCGGCCGCCATCGTCAGCCCGCGGCCCGGCTGGTCCGCCGGCACCGACTCGGCCGGGCGGCGCAGCGCCCCGACCACCCGGACATTGCTGTCGCGGGAGTCGTGCAGCTTGAGTTCCAGGCGCAGCCCGAGACCGTCGCGCATGGCCAGCGGCACCTCCAGCCAGCTCGGCGTGGTGACGATCACGTGGATGCCGTAGGCAAGACCGACGTTGACCAGCTCAGTCACCTTGGACAGCAAGGGGTTACGGGTGTTGAACTGGTCGGTGTTGTCCCGGCTGAAGGCATAGAGGTTGTCGATGACCAGGAACACTTCGCCGAACCCGTCGTCGAGCCCCGAATCCTGCCGATGCCGGAACACCTCCCGCTGCTGACGGATGCGCAGCAGCTGCTCGAGCTCGCCGAAGGTACGACGGATGCGCTCGGGCTCCAGAGGCGACGCCACACTGCCGACGTGGGCCAAGTCCTCCAGCGCCCGCAGCTGCCCGCCGCCGTAGTCCAGGCAGTAGAAGCTCACTTCACCGGGCGCATGCAGGTTGGCGGCCGAGAGGATAAAGGTCTGCAGCGCAGTCGATTTGCCCGACTTGGCGCCGCCGTGGATAACCATGTTTCCGGCCGCCGAGCGCGCGTCGAACACCAGCGGGTCGCGGCGCATCTCGAACGGCTTGTCGATCTCGCCGAGGGGCCAGCGCCATTGTCCCTGCGGTATCGCGGAGCGGCTCAGCACCGACCTGAGCGGAATCGGCTCGTCGAGCGGCGGCAGCCACAGCTCCGGTGCGCGCGGCCCGTACCGGGCCAACTGGTCGCCGATGGTGGCGATCAGCTTGCGCGGCGGGCCGGCCGGCTCCTCCTCGTCGACGCCGGTGATCACCGTGTCCTGATCCGGCTCGACGCGCCCGGCGCTGAACAGCTTGGGCTCCGGAGCAGAATGCACCACAAGCGTTTTCGCCGCCTGCGGCGGATCGTAGATGCCGTCGACGTAGGTGCTGCGGAACTTGATCGGCGCCGCACCCGGTGCAGGCACCAAGAACCCCACACCCTTGTGCTCCTTGCCCGATTCGATGTGGTAGGCGTCCTCCACACCGATGATCTGCCGCGACACCGCCGGGCTGGCCACCTTCAAACCGATCCGGTAGGAGGTGTTCTTGTCGATGTCCTTGATCTTGCCGATGTCCAGGGTCTGCGACGCGAACAGAATGTGGATGCGGAACGAACGGCCTTTACGGGCGACGTAGTCGAACAGCTCCGCGTATTCGGGGTGGTCGGCCAGCATCAGGGTGAACTCGTCGGCAACCACGAACAACGTCGGGATCGGCGCCAGGTCGTGACCCGCCGCAATCGCGTTCTCGTACTCGGTGACCGAGTTGAACGCGCTGCCCTGCACGCGACGGCCTGCCTCCCGCAGCAACACCTCGCGGCGCGCCACCTCACCGCGCAGCGTGTCGGCGAACCGGTCGGCCAGTGACTTCTTCTCGGCCATGTTCGAGATCACCGCGACGACCTGCGGGAAATGCCGGAAGCTGTCCGCGCCGGCCTCACCCTTGAAGTCGGCGTAGATCACGATCAGCCGGTCGGCGGGGTGAGTTGTCAACAGCGACAACAGAATCGACATCAACGTCTGCGACTTGCCGGAACCGGTCATACCGATCATCAGGCCGTGCGGACCCATGCCGCCCTCGGCTTCGTCCTTGAGGTCGAAGATCAGCGGCTCGCCGGTCGCGGTGACGCCGATCGGGACCCGCAACTCGTCCTCGCGGCGCCGCGGCGCCCACAATGTCGGCACGTCAAGACGCGACGCATCCGGAATCCCCAGCAGTGTCGTGAAAGTGGCGCCGCGGGTGGCCGCCGACTGCAGCCCGCTGTGGGTGGGGTTGGAATCCCAGCGGGACAGCCGCCGCGCCAGATGCGCGGCCTCGTCCGCGCCGAAGGTGTCGGCGGTGTCGACGTAGCGCTGCCATCCGCCGGTCTGCCACCGATCGATAACACCGTGGGCGACACGCAGAATCGGCCGTTCGGGATCCGAATACTGCTCGCGGTGCGGCGGGGTGGCCGAACGGTGGATGACGGTGACTCCGGCCCATCCGGCCGCCAGCGTCGACGCGTTGACGTCGTAGTCGGGGTCGTCGACGACGACCAGCAGGTGCCGCAGCGCGTCGGCCGGACCACCGGTGAAGGCCGGCCGGTCGGCAAGCGCCGGACCCAGCTGTGCGGCCAGCTCGTCGATGTTGGTCGACAGGTAGCGCGCCGGCCCGACGCCGTCCACCTGACCCGGAATGTCCACGTGCGGAAGCCATTTCAGCCACGACCAGTCCGGCGACTCCAGGTCGGGCGTGGCCAGCGCGACGCCGAGCACCGTCGGGTCGTGCCAGGTCACCGCCTGGGCGATCCAGGCGCGCAACGCGCCCCGCACGTCGTCGGTGTCGCCGAGCACGGTGATCCGCGAAACCTTGGTCAAATCGATGCCGGCCGGCACGTCGCGCACCGTGCGCTGGGTGTCCAGCAGGCTGCGTAAAGCGCTGTGCGACACCGGCTCCAGGTCGATCTCGTCCGCGGTGTCGTTGACGCGCAGCGCGGTGGCCAGCGGTGCCGAATGCAGTCCGGCCCGCACCACCAGGAAGTCGTCGTCGGCCGGGTCGCGCTCCCATTGGCGCCGGGATCCGGGTATGGCGACCAGTTCGGCGGGGTCGGGATGCGACCATTCGGCGGCCGCGCGTTGCTCGGCGGCCTGGGCGCGGACGTTGTCCCGGACCACCGACAGGTAGCGCAGGTAGTCGGCGCGCTCGGCGTCGACTTCCTCGGTGCGCATCTTGTTGTCGGTGCCGCGGTACAGCGCTGTGGCGGCCAGCAACAACACGAACGGGAAGAACAAGGTCTGCGGGGAGATCACCCGCATCCCGGTGGCGACCATCGCGACGATCATCCCGACGATCAGGATGACGATCACGATGGGCAGCGCGCGTCGCAGCAGCGACGGCGGAATCGCCCGCGGCAGTTCCGGGGGCGCCTCGATGTTGATGGCTCCCTTGCGGCTCGCCGGCCGCGGCACCCGGCGGCGGGCCTCGAAGATCAGACGGCTCATCGGGTCTCCTCAGCTGAGGTCGTGCGACCGGGCCGCTTGTCGGGCGCCAGGCCGTCGTGGGCGAGCAGCGCATCGGCGCGCGACAGCGTCGGTCCAGGCGCGAACAGCGACAGCATCGACCACGGGATCGGAGTCGGGGGCGGGTTGAGGCCAAGAGCTTCAACGGTTTTGGAGTGACCGGTGGAACCGGCTTCGGTGTCGATGCCGTAGCGCACACCGGTGTCGGAGATCCAGAACAGCGACCCCGCGGCCGGCGACTCCGGACCGTGGCCGACGCTCTGGGCGAAGTAGCCGGTGCCGGGGGCCAGCGCGACACGCGTGGCGGTCCCGCCCGCGCCGGCACTGACCAGGTCCTCGGTGTGCACCGCCTCGGGCACCGGCAGCGCCGAGCCGGACAACAGCGTCAGCGAGTTGGTGGCGGCACCCTCCGGCTTGCTCCAGTGCGCGCACGTGACCGGATCACGGGCGGCGTCGACCAGGCTGATCCGCTGATCGGGATAGCGGGCAGTGTCCAGCGCCCGCGACACCGGCAGCTTGGCAACTTGGTCGGCGCTCAGCCGCGGCGGCTGGTCCAAACCGTAGGAGTTGGCGTTGCGCAGCATCGCGGCAAGGACCGCCGAAATCGGCTGCAGCCCATCGGGTAACACGGCGTAGTACAGCGGGGAGTTGTCTGCGGCGTAGGCGACGACGACCGCGCCGACCGGCGCCCCCACCGGCAGGGGGAACTGGGGCGGGCTGCCGGCGTCGGGAACGGCCGGGGCGGACAGCGCCGGGGCTTCGGGAATCGCGTTGAACAGACCGGCGGCTATCGTCCGCGGCGCCGGCACGTCGGTGCCGAAGCCCAGCGCGCCGGTGACCGCGCGGTCGGCCAGGTCGATCTTGCTGCGCCTGCCGTCCCACAACAGCCAGGTGCCTGCGTCGTTTTTGGTGAGCACGCCATGCCCGGCGGCCAGCGTCGCCGCGCGGGCGCCGCTGCTGTCCGGGGTCCCGGCGATCACCGTGACACCGGTGTCCGGACCGCTGACGGCGTCGCACACCGTCCAGTTGGCGTCCTTGTTGGTGTTTTGCACCATCCGCTCCGGCGCACCGGGGATACCGATCAGGTTGCCGCGCGGGAATTGGTCCAGCGCACTGCTTTTCACGGTGGTGGGGTTGACCGGCCGTCCGGCGATCAGCCGGGCCGACGTCAGGTTGAGCACGGGGTGCAGCCGGTCACCGACCCGCACGTACAGCGCAGCGCTGGACCGGTCGGCCAGCACCGGGTTGTTGGCCGGCGACCCGTTTGGCCGGATCAGCGAGAACACGAAGCAGCCCACCAGGGTGGTGGCCAGGATCAGCACGCCCATGACCACCGAGCGCGTCTGGGTGCGCAACGGGTCGACGAGCATGCGGGTGTCGTGCAGGGCCACGCCAGAAGCGATGCGGCGCATGACAAATCGCCATCCACTCACCTGGTGGCGGGTGACGAAGCCGCGACGGTAGACGACCTTGTCGGGGTTGTCGTTGACCGGGGTGCGCGACGAGAACGAGCGCCGTTCGTCGTCTGGCTCGCGGGCCGTCATGCCGGCACCGACAGGCCGAGGCCACGCAGCAGCGGCTCTACCGAGTTGGCGACGTCGTCGGCGGTGATCGTGATCAGTTCGTCGTCGGTGAACTCACCGGTTCCCGCCTGCTCCGAGTGATCCAATCGGAATTCTCTTTCTTCCTCGGACTTTTCCACGATGTTTCGGACGAACCGCCCGTTACCGGCGATGTCGAGGCTGCGCCGGTTCACCCCGTTGGAGTCGGGAGTCGTCGAGGAGGCCAGATGCGCGAACAGTTTCTCCAGATCGTCGAGCGCGGCCTTCTCGAAGGCGCTGTCACGTTGCTCGGCCATCTTGTGCGCGATCTCGACGAGTTCGCCCGGGTTGTACGACGGGAAGTCGATGCTGCGGGTGAACCGTGATCGCAGACCTTCGTTGGTGTCGAGGAACTTGTCCAGGTCGGCGCGGTATCCGGCGATGATGACCACCAACCGGTCGCGGTCGTTCTCCATCCGGGCCAGCAGGGTGTCGATGGCTACCAGGCCGAAGTCGTTCTTGGCGCCGGTGGCCACCAGCGCGTAGGCCTCGTCGAGGAACAGCACGCCATCCAGTGCGCTGTCGATGATCGCGTTGGTCTTGGCTTCGGTCTCGCCGATGTGCTGGCCGATCAGATCTGCGCGGTGCACCTCTTTGATGTTCTCTTTCTTCAAAAGGCCCAGCCCGCAATAGATTTTGGCGACGACGCGGGCGATGGTGGTCTTACCGGTACCGGGCGGTCCGGCGAAAACCAGGTGGTGGGTGCGCTGGGCGACCGTGAGCCCGCGTTGCTTGCGCACCAATTCCATTGCGACCGAACTCTTCAGCCGCGCCACCTGGTTTTTGACCTGTTCCAGTCCGATGAATTCGGCGAGCTGGCGTTCGGCCTCGGCGAGCAGCTCGGCCTTGCGCTCCCGGGACTCGGGGTCGATGAAGTCCTCGGCGCTGGGCTCCGTTTCTGGGTCCCACGGGTCGGTGCGCGCCTCGATCCGGGCCGCGGTGGTAGTGACGATCCCGAAGCTGGTGTCGGACAGGGCGTGCTCGATCTGCTCGTTTTCCGGGTTGGCCGCGTAGAGGTCCTGCAGGACTTCGCTTGCGGAGTCTTCGTCGACGTGCGCACGCAGCACCAGGGCTTTGGCCAGCGCGCCGTCGACCGCGGCGACGGCAACCGGACCGTCGGGTTCCTCCAGGTACGACAACGCCGGCGCGAACATGCCCAGCCGGGCCAGCGCAATGCCCAGCGTGATCTTGGCGGCGTGCGCGTACGTCTCGTCGAGGTCGGGATCGTTGACGACAGGGGTCAGCAGTTTGACGACGTCGGACCAGCGCTCGGCGCGGTAGTGGATGGCCACCGTGACCCACCGGGCGTCGCGCCAGCTCGGCCGTCGCTCGGTGATGTCGCTGACCAGCTTGTGTGCGTCGGCGTAGCGCCCCTCGGCGGCCAGGGCCGCCGCGTAGGCGAGGTGGAAATCGTCGGGGTCGGTGGCGCGAAAGCGTAGGTACAGGCCGGTGTCGTAGTAGAAGCCCAAGGCGCGCGGCGGCAGTTCGACGCGGCGCTGCAATATCCCGGCGGTGGGCGCGGTGCGCGAAACCGCTTCCAGCACACGGGCTGACAGGTCACCGGCAGCGGCCAGGCCTGTCCAGGCGTCGCACTGGTCGTAGGCGATGCGGGTCAGTGCGGTGAAGCCGGATCGGGCGGCGGCCAGGTCGGCGGGGCGCCGGCGGTCGTAGACCTGGAGCCCCAGTGCCCGGCAGCAGGTGGCGAATCGGCTGATGACGTCGTCGTCAACCCGGGCAGTTGCGGGCCGCGTCGCGAGCGTGCCGGTGTCAGCGCTATCCACGCCCCCGTCTCCTCCTGTTGTTAGTGCTACCTAACTTCGCTGAAGTTAGCATTGCATAAGCTAAGTGTCGAGACGCCCCTATTGGAGCAGCGAGTGGCCCCGACCACGAGACTGGCGGAACAAGACAGCCTCCTTCCGGCACCACACGTTGATGAAAACCATTTTCGATAACGCCTCGCCGGGACCATACCCCACGCCGACGCCCTCGATTGAACGGGTCTCACTATCAGTCGGTCTGCTGCCGTGTCGGGTTCCCCGGCTGAGCGAGCATCGCCCGGCCGGCTAGCCATCGCAGCGTTGACACGGCACGATCCTTCCACGCATCCGCGGGCACAACAGCCAATTTTCACAGCTGATACGGAGAAAACTGCACCAAATTTCCGCACCTACGGTCATAGAATGTCGTAGTACGTGCTATCTGGGGCGGCTTCGACCACCCGCATCGGAAGAGGTGTGCGATGACTGCGCCGATTTGGATGGCGTTCCCACCGGAAGTGCACTCCACGCTGTTGAGCAGCGGCCCGGGGCCGGGGCCGTTGCTGGCGTCCGCCGCCGCGTGGGACACGCTCAGCACGGAATACGCCTCGGCTGCAGACGAACTCACCGCAGTCCTGGAAGCGGTGCAGGCCGGCGCATGGGAGGGCCCGAGCGCGGAGTCGTATCTTGCCGCCCACGCTCCGTACGTGACCTGGCTGATGCAGGCCGGCGCGGACAGCGCCGCGACGGCCGCCCAGCAGGTGACCGCGGCAACCGCTTACCTGACCGCGCTGGCCACCATGCCGACGCTGGCCGAACTGGCCGCCAACCACGCCACCCACGCCGTGTTGGTGGCGACCAATTTCTTCGGCGTCAACACCATCCCGATCGCCCTGAACGAGGCCGACTACCTGCGGATGTGGGTCCAGGCTGCCACGACCATGACCGCCTATCAGTCTGTTTCGACGGCGGCTGTCGCCACGACCCCACGCAGCACGGCGGCGCCGCAGATCATGAAATCGGACATGAGCAGCGGCTCGGGCATGGGGAACGGCTCGGGCATGGGCGGAGGCATGGGCAATATGCCCGGTATGGGCACCACGCTGCCCACCACCCCCGAGCAGTGGCTACAGGCCATCTTCCCGCCGCAGTTCAATCCGTTTTTGCCGAACTCGTTCCAGATGATGCAGCCGAGTTTGGCGACCTTCCTCCCTCGCGCCGAAGCCATGCTTGCCAACTACGCGGGTAACCCGGTGCAATTCCTTGAGGCGGTGCTGCTGCTCGGCACCCAGTTCGTCGTACACCGCACGATGTATCTGATCTGGCTGATTCTCTACAACCCCGTGGGGTTGATCGGCTTTGTGCTCAGCAATCCGATCTACACCTTGGGGTTGACCGCGCCCATGGCAATGGCACCCATGGGAGCGGCGGGTGGATTCGCCGGGCTGGCCGGACTGGCCGGTGTGACGCCGCCGGCGCCGGTTCCCGTAGCGGCGGCACCTATTCCCGTCGCGACGGTGCCCCCGGTGCCGGCCGTCGGGCCCGCTGCTACTCCGAGCGCTGCGCCGACGCCCCCTGCTGCTCCGGCCGCGACGGCACCCGCACCCGTTACTCCGCCTCCGCCGAGCGCTCCCCCGCCTCCACCGCCGCTGACGGGGCCGGAAGCTACTCTCGGCGCGCAGAACCCGTATCTGGCGGGTCTTCTTGGGTGCGGTGCGCAGTCGAGCGTCCGCGGCAAGACGGCCAAGCCGACGTCCGAGGATGCCGCAACTCCGGCCGCGACGGCGGCATCGGCGGGTAAGGAGGAACAGACGCGTCGGCGCCGGCGTCCGGCACCGAAACGCATCGACCGCGGTTACCGCTACGAATTCCTGGATCCGAACGCAGAAACCGTGGCCTCGGATCAGGGCGCAGGACTGTTGGGTTTTGCCGGTACCGCCCCAAAGACCGCTTCGCAACGGGGATTGGCGACGCTGGACGACGACCGGTTCGGCGGCGGACCGACCATGCCGATGATGCCGGGCAGCTGGGACCCCGAGTGAGTCTCGTCCTCAGCCCTTGACCGCGCTGACCAAAGTGTTGCGGGCAATCATCGGCCCCGCCTCGGTACCCGGCTCCGGGACCGGTCGCCCGACTTTGCGTAGGTAGTCGCCCAGCGGGGTCGGCACCGCGGTCCAGCCGCGTTCATCGAACCACTGGTCGGCCGGTGCGCACTGCTCGTTGTAGACCAGCTGGAAGAACAACCGCTGCTCGCCTCGGGCGTTCGCTGCGCGTTCTTCCTCGACGGCGGCGGCGAACTCGTCGGGCGGCATCGGGGCACCATCCTCCAGGCCCACGTGGCTGCCGGGGGCAGCCAACGCATCGATTCCCGTGTACAACTGATGCTGCGCGTCGGCCGGAAGGTAGATCAGCAGGCCCTCGGCAATCCAGGCCGACGGCTTGGCCGGGTCAAAACCGCTGTCCCGCAATGCCTGTGGCCAGTCTTCACGTAGGTCGACGGCAACCTCGCGACGCTCGGCGCGTGGTTCTGCGCCGTGCTCGGCGAGCACCTCGCGCTTGAACTCCAGCACCTGGGGTTGGTCCAGCTCGAAGATCGTCGTCCCGTCGGGCCACGACAGCCGGTAGGCGCGGGAGTCCAGCCCGGCGGCCAGGATGACCGCCTGACGGACGCCCGCGTCGGCAGCCTGCCGGAAGTAGTTGTCGAAGTACTTGGTGCGGGCGCCTTGGAAGTTGACGAAGTGCTGACCGAAGTCGTCGGTCTTCAGTTGATGGTCGGGCACTTTGCCGTCGAGCACGCCGGCCCAGTCGCCACCCACCGCGCGGCAGAACACCTCGGCGAACGGGTCCACGGCCAGCGGGTCGGGCTTTTGCGCCTCCAATGCTCGGGCGGTCGCCACGAATAACGCAGTCGAGCCGACACTCGTCGTGATGTCCCAGGTGTCACCGTCAGTACGCATACCACCGACACTACTGAGCGCCGACTAGACCAGCGGCCGGCCCTTCTTGATCCGCCGGTCCAGATCCCACAGCAGCACGTTGAACGGGAACTTGCGGACGAACCGCGGCATCAGGTTGTTGCCGAACCGCAGCACGGCCATCAGCCGGTCGAAGCGGCGCTGCTTGACGGCATCCCACTCAAAACGCATCTCGTCGCGGAACCGTTGCGGCAGAAAGCCCGCGGTGATCAGCAGGCCGAAGCTGTCCAGCCAGCGCTGCACCGGCCCGGGCAGCGTCACGCCGGGCATCCGGCCCACGGCGATCGGATAGAGGTACTCGCGCACGGTGTCGTCGATGTGCACCTTGTCCAGCGACTCCTGCCAGTACCGGTCGAAGGCGGCGCGATCGGCCGGCCACATCTCCGGCGGCACCTGCAGTGTGGTGCCCAGCGCCATCCCCTCGCGATAGTGGCGCTCGGCCTCTTCGTCGTCCATCTCGCCGACGAAGATGCGGTAGATGTCGACCCCGCCCTTGTATAGGCAGGCACCGACCCAGAGCTGCAACTCCGGGTCGAAAGCGTTGTAGGACACCGGGCTTTCGTCCGTCGAGTACACCTGCGCGTGCGCACGGTTCACCGCCCGGCGAAACGCGGCCTTCTGTTCGTCGGTGCCGGCGCTGGCCACCGCCAGGTAGGTGAACGTGGTGCGCGCCCGCTTGATCGGATGCAGGTCGACCCGGCCGCTTTCCACCCGGCTCTCCACCACTCCGTAGCCGACGCCGGGGCGAGCCAATTGCATGATCACGTTGGCCGGGCCGGCCAGCAGCGCCACGCCCATCAGGCCGTCGTCCATCCCCGCCGTCCGCAGCCGACGCCCGCGCCGTTTCAACCGCGGGTCGGGCGGGTCGCTGACCGCACGCTCGACCTGCCCGATGGGTTCACTGATCGTCATCGCCACACCTGCCCGCTAATTGTGAGAACGCTTGTTTCCTGATATTGCCGTCCGGGCGACTTCGATGTCAAGATGGTGGCCATGGCCCTGGAGACGACGAGCGCGCGGCCCTACCGGGGCATCGACCCCGCCGAGCGGCTGGCCGCGCGCCGCAGTCGCCTACTGGCCGCCGGCCTGGATTTGCTGGGCGCCGATCAGCAGGATCCGGCCGAGCTGACCGTGCGGGGCGTGTGCCGTCGCGCAGGGGTGGCCGCCCGCTACTTCTACGAGAGTTTCGCCAACAAAGACGAGTTCGTCGGTGCGGTGTTCGACTGGGTGATCGCCGACCTGGCCGCCACCACCCAGGCTGCGGTGGCCGCGGCACCACCCGAGGAGCAGACCCGCGCCGGGATAGCCAACATCGTGCGCACCATCGACGGGGACCCGCGGGTGGGGCGTTTGCTGTTCAGCTCGCAGCCGGCCAACGCGGTGCTGGTGCGCAAGCGCGAAGAGTCCAGCGCGCTGTTCGCGATGCTGTCCGGCCAGCACGCCGGCGCCGCGCTGAGGATGCAGCGCAACGACCGGATCACCGCCACCGCGCATTTCGTGGTCGGCGGTGTCGGGCAAACACTGAGCGCCTGGCTGGCCGGCGAGGTGCGGCTGGATTCCGGGCAGCTCGTCGATCACCTGGCGTCGCTGCTCGACGAGCTGGCCGACCCGGCGCTGTACCGCGATTAGACGGGCACCCGGCGGTCGGCCGCCGTCTTCGGTACCGCCTTGGCGTCGCTACCGCTGAATTCCTTTGTCCAGCAGGCGAACTCGAGGGTGATGCCGTCCGGGTCCTGGAAGTAGAAGGATCGCACGTACACGCCGGGGTGCAGCGTCGCCGAGACCTGCATCTCGCTCTCGTCGTGGTTGAGCACCGGACCGACCCGCACACCCTTTTCTTTGAGCCGCTTTCGGTAGTCGTCGAACTTCTCGGCGGGGACGTGGAAGGCCAGATGGTTCATCGTGCTGACCGCGCTGGTGATCTCCCCGATCCCGGGGATGGCGGCCGGCGACGACACACCCGGCACCCGGTCGGGCGCGTCGGCGAACCAGAAGAACGCGACGCAGTCGCCGTTGCCTGCGTCGAAGAAGAAGTGCTGCCCCTGACCGCCGGGCAGGTCCAGCGATTTGATCAGCGGCATGCCGAGGACGTTGCTGTAGAAGTCGACGGTGCGGGCCATGTCCGAACACACCAGCGCGACATGGTTGATTCCGCCGAGTTCGAATTCGCTGTTGGGGTTGTGCGGCTTGATCATCTGCCGGGCTCCCGTCGGTCGGCACGCGTATCGCTGATCCGTGCACGAAGATCTGGATCTGAATCTAACATCAGATTCAGCTCTCTTCCAGGGGTCGCACGCGTCGCAGCGAGAGGAGGCGCCGCCGGTGTACACCGTGTCCGAGCAGCCCGGCCAGCGCGCCGAATTGCCCACACATCGCGGCCGCCGAACCCAGGCCGCGATCGACGCCGCTGCCCGGGCCGTCATCGCCCGCAAAGGGATACTGGCCGCCACCATCGCCGACATCGCGACCGAAGCTGGCCGATCGACGGCCTCGTTCTACAACTACTACGACTCCAAAGAGGCGATGATCCGCGAATGGGCTCTGCGGTTCCGCGACGAGGCCAATCAGCGCGCGAAAACTGTTGTCCAGCATGGACTTTCCAACCAGGCGCGGGCGCACGAAGTCGCGGCCGCACACTGGCACACCTATCGCAACCGGCTCGCGGAGATGATCAGCGTGTCACAGCTGGCGATGGTCAGCGACGACTTCGCCCAGTACTGGGCCGAGATCTGCGCAGTCCCGGTCTCTTTCATCACCGAAACGGTGCGACGTGCACAGACCGACGGGTACTGCGCCGACGACGACCCGCAGCTGATCGCGGTGGCGATCGTGGCGATGTTCAACCAGTTCTGCTACCTCCAGCTCAGCGGCGCTCGTGCGTATGTGGCCGGTGATCCAGACGACGAGGCTTGCATCAACACGCTGGCCAACATCTTCTACCGCGCCATCTACTACAAGGAGGTCCCGTGAGATGGCCACCCCTGGAGTGATTCGCGAGTTCATCGGACTGCCCTCGCCCACCGCGCGTCGGGCCGGCGCGGGCGGGAACCCCTGTCAGGGGCTGTATCACCGCGGCGTGGGTCGCAAGCCGAAGGTGGCAATGATCGCCACGCACTACCAGATCGACTTCTCCGAACACTATCTCGCGGACTATATGGCCACCCGCGGCATCGGGTTCCTTGGCTGGAACACGAGATTCCGCGGTTTCGAGAGCAGTTTTCTGCTCGACCACGCTCTGGTGGACATTGGGGTCGGTGTGCGCTGGCTGCGTGAGGTTCAGGGCGTGGAAACCATTGTGCTGCTGGGTAACTCGGGCGGCGGCTCGCTGATGGCGGCCTACCAGTCACAGGCGGTCGAGCCGAATGTCAGCCCGCTACCCGGCATGCGGCCCGCCAGCGGGCTGACCGAGCTGCTGCCGGCCGACGGCTACGTCGCCAGCGCCGCCCACCCCGGTCGTCCCGACGTGCTGACCGCATGGATGGACGCCGCCGTCATCGAGGAGAACGACCCCGTCGCCACCGATCCGGATCTGGACCTGTTCAACGAACACAACGGTCCGCCGTTCTCGAAGGAGTTCGTGGCGCGCTACCGCGCGGCCCAGGTCGCCCGCAACCACGCCATCACCGATTGGGCCGAAAAAGAGCTGAAACGGGTACGGGCCGCGGGGTTTTCGGATCGGCCGTTCACCGTGATGCGGACCTGGGCCGATCCGCGGATGGTCGACCCCACCATCGAGCCCACGAGACGCCAGCCCAACATGTGCTACGCGGGCATTCCGGCCAAGGCGAACCGGTCCGCACATGGCATCGCGGCGGCCTGCACGTTGCACAACTGGCTGGGCATGTGGAGCCTGCGGACCGCCCAGACCCGCGCCGAACCGCATCTGGCGCGCATCACCTGCCCGGCACTGGTCATCAACGCCGACGCCGACACCGGGGTCTTCCCGTCGGATGCCCAGCGGATCTACGACGCACTGGCCAGCACCGACAAGTCGATGTGCACGATCGACACCGACCACTACTTCACCACCCCCGGAGCGCGCAGCGAGCAGGCTGACACGATTGCCAAGTGGATTGCCAAAAGGTGGCGCTGAGAGTCCTCGCCCACTTCGTTCCGGGGGCTCAGGTGCTGGATTTTGTTGCGCCCGAAGCTGACTGGCTTGATATTCGGTGGTGTGCCGGCGACGACGACTTCTACCGCGAGCTGCCGCACGCCGAGGTGATCTGGCATGTGCTGCGCCCGCTTTCGGGGGCCGACCTGCGCCTCGCGCCGAAGCTGCGGCTGGTGCACAAACTCGGCGCCGGGGTCAACACCATCGACGTGGCGGCCGCGACCGAGCAGGGCATCGCGGTGGCGAACATGCCGGGTGCCAATGCGCCATCGGTGGCCGAGGGCACGGTGCTGCTGATGCTGGCCGCACTGCGCCGGTTGCCGGTGCTCGACCGGCTCACCCGCGAGGGCCGCGGCTGGCCGTCGGATCCGCAACTGGGCGAGACGGTGCGCGACATCGGCGGCTGCACCGTCGGATTGGTCGGTTACGGCAACATCGCCAAGCAGGTGGCGGGCATTGTCGCTGCGATGGGCGCGACGGTACTGCACACCAGCACCGGCGACGACGGATTGCCGGGCTGGCGCACGCTGCCCGACCTGCTCGCCGCCAGCGACATCGTCTCGCTGCACCTGCCGTTGACGGCCTCGACGCACCACCTGCTCCGCCGCGACGAGCTGGCCGCGATGAGGCCCGGCGCGGTGCTGGTCAACACCTCACGCGGTGAGATCGTCGACGAGGCGGCCCTGGTGGAGGCGCTGGACAGCGGACGGTTGGGCGCCGCGGGGCTCGACGTTTTCGCCGTCGAGCCGGTGGCACCGGGCAACCCGCTGCTGAGCCTGGACAACGTCGTGCTTACACCACACGTCAGCTGGTACACCGTCGACACGATGCGGCGCTACCTCATCGAGGCCGTCGCCAACTGCCGCCGGCTGCGGGACGGGCAGCAGCTGGCCAATGTAGTCAATCAACCGACCGGTTATTAGATTGAGGGGGACGAGGCCACCTAGGGAAGGCGACCAATGCCGATCGCGATTACTCCTGAGCATCAAGACTTGGCCGATTCGGTGCGGTCCCTGGTGGCGCGGGTAGCGCCGTCGGAGGTTTTGCACGCCGCGCTGGAATCACCGATCGACAATCCCCCGCCGTACTGGCAGGCCGCGGCCGAACAAGGCCTGCAGGGTGTGCATCTCGCGGAATCCGTTGGCGGACAAGGGTTTGGCATCCTCGAATTGGCGGTGGTGCTCGCCGAATTCGGCTACGGCGCGGTACCTGGCCCGTTCGTGCCGTCGGCGATCGCCAGCGCGCTGATCTCCGCGCACGACCCGGACACCAAGGTGCTGGGCGATTTGGCGTCAGGCGCGACCATCGCCGCCTACGCGCTGGGTCCCGGCCTGACCGCCACCCGCCACGGCGACGGGTTGGTGATCCGCGGCGAGGTCAGGGCGGTGCCCGCGGCGGCGCAGGCGTCGGTGCTGGTGTTACCGGTGGCCATCGACAGCGGCGAGGAATGGGTCGTGCTGCGCGCCGACCAACTCGAGATCGAACCGGTCAAGAGCGTCGACCCGCTGCGCCCGATCGCCCATGTGCGCGCCAACGCGGTCGAGGTCGGCGACGACGCGGTACTGAGCAACCTGTCGATGACCACCGCGCACGCGCTGATGTCCACGCTGCTGTCCGCCGAGGCCGTCGGCGTCGCGCGGTGGGCCACCGACACCGCCTCGGAATACGCCAAGATCCGCGAACAGTTCGGCAGGCCGATCGGCCAGTTCCAGGCCGTCAAGCACAAGTGCGCCGAAATGGTCGCCGACACCGAGCGGGCCACCGCGGCGGTGTGGGACGCCGCCCGCGCTCTCGATGAGGCAAGCCCTGCAGTCGAATTCGCGGCCGCGGTGGCGGCGACACTGGCCCCGGCAGCCGCTGTCCGCTGTACGCAGGATTGCATCCAGGTGCACGGCGGGATCGGGTTCACCTGGGAGCACGACACCAACGTCTATTACCGACGCGCACTGATCTTGGCCGCGTCTTTCGGCCGTCGCACCGACTACCCGCAGCGGGTGGTCGACACCGCGACCAGCACCGGGATGCGCAAACTCAACATCGACTTGGATCCGGACACCGAGAAGCTGCGGGAAGAAATCCGCGCGGAAGTCGCTGCGCTCAAGGCTATTCCACGCGAGCAACGCAATACGGCGATCGCGGAGGGCGGCTGGGTGCTGCCCTACCTGCCGAAGCCGTGGGGACGTGCCGCTGGCCCGGTCGAGCAGATCATCATCGACCAGGAGTTCGCGGCCGGGCGGGTCAAACGTCCGCAAATGGGCATCGCGACGTGGCTGATCCCCTCGGTCGTGGCATTCGGCACCGAGGAGCAGAAGCAGCGGTTCCTGCCGCCGACCTTCCGCGGCGAAATGATCTGGTGCCAACTGTTTTCCGAGCCGGGTGCCGGCTCCGACCTGGCCAGCCTCACCACAAAAGCGACCAGAACCGAAGGCGGCTGGCGCATCACGGGACAGAAGATCTGGACCACCGCCGCGCAGTTCTCGCAGTGGGGCATGCTGCTCGCCCGCACGGACCCAAGCGCCCCGAAACACAATGGCATCACCTACTTCCTGCTGGACATGAACAGCGACGGCGTGGAGGTCAAGCCGCTGCGCGAACTCACCGGTGGCGCAATGTTCAACACCGTGTTCATCGATGACGTGTTCGTTCCCGACGAGTTGGTGCTCGGCGAGGTGAACCGGGGCTGGGAAGTCAGCCGCACCACGCTGACCGCGGAACGGGTTTCGATCGGCAGCAGCGAGGCACCGTTCCTGGCCAACCTCGACGGCTTCGTCGAGTTCATCCGCGACGGGCAGTTCGACCAGGTCGCGCAGAACCGCGCCGGGCAGTTGATCGCGGAGGGGCATGCCGCCAAGGTGCTCAACATGCGCTCGACGCTGCTGACGCTGGCCGGCGGTGACGCAATGCCGTCGGCGGCAATCTCCAAACTGCTGTCGATGCGCACCGGCCAGGGCTACGCCGAATTCGCGGTGTCGACGTTCGGCACCGACGCCGCGATCGGCGACCCAGAGCAGCTGCCCGGCAAGTGGGCGGAGTATCTGTTGGCCAGCCGCGCCACCACGATCTACGGCGGCACGTCGGAGGTACAGCTCAACATCATCGCCGAGCGGCTGCTGGGCCTGCCGCGTGACCCGTAAACGGCTTGCGTTGCGTTGAGATTGCTGTCAGGGTCGTGATCCGGCGAAAACCACAGCCCTGAACGCAATCTCAACGAATCGGAGACAGCCATGAGCGACGGCGAGCGCGAGATCCTCGAGTCATTCCTCGATAACTACCGAGGCATCGTGGTGCGCAAGGTGTCCGGGCTATCCGACGCCGACGCCCGTCGTCACCTCGTTGCGTCGCCGACGACGGTGGGCGGGCTGGTCAAGCACCTGCGCTGGGCGGAGTACGGCTGGTTCGATCAGCTGCTGCAAGAGCGGGTCGACGACAATCGCCGCCTGCACGAGCGGTCCTGGGAATTCGAGTTCCTCCCCGAGGAATCACTGGACACGCTGATAGCGGAATACCAAGCGCAGTGCGAAGATTCGCGGCGCATCGCAGCCGAATATCCGCTTGAACACACCGTGCCGCACCGGCACCTTGGCCGTGTCTCGCTGCGCTGGATTTACCTGCACATGATCGAAGAGACCGCGCGCCACACCGGACAACTGGACATCCTGCGCGAACAACTCGACGGCGCAACAGGATTCGACGGCTAGCCGTTGTCGGCTTTCTGCTCTTTCTCGGATTTGCCGCCATCGCCATCGCCATCGCCGTCGACGTCCATCTCGCGCAGCTCCCGCTTGAGGATCTTGCCGGTGGGGTTGCGCGGCAGCTCGTCGAGGAAGATCACTTCGCGCGGCACCTTGTACTTGGCCAACTGATCCTTCACGTACTTCTTGACGGTGTCCTCGTCGATGTCGGCGCCTTCCTTCTTGACGACGAACGCGCGCAGCCGGTGGCCCCACTCCTTGTCCTCGACGCCAATCGCCGTGGCCTCCACCACATCCGGGTGCCCGCTGATGCAATCCTCGACTTCGGCGGGGAACACGTTCTCGCCGCCGGACACGATCATCTCGTCGTCGCGGCCGCTGATGTAGAGCAGGCCGTTCTCGTCGAAATAGCCGACGTCGCCTGACGACAACATTCCGTCGATGATCTGCTTGCCCCCGCCGCCGGTGTAGCCCTCGAACGGAAAGCTGGTGCCGACGAAGATCCGGCCCACCTCTCCTTGCGGCAGCTCTTTGCCGTTCTCGTCGAAGATCTTGACTCGCACTCCTTTGACCACCGGCCCGGCCGTCGACGAGTTGTATTGCAAGTGCTTGGGTTCCGCGATCGTGGCGAACGCGATCTCGGTGGAGCCGTACATGTTGTAGACAACCGGCCCGAAATCCTTGAGCGCCCGTTCGGCCACATCGGCGTTCAGCGCGGAGCCGGACACGAAGATGATTCGCAAGCTCGACATATCCGGCTTCTTGTCCATCTTTTCGACCGCATCGAGCATCCGCGCCAACATCACCGGCACGACAACGATCGCCGTCACTTTGTGCTTCTCGATGTCTTCGAGCACCTGCGGTGGCTTGAACTTGCGGTGCAGTACCAGCGTCGAGCCCAGGAACGCCCCGATGGTGGCGTGCAGGAAGCCCAGCGCGTGGAACATCGGCGCCGGCAGCGCCGTCACCTCGCCGGCCTTGAACGGAACATGCGACAGGATGCCGCCGATCGGCGCCAGGGTCGGCGGGGTGCTGCGGTTGGCGCCCTTCGGGGTGCCGGTGGTACCGCTGGTCAAAATGATGATCGACGAGTGCTTGCTCGCCTTGGGCGCGGGCTCCCCGCTGCTGCGTTCGATCAGATCGGCGAGCGTCTCGTCCGTGCTGCCCGAATCCTTGTCTGCGTCGGGGTTGGTGCCCAGCGCCCGCAGCTTGCCCAGCGGCGGGTCGGCCTTGCTGACGTCTTCGGTGTACTCGTCGTCGTAGATGATCAGTTTGGCGTCTTCGCGCTCCGACACCTCCTTGATCTGCGGGCCAGAGAACGAGCTGTTCAGCAAGATGATGCGGGCACCGACCCGGGCGCACCCGTACTCCGCGATGGCGAACCACCGGCTGTTGCGCGCCAGGATCGCGACACCGTCGCCGCCTTTGACGCCCTTGTCCAGCAGACCGTGGGCGACCGCGTTGGCGGCGTCGTCGAGCTCCTTCCAGGTGAACTCGCCGTCGTCGTCGATGATCGCCACCTTGTCCGGAGTGCGCCGCGCGTGCAGCGCCGGTAACATCCCGATCTCGCCCCACTTGCGGATGTCGTTGACCATCGCCGCCACGTTCTGCGGGGGCTCGATCGGGAACCCGCCCGCTTCGAAGATCTTGCGGACGTAATGCAGTTCGGCCAGGCCACGCGACGCATACTGCTGAGCTTTGGCCACGGCCCCGAACGGGTCTAACAGGTTAGGCATGCCCCCACCATATGTGAGCCACGTCGCACTTTGACGTGGAAAATTACGATGAACTCCATGGTCGGTCCGGTGACGCTCGAGCTGGGCGGCCGCGACGTTGAGGTCACCCATCCGGACAAGGTGATGTTCCCGGACCTCGGTTACACCAAACTGGACCTGATCCGCTACTACCTGGCCGTCGCCGACGGCGCCCTACGAGGCGTCGCGGGGCGGCCGATGATCCTGAAGCGGTTCGTCAAGGGCCTCGATCAGGAGGCGATCTTCCAGAAGCGCGCTCCGGCCAAGCGCCCGGACTGGGTCGACGTCGCCGAGCTGCGCTATGCGTCGGGCACCTCGGCCGCCGAAGCCGTCATCCACGACGCCGCCGGGCTGGCCTGGGCGATCAACCTGGGTTGCATCGACCTCAACCCGCATCCGGTGCTCGCCGAGGATCTCGACCACCCCGACGAGTTGCGGGTCGACCTGGACCCGATGCCTGGCGTGGGGTGGCCACAGATCGTCGACGTCGCCGCCGTCGCCCGCGAGGTGCTCGAGGATTACGGGCTGACGCCGTGGCCCAAGACGTCCGGGTCACGCGGCTTCCATATCTACGCGCGCATCGCGCCGCAGTGGACGTTTCGCCAGGTGCGTCTGGCCGCCCAGACCGTGGCCCGCGAGGTCGAGCGGCGCGCGCCCGAGCTGGCCACCGCCCGGTGGTGGAAGGAGGAGCGCCAGGGTGTGTTCGTCGACTTCAACCAGAACGCCAAGGACCGCACGGTCGCCTCGGCGTATTCGGTGCGGGCGACGCCGGACGCGCGGGTGTCCACACCGCTGCACTGGGACGAGGTCGCCGACTGCGACCCGGCGGCGTTCACGATGGCCACCGTGCCGGATCGGTTCGCCGACATCGGCGATCCGTGGGCCGAAATAGACTCGGCGACAGGCGGATTGGAGCAGCTACTGATACTCGCCGAAGAACTCGGCCCCGCCGAGAAAGCACCGAAGGGCGCGCGCAAACGAGCCGGGGCGGGTCGCCGCCAGTCCCCGATGCCGCTCATCGAGATCGCCCGCACCAAGACCAAGGACGAGGCGATGGCCGCCCTGGACACCTGGCGCGACCGCTACCCCGCTGCCGCCGACCGGCTGCAGCCGGCCGATGTGCTGGTCGACGGCATGCGGGGGCCAAGTTCCATCTGGTACCGGATCCGGATCAACCTGCAGCACGTGCCCGAAGACCAGCGGCCGCCGCAGGAGGAGCTGATCGCCGACTACAGCCCGTGGCCAACGCGTTAAACGCCCGCCGCGGCGCTGCATAAGAGAGAATCGCTGCATGCACGCGACTGGCCGGATTCTGGGTCGGCGCGAATTCCTGGGCGTGGCCGGCGCGGCCGGGCTGCTGGCAGTCGCGGCCTGCTCGTCGCGCAAGCCGGCCGGGCGCAACGCCGAAGGCGGTGGCCCCGTGACGGTCACGCACGTGTTCGGTGAGACAACCATTCCCGAACCGCCCAAGCGGGTGGTCAGCGCCGGCTACACCGGGCAGGACGATCTGCTCGCGGTCGGCGTCGTACCGATCGCGGTGACCAACTGGTTCGGCGACCAGCCGTTCGCGGTGTGGCCCTGGGCTCAGCCGAAACTCGGCGACGCCAAACCCGTTGTGCTGAACCTGGATAACGGCATCGCGGTCGATCAGATCGCCAAACTGAAGCCCGACCTGATCGTGGCCACAAACGCCGGCGTCGACGCCGACACCTACCAAAAACTCGCCGCGGTCGCGCCGACGATCGCGCAGTCCGACGGCGAGGCGTTCTTCGAGCCGTGGAAACAACAGGCAACCGCCATCGGCCAGGCGGTCTTCCAAGCCGACCAGATGAAGTCGCTCATAGACGGCGTCGACCAGAAGTTCAGCGCGCTGGCGGGGCAGAACCCGCACTTCAAGGACAAGAAGGTGCTGCTGCTGCAGGGCCGGCTCTCCCAGGACCAGGCGGTGGCGACGACGGGCTGGCGCACCGAGTTTTTGACTCAGATGGGCCTGGTGGTCAGCGACGCCGTCACGCCGTTCGCCGTCGATCCGCAGCGCGCGTTCATTCCCCGCGACAAGCTCCAGGGCGTGCTCGCCGCGGCCGACGTGCTCATCTGGACCACCGACGGAGAGGACGATCAGCGGGCGCTGCTGGCCGTCGCCGAAGTAGCGGCCCGCCAAAGTCAGAGCATCTTCACCACCAAGGACCAAGCCGGCGCACTCGCCTTCGCGTCGCCGCTGAGCTACCCGCTTGTGGCCGACCAACTGCCGCCGCTGATCACGAAAGCCCTTGGCGTCTAAGCATTTGCTAAGGCGGCTCTGGCAGTGCTCGAAAATTTCTGGCCGCCGCGCAAACCCGGAGTTACCGTCGAGTAATGAGCGTGGCAATGGATCTGACGGTGGCCAACACCGTCCTCGACTACGGCGATCGGGCGCTGCTGCTGGAGTTCGACAGCGCCGTCGAGGTGCTGGCGGCCACTGCTGCGTTGCGTGAGGCCGCACTGCCCGGCGTCGTCGACATCGTGCCGGCTTCCCGCACCGTGCTGGTGAAGCTCGCCGCCCCCCGCTACCAGGGGGTCGTTCGCCATCGCCTGCGCGGGCTGCCGGTGGACACCGACGCCGTCGAGACCGCACCGCCGGACGGAAACATCGACGTGGTGATCGATGTCGTGTACGACGGTGCCGACCTCGCCGAGGTGGCCGAGCACACCGGGCTGAGCACCGCGCAAGTCGTCAACGCCCACACCTCCACGCCGTGGCGGGTCGGATTCGCTGGTTTCGCACCGGGTTTCGCGTACCTCGTGGGCGGCGACGAGCGGCTCGTGGTGCCGCGGCGCTCCGAGCCGCGGCCGTCTGTACCTGCCGGCGCAGTAGGCCTGGCCGGCGAGTTCAGCGGCATCTATCCGCGTCGGTCCCCCGGCGGATGGCAGCTGATCGGCCACACCGACGCCGTGTTGTGGGATATCGACCGGCCCAATCCGGCGCTGCTGACGCCGGGTATGTGGGTCCAGTTCCGAGCGGCATAGGAGATACCGGTGACAACTTTGGAAATCCTGCGCACCGGGCCGCTGGCTCTGGTTCAGGACCTTGGCCGCGTCGGCCTCGCGCACCTGGGCGTCACCCGGTCCGGGGCCGCCGACCGCCGCTCGCACACCCTGGCCAACCGCCTCGTGGCCAACCCCGACGACCGCGCCACCATCGAGGTGACCTTCGGCGGTCTGTCGGCCCGGGTCCGCGGCGGCGACGTCGACATCGCGGTCACCGGAGCCGACACCGACCCGACCGTCAACGGAATTGCGTTCGGCAACAACAGCATTCACCATGTCCGTGACGGCGATGTGATCTCGCTGGGCACGCCGTACTCAGGCCTGCGCAGTTATTTGAGCGTGCGCGGCGGCATCGACGTGACACCGGTGCTCGGCTCGCGCAGCTACGACGTGATGTCGGCCATCGGGCCGCTGCCGCTGCAGGCCGGCGACGTACTGCCGGTCGGCGAGCACACCGACGAGTATCCCGAAGTCGACCAGGCGCCGGTCGCCGGGATCGCCGAGCACTTGGTGGAGCTGATGGTGGTGCCCGGCCCGCGCGACGACTGGCTGGACAATCCCGACGCGCTGGTGCACACGATCTGGATGGCCTCCGACCGCAGCGACCGGGTCGGGATGCGGTTGGAGGGACGGCCGCTGCAATACCGCTGGCCGGACCGTCAACTGCCCAGCGAAGGAGCCACCCGCGGCGCAATCCAGGTGCCGCCCAACGGTTTACCTGTCATCCTGGGACCGGACCATCCGGTGACCGGCGGCTACCCGGTGGTCGGCGTCGTCGCCGACGACGACATCGACAAGCTGGCCCAAGTGCGGCCCGGCCAGTATGTCCGGCTGCATTGGTCGCAGTCCAGGTCGCCGCTGGCGGCGGTTTCCGGCTCAGTGACGGCGAGCCCCTCGGGCTGGTAGACCCGTAGGTGTGCACACCCAGGTCCACACCGCCCGCCTGGTTCACACCGCCGATCTCGACGGCGAGACCCGGCAGCGCGCCCACCACATGGTCAGCGCGGCGTTCGCCGGTGAATTCAGCGACACCGACTGGGATCACGCGCTGGGCGGGATGCACGCCCTCATTTGGCATCACGGCGCGATCATCGCCCACGGCGCCGTAGTACAGCGGCGGCTCATCTACCGCGGCACGTCGTTGCGGTGCGGCTACATCGAAGCGGTAGCGGTGGCCGAAGAGTGGCGCGGCCAGGGACTGGCGATCGCGATCCTCGACGCGTGCGAGCAGGTGATCCGGGGCGGCTACCCGCTGGGCGCATTGAGTTCCTCGGACCGGGGGCGACGGCTCTACACCGTGCGGGGGTGGCTGCCGTGGGCCGGACCGCTTTCGGTGCTGGCGCCCAGCGGACCGACACGTACGCCCGACGACGACGGTTCGGTGTTCGTGTTCCCGGTCGGCATCAGCCTGGATACCTCCGCGGAGCTGATGTGCGATTGGCGCGACGGCGACGTCTGGTAGTCGTGACGCAGGCCACGCGCGGGCATATGAATCACACCGCGTCACATAGCCGGTGATCGGAAGTTCACACCGGGGTCACGCCGGAGAGCGTTTGGGCAACAAAGGATTCATAGCGTGGCGGCATGCCACGTTCGCACCTGATACACGACTGGGATCCCGAGGACATTGTGGCCTGGGAGGCCGGTAACAAGAACATCGCCCGCCGCAACCTGATCTGGTCGACGATCGCGGAGCACCTCGGCTTCTCGATCTGGTCCATCTGGTCGGTGCTGGTGCTGTTCATGCCGCAGGCCGTGTACGGCTTCTCGGCCGGCGACAAGTTCCTGCTGGCCGCCACCGCGACTCTGACCGGCGCCTTTCTGCGTATTCCCTACACCCTGGCGACGGCGACATTCGGCGGCCGGAACTGGACGATGTTCTCCGCCTTCGTGTTGCTGATCCCGACGACCGGCACCATCTGGCTGCTGGCTCACCCCGGTCTCCCGTTATGGCCGTATCTGGTGTGCGCGGCACTGACCGGGCTGGGCGGCGGGAATTTCGCCGCATCCATGACCAACGTCAACGCGTTTTACCCGCAGCGGCTCAAGGGCTGGGCGCTTGCGGTCAACGCCGGCGGCGGCAACCTCGGTGTGCCGGTGATCCAGCTGATCGGGCTGCTGGTCCTCGCTACCGCCGGCAACCGGCAACCGTACTGGGTATGCGCTTGTTACCTGGTCCTCCTGGCTCTCACCGGCGTGGGCGCCGCGCTGTTCATGGACAACCTCGACCACCACAAGATCGACGTCACCGCCATGCGGTCCATCCTGTCCATGCGCGACACCTGGGCCGTCGCACTGCTCTACATCGGCACCTTCGGCTCGTTCATCGGCTTCTCGTTCGCATTCGGCCAGATCATGCAGATCAATTTCGCCGCCAGCGGTCAGGGTGCCGCGCAGGCCTCCTTGCACGCCGCCCAGTTCGCGTTCCTCGGGCCGCTGCTGGGATCGCTGTCCCGGGTGTTCGGCGGCCGGCTCGCCGATCGGGTCGGCGGTGGCCGTATCACGTTGGCCGCCTTCACCGGAATGATTCTGGCCGCCGGCGTGCTGATCGCGGTCAGCACGTTGGACGAGAACAGCCGCGGACCCGCGACGGGCGCCACGATGGTCGGCTACGTCGTCGGCTTCGTCGCCCTGTTCGTGTTGTCGGGCATAGGAAATGGCTCGGTGTACAAGATGATCCCGTCGATCTTCGAGGCGCACAGCCGCTCACTGCAGGCCACCGAAATCGAACGCCAGCATTGGTCACGGGCCATGTCAGGGGCGTTGATCGGGTTGGCCGGTGCGATCGGCGCTCTGGGCGGTGTCGGCATCAATCTGGCGCTGCGCCAGTCGTATCTGAGCAACGGCTCGGCGACGGCGGCGTTCTGGATCTTCGTCTCGTTCTACGTCGGGGCGTCGATCCTTACCTGGGCGCGCTACGTCCGCCGGCCGGTGTGGGCACCTGCTACGGCGTCCGATATGGCGTCGCCGGCCGCCGCCTTTGCTCAAACGTGATCAACTGAAATACGTTGCGGCCGGCGTGCACTGCGCTGGTATCCACAAAGCGGGCCCGAAGGATACTGTGGTGCAACGACATTGCGCAACTCAACTATTTGCCAGCGTTCTTTCAGCTAACTGGGACAGAACTTTCAGCCCCTAGCGCCGGATCTGGCTTGACCCGGTTCGGGTCCTGATGTGAGATTGCCGCGTACAACGTTGCATGCCCCGATAAAGGGCGCTTGCCGCAAGCCGGAGATGTCGTGTGGCGGCGAACTCCGGCACCAGGGGTGTCGTGCACGCACCGGTTCGGTCGTGCCGGCACCCCTGTTAATGCAAAGGCGCACTTGGGATCCGAAAGGTTAAGACCGCATGGCTCGCTCGCATCACATCGCCGACTGGAATCCCGAGGACACTGTGGCCTGGGAAGCCGGCAACAAGGCCATCGCGCGTCGCAACCTGATCTGCACGGTGGCCGGCGATCACGTCGCGTTCTCGATCTGGTCGTTGTGGTCGGTGATGGTGCTGTTCATGCCGCAAGAGGTCTATGGCTTCTCACCTGGTGACAAATTCCTGCTGGCAGCGGTCGCGACCTTCGTCGGTGGCTGTGTGCGTATCCCGTACACGATGGGCATTGCGAAGTTCGGCGGCCGAAACTGGACTACCTTTTCCGCACTGGTGTTGTTGATACCCACCGTCGGGACCATCCTGCTGCTGGCGAACCCCGGACTGCCCTTGTGGCCGTACGTGCTGTGTGCGGCCGCCACCGGATTGGGTGGCGGCAATTACTCTGCCTCGCTGGCCAATGTGAACGCGTTTTACCCGCAGCGGCTCAAGGGCTGGGCGCTGGCGGTCAACGCAGGTGGCGGCAACCTCGGTGTGGCTGTCGTGCAGGCGGTCGGGCTACTGGTGCTCTCGATCGCCGGCAACCGGCAGCCCTATTGGGTGTGCGCGTTCTACCTGGTGTTGCTGGCGATCGTCGGTATCGCGGCGGCGCTGTTCATGGACAACCTCGATCACAGCATCGAGGTGGGCCACATCGGTTCGATTCTGCGCGAGCCCCACACCTGGGTGATATCGCTTCTCTATATCGGCACATTCGGCTCGTTCATCGGGTTCTCCTTCGCCTTCGGCCGCGTGCTCTACATCAACTTTCTGACCACCGGCCAAACCGCTGCCCAAGCATCACTGCATGTCGCGCAGATCGCGTTCCTGGGACCGCTCTTGGGTTCGTTGTCCCGCATCTACGGCGGCAGGATGGCTGACCGCATCGGCGGTGGCCGCATCACGCTGGCAGTATTTGGCGGCATGATCCTGGCGTCCGGGCTGCTGGTCGCCATCAGCATTTACGACGAGCACACCGGTTACGCAACGAGCACCGCTGCGCTGGTCGGGTACATCGTCGGCTTTATCGCCCTGTTCATCCTGTCCGGCATCGGCAACGGATCCGTATTCAAGATGATCCCGTCGATTTTCGAAGCCCGCAGCCGGGCTTTGGATGTCGGCGAGGCCGAACGCCGCCACTGGGCGCGGGACATGTCGGGCGCCCTGATCGGGTTCGCCGGCGCGGTGGGCGCGTTCGGCGGCGTGGCGATCAATCTTGCACTGCGCCAGTCGTATGCGAGCACCGGCGAGGAAACGGCTGCGTTCTGGGTCTTCCTGGCGTTCTACGTCGTGGCGTCGTTGCTGACGTGGGCCATGTATGTGCGCACGCCCGTTTCGGCGCCGCGGGTGCCGAGTGGAGAGATCGAACCGGCGCACGTCCGCGTGTGAGCGACGCCGCCCGGCTGTGACGACCGGGCAACTCGGCGGAAATTACCAGGTAACGCAGCGGCAATCTGCCGGGCTTACACACTTCATATGGTTCAACCAGACTCGCCACCCCTTGCCGGCTATCGGGTGGCGGTCACTTCCGCGCACCGCGCCGACGAGCTGTGTGCGCTGCTCCGCCGGCACGGAGCCACAGTCTGTAGTGCCCCGGCCATCACCAAAGTCGCCCTGCCCGACGACGACGAACTGCACCGCCACACCGAGGCGCTGATCGCCCGTCCGCCAGACATTTTGGTAGTGACAACCGGTATCGGATTCCGTGGCTGGGTCGCCGCCGCCGACGGGTGGGGGTTGGTGAGCCAGTTGATCGCCGCACTGGACAAGGCGCGGATCGTGTCGCGCGGACCCAAGGCGACTGGGGCGTTGCGCGCCAACAAATTGCTCGAGGAGTGGAGCCCGGAGTCCGAATCATCCCGCGAGGTACTGCATTACCTGCTTGAGTCCGGCGTGCACGGACGGCGCATCGCGTTGCAACTGCACGGCGCCAGCCAGGACTGGGATCCGTTCCCGGAATTCGCCGACGAGTTGCGCGCCGCAGGCGCCGAGGTGGTGCCGATCCGGGTCTACCGATGGAAGTCGGCACCGAGTCGCGAATTCGACCAACTGGTCACTCAGATAGCCCAGCGCCAAGTGGACGCCGTCAGCTTCACCTCCGCACCCGCGGTGGCAGCGACGCTGCAGCGTGGCCGCGAGTTGGGCATCGGCGACCAGTTGCTCGCCGCGCTGCGCAGCGAAGTGCGCGCCATGTGCGTCGGGCCGGTGACGGCGCAACCGCTGGTGCGGCTGGGCATTCCGACCTCGTCGCCGCAGCGGATGCGGTTGGGCGCGCTGGCCCGTCATATCGCCGACGAGCTGCCAATGCTGCGCTCCCGCACGGTGCAGGCCGCCGGGCATCTCATCGAGATCCGCGGCTCGTGCGTGGTGGTTGACGGCACCGTCAAGGCACTGTCACCGGCCGGAATGGCGACGCTGCGGATATTGGCCCAACGTCCGGGTGTGGTGGTGGCCCGTAGCGAGCTGTTGCGGGCCCTTCCCGGCAACGGCAGCGACACACATGCGGTCGATACCGCGGTGCTGCGACTGCGAACTGCCTTGGGCGACAAGAGCATTGTGGCAACCGTGGTCAAGCGCGGTTACCGGTTGGCGGTCGACGAAGAGTCGGGCGTGGCATGAGCCTGGTCCTGGTGGTCCACGGCACCCGCAGACCGGAGGGGATCGCCATGATCGGCGACCTCGTCGAGCAGGTCGGCGCGGTGCTGAAGCAGCGCGTGCACGTGGGATTCGTCGACGTGCTGGGTCCCACGCCCAGCGAAATACTGTCCGACCCGGCGGTCGCGGCCGAGCCGGCGATCGTCGTACCGGCGTTCCTGTCCCGCGGGTACCACGTTCGCACCGACCTGCCCTCGCACGTCGCCACCAGCTGTCATCCCGACGTCATTGTCACGCCGGCGCTGGGTCCCAGCCCGCAACTCGCGCGGATCGTCTTCCACCAAATGCGCGAATCCGGTTGGCGCCCCGGTGATTCAGTGGTTCTCGCGGCCGCGGGTACATCGGACAAGGCAGCGCGTACCGATCTGCGTACCACCGCGATGCTGCTGGCCACGCTCACCGGATCGCCGGTGGAGTTGGCGTTCGCCGCCACCGGTGAACCCAGTGTGGCCGAGGCTGTCGCGCAGGCGCGCAGCCGATCGGCTCGCCGAGTTGTAGTGGCCTCGTACCTACTTGCCGAGGGCTTGTTCCAGGAGCGGTTGCGGGATTCCGGCGCCGACGTCGTCAGCCGGCCGCTGGGCACTGACCCTGCTCTGGTGCGGTTGATCGCCGGCCGTTTTCAGGCCGCCCGCGCCTGCGCGCCGGTGTCACCGTAGCGGCACACCTGCACGATCCCGTCGATCACCCGGGTCGGGTAGACCGGCACCGCCACCGCGGGGTCGTCGAGGCAGCGGCCGTCGTCGAATGCGAAGGCCTGCTTGGCGATTGGTGATTGAACGACGGGCCGACCGCCGCGGTCGCCCACGATGCCGCGGGACATCACCGCAGCACCGGAGAACGGGTCGATGTTTCCCAGCGCATGCAGCGATCCGTCGTCGAGGCGGAACAGCGCCGCCTGCGAGCCGTCGTCGAGCAGCACGCCGACACCGCGGCCGGGGATGAGGTAGTCGTAGGCGCACGCCGCGGTCCAGGTCTTGGTCATGTCATCTACCAGTGTCATGAGATCTCCTTGGTGTCGTGCACTTTCACGCCGGCATCGTCGGCATACCGATGGAAACGGGGGCGGGCCGCTTACGCCCGTTGTATTCGGTGAAGGTCACTGTCGAGTCGACTGCGTCCGGGGCGTTGACGAAGGAGACGAACCGCGACAATTTGTCCGGATCCTCCAGGACGCCTTTCCATTCGCACTTGTAGTTCGCCACGTGCCGCGCCATTGCGGCTTCGAACTCCTCGGCGAGGCCCAATGAGTCTTCGCAGACCACCTCGCGCACGTGATCCAAACCGCCCTCGAGTGATTCGATCCACGGCGCGGTGCGCTGCAACCGGTCGGCGGTGCGGATGTAGAACATCAGGAACCGGTCGACGTAGCGGACCAGCGTTTCCTCGTCGAGATCGCCGGCCAGCAGCTGGGCATGCTTGGGCGTCATCCCGCCGTTGCCGCCGACGTAGAGGTTCCAGCCTTTCTCGGTCGCGATCACGCCGACGTCTTTGGCGCGCGCCTCGGCACATTCCCGCGCGCAGCCCGACACGCCCATCTTGATCTTGTGCGGTGCCCGCAGCCCGCGGTAGCGCAATTCCAGGTCGATGGCCAGCTGCACCGAATCCTGTTGTCCGTAGCGGCACCAGTCGCTGCCCACGCAGCTCTTGACCGTGCGCAACGCCTTTCCGTAGGCGTGCCCGGATTCCATGCCGGCGTCGACCAGCCGCTTCCAGATGGCCGGCAATTGGTCGACCCGTGCGCCGAACAGGTCGATGCGCTGGCCGCCGGTGATCTTGGTGTACAGCCCGAAGTCCTGGGCGATCTGGCCGATCAGGATCAGGTGCTCGGGTTTGATGTCGCCGCCGGGAACTCGGGGCACCACCGAGTAGCTGCCGTTGCGCTGGATGTTGGCCAGGAAGTGGTCGTTGGAGTCCTGCAGCGCGGCCTGCTCACCGTCGAGGATGTGGTCGGAGCCGGTGGACGCCAGGATGGAGGCGACGACGGGTTTGCAGATGTCGCAACCCATTCCGGTACCGAAGCGCTCCAACAGCCCCGAGAAGGTGCGGATCGACGTGGCGCTGATGATCTCGAAAAGCTCGGCGCGGGACTGGCTGAAGTGCTCACACAGCGCCTTGGACTGCTCGACGCCCTCGGCCTCCAGCAGCTGCTTGAGCAGCGGAACGCAGGAACCGCACGACGTACCCGCCCCGGTGCAGGACTTCAGGCCCGGCACATCGGTGCAGCCACCCGCAATGGCGTCGCACAGCTCGGCCTTGGTGACGTTGTTACACGAACAGATCTGCGCCGAGCCCGGTAGCGCGCCCACACCCAAAGCCGCTGCGCCGCCTTCGGATTGGGCCGGCGAGATCAGCGCCAGCGGATCGCCGGGCAGTTCCTCGCCGACCATCGGCCGCAGCACGCCGTACGCGGAAGCGTCGCCGACCAGGATGCCGCCGAGCAGCGTCTTGGCGTCGTCGGAAAGCACCAGCTTGGCGTAGGTCTGGTTCACCGCGTCGTTGACGACTACCTCGAGGCAATTCTCCGTCGTGCCCATCGCATCGCCGAAACTGGCCACGTCGACGCCGAGCAGCTTGAGCTTGGTCGACATGTCGGGCTCGGGGAATTCGGCCGCACCGTCAAGCAGTCGGTCGGCGACCACCTCGGCGGAGGTGTATCCGGGACCGACCAGGCCGTAGCAGCGGCCCTCGATAGCGGCCACCTCACCGATCGCATAGACGTTGTAATCGCTTGTCCGACAGGATAAGTCGGTGAGAACACCGCCGCGCTCGGCGATCGCCAGCCGTGCCGCGGAGGCCAGCTCGTCACGTGGCCGGACGCCGGCGGCAAAGATCACCACACCGGCGTCGACGACCTCGCAGTCCGACAGGTGCACGCGCAGCGATCGCCAGCCGTCCAAATGCTCGAAGGATTCGATCCAGTCGGTTTTCACGTCGAGATGCACCGAGATCCCGAGCTCGGCGATCATCCGCCCCAGCAGCGCCCCGCCCGCCTCGTCGAGCTGCTGGACCATCAGCCGCGGCGCCAACTCGACGATGTGGGTCTGCAACCCGAATCCGCGCAACGCGTTCGCGGCCTCCAACCCCAACAGGCCACCGCCGACCACCACAGCGGTCTTGGTGTGGCCGGCGTCGAGCGTGCGCTGGGCGTCGGCGCGAATGGCGTCGAGGTCGTCGAGGGTGCGGTAGACGTGGCAACCGGGCAGGTCGTGGCCCGGAACCGGGGGGACAAACGCGTACGACCCAGTCGCCAGCACCAGCTTGTCGTATCCGAACTCTTCACCGCTGCTGGTGACCACTTTCCGGGCGGCCCGGTCGATGTCGACGACGCGGGAGTTCAGCAGCAGCCTGACGCGCTCGTCGCCGGCGTAGTCGTTGCCGGGCAGGGCAAGTTGCCGGCGTTCCCAGTGCTCGGTGTAGGCGGTCAGGCCCACTCGGTCGTAGGCTGCGTCGGATTCCTCGGCCAGCACGGTGATTCGCCACATGCCGTCGGCGTCGCGGGCACGCAGCGCCTCGACGAAACGGTGGCCGACCATGCCATGCCCGACCACGACGACATCGCGAATATGGCCGTCGTCACAGCGATTTCGGGCTGAAGCCATGGCCCGAGGCTATGGAAGCGATGTTGCCGATATGTTTCGCCAACTTGGCCGCAAGCTGTGAGACTGTTTCGCAAATCTCTCCATTTTTGGTGGG
The DNA here is from genome assembly GCF_003402475.1 of Mycobacterium sp. MFM001. Taxonomy (GTDB): domain Bacteria; phylum Actinomycetota; class Actinomycetes; order Mycobacteriales; family Mycobacteriaceae; genus Mycobacterium. The sequence goes on from NZ_BFAB01000001.1 coordinate 112,976, forward strand.
ACCCGTTCGCCGCCAGCGAACGCGCAGGTGGAACTTAAGCGTAGGCGACTCATGTTTACCTCAGTGACAGGCCGGCACGGTGTCGGCCGGATCACGACGAGGAGGACTCATGAGCAACGTCACACTGTGGTCGCGACCCGCTTGGGACACCGAGCGCCGGATGCGCGAATTCTTCGGTCCCGCAGCCGCGTCCGACTGGTTCAAGCCGCTCAACGGTTTTAGCCCCGCCGCCGAAATCGTCAAGGACGGCGACGACGCGGTGGTCCGCGTCGAGCTGCCCGGAGTGGACGTCGAGAAGGACGTCAACGTCGAGCTCGACCAGGGCCGCCTGGTGATCCACGGCGAGCGCCGCGACGAGCACGCCGAGGACAAGGATGGCCGCACTCTGCGTGAGGTCCGCTACGGCTCGTTCCGCCGGTCGTTCCAGTTGCCGGCGCACATCACGAGCGAGGCGGTATCGGCCTCCTACGACGCGGGCGTGCTGACCGTCCGGGTAGCGGGTGCTTACGCCGGTACGCAGGCCAAGCGCATCGCGATCACCAAGTAGCCAACAGACGCAAAGTCCCCCGCACGCACGGCGTGTCGGGGGATTTTGCGTCTGGTCGCGGTCAGGCCCAGCGGGCCAGGATCTCCTTGGCCCGGCTGGTCAGCGCGGCCTGGAAAAACGGGCCGAAGCTGACCCGTCCGACACCCAGCGGGCCGAACGATGCGGGGTCGTCCTGATCCGGCAGCGCAATCGCGTTGACCGGCAGCGGAAGCTCAGAGATCAAGCGCCGCAACGTATCCGGGTCGTGGCGACCCACCGGATACAGGACGTCTGCGCCAGCGGCCGCGGCCTCCTTCAGCCGGGCCACCGCCCGCTCGACGCGGTCCGATTCGTCGCCGTCCTTGCGCAGGAACAAATCGGTGCGCGCGTTGATCACGACATGCACTCCGGCCGCGTCGGCCGCCGAGCGCAGCGCGCCGACGAATTCGGCGTGCTCACTCACCGAGCGCAGCCGCTTGCCCTCGCTGTGCACGGTGTCCTCGATGTTCAGACCCACCGCCCCGACGCCGATCAGCCCGTCGATCAGCTGTTCCGCCGGCAGCCCGTAACCCGACTCGACGTCCACCGACACCGGGACATCCACCGCCGCGGTGATCTGCGCGACCCGGCCCAAAACGTCGTCGAACGACATGCCTTCGTTGTCCGGCTTGCCGACCGAATCGGCGACCGGGTGGCTGCCGACGGTCAGCGCGGCGAACCCGGCCTCGGTCGCCAACCGTGCCGACCACGCGTCCCACACCGTCGGCAAGATCACCGGATTCCCCGGCTGGTGCAGCGCCAGCAGCGCGGCTGCGCGGTCGGCGAGTGTGCGCTCTGCTGGCATCGGTGCGGCCCTTTCCGTCGCACGGACGTGACCTGCCTCACCTCCGCTGTGTGCGATGGATAGTATCGAGGGACGTACTGTGATCCACGACACCATCAGCTCAGGAGATCCGTTGTCGAGCCCCACTGAATTCGCCGAACTGCACAACCTCATCGGTGGTTTGCGGCGGTGTGTGACCTCGCTGAAGTCGCGCTATGGCGACACTCCGGCGATGCGGCGCATCGTCAACGACGCCGAGCGGATTCTCAACGATGTCGAACTGCTCGACATCGACGCCGGGGAGCTGGAGTTGGCGCACGCCAGCGTCCCGCATGCCGGTGAGAAAATCCCGATCCCCGACACCGAATACGACGCCGAATTCTGGCGCGACGTCGACGACGAGGGAGTTGGCGGGCACAGCCGGCCCTGAGGACCCCCGCGGTTCGGGTGCGCAGGTGTGACTTAGTACCCTCCAACGAGCCCCACGCGAAGAGGATCACAGTTGATGAGCGCACCTACCGCGAACCGTCCTGCCACCGGCGTCTTCTCGCCCACCCGCGCGCAGCTGTCGCAGCGCACGCTGCGCACCGACCGGTGGTGGATGCCGATCTTTTGGACAGACCTGGGTCTGTCGGTGTTCATCATCTACGCGACAATCCGGGCTTTTTGGGGCAGCGCCTATTACGTCGAGAAGTACCACTACCTGACGCCGTTCTACTCACCGTGCGTGAGCGCGTCATGCGTGGAGGGAGCCCGGCACTTCGGCACGTGGGTCGGTGAACTGCCCTGGTTCATCCCCATGGCATTCATCTCGCTGCCGTTCCTGCTGGCCTTCCGGTTGACCTGCTACTACTACCGCAAGGCTTACTACCGGACCGTGTGGCAGTCCCCGCCGGCATGCGCTGTGGCAGAACCACATTCGAAGTACACCGGCGAGACACGGCTTCCGCTGATCATGCAGAACGTGCACCGCTACTTCTTCTACGTGGCGTGCGTCATCTCACTGATCAATACCTACGATGCCATCAAGGCGTTCCACTCGCCGAGCGGCTTCGGCATCGGACTGGGCAACGTGATCCTCACGGGCAACGTGATTTTGCTGTGGATCTACACGCTGTCCTGCCACTCCTGCCGCCACGTGACCGGCGGCCGGCTCAAGCACTTCTCGAAACATCCGGTGCGCTACTGGCTCTGGACGCAGGTCAGCGTGATCAACACCAAGCACATGCAGTGGGCGTGGATCACCCTGGGCACCCTGATCCTGACGGACTGCTACGTCATGCTGGTGTCCAGCGGCGTCATCTCAGACCTGAGATTCATTGGCTGACAAGACAAGTGAGGGTTCATGGTTGAGGTCGAACGGCACTCCTACGACGTAGTCGTCATCGGTGCCGGCGGCGCGGGGCTGCGTGCGGTCATCGAGGCGCGCGAACGGGGCCTGAAGGTCGCCGTGGTGTGCAAATCCCTTTTCGGCAAGGCACATACGGTGATGGCCGAGGGCGGTTGCGCGGCGTCGATGGGCAACGCCAACCCGAAAGACAACTGGCAGGTGCATTTCCGCGACACCATGCGGGGTGGGAAGTTCCTGAACAACTGGCGGATGGCCGAGCTGCACGCCAAGGAGGCGCCGGACCGGGTCTGGGAACTGGAGACCTACGGCGCGCTGTTCGACCGCACCAAAGACGGCAAGATCAGCCAGCGCAACTTCGGCGGGCACACCTACGCGCGGCTCGCCCACGTCGGCGACCGCACCGGGCTGGAACTGATCCGCACGATGCAGCAGAAGATCGTCTCGCTGCAACAAGAGGACTACGCCGAGCTCGGCGACTACGAGGCGCGGATCAAGGTGTTCGCCGAGTGCACGATCACCGAACTGCTCAAGGACGGTGACGCCATCGCGGGAGCGTTCGGCTACTGGCGCGAGTCCGGCCGGTTCATCCTGTTCGAGGCGCCCGCGGTGGTGATGGCCACCGGCGGAATCGGCAAGTCGTTCAAGGTGACGTCGAACTCCTGGGAGTACACCGGCGACGGGCACGCGCTGGCGCTGCGGGCCGGCGCGACGCTGATCAACATGGAGTTCGTCCAGTTCCACCCGACCGGCATGGTGTGGCCGCCCAGCGTGAAGGGGATCCTGGTCACCGAGGGCGTGCGCGGTGACGGCGGGGTGCTGAAGAACTCCGACGGCAAGCGGTTCATGTTCGACTACATCCCGCCGGTGTTCAAGGGCCAGTACGCCGAGACCGAGCAAGAGGCCGACCAGTGGCTCAAGGACAACGACTCGGCCCGGCGCACCCCGGACCTGCTGCCCCGCGATGAGGTGGCCCGCGCCATCAACTCGGAAGTCAAGGCCGGCCGCGGCACGCCGCACGGCGGGGTCTACCTCGACATCGCGTCGCGGTTGACGCCCGCGGAGATCAAGCAGCGGCTGCCCTCGATGTATCACCAGTTCATGGAGCTTGCCGGGGTCGACATCACCAAGGAGCCAATGGAAGTCGGGCCCACCTGCCACTACGTGATGGGCGGTATCGAGGTCGACCCGGACACCGGCGCGGCGACGGTCCCCGGGCTCTTCGCCGCCGGCGAATGCTCCGGCGGGATGCACGGCTCCAACCGGCTGGGCGGCAACTCGCTGTCGGACCTGCTGGTGTTCGGCCGGCGCGCCGGCCTGGGCGCCGCCGACTACGTCCGCGCGCTGCGCAGCCGTCCGTCCGTCTCCCAAGAGTCCGTCGACGCCGCTGCCACGCTGGCGCTAGAACCTTTCGAGGGACCCAAAGACGGTTCGCCGGCGGAGAATCCGTACAAACTGCAGATCGACCTGCAGGACACGATGAACGACCTGGTCGGCATCATCCGCAAGGCCGACGAGATCTCCGAGGCGCTGTCCCGGCTGGAGGAGTTGCGGACCCGGTTCACCAGGATGCAGGTGGAGGGCAACCGGCAGTACAACCCCGGCTGGAACCTGGCCATCGACCTGCGCAACATGCTGATGGTCAGCGAATGCGTGGCCCGCGCGGCGCTGGAACGCACCGAGAGCCGCGGCGGCCATACCCGTGACGACCATCCCGCCATGGAGGCCGACTGGCGCAACACGTTGCTGGTGTGCCGGGCTGACGGGGACCAGAGCCTGCCTCACATCAGCGTCACCCGCGAGGAGCAGGTCCCAATGCGGCCCGACCTGCTGGAGCTCTTCGAGATCTCCGAGTTGGAGAAGTACTACACCGACGGCGAGCTGGCCGAGCACCCAGGACGGAGAAGCTAGAAGATGAGCTACAACGCGAGCATGCGGGTGTGGCGCGGCGACGACGACGGCGGCGCGCTGCAGGATTTCAGCGTCGAGGTCAACGAGGGCGAGGTGGTGCTCGACGTCATCCACCGGCTGCAACAAACCCAGACACCCGACCTTGCGGTGCGGTGGAACTGCAAGGCCGGCAAGTGCGGGTCGTGTTCGGCGGAGATCAACGGCCGGCCCCGGCTGATGTGCATGACGCGGATGTCGACGTTCGCCGAGGACGAGGTCGTCACCGTGACGCCGCTGCGGACGTTCCCGGTGATCCGCGACCTGGTCACCGACGTGTCGTTCAACTACGAAAAGGCCCGCGAAATCCCGTCGTTCACTCCGCCCAAGGAGCTGCAGCCCGGTGAATACCGGATGGCGCAGGTCGACGTGCAGCGCTCTCAGGAATTCCGTAAGTGCATCGAATGCTTCCTGTGCCAGAACGTCTGCCACGTCGTCCGCGACCACGAGGAGAACAAGAAAGCCTTCGCCGGACCGCGCTATTTGATGCGGATCGCCGAGTTGGAGATGCATCCGCTGGACACCCTGGACCGGCGCAACCAAGCGCAGGAGGAACACGGCCTGGGCTTTTGCAACATCACCAAGTGCTGCACCGAGGTGTGCCCGGAAAACATCAAGATCACCGACAACGCGCTGATCCCGATGAAGGAGCGCGTGGCCGACCGCAAATACGATCCGGTGGTGTGGTTGGGCAACAAGCTCTTCCGTCGCTGAGCGCACGTTAGCTCGCGGCCGGTCCGGGGTATCCCGTTGTGATGCCCATCCGACAATCCCACAGCATCAACGACATTCGAACCGCGATCCGGGAGCTGTCCGCTCGTGCCGAGCTTGCGCGCAAAGAGGGGCGACACGACGAGGCCGACGAGATCGATCAGCGCATCCAGGGTTACCGCGACGAACTGGGCCACCGCCCCTAGCGGTCAGGCGCCGAGGCGGCGGAAGACGCTGCGGTGAAACACGATGGGCGCCACGTCCGGGTCCACCCGGACATCGCTGACCCGTAGCACGACGATCGTGTGGTCCCCGGCGGAGACCAACTGGTCGACGCTGCTTTCCAGCCAGACGCTGGTGCCCTTGATGAACACGGCGCCGCTACGGTAGGACACCGTCTCCAAGCCGGCGAACCGGTCGCCGGTCTTGGCCGCCAGCGTGCGAACCGCCTCGTCGTGCGCCTCCCCCAGCACGCTGATCCCCAGTGCCGGTGCGTCTTTGAGCTTCGGCCACGTCGTCGATGTGTTCTGCACGCAGAACGACACCAGCGGTGGATCCAGCGAAACCGGAACGAACGTACTGGCGGCCAAACCTTCCCGCACGCCGTCGACCTCGGCGGCGATCGCGATCACGCCGGTCGGGAAATGCCCGAAGGCTTCGCGCAATGACGACGGTGTCAGCTTGTCGGGTGAGTTCACCGGGCTTCATTCGTATAGACGGGTTTTCGCCTCACGACCCTACCGAGTAGCCGTGCGCCTCGGCGACGTCGGGGTGTGCGCGCAGCCTGCTCTTCCAGGCGTTACGGCCGTAGACCGCGAAAATCGGATCCGACGGGTCCACGCGCCTGCCCCCGCGCACCGCCAGGTCCGGCGGCAACGACAAAACGGGCAGCTGCGCGTCCAGCCGCGGGTTGAAAAAGTACGGCACCGAAATCCGGTCGGCCGCCTCATACAGGTTCACCCGGTGCTCGGTGGCGCGCAGATACCCTCCGGTCGCCAGCTCCAACAGCTCGCCGATGTTGACGACGAACGCGCCGTCACGCGCGGGGACGTCGATCCAGCCGTCGCGCCGGCCGCGCACCTGCAGGCCACGGCTACCGGGCTCGGCCAACAACAACGTGAGCACCCCGGCGTCGCGATGTGCGCCCACCCCCTGCGAGGTCGTCGCGCCCGCCGGGTACCGGACGATCTTGATCAGGGTGGCCGGCGTCTCGGCGAAGGCCGCGTCGAACACGTCGGGTGCGCTGCCCAGTGCGGCCGCCCAATGCCGCAGCAGGGTTCGGGCCACCCGGGAAAGCGCGGCGTCCCACGCGTCGACGAGGCCGGGCAGCTCCGGTAGCCCGGCCGGCCACTGATTAGGGCCCTGCAGCCACAGGTAGTCCGGCTGGCCGGCGCTGCCGACGGGCGCCCGTTCCGGCCCGATGTCGATCTGCTCGCGCCAGTCCACCTTGCCGCCGGTCAGCTCGCCGCCCAGCCGGGTGTAGCCGCGGAAATGCGGACTGCGCACCATCGCGATGGCGTCCTTGTCGGCCTGCGGCAGCGCGAACAGCCGCCGCGCCGCGTCCAGCATCGCCAGGGTCAGCGTCTCGGGCACGTCGTGGCCGGTCAGGTAGAAGAAACCGACCTCGTGGGCGGCCTCGCGCAGCCGTCGTCGCAGTGCGCCGGGATGCTCGCTGAGGTCGACGACAGGAAGCGCAGTGATGGCCGACACAGATCCCACGGGTACATCATCGCCGCAGGTGAGGCCGCCCGCCATGGTAGTGCTCAGGCCGATCCCAACCGGTTGGTTGAAATCTTGCTCACACTCGCTTGCGTTGAAGTTACTGACCCGTTAAGTTTAGCGGTGTTACTGGTGGGTAACTTAGCCTTAGTACCCAACCAACAAGTGGCATTCTCATCGAGGAGGAGCACGTGAGCCACTACAAGAGCAACGTCCGCGACCAGGTATTCAACCTTTTCGAGGTCTTCGGCGTGGACAAAGCATTCGGGGAGGGCAGCTTCAGCGATCTCGACGTCGACACGGCGCGGGAGATGCTGGGCGAGATCAGCCGACTGGCCGAAGGTCCGGTTGCCGAGTCGTTCGTCGAGGGTGACCGCAACCCGCCGACCTTCGACCCGGAGACGCACGCGGTGACGTTGCCCGAGTCCTTCAAGCAATCCGTCCGCGCGGTCATCGACGGCGGTTGGGACAAGGTCGGCATCGACGAGGCTCTGGGCGGCATGCCGATGCCCCGGTCGTTGGTGTGGGCGCTGCACGAGCACATCCTGGGCGCCAACCCGGCGGTGTGGATGTACGGCGGCGGCGCAGGCTTCGCCAACATCCTCTACCACCTAGGTACCGAGGAGCAGAAGAAGTGGGCCGTGGTGGCCGCCGAGCGTGGTTGGGGCTCGACGATGGTGCTGACCGAGCCGGACGCCGGTTCGGATGTGGGCGCCGCCCGCACCAAGGCTGTGCAGCAGGACGACGGCTCCTGGCACATCGACGGTGTCAAGCGGTTCATCACCTCCGCGGACTCCGGCGACCTGTTCGAAAACATCTTCCACCTGGTGCTGGCCCGCCCGGAGGGCGCCGGCCCCGGCACCAAGGGTTTGTCGCTGTTCTTCGTGCCGAAGTTCCACTTCGACCCCGAGACCGGCGAGCTGGGCGAGCGCAACGGTGTGTTCGTCACCAACGTCGAGCACAAGATGGGCCTGAAGGTCTCCGCCACCTGTGAGCTGTCCTTCGGCCAGCACGGCGTACCGGCCAAGGGCTGGCTGGTCGGCGAGGTGCACAACGGCATCGCGCAGATGTTCGAGGTCATCGAGCAGGCCCGAATGATGGTCGGCACCAAGGCAATTGCCACACTTTCCACTGGCTACCTCAACGCGCTGGACTACGCCAAGGAGCGTGTGCAGGGCGCCGACATGACGCAGATGACCGACAAGACCGCGCCGCGGGTGACCATTACTCACCACCCCGACGTTCGCCGGTCGCTGATGACCCAGAAGGCCTACGCCGAGGGTCTGCGGGCGCTGTACCTCTACACCGCGACCTACCAGGACGCCGAGGTGGCCAAGGCTGTGCACGGTGTGGACGCCGAGCTGGCGGTCAAGGTCAACGACCTGATGCTGCCGGTGGTCAAGGGCGTCGGCTCCGAGCAGGCCTACGCCAAACTCACCGAGAGCCTGCAGACGCTGGGTGGGTCCGGCTTCCTGCAGGACTACCCGATCGAGCAGTACATCCGTGACTCGAAGATCGACTCGCTCTACGAGGGCACCACGGCCATCCAGGCGCAGGACTTCTTCTTCCGCAAGATCGTCCGCGACAAGGGTGTGGCGCTGGCCCACGTGTCGAGCCAGATCGAGGAGTTCGTCAAGAACGAGGCCGGCAATGGCCGGCTGAAGGCCGAGCGTGCGCTGCTGGCCACCGCGCTGGCCGACGTCCAGGCGATGGCCGCGTCGCTGACCGGCTACCTGATGGCCGCGCAGGAGGACATCTCCAGCGTCTACAAGGTGGGCCTGGGTTCGGTGCGCTTCCTGATGGCCGTCGGCGACCTGGTGATCGGCTGGTTGCTGCAGCGTCAGGCCGCGGTGGCGGTCGAGGCGCTGGACGCCGGCGCCGGCGACGGCGACCGGGCGTTCTACGAGGGCAAGATCGCGGTGGCGTCGTTCTTCGCGAAGAACTTCCTGCCGCTGCTGACCAGCACCCGGACCATTCTGGAGAACATCGACAACGACATCATGGAGCTCGACGAGGCAGCCTTCTAAGCCTGCCGAGAACACGTAAAAGGTCCCGACACGCACGGCGTGTCGGGACCTTTTACGTCTGGTCGCGCAACAGGGCGCGGGTGCGGGCCCGAACCTCGGGGGAGCGGTCGAACACGACGCCGACGAACTCGTCGACTCCGGCGGCGCGCAAGCCGTCCAGCCGCTCGCCGACCGAGGCCTCGTCACCGATGATCACGGCGTCTTCCGGTCCGGCGTAACCCTCCCGGTCGAGCATGGCGCGGTACGACGGCAGCTGGCCGTACATCGCGAACTGTTCGGCGGCCTGCGCCCGTGCGGCGGCGACGTCATCGGTGACGCTCACCGGAAGCGCGGCCACGACTCGCGCCGAACGCCCGGCTTCGGCGGCGGCCTGCCGCAGCGTCGGCCCGATGTGCTCGGCCAGGGTCGTGGGGCCGGTCATCCAGGTCACCGTGCCTGCCGTGCGCCGGCCCGCCAGCCGCAACAGTTGCGGGCCCAATGCCGCGATGTACACGTCCGGCGCCGCAGCGCCCGGGATCTGCAGCGCGCCGCGGGTGGTGACGGTCTCGCCGACCGCGTCGGCCTTGTTCCCCGCCAGCAACGGCTGCAGGCCGTCGAGGTACTCACGCAACCGCCGAACGGGTTTGTCCCAGGGGATCCCCCACATGCCTTCGGTGACCGCCTGATGCGTCATACCCAGCCCGAGGATGAAGCGGCCGCCGCTGATCAGGCTGAGCGTCAACGCGCGCTGCGCCAACAGCATCGGGTGCTGGTTCTGGATCGGTATGACGCCGGTGCCGACCTCGATGCGGTCGACTTCGCGCAGCGCAACGGCGAGCACGGTGAGCAGATCCGGTTCATAGGGCATCTGCGTCATCCAGACCCGGCGGAAGCCCTCGTCGCGCAAGCTGGCCAGGTTCTCCACGGTGGCGTCGACGGGCGAGCGGCCCTGGGTATCGCTCAACGAGCCGAGGATGCTGATCTGCACGACTCATCGTAACGGCGTCGACGGTCGAAAAAAGGGGCCGCCGCTGGATCCCCTCTTTTCAGCGGCGGCCCCTAAATCCAGGGATGCCCCGCGCTGCCATCGGGTCGGGGGGTCGGACGACAACACGGAGCTATCCGGTCTATCGGATAGCCGTGACGTCGCGTTACTAAACTTTTCCGGCGGAAATTTTTCCGCCGTTTCCGCTGGTAGCGGCTCAGGCTTCGAGGATGGCGGCCACGCCTTGGCCGCCCGCCGCGCAGATCGAAATCAGCGCGCGCAGCGGCTTTCCGCCGGACCCCTTCTGCTCGGCCTTCTTCTCGGCCAGCTGCTTGGCGGTCTGTGCCAGGATCCGTCCGCCGGTGGCGGCGAACGGGTGGCCGGCGGCCAGTGACGAGCCGTTGACGTTGAGCTTGGACCGGTCGATCGGCCCCAGCGCGGCATCCAGGCCCAGCCGTTCCTTGCAGTACTCCTCGGACTCCCAGGACTGCAGGTGCGCCAGCACCACCGAGGCGAACGCCTCGTGGATCTCGTAGAAGTCAAAGTCTTGCAGGCTCAACCCATTTCGGGCCAGCAGCCGCGGCACCGCATACGTCGGCGCCATCAGCAGACCGTCGGCGCCGCTGACATAGTCCACTGCCGCGGTCTCGGCGTCGACAAAGTAAGCCAGCGGGGTCAGCGAGTGCTCGGCCGCCCACTCTTCGCTGGCCAGCAACGCCACCGAAGCGCCGTCGGTCAACGGCGTGGAGTTGCCGGCCGTCATCGTGGCGTCGCCGGCTTTGACCCCGAAGACCGGCTTGAGCTTGGCCAGCTTCTCCACCGACGCGTCGGGCCGCAGGTTGTCGTCGCGGTAGAGCCCGAGGAACGGCGTGACCAGGTCGTCGAAGAAACCGCGGTCGTACGCGGCGGCCATGTTTTGGTGGCTGGCGGCGGCCAGCTCGTCCTGGGCGACCCGGGTGATGCCCAGCTGCTTGGTGGTGATGGCCTGGTGCTCGCCCATCGACAGGCCGGTACGGGGCTCGCTGTTCACCGGGATCTCCACGCCGAGGCTGGCGGGTAGCTTGCCGACCAGCTTCAGCCGCTGGACGTTGGTCTTGGCCCGGCGCAGTCCGAGCAGCGTGCGGCGAAGGTCGTCGCCGAAGCCGATCGGCGCGTCGGAGGTGGTGTCCACCCCGCCGGCAGCGGCGGCCTCGTAGCGGCCGGCGGCGATCCCGTCGGCGGCGCAGATCGCGGCCTGCAGACCCGTCCCGCAGGCCTGCTGGATGTCGAACGCCGGCGTGTAGGACGACAGCTTCGACCCGAGCACGCACTCGCGCATCAGGTTGAAGTCGCGGCTGTGCTTGAGCACGGCGCCGCCGATCACCGCGCCCAGCCGTTCGCCGGCCAGACCGAACCGGTCGACCAGCCCGCCCAACGCGGCGGTGAACATGTCCTGGTTGGACGCCTCTGCGTACGCGCGGTCGGAGCGCGCGAACGGGATGCGGTTGCCGCCCAGTACGGCGACGCGTCGCTGGGACTTGGAACTTGCAGAAGAATTTTCAGGGGCCACGCTTATCTCCGTCAGTTGAGGGTTACTCGCGGTTGAGGGCCATACTACCCACTGTTCTTACTCTGGAGTAAGTTCGGTCTTCGATACGGTTAGACGGCACGCTCGACATGGAAGGCAACATCAGTGGCCCCCAAGCTTTCATCGGATTTATTCTCCCAGGTCGTCAACTCCGGCCCCGGGTCGTTTCTGGCCAAGCAGCTCGGCGTTCCTCAGCCCGAGCCGCTGCGCCGCTACCGGGTCGGTGAACCGCCGCTGGCCGGTTCCCTGCTGATCGGCGGCGAAGGCCGCGTCACCGAACCGCTGCGCGCCGCGTTGGAGCGCGACTACGACGTGGTGGGCGCCAACCTCGGCGGCCGCTGGGCCGACTCGTTCGGCGGGCTGGTTTTCGATGCCACCGGGATCACCGCGCCGGCCGGGCTGAAGGCACTGCACGAGTTCTTTCCCCCGCTGCTGCGCAACGTCGCGCCCTCCGGACGCGTGGTCGTGGTGGGCACCACCCCTGAGGCGGCGGGCAGTAGCGACGAGCGGATCGCGCAGCGGGCGCTGGAGGGCTTCACCCGCTCGCTGGCCAAGGAGCTGCGGCGGGGCGCCACCGCTCAGCTGGTCTACCTGGCGCCGGACGCCAAACCGGCCGCCACCGGCCTGGAGTCGACGATGCGGTTCATCCTGTCGGGCAAGTCGGCCTATGTGGACGGTCAGGTGTTCTACGTCGGCGCCGAGGACGCGACGCCGCCGGCTGACTGGGACCGGCCGCTGGACGGCAAGATCGCGATCGTGACCGGCGCCGCCCGGGGGATCGGCGCGACGATCGCCGAGGTGTTCGCCCGGGATGGCGCCCGGGTGGTGGCGATCGACGTCGATGCCGCCGCCGAGGCGCTGGAGAAGACCGCCAGCAAGGTCGGCGGCACGGCGCTGACGCTCGACGTCACCGCCGCCGACGCCGTCGACAAGATCACCGAGCACCTGCGCGACCACCACAACGGCCGGGCCGACGTTCTGGTCAACAACGCGGGCATCACCCGCGACAAGTTGCTGGTCAACATGGACGAGGGCCGCTGGGACGCGGTGCTGGCCGTCAATTTGCTTGCCCCACTTCGTCTTACCGAGGGATTGGTCGGCAACGGCAGCATCGGCGAGGGCGGCCGGGTGGTCGGGCTGTCGTCGATGGCCGGCATCGCCGGCAACCGCGGGCAGACCAACTACGCCACCACCAAGGCCGGCATGATCGGGATTACCCAGGCGTTGGCGCCGGAGCTGGCGGGCAAGGGCATCACGATCAACGCCGTCGCACCGGGATTCATCGAAACGCAGATGACCGCCGCGATCCCGCTTGCCACCCGCGAGGTGGGCCGCCGGCTGAACTCGCTGTTCCAGGGTGGCCAGCCCGTCGACGTGGCCGAGACAATCGCTTACTTCGCCAGCCCCGCGTCAAACGCCGTGACCGGCAACGTGATTCGGGTGTGCGGCCAGGCCATGATGGGGGCATGACGCGCCGGCGACGATGCAGAGCGAAGCGATGAGGAGGAGCGGCGCAATGAACACGACCCAGCCGAGTGGTCTGAAGAACCTGGTGCGCGCGGCGGCGGGGGCAGTGCCGTTGGTACCTCGCGGCGACCAGCTGCCCAGCCGCACGCTGACCGTGAAGGACGTGCCCATCGACCGCGCGAACGTCGCCGCCTATGCGGCGGTCACCGGGCTGCGCTACGGCGACAACGTCCCACTGACCTATCCGTTCGCGCTGACCTTCCCGACGATGATGTCGTTGGTGACCGGATTCGACTTCCCGTTCGCCGCAATGGGTTCCGTTCACATCGAAAACCACATCACGCAGTATCGGCCGATCGCGGTGACCGACACCGTCAACATCTCGGTGCACGCGGAAAACCTTCGCGAGCATCGCAAGGGACTGCTCGTCGACCTGGTGACCGACGTCAGCGTCGGCAACGACACGGCGTGGCACCAGGTGACGACCTTCCTGCACCAGCAGCGCACCAGCTTGTCCGACGAGCCCAAGCCACCGCCGCAGAAGCAGCCGAAATTACCTCCGCCCACCGCGATCCTGCGCGTCAGCGCGGGACAGATCCGCAAGTATGCCTCGGTGGGCGGTGACCACAACCCGATCCACACCAATCCGATCGGCGCCAAGCTGTTCGGGTTTCCGACCGTCATTGCACACGGAATGTTCAGTGCTGCAGCGGTATTGGTGAACCTCGAGGGCAAGCTGCCCGACCAGGTGAGCTATTCGGTGCGGTTCGGCAAGCCGTTGGTGCTGCCCGGCACCGCGGGGCTCTACGTCGACCAGGTGGACAACGGCTGGGACCTCAACCTGCGCAACATCGCCAAGGGCTACCCGTACCTGACCGGCACACTTCGCGAGCTGTAGAAAGGCAATTCGCGAGACTTAAATGTCTGCGATTCCTCGCGGCGTGTCATCGCAAAGATTTAAGTGTCGCGGTAATGCCGAGACTAGGTGCTGGTCGTGATTTCGGTGGGCGTGCCCTTGAGACCGCGCCAGAACAGGTTGATCATCAGCTCGGCCGCCTCGTCGACGTCGGTGTCGCCCGTGCTCAGTCGGGTGGCGACCGCCTCGCCGGCCCCCACCAGCGCCACCGCCATCATCTCGAAGTCGGTGCCCGGCTCGGGGTTTCGGGTCCCCGCCTGCAGAAGGCGGCCCACCAGCGCGATGATCCGCTCGCGGCCCTCGCGCACGGTGTGCGCAAACGCCTGCGAGCTGGTGGCCTGGGTGTACATCACTATCCACGACGCCCGGTTGGCGTCGATATAGCGCAAAAACGACACAATGGTGTTGCGCAGCAAATCCTTTGGGCTTTGCTCGAGGTCGATGTCTTCGCGTACGCCGTCGATGAACCGAGACAGCTCGCGGTTCAGGCAGGCGCCGAACAGTTCTTCCTTGGAGCCGTAGTACAGGTACAGCATCGGTTTGGAGATCTCGGCCTTGGCGGCGATGGCGTCCATCGAGGTCTCGTGGTAGCCGTTGACCGAGAACATCTGCACGGCGGCGTCGAGCATCTGCTGCTCGCGGACTGCACGCGGTAACCGCTTGGTACCACCTGCCATGAGCCGTCCTTCACCTGCAACCGGAGTTATCTGACCCCAGAGTAAGCAATGCGTGCGCTCTACCTGCCACATCCGGGCGACGACTTCTTCATCGTCGCGATCCGATGCAGCGAGGCGTCGACGGCCGGCTGGGCCAACTCGCCCGCGGCCAACGCCTTCTCCAGTCGGTCCAGCACGGCGGGCACTTCGTCGGTGGTGACCCATAGCGCGACGTCACTGCCGGCCTGCAGGGCGCGCAGGGCCGCGTCGGGCACGCCGTAGCGTTCGTTGATCGCGGCCATGCTGGACAGGTCGTCGCTGAACACCGGACCGTCGAAGGGCGGTCCGCCGTAGCCGGTTCCGGTGCGCAGCAGCTGCACGGCGGCCGGGCTCAAGCTGGCCGGCTGGTCGCCGGTCAGACCGGGAACCTGCAGGTGACCGATCATCACCCCGACCGGGGATGCGCTGACCAGCGTCCGATAGGGCACCAGGTCGTCGCCTTGCAGCTGGTCCAACGGCGGTGTGGTCACCCCGCCGGTGTGCGAGTCGCCCGAGCCGTGCCCGTGGCCGGGAAAATGCTTGAGCACCGGCAGCAGTCCGGCGTCGCGCAGGCCGCGGGCATACGCGCCGGCGTAGTCGGTGACCACCGCGGGATCCGAGCCGAACGACCGGTCACCGATCACGGTGTCGTCCGCGGTGTCGGTGACGTCGACGACCGGTGCGAAGTCGATGGTGACGCCCAGGCCGCGCATCTTGTGGCCGCGCTCCAGCGCGATCGCGTAGACCTCGTCAGGGGTATGCGTCTGCGCGAGCACCTTCGCCGAGGGCGCCGTGCCGATCAGCGACGAGAGCCGGGACACCCGGCCGCCCTCCTCGTCGACGCTGACTGCCAGCGGCAGGGAGCCCGCGGCGCCGGTGATGCCGTGCAGCGAGCCGTCGGTCAGCATCGACAGGTCGGTCCAGCTGCCGATAAAGATGCCGCCGACATGGTGGTCGGTGACCACGGCCTTGGCGTCGGCGGCGTTGCGCACGCCCACCATCAGCAGCTGGGCCAGCTTGTCGCGGGCGGACAGGCCAGCCGTCGGGTCCCCACACGCAGGCGGGTGACCGGCGGCCGGGGTCGACGGCGCCGCGGATGGTTTGGTGTGGTGGCCGCATGCGGCAACCATCGCCGACACCACGGCAAGCACCGCCAGGACGCGTGAGAAGGCCATCGGCCCATGTTGTCATGGGCACACATCCCGACGACCGCGCGCCGACGCCTCAGCCACGCGCGAAGGCTCTGCTAGGTTTGGCGACTAAGTCCCGCACGTTGAGGAGCTCCCGATGAACCGGTTCGTTGCGCCCGCCGCAGCAAGCATCGTCGTCGGTCTGCTGCTGGGCGCGGCCGCGATCTTCGGGATCACCCTGATGGTGCAGCAAGACACCAAGCCGCCACTGCCCGGCGGCGACCCGCAGTCGTCTGTGCTCAACCGGGTTGAGTACGGCAACCGCACCTAACCTGAGCGCGGAGTCGCTGCCGCGGCGCTGGTTGTGGTTGGTCGGGGCGGCGGCTCTGGCCTTGAGCTTCGCCCAGTCGCCCGGGCAGATCTCCCCCGACACCAAACTGGATCTCACCGCCAACCCGCTGCGCTTTTTGGCCCGCGCCACCAACCTGTGGAATAGCGAGCTGCCGTTTGGCCAGGCGCAAAACCAGGCCTACGGCTACCTGTTCCCGCACGGCACCTTCTTTCTGGCCGGCCACCTGCTGGGTGTGCCCGGCTGGGTGACGCAGCGGCTGTGGTGGGCATTGCTGCTCACCGTGGGCTTTTGGGGCCTGCTGCGGGTCGCCGAGGCGCTCGGTATCGGAAGCCCGACGTCTCGAGTGGTTGCCGCGACGGCGTTCGCGCTGTCCCCGCGGGTGCTGACCACTCTGGGGTCGATCTCGTCGGAAACCTTGCCGATCATGCTGGCGCCGTGGGTGTTGCTGCCCACGATCCTGGCGTTACGCGGCGAGAGGTCGGTGCGACGGCTGGCCGGGCAGGCCGGGCTGGCGGTGGCGCTGATGGGCGCAGTCAACGCGATCGCGACGTTGGCGGGCTGCCTGCCCGCGGTGATCTGGTGGGCCTGTCACCGGCCGAACCGGTTGTGGTGGCGCTACACCGCCTGGTGGCTGCTGGCGCTGACACTCGCGATGACGTGGTGGCTGGTGGCGCTGGTCCTGATGGCCCGGATCAGCCCGCCGTTTCTGGACTTCATCGAGTCCTCCGGCGTGACCACGCAATGGTCGTCACTGGTGGAAGTGCTGCGCGGCACCGAGAGCTGGACGCCGTTCGTGGCGCCCAACGCCACTGCGGGCGCGCCGCTGGTCACCGGCACGGTGGCCATCCTGGCCACCTGCCTGGTGGCTGCGGCGGGTTTGGCCGGCCTCGCGATGTCCGGCATGCCCGCCCGAGGTCGGCTGGTCACGATGCTGCTGGTCGGGGTGGTGCTGATCGCCGCCGGCTACTCCGGCGGGCTGGGGTCGCCGCTGGCCCACCACGTGCAGGCATTTCTGGATGCCGGCGGCGCGCCGCTGCGCAACGTGCACAAGCTGGAGTCGCTGATCCGGATCCCGCTGGTGCTGGGTTTGGCGCAGCTGCTGAGCCGCGTGCCGCTACCGGGAAGCGCGCCGACGCCGGTGTGGCTCCGCGCCTTCGACCATCCGGAACGCGACCGGCGCGTCGCGGCCGGGATCGTCGTGCTGATCGCATTACTGGTCAGCACGTCGCTGGCCTGGACCGGTCGGCTCACCCCACCCGGCGCGTTCCGCGCGATACCGCAGTATTGGCACGACGCCGCCGGCTGGCTCGACGAGCACAACACCGGCGGGCGGGTGCTGGTGGTGCCCGGCGCGCCGTTCGCCACTCAGGTGTGGGGCACCAGCCACGACGAGCCCCTGCAGGTGCTGGGCGACAGCTCGTGGGGGGTGCGCGATTCGATTCCGCTGACCCCGCCGCAGACTATCCGCGCGCTGGACTCGGTGCAGCGGCTGCTCGCCGCCGGTAGGCCGTCTGCCGGTTTGGCGGATACCCTTGCCCGGCAAGGCATTTCGTACGTCGTGCTGCGCAACGATCTCGATCCGGACACGTCGCGCTCGGCCCGCCCGATCCTGGTGCACCGCGCCATCGTCGGGTCGGCGCGGCTAAAGAAGGTGGCGCAGTTCGGCGCGCCGGTGGGGCCCGGCCCCGTGCAGGGGTTTGTCAGCGACAGCGAACTGCGGCCGCGGTATCCCGCCGTGGAGATCTACCGGGTCGGCGCCGCTGCGGGCAACCCTGGCGCGCCCTACCTCGCCAACCTCGACCAAATGCCCCGCGTCGACGGCGGACCCGAGGTGCTGTTGCGCCTCGACGAACGGCGACGGCTACTCGGTAAGCCGGCGCTGGGACCGGTGCTGCTGACCGCCGACGCGCAGCACGCCGGCCTGCCGGTACCCGTCGTGACCGTCAGCGACACACCCGTCGCGCGGGAGACCGACTATGGCCGGGTCGATCACCACTCGTCGGCGATTCGCGCCGCGGGCGATGCCCGCCACACGTTCAACCGAGTGCCCGACTACCCCAGCCCGGGCGCGGAACCCGTCTACGGCGGCTGGACCGGCGGGCGGCTGACCGTATCGAGCTCGTCGTCGGATGCCACTGCGCTGCCCGACGTCGCACCGGCCGCGTCACCCGCCGCCGCGATCGACAGTGACCCGGCGACCGCGTGGGTCTCCAACGGGCTGCAGTCGGCCGTCGGGCAATGGCTGCAGGTGGACTTCGACCACCCAGTGACCAACGGCGTCATCACCCTCACGCCGAGCGCAACCGCCGTCGGCGCCCAGATCCGCCGCATCCAGATCGAAACCCTCAACGGCACCACCACGCTGCGGTTCGACGAGGCCGGCAAGCCACTGAGCGCGGCGCTGCCCTACGGCGAAACACCATGGGTGCGGATCACCGCGATCGGCACCGACGACGGGTCCGCCGGTGTGCAGTTCGGCATCACCGACCTGTCGATCACTCAGTACGACGCGTCGGGCTTCGCTCACCCGATCGACTTGCGGCACACCGTGCGAGTTCCGCCGCCGCCCGCCGGCGCCGCGGTGGCGGGATGGGACCTGGGTTCGGAGATGCTGGGCCGGCCGGGCTGCGCGCGCGGTCCCGACGACGTGCGCTGCGCGGCATCGATGGCGCTCACCCCGGAAACGCCGGCCACCTTCAGCCGCACCCTGAGCGTCCCGGGCCCGGTGTCGGTGACGCCGACGGTGTGGGTGCGAGCCCGGCAGGGCCCGAAGTTGGCCGACCTGGTCGCCGCGCCGGACAGCACCCGCGCGCGCGGCGACTCCGATCTGGTCGACGTCCTGGGCTCGGCGTATGCGGCCACCGACGGCGATCCGGCCACAGCCTGGACGGCACCACAGCGGGTGGTGCAGCACAAGACTCCGCCGACGCTGACCGTGACCCTGCCCCGGCCGGCCGAGGTGACCGGATTGCGGCTCACCCCCAGCGCTTCGGCAGTGCCCACGCATCCGAGGCTTGTCGCTGTCGACTTGGGCGACGGCCCGCAGACTCGCGAACTGAAATCGGGTGACGGCGGCGCCCAGACCGTGCCGCTGAAACCGCGAGTCACCGACACCGTCAGGGTGAGCCTGCTCGACTGGGACGACGTGATCGACCGCACCGCGCTGGGCTTCGACCAGCTCAAACCGCCGGGGCTGGCCGAGCTCACAGTGCTGGGCGGCGACGGCGAACCGGTCGCGGCCGCCGATCCCGCCCGCAACCGTTCCCGTGAGGTGACCGTCGACTGCAGCAGTGGGCCGGTCGTCGCGATCGCGGGACGTTTCGTGCACACGGCGATCAAGACCACGGTGGGTGCGCTGCTGGACGGCGAGCCGGTGGCCAGCCAACCGTGTGAGCATGAACCGATCTCGTTGCCGGCCGGTCAGCAGGAGCTGTTGATCAGCCCCGGCGAGCAGTTCGTCGTCGACGGCGCCCAGTTGACCAGCGGACCCGAATTAGCGAGTGCCCCAACGAGTCCCGTCGAGATCGCGTCATGGGGCCCGGCCCGTCGGGAGGTTCGGGTAGGTGCGGCGCCGACCGCGCGGGTGCTGGTGGTGCCGGAAAGCATCAATCGCGGCTGGGTGGCGCGTACCGACACCGGCGCCCGGCTGGAGCCCGTCGGTGTCAACGGCTGGCAGCAAGGCTGGGTGGTGCCCGCCGGAACCTCCGGCACCATCACGTTGACCTTTGCGCCCAACTCGGCCTACCGAGTCGGACTGGCCGGCGGCCTTGCGCTGCTACCGCTGCTGATGCTGATGGCGTTATGGCGTGGGCGCCGGCGACCGCCAGACGACCCACCCGCGCAGCCGTGGGCGCCCGGCCGGTGGGCGGCCGTTGCGGTGCTGGCGGCCGGCGCAGTGATCGCGGGTGCGGCCGGTGTCCTGGTATTCGCGGCCTTCCTCGGGCTGCAGTGGCTGCGGCCGCAACACCGAATGACGGTCGGGTTTTCTGCGGCGGGACTGATCTTGGCCGGCGCCGTGTTGTCGCGGCATCCGTGGCGCTCGGTGGACGGCTATGCCGGCCATTCGCCGTGGGTGCAACTGCTGGCGCTGATTTCCATGGGCGCTTTGGTCGGCTCGGTGGTGGTATTGCGACCACGCGAACCGGGGTAAGCGAGACAATAGACGTCCACCGTCGCAGGAGCCGCGGGCATGGAATGGTTCGGCGCACCCGAATATTGGCTGGGCAGGCTGGTACTTGAGCGCGGTATCGCAGCCGTCTACCTGATTGCGTTCGTCGCGGCGGCCCGACAATTTCGCGCGTTGATCGGCGAGCACGGAATGCTGCCGGTGCCGCAGTTCGTGGCTCGAGTGAGTTTCCGGGAACTGCCGAGCATCTTCCATTTCCGCTACTCCGATCGGCTTTTCGCCGCCGTCGCTTGGTTCGGTGCGGCACTGTCCGCGGCGATCGTCGCCGGTGTGGCCGGCTTGGTGCCGCTCTGGGCCGCAATGCTGATGTGGCTGGTGCTGTGGCTGCTCTATTTGTCGATCGTCAACGTCGGGCAGACCTGGTATTCGTTCGGCTGGGAGTCGCTGCTGTGCGAGACCGGCTTCCTGGCGATCTTCCTCGGCAACGACCAGGTGGCTCCGCCCGTGCTGACGATCTGGCTGGCCCGCCTACTGCTGTTCCGGCTCGAGTTCGGTGCGGGGCTGATCAAGCTGCGCGGTGACCGGTGCTGGCGCGACCTGACCTGCCTGTACTACCACCACGAGACCCAGCCGATGCCGGGGCCGTTGAGCTGGTTCTTCCATCACCTGCCCAAGCCGCTGCACCGGATCGAGGTGGCGGGCAATCATTTCGCGCAGCTCGTCGTGCCGTTCGCGTTGTTCGCGCCGCAGCCGGTGGCGAGCGTCGCGGGCGCGATCGTTGTCATCACCCAGCTGTGGCTGGTGGCGTCCGGCAATTTCGCCTGGCTCAACTGGCTGACGATCCTGTTGGGGTGCAGCGTGATCGACGTGTCGTCGGCGTCGGCGGTGCTGCCGATTCCGCCGCAGCCGGCGATGGCCGAGCCGCCGCTCTGGTTCGCGGTGTTTGTGATCATGTTTGCCGCGGTGTCGGTGTTCTTGAGCTATTGGCCGGTGCGCAACATGATTTCGCGGCGACAGCGGATGAACATGTCGTTCAACCCATTTCACTTGATCAACACCTACGGCGCGTTCGGCAGCATCGGCCGGGTCCGCCGAGAGGTCGTGATTGAGGGGACCGACGAGCCGACGATCACCGACCAGACCGTCTGGAAGGAATACGAATTCAAAGGCAAGCCGGGCTCGGTGCGCCGGCTGCCGCCGCAATGGGCGCCCTATCACCTGCGGCTGGATTGGCTGATGTGGTTCGCGGCGATCTCTCCGCACTACGCGTACCCGTGGCTGCGAGGGTTCTTGGTGCGGCTGTTGCAAAACGACAAGCCGACGCTACGACTGCTGCGGCACAACCCCTTCCCGGATTCGCCGCCGAAGTTCGTCCGCGCCCAGCTCTACCGCTATCGGTTCACCACGCCCAGGGAACTGGTCAGGGAACGGGCGTGGTGGCATCGCACGCTCGAAGGGCTGTACGTTCCGCCGGTGGCGTTGGAGAAGGTTCATCGGGCTAGCGCGTAGCTATCTAGCACGGATGCCGTCTTCGACTCTCTTGCCGATGTCGCGGTCGATGTTGTACCAGTATTCGACGACTCGGGACAGCACGGGTTCTTTGACACCGTCGGTGACGTGGTGAACGATGTTGTGCACCAACCGCTCACGGGCCGCGTCGTCCATCACCTCGCGAACCAGAGCGCCGGCCTGGCTCCAGTCGTCGTCATCGGACCGCAGCGTGTATGCGGCGCGCACCATCTCCGTCGGCGGCCCGTCGCACCTCGGAGGCCCGATCGGGATCGGCTTTAGGCCCACCGACGTGCGAGACTTGTCCGCAGCACTAGCACGCGCGAAGGAGATCTCGTGCTCTTCCGGCAGCTGGAATATTTCGTCGCGGTCGCCGAGGAGCGCCACTTCGCTCGCGCGGCGGAGAAGTGCTATGTGTCGCAGCCCGCGCTTTCCGCCGCGATCGCCAAGCTCGAACGCGAACTGGACGTCACGCTGATCAAACGCGGACGCAGCTTCGAAGGCCTCACTCCGGAGGGAGACCGGTTACTGGTGTGGGCCAAGCGAATAATCGCCGAGCACGACGCTTTCCGCGACGAGGTGCGGGCGATGCGGTCCGGGGTCGTCGGCACACTGCGGCTCGGCACCATACCGACTGCCTCGACCACCTCATCTCTGGTCCTCTCGGCATTCTGTTCGGCTCATCCGCTGGCCAAAGTGCAAATCCGATCGCAGCTGGCCACCTCCGATTTGTACCGGCGGCTGCGCGGGTTTGAGCTCGACGCCGCCATTGTCCCCGTCGGACCGGAAGACACCAAGGGCTTGGATGTGTTGCCGCTGTATGAGGATCGCTACGTCCTCATCGCGCCGGCCGACATGCTGCCCGCAGGTACCACGACAATGCGGTGGCCGGAAGCAGCCCTGCTGCCGCTGGCCTTACTCACGCCGGACATGCGGGTCCGCCAGATCATCGACGCGACCTTCGCCGGCCACGGCATCACGGTGAGCCCGCATGTCGAGACCGACTCGGTCAGTACGTTGCTCGCCCAGGCCACCACCGGCGACAGGGCGTGCATCGTTCCGCAAACCTGGCTCTGGGCCAACCTGATGGCTGCCGATTTGCGGGCAGTCGAACTCGTCGACCCGGTGCTCAAGACACAGATCGCCGTCGCCGCCAACTCGACGGGACCCGGTTCGCCGGTGGCCCGGGCGTTCGTGGAGAGCGCCCAGAAGCTGGAGCTCGACGAGTTCTTCGCCAAGCGGCTCGGCAGCATCTACCGCCATTGACCCGTCGTGAAACGCCTTAGCAGTGCCTTGTGGCCCATCGCGCAGACCGCGATCGCCGCCAGCCTCGCGTGGTACCTCGCTCGCGACGTACTCGGCCATCACAACCCGTTTTTCGCGCCCATCGCCGCTGCGGTGTGTTGCGCCGACGAACTGCAGCGGGTGGCCGACCTCAGCGGGTGATGCGGTCCGGCCGACTGTAGACGTTCATGGAGTCGCCGCGCAGGAAGGCGACCAGCGTCAAGCCAGACTGCGTGGCCAAGTCCACCGCCAGTGACGACGGCGCGGAAACGGCTGCCAGTACCGGGATTCCGGCCATCACGGCCTTCTGGGTCAACTCGAACGACGCGCGGCCACTGACGAGTAGCACCGTGCCGGACAACGGAATTCGACTCTGCTCGACGGCCCAGCCGATCACCTTGTCGACCGCGTTGTGGCGGCCGATGTCCTCGCGTACCACCAGCATCCGGGCGTCGGCGTCGAACAGTGCCGCACCATGAAGGCCGCCGGTGCTGGCGAACACGTTCTGCGCGTCCCGGAGCCGGTCCGGCATAGCGGTAATCGCTTGCGCGTCAACGGTGACCGGATCGTCGCCCGGACAGTACCGGCTGATCGACTGCACCGCTTCCAGGGAAGCCTTGCCGCATACCCCGCACGACGACGTGGTGTAGAAGTTGCGGGTGACGTCCACCTCGGGCATCGGTACACCGGGCGCCAAGGTCACGTCGAGCACGTTGTAGGTGTTGAGGTTGTCGGCCCGCGGCGATCGCAAGCGCGGCGAAGCCGGGCGCAGCGGGTCGCCGCCATCGGATTGGGCGCCACGGCAATACCGGACGGTGAGCACATCGTCGCGGCGGGCGATCACACCTTCGGTAAGCAGAAACCCTTGGGCCAGCTCGAAATCGGAGCCGGGCGTGCGCATCGTAACCGTCAATGGGCGGCCGTTGACCCTGATCTCCAACGGCTCCTCGACCGCCAGCGTCTCGGGCCGTTCGGCCGCATGACCAGCTGCCAGGTGACTGGCGCGCCGCCGTGCCGTTACGCGACCCATGGTTACCGGGCCGCCGATCGGGTAACTTCGATCGGGACGTGCTTCATCACCGGTTGGCCACTCTCGGCGTTGAAGTTCCCGATCGGGCACAGCACGTTGAGCTCGGGCATGTATCCCGCCGCGCAGCCGCGGGGAATGTTATAGCCGACCGCGCGATAGCCGTACACGCTGCGACGGGTGCCGTCCTTGGCGATGCTGGTGATGTCGATGTAGTCAAACTCGGAGATACCCATCTCGGCCATGTCGGTGGTGTTCATAAACAGTAGCGTGCGCAGGTTCTTTACCCCGCGGTACCGGTCGTCGTCGGAATAGACGGTGGTGTTGAACTGGTCGTGGGAGCGCATCGTGCCCAAGATGAGTTGCCCCTCGGAGGGAACCACATCCGGCAACTCCGCAGCGGAAAATTCGGCTTTGCCGGAGTCGGTGAGAAACACGAGTTCTCGTGCGGGCTGGCGGATTCGGAAGCCCAGCGGTTGGCGCACCCGCCGGTTGAAGTCCTCAAAGCCGTAGAGTCCCTTGGCCATCCGGTCGCGGATCAGGTCGTAGTCAGCGACCAGTTCGCGCCACGGGGTCTTGGAGTTCGGCAGCGTAGCTTCGGCCATGCCGGCTACGATGGCCGGCTCCGACAGCAGGTGCGGTGACGCCGGTTCCTTCATGCCCACCGACAGGTGCACCATACTCATCGAGTCCTCTACCGTGATCGACTGAATTCCGCTGGCCTGCCGGTCGATTTCGGTGCGGGCCACGCAGGGCAAGATCAATGCCCGTCGGCCGTGGACCAAATGGCTGCGGTTCAGTTTGGTGGAGACGTGCACGGTCAGGTCGCACTGGCGCAACGCTTCGAAGGTGTAGGCGGTGTCGGGCGCGGCCAGCGCGAAGTTGCCGCCCATCCCGAAGAACACCTTGACGTCGCCGCGGTGCATCGCATTGAGGGTGGCGACCACATCGAGCCCGTGCTCACGGGGCACGTCGATCTCGCAGGCGGCCGCGATGCGGTCCAGGAACTCCTTGGACGGATGGTGGTCGACGCCGCAGGTCCGGTTGCCCTGCACGTTGCTGTGGCCGCGAATCGGACAGGGCCCCGCGCCTTCCCGGCCGATGTTACCGCGCAGCAGCAACAGGTTGACGATCTCGCGCACCGCGTCGGGGCCGTGGGCGTGCTGGCTCACACCCAGGCACCAGGCGATGATGGTGGCCCGGGCCTTCCGATAAACATCGGCCAGGGCACGGATTTGGTCGACCAGCACGCCCGACTGGTGTTCGATCTCCGGCCAGCTCACCGCCTCGCATGCCGCTTTGTACTCGCCGAAACCTCGGGTGTAGCGCTCGATGAACAACTCGTCGATAGCCCCGGGGTCGTCGTTGGCTGTTTCCAGCAATGCCTTTGCGACGCCCCGGATCAACGCGAAATCCCCTCCGGTGCGAGGCTGGATGTTCATCGTGCTGATGTCGGTGGCGCGGAAGAGTGCCATGTCGAGCATCTCGTGCGGCACGATCGTGCGGGTCGCTGCCGCCTCGATCAGCGGGTTGATATGCACGATGGCCGCCCCGCGGCGGTGCGCTTCCACCAATGCCGTCAGCATCCGCGGCGCGTTGGTGGCGGCGTTGACGCCCATGATGATCAGCGCGTCGGCCTCCTCCCAGTCGACCAGGTCGACGGTGCCCTTGCCGGTGCCCAGCGTCGACAACAACGCGACACCGCTGGCCTCCTGACACATGTTCGAGCAGTCCGGGAAATTGTTGGTGCCGAACTCGCGAACGAACCACTGGTAGAGGAACGTTGCCTCGTTGCCCAGTCGGCCCGACGTGTAGAAGGAGGCCTGGTTGGGCGAGTCCAGCCCGCGCAGCGTCTCTCCGATCAGGGCGAACGCCCGCTCCCACTCGATGGGCACGTAGTGATCGGATTGCGGGTCGTACACCATGGGTTGGGTGAGCCGGCCGGCGTCCTCCAGCGCGAAATCGCTCCATGTCAGCAACTCGGTAACGCTATGGACGGCAAAGAAATCAGCGCCGACGCGCTTGGGGTCCATTTCCCAGGTCGAGTGCTTGATGCCGTTCTCGCAGATGTCCAGGCGCAGGCCCTTGCGGTTGTCCGGCCAGGCGCAGCCCGGGCAGTCGAACCCGCCGTTCTCGTGGTTCATCCGCACGATCACCTGCGGACCTTCCAGCAACTCCCGACGTTGCAGCAGTACCTTACTGACGCTCATCGCTGCGCCCCATCCCGCCGCGGGATGGTGATAGTCGCGTTTCTTCGGACGGCCCTCCCCCGGCCCGCATCCGGGCGCCGCCGAATCGGGCGTGCCCTGGCCTAGCAGAACCTCTGCACCCTCGCCGGGCAGCCGGGATGCCGACTCGTCGGGCGTTGTTGTGGTCATCGTCGTACTCTCCTTATGCCGCAGGGGCTTTGCGGTCAACAGTGACGCGCGGCCCCGCGGCGTCCCTGCGCAGTCCGATCGACGGCGGGATAGCGTCGGCCGAAATCCGGCGGCGGAACACCCAGTACGTCCACGCCTGGGCGATCAGCACCGCCGGAGCGGTGATCAGCGCGGCCCACGTCATGATCTTCAGCGTGTAGGGGGTCGACGACCCGTTGTAGATGGTGACGCTCCACTGCGGGTTCAGAGTCGACGGCACCAGGTTTGGGTACAACGCGCCGAACAGCAGCACGACGACCGCAGCGACAACGAGCGTCGTGCACACGAAAGTCCAGCCTTCCCTGGGGTTTCCGGTCATGACCTTCAGACCGATCCACTGACGCCACACCAGCACGACCGCGACAAGCTGAGCGACCACGGCAGCGGCCAGCACATACCAGGTCCAGTCCTTTCCGTGGGCCAACTGGGTCCACAGACCGAACGCCGCAACGACGGCCGTCACCGGCAGCGACAAGACGGTCGCGAACCGCAACGCATCCTCGCGAACTCCCTGGGCGGTCTTGAGGACCAGAAAGACGGCGCCATGGAACAAGAACAGCGCGGCGGTCGTCACGCCGCCCAACACCGTGTAGGGGTTGATGATGTCGCCGAACGACAGATGCACACGATGGTTCGCATCCACCGGCAGCCCGCGAACCAGGATGGCGAACGCGACGCCCCACAGCACGGCGGGCAGCCAGGATCCGGCCGCGATGCCGACGTCGGCCCACTTGCGCCACCCCGTGTCGTCGACCTTGCCGCGCCATTCGATGGCCACGACGCGAAGGATCATGCCGAAAAGGATTGCCAACAACGGCAGATAGAGCGCAGAGAAAACCGTTGCGTACCAGTTGGGAAACGCGGCGAACATCGATCCGCCGGCGACGATCAGCCATACTTCGTTGCCGTCCCACACCGGACCGATCGTGTTGAGAACCGCCCGCCGGTGCATCTCGGGGTCGCCCTTGGCGACGCGGCCCAGCGGCGCCATCAGCATCCCGACGCCGAAGTCGAAGCCTTCCAGAATGAAGAAGCCGACAAACAGCGCGGCGAGGATGAAGAACCACAGCTCTTGCAAGTGAATCCCTTTCAATACGCGAACGACAGCGGCGCGACCTCGTCCGGGCTCGGTACGGCCGGCGGCGCTGGTTCGACATCGTGTTCTTGGGGACCGGCAACGACGTAGCGGCGCAACAACCCGAACCAGATCACCGCGAGCACCGCATAAACCAGCGTGAGGGTGATCACCGAGAACAGCACCATTCCGGCGACGTGGTCGGACACCCCCTGCTGCACGGTGATGTGGATCATCTGGTCGCCGGTCGGGTTGGGCACCACGATCCACGGCTGGCGGCCCATCTCGGTGAAGATCCAGCCCGCACTGTTAGCCAAAAACGGGGTTGGGATGGTCAGCAGCGCAAACCAGGACAGCCAGCGCCACTTGGGAATCCGGCCACGTCGCGTCAGCCAGAGGGCGACAAGGGAAAACAACACCGGCACGGCCAAGAGGCCGACCATCGCGCGGAACGACCAATACGTCACGAACAGGTTGGGCTGGTAGTTGCCCGGACCGAATTGCTCTTCGTACCGCAGCTGGATGTCCTTGACGCCTTCGAGTGTGACGCCGCTGAACTTGCCCTCAGCCAGGAACGGCAGCGCGTATCGCGCCTCGAGAACGCGCGCCACGCTGTCGCAGTTGTTGTGGGTGCCCACCGTCAGAATCGAGAAGGTGGGGTCGGTTTCGGTGTGGCACAACGACTCCGCAGAGGCCATCTTCATCGGCTGCTGCTTGAACATCAGCTTGCCCTGGATATCACCGGTGAAGAACAAGCCCACGGAGGCGACCAGCACAACCAGACACCCCAGGATGGTTGCCGGGCGGTACATCGTGCGTGCTTCGTCTGCCGTGGGTTCGCGCATCATCAGCCACGCAGAAACTGCGGCAACGAACACGCCGGCGGTCAGCCAGGCGCCTACGACCGTGTGGGTGAACGCCGCTATCGCCGTGTTATTGGTGAAAAGCGCGACGATGCTGTCGAGTTCGGCGCGTTTGGTTTCCGGGTTGTAGTGCGCTCCGACCGGATGCTGCATAAAAGAGTTGGCAGCGATGATGAAGAACGCCGACACGTTGACCGAGATCGCCACCACCCAGATGCAGGCCAGGTGCACGAGACGTGGCAGGCGACTCCACCCGAAGATCCACAACCCGACGAACACCGACTCGAAGAAGAACGCGGCGAGGCCCTCCATGGCCAACGGGGCGCCGAAGATGTCCCCGACGAACCGCGAGTATTCACTCCAGTTCATCCCGAACTGGAACTCCTGCACGATCCCGGTTGCGACGCCGAGCGCGAAGTTGATCAAGAACAGCTTGCCGAAGAACCTCGCCAGCCGATACCACGAGGTGTTGCCAGTGACCACCCATGCCGTCTGCATCAGTGCGATCAGCGGAGCCAGCCCGATCGTCAGCGGCACCATGATGAAGTGATAGACGGTCGTGATCCCGAACTGCCATCGTGAGACGTCGACTACATCCATCAGGGCGTCACCTGCCGGTCTCGAGGGCCACCGGGCCTTGGTGCTGTCGGCTAACCGTCCCCGCAAGAGAGCAGACGCTCATGAGCAAACGATAGGCCGGGTCAGCGGCCGCACGCGAGGGTTCCGGCAGACTATTCAATAGATGTTTTTTATTAGTCCTGCACCTTGCCGGTTAACATTTTTGGCCTGTAATTTTTTCGTTCGGTAATCGGCGCAACAGAGCATCATCGCGTCGACCCGCAAGCCGTAATCGCAGCTATCTCAACGGAAGCTCGGTGTGCTTGCAGAACTCTCCAATGAATACGTCTGCCATTCGTTGAACAATCGACACTGCGTGAGCGACGGTTACACCGCGCGTCGGACAGCGGGACGCTGCTGGGCCACGGTCGCCGCACGCCACTGCGGCCTCTTAGCGGTTGCGCTGCGGGCCCGTCGAACACCGGCCATGACCTTCGGGCCGACGGTGACGGCCACCGGGATCCACAGCGGGAACATGATGAAGAACATGAAGACGGTGAGCTGTAGAAATGCCACGAGGTACTCGCTTTCTTCGCAAGATGGAATTGGGATCTCGTGCGCTCGGCCGTCGCGCTGCAATGAAAATTACCCAGGCCGGGCGTGGCGGGCGATGTCGTCAGCGGACCAAGTTTCGGCGCCGTCTTGTCCGCGGAAGACAAGGCGGCGCGAATATCCGCAATTGCCAAAAACTAAGCACGTCAACCGGGTTACGATGTCAACCACCAGGTGAGATACCCCCGACGGGCCGGGCGAAATGATCGAATTGACAATAGCGTCAGCGTTTATCAATGCCGGACAGTCGCTTGGGGGCTACACGATCGAGTACCGGCGCCGCACCAGGTTCTTCGACGCCGGTAACGACGAGGCCTATTCGCCGGTCGAATCTCGGCCGCTGACGAGCGTCAGCGCTGCTGACACCAGGGCGTGATGGCCGACGGCGCCGACGACGCGGTCGTTGTCGCGGCCGCGGCCACGATCATCGGCAGGCTGGAAGACCGGCTGGCCGAGCTGACGCGTTCGACCCAGGAGTTCCTGGTCAGCGAGATCGTGGACCTGCGCGGGGATGTGCAGTTGCTGCAGCTGTTGCGGGACACCGTCTCCAGCAATATCGACACGTTCTTCTCCGCCATTCGCAACCGGATCCCGGTCGAGCACATCGAGCCGCCGGCGGCCGCACTAGAATACGCGCGGCGGCTGGCGCAGCGCGACGTGTCGGCCAACGCGTTGGTGCGTGCATACCGGCTGGGGCATCAAGAGGTGCTCAAGACTGCGCTGGAGGAAATCCGTGCATCGGAGCTGGATCCCAAGCTGAGCCTCAACGTCTACGAGCTCATCGCGACAGTCTCGTTCGAGTACATCGACCGAATCTCGCAGCTGGTGGTGGTGACCTACCAGGACGAGCG
Organism: Mycobacterium sp. MFM001; assembly: GCF_003402475.1. Classification (GTDB taxonomy): domain Bacteria; phylum Actinomycetota; class Actinomycetes; order Mycobacteriales; family Mycobacteriaceae; genus Mycobacterium. The sequence goes on from NZ_BFAB01000001.1 coordinate 143,490, forward strand.
TGAGCAGTGGCTGGAACGCCGGAACACGTTGCGCGCGTTGATGGTTCGCAAGCTGCTTTCTGGCGCGGATGTCGACATCGATGCAATGACAACCGCAGTCCGCTACCCGCTCAAGCAGAACCACCTGGCGCTGGTTGTCTGGTGCCCCGAGTCGGATCGTGGCGACGAACTGGCGTCAATGGAGCGATTCGTGCACAAGCTCGCCGAATCGATTGGCGCCCGCGATGCTCCGTTGTTCGTCTCGATCGACCATGTGACGGCCTGGGCATGGATTCCGCTGTTGGGCAAGGCGGCATCGGACACGCCGTCGCGGATCCGCGAATTCGCGAGCACGACGGCGGACGCGCCTTTCATCGCCACCGGCAATCCGTTGCCGGGGATCGAGGGCTTCCGCCGCTCGCATCAGCAGGCGCTGGATGCTCGCACCGTCGTAACCGCGTCGGAAACGGAAGTGCCGGCGGTGATCACGGCCAGTGATCCCGGGCTTGCGGTGGCGGGACTGGTCGCCGACAACGCTGGAGCGGCGGCTGCCTGGGTCGGGGAGGTACTCGGTCCGCTCTCATCCACCACCGAAGGCGACGAACGGCTCCGGGAAACGCTGCGGGTGTTTTTGCGGACGGGTTCCAGCTACAAAGCCGCCTCCGAGGAGCTGCACCTACACGTCAACTCGGTGAAATACCGGGTGCAGCGGGCGGTCGAACGTCGGGGCAAGCCAATCGCCGACGACCGCCTGGACGTCGAGGTCGCCTTGTTGCTGTGCCAATGGTTCGGCTCGGCGGTGCTGCGCGAGGACTGATTGCGTGGGCCGTCATCCTCCGGCAACTGCGGCGTCCTTCGTGGCGACCTTCTCCCGGTATATCGGGGAACAGCGGCTCGCCCAATGGGACCAGCTTGTTGATGAGCGTTTTCACCGGCCCTGACCGCGTGATCTTGGCGTAGACCTCGCTGTTGATGATCCCGCGAGCCAGGTTGTACTCGCCGCGCCAGAATTTGTCGGCGATGTCACCGGGCATCAGCAAAGTGACGTCAGGCTGCAGGTCGCTGGGGCCGAAGACGACTTGGTAGTCCTCGCGGAACGCGACGGTCAGCTCGCAGTCGAGGTCGGTGAGGACGACCCGCAAGACGAGGTTTTCCGCCCGAACCTTGGGGCCGACCTCGGGATGATTGCCCGCGTCGCGAAACATTCCGCAGATGTATTCGTCAACCTCGTCTGCATTCTTGAAGAACATTGTCCCCAACTCCTCCCTGGGGGTAACCGGTATGGGTCAAGTATTTGGCGGGGCACAGGAGACTGCTATGGAACCGTTGCCAAGATGCGCACCGCGTCCTTGGTGGCCGTTACAAACGACGCGGGCGATTAGAGCGTGCTGTCGAGTTGGCCGAGGCGCTCGGTCAACCGCAGGTTCTCCGAGTAGTCCACCGGGCAGGAGATCAGCGAGACACCGTCGTCGTCGAGCGCGGCTTTCAGTGTCGGCAGCAGATCGTCGGCGCTTGTGATGCGATATCCCTTGGCGCCGAAGCTTTCCGCGTAGCTCACCACGTCGGGGTTGCCGAACTTGACGTAGTAGTGGTCGCCGAGTTCGAGGTCCATCTTCCACTCGATGAGCCCGTATCCGCCGTCGTCCCAGATCAGCACCACCAGCGGGATCTTTTCCCGAACGGCGGTCTCGATCTCCTGCGAGTTCATCAGGAACGCGCCGTCACCCACGACCGCCAACACCTTGGCATCGGGACGCGCCAGCTTGACGCCCAGCGCCCCGGGCAACGCAAAGGCCATGGTGGACAAGCCATTCGAGATCAGACAGGTGTTGCGCTCATACGTCGGATACAGCCGCGCCATCCACATCTTGGTGGCGCCGGTGTCCACCAGGACCACGTCGTCGCGGCCCAGTGCGGCACGAGTATCTGCGACCACCCGCTGCGGCGCGAGAGGAAACCGCGAATCCTGTTGCCCTCGTTCGAATTCCTCGGTGAGCAGATCACAGCCGGGAGCCGCGGCGTCGGTGCTGAAGCGGTGCCCCGCAAGCGCGTCGGTGAGCGCATCGAGAGAGGCGCTGATGTCACCGATGATGCCGACGGCAACCGGGTAGTGAACGTCGACCTCGGCGGGGAACCGGTGAATGTGGATGATCTGTTTGTCACCGTTCGGGTTGATCTGGACCGGGTCGAACTCCTGCAGCTCGTAGCCGACAGCGACCACGACGTCGGCGTTGTCGAACCCGAAGTTGACGTAGTCGTGGCGCATGAACCCCATCGTCCCGATGCTGTTCGGATGGTCGTCGGGCATCACGCCCTTGCCGTGGAAGGTATTGGCGACCGGGATCGAGAGCTCCTCGGAGAACCGGACAAGGGCCGCGGTGGCGTCGTTGCGGGCCGCGCCGTGGCCGGCCAGCACCACGGGACGTTTCGCGGCGCGAAGGATGTCGGCCGCACGCTGCACCTGACCTTCGGCCGGCGCCTCAGCGCGGGGGACGTTGCGCGGCAACGGCTTCAAGTCGTAATCGGTGTCATCTGTGTCTATGTCTTCGGGCACCGCGAGATACACCGCCGCCGGACGTTCGGCCTCGGCCAGCTTGAACGCCTTGCGGAACATCTCCGGGATCGCCCGCGCGGTCGGCACACCGTCGGCCCAGCGGGTGATGGGCGCGAACATCGACACCAGGTCGACGTACTGGTGCGACTCCTTGTACTCCCGGTCGTGGCCGACCTGGGCGGAGATCGCGACCATCGGCGTGCTGTTGGTGGTGGCGTCGGCGACCCCGAGCTGCATGTTGATGGCACCCGGGCCGAGCGTGGTGGACACCACCGCCGCGCGGCCGGTGACCCGGCCGTACATCTCGGCCATGAACGCCGCCGCCTGCTCGTGGCGGGTCAGCACGTAGCGGATGTCGGAGTCGGCCAGCGCCTGCACAAAGCGGATGTTCTCCTCACCCGGTATGCCGAAGACCACCGACACACCCTCGTTTTCCAGGCACTTCACCATCAGCTGGGCGGCAGTACTCACAGCCGCCACGATAGTGGGCGCCATCATGTATGTATTTTGTATGTATATAGAGCTATCATGCATACATGAGTTCGTTGGTGCAGATCCGCAACGTCCCCGAGGCGGCCCGTCGGGAACTCAAAGCACGCGCTGCCGCGCGCGGTCAGTCGCTGAATGCTTACCTGCTTGACATGATCAACCGGGAGGTCGGCCGGCCCTCGGTCGCCGAAGTCCTTGAGCGTGCCGCGCAACGCGCCGAGCGTTCTACCGGGTCTGCAGTCGAGGTCGTCGACGTCGCTCGAGCCGAGCGAGACGAGCAGTTGACTCGCCGTCGCGCGTGATCGTCATCGATAGCGCGGCGCTCGTCGACGCACTCACTGTCGTCGAGGGCACCGACGAGCTGCGCGACGACCTCGCCGCCGAGGAACTACATGCTCCTACGTTGCTGGACTTCGAGGTGGTCTCGGCGCTGCGCGGGCTAACGCTGTCCGGGCACATCAGCCCGGCTCGAGCACGCGATGCCTTGACCGACTTCGATGCCCTAGCTATTTGGCGGTGGCCGAGCAGCGCAGCCTTTCGGTTACGGGCCTTCGGCCTCCGCGACAACCTCACTGCGGACGACGCCGCATACGTAGTGCTCGCCGAAGCGCTGGAATGTCCAATCCTGACTCGGGACACACGACTGTCGCGCTCCAGCGGCCACGATGTGGAGATTCGTGTCCGTTGAGTGGCAGGCTGGAAGAGAACGTGCCGCCCATTCAAGGAGCTCACCGTGTCCATCGCCACGATCAACCCCGCCACCGGAGAGACGGTCAAGACCTTCACCCCGGCGACGGCCGAGGAAATCGACGCCGCGATCGCCCGCGCGCATGACCGGTTCGCCGATTACCGTCGCACCAGCTACGCGCAGCGTGCCGAGTGGACCAACGCGACGGCGGACCTGCTGGAGGCTGAAGCCGACCAGGTCGCTGCGATGATGACCTTGGAGATGGGCAAGACGCTGGCGTCGGCGAAGGCAGAAGTCCTGAAGTGCGCCAAGGGTTTTCGGTACTACGCCGAACACGCAGAGCAGCTGCTGGCCGACGAGCCGGCGGACAGTAAAGCGGTGGGCGCAACCAAGGCATACACCCGCTACCAGCCGCTGGGCGTCGTGCTGGCCGTCATGCCGTGGAACTTCCCGCTGTGGCAGGCGGTCCGGTTCGCGGCGCCGGCGCTGATGGCCGGCAACGTCGGGATCCTCAAGCACGCATCGAACGTGCCGCAGACCGCGTTGTATCTGTCCGACGTCATCCGTCGCGGCGGCTTCCCTGAGGGTTGTTTCCAGACGCTGCTGGTGCCGTCGAGCGCGGTCGAGGACATCCTGCGCGATCCGCGGGTGGCGGCGGCGACGCTGACGGGCAGCGAGCCGGCGGGCCAATCAGTCGGAGCCATCGCGGGCGACGAGATCAAGCCGACCGTGCTGGAGCTTGGCGGCAGCGACCCGTTCATCGTGATGCCGTCGGCGGATCTGGACGCGGCGGTGTCGACCGCGGTCACCGCGCGGGTGCAGAACAACGGCCAGTCGTGCATTGCGGCCAAACGCTTCATCGTCCACACCGACGTCTACGACGAGTTCGTGGACAAGTTCGTCGAGAAGATGGCCGCTCTACGGGTGGGTGACCCGACCGACCCGGACACCGACGTCGGCCCGCTGGCCACCGAGTCCGGCCGCGCCGACGTCGAGAAGCTGGTCGACGAGGCCGCGGCGGCGGGCGCGGTAATCCGTTGCGGCGGAAAGCGTGTCGACGGGCCTGGCTGGTTCTACCCGCCGACGGTGATCACCGATATCACCCGCGATATGCCGCTCTTCTACGAGGAGGTGTTCGGGCCGGTCGCCTCGGTGTACCGCGCGGCCGACATCGACGAGGCGATCGAGATCGCCAACGCCACCACCTTCGGACTGGGCTCCAACGCGTGGTCCCGCGACGAGTCGGAGATCAGCCGTTTTGTCGACGACATCGAGGCCGGGCAGGTCTTCATCAACGGGATGACGGTGTCCTATCCCGAGCTGCCGTTCGGCGGCATCAAGCGCTCCGGCTATGGCCGCGAGCTGTCGGGTCACGGGATCCGGGAATTCTGCAACGCCAAGACCGTCTGGGTCGGGTAGCCGACAGGATTTCGGCGCGATAATCGTCGCTCAGCGACGTGTCCTGTGTCGGGACATCGCTGACAGGTGTATGTCTCGGGACATCGCTGACACCTAAGTAGGGCTGCGACCAGGATGGTCCATGGCCCAGAAGGTGACGGCGATGGATATCCGTGCCGCGACGGCGTTAGCCGGGCAGATCAACAATGTTTCGCAGTTTTGCCGTGATCGGCAGATCAGTCGGCAGACGTTTTACAAGTGGCGGCGTCGGTTCGGTCAGGACGGTCTGGCTGGCCTGCAAGAGCAGTCACGGCGGCCAAATTCGTCGCCCGGTCAGACCCCGGTCGCGGTGGAAGAAGCCGTGCTGCGTAAACGCAAACAGCTGCTTGAGCAGGGCCTCGATCATGGGCCGCAATCGATCGTGTGGGCGCTACAACGCGACGAAACGCCAGCGCCGTCACCCTCGACGGTGTGGCGGATTTTGACCCGTCACGGCGTGATCGTTGCCCAGCCGCAGAAACGGCCCAAATCGGCGACCAAACGGTTTTGCTTTACCCGACCCAATGAATGCTGGCAGTCCGACTGGACCGGGTGGGACTTGGCCGACGGCGCTGCGGTGGCTATCGCCGCCAGCCTCGATGACCACTCTCGCTATGTGCCCGCCCTACAGGCCGGCCTCGGCTACGGCACCGCTGAGTTGGTGTGGTCGACGATGCTGGCCGGTATCGGCGAATGCGGGATCCCGACAATGTCGTTGGCCGACAACGGATTCGTCTATACCGGTCGGCTACGCGCGTTCGAGTCAGCATTCGAGGCCAACCTGCGCGCACTGGGCACACGCACCATCAACTCGACCCCGGCCCATCCGCAAACCTGCGGCAAGATCGAACGGTTCTGGCAGACGTTGAAGAAGTGGCTACGCGCCAAGCCGGCCCCGGCCACCCTCGATGAACTCAACGTACTGCTAGACCAATTCCGCGACTTCTACAACCATCACCGGCCTCACCGGGCCCTGCGCGGAGCTACCCCCGCCCAAGCCTTCCACGCCACGGAGAAGGCCCGACCCAGCGACCGCCCGCTACCGACACCGGTCTTCGTCAGCCGCCACACCGTTGGCGAAACCTCCGGCAAACTGCACGTGGCGCCCTACCGCGTCAACGTCGGACTGCGCTGGGCCGGACACAGCTGCGATGTCGTACGCCAAGATGACTACATCGCCATCTTCAGCGGCACCACCCTGATACGCGCACTCACCGCCGACCCGACACGCAACTACCAACCCGGCGACAAAACCACCCGTACCTACCGCACCCGCGAACCCAAACCGACATCATGAGTGTCAGCGATGTCCCGAGACATAACTGTCAACGATGTCCCGAGACACCACACCTCGCTCAGCGACGAAAACCGCGCCCAAATCAAGCGGAGGCGGCCAGGACCCGTTGGTCCTCGTCGGCGAAGGTGTCCTCCAGCTGGAGCGGCGAGTAGTCGAGGTCGATCTCCTCGACCGGCCGACCGCGGGCACTGCTGATCGTGCCGAACCGTCGCATGCCCTTGTCGCTGGCGTAGGCGAGGAATTCGTCGGTGGACAGGCCGAACGGGATGTCGGGCGCATACAGCGCAAAGCCTTCTTCGGTGAGCTTGAGCGCCAGCGGCATCAGCTCGTTCATCCGGGTTTCGAAGACCGTCCAGTTGGCGTCGTCGGCGGCGACGTGGCGCCGGCAGGTGAACGTGCCCCACGCCATGTGGCGCCGCTCGTCGTCGCCGATGTGCCGGACCAGCGCCTGCATTCCGGGCAGGATGCCGCGTTCCACGCAGATCTTGTGCCAGGCGTAGTAGCCGGTCAGCGCCAACATGCCCTCGACGATGTGGTTGTAGGTCACCGACGCCCGGACTTGAGCCGCCGGTGAGGGATCGTCGGACAGCGCGTCGAGCGACTGCGGAAGTTCCTCGTTGAACATTTGCCGATAGGCCGGCAGGTCGTCGAAGTAGCTGTGCAGATCGGCGCTGATCCCGACGGCGTCGAGCCACCGCCGAAAGACCGACACGTGTTTGGCTTCCTCGAAAGCGAACTGGGTCAGATACATCTCGTCGCCCAATCGGCCTTCGGCGCGCATGGCGTCCATGAAGGGCTGGATGTCCTTGGTGACCGCTTCCTCGCCGGCGATGAACTGGGTGCACAGCCGGGTGGCATAGTCGCGTTCACGGTCGGAGAGCTTCTCCCAGTCGGCGCGGTCCTTGGAGAAGTCGATGTCGGCCGGGTCCCAGAATTTCGCGTTGCCTCCTGCAAAGAGCTTGAGCGGCAAGCTATCCCAGTTGAGACCGCCGGCGGCCAGTGAACCGTAATGTGTCCGTGTCATACGTCGACCTCCTTGATCGTTGGCTGGCCGGCGAATGCGGCCGCCAGTACCGCGACCAGCCGGCGCACCGCCAGCGCCGGCTGCTCCGGTGTGGGCTCGTCGAGCCCGAGGATTGGATCCATCCCGCGCACGTAGGGCGCCAGAGCCAGATGCGGAAAGATCAACAGCAGCAACGACAGCAACGCGTCGGTGTCCGCATCGGAACGCAGGTCGCCGCGGACCTGCGCATCGCGCACCAGCGGCCTGAGCACTTCGAGGTAGTGCCGGTGGATGACGGTTCGCACGCTGACGCGGGCGTCGGTGTCGACTTCCAGGCTGGCCGCAGCATGCAGCGAACGTTCCCGGGGGTGGTCGGCGAAGTAAGCGACCCAGTCGTCGAGCAGGTCGGTGAGGAACTCGAAAAATGGTCTGCTCGGGTCGAGTTCGCGGATGCGGTCCTCCATGTAGGAGCGCACGCGCTGGCTGCCGACGTCGGCAATGAACGCGTAGAGGTCGCGCTTGTCCGCGAAGTATTGGAACAGGCTGCCCTTGGCGACGCCGGCGCGGCGCGCGATGACGTTCAGGCTGCCGCGGGAAAACCCGTGCGCGCCGAATTCAGCCTCGGCGGCTTCTATCACGGCTGCGCGCCGAGCCGGGTCGACGCGAGCCCACGTCACGGTCGGCATCGGTCCCTCCTAGCGGTCGATGACCACTGGTCATTCTAGTGTGACGCGGCTCACTCCTCAAGATGCGAAGATGCTCAGATGAACCGGCCGTTCGACGAGCTTGTGGCAGAGGCCGATTCGGTATCGGTCGCCGGCTGGGACTTCTCCTGGCTGGAGGGTCGGGCCACCGAAGAGCGCCCGTCGTGGGGATATCAGCGGTTGCTGCGTGAGCATCTGGCGGGGGTCTCGTCTGCGCTGGACATCTATACCGGCGGGGGTGAGGTTCTGGCCGGGGCCGGTCCTTTTCCACCGACGATGGCCGCCACGGAGCCGTGGCCGCCGAACATCGCTCTCGCCACTCAGCTACTGCATCCGCTGGGTGTGGTCGTGGTCGCCACAGGTGACGAGCCGCCACTTCCGTTCGCCGATGCGGCTTTCGATCTGGTGACCAGTCGGCATCCGTCGGCCGTGTGGTGGGACGAGATCGCCAGGGTATTAACGCCGGGCGGTACCTATTTCGCACAGCATGTCGGCGTCATCTACTTGCGCAAACTGATTGAGTACTTCATGGGGCCACAGCCTCAGTCGCGGATCCGCGGGCAATTGAACCCGGATAGCGTCGGCGACGAGGTCGCAGCAACCGGCCTGGACGTGGTTGACCTACGCCACGAGGAGATCCGGCTCGAGTTCTTTGATGTCGGGGCCGTGATCTATTTTCTGCGCAAGTTGAGTTGGGTCGTTCCGGACTTCACAGTCGCCAAGTACCACGACAAGCTACTCAGATTGCATCAGCGGATCGAAGCCGAGGGAGCTTTCGTCACCCACAGCTCACGAGTACTAATCGAGGCGCGCAAGAGGGGTCAGCGATGAGTCAGCCAGATCGACTACGCAGCGCGATCATCGGCGCCGGCATGGTCGGCTCGGTGCATGCTCACGCCGTGCATCGAGCTGGCGGAAAGCTCGTGGCGATCTGCGGCAGCACGCCGCAAAGCAGTCAGCGCTCCGCGCAGCGCCTCGGAGCGGAACGCGCAGCCACTGCAGAAGACATCTTCACCGCTGATGACGTCGACGTCGTGCACATCTGCACACCGAACCATCTGCACCTCGAGCAGGCCACCGCGGCCCTGGCGGCAGGAAAGCACGTCATCTGTGAAAAGCCTTTAGCCACAACAGTTGCCGACGCCGCCGCCCTCGTCGACGCCGCCGATGCCGCCCGCACCGTCGCGGCTGTGTCGTTCATTTACCGCTTTTACGCGATGGTGCGCGAGGCTCGTTGCCGGATCACCGATGCGGCTGTGTGGCTCATGCACGGCGGCTACATGCAAGACCACATGGCTAAAGCCGACCCGCAAGGCTGGCGATCCGATCCAACGCAAAGCGGTGTTTCGATGACCTTCGCCGACATCGGCTCGCACTGGTGTGACTTGATGGAATTCGTCACCGGCCATCGCATCAGCGCTGTGGTGGCAACGGAGGCCACTGCACCGAAAGGCGACGGTGCAGTGGTCGCTTTTCGCACCGACCGCGGCGCGATCGGCAGCGTGGTCGTCAGCCAGGCCTCACCCGGCCGAAAAAACCAGTTGTCCTTCTCTTTCGACAGTCGCGAAACAGCGGTGCAGTTCGACCAGGAACACCCCGACGAGCTGATCATCGGCGGGCTGCACGCCAACACGGTGTTATCGCGTGACGGGGATGCGCTCGATCCGCGCAGCGCGCGCTACTCCGTGCTGCCCGCGGGACATCCCCAGGGATACCAGGATTGCTTCAACTTGTTTGTCGCCGACGTGTACGAGGCCATCCAAACCGGCAGCGCGCCCGAGGGATTGCCCACGTTTGCAGATGGCTTGCGCGCAGCCAAGGTTCACGCCGCGGTGGCCGCCTCGGTGTCCAGCGGTGCATGGACCGACGTCGAATCACCGGGTGACCGGTGAGCGCTAAGCCGCTGCGGCTCGCCCTCATTGGGTTGGGCAACATGGGAATGGAGCACTTGGCGATCTTCGCTAGCCTGCACCCACAGGCCCAGATCACCGCACTGGCCGACAGCCATGTCCCGTTCGCCGAACGCGCCGCCGCTTCTGTGCCGACCGCAGCCGTTTTCCACGATCCCTTGGACTGCGTGAACAACGCCGACGTCGACGCGGTAGTGGTGGCGACCGCTGACGATACCCACCACAAGATCGTCGAAGCGTGCATCGCCCGCGGTCTGTTCGTGCTCTGCGAAAAACCGCTTACTACGTCGGCCGACCAGTCGCTGCAGTTGGTCAACGCCGAACGGGCCACTGGTCGCCGGCTGGTGCAGGTCGGTTATATGCGTCGCTACGACGCCACCTATCAGGATGTCCACCGCGCGCTGCAGTCCGGGCGCATCGGTGAACCCGTCCTGATCACTCAACGCCACCGTAATCCGCTGTCGCTCATCACCTTTGACGAACAGCAGCTCATCACGAGCTCTGCGTCCCACGACATCGACGTGTTCCGTTGGCTGTGCGGTGAGGACATCAGCGAGGTTTCCGCCATCGCCAAGACCAGCCGCGACGGATCAACCGTGTTCGTCGTCCTCACGCTGACCTCGGAGTCGGGTGTGCTCGGCATCATGGAGCTCGGCCGCGGACCGGGGCTGGAATACGACATCGGCTGCGACATCGTCGGCAGCTCCGGGGTACTCACCCTAGCCTCGCCCGCACCTGCCGCGCGGTCTGAGGCCTGGATGCAACGTTTCCACGAGGCGTATCGCGCACAAGATGCAGCGTGGTTGGCCGCGGTGGCCGGCGAGCGTTTCACCGGAGCCTCGAGCTACGACGGGTATGCCACCAACGTTGTCATCGATGCGGCGCTGGCTTCCCTGGCCAGTGGTCACCCATATTCGGTACGGCAGACGCGAAAGTCGGAAATCTGAAGTGACCGTGCCAGCACTGCGGCGCGGAAACCGACATCGCGGCCGAACCGGATGACGCTTCACCAACGCAATCTCGCCTATTTCAACCCGCGAGAGTCCTAGCATCACCCCCATGTCGCAACTGAATACTGCACGCGGACCGATCGATACTGCCGACCTCGGCGTCACGCTGATGCACGAGCACGTGTTCATCATGACCACCGAGATCGCGTTGAACTATCCCGAAGCCTGGGGCGACGAGGAGCAGCGGGTCGCCGACGCTGTCAACCGACTCAACGAACTGAAAGCCCGCGGCGTCGACACCATCGTCGACCTGACCGTGATCGGGCTGGGCCGCTACATCCCGCGCATCGCGCGCGTCGCTGCGGCCACCGATCTGAATATCGTTGTGGCAACCGGGCTTTACACCTACAATGACGTGCCGTTCCGGTTCCACTACGAGGGTCCGGGCGGACTGCTGGACGGCCCGGAGATCATGACCGAGATGTTCGTCCGCGACATCGAACAAGGCATCGCTGATACCGGTATCAAAGCGGGCATCCTCAAGTGTGCGACCGACGAGCCCGGCATCACCCCTGGCGTCGAGCGCGTGCTGCGGGCCGTCGCCCAGGCGCACAAACGCACCGGAGTGCCGATCTCCACCCACACCCACGCAGGCCTGCGCCGCGGGCTCGAGCAGCAACGCATCTTCGAATCCGAAGGCGTCGACCTCTCCCGGGTGGTGATCGGGCACTCGGGTGACAGCACCGATGTCGGCTACCTCGAGGAGCTCATCGCCGCGGGGTCGTATCTGGGGATGGACCGGTTCGGCATCGACGTGATCCTGCCCTTCGAGGAACGCGTCGGCATCGTGGCGACGATGTGCGAACGCGGGCACGCCGACAAGATGGTGCTGTCGCACGACGCCAACTGCTACTTCGACGCGCTGCCCGAAGACCTCGTGCCACAGATCGCACCCAATTGGCACTACCTGCACATCCACAACGACGTGATCCCGGCGCTGAAGGAACGCGGCGTCACCGACGAGCAACTGCACACCATGCTCGTCGACAACCCGCAGCGAATCTTCGAACGGCAGGGCGGCTATGAATGAGATCCCGCCGATCGGCACCCAGATCGCACAGCTGGCCGCCAAAGCCCCCGACGAACCCGCCGTCACCTGCGACGGCCAGACCATCACCCGCGCGGAGCTGGACCGCTCGACCAACCGCCTGGCCCGCGCCTACGCCGAACGAGGCGTGGGCGCAGGCGACTACGTGACGATCGTGCTGCCGAATTCGATCGAGTGGGTACAGGCCACCGTCGCCTGCTGGAAGCTGGGCGCGGTGCCCCAGCCGCTGTCCCCGCGGCTTCCGGCAGCCGAATTCGCGGGCATCCTCGAGCTACGGCCCCGAGCCCTACTTGTCGGCCGTGGACATCCTGGAATCCCCAGTGTGCCAGCAGGATTCACGCCAAATACCTCCGACGATCCGCTGCCCGAAGCGGTGTCGCCGTGCTGGAAGTCGATGGCCTCCGGCGGCAGCACCGGTCGCCCCAAATTGATCGAAGCTGGCGGCGACAACCGGATACCGCCCGAGATCGGCTACCCGTTGGGCGCGCAAGAGGGCGACGTCAACCTGATCTCGGTGCCGCTGACCCACAACACCGGCTTCACCACCGCGGTGGTCGGCCTGTTGATGCGCCACCACCTGGTGCTGATGCCCAGGTTCGAGCCGCACGAATTCCTGCGGCTGGTCACCGAACATCGCGTCACGTTCCTGACCACAGTGCCGACGATCATGCAGCGTCTGCTGCCGGTGTATCGCGCCGATCCGAGTGCCTACGACCTGTCATCGATCCGGCGGTTCTGGCATCTCGGAGCACCATGCCCGCCGGCCATCAAGCAGGCGTGGATCGATCTGCTCGGCCCGGAAAAGGTGTGGGAACTCTACGGCGGCACCGAACTTCAGGCTCTGACGTTCATCTCGGGCGACCAATGGCTGACCCATCGCGGCTCGGTAGGTGTCGTGGTCGCCGGCGAAATGAAAGTGCTCGACGACGATGGCCGGGAATGTCCGCCCGGCGTCGTCGGCGAGATCTACATGCGCCCCAGTCCCGGCACCGCGCCGACCTACCGCTACGTCGGCGTCACCGCCAAGAGCCGCGACGGCTGGGATTCGCTGGGCGATCTGGGCTACTTCGACGAAGACGGGTTTTTGTACCTATCGGATCGGCGCGTCGACATGTTCACCGTCGGCGGCCGCAACGTCTATCCCGCCGAAATCGAGAATGCGTTGTCGGCACATCCGGATGTTTTGTCTTGCTTGGTGGTTGGCGTGCCCGACGACGATCTGGGCCAAGTGCCCTACGCCCTGGTTCAAGCCGAGACTCTGGATGAGCAAGCGGTGCAAGCATTTCTGGCCGAACGCATTGCCGCATACAAGGTGCCACGCCACGTCGAGTTCGTCGACACCCCGCTGCGCGACGACGCCGGCAAGGCGAGGCGTTCCGCGGTGCGCGCCGAAGTCATGGCGCGATTGCGTCCTCTTGGCGCCGGCTGACCGCCTCACGCCGGCGGATCTCCCACTGCCGCAACGCTTCCCGGCAGGGTGACTCGACCAGCGCGTAGCTCACGGCGGCGATCGCGATGGCGAAGATCAGAGTCAACACCAACACCTCGGGCATGTGGCCGCGGAACGAGAACTCGCCGATCACCGGGAACACCATGGTCAGCGCCGCCAGGTGCCAGATGAAAATGCCATAGGACCAGCGGCCCAGCGTCACCATCGGCGCGCTGCCCAACAGCCGGTGCGGGGTGTCGGGCCGGTCCAGGACCAGCGGCGCCACTAGCGCGGCCGCCAGCAGTGAACCCATCGCGGTCTTCACCGCGAACTGCGCGGCGGTGCTGGGCGTCAACCCCGCCGGACCCGCCAACGGCGAGGCGGCCACCAGATAGGCGCCGGCGGCGACGACGGCCATCAGCAGCCGGCGCCGCGCCAGCCGATGCGGTAAGCCGATCGGGCTGTGCACCCACTCCGCGAGCAGCATGCCGGCGGCGAACCAGGAGAAAAACGCCGGCGGCCAGTTCAGCGGGTTGAGCCCGGACGCCGCGTGGAAGGGAATCCAGCCCCACAGCCAGCTGGCGATCCCCAGCCCGGCGATCACCGGCACCCGGAAGCGCACCGGTAACCGGGCGGCCAGTAGCGCGAGGATCGGCAGCGCCATATAGAAGGTGACCTCAACCGACAGGCTCCACATTTGGGTCAGTCCGGCGGTCAGCGTCAGCGGCACGTAGACCTGCGTCAGCGTCAGGTTCGCCAGCCAGACGGTCAGGCTGGCGTGCTCGGCGTCGGGCAGCAGGGTCAGGATCACCACGACGGCCACCACATACGCCGGCATGATGCGCACCACCCGCGAGCGCAGATAGTGACCGGTCGACGGGCTGGGTCCCAGCCCGCGGGCCGCCGCGGCGTGCCCGCGCCACAGCAGGAAGCCCGACAACGCGAAGAACACCGCGACCGCCAAGTCGAAGCGGCCGAACAGCCGGCCGTCGACCCCGCTGGAATGCCCGGTCTGGAACGCGACGTGGGTGATGACGACGCCAATGGCCGCGCACGCGCGCATACCCTCGACGGCGGGCAGGAAGCTGCGGGTCCCGCCCACCTGCTGGCCATCGCTCATGGGAGACAGTGTGCCTGCGATGCAACGCAGGACTAAGCCGGCACCTTAAATTTTGCTGTTAGGGTCAAACGAGTTTTGGCTTTGCTCCAGGTCGGCCGGTCTTGGACCAGAAGGAGGACGCGGGTGAACCGAGCAGTCATGTTGCGGATCGCCGCATGCGGAATCATGGGGCTCGGGGCCGCCCTGCTGATCGCCGCGCTGCTGCTCTGGACGTATACCGCCAGCAGAATCACCAAGATTCCGCTGAACCTGGACACCACGCTGATCAGCGACGGCAGCGGAACCGCCCTGGACCCCGCGTCTCTGTCCGGCGACCACTTCGTCGTCGACAAGAACGTGCCGCTGGTTTCCCAGCAGCAGATCAGCGTCGAGTCGCCCGCCAACGCCGACGTCGTCACCTTCCAGGTGGGCACGTCGGTTCGGCGCACCGACAAGCAGAAGGACACCGGCCTGCTGCTGGCACTGGTCGACACCGTCACCATCAACCGCAAGACGGCGATGGCGGTATCCGACGAGACCCATCCCGGCGGCGCCGTACAAAAGCCGCGCACCATCAACGACGACAACCCGCCGACGAACATCGCGCTGCCGCACGACGGGCTGTCCTACCGGTTCCCGTTCCACACCGAAAAGCAGACGTACTCCTACTTCGACCCGATTGCGCAGAAGGCGTTCGACGCCAACTACAGCGCCGAAGAAGACGTCAACGGCCTGACCACCTACAAGTTCACCCAGAACGTCGGGTATGACGACGACGGCAAGCTGGTCGACCCGGTGAAATACCCGTCGCTCTACGCCAACGACGAGGACAGCAAGGCCACGGCGACGGCCGCGATGTGGGACGTCCCCAGCGACAACCCGGACGAGAAGATCACCATGACCCGCTACTACGCGGCGCAGAAGACCTTCTGGGTGGACCCCGAGTCGGGCACCATCGTCAAGGAAGAAGTGCACGCCAACCACTACTTCGCCCGCGACCCGCTGAAGCCCGAGGTGGCGCTGGCCGACTACAAGGTCACCACCAACGAAGAGACGATCGAGGCGCAGGTCAACGCGGCCCGCAACGAGCGCGACCGCCTGGCGCTGTGGTCGCGGGTGCTGCCGATCACCTTCACCGCCGCCGGCTTGATCGCACTGATCGGCGGGGTGCTGCTCGGTACATTCAGCTTGCGGACCGAGGCGGCGCTGCTCGACCCGGGCCTGGACACCGCCGACCATGGCTTCTTCGGCCGCGGCGGACCGCCGGCCGAGCCGGTGCCCGGGGCCGAGGCCGAGACCGAGAAGCTGCCCACACCGCCGTCCGACCTCCATCGAGATGCCGGTCCGCCGCCACCGGCCCCGCCCGAGTCCGGTCCGCCCGACCGGACCTAGCCGCCCAGGGTGACCGGGATCGGCCGCTGGGTTGTGCAGTGGTCCCGTCCCGGGTACGCGCTGGTGCTGGCGCTGCTGGTGACCGGGCCGCTGCTGAGGCCGGGTTATCTGCTGTTGCGCGACGCGGTGTCCACGCCGCGGTCCTATCTGTCCGACAGTGCGCTGGGTCTCTCCGAATCGGCGCCGCGGGCGACGCCGCAGGATTTCGCGGTGGCTTTGGCTTCCCATGTCGTCGATGGCGGCGTGGTGGTCAAGGCGCTGCTCATTGCGGGCCTGTGGCTGGCGGGTTGGGGGGCGGCCCGCTTGGTTGTTGCCGTGCTGCCCGACGCTGGGGCAAGCGGCCAGTTCGTCGCGACCACGTTGGCGATCTGGAATCCCTATGTCGGTGAACGACTGCTGCAAGGGCACTGGAGTCTGCTGGTGGGCTACGGCTGCCTTCCCTGGGTGGCGACGACGATGCTCACGCTGCGGTCGGCAGGCGGGTGGCCGCGGTTCTTCGGGCTGGCGTTCTGGATCGCGCTGGCCGGGCTGACGCCGACCGGGCTCATGCTGGCTGCGACGGTGGCGCTGGTCTGTGTGGTGGCGCCTGGACTTGGCCACCCGCGCTGGCTGTGTGCTTTGGCGACGCTGGCGGGCGCGGTGGTGGCGGCGTCGCCGTGGTTGACGGCGACGGTGCTTGGCTCGTCCTTGCCGGCGGAGCAAGGTGCCGCGATTACGGCGTTTGCGGCGCGCGCCGAGCCGGGTCTGGGCACTCTGGGCAGCCTGGCCAGTCTGGGCGGCATCTGGAACGGTGAGGCGGTACCACCAACTCGCGCAACACTTTTCGCTCTGGTTTCGGCGGTTGTGTTGCTCGGTGTGGTCGTGTGTGGACTGCCGGTCGTGCTGCGGCGTCCGGCGGCGGTTCCGCTCCTGGTGCTGGCGGCGGTGTCGGTGCTGGTGCCTTCGGTGTTGGCCACCGGTCCGGGCCTGGCGGTGCTGCGGGCCGTCGTCGACGCCGCGTCGGGCCTTGGTGTGCTGCGCGACGGGCAGAAGTGGGTGGCGCTGGCGATGCCCGGCTACGCGCTGGCGGGCGGAGGTGCGGTCCTGACGCTGCGCCGTTGGGTGTACCCCGCGGTGACAGCGCTAACCTGTTGTGCCGCATTGGTATTGACGCTGCCCGACCTGGCCTGGGGTATCTGGGGCAAGGTGGAGCCGGTGCACTACCCGCCCGGCTGGGCCGCGGTCGCGGCGGCGATCAACGACCACCCCGGAGCGGTGGCGGTGTTACCGGCCGGCAGCATGCGCCGATTCTCGTGGTCGGGCCCGGCGCCCGTGCTGGATCCGCTGCCCCGCTGGGTGCGCGCCGATGTGCTGACCACCGGCGACCTCACCATTTCCGGGGTGACCGTTCCCGGCGAGGGCAGCCGGGCCCGCGCGGTGCAACAGCTGCTGTTAACGGGCGCGGATCCCGGTGAGCTGGCCCGCGCCGGTGTGGCGTGGCTGGTCGTCGAACGGGACACGCCTGGCGAGATGGGCGCTGCGGCACGGACTTTCGATCGACTGCCGCCGGTCTATCGCGGGGTCGACCTGGAGCTGTATCGACTCGGCGGCGACAGTGTCGGCGCGCCAGCAGGTCGGCTGGCCGTCCTTGTCGCACATTTCGTGTGGCTGGCGATGCTCCTTGGCGGGGGCGTTGGCTACGCCGTCACCAGGCTGTTCATAGCCAGGGGTGTCCCGAAGTAACCGACCTGGGGATCGACAACGACCGTCTTGGCTTCGCCTTGCCGGGCAAGCACCTCGCGAGCCATCTGTTCGAACGAGATCTTCTCAGGCCCGCCGATATTCTCGATGCCATCCAACGGTTCACCTTTGGCCACCCGGGCGACCTCAGCCGCGAGGTCCTCCGCGGCGATCGGCTGGATCAGCGCGTCCGGTACGCGCACTTCGTCACCAACCGTCATCGACGCCGTAATCGCGTCGGTGAACTCCACGAACTGCGTGGCACGCACGATCGAGTAGGGCACCCCCGACTCTTCGATGAGCTTCTCCTGGGCGACCTTCGCCCGCAGGTATCCGCTGTCGGGCAGCTGGTCGCAGCCAACGATCGACACCACGACGCAGTGCCCAATGCCCGCGGTCTTCGCGGCGGCCAAGAGATTGGCGGTCGATTTCGTGAAGAACTCCATCACCGCGTCGTCTTCGAACGAAGGGGAATTGGACACGTCGACAACCACGTCGGCACCCGACAGTGCGTCGGCGAGGCCTTTGCCGGTCAGGGTGTTGACGCCGGTCCGGGGCGACGCCGCCACGGCGTCGTCGCCGGAAGCGCGCAGTTTGTCAACCACTTTCGATCCGAGGATCCCTGTGCCACCAATCACGACGATCTTCATGGGCTTCCTTTCAGCCGCCACCCAAGTTAACGCAAGGATTGCACCATGAGCTTGTCAAAAGACGAAGTGCGCAAGGTCGTCGCAACCTATCTGCGCGCGTGGAGTGCCCAAGACCCCGACCTGATCACCACTATTTTCACGCCCGCGGCCACCTACCACGAACGCGTGCTCGAGGAGCCGATCCGCGGCGAGGCCGCGATCCGCCACTACTGGCAAACCAAAGTTGTTGAGGGACAGGCGAATATCGAGGTCGAGCTGCTCAACCTCTACCTCGACGGCACCACGGCCATTGCCGAGTGGGAAGCCCGGTTCGACGATCTCGTCCAAGGCCACCGCAAGCTGATGCGCGAGGTCGCCATCCTGGAATTCGACGGCGATCGGATCGGCGGCCTGCGCGAATACTGGGCGTCGCAACGAGTTGGTTAACTACTGTCGTCGGTGCCCCAGCTGCTCGGCATCATCGGCATGGTCGGCCCGCCGGTCTCATCGTCGGCCAGCGTGGTCAGGCCCGCCGCTTGTCCGGCAGCGGCCTTCTGCGCGGTACCGGCGAAGCCCAGCGTTCCCGCGCCCTGGTCCGAGGCCGCCACGTCGGGCTCCAGATCCATGTACTCGTAACCCCGGCCGAGCTGTGTCACTTTGGTTCGGCGTCGACGCTGGCGCGCCTCTTGCTGGGCTGCCGCCGCGGCCGCAGCGGCGGCCGAGTCGGGTTCTGACACCTTCATTTTGGCTCCGGCGCGCACACTCATCGGCGCGCCGAACCCGGTGCCGGGCGGGCCTACCACGTACGGGTAGGCGAAACCCGCCCCGCCGGGCGGGGGCGGTGCCGGCGGGGCGGTGGTCGCTACGGTGCTCGCCGCGGGCGCGGTCGCGGGTGCCGGGGCCGCAGCCGGGGCGGCGGCGGCCGTGGGCGCGGGTGCGGGCGCCGTTCCGGCGACGGGCTGGATGTCGGCGGGCGTCGGGGCGGGCACGACGGCGGGCACGTCGGGCGTCGAGACGGGAGCGGATTGCGACAGGCCAGCCAGCCCGGCCAGGCCGGCTGCGCCTGCCAGCGGGATGGCGGGCGCGACCAAACCGAACGAGAGCTCCGAGAGTTGCGTCAACTGAGGGGCGAACGTGAGATACACCTCGCCTCCCCAGCGGGGAATCCAATACGTGAAAATCTGATAGAGCACTTGGGCGTTCGTCGGATTCGGGTTCGTCAGCTCATTCCAAATAGCGCTGCCGATTTTGTCCAGGCGCTCAGTCCACCAACTCGGATCGGTGGGACCCGGCCCCTCGTCCTGGCTTCCGCCGGAGTTGTTGTTGCTGTTGGATTTCTGGATTTCCGGGGCAGGGTCAGTTTGCGGCGTCGACGCCACCGCGGTGCTGGTCACCGCTTGATACGTCGTCATCGTGGTGGCCGCTTGCACCCACATCCGCGCATAGTCGGCCTCGTTGACCGCGATCGGGATCGTGTTGATCCCAAAGAAATTCGTCGCCACCAACACCGCGTGCATGGCGTGGTTGGCGGCCAGCTCGCCCAGGGTCGGCATGGCCGCCAACGCGGCGGTGTACGCCGCCGCCACGGTCTCCTGCGCAGTGGCCGTCGCCGCGCTGTTCGCGCTGGTCTGCATCAGCCAGGCCAGATACGGAACATGCGCAGCCACATACGATTCGGCGCTGGGGCCCTGCCAGGCCCCCGTCTGCACCGCCGCCAGCAGCGAGCTGAGTTCTTCAGCCGCCGACTCGTATTCGACGCTCAACGAGTTCCACACGCCAGCGGCCGCCAGCAACGCCTCCGGTCCCGGACCGCTGCTCAGCAACGCCGAATGCACCTCCGGCGGCGAAGCCATCCAGATCGGCGCAGTCATCGTCGAACACCCACGGGCATCCCTCCCGGGGTAATTCTTCCGCGAACGGGGTGCCTGCGCAATAAAGAATTGCGGTCGATTCAGGTGGTTTAGTCCGCCTTTTCGGACTATTAGTCTCGATTTCTGCGCGAAAGCGCTTTCACTCGTCGGGCAGCCGGACGAGGTATCCGGTCGTGATCAGCGTTCGGGCCAGTGCCGTCTGCTGCTCGGCAGGCAGCTCAGGCAGATCGCGAACCCGGAATGGCTCGGTACTCCTCGACACGAACTGCATCGCGGCTTTGTGCTCGGGCGTGACCCTTATCAGCAGTTGAGCAAACTGCAGGCCAACACTTGCGGTGTCGGCCACGACCCGCGAATAGAGCGGCTGGTACTTGACTACCAGTGTGTTTCCGTCGATCCCAACGGCGTTCGAGATCTGTCCCACCGGTGGGCATCGGCCACGCCGGACCAGGACCTCCTCCATCGCCTCGAGACCTTCCGCGATGGCGCTGGGGTCCTCGACGCTTCGGACGACGTCGCGCACCAGGTCGGTCAAGCCGGCGCGTACCCGGGCGTCGTCGAGATGCCGCGGAGGCAGACGGGCGTGCATGCCGTTGTCGCGCAGGCTCAGCGCATGGAGCACATGGGTCATGAGAGTCAGCACAGTGGGCGCGTGTATTCCGACGGTCAAGTGGACGGATGGCTCCGACTGCGTCTCCGCCCCGTGAACTCGGCCCCGTGGCAGATACAGCACGTCGCCGGCTTCCAGGCGCAGCTCGGTCGGCGACGAAAGCTCGGGTGTGGCAACCGTATCCGGACGATGCATCTCGTGGGGCGGGACCGCGTCGTCGTTGGACAGATACCAGACCTTCGACCCCTGGATCTGAAGAACCAACACGTCGTGCGGGTCGTAGTGGGGGACGAAGCCGGCCGATCCCGGCGGCGTGATGTAGCCGTTGACCCGCGTCGGGAAGTTCAGCTCGACCTCGATCGAGTGAGTCAACGAACCGATCGTCCGCGCGTACTCCTCAAGCCTGTTGAGGACGATCGTGTAGCCGTCCGCAAAGTTATCGCGGACGCGATCCAGGTCGAGGCTGCCGTCCGAAAGCCGGTAACTACCCGGCTCCTTGTCCTCACCGCGCCGCACCAGCCGCACCCCGGATGGCTCTGGCCGGACGTACTCCAAGAGTTCGTCGATTACCGACGGTCCCTGCAGCAGACGGTCGAAGTAGCCTGGGTTGCCTCGCTTGACGTGGTGGTGCGTCTGCCCCCATACCTCGTCGAGGAAGGTTTGCACGCGCAGAGGGTGGAGCAGCCAGGCCAGCGACGTGTCGGCCACGGCTACACCACGCCGCTGATCTGCTTTCCGGCCAACACGGATTCCAGGACCGAGCGCATCGCGTCGGCGCTTTGCTGCCAAGAGAATTCGGCACTGCGCGCTTGCGCCTTGGCCCCGAGTTGATCGCGCAGCACCGAGTCGTCCAGCAGTTGGCGCAGGCGATTCACCAGCTCGGTCCGATCGTCGACGAGAACGCCGGTCACTCCGTCGATGATCGAATCGGTCAGCCCTCCCGACGACCGGTAGCCGATGGTGGGCACCGCGTGCTGCGCCGCCTCGACCACAGCCAGGCCCCACCCTTCTTTGCGCGACGGCAGCACATGCACCCAAGCCTGTTGCATCACATGGTGTTTGGCGACGTCGTCGACGTGACCGTGGAACGTCACCGCGTGGCTGATACCAAGGCGCGACGCGTGATCGACCAGCCGCTGCCGCCACCATCCACCGCCGACAATGTCCAGATGCAGATCCGGTATCCGCAGTTCCGCCACTGCTTCCAGCGCGTCCTCGATCTGCTTGTGGGGCACCAGCCGGGACAACACCACCACCCGCGGCGTCGTCGCTCGCGGCTCGCTCAGCGTGGGTGCCGGCGCCTCGTCAAGACCGTTGCGCACCACCGCGATTCGCTCGTGGCCCACACCCAGCGCAACCAAGTCGCGGGCCGACGGCAGCGACACCGTCACGTACTGGTTGCGCCGGTGCACTCGCGGCGACAACCACGACTCGACGAACCAGCCCAGCCTGCCGATCATCCGACCGGCCACCGGCCACTGCTCCCGGTGGCAATGGTGCACCAGCACCGCCACCCGTCGCCCGTAGATCAGCCGGGCCAGAAACGGCAGGCCGTTCTGGGTATCGATCACCACATCGGGTCGCACATGCCGCAGCGGCCCCAGCCCGAGTCGGGCCGCCGCCATCGCCAGCAGTGCCCACACATACACCGAATAGCGTCCGCCGGCGCGGCTGATCTGGACGCCGTCGATCACTTCGCTGCGAGCTGCACCCGGGTAGCGGGCGGTCCGCAGCGTGACCGCGATACCGGACTCGGCAAGCTGCGCGCCAATGCGCTGCAGATAGGTTTCGCTGCCTCCGCCCTGCGGGTGGCCGGTGTCACGCCAGCACAGCAGCAGGACGGAGCGCAGACCGGACATCAGGGGTCAGCCTAATGGGAATCGCTCCGTAGGCTGACGGCGATGGTCGTGACCGACGTGTTCGCCCGGCGGGCGACGCTGTCCCGCTCGGTGCGGCTGCTCTCGGAGTTCCGCTACGAGCAATCGCAGCCGGCCCGGTTCTACGGCGCGCTGGCCGCCGATACCGCGGCGATGGTCGACGACCTCTGGCGCGGGATCCACGGCGAATCCGCGACGGGCCACACGCTGCTCGACGTCGGCGGCGGGCCGGGATACTTCGCGTCGGCGTTCGCTGACGCCGGAATCCGGTACGTCGGCGTCGAACCGGACCCCGACGAAATGCACGCGGCTGCACCGTCTTTCGCCCAGAGCTCGGGCGAATTCGTGCGGGCGTCGGGGATGGCGCTGCCGTTCGCCGACGACTCGGTCGACATCTGCCTGTCATCCAATGTCGCCGAGCACGTCCCGCGACCCTGGCAACTCGGCGCCGAGCTGCTTCGGGTGACCCGGCCGGGCGGGCTGGTGGTGTTGTCGTACACGGTGTGGCTGGGGCCGTTCGGCGGACATGAGATGGGGCTGACCCACTACCTGGGCGGCGAGCGCGCCGCCGCGCGGTATGCCCGCAAACACGGCCACCCGGCGAAGAACAACTACGGGTCGTCGTTATTCGCGGTCTCGGCGGCCGACGGTTTGAACTGGGCGGCCAGCACCGGGGCGCTCGTCGCCGCATTTCCGCGCTACCACCCGCGATGGGCCTGGTGGATGACGTCCGTGCCGACGCTGCGGGAATTTCTGGTGAGCAATTTGGTGCTGGTGCTGCAGCCGTAGCCGTCAGTTGACTGGAACCTGTTCTCGTTTTGCCGGTGGCTGGGTAGGGTGGCGCCATGACCCACAGTCAGAAGACCGAATACGACAAGCTGTTCATCGGCGGCAAGTGGACCCAACCGTCGAGTACCGACGTCATCGAGGTGCACTGTCCGGCCACCGGTGAGTACGTCGGCAAGGTGCCGCTGGCGGCCGCGGCCGACGTCGACGCCGCCGTCGCGGCGGCCCGCAAGGCGTTCGACACCGGACCGTGGCCCTCGACACCGCCGGCTGAGCGCGCGGCCGTCATCGCCAACGCGCTCAAGTTGATGGAAGAGCGCAAGGATCTGTTCACCCGGATCCTCGCCGACGAGACCGGCCAGCCGCCGACGACCATCGAGACGATGCACTGGATGAGCTCGATCGGGGCGCTGAATTTCTTCGCCGGCCCCGCCGTCGAGCAGGTCCGGTGGAAAGAGGTTCGCAACGGCGGATACGGGCAAAGCATCGTCTATCGCGAGCCGCTCGGCGTCGTCGGCGCGATCGTCGCCTGGAACGTGCCGCTGTTCCTGGCCGTCAACAAACTGGGCCCGGCGCTGCTGGCCGGCTGCACGGTGGTGCTGAAGCCCGCTGCCGAAACACCGTTGAGCGCAAACGCTTTGGCGGAGGTGTTCGCCGAGGCCGGCCTGCCCGACGGGGTGCTGTCTATCGTTCCCGGCGGGATCGAGACCGGACAGGCGCTGACATCCAACCCCGACATCGACATCTTCACGTTCACCGGCAGCTCGGCCGTCGGGAAGGAGATCGGTCGGCGCGCCGCGGACCTGCTCAAGCCGTGCACACTGGAGCTCGGCGGGAAATCGGCGGCCATCGTGCTCGACGACGTCGACCTGGCCTCCGCCATACCGATGTTGGTGTTCTCCGGGATCATGAACACCGGGCAAGCTTGTGTCGCCCAGACCCGCATCCTGGCGCCTCGCTCACGCTACGACGAGATCGTCGACGCGGTAAGCACTTTCGTACAGGCGCTGCCGGTCGGCCTGCCGTCGGACCCGGCCGCCCAAATCGGTTCACTGATCTCGGAGAAGCAGCGCACCCGGGTCGAGGGCTACATCGCCAAAGGCAAAGAAGAAGGCGCCCGGCTGGTGTGCGGCGGGGGACGTCCCGACGGGCTGGACAATGGCTTCTTTGTGCAGCCAACGGTTTTCGCCGACGTCGACAACAAGATGACGATCGCCCAGGAGGAGATCTTCGGGCCGGTGCTTTCGATCATTCCTTACGACAGCGAAGACGACGCGATCAAGATCGCCAACGACTCGGTGTACGGCCTCGCCGGCAGCGTGTGGACCACCAATGTTCCACGCGGCATCGAGATCTCGGAGAAGATCCGCACCGGGACATACGCCATCAACTGGTACGCGTTCGACCCCTGCTGTCCGTTCGGCGGCTACAAGAACTCCGGCATCGGCCGCGAAAACGGGCCGGAAGGCGTCGAGCACTTCACTCAGCAGAAGAGCGTGCTGATGCCGATGGGGTACACGATCGACAGCTGACTGCAGTCACCTGTGCATTACGGCTGCGCTTCCGGTGGCGCGATGGGAGCAACTGGTGGATGCACCGGACGTCGGGTGGGACTTCCGTTGTTCGGTGGCGCCAGCTCGCTGTCGCAGCTGCTCGCCGTGCAGGTAACAACGTAAGTGCCGTCGTCGTAGTTGTCGCAGGTTTGGGTGCCGTAGGCGTCCGTGTAGCAACACTTTGAGTATCGGTGTCCGCCACCGATGGTTGTGGTGTATGTGCCTCCAGCGGACTTGCATTCGCTTTGGATGGTCGATTCGGGTTCCGCTTGGGAGACGGGTGCGGTCAGGACGGTCGCGCCGAGCGCGATGGCGGCCGCCCCGACCGGCACGCCTAGTTGAGAAAGTTTCACGGTCTCATTCCCTAACAGCTAGCGTTTGCGCGCGGTGATAAGCAGGTACTCCCACCGCATCGTCGACGATCCGGCCAGGGATCGATTCCCTAGTTCCGCCAACGCACTATCGAGCGCGGCGACGCGGTCAAGGTTGGCCGCGATATTGCGATACGTGGTGATCGTCGGTCCATAGTTGGCCTTGAAGAAATCGCGGAATGCCTCGCCGGTGGCAAATAGGTCGACGCTCAATGTGCGTCGCTGCATGGCCAGGTCGGTGACCCGTTCACCCAGCAGCTGCTGGACATACTCTTCCTTCCCCCACAGCGGCGGTGGCTGCACCCCGGGTGGTGGCATCGGCGCAAAGGGCTTCATCGTCGCGAACATCTGACCGATGAAGCCCTCGGGTGTCCAGTTGATCAGCGCGAGCGTTCCGCCGGGACGGCATACGCGGACCAGTTCGTCGGCAGCCCGTTGATGATGCGGGGCGAACATCACCCCGATACACGACACCACTGCGTCAAAGTCGTTGTCGTCGAACGGCAGTGCCTCGGCATCGGCTTCCGCCCATTCGAGTTCGACACCGCGCTCGGCTGCCGCCGCGCGTCCGACTTCCAACAACTCAGGAGTGAGGTCGCTCGCGACCACGCAGGCCCCGGCCGCCGCGGCGGGGATTGAGGCGTTGCCGGTTCCGGCGGCCACATCGAGAACGCGGTCGCCTGGTCCGATGCCGCTGGCGTGCACCAGCACTGGCCCCAGCGGCGCAACCAGGTCGCTGGCCACTACGCGGTAGTCGCCGGTTGCCCAGACCGCGCGATGTTTGGCGGCCAACTCACGATCGGCGGTAGTGGCGGCATCAGCAGTCACGGTGACCTCCTGGTTCGAGCTGGTGCGGCAGGGCCATCGTCCGTTCACAAGCGCGGCGATTCCAGTGCCAAATCTGAACCGAACATGGTTCTGAATCTGTATCGGTCCCCGGGCTGCGGAGGTATCGTCACACCATGCCGTCCTACGGTCAGTTCTGCCCGGTCGCCAAAGCCATGGAGCTGCTCGACGAGCGATGGACGATGCTGGTAGTGCGTGAATTACTCGAGGGCAGTAGGCATTTCAACGACCTGCGCCGCGGCGTACCCAAAATGTCGCCGGCCCTGCTGTCCAAGCGGCTGCAGACCCTGACCCGCGCGGGTCTCGTCGAACGCTCCCAGGCCGACGGGCGAACCTCATACACCCTGACCCCCTGCGGCAAGGAACTGCACGACGTCGTGCAGGCAATCGGCGCCTGGGGTGTGCGATGGATTCCGGAAATCGGCGACGACGAGCTCGACCCGCACCTGCTGATGTGGGACATCCACCGAAAGATGCCGATCGACAAGTGGCCGCGCGAACGGACCGTGCTGGCATTCCGGCTGTCGAGCGTGGCGCCGAAGGCGTCGTCGTGGTGGCTCATAGTCGCCGACGGCCGAGCCGACATCTGCGACTTCGACCCCGGCTACGACGTCGCCGCCACCGTGTCGTGCACCCTGCGCACACTCACCGAGATCTGGCGCGGCGACGTGTCCTGGTCGCGTGCGCTGATCGACGGGTCGGTATCCATCGACGCACCGTCGCAGGTGCGACGCGCGGTGCCCACGTGGATCGGTCAATCGCGGCTGGCCGCCGTCCCACGCCCTGCGTAGTCTGCGTCGAACCTAACGCCGCTAACGTCCCTCGAACCGGGCCTGCCGGCGCTCGATAAACGACTGCACGCCCTCGGCGGCGTCGGCGGTGCCGAACAGGGTGGCAACCTCCGGCCGCAGCCGCTCGATGGCGGCCGCATCACCGTGTGCCCGCGCTCGGTGCGCCGACGCCAGCGTGGCCCGCACGCCCAGCGGCGCAGCGCGGTCAGCGATGGTGTGCGCGATCTCGCGCGCGCGGGCCAGCGCGGCGGCCGCGTCCTCGGCAACCTCCTGTACCAGGCCGATCCGATACGCCTCGTCGGCGTCGAACTCGTCGCCGGTGAGCAGCCAGCGCATCGCATTGCCCCAGCCGGCGTCGCGGGGAAGCCGGATTGTCGCGCCGCCGAACGGATAGATCCCGCGCTGCACCTCGAGTTGCGCGAATCGGGTACCGGTCGCCGCGATGCGGATATCGGCGGCCAGCAGCAGCTCGATGCCCAGCGTCATGCACCAACCCTGGGCGGCGGCGACCAGCGGCGTGGTCCAAGGTCCGTCGAGGCGCCACGGATCGCGCCCGTCTGCAGGAAACTCCAATTCGCCAGCAGCGATGGCCGGTGCGACGTCGACGAGGTCTAAGCCGCCGGTGAAGTGGTCGCCGTGAGCGAACAGCACCCCGACACGTACATCGGGGTCGGACTCCAGCAGCGCATATGCCCGGGACAGATCAGCGAGCATCGTCCGGTTGAAGGCATTGCGTTTGTCCGGCCGGTTCAGACCGATCAGCAGCACGTGACCGTCCCGCTCGAGGGTGACGGTCTCTAGGGAGGTCTCAGGCATGGGCCGAGTCAACCGCAGAACTAAGTAATATGCAATAGCGCATAGAAAAGGCTGGGCGGTGCGATCGAAGGCCGTAATAGCCGTATCTACTTGCATAGAACTCCTAGCTTGTTCTATGCTTCCCCACATAATCATGGGCCCACCTGGCGCATGAGGCAGGAGAAGATCATGTGGGTCGTCGAGTTGAACATCGTCGGTTACCGCTTTACCCGTCAGGTTCCTGACCTGCCCCACACGTCGTTGAAGTCGGTGCGGTTGCACCCGCGCAGCGTGCACTGGCGCGTGCCGCAACTGCGCCACTCGCACGCCGCCTGAGAATCGGGTCTTGGGGGGAGCTCACAATGTCGATAGCCACACGCACCAAACGCGGCGGAACGCGGACCAAGATGCTGGTCAGCGCCGCCGAAGTGATGCGGGAACGCGGAGCAGCCGGCGTCACCATCGACGAAGTCCTCACCCGCAGCGGCGCACCGCGCGGCTCGGTGTACTACCACTTTCCCGAGGGCCGCAACCAGATCCTGACCGAAGCCCTCCGGTACGCCGGTGATGCCATTACCGCCACCATCGATCAATCCGCCGAGCGGGGCGCGATGGTGCTGCTGCGCGAGTTCGTCGAGTTGTGGGAACGGCTGCTGGCCGACAGCGACTTCACCTCCGGCTGCCCTGTCGTGGCGGCGGCGATCGGCTCGGCCGACGAAGAACCGCCGTTGACCGCCGAGGCCGGGCAGATTCTGAGCCGCTGGTGCACGGCATTGACCCGGGCATTCGTCGCCGACGGCTTCCCCGAATCGGACGCGGCATCGCTTGCGGTGACGTCGATTTCCGCGCTCGAGGGTGCGGTCGTGCTATGCCGCTCGACGCGCAGCACCGGCCCGCTGCGCGAGGTGCACAGCCAACTCGAATTCCTGATCAAATCAAGGGAATTCGTCCGTCGCAACGGCGTTCCCAAGTAGCGCAAGTTAGCGCGAGCAGACACAGAATCGCACGATTCTGCCTCTGGCAGTGCGATTTTGCGTCTGCTCGCGCCGGGAAGGCTAGTCGCTGGCCGGCAGGGGCTTGGCCTCTTTGAGGCTCAGCGCGGTCTGACCGATTGCCAGCGTGCCCGCGCCCGCCTTGGTCACCAGCACCTCGGCGCCGTTCTCGTCCACATAACGCTTGCCCATCACGTTGCCGTCGGCGAACGCCGGATCCAGTTCCCCGGAACGGTCGGCGTCCAACGGCACCATCGGCGCGCCGCCGCAACGCAAGTCGTCGAGGGACTCGGCGCTGCGCACGACAATGACCTGGGTGTCGCACACCTGGCTGGCCAGACGGGTTCCGTTCTTGATCATGATTTCGATCCCTCGGTTAATTATGGGTGGCGTGCAGGGATTCGACGATTTCCCGCCGAAGCACCTTTCCGGTTGCGTTGGTGGGCAGTTCGTCGCGGAACACTACCCGGTCGGGAGTGCGTGAACCACGCAGGCTTTTGCGTACATACTCGCGCAATTCGTCGGGGTCGGGGTCGACGCCGACGGTGGGCACCACCACCGCGACAATCGCCTGACCCCACTGCGGATCGTCGACGCCGACCACGGCGACGTCGCGCACGTGCGGGTGCTCGATCAGCACATCCTCCAGTTCGGCCGGGGCGATGTTCTCCCCGCCGCGGATAATCGTGTCGTCGCTACGCCCGCCGATGAACAGGTAGCCGTCCTCGTCGAGCATCGCGACGTCGCGAGTGGCGAACCACCCGTCGGCGTCGAGCACCGACCCGATCCCGGTGTAGCGGCCCGACACCTGCTCGCCGCGCACGAACAACTCGCCGCTCTCCCCCGGTCCGAGCACAGCCCCGCTCTCGTCGCGGATCTGCACCTCGACACCGGGCACCGGTTGGCCGACCGATGCCAGCCGGCGGGCGACCGCGGGATCCGACGCGGCCTGCGCGTCGCGGTGGTCCTCCGGGGTGAGCACCGCGATCGTCGAACTGGTCTCGGTCAGGCCGTAGGCGTTGACGAACCCGACGTTCGGCAACAGCTCCAGCGCCCGGCGAACCAGCGGCAGACCCACCTTCGACCCGCCGTAGGCCAGGTTGCGCAGCGACGGCAGTTCGTGGCGGCCGGTTTCCAGCACGGTGACGATCCGGTCGAGCATCGTCGGTACCACGGTGGCGGTGGTGACGTGCTCGGCGTTGATCAGCCGCACCCATTCCCCGGCGTCGAAGATCGGTAGATAGACCATCTTGCGGCCGGCGTACAGGTTCGACAGCGCGGCCCCGACTCCGGCGATGTGGTACGGCGGCACGCAGATCAGCGCGGCGTCGGTCGGCTCGGCCGACTCGAATTCAACTGTGCCGGTGACATAACTGGTCAGGTTGTTGTGCGAAAGTTCGACGGCCTTGGGCTGCGACGTGGTGCCCGACGTGAACAACACGATCGCCGTCGCGTCCGGATCGGGAAACTCCGCCGCGGGTTCTGCGCTGCGGGCCGCAGCGAGGAACTCGTCCGAGTCGATCACCTGTTTGCCGACGACCATGTCGCGGTAGCGGTCGTCGACGATCACCAGCGGTTCGGGCAATCGCGCGATCAGGGTCTGGATGCCCTCGGCGGAGAGCCGGTAGTTGATCGGCGTGAACGGCAGCCCGGCGCGCGCCGAAGCGAAGATCAGCAGCGGCAGCATCGCCCCGCCGGTGCCAACGTAGACCACATGCCGACAGCCCGATCCGGCGATGACGCCGGCGCCGCCGTCGGCCAGATCGCTGAGCTCTTGCGTGGTCAGCCGGAGGTCACCGGAGACGACGGCGGTCCGGTCGGGATTGCTCGAGACCGCCATCTCGAGGAGTAGCGAAATGCTCAACGCTCGGACTTTCTGTGCCGTGACCCGTTACAAACACCGCCAAAAGTGTCATGTCGAGTTTAGAGGATGCAACTAGTTGTCGAGCACCTGGGCGATCCGGGCCTCGACATCGCCCAGACCTGACACGTCGATCCCGAACCGATCGACCAGCGCGTCGAGCACCTGCCCCGCCGTGTCGAATCGGATGCGCTCGGTTTCACCCTTCGAATGGATCGCGAGGTGACGGCCGTTCAGGTTCCACCGCGCGTCGTCGGTCACCAGCGCGGCGGTGAGGCTGGTGACGAAGTGCGACTCGGGATACGTTGACACATACCAACTTCCGACTTGCAGATCGATCAGCGGTCGCGGTTCGGTGCTGAAGGTGTACAGCGGCTGCCACGTTTCGCGGACCAGTGCCTCCAAAACGTATCCGTCGCCATGGGTGCGCAGCCGGTACGGCTCGTGCCGCGTCTGCTGAATCGGGCCGGGTATCAAGCGAATCGGCGACGACAGCGTCTGCCCGCCGAATCCGACATCGACCAGAAACACGTCGTCGACCCCCGGGATCCGCACCGACAGCGCCTGGTGGGTCTGCGCAGGCGGCGGCCCGTCCAACCCATCAGGGCTCATCCACACCACCCGTCCCGCCAGCGCGTCGACTCCAAAACCCAACTGCTCCAACACATATCGCAACAGATTGTTGTGCTCGTAGCAGTAGCCGCCGCGGCGTCGGCGTACCAGCTTGTCCGCCAGACCCTCCGGGCTGAGATCGGTCACGGGCACGCCGAGCAGCGGGTCGAGGTTCTCGAACGGGATGCGACGTCCGTGCGCGGCCACCAGCTCGGCCAGCGTCTCCAGGGTCGGATCGGCCGGCCCCGAGTAGTCGATGCGGGCGAAATACGCCGGGAGGTTCAGGTCCCGGTCCACTTGGGAGGCCGCTTCTCGGCGAACGCGATGGCGCCCTCTTTGGCGTCGTTGGAGGCGAACACCGGCATCAGGATCTTGGTCTGCTCGGCGAACATGTTCTCCGGGCTCCAGCCGCGGGACTCGACGATGATCCGCTTGGTGGCGGCGACGGCCAGCGGCCCGTTGGCGGTGATCTTCTCGGCCAGCTTGATCGCCTCGTCCAGCGCCCCGCCCGGTTCGGCCAGCACGTTGACCAAGCCCAGGGCATGGGCCCGCTCGGCGGGCAGGTTGTCGCCGGTCAGCGCCAGCTCCATCGCGACCGCGTACGGGATGCGCTGCGGCAGCCGCAACAGCCCCCCGCCCCCGGCGACCAGGCCGCGCTTGACTTCCGGAATGCCGAACGCCGACTCCTTTGACGCCACGATCAGGTCGGTGGCCAGCGCCAGCTCGGTGCCGCCGGCCAACGCGTAGCCCTCGACGGCGGCGATCAGCGGCTTGGTCGGCGGACGTTCGGTAAAGCCCAGCCCCCGGCCCTCGACCACGACGTTCTCGCCGCGCGCGAACGCCTTGAGATCCATGCCCGCGCAGAAGGAACCACCGGCACCGGTCAGGATCGCCACCGACAGGCCCGCGTCGCCGTCCAGCCGGTCCATCGCTTCGGCCAGGCCCTTGCTGACCGCGGCGTTGACGGCATTTTTGGCCTGCGGCCGGTTGATCGTGATGATCAGGATGCGGTCCCGCTGTTCGACGAGAACTGGGGCTTCTTCTTGTTCGGTGCTCACGACGGTGTGACGCTCCTTCGGATAGGGACAGGTGTCGAACGATGGTATCGGTCGGCCCGAGCCGATGGCCCGTGGCGCTCGACTACGATCACAGCAAAATCGGCGCGGAATCATAGCGGCGATCGCAAGCGCGGCGAAGCCGAGCGCAGCGGGTCGCCGCCCTCAGGTCAAGGGGGACCGTTGACAGCCATCGACACGGAACCAACCGAAATTTCCAAGTGGGATCCGGGCCTCACCGAACGGGTGATGGGGTGGATCCGCCCGCTCATCAAGGGCTACCACCGCGCCGAGGTGCGCGGCCTGGAGTCGTTCCCGCCGGGCGGCGCGCTGGTGGTGTCCAACCACTCCGGCGGGCTGTTCCCGATGGACGTTCCGGTCTTCGCCACCGGCTTCTACGAGAAGTTCGGCTACGACCGCCCGGTCTACACGCTCAGCCATGACGTGTTGTTCACCGGCCCGATCGCCGACTTCTTCGTGCGGACCGGCTTCATCCGCGCCAACCACGAAAACGCCGACGAGGCGCTGCGCTCCGGCGGCGTGGTGGTGGTGTTCCCGGGCGGCGACTACGACGTCTATCGGCCGACGCTGTCGGAGAACACCATCGACTTCGACGGGCGCACCGGCTATGTCCGGGCGGCTTTGAACGCCGGCGTGCCGATTGTTCCGGCGGTGGCGATCGGCGGGCAGGAAAGCCAGCTGTACCTGTCGCGCGGCACCTGGCTGGCCCACGCGCTGCGACTGGACAAGCTGATGCGGGTGAAGATCCTGCCGATCTCGGTGGGTTTCCCCTTCGGGCTGTCCGCGGTGCTGCCGGTCAACGTGCCGCTGCCGACCAAGATCGTCATGCAGGTGCTCGAGCCGATCCACGTGGCTGAGCAGTTCGGGGAGGACCCCGACATCGACGAGGTCGACGTCCACGTCCGCCACGTCATGCAGAAGGCGCTGGACAAGCTGGCCAAAGAGCGCCGCCTGCCGATCGTCGGCTAGCAGTATCCGATGGGTCTGCTCACCACCATGGTCCGGGCCGGGATCATCGCGCCGCTGCGGCCCGACAAGTACCTGCGCATTGCGGCCGTCGCGCGTCGCGAAGGGCTTTCCGTCACAAGCGGATTCGCGATGTCGGCGCAGCGCTGCCCGGATAGGCCGGCACTGATCGACGAGCTGGGGTCGCTCACCTACCGCGAGCTCGACCGGCGCTGCGACGCGCTGGCCGCGGCGCTGCAAGGGTTGCCCGGCGGCGCCCCGGCGGTGGTCGGGATCATGTGCCGCAACCATCGCGGTTTCGTCGAAGCGTTGGTGGCGGCCAACCGTATTGGCGCCGACGTGTTGCTGCTCAACACCTCGTTCGCCGGGCCGGCGCTGGCCGAGGTGGTCAACCGCGAAGGCGTGAACGCGGTGATCTACGACGAGGAGTTCACCGACTCGGTCGACCGCGCGCTGGCCGACCGGCCGGACACCACCCGCATCGTCGCGTGGACCGAACAGCCGCACGACCTCACGGTCGAAGGACTCGTCGCCGCGCATGCCGGTCAGCGTCCTGCGCGGACGGGCCGCAAAGGCAAACTGATCCTGCTGACGTCGGGGACAACCGGAAGTCCCAAGGGCGCCAAGCATTCCGGCGGCGGTGCCAACGAGCTCAAAGCGATCCTGGACCGGGTGCCGTGGCACACCGAGGAGACGACGGTGGTGGTGGCGCCGATGTTCCACGCCTGGGGTTTCTCCCAGCTGGTGTTCGCCGCGTCGCTGGGCTGCACGGTGGTGACCCGGCGCAAGTTCGACCCGGAAGCCACCCTCGACCTTGTCGACCGCCACCAGGCCACCGGCCTGTGCGTGGTGCCGGTGATGTTCGACCGGATCATGGACCTCCCCGACGAGGTACGCCATCGATATAGTTGCCGCTCACTGCGATTCGCCACCGCATCCGGCTCGCGGATGCGGCCCGACGTGGTGACCCAGTTCATGGACGAGTTCGGCGACGTGATCTACAACAACTACAACGCCACCGAGGCCGGCATGATCGCGACGGCGACACCCGAGGATCTGCGGGCCGCGCCCGACACGGCGGGCAAGCCCGCGGTCGGCACCGAGATCCGCATCCTCGACAACGAGTTCCGCGAGGTGCCGGTGGGCGAGGTCGGCCAGATCTTCGTCCGCAACTCCAACCGGTTCGACGGGTATACGTCCGGCAATACCAAGGACTTTCACGAGGGGTTCATGGCATCGGGCGACGTCGGCCGGGTCGACGAGGCCGGGCGGCTCTACGTGGTCGGCCGCGACGACGAGATGATCGTGTCCGGCGGCGAGAACGTCTACCCGATCGAGGTGGAAAAGACGTTGGTGGGCCACCCCGACGTCGCGGAGGCGGCGGTGCTCGGGGTCGACGACGAGCAGTACGGGCAGCGGCTGGCGGCGTTCGTGGTTGTCGTGAAGGGGTCGACGGTCACCGTCGACGCGCTGAAGCAGCACGTGCGCGACAACCTGGCCAACTACAAGGTGCCCCGCGAGATCGTCGTACTACCCGAACTGCCCCGGAGCAGCACCGGCAAGGTGGTGCGCGGCGAGTTGCTGGCCCGGCTCAATTAACCGCCGAGTGTGGACTTAAGGCACGCGGCAAGCGG
This sequence comes from Mycobacterium sp. MFM001, assembly GCF_003402475.1. Taxonomy (GTDB): domain Bacteria; phylum Actinomycetota; class Actinomycetes; order Mycobacteriales; family Mycobacteriaceae; genus Mycobacterium. The sequence goes on from NZ_BFAB01000001.1 coordinate 178,518, forward strand.
TTTCGCGTGCCTTAAGTCTACATTCGAGGCGGGAATGTCAGGCTTGCGCCATCGCAGACTCGACCACCGTCAGCTTTTCGGAAAGCCCTGCGGCGCGGCGTAATTCGACGAAGTCGTCGAGGATGGCCTCGGTCACCTCGTGCGGATCGTCGACGGTGATGCCGTCGGAGAGCACCGACACGTTGAGCTGGTCGACGTAGCTCCACACGGTGATGTTCAGGCCGCTGCCGGCGGTCAACGGCCCCACCGAATAGATCTCGGTGACCAGCGCGCCGCCGACCCGGCCGTGCTCGCGGGGCCCCGGCACGTTCGAGATCGGCAGGTTGAGCACCTTGTTCTGGCCGTCGCGGCTGGCCAGCCACCGGAACAGCGACTCGGCCGGCGCCGGCGGGAAGTAGGCCGACCACCGGCTCACCAACTCCGGCCCGAGCAGTTGGTGGCTCTCCTTGGCGTCGACGGCGTTGTCGTGCGCCAGGCGCACCCGTTCCAGCGGATCGTCGGCGTCGCACGGCAGCGCCACCAGCATTCCGGTGAAGTAGTTCCCCGAGATGCGGTCCGGCGAGAAGTCGAAACTCACCGGCACCGACGCCAGCAGCGGCTCGGCCTTGCCGTCGTAGCGCAGCAGCAGTTTCCGCAGCGCTCCCGCCGATAAGGCCAGCACCACGTCGTTGATCGTGACGCCGAGCGCCTTGCCGGTCTCCTTGATGTCGGCCAATGCCAAAGTGGCGGTGGCGAATTTGCGCTCGGGCGTGATCATGTGGTTCATGAACGTCGGCGGCGGGGTGAACGGCCGGGTCAACTGCGGTGAGAGCTTGCGGCTGCTGCGGCGCACCCGGCCCACGCCCTCCGCGGTGTAGCGCACCGTGCGCGGGATTCGTCCGAGCTGGCGCAGATGATCGCCGAACGCCGACCGGACCAGCTCCGCCTTGGACGGCGCCGGGTCGGGCGCATACCGGTTCCGGCCCGTCGCCGGTTCGGGCGCCAGATCCATGCCGCGCGCCAGCAGGTTGGCTGCGGCAACGCCGTCGGCCAGCGCATGGTGGATCTTGCCGACCACCGCAATCCTGTTGTCAGCCAGGCCCTCGACGAAATACATCTCCCACAGTGGGCGGCTGCGATCCAGTGGCGTGCTGGCGATCTGCCCGATTGCCTCGTCGAGCTCGCGGCGCCCGCCCGGGGCCGGCAGCCGCCAGGGCCGGATGTGGTAGGTGAGGTCGACCTCGCAGTTCTCCCGCCACATCGGGTGGTGGAACTTCATCGGGATGTCGACGAGCTGGTAGCAGAACGGGTCCAACTTGTAGAGCCGGCTGTGGATGACGCGGCGGAAGGCGTCGATGTCGAAATCGCGGCGGTCGGGATCCAGCTCGATCACCGCGATCTTGAGAGTGTGCATGTGCACATTGGGTGTCTCGCTGTAGAGCAGTACCGCGTCCCAGCCGCTGAGCCTCTTCACCGCCACCTCCCGTTGGGAGGGACATTACAGTCGGGCGGCGCTCAAATAACCTCTTTGGCCATCAATGCGTGGTTGCGGTGAACCTGGTTGAGGAACAACCCGACTGCGGTGGCCATCGCGCCCGTGCGCGCACCGTCGATCAGGTCGAAACCGTGGCCGGCGCCGGGCAGTTCCATGTAGCTGACCGGCGAATGCGACACGGCCCGCAGCCGCTCGACGAAGCTGCGCGCCTGCTCGACCGGGATCACCGTGTCGCCGCTGCCATGGATCACCAGGAACGGCGGCGCGTCCGGGTGGACCCGGGCGATCGGCGAGGCGTTGCGGAACACGTCGGGGTGCCGGTCGATGCTGCGCTTGACCACCACGCGCTCCAAAAAGTCGACGAAGCGGGCCCGTTCGGCGGTGGAGCGGTCTTCCCAGTCGTAGCGGCCGTAGATGCCGACGACGGCGTCCACGGAGGTGTCCGAGCCGTCGGGCAGTTCGGCCTGCAGCTCGGGGTCGTTGACGGTGAGGCCAGCCAGCGCGGCCAAGTGCCCGCCGGCCGAAGACCCTGCCACCGCAACGAAATTGCGGTCGCCGCCGAACTTGTCGACGTTGGCCCGCGCCCAGGCGATCGCGGTCTTAACGTCTGTGATGTGGCTCGGCCAGCGGTGGTGCGGCGCCACCCGGTAGTCGATCGACAGGCATACCCAGCCCATCTCGGCCAGTTGGGACAACAGCGCATAGCCCTGCAAGGTGCGGCTGCCGTGCACCCAGGCGCCGCCGGGCACGAAGAGCAGCACCGGCGCCGGGCGGATCGGCAAGTTCTTGGGGCGCCACACGTCGAGCAGTTGCGCCGGGTGATCGCCGTAGCGGACGCCGGCGCGATGCAGGTAGCGGCGGTGTTTCAGCGCCCGCCAGACCGGCGGCGTGCGCTCGGGTGCGGGCCATTCGATGTCGAGGTCCTTGGCCGAGACGATGCCACGCAGCGCGGCCTGCGAGACGGTGTGCGTCTGGTCGCGCTCACGCTTGCGAACTTCGCCGATGCCCGGCGTCAGCCAGGACTTGGCCGTGGTGGACAGGAATTCGGGCAGGACCCGGCAGCCCCAGACGCCCATCGCCGTCGCGCCACCCAGCGGCTCCAGATGCCTGCCGACCACCGGCAGCGAAGCCGATGCGACGCTCAAGGCCAGCATGTAGTCGGCGGGACGGGCTCGTAGCAACCATCGGATCCTTGTGGCCGTGCTCGGTCCGGGATAGCGGGTCGCGGGGCGCACCATTGGCGGAGCGTACCCCGTCGGCTCGGACGCAAACGGCGAACACGGCCGAACACTCACAGAGCCACCAGGTTGGCGACCACCCGCTCACCGATCAGCCGCACACCGGTCAGGCTCAGACCCACCCGGCCGGCCAGCATGTCGGCGCAGTCGATGCCGACGGACGCCCACCGAAACCACGGCCCGACCAGGCGAGGCGTCTCCAGCCGCACCCAACCGGCGCGGACGCCTCTTGCCTCGGCGTCGAACTCGGCGACGCAACACCCGCCGCTGCACAACAATTCCGCGGCGCGACCCAGAATCCGCAGCGGGTCGCCACCAAGACCGACGTTGCCGTCGACCAGCAAAACCGTTCGCCAGCAACCCATTCCGGGCAACGGCTCGAACACGTCACCGAGCAGCGCCGGCGCACCGCAGCGACCGGCCAACCGGATCGCGGTCGCCGACCGGTCGACGCCGAGCGCGGGTATCCCCCGCCTTATTAGCCGCGCCACCAACCGTCCAGGGCCACAACCCAATTCGATGGTGGGCCCAGTGCACATCCGCACGACGGCGTCGTCGAACGATTCGTCGGTGCCGCGACCGCCCAACCACTTGTGAACCGGAAGGGTGCGAACGTTCCCGTCGTCGTCGCGTATCCAACATCGCTCGCCGTCCAAGGCGCGGTCGTACAAGTGACCCAGCATTCCACCGTTCCTACTCGCATACCGCGCGACCCGGCAGGTGCGCCGACGAACATTTCCCACCGATACCCCGATCATCCATCGGCTACACCGCGCCATACTGGACCGATGCCGAACACCGATGTTCACCCTGACCTGCGCAGAATCGCCCGCATTGCCCCGCGAACATTGGTCAGCCCTCGCACGTTGCCGCTGATGCGGGCGGCCACCCGCCTGCAGGGCCTTCGGAACCCGGACGACGTCGAAGTGCTCACCCTGGAATCCGGCGCCGGTGTCCGGCTGTTCCGGCCTTCCACAGTCACCGAATCCACGCCGGCACTGCTGTGGATCCACGGCGGCGGCTACGTGCTGGGCAGGGCACGCCAAGACGACAAGCTGTGTCGTCGCTTCAGCCGTGAGCTGGGCGCCACGGTGGCGTCGGTGGACTACCGGCTGGCGCCGGAGCACCCCTACCCCGCCCCGCTGGAGGACTGCTATTCGGCGTTGACGTGGCTGGCCCGGCTGCCCACGGTGGATCCGTCGCGGATCGCGATCGGGGGCGCCAGTGCCGGCGGCGGGCTGGCGGCCGCACTGGCGCTGCTGGCCCGCGACCGCGGCGAGGTCACCCCTGCCCTGCAACTACTGGCCTACCCGATGCTCGACGACCGCAGCGCGGCCAACCCGAAGCACCCGTCGTACCGGTTGTGGAGTCCCAGCAGCAACAGGTTCGGCTGGGCGGCCTACCTCGGTGACGCGGACCCGCAGGTGGCTGTCCCCGCGCGGCGCGACGACCTGAGCGGGCTGCCTGCGGCGTGGATAGGGGTCGGCACCCACGACCTGTTCCACGACGAGGACCTGGCTTACGCCGAGCGGCTCACCGCCGCCGGGGTGCCGTGCCACGTCGAGGTGGTGCCCGGCGCCTTTCATGGGTTCGACTTGCTGCTGCCGAAAGCCAAAGTGTCCCAAGCGTTTTTCGCCAGTCAGTGCGCCAGCTTGCGGACGGCGCTGGCAGCGAAGAGTTAAGACGTGCTTGTCACCGACGAGCAGCGAGCACTGCGCAGCACGGTCGCCGACCTGATGGCCAAACGCTCGCCGGAGTCTGCAGTGCGGGAGTTGATGGCCACCGACACCGGTTTCGACCCGGCGGTGTGGCAGGAGCTGGCGGCCCTGGGCCTGGTGGGCCTGCTGATCCCCGAGGAGCACGGCGGCGCCGGTGCCGGCCCGGTCGAGATGGGCATCGTGGCCGAGGAGCTGGGCGCCGCGCTGATGGTCGGCCCGTATTTGTCGACGGCGGTGCTGGTGCCCAATCTGCTGGCCGAAGTCTCGGACGCCGCAGAATCGGCGGCGGTGTTGCCGCGGATCGCCGCCGGTGAGCTGATCGCCAGTGTCGCCTTCGCCGAGGACGGCTCGGCCCGGGTACCGGCGACCATCGCGACGTCGGCGCGAGCGGTCGGTGATGCGTGGCAGGTGACCGGCAGCAAGAGTTTTGTGCTCGACGGTGGATTGGCCGAGTTGGTGTATGTGCTGGCCGCGACCGACGCGGGGCCGGCGGTGTTCGCCGTCGATGCGTCCGCGCCGGGCGTCGAGGTGATGCCGTTGACCACCGTCGACCTGACCCGCAAACAGAGCCGACTCCAATTCGCGGACGCCCCAGCACGTTTGGTCGGCCAATTGGGCTTCGGTGTCGAAGCGTTCGGTGCAGCGCTGGACTCGTCTGCGGTGGCGCTGGTGGGCGAGCAGGCCGGAGGCGCACGCCGAGTCATGCAAATGGCCGCCGAGTACGCCAAGACCCGCTACCAGTTCGGGCGGGCGATCGGCAGCTTCCAGGCCGTCAAGCACATGTGCGCCGACATGCTGCTGGAAGCCGAGTCGGCGGTGTCCGCGGTGCGTTTCGCCGCTGAGTCGTGTGCGCAGCGGTCACCGTCGCGACTCGCGGATCTGGCACTGGCACAGGCCTATTGCTCCGATGCATACGTCTTTGTCGCGGCGACCAACATCCAGGTGCACGGCGGTATCGGGTTCACCTGGGAGCATCCGGCGCATTTGTATCTGCGGCGGGCCCGCAGCGACGCCCAGTTGCTGGGCAGCCCGTCGTCGCACCGCGAACGCTACATGCAGCAGATCGGAGCCTGACATGACTGACGAGGAAGTGCGCCGAGAAGTCCGGGAATGGCTGGCGGCCAACTGGTCTGCGGGTGTTGATCGCAGTGAGTGGGCGCACACGGTCGTCGGCGCCGGATGGGCGGTTCCCAGCTGGGAGCCGCAGTGGTATGGCCGCGGGCTGACGGATACCCAATCCCGCATCGTCGCAGCAGAATTCGCGGCTGTCGGCGCGCCCGGTTCCGGGCACGATCGAGCGAATCTGTTCGCCTGCACGCTGCACGACTGCGGCACCGACGAGCAGAAGCGGCGGCTGATTCCGCCGTCGATCCGCGGCGAGAGCAAGTGGTGCCTGCTTTACAGCGAGCCGGGCGCCGGGTCGGATCTGGCCGGCCTGCGCACCCGCGCCGACCGCGACGGCGACGACTGGGTGATCAACGGCCAGAAGGTGTGGACGTCGTTCGCCAAGACCGCCGACTACGGCATGCTGGTGGCGCGCACCGACTGGGATGTGCCCAAGCACAAGGGAATCAGCTTCTTCATGTTCCCGATGCGTCAGCCCGGCGTGGAGATCCGCCCGATCCACCAGATCACCGGCGAGTCGGAGTTCAACGAGGTGTTCATCGAGAATGCCCGGGTACCCGCCGGCAACTTGGTCGGCGAGTCCGGCGCCGGCTGGGCGGTGCTGCAGGTGGCACTCGGCTACGAACGCCGGTTCATGGGCGATCTGGCCCGTACGTCCAAGGACGCCAAGCGGCCCAAACCCGAAAAGGGCGGTGGCCTGGTGCAATTGGCGCGGGATTTCGGCCGGCTCGACGACGCGCATATCCGTCAGCAGATTGCACGGGTGGACGCGCTGGTTACCGTGAACCGTTGGAACAGAGAGCGATCGAAGGCCGCGACCGATCGCGGCGAGGCTGCGACGCTGACGGCGCTGGGCAAGATTGCGATGTCGCGGATCCTGCACGAAACCGCCCGGGTGGAGACCGAGATCGTCGGCGCCGAGGCGATGCTGGCCGGACCGGACAACCCGGTCGGCGACGCGGTGACGTTCCGGACGCTCAATGCGTATTTCACGTCGATCGGCGGCGGCACCGACCAGATACAGCGCAACATCATCGGTGAGCGCGTGCTCGGTCTGCCGAAAGAGCCGGAGCCCTATCGCAATACGCCGTTCCGCGACCTCCCGCACTAACCTCGTGTCCCCGCTGACACTCCGTATTTGAACCTGGTTTGCGCACGCCTGCCCGGGAAATCACCCTGCGGTGTAGACGATTTCGCCGCCGATGATCGTTGCGGCGACCAGATCAGCATCCAGTTCGGCCAGCGCGGCTTCGGGCGGCGCGGTCAGCAAGCACAGATCGCCCGGCTGACCCGGTTCGACGGTGCGGACCCGGGTGGGATGCTCGGGCCAGCCCAGGAACATCATCAAGGCCCGGCGCTCGGGGATGCATTCGTCGGCGCCGAGCACCGCTCCGCTCGGGGTGACGCGGTACACCGCGGCGCGCATCGCCGCCCATGGGTCGCCGTGGCCGAACGGCATGTCGGTGGACAGCGCGACCGGAATGCCGGCCAGCAGCAGCGAAGCCACTCGCCATAGTTGGTGGTGTTCGCCGGCCGGGATCTCGGCAAGGTACTGATCGCCGCGCTCGGCAACGAAATTCGGCTGCGTCACCACCGTCACCCCGAGGTCCACCAGGTCGTCGAGGCAGTCGGCCGGCACCACGGCCGCATGTTCGATGCGGTCGCGCGGATGCGCGCCGGCTTGCTGCAGCGCCGCGATCGTCACAACAAGTTGTGCGGCCGTCACGCAGTGGATGGCGACTGGACCACCGCTACGGTGCCGTTCGGCGATCCAGTGGGCGAGCTGGTCCAGGTCGAGGTCGTCGTCGTGCAGGATGCGCTTGCCGGGTGACAGGAAATGCAGCCGCTGGCGCAGCTCACCGTGGCGGTGCAGCTCGGTCAGCCTCACGATGTCGCCGACCTCGAGATCCGGTGTGGCATCGGTGATTCCGGTGACGCCGTAGCTGCTCAGCCGACGGCTGACGTCGGCGAGGCCGATATCGCGGCGCTCCAACGCCTCCGACCAATCCGAGTCGGCGCTCCGCAGCCGCCCGTCGGGGTGATCGGCCAGCCCGACCCGGGCCAGCCCGGCGGAGTTGAGGATCCATAGCACGCCGCTGCGGTGCTGAATGCGCACGGGCACAGCGGGTGTCAGCGCATCCAGCGTCGTGCGGTCCAATGGCCCGGCAACCGAATCGTGGTAGCCGACGGCACGAATCCAGCCGTCATCGCCCGGTTCGGCGGTGGCCAGCACGCTGCTCAGCGCGTCGCGGTCGCACACCTGGGGCGGCCCCACCTGAACCGAGGTTTCGGCGGCGGCCGCGGAGTGCAGGTGGACATGGTGGTCGTGTATTCCGGGCATCACGGTTCCGCCCGCCGCGTCGTACACCTCTTCACCGGCCCGCGGTTCGAGGGCCTGACCCACCTCGTCGATCTGCGCGCCGACCCGGACGTCGAGCACCGCGCCGTCCAGCCGGGTCGCATGTCGAATCAGCACGGCGCGCCCAGCTTTTCGGCAACAATGTGCATTACCGCGGCATTGTCGGCCCCGAGTGGCGGCGCCGACGGGCTCGGTGGCGGCGGTTGCGGCGGGGCGACGGCTAAATCGCACGGCGGTGATGGCGGTAACGCGGCATAACTAGCGGCGACCTGCGCCATCGACACCTCGATCAGTTCGCCACCGCCACGCTGCAGCGACTGCGCCACCGTCCGCGCTGCCTCCAAGCCGGTGAGCGGATCGGCGATCGCGTCGCCGCAGAACACCGGCCCTTCACCGATGAGTCCACCCGCGACGGCGGCGTCGTCGCCGAATGCCGCCCGGTCCGGTTGGCCGGCGTAACCGCCGATGCGCAGCCATACCCGCCCGGCCGGGGCCGGCACGTCGTCGACGCTCAGCCGGCGTCGACGCAACGCCGCGGGCCGGGAACCCTCGACGGCGACGTCGGCCGCGGTCAGCAATGCCCGTAGCGCGTCATCCTCGAAATCCACGGCGTAGGAAAGCTTTCCGAAGTTCATCCAGTCGAAGAACGCCGGCTCGCCGCGACGGGTGCCGTCCGGCCGCGCCGGGCTTTCCACCTTGACGACGACGGCGCCGGCCCGGGCCAGTAGCTGAGTACACAGCGGGCCCGCCCACAGCGACGACAGGTCGGCCACCAGCAGCCCCTCGAGACCCCGCGGCTCGGCGCTGTCACCGATTCGTCGCACCACCGGCGCCGCCGGGGCCGCTTCACCCAGCGCCGCTGCGGCGATATCCAGCAGCTGGGCACGGCTGACCACGTCGCGCGTGGAACGTGTCGCGGCCCAATCGGTTAGCGCGGCCCAAGGGTCGACGGGGATGGTGTCGGATTCCAGCAGCGCGGGCAGTGCCTCGATGTCTTCGGGGCGCGGCAGCGCGATCGCACACCAGCCGTCGGCGGTGGGCAGCAGCCGGGTGGCGCCGCCCGCAGACATCGAGCCCCGCCGGGTCAACCCGAGTAGCGCCGCGCGCCCCGCCAGTACCATGGCGGCGTCGACGTCGACACCGGTGAGTTCGGCGATCTCGGCGGTCACCCGTCGGGCCTGGGTCAGCACGGCGGCGCGGGAGAAGTCGGGCGGGCCATCGGGCGGGCCGGTCAGATAAGCCAGCCCACTGCCGGCCCAGTCCGCTGCGACCGCGTCCACGCCCACCATTGTGCGCGTGTCAGAACTGCAGCGCGGTGAACCGCCAGTCCAGCACCTGGCGGTCCGGCTCGTCCGATCCACTGACGGCGTAGACCAGCGACCGGAGCGTCAGCACGCCGCCGTGGTCGGTCGGCTGGGCGGACTCGACGTGCAGCTCGCTGTAGAGGGTGTCGCCCTCGTGCACCGGACCGGTGTGGTCACAGGACTCCCAGCCCAGCACCGTCGCCACGTTGGGCAGCAACCGAGTGGTTTGCGCCAGCGCCAGGCCGATGGTGTGTCCGCCGTACACCAGCCGACGTCCGCCGGCCCGTGAATCATGGTGCACCGCAGCAATGTTCAACGTGAGCCGGGCCAACTCGGGTGCACTGCTGACGATGTCGGCGCTGCTGTGCAACACCGCACCGGCCATGCCGGGATCGAAATGCGGCCCGGGGATGCGCTCGCGGAACACGGCGCCGCCCCACTGCTCGGTGGCCGACGGCGGTGGGACCAGGTCGGTGCCGATCTTCGAGAGGTCGTCGGCGTGCTCGGCGGCGTCCGGCGCGGCGCCGGGGCTCAACGGCAGCATCGCGCAGCGGTAGAAGTCGAGCACCAGTCGATCGGCCTGGTCGATGGTGGTCATCCGCAAGGCCACCAGACCGGTGGGCGCCCGCCCGGGTTTTGCCGAGTTCTTCTTCAGACCCACCACCTCGGTGCGGGTGAACAGGCTGTCGCCGATCGCCGGGAAGCGATAGAAGACCAGCCCGCGATAGAACAGGTTGGCCTTGACGTGCTGGGTTACCAGCGTCGACTGCCCGATCGCGACGTCGCAGACCAGCCCGGGGTGGGCCAGCGGTGCCGTCGACCCGGTGACCGCCTGCGACAACTCGGCGTCCAGGGGCAGCCGTAACCGGTCGCCGAGGATGCTCTGATGCACCGCGGCCACCCCGGGGGACAGCGTCATCGACGGAGCGCCGGGAAAAACCTGGCCGACGTGCAGGTCGTCGAAGTACGGGCCGCCGGTCATGTCAGCATGGCCTGATGAACCCCGAGGAAACCCTGCTGGTCGAGACGGTGCGTGAGTTCATCGACAAAGAGGTCAGACCGTCGGTGCGCGAAGTCGAGCATGCCAATGAGTATCCGCAAGTGTGGATCGAGCAGATGAAGCGCATCGGCATTTACGGCCTGGCCATCCCCGAGGAATACGGCGGGTCGCCGGTGTCGATGCCGTGCTATGTGCTGGTCACCCAGGAGCTGGCCCGCGGCTGGATGAGCCTGGCCGGCGCGATGGGCGGGCACACTGTGGTGGCCAAGCTGCTCGCGTTGTTCGGCACCGAGGAGCAGAAGCGCCGTTATCTGCCGGCGATGGCCACCGGCGAGCTGCGTGCCACGATGGCGCTCACTGAGCCCGGCGGCGGCAGCGATCTGCAGAACATGTCGACCACCGCGCTGCCCGACGGCGACGAGCTGGTGATCAACGGCACCAAGACCTGGATTTCCAATGCGCGGCGTTCGGGCCTGATTGCGTTGCTTTGCAAGACCGATCCACGCGCGACGCCACGTCACACCGGCATTTCCGTGGTGCTCGTCGAACCTGGGCCGGGGTTGGCGATCTCGCGGGATCTGCCCAAGCTGGGCTACAAGGGGGTGGAAAGCTGCGAGCTGTCCTTCGACGGCTACCGTGTTGCGGCATCGGCTGTTCTTGGCGGCGTGCCGGGTAAGGGGTTCGCGCAGATGATGAAAGGCCTTGAGACAGGCCGGATTCAGGTGGCGTCACGTGCGCTGGGGGTGGCGACGGCGGCGCTCGACGATGCGCTGGCGTATGCGCAGCAACGGGAGAGCTTCGGCAAGCCGATCTGGGAGCATCAGGCCGTCGGCAACTACCTGGCCGATATGGCGACCAAACTCACCGCCGCCCGCCAGCTCACCCGCTATGCGGCCGAACGCTATGACAGCGGCGAACGTTGCGACATGGAGGCCGGCATGGCCAAGCTGTTCGCCTCGGAGGTGGCGATGGAGATCGCGTTGAACGCCGTGCGCATTCACGGCGGCTACGGTTACTCCACCGAATACGACGTCGAGCGGTACTTCCGCGACGCCCCGCTGATGATCGTCGGCGAGGGCACCAACGAAATCCAGCGCAACGTGATCGCCGGTCAACTGGTCGCCCGCGGCGGAATCTGATGGCCTCCACCTCCGCGCCGAGTGTGCAGTTATGCCACGCTTTTTCGCTCCGGCCGTGCATTAACTCCACACTCGGCAGCGTTCGGACATGTTGAGCTCGCTGCAACGCCGGTTGATCTACTTCCCGTCGCCGGGGCCGCTGCCGCCCGCCAGCGCTGTGCTGCCCGGCGCCGAGGACGTCGTGCTGGACACCGACGACGGGCTGGCGCTGGGCGCGTGGTTCCTGCCCGGCCGTGTGCCCGGGCGTGCGGTGCTGGTATGCAACGGCAACGGGGGCGACCGCACGATGCGCGCGCCGTTGGCTGCCGCCCTGAACGCTGCGGGCCTGTCGGTGCTGCTGTTCGACTATCGCGGGTATGGCGGCAACCCCGGAGAGCCCTCGGAGAAGGGCTTAGCCGCCGATGCGCGCGCCGCCCTGGCGTTCCTGACGGCCCGCGCCGATCGGATCGCCTACTTTGGGGAGTCGTTGGGCGCCGCGGTCGCAGTCCGGCTCGCACTCGAATCTCCGCCGGCCGCTTTGGTGTTGCGGTCACCGTTCACGTCCCTGGTCGACGTCGGCCGGCTGCATTACCCGTGGCTGCCGGTCGGGGCGGTGCTCGTCGATCGCTACCCGTCGATCAGTCGGATCGGCCGGGTGAGCGCACCGCTGTTGGTGATCGCCGGCCAGGCCGACACGCTGGTGCCGGCCAAGCTCAGCCGGCGGCTGTACGAGAACGCCAACGAGCCAAAGGAATTCGTGCTGGTGCCCGGCGCGGACCACAACAGCATCGAATTGCTGGACGGCGCTTTGATGCTCGACGCCGTCACCCGGTTCTTCCGCGAGCACGGTGTGCTCGCCGGTCGCTGAGTGTTACCACTGCACGCCGGTCGAGACGCAGAACTCGTTTTGTTCGGGATCCGACATCCTGACCCATCGGGTTTCGCCGAGGCTCTGCACGCCTTCATCGATGCGACGAGCCCCGAGTGCCTCGAGCCGATCGACCTCGGCCTCGACGTCGTCGACGACAATGTCGAGATGCATGCGGTTCTTTCCCGTTTTCGGCTCGGGTACCGCTTGCAGGAGGAGCGGCGAAGCGCTTCCTTCGTTGGGGACAAGCACAGCGAGATTCGCATCCATGTAGAAGTCGCGATAGCCGAGCGTCTCGCGCCAAAAGGTGGCCAGCCTGTTTGGGTCCTTACAGTCCAGCACGAGCTCGATTGTCGACCTGCGTCCCATCATGCGCCTTTCGCTGCGCGAACCGAGAAGTCACCGCTCGCTTTTCGCGTCCACCAGCCCCCACGCCAATGCGGCGTCGACATCGATCGTCTGCCCGCTCAGCACCAAATACGCTGTGCGCCAACGGCCGATGCGACGGGTGACGCTGACGGTGCCGCCAGCGCCGGGGATCAAACCAAGGCTCAGTTCGGGCAGCCCGAATACCGAATCTGGCGCCGCCACAACCCGTCCGCAGAACGCCGCCATCTCCAGTCCGCTCCCCAACACCCGACCGTGCACCTCGGCGCGGCAGGCCGGCCCGAGCCGGGCGGTCAACTCGTCGAGGACCAGCGCCGGGCTGTAGCGGGTGCGGGCCAGATGCGCGCTGGCGGGATCGCTGAAGGTGCCGAATTCGGCGAGGTCGCCGCCGCTGCAGAACGACGGCCCGTTGCCGGACAACACCACTTCGTCGACGGAGACGTCGTAGCGCGCCACGTCGAGCGCCTCCAGAAGCGCGGCGCGCGCGTCGGTGGAAAACGCGTTGTGTCGCGACGGCCGATTGAACCTGACCCGCAGGGTATTGCCGTCGCGTTCGGCCCGGACCGGGTCGGGGATCTCGGGCATGCTCGCCGGACCGCGATCGGCAAGCCAGCGGGCGAATTCCGGGCCGGATTGCAGCGTCGAATAGGCCAGTGATTCGGTGATCACCCCGCGAAATGCGGGCGCGCCGGGATCTACCGCACGCAGCACGTCGTCACACACGGCGGCAGCCAATGGCCAACGCTCCAGCCGCTCAACGAGTTCGGCGACTGCGGCATCAACCGACAGCACGGTGACCACTCGTCGGTCGTCGCAGGGAGCCTGGCTCAGCGTGAAAGTTGCTTCGTCACTGATGCTCTCGACACCGACGACGATCCCCGCCAGCAACTCGACGACTCTCACGAATACTTCTTGACCAGCTCGCCTTTGACCATCTTGCCGGTCTCGGTGCGCGGCAGCTCCGCTTCGAACGAGATCGACCGCGGACACTTGTAGTGCGCCAAGCGATCCCGCAGCCATTCCAGCAGCTCGTCGGCAAACGTGTGTGTGGCGTCGGCCGGGTCGACGGTCTGCACCACCGCCTTGACGCTTTGGCCCATCTCGTCGTCCGGAATGCCGAACACGGCCGCATCCAACACTTTCGGATGCGTCACCAACATGTTCTCTGCTTCCTGCGGGTAGATGTTCACCCCGCCGGAGATGATCATGTGATGGCGGCGATCGGTCAGGTACAGGTAGCCCTCGTCGTCGACGTAGCCGACGTCGCCGACGGTGACCCAGCCGTGCTTGTCCCGAGAGGCCGCGGTTTTCGTTGCGTCGTTGAGGTATTCGAACGCATAGCCGCCCTCGAAGTAGATCTCCCCGGCCTGCCCCGGCGGCAGCTCGTCGCCGTTTTCGTCGAGGATGTGTATCTGGCAGGCCATCGGCTTGCCCACCGATCCCGGATGGGCCAGCCACTCCTCGGCGGTGATCAACGTCGACCCGATGGCTTCCGATGACGCGTAGTACTCGTCGATGATCGGGCCCCACCAGTCGATCATCTGTTTCTTGATCTCCACCGGGCATGGCGCCGCCGCGTGGATCACCCGCTGCAGGCTCGACAGGTCATACGAATTGCGCACTGACTCAGGCAGTTTGAGCATGCGGGTGAACATGGCCGGCACGAACTGGCCGTGGGTGACCCGGTAGCGCTGGATCGCGTCGAGGCAGCCTTCGGGGTCGAACTTCTCCAAGACCACGGTGGTGATGCCGCCGGCCTGCACGCTCATCGACCACACCGACGGCGCGGTGTGGTAGAGCGGCGCCGGGCTCAGGTAGATCGACTCCGGCGTCATCCAAAAGCCCACCAGCGCCGACATCATGCCGGGCGCCTCGGCCGGTGGCACATGCGGCAGCTCGCGCTTGATGCCCTTGGGCCGGCCGGTGGTGCCCGACGAATACTGCAGCAGGTCGCCCTCGCGCTCGTCGTCGATCGGCGTATCCGGTTGATCGGCAACGCATTCCGGGTAGCGCTGCCAGCCGGCGAGGTCGTCGTCGGCGATCATGAGCAGATCGGGCAACCCGCCCGGCAGATGCTCCGCCAGGTTCTCGCACGTTTTCCGCAGCGCAGCCGAACCGATGATCGCCTTGGCGGCACTGTTGTCGACGATGTAGGCGGCTTCCGCCGCGGTCAGGTGGGTGTTGATCGGTACGTAGTACAAGCCGCTGCGCCGCGCGGCCCACATGACGGCGTGGATGTGCTCGTTGTTCTCCATGAGGATCGCGACCGAGTCACCCTCGACCAGCCCGGCGCGGCGAAAGTAATGCGCCAGCCGATTGGCCCGGGCTTCCAGTTCGTCGAAGGTGATGACCGTGCCCGACGGATGGAGGATGACCGCTGGCTTACCGGTGCCGACATGCTCGCGAATCTGCATGCGCAGACTGTACCGCCGCCAAACTTGACAGCTGTCAAGTGGTGGGGTGTTCGCCGCGAACGTGCGTAGTTGTACGCGAAATCCGGTCCAAACCTGTGCAACTGCGCACGCTCGCGCAGGAGGGTGACTAGCTCAGCCGCTGCTTGAGGGCCTCGAACTCGTCCTTGACGCCGGTCGGCAACTTCTCGCCGATGAACTCGAACCACTCCTCGATCATCGGCAGTTCCTGGCGCCATTCGTCGGCCTTGACCTCCAGCGCCCGCTCCACGTCGGCGCGCTCGACGTCCAGCCCGTCGAGCTCGAGGTCGTCAGCGGTGGGCACGATGCCGATCGGGGTGTCCTGCCCGCCCGCCTTGTGCTCGATACGGTCGACGATCCACTTGAGCACCCGGCTGTTCTCACCGAAGCCCGGCCACAGGAACTTGCCGTCGTCGCCGCGGCGGAACCAGTTGACGAAGAACACCTTCGGCAGCTTGGACTCGTCGGAGTTCTTACCGAGGTCCAGCCAGTGCTGGAAATAGTCGCCGACGTGGTAGCCCAGGAACGGCAGCATCGCCATCGGGTCGCGGCGCACAGTGCCGACCTTGCCCTCGGCGGCGGCGGTCTGCTCGCTGCCCATCGTGGCGCCCATGAACACGCCGTGCTGCCAGTCGCGGGCCTCGGTCACCAGCGGCACCGTCGTCTTGCGACGGGCACCGAACAGGATGCCCGAGATCGGCACGCCCTGCGGGTCGTCCCACTCCGGTGCCAGGATCGGGCACTGCGACATCGGCGTGCAGTACCGCGAATTCGGGTGTGCCGCTTTGGTTTCCGTTTCCCGGATGATCCAGTCGTTGCCCTTCCAGTCGATCAGGTGATCCGGCTCGCCTTCCAGGCCTTCCCACCACACGTCGTTGTCGTCGGTGAGCGCCACGTTGGTGAAGACCGTGTTGCCGCCGGCGATGGTGCGCATCGCGTTGGGGTTGGACTTCCAGTTCGTCCCCGGCGCGACGCCGAAGAAACCGAACTCGGGGTTGACCGCGTAGAGCCGGCCGTCCTTGCCGAACCGCATCCAGGCGATGTCGTCGCCGAGCGTTTCGGCGCGCCAGCCCGGGATGGTCGGCTGGATCATCGCCAGGTTGGTCTTTCCGCACGCCGACGGGAACGCCGCGGCGAAGTAGTAGGCCTTATTCTCCGGCGAGATCAACTTGAGGATCAGCATGTGCTCGGCCAGCCAGCCCTCGTCGCGAGCCATCGCCGAGGCGATCCGCAGCGAGTAGCACTTCTTGCCCAGCAGCGCGTTGCCGCCGTAACCCGAGCCGTAGCTCCAGATCTCGCGGGTCTCCGGGAAGTGGGTGATGTACTTGGTGTCGTTGCACGGCCACGGCACGTCTTTTTGGCCGGGCTCCAGCGGCGCCCCGACGGAATGCAGCGCCTTGACGAAGAAGCCGTCGTCGCCCATCTTCTCCAGGGCGGCCTTGCCCATCCGGGTCATCACCTTCATCGAGACGACGACGTACTCGGAGTCGGTGATCTCCACGCCCAGCTTGGGGTCGTCAGCGCCGAGCGGGCCCATGCAGAACGGCACCACCCACATCGTGCGGCCGCGCATACAGCCGCGGTAAAGCTCGGTCAGGGTCGAGCGCATCTCCGCGGGGTCCATCCAGTTGTTGGTGGGCCCGGCGTCTTCCTTGCGCTCCGAGCAGATGAAGGTCCGGGACTCCACCCGCGCCACGTCGGACGGGTCAGAAAGCGCCAGGTAAGAGTTGGGGTGCTTCTTCTCGTTCAGCTTCTTGAAGGTGCCCGCCTCGACCAGCTGACTGCAGAGCCGCTGCCATTCCTCGTCGGAGCCGTCGGCGAAGACCACCCGGTCCGGCTGGGTGAGCTCGGCGACCTCCGCCACCCAGGACAGCAAGCCCTGGTGGTTCGTCGGCGCGGTATCCAGACCGGGGATGGTCGCTGAGGTCATGTGAGTCTCCTGCAATCTCGTCATTCTCGTGCGTGTCACGGCTGCGAAGGTTTGCAAAACAGCTTTGCGATCCTTAACACAGGTTATCGCGGGCCGTATACCCAAATTGGCTCGGGCGTGTATCAGCTCACTCACAAGAACGATTCAGATCGCCTCATCTGCCCCAATTGTCGACACGGAAGCCGCGTCGGCAGCCTCACCGAGCTGAGCGCGAACGGCGTCGAGCGCGGCTTGCAATGTCGGCATCTCCCGGTCGCGCAGCGCAGCCGCGCGGGCGGCCGCGACGGCGTGTTCACGCAGTTCGGTGTCGACGACGCTCACCTGGTCGGCCACCCGGGCGCTTTCGGCCTCGTCCTGCTCGCCGAGCGCCGCGCTCAAGGCCGATTCGGCGGCCAGCACCCGGGTAGCCACCAGCTGCTCGACCGCCGAGCGCAGCGACCCGGTGGCCTCGCCAACCCAGCGGTCGAGCACCGCGCGGTCGGCGAGCAGGCCTCGGGTGCCGACCACCCAGACGGTGACCGCCAGGCCGATCGCCACACACGCGACGATGCCCGCCGCGGTCAAGCCGGGCGCCAGGTCCAGCAGCAGCCGGCTGAGCGTCAAGGCCACCCCCAGCCCGAACCCGGCGCCCAGCAGCATCATTAGCCGGGTCTCCAGCCGCCTTGACTTCAGCGGCGGCGCACCGATCTCCACCTGCGGCAACTCGGCGGTGGGCGGCTCCACCGCCAGCCCCAGCGCCTGCGCGACGTCGGTCAGATGCGCGGTGGTGCCGTCGTCCACCTCGGTCACCACCTGCTCGACGCGGCCGCGGGCATAGGCCTCGAACTCCGGCAGTTTGCGCCGGGAAAGGCCGGCCGCATCCTCCTGCAACTCCGAACGCACTGAGGCGCAGCGGTTGCGGGCGAAGTAGGACAGCTGCACGCGTGCCTGCTGGACCTGGCTGCGCAGCGCGATCGTGCGCTCGGATTTAGATAACCGCCGCTGCCGCAGCACGGCGTTGCGCTGCTCGCGCAGGGCCTCGACCCGCGCCCGGCGGCCGGCGCCTTCGGCATCACGGTCATACCGGCTGGCGATGGTCTGCAGCCGGGACTCCCAGGCGCGCAACCTGTTTCGCCGGGCAATGTCGGGGTCGGCCAGTTGCTCTTCGACCGCGACGACCAGTTCGTCGACGCGCGGTTCGCCGCGTTCGGGCGCTGCGGCCGCGCCCACCCAGCGCACCCGGCCGTAGCGCGGCGCGTGCGCGGCCAGCATGTCGCGGTCGGCGGCCAGCACGTCGCGCCAGTTGCGGTGGACGTCGATCTTGGACACGACGGCGACGACGGGGTCGGTGTCGGTGGCCGCGGCGTCGAGCAGTGCGGCGTCGGATTCGGTCAGCACCGCGGCCGCGGACACCACGAACACCACGGCGCTCGGCGCCTCGCCGGGCGCCAGGTCCGCCGACTCGACGAACGTGTGCTCGGGCAGCCGTTCGCGCAGCACGGCGGCCACGCCGCTGACCCCAGCGAGCCACGGCCCGGTGACCAGCACCGCGTCGCGGCGCGCGATGACGGGCGCACTCAGCCGCGGCCCGATTGCGCCGACCATCGCGTCGACGTCGGCGACCGGATCGGTCATGGCGATCCCCCGGTGTGCGACCAGAGCCGCAGCGATCCGCGGGCGATGTCGGCGCCGCAGGCACGGTGGATGCCGCTCACCGGTCCGCAGCCGTAGCGCTGCCAGCGCACCGCGCGGCGCAGGTGCGCCGCGGGGCTCTGGCAGCGGTCGACGTCTAGGCCGGCGGCTTCGACGACGTCGACGGCGGCGGCCATCCGGGCGATCACCGTGTCGTCGCGCGACAGGAATTCGGCGGCGCGCGAGTCGGTGACGGCCAGCGCCTCCAGCTCGGCGACGGCGTCGAGCATCCGCCGGTAGTGCACCTCGGCGCCGAGGGCCGCCAGCTTGGCCAGCACGGCGTCGATGCGGCTCAGCCTGCGCAACCGGGCCCGAACCTGGGCCTTCGATGCGTCCTGGCGGATCGCGGCGAGCGCCTGTGCGATGCCGAACAGGTCGAGCGTGTCGAGCAGCCGGCGGCGGACGTCAACCGGCACCGGGTGGATGCCGGCCACGAAGCTGTCCGGAGAACGGAGGTCGGCGGGCCGGGCTGTCAGCGCCCGCAGCGCATCCCACATCTTGTCGTCCAGTACGGCCACAGCGAGCAATCCCACCATCGGCTGGCTCGGCACGCCCAGCGCGGCCAGCGGTTCGCGGGCCAGGTCTGCCTTGTTCTGCACGACGAGCACCGGCAGTTGGGCCGCCGCGACCTCGGCTCGGTCCTCCGGCTTGACCACCTCGGCGATCACGTGGACCTGCAAATCGGCATCGGGGGTCACCGGGACCCCGGCCTCCGCTAGCGCGTGTGCGACGGTACGGCGGCCCACGCCGCAGCGCCCGGATACGGCGACTCGCAGCGGCGCGGCGAGCGGCTCGATGATCGCGGCCCAGCGGGCGTCGGCGGCATATCGCGCCAGCTCGTCGATGAAACCCCGGTGCCGCTGTCCGCTCATGTCCCGCCCATTGTCCCTGAACCGGCCCGCTGAACCGGCGAGCGCCGCTCCCACTCGCATCGTGACATCCGCCGCGTCGGGGCGCGAGCCAGTACCAGCCAAAGGCAACTGTTGGGTATCAATCTGTACCGCGGTGCGGCTACACCATAGGTATATGGGTAACGATGGACCAATGCACGCACAGTCCGGGGTCCAGGCGCGCCCGGATACCGGCGTGCCAGCGCCGCGCTCGGCCAGCGGCTATCCCCGGACCACCAGCTTCCGAACCCGGCGTTCCGCCCTCTCGGCCGCCCAGCAGCGGACCTGGGACCGGTTGTGGCCGCAACTCGGCATCATGGCCCGCAGCTCCGACGGGCCGGCCGATCCGCTGGACATCCCGGCGTGGTTCGGCCGGGAAGCGCCGGTGGTTCTCGAAATCGGTTGCGGCACAGGGACTTCCACTCTCGCCATGGCACAGTCCGAGCCGGACGTGGACGTGATCGCGGTCGAGGTGTACCGGCGCGGGCTGGCGCAGCTGCTGAGCGCCATCGACCGGGAGAACGTCGGCAATATCCGCCTGATCCGCGGCGACGCCGTCGACGTCCTCGAGCACCTCATCCCCTCGGGCACATTGACGGGGGTGCGGGTGTTCTTCCCCGACCCCTGGCCCAAGGCCCGCCACCACAAGCGCCGGCTGCTGCAACCGCCCACCGTCGCCTTGATCGCCGACCGGTTACGGCCCGGCGGTGTGCTGCACGCCGCCACCGACCACGCCGGTTACGCCGAGCAGATCGCCGAGGTCGGCGACGCCGAGCCGCGGTTGCGGCGGGTCGGTCCCGACGAGCCGTCGCTGCCGATCTCGGTGGTCCGTCCGACCACCAAGTACGAGACCAAGGCACAACATGCCGGCAGCGACGTCACCGAATTGCTCTGGGAAAGAAACAGTCCATGAGCCTGACCGAAGAAACGGACGCCGTGATGCCCGCGCTGGCGGAACCGGCCGGCGCCGACGCCGTCGGGCCGGGTGGCCGGCGGGTGCTGCTGGTGTGGGACGCGCCCAACCTGGACATGGGGCTGGGCTCGATCCTGGGACGCCGGCCCACCGCGCTGGAACGGCCCCGCTTCGACGCGCTGGGCCGCTGGCTGCTGAGCCGCACCGCCGAGGTGGCCGCCGACCGGCACGACGTGTCGAGCGAACCCGAGGCCACCGTGTTCACCAACATCGCGCCGGGCAGCGCCGAAGTGGTTCGGCCGTGGGTGGATGCCTTGCGTAACGTCGGATTTGCCGTCTTCGCCAAGCCGAAGATTGATGACGACTCCGATGTGGATACCGACATGCTCCAACACATCGCGCTGCGCAACCAGCAGGGTCTGGCCGCGCTGGTGGTGGCCTCCGCCGACGGTCAGGCCTTCCGGGAACCGCTGGAAGACATCTCGCGCGGCGGGGTACCCGTCCAGGTGCTCGGATTTCGCGAACACGCGAGTTGGGCGTTAGCGTCGGATACCTTGGAGTTCGTCGACCTGGAGGACATCGAGGGTGTTTTCCGGGAGCCGCTGCCGCGAATCGGACTGGATTCGCTGCCTGAGCAGGGGGCGTGGCTGCAGCCGTTCCGGCCGCTGTCGTCGCTACTGACCTCGCGTGTCTGACAACTCAAAAGCAATGCGCGGGTCGATACAGATCCAGTAAGGAGCTTACGTGTTCGCCTGGTGGGGCCGAACTGTATACCGCTACCGGTACATCGTCATCGGGGTCATGGTGGCGCTGTGCCTTGGCGGCGGCATCTTCGGGATGAGCCTGGGCAAACACGTCACTCAGAGCGGGTTCTACGACGACGGCAGCCAGTCGGTGAAGGCGTCGATCGTCGGCGACCAGGTCTACGGTCGCGACCGCACCAGCCACATCGTCGCCGTCTTCACCGCGCCCAAAGGCAAGACAGTCGACGACCAGAAGTGGTTCAACAGCATCAAAGACGGACTCAACAACGTCAAACGTGACCACTCTGGCCAAGTGCTCAGCTGGGTGGGCTACTTCACCAACCCCGACGTGCTGCGCAACATGGCGGACGCCGACAAGCAGCACGCGTTCGCCTCGATCCAGCTCAAGGGCGACGACGACGACACCATCCTGAAGAACTACCAGGCCGTCGAGCCCAGCCTGCAAAAGCTCGATGGCGGCACGGTCAAATTGGCCGGCTTGCAGCCGATTGCCGACGCACTGACCGGCACCATCGCCACCGACCAGAGGCGCATGGAGGTTCTGGCGCTGCCGCTGGTGGCGGTGGTGCTGTTCTTTGTGTTCGGCGGTGTGGTGGCCGCCGGGCTGCCGGTGATGGTCGGCGGCTTGAGCATCGCCGGTGCGACGGGCATCCTGCGGGTGGTCACCCTCTTCGGTCCGGTGAACTTCTTCGCCCAGCCGGTGATCTCGCTGATCGGCTTCGGTCTCGCCATCGACTACGGGCTGTTCGTGGTGAGCCGCTTCCGCGAGGAGATCGCCGAAGGCTACGACACCGAGGCCGCGGTGCGCCGCAGTGTGATGACGGCTGGTCGCACCGTGGTGTTCTCCGCGGTGCTGATCATCGTCTCGAGCGCCAGCTTGCTGGTGATGCCGCAGGCCTTCGTGAAGGGGCTGACGTACGCCATCTTCGCGGCGGTGGGGTTGGCGGCGCTGCTGTCGATCACCCTGCTGCCGGCCTGCCTGGGTGTGCTGGGTCCCCACGTCGACGCGCTCGGAGTGCGAACCCTGTTGCGCGTGCCGTTCTTCCGTAATTGGAAGCCGATGAACTGGTGGCTGAACTTCCTGGCCGACAAGACTCAGAAGACCAAGACCCGCGAGGAAGTCGAGGGCGAGTTCTGGGGCAAGCTGGTCAACGTCGTGATGAAGCGGCCGCTGGCGTTCGCCGTCCCGATCGTGATCGCGATGATCCTGCTGATCATCCCGCTGGGCAAGCTGTCCTTCGGCGGTATGAGCGAGAAGTACCTGCCACCGGACAATTCCGCTCGGGTCGCCCAAGAGCAGTTCGACAAGATCTTCCCCGGGTTCCGGACCGAGAAGCTGACGCTGGTCATCGAATCCGACAACCACAAGCCCGTCACCGACCAGCAGGTCGCCGACGTCCGCAACAGAGCGATGTCCATCAGCGGGTTCGTCGAGCCGGACAACAACCCGGCCGACATGTGGAAGGAACGCCCTGTACTGCCGGGCGCGTCGAAGGACAAGTCGGTGCGGGTGATCGAGAACGGACTGGTCAACCGCAACGATGCCGCGCAGAAGATCAAGGAGCTGAGGGCGATCCCCGCCCCCAAGGGGCTCAGCCTGCTGGTCGGCGGCACCCCCGCGCTCGAGCAGGACAGCATCCACGCCTTGTCCGCCCAGGGACCCTTGATGCTGGTGATCCTGCTGACCGCCACGACGCTGTTGATGTTCCTGGCGTTCGGGTCGGTGGTGCTGCCGATCAAGGCCGCGGTGATGAGCGCGTTGACCATCGGGTCGACGATGGGAATCCTGACGTGGATCTTTGTCGACGGGCACGGTGCCGGGTTGCTGAACTTCACCCCGACGCCGTTGATGGTGGTGGTCATCGCCCTGGTGGTCGCGGTCGGCTGGGGCCTGGCCACCGACTACGAAGTGTTCCTGGTCTCCCGGATGGTGGAGGCACGGGAATCCGGCATGTCCACTTCCGAGGCCATTCGGATCGGCACGGCCACGACCGGTCGCTTGATCACCGCCGCGGCGCTGATCCTAGCCGTGGTCGCCGGCTCGTTCGTGTTCTCCGACCTGGTGATGATGAAATACCTGGCGTTCGGCCTGATGGCGGCACTGCTGCTGGACGCCACCGTGGTGCGGATGTTCCTGGTGCCGTCGGTGATGAAACTGCTCGGCGACGACTGTTGGTGGGCGCCGCGCTGGATGAAGCGGCTGCAGACCCGGCTCGGGCTCGGCGAGATCCACCTGCCCCCCGAGCGCAAGCGGCCCACACAGCGTCGTTCCGACCGGGTTGCCGTCGCGGCGCGCGGGCCGGTCGCCACCAAGCCGCGACCGCCGCACGACCCCACCCACCCGTCCGCGGAAGGCGCCGCCCGCCCGCGGTCGGCCCCGCGGCCGGAGTACCGGCCGCCGCGTCAGGACACGCCCTCGACGGCAGGCACCACCCGGATGCGGACCCCGACACCGCCGGAGTCTTCAGAAGAGCCGGAGACGACACGCTTCGCGGCACCGAAGAACGCCGCACCCGAACCCCGCGGCGGCGAAGGCCGGCCCAAGCCGTCGGGCCCGCCGCCGCAAGACCGCGAGATCGAGTCCTGGCTCAGCGAACTGCGTGGACCCAAACCCGCTGAGCGCCAGGCTCCGCCGCCGCAGCCGCCCGCCGGCCCGACGCAGTCGGGCGACGAGGAAGAAGCCACCACGGCCATCCCCACCGCGCCGCCGGACGACGACTCCGATATGGCCACCGAGAAACTGAACTCCCGGGCGCGCAACGCCGCAGACCCCGAAAAGGTCCGGCAGCGTCGCGGCGGGGGGTTGAGCGCGCAGGACCTGCTGCGCCGCGAAGGCCGCTTCTAACTACTGGGCTCGGCGGCAGTTTCGGCTTCGACTTCGTCCGGCTCTGCCTCCATCACCGACTCGCCCTCCTCGGTCAGCGCGTCGGCCTCGGCGGCGGGCTCGCGCGCCAGCAGCACCTTGAACGCGTTGTTGAGGAACGCCACCGTCGGGACCGCCAGCAGCGCGCCGACGATCCCGGCCAGCACACCGCCGGTCGAGATCGCCAACACGACCGCCAGCGGGTGGATCGACACCGCGCGGCCCATCACCAGCGGCTGCAAGATGTGCGCCTCGAGCTGGTTGACCCCGATCAGCACCCCGAGCGTGATCAGCGCATAGACGAATCCCTTAGCCAGCAAGGCGACCACCACCGCCAGGAAGCCGCTGACCACCGCACCGACCAAGGGGATGAAGGCACCGAGGAACACCAGCGAGGCCAGCGGCAACGCCAGCGGCACACCCATGATCGCCAGGCCGGTGCCGACTCCCGCCGCGTCGACCAGTGCGACCAAAAACGTGGCGCGGATATAGCCGATCAGCGAGCCGTAGCCGGCCCGGCCGGCGGCGCGGACCCGCTCTCGTGCGGCGACCGGAAAGATCTTGGTGACGTACTGCCAGATGTTGCGGCCGCCGTAGAGGAAGAAGATCAGCGTGAACAGCATCATCAACGCGGCCGTGAGGATCTCGGTGATGGTCGCCGCGGTGGACAACGCGCCGCTGGTCAGCTTCGCCTGATTGTTGCGCAGCGCCTGGATCGCGGCGTTGCCGGCGTTGTCGATCTGTTGGCGACTCAGATGCAGTGGTCCCTCGATCAGCCACTTACGGGTGGAGTCGATGCTCTGCGTCACCTGGTCGACCAAATCCGGTAAGCCGATCACGAATTCGCTGATGACGAACGACAGCATGCCGCCCAGAATCGCGAAGCCGGCCAACAAAACCAAGGTCACCGCGGCGCCGCGCGGCAGACGGTGGCGGTCCAGCCAGTCCACCATCGGCACCAGCAACGCGCTGAGCATCAACGCCACCAGAACCGGGACGACGATGATTTCCAGCTTTTTGACGACCCAGAGGAATGCGACGACGGCGAGCAAGATCACCAGCAACCGCCAGGCCCAGGCGGCTGTCTTGCGGACGAGGGGCTCGACGGAGTCGTCGATCGACGGCATGCGGCCAGCCTAATCTGCGCAGACACCGACACGGCGCGATGCGCAGCAACGATCCTGGCGCGACCTGCGCGGCTACCCTAAACCACGTGTCGCACGACGCGCCGCCACACAACGTCGACGGTCAGGCCGAAGCGCCCGCCCACGGCAAGTACTGGTGGCTCCGTTGGGTGATCCTGGGGATCGTCGCCGTGGTTCTCGCGGTCGAGGTGGCACTGGTGTGGGATCAGCTGGCCAAGGCGGCCAACAGCCTCTACTCGGCGAAGTGGTACTGGTTGCTGGCCGCGGCGCTGGCAGCCGCCGCGTCGATGCACAGCTTTGCGCAGATCCAGCGCACTCTGCTGAAGTCGGCCGGCGTCGAAGTCAAGCAGTGGCGCTCGGAAGCCGCTTTCTACGCCGCCAACTCGCTGAGCACCACGCTGCCCGGCGGGCCGGTGCTGTCGGCCACGTTTCTGCTTCGGCAGCAACGGATTTGGGGCGCATCGACGGTGGTGGCGTCCTGGCAGCTGGTGATGTCGGGTGTGCTGCAGGCGGTGGGGCTGGCGCTGCTCGGTCTGGGCGGCGCGTTCTTCCTCGGCGCGAAGAACAACCCGTTCTCGCTGCTGTTCACCCTCGGTGGGTTTGTCGCGCTGCTGTTGCTGGCGCAGGCGGTGGCGTCGCGGCCGGAGTTGATCGACGGGATCGGCGTGCGGGTGCTGTCCTGGGTCAACTCCGTGCGCGGCAAGCCCGCCAGTACCGGCATCGACAAGTGGCGGCAAACCCTCGACCAGCTGGAGTCGGTCAGCCTGGGCCGCCGCGACCTTTCGGTGGCGTTCGGGTGGTCGCTGTTCAACTGGATCGCCGACGTGGCGTGTCTGGGCTTCGCCGCGTACGCGGCAGGCGGCAACGCGTCGGTGGCCGGGCTGACGGTCGCCTACGCCGCGGCGCGCGCCGTCGGCACGATACCGCTGATGCCGGGCGGGCTGCTGGTCGTCGAGGCGGTGCTGGTTCCCGGTCTGGTCTCCAGCGGCATGTCGTTGCCCGACGCCATCTCGGCCATGCTGATCTACCGGGTGATCAGCTGGTTGTTGATCGCGGCGGTCGGCTGGGTGGTGTTCTTCTTCATGTTCCGCACCGAAAACGAGGTCGAGCCCGACGGCGAGGCGGACTCGGCGGACCAGGCTCCGCCGGCCGATCCGGGCGACGGGGCGCTCCAAGGCCCGCTGCCGCCACCGGACCCCGAAACCGGGGGCCGGGCCGCTACCTGACGACGACGGGTGCTGTCGGGCCGGGCGCCGGTCCCGCCGGTGCCACCGGGGCGCCGCCGGTCGGAGCGCCGCCCACCGGGCCGGCCACCGGCGACACCGGAGCCGCGCCACCACCGGGCAGCCCGTTCTGCGCACCCTGCATGAGGCCCAGCACCTGCGGAATGCTGATCGGCAGCTTGCACTTGGTCGACAGCGCGGTCAGCGGCTGCGAAATGCTCTGCAGGTCGCTGGCCACCTTCGGGTTGGCGTCGAAGTACGACTTCAGGGAGTTCACCGACTGCGGTCCGGCGGGCTGCTGCAGGACGTTGGTCATCGCCTGGTTGGTCTCCGGATGCGAGTCCAGGTAGTCACCTGTCGACTTGGCCACCGAGCCGACCGTGCGAGCCATCTCACTGGCGGCGCACGGATCGGATGCACCGACGGCCGACGGCACAGCCGATGCGACGATGGCAGCGCCGCCCAGCGCGGTGGCGGTCAGTACGCCAAAGAGCCTGCGGCGCAACGTCGCACTCGTCGTCATGAACACTCCTTAAGGGCTTGCGGGCGCAGGTCATCGCCACATGGCAGTGGGATCTGATCCCCGACCCGAAACGCCCACCGGACATCCTGCCATCCGTTGCGGCGCCGCCGCCAATCCTGACGAGGCAAGCCGGGTAGCAGGTAACGGCCGCCGATACCGAGTCGTTGCAGCTCAGCGACGCGAAGCCCGGATACTTTACAGCAGGCTGCGGTAGGCTCGCCTGCACGAAACGCGGAAAGCGGGGAGGGCGGCCATCCAGCAGTTCATGATGCGCCTCAGCAGCAACCTGCGTCGCTTCCGCTGGCTGGTCTTCACGGGTTGGTTGCTCGCGCTGATCCCTGCCATCTATCTGACGGTGTCCCAGTCGGGTCACCTCACCGGCGGCGGCTTCGAGGTGGCCGGGTCGCAGTCGCTGCGGGTCCATGACGAACTCGAGGCCCATTACCCCGACCAGGGCACGTCGCCGCTGGCGCTGGTGGCGGCACCGCGCGCCGACGCCAGCTTCGAAGACATGAACGACGCCGTCGCGATGCTCAAGCGGGTCGCCGGCGAGGTCCCCGACGTGGCGATCGTGCCCAACCCGACGCAGCGGGCGCCGCAGCCCGACCGGCCCTATGTGCTGTCGCTGCGGCTGGATTCCAACAACAACAGCGCCAGCGACGCCGCCAAGAAGCTGCGCACCAAGGTCGGGGTGCAGCGCGACAAACCCGGGCAGATCGAAAACGGCCGGGTGCGCCTCTACGTCATCGGCCAGGGCGCGTTGTCCACGGCCGCGGCCGCCAACACCAAACACGACATCGCCGCGGCCGAGAAATGGAACCTGCCGATCATCCTGATCGTGTTGCTCGCGGTGTTCGGGTCCCTTGCCGCCGCCGCGATCCCGCTGGCGCTGGGCATCTGCACGGTCGCGATCACGATGGGTCTGGTCTATCTGCTGTCGGCCTACACCACGATGTCGGTGTTCGTCACCTCGACGGTGTCGATGTTCGGTATCGCGCTGGCTGTGGACTATTCGCTGTTCATCCTGATGCGCTTCCGCGAGGAGCTGCGCGCCGGACGCCAGCCCCAGGAAGCCGTCGACGCCGCGATGGCCACCTCCGGGCTGGCGGTCGTGCTGTCCGGGATGACCGTCGTCGCCTCGCTGACCGGCATCTATCTGATCGACACCCCGGCGCTGGCATCGATGGCCACCGGCGCGATCTTGGCGGTCGCGGTGGCGATGCTGACCTCGACGACGATGACGCCGGCGGTGCTGGCGACGTTCGGCCGGGCGGCTGCCAAGAGGTCGGCTGTGCTGCACTGGTCGCGGCGGCCCGAGACCACCCAGTCACGGTTCTGGACGCACTGGATCAGCTGGGTGATGCGCCGGCCGTGGGCGTGGGCGCTGGCTGCCACGATGGTTCTGCTGGCCATGGCGGCGCCGGCGTTGTCAATGGTGCTGGGCAACAGCCTGCTGCGGCAGTTCGACTCCTCACACGAGATCCGCGCCGGGGTAGCCGGGGCCGCCGAGGCGCTCGGGCCCGGCGCGCTGGGCCCGGTGCAGGTGCTGATCACCTTCGGAGGTGGCGACGCGTCCTCCCCCGGCCACAGCCAGGCGCTCGGGGCGCTGCGACAGGAGATCGCGCAGGCACCCGACATCGTCACCGTGGCGCCACCGGTGTTCGCCGACGACAACAGCAGCGCAATGCTTTCCGCGGTGCTCGCCGTCGATCCCGAGGATCTGGGCGCCCGCCACACCGTGGACTGGATGCGGGCCCATCTGCCGGGACTGCCCGAGGTCGGCTCGGCTCAGGTGGCCGTCGGTGGCCCCACTGCGCTGATCAAAGACTTCGACGACCAGGTGTCGCGGACCGAGCCGTGGGTGTTGGTATTCGTCGCGCTGATCGCATTCGTCATGCTGCTGCTCTCGATCCAGTCGGTGTTCCTGGCGTTCAAGGGCGTGCTGATGACGGTGCTGTCGGTGGCAGCCGCCTACGGCAGCCTGGTGATGGTCTTCCAATGGGGGTGGTTGGAGAAACTGGGTTTCGCTCCGATCACGTCAATCGATTCCACGGTCCCGCCGCTGGTGCTGGCGATGACGTTCGGCCTGTCGATGGACTACGAGATCTTCTTGCTGACCCGGATCCGGGAACGGTTCCTGCAGACCGGCCACACCCGCGACGCCGTCGCCTACGGGGTGAGCACCAGTGCCCGCACGATCACCAGCGCGGCGCTGATCATGATCGCGGTGTTCATCGGCTTCGCGTTTGCGGGCATGCCGCTGGTCGCCGAAATCGGGGTGGCCTGTGCGGTCGCGATCGCGGTCGACGCCACCGTGGTGCGGCTGGTGATGGTGCCGGCCCTGATGGCGATGTTCGACCAGTGGAACTGGTGGCTGCCCGCCTGGCTGCACCGCATCCTGCCGTCGGTGGACTTCGAAAAGCCGCTTCCCATGGCCGATCTCGGCGACGTGGTGATGATCCCCGAGGACATCTCCGCGCCGGTCGTGCCGGGCGCCGACCTGCGGATGGTGCTCAAGTCGGCGGCCAAGCTCAAACACCTTGTCCCCGACGCGATTTGCGTGGCCGACCCGCTGGCGTTCACCGGGTGCGGCCGCAACGGCGATCTGCGGGGACGGGTCAAGGGCAGCGACGACGCCGCCACCCACCGCGTCGCCATGGCCGCTGCCACCAACGGGTCGGTGACCCGCAAACTCGTCGGCGGCCTGCCGCACCGCAACGGCGCCGGGCGGCCGGTGCACCCGGTCACGCTGTGGCGCGGTCGGCTCTCCGTCGCGCTCGACGCGCTGCAAAGCGAACGCCGAGCCGACCACCCCGCCTTCGAGCGGCGCAGCCCGGTGGAAACCACCCACGTGCAGTTGCCCACCGGCGACCGCCTGCAAATTCCCACCGGCGCCGAAACGCTACGTCTCAAGGGCTACCTGATCATGTCGCGCAACAGCAGCCGCGACTACGCGGAATTTGCTGAGCTGGTCGAAGCGATGGAGCCCGAAACCGCCGCGGTCGTGCTGGCCGGGATGGACAGGTACTACTGTTGTCAATCAAACAAGCGACAATGGATCGCTACCCAGTTGGTTCGTCGGCTCGCGGATCCACACCCGTCCGATGTCGAGGACGATCAGTGGCCCGAACCGGATGGGAAGGCAGACTGGGAGGAGGTCAGGCAGCGCTGCCTGTCGGTGGCGGTGGCGATGCTGGAGGAGGCGAGGTGACGTTGGCATCGGACCGACGCCCCGGACCGGCGCCGCATCGGTCCCCCGCCGCCCCGCGCCCCCGCCCGGCGCCGCAGCGGCCTGCGTACGCCGACCAGCCCGTCGAATTCTGGCCCACCTCGGCGATTCGCGCCGCGCTGGAAAGCGGCGACATCGCCACCTGGAAGCAGATCGCGGTCGCGATCAAGCGAGACCCATTCGGCCGCACCGCGCGTCAGGTGGAAGAGGTGCTCGAGCGGGCCCGCCCCTACGGCATCTCCAAAGCGCTCGCCGAGGTGCTCGACCGCGCCCGCGCGCACCTCGAGGCCAACGAGCGCGAAGAAGTAGCCCGCCACGTGCACCTGCTGATGGACCGATCCGGGTTGGGCCCAAGGGAATTCGCGTCGCGCATCGGCGTGCCCGTCGAGGAGCTGGCCGGCTACCTCGACGCCAGGGTCAGCCCGTCGGCGTCGCTGATGATCCGGATGCGACGCCTGTCCGACCGGTTCGCCAAGTCGCGGTCGCGGCGCCCATCGGACAGCGAATGACGGCTCGGCCCGAGGACGCGACACTGCGGCGGATCCTGGCCGACACCCGCACGATCGCGGTGGTCGGCGCATCGGCGAAACACAGCCGGCCGAGCTACGAGATTTATTCGTACCTGGTGTCGACCGGCGAGTACGAAGTGTTTCCGGTCAACCCGACGATCACCGACATCGACGGCGCGCGGGTATATCCGCGGCTGGCCGACCTCCCGGTGATTCCCGACATGGTCGACGTCTTCCGCCGGTTCGACGAGCTGCCGGCCGTGCTGGCCGACACCCTCGCCCTGCAACCGCACCCGAAAACGCTCTGGCTGCAGCAGGGGCTATGGCACGAGCAGGTGGGCCGCGACGCCGAGGCCGCCGGGCTGCAGGTGGTGATGGACCGTTGCCTGATGGTCGAGCACGCGCGGCTGTCGTCCTGAGCCATCAATTGGGCGATCCGTTCGCTTCGACTCGTCGAACGTGGGGGATATGCACGAAAAGCGGGCGGTTTGTGTGCATTTCCCCCACACTCGACACGTGACTCGGGACGCTACCGCGAGTTGATCGGCGACCAGTCGAGCACCAGCCAGCTGCCGCTGTCCTTGCTCAACGCCACCCGCACCGCCGGGCTCGCGTGCTCGGGCGGCTGCCCCGGCACATCCTGGGTGACCCGCAGGATCACGTCCACCAGGGCCGCCGACGGTCCGATCGCTTCGACACCGGCCGCCAGTGTCTGGGCCTGGGCAGTGACGTGGCGACGGGCCAGGTCGGCGCTGGACTTGGCGTACTGCTCCTTCAGCGCTCCGGCCTTGTCGGGCGCCATCATCGCCGCGGCCCGGTCGATCGACGCGGTCGGGGCGCCCGGGGAGAACGACGCCGCCGCCTCCGCCATCCCGGTCGCGATCCGCACCACGTCGGCCGAGTCGCGTTTGAGCTCGCGGTCGGGCGTCGTCCAGCGGTAGTACCCGGTCAGCACCGCGGCCACCAGCGCCGCCGCGCACAGCGCCGCGACGATCAGCCGCAGCAGCGGTGCCTCGTCGTCGGTGCCCACGGTGACCGAATCCCGTCGCAGCAGCCAGAAATTGACCAGGATGCCCTCGACGATCAGCAGGATCAGCGCCGAGCACGTCGCCACCCACCACAGCGGCCAGGCCAGCACCACGCCGATCGCCAGCAACGCCGCGATCGCCGCCAGCGGCGCCGCAACGTCGAACGCCGCCACCCGCCACGCGTTTCTCATCGGATCGACCCCAGTTGTGAGATCAGCAGCCTGCCGTCGACGTCTGACACCGCCAGCCGCAGATTCCAGTGCACGGTCTGCGGCTTGCCGCCGACGTTCTCGCTGACCGACGTGGCGACCACCATGACGGTGTCGGTGCGTCGGGCGATTCCTGCCGGCAGCGGGTCGGCCGGCCGGCGGCCCGGCTGGGCGTCCGGCTCGTGGTGCACCGTTTCGATCGCGACGGCCTCGATCTGGCCGGTGCTGCGGGACTGCAGGCGCTGCACCACCTGCCGGTAGGGCTGCATGGCGGAGTCGAAGTCGGCGTTGAGTTCCCCCACGGTGCCGTCGTGCAGCCGCTGTAGGTTGGCGTCGACGTTGTCGGTGTTCATGTTGATCAGCACGCCGGTCCACTCGGCGGCGGTCTGCATGACGCGGCTCTGGTAGCGCCGCTCGTCGACGTCGCCGCGGTGTGTGGTCCAGATCAGCACGCCCAGCGCGATCGCCGCGACCGACAGCACGCCCAGCACCGCGGAGGCGATGCCGTACGCGGAGAACAGCGGGCCGCCGGGCGTTTCCTCGGCGGCCGGCTCGGTCTGCGTCTGCTCCCCCTCGTCGGGCATGGCCGTGAGGCTACCTGCCGGTCGGTGGTAAGGATGGCAGGGTGACTGTTGAAGCAATCCACTCGGGCATCGACCTGAGCAATGTCGACGCTGGTGTCCGCCCGCAAGACGACCTGTTCGGTCACGTCAACGGCCGCTGGCTCACCGAGTACCAGATCCCGCCCGACCGGGCGACCGACGGAGCCTTCCGCTCGCTGTTCGACAGGGCAGAGGAGCAGGTCCGCGACTTGATCACCGAACTCAGCGAGCAGTCCGCGACGGCCGGCACCGACGAACAGCGCATCGGCGACCTCTACGCGAGCTTCCTCGACGAGGACGCCGTCGAACGGCGCGGCCTGCAGCCGCTGTTCGACGAGCTGGCGCTGATCGACGTCGCCACCGACACCGACGAATTGGCGGCCGTGGTCGGGGCGTTGCAACGCACCGGCGTCCGCGGCGGAGTCGGCTTGTATATCGACACCGACGAAAAGAACTCCGCCCGTTATTTGGTGCACGTCAACCAGTCGGGCCTCGGTCTGCCCGACGAGTCTTACTACCGCGACGAGCAGCACGCGGAGCTGCTGGGCGGCTACCCGGGCCACATCGCGCGGATGTTCGCACTGGTGTACGGCGGCGACGCGGCGGACCATGCCGAAACGGCCGACCGCATCGTGGCTTTGGAGACCAAGCTGGCCGCCGCGCACTGGGACGTGGTCAAGCGCCGCGACGCCGAGCTCACCTACAACCTGCGCACGTTCAGCGACCTGTCCACGGAGGCACCAGGCTTCGACTGGCCGGGCTGGGTGAGCGCACTGGGCAGCACACCGGATGCGGTCGCGGAACTCGTTGTGCGCCAACCGGATTACCTCACCGAGTTTGCGGCGCTGTGGGACAGCGAGGAGCTTGACGACTGGAAGCGTTGGGCGAGTTGGCGATTGATCCACGCCCGCGCCGGGCTGTTGACCGACGCGCTGGTGCGCGAGGACTTCGCGTTCTACGGCCGAGCGCTGACCGGCGCCGAAGAGATCCGCGAGCGCTGGAAGCGCGGTGTGTCGATGGTCGAGGGCCTGCTCGGCGATGCCGTCGGAAAGCTTTACGTGCAAAGGCATTTCCCGCCGGACGCCAAGGCCCGGATGGACGCGCTGGTCGACAACCTGCGCGAGGCGTACCGGATCAGCATCGAGGGCCTGGAGTGGATGACGCCGCAGACCCGGGAACGTGCGCTGGCCAAGCTCGACAAGTTCACCGCCAAGATCGGCTATCCGGCCAAATGGCGCGACTATTCGGCGCTGGTGATCGACCGCAATGACCTCTACGGCAACTACCAACGCGGCTACGCGGTCAACCACGACCGCGAACTCGCCAAGCTGGGCGGGCCTGTCGACCGCGACGAGTGGTTCATGACCCCGCAGACCGTCAACGCCTACTACAACCCGGGGATGAACGAAATCGTCTTCCCCGCAGGCATTTTGCAGCCGCCGTTCTTCGACCCGCAGGCCGACGACGCCGCCAACTACGGCGGTATCGGCGCGGTGATCGGCCACGAGATCGGGCACGGCTTCGACGACCAGGGCGCCAAATACGACGGCGACGGCAATCTGGTCGACTGGTGGACCGACGACGACCGCGCCGAGTTCGGCGCCCGCACCAAGGCGTTGATCGAGCAATACGACGGCTACACGCCGCGTGCACTCGACAACGGCCACCACGTCAACGGCGCGTTCACCGTCGGCGAGAACATCGGTGATCTGGGTGGTCTCTCAATAGCACTGCTGGCGTATCAGCTGTCGCTGAACGGCCGTCCCGCCCCGGTGATCGACGGGCTGACCGGCGTCCAGCGGGTGTTCTTCGGCTGGGCGCAGGTGTGGCGCACCAAATCCCGTGACGCCGAGGCGATTCGGCGTCTGGCGGTCGATCCGCATTCCCCGCCGGAGTTCCGCTGCAACGGCGTCATCCGCAACATCGACGCGTTTTACGATGCGTTCGACGTCGCCGAGAACGACGTCCTCTACCTGGAGCCGGCCCGCCGGGTGCGCATCTGGAATTAATGGCGAGAAGACGCAAAAAGCCCCGACACGCCGAGGCGTGCGGGGCTTTTGCGTCTTCTCGGCGACCTAGAGCTGCCAG
Source organism: Mycobacterium sp. MFM001 (assembly GCF_003402475.1). Classification (GTDB taxonomy): domain Bacteria; phylum Actinomycetota; class Actinomycetes; order Mycobacteriales; family Mycobacteriaceae; genus Mycobacterium. The sequence continues at coordinate 213,128 of NZ_BFAB01000001.1, forward strand.
TCGTTGGAGCCGTCGTTCTTGCTGTAGGTGCCGACGGAGTTCTTCACGACGATGGGATCGCCGGTGCCGAAGTTGTCGAAGAACCACTTCGCGTTGGCCGGGCTGATGTTGATGCAGCCGTGGCTGACGTTCCGCTTGCCCTGATCGGACACCGACCACGGCGCGCTGTGCACGAAATCGCCGCTGTTGTCGAACATCACGGCGTTTTCGACATTCACCTTGTAGCCGTAGGTCGAGTCGACCGGCACGCCGTAGGTGGTGGAATCCATCACCACCTTGGCTTTCTTGTCGAGCACGTAGTAGGTGCCGTTGGCCGTCTGGTGGCCACCGGCCGCCATTCCCATCGACATCGGGATGGTCTTCTCCACGGTCCCGTTGCGGGTGACGGTCATCGTGTGCGTGGCGTCGTCGGCGGTCGCCACCAGCGCGTCACCGGTGTGGAAGTCCGACGTGGTGCCCGCGGCGTCGATGTGCACGTTGGTGTGGGCCGGCCAGAAGTTGATTGGCCGCCACCGCACCTGAGTGGGGGTCATCCAGTAGAACTTGCCCGGCACCGGCGGCGTCGACGAGATGTGGATCGCCTGCTCGGCCATCGGCTTGTCGGCAATCGGCCGCTGGAAGTTGATGATGATCGGCTGGGCGACGCCGACCATCGAGCCGCTGACCGGAGTGAACGTCGGCGGCAGGAACGGCGGCTGGCCCGTGAAGGGCTCCGGGTTCTGCCCGGCCACCGGACCCGCGGCGGCCGCAGGCTGGGTCGCCGGTGCTGCCGGCGCCGCGGGGGGCGGGCCGGCCAGCGGGTCGGCCGGCGGTGGCGCGAACGGGTCGGCCGGGGGTGGCGGCGCCAGCGGGTCAGCCGGTGCGGGTTCTGCCACGCCAGGGTCGCCGGGCGGCGGTGGCTGGTCGGGATCGGCCAGCGCCGAACCGGTGCCCAGCGTCAGCACAGCGGTCAATCCGGCTGTGCTGAGCGCGGCGACGAGAGTTCCCCTCGTCCATCGCGACATATGCATACCTCCAGTCACAGTCCCAACCAGTGTGGCATAGCGCGGAGAGCAACCCGGGATTCAGCGGCCGCCCTACATCCCCCGTCATCGCGCTGACCTGCGCTAATACGTCATCGGCCGGACGGCCGGAAGCGTTACTCGTGGTCGGCGGGCACGTCGAAGATGTGCCGGCTCGCGGTCATCCCCGCCAGCGCGAAGCCCATCAGAACCGCCGACGCGGCCAGCATCACCGGCACGCTGTGTTCGTAGAGCAGCCCACCGGCCAGCGAACCGGCCATGATGCCGACCTGGAACGCCGTGACATACAGCGACGACGCCCCGTCGGGGTCACCCGCGGCGTTGCGCATCGCCGTCGACTGCAGCATCGGCGACACCGCGGTCGCCATCGCACCCCACAGCACGATCGCAGCCGTCCCCACCAGCGCCGTCGCGACGGTGGCCCGCCCACCGAACGCCAGCGCGGTCAAGAGCACGAACGCCGTCGCCAGCCCCGCCATGCACACGATGACCGCGCGTTTGGGTCGACGGTCCAGCGGCCGCGCCACCACCGGCACTGCCACCAGCCCGGCGATCCCGTAAACGGCCAACACCCACGCCAGATTGGGTCCCCGCACGCCCACGACGTCGCGGATGACCACCACGATGAAGGTGTAGGACACGAAGTGGCCGGTGACGGCCACCATTGTGAGCAAACTCACCGCCCACAGCCGGCCGTTGCGGTGGTGGCGGGCCCGCGGGCCGACCCGCTCGAGCTGCTCCGCCGACAGCACCATCTCCGGCAGCACCAGCCACGCGGCCAGGGTGACGATCGCCGCCGCGACGGTCACGCACACCACGGCCCACCGCCAGCCCCACATCAGGCTCATCGCCGCCGTCAGTGGGCTGCCCACCACCAGCGCCAGGCTGGTGCCCACATAGATCGCCGTCGTCGCACGTCCGGCGTGGCTGGGCGGCACCAGCCGCGTCGCGATCGGCGCGATGACCGACCACATCAGGCCGTGCGTGATCGCGCACAGCACCCGTCCGCCGGCCAGCACCGCGAAGTTGGGCGCCAGCGCCGACACCAGCTGCGACATGGTCAGGCAGGCCAGCGTCAGCAGCAGCGTCCGCCGGCGCGGCCAGTGCGCGGTCCAGCGCACCAGCGGAATCGTCGTCAACGCCGCCACCAGGGCGTACCAGGACAACAGGGTGCCGACCAGAGCGAGGCTGACGTGCAGATCTCGGGCAATGGCGGGCAGCGCGCCCACCGGCACGATCTCGGCAGTGACGTAGATGAATGCCGCGGCCGCCAGCACCGACAACTGCACCGCGATCCGCGGCGTCCACGGTCCGCTGCGAAGGGTTTCGGTTTCGGCGGTCATCAGGGCTGCACTAACCGTACGCACTCCCCCCACGACCAGCACTCAATCATGGGTATTCGGGCGTGTGCGCGTCAGGAACGCACGAGTCGGGCGATCGCGGCGGAGGCTTCGGCGAGTTTCGCGTCGGCCTCGTCGCCGCCGTCGGCCACCGCGCGGCTTACGCAGTGCCCGAGGTGCTCGTTGAGCAGGTTCAACGCGACCGACCGCAGCGCGCTGTTGACGGCGCTGATCTGAGTGAGGACGTCGATGCAGTACTTGTCCTCGTCGATCATCTTGGCGATGCCCCGCACCTGACCCTCGATGCGGCGCAGCCGCTTGGCGTAGTTGTCCTTCTGCGGCGAGTAGCCGTGCGCGGCAGTCATGCGTCCAGGGTACCCCCGCGGGGTATCTAAATTGATTTGGGAGGTGCTCGCGGCCCGCGCATACTTGGGCCATGCCCCAAACCAAGGCACGTACCCCTGATATCAAACCCCGCAGCCGCGACGTCACCGACGGTCTGGAGAAGGCCGCAGCCCGCGGAATGCTGCGCGCGGTCGGCATGGACGACGAGGACTTCGCCAAGCCGCAGATCGGTGTGGCGTCGTCGTGGAACGAGATCACGCCGTGCAACCTGTCGTTGGACCGCCTGGCCAAGGCGGTGAAGGAAGGGGTTTTCGCCGCGGGCGGTTATCCGCTTGAGTTCGGGACGATCTCGGTGTCCGACGGGATCTCGATGGGCCACGAGGGCATGCACTTCTCGCTGGTGTCGCGCGAGGTGATCGCCGACAGCGTGGAAACCGTGATGCAGGCCGAGCGCCTCGACGGCTCGGTGCTGCTCGCGGGCTGCGACAAGTCGCTGCCCGGAATGCTGATGGCCGCAGCCAGATTGGATCTGGCCGCAGTGTTCCTCTATGCGGGCTCGATTCTGCCCGGGCGGGCCAAATTGTCCGACGGCACCGAGCGCGACGTCACGATCATCGACGCGTTCGAGGCGGTCGGCGCGTGCGCGCGCGGCCTGATGCCGCGCGAGGACGTCGACGCCATCGAGCGCGCCATCTGCCCGGGCGAGGGCGCCTGCGGCGGCATGTACACCGCCAACACGATGGCGAGTGCTGCTGAGGCACTGGGCATGTCGCTGCCCGGCAGCGCGGCACCGCCGGCGACGGATCGCCGCCGCGACGTGTTCGCCCGTCGCAGCGGTGAGGCCGTCATCGAATTGCTGCGCCGCGGCATCACCGCCCGCGACATCCTCACCCGGGAGGCGTTCGAGAACGCGATCGCGGTGGTGATGGCGTTCGGCGGCTCCACCAACGCCGTGCTGCACCTGCTGGCCATCGCGTACGAGGCCAACGTCAAGCTGTCGCTGGAGGATTTCAGCCGGGTCGGGTCGCGGGTGCCGCACCTGGCCGATGTCAAACCCTTCGGCCGCCATGTGATGTTCGACGTCGACCGCATCGGCGGTGTCCCGGTGGTGATGAAGGCATTGCTGGATGCCGGTCTGCTGCACGGTGATTGCCTGACGGTGACCGGGCAGACCGTCGCCGAAAACCTCGCGCACATCGCGCCGCCGGACCCGGACGGCAAGGTGCTGCGGGCCCTGGACAACCCGATTCACCCGACCGGCGGCATCACGATCCTGCACGGGTCGCTGGCGCCTGAGGGCGCAGTAGTCAAGTCGGCGGGTTTCGACTCCGACGTGTTCGAAGGCACCGCAAGGGTTTTCGACCGGGAGCGGGCCGCGCTCGACGCCCTGGCAGACGGCACCATCAAGAGCGGTGACGCGGTGGTGATCCGCTACGAGGGCCCGAAGGGCGGGCCGGGGATGCGCGAAATGCTCGCCATCACCGGCGCCATCAAGGGCGCCGGGTTGGGCAAGGACGTGCTGTTGCTGACCGACGGCCGGTTCTCCGGCGGCACCACCGGGCTGTGCGTCGGACACGTCGCACCCGAGGCGGTCGACGGCGGACCGATCGCGTTCCTGCGCGACGGCGACCGCGTCCGCCTCGACGTCGCCAACGGAACGCTCGACGTCCTCGTCGACGCCGACGAGTTCACTTCCCGCCGTGCAGGTTTCACGCCCCTGCCACCGCGGTACACCACCGGCGTGCTGGCCAAGTACACCAAGCTCGTGGGGTCCGCGGCAATCGGAGCGGTCTGCACATAACCTTGGCAGCGACGGATTGGCTGGCGTGGGATCACAACGCCTACTATCAGCGCCGGCTGATGAGGCAGTTGCCCAGACCGTGCACACGGGTGCTCGACGTGGGCTGCGGCGCCGGGGAATTCGCTGCCCGACTAGCCACCCGTGTACAGCACGTCGACGCGGTGGACAAGTCGCCGGTGATGATCGAGGCGGCCCGGCAGCGCACGCCGGCGAACGTCACCTGCACCTTGGCCGATGTCATGCAGTCGGATTTGCCCGCCAATCATTACGATGCGATCGTCTCGAACACGGCGCTGCACCATCTGCCTCTCGACGAGGCACTGCGGCACCTCGCGCCCGCGCTGCGACCCGGCGGCGTGTTGGCCGCCATCGTCCTCCCGCGCTCCGACCTGCGTCATGAGTTGCCGCACGAAGTGTGCGCCGCGGTCGGTCACCGCGCCTTCGGGGTCGTATTCGCGACGCTGCGGGCGGTCACTCAAGGCGGTTGGTATCGAATCGAGCCCACCCACGAGATGATGCCGAAGGTTGTCGATCCCGCGCTGACAACCCGCCAGGCCCGGCAACTGGCAACCGCAACGCTGCCCGGAGTGCGGGTGCGACGCCTGGTGTTCTGGCGATACCTTTTGGACTGGCGCCTACCGCTCGAAACATGATGGCGTACAAGACCTCTCCCGGCCGGCTTGCCCGGCCGGGTCAGAGGAGAATCGGCGCCTAGTCTATGCGTGCTTTGCTTCGTCGCTGCGCGCGCGCATACCGAAGTACATCGCGTTCAAGCCCAGCACGGTAAGCACCGCACCTGCAATCACATTCGACCAGATCATGCCGCCGTGCGGCGAGACGTGGTAGATGACCCACGGCGAAACGATGAACCACACCCCGAGGACCGGCAGCGTCCAGGTCATGCCGTGAGTGCGGTCCAATGCGGCCGCAAACCCATACGCCAGCGCCGCGCACACGAGACCGACGATCAGGTCGTTGACCGCCAGCGGCCTGGTCATTTGGAAGCCGACGATCCACGGCGACACCGCCGCATAGACCGCCGTCAGCAAAATCAGACCGAAGGTGCCCTGCGCGGACATCGACTCGGCGGCGCGCTCATACCGCGCCCGCAGAGCCAACAAATCCGGGTGGTGATCGATTGATGAATGGACTGTGCTCATTTTGTGACCTTTCTGTTATGCAGCAAGCCTTTTGGGCCCACTGCAACCCATCCACCTGCTCCCAAGATTACGCTCGCTGAGCATTCGCCAGCAACGAAAACTGGTGGGGTCCGACGGCGGTGAATTAGCGTCAACACATGAACATCGCTGATCGACTCCGGCTCGACGTCCCGGTAGGCCAGGCCGGCATGGGCGGCGGAATCGCGGGCGCGCGGCTGGCCGGTGCGGTGGCCCAGGCCGGCGGGCTGGGCACACTCGGGCTGGTGACGCCCCGGCACCTGCAAACCGCGATAGCGGACGTGCGCGCACAGGCCCCCGGTCGTGCCGTCGCGGTGAATCTATTGATGCCCTTCGTGCGCCGCAGCCACGTCGAGGTGTGCGTCGAGTATCGGGTCGACGTCGTCGTGGTGGCCTTCGGCGGTGATCGACACCTGGTGCAGCGGCTCGGCGACGCCGGGATCTTCGTATTCGTGATGGTCGGCACCGAGGCGCAGGCGCGCGACGCAATCGCCTGGGGCGCCGATGGTTTGATCGCCCAGGGCCGCGAGGCCGGCGGACATCTCGTCGGAACCATGTCGGCGCTCGAATTCCTGCCGCGGGCACGGGCTGCAGCCGGTCAGCGGCCGGTATTCGTCGCCGGCGGAATAGCTTCCGGCGCCGACACCCGTGCGGCACTCGATGCCGGCGCCGATGGCGTCATCGCCGGCACGCGGTTCTTGATGACCCACGAGGCCAGCGCCCACCCGGCATATCAGCAGCGAATCGTCAACGCCGACAAGACCGTCGAGACCACGCTGTTCGGGCTCAGTTGGCCGCTTCGGCACCGGGTCGTCCCCAACGCCGCCACCCGACGATGGTGCCGCGATGACGGGTCTGCCAAGGCATTGCCCGCCGCTCTCAACTCTGCGAGCCGCTGGCTGTCCGTGCTCGGTTACTTCGACGCCGACGTGCTGATCCGTCTGCAGTCCCCTGCGCTGCCGGTGTTTTCGCCGCTGGCGCCGCTGGACGGCATGCCGGAGTCGTCGGTGGACTGCGGCGCGCTCTACGCCGGCGAAACCGCGTTGCGCATCGACAAGGTGACCTCCGCCCGGCAGGCCGTCGAAGACTTGACGCCTACTTGACCAACGCCATCGCGAAGCCGTCCCACTCTTTGGCGCCGACCGTCTGAATCACCGCGGTGTCCAGGCGCGGGTGTTCGCCCATCAGCTCCAGCGTCCGCCGTGACGCCTTGACGGCCTCGTCGCCGGAGTCCTGCGCCAGGATCCGTCCTTCGCGAATGACGTTGTCTACCACGATGACTGAGCCGGGCCGGGTGAGCCGGACCGCCCACTCCAGGTAGGCGACGTTGTTTTCTTTGTCGGCGTCGATGAATACCAGGTCGAAGGGACCGCCGGTCACTGTCGGCAACGTCTCCAACGCGGCACCCACCAGCACCTCCACCCGGTCGCTGACACCGGCGCGGGTGAGGTTGGCGCGCGCGACCTCGGCGTGCTTGGGGTCGTATTCCAGCGTGACCACCCGTCCCTCAGGGCCGGCTCCCCTGGCAAGCCAGATGGTGCTGAACCCGCCCAGCGTGCCGATTTCCAGAATGCGACGGGCCCCGATCGCTCCGGCCAGCAGGCCGAGGAACTTGCCTTGTTGGGCCGACACGGCGATGCGCGGCAATCCAGCCGCGTCGCTGGCCTCGAGTGCGGCGGTCAACTCGGGATCGTCGCCCACCACCGTCGCGTCCAGAAACGCGTCGACATCCTTCGGGTTCGGCTGCGCAGTCATGACGTCCACGCTAGCCGATCACGGGAATCGGTACGACGGCCTTTACGGTATACCCCTATGGGGTATACACTGCATCCGGGCAAGCATCCCGGAATCCTCCGGGATCCCAACACAGACAGGGTTGACTTCATGAGCAATTACGAGGCTGGGACCTTGCTCACCTGTGGCCACGAAGGATGCGGATGCCGGGTTCGTATCGAGGTCGAGTGCCACTGCGCCGGTTCGGGCGAGGCCTACCGCTGCACCTGCGGCGACGAACTGGTCGCTGTCAGCTAGTGGAGTCGCCGGGCTGGCCGGTCAGCGTCCGAAATCGCGGCCGGTTAGCTCGGCTTCCCCCGTAAGTTCCAGGGCCACCGCCGACGAGCCCACCGCGACCGCGTGACGGCCTGGCGCGATGCGCCACCTGCCGTCGCGATAGCGACCCAACAGCCGCGGTTCCGCCTCGATCGTCACACGGCGGGACTCGCCGGCGTCGAGTTCAACCCGTTCGAATCCGAGCAGCCGCAATCGTTCTCCGTCTGCGGCCGCGGTCAGGTAGACCTGCGGCACGTCAGCGCCGCGACGACCGCCAGTGTTCACCACGGTGAGGCTGGCGGTGATCGTGTCGCCGCCGCTGATCACCAGGTCGCGGTGCTCGAAGCTGGTGTAGGACAGGCCGTGCCCGAACGCGAACATCGGCTCCAGGCCCCGGCTGGCGAACCATCGGTAGCCGACCTCGGCGCCTTCGGTGTAGCGGATGGTTGTCGCCGTTCCCCACGGTGCTCCCAGCCCGGGCAGCTCGGGACGCGGCGTCTGGTCGAGATCTACCGGAAACGTGATCGGCAGACGGCCTGACGGATTGACCTGTCCGGCAACGACTTCCGCGATCGCCTGAGCACCGGCCTGGCCTGGATACCAGGCTTGCACAATCGCGTTGACCTTCTCGCGCCACGGCATTGCGACGGGATTGCCGGTCTCCAGCACCACGACGGTGTTCGGGTTGGCTTCGGCGACCGCGGCGATCACCTCGTCCTGACCCCAGGGCAGCGACAAGTCGGCGCTGTCCAGGCCTTCGCCTTCCACACGGACGGCGAACACGATCGCGACGTCGGCCCGTCGCGCCGCCAGCACCGCCTCGGCCGGAGTGACGGCCGGATCGAATTCGACGCTGGCGTGCGGCAACTGCTTTCGCAATTCGGCGACCGGCGACGACGGCAGCAGATACAGGTTGCGCAGACTGCCCGGCCAGCCGAGCGGAAACACCTCGGCGAAGCCGCCTGGCGGAACCACTGTGCTCGACCCGCAGCCTGCGGGCACGCCGAGTTGCGCGCAGCCGCCGATGACCGCGATGCGCGCTTCAGCCGACAGCGGCAGCGCGCCACCGTTTTTCAACAACACGATGCCCTGCCGGGCGACCTCCAGCGCGACTTGGCGGTGGGCCGCCATATCCACCGCGGGCGTCGCGACCCACTGGTCGACGCCCACCGCGAAGATCGATCGCAGAATCCGTCGCACCATGTCCGACAGCCGCTCCTTAGACAGTTTCCCGTCGTCGTAGGCTGCCTTGAGTGCGTCGCCGAACGCCTCGCCCTGCCATAACATTCCGTCGATCTGCGCGCCGGATTCCTGGTCGAGGCCGTTGACCGCGAACTCCCAACTCGGTGTCGCGCCCCAGTCGGACATCACCCAACCGCGGTATCCCCACGCGTCTTTCAGCACGCCGTTGATAAGAGCGTCGTTGCCACCAGCGTACTCGCCGTTGACTTTGTTGTACGCGGTCATCACCGCGCCCGGCTGTGCCCGCTCGATCGCGATTTCGAAAGCCAGAAGATCGGATTCGCGGTGCGCGTCGGGATCAATCACCGCATCCAGCCAGTGCCGGTTGGTTTCGTTGCAGTTCAGCGAGTAGTGCTTGATCGTCGAGATGACGCCGTGCTGCTGGATGCCGTTGACGGACTCCGCGGCGATCGCCGCGCTCAAAAGCGGGTCCTCGGAAAGGTATTCGAAGTTGCGGCCGTTGCGCGGGTCACGGGCAAGGTTGATCCCGCCGGCCAGCAGCACGTTGAACCCGCGGCTGCGGGCTTCACGCCCGGTCGCCGCGCCGGCGGCGCGGGCAAGGGCCGGATTGAAGCTTGCCGCCAGTGCCAGGCCGGCCGGCAGCGCGGTTGCGGTGTCGCCGGACCGGTAGCCGGGGTTGGTGACGCCCAGGCTAGCGTCGCTCATTAGCAGCGCGGGCACCCCGAGGCGCGCGACGCCGGGTACGTAGCCGGCGCTCATCGGCACGTCCGGCGGTATGCGCTCATCACGCAGGGGCAACAGCTCGCTGGCGCCCATCACGCTGCGCAGCAACGAAAATCGCTCGTCGTCGCTCATCTGCGCCTCGACCTCGCGGGCGCGAACGTCGGAATCGCTCACCGCACACCTTCTTTCGCGTACACCACCCGCAGCACGTAGCCCAGTTCCGGCCCCATCACCAGCCCGGCCAACGAGCACAGCGTCGTGACGAAGCGTGGTCCGTGTGCTGGTGCCTCGTCGCACAGATGATGGGCGATCTCGTGCAGCACGACCAGTTCGCGCATCGCCCAGTCGGCGGTGTCGCGGTCGGGCACCGCGATAACCCCTGTGCCCTCGCCGCTTTCGTAGTGCGCGGCGGTGGCGGCCCGCCGGGCGCGCACTCGCAGCGGCGGCGTGCCGGGCCAGTGCTGCCGTACCGCCGGCAGGGCCAGCACGTCGTCGACGTAGCGCTGCACCGCGGCCACCGAGCCGAACCGCGCCTCCGGCGGCAGGGTCAACTGCGCGCCGAAGAACTCGACGCTGCGTGAGGCGTGCTCGGCGGCACGGTCGAACAGCGTGCGAACGAATTCCTCGGCGGCGTAGACCCTCGAGCGCTGCGTGTCGCGGTCAGCAGTGCTCATCACTCCAACGCGGCCCGCGCTCCCGACAGCTCCGCGCTGTTGCCGAGCCGCGCCCGCCGGCCGGCACGGTCACCCGCACGGCGCGCCGCCGACGAATATCCCGCCGAGGCGCTGCTGGCCCGCCAGGTGCCCCGGGCCTGCGACGCGCCCCGGTAGTAGTCGCGCAGCTCGATTTCCTTGTTGCGCAGGGCGATTGCAGTTCCCGGTGGTCTGCCGCGGTCCTTCTTGGCTTCTTGCTGGGCCTCTTCCCGTGCCTCGGCCAGCCGCTGCCCGACCCGGGCGCCGAATGCGAGCTGGAAATTCAGCCGCGCGGTGATTGTCGGCGTGGGCCGGTGCGCCCCTGACGCGATGTAGGCGTCCGACGCGCGCACCATCTGGACCACCAGGCTTGCGTACAGCGCATGGGTGGCGTCGATGTCCTCGGCGAACCCGTACGCGTAGACGAACGTCGAGTTGGAAGCGACGTCGCAGCGCACGTCGTTGGCGTGGGCGATGACCACGAACAGCTGCACATAGGTACGCAGCCCCTTGGTGCCGGCCTCACCGATGGTGATGGTGCGCTGAATCGGTGACTGAGCGGGCGTGCGCTTGGCCGCGTGCGAGCGCGCCACCGCCAGGTCGATGGACGTCGCGGTGGCCAGGCGCTGCGCGGCCGCCATGAACGCCTCGGCCTCGTGGGTGTTGTCGGTGCCCTCGGCCTGACGTAACAGTGCCGCGATCCGCGCCAGCATCTTGTCGTCACTCATGGCGCCAAACTAGCCGACCCGTACGACATTTCGCTGCAGCCATTCACAGTCGTGCGTTGATCCACGAAATCACGTCGTCGAGCACCTGGTTCTGCTCGGGTTCGTTGAACACCTCGTGGTAGAGGCCGGGGTAGACCTTGAGCTCGACATCGGTGGACCCGACACATTCGACCAACCTCCGGCTGCCGTCGACGGTGATCAGCCGGTCCTCGGATCCGTGCACCACCAGCAGCGGCGCGGTCAGCGCGGGAGCGCGCCCAGGCATCGTCTCGCCGACCAGCACCAGTGCGCGGGCGACGCCTGCGGGCACCTTGCCGTGGTGCACCAGCGGGTCGGCGTCGTAGGCGTTGACCACAGCGGGGTCGCGCGATATCGCACTGGAGTCGAGTTCCTGCACCGGCAGGCCCGGCGCGACGGCGCCGAGCGCCTTGGCGAGGAATGCCAACAGCGGGGACACCTGCTCCTGGGCGGCTACCGCCGGCCCGGACAGCACCATCAGGTCGTAATTGTCGGGGCGTTCGACGCCGTAGGCGAACACGATCCCGCCGCCCATGCTGTGGCCCAGCACGACGCGCTTGCACGCCGGGTAGTCCTTGGTGGCGATTCCCACCAGGGTGTCGAAGTCGCCGGTGTACTCCGAGATGTCCTTGACCAGTACGCGCTTGCCGCCGGAGCGGCCGTGTCCGCGATGGTCCAGGGCGTACGTGACCAGTCCGTCGTCGCCGAACCGCTGCGCGACGTGGTCGTAGCGGCGGGCGTGTTCGCCCATCCCGTGGGACAGGACGACGACCCCGCGCGGTGCGGTGTCGGGTGTCCAGACGTCGTAGACGATGCGCACGCCGCCGACGCCGTCGAAGGTTCGTTCGGTGCGGGTGGTACTCATCAGAGGCAGCATGTCATACGCGCTGCGTAAGCTCTTGCCCGTGAGCCTGGTCGCGGAAAGCTTCGATAGTGACTTTTCGGCCCGCGCGGAGCCGTACCGGCGTGAACTGCTGGCGCACTGCTACCGGATGACCGGGTCGCTGCACGACGCCGAGGACCTGGTGCAGGAAACCTATCTGCGGGCATGGAAGGCCTACGAGCGCTTCGAGGGCAAGTCGTCGGTGCGCACCTGGTTGCATCGGATCGCCACCAACACCTGTCTGACCGCATTGGAGGGCAGGCAACGCCGGCCGTTGCCCAGTGGGCTGGGCGCACCGAGTTCGGATCCGACGGCGGAGTTGGTGGAACGCACCGAGATTGCGTGGCTGGAGCCGTTACCGGACCCGGCCGGTGACCCGTCCGACATCGTCGGCTCCCGCGAATCGGTGCGGCTGGCGTTCGTCGCGGCGCTGCAGCACCTTTCGCCGCGGCAGCGGGCGGTACTGGTGCTGCGCGACGTGCTGCAGTGGAAGGCCGCCGAAGTGGCCGAGGCGATCGGCACCAGCACGGCCGCGGTCAACAGCCTGCTGCAACGGGCGCGCGCGCAATTGGAAGCGGTGGGCCCCAGCTCCGACGATCGGCTGGCGGCGCCGGATTCGCCGGACGCGCAGGACCGGTTGGCCCGCTACATCGCGGCGTTCGAGGCCTACGACGTCGACCGGCTGGTGGAGCTGTTCACCAGCGAGGCGGTGTGGGAGATGCCGCCGTTCGTCGGCTGGTATCAGGGCCCGCAGGCGATTGCCACCCTGGTCCGGCAGCAATGCCCCGCGCAAGCCGCCGGCGACATGCGGCTTCTTCCGCTAGTGGCCAACGGGCAGCCGGCGGCCGCGATGTATATGCGCGACGGCGATCGCCACCTGCCGTTCCAGCTGCAGGTGCTGGACATCACGGCCGCCGGTGTGCGCCACGTCGTCGCCTTCCTCGACACCAGCCTGTTCGAGAGGTTCGGCCTGCCGGCCTCCCTCTAGGCGCCGAGTGTGGACTTATGCCACGCATCGACGTTGGAAACGTTCCTCAAGTCCACAATCGGCGAGCCATGTGCAGCCAGCTGCCTGCAGGGCATCACATGTGCGAACCACCACCAGGTCAGATCGATACCGCAGCAGGTCACCGCTGGCATGCACCATCCGCCAGCCGAGCGCGGCAAGCTCGGCCTGTCGATCGATGTCAGCGGTCCGAATCGCGGGATCCGTCCAGTGTTGCGGACCGTCGAACTCCACGCCGACCTTCCACTCGTCGTATCCCATGTCGATGCGGGCGAACGGAATTCCGTAACGATTGCGTACGACGATCTGCGTCTTCGGCTTTGGCAGTCCAGCACGAACCAGCACGAGTCGTGTCCGGGTCCCCTGCGGCGATTCCGCGCCGCCGTCCATCAACTCCAGGACTCGCCGCAATTGAACGAGCCCACGCGCTCCGCGATGGTTTTGGACGACGGATTCGATACTCGCCGGGCTGAGACCGGTTGCGTTGGCGAGCGCATCCACTCGAATGACCGCCGCAGTCAAGCCTTTCCGGCGGCCAAGGTCGAAGGCTGTGCGCGCGGGTGTGGTAACCGGCATCCCTCGGACTAGGCAGCTCTCGTCATCGTGGAGCTTTTCGCGATGGACGACGATGCCGTCGACATTGCACGCCTCGGTGCGATTCAATTCCGCCGGCAATCGCGAATCGATCCAGCGTGAACCATGCAGCGCGGCCGCCGACAGGCCAGCGATCGTGGCAGCTCGTCCAGACCACAACCAGGCCGCGACCCCTTTCGTGACGGCGCTCAACTCGTGGCCCTTCGGCATGTACACATTGCGATAAATCATCTCGTGTCGGCTGCGCAGGGTTCGCTTGGTAACGCGTCCTTCTGCCAATGCTTCGGTGCCGACAAAGGGCCAATCCCGCTCCCCCATGCGCGGAGCTTGTCACCACCAGCCGACGGCGCAAGTCGAATGTGGACTTCTGCAACCCAACTTGTGGAAAAGCGTTGATTAAGTCCACATTCGGCGACTGTCGGGCGACGGACCCGGCACCGACCGAACCAGGCCGGTGCCGGTGACCAGCGGCAGGTCCAGCGCCGAGAGCAGACCGGGCCGCGCCTCACACACCGCCGGAATAGCGTTGACCATTCGCGATGCGCCGGCCATCCGCGCGCCCAGGTCGTGGTCGTGGTCGTCGGCCATCTCGAACTCGCAGCGCATGCTCGGCGAGCCTTCGATCTCGACGCGGTACGCGCCGCGGCCCGACGCGGCTCCGTAGCCGAAGTCGCGCGGCGGGATCGAGATGTGTGGCTGCGGCCAGTCCGGCGCCATGTCGTCGTGCATGCGGGTGACATGGTCGACGACGAAAGTGGCTCTGCCGTCGACGTATCCGGTCAACGTCGACCGCATCGCACCGATGGTTCCCGCGGCGATATGCCCGGTCGGTGTGTCGAACGACTCGGTCGCCGCAATTCGCTCGACGTTCTCGTCGATGTGGTCGATCTTCACGCCGAGCCCCGCGGCGAGCTGGTGCAGCACCGGTCCCCAACCGAAGGTGAACATTCCCGGCTGCGCCGCGAACGCGGCAAACTCCCGCGGCTTGCCGAACCCGAGGATCTCGTAGACCGCCGCCTTGTCCGGATAGGTGGCGTAGTTGAACATCTCGGTCACCCGCACGCTTTCGATAACCCGCGACACCCCCGAAAGCGCCAGCGGCAGAATATCGTTGGCGAACCCGGTGTCGATGCCGGTGGTGAAAAACGACGCATCGCCCGCCAGCGCGGCTTCCCGCAACGGATCGGTGAACGCGGCGTCGACACCGTCGGGGTAGACCAGCGGCACCACCGAGCACGACACCACGTTCTTGCCGGCCCGCAGAATCGAGACCATGTCCGCGATCGCCTCCGCAGGACGCAGATTCGCTGCCGCGGCATAGATCACCGCATCGGCGTCACCGGCCAGCAGAGACGCGGGGTCCTGCGTCGCCACCACCCCCACCGGGCCGATCCCGCACAACTCCCCCGCGTCCCGGCCCGCCTTGGCGTCGCTGTGCACGACGAGATCGACCAATTCCAGCGCAGGGTGGTCGATCACCCCGCGCAGGGCGATCAAGCCCATCGAACCCGGACCCCAAACGCCGACCTTGAACATCAAAGCTCCTAATATTAGGACTCAGACAGTTATATTCTGGACGGATCGTAAGGAGGTGGCTGTGCCTTCGTCAACGGTCAAATCGCCGCCGACCGGCCGCGTCATGGATGTCCTTGCCGCACTGGCAGATTCGCCCGATGGGCGCACCTCGGCGGGACTGGCGAAGTGTTGCGGCATCAGCACGTCGACGTGTGCGCTGGTGCTGGCCGAATTGGAGCGGCGCAGCTGGGTGGCCCGCCGCGACGACCGCCGCTACGTGCTGGGTAGCGGCCTGTTCGGCCTGGTCCACGGACTGCGCACACAATTCCCCCTGCTGGACCGCGGCCGCGACGCGCTCACATTTCTGCACCAAACCCTGGGCGCCGGCTGCTCGATGTCGAAGATCGGCGAGCGGCATCTGACCACCGTGGACACGGTGGGCCACGGCACCGACGGCGAACACGCTGTCGGCCAACGCTTTCCAATCGACCCGCCGTTCGGCCTGGTGGCGATGGCATGGCGCGACGACGACGCCGTCGACGCGTGGCTAAAGCGGGTCATGCCGCGGCTGACCCCGACCGATATCGCGGCGCATCGACGGGTGCTCGCCGACATCCGCCGGCGCGGCTACGGCGCCTGGCGGTTCGACGACGCCCACGCCTCGCTGCACGATCGGCTGACCAAGGTGCTGGCATCGCTGGAACCGACCGCCCAAGTGACCCGTCAGCTCAGCACACTGATGACGATGGTCACGCTGCACTCCGTGACCGACACGCTCGAAACCGAATTGGCCTCAACGGAATTCGTCGTCTTGCCGATCTTCGGCAGCGACGGCCAGCCGGCGTACCAGATCGAAATCCACCTGAGCCGGCCGGAAAAGCTGACGCTCGCCCAACTCGACAAGGCGCTCAAGCATGCGCAAACGCTGCTGTTAGCGTGACCGGCCATGGGACGCGTAGACGGAAAAGTTGCACTGATCAGCGGTGGCGCCCGCGGTATGGGCGCCGCACATGCGAGGGCATTGATCGCCGAAGGGGCCAAGGTGGTTCTCGGCGACATCCTTGACGACGACGGCAACGCGCTGGCTGAAGAACTCGGGAATGCGGCCCGCTTCGTGCATCTCGACGTCACCCAGCCCGATCAGTGGAAGGCCGCCGTGCAGAGCGCGGTCACCCAGTTCGGCACGCTGAACGTGCTGGTCAACAATGCCGGCATCGTCAACGGCAACACGCTGCAGAATTTCCCGCTCGCCGACTGGCAGCAGATCATCGACATCAACCTCACCGGCACGTTTCTGGGCATGCAGGCCGCGGTCGAACCGATGATCGCCGCCGGCGGCGGTTCGATCATCAACATCTCCTCGGTCGAAGGTCTGCGCGGCAGCCCCGGGCTCTACGGCTACGTCGCATCGAAGTTCGGGGTGCGGGGCCTGGCCAAGGCCGCGGCGCTGGAGCTGGCGCCGCACAACATCCGAGTCAACTCCATCCATCCGGGCATGATCCGCACCCCGATGACGGCGGGCATTCCGGAGGACTTCTTGCAGATCCCGCTGGGCCGGGCCGCGGAAGCCGGCGAGGTGTCGGCTTGCGTCGTCTACCTGGCTTCCGACGAGTCGTCGTACTCCACCGGAGGAGAGTTCGTCGTGGACGGCGGGCTGACGGTGGGCGTGCCGCACAAGAGTGCATAGGCACACATACCGGCAGGTCACATCACTAGCGACGGCCCGTTTTGTAACGCGTTACCGCAGGGTGGTTAAGATCGCGAGGCATGAAGACCAAGGGCGCTCTGCTGTGGGAGCTGAACTCGCCGTTCCGCGTCGACGAGATCGAGGTGGGCGATCCCGTCCAGGACGAAGTCCAAATCCAGGTGCATGCCGCCGGCATGTGCCACTCCGACTACCACCTGACCACCGGGGCCACCCCGATCGGGCTGCCGGCGCTGGGCGGCCACGAGGGCGCCGGCGTCGTGACCAAGGTCGGTAAGGGCGTCACCGGACTGCAAGAGGGCGACCACGTCATCCTGGCGTTCATCCCGGCCTGCGGGCAGTGCCCGCCGTGTCTGAAGGGCTTCCGCTCGCTGTGTGACCGGGGTGCCGTGCTGCTCGGCGGCAAGGCGATCGCCGACGGAACCAGCCGAGTGCGCGCCGGCTCGCACGACGTCTCGCCGATGAACCTGCTCGGCACGTTCGCGCCCTACATGACCGTGCACAAGGATTCCGTCGTCAAGATCGACCCCGACGTCCCGTTCGAGTCGGCGGCCATCATGGGCTGCGCGGTGCCTACCGGCTTCGGCTCGGCCACCAACGTCGCTGAGGTCCAGCCCGGCGACACCGTGGCGATCGTCGGCGTGGGCGGCATCGGGATGAGCGCGCTGCAGGGCGCGGTGCTCTCCGGCGCCAAGCACGTCATCGCAATCGACCCGGTGGACTTCAAGCGTGAGCAGGCCGTCAAATTCGGCGCCACCCACGTCTACCCGTCGACGGCGGAGGCCATCGCGCCGATGATCGACCTGACCTACGGGCTGATGGCCGACAAGACCATCATCGCGGTCGGCGAGATGCGCGGGGAGATGATCGAAGAGGCGATGGCGCTGACTGCCAAGACCGGCACCTGCGTGGTCACCGGCATGGGCGCGATGACCGACGTCGACGTCAAGCTCAACCTGTTCTTGTTCACCATGTTGCAGAAGACGTTGAAGGGCAACATCTTCGGCGGCGGCAGCTCACACGTGGAGACACCGCGGCTGGTGGGCCTGTACAAGTCCGGTCTGCTCAAGGTCGACGAGATGGTGACCAACACCTACCGGCTCGAAGACATCAACGACGGCTACCAGGACATGCTCGACGGCAAGAACATCCGCGGCGTCATAAAATACACAGACGCCGACTGGTAGCTACTCTGGAGTCATGGGTGCTCTCGTCGACGTCCGGCGTGCACAAGACCGGGCCGTCACCACGACGTCGTGGCTGAAGTCCAGGCACTCGTTCTCGTTCGGCGATCACTACGACCCAGACAACACGCATCACGGTGTGCTGTTGGTCAACAACGACGACATCGTCGCGCCCGCTTCGGGTTTTGACACCCATCCGCACCGCGACATGGAGATCGTGACGTGGGTGCTGGACGGGTCGCTGGCGCACCGTGATTCGGCCGGCAACAGCGGCGCAATCTATCCCGGTCTGGCTCAACGGATGTCGGCCGGCAGCGGCATCATGCACTCCGAAAAGAACGACTCCGCCACGGAGCCAGTGCATTTCGTACAGATGTGGGTGGCGCCCGACGAGACCGGGATCACCCCGGGCTACCAGCAGCACGAGATCGGCGACATGCGTGGGCTCGTGCCGATCGCGTCAGGGCGGCCCGGACAGGACGCCGCAATCACGATCCACAACGGCTCCGCCGCGCTGTACGCCGCCCGGCTCGAGCCGGGTGCGGCCGTGGAATTACCGGCGGCGCCCTATCTGCACCTCTTCACGGCGCGAGGCCGGGTCGACGTCGAGGGCATAGGCGATCTGACCGAGGGAGACGCTGTGCGGTTCACCGATTCGGACGGCCAACGCGTCACCGCGACTGCGCCATCCGAGATCCTTGTCTGGGAGATGCACACGGCACTCGGCAGGTAGACCACCGCTACCGCTGGATCTGGCCCCGCCGTCCGGTCAGCCCCAGGTAGATCGCGATCAGGACGACGGCGACGATGATGCCCACCAGGAACGGGATCACCGCCCAGCCGCCGTTCGCGTTCTTGTAGCCCACGCTGTACGTCAGCCACGACCCGAGAAATGAACCGAGCGCGCCCAGCACGATCGTCATGATGATGCCGATGTTCTGCTTGCCCGGCATCACCAGTCGGGCAAGCGCCCCGACGATCAGCCCGACGATCAGGGCGCTGAAAATGGTTCCGATCATTGTTTCTCCTGTGTTCGGGAGGCGCCCGCCGGCGCCGTCAATCCTCAGAGTGCCCGCTTAACCGCCGCGCCTAACTTTTTCGCGGTTAGGGTGAGCGCGACGAAGAGGAGCCGGTATGTCTGATACACAACCGCGGCACGCAGCGCCCGACCCCAAGGCCGGCGTCAGAGCCACCCGCACCGTGCGCTTCTGGGTGGTTCCGATTGTCATCACGGTGGCGGTGTTGTCGGCGCTCGCCGCTTTCTACCTCGGCGGCATCTTGAATCCGACGACCAACCTGCGGCATTTTCCGATCGCGGTGGTCAACGAGGATGCGGGGCCGACAGGCGACCAGCTCGTCAACGGTCTGACGTCCGGCTTGGACAAGGACAAGTTCGACGTCCGCGTGCTCTCCCGCCAAGACGCCATGCGTCAGTTGGACACGGCACAGGTGTACGGGGCGGTGGTCATCCCGCCCACCTTTTCGTCGAAGCTGCAGGACTTCGCCCGCAGCGCAGTGGCTTTGGGACCCGTCGATCGGCCGGCCGTCCACGTCATGACGAATCCACGGGCTGGCACGTTGGGGTCCAGCATCGCCGGCCAGACGCTGTCGCAGGCGATGACGGTGGCGAATCACCGTCTGGGCGAACGGCTTTCCCAAGAGGTGGCGGCGCAAACCCAGGGAGCACCGATGGCCGGCGCCGTGACGGCGATGCTGGGCAGCCCCATCGATATCAAGACTGAGGTCTACAAACCCTTGCCCGACGGCACCGGTAACGGCCTGTCCGCGTTCTACTACGCGCTGTTGCTCTTGTTGGCCGGCTTCACCGGCAGCATTGTGGTCAGCACCCTGGTGGACTCGATGCTTGGCTACGTGCCGGCAGAATTCGGCCCGGTCTACCGGTTCGCCGAGCAGGTGAGAATCTCGAGATTTCGCACGCTGCTGATCAAGTGGGCGTTGATGGGGGTGTTGGCGCTGTTGACGTCGGCGGTCTACATGGCGATAGCCAGTGGGCTCGGCATGCCCATCGACCGTAGTTGGCCGCTGTGGCTCTACGGGGTGTTCGCCATTGCCGCGGTGGGTGTCACGTCGACGTCGCTGATCGCGGTGCTGGGCACGTTGGGTCTGCTGGTCAGCATGTTCGTCTTTGTAATTCTCGGATTGCCTTCTGCGGGCGCCACGGTTCCCTTGGAGGCGACGCCGCCGCTGTTCGGCTGGCTGGCCAAATTCGAGCCGATGCACCAGGTCTATTTGGGGGCGCGCGCCTTGCTCTATCTCGATGGGCGGGCCGATGCCGGGCTGTCACACGCGCTGGTGTTGACGGCTATAGGGCTGGTGATCGGGCTGCTGCTCGGTGGCATTGTCACGCGCATCTACGACCGGCGGGGCTATCACCGGATCCCGGCGGCGTCCGCAGCGGAAACTGTAATCGCAAGTAGCTGAACGTAATTCCGCCGCAGCCAAAGCGTCACCCGACCGTTATGTAAGTTGACTGTGTTACTGGCGTGGCTAATGTTGTGCTTGTTGTACTGACTTCCGCGCCGAAAGGTCACCCGTGTCGACTCTGGCTGTCGTCTTCCGGCGCGTGACAGCCTGCTGCGCCGTGCTGGCGTCATGTGTCGCGCTGACGACCGGCATCGGACAGCCGGTTGCGCGCGCCGCCGAGGCTCGCGAGCTGCTAGCTAATGCGATTGCCAACACCCGCGGTTCCTACCTGGTCTACAACTTCGGCGCCGGCCATCCCGCGCCGATGCTCAACGCGGGCGGCAGTTGGTACGACGGGACGAGCGGCGGCCATCTGATGATCATCAAGGCTGCCTCGCAACGACTTTCCCCGCATCTGTTGGTGGACAGCCACCGTGGATACCAGGCCCGGTGTGAACGAAACCCGGGGGCCCGCACGAGCGACGGACTCCTGCAGGCGTCGGAAACCTATGCCCCGGTGCAGGCGTGGCAGGTACTGGGCCAGCCGACCATCGCCATCAACGCCAACTTCTTCGACGTGCGTGGGCAGAAGGGCGGATCGTGGCGGTCGACGGGCTGCAGTTCACCGCTGGGTGCCTATGTCGACAACACCCGAGGGCAGGGCCGCGCCAACCAGGCGATCACCGGCACCATCCCCTACGCCGGCAAGCAGGGCCTCTCCGGTGGGAACGAAAACTGGAGCGCGTTGGCCACGATGATCCTGCCGACTCGCGGCGCACCGTATGTGTTGTGGCCCAACGGAGGTCGTGACGGCAACGACTACAACGCTGCAACCCAAGTGGTCACAGGATTGGTGGACAAGGGTGAGCAGTTCGTCGCGGTGAGCGGGTTGGGGTTGTTGTCGCCCGGGAGCACCGGCCAGCTCAACGACGGCGGCCCCAGCGCCGCCCGGACCGCGCTCGCTTACTCGAAGACCCGCGACGAGATGTATGTGTTCCAGGGCGGCAGCTACACGCCGGACAACATTCAGGACCTGTTCCGCGGATTAGGCAGCGACACAGCCATTTTGCTCGACGGCGGCGGGTCGTCGGCGATTGTGCTTCGCCGCGACACCGGCGGCATGTGGGCCGGCGCCGGGGTGCCGAAGGGATCCTGCGACACCCGTCAGGTGCTCTGCGACTCCCACGAGCGGGCATTGCCAAGCTGGTTGGCGTTCAACTAGGCCGAACAGCTGACAAGTGCGACCGAGTGTGCGGTTTCATACGCGACACGCCGCTGCGGGCGTACGGAATCGCACACTCGACAAAAGGCAGCGGGCTAAATAATTGGAGTTGGCGGTCCGCCGTCTTCAGCCACGCCAAGCAGATCCACCTGCATCCATGCGACATCGTGCCAGCGGCCGTGCTTCCATCCGACGCGCCGGTACAGACCCGCCTGCTCGAACCCGAAAGATTGATGAAACGCGTTGCTGGCTTCGTTCGGCTGGGTGATTCCCGCGAAGGCGCGCCGATAGCCGCGCTCGGTGAGCCGCCCCAGAAGGTGCGTATAGAGTTTTCGGCCGCCGCCGAAGCGGTAATGGTGAGCCGCCACATAGATACTCGTCTCCACCGACCACTGGTATGCGGCGCGGGGGTTGAACGCGTGCGCGTAGGCGTAGCCGACGATCTGGTGATCCTGTTCGAGGACGAGCCATTCGTGGCTCTCCCGAGCCGCGGCGATGCGCGACGCCATCTGCTCGGTCGTCGGGACTTCGGTTTCGAACGTGATTGCCGTGTCCTCGACGTAGGGGCGGTAGATCGCGACGCAAGCCGCCGCATCCACTGACGACGCCGGCCGCACAGTGCTGGTTTCGGTCATACGCATAGCCTTACCCTCGGCGCCATCTACGTCCTCTTATTGAGGTGAGAATTGAGCCGTGGCATTCGAAGACTCGTCGACAGGCGCTGAAGAATAGCCCATAGCAGGTCAGCCGCTGTTGGTCACCAGGACAACCGATCGGTCAGGCGACGGGGGGGTCTCCACGGTCAAGTTTTTCAGCGATCCAGACCTTGATGAGTGACTGGCGAGTGACTCCGAGTCGGGTGGCTTCGCGGTCGAGTTCAGCGATCATCCATGCCGGGAAGTCGACGTTTACACGCCGCGGTTCCTCGCCGGGCCGCCGCGTCCGCGCCGTATCCAGAGTGGCGGCCATGTCCTCACCGGCATCGAACCGCTCGTCGAACTCTTTAGCCTTCATAGATCGCTGCCTCGCTTTCCCGGGAGCGGCGGACCGAGATGATCCGGACGTTTTCGCCGCGATAGGTCACCACTGCCGACCAGCATCGGCCGTCAATCTGACCGATCACCACCCACCTCGGCTCATCTGTCGTGCGTGCCGGAACCTCGATGCGGCGCGGATCCCGCCAAATGGACTGCGCCCGCAGTGAAGTCGATGTCGTGCTTGGCCAGGTTCGCCGCGCTCTTGGCCGGATCAAACTCGAACTCAGGCATGTATAGAAATCATACCATAATTACTCAACTATCTTCTTTGGGTGGGCGCCCTCAATGTCACGCTCCGGGCCGTCATTCATCACCCGCGGTTCTCGCAGTGCTCACTCAGAGGCATCGGCCGACGATTGGACGGCCGCCTGGATCTGCTCGGCGAGGATGTCGGCGTGACCGGCGTGCCGGGCGGCTTCGGCGATCATGCCCAGATAGATGAACCGCAGGCTCACGGTCCCGACCAGGTGGTGTTCGACAGTGTCGTCCAAGTCATGGTCGGCAGCCAATTCGTTAGACCGTCGACACGCCGCAACATATTCCTCGATCACCTCGGCGAGGGTTTCGTCGTCGGCGACGCTGAAGCTACCGTCGCCGCCCGTTGCGTGGCGGTCGCATTCGTCGATGCTCAACCCCGCCAGTGTTCGTTGGAACCAGATGCGTTCGGCCGCGGCGCAGTGCTTGATCAGTGAGATGGGCGTTGTCAACGAGGGGACCAGCTTCTCGCGGGCTTGGGTGTCGGAGAGGTGTTCGACGGCGCGCACAAGCTCCGTCCGGTTCAGTTCGAGGGTGTTCTCCAGCAGCTCGCGTTCGCTGCCTGCAAACGGGCGACCAGGGTCGAGTGCGGCGGTCATGCTGAACTCCTTTGTGTAGCTGGCAGTTTTGGATATTCGGTGATGGCACAGTTCGAAGTCTGTTGGCTCGGTCCACACGGCCGAAATCTCGCTGCGGCGAATGCCAAACGGGTGTACGGCGAATCAGGGCCGCCCCTCAACGCGTGAAGTACTCCTGCACCGCCGCAACGAATGTGTCGACATCCTCAGCGCTCACGTCGAGATGCGTCACGAACCGCGACGAGTACAGCATCTGCGTCAGAATCCCGCGCTCCTTGAGCCACGCCTCCAGAGGCGCGCACTCTGCCTCCGGGAACTCCGCGAAAACCATATTGGTGGCGTGCGATACCGCTTTCACTTCGTCGATCTGCGCCAACCCCTCGGCGAGGCGCGCGGCGTTCGCGTGATCCTCGGCTAGCCGCGCCACGTTGTGATCAAGCGCGTAAAGGCACGCGGCCGCAAGCACTCCCGACTGACGCATGCCACCGCCGAGCACCTTGCGCCAGCGGTGCGCCACCTCGATCAGCTTCTTGCTGCCCAGCAGCACCGAACCCACCGGCGCGCCAAGGCTTTTCGAAAAGCAGATCGAGACCGTATCGAAGCCCTCGGTCAGCGCCGCGAGAGGCTTGTTCGACGCGACCGCCGCATTGAACAGGCGTGCGCCGTCCAGGTGCGTCGTGAGCCCGCGGCTGTGCGCGCACTGCGTGGCTTCAGCGACGTAGTCCGCCGGCAGCACCTTGCCGCCGATAGTGTTTTCAAGGGCCAACAGGCGCGTCCGGGCGAAGTGATCGTCGACCGGCTTGATCACGGCCTCGACGCGCTCGAGCGGAATGGTGCCGTCTTCGGCGTTGTCCAACGGCTGGGGCTGGACGCTGGCGAGCACCGCCGCGCCGCCGCCTTCGTATCTGTACGAGTGCGCCGCCTGGCCGACGATGTATTCATCGCCGCGCCCGCAATGCGCCATCACCGCCGCCAGGTTGCTTTGCGTGCCGCTCGGAAAGAACAGCCCGGCCTCCTTGCCCGCCTCCTCGGCCAGACGCGCCTGTAGCCGCAATACGGTCGGGTCGTCACCCCAGACGTCGTCGCCGGTCTCGGCGCGGGCCATCGCCTCGAGCATGCCCGGGCTGGGACGGGTGACGGTGTCGCTGCGCAGGTCAATCATGCGAAGGAGTCCTCATAGACTCGGTACATGGCAACGTCCTCCAAGTCGGCTGTCACCAAAGTTACCGACTTCTTCTACGAGAAGATGCGGCACAAGGCCGCCTGGTCGGCAGCAGATGCCGAACCGACTTCTGGCTTCGCTTCGCTCGCGGGTCACAAATACGCCCTTCTGATCACCTACCGCAAGAACGGCCAAGGTGTTCCGTCACCGGTGTGGTTCGGCTGCGACGACGCAGATCGGGTGTATTTCGACACCGAGGAGGCGGCCGGCAAGGTCAAGCGCATCCGCAAGAATCCAGAGGTACGCCTCGCCGCATGCGACGTGCGTGGCAAGCCGCTCGGTCCTCCGGCAGTGGGCATCGCGCGCGTCCTTGACCCCACCGAAACGGACCACGCGGAGCGCACGATCGCCGCCAATTACGGTCTCGGACGCAAGCTTTACCACGGTGCGTCAAACAGGCTGCCCGTACCGACTGTCTACGTTGAAGTGCAGCCTAAGCCCTAGTCCTCGTCGCGATCTCGAGCCAGGGATTCAAACACGTCCGCAGTCGTGCGATCGGCGGGAAAGAGCAACTCGATCGCCAGTTCGGAGATCGTGACTTCGAACGGCATCTCGAAGGTGCCGAATATGCCAAAGAACGACCATTCGCCGCCGTCAGGCGCCCGCACTCTGACCGGACCGAGGTTCTGCGCGAAGTCGGATTTGCTTGCCGTATCGAGCTCCTCGTAGCGGCGTAGGTAGTTCTCAAACTCCTCAAGGAGTTGTGCGAGCTGCTCGTCGGCGGTGGCAGCGAGCTGGCGCTCAACGCGATCACGAAAGTAGGTCATGACCTCGCGGGCGTTGATGATCTGCGGAATCAGTTCCAGGCCGACGCGCAGGACGTTCACAGGCGGGTTTAGCAAGGCGGGATCAATGGTCGCGACGAGAGGTTGTATGGCCTCGTTCGCGGCCACCAGGTTCCAGTGGCGGTCGAAGACGACCGCCGGATAGGGCTCGTGACTTTTCAAAATCCGCTCCAGTGTCTCGCGGACCGGGGCGAGTTCGGGTGCGCCGAACGGGTGCTCGGGGAATGCGGGCGCGTGCCCAGCGGTCAGCAGCAGCCGGTTGCGCTCACGGAATGGAATATCGAGCCGTTCACCAATCCGAATCAGCATGTCTCGCCCGGGTTTTGAGCGGCCAGTCTCGACGAAACTGAGATGGCGCGCCGATACGCCCGCATCGAGCGCGAGCTCTAGCTGGGTTAGCCGCCGCCGCTGACGCCACTCCCGCAGCAGCGGCCCGACCTGAGAAGCGGAGCTGGTGGTCGCCATCCGCACTGACTGTAGCTGCACACGGTTCGTGACTCGATTACCTCGAGGTAATCGACAGTACGACCCCTGACCGGGACGATCCCTGGTAGGACCGTTAGGAGGACGAGATGACTACATTGCTACGACGGCTGGTCTGCGGCGCAGCTGGCGCCTCGATGATCGTCGCATTGTTCTTGCCGTGGGCCCAGGCTCAGGACGCCGATCGCGGTGGGTGGGACTTGTGGAAGCTAACTTTTCCGCTCTGCGTAGTCGTCGCCGTGTGTGCGTTGACCACCGCGATCACCGGCGGACAGTTCGGCCTGAACAGGCCGGATGTTTCGATTATCGGCGCGACCGACCTTCTTGGTGTAATCACCACAATAACGCTGGCGTGGCTGCTGTTTTACGACTTCCCTGCCCACGCCAGCCGTCAGCCAGCCCTCATCCTGGCGTTGATATCGGCAGCTGCCGCAGCCTTTGCAGCCGCTGACTACCGCCCGCTGCGGGGAGCACCGCTATTTCCGCAAATGGTCGATCAGGGCAGCGATTACAGGGAGCGTGTTAGAGGTCCTGCATGAGCCAGCGTCGGGAAAACGCGGTTGTCTGCGGTGCCAGTATGGGCGGGTTACTCGCCGCCCGAGTGTTGTCGGAATTCTATGGGTCCATCACGCTCGTGGAGCGTGATGTGTTGCCCAAGGCAGCGATTCAGCGACGAGGTGTATCACAGGGGCGCCATTTGCACGGATTGTCAAGCCGCGGTTATTTGGTGTTGGCCGAGTTGTTTCCGAAGCTGTTCGACGAGCTCATGGCTTCGGGCGCGAGCGTCGTCGACTTCGCCGATCCCTCGCTGATCTATGTGCGGGTCGGCGACCACCAGCTCAACCAGGCGGGAGAAATGTCGCAGCCTGAAGCATTGGTCACTTGTGTCGCTAGCCGGCCCCTGCTGGAAGCTCATGTGCGCCGGCGGGTGCGTGCGATCGAGAATGTAGCGTTTCTTGAGGATCACGATGTCATCGAGCCGGTCTTTGGACAACCCGACCGCGTCACCGCGGTGCGTGTAGTCAACCGCACGACCAACCAGGAGCGGGTACTGGGCGCTGACTTGGTGATTGACGCGACAGGTCCTTCGGCGCGCACGCCAACCTTCCTTGAAACACATGGCTACGCCCGTCCGCCCGAGCAAAAGTATGCCGTGAAGCTGAACTACTC
The DNA here is from genome assembly GCF_003402475.1 of Mycobacterium sp. MFM001. Taxonomy (GTDB): domain Bacteria; phylum Actinomycetota; class Actinomycetes; order Mycobacteriales; family Mycobacteriaceae; genus Mycobacterium. The sequence continues at coordinate 240,290 of NZ_BFAB01000001.1, forward strand.
GAGCCAATTCTTTCGTGTGCCGGATGGCACTCTGGCCGAGAAAATCGTTCTCGTCGCCCCGACAATCCAAAGATCCACCGGCGCGGGCCTCTTGGCATACGAAAACAGCACTGCAATCCTCACCCTGATTGGCGTGGCCGGACACAAGCTACCCACGGATCTACCGAACGTAATCGCGCTTGCGGCCGAACTGCTCCCCAGCCAGATCACCGCCGCGTTGCGCGCAGCCGAACCGCTTGGCGATGTCTCAGCACGGCACTATCCCGCGAGTGCGTGGCATCGATACGACAAGTTGAATCGATTCCCCAAGGGGCTTCTCGTCATTGGCGATGCAGTCTGCAGCTTCAACCCTATCTACGGTCAGGGCATGTCGTCGGCAGCGCTGCAAGCGCAAGCCCTGCGTGACTCTTTGGCCGACGGCGACACCGATGGCTTGAGTCGGCGCTATTTTCGCAGCGCAGCCAAGAGGCTTACGCCGATTTGGCAGGTCAACCGACTCAATGACTTCGCCGTCAGTCCTGTCGACGGTTGGCGTTCGATACCGCAACGGCTCCTCAACTGGCAGATCGACAAGCTGATGGCCGCGGTGGCCAACGATATGGTGCTGAACGAGGCGTTCTTTCGCTCGCTGCAGCTCCTTGACCCTCCCGGTGAGCTGCTGCGGCCCTCCAAATTGATTCGCGTCATAAAGGGAAAACGCCGAAGCAGCTCAACGACCGTCCCAAGCTCGTTGAGCTGATTCGGATAACTCGAGGGCAGTGAGGGATGCACGACCGGAAGGCGGAAGCGGTCGCGCGCCGCCGCCGAAGGTGCTGAGAGTCAAGTCGCTTTGCGGCCATGGAACTGCAGAATGGGAAGGCCGGGCAGACGACTGACTTCGACGTCGGTGAGCGGCAGTGCAGCTACCAGGGCCCTGGCGTCCTCCAAATCGATCGACAAGCCGCTGACATAGGTGCGGAACAGCATCACTCGGACGGGCCCCAGGAATCGTAACCCGTTGCGCAGAGCGAAGAATCGCTTGACGTCGTCGATGGTGCATCCCCGGTCTACCTCGCCCACAGCCAGGAGACCGCCGGGTCGCAGAACCCTCACCATTTCGGCCAAGCCGCCGGCTTGATCCTGCCAGTGTTTGATCGCGCCGCCGCTCATGACGGCAGCGAACGTGTTGTCTGCGAAAGGTAGGTTCTCCGCCGGCGCGTGGTGGATTTGGACGCGTTCACCGAATTGCGCGAGCCGTGCCTTCGCCCGCTGGACTTGCGCCGCAGAATAGTCGATGCCGTGTAGGGATGCCTCGGGGCGGCTGCGAGCGAGCGCCTCGAGGAATTGTCCACCGCCGCAACCAACATCGAGGAGAGGGCCGTTTGCCGACTCGGCGCCGATAACGTCGACGAGATGGGCGGACGCCTGTGCCGCCACCTCGGCAATGAAGGTGTCATAGAACCAGGACTCCAGGCGTGTATAGCCTCCCGTGAAGCCGCTGAGGAGTGACATGGTTGGGTCCCTTCTGGTCACGGCGGTTATTAACTCCCGATGCCAAGTGACACCGGTAGATGTTTGACTCCGTGCAATCCGATGGTGTCGTTGAAGGTCGGTTCACCGGCCAGAGCTAGCTGCGGGAAGCGCTCGAACAGCGACTGCAGGCCGACGTGTAGTTCCATGCGCGCCAGCGCCGCGCCGAGGCAGGCGTGCATCCCGGTACCGAAGCTGATGTGCTCGCGAGCATTGGCGCGGGTGACGTCGAAGATGTCCGGGTGTTCGAACACCGCCGGGTCGCGGTTGGCGCCACCCACCAGAAGTAACATCGCGTCCCCCGCCCGTACCGGATAGCTTTGGAGCTCAAGGTCTTCGGTGGCGACCCGCGGCACTATTTGAGCGGTGGCGTCATAGCGCAGGATCTCCTCGATCGCGTTGGGCCACCCGTCGGGGTGGGCAGCGAGCGTCGCCAGTTGATCCGGGTGGCGAACGAGCGCCACGAGGCCCTTGCCCAAGACGTGTGTCGTGGTGACGAACCCCGCGCCAAGCAGCAGCCCCGCCAGCATCCTGATCTCAACATCGGTGAGATCGCCGTTGCGTACGACGTTGGAGAGAATGCTGTCGGCGGCATCGTCGTGGCGTAGCCGCTCGATATGCTGCGCGAGGTACTGGTCGAACTCGCGCAGCACGCTCATCGCCGCCCGAAAATCGCGCCAGGAAGCGGCGCTGGTGCCGATCATTTTCGTTGTCGTCTCGCCGATGACAAGAAGTCGGCGAGTCTCATCGCTTGGAACTCCCATCATCTCGGCGATGACCGCGACGGGGATTCGGGACGTGTACTCCGCGACCAGATCGCACTCGGTCCTGCCCTCCAGACCACGGAGCAGTTCGTCGACGACTTCGTGAATGCGGATGCGGAGTCCCTCGATTGCCCGCGGCGTGAACGCCCGCGAGACCAGGCGGCGTAGCCGTGTGTGCTCGGGCGGATCGGTGACCAACATCGAGGGTGGTTCGATGGGGCTCAGTACACCGGGGTCAGTTTTGGCCAGTATCCACTGGACGATACGAAACGGTGAGCGGTCCCGCTGTTTGATGGTCCTGAACCGGCCGTCGCGCAGTACGTCACGAACAATCTGCGCGTCAGCGGTGACCCAGCCGGTCATGGTGACGCGACACATGCGTCCGCGCTTGCGAATTTCCTCGATGATCGGATAGATATCAGCGCCCGGATCGATGTCGATTCTGACCAACCGCGCCAACGGATCGCCCCGCCGGGCTTGCAGTTTCCACACCGGACGCAGCACTCCATAGCCTGCCGCCCAATGCGTCCATTCCCGGACGAGCAGCGCCATGTGCCCACACTCCCTGGCAATCGGCTCACCATCAGCCTAATGCCATGCCGCCGCGTCGACCTACCCCCTAGCCGGCTCTCTCGGCTTGCCGAAGCGGAAGATCAGCATGCTGACCCCGATCACCGCGGCCGCCAGTGCGATCACCGGCGCCACGGTAATCCGCGACAACGTCGCGCCGACAATGGCGCCGCCGCACATCGCCGCAATCACGCTGTAGCGCAGCTTTTCCCGCTCACCGGTGCCGCCGGCCAGCCTGCTGTCGAACCCGATGCCGACGATCGTCGAAGTCAGCACCGTCGTGCTGAGCTCCTGGATACCGAACTGGCGTGCCGCAACGTTCTGCGCACCGAAAGTCATTGCCAGCCCGGCGATCAGGATGAGCTTCGTGTTGTCGTGATAGCCCAGCACACCGGTGCCGGCCAGGACCGACAGCACTACCAGCATGCCGACCTCCAAACTCAGCGCCACGGTGAGCCACCATCGGGTCTGCTCGCCGAGCATCCGGGTCAGTCGGCCGCCGAGCACCGTGCCGCATAGGAAGCCCAGGAACGCGACGACGGCGGCAGTCAGGTCGATCCCCGCGCCGGGGACGAACCAGAACCCGAGGAAGATGACGTTGCCTGTCATGTTGGCGACGAACACGTGGCCGAGTACCAGTACGCTGATCGCGTCGACCAAACCGGTCGCAAACGTCAGCAGCAGCAACGCCACGACAGTGAGCCGATCGGACACCGGCGAGGCAACTGCCATGGGGCCCAATACCTTACATCTGTGGTGTCAAATCCAAGGACGTGATGGTCGTCATCTTGGTCACCAGCCAGCGGGCATGATCGCGTTTCATGGTCAGCCGGTAGGACAAATACCTCAGCGCCGGAACATTTTTCGACAGCGGGCTGGTCGACGTCGTGTTGGTGTACACGATCGCGGTGGCGTCGTTCGCATTCAGCGATTCCACCGCCGCCCCGGTGACTTCGGTGGTGTTGGTGATCTGGGCCTGCTTGTTGGGCGCCACGATCGCGTCAATGTACTTGCGGTACTGCGCTTCGAAGTCACCGCTGAGGTATTGCGCCGCCCGGTCGGCCAGCTTGTCCATGTTGTCCGGGTTGTAGGTCCACAAGGTCGTGATCGCGTTGGCTGCGGTGCTCGCGATTCGCAACTTGGTTACCACGGTGGCCCGGTCCTTCACATAGGGCTGCACCATCGCGCCGGCGAACGCCGCGGAGCCTACGAACAGGACGGCCGCGACCGCAACCGCGATGGCCAGCCGCCGGCCCACCGGTTTCCTGCCGGCGTCGGCCTCGGTCTCCTCGGCATCCTGCGCCTCGTCGACGACGGTCTCGGCAGGCTCGGGAGCTTCGTCAGACTCGCTGGATTCGGCTGTGTCCGTGTCACTTTCAACAGCGTCTTCTGCAGGCGATTCAGACGCCTCGGGTTGCTCTTCGGCGGTCTCAGGCTCGTCGGAGGCCGCCTCGACAGCCTCGGCTGGCGCAGCCGCGGATTTGTTGCGCGCACGGCTCGGCCACCAGCGGCGCTTCCGCGCTGGCTGCTCGGCCTCGGTCAGATCACCTGTTGCAGGCTGCTGATCTTCCACTGGTCGCCTTCCCGCTGAGCGGTTAACACCCAACGATTTGTGCTCTCGATTGTCTGCTTGCCGTCGGGAGTCTTGTAGGTGACTTCGGTTGCCACCAGCACGCTTGCGCTGCCGTCGTCGTTCCACCTTTCCACCCCAGCGTCGAGAGCGGTGCCTTTGGTAGGCTCCGCCTGCGCGACGTTGAGGAGGACCTCGTTCACCTTGTCGCGGTATTGCTTGGCGAAATCGCCTGTGCCATTAGCCAATATCCGATCGACATAGGCGTTGGCGTGAAATGGATCCAACGACGTGAACGTCGTCATGAACGATCGAGCGAACCCGAGCACGTCGACTTCCTTCATCGCCAACTCGTGATGTTTGCGATGGTTGACCAGGATGAACGACGACGCCGTAATCGCGCCGGCGGCGACCAGCACCGCGATGGTCATCGCGATCGGCATCACCCACTGCCGTGACGGTTTCCACCACTGACGCGGTAACTTCAATCGCCGCAACGACATCCGCGACCACAGCGACGATTTCGGTATCCGCTCGGATAGCAGCGGCTGCTCACCAGGCTGGACTCGACGGCGGGGGCTCATTTTTGTCCCTGCGCTGGTTTGGGTTTGGTCACCACGGTCAGGTCGTCGACGAGCCAGCGCGAGTCCGGCCCCTTGACGAACGCAACCCGGACGGTGGCGGTGATGAACCGTTGCTGGTTCTCCCCGCCGCGATGGCCCTGCAGAAACAGCAGCATCTCCGCCGTATCGGGTGTCGCGGACTTGACCGCGCTGTTGGTCACCCAGTACTCGTTGACCACCGGCTGGCCCTTTTGCACGACCTCCTGTTGTTTGGCGAGTTGGTCACGGTATTTATCCGTCGTCAGCGACCGGGCTCGCGCGAAATCGTCCTTCAGCGTCTTCGGGTCGTAGGTGAGCATCTCGGCGACGATCTTCGGGCCTTGCGTTTGAATTGCGGTGCGCGTCTGGTCGGTGGCGCGCTCGTGCAAGAACACCACCGTGAAGCTCAGCGCAGCACCGGCGGCGCACAGCACCGCCGCGGTCGCCACGACGATTGCGGTGAGTCGGCGTGCGATCGCGGGCCGTTGATCCGCTTCGACGCGGCGCACCTCGGTGCGCAACAGCATGTCGGCGAAGGTCCGGCGATGCGAATCCCACAGCGGCCAAAGCCAACCCACAAATACAGCGATGGTGTCCAGCAGGTGGGCGAGGTCTCTCAGTAGCAATCGCCCCACGCCGGCGGACGTCCCGTCGCGGCGTACGACGGTAATTCCCATCAGCGCACGGCCGAGGCTCCAGCCGCGGTTCGCCGGCCACACCGTCCGGTTGATCAAGGTCAGCAGTATCACGGTCGCCATAACCGCGATGCAGAGCGACCACCACGCGCTGCCCACCGGCACCGCCAACCAGCCCAAAATCATCGTCGCCACCACGGCGACGCTGGGCACCACGTCGACCACGAACGCGGCCGCGCGGATGTGCCAGCGCGCCAGGCTATCCGGCGCTGCCGTTTCGACTGCTGGCGTGGTGTCGGTCTCGGCGACCACTGCCGTCACTTGGCCACCTGGTCGAGCTTGGCAATCCGGTACTGCCCTTCATCGGGTGCCATCTTTGCCCGCAATCGGTAGCCGATTTCTCGGTTCTGCGTTTCGGTATTGGACATCTTGACGCGCAGTGCCACCAGGACATCGAATGACCCGTCCGGATTGTGCCGTTCCGCCGCCGCACGCAGATCGGACACCTGGACCTGGACGTTGGCCACCTGATAGGCCTGGACGAACAGGCTGCTGTAGAGCACTGCTTGGGAACGGAAATCTCCGGTGCTGCAGTCGATGATCTTCTGGGCTCCGGCGGCCATCGCCTCGACGTCTGGCGCCTGGGTTGCCGCGATGCAGTCCTTCGCGGCCGCCACGGCCTGCGCTTCGTGGCGCGCAATGGCCTGGCTCTCTTGATTGGAACGCAGGGCGAGATAGCCGCCGGTACCGATGCCCGCGGCCACCAGCAGAAGCGCCGCGGCGATGCCGATCCACCATTTGCGGCCCAGGCGCGACGGGCGCCGTTCGCCAACAGGAGCGTCTTCCGCTGCGGCCTCGTCCTCGACTTCAACCTCCGAAGAGGAATCTTCGGCCGTCACCTCGGTATCGGTCTGGTCTGACGACGAATCGTCTGTTTCGGCGGGGTTCAGCCGGCTGGCGCCAGCATCTCCTTCCATCCGTCGTCTCCTGTGTTGCTCGAGTTGTTGACGGAGTATTTAACGCCGTCTGGGCCCGTCACCTCACCGCTCTGCGGACTATAGACCGCGGTGGGCGGTCCGCCCGGGGTGTAGATGCACGGGTTGGGCTGTTGCCCGTTGCACTGGACGGTACCCGACCCCGGCCGCTGCAGCGGGTCGCTGATGGGCGGCGGTGTCTGCCCTCCGGGCGGGAGCTTACTGGCGGGCAGCGGGTTCAGTCCGTTGTTGATCGACGGTGCCTGTCTCACCTGACCCGGGTTCACCGGCTGGTCGCAGCGGGCACCGGGCGCCGGGCAGTTGAGGATCTGGTTCGGGTCCCCGTACCAGGGGTTGGTACCGGCTGGCTCGTAGGGCTTGTTGCTGCGGCACTCCTTCGGCGTCGCCGCGCGCTTGCCCGGGACGTCGACACACGGAATGTTGCGCGCTCCGCGAACCACGTTGGCGGGGGTCTCCTGCGGGATCTTGCAGTACGCGCCTTCCGGCAGGGGCGCAAGGCTGACGTCTGCCGGCGACCGCCACTCAGCTGCAGCAGGCCATCCGGTCAAACATGGCGGCGGCTGGTTGATCGCCACGCCGAGGTCCAGCACCGCGTTGTGCTCTTTCTCGTACGGAGTGGAGATCGTCTGGATGATGGAACCGGCCTGCGGCAACAGCACCAGCACCTGCTCGACGCCCGCGTGGTAGCGCTTGAGCATCTCGATCACGACCGACAGATTGGCCAGAGTCTGCGGCAGCGAATCCCGGACGTCGTTGAACACCGCGTTGAGATCGTCGGCCGTCGGCGCCGCCTTCGGGAGCAGGTCCCTGAGGTTCTGGTCCTTCTCGGCGGCTTGGGCGCCCAGGACATTCAGGTTGCGTGCCCAGCGCTCGATCTGCGGGCTGGATGTGGCCTGGCTGTCCAGGATCGGCGCGGAGTTCTGGATGATGTCGTCGACGTCGCGGATGTTCGTCCTGAAATCACCGACGATCGCCTGAGTCGAGTCGACCAGCCGCTGCAGCGCCGGGCCTAATCCGCCGACGGATTGCGCTGTCTCGTCGAGCAGCTGACCGATCTTCTCCTTCGGCAGGGCTTCCAACCCGCGGTAGGCGGTGTCCAGAGCCGGCCCGATCTCGCTGGGCACCGTGCCCTTGGTGATGGTCTGCCCGGGCGAGAAGAACTTGCCCGGATTGCCCGGCGACACCAAGTCCAGGTATTGCTCACCGACCGCCGACACCGAATGCACGTTCGCCGACGCATCGGCCGGGATCTTGTAGCGGCTGTCGATGCTCATCGTCGCCTGCGCGCCGTGCTCGGTCGGCTCGACGTCGGTGACCTTGCCGATCGTGATGCCGCGATAGGTGACGTTGGCCGTGGGGTACAAGCCGCCCGACGCCGGCAGGTCCGCCTTCAGTTGGTACTGGCCGATACCGACCAACGTCGGAATACGCAGGTAGTACCAGCCCAGCACCACCAGCGCGACCACGGTGATGATGCTGAAGAGGACCAGCTGGCGCTTGATGAACCGAGTTAGCATGTCGCCCTCTCCACCAGTGGTCCGCCGGGGGCGTCGTTCGGGTTCGGCGTGTAGCGAACGTCGGGAATCATCGTTGCCGGATCACGACCGTATGACTGCTCGAGTGCCCGCAACCAGCCGGACAGCCCGGTTCCGGTGAGGAACGCGTTGTCGACGGTCGACAACGTCGTGTCCAGGTTGAGCGACGCGTTCATGAAGTCGCCTCGAATCAGCTTGGGCGCCGTGTCGATGTCGAACGGGATGGTGGCGAGAATCTTCAGCGTGCCGAGCAGGTACGGCGCGGCGCGGCCCAATTCCTTCAACGGGCACTGCAGCAGCTGCAGGTTCTGATGCAGCGGGCCCCGCGTTTCCGAGAGGTACTGGTCGGCGGCCAGGCTGAGCCGGCCCAGCGCGTTGGTGGCGTCGATCAGCAGTTGCTGCTTTTCGGCGAAATGCTTGATCAGAGGCGGGAATTCGGTCAGCACCCGATCCAGGACGTCCGCTCGGTTGCCCACGTATGCCAGCAGCCGGTTGGTGGAATCGATGGCGTGGGTGATGTCGTCGCGCTGTTGGTTGAGTTCACGGGTGAAGGTGTCCAGCTTGCCGAGGAACGCGCGGATCTGCGGCCCGCGACCGCTCAGGATGTTGTTGACCTCGTTCTGGATCACCTCGAGGTTCGAGATACCGCCGCCGCGCAAAATCATTGCGAGGCTGGCCAACGTGCGCTCGATGTTGGGCCACGCCGACGAGTTCTTCAGCGGAATGGTGTCGCCGTCCTTCAGCAGTTGCGGCGACGGGTTGGGCGGCGCGGCCAGCTCGATGTGCTGGGTACCCAGCAAGCTGGTCTGCCCGATCTTGGCGGTGGCGTTCTTCGGTAGCTTGACGTTTCCGTCCACCCCCAGCGTCAGCGTGGCCACCCAGTTCTTCAGCTGGATGTCGCGAATCTTGCCGACGAACACGTCGGCCACCATCACCTTGCTGTTGCCGTTGATGGCCAGCGTGTCCGGCACCTGCACGTAGAGCGTGTAGGCGCCGGCTCCGCTGCCCGGGCCACCGGGCAGCGCCACGTTCGCGATGCCGCGCCAGCCACACGAGCTCAGCATCACCGCAGCCACCAGCAGCACCAGCCCTTGCCAGGACCGGTGGCGGACCAAGTGCATCACGCGGCTCACGAGCCCCCTCCTGTCGAAGAGGCTGCCTCAGCGGGCAGCGGTGGTCCGCCAGGCACCTGCGGGCTGACCGGACCGGAGACCGGTGCCGGCGTCGGCGCGACCGGGCCGGGGACCACCTCGGGTCCCGGCGGTGGCGGTGCTATCGGCTGGGGATTGCCGGGCACCCCGACGAACGGCAGCGGACCGGGCTCCTCGTTGTACGCATTGGGCGGACCCGGCGGGGTTTGGTACTGGGATTGGACCGGCTCGATGTTCGGGCCACCCATCAACTCGGCCAGCGATTCCGGAGTCAGCAAGCCTTCCGTGATCGGACCCACCTTCGTTCCTTGCATTCCGGGCGCGACGATCCAGCCCGGCTGCGTGTTGCGGTGCGAGGTCGGTGTGTCGGGCACCCAGATCCCCGGCACGGTGGTGTCCTTGTATCCCGGTGGCGGCTGCAGCCGCGGCTCGGAGTAGGCGACCTCCTTGGGCAGCGTCGCGGCGGTGCTGAAGAAGTTCAACCCGAACGGGATGTAGTTGAACTTGATCGCGTCCAGAATCGGCGCCAGATACTGCGCACACAGTTCGGCGGATTCCTGGTAGCCCGCCCGGCTGAAGGCCTGAATCGTGCTACAGATCAACTGCATTGGGTTCGCGAAGCCGATGCCGCCGAGCAGTGACACCGGCTGGCTGACCACGGCGCCGATCGCCGGGTGATAGATCTGGTTGAGGTTCGCCAATGCCGTCGGCGCCACGTGCAGCACGGTTTCCAAACCGTTCAGTGGATCGGGCTGCAGCAGCGTGTTCGTCGCAGTCGCGAGGTTGTTGACGTCGTGCGTCAGCACCTCACGGTTCTTGGCCAGGAACGGCCGCAGCGTCGTCAGCAAACTGTCGAACTGCTGGATGGCGTTGGCCAAGTCGCGGTCCGAGCTGGCCAGGCTGTCGGTGAACTGTGCCAGGTTCTTGTTGAGCGCGACGAACTTCTGGTCGTCTTCGTGCAGCGCGTTGACGAACAGCGCCAGGCTGCGCACCACGGCGAAGAAGTCGCCGCGGCCCTCGTTGAGCGCGTTCAACGATCGCGACAGGGCGTCCAGGGTGGTGTTGATCTTCTTGCCCTTGCCGGCCAGCCCGTTGGCGAACGACTCGATGATGTCGCCGAACGGTCCCTTGGGCTGCTCCTTGGTGGGGCCCAGTTTCGAGATGATGTTGGTGACCGTGTTGCGCAACTGGTCCCACTCGGTCGGCACCTGGGTGCGCTCGATCGGGATCACCGCGTTGTCGCCCAGCACCGGGCCGCCCTTGTAGGGCGGGTCCAACTGGATGTAGCGCGACGCCACCAGCGTCGGGTTGAGGATCTCCGCCGAGGCGTTGGCCGGCACCTTGTACTTGTTGGCGTAGTGGAAGGTCACCTTCATCTTGTCGCCGGCCGGCTCGATCTTGTCGATCGAGCCCACCGGCACACCCATGATCCGGACCTCGTCGCCTTTGTATAGCGCGTTGGCCTCGGGGAAGTACGCGACGACGGTGTTGTTGGTCAGCTTCTTGAAGAGCTGGATCCCCACGTACCCGGCGACCAAGGCAAGCACGATCACCAGCGAGCCGATGATGACCGCCGCCCGCGACAGCTTGGGTAGCCGCAGGTTGCGGATGTCGAAGACGGTGCTCAACCTTCTCTACCTCCCAAGCTTCCTCCCCCACCGCCGGGCTGGCTGTTGCCGCCTTCACCCGGCGGGATGAACGGCGCCGGCAACTGGTTTCCAGGTCCAGGCGGTGCGGGCGGGACAGCCATCGGTGGCGGTGGAGGCGCCGCCGCGGGATTCGCCGGAGCCGGACCCGCCACGGGTCCGGGCGGCTCGCTGCGTCCCCCGGGCGGACCCGGTGCGATCGGCACCGGTGTGCCCGGCACGTCGGGTGCGACCTCGCCCGGTCGTCCGCCGATCGAGATCCCCGGAGTCGGCGGCAGGCCGTTGGGGTTCGGCGGCGACGACAACACGTCGGGCAGCGCCGGGTACGGCCCGTTGGGCCCGAACGGACCCATGTTCTGGTCGACGCCCGCGCACGGCATCGGGTTCCACGGCCGCGGCAGCAGGTCCGGCGTCGGCGCGTACGAACACGGCGAGCCGGGCGCCACGGCCGGTCCCGGATGATCCGGGGTGCCCTCCAACACCGGCGGCGCGGGCGGCGGCGCGCCGTTGGGGAACCGGGTGCCGTTGGGGTCGGGGAACCGGAACGCCGGCAGCCCCGCGCTGCGCCAGAAGTCCTCCGGATCGAGGCCGCGCTTCTTGAACGCCGCATCCACCCACGGCTGCAGGATCCAGCCGGGCGTCAGCAACCAGTTGGCCAGCGACACCTTGAAGTACGGTCCCGACGCGACGGTTTCGTTGAACGCGGCGATGGTCTTGGAGAGCAGGGTGACTGCGGTAGCCAGGTCGTCCTTGCGCGCCACCAGCAGGTCGCTCACGGTGCGCAGCTGCTCCAGCACGTGGTTCAGGTTGGGGTTGTCGTTGATGACGCCCTGCAACTGCGTCGAGAGCGCGGAGACGTTGCCCAGCAGCGCGCCGATCGCCCGGCTTCGCTGGTTGAACGCGGCCAGCAGCGTGTTCGAGTTCACGAACAGGCGGTCGATCTGATCGCTGCGGTCACCGAGCACACTGGCCACCTGGTTGGCCTGCTTGAGTAGGTGCGTGATCTGTTCGTCGCGCTTGCCGATGGTGTCGGAGAACTTGGCCACGCCATCCAGGGCCGCACTCAGGTGCGGGTAAGTCTCGTCGATGGTCTCCGACAACACGTTCAGCGACCGCTTGACGGTGTCGATGTCCCAGCCGGCGGCGGCCTTGGTGACGTCGAAGAACGCATCGTAAATCTGGTACGGGGTGGTGCTTTGGCCCAGGGGCAGTGTGCCGTTCGGGCGCAGCTGCTGGGTGCCTCGCGGGTCGATCTCGAGCACCTTGCGGCCGAGGATGGTGTCGGTCTTGATCGCGAGTCGGCTCTCGGTGCCGATGGTTTGGGTGCCGGTCGAGAACTTCATCACGACGTGGTCGCCGTCGATCTTGATTCCCTCGACCTTGCCGACGTTCATGCCGGCGATGCGCACCTTGTCCCCCTTGTTCAATCCACCCGAATCGGGGAACTGCGCAAAGTAGATGGGGCTGGCGAAGATCATCGGGACACTGGTCAAGGTCTGGCCCACGCCGACGACGAGCAGCGTGACCACGATGCCCATCAGGCCGATCCGAAGCCGGTTGGCAGGTTCGAGCGTTCTCATTGCGGCGTGCACCTACCCGTCGGCTGCTGCCAGATCTTGACCGTGCGAACCGGCCCGCCAGGCTGTAACCCGTTGGTCTTCAGCGTCAGATCACACAAGTAGAAGTTCACCCAGTCTCCGTAGCTGCCGACGGCGCGGCCCACTGTGTTCACCCCGACCGGCGCGCGGCGCAGCAGGTCGTCGTACTGGTCGCGCTGATCGATGATCGCTTGCTGGATCGGATCCAGGTAGTTGATGGTGTCGTGCAACAGCGACCGGTTCTCGGCCAACAGGTCGGCCACCGTCCCCGCGGCGTCACTGATGTGCGCGGTGTTGGCGGCCAGCGCATCACCGTGGTTGTTCAACCCGCTGATCAGTTTCTCGAAGTTGTCGACGGTCTCGTCGAACTGCTTGCGATGCCGGACGGTGGTGTCCAGCACGATGTTGAGGTTCTTGACCACCTCGCCGATGGCCTGGTCCCGCTCGGCGATGTGAGAGGTCAATTGTGCGGTCTGGTCGAGGATGTCGTTGATGGTGCCGCCCTGACCCTGGAAGACCGTGATGATCGACGACGCAATGTTGTTGACCTTGTCCGGGTCCAGCGCCCGGAACAGCGGCTTGAAACCACCGATCAACGCGTCAAGGTCCAGGGCCGGCTGGGTGCGCGACAGCGGGATGAATCCACCGGGCGGCAGCACCCGATCGGAACCTTCGCCCTCGCCGCGCTTGAGCTCCAGGTAACGGTCACCGATCAGGTTCAGGTAGCGGATCTGAGCGGTCGTGGACTGGTACAGCGGCACCCCGCGGTCGACGTCGAAGTCCACATGCACCTTGTGGCCGTTGTCGACCAGCTTGATCTTCTTGACCTTGCCGATCTCCACCCCGGAGGCGCGGACGAACTGCCCGTTGCGTAATCCGCTGGCGTTGCTGAATTCCGCCGAGTAGCTGTAGGTCCGGTCGAAGCGCATCTGTCCGAACACCACAACGAGGAGCGCCGTGAATGCCAGCAGCACCGAACCGATGATGCCGAGCTTGATGACAGTGCCTCTGATACTCATGGGTTGATCGTGTTGTCCCCTACTTGGCGGCCCCAGACGTACTCGATTGCGTACGGCGAGCCGACGTCCACATGGTTGTACGGCGCCAGGCTGACACCGGTGTCCACCACCAGATACGGCGCCGGCCACAGCTCACGGGTGATCTTCTGCCAGCAACCCGGCGCACCGCCCGGCCCACCGCGAGCGTTGATGCGCGGCAGGTTCTCCGGGTAGATATAAGGGTTCGGCGACCCGCCGACGAGTCCGGCCAACCCTGCGAGTCCCATCGTGGCCGCCGTGATGCCCGCCCCCGGAAGAGACGCCAACATTCCCAACCCGGACAGCAGTGCGACGTTGGTGCGCAGCTCGTAGCCGCCGAAGCCACCGGTGAACGCGGCAACCTTCGGTTCCGCCTCGCTGATGTTGCGGACGGCGCAGTAAACCTCCGGGGCGTAGGTGTGCAGCAACTCGGCGCTGGGCACCAGATCGGCGGCGCCGCGTGCCAGATACGGCCCGCCCCGGTTGACGACGTCGGCGCCGGTGTCGCCGAAGCCCGTCGCCGCCAACAACGCTTGATCCAGGTTCTTTTCGTTTTCGTGCAGGGTGCGTGCCGTGACGACCGCGTTGTTGAGGAAGTCGAACAGGTCCGGCGAGGCGTTGGCGTAGGTGTCGCCGAGTGTGGCGAGCTGTTGAATGTCGTGGCGGATGGTCGGCATCCGCGGATTGACGTCGTCGAGGATGGCGTTGCCGTTGACGATCGACTGACCGAACTTGTCGCCCAACCCGTTCAATGCCTCCGCGGCCGCGGAGAGCGTCAGGTTCACCTTGACCGGATCGACCTTCTCGGAGAGAGACATGATCGTCTGGAACAGGGTGTTGAATTCGGTGGTCACGGACCTCGCGTCGATTACATTGTGCGGCGTAATCCGTTGCGGCATCGGGTTTTTCGGCGACGTGAGCGCCACGTACTTCTGGCCGAACACGGTGGTCGCCTTGATGTTGGCGTCCACGTTGGCCGGGATCAGCCGCAGATAGCGCGGGTAGACGTCCAAGGTGAACTTGGCTGCCGGCCGACCGTCTTTTTGGATCTCCGAGATGCTGCCCACCCGGCCGATCTGCACGCCGTTGTAGGTGACCTTCGCGCCGGGATCCATCACCAAGCCCGCCCGGCCCGACAGCATTGTCAGCTGTGTCTTCGGCGTGAAATTCCCCTTGTACTGCATGTACACCAGCCACAGCACCAGCGCAGCGACCAACGCCACCACCACACCGGCCACCCGGTACGGCTGGGCCGGTGGTTTGTTGACCTTGCCCCGCGGAGTCGTCATTGGTGTATCCCCTTGCCTTACACCGTGAATGCGAAGTTCGGGTCGACGCCGTAGAGCGCCATTTCGGCCAACAACATGACGACGGGCGTCGAGACCAGCGAGAAACGCATCGAGCGGCCGACCGCCTCACCGACCCCGACCGGACCGCCGCTGGCGTTGTACCCGTAATAGCAATGGGTGAGCATCACGACCCCCGCGATGATGATGACCTCCACGAATGACCAAAACACGTCGTTGGGGCGCAAGAACGTTCGGAAATAGTGCTCGTAAGTACCCGAAGACTGTCCGTACAACACCGTCGTCAGCGCCTGCGGAGACAGGAACGACAGGATCAGGCCCACCGAGTAGAGCGGGATGATCACGACCAGTCCGGCCAGCGCCCGGGTGGACACCAGGTACGCCATCGACTTGATGCCCATGACCTCCAGCGCGTCGATCTCTTCACTGATGCGCATGGCGCCGAGTTCCGCGGTGGCGCCGGCGCCGACCGTGGCCGCCAGCGCGATGCCCGTGACGATGGGGGCGACGAGACGCACGTTGATGAACGCGGCGAGGAATCCGAGCAGGGTCTGAAGGCCGATGTGGCCCAGCGACGCGAGACCTTGAATGGCGACCAGCGAGCCGGCGGACAGCGACACGAACGCGATGATGACCGCGGTCCCGCCGACGACGGCCATGGCGCCGGTGCCCATGCCGATCTCGGCGATGAGCCGCAGGATCTCCTTGCGGTAACGCGTGACGGCCCAGGCCATGTCGCGCCCGCCGATGACCGCGAACCAGCCCAGCCTGCCGGCTTCGTCGAGTGGTCGAGTGACACTGCCGCTGTAGCGACGAAGATTCGCGGATGCCCGCGGGAAACGGGTCCGCAGCACTTGGGCCATGCTCATCCCAGGGCCCCCGTTCCGAATCGAACACCGATGGTGGTCAGCACCACGTTGACCGCGAACAGCGCGACCACGCACAGGACCACGGTCTCGTTGACCGCGGTGCCAAGGCCCTTGGAACCGCCGCGCACCGTCAGCCCGCGATAGCAACCCACTAGTCCCGCAATGAGTCCGAACGTCAAGGCCTTCACCGTGGCGATGACGACCTCCGGCAGACCGGTCACCAGGGTCAGCGAGGACAGGTAGGCGCCAGCCGAGATGTTTTGCATGTAAACGCCGAAAAGGAAGCCGCCGACCAGGCCGACCATGCACACCAGGGCGTTGAGCAGCATCGAGGCCAAGGCGCAGGCCAGCACGCGGGGCACCACCAACCGGTGAATGGGGTCGATGCCCAGCACCTCCATCGCGTCGATCTCTTCGCGGATGGTGCGCGCCCCCAGGTCGGCGCAGATTGCCGTCGACACCGCACCCGCGACCACCAGCACCGTGTTGATCGGACCGATCTGAGTGATCACCGCGATTCCGGCGCCCGCGCCCGAGATGTCGGCGGCGCCAACCTGAATCAGCAGGATGTTGAACGTGAAGATGAAAAGCGCCGTCACCGGGATAGAGACGGCCATTGTGGGCAGCAGCGCGACCCTCATGATGAACCAGCACTGCAGGATGAACTCACGCCACTGAAATGGCGTGCGGAACAAAGCTTTTCCGGTTAGCGTGCACATCCGGAAGAAACCGCCGACAAGCACCAGCGGTGGACCGAGTTGGTCGCGAACATAATCGTGGAGCCGTGGCTGAGTCGTCGTCATCGGAGCCCCCTCACGACGGAACCGCGTGCCTTGCGACGTCGCGGCGGATCATGTCGCACGCCTCCTCCTTGCCCCATCCACGTGTGTGACCGCCGCCTCGTTACCCAGGGGTAGTAAGCGAGACCACAGGACCATACCCGATGGCGCGCTCCCTGCGCACCGCATCCGCACTATTGACCTTTCGTCAGTTTGACCTGGGACCTTATTGTTATGTCAGCCTCCTGCGCCGGTCGCAGAATCTCTTGATTCAGACGCGGTTTCGGAGGCTATCGTGGCGCCGTATCGGGCCCGCAGTTCCGTCTTGAGCACCTTGCCCGCGGGGTTGCGCGGCAGCGCGTCGACGATCTCGAGACCTTTCGGGTGCTTGTAGCGCGCGAGTCGTTCGGTGAGGAACTCGTCGAGGTCCTTGAGGCTCAAGTTGTTTTGCGGACCCTCCGCCGCGACCGCGGCCACCGCGATCGGCACCTCTCCCCACTTCTCGTCCGGGCGGCCGATCACGGCGACTTCGACGATGGCGGGATGACTCGCAAGGACGTTCTCCACCTCGGCGCAGTAAATGTTCTCGCCGCCGGAGATGATCATGTCCTTCTTGCGGTCGACTACCCAGACGTAGCCGTCCTCGTCCATCCGGACGAGGTCACCGGAGTGGAACCAGCCGCCGGCAAACGCCTCCGCCGTGGCCTGCGGGTTGTTCCAGTAGCCGCTCATCAACGTCGGTGCGCGGTAGACAATTTCACCGACTTCGCCTGTCGCCACGTCGTGCATGTTGTCGTCGACCACCCGCGCGGCAACGGTCGGGATCACTTTGCCGACCGATCCTCGCTTACGAATCGCGTCGTCACCGAGCAGCATGCAGGTGACCGGGGACATCTCGGTCTGGCCGAACGCGGCCAGTATCTGGGTTCCCGGGAACGTTTCCGACATCTGGCGCAGCAAAGTGTCCGACGCAGGCGCAGCACCCCACGACATCACCCGTAATCGAACGTCGCGCGGATTCGCCTGCTGCGCAGCGCAAACCGCTTGCCATTGGGCCGGCACCAGGAAAATCCCGGTCACCTTCTCTGCGGCCAGGACGTCGAGCAGTTGCCCTGGATCGAATGCGCCCAGTGGATGGATCACCGTGGGAATGCCGAGCAGCATCCCGGTCAGCATGTTGCCGACCCCGGCGATGTGAAAGAACGGCACCCCGATGAATCCGACGTCGTTGTTGAGGTCTGCGCCGCTGGTATACAGGGCCGTCATCGTCTGCCCGGTGAGATTGGTGTGGGTCAGCACCGCGCCCTTCGGTCGCCCGGTGGTGCCGGATGTGTACATGATCAGCGCCGGCGAGTCGTTGGGAATGTCGACCGGTTCGTGTGGATCGCCGGTCTCGTCGATCAGCTCTTCGTAGCCGACGACGCCGTCGTCACCGGCCGCCTCGGCCACGACGATCATGTCGAGCACCGGCGTGACGTTGCGGACGCCGGTGGCCACGGCGGCCAGCACCGGTTCGGTGATCATCACCCGCGCCTCGCAGTCCTCGACCAGGAATGCGAGCTCGGTCGGCGTGAGCCGGAAGTTCACCGGCACCGCGATGGCGCCGAGCATGTTGGCCGCCAGCACCGACTCGACGAACTCGGGCCGGTTGAGCATCAAGATCATCACCCGGTCCCCGAAGCCGAGCCCGCGGCGGCTCAGGGCGCCGGCCAGCGCGGTGACGCGGCGGTGAAGGTCGGCCCAGGTGATCGTGCGGCCGAGGAACCGCAACGCCGTCGCGCCCGGTTGCATCAGCGCGTGGCGCTCGAGTTGATTCACCCAGTTCTGCCGGCGGGACAGGTAGGGCTGCTCGGTGGTGGCGGTCAACTGCGCGGTCAACTAGCGGTTCCCTTCGTCTGGTGGCGAAGTTGATATTTGATAAAACTTGGTGTTGTCTGGGTCACATTATGGTCTTGGTGCCGCGAAGACAAGCCCCGTGAACGCGCCCACTTCCGCGCATCCGCGCAGTCGGCTGCCGCTGCGACGTGCCCAGTTATCCGACGAGGTCGCAGGTCATTTGCGGGCCGCGATCATGTCGGGCGCACTGGCGCCCGGGACGTTCATCCGGCTCGACGAGACCGCTGCCAAACTCGGCGTCAGCATCACCCCGGTGCGGGAGGCGCTGCTGAAGCTCAGCGGCGAGGGCATGGTGCAGCTCGAGCCGCATCGCGGTCATGTGGTGGTACCGCTGACCCGCCAGGACATCGACGACATTTTCTGGCTGCAGGCCACGATCGCCAAGGAGCTCGCCGCGACGGCCGCACAGCAGATCACCGATGCGGAAATCGACGAACTCGAACGGATCAACCAGTCGTTGGCGGCGGTCGTCGCGGCCGCCGACGTCGAGGCGATCGCAACCACTGAGTTCGCGTTCCACCGGGCCTTCAACCGCGCCACCGGCCGGATCAAGCTGGCGTGGTTTCTGTTGCATGCCGCGCGCTATATGCCCCTGCGGGTGTACGCGGCGGATCGGAGTTGGGGTGAGGCAGCGGTCGAGAACCACCGGCGGCTGATTGACGCGTTGCGCCGTCGCGACGCCGCAGCCGTCATCGAGCACACCAACTGGCAGTTCGTCGACGGCGCGCGTCGGCTGAGCGAGAAGTTGGACGAGAGCGGGATCTGGGGTTAGCGGTTGGCGGCCAGTTGCTCGGCGCGCTTTTTGAGGTTCTCCGCCAGA
This sequence comes from Mycobacterium sp. MFM001, assembly GCF_003402475.1. GTDB lineage: Bacteria > Actinomycetota > Actinomycetes > Mycobacteriales > Mycobacteriaceae > Mycobacterium. The sequence continues at coordinate 259,573 of NZ_BFAB01000001.1, forward strand.
TAGTCCAGCACGTTGTTGGCCATCGACTTGACCATCGGTTTGGGCACCGACATCTCGGTCTCGACATCCATATCGACCGTCAGCAGCGACGTCGAGCCCATCTCGACCACGGAAAACAACTGCTCTTGTTTGGTGAACAGGTTGCCCTGCTGCATGACGGTCTGAATCTGGTTGGGACTCGGGTAATACACCGCCTGGATATAGGTGCCCTCGATGCCTTGCCATGCGGCGTCGAGCCGTAGCTGGCTGGGCCGGCCGTCGTCGTAGCGGGCCAACACCCACAGACCTTTGATCTCCTCGTTCCACTGGGGATACGACTCGAAGTCGGCGACGATGCTCATGATCGAGGCCGCATCGGCGGCGACTTCGACGGTCTTGCTCACGATCGGCATTGGGCTAGGTTATCCGACGCGAAACAGAAGCCATGGTCGTGATTTCGCAGGGTGTACAGCCGTGGCTTCTGCTTGGCGGTGGCTACTCGACGCAGGCCGTCGACAGCAATGTCCGAATGGAGTCGGGAATCGGGTGCGGTTTGCGGCTGGTCCGGTCGACGTAGACGTGCACCCAGTGGCCGAGCGCGGCGACCGCCTGATCTTCGCCGTCGGCGAGTTCTTCGCCGGCGCGGAAGATGCCCAGCCGATAGGTGACGCTGCTGCGGCCCAGTCGAGTCACCGCCAGGCCGACGACCAGACGCTGCGGGAAGTGTAGTTCGGAGAAGTAGCGGCAGCCTGACTCCGCGACGATGCCTTGCACCGGGGTGGCGACGGGATCCACGTTGACGTTGGTGTTGATCCAGGCGTTGATCGCGGTGTCGAAGAGTTGGTAATAGACGGCGTTGTTGAGGTGGCCGAACATGTCGTTGTCGGCCCATCGGGTAAGCACCGGCCAGAGCACCGGAAAGTCGCGGCTGGTCAGGTTGTCCGGTGTGGGCGGGACTGGCGTCATGGTTGTATTCGAACATGCTGCAAATCCGGGGCGCCGTGCTGGAGCGCATCGGATCGCCACGCCCTTACGCGCAATCCCGGCCGATCAGTGTCACCGAGGTGGACCTGGCACCGCCCGGCGCCGGCGAACTGCAGGTGCGCATCGAGGCCGCCGGCGTATGCCACTCCGACCTGTCGGTGGTCGACGGCAATCGGGTGCGGCCGGTGCCGATGCTACTGGGGCACGAGGCGGCCGGGATCGTCGAACGTGTCGGCGACGGCGTTGGCGACGTGAGCGTCGGCCAGCGGGTGGTGATGGCGTTCCTGCCGCGCTGCGGTCGCTGCGCGGCGTGCGCCACCGAGGGCCTGACGCCGTGTGAACCGGGCAGTGCCGCCAACACCGCCGGGACCCTGCTGGGCGGCGGCATGCGGCTGCGCCGCGGTGGCCAGCCGGTGTATCACCACCTGGGTGTGTCGGGGTTTGCGACGCATGCGGTGGTCCATCGCGCCAGTGTCGTTCCGGTGCCGGATGATGTGCCGCCCGATGTGGCGGCGCTGCTGGGGTGCGCGGTGCTGACCGGTGGCGGGGCCGTTTTGAATGTCGGTGTGCCGCAACCCGGCCAGACCGTGGCCGTCGTCGGTCTCGGCGGCGTCGGCATGGCTGCGGTGCTGACCGCGCTGGCGCACGACGACGTCCGCGTGGTCGCCGTCGACCAGGTGCCCGAGAAGCTCACGGCTGCACGGGATCTCGGCGCCCACGAGACGTACACCCCGGAGCAGGCAGTCGGGGTCAAGGCGCCGATCGTGGTCGAGGCAGTCGGCAACCCCGCCGCGCTACAGACGGCTATCGAGTTGACCGCCCCGGGCGGCCGGACCATCACGGTCGGGCTGCCGCCGCCGGATGCCCGAATTACTGTGTCGCCGTTGGGTTTTGTCGCCGAGGGCCGGTCGCTGATCGGCAGCTACCTGGGCTCGGCGGTGCCGTCGCGTGACATTCCGCGGTTCGTGGAGCTGTGGCGGGCGGGCCGGCTGCCGGTGGAGGCGCTGGTGTCATCGCAGATCACCTTGGACGACATCAACGAGGCGATGGATCGGCTTGCCGACGGCACCGCGGTGCGTCAGCTGATCACCTTTTGAACGCGCGGCCCAACGCCGCGCCTTGCAACTCGAACAACCGCTGCGCCACGTCCCAGTCGGGCAACAGCGAATCGAAGCCATGGCACGTTCCGGGAAAGACGTGCAATTCGGTGGCGACGCCGGCCCTTAACAGACGCGCGGCGTAGTCGAGCGCTTCGTCGCGAAGCGGGTCGACCTCCGAGCAGGTGATGAAAGCCGCTGGCAGCCCGCCTAATTCGGTGTGTCGGGCGGGCACGGCATCGGCCGACGGCGGCGTCGGCCCCAGATAGTGCCGCCACATCAGCTCGGTGGCGGGGCCGTCGAACGCCGGCGTCGTTGCGAATTCGTCCTTCGACGGGGTGGGCCGGTCATCGAGTACCGGCTGGTGCAGCAATTGGAACATCACCACGTCTCCGGCTCGTTGCGCGAGGCACGCCGCCAGCGCGGCACCCGCGCTGTTGCCGGCGACCGCAACACGCGACGGGTCGACATCCAGTTCGGCCGCATTGCCGATCACCCACTTCAGCACTGCGACCGCGTCGTCGAGCGCAGCCGGGTACGGATGCTCCGGGGCCAGCCGATAGTCGGCCGACACCACCGTGCAGCTGCCGCGCCTGGCCAGCTCCACACACTGCCGGTGGTCGATGTCGAGGTTGCCCAGCACGAACGCGCCGGCGTGGCAGTAGACAACGGCGGGCGCGGGCGACAGTCCGCCGCGGTAGATCCGCACCGGAACCGACCCGGCGACGGCGTCGCAGATCCGCAGACCCGTGGTGTCTAGAGTTTGGGCGGCCGCGCGCCGGCGCTCGTTCAGCGATTCGCGGGCCGGCCCAATCGCGGACAGGTCGGTGCGGGTCAGCGGCAGCATGCGCAGAACCGGGTCGAGCCGGTCCATCATGGCGGCTCGAAGGTGAAGTCGCCGGGCTTGAATCGGCGCGTCATGCCCCAGAACGCGCGGGCGCTGCGTGGCCACTGCGTGACGACGCGTCCGTTGGCGGCACGAAAGTAGTTGCTGCACTGGGTGGTCCACACCGTCCCCTGCATCCACTGATCGATCTTGGCGAGAAACCGCGCCATCGCCTCGGGCCGCACCGACACATACCGTTTGCGTGTGCGCCGCAGGTATTTCACAGCCCGGACGATGTAGCGTGCCTGGGCTTCCAGTACGAAGATCACGCTGTTGGACCCGACGTTGGTGTTGGGGCCGTAGAGCATGAAGAAATTCGGGAATCCGGGCACCGCCATCCCCAGATACGCGTGGGCGCCGTCGCGCCACACGTCGCGCAGCGCTACCCCGCCCTCGCCGATCACGTCGATCTCGCCGAGGTAGTCGGCGGCCGCATACCCGGTCGCGCAGACCACCACGTCGACGTCGCGTTCGGTGCCGTCCTCGGTGACCAACGAGTGGGCGCGCAGGGCACGTGCGGGGCTGCTCAGCACCTCGACGTTGGGCTGTGTCAATGCCTGCAGGTAGTCCGAGGAGAAGACCAGCCGTTTGCAGCCCATCGGATGGTCCGGGGTCAACGTGCGGCGAAGCTGCTCGTCGTCGACGGTGTTTTCCAACAGCCGCAGCGCAATCGAAGTGAACTCGTGGGTCTTGTCACTGCCGTGCTCGATCACCGAGATGTTGGCCTCACTGCGCAGCCACAGCCGGGTGCGGTACAGCTTACGTGCCAGCGGGACGTGGGCGAAAATCCAACGCTCCCAGGGGGTATACGGCCTGTCCGGCTTGGGCAGTATCCACGTCGGCGAGCGCTGCACCGAGTAGACCTTGGCGGCGGCCTTGGCCAGCTCGGGCACCAGCTGCGAGGCTGTCGACCCGGTTCCCAGGACGGCGACCCGCGCACCGGCGACATCGACAGAATGATCCCAGCGCGCCGAGTGCATCACCGTTCCGCTGAACGGCTCCTCCTCTACCAGGCGCGGCATCACCGGCCGGGTGAACAACCCGACCGCCGACACCACGACGTCGAAGCAATGCTGCTCCCCCGCCGTAGTGGTCAGCCGCCACTGCTGTGTGCCGGCGTCCCAGTGGGCGCAGCGAATCTCGGTGCCCAGCCGCAGATGTGGATCTAGCCCGTACCGTTCGGCGCAACGTTCGAAGTAGCCCAAGATTTCGGGCTGGCCCGACCAGAGCCGCGACCAGTGCGGGTTCAGCTCAAACGAGTAGGAATACAGATGTGACTTCACGTCGCAGGCCAGCCCGGGATAGGTGTTGATCCGCCAGGTTCCGCCGACGCCGTCCTCGCGGTCGAAGATGGTGAAGTCGCGAAAGCCGGCCCGTCGCAGCAATATTCCCAGGGCGAGGCCGCCCGGTCCGGCACCGATGATGCCGACGTTCATGCAAGCTGCAGGCATTGCCCACCGTCGACGACGAGTTCGGCACCGGTGATGAATGACGCCTGGTCCGAGACCAGAAAGGCCACGGCGTCGGCGACTTCGGTTGGCTGCCCGATGCGGCCGGCTATCGAGGTCGCGACGAGCCGCGCTTGGGTGGCCTCGTCGAGCATTGGTGTCGCGATCGGGCCAGGGAAGACGGCGTTGACGCGGATCTTGTCGGGTGCGAGCTCGGCGGCGGCGATCTGGGTGAGTCCTCGCAGGGCCCACTTCGCCGAACCGTATGCGCTGTGCTGCGGGAAGGGGCGCAGCGCCCCGGTGCTGCAGGTGTTGACGACCGCCGCGCCCTCGGCCGCACGCAACTGGGCCAGCGCTGCCTGGATGCCCAGAAAGGGGCCCAGACAGTTGACGCGCCACGCGGTTTCGAATCCCTCGACGGTCTCGTCGGCGATCGGCGCACGGTGCAGAAGACCGGCGTTGTTGACCAGCGTGGTCAGCCCGCCGAACCGGTCGACAACGGTGGTCACTGCTTGCTCCCATTGCGGCTCCGAGGTGACGTCGAGCGGGACGGCGATTACCGCGTCATCGTCAAGCCCGTCGACCACGGCCGACAGTTCGGCGGTGTTCACATCGCACGCTGCGACGTGAAAGTCGTTGGTGCGCAGCCGTTGCACAATGGCCCAGCCCTGCCCGCGGGCGGCCCCGGTCACCAGAGCGATCCGCCGGCTCACGACGATGCCTCCTTGAGGAATTCCGCCGCGCCGCGGCGCAGCGCCTGGGATTCCGCTGCCAGCGTGATCATCTGGTAGCCCAGCCCGGCCATCGCACGGCCGTTGGTCCCGGTCCCGGCGTGAATGCCGGTGACCAGGTTCGCGGCCGCAGCCGTGCGCTGAATGCGCGCGATGGCGTCCAGCACCTCCGGGTGACTGGTGGACTTGCGTACGTCGACACCCATCGAGATCGCCAAATCGGCCGGTCCGACGTAGATGCCGGAAAGCCCTGGCACGGCGCAGATTTGGTCGAGGTCGATCAGCGCAGCAGCGGTTTCGATCATTGCGAAGACGCTCACCCGCTGCTCCAGCGCGGCGGTGTCGTAGCCGAGGCTTGGCCGTAGCGGACCGAAGCTGCGCACACCGGCCGGCGGGTATCGGGTGGCGGCCACGGCGGCCGCCGCCTGCTCGGCCGATTCGATCATCGCGACGACGATGCCGTCGGCTCCGGCGTCGAGCACACGGCCGATCGGCGCCGGGTCGGCCGACGACAGGCGCACCACGGTGGCGATGGGCACATGTTCGAGGCGACGCAGCATGCCGGCGATGTCGGCGTCGTCGAGATAGCTGTGCTGGGCGTCGAAACCGACGTAGTCGTAACCGGCTCGGGCGAATTCCTCGGGACCCATCAGGGTCGGCCCGGTGATCCAGCCACCCCAGATCGGTCCGCCACGACCGAGTCCTTCCTGCAAGTGGCTGGGAGTCATGCGGCGTCCATGATCGCGATCTTGACCCGCTCAGGTGCCGGACGACACGCCAAGTCGAAAGCTGCTTGCACGTCGTCGATGCCGAAGGTGTGCGTCAGATAGGTTCCGAGCAGCTTCGGGTGCTCGGCGGCGAATTTCCCGGCGAGGTCGAGCATTCGCCGACGATCCAGTGTCACACCGGATTTCAGTGTCAAATTGTTGCGCAGCATCGTACGCATGCTGATCGGATAGCTGTCGTCGTCGGCGACGCCGAAGTAGAACACGATGCCGCCCGGCGCTGCGGCTGCGATGGCGTGGTTCAACGTGGCGACCTGATGGCCGACCGCTTCGATGACGACGTCCGGCCGGTCGGTCAGTTGGCTGACCCACCGGTCGCTCGTGGCACGGACCATGGTGTCGACACCGAATATTGGTGCTACTCCGGACCTATCGACCGGGTCGACACCGGTGACCTGCTCGGCGCCAGCCGCTTTGGCCACGTAGGAGAACAGCAGCCCGATCGAACCCTGGCCCAGGATCGCGACGTGGCGGCCGCCCAGTGCGGGCAGCTGCTCGACGGCGTAGAGCACACACGCCAACGGCTGCAGACCGATCGCCAACGCAGGTGTGAGCGCCGGGTCGTAGGGCGCAAGCCCGTCGCCGTCGCTGATGACCCGTTCCATCAGGCCGTCGAATCCGGACGCCCAGCCCACCACGCGATCGCCCGGCCGATGCTCAGGATGGCGGCTGGCGATCACTTCGCCGGCTATTTCGTGGATCGGGTAACCGTCTTTCTCGGCGGCGCTGCGGCCGTCGTCGCCTGGAAGTCGGCCCCGCACACCGCGAAACGCTGGCAGGTCGCTGCCGCAGACTCCGGCCGCCAGGAAGCGCAGCAGCACCTGGCCCTCGCCCAGCTGATCTGGCGTCTTTTCGGGAATCGAGGTCCGCTCGAACTGATACGGCGCTGTGATCCGGTACGACCACACGTCAGACCTCCACTGGGACGCTGCTCCAGCCCCACTGGAAGCTGGACGGGGGCCGGAACGCGTTCTCGCCGTCGACGCGGTAGTCGGGAACCCGCCGCAGCCATTCTGTGACCATCACCGAGATCTCTAGGCGGGCAAGGTGATAGCCCAGGCAGAAGTGCTGGCCGCGGCCGAAGGCAAGCGACCGCTTGATCGGCCGGTTCCAGATGAAGTCGTCGGGCGCAGGGTATTCCCGCTCGTCGCGGTTGGCCGATGCCAGCAGCGTGATGATCCGCTGCCCGGGCCGGATCGTGGTGTCGTGAATCGCGAACGGTTTCCGCGCTGTGCGCGCAAACCATTGCGCCGGAGCGCAATAGCGCACCATTTCCTCGCGAGCGATGGGGACGTTGGTGTCCGGATCCGCGCGCACCGCGGCCAGCTGCTCGGGACGCCGGCTGAGTTCCCACAGTCCCTGGGCGACGATCTTGGGCACGGTCTCGGTCCCACCGATCAGGATGCACAGCAGCTGGGTGGCGGTCTCGACGTCATCGAGTTCGCTGCCGTCGGGCAGCCGGTAGCCGAGGAGCCCGTCGACCACCGGAAGCTCGCCGTCGGCGGGGTTGGCGCGTCGCCGCGTGACCACCGGGGTGAGGTATTCCAGGTAGCCGGGCCGGGCCTGGGCGGTGTCGACACCGGTGTCGGGCGCAGGCAGGCTGCCGGCGTTGACCGCGGCGAGGATGTCGGCCGCGAGATCGGTTGGCAGGCCAAGCAAGTCGCAGACCATCGAGGCCGCCACGATGCCGCCGTAGTCCTGGGTCAGGTCGAAACTGCCCCGCGGTAACAGCAGGTCGAGCCGCTCGTTGGCCAGCTGCCGGATCCGTTCTTCCAGTTGGGCGACCGGCCTTGGCCGCAGCGGCTGGCTGTGGGCGCGGCGGACGCCGTTGTAGATCGGCGCGTCGAACACTGCGTGAAACGGCAACGGATGCCACGGCGGATCAGGCACCGGTCCGTCGTTGTGCCGGGCCAAAACCGTTGCGGCGGGCAGGGTTCCCTCCGAGGCGACGAATGTCCCGTCGTTGACTTCCAGCACCCGCCAGATGTCGTCGAAGCGCGACAGCGCGTAGGTGTCCCACTTCGGCAGGTAGTACAGCGGATACTCATCGCGCAGCACGCGGTAGAAGGGCAGCGGATCGGCCATCACCGCCGGGTCGAACGGGTCGTAGGCGAAACTCATTGCAGCGGCGAGGGGGGCAGGGCCTGCAGGATCGAGTCCTCATAAGGCGTGGTCTCCCACATCGCGAACAACCGGGCGCCCAGTTCGACCATCATCGGGTGGTAGGTGTCGCCGAACACCTCGGTGAACCGGTCGCTGCGTCCGGAGCCCAGCGTGACGGTCTCGTGCAGGTAGAGCAGCGTGTGGCTGTAGTACTTGCGCATCAGACCGATAGCCACGTGTTCTGGTCGCTGCGCAATGTTTCGGTCGGGCCCACCGTCGCCGCAACCCCCGCCGCGGCCAACGCGTGGCGTTTGAACACGCGCGCCGCAGCACTCAACCGATGGTGCACCGCCGTCGTCGCGCGATCGACGCCGAGCGGCCACTCGTCGCCCCACAGCACCACTTCGGTCAGGCTGTGGTCCAGCGCCTTGAGCACCATGTCGCGAATGCCCGCATCGGATGCGAAAGCCTCTGCGCCGACAGCCAATCCGGCGCCGCCGACATCTGCGTGACACTCCAGCGTCCGCACCCCCAGGATCTGCAACGGCCGCGCATCGAACGACGCGGGAAGCAGGACGCTGACCTCCCAGCCGGCCATCGCCCGGTCGAACAGCCACCCTCCGGCCGAGCGCACGACGTCGACGACGTCGGAAGCCACCACATCGAGCCGATAGTTCAGTTCACGACTGCGCGAACGGTTGGCCGGTGCGCCGCCGAATGCCACGGTCGACGTCGTCATCGCATCATCCTTGGTGCGTAGCGGGCAGAGCGACTACAGCGTGACACTTTCAGGCGAATCTGTAAAGCCTCTATCTGCCCCGGCGGGCCGCAAGCTCGGCCAGAATTTCGTCGGTGTGCTCGCCGAGAGCGGGCGCGGTCGAGCGCGGCTCCCAGGGCGTGCCGTGAAAGTCGACGGGCGTCGCGACCATCGGCACACCGCCGTCGCCGTCGGGTACATGAACCAGGCCGCCGCCGGCGTGGAACTGCTCGTCGGCAATCACATCCTCGACTGTGTTGATCGGCGACCAGAAGAAATCCGGTTCGCGCGCAAAGGTTTCCGCCCACTCGTCCAGCGATTTGGTCGCGAAGATCTCGTCCAGTTCGGCGATGAGCTCGGCGGCGTTGGCGGCACGCGCCCGTGGCCGCGCGAAGCGGGGATCGGTCAGCCATTCGGGGCGGCCGACCGCCCGGCACAGCGGCGGCCAATGCCGCTCACCTTCGAGCCCCACGATCCAGAACCGCCGTCCGTCGCCAGCGGTGTAGTTGTTCATGCACGGGTTGCCCATCGACTCGCGCTGCCCGATCGCGATCGGGTGGCCGGTGAGCAGAAAGGTGTTGAGGTCGAAGCTGACGGTGTAGGCACCCTGCCGGTACAACGACGTGGTCACCAGTTGCCCGGCGCCGGTGCGGGCGCGCGCGATCAGCGCCGCACAGATCGCCGCGGCCAGGGTCATGCCCGCGGTGTGGTCACCCATCCCGCCGCGCTGAAACGGCGGCGTGTCGCCGGGACGGGTGAGCAGATGCGCCACCCCGGCGCGAGCCCAAAACGCCGCGATGTCATAGGCAGCGCGGTCGGCGTCCGGGCCGGTCAGCCCGTAGCCGGTGATCAAGCCGTAAACCAGGCCGGGGTTGCCGGCCGCCACGCTCTCGTAGTCCAGACCGAGGCGGCGCAGCGCGCCGGGCCGCACGTTGGTGACGAAAACATCGGCGTCGCTGAGCAATTCGAGCGCAGTGGCGCGACCGTCGTCGGTGGTGAGATCCAGCACCACGCTGCGTTTGGATCGGTTGTCCATCTCGAACGGCGGGCTCGACCCGTCCTCGACCCCCAGCATCCGGCCGAACATCCGGGCCGGGTCACCGGTCGGCGGTTCGATCTTGACGACGTCGGCGCCCCAGTCGGCGAGGATGCCGCCGGTGGCCGGAGCCGCGACCCAGACGCCGAGCTCGACGACCCTCATGCCTTCCAGCGGTCCCGCCACGGAGCCCTCCAATCATGTTTACACTTTTGCTTTGATTTGTAAGCTAGCCGGGTAGGCTGGCGGAATTAGGAGGCTATCGACCGGTGGCGGGCAATGTGGCGGGTCTGGCCGGACACCTCGGCCGGGGCTTGCAGCGCGTCGTCACCGATGCCGTGCTCGGTGGCCTGCGATCGTTTCCGCGGCGGGTCGCCGATCTCGACGAAACCGTTTTGTCGCGGCTGCTGGGCCGGACCGTGACCTCGGTGTCAGTCCTCGACGGCGACGCGGGCACGTCGTCGCGGGCCCGGTTAAAGCTCACCGGCGACGGCGTGCCGGCCTCGGTTTTCGTCAAGATGCCGGCCGAAACCGCGGCAACGCGGCTGATGGGCGAACTGGGCCGGCTCGCACACACCGAAGTCCGCTTCTACAGCCAACTTTCACCACTATTGTCCGGGGTGCCGGCGTGCCATGGCAGCGCGTTCGATCCGCTCACCGGTCGGTATGTGCTGGTGCTGGAGGACCTGGCGGTCGACCGGTGCGACTTCCCCGACACGTTGCACCCGCTCGACACGGACCGGGCCGGTCTGATCGTCGAGCTGCTCGCGCGGCTGCACGCGACGTTCTGGGAGCGGCCGCCCGGCTGGGTCTACAGCGCGTCGGGCGATCACACTTCGCTGCTGACCGGTCCGCTGCTCAAGGTCTCCGCGCGCCGGCTGGCCGAGCGCACGTCGATCCCGGTGCACTCCGGCCGCTTCATCGACGACAACTATCGCGCCGTGGCGCAGCTGATCGACACACCGCCGCACACCGTGATGCACGGAGATGCCCACCCGGGCAACGTCTACTTCCGCAACGGCGAGGCGGGTCTGCTGGACTGGCAGGCGGTGCGCCGCGGCCACCCCAGCCGCGAACTGTCGTACTCCCTGATCACCGGCATGACCACGTCGGATCGGCAGGCCGCCGAGCGTGACCTGCTCGACGAGTATCGGCGGGCGCTCGCCGCGGCGGGCGGGCCACGCCTCGACCGCGACGAGTTGTGGGAGCGGTACCGGACGGCGGCGCTGTATGCCTATGTGGCATCGGTGATCACCGCGGGGATGGGCGGTATGCAAGCCGAGGGCGTCGCGCTGGAAGGGGTGCGCCGCGCCGTCGCCGCGCTCGAGGACTTGGACACTGTGGCCCTGCTCGAGAAGTCGCTGTCGGGATGAGCACCCGCGACCGGATCCTGATGGCCACCACCGACGTGCTCAGCCGTAACGGCAGGACCAAACTCAACCTGTCCGATGTCGCTGCGCAGGCGGGGGTTTCGCGGCCGACACTTTATCGGTGGTTTGCCTCCAAGGAGGAGCTGCTCGACGCCTTCGGTATCCACGAGCGCCAGATGTTCGACACCGGCATCAGCCGGGCGACCGCCGGCTTACACGGGACCGACAAACTCGACGCCGCACTGCGGTTCATCGTCGAGTACCAGCAGTCCTATTCGGGTGTGCGCCTTGTCGATGTCGAGCCCGAAGTCACCATTGCCCAACTGTCCGAAGTGATTCCGGTGATGCGGGCACGCCTGCAGCGGCTGCTTCCCGGGCCCAACGGCGCGGTCAAGGCCGCGACCGCCATCCGGGTGGCGGTATCGCATTACCTGGTCCGCAGTGACGACGGCGACCAGTTCCTGGCACAGCTTCGCCACGCGGTGGGGCTGAAGCCATGAGCCTCGTCGCCGGCAGAGGACCGCTGAGTCCTGATCCGGCCGGCCGGTTCTCCACGCCGTTGCCGAACGACCTGGTGTACGTCGAGCCACATCCTCGGCGCGTCCAGGCTGTTCGTAACGGGCGGACCGTCATCGACACCGAGCGGACGTTGCTGGTCCATCGCGCCAATTGCCCACTGTCCTATGCGTTTCCGGCCGAGGTGGTCGGCGACTTGCCCAGCACGCCCGAGCCCGCGGCGCCCGGCTATGTGCAGGTGCCCTGGGATGCGGTCGACACCTGGATCGAGGAAGGCCGCGCGCTCGTGCACTATCCCCCGAACCCGTATCACCGGGTGGACTGCCGGCCCACGCGGCGCCGGCTGCGCGTGGAGGTAGCCGGCACGACGCTGGTGGACACCGACGACACGGTGATCGTGTTCGAAACGGCGCTGCCGCCACGGCTCTACGTCGACCCGTCATTGGTCCGCACCGATCTGCTGCGGCGTACCGACACGTCGACCTACTGCAATTACAAAGGGACAGCCACGTATTGGGCCGCGATCGTCGGCGACACAGTGGTCGACGACGTCGCATGGAGCTACCCGGACCCGCCGCCGGAAAGCCTGCCGATCAAGGGGTTTCTCAGTTTCGACGCCACCCGCGCCGACGTCGTCGCGGAGCTGCCTTCACAGCCGTGACTGGACCGCGATCGTGGTGTCGGTCTGCCGCATGGGACGGATCAACGCCTCCTGGGTGAACGACGCCAGCAGCTCACCCTCCTCGGTGTGCACCGTGCCGCGGATGTACGACATTCCGGCACCGACCTGAGTGCTTTCGTGCGAATACAACAGCCAGCCGTCCCAGCGCACCGGCTCGTGGAAGCTCACCGTGAGGGTCATCGGCGCCGTCGACACCGTCAGGTGTGACTGGGCGGTGCCGATGCCGGCGTGCGCCCGCATCGTGGTCGAGATGCCCAGGTGGCCGGTGAAGTACGCGAGCAACGCCTTGGCCAAATCGTCGCGCGCCGGGATCGGGTCGTAGTGCAGCCACGCGTACAGCTCCGGCGGGCCCACCTCGTCGGGACTGTTGACGTCGACGACGTCCACCAGACGCAGCTCCCGCCCGATCATCGGCATCGGCGAGACGTTGGCCTCGGCGGGCCCGACGACCTCCGGTCGCGGGATGTGGTGGCGGATGACGTCCGGCGAGGGGACGTCGGCCAGCACGGTCACCGTCACGCACCGCCGCCCGTTCTGCATGGCCGCCACGACGGCGGTGGCTGTCGACCGGCCCTCGTGCACGACGTCGATCTCGAACTCGACAGGCGGCCCGACGACGACGGCACGGACGAACACCGCGTGCGCGGACCGCACCGACTTGTCCGGAAACCGTTTGGCCACAGCCACAATCACCTGCGCGAGCACCTGGGAGCCTTCCACCACCTGACGCTCGTCGGCGCCGGCGAGCCCGGTGTCGGCGCTGAACCGGTTGTCACCGTCGGCGCGCGCGTCGAACAAATCAAGCAGGCCCGCCACGGACCACTGGGTCTGATCGGCATCGGTGGTCATGTCCTACAGCGTGACACTTTCGGACATATATGTAAAGCTAACCCAGGCCCCGCACGAGAGGTAAGAGATTGGGCATCGTCACCACCAGTTCCGAGACGGCATTCAGCCACCCCGCCGAAACCGTCTACGACTTCGTCACCAACCCGGCCAACTGGACCAAGACCTACCCCGGCAGCGCACATATCGGCGACCTGCCGCAGGTTCCGCTGAAGGTCGGCGACACCTGGGTTGAGGCGGGTCCGGCCGGCGACAAGCTGTTCACCTGGCATCTGGCCATCGCCATGCGGCCCCAGCTGTTCGTGTTCAACTCGGTCGGCCGACTGGGCCACGACCGCGACGGCAACGGCGGACTCGACGGCCGCATGACGATCGAGTACCACTTCACCAGCCCGGGCCAGGGCGTCACGCTGTTCCGTCGGACGATGACGATCGAGGCCTACAAAGACGCCCCACTGCCCGACGCCTTCTTCCGCATCGTCAACCCCGCCAACATCGACGCCTACCACGCCGCGGTCGCGCGAGAACTCGCATGAAGCCCTTGGCCAAGGGCTTCTGCTTCGGGGAAGGCCCGCGGTGGTTCGAGGGCCTGCTGTGGTTCTCCGACATGCTCGACGAGGCCGTGCACACCGTCACGCTGGGCGGCGCGGTCACGACATTGCCGCTGCCCGGCCATACACCGTCCGGACTGGGATTCCGCCCGGACGGCTCGCTGCTGATCGTCTCGGCCGAAGACCGGCAGGTGCTGCGCTACGACGGCGAAACCGTCACTCCTGTCGCAGATCTCGCCGACGCGGTGCCGGCGAACCTCGGGGACATGGTCGTCGACGACGTCGGGCGCGCCTATATCGGATCCCAAGCGTTCGAGGGCGGCGTGATCGTGCGCCTCGACCCCGACGACTCGGTCACCGTCGTCGCCGAAGGCCTCGACTTCCCCAACGGGATGGTGATCACGCCGGACCGCACCACGTTGATCGTCGCCGAGTCGACCGGCCGGCGGCTCACCTCTTACACCATCGACGCCCAAGGCGCCCTGCATGACCGCCGCGTTTTCGCCGACGGACTCGACGGCCCGCCGGACGGCATCGCGCTCGACGCGCAGGGCGGGGTGTGGACGTCGATGACGCTGGCGCATCAGTTCGAGCGAATCACGTTAGGCGGCACCGTAACTGATCGCATCGACATCGGCGAGCGCGCCGCAATCGCCTGCACACTCGGCGGGTCCGAACGCCGCACCCTGTTCCTGCTGTCGACCGCCGACGCCTACCCCGACCGGCTCAAAGGAACCCGGCTCTGCCAGCTCGACGTCGTGACTGTCGACGTCCCGGGCGCCGGGCTGCCATGAAAGGCACACCATGACCGACTCGTACTACGAGCTGATCGACCCCGACGACCAGCTCGGCGAAAAGTTCAGAGCCACCGATCTGGTGCGAAGCACTTGGTCGGCGGCCATCCAGCACGCCGCACCGGTGTCGGCGCTGTTGGTGCGAGCCCTCGAGCGCTGCGCGCAGCGCGACGACACCCGGCTGAGCCGGGTGGTGATCGACCTGCTGGGTCCCGTACCGGCCGAGGGCGACATCTGGGTGCGCGCGCAACTCGACCGCGCCGGCAAGCAGATCGAGTTGGTCGGCGCCGAAATGCTCGGCCCCGGACCGGACGGGCAGCCGCGGCCCGTCGCGCGCGCCAGCGGCTGGCGGCTGCAGCACCTCGACACCGCCACGCTGGTCCGCGCCGGAGCGCTGCCGCTGCGCCCGCTGAGCGAAGCCAAAAGCCGTGACCTCGCGAAGGATTGGGATCCCAACTACGTGCACAGCCTGGACTGGCGATGGCTGACCGAACCGCTGAACGACGGCCCCGGCGAATCCTGGATCAGCCCCACCGTCGACCTCGTCAAGGGTGAGACGATGACGGCGCTCGAGCGGCTTTTCGCGGTGGCCGACGACGCCAACGGCATCGGCTCCAAACTCGACATCACCAAATGGACGTTCCTCAACACCGACCTCGTCGTGCACATCCACCGGGTTCCCGACGGGCAGTGGATCGGTATCCGCGCCGAAACCAACTACGGGCCCGACGGGATCGGTACGACGATCGGCACCCTCTTCGACGAGCAGGGCCCGGTCGGCGGCATCCAGCAGTCGGTGCTGGTACGCCGACGCCCTGGCTAACCGACGAAGGCGGCCACAGGCGGGACGATTTCGACGTGCCGCAAGTGCATTCGGCCGCAGGCGTCCACCATGGCGGCGACCAGGCGTCCGACGTCGTCCGGCACCACAGGGCTACCGACCGGTGCCGATCGGATCAGCGACGCCCGCACGCCGGTACCGATGAATTCGGCGTCCAACGCCGACATCCAGGTGTCCAGGTGTCGCCGCGAACCGCGCGGCGGCGGCCCGAAGAGCTCGGGGCTGATCAGGATCACGTCGCCGTGCCCCGCGTCGATCATCGGCGGAACCAGTTGTGCCGCAAGGTGTTGCGCACCGATCCAGGAGCCGTCGGCGAGACCGGCTCCGGTGACCAACACGTCGACCTCGCCGACCAGATAGCGCGCGGCGTCGACGAACCGGTCGATCGAGGAGGTGTCGGTCAGATCCAGGTGGGCCGCGAACGCCGCAGCACCCGACGCCCGCAGCCGGGTGGCGAGCCGCTCGCAGATGTCGACGCGGCGGGCGCCCATCAGCACGAGGTCGCCGCGGCGGGCCAGTCGGGCAGCGGTCGCCAGCGCGACGGACGACGCGGCCTCGGTGACCACTGCGGCGCGAAACTCGGTCATGACCTGCTTGTCGTGGCTAAAATCTGGGGATCGACGGCCCTTGACGGTGGCACCCAGACAGCGGGACATTTCGACGTTATTTTGTAAAGGTTGGATGTGGAGACGACGTTCGCGGAAGACACCTCGACGCAGCAGCGCATCCTTGCCGCCACCGCCGAGGTGCTCGGCCGCAACGGCAAACGCAAGCTCAGCCTGTCCGACGTGGCGACCCAGGCCGGCGTCTCCCGCCCGACGCTGTATCGCTGGTTTCCCTCCAAAGAGGAACTGCTCTCGGCGTTTTCGCGCTACGAACGGCAAGTGTTCGACCGGGGCCTGGCCCGGGCGACGGCTGGCCTGAAGGGTGTCGACAAGCTGGACGCCGCGCTGCGCTTCATGGTCGAGTACCAGTACTCCTACACCGGTGTGCGGATGGTCGACATCGAGCCCGAGCACGTGATCGCCGAATTGTCACGGATCATGCCGGTGATGCGGGGAGGGCTGGAGCAATTGATGCCCGGGCCCGGCGGCGCGGTGAAGGCTGCGACGGCGATCCGGGTGGCGATCTCGCACTACATCGTGCGCAGCGACGACGCTGACCAATTCCTCGCCCAGCTGCGGCACGCGGTCGGGATTACCCGTCGCGACTGAACAGCACTGCGGCGTTGAGGTAACCCGTCGGGTCGAAAGCCGCTTTGATCCGCCGCATCGCCGCGATGTCGGCCGGCTCGCGCGACATGCCGACGTAGCCGCGTTTGCGGCTGCCGACACCGTGTTCGGAGCTGACGTTGCCGCCGCAGTCGGCGATCAGCTCCATCATCGCCGCGTAGAGCGCGGCTTCCGCCTCAGATGTGCAGCGCAATACGTTGAGATGCAGATTGCCCTCGCCGATATGCCCGAACAGCACCGGAATCGCGTCGGGCGCACGCTGGCCGATCAGCGCATCGGCCTTCGCGGCGAACCCGTCGATCGCCGAAAGCGGAAGGGACACATCGAATTTCAGCGGTGGGCCATACGCGCCCAGTAGCTCGACTACCGATTCCCGCACCTGCCACAGCCGCTGCTGTGCGGCCACATCGACGCCGACGGCCGGCTCGCTGCACATCGCGACGCCCGCGAGCGCGTCGGCCAGCCGATCAGTCTGGTCGTGGTCGGATGCCAGCTCCACCAGCAGCAGCCAGTCACCGTCCACTGGTGCCGTGACCCCGGACCGCCTGTCGATCAGCTCCAGCGCGGCAATGCCGTCGAGATCGCGGAACAGCCTGCCGGCCTCGACCAATGCGGCCAGGTCGGCAAACCCGCACACCGCAGTCACCCGATGCGCCGGGTTGGGATGCAGCCGCAGATCCAGCCCGGTGATGACGCCCAGCGTGCCTTCGGCCCCGACGAACAGCGACGGCAGGTCGTAGCCGGTGTTGTCGGCCCGCACCCGGCTGTGCCGGCGCAGCACCGAGCCGTCCGGCAACGCGATGTCCAAACCGACGACCTGCTGCCCCATGTTGCCGTAGCGCACGGTGCGCAGTCCGCCGGCGTTGGTGGACGCCATGCCGCCGACGGTGGCGGTGTCGCGGGCGGCGAGGTCCACACCGAACACCAGGCCGGCGGTGGCCGCGGCGCGCTGCACCGCGGCCAGCGTCGCGCCGGCACCCACGTCGATGCGGCGTTCGACGGTGTCGACTTCGCCGATGGCAGTGAGTCTTTCGGTGGACAGCAGCACGTCGTCGTGTTCGGGGACGGTGCCGGCCACCAGCGAGGTCCGGCCGCCCTGGATCGTGACGTGCGCTCCGGCGTCGCGGCAGATCCGCAGCACCTCGGCTACCTCGTCGGCCGATCCGGGCCGCACCAGCGCGCTGGCCCGTCCGCGGTAGCGGCCGGTGTGGTCGACAATGCGGCCGGCAAGCACGTCGGGGTCGGCGCTGACGTGGCGGGCGCCCACCACACCGGCCAGGCTCGCTAGAACCACTGGGGCTGCATCTCCAGCGTGGTGCGGTCCAGGCTCTGCAGCAGGTCGAGTTGCGGTGCGGTCCTGGGCAATTCGTAGTGAAAGAAGTAGCGGGCCGCCTGGCGTTTGCCGTCGTAGAAGTCGCCGCTCTTGCCGTTGGCGGCCAGCAGTTGCGCCAGCCACATCCAGGCGACGACGAGATGGCCGAACGCCTCGAGGTAGATCGCGCTGTTGGCCATCGCCGCCTCGATGTCGCCCGACGAGAACATCGCCGTGGTCACTTCCGCCAATCGTCGGGTCACCGCGTCGAGCTGTGCGGCGAAGTCGGCCAGGTCGCCGCCCACGGCCTCGGCAGCGGAAATGGTCTGCTTCACCGCGTCGTTCAACGCGAGAAGGCTGGCACCGTTACGTTGAGTGACCTTGCGGCCCAACAGGTCCAGGCTCTGAATGCCGTGGGTGCCCTCGTGAATCGGGTTGAGTCGGTTGTCGCGGTAGTGCTGCTCGACGTCGTATTCGCGGGTGTAGCCGTAGCCGCCGTGTACTTGGATGGCCAAGTCGTTGGCGGCCAGACACCACTGTGACGGCCAGCTTTTGGCGACCGGCGTCAGGATATCCAGTAACAGCGTGGCGTTGTCGCTCTCTTCGTCGGACTCCGCGCTGTGCTGGATGTCGACGAGCCTGGCGCAATACAGCGCCAACGCCAGCGCGCCCTCCACGTAGGACTTCTGCGCCAGCAGCATCCGTTTGACATCCGCGTGCTCGATGATCGGAATCTGCGGCACGGCCGGGTCTTTCGACGTCACCGGCCGGCCCTGTGGCCGTTCCTGCGCGTATTGCAGCGACTTGAGGTAGCCGGTATAGCCCAGCGCGATTGCGCCCATGCCTACCCCGAGGCGGGCTTCGTTCATCATCGTAAACATGTAGGTGATGCCGCGGTGCGGTTCGCCGACCAGGTAGCCGACGGCCCCCGCCTCCCCGCCGGGCCGGAAGGCCCCTTCACCGAAGTTCAGGACGGTGTTGGTGATTCCGCGATAGCCCATCTTGTGGTTGAGGCCGGCCAGCACCACGTCGTTGCGTTCCCCGATCGACCCGTCCGGGCCGACCAGAAACTTGGGCACGATGAACAGCGAGATCCCTTTGGTACCCGGTGGTCCGCCCGGGATCTTGGCCAGCACCAGATGCACGATGTTGTCGGTCAGTTCGTGTTCGCCACCGGATATCCACATCTTCGAGCCGAACAACCGGTAGCTGCCGTCATCGTGAGGCTCGGCGCGGGTGGCGATATCGGCCAGCGACGATCCCGCCTGGGTTTCGGACAGGCACATGGTTCCAAAGAACCGGCCGGCCAGCATCGGCTTGACAAAGGTCGAGACCTGTTCGGCGGTACCGAATTTCGCGATCAGGTTGGCGTTCGCCATCGTCAGCATGACATAGCCGGCGGTGCTGACGTTGGCCGCCGCCAGCCAGGCGAACCCGGCTTGCGCGACGGTCGCGGGTAGTTGCGCTCCGCCGAGTTCGGAGTCCATGGCCATGCCGAGCAGATCGGCGGCCGCGAAGGCGTCCAACGCCTCCTTCACCTCAGGAATGATCGTGACCGTCGTGCCGTCGAAGCTGGGCTCGTGCGCGTCGCTCTTCTTGTTGTGCGGAGCGAAGTATCGGGTCGCCAACTGTTCGCACAACTCGAGCACGTCGCCGAACGTCTCCCGGGAGTGCTCGGCGAAGCGTTCTCGCTTGGTCAGTTCCTCGACCCGCAACCACTCGAAGAGCAAGAAGTCCAGGTCTCGCCGCGAGAGCAATGTCGACTTCACCCGCGTCCTCCGCCGTCGGTCTTTCGTGTCAGTTCACCGTACGGAATGATGCGGCACATGGCGCAACGGGAGGACGTTTGGTTCAACTCCGGTCACGACCGGATCAGCGCGTGGCTCTACCGGCCGGACAGCACCGGCGATGCGCCGTTGCTGGTGATGGCTCACGGGTTGGGCGCGGTGCGCACCATGCGGCTGGATGCCTACGCCGAACGGTTCAGCGCCGCCGGATATGCCTGCCTGGTGTTCGATTACCGCAACTTCGGCGACAGCGAGGGCCAACCGAGGCAGTTGCTCGATGTGGGTATGCAATTGCAGGACTGGACCGCTGCCGTCGCCTACGCCCGCACCCTGCCCGGGATCGACGACAGCCGAATCGGCCTGTGGGGCACGTCGTTTGGCGGCGGGCACGTGATCGCCACCGCGGCACAGCTGCCCGGCATCGCGGCCGTCGTCGCGCAATGTCCGTTCACCGACGGGATCGCCTCGGCGCTGACCCTCAGTCCGGTCGTGAGCGCACGCATTACTGCGCTGGCGATCCGCGACCTCGTCGCGGCGCGGCTCGGCAGAGACCCGGTGATGGTGACGACGGCGGGCGAGCCGGGCGAGGTGGCGCTGATGAATGCCCCCGACGCGTATGCCGGCTATCAGCGGCTGATGCCCGATGGAGCCCAGCCGCCCAACGAGGTGGCGGCCCGGATCGGCGTGAAGATCCTGGCGTATCGCCCAGGGCGGCAGGCGGCAAAGATCCCGTGTCCAATCCTGTTCTGCGTCTGCGAAACCGACTCCGTGGCACCGGCGGGTCCGACGCTGCGCTACGCCGCCAAGGCGCCCAAAGGTGAGGTCAAGGTCTATCCCGAAGGCCATTTCGCGATCTATGTCGACGATGCCTTCGAGCGCGTCGTCACCGACCAGATCGCCTTCCTCGACAAGCACCTGAAGGCGGGTTAGCGGATGGTGCTCACCCCGCCGTCGACCGGGATCACCGCGCCGGTGATGTACGCGCTGGCCCGGCTGGCGAGGAATACCGCGATGCCGGCCATGTCGTCGGCCTGACCGATCCGGCCTAGCGGCAGCTGAGCGCCGACCGCGTCGGGCCCGGCCACCAGGAGTTCCTTGGTCATCCGGGACTGGAACAGCCCAGGTGCAATCGCGTTGACGAGAATCTCCGGGGCCAGCTCGCCGGCCAGGTGGCGGGTCAGCATGTGCACGGCGGCCTTGCTGGCACTGTAGGAAAAGTTGTTCATCCCCTTCACCGGTGCGCGCAGGCCGTCGACGCTGCCGGTGTTGACCACCCGCGTCGGGTCGTCGGGCGTCGCGGCCGCCCGCAGCATCGGCACCAGAGCGCGCGTCAGCAGAAACACACCTTTGACGTTGACGTCGAGCACCTTGTCGAAGCCGGATTCGGGGAACTCGTCGAATGGCGCACCCCAGGCGGCGCCGGCATTGTTGAACAGCGCATGGATCGCATCCTCCCGATCGGCCAGCCCCGCGGTCAGTGCCTGCACACCTTCGGCGGTACCGAGGTCGGCGGGGATGGCATGCACCGGGCCATGGGCGGACAACTCCGCGACGGCGGCTTCGAGCTCGGCTTCCTTGCGGCTGGACAGGTACACGCTCGCGCCAGCCTGCAGCAGCCCGCGCGCGATCATCAGTCCGATGCCGCGGCCGCCGCCGGTGACCACCGCGACCTTGCCGTCCAGCCGGAACATGTCAGTGCTCATCCGAACAGTGTGGGCGCTAGCCGACAACACGCCGGCATCCGGTCTGTGTATAGTACGTTCAGTTTGTACTTAACGTACTAGGGAGAGCGATGCGCGCCGAAGAGGCCGAGTTCGTCGACCGCATCGGGCTGTTCTTCGAGAGCATGGGCGGGCCGCGGACAATGGGCCGGGTCTACGGCTGGCTGATGATCTGCGAGCCACTCCACCAATCGTTGGCCGAGTTGGCGACCGAGCTGTCGGTGAGTAAGGCGTCCGTCAGCACAGTCGCTCGCCAGCTGCAAGCGGCCGGAATGATCGAGCGGCTGCCGTCGGCGTCTCGCGAACACCGCTACCGCGTCACTCCCGGCGGCTTCACCCAGGTGCTGACTGTGCAATTCAGCCTTATGCAACCGGGTGTGCACGCCGCCGACTTCGGCTTGAAGCTGCTCGGCGAGGACCGTGCCGAGCAACGGGAGCTACTGCAGGACTTCAGGGATTTCTGCGAGTTCTGCAACAACGCCTACCGCGACAAATTGATGCAGTTGTGGGCGGAGTACCGGGACGAGCGGAGGAAGCGGTGACGGGCAAGGTGGATTTTTCCGGCGTGCGCTGGGGCTCGGTGGAGTGGACGAACCTGTGCACGCTGTACCTGCGCGCGTACGAAAGCCGTTTGGCGCAACCGATTCTCGGCGACCGCGCGGCCGCCGACGCCGTCGACCGGATCGACTACGACTTCGCCCGCGTGCACCGCAGAGTCCAGCCGTCGATCTACCAGTTTCTGGTTGCGTTGCGCGCCAAGCAACTTGACGACTGGGCTGCCGACTTCCTGAACCGCAATCCGGACGCCGTGGTGCTGCACCTGGGCTGCGGGCTGGACACCCGATATTTCCGGCTGCAGCCGGCGCAACAGTGGTTCGACATTGACGTCCCGCAAGTGATCAGCTTGCGTCGCCAGTTGTACGACGACACCGACCGCTACCGGATGATCGGGTCGTCGGTGACAGATCCGCAATGGCTAGACCAGATTCCGGCGGGCCGCTCGGGGTTGATCATCGCCGAAGGACTGCTGATGTATCTGAGCGAAGCCGAGATACGCGACCTGCTGCAGCGGCTGCTCGATCGGTTCGACCACGGTGAACTGCTGGCTGATCTCGGGGCGTGGTGGGGTCCGCGACTGTCCAAGATGCTCACGTCGGGAATCACCAAATCCGGCACGCGCGACGGCCGCGAATTCAGCGAGTGGAACCCGCGGCTGAAACTCGTCGAGATATCACCGATCATCGACGCGACGAAAATCCCGTTGCGACCGCAACGTGCGCTCTACCGGATACTCGGCGCGATCCCGGTCGTCAGGAACTCTGACCGGCTGTTTCGATTTCGGTTTTGACGCCCAGCGGTGACTCCGCGCGGATCGTCTCGTCGCGGATCAACCCGCGCAGCAGCGCGGTGCTGAACTCGGCGGCAATCTCCTGTGCCGAGCGACGGCCGTGGGGCCGCAGCCACCGGTAGGCGCCCAGCGTCATCCCGATGTAGCCGAGCGCAAGCACGTGCGAGTCGCATTCGTAGAACTCGCCGCTGGCGATGCCGCGGTCGATGAGGCCGTGCACGTGCTCGTAGACCTGGATCTCTTTCTCGCGGACCGCGGCGACCTGCTCTTCGGTGAACCACTCGGTGATGTACGGCTGCTCCTGGAAGTACACGGCCGCCCCTTCGGGGTTGGCGGCGATCTGGTTGAGCAGCCGCACCGTGTACTGATACAGCGCCTCACGCGCGGAGATCGACGGATCGTCGTGGACTGCCGCCAACGTGCGCTCGGCAGCCTGCTGATAGATGTCGTAGAGGATCAGCGACTTGCTGGCGTAGTAGTGGTAGACCGTGGCCTTGTTCAGCCCGACCACGTCGGCGACGTCGTCCATCCGGGTACCGTGGTAGCCGCGCGCGGCGAACAGCTTGGTGGCGACGGTCAGCAGCTCTTCACGGCGGGAGAGCCCGTTCTCGGATGGCATGTGTACTCCCTGTCGGCCGGCCGGGTCCACGTGCCGGTATCAATCAACTGGTTAGTAGTCTAGGCAACTACTGTCGCGCCGTTGCCCGATGGGACTAGACTTGCCTGGCGAACCGCGTCGTCAAGTCGAGAGGTGCTCAGATGAATCCCGATCCTGACCCGAGCTACGACTTTTCCGACGAGCTCGAGTTCTTCTTCAAGTACATGCCCTGGGGCTTCCGCGGCGTCGTCGACGGCAACGGCTACCCGCCGCCGAACTATCCCCCCGTCTAGAGGGCTTTGAGTTCCTCAGTCACCTCTGACACCGACTTCTTGGCGTCGCCGAACAACATCGTGGTGCCCTCAGCGTAGAACAGCGGGTTGTCGATGCCGGCAAACCCCGAATTCATCGACCGCTTCAGCACGATCACCGACTTGGACTTGTCCACGTTGAGGATCGGCATGCCGTAGATGGGGCTGGACGCCTCGTTGCGGGCCGCCGGGTTGGTGACGTCGTTGGCGCCGATGACCAGCGTGACGTCGGTGCGGGCGAACTCGTCGTTGATGTCGTCCATGTCTTTCATCGCGTCGTAGTCGACCTCGGCCTCGGCCAGCAGCACGTTCATGTGGCCGGGCATCCGGCCCGCGACGGGGTGGATCGCGTATTTCACTGGGACGCCACGGTTTTCGAGCAGGCTGGCCATGTCCTTGACCGCATGCTGGGCCTGCGCGACAGCCAGCCCGTAACCCGGCACCACGATCACCTGGTTGGCATAGGCCATCTGGATCGCGGCGTCTGCGGCCGAGGTGGACTTGACGTGCTTGTCGCCGCCGTCGCCGCCACCGGGAGCGATCCCGCCGCCACCAAACCCGCCGGCGACGATGGCCGGGATGGAGCGGTTCATCGCCTTGGCCATCAGGTTGGTCAGGATCGAACCGGAGGCGCCGACGATCATGCCTGCGACGATCATCGCGGTGTTGTTCAGCGCCAACCCGGCCGCGGCCGCCGACAGGCCGGTCATCGCGTTGAGCATCGAGATCACGACGGGCATGTCGGCGCCGCCGATCGGCAGCACCACCATCAGACCCAGCACACCGGCGGCGGCCAGCAGCCCGATCATCCACCACAGCGACACCCCGCCGCTGCCCGGATGGGCGCCGAGCCCGATCACCACCGCGGCGGCAATGGCGCCGGCCAACAGCAGCAGGTTCAGCGGCTGTTGCGCCTTGCCGATGCCGATCGGCCGGCCGGAGATGATCTCTTGCAGCTTGCCGAACGCGACCAGTGAGCCCCAGAACGAAATTGAGCCGATGATGGCGCCGAACAACGATGCCACGACCACGTGCGCGGTCGGCGACTCATCGGGCGGAAATGCCGAAAAGCCCGTCGTGTCAATGAATTCCGAGAGGGCGATCAACGCGACGGTGCCACCACCGACGCCGTTGAAGAACGCCACCAGCTGCGGCATCGCCGTCATCTTTGTCAGCCGCGCCGGTGGCACGCCGAGCACGACGCCTAGAACCAGGCCCGCGATGATCAGCGGCCACTGATGGGTATGACGGATGAGGATCAGCGTGGCTGCCACGGCGATCGCCATGCCCACCGCGGCGATCAAGTTGCCACGCACCGCGGTCTTGGGCCCGGTCAGGCCCATCAGCCCGTAGATGAACAGCGCGAACGAGATGATGTAGAGAACCGTGACGAGGTAGTTCATTTCGCCACCGGCTCCTCAGTTTTGACAGGCGCTGGCTTCTTGCCTTTGAACATGCCCAGCATCCGGTCGGTGACGATGAAGCCGCCGATCACGTTCAGCGTGCCGAAAACCAGCGCGACAAACAGGATGATCTGCAAGGCGAGCGACGGGTGCTCGATCGTTCCGAGCACCAGCAGCGCGCCGAGCACCACGATGCCGTGGATGGCGTTGGTGCCCGACATCAGCGGAGTGTGCAGCGTGTTGGGCACTTTCGAGATCACGGCAAAGCCGACGAACCCGGACAGCACCAGGATCGCCAGGTTGGCCAGAAGTTCGTCGTACATCTAGCTGTCCTCTCCGCGGGTCACGCACGCGGCCGCCACGACTTCGTCGTCGAAATCGGGGGCCAGCTTGCCGTCCTTGATCAGCAGTTCCAGCAGCGCGGTGATGTTCTTGCTGTAGAGCTCGCTGGCGTGTTCGGGCATGGTCGCCGGCAGATTCAGCGGCGCGGCGATCGTGACGTCATGTTTGACGACGGTCTGGCCCGGCTCGGTGAGTTCGCAGTTGCCGCCCGCCTCGCCGGCCAGGTCGACCACCACGCTGCCCGGCTTCATGCCTTGCACCGCGGCGGCGGTCACCAGCCGCGGCGCCGGCTTGCCGGGCACCAGCGCGGTGGTGATCACCACGTCGAAACCGGTGATGGCCTCCTCGAGGGCCTTCTGTTGCTGCGCGCGTTCCTCGTCGGTGAGCTCGCGCGCATAGCCGCCCTCACCCGACGCGTCGATCCCGACATCCAGCCACTGCGCGCCCACCGAGCGGACCTGGTCGGCGACCTCGGGCCGCACGTCGTAGCCGGAGGTACGGGCGCCCAGCCGCTTGGCGGTCGCCAGTGCCTGCAGCCCCGCCACCCCGACGCCGAGAACTAATACGGTGGCCGGCTTCACGGTGCCCGCCGCGGTGGTCAGCATCGGGAAGAACCGGGTCGACTCCGAGGCGGCCAGCAGCACGGCCTTGTAGCCGGCCACGTTGGCTTGCGACGACAGCGCGTCCATCGCCTGCGCGCGGGAGATCCGCGGGATGGCCTCGAGCGCGAACGCCTGCACGCCGGCCTGCCTCAGCGCCTCGATCTGGTTGTCGGCGTTGCGGGGCGCGAGGAACCCGATCAGTGTCTGGCCGTTGCGGAGCCGGCTCACCTCGTCGGCGGTGGGCGGCGCCACCTTGACGACGACGTCGGCGGCCCAGGCGTCGCCGATGCTGGCCCCGGCCTCGGTGTAGAGGTCGTCGGGAAGCAATGCCCGTTCACCGGCGCCGGATTCCACGACCACCCCGACACCACTTTTGACCAGCGGGCCGACAGCTTTGGGTACCAGCGCGACCCGTCGCTCGTCGGCCCCGGACTCGGCGACCACCCCGACCGTCGTCTGCGTTTCCGTCATAGCGCGTCCGTCTTCTTTCCCTGCCCCCATTGGATCGGCACTCACCCTAACCCGACCGCCCGGCGCCGCTCCCCGGCGCTCACATGCAGCCGTCCGGAGATCGATTGTGCGGTTTTATCCGCGACGCGCCGCAGCGGGCGTATGACAACGCACAGTCGGCGGCTATCCGCGACTACCACAGCGGGATGTCCTGGCCGTACTCCGCTTCCGGGCGTGGTCCGAACAAGCGCCGCTCGGATTCGGAGATCGCGACGTCGTTGATGCTGGCTTCGCGCCGGGACATCAGGCCGGTGTCCGCGAACTCCCACAGCTCGTTGCCGTAACTGCGATACCACTGGCCGGCGTCGTCGTGGCATTCGTACTGGAACCGCACGGCGATCCGGTTTCCGGTGAATGCCCACAGGCTTTTGCGCAGGCAGTAGTCGAGCTCGCGCTGCCACTTGCGGGTCAGAAACGCGACGATTTCGTCGCGGCCGACGATGTGCAGGTCGCGGTTGCGCCAGTGCGAATCGGCCGTGTAGGCGGCCGCGACCTTCTCCGGGTCGCGGGTGTTCCAGGCGTCCTCGGCGGACTGAACCTTCTGCATCGCGGTCTCGAGCGTGAACGGCGGAAGCGGCGGGCGCGTCTCGGGCATGACACCATGCTGGCTTATCGTGACCGTCATGGACTTCGCGATGTCGGCCAAAGGCAACGGCTACCACAAGCGGCTGTCCGACTTCATGACCGAGTACGTCTTTCCCGCCGAGGCCGAATACGACCGCTACCGCCACGAAGCCGGTCCTGGCGACCACACCGTGCCGCCGGTCGTCGAGGAATTGAAGGTCAAGGCCAAAGAGCGCGGGCTGTGGAATCTGTTCCTGCCCGCCGAGTCGGGGCTGACCAATCTGGAATACGCCCCGCTGGCCGAGCAGACCGGGTGGAGCGTGGAGATTGCTCCGGAGGCGCTCAACTGCGCGGCGCCGGACACCGGCAACATGGAAATCCTGCACATGTTCGCCACCGACGAGCAGCGCACGCAGTGGCTGCAGCCGCTGCTCGACGGTCAGATCCGCAGTGCGTTCTCGATGACGGAGCCCGCGGTCGCCAGCAGCGACGCCCGCAACATCGAAACCACGATCACCCGCGACGGCGGCGACTACGTGATCAACGGCCGCAAATGGTGGACCTCGGGCGCGGCCGACCCGCGCTGCAAGCTGCTGATCGTGATGGGCCGCACCAATCCGGATGCGGCCAGCCATCAACAGCAGTCGATGATCCTGGTGCCGATGGACACGCCCGGCGTGACGGTCGTGCGCTCGACGCCGGTGTTCGGCTGGCACGACCAGCACGGGCACTGCGAGGTGATCTACGACAACGTCCGGGTGCCGACCACCAATCTGCTGGGCGAGGAGGGCGCGGGCTTCGCGATCGCCCAGGCACGGCTGGGACCGGGCCGCATCCACCACTGCATGCGTGCCCTGGGGGCCGCCGAACGTGCGCTGGCGCTGATGGTCAACCGGGCCCGCAACCGGGTGGCGTTCGGCCGGCCGCTGGCTGAGCAAGGCGTGGTGCAGCAGTCGATCGCCAAGTCCCGCAACGAGATCGACCAAGCCCGGCTGCTCTGCGAAAAAGCGGCGTGGACCATCGATCAGCACGGCAACAAGGCCGCCCACTTGCTGGTGTCGCAGATCAAGGCGGTGGCGCCGCAGGTGGCCTGCGACGTCATCGACCGCGCCATCCAGGTGCACGGCGCGGCCGGCGTCAGCGACGACACACCGCTGGCCCGGCTGTACGGCTGGCATCGCGCGATGCGGATCTTCGACGGACCCGACGAGGTGCACCTGCGGTCGATCGCCCGCGCCGAAATCGGCCGGGACAAAAGCGCTTTCGCGGCGGCGGTCACCTGACGTGACGACCGAGATCCGCGAACTGTCCGGCGCGTTGAACTTCCGCGACGTAGCGCTGTCAACCGGCGTGCGGCCCGGGCGGCTGTTTCGCTCCGGCGAGCTGAGCCGGCTCGACGACGACGGCCGCGACGCGCTGAACCGGTTGGGCATCACCGACATCGCCGACTTGCGTTCGCCCCGCGAGGTCGAGCGCCGCGGACCGGGCCGGGTGCCCGACGGCGTCGACATTCACCTGCTGCCGATCCCGGATCTCGCCGCGGAGGAGACCAATGGCGCTGCGCCGCACGAACATGCGTGGCAGCGGATGATGACCGAGAAGCCCAGCGAGGAGTCGGTCGCCGACGCCGCCGCCCGCTACATGGTCGACGAGTACCGCCGGTTCCCCACCTACAACGGCGCCCAGCGCGCGCTGCGCCGCGTCATCATGCTGCTGGCTGCCGGCCGGCCGGTGCTGGCGCACTGCTTCGCAGGCAAGGATCGCACCGGGTTCATGGTCGCGACGGTCCTCGAAACGGTCGGCATCGACCGCGACGCCGTGCTGGCGGACTACTTGCGCAGCAACGACGCCGCCCCGCAGCTGCGCGAGCAGATTCTGGAGATGATCAAGCAGCGCTCCGAGACCGAATTGACGCCCGAGGTTATGACATTCACCGAGGCGCGGCTCTCCGACGAGGTCCTGGGTGTCCGTGAGGAATACCTGGATGCCGCGCGGCAGACGATCGACGACACCTTCGGCTCGCTCGAAGGCTACCTGCGCGACGCCGGCATCACAGAGTCCGACGTGGACCGGCTGCGCGAATCGTTGTTGACCTGACGCAGGCTAAGGTTCGAGCACGACCTTGCCGAGCACCCCGCCGTCGGCCAGGGCCTGAAGCGCAGCCCGTCCCTCGGACAGCGGATGCCGTTGGGGTGGAGGAGGTTTCAAGCCACGGGCTACCAACTGGTTCAACCCCCAGGCGAACAGCTTGGCCGAACCTGGCACCTTGTTCAGGTATTCGCCCCACGCCACGCCGACCACGCTGATGTTGCGCAGCAGCAACCGGTTGACCTTGACGGTGGGGATGCCGCCTGCGGCGAAGCCGATCACCAGCAGCTTGCCGTCCACCGCCAGCACCCGGATGGCGTCGTCGAACGCCGAGCCGCCCACCGGGTCGACGACGATGTCCACCCCGCGGCCGTCGGTGGCGTCGCGCACCGCCTTCGCCCAGCCGTCAGCTAAAGGCAGCACCACGTCCGCGCCCAGCGATTCGACGAAATCCGTTGCGCCCGTGCGGTGCACCATGGCGATCACCTTGCCGGCATCCATCGCCCGGGCGACCTGGATCGCCGCGGTGCCAACCCCGCCGGCCGAACCCAGCACCAGCACCGTGTCACCGGGCCGCATCGCCGCACGACGGGCCAGCGCGAAGTACATGGTGTTGTAATTCACCAGCAGCGCAACGGCTTCGGCGTCGTCGAGCTCCGCGGGACTGTGCACCACATTGTCCAGCGGCACGGCCACCTGTTCGGCGAAGCCACCGAGAATCCCGAACGCCGACACCCGATCCCCCACGGCGAAACCGGATTCTTCGGGCGCCCAACTCACCACGCCCGCGGTCTCCATGCCGGGGATGAATGGCGGCGGCAGCTTCAGCTGGTATTCGCCTTTGCTCAGCAGCAGATCCGGAAAGCACACGCCGGCGGCGCGCACGTCGACGACCACCGTGTCGTCATTGCCGGCGACGTCGTCGACGTCGGTGTACACCAAACCGGATGGACCCGAGAGCTCCTGTACCACACAGGCTTTCACGGCCGGTGGCTCAGAGCGA
The DNA here is from genome assembly GCF_003402475.1 of Mycobacterium sp. MFM001. Taxonomy (GTDB): domain Bacteria; phylum Actinomycetota; class Actinomycetes; order Mycobacteriales; family Mycobacteriaceae; genus Mycobacterium. The sequence goes on from NZ_BFAB01000001.1 coordinate 289,800, forward strand.
GAACTTCGCCTGCTGAGCTCCGGACAGGTCGGTGATTGTCGACCATTTCCCGGCCACGTCGTCGACCGACGGCGGCTCGGAGAACGTCACGCCTTCGTTCTGGAACAGCGCGGTCCGCTGCACCTTGCCGCCGCCGACGATGAACACCGATCCGGTGTCGTCGGATTCCTCGGTGCACAGGTAGGCCACCACCGGCGCCACGTACTCGGGGGTGAGCTTCTCGAACACCTCAGGCGGCAGGATGTCTTGCGTCATCCGGGTGGCGGCGATCGGCGCCAGCGCGTTGGCGTGGATGTTGTACTTCGCGCCCTCCTGGGCCAGCGTGTTGATCAACCCGACCAGGCCCAGCTTGGCCGCGCCGTAGTTGGCCTGCCCGAAGTTGCCGAACAGCCCGCTGGTGGACGTGGCGACCACCACCCGGCCGAAGCTCTGCTCACGGAAATGCGGCCAGGCCGCGCGGATGACGTTGTAACCGCCGTAGAGGTGCACTTTGAGCACGGCGTCCCAGTTCTCGAACGACATCTTGTGGAACGTGCCGTCCCGCAGAATCCCCGCGTTGCTGACCACGCCGTCGACCTTGCCGAACTCGTCGAGGGCTGTCTTGATGATGTTCTCCGCGCCCTCCGATTCGGCCACGCTGTCGTAGTTCGCGACGGCGCGCCCGCCGGCGTCCTTGATCTCGGCGACCACCTGGTCGGCCATCGAATGCCCGGCGCCCGTCCCGTCGCGGGCTCCACCTAGGTCGTTGACGACGACACTGGCGCCTTCACGCGCGAGGGTCAGCGCGTACTCGCGCCCCAATCCCCCGCCGGCTCCGGTGACGACGATGACGCGATCCTGCACTCCGGGCATAGCTGTCCTTTCTGGATACCAAGGGAGGGACGCGGCGGGTCAGAACAGCCGGCGCGCCAACTTCCACGCCTTCTCTGTATACGGCGGGTAGATCATCGCCGACACATCGGGTCGGGTCGGCTTGGTCAACACCGACTTGCGGTGGCTGAACTCCTCGAAGCCGAAGCGGCCGTGGTAGGCGCCCATCCCCGACGCGCCGACCCCGCCGAACGGCAGCTTGGCGGTGGTCACCTGGAAGGCGAGGTGGTTGACCAGCATCCCACCGGCAGGCACCTCCTTGATCACCCGCTCCCGCACGGCACGGGTCTTGGTGAACAGGTAGGCCGACAACGGCTTTGGCCTCGAATTCACGAATTGTATTGCCTCGTCGAGAGACTGGACGGAGATCACCGGCAGGATCGGGCCGAAGATCTCGTTTTTCATCAGTGCGTCGTCGGGGTCGGGGTCGACGACCACCGTCGGCTGGATCCGCAGGTCCGCGGCGTCCGACTTGCCGCCGACCGCGATGTTCCCCTTCGTCTCTGCCAGATAACTTGTCAGCCGGTCGAATTGGCGCTGGTTGACAATCCGCATGCCGTTCGGGTCTTCGGATCCGAACGTCGTGATGGCTTCGCCGATCTTGTTGACGAGCTCGTCGCGGATCTTGGCGTCGGCCAGTACGTAGTCGGGTGCGACGCAGGTCTGGCCGGCGTTCATCAGTTTGATCCAGGCGATCCGCTTGGCGGCGACGTCGACGTCGGCGTCGGCGGCGACGATCACCGGGCTCTTGCCGCCGAGCTCCAGCGTGACCGGAGTCAGGTGCGGCGCCGCGGCTTCGTAGACCTTGCGGCCGATGTCGGTGCCGCCGGTGAACAACACGCGGTCGAACCCCTGCGCCAGCAGCCCCTGGCTGACCGAGGCGTCGCCCTCCACCACGGCGATCGCGTCGTTGTCCAGGTATTGCGGCACCAACTCGGCCATCAAGTGGGCCGATGCCTCCGCGACCTCAGATGGCTTGAGTACCACGGTGTTTCCGGCTGCGATCGCACCGACCGCCGGGCCGAGCGTCAGGTAGAACGGGTAATTCCACGCGCCGATGATCAGGACCGTGCCGTACGGCTCGTATTCGATCCAGCCGCGGCCGGGCAACTGCGAAAGCTCGAGCCGGGTGTACTTGCGGCGCATCCACTTCTTGACATGCTTGGCGGCATAGCGCGCCTCGCCGGCAGTGGTCGCGGTGTCGGCCATCCACGCCTCGAACGGCTTGCGGCAGAGGTCGTGATTCAGCGCGTCGGCGATCTTGGCCTCGTTCTCGGCCATCATGCGTTCGAGGTTGCGAAGCTGCTCGCGCCGCCATTCCACCGGCCGGGTCTTGCCGGCGGCGAAGGTTTGGCGTAAGCGGGCAACCGTCTTCGCGACATCCGTTGCGGGCGGGGTGACGGCGCTGGTGGTGTTGGCTGCGGCTTCGGTCGTCATTGGGGTCCCCTTCCTGACCGGCGGAAGCCCAATCCTAATCAACCACCCGGTTGGGCAACAGGGCCGGCAGTGCGGGGACTATGCGCGCTCGGCGGTGACGAACTGGGCGAACGCGTCTTTGTCGTCGGCCATCGGCACGCCTTCCACCCAGCGGCCCAGCCGGCGCATCTCGTCGCCCGAATTCTGTGCGGTGACCTTCCAGCCGTGGTCGGCCAGCCAGTCGGCGACAACGGCGCGGTTCTCGTCGTGATAGATCAGGTCCTGCACGTCGACGGTCTGCTCGAGGCCGAGCTGTTCTGCCACCTTCTGGAACCGCTCACGCATTTCCTGGCGCCGCTCGTCGGCGTGGCTCGCCGCGGTTTCGACCGCGATGCGGCTACCGGCCGGGCTCAAGTCGGTGATCTGGTGAAAGAGCCGATCCTGGGCTTCGGCGGGAAGGTACATCAGCAGGCCCTCGGCCAGCCAGGCCGTCGGCGCCGACGGGTCGAAGCCCGCGCCGCGAAGCGCGGCCGGCCAGTCCTGGCGCAGGTCGATGGGCACCTCCCGACGATCTGCCGAGGGCGTGATGCCGTTTTCGGCCAGCGTCGAGGACTTGTAGTCCAGCACCTTGGGCTGGTCGATCTCGTACACGACGGTGCCGGCCGGCCATTGCAGCCGGTAGGCGCGCGAATCGAGCCCGGACGCCAGGATCACCACTTGGCGGATTCCGGCGGCCACCGCGGCGGCGAAATACTCGTCGAAAAAGTGGGTGCGCACCGCCTGGTAGCTGCGCATGTGCTGGAAGATCGCCGCGGTCTCGGGATCGAGCGACTCGACCTTGGCGACCATCGACTCGTCGAGCATGGTCTCCCACACACCGGTGCCCGCCTGGCTCACCAAGAGTTTCGCGTACGGATCCCGGATCAGCGGATCCGGCTTGTCGGTCTCGACGGCACGGGCGGCGGCCACCATCACCGCGGTGGTCCCCACGCTGGTCGCGATGTCCCAGGTGTCGTCGTGGGTGCGCATGACGCTCATCGTCCTCCCAGGCGGGCCCGTAGCAGCGTGCTGCTGATTGCTTCCTCGGTCAGGTCCTCGGGCACCGCTCGACCCAGCCGGGCCATCTCCTCGCGGTTGCTCACCGCGTGCACCTGCCAGGCGTGGTCGGTCAGCCAGGCGGCGGCGTCCGCGCGGTCAGCATCGCGGTACGTCAGGGTCTCGACGTTGACGTCCAGGCCGAGGCGCTGCATGCGCAGCCACCGCGCGCGCCGAGCGGCCCGGCGGCGCTCGTTGCCGCTGTCGAAGCTGAACACCTCGACGGCGATCTGGCTGCCGGGTGCGCTGAGCGCGGTGACCATCTCGAAGAGCCGGTCTTGAGCGTCGGGCGGCAGGTAGGGCAACAAGCCCTCGGCCAGCCAGGCGGTCGATTGGGTGCGGTCAAAACCGGCCGCTGCCAACGCGGCCGGCCAGTCCTCGCGCAAGTCGATCGCGACGGGCCGTCGCGTCGCCTTCGGAACCGCGCCGGCCGCTTCCAGAGTGCTGGTCTTGAACTCCAGGACCTTGGGCTGGTCGATTTCGTACACCGTGGTTCCGGCCGGCCACTCCAGCCGGTATGCGCGTGAATCCAGTCCGGCGGCCAGGATCACCGCCTGCCGGATGCCGGCCTGCGTGGCGGCGCCGAAGTACTCGTCGAAGAAGTGGGTGCGCACGGCCTGGTAGTCGCAGGCCACCCGGTGCGAGCGCCGGCCGTGCTCGTCGTCGCCGATCCAGTCCAGGTCGGGGCTGGCCAGTCGCTCCCACGCCGGGCCCGCCGCCGACACCAGCACCCGCGCGAACTCGTCGCGAATCAGCGGATCGGGGGACGCGGTCTCGACGGCACGAGCCGCGGCCACCATGACCGCGGTGGAGCCGACGCTGGTCGCGATGTCCCAGCTGTCGCCATCGGTTCGCGCAGAGCGCACTTCGTCCAGGTCAGTCATGCCGCGACCATGTTACCCAATAAGTTAGGCAAACTATCTGCTGTTGTGGGCTAGATCACGGTCGGCGAAGCGCGCCCGCCAGCAAGCGCTCGACCTGGTCGATGATCGCGGCCACCTCGTGAGCGCTTTCCACGAAACCCGAATAGAAGCCGACACCGCACAACACCGCCACCAACACCTCGGTCAGCGATTCGGCGTCGGTGTCGGCGGCGAGCTCGCCCTGCTCGATTGCGTCCCGGACCGCCCAGCCAACGAATTCGCGCGTGCGTCGCAGTGAGTCCGTCTCGGCATCCCCCAAATCGGGATGCCGCTGCGATTCCAGCACTGCGGTAACCAGAAACCGTGCGGCGGACCGGTTTTCGGAGTCGGCTTCGGCTGCGGCGGCCAGGAACGTCGAAATCCGCCGGACGAGCGTCGCCTCGCGCCGCGCACGTGCGGCGGCGGCATTGACCACCACTTCGTTGGTCTGCTCCAAGACTTCCCGGTACAGCATGCGCTTGTGCGAAAAGTAATGATTGATCGCCGGGCGCGTCAGGTCAGCGCGCAGCGCAATCTCCTGGAACGTCGCAGCGTCGTATCCGCGTTCACTGAACACCTCGCGAGCCGCAAGCAAGATGCGCTTGCGGGTCTCGGCCGCCTTCGCTGCGGGGGGGCGACCGGGTCCCCGGGTCGCGGGATGCGGCACCCTCTAATTGTGCCACAGATCACTTCCCGCACTTAGGAAAGTCGGCCCTGCCGATGGGCACTCTACGCACGTCTAACGACGTCACAAGGTTCGGCTGCCGAGGGCGTCAGCGTCCCTGTCCAGGGCCGACGGGTCGGCATTCGCGGGGCTGTCGACGGCTGGGCTCCCGGGTGTGGATGAGTTTGCTGGCGTGGCGTCAGGGCGAGCGGCGGACGTGGTGCGGCATCAGCGCGTTGGGCGGGATGCTGCCGAACTTGCCCGCGCTGAAGTCCTCGAGTGCCTGGATCACCTCGGTCTTGGTGTTCATTACGAACGGTCCGTAATGAAACACCGGCTCGCGGATGGGCCGACCGCCGAGGATCAGCACTTCGAGCGCGGGCCGATGCGCGTCCTGGGACGACTCGGCGGCGACGCTGATGCGGTCACCGGGTCCGAGAACCGCCAACTGGCCTTGGTGGATGGGGTGCGCCACCGGGCCGACGGACCCGCGTCCGGACAGCACGTAAACCAACGCGTTGAAGTCATGCTTCCATGGGATGTTCATCCGCGCGCCGGGCTGGATTGTGATGTGCGCCAACGTGATCGGCGTGTGGGTGACACCGGGACCGCGGTGGCCGTCGATATCGCCGGCGATAATCCGGACCAGCGCTCCGCCGTCGTCCGAGGACAGCAAGGTGACGTCTTGGCCCTCGATGGCCTGGTAGCGGGGAGAGACGAACTTGTCCTTCTTGGGCAGGTTCACCCACAGTTGCACGCCGTGAAAGACGCCGCCGCTTTCCACCAACTCGGCGGGTGGGGTCTCGATGTGCATGATGCCGGAACCGGCCGTCATCCACTGGGTCGCGCCGTCGGTGATCAAACCCCCGCCGCCGTGCGTGTCCTGGTGCGCGAACCGGCCGTCAATCATGTAGGTGACGGTCTCGAAGCCGCGATGCGGGTGCCAGTCGGTGCCTCGCGGCTCGCCGGGCGGGTAATCCACCTCGCCCATCTGGTCCATGTGCACGAACGGATCCAGCGCGGCGGTGCTGACTCCGGCGAATGCGCGGACGACGGGAAACCCCTCGCCTTCGTACCCCCGCGGTCCGGTGGTGATCGACCGCACCGGCCGTTCGGTGTCGCCCGGACCCGCCGGGGTCACTCGCGGCAGGGTCAAGGTATCTGCGGTTACAGCGGGCATGGCTACCTCCTAGTGCCGATACCCGCTATAACCGGACCGCGGTCCGATTATTCCGTGGCCGCTACCCCTTGCCCCGCGCCGCCTTGGCGGCGCCCCGTTCGGTGGGCTTTCCTTCGTGGGCCAGCTTGCCGCCGGCGTTCTCCAGGTGTGCCCGCACAAACCACTGGAACTTCTCCAGCTCGGCGGCCTGGTCGATCAGAATGTCCTGAGTGACCGGATCGAGTTCCTCGGTCTCTTCGATCGCTTTGCGAATGTCCTCGATCACGCCGTTGTAGACGACGTCGAGCGCCGCGAGGTGCGCCTGCACGGTGTCGCGCCCGACCGAGTAGTCGTCCCAGCTGCGGTCCCGGATGATTGCCCCCGGCGTGCCCTCCGGGGAGGCGCCCAGAGTGGCGATGCGCTCGGCGACCTCGTCGGCATAGCCGCGCACCAATTCCACTTGCGGGTCGATCATTTCGTGCACGCCGATGAAGTTGGGCCCGACCACGTTCCAGTGAATGTGCTTCAGCGTCAGATGCAGATCGTTGTAGGTGCTCAGCTGCTTCTGCAGCAACTCAGCGACCCGGGCGGCCTGCTTGTCGGTCATCCCGGGGACAGTGAACTGCGTCATCGATTGCTCCCTAAGGTCGTTCGCACACGGTCGCTTCCGGCGTGCCGGATACCCGATGACCGCGCCCGGTAACCACCGGTTGGTCGCGAGAAGACGCGGAATCGCCCATTTCGCGCCGAAATAGGGCGATTCTGCGTCTGCTCGGCCGGGCTAAAGCGAGCGGATGTCCTGCACCGGCAACCGCGCTCCGCGCCGCGGCTCATACGCCAGACCGCTGGCCTCCAGCAAGCGGACCACCCGGTGGCGGTGCGGCCGCATGGGTTCCAGCAACTCCACCATGACGTCGTCCACGATCGGATGACCCAGCAGCGTCCAGCCGATCATCTTGGGAATGTGGTAGTCGCCCACCGACAGCGCGTCGGGATCGCCGAACGCCCGCTGCGCCGTTTCGGCCGCCGTCCACACACCGACTCCCGGCAGCGACGTCAGAGCTTCACGGGCGTGCACGGCGGGCCGTGACACCAGCCGTTCCAGCGACGCCGCCCGCTGCGCACAGCCGACGACCGTGCGGGCCCGTCCGGGGTCCACGTTGGCGCGATGAAACTCCCACGACGGGATCTTGCGCCATGCTTCGGCCGACGGCGGTACCCGCATCCGCGCCGGCGCCGGCCCCGGCGCCGGCGTCCCGAACTTGGTCACCAGCACTCGCCAGGACCGGAACGCATCCCTGCCCGGTACTCGCTGCTCGAGGACGGCCGGGATGAGCGCCTCCAGCACCCGACCGGTTCGGCCCAGACGCAGATGCGGCACCTTGCGGTGCGCGGCGGCAACGGTCGGATCGCTGGGCACGAAGTCTGAGGTGTCGTCGTCGGCCCCGAGCAAAGCGGGCAACGCGTCCAGGAATTCTTCGGCGCCGCTCCCCCACGCCGCGCAGTGCACGGCGTTGGCCGCGGCGCGGGTGATCCGCGCGGTGACGGGTCCGCTGGCCAACAGGCTGGTCCGCCAGATCGCCCCGTCGTCGGCTACCTGGAAACAGGGATCACCCGGGCCCCGGCGCAGCGGTGCCAGCGTGATCCCGGGGCTGACCACGCCCGGGAACGTGACGGTGCGGGCGGTCTTCACTTCCCCAGGATCATAGGTTCCGCCGTGGACAATTGACCCCTTGCTGTCTTCCGCGACAGGATGGCGGCATGACCACTCCGTTCGACGACCCGCAGGCCGAACTGGCGTGGATGTTTTTGCAGTGCCTCTCCGACGGCGCTGACGTCGACGAATGTTTCGAGTTGCTCAGCGACGACTTCACGTACTGGAGCATCGTCACCCGCGAGGCGGTCGACAAGGCGGGGCTGCGGCGAGAGGTCGAGCGGCGCACGCGCCGCCTGCAACTCAACTTCGACCTGATCCGCTGCCTCAACGACGGCGAGAGCGTGGTGATCGAGGCTCAGGGCGACGGCGTCACCTCCGACGGGGTGCGCTACGACAGCCCGTTCGTGTTCATCGTCGAGACCCGCGACGGGCTGATCACCTCGGTGCGCGAATACAGCGATACCCGTTCAGCCGCAGAGGTTTTCGACTAGTCAGCCTCGACGCTGATCTCGGCCTTGTCAGGATAGAAGGCGACGTGGCCGGCGATCGCCGCCACCGCCGGGTAGGGCTCACGGTAGGTCCAGATCACGTCGTCGACGGTGTCGCCGGCCGCGGTGGTCACATGAAAGTAGCTGGCTTCGCCTTTGAATGGGCAATAGGTGCTGGTGTCGCTGGGCGTCAGTCGCTCCTGAACTACGTCATCGAACGGAATGTATTGCACCACAGGGATAGTCGCCTCGCGTAGGCCCAATGCTGCACGCGTGTCCGCAATGATCTCCCCGTTGACGCTTACCCGCACCCGCCCTGCGGTCGGCTCAATCGTGATCGGGTGCCCGGCGGTCGGTTCCAAGACAGGACGGTGGCTCATGGTGACATCTCCTCGGGTGTGACTGTGTTAGTCGCGCGGCGACCCGCTGGCAGATGCAACACCAGGCTACGGCGAACATTCCCCGCAGGTCAGAATGCGTAGCGGTGGTATTGCGCCATGTTGGCCACCGCCGGCACCAGCGACATGACCTTGCCCATGGCGCGCACCGAAGCAGGCAACTGCGCAAACGTGGGCGACTCGAACCAGCGCTGCCAGGCCAGCAGCCTCACACCGGGCACCGCGTCGAGGATGTCGTCGGGTTTGTTGATTGCCCACTGCAGCGCGGAACCCGATCGTCGCACCACTGTGTTGAGCACCTGCAAGCGGATCCCCAGCCAGTTGAACGCGTCGAATTGCAGTTCACCCGAGCCGAATCGGTCGACTACCCGGCGCAGCAGCGCGATGCCGTCCTGCTCGGTGAGGTACATGGTCAGCCCTTCACCGATCATCAGCGTCGGCCGACCGGTGGGGATCTCTGCCAGCCAGGCCGGGTCGGTCACCGATGCGGCGACGACGTGGTAGTGCTCCCCGGCCGGGTAGAGCTGGGTGCGCAGCGCGGCCACTTCGGGATAGTCGACGTCATACCACTCGACGGTCGGCCCTGGCTGCAGCCGGAAGAACCGGGCGTCCAGCCCACAACCCAGATGCAGCACCGTCGCCTCCGGATGTACCGCGAGGAACTGCCGCACCCAGGCGTCGAAATGCGCCGTGCGGGTGGCTACCGATGGCGCCCGCCGCGCGTTGATTGCCGTCTTCGTCCAGTCGTAGTCGATGCGCTCGACGATTTCCTTGGCGTACCGGTCGCCCAGGATCGGCTTCGGGAAGTCGGCGTCCAACGCCTTGGCATAGAACGTCGCCAGCATGGTCTGCGGCGCCCCGCTGAGATCGACGGGGAGCCTTTCAGTGGTCACGTCATTCGAGGCTAGTCCCGGCCGTCGACGATCGAGTGCCCTGAACGACGGTGGGCGTGGTGTTCAGCCGGGAGTGGCGCTTTTGCCTTTGGCGTTTCGCAGCTCCGCCCAGAACCGGGCGGCTTCACGGATGGATTCCTCGACTGGCCTTGGCTGCCAACCTAATTCGCGGACGGCCTTGCTGTGGTCGACTTCGGCCTCGGCGCGCATCATCCGCACCGACGTGAGGGACAGCTCGGCGTCTTTGCCGGTCAGTCGGGCCCGCAGACTGCCGATTGCGGCGAGCGCGTAGAGCATCGGCACCGATATCGAGCGCCGCGGCGGCGGGACGCCGGCCTCGTCGGCGGCGATCCGCACGACGTCCTTCAGCGGCATCATCTTTTCGGAGATCAGGTATCGCTGGCCGTTGCGGCCACGCTCGGCGGCCAGAATCAGCGCCCGGGCCGCATCGTCGACGCCGACAACTTCCAGCTGGATGCCGTCCATCAGGAACGGCAGCTTGCCGAACACCGCGCCGGCGATGAAAGCCCCATGCGGCGTGCGGCCCCAGTCACCGCTGCCGTACGTCGTCGAGACACACATCGCGACGGCGGGCAAGCCGTGCTGCGCCGCATACCGCAGCACCAATTCCTCTGCCTGGACCCGGGATTGGACGTAGGGCGTGACGCGGGCGGTTACTGGATCGTCCTCGGTGGCCACGTGACCGCGCCGCCGGCCGACCGTCGCGTAGCTGCTGGTGAAGACGAACCTGCGCAGGTCCGCATCTTTGGCGACGTCGAGGACGTTGCGCAGGCCTTCGACGTTGGTGCGAAACAGCGGTGCCGGGTCGCGCAACCACGCGCGGGTGTCGACGACGCAGTAGTACACGTCGTCGACGCCGTCCATGGCCTCGCGCAGCGTGGCGGTGTCGAACACGTCGCCGTGAAACCGGGTGACCGACAGATCGTCGATGGACCGGGTATTTGCGTTGGGACGCACCATCACCCGCACGTCGGCGCCGTCGGCGACGAGTTGGCGCGTCACGTGCGAGCCCAGAAAACCATTGGCGCCGATCACCAGCTTCGGTGCGGTCATGTTGCTCCTCCGTATTGCTGCATCCAGCGGGCGGCGTCGTCGTCGAGGGTGCCGAGGGCTTGCGCTTTGCGGCACCACTTCATCGCGGCCGCCACGAAGCGCAGCGGGTTGTAGATGTCTTCCTGGCGGCACCACTGGCCGTCGCCGGCATAGGTGATGATCGAGATGTTCGTCGCGCTGATGATGCTGCCGTCGCCGGGATCTTTCATCGGATTGTCGAGTTCGCAGATGATCCGGCCGGTGTTCTCGTCGATGACGGACCACAGCGACGGAAACTCCGTCATGTGGCTGCCCGGGAACGTCGTCATGGTCTTGCGGATCCAGGCCCGTACCTCGTCGCGGCCCTTCATGGTGCCCGCGGCATGTTCGATGTAGTCGACGTCGGGCGTGTAGTGCTCCACCCAGGCGTCCCAGTCCTTGGTCTCGGCGGCCCGCGCAACCGTCTGCTCGAATACCTCGAACGCCGCGGCCAGTTCGTCGCGGCTGAAGGTGGTCACGGGAAAACTAGAACACGTTCTACCGGGATTTGTCGAGCAGTTCCTATCCTGAAAAGCATGACGAGCAATAACAAGGCGATACTGGCGGGCGGCTGCTTTTGGGGCATGCAGGATCTGATCCGCAAGCAGCCGGGAGTGATCTCGACGCGGGTCGGCTACACCGGTGGCGAGAACGCCAACGCCACCTACCGCAATCATCCGGGCCACGCGGAGGCCGTCGAGATCATCTACGACCCGGCGCGCACGGACTACCGCACGTTGTTGGAGTTCTTTTTCGGCATCCACGATCCGACCACTAAGAACCGGCAGGGCAACGACGTCGGGACCAGCTACCGGTCGGCGATCTTCTACCTCGACGACGAGCAGAAGCGGATCGCGGAGGAAACCATCGCCGACGTCGACGCGTCCGGGTTATGGCCGGGCAAGGTGGTGACCGAAGTCAGCCCCGCCGCCGATTTCTGGGAGGCCGAGCCCGAGCACCAGGACTATCTGGAGCGCTATCCCAACGGCTACACGTGTCACTTCGTCCGCCCCGACTGGAAGCTGCCGCGCCGGGCCAACGTCGAGGGCTAAGCAGCTCGCGAGATCGCGGCTAGGGTCGTGATTTTCGCCAGACCACAACCCTCACCGCGTTTCGCGGATCAACGGCTGTGCGCGCGTAGCTGGTAGAGGCCGCGGGTGGTGGCGACGGTCTGGCCGTCGGCGTCGGTGACCACGGCTTGCAGCTCAAAATCGGCCTTGCCCCGCTCGGCAGCCTCGGCCTCGATGCGCGCGATCGTCTGCTCGTCGAGGCTGGCTTCGGCGCGCACGTCGGATTTGGCCATCGCGACGAATTGAATGTCGAGGCTTTTGACCAGCGGGAAATACTTGGCGCTGTCGAAGGTGATCAGCGGGATGATCCCGCCGAGGACCTCAGCGACCGTGAACAGCACGCCGGCGTAGATGACGCCGAAGTGGTTTCCGTTGCCTTCGGCAGGGACGGTCGTGGCCGCGAAACCCGGTCGGGCCTCGACGACCTTGACGCCCATCTTGTGTGCGATCGGGATGGTGGACGCCATGGCGCCGTTCATCATGTCGACGAGGTTGGCGTCTCCCTCTGGGGCGGTCATGACCGCAGATCTTAACGGCGATGCACGACGATCCGTCCGCCGTCCTTCGGGGTGAACGCCACACCGCGGGAGTGCCACTTCTCCGCGGGCGCGGTCGTCGTCTGGATCGTGAAGCGCCGCAACACCGTTCGCAGCACCACATCCATTTCCGTGTTGGCGAACACGGCCCCCACGCATCGCCGGGCGCCACCGCCGAACGGAATCCAGGAAAAGCTGGGCGGCTTGGATCCGATGAAGCGCTGCGGGTCGAAGCGGTCGGGGTCCGGGAAGGCGTCGGCCTTGGTGTGCATTTGGGCGATGCTGACGATGATCGAGTAGCCGCGCGGAAGAACCCAATCGCCGAGCCGATACACCGGTGCGTAGACGTGCCGGCCGGCCAGGTCGATCACGGTGCGGTTGCGCTGCACCTCCAGGATGGTCGCCTGGCGCAGCTCGTTGCCGTCGGTCTCGGCCTCCGCCACCAGCGCCGCGAGCACTTCGGGGTGCCGGCTCAGCCGCTCGAACGCCCAGGCAAGCGTGGCGGCGGTGGTCTCGTGTCCGGCGGCCAGCAACGTCAGCAGTTCGTCGCCAACCTCCTTGCGCGACATGGGCGTACCGTCCTCATAGGTGCTGCGCAGCATCAGCGCCAGCACGTCGGCCCGCTCCTCGAAGTTCGGGTCCGCCCGCTCGTTCTCGATGAGCTTGTCGACGATCAGGTCGTACTGGCGCCGCCATTCGACCAGGCGCCCCCACGGGCTGTACCGGCCGTAGGTCCGGTTCGGCTTGGGTAACTGTGCCAGTCGCGAACCCAGCGTGACCCAGGGCGGAATGATGCGCCGCAGCTGGTCGAGCTCGGCGCCCTCGGCTCCGAACACCGCCCGCAGGATCGCGTTGAGCGTGATGCGCATCATCGACGGCAGTGTCGGAAACGCTTGGCCTTCAGGCCAACTCGCAATCTCGCGCAGCGTCTCTTCTTCGATGATGTCCTCGTAGTTCTTGATGCTCTTGCCGTGAAACGGCGGCGCCAGCAGCCGACGCCGCTGGCGGTGATCGTCACCGTCGAGCGCGAACACCGAGCCGGACCCGAAGAACCGGCTCAGGTTGGGATAGATGTTGCCGAGCTCGTCCGGGCTGGTGGTGAAGACCTGCTTGGCCAGCTGCGGGTTGGCCACCACCACGGTCCGGCTGTAGACCGGCAGCTTCAGGGTGAAGATGTCGCCGTAGCGTCGCACCATCTGGTCAATCGTCCGGCGCCTAGAGAACGCGAAGGCGATGCCCTGCAAGGCTTTTGGAGCCCGCGGACCCGGCGGCACGCTGATTGCCGGTGGTGCGGTGATCGCTTGGGTCTCGGTGGCGCTCATGACGATGCCCTCCCGGCATTCGCGTGGTACCGCGGTGTACCACGGTGTACTGAGGTACGGTACCGGGTAGTACCAGCGGCTGGCAAGGGTTCTCGGCGAGAGGAGGCGCGGCGCGTGACAGCAGTGGCACACGACCCGGCCTCGGTCGACGTCGACCCGTTTCGGCGCCGGCTGCTCGACGGCCTGGCCGCGTCGATCGGGGAGCGTGGTTACCGCGCCACCACGGTGGCCGACATCGTGCGTCACGCCCGCACGTCGAAGCGGACGTTCTACGACCAATTCGCCAGCAAGGAGCAGTGTTTCCTCGAGTTGTTGCACGCCAACAACGAGCAACTCGGCCAGGACATCCAGGCCGCCGTCGACCCGGACGCCGACTGGACGCAGCAGATCCGTCAGGCCGTCGAAGCCTACGTCAGCCACATCGAGGCACGCCCCGCTGTCACGCTGAGCTGGATCAGAGAGCTGCCGTCGCTGGGCGACGCCGCCCGGCCGGTGCAGCGCCGCGGATTGGAGCAGCTGACCAGCCTGCTGGTCGACCTCAGTGGAAGCGCGGGATTCCGGCGCGCCGACGTGCCGCCGCTGACTCCGCCGTTGGCGGTCATCCTGCTGGGCGGTCTGCGGGAGTTGACGGCGCTGGCTGTCGAAGACGGCAAAGACGTGCGGGGAATCGTCGAGCCCGCGGTGGAAGCGTCGGTCGCGCTGCTGGGCTCTCGTCGCTGAAACCGCATAGGCTCATCGCAGAACGGCGGAACCAGCGGAAGGATCACCATGCAGCTATCGACACGCAACCAACTCAAGGGCACCATCGCCGACGTCGACCTCGGCAGCGTGATGGCAACGGTGAAGGTCCGGCTGGACGGCGGCGATCAGGTCGTCACCTCCTCGATCACCAAGGACGCCGCGATCGACCTCGGCCTCAAGGCCGGTCAGCCCGCGACGGTGTTCATCAAGGCGACCGAGGTGACAATCGGCGTCGACTGACGGTCACGCGGCGAGGAACTTGCGGAGCCGGTCCAGCACCAGATCCGGCCGCTGCTCAGTGATCCAGTGACCGACTCCGTCGACCAGCTCGAGCTCGAAATCGCTTGCGCGGTCGGCATATCCGCGCAGCAGATCCGGCGTGATCACCGGGTCGCCGGTGCCGTGCAGCCAGCGGACCGGGACGTCGACGCGGGCGTCGCGATATTCGCGTAGCCAGCGCAGCATCTCACCGGTCAGCGCCGTGCGGTACCAGCGGGAGCCGGCCATCGCGTGGCCGGGTTCGCGCATGCACGCGGCGTATATCTGGACGTCGTCGTCGGGCGGCGTGAAACCGTCGCCCACCCATGACAACAGCGTGCGAGAAAAACGCGAGTTAGGTTTGGCGATCACGCGTGGACCGATGACCGGAAGTGCGATCGGTATTTGATACCAGAATCGCCACAAGTGCCGGAGCATCGACAGGTCGCCCTTCGGCCAGACCCCCACGGTGTTGAGCCCGAAGAATCCGGCCACCTTCTCCGGATAGCGCAGCATCATGATGAACGCGACCGGCCCGCCCCAGTCGTGGGCGACGAGTTTGACTTTGTCGATGCCCAGCCGATCCAGCACCGCGGCCAGGTCGCCGGCCATCTCGCTCTTGAGGTAACGCGAGCGCGGCGCCGAACTCCAGCCCGCGCCGCGCAGGTCGGGGCACAGCACCCGGTAGCCGTCGGCGGCCAGGGGACCGATCAGCGCGTGCCACTGCCACCAGTTCTCCGGGAACCCGTGGACCAGCATCACCGCCGGACCGTCGAGGGGACCGGCGTCGGCCACATGGATGGTCACGTTGTCGGACAGCTCCACGAACCTGTGCTCGACGCCGTCCAGGGCGGGCATCTCGACCATGGACTGGCAGCGTAGCCGCTTCAGGCAGCGATCAACTCGGGCGCCTCGGCGCCAGCGCTCCGCTTCAGCGGCGGCAGCGCCAGTTTCACGATCTTGCGCACCACGGTGGCGAACTGCTTGTGCAGCGGTCCCGAGTTGTACGGGATGCCGTAGCGACGGCAGATCTCGCGCACCTCCGGCGCGATCTCGGCATAGCGGCGCGCCGGCATGTCGGGGAACAAGTGGTGCTCGATCTGGTGCGACAGGTTGCCCGAGAGCAGGTGAAAGAGCTTGCCGCCGGTCAGGTTTGCCGAGCCGAGGATCTGCCGGAAGTACCACATGCCGCGGGTTTCGTTCTCGGTTTCCTCTTTGGAGAATTCCTGGGTGCCGTCCGGGAAGTGCCCGCAGAAGATGATCATGTAAGACCAGACGTTGCGCATCAGGTTGGCCGACAGGTTGCCGGCGAAGACGAACGGCGCGAACGGACCGGCCAGCAGCGGGAAGGCGACATAGTCCTTCATGACCTGCCGGCGGGTCTTGCGCCAGATGCCTTGCAGGATCTCGCGTTTGTCCGCCAGCCGGATCTCGCCGGAGCGGATCCGCTCAGTTTCCAGCTCATGCAGCGCGACGCCGTACTGGAACAGCACCATCAGCAGGAACGCGTAGACCGGGTTACCGAGGAAGTACGGTTCCCACGGCTGGTCTTCGCTCATCCGCAGAATGCCGTAGCCGATGTCACGGTCCATGTCGACGATGTTGGTGTAGGTGTGGTGCATGTAGTTGTGCGAGTGCCGCCATTGGTCGGCCGGGCAGGCGGTGTCCCACTCGAAGTTGCGGCCGGAGATCGCCGGGTCACGCATCCAGTCGTATTGGCCGTGCATGACGTTGTGGCCGATCTCCATGTTGTCCAGGATTTTCGCCACCCCGAGCATCGCCGTGCCCAACAGCCATGCCGGCGGCAGGAACAGCAGCGCACGTCCACCGACCTCGAGCGCGCGCTGGGTCTTGATGACGCGGCGGATGTAGTCGGCGTCGGCTTGGCCGAGATCGGCCATCACGCGTTCCTTGATGGCGTCGAGTTCGCGGCCGAATTCCTCGGCCTGCTCGGGCGTCAGGGTGATCTTGGGCTGTGTCATGGTGACTCCTTTCAAACCCCGACTGTGAATCTCACGACGTGACACGCCGCATGGCCGTAGCCAGATTCACAGTCGAGCGGGATGTGGTTTTACAGGGCGATGTCGACGTCGCCGACGGGAACCGATACGCAGATCTGGACGTCCTCGTCGGGAGCGGTCGACACCGCGCCGGTGGTCAGGTTGCGCACCACACCGCAGGTCTTGCGGCGGGTACAGGTGTGGCAGATGCCCATCCGGCATCCGCTTTCCGGTGTGAGCCCGGCCGCTTCGGCCTGCTCCAGCAGCGGCCGGCCGTCGTCGACTACCTCAATTCCGCTGTCGGCGAACGTCACTCGTCCGCCCGACGGCTCCGCAGGCACCTCGACCGTCGGCGCCACGAAGCTCTCGGTGTAGACGTTGTCGCAGTGCTCACGCACCGCGTCCACCAAAGCCGGTGGGCCGCAGACGAATACCGCATCAGGCGAGGGCATGGCCGCCGCCAGGTGCTCGGCGCCGAAGCGGCCGTCCAGGTCGCCGGCGCCGGATCGGGTGTAGCCGTGCAGCACCCGCACGCGCGGCATCGCGGCAAGTTCCTCGCGGTAGCACGCCTCCTCAGGGTTGCGTGCGTAATGCACGAACGCGATGTCGCCGCTGTGGCCTTCGGCGACCAGCGTGCGCAGCATCGCCATCACGGGGGTGATGCCGCTGCCGCCGGAGACGAACAGGATGCGCCGGGGCCGCGGTGTCGGCAACACAAAGTCGCCGCCGACGCCGGCCAACCCCACCACCATGCCCGGGCGGGCGTGCTCGTACAGGTGCGACGAAACCACCCCGCCGTCGTGCCGGCCGACCGTCAGCTCCACAAACGGAGAGCCCTCGGCGTTGGCCGGTGAATAGCACCGGGTGTGGCGCCGGCCGTCGACGTCGACGGTGACGTTGACGTACTGGCCGGCCTTGACGGGGTGGTCGAACGCGGCGTTGGAGCGCAACGTCAAGGTGACGCTGCGCGGAGTGGTGCGCCGGACGTCGACGACCTTGCCGCGGGCCTCGCCCAGCGTCCAGGTCGGGTCCAGCTGCTCGGTATACCGGTCGACGCCGTGCGGACCGGTGAGCAGGTCGACCAGGCCGGAGCCCAGCACCCGCTCTTTCAAAGTTTGAGTGAACATGTGTACACCGTGCCGCTTGCGCCTGCTGGTCGTCAAGGGTTTCCGCAGCTCTGTGGTAGGGTTCACACAGTGAACGACCGTATGCCTAGCTCTCGGCCGCACCGGTCGAGCCGTGGGCGTACCCGGGAAAGCCCGTCGCGGGAGGAGCGCAAGGAGGCCACCCGGCGCGCCATCATCGCCGCCGCCCTCAAGCTGCTCGACGAGCGCAGCTTCGGCAGCCTGAGCCTGCGTGAGGTGACGCGCGAGGCCGGCATCGTCCCGGCCGCGTTCTACCGTCACTTCGAGTCGATGGAAGCCCTGGGCCTGGTCCTGATCGACGAGTCGTTCCGCACCTTGCGCGACATGCTGCGCGGTGCGCGGGCCGGCAAGCTCGACCCCAACCGGGTGATCGAGTCGTCGGTGGAGATCGTCGTCGCCAGCATCGCCGAACGACGCGAACACTGGCGGTTCATTGCCCGCGAGCGCTCCAGCGGGGTCACCGTCTTGCGGTACGCGATCCGCACCGAACTGCGGCTCATCACTTCGGAGTTGGCGACCGACCTCGCCCGCTTCGACGGGCTGAACACGTGGAGCACCGAGGACCTCAACGTGCTGGCGACGCTGTTCGTCAACTCGATGATCGTCATCGCCGAGGCCATCGAGGACGCCCAGGGCGCCGAGGCGCTCGCCGAGATCCGCCGGACCGCCGTCAAGCAGCTGCGCATGATCGCGGTCGGTGTCGCGGGGTGGCGCAGCAGTCCCTAGGTTGGGCCCATGGCCATCAAGATGCGCGATCTGCTGGGCGGTGCACTCGGATCACTGCGCTACGAGCCCACCGAGAAGCGGCTTCGGGTTTACCTCGCCGACCGACTTGTCGCCGACACGCGCAGCGGGCTGCTGGTGTGGGCGCCGGGCCGGGTGGTGCCGACGTATGCGGTGCCGGAATCCGACGTCGCGGCACCGTTGGAATCCACGACGGCGTCCCGATCCGACGACCCAGATCTAGCCGGTTACCTCATCCTCGACTTCAACGCCTTCGAGTGGCGCGAGGAGGACGAACACATCGTCGCCCACCCGCACGATCCGTTCAAACGCATCGACATCCTGGCCAGCGGCCGGCATGTCCGGATCGAGTCCGACGGCCGGCTGCTGGCCGAGTCATCCCGGCCGCTGCTGTTGTTCGAAACCCTGCTGCCGGTCCGCTACTACCTGCCGCGTGCCGATGTCGTCGTCGATCTCCAGCCCACCGATACCGTCACCTACTGCGCGTATAAGGGCCGGGCGTCGTATTTCTCGGTGCCCGAAGGCCTTTCGGATGTGGCGTGGACGTACCACGCGCCGCTGCGGGAGGCCGAACCGCTGCGAGACCGCATCGCCTTTTTCAACGAGAAGGTCGACGTCATCGTCGACGACGAGCGCCAGGAACGGCCCGTCACACCGTGGTCCGGCTAAGCCAAGGGGGCAAGCTGGCCGACATCACCGGTCCCGGCATCACCGACCGGTGGGGTGTCACGTGCACCGACCTCGGCGCGTCGGTGTTAGCGCCAAACGGCACGCTGGTCTCGGTGTTCGGAGATACGTTCTCCGGCAACAAGGTTGGCGATGGTGACTGGCGCTCGCCGGTGATCCTGATCGGCACCGGCGACGCCATGCGCCCGATCCGCTACCAGCGGGCCGGCGGCGCCGACCCCGACTACGCGCAGCAGCTGTGGCGATACACGCACCGGGCCGGCCGTATCCGGCGCGGCATCAGCACGGTGATCCCGTCGGATCTGCTGCGAGTCGATGACGCCTTGTATCTGCACGCGATCGTCAAC
The DNA here is from genome assembly GCF_003402475.1 of Mycobacterium sp. MFM001. GTDB lineage: Bacteria > Actinomycetota > Actinomycetes > Mycobacteriales > Mycobacteriaceae > Mycobacterium. The sequence goes on from NZ_BFAB01000001.1 coordinate 309,284, forward strand.
CGCGGTTTCGGCAACGTCGTCTGGACCGAGCTGTGGAAATCGGACGACAACGGAATCTCGTGGCGGCGCTTCGGCGACAAGTTCCCGAGCGACCTGCACGACGGCCATGCGCAATGCTGGTCGTGGGATTACGACCCCGACGACGGCTGGGTGTACGTGGTCTCAACCGGATTTCAGCGCGACAAGGGCGTCATCCTGCGACGGGTGCGTCCGGCGCACCTCGGCGATCCGGACCGGTACCGGGCGTGGGGTTACCGGGCCGGTCGCTGGTCCTGGCGACGGGAACCGACCCCGCTCACGCCCGACGGCGAAACCTGGGGCGAGCTGTCGCTGCGGCGGCTGGCGCCCGGCAAGTGGGTCCTCGGCGGCTTCCTGTCGTCGAAGTACGCGCTGGGATACCGGGTGCTCGACTCGCTCACTGCGGTGCGGGACGCACCGTTGCAGCTGCCGGTTATCGGATCCGCTTGGGACGCCGAGGATCACGCGCAGAGCCGGGTCGCGCAGTTGTACGGCGGGTATGTGCTGCCGGGTTCGCGATTGGACCGGGCGGGCGGTGTCGGGTTGGTGGTGTCGCAGTGGAACACCGCGCGCGGCTGGCCTTACCGGGCGATGCAGTTCCGCGCGACGCTGCGCGACACCACGCGCTCGGTGGCTTACTCGTCGACGACGTCGTAGAGCGAGCCGCCGTCCTCGGGTGTTCCGTCGATCTGTCCGCGGTGCCGGCGCGCTGGGCCGTCGTCGACTGGGTTTTCGTTGCTGACCACGTCGGGTTCCTCTGCGGCGAGCTTGTCGTCGAGGGGTTCCCCCTCCTCTTCCTCGCGCGCAGTCATCCCGAATTTGTCGGCCTCGCTCCAATCGTCCGGTGGGTCGACGACGATGTCGCCGTCGTCGTTGCGCACCTCGTCGGAGTCGGTGGACTCGCTCGGATTCAGGGTGTCGCCGGGGCCGCCTTCCTCGGGGTGCTCCGATGGATCGGTCATGGCCAACGGTTGCCCGTGGGTCGCGGGCGCTAAACGCGCTCAGAAATTCAGCGGGTAGCCGCCGCTGACTTTGAGGGTTTCGCCGGTGATGAACGACGCGTCGTCTGAGCAGAGGTACAGCATGGCGGACACCACGTCGTCCATGGTGCCCAGCCGGTGCACCAGCTGACGCTCACGCACGATGTCGTCGACGAGGGCGTGCGGCAGGTCGGCCAGCGCGTTCTCGGTGTTCATCAGGCCGGGGGCGATCCCGTTGACCCGGATCCGGTCGGCCGACAGCTCGGAGGCGAACGCGACAGTCAGCCCGCGCACCGCGAGCTTGGACACCCCGTACGGGCTGACGTTCATGAACCCGGCCATCGAGGAGATGTTCAGCACGACGCCGCCGCCGCGCTGGCGCATCGAATCCCGGCACGCCAGAGTGCAATTGATGACGCCGATCACGTTGACGTCGAACAATTCGCGGATGTCGGCGCGAGACAACATGCCGAACGGCTGGTTGTACTTCATCAGGTGCCGGCCGGCGTTGTTGATCAGGATGTCGACTCCGCCGAAGGTCTCGACCGTGACGCCGACAGCGGTGTCGACCTGTTGCTCGTCGCCGACGTCGCAGGGCACCGCGATCACCCGGGCGCCTTGCGCGGTTAGCTCGGCGGCAGTGCGCTCGGCCGTCTCGGTGTCGATGTCGATGATTGCGACGTCGGCGCCTTCGGCCGTCAGCGCCCGGGCGAACGCGCGCCCCAGTCCGATCGCGCCGCCGGTGATGACGGCGGTCTTACCGCGGAAGCGCACGTGGGCAACGCTACCTAGGAGCCCGCCACATCGGCCACAGCGTCGGACCACCGTCGGGTAGCACCATCTCGCCTGTGACGGTGAAGCCGAAGCGTTCGTAGTACGGCACGTTGTCGCGTTTGCTGGATTCCAGATACGCCGGGCAGTGCTCGGCGTCGCAGCGGTCCAGCCGCGAACGCATCAGCGCCTGCCCGAAACCGCGGCCGCGAACCGCAGTGTCGCTTCCGATCGTGGCCAGATACCAGTGCGGCTCTTCGGGATGGTGGAGCTTCATCAAGCTGAGCAGCTGGGCGAATTTGCGGCCAACCGTCGGCCGCAAACCGAAAGCGCGAACTAGCGACGGCGCCATCACCATCTGCGCCCACACCGACTGTCTCCACCGGTTCGGCGGATCCCACAGCGCCACCGCGCCGATGTCCGGGCCGTCGCAAGCGACCTCGACTCCGCCGCCGGCGAGGTGATGATGCCGGGTGGCCGTCGCGAAAAACTTGTGCAGATTCGCCGCCCGCCACTTGTCGTCGGGCATGATCCAGGTCGATACCGGATCGTCGTAGAAGGCCTGGCCCAGAGTCACCGCCAGCGCGGGGATGTCGGCTTTGCGTGCGGGGCGAACCTCGACTGTCACCTGGTCAGGCTAACCCCATGGTTGTACCGTCGGGGGCGACCGCCATCATGACCGTCATTCCCGTTGATACCGGCCCCGATCAGGTCAGCCGCACCGTCGAGGTTCACGCGCCCGCGGCGGAATTGTTCGCGCTGGTTGACCAAGTTGCGGGACCGCTACAGCAAGGACGCCGATGTGGGAATTTGAAACGGACCCCGAATACCAGCAGAAGCTGGACTGGGTCGAGCAGTTCATGGTCGACGAACTCGAGCCGCTGGATCTGGTGGCGCTCGATCCGTACGACAAGAAGAACCCAGAGACCATGACGATCCTGCGTCCGCTGCAGCAGAAGGTGAAAGACCAGGGGCTGTGGGCCGCACATCTCACGCCTGAGCTGGGCGGGCAGGGCTATGGGCAGGTCAAACTGGCGCTGCTCAACGAGATCCTGGGCCGGTCCCGTTGGGCCCCATCGGTTTTCGGCTGTCAGGCACCCGATTCCGGCAACGCCGAGATCCTGGCGATGTTCGGTACCGACGAGCAGAAGGCGCGCTATCTGCAGCCGCTGCTCGACGGCGAGATCAGTTCCTGCTATTCGATGACCGAACCGCAGGGCGGTTCGGACCCCGGTATGTTCGTCACCCGCGCCGAACGCGATGGCGACTCGTGGGTGATCAACGGCGAGAAGTGGTTTTCGTCCAACGCCAAGCACGCAACGTTTTTCATCGTCATGGCGGTCACCAATCCCGAAGCGCGCACCCGCGAGAAGATGTCGCTGTTCATCGTGCCCGCCGAGACGCCCGGCCTCGAGATCGTCCGCAATGTCGGCGTCGGCACCGACTCGCACGCCAGCCATGGCTACGTCCGCTACACCGACGTGCGGGTGCCGGCCGACCATGTGCTCGGCGGCGAAGGGCAGGCGTTCGCGATAGCGCAGACCCGGCTGGGCGGCGGGCGTATCCATCACGCGATGCGCACAATTGCGCTGGCGCGCCGCGCCTTTGACATGATGTGCGAGCGGGCGGTGTCGCGGCAGACCCGGTTCGGCCGGCTGGGGGATCTGCAGATGACGCAGGAGAAGATCGCCGACAGCTGGATTCAGATCGAGCAGTTCCGGCTGCTGGTGCTGCGTACAGCCTGGCTGATCGACAAGCATCACGACTACCAGAAGGTGCGCCGCGACATCGCGGCGGTGAAAGTCGCGATGCCGCAGGTGTTGCACGACGTGGTACAGCGGGCCATGCACTTGCACGGCGCGCTCGGTGTTTCCAACGAAATGCCATTCGTGAAAATGGTGGTCGCCGCCGAGTCGCTGGGTATCGCGGACGGCGCCACCGAGCTGCACAAGATGACCGTTGCGCGGCGCACCCTGCGCGAATACGAGCCGGTGTCAACACCTTTCCCGTCGCAGCATCTGCCGACACGCAAGGCCGAGGCGGAAGCCCGGCTGGCCGAACGACTCGAGCACGCGGTCGCCGAATTCTGACGAGCAGACGCAGAATCGCGCGTTCGGCTCGCGAATCGTGCGATTCTGCGTCTGCTCGCGCTCAGGTGGTGAGGCGGTCGATGTGGGCGAGAAAGTGGGTCAGCACCGCGTCAGGCGCTTCGAGTTGCGGCCAGTGCCCGATGTCGTCGGCGAGCATCACGACATCAGCTGCGGGTATCACTTCGGCGTAGCGGCGCGCCATGTGGGCACCCGAATTGGGGTCGACGGGCCCGTCGATCAATCGCATCGAAACCGTGGTCTGCCGCATCGCACGCATCCACCGGTTGCGGTGGGTATAGCGGTCGTTGATGAAGCGGCCGACCTTGTGCAGCACCCGTCGGCCGTCGTTGTAGTCCAAGATCTGGTTGAACACATCCATCATCTGCCGTGTCGGCTTGGTATTCGGGCCGAACATCTCGCGCAGCGTCGGCTCCAGCAGCCGACGAGACACCGGACTGCCCTGCACGCGACTGAAGATGTCCCCCAACGGAGTACGAGACATCAACTTCTGTGCGGCTCGCGGCCTGTAGGACTCGACGAACATGCCGCCGTTGAGCCAGGTGATCGAGTCGATCCGCAATGCTCCGTAGGCCTGCTGTCCAAACTCGTGACGGGCCAGCAGTTCTTGGCCCACGGAATCACCGATGTCGTGGGCCAAGATGTGCACGTTGCGGATGTTCAGGTGCGCCAGCAGTGCTTCGTGCATGTCCGCGTGATCGCCCACCGAGTATTCGTAGGCCGCGGGCTTGTCGGAGAATCCCATGCCGATCATGTCCGGCGCGATGACGGTGAACCGTTGGGTCAGTTGCGGCCAAATCAGCGCCCAGTCATAGGAGTTGAACGGATAGCCGTGGATCAACAGCAGCGGGGGTCCGCTGCCCTCTATGCGATAGAAGATGCGGAAGCCGAGGTAGTCGAAGTACTCCCCCGCGGCCAGCCAGCGTCCCAGTTCAGCGTCCATGCCGCGGCAAATCAGGTGATGTAGCGGACGATGCTTTCCGCCACACACGCCGGCTTGTTCGACCCCTCGATCTCCACGACCGTCGACACTGTCGCCTGCACTGCTCCGTTGCCGACATCCTCGACGTCCACCAGCGTGCTCTCGGCGCGCACCTTGGAACCGACCGGCACCGGCGCCGGGAAGCGGACCTTGTTGAGGCCGTAGTTGACCGCCAGCTTGATGCCGTTGACCGTGTACATCTCGTGCCAGAGCCGCGGCAGCAGTGACAGCGTCATGAAGCCGTGAGCGATCGTCCCGCCGAACGGGCCCTTGGCCGCCTTCTCCGGGTCGACGTGGATCCACTGGTGATCCCCGGTCGCGTCGGCGAACAGGTTGACGTCTTCTTGAGTGATGGTCACCCACTCGCTTTGCCCGATGGTCTGTCCCTTGGCGGTGGCGAGGTCGGCAACTGACTCGAAGGTGCGCATGCGGGTAAGCATAGTGCGGCGCGGGTAACCACCTTTCCATGGCTGAAGCGAACGGGCAGAAGACCGAATCGGACGTCGAGGCGGAGTCCCACGAGACACGTTCACGCGCAAGCAAAGGCGAGGACGACGGCAAATACGTCGGGCGGACGGACCCCGACGATGCTCTCGACGTCGGCGAAACCGGAGCGGAAGCACGCAGCGACGACGGCTGACTGAGAATGATCGCGTGAGGCTGCTGCTGCTCGCCGACACGCACGTTCCGCTGCGGGCCCGAGATCTACCGGCCCAGGTGTGGGAGGAGGTCGACAAGGCCGACGTCGTCTTTCATGCCGGCGACTGGGTAGCACCCGAACTGCTCGACACACTGGACTCGCGGGCCGCTCGGCTGGTCGCGTGCTGGGGAAACAACGACGGACCGGTGCTGCGGTCCCGGCTGCCGGAACGCGCCGACGTGACGCTCGGCGGGCTGCGCTTCACCGTCGTCCACGAAACCGGGTCCGCGGCCGGCCGCGAGGCACGAATGTCGCGGCTCTACCCGGACACCGACGTGCTGGTCTTCGGGCACAGCCACATCCCATGGGATACCACCACGAAATCCGGTCTGCGCCTGCTGAATCCGGGCTCACCGACGGATCGCCGCCGCCAGCCGTCCTGCACATACATGACCGCGGCCGTCGACAACGGCGTGTTGACCGACGTGGTCCTGCATCCGGTGCAGCGATAAGCGTTGCGCCGCTGGCTGATTCGTGCCGTCGAAATGTAACCGTTATCTTTGAGTCTGCGCCGTCGCTCAATCGTTAGCCAACCGCGATGTCCCACCCCGCGCCGACAAACGGGTTTCACCTACCAGCCGTGTTTGACTGCGACGGACAGCTATTCGACCGCACATTGCGGCAGATGAAAGTTGGGATAGGTAGGAGCTATGAAGTTCGTTGAGAAGTTACGTGGCGCGGCGACACGGTTGCCGCGTCGGCTGACGATCGCCGCCTTGGGCGCAATCTTGCTGCCCGGTCTGGTCGGTGTCGTCGGCGGCTCGGCGACCGCGGGGGCGTTCTCCAAACCGGGCCTGCCGGTCGAGTACCTGCAGGTGCCCTCGCCGTCGATGGGCCACGACATCAAGGTTCAATTCCAGGGCGGGGGGCCGCACGCGGTGTACCTGCTCGACGGCCTGCGCGCCCAGGACGACTACAACGGCTGGGACATCAACACTCCCGCGTTCGAGGAATTCTACCAGTCGGGGCTGTCGGTGATCATGCCCGTCGGCGGCCAGTCCAGCTTCTACTCCGACTGGTATCAGCCGGCCTGCGGCAAGGCCGGTTGCCAGACCTACAAGTGGGAGACGTTTTTGACCCGTGAGATGCCCGGGTGGCTGCAGGCCAACAAGGGTGTCTCGCCGGCCGGCAACGCCGCGGTGGGCCTGTCGATGTCGGGTGGGTCGGCGCTGATCCTGGCGGCCTACTACCCGCAGCAGTTCTCGTACGCCGGCTCGCTGTCCGGCTTCTTGAACCCCTCCGAGGGATGGTGGCCGACGCTGATCGGTTTCGCGATGGGCGACGCAGGCGGCTACAACGCCAACAACATGTGGGGTCCGTCGAGCGACCCGGCGTGGAAGCGCAACGACCCGATGCTGCAGATCCCGCGGCTGGTGGCCAACAACACCCGGGTCTGGGTGTACTGCGGTAACGGCACGCCGAACGAAATCGGTGGCGACAGCATGCCGGCCAAGTTCCTGGAGAGCTTCACGCTGCGCACCAACGAAGCCTTCCGGGACAACTACATTGCCGCCGGCGGCAGAAACGGTGTGTTCAACTTCCCCACCAACGGCACGCACGACTGGGGTTACTGGAACCAGCAGCTGGTGGCGATGAAGCCGGACCTCCAGCGGGTGCTGAACGGGGCGCCGAACCCGGCCTGACACACCGCCAACAAAAAGACATCGGCAGCAGTGCTCCCCCGGCGCTGCTGCCGATTTCTTTGCTCAGGCGGCTGTCAAGCGGGCGATCGACCGCAGCGGAATCGGCAGCCAGCCGGGCCGATGCCGAGACTCGTAACCGGTCTCGTAGACCGCCTTGTCCAGTTCGTATGCCGCCAGCACCGCCGCCGAATCGCGCGGGTCGACGCCGGATGCGGCCGCGTAACCGTCGCAAAACGCGGCCCGGTTACGGTCGACCCACTCGCGGGCCCGCGCGGCCAGCTGCTTGTCGTCGGCCTGGTCCACCAGCTGCCCGTAGGCGGCGTATTCGAACGAGCGCAGCACCCCGGCCACGTCGCGCAACGGGGAATCCGGCGCGCGACGCTCCTCGAGCGGCTGGCCCGGTTCGCCCTCGAAGTCGATCAACAGCCAGCTCTCCGGGGTGCGCAGCACCTGGCCCAGATGCAGGTCGCCGTGGATGCGCTGCACGGTGATGGCCTCGTGCGCCAGCTTGCCGAACTGCTCTTCGATGGTCGTCACGTACTCCGCGAGCTCGGGCACGGTGGCCGCCGTCGACGACAACCGGGCCAGCACGGTGTCGACCGGGAACGTGCCCTGTTCCGTGCCCAGGGTTTCGGCCAGCGTGGCGTGCACCGAGGCGACGGCCTCGCCGAGCCGGTGGGCTTCGCCAGCGAAGTCACCGCCGACTTCGTGGGCGTACAGGTCGCCCTCGGCGAACAAATCTCGCACGCTGGCCGTGGCCATCGCCCAGCCCTCGGCCGCGTTGGCGGCATACTCGGTCGCCATGCCGAGCGACCAGGACGCACTGTCGCCGGTCAGCTCGTAGCTACCCAGCAGCCGGGCCACGTGCGGGTTGCCGGCGCGGGCCAGCACGCGGTTCAACTCGACGTCTGGGTTGACGCCGGGAATGACCCGGCGGAACACCTTGAGGATGGCGTCGCGGTCGAAGATCACGCTGGTGTTGCTCTGCTCGGCATCCGACATCCGGGGGTGCGCTTCCAGCGGCAGCGTCGCGTCCGGCTCCTTGGCGAACGTCACATTGCCGCGCGTCACCGAGGCGTCGATCAACGACAGCAGAACCTTGGCGGCGGCCGGGTCGTAGAGCGCGTCATAGGCGGTGCGGTCGTTGTCGGCGCCGATGGTGGCCACGCTGCTGTATTCGACGACCGGCGTGACATCCCAGCTGACGATCACTTGGTAGCGCTCCGCCGACCCGTCGGCGTAGGTGACGTCGACCAGCGTCAGGTCGAGATCGTCACCGAGAGGGATCACCAGGCTCGCTTCAGCGGAGGACAGTTCACGGTTGCGCCCGGCATACCAGCGTTGCTGCGGAAGCCATTCTGACCATGGCAAATTCATTGCGACTCCTCAGACTCGCGCAGCTGGAACCAGTAAAACCCGTTTCCTGGCAGGGTCAGCAAGTATGGCAGCTGGCCTATGGGCGGGAATTCCACATGGCCGGTCAATTCAACCGGCGTGTAGCCGCTCCAGTGCTGCAGGTTCAGTTCGATGGGCTGCGGGAAGCGCGACAAGTTGTTGACGCACAGCACCACGTCGTCGTCGGCCTGGCGCACGTAGGCCAGCACCGACGGGTTCGATCCGCCCATTTCCTCGAATGTTCCGACCGCAAACGCGTTGTGCCGGCGTCGCACCGACAGCATGGTGCGAGTCCAGTTGAGCAGGGACGACGAGGTGTCGCGCTGCGCCTCCACGTTGACGGCCTGGTAACCGTAGACGGGGTCCTGGATGGGCGGCAGATACATTCGGCCGGGGTTGGCGGTTGAAAAGCCCGCGTTGCGGTCCGGCGTCCACTGCATCGGGGTGCGCACCCCGTCGCGGTCGCCGAGCCAGATGACGTCGCCCATGCCGATCTCGTCGCCGTAGTAGAGCACCGGCGAACCGGGCAGCGACAACAGCAGCGCGGTGAACAACTCGATCTGGTCGCGGTCCTTCTCCAGCAGCGACGCCAGCCGGCGGCGGATGCCCACGTTGGCCTTCATCCGCGGGTCCTTGGCGTACTCGGAGTACATGTAGTCACGCTCTTCGTCGGTGACCATCTCCAGCGTCAACTCGTCGTGGTTGCGCAGGAAGATCCCCCACTGCGCCATCTTCGGGATGGCCGGGGTCTGGGCCAGGATCTCCGAGATCGGGAACCGCGACTCGCGGCGAACGGCCATGAAGATGCGGGGCATCAGCGGGAAGTGGAACGCCATGTGGCATTCGTCGCCGCCGGTGTCGGGATCGCCGAAGTACTCGACCACGTCGCTGGGCCACTGATTGGCCTCCGCCAGCAGCACCCGGCCCGGGAATTCGTCGTCGACCACTTTGCGGACCCGCTTGAGGAAGGCATGCGTTTCGGGCAGGTTCTCGCAGTTGGTGCCCTCGCGCTCGAACAGGTACGGCACGGCGTCCAGCCGGAATCCGTCGATGCCGAGATCGAGCCAAAAGCGCATGACGTCGAGCATCGCTTCCTGCACGGCAGGGTTGTCGTAGTTGAGGTCCGGCTGGTGGGAGAAGAACCGGTGCCAATAAAACTGCTTGCGTACTGCGTCGAACGTCCAGTTGGACTCTTCGGTGTCGATGAAGATGATCCGGGCGTCGGCGTATTTGTCGCTGGTGTCGCTCCACACGTAGTAGTCGCCGTACGGCCCGTCGGGGTCGTGGCGAGATTCCTGGAACCACGGGTGCGAGTCCGACGTGTGGTTCATCACCAGGTCGGTGATGATCCGGATACCGCGCCGGTGCGCGGCGTCGACCAGCGCGACGAAGTCGTCGACGGTCCCGAACTCCGGCAGCACCTTGTAGAAGTCGCGGATGTCGTAGCCGCCGTCGCGCAGCGGCGAGTCGTAGAACGGCGGCAGCCAGATGCAGTCGATGCCCAGCCATTGCAGGTAGTCGAGTTGCTCCATGAGGCCGCGCAGGTCGCCGAATCCGTCGGCGTTGGAGTCGTAGAACGCCCGGACCAGCACCTCGTAGAAGACCGCGTGCTTGTACCAAGTCGGATCGGCGGGCAGGACGGCGGCGTCGGCGAAGTCGTCGGCGCTGGGGTGCTCGACGACGCCCGCTTGGACGTGGCTGCCCTCGGCCGGATCGTGTTCGACGCTGTTTTCGGCCTCGTTAGTCAAATCCACAGTTCTACGCGTACCCCACACTGGACAGACGGAATCGTCTGCGGCACGCCATCTTTGAGCGTTGCCGACGAGTCGATACCCGTACGAATATCAGCCGGGCGGCCCAGGCGCCAACGTCACGTTGGCGGTGCGCGGAGCACCCGAACCACTCTGCAGCCCCAGCGCGATGGTGTCGCCGGGGTGGTGCTGATCAAGGATATTCGTCAGCGCGGTGGCCGAGTTGACCGGGTTGTTGTCCACCGAGACGATGCGGTCACCCGGCATGACCCCGGCCTGGGCAGCCGGGGCGTCACGCAACACCCGCACCACCGCGGCACCCTGACCGCCTTGTGAGTCGGAGACCCCGACGCCGAGGAAGCCCGTCGGGCCGATATGCACCGTCGGCGACGCCGCACCCGAGCGGATCTGTCCAGCGATGGCCATGGCCTGGTTGATCGGAATCGCGAAGCCCTCGCCGCGGCCCAGCTTGTAGTTCTCCGACGCGGCGGTGTTCATCCCGATCACCTGGTTGCTGGCGTTGACCGTGGGGCCGCCGGAGTCGCCCGGCCGGATCGGGGCGTCGACCTGGATCAGCCCGTCGAGGGTCTCCGAGCTTCCGGTCAGCGAGTCCGACGCCGACACGGTCTGGTTCAGTGCCACGACCTTGCCGGACACCGCACTGGGTGTTCCGCCGGCACCGCCGGCGTTGCCCAGCGAAACGATCGGCTCGCCGACCACCACCGCCGAGGAGTCGCCGATGTTGGCCACCGGCAAGCCGGATGCGCCGCCGAGTTGCAGCACCGCGACGTCATGCGTGCGGTCGTAGCCGATCACCTCGACGGGGTAGGTCTGGTTGTTGCCGATGTCTCGGGCCGTGATGTCGGTGGCGCCGGCGATCACGTGGTTGTTGGTGAGCACCACACCGTTGGGGTCGATCACGATCCCGGTGCCTGCGCCCACCGCGCTCTGGTAGCCCATCTTGGTGTCGATGTCGACGATCTGCGGCCCTACCTGTGACACCGTTGCCAGCGGGTCGGCCGGCGGGTTGGGCGCTGCGGGGGCCAACGGCGACGCGTACGCCGGCGCTGCGGCCAACACCACCGCCACCACCGACGCCACACTGAGTAACCACGACCACCACTGCGATGTTCGGCGGTGTGAGCCGCTCATCCCGTCACCTCCTGCAAGGGCCAAGCCGTACTGCACGGTTTTTCGCAGCATACGGTGTCGACACGCGCTAGGGGGTATCCGCGGCGCCGTCTTGGCAAACTGAGCCGCGCGGGGTAATACGGTGGCCTCGTGGTCGACTTCGACCCGAAGACCAGCTTCGCTGCGGCCCCGGTGGCGCGGCTGGCGACCGTCGCGCCCGACGGGATGCCGCACCTGGTGCCGGTGGTGTTCGCGCTTGGTTTGTCGCGCGGCGACCCGCTGCGCCCGGCTTCGCCGCGCTTGCGATCGCCGACGGACGACGACGTCGTCTACACCGCTGTTGACGCCAAACCCAAGTCCACCCAGCGGCTGCGTCGGTTGGCCAACATCGAGCAGAACCCGCGGGTCAGCGTGCTGGTCGACCACTATGCCGACGACTGGGCGCAGTTGTGGTGGGTCCGCGTCGACGGCGTCGCGCAGATCCACCGCGAAGGCGGCACACTGCAGGCCGGCTACGAACTGTTGCGCGCCAAATACCGCCAGTACCAATCGGTTCCGCTGGACGGGCCCGTGATCGCCGTCGCGGTGCGGCGTTGGAGCAGCTGGCATGCCTGACTTTCCCTGTTTTCGAAGGCCTTGTGCTGCATGGGTGCGAAGGGGAAAGGTGACTTAGTAGTGGGTAGGAGGAGAAGCACGGCATGGCAGACAAGGCGAACACCTCCCAAGGCGCAGGAGCCGCTCCGACCGCGGACAGTCCGGCCGCCATCCGCAACGTGGTGCTGGTCGGCCCGTCCGGAGCCGGCAAGACGACCCTCGTCGAGGCGCTGCTGGTGGCCTCCGGTGTGTTGTCGCGGGCCGGCAGCGTCGCCGACGGAAACACGGTCTGCGACTACGACGACGCCGAGATCCGGCAACAGCGCTCGGTGGGACTCGCGCTGGCGTCGCTGGCGCACGACGGAATCAAGATCAACCTGATCGACACCCCGGGCTACGCCGACTTCGTCGGCGAGTTGCGGGCCGGGTTGCGCGCCGCGGACTGCGCGTTGTTCGTGATCGCGGCCAACGAGGGCGTCGACGAGCCCACAAAGTCGCTGTGGCAGGAATGCAGCCAGGTCGGCATGCCGCGCGCGGTGGTGGTCACCAAACTCGACCACGCCCGCGCCAACTACCAGAGCGCGCTGTCCGCGGCGCAAGAAGCCTTCGGCGACAAGGTGTTACCGCTGTATCTGCCGGCCGGTAGCGGACTGATCGGGCTGCTGTCGCAAACCCATTACGAATACGACGGAAGCAAGCGCACCACGCATCCGCCGGACCCGTCGTATGCCGATCAGATCGAAGAGCTCCGCGGCGCCCTGATCGAAGGGATCATCGAGGAGTCCGAGGACGAGTCGCTGATGGATCGCTACCTCGGCGGCGAGGCGATCGACGAAGCGGTGCTGATCGAGGATTTGGAGAAGGCGGTCGCGCGGGGGTCGTTCTTCCCGGTGATCCCGGTCTGCAGCACCACCTGCGTCGGCACCCAGGAGCTACTGGAGATCGCCACCCGCGGATTCCCGTCTCCGCTGGAACACCCACTGCCGGAGGTCTTTACGCCGCAGGGCAAATCGCACGCCCAGCTGGCCTGCGACCCTGACGGCCCGCTGCTCGCCGAAGTGGTGAAGACGACGTCGGACCCGTACGTCGGCAGGGTGAGTCTGGTCCGGGTGTTCTCCGGGACCATCAGGCCCGACACGACGGTTCATGTGTCGGGCCATTTCGCGTCGTTTTTCGGTGAAGGCAACAGCCACGCCGACCACGACGAGGACGAACGCATCGGCGCGCTGTCGTTCCCGCTGGGCAAGCAGCAGCGGCCCGCCCCCGTCGTACTGGCGGGCGACATGTGCGCGATCGGCAAGCTGAGCCGGGCGGAAACCGGCGACACCCTCTCGGACAAGGCCGAGCCGCTGGTCCTCAAACCGTGGACCATGCCCGAGTCGCTGCTGCCGGTCGCCATCCAGGCGCACGCCAAGACCGACGAGGACAAGCTGTCGGTTGGGCTGGGCCGGCTGGCCGCCGAGGACCCGACGCTGCGGATCGAGCAGAATCCGGAGACCCACCAGGTCGTGTTGTGGTGCATGGGTGAGGCGCACGCCGGCGTGCTGCTCGACGCCCTGGCCAACCGCTACGGCGTCACGGTCGACACCGTGGAGCTACGGGTGCCGCTGCGAGAAACGTTCGCGGGCAAGGCCAAAGGCCACGGCCGGCACGTCAAGCAGTCCGGTGGGCACGGCCAGTACGCGGTCTGCGACGTCGAGGTAGAACCGCTACCGGAGGGGGCGGGCTTCGAGTTCGTCGACAAGGTGGTCGGCGGCGCAGTGCCGCGCCAGTTCATTCCGAGCGTGGAGAAAGGCGTGCGCGCGCAGATGGAAAAGGGTGTGGCAACCGGGTATCCGGTGGTCGACATCCGCGTCACGCTGCTGGACGGCAAGGCGCACAGTGTCGACTCGTCGGACTTCGCGTTCCAGATGGCCGGGGCGCTTGCGTTGAAGGAAGCGGCCGCGGCCACCAAGGTGATCCTGCTGGAGCCGATCGACGAGATCTCGGTGCTGGTGCCCGACGATCTGGTCGGCGCGGTGATGGGTGATCTGTCGGGGCGCCGCGGACGGGTGTTGGGCACCGACACTGCGGGCAACGAGCGCACACTGGTGAAAGCTGAAGTGCCGCAAGTCGAATTGACTCGCTACGCGATCGACTTGCGGTCGCTGTCGCATGGCGCCGCCTCGTTCACCCGGTCGTTCGTCCGCTACGAGCCCATGCCGGAAACCGCTGCCGCGCGGGTAAAGGCCGCGGGCTAGACGACGGCTTTTAGCCACGCCACGGTCGACGATAGATTGCGGACGTCGACGCCGATGCCGCGGCATTCCTCGAGACCCCGGTCGTACACGCCGGACATCGCGTCGGACACCAGCACAATGCGAAAGTCGCGCTCGGATGCCTCGTAGATCGACGCCCGCGGGCAGTTGGGAAAGTTGCAGCCCGCGAAAACCACTGTGTCGCTGTCGGTTTCGTCGAGATAGCGTTGCAGGTCGGTCTGGTAGAAGGCTCCCCACCGCGGTTTGTACATCACATGCTCACGCGGCCCGATCTCCTGGAGCTTGCCGCTCAGAAGCAATTCATGGTCCAGTTCAACGGGATTCGGCAACAACTCCGGCGCAATCTGTGATCCGCGGCTGCCCGGCGCCAGCAGCCCCGCGCCCTGTTCGATCGACTGCCGCCGTACCGGGTCGACGTTAGAGCCGTCGGGCTGATACAGCCGCACCGCGTGCACGATCGGCCGACCACGCTCGCGAAACGCCGCCGCCAGCCGCGCCATCGCGGGGATCGCCTCGGCGGTGCCGGCGATGTGCAGTGGCGCGTCGCCGTCGTAGGTGTCGCGCTGCACGTCGATCAACACCAACGCCGCCGACCCCGGGTGCGGACGCGTGTACGGATCGGTCATGGTGTCCGGTCTAACACAAGGCCGCGATCCTGAGCTTGCCGGCCAGTTCCAGTGTTGGCTGACCACCTCGCCGGATGCCGCTGATTCTGTAACCAAATGCGTTTGCTGAGCGATAGTTAGGGTATGTATTAAAGGAGAGGTATCTCGAAGGGATGGCCACCATGCGTAGAGCTTTTCGGCACGTGCTGGTCGCGGCAGCGGTTGCCGCGCTGGCACTCGCGGGTTCGGCCAGTCCCGGCCAGGCGGCGATCGCGCCGCCGCAGCCAACCGCCAGCGTCGCCTCGATCCAGCCGGCCAACGGCACGGTGGTCGGCGTGGCGCACCCCGTCATCGTCACATTCACCGGGCCTGTCACCGACCGTGCGGCCGCCGAGCGGTCGATCAAAATCACCTCGCCGACCCACACCACGGGACGATTCAGCTGGGACGACGACCACGTGGTGCAGTGGATTCCCGACACCTACTGGCCTGCCCACAGTCACGTGGCCGTCGAGGTGCACGGCCTGTCGACGGGCTTCGACACGGGTGACGAGGTGTTAGCTGTCGCAAGCATCTCGGCGCACACGTTCACCGTCAGCATCAACGGCGAGGTGATGCGCACGATGCCGGCGTCGATGGGTAAGCCCAGTCGCCCCACGCCGATCGGCTCGTTCACTGCACTGTCGAAAGAGCGAACCGTGACCTTCGATTCCCGGACCATCGGCATCCCGCTGAGTTCGCCCGAGGGCTACCTGATCCAGGGTCAATACGCGGTGCGGGTCACGTGGAGCGGTGTCTACGTGCATTCGGCGCCATGGTCGGTGGATTCACAGGGGTACGCCAACGTCAGCCACGGCTGCATCAACCTAAGCCCCGACAACGCCGCCTGGTACTTCGACACCGTGCACATCGGTGACCCGATCGAAGTAGTGGCGTAACGCTTAGAACTGACCGCAATTGGGCGTGGTCGCAACGCCGTTGAACCGGCCCGCAATCCACTGCATCGCCGGCTCGCCGTCGACCAGCATCGGCAGCGCGTGGTTGATGATCAGCTTGTTGAGGAACGGCGGCTCCTCATTGGTGCGGAATTCGACGTCGGCGCCCTGAGCGCACCAGTCGCGACCCATCTGATTGGCGGCCGTCCACGGCACCAGCGGATCGTAGCGGTTGCTGTTGATCAGCACCGGCGCGTTGGGCTTGTAGCGCCCGATGCGCTGCAGATCGAAGAGCGTCTGGAACGGTTCGCGGTGCACCAGTTCGTGGATGTCCTCGGTGAAGTAGGGCTGTAAATGGCGGAACATGAACTTCATCAAGGTTTCGCCGACGCACTGGTGCCGGGTCTTGGCCAGCAGATCCACCCCCCGCGGGGTCAGCTTCTCCCGAATCGCTTCCTCGGCTTCGGGATAGGTGGCGATCACCGAGTTGAGCGCATATCCGACCACGCCGACCAGCACGCTGCCGTCGGCGTAGGGAAACAGCTCCATCAAATCCGCCGGCGGCGCACCGGCATAGGTGCCCACGACGTGTAGGTCCGGACCGTAGGCCGATGCGAGCTCGGCGGCTGACGCGGCCGCCCCACCGCCTTGTGAATAACCCCAGAATGCAACGGGGCCGTGCGGATCCAGCGACGTGTCGGGAAGGCGCATCGCCGCCCGCGCGGCATCAATCAGCGCCTGCCCCTCGGCCACCCGGCTCACGTAGGTGTGCACGCCGGGTGTGCCCAGACCCTCGTAGTCGGTCATCACGACGGCGAAGCCGCGGGCCACCATCGTCGCGACGAACATCTCCTCGTAGTTGAACATGATGTCCAGCCACGGCGACCAGTGAATGCCCTGGTTGACCATCCGCGACGGGGCGCACTGGTCGCCCTGGCCCTGCGTGCCCGGGGCGTAGGCGATCAACGGGCGCGGGCCTTCGCCCGGCCACGGGTTGTCCGGTTCGAAGTAGGTCCCGGTGATGGCGTTAGGTCTCCCGCGAGCGTCGGTGCTGCGGTACATGATTCGGGTGCCGCTCGCGACGAAGGCGCCCAGTTGTCCGGACGGCTCCAGCACCAGCCGCGACGGCTCGGTACGAATCAGGTCACCGGGCTGGCTGGGCGGCAACGGATCGGGCGGCGTGTAGAACTCGTCGTATTGGCTCTGGTCGCCCTCCTGTTCGAAGTCGACGTCGGCGCGCCCCGGCGATGGAGCGAAACTTGTTGCGGCACAATAAAGAAGGAGTACGGCGGTCATTGCGGAGAGCGTTCGTCCTGCGCGCACGTCCGGAGAGTACAGGCCGCGGAGATTGACATTATGCGTTTTCAGAGATTTCCGTATCCGAATCGGGAAATCTGGCTCTCACCTCGACGGCAGCGCGCCCGTTCCAGCAGTCTGGTAGGTGGACAACCCCCGACCAAGGAGTTCGCGATGCCGCCTGAGAATGCCCGCGCCGTCCGTTTCGACCGCTACGGCGGCCGTGATGTGTTGTATGTGGCCGAGGTTGACAGGCCATCGCCCGGCGAGGGAGAAGTACTCGTCGAAGTCATGGCCGCCGGTATCAACCCCGGCGAGGCGGGCATCCGGGTCGGCGCGATGCACGAGATGTTCCCGGCCACGTTTCCGTCCGGCGAGGGCAGCGATCTGGCCGGAGTCGTCGTCGACGTCGGGCCCGGGGTCACCCAGTTCTCGGTCGGCGACGAAGTGCTGGGGTTCAGCCTGCGCCGGTCGAGTCACGCCACCCACACCGTCGTCCCGGTGGAGCAACTGATTCCCAAACCGCCCCAAATGAGTTGGGAGGTCGCGGGTTCGCTCTATGTCGTGGGAGTCACCGCGTATGCCGCTGTGCGGGCAGTCGCGCCGCAGCCGGGTGAGACCGTCGCGGTGTCGGCGGCCGCCGGTGGTGTCGGCAGCCTGGTGGTGCAGTTGCTGGTTCATCGACGGGCGCGGGTGCTCGGTATCGCCTCGGCGCGCAACGCCGACTGGTTGCGCAACCATGGCGTGATTCCGGTCGAGTACGGCGACGGCTTGGCGGCGCGGCTGCGCGACGCCGCTCCGGACGGGATCGACGCGTTCATCGACTTGTTCGGGCCCGACTACGTCCAGCTGGCCGTCGACCTCGGCGTCGCTCCCGACCGGATCGAGACCATCATTTCGTTCGCCAAGGCCGCGGAGGTGGGCGCTAAAACCGAAGGCAGCATGGATGCGTCGACGCCGGAGGTATTGGCCGAGATGGCGGAGTTGGTGGTCAGCGGCGCAATCGATTTCGACGTCGCCGCCACCTATCCGCTCGAGCGGGTCGCCGACGCGTACGAACAGCTTGAGCAGCGGCACACGCACGGAAAAATCGTGCTGCTTCCGCAACCGCTCAGCCGATACCAGCCTCGACAATCTTGACGACGACCAGCGCCACCGCGACAACCAGGTAGCCCCTTAAGGCGAACAGCGCGGCCCGTCGCACCGGGGACATTGCCGGGCGGGCCAGGGTCGCCAATGCGGGCATCCGCCAGTTCGCGCGGTACTGGTTTCGGATCGCAGTTCGTTCGGCACGGGTCAAGGCGGGGATCTCGTCGAGCTCTTCGACCTGGTCGGGAACGAGCCCGCCCAGTTCGTTCGCGACGGATTCGGCTTCCCGTCGATTCGCCGACCGGCGGGCGAGCGTGATCACCACCGCACCCCCGGCGACGCCGACTACGGCACCGACGCCGAGGCCGACCGTCAGGGTGCTCGCGGGCAGGCCCGGGAAGAGCGTCGACGCCGTCAGCGCCAACGACAAGAGCACCAGCGCCCACACCGTTGTCCACGCAAAGATGTTCTGGCGCACTGTGTTTACCCATGGACCCAGCACTGGGCGGTCGTTGCACAGCAGAACCAGGAACACGGTCGCCGACGGCAGCAGGACACCGGCGAGCGCCTGCACGCCCTGGGTGATCAGCCCGAGGATGTGGTCCGGGCTGAACGCGACCGCAGCCGACACGGCGAGGATCGCCGCGTAGCTTCCGTAGAACAGTGGCGCCTCGGAGATCTTCCAGTGCAGCGAATGACGTTTGCCGAGAGTGTCGCCGAGCGCGTAGGTGGTGGCCAGCCCGATGGCGTTGGCGCCGATCAGCGACGC
Source organism: Mycobacterium sp. MFM001 (assembly GCF_003402475.1). GTDB lineage: Bacteria > Actinomycetota > Actinomycetes > Mycobacteriales > Mycobacteriaceae > Mycobacterium. The sequence continues at coordinate 328,309 of NZ_BFAB01000001.1, forward strand.
GTCCAACAACACGATCGCGAAGAGCACACCGACCGTGCTGCCGCTGTGGTGGGCCAGGCTCGACGCGACCGCCCCGGCGTCGGAGAAGTGCCCGGCGTGGATGGTGCCGGCGAAGCCAAATGCAGTGGCGGCCATCAGCGTTACGGCCCCGGCCATGACCACGACGATCCCGAGGACCAGGTCGACACGCCCGTAGCGGATCCAGCGCGGCGTGATGCGCTTGTCGACGACGTTGGACTGCTGGAAGAACAGCTGCCACGGCGCCACGGTGGTGCCGACGATCGCGACGATCAGCAGCAACACGGTGGAGTCCATTCCGCCCGGGAATTGCGGCACCAGGCCGCGAGCCGTTCCGCCCAGTGTGGGATGCACCATCAGCGCCATCGGGACGATCACCACGTTGACGGCGATCAGCACGAACATCAGCCGCTCCCAACGGCGGAACGAGCCACCGGCCACCACCGCGAACAGCAACACCGCCGCGGCGGGAATCGCGAGCGCCTTGGGGCAGCCCAGAAATCCGAGAGCCAGTGCGACACCGATGAATTCGGTGACGATGGTCAACGCGTTGAGCAGCAACAGGTCGCCGACACTGAATGCGCCCCAGAACTTGCCGAACCGTTCGAAGATCAGCCGGGCATGCCCCACTCCGGTGACCGCACCCAGCCGCAGCACCATCTCCTGGTTGACGTAGAGCACCGGGATCAGCAGCACCAGCGTCCACAGCAGGCCCATCCCGTAGTTCTGCCCGGCCTGTGCGTAGGTCGCGACGCCGCCGGCGTCGTTGTCGCCAACCATCACGATCAGCCCGGGACCGCTGATCACCATCAGCGTTCGCAGCCGCTGCCAACGACTACGGCGAGCCCCGGTGTCGTCGTGGCCGATCCGGCCGAACGCGCCGACGATGTCGCCGACATGTGCGGAATCCAGCACCGCCGCAGACCCATTGGTGCTCGGTGCGGCGGAGACGTTGTCGTGCACATCGGTGGAGGAAGTCATCGGCGTCTCGCTCTCGGGCTCGGGGCTGATTGCGCGCGGCCCGGGATACCCCGGCGGTAACAGCCGCTCGGGGTTCCCGGTCCGACGCGTCAGTTGCGGTTAAGGCCGATGTGGGTTGGGTGCCCGCCCAGCGAGGCGGTGATGACCGCCGGCGCCATCCGGGACACATACAGGTTGGCCCGCTCTTGCGGAGTCAGGTTGCGGCGTGCCCGCAACCGGCCCGCCACCCGCCGGCCGGCGTGCAGCATCGGCGAAACACGGTGTGCAACAACAAAGGTCATGATCTTCTCCTGCCGGTAAGCCCGACCGGCGAGGACTGCGCGATGACGCGTCAGGCGGCGCGAAGGCCGCGACCGGATCGGGACGAAACGGAAATGGACTGCGGATAGGGACTATCGCTAGGACTCATCTCGCCCTCACCTCCTCACGGCCAGGACACACGCGGGTGTCACACCAGTGCTTGCACAAAGAGGGGTATGCGCCCGACGGGCCACGCACCCCTCTCGTCGGAGCTTCGGCACTGCACGGCGTATCCGGACTAGTCCGGAAGCCACTTGGGCTCAACCCTTAGGCCGGGAAGAGCTGTCCTGACCCGGGGCGTCTCTCGACGTTCGGGGTCAGTGGCCTGTATCCGTACAGACGCCTCACCTACCGAGGTGCTGCGGTTCCATGGTGGCATCCAGCCCGGCGCCCGTCAAACGCTGGGGCGTCCTGGTGACCGAGGGAGCCGTCACCTCGGGTGGGCGCAGCGCCTAGGCTCGCAATCATGGCTATTACCCTGGAGAACCCCCGAGTCGCCACGGCACTTGACCGGATGTACACCGCGGCCAACGAACAGCTGCCGAAGCTGCGCGAGGGCGGCGGAAGAATCGCGCAGGCGGCCTCCGCCGGCGCGCAGGAACGCGCCGATGCGATGAGCGAGTTCTACATCCCAGTAACGCCGGAGGCGGGCCGGCTGCTGTATTCACTGGTGCGAGCCACTCGTGCGGCCACCATCGTCGAATTCGGGATGTCGTTCGGCATTTCCGCGATCCATCTCGCGTCGGCGGTGCGCGACAACGGCAGCGGCCGCGTCGTCACCACCGAGCTCAGCGCCACCAAGGTAGCGGCGGCACAACAGACCTTCGCCGAGACGGGGTTGGACGACTTGATCACCGTCCTGGAAGGGGACGCGCTCGAAACCCTCAAGGAACTCGACGGACCAGTCGATTTCGTTTTGCTCGACGGGTGGAAAGAGCTGTATCTGCCCGTGATCAAGCTGCTCGAACCACGACTGTCACCGGGAAGCCTGGTCGTCGCCGACAACACCGAAATGGCCGACACACAGCCATATCTGGACCACGTGCGCAACCCCGGCAACGGCTATGTCAGCGTCAACTTCCACGCCCGGGAAAGCGACAGCATGGAAATCAGCTGCCGCGCTGGGTGATCCGATGGTAGGCGCCGGCTACCGCAGCGATTCCTCTAGCCACGGCGTCAGCCACTTCACCGCCTCCTCCGTCGGGTGGACGCCGTCGCTGCGTACGGTGATGCCGTCGACCTTGGCGGTGTAGACGCCGTCGGGACACAGCTTTTTCTTCAAGTCGAGTATCCCGACGTTGCGGCGTTGGCCAATGGTGCTGCGCAGCAACGTGTTCCACTCGTCCACCCGCTCGGGCTGGTCCTCGGGGTACAGGCTGCCGTCGGGCCTTTCGCCGCGTCGGCTGTAGGGCAGGTTGGCCACTGTCACCGGCGCCCCGGACGAGCCGAGGATGTCGAGTGCGCGTACCAGCTCGCCGCTGATGTAGGCGTCGAAAGCCGGGTCGCCGATGTGAGTCCAGCGTCCCTCGTTGACCCGGTCCACTGTCTCCCAGCGGCCGACGACCAACAGGATGGCGTCCGGCTGGTCTTCGGCGATCTGCTTCGACCATCGGGTTGGCCACGACTCGCATTCGGATTTCTGGTCCAGGGTCTGGCCGAGATACTTGTACGGGCCGCCGCGCACCAGGCTGCACCCGATGACGGTGTGGTCGACGAAATCGAATCCCGGTGTCGGCGGCAGGAAATGCATCAGGGTCCAGCCGATCGAGTCGCCGAACACCGAAACTGTGAACGGGCGGTGCGGATCTCGCTGACCGACGGCGCGTGCGGGTCGCGGTCCCGTCGGCGGCGACGGCGAGACCACCGCGACCGACGAGATGCCGGGCGGCAGGCTGCTATCCGATCCCCCACCGGATTTGACGCCCACCGGGACGACCATCATCGTCACCGCGGCGGCCGTCGCAGCGGTTGCTCCGGCCAGCGGCAACATCGGCACCCGCGCGGGACGCCACTTGCGGACGGGCTGCTCGATCAACCACCACGACGCGACCGACACGACCAGGGTGACCGTGCACCGCACGGCGAACAACGACAGCCCCGACCACCCGGTTCGTTGCCCGTTGAGCACCAGAAAGATCGGCCAATGCCAGAGATAGACGCCGTAGGAGATGGTCCCCAGCCACACCAGCGGACGCCACGACAAAACGAGGGCGACCGGTCCGCGCTGGTCGAGCGCCACCGGCGCGATCACCACAACGGCTGCCACGGCCACCGCGATCAGCAGGCCGTGCCGGAATTCGGCGGCGCTGCCGGTCGCATAGTGGGCGGCCGCCGCCAGCGCTGCGATGCCAATCACCGGCAGTAGCCGGGTGGTCCACTTGCCCCAGCGGGTGCGGATCAGCGACCAGCCGCGGTTCAGCGCCGGCCAGTCGCCCACCAGCAGCGCAGACGCCGCCGCGCCGGTCAGCAGCGCCTGGGCCCGGGTATCGGTGCCGAAGTAGACCCGGTCCCGGGTGGCGTCGGATGCGAGCAGGATGGCCAGGGCGGCAGACGCCAGTGCGCCCAGGGTGGCCAGCAGGAAGACGGTCAGCCGCACTCCCCCGAGCGTCGCTAGCCCGCCGCGACGGCGGGCCCGGGCCGCCAACACGACCGCGACGGCGATCAGCAGCAGCGGCCACACGATGTAGTACTGCTCCTCCACACCCAGCGACCAGGCATGCTGCAGCGGCGACGGCGGCGCGCCCTGGCTGAAGTAGTCGGTTTTCTGCGCGACGAACATCCAGTTGGCGGCCCAGAAGAACGCGGCGACGGCCTGATCGCGCAGCCCGGCGACGGCTTCGGGCGAAAAGAATTGCCGCCCAACGGCGACGGCCAGCACCATCAGCACCAGCGCGGGCAGCAGCCGTCGCGCCCGTCGAATCCAGAACCCGGTCAGGTCGATACGGCCCGTGCGGCCCATCTCGTCGAGCAGCAGCGAGGTGATCAGGAATCCGCTGAGCACGAAAAAGATGTCGACGCCGAGGAATCCGCCGCCCATGCCGGGAATACCGCCGTGGTCGGCGAGCACCAGCGCGACGGCCACCGCGCGCAGGCCGTCGAGCGCCGGAATGCCGAGGCGCCGGTCGCTATCCCGCGGCGTGGTCAGGCGAGTGCGCGGAATCGGCGCGACCCAGCGGGGCCGTCGAACGCAGCGAACCGGCCCGGGATATACCCCGGCCGGTCCCATGGTCGCCCCTGTCGCACCCCGACCGCTTACCTGGTCGGTGTCGCTGTCGCCGCCGATACGTCGCTGCCCTCCCTTTTTGGATCAGGGCCAGTTTAGGTGCGATGGCACGGCATAACGGGACGACACGCCCTAGCGCGAACTGGGGGTATCACCCGCTCGCGCCACCTCGGCCAGCACTTCGGCGGTGTCGGCGCCCAGCTGCGGGGCCGGGCCGGCGACCCGGCCGGGAGTGCGCGAAAACCATGTCGGCACACCGGGAAACCGAACCGGGCCGTGGGGTGTGTCGACGGTCTCGAAGAATCCGGCCGCGTTCAGGTGCGGGCTGTCGAACAGGTCGGCGGGTGTGCCCAGCGGCGCCGCCGGTATCTCCAGCTCGCGGAACAGCTTCAGCCATTCTTCGGTGGTCCGCTCCGCCAGTGTCTCGGCGAGCAATGCGTAGACGGCGTCGATCTGGCGGGCCCGCGACTCCAGCGTCGCGTACCGCGAGTTGGCCCAGGCCGGTCGCACCGCGTCGACGAACGCCGACCAATGCTTGTCGTTGTAGATCAGCGCGGCGACGTAGCCGTCGCTGGTGCGATACGGCCGGCGGTTGGGCGCCACCGTGCGGGGATAGACCGCCGGGCCGAGCGGCGGGTCGAACATCGCGCCGTTGGCGTGCTCGACCAGCATGAACGACGCCATGGTTTCGAACATGGCCACCTCGACCTCTTGACCCTCGCCGGTGCGTTCGCGGTGGAACAGCGCCATCGTCGTCGCGTAGAGCGCGGTCAGGCCGGCGACCTTGTCCGCCATGATCGTTCCGACGTAGCTGGCCTCACCGGTCAACTGTTCCTGAACCGCCGGCAGCCCGCATTCCGCCTGAATGGTGTCGTCGTAGGCGGGCAGATCGCGGTCGGGGCCGCGGCGGCCGTAGCCATAGCAGTTGGTGTAGACGATGCCGGGGTTGATCGCCGCGACGTCGTCGTAGCTGAATCCCAGCCGGGCGATCGCCTTGGACCGCATCGAATGAATGAACACATCCGCGGTTTCGATGAGCGCCCGCAGCGCGTTCTTGCCGGCCTCGGACCGCAGATCGAGGACGACGCTGCGCTTGCCGCGGTTCACGTTGACGAACACGCCGCTCATCGACGGTTCGGGTCCCACCGAGATGTAGCGGGTGTTGTCGCCTTCGGGCGGTTCGACTTTGATCACGTCGGCGCCCATGTCGGCCATGATCTGGGTGCAGTAGGGCCCCATCACCATCGCGGTGAGGTCGACGACGCGGATCCCGGCCAGCGGGCCGCTTGCCTCAGCCATGCCGCGCCAGCTCGAAGCTGTAGCGCAGGTGCTCGGCATGGCCGTCGGGCACGACGGGAAACACCAACGGCGCGCTGACATCTCGGATGGCATCGAGTTGTTCGGACACCTGCTCGATCGACCACGACGGGCGGAACACGCCCGGCGTTTCGGCGACCACCGCTCTGGCCACCCGGCCGGCCACCGAAATCAGCATCTCGCCGGTGACCGGGCAGGATTCGTGGGCCAGCAGACCCACCACCGGCGCCACCAGCTCGGGCTCCATCGCGGGATACGCCGAAACGTCCAGGCCCTCAGCCATTCTGGTGACCGCCGACGGCACGATCACGTTGCATCTCACGTTGGCGGCGGCGCCCTCCAGCGCGACGACGTCGGACAGGCCGATCACACCCGCCTTGGCGGCAGCGTAATTGGCCACATCGTGATTGCCGTACAGGCCGCCGATCGACGACGTCAACACAATGCGCCCATAGCCGGCATCACGCATCGGCGGAAACGCCGGGCGTACCACGTGAAAGGCGCCGCGCAGGTGGACATCCAGCACGGCGTCGAAGTCCGCGTAGCTCATCTCCGCCAGCGGTGCTCGACGGACGGTTCCGGCGTTGTGGATCAGAATGTCGATGCGGCCGTAGTGCTGCACCGCCGCATCGATGATGGCCGCACCCCCGGCGGCTGTCGCCACCGATTCGGTGCACACGACGGCATCGCCGCCCGCAGAGCGGATTTCGTCGGCCACCTGATCTGCGGGCCCCGGGTCGACGCCGTCTCCGGTCAGGCTGCCGCCGGTGTCGTTGACCACAACCTTGGCGCCGCGCGATGCCAGCAGCAAGGCGTAGGCACGCCCCAGTCCCCGGCCGGCGCCGGTGACGACGGCGACGCGATCGTCGAATCGCAGTTCCGTCACGTTCCCAGCACCAGGCCGTCGAGATCACCCTTGTCGCGCCACGCCGACAGCAGGTCGGCAAACGCGTAGAAACCCGGACCGTACGGCTCGCCCAGATGCGACCGGATGCCCTCGCCGCCGCCTCCCCCTTCGTTGTTGTAGTAGCCGGGCGTGCATTGCGCGTCGAATGCCGAGTTGTCGATGGCGGTTTCGCGGATGGTTCTGCACCACGCGTCCTGCGCCTCGGGACTCGGTTCGACGGTGGTCGCGCCGCGGGCCAAGGCCTCGGCGATGATGTAGGCGATGTGCTCGCCCTGCAGCTCGTAGTTGGCGGCGATGTTCGCCGAGATGCCCACCTGGGTGAAGCCGGTGAAGAACTGGTTGGGAAAGCCGACGCTGGTCATGCCGTGCAGCGTCTTGTACCCGTCGTGCCAGTAGTCGAACAGCGACAGGCCGTCGCGGCCCTCGATCGTGTCGATCGAATAGCGGCGGCTGATCTCGGTGGTGATCTCGAACCCGCTGGCGTAGATGATGCAATCGACCTCGTACTCAACGCCATTCGCGACGAGCCCCTTTTCGGTGGCCCGTTCGACACCCTTGCACGCCGACACGTCGACCAGCGTGACGTTCGGCCGGTTGAAGGTCTCGAGGTAGTCGTCGTTGGAGCAGGGCCGCTTGCATAGAAACCGGTAGTACGGCTTGAGCGCCTCGGCGGTCTCGGGGTCTTTCACGATGGCCTCGACGCGGCGGCGCAGCCGCTCCATCACCTTGTAGTCTTCTTCCTCCCGGATCGCCATGAACTGCTCGGGCGTCATCGACGCCGGGTCCTCCAGCGTAAGCACCCGTGCGGCGGTGTTGCGGCCGAGCTCGGTCCAGAAGTCGCAGACCAGGTCCGGCTGGCCCAGCGCCATGCCCTCGAAGGTCCAGGCGTGGAAGTTGCGTTGCCGCTCCTTTTGCCAACCGGGCTGCAGCGACTTGGCCCACTGCGGGTCGGTCGGGGTGTTGTTGCGGACGTCGACCGACGATGGCGTTCGCTGAAACACGAACAGCTGCTTGGCATACCGCCCGAGGTAGGGCACGAGTTGCACGCCGGTGGCGCCGGTGCCCACCAGGGCGACGCGTTTGTCGGCCAGCTTGTGCAGGCCGCCGGCGGTGTCGCCGCCGGTGTAGTCGTAGTCCCAGCGCGACGAGTGAAAGCTGTGTCCCTTGAAGTTCTTGATGCCGGGAATGCCGGGCAGCTTCGGCCGGTGGAAGGGACCCGATGCCATGACGACGAAGCGGGCGCGGATGTCGTCGTCGCGGTTGGTGTCGATCCGCCAGCGCTTGATGTCGTCGTCCCAGTGCAGGGCGCGCACCTGGGTGGACAAGATCGCGGCATCGTAGAGACCGAAATGCTTCCCGATGCGCCGGCAGTGCTCGTAGATCTCGGCGCCGTCGGCGAACTTCTTGCTTGGCATGAAGTCGAGCTCTTCGAGCATCGGGATATAGCAGTAGGATTCGTTGTCGCACTGGATACCCGGGTAGCGGTTCCAGTACCAGACCCCGCCGAAGTCTCCGCCCAGCTCGATGATCCGGACATCCTCGACGCCCGCCTTCTTCAGGTGCGCAGCTGCGAGCAGGCCACCGAATCCACCGCCCAGCACCGCGACGTCGATGTCCACCGACATCGGGTCGCGCACCAGCGGCGGCGAATGCGGGTCGGTCTCATAGTATCCGGCGAAGTCGTCTTCGAGCTCGACGTACTGCTTGGAACCCTCAGGGCGCAGCCGTTTCTCGCGCTCTTGCCGATACTTTTCCCGCAGCGCCTCGATGTCGATATCGTCGGGCGTCTGCGTGGGCTGCTCGCACGTCATATGGTGCCGCTCCTCTCCCCCGCAAGCGGGAGGTACCCCCACATCGCTTTTGTGCTCTGCATCGTCGCCGGCACGCCGTCATGCCAGCGCGTTCTCCGGCAGCGCCGCGGGATGCAGCGGCGCGTCCATCTCGTGCACCGCAGGAAGCACCTCTTTCGCAAACAGTTCCGTGCTGGCCATCGCCTCCTCGTACGGCATGGTGCCGAACTGCGGGACAATGGTCAGCTCGCAGAACGAGCACGCCTCCTGGGCCGCCTTGAGCCGGTTGAAGATCTCCTCGGGTGTGCCGATCAGCAGGTTCGACGCGTGGTATCCAGGCGTCTTCGGCTTCGACTGCTGATCGCCGGTCACCGAGGACGCCAGCACAGCCGTCGCGCTCGCTTCGCGGGCCGCATACGCCTCATAGCCCTTGACACCCTTGAAGTTCGAGGCGTCGGCGAATCCATAGTGCACGGTCACATCCCGGTTGGCCGTCCAGATCCACTCCTCGGTCTTGGCCGCGTCTTCCGCGCTGGCCGTGCAGTACATGAACATCACGTTCTTCGGTTGGCAGGGCGGCAATCCTTCCTCTTTACGGAAGGTGTTCACCTTCTGCACTTCTCGCCCGGCGTCTTCGATCGGCTTGTTGCCGACGAACAACGGCACCATCCCCCGGCGGGCGAGGATCTCCAGCGATTCGGCCGTCGACGACGAGCTGTAGATCCGGGAGAACAGGTCCTTGCTCTGCGGTTCCGGGCGCAGCGACATCTCCGGGACTTTGAAGATCTCGCCGTCGTAGGAGAACCGCTCGCCGGAGAATGCCAGCTGCAGAATGTCGAGCGTTTCGTTGAAGCGCTGCCGGCTTTCCTCGCGGGGCACGCCAACGGCGTCGAACTCACCCTTGGACACGCCGCGCCCGATCCCGATCGTGGTGTAGCGGCCGTTGGACAGAATGTCCAGGTAGGCGATCTGGTGCGCCAGCCGCACCGGGTGCCACCACGGCGCGACGACGACGAACGTGCCCAGGCTGACCCGCTCGGTGCGCCCGGCGAAATAGCTCAGCGCCTGAATCGGGTTGGGCGTCATGCCATACGGCGTGCCGCAGTGCTCCGGCATCCAGATGCCGTCGAACCCGAGCGGTTCGGCCAGGTCGGCAATCGCAAGCGTGCCCTGCACGCATTTCCAGTCGGGGGTCGCGGGCGGCTGGCTGAAGTCGCCCGCCAACACCCTTTCCCAGTCGTGGGAGTTGTGCGCTCCGAACCCAAGGTTGACTTTCACTGTTGCGACTCCCTTTCTAATTCCCGCGGTGCACCGGTGCCCATGTAGGCGGCCAGGTTGCGGTGCAGGTTGACGGTGGCTTGCTCCATGTACGGGTTGGGTTTGGTGCCTTTGAAGCCCAGGGTTTTCATGCCCTGCTGCACCGCGGCCATGTTCGAGAAGTCCTGCGGAAACACCGTGCGCCAATTCGGATCGTCGGGTGGCATGTACACCCATTCCGCCTGTGGCTCTTGGCCTTCCGGATAGAGCTCGTAGCAGGATGCTTCGAAGATGCAGCTGCTCGGGTCGTAGCCGTTGGGCCGGGCGCTGTAGCACAGCGCGGTGGTCAGGCCCTGGCCGATCTGGAAGTTGGGGAAGATCTGCCACGCGGTGCCGCTTTGGGCCAGGTGCTCGGGATCGATGGTCGGCCAGATGACACCGCGGGCCGCGTCGTCGCGCCGCGCCGAGGACAGCCAGTGCTCGAGCACCTGGTCGGCCGGGGTGTCTTCGGGCAGTTCGTCGACCAGCCGGCGCGCCGCATCCACCAGCGTCTTGGTGGTGGTGGCGTTGGTCTCCTCCAGCGTGTAGATCTGCATCTCGGCGGTAGAAATGCGCGGGTCTCCGGACCCGAGCCGAATCTTCGACCTGGTCTCCTCTAAGTCTTTGGGCGCGTCGTAGCCGATGTTGCTGTGCTTGCCCTGTGCCTTGGCCCAGCCGCGAAAGCTGCTGAACTTGTTGAACTGCGGATGCGTGGTGGCGACGTGGTAGGTCTCGTTAAAGGCCTCCATCGCCACCTTCCAGTTGCAGCCGAAGTGCAGCCATTTGCGCCATTTACACCGCATGTTCTGCAGGCCGAACGGGTCGAGCATGGTGGCGGCGGGCTCGAGATAGTCGCGCAGCGACTCGCACTGCGGGTCCATGTTGATCCAGATCCATCCGCCCCAGGTGTCGACGTTGACCGGTGCCAGGTGGGTGTTCTGCGCCGTCAATGCGCCCTGCCAGTCCTGCTGCTCGGGGATGTGGACGCAGCTGCCCTCGAGGTCGTAGGTCCAGCCGTGAAATCCGCATACGAACGACTTCTTGTGCCCGCAAGCATTTTTCGCACCGTCGGGGGTGTCGACCAGCCGGCGGCCGCGGTGCATGCACACGTTGTGGTGCGCGGTGAAGCTCTCGTCACCGGTGCGCACGACGACGATGGAGTCGTCGAGGATGTCGTAGGTGAGGTAGCTGCCGACTTTGGGAAGGTCTTCGACCCGCCCGACCTGCTGCCACACCTTGCGCCACAGCCTGTCGCGTTCGGCACGCGCATAGTCTTCGGACAGATAGGCGTCCACCCCGATCGTCATCGGCGCGGAAAGCTGTTCGGCCGCTTCGACTTCGGTGTCGGTCATTGTCACATGCTCCTTAGCGCGGCTTTGAACGACTCATCCTTGAGGAACAACGACGTGTTGTCGGCGTCCAAATGTGTCCACTTGAGGTCGAGGCCGCCGTCCACCAGCAGGGTCTGACCGGTGATGTAGCTCGACAGGTCCGACAACAGAAACAGGATGGCGCCGGCCACCTCCTCCGGCCGGCCGCGCCGGCCCATCGCGATTGCGCGACGGTCACGTTCGCCGTCCTGGTCGACATAGGTTTGCGACGCGGGCGTCTCGGTGACTCCGGGCGCGACGGCGTTGACCCGGATGCCGTCGAGCGCCAATTCGACTGCCATCGTGCGTGTCACCGCCACCACCGCAGCTTTCGCCGTGCCGTAGGCGATATGGAAAGGGGCGGTGTTCATTCCGCTGATCGACGAAATCGACACGATCGATCCGGGCCGCTGCTGCGCCTTCAATTCCGCGGCCATCGCCTGGCTCATGAAGAACGTCGTCTCCAGATTCCGGGTGAATAGGTCACGCCAGTCGGCGCGCGTCACCCGGGTCGACGGCATCCAGGTCGACGGGTCGGCACCTCCGGCGACGTTCACCAGCCCGTACAGCTCCCCCTGTGCCCGCCGCGCGTGATCCATGGCCGCCCCAACACCGCCGTCCGTCGCCACGTCGGCGGCCACGGGCACGATCGGCAGTCCTTGCGCGATCAGCGGCCCGATGTGCTGGTCGAGGTTGTCGCGGCAGCGGCTCACCGCGATCACCGTCGCGCCGGCGCGAGCGACCATCCGGGTCACGGTGGTGCCGATGCCGCCGCCGGCCGCGCCGGCCACCACGACCACGCGACCATCGAGGGTCAGCAAATTATCCGGCATGTTTGTCCGGACAAGATAGTCTGGTGTGCATAATTGAGAACATGATTCTCTGCAAATCGCTTAGCGTCAAGGGCTGCTTTCCGCATCGGTCTTCCCTATTGTCTGGACCAGCCGCGGTTGCTAGCGTCACCGACTGAACGCGGAGGTCATCGACGGATGTTGCTGCAGCAAGGCCGCTACCCGGTCGCAAGTCCAGTCCAGCTCGCCGAAGGTTGGCGCCTGGAACGTCTCACTCCGCCGAGCCGGCTGTTCGGCGCCAACGGCCTGCGCACTGGTCCGGACGGCCGGATCTACATCGCGCAGGTGACCGGCAGTCAGATCAGCGCCCTCGATATCGACACCGGTCAGGTGGAGACCGTCAGCGCCAAGGGAGGCGACATCGTCGCACCCGACGACGTGGCGTTCGATCCGCGCGGCAACCTCTATGCCACCGAGGTGATGGACGGCCGGGTGAGTGTTCGAAGCACTGACGGCCAGACCCGGGTGCTGCGTGACGACGTTCCCAGCGCCAACGGCATCACGGTTCACGACGGCCGGTTGTTCATCGGCGAATGTCGGGAAGGCGGACGGCTTCTCGAACTTTCCCTGGACGGCGGCGCCCCGCGGGTGTTGCTCGAGGGTGTGCCATCGCCCAACGCGATGGAGGTCGGCCCCGACGGCCTGCTGTACTTCCCGGTGATGGGCGCCAACGAGATCTGGCGCGTCGACGTGAACGGCGGTGAGCCGCAGCGTGTCGCGACCGGGCTGGGCGTGCCCGACTCGGTCAAGTTTGATTCCGACGGCTACATCGTCTCCACCCAGGTTCACAGCGGCCAGGTGTTGCGGATCGATCCGCGCACCGGCAATCAGACGGTGCTGGCGGATCTGAATCCCGGCCTGGACAACCTGACGTTCGTCGGCAAGCGACTGTTCGTCTCGAACTTCACCGGCGAGATCACCGAAATCCTGGACGGCGCAACACGAACGGTGCTACCGGGCGGCCTGAACTGGCCGCTGGATTTGGCCGTCGGCGCCGACGGCAACCTCTACGTCGCCGACGGCACGTACTTCTACGTTCTGGGTCCCGACCGCACGCTGCAGACGGTGAGCATGCTCTTCACACCGGGCTACCCCGGCTTCCTGCGCGGGCTGGTGCCCGCCGGGCCCGGCGAGTTCGTCGTCACCACCTCGGGTGGTCAGGTGTCGCGCTACCGGCCGGCTGACAGCGAAAGCACCGTGCTGGCAGACGGATTCGACCAACTGTATGGCGTGACGGTGTCGGATGACACCGTCGTGGTAGCCGAACTCGGCACCGGGCGGGTGCTGTCGATCCGGGCTGGGCAGGCCGAGGTGATCGCCGCCGGCCTGCAGGACCCGGTCGGGGTCGCGATCGGTCCCGACGGCGGCTGCCTGGTCAGCGAAGCCGGCCGGGTTGTGAAGGTGAGCGGATCCAGCATCGAGACAGTGCTGGACGAATTGCAGCGACCGCAAGGAATTCTGGTGCGTGACGGGCTTTTGTATGTGGTCGACGCCGACGCGAAAGAGTTGGTCGAATTCGACCTCGAGCACGGGACCCGTCGTACCGTCGCGGCGGAATTGCCGGTCGGCGCCCCACCCGGAGTGGTACCCAAGCCGCTGAAGGGAATGCCGCCGTTCTCCGGGCCGCAGGGCCCGTTCGCCGGTATCGCCGCCGGATCCGATGGGACGCTGTATGTTTCGGCCGACGGCGACGGCAGCGTGCTAGCGCTTCACCGGGAGAACCGTCATGGCTGACGCCGATCATCGCTACCTGCAGGTCGCGCGGACACTGCGGAAAGAGATCGTCGACGGCGTGTACCCGGTGGGCTCCCAGCTGCCCACCGAACATCAACTGTGCGAGCGGTTTTCGGTCAGCCGCTACACCGTGCGGGAGGCGTTGCGGCGCCTCCGCGACGACAACCTGGTCGCATCCCGGCCTCGGTCCGGCACCCTGGTGGTCCCGCGGCCATCTGCGGATTCCTATGTGCAGGACGTCGTCTCGATCAACGATCTGCTGGCTTTCGCGACCGGCGCGCAATTCGCGATCGAGTCCACCAAGATGGTGCCGATCGACGACGAACTGGCAACCCGCACCGGACTGGCCCGCGGCGAAGAATGGCTGGCCGTCCGCGGGTTTCGGCGCATCGAGGGCGCGGACTTTCCGTTGTGCCGCACCGAGTACTACATCAATAGGGCGTTCGCCGCCGTGGGCCGGTTGCTGCAACGTCACACCGGGCCGATCTTTCCGTTGATCGAGGATCTGTTCGGGTTGAGCATCGTCGAGGTTCGCCAAGAGATCGCCGCGGTGCTGATCCCGGCCGAGCTCGCCGGCGAGCTCAGCGTCGAGCCCGGATCGCCGGCGCTGGAAGTGCACCGCACCTACACCACCTCGGACGGCGAAGTCGCCCAGGTCACGATCAACACCCATCCCGCCTCGCGGTTTCGGCACTCGATGACGATGCGACGAGTGCGCGGTTAGATGTGCATGGAATGACTGACGACGCGAGGCTGATCGGGCGGCACCGCTGGGGCGCCGGCGACGCCTACGCCCGCGGCTGGTGGGTTCGGACCACGCTGGCGGACACGCTGGCCGAGGCCGCGCAGCGCACCCCGCGGCGGGTCGCGGTGGTCGACGGCGAACACCGGCTGGACTGCCAAAGCCTCTACGAGCGAGCGGCGTCGCTCGCGAGCTACATGCTGGCCCGCATACCGGGGGGCAGCGTGGTGTCGTTCATGCTGCCCAACTGGCACGAGGCGGCGATCATCTACCTAGCGGCGACGCTGGCCGGAATGGTGGTGAACCCGATCCTGCCGTCGCTGCGGGACCGCGAGCTGCGCTTCATTCTCGAGGATGCCGACAGCCGGATGGTCTTTGCGCCACCGGTTTTCCGTGGCCACGACTATGCGGCGATGCTGGATCGGGTGACGGCACAGCTGGCGTCACCGCCCGAGGTGGTGGTGGTGCGCAGCGACGCGCCGCTGCCTGGAGACCACCCGGCCGAGCTGCCCGCGCTCGACCCGGATGCGGTGCGCATGCTCCTCTACACCTCGGGCACCGCGGGGCGGCCGAAAGGCGTTCTGCACAGCCACAACTCGATGCATGCGCTGATCTGCCAAATCCGCGACTACTGGCACGTGCAACCCGGTGACACGTTTCTGGTCCCGTCGCCGATCGCCCACATAGGCGGCTCGATCTATGCCTTCGAGTGCCCGCTGCTGCTGGGCACCACCGCCGTGCTGATGGATCGCTGGGACGCCGACGAGGCCGTCGCACTCATGCAAGCCGAGCACTGCACCCACATCGCCGGCGCCACACCGTTCCTGGAGCAACTCCTGACGGCCGCAGAGCGCGCCGGCACCCGACTGCCCGACTTGAGGTTGTTCATCTGCGGCGGCGCATCGGTGCCGCCGTCGTTGATCCGCACGGCGGCACGGTATTTCGAGCGGGCTGCCGTCACCCGCGTCTACGGTTCGACCGAAGTGCCGGTGACGACTGTCGGGGCGCCGTCGGACGCCGAGCACGCCGCCGACACCGACGGCCGCGCCGGAATCGCCGAGATCAAACTCGACGACGGCCAGATTTGCGCCCGGGGGCCGCAAATGCTCGTCGGTTACCTGCATCCCGAGGACGAGACCGGCGCATTCGACGCCGACGGCTACTTCCGCACCGGAGATCTGGGGCGCTGGGTTGACGACGACTACTTGATGGTCACCGGGCGGGCCAAGGACATCATCATCCGCAACGGCGAGAACATCGCGCCGAAGGAGATCGAGGACATCCTCATCGGCCATCCGGGCATCGCGGAGGTCGCCGTCGTCGGCCTGCCCGACAGCCGAACCGGGGAGCGCGCGTGTGCGGTCATTGTCCCCACCGATCCGCCGGGTCCGGACGTGGCGAGCCTGCGCAGTTTTCTGCAGGGCCACGGGCTGGCCCGCTTCAAAGCGCCGGAGCAGGTGGAGATCTGGACCGAGTTGCCGCGCAACGACGCGGGCAAGGTGCTCAAGCATCAGATCAAGGCGGCATTGACTAAGGCGGGCGGGTGAGATGCAGGTAGCGATCGTCACCGGAGCGACGGGCGGCATCGGTTTCGGCTGTGCGACCAAACTGGCCGACGCGGGGATGGCGGTCCTGGCGACCGGGCGCAACGAAGCCAAACTCACCGAATTGGCCGCAGCCATCGGCGATCCCGACCGAGTTGGCACCGTCGCCACCGATCTGACCGACGACTACGCGCCGCGACAGATCGTGGATGCCGCCGTCGAGCGGTGGGGCCACATCGACTTCCTGGTCAACAACGCCGGGGTGGGCAATCCCAAGCCACTACACGAAACCGACGACGACACACTGGATTACTTCCTCAATGTGATGCTGCGGGCGCCGTTCCGGCTGGCGCGCGACGTGTTGCCGCACATGCCGCCCGGCTCCGCCATCATCAACATCACGTCGACGTTCGCGGTGGTCGGCGGTCTTCGGGGTGGCGCGTATTCGGCTGCCAAGGGCGGACTGACCGCGTTGACCACCCACATCGCCTGCCAGTACGGAGCGCAGGGAATCCGTTGCAACGCTGTGGCTCCCGGCGTCATCCAGACACCGATGACCGAGCACCGGCTGGCCGACGAGCGGTTCCGCCGGATGAACACCGAGATGACACCGCATCAGCGGCTGGGCACCGTCGACGACGTCGCGAGCGCCGTCGCGTTCCTGTGCTCGCCCGGCGGCAGCTTCATCAACGGCCAGACCATCGTGGTCGACGGCGGATGGAGTTCGACGAAGTACCTGTCGGACGCATAGGGCTGGCCGTTGAACCTTTTCACGATCCTCGACCAGACCGCGACCCGCTTCCCGGATCGCGATGCCGTCTATCGCGGCGAGCGCCTGTTCTGCACGTGGCAGGAACTGCGCGAGCGCGCATTACGACTGGCCAGTTCACTACCACCGCCGGGCGCGCGCATCGCAGTTGCCAGCGAGAACCGCCCGGAGATCGTGGAACTGCTGTTCGCGATCTGGGCGGCCGAGTGTGTGGCCGTCCCGATCAACTACAAGCTGCACCCGCTCGAGATGGCGCAGATCCTCGCGGATGCCGGCGCCTCGAGGGTTTTTGCGTCGCCGTCGATCGCGGAGGCGCTGGCACCGGTGACTGATGTGCCAATCGAAGCCATTGGGACAGACGACTATTCACGCCTGCTCACCGCCTCGCCGACCACGCCACCGTGCAGCGATCCCACGGCGCTGGCGTGGCTGTTCTACACCAGCGGCACCACCGGGCGGGCGAAGGGCGCCATGCTGACGCATCGCAGCCTGATGGCGATGACGATCGCCCACCTTGCCGATATCGATGCGCCCGACGAGCATTGCAGCTTCGTGCACGCCGCACCGATGTCGCACGGCTCGGGCTTGTACATTCCCGCTTACGTGCTGCGCGGCGCCCGTCAGGTGGTCCCGGCTGGTGGCGGATTCGATGCCGACGAAGTCCTGGACCTGTGTGATCGTCATCCCGGCTGCGCTATGTTTCTCGCCCCAACCATGGTGCAGCGCTTGGTCGATACTGGTCGCGCCTGCCCGCGACAACTGCGGACGATCGTCTACGGCGGCGGCCCGATGTACGTCGAGAGCATCAAGAAAGCGCTGGCGGCGTTCGGGCCGATCTTCGCGCAGATCTACGGCCAGGGTGAGGCGCCGATGACGATCACCGGTCTGCGGCGCGGGGACCACGACGTTGCCGACGACGCGGTGCTCGGGTCGGTCGGGTACCCGCGCTCGGGTGTGCAAGTCGCGGTGCTGCGCAGCGACGGCACGCCGGCGACGGTGGGTGAGATCGGTGAAATCGCCTGTCGTGGCGATGTCGTCATGTCCGGCTACTGGAACAATCCCGAGGCCACCCGGGAGGCGCTGCACAACGGCTGGCTGCACACCGGCGATATGGGTTCCTTCGACCCGCGTGGCTATCTGACCTTGCGTGACCGATCCAAGGATGTAGTGATCAGCGGCGGCAGCAACATTTATCCGCGCGAGGTGGAGGAGGCGCTGCTCGAACACCCCGCCGTGTCGGAAGCCTGCATCGTCGGGGAGCCCGATGCCGAGTGGGGCGAAGTGGTGGTCGCGTTCATTGTCGGGACGGCCGGCGCCGACGAGCTCGACGCCCATCTGCTGTCGCGCATCGCCCGTTTCAAACGCCCCAAGCGTTACGTGTTTGTGGACCACCTACCGAAGAACAGCTACGGCAAGGTCTTGAAACGAGAACTGCGACAACAGTTGGTCTGATCCGCGAGCACTTTTGATCATGCCGCGGTTTAGCAGTGCCATCGCGACGCGCGACGCACACAATCCGACGCATGACATCGACAACGACCGACGTGTCGATCCAGCAGGAGAAGGCGCCTCTCCGCACGAGCGCGACCCGCGACTTGAGCGCGCAGATCCCGCTTCGCGACTCCTTGCTGGTGGCGGTGACCGCGGGGCTGGGGTACAGCTTCGATGCTTACGCGGTAAACATCTACGGACTGGTTCTCCCGCTGATCGCCGTCAGCTTCGCCGTCGACCTCACCACACTGGGCTTCATCGGCTCAATTTTCCTCGTCGGTTACATGGTCGGGACAATCGGCTTCGGTATCGCGGCAGACCGCTGGGGCCGCAAGGACACCCTCGGCGTGTCGATCCTCCTGTACGGGGCCACCACATCCCTTGGCGGACTGACCGCCAACATCCCGCTGTTCGCGGCGCTGCGGTTTCTCACCGGTGTGGGCGGCGCCGGTGAACTTGCAGTTGGCGCGCCGTACACGTGCGAGATGTTTCCACCGCGGTACCGCGCGATCGGCGTCGGCGGAATCATGTTCTCGCTCTT
This sequence comes from Mycobacterium sp. MFM001, assembly GCF_003402475.1. GTDB lineage: Bacteria > Actinomycetota > Actinomycetes > Mycobacteriales > Mycobacteriaceae > Mycobacterium. Next base: position 347,183 of record NZ_BFAB01000001.1, read on the forward strand.
CTCATTCGGCTACATTCTTGCCGGCTTAGCCGCCCTCTACATCGCACCCCGGTTCGGGTGGCAATGGACCTTCATCATCGCGATCGTCCCCGCCGTGGCGGTCTTCGCGCTGCGGCGCCTTGTGCAGGAGTCAGTTCGATACGCCATCCAGAAAGCCGATGACAAGGTTCGGGCCGCTCAGGAACTCGAGCGTTCTTCAGGAGCGAAGGAGCGGATCTGGCGAATCCCGGGTGTGCCCAAGCGGATTGGCATCGGTTGGCTGCTGTACACAGCCAACGCAACCGGCTATTGGGGGCTTAGCGTCTTCCTCACCACGTTCATGGTGAAGAAATTCGGCGTCTCGCCGACCACCGCGATCGGCTATGCGATCGGATTCTATGTGGCCCAGTTCTTTTTCTCCTATCTGGGCACGGGACTGTCGGATTGGCGCGGACGTCGGCCGGCCGGGATTGCAGGCGCGGTGCTGATGATCACTGCCACCGTTATGGCAACGACGGCTTCCTCGCTCGGACTTTTCCTCGTCTTCGGTGCGTTGATGATGGCGTTGCTCGGCTGGCTGTGGGGCGTTGGTGACACCTATGTGAGCGAACTGTTTCCGACCCGGATCCGGGGAACGGGTTTCGGGCTGGCCGTCGGAGGGGGGCGATTCGCAGCCATCTTTGCCCCGTTGCTGGTGGGTGCCGGCATCACGGCCTTCGGCCCCACGATTCCCTTCCTGGCGAGCGCTGGACTCTGGCTGCTGACCATTGTCGGTTACCTGCTCGGCCCGGAGACATCGCGCAAGTCCCTCGAACAGATCGAGGCCGAATTCGAGGCCGCAAGCAGGAGTTGAGCGACCTGTCACGCTCCTGGCCGAAAGTGGTCGCGGATACCGGCCAGCATCGCACGATGCGCATCGACGGCCTTGCGCACAGTCATCGCGGCCAACGGTCGGGGAGCCGAGATCCGCAGCCGCTCGGTGATGCGGGTGCCCGCGGCGATCGGGTCGAAGCTCACCCGACCGCTCAGACGCACCCGAGGGAATTGACGGGCCTCGGTAGTCACGTCGCCGTGTGCCGGCACGTGCAACCGCGCCCAATAGCTCACCCGCAGGTTCAGGGCTCCCAGCGGAATCCGGTCGACCACGCAATAGGTCTGCTCATACCCGTCGGCAGTTTGATGGCGCGAGAGCGTGCGCACCGAAACAACCAGCGGGTGAACCGCTTTGATGCTGTCCAGGTCAACATAGAAGTCGCGCACAAGCTCCGCCGCCGCTGGCACCTCTTCGGTGAGCGTCCGTTCAGCGCGAGACAGAAGCCAGGGCTGCCAGTAACCGATTTCTGCAGCCCTCGGTTCTGTTTCGCGACGCATAAGAATCAGTGTAAAGAAAAGGCTTCCATGCGCCCCCGTCTCATGAGAGCGTGACCAGACGATGAATCCAAACCCGGACTACGACGCCAGCGACGAGCTGGAATACGGCTTCGCAGCGTTCGCGTGGCTCCTTCGAGGCGTCTACCCGCCGCCCTCGTATGCACCGGACCTCGGAGCGGCCGACGGCACATAGTTGGCCGCTGAGTTGCGCAGCTGCCAAATCTGAGCCGGGCACAGCAGATTCACCGCGTACGAAACCAGGTAATTGGCGGCAAACTCGTCGTCAGGGGCCACGTCACGTTTCACGTCGGCCATGACCTGGGGGTAGCCGACGCCATGGCTGACCTTGTCGCAGATTCCGTAGCCGTAGTCGACGGCGTCGGCCGGCGTCGCAAAACTGTAGTGCCGCCGCACTGTCACGTCATAGACATATTCGACCTCGGGTGCCGGAGCGGCGTGCGCCTGAGGCGAAAGCGGCAGCGTCGCTGCGACCAACGCTGTGCCGAACCACATACCGAACTTCATGACGATCAGACCGGCCTTCCGTACACTGCGACGACGACGCTGCGGTCGACGCTGTTCTCCGACCACACCCCGATTTGGGTGTTGGCGCAGTTCGACATGATCGCGTAGTAGTCGGGCCGGTAGAACCAATTGTCCATCACGTCAAGGCCGTTGATCGCCAACGACTGGTTGATCGCGACCGTCTCGGCGACCGTGCCGGTGTAACCTGCGTCCCGCGCGCGGTCTTGCGTCGTCGACCCGTCCGACCCGAGATCACCGTCAAGGGCAGGGTTGTTGAGCACGTCGAGGGTGTGACGTTGCGCAGCGGACTGCAGCTGCGGATTGATATGCAGGTCGCTCGTGCAGCCGGCGTGCTTCCTGATCGTGTCGACGTTGACAACGACGCCGTTGTTGAGCCGCGAGTTGTCCGCAGCAGCCGGCGGTACGGCGACCACGCCCGGCGCGATCAACGCAACGACGACAGCGAACCGGATTCTCATGACGCGTTACCGGATGTTCGCCACGAGATCGCCTGACATGGCGCCCAACTGTCGCCCCCACGTCGACCAGCCGTTGTCTCCGCCGCCACCCAGGTCGAAGTGACCGTTGCGGCCCCCGGCGTCTCGGTAGTGGGAGTAGAAGGTGGCGTTGGTGCCCTGCGCGATGTCCGGGTAGCCGATCATCGCCGCCTGGTCACTGGCGGCCCCGCTTCCCGGACTGTAGACCCAGAGCCTCGTGTTGTTGTCCACCAGCAGCTGAATGTTCTGGTTTGGGGAATGCCACTTCCAGCGCCCGAGTTGCGGTGCGCCCCACATGTTGTCGGTGTCGACGCCGCCGCCCTGCTTCAAGCCGTCGGTGATGGCACCGTCCACCCCGGTCCGTTCCGGCGCAAGGAAGCCCGACAGCGACCCGGCGTAGCGGAACCGGTCGGGATGGAAGGCGGCCAGCGCTGCGGCCGCATAGCCGCCTTGCGCGGCACCGACTACACCGTGGCCCCCGGGGACGAGGCCCTTGTTGGCGGCCAGCCAATCCGGTAGCTCGCGTGATAAAAACGTCTCCCATTGCCTGCTGCCGTCCTGCTCCCAATCGGTGTACATGCTGTAGGCTCCGCTGGCCGGCGCCGCCACCGAAACCCCCTTGCCGGCAAGCGTGTTCATCGCGTTGCCGGCAGTCACCCAGTTGCTGACGTCCGGGGCGGCGTTGAACGCGTCGAGCAGATACACCGCGTGTGGTCCGCCGCTCAAGAAGGCGACCGGGATGTCGCGGCCCATCGCAGCGGAGGGCACCATCAGGGTCTCGTAGTTGGCCGCGTGGGCGACGCCGGCGAATCCGGGCGCCAGCACGAGAGCGCACAGCACCCGGAGTGCCACCGAGACGCGTCTCACGTTCATCTCACTTCTCCCTTGCTCACACCGGATCGAACTGCGAGATGAGCCATCGATCGTGGACTTTGTCCAGAGCTATCCGCACACTGGAGGTCGTCTGGGTGGGCGCATCGTTGCCGATCGTGGTGGTCTGATTGATGAAAACTAAGACCACAGCGTGGTTTTGGGCCGCAGACACCGAAGCCGCGGCCGGCACTGTGGCGACAGCCGAAATGTGCTGCTGCTTGGCGCCGGGCGTAACGACGTCATTGATCAGCTGTGCGTACTGTTGACGGAATCCGCCCGTCAGCCGGTCGGCCGCTCCCGCAAGATCGTGTTCGACGGTGTCCGCACGGTAGGACAGGATCGCGATGGTGCTGTCCGTGGCGGCTTTTACCGACTGCTCGGCCGCTGCCTGTGATTCGCGCGCCGAGCCGTCGAGCCACTTCAGATAGCCGTCTCCCAGCGCGAGGAGCAACGCCAGGCCGGGCAGCACCCCGTAGGCCGCCAGGCGAGTGGTCTGGCCGCTCATGGCACGAACTCCACATTGGAGACCTTGGCGCCGTCACCCGTTTGCTCGACACTGACCCGCAGCCGCCATCTGCGCGGTTCTTGTTCCGGCGCAGCGGCAGTCGAGGTCTTCACCGACACCGCAACCAGCACCTGCGCCTGGTCATCGGCTTCGGATAACAGTCCAGCCTCGGAGACGGTACCCTCCGATTTCGACTGCACATTTTTGACCACGTCGATGAACGGCTGCGATCTCTTCTGGAAGTCATCCCGGAAGGTGCCGGTCGCCGATTCCAGGATCCGCCGGATGTCCGCGTCGACGTTGGCGTAGTCGATCGTGGTGAGGTTGACCGCAGCCTGCCGAGCGACCTGCACGTAAAGGCTGCGGTGCCCTCGCGACTCGCGGTCCTGGTACGTGCGGTACCCCAGCCAGCCGCCCACCCCGGCCAAGGCCGTGACGATGACAAGACCCACCGTGGTCACCGCGCGGATGCCCGAAAGATCCGGCAGCGCAGGGCGCTCCGCTGGTTCGGTTATCTGCTCGGCGGTAGCAACATGCTCTGCCATGTCTTACCTTTCGTGCTGTCGGCCAGGTCGGACTGGGTGGAGGGCCGCCCGTCCGGACCCACGTAGCGCCCGGTCGCCGGGTCGTAGGGGACAACTGCGGCCGGCGGGTACTGCGGCACGCCCTGGCCGCTGAGCGTCGCATTGGGATCGCCCTTCCAGTTGAGGCCATCGTTGAGCGGGACGTATTCCTCGTCGCTTTCACACAGCTCGACTGTCGGGGCGCGCTTGCCGGGCTTGCCTTCGCACGGGATGTTGCGCACGCCACGGACATTCATGTCGGAGTCCTGCGGGATACGGCAATACAACTCGCCGGCGGGCCGATCGGGGTAGTCCTGCATCGACGGCACGCGCTGCTGCTGGACCGGCAGGAAACCGGTGTTGCACGGTGGCGGCAGGTTGAGGTTCAGGTTGAAGTCGAGATAGACGCCTTTGTAATCCTGCTTGCTGTCGGAGTCCGGCAACGCGATCGCCGACATCACCGCGGTTCCCTGCGGGAAGAGCACCAGTAGCTGCTCGAGATCGTTACGGTAGGTCACCGCGATGTCACCGAGGCTCACCAGGTTGGCCAGCAGCACCGGCAGCGCGGGAGCGAGCCGATCGAACATCGCCGTGCCTTCGCGCAGCGCCGGACCCCCGACGTGCAGTAGGTCCGCGAAGGCTGCATCCTGCGCTTTGAGCTGACCGGTGATCGAGTTCATCCGTTGCGCCCAGGTCGCGATCGAATCCGACGTCCGCACTTGGGAATCGAGCACCGGCGGGGACTGGTCGATCAACGAGGCGAGCGGTGCAGTGGTCTTGGCACCGTCGATCGCCAGTGCCGTCGATCCGTCCACGAGGCGCGACAGTTCCGGCCCCAGACCCGCGACGGCCTTGGCGCTCTCGTCGACAACCGTGTGCAGATTGTCTTGCGGGATCGCCTGCAGCGCCCTGTTGGTCGCGTCGAGCAGGAAACCGATGTCGACGGGAACCTGCACCTTGCCGGCCGGGATCACATCGCCGTCGCGCAGTTTGGCGCCCGCGCCGTCGTGCGGTGTCAGCTCGAGGAACTGCTCGCCGACGGCCGAGCGGCTGTGTACGGCGGCGGTCGCGTTGGCCGGAATCGCGATACCCGAGTCCAGCGTCAAAACAGCGCGAACGCCGTTGCGAGTCACGTCGATCGACTTGACGCTGCCGACTTCGCTGCCGCGGTAGTTCACCACCGACGTCGGGTACAGACCGCCGGACGCGGGCAGCTCGACCGTCACCGTGTATCGGCCGATCCCCAGCAGCGCCGGCACTTTCACGAAGCCGAACGCCATCACGCCGACAGCGACGAGGGTGACCGCCGCGAGAATCGCCAACTGCGTCCAGATCCGGCGAGACAACCGCAGCACGCTAGTACCCGCCGAAGTGGTAGGGCACAATCAACGGATTGGCCGCGGTGTACGGGCTCGGCATCTGGCCGATCGTGCGGCCCCACTGCAGTTCGAGTTCGGTGAGGTTGCCTTCCCACCTCGTCCCGGTGAAGAAGCCGCTGTCGATTCGGCTCAAGGTCAGATCGATGACCAGCGTGATGTTGGCGAAGTCGCCGCGAAACCAGTTGGCCACGTTGCTTTTCACCCACGGGTACGTCGACAGGAAGTCCAGGCCCTTGGTCAGGGCGGGCCCGGCGTTGGCCAGTTCCCGCAACGCCGGCGCGACGTTGCGCAGGTTGTTTGCCAGCGATTCCTTGGTTTGGCCGATTGTCGAGGCGGCGACGGCGCTGAACTTGCCCACCGCATCGATGGCGTCGGCCAACTTGTTTCGCGAATCCGACAGCACGGCCAGCGCCTGCGGGATCGTGGTGAGCGCCTTGTCGACGGTCTTGTCTTTCGCGGCGACCTGTCCGGCCAACGAGTTGAGACTCTCGGTGGCCGCGATGATGTCGTCGGTCTGGGCATGCAACTCCCCGATGAAGGTGTCCAGCTGGTTGAGCAGGCTGCGCATGTCGCTTTCCCGGCCCGCCAACGCCGTGGCAAACGCCTGGTTGATTTCCTGCAGATGCCCCAGCCCGCCGCCGTTGAGCAGAATCGACACCGACGCAAGTGTCTGCTCGGTGGTCGGGTAGGTGGCGGCTCTGGCGAGCGGAATCACCGAGCCGTTCTTGAGTTCGCCCTGCGGTTGCTCGTCGGTCGGCGGGGCCAATTCGATGTGCATGGACCCCAGCAGGCTGGTCTGCCCGACCTTGGCGGTGCTGTTGGCTGGCAGATGGACATCGCCGTTGATACGCATGGTCACCAGCGCATGCCAGTCCTGTACCTCGATCTTGGTGACGTTGCCGACGTTGACGTCGGCGACACGGACCCGGGTGTTCGGCTGGATGACAACGACATCGGGCAATTGCGCCTGGATGACGTAGGAGCCCTTGCCGGTGCCTTCGGTTCCGGGCAGCCGCAGTGAATTGAGGCCTCGCCACTGGCAGCCGGTTGACGCCGACAGGCACGAAACGAGAAGCGCCGCAGCCACTATGCGTCTCATGGCGAGCCGTCCGGTGGCGCGGGCGGGGGCAGCATCAGCCCCGCAAGTCCTTGGCTGGGGTCGACGGACTGAGCGGCGTGCGGGTTGAGCCAGTCTTCGCTGTAGGTGATCTCGTTCGGGCGTGCCGATGCGCCCACGAATGGGTTGAGGCCGACCGGCGGGAAGTTGTACTGGCGGTTCTTGATGATCGGAGCCAGGTACTGCACACACAGCTTTGCCGATTGCTTTGCGCCGATTCGGGCCGCGGACTCGATAGCGCCGCAGAGGAATTGGACGGTATCAGCGAAGTTGACCGGGGCCAGAATGCCCGTGACTGCGCTCTGCGCGGGCTGGTAGATGTTCATGAAGTTCTGGAACACCGTCGGCGCGATATGCAGGGTCTGCTTGATGTCACCTCGGCTGTCGTTCATCGCGGTGGTGATCGCGTTGAGGTGGTCGAAGGTGGTGCCGAGCGCTTCCCGGTTCTCGGCGACGAAGCCACGCAGGTCGTTCACCGCGTCGTCCACGCCCTTCATCGCCTGGGCCCACTCGTTGGGGGTATCGGACAACACGGTCGTGATGTCGGCGAGGTTGTTGTTGAACGCGGCCAGCAGATCGCTGCTCGACGACAGCGCGGATACCAGCAACTGCAGGTTGCGTACCGTGCTGAAGATGTCGGTGCTGTGGTCGCCGAGCGCCGAAACCGCCTGGGAGAGCTTGATGACCGTGTCGCGTGCGGTGTCGCCCTCGCCGCGCAGGTTGGCCGCTGTGGTGTCGATGAATTTGCCCAGCGCGCTGGGTCCGCCGGGAGTGGTGGGCTGCAAGGAGTCGGTCAGCTTCTCCAGTTGCTTGCGCAGGTCGTCCCACTCGACGGGAACCGCGGTGCGCTCTTGCGGAATGGTCGCGCCGTCGGCGAGCTTCGGGCCGCCGGAGTAGGCGGGGACGAGTTGGATTGCGCGCGCGGTAACCAACGACGGCGATAGGATCGCCGCCCGGGCATCGCCGGGAACCGGGTAGTGCGCGTCGACCGTGAAGGTGACCTTGGCCGCGTCGGGCTGGGGGTCGATGTGCTCCACCGTTCCGACGGCGACCCCGAGAATCCGGACTTCGTCGCCGGTGTAGAGGCCGTTGGTGTTGGCGAAGTAGGCGACATAGGTGTTTCTGCTGATGTGCTTCCACCATGGGGTGGCGACGGTGGTGATCCCGATCCCGAGGGTCAGCACCAAGCTGAGCGCCGTCGCAATCCGCACGGCGCGTGGATGTTTCGCGAGCACGGTCACTGCCCTCCGCTCGCCGGCGGACCCGGCGGCGGCCCACCGGGCGGGGGCGCGGGTGCCGGTTCCCGGTAGGGGTAGCGAGGATCGCCCGGATTGCCCGTGATTGCGTCGGGCAGCGTCCGGTTGGGCTCGCCGCCTTGTCCGGTCCGCGGATAGGGCAACGGCAGCGGCGGTGTGCCGGGCTGCCCGGTGGGCGGGTCGACCAGTTGGGACGGCAGTAGCACGTTGGGGTCAAGTCCCAGATCGGAGAACGCGGCGTCGACGAACGGCTGGGCGAACTGGCCGGGCACCAGGTTGACCAATGAGGCTTTGAAGAACGGGCCGGACCCCAGCACCTCCCCGAACGACATCGCGTATCGGCGAAGTAGATACAACGTGCGCTGGAGTTCCTGCTTGCGGTTGTCCAGGATTCCCAGCACGCCGTTGAGCTTGTCGAGGGCCGGCTTGAGTTGCTTGCGGTTGTCGGCGACCAGACCGGAGATCTGCCGGGACGCGGCGGTCAGGTTGGTTATCAACGCGTCGACCGAATTACGTTGCGAAAGTAGCTCGGCCAGTAGTGCATTGGCGTTGGCGACGAGGCCGGCGATCTGGTCGCTGCGCTTGCCCAGCACCGCGGTGACTTTGTTCGCATCGCCGAGCAGGTTGCGTAGCTGCGCATCGCGGGTGTCGAGGGTGTCGGAGAATCGCGCCACCCCCTCCAGCGCGACCTTCAGGTCGGGTGGGGTGTCCTTGAACGTGTCGGCCAGAGTGGTGAGCGCCGAGGACAGCTTCGTGGTGTCCAAAGCGCTGATGGTGCTTGTCAGATCGCCCAGCGCCGTGGGCAGGTCGTAGGGAGAGTGGGTTCGCTCGATCGGGATGACACCGGTGAGCTTGCCGTCCCCGCGAGGGGTCAGTTCGAGCATCTTGGTGCCGAGCACGGTCTCGGTTTTGATTGCCGCCTCGGTCCGCTCTCCCAGCGCGACACCCCTGCTGACCGAAAAGGTCACCAGTACCTTCGCCCCATCCAAGGTGACGCCGGAAACCTTGCCGACCGACAGGCCCGACACCCGAACGTCGCTGCCGGTCTTGATCCCGCCGGCCTCGGAGAAGTAGGCGGAGTAGTCGGTGCTGCCGTTGACGAACGGAATCCTGTTGTAGGAAAAGACCGCAACTACCAGCGCGACCACGGCGAGTATCCCGACCACACCCACGGTGATCCGGTTGCGTTCGGCAAGCGGTTTGACATGGAGGCGCTTCATTTCGGCGTGCACCGCCCCGTCACTTGGCTCACCAGCTTGACGAACACAGGCTGGCCGTTCTTTCCGTTGACTTTCAGAATTGCGTCGCAGAGGTAGAAGCCGAAGTAGTCGCCGTAGAGTCCGTTGCGGGCGAGCACCTGATAGGCGTCGGGGAGGGTCTTGACCAGGTCGTCGACGTAGTCGTGATCCGCCTCGATTTGCCCTGCGACACGGTCGGTTTGCACGACGGTGTCTTTGATCGGTTGGCGAGCGACGGTCAACAGGTCGGCAACCGAGGCCGCCGCGGCATTGATGTAGGCGACCCCCTTGGTGATATCGGTCTTGCGCGCCGCCAGCGCCTCGACGAGCTGTGAGAGCTTGTCCAATCCCGTGGAGAACTGATCGTCGCGGGCGGCGAAGGTGTGCAGGACGGTGTTGAGGTTGGCGATCACCTCGCCGATGAGCTTGTCGCGGTCGGCCAGCGTGGTGGTCAGCGCGGAGGTCTGGGCAAGCACCGACGAGATGGTGCCGCCCTGTCCCTGGAACACCCGGAGCAGTTGACCTGACAGCGCGTTGACCTGGTCGGGGTCCAAGGCGCGAAACAGCGGCCGGAAACCTCCGATGAGTGCGTCGACGTCGAGTGCCGGGGATGTCCGGGTCAGCGGAATCGTCTGGCCGGGCCGCAACTTTCGCGTCGGGCCAGGCCCGTCTTCGAGCGACAGGTAACGGTCACCGATGAGGTTTTCGTAGCGCACCGACGCCTTCGTGCCTTCGGTGAGGGTCAGCCCTTTGTCGACGGCGAAGTCGACGGTGACGGTGCCGTCCTTGTGCAACGTTAGGTCCTTGACCTTTCCCACTTCGACGCCGGCGATGCGGACGAAGTTTCCGCCTTTGAGGCCCGACACGTTCGTGAACACCGCGCTGTAGGAGGCCCGTTGGTCGAACCGGAACTGACCGAACACCGTGACCAGCACGAAGGTGAAGGCGAGGCAGACAACGGTGAACAGCACCACGCGCGTCACGGCGCGAAAGCTGATGCCTCTCATAGCTGTTCCCTGCTCATTCGGTGGTCACGGTGACGGTGGGTTGTCCGGCGCGCCGTACGGCGGCGCTCCGGGGTAGGGCGGCAACGGGCCCGGCGCAGGGCCGCCGGGGTAGCGGATCCGCGGCGGTTCGGGCGTGCCCTTGGTGACGGGGAAGTAGTTGGCGATGCCCGGGAACCCGATACCGGGATTGGGCCGGATATCCAGACCGGTGCCGAAACCAGTGTCGGTGACCAGGTACTTGACCGGGAAGTTCTTGCTGACGTCCGGAAGGGAGCCGCAACTGGGTTTGCCGCCGGGGCCGCCCTTGGCCTGCACGACCGGCAGGTTGTCGGGATAGCGGTAGGGATCGTCGCCGAACAGCAGCGCGGCATCCATGATGACGGATTTGCCGTTGCCTCCCAGAGCGTCTCGGCCGCCGTGCTCCAAGAACCATTGAGCACCCTGAAACAAGCAGGTGTAGGTCGGCGAGTACTTCATCAGAAGGTCGGTGGTGGGCAGCAGGATATTGACCGCGCCGACCAGGTTCTGCTGGTTTTTGCCGATCGTGTTGATACCCGATTGGGCGAATCCGATTGCGGAGAGCAGCAACTCGTCGAGTTCCTTGGCATCTGCGGTGATTGTTGCGCTGGTCGCCGAAAACGAATCGAGAACCGAGAGGATGTCTTGCGCCGCATCCGAATACACGTGAGCGGTCTTGCCGAACAACTGCCAGTCTTGGCGAACCGTCGGCATTCTCGGGTTCACGGTGAGCAGCACCTGGTTGGCGCCGGTGATCGCCTGCCCGATGCGATCACCCTTGCCGCGCACTCCGTCGGCCACTGCCGAGAGCACTGCATTCAGCTTCGCGGGGTCGATGGCGTGGACGATGGCCTGGAGGTTCTCGAATACGGTGTTGACCTCGACGGTCACGTTGCGTGAGTGCAGCACGGCGCCCGGCGCCAACGGCCGGGGGCTGGCGCCTGCAGACGGAACGACGAGGTCGACGTATTTGGCGCCGAACGCGGTGCTCGACTTGATCTCTGCCTGGACATTGCTTGGCAGGTAGTCGAACTCGCGCGGAGAGATCTTGAGTCTCAACTTCGACAAGTTGACGCCGGACGAATCGGCGTAGGCATCAACCGAGGTGACTTCGCCGATCTGGACGCCGCGCAATTTCACCTTGGCGCCGTCCTCCATGACCAGACCGGCGCGGTCCGAAACCACTGTGAGCGCAACGGTTTTCCGCGGCGTTCCAGAGAACGCCATACCTGTCAGCACGCTCACTGCCGCGATCACCAGAAGCAGCACCGGTGCCCACCAGATCGGATCGATCTCCCCACGTCGAAGTGTGTTGTTCATCGCCGTCACCCCGACAGATGAAAGTTGCCGGACTGTCCGTATACCGACAGCGTGATGGTCAGCAGAATGAACACCCCGGCGGTGATGGAGGTACGCACCGCACGCCCGACCGCCTCTCCCACGCCGGCCGGGCCGCCGGTGGCGGTGTAGCCGTAGTAGGTGTGCACCGACATCACGGCCGCTGCCATCGCGAGCGCCTCGGTGAAGGACCACAGCAGGTCCGTCGGGTGCAGAAACGACGAAAAGTAGTGGTCGTAAACGCCTCTCGACTGGCCGTAGATGATCGTCGTGCCGAATCGGGTGGCCAGAAACGACATCAGCACCGCGACGGTGTAGATCGGGATGACCGCCAATATTCCGGCCACGATGCGGGTGGACGCCAGGTAGGTGATCGGCCGGATGGCCATCGACTCGAGCGCGTCGATCTCCTCGTTGATGCGCATGGCCCCGAGTTGCGCGGTGGCGCCGGCGCCGATGGTGGCCGCGAGCGCCACGCCCGCCGTGGCCGGTGCGATGAAGCGGACGTTGAGAAACGCCCCGAGGAAACCGGTGAGGGCTTCGATCCCGACGTTGGACAGTGTGTTGTAGCCCTGCACGGCGATCAGCGCGCCGGTGGTCAGTGTCAGAAAGCCGACGATGACCACCGTGCCGCCGATGACAGCCAGGGCCCCGGTACCCATCCCCATGACGGCGATCAACCGCAGCACCTCGGCGGGATAGCGCCGGACCGCGTCGGCGGTGGACCTAAGGGCGTTGCCGTAAAAGGCTGTCTGCGCACCAAGGCTGCGCGTCGAGTCGACCACTCGAGTCAGGACGGGGCTGGTCACGGCGCCACCTTCACGCCGAACGCGGTGGCCAGGATGTTGATCAGGAACAGGGCCATGAACGCGAAGACCACGGTTTCGTTGACGGCGTTGCCGACAGCGGTCGGTCCGCCACCGACCGAAAGCCCCTTGTAGCAGGCGATCAGGCCGGCGGAAAGTCCGAAAAGCAGTGCCTTGACCAGCGATACGATCACCTGCGGTAGGCCGGTGAGCAGCGTCATCCCCGCGACGAACGCCCCCGGTGTGACGTGCTGGATGAACACCACGAAGAAGTAGCTTCCGGACAGGCCCACCACCGCGACCACCGAATAGAGCATCAGCGCAACGAATGTCGCGGCGATCACCCGGGGTACCACCAGAGCTTGGATCGGGTTGACGCCGATCACCTTCATCGCGTCGATCTCCTCGCGAATCGTCCGGGCGCCGAGATCGGCGCACATCGCGGTGGAGCCGGCGCCCGAGACGACGATGGCGGTGACGACCGGGCCGACCTGGGTGACCGAGGCGAGCGCGGCACCGGCGCCGGACAGATCGCCGGCCCCGACCTCGATCAGCACGATGTTCAACGTGAAGACGATCAGAACGGTGTACGGGATCGACAGCACAAGGGTGGGGATGATCGACACCCTCGCCACGAACCAGATCTGATCGATCAGCTCGCGCAAGGCGAAGGGCCGCCGGAATGTGGCGGCGGCGGTTTCGCCGGCCAGCACGACGAAATCGCCCATTGCGACTGCGGGCTTCGACCAATCGACCTTTGACGCGGCCGGTAGCGCGAGGAGTGCGGGCACCGGTTTACCCCGTCCGCCCATAGGCATGCTCGCGCGGCACCGAGGCCATGCGTTGACCGCGCACAGAAATCACGCGGGAAATCTATGGGTAAGGCGCTTGTTCGCCAGAGGGTTGGAATCAACCAGAACAAATGTGGCAGAAATCCGGGCGTTGACCAGGGCATTTTGCCCATCCGACACATAGGGTCACACGAGCGTGACGAGCGCGGCCTGAATGGCATTACCGCCGTATCCGAGACAAGTCGAACGCCATAATTTGATCCGACAGTAGGAACTCTGCGGAGAGGAAGTGCAGACATTCCCGATTCGATGTCCGCCCGGACGATCCGCCTCGTCGACGACCCCGAGTTGCTTGTCAATCGCGCAGCGGGCGGCGTCAATGCGTGAGCTACGGCTCGACGTCAGCGAAGCGGTCGGCGAAACAGCGTCGCTGGCCGCGAGCTACTACCCCGCCGGCACGCCGCATCCGACCGTGCTGGTGTGCCTGCCCGGTGGAACGTACAACCGCGGCTACTGGCACCTGGATGTGCCCGGCCGATCCGGCTACAGCTTCGCCGAATACGCGTCGCAGCGTGGCTACTCGGTGGTGGCGATCGACCCGCTCGGCACGGGTGACAGCAGCAGACCATTGCGCGACGTCACGTTGGCGGATATCGCCGCGGCGCTCGCCTGCGCCGTGGCCGGTCTGCGGGAAATCACCGGCAGCACAGAGCGTCCCGTCGCGCTGGCGCATTCGCTGGGCGGATACCTCGCGATACTGCAACAAACCGCGGCGGCCAGTTACGCGGCGCTGGCCATCCTCGGTTGCACCAACCAACACGTCGCACCGCTGAACCTCGATCCCGAATTCATCGCCGCGGCGTCCACCCCGCATGGCCGCGCGGCACTGATCGACCAGTTTGCCGCCGTGCTCCCCGAGCCGTACATGGAAACCTCGCGGGACTGGCTGCAGGGCTGGTTTCATCTCGACGACGTCCCGCCGGACGTGGTGCAGGCCGACAACCTGACGACGATATCCGTTGCGCCACGGTGTTTTTGCGCGGCGGCGATTCCGGGCGTGACCGCCGACGAGGCGGCTTTGGTGGACGTGCCGGTTTTCCTGGGCTACGGAGAGGTGGACGTGTCGCCCGATCCGCACAGCGAAGCGCGGTTCTATCGCGGCAGTCCCGACGTCACGACGTTCGTCGTTCCGGGAAGCGCACACTGTCACAACATGGCCTCGACCCGCCGCTTGTTGTGGCAGCGGTTGCTCGACTGGACGGGGCGGTTACCCTGAACCATGGCAACGACTCGACGGCGGGGCTTCAACGAAGCCGTCACGCGGTTCTGGAGTTTCGCAGCACCCGCCTACAACCTTCCGGTTCTGCAGCGCTGGGTTTACCGTCCGCCGCAGGACGAGGTGATCGCGCAGCTACGCGCCCACGGATCTCGCCGTATTGTTGACGTCGCCTGTGGCACAGGAGTTTTGGCCGACCGCATTCAGCGCGAGCTGGAGCCGGATGAGGTCTACGGGGTGGACATGTCCGACGGGATGCTCGCTCAGGCGCGGGCCCGCTCGGACCGGGTGCAGTGGCGCAAGGGGCCGGCTGAGCACCTGCCCTTCGACGACGGCGCGCTCGATGCGGTCGTGACGACCTCGGCGTTTCATTTCTTCGACCAGCCGGCTGCCGTGCGTGAGTTTCACCGCGTGCTGGCTCCCGGCGGCCTGGCCGTCGTCGTTGCGCTCAGCGCGCGACAACCGCTGCTGCAGGCACCGGTGGCCAGCCGGTGGAAACCGGCGCACCACGCCTCGCAGGCAGAAATACGGGCGATATTCGAGGACGCCGGTTTCACCGTCACCGATCAACACCGCGTCCCCCGGCCCGCGTGGATCACGTTCATCTCGGATCTGGTTACCGCCGGGACGAAGTCATGAGCACGGTCGAGCGCTATCTGACCTGCCTGGCTGCGCATGATTGGGACGGCTTGGCCGCCACCATCTCTGACGAAAGCCTGCACAGGGAGGGCCCGTTCTGCGACGTCGTCGAAGGCAAGCAGCCCTACGTCGCCTACCTGCGCGACGTCGTCGCGCCGTTAAAGGGCCACCGGCTGGCGGTGACACGGATCTCGCAGGTGTCCGACCGGGCTTCGTATGTGGAGCTGATCGAGGGCTTCGAGGTCGACGACGCGCGAGTCGAGTACCCCGAGTGCATCCGCTTCGAGCAGGGCGACGACGGCCTGATCAACCACGTGAGCGTGTTCATCAAGCAGCCGGGCGGAGCTCGGCGATCGCAGTCAGCGTCTGAGGGCTGAGTGCAATCACGAGACCAACGGCGATAAGAGCCAACCCGATTCCGAACCGCAGCGCCCTGCGTTGAGGCCAGGCTTTTTCCGCCACGCTGACGACGCTGATCACCGCCATCCAGCTGACACTCATCACCCCGACCACGAGAAGGACTGACATCAACGCCCACGACGAGCCCACGCACCGGACACCGTGGGACAGGCCCGCGCCGAACGCATCTGCGGTGCCCAGTTGGCCACGGCCACAGTCGTTTCCAAACATTAGGTGCTTGTAGCGAGTGAACTGGTATGCGCCGGCCAGAGCTACGGCCACGCCGCCGATGCGGCTGAGCCAGGGGTTCGGGTGACCGACTTCGTTCAGAGCCGTCAATGCCGCGAAGGCGATGGCAGCCGTCGGCAACCACACGGCGAGATATCCGGAGGCCACGGCTGTGCCTGTCAGCGGATGCGTATGGCCGCTCCTGGCTATCAGCGGGATGATGCCCGGCAGCATCATCGCGGCCATCATCACGATCCACATGCCCGCGAAGCGGACCGGGCCGGTGTCGAACGGCATCCCGCTGCCCGCATGGGCGAGGCCGTCGACCATTCCCGGCATCCGTCGCGCCTCGTTGACCGTCAGCCACCAGGCCAGCGCGACGACAACCGCCAGCAGGACCGTCCCGGCGACCCGAATGGCCGGATGTACAGCCGCCCGCGGAACGCTCTGGCTCATGCGCTGTTTGTAGGCGATCATGCGGTCGGGCGGTATTCGCGACACGCGGCGGCATGCCGTCGAGTCGGTAAGCGCTCAGCGCAGCGACGTTGCTGCGGTCACCCATGTCCTGTAGTCGTGGACTATTCGTGGAAGGTGCTGGGTAAAGCGCCCGAGACGCCCCAAGAAACCATCGAAGGGTAGAGGAATGAAGGTTCCCGGTGTGGCCACCGTGGTAGGTGGCCTGACCGACGGAGCAGTGCAGGTGTTGCGCGCCGGGGTACAAAGTGCGGCCGGGGCCGCGGGGGCCGTGCAAACGCTCACCGGGCCGGCTTTGCGGACAGTCAGTGAATCGACCGGCCGGATAATCGGCGTCGACAACGGCTCCCCCGACCACGACGGGCCGCCGGTGCGCTGGCAAAGCGGGCGGCGGGTGCATCTGGACCTTGACCCGCTGCTGCCCTTTCCCCGCTGGTACGAGCATGCGGCGGTGGTGGAGGAGCCGGTTCGCAGGATTGCCGGCGTGGCCGCCGCCCATGTCGAGGGCGCGCTGGGCCGGCTGGTGGTCGAACTCGACGACGACCTAAACGGTGCAGACGACGACAGTGTCTTGGAGGCCGTGCGTGACACGGTCGCTGCGGTGGCCGCCGACTTGGCCCCGGCAACATCGGAAGCCGCGCCACGGACCGCGCCTTTCGCCGACCCGGGTAACCCGCTGGCCTTCGTGGTGCCGCTGACCGCTGCGGCGATGGACGTCGTGGCAATCGGTGCCGCGGTCACCGGCTGGGTTGTCCGGCTGCCCGCCGCACCGCGAACCACCCGCGCCGCGGCCGCGATCCTCAGCAATCAGCCCCGGGTGGTGTCGTTTCTCGAGTCGCGGCTCGGCCGGGTCGGCACCGATATTGCGCTCAGCGCCTCCACCGCGGCGGCGAACGGGCTGACTCAGGCGGTCGGCACACCACTGCTGGACCTTGCGCAACGTGCCCTGCAGATCTCGGAGGCGGTGGCGCACCGCGACAGATGGCGGCACCGGGAGCCGGAGCTCGCCTCGCCCAACCGGCCGCAAGCTCCCGTCGTGCCCGTGATCTCCTCCGCCGGACCCGGGTCGCACACACCGCGACACAGCTGGGCGGCCGCGGACGCCGGGGAGGCGTCACACGTCGTCGTCGACGGCGCCATCGACGCCGCGATCGACACCGAGAAGGGGTCGATGGCCGGACCGGTGGAGGAGTACTCGGCTCAGGCCGCCAACGGTTCGCTGGTCGCCGCGGCAGGTGCGTTGCTCGGCGGCGGGGGCACCGAGGACGCCGCCGGGGCGATCCTGGCCGGTGTGCCCAAGGCCGCGCACATGGGCCGACAGACATTCGCGGCCGTCCTGGGCCGCGGGCTGGCGAACGACGGGCACATGGTCCTCGACCCGGGCGCGCTGCGCCGCCTGGACCGGCTCAAAGTGATCCTGATCGACGGCGCGGCGCTGCGCGGCGATGCCCGGGCGGTCCTGCATGCGCGCGGGGACGCCACCGGCTGGGACGACGACCGGGTCTACGAGGTGGCCGACGCCCTGCTGCACGCCGAACAGCCGCCGGAGCCCGACCCCGACGAACTGCCGGCCACCGGGGCCCGACTGCGCTGGGTCAAGGCGCAGGGCCCGTCGGCGGCGCCCGCACAGGGCCTCGAACGCGCCGACCTCATCGTCGACGGCGAATGCGTCGGCAGCGTCGACGTGGGCTGGGAGGTCGACCCGTACGCGATCGCGCTGCTGCAGACCGCGCACCGCACCGGTGCCCGGGTAGTGCTGCGGCATGTCGCCGGCACGCAGGACCTGGCCGCCAGCGTGGCGGAGAGCCATCCCGCCGGGACGCCGCTGCTGAAGTTGGTGCGCGAGCTGCGTTCCGATCGCGGACCGGTGCTGCTGATCACCGCGTTGCACCGCGACTTCGCGTCGACCGACACGTTGGCGGCGTTGGCCGTCGCCGACGTCGGGGTGGCGCTCGACGATCCACAGGCGGCCACGCCGTGGACCGCCGACATCATCACCGGCACCGACCTCGCGGCGGCCGTGCGCATCCTGTCGGCCCTGCCCGCGGCCCGGCGGGCCAGCGAATCCGCGGTGCGCCTCGCCCAGGGCGGCAGCACACTGGCGGGGCTGCTGCTGGTCACCGGCGACTCGCGTCCGACCAGCCCGCTGGCCGTGCGGCGCTGGCTCAACCCGGTCAACGCCGCCGCCGCGACCGCCCTGGTGTCCGGAGCCTTCTCGGCGACCAAGGTGATGCGGCTGCCCGATCCCACTCCGCAACCGCTGACCGCGTGGCATGCGCTGGACCCGGAGATCGTCTATGCGCGGCTGGCGCGCGGGGCGCGACCGTTGGCGGTCGAGCCCGGGATGGCGCCGTGGCGGCGATTCCTCGAAGACCTGTCCTACAACCCGCTGGTGTCGCCGCTACGCAGACCGGCGGCCCAGGTGATGCGGCTGGCCGCCGCGACGCGTGCCGAACTCGCCGACCCCCTGACGCCGATCCTGGCCGTCGGAGCGGCGGCGTCGGCGATCGTCGGCAGCAACATCGACGCCCTTCTGGTCACCGGCGTGATGACCGCCAACGCGATCACCGGCGGTGTGCAACGGCTGCGGGCCGACGCCGCGGCCGCCGAACTCTTCGCCGAACAGGACCAGCTCGCGCGCCGCGTCGTCGTCCCGGCCGTCGCGACCACACGGCGCCGGCTGGAGGCGGCCCGGCACACCGAGCGCACGGTCACGGTCGCCGCGAGTTCCCTGCGGCCGGGTGACGTCATCGACCTGGCCGCCCCGGACGTGGTGCCCGCGGATGCGCGGCTGCTGGTCGCCGAAGACCTCGAGGTCGACGAGTCCTTGCTCACCGGCGAATCGCTGCCGGTGGACAAGCAGGTCGAGCCCGTAGCCGCCGCCGATACCGAACGCGCCAGCATGCTGTTCGAGGGCAGCACGATCGTCGCGGGGCACGCCCGGGCCATCGTCGTGGCGACCGGCGCGGCCACCGCGGCGCAGCGCGCGATTTCCGCCGTCGCCGACGTCGAGTCGTCGGCCGGGATCCAGGCCCGTCTGCGCGAGCTGACCAGCAAGGTCCTTCCGCTCACACTCGCCGGCGGTGCCGCGGTGAGTGGTTTGGCGTTGCTACGCCAGGCGTCGCTGCGTCAGGCGGTCGCCGACGGCGTCGCCATTGCGGTGGCGGCGGTCCCCGAGGGCCTGCCGCTGGTGGCGACGCTGGCCCAGCTCGCTGCCGCGCGACGGCTGTCGGCGCGCGGGGTGCTGGTCCGCGCTCCGCGCACCGTGGAGGCGCTGGGTCGCGTCGACACCGTGTGCTTCGACAAGACCGGCACGCTCACCGAGAACCGGCTGCGCGTCGTGCGGGCCGTGCCGGGCGCCACCAGCCCGCAGGGTCCGTTCCCCGCCCCGGCCGATCCGGGCGCCGTCGACGTGCTGCGGGCCGCCGCCCGCGCGTCCACTCAGCCGCAGAACGGACAGGGACACGCCCACGCCACCGACGAGGCCATCCTTACCGCGGCCAATGACCTTGACAGTTCGGATTGGTCGTTACTCGCGGAGGTCCCGTTCGAGTCCAGCCGCGGCTTCGCCGCCGCGATCGGCACCACCGGAGCCGAGCCATTGCTGATGCTCAAGGGGGCGCCCGAGGTCGTGTTGCCGCGCTGCCGGTTCGCCGATCCGCAGGCCGACCTCGATCATGCGGAATCCTTGGTGCACAGCCTGGCCGAGCAGGGCCTGCGGGTGCTGGCGGTGGCGCAGCGCAGCTGGGAGCACGGCACGTCCGACGACGACACCGACGCCGACGCCGTCGACGCCGCCGCGCACGACCTCGAATTGCTCGGCTATGTCGGCTTGGCGGACACCGCGCGGCCCTCGGCACGGCCGCTGGTCGAAGCGCTGCTGGACGCCGAGCGCAAAGTCGTGCTGATCACCGGCGACCACCCGGTGACCGCGCGGGCGATCGCCCACCAATTGGGTCTACCGTCCGACGCGCGGGTGGTCACCGGCGCCGAATTCGCCGGCCTCGACGAAGACGCCTGCACCAAACTGGCCGCCGACGTCCAGGTGTTCGCGCGAGTCAGCCCCGAGCAGAAGGTGCAGATCGTCGCGGCGCTGCAGCGCTGTGGACGGGTCACCGCGATGGTCGGCGACGGCGCCAACGACGCGGCCGCGATCCGGATGGCCGACGTCGGGATCGGGGTCAGTGGTCGGGGTTCGTCGGCCGCCCGCGGCTCCGCCGACTTGGTGCTGACCGAGGACGATCTGGGCGTGCTGCTCGACGCCCTGGTCGAGGGCCGCGGGATGTGGGCCGGGGTGCGTGATGCGGTGACGATGCTGGTCGGCGGCAACGTCGGCGAAGTGCTTTTCACAATCATCGGGACGGCGTTCGGCGTAGGCCGGGCACCGGTGGGGACGCGTCAACTGCTGTTGGTGAACCTGCTGACCGACATGTTCCCGGCGCTGGCGGTGGCCGTCACGCCGCAATACCCGCAACCCGAAGAGGCAGACGACCAGGATGCGGACGCGGCGCGATGGGCGTATCAGCGCGCGATACTGACCGACCCGGCGCCGTCGCTCGACGTGCCGCTGATGCGCCAGATCATCAGCCGCGGCGCGGTCACGGCCGCCGGCGCGACTGCGGCCTGGGCCATCGGACGCTGGACACCGGGCACTGAAAGGCGCACGGCGACAATGGGACTGACGGCTCTGGTCAGTACGCAACTGGCGCAGACGCTGCTCGCCCGTCGGCACAGCCCGCTGGTGGTGGCCACGGCGCTGGGCAGCGCGGCTGTGCTGGTGGGCATCGTCCAGACGCCGGGCATCAGCCACTTCTTCGGCTGCACACCGCTGGGTCCGGTGGCGTGGACCGGCGTGATCGGCTCCACCGCGGCGGCCACCGTCGTCTCGATCGTGGCCCCCAACTGGCTGATCAAGACAACCAGCGACGAAACACCGGCCGTGCCCGACGATGCGCCGCGGCTACACCTCGTCGAGTAGTCACTGTCCGCGCAGTGCGCTGCCTTGCCGCCACTGATCCCACGGAAGGGTCCAGTCGCCGTTCTGGGACAGCTGTAGCGGCGGACCGCCGGTGTTGCGCACTTCCACGACATCGCCGGGCTGGGAGAAGTCGAAGAACCATTTTGCGTTCTCGCCGTTGAGATTCAGGCATCCGTGCGACGTGTCGACGCTGCCCTGCGCCCACACGGTGTCGTCGAGCTGGTGCAAATAGATGCCGTCGGTGCTGATCCGGACCGCGTAGTGGATGGTCTCGCGGTAGCCGAGGCGAGAGTTCTTGGGCAGCCCGAAGGTTGACGAATCCATGATCACCGGGTTGCCCTTGTCCAAGACGGTGTAGGTGCCCGGCGGGGTCCAGAACGACAGAGTGCGGCCGTTGATCTGCTCGGTCCCGCCCATCCCCATCGATGTGGGCATGGTGCGCACCAGCCGGCCGTTGTCGAACACGCTGACTTGTTTGGTTGTGTCGTCCGCGACGGAAATGTGCGCGTCGCCGATCGTGAACGAGACCTTGGTGTCTTCTTGCCCGAAAAGCCCTTTGCCCAACTCAATTCCGTAGATTTTGGCCTCGGCGGTTACCTTGGTGCCCGGCGTGTAATAGCGCTCGGGACGCCAGTGGGCGTTTTGGTCGTCGACCCAATACCACGAACCCTGCACCGGCGGCGTGGTCGTCACGACCAACTGGCGCTCGGCGGTGGCCCGATCGCTGATCTGCTCGTCGAAGTGCGCCGCGATCACGATCCCGACGCCGTACGTGCCGCCATCCTGTAACGCTGCGTCGGACGGACTGCGGAACGTCACCTTGGTTTGGTTGCGCGGCATCAGGGTTGAGAATTTCGACACCTGAGTCGCCGGAACTCCGCCCTCTCCGCGACTGGCGACGGTGATGGTGTAGGTGCGCCCGTATCCGAGCGGCTCCACCGGATGCCAGTACACGTGGTCGGGCGTGACGACGCCCTGCACATGCTTGCCGTTGTCGTTGACCATCTGCACATCGGTCAGCGTCCCGGACTCGGCGCTCACCGACACGGGTTCCAGCGGGTCGACGTTGCGGGCATCGGGTGCCGGCTTGATCGTCACCTTCGCGGGTGCATGCAGTGCCGCGGCGTCCGGCGGGTGTGTTTTGTCGCCACTGCCGCACGCTGCCAGAAAGATGCTCAGCGCCGCGACGAGAAGAGTCACCAACACGCGGAGGTTCATGTCGGTAAGTCGTTTCGTAGGACCTTGCCGGCGGGATTGCGCGGAATGGCCTCGACGACGCTGATGTCCCTCGGCTGCTCGAAGCGAGACACCTTGTCCTTCAAGTACTCCCGTAGCGCTGCCTCGTCGAGGCCACTGCCCGCCTTCGCTACCACGAACGCTGCCAGTCGTTGACCGAACTTTTCGTCGGGGACGCCGACGACTGCGATGTCGGTGATGTCGGGATGCTCGGCGAGAGCGTTCTCCACCGCGCGAGGATAGACGTTCTCGCCTCCCGACACGATCATGTCGTCTGCGCGGCCGACGATGAACAACCGGCCCGATTCGTCGAAGTAACCCATGTCGCCGGTGCCGGTCATGTTGTCGACGACGGACGTGGCGGCGCCGCCGGTGTAGCCCTCGAACGTCAATTCGCCGCCGACGAAGACCCGTCCGGTGACATGCGGGGCGACTGGCTTGTCGTCGTCGTCGAGGACCCGCACCCGGCAGCCCAGCGACGGTCGTCCGACGGTCTCGGGGTTGTCGCGCAGATCGGCCGGGGTTGCCAAGGCGCCGATACCGACTTCGGTTGAGCCGTAACCGTTGTAGAGGATGTCGCCGTAAGTGTCCGCGAACCGTCGCACCAGGCCGGGTTCCAGCCGCGCGCCGCTGGAGAGCACAACCCGCAGCGAGGGCACCGGATTTCGGGCCCGCACCGCCTGGGGTAGCTCGAGGATGCGCGTCAGCATCACCGGCACTACCGTCAACGCGTCCGCGCGATGCAGCGACGCCTGCGCCAGCGTCGCCTCGGCGTCGAAACGGCGATGGGTGAGTATCGTGCCGCCCAAGGCCACGGTGAGAATCGTCATGCCCAGGCCCAAACCGTGAAACATGGGTACTGCTACCGCAATTCGGGAGCCGGCCCGCAGGCCGGTGCGTTCGAGGATTGTCACGCCGACGCCCACCACTCCGGGATTGATCCGCGGCGCCCGCGGCACGCCTTTGGGCTTGCCCGTCGTGCCTGAGGTGAGCAGCACGATGCGCCCGCCCGGCCCCACCCTGGGTCGTGAATCCGGCTTTGTGGTTGCGGCCGCGTCGACGGCGGTGACCGACCCGTCGGCGGTCTGCACCCGCTCAGTGAATTCGCTGTCGCAGACCACGGTTTCGATCTGATGTGCGCTCAGCGCGGCGCCCAGCGCGTCGGCACTGAATTCGGTATTGACCAGCACGACGTCGGCGCCGACCAAGGCGACGGCGAACACTGCCTCGACGAAGCGGTGTCCGTTGCGGCACATGACCCCGACCGCCTGGCCGGGCTGAACGCCCCGGCGCTGCAACTCGCGGGCCAACGCCTCGGTGTTCGACTGCATTTCGCGGTAGCTGACGGCGCCGTCGTCGTCGATCACCGCGGTCCGGTTCGGCCATCGCGCAGCCGTAACCGCCAGCAGCGTGAACGTGTTCATCCCGCCACGACGCACCTCGTTCAAGACGCGGGCCAGCGCAGCCGGGCCGGGCGGGCTGAGCAGTCGAGACCGCAACAGGGCGCGCGCCGCGGCGGCGGCCACCCCGATGGCCGTCATCGCGGGCCTCGATCGGAGTCGACGACGTTGCGGTACCAGAGGCGCGCCGCCCGATCGATCGGGCCTGCCAACACCACCGAGGCGACTTCGGCGGGCCACGTCCACGCCGGGGCGATGGTGCGCGGCCGTTCGACGATCGCTTTGGCGACCACGTCGGCGGCCTGGTGCGGATCCAGTCCCGGCACCCTGCGCAAGAACGGCGTCGGCTCGATCATCCGGGTGCGAACTATCGCGAAGTAGATCGACGTGACGTCGATGCCGTCGACGCGCAATTCCGGTGCGACACTGCGTAACCAGCGGTCGAACGCACCTTTGGACGCCTGGTAGGCGCCCCACTGCGGGGCCGGCGGAACGCGGACACCGACACTGGAAACGTTGACGATGTGCCCGCCACGGTTCTGGCGCATCGCGGGTAGCACCCCGAGCAGCAGCCGAATCGGACCCAGGTAGTTGACCGCGATGGTGCGCTGGAAATCGTGCGGCCGGTCGTACTGGTGGCACAGCGAGCGGCGCAACGACTTGCCGGCGTTGCTCACCACGACGTCGATCGGGCCGTGCTCGTCGCTGATCCGTGTCGCCAACGTGCTGACGGCGGTTTCGTCGCTCAGATCCGTTGGGTAGGCGAACGCCTGTCCGCCGCCCGCGGTGACCGATGCGACGAGGTCGTCGAGCCGGTCGGCCGAGCGGGCCACCGCGAGCACCGTCGCTTGCGCGGCGGCCAACGCGCGGGCGGTGGCCTCGCCGACTCCGTACGACGCTCCGGTCACCAGCACGGTCTTGCCCGCGACGGCGCGCCGCAACCTGTCCGGATCCGTGATGCGCGCCGGGTTGGCCAGTTTGTCGATCGTCTTAGCTGCCACGTTCATCGGCCCGCTGTTCGACGAATCGATGCACCGCCGCGGCGATCTCCTCCGGGCAGTCCTCTTGCAGAAAATGCTTGGCGGGCAACAAGGTTACCTGCGCAGTGCCGGTGGCCAGCTGGGCCTGCACGCCGTGGCGGCGCCAACTGAGCATCCGGTCTCGCATCCCCCAGACGATCTGGACGGGATACGGCACGTTACGCAGCGCCGCCAAATAGCGACGCTGAGCTTCGGCGTTGAGTTCGAAGCCCCGCATGATCTTCA
This sequence comes from Mycobacterium sp. MFM001, assembly GCF_003402475.1. Taxonomy (GTDB): domain Bacteria; phylum Actinomycetota; class Actinomycetes; order Mycobacteriales; family Mycobacteriaceae; genus Mycobacterium. The sequence goes on from NZ_BFAB01000001.1 coordinate 372,341, forward strand.
GGAACGCCCGACCGCCGTCGTCGCCGAACAATAGTGGCTTCCAGCAAGAGATTTCGGCGAGCGGCACGTTGCGGCTGACCCCGACCATCCGCATGATCGCCTCGAACGCGCCCGGGACGCGCATCGACTGCAGCCAGGCCTCGCCGAGGCCCCGATGCGCGAACGGCTCCATGGGCCAGGGTCGATGGAACGTTTCGACCGCGATGATCGTGTTGAGTAAGGTCATCGACAGCACGCGGTCCGGAACCGCGTGTGCCACCTCGAATCCCACCGGCCCGCCGATGTCGTGCAGCACCAGGTGGAATCGCTCCAGTTCGAGCGCATCGAGCGCCGAGAGCAGCCAGTGGCCCAGTCCGCTCCAGCTGTAGTCGAAATCCTTCGGCCGCTCGGCCAGGCCGAGCCCCGGCAAGTCGACGGCGATGCCGCGCAGAGCCCGTCGCGCCAGCGCGGGAACCACCTTGCGGTACAGGTACGCCGACGCGGGTACCCCGTGCACGCACACCACCGGCGGCGCATCGCGCGGGCCGTCGTCGAGCACGAACGACGAGATGCCGTCCGCGGTGAACGATCGTCCGGAAGCCCGGTACTCCTCGAGCAGCCGTGACACCGAACTCATGCTCAAAGTCTGACAGAGATTCGCGCGTAGGCTCCCCGACGGGAGGGATGCACATGACCGATTTGCCGCCGGCGTTGCGGCGCGCGCTGGAGTTGCTCGCCGATCCGCCCGCCGAACCCGACGTCAGCACGGGCTATCTCGATCTGCTGGACGACTCGGCGGTGCCGACGAACACCGGCGCGATTCAGGCGCTGTGGGCGTCGCCGATCGGGTCGCTGTTCTACGACAACGCCCAGACGGTCGCGCGGCGGCTGCTCAGCGCCTGGCAGCACCCCGTCGAGTGGTTGAACATTCCGCCCGGCGGGACCGCGCTGGATGTCGGCTGCGGCCCGGGTACGGTCACCGCGTCACTGGCGCGGGCGGCCGGCCCCGACGGGCTGGCACTGGGTGTGGACATCTCCAAACCGATGCTGGCCCGCGCGGTGCGCGCCGAATCGGGGCCGCAGGTTGGTTTTCTGCGGGCCGACGCACAACGCCTTCCGTTGCGCGACGACACCGTCGATGCGGTGGTGTCGATCGCCGTGCTGCAGTTGATACCGGAGCCCGCGGCGGCGCTGGCGGAAATCGCGCGGGTACTGCGACCGGGCGGGCGGCTCGCGGTCATGGTGCCCACTGCGGGGCGGGCCGCCCGGTTCTGGCGGATGCTGCCCAACACCGGCGCTCACGTGTTCGACGACGACGAACTCGGCGACATCCTCGAAGACCACGGCTTCGTCAGCGTGCGGGTCAAGAACTTCAGCACCATCCAGTGGGTGCGCGCGAAACGCGGGTGAAAGTTGTAGCACGCGCGCTACGCTGGGGCTGTGACTCGAGAGATCACTCAGCGCGAGCTCCGCAACAACAGCGGCGAAATCATGCGCCAACTTGACCAAGGCGCATCCTTCGTCGTGACCAGGAGTGGTGTGCCGGTTGGTGAGCTTTCCCCGTTGCGGCGGAATCGATTCGTGAGCGCCGAGACAGCGGTCGCGGCGTTCCGGGGTGCTCCCCGGGTGGAGTTTGACCGGTTCCGAGCAGATCTCGACCGGGGCGCTAGCCAAGAGATCGCGCCTCGTGGCTGAAGTCTCCCGCCCGCCGCGAGGTCTCGTTGACACGTCGGTCGTAATCGACCTCGATCGAATCGCCGTCGAGCAGCTCCCGCGGGAGCTTGTCGTCAGCGCACTCACGATGGCGGAGTTGGCGGCGGGACCGCACGCAACAAGTGACCACGACGAGCGAGCGCGGCGTCAAGATCGCCTACAGCGCGCCGAAGCTACGTTCGATCCACTGCCGTTCGACGGCGAGGCGGCGAGATGTTATGGGCGCATTTTTGCGGCCGTCGCCGCCAGCGGCCGCAAAGCACGCGGGCCGCGTGCCGTCGATCTGTTGATCGCTGCAACCGCTCTCGCCGCCAAGCTTCCTCTCTATACGCGCAACGTTGACGACCTTCGAGGCCTCGACGACTTCTTGACAATCGTCAGCGTCTGACCATGGTTGTGCCTCCGTACTCTCGATGAGGTGAGCGTTACACCGCAGACGAGCGTCGTCCTGGACGACTGCTTTCGCCGTGAGCTGCCGGAGTTGGCGATCCCGTGGAAAGCCGAACCGGTTCCCGAGCCGCGACTGCTCGTGCTCAACGAGTCGCTGGCCGCCGAACTCGGTCTTGACGCCGCGTGGCTGCGCAGTGGCGACGGCTTGCGCTTTTTGGTCGGCAACCTGGTTCCCGACGGCGCCGATCCGGTTGCGCAGGCCTATGCCGGGCATCAGTTCGGCGGCTACGTGCCGAGGCTCGGCGACGGGCGGGCCTTGCTGCTGGGCGAACTCGTCGACGCCGACGGCCGGCGGCGCGACCTTCACCTCAAGGGCTCCGGGCCCACGCCGTTCGCGCGCGGCGGCGACGGGTTGGCCGCCGTCGGCCCGATGTTGCGCGAGTACGTGGTCAGCGAGGCGATGCACGCCCTCGGTATCCCGACGACCCGATCGCTTGCCGTGGTGGCGACCGAGCGCTCGGTGCAACGCGAAACGGCGTTGCCCGGAGCCGTGCTGTGCCGCGTCGCCAGCAGCCACCTGCGGGTGGGCAGCTTCCAGTACGCCGCAATGAGCGGCGACGTCGGCCTGCTGCGCCGGCTGGCCGACCACGCGATTGCCCGCCACCACCCGCGCGCCGCGCAGGCCGAGCAGCCCTATCTCGCGCTGCTGGAAGCGGTGATCGCGGTCCAGGCGTCGCTGGTGGCGCAATGGATGCTGGTCGGGTTCGTGCACGGGGTGATGAACACCGACAACATGACGATCTCGGGCGAGACCATCGACTATGGCCCGTGCGCGTTCATGGAGGCCTACGACCCGGCCACGGTGTTCAGTTCGATCGACTTCTGGGGCCGCTACGCCTACGGCAACCAGCCGGCCATCGCCGAGTGGAACCTCGGCGCGTTCGCCGAGGCGCTGCTTCCGCTGCTCGCAGATGACCGAGAGCAGGCGGTCGCGGTTGCCGTGGAGACGCTGAGCAGTTTCCGGCCGCGCTACGACGCCGGGTGGTCAGCCGGCATGCGGGCCAAACTCGGCCTGTCCCACGACGCCGACGAACTGATCAGCGAGCTGCCCGAATTGTTGGAGCACAACAAGGTCGACTACACGTCGTTCTTCCGCCGGCTCAGCCGAGCGGCACGCGGCGAGGCAGCTGACCTGCCTGGGTTCGATGACTGGTTGGCGCGCTGGCGGGCTCTCGATCCGGACGCCGAGGCGATGGACCGCGTCAACCCCGTCTACATCCCCCGCAACCATCTCGTCGAGGAAGCGCTGGCCGCGGCCACCGAAGGTGATCTGGCACCGCTCGAGCGGCTGCTGGCGGCGCTGTCCGCGCCGTATGCGGAACGGCCGGGATTCGAGCGCTACGCTGCCCCCGCCCCGGAGGACTTCGGTCCGTACCAAACCTTTTGCGGCACTTGAAACTTAGCCGCTGCCACCCTCCTCGGCGGGCAACGGTGGCGGCAACGGCGCCGCGGGAGTAGTCGTCGGGGTTGACGTCGCTGCCGGCGGTGGCGGCGTTTGCGGCGAGTGGAAGTCGACCATCGGTTCCTCGCGGATCACCTGGTTGCCCGCGCTGACGACCAGAGAACTCGCGGTGACCGTGTAGGTGATGCCGTCGTTCTCAGCGACGAATCTCCCCTCGCCGGACTGCGTAGCGGGGACGATCAGCTTCGCGCCGTCGCGCACCCGAACTCCGCGATACTCGTATTGACCGCCCGGCGTCTTACAGATAGCCACGCGCGATGTCTCGGTGTCGCCGAAGGCGACCGCCGTGTCGGGCGCGGTGCACCGCGCCACGGAGTCGACGAAACCTTGACCGTCGCTGGCGGGCGCGGCGATGGCCGACGGTGTCCCGGCGACCAACAGAGCCGAATACACCGTCGCGGCGACAGCAAGGCGGATGGGGTGCATCGCTTTCCACCAGACCATTGCTGCCCCGATCAGGCGAGTGTCCACGCCGTGATGCACGAAATCGTTAGGTCCCTGAAACACGCAAAGGGCTTCCGCATGGCTACTACAATAGGTAGTATTACGTCGTGTAGGAGATCGGCTGCGCGTCACCCAACGACGGAGGACCGGCGCTATGAGTCCGAAACATGCTGATACTGCGGCGAATCTGGGCACTGCGATCGATTCGCGATATCACCCCTCGGCCACGCTGCGCCGCCAGCTGAACAAGGTCTTCCCCACGCACTGGTCATTCCTGTTGGGCGAGATCGCCCTGTACAGCTTCATCGTCCTGCTCATCACCGGGGTGTACCTGACGCTGTTCTTCGACCCGTCGATGGCCGAGGTCACCTACAACGGCGTGTACCAGCCGCTGCGCGGCGTGCAGGTGTCGCGGGCCTACGAATCGGCGCTCGACATCAGTTTCGAGGTGCGCGGCGGGCTGTTCGTGCGCCAGATCCACCATTGGGCCGCACTGATGTTCGCCGCCGCGATCATGGTGCACCTGGCGCGGGTATTCTTTACCGGCGCGTTTCGCCGCCCGCGCGAAGCCAACTGGGTCACCGGGGTAGCGCTGCTCGTTCTCGCGATGGCCGAGGGTTATCTCGGCTACTCGCTGCCCGACGACCTGCTCTCTGGGACCGGGTTACGCACGGCGCTGTCCTCGATCACGCTCGGCCTGCCCGTCGTCGGCACCTGGCTGCACTGGGCGCTGTTCGGCGGCGACTTCCCCGGCGACGCGATCATCCCTCGGCTGTATGCCCTGCACATCCTGGTCATTCCGGCAATCATCCTGGCGCTCATCGCAATTCACCTGGCGATGCTGTGGTTCCAAAAGCACACCCAGTTCCCCGGCCCGGGCCGCACCGAGCGCAACGTCATCGGGGTCCGCGTGATGCCGGTGTTCGCGGTCAAATCCGGCGCGTTCTTCGCGATGATCGTCGGCGTGCTGGGCCTGATGGGTGGCCTGTTACAGATCAACCCGATCTGGAACCTGGGGCCCTACAAGCCATCTCAGATCTCCGCGGGTTCGCAGCCCGATTTCTACCTCATGTGGACCGAGGGCCTGATGCGGCTGTGGCCGGCCTGGGAGATCTACCTCGGCCGCTACACCATCTCCGCGGTCGTCGGCGTCGTCGCAGTGCTCGGCACGGTGGTGACCGCACTGCTGGTCTACCCCTGGATCGAACGGAAGGTGACCGGTGACCACGCCCATCACAATCTGCTGCAGCGACCCCGGGATGTGCCGGTGCGCACGGCAATTGGCGCGATGGCGATCAGTTTCTACCTGGTGCTCACGCTCGCCGCGATGAACGACGTCATCGCCCACAAGTTCCATATCTCGCTGAACGCGACGACCTGGATCGGGCGGATCGGGATGGTGGTCCTGCCGCCGATCGTCTACTACATCACCTACCGCTGGGCGGTGGGGCTGCAGCGCAGTGACCGGGACGTGCTCGAGCACGGCATCGAAACCGGCATCATCAAGCGGTTGCCGCATGGCGCTTACATCGAAGTGCACCAGCCGCTCGCTCCAACCCCGCTGAAATACCAAGGCGCGCCGGTACCCAAGCTGATGAACAGGCTCGGCTCCGGCGGCGCTCCCCCAGCCGGCAGCCTGCTGACCGCCGACCCGGAATCCGAACGTGAAGCGCTCGCCTTAGCCGCTCACGCATCCACGCAACGTTCCCTCACCGCGCTGCGGGAGCGGCAAGACGAGGCGCCTCGTCGTCCCTCTACACCCTGATCACGGTCAGGGCGGGACAAGCGCGTGCGATCTGGTCGAAGTCGGCATCCTGGGCGATGACCGGAAGACCGTGCTCGATCGCGGTTGCCGCGATCAAAGCGTCTGTCAGCTTTACTGCGCGGTGCACGCCGGCGACTTGACAGTCCGCAACGAGGCGCGCCCACGAAACCATCACCGCTTCACTGACCGGGATTGGATCCGCCGCGCGCGCCAGGGCGAGGGTGTCCGCGCGTCGTGCTTTAGTCGCCGAATCGGACGCATTGATCACACCGAGTTGCAGTTCGCCGATCGTAATGACGGAAAGTGCCACGCGTTCAGGAAGTTTCGCAAGAGCACGGCCGCTTTCACGCGCGATGAAAACCGACGTGTCGACAAGACCGACTTCGGCCTCAGTCACAGCTCATCGAGGGTCTGGCCGACAAGTTCATCGAGTTCGGCGGTGAGACCTGCGTCGGCGGAGCGTTCGGCCAACTCGGTTCGCAGACGTTCCCCCGACAGCCAACGGAGGCGGCGCCGGTGCGGGACGATATCGGCCACCGGCTCACCATGCACCGTAAGCGTCACCTGCTCGCCGGCCTTGACCGCGTCGACCACCTGACTTGTGCGATTACGCAGGTCCCGAACACCAACCTCCATGTGCTACACGGTAGCACAATTTTGGGAATCTGCAGCTTCAAGCCCGTTTGACGGTCGCCAACCAGGCCGGTGCGCCGTCGGGGCCGTGAATCCTGGTCTGAATCCGCTCCGCGTCGACGGCGGCCACAGTCCACCCGGCGCCCGGATTGAACGCCGCCGTGAGCTCGTCGCGACTAACCGGGTGCGGGCCGACGTCAGGACCAATGTCGCTGAAGCACAACACGAGCAGGGTTCCGTCGTGCTCGATCACCGACGCCAGGCTCGCCGCATAGTGCTGCCGTTCGTCGCCGTCGAAGGTGTGAAAGAGCCCGCAGTCGAGCACCGTGGTGAACCTGCGGCCAAAGTGCCGCAGCCGCAACGCATCCGCCGCGACGAACTCGACGTCGAGACCGCGGTCATGCGCCTTCTTCCGGGCCGTCGCCAGCGCCGTCTCCGCCACGTCGACGCCGACAACCGGTAACCCCAGGGCGGCCACATGCAGAGCGTTCTCACCGGTGCCGCAGCCGGCGTCGAGCACCGCCCCGGCGAACGCACCCGCGGATGCCAGTCGCGCTATTGCCGGTTGCGGACGGCCGATATCCCACGGCGGCGGGTCGTCGCGGTACGACGCATCCCAGGCCCGTCCGCTCATCCGTTCGTGACTGGTCACCCCGGTTCGCCGGCGTAGTCGCCGAATGACCACAGGTTGCCCTCGGGATCGCGGACGGTGAATTCGTTTGCGCCGTAATCGGTTTTGGCCAGCGGGCGAACGACGTCGGCCTTGCGGGACAGCACGCGCTCGTAGAGGCGGTCCGGGTCGCTGGTGACGACGTAGCCCCCGGCGGTTCCCGGTTCGCGGCACCACTCCGCGCCGGGCTTGTAGCTGCCCAGCATGATGCCGCCGCTGCCCTCAGGCCACTGCAATTCCGCGTGGTCGACCCGATCCCCGTCGCCGCAGCGTGTCGTCACGACGAAACCGAATGTGTCGACGTAGTAGTCGATGAGCTTGGGGGCGTTATGCGCCTGCAGCGTCAACCAGACCGTTGGATTCGAAGTAGTCATGGTCCCACTGTGACGCCCAAGAGTGCCCGCCGTCTTGGATGTTTCGGAACTCCGCGGCCAGCCAGGCGCGCGGCGGTGCACCGGCGAACTGGACGAATTCTCGGGTCAAATGCGCCTGGTCGCAGTAACCGGCGTCCGCCGCGACCGCCGCCAGGTCGACCCGGCCGTGTGTGCGCGCCGATGCCGCGATTGTCGCGAACGCGTGCTGGAAACGCATCAGCATCGACACCGTCTTCGGTGATCTGCCAACTTCCCGCTGGAACAGCGTAGTCAGATAGCGGCTGCTCACCCCGACACGATCTGCCAACGCGCCCACCGGCATTCGCCCCCGGGTGCGCTCCAGCAGTCGCCACGCGTAGGCGACCTCGGGCCGCACGGTCACTCCGTCGCGGCGCCGGCGGGCGTCCACAAGGTAGCCGGCGACGGCGGCGAACACCTCGGGCCAGTCGCGTGCGTCTGCCGCGCGCTCGGGCAGCTCGGCCGCCCGCCGGCCGAGTATGTCGAGGCCGTCGAACCCGGTGACGGGCAGCTCGGCCGCGGGGACACCGAACAGTGCGCGCGACGCCAACGGATGCACGGCCAGTTGCACACCCGCCTGACCGGCACGCTGCCGCACATGGCTGGCCCGCACATGCAGGCCGCCGAGGACCAACGGGTTGGGCCGGGCGGCGGGCAGCGCGTCGGCGGTATCGGCGGCCTCCACCCCGTCGTCAAGGCTGACGATAAACGTCAACGTCGACGACGGCATGCCGACGTGCACCGCGTCGGGCACATCCAAAGCGCGGTAGCCCACCATCGACGTGACGCCGGGCGCGCTGTGGGGCGGCGCCGTCACGAACTCCCAACTGGGCTGTGTGTCGTCGGTCATCACCGACAACGCTAGCGCTGCGCGTTGTCCTCAAGGCCGGTTCGGAGCAACTCCCAGGCGAGACGCCGGGCGTCCGCCGCTCTGGCATGCATGAGCCGCTGCACCGGCGGGATCGGATTGGGTTCGGGCACATTGCCTTCGACGACGGCCGCGTGGATGTCCTGTGCTACCTGGACCGCCATCACGGCCGCCTCGTTGACCCGGTCCAGTGCGTGGTGCAGGTGGTCGTCCTCGACCAGCAGATGCGCGTTGGCCAGCTCGATCGAAAAGTCGTTCACCACTTGGCCGATCTGCTCGAAGACGGGGTTCATCGCCAACTCCCGCTCGTCGCGGTCCTCGATGCGCAGCAGTCTGGCGGCCTCATTCCACAGCGTCGCCAGCATCTGTGTGTGCGCGCCGACAGCGCGCGACACCTCGATCATCGCCTGCTTCTGAAGCCGCTTGAGCAGGTGCATGCGCTCGACGCGGGCCACTTCCCGTTGAGCCTCCATCTGCGCGCGATGCAGGTTCTGCTTGGCTTCCATCTCCTCCTGGTGCAACCTGCGCGTGATCGCGACTTCACGGGCCGACCGCTCCTCGGCGGCGACAAGCTCCCGCCGGAGTCGTTCGCCGGCCTCGGCCACCTTCTGCGACGCCTGACGCTGGATGGTGACGGTCTGCCACAGCGAGACCAGAACGACGCCCAACACGACCGCGCCGAAGAACCATTCGGCCTTGGATCCGCTCTCGCCGGGACCGAGAAAGATGAACCACGCAATGGCGACGACGGCGACGACACCGCAGGCCAGCCACCCCAAACCGAGCCCGCCGAACCCGCGCCGAGGTGGCTCACTTGGCGGCGTCCGTCTTGCAGAGCCGTTTACCTCGCCGGGCTGTCGAGGCCCGGCGGGTGGGGCAGATTGCGCTAGTCCGGGCACCGTGGCCTCCCTTCGCCCGAGCAGTCCGGCAATGCGGCTTCAGACTAGAGGCGCGCGGTTACAGCGAGACCGCTTGGTCCCTCGCTCGCGGTGTACGCCGTGCGCGCAGACCGCTAACCTCTATTGCACCGCCGTGGAATTGACCGCTGAAGAATTGAGGGACCGTGGGACAACCCGCGCCGCACGAAGGTGAATCGTCCGTCATCGTCAGCCTTTCCGAGGCTGCGATCCACATGCACGCGGCCGCGATCGAGGCGTTGCCGTCGCCGACCGACAAGACGTTTCACAAGCGGGCGGGGGTCGTCTTGTCGGGCATGCGGAAGCTGCGGTCGGCGCTGACCGAAGCGGCCGGCCGCAGCAGGTCCTCACCGATGGTGATCATGGCGCTCAGCGACGTGCGGCGACGCTATGACGAGTTGATGACGCGCGCCGCCGCCGCGCCGGGCTCGAGCCTGGGCCAGCAGTTGTACGCCGCACGCATCCGGGCCAAGCTGTCCGCCCAGGAAGTGGCCAACGGCAGAGGCCTGCGGGCCGAGTTGATCGACGACCTGGAGGCCGGTGAGATCCCCACGCAGGACGAAGCGGCAAAGGTCAAGGACCTGATCGCGGCCCTCGGCGGCGTGCCCGTCACCGGCCATCAAGAACCAGCACCCGTCGATTCCTGGGAGGCAGCGCTCGTTTCCACCGACGCCGGCTAGCCCGCCTGTGACCACAGTCACCGCTGCGACGGGTTTGCCGTCGGGGCGCGGTGGGAACAGAGACCGCCTAGGCGGGGCAATGCCATCGCCCTAAGGAATTAGGAGGAGATATGGCAGAGGACAAGAGCGGACCTGGCGAAGCCATCCGGGGCGTCGTCGAAGGCGCCAAGGGACTGGCCAAGGAAGCCGTCGGCGAGGTGACCGGCAACGAGAAGCTGGTCGACGAGGCCAAGGCTCAGCAGGACAAGGCGGAGGCTCAGCGCGACGCGGCGAAGAGGGAAGCCGAAGCCGAAGCGGCCCGCAGCAGCGCGAAGGTCGCCGAAGAGCGCCAGAAGGCCCACCAGGACAACGACTGACAACCCCGACAGAATGGGCCCAGCCGGATCATCGGCTGGGCCCATTCTCGTTGTGACACGATGGCGTGAGCATGAGCAGCAACCGAATCCCCGGCGGCGTCGTGCACAAGTTGCCGGCAGACCTGCGCGAGGCGCTGGCTGGCAATTCCACAGCGCTGGCCGCGTGGAACGACATCACGCCATTGGCGCGCAACGAGTTCATCTGCTGGGTCGAGGATGCCAAGCAGCAGAAGACTCGTGAGCGCCGAATCCGCCGGACCCAGGAAGAGTTGGAAGAAGGCCTGCGCAGGCCATGCTGCTGGCCCGGGTGCAAGCACCGCGAGCGGACCGGCAAATAAAGCTACTTCGTCTTGACGGGTAGCTGCGCCCACCCCCGAACACTGGACGTGTGTGCCCTGCGCGCGTTGTCGTAGTCGACGTCCCAGTCCGTCCATCGCTTGAGGACCTCTTCGAAGGCGACCCGGGCCTCGAGGCGCGCCAACGCCGAGCCCAGGCAGAAATGCAACCCGTGGCCGAAGCTCAAATGCCCGCCCTTGCGGTGGATGTCGTAGCTGTCGGGATCGGCGAACCGGGTCTCGTCACGGTTGGCCGACCCGTTGAGCAGCAACATGTAGGACCCCTCCGCCACGGTCTGCCCGTAAAGCTCGGTGTCGCAAGCGACATAGCGCGCCTGCACCGGCGACGGTGCCTCGTAGCGCAATGTCTCCTCCACCGCGGAAGGAATCAGCGACGGGTCGGCGACGAGTTCGCGTCGCTGATCGGGATGCTCGCCCAGCAGTTGGCCCATGAACCCGATCAGCCGGGCGGTGGTTTCGTTGCCGGCGCCGGCGATCATCGCGGTGTAGGCCAGGACTTCGGTGCGGTCGAGCGGACGCGTGGATCCGTCGGGTTCTTCGACGTGCGCGTTGAGTAGCTCCGTCATCAGATCGTCGGAAGGATGGCTGGCCCGCCACTCGATGTAGTCGGCGAACATCGCGATTGTGTCTTCGAAGATCGTCGGGCTGACGTCCCGCTGTTCGCGGAGTGCGATGTTCTTGTCGGTGCGATCACGGATCACCTGCTGGCCCTCCTCGGGGATGCCCAGCAGGTAGCCGATCGTGCGCATCGGCATGATCGCACCGAGGTCGACGACGAAGTCGAACCCGTCCAGATCGCGCAGCGGATCCAGTGCGCGCGAACAGAAGTCGCGTACCAACCCTTCGACGGACAGCATCCTCCGCGGGGTGAACACACCCGACAACAGGCGCCGGTGCAAGTCGTGCAGGGGCGGATCCTCGAACAGCAGGATCCCCGGTGGCACTTCGATGCCGCTGAACAAGATGTCGGCGGTGGTGCCGCGCCCCGACCGATACGTCTGCCAATCCGGCAGTGCGCGTGCGACGTCGTCGTAGCGACTCAGCGCATAGAAGTTGTACTTGTCGTTGAAGTACAGCGGCGCCTCGGCGCGCATCCGTTGCCAGACCGGATACGGATTGTCGTCGATATCGAGGTCGAACGGGTCGTAGTACAGCTCGGTCACTGGTGGGTCTCTCCCTTACCGGGGTTGGTTGGCTACGCCCGGAAACAGCGGTGCCGTCGGCCCCACCGTCACCCAGCCGCCCAGCTTCGTCACGAGATGGGGCGCGAAAACCGCGCCGTAGAGCAGGTTTCCGACGACGACCACCGCGACAATGGACAGCACCGACGCCTGCAGACGGCTCCGCGATCTCCGGTCGGCCCACATCTCGATGACATTTCGTCCTTCGGAATCCGTGCGTCCGAGCAGGTAGGTGAACACCATCATCTGCACGCCCATCGCGAGCGAGTCGTAGAGCGGGTACTGGTACTTGGTGCCTTCCGACAATGCAAGCCCGGGAATCACGTAGCCGTAGTGGAAGATGCCGAGTCGCGCCCCCAGGACAGCGTTGAAAAACAACGCCCAGCAGAATCCGACGACGAGCCCGACGCTCAGCAGCGCAATCGGCCTGCGCCAGTGCAACTTTGCGCTCAGCCATCGCCCTAGCGCAGCACCGATCACGGCGGGCAGCACGAAGTACGACATGTAGCCGACGGGCACCGCCGACGGCAGCCCGCCCCAGGTCATGTTCAGCGGCCACCACGACGGCATGCGGGGAAGCGCGGGCGGAAACTGCGCGTACATCGCCCAGTCGTAGGGCGCCTCGATCCAGGAAAACGAGATCGCGGAGATGCACAACAGGAGCAGTGGGTGCAGCCGGCGACGACGAAAGCTCAGATACAGCCCGATCACGAAGAACGAGATGCCGCCGACATAGGCGAACGCGATGCCCGCCTTCAGCAACGGCGTCATTGGTCCCGCTCCCGCGCTTGCCGTGCTTCCGGGTCGAAGTAGATGACCGCGCCATAGATCAGCACGATCAGCCCGAACAGCGTGCCGAGCATGATGACCGCACCCACAACCGGGCCCCTTCCCGTCACTAACCGCCTGGAGATAGTGGACACTATCTTAAAGAGAATTTCAACGGCGACTATGTTCAATGCCGGTAACCGCCGCGGCGCGGTTTGAGGAGTCAACAACGGTGCCCCAGCGACCAACGGCCAAGAACCCCGCATCGCGTCGGCCGCGCGGTGCGCCGCGGACACTGCTGCTCGACGCCGCCCGTGACCTGTTCGCGCGCCGCGACTACCGCAGCACCACAACCCGCGAAATCGCCGAGGCCGCAGGCGTTACCGAGCATCTGCTCTTTCGTCACTTCGGCTCGAAGGCAGGACTGTTCCGGGAAGCGCTGGTCCTGCCTTTCACCAGCTTCGTCGACGAATTCAGCAGCACGTGGCAGTCGGTGGTACCCGAGGAAACCGACGAGGAGGAGCTGGCCCGGCATTTCGTCGGGCATCTGTACGACGTGCTGGTGGAACATCGCGGCCTTCTGCTCACGCTCGTCGCATCCGAGACGCTCAGCGAAGAGGAGATGGCCGATGCCGGCATTGCCGACATCCGACGGGCGTTCACGGTGCTCGGCCAGATCAGCGCCGAAGGCATGCACCTGCGCGGAATGCGCTCGAGCCAGCCGGACCTGCCGGCCCACTCGACGGTGGCGATGATCGCCGGCATGGCTGCGTTGCGGTCGACGTACTTCGGAGTCAAGCCGCCGTCCCGCGACGCGATCGTGGAGGAGCTGGTCCAGGCGATCCTGCACGGCTTCCTGCACCGGCGCGAGTGACCGCAAACGTTCGTTTGGGTTAGCCGACGCCCGCTTTGGCTACAAGGTGGGCCATGGAACCGATATCGCCAACGGACGCGCTGTTTCTCATCGGTGAGTCACGCGAACATCCGATGCACGTGGGAGCACTGCAACTCTTCGAGCCGCCCGAGGACGCTGGACCGCACTTCGTCCGCGAGTCCTACCAAGCCATGCTCGAATGCGCCGAGCTGCAGCCCACGTTCCGTAAGCACCCCGCCTTCTTCGGCGGTATCACCAACGTCGCATGGTCGTTCGACAAGAACGTCGAACTCGACTACCACCTTCGGCGCTCGGCCCTGCCCGAGCCGGGACGAGTCCGCGACCTGCTGGAGCTGGCGTCCCGGTTGCACGGCAGCCTGCTCGACCGGCATCGCCCGCTGTGGGAAGCGCACCTCGTCGAGGGTCTGCAGGACGGCCGGTACGCGGTCTACACCAAATACCACCACTCGCTGATGGATGGCGTGTCGGCGCTGCGGCTGATCCAGCGCGCCTTCACCACCGACCCGAACGACGACGAGGTGCGGGTTCCGTGGAACCTTCCCCCGCGTAAGAAGGAGCCGCGCAATCGGCGGTCGCTAGTTGACCGGGCCACCCGCACCGCGGGGTCGGCGTTCGCGTTGGCGCCCTCCACGGTGAAGCTCGCGCGGGCCGCGCTGCTCGAACAACAACTCACGCTGCCGTTCCGGGCGCCGCGCAGCATGTTCAACGTACGGATCGGTGGTGCCCGCCGAGTGGCCGCGCAGTCCTGGTCGCTGGACCGCATCAAGGCCGTCAAGTCGGCTGCCGGGGTGACGGTCAACGACGTGGTGCTGGCCATGTCGTCCGGCGCCCTTCGCGCTTACCTCCTCGATCAGAACGCGCTGCCGGAGGATCCGCTGATCGCGATGGTGCCGGTCAACCTCCGCAAGGGCGAAGACGACAGCGGCGGCAACATGGTCGGCACGTTCCTGTGCAACCTGGCGACCGACGTCGACGACGCTGCCAAGCGGCTCGAGATCATCGGCACGTCGATCCGCGACACCAAAGAGGTCTTCCAGCAGCTGCCTCCGGTGGAACAGCTGGCGCTGTCGGCTTTCAACATCGGCGGGTTGTTCTTCGGGTTGATCCCGGGCTACCTGTCCGCCGCCGCACCGCCGTTCAACATCGTCATCTCGAACGTCTCGACCGGTCGCACGGAGCCGATGTATTGGCGCGGGGCCCGATTGGATGGCAACTATCCACTGTCGATCGCGCTGGAAGGGCAAGCGGTCAACATCACCGTCACGAACAACGCCAACAACCTCGACTTCGGGCTGGTGGGCTGCCGTCGCAGCGTGCCGCACCTGCAGCGACTGCTGGGACATCTCGAGACGTCGCTCAAGGATCTGGAGCGCGCCGTCGGCGTCTGAACAATTCGGCATGCATAGTCGGCTGCCCGCGTGGGTACGGGTTCAGTGAACACTTGTTCCGAATTGCCCTCGACCGCGGGAGGAGCCCTCATGCCAGAGGTCGAACTTCACCACGACGGACATCCGAAGTATCGCCGGATGGTGCGCTTCGACTGGGAAAACACCCCACTGCACTGGGTGCCCGGCGACCCGTTCTCGACGCACATGATCAACGTGCTGCACCTGCTGCTGCCCGAGGGCGAGCGGCATTTCATCAAGGCGGTCCTCGAGGCGTCGTCGCTGGTCGACGACCCCGACCTGGAAGCGGCGATCAAACCGTTCATCCAGCAGGAGTCGTGGCACGCCTGGGCGCACCAAGTGGTGCTCGACCATCTCGCCGAGCAGGGCATCGACACCACGCCGTACACCGATCGGCTCCGAAGGGCGCTGTCGAGAACGCTGGGCGATCCGCCGAACTTCTTCCCGCCCGTCCTGAAGCGGTGGTGGCTGTATCGGCGGCTGGCCGATGTGGCCGCGCTGGAACACTTCACCGCGGTTCTGGGACAGTGGGTGCTGCAGAACCGGGGCCTGGATTACGCCGACGCCGATCCGGTGATGCTGGATCTGCTGCGCTGGCACGGCGCCGAGGAGGTCGAGCACCGCTCACTGGTCTTCGACGTTTATCAGAACGTGTGCGGGAGTTATCTGATCAGGGCGCTGTCGATGCTGATGACTGCGCCGGGGTTCGTGGCCTGGTGGATCGCCGGGGCTCGCTACCTGATGGCCCACGACCCGACCGTCGACCAGAAGTGGCGCTGGCGCGATTGGCTGCGGGCGGCCCGCCAATACCGGTTACCCGGCCCGTGGAACATCCTGGTGACGCTGCCATTTCGGTATCTGCGGCCCACTCATCATCCAGGCCCGGAGGCGTGCACGGAAATGGCGGTCGGCTACCTCGAGTACTCGCCGGCAGCCAAGGCCGCCCGCGAGCGAGCAGGAAAGGCCGCGCTGCGATGAAGGTTTTCGTGGACCTCGACACCTGCGACGGCAACGGCGTCTGCATGAGCTTGTGTCACGAAGTGTTCGACGTGCGAGAAGACGGCCTTCACCTGCTTCAAGACGAGCCGCGGGCCGAGTTGCGCGGGCAGGTCAAAGCCGCCGAAGTGTCATGCCCCACCCAGGCAATCACGGTGAAGGACTGACTTGATGCTCAGACAGGTTGTGGTCGTCGGCGCCGGCGTGGCCGGAGCCCGGGCGGCGGAATCGCTGCGGCAGGAGGGCTACGACGGTGCGCTCATCATCGTGGGTGCCGAACGGCATGCCCCTTACCACCGTCCGCCGCTGTCGAAGAAACTGCTCAGCGGCACGGTGCACCGGGCGGGCGTCGACCTCGCGCCCCAGTTCGAACTCGACGCGCGCGTGCTCAGAAGAGTCACGGCGCTCAAGCTGGACATGGCCTCGCGAACCATCCACCTGCGCGACGCCGACCAGGACTTCTCGGTGCAATTCGACGGCTTGGTGATCGCCAGCGGCGCGGCCCCGCGGCCGTGGCCGGGCGGTCCCGTCCCCGACGGCGTGTTGCTGCTGCGCACCGTCGACGACTGCCTGGCCATCCGGGAGCGGCTCGGCTCGCGGACTCGTGTCGCGGTGGTCGGCGGCGGGTTCATCGGTGCGGAGGTCGCCGCGACGTGCCGCTCGATGGGGCTCGACGTGGTGCTGATCGAGAAGTCCGACAGCCCGCTACTGGCCGCGCTTGGCAAGGAGTTGGCGCCGCGGTGGGCCGGGCTGCATTCCGACCATGGCGTCGACGTCCGGCTCGGTGTGAGCGTCGACAAGTTCGTCGGTGACGGACGGGTGAAAGCCGTTCGGCTCACCGATGGTTCGCAGGTTCCGGCGGAAGTTGTCGTCGTCGGCCTGGGCGTGGCGCCCGCGACCGACTGGCTGGACGGCTCGGGATTGCGCGTCGACGACGGAGTGGTCTGCGACGCGACCGGCGCGGCCGAAGGGGGCACCAATGTCGTCGCCGCCGGTGATGTCGCACGTTGGTGGCATCCGCTGTACCAACGCCACCTGCGCATCGAACACTGGGATCACGCCGGGCGCCAAGGCGCAGCTGCCGCTCGAACTCTGTTGGCAGGCCCCGACGCCGCCGAAGCCTACGACGAAATCCCGTATTTCTGGTCCGATCAATACGATGTCAAAGTCCAAATGCTCGGTGTGCCAACGGGTTACGACGAACTGGAAATCGTGGAGGGCGGCCCTGACGCGTGGGAGTTCGTCGCCGCATACGGGTGCGACGGGCGCACCATCGCCGTGCTGGGAACGATCCCTAATCGGGTGCACGCCTATCGCGACGCGATTGCAAAACGTGCCGAGTTTCCGCCGAAGCGACCGGATTAGACAACTGACTAATAACTAAGACTGCCACGGGCTTTCGCAGGGGACACTAAAGTGCTCTGCGTGGGCAGAGGCGTGTTAGCCAACGGGCGGGGCCGCTGGTTGGCCATGGCCGGCTTGCTCGTCGTCTCTGCCGCGATGCTCTATGCCCAAAGCACCGAGACTCCGTGTTGCGCTAGGAGTTCGGCAGCGGCTCAGGCAGTCAAGCCGAGCGCGCCCACTACGGCGGCACACGCCAACGATCCGGTCAAACCGCACATCGCCACTCCCGCGGAAGTCGACATGCTGGCCGCGGGCGCTCCCGCCACCGCCCAGAACTTCCAACTCGCGCTGCCCGCCGGCGTCGCGCCGGAGCAAGGGCTGCAGGTCAAGACCATTTGGGCGGCCCGAGCCATCAGCGTGTTGTTTCCGCAGATCAAGACCATCGGCGGCTACCGGCAAGATGCATTGAAATGGCATCCCAACGGGTTGGCGATCGACGTGATGATCCCGAACTATCACAGTCCCGACGGCATCGAGCTCGGCAACCAAATCGCCGGCTATGCCTTGGCGAATGCCAAACGGTGGGGAGTGCTCCACGTGATTTGGCGGCAGAAGTTATACCCGGGCATCGGCGCGCCGAGCTGGACGGCGGACTACGGCTCGGAAACCCTCAACCACTACGACCACGTTCATATCGCCACCGACGGCGGCGGGTACCCGACCGGGCACGAGACGTATTACATCGGCTCGATGAGCCCCGAGCCGCCGCAGTAAACCAACCACGGCCTTTGCCGTGGTGGTTTGCGGTCCTACCCAAAAGTGGTAGTCACAGAGGTGACGGTGACGGAAGGACTGCAGTGAACGAAGAACAACGCAACCTGATGGCCTCGGGGCGTGGCTTCATCGCCGCACTGGACCAGAGCGGCGGCAGCACCCCCAAGGCCTTGAAGCTCTACGGGATCCCGGAGGACGGCTACCAGACTGAGGAGCAGATGTTCGATCTGATCCATCAGATGCGGGCGCGCCTCATCTCGAGTCCCACCTTTACCGGCGACAAGATCCTGGCAACCATCCTTTTCGAGCAGACCATGGACCGCACGATCAACGGCGAGGACTCCGCGGCGTTTCTGTGGAAGCAGAAGCACATCGTGCCGTTCGTGAAAGTCGACCAAGGCCTCGATGACGCCAAATACGGTGTGCAGCTGATGAAGCCGATGACCAAGCTCGACTCGTTGTTGGAGCGGGCGCTCGAGAAGGGGATCTTCGGCACCAAGATGCGCTCGTTCATCTCCGAGGCGAACGAAGCCGGGATCAAGGCGATCGTCGACGAACAGTTCGACTACGGGCACAAGATCGCCGAGCGGGGACTCATGCCGATTCTCGAGCCCGAGGTGAGCATCAAATGCCAAGACAAGCCCAAAGCGGACAGGCTGCTGGTGGAGACGATCAAAGCGAAGCTCGACGAGCTTGACTCAGACATGCAGGTGATGCTCAAGCTGACCTTGCCCGACGAGAACGACCTGTATGCGCCACTGATCGAGCATCCTCGAGTCCTACGGGTCGTGTCGTTGTCCGGCGGCTACAGCCTCGCCGAAAGCTGCACGATCCTGGCCCGCTGTCACGGGCTCATCGCCAGTTTCTCCCGGGCCCTGACCGAAGGGCTGACTGTCGACCAGACCGACGAGGAATTCGACGAGAAGCTCGGTTCGAACATCGACGAGATTTACCGCGCCTCGCTGACCTAGCGCACATCACTCGGCGCTAGGTAACGTTCGACAGCGTGAGTTCGGGCGTATTTGGTTACCTGACCGTACTGAGCCTCGTGTTGGCACTGGTGTTCGTGGCCATTGCCGGCGTATACGTCATGCGGCTGGGCCAGCGAGCGACTCCTCCGATAAGTGAAGAAATCGGGAGCGCGAAAACGGTGATGGCCAAAGTCCGTAAACGCCAACCCATGTCGCGGGACGAGTTGGACTACGCGAAGCAAATCGTTGCCGATCGCGGCTCGCTGATGGCGTTCTGCATTCCCGGGGCGTTGTTCATGGTGGGCTGCTTCTATGTCTTCGGCAGCCTCTACCACCTGCATGGTGCTACGCCCTCCGAGCGGACCTTTCTTGGGGTGTTCCCCATGTTGGGAGCCGCCAACTTCACGCTTCGGCTTCTCGGCAGCGCCAAGTACAAGCGCCGCCTGCACAAGATGTCTTGACGCAACCCGCTGCCCGTCCAGGTCGCGTTCCGGCCCCGGGGCCGATACTCTTTGCAGATCGTAGCCAGTTAGGTACATAACCGTCTACTATCTGCAGTGGCCTGAGTGCGGGAGCGAGGGAACGCGACGTGTGGATTGAGTTCATCGAGTGAGCCCTCGTCCAGTCGGCCGGACCGTCCTGGCGCGCGCCTGGATGCCGTTGGTTGCCGTCGTTGCGGTCGGCGCGGGAGCGGTGGGCATGTGGAAGGTGCACCAATTCTCCGCTCCCCCGCCCGTCATCACGGTCAATGGCCCGGCAGCGCCTGAGCAGACCACGCCCAAGCAGCTCACGTATGAGTTGTTCGGGTCCGTCGGCGACGGCGGGATGCTGGTCTACTTGGACATCGACGGACACCCGCATCAGGTTGACCTGACGACCTTGCCGTGGTCGCACACGGAGACGACGACGCTCACGGTGGTGTCCGGCAGCATCTCGGCGCAGGTTCATGGTGGCCAACTCGGCTGCCGGATGTTGGTGAACGGCGTGGTCCGCGACGAACAATCCGACACCCATGAGGACCCGCACGTCATGTGCCGGGTGAAGTCCGCATGAGCGAGCACCGGGCGCGACGGCCTTTCTTCCCCCGAATGGTCCGCGTGCTCGCAATACCGATCATCGCGTTTTGGGCGCTTCTCGCCGTGTCGACGAACACCTTTATGCCGCAAGTCGAGCGCGTCGCAGAAGAACTCGCGGGGCCGATGGTCCCGCACTACGCGCCGTCGCAGCGGGCGCTGCTGGCCATCGGCGAGAAGTTCCACGAGTCCAATTCGACCAACTTGACGATGCTCGTTTTGGAGGCCAACCGGCCGCTGGGCGATGTGGACCACCGCTACTACGACGACTTGGTGCGCCGGCTGAAGCAAGATCCCAAGCACGTGCAGTACGTCATGGATCTGTGGGGGAAAAAGATCACCGCGGCCGGGGCGCAAAGCGTCGACGGCAAAGCCGCGTATGTGCTGCTGCGTCTCGCGGGCGACATCGGCCAGATGCAGGCGAACGAATCCGTTGCCGCCGTGAGGGATATCGTCGCCAAGGACCCGGCGCCGCCCGGCCTGCGGGTCTACGTCAGCGGTGCGGCGCCGCTCGCCTCGGACACGGTGGCTATTGCCAATTCGAGCCTGAACAACATCACGATCGTGACGATCATCCTCATCGTCACGATGCTGTTGCTGGTGTACCGCTCCATCACCAACGTGGTGGTGCCCCTGCTCGGAGTCCTGATCGAGATGCTGGTCGCCAAGGGGGTGATCGCAACCCTCGGGCATTTGGGCTACATCGAACTCTCGTCCTTCGCCGTGAACATCGTCGTCGCGCTGACACTGGGAGCGGGGACCGATTACGGCATCTTCTTGATGGGCCGCTATCACGAGGCGAGACAGGCCGGCGAAAGCCGGGAGGACGCCTTCTACATTGCCTACAAGGGTGTAACGCCCATCATCGTCGGTTCAGGGTTGACGATCGCCGGGGCGTGTTACTGCCTGACGTTCGCGCGGCTCAACTACTTCCACACGATGGGGCCGGCCGTGGGGATCACGATGCTGTTCACCATCGCGGCAGCGTTGACGCTCGGCCCGGCGATCTTGACCGTGGGCAGCCTGTTCGGGCTCTTCGACCCGAGACAGAAGGTCAAGGCGACGTTGTATCGGCGGATCGGCGCGAGCGTGGTGCGCTGGCCGGTGCCAATCCTCACCGCCAGCGCCGCTGCGGTCATGTTCGGGGCGATCTTCGTGCCGACCTATCGGCAGAACTACGACGACCGCGCGTACCAGCCGCACAATGCCCCGGCCAACCAGGGTTTCGCGGCGGCGGATCGGCATTTCCCGAAGAGCAAGCTGTTCTCCGAGATGCTGATGATCGAGACCGATCACGACATGCGCAACTCGGCCGACTTCATCTCCTTGGACCGGGCAGCCAAGAGCCTCATCCGTCTTCCCGGTGTCGCGATGGTGCAAAGCATCACCAGACCGCTGGGCCGACCACTTGAACACGCCACGCTGCCCTACTTGTTCACCACGCAGGGCAGCGGCAACGGTCAACAGCTCCCGTTCAACAAACAGCAGAACGCCAATACCGATGAGCAGGCACAGATCACGGCCCACTCCGTCGAAGTCTTGCGGAAAGAGATCGTCTACTTCCAAAACATGTCCGACGAGCTGCACAACACGGTTCTCACCGTCGAGGATCTGCAACAGATCACCGACGAGATGAACCAGGAAATCTCGAACGTCGACGACTTCTTCCGGCCGATCAAGAGCTACTTCTATTGGGAGAAACACTGTTTCGACATCCCCATCTGCTGGACGTTCAGATCGCTCTTCGACGGGCTCGACAACATCGACCACCTGGCTGAAGACATCAAGGACGCCAGAACCTCCCTCGAAGCCGTGGACAGGATCCTGCCGCAAGTCATCACGCAGCTGAAACTCACCGCCGACGACTCGGAGGCGTTGGCCGCGCTTTTGGTCAGCACTTACGGCCAGTCGGCGCTGCAGTCCACGCAGACGGACCAGACGTTCGACGACATGATCAACGTCGGCCTCGACTTCGACCGGTCCCGCAGCGACGACTTCTTCTACATCCCGCACGAGGGGTTCGACAACGAGGACGTCAAGACCGGCATGCAGCTGATGATGTCGCCGGACGGCAAGGCTGCCCGGTTCATCGTCACGCACGAGGGCAACGCCATGGGTCCCGAGGGCGTAGAGCACGTCGAGCAGTTCCCTACTGCGATAACCACTGCGCTGAAAGAGACTTCGCTGGCCGGCGCCAGGATTTACATCGGCGGTTCTGGCTCCAACGACAAGGACATCAAAGGATACGCCGCATCGGATCTGCTTATCGTGGCGATCGCCGCGTTCGTGTTGATCTTCTTGATCATGTTGTTCCTCACCCGAAGTCTGATGGCCGCCTTGGTGATTCCGGGTACGGTGGCTTTCTCGTACGCCGGGGCGTTCGGGCTCTCCATCCTGGTCTGGCAGCACCTCATCGGCTTGCCCCTGCACTGGTTGGTGCTGCCGCTGACGTTCATCATCCTGGTGGCGGTGGGTTCGGACTACAACCTGCTGTTGATCGTCCGAGTCAAAGAGGAGCTGCACGCCGGGTTGAACACCGGGCTTATCCGTGCGCTCGGAAGTACCGGGGGCGTAGTGACTTCCGCGGGTTTGGTGTTTGCGTTCACGATGCTGGCAATGCTGACAAGCGATCTGCGCACGGTCGGTCAGGTGGGTTCGACGGTATGCATCGGCCTGCTGCTCGACACGCTGATCGTGCGCTCGTTCGTCGTGCCGTGCATCCTGCGAATCCTCGGGCCGTGGTTCTGGTGGCCGACGCTGGTGCGTTCCCGTCCGCTACCTAGTCAACCGCTGCCGTTGAGTGCGGACAGATAGGAACCGGGTTCTGGGAGCAGATGTCGGCCGTCGAGCAGGACACGGACGCCGATGCGGCCGGTAGGGGTTGTGTGGGGGGCCTCGATGACAACCGATGCGGCTACGGGAAGCGCAAGAAACTGCGTGACGAACGGCATCGATTCCGATAGGTCCCAGATGGTTTGCGACGACCACGTTCCGTGGTCATGGTCACGTCGGCAGCAAACCATCCAGCCGCATGAGTCCGGGTCGTCGCTCTCCGCGCGGCTGAGCAGCAGCGTGGGAATCGTCTCATTCACGCATTCGGCAACCGCCGCGCACTGATCCTCGGCGGGAAACGCCAGCCGTTTCGTCAGGCCGAGGCTGGCCGCCACTTCTTTCTGATACCACAGGTCACGCAAGGTTAGCTCGACGTGTTCTTCCCACCGGTCGGCGTCGACGCGTTCTTGCAGTCCCAGCATCCCGTCGGCGCGATCGACGACGCGCAGAGTCCGCCACCCGACCCGGATCGTCTGACCCGATGCGAAGCGTGTGCCCGCGGCAATGGAATCTTGCAGATCATCCAGTATCCACTGCACCAACGAATCCTGCGTCCCCGGTATCGGCGGTGTGGTGAGGCACGCGACGATATCGGGATGCCCGTGCCGATCGCCGATCGTCGTGCGATACAGGCCCTCGCCGAACCGGCCGATTGCAAAGTGCGCCTTAGGAAAAGCGTCCACGGATGCGGGTTGCGGACCGAAATACATCCCGTCGTCCGGGGTCAGCATCGTGTCTTTGTAGGCCACGTCGGCCACCACACCGCCGGCCGGGCCTACTCGACGGCGCTCAATAATAAGGCCGGTTTCTGGTGGCAGAGCAAGAAATTGGGTGACAAATGGGAGTGCCACCGATAGCCGGAACAACTCCATAAAAGACCAGTCCGAGTGGTCGTGCTCATCTCCACAGCGGATCGCCCACCCACCGTGTTGCGGCGAGTCCGGGCCGAGCCGGTTGAGGATCAATGCCGAGGCGTCGAATACACAGGACTGGACGGCTGCGATGTGATCCTCCGCAACGGAGTCCGGTTCTTCCGGCAAGCCAAGTTTCGCGGCCGCGTCCACCTGCCACCACAAATCGCCGAGCGCCTGATCGACATGCTCCTGCCACACATCCTCGGCGACTCGCTCTTCAAGGCCGAGGGTGCCGTCACCGCGTTCGATCACCCGCAGCCCCCGCCAACCGATGCCGACTGACTGTCCGGCCACAAACCGAGTACCACCCGCCACCGCGTTCTGAAAGTGGTCCAAAATCCAGCCCACCGTGTTCGGCGTTGGTGGTTCGTCTTTGAAAACCAGCGTGAATTCCGGATGTCCGGAATCGGCGCACGTTGCGGTACGGAAGATCTGCACCCGTCGTTTCTAGCAGTCCAGTCGACGCCTACGCCGGGCCGTTTATTGCTCCGGTGTCCGGGGGCTAGTGTGCTTGCGTCGGCCTCCGAACAAGCCGACAGAACGGTTGAGCACAGTCATGACCGCAGCACCAGAAGCGTCGCCGATCGAATCGCGGGTCGGCCACTACTACCAGATGGACTACCCCTACCTGGTGGGCCGCGAGAAAGTCCGCGAATACGCCCGCGCAGTGCAGGACTACCACCCCGCGCACTGGGATGTCGCCGCGGCCGCAGAACTCGGCTACTCGGGTCTGGTGGCGCCGCTGACGTTCACGTCAACCCCGGCCATGGCGTGCAATCGCCGCATGTTCGAGTCGGTGGTCGTCGGTTACGACACCTACATGCAGACCGAGGAAGTCTTCGAGCAGCACCGCCCGATCGTGGCCGGCGACGAGCTGCAAATCGACGTCGAACTGTCGTCGGTGCGACGGATCGCCGGCCGCGACCTGATCACCGTGACCAACACGTTCACCGACACGGCCGGCGAGCGGGTGCACACGTTGCACACCACCGTCGTCGGCCTCACCGCCGAAGACGTCGACCCGGCAATCAAGACCGCCGCGCAGAAGGCGATGATGCACGACGTCGACATCGACGCAATCGGCGACAACGATGAGGCCTACGAGAAGACGGTGCGCCCCGAAGGCGAGACCCGCATCGCCGACGGAGGGATGACGCGGACGCCGGGGACGCCGTCCTTCGATGAGGTGAAGGTCGGCGACGAGCTGCCGGTGCACCACACCCGACTGTCCCGCGGCGACCTGGTGAACTATGCCGGCGTGGCCGGCGACGCCAACCCGATTCACTGGGACGAGGGGATCGCCAAACTCGCGGGGCTGCCCGATGTGATTGCGCACGGCATGCTGACGATGGGTCTGGGTGCCGGGTTTGTCTCCGCATGGTCGGGCGACCCCGGTGCGGTGACCCGCTACGCGGTGCGGTTGTCCGCGCCGGCGATCGTGTCGGCCGCCGAGGGTGCAGACATCGAGTTCAGCGGCCGGGTCAAGTCGCTGGATCCGGCAACCCGCTCCGGTGTCGTCATCGTCGGCGCGAAGTCGGCTGGCCGGAAGATCTTCGGCTTGGCGACGGTGAACGTCCGCTTCCGCTGACCTGGAGGCGGGGGCGGTGTGGCGCCCAATCCGTTGGAACGCTAATTTCCTCACGTGATGTCCTCAGCTGCTCGTGCAGTCGCGCGGTGGATCGCCCCTTTCCTGACGGTTGCGGCCGTTGCCGGTTTCGGTCTAGTGGCCGACCCGGCGATCCGCCTGGTCAGTAACGACAACCCGCTGGCCGGCAAGCCCTTGTACGTCGATCCCGCGTCGAAGGCCATGCGCGCCGCGCAAGGCGCCAATCCGCCGAGCCCGGAGCTGACGGCCATCGCGAACACGCCGCACGCGTACTGGATGGACCAGGCATCTAATCCTGGGGTGGACGCGAAGTACATCGCCGCGGCGCAGGCGGCCGGCGCCGTGCCGGTTCTGGCGCTGTATGGAATCCCGCATCGCGACTGTGGAAGCTTCGCTTCGGGCGGATTCGGGTCGGCCGCAAGCTACCGCGGGTGGATCGACGGCGTCGCATCCGCTATTGGCACTGGACCTGCGGCGGTCATCCTCGAACCCGATGCGTTGGCCATGGCCGACTGCTTGCCGGCCGACCAGCGCCAGGAGCGCTTCGAGCTGATCCACTATGCCGTCGACACCCTGACCCGCAACCCGGCCGCGGCCGTCTACGTCGACGCCGGTCACTCGCGCTGGATCAACGCCGACGAGATGGCCTCGAGGCTCAACCAGGTCGGCGTGGCGAAGGCGCGGGGTTTCAGCCTCAATACCGCGAACTTCTTCAGCACCGACGAGGAAATCGGTTACGGCGAAGCGATTTCGGGGCTGACCAACGGATCGAACTACGTGATCGACACGTCGCGCAACGGGGCCGGCCCCGCCGGCGGCGAACTCTATTGGTGTAACCCGACCGGCCGCGCCCTGGGTACCCCGCCGACCACGGCGACGGCGGGCGCGCACGCCGACGCCTATCTCTGGATCAAGCGCCCGGGTGAATCCGACGGGTCGTGCGGCCGTGGGGAACCCCGGGCAGGCACCTTCGTCAGCCAGTACGCGATCGATCTCGCCCGGAACGCCGGCCACTAGATCACAGCTCGGCGGCGAGCCTCCATAGCGCATTGCGGTCGACGGATTCGGAGCGGTCAAGCGGGCTGATTATTACGTCGGTGGCACCTGCATCCTTATACCGGCGTAACTGACGCGCTACATCTTCCTCCTTCCCTATCGCGGCAAGGTCGACGACACTGGCGAGGCCTTCGCGGGCGATCACGTTGCGGTACGAGGGGATGGCCTCATAGAAGCTCAACTGTTGCGCTGCAATGGTTCTCGCGCCCTCCAGGTCCTCCGACAACAACGTCGGCACCGCGGCGATGATGCGCGGCGCCGGGCGCCCCGCCTCGGCCGCAGCCTTCGTGATCGTCGGCACGATGAATTCGTTGAGAGTCCGGGGTCCTGCCAGATAGGGCAGTGTCCCGTCTGCCAGTTCGCCAGTGACTCGCAATGCCTTGGGGCCCATCGCTGCCACATACACCGGGATCGGGGTGCCCCCGGCCACCTGCACTGGCCAGCTGGGGCTGGCGCTGAGTTCGCTGCCGTGGAAGTCGACGCTGCCGGTGTTGAACACCGACCCGAGGATTGTCAGATGCTCGCGCAACCGTGAGATGGCATTGGGCCATGCGGTGCCGAAGGTCTGGCTTTCGATCTCGTGGCCACCCAAGCCGAGGCCGAGGCTGAAGTTGCCATGCGCCGCGGCCTGCGCCGTTTGCGCCAACGAGGCGACGATCAGCGGGTGGCGGGGGTTGACCGGCACCACCGAGGTACCCACGCGCAGCCCCGGCACCGCCGCGCCGATGAGCCCTGCGAGCGCGATTGCGTCGTAGTCCTGCTGCTGAGGCAACCACACCTGTCCAACACCTAGCTCGTGGGCTTGTCTGGCTTGGGCGATCGTGTCATCGACGAGATTGGGAGCATCAGGGCGGGCGAAGAGGATGATTCCGGTCGGCATAACCGCCATCAACGCACGCAATCGGCCGGTCCTTCCTGATGAATCGTGGTGATCGAAAGTCCGTCCCGACTGCGACTGGCACGGTCGCGCCGCCCGGCGATGTTGACAATGCTCACAACCTCACTAATGTGAGCAGCGTATACATTCGACCCGGCGAAGGGAACAGCATGTACGCGATCGCGCTCGACGGATATGGGGGCCCCGAGGTGATGGCGTGGGCGCAGGTGGACGACTTGCCCGCGCCTGGGCCGGGCGAGGTTGCCATCGATGTGGCGGCGGCAGGGGTCAACCGTGCCGATGTGATGCAACGCCAAGGGTTTTACCCGCCACCGCCCGGCGCCAGTGAGATCCTCGGCCTCGAGGTTTCCGGTGTCATCGCCGAGGTGGGTGCCGACGTCGGCGATTGGCGGCCCGGTGATGCGGTCTGCGCCCTGTTGTCGGGCGGTGGTTATGCCGAACGGGTGAACGTGGCGGCCACTCAGCTGCTGCCGGTGCCCGAAGGCGTGAGCCTGACCGCGGCGGCGGCACTGCCGGAGGCCGCGGCCACCGTGTGGTCGAACCTGGTGATGACCGCGGGTCTGCGCAGCGGACAGGTGGCCCTCATTCACGGCGGCGGCAGCGGCATCGGCACGCACGCCATCCAGGTGGGCCGTGCCCTCGGCGCCCACGTAGCGGTCACCGCGGGATCGCAGTACAAGTTGGATCGTTGTAGGGAACTCGGCGCGCAGACGTTAATCAATTACCACGAACAGGATTTCGCGAAGGTCGTGACCGATCAGCTCGGCGGCGCGAACGCCATCCTTGACATCATGGGCGGCAGTTATCTGCAACGCAACGTCGAGGCACTGGCCGAGGACGGGCACCTGACGATCATCGCGCTGCAGGGCGGAGCCACCGCGGAGCTGAACCTCGGACTACTGCTGTTCAAGCGGGGTTCGGTACACGTGACCAATCTGCGCCGCCGGCCCCAGGATGGCCCGGGGTCCAAGGCGGAGGTCATTTCCGCACTGCGGCAAGGCTTGTGGCCATTAATTTCCGACGGCGCCGTCGTGCCGGTGGTTTCCGCCGAAGTGCCGATCACCGATGCCGGCGAGGCGCACACGTTGCTGGACTCGCCGAAGACCATCGGCAAGGTGGTGCTGACGGTGGGTCAGCCCTAGCGGCGGGACGGGCGGCTTGCTCTGCGTTTCGGCGCGGCGTCAGCCGGTGCCTGCAGCATTGCGCGCACCGCTGCTCGGACCCTGTGGGAGACTGCCCGCTTGGAGGAGGCTTCCAGCTTGCCGTCGAGGTGCAAAAACGCCAGGCCGTGAACCAACGCCCACGACGCTGTCGACATCGCGTCTGGATCAGCATCTGGAAATGCGTGCTGCACAATGGTTTTGAGGTAGTCGTGGATCGCCTCCACCGCCGCTGCCCGGTCGGGGGCGTTGGGGTCGCAAGGCTCACCGAACATGACCTGGAAAAGCCCCGGTCGCGTCAGCGCAAACTGCACGTAGGCCACCGCGATGTCGGCGAAGTCGTCGGCCGAATTCGGCGCGGGATGCGCCTTCACCAACGCTTCGCCCAGTTCGCGGTAACCCACCGCAGCCACGGCCGACAACAGCTCGTCGCGTCCGGCGAAATGGCGATAGGGCGCAGAGGGTGACACTCCGGCGCGACGCGCCACCTCGCGTAACGACAGCTCTGCCGCCCCGCCCTCCTCGAGAAGGTCAATGGCGGCACGCACCAGGGCAGCGGGGAGATCGCCATGGTGATAGCGCGTGGACGACGCGGGCATATCTGAACCTACCGAGTGTGGACAATGCTTACATTGCCATGATGTTAGCACTGCTCATTAATGGTGGCCGCCATTGACTCCGCCACTATCGGTCGCTAATGTGAGCGGTGTACACATTGGAGGAACTGCGTCATGACAAAGGTTTTGATGGTGATCTCAGCGGCCGATCGTTGGACACTCAACGACGGCACCGTGCATCCCTCGGGATATTGGGCCGAAGAGGTGGCCATGCCCTACCGCATCTTCTCGGAGGCCGGCTGGGACATCACCGTCGCCACGCCCGGTGGCAAGGCTCCCACGCTGGATCAACTAAGTCTCGGGATCTCCGGCGGAATGCCGTGGACGCGCCGCAAAGTCCAGCGCTACCTGGACCGCATCTCCGACGTGCTCGACCACCCCGTATCGCTGGACACTGTCGATCCAGACGACTTCGACCTGATTTTCTACCCCGGCGGGCATGGCCCGATGGAAGATCTCGCCTACGACAAGACTTCTGGTGCATTGCTGGCCAAACGCTTGGCCTCCGGCCGGCCGCTGGCTCTGCTGTGTCACGCGCCTGCGGCGATTCTGGCGGCGACCGGACCCGATGGCAGGTCGCCGTTCGTCGGCCGCAAGATGACCGGGCTGTCCAATCGAGAGGAGCTCCTGAATCGCTTCGCCAAGAAGGCGCCGTGGCTGCTGGAGGACAAGCTGAAGGACGCCGGTGTGGGCTACTCCAAGGGTTTTCCATTGCGGCCTCACGTGGTGGTCGACGGGAACCTCTACACCGGGCAGAATCCGCAATCTTCGGAGAAGCTCGCGCAGCGCCTTGTGACCGACATTGTCGCCGCCGCCGCGTGACGACCGACACTGGCCGCGGTGTTGACAGTGCTCACATCGCCGGGCTAGCTTGATGTGAGCAGTGCATACATTGGAGGTTGCCGCGTGTCGTCAAGCCAGCAGGACACCGTCAAGGTCGAGTTGGGCGGACACGTGGTCGCGGTACCGAAAGGCGGCCTGTACGACAGGTATCGGATGCAGACCGATCTCGACGAAGTGGCTCGCGACCCTCGGGTCCCCAGCGTCGACTTCTTCCGCAAGCTGTCCAAGACCAAGGTCGACTCGCCGATCGGTCCCACCTTCACGCCGAATTTCTACTACCGCATGTCCTCAACGCGGTTGACGATCCTGGCCCGCTCGGGCGCGATCCGTGCCCGTCTGCCCAAAGAGTTGGCTCCGCTGGAGGTCGCGCCGGGGTTGGGGCTGATTTCGGTGATTTTCTTCCGCTATGACGTGTGCGACATCGACTTCTACACCGAGGCCGCCGTCGGCGCAGCGGTGCGACCAGCGCGCCACGGCGGGTCCGGCTTTTTCGACCTGGTCACCGGCCTCGGCAACGACCACCTGCATTCCTATGTGTTCTCGCTGCCGGTGAACACTGAGATCGCGCAGGTGCGCGGCCACGACGGCTACGGCTTCCCTAAATGGGTCACCGAGATCGACGTCGACATCGACGCCGACCGCACTACCGCACGGGTGGTCAACGACGCCGGCGGCACCGACCTGGCGCTCTCGGCGCCCACACCCGCCCAGACCCGTTTTCCCACCGGTGAGCGGGTGTCGTCGTTGACGTCGTATACGTCGATCAACGGCGCCTGGCATTCCACCTTCAGCCAGACCAATGTGCTGTCGGCCGGGACGGCGCGATTCCCTCGCCACCTCGACCTGCAGACCGGGACCGGGCGGATGTCTGACGACCTGCGATCACTGCGGCCGCTCAGGACGATTCAGCTCGACGTCATTACCGAAGGGCAGCTCGCGCTGCACATGCCGGTGCCCACCTCGATGCCGAACACGCCATCGAGCTCGTGAATCGCATTCAAAGGAGCATTCGATGAATAGCTACGCACTGAAGGATGCCAGCGCCAAATTGATGAACCGCGCGCACCGGTTGATCCTCACTGTCAGCGGAAACAGGTTGTTGGCCAACCCGTTTGGGATGCCCGTGGTGGAGCTCCATACTACTGGTCGGAAGTCCGGACTTCCCCGGTCTTGCTATCTGACCACCCCCGTTCATGATTCGGATCGGGTGGTGCTCGTGGCGTCGAAGGGTGGCGATGACCGCAACCCCGACTGGTACCGGAATCTTCAGGCGCATCCCGACGCCGAGCTGGTGGTCGACGGAACCCGGCGAAAGGTTCACGCCCGCACCGCAACCGCTCAAGAGAGAGCTGAGCTGTGGCCGAAGATTGTTGCGGCGTACAAGGGATATGCGGATTACCAAACCCGGACCAGCCGTGAGATACCCGTGGTTATCTGCGAGCCGCGGAGTTGAACTGGCGAATCGGAATAGGGCGGCCAGGTCACAGCTGACACAAGCCGAAACCACCGTGCCAGGCAAGGTAGGCACCGTCGCGACGTCTGACGATGCAACTCCCGTGACACCGTCGACGGTGCCCGGCTGATCTCGACCGGACGTGGCGGATGCTCAGTCCTCACCAATACCGCCAAGTCCAACATTGGTCGATAGATGGACTGCCGCAGTGGTACCAAAATCGCAGCAACTGCCGCTGCTGGTGCAGTCGCGCGGGATCGCGCCGTCGTTGCGGGCTCATGCTACGGCGTGGACTGGTCAGGGAAAGGTCACTGTTGCAGCATCATGGCAGGGCAGCGCCGGGCAGGACGCTCCTAGGTCGGGTCTTGTCGGTGCCCGCTGGAATGCTTCATCACGAGCGAAGCCGCGAGCAAGCGTAACCTGCTCCCAAAGGGATTTGGAGGTGCACGGTGGCGGGATTGGCCGAATTTCCTCGCGACCTGGTGACGCTCGAAGAGTGGGACGCGCTCGAACTGGACGAGGCGCGTCGCTGGGAGCTCGTCGAGGGGGGCATCGTCATGACACCGCGGCCACGTCCGATTCACCAGGTCGTATCGAGAAATCTTTCACAGCTGATCCGGGTGAGACTGCCTGCCACCCTCGTGGTGTTGCAAGAGGTCGAAATCACGGTCGAGGCGCGGTTCCCACCCACTGTTCGCGATCCCGATCTGGTCGTGGTGAACCGCAGTGTGGTCGATCGCAATCCGGTGCGCGTCGACACGTCGGACGTAGCACTCGTCGTCGAGATCGTGTCGCCGGGATCGCGTCGTACGGACCGGGTGATGAAGGCCTACGAGTACGCCAAGGCCGGCATTGAACACTACTGGATCGTCGATCTCGACGCCGAGCCCGACGAGCGCTTCCTCGCGCACGTGCTCCATGATGGGGCGTACCACCGGGTCGACATCCTCGTTGGCGACCGAGTGCGAACCGAAGAACCAGTGGCACTGGACTTTACGCTTCAGGAGCTGACGCGACCCTGAGCTAAAACGTGGGCGGCCGGCGGCGCCGCCGCCGCCGCCGCTCAGCGAGCCATGTTGGCGAATCTTGAAAGATGCAACTGGTGCGCGACGGTGACAGTCTTCGTCGGGCCGTTGCGGTGCTTGGCAATGATCAAGTCCGCCTCGCCACCGCGCGGATCGTCACGCTCGAAGGCATCGGGCCGGTGCAGCAGGATGACCATATCGCTATCCTGCTCCAAACTTCCGGATTCCCTTAGATCAGCTAACATTGGCTTCTTGTCGGTGCGCTGCTCCGGACCGCGGTTCAGCTGGCTGATCGCGATCACCGGGACTTCCAGCTCCTTGGCCAAAAGCTTTAAATGCCTTGAGAATTCGGAGACCTCCACCTGCCGCGACTCGAACTTCTTGCCCGAGGTCATCAGCTGCAGGTAGTCCACCACGATCAGCCGCAGGTCCGCCTTCTGGCGCAACCGCCGCGCCTTGGCGCGGATCTCCATCATGGTTAGGTTCGGCGAGTCGTCGATATACAGTGGCGCTTCGCTGATTTCGCTCATCCGCCGCGCCAGCCGGGTCCAGTCGTCGTCGCTCATCCGGCCCGAGCGCATATCGGACAGCTTGATTTTGGCCTCGGCCGACAACAGCCGCATCACGATCTCGGACTTGCTCATCTCCAGCGAGAAGATGACGCTTGCCATTCGGTGCTTGATCGAGCAGGAGCGCATGAAATCCAGACCGAGCGTGGAGTTGTGCGTCGGCACCATGCCACGTCCGGCCAGATACAGCTGTGCGGCGTTGTCGACCTGCACGCAGCGCACCGGGACGCTGCGCACCCGTCGTACCGCGTCCAGCTGCAGCACCGGCGCCATCAGCGTCGCGCCGCCCTCGGCGTAGCGTCCGATCGAGCCGGCGGCCGCGATTGTGTCCAGGCCGCAACGCAATTCGGTGGTGGTGCGGATGCCGTAGCCCGTCGGCCACTGGTGATCGGCGTCGGCGACAATGACCGTGCCGTCGGAGAATTCGACCTCGTAGCAGGGCCGCTCCAGCATGACCTCGGTGGCCGCCACCACCCGCGTCGGCTGCCCGTCGGCGCCGAGCAACGCATCCCCGACCGCGACGTCGCCCATCGTCGTCCAGCCGGTCGGCGTCGGCAGTGGGGTGTTCAGCGCCAGCGCTTTACCCACACCCGGCCGGGCCGCGATGATGATCATCTGCCCGGGATGCAGACCGTTGGTCACGTCGTCGAGTTCGGTGAACCCGGTCGGCACACCGCGGGCCACCCCGCCGTTGGACGCGATCGCGTCGATCTCGTCCATCGTGGGCTGCAGCAGATCCTCCAGCGGGACGAAATCCTCCGACAGCCGCCGATCGGTCACGTCGTAGATCTCGGCCTGCGCCCGGTCCACCACCTCGGCGACGTCGGCGCCCTCCGCACCGGCGTACCCGTACTGCACCACCCGGGTGCCCGCCTCGACCAGCCGCCGCAACAGCGCCTTCTCGGCGACGATGCTCGCGTAGTAGCCCGCGTTGGCGGCGGTGGGCACCGTCGAGATCAGGTCGTGCAGATAGGGCGCCCCGCCGATCCGGCGCAGCAGCCCGCGCCGATCCAGCTCGGCGGCCACCGTCACCGCGTCGGCCGGCTCCCCGCGCCCGTACAGGTCCAGGATGGCGTCGTAGATGTTCTGATGCGCGGGGCGGTAGAAGTCACCGGGCCGCAGCCGCTCCAGCACGTCGGCGATGGCGTCCTTGGACAGCAGCATCCCGCCCAGCACCGACTGCTCGGCGGCGAGGTCCTGCGGCGGGTGGCGGCCGAAGTCCTCACTGGGGGTGTCCATGCCCGGTTGTCCGAGGTCGTCGACGACCGCCATGAGCTCCCCACCTCCTCCGGCACATCGCTCGAACGTGCATTCGAGATCTCGTGGTTCGACGTTAAGTCAAACCACTGACACCGCCGCGACGGGTTGACGCTAAAGGTTGCTGGCAAGGCTTCCAAACGGTGTTGTTCATGAAGCTGTGCATCGCGTGTGCATATCCGTCGGCCCCTGTGTTGAGTGGGTGTGGAGAACCTGTGGAGCACTGTCGAGGGGTACCGCATTTCTGCAGATAAGCGCACCACAGCGACGTGCGGTTTGTGTGGATGGGAATTCCTTCGGCGTGTCGCGGCAGGTTGCCGTTTCGGGCGTGTTGCGTGGCGGCCAGCCGTGCCGGGCGTTAACAGACGGTTACGTTCACAGTGCGGGCCGCGGCCCGAAAAGTTCGCCAGCCCAACACGACAACCCCGGCGGCATAGCTGCCACCGGGGTGCGTGGAAGGGGATCTAACTCTCCGCGACGACGTCCAGCGCGATCTCGACGTTGACGTCGGGATGCAGGTGCACGGTGACCGGGTGGCTGCCGACGGATTTGATGTGCGCCTTGGGCAGCCGCAGGATGCGCTTGTCCAGGTTGGGCCCGCCCGCCTTCTTGATGGCGGCGACGACGTCGCCGGCGGTCACCGAGCCGAACAACTTGCCGGTGTCGCCCGCCGTCTTGACCGGCAGTGACACCGGGCCCAACGCCTCGAGTGCCGCCTTGAGTTCGTTGGCGTGGTCGAGGTCGCGCACCTGCTTGGTCTCTCGGGCGCGACGGATGTCGTCGGCCTGCTTCTGCGCACCGCGGGACGCGACGATCGCCAGTCCGCGCGGCAGCAGGTAGTTGCGGCCGTATCCGTCTTTGACCTCGACCGTGTCGCCGACGGAACCAAGGTGGTCGACCTCGGCAGTCAAAATCAGCTTCATCGTTGTGTGCTTTCCGTTCTGGGTCTAGCGCGCCGAGGAGGTGAAGGGCAGCAGCGCCACCTCGCGGGCATTCTTGACCGCCAGGGCGATGTCGCGCTGGTGCTG
Source organism: Mycobacterium sp. MFM001 (assembly GCF_003402475.1). Taxonomy (GTDB): domain Bacteria; phylum Actinomycetota; class Actinomycetes; order Mycobacteriales; family Mycobacteriaceae; genus Mycobacterium. The sequence continues at coordinate 407,692 of NZ_BFAB01000001.1, forward strand.
CACACAGTTGCCGGTGACGCGGCGTGCGCGGATCTTGCCGCGCTCACTGATGTAGGTGCGCAGCAGCGCGGTGTCCTTGTAGTCGATCACTTGGTCCTTCTTGGCGCAGAACACGCACTTGCGTGTCTTGACCGGCTTCTCCGGTGCCGGTCGCCGCTTGTTGCTCTTGGCCATGTCTTTCTCTTTCGTTCTGTCTTTTTCGAGTATTAGAAGGGTGGTTCGTCGTCGCCGCCGCCGAACGAGCCCGATGCCGGAGCGCTGCCCCAGGGGTCGTCGCCGGTGGTGGCGCCTGCGGCCGGTGCCGCGGGCTGCCGCGAACCTGCGCCGCCGCCGCCGCCTCCGCCGCCGCTGCGGCTGGCCTTGTTGACCTTGGCGGTGGCGTAGCGCAGCGACGGGCCGATCTCGTCGACCTCGACCTCGACCACCGTGCGCTTCTCGCCCTCGCGGGTTTCGAACGAGCGCTGCTTGAGCCGGCCCTGCACGATCACCCGCGATCCCCGGGTCAGGCTTTCGGCCACATTCTCGGCGGCCTCACGCCAGATGTTGCACCGCAAAAACAGCGCCTCGCCGTCCTTCCACTCCCCGCTTTGGCGGTCGTAGATCCGCGGTGTGGAGGCGACGGTGAAGTTCGCCACGGCAGCACCGGACGGGGTGAACCGCAACTCGGGGTCAGCGGTCAGGTTTCCGACAACGGTGATGGTGGTGTCACCAGCCATTAGCTCCTCCTGGGATTGGCATTGGGCTGAGCCTACGCAACGGCACCGACGCGCAGCGGCCGTTCGCCCACAGGCGCCCGGCGACGATGCGGGCCGGACGGCCCGCGGAGAAGCCGGGCAGTGGCATCAGTGCTTGTCGGTGCGCATCACCTTGGTGCGCAACACGGACTCGTTCAGGGATAGCTGACGGTCAAGCTCGGACACCGTCGCCGGCGCGGCCTTGACGTCGATCACCGCGTAGATGCCTTCGGCATGCTTGGCGATTTCGTAGGCCAGTCGGCGCTTACCCCAGATGTCGACCTTGTCCACGGTGCCGCCGTCTTTTCGGATGACGTTGAGAAAGGTCTCCAACGACGGAGCTACGGTGCGCTCGTCGAGGGTGGGGTCAAGGATGACCATGATTTCGTATGGACGCATGGGAACCTCATCACCTCCTATGGTCGTCTGCGGCCACGGTCTTCCGTGGCAGGAGGGTCGCCTGCGTCGGCAACCGGATCAGGTTACCGGACGATGGTTGAGCTTGGGAAATCCGGTCTCGTCAGCTTGCCGAGCGGCCACTTATGACACGCTTTTCACGCCGGAGGGTGACATAACTTCCCCCTCGGCGTGTGTGTCCAGGCCCTTCGGGCGTAGCCAAGCTGGCAGCCAACGAGGCGGCGCGTCGGCGGCGTTGTCGAACACGCCGCCCGTCGGGTCGTCCACCCGTCCGCCCCGGCGGACCAGGTCCTCGTCGGTGCGATAGATCTCGCGGACCACCAGCACACACAACGCCACCACCGCCACGTCACGCAGCAGCACCGCCGCGGTGAACCACTGCTCGGGCAGGCCACGGTTGGGTGTGCTGTAGAGGTAGTACATCCGTGGCACCCAGACCAGCGCGTCGAGCGTCATCCACGCCAACAGGACCCGGCGGTGCGGCAGCGCCAACACCGCCAGCGGCACCAGCCACAGCGAGAACTGCGGGCTCCACACCTTGTTGGTCAACAGGAACGCCGCCACCACCAGGAACGCCAGCTGCGCCACCCGCGGCCGCTGCGGAGCAGTCAGCGCAATGTAACCAATTGCGGCGCAACACGATACGAACAACGCCGTGACCACCGTGTTCAGCACCGTCGGCGGCTGCCAAAAGCCCAGCGACGGATCGAAACCCCGCCAGCCGGTGAACGACTTGACGACGTTGTACAGCGAATCCATGTCGTCGCCGCGGCGGGTGTTGAGCCGGAAGAACTCCGACCAGCCGCGCGGAAACAGCACCATCACAGGCAGATTGACCAACAGCCACGTCACCGCCATCGCCGCCGCGGTGCGGGCCAGCTCACGCAGGCGCCCGGTCCGGATCCCCAGCACCAGCAACGGGCCGAGCAACAACACCGGATACAGCTTGGCGGCGACGCCTAAACCGATCAGCACACCGGTCAGCACCGGCCGTCGGCGCGCCCAGGCCAGCAGCCCGCCCGTCGCCAAAGCCGTTGCCAGCGCGTCGAAATTGGTGAACGCCTGAAAGATCAGCAACGGGGACGCGGCCACCAGCGCCGCATCCCACACCCGCCGGCCCGCCAAATTCGCAGTGGCCCAGACGGTTGCCAGCCAGGCCAGCGCCAACCCGAGTGCAGAGACATCGAAGAACACCACCACCTCGGCGGTCACCGGCAGCGCGATCAGCTTGCTCAACGCGGTGTATGTCTTGGCCAGAGCCATCGACACGTACTGGTACACCCCGGTCAGCACCGGGTACTCCATGTAGCGCACCGCGGTCTGACCGTCGTAGCGGATCTGCGGTTTGCCGCCGGCATCGGTTTCGACCCAGCTGGACTTGTACGGAAACTTGCCCTGGCTCAACAACTCTGCGCCGTAGAGCGGCACGGTGTCGCTGTAGCACAGCTCGTAGTAGGCGCGCTGATTGCCCCAGTTGGCCACCCGTTGATCACCCGGGCCGCTTCCGGTGCTCACCAGGCAGGGCGCCTTCGTCGACCAGCCCAGCGCCAGGAACACCAGCGCGATCGCGAACATCACCCGCAACGGCGTCCAGAACCTGGCGCGGCCGATCAGCGCGTGCCGGCCGACCGGACCGCCGATGACGCCCGACATCGCCGAGCCCAAAAAGTCTGTGCGGCTGGGGCAGTCGCGATCGTCGGCGGAGCGCAGGTCTGCAGCCAACCGCCGCGGCGAGACGGTGTCGCCCGTCACGGCGGCGGCGGCGGTGGTGCTACAGGAGCCTCAGGTGCGCCCGGCGGCGACGGTGGTGGTCCCGGCCCGACGGGCACCGTGGTCGGCGGCCCGACGGGGATCGTAATGCCCGGCGCCACTTCAATTGTGGGCTGGATGACCGTCACCTGCGGCGGCGGAGGGGGCGGTGGCGGCGCGGCCGGCACACCGGCGTATCCGCCGATCTCGGTGGGCTTCGGGAACGATTCGTTGTTGGTGCCCTTGAGGGCGCCGTCCATGGTCGCCTTCCAGATGTCGGACGGCAGGCCCGAGCCGTACACCGGGCCGCCCCACTTGTTCACCAGCGGCTGGTCGCCCTGCACGGTGCCAACCCACACCGCAGTCGACAGCGACGGCGTGTACCCGACCATCCAGGCGTCCTTGTTGGCGTCCGTGTCGCCGAGCTGCGTGGTGCCGGTCTTGGCCGCCGACGGCCGCCCGCCGGCCAGGTTGTGGCCGCGCGAATAGCCGGCGATCGGCTGCATCGCCGAGGTGACGTTGTCGGCGACGGCCTTGTCGATGCGCTGCTCACCCGAGTTGTCCTGGGTGGCCGCGTCGAAGAGCACCCGACCCTCCGAGTTGACCACCTTCTCCACGAAATGCGGCGGATGGTAGACGCCCGAGGCGGCCAGCGTGGCATACGCCGAAGCCATGTCGATCACGCGAGTCTGATACTGGCCCAGCACAATTCCGTTGTTGGGCGGCCCGCCCTGGCCGTCCTCGGACAATGTGTGCGGCACGCCGGGGAAGCTGGTGGCGACGCCGGCCTGATGTGCGGCCTGGGCGACGTCCACGGGGCCGTTCTTCAGTTTGAGCATCAGCCGGTAATAGGAGGTGTTCAACGAGCGCTTGAGCGCCTCGGCGATGTTGCAGGTTCCGCAGCCTTCGCCTTCGACGTTGCTGATCTTGATGCCGTTGACGGTCAGCGGGGAGCTGTCCACCTGATAACCCAGCCCGATGCCCTGCTCGAGCGCGGCGACCAACGCAAACACCTTGAACGACGACCCGGTCTGCAGTCCGGCCTGCGCGAAGTCGAAACCGTTGGCGTCGGTGCCGCCGTAGTACGCCTTGACCGCGCCGGTGTGCGGATCGATGGAGACCACCGCGGCCCGCATGTCGGGGTCCTGCCCATCCATGTACTTCGACACCGCGTTCTCGGCGGCCCGCTGGGCCTGCATGTCGATCGTGGTGGTGACCTGCAGGCCCTGGGTGTTGAGGGTCTGCTCGTCGATGTTGAACAGGTCGAGCAACTCCTTGGTCACCTGCCGCTCGATCAACCCGTTGGGCCCGGTGGTCTGGTTCTGCGCCCGGGAGGCGTCCGGCGGCAGCGTCTCCGGAAACTGCTGTGCCGCGCGGTCCTTCGGTGCGAGCGCACCCGTCTCGACCATGCCGTCGAGCACCCAATTCCAGCGCTCCTTGGCGCCGTCGAGGTCGACGGCGGGGTCCAACGTCGACGGCCGCTGGATGAGTGCGGCCAGCAGCGCGCCTTCGGCGACGGTCAGCTGCTCGACGGGTTTGTCGAAGTACGCCTTGGCCGCCGCGGAAATCCCGTAGGCGCCGCGGCCGAAGTAGATGATGTTCAGATACGCCTGCAGCACATCGTCTTTGGACCACTGGCCCGACATCTTGGTGGCGACGACGAGCTCTTTGGCCTTGCGGATCAACCCGCCCACCCCGGCGCGTTGCGAGCCCACCAGCGCGTTCTTGACGTATTGCTGGGTGATCGTGGAGCCGCCCTGCGTGTCACCACCGAAGATGTTGTTCTTGACCGCCCGCGCGAAGCCGGTCAGCGAGAAGCCCGGATTCGAGTAGAAGTTGCGGTCCTCGGCGGCCAGCACGGCCTGGCGCACGTGCACCGGCACCTGGTTGATGTTGACGTCGACCCGGTTTCCTTCGGGCGGAACGATTTTCGCCAACTCAGTCCCGTCGCTGGCCAGGATCGTCGACACCTGGTTGGTGCGGATGTCGCCGGGCTTGGGCACGTCGACAATGAAGTAGGCCATCGCGAACGTGACGATCGGCAACAGCAGCAGCACCACCGCGGCCACGTAGAGCCCGCGGCGTACCCACAACCAGTTGATCCGGTGCAGCCAACTCCAGTCGAGTTGACGCAGCCAATCCCAGGGCGGTTGGCCAGGTTTACGCGGCGGCGGCCCGGGCGGGCCTCCACCCGGCGGTCGTCCGCCCAGCCCCAGTTCACGGTCCCGGCGCCTGGGCGGCGGCGTGCCGTCCAGCGCGGCCTTGACCTGCTCGACCGGGTCACGGCTGTGGCGCCGCGGCGGTGGCGGTGGCGCCGGCGTGCCGTCCAGTGCCGCCTTGACCTGCTCGACCGGATCGCGCAGACGTTGTGATCGCTCGTCGACGACCGGCGGCAGGATCGTGGTCAGCCGGTCGTCGGGCGGGACCGGACGGCGATGCCGCGGCGAGTGCCCGGGGGCCCGGTCAGGCCCGGTGCCGTTGTCAGCTCCCGACGGGCGCGTGGACTCGCCGTCGGCCCGTGACCCGCTTGGGCCGTCACTGGCCGACCGGTCTTGTGGCCCTTCGTTATTCACTGGCCGTGCGGGCGCCGTTGCGTGCCGTCCGCGTGGTGCGGGTCCCTCTGGGCGGGCGTGTCGCCCCGAGCACATACGACTTGACCAAGTGATTCCAGCTGCAAGTCCGGCATACCTCCACCACGTGTACCGAGAACTCCTCGAAGCGGGATGCCAATACGACGAGCTCCTCGGCGGTGCGCGCCGAGCCCGAGACCGCGCCCAGGTGGTCGCCAAACACCCAGGACACCAGCGTGAGCTGCTCTTTGCGGCAAATCGGGCACATCACCGGGCTGGGCTTCCCGTGGAATTTCGCGGCGCGCAGCAGATAGGGATTGGCGTCACACACTTCGGACACCCCGGTTCTGCCCGAGTACACCTCGGCCAGCAGTGAGCGGCGCCGAAGCGCGTAATCCACTACCTGTCGCTGCAGTCGCACGTTGACCAGAGTACGTGCGGATCGCCGTTGTCGAGAGGTTGCCCGCGGGGTTAGGAAGCGCTGACCTCTCCGAGCTGGGATAGGAACGCCGACCGGACGGGTTCGCTAGGCGTCGCCGCGTTGTCCGCCAGCAATCCGCGCTGCGCCAGAAGTGGCCGCACGCCCTCGCCGAACGTGTACGCCTCCTCGAGGTGCGGATAGCCGGACAGGATGAAGTGCTGCAGGCCCAGTGCGGCGTATTCGGCGATCCGGTCCGCGACCTCCTGGTGCGAACCGACCAATGCGGTGCCCGCGCCGCCGCGAACCAGTCCCACCCCGGACCACAGATTGGGATAGATCTCCAGACTGCGGGCGTCGGCGCCGACAGCGAAATCGCCTCCGCCCCCGTGCAATTGGCGCATCCGCTGCTGACCTTCGGACTCTGAGCGGGCCAGCGAGCGCTGTGCGGCCGCGACGGTTTGCGGATCCAGCCCCGACAGCAGCCGGTTGGCTTCCGCCCAGGCCTGTTCGCCGGTATCCCGGGCGATGACGTGCAGCCGGATGCCGTAGCCCAGCTCCCGGCCTTGCGCCGACGCCAGGCCCCGGATCCGGTCCAGCTTTTCGCTGACCTGCCCGGGCGGCTCACCCCACGTCAGGTAGGTGTCGGCGAATCTGGCCGCGACCCGACCGGCCTCCGTCGACGACCCGCCGAAGAAGACGGCCGGCAACGGTTCGGGGCGTCGCGCCAGTGACGCCTGCTCGACCCGCAGATGCTCGCCGGCGAAGGTCACCGGCTCGTCGGAGGTCCACAACCGGCGGACGATGTCGAGAAACTCGGCGCACCGGTCGTATCGGGCCTCCTTGGTCAAGAAGTCGCCGAACGCCCGCTGTTCGATGCTCTCGCCGCCGGTGACCACGTTGAGCAGCAGCCGCCCCTGCGACTGCCACTGGAAAGTGGCCGCCATCTGGGCGGCCAGCGTCGGGCTGATCAGCCCGGGCCGCAGCGCGACCAGGAATTTCAGCGATTCGGTGGCGTCGAGCAGCATCGCCGTGGAAAGCCACGCGTCTTCGCACCACTGACCGGTCGGCGTGAGAACCGCCTCGAAGCCGTTGATCTCGGCGGCCTGTGCAAGCTGGATCAGATACCGCAAATCGGCCGGCCGGTCGCCGCGCATGGTGCTGCCATGCCCGCCGGCGATCAGGTCGCGGGAGTCTCCGTAGGTGGGAAGAAACCAATGCAGATGTATTGACACGCTATTCACTTATGCCCGACGGGCGGCGTCGTGAAAAGCCTTAGGCCCAGCCTGATTGGAACTGCGGTTCTGCGATCACCGTGAGCGGCGGCTTCTACGATCATCGCCGTGGCGACGACGGCGACCCGGGCCAAAGACAGCGACCGGGACGATACCTGCCGGATTCTCGACCGGGCCCTCGAAGAGGGCCAGCTGTCGATGGAGGAGCACCGCGAGCGGGTGAGCGCGGCCACCAGCGCCGTCACTCTCGGCGACCTGCACGCCCTGGTCGCCGATCTGCAGACCGCCAGTGCCCCGGTGCAGCTGCCGTCGCTGACATCCGGCCGGCCGAAATTCGGCGGCGCCGGCATCGCGGCGGCGGCCCTGGTGGTGGCGGTGTTGCTCGGTGTCGGCATCGGCTGGGGGCTCTACGGCAACACCAGCTCGCCGCTGAGTTTCACCTCCGATCCCGGAGCCAAGCCGGACGGCGTCGCACCTGTGGTGTTGACCCCGCCGCGGCAGCTGCAGTCGCTGGGCGGCCTGACCGGGCTGCTGGAGCAGGCTCGCAAGAAATTCGGCGACACCCAGGGCTATCGGCTGGTCATCTACCCCGACTATGCGGTGATGGATCGCGCCGATCCCAAGGAAGATCGTCGGGTCCTGAGCTACACGTACCGCGGCGGGTGGGGCGATCCGAACAGCTCGCCGAAGAGCAGCGACACCGTCCTGGTCGACTTGGGACAGTTCGATCCGAAGGCGACGGTCGGCATCCTGCGCGGGGCGCCCGAAACGCTGGGCATCAAGCCCTCCGACGTCAAGACCACGTATCTGATCGTGGAGCCGTCGCGCGACCCGACCACGCCCGAGGCGGTGTCACTGTCGGTGTACGTCTCCAGCGACTACGGCAGCGGCTACATCCAGTTCGCCGGTGACGGAGCCGTCAGCCGGGTGAACTATCCGTCCTGAGCGCTTGAACACCGGGCGAATACCGGGTGTGGTGCCAAATATATCGGGGCGATACGATGTCGCGAGGCTGTACCTCGATATGAATACGTCCCAACGATCCGAGCAAAGGAGGTGACTCGTTGCTGGAGCTTGCCATCCTCGGACTCCTGCTCGAGTCGCCCATGCATGGCTACGAACTGCGCAAACGACTGACTGGCCTGCTCGGAGCGTTCAGGGCGTTTTCGTACGGCTCGCTGTACCCGGCGCTGCGCCGGATGCAGGCCGACGGGCTGATCGCCGAGGACGCCGCACCGGCCGGGACCCCGGTTCGCCGGGCCCGGCGGGTATACCAGATGACCGACGCCGGCCGCCAGCGCTTTTCAGAGCTGGTCGCCGACACCGGCCCGCAGAACTACACCGACGACGGGTTCGGAGTGCACTTGGCGTTCTTCAACCGCACGCCGGCTGAAGCCCGGATGCGCATCCTGGAGGGCCGCCGCCGCCAGGTCGAAGAGCGCCGCGAGGGCCTGCGTGAAGCAGTGGCGCGGGCCAGCAACTCGCTCGATCGCTACACCCGCCAGCTGCATCAACTGGGGCTGGAATCGAGCGAACGTGAAGTCAAGTGGCTGAACGAGCTGATCACAGCCGAACGCGTGGCGCAACGCCGCGCCGAGCAGTCCTAACCAATCCAAGCAACGCACGACACAGGTAGAAGTAAGGAGAACGCCCCCATGACTGAGCAAACCGCGGCAGAGGCGTCGACGGAAATCCGGGTCGCCATCGTCGGCGTCGGCAACTGCGCGTCCTCGCTGGTTCAGGGCGTCGAGTACTACCAGAACGCCGACGAGACGGCCACGGTGCCCGGCTTGATGCACGTGCGGTTCGGGCCGTACCACGTCCGCGACGTCAAGTTCGTCGCCGCGTTCGACGTGGACGCCAAGAAGGTGGGCTTCGACCTGTCCGAGGCGATCTTCGCGTCCGAAAACAACACCATCAAGATCGCCGACGTGCCGCCCACCAACGTGGTGGTGCAGCGCGGTCCGACGCTCGACGGCATCGGCAAGTACTACGCCGACACCATTGAGGTGTCCGACGTCGAGGCGGTCGACGTGGTCAAGGTGCTGCGCGACGCCGAGGTCGACGTGCTGGTCTCCTACCTGCCGGTGGGTTCGGAAGAGGCCGACAAGTTCTACGCGCAGTGCGCGCTCGACGCCGGGGTGGCGTTCGTCAACGCGCTGCCGGTGTTCATCGCCTCGGACCCGGTGTGGGCCCGCAAGTTCACCGACGCCGGGGTGCCGATCGTCGGCGACGACATCAAGAGCCAGGTCGGCGCGACGATCACCCACCGGGTGATGGCCAAGCTGTTCGAGGACCGCGGCGTGCAACTGGACCGCACCATGCAGCTCAACGTCGGCGGCAACATGGACTTCCTCAACATGCTCGAGCGTGAGCGGCTGGAGAGCAAGAAGATCTCCAAGACCCAGGCCGTCACCTCCAACGTGCAGCGCGAGTTCAAGACCAAAGACGTGCACATCGGCCCGTCCGACCACGTCGGCTGGCTGGACGACCGCAAGTGGGCCTACGTGCGGCTGGAAGGCCGCGCCTTCGGCGACGTGCCGCTGAACCTGGAGTACAAACTCGAGGTGTGGGACTCGCCGAACTCGGCGGGTGTGATCATCGACGCGATCCGGGCGGCCAAGATCGCCAAGGACCGCGGCATCGGCGGCCCGGTGGTTGCGGCGTCGGCGTACCTGATGAAGAGCCCGCCGCAGCAGCTGCCCGACGACGTCGCACGCGCCCAGCTCGAGCAGTTCATCATCGGCTAGCTCGGTCACCGTGACCGAGGTCTCCGACGACGGCCTTGCCGGGCTCGACGAGTTCGCGCTGCTGCACGAAAACGCCGAGCAGGCCGGTGTTTCCGGTTCGCTGCCCGTCGTCGCGCGCGTCGAACGCGACCCCATCAGCGCGCTCACGTGGGGCGACACGCCACCCCGCGTCGTCTTCCTGCACGGCGGCGGGCAGAACGCGCACACCTGGGACACCGTGATCGTCGGGCTCGGTGAGCCGGCTATTGCCGTAGACCTGCCCGGCCATGGGCATTCGGCGTGGCGCGACGACGGTGACTACTCGCCGCAGCGCAACGCCGCGGCATTGGCCCCGGTGGTGAGCGAGCTTGCGCCGCAAGCAGATCTGGTCGTCGGGATGTCGCTGGGCGGGCTCACTGCGATCCGGCTGGCAGCGATCGCGCCCGAGCTCGTCAACGAACTCGTCCTGATCGACGTCACGCCGTCGGCGCTGCAGCGGCACGCCGAAATGACCAAGGAACAGCTCGGCACCATTGCGCTGATGCACGGCGAGCGGGAATTCCCGAGCTTCCAGGCCATGCTGGACCTGACCGTCGCTGCAGCACCGCACCGCGAGCTCAAGGCCTTGCGGCGCGGGGTATTCCACAACTCGCGCCAGCTCGACAACGGCAACTGGACGTGGCGGTACGACGCCATCCGCAGCTTCCCCGACTTCGCCTCGCTGTGGGACGACGTCGACGTCATGGCCGCACCCGTCACGCTGATCCGCGGCGGCAACTCGGGCTTCGTCAGCGACGAGGACGTCGACGAGTTAGCCCGGCGCGCAAAGCATTTCCGCGGCGCACACAGCGTTGAAGGGTCAGGGCATTCCGTGCAGAGCGACCAGCCTCGAGCGCTGATCGACATTCTGCGAACCGTACTCGAGGGCTAACGTGGCACTATGACCTCTCGCCACGTTCGCATCGGTGTTCAACTTCAGCCGCAGCACGCCGCGCAATACAGCCAGATCCGTGACGCGGTCCGCCGCTGCGAGGACATCGGCGTCGACATCGCATTCAACTGGGATCACTTCTTTCCGCTCTACGGCGACCGCGACGGCCCCCACTTCGAATGCTGGACCATGCTGGGCGCCTGGGCCGAGCAGACGTCGCGCATCGAAATCGGTGCGCTGGTGAGCTGTAACTCCTACCGCAACCCGGAGTTGCTCGCGGACATGGCCCGCACTGTCGACCACATTTCGGGCGGCCGGCTGATCCTGGGCATCGGGTCAGGCTGGAAACGCAGGGATTACGATGAGTACGGCTACGAGTTCGGCACCGCGGGCAGCCGCCTCGACGACCTGGCCGCGGCGCTGCCCCGAATCAAATCCCGGCTGGGCAAACTCAATCCGCTGCCCACCCGCCAGATTCCGCTGCTGATCGGCGGCGAGGGTGAGCGCAAGACGCTGCGCCTGGTCGCCGAGCATGCCGACATGTGGCACAGCTTCGCCAGCGCCGACACCTATCCCGCGAAGGCGGACGTGCTGGCCCGGCACTGCGCGGCAGTCGGACGCGACCCCGATGCCATCGAGCGGTCCGCCGCGGTCGGGGGCGAGACGGGACGCGGAGGTGGCGCCGACGCGTTGATCGCCGAGGCCGAGGCCTTGACGGGCCTGGGCGTAACCTTGCTGACCGTCGGCTCGACCGGTCCGGACTACGACTTGAGCGCCGCCGAGACGCTGTGCCGGTGGCGCGATAATCGTTGAACCCCAACGTAAACCGGCGCGCCGTGAGAAACTCGAAAGGGATATGCCGAAAAAATACGGCGCTAAAGAAAAGGACCAGGTCGTTGCTTACATCCTCAACCTGGTGCTGACCGGCAAGCTGCGCACGGGCGACCGGGTCGACCGTAACGAGATCGCCGACGCGCTCGGGATGAGCCGCGTGCCCATCCAGGAGGCGCTCGTCCAGCTGGAACACGACGGGGTGCTGTCCACCCGCTATCACCGCGGCGCGTACGTCGAGAGATTCGACGAGGACACCATTCTCGAGCATCACGAGTTACACGGCGTGCTCAACGGAATCGCGTCGGCACGCGCCGCCGCGAACCCCACGCCGCGGATCCTGGATCAGCTCGACGCCCTGATGCGCACACTGCGCACCGCGAAAGAACCGCGCGCTTTCCAGCAGGCCGCGCGGGACTACCGCCAGGCCGTCACCGACGAGTACGCCGGGCCGCGGCTGCACGCGGCGATCCGCGCGTCGACCGCCCTGATTCCGCGGGCATTCCTCTTGAGCTATCCCAACGTCACGGCCGAGATGCTGCCGTTCTACGAAGACGAGACCGCGGCCATCTACCGCCGCGACCCCGCCGCGGCCCGGGCCGCCTGCAGCGGCTGCGCTGCGCTGATGGCCAAGATCATGGTGGCCGAACTCGTCCGCCGCCGGGTGCTGGCCCCGCCGGAGAGGCCCGCCGTCGCATTCTGACCGGCCGGTACGTTGCGAATATGAACGTCCTCGCCGGAAAGCTCCTCGCGGTGATCGCGGTGACCCTGATGGTGTGCGGACTCGCAGCGGCGCCACCCGCGGCGGCCGACACCAACCAGTGCGCGCCGTCCGGGGTGGAGAACGCGACCGCATTGCCGCCGAAGCTGGCCACCGCCAAACGGCCGCGCGAGGACAAATACACAACCGCCAGTGTCGAGCCGCTCAGTTCGGTCGACGCCGCAGCGCTGGGTCTGATCACGCCGGGCACCCTGACCGTCGGCACCGTTTCGGAGGCGCCGCCGAACGCGTGCATCAACCCCGCCGGGCACTACACCGGTTTCGACAACGAGCTGCTGCGGGCCATGGCCGCCAAACTGGGCCTGCGGGTTCGCTTCGTCGGCACCGACTTCGCCGGCCTGCTCGCCCAGGTGTCGTCGCGCCGCTTCGACGTCGGGTCGGCGTCGATCATGGCCACCGACGCGCGGCGGCGCACCGTCGGCTTCACCAATGGCTACGACTTCGGCTACGCCTCGCTGGTGGTGCAGCCCGGCTCGCCGATCACCGGGTTCGACGACCTGGCGCCGGGACAGCGCATCGGCGTGGTTCAGGGCACGGTGCAGGACGCCTACGTCGTCGAAACCCTGCACCTGCAACCGGTCAAGTTCCCGGACATCATCACCGCGTACACCAGCCTCAAGACCCACCAGATCGACGCCTGGGTGGCCGGCGGGCTCGAGGCGATGAACGCCGTGCGGCCCGGTGACCCGGCCGCGATCGTCGCCAACACGTTCAGTGAGGGCGACTTCGTGGCCTACGCGGTGGCAAAGGACAACCGGCCGCTGATCGATGCGCTGAACTCCGCGCTGGATGCCGTCATCGCCGATGCCACCTGGTCGGGCCTGTACTCCGACTGGGTGCCGCGGCCGCTGCCGCCGGACTGGAAACCGGGGTCCAAGGATGCGCTGACGCCGCACCTGCCGGATTTCGCGAAGATCGCCGAGAAGCATCACCGCCCGCAGACCGGGCCGCCTGCGCCGACGTCCACGCTGGCGCAGCTGCGGGATTCGTTCCTCGACTGGGATCTGTACAAGCAGGTCATCCCGGTGCTGCTGACGACGGGGCTGCCGAACACGTTGATCTTGACCGTCAGTGCCAGTGTCATCGGGTTGGTGGTCGGAATCGTGCTGGCCGTAGCCGGGATCTCGCACAGCCGGTGGCTGCGCTGGCCGGCCCGGGTGTACACCGACATATTCCGCGGCCTGCCCGAAGTGGTGATCATCTTGCTGATCGGCCTCGGGGTGGGTCCGATCGTCGGCGGGCTGACTCACAACAATCCCTATCCGCTCGGTATCGCGGCGCTGGGGTTGACGGCCGCGGCGTACGTCGGCGAGATCTTCCGTGCCGGCATCCAGAGCGTCGAGGCCGGTCAGCTGGAAGCGTCCCGGGCGCTGGGGCTGAGCTACGGCTCGTCGATGCGGCTGGTGGTGGTGCCGCAGGGCATCCGCCGGGTGTTGCCGGCGCTGGTCAACCAGTTCATCGCGCTGCTGAAGGGATCCGCCCTGGTCTACTTCCTCGGGCTGATCGCTGGTCAACGCGAGCTGTTCCAGGTCGGCCGCGACTTCAACGCCCAAACCGGAAGCTTGTCCCCGTTGGTGGCCGCGGGTGTGTTCTACCTGATCTTGACGATCCCGCTGACCCACCTGGTGAACTACGTCGACAAGCGGCTTCGCCAGGGCCGCGCCTCGGTGGAGCCGCCGGACCAAGTCGACGCACTCGCGTCGGCAACCGGGCAGGAGATGCTATGACGGCGGCTGCAGCGCCGGTATCGTTGGCGGCCAAGGACATTCATCTGTCCTTCGGGCAGAACGTGGTGTTACGCGGCGTCGACCTCGACGTGCCCGCCGGCAGCACGGTGGCGATCATCGGCCCGTCGGGCTCCGGCAAGTCCACGTTGCTGCGCACCCTGAACCGGCTGTACGAACCCGACCGCGGCGACGTCCTGCTCGACGGGCGGTCCGTGCTGGGCGACGACCCCAACCGGCTGCGGCAGCGCATCGGCATGGTGTTCCAGCACTTCAACCTGTTCCCGCACCGCACCGTGCTGGACAACGTGATGCTGGCGCCGCGGAAGCTCAAGCGGCTGCCGGCGGACGCGGCGCGCGAGCTGGCGCTGGCGCAGCTGGATCGGGTCGGCATGAAACACAAGGCCGATGCCCGCCCCGGCGCGCTGTCGGGCGGTCAGCAGCAACGCGTCGCGATCGCCCGCGCGCTGGCGATGGCGCCGCAGGTGATGCTTTTCGACGAGGCCACGTCGGCACTGGATCCCGAGTTGGTGAAGGGCATCCTGGCGCTGATCGCCGAGCTGGGCGAGGAAGGTATGACGATGGTGGTTGTCACCCACGAAATGGGTTTTGCCAGGTCAACGTCGGACGCCGTGGTGTTCATGGACCACGGCGCGGTGGTGGAGACCGGACCGCCCGAGCAGATCTTCGAGGCCGCCGAAACCGAGCGACTGCAGCGGTTCTTATCACAAGTACTTTGACGGCAAAAGCGATTTTGGCGTCTGGTCCCGGGCAATCCGGTTAGACTGGCGAATTATGGCGGAACGCGAAGCCACCGTGCCGGAAGTGACACAGCTGGCTGAGGGTCTACACCGCACGCTGTCCAAGCTTTTCTCCATCCTGCGCCGGGGCGACCCGAGCGCCGCCACCGCGACCGCGGGCGAGTTGACCCTGGCCCAGCTGTCGATTCTGGTGACGCTGCTCGACCGGGGTCCGATCCGGATGACCGACCTGGCCGCACACGAGCGGGTGCGCACGCCCACCACCACCGTGGCCATTCGCCGGCTGGAGAAGATCGGTCTGGTGAAGCGGTCGCGCGACCCGTCGGACCTGCGCGCCGTGCTGGTCGACATCACGCCGCGGGGTTTGGCGGTGCACCGCGAGTCGCTGGCCAACCGGATCGCCGCGCTGGCCGGAATGCTCAGCAAGCTAAGCGAATCCGAACTGGAAACCCTGACCAAGGCGCTTGCGCCGCTGGAACGCCTGGCCGCTCTCGAGCCGGCCGGTCCCGCTTGTCCCGGCGAGCCTGAGCAGGCGTGAAAGTTCTAGTGCCACAACTGCATTGACTCCCACTGCATTGATTACCGGCGCCAGCCGGGGTATCGGTTCTGCGATTGCCGCGGCCCTGGCCCCGACGCATAGCCTGCTGCTGGCCGGTCGGCCGTCGGCTGCGTTAGATGCCGTGGCGCAGCGTCTCGGCGCCACGGTGGTTCCGCTGGACCTCGCCGACACCGACGCGATCCCGGCCGCCACCGAGTCGGTCGCCGAGCTGGACGTGCTGGTACACAATGCGGGCGTGTCCATGCCCGGACACGTCGCCGAGTCCACCGCCGAGCAGTGGCGCAGCACCTTCGATGTGAATGTCGTTGGCGCGGTGGCTGTTACGTTGGCGTTGCTGCCCGCGCTGCGACGCGCCGACGGCCAGGTGGTGTTCATCAACTCCGGGTCGGGACGCCGCGTGTCGCCGGGGATGGCGTCCTATTCGGCGAGCAAGTTCGCGCTTCGCGCGTTCGCCGATTCGCTGCGCGCCGACGAGCCCACGCTGCGGGTCACCACCGTGTACCCCGGCCGGGTCGACACCGACATGCAGCGCGAGCTGGTCGCATTCGAGGGCGGCGACTACGACCCTGCCCGTTTTCTCCGGCCGGAGACCGTCGCCGCGGCGGTGGCCAATGTGGTCGCCACCCCGCCGGACGGGCATGTACACGAAGTAGTGCTGCGGCCCCGTTGAGCGCTAGATGACCAGGTTGACCAGGCGGCCGGGTACCACAATGACCTTCCGGACCGACGCGCCGTTCAAGAATGCCTGCACCTTCTCGTCGGCCAGCGCGGCGGCCTCCAAGGTGTCGTTGTCGGCATCGGCGGCCACCACCACTTTCCCGCGCACCTTGCCGTTGACCTGAACCGGGTATTCGACGGTGTCCTCGACCAGATACTGCGGGTCGGCCACCGGGAACGGGCCGTGCGCCAGCGATCCCGTGTTGCCCAGCCGCTGCCACAGCTCCTCAGCCACGTGCGGAGCCAGGGGCGCGAGCATCAGCACCAGCGGCTCGACAGCGGCGCGCGCAGTGACGGCTCCCTTGGTCAGGTGATTGGTGTACTCGATCAGCTTGGCGACCGCGGTGTTATTGCGCAGGGCCGCATAGTCTTCGGACACGCCGGCGATGGTGCGGTGCAGCGCGCGCAGCGTTTCGGTGTCGAGGTCTGCTTCCACGATCCGGTTGTCGCCGGTCTGCTCGTCGACCACCAGCCGCCACACCCGCTGCAAAAACCGGTGCGCGCCAACGACATCCTTGGTGGCCCAGGGACGCGACGCCTCCAGCGGCCCCATCGACATCTCGTACACGCGCAGCGTGTCGGCGCCGTAGTCGTCGCAGATCTCGTCGGGTGAGACCGAATTCTTCAGGCTCTTCCCGATTTTGCCGAATTCCTGGAAGACCTCGATCTCGCCGTCCGGCCCCGGGTAGAAGAACCTGCCGCCGCGTTCGATCACGTCGGCGGCCGGCACATAGGAGCCGCGCGCATCGGTGTACGCGAACGCCTGAATGTAGCCCTGGTTGACCAGCCGGCGGTACGGCTCGCGTGAGGTGACGTGGCCCAGGTCGTAGAGCACCTTGTGCCAGAACCTGGCGTAGAGCAGGTGCAGCACCGCATGCTCGACGCCGCCGACATACAGATCGACACCGCCCGGATCGTCCGGCCCATGCTCCGCCGGCCGCGGACCCATCCAGTAGGCCTCGTTCTCCTTGGCGCAGAACCGTTCTGGGTTGTGCGGGTCGGTGTAGCGCAACTCGTACCACGAGCTACCCGCCCACTGCGGCATCACGTTGGTGTCGCGGGTGTAGGGCTTGCACCCGTCGCCGAGATCCAGTTCGACATGCACCCAGTCGGTGGCCTTGGCCAGCGGCGGCTCGGGCTCGCTGTCCGCGTCGTCGGGGTCGAACAGCACCGGCGAGTAATCGGGCACGTCGGGCAACTCGACCGGCAACGCGGCGTCGTCCAGCGGGTGCGGACGCCCGTCGCTGTCGTAGACGATCGGGAACGGTTCACCCCAATACCGCTGCCGCGCGAAAAGCCAGTCCCGCAGCTTGTATTCGACGCGCGCCCAACCGCGGTCGTCGGCCTCCAACCGGGCAGTCATGGCCTCCTTGGCGGCAGCGACATCCATCCCGTCGAGGAAGCCGGAGTTCACCAGGACGCCGTCGCCGGTGTAGGCGTCCTGTGAAATGTCGCCGCCCGCAATCACTTCGACGATCGGCAGGCCGAACTCGTGGGCGAACTCCCAGTCCCGGTGATCGTGGCCCGGCACGGCCATGATCGCCCCGGTGCCATAGCCCACCAGCACGTAGTCAGCGATGAAGATCGGCACCTTGTGACCGTTGGCCGGATTGGTGGCGTAAGTACCAAGGAAGACACCGGTTTTCGTCTTGTATTCCTGGCGCTCCAGGTCGGACTTCGCGAAGATCGACTGCCGGTAGGCCTTCACCGCCTCCGCGGGGGTCGCTGCGCCGAACGTCCAGTGCGGGTCGACACCGTCCGGCCACTCGTCGGCGACCAACCGGTCGACCAACTCGTGCTCGGGCGCCAGCACCAGATAGGTGGCGCCGAACAGGGTGTCGGGCCGGGTGGTGAACACCTCGATATCGCCGACGTCGCTGCCGAACAGCGCCGAGGCACCGGTGGAGCGGCCGATCCAGTTGCGCTGCATGGTCTTGACCTTGTCCGGCCACTCCAGCAGGTCCAGGTCGTCCAGCAGCCGGTCGGAGTACGCGGTGATGCGCATCATCCACTGCCGCAACCGTTTGCGGAACACCGGGAAGTTGCCCCGGTCGCTGCGGCCTTCGGCGGTCACCTCTTCGTTGGCCAGCACGGTGCCCAGGCCCGGACACCAGTTCACCATCGAATCCGCCCGGTAGACCAGCCGGTAGCCGTCGATCACGTCGGCGCGCTCACCGGCCGACAGCGTCGCCCAGTCCCGGCCGTCGTCCAAAGTTCGTGTGCCGGAGTCGAATTCGTCGATAAGTTCGGCGATCGGCCGAGCCTTGTTGGCAGCGGTGTCGAACCAGGCGTTGTAGATCTGCAGGAAGATCCACTGCGTCCACTTGTAGAACTCGGCGTCGGTGGTGGAAAAGCTTCGCCGGGTGTCGTGGCCGAAACCCAGCCGGCCCAGCTGGCGCCGGAAATTGACGATGTTGGCCTCGGTACGGGTCCGCGGATGGGTGCCGGTTTGCACCGCATACTGTTCGGCGGGCAACCCGAACGCGTCGAAACCCAACGCGTGCAACACGTTACGCCCCGTCATCCGGAAGTAGCGGGCATAGACGTCGGTGGCGATGTAGCCCAGCGGGTGACCGACATGCAGGCCCTCGCCGGACGGATACGGGAACATATCCTGCACGAACATCTTGTCGTCGGGCACCGCGGATCCGTCCGCCGGCGCCAGCGAGCCGACGGGGTTGGCCACGTGGAATGTCCCCCAGCGGGCCCAATTGTCCTGCCAGGTCCGTTCGATGCGACCGGCCAGCTCCGCGGTGTAGCGGTACCGCGGCGCGTCGGAGTCCGCCTCATCGGCGCCCGGGACAGCGCCGGCTGCTGCGGTCGGGGATTCGGTCACGTCACACAGGGTATAAGGACGGCGCTGACCGCCTTCCGGCCACAGGTTGGTCTCGGTTTCGTCGCGTCCCGATCAGGGGTTCATCCCAGGTCCATCTCAAGCCTGTTCCCGCCAGTTTCCGCTGGTTACAGTCGGCCTCTAACGCCGATCCGAGAGAAGGAGCCACTCTCATGACGCAGATTGCCCGCGGCCTGCGGGTGCTGGTAGCCGGTGTCGTCGTCGGCGTCGTGGCTGTCATGTGCGTCGGCGGCACTGCTTCGGCAGACCCGGTGTTTCCACCCGGACCCAACCCCGTGCCGGCCCCCGCCCCTCCCCTGACCCAAAACGCGCTCGGGGCCGTCGGCAACAGCACGCCGGGCACGGCCCCCTCGATCGCCCCGCGGATCCCCGCACCGCAACCAGCCGCGGCGCCTGCTCCCCCGCCGGCGACGCTGGTGCCTGCCACCAGCGGGACACTGCGCGACTACTTCGGCGGCAAGGGCGTCAAGCTCGAGCCGCAGCAACCCCAGAACTTCAAGGCGCTCGACATCACCTTGCCGGTGCCGCCGCGCTGGACGCAGGTGCCCGACCCCAACGTGCCGGACGCGTTCGCCGTCATCGCCGACCGGTCCGGCACCGGCAACAGCCTCTACACCTCCAACGCCCAAGTGGTGGTCTACAAGTTGGTCGGCGACTTCGATCCGCAGGAGGCCATCACCCACGGGTTCGTCGACAGCCAGCAACTGCCCGCCTGGCAGACCACCAAGGGCGCGATGGGCGACTTCGGCGGATTCCCGTCGTCGGTGATCGAGGGCACCTACCGGCAAAACGACATGACGCTCAACACATCTCGGCGACACGTCATCGCCACATCCGGGCCGGAGCGCTATCTGGTGTCGCTGGCCGTGACCACTGCCGTCACCCAGGCCGTCGCCGACGCGCCCGCCACCGACGCGATCATCAACGGCTTCCGAGTAGCTGTGCCGGGCGCCAACCCGCCCGCCGCTCCGGCGCCCGCGGCACCTGCAGCTGCCCCGGCTGCCGCTCCGGCGGCTCCGGCCCCTCCGGTGCCGGTGCTGCCCGCGTTGCCGGCCCGCCCACCGGTGCCCGCGCCGACGCGCTAGACCTCGGGTGTGGCGGCCTCAGTATTGTGGCCCCATGCTGATCGCCGGAGTGCTGTGCGTGTGTGCGGCGATCGTCTGCGCGGCGCTCGGCCTGTGGTCGCTGTCACGGCCAAGCGCGGACACCGCCGCGCAGGTGACACGCGCCGTCGCGCCGACCCAGCTGGCGGCCGCGGTGATGCTGGCGGCCGGCGGCGCGGTGGCATTCGCCGGCCCACGTCCGGCGGCCGGCGTGCTGGTCGGTGTGTGCGTCGTCGGGGCGATCGGCACCGTGGCCGTCGGCTCGTGGCAGAGCGCGCGGTACGCCCTGCGCCGCGAAGGGGCACCCGCTGTCTGCGGCGGCGACTGCGGGGCCTGCACGTTGTCCTGTCACTGATACGCCGGACATGCTAAAGCGGCTCCCGGTCGACACCTTCTTATTGGCGCTGCTGGCGACGGTGGCCCTCGCGGCCGTGTTCCCGGCTCGCGGTGCTGCTGCCGAGGCCGTGTCGATCGCCGCCAAAGTTGCGATCGCGGTGCTGTTCTGGCTCTACGGTGCCCGGCTTTCGCCGCAGCAGGCCTGGCATGGCGTAAGGCAGTGGCGGCTGCACTTACTGGTGCTGGCGACGACGTTCGTGGTCTTCCCCATACTCGGATTGGCGGCGCGCGCGCTGGTGCCCTGGCTGCTGACGCTGGACCTCTACAACGGCCTACTGTTTTTGTGTCTGGTCCCCTCGACCGTGCAGTCCTCGATCGCGTTCACCTCGATTGCGCGGGGCCACGTTTCGGCCGCGATCGTCAGCGCATCGCTGTCCAACATCGTCGGCGTGGTCGTCACCCCGGCGTTGGTCCTGCTGCTGATGCACACCAGCGGGGCGCCTCGAGTGGACGCCACCGCAATCCGTGACATCGTGCTGCAGCTGCTGTTGCCGTTCGTGGCGGGTCAGTTGATGCGGCCGTGGATTGCCGACGTGATCGCCCGGCATGCCGTGCTGACCAAGCTGGTCGACCGCGGGTCGATCCTGCTGGTGGTCTACACCGCGTTCTCGATGGGCATGGTCGAGCGGATCTGGCTCAGCGTCGGGGTGTGGCGGGTGGTCGCGGTCGCCGTGGCCAGCGCCGTACTGCTGGGCTTGGTGCTGGCATTCACTTGGCTGACCGGCCGGCTGGCCGGGCTCGAGCGCGGCGACGCGATCGTGCTGCTGTTCTGCGGCTCGAAAAAGAGTCTGGCGTCGGGACTTCCGATGGCGCTGGTGCTCTTCCCGGCCGCCACCGTCGGCGTAATCATGTTGCCGCTGATGCTCTTTCACCAGATACAGCTGCTGGTGTGCGCGGTGATCGCCAGCAGGCTCTCGCGTGACCGCTCAGTTGCGGCTGAGATCGATCGGATGGGTGGCCAATAGCGACAGCGGCATGGGCTGACGCCGCAGCACCCGGCCCCACAGGTCCACCCGCGGCGGCACCAGAACGTCGGAAGGCAACGCGGACAACACAATCCAGTCGTCGCGTTCGATCTCGCCCTCGAGCTGGCCGATGGTCCATCCCGAGTACCCGGCGAAGATCCGCACGCCCTCCACCAGCGGCGCGATCGATTCGGGATCGGCGTCGAGGTCGACCATCACCAGCCGCCCGGACACATGGCGGAGGCCGGGAACGCCGTCGGGCTCTGCACCGACCCGCAGCACCGACAAGCACAGTGCCGCGTCACGTTTCACCGGTCCCCCGATGAACATCGTCTTGGGTTTGGCTGCCAGCTTGGCCCACTGCGGCAGCACGTTGTAGACGGCGGTCTCGCTGGGCCGGTTGAGGACCACCCCGAGCGTTCCGCCGTCGTTGTGCTCGACGATGTAAATCACGCTGCGCCGAAACGTCGGCTCGAGCAGGTCGGTGTTGGCGAGCAGCAACGTGCCCGCCCGCACCCGATGCGCGGCAGGGGCGACATAGTCTTCGGGGTCTTCATGCTGCGCCACAACACCATCATCGCATCAGCGCGCGGCCGCCGTGGCGAACAAACGGGGCGCCGCTTGATATTTGTAGGGTGGGTTGGTGGCTTGGCGCGGCGCCCGCTTGCCGGGCCACACCGTGGAAGTAGGTCCTGTGATTCACACCCGCCCGCCTGCCGCTGTCTGGCGCTCGGTGCGCAGCCTGCGCGACTTCCGGCGGCTGCTGGAGCTGCGCGCGGTCAGCCAATTCGGCGACGGGCTGTTCTCGGCGGGGCTGGCCGGGGCGCTGCTGTTCAATCCCGAGCGGGCGGCCCGTCCACTGGCCGTCGCGGGCGCGTTCGCGGTGCTGTTCTTGCCGTACTCACTGCTGGGTCCATTCGCCGGCGCATTGATGGACCACTGGGATCGGCGGCTGGTGCTGGTCGGCGCCAACGTGGGCCGGCTGCTGTCCGCCGTCGTGGCGGGGGCTCTGCTGGCCGCCGGCGAGGGCGACCTGCCGGTGCTGTGCGGCGCGCTGATCGTCAACGGTTTCGGGCGCTTCGTTTCGTCCGGGCTTTCCGCGGCGCTGCCGCACGTGGTCCCGTGCGAGCAGGTGGTGACGATGAATTCGATCGCGACCGCGACGGGCGCGGTCGCGGCGTTCCTGGGCGCGAACTTCATGCTGGTCCCCCGCCGCATTTTCGGGTCCGGCGACTACGGCGGCGCGTCGATCATCTTTCTGGTGCTGGTCCCGGTGGCGATCGCGCTGGTGTTGTCGCTGCGATTCGGCCCTCACGTGCTCGGGCCCGACGACACCAAACGCGCGATTCACGGGTCGGTGATCTACTTGGTGATCACCGGCTGGCTGCACGGCGCGCGCACCGTGCTCGCCCGCCCTACCGTCGCGGCGACGCTGGCCGGGCTGGCCGCGCACCGGATGGTGTTCGGCATCAACACGCTGCTGGTGCTGTTGCTGGTGCGCCACGCCGGCGACACCTCCGTCGGCGGATTGGGCACTGCGGTGTTGTTCGTCGCCGCGACGGGGACGGGCTCGTTTCTGGCCAACGTGGTGACGCCGCTCGCTGTTCGCCGCTGGGGTCGCTACGCGACCGCCAACGGATCGCTGGCGATTGCGACCGCCATCCAACTCCTCGGGGTCGGTCTGCAGCTTCCGGTGATGGTGGTCTGCGGGTTCTTCCTCGGCACCGCCGGGCAAGTGGTGAAGCTGTGCGCCGATACCGCGATGCAGATCGACGTCGACGACGCGCTGCGCGGACATGTGTTCGCGGTGCAGGATTCGCTGTTTTGGGTCTCGTTCATTGCGGTGATCACCGGGGCGGCGATCGTCATTCCCGACGACGGACATGCGCCCGTGCTGGTGTTGACCGGGGCGGTGCTCTATCTGGCCGGCCTGGCGGTGCATGCATTGGTCGGTCGGCGGGCGATGAGCGCTCGCTAAGGTGATCCGATGGCCGGGCTTGATTCGATCGTGGCTGACTTACGCGCCGAGAGCGACGAACTCGACGCGTTGGTGGCGCCGCTTCCCGACGATCGGTGGGCCGAGCCGACGCCCGCGCCGGGCTGGACCATCGCGCACCAGATCGGGCACCTGCTTTGGACCGACCGGGTCGCGCTGACGTCGGTCACCGACGAGGCTGGTTTCGCCGACCTGCTGCAGGCCGCGTCGGCGAATCCCACCGGCTTCGTCGACGACGGCGCCGAGGAACTGGCGGCCACGAAACCTGCTGCGCTGCTTGCTGATTGGCGGGCCACCCGCACCCGGCTGCACGACGCGCTGCTGACCGTTCCCGACGGCCGCAAGCTGCCGTGGTTCGGTCCGCCGATGAGCGCCGCGTCGATGGCCACCGCCCGGTTGATGGAGACCTGGGCGCACGGCCTCGACGTGGCCGACGCGCTCGGCGTCACGCGGCCCGCCACCGCACGGCTGCAATCGGTTGCGCACATCGGCGTGCGGGCCCGCGACTACGCCTTTGTTGTCAACGGCCTGACGCCGCCGGCCGAGCCGTTCTTCGTCGAGCTGCGCGCACCCGACGGCGGGGTGTGGTCGTGGGGTCCACCCGACGCGGCGCAGCGGGTCACCGGTAGCGCTGAGGACTTCTGTTTCCTGGTCACCCAGCGGCGGCCGCGCCGCGCGCTGCATGTCACCGCGGAAGGCGTCGACGCGCAGCGCTGGCTGGACATCGCGCAGGCCTTCGCGGGCCCACCGGGTCCGGGGCGGGCCTGATCTTCCGGCGACTGTGAATGTTGCGACGCCTGTCCGGCGTGTCACGTCGCCAGATTCACACTCGGCGTAAGGACTACAGCGCGGTAGCCCCGTCGGCGGCGCCGTCGCCGTCGCTGTCGGTCAACCGCACATTCCAGCGGCCGTCGCCGTCGGTGTCCACATATCCCGTGACGCCGTTGTCGCCGGCGCACACCGCCCGGTCGGCCAGCCCGTCGCCGTCACTGTCGATCAGCCGGTCGTCGACCGCGCCGTCGCCGTCGAAGTCGACCAGCGGCCCACCGGTGTGCTCGACGCCGTCGAGGCCGAACCAGCGCAGTTGCCCGCCCCGGTCCACCGCCACCGACCAGGTGCCGGTCCCGTCGTCGGTGAAATAGCTTTCCGGCGAGCCGTCGTTGTCGAGGTCCAGCACGGCGTGGTCGGCCAGCCCGTCGCCGTCGAGATCGGCCAGCGCGTCGTCGCGCAACCCGTCGCCGTCGAAGTCCAACCCGACCGCGTCCAGCCGGCCGTCGCCGTCGACGTCCAGATCGGGTTGGCCGGTCCACATCGCCGCCGTGCCGTCGCCCGTGCCCAAGCAGTACTCCATGCCGGTCAGACGCGGCGCGACGGCTACCGGTTCCCGCGGGCCTTCCACCAGGCCAGCAGCTCGGCCGTCGCCTCGTCATGCGACAGCGGCCCGCGGTCCAGCCGAAGCTCCTTGAGGTAGTTCCACGCCTCGCCGACCTGCGGCCCCGGCGGAATGTCCAGCAGCTTCATGATCTCGTTGCCGTCCAAGTCCGGCCGGACCCGCTGCAAGTCTTCGGCGGCGGCCAGCTCAGCGATCCGCGCTTCGAGGTTGTCGTAATTGGCCTGCAGCCTGGCAGCCCGTCGCTTGTTGCGGGTGGTGCAGTCGGCCCGCACCAGCTTGTGCAGCTTTCCCAGCAGCGGGCCGGCGTCGGTGACGTAGCGGCGCACCGCCGAATCGGTCCAACGGCCTTCGCCGTATCCGTGGAACCGCAGATGCAGGTACACCAGCTGGGAGATGTCGTCGACCATCTGCTTGGAGTACTTCAGGGCCCGCAACCGCTTGCGGGCCATCTTGGCGCCGACCACCTCGTGGTGGTGGAAACTCACCCCGCCGTCGGGCTCGTGACGACGGGTGGCGGGCTTGCCGATGTCGTGCAGCAGCGCCGCCCAGCGCAACACCAAGTCAGGACCTCCAGCGCCCTCTAATTCCACGGCCTGCCGCAGCACCGTCAGCGAATGCTGGTAGACGTCCTTGTGCTGGTGGTGCTCGTCGATGGCCATCCGCATGCCGCCGACCTCGGGCAGCACCACGTCGCCCATGCCGGTTTCCACTAGCAGGTCGATCCCGGCGACCGGGTCGGTGCCGAGCAGCAGCTTGTCCAACTCGGCGGCCACCCGTTCGGCGGTGATGCGGGCCAACTCCGGGGCCATCTCTTCGATCGCCGTGCGCACTCGCGGCGCCACGGTGAAGCCCAGCTGCGAGACGAACCGTGCGGCGCGCAGCATGCGCAGCGGGTCGTCGCCGAACGACTCCTCGGGCGCCGCGGGGGTGTCGAGCACGCCGGCACGCAGCGCCGCCAAACCCCCTAGCGGATCGACGAATTCGCCGGGGCCGGTTGGGGTTACGCGCACCGCCATCGCGTTGACCGTGAAGTCGCGGCGCGACAGGTCGTCGTCCAGCGAGTCCCCGAACCGCACCTGCGGGTTGCGCGACACCCGGTCGTATCGGTCGGCGCGAAACGTGGTGATCTCCAGACGGTGCTCGCCCTTGCCGACGCCGACCGTGCCGAACTCGATCCCGGTGTCCCACAGGGCATCCGCCCACGACCGCACGATCTTCTGCACCTTCTCGGGGTGCGCGTCGGTGGCGAAATCCAGGTCGGGACTGAGCCGCTGCAGCAGCGCGTCACGCACCGACCCGCCCACCAGATACAGCTCGTGGCCGGCCGCAGCGAACATTTCGCCGAGTTCGCGCAAAAGGCCGGCGTGCCTGTTCAATGCGACGGCGGCCGCAGTCAGCAGATCGGCGTCCTGAGCGGTTTCGGGCACGTTGGACCAGCCTAGTCGGGCGACGATGCGGCCGCGCCGGCCGAGGAGGAGTACGACCATCCAGCCTAGTCGGACGATTAACGGCGAGTGTGCCCTGGAACGCTTAGGCGTGCCAGCTACTATCGCTTGGGTGTCGGACGGCGAACAAGCCAAACCACGTCGGCGCCGAGGCAGGCGCCGGGGTCGTCGCGCCGCCGGAACTTCCGAAAACCGCGCTGACAACACCCCAGTCGACGGCGCCCCCCAGTCCACCGAGCCGGCTAAGTCGGGTCGTGGGCGCTCCACGCGGCGCGGACCCGAACGGCTGCGCACCGTGCACGAAACCTCCGCCGGCGGACTGGTGATCGACGGCATCGACGGGCCCCGCGAAGAACAAGTCGCGGCGCTGATCGGTCGCATCGACCGCCGCGGCCGGATGTTGTGGTCGTTACCCAAGGGCCACATCGAACTCGGCGAAACCGCCGAGCAGACCGCGATTCGGGAAGTCGCCGAGGAGACCGGGATTCAAGGCAGCGTGCTGGCCGCGCTGGGCAGCATCGACTACTGGTTCGTCACCGACGGCCGGCGGGTGCACAAAACCGTGCATCACTATTTGATGCGGTGCTCGGGCGGCGAGCTGTCCGACGAGGACCTCGAAGTCGCCGAAGTGGCGTGGGTGCCGATCCGGGAACTGCCGTCGCGGCTGGCTTACGCCGACGAGCGGCGGCTGGCCGAGGTGGCCGACGAACTGATCGACAAGCTGCAGGCCGACGGCCCGGCGGCGTTGCCGCCGCTGCCGCCCACCTCGCCGCGGCGACGGCCGCAAACACATTCGCGCGCCCACCATCGTCAACCCGCGCCGGGCCGGAAGAACGGTCGCGGTCCCGGGCCGTGACCAGCTCGCGGTACGGGCGGGCCGCACTGCTGCGCCTCGCCGCGGTGGCCGGCATCCTGGCTGGTCTGGGGGCCGTGCTCACGCTTCCGACCGCCGCGCCGCGCGCCGTCGCGGGCGAGCCCGGCACGACCCCGTTCGTGCAGGTGCGCGTCGACCAGGTGACCCCCGACGTCGTCACCACGACCAGCGAGCCGACCGTCACCGTCACCGGAATCGTGACCAACGTCGGCGACCGGCCGGTGCGCGACGTGATGGTCCGCCTCGAGCGGGCCGCGGCCGTCGCCTCGTCGGCCGGACTGCGCACCAACCTCGACGGCGGCACCGACCAGTATGAGCCGGTCGCCGACTTCCTGACCGTGGCCAGCGAACTGCAGCGCGGCCAGAACGCCGGCTTCACGCTGTCCGCGCCGGTGCGTTCGCTGGGCGAGCCGTCGCTGGCCATCGACAAGCCCGGCGTCTACCCGCTACTGGTCAACGTCAACGGCACACCCGACTACGGCGAACCGGCGCGCCTCGACAACGCCCGGTTCCTGCTGCCGGTGATGGGCGTGCCCGCCGACCCGGCCGACAAGTCCTCCGACGCGCTGAGCTCCGTCGTCGCGCCCGACACTTCCAAACCGGTGCAGGTGACCATGCTGTGGCCGCTGGCCGACCGGCCGCGGCTGTCCCCCGGCGTACCCGGCGGCACGATCCCGGTGCGCCTGATCGACGACGAGCTGGCGACCTCGCTGGCCACCGGCGGCCGGCTGGACATTCTGCTGTCCGCGGCCGAATTCGCCACCAGCCGCGACGTCGACCCCGACGGGGCCGTGGGCCGCTCGCTGTGCCTGGCCGTCGACCCGGACCTGCTCGTCACGGTCAACGCGATGACCCGCGGCTACGTCGTCTCCGACACCCCCGACAGCACCGGGCCGGGCGCGCCGACGCACCCCGGCACCGGGCAGGCCGCCGCCGTGAGCTGGCTGGACCGGTTGCGCGCGCTGGCGCACCGGATGTGTGTGGCCCCCACCCCGTACGCGCAGGCCGACCTCGACGCTGTGCAACGGGTGGGCGACGCCGGTCTCAGCGATGCCGCCGGCACCGCTACCGCCGGCGACATCGTCGACCAGATCCTCGGCGTCACGTCCGTCCGCGGGGCCACCGTGATCGCCGACGGCTTGTTGACCCGCCGCAGCGTGGATTTGCTCGGCGCCAACGCGACCACGGTGGCGGTCGCCGCGGCCGAGCTGTCCGCCGAAGACTCCGCGACCGGCGAGCCCGCGACGGCCAACATCGCGCCGCGCCGGGTGTCGGCGCAGGTGGTCGCCGCGCCGTTCGACCCGACCGTCGGCGCGGCGCTGGCCGGTGCGGGCACCGACCCCGTCGCGCCGACGTATCTGGACGCCGCGCTTGCGGTCCGGCTGCGGCACGACTCCGCCACCGCCCGCCGCCAGGACGCGCTGGGCTCGATGCTGTGGCGCAGTTTGCAGCCCGACGTCGGGCAGCGCACCGAGATTCTGGTGCCGCCGGCGACCTGGACCCTGCAATCCGACGACGCCGGAGCGATCCTGACCACGCTGGCCACCGCCGTCCGCTCCGGGCTGGCGGTGCCGCGGCCGTTGCCCGCGCTGATCGCCGACGCCGCAGCAGTCAACACGGCACCCCTGCCGGTAGTCGACGCCGTGGGTCAGCGGGGACGGTTCGACGACGTCGTCATCGCCCAGATCGCCGGTCAGCTGGGCCGGCTCGACGGCCTCACGGCGGCGCTGACCACCGATGTCCGCACCGGGCTGACCGGTGCCGGCTACACCGCGCCGCTGCGCGAGGACATGCTGCGCGCGCTCAGCCAATCCGAGCGGCCCGACACCCGCAACGGGCTGGCACACCGGCGCGTGCAGATCGTCGGCAGCACGATCGACGACCTGTTCGGGTCGGTCACGATCGTCAACCCCGGCGGGTCCTACACCCTGGCCACCGAGCACAGCCCGCTGCCGCTGGCGCTGCACAACGGCCTGGCGGTGCCCATCCGGGTGCGGCTGCACGTCGACGCCCCGCCCGGGATGAGCGTGACCGACCTCGGCGAAATCGAGTTGCCGCCGGGCTATCTGCCGCTGCGGGTGCCGATCGAGGTCAACTTCACCCAGCGGGTGGCCATCGACGTGTCGCTGCGCACCCCCGACGGGGTGCCGCTGGGCGAGCCGGTGCGGTTGTCGGTGCACTCCAACGCCTACGGCAAGGTGCTGTTCGCGATCACGTTGAGCGCGGCGGCGGTGCTGGTGACCCTGGCCGGACGACGGCTGTGGCACCGCTTCCGCGGCCAGCCCGACCCCGCCGACCTGGATCGTCCGCGCGACCCGCCCGACCACGGCGACGTCGACCAGACCCCGGTGGTCGACCGCGTTGAGGAAGAGCACCCGGTATGAGCTCGGTCGGCCGGCGCGTGCCGTTGTCGGCGCAGCTGTCCTCCCCGACGCCGCTGGAGGCCACGGCACCGCAGCAGCGCGTCGAACTGTCCGACGCGGCTCTGGTGTCGCGGTCGTGGGGAATGGCGTTCGCGACACTGATCAGCCGGATCACCGGGTTCGCCCGGATCGTGCTGCTGGCCGCCATCCTGGGGGCGGCGCTGACCAGCGCCTTCTCGGTGGCCAACCAGCTGCCGAACCAGATCGCCGCGCTGGTGCTGGAGGCGACGTTCACTGCGATCTTCGTGCCGGTGCTCGCGCGCGCCGAGCAGGACGACCCCGACGGCGGTCAGGCGTTCGTGCGGCGCCTGGTCACGCTGGCCACCACGCTGCTGCTGGTCACCACCCTGCTGTCGGTGGCCGCCGCGCCGCTGCTGGTGCGGTTGATGCTGGGCCGCAGCCCACAGGTCAACGAGGCGCTGACTACCGCATTCGCCTACCTGCTGTTGCCACAGGTGATCTTCTACGGCCTGTCCTCGGTGTTCATGGCGATCCTCAACACCCGCAACGTGTTCGGGCCGCCGGCGTGGGCGCCCGTCGTCAACAACGTCGTCGCGATCGCCACGCTCGGGGTCTACCTGGCCGTGCCCGGGCAGCTGTCCGTCGACCCGGTCAAGATGGGCAACGCCAAACTGCTGGTGCTCGGCATCGGCACCACGCTCGGAGTGGTGGCGCAGGCCGGGGTGCTGCTGGTGGCGATCTGGCGCCGGCACATCAGCCTGCGTCCGCTGTGGGGAGTCGACCAACGCCTCAAACGCTTCGGCGCGATGGCCGCCGCGATGGTGCTCTACGTGTTGATCAGCCAGCTCGGCTTCATCATCGGCAACCAGATCGCCAGCACCGCAGCCGCTTCCGGGCCGGCGATCTACAACTACACCTGGCTGGTCCTGCAGCTGCCGTTCGGCATGATCGGCGTGACGGTGTTGACGGTGGTGATGCCGCGGCTGAGCCGCAATGCGGCCGCCGACGACACGCCCGCCGTGCTGGCCGACCTGTCGCTGGCCACCCGGTTGACGATGATCACGCTGATCCCGACGGTCGCGTTCATGACGGTCGGTGGGCCGGCGATCGGCAGCGCGCTGTTCGCGTACGGGCGGTTCGGCGAGGTCGACGCGGGCTATCTGGGTGCGGCGATCGCGCTATCGGCGTTCACGCTGATCCCCTACGCGCTGGTGCTATTGCAGTTGCGGGTCTTCTACGCCCGCGAGCAGCCCTGGACACCGATCGTGATCATCGTCGTCATCACCACGGTCAAGGTCGCCGGATCGCTGCTGGCGCCGTATGTCACCGACAACCGCGAACTGGTCGCCGGGTACCTGGGCCTTGCCAACGGGCTCGGCTTCCTGGCCGGCGCCATCGTCGGCTACTTCCTGCTGCGTAACACGCTGCGCCCACCCAGCGGGCATCTGATCGGCGCCGCGGAAACGCGGACAATCCTGGTGACCATCGCCGCGTCGCTGCTGGCCGGCCTGGTCGCGCACGTCATCGATCAGCTGCTCGGGCTGGAAGCGCTGACGGCGCACGGCGGCGGGGCCGGCTCGCTGCTTCGGCTTTTCGTGGTCGCGGTGATCATGGCGCCGATCATGGCCGCGGTCATGCTGCGCGCGGGAGTGCCGGAGGCGCAAGCGGCGGCGGCCGCGGTGCGCCGATGGCTCGGCGGGACCGGTGCAGGATTAGCCGCCGGCAAGGTTGCGCCGCCCGACCGCCTGTCCGGTCGCGGCGGGGTCACGTACTCTGAGCAGAGGAATTCGCTGGCGCCGGGGGGGTATCCGGTCCGGGGACCCATCCGGCGAAGGCCTCCCGAGCAAGTAGCCGGGGCGGGGATGGGGAAAGGACCGGAGGTGACTGACGGCCCAACACAGCACACCTCGTCCAAACCTGCGTCGGAGCCGGAGGTGTCCCGGCAGTCCGCTGACGACTTCCAGCCCGACATTCCGCCCGAGGTTCAGGTCGGCACAGTTTCGGCGCCGTCGCCCAGCGACGCGGAGTCCGATCCGATCGAGTTCGACGCGCCCCGCGAGCCGGCGCCCGGACCGCCGCCGTCGCGGGAAGACCTGCACCTGGTGCCCGGCGCCAGCATCTCCGGCGGCCGTTACCGATTGCTGGTATTCCACGGCGGCAGACCGGGATTGCAGTTTTGGCAGGCCCTCGACACCGCACTGGACCGGCAGGTGGCGCTGACGTTCGTCGACCCCGACGGCACGCTCCCCGATGACGAACTGCGCGAAATCCTTTCTCGCACATTGCGGCTCAGCCGCATCGACAAACCCGGCGTCGCCAGGGTGCTCGACGTCGTGCACACCGGCCGCGGCGGTCTGGTTGTCGCCGAGTGGATCCGGGGCGGCTCACTGCAGGAGGTGGCCAACACGTCGCCGTCCGCAGTGGGGGCAGCCCGGGCGATGCAGACCCTGGCCTCCGCCGCCGAAGCCGCCCACCACGCCGGCGTCGCGCTGTCGATTGACCACCCCAGCCGGGTGCGGGTCAGCATCGAGGGCGACGTGGTGCTCGCGTTCCCGGCGACCATGCCCGATGCCACGCCCGACGCCGATATCCGCGGCATCGGCGGCGCGCTGTATGCGCTGCTGGTCAACCGGTGGCCGCTGCCGGAGTCGGGTGTGCGCAGCGGCCTCGCTCCGGCCGAGCGGGATCCGTCCGGTCACCCGGTGGAACCTCGGCTGATCGATCGCGAGATTCCGTTCCAGATCTCCGCGGCGGCCAGTCACGCGATTCAGGGCGACGGCGGGATACGCAGCGCGGCAACGCTTTTGAATCTTCTGCAGCAGGCGACGGCGGTGGCCGACCGCACCGACCTGCTGACACCGATCGACGAGTCGGCGCCCAGCGAGGGGCGTCCGGGGCCGTTCCGGCGGGGCATTACAGAGGACGACGAGGTTCGGCTGCGACGCCGGCGCAACGTGATGATCGGGGTGGGCGCCGCGGTCGCCGTGATCGTGGTGGCGCTGCTGGTGCTGGCGACGGTGCTGGGCCGGATCTTCGGCGACCTCGGCGGCGGCCTGGACAAGGACCAGCTCGGCCTGAATGCGCCGTCGTCGAGCACCACCTCGACAAGCAGCGGCTCGGCGGCGTCGGGCAGCACGGTCAAACCCTCGAAGGCGACGGTCTTCTCCCCCGGCGGCGATGCCGACAGCCCGGGCCAGGCCGCGCAGGCGATCGACGGTAATCCTGCTACCGCGTGGTCGACCGACACGTACACCGACGCGGACCCGTTCCCCAGCTTCAAGAACGGCGTCGGGCTGCTCCTTCAGCTGCCGAAACCCACCACCGTGGGCACGGTGACCGTCGACGTCTCGAGCACCGGGACAAAGGTTCAGATCCGATCGTCGCCGACGTCGAGTCCTGCCAAACTCGAGGACACCACTGCGCTGACCCAACCGACGACGCTGCATCCCGGGCACAACAGCATCCCGGTCAACGCATCGGCGCCGACGTCGAACCTGCTGGTCTGGATCTCCACGCTGGGCAGCACCGACGGCAAGCACAAAGCCGAGATCTCCGAGATCACCGTGCAGGCCGCCTCCTGAGGTAGCCCACACGGGTGAAGTGCCCCGCACGGCGCGGCTGGTTAATGTCCGGCCGTGGGTCTGGGCGGCCGGGCGCGGCGCGAACGCAGCGACGCCGAACTGCTGGCCGACCACGTCGCAGGGGACCGCTACGCGTTCGAGGAGCTGTTCCACCGCCATCACCGCCAACTCGATCGCCTGGCCCGGCTCACCAGCCGTGACCCCGAGGACGCCGCCGACGCGCTGCAAGACGCGATGCTGTCGGTGCACCGCGGCGCCGGGTCGTTTCGGCACGACGCCGCGGTCAGCAGCTGGCTGTATCGCATCGTGGTGAACTCGTGCCTGGACAGGTTGCGCCGCAACAAGTCTCATCCCACCGCCACGCTGGACGACGTCCACCCGGTGTCCGACCGGACCGCGCAGGTGGAGACGGCGATCGCGGTGCAGCGGGCACTGATGCGCCTGCCCGTCGAGCAGCGTGCCGCGGTGGTGGCGGTCGACATGCACGGCTACTCCGTCGCCGACACCGCCCGGCTGCTCGGTGTCGCCGAAGGCACCGTCAAAAGCCGCTGCGCCCGGGCACGGGCCCGGCTCGCGACGGTGCTGAGCCACCTCGACAAGGACACCGCCCCGGCCATGTCGCACACTGATGCCGATGGCCGACGACGACGCGGATGCTGATCTGCCGCGCAAGCCCGCACACGCCGCCCGACCCGGCGGCCGGCCGCTGCGGGTGGTCGCCGCGGTGGCCGGTCTGGCAGCGGCTGCCGTCGCCGTAGCACTCGGAACCGCCGCGCTGGTCAGCACACCGGAGCCGACGCCCAGCAGCCCGACCACCGCACAGCACATCACGGTGTCGCGGCCGCCCGCGGCGATTCCGTTGTCCGACGCCGAGGTCCTCGCACTGCTGGACCGCCCGCCGGACTACGGCCCGCTCGACGACCCGCAACGACGCGCGTCCTGTTTGACCGGCCTGGGCTACGCCGGCTCTGTCCGGGTACTGGGCGCCCGGCCGATCGAGATCACCGGTCACCCCGGCGTGCTACTGATCTTGCCCGGCGACACGCCCGACGCGGTGGCGGCGCTGGCGGTGGCGCCGACCTGCAGCGCGGGCAACACCGGGTTGCTGGCTGACAGGTCGGTTCCCCGCACGTAAGATCCGTGGCGACCCGCGGCGCCCGGCTCCGCCGCGCTGGCGATCGCCACTAAAGTCCCGGGAACAGCGCCGCCTACCCTGGCGTTCGAAGTGTCTGGACCCCGCTCGAAGTATCCGAAAGGCTCGTATGACCGCCAGCAGCCCTGTGCACAACGTGATCGTTATCGGCTCCGGACCGGCCGGATACACCGCCGCTCTCTACACCGCCCGGGCGCAGCTGGCTCCGCTGGTCTTCGAAGGCACGTCGTTTGGCGGCGCGCTGATGACCACCACCGAGGTGGAGAACTACCCGGGTTTCCGCGACGGCATCACCGGCCCGGAGTTGATGGACCAGATGCGTGAGCAGGCGCTGCGGTTCGGCGCGGACCTGCGGATGGAAGACGTCGAATCGGTGTCGCTGGACGGCCCGGTGAAGTCGGTGGTGACCGCCGACGGCGAGACCCACCGGGCGCGGGCCGTCATCCTGGCGATGGGCGCCGCCGCGCGCTACCTGCATGTGCCCGGGGAGCAAGAGCTACTGGGCCGTGGCGTGAGCTCCTGCGCCACCTGCGACGGGTTCTTCTTCCGCGACCAGGACATCGCCGTCATCGGCGGCGGCGACTCGGCGATGGAGGAAGCCACCTTCCTGACCCGCTTCGCCCGCACCGTGACGGTCGTGCACCGCCGCGAGGAGTTCCGCGCCTCCAAGATCATGCTGAACCGGGCCCGCAGCAACGAAAAGATCCGGTTCATCACCAACAGCGTCGTCGAGGCGGTCGAGGGCGACACCACGGTGACCGGGCTGCGGCTGCGCGACACCACCACCGGCGCCGAGACCACCTTGGCCGTCACCGGGGTGTTCGTCGCCATCGGCCACGACCCGCGCTCGGAGTTGGTCCGTGGCGCGCTCGACCTCGACCCGGACGGCTACGTGCTGGTTCGGGGCAACACCACGCACACGTCGCTCGACGGCGTGTTCGCCGCCGGTGACCTGGTGGACCGCAGCTACCGCCAGGCCGTCACCGCCGCCGGCACCGGCTGCTCCGCCGCGATCGACGCCGAGCGTTGGCTCGCCGAGCACGCCGACACCCCCGAGTCTGCCCCTGCTAAAACCACCGGCGCCGCCGGAACGATGATTGGAGCACCCCGATGACCGCCAACACGGGCACCCCCGTGGAAGTCTCTGACGCCACTTTCGCAACCGACGTGTTGAAAAGCAATACGCCTGTGCTGGTTGACTTTTGGGCCACCTGGTGCGGGCCGTGCCGAATGGTGGCGCCGGTGCTGGCCGAAATCGCCGCCGAAAAGGCCGGGCAACTCACCGTCGCCAAACTCGACGTGGACGCTAATCCGGAGACCGCTCGTGATTTCCAGGTGGTCTCGATTCCGACGCTGATTTTGTTCAAGGACGGTCAGCCGGTGAAACGGATCGTCGGCGCCAAGGGCAAGGCTGCGCTGTTGCGTGAGCTTTCCGACGTGTAGTCGAGACACCGCGGCAATTTGCCTGGGGTTTTCCCGAAATCGAGGACCGTCTGAGACAATACCGCCAAGCCTGTCAAGCAATGGGCAGGGCTGATCACACCGGCTCACCGGAGGCCTTGGAATGTCGACTCCGCATCGCGGCGCCGGCGAAGCGCTGCGCTGTGGTGACCGCAGCGCAGCGGTCACTGAGATTCGCGCTGCGCTGGCCGCATTGGGCCATCTGAGCAGTGCCGACGACGATCTCACCACCGGAAGACATGTCGCGCTCGACCTGTTCGACGAGGAGCTCGACCACGCGGTCCGCGCGTTTCAGCAGCACCGCGGCCTGCTGGTGGACGGTGTCGTCGGTGAGGCCACGTACCGTGCCCTCAAAGAAGCGTCCTACCGGCTGGGTGCCCGCACGCTGAGCCACCAATTCGGCGCGCCCATGTACGGCGACGACGTCGCGACACTGCAATCCAGGCTGCAGGATCTCGGTTTCTACACCGGGCTCGTCGACGGATACTTCGGGTTGCAGACCCACAACGCGCTGATGTCGTACCAGCGCGAGTACGGCCTCTACGCCGACGGCATCTGCGGCCCGGAAACGTTGCGCTCCTTGTATTTTCTCAGTGCGCGGGTCAGCGGCGGGTCGCCGCACGCCATCCGCGAAGAAGAACTGGTTCGACGGTCCGGCCCGAAACTGTCCGGCAAGCGCATCATCATCGATCCGGGCCGCGGCGGTTCCGACCACGGGCTGATCACACAGAACGCGTCCGGGCCGATCAGCGAAGCAGATATCTTGTGGGACTTGGCAAGTCGGCTCGAAGGTCGGATGACCGCGATCGGTATGGAGACGTTTCTGTCGCGACCGACCAACCGCAGCCCGTCGGATGCGGAACGCGCCGCGACGGCCAACGCCGTCGGTGCCGACTTGATGATCAGCCTGCGCTGCGCAACGCTGGCCAGCCCGTCGGCCAACGGCGTGGCGTCGTTCCACTTCGGTAACTCGCACGGCTCGGTGTCCACCATCGGGCGCATGCTGGCCGACTTCATTCAACGAGAAGTGGTGGCGCGCACGGGATTACGCGATTGCCGCACCCACGGCCGGACGTGGGATCTGTTGCGGTTGACCCGGATGCCGACGGTTCAGGTCGACGTCGGCTACATCACCAATTCGCGTGACCGGGCGATGCTGGTCACTACTCAGACCCGCGACGCGATCGCCGAGGGCATCCTCGCCGCCGTCAAGCGGTTGTATCTGCTCGGCAAAAACGACCGTCCCACAGGGACTTTCACGTTCGCCGAGCTCCTTGCTCACGAGTTGTCGGTGGAGCAGGCCAGTCGGCTCAGTGGTTCGTAGCCGACGAGCCCGCGGCCACCGGCTGCTGCAGTTGCGCGCTCTCCAGTAGTCGCTCCAGGGCGGCTTCGACCTCGGCCTTCCAGCCCAGACCCTTGTCGAGTTCCAGCCGCAGCCGCGGGAAATACCGGTGCGGGGCGACCACGACGAATCCGACGTCGCGCAGAAAGTCCGCGCTGATCACACAGTGGTCCACCGAGCAGTCGCCGACCGATTCCAGCACCGGCCGCAATTCCGGGTCGACGGCATGCGGATCGGCCAACTCGGCGACCTCCGGGGTGCGCCCGAAGGCCTCCAGCGCGCGCACGCCGCGGCGGACCAGCTCGTCGACCACGCGGGCGATGAGGCTGTACGGCAGGTCGTCGGCGCCGCGGCCCGGCTCCACCCCCATCGACGTGAGCAGCACTGCGTCGGCGGACACCGGAGCCGTCGGAAACCGATGAGCCCGCGGCACGGCCCGCGGCGGCGCGTAGAGCACGTAGCCCAGGCACGGCGGTTCACTGGGTTCGCATTCCGCTGGAGGGGCCGTGGCCACCTGGCCGCACGATCCCCACTCCAGCATCACCATCGACAGCCAGGCTTCCTTCTCGAACTCCGGATCGGCGAGGTGGTCGCCCTTGTCGAGGATCGCGGGGTCCACTTCCCAGAAGACGCAGCGGCGTGCGTGCTTGGGCAGCTGCTCGAAGGCTTCGAGCCGCAGCGGTGTGATTCGAGCAGTCACTGGACTCCTGCGCCTCCGTGCGGTGCTGCCGTCGACCCTGGAGCTGATGCCCGTCGACAGCCCTTCCAGGATAGGAGCATCGGGCCTCGCTGGGCCACTAACGCGGTGTGGCCGCCGTCGCAGCCGTTCCACGGAGCAAAAGCCCTGGGGCGCAGGATGATTGGCAGATACAACGCTTGACCGGCCCGCCGGGACGACGGCAGTGTCACAGTGACGTAATTACCCGGTGTGTATATTCAGGCCTTCGACGAGTTCATCAGGTCCACGATTCGCTGCAAATCGTCCACCGACCCGAACTCGACGACGATCTTGCCCTTGCGTTTGCCGAGGCTGACCGTGACGCGGGTGTCGAAGGCGCTGGAGAGCCGCTCAGCAACATCCTGCAGCCCGGGCATCTGAATCGGCTTGCGCTTGGGCGCGGCCGGCTTGCTCGCGTCGCCGCGATTGGCCAGGGTCACCGCCTCCTCGGTGGCCCGCACCGACAACCCCTCCGCGACAATCCGGGCGGCGAGTTCTTCTTGGGCCTCCGGCCCACCCTCCAACGACAGCAGCGCGCGGGCATGGCCCGCCGACAGCACCCCGGCGGCGACGCGGCGCTGGACGGCGATCGGCAGCCGCAGCAGCCGGATCATGTTGGTGATCAGTGGCCGGGACCGCCCGATGCGGGCGGCCAGTTCGTCGTGGGTGACCCCGAACTCGTCGAGCAGTTGCTGGTAGGCCGCCGCCTCTTCCAACGGGTTCAGCTGCACGCGGTGGATGTTCTCCAGTAGGGCGTCGCGGAGCAGGTTGTCGTCACCCGTCTCCCGCACAATCGCCGGGATGGCCGTCATGCCGGCCTGTTGGGCGGCGCGCCAGCGGCGCTCCCCCATCACCAGCTGGTAGCGCTGACCGTCCTGGGATCCGCCGAGGGCGCGCACCACGATCGGTTGCATCAGGCCGAATTCGCGGATCGAGTGGACCAGTTCGGCCATGGACTCGTCGTCGAACACCTGGCGCGGCTGGCGCGGGTTGGGCTCGATCAGAGCCGGATCGATCTCGCGGTAGACCGCGCCCATACCGGCCGCGCCCGTCGCGGCCGGACCGCCCAGCACCACATCGGCGGCGGCGTCGCCCATGCGCGGACCCAGTCCCTGCGAGGCGGACTCGCCCTCGGCCGGTCCGGTGGGAATCAGCGAAGCCAGGCCGCGGCCGAGGCCGCCTTTCCTGCGCGTCGGCGGAGTCATGGTTGCCCCTTCACTGGTCGGTCTCGTTCGGCGAGTTCGCGGCTGGCGTCGAGGTAACTCATCGCCCCGCGCGAACCGGGATCGTAATCGATGATCGTCATGCTGTAGCCCGGCGCCTCGGACACCTTGACGCTGCGGGGTATCACCGTGCGCAACACCTTGCCGCCGAAGTAGCGGCGCACCTCGTCGGCAACCTGATCGGCGAGCTTGGTCCGGCCGTCGTACATCGTGAGGATGACGGTGGTCACCTCGAGCTGTGGGTTCAGATGCGCCTTCACCATCTC
Source organism: Mycobacterium sp. MFM001 (assembly GCF_003402475.1). Lineage (GTDB taxonomy): Bacteria > Actinomycetota > Actinomycetes > Mycobacteriales > Mycobacteriaceae > Mycobacterium. Next base: position 447,002 of record NZ_BFAB01000001.1, read on the forward strand.
GATGTTGTTCATCAATTGCGAGACGCCCTCCAGCGCGTAGTACTCGCACTGGATGGGGATCAGCACCTCGGGCGCGGCGACGAGAGCGTTGATGGTGAGCAGCCCGAGCGACGGCGGGCAGTCGATGAAGACGTAGTCGAAGTCCGACTGCTCGAGTTCGGCCAGGGCGGTCCGCAGCCGGTTCTCCCGCGCCACCATGCTGACCAATTCGATCTCGGCGCCGGCCAGGTCGATGGTGGCCGGCACGCAGAACAGCCGTTCGCTGTGCGGGCTGCGGCGCAGGGCGGCGTGCAGCGGCATCTCGCCGAGCAACACCTCGTACGACGACGGGGTGCCCGAGTGCCGCTCGGTGATGCCGAGCGCCGTGCTGGCGTTGCCCTGCGGATCCAGATCGATGACGAGCGTCTTGAGCCCCTGGATCGCCAGCGCCGCGGCCAGGTTCACCGCCGTCGTAGTCTTCCCCACCCCGCCTTTCTGGTTGGCGATCGTGAACAGTCGGCGGCGGCTGGGCCGCGGCAGCCGGTCGTGGGCGGTGTGCAGCACCTGCATCGCGCGCTCGGCGGCAGCGCCGATCGGGGTGTCGTATTCGGTCGATGTTTCACGTGAAACATTCGGCGCGGACAGCTGGGGAGCTTCGGGCCCGGAGGCAAGCGGCCCGCGCGGCGCAGTCATAGGCTCTCCCTGTTCGACCGGCGGGGCCGCTGGCGCGGCCGGTGCCCCCTCGGCGCCGGTCTTTCGCGCTGTGCCACCACCACGGTTACGGGCGGACTCAAGTAGTTCACGCCACATTTCACCACCCTGACATTCGCGGCGCCTAACGCGGTCATCACACGCCGGTGTTCACGGACTTCCTCGGTCGCGCGCTCGCCCTTGATCGCCAACATCCGACCGCCCGGGCGCAGCAGCGGCAGACTCCATCGCGACAGCTTGTCCAGCGGGGCCACCGCCCGCGACACCGCGACGTCGCACCCTCCCACCTGTTGGCGGACCTCCCGGTCCTCTGCCCGGCCCCGCACCACGTCGACGCCGAGCCCGAGCTCCGCGACAACACCGTGGAGGAACTCGCTTCGGCGCAGCAGCGACTCGACCAGAACCACCCGGATGTCAGCCCGCGCAATCGCCAGCGGCAGCCCCGGCAGGCCGGCACCGCTGCCCACGTCGACCACGCGCTCCCCTGACTCCAGCAGTTCGGCCACCGCAGCGCAATTCAGCAGATGGCGGTCCCAGATCCGGTCCACTTCATGCGGACCGACAATCCCCCACTCGACACCGGTGCCCGCTAGCAGCTCGGCGTATCGCTGGGCGACATCCAGACGGTCACCGAAGGCTGCCGCGGCGGTATCCGGGGGCGCGGCCACCTCGACATGTTTCACGTGAAACATCCTCCGGTCTTTCCGCCGTCCGCCGGCGCTACGAACTACACCGGTGTAACTCCGGCGAGCGGGTCAGTCGAGCAATACGACGACCCGGCGCGAAGGCTCGACGCCCTCGCTCTCGCTGTGCACCCCAGGCACCTCCGCGACGGCGTCGTGAACGATCTTGCGCTCGAACGGTGTCATCGGAGCGAGCTCTTCGCGCTCGCCGGTCTCCAGCACGCGTCGGGCGACTTTGTCGCCCAGCGTCGCCAACTCTTCCCGCCGGCGCCGACGCCAGCTGGCGATGTCGAGCATCAGCCGGCTGCGCACCCCGGTCTTTTGGTGGACCGCCAACCGGGTCAGCTCCTGCAGCGCGTCGAGGACTTCCCCCTTGCGGCCCACCAACTTGTTCAAGTCGTCGCTGCCGTCGATGCTGACCACCGCGCGGTTGCCTTCGACATCCAGGTCAATGTCGCCGTCGAAGTCCAGCAGGTCGAGCAACTCTTCCAGATAGTCGCCCGCGATCTCACCCTCGGCGACCAACCGCTCCTCCAAATCGGCGTCCGCGGTGGGCTCCTCGTCTGGCGCCTGGTCCTCCACGGGCTCGTCGTTCGCGTCGCGTTCTGTTGTCTCGGCGTCCGTCATGGCTGTCTCTTTCTCTTCCCGTCGTCGGGCTGCTTCTTCACCCGGCTACTGCAGACCGGCTCCCGCTCCACCGAGCGACCGTGTCCGCGCGCCGGTTAGCGTTTGCGTTTCTTCGGGCGTGCTCCGGGGCGCGGGGTCCGGTTGGCAGGATTGGCCTTGGCCTTGGTGGCCGTGGGCTCGGTGGCCTGGCCGTCGACTTCCGCGCTGGCCGCCGTCGGCTCGCTCGCCGGCGTCGACGCCCCGTTTCCTCCCGAGGCCTTTTGCGCGCGTTTGGGCTTGGCGCCCGGCGCCGGCGCGTTCGCGGCTCGCCGTTCCAGCGCCTCGCGCTTCTTGGCCTCTTCCTCCTTTTCGATCATGCCGAACACATAGTGCTGCTGACCGAAGGTCCAGATGTTGTTGGAGAACCAGTACAGGATGATCGCCAGCGGCAGGAACGGGCCACCGACCACCACGCCCAGCGGAAACACATACAGCGCAAGCTTGTTCATCATCGCGGTCTGCGGGTTGGCAGCCGCCTCCGGGCTCTGCCGCGCCACCGAGGCGCGACTGTTGAAGTAGGTCGCGATGCCGGCCAGGATCATCACCGGCACGCCGACGGCGATCACCGCGGGGCGACTGAACTCGGTGAACGCATCCAACCCCGTGCGCTGCGTCATGAACGCGCCGATTGGTGCACCGAACAGGTTCGCGTCCAGGAAGTGAGCCACGTCGGTTGGGCTGAACACGTAGTTTCCCGTGGCCCGGTTCTCAGCGACGGACATGTGCGGCTGTCCGAACCCACCCGTCGTGCGGTTGAACGACCGCAACACGTGGTAGAGGCCCAAGAACACCGGGATCTGGGCCAGCATCGGCAGGCAACCCAGGATCGGGTTGAAGCCGTGTTCGCGCTGCAGCTTTTGCATCTCCAGCGCCATCCGCTGGCGGTCCTTGCCGTACTTCTTCTGCAGCGCCTTGATCTGCGGCTGCAGTTCCTGCATCTGTCGGGTGGTGCGGATCTGACGAACGAACGGTTTGTACAGGATGGCCCGCAGGGTGAACACCAGGAACATCACCGACAGCGCCCAGGTGAAGAAGCTCGACGGCCCCAGCAGGAAGCCAAAAGCCTTGTACCACAACCACATAATGGCCGACACCGGGTAGTAGAAGATGTCCAGGCTGAACACATCAAACAACGGACTCGATCTCCCCTCGCTCGGCTGGGGGGTCCCAGACCTCTCGCACGCCGGCGGGCGCTACCCCGCGCTCCGGTATCGGATCCCATCCTCCCCGATGCCACGGACCGCACTTCGCCAGCCGGACGGCGGCCAGCCAGCCGCCCCGCACCAGCCCGTACTCGGTCAGTGCGTCCACCGCGTACTGACTACAGGTCGGCATGAACCGGCAGGTTGCCGGCCGCAGTGGCGACACCATGTGCCGGTAGAGCTGGATCACGAAAATCGCCGCACGCGCCGCGGTTGTCCCGGCGCTGCGCGTCCATCTCGCGGTCATCGCGCCGATCCCGTCAGCTGCCGGATCCGCCGCAGCCCGGCACGCAACTGTCGATCCAACCGCGCCGATACGGCGTCGCGACTACTTGGCAGCGCGCGGATCACGACGTGATCGGACTTCAATTCCGGCAATACCGACCGCGCCACATGCCGCAGCCGACGGGCCACCCGGTGACGCTGGACGGCCGAGCCCACCGACTTCGAAATGATCAGCCCGACCTTCGGCGGTGACGCCGGCTGACCCTGCCGGGCGTGGATGACAAGGTCCGGCTGCGCGACTCGCAGCCCGTGCCTGACCGTCGCATCGAAATCGGTTGACCGCGTCATGCGGTTCTGCGCGGAAAGCACCGCTATGTCACCAGGAATGGATCAAGCAGTAAGTGAACGGCGCCCTTTGCGACGCCGGTTGGACACGATTGCCCGCCCTGCCCGAGTGCGCATCCGCAGCCGAAAACCGTGGACGCGGGCTCGGCGCCGGTTGTTCGGCTGGAAGGTCCGCTTGCCCTTCGCCACGGCTCTCTCCTTGTTGCCTCTGGCACCGCGCTCCGGCCAGATAACTCGAACGGCCGGACACGATTGCCCGCACGAAGCCTCGGTAGGCTCTGTGTCTCGCTGGTAACCGGCGCGGGCCCCGAGCGAAATAGCTCGGATCGCAGCCGTATCGCCGACTTTCGGGCGACTGTTCGAGGGTACTGACGCGGCCTCGCCGGGTCAAACCAGTGCGTTACAACCGGCAATCCTTAACTGCTTTCACACCCGCCACGCCGCGTCAAACAATCTGCTTGAAGCGCACCAGGAATGTTGCAGAACGGTTGGCACTCGCACGGAAAACTGTTAGCTTCGGGCAATGCCGTTTCAGACCGGAACGGCGCCCGACAACGAAGCGAGGATGGCGGACCGGCTCTCTCCCCAGGCAACCTACGGTGGCTGTCTCGGGCGCCGATTTCGCGTGCCGTCGCCGATAGACTGCGTCGCGATGACGACCGTCCTGTCCACATCTGTGGATAACCATGTGGACAGTTCGTCGTCGCTAGCAGTGGTTGTACCGCGATTTCTAGCCAGGGGGATTCGTCGTTGACCGATGATCCCAGTTCAAGCTTCGCGACGGTGTGGAACGCGGTCGTCTCCGAACTCAACGGCGACATGGACGGCAACGGCGCCCCGATCAACGGCGAGCCGTATGTCGCGCCACTGACTCCCCAGCAAAGAGCCTGGTTAAACCTGGTGCAGCCGATCACCATCGTGGAGGGGTTTGCTCTGCTGTCCGTGCCGAGCAGCTTCGTGCAGAACGAGATCGAACGTCATCTGCGCACTCACATCACCGACGCGCTCAGCCGGCGGCTCGGGCACCAAATCGAACTGGGCGTCCGCATCGCCCCGCCGCCCGCCGACGACACCGACACCGACACCGCCTCGCTTCCCGAAGACCTTGCCGTCGACACCGACGAGGTCGACGAGGACCGGGAAGCGCTCGCAAGCGCGCACGAAAGCTGGCCGACCTACTTCACCGAACGGCCGCCCAGCAACGACACGGCAGCCGCCGGCGGTACGAGTCTCAACCGCCGCTACACCTTTGACACCTTCGTGATCGGCGCCTCCAATCGGTTCGCTCACGCGGCCGCCCTGGCGATTGCTGAGGCACCGGCCCGTGCGTACAACCCGTTGTTCATCTGGGGCGAGTCCGGGTTGGGCAAGACCCACCTTTTGCACGCGGCCGGGAACTACGCTCAGCGACTGTTTCCCGGCATGCGGGTCAAGTACGTCTCGACCGAAGAGTTCACCAACGACTTCATCAACTCGCTGCGCGACGACCGCAAGGTCGCGTTCAAACGCAGCTACCGCGACGTGGACGTGCTGCTGGTCGACGACATCCAGTTCATCGAGGGCAAAGAGGGGATCCAGGAAGAGTTCTTCCACACCTTCAACACGCTGCACAACGCCAACAAGCAGATCGTGATCTCCTCCGATCGGCCACCCAAACAACTGGCCACCCTCGAGGACCGGCTGCGAACACGGTTCGAGTGGGGGCTCATCACCGACGTCCAGCCGCCGGAACTCGAAACGCGCATTGCGATTCTGCGCAAGAAGGCACAGATGGAGCGCCTCGCCGTACCTGACGAGGTTCTCGAGCTGATCGCCAGCAGCATCGAACGCAACATCCGCGAACTCGAAGGCGCGTTGATCCGCGTCACGGCCTTCGCATCGCTGAACAAGACACCGATCGACAAGGCGCTGGCCGAGATCGTGTTGCGCGACCTGATCGCCGACGCCAGCACGATGCAGATCAGCGCGGCCACCATCATGGCGGCCACCGCCGAATACTTCGACACCACCGTCGAAGAGCTCCGCGGACCCGGCAAGACCCGCGCCCTGGCTCAGTCCCGCCAGATCGCCATGTATCTGTGCCGCGAACTCACCGACCTCTCACTGCCGAAGATCGGGCAGGCATTCGGCCGCGACCACACCACCGTCATGTACGCCGAACGCAAAGTCCGCGGCGAAATGGCCGAGCGTCGCGAGGTCTTCGATCACGTCAAAGAACTCACGACCCGTATTCGCCAGCGCTCCAAGCGCTGATCTGTCAAAAAATTTTTGCCATCGCCGGCTGTGCATACCGCTGTGAGCAACCGGCTGACACCGTCATGCCCGTCCCAGAACCTCGTGCACAACCGCGCCGCATCCCCAGCCCTCGCACACAAACCCCACAGCCGCCGAGAACTTCATCCACACCCCGATCCGGCCCCCAGCAGCACCGACATCGGGTTGTCCCCAACATGCACAGCACTTACTACTGCTATGAGTATCTCTTCGTAGTTTCTTCTTCGAAAAGACCGTTGGGGACACACCGTTCCACATCCTGCAACCCACTCGACCACCGTGGCTTGTCACTGCGATCGATTAGCTTTCAAGATGACGACGGAGGCTCTACGGTTGTTGTTCGACTGCCGTTACGGCCGTCGTGGCGGATGACAGGCACAGGCGTTCGTCAGCGGGGGTTAGCCCGCTGGAGATGAACCTTGCTGTTCGGGGTGATGAAGGGACGCTATGGACGTGGCGACGACCAAAGTCGGCTTGACTGACTTGAAATTCCGCTTGGTTCGTGAAGACTTCGCCGACGCCGTCGCGTGGGTGGCCAGGAACTTGCCCACCAGACCCACGGTGCCGGTCCTGGCCGGCGTGCTGCTCACCGGCTCAGACGACGGGCTGACCATTTCCGGGTTCGACTACGAGGTTTCCGCCGAGGTGCGGCTTGCTGCCGAAATCGCTTCTCCGGGAACGGTTTTGGTGTCGGGACGGCTGTTGTCCGACATCACCCGCGCGCTGCCGGACAAGCCGGTTGACGTCCACGTCGATGGCACCCGGGTGTCGTTGACCTGCGGAAGCGCACGGTTTTCGCTGCCGACGATGGCCGTCGAGGACTACCCCACACTGCCGACATTGCCCGAGGAGACCGGTGCGTTGTCGGCGGACTTGTTCGCCGAGGCCATCAGCCAGGTCGCTGTCGCGGCCGGACGGGACGACACGCTGCCGATGCTGACTGGTATTCGGGTGGAGATTTCCGGTGAGACAGTGGTGCTGGCCGCCACCGACCGGTTCCGGTTGGCGGTGCGCGAGCTCACATGGTCGGCGGCTTCGCCCGACATCGAAGCGGCGGTGCTGGTGCCGGCCAAGACGCTGGCCGAGGCCGCCAAGACGGGCAGTGACGGCGCCGAAGTGCGGTTGTCGCTCGGCGCAGGGTCCGCGGTGGGCAAGGACGGGTTGCTTGGCATCAGTGGCAACGGGAAGCGCAGCACGACGAGACTTCTTGACGCCGAATTCCCGAAGTTCCGTCAACTGTTGCCCACCGAACACACCGCGGTCGCCACCATCGGGGTCGCCGAGCTGACCGAGGCCATCAAGCGCGTGGCGTTGGTCGCCGACCGGGGCGCTCAGGTGCGGATGGAATTCTCCGACGACGTGCTGAGGCTTTCTGCCGGCGCCGACGACGTGGGCCGCGCCGAAGAGGACCTCCCGGTCGAATTCGCGGGCGAACCATTGACAATCGCCTTCAATCCCACCTACCTGACCGACGGGCTGGGATCGTTGCACTCCGAGAAGGTGTCGTTCGGTTTCACCACGCCCAGCCGGCCGGCCGTGCTGCGCCCCACATCCGACGACGACCCTCAGCCCACCGATAGCGGCCCCTTCCCTGCCGTCTCGACCGACTACGTCTATTTGTTGATGCCGGTCCGTTTGCCCGGTTAGCGGTTGGTGTGTACGTCCGTCATCTTGGTCTGCGAGACTTCCGGTCATGGGCGCACGCCGACCTTGAACTAGCGCCGGGGCGCACCGTGTTCGTCGGGCCGAATGGCTACGGTAAGACGAACCTCGTTGAAGCGCTGTGGTATTCGTCGACGCTGAGTTCGCACCGGGTGGCCACGGATGCGCCGTTGATCCGGATCGGCGCGCCCCGGGCTGTGGTGTCGACAATCGTGGTCAACGACGGGCGCGAATGCGCGGTCGATTTGGAGATCACCAGTGGGCGGGCCAATAAGGCCCGGCTGAATCGCTCCCCGGTGCGCAGCGCGCGTGAAGTGCTCGGCGTATTACGTGCCGTGCTGTTCGCGCCGGAGGACCTGGCGTTGGTCCGCGGAGATCCTGCCGACCGTCGTCGCTACCTGGATGATTTGGCCACTGTTCGGCGGCCACGGATCGCCGCGGTCCGCGCCGACTACGACAAGGTGCTGCGTCAGCGCACGGCGTTGCTCAAGACCGCAGCCGGCGGCCGGTTACGGGGCGACCGCGGAGTACTCGACACTCTGGACGTATGGGACGGCCATCTGGCGAACCACGGTGCCGAGTTGATGGCCGCCCGTATCGAGCTGGTGAACGAGTTGGCCCCCGAAGTGGTCAAGGCCTATGCCCTGTTGGCGCCGGGATCGCGGACTGCGTCGATCGGTTACCGCGCCGGCATCGACGTCGAGGGTCCGGATAGGGAGTTGCTAGAAGCCGCGCTGTTGGCCGAGATGGCGCGCCGCCGCGACGCCGAGCTGGAGCGCGGTGTGTGTCTGGTCGGCCCGCATCGAGACGATCTGGAGTTACGGCTCGGCGACCAACCCGCGAAAGGCTTTGCCAGCCATGGTGAATCGTGGTCGATGGCGTTGGCGCTGCGTCTGGCGGCCTACGAATTGCTTCGCGCCGAGGGCGGCGATCCGGTGCTCTTGCTCGACGACGTGTTCGCCGAGCTAGACGCCGCGCGGCGCCAAGCGCTGGCCACGGCGGCAGCATCAGCCGAACAAGTCTTGGTGACCGCCGCGGTCGCCGACGACGTTCCGCGCGATTGGGACGCCACGCAGGTCACCATCGCTTTACGCGAAGACGACAACGGCCGGGTATCGGCGGTACAGACATGAACGACGACGACGCGATGGACCTGGTCCGGCGCACGTTGGAAGAGGCGCGCGGCGCAGCGCGCAGCCAGGGCAAAGACGTCGGGCGCGGGCGCCGACTGCTGCCGCCGGGCCGCCGCGTCGCCGGCACATCCGGCCGCCGACGGTGGTCCGGGCCGGGTCCCGACCACCGCGACCCGCAACCGCTCGGCACCGCCGCACGCGAGGTGGCCAAGAAGCACGGCTGGTCGCTGCGGGTCGCCGAAGGAGCGGTGTTCGGCCAGTGGCCGTCGGTGGTCGGCGAGCAGATCGCCGAACACGCCACCCCGACCGGCCTGCGCGACGGAGTGTTGAGTGTGTCCGCGGAGTCCACGGCCTGGGCAACCCAGCTGCGGATCATGCAGTCGCAGCTGATCGCAAAGATCGCCGCGGAGGTCGGCGACGGTGTCGTGACGTCCCTAAAGATCACCGGCCCGGTCGCGCCGTCGTGGCGAAAAGGGCCACTACATATCGCCGGACGAGGACCACGTGACACCTATGGTTGATGAATCGCAGGATCGGCTGAGGGGCATCACAGCGGCGCGGCGCGGGTCGTCAAGCGTCCTGACGCAGGCTACAGCGAAAAATTCCGTATACGGCGCGGATAGCTGTGCAGAAACACCCTCGCAGAGTCGGTGCAGGCGCTCGTTATAGGTAGACTGGCGGAGAACCAGCGCACAGTCGTGGAGACTACCTGCGCGCAACCCCAAGGAGACCCTTCCGCCCGTGGCTGCCCAAAAGAAAAGTACGAAACAGTACGGCGCCGAATCCATCACCGTCTTAGAAGGGCTAGAAGCAGTCCGCAAACGCCCGGGTATGTATATCGGCTCCACCGGGGAGCGCGGCTTGCACCATCTGATCTGGGAGGTCGTGGACAACGCGGTGGACGAGGCGATGGCCGGTTACGCCACCGAAGTCGACGTCAAGATCCTCGAGGACGGCGGTGTTCAAGTCACCGACAATGGGCGCGGTATCCCGGTTGCCATGCATGCCACGGGCATGCCGACGGTCGACGTCGTGATGACCCAACTCCATGCCGGCGGAAAGTTCGGCGGCGACGACAGTGCCTACGCGGTCTCCGGCGGTCTGCACGGTGTGGGTGTGTCGGTGGTCAATGCGTTGTCCACCCGACTCGAGGTGGAGATCTCCACCGACGGCTACGAGTGGTTTCAGCATTACGATCGCTCGGTCCCCGGCACGCTCAAGCAAGGCGAGAAAACCAAGACGACCGGTACGACGGTCCGGTTCTGGGCCGACCCGGACATCTTCGAAACGACGGACTACGACTTCGAAACGGTCGCGCGCCGGCTGCAGGAAATGGCGTTCCTCAACAAAGGGCTGACCATCAACCTGACCGACCAACGCGTACGAAACGAAGAAGTGGTCGACGAAGTCGTCAGCGACACGGCCGACGCGCCGAAGACGGCGCGCGAGGAAGCCGAGGAGCGCAGCACGCAGAAGGTCAAGCACCGTACGTTCCACTACCCCGGCGGCCTGGTCGACTTCGTCAAGCACATCAACCGCACCAAGAACCCGATCCATTCCAGCATCGTCGACTTCTCCGGCAAGGGCCCGGGCCACGAGGTCGAGATCGCAATGCAGTGGAACGCAGGCTATTCCGAGTCGGTGCACACCTTCGCGAACACGATCAACACCCACGAGGGCGGCACTCATGAAGAGGGCTTCCGCGCGGCGCTGACGTCCGTGGTCAACAAGTACGCCAAAGACCGCAAGCTACTCAAGGACAAGGATCCCAACCTCACCGGCGACGACATCCGCGAGGGCCTGGCCGCAGTCATCTCGGTCAAGGTCAGCGAGCCGCAGTTCGAGGGCCAGACCAAAACCAAACTCGGCAACACCGAAGTCAAGTCGTTTGTGCAGAAGGTCTGCAACGAACAACTCACCCACTGGTTCGAGGCCAACCCGAGCGACGCAAAGACCGTCGTCAACAAGGCGGTGTCGTCGGCGCAGGCACGCATCGCCGCGCGCAAGGCGCGAGAGTTGGTGCGCCGCAAGAGCGCAACCGATTTGGGCGGGCTGCCGGGCAAGCTGGCCGATTGCCGCTCCACCGATCCGCGTAAATCGGAACTTTATGTGGTGGAAGGCGATTCGGCCGGTGGCTCGGCCAAGAGTGGCCGGGATTCCATGTTCCAGGCGATCCTGCCGCTGCGCGGCAAGATCATCAACGTGGAGAAGGCCCGCATCGACCGGGTGCTGAAAAACACCGAGGTTCAGGCCATCATCACCGCACTGGGCACCGGCATCCACGACGAGTTCGACATCACCAAGCTGCGCTACCACAAGATCGTGCTGATGGCCGACGCCGACGTCGACGGCCAGCACATCTCAACGCTGCTGCTGACTCTGCTGTTCCGGTTCATGCGGCCGCTGATCGAAAACGGGCACGTGTTCTTGGCGCAACCGCCGCTGTACAAGCTGAAATGGCAGCGCAGCGATCCCGAATTCGCCTACTCCGACCGCGAGCGCGACGGCCTGCTAGAGGCCGGACAGAAGGCCGGCAAGAAGATCAACAAGGACGACGGCATCCAGCGCTACAAAGGTCTCGGCGAAATGGACGCCAAAGAGTTGTGGGAGACCACGATGGACCCGTCGGTTCGGGTGCTGCGCCAGGTGACTCTCGACGACGCCGCCGCCGCCGACGAATTGTTCTCGATTCTGATGGGCGAGGACGTCGACGCCCGCCGCAGTTTCATTACTCGCAATGCCAAAGACGTTCGCTTCCTAGACGTTTAAACGAGGAATAGATGACAGACACCACGCTGCCACCGGGCGGTGGCGCCGCCGATCGCGTTGAGCCGGTCGACATCCAGCAGGAGATGCAGCGCAGCTACATCGACTATGCGATGAGCGTGATCGTCGGGCGTGCGCTTCCCGAAGTGCGCGACGGCCTCAAGCCGGTGCACCGCCGGGTGCTCTACGCGATGTTCGACTCCGGGTTCCGCCCGGACCGTAGCCACGCGAAATCGGCGCGCTCCGTTGCTGAAACGATGGGCAACTACCACCCGCACGGCGACGCGTCGATCTACGACACCCTGGTGCGGATGGCGCAGCCGTGGTCGCTGCGCTACCCGCTGGTCGACGGCCAAGGCAACTTCGGCTCGCCTGGCAACGACCCGCCAGCCGCGATGCGATACACGGAAGCGCGGCTCACTCCCCTCGCCATGGAGATGCTGCGCGAAATCGACGAGGAAACAGTCGATTTCATTCCCAACTACGACGGCCGGGTGCAAGAGCCGACGGTGTTGCCCAGCCGGTTCCCCAACCTGCTGGCCAACGGTTCGGGCGGCATCGCGGTCGGCATGGCCACCAACATTCCGCCGCACAACTTGCGCGAACTCGCCGAAGCGGTGTTCTGGTGCCTGGAGAACTTCGACGCCGACGAAGAGGCGACGCTGAAGGCGGTCACCAAAAAGGTCAAGGGTCCCGACTTCCCCACGTCCGGATTGATCGTCGGCTCGCAGGGCATCGCCGATGCGTACGCCACCGGTCGCGGCTCCATCCGGATGCGCGGAGTCGCTGAGATAGAAGAAGATTCGCGCGGCCGCACGTCGCTGGTGATCACCGAGTTGCCCTATCAGGTCAACCACGACAACTTCATCACCTCGATTGCCGAACAGGTCCGCGACGGCAAGCTCGCCGGGATCGCCAACATCGAAGACCAGTCCAGCGACCGCGTCGGTCTGCGCATCGTCATCGAACTCAAGCGTGACGCCGTCGCCAAGGTGGTGCTGAACAATCTCTACAAGCACACCCAGCTGCAGACCAGCTTCGGCGCCAACATGCTGGCGATCGTCGACGGGGTGCCGCGCACCCTGCGGCTTGACCAGCTGATCCGCCACTACGTCGACCACCAACTCGACGTGATCGTGCGGCGCACCACCTACCGGCTGCGAAAAGCCAACGAGCGAGCCCACATTCTGCGCGGTCTGGTCAAGGCGCTCGACGCGCTCGACGAGGTGATCGCGTTGATCCGGGCATCGGAAACCGTCGACATCGCCCGCCAAGGTTTGATCGAGCTGCTCGACATCGACGAGATCCAGGCGCAAGCCATCCTGGACATGCAGCTGCGGCGCCTGGCGGCGTTGGAGCGCCAGCGCATCATCGACGACCTCGCCAAGATCGAAGCCGAAATCGCCGACCTGGAAGACATTTTGGCGAAACCGGAACGCCAGCGCGGCATCGTGCGCGACGAACTCAAAGAGATCGTCGACAAGCACGGCGACGACCGGCGCACCCGCATCGTGGCGGCCGACGGCGACGTCAGCGACGAGGACCTGATCGCCCGCGAGGACGTCGTCGTCACGATCACCGAAACCGGCTACGCCAAACGCACCAAGACCGACCTGTACCGCAGCCAGAAACGCGGCGGCAAGGGCGTGCAGGGCGCGGGCCTCAAGCAGGACGACATCGTCGCGCACTTCTTCGTGTGCTCGACGCACGACTGGATCCTGTTCTTCACCACCCAGGGCCGGGTGTATCGAGCCAAGGCGTACGACTTGCCGGAGGCGTCGCGGACCGCGCGCGGCCAACATGTGGCGAACCTGCTGGCCTTCCAGCCCGAAGAGCGCATCGCGCAGGTCATCCAGATCAAGAGCTACGAGGACGCTCCGTACTTGGTACTGGCCACCCGCAACGGCTTGGTAAAGAAGACCAAGCTGACCGATTTCGACTCCAACCGGTCGGGCGGAATTGTGGCGATCAACCTGCGTGACGGCGACGAGCTGGTCGGCGCGGTGCTGTGCTCGTCCGACGACGACCTGCTGCTGGTCTCGGCTAACGGCCAGTCCATCCGGTTCTCGGCAACCGACGAGGCGTTGCGGCCGATGGGCCGGGCGACGTCGGGTGTGCAAGGGATGCGGTTCAACGCCGACGACTACCTGCTCTCGCTGAACGTGGTCCGCGAAGGCACATATCTGCTGGTCGCGACGTCAGGCGGCTACGCCAAGCGCACCGCGATCGAGGAGTACACCACGCAGGGCCGCGGCGGTAAGGGCATCTTGACCATTCAGTACGACACCCGGCGTGGCAAGCTGGTTGGGGCGCTGATTGTCGACGATGACAGCGAGGTGTACGCCATCACCTCCGGCGGCGGGGTGATCCGCACCGCGGCACGACAGGTCCGCAAGGCCGGACGGCAAACCAAGGGCGTGCGGTTGATGAACTTGGGCGAGGGCGACACACTGTTAGCCATCGCACGTAACGCCGAAGAAGCCGCCGTAGCCGACGGCGAGTCGGGCACCGAACCCGACGCATGAGCTACCGCCGGCCGCCGCGACGGCCGGACGCAGAGGTAAGGAGCCCGTGGTGACGTCACCGAACGAGCCGGGACACCCCGGACTGGGCGACAGCCCCAACGGGAACGGCTCGGTCGACGGCGCGGGCGTGCACCGCTCCGAACCCCGCCCCACCCCGCGCCAAGGCTCCGATGCCGGCTCCGACACGGGCGGGACGCCGCCGTGGCAGCGCAGCGGCCCTCGGCCGTCGCCGCCGCAGCATCGCCCGCCGTCGGACACCGCGGGCCAACACGAACGGCGGTCCTCGGGCCACTCCCCCGGCGTCGAAGCGCGGCTGACCCGGTTCATCTCGGGCACAGCGGCCCCCGGCGCAAACGCGACGCCGCAGGGCAGTCACGCGAAGACTCAGGAGCCCGACGCCCCGCCCGCCCGCGGTGAGAGTCGGCACGGCGAGACCTACGGCAGCGAGCTGCCCGATCTGTCCGGGGTTGCGCCGCGGCCGGCACCACGCAAACCGGTGCCGGACCGCGGGCCCGAGACGTCGTCGACCGCGGGCCGCCCGACAAGCCGGATCCATGTGTCAGGCCGGTCCCGGGGCCCGGTGCGGGCCAGCATGCAGATCCGCCGGATCGACCCGTGGAGCACGTTGAAGGTGTCTTTGGTGTTGTCGGTCGCGCTGTTCTTCGTCTGGATGATCGCCGTCGCCTTCTTGTATCTGGTCCTCGGCGGCATGGGCGTGTGGAGCAAGCTCAACAGCAACGTCGGCGATCTGCTGAACAACACCAGCGGCAGCACCGAACTCGTCTCCAGCGGCACGATCTTCGGCGGCGCGGTGTTGATCGGCCTGCTGAACATCGTGCTGCTCACCGCGATGGCCACGATCGGTGCGTTCGTCTACAACCTGACGACCGACCTGATCGGCGGCGTCGAAGTGACGCTGGCAGATCGGGACTAGCGCGGCGACGATGCAGAGCGCGTAGCGCGATGGGGAGGAGCAGCGCAATCGGGATTAGCAGCAGGGCGGTCGAGTGCGGTAATCTCGTCGCTCGGTCGTCCGCGTGCGGGCCTATAGCTCAGGCGGTTAGAGCGCTTCGCTGATAACGAAGAGGTCGGAGGTTCGAGTCCTCCTAGGCCCACAACCATGTGTTCGCCCAGACGCTTCGTGAGATTGCTGTTGCCGTTGGCCGCCCTCGCGGCGACAGCGGCCGTGGTCCGGTCCCGGCGGGGTGTCGAGGTCTGGCACGTGGCCGCTGACCAAACCGCGGACCGCGGCGAGGGGCCTTAGCTCAGTTGGTAGAGCGCTGCCTTTGCAAGGCAGAAGTCAGGGGTTCGAATCCCCTAGGCTCCACAGTCGTTACGGGCGTGGCTGCACATCCACACTGGGCGGGCGCGGCGACGGCTCCGGGCGCGACGAGCGGCGGATGATCGAGAACGCGACCGCGCCACCGGCCAAGGCCGCCACCGCGATGCCCGCAATCACCCACGGACGCTTGCTGCGGCGCTGAGCCCGACGCGCCTGTTGCAACGCTTCGGGCAGGCCGGCAACCACTTCTTGTGCGGCGGCCAGTTCCTGCGCGATGGTCTCCTGGGCGCTCTGTAGGTCCCGCGCGAGCCGGCCCTCCTGGTAGCGGCGACGCAGGTTCGACGCCCCCGCCTGCGCGGAGTGCACACCTAGGCCGACGACGCCGCGCGTGACGTCCACCGGCCCCACCGCCGTGTAGGCCAGCCCCCGGGTCAGTCGCTGCCGCGGGGTCAACCCGATCTTCGTCGTCGCGCTCATCTGCCGCCTTTCTGCCGACCGTCGTAAAGCTCCACCCTGCCATCATTGCCACGTCTGCGGGCCCGATGCACGGCTACCGGCACCGGCCGGCGGGCAGCCACGGTGGTGATGGCAGACTGTGATGCCGTGACTACCAGCCCAATTCAGACTGCCACTGCCACGCTGCACACCAACCGCGGCGACATCAAGATCGCACTGTTCGGGAACCACGCTCCCAAGACCGTCGCCAACTTCGTGGGTCTGGCGCAGGGCACCAAGGACTATTCGACCGAGAACGCCTCCGGCGGAACGTCCGGCCCGTTTTACGACGGCGCGATCTTTCACCGGGTGATCAGCGGCTTCATGATCCAGGGCGGCGACCCGACGGGCACCGGCCGTGGCGGCCCGGGCTACAAGTTCGCCGACGAGTTCCACCCGGAGCTGCAGTTCGACAAGCCCTACCTGCTGGCGATGGCCAATGCCGGGCCGGGCACCAACGGCTCGCAGTTCTTCATCACGGTCGGCAAGACGCCGCACCTGAACCGGCGGCACACCATCTTCGGCGAGGTCGTCGACCCGGAGTCGCAGAAGGTCGTCGATGCGATCGCTGCCACTCCCACCGACCACAGCGACCGGCCCACCGAACCCGTCGTGATCGAGTCGGTCACCATCTCCTAAACCGACGGCGCGTACCCGGCCTCGGTGAGCGCGTCGAGCACCTCCAACGGATTGGTGCCGAGGTCCCACCGCGAGAAGATCAGCAGGGAATCGTCGGCGGTCTCGATCTCCAGTAGCCGGGTCTTGCGTCCGATACGCCGGAACTCGGTGATCCGGACGATCTTGATGTCGGGGCGTCGCAAAAGCTGCGTTCGCAACCATCCCCGAACCAGCAGGCCGTCGGGGGTGATTGCCAGCTTGGGCCGGGCGCGCCACGAAACGCTTGCAAACAAGATCAAACCCACGGCGGCAATACCTGTGAGTATCCTGCCAGGCGTGTCTGTGACCACAGTCACACATGCGATAGCCATCACGATGCCGACGACGCCACAACCTGCGATTCCGGCCGTGGAGGGTGCCCACTCGGTTTGCTGCACGGGCTTGCTAGACCGTCCTACCTTCGGCGATGCAGTTATCCACAAGCGCTATCAACAATGGGGATGAATCACACGCGTGTGATTGAGTAGGCGAGGTGTTGCCAGCACAGTAACCGCACACACGTCAAATGAATTCATTACGGCACCGGCGACTGCTACCGCCACCGCATGGTGAGCAACAAACCGGTGATCATGAAAGCAAACGCCACGGCGTAGTTCCACGGCCCCAGTTCTGCCATCCAGTCCAGCACCGCCGGCGCGTTAGGTCCGGTGGCCGCCAGCTGGAACACCATCAGCCAGATCAGTCCGATCAACATCAACCCGACGAACAACGCGACGAACCAGACGCTGGAGGGGCCAGCTTTGACCTTGACCGGCGTCCGGCTTACCGGACTCGCGGCGAAGTCGCTTTTCTTGCGGACCTTGGACTTGGGCATCGGTACCTCAGGACAGTCGAGCGGATGCAACGATAAAGACTAACCCACCCGAACACCTGCGAACGGGGAGCCGATGGCCAAACCGAGGACGGGCCGCGCCACCAGCGGCCGCGCCCTGTGGCGCGTCGGCGTCCCCCTGGTGTGCCTGTTGGCCGGTTTGCTGCTGGGGGCCACCCACGGGGTGTCCCGAGGTGGCGAGATCCGCCGGAGCGACGCGCCGCGGCTGGTCGACCTGGTCCGTGAGGCGCAGTCGAACGTCGACGGGCTGTCCAGCGAACGCGACCGGTTGGCCGCCGCAATCGACTCCACCCACGGCCGGTCGGCGGATGCCGCGCTGGCGGCGATGCAGCGGCGGTCCGCGGAGTTGGCTGGCGACGCCGGCTTGGACCCGGTTCACGGGCCGGGGCTGGTGGTGACGCTCACCGACGCGCAGCGCGACGCCAACGGCCGCTTCCCGCGCGACGCCTCGCCCGACGATCTCGTCGTCCACCAGCAAGACATCCAGGCCGTCCTCAACGCGTTGTGGAGCGCCGGCGCGGAGGCGATCCAGGTGCAGGACCAGCGCATCATTGCCACCTCGGCGCCGCGCTGCGTCGGAAATACGTTGCTGCTCAACGGGCGTACGTACAGCCCGCCGTACACGATCACCGCGATCGGAGATCCCGGCGCCATGCAGGCCGCGTTGGCCGCCGCTCCCCTGGTGACCCTCTACAAGCAGTATGTGGTGCGGTTCGGGCTCGGCTACACCGAACAGGTCATGCCCGACGTGCGGGTCGCCGGGCACACCGAACCGGTGCGGATGCACGTCGCACAGCCGGCCGGTCCGGTGAGCTACTGAGCGCCCCGGGTCTGTCGCAGCGACCCGCTGCGCCCTGAGTAACCTGGCACGATGCGGATCCTGGTCGTCGACAACTACGACAGCTTCGTCTTCAACCTGGTGCAGTACCTCGGGCAGCTCGGCGTCGAGGCGCAGGTGTGGCGAAACGACGACGCCCGGCTGTCCGACCACGCCGCGGTAGCCGCCGAGTTCGACGGCGTGCTGCTCAGCCCTGGGCCCGGCACGCCCGAACGCGCCGGCGCCTCGATCGGCCTGGTACATGCCTGCGCGACGGCGCGCACCCCGCTGCTGGGCGTGTGCCTGGGGCACCAAGCCATCGGCGTGGCATTCGGCGGCACCGTGGACCGTGCCCCCGAGTTGTTGCACGGCAAGACAAGCAGCGTGTTCCACACGAATGTCGGTGTGCTGCAAGGACTTCCGGATCCATTCACGGCAACCCGCTATCACTCCCTGACGATCCTGCCGGAGACTTTGCCCGCCGAGCTGGAGGTGACCGCCCGCACCCGCAGCGGCGTGATCATGGGGGTGCGGCACACCGAGCTGCCCATCCACGGGGTGCAGTTCCATCCCGAGTCCATCCTCACCGAGGGCGGGCACCGGATGCTGGCTAATTGGCTGGCCTACTGCGGGCATCCCCGCGACGACGCGTTGGTGCGTCGGCTGGAAGACGAGATCGTGAAAAGTACTGCCGCGCTGCCGGCTACTGACCGAACTTCAGCGTGATCGGGCCGTCCTTGTTCACGCCCTGCCCCGCCGCCGGGCTCTGGTAGACGATCCGGTTGTGCTTGTCGCCGCCGGCGTCGACGTCGGCGCCCTTGACCAGCACACCCGTCCAGCCCAGCGCCCGCAGCTGCGGTTCGGCGTCGGTCCAGAACATGCCGGACAGGTCGGGCATCGTGAACTGGTTGCCCTTGGACACCTGTAGCTCGATCACCGAGTCCAGCGGCACTGTCGCATCGGCAGGCGGATTCGTGCCGACCACCTCGCCGGCCGGTCGGGAGCTGTCCACGGCGGCCTCGGTGAACTTGGTGAAGCCGTACACCGTGAGGTTCTTTTGCGCCAGCTCGACGGGCTGCCCGGTGACGGCGGGGATCTGCTTGGTCGCCGGACCGGATCCGACGATGACGGTGATCTCGTTGGTGATCGCCGAGGTCTGATTGGCCGGCGGATTGGTCCCGATCACCCGGTCTTTCATCTCGGGCGTCGACGGCGAATTGACTTGCTTGAACCGTCCGAAGCCCGCGGCCTTCAACTTCTTCACCGCCGACGCGTAGCTCAGCGACGAGACGTCGGGCACCTCACGCTGCTCGGGTCCGGTGGAGACGTTGATCGTGATCTCGTCGCCGGCGCCCACCGAGGAGTTGGCGCCGGGATCGGTGCCGATCACGTGGTCGGGCGGAACCGTCGAATCGGGCTTTTGCTGCGTGCGGGTCTTGAAGCCGCGGTTCTGCAGCGCCGCAATGGCATCGGCGGATGCCTGGCCCCGCACGTCGGGCACCTGCACATTGCGCATGTTGCCGCCGAACGTGTTGATGACGATCGTCACGACCACGGTCAGCACGGCCAGCACCGCCACCGCGATCAGCCAGCGGCCCACCGAACCGACATTGCGGTCCTTGGCGAAGTCGAGCTGTTGGCGCGGCAGCGGGTCGGTCTGCGGCCCCACCGGACCGGTGGGATGCGACGCCATCATCGACGTGCGCTCGGCGTCGGTGAGCACCTTGGGCGCTTCGGGCTGTTCGCCGTTGTGGACCCGGATCAGGTCGGCGCGCATCTCCGCGGCGGTTTGATAGCGGTTGTCGGGATTCTTGGCCAGGGCCTTGAGCACGACGGCGTCGAGCTCAGGAGAAATGCCCTCGTGCCGCTGCGACGGCGGGATGGGGTCCTCGCGGACATGCTGGTAGGCCACCGCGACCGGGGAGTCACCAACGAAAGGTGGTTCGCCGCAAAGTATTTCGTAAAGCACGCACCCCAGCGAATAGACGTCGGAGCGGGCATCGACCGGTTCGCCGCGGGCCTGCTCGGGTGACAGGTACTGCGCCGTGCCGATCACCGCCGCGGTCTGGGTGACGCGGTTACCGCCGCTGTCGGCGATCGCGCGGGCGATGCCGAAGTCCATCACCTTGACCGCATTGTTGTTGCTGATCATGATGTTGGCCGGCTTGACGTCGCGGTGGATGATCCCGTGCTGGTGCGAGAAGTTCAGCGCCTGGCAGGCGTCGGCGATCACCTCGATGGCCCGCTTCGGCGGCATCGGGCCGTCGGTGTGCACGATGTCGCGCAGCGTGACCCCGTTGACGTACTCCATCACGATGTACGGGAGCGGCCCGGCGTCCGTCTCCGCCTCGCCGGTGTCGTACACCGCGACGATCGCCGGGTGGTTCAGCGCCGCCGCGTTTTGCGCCTCACGCCGGAATCGCAGATAGAAGCTGGGGTCGCGGGCCAAATCCGCGCGCAGCACCTTGACGGCGACGTCGCGGTGCAACCGGACGTCGCGGGCGAGGTGAACCTCGGACATGCCGCCGAAGCCGAGGATTTCGCCCAGCTCGTAGCGGTCGGACAGGTGTTGCGGGGTGGTCATTACCGTATCTCGTGTCGATCCAGCGACGCGTGCGTCAACGCGACAGCTACAGGCTGCCCGTTTTGCTGTCCAGAATTACCTGTTAGCCCGCGATCCGTCCAATTGGACGGCTGAACGGTCGACGAGCCCGCGTTGCTGGGCGACTTGCTGGGCGTCCCGGTGTCCGTGACGGTCGGCGCCGACGGCTGGGGCTGGGTGTTCTCGTCGCGGGAGTTGATCACGATGAGCACGGCAATGATGATCGCCAGCGCGCCCAGCACGCCGGCCGCCCACAGCAGTGCACGCTGGCCGGACGAGAAGGTGCGACGGGGTGGCGGCGGTCGGTGTCCGCCGGTCGTCGGCCGTGATCGGCGCGCCGCCGGAGTACGGCCGCTGGGGTTGGTGACGGCTCTGGCTTTGGTTCCCGACGGGATGGAGGCTGGCGTGGCCCGCCCGGCTGCGGCCGCCTGGTTGGGGCGCGGCGGTCGGCGGCCCGCGCGGACCGCGGCGACCGCGTCGGCGAACGGCCCCCCGCTGCGGTAGCGCATGCCCGGATTTTTGACCAGCGTGATCTCGATGAGTTCGCGCACGTTGGGCGGCAGCTCACTGGGCAGCGGCGGCGGCGGCTCCTTGATGTGCTTCATCGCCACCGTCAAGGCGCCATCACCGGTGAACGGCCGCTTGCCCGAAACACATTCGTAGCCAACCACTCCCAGCGAATAGACGTCACTGGCCGGGGTGGCGTCGTGTCCCAGCGCCTGCTCTGGGGCGATGTACTGGGCGGTGCCCATCACCATGCCGGTCTGGGTGACCGGCGCCGCGTCGACGGCCTTGGCGATGCCGAAGTCAGTGATCTTCACCTGGCCGGTGGGGGTGATCAGGATGTTGCCGGGTTTGACGTCGCGGTGCACCAGCCCGGCGGCGTGCGCCACCTGCAGCGCGCGGCCGGTCTGCTCGAGCAGGTCCAACGCGTGGCGTAGCGACAGCTTGCCCATGCGCTTGAGCACGGAGTTCAGCGGCTCCCCGTTGACCAGCTCCATCACCAGGTAGGCGGTGCGGCCCTCGCCGTTCATCTGGGTTTCGCCGTAGTCGTGGACGCTGGCGATCCCGGGGTGGTTGAGCATCGCGGTGGTGCGCGCCTCGGCGCGGAACCGCTCGATGAATTCGGGGTCGGAGGAGAACTCGCTCTTGAGTACCTTGACCGCGACACGACGACCCAGCCGGTTATCCACCGCCTCCCACACCTGGCCCATGCCGCCGGTGGCGATGAGGCGCTGCAGGCGATAGCGGCCAGACAGCGTCACCCCTACTCGCGGGCTCATGGTCCTCCCTGCAGGGCGGCCTCGATCACCGCCCGTCCGATCGGCGCGGCCAGCGCACCGCCGGTCGCGGACAGTCGGTCGGCGCCATCCTCCACCAGCACCGCAACAGCCACCTTCGGGGTCTGCGCGGGCGCGAAGGCGATGTACCACGCGTGCGGTGGGGTGTTGCGCGGGTCGGTGCCGTGTTCAGCGGTACCGGTCTTGGATGCGATCTGCACGCCGGGGATCGCCCCTTTCTGCTGTGTGACTTGCTCGGCGCCGACCATCAACTCTGTTAGCTTAGCCGCGACCTGCGGCGACACCGCACGGCGCTGTTCGTGCGGGGTGGCCGTGCCGATGTTGGCCAGGTCCGGCCCCTTGAGGCTATCGACCAGGTACGGCCGCATGGTCACTCCGGCGTTGGCGATGGTCGCGGCCACCAGCGCGTTCTGCAACGGCGTCAGCGCGACGTCCTTCTGCCCGATGCTCGACATGCCCAGCGCGGCCGCATCCGGGATCGGGCCCAGGGTGGACTCCGCAACTTGCAGCGGAATGGGATCCGGCGCGGCGTCCAGACCGAACGACTGCGCGGTACTGCGCAGGGCATCGGCGCCGGTGAGCATGCCGAGCTGCACGAACGCGGTATTGCAGGAGTGCGCAAAGGCCTCGCGCAGCGACACCGTCGGCTCCTGGCCGCAGGAGGTGCCGCCGTAGTTCTCGAGCGTGGCGCTGCTGTCGGGCAGCGGAATCTTCGGGGCCGCGGTCAGCTGCTCGTCCTCGGTGGCGCCGGACTGCAGGGCGGCGGCGGTGGTGATGACTTTGAATGTCGAACCGGGAGGGTAGGTTTCGGCGATCGCACGGTTGGTCAGCGGTGAAGCCGGGTCGTCGCGCAGCCGTTGCCAGGCCTGTGACTGCTCCTCGGCGTTGTGTGACGCCAGCAGGTTGGGGTCATACGACGGCGACGACACCAGCGCCAGGATTTTGCCGGTGGACGGTTCCAGCGCCACGACCGCGCCCCGACACGCCCCGCCGCAGCCCTGCTGCATGGCGTCCCAGGCGGCCTGCTGGACATGCGGATTGATCGTGGTGTCGACGTTGCCGCCGCGCGGGTCGCGGCCGGTGAAGAAGTCGGCCAGCCGGCGGCCGAACAGCCGCTGGTCGGAGCCGTTGAGCAGCTGGTCTTCGGCGCGTTCCAGTCCGGTGCTGGAATAGCGCAGCGAGTAGAAGCCGGTCACCGGCGCATACACCGCGGGGTCGGGATAGACCCGCAGGAAACGAAAGCGGTTGTCGGTGGCCACCGAATAGGCCAGCAGTTGCCCGCCGGCGGTGATCTGGCCGCGCTGGCGCGAGTACTCGTCGAGCAGGACCCGCTGGTTACGGGGGTCGGCGCGCAGCCCGTCGGCGGTGAACACCTGAGTGAGGGTGGCGTTGAACAGCAGCAAGACAATCAGCGCCATCACGGTCAGCGAGATCCGGCGCAGGGAGGCATTCATACCCGCTCGATCACCTCGGTGCTGGCCGCCGCGATCGGCGACGTGTTGCGCGGGCGGGCACGGAACGGGCGTCGCGCGGCGTGTGAGATGCGCACCAGAATGGCCAGCAGCACATAGTTGGCCAGCAGCGACGAGCCGCCGTAGGACATCCACGGCGTGGTCAGTCCGGTCAGCGGAATGAGTTTGGTGACGCCGCCGACGACGATGAACAGCTGGATGGCCAGGGTGGACGACAGGCCCGCGGCCAGCAGCTTGCCGAAGCTGTCGCGCACCGCGATCGCCGTACGCAGCCCGCGGATGATCACGATCGTGTAGAGCATGAGAATGCCTGCGAGACCGACCAATCCGAGTTCCTCGCCGAACGCGGCGATGATGAAATCGGTCGACGCCGCGGGCACGGTATCGGGTTGGCCGTTGCCCAGGCCGGTCCCGAAGATACCGCCCGTGGCGAAGCTGAACAGCGACTGCACCATCTGGTAGCCGTTGCCGTCGGGGTCGGCGAACGGGTCCATCCACGTCTGGACCCGTACCCGGACGTGGTCGAAAACGTAGTACGCCGCAACGCTTCCCAGCGCGAACAGCGCCAGCCCGATCACGACCCAACTGAACCGCTGGGTCGCAAGGTAAACCACGACCAGGAACGACGCGTACAGCAATAGCGAAGTGCCCAAGTCCTTTTCGAAGATCATCACGCCGACGGAGATCACCCAGGCGGCCAGCAGCGGCGCGAGATCACGGGGGCGGGGCAGGTCCATGCCCAGGACGTGCTTGCCGGCGCTGGTGAACAGCCCGCGTTTGGCCACCAGCACCGCCGAGAAAAAGATGAGGAGCAAGATCTTGGAGAACTCGGCGGGCTGAATCGAGAAGCCCGGCAACCGAATCCAGATTTTGGCGCCGTTCTGTTCGGAGAACGACGCCGGCAGCATCGCGGGAATCGCCAACAGCACCAAGCCGGCCAGCCCGCTGAGGTAGCCGTAGCGGGCCAGTTGCCGGTGATCCTTCAGCGAGCTCACCACGAACGCGAACGCGGCCACCCCGACCACGGTCCACAGCATCTGCTGGTTGGCGCTGGGGCCGCTGTGGCGGCCGGGGCCGGCGAGGTCGAGCCGGTGGATCATCACCAGACCCAAGCCGTTGAGCAGGGCTACCACCGGCAACAGCAGCGGATCCGCGTAGGGCGCGAACCGCCGGATGGCCAGATGCGCGCCGACGAAGACGGCCAGGAAGGCCGCGGCGTAAGTCACCAGGTCCCAACGTAATCCGCGATCCTGGTTGGCCTGGACGATCGTCAATGCCGCCGCGGTGATCACGGTGGCGAAGCACAGCAACAGCAGCTCCGCGTTGCGCCGAGTCGGAAGCGGAGGAGTTACGGCGACCGGTGGCTGCGGCGCGGTGCTCAACTCGCGCGTCGCCTCGTCGTCCCCGGCGCGGGTCATGCCGCCGCCCGGCAATCGGTTCCTGGCTCGGGTGGCGGCGGGGGAAGTGCAGTCACTGTGGGCGCTGTGGTCGTCGGCGACGAACTCGGTGCGCCCGGTTCCGGTGTGCGGCTGGTGGTCGGCGGAGTCTGCGGCGCGGTCGACGGCGGCGAGGTGGCGCGCGGCGGCGGGCACGGCGGCAACAAGGAACCGGCTTGCAGTTGGTGAAGTTGCGCGATGGCGTCCTCGAGAGTTCCGGCCGGCAACCCCGCCGCGACCTGAGCACGTTCCGACGGACGCAGGTCGGACAGCTTCATCGGACGGCAGTTCAGCGTGCCCTTGGATTGGCCGTAGCTGATCTGCGACAGCTCGTTGCGGCCGTTGAGGCAGCCGACCAGATAGGGCTCGTGTAGGGGGAAGCCCAGGATCGAACCCTGGATGCCGCGCATGATCGACACGTTGCCGTTGTAGGCGGCGACGTAATAGTTGCTGCGAATCACCGTGCGCCCGACCGCTAGGCCGGACAGGATCAGCAGCACCACCAGCGCGGCGCCGATCGCCATCCGCCGTCGCGATCGCCGCGGGCGTGGGAACGTATCTATTTGCGGCAGAACGCGTTTGACGACGCTCTTGCGGGGATTGATGGCCGAGGCCCGCCCGGCGGCGGTGTTGGGCCGGGTGAGTTGGTCCTCGTCGCCCGATACCGCGCCCGCGATGATCGGCTGGGTGGGCCCGTAGTTGTCTTCGACGACGTCGGCCACCACGACGGTCACGTTGTCGGGTCCCCCGCCGCGCAGCGCCAGTTCGATGAGGCGGTCGGCGGCCTCGACGACGTCGGGTATCTTCAGCGCCTCGAGGATGGTCTCGTCGCTGACCGGATCCGAGAGCCCGTCGGAGCACAGCAGGTAGCGATCGCCCGCGTGTACCTCGCGCATGGTCAGGGTCGGCTCTACCTCGTGACCGGTCAGTGCGCGCATGATCAACGAGCGCTGCGGGTGGCTGTGCGCCTCTTCCCGGGTGATGCGTCCCTCGTCGACCAGTGTCTGGACAAACGTGTCGTCCTTGGTGATCTGGGTCAGCTCGCCGTCGCGCAGCAGGTACCCGCGCGAGTCGCCGATATGGACCAGCCCAAGCCGGTTGCCCGCGAACAGAATTGCGGTGAGCGTGGTGCCCATTCCCTCGAGATCGGGGTCCATCTCCACCTGGGCCGCGATCGCCGAGTTGCCGGACCGTACCGCGGCGTCGAGCTTGGCCAGCAGATCGCCGCCGGGTTCGTCGTCGTCGAGGTGGGCCAGCGCGGCGATCACCAACTGCGAGGCCACTTCGCCGGCTGCGTGACCACCCATGCCGTCGGCCAGAGCCAGCAGCCGAGCGCCGGCATAGACCGAGTCTTCGTTGTTGGAGCGCACCAGGCCGACATCACTGCGAGCCGCATAACGCAAGACCAGGGTCACGGGCGCAACTCGATTACAGTTTTGCCGATGCGAACCGGCGTGCCAATGGGAACCCGTACCGCCGTCGTCACTTTCGCCCTGTCAAGGTAAGTACCGTTGGTCGATCCTAAGTCCTCGACGTACCATTCCGAGCCTCGCTGGGATAGCCGCGCGTGCCGCGTCGAAGCGTAGTCATCGGTGAGCACCAAGGTCGAATCGTCGGCGCGGCCGATCAGCACCGGCTGGCCGCTCAACGTGATTCGCGCGCCCACCAGCGACCCTTCGGTCACCACCAGGTAGCGGGCAGCGGTGCGACGCTGCCGCGACGGCAGCAGGGTGCCGCGTAACGCCAAGCCGCGCCGCACCATGACCGCGCCGGTCGGCGCGTAGATGTCGGTGCGCAAAATTCGCAACACCGACCAAATGAACAGCCATAGCAGCATCAAGAATCCGGCGCGCGTCAGCTGCAGTACCAATCCCTGCATCTGGCGTCCTCTCCGTCCTGGCACCGCTTACTCCGCCCCGCGATACCGAGCACATCAGCAACGTCACGATACTTGGACAGCGCTTCACGCGGGGTGAAGCTGGATAGCTTGCCCGGCTGTGAGCTCAGTGAATATGGACGATGATCTCCGAATGGCCCAGGCGGATCACGTCACCATCAGCAAGCTGCCACTCCTGCACCGGCGCGTTGTTGACGGTGGTGCCGTTGGTGGAGTTGAGGTCGGACAGTAGCGCGACCTGTCCGTCCCAGCGGATTTCCAAGTGGCGACGCGACACCCCGGTGTCGGGCAACCGGAACTGTGCGTCTTGTCCGCGGCCGATGATGTTGGCGCCTTCACGCAGCTGGTAAGTCCGCCCGCTGCCGTCGTCGAGTTGCAGCGTGACGGTGGTGCCGGTGGCCCCGTAAGCGCCCTGACCATAACCGCCGTAGCCGCCGGCTCCTGCCTGGCCGTAGTCGTAGTCGCGGCCCGCCGGTTCGGCATAGCCTCCGGCCGCCGGGGCGTACCCGCCACCGGCCGGACCGGCGTCGGGGTAGCGACCGTAATCGGCTTGGCCGTAATCCTGGCGTCCGTAGCCCGGTGCGCCTTGGTAGCCCTGGTCGTAGCCGCCCTGGTCCGGGTACGCCGCTCGCTGGTCGGGTTGCGCGTAGCCGCCCTCGTCGTGGCGGGCCGGCCCGCGGCCGTAGTCGCCGTACTCGCCGTAACCCTGGCCGGCGGGCTGGCCGCCGTAGCCGCCCTGTCGATAGCCGGCGTCGTAGCCCGGGGCGCCGTAGCCGCCGGCCGGGCGCTGTTCGTACGGCGGGTAGCCGCCGCCCTGCTCGGGGTAGCCGCCCTGCTCCTGGTAGCCGCCCTGCTCGGGGTAGCCCCGCTGGTCGGAGTACCCGCCTTGATCCTGGTAGCCACGCTGGTCCGGGTAGCCGCCGCCGCCCTGCTCGGGGTAGGCGCCCTGTTCGGGGTAGCCGCGCTGCTCTTGGTAGCCGCGCTGGTCGGGGTAGCCGCCCTGCTCCGGGTAGCCGCCCTGCTCGGGGTAGCCGCCCTGGTCGGGGTAGCCGCCCTGGTCGGGCTGCCTCGGCGGATAGCCGCGCTGGTCGGGATAACCACCGGACTCCGGTGGATACGGGCCCCGCGGATCCTGGCCGCCCCGGGGTTCGTCGGCCCCGCGGCCGTAGGGGTCCTCGTAGTAATCGTCACCGGGCCGCCCCTGCCCCTGGCCGCCGCGATAGCTCGAATTCTCAGTCATCGGTGGTACTCCTGGTTCTGCGCGGAACGCATGATCTGATTGTGGCGGGGCGAAATCGCTGACGGTCGGGCGGGGCTCCACGTCGGGGTTGACAGCGCCGCGGGCGCGGAACTGCCCGGTGTGCAGGTTCGACGACTGCTCGAACCGAACGACCACATCACCATACGTTTGCCACCCCTGTTCGCCGATGTATGCCGCCAAGTGCTTAGCGAATGCGTCGGAAGTGAGAGCCGGGTCGGTGCCCACTTTCTGGTAGTCGTGCATACCGAGGGTAATGATGTATTCGTTCGGAGCCAAAAGGCGATTGCCCTGCAGCGGCCGAATACCGTCAGCCGCTTCCCGGCGCAGCTGGGCCTCGAGCTCTTGCGGGACGATGGAGCCGCCGAACACTCGGGCAAACGCATCACCGACGGTGGCCTCGAGTTTGCGCTCGATTCGTTGAACTAGCCCCTTCTGGCTGCTCATGTCCGGCGCCTGCCTTACTCGTTTTGCTGCCTCGCCGCTGCAGGGCGGACGACCTCCCTCGCGTCGTATCACCCGTGTTTCTTCTCAAATGGTATCGGGCCAGCACAGCCGGGCGGCACCTTCAGAACTCTGAGAATCGCATCTCGGCAGGTCACCGACCATCGAGCGCGCACGACCTGCCCATTCGGGGCACTGGCACGATTGGGGAAGCCAACTATTACAGTGGTAATCTCCACCGGTTGTTTAGGGCGAGTGGCGGAATGGCAGACGCGCTGGCT
This sequence comes from Mycobacterium sp. MFM001, assembly GCF_003402475.1. Classification (GTDB taxonomy): domain Bacteria; phylum Actinomycetota; class Actinomycetes; order Mycobacteriales; family Mycobacteriaceae; genus Mycobacterium. The sequence continues at coordinate 475,968 of NZ_BFAB01000001.1, forward strand.
TCAGGTGCCAGTGTCCTTCGGGACGTGGGGGTTCAAGTCCCCCTTCGCCCACCATCTTGATCGAGACGTGTCATCGGGTGGCTGCGACGGGCGTCGCGACTCAGCCGATTTGAACGCGAAATGCAAACGGCAGCAACGGCTTCCAGAAGCGTGTGTGACGGCTCGGCCAATTCGGTAGCCAGTTAAGCCGCGCCAACTGACCGGAATCACCTCAAACCCATGGATATGTGGGATGCGTGCGGTATTCGATCCCGGCTAGGGCTAAGCGGGCGGGTCATTATGATGCACGCTTACGAGCGGGGTGGGGGCCAACGCGCGGCACGTCGGCGGAAGGTGGAGTCAGTGGGGTGGATCAGCGATCGATGGCATGACCTGAGCGACTTCGGGTCCACCGCCTGGCTGGGCCTTGCGCTTTGGGTGATCGTCGTCGTCGCTCTCGCGGCCTTGGTTTACGTGCGCTACCACCTGGCCCGCGTTCGCAGACTGAGCTTCGAAGACCACCGACCGCAGGTCACGATGTTCATGGAGCCGCATGCTGCGGACTGGCACCTGGTGGAACTCGTCGTTAGGAACTTCGGTCAGCGGACCGCGTATGACGTCCGGTTCCAATTCAACAACCCGCCCACCGTTGCCGAGTACGAGAACGCGTACGAGGGCATGGTCGACATCACCGAATTGCATCTGCCCGAGGAGCTGCCGGAACTGGCGCCCGGTCAGGAATGGCGCACTGTGTGGGATTCCGCCCTGGATCGTCACCAACTGGGCGGTGCTATTGCCTCGCGCTTCACCGGAACCGTCACCTACTACGACAGCCCGACGCCGGAAGGCCGGTGGAGCAATTACAAGGCGCGGCGACGCAAGCCGATCGAGACGAAAGTGGTGCTCGATTGGGGCACGCTTCCCCCGGTGCAGCGGATCGAATTGATGACGTCGCACGACTTGGCCAAGCGGGAGAAGCAGAAGCTGGAGTTGTTGCGCTGCTTGCTGACCTATTTCCAGGTCGCCAGTCAGGAAACCCGGCCCGAAGACGTGCGCAGTGAGATCGACCGGATCAAGCATGCGACGCAGGAAATTCGGAACCGGTGGCGCAGCAGGCAGCTCGAAGAACCGACTGACGTGCGCATGCGTCGGCCCCACTCGGCGCGCCCGCCGGCCCGTGACGGGCAACCGGAACCGGAGCCCAGTCGACGTCCGGGTCAGCCCGCCGAACGGCTCCCGTAGAATTTATCTGCCTGACTGGCGCCGACTTGACGTGCTAACTAAGAGCCGAGTAGCCCTCTTAGGGTGGCTGCTACGGTAACCGTGTGACCAAAGTGCCGAGGAATTACCGTCGTAGTTGACGCACCCTGGCGTCGCGGTCGGCGGGTCTTCCGGAAGTTCGTCTCGCCGAGGCCGGTGGGGTCGTGGGTTGACTTAAGGAGTCGGCGATGAGCGACACCGCGCAGGGTTCGCGCGTGGGGTCACAATTTGGGCGCTATCGCCTCACCCGCCTGCTTGGGCGCGGCGGGATGGGCGAGGTATATGAGGCCGAGGACACCGTAAAAGAGCGGGTCGTCGCGCTGAAGGTGCTGTCGCCGGCGCTGTGTCAGGACCCGGTGTTCCGTGAACGGCTGCAACGCGAAGCACGGACCGCGGGCCGCTTGCAGGAGCCGCACGTGGTGCCCGTCCACGACTACGGCGAAATCGACGGACAGCTGTACCTGGACATGCGCCTGATCCAGGGCACCGACTTGGCCACCCTTTTGAAAGAGTCGGGGGCATTGACTCCACCACGTGCGGTGGCAATTGTGCGTCAGGCCGCTTCTGCATTGGATGCCGCCCATGCCGCCGGGGTGATCCACCGCGATATCAAGCCGGAAAATATTCTGGTCACCCGCGACGATTTCGCTTACTTGGTCGATTTCGGCATTGCCAGTGCCACGACCGACGAAAGATTGACCCAGGCGGGCAGCGCGGTGGGAACCTGGAAATATGCTGCGCCCGAGCGTTTTACCAATGCCGAGGTAACTCACAGCGTCGATGTTTATGCATTGGCTTGTGTGCTGCACGAATGCTTGACGGGTTCGCCGCCATATCGGGCGGACAGTGCGGGCATGCTGATTACCGCGCACTTGATGGAGCCCATTCCTCACCCGAGTCAACTGCATCCCGGTATTCCGAGTGCATTCGACAAGGTGATCGCTCGCGGTATGGCCAAAGATCCCAAGGATCGTTATGCCAGCGCCGGCGAACTGGCACAGGCGGCTCTCGAAGCGCTGAGCGCGCGCGATCAGGATCGCGCGGGCGACATCATCGAGCGCAGCGAGGAAGCCACCCTGCCGGATCTCGAAGCGCGGCCGCTTCCTACGCCTCCCCCACCTCCGCCGCCAGCCACCCCGCCTCCGCCGCCAGGCCCCTCGGTTCGGCAGGCGAGTGGCACGGAGGCGCCGCCGCGCCCGACGCCACCACCGCAGCCCGCCGGCCCCGGCTGGGGTGGCGCCGGTGCGGGCCCGGTCCACGCGGGCCCGACCCCGGGCGAAGCGCCACGCTCAGCGCCGTCATTCACCCCGACTGGTAGTAGCTGGCCGGGCCAATTCGGTGCTCCGCCAATAGGAATGCCCCCGCGCCGACCCGCGCCCCTTAAGCGCCGGAAACAGAACCGCCGGCTTCCCCTGGTCGCGGCCGCGGTGGCTGTGGTCGCCATCGGTGGCTTGGTTTGGCTGCTTATTCCCGAGTCCACACCCGGCCCGTCGCCCACGACTGAGCCGACGCCCTCCCCCACCGCTTCGGCTCCCTCGGTGTCCACACCCCCGCCCGCCGAGTCCCAAGCCCGATTGTTCGGCATGCTGCCCCCCGGCTACCCGCCCGACGTCTGCAAGCCGATCACTCCGCCAAAAGATGCGTTTGCCAAGGTGTCTTGTGGCAGAAATGTCGATCCCGACGGGCCACCATCGGCGACTTACGCACTATTTCCGAACAAGGTCACGGCGCGCGCTGCCTTCGACAGAATCGTCAAGACTTCGACCCCGGTCGACTGCCCCGGCCGAATACAATCACCCGGCCCTTGGCACCGAAACGCCACGCCGGATCAGGTCAGCGGCATGCTGTTATGCGCCATGCAACAGGGCTACCCGGCGGTGGTGTGGACCAATGACGACGCACAACTGGTCAGCGTCGTCCAAGGCGAGCCGCAGGGGCCGACTCTGGAGCAGCTATATATGTGGTGGAGCACCCATTCCTGAGGCCTGTTGTCGGCCTGTTCAATACGGAAGGCGCATACAAACGTCGTGCGACGCCGCCGGGGCCAGTGGTAGAACAAGGGTGTTAATTACCGCTGGCGACAACTAGGCTCCACAGAATCGGCATAATGTGCCGGTGTTGGCGTAATCCGTCGCAGCGAAGCCGCCACCGAAGACGATTGAAGACGAAAAAGGAGTGAACCATCTTGAAGATCAGAACCACCGCCATGGCGGCAGCAGCCGCTGCAGCCGCAGGAGCCATCGGGATCGCGGGCGCATCGCTTGCCTCGGCCGATGAAGGCGCGACCACCAACAGCCAGAGTTTGGGCAGCCAGGCGAAGATCGTCAATGGCACCAACGTCCAGGGCTGGACTGTCGGTGACCTGAAGCAGAGCTCTGACACCATCCCTTACCAGCCGCACGGCACGCTGTGGGAAGCCACCGCCACCGATGAGGCCATCCAGGGCGGGGCCACGCCGATCGTGTCGAACTTCAACGCCGTGTCGCCAAGCGGCCAGACGTACCGCGTCTTGTACCAGGTCGCCACGCCGCAGGGCGTCAACCCGGCCGGTATTGCGCAGGGCGACAAGACCAGCGGCAAAATCTATTTCGACGTGACCGGCGACAACCCGAACTCCGTCGTGTACACCGACGGTGCCGGCAACCAGCTCGCGTCCTGGGTTCAGTCGTCGCAGTCGCAAGGCCGCACAGGGGGACGAGCCACACCGTCTCAGGCCGGCAACGCCACCACGCCCGCACAAACAGGGACGCCGGGGACGGCCACTCCCGCCGGCAACCCGGCGGGGCCCGCGGCCACCGGCAGCCAAGGGACGCCGATTCCGGCTGGCAGCCAGGGGACTCCTCCTGCCGCAGGCGGCGCCGCGACACCGGCGGGCAGCCCTGCCGCACCCGGGGCCGCAGGTACTCCGGCAGCGCCTGCAGGACCTGCAACACCCGCAGCGCCCGGAACAGCGGGTAGCCCGGCGGCTCCTGCTCCGGCCAACAGCCCGGAGTCGCCGGCAACGTCCGGTAGCCCGGAGACGGCACCCGGTAGTCAGCAGCCGGGTGGCAGCCAGGGAACGCCCGCTTCCGGGGGCACCCAACAGGCGCCCGGCACCGCCGGTAGCCCCGACACCACCGGCGGCAACCCCGCGACGCCGACACCCGGGGCAAGCCAGGCGACCCCGGCGGGCAGCCAGGGTGGGGCAGGCCACAACGGTTAAGCAAAGGATCAGGCCAGGAACGCTTCTTTCCTGACCCCGGACAGAATCCGACCCCTGCGGTTATCCGCAGGGGTCGGTTTCATTATGCGGCGCCTCGCCGCCACCCCCTCGTATTGGCAGCGGGGCGCCGTCTTGGTTATGCGGGGACCGGGCAGACTTTGCGGTCCCTGACGGGATAACCGTTGCGCTCGGCCAGGGAGCGCAACTGGCGCAGTGCAAACGTTCGTGCGCGGCCTGTTTCAGGAACCACGACACCGGCCCAAAGGCCTTCTACGCCGGGCAGTTCGCAGGCTTCTCGAGCGCATAGCCAGCGACGTGGGCAGGACCGGCAGATGGCCTTGGCTTCCTCGTCGGCGATCGTGGTCCAACGCTCCGGGTCTCGTGTGCACGCACCCAGCGGGAGTTCGTAGAGGGCTGTTGCGGTCATAGTGTCCCGTTCCTTCGGTAAGTGCCGCGGTGTCGCGGCCGATGGTTCAGAAGCGTATAGCACAAACCGTAGCAGTGCAACAGTTAGCGCTACATTCACCGCAACGACATGCGCAACGCTTTACGAATCGCATCCCCAACGTCACGTGGCACCGTATGACCCGTTAAGGCCACACCGGGATATAGCGGCGATCCGCGATCATACCGATGTCACAGCAGCTCAAGGTAGGAATAGTTCCGCGCCGGGCGCCGATCCTTGGGACTGAGCAGGCACTTATCCGTGGCCACTCACAGCGGCTGCAGGTCCACGAGTCACGCGGGTTTTCTGGACGGAAGCCGTAGCGCTGACACAGTTACTGCCGTCGGCGGCGCGTCGACTCACGTGAAGTATGTGACTTAACAAACGTAGCTGTGGCCGTAGCGCTTCGCCGCGTGCAACGGTTAAGATCGTTGGGTCGGCTAGAGCCACCCTCAAATCCAAGGAATCGCCGGAGATGACCAACGTCGAGCCGACTGGCGAGTCAACTCTGTTGATCGTGCAGGACGGCCAGAACTCCCATGCGATTGAACCGGGCCATGGCGTCGCCACGATCGGTAGGAATCCGGAGGACCGCGTGCGGATCGACGACCCGCGAATCGCACTCAAGGTCGAGTCCATCGACGGGCAGTGGCGGGTGGTCGACAACAGTCGCTACGGGATGTACGTGGACGGATTGCGTACAAGCTCGATCGCTGTCACTGGCAAGACAACCGTCCGCCTGGGTGACCCGAATCAGGGCCGACCGTTGACATTTGACGTCGTCGATCCGGACAAATCCGGGGATCAGCAGCGTCCGCGTGAGCCCGAAGACCTCGACGTCACCGGTACCTGGCAGATCGATGACCTGGACCCCGGTGTGGTCCGTGCAGGAGCGGCGGCCGCGGCACGTCGCCGCGAGCTCGACATCAGTCAGCGCAGCCTGGCCGCCGACGGGGTCATCAACGCCGGGGCGCTCATCGCTTTTGAAAAGGGACGTAGCTGGCCGCGGGAACGCACCCGGGCGAAGCTCGAGGAGGTGTTGCGCTGGCCGCCGGGTGCTATTGCGCGCATTCGCGAGGGCGGCCCCGTTCCCGGCGAAGAGGTCACCGAGATCCTTTCCGGCGACGAGCAGGTGCCGTTGATCGCGCAGGCCGTCATCGCCGCGGTGGACAGTTGCAGCCTGGCGATCTCCGCCCTGCCGCCCGTGCAGGATCCAGAATTCACCCGAGGGGTGACATCGATCCTGGCGGACTTGCGGCGGCTCGAGGCGGTTGCCATTCGGGCCACCCAAATCGGCAAGGTCACGCCACCGCTGATCAAGGCGCTCAGTACAGTGCGGCGCAACTATGACGAGTTGATGATGCTCGGCGCGGCGGCACCTGGCGCGACGCTTGGACAGCGGCTATATGCGGCGCGTCGGCGGGCGAACCTGTCGATATCGGAGACCGCGCAGGCGGCCGGCGTCACCGACGACATGATCGTCCGCGCGGAAACAGAGGAAGCGCTCCCTGCCGCGACTGCCGATGCGCTCGAATCCCTCATCGCCCAGATCAGCTGGCGTTGACGCTCCCTCTAAACAATTCTGGTCGCAAACGCCTGCGCGCACATGGGCATTAGGGTCGCCAGTACGACCGCATTCGGGACCGTGGTGTCCAGCCCGGTGACGAGGCGCGTCTTGCGCTTCTCCCCTGTCTGCGCCCATACCCTTGCTTGTCCGTGGTTCTTCGATGGGGACATGTTATTGAAGGCAGCGTTAACTTCGACATGGTAAAAGTCGGCCCACGAGTATGCTTTCGCACGGAAGACCTTCCCGCGGAAACCTGAATTCGACAGCGTAATGAAGCAGCCGCCGTCGTCGATCGTATACTCTACTCCCGCGCGCAGGGACGCGAGAACACGCTGAGCAACCAGCGGTTCAATAAACCGACGGGAGATGTCAGCTAATCCTCTCCACGCTACCTCGTTTTCTGGCACATCTCTTGCCACCGGATTATCGAAGTTGAGAGTGCAGTCATTTCCACGGATATCTTTTACACAAAAGCCCCGGTGAGTATGCATTCCGCTGCCATAATTATTTGCTGGACCAGGCACGCCGATTATTGTCCTGTTCCAGTACGCCACTTGAGTAATATCGCTCAACGCGATCCACTGCCCGTCTAGCATTAAGTGGTCGTTGGTAAGGGATATCAACCAGTGCTGACCGTCCCAGAAGTTGGTGACGGATCGACCGTCAGATCCCGGATACCATGGCATGACCGATACCTTCTCACAACCTCACCCGGGCGCAGCGACTGCATGCATACGTTGCTACGTACGGCATCGCGTCGTCTGCCGAAGTGAACATCCTTCGGACTGGTGCCGCTATCCCCTCGCCCAGCTGGAACTTTGGCCAAAGTTGCCGCCGCACCCTTTCGGATAAGAGCGGCGCTGGGGTGGATGCGACCGCAAAATTCATGCACTGAGGGCCATCGGCACGCTGATACGCTGTCATCCGACGAAGGGAGCTGCCCGGTATGGGTGATGGTCCGAATGAAGACGCAGGCCTGCAGAAGTTCTACGACTTATTAGGGGTACCTGAAAAGTTCTCAGAACTGCTGGATCCAGCCGGCGGCGGCGCTTTCCGTAAAAGCGGCAAAGCTCTCAACAACCTTAACGATGGTTGGAAAGCGCTCACCCATCTGGAGGGCGCGCTCGACGGCAATCCTAAAGATATCGTAGACCTCTTCGGCGACATTGGGAGTGGCGTCGGCAAGGGCTTGAAATTAAAGAGTCTTCCGGACGTGCTAAGGACCACCGGCAGAGTGATGGAGGCGGCCGGGAAGAAAGCCGGAATCGAAGGTCTGGAACAGTTTGGAAAGCAGCTGTTCTCCAAGGCGGGTTCGAAGTGGGTAAGCGGTCTAGCCGGCGCGGAGACGCCAATTATTGATGCCGCTTTGTTGGCCCTTACACTGATGAGTTTACAGCTCGGATTTGGAGATCCCGATTCGGGTGACCGATTTGGTAACGGTTCGACGCAGTTCCAACAGGTCTGCCAATTGTTGGAATCCGCCTTTCCCAACGGTTGGGAAGGCACGGGGTCGCATGCATATACCAAACAAAACACCAAACAGCAAGGCCGCGCAGAGATTATGGCGCACGCCGATAACATGATGCACGGGATTGTGCAAGAAGAGGCGCGTCAGCTCACGGAGACCCAGACATACATAGACGTCGCGTCCGACGTTCTTATGGTCTGTATTCCCGTCGCCATCGCGTTGTATGCCGTTCCCGTGGTCGGCCCAGAGATGTCATTGGCATTTCAAGCCGGAGCCGTGGCGGGTGCGATGCCTCTCCCCTACGCGCGGATGACCCAGATGGCCTTTCAGGCCATGCAGAACGCGTTACACGTACAGCAAGCGATCGGGAAATACAACGAGGTCGCATCGAGCGCGCACCCCACCGGTGCACTGTCTGCCTTCTGTCCGTCGCCGGGGACTCCTGGAACACCGGGTGGGCCTCGTAAATCAGGGACGCCCGGTGGTTCTGGCAAATCCGGCTCGCCGAGTGGACCAAGCAAGTCGGGGTCGCCAGGCGGGGCTGGCAAGTCGAGTGGGCCGAGCATGCCCAGTTCGCCGACTGGTCCCGGAAGGTCGGGCTCGCCGGGTGGGCCCAGCAAGCCGAGTTCGCCGGGTGGGCCTGGCAAGTCCGGGGCGCCCAGCGCACCCGGGGCGCCCAGCGCACCCGGCACGCCCAGCGCTCCCACCGGGCCCGGCGCACCCAGCACGCCTACTGCTCCGAGCACACCCAGCTCACCCGGCATGCCGAGCCGGCCCACGACACCCAGCTCACCCAGCACGCCACCACCGACGTCTCCCGGGACACCGTCCACCCGAAACGTCCCGTGGGTTACCACTGCACCGAGCGGTGGCGGCACCCCGGTTGCGACGGCATTCAGTGGGCAGACTGGCGGCGGCATGGCAAGCACCACCCCACCGGCACAGCCCGTAACGCCGGGAGCAGGGCCGGGGCCGAGCGTCCCGAAACCTCCTGGCCCGCAGATGGTTCCCGGTGCAGGACCCGACACGAGCAAGCTGCCGCCGATGGGGCGGGCACCCGTCAGCCACGAGGTCGAGACCGATACAGAGCAGGTGCACGAGCGGGCCACCTAAGGTTGGATCCGGTCAATCAATCGATACCGCGTACCACCGCGTCGGCGCAGTTGTAAATAAGGCAGTTGTAGATAAAGAGTAGGAAGAGGGGGTCAATCCATGACCGACCCGTTACAAGTCACAACGGACGAGCTGCATGAGCTGTCGAGCAAACAGCAACAGGCCGCGTCCCAAATCGGAGCCGCGTCCGCGGCAGCCCAGGGCGTCAGCAGCTCGATGGCAGTGAATCACGGGGTCATCTGCGTCGGCACCACCGCGGCGGTAATGATGGCCGAACAGACGCGCAGCGCCGCAAGCGCCGGCATGCAAGCGGTCTCAACCGACCTCGGCGAAAAGCTGAACATGGCGGCAACTAACTATCAGTGCACCGACCAACAAGAGGCCGGCAAGCTCGACGGACAAATGCACCCGAGGTAGACAATGACGACTCCCTATACGACCGACCGCACAGCGGGCAACATCGACGACGTCGTCGGCGTCGAGGTCACCATCGACGGCATGTTGGTGATCGCCGACCGCCTGAGCCTGGTGGATTTCCCGATCGCACTGGCCATCCGGCCCAACATCCCTCAGCTGGAGCTGCGGGACCTCGTCTGGGACCAAGTGCGACGTGACCTCACCGACCAGGGAGTCCTTGACCTGTACGGTGCGCCCCATCCGGCTGTGGCGGCGATGGTGGACACGCTCAGCAGGGCGGACCGGACGCTGGAAGCGCGGTGGTTCCGCCGCGATTTCGAGGGCGGCAAGATGGTGCGCTTCGTCGTATGCCGCAAGGGCGAGCGCCATGTGGTCGCCGCCCGCGACGGCGACATGCTGGTACTCCAATTGGTCGCACCGCAGGTTGGCTTGGCCGGCATGGTGAACACCGTGCTGGGTCCGGCCGAGCCCGCCGACGTCGAACCGCTCACGGGAGTCGCCAGCAAGCTTGCCGAGTGCACGACGCCGTCCCAGATCGCGCAGTACGGCGTCGCTCCCTCTTCGGCCCGCATTTACGCTGACATCATCGCCAACCCGACGAGCTGGGTCGAAATCACCGCAACTGAACGCCACCCAGGTGGCACGACCACGACAACCGACTTGGCAGCCGGTGTCGCGGACTCGCAGAAGGGCAGGCTGGTGTCGATTCCGCGCCGCGTTAACGGCGAGCTCTATGGCAGTTTTCTGCCGGGCACAAACGAGAATCTCCAGCGCGCGCTGGAGGGGTTGGTGGGATTCTTGCCGTCGGGTAGTTGGTTCGAGCGCACCGACGCGGAGTATTCATAGCAAGGGTTGGGAAGGAAGCATGGTGGATGGCGTTCCGCCATACGATCTAGATGGCGACGACGACGATCACGACGATCTGTCTGCCCTGGATTTCTCCGTCGCTGATGACGGCGCCGAGGAGTCCGTGCTAGATGTGTTCGACGAGTATGTCCCGAGCGGGGAGGCGGGGGATACTGACGGCGAATTGGACGCCTTCGGCGCTCCCGAAGAGGAGGACGAAGAGCTTCAATCGCCGCTGTTCACGGTGACCAACCCGCCCGGGACGGTGACAGTGACGGCGTACATGGATGGGCGCGTCCAGCGGATTGACCTGACGGCGAAAGTGACGACTATGACCGAATCCCATCTCGCTGAGGAGATACGCGTCATCGCGGACCTGGCCAGACAAAAGGCGCGGTCCGCGCAGTACGCGTTTATCTCCGAAGCGATGCGCGAACTCGGACAAGACAACGCGACTACACGCGACTTCCTGACCCGCGACCTGAATCTGCCTACGCCCGAGGAAGCGACCGCAGCGACGGCACAGGTCTTCGCAACACGATATGCAGGTGACCATGACTGATCATTTGGCGAACATGTTTGCCAGCGCTGTGAGCATGCTGCCCATGTCGCCGGCCCGATCCATGGAGTTGTTCACCGAGATCACGAACTACGACGAGTCCGCCTGCGATGCGTGGATCGGTCGGATCAAGTGCGGTGACACCGACCGGGTGACGATGTTCCGGGCCTGGTACTCGCGGATGAATTTCGGGCGACTGGCGGGCGCCGCAGAGATTTCGATGAACGCCCTCAACGCCAGAGTCCCGATCGGCGGCTTGTACGGCGACATCACTTACCCGATCACCTCTCCCCTGGCGATCACCCTTGGCTTTGCGGTCAGCGAAGCTTCCGCCGGCAGCTACGCCGATGCGATGGACGCCTTGGATAGCGCGCCGGCCAGCGGCGCGGAATTCCTGGTCTCGTGGGTCAAGGCGGTGGTCTACGGCGCAGCGGAACGCTGGACCGATGTGATCGACGAGGTGAGAGGATCCTCTACCTGGACCGACAGTTTCCTGGCTGCTGCGGCCAGCGTTGCTCATGGGGTTGCCGCAGCGAACCTGGGTCTGTTCAGCGAGGCTGAGCGTCGGCTCACCGAGACACACGATTCGCCCGCAGGTCAGGCATGTGGACGTGCGATCGCCTGGTATCTGGCGATGGTTCGGCGCGGCCAGGGCAACGAAGAAGGCGCGGTACCGCTGCTGGAATGGTTGCAGGCGAACTACCCTGAGCCCAAAGTTGCTGCGGCACTGAGAGATCCGGGCTACCGCCTGGTGCCTACCAGCGCCGAAAAGATCGCGGCTCGGAAAGATCCCTGGGATCCGTCCAGTGTTGTCGCCGATACCTCGGGTCAGGAGAAGCTGCTCGCCGAGGCCCAGGCCGAATTGGACCGTCAAATCGGATTGGGCCGGGTCAAAGAGCAGATCGAAAGATACCGGGCAGCAACCCAAATGGCGAAGGTTCGCGCTGCCAAGGGCATGAAGGTCGCCCAGGCGAGCAAGCACATGATTTTCGCCGGACCGCCCGGTACGGGCAAGACGACGATAGCCCGGGTGGTCGCCAATATCTTGGCCGGACTTGGAGTCATCGCCGAACCAAAACTCGTCGAGACGTCGCGCAAGGACTTCGTCGCCGAATACGAAGGCCAGTCGGCAGTCAAGACCGCCAAGACGATCGACCGAGCGGTCGGCGGTGTGCTGTTCATCGACGAGGCTTACACGCTGGTACAGGAGCGAGACGGCCGCGCCGACCCGTTCGGCACAGAGGCGCTCGACACTCTGCTGGCCCGGATGGAAAATGACCGCGACCGCCTCGTGGTGATCATTGCCGGCTACAGCTCTGACATCGAACGACTGCTGGAGGTCAACGACGGGCTGCGGTCACGCTTCGCAACCCGCATCGAATTCGACTCCTACTCGCCGGAGGAGATCCTCGAGATCGCGAAAGTGATTGCCACAGCCAACGATTCGACGCTAAGTATCGACGCGGCCGAGAACCTGCTGGAGGCGGCGAAACTGCTGAGTCAGCGCACATTCGGTGACAAACCGGCGCTCGATGTGGCGGGTAACGGCCGCTACGCACGCCAGCTGGTGGAATCGGCTGAGCAGTTCCGGGACATGCGACTGGCACAGGCCATCAACATCGACGACCTGGACGTCGACCGCCTGCGCGAGATCAACGGACAGGACATGGCAGAGGCCATCGCCGCCGTGCACCGACGCCTCAATATCGGCGAGTGAGATATGGCGGGATTTCGGCTTACCACCAAGGTTCAGGTCAGCGGTTGGCGATTTCTGCTACGCCGTGTCGAGCATGCCATCGTGCGGCGGGACACCCGCATGTTCGACGATCCGCTCGCCTTCTACAGCCGGGCAGTGGGTTTGGGCATCGTTATTGCGGTGTTGGTGGGGCTCGGCGCCGGGATGCTGGCGTATTTCAAGCCGCTGGGCCGCCGTAGCGGCGACACGCTGCTCGTCGACCGCACCACCAATCAGCTCTATGTGGTGTTGCCGGGAACCGGTCAGCTGCATCCGGTCTACAACCTCACTTCTGCGCGATTGGTGTTGGGGAGCGCCAGCAACCCCTCGGCGGTGAAGTCCGCCGAATTGGACAAGATGCCAAAGGGACAGCGCATCGGGATCCCCGGAGCTCCGTACGCCACGCCGGTTTCATCCGATGCGTCGTCCGATTGGGCGCTGTGTGACACCGTCGCCAACCCGGAGAGCGTCGCCCCTGCGGTCGACACCTCTGTGATCGCAATGCCTTTGGCCACGGATCGGTCGGTCGGTCCGATGCAACCGAATCAGGCACTGCTGGCCACCTATCGCGGCAAGGAATGGGTGGTGACCAAAACCGGACGCCACGTCATCGACCTGACCGATCGGGCCGTCGCGTCGGCCGTCGGCATACCGGTTACCGCCAAGGCGACTCCCATGTCAGAAGGAATGTATAACGCGATACCCGACGTCGGGCCGTGGCAGTTGCCGCCGGTGCCGGGCGCAGGCGCGCCCAATACCGTTGGCCTGCCGGAGAATTTGCTGATCGGATCGGTCTTCCAAACCCAGAGCGAGTCGGGGCCGCAGAAGTTCGTGGTGCTGCCGGACGGCGTAGCCCGTGTGAACGCGACGACTTCGGCGGCGTTGCGTGCAACCAATTCGTTCGGGTTGATCTCGCCTCCGACGATCGAGTCGAGCGTGGTCGCCAGGATTCCCGAACGGGTGTACGCGTCGCCGCTGCCCGATGAACCGCTTACGATCCTCGCCCGCAAGGATGCACCCACCTTGTGCTGGTCATGGGAACGTGAGGCTGGCGACCAGTCTCCGAAGACCGCGGTTTTGAGCGGGCGACACCTGCCGATTCCGCCGGCGGCCATGAACACCGGTATCAAGCAGATCGACGGGGCCGCAACGGTTTTCACTGATGGCGGGAAGTTCGTACAGCTGCAATCACCGGATCCCAAACACGGGGAGGCGCTGTACTACATCGACCCCCAGGGTGTGCGCTACGGGCTGCCAGACCAGGAGACGGCTAAAACGCTGGGCCTGACGTCGCCGAAGAAGGCGCCATGGGAGATCGTGCGGCTGCTCGTGGACGGTCCGGTGCTGTCCAAGCAGGCAGCGCTGCTGGAGCATGACACGTTGCCCCCTGACCCGAAGCCGCGGAAAGTCCCGGGAGAGAGCTGATGACGACCAAGAAGTTCACTCCGACCGTCAAGCGCGGGCCACGGCTGACGCCCGGCGAAATCAGTGTCACCCCGCCGGAGGATCTCGGCGTCGAGATTCCGCCGTCAGGCGTCCAGAAGGTGCTGCCCTATGTGATGGCCGGCGGCATGCTCGGGATGATCGCGATCATGGTGTTCACCGGCGTCCGGCAATTGTCGCCCTACATGTTGATGATGCCGCTGATGATGATCATGGCGACAGTCGGTTTCATGGCCGGCGGCGGACCGGGCGGCAAGAAAGTTCCCGAAATCAACGCCGACCGTCGGGAATATCTGCGATATCTGGCAGGCCTGCGCACACGTGTGACTTCATCGGCAAGTGCACAGGTGACGTTCTTTGGCTATCACGCACCGCATCCGGACGACCTGCTTTCACTGATCGGCACTCATCGCCAGTGGTCCCGCCCTGCCAACGCCGACTTTTTCGCGGCCGCCCGCATCGGGATAGGTTCCGAGCCCGCGGTGGACCGCCTTTTGAAGCCAGCACTCGGCGGCGAGCTGGCCGGCCCTGACGCCGCACCGCAACCGCACCTGGAACCGGTGAGCCACATGTGGGTACTGAAGTTTTTGCGTACCCACGGGCTTATCCACGACTGCCCGAAACTGGTGCAGCTGCGGACATTTCCGACCATCGCAGTCGGAGGCGATGCGGAGGGCGCGGCCGGACTGCTGCGCGCAATGATCTGCCACCTTGCCGTGTTCCATCCGCCAGACCTCATGCAAATCCGGGTGCTCACCGAAAACCCGGAGGACCCGCAGTGGTCGTGGCTGAAATGGCTTCCGCATGTGCAGCATCAGACGGACACCGACGCCGCCGGGTCGACCCGGATGATTTTCACCCGTCCCGACGGGCTTAGCGATCTGACCGCGCGCGGTCCGCACACACCGGACGCGGGTCCCGGCGGACCGCACATCGTGGTGATCGACTTGACCGGCGGTTCCGCCGGTTTCCCGGTCGACGGCCGCGCCGGCGTCACCGTCATCACCTTGGGCAACCATCGCGGATCTGCTTACCGCATAAGGGTTGACAAGGACGGCACCGCCGACGACCGGCTGCCCAACCAATCGTTCCGTCAGGTGACATCAACAACCGACTGGGTTTCGCCCGAGCAAGCCACCCGCATTGCACGGAAACTGGCCGGCTGGTCCATCACCGGCACGATCATCGACAAGACCACCCGGGTCCAGAAGAAGGTGTCCACCGAATGGCATCAGCTGGTCGGGGCGCAGACAGTGGAAGAAGTGACACCGAGCCGGTGGCGGATGTTCGCCGACACCGACCAAGACCGGCTGCGGATCCCGTTCGGGCATGAGCTCAAGACCGGTGAGGTCATGTACCTGGATATCAAGGAGGGCGCGGAATTCGGGGCCGGACCGCACGGCATGCTCATCGGTACGACGGGATCGGGTAAGTCCGAATTCCTTCGAACGCTGATCCTGTCGCTGGCCGCCACCCACCATCCGAACCAAATCAACTTGCTGCTCACCGACTTCAAGGGTGGCTCGACGTTCCTGGGCATGGAGCGACTGCCGCACACCGCGGCCGTCGTCACCAACATGGAAGAAGAGGCCGAGCTGGTCAGCCGGATGGGCGAGGTTCTCACCGGCGAACTCGACCGTAGGCAAACGATTCTGCGTCAGGCCGGCATGCAGGTCGGTGCTGCAGGTGCGCTATCCGGTGTTGCTGAGTACGAGAAGCACCGCGAGCGCGGCGCCGACCTACCACCGCTGCCAACACTTTTCGTAGTCGTCGACGAGTTCGCCGAACTACTGCAGAACCACCCGGACTTCATCGCGTTGTTCGACCGGATCTGCCGCGTCGGTCGGTCGCTGCGAGTCCATCTGCTGCTAGCCACTCAGTCGCTGAACACCGGCGGTGTGCGCATCGACAAACTCGAGCCCAACCTGACGTATCGAATCGCCTTGCGGACCACCAGTTCTGCGGAATCCAAGGCGGTGATCGGTACACCTGAAGCGCAATACATCACCAACAAGGAAAGCGGTGTCGGATTCCTGCGGGTCGGTATGGAAGACCCGGTCAAGTTCAAGAGCGTCTACACCGGTACGCCGTACGTTCCCACCGTTCACAAGGACGGCGAAACCAACGGTGAAGCACCCGTGCAGCACCGCAGACGCGACATCCAGATCCATCGGTTCACCGCGGCGCCGATCTTCGACCGGGCGGTGATGTCATGACCCGCGCCGGCGACGATGCACAGCGAAGCGGTGAGGAGGAGCGGCGCTTATGACCGTCGAACCGGAACAGCGAGTGCTGCGCGAGGTCGTGCTCGACCAGTTGGGTACCGGCGAAGCGATCGCGTACCGAATGTGGTTGCCGCCGTTGAAGGATCCGGTACCGGTCAACGAACTCGTCGAGCGCGACATCGGACAGCCGTTGCGCTTTCCGATGGGAATCATGGACGAGCCGCGTCGTCATCGCCAGGATGTCTGGGGTGTCGACGTATCCGCGGCGGGCGGCAACATCGCCGTCGGAGGCGCGCCGCAAACCGGCAAATCGACGTTCCTGCAAACCCTGGTGTTGTCAGCGGCGGCCACCCACTCGCCGCGAGATGTCCAGTTCTATTGCATCGACCTCGGTGGTGGTGGACTGATCTATCTCGAGGATCTGCCCCATGTCGGTGGTGTGGCGACCCGTTCCGAACCGGACAAGGTCAACCGCATGGTTGCCGAGATGAAAGCCGTGCTGCGGTCTCGGGAACAAATCTTCAAGCAGTACCGGGTGGGCTCGATCGCGGCGTATCGCCAGATGCGCAACGATCCGAACCATCCCGCTGCGGCCGACCCGTTCGGCGACGTCTTCCTGGTCATCGACGGGTGGCCTGCGTTCATTTCCGAGTTTCCCGACCTCGAACCGATGGTGCAGGACCTCGCCGGGCAGGGCCTGGCCTTCGGCGTGCACACGGTCATTTCGACGCCACGCTGGACGGAGTTGAAGGCTCGGGTCCGTGACTATCTGGGCACGAAGGTCGAATTCCGGCTCGGCGATATCAACGAGACCCAGATCGACCGCATGACCCGGGAGATCCCGGCTAACCGTCCGGGCCGCGCCATCTCAATGGAGAAGCATCACCTGATGATGGGGGTTCCACGGCTGGACGGGGTGCACAGTGCCCAGAACCTGGTGGAGGCGATTTCGGCGGCCGTACAGCAGATCTCGGCCGGTCACACCGAACAGGCGCCCCAGGTCAGGGTGTTGCCCGAACGCATCTACCTGCACGAGCTGGATCCCAACCCGCCCGGGCCGGACGCTGATTACCGCACCCGCTGGATGATCCCTATGGGCGTGCGCGAGGCGGACCTATCGGTCGCCTACAACAACATGCAGATGACGCCGCACCTACTGATCTTCGGTGCGGCAAAGTCGGGCAAGACCCGCATCGCCCATGCGGTCGCGCAGGCCATTTGCTCCCGCAACAGCCCCAAACAGGTGCGCTTCATGCTGGCGGACTACCGGTCCGGGCTGCTGGACGCCGTGCCGGAGTCACATCTGCTCCCCGCGGGCGCGATCAACCGGAACAGTTCGTCGCTGGACGAGTCCGTCAAGGCACTGGCAGAAATCCTGCGGAAACGGCTGCCGCCGCCGGACTTGACGACGGCGCAGCTGCGGTCGCGGTCGTGGTGGAGCGGTCCAGACATCGTTCTGCTGGTCGACGACTGGCACATGATCGTCGCCGCTGGTGGCGCAATTCCGCCGATGGCGCCGCTAGGGCCGTTATTGCCGGCGTCGGCAGATATTGGTTTGCATATCATCGTTACCTGTCAAATGAGCCATGCGCATCGCGCCACGATGGACAAGTTCGTCGGCGCCGCATTTGGCGCCGGCTCGCCCACCCTGTTCCTGTCCGGCGATAAGCAGGAGTACCCCTCGCAGGAAATCAAGATCAAGAGAAGGCCCCCTGGCCAGGCCTTTTTGGTTTCACCGGACGGAAAAGAGGTCATCCAAGCGGCGTATGTCGATCCTCCAGAAGAAGTGTCGGCACCACCCTCCATGGGCGGTTAGGATCAATCCGACAGCTTTAACGACGGTGACCAACACAGGTCACCGTCTTCGATAGAAGTAAGGGGAGGTAGCTAAATGCAACCGATGACATTCGACCCAGCAGCTGCCGGAATCGGTGCCCAAGTTATCGCGAACGGCACTCAGGGCCTGGCCGCGGGCACCACGGCGTCGGCGGTGGTGACCACCATGTTGCCGGCTGGAGCCGACGAGGTTTCAGCGCAGGCGGCGATGGCGTTCGCGTCGGAGGGTATGGAGACCCTGGCGATGAACTCGTTCGCGCAGGAAGAGCTGGCCCGCGCCGGCGCCGCGTACGTGGAGATCGCCGCGATGTACACCGCGGTCGATGCCGCACAGGCCGCCACCCTGATCTAAGCAACGGCCAGACCCGTAGAAGCTGCGTCGAAACTAATTCGGTACGCCAATGCCACCAGCACCAACAATCCCGATGCTTTGGCACGCCATGCCGCCGGAGCTCAACACCGCACGGCTGATGGTCGGCGCGGGGGAAGAGCCCATGCTGCAGGCAGCGGCGGGATGGGAGGCCTTCGCGGCAGCGTTGGAGGCGCAGGCCGCGGAACTCGCCGCGGCTCTGGCGGCACTGAGCGGGGCATGGACTGGGATGGGCAGCGAAACCGGCGTGGCCGCCTGTATGCCGATGGTGGTGTGGCTACAAACCGTAGCGGCGCAGGCGCAGAAGCGCGCCGCCCAGGCAACGGCACAGGCCGCCGCCTATGCGACGGCAATGGCCACCACGCCCCCGCTGCCGGAGATCATGCAGAACCGCATCACCACTCCGGTTCTGTACGCCACCAATTTTTTCGGTGTCAACACGGTGCCCATCGCGGTCTACGAAGAGGATTACTGGGTCCGGATGTGGAACCAGGCGGCCGGTGCCATGGACGCCTACCAGGCCGAGACCATGACGAACGTGATGTTCGAACCGATCATGCCGATGAAACCGATCGTCATTCCGGGTATCGGGGAAGGCGTGCTGGGGGCGGCTCTGGGCCAGAGCGCCGCTGGAGTCGCGGGGGCTGTCATGCGTGATGCCGTGTTCACACATGTCACCGGTCAAGCCACGATCGAGTCGGTGGGATTGAACAGCGGCAAAGGTGTCGACTTGGCCAACATGGCAGCTACCGATGCTCAGGGTGCGGCACGAATCGGTGAGAACGCTGGGCAGACCGCTACGAACCAGTCGACGCAGCAGACGCAGGCTCCGCAGCAGGTCATGCAGCAGGCGATGCAGATCGGCACCCAGGTGGGCTCGCAGGCGATGCAGATCCCTCAGCAGCTCGCATCGATGGTGAGCAGCCCGATGCAGCAGCTGACCCAGCCGCTGCAGCAGGTCACCTCAATGTTTACTTCGATGGGCAGCGGCATGGGCTCGCATGACCAAGGCATGCAGCTGGGGCTTGTCGGAGCCAGTGCGCTGTCCAACCACCCGATGGTCGGCGGTACGGGACCCAGTGCCGGCGCCGGCTTGATGAGGGCCGCGTCGCTGCCCGGCATGAGCGGCTCGCCGTCGCGTACGCCGCTGCTGGCCAAGCTGATCGACAAGGTTGACACGACGCCGGCCGCCGTCGAACCCGTTGGCGCCGCTGCCGGTGCCTCGGCGACGGCGGGCGCGGCTCCGGTCGGCGGCAGCGGAGGAGCGCCTCCGATGGGTCTGGGCCAGGCTCCGAAATCGGGTGGCACCAAGGCGGGCCTGAAAGCGCCCGCACCACTCGCCCAGGACCTGGGCGAAGAAGAAGGCGACGACTGGTAGTCGCACCGAAGACTTCCCGGCCATCCGGGCCGGAAAGACTCGCCATTCCGTGGTGAGGACACAGGAAGAGAGAAAGTAGTCCAGCATGGCACAGATGCAAACCGATGCCGCTGTCCTCGCCAAGGAGGCCAGCAACTTCGAGCGGATCTCCGGAGAGCTCAAGGGCGTCATCGCGCACGTGGAGTCGGTCGCGGGTTCCTTGGCCCCGCAGTTCCGTGGTCAAGCGGGTACCGCCGCTCAGGCAGCGCTGATGCGGTTCCAGGAGGCTGCCAACCAGCAGATCCAGGAACTGAACGACATTTCGACGAACATCCACACCGCAGGTGCGCACTACACCTCGACGGACGAGGAGCAAAGCTCGTCGCTGTCGCACGCAATGGGACAGTTCTGACCACCACACAGACCAAAGGAACGGAGATATAACATGAGCGAACAGGTATGGAATTTCGCCGGCATCGAGGGCGGTGCCAGCGACATCCAGGGCGCCGTCCAGACCACGCACGGCCTGCTTGACGAGGGCAAGGGGTCCCTCGCCTCACTGGCAGCGGTGTGGGGCGGGTCCGGTTCGGAGGCCTACCAGGCTGTCCAGCAGCGCTGGGACAACACCGCCATGGAGCTGAACACGGCACTGCAGAACCTCGCGCAGACCATCAGCGAAGCGGGTCAGACAATGGGACAGACAGAGGCCGGTGTCACCGGTATGTTTGCCTAGTACGGCAGGGCGTGGGGGGCGAGTTCGACCGCTGGGGGATCTCGCCCCCCACGTGCGTCCTGTCAACTTCGATTGACTTTTGAGAGGTGCTCATGTCGGCCGACTATGACCGGCTCTTCAACGCCCCCGAAGATGCCCCCGGGGACGCGACGACGCAGGTGGATCTGGAGTCCATCCGACGGTTCCAGGCCCCGATGCCGACGAGCCCGCAGGCGCCCACCGATGCGCCGGTCCCACCCATGCCCATCGGCGGGCAGGGAGGACAACAATCGGGGCAGTCCTGGCAGACCCAGGCGCAGCCGCAACAACCGCCGCGTTCGGAGACGCCGATCCCGCAAGCGAACGGCGGTACCACCGGGATGCACAGGAGCGCGGCCGCCGGCGCCCAGTACGAGCAGCCACGCACGCCGCCGCCCCCGCCGCCGCAGATGCAGCCAGCACCGGCACCAAGCCAACACTTCGCCGAGTCGCAGCCGGAGACCGGATGGCGGGCCGCCCCGCCGCCGCCGAGCCAGCCGAGCCAGACCTCGGCTGCCACGATCGGCAATCACCGCGCCATCGACGCGCTGTCGCATGTCGGCGTCAAGTCG
This sequence comes from Mycobacterium sp. MFM001, assembly GCF_003402475.1. Lineage (GTDB taxonomy): Bacteria > Actinomycetota > Actinomycetes > Mycobacteriales > Mycobacteriaceae > Mycobacterium. Next base: position 497,113 of record NZ_BFAB01000001.1, read on the forward strand.
GCGGTCAAGATGCCGTCGCAACAGGGCTGGCGGCACTGGCTCTACCTATTGACACGGGTCAACCTGGGCCTGTCGCCCGACGAACTCTACGAACTGGACTTGCAGATGCGAGTCCGCCGCAACGCGCGCGACTCCTATCAGATCGCGGTACTGGGCCTCAAGGGCGGAGTCGGAAAGACCGCTGTCACAGTCGCTTTGGGCTCGGCGTTGGCGAAGGTGCGCGGTGACCGGATTCTGGCCATCGACGCCGACCCGGGCGCCGGCAACCTCGCCGACCGCACCGGACGTCAGTCGGCAGCCACCATCGCGGACCTGCTCGCCGACAAGTCGCTGTCGCGCTACAACGACATCCGGGCGCACACCAGCATGAATGCCTCCAACCTCGAAGTGCTGTCCTCCGAGGAGTACAGCGTGGCCCGCCGGGCGTTCAACGACGAGGACTGGAAGGGCGCCACCGAGATCGTTTCGAGGTATTACAACCTGGTTTTGGCGGACTGCGGGACGGGCCTGTTCGACTCCGCGAGCCAAGCCGTGCTGGAAACGGTGTCGGGCATCGTCATCGTGGCCAGCGCGTCGATCGATGGCGCCCGGCAGGCTGCCGTCGCGATGGACTGGTTGCGCCAAAACGGCTACCAGGACCTGCTCTCGCGGGCGTGCGTCGTGATCAACCACGTCGTGCCGGGCAAGCCAAACCTGGACGTCGACGACCTTGTCCAGCAATTCGAGCGGCATCTGCAACCCGGGCGGGTTCTTGTGCTGCCGTATGACAAGCACATCGCGTCGGGAACGGAAATCCAACTCGATCTCCTGGGCTCCACCTTCCAGCGCAGGATCCTCGAGTTGGCGGCGGCGCTGTCCGACGACTTCGACCGGCTCGAACGGCGGTGAGCGCTCCCGCCGCTGCCCCGGCGACGCCGGGCACGACACCACCCAGCAGGCCGGCCACCACCCGGGTGACGATACTGACCGGGAAGCGGATGACGGACCTGGTGTTGCCGTCGTCGACACCGATCGAGGCGTACATCGACGAAACCGTCTCGGTGCTGGCCGACTTACTCGAAGACACGCCAGCTGATGTATTGGCCGGCTTTGACTTCTCCGCGACGGGCGTATGGGCGTTCGCCCGGCCCGGCGCGCCGCCGTTGAAACTCGACCAATCGCTTGACGAAGCGGGTGTGGTCGACGGCTCGTTGCTGACGTTGGTGTCGGTCGCTCGCACGGAACGGTATCGGCCACTGGTCGAGGACGTCATCGACGCGATTGCGGTGCTCGACGAATCACCGGAGTTTGATCGGGCGGCGCTGAATCGCTTTGTCGTTGTTGCACTTCCGGTAGCGATGCTGGCGATCACCGTCGTCTCATTGCTCTGCTGGGCAAAGACGGGGCACCCGATTTGGTGGGCGCCGGCGCTCGGTGTTCTGGGTATTGGCCTTTTGGTAGGCAGTGCGCTCGCCCGAAGCCGGTACGGAAACCTGAACATGGCAGAGAGCCTGCTTGTCGCGGCATACCCGGTGATCGCCGGTGCAGTGGCGTTGGCGGTGCCACTGCCGCGCGGCTTCAGCTCGCTGGGCGCGCCGCAACTGGCGGGCGGCGCAGCGGCCGTGCTGTTGCTGACGCTGGCGACCCGCGGTGGCCCTCGGCGGCGCGCGGAGCTGGCGTCGTTCGTGACCGTTACCGCGATCGCGGTCACTGCGGCGGCAATCGCCTACGGTTATGGCGCGCAGCATTGGGTGCCGCCCGTGGCGATCCTGTTCGGCTTGTTCATCGTGACCAATGCGGCCAAATTGACTGTCGCCGTGGCGCGTATCGCATTGCCACCGATCCCGGCGCCCGGCGAGACGGTCGGCAACGAAGAGTTGCTCGATCCGGTCGAGACACCCGACGCCACCGAAGAAGAATCGTCGACCTGGCAAGCGATCATGGCGTCGGTTCCCGACTCGGCCGCCCGATTGACCGAGCGCAGCCGTCTCGCCCGGCAGTTGCTGATCGGGTTCGTTGCGGCAGGCACTCTCGTTTTGGCGGTCGGCGCCATCGCGGTGGTGGTGCGCGGGCACTTCTTCGTCCACAGCGTTTTGGTGGCCCTGCTGGTGACATCGGTCTGCGGATTCCGGTCGCGGCTGTACGCCGAAAGATGGTGTGCGTGGGCGCTTTTGGCTGCTGCGGTGGTGATCCCCACCGGTGTGATGGCCAAGGTGAGTCTGTGGTATCCCGGCAGCGCGTGGGTGCTGCTGAGCCTCTATCTTGTCGCCGGAATCGTCGCAGTCATCGCAGTCGGGGCGAGCGCCGGGATGGGTCGTGTTTCGCCGGTGACCAAGCGAATCCTGGAACTGTTCGACGGCGCAGCGATCGCCGCCGTGATCCCGCTGCTGCTGTGGATCGCCAGCGTCTATGACCTGATCCGGAATATCAGGCTCTAAATCACTGCATTTCGACCTCGGTATAACCGGTTAGGATTTGCTCAACAGAAAACGCACAGCGGCGGGAGGGGTTAGCGATGACGCATGAGACGCTGAAAGTGGACACCGAGCGTTTGGCGCAGGCCGCGGCGCAGCTGGGAATGCATGCCGATGACATCCCGACAATTCCACCGGGCTTCAGTGTTTCGGGAAGCGATCCCTTGTCGTCGGCGATCGCGGCTCAGGTACCCAAGCTCGAAGAGCCAGTGATCGGCGCATGACCACTCTGGACGAGCTCAAGGCGGGCGCCAAGAAGGACGCTGCCAATCTCGCCGAAGCCGCCCGCCGCTACGCGGGAACCGACCAGGGGTTGGGCGATAAATTCAATCAGCAGCAGTTCGACCGGAACGGTCAAGGCCAGCCCGGCGGTGCGCCCGGTGGCGGTACTCCGGGAAGCGGAACGTCGGGTGGCGCGGGCCAGTCGGGCAACCCCATGGGCGAGATGATGGGCCAAATGGGCCAGCTGATGCAGATGCCGATGCAAATGGCGTCTCAGCTCGGCCAGATGCCGATGCAGATGATGGGGATGGCCGGCGCTCTGCCGCAGGCCGTCATGCAGGGTGTGCAGCAGTTCAGCCAGATGTCGGGCCAATTCGGCAAGGGACACGGCGATAAGAAAGACCCGCTCGCTGATCAACTGCAAGACGACCAGCAGAAGGACGACAAGGCACAGGACGACAAGCCGGCGGAGGAATCTGGTCAGCAGCCGGGCGCGGCGCCCGAAGCGAAGCCACAGCCGGCGCCGGCACCCGTCCATCAAGGCGCCGGGCCTGGTTACCACCGGCTGGAGGAAAACCCGGACCTGCCGAGCCCGCCATTCTCGCCGCCGGTCGAACCCTCGGAGCCTGCGCAGCGGGTGCCATCAACTGGCGAGATCGACCTCTAATCGGAGGCGGTGGCCTCCGGCGTCGGCCACTCGGGCGGCGCGACAGGCGATCCGGAATGTCGCAGACGGCCGTAGTTGTGACGTCGGATGCTATGGCACCGGAGCCGATTCGGTGAGGGCATCAATGACGAGCCCGGCAAGGTGGTTCCAGTAAAGCCAGTCGGCGACCGCCGCGCGTTGAGCTTCCGCATGGATGGCGTGATGAGCCTGGTAAAGCGCCAAATCTCGAGCATGCGCGACGTACTCCACGAATCGCGTCAGGTGCAACTGCTCACGATCTGAGGAGCTCCAGGTCAACGGCTTGAATGCCTCAAACCACAACTTGGCGGACTGGTCCTCCGGCGGGGCGTCATCGACGGGCGCCGGGGGGACCATATCGACCAGGCTCAAATCGCTGACGGTAGCTAGCTGCGAGGCTAACGCTGGCGCTACGACTTGGAGCCGCGAACGTCCTTGCATCTTGCCGCTGGCCGGAATATCGGCGGGTTCAATCACCTTCTTGGGGGCGCCGGGATCGATACCACTGAACTGGTCGGCGGTGGCGAATACCGCGCGCAGTGCGGTCCCGTGGTGGGCGGCCCAGCCCAACAAGGCAGCCACCGGGTATGTCGCCCAGCGGGCGCGTTCCGCTGCTGGGATCGTCTGATCCGCCGTCGCCATGTGAACTGATTCAGGCAGGTTAACCCGATCCGGGATGAAGCCCAGCCCGTAGTTGTTGGCTACAACGATTTCTCCATCAGCGGTCAGCGCCGTCATCCAGAAGAACGTGCTCGCCGTCAGGATCTGAGTTGTCATGTCGGGGGCGTTGAGCGCCGCGGCGATCCGATGCGCCAGTGTCATCGGGTCGTGGCCGCCGTGTTTGCGGCGGACCGCGTCGGCAGTCGTGGCCGCCAAAATCGCGTCGCGTTCAAGCCTTGCGGCAGATACCGGTACCGGCGCCGGGGCCGCCGCGTCGCCGCCGGTATTGCTGGTCGAAGCGGGATGTACGCCTGGACCGCCAGGTCCTTGCAGCGGGGTCCCCGGAGTTCCGGGGCCGACCGGTCCGCCGCGATGGCCGCCACCGGAACCAACCGGTGCTGCCTGATGTGGTGTGGGCGGTGGACCCAACGGCGCTGCCCCCGACGAGGAACCGCCTCCGCCCCCAGCCAGGCCCCCGGCAAGGCCGCCGAGGCCGCCAGCCAGTCCGCCCAGACCGCTGCCTCCGCCCCCGCCGTCACCCCCGCCGTGACCGCCGCCGCCAACGCCGCGTGTCCCCGAAACCGCTCCGGTGTGCTCAACCGGGGCGGACGGGGCAGGTGGAGCGGTGTTGGCGGCCGCTGCCGCCGCAGCCGCGGCGGTACCGGCACCAGCGCCGGCCGCGGCGGGCAACACCGCCGGCGAGGCCAACCCCGGCGGCAAGCCTGAATCCGGCGGGCCGCCGGCACCCGCTTTTGCCGCATCCTGGTTTTGCACGGGACCCGAATCCGCTGCCCGACGGTCGTCGCCGAATAAATTCTGTGGCGAACCCGACTGCGCCGCTGTGGGCGCACTCGGTGTTCCACTGCCAGCGCTAGGCGTACCCATGGATGGCGCCATACCAGATGTTGGCGACGGAGCGCCGGGGGTACTCGGAGCCGACGGCGAGTAGCTCGGCGCCGAAGCTGCGGGCGACACGTTGGACCGGCCGGGCGGCGGGGGCACCTGCTGTGGTGCTGGACCGGGTTGGCTGGCGGCTGCTGGGTCTGCGGCGCCGCTCTTGCCCGGTGGGCTTGGAGGCTGTGGTGCTGGGCCGGGTTGGCTGGCGGCTGCTGGGTCTGCGGCGCCGCTCTTGCCCGGTGGGCTTGGAGGCTGTGGTGCTGGGCCGGGTTGGCTGGCGGCTGCTGGGTCTGCGGCGCCGCTCTTACCGGGCGCGTCAGGGGAGGGGTGCGACCCGGCGCCTGGTTTGCCGGCGTCGGTCAGCTTCGAAGGCGGATTTGGCATGTCGAGCTTGAGGCCCAATTTATTGCCCGACGTCGAGACGGTTTCTGAGTTCTCGTTCCAGGCCGCAGAAATCTCGTTTTGAATTTTCGTGTTGCGATCAGGGTCGTCGTCGCTGAGACTGCCGATGGACTTCTGGTGGTTATGCACGGTCTCTGTGAGCTTAGATTTGGTATCGCCCACGGTTTCGGCAGCATCGTGATACCACTTTGCGGTGGCGTCGAGTTTATTCCGCATGCTTTGCATGTCATTTAGCCGCTGTTGGAGTACGTTATCAGCGGCATTGGCGGCGCTCCCCGACCAAATGCCGTCATGGAAAATCATGTGATGATCGCGCGCCCAGTTTTCTATTACCGTGCCAAGCTGCGAGCTGGCTTGCGAGAACTGGTCACCGCGGGCCTTTAAATTATCCTCGTCGGCTTCAGGCCATAATCCCGAGATCATGTCAGCCGCATATTCGCCCGATGGCGGTGCGATCCCCATCGTCTAACTCCCAACCGTCCGGCAGGCTGCTCTAACCGCCCCACCAGCATTCATGCCCGCGTTCGACAGGTAACCGTCGGCAGAAGTGTATGTCGGTAGCGCCTTTGCGTAGACGCGCTGGTATTGCGCAGCCAAGAATACAAAATCCTGCATAATCGGATTGTTCGTTTGTTGTGCCAATCCGTTCGCCTTATCCGCGAAAGCGAGCATCGCTTGGCTGGCGTTATCGTTGACGTCCTTCTGTTCAGGAGTCCATTGGGTGGCAGGAATGCTGGAATCTATCGCCCTCCAAGCGGCCGTGTCTGCGTCCAATTGAGACGTAGCTTGCACCCAATCAGCACATATTGCATCAGGCGAGGTTAGAAACCGTGAAGGACTGGCCAGGTCCCCGACCGGCGCAGTCCGAGAGGGCGCTGGGGATGCAGCGACTAACAGCGACCGTGCGGACGCCGAACCGTAGGTAATGGCCTCGCAGATCCCCATTAGCGCAGCGTCAATCCCGTTAGCAGTACGTATCAACTGATCATCATGCCCGCTGTAAGTCGCAATACTGTCGGCGTAAGCCCGCTTGTAGGCGATGGTCTGCTCATACAGTTCGCGGATTACGCGATGAGGCGTCTGTTTTGCCAGCGGCACGAATTGCCCTGCAGCAGAACGCAGTGCAGCCGCCACTGCTTCGTACTGGCTGCGCTGCTCTGAGGACCATCCACTGGCTGGGATCGAAGGGTCACGCTTATCCCACCCGTTGCGTTCCTGTGCAGCAAGCGCATTGTTGATCTGAGTGAACTGACTGCAAGTCGGCTCAGTGGTTATTACAGCGACCGGCCCTGTGTCGTTAGCGCTGGCGATCTCTGATCCTGAACCGCCGCCATCCGTGGGCCGACCCCCTGACCCGCCGCGGGTAACTGTGAGGGTCACCGCCACAGCGACGGCGACAACCGCGATGAGAGTAATCACTCCCAACGCCCATTTCAGCGCGTTGTTCTTCTTTGGCGGACCGGGTGGCGGCCAGGCGGGATATTGGCCTGGTGCCGGCACGTACGAAGGGGGCTGTCCGGGCGCGGGTTGCCACGGGCCTTGGGGTGGCTGGGACGGCGGCACACTCATATACGCACCTCCTGGTCGTGTTCAACCACAATGCCACCACTCACAGCCCGGGCGCCCTCGACTGTTGCCAGATGCTACCCGAGCACCCGCATACAAGCTTAAGAGACGAAGCGACCAGTCCGACGCACCAAATTGACATGATCAGCGAGACGGCCAGTTGTCGCGGATAACCATGAGCACAGCCGCGTCGCGTGATCTGTGGCCATGTGGGACACGACATTACGCGAAAGCACGGACGATGCCCGGGCGGCATCTCGATGACCAGTCGCGCGGCCGTGGTTCCGCTACCAATCTATCTTCAAGTCGTTTGTCCTGAATAACCGTCTGTGCTGAGCAATTCTTGTTGGGCAACAACCCAAGCCAATGAATGGGCCGCGGCTGTCAACTAATCTCGCCCGCCAGACCGCCAAGCTCACCAGTGATCTCGGCCAGAACGGCGTTGATCCGTTCTTGGTCGGCCTGACTCGATGCGGTCGCCTGACTCGTGGCTTTTTGCAGTGCCTCGTTGATCCGCTGTTCGACGATGTCGGCACCAAGCCGAAGCAAACCATCTTTGATGTAGACATCGGTGAGCCAATGATGGCCGTTGATGGTTACCTCGACGGTCTTGGATTCGTCGGTGGCAGTGAATGTTTCGTTCTGCATCTTGTACAGCTGGTCGTCCATGACCGACTGCAACCGCTGAGCTTGATTCAGTACTGCCGCGACGTGCGGGTGCATCTCCTCGGTCACTTCGAATCCTTAGTGTCCGGCGCATCCTTGCGCTTGCGGTTGCCGATGACACCCTCGGTCCACGCCCGGTCCTCTTTGTAAAGTTCCTCGTCTGGCGACAATCCCGGCGTGCGGCGCTTCTCCTTGCCTTGGCCTTGCCCGTGACCGCCCATCGGCATACCACCCATACCGCCGCCACCCATCGCGCCGCTTGATGGTCCGCCTGCCGCGCCGGTTCCACCACCATGTGGGGTGCCTGCATTCGGTGCGACAGCTTTTGCGGTCATCGCTGGACCTAGCGGTGCGGAGCCGCCACCGCCGCCGGCACCCGCTCCACCACCTCCGGCGTGCGCCGGTTTGACGCTGGGCCCGTGCGGCACGTTCGGCGTGTGCTTCGCCGCCGCCGGCATGCCGCCGGGCATGCCCCCGGGCATTCCGCCAGGCATCCCGCCACCTTTGCCGCCGCCCTGCTGGCCGCCGCTGGGCATGCCGCCCGGCATGCCACCCGTCTGCGCCGCCGGTTGCTGGGTACTGGGCATCTCTGGCGTACTCGGCATCTGCGGCGTGGGCACCGATGGCATGCTCGGCGTGCCGCCACCTCCACCAGCGCCTCCACCGGATGGGCCGCCCGTCCCGCCTGGCGAGCCAGGCGTCTGCGGAAAGCTGTTCGCCTTCTTTATGTCACCTGGCGTCACAGGCGGTAGACCCGAAAGACGCGGTGGGTCATCGGGTTTCACCTGGCTGAGCGAGCCACCGCCGTGGTAGTGGGCCATCGCAAAGTCGGAGCGATATTGATTGCGCGCGTACCCGCCCCACGATTCTGGGTCAAGGACGCTGGCATTTTCGTAGTTTGTTACATCCTGCATTGTGGGATGTTCTTGCACGAGTTTGTCATGCGCTGCTTTGAAGTTTGCGGCTTGCTTGGCTAGCTCTTTGCACTTCGTCTGAACGTTAGTCAGCCAGTTTTGGTGGGCCCTCATCGCCGCTGCGCATTGTTCGGCGGCGTCACCGTGCCAATCCGTGACAGGGGTGAAATGGTTTTTGTACGTCTCAAGTTGAATGTCGGCGTATTCAGTCCATTTATCAACCATGCGTTGGACGTTCGAGGCCTGTAAGTCCCCTGCGTAGATTGTCCTCGCCCTGCTATCCCAAGCTTGCCCGGAACCCGCCATATGCCAGTCCCCCGGGTTCGGGTAGGTCCAGTGCTCCACGCCCATCGAATCCGGGATACCACCGAAGTTGACGGGTTCCGGTGCGACGTTCTCGCCGCCCTTCCCGTCAGGGTCGAGCGCTGCCGCGCACTTTTGGTCCTCGCGGTCATACGCGTCAGCCGCGGCCCTCAGCGAAAACGCCAGACGCTGAGCTTCCCGCTCTCCGGCCTTCAGGCATTGCGTTAGTGAATTCCACGAGCAATTCAGCTGGCTCGTGGCGTGTGTGGAAATGTCGAGCTCGTCCGGTGTCAGGACGCCACCGGGGATCTCCGGCAAGGGCAAACTGATATCTTCTGCCTTCTTGCGAAGGGATTCGGTTTCGACTTGTACGTTCACGTCGTCGCCTCTCGTGTACTTACTTCTCCAGCGCGGCCTGGTAGCGGCTCTCTTCACGTGGGTGAATGAGCCGGATCGGCAATTGGCGGTGCCGCGGAGTGTCGATGAAGTTGTGCCGAAGAATGACCCGGCCCACGCCTTTTTGCGGGCCGAGGTACGTCGTGGCGTTCGGCCACACCACCTTGTTCACCCGCCCTATACGGCCGTTCACGTAGCCGGCGAATTCCTTGAACCTCGGTTCGAGCGTGACAACCGCCCCCGCGGCCGCTGAGCGAACCACGAATTGCGTAAACAGCCGGGCGTCGCCGAGGTTGATGCTCACGTCGACGTCGTCGAACGGCATGTACACCGGGTAGCGCTCCGTCGTCTCACCAATCAGCACGCCCGCCGACCCGATCGGCAACTGATGGTGCTGATCGCTGACCGGCGCCTCGCCTTCCAGCGCCGCGCGCTGCCCGCCGAACAGGCACGAAAACCCGCGCGGCGTCTTGGGATTGGCGAGCGTGGTCAGCAGGATGGTCGACTGGGGAGCCATGCCGGGCACAATCCGCACTCGGGTGATGGTGTGGTCAGCCTGCGCCGACCACCACGTGTCGGGCCCACCCGGCGCGGTGTAGGCAGCGGTGAACGCGCTGCGCCCCTTGATCGCCGACCAGGTCTCCCGCTCGAAGCTGATCTCGGTGGCCTGATCGAATGCATCGAAACTGCGCGCGCACCGGGCGTCGATGCCGTGGCTCGCCAGTTGATCGGCGATCCGCGTCGTCGAGGCCACCAGATACCGGGCCAGCCCGGCGACGCCCGCCGCGCGCCGGTTCGCCGACTTTCGGGTGACTTCCGGGTCGGCCCGCAGCATGATCCAGGTCCGGCGGTTGGCCGGAGCGGGGTAGGGGCCGATCACCTGTTGGTAGAGCCCGACCAGGTTTGCCGGAGCGGTCTTCCCGACTCGATAGCCGGCCGACACCACATCGGCCTCCAGGTCCGGGCAGTGCGCCGACAGCAGTTGCTCCACCAACGCGGTGTCCAGCATGTCGTCGGTATAGGCCTGCCCGTTGACGACAACCGTCGGCGTGAACGGTCGCGGAACCAGTTCGATGAGCGACACCAGGTGATTGCCCTGCCAGCGCACGGCTACGTGATCGCCGGGCATCACGGTGGCGCCCACCGCGGGCTCCGACGGCGCGGGGGGAGCGGTGCGGCGCCGTCGGCGCCACGAGTTCAGCGCCTGAATCCAGCCGGTCAGCCGCCGCCCGCGCACCGTGACCACGGACGCGAGAACCACCAGCACGGCCAGCGTGATGCCGACCGCCGGGTACCCCAGCCGCATCGACGCCGCGACGCACGCCGGCGCCAACGCCGCCGCCACCAACGCGTGCCCGCTGGTGAACCGCAAAGAGACCGCGCTGGTCATCGGCGCCTCAACGCACGTCGGCCCAACGCTCCGAGGCCCAGCACCAGCGCCAGACCTACGCCCCCGACGACGACCATCGTGATCGGGCCCCGGTCGGGCGGCGGGATGTACACCGGCGGCGGGAGCTGCTTGACATTGAACTGGGCCGTCTTCGCGCCGGGCGGGAGGTCCCACGTCAGCGCGGCGACAGGATCGATCACGCCCGCCCCGACCAGATTGTCCACACCACCACCGGGGTGCCGCGCCGTCGCGGTGATCCGGTTGATGATCTGCGCCGCCGAAAGGTCAGGGAACCGCTGACGCAGCAGCGCGGCCACACCCGACACGTACGCCGCCGAAAACGACGTGCCCGCAATCGGAACCGGGCCGTCCTGGCCCTGCAACGCGTTCACCGGCATTCCGTCGTAGCCCAGCGCGATCACGTTGTCGCCCGGTGCGGCGGCGCCCAGCCACGGCCCGTGCATCGAGAAATTGCTCGGCGCTGCGTCTTGACCAATGCTTCCGACCGTCAGCACCAGCGGGTCGTACCACGCCGGCGTGACGATGGTCTGGACCTGTTTCCAGCCGCGCGGATCGTTGGGTACCGACGGGTCCGGCGGCGGATTTTGCGTGCAGTCCTGGCCTGTGTTGCCGGCCGCGACGACGATGACCACATTTTTCACGTTGACGGCGTAGTTGACGGCGGCGCCCAGCATGGATTCGTCGATCGGTCGGGTCACCTTGATACACGCCGCTTCGCTGACGTTGATGACGTTGGCGCCCAGGTTGGCGGCGTGCACGATCGCGCGCGCCAAACTACGGACCGATCCGGCCGTCGGGGTGCTGTTGGGGTCATTGGGGTCGACCCGCGCACCCACCGGCTGGAACGCCTCGGACGTCTGGCGCAACGAGAGCAGCCGTGCCTCCGGCGCGACACCGACGAATGCGTCGGTCGGGGCAGGCCGTCCGGCAATCAGCGACGCAGTCAGGGTGCCGTGGGAGTCGCAATCGGACAGGCCGTTGCCGCCCTTGTCGACGAAATCTCCGCCCGGCTCGGCCGGCACCCGCGGCGAGGGATTCACACCGGTGTCGATCACCGCGACCGTCACCCCGGCGCCGGTCGCGAACTTTTGGGCGTCCGCGACGTGCATAAAGACGTTGGCCCAGGGCGCGTCGGCGAACTTGGCATCCGGGAAGGAAGTAGGCGCCGAACAGATCTTGCGCTGCTCCATGGGCTGGTCGGGGCCGGTTTCGTCGGGCGGCATGGCGCCCGGGTCGATCACCGGCGGCGCGATCGCTAACGCGGGAGGCGCGTTCAGCGCCGCGAGCGTCACCGCCGCCAGCACTACGGCGATACGACGTATCACCGACCACCCCTTCCTTATCTATTGCCCTGGTCGAGCCGGGCCGTTGCGCCCATGACAAAGCAGAGCCGCCCGGTAGAGAGCAACATCCTCTCACCCCTGCGGCGGCATGCAGGCACGACCGTAATCCTAAGGTGGCTCAGACCGCGCCCGTTCCGCTTTTTCGGCAGCTAGCCACCCTGCAAGGTCTGGGCCCAACGCAGGATTTCCGGCGTGACCGGATCGGTGATGTCACTGAATTCGGGATGCTTTTTGAGCACCGCGGCCACCATCTCGCATACCGGGACGACGCGTTTGCCGTCGGCGCGGGTGGCTTCGAGCGCGTCCTGCACCAGGATGGTCGCCAGGCCGCGTCCACCGAACTCGTCGTCGATCTCGGTGTGGTAGAAAACGCGCTGGTTGTCGCGGTCGGCGACGGCGGTGTATCCGGCGGTTTTGCCCTCGACGGCGATGCTGTACTTGCCGGGTTCGGCGCTGACCGTGGTTTGGGCGCCGGTCTTGTCGGTGGTCATCTGGGTTCCTTTCTGTTCGCCAGCGGCCGCGGCCGCAGTGTGGTCGTCGGCAGGGGAGGGGCGGGCAGCCGCGCAGGCGAGCCGCGGTAGCCCGGCACGACGCCGAACCGTTCGTCGCCGTCTTCCCACAGCCGGCGGTAGCCGACGATCTCGTCGTGGCTGCGACCGACGAAGTTCCACCACATCACCAACGATTCGGTGAACGGGGCGCCACCCAACAACAGGGCGCGGGCGGGTCGGTCGCCGTCGTTGCGCAGCCGCAGCGACGAGCCGCCCGGGCCCTGATAGCCCACGTCGCCAATACCCAAACCCCTTCCGTGGATGCTGAGCGTGCCTTGATCGCACAGCACACCGTGTTCGAATGCCGGGTCGACGTCCAGCGTGACGTCTGCACCGGCGTCCAGGTCGAGTTGCGCTCCGAGCAGGGGAGTGAAGGTGTGTACCGGTGAGTGGCTGGCGGCCAGCCGGCCGAGGAAGACCCGCGCGACGCCGCCGCGCAGCGAAACAGGCTCGGGCACATAGTGGCTGAAGTCGCGGGCCGTGTCGCGGTGGGCGTCCGGCAGCGCCACCCACAGCTGCGCGCCGTGCAGCACCGGCGCCGCATCTCGGTTGACCGACACTTCGGAGTGGCAGATTCCCGCGCCTGCGGTCATCAAATTCAATTCGCCCGGCCGAACCAGCGCATGTACGCCCGCGCTGTCGCGGTGCTCGATTTCGCCGCTGAACAACCAGCTGACGGTCTGCAGCCTGGTGTGGGGATGCGGCGGTACAACCATGCCCGCGGAATGGCGCAGGTCATGCGGTCCATAGTGGTCGGCGAAGCACCATGCGCCGATCAGTGAGCGTTGCCGCTGCGGCAGCGTGCGCCGTACCCGGATCGCTCGCGGCCCACCCAGCGGCACGTCACGGGGATGCAACACCTCGATATCCGCTACTTGAGCAGTGGCACAGTCTATTTCAGCCGGCGAGGTCTCCAGGTTGCTCATCGTCTACCGTTCTGCGGCTGATAGGGCCGATACCGCGACACTACCCGCGGAACGCATTTGACCACTGAATTTGTGTCCGGCCGGAGCATCTGGGTGCCCTACGATTCATCGATATGGCGCAAAACTTGCGAGTCGATCCGGCGGTTCTGAGATCGGCCGCAACGGCGATCGCACAAGTCGGAAACGAGCTATCCGGAATGGCTTTGGGGGAGCCGCTGAGCGGCTTGGCCGGTGTCATGGGTGGTTTTCAATCCGGCGCCGTCATTCAGGAGTCCGGTACGGCGCTGGACAGCGCATCCAAACGGGTGGGCAGCGACTTATCGGAGCTTGCCGCCAAACTGCACACGGCGGCCGAGAAATACGAGCGGACCGACCACCAGCTGGGCAGTGAGCTGGATAAAGCCCTGCAGAATATAGACCGCAAGGATCATGAAGCGCCACCTCGGACGGCGCCCATCCCGCTCGACAAGGTGACGTACGAGCAGGGCAACTTCGCGACCGGGCCGGACGCCACTCGCGACTACATCAACCAGACGCTCGATCAACTCGGTATTACCGAGCCGGCGGCCCGGCAGCGCTGGATGGACGGCTATATGACCATGGCACTTCGCGAATCGAGCTACGACCCGAATGCGATCAACGATTGGGACATCAACTCCAAACCGCCGAATTCCACGTACAGCGTCGCCGACGGCTACGGGAATGGGTGTTCGCGGGGTCTTGTGCAATGTGTCCCTGGGACATTCGCGCAGTATCACCAGCCGGGTACCTCGAACGACATCTACGACCCGGTCGCCAACATCGCTGCATCGATGAATTACGTGATGGGGCACTACGGCGTTTCCCGTGATGCGTCCAACCTGGCTGCCCTGGTTCCGCAGGCCGATCCCAACGCCAACCCGGAGGGCTATTGAGATGCTGCGACGTGCAGCAGTGCTGGCGGCGGTTCTCATGATCGATATGACCTGGGTGACAGCCGCGGCCGCGACCACGGTTCCCGCCGCGGCCTGGATCAGCGCGAGCCAGCTGCCGATGGCTGACAGCCAGCATTGGCCGGATCTGGCCGGTATCGCAGAAGCGCCGGGCGACAACGCTTTTCAGACCGAGGCGCTGTGCCGGGCCGACGCTCCCGACAAGCGACTGGTGGACGCGGTGGGCGTCGATGCTGCGCGGGCGCGGGTGGACATGGGCCATGACGAATGGTCGTTGCAGCAGCAGATCGTTCATTACCCCGGCGACCCGTGGCGAATGGGGCAAACGGCGGATCAGTTGTTCACCTCGTTGCAGAACACTCTGACCAACTGCGGATCCACCGCGCCGGGCGCACAGGTGACGGTGACGACGCCGCGCTCACATTGCCCAAGCATCCAACGAGGCGGCTGTAGCGAAATGGCTGCCGTCGTCGACGTGCCGTCGACCCAGACCAGCGCGCATATCTATCTGGCGAGTGTCGGCAGTTCGGTCACCGAGTTGGCCGTCTGGTCGACGGGAAGCCCCGGTGTGGCGTGGTCGGCGCCCGGCGACGCGAACGTGTTCTCCACGATGAATCCGCAACTGTGCACAGTGTGGGAATGCTGACTAGGGGCGAAGATGTCGTTCCCGTTCACGATTGCCGAGGTCGAGAAGGCGAATTTTGACGCCTTGACGCAGGCCGCGGGCCGGGTGGGCTCGCATCTGCGGGCCGTGCAGGAACAGCTGAAGGCCGGACAAGAAGCCCTCGAGCGGCTCCGCGGCGGCTGGGAGGGGCAGGCATCAGACGCGGCCGTCGCCAAAGTCGGGCGCACGCTCGAGAAACAGCAGCGGATCATCGACGTGCTACAGCGGGTCCAAAAGACGTTGTCCGAGAGCGGATCCCAATTGTCGGCGGCGCGGGCCGGCATCCTGCGGGGCGTCGAGCAATCCGGGCAGCAGGGCTGGCAGGTGACCAAGGACGGCGGACTGTCGGTGCAGGAGGGCAAAGGCTTGGATCGGCTGGCCAAGATGAGCCCGGTGACGTCGATGAAACTGCAGCAGCTGGCCGCGACCAAGTCCCTGAACATCAAGCGGCAGTTGGCCGATATAGACAAATACGACCGGCAGCTCGCACAGCAGTTGCGCGAGGCGATCCGCGACTTGGAGGACTAGCGCTCTGTTCAGCGCGGCGGGCGCAGCACCTTCATCGCGATTCGCTTGACCGGCTCGGGAATCCGGTCCTGCACCGAGAGCGCGGCCTCGGCCGCCCGGGACCGCAGCGGCGCGCCGCGGCCGAACATCCGGTTCAGCGGTCCGCCGGACGGTTCGATCTCGAAATGCAGCGGTAGGGCGCCCTCCGAGGCACCCAGTGCCTGGGAGATGACGATCCGTTGGATTTCGCTGGTGCCCTCAAAGATGGTGTACAGCTTGGCATCTCGATACCACTTCTCCACTGGATGGTCGGTGATGTAACCCCAGCCGCCCATCGTCTGGATAGCCCGCTCGGTTGCCCGGACGGCGACTTCGCTGGCAGCCATTTTCGACATCGAGCCCTCGCCGCGGTCGAACGCAATGTTATTGGCCGCCATCCAGGAGGCCCGCCAGGTCAGCAGCCGGGCGGCATCGATCTGGGTGGCCAACTCCGCCAGCGGAAACGCGATGCCCTGATTGTCGATGATCGGGCCGCCGAATGCTTCGCGCTGGGTGGCGTAAGTGGTGGCGTATTCCAGTGCGGCGCGGGCGATGCCGATCGCCTGCGCGGCAACCATCGGCCGTGTCTGCTCGAAGGTCCCGAGTGTCGCCGAGCCCGACTTTTGCCCGCCGGCGACCACTTCGCGGGCCTTGGCCAGCTTGTGTTCCAGTTTCTCTTGCCCGCCAAGCAGATTGGCTTCGGGAACCCGGACTCCGTTGAAGCGCAACTCGGCGGTGTGCGACGCCCGGCAGCCCAGCTTGTCGAGTTTGCGCACCAACTCCAGCCCCGGTGTGCCGCCCGGGACGACGAAGAGCGCCTGGCCGCGGTGACCGAGTTCCTGGTCGACGACGGCGTTGACCACATGCACGTTGGCGATGCCGCCGTTGCCGATCCACATCTTGTGGCCGTCGATGATCCAGTCGCTGCCGTCGCGGCGGGCGGTAGTGCGCAGATTACGCACGTCGCTGCCGCCCTCGGGTTCGGAGATTGCCAGCGCGGCGAGTTTGAGGTCGCCGGGGGTTCCGAAACATTCCGGTGCCCACTCCAGCATCTGCTCGGGCGATGCGGCCTGACCGATCGCCGACAATGCCAACGCCGGCATGACGATCGCCAAACCGATTCCGGCGCAACCCCAGAAGAGTTCTTCCATGAACATCGGCAGTGAGAGCCCGGTCGGGTCGCCGATCAGGTCGCGGTAGAACAGCGGGCTGTAGAAGCCCTGCTGGGCAGCCTCTTCGAGCACCGGCCAGGGGAATTCCTGGCGCTGGTCGTACTCGAGCGCGACGGGACGGATCACCGATTCGGCGAACTCGTGGGTGCGCTTGGCCAGGTCGTGCTGAGCTGCCGTCGGTGTCAAGTCGAAGGTCATGAATGCGGCCCCTGCCGTCGCGTCGTCCGAACGGACTGTTGCCGGTTTGGCCGTCGATCAAACCCGACCGGTCAGGCGGCCGATTGCGGGCCGAGCGCGGTCGGCAGATGAAACACCGTGGTAGGCACCGGCATGGCGTCGTTCTCACGGCGCGCGAGCAGCGCGGCGTTTTCGGGTAGCTGCCTGGAGTTGATGTCGCCGGCGGCGATGCGGCGCAACGTGTTGTGGGCCTGGGCAAGTTGTTCACGCTTGCGGTACTGCCCGCCCGGGAGTTTCACGCCCGCCCACACGCCGTATTCCTCCTGGTGCTCGACGGCGTAATGGGCACATTTGCGCTGTTGAGCAAGTGGGCAGCGGCGCAGGCACAGCAGCCGCGCCTCGGTGGCCGACCGCTCATACGCGCGCGCCTTGGCGGCGCCGTCGCCGCCGTCGTCATCGGCGTAGCCGAACCATAATTCCGGATTGGCTGAACACGGGTACCCCATTCTGTCGTCCTCCCCCATGCGACTGAAACGTAGGCGGGAGCGTATACACGTTTACTAGTATCCCGCAAGGAAACGCGACGAACTCGTATATCCGCATGGTAGGCAGCGACGCTGTGTACTATCCGGATATGGCCGGAGCGCTACGGTGAGCCGCGAATCGGCGGGCGCGGCTATCCGAGCGCTCCGCGAGGCGCGAGACTGGTCGCTAGCCGATCTGGCGGCCGTCACCGGTGTCAGCATCATGGGGCTGAGCTATCTGGAGCGAGGCGCTCGTAAGCCGCACAAAAGCACCGTTCAGAAGGTAGAAAATGGTCTGGGTCTGCCGCCCGGCACCTACTCTCAGCTACTGACCGCCGCCGATCCGGAAGGCGAACTGGGCCGGTTGCTGGCTACCGCGCCGGCTGAGACGACGTCGACCCGCCCCGCCGCCGCGATCGTCGTGGACCGGCACAGCGACACGGAAGTCCTGGAGAGATACGCGGAAGCTCAGCTCGAGGCGCTCCACACGGTGATCGAGCGTTTACCTGCGAAGACATCAAACGAATATGAGACGTATATTCTGTCTGTGATCGGACAGTGCGCAAAGGCCGAACTGTTGGCCGCCAACTCCTGGCGGGTCGCGGTCAACGCCGACGCCGACTCGGCGGGCCGGATCATGGAGCACCTGCAGGCAATCGACGCCACCCGCAGAGCGCTCCTGGCGCGAATGCCGGTAAGCCTGAGCGCGCGATTCGACCAGGCGTGCGCGCAGTCGCCGCTGCCCGAGCCAGTCATCGCGGCACTACTCGGGGTCACCGGCGACGAGATGTGGGATATCCGGAACCGCGGCGTCATCCCCCCGGGAGCGCTTGCGCGCGTGCGGGCTTTCGTCGAGGTTGCCAGCGGCCAGGGAAACACGTGAGTCACGGCGAGCTGGAGGTACTGCGCCGCGCTCATGAACTGTTCGCAGGCAGCATCCCTCCGGTGAACATCACCGCGGTGGAGCCGGAAGTACCAGGCACTGTTCATGGAGCACTGCGATACCACCTCGCGCTAGATGACAGCCGAGAAGCTTTACGCTCGGCTGCTCGCACCGACGCCGCAGCGGCGGCCGTTATCACCGGGGCGCATCGAGACCACGTCGCCGCTCGTGGGCAGACCAAGAACGTGCTCGATGAGGCTCGCGCCGACACCGCCGTCGCACCGGATACCCCGATCGCACACCGCGAGGCCATCCGGCGTCGGGTGGCGCGGCTGCGCGCACAGCGCGTACATGTGGTGTCCGCCCGCGAGCGGGCGCACCGGCACCGGGCAGCGATGCGGCTGCTGCGTTACCGCGCATCACGACGCCGGGCCATCGGACTATCGCGGCTACCGTCACCCAACGGCCGCACTGGGATCGCGGTGCGCGCAGCACTGTCGCGGCTGGGCCGGCCCTATGTCTGGGGCGCAACCGGACCGGACCGGTTCGATTGTTCCGGGCTGATGCAATGGTCCTATGCGCAGGCTGGAATCCCGTTGAGCCGCACCACCTATCAGCAAATTCATGACGGGATCCCGGTGCCGCGTGGGCAAGTTCGTCCGGGTGACCTGGTGTTCCCGCATGCCGGGCACGTTCAGATGGCCATCGGAAACAACCTTGTCGTGGAAGCTCCCTACTCGGGTGCCACGGTTCGGATCAGCCCGCTGGGCAACAACGTGCAAATCAGGCGCCCACTGCCGTAGGCCGACCGAGGGTTGTTAGTCACTGAATTGTCGGTGGGTAGTGGCCTGGGTACCGTCGCCCTATGGAGGGGCCGCTCTTGCAACGTCAGCTCGGCGACGCCGCCGACGCCATACGGTGCGCTGAATCCCGTCTGGCCCACCAGAATTCGGCGGCAGCCCAGATCGACCTGCAAGTGGTCAGCGCGATATTGAATGCGCATTTGACGACGTTAGACGGCCGGGGTGCGCTCGACACGCTGCAGCACGAGGTTCAAGCGGCCGTGCGGACCCGAACCGATCTGGACACCCCGTCCGGAGCGCGCGACTTCCAACGCTTCCTCATCACCAAGCTCAGGGATATCCGCACGGTGGTGGCGGACACCGGCCTGGACGACACGTCGAAGTCAGCGCTGATGGCGGCGTGGACGTCGCTGTACGACGTCTCGAAGACGGGAGGCGGTGAGCAGAGCGATACCCGGCCAGATAGTCCAGCGCCGCCGCCGGACGACACGTCGTTTTTGTCGGACGACGAGACGGATCCCTACCTCGATTCGCTCCTGGCCGACGACCCCGGCCTCGTCCCCGCCGAAACGCCACCACAAAGTGCCGCCGCGCCGACGCCACCGGCGATGCCGGGCGTGCCGAATCTCGGCGGGGGAGGGATGCCCAGTTGGGGGATGCCGGGCGGGTTGCCGTTGCCCGCGATGCCGCCGGATATGGATCGGGAACGGCCGACCGAGCACGACGACGAGGTGCAGACGGAAGACCCACTGCCGCAAGAAGAACCAGCATCGAACGAGGGGACGGACAGTGGACCCGGCGACGATGCGGCGGCGTCGACAACCACGCAGGAGCCGCCGCCCGAAGGGCCGACCACAGTCACTCTTCCCAACGGTGAGAGTGTCACCGCGGCCAGCCCCCAGCTCGCCGCCGCGATCAAGGCCGCCGCCGGCGGCACCCCCATCCCGGATGCGTTCCGGCAGCAGGGAATCACGATTCCACCCCCCGGCACCGCGGTCGCCCAGCCGGTCGACCCGTCGCGCGTTGCGCCGGGGGATATCGGCATGTTCACCAATCGGCACGCTCTTGCGCTCGGCAACAGCAAGGCCCTTCTCAGCGGCCAGATCCAGCACATCTCCACCGTCAAAGGACCAAGTTTCCTCGGCTGGGAGCACCCGCCCGCGCCGGCAGGTGTCGCCGCATCGACCGAAGCGCCGGCACCCACCAGGCCAGCCGCGCCACCGAATTGAAAGAAGAAACCGGATGTCAGAAAGAATCCTTGTGGTGCCGGCGGAGCTGCGCGCCGCGGCCGACCAGCACCAACAGATGTCGGACTATCTGCGAACGATCCCGTCGTCACATCCCGCGATTCAAGACAGCCTCGACTCGCTGGGACCGATCTTCTGCGATCTGCGCGAGGCCGGACGTGAGCTGCTCGAGCAGCGGCGGCGCTGCTATCAACAGCAAGCCGACGACCACGCCGACATCGCGCACAAGCTGCGTACCGCGGCCGCCATGTGGGAACAGCACGAGGACGACGCCGCCCACGCCCTCGGCGACGTTGTTGACGACGCTCGATGAGCGACCCGAATCCCGATTTCGACACCGTTCACCCGAGTGGTCACATCCTGGTCCGCTCCTGCCGCGGCGGCTATTTGCACAGCCTCAAACTGAGCGACGCGGCAATGGACAGCGACGCCGAGGCGCTGGCCCACGGCATCTTGCTGGCCGCGAACGTGTCCTACCTCAAGGCGGCGCTGGAAGTGCGCAGTGAGATCGTGGCGGCCGGGCACACCCCATCTGCGGAAGTCCCCACCGTCCACGACCTCGACGTAGCGATCGAGAGGCTACGGGCGCACCGACTGCATCGCCCGGCCCGCTCCCGCCTCGCGTAGCCGTGTCGCGGAGGCGTCCACGCTGGGTGCGATATCGGTGGGAGGCTCGATGGGGTTGGCGCCGAACAACTCTCGCGCACGTACCAGCAGCAGCTGTACTTCGTCGAGTTGCTGCTGTAGCGCAGAATCAGCCATGGCCCTACGCTAGTCAGCTCGCACGATGCCCACAATTCACCGCTGCCCGCGCACCGGTACGCTTAGCCGGTGGCGATCTTCGGTCGGAACACGGCGCGTCAGCGCCTCCGGAGAGCGGCTCAGGAATCCCTCGCGATTCCGCCCTTCGGCTCCGAAGTTGGCTGCACCCCCTGGGTGGTGGGTGAGCTCTGGCCTGCTGAACTGTCCACAATTACGCCTGAAAATGCCTCCGTCGCAAGGTATCTGCGAGCCGAGCTGGATCGGATAGCCCGGTCAGCCAACGATCAGGTGCGCACGATCCGGCGATCGGGACCGACGGGGCCGGCCCAGCAAGCAGAAGAGGCGCGCGTCGTCAACGGTGCCCGGGCGTTTGCCGCCGAACGGGTCGAGGCAGCGCTGCGCCAACTGGGTAAGCAGCTAGAAGACCTTCCCACCGACAACCTGCCGCCGATCTCCCCCGGCCCCGGTGACGGACCAAGCGCCGAAGATACGCAGCGGCTTCCGATCATCACGGCGGCGCCGGAGCATCGGGCCGATGAGCAGCCGGAGGCTGCGATTCAGGACGCGGAGGCCGCCGCCGAACCTGAATCGGACCAGGAACGGCTGCATCGGCTGGTCGAGTTCATGGCCCGTCAAGAACCGGGCTTGCGCTGGGCAGCGGGAGACCGGGAGACCGGCATAACCGTTGTGGCTACGGACATTGCCGAAGGCTGGATACCTCCCGGTATCGCGGTGCCGCCCGACGTGCGGCTGCTGTCGCCGCAGCGTCGTACCGGGGACGCAGCGGCGCTACTCGGCCCCACGACGGTCTCGGTGACGTACGCTCCCGGCGATCCACTGGGTTGGTCGTTCGGCTGGGCAACCGAATTAGACCCCGCCGCGTATTCGGTGCGGGCACGGCGGTTGCCGCCCATCGACGATCTCGGCTGGCTGCTGGCCGGGGCCACGCATATGCGCGACGGATTGCCGCGGATGGTGCATACCCTGGCCAAGGCGGGCGCGGCGAGAACGCCGGTCCTTGAAACCGAAATAGATGAGCTACGCGCCCACCTGGAAACTGTGTGGCTGCAACTGGTGGCGCAGTACCCGGAGGTGGACCACGCGGTCCTGCTCAACTGCCTGCTATTGGCAGCCACCGAAGGCATCGCCACCGGAGACCGGTTGACGGCGAATTACCACTTCGCCTGGTATCAAGCTCTCAATACGCCACCGCCCAACAAGCGGGCCAGCCGGTGAATTGACGCTGATTGCGGTGGTGGAAATACTGCCACGATGTCGGGGGTGGGCAGTCGCGCGGAGTTGAGCGACAGCGGTCTGGTTGAAGCGGTTCTGCGGGATTTGAGCGAGGCGGCCGACCGGTGGGCCGCGGTGGTCGCCGAGGCGGAAACCGTCAGCTACAGCGTCGACTTGGGCGATCTTCATGTGGTGACCAATGCGGACGGCAGGCTGATCGAGTTGACGTTGCATCCGGACGTCATGACCCGTTACACCCATTTCGAGTTGGCCGATCGGTTGAACTTGGTCATTGCGGCGCTGCGCGCAGAGGCCGAAGCCGACAATCAGGCTCGATACGGCGGCAGTCTGCGATGACGCCGGATCCATTGACCCTACGGGCTTTTGAGCTGCTTGAGCGAGCCCACAGTCTTTACGGCGCCCGATCGTCCGCCGGACCGGTCGAGCTGTCGGGCCAGGGGAAGCAGCCCAACCTGTTCACCGAAACGGAGTACACGGCACCGGCGACCCGGCGCGCGAGAGAGGCGTTGCGCTATGCCGCATCGGCCGACACCGAATTGGCCACCGCGCTGGCCGGCGCCGGCGCGGACCGTATCCGCGGACGACACGCGAGCAGCATGATCCTGGCCGACGCGCATGGCGACCCGATGCCGGCCAGCGATACCGTCTTGGGTCGGCGGGAAGCCATGCGCCGCATGGCCGCTCGGTTACACAGGCAGCGTCATAGCATTCAGCGCTCGCGCCGACATTCGCGGCTGCTGGCCCGACGGCTCAGGCGGCTCGACTATGGACACCGGCGCCGCGGCGCGGGTCCATCCGGTGTGGGCCAGATCCCGCTCAGCGCGGTGGGATACGAACGACACCTTTACTCGAGCAAACGAAGCACGGAATACATCTGCGCCGCACTGGATCATCTCGGTATCACCGATCCGGTGGCCCGGCGCAATTGGCTCCACGGATACCAGACGCTGATAGCGCGGGAATCGGGAGGTCGGCCATCTGCGGTTGCCTCCGAGCCGGCCACAGAACCGGGGCCATTGCAAGCCGACGGCCACCGGCTGGGCTACGCACGCGGCATCACGCAGACGATCCCGACCACGTTCGCCCGCTACCACCAACCAGGCACGTCGAGCAGTATCTACGATCCGGTCGCCAATATTTGCGCGTCGATGAACTATGTGATGCACCGGTACGGCGTTAGAGCCAACGGCGACAACCTCATTGCGCTCGTGCAGCAAGCGGATGCGCGACGGCCGCCGAAAGGATATTGATCGTGCCGCTCAATTTGTCGAACCGCGACCAGAATTCGGGCCACCTGTTCTACAACCGGCGCCTGCGCGCCGCCATCACCCGATATTCGGTCCGGATGAAACACGACGACCGCAAACAACAGGCCGCCTTGGCATTGTCGGTGGTGTTCGCCCTGCTCGGCACAGGCTGGATGACGTTGCTGCACTTCATGAAGCCGGCGGGCCTGGTGGGGCAGTCGGCACTCATCGGAGACCGTGACAGCGGGGCGGTCTACGCAAAAATCGACGGTCGGCTCTATCCCGCCCTCAACCTGACCTCGGCGCGGCTGGCCGTGGGAAACGCCGGCGCTCCGACCTGGGTGAGGGCCAGCGAGATCGAGAAGTATCCGACGGGTCCTTTGATTGGCATCCCCGGCATACCCGACATCCTCACTGTCAGATCAGCGCAGACGTCGGCTTGGTCGGTGTGCGACACCGCGGCGGTCGGGGGCAGCGGGTCACCAGTGGTGACCTCGATCGCCGGAGATCTAGCCGGCTTGGCCGGCGCAGCGCCGATGAGACCCGACCAGGCCATCCTGGCGACCCATCACGACTCGACCTACGTGATCTGGGGCGGGCACCGGTCACGGATTGACCCTGCCGATCGATCGGTGACGTTCAACCTCGGCCTGGACCCGGGCGTAACGCGCCCGGTCGGCATCTCCAACGCTCTGTTCGACGCCATGCCGGCGACGGAACCGATTGTGGTGCCGCTGATTCCCGACGCGGGGACGCCGTCGAGATGGTTAGCCGACGCCACAGTCGGCAGCGTGCTGGAAACGCGGGACGCCCACGGCGCGGTCAGCGGCCTCTATGTGCTGCTGCCCGACGGCGTGCAGAAAATCAGCAGCTTTGCCGCCGATTTGCTGCGAACCGCGGATGCGCAGGGCGTCGTCGCACCCAAGCTGGTTTCGCCCGGAAAGCTGGTCAACATCCCAGCCATCGACCAACTCACTGTCGACTACTACCCGTCGGAGAAGCTGACTTTCGTCGACACCTCGGCTAACCCGGTCACGTGCCTTACCTGGTCGAAACAGCCCGGTGACCGTCAGGCCGGCATCGGGATCTTCAGCGGTCGACGCTTGCCGGTGCCGCTCGGCATGGACACGCACGTGGTCCCACTGGTGCGCGACGACCGTCGCCCCGACTCCGTGGAAGCAGACCAGACATTGGTGCTGCCGGGCGCAGCGAATCTTGTTGCGACAACCAGCGGTGTCGTCACGTCCGATACCCGCGAAAGCCTCTACTGGCTCTCACCGCAGGGTGTGCGGTACGGAATCCAGTGGGACAAAACAACCTTGCAGGCGCTTGCCCTGGATCCCCGCAACGCGCCGCAAGCGCCGTGGCCGATCGTGCGCACCTTTGCGGCCGGCCCGGCGATCAGTCGCGACAACGCGCTGGTGGCTCGCGACACCATTGGCGGTGGCGCCGTCGCGCCTGTTCCGGCAGCGAATCACCGCGTGGCGGAGAGCTAGCGATGTCGAAACGAGGTTTCGCGCCGGGTGCCCGGACACCACCGCCAATCATTCCGCCCACTCGGGTGGCGGTTGTTCCGCCCCTCGCGCTACCCGAGCATGAACCGCGAAACATCCTGCTGATGATCGCCCTGCCCGCTGTGTTGGTCGGGATTCTGGGAACGCTGGTGGTGATGTACACGTCTGGCGTCCGCTCCCTGCAGTCAGGGTTCTTCCCGATGATGGGGCTGGCCGGGTTCGGCGCTCTCATGATCAGCGGACGTTTCGGCCGCGGACGCCGGATCACGTGGGGTGAACAAGAAAAGCAGCGCCGCGTCTACTTGCGTCAACTCGACGAGCACCGCGACGAGGTGCAGCGCGCCGCGCAGGATCACCGACGCAGCCAACTGTTCGTGCATGCCGACCCGCAGCGGTTGAATACCGTGATCGGCGGCCCGCGGATGTGGGAGCGCAGGCCCGCCGACCCAGATTTTCTCGACGTCCGGCTGGGTATCGGGGTTCAGCAAACCGGTGACTCCGCGGTGTCCCTGCAATGGCCGGACGTCCCAATAGGCGAAGAACTCGAGCCCGTAACCGGCACCGCGCTAAGGGATTTCATCCTGGCACACAGCAAGATCCGTGGCATCGGGAAGGTGCTGAGCCTGCGGTCGAAGCCTGGCTTCAGTTTCATCGGTGATCCGAGCGAACTGCACGGCTTGATCCGTTCGGTCCTGTGCTCGCTCGCGGTTTACCACAGCCCCGACGATCTCAAATTCTTGGTCGTCACCCGCAGCCCGCAGCACTGGTCTTGGCTGGTGTGGCTGCCGCACAACCAGCACGACGAGATGTTCGACGCCTGTGGCCCGCGGCGTTTGGTGTTCGCCTCGCCGACCGAACTCGAGGACGCGCTTGATGCCGAGCTGCACTGCAAAGGCCGGGGGCCGTGGACGCCGCCAACCGGCTCCAGCCCGACGCTGACCCCGTCGCCCACGGCGATGCGACCGGGCCTGACCTTGGGCCCGCACTGGCTGATCGTCGACGATTCGGCCGGCACGCCCGAGTCATGGGAGGGCGTCACCGGCCAGAAGGGCATGGCCGGGATCACGGTGCTGCGGTTGGTGACCAGCCCAACAGTGGGGGTGGGCTTCACCGACGACGAGCGGTTTACCCTGCGCGACGGACAGCTCTGGTACCGCGACGCGTTCTACGCCGTCGCTGATGCGCTCACGGACAGCAGCGCCAACCGTTATGCGCGAAAGTTGGCGCGGTGGTCATTGTCCAGCTCCGGCGAATCGCGCGAAACCGACAGCCAGGGAAGCGAACTGCTGCGGGCGCTGGGCATCAGTGATCCGCGTCGACTCGACGTCGACCGGCTTTGGGCGGACAGCCGCGGCCGCGGTGACCCGAATTGGGCAATGGTGCCGGTCGGAGTGAAGCCGAGCGGCGGATTGCAGCACATCATCCTGCGCGCCAAGGATTTCGGCGGCTTCGGTTTCCATTCGGTGGTGATCGGCACATCCGGTTCCGGCAAGTCGGAGTACTTCTTGTCGCTGTGCAACGGGATAGCGCTGACGCATTCACCAGAAGCGTTCGTAGTGATTTTCGTCGACATGAAGTTCGAATCCGCCGCCCAAGACCTGCAGGGATTTCCTCATGTTGTCGGCTCCCTGTCCAATCTGGGAAAGGACGAGCGGCACCTCGCCGAGCGGATGCGCAAGGCCATCAACGGAGAAATCGCCAGACGTTACCGCCTCTTCAAGGATGCCGGCGCCCGCGACGCCAACGAGTACGAGGAGATGCGCCTAGCCGGTCGCGACCTGGAGCCTGTGCCGATTCTGCTCGTCATCATTGACGAGTACCTGGAATTGTTCGTTCACCATCCCAATTGGGTCGACCTGGTCATCCACATCGGACAAGAAGGCCGCGGCTGCAACGTGTTCTTCACGCTGGGCGGCCAGCGATTGGACTTATCGTCGCTGAGCAAAGTCAAGAGCAACATCGCTTTTCGGGTAGCACTGCGCGCCGAGACCGCCGAGGATTCCCGCGACGTGATCGGCAGCGATGCGGCGCTGCACCTGCCGTCGAAGGAGAACGGCTACGCACTGCTCAAGGTGGGTCCGCGGGACCTGGAGCAATTCCGCTGCTTCTACGTGTCAGCGCCGTTTGTGCTGCCCCGGAAAACCGACCGCATGAGCCGGACCGTCGATGTCAGCTTCTCCAAGCCCCGCCTACTCACCTGGGAGTACCAGCCGCTGAGCGCCGAGGACAGCGCCGCTCTCGTTTCCGACGAGCCGGAACAGGCGGATGAGTTTCTTTTCGACTCCGACGGGTTCCGGAAGAAGAAGCTCGTCGACGTTGTCCGCGAGTCGCTGATCTCTCACCCGGCGCGTCCACCGCACGAAATCTGGCTTGCCCCTTTGGACGTGAGCGAACCGATCGATGCGCTGGTGTCACGCTGGCGCGGGAAGCCGTGGACCGTCGACTACGGGCAGAACACGGGGCTGGTCGTGCCCGTCGGAGTGGTCGACATTCCCGAGGATCATGCCCAGCGAGTCCACGTGATCGACGCTGAGACGGACAACGTGATGGTGGTCGCCACGGCTCAGCGCGGGAAGTCGACGACTTTGATGACGCTGATCGTTTCCGCGGCGCTGATGTATCGGCCCGAACGGGTCACCTTCTTCTGCATCGGTGCGTCACTCTATCCGGTCGACGACGTCCCGCACGTGGCCTCGGTGGTGAGCCTGACTGACAGCGAAGGAGTTTCGCGCACGATAGCCGCCATCGAGGCACTGATCACTGGGCGAGAGGCGTCGTTCAAACACCACCAAATCGACATCTGCGAATTTCGTGAACGACGCTTCGGCGGCGGTGGCGTCGATGTCGGGGACAAATTCGGCGATGTGTTCCTTGTCGTCGACAATTTCGCGGACTTGTACGAGAAGGAGCCCGGCATCGGTGATCGTGTGATCGCCATCGCCCGACAGGGACTGTCCTATGGCGTGCACGTAATGAGCAGTGCCAACGCGTGGCTCGTCGGGCAGAAGCAAGGGCTGCTCAATGTGTCGAACGCGCGGATCCAGTTGCGACTCAGCAATCCCGAGGAGTCGCAGATGGGTACTAGTTTCGAGCAGCGCAAGGCCGCGCGAAATACTTTGGACCGTCCTGGGTTCGGGCTTACCAGGCACGGGCATGAGCTGCTGGTCGCAATGCCCGAGCTCGTCGGCGCCGACGGCTCACGAGTCGTCACCCGCGAGGTCGGACCCCGACTCGCCGCCCTGACCGGCGCACACAAACTGGAGAGCCTCGCTCGGCTGCCCGGGTCTACTCCGCTCCGTCAGGTGGTAGAGAGGTTCGCCGCCACAACTGAGGCCGCCGAGAATCTGAACGTCCCCTTCGCGATCGGTGAAAGCGCCCTGCAGCCGGTATGGCTGCCGACACGACGGTTGCCCAACCTGCTCGTGGTCGGTCGCCAACTATGCGGGAAAACCACGACTTTGGCCGCGATCGGCCAGGCGATCACCAGCCGGCTCGGACCGGCAGAGGCACAGATCACGATCATCGATCCAAAGACGTCGCTGATCGGCAAGATCCGCGGCCCGCACGTGCGTACCTACGCGTACACACCTGAACACATCGACGAGGTGATCGCGGAGCTGGCGCAGATCATGCGCGACCGCCTGCCGCCTCTCGGGCTGAGTCAAGACGAACTACTCAACAGGCGCGGCTGGAACGGTCCACATCACTTCGTTCTGATCGACGACGAGCAGGAGCTGCGGCCGCACGGCGAGATCGGAAAGCCCGCCGCCACTGCACCACTCTGGGGATTGATCGAGCGCGGGCGCGAAATCGGCCTGCATGTCATCGCCTCACGTCTGCCCGGCAACTGGGCAGGAGTGTCCGTGATGAATCCGTTCTTGCAGAAGATGACCGACTCGCGGGCACCCACGCTGTTCATGGATAACGATCCGGCCGTAGTGAAGGTGTTCGGCCGGATAAGTGCCCAGCAGCTGCCTCCGGGCCGCGGGTTGTTGGTGACGACCGACGGCGCCATCGAGGGAGTGCTGGTTGGCGCTCCTGAAACAGGTAATCAATGAAAAGGAGATATCGTGTTGCCACTCAACGTAATACCGGGCGCGGTGGGTGCATCAGCGGCGGCCGAGGCGGCTATCAGTGCCGAGTCGGCCGCCACTACGGCGACTGCTGCGGCCGCGCTGACGGCCGTAGCGCCGATGGCCGCGGATCAGGATTCGGTCGAATTCGCGGTTGCACTGAACGCGGCGGGTGCGGCGTACCTTGCGGCCGCTGCCGAGCACGTCGGCCAGCGTGCTGGCTATGCCGGTAGCCAAGCGCTCGCGTCGGGCACCTATGTCGCCACCGAGGCGATCCGTGCGACCAACCTGGCTTAGCCGAGACCATGCCCGACCCCAGGTGGACCGGCCCGCCGGAGGCCATCGCGGTCATCTTCGAGACCGGCTGCCCGGCCTCGGTGGTCGCAAATAATGCGGCATGGGCAGCCGAATCCGCGTGCCACGAAACGTCGGTAGGCCTTTCGGCGGTCAACATGGCGGCTACCGCCGCGTCGTGGCAAGGCATGGGTGCGAGCGCCTCGGCGGCGGCCGGACTGGGCCTCAACGCCGGGTTACAGTTGCTGGTCGGCTGGATCGCGGAAAAGATCGCGGTCACGCAAGCCGCCGTGGATGCTTTCACCAGCGCGCGGTCTGCCGTGATTCCGTCGGCGGTGTGTCAGGCCAATCGCGATGACTGGGCCAGCGCCAACGCCACGAACTTCTTCGGAATGCGGACACCGGAAATCGTGGCGCTGGACACCGAGTACTTCGGAGAACACTGGCCGCACAATTCGAGTGTGGGATGGGGGTATTCGGGTGCGCTGAGCGCCCTGGTGGCCGCGTTGACCGTCCCGCCGCCCGTCGCCCCGATGGGCGCGTCGCCGGCAGCGCCGGCAGCAGCGGGCGAAGCGGTCGCGCAAGCGGCCGCCCAAACCGGCATGAGCGATGCCATGCACGCTTCCAGCCAAGCAACGCAGACAGTAAGCGGGCCAGCTGACGCGACCGGCGAGTTTGGTTCGTTGACGCAACCGCTGCAGCAAGGCCTAACAAGTGCGGTGCAGCCGTTGACGTCGTTGGCGCAGTCACCGATGCAAGCGGCGCAAGGAGCCGCAAGCATGCCCCAGACCGTGATGCAATCGTTCAGCGGGATGTTCCCGGCGGCGTTCCCCGCGGCGCCCGAAGCCGTCGTCGAACCAACGGCTGCCGGAAATGGGACTGCAGGCGGGTTAGGAACCGGAACACCAAGCACCACCGGCGGTGTGGGCGCCTACCCGGGCGCCGGGTTGACCAGTTATACCCGTCCCACCAACGGTTTCGAGCCGCCTACCGGCGGGAGACCTGCGGGATTGCGCGCCGATACGCTCGGCGCCTTGCGTGAACTGCACGGCCCGACGACCTCGCCGGTGGCGGGCGGCGCACCGATGCCGCTTTCGGCCGGTGTGCCCGCACGGGAAGGGGGCGGGTCGGAAAAGAAAACGGTGACGCGTGCGCGCCTCTCTGCAGACGACGCGGAAGGCAAACCGACCTGAGGTGGCAAGAGTGCGGTTTGCTGCGATCCTGAAACCTACTAGCAATGTGCGTTGTATCGACGACTAACAGTTCGCCAGCGAGTGAAGTGACACTTCGTCGGACGCGCTTAGACTTCGAGCCAACCTCCGTTGCGGGGGGTTCCGGAGGGGATGAGAAATCTAGGAGTAGGCATGCCAAACGCTACCGTCGTGACACCGGAATTGCTGCGAAGCACCCAGCAAGCAATCGAATCGGCGTTGCAGTATGCAACCGCCGTGGCCAACGAATACTTGAGCGGTCACGAAAACGTCATCAACGTGTCGACCTGGCATGGTCAGGCGGGTTTCACGTCGCTGGCCACCGCAGGGCAAATCAACCACGATCTGCAGCAAACGGTGGCCGGCGGTCAACGCCTGGCCCACGGCCTGGGCCGGGCCGCTGTGCTTATGGAAAACCACGAAGCCGATGCCTCCCACGGCTTTACCGGTCTATTCGGCGCACGTTAACCAAGAAAAGGAATCAGGGCTATGTCAGACCAGATCACCTATAACTACGGAGCAGTAAGCGGCTTCGCATCAGACGTCGCCTCCCGGGCAGCTCAGCTAATGGAAATCCACGACGACATCCAGCACCGTACCCAGGCGCTGGCTGACTTCTTCCAAGGTGCCGGTGCCACAGCATTTTTCGACGCTCAGCATCAGATGCTGCACGGCCTGGAAAGTCTGATCCAAACCGTCAGCCAACACGGGCACGTTGTGAACAACACCGCCGAAAGCGCTCAGGCAACCGACCAAGCGATCAGCCAGGCTTTCATCTGAGACGCCGGCAGACGCGTGCTTCGTCGGGGGACACGGTGTTAACCACCACCATAGACGGCTTGTGGGCACTTCAGGTTCTCGCCGGTATAGAGGTAATCGCGCCGGAGCTGGGACTGCGGCCACATCTGCCCAGCATCGAGAACAGGCAGCTGGCGCTGGCTCATCCCGTGATCGCCGAGTTGCGGGAGCAGGGCGCCGTCGACGAGTCAGGGGAAGTCGATCCTCCTGTCGTGGAATGGCTTACGGTACTGTCGCGCCGGGACGCCGCACTGTTTGTCCAATGCCAACCACCGAGCGCGCCGACGTCGGCGAGGGCACTTCTGGCCAGATACGCCCATTGGTGGGTTGTGATGGAACGGTCTGCGGATCTGGTCCGGATTCGCGGTGCGGGAGCTGCCGTCACTGAGGACGCCGCGAACGCAGTGTTGGGTACCCAACTTGAGTGGCTATGCGGGGCGGCGGCACCGGCGCCGTTACGGCCGGTGACCACTGAGCTCGCAGCAATGCGCACCGCGGCTGTCTGCCCAAAGACGTTGCGCCGGTTCTTGCTTCAACAAGGCCTTGAAGCCGACCAGTTGCAGCTATTGATGTCGGCCGTCGACGCACGGCTTACCGTCCAGACGTCTGTGGTGGCGATCCAATCCGGGCTGGACACCGGCCGGCCCACCCGGGCGCACATCGAGGGTGGCGCGGTGACGGTCATCGACACTCCGGCCGGCCGGCTGGTTGCCGAGCAGGTGGCATCCGCCGGCAGAACCTGGATGATCATCTCGCCCGGAACGGCGAACAGCATTGCGTCGGCGGTGACCCGCATGGTCCGGCGCCTCCCCGCGCAAGACCAGTGGCATTCCTATCGAAAAGCCGTCTAGCCCAGTGGCCAAGGTTTCGTTTCCGGCACGCTGCGCGGTTGCGGTGGTGTGCGGCGAGCACCTGATTTCGCAGGTATACCCGGCGTCCGTGCCGATCGAGGTGTTCATCGACAGCGCCGTCGAGCTGCTCGCCGACGAGCTCAAACGTCGGGGCCAGCGCGCACTAACGACCGGCGTGGCCTATGAATTGCACAGAGCCGACGGCACCCGGCTGGACGGCCACAAAACCCTCGACGAACTCGGTATCGAAGACGGCGCCACTCTGGTGCTCGCCCCCAGTACGCGCGGCGAATCCTTTGAGCCGCACTACGAGTCGTTATCGACCGGGTTGGCGCGGATCGGCAAGAAATTGTTCGAGCCGGTCACGGCCAAGACCGCCTCCAACACCGCCGTAGTGATTGTCGCGATGGCAGCCGCGACAATTTTTGCCCTCGCTGTCCGGGTGCGGGCCAGCACCGCCTCCTTGGTGCCCAGCATTGTCACCGCAGTGTTCGGTCTGCTGGTTGCCGCCGGCGTGGTCGCCGCCTGGCTGTGGTGGCCACATCGCACCGACCTCGTCGACGGATTCGCATGGATCGCAATGCCGCTGCTGGCGGTGAGCTTCGCCGCAGCCGCGCCCGGGCCGGTCGGAGCCGCGCACCTTTTCATCGCAAGCCTCGGGCTCGCGGCGATGAGCTGGGGCATCGCCGCGGCGACGCGGCGTCATATCGCTGTGACGGCAACTGTGGTGACTCTGTGCGTGACGGGGGGAGCAGTCGCCGCGGTCCGGATGTGGCGACCCGTTCCCGCGCAGTGGCTCGGCATGTGCGCGCTTGTCGGGTTGCTGGCGGTGTTGACGCTGGCGCCGACGATTACGCTGTGGGCCGCCCGGATCCGGCCGCCGCATTTCGGGTCGATTACCGGGCGAGATTTGTTTCGTCGCAGCGACGGTCTGCCGGCAGACACTGTGTCACCCGTGGACACCGCAGGCGAGGAAGAGACGAACCTCGACTCCACGCCGACCGGGGCACAGATCACGGCTGCAGCGGTACGCGCCAACAGAGTACTCACCGGGGTTTGTGTGGGCGTGGCGGCGGCGCTTCCGGTAGGGGTGTGGGCAACGCTGATGCCGGGGCATGGCCGCAGCCTTGCGGCCGCGATCCTTGCCGGGCTGTTCGTCGTGATTTTCATCAGTCGTGGACGGGCATTCGCCGACAGACGGCAAGCCGTCGGGCTGGTGTGCGGCGCCGCGGCGGCAATGTGTGCCGGCGCCGTGAAATACGTTGTGCACCAACCCGCGCAAGCTATCGAACCGATGGTCTGGGCCACGCTCGCCCTGGCCGGCTTCGGCGGCGCAGGACTGGCTGCCGCGCTGCTGGTGCCGATCACCCGATTCACGCCGCTGGTCCGGATGGCGGCCGAATGGCTCGAACTGGCGGCGATCACCGCGGTCGTGCCGTTGGCCGCTTGGGTCGGCGGGTTGTTCACTTGGGTGCGCATGCGATGACGCGGCTGACGCGCCTGGTCTGGTCGGTGGCCACAGTGGTGATCCTGTTCGCGCTGCCCACAAACCTCACTGCGGCGCAGGCAATTCCGGCGCCGAGCGTCGACCCTGGCCGGGTACCGGCGGATGACAAGCCGGGCCCGGATCAGCCGATGCGACAAAGCAATGTGTGCGCCCGGCCGATAACCGTCTCCGACCCGAACGTGTCGGTCACCGCGCCCGGGTTCACCATGCTCAATGTCAGCAAGGCATGGCAGTACTCGACCGGCAACGGTGTGCCGGTGGCCGTGATCGACACCGGGATCAGTCCCACCCGCCGATTGCCCGTCGTCGCCGGCGGCGATTACATCATGGGCGGCGACGGGCTGCTCGACTGCGACGCACACGGCACCATCGTCGCCTCGGTGATAAGGGCTGCGCCCCAGGGAATTCCGATGCCCGCTCCGATGCCACCCGCCCCGGTGTATCCGGCACCGGCCGGAGAACCGGCCAACGGTCCGGGGGCGCCGGAGCCCGGCCAGCCGGAGGACCCCGAGGTGGCGGCGCTGCCGCAAGACACACCCGACGGTGTCGTCGGGGTTGCGCCGCATGCTGTGCTCATTTCTATCCGGCAATCCTCCCGGGCCTACGAGGCGGTCAACCCGCAGCCCGGCGACATCGATACCCGCAGAAAGGCCGGTACCGTCGCCACGCTCGCGAAGGCGATCGTGCATGCGGCCAACATGGGCGCCAAGGTGATCAACATCAGCGTGACATCGTGTGTGTCAGCGGCCGATCCCCTCGACCAGAGTGCTGTCGGGGCAGCAGTCTGGTACGCGGCCACTGTGAAAGACGCCGTCATCGTCGCCGCCGCGGGAAACGACGGCGAGGAGTCGTGTGCGCAAAATCCCGTCTTCGACCCGTTGGATCCGTCCGACCCGCGTGACTGGCACCAAGTCAAGACCGTGTCGTCGCCGTCCTGGTTCGCCGACTACGTGCTGGCGGTCGGCGCAGTGGATAACGCCGGCATGCCGATCGCTAAAAGCCTCGCCGGGCCGTGGGTAGCGGCCGCGGCGCCCGGTGTCGGAATCATGGGCCTCTCGCCGCAAACCGCCGGCGCGGTCAACGCATATCCCCCGAACCGACCGGGCGAACAAGCCATGCCGTTTTGGGGAACCAGTTTCTCAGCCGCCTACGTGAGCGGAGTTGCCGCACTTGTCCGTGCCAAATACCCGCAGCTGTCGGCCCATCAGGTCATCAACCGGATTGTGCAGACGGCGCATAACCCGCCGCGCGGCGTCGACAATCAGGTCGGCTACGGCGTGGTGGACCCGGTGGCAGCGCTGACGTTCGATGTGCCGCCGGGAGATCTGGTTGCGCCCGGAGCGCAGAGCCGGGTGATCGTGCCCGTCGCTCCGCCGCCAGCGCCAGACCACCGGGCCCGCGGCATGGCACTGGTATTCGCCGGCGCGGTACTGGCCGCCGTCATGTTGTCCGCGATCATCAAACGGGCTCGACGGGCACGATGAACGCGGCGACCACGCTGATCACCGCCGTCGGCGTCCCGCTCGGCGGCCTCACCGGATGGGCGGTGAGCGGATACTGGGGCACGGCAATCGGTTTGGCGCTGAGCGCTCTCGTCGGCGTGGGTCGGTGGCGCCGCCGGACCGTGTGGTCGTGGGTGACCCTGTGGCTTCGGCATCGCCGACCCATGCCGTGGATCGCACCCACGACAGTGGCCAACGACCGCACGGGCGGCGGCATTCGATACCAAGACGGCGTCGCGGTCGCCGCAGTGCAGGTGCTCGGGAAGTCGCACACACCAACGCTGCTCACCGCCTCGACGTCGGCATATACCGAGAACACGCTCGACGTCAGCGAGCTGCAGGCACAGCTGCGCCAGAGCCTGGGATTGACCATCGATTCGCTGAGCGTGGTCAGCGCTGGGGCGCGGCGTCGTGGTGGCGGCGACTATCCGCGGGTATACGACGCGGTGATCGGCACTGCTCCCTATGCCGGACGACGCGAAACCTGGATAGTCGTGCGCGTACGGGAGATGCCCAACGCCGAGGCACTGCGGTGGCGAAGGTCGCTCGGCACCGCGACCCTGGGGGCCGCACAGCGAATGAGCAACACCCTGCGCCAGAAGGGAATTCGAGCCAAGGTCGCGACCGCTACCGAAATTGTCGAACTGGAGCGACGACTCGGGCGGTCAGCGCTGGACTCGCGCACTCGGCGCTGGAGGACGGTGCGCAGTGACGTCGGCTGGATGACGACCTACTGCTATCGACCACGTGACATGAGTGCCGATATCCTGGCGCAGGTCTGGGCAACGCCCGCCGAGGGAATCATCCAGAACATCACGCTTTTCGGCGACGGGACTGCCACGATCACCGTCACGGTCCTCAGTGCGCAGCTGCCGAGGGCATCGCTCACTCCGACAGTCCGGAAGCTGCCCGGAGAGCAGCTGGCCGCTGTCGCGGCCAACCTGTGCGGTCCAAGACCGGACGTCCGTGGAGTGCGCCGGGGACAACTGCATCGCCCGTTCCTTGTCCCAATCGGGCCGACGGGTGTGCTGCTCGGAAAGGTGGCGGGTGGCAGCCGGATCGCCGTGCCGTTCGACGACCCGAGCGAATTCAGCCGCGTGCACATCGCAGCCGAGGACGACGTGGCGAAGCGGATCGTGATCCGGATGGCCGGGACCGGCGAGCGCATCACGGTACACACCCGAAACCTGCGGCGCTGGAACAGCGTGAGCATGCCTGACATCGCCGTGACAGACCAGCCGCGACCCGTCAGCGGCACCACGGTCAGTGTCGTCGACGGCAGTGTCGCACCCGCACCGCGACCGAGCACGCTGGTAACGCTAGGCGCGGCCGGTGAGCCCTACTGCGGCGCAGCCGACGTCCTAATCACCCAGACAGGCGCGGAGACCGTGGAGGTGCAAGCGGGCGGCCAGACGCACACGGTGGAGATCGAGTTGTTCCGCGGCGAAAACCGCTATGTGGCATCGCCACACGCGGTCCCGGCCTAGGCACCAGCATGTCGATTGTCGCGGCTCGCAAGCGGTTCGACCAGGCGATCGCATTGCTTGACAGTGACCAAGCGGAAGCTCAGATGTGGTTTCGGGAGGCGACTCAGCTTGATCCGTCGATGGCCGACGCGTGGCTGGGCCGGATCGCCACCGGCGACGAAACGTTGTCGACGCTGCAGGAACTCCACGCGTGCAGCGCTCGGTTGCACCGGGAAACCAACCGGCTCGGTCTCGAATTGGCGGCGCCGATCAAGGCCGGGCCGTATCTTTCGATTTCGGTGACCGACCCGCCACATGTCGGTCTTGCTCTGGCAAGCGCGCTCGTCGACGACAAGCAATACGCGAAAGCAGCCGCACTACTGGATGATTCATCGTTACTGGACGGATGGGAAAACCACCAATGGCACCAGCACGTCCGCGCGTATCTGATGTTCGCCGCGCAGCGGTGGCCCGACGTCATATCGGTCGCAGCAGCTAACTTGCCGCCGCAGGCCGTCATCATGACGGCCGTCAGCGCGGCAACCAATACACTGGCTGCTTACGCGGCAGCACATCTGGGACAGGCGCGAGTCGCCATCGACTGGACGAATCGCACTGAGCTGCGGCCGGACGAGTTCCCGCTGATCGCCGCAGATTTGGCGTATGTGCGTGGAATGGCCCACCGCCAGCTCGCCGACGAAAACGATGCGCGGAAATGGCTGTCCAAGGCGACCATCAACGGCGCGCTGATCGATTCGGCCAAGCATGCGCTGGCGGACCCTGCGTTGCAACTCGTGGTCACCGACGAGGAAACAATCGAGACCCGTACCGACAAATGGGACGTGGCCACCGAGCGGTCCGATCAGCAGCGCCACGAACAGGAGAACAAAGAGCGGCGTGAGGCAATGCTGGCCGAGGGTCGCGCATTGCTCGACAACCAGGTCGGGTTGACCGATGTCAAACGGGCAGTGGCCGAGCTCGAGGACCAAATCCAGGTGCGGGCCTTGCGGTTGGCGGCCGGTCTGCCGGTGGCCAACCAGACGAACCATGTTCTGCTGGTTGGCCCACCGGGGACAGGCAAAACCACCACCGCGGAGGCGCTGGGCAAGATCTATGCGGGGTTGGGCATCGTGGCGCATCCCGAGATCATCGAAGTGAAGCGAGCCGACTTCTGCGGCGAATACATCGGCGCGTCAGGCCCTAAGACCAACGAGTTGATCGACCGTTCCCTGGGCCGAATCCTTTTCATGGACGAGTTCTATTCCCTGGTGGAGCGTCATCAGGACGGCCGACCGGACATGATCGGGATGGAGGCGGTCAACCAGTTGCTCGTCGCGCTGGAGGCGCACCGGTTCGACTTCTGTTTCATCGGTGCGGGTTACGAGCAGGAGGTCGACGAGTTCCTCACCGTTAACCCGGGTTTGGCGGGCCGGTTCAACCGCAAGCTGCGGTTCGAGTCCTATACGCCCGATGAACTCGTCGACATCGCGGTGCGCTACGGCGCTCCGCGCGCCACCGTTATGGAACCCGCTGCCCGTGACGCCTTCAACGTCGCATGCACGACGCTGCAGGCCTACCGGGCGCCCGACGGAAGCCATGGCATCGACGTCATGCACAACGGCCGGTTCGCCCGCAATGTGATCGAACGGGCCGAACGACTGCGTGATTCACGAGTTGCCGCCCAGTACCGCGCCGACAGCGGCTCGGTGACGGTCGCAGACCTGGAAACGCTCCGCGCGCAGGACGTCACCGCGGCAGTGATCGAGGCATGTGCCGACAAGCATGTGGTGCTCTAGGGGCGCCGAGTGTGTGGGTTATGACTGCGAAAACGCGAAATCGCGTGCATAACCCCCACACTCGACGTCGGATTACACGGGGTCGAAGCGAAATACCGTCATCCGGTCGGCGAGTGCCTCGAATTCGTCGGGCGTGCCGTCGCGCACCAGCCCGGAGCGCTTCGCGAACCCGACACCGACCGGAACTTCCGTCGCGAATGCGCGCAGCACCCCCGAGGCCGGCTAGCGGACGCGACGTTCCCGCGCGCTCTCCGGCTCCGTCGCGAAAAACCCCGCGATTGCCGCAGCGATCTCCAAGAAGCTGCGCCGCGTCGCGGGAGCCATCTCGTGGCTGACGTCGATCACGCCGCCGGGCCGCAGGTGCGGGTCGAAGGGCACCTCGACCACCATCTGACCGCGGTCGAGGAACTGGCGGGCCAGCACTGAACGGGTGCGCTTGTCGGCGTGCCCGTCGGAGTCGTTGAGGACCACGATGCTGCGTCGCAGCAGAGTGGTCCGGCCGTGCGCCGACAGCCATTCCATGGTCTGCGCGGCGGCAGAGGCCCCATCGGCCCACGGCGAGGACACCACGATCAGCGCATCCAGGTCGCTCAGCGCCTCCTGCGTAACCGGCGCGTCCATCGTCGAACCGCAG
The DNA here is from genome assembly GCF_003402475.1 of Mycobacterium sp. MFM001. Taxonomy (GTDB): domain Bacteria; phylum Actinomycetota; class Actinomycetes; order Mycobacteriales; family Mycobacteriaceae; genus Mycobacterium. Next base: position 536,365 of record NZ_BFAB01000001.1, read on the forward strand.
TCCACGATCGAGATCGTGAAGTGCCGGTCCAGCCGCAGCGTGGCTTCGCGGTAGATCGCCGGATCGAGCACCCGCCGCGGTCCTGCCGGCGGCTCACCGGCCAGCACGTACAGACCGGCGGAGTTGCTGCCCACCCGGGCACTGACATCGGCGAAAGACTGAATGTTCTTGTCGGCGGTCAATTCCCAGTACGAGCCGCTGGATTGGGGGTCGATTCTGCTGCCGAGCCGGCCGAAGGCGGTATCCGCGTCGATCGCCACGATGCGGTCCTGGCGGCGCAGCTCGGCGAAGATCGAGCCGACGCTCGCGGCGACCGTGGTCTTGCCGACGCCGCCCTTGCCGAGCACGCCGACTTTGTAGTTGCCGTGCAGCACCGACTTGATGACCGCTTCGAACTCGGCCTCCCGGCGTTCCTGCGGCGACGGGCCGAGGTTGATCAGGCCGCGGGAGGCCTTCCACAGCATGCGTCGCCAGCCGCGGCCGGGGACCGGCCGGCGCGGCGGTGCGGCAGGCGGCGGCCCGACCTCGATGCCAGACCACCGATCCGGCTCGGGCATAAGTGCCGGTCGCCCGGGCGCGGGGTGCGGCGGCTGAAACGGCTGATACGGGCGAAGCGGCTGGGGCGGCTGGGGCATCACGCGGGGGGCTCGGGCCGGTGGGTGCGACGGGTGCGCCAAGGGTGCCTCGGGCGGCGCGGGCCGCAGACGGTCCCGCAAAAAATCGTCGCGATCGCTCATGAGCTCCCTAGCTCCATCCGGCAATTGCAGGCATGGAATCAGTATCAGTCACCGGCCAGCGTGAAAAGCCCCGGCGCCGCTGCGCCGACGTTGTGCAAACTCGCCGTCGGCGCAGCTCGCCGGTGGGTATCTGCGGTGGAGACCCCGGAGCAGCCGCCGCGACAGCAGCACTGCCACGAGTTATTGGTGAGTTTCGTCACCGGCCGGCCGGCCGCCTGCGACCTGGCCGGTTAAGTCACGATCAGGCCAGCGGCGATCACAGCAAATTAAACCGGCACGGTCGGTGCAAATACTCAGCGGCGCAATCGGACCCGGCAAAATTCGCTAGGGGCGATGGCGGCGTTGGCGCAGCATGCCCAACCGGCGGGTTACTATTGACCAAGTTGGCATGTCAGGCGGGTTTTGTCATATCGTTTTACGACTTGTCGAGACCGGGTAAACAGGGCCACCGTTCAGCGCTGCACGGACGTTCCCCTGTCCGGATCATCGCCACGTGGCGACCAGCATATCGACAAGACCGAAGGGGCCAGCCCGCATCCTGAAGGGCGCGGCGCCGACGGAGCCGCAAATGAATGCCGCGCAGAAAGTTTTCTGGAAGGTCAGGTGGGAATGGCGCCCAACCGCGTCGGGCTGTACAACCCCGCGTTCGAGCATGACTCGTGCGGGGTGGCCATGGTCGTCGACATGCATGGCCGCCGCAGCCGCGACATCGTGGACAAGGCGATCACCGCGTTGCTCAACCTCGAGCACCGCGGCGCCGCCGGTGCCGAGCCGCACAGCGGTGACGGGGCGGGCATCCTGATCCAGGTTCCCGACGAGTTCCTGCGCGCGATTGTCGACTTCGAGCTGCCACCAGCCGGCAGCTACGCCACCGGCATCGCGTTTTTGCCGCAGTCGTCCAAGGACGCCGCCGCGGCCTGCGCAGCCGTCGAGAAGATCGTGCAGTCGGAGGGTCTGGAGGTGCTCGGCTGGCGCGACGTGCCCACCGACGACTCGTCGCTGGGCGCACTGTCCCGCGACGCGATGCCTACCTTCCGTCAGCTGTTCATCGCCGGCGCCTCGGGCATGACCCTGGAGCGGCGCGCCTACGTGATCCGCAAGCGCGCCGAACACGAGCTGGGCACCAAAGGCCCCGGGCAGGACGGCCCCGGTCGTGAAACCGTTTATTTCCCAAGCCTTTCCGGTCAGACCTTTGTCTACAAGGGCATGCTGACCACCCCGCAGCTCAAGGCCTTCTACCTCGACCTGCAAGACGAGCGGCTGTCCAGCGCGCTGGGCATCGTGCACTCGCGGTTCTCCACCAACACCTTCCCGTCGTGGCCGCTGGCCCATCCGTTCCGCCGGATCGCCCACAACGGCGAGATCAACACCGTCACCGGCAACGAGAACTGGATGCGCGCCCGGGAGGCGCTGATCCGCACCGACGTGTTCGGCTCTTACGACGACGTCGACAAGCTGTTCCCGATCTGCACTCCGGGGGCCTCGGACACCGCGCGCTTCGACGAGGTGCTCGAACTGCTGCACCTCGGCGGTCGCAGCCTCGCGCACGCGGTGCTGATGATGATCCCCGAGGCGTGGGAGCGCCACGAGTCGATGGACCCGGCACGGCGGGCGTTCTACGCCTACCACTCGTCGCTGATGGAGCCGTGGGACGGCCCGGCGTCGATGACGTTCACCGACGGCACCATCGTGGGCGCGGTGCTGGACCGCAACGGCCTACGGCCATCGCGGATTTGGGTGACCGACGACGGCTTGGTCGTGATGGCCTCGGAGGCCGGGGTGCTCGACCTCGACCCGTCGAAGGTGGTGCGCCGGATGCGGCTGCAGCCCGGCCGGATGTTCCTGGTGGACACCGCGCAGGGCCGCATCGTCGACGACGAGGAGATCAAGGCCGAGCTGGCCGCCGAGCATCCGTATCAGGAATGGTTGGAGCGCGGTCTGATTCCGCTCGACGAGTTGCCACAAGGTAATTACGTGCGGATGCCGCACCACCGGGTTGTGTTGCGGCAGTTGGCTTTCGGTTACACCTACGAGGAGCTCAACCTGCTGGTGGCGCCGATGGTCCGCACCGGCGCCGAGCCGATCGGGTCGATGGGCACCGACACCCCGGTCGCGGTGCTGTCGTCGCGGCCGCGGATGCTGTTCGACTACTTCCACCAGTTGTTCGCGCAGGTGACCAACCCGCCGCTGGACGCCATCCGGGAAGAAGTGGTGACCAGCCTGCACGGCACGCTCGGGCCGGAGGGCGACCTGCTCAACCCGGACGAGAACTCCTGTCACCAGATCGTGTTGCCGCAGCCGATCCTGCGCAACCACGAGCTGGCCAAGCTGATCAACCTGGACCCCGACGTCGAGATCAATGGGCGCCGGCATGGCTTGCGGTCCAAGGTGATTCGCTGCCTGTACCCGGTTGCCGACGGCGGCGCAGGTCTGAAGGAAGCGCTTGACGAGGTGCGCGCACAGACGTCGGCGGCAATCGCCGACGGCGCGCGGATCATCATCTTGAGCGATCGCGAGTCCGACGAGACGATGGCGCCGATCCCGTCGCTGCTGGCCGTCTCTGCGGTGCATCACCACCTGGTGCGGGAACGCAGCCGCACCAAGGTTGGGCTGGTCGTCGAGTCCGGCGACGCCCGCGAGGTGCACCACATGGCCATGCTGGTTGGCTTCGGCGCGGCGGCCATCAACCCGTACATGGTGTTCGAATCGATCGCCGACATGCTCGACCGCGGCGTGATCACCGGGATCGACCGCGAGAAGGCGCTGCAGAACTACATCAAGGCCGCCGGCAAGGGCGTGCTGAAAGTGATGTCCAAGATGGGCATTTCGACGCTGGCGTCCTACACCGGCGCGCAACTGTTCCAGGCGGTGGGTGTCTCCGAAGACTTGCTCGACGAGTACTTCACCGGATTGACCTGCCCCACCGGCGGCATCACGCTCGACGACATCGCCACCGACGTCGCCGCTCGCCACGCGCTGGCGTTCCTGGACCGGCCCAACGAGCGGGCGCACCGCGAACTCGAGGTGGGCGGGGAATACCAGTGGCGCCGCGAGGGCGAGTACCACCTGTTCAACCCGGACACGGTGTTCAAGCTGCAGCACTCCACCCGCACCGGGCAGTACAAGATCTTCAAGGAATACACGAAGCTGGTCGACGACCAGAGCGAGCGGATGGCGTCGCTGCGCGGGCTGCTGAAGTTCCGCCAGGGGTTGCGCCCACCGGTCCCGCTGGACGAGGTGGAGCCGGCCAGCGAGATCGTCAAACGCTTTGCGACCGGCGCGATGAGCTACGGCTCGATCTCCGCTGAAGCGCATGAGACGCTGGCCATCGCGATGAACCGGTTGGGCGGCCGCTCCAACTGTGGTGAGGGCGGCGAGCACGTCAGCCGTTACGAGCGCGACCCCAACGGCGACTGGCGCCGCAGCGCGATCAAGCAGGTTGCCTCGGCCCGGTTCGGGGTGACGTCGCACTACCTGACCAACTGCACCGACATCCAGATCAAGATGGCCCAGGGCGCGAAACCCGGTGAGGGCGGCCAGCTTCCGGGCGGCAAGGTGTACCCGTGGATCGCCGAGGTGCGTCACTCCACCCCCGGGGTCGGTCTGATCTCGCCGCCGCCGCACCATGACATCTACTCGATCGAGGACCTGGCGCAGCTGATCCACGACCTGAAGAACGCCAACCCGGCGGCGCGGATCCACGTCAAGCTGGTCTCCGAGAACGGTGTCGGCACCGTGGCGGCCGGTGTTTCCAAAGCGCACGCCGACGTGGTGCTGATCTCCGGGCACGACGGCGGGACCGGCGCCACGCCGCTGACGTCGATGAAACACGCCGGCGCGCCATGGGAGCTTGGGCTGGCCGAGACCCAGCAGACGCTGCTGCTCAACGGGTTACGCGACCGGATCGTGGTTCAGGTCGACGGTCAGCTCAAGACCGGCCGCGACGTGATGATCGCCGCGCTGCTGGGTGCCGAGGAGTTCGGCTTTGCCACCGCGCCGCTGGTGGTGTCCGGCTGCATCATGATGCGGGTCTGCCACTTGGACACCTGCCCGGTCGGGGTGGCCACCCAGAATCCGGTGCTGCGGCAGCGGTTCACCGGCAAGCCGGAGTTCGTCGAGAACTTCTTCCTGTTCATCGCCGAAGAAGTGCGGGAATACATGGCGCAGCTCGGATTCCGCACGCTCAACGAGGCCGTCGGCCAGGTCGGTTCGCTGGACACCACGCTGGCGCGTGCGCATTGGAAGGCGCACAAGCTTGACCTGACGCCGGTGCTGCACGAGCCGGAATCGGCCTTCATGAACCAGGACCTGTACTGCAGCTCCAGCCAGGACCACGGCCTGGACAAGGCGCTGGACCAGCAGCTGATCGTGATGAGCCGCGAGGCGTTAGACGCCGGTTCACCCGTGCGTTTTTCTACTACGATCGCCAACGTCAACCGCACGGTCGGCACCATGCTCGGTCACGAGGTGACTAAAGCCTATGGCGGCCAAGGCCTCCCGGACGGCACCATCGACATCACGTTCGACGGGTCTGCCGGCAACAGCTTCGGCGCATTCGTGCCCAAGGGCATCACGCTGCGGGTGTACGGGGACGCCAACGACTACGTCGGCAAGGGCCTGTCCGGCGGCCGGATCGTGGTGCGCCCCTCCGACGATGCCCCGGCGAGCTATGTCGCCGAGGACAACATCATCGGCGGCAACGTGATCCTGTTCGGCGCCACCAGCGGTCAGGCGTTCCTGCGGGGAGTGGTCGGCGAACGTTTCGCCGTACGCAACTCGGGCGCCCACGCGGTGGTCGAGGGCGTGGGTGATCACGGCTGCGAGTACATGACCGGAGGCAAGGTCGTGATCCTCGGCCGCACCGGGCGCAACTTCGCGGCCGGGATGTCCGGCGGGGTGGCCTATGTGTACGACCCCGACACCGTGTTCCCTGAACACCTCAACACCGAGATGGTGGAGTTGGAGAGTCTCGACGAAGACGACCTGGAGTGGCTGCACGATATGATCCAGGCCCACGTCGACAACACCGATTCCACTGTCGGTCAGCGCATTCTGGCCGACTGGTCGACGCAGCAACGGTGCTTTGTCAAGGTGATGCCCCGCGACTACAAGCAGGTTCTCAAGGCGATTGCCGAGGCCGAGCGCAGCGGCACCGATGTCGACGAGGCGATCATGGCGGCAGCGCATGGCTGATCCGAAGGGCTTTCTGAAATACACCCACCGCGAGACGCCGAAACGTCGACCGGTGGAACTGCGGCTTCGTGACTGGAACGAGGTCTACGAAGACTTTCCGCACGAGACGTTGCAGCAGCAGGCGACCCGCTGCATGGACTGCGGAATTCCGTTCTGCCACAACGGTTGTCCGCTGGGCAACCTGATCCCGGAATGGAATGACCTGACCCGCACCGGTCGGTGGCGCGACGCGATAGAACGGCTGCACGCCACCAACAACTTTCCCGACTTCACCGGTCGGCTTTGTCCCGCCCCGTGCGAATCGTCGTGCGTGCTGGGCATCAACCAGGATCCGGTGACCATCAAGCAGATCGAGCTGGAGATCATCGACAACGCCTTCGACGAGGGCTGGGTAGTGCCGTTGCCACCGGATCGGTTGACCGGCAAGACGGTTGCGGTGGTGGGATCTGGCCCGGCCGGTCTGGCTGCCGCACAGCAACTCACTCGGGCCGGGCATGCCGTGACCGTGTTCGAGCGTGCTGACCGGATCGGTGGGCTGCTGCGTTACGGCATTCCCGAGTTCAAGATGGAAAAGCGCCATCTGAATCGCCGGCTGGACCAGATGCGGGCCGAGGGCACCGAGTTCCGCGCCGGGGTCAACGTCGGCGTCGACATCACCGCCGAGCAACTGCGTGCCGACTTCGACGCGGTGGTGCTGGCCGGCGGTGCGACCGCCTGGCGTGATCTGCCCATCCCGGGCCGCGAGCTCGACGGCATCCACCAGGCGATGGAATTCCTGCCCTGGGCCAACCGGGTGCAGGAAGGCGACGACGTGCTCGGCCCGGACGGCGAGCCGCCGATCACCGCCAAGGGCAAGAAAGTCGTCATCATCGGCGGCGGCGACACCGGTGCCGACTGTCTGGGAACCGTGCACCGTCAGGGCGCCGCCAGCGTGCACCAGTTCGAGATCATGCCGCGCCCGCCGGAGACCCGCGCCCCGTCGACGCCGTGGCCGATGTATGAGCTGATGTTCCGGGTGTCGTCGGCGCACGAAGAAGGCGGCGAGCGGGTGTTCTCGGTCAACACCGAGGAATTCGTCGGCCGCGACGGTCACGTCACCGCGCTCAAGGTGCATGAGGTGACCATGACCGACGGCAAGTTCGTCAAGGTCGAGGGCAGCGACTTCGAAATCGAAGCCGACCTGGTTTTGCTGGCGATGGGTTTTGTCGGGCCCGAGAAGTCCGGGCTGCTCACGGATCTCGGGGTCGAGTTCACTGAACGCGGCAACGTCGCGCGCGGCGATGACTACGAGACCTCCGTGCCGGGCGTCTACGTCGCCGGCGACATGGGGCGGGGCCAGTCGCTGATCGTGTGGGCGATTGCCGAGGGCCGCGCCGCGGCGGCGGCCGTGGACCGCTTCCTGATGGGCCAGACCGCGCTGCCGGCGCCGATCAAACCCACTGCGGCACCACAACGCTAGTCACTTCTGACTCAGCCGAAACATTTGATAAATTGCTCGGCGAGTCGTACTCTGTTTGCCAGACGTTAGGTGTCTAATAACCCGATATGGGCGCCACCGAGCGTGGCGCCTCGGTTTGGTTGACCGACCGCAGGAGTGATCACTGTGCATATCAACCCAGTGCCCCGGTCGCGGGTGGGGCGAATCGCCTGGTCATGGTTTCGGCACCCGGTTAAGAGCCGTGAATTCCCCGCCCGCCACGAACGTCTGGTGACCGCCGAAGAGCTCCTGCGGTTCGGCGTTTGATGGTCTCTCCTTAGTCGATCCAACGGCTCCGCAGGTTTGCTCTACTTAATCAAGCTGTTATCTGGCGTCGTCCGCCCTGTGACCGGGCTCACGTGGTCAACCCCGAATCGCGGATCGCCTCGGCCAGCGGTTCGAGCACGGCGGGGTCGTGCGGCGGAGTGATGTAGACGATCCCCAGATCCAGCCCCTCGGCGGCCAGCGCGGCGGCGTCGTCGACGACCTTCCGGTAATTGCGGTCCGGGTCCAGGCGCAGGTGTGCCGACAGCATGATTTCTTTCGGGTCGCGCCCGATGTCGGCGCAATGTGACGCGAGCACGTCGCGCTTGCGCGCGAACTCCTCGGGCGGGCCGCCGACGAAATTCCAGTGCTGGGCGTAGCGGGCGGTGATCCGCAGCGTGCGCTTCTCGCCGCTGCCGCCGATGCAGATCGGCGGGTGCGGGCGCTGCGGACCTTTGGGTTCGTTGCGGGCGGCTTTGAGCTGGTAGTACTTGCCTTGAAAATCGGTGCAGTCGGTGGTCAAAAGGCTGGTCAGCACCTCACAGGCCTCTTCGAACCTGTCGAAGCGTTCCTTGAGACTGCCCAGTTCGATGCCATAGGCGCCGGACTCCTCCTCGTTCCAGCCGGCGCCGATGCCCAGCTCCAGCCGGCCGTCGGAAATGATGTCGAGCGCGGCGGCCATGTTGGCCAGCACCGCGGGATGGCGGTAGTGGATGCCGGTGACCAGCGTGCCCAGCCGCAGCCGGGAGGTGGCCTGGGCGAGCGCGGTCAGCGTGGTCCAGCCCTCCAGGCAGGAGCCGGTGGAATCGCTGAAGATCGGGTAGAAGTGGTCGAAGGTCCAGCCGGACTCGTAGACGTCGATGTCGTCGGCCGCTTTCCAGACGGCCAACATCTGTGCCCAGGTGGTGTCTTGCGGTGAGGTCTTGAAGGCGAATCGCATTGTCTGAGCCTAGCCAGGCATCGAACTTGCCGCGCGCCCAACTAGACTCGGCCGGACCATGTGCTGCGACCTCGGTATCGACACCCGCATCACCTTGTTGGCGGCCGGACTGATCTTTCTGCTCGCGCTGGTTTTGGGGGTCTGGAAGTACCGGCAGATCATGGCGTCCGACGATCACCGGGCACATCCCTACGTCGACATCGCACATCGCGCGGCCCTGTTGTACTCGTTTGCCACCCTGCTGGCGGCAGTTTTCGTTGAGCTGAGCGCCTGGCCGAACTGGGTGAACCTGGTCGCGGCGATGGTGCTGGTGTTCTTCTTCGTCGGCGCGATCCTGAGCTACATCGTGCACGGGGCGCGACGGGATACCACCAACCAGTTCGAGCATGCCGATCGCGGATTGGTCGTGTCGATGGCCTTCTTGATCATCGGCGAGATCGGCGGCTTCGGCGTGCTGCTGGCCGGGTTCGTCGCCGGACAGCTCCTGACATAGCGGCACACTGGTGTCATGGATCCGGTAGCCGCGCTGCGAGAGATCGCCTACTACAAAGACCGGGCGCGCGAGGACCCGCGGCGTGTGATGGCCTACCGCAACGCCGCTGACATCGTCGAGGGCCTGAGTGAGGCCGAGCGGGAGCGTCACGGTCAAGCCAACAGCTGGCAGTCGCTACCGGGCATCGGACCGAAAACTGCGAAGGTGATCGACCAAGCCTGGTCGGGCCGCGAACCCGACTATCTCGTCGAATTACGCTCTGCCGCAGAGGATCTCGGCGGCGGTGATATCCGGGCGGCACTGCGCGGCGATCTGCATCTGCACTCGAACTGGTCGGACGGCTCGGCGCCAATCGACGAGATGATGGCCACCGCCTCGGCGCTGGGCCACGAGTACTGCGCGCTGACCGACCACTCGCCGCGGCTGACCATCGCCAACGGGCTGTCGCCGGAACGGCTTCGCCAGCAGCTCGACGTGATCGACGGCCTCCGTGAGCAGTTCGCGCCGATGCGCATCCTCACCGGGATCGAAGTCGACATCCTCGAGGACGGCGGCCTGGACCAGGAACCCGAACTGCTGGAACGTCTCGACATCGTCGTCGCCAGCGTGCATTCCAAGCTGTCGATGGATTCGGAGTCGATGACGCGCCGGATGGTGCGAGCAGTCAGCAACGAACACACCGACGTGCTGGGCCACTGCACCGGCCGGCTGGTCGCGGGCAATCGCGGCATCCGGCCGGAGTCCAAGTTCGACGCCGAAGCGGTCTTCACCGCCTGCCGAGATCACGGGACGGCGGTGGAGATTAACTCGCGGCCCGAGCGGCGTGATCCGCCGAGCCGCCTGCTGAACTTGGCGCTCGAACTCGGCTGCGAGTTCAGCATCGACACCGACGCACACGCCCCGGGCCAGCTCGACTTCCTCGGCTACGGTGCGCAGCGGGCCGTGGACGCCGGCGTTCCCGTCGACCGGATCGTCAACACCTGGCCGGTCGACGAGCTGCTGGCGTGGACGGGCTCAGTCCGGTAGGTGCGGCATCTCCAGGCCGGGATTGCGGCCAACCAGGACACCACGCGTCAGCGCGGCCTTGCCGTAGCGGTCACGCACCCGGTCGACCGCCGCGTCGATGGCCGGTGGCTGAGGGTCGGTGAACGGCAGCAGTAACTGCTCGGCGCCACTGCGGTCGATCTCCGCGACCGCGAACCCGACCAGGGTCAGTCCGCGCTCGGCGATCAGCGGCGCCGCCGACGCGACCAGCCGCCGTGCGGCGGCCAGGATGATCGCTGTCGACGACGTGGCCCACGGCAAGGTGTGTGACCGGCTGGCCCGGGTGAAGTCGTCGAACCGCAACCGCAACACTACCGTTCGGCCGGTGCGGCCGGCCTTGCGCATCCGGCCGGTGATCCGGTCGATCAGCGTGATGACGACGGCGTCGATCTCGGCCGCCGACATGCTGCTGCCGGCCCGGCCCAACGCCCGCTGGGCGCCGATCGATCGCCGGCGCACGGCGGTGCTCACGCGGCGGCGGTCGAGATTGCGGGACAGCGCATACAGCTGGTGACCCATCGCCCTGCCGACCAGCGCGCCCAGCATCGACTCGCTGAGCTCGGCGACGTCGGCGACGGTCTCGATGCCGTGGGCGCGCAGCTTCTCCGCGGTTACCGCGCCCACGCCCCACAACCGGCGCACCGGCAGCGGATGCAGGAAGGCGGGCTCGCGTTCGGGCGGCACCAGCAGCAACCCGTCGGGTTTGGCTTCGCGGCTGGCGACCTTCGCCAAGAACTTCGTCCGGGCGATGCCGACCGTGATCGGCAGCCCCACCCGCTCGCGCACGTCGTCGCGCAGCCGGGCCGCGATCTGGACCGGGGATCCCGAAACCCGGTGCAGCCCAGACACATCCAGAAACGCTTCGTCCACCGAGATCGGCTCCACCAGTGGAGTGGTGTCGCGGAAGACGTCGAACACCGCGTCGCTGGCCCGCATGTAGGCGCTCATCCGCGGCGGCACCACTACGGCGTGCGGACACAGCCGCCGCGCCTGTCCGCCGCCCATCGCGGTGCGCACACCGTAGGCCTTGGCCTCATAGCTGGCGGCCAGCACCACCCCGCCGCCGACGATGACCGGTCGGCCTCGCAGCGCGGGGTCGTCGCGCTGTTCGACGGACGCGTAGAAGGAGTCCAGGTCCGCATGCAGGATCGAGGCATCCGATCGCACGAACATATGTTCGCATGCGGAGGCGACAAATCAGCTGGGTTCGCCGCAGAGTGGCCGGCGGATCGGCAATCTGCTGGCCGCGACGGCGCCCGTAAAGGCACACGAGGATTGCATCGATCAGCCTGGCGCTACCAGAGATGCGAGTTCGGTTCCGTCGTCAGACAACTGCACGAGAGTGGTGTCGACTCGCCACACATCATGAAACGACCCGATCGGCGACCTGAGAGTCCAGAGAGCATCGCAGGTGGCGAGGTCATACGCTTCCACGACACGCCCGACGTTGGGGTTGCCATAACTTGCCACCGCCACGGCACCGTCGGTGCCGATGTAGTACGCGTGACCCAAATGGTAGTCACAAGCCTTTCCCGTTGCGCCAGTCCGCAGATTGTATTGTTGCCACCCCGGGCCGCCAGCGCTTCCGGCGGCTGCGACGAAAAGCGTCGTTCCGATCAGTCGAGCTTCGACGGGTTTCTCGCCGGACACTTCCAAAAGCTTGACGCCGTCAGGGGTGAATACCGCCCAGTGGTTGTGAAGCATCTCTACGAGCGGCAGGTCCGGCGCATGCGTATTGAGTTCGCCATCAATGCTTTTTGGGCTCATCCGCTTGCCGGTTTCATTGAAGAACTGGACCCGCCGCTCATGCTTTTCACGGACCGCGATGTCCGCGGCAAAGCCGCCCGGGTAGATAACGGTCGTCTGCTGCTCGGAGTTATCCGTCAACTCCGGTCGGATGACCGCGCCATCGCGCAGTGAAAAAACGACCTCCCCGTCAGATCCGCGGCCGCGCGTAGTCTGGCTGGCGAGCAGCAAGTTTTCAGTGTCCCGCGGGGAAGCATACCGTTGATCCACGTGGCCATTACCGGGCACGAACCAGGTGGTCTCAGCATGTGGCCCCACGCCATAGACACCTTGGCCTTCTGTTGAGGCGACGGTATAAGTGCCCACTTGGTAGACGTTAAGTCTCGGTGGAGTTGTTCGAAGATCGGTCGGACCGGTGTATGACACTCGGCCGCTCCGGGCGTCGACCACCCATGCGGTGATGTTCTTTATGTCTTTCCTGAGGCATAACACATTAGTTGGACCGTTGAGAAAGCACTTAGGTGCTCGCATCTCGGCCGATAACCGCACCGCAGGAAAAAGGCTGCGACCGTCGCGCACGTTGATACCGACCAGCCACCATTGCGGGTCAGGTGCTCCCGGACTGCTGGCCACGAAATAAGCATCCTTACCGAGGTTCCCGACGAACGGGTTCGATTCGAACGCGTCATCGTTGGTGGCGATCATGCTCCGGCCCGCGACATCAGGTGCCGACGCGGGCAGACCAAGGTCGGTGATACGCGTTCGCCAGCCCGGGATGGGCGGCACGCGCATCGAAGCCTCCAAAAAAGTCTGTGCCGGTGGTTGCCAAGCCGAGCGGGCGGCGGTGTCCTCGGCGCGCTTTCGCCACATGATCGTAAGCGTGCCCGCGACAATCACGATGGTGGTGATGGCGAGCGCCGTCACGACTATCGGCCATCGTCGACGCCGAGTCGGTGCCGGTGGGGATCCGGTATTCCAAGTCATAGTGAGAAGTTTCGCAGGAGGACGATCGGACGACGGCGCTCAGTTCGCTCGATGGCCGTGGTCCGCGTCGTAGTGCGCAGCGAAGAGCCTGGCCTGTTCGGCGTACACCGTGTCTGGGGACGGCAGGTGCAGTTCGTGCTCGAGAAAGCTGCGCATCGAGACTTCGTCGCGGCCCAGCTGGCGCCCAAAATGGGCGATCACCGCATGTAGTCCGGCCTGAGCTTGCTGGCGGGCAAGTATCGAGATGGCCGTGATCTCTTTGCCGAGTTCAGCTTCCGTCATTTCGGTCACTTGCGGTGATAGCTCGACCCTCACGACAGTACCGTCCATCATGGCCGTAGCCGACACCGTTCCGGCGGGATTAGTGGCGGTGAACAGGAAGGTCAGCTCCTGTTCGTCTCTTCCATACGACGATGCTGCATCCCACGGGTCATCGATGTCATCGTCGGCCTGCCTGGGAGGAAGATACGCGTCGAACGCATCGAGGGCGGACTCGTCGCCAACGCAACCTTCCTCGCTATCGTCCTCCCAAGGCGCGTCAAACGGGCGATTATCAGTCACGGCTCGTGTCCAGGAGTCTTCACATGTTTCGATCGAGCATCTTGCCCGCCATGTAATCGGTGCTGTTGTAGTTGTAAGCGGCCGTGGTGAGCTTCTCCGCCAACTCGGCCGATGCTTTGAACAAGGCGGCTCCCGCAGCTTTGCGACCCGTCTCAGCAGCCGAAAAGACCGCGCTGGTAGGTGCGCACACCAAGCCATGAGTCGTGAGGACCCGGGAAGCAGTGTCGCCGCCAGTCATTCGATTCGCGCCGGTGATCTTGGCTGCTGCGGTGTGCTGTCTTGCAGCGAGCTCGTTGATGTGGTCGGTGAGAACTCGAAGGTTCTCCTGCTGGTCTGTCATAGATTCCCTGTCCTGAGGCGGTTCATTCCTATGGGCGGGGCGCCGGCGTTGCCGGCGAACCATAGGGCGTAGCAGGTGGGTAGTTCACGGGGGGTCCTTCCGGTATGGGGACCTCGTATGGTCGATTCGGATCGGTACGCGAGGGACGGCCGCCGTCGCTAATGTCGTCTTTCTGTGGAACAAACACACTGCCAGGCTCAGCACTATCGCCTGGGCTTCCTGACGTGTCCTCGCGCGCTTTCTCGTATGCGTTGAGTTGTGAGCGCATGCGTAGCGCGTTCTCGGCCACGTTCTTGGTCAAGATCATCATGGTGGTGTTGGTAGTCGCCAGCGCCGTGGCCGCAGCAGCGGAATCCAAGGCGAACTTTGCGACCCTGAGTGGAGGAAATGCGTTCATCCATGCGGTCGACAAGCCGTAGTCGTAGAGTTTCTGTGACGCGTCGTCCAAGGTCTCTCGGGTTCGGCTTACCTGGCCTCCCTCGGTACCGAGGATCGCGGCCACTTGTTCGTCGGCGGCTTGTACGTTCGAGGTGTTGCGCCGGTGGACGTCGTTGGTTTTCTCGTACGCCTCTGACGCTTTTCCGTCCCACCTGTCCGCGTGTGGGTTGGCGTTGATAAGAGTTTCGACGGCCCCGTTCAAGTTCTTGGCCGACTCCTTGTAGCCCTTTCCGTCTTCTGGTTCACCAGACCCTGTCAGCGCTCTCTCGCCCTCAATCATCAGCTGTGCCGCGGCCAGAACCTCCGAGTCCGACAGCATGCCGAATGGGCTCTTCGCATAAAGGCTCGGCACCGGTCCGAGGTTCACACCGAGGCCCTCCAAGCCCTGGAGAACATCGCCTACATCGCCAAACAGGCTCCGGGTGTTCGTGACGGCGCCATGAACGTTGCCGGTGACGACATCGTGCACTAATCCGCCAGCATCCTTGACGCCGCTCCGTAGGCCGTTGAGAACCTTGAACGGATCCGGGAAAAAGCTCACGTGTTACTCCTGCCGTCGCGAAAAGCGTATCAATGCGCCAGGGCGGCTAACCGCACCAAATCAGCCGCTGAGCTGCCTCCGCGCAACGACGCGGGCACCCGGGACCAGCCTTGAGGTGGCTATTGTCAGCCGTGTGACGGGATTTGAAGGACCCATTTGGCGGCCTAGCAGCCGGGAGGCATATCCATTTAGCGGAAACGTACTCGTTCTGAAGTCGATTCCGTCACGAATGGATACCCGACTCGCCTGCCGGATCGAGAACGGCGAAGGACAGCCGGTCGGCATTGTTCAGACGGTGAGCACCGGCGGTTGGCAGCAGGTAGCCCAGTTCTTCGGAGCGGGGACGCTGGCCTCTTGGGAGTTTGAGATCCTTCGTGCGGACGGAGTGCCATACCTTCGCGTCAGTCGCCCTCTTCCAAGTGGATGGCGGCAATGGCCGCAGCGCTTCGAGGTACGCGACTCCAGCGGCCGGCATATCGGGAGCCTCGTGCAAAACGACAGCTGGCGATCGTTTAATCGAACTTTCGACTTGGAAGCTGCGCAGACGGTAATCGGCCACACAACATTCGACTACCAACGGATCGATGGCGCCCGCGGGGAGATTGCCGCACAGACTGTGACGATCCACGACAGCACCGGTCGAAGTGTCGCGCGGATTGCCCAGAGGCGGACTACTGCGTTCCTCTTCGGCAACGAGTTCTATGACTACACACTGACATTCGACTACGCGCCGCCCGAGCCGATGGGGACCCTATGCTTTGCCGTGACCCTCGCTGAGTACTTCTACCGTCGAACTGAGCACGGCGGCACCCTGCGGGGGTTTCCAGGAGTGTATTCCCCTTAGGCTCAGTCGGCTTGGCCGTAGATGCTGGTGACCCAGACGTGGACCAGCGTTTCGAGCAGCTGCTCGTCGGGCACCGACGGACGCTCGTGAGCGAACGACGTCAGCATCACCTTCTCGTTGAGCAGGTTGAGCGCCGCGGACAAATCCTGGGCCGGCAGCGTCACCGGCGCCGCGCCGCGGGAGCGTTCGGCTTCGATGACCACGGCGATATGGTCGACCCACTTCTGCATGAACTTCGACCACAGGTCGCCGATGTCTTTGTTGGTTCGTGCGGCGTCGGCGGCCAGCGACACCGCTCGATGCGACCCGAATGTCTCGACGAAGAGATTGATGCCGGTGCGCCACAACGTCTTGATGTCGGCCGGCGGGTTGGCGACCATACCCTCCAGCGCCGAATCGGCCTCGACAATCACACGCTCGAACAGCGTGAGCAGAACGGCGTCTTTCGACGGGAAATAGAAGTAGAACGTCGGGCGGGACAAGCCCGCGCCTTTGGCCAGGTCATCCACCGAGATCTCGCCCAGCGGACGCTCCGCCAGCAATCGTTCGGCGGTAGCCAGGATCGCGAGCTCGCGGTCGTCACCCGAGGGCCGGGTCGAACGCCGTCCGCGTGGTGCGCGCGCCGGGCTGGTGGTGGTCATACCTGCCACTTTACACGCCGTTGAGTAATTCGACAGTGTGTTGACTTAATCAACACCGTGTTGATACCGTCGGTTACATGACCGAACACCTTGACGTTGTCATCGTGGGCGCCGGCATCTCCGGCATCAGCGCGGCCTGGCACTTGCAGGACCGCTGCCCGACCAAGAGCTACGCGATCCTCGAACGCCGCGACGACCTCGGCGGCACCTGGGACCTGTTCAAGTACCCGGGCATCCGCTCCGACTCCGACATGTTCACCCTCGGCTTCCGGTTCAAGCCTTGGCGCTCGGCCCAGTCGATCGCCGACGGCGCCTCGATCAAGAGCTACATCAAGGAGGCCGCAGCGGAGAACGGTATTGACCGGCACATCCGCTACCGGCAGAAGGTAGTGGGGGCCGACTGGTCGGATGCCGAGAACCGCTGGACGCTGACCGTGGAACACGACGGCCAGCAGAGCACGATCAGCTGCTCGTTTCTGTTCTGCTGCAGCGGCTACTACAACTACGACGAGGGCTACTCGCCGAAGTTCGAAGGCGCCGACGACTTCGAGGGCACGATCGTGCACCCGCAGCACTGGCCGGAGGGTCTGGACTACGCGGGCAAGAAGGTCGTCGTGATCGGATCGGGCGCGACGGCGGTGACTCTCATTCCGGCACTGGTGAATTCGGGCGCCGGGCATGTGACCATGCTGCAGCGCTCACCGACCTACATCGGCTCGCTGCCGGCGGTCGACCCGTTCGCCGAGCGGGCCAACCGGCTGCTGCCGGCCAAGGCCGCGCACTTTGCCAACCGCTGGAAGGCGATCGCGTTCAGCACCGGGCAGTACCAGTTTTCGCGGCGGTTCCCGAACTCCATGCGCAAGACGCTGCTGACGATGGCCAAGCGTCGACTGCCCGAGGGCTACGACGTCGAGAAGCACTTCGGCCCGCGGTACAAGCCGTGGGACCAGCGGCTGTGCCTGGCGCCCAACGGCGATCTGTTCCGTACCATCCGGAAAGGCCAGGCCGACGTCGTCACCGACACCATCGACCGCTTCACCAAAAAGGGGATCAAGCTCAGCTCCGGCGTGGAGTTGGAAGCCGACATCATCGTCACCGCAACGGGTTTGAACCTGCAGCTGTTCGGCGGCGCGCAAATGCGGCGCAACGGTGTGCCGGTCGAGCTCAACGACACCATGGCCTACAAGGGCATGATGCTGACCGGCATGCCGAACATGGCGTTCACGATCGGCTACACCAATGCGTCCTGGACGCTCAAGGCCGACCTGGTGTCGGAGTTCGTCTGCCGGGTGCTCAACTACATGGATGCCCGCGGATTCGACACCGTGGTGCCGCAGCACCCCGGCGACTCAGTCGACGAACGCCCGCTGATGGACTTCACGCCCGGCTATGTGTTGCGGGCATTGGACTATCTGCCTAAGGCGGGGTCGCGCACTCCGTGGCGGCTCAAGCAGAACTACCTGCTGGACCTGCGGCTGATTCGGCGCGGCCGTGTCGACGACGAGGCGCTGAGCTTCAGCAAGCAGCAGGTGGCGGTCGCGGCTTAGGCCGCAGCGACGACGACGATGCCATCGTCGTCGCTGTAGGCGACGTCACCGGGCGCGAAGGTGACCCCGCCCAGCTCGACGGGGACATCCCGCTCGCCGGCGCCGGTCTTGCTGCTCTTCCGCGGATTGGTGCCCAGCGCCTTGATGCCGATGTCGATGCCGCGCAGCGTCGCCGAGTCGCGCACCGCGCCATGGACCACCAGCCCGGCCCACCCGTTGGAGCGCGCGAGCTCGGCGATGACGTCACCGACCAGCGCCGAGTGCAGCGAGCCCGCGCCGTCGATCACCAACACCCCGCCGTCGCCGGGCTCGGAGAGCACCGACTTCAACAGCGCGTTGTCCTCGAAGCAGCGCACGGTGCTGATCGGCCCGGCGAATTGCGCGCGGGCGCCGAACTGGCGGAATTGGACGTCACAGCTGCGGACGTCGGGCCCGATGTCGTCGACCAGGTCGGCGGTGGGCCGGAAAGTCACCGGCACGTCAGCTGCCGCGCCGACGTAGCTGGCGCACCAGCAGCAACGCCAGCAGACCGACCGCAATGGCCACCGCGAACGGCAGCGGCGAGCGACCGGCGGCCGAGAGTGCCGGCGCTGCGGCCACCGGGTTGTTGGCCGAGGCTACGGCTGACTTCGCCTGTGCGGCAGCCTCTTTGGCGCCAGCGGCGAGTTGGCCGTTGGTCTCGATCCGCGGCTGCTCGACCGGCTTGACGGCGGCCGGCTCGGCTTTCTTGGCGGGGGCCTTCTTCGCAGGCGCTTTCTTGGCGGGCGCCTTTTTGGCCGGTGATTTCTTGGCCGGCGGCTGCTGGGCCTTCTTCGCAGGCGCCTTTTTGGCGGGCGTCTTCTTGGCCGCCTTCTCGGGTGGCTTGTCCGCTGCTTTGTCCGCGGGGGCCGGCTCGGGCGGCGGCGGTGGTGCCTTGTCGGCGGGAGGTGCGGGCGGCGACGGCGGGGTAGGGCCCGCGCCCGGCGCGTCTTCTGGTGCGTTGTCCGGTTGATCCTGCGGGTCTGCCATGCGGCCGCTCCTTTGCAGTTCCTCGTCGCGTACACCGGTCGACACCAACGGTCGAACCCCATCATGCCAGGGGCTAGGACCGGTGCCGCACCGCCCACAGCGCGGCGCCGGCCACCAGCACCACCGCACCCAGCGCGAATGGCCACGCTGGGATGCCGCGGTCCGTGTCGTCCTCGGGCCGTGCAGCCGGGCCGGGCCTTCCGGTGCCCGCAACGCTGAGCCGAAACGACCAGGAACCCGTCACGACGTGGCCGTCTGCCGAGGTCACCCGGTAGTTCACCGTGTAGTCGCCGGCCGGGCCCAGCGGCCGCAGCGCGACGCTGACGACGGCGCCCTGCACCTGCGCGTCCCCGGACGACCACAGGTTGCCGTCCGGCCCGACGACCGTCATGGCCGCGAACGTGGTCTGCAGCCGCTCGTTGAACGTGGCGCTGACCCGCGCCGGGCCGGCGCTCAGGACGGCGTTCTCGGCCGGGTCGGCCGCCACCCGGGTGGCGTGAGCGGCGGCAGGTCCGGCGGTCAGCGTGACGACGGCGGCCAGCGCCGCCAGCAACACGCTCAGCGCAGCGGCGCGCGCCGCGCCGCTCATGTCCTTCGCCGGATCAGCGTCAGCGCGACGCCGAGGGCAGCGACCAGCAGCGCCGCGCCGCCCAGGAGCCGGGCCGTGTTGTCGGGCGTCGCCTTGTGCTGACCGGTCTGCGGCACTGCCTCGGTCAGCGGGCCGGGATGCGCGGGGTGGTGGTGTTGCGGTGACGCGGCCGGTCCCGCCGTCAGGGTCAGCCGGGGCGCCGGGTGCTCCGGCTCGCCGCCGCCGGGCATTGGCGGCTGGTCCCACTTGACCACCGACCCGTCCGCGTAGGTCTGGGTGGCGGGGAAGCTGACGGTGTCCGCGTCGGGCAGCTGTACCGATATCCGGAACAGCGCAAATTGATCCGCCGGGATACCGCCGCCCTGTGCGGCCGTCCATGTGACCGAGTGCACGGTGCCCGATGCGGTGTCCCGGTCGAGGCTGGCCGTCCAGCCCGGCATGGTCTCGGTGCTGGCCGACCCCACGTCCGGCAGTGCAACAGCGAGCGCGGTGGTCGCCGCGCCCGTCGGCGACTCGTTGGGTACCGAGAACGTGACGATGGCATGACCGCCGCGGACCGGGTTTTCGCTACTGGCATGCACATGCGCCGACGCCGGCGCGATGCCGAGCGTGGAGCCGCAGTAGAGCACGGCCGCTGCGGCGGCTGCGATCAGCGGGCGCGACGGCACGGTCAGGCCAGCCCGAGCCGGGCCATCAAGTCGGCCTCGACCTCGTCGAGCTGTTTGGAGATCGCGGCGTGCGCGGCCCGCCGCCGCTGGGCGGGCATGTTCTCGGCGGCGGTGATGGCCGCGGACAGGTCGGCGAGCCGATCGGACATGGCCGCCGCGAACTGCTTGGTCTCGGCGTCTTTGGGCTTTTTCTCCTGCACCGTCCGCAGCGATTGTTCGGCTCCGGCGATGCGGGCCGACAACCGCGCGCCGTGTCCGGAGAACTGACCGATCTGTGCCAGCGGAACGCCGAGTTGGTCGGCGCGGCGTTGGTCCATCAGCCCGCGGGCGGCGATCGCGGCCCGGTACACGAGGGGCACGACGATCGGTGCGAGCAGCCGTGAGATCGTCAGCACTCGGCGAATCCTGCTGGGGGACAACAGCTTGCCCTCCCGCGCCGCCTTGAGCTCGGCCTCGGCGACCTTGAGCGCGGACCGGTCACTGTCGCGCTGCGCCTTCAGCTGCGCCTTGAGCGCCTTGGTCTCGGCGCGCTGTGCGGCCTTGAACTTGCGCGCCTCGTTCTTGGCGGCCAGTTTGGCCTCCAGCTTGGCGCGGGCCTTGATCGCACGGGCCTCGGCACGACGCATTGCGCGGCTTTTTCGCTTGCGGAACAGGCCCATTCCCGGCCGCCTCCCCGGTTTCTCGTCGGCTGTCGCGATCCGTGATCGCTGGGCCAACCCTAACCGGAACGGGGCGTCGCTACGTCGTCAGGTCGGGACAGCTAGGCGTCGAGATGCTCTTTGCGGCGCAGCTCCTCGACGCGCTGCACGATGTCTTGTTGCGCCTCGGAGGATAATCCACTGGCGCCCAACGCAATTCGACGAACGTTCTCGTCGCGCATCGTGGCCAGCCAGGAAAGCTCCTTGTCGAGCTTTTCGTAATACTCGTCGTCGGTGAAGTAAGCCGGCTTGATGCGGAAGAAGTTCGCCAGGGCCGCCATGGTCGCCGCCGACGGATTGGTGCGGTTGCCTGAGCGCAGTTGTGACAGGTAGGGAGCAGACATCGTGATGCCCTCCGCCTTGAGCGCCGCGATCACCTCAGCGGACGTGTGCGGTCCTCGTCCGGGTGGGTACACCGTGTCGAACAGGCGGTTCAGGCGCGCAGCGAACGTCGTGCTCATCGATATGACCTCCACCAGGGTTGGTAGGACGAATGATTCTAGGCACGTATTTGCTGATCATGGTAGCGACACTTGTCGGATGAACCAAGTGCAAACCTGAGCCGAATTGACGCCGGGGGTCTGAGCCGCGGTCGGTAAGGCGCGGCGCGCGCGTTGTACAGCGGATTCTCATGTTGCACCAAGCGAATTGTGACGCGTCGCGTTGTTGTCGCAGCGGCCGGACGGGCGCGACAGCATTGTCGGGCGAACAGAGCTCGCGCCGGGCAACACGTCGGCTACGACGACGCGTCGAAAAGCAGCTTTGCTGTCGGAGGCGGCAACGCCGCTCAGGCGACGTCCGGGGAGGCCTCCGGGACGGGCGCGACAGCCGACCGGGAGCGCACGAAACGCACCGTCGCGACGATCGCCGCGACCAGTATCGTCGCCGCGGTCACCCCGATGGCCGCCCACCGCCAGCCCAGTGCGCCGTCGAACAGCAACCACATTCCGAAGACCAGGAACAGCAGGCTGGCCAATACGTGTAGCAGCCCTTCGGGCAGCCGCCGGTGTAGCAGGATCCCCGCCCCGATCGCCAGCCCGTCGGCGACGATCATCGCGACCGTGGTGCCGATCCACACGCCGGCCCAGTCGTGGTCGGCCGCCAGCGCGACGGTGGCCAGTGTGGTCTTGTCGCCGAGTTCTGCCAGCAGAAACGACGAGACCACGGCGAGCAGCGCGAATCGGGGCTCCCGGACTGGGCGCACACCGTCGTCGCCGCTGCTGGTGCCCTCGCGCCAGGTCCACACCGCGAAAACGAAGAACGCGATGGCCGCCGCGAAGGCCATCGGTTGGGCGGGCAGCGTCAACCCGAGGAAATGCCCGATGGCCACCGAAACACCATGTGCCACGCAGGCCGCGATGCCCACCCCGGTCAACACCACCCACCAGCGGTAGCGCAGTGCGTAGGTCATGGTGATGAGTTGAGAGCGGTCGCCGAGCTCGGCGAGGAAAACCACTCCGAAGCTCAGGAGTGCGGCTGCGAGCATGTGTGGCGACCTTTCGACGCGTCGTCGACGGAGCCACGCTCCGCCGAACATCGGGTCGAAGGTCTCGCCCACCGACCGATCGGCCGGTTCGCCAGCCGGGCTGTTCGCCAGTATGTCGACTCGACGATTGCGGGCTACTCCCCTTCGCTAATTGCCCAGGCTAGCGGTCGTCATCGATCGGCACCAGCGCGCGGGGCGAGTTCGGGTAGCCGTATTTCTCGATTCGCCAAGTGGCGGTTTGCGATTCGACCCACTGACAACCGAGACGTCGGAATGCGTTATGCGGCAAGCAGCATCGCCAGAATCGCCGTGTCGGGATGGCTGATGGGGTCGACGCCGACGCGGCTCACCATCGAGGTGACGGTCCCGTCGGCTTCGGCTTCCACCCACGCCGCCCGGTGTTCCAGTCCCAGATACGGCAAGCCGGGCAACAACACGCAACCCGACGCCGCCCCCGTGCATTCCGGCAACGAGGGCATGGTCTCCGACGGCGGATGCAACATCAACAGCGCCGGCGGTTGACGATCTGCGAAATAGCCTGGCTGGATTGCCGATTCGCCGACGACGGGTCCTTCTGCCAACACTAGGCCGACCGTGCCCGGCGGTGCCGGCGACTCCGGCAACTCCTCGCGAGCACCGAATACCGTTGTGGTGGAAAGCAATCCGGGCAGCGACGCGACCCTGACGGCAACCATCAGCAGCTGCGCCCACTCCTTCGTCGAATCAGGCCAGCGGCCGAAGATCACGAAGCCCTTCAGGACGCCGTGTGAATGGAACGGGGCGACCTCGACGGCCCTGCCTGACCCAGTTTCCATATGGCCCTCCGCGATACCTCATTCGCAACACCCCGGTGGGTCGATGAGCACAGCATGCGCTTGGCGATGAATACCCGCAAGCGGACACGGCCAACCGCGGCTGACCGACGCAAAAGGGGCGCCGCGCGAACTGCGCGACGCCCCCTGCCGAAGCCTGCCGGATCAGCCGAAAACCAGCCCCTTGGTCTTCGAGGTCGCGGCCTCGTAACGCGACTGCACGTCGGCCCAGTTGACGACGTTCCAGAACGCCTTGACGTAGTCCGCCTTGACGTTCTTGTACTGCAGGTAGAAGGCGTGCTCCCACATGTCGACCTGCAGCAGCGGAATGATGCCCAGCGGGACGTTGGCCTGCTGGTCGTAGAGCTGGAACGTCAGCAGCTTGTCGCCGAGGCTGTCGTAGCCGAGCACCGCCCAGCCCGACCCCTGCAACCCGTTGGCTGCGGCGCTGAACTGAGCCCGGAACTTGTCGAACGAGCCGAACGCGTCGTCGATGGCCGCGGCAAGCTCACCGGTCGGCTTGTCACCGCCGTTCGGCGACAGGTTCTTCCACCAGATCGAGTGGTTGACGTGACCGCCGAGGTGGAAAGCCAGGTTCTTCTCGTTCAAGAAGATCGCGGAGTGGTCGTCCTTCTCGCGTGCTTCCGCGAGTTTGGCCAGCGCATCGTTGGCACCCTTGACGTACGTGGCGTGATGTTTGCTGTGGTGAATTTCGTTGATCTGACCAGAGATGTGCGGCTCCAGCGCGCCGTAGTCCCAGTCCAAATCGGGCAAGGTGTAGTCAGCCACTCCGCTTCCTTCCTTCGATGATCGTTGCTGATCTGCTTCTGACGCTCACTCACAAGGTTTCCACCGGGCAATCAAGCCCAACATGATCAACCCTGCTCCATGACTGCGCGCACCGCAACAACGGGTGCACCCCAGTGCATACCCCGCGGGCGCGACTTCAGACCAACACGATGACGGCGAGGACCGCCAGCAAAACCAGGGCGATCAGACCGGCGCGCACGCCGGCGAGCAGGTAAGAACGGTTACAGGCAGGGGAACTGCCGTACCAATGCGACGACGTCGGCGACTGTGGTCCGACCGGTTGCGTCGTCATCGAATGACCCTGACCTGCACGTCCAACTCGCCTCCAGTGAGATGAGTCACAAATGAGTTTGGTGGTCGCGATCATAACGCCTTATGAACCGCCGGAGAAAATTGAACCGGCGTCAGCGCGCTGACCAGCGATTGCCGGGTGGCCCAACGGGATGCTTAGCGCGGCGATGGATTTCGCTCACGGCTTGGCAGGGTTGTCGATTGGCGCGCCCGTGATCGCCCTGTTATCCACAGCCGCCGCCCCGCCGGACCTATTGACTCCACGTCAAACATCGCCGGTTGCACCCTGGCGCTGTGGATAAGCCTGTGGAAACTGTGGATAGCCATTGGTAGCTGAGACGCGAATTCTGCAGTGCCGGCCGGCGCATGCCAAGATCGAGTCCATGCTCGGTGAACCGGTGGTTGCGCAAACGGACGTCGCCGCGTTGCCGGCCGAGTTCGGCTCGGCGGCGGTGTTGCTCGATGTGCGCGAGGACGACGAGTGGAAGCGCGGCCACGCCGCCGACGCCCGGCACATCCCGATGGCCGAAGTGCCGGCGCGCCTCGGCGAGATCGACCGCGACGCCGAGCTGTACGTCATTTGCCATGCCGGTGGCCGGTCCCTGCGGGTGGCGCAGTATTTGCAGCAAAACGGTTACCGGGCAATCAACGTCAGCGGCGGGATGCTGGCATGGGCGGGCGCCGGGCGCCTGGTGATCACCGACGACGGCGGCCCGGGCAGCGTCTGAGGACTGAGCTCCCGCTTCCGAGACGTTTTAAGCTGGTGCGGTGATCCGCGCCGGCGACGATTTGACACTGAGCGATGAGGTGGGGGCACCTCCCGCTTGTGGGGGAGAGCGGCGCTCATGATCCAAGCGTGCTCACAGTGCGGCACACGCTGGAATGTGCGCGACCGCCAGCGGGTGTGGTGCCCGCGCTGCCGCGGGACGCTGCTGCCGCCGTCCACCGAGGGGCAGGCGGTCGACCCGCGTTGGAGCGCTCGCAGCGCCGCGCCCACGACCGGCCGGCGGATGCCGCCGCGGCTGCCCCCGGGTTACCGGTGGATCGCCGTTCGGCCCGGCGCGCCGCCGCCACCGCGCCGTCGTCGTCGGCCCCTGGGGCCCACCCCCCGCTACGCGGTCATACCGCGGTGGGGACTGGCCGATCGCGTCGAACCGGGGGCGGCGACGCCGGCCGCGGCCGTGCCATCCGGCCCGCCAGCGGCACGGGTGCGCACCACGCTGTTCGCCAGCGTCGTGGTGTTGGGCATTGCGGCACTGGTGCATGTCGTGCGCTACCTGCTGCTGATCATCAACCGCGGCACCCTGCTCAACCCGTGGGTGGCGGGCGCCGCACTGTGGCTGGGCGTCTTGGCCAGCGCCGCCGCCATCGCGATGGTGATCACCTGTGCGGTGGTGCTGATCCGATGGCTGATCGCGCGTCGCGCCGCCGCGTTCGCGCATTACGGCCTGCCCGAGCCGCGTTCGCCGCGTGCACTGTGGGCCGGCTGCTTCATACCGCTGGTGAACCTGCTGTGGGCCCCGGTGTACGTCATCGAGTTGGCGGCCACGGAAGACGTTTTGCCGCGGCTGCGCAAACCCATCCTGGTGTGGTGGATCGTGTGGATCGTCAGCACGGCGGTGGCGCTCTTCGCTATCGCCACCAGCCGGGCGCAAGATGCCCAGGGCATCGCCGACAACACCGTGACGACGATATTTGCGTACCTGGTGGCCGCGGCCGCGGTGGCCGCCACCGGGCGGGTGTTCGAGGGCTTCGAGCGCAAACCGGTCGAACGGCCGGCCCACCGCTGGGTGGTGGTCGCCGACGATCGCGGCGACGCGCCGGGATCCGCTCCGGCTGTTGAGTCGGAGGGCGAGGAACCGGCAGCATAGGGATATGACGCGGGCCGACGAGGTGCTCGCCCGGCACCCACACGTGGTAGCCCATCGCGGCGCCTCGGCTGCTCGGCCGGAACATACCCTGGCCGCATACGATCTCGCGCTCAAGGAAGGCGCCGACGGCGTCGAATGCGATGTACGGCTCACGCGGGACGGCCACCTGGTCTGCGTGCACGACCGCCGGCTGGACCGCACGTCCACCGGAGCCGGTCTGGTCAGCACGATGACGCTGGCGGAGTTGCGTGAGCTGGAGTACGGGGCCTGGCACGACAGCTGGCGCCCCGACGGCGGTCATGGCGACAGCGGGCTGCTGACGCTCGACGCGCTGGTCGCGCTGGTGCTGGATTGGAACCGGCCGGTGAAGATCTTCATCGAAACCAAGCACCCGGTCCGCTACGGCGCGCTGGTCGAAAGCAAGGTGTTGGCGCTGCTGCAGCGGTTCCGGATCGCCACGCCCGCCTCCGCAGACCGCTCCCGCGCGGTGGTGATGTCGTTTTCGGCGGCGGCTGTGTGGCGCATCCGGCGCGCCGCGCCGCTGCTTCCCACGGTGCTGCTGGGCAAGGCCGCGCTGTATTTGGGCAGCAGCGCGGCCTCCGCCGTCGGGGCCACCGCGGTCGGGCCGTCGATTGCGACGCTGCGTGAGCATCCCGAGCTCGTCGACCGCGCCGCGGCCCAGGGCCGGGCGCTGTACTGCTGGAACGTCGACCACTACGACGACGTCAGGTTCTGCCGGGAAGTGGGCGTGGCATGGCTGGCCACCCGCCATCCCGGCCGCGTCAAGGCCTGGCTGCAGGACGGGCTGACCGGCGCAGGTCTCGACTAGACCTGCTTAGGGTCCGTCGAGATCCGCCGGCGGTACGGGTGCATCCGCGGCCAGCGCATCGAACAGGTGGGCCGCCGCGTCGTGATCCCACACCACGACCGAGCCGGAGTCGGAGCCGGTGAACTCGCCGATCGGCACCGTCAGCGTCGTCGTCGAGCCGCGCAGCGACCAGCCCAACCGCGCGAGATCCCAGACATGGTCGCCCGCATCAACGGTCAGGGCCTCGGTGGCGGCATGCGGCACCGAATACCAGCGCCACGGGTTGAGCCACACCCCCGGACTGACGGCACGGTGCAGCAACGCCGACATGACCCGGCGCTGGTTGACCATTCGGTCCAGGTCGGCGCGCGGGGTCGCCCGGGTGCGGACGAAACCGAGCGCGGTCGGCCCGTCGAGGCGTTGGCAACCGGCCGGCAGGCTGATTCCGGCCAGCGGATCGTCGATCGGCGTGGCCGGGCAGGCGGTGACTCCGCCGAGCGCGTCGACTAGGCCGGCGAAGCCGCTGAAGCCGACTTCGACGTAGTGGTCGAGGCGCAGCCCGGTGGCTTGCTCGACCGTCTGAGCCAGCAACGGCGCGCCGCCCATCGCGAACGCGGCGTTGATCTTGTCGCGGCCGTAGCCCGGGATCGGCACGTAGGAGTCGCGCGGAATCGACACCATCGTCGTCGGCGTCGCGGAGCCGATCGCCGGCACGTGGACCAGCAGGATCGTGTCGGTGCGACCGTTGCCGATGTCGCCGCCGGTGGCCAGCGCCTGCTGCTGCTCGACGGTGAGGCCTTGGCGGCTGTCCGATCCGACCAGCAGCCAGGTGGTGCCATGGCCGGAGGCCGGTCGGCCCGGATAGTCGGTCAGCACCGGCTGGCGGTGCAGGGCGGTGTCCATCCACAGCGCACCGC
This sequence comes from Mycobacterium sp. MFM001, assembly GCF_003402475.1. Classification (GTDB taxonomy): domain Bacteria; phylum Actinomycetota; class Actinomycetes; order Mycobacteriales; family Mycobacteriaceae; genus Mycobacterium. The sequence goes on from NZ_BFAB01000001.1 coordinate 564,113, forward strand.
CGAGGACGCCGGCGCTGACCAGCAGCACCGCGATCAGCAGACTGGCCGAAATCACTTGGCCCCACGCGCGTTTGCGGCGCGGGCGTGGCGTAGCCGGTTGTGCGGGCGGCCGACGGACGGGCGGAGACGGCGGTGGCGGGGGCGCCGGCCGGCGATAGCCGGGATCGCGCCGCAGAACCGGTGGCGGCTCGCGTCGGCGGTCGGCCGCCATCAGTGCAACCACCCGAGGTGACTGCGCAACAGCGCGTAGCCGACGAACGCCACACTGTCGATGAGGCCGTGGGCGATCACCAGCGGCCACAGCCGGCCGCTGCGCTGCCAGACATAGCCGAACACCAGTCCCATCGCCAGGTTGCCCAGCCCCGCGCCGAAGCCCTGGTAGAGGTGGCAGGCGCCGCGCAGCAGGCTCGAGTACACCACCGCCGCCCCGGCCGATACGTCCAGCTGCCGCAGCCGGGTGATCAGGTAGCCGACGACAATGACCTCCTCGGCCCAGCCGTTGGCGAACGCGGCGGCCACCAGCATCGGGATCCGCCACCAGGTGTCGCTCAGACTCGACGGGATCACCGACGCGTTGAGGCCCAGCATCCGCGCCGCGACGTAGAGCCCCAGCCCGGGCAGCCCGATCAGCGCGGCCAGCCCGACGCCGCCGCCCAGATCAGCAGGCCAGGAAAAGCGCCCCAGCCCGATTGCCGCGGGGCGTAAACCGCTGCGCCACAACAGGTACAGCCCCAGCCCGCCCCACGCGATCAGCTGCACGACGAACGCCGCATTCAACCCGAGGTCGACCAGGTCGAAGTAGGACCGCCGCGGGTTGAGCGGAATCCGCTGGGCGCTCAGATTGCGCAGCACCGCGTCGGTGAGTTGCAGGACTGCGGTGACCGCGCTGACGCCGAAGGTGACGCCCAGGACGACGACGACCTCGATGCGCAGCGCGCGTCGCTGCACCAACTGATCCTCGGGCGCGGTCACCTCGACACGGTAACCGCACCCCGGCGGCGTCTAGCCCCGGCGCGCGCGCAGGCCGTTCACGAACGGGCAACCCATCAGCACCCGGATGGCCTGGCTGAGCCCCACCACGTCGTCCACCGGCTTACGGAACGGCAGCCGCACGTCGCGGTCGCCGTCGGCGGCTTCGATGCGCAGCCGCACGCCGTACCGGTCGATGCCCAGCGGCCGGACATCTCCGCGCCGCAGCCGGGCCGGGAGCCGCGAGGCCAGTCGCGCGACGACGTCGCGATGAGCGCTGTCGAGGTGGCGAATCCAGCACGACTCGAGCGCGCAGAACGGGTCCGGCCGGGCGTCCAGCAGGGCCGCGACGCCGACGGACTCGGCGCCGGTGGCGTCGGTCACCACCACCGAGTCGATCTCCAGGCGCAGCAGCGCGTAGCGGGCGTCGTCGTCGACGGGCGGGCTCGACGCCGCCGTGTGCACTTGCAGCAGCGCAGGATTCGCATCCTCGGTGGCGATCAGGTCGAGCATGGCGGGCACCGCGGGCATCGGCACCGGCTGGAGTCGCCCGCGGATCCACACCAGCGAGCGCACCGGCTCACGCAGCGGCAGCGGCGCGTAGTCGGCCAGTTCCAGCACGGCCTGCGCGCCGGGCGGCGCTGGTGCGTCGAGCGGCGCAGCGACGGCGAACGACCCGTCGCTGAGCAGGTGGTGCAGCGGCGTGGTGACCGGCTCGGCGCCCTCGATCGCCAGCAGCGCGCCGTTGGCCCGGAGGCAAGTGCTGCGGATCCGCTCAGCGGTTGTCGGCGCGGTGCAGGGGGCGAGGGTCATCGATCACCATCCTTCGAGTGAGGTAAGCCTAACTTAACTAGATCGCGGCGGACGGCGCAAGGCTCTGCACCGGATAGGGTTTTGGTCGTGGCTCGCATCGCGTATCTCGGTCCGGAGGGGACGTTCACCGAGGCGGCGTTGTTGCGGATGACCGACGCCGGCATGATTCCGCGGCGCGGCTCGGACGGCGTGGCACCGATCCCGACCGAGAGCACGCCCGCGGCTCTGGATGCCGTGCGCAAGGGCGAGGCCGACTACGCCTGCGTGCCGATCGAGAACTCGATCGACGGGTCGGTGATGCCGACGCTGGACAGCCTGGCGATGGGTTCGCCGCTGCAGGTGTTCGCCGAGATCACCTTGGACGTGGCGTTTTCCATCGTGGTCAAGCCCGGACGCAGCGTCGACGAGGTGCGCACGCTGGCCGCCTTCCCGGTCGCGGCCGCGCAGGTGCGGCAGTGGGTCGCGGCGAATCTGCCGGGCGTCGAGCTGCACCCGGCGAACTCCAACGCCGACGCCGCGCAGCAGGTCGCCGACGGCGTGGTGGACGCCGCGGTGAGCTCGCCGCTGGCCGCGGCCTACCGCGGGTTGGCGACGCTGGCCGACGGCGTCGTCGACGAAGCCAACGCCCGCACCCGCTTCGTGTTGGCCGGCCCGCCGGGGCCCCCGCCGGCCCGGACCGGCGCCGACCGCACGTCGGTGATCTTGCGGATCGACAACGCGCCGGGCGCGCTGGTGACCGCGCTGTCGGAAGTCGGGATCCGCGACATCGACCTCACCCGCATCGAATCGCGGCCCACCCGAACCGAGTTGGGCACCTACGTGTTCTTCCTGGACTGGGTGGGCCACATCGACGACGACGCGGTCGCCGAGGCACTCAAGGCGCTCTACCGTCGTTGTGCGGATGTGCGCTATCTGGGTTCCTGGCCGACGGGAGTGGCCGCCGGTGTGCCGCCGCCGCAGATCGACGAGGCGTCGCGCTGGCTGGCGCGGCTGCGGGAGCCGGAGCGATGAGCGGCCGCCTGGTGCTGGTGCGGCACGGTCAGTCCTACGGCAATGTCGACCGCCGGTTGGACACCCGCCCGCCCGGCACCGAGCTGACGCCATTAGGCCGCGACCAGGCCAGGGCGTTTGCCCGCAACGGGTTGCATCAGCCCGGCCTGCTGGTGCATTCGGTGGCCGTCCGGGCCGCTCAGACCGCCGCCGAGATCGGTGCGGAGGCCAAGCTGGCGGCCCGCGAGGTCGCCGGCATTCACGAGGTGCAGGTCGGCGAGCTGGAAGACCGCAGCGACGACGACGCCGTCGCCGAATTCAACGCCATCTACGAGCGCTGGCATAAAGGCGAGCTCGACGTGCCGCTGCCGGGTGGCGAGAGCGCCGAGCAGGTGCTGGACCGCTATGTGCCGGTGCTGACCGATCTGCGGATGCGCTACCTGGACGACGACGAATGGACCAGTGACATCGTCGTCGTCAGCCACGGCGCTGCCATCCGGCTGACCGCGGCGGTGCTGGCCGGGGTCGATGGCAGCTTCGTGGTGGACCACCACCTGGGCAACGCCGAGTCGGTGGTGCTGACGCCGGTCACCGACGGACGCTGGAGCTGCGTGCAGTGGGGCACGCTGACGCCGCCGTTCTACCCGGAGCCGGGAGCCACCCCGGTCGCTGACGCCGTGGAATCCGGCACCGACCCGATGGGCTGAGCCTCAGACCGCCAGCGCCGTGGCCTCGGTGCATCCGCAGCCGACCGCGTCGCAGTCCACGACGAAGACATGCGGCAGTAACTCCGGGCTGGTGCAGCCGTCCTCAGTGCACTCCGACCGGCGCAGCGAATGGCGGATGACGGTGCCGTGGCAGTGATCCAAGCCTGCCCGGCAGTCGCGGCAGCTTGTGTCCATGGCCCGTTCTTAGCACTCGGCGCCGACAGATCGGCGGTGCCGCGCCCGGCCGGCGCCGGTTAAATCAGGCCCAGCCCAATTCGTGCAGCCGGTCGTCGTCGATGCCGAAATGATGGGCGATTTCGTGGATCACGGTGATCTTCACCTCGTCGACTACCTCGTCGTCGGAGTCGCAGATGTCCAGCAATGCGTCGCGGTAGATCGTGATGGTGTCCGGCAGCGACCCGGCGTAGTTGGAGTCCCGCTCGGTGAGCGCGACACCTTCGTACAGCCCGAGCAGCTCGGCGTCCTCGGGATGGCGGTCGGAGACCAGCACGACGACGTTGTCCATCACTGCGGCCAGCTCGGGCGGAATGAGGTCCAGCGCGTCGGAGACCAGCTCGTCGAACCGCTGCGGATCCATCCGCACCGCCACCCGGCTAGCCTGCCGGCGGCGGGGGCGGTGGCGCCGGTGCTTCGGGCGGCGGTGCTGGCGGTGCCTCGGGGGCAGGCGGAGCCGCCGGAGGCGGAGCTGGTGCTTCGGGCGGCGGTGGCGGCGCGGCGGGTTGCTGGGGTGCGGGCGCTGCGGGCTGCTGCTGTTGCGGGGCCGGCGGGCCCGGCTGCTGCGGCAGATGTTCGTTGCCTTGCCGTTGTTGAGGGGTGCTGCTCGAGCCTCCCGAGGACCCAGCCGACGATCCCGCCGACGACGCGGCGCTGCCGCCGCTGGTTGCGGGCATCGGGATCGGCGGCAGGTTGAGCCGCTCCTCCGGAATGTCCGGCGGCGGCACCGGCGGCTGGCCGTTGATCAGCAGCGGCCCCTTGGCGCTGTTCAGCAGTGTGGCCCAACCGCCGTTGCCCAGGGTTGCCCCGATGCTGCAAGCGACCTCGCGGCTGCCGGCCGACCAACTCGGCAGCGACAGCGTGTTGTAGATCAGCGTCAGCGTGGTGCTGCGCAACTGGACGGGCGCCAGGTAGGCGTCGGTCAGCCGGGTGCAGGACTCCTTGATGAACGCGTCCTGCTCAGGGTCGGGCGGTAGCCCCTCGGGGAACTTGGCCATCAGGTTGACCGTGCCGGTGACCTCCATCGCATGCGGCACGACGCAGTCGACCGGGACGTCGGTGGGCTGGTTGGTCGACGGGTCGATGCCCAGGCAGGTGCCGTCGGGCCACACCCGCGACTGGTCGAGGTCGGCGACCTTGCCTTTGAACGCCTGTTGCTGGTTGCCGGCACCCGGGAGCTGCAGGCCGCACAGCATGCGGCGCTCACCGTGCTGCCGCCAGGCCTTGTCGCCGGACCACAGCATGCTGATGGTGAACTTGCTGCTCGGATCGAATTTGGTGCCGAGGTAGCGATGCACGGCCGATTCGCACTGCTCTTGGCTGATCTGCTCGATGCGCGCGGCCGACGGCGGCGCGGCGTCGGGCCCGTATTCCGAGCCGGGGAACGTCCGCATGTCGATCGACTCGGCGACTTCGAAGCGGTGCTCGTCCTTGCAGTCGACGATGGTGGCCGCCTCCGGCGTGCGCTCCGGCCACATCAGGCAGTCGCCGCGGCCGGCGTGGTTGAACGCGTCGTTGCCTTTCGCGCCGGTGCTGGGCACCGGGTCGATGTAGCCGGCCAGTCGGCCGCCGTCGCCGGAGATCGGAAGCGCAACGACGATTCCGGCGATCAGCAGACCGCCCAGCGCGGTCAGCAACAACGCGCGCCGCGTCGCCGTGGCATGCAAGGTGCGCAGCCACCCGACCCGCGCCAGCCGGGATACCGGCTGTTCGGCGGGTGAATCGTGCTGCTCGGGTGCGTCCAACATTGGCTCCATTCTGACAGGCCCGACACACCCCGTGACACTTGATGCAGATGTTGCTTACCGGCTACCGGAGATGTCCGGCGCCGCGAGCAAAAGTAGGGTCGTAGGCCGTGATCGACCTCAAGCTGCTGCGCGAAGACCCCGACGCCGTTCGCCGCTCCCAGCGGAGCCGCGGCGAGGACCCCGCACTGGTCGACACGCTGCTGGCCGCCGACGCCGCGCGGCGGGCGGCGATCTCCGCCGCGGATTCGCTGCGCGCGGAGCAGAAGGCGGCCAGCAAGAAGGTGGGTGCCGCGTCACCCGACGAGCGTCCGGCGCTGCTGGCGGAGGCCAAGGAGCTGGCGGAGCGGGTCAAAGCCGCCGAGGCAGAGCAGGCCGATGCCGAGGCGGCGTTCACCGCGGCGCACATGGCGATCTCCAACGTGATCATCGACGGGGTCCCCGCCGGCGGGGAAGACGACTACGCCGTCCTCGACGTCGTCGGCGAGCCGACTGCGATCGAAAACCCAAGGGACCACTTGGAACTCGGCGAATCGCTGGGCCTGATCGACATGGAACGCGGCGCCAAGGTGTCCGGGTCGCGGTTCTACTTCCTGACCGGCCGCGGCGCGCTGCTGCAGCTGGGCCTGCTGCAGCTCGCGGTGCGGCTGGCCGTCGACAATGGTTTCGTCCCGATGATCCCGCCGGTGCTGGTGCGTCCGGACGTCATGTCGGGCACCGGATTTCTCGGTGCGCACGCCGAGGAGGTGTATCACCTTGACGCCGACGACCTCTACCTTGTCGGCACCTCCGAGGTTCCGCTGGCGGGGTATCACTCCGACGAGATCCTCGACTTGTCCGGCGGACCGCTGCGCTACGCGGGCTGGTCGTCGTGCTTTCGCCGGGAAGCCGGCAGCCACGGCAAAGACACCCGCGGCATCATCCGCGTGCACCAGTTCGACAAGGTCGAGGGCTTCGTCTACTGCATGCCCGCCGACGCTGAGGCCGAGCATCAACGGCTGCTGGGCTGGCAGCGCGAGATGCTGGCCCGTATCGAGGTGCCGTATCGCGTGATCGACGTCGCCGCAGGGGATCTCGGCTCGTCGGCGGCCCGCAAATTCGACTGCGAGGCATGGATCCCCACGCAAGGCGCCTACCGCGAGCTGACCTCGACGTCGAACTGCACCACCTTCCAGGCTCGCCGGCTCGCGACGCGCTACCGGGACGAGAACGGCAAGCCGCAGATCGCCGCCACCCTCAACGGCACCCTGGCCACCACTCGCTGGCTGGTCGCCATCCTGGAAAACCACCAGCGGCCCGACGGCACTGTGCGGGTCCCCGAGGCGCTGGTGCCGTTCGTGGGCACCGAACTGCTCGAGCCTCTCGGCTAGATCGCTTTGCCGGGGGTATGCCCGAAGGCCCGCCGGTAGGTGTCGATGAAGGCGCTCGGTGTGGCCCAACCGCATTGCAGCGCAACAGAAGTGACGTTCTCGTGCTCGGCGAGCAACATCAGTGCGTGGTGCAGGCGCACCTGGGTGCGCCACTGCGGAAACGTCATGGCCAGCTCGTCGCGGAACAGGCGGCTCAGCGTGCGCTGGCCCACGCCGACCCGGTCGCCGATCTGCCGCAGTGTCAACGGCTCGCGCAGGCTGGCGGTGATCAGCGCGCACGCTTGCCGCAGCCGGTGGTCGACCGGAGTGGGAATCCACAGGGGCTCGCGGATGCTGGTGGTTTGCAGTTGGTCGTGCAGCACGGCCAGCATCCGGTGGTGCTCGTCGGTGTCGGTGCTGTCGGCCTGCGAACACGCGATGATCAACTCGCGCATCAGCGGGCTGACCGCCAGCACGGTCGGTGTGTCAGGTCCGCGGCGATAGCGGCGGGGATCCAGCGCGACGCCGTGAAAGTGCGTGTGGCCGTGGAACTTGTGCTCATGCCAGCAACCCGCCGGTATCCAGATGGCCCGATTGGCCGGGGTGATCCAGGTTCCCGCAGGGGTGGTCACCGAGACCGCGCCCGAGGACGGGTAGACGATCTGATGTTGCGGATGGCGGTGCCGTTCGATCCGCGCTCCCGGCGGCAGCGTCTGCGACGAGGTCACCAGCCCCTGGTGGCTGATTTCCGACATAACACGGCAGGATATCGGAAGCCCGCAATGTGCGCGTGCGCCTAGCGTTTCCGGTATGGCGATGAATCTCCTGCACCGGTACTGGTGCAGCTCGGTGGGTTGGGAAAAGTCGGTGGCCGATCAGCTGTTGCCGTGGGCGCTGCAGGGCGTCGAATTGGGCGCGCGCACTTTGGAAATCGGCCCCGGATACGGCGCGACGCTGCGGACCCTGCTGGACCGCGGGGCCTCGCTGACCGCGGTCGAGGTCGACGGCGCGATGGCCGATCGCCTGCAGCGCCGCTACGGCGAGCGGGCGCACATCGTCCACGCCAGCGGCACCAAAACCGGGCTGCCCGCAGATTATTTCACCTCGGTGGTGTGCTTCACGATGCTGCACCACGTGCCCAGCATCGCGTTGCAGGACCAGCTCTTAGCCGAGGCGTTCCGGGTGCTGCAGCCCGGTGGGGTGTTCGCCGGCAGCGACGGCGTGCCGTCATGGACGTTCCGCCTGCTCCACGTGGCCGACACCTACAACCCGATCGCGCCGCAGGACCTGCCGAGGCGGCTGCGCGCCGCCGGATTCACCGACGTCCATACCGACGTCAGCGGCGCCCGGCAAAAGTGGCGGGCCACCAAACCGGGCTAGGCCTGCACTGTCTCCCGCGACTGCGTCTGGCGGCGCTGCCGCTCGGTGGTGGCGAAGTAGAGCGCGAACGCGAACGCACAGCTGGTGAACAAGCTGGACACGAAGTACAGCCACGGCCGCCGCAGCCCGCGCCGGTAGCCGTCGACGATCGTAAACAGTGGCAGCAGAACGACATTGATGATTGTGTAGTCCTGGCTCGCCGAGCTCGCGGCGGGATTGGTGAACATCAACCGGATGTAGTCCGACCAACTGCCCGGCCCCCAAAGGGGATTGCCCGACCCGGTGGCGTACTCGCGCACGAACCGGATGTTGAAATACCAGCCGAGCGCGATCGATGCGACGCCGACGACGTAGTACGCGCATTCGAGCACCGAAAAGCGAGGCCCGTGGGGCGGCCGCGCGAAAACTTGCGGGTTAGACGCGACGATCCATCCGATCACCGTCAGTCCCAGGATTGCGTGGACCAGAAGCGAGACCATGGGGGCAGTCTCGGCATCGCCCGCAGTTTTGTCAAGATTGACAAAACACGACGAGGTACCGTACTGGCATGGCCAGACCCGCCCGGACGGCGCGCAGCGAGCGCACCCGCGAAGCCCTCATTCAGGCGGCGCAGGTGCGGTTCCTAGCCCAGGGCGTGGAGGACACGTCGGCCGAGCAGATCGCGGCGGACGCGGGGGTGTCGCTGCGGACGTTCTATCGGCACTTCACGTCCAAGCACGACTTGTTGTTTGCCGACTACACCGGATTGAAATGGTTTCGCGCCGCGCTGGACGCCCGGCCGGCCGACGAACCGATCATCGAGTCCGTCCAAACGGCTATCTTCTCGTTTCCCTATGACGTTGAGGCCGTGACCAAAGTCGCCGCGCTGCGGGGCGGCGAGCTCGACCCCGGCCGCATCGTCCGGCACATGCGAGAGGTCCAGGCCGACTTCGCGGATGCCATCCAGGCACAGCTGCACCGGCGTAGCTGTACCGCGGACAGAACGCCGGATACCCGGTTGCACGCCATGGTGACCGCGCGCTGCATCGCCGCCGCGGTGTTCGGCGCCATGGAGTTCTGGATGCTCGGCGACGATCGGTCGCTGGGCGAGCTGGCCCGGATGTGTCATGCGGCGCTGGAGTCGCTGCGAGCCGGCCTCGCCTAGCCGCGTTTCGTCATAATTGACAAAACTTTGGATCCGTGCCAGCCTGCGCAGCAGAGCGGGAAAGGGCGGAACGGATGACCGACTACGACGCAATCGTGATTGGTGCCGGACACAACGGCTTGGCCGCGGCGGTGATCCTGCAACGCGCCGGACTACGCACGGTGTGCCTGGAATCCAAGCTCTACGCCGGCGGCATGGCGTCGACGGTCGAGTTGTTCGACGGCTACCACTTCGAGATCGCCGGGTCGGTTCAGTTCCCGACGGCGCCGGCGGTCGCCGACGAGTTGGGACTGGGCAACCTGCCAACCGTCGATCTCGACGTGATGTCAGTGGCGGTGCGCGGGGTCGGCGACGATCCGCTGGTCCAGTACAGCGACCCGATCAAGCTGTTCACCCACCTGAACGAGGTGCACGGCGCCGACGCTGTGAACGGCATGGCGGGGCTGATGGCCTGGAGCCAGGCGCCCACCCGTGCGCTGGGCCGCTTCGACGCCGGCGCGCCGCCCAAGACGCTCGACGAGATGTATGCCTGTGCGACAAACGAATTCGAGCGATCAGCGATCAATGACATGCTGTTCGGTTCGGTTACCGACGTGCTGGACCGCTATCTGCCCGACCGTGAGAAACACGGCGCGCTGCGCGGCTCGATGACGGTGCTGGCCGTCAACACCCTGTACCGGGGACCGGCCACACCGGGCAGCGCGGCCGCGCTCGCCTTCGGCCTCGGCGTGCCTGACGGCGACACGATGCAGATGAAAAAACTGCGCGGCTGCATCGGCGCGCTCACGTCGCATCTGTGCAAGCAACTGGAAAGCGCAGGCGGCGAAGTCCGGCTGCGCACCAAGGTGGCCGAAATCCTTGTTGCCGACGGCAGGGTCAGCGGCGTGCGCACCGAGGCCGGCGACACGGTGACCGCCCCGGTAGTCATCTCCGCCATCGCGCCCGACCTCACGCTGAACGAGTTGGTCGACCCCGCCGCGCTGCCCGCCGATATCCGGGAACGCTACGGCCGCATCGACCACCGCGGCAGTTACCTGCAGATGCATTTCGCGCTGGACGACGCCCCGGCCTTCGCGGCGCCGTACCAAATGCTCGATGACCCGGCCATGCAGGCGTCGATCGGCTTGTTCTGCACGCCGGAGGAAGTCCAGCAGCAGTGGGAGGATTGCCGGCGCGGCATCGTCCCGGCCGACCCGACGGTGGTGTTGCAGATCCCGTCGCAGAACGACCCGGACCTGGCGCCCGACGGTAAGCACGCCGCGTCGGCGTTCGCGTTGTGGTTCCCGATCGAAGGCGGGGTGGACTACGGCCGGGCCAAGGTCGAGATGGGCCGGCGGGTGATCGACAAGATCACCAGGCTGGCACCGAATTTCGAACGCAGCATCATCCGGCACACCACCTTTACGCCCAAGCACATGGGCACAATGTTCGGCGCGCCCGGCGGCGACTACTGCCACGGGCTGCTGAACCCCGACCAGATCGGCCCCAACCGGCCCGGCCCGAAAGGGTTTCTCGGGCAGCCGATCCCGATCGAGGGGCTATATCTAGGTAGCGCGGGATGTCACGGCGGCCCGGGCATCACGTTCATCCCGGGCTATAACGCCGCCCACCAGGCGCTGGCGGACGCTTAGTTCACCGAATGTGGGATTAATGCACGCTTTTCACCAAACTACGTGACACAAGTCCACACTCGGCGATCAGTCGGCTAGCTCCAGCAGCTCGTCGAGCAGCGCGGTGAACTCGTCCGGGTGCGCCGGAGTGAACGCGGGACTGGGCCGGGTCCCCGGCACGTCGAGCGTGATCAACGTCGACTTGAGCGGCCGGCCCACGTCCAGCGGCAGCCAGCGACGGAAATCCGAGGTACCCCAGATCCGGAACCGATGCGTGAACAGTCCCAGCGGCTCAGCCTTGTAGCCGCGGACCGTGCTCAGCGCGATGACCTTCGACGTGCCCGACGGAAAATGATAGCGGCGCAAGGTGATTGCCTCCCGATCCAGCTGGACCAGGCCGTCGTCGTAGTGCTGCCGGGTGCTCACAGCCGCGAACACCGGAGCTCGTGGCCGCGCGCGGTCAGGCAGCGACCGTTCTCCAGGTTCCATTGCCAACCGTGCAGGTTGCAGGTCAGTGTGTTGCCCTCCACCACACCGAACTTCGACAAATCGGCCTTCAAATGCGGGCAGCGCCGCTGCATCTCCCAGCCGTCCAGAGTGATCGACGCGGTGTCGTCGTGGGTTTCGGCGAACCAGCCGTCGGCATAGGCGATGCGCTCGTCGGTCAGGCATTTGAAGAATGTGTACAGGTACTCGTTGTAGCCGCCGACCCGCCACGCCTTGAACCGGGTGGACAAGAAGATGGTGTTGACCCAGTCGGGTTCGTTGTCGCGCAGCACGGTGCGCACCAACTCCGGCGGGATCTCGAAGCCGTAGCGGAACTTCTCGTCGGGAACTCCTTCGCGCACAGTGCGTTTGGGAAAGTCGAGCACCACGGTTTGCGGTCCGATCCGCAGTTCGACGGGATAGCCGATACCGTCGCAGATTTCGTCGCTGGCCAGCATGATCGGCTCGAACGCCGCGCGCAGCGGTTCCAGCAGCGATTCCCCGGCGGCCGGTGCCCAGCGGCCCTTCTCCGCTGCCAGCACGGGGGTCATCCGGGCGGCGTAGTCGGCGATGTAGTCGGCTTTGCCGGTGGTGAAGATCGCCTCGACTTCCTCGCTGGGCAGCGGGTGGTGCAGCGAATTCAATTGTGTGCCAGAGAATTCCGCGGTCGAGCCGGGCATCATCAACAGACCGCGGTCGTGGCCGTGGACGCGCATCTGGTCGAGGAACACCATCTGGTCGGGGAAGATGTTGGCCGGATCGCCGTGGTCGTCGTTGAGGTGGCGCAACTCGGGATCCAAAAAGCACGGCGGGCCGGCGGACGGGATCACCCAGGTGGCGTCGACCTGGGCGATGTACTGACGCGCGCGGTCCATCTGGCGCTGCCGCTTCTGGGTGCCGAAGGCCTCCTTGGCCCGGGCCGGCATGTCGTAGACCATCGGGTACCAGATCGCGCCGGAGTACTGCAGCATGTGCACGTCGACGTGGCCGAACGCCGAATGCAGCACGTCGAGATCCACCGGCCGGGCGTCGTTCATGTTGAACGCCGTCGTCTCTCCGTCGGAGACCACCAGCGCCGAGTCGCCGATCGGTCCGTCGGCGGGTGCCCGTAAGGCGATGATCATGATGTCCAGCTCGCCCTTGGGACCCGTAAGCCGGTGCTTTACCGAATCCGTCGTCTCGAAGAACCGGTGAAAACCCAGCTTTGCCAACTCATCTCGCAAGTCCGGCACCGGATACTCCGGCAGCAGTACCACGGCGTCCTTGTTGACGTGCTGGGCGAGCAGCTTGGCGTCGAAGTGGTCCTTGTGCAGATGCGAGACGTAGAGATAGTCGCAATCACCGAACGCGTCCCAGTCCAGGCCGCTGTTGTCGGGAAACGGGAACCACGACGCGAAGTAGGCAGGGTTGACCCACGGGTCGCACAGAATGCTGCCCGCCCGGGTCTCGATCCGGAAGCCGGCGTGGCCGACGCTGGTGACCTGCATCGGGCAATAGCCTAACGGGACGACGCGTCTTCGCTGCTCCACAGCCGCCGGTCTCTACGCAGCAGGCGCCGGTAGGTCAGCCGCGGGAACGGTCACGGTCGAACATCTTTTTGCAGCAGTGGGTGCGCCGGCAACCGAAAATATTAGGGTTGACGGCGTGGAGCCGGTGTACGGGACTGTCATTCAGCTTGCTCGCCTGACGTGGCGATTGCAGGGTTTGCGGTTCACTGTCAGCGGGGTGGAGCACCTGCCGGAGACCGGCGGAGCCGTCATCGCGATCAACCACACCAGCTACTTCGACTTCACCTTCGCCGGGTTGCCCGCCTACAAGCAGGGTCTGGGCCGCAAGGTGCGGTTCATGGCCAAGCAAGAGGTGTTCGACCACAAGGTTTCCGGCCCGATCATGCGTGGCTGCCGGCACATTCCGGTGGACCGGGAAAGCGGCGCTGCCTCGTTCGAGGCGGCGGTGGCCGCGCTGAAGGCCGGTGAACTGGTCGGGGTGTACCCGGAGGCGACGATCAGCCGGAGCTTCGAGATCAAGGAGCTCAAGTCCGGCGCCGCCCGAATGGCCATCGCGGCCGGCGTGCCGATCATCCCGCACATCGTGTGGGGCGCCCAGCGGATCTGGACCAAGGACCACCCGAAGAAGCTTGCCCGCCCCAAGGTGCCCATCGCGGTGGCGGTCGGCGAGCCGATCCAGCCGACGCTGGCGGCACCGGATCTGACGGCGTTGCTGCACTCCCGGATGCAGCATTTGCTGGAGCGGGTGCAAGACGCGTACGGACCGCATCCGGCCGGCGAGTTCTGGGTTCCGCACCGGCTGGGCGGAGGCGCCCCGTCGCTGGCCGAGGCCGCCCGGCTGGACGCCGAAGAAGCCACCCGGCGCGCTGCCGCGAAGGCGGCGCGCCTCCGGCCGGGTTCGGAGGCGGCGCCGGAGTAGCTGTATGGAACCGGTATTCCGCGCGCTCGAGATCACCGCAAAAGCGGTCATCAAGGCCGTCGGCAGCCCGATCTCCTTTGCGGGACTGGAGAACATCCCGCGCAGCGGCGGAGCCGTCATCGCGATCAACCACACCAGCTACGTCGACTTTCTGCCCGCCGGTCTGGCCGTGCATCACCGGGGCCGCCGGATCCGCTACATGATCAAGGCCGAGATGCAGCAGGTGAAGGTGGTCGACTTCCTGATCCGGCACACCAAGACCATTCCGGTGAACCGCGCAGCCGGGCGGGACGCCTACGCGGTCGCGGTCCAGCGGCTACGCGAGGGCGAGGTGATCGGGGTCTATCCCGAGGCGACGATCAGCCGCAGCTTCGAGCTCAAGGAATTCAAGACCGGCGCCGCCCGGATGGCGCTGGAGGCGCAGGTGCCGATCGTGCCGCTGATTGGCAGAACCGTTCTTCCGCATGATGGAGATGGTCGTCCCGCCACTGGTCGCGGCGAACGGCACCAAGATCACCTACCAGGGCCTGCAGAACATTCCCGAACGCGGCGGCGCGTTGGTGGCGCTCAACCACACCAGCTACGTCGACTGGCTGCCGGCGTCGCTGGCCGCATACCAGCGGCGACGGCGGCTGCGGTTCATGATCAAGGCCGAGATGCAGGACGTGCGGGCGGTCAACTACGTGATCAAGCACGCCAAGCTCATTCCGGTGGACCGCAGCCACGGATCCGACGCCTACGCGGTGGCCGTACGCGAACTGAAGCGCGGCGAACTCGTCGGGCTGCACCCGGAGGCCACGATCAGCCGCAGCTTCGAGCTGCGGCCGTTCAAAACCGGGACGGCCCGGCTGGCACTGGAGGCGCAGGTGCCGGTCATTCCGATGATCGTCTGGGGCGCACAGCGGATCTGGCCCAAAGACCACCGGCCGCAGCTGTTTCGCAACAAGGTCCCGATCACTGTCGCGGCTGGCGCGCCGCTGCAACCACGGGGCAGCGCCGACGAACTCAACGCCCGGTTGCGCGAAACGATGAAGTCGATGCTGTACCGGGTGCAGGAGGAGTACCCGCATCCCGAAGGCGCCTACTGGGTGCCGCGCCGGCTGGGCGGCAGCGCGCCGACGCCCGACGAGTCCAAGGCGCTGCGGATCGCCGAACTGATGGAGCGGGCCCGCAAACAGGGCGTGAGCCGGCTGTGACGCCGCCTCCATGACGCTTCCCGCGCTCATCGCATGCGACGTGGACGGCACGCTGATCGACGACCGTGAGCGGATCAGCCCGCGCACCCGCCACGCCGTCAACGCTGCCGTGGAGGCAGGCGCAACATTCATCCTGGCCACTGGGCGCCCGCCGCGCTGGGTGCAGCCGGTGGTCGACGAACTCGGGTTCGCGCCGATGGCGGTGTGCGCCAACGGCGCCGTCATCTACGACGCGGCGACCGACCGCGTGGTGTCGGCGCACACGCTGGCCGTCGACACCCTCGCCCAGCTGGCCGAGATCGCGACACGCGCCATTCCGGGCGCCGGCCTGGCCGTCGAGCGCATCGGCCGCAGCGCGCACGACACCGCGACGCCGCAGTTCATCAGCTCACCAGGCTACGAGCACGCCTGGCTCAACCCGGACAACACCGAGGTGTCCATCGAAGACCTGCTCAGTGCGCCGGCGGTCAAGCTGCTGATCCGCAAGGCCGGGGCCAGCAGCGCCGACATGGCCGCCGAGCTGTCCAAGTACATCGGCATCGAGGGCGACATCACGTATTCGACCAACAACGGCTTGATCGAGATCGTGCCGCTGGGCTTCAGCAAGGCCACCGGCATCGACGAGATCGCCCGGCCGCTGGGCATCACCGACGACGACGTGGTCGCGTTCGGCGACATGCCCAACGACGTGCCGATGCTGTTGCGGGCCGGTCACGGTGTCGCGATGGGCAACGCGCATCCCGAGGCGGTGGCCGCGGCCAACGAAGTCACCGCGCCCAACACCGACGACGGGGTGGCGCGGGTGCTCGAACGCTGGTGGCTTTAGCGACCTAGGCGGCAGGGTGGACGGGCGAGAACCGCTCCAGCTGCACTGGCGGCCCGTCCGGCGCGGGCGGCGGTAGTTCCTGTGCGACGCCGTCGATCACGCGGGTGACGTGGCCGCTCTCCCGGTCGAAGTTCAGCGTGCCGTGCTGGAAGTTCTGCGTAATCCACTGCGGCTGCTGGATTTCCCCGCTGGTCGGCAGGCCGAGAGCGCCGCGCTCGTAGCCGAGTGAGGCCCAGGCCGCGTAGATCGCGCCGGTGACGGGTTCGGCGCCGGTCTCCGGTGACCAGTAGATGGCGCCCTTGTCGAAGGTGGCGTAGCGCGCCGAGCCGGCCGCGGTGGCCTCCGGTGAGGTCGGCACGCCCAGCGGACTCTTCATCCCGCCCATCGCCTGCCAACGGTCGTAGATCGCGCCGCCCTGCAGCGCCGCCGCCAAGTCTTCCGGGCCGGGCGGGTCGTTGAATCGGGCTGCGATGTCACGGATTTCGCTCATCAGCGCATACGCGACGTTGCCGGGGCACAGGGTGGCGCCGACGTCGCGGTGACTGAAAATGTTCGGCAGTGTCGGTGTGGCGCCGGCAGGGAAGTTGGTGTTGGGCCCGCCGGCCGAGGTCAGCGTCACCGTGCCGTGCGGGTCGACGTGGTCGATCCCCAGCCGCCAGCCGAGCAACCGGCCGACCGTGCGCAGCTGGATCGGGGTCGGCGGCTCGTCGTCGAAGTTTCCGATCATCGCCACACCCCAGGTGTCGCGGTTGAATCCGCCGGTGTGCGAACCCTCGACCGCTCGGCTGATCCCGCCGGCCCGGCCCTCGAACACCTGGCCGTACTTGTCGACGAGCGCGTTGTAGGCGATGTCGCACCAGCCCAGTGTCTGGGTGTGGTAGGCGTAGATGGACCGCACGATCGCGGCCGAATCCTGCGGCTCGTAGTCGTTGCTCTCCGCGGTGTGGTGAACCACCGCCGCGCGAACAGCGTTGTCGTACAAGGTGTTACCGCACCGTATCGACTCGTCGGCTCCCCATTGTGAGCGGCTGATGATGTTGGGCGGCTGACCCGGCGCGAGCACCGCCGACGGCGGCGTCCACTGGGTGTCGGCCGGTGCCTCCGGCGGGGAGATCAGCACCGCCGAAATGTTCTGCGGCAACGGATGTTCGACCGTCGCAGGCCGGTAGCCCAGCGCAGCCTGCGTGCGCTCGGGCGGCGCGGACGTCACCGGCGCGCCGGCGGGCCGGGTGACCGCGAACTGCACAGTCGTGGTCTTTCCGACGAATACCGGTTCGGTGCCGCGCGGAACAGTCGACGCTGTATCGGAGCCCTCGGTCTCGAGTGCCTCGGCGTCATGCCAGGGGCCCCAGGAGCCGTCGGCGCGCTTGGCGCGCACCCGTGCCGAGGTGCCGGTCAGGTCCCCACCGGTGAGCGCGACCATGGAAAACGGTGTGGGCTGGCTGATCTCGCGGATGGTTTCACCGCCGCCCAGGCCGACCAGCGGCCGCTGGGTCAGTTGGGTGTCGCCGGTCTTGGCCGGCTGATCCCGATGATCAGTGGCCGCCCAGGGCAGGATGACGACGGTCGCCGCGATGGCTGTGAACAACATCGTCGGCGGACGACGGCTGCGCAACACAAGGCGATGTTACTTATGTGGTCTATGTTGCTTATGGTGCGACACGGTACTACTGGGGACAAAGTTAAACCACCGGTAACGGCACCGCAGAGTTTCGGCGCTGGATCAACCAGCTCCCACTTCTGCGGTGCCGTTGGGTAGCAGGATCTACATACCGGTCAGGTGGCAGGTACCGCCGGCGCCGCCGCCGCGGCCGGTGCAGCGGCCCCCGCGGCGCCACCCTGAATCGCCTGGGTGATCGACGGCATCACCAGGCCCTTGAGCAGGTCGATCGCCTGGCTGGCGCCGAGCTGGTTGGCGGTGCCCATCAGGTCGCTGACGATCCCACCGCTACCGCCGGAGGTCGCCGGCGCGGCGCCCAGCGACGGGTCACCGAGGATCGGATAGGTGCCGCCCGCGCCTGGGTCCAACCCGATCGGGGTGCTGATCGGCACCTCGCCGGGGCTGTAGCCCGGGGTCATCGCGCCCGGGTTGATCAGCGACGGGTCGATACCCGCCGGGCTGGTCAGTCCCGGGGTAGTGCCGGCGGGGCTGGTCAGTCCCGGGGTAGCGCCGGCCGGGTTGGTCAGGCTGGGGTCCGTCAGGCCTGGGGTGGTCAAGCTCGGGTCGGTCAACCCCGGCGTCGTACCGGGCGTCGTCAGACCAGGCGTCGCACCCGGGGTCGCACCCGGAGTGGTCAGACCGGGCGTGGTAAGCCCCGGCGTCGCACCCGGCGTCGTCAAACCAGGCGTGGTGAGCCCCGGCGTGGCACCAGGCGTCGTCAGGCCCGGCGAGGTCAACCCTGGCGAAGTCAACCCTGGCGAAGTCAACCCGGGGCTGGTCAGACCCGGCGAAGCCGTCGCGCCACCCGCCAGGCTGGGCACCGGCGGCATGTTGATCCCGAACTGCGACAGCCCCTGAGTCAGGGCGGACATCAGCTCGTTGGGCAAGTCCGTCATCACCGCGGCCCGGACGAACTCGTGATGCTCGGGCGCTGCGGTCGCGTCGGCGGCCAACTGGCTGACAGTGACATAGGCAAACGGACTCGCGACCGCCAGAGCGGCGACTGCGCTCATGGCTGTCGAGAGCCTGCGTCGACGTCGGTTCGGCACGGAAGTCTCCTCAATCTGGGCTATACGGTCCTCGGTCGTCCTGCCTCTGCAGCACAGCAAGATGCCGACGTGATCGATGGTACTGGCGTGACTGCTGTGACTAGTGTGGCGATATTGAATCGTGAACGAATCGCGACATTCGTCACCTCATGGCCATGCATCCGCCACGCCTGACGCTGGTATCCGGTATCCGGGCACAGCCGACGGGGGTGCAACCGCCTCGCCAAACCGGCAGCGGCCGCGCGGTCGGATACCCTATGCAACCGATGACCGCACGTTTCGACCTTTTCGTCGTCGGCTCTGGATTTTTCGGCCTGACGATCGCTGAGCGCGTGGCCAGCCAGCTCGACAAGCGCGTCCTGGTCGTCGAGAAGCGCCCGCACATCGGCGGTAACGCCTACTCCGAGCCCGAGCCGCAGACCGGCATTGAGGTGCACAAATACGGTGCGCACCTGTTCCACACCTCCAACAAGCGGGTGTGGGACTACGTGCGGCAGTTCACCGAGTTCACCGGCTACCAGCATCGGGTGTTCGCGCTGCACGACGGGCAGGCCTACCCGATGCCGATGGGGCTGGGCATGGTCTCGCAATTCTTCGGCCGCTACTTCAGCCCGGACGAGGCACGCGCGCTGATCGCCGAGCAGTCCGCCGAGATCAAGACCGAGGACGCGCAGAACCTCGAGGAGAAGGCCATCTCGCTGATCGGCCGGCCGCTGTATGAGGCGTTCATCAAGAACTACACCGCCAAGCAGTGGCAGACCGATCCCAAGGAGCTGCCGGCGTCCACGATCACCCGCTTGCCGGTGCGCTACACCTTCGACAACCGCTACTTCAACGACACCTACGAGGGCCTGCCCGTCGACGGCTACACCGCGTGGCTGAAGAACATGGCCGCCGACGAGCGCATCGAGGTTCGCCTGGACACCGACTGGTTCGACGTGCGCGACGAACTCCGTGCCGCCAGCCCCCACGCGCCGGTCGTCTACACCGGGCCGCTGGACCGTTACTTCGACTACGCCGACGGCCACTTGGGTTGGCGCACACTGGATTTCGAGGTCGAGGTGTTGCCGACGGGCGACTTCCAGGGCACCCCGGTGATGAACTACAACGATCCGGATCCGGCGTACACCCGCATCCACGAGTTCCGGCATTTCCACCCCGAACGCGCCTACCCGACCGACAAGACCGTGATCATGCGCGAGTACTCGCGGTTCGCCAACGACGACGACGAGCCGTACTACCCGATCAACACCGAAGCCGACCGGGCCCTGTTGGCTGCCTATCGGACCCGGGCCAAAGCCGAGACCGAGTCGTCGAAGGTGTTGTTCGGCGGCCGGCTGGGCACTTATCAATATCTGGACATGCACATGGCCATCGCCAGCGCCCTGAACATGTACGACAACGTGCTCGCGCCGCACCTGCGCGAGGGCGTGCCGTTGACGAAAGCATCCGCGGATGAGTGAAACCGCTGCGAGCCTGCTGGCCCGCGTGATCCTGCCCCGCCCCGGCGAGCCGCTCGACGTCCGCAAGCTCTACTTGGAGGAGTCGACGACCAACGCCCGTCGTGCGCACGCGACAACCCGGACGTCGCTGCAGATCGGCGCCGAATCCGAGGTGTCGTTCGCGACCTATTTCAACGCGTTCCCGGCCAGCTACTGGCGGCGCTGGACGACGCTGACCTCGGTGGTGTTGCGCGCCGAATTGACCGGGGCGGGACGTGTCGACCTCTACCGCACCAAGGCCACCGGCGCGCGCATCTACATCGACGGCCGCAATTTCGCCGGCAGCGCTCAGGTCGTCGAATTAGAGGTTGGCCTAGCGCCTTTCGAAGACGGCGGGTGGATCTGGTTCGACATCACCACCGACAGCGACGTCACGCTGGACAGCGCGGGCTGGTATGCCCCGGTGCCGGCGCCGGGCGTCGCCAACATCGCGGTCGGTATCCCGACCTTCAACCGGCCCAGCGACTGTGTCAACGCGCTGCGCGACCTGACCTCGGATCCGTTGGTGGACGAGGTGATCGGTGCGGTGATCGTTCCCGACCAGGGCGCCACGAAAGTGCGCGACCACCCGAACTTCGCCGAAGCGGCTGCGCCGCTGGGTAACCGGCTGTCCATCCACGACCAGCCCAACCTGGGCGGTTCGGGCGGATACAGCCGGGTGATGTACGAGGCACTGAAAAACACCGACTGCCAACAGATCCTGTTCATGGACGACGACATCCGGATCGAGCCGGACTCGATTCTGCGGGTGCTGGCGCTGCATCGCTTCGCCAAGTGGCCGATGCTGGTCGGCGGTCAGATGCTCAACCTGCAGGAGCCGTCGCATCTGCACATCATGGGCGAGGTGGTGGACCGGTCGGTATTCATGTGGACCGCCGCGCCGCATGCCGAATACGACCACGACTTCGCCAAATTCCCGTTGAGCGACAACAACCCTCGCAGCAATCTGCTGCACCGTCGCATCGACGTCGACTTCAACGGCTGGTGGACCTGCATGATCCCGCGGCAGGTGGCCGAGGAGCTGGGCCAGCCGCTGCCGCTGTTCATCAAATGGGACGACGCCGACTACGGGCTGCGCGCCGCCGAGCGCGGCTACCCGACCGCGACGCTGCCCGGTGCCGCGATCTGGCACATGGCCTGGAGCGACAAGGACGACGCCATCGACTGGCAGGCCTATTTCCATCTGCGCAACCGGCTGGTGGTGGCCGCCATGCACTGGGACGGCGACATCATTGGGCTGCTGCGCAGTCATCTCAAGGCGACCCTGAAACACCTTGCCTGCCTTGAGTATTCGACTGTTGCGATTCAGAACAAGGCCATCGACGACTTCCTGGCCGGTCCGGAGCACATCTTCTCGATCCTGGAATCCGCGCTGCCCGAGGTGCACCGGATCCGCAAGCAATACCCCGACGCCGTCGTGTTGCCGGGGGCCGACCAGTTGCCCGCGCCCTCGCAGCGCAACCGGCAGATGAAACCGCCGGTCAACCCGCTGGCCATCGGCTACCGACTGGCCCGCGGGATCCTGCACAACGCGACCAAGGCCGATCCGGCGCATCACCAACGCCCCCAACTGAATGTGCCGACCCAGGACGCCCGCTGGTTCAAGCTATGCACGCTCGACGGCGCCACCGTCACCACCGCCGACGGTCGCGGGGTGGTGTATCGGCAGCGCGACCGGTCCAAGATGTTCTCGCTGCTGTACCAGTCGCTGCGCCGCCAGCGCCAACTGGCCAGCCGGTTCGACGAGATGCGCCGGATCTATCGCGAGGCGCTGCCGGTGCTCTCGAGCAAGCAGAAGTGGGAAACCGTCCTGCTGTCCTCAGAAGACAATGGCTGAAACTGCCGCGCCGCGTGGTGAACTGGCCGCGCTGGTGGCGATCCAATCCGCACTGTCCAACCGGCCGGGGATGCTGGCCGCGGCGCGGGGCTTGTCTTACTTCGGTGAGCACAGCCTCGGCTGGCTGGGGGTCTCGGCTCTGGGCGCGCTGCTGCAGCCGCAGCGCTGGCGGGCCTGGCTGCTGGTCGGGGCCGGGGCGTTCACCGCGCACGCGGCGGCGGTGCTGATCAAACGGCTGGCGCGGCGGGAACGGCCCCGTCATCCGGCCGTCGCGGTGAACGTCGGCACCCCGAGCCGGCTGAGCTTCCCGTCGGCGCATGCCACCTCGACCACGGCGGCGGCCATCCTGCTGGCGCGGGTCACCGGGACGCCGCTGCCGACCCTGCTGGTGCCGCCGATGGCGCTGTCGCGGATGCTGCTGGGGGTGCACTATCCCAGCGACGTGGCCGTCGGCGTGGGCGTGGGTGCGGCTGTCGCCGCCGTCGCGGTGCGGGTGGACAGCCAGATCGGAGGTGCCGATGAGTGAGGACGTGGTGCCGGTGACCGGACCTCCGGCAAACCTGATCGTCGGCATCGTCAAGGCGATCCGTCCCCGGCAATGGGTGAAAAACATACTGGTGCTGGCCGCGCCCTTGGCCGCTTGGGGCACCGACGTCCGCTACGACTACGTCGACGTACTGGGCAAGGAGGCCGTCGCGTTCCTGGTGTTCTGCCTGGCCGCTTCGTCGATTTACCTGATCAACGACGTGCGCGACGCCGAAGCCGATCGCGAGCACCCCACCAAGCGGTACCGGCCGATCGCCGCCGGCGTGGTGCCCGAGTGGCTGGCCTATGTCATTGCTGCGGTTCTCGGGGTGGCGTCGCTGGGCATCTCCTGGTGGCTGACCCCGAATCTGGCGGTGGTCATGGCCGTCTACATCGGCATGCAGTTGGCGTACTGCTTCGGCCTCAAACACCAAGCGGTGATCGACATCTGCATCCTTTCGTCCGCGTATTTGATTCGCGCGATCGCCGGGGGTGCGGCTGCCGATATCTATCTGTCGCAATGGTTTTTGCTGGGGATTGCATTCGCGTCGCTGTTCATGGGAGCCGGAAAGCGTTACGCGGAACTGCAATTGGCCGAGCGCACCGGCGCCAAGATCCGCAAATCGCTGGAAAGTTACACGGGCACCTATCTGCGCTTCGTCTGGACGATGTCGGCCACCGCGGTGGTGGTGTGCTACGGGCTGTGGGCGTTCGAGCGCGATCGCTACACCGGCACCTGGTTCGCGGTGTCGATGATCCCGTTCACGATCGCGATACTGCGGTACGCCGTCGACGTGGACGGCGGCCTGGCCGGCGAACCCGAAGACATCGCGTTGCGCGACCGGGTGCTGCAGCTGCTGTTTCTGGCATGGATAGGAACGCTCGGTGCTGCTGTTGCGTTCGGCTAACGCCCCAGCATCGTCCCGCCGGCCCGCGCCGGTATCCGTTGGGCGGGCGGCATTTCCGTACGACGTCACCGTGCGCGTCAGTCTGTGGGTCAGCGCCGCGGTGATCGCCATGTTGTTCGGCTGGGGTGCCTGGCAGCGGCGCTGGATCGCCGACGACGGCCTGATCGTGTTGCGCACCGTGCGAAACCTCTTGGCGGGCAACGGGCCGGTGTTCAACGCGGGCGAGCGGGTAGAGGCCAACACCTCGGTGGTGTGGACCTATCTGGTCTATGTGGGCAGCTGGCTGGCCGGGCCGATGCGCCTGGAGTATGTGGCGCTGGCGCTGGCGCTAATGCTCAGCGTGGCAGGCGTGGTGCTGCTGATGCTGGGAACCGGGCGGCTGTACGCGCCGAGCCTGCTGGGACGACGGGCGATCATGCTGCCGGCCGGCGCGCTGGTCTACATCGCCGTGCCGCCGGCGCGTGATTTCGCGACCTCCGGCCTTGAAAGCGGTTTGGTGCTGGCCTATCTCGGGCTGCTCTGGTGGATGATGGTCTGCTGGTCGCAGGCACTGCGGACACGTCCATCCGGCCGGGTGTTCATCGGTGCGCTGGCGTTTGTCGCGGGATGCAGCGTTCTGGTCCGCCCGGAGCTGGCCCTGATCGGCGGGCTGGCGCTGATCATGATGCTGGTCGCCGCGCGGGGCTGGCGGCAACGGCTGCTGATCGTGGTGGCCGGCGGGCTGCTTCCGGTGGGCTACGAAATCTTCCGAATGGGCTACTACGCGTTGCTGTTTCCCGGCACCGCGCTGGCCAAGGACGCCGCCGGTGACAAGTGGTCGCAGGGCCTGCTCTACCTGGCGAACTTCAACCGGCCTTACGCGTTATGGGTGCCGGTGGTGTTGCTGCTGGCCGCGGGGCTGGTGCTGATGACCACCCGGGCCCGGCCGTGGTGGATACGACACACCCCGCCTCGTGGCTACGGGCGGTGGGCCCGCACCGTGCAAAGCCCCGCGGCGGCGGTCGCTTTCATCATCGTCAGCGGGCTGCTGCAGGGGTTGTACTGGACCCGTCAGGGCGGCGACTTCATGCACGGCCGGGTCTTGCTGGTACCGCTGGTCTGTTTGCTGACACCGGTGGCCGTGGTTCCGGTGGTGTTTCCCGACGGCACGCGGTTTTCCCGGGAGACCGGCTACTGGTTGGCGGGCGCGGTCGCCGCGCTGTGGTTGGCGGTGGCGGGCTGGTCGCTGTGGGCGGCGAACTCGCCCGGCATGGGCGACGACGCCACCCGGGTCACCTACTCGGGGATCGTCGACGAGCGCCGGTTCTACGCGCAGGCCACCGGGCACGCTCATCCGCTCACTGCCGCCGACTATCTCGACTACCCGCGGATGCGCGCGGTGCTGGTGGCGCTCAACAACACCCCGGAGGGGGCACTGTTGCTGCCGTCGGGCAACTACAACCAGTGGGACCTGGTTCCAGTGATCCCGCCGAAGCAGCCGCCGGACCCGAACAAGCCTCAAAAGGGCCCGCACGCAGTGTTTTTCACCAACCTCGGCATGCTGGGGATGAACGTCGGCCTGGATATCAGGGTGCTCGACCAGATCGGATTGGCAAATCCGTTGGCCGCGCACACGGCCCGTCTGCAGCACGGCCGGATCGGACACGACAAAAACCTGTTCCCGGACTGGGTGATTGCCGACGGCCCGTGGGTGAAGTGGTATCCCGGTGTGCCGGGCTACCTCGACGACAAGTGGGTCGCCCAAGCCGAGGCGGCGCTGCAATGCCCGGCGACCCAGGCAGTGCTGAATTCGGTGCGCAGCCCGATGACACCGCACCGGTTCGTCTCGAACCTGCTGCATTCCTATGAGTTCACCAAGTACCGCATCGACCGGGTTCCGCTGTACGAGTTGATCCGGTGCGGCCTGGACATTCCCGAATCGACCGGCACGCCATACACCGGGCTGCCCGCGTCGGGACCGTAGCGTCGGCGCCGCAGTTAGGCGTCCGCCAAATAAATCGACGGAAAATTTTTCGCCGCGCCGCCGCGCGCACCGACGTCGTGACATCGCTGTGCTGACAGCAACATCGGATGAGACTGCTTACCGGCGAGAAACCAGTCGTGAGCATATTCACAGCCGGACCGGCTCACCGCCGATGATGCCCGTGCGCAGGGGTACAACAGCGAACGGTCACTGCCTGTCGAGGGGCTCTCGATGAGAGAGTTCGCACCAAGATGTGGTTGACTACACGGGCACTGGTGCGCCCAGCCCGGGGACGATGCAAACCGCAACGGAGCCGGGCCCGTGGACGCAGCGCACGCAGTCCGACCCGAAAGATTGGGCCAACAAAGGATGGGAAAGCACGGATGAAGCTTGTTGACAGGTTTCGTGGCGCGGCGAAGGGGATGCCGCGCCGCCTCGCGTTAGGCGCCGCCGCAGCGGCCCTGCTGCCGGGGCTGATCGGCGTCGTCGGGGAATCCGCGACCGCCGGGGCATTTTCCCGGCCAGGTCTGCCGGTCGAATACCTGCAGGTGCCGTCGGCGGCCATGGGCCGCGAGATCAAGGTGCAGTTCCAAAGCGGTGGCCCCAACTCGCCGGCCATCTACATGCTCGACGGTCTGCGTGCCCAGGACGACTTCAACGGCTGGGACATCAACACCCCCGCCTTCGAGTGGTACTACCAGTCGGGTCTGTCGATGGTGATGCCGGTCGGCGGCCAGTCCAGCTGGTACACCGACTGGTACAAGCCCGCCTGCGGCAAGGCCGGCTGCCAGACCTACAAGTGGGAGACCTTCTTGACCAGCGAGCTCCCGCAGTACCTGCAGGCCAACAAGCAGGTCAAGCCCAACGGCGGCGCCGCGGTCGGCCTGTCGATGGCCGGTGCGTCGGCGCTGAACCTGGCCAACTACCACCCGGACCAGTTCATCTACGCGGGCGCGATGTCCGGCCTGATGGACCCGTCGCAGGGGATGGGCCCGTCGCTGATCAACCTGGCGATGGGTGACGCCGGTGGCTACAAGGCCGCTGACATGTGGGGTCCGAAGGACGACCCGGCCTGGCAGCGCAACGACCCGCTGCTGAACGTCGGCAAGACCGTCGCCAACGGCACCCGCCTGTGGATCTACTGCGGTAACGGCAAGCCGTCCGAGCTCGGTGGCGACAACCTGCCCGCGAAGTTCCTCGAGGGCTTCGTGCGGACCAGCAACATCAAGTTCCAGGACGCCTACAACGCGGCCGGCGGTCACAACGCGGTGTTCAACTTCCCGGAGAGCGGCACGCACAGCTGGGAGTACTGGGGTCAGCAGCTGAACGCCATGAAGCCGGACCTGCAGCGGACGCTGGGCGCCACGCCCGGCGGTGGCGGCGAGGCCGCCCAGAGCAGCCCGGCTGCTGCCCAGAACAACCCGGCCAGCCAGACCACGCCGGCCACCCAGGGCAGCCAGGGCACCCCGGTCAGCCAGGGCACCCCGGCGGCGCCGGCCGCTCCGGCCAGCCCGGGTAGCCAGGGCACCCCGGCTGCCGCCCAAGGCGGGGGCCACTAGGTTGATGGTGGCGACCCGCTGCGCCCGGCTGCGCCGCGCTTGCGATCGCCACTAGGCCACAAGCACCAACGACTGGCGGCGGCGACCTTCTACAGGTCGCCGCCGTTAGTCGTTTCCACCCCTTCCGTCGCGTCCGGTGTGGTTCACTACGTTCCGGGGCGCGGGTGCGGGGGATGGCGAATCGATACCGAGTGAGGTGGACATGAGGGGCGTGTCGTTGCTGCTGCGGGTACTGTGCGCTGCCGTGCTGGCAGTCGGGTTAGGTGGCGTCAGCCGACCCGCCCACGCGGCCGGCTACGAGACCCTGATGGTGCCGTCGGCGGCGATGGGCCGCGACATCCCGGTGGCCTTCCTGGCCGGCGGTCCGCACGCGGTCTATCTACTCGACCCCTTCAACGCGGGCCCGGACGTCAGCAACTGGGTGACCGCGGGCAACGCGATGAACACACTGGCCGGTAAGGGCATCTCGGTGGCCGCGCCGGCGGGCGGCGCCTTCAGCATGTACACCAACTGGGAGCAGGACGGCAGCAAGCAGTGGGAGACGTTCCTGTCCAGTGAGCTGCCGGACTGGCTGGCCGCCAACAAAGGCCTGGCGCCCGGCGGCCACGCCGTCGTCGGCGCGTCGCAGGGCGGATACGGGGCCATGGCGCTGGCTTGCTTCCACCCGGATCGCTTCGGCTTCGCCGGTTCGCTGTCAGGCTTCCTGTACCCGTCGAACACCACCGAGAACGGCGCCATCACCGCCGGCATGGCGCAGTTCGGCGGCGTGGACACCCAAGGCATGTGGGGCGCAGCGCAATTGGGCCGGTGGAAGTGGCACGACCCGTACGTTCACGCCGGGATGCTGGCGGCCAACAACACCCGGGTCTGGGTGGTCAACCCCACCGGCGGCGCGAGCGACCCGGCGGCGATGATCGGCCAGGAGGCCGAGGCAACCGGCAGCGGCCATTTCTTCTACCAGCAGTACCGCAACGTCGGCGGCCACAACGGGCACTTCGAGTTCCCGGGCGGCGACAACGGCTGGGGATCGTGGGGCCCGGAGTTGGGCGCAATGTCCGGCGACATCGTCGGCGCCATCCGCTAGCGATCGCCCGCAGGGGACGGTGCCGGCAACCGGTACCGTGAAGCAGGGTTCGACGGGCGCTGCACGGCACATGATGTGCAAGGTGCGGCGTCGGCCGTCCCGTCGACAACTCTGCTAGCAGGAGACATGGCTAAAAAGGCTGCTAATTCCCAGCGCAAACGCCGCCGCATTCTGGCGTTGGTCGCGGCCGCCTCGGTCGCCATGGTCGTGGCGCTGGTCCTGGTGTTCGTGGTGGCATACCTGCGTCAGCCGGAAACTCCGCCCAGCGCGGTGCCGCCCAGCATCGTGCCGCCGACCAGCAGCTCGGCCCGCCCCCACAAACCGCGGCCGGCGTTCCAAGACGCCAGCTGCCCCGACGTGCAACTGCTGTCCGTGCCCGGCACGTGGGAGTCGTCGCTGCAGGACAACCCGCTCAACCCCGTCGACTTTCCGAAAGCGTTGCTGCTCAACGTGACCCGGCCGATCAGCGAGCAGTTCGACAGCAGTCGGGTCGAGACGTACACGGTTCCCTACACCGCGCAGTTCCACAATCCGCTGTCCGGCGACAACCAGATGTCTTACAACGCCAGTCGCGCCGAGGGCACCCAGGCCGCGGTCAAGGCGCTGACCGACATGAACACCAAGTGCCCGCTGACCAGCTACGTGCTGATCGGTTTCTCGCAGGGCGCGGTGATCGCCGGCGACATCGCCAGCGACATCGGCAACGGCCGCGGGCCGGTCGACGAGGACCTGGTACTCGGTGTGACGTTGATCGCCGACGGCCGCCGCCAAGAAGGCGTCGGTCAGGACATCGGTCCCAACCCGCCGGGACAGGGCGCCGAGATCACCCTGCATGAGGTGCCGGTGCTCTCGACCATGGGTTTGACGATGACCGGCAAGCGGCCCGGCGGGTTCGGCGACCTCAACAACCGGACCAACGAGATCTGCGGGCAGGGCGACCTGATCTGCGCCGCGCCGCAGGAAGCGTTCAGCATCACCAACCTGCCCACCACGCTCGACACCCTCGCCGGCGGCGCCGGGCAGCCGGTGCACGCGCTGTATGCCACCACCCAGTTCTGGAGTCTGGACGGTCAGTCGGCCACCGAGTGGACGCTGAATTGGGCCCGCGGCCTGATCGAGAACGCGCCGCATCCCAAGCACGGGTAACGGTCGTCCGGCGACGATGCGGCCGAGGAGGAGCCGGACAATAACGGTTCCGTCAAGCCGTCCGTTCTGATTTGGTCCGCGGCGCACCGGCCCTTAACATTAAGAAAAAAATAAGAACAGCTGTGGTTGGCCCGTCGGGTCGATGCAGTGCCGGTTTTCGCGCGCGCTTCTGTACGATCTGTGAGGTTTAGGGTTCGCGACGAACGGCGCAGGCGAAAGATCCGGCGTCCCGCCGACCGACCCGAGTCGGGCGCAGCCGTCGGCGGAGCTCTAGAGATTTGTCCTTCAGATATGTGGTGACAGGAGACAGTGGCAATGGCGTACCACAACCCGTTCGTCGTGAACGGAAAGATCAGGTTCCCGGAGAACGCCAACCTGGTCCGTCACGTCGAGCGGTGGGCGGCGGTGCGCGGCGACAAGCTCGCCTACCGATTCCTGGACTTCTCGACCGAGCGTGACGGCATCGCGCGCGACATTTCCTGGGCCGAGTTCGGGGCGCGCAACCGCGCGATCGGCGCCCGTCTGCAGCAGGTCACCCAGCCGGGCGACCGGGTCGCGATCCTGTGCCCGCAGAACCTCGACTACCTGACCGGGTTTTTCGGCATCCTCTACTCGGGGCGGATCGCGGTGCCGCTGTTCGACCCGAGCGAGCCCGGCCACGTCGGCCGCCTGCACGCGGTGCTCGACGACTGCAGCCCGACGGCGATCCTGACCACCAGCGACTCGGCTGAGGGCGTCCGCAAATTCTTCCGCAGCCGCCCCGCCAAGGAGCGGCCGCGCGTCATCGCCGTCGACGCGGTGCCCAACGAGGTCGCCGGCACGTGGGAAATGCCCGACGAGACCCCCGACACGATCGCCTACCTTCAATACACCTCTGGGTCGACCCGCACCCCGACCGGTGTGGAGATCACCGCGCTGAACCTGGCCCACAACGTGGTTCAGGTGCTGAACGCCTTCGAAGGCAAGGAAGGCGACCGCGGGGTCACCTGGCTGCCCTTCTTCCACGACATGGGCCTGATCGCGATCATGCTGTCGCCGGTGCTCGGCTACCACAACACCTTCATGACGCCGGCGGCGTTCGTGCGCCGGCCGATTCGCTGGATACGGGAGATGGCGCGCAAACCCGGTGAAACCGGTGAGGTCTACTCGGTGGCGCCGAACTTCGCCTACGAGCACGCGGCGGTGCGCGGGGTGCCCAGGGACGACGAGGAGCCGCTGGACCTGTCGAACGTCAAGGCGCTGCTCAACGGCAGTGAGCCGGTGTCGGTGGCGTCGATGCGCAAATTCCACGACTCGTTCCGTCCGTTCGGATTGCGCGACACCGTGATGAAGCCCTGCTACGGGCTGGCCGAGGCGACGCTGTTCGTCTCCATCACCCCGATGTCCGAGGGGCCGACGGTGATCCACGTCGACCGTGAGGCGCTGAACAACCACCGGTTCGTCGAGGTGGAGCCGGACGCGCCCAACGCGGTCACCCAGGTCTCCGCCGGCCTGATCGGTGTCGACGAGTGGGCGGTGATCGTCGACGTTGAGTCGGCCTCCGAACTGCCCGACGGCCAGATCGGCGAGATCTGGCTGCACGGCACGAACATGGGGATGGGTTACTGGAAGCGCGAGGAGGAGACGCAGGAGACCTTCAAGAACATCCTCAAGTCGCGGACCAGCCCGTCGCACGCCGAGGGCGCCCCCGACGACGGGCTGTGGGTACGCACCGGCGACTACGGCACCTATTACAAGGGCCACCTGTACATCACCGGCCGGGTCAAGGATCTCGTCATCATCGACGGCCGTAACCACTACCCGCAGGACCTGGAGTACTCGGCGCAGGAGGCCAGCCGCGCGCTGCGCACCGGATACGTGGCCGCGTTCTCGGTACCCGCCAACCAGCTGCCCCGCGAGGTGTTCGACAACCCGCACGCCGGGCTGAAGTACGACCCCGACGACACCTCCGAACAGCTGGTGATCGTCGCAGAGCGGGCGCCGGGCGCGCACAAGCTGGACTACCAGCCCATCGCCGACGACATCCGCGCGGCCATCGCCGTCCGGCACGGGGTGACCGTGCGCGACGTGCTGCTGGTGCAGGCCGGTTCGGTGCCCCGGACCTCCAGCGGCAAGATCGGCCGCCGCGCCTGCCGCACCGCCTACCTCGACGGCAGCCTGCGCAGCGGCACCGCTTCACCCAACGCCTTCCCCGATCAGGTGGACCCCGCCGTATGACTGAAACAGACACTGCCACTGAGTCCGTCAAGCCCGCCCGCACCGACATGACCGTCGCCGAGGTGCGGCAGTGGCTGCGTGATTGGGTCGCCAAAGCCACCGGGCGCTCGCCCGACGCGGTCGACGAGGCCACCCCGTTGGTGGAGCTGGGGTTGTCCTCGCGCGACGCCGTCGCGATGGCCGCCGACATCGAGGACCGCACCGGGGTGACGGTGTCGATCGCGGCCGCGTTCGAGCACCCGACGATCGAATCGTTGGCCACCTGGATCGTCGAGGGCGACCCGGAGGATCAGGCCGCCGAGGCGGACGACTTCGACTGGACGCGAAGCGGTCCCGTCGAACGGGTCGACATCGCCGTGGTGGGTTTGGCCACCCGCTTCCCCGGCGACATGAACACCCCGGACGAGACCTGGCAGGCGCTGCTGGAGGGTCGCGACGGGATCACCGATCTGCCCGAGGGGCGCTGGTCGGAGTTCATGGAAGAGCCGCGGATCGCCGACCGGGTCAACAAGGCCCGCACCCGCGGCGGCTACCTCAAGGACATCAAGGGCTTCGACTCGGAGTTCTTCGCGCTGTCCAAGACCGAGGCCGACAACATCGACCCGCAGCAGCGGATGGCGCTCGAGCTGACCTGGGAGGCGCTCGAGCATGCCCGCATCCCGGCGTCGAGCCTGCGCGGCGAGGCCGTCGGCGTCTACATCGGCACCTCGGTCGCCGACTACAGCTTCCTGGCGATGTCGGACCCCACCGTCGCGCACCCCTATGCGATCACCGGCACGGCGAGTTCGATTGTCGCCAACCGGGTTTCGTACTTCTACGACTTCCACGGCCCGTCGGTGGCGGTCGACACCGCCTGCTCGAGTTCGCTGGTCGCCACACACCAGGCGGTGCAGGCGCTGCGCAGCGGCGAGTGCGACGTGGCCGTCGCCGGCGGTGTCAACGCGCTGATCACCCCGGTGGTCACCCTCGGGTTCGACGAGATCGGCCAGGTGCTCGCACCCGACGGCCGGATCAAGTCGTTCTCGTCGGACGCCGACGGCTACACCCGCTCCGAGGGCGGCGGCATGCTGGTGCTCAAGCGGGTCGAGGACGCCCGCCGCGACGGCGACCAGATTCTGGCCGTGATCGCCGGCAGCGCGGTCAACCACGACGGCCGCTCCAACGGGCTCATCGCCCCCAACCCGGATGCGCAGGCCGACGTGCTGCGCCGGGCTTACAAGGACGCGGGCATCAACCCGCGCACCGTCGACTACATCGAAGCCCACGGCACCGGAACGGTTCTCGGCGACCCGATCGAGGCGCAGGCGCTGGGCCGCGTCGTCGGCCGCGGCCGGCCCGCCGACAAGCCGGCGCTGCTGGGCGCGATCAAGACCAACATCGGGCACCTGGAGTCGGCGGCCGGTGCGGCCAGCCTGGCCAAGATGGTGTTGGCGCTGCAGCACGACAAGCTGCCGCCGTCGATCAACTACGCGGGGCCCAACCCGTACATCGACTTCGACGCGGCGCATTTGAAAGTTCTTGACACCGTTGCCGATTGGCCGCGCTACAGCGGCTACGCGGTGGCCGGCGTGTCCAGCTTCGGGTTCGGCGGTGCCAACGCGCACGTGGTGCTGCGCGAGGTTCTGCCGCGCGACGTCGTCGAGCGCGAGCCGGAACCAGAGGCCGAGCCGGCTGAGGCACCCGCCGAGGAACAGCACACCGAGCATGCGCGGTTCGACGAGTACGGCGAGTTCGTCGAGACCAACGGCGCCGAGCCGGAGTACGAGCTTCCCGGCCTGACGGAGGAAGCCGAGCGGCTCAAAGAGGTTGCGCTACAAGAGCTTGCGGCATCCGAGCAGCAGGCCCCGCTAGTCCCGCTGGCCGTATCGGCGTTTTTGACGTCGCGCAAGAAGGCCGCCGCCGCCGAGCTGGCCGACTGGATGGAAAGCCCGGAGGGCCGGGCGTCGTCGCTGGAGTCGATCGGCCGGTCGCTGTCGCGCCGTAACCACGGCCGTTCCCGCGCAGTGGTTTTGGCGCGTGACCACGACGAGGCCATCAAGGGTTTGCGCGCGATCGCCGAGGGCAAGCAGCGGCCCAACGTGTTCTCCACCGACGGGCCGGTGACCAACGGCCCGGTGTGGGTGCTCGCCGGTTTCGGTGCGCAGCACCGCAAGATGGGCAAGAGCCTCTATCTGCGCGACCCGATCTTCGCCGAGTGGATCGACAAGCTCGACGCGCTGATCCAGGACGAGCGCGGCGTCTCGATCCTCGAGATGATCCTCGACGACGCGGTGGACTACACCGGCGACACCGTCGAATACCCCATCGAAGCCGTCCAATTGGTGATCTTCGCCATCCAGATCGCGCTGGGCGAGGTGCTCAAAGCGCACGGGGCCAAGCCCGCCGCGGTGATCGGCCAATCACTGGGCGAGCCGGGCGCCGCCTACTTCGCCGGCGGGCTCTCGCTGCGCGACACCGTCCGGATCATCGTCCCGCGCGCCCGGCTGATGGGCGAGGGCGAGGCGATGCTGTTCGGTGAGTACATCCGGCTGATGGCGCTGGTGGAGTACTCCGCCGAGGAGATCAAGACCGTCTTCGCCGACTTCCCCGACCTGGAGGTCTGCGTCTACGCCGCTCCGACCCAGACCGTGATCGGCGGCCCGCCCGAGCAGGTGGACGCGATCATCGCCCGCTGTGAGTCCGAGGGCAAGTTCGCCCGCAAGTTCCAGACCAAGGGCGCCAG
Source organism: Mycobacterium sp. MFM001 (assembly GCF_003402475.1). Classification (GTDB taxonomy): domain Bacteria; phylum Actinomycetota; class Actinomycetes; order Mycobacteriales; family Mycobacteriaceae; genus Mycobacterium. Next base: position 598,161 of record NZ_BFAB01000001.1, read on the forward strand.
CCACACCGCGCAGATGGACCCATTGCTCGGCGAGTTCACCGCCGAACTGCAGGGCATCCACCCGATGCCGCTGGCGTGCGGTTACTTCTCGACCGTGCATGAGGGCACCTACATCCGGCCCGGCGGCGAGCCGATCCACGACGTGGACTACTGGAAGAAGGGCCTTCGGCATTCGGTCTACTTCACCCAGGGTGTGCGCAACGCCGTCGACAGCGGGCACACCACGTTCCTGGAGCTGGCGCCCAACCCGGTGGCGCTGATGCAGGTGGGACTGACCACCGCTGCTGCCGGACTGCCTGACGCGCAACTGATTTCGACGCTGGCCCGCAAGGTCGACGAGGTCGACGCGATGACGACGGCGATGGCCCAGCTGTTCGTCCACGGCCACGACCTCGACATCCGCACGCTGTTCACCCGTGCCGGCGGCCCGGAGGACTACGCCAACATCCCGCCGACCCGGTTCCGCCGCAAGGAACACTGGCTCGACGCGCACTTCTCCGGCGACGCGTCGGTGATGATGCCGGGCAACCACGTGGCGCTGCCCGACGGCCGGCACGTGTGGGAGTACGCGCCGCGCGGAGCGACCGACCTGGCCGCTTTGGTGAAAGCCGCTGCGGCTGCGGTTATTCCGGATGCGCAGCTGACCGCGTCCGAGCAGCGGGCGGTGCCCGCCGAGAACGCCCGGTTGGTGACGACGCTGACCCGCCATCCCGGCGGGGCGGCGGTTCAGGTGCATGCGCGCATCGACGAGTCGTTCACGTTGGTGTACGACGCGCTGGTGTCCCGGGGCGGGCAGGCTGCGGTGTTGCCGACGGCGGTCGGCGCCGGAGCGGCAGTGGCCGCACCGGTGACCGCTGCGCCCACCAACGGCGCACCGACAGCCGAGGCCGCCGCCGCCGAACCGGATGCGGAGGTCCTGCACGACAGCCTGACCGCGCGCCAGGCCGGTGATTTACGCAAGTGGTCGCCGGATTCCGGTGAGACGGTTCACGACCGGCTGGCGACCATCGTGTCGATGGCGATGGGTTACGAGCCCGATGACCTGCCATGGGAGGTGCCGCTGATCGAGCTGGGGCTGGATTCGTTGATGGCGGTGCGGATCAAGAACCGCGTCGAGTACGACTTCGACCTGCCGCCGATCCAGTTGCAGGCCGTCCGCGACGCCAACCTCTACAACATCGAGGAGCTCATCAAGTACGCGATCGAGCATCGCGACGAGGTACAGCAGCTGCACGAGCACCAAAAGACGATGACGGCCGAGGAGATCGCCAAGGAGCAGGCGGCGTTGCTCTCGGGCGCCACGCCGTCCACGGTGACCGAGGCCGCCGATCCGCAAGCGGAGCCGGAAACCCAAGCGGCGCAGCCGGCTTCCGATGTACCGATCCCGCCTCCGCCGAGTGACCCCTCGGGTCCGTCGGCGCAGCCCAACTTGGCGGGCGCAGCGCAGGCGCTCAACCAGCAGGCCGTCGCCGAGGCGCTGGGTTCCGACGTGCCGCCGCGTGATGCCTCCGAGCGGGTCACGTTCGCCACGTGGGCGATCGTCACCGGCAAGTCGCCGGGCGGCATCTTCAACCCGTTGCCCAAGCTGGACGACGACGCGGCCGCCAAGATGGCCCAACGGCTTTCCGAGCGCGCCGAGGGTCCGATCAGCGCCGAGGACGTCAAGTCCGCGCAGACCATCGAAGAGCTGGCCACCACGGTGCGCGAGTACCTGGAGGCCGGCCAGATCGACGGGTTTGTGCGCATCCTTCGGCCCAGGCCCGAGGGTTCCAGCAAGGTCCCGGTGTTCGTGTTCCACGCCGCGGGCGGGTCGACGGTGGTCTACGAGCCGCTGCTCAAACGCCTGCCGGCCGACACCCCGATGTACGGATTCGAGCGTGTCGAGGGCACCATCGAGGAGCGGGCCGCGCAGTACGTGCCGAAACTCCTTGAACTGCAAGGCAATGGGCCCTTTGTGCTGGCCGGATGGTCGCTTGGCGGCGCGCTGGCCTACGCCTGCGCGATCGGGCTTAAGCAGCAGGGCTGCGACGTGCCGTTCGTCGGGCTGATCGACGCGGTCCGTCCGGGCGAGGAGATCCCGCAGACCAAGGAGGAGACCCGCAAGCGTTGGGAGCGCTACGCGCGCTTCGCCGAGCGGACCTTCAACGTGCAGATCCCCGAAATCCCTTACGAACAGCTGGAAGAACTCGACGACGAGGGCCAGGTCCGGTTCGTTCTCGAGGCCGTCAAAGCCAGTGGTGTGCAGATTCCCGGTGGCATCATCGAGCACCAGCGCACGTCGTATCTGGACCAACGGGCCATCGACACCGCCCAGATCCGGCCCTACGACGGACATGTCACGCTCTACATGGCCGACCGCTACCACGACGACGCGATCATGTTCGAGCCGCGCTACGCCACCCGTAAACCCGACGGCGGGTGGGGCCAGTATGTGTCGGACCTCGAGGTGGTGCCCGTCGGCGGCGAGCACATCCAGGTCATCGACGAGCCGATCATCGCGAAGGTCGGCGCGCATATGACGCAGGCGCTGGGCAGGATCGAAGCTGAGGAGAAGGCAGGCAAGTGACGACCAAGACGACCGCCGAGCTTCTGGCCGAACTCCGGGAAAAGCTGGAGCTGGCCAGGGAACCCGGCGATCCGAAGGCAATCGCCAGGCGAGACAAAAAGGGCATCCCGAGCGCCCGCTCCCGCGTCTATGACCTGGTCGACCCGGGCAGCTTCCTGGAGACCGGTGCGCTGGCCCGTACGCCGGGCGATCCCAACGCGCCTTACAGCGACGGCGTGGTCACCGGTCGCGCCATGATCAACGGCCGGCCGGTCGGGGTGTTCTCCACCGACCAGACGGTGTTCCAGGGCTCCGTTGGTGAGATGTTCGGCCGCAAGGTCGCCGACTTGATGGAGTGGTGCGCGATGGTGGCCTGTCCCATCATCGGCATCAACGATTCCGCCGGCGCCCGCATCCAGGACACCGCCACCTCACTGGCGTGGTACGCCGAGCTGGGCCGACGCCACGAGGCGCTGTCCGGGCTCGTGCCGCAGATATCCCTCATTTTTGGGAAATGTGCTGGGGGAGCGGTCTATTCGCCAATTCAGGACGACCTGTTGGTCGCGGTGCGTGACCAGGGCTACTTCTTCGTTACCGGGCCCGACGTGATCAAAGATGTCACCGGCGAGGAGGTCACCCTCGATGAGCTGGGCGGCGCCGACGCGCAGGCCCGCTACGGCAACATCCACCAGGTTGTCGAATCCGAGGCCGCCGCTTACCAGTACGTGCGTGACTTCCTGTCGTTTGTGCCGTCGAACTGCTTCGACAAGCCGCCGATCGTCAACCCGGGCCTGGAGCCGGAGATCACCCGGACCGACCTGGAACTCGACTCGATCGTGCCGGACAACGACAACACGGCCTACGACATGCACGAGATCCTGCTGCGGATCTTCGACGACGGCGACTTCCTCGACGTCGCTGCGCAGGCGGGGCAGGCAATCATCACCGGGTTCGCGCGCGTCGACGGACGCGCGGTCGGCGTGGTGGCCAACCAGCCCATGGTGCTGTCCGGATCGATCGACAACGAGGCCTCCGACAAAGCCGCGCGGTTCGTCCGGTTCTGCGACGCGTTCGACATCCCGTTGGTGTTCGTCGTCGACACTCCCGGCTTCTTGCCCGGAGCGGAGCAGGAGAAGAACGGAATCATCAAGCGCGGCGGTCGATTCCTGTACGCCGTCGTGGAGGCCGACGTGCCGAAGGTGACGATCACTGTCCGCAAGTCCTACGGCGGCGCGTACGCGGTGATGGGATCCAAGCAGCTGACCGCGGACTTCAACTTCGCCTGGCCCACCGCGCGCATCGCGGTGATCGGCGCCGAGGGAGCCGCGCAACTGTTGATGAAGCGATTCCCGGACCCCACGACTCCGGAGGCCCAAGCGATCAAGAAGGACTTCATCGAGGGCTACAACCTCAACATGGCCATCCCGTGGACCGCCGCCGAGCGTGGCTACATCGATGGAGTCATCGAACCGCACACCACCCGTCTGCTGCTGCGCAAGTCGCTGCATATCTTGCGCGACAAGCAGTTGCATAGGAGGGTCGGCCGCAAGCACGGCCTGATCCCGGTCTAGCGGCCAGTTAGCCAGTCAGCAAGCGCATTGCCGACGGCGGCGGCACCCATCGCGTTAGGGTGCAGCGGCGCAGCAGGATTGACGGCCACGTACCCCTCGACATAGCGTTGGTCGGGCGGCGCGCACATGTCGTGGCCGACGGACAGCGGCCGGGTGTCGAAGTAGTCGATTCCCTTGGCGGTCGCCAATTGCTTTTGCTGATCGTCCAGTTCGTTGATTTTCGACTCGAAGTAGTTGGCGTCCTTGGGCAGCACCGGCTCGTCGGGAAAGCAACCGCCGGGCCGGATGTAGGACAGGTACCCGACCAGGACGATGCGCGCGGCCGGCGCCTTGGCGCGGACGTCGTCGATCATCGCGCCCCAGACCGGCACCTGCGCGTTGATTGCCGCCGAGATGCTGTCCACGCCGTCGGTCACGAACCTGTCCACGCATGGCGGCGATTCCAGTGACGCGGCGCGGCAATGCGCTGCGTCGCCGGCCAACCCGACGTCGTTGCCGCCGATCGTGATCGTGATCAGAGTGGTGTCGGTACCGACCGCATCGAGTTGCCGCGGGACTGGGCCGCGGGCGGTCTGTTGTGCCCGACTGGTGATGTCGTCCGTCGTCGCGCCGCTGCAGGTGACATCGGTGAAACTCGCCGGCGAGATGCGCCGCGCAAGCACCGACGGGTAGTCGTTGGTCGATTTGTCACAGCCGAGCGGCGGCGCGGCGTCCGGCACACCCGGTGCCGCGGCGGCCGAGTCGCCCATCGCGACATAGCTCGACGACGGCCGCGCGGCAGTGGGCGAAGGCGGGCCGCAAGCGAGCACCCCCACGCTGAACAGGGACGCCAGTGCGACCAGTCGCCAGCCCGGTCTCACCGCTGCTTGTCGGAGTCGTCGGACTCCTGCTGCACCTTTTTGCCCGCCTCGGTGGACTCTTTGAGCTCTTGCTTGGCGTCCTTGGCCTCGTCGGCAATCTCGTCGACCGTTTCGTCGCCTTCTTCCGCACGCATGGCCTCCGGAATACCCACGATCGGCCGTCGCCAATCGCCCGCCGAACGTGGAGTTGTTGCACNNGTGCAACAACTCCACGTTCGAGGCCGGTCAGGGCTTGATACGGATCTGCCCGGGCGACCACCAGCCGGTCCGGGTCGCGGTGCCCAGGTCGAGCTGGGCCGGATGCGCGTTGACGATCGTGTCGAACTTACGCAGCGACCCCCAGTCGCGGCCCCAGTCCCGTGACAGGTAGGTGGCCATCACGTGCGCACGCAGCAGCACGTCGGTGATGCCAAGCAGGCCGCCGTTGACGCCGTCTTCCCAGGTGTCGGTGTCCTGCTTCTTGGCGGTGTAGTCCGGGGTGATCCGGAACTTCGGGATGTCGGTGACACCGTTGGCGTGCAGCATCGGCTGCTGGCACGGGAAGGCCAGCCCGACCGCCCAGTCCATCAGCACCGGCTGCGACGACCCGACGTACTCCTGCAGCGAGCGCAACTCCGGCACCCGCGGCGGGGTCACCGCGATCCAGTCCTCCGGCGTCAGCGACAGATCGTCGGCCACCACCCGGACCGCCACCGCGTCGGCCGGGATATCGGAGCGGGCGAACCGAAGGTTGCGCCATGCCTTGGGCTGTTCGCCGTACAGGTCGTAGGGCACCAGCCGCCCCGCCGGTGCCAGATCGGCCCGCGCGTACTCCAGCACGACCGTCTGCCCGTCGGTGTGTCCGTGTAGCACGCTGTTGCCGGCGATCTTGCCCGCGGCCGTCACGACCACCAGCGGATGCGCGTCGTCGCGCTTGGGCAGCTGATACCAGGCCGAGGTGAGCCGGCTCTCCTGCTGCGGGCCCGTCGTGTAACTGCCGGCCAGCGGAACCCGGGCGGGGTCAAGACCGTAGGGCAGCGGCACCGTCGAGCCGTTGATGCCCGGCGTCTTCAGCTTGGTCGGGGCATCCCAGTCGTAGTCGACGCCAGGCTGCGGCGGGCTGGCCATCCGAATCGCCTCGGCCACAGTGTGTTCCGGCACACCGCTCGAGGTGAAGCCGACAGGGGTCACTCCGCCTAATGGACCAAGCGAACCGTAGTCGCCGGGCAGTGCGGGCATGAAGCCGTCGTTGGCGTCGGGCTCGACCAGCACGTCGTCGGCCAGCCCGCAGCCGCCGGTGAAGGCCCGCAGGTTGGCCCAGCCGTTGGAGTAGGTGGGATATTGGCGCACGATCCCGGCGACCATCGACGCGACGAACACGCACACCATGAAGCCCGCCGCGATCGGCACCGGCGCGGCGGTCAGCGCGCGGCCCAGCCGGCCCTCCCCGCGGTCGCGGGGCGCGAAGTGCAACCAGGCGGCATACAGCGCGGTCAGCGCAAACAGCACGAAAAAGATTGTGCTGACCGTAATTCCGTCGATCTTGGGCATCGTGCTGTTGAACGGCACGCCGTAGCTCGACACGTACCACCAGCCGTTGGTGGTGGCGAAGCACAACGCCAGCAAGAAGAACACCGCCGCCACGAACCCCATCCGGTTGCGTGACCAGCGCAGCACCTTGGGAGAAACCAGCACCGTCGTCAGTGCCGCCATCGCCGCACCGACCGCGGCGAACAGCCCGAAGTGGTGCACCCACTTGGTGGGGGTGAACATCAGGAAGAACATGGTGCCGAAGATGACACCCATCAGGCGCCACGCCGGGCCGCGGGCCACACCCGGAACCCGCTTGCGGCGCAACATGATAAACAGCGCGGCGAGCAGACACAGGAATGTGATCAGGAAGCCGAACCGCCGCGACAGCGAGCCGTCGACAGTGGGCAGGATCAGGTAGTAGTAGCGCAGGTTCTCGGTGTACCAGGCCTGGCTAGGCCCGATCGCGCCGCGAATCCTGGTGGCCTCGAACACCGTTGACAACGTCTGGTCGGCGAACACCACCGGCAGGATCACGAAGCCGGCTGCCAGCAGCGGCGCCACCAACGGCCAGGTGCCGACCAGACGATGCCGTCGCACCAGGATCCGCAGGATCGGGCGACCACCGGCCACCAACGCGGCCACCGCGATCAGACCGGTGGGCTGAATCCCGAGCGTGAACGCGGCGGCGACGATCGCCAGCGCCGCGGGCGTCATCCGGCCCGAGTACATCGACCGCTCGATCAGCACATAGGTGATCAGCGACCCCACCGCGATGATGCCTTCGGGCCGCAGACCGTTGTTGAACGGCATCCACGCCGCCAGCAGCACCAGGCCCGCCGCCCACAGCGCGGCCCTGCTCGACGCCACCGCCGGCCCCAGTCGGGGCAGCACCTCGCGGGATAGCAGCAGCCAGCACACCAGCCCGGCGACCAAGTCCGGCAACCGAATCCAGATGCTCTGGTCGCTGACATGGGTCATCAGTGCCAGCAGGTTGTAGTACCAGCCGAACGGGTCCTCCGGGCTGCCGAACCAGCGGAAGTAGTTGGACATGTAGCCGGCGTGGTCGGCAACACGGGCCATGCCCAGGATGTAGCCGTCGTCCGAGGAGTTCGCCCCGATCACATGCCAGAGCAGGAAGACGAAGATCACCGTGGCGTCGGCCAAACTGAAACCGTGCCAGCGGCCGGGGATCAGCCGGCGCATCCGGCGGCCGTCCATCCGGTCCAGTCGCCACAGCGCGATCAGCGCGACGATGGTCGACGCGATCGCCAGCACGATCGCGGTCAGCTTCAAAACCGTTGGCTTGGTGGAGAATCGGGTGTCGATCGTCGCCGACATCCGCAGCTCGGGCGGCGCCGGACCGGTCAGGTCGGTGAACACCCCGACGATCTGCGGGCGCAAGTTGGGGTCAGGGAAGCCCTGCGGCTGTCCGGGCGGCCCGGGCAACCCGACGAAGGTGGCGAACGTGCCCTTGTGCGTCGAGGTGATCTCGATGCGCTGACAGTAGCCTGCCTGGCTGCGCGCGACGCTGGCGATCACCACGTTGCGGTCGGTGACGTCGACGCGCTGACTGCTGACGTTGACGAACAGGCCCTGCAGCGCGGCGTCCTTGCCCTGTTTGGGCGCGGTGCCCAGCACCAGCCCGCCCTTCGGGGGCATCGCGTTCACCACGGAGCACGGCACAGTCACCGTCACCGCGACCGGCGTCTGCGAAATCAGCGGCGCCGTAACGTTTGTGAACTGCCCCTGTTGCGGCCAATTCAGGGTCGCGGTGGTCTGCACGACGGGCAGGAGCGGCGTCGCGACCGACAGCACGAAGCCGATCAGCCCGGCGATCGCCGCCACCCAGCGCGCCACCTGTACGTCGCGGGCCGTGGAGTCCTGGGTCATCGTCATGGCAGTGCTCGAATCGGTCCTTGTCGGCTCCAGCCGTAGACGGTGACGGTGCCCTGCTCGATCGCGGCATTCGGCGCCTGGTCAGTCGGCACGAAGCGGTGGTAGGCCTCCACCGAGCCCCAGTCCCGGTACCAGTCGTCGCGCAGGTAGGTCGGGATCGTGGAGGTCCACAGCAGCGCGGTGGTGAACAGGAACGGCCCGCCGTCCTCGGCCGACTGCCACAGGTTCGACGACGCGGCCGTCTGTTTGTGGTCGGGAAGGATCCGGTAGTCCGGAAGTTCCGCCACGCCAAGGTGTTCGGAGAACGGCCGCTGGCAGGGGAAGTTCGCGGCGGTTGCGATGTCCATCAGCACCGGGGCCTGCGACCCGATCAGCTGCTGCAGGGTTTGCAGCACCGGAACCCGGGGCGGGGTGAACGCGAACCACTGCTCGGAGCTCAGGTTGGGGTCGTAGGCGACGATGCGTGCGGCGTTGGCCTCCGGCGGGGCCGTCGTCAACGGGAATCGCAGGTTGCGCCACGCCGGCTGCGGGCCGAGGTCGATCGGATACACCTGGCCCAAAGGTTGCGTGCTGCCGTCCGGCCGAGTGACGCCCCATTCCAGTTTCAGCTGTTGGCCGTAAGAGAAGTCGCCGTCCTCTTTGTAGGACCAGATCGCGCCGGCGGCGGAGACGACGACGAGCGGCCGGTCCGGGGTGCGCGGCGGAAGCTGGTACCACGCCGAGGTGGCGGTGGCGGCCAGGCTGTTCTCGCCGTAGCTGCCCATCACCGGAGTGCGGGCCGGGTCCAGGCCGAACGGCAGCGCCGCCCGCGAACCGTTCACCCCGACCGCGCCGTACCCGCCAGCGGTGCCGGCTGAGTCGCTGATCGCGGCATTCGGCTTGTTGGGGGAGGCGTCGGAGTTGACCAGGCCGGGCTTGGACACCACCGGATCCGACTGCAGGTCCTTGCCGACGCCGTTGGGGCTGAAGCCAATTGGATTGACGCCGCCCAGCGGACCCGCCGGCCCGTATTGTTGTCCCGGAAATGGTTGCAGCAGACCGGCATTGGTGTCCGGTTCGGCCAGCACGTCGTCGGCCATCGCGCAACTGGTATCCGACAGGCCGGATTTCAGCGCGGCGAGGTTGGCCTTGGCGGTGGTGTACATCGGATAGCGGACCGCGGCGGCTTTGGCCATCGAGCCCACTTCGGCCAGCACCATGATCGCCGCCACCACCAGCAGTGGGGTCGAGGCCAGGATGCGGTTGCGGCGGGTGGGCTGGATCTCGGTGTGCCCGGCGTAGTCCATCCGGAAGTGCTGCCAGGCCGCCAGCAGGCCGGTCGCGATCGACGCCGCCAGGAACATCGACGTCACCGGGTGACTCGCGATGACCGGCTGGATGTCGAACCACGGCACCCCGTAGTTGCCGACGTAGAACCAGCCGTTGATCCCCGACGTTGCCCAGGCCAGCACGAACAGCAGCCCGGTGATGTACAGGGTCAGGTTGCGGCGGCTGTGCAGGCCGACCCGGGCGAACGCGAACCCGGTGACCGCGCCCAGCGCGCCGGCCAGCCCGGCGAACGCGCCGAACTGCACCGCCCACTTCGTCGGCGTGAAGGTCAGGAGCAGGAGCCCCGCCGCGGTGGTGCCGATCAGCCGCCACACCGCGCCGCTGGCCAGGCCCGCCACCCGGCCGCGTCGCAGCAGCACGACCAGCGCGCCGAACAGACAGAAAAACAGCACCAGCCACGCGAAGCGCCGGGTCATCGACCCGTCGGCGTTGCTCTCCACCGTGACGAAGTAGTAGCGCAGCCACTCCTGGTACCACGCGATCGTCGGGCCCACTTTGTACTTGATGCGCGCCGACTCACCGACGGTGGCCAGCGTCTGCGACCGGAATACCACGACGGTGATCAGCGACAGCGATGCCGTCAACACCGCAAGCGGCGCCAGGAGCCCGTCGACCGGTCGGCGCGTCGCGATCATCCGGGCGATCGCCCGGGCGCCGGTGAGCAGCGCGGCCACGGCGATCAGCCCCTGCGGCGCCAGCGTCGCGGTCAGCATCGCGACGATGATCGCCAGCGCCGCGGGGACCAGCCGCCGGGTCGCGATCGCGCTCTCCACCAGCGACCAGGTGGCGATCACGCCCAGTGCGATCAGGGGCTCGGGCCGCAGGCCGTTGTTGAACGGCAGCCAGGCGGCCAAAAACACCGCGCCGGCGGTCCATACCGCGACACGGTTGGATGCCAAACCGCCCTTGCCCGGGCCGAGTCGGCGCAGCACGTATCGGCTGATGATCAGCCAGCAGACGATGCCGGCCAGGGTGGCGGGCAGCCGCATCCACACCCCGGCCGTGCTCACCGTGGCCAGGTGCGCCAAAACCGCCGGATACCAGTCGAACGGCGCCTCGGTGGTCCCGAAGAACCGGTAGTAGTTGGCCAGGTAGCCAGCCTGCCGGGAGACCCGGGCGATGGTGAGGTTGTAGCCGTCGTCGGAGGACGTGGCGCCGATGACGTGCCACAACAACAGGGCGCCGACGACGCCGATGTCGGCGAGCCAGGTGGCGATCCCCGCCCGCCAGAAATGCCGCCAGTTACGAGGGGCGCGACGGCCGGATTGCCGGTCCAGAACCCCCAGCGCGACGATCGCGGCGAGCACCGACAGTGCGCCCAGACCCATCACGGCCTTCTTCAGCATGGTCGGGGCGGTGATGAAGCGGGTGTCGATGTCGACGCGGACCGACAGCCCCGGTTGGGCGGGCACCTTGAGGTCGGTGAAGACGCCACCGACCTGCGGCTTCTTCTCGGGCGCCAGTTTGCCGGCCGCGCCGGGGATCCCGACGAAGTCGGCGTTTGCTCCGCCGGCGTCGCCCCAGAGATGCAGGACGCTGCAGGCGCCGGCGGCGATGGCGGCGCGGGGCGCTACCGCGGCCACCGTGTCGCGGAACGCGACGACGACGGTGTCCTTGTTGGCGCGGACGAACAGCCCGTTCTTGCCGGTCTCGAACCCGTCGGACGGCAGCGTCGAGAGCACCAGACCGCCGGCGGCGGGCAGGGTGGCGATCGCCGGGCAGGGAATGGAGATGTCGAGCGCCCGTGGCGCGCCGGATACCAGTGGCGCGGTGATGTCGGTGACGTGGCCGTCTTTGGTGCCCTGCGGCCAGAGAATCGTCGCGGTGGTCTGCTTGACCGGAAGCAACGGGACGATGCCGCAGAGAAGTACCCCCGCAATTCCCGCGACGACGGCGATGAGCCGCGCGATCCGCTGCGTCGATCGCTCGTCGTCGTGGGGCACGAGGGTCGATCGTAGGCGACCGTCCGGCGATGATGCTGCCCGGAGCGGCGGATTACCGGCGATAAACTCCGAACGTGACCGACCCGCACGCGAGTCATGTTTCGCCGGCCGACCAAGCGAACGACAGAGCCAGGCAGAACCGAATACTAAGAAGGCTTGCTCTTTCTTTGTTGGGCGGCGGCACAGCTTTGTGTGCGGGTGGGGCACTCATCGCTGGGCTTCACGGCAAATACCTGCTCGCCGGACTGCTTGTGGGCTTGGCGGTCTTTTGGCTCATCCCGTTTTTTCAGTGGCTGTACATGGCAAGGTTCGTACCTCGCGGAACGGCGGACCCGACGGGAACCACACTCCGCCCCGATCGCCGCTTCGACATCCTTGCCGCTGTGTTGCTGGTGGTCGGAGCCGTCGTCTGGGGATCTTGGGCTGTTCTGGGGTACTTGGGTGTATTGCTTGTCGGCGTCCCTGAAGAAATACGACGGGTGTATCTCTCCATTTCCGCTGCCACCGCGGTGGTGTGCGCCGTTTTTGTGTGGTTGACCATCAAACGCCGCGGCGGAGGCTACCTGCAACTGTCCCCGCGGGGATTCGTGTTCGCGCAGGGCCTTTGGGCGCAGAAGGGTGAGTGGTCGGACGTCACCGAAGTCAGCGATGTGTCTCCGGTGCGGTCGTACGGTCGGGGTCCGTTCAAACTCACTTTCGCCCATGCGTACGCGTTGTGCCCCATCACCATGGCGATGGCTAACGGTAGAACTCCGTCGGTGAAGCAGGCAGGTTGGTACGCCACCGATGGCGACGCACTCCGCGAGCTGGTGCGATTCTATTGGCGTCACCCGGAGTACCGGGTGGAGTTGACCGACGACCGGGGTCTGCGGCGGTTGCAGGAGGCCCGTTTTGAGCTTGGTTGAATCCCAGGTGGCTTCGCGCGAATTTCGTGTGCAGTACCCATTCCACAGCTTGCTAGCCTGAGCGATAACCGCGTTAGCGTCTGACGATGGGATTGGCGTGGGCGACCTCAGAGATATCTACGAGAGTTTCAACTTTTGGAAGGGTCTCGTCTACGACCACCCACAAGGCGTCAAGAAAGACACCGCGTGGTCGCTGACAGGAATCGGTGCTGACTTCGTCGGTTTCACCCACACTATCGGCCTGCAGATCGGCGAAAAGCTGGAGGCCGCAATCCCGGAAGCCGCAGCGCTGCCCGTCATCCAGGGCGGTCTGTTGGCCATGATGGCAATGGCCAACACGCTCGGTTTCGGTGACCCGGAGACCGGGAACGGATTCGCCGAGGGCGCCAATGCGTTCAACCGCATCGGCGAAACGCTGGGATCTACCCATCCACCGGACAGCTGGGAGGGGTCCGCGTCGGAAACATACGGCGAGCGAAACAAAGAGCAGCAGCAGCGCGCGGCCGAGATGGCGGAAAACGACAAGACGGTGAAGGAAGTCCTTCATCGTGAGGCCGAGCAGGTCGAGAAAACACGGGAAACACTAGACCACAACGCGACCGCGCTGACACTGTCCATCATCCCGGCGTTACTGGCACTCGCCATCCCGGTGGGCGGCGAAGTCGCTTCGATGGCCGTCCAAGTCGCTGCCGTCGCCGGAACAATTCCTCCCTGCGTTAAGGCGGTCACGCAGATGACTTCCGACGCTGCACACAATGCAACGTTGATCCGGCGGGCCGGGGCCGGATACGACCGCATCGCGTCCGACGCGCATCCGACGGGCGCTGCGTAGTTCACCGCAGAAAGGAATTACAAATGGGCGGCGAATTACAGGTCACTCCAGAGGATCTGCGCAAACTGTCGAGTCAGCACCGCCAAGTCGCCAGCGACGTCGCCTCGGCCGATATGGCGACCCGGGGTACCGGCATGAATGTCGGCAGCTCGCATGGTTTGGTTTGCTCGCTGACCAGTGCGGCGGTGTTGGCCGCCGAACTGTCCCGCACCAAGGCGGCCAAGGGCATGCAAGCGGTATCGCATGACCTTGCCGGGAAACTGGATTCAGCCGCTTCCCGCTACGACGTCACCGACCGGCAAGAAGGAAGCGACCTCGACAGGCAGATGCATCCGGGCTAGTGCCGCCGCGCCGTCACTTCTTGCTGGGAATGACGATGACAACGATCAGCGTGATGATGCTGAAAAACAGCCCCAGGATGCCCCATCCGAACGGGTTGCGACCCTTCATGCCGGCGATCAGCGCGCACACGATCGCGGCGATGATGCTTCCGATGGCGACGAAAATCGCCTTGATGCCGCGAAGGATGATGCCCGCGGCTTGGGGGTCGGCCTGAGCGGCAAGCACCAGCGAGTGCAACATGCGAACCTTCTTTCAAAGATGCTCGGCTGATCAGCCGTGCGGCGCCTCGGAGATCTTGCTGTCCTGCTTGCCGACCGTTTGGCAGTAGGTCGTCACAGACAGGCGCGTCGTCGAGATCTGGAGTTCGCCGGGCTCAGATCCGTTCTTGTCCTTGAGCATCTTGCTGATCTCTTCGTTCTGCTTCTTCTCGTCCTGACTGGTGAAGTCCTTGCATTTGGTGTCGCCACCGGTGTTCACGACTTCAGAGGCGGAGCATCCACTGAACAACAATATGGTTACCGCGATCGCGGCGCATGCAACGGGTTTCATCGTTGACCTTCCTGTGGTGGGCGTTGATTGGAAGCACCTGTGCCATCGGGTGTTTGGGCCGCTTGCAGCACCACCATCGCACGGGACTGCACGGGCACGGTGCTGCCGCTTTCCCGCGGTTTGTCGTCGTCGAGATCGGCCGTCGCGGTGTCGAGCACGATCTGCCACGCCGGGCTGAACTCCTGTGGAGGCAGCATGAAATCGATCGGCTCATGGTGGGCGTTGAAACACAGGAAAAACGAGTCGTCGCTCACCCGCTCGCCGCGGGCATCGCGGTCGGGAATCCCTAACCCGTTGAGGTACACGGCGATCGCCTTACCGAAACCGGCGTCCCAGTCGTCGTCGCTCATTTCCGATCCGTCTGGCTTGAACCAGGAGATGTCCGGCAGGCCTTCCGCGCCGCGGCGGCGCACCGGCCGCCCGTCGAAGAAGCGGCGCCGGCGGAAGATCGGGTGCGCGGCACGCAGCGCCGACACCGATGCCGTGAAGTCGATGAGTTCAGCGTCTGCTTTGTCCCACTGGATCCACGTCGTCTCGTTGTCCTGGCAGAAGCCGTTGTTGTTGCCGTCTTGCGAGCGGCCCAGTTCGTCGCCGTGGCAGATCATCGGAACGCCTTGGGACAACAGCAGCGTGGCCAGAAAATTACGTTGCTGACGTGACCGCAGTGCGTTGATTTCGGAGTCGTCTGTCGGTCCCTCGACCCCGCAGTTCCACGACCTGTTGTGCGATTCGCCGTCCCGGTTGTCCTCGCCGTTGGCCTCGTTGTGTTTTTCGTTGTAAGACACCAGGTCTCGTAGCGTGAACCCGTCGTGGGCGGTGACGAAGTTGATCGACGCCACCGGCCGGCGCGCGGTGCGCTCGTAGAGGTCCGCCGACCCGGTCAGCCGAGAGGCGTATTCGCCCAGGGTGGCGGACTCCCCGCGCCAGTAGTCGCGCACGGTGTCGCGATACTTGCCGTTCCATTCGGTCCACTGCGGCGGGAAGTTTCCGACTTGGTATCCGCCGGGACCGACGTCCCACGGTTCGGCGATCAGCTTGACCTGGCTGACGGTCGGATCCTGTTGCACCAGCTCGAAAAAGGTGGACAGCCGGTCGACGTCGTAGAACTCCCGGGCGAGCGTCGACGCCAGGTCGAAGCGGAACCCGTCGACGTGCATCTCGGTTACCCAATACCGCAACGAGTCCATGATCAGTTGCAAGCAGTGCGGGTGGCGGACGTTGAGGCTGTTACCGCAGCCGGTGTAGTCCATGTAGTAACGCGGATCGTCGTCGACGAGTCGGTAGTAGGCGGCGTTGTCGAGTCCGCGCATGCAGATCGTGGGTCCCAAATGGTTGCCCTCGGCGGTGTGGTTGTAGACCACGTCCAGGATGACCTCGATGCCGGCTTCGTGCAGTGTGCGCACCATGGTCTTGAACTCGTTCACCTGGCTGCCGGGGCTGCCACCCGAGCCGTACTTGAAGTCCGGGGCGAAGAACCCAATGCTGTTGTAGCCCCAGTAGTTCGACAACCCCTTGTCGAGCAGCGTCGAATCATTGGCGAAGTGGTGCACCGGCATCAGCTCGATCGCGGTGATGCCCAATTTCTGCAGGTGCTCGATGATGACCGGATGCGCGATACCGGCGTACTTTCCCCGCAGCGGCGCCGGGAGGTCGGGATGGCTTTGCGTCAGGCCCTTCACGTGCGCCTCGTAGATGACGGTGTCCGCGTAGGCGTGTCGGGGTGGGCGGTCGGCGTCCCAGTCGAAAAACGGGTTGATCACCACCGATTTCGGCATGTGCGCCGCCGAATCCTCGTCGTTGCGGCTGTCCGGGTCGCCGAACGTGTAACCGAACAACGACTGATCCCACTCGAAATTGCCGTCGATGGCGCGGGCGTAGGGATCCAGCAGCAACTTGTTGGGGTTGCACCGATGGCCGGCAGCCGGATCGTAGGGGCCGTGCACGCGGTATCCGTACCGCTGGCCGGGCGCAACGTCGGGCAGAAAGGCGTGCCAGACGAACCCGTCGACTTCGATCAGCGGTACCCGCGTCTCCTCGCCGTCGTCGGCGAAAAGACAGAGCTCCACGGATTCCGCCGCCTCGCTGAAGATCGCGAAGTTGGTACCTGAGCCGTCATACGTCGCACCCAAGGGGTACGCGTCCCCGGGCCAGCGTCGGACCGCCACGTCGACTGCCGAGTCGGTCATCTCGCTCATCGCTGACTCCCGAGTGAGCCCAGCCGCATCAATCGATCTCCCGTCCTTGCGCGTTGCCACCACAGCCGGGACCGAATACCCCGCTGGACCGAGCGCAAACCGGGCCGCTACAGGACTTCGCCGGTGAGCTGCGACAGCGCCGCCTCGAGCGTCGTCTCGACGGGCAGCAACTGGCCTAATCCGCAGGCAGCCACGGCTCGCGCAGTCTCCGGCCGGGTACTGACCAGGCACAGCCGCACCCCACGGTGCTTACACCGCTCTGCCTCGCTGGCCAACATTGCATAGGCGCTGGCGCCGATGAAGTCGAGGTCACGGACGTCGACCACAAATGGCCCCGGCGGGACAGCGGCATCCGCCATGCTGGTCAGCAGGTGCTCCCACTCTGGCTCATTGCTGGCGTCCACCTCGCCGCCAACGCAGACAATTACGGCCGAGCCGTTACGCTCGGCGGTCGCTCGCAGCATGCGTTGTGTGCCCGCTAATGGCGTGGTTTGCCATGCGATCAACGCATCCGGAAAACGAGAACTCTCAGTATCGGGGCCCATGGTGCCTTCTTGGTAGTGCGGGTCATGATCAATGCCCGTCCTACACATCTGAAGACAGGACCAAGGTTTCTTACTAGCTGAGGTCCGGATAACCAACGACAGTCTAAAGGGACGGGGCCCCAAAAAAGCAAGGGATTGAATCGATTCTTCGCCAAACCCGGGTTTGGCGCATCCGGCGAACTGGGAAAGCCACCTAGTGGTGGAGGGGTGATTGGTTGCGTCTTGCCCTCGTACACCAGGCGATATACGGAGTGCAACCCCGGACGTTCAGATATGCAGCGTCCGGTCTGGTATCGCCGCCCTGGCCGGCTCGCGCGAAAGAGGCCGTCGCGCAGTGCAACACGACGGTCAGGTCTTGCGTAGCGGTGCGGGACTCCACAGCCCGCTGCGGGTGGCCGAGCCCAGATCCAGGCGGGCCGGCGTCGCATCCGGGTAGTACGGGGTCAGCTGCTGCAGCGCGCCCCAGTCACGCGACCAGTCGTCCTTCAGATAGGTCGGCACGGTTGTCGCGCGGTCCAGCAACTCAGTGACGCCCAGCGGCCCGCCGCCGTTGTTGTCCATCACCGGCGAGTTGGCTTCGGCGCCGAACCGGTCCGGCAGGATCCGCCACTTCGGCGCCTCGATGACGCCGTTTTGATGACCGAACGGTCGCTGGCAGGGAAACGCCAGCCCGACCAGCCAGTCCAGCAGTACCGGATCGGTCGAGCCAACCACCTGCTGCAGCGTGCGCAGCCGCGGAATCCGTGGCGGTGTCAAGGCGATCCAGTGCTGCGGCGCCAGGTCGTCGTCGGTGGCCACCACCCGCACCTGGGTGGCGCTGTCCGGCAGCGCCGCCAGTGGCGCCCTAAGGTTGCGCCACGCCGGCGCAGCCCCGACGTCGGCGAATCCCATTGAGCCGGCGGGCTTTCCGTCATCGCCGGCCCATTGCACCTGCACTTCGCCGGGGTCGAATCGGCCCGCCGCCGACACGACCAGCAGTGGCCCGGCTTCGTCACGAGGCGGCAGCCGATACCACGCCGACCGCAGCAGCGCCGGCACCTGTACGCCCGAACGCCAGCTGCCGAGCACCGGGGTGCGGGCCGAGTCGAGGTTGTAGGGCAGTCGTGCCCGTGAGCCGTTGATGCCCGGTGCGGCCGTCGTCCCACCTTCGGTGCCGGCCTCGCTGCTGGTGACCATCCCGTCGTCGTTGACGAAGCTGCGGTCGCCGGGCCGTTCCATCACCGGGTCGGCCGACACGTCGGCGGGAATGCCGTTGGGGTCGAAGCCTTCTGCGAAGGCGGCGCCCAGTGACTCGTTGAGCGGCGCCCCGATCGGCGTCAGCATGCCTGCGTTCGGGTCCTGCTCGACGAGCACGTCCTCGGCCATCCCGCAGGTCTTGCCGGTCAACGCCTGCAGATTCGAACGGCCCACCGACCATGCAGGGTATTGGTCGGTCATCCCCAGCGTCAGCGACAGTACCTCGAAGAAGACCAGGAACCAGGCGGCAATGCCCAACGGGGACTGCATGATTCGCGGCATCGCGCGTCCCGAGTCGCCGTTGTTGACGAAGTGGAACCACGCCGCGGCAAGCAGCACCACGACGGTCAGTCCCAGTAGCACGGTAGTGAAGCCGAATCGCCACTCCGGGAACGCATTCGACCACGGCACACCGAAATTCGAGACGTACCACCAGCCGTTGACGCTGGCGAACGACAGCGCCACCACGAACAGCACCAGCGCGGCGAACATGGTGCGGTTGCGCCGGGAGCGCATCGCTGCTGCCGTCACCGCGACGGCGGCGAGCGCTCCCAGCGAGCCGGCCAGCCCGGCGAACACCCCGAAATGGTGGGTCCACTTGGTGGGAGTGAACATCATCGCGATGAACGAGATGATCGTGATGCCGATGATGCGCCGGCTGGGACCCGCGGCGGTGCCCGGAATTCGCCCCTTGCGCAACGACATTGCCACCGACACCGCCAGCGCGACCAGCAACGCCAACACCGCGAAGCGGCGGGCCACCGACCCGTCGGGGCTGGCCATGAACAGCCGCTCGTAGCGGATGTGCTCGTCGAACCAGGAGAGGCTCGGTCCGACAACGGATTTGAGCATGTTCGCCTGGATCTCGCCCGCGAACGTCTGGTCCCGGAAGATCAGGATCACGGTGACGCTCACCGCGGCCAGGATCGGGGCAACCAGCGGCAGCACGCCGAAGCGTTTGGTGCGGCGGTGCAGGATCGTGCGCAGCGGCCCGATCGCCACCAGCAGCGCGCCGATCGACGCGATACCGGTCGGCCCGGAGAACAGCGTCAGCGCGCCGATGATGCAGGCGACCGCCACCGGCAGCAGCCGGCTGGTGGCCACCGCCCGCTCCACCGAGCACCAGGTGAGCAGGATGCCCAACGCGATGATCGGCTCCGGCCGCAGCCCGTTGTTCAGCGGCAGCCAGAACGCCAGGAACACGCCGGCGGCCGTCCACGCTGCGGTGCGGCTGTGCTTGACGGCATCCCCGAGCCGGGGGATGACTTCGCGGCTGATCACCCACCAGCAGGCCAGCGCCATCAGCAAGGTGGGCAGCCGCATCCAGATGCTGGCGGTGGTGACGTGCGCCCACAGCGCCAGAAGGTCGTAGTACCAACCGAACGGCGCCTCCGGCGTGCCGAACCATCGGTAGTAGTTCGCCATGTATCCGGCATGCTCGGACACCCGGGCCATGGTCAGGATGTAGCCGTCGTCGGCGGTGTTGGCCCCGACGAAATGCCACCACACCAGCACCGCGGTGACCAGCGCGTCGAGCCCGCTGATCGACCACCAGCGCGGCGGGAGGAACCGGCGGTGCTGGGTGGAGTCGGAGGTGTCCAGGATGTGCAGCGCAACCAGCGCGGCGATGGTCAACGCGACGCCGAGGATCATCGCGCCCAGCTTCAGCCAGGTCGGGGCGCTGCTGTAGCGGGTGTCGATCGTCGCCGACAGCTGCAGGCCGGGCGGCGCCGGCCCGGACAGGTCGGTGAAGACGCCGACGATCTGCGGCCGGAAGTCGTAGCCGCCGCGTTCGCCGCGCAGCGGCTCACCCGGGTGCTCGGCGTTGGGTCCTTGGCGTAGCCCGACGAATTCGCCGGTGACCTTGTCGGCGTGCGCGGTGAAGGTCAGCTTCTGGCAGGCGGGGCTCAGCACCTGGCTCAGCGGCGCCACCACCACCGGTGTGTTGCGCACGATGACCAGCAGGTCGTCGTTGACCCGCTCGATCAACAGGCCGCGGTCGACGGCTTTCGGGGCCTGCTTGGGCACGGTGGACAACAGCACCGTCTTGGTTTTGGTCAGCTCCGCCGCGGCCTGGCACGGAATGGTGATGTTCAAATCGGTGGCCACGTAGCCGATCAGCGGTGCTTCGACGCTGGCCAGCACACCGTTTTGCGGCCAGTTCAGTTCGGCGGTGGTCTGTTTGACCGGCAGAAAAGGGGTGGCGATCGCCAACAGCGTGCCGAGCAGACCGGCGACGACGGCGACGACGCGGGCGGCCCGATAGTTTGCTCCCGTGTCGCTCACGGGGCTAGATGCTAGTTGCCCGGTCTGGGCGGTTTCGGTGGCCATCAGCGCGCGGTCCGGACGGCCAGCACGAAGGGGCCGATGTCTTTGACGGTGAAGCGCGGGTCGGCGAACAGGGCGGCTTTGAAGTCCACCGTGTAGCGACGCACGTTGGGCTGGTTGGGGTAGACGTCTTCGGCCAGCCGCAGCGTGTAGGTGTCGTTCGCGCCTTTGCGCATCAGAAAGACGGTCGGCGGCTGCCAGGGCAGGGTGTCCAGAGCGTGGACGAACTGGTCGGCCGCTTTGAGCTTCGACCACGCCTTGATTGCCGCGGCTCGCTTGTCGAACTGCGCCAGCGGGTTGGCGTAGTGCGACGTCAACCCCTGGAAGCCCCAGTACGGGTAGTAGGACAGGAAGCTGTAATCGGCTGTGAGCACGACGGTTTCGTCGCGCGGCTGACCGGTGAGCTGGGTGATGGTGGCGTCGATGGCGGGATAGTACTTCTCGGCGCTGGGCGGACGGCGATCGCCGCGGTGGCCGTGGCCGTCGGTGTCGGTGTAGGCGATGGTGATGTCTGCGCGCAGCACGCCGGGAATGTCCTGACTGAAGCCGATCGCCCCGGCCAGCCCGAGGGCGACTGCCACCGGCACGACGGCGCGGCTGCGTCCGGCCAGCGCGCGGGTGCCCTCGATGAAGCCGAACGCCCCGGCGGCGGCCAGCAGCACGGTCAGCGTCGGCTGCAGCCGGAACGACAGCAGCGTGGTCCTGGCCAGCGTGGTGAGCATCGACAGCAGCGACCACAAATAGACGGCGACGACGCCGATCGCCAGGGCGCCGGCCCGCGTCGACGTGCGGGCCCGCACCACGAGCCACAGCGTGCCCAGCATGCACAGCGCGCCCAGCAGGGTGAACTGCAGCATCGGGAAGGTCAGCTCGGCGCCGTCGGCCGGCAGGTAGTGGAAGGCGCTGCCGGTGTTGCTGACCGGGTCACGCGCGACGCGCAGCGCGAACGGCAGCCAGGTGGTCGCCCCGATGGCGGCGGCGATGACGGCGATGACGGCCAGCCGGATCAGCGGGTCGATACGCCGCCGGGAGGCCGCCACCAATACCGCCATCAGGGTCACGGTGAACGCGCTGAACACAAATAGCAACGTGTAGAAGGTGGCGGTGAAGCCGAGGAAGATCCCGGCGCCGACCACGGCCGCCCACCCGTGCGCGAGTGTGCGGCCAGCCGCACCGTCGACCTCGGCCGTGCGGCCAGCCGCACGTTCGGCGGCCCGCAAGCCCGACCACGTCAGGACCAGCACCGGCGGCAGCAGCACCGTGATCATCGCCGAGTACGGCTCGGGGGAGCTGTAGGCCAGCGTCACCGCGGCGGTGGCGGCGGTGACGATCAGCGCGTACTCGAAGCGGATCATCCGCCACCACAACACCAGCGCCACCGCCACCGCGATCGTGATCGACGTGATCGCCCACGGCTTGTACATCTCCCAGGCCGGTGTTCCGGTCAGCGCGGCGACGCGTCCACCGATCCAGAACCAGCCCGGCGGGTAGAACGGCGGCAGGCCTTTGTAGGTCATGTCGGCCAGCGCCGAGCTGTCGGCGAGCCGGGTCAGGTATTCGGTGCGGAACTGTTGGTCGACCGAAATGCCGTGCAGGTAGAGCTTGGTGGCGCCCAGCGGCATACCCAGCGTCACCACCGAAAACGCCGACACGAAGACCAGCCCGCCCAGCTGTGCCAGCCAGCGCGCTGTGCCGCGCCGCCAAAGCCAGCCTGCGCCAACCAGTCCGGCGAGGCAGCCGACCTGGCCCACTGTGGTCAGCGCGTGCAGTTGGTTCGACGACGGGTAGGCCGGCCAGTTCACGCTGGCGATGGCTCGCAGCGAGATCACCGCGACCGCAACGGCCACCGCGGCAGCGAGCAGCATCTGGCCGATGGTGGCCAGCGCGTTCCGCATGCTCAGATGGGTAGCT
Source organism: Mycobacterium sp. MFM001 (assembly GCF_003402475.1). Classification (GTDB taxonomy): domain Bacteria; phylum Actinomycetota; class Actinomycetes; order Mycobacteriales; family Mycobacteriaceae; genus Mycobacterium. The sequence continues at coordinate 620,660 of NZ_BFAB01000001.1, forward strand.
TGCGGAAGATGGGCCGCGGAATGTGTCGCAACACCATCATCACATAGCGGAATGCTCCTGGCGCCCAAACTAATTCCTTACCTTTCGCGGATGCGGTGACCGCGAGGTTGGCGACGTATTCTTTGTCGACGGTCAATGGCGCTTCTTTGATGTGGGCGCTCATCCGGGTCCGCACCTGGCCGGGCCGGATGACCAGCACCCGAACGCCGTACTCGCGCAACGCTTCACCGAGGCCGAGGTAGAAGCCGTCCAGTCCGGCCTTGGTGGAGCCGTAGACGAAGTTGGAGCGCCGGACCCGTTCGCCGGCCACCGTGCTCATCGCGATGATCTGGCCGAAGCCCTGGGCGCGCATCTTCTCGCCGAGCAGCACGCCCACCGAAACCGCTGCGGTGTAGTTGACTTCGGCGATCTGCACGGCCTTGCGCTGGTTCTGCCAGAGTTCTTCGGCGTCACCGAGCAGCCCGAACGCGACGATCGCGACGTCGACGTCGCCGTCGGCGAAGGCCTGCTCGATCACCTTGGGGTGACTGTCGGTGTCGACCGCGTCGAAGTCGATCACCTCGACCGCCTTGGCGCCGGCGGACTTCATCTGCGCGACCGCGTCGTCGCGACCGGGGTCGTCTGGCATGCAGGCCAACACAATTCGGGCGTGTGCGTTCTGCAGGTAGCGCTCGCAGATCGCCAGGCCGATTTCGGACGTTCCCCCGAGCAGCAGGATGGTCTGCGGATTACCTACGGCGTCAAAGACCATCTACAGCAGCTCCAAACGTCGGGCCATGTCGGATACGAACACTCCGGTCGGATCGACCTTGCGGCGCACCGCAATCCACTCGTCGATGCGCGGATACATGGCATGGAACATCTCCGCGGTCGTGCGGGAATCCTTCGCGGTGTACAGCCGGCCGCCGAATTCCAGGACGCGGCGGTCGAGTTCGTTGAGGAACTCATTGAGGCCAGGCTTGATCTGGAAGTCGACGCAGACGTTCCAACCAGGAATCGGGAAGCTCAGCGGTGCTTGGTTACCCGGCCCGAACAGCTTGAAGACGTTGAGCCACGAGTAGTGACCCGAGCGCTGGATGTCGTACATGATGCCCTTGAATTCCTCGACCGCTTCGACGGGCACGACGAACTGGTACTGCCCGAAACCAGCCGGGCCGTAAGCCCGGTTCCACTCGGCGACCATGTCCAGCGGATGGTAGAACTGCGTGAGGTTCTGTGCCTTGCCGCGATAGGTTCCGGACTTGCGGTACCAGAGTTCGGTCAGCGTGCCGAAGATCGGCTTGTTCGCCAAGCCGTTGGGAAAGATATCGGGCATCGTAAAATATTGCGGCGCATCGAATTTGAGCGGGTTTTTCTGCAGCTTCTTCGGCAGCTGCTCAACGGTGGCCAGCGACCCCCGCGAGATCACCGCGCGACCCAACTTCGGTGGTGCGCTGATCGCATCGAACCAGGCAGACGAATAGGTGTAGTTGGCCTCGCTGCCGTCGCTGTGGAAAGCGATGGTCTCGTCGAGGCCGGCAGTGACGTCGCCGTCGGCGATGAAATATGCCGTCTCGGTGGGGGTCATCTCGATGGTGGCACGCAGCACGACGCCGGTCAGCCCGTTGCCGCCCACGGTTGCCCAGAACAACTCGGCGTCGTCGCCGTCGGGCGTCAGGCGGCGAATGGTGCCGTCGGCCATCAGCAGATCCATGGACCGGACATGCTGGCCGAAGCTGCCCGCGCTGTGGTGGTTCTTGCCATGGATGTCGCAGGCGATCGCGCCGCCGACGGTGACCTGCCGGGTGCCCGGCAGCACCGGCACCCACAGCCCGAACGGCAGGGCGGCTTTCATCAACTGGTCCAGGTTGACCCCGGCGTCGACGTCGACCAGGTGGGTGTCCGCGTCCATCGAATGGATGCGGTTGAGCACCGTCATGTCGATGACCAGCCCGCCGCCGTTTTGCGCGTTGTCGCCGTAGGAGCGGCCGAGCCCGCGGGCGATCACGCCGCGGTCGCCCGCGTTGGCCACCGCCTTGGCGATCTCGTCCGTGTCGCGGGTGGAAAGCACTGTGGCTACCGAGGGAGCGGTGCGGCCCCAGCCTGTGAGCCGTTTGGTCGTCAACATCGTCAAAGAGGGTACCGCCTGGGCGGGCGGCGTCAGCGCAGCCGGAAGATCACTGAGCGCTGCACGATGAAATTGATCACGGTGGCCGTACCCTGCGCGATCACGAAGGCGACCGGCCTCGCCCACGGGTGCTCGTGGTACTCGAACAGCTCCAGGCACACATGGTTGAGCCCGACCTGCGCGGTGAAGGTGATTCCGTAGAGCACCATAACTGCGACGAATCGGGCGGTGCTCGGCTCTGCCTGGAACGTCCAGCGGCGGTTGATCAGGTAGGCGGTGATGGTGCCGGCAACGAAGCTGGTCGCCTTGGCGGCATCGATCTGCACGTGCGCCACCAAATCGAGAAGCGTGTAGAGCCCATAGTCGACGATCGCGGACAGCCCGCCGGTGACGACGAACCGCCACACCTGCGTGGTCAGACTCAGGTGCGCGCGCGGCGGGGCGATCTCGGCCATCGCGGGGAGTCTACGGCCCGGGTGGGCTACGTCGGGTATTTGACGTCGAGCAGCTCGACCTGGCTTTCGCCGGCCGGTGTCGTGTACGTGACCTTGTCTCCCGGCTTGCGGCCGGACAGCGCCATGCCCAGCGGGCTGCCCGCCGTCAGCGTCTCGGCTTCCCGGCCGACGGGGGTTTCTTCGACGACGGAGATCACGTGCATGGTCACCACCGAACCGTCGTCGAACCGCACGGTCACCTCGGTGCCGCCGGGCAGCGCGCCCGTTCCGTTTTGCGGCGACGGCCCGGTCCGCAGCAGCCGGTCGAGTTCGATGATCCGCTCGTCGAGGCCGGCGAGCTCGTCGGCGCGCTGGATGGCGTCGGCGGCGTCGGCGTGGTCGCTGACGCTGCCGCGGTCGTTTCTGACTTCGACCTCGAGGCGTTCGCGCCGTTCCCGGAGCCGGTCCAACTCCGCGGTAATGCGTTCGCGCGACTCATCGGAAAGCCCCGTGGATTCGACTTCCTCGCTCACCCTTCGCACCTGTCCTCAGGGCGCAGCGGCGATTGCGAGCCCGGAGCGCCTCGATTGTTGTTTGGTCCGATTATTCCTACAGCGAATCGGCGTGGTGGCGTTTCGCGGTCAAGAGAGACGATGGCCGCGGCGTCCGCGAAACACGTCCTTGATCCTCTCGCCGGCGCTCCTCAGCTCCGATTTGCCTCGATCGGCTATGCCCCGATTTTCCAGCCTGCGGTTACCGGTCACACGGCCGATGTTTTCCTTCGCCTTGCCGCGAAGCTCCTGCAGCCTGTTCCTGGCCTTGTCGGTGGCACCCATGGTCAGCCCTCCGTCCGTCGTGTCAATCGGATACCCGCAGGCGGGTCCACTCAACCGCCGCCCAGAACCGCAGCCCTGGCAGCGATCTCGCGACGCGTTACACCCAGTACGGCACGCGTGCGCGGTACTGCCGCATGGCGAACGCCGCGAAAATCCAACCCACGACCGTCAGCACCAGCACCACCGCCCAGTGCCGGAGCTCCTGATGGGCGCCCAGCAGCGGGGCGCGCACGATGTCGAGGTAGTGCAGCAGCGGGTTGAGCTCGACGATCTGGCCCCACCGTCCCGCGCCCTGCTGCCGCAGCGTGTCGTCGTTCCAGATGATCGGCGTCATGAAGAACAGCAGCTGCACGACGGAGAACAGCAGCGGGCCGATGTCGCGGTAGCGCGTCGCCAGGATGCCGAAACACAGTGACACCCATACCGCGTTGAGCACGATCAGCCCCAGCGCGGGAATCACCGACAGGTCGGCCCACGACCACGGTTTGGGATAGATGATCGCGATCACGACGTAGATGACGATGTTGTGCGCGAACAGGATTACCTGCCGCCACACCAGCCGGTAGACGTGCAGACTCAGCGGCGCCGGCAACTGCTTGATCAGGCCCTCGTTGGCGACGAACACGTCGGCGCCTTCCATGATCGCGGCGTTGATCAGGTTCCAGACGATCAGCCCGAGCGTGACGTAGGGCAGGTGCACCGCCAACTCGAGATGAAACAGCTTGGAATACAAGCCGCCCATCGCGACGGCGGTGGTGCCGGTCGCGATCGTGATCCAGAACGGCCCGAGCACCGAGCGGCGATACCGCTGCTTGATGTCCTGCCAGCCCAGGTGCAGCCACAGCTCGCGACGAGCGAACCCGTCAACCAGATCCCGCCAGGCCCGGGTTAGCGTCTTGGATTGCGCCGCGACATCCGTGATTGTCATGGCCTGCCGAACCTTTCTCGACGGCCCAAGCGCCGCAACCGAATCCACTCCGCGAGCCCTTTGACGTCGCGGCGGGATACCAGGAAAAACCAGCCGAACCGCAGCCACTCCTGCAGAAGCAGCCGGCGAAGACCCGGCTGCGCCAGCAGATAGCCGCGGTTGCGATAGGTGAAGAACCGCTTGGCCGGGTCTTCCGGATACTGGGTGTGCATTCGCCCGCCCAGGATCGGCTTGAACTCCGCCGAGCCGCAGGGGTGCAGATAGGCGGTGTCCAGGCAGGTCCCGAATGCCAGCCCGGAGCGCACCAGCCGGCGGTGCATCTCCACCTCGTCGCCGCGGACGAACAGCCGCAAGTCGGGCACCCCGATCACGTCGAACGCCGACGTTCGGAAAAGCGCGCCGTTGAACAACGATGCGATGCTCGGCAACAGGTCCTGTCCCTCAGCAGTGCGCAGCTCGGCCGCGAACCGGCGCCACACCAAGCCCCGGCGAAGCGGGAACGCCAGCCGTGCCGGGTCGTCGGCGTTGCACACCATCGGCGAAACCTCGGCCAGGCCGTGCTTTTCGGCGCACGCCAGCAGCGTGGCCAGCACCCGGCTGTCGGCCGGGTGGCCGTCGTCGTCGGCCAGCCACACCCAGTCGGCGCCCAAGGCCAACGCGTGCAGAATACCGAGCGCGAAACCGCCTGCGCCGCCGAGGTTTCGGCGCGACCCTAGATACGTCGTCGGGATCGGCTCGCCGGTCACCAGCTCGCGCACCCGGTCCTCGTTGGCGTTGTCGACCACGATCAGGTGATCCGGCAACCGGGTCTGCGTAACAAGCACGTCCAGCGATTTGGCCAGTTCGTCGGGGCGCCGATGGGTAACGACGACGGCGCAGATCATTGGGGAACCTCGTCGAGCACCTCGCGCACGTGCCGGGCGGCGTCCTCGCCCTCGTAGGCGCGCACGACGTCCTCGATGCCGCCGGTCATCCGGATGGTGCCGTGGTCGATCCACATCGCGGTCTTGCACAGCCGCGCCAGGAATTCGTTGGAATGGCTTGCGAATACCAGGATTCCGGAGCGCTCCACCAGGCGCTGCAGCCGGGTCTGAGCCTTCTTCAAAAACTCGGCGTCCACCGCGCCGATGCCCTCGTCGAGCAACAGGATCTCCGGGTCGATGCTGGTGACCACACCCATCGCCAGCCGCACCCGCATCCCGGTGGAGTAAGTGCGCAGCGGCATCGACAGGTAGTCACCGAGTTCGGTGAACTCGGCGATCTCGTCGACCTTGGCCAACATCTGCCGTCGCGTCTGCCCGAGGAACAGCCCGCGGATGATGATGTTCTCGTAGCCGGAGATCTCCGGGTCCATTCCGACGCCGAGATCGAAGACCGGCGCCACCCGGCCGGTGACCGACGCCGAGCCGCGGGTGGGTTCGTAAATGCCCGAAAGTAGCCGCAGCAGAGTCGATTTCCCGGCACCGTTGTGCCCGACCAGCCCCACCCGGTCACCCAACTCCAGCGAGAGAGTGATGTCCCGCAGCGCCTCGATGACGACGACGTTGGAGGTGTTGCGTCCGATCGTGCCGCCGGCCTTGCCCAGGAAGGTCTTCTTCAGCGAGCGCGACTTGGCGTCGAAGATGGGAAACTCCACCCACGCGTTGTGCGTCTCGATGTGGGGTGCTGCCACGGATGTCTGCTTACAGGTATTGCCCGGTGCCCGACTGACCGTGTCCGCCCCGGCTTACCCCCGGTGGCAGGGCGCCGTGGCGCATCTGCTCGAGTTGCGCGCGGGCGGCCATCTGCTGGGCGAACAATGCCGTCTGGATCCCGTGGAACAGGCCTTCCAGCCAGCCGACCAGTTGAGCCTGGGCGATCCGCAGTTCGGCGTCCGACGGCGTGTTGTTGCTGAACGGCAGCGTCAACCGGTCGAGTTCTTCGCGCAACTCCGGCGCCAGGCCCTCTTCGAGCTCGCGGATGCTGGTGGCGTGAATCTCGCGCAGCCGGTTGCGGCTGGCGTCGTCGAGCGGTGCGGCGCGGACCTCCTCGAGCAGCTGCTTGATCATCGTGCCGATCCGCATCACCTTGGCGGGCTGCTCGACCAGGTCGGTCAGCGACTGGTCATCGTCGTCGTCGCTCCGCTCGGTCATCAGCCGCGGGTCGACGCCGATGATCTCGACGTTGTCGTCGCTGTTGTCGGTACTCAATGCAGTCACCATCCTCGTCATGATTCAGAAGTTGTCGGAGTGGCCGCGCCACTCGAAGATCCGGGCTTCGCCGTTGTCATAGATCTTCACCCACGACTTGGACTTCTCGAGTGAGACTAGCCCGTCGGGCATTGCGAACCCCCGGACCGTCGGCGTGCTGGTCAGGACGTAGCGGATATTGAGTACCCGAATCGCCTCGGCGGCCCGCGGATCGGTGTCGGCGTCGTCGGCGTAGGCCCAGAAGTTGAACCGGTGGTAGCCGGGGCCCTGCTGCTGCGGGTAGTCGTAGTGTGTCCACAGCGGGTGCAGGCCGGCCACTGCGTACATCCAGGCGGTGCCGTCGGTGTTGCCGTTGCCGATCAGGGTGTCGCGGGCGCCGGGAAGCCTGGCCAGATACGCCATTGCCTCCAGATCCCGCTGGTCGACCATCACCGAGTCGTACTTGTCGCCGAACAGAAACCGGTGCCGCGGAAAGTAATGCCAGGTGCTGACCAGAACGACTGCCAGCAGCAGAGCGGCGGTGAGCCAGGCCGACGCCGGGGAGGGCAGCCGCCGGGCCACGAGGGCGACGACGGTGAACAGCCCGACTCCGGCCATCAGCATCAACAGCAGCGTCGTCGCCGCCGCGATCCGGCGCGGATCCTTGTAGAAGAACTCGTCGAACGCACCGGCCAGCGCTCCGATCGGGCCGCCCAGCGGGGTGCCGGCGTCGACGTTCATCACGATCAGCAGCAGCCATACCGCCAGCGGCCACCAGATCCTGCGAACCAGCAGGACGATCCCGCCGACGGCCGCGACCAGGATCAGGGCGTACTGCACCGGAAAGTCGTTGAGGTGGCGGGAGTGCTGGAACACCGCGTCGAACAGTCCGCGCTTCTTGGACAGGTAGGTCAGAAACGAGTGGCCGGCGATGATGTCTTCCTGCTGCTTGACGGCCCAGAACTGCGGCAGCAGCACCAGGGCGGTCGGCACCGCGACGGCGGCCAGAGTCCACACGTCGGCAAGGCGCCCGCGCACCGGATGCCACAGTGCCTCCAGCAGCCACCACGCCGCCAGCAACAGCACGGCGACGACGCCGCCGGTGATGTGCACCGAGAAGACGCCCACCAGCGCCAGCACCGCCAAGGGGATGCGGTCGCGGTGCCGCAGCGTGGAGGTGATCAACGCGAACGCGGGCACCGCGAGCCCGTAGGCGGTCAGGTTGGGCATCGCGGCGGTGTCGAACTCGACGTAGGGCACCGCGGTGAACGACGCCGAGAGCGCCGCCGCGGTGGCGGCTGCCCCGGCGGTGTGCCACTCGCTGGTGTGAGTGCGCAGCACCCGCCAGGTGAGCACCGCAGCGCTGACCGGAAACAGCCAGATCGCCGCCGCCAGCGAGCTCAGGGTGTAGCCGGTGGTGGCCGCCACGCCGGTCAGCTGGCAGTCCACCGCGGCCAGCGCGTGAAACGCCGACGGGTAATACAGCAGGGCGTGGGTCTCCACGTTGCGCAACTCGCCCATGTGGGTCGACGAGGCCTGCCCGGTGTCGAGGATGAACTTGACGGTGTTGGCGTGCCAGACCGCGTCCCAGGTGCTGGGGATTGATTGCCAGTGCGGAATGCCGCGCAGCGCCGCGTACCAGATCAACAGCACGCCCAGCAGCACACCGGCCGCCACTGTGGCGGCCGGCCAGCCCGTAACGGCTCGTGATTCCCCTTCGGTATCTCGGTAGCGGGCCAGCAGCACCCGCAAACCGGCCACCACCACGGTGACGACGGCCAGGGCGGCCAGCGCAGTCCAAGCGTTCCAAGGGATTCCGACGGCGCCGAACGGGATGATAGCCAGCGCGATAACGCCGTAAGTCAGTGCCGGGCCAACCACGATCGAGATGGGCCAAGTTAGCTGAGCGCTGCGTGCGACGATTGCCCCCGGCACTATCAGCAAAAACAACGCGATCAGCGTTCCTAAGGTCAGCCCCACTGGACTAGTATGGCTGGCCGGGTGACCTGGCTCGGGACGGCGGGGACGTATCTGGGCGCCCCGCTACTGTCGCGGTTTGCGGAATTGCGGGAACTCTAAGGTGGCTGGCATGGCATACGACGTCGCCCGGGTGCGCGGACTACACCCGTCGCTGGGTGACGGTTGGGTGCACTTCGACGCGCCGGCCGGGATGCTGATCCCGGACTCGGTGGCCACCACCGTGTCGACGGCGTTCCGCGGCTCGTTCCCCAGCCCCGCCGGTCCGCATCCGTCGGCGCAGCGCAGCGCCGCTGTACTGGAGGCAGCGCGTCAGGCGGTGGCCGATCTGGTCAACGCCGACCCGCGGGCCGTGGTGCTGGGTGCCGATCGCGCGGTTTTGCTGGCATCGCTGGCCGACGCATCGTCGTCGCGAGCAGGGCTGGGCTACGAGGTGATCGTCACCCGTCTCGACGACGAGGCGAATATCGCGCCGTGGTTGCGCGCAGCAAACCGATTCGGCGCCAAGGTGCGCTGGGCTGAGGTTGACATCGAGACCGGTGAGCTGCCGACCTGGCAGTGGGAGAGTCTGATCGGCAAGTCGACGCGATTGGTTGCCGTGACGTCGGCGTCGGGGACCTTGGGCACCATCACCGATCTGCGCGTAGTGACCAAACTGATCCACGACGTCGGCGGTTTGGTGGTCGTCGACCACTCGGCGGCCGCACCGTACCGACTGATCGACATCAACGAGATCGACGCCGACGTGGTGGCCGTCAACGCGGTCGGGTGGGGCGGTCCGCCCGTCGGGGCGTTGGTGTTTCGCGATCCGGCGCTGATCAATTCGTTCGGCTCGGTGTCGACGAATCCGCACGCCACCGGTCCGGCGCGCCTGGAGCTCGGCGTGCACCAGTACGGGCTGCTGGGTGGTTTGGTCCGTAGCATCGAATACCTGGCCTCGCTGGACGAGTCGGCACACGGCACCAGGCGCGAAAGACTCGTCGTGTCAATGGAATCCGCCGCGTCGTACATGAACCAGATCTTCGACTACCTGATGACGTCGCTGCGCTCGCTGCCGTTGGTGGTGGTCATCGGCCAGCCCGAGTCGCGCATACCGGTGGTCAGTTTCGCCGTGCACGAGGTGCCCGCCGAGCGGGTGGTACAACGGTTGGCGGACAACGGAATTCTAGCGATCTCCAATGCCAGTTCGCGGGTGCTCGACGTGATCGGCGTCAACGATGTCGGCGGCGCGGTGACGGTCGGGCTGGCGCATTACTCGACGATGGCCGAAGTCGACCAGTTGGTGCGGGCGCTGGCCTCACTCGGCTAGCGTCAGCACGATCTTGCCGGTCACCCGGCCCGACGACAGCATCCGATGCGCCTCGGCGGCCTCCTGGATCGGCATCCGCGCGCCGATGACGGGCCGGACGCGACCGTCGGCAAACATCGGCCACACCGACTCCACCACCGCGGCAACAACGACGCTCTTGCCGTTGGGGCCGTCGACGGGACGGCCCCGCAACGCCGTTCCGATTACCCGTGCCCGTTTGCTGACCAGCTTGCCGAGGTTGAGTTCGCCCTTGACGCCGCCCTGCATGCCGATGACCACCAGCTGGCCGTCGCTGGCCAACGCGTCGATGTTGCGGTCCAGGTAGGCGGCGCCCATGATGTCGAGGATCACGTCCGCGCCCCCTCCGTCGGTTGCGTCCTTGACCCGGGAAACGAAGTCCTCGTCGCGGTAGGCGATCGTCACTTCGGCGCCCAGTTCGCGGCAGAGCTCCAGCTTGGGCGGCGAGCCGGCGGTGATCGCGACCCGCGCGCCCAGCGCCCGGGCCACCTGGATGGCGTGGGTGCCGACGCCGCTGGCCCCGCCGTGGATCAGGATTAGCTGGCCCTCGCCCAGATGCGCCGTCAACACCAGGTTCGACCACACCGTGCACGCCACTTCCGGCAGCCCGGCGGCGTCGAGCAGGTCGACACCGTCCGGAATCGGCAGAAGCTGACCAGCGGGAACAGCGACGTATTCGGCGTAGCCGCCGCCCGCCAGCAAAGCGCAGACTTCTTGCCCGACCGACCAGCCGGTGACGCCCTCACCCACCTCGGCGATCACCCCCGACACCTCCATGCCGAGCAACTCGCTGGCGCCCGGCGGCGGCGGGTAGTGACCGGCGGCCTGCAGCACGTCGGCCCGGTTGACGCCAGCGGCGCTGACTTTGACCAGCACCTCGCCGCGGCCCGGTTTGGCGTCACCGACCTCCTGCCACAGGAGTTGATCGGCAGATTCGGCAACGATCGCATGCATGGCCGCCACGCTACTACCTGCGAATTCCGGCTGTTCCAAAGGCGCTGTGTCGCATAGCATGACGTCATGGGCGGCCTCATCGACGGCCGGACAGCCAGTGCGATGCCCGGGTTGGATATCGCTGAACAGAAGTCGTGGCAGAACTTCATGGATTCGGCGTTGCGGATGTATGCGACGCTCAACCGCCGACTGACCGACGCACACCAGCTGTCGCTGTTCGACGTCCGAGTGCTGGAGATGCTCGACAACGCGCCCGCCGGGTCGGCCCGGATGGGGGATCTGGCCGAGGCACTGCCGTCGCTGCCGAGCCGGCTGACCCGGCAGATCCGTCGCCTGGAGGTTCAGGGGTTGGTGCGGCGCGAGGCCAGCCGCGACGACCGGCGCGGCGTGGTGGCCGCCATCACCGACGACGGCAGGACGGCGGTCCACCAGGCGATGGCCACCTATGCGCAGGGTGTACGGACCTACTTCCTCGGCCAGTTGTCGCGGTCGCAGATCACCGCGATGGGCGAGAACTGCCGGCGCATAAGCACCGCGCTGAAACTGTCCGGCCGGTCATCGAAGCTCTGACCCCCGTTACGCTTGTCGGCGGTGGCGTGGCAGAGCGGCCTAATGCACTCGCCTTGAAAGCGAGAGACGGCTAAAACCGTCCGGGGGTTCAAATCCCTCCGCCACCGCTGAATCTGGTCAGACCTGGTCTGGTCCAATATGCTGTCCTCATGGTCGCCGACACCGTCAACGTCTACGACGCGAAGACAAACTTTTCGCGCCTGCTCGCCCGTGCAGAAGCCGGAGACGAGATTGTCATCAGTCGGCACGGCCGGCCTGTCGCGCGCCTGGTCCCCTACAGGCCCGACCGGGTCGAGCGAAAACCGGGCCTGTTGAAGGGCAAAATCAAGATCGCGCCTGACTTCGACGATTTCTCGGCCTCCGATGCACGCGACTGGTATGGGGCATGAGGGGGCTCCTCGACACTCACGTTTTACTTTGGTGGCTCGCTGACGACAGGAAGCTCTCACCGGCTCATCGAACGATGATCGCGGAACCTGACAACGAGCTCTTCGTCTCCGCTGTCACCGTCGCCGAAGTTGCGATCAAGGCCTCGCTGGGAAAGCTGAAAGCTCCCGGCTTGCACGAGGCGCTGCATGAGGCGGGCATTTATGAATTGCCTTTCACCGCAACACATGCCGAAACTCTGGGCGAGTTGCCCTGGCACCACCGAGATCCCTTCGATCGGATGCTCATCGCCCAGGCGATCGCCGAACGCTTAGACCTGGTGACAACAGACACTCGGCTGCAGGCTTATCCAGTCGTCTGTGTGTGAAGCTCACCGCACCCGCGGGATCTCGGCGGCGATGAGGTCCATCAGCGCCGTGTAGCGCTTGGGCGCAACGTCCCTGCCGGGCTTGCCGCTGCTGACCAGGCCCGCCGCCAGCTTGCGCTCCGGATCGGCCCAGATGGCGCAGTTGACCAGACCTAAGTGGCCGAATGCTGCGGGGGCGTTGCGGCCGAACGGCCCGAACCTGGTGGAGCCCAGCATGAATCCCGTGCCCCAGCGCAGCGGCGCCCCTCCGGTCGCCACATCCGGTCGCAGACGCCGGCATTCGCGCACCGCACCACGCAACGTCTCGGGCCGCATGACCCGAACCCCGTCGAGTTCGCCTCCGCGGCGCCAGATTTCGGCGAAACGCGACAGCTCGTAGGCGTTCGACACCGTGTTGGATGACGGGACAACCGTGGTGAGGAACATCGGTGTGTTGGAAAGCGGGATGATCTGGTGCACCGTACCGCCGATCGCCTTGCGGAAGGCTACTGCTATCGGGGCGGGTAGTTGCCTGCCGGTGGCGTGGCTGGGTGCGACGAGCGGGAGATCCTGTTCTGCAACACCGAAATTGGTCCAGCGGAAGCCCAGCGGGTCGAGGATCTCGGCGGCCAGAATCTCCCGGATGTCCTTGCCGGTAGCGGCATAGACGATCTCGCGCATCAGCGGACCCCACGTCAGCGCGTGATAGATGTGGATAAGCCCCGGCCGGTACAGCGGCCGCAGCTTGCCCAGCTGTTCCTGCGCGTACTCGTGGTCGTCGGCCCTTTTGAGGTCCGGCCTGGGGCCGGTCGGGAACGGGACACCTGCGCTGTGCGTCAGCACGTGGCGGATCGTGGTGCGGTCCTTGCCGTGGCTGGTGTAGGTCGGAATGTAGTCGCACACCCTGTCGTCGAGCGAGAAGTGGCCGCGTTCGACCAGCATGTGCACCACGGTCGCGGTGATCGCCTTGGCCGTCGAGTACACGCAGAACGGGGTGTCTGTCTTGACGGGAATCTTCTCGGCGTCGGGCGGATCGGTGGGGCCGCTGCCCCAGGCGTGCCCGATCGCACGGTTGAGCACCACTTTGCCGTCGCGCCACAGGCACAGCTGAATCGCGGGATGCATCCCCGCCTGATACCAGTAGCGGGCCGCCTGCCAGATGCGCTCGACCGCCGCGGGGTCGACCCCGGACTGGTCCTCGTCACCGACCGCGGTGACGGCGTCGAGATCGGCCGGGACGCGAATCGAGCCTTCGGAATTGCCCATGCCGCGAGGTTACGGCGTGGCGGTCGCGGCGCGGACGTACGCTCTCGTTATTTCGCCGCAGGGAGGGGTGCCATGCCGTTGTTCAGGAAGCGTCGGCCCGCGGAGACGACGCCCGGGTGGGCTTACGAGGCACCGCCGCTCGAACAGATGCGTGACCAGCCGGCATCCAGCGTCGCGCCGCACGCTGGGCTTACGGCCGAGGATGTCCGCAATGTGGCGTTCAACAAGCCGCCCATCGGGAAGCGTGGTTACAACGAAGACGACGTCGACGCGTTTCTCGACCGCGTCGAGCAAGCACTGCGAAATCCGTCGGCCGGCATTCTCACGCCCGCAGATGTCCGCAGTGTGGTGTTCAACAAGCCGCCCATCGGCAAGCGCGGCTACAACGAAGACGAGGTCGACGCATTCCTGGATCGCATCGAGGAGCAGTTGCAACAGCGACGGTGAGCATCAGTGCAGCGTCGGTGCGTAGCGCAGCACAGCACCTACGCCGTCCGCCGGCGCGATGCGTTCGTCCGTGCGAACCAGCGACGCGCCGACCGAAACCGCGAACAGCGGCAGGGCCTCGTCGGCCCGCAGCGTGCGATCGGCCGCGGCGCCCTGCTCGGAGAGCACATTCGCGTTGGGTGCGACGGTCGTCAGGTCCTGGTCGGAGACCACCGTTTCGTCGCCGATGTCGCCGATGATCAGCGTTTCCACCGCGCCTTGGCGCAGCGCCGAGCACACCGGCCCTAGCCCTTCGGCGGCCAGCCCGGACTGCCTGCCGATCTCGGCCGCAAAACGCTGGGCGGCGTCGTCGAGGACCGCCAGCCGCCGCTTGAGCAACTCCTGCTCGATCGCGTCCTGCACCTCATCGAAGTCGTGGCCGCTGTGCCGCGCGCCGACCTCCAGCGGCACCGCCAGCGCCTTGACCCGGTCGGCCAGCGTCGTCAACAGATCCGAGCGCGACCGCACCTCGCCGACCACGAAAACGACGTCCGCGCTGGCGTCGTCGACCAACTCCGCGACACGGTCGGCGACCGCGCGCAGGTTCTTGCGGGCCGCTTCGTCGGTACGCAGCTGCGGATCGCCGTATCCGGCGGTCTCGGCCCCCGACGCCTTGTGCACGGGATGGCCGCCGCCGTCAACGGTTTCCGAGCGGAGCGTGCCCTCGACGTGCACGGTGATGTCGGCGCCGGTGTGGTCGACGGCCACCAGCACATAGGCCGGGTTGTCGAAGCCGTGCTCGACGATCGGCACGATGTAGGGCAGTTCCGAGACCCGGACCACCGGGGCGGCGGTGGGGCGCAGCAGATGCTCGTTGAGGACGACGCCGTCGGCGCCGGCGACTATGCCGCGCCCGCTGCGGCCGATCGGCGGGCGCAGATCCATCACGGCGCGTTCGATATCGGCTGTCACCGCGTCGCTGAGTCCCTGCTCGGCGAGCTGTTCCCGCACAGCGCGCCACTTCAGCTCGAGCTGGGTCTCGGCGTCCTGGGTGTCGTGGGTGTCCTCGAAGTAGACCGATGCGAACGGCCCTTTGGTGTTCAGCAGCGGGCGGAAGCGTTCGGAATCCATGCCTGGTTGGGTTGCCCACACGGTCGGCGGACAAACGGGCTCACTCGGTGTGTTCGAAGAACCGCCATTCGCCGTCGATGTTGACTTCCATTCGCCAGCCGAGCTCGTCCTTCTCGGCCTTCTGGTCGACGAACCAGGCGTGCGCGTCGTCGGCGCTTTCGATGTCTTTGGTGGCGACGACCTCGCCGTGCGGGTTGATCACTCGGTAGTTGGACATAACCGAGTGTTCCCGGGTTCAGGCCGTCTTACTCCCCGGTGAACTCTGGGGGCCGCTTGGCGAACGTCGCCGCGATCCCCTCGGACAGATCCTTGGACGGCAGAAACGCCGCATTCCACGCCGCCACGTAGCGCAGGCTCGCCGACACCGCCGAAATCCGTTGCTGGTCAAGGACATCCTTGATGCCGTGCACGGTCAGCGGCGGGTTGGCGGCGATCTCCGCGGCGGTGGCGTGCGCGGCCGCCAACGTGGCGTCGGCGTCGTCGAACACGTCGTTGACCAACCCGATTTTCTCCGCCCTCGCGGCGTCGATGTCCTTGCCGGTCAGCGCCAATTCACGCAGATGACCGTCATTCAGGATCAGCGGCAGCCGGGCCAGGCTGCCGACGTCGGCGACGATCGCCAGTTTGACTTCGCGGACGGAGAACTTGGCGTCGGCGCTGGCGTAGCGGATGTCGACCGCCGAGATCAGGTCGACGCCGCCGCCGATGCACCAGCCGTGCACCGACGCGATGGTCGGGGTGCGGCAGTCGGCGACGGCAGTGATCGCCTTCTGCATACGCAGCACCGTTTGGTGGAAGTCGGCCCGGGGCCGCGCCGACGCGCCCTCGGTCATGACGCTGGCCAGCGACCCGCCCATGGCGGGCAGGTCCAGACCGTAGCTGAAGTTGCGGCCCGACCCGGTGAGCACAATGGCTCGCACATCGCGGTCGGCGTCGAGTTCGGCGAACAGGTCGGGCATCTCCGACCAGAATGCCGGCCCCATCGCGTTGCCCTTGCCCGGTCCGATCAGGGTGACCTGCGCGACGTGGTCTTTGGTTTCGACTGTGACGGATTCGTACGGCTGGCCCATGGCCAGACCGTACCGTGGACGTCATGTCTTCCGACCTGCGGCCCGGCCCCGACTCACCGCCCACCGACGAGCTCGCCAGCGCAGAAGCCACGCTCGGTGTACTGCAGCGCGTGCTGCATCCGATCGCACGCGACGACCTGGCCAAACCCACCCCGTGCTCGGAATTCGACGTCGCGAAGCTGACCGATCATCTGCTGAACTCCATCACCGTGCTCGGCGGCGCGGCCGGCGCGGAGTTTCCCGACCGCGATCCAGAGGACTCGGTGGAGCGGCAAGTGATCGGCGCGGCTCGGCCCGCGCTGGACGCCTGGCACCGCCGCGGGGTGGACGGCACGCTCACGATCGGCTCCAACACGCTGCCTGCGGCGGCGGCCGCCGGCATCTTGTCGCTCGAATTCCTGGTCCACGCTTGGGATTACGCGAAGGCGACCGGTCACGATGTGGAGGTCGCGGAATCGGTGGCCGACTACGTGCTGGGATTGGCGAAGAAAAACATTACGCCCCAAGCCCGTTCGGCGGTGGGCTTCGACGACCCCGTCGAGGTTGCCGACAACGCACCGGCCCTCGACCGCCTGGTCGCTTTCACCGGGCGGGTGCCTTAGCGCGAGCGTGCGGCCAGCCGCACACTGGTCGCCGAGCGTGCGTCTAGCCGCACGCTCGAGCGGTCGCGGCTACACCCGCTCGAGGTAGAAGTAGAAGTAGCGGCCGTTGTCGACGACGCCCTTGCCGTTCATGATGCCCATCACGGCGTCGTCGTCGATCCGCTTGAAGTGGTCGTGCACGGGCTGGCCGTCGTAGACCATGGTCGCGGTCACCTCGCCGCGGAACTCCTCGAGCCACAGGCTGGCTTCGCCCTTGCCCATCTTGATGTTGGAGAACCGGTTGCCGTCGTCGTCGAGACACACCAGCGGTTGCACATCGGTAACCGAGTTGAAGGTCTTGCCGAACCAGCGGGACTTCTCGAGTTGGCCGTTCATCCGGTGGCCGGTGACGAATTCGCCGCCCTTCCATTCGCCGAGCATGCCGTCGAGGGTGGCCGGCGGCAGGCTCGCCCAGTAGTCGTCGAGTTCGGCGTCGGCGATGGTGCCGGTGCGCTCCTTGAATTCGGTGAATTTCTTGCGGGCCAGCTCGTCGCTCATTAAATCCATCCTTTCGCGAATCTCAGCAGGGCGTCGTTCTCCTCCGGCGCGCCGATCGTGACTCGCACACCGTCGTTGGCGAACGGCCGCACCACAATTCGTGCGTCAGCGGCCTGTTCCACGAAATCCTGCGTGCGTTCGGCCAGCGGCAGCCAGACGAAGTTGGCCTGCGACGGCGGCAGCGTGAAACCGGCGTCGCGCAAAGCTTGAGAAACCCGCTCCCGTTCGGCGACGACAGCGTTCGTGCGCGCCAGCAACTCGTCGGCGGCGTCCAGCGAGGCGACCGCCGCCGCCTGCGACACGTTGGTCAACGTGAACGGCACCACGACCTTGTCCAGTGCGGCGATCACCTCCGGGTCGCCGACGGCATAACCCACCCGCAATCCGGCCAGCCCGTAGGCCTTCGAAAACGTCCGCAGCACAACGACATTGGGGTAGGCGCGGACCAGGCCCAGGCTGTCGGGCAGCATGCCGTCGCGGATGTATTCCACGTAGGCCTCGTCGATGGCGATCAGGACGTCCGAGGGCACCGCCTCGACGAACCGGCTCAGCGCATCGGGGTCGACGACCGTCGAGGTCGGGTTGTTCGGATTGCACACGAAGATCAGCCGGGTGCGGTCGGTGACGGCCGCCAGCATGGCGTAGAGGTCGTACGTCTCGTCGCGCAGCGGAACCTCGACGGGCACCGCGCCACAAACCCGCACCTGGAGCGGATACATCCCGAAGCTGCGCCACCCGTAGAGCACCTCGTCGCCGACCGACGCGGTGGCCTGGACCAGGCGTTGGCACAACGCCACCGAGCCGCAGCCGACGGTGATGTGCTCCGGAGCGAAATCCAGATGCTGCGCCAGCCGCGACCGGAGCTCGACGTTGTGGTTGTCGGGATAGCGGTTGACATCATCGAGTGCTTCGGTGATGGCTGCCCGCACACTGGGCAGCGGGCCGTGCACGGTCTCGTTGCTGGCCAGCTTGATCGTGCCCGGGATCGTCTTGCCCTCGACGTAGGCCGCCACCTCGGCCAGCTCAGGGCGCAGGCGGGCGGTCATTTCGACAGCTTATGCAACGGCTGTGTACGCTGTGCTCCGCGGCGGTTCCGGGGCCCGAGGCGGGTCCGGTACCCTCAGACATCCAAGGAGGCGTGCCAGAGCGGCCGAATGGGACTCACTGCTAATGAGTTGTCCTCTTACCGGGGACCGGAGGTTCAAATCCTCTCGCCTCCGCCACCACAAATGAACACAAGCGCCCGTAGCTCAACGGATAGAGCATCTGACTACGGATCAGAAGGTTGGGAGTTCGAATCTCTTCGGGCGCGCTCAGTTGCTCAGCAGATCCAGCATCACATGGCTGGCGATTTTCGCTCCGAACGGGATTGCCGCCGGGTCGACGACGTAGTCGGGGCTGTGCGGCGAATACGGGAACAGCTTGCCGGCCGCCAACGCGTTGGCATACACCTGCGGATCGGCCACACCGAGGAACAAGTAGCACAGCGGCACGTCGGCGTGCGGACCCTTGAGCAGGTGGCAGTCCTCTGAGGCTGTCACCGGCGGCACGTTGGTCAGCACGTTCGCGGATCCGATCGCGCCGCCCAGCGTCGTCGCCACCCGCGAAGCGAGCCCGTCGTCGTTGACCAGCGGCGGCGAGCCGCTCTTCACCGTGATCGTCGGCAGCTGGTCGTCGGGCATCCCGTAGCTGCGGGCAACCCCTTCGCTGACCGCCTTCACGCCGGCAAGCAGCTGCTCACGCACGGCCGGGTTGAACCATCGCAGATTCGCCTGCAGCAGCGCGTGATCGGGGATGACGTTGTGCGACGAGCCCGCCTGCACCGAACCGACCGTCAGCACCGCGGTCTCCTGCGGCGGGATCATCCGGCTGACGATGGACTGGAACTGCACCACGGCTAAGGCGGCCATCAGCACCGGATCCTTGGCCAGCTGCGGCATCGAGCCGTGGCCGCCGACCCCCTTGAACATGATGTCGACCTGATCGGTGCCGGCCATCCTGGGACCGCCCGAGGCCGCCAGCATCCCGACCGGAACGGGGGCGGTGTGCATGCCGACCAGGCAGTCGGGCTTGGGCACCACGTCGTAGAGCCGGTCGTCGACCATGGCCTGCGCACCGCCGATCAACTCCTCGGCGGGCTGGCCGATCAACACCGCGGTGCCCGACCACGCATCGGTCGTCTCCGTCAACACCCGGGCCATCCCCAGCATCCAGGCGACGTGCGCGTCGTGGCCGCACACGTGCGCGACGGGCGACTCGGTGCCGTCGCGCCGGACCCGCACCGTGCTGGCGTAGTCCAGTCCGGTGGCTTCCTCGACGGGAAGAGCGTCCATGTCGGCGCGATACATGACGGTCGGCCCGGACCCGTTGCGCAGGATCGCCGCGACGCCGGTGCCGCCGATCCCGGTCGTCACCGCGAAACCCAGGTCGGTCAGCGCTTGCGCGACGATGCCCGCGGTGCGGGTTTCGGCGAAACCGAGCTCGGGGTGGCGGTGGATGTCCTTGAACACCTCGACCAGGCGCGCCGTGTCGGCGTCCACGAGCGTGTCGATGGCCTGTTGCGGCATGCTAGGCCTCCCTCCGCAAATGAAACGTCATGTCGACCGTGGTTCCCGACGACGTGCAATCCATCTCGAGCCAGTCGCTCACCGCCCGGATCAGCATCAGTCCCCGCCCACGGTTACCCGGATCGGCGGGCGCCGTCTTCCACGAGCCGGAATCGACGATCCGGACCCGCACCTCTGCGCCGTCGCAGGAGGCGTCGACGCGAACCATACCCGGTTCATGCCCCCGATAAGCGTGCTCGATGCTGTTGGCACACGCCTCGTTGACCGCCAACACGATGTCGGCACACAGGTCCTCCGGGACCGCGGATTCCCGCGCCCAGGCGATGAGTCGATGCCGGATATCGGCCAACTCGACTGCGTCAGCGCCTGTTTCGATGCTCAGCGGTCGGTAGGGCCTGCGGTAGACCACGATTGCGACATCGTCGTCGTATCCGTCGGGCGGTGCCATCTCGGCAAGGGCGGCGTCCGCGACGCCGTCCGCTGACAACGACATCCCCGCGGCCACCACCTCGGCGACGCGCGCGATCCCGTCGTCGATCGATGCGTCGCGCCGCTCCACCAGGCCGTCGGTGTAGAGCATCAGCGTGGACCCGGGTGCCACCGTGACGGCCGCCTGCCGACGAGGGCCCCTGCCGTGCACCGCAATTGGCACCGACTGGGCGTTGGAGAGCAGCGTCGGCTCACCGTGCGGGGCCACCAGCACGGCCGGCAGGTGCCCGGCGCTGCTGTAGCACAGCTCGCCAGATGCGGTGTCCAAAATCGCCAGGAACACCGTGGTGCAGAAGGCATCCGGAATGAACTCGGCCGCGACGTCGAGCTGTTCGAGCAGCATCGCGGGTTCGGCGCCGGTCAGCAACAACGCACGCGCCGAGCTGCGAAGCTGACCCATCACCGCCGCGGCGGAAAGACCGCGCCCGACGCAGTCGCCGACGATGATGCCGATCTGATGTTCGCCGACCGGCAGCACCTCGTACCAGTCGCCGCCGATCTCCAGCGGCGGCACGGCGGGTTCGTAGCGGACCGCGAAACCCGCGGGGGGATCGCTGGACGGCAGCATGGTGCGCTGCAGCGTCAGCGATGTCTCGCGGGCGTTCTCGAACTGGCGGACATGCTGGATGGCCAGGCTGAGGTGACCGACCAGCACAGTGACCAGCAGCCGATCCTCGGCGCTGATCCGCCGCGGCGTACCTAGCTCCAACCACAGCGCGACGTCTCCGGCACCCGAGACCACCGCCACAATTCCGCGGGACTGACCGGGGGTGTCCGCCCACTCGACGGTCTGCACCGTGAGTGGCAACTGGCGACGCGCATCCTGAAATGTCTGGCGCAGCAACGGATCCAGCTCGCGCCAGGTGGCGGTGCCGGGTTCGCCGGCCACCAGCACGGTCGGGTCGGCGCCGTTGGCGGTCCACAGGGCGGCCACCACTCGCGAAACGCCGATCGCCGCCCGGCACTCGTCCAGGGTGATCTCGAGCACCTCGGCCACGCTTTTGGCCACCCCCACGGCCGTCGCCAGGCGCAGCACCGCGTTTTCGCGTGCTGCAAAAGCGCGTTCCGCGGTGACGTCGCGAATCGTCCCGACGTACGCGACGCCTTCGGCGCCCTGGGCGGTGACGGTGCTGATGTTCACCGCCACCCAGACGAGATGACCGTCGCGGTTGCGGATCGGCGTCTCGTATTGGACCTGGCTTTCCGAGGTGAGCCGGGTCTGTTGCAGCGCCGCGGTTTTCTTGTCGACCAGCCACGGGTGCGGCCACGGATAGGGCACGCCGTCGGCGGGGTAGCCGGTGATCTTGGTGAATGCCTCGTTGACCTCGATGACCGCGCCGTTGTCGGCGGCGACAAAAAATCCCTCCTGCAGCGAGTTGACCAGTGCGCTGCGAAACTCGTCGCGATCGGCGAGGTCGTCGGCGCGGGCCCGTTGTTCCTCGTAACGTCTTGTGCCGTCGAGAAATCCGCGCGTCGCCACGTCCAGCGGGGCGAGTGTCTGCAGCAGGAATTCCAGCGCCGCCGAGCGGTCGAAGTCGGGTTCGGCCGCAAGCTCGCCGGACAGCAGGACGTGCTTCTCGATGATGTCGAGCATGCTGATCTGTTCCTGCAGGGCGCGCCGGCCGAGTTCGTGTCCGACCGCGAGGTTAGCTTCGCCGCGCGGCTGCAGATACGTACGCAGCGCGGCGGCGTACTCGACATGGAAATCTTCGGCGCGGCTCATCCCGTTGTGCCTCGATGCCGGGCGGCCAGCACCAGCGCGTCGTCGGTCTGCTTGCTGTGTCGGCTCAGGATCTGCTCGGCGATCACCGCAGTGGGGGCGGCGAAGTCGACGGTGTCGAGGTGGTCTTCGGCGATCCCGTCGCTGGCGATGACGAGCAGGTCGCCGGGACGGATCGGCACTTGCTGCGGCGCTATCGCATCGGGTAGCCGGTATCCGACGATGCCGCCGGAAAGGCGCGCGGACGAACGCACTTCGACGCCGGCGGGATGTTTGGCGACGAGGTTGGCGCTGACGTTGCCGATGCCAATCCACCGCAGCGTGTCGGTGCCGCCGAAGTCGATGCGGGCCAGCGTCATCGCGGCTCCCCGGGTGCCCGACAGCGCGCGGTGGCACAGCTGGACCAGCACCTCGAGCGGCTCTGCGCGGGCGTCCTGCAGGACGCTCACCCCGCACAGTGCCGCCGTTGCGGCGTCCTCACCGTGACCGAGCCCGTCCAGCACCCCGATCAGCGCCGCGGTGCCGTCCACCGCGACCGCGATCGCGTGGTCGCCGCAGACCTGCTCGCCCGGTCGCGGGCGTGACGCGGCCGCCCACTCGAGCGGCCCGAGCCGGCCGTTCTCACTCATTGGGCGGAATCCATTTCCACATCTCGACTATCGTCCCGCGGCCCGGGGCGGATTCCACGGTCAGCCGGTCCATCAATCGGCGAGCCCCGGGCAGCCCCATGCCCAGCCCGCGGCCCGTCGAAAACCCGTCCTCCATCGCTCTTTCCACGTTGGCGATGCCCGGCCCGTGATCTTCGGCGCGCACCACCAACGCCTTGCGTCCCTCCCTGTCTTGCACGCTGATCTGAACCTCGCCGCGCCCCGCGTAGCTGGTGATGTTGCGGGCGATCTCGGAGATGGCCGTGGCGATCATCGTCACGTCGGTCAGCGTGAAACCGAGTTCGCGGGCCAGGCGATGACCTGCCTGGCGCGCGGCGACGATGTCGTCCGAATTGCCGATGTCGATTTTCAGCTCGACACCGATGTCATCCGCCACTGTCACGTCCGATCGACTTTCGCAGCGACAGTTGCCGATTCAGCAGCGCGAGGCCCTCCTCGAGGTCGAGCGCCGTATACATGTCGTCGAACGCCAGCCCGAGCTGAACCATCGCGAACGCCACTTCGGGTTGCAGGCCCACGATCACGGTGTCCGCGCCGCGCAGCCGGGTCATGTGCGCGATCGTGCGCAGTGATCGGGCGGCAAACGAATCCATCACGTCGATGGCGGTGACGTCGACGATGATGCCCTGGGCGCGGAAGCGGCTGACCCGCTCCATCAGATCCTGGCGGAGCCGCTCGGTGTCGGAGTCGGTGAGCGCGGCCTGCACGGTCGCGATCAGAATCGCGCCCTGCTTCAGGATGGGTACTGGCATGGGGCGCTCGTAATGGGGGTGCTCACCCGCTCTGCTCGCCGGTGCGGGTGACTTCGTAACCCAGCAGCCGCTCGGCCTCTTCGATGCCACCTTGCAGGTCGCCGACCGCGTTCATCTTCGAAAGATCCAGCCCGATCGTCACCAGAGTCAGCGCGATTTCGGACGACAGACCGGTGATGATCACGCTGGCACCCATCAACCCCGACGCGTCGACGGTCTGCACCAGGTGATTGGCCACCGTCGAGTCGATGGCGGGCACACCGGTGATGTCGATGACCACCACCTTCGCGCGGTTGGCGCGGATGGCGCGCAGCAGCTGCTCGGTGACCTGCCGGGCGCGCTGGCTGTCCAGGATGCCGATGATCGGCAGGATCAGCAGCTGCTCGCGCACCTGCAACACCGGAGTGGACAGCTCGCGGATGGCCTCCTGCTGTTGGCGGATGATGCGCTCACGCTCTTGGACGAAGCTGACCGCCACGGTGTTGGCAATGCGGTTGGCGGCCGGTTCGTAGGCGTCGAGCACCCGGTTGAGCATCTCGAAATCGGATTGGTACTTCTCGAACAGCGAGCGGGCGAGCACGTCGCGCAGCAGCAGCACAATGCCCACCACCTCGTCGGTCTCGACGCCCCGCGGGATGATGCGTTCGGACAGGTCGCGCGCGTAGGCCTGCAGCGCCTCGACGCTGCCTGTCTCGAGTACCTCGACGTAGTTGTCGTAGACGGCGGTGGCCTCGGAGAAGAGCTCCTCCGGCGTCATCGCGGTGAGCAATTCCGCCTCGGTGATGCGACGGGCCCATTTCTCGCGCAAGGCGGTGCGGTTCTGCCGCAGATGCTGCACCAGTTGGGGTAGCAAACCTTCGGTGGAGACGCCCATTGCCTGGCTGACAGCGCTGGTGCTCGCTAAGCCCGTCGACGGATCCGACATCGAACCTCCCGGCTCCTGCCTGCACCCCCCGGCGGTGGCCCGCACATGCTTTGCCCAGCGTAACCGACCGCCAAGCGGCAGTCGTTGAAGTATTATTTCTGGCAGTCTGCGACAGCGGGTTTGGGTCGGCACCACAGCTCGTCGCGCAGCTCAGCGCCGGACGAAGGATGGCCGTTGTCAGCTCCGGATCCGATCAGCACCTCTGTCGAGCATCTCGACGGCGTCGCGGTGCTGACCGTCGGCGGCGAGATCGATTTGAGCACCGCCCCGGCGTTCGAGGCGGCAATCGCCGAAGCGCTCGCCGAGGGCCCGCAGGTCCTCGTCGTCGACCTGTCCGCAATGGAGTTCTTGGCGTCGTCAGGGGTCCGGGTTCTGGCGGCCGCCCACGAGAACCTCGGCAAATCTGGTCAACTCGCAATCGTCGCGGACAGTGCGGTGACCAGGCGCCCGATCCAGTTGCTCGGCCTCGACAAGATTGTGGCGTTGTACCCGACGCTGGACGACGCGCTGGGGGCGCTGCGGACTACCGCCGAGGAGTAGCGCTAAGGCGAGCGCAGCACCTGCCGGGCGATCAAGTCGATCAACTCATGAGCTCCAGCGCTTGCTCGAACAGTTTCACCGTGGCGGCGTGCAGATGGTCGCCGACTTCTTTCGGCGCCTTGCCCGCGCACGCTCGCGCCAGCGTGCCCTCGATGACGATGCCGAGCTTGAAGCAGGCCAGCACGGTGTACCAGGTGATGTGCGACAGATCGCGGGTGGTGTTGGCCGCGTAGCGCTCGAGCAGGTCTTCGGGGCCGGCCAGGCCGCCCATCTCGGTGAGCGTGTGGCCGAACACGCTAGATCCGTCGGACTGCCGCCACGTGGCCAGCATCCAGCCCAGGTCCAGCAGCGGGTCGCCGATCGTGGACATCTCCCAGTCGACGATCGCGACGACGTCGGGCCCGGTGCGGGAGAACATCACGTTGGCGGCGTGGTAGTCGCCGTGCATGATGCCCGGTTTCCACTGCGACGGCCGGTTCTCGTCGAGCCATTTGGCGACGTCGTCGACGCCGGGAATGTCGGGGCCGGGATAGTTCTCGAACTCGTTGTAGGACTCCAGTTCCGAAAGCCACCGTGGCACTTGGCGTTCCAAGAAGCCTTCCGGCTTCCCGAAGTCGGCGAGCCCGACGGCGACGTGGTCGACGGCGCCCAGCTTGGCCAGCGCGTCGGCCATCGAGATGCCCATGCCGAACCGCACGCTGGCGTCGCTGGCGTGCAGCGCGGGCAGCTCTTCGCCGGCGTTGAACCCGTCGACCGGCTCCATCAGGTAGAACACCGCGTCACCGAGCACGCTGGTGTCGTCGCAGGTGGCGATCAGCCGCGGATGCGGCACGTCGGTGCCCGCCAGCGCGCCCAGCACCCGGGTCTCCCGCAAAATCACCGTGTTGCTGCGCGGGCGCAGGTGTTGCGGTCCGCGCCGCAGCACGTATGAGCGGCCGGAGCGGGTGAACCGCAGCATGATGTTCTGCGTACCGCCGCTGATCTCGGAAACGTCCTCCAGCGGGCCTTCGCCGAGGCCCTGCCGCGACATCCATCCCGCGACGGCTTCCAGGTTCTCCACGGTGCAAAAGCTACCGTCTGCGAGGATCGGGCTATGACGCCACCAGTGATTGAGCGTTGGACCGAGATCGTCGAGAACGGGCGGGTCGACGAGCTGGACAGTCTGCTGGCCGAAGACGCCGTGTTCTACTCCCCGGCGGTCTTCACCCCGCAGGAAGGCCGGCAGAAGGCGGCGACCTACCTGCGGGCGGCGGTAAAAGTGTTCGGCGACAACGATTTCCATTACGTCGAGCAGTGGTATAAAGATCGCTCCGCCATCCTCGAGTTCGCCGCGACCATCGACGGCATCTACGTCAACGGGATCGACATGATCCACTGGAACGACGACGGGCAGATCGTATCGTTCAAAGTGATGTTGCGACCGCTCAAGGCATTACAGACGATCATGCCGGCGATGGCAGAACTGTTGCAGCAGTAAGCGTGGCGGATCGACCGGCCCAACTGCGCGACGTGCACGAGATCGCCGCCGCGATGCCGTACGTGCGGCGCATCGAAGGGCCGAAAGGCAATCCGATTTACCAGGTCGGCGGCAAGTCGTTCGTGTTCTTCCGCACCCCGCAGCCTGACGCTTCGGACCCCGAAACGGGCGAGCGCTACGCCGATGTGATCATGATCTGGGTGGACTCGGAGAGCGATAAGTTGGCGCTGGTGCAGGACCCGGATTCGCCGTTCTTCACCACCGACCGCTTCGACGACCATCCGTCGGTGTTGGTGCGGGCCAGCCGGCTGGCCGAGGTCAGTCGAACCGAGCTGACCGAACTCATCCAGGACGCATGGCTGTCGAGGGCGTCGACGCGCCGGGCGGCCCAGTGGCTGGCCGCTCATCGTCCGTAACGGCAGGAGGTAATGGCGATGCCGAGAACCGACGACGACTCGTGGGACATCACCGAGAGCGTGGGATCGACCGCGCTCGGTGTCGCGGCGGCGCGTGCCGCGGAAACCGCCGCCGACAACCCGCTGATCCGCGACCCGTTCGCGCAGGTGTTCGTGGACGCGGCAGGCCGGGGAATGTGGAGCCTGTTCGCCGATCCCGCGCTGCAGGCTCAACTGATCGAGCGTGAACCCGAGCTTCGTACCCGGATGCAGGTGATGGTCGACTTCATGGCCGTGCGGACGGCGTTCTTCGACGAATTCTTTCTTGACGCAGCGCAATCCGGCGTTCGGCAGATCGTGATTCTGGCGGCCGGTCTGGACGCGCGCGCCTGGCGGCTGCCGTGGCCGGATGCGACGACGGTGTATGAGCTTGACCAGGCAAAGGTGCTCGAATTCAAGTCGACAACATTGGCGCAACAGGACGCTCGTCCGACGTCGCAGTTGGTGAACGTTCCGGTTGATCTACGGCAGGACTGGCCAACGGTCTTGCAGCGAGCGGGTTTTGACCCGTCCCGACCTACTGCTTGGTCGGCCGAGGGGCTGGTCCGTTACCTGCCGGCGTGGGCGCAGGATCTGCTGTTCGAGCGCATCCATGCGCACAGCGCGGCGGGCAGCTGGCTAGCCGTCAACGCTCCCGCCCAGAATTTCCTCGACCCGGATCTCCTGGCCCGCCAGCGCGAACAGACACAACGTTTTCAGGCTGCGGCCGCGGAACTGCTTCACGCCGAGCTGCCCAACGCTGACGATCTCTGGTACCGCGAAGAGCGATCTGATCTCACGGAGTGGCTGCGTCAGCACGGCTGGCAGGTGTCGGCAACCGGCATGGCCGAGATGCTGGCCCGTTATGACCGTGATGTTCCCGCCGAAGACGTAATGCCGCCAACGGTCTTCATCTCCGCGCAGCGGCCAGGCTGACTTTGCGGCGTTTCGAAGCGCCGGAATGCGGGTAGGGCTGGCGGATGAACAGCCCCACACCCGATCCGGCGCCTGAGCGCGGCACTCCGCCAGAATCACCCGAGCGGCTGACACCGGCGGAGCCACCGGAGCGGCTGACACCGCAAGAACCGCCCGAACGGTTGACTCCCGCAGAGCCGCCGGAGAAGTAACACCGACGCAATTCACGTCGCCGCGCTAGGAGCTGCCAAAAGCACGAACGGACCTGTTTAAGGCCCCTATCAGCTAGTGTTTGGAAATCTCCTTTCGGGGTAAACACTGGCCCAGAATTTGTGCCCGGACCAATGGAGGTCACTATGCGGTACGGCGGAATTATCAGCGTCATTGTGCTGATTTGGCTGATCATCGGCGCGGTCGCCGTCTGGCAGCGCGGCTACTTCCAGAGCGAGGCAAAAAGCTGTGCCTCCGTTGGCAACATCGCGCTGACCGTGATCGCCGGGCCCTTGAACTACGCAGGCGTAAACCCGAAAGTCAGTTGTCATTTGCCGGAACCCAGTTCGATGCCGGCAATCAACATCGAACAACTTGTTGGAATGGAGACATCATGATCGTCCTCGGAATCATCTTGCTGGTCCTCGGATATTTTCTGACGGTGCCGGTTTTGGAGGTGCTCGGCATCATCCTGTTGGTCATCGGCGCGGTGTTCTGGATCATGGGCAGCGTCGGGCGTCCGGTCGCCGGCCGGAGATATTGGTACTGACCCGCGCCTGATCTGCTCACAGCGCGCGCATAGGATTGGCACAGCATCGACTCAGTCCGGTGCGCATACTAGAAAGCTGTGAGCCAACCTTCAGCGGAGCGCGTGGTGATGCGCCGTGCGGACGGCAATCCGATCAACGTGCTCGTGGTCGACGACGAAGCCGTGCTGGCCGAGATGGTGTCGATGGCGCTGCGCTACGAAGGTTGGAACATCGCCACCGCCGGGGACGGCACCTCGGCATTGGAGGCCGCGCGCAAGCAGCGGCCGGACGTCGTCGTCCTCGACGTGATGCTGCCCGACATGAGCGGGCTGGACGTGTTACGCAAACTGCGCGAACACAATCCGCAACTGCCCGTGCTGCTGCTCACCGCCAAGGACGCGGTGGAAGACCGCATCGCAGGGTTGACCGCCGGCGGCGACGACTACGTCACCAAGCCGTTCAGCCTCGAAGAGGTGGTGTTGCGGCTGCGGGCCTTGCTGCGGCGCACCGGCGTGACGACGGTCGACAGCGGCGCGCAAATCGTTGTCGGCGACTTGGTGCTCGACGAGGACAGCCACGAGGTCACCCGCGCCGGTGAGCCGATCTCGTTGACCTCCACCGAGTTCGAGCTGCTGCGCTTCATGATGCGCAACGCCAAGCGGGTATTGAGCAAGGCGCAGATTCTGGACCGGGTGTGGAGCTATGACTTCGGCGGCCGGTCCAACATCGTCGAGCTGTACATCTCGTACCTGCGCAAGAAGATCGACAACGGGCGCGAGCCCATGATCCACACTCTGCGCGGCGCAGGCTATGTCCTCAAGCCGGCCCGCTAGCGTGCGGCGGGCCTGGTCACTTCGGGTCCGGCTGCTGGTCGGCCAGGTCATCGTGCTGATGATCGCCTGCGTCGGAATCGGCGCGGTGACCGAGCTCGCGTTGTACCGGTATCTGGTCGGCCAACTCGACGTGCAGGTGCACGAGGCGTCGCATCGGTCGGTGCGCATGTTCGGCGAACCACCACCGCCGCCGGTGCCGTGGCATCATCACCGCGCTCCGAGGCCCGGCCCGGGTCCCGAATTTCTCGACGCGCCGGGCCAACCGGTCGGCATGGTGGCCGCCGTGGTCAGTGGTGGCAGGACCGTCGACGCCGGATACCTGACCACGACGGGTTCGCGAGCTGCCTTGTCGGACAAAGCCAAAGACCAATTGGATGCGGTCGTGCCGAACCGCACACCGGTGACGCGGGATCTCGACGGCCTCGGCCGCTACCGTGTGATCGCGGCCCCCGCGCGGCATGGCGGCGAGGTCATCGTCACCGGGCTGTCGATGTCCAACGTGGACGCCACGATGATCCGGGTGCTGTTGATCTTCGGGGTGGTCACCGTGATCGCGTTGGCCGCGGCGACCACCGCCGGCATCGTGATCATCCGGCGCGCCCTGGCCCCGCTGCGGCGCGTCTCGCAAACCGCGAGCAAGGTCGTCGACCTGCCACTGGACCGCGGCGAGGTGGCGCTGCCGGTGCGGGTGCCCGAACCCGACGCCAACCCGTACACCGAGGTGGGCCAGCTCGGGTCGGCGGTGAACCGGATGCTCGACCACATCGCCGCGGCGCTGTCTACCCGGCAGGCCAGCGAGACCCGGGTGCGCCAGTTCGTCGCCGACGCCAGCCACGAACTGCGCACTCCGCTCGCCGCGATCCGCGGCTATACCGAACTGGCGCAACGGGTTCGGGACGACACAGACGCGGTGGCGCACGCAATGAGCCGCGTGCAATCCGAGACCGAGCGCATGACCCGCCTCGTGGAGGACCTGCTGCTGCTGGCCCGGCTGGATTCCGGCCGGCCGTTGGAGCGTGAACCGGTGGACCTGTCCCGCGTGGCGGTCGACGCGGTCAGCGATGCGCACGTCGCCGGGCCGGATCATCAGTGGGAGCTCGACCTGCCCGACGAGCCGGTGACGGTTGCCGGCGATGCGGCCCGGCTGCATCAGGTCCTGACGAACCTGCTCACCAACGCCCGCATCCATACCGGGCCGGGAACCGTTGTGACGACGGGCTTGAGCGTCGACACGACGCATGCGGTGCTCACGGTGACCGACAACGGCCCGGGGATCCCCGAAACGTTGCAGTCGGAGGTGTTCGAGCGGTTCGCCCGCGGCGACACCTCCCGCTCCCGCAAAGGCGGCAGCACGGGGCTGGGCCTGGCGATCGTGTCGGCGGTGGTCAAGGCGCACGACGGCACCATCGATGTGCAAAGTGCGCCGGGCCACACGGAATTCACTGTGCGACTGCCGCTCACAGCCGACGCATAGCCGCTACCCACTGCAACCCCACAACCACCGCCGACGATCGAAGGCATGACCACGATCGCATTGACCGGTGAGCAGGCACGCGCCGATCTCGCAGCCAAAGCCCGGCCCAACGCCGCCCTGATCGCCGCGGAGCGCGGCGTACCGGTGCTCGACATCGTCGTGCCGGTATACAACGAGCAAGCGGCCCTTGCGGATTCGATTCACCGCCTACACCATCACCTGACCCACGACTTTCCGTTCACCTTCCGGATCACGATCGCCGACAACGCCAGCGTGGATGCCACTCCGCAGATCGCGGCCGCATTGGCCGACGAACTCGCCGAGGTGCGGGCAATCCGGCTGGAGCAGAAGGGCCGTGGTCGGGCCCTGCACGCGGTGTGGGAAACCTCCGATGCGCCGGTACTGGCCTACATGGACGTCGACCTGTCGACCGACCTCGCCGCGCTGGCCCCGCTGGTGGCGCCGCTGATCTCGGGGCATTCCGACCTGGCGATCGGGACACGGCTCGACCACGGCTCACGGGTCGTGAGAGGCGCCAAGCGCGAGGTGATTTCGCGCTGCTACAACCTGATCCTGCGCTCGATGTTGGCCGCCCGGTTCTCCGACGCCCAGTGCGGCTTCAAGGCAATCCGCTCGGACGTCGCGCGACGGCTGCTGCCGTACGTGCGCGACACGGGTTGGTTCTTCGACACCGAGTTGCTGGTGTTAGCCGAACGCAGCGGGTTGCGAATCCACGAGGTCCCGGTGGATTGGATCGACGACCCGGACAGCCGGGTCGACATCGTCGCGACGGCGTTGGCCGACCTCAAGGGAATCGCCAGGCTGCTCAAAGGCTTTGCGCGCGGCGAGATACCGGTCCAGGCGATCGGCGCGCAGTTCGGTCGCGGCGCCGGTGCGTCTCGATCGTTGCTGGGTCAGGCGGTGCATTTTTGTGTGATCGGCGTTCTCAGCACGCTGGCATACCTGGCGCTGTTCCTGTTGCTGCGGCCGCTGGGCGCGCAGCCCGCTAACCTGGTCGCTCTGTTGGTGACGGCCCTGGCCAACACGGCGGCCAACCGCCGGTTCACGTTCGGGGTGCGCGGTCGTGCGGGAGCGGCCCGCCACCAGTTCGAGGGTCTGGTGGTGTTCGCGGTGGGCTTGGCGCTGACCAGTGGTGCGCTGGCCATGCTGCACAACGT
Source organism: Mycobacterium sp. MFM001 (assembly GCF_003402475.1). GTDB lineage: Bacteria > Actinomycetota > Actinomycetes > Mycobacteriales > Mycobacteriaceae > Mycobacterium. Next base: position 652,438 of record NZ_BFAB01000001.1, read on the forward strand.
CACCGATCCGCCGCGGCTGCTCGAGCTCGTCGTGTTGGTGCTGGCCAATCTGGCCGCGACCGTCGTTCGATTCGTACTACTGCGCGGATGGGTCTTTCATCCCCGTCGCGCCGGCAAGGAGGAACTGCGATGACGCTGGTGGCAGACGTTGCGCCGTCGGAGGTTTCGGCTCCGGTCGCGTACTCGCGGCGACCGCAATGGGAGCGGCGTGCGTTGTGGGGGCTGCTGGCCGCGACGGCGCTGCTCTACGTGTGGGGTCTGAGCGCGGTTGGCTATGCCAACGAGTTCTACGCCGCCGCCGTACAGGCAGGCACGCAGAGCTGGAAGGCGCTGTTCTTCGGCTCGCTGGATCCGGGAAACGCGATCACCGTCGACAAGCCGCCGGCAGCGATGTGGGTGATGGGATTGTCGGCGAGGCTCTTCGGCTTCAACGCATGGTCGATGCTGGTGCCGCAGGCGCTGATGGGTGTCGGTTCGGTGGCCTTGCTGCACGGCGCTGTGCGACGGGCCAGTGGACCGGCCGCCGGCCTGCTGGCCGGGGCGGTGCTGGCGCTGACACCGGTGGCGGCCTTGATGTTTCGCTACAACAACCCGGACGCGCTGCTGGTCCTGTTGCTGGTTGCCGCCGGCTACTGCACGGTCCGCGCGCTCGACGGGTCGTCCGGCCGGTGGCTTGCGCTCGCCGGAACCGCGATCGGGTTCGCTTTTCTGACCAAGATGATGGAGGCCTTCCTGGTGGTGCCGGCGCTGGCGTTGGCGGTGCTGGTCGCCGCTCCGGGTTCGCTGTGGAAGCGGATCGGCAGCCTGCTGGTCGGCTTGACGGCCATCGTGGTCTCGGGCGGCTGGCTGGTTGCCCTGGTAAGCCTGTGGCCCAAGGATTCTCGGCCCTACATCGGCGGCTCCACCGACAACAGCCTGCTGCAGCTCGCGATGGCCTACAACGGCGTCGGCCGGGTGCTGGGCGGGGACGGCAACCACGGCCCGAGCGCCAAACCGGGCGGCGGATCCCCGATGTTCGGTGGCGGGCCGGGCATCACAAGGATGTTCGGGACGTCGATGGGGACCGAGATTTCCTGGTTGCTGCCCGCTGCCCTGATCGGACTGATCGCAATGTTGTGGTTCGTGCGGTCCGCACCGCGAACCAGCCGGCTGCGGGCAGGGCTGTTGCTGTGGGGCGGGTGGCTGTTGGTGACCGCGCTGGTGTTCAGCTACATGCAGGGCATCATGCACCCCTACTACACCGTTGCGCTGGCGCCCGCGGTCGCCGCCGTCGTGGCGATCGCCGCCCGGGAACTGTGGCGCGGCAGGCAATTCGCGTCGTCGCGGGTTGTGCTGAGCGCCATGGTCTTTGCGACCGGAGTGTGGGACTTCGTCCTGCTGGACCGCACACCGGAGTGGCTGCCGTGGCTGCGTTGGACCCTGCTTCTCGGCACGATTGCCGTGGCGGCCGCGCTGCTGATCGGCCGGCCGCTGCGCCGATACCCCGCCGTGCTGGCCGCGGCCGGGCTGCTGTTCGGGTTGGGCGGCACTGCGGCATACACCGTCGAAGCAGTCGCGGTCTATCACGGCGGCGCAATCCCGCGGTCGGGGCCGGCGCACGCGTCGGACCGCGACCACGGCGGTCCGGGACCGCGGCCTGGCGACAACAAAGCCCTGGACGCGCTACTGTTGACGGCCGCCGACAAGCGTTGGGCCGCAGCAACTATCGGCTCACACCTGACCGACAGCCTCGAGCTGAGTACCGGCACGTCGGTGATGGCGATCGGTGGCTTCAGCGGCCAGGACAACTCACCGACGTTGGCGCAGTTTCAGCGGTACGTCGCCGACGGCCAGATTCGCTACTTCATCCCCGATGACGGTCGCGGGCATCCGGGTGGACCCGGTGGTCCGCGGAAACCCGCCGGCACCGCCGCCGCGATTACGGAATGGGTCAAGGCGCACTACCGCCCGCAGAATGTAGGCGGTGCAACCGTTTACGATCTTGCCGCTCAGGCTGCTACGGGCAGGTGACGTCGACCTCGAACGGCTTGCTCACCATGCCTGCCATGGGATTTGACGGATCCACGCCGGTCGCCGTCCCGGTGAACTTGTAGCCGTCGCCGTCCTTCGAGGCTTGGGCGCTGGCTCCGGGACTGCCCTGCTGGTAAGCAAGGTTCACACCGTTGACAGTGCCCAATGCGATCTGGTGAACCACGGGCGGATTGGCGTCGGTGGCCTGGACTGCGACGGCGTTGGACGAGCCAGGCTGACCGATCCCGATCTGGAGTTCGCCCGCCGCCTTTTGGCAGGTGACCTGACCCTTGGCGTTCTGATCCTGGCCGTCGACCACCACCTTGGCGTGGCCCTTGGTGCTGACCTTCTGGCCTCCACCGCCGGAACAGCCCGTCAAGCCCGTGACGACGATCGCCGTCGCTGCTGCAGCGATCGTTACTGAACGTTTCACCCGTGCTCCTTTGTCGTTTCGGCGGCCCGATATTGACGGACCGTTTCGGCAGTATGCAGCTCGGCGGGATCGGGAACATCGGATTCGGCAAAATTTAATTTCCAGGTCACAGAGCCATTTCCGCTCCGATTTCGGTCCGACGTAGATGAATTGCTGGCAGTGTTGTGGCAGTGGAGCCGATCGATGACACAACCGATTTCGCCGATGCCGATCGCGGATTCATTGCCGCGCTGAGCCCCTGCGTAGTCAAGTCCGCCGACGGCCGCGTGGTCTGGGATAACGATGCTTACTCGTTTATCAGCGGCGACGCGCCGACGTCGGTGCATCCCAGCCTGTGGCGGCAGTCGATGCTGAATGCCAAACAGGGCCTCTACGAGGTGGTGCCGGGTATCTACCAGGTTCGCGGCCTGGATCTGTCGAACGTCAGCTTCGTCGAAGGCGACACCGGCATCACCGTCATCGATCCGCTGGTGTCCACCGAGGTGGCGGCGGCAGCGCTGACGCTGTACCGCACCCACCGCGGGGACAGGCCCGTCGTCGCGGTGATCTACACCCACAGTCACGTCGACCATTTCGGTGGTGTCCTCGGCGTCACGTCACAGGCCGACGTCGATGCCGGCAAGGTGGCGGTGCTGGCGCCGGAAGGATTCACCCAGCACGCCGTTCAGGAAAACGTCTACGCCGGCACGGCGATGGCACGTCGCGCAACCTACATGTACGGCACCTCGCTGCCGCGCGGGCCGCAGGGCCAAGTCGGTTGCGGTCTGGGTCAGGCGCCGTCGACGGGTGAGGTGGCGCTCATCGTCCCGACGGTCGATATTCGCGCGACCGGTGAGACGCACACAATCGACGGCGTGGACATCGAATTCCAAATGGCGCCGGGCACCGAGGCGCCTGCTGAAATGCATTTCTATTTCCCGCAATTCCGGGCCTTGTGCATGGCCGAGAACGCCAGCCATAATCTGCACAACCTGCTGACCCTGCGCGGCGCGTTGGTGCGTGATCCGCACGTGTGGTCGGGATATCTCACTGAGGCGATCGACATGTTCGCCTATCGCGCCGATGTCGTATTCGCCTCTCACCACTGGCCCACCTGGGGACGCGATCGCCTCGTCGAGTTCCTGTCGCTGCAACGGGACCTGTATGCCTATCTGCACGACCAGACGCTGCGGCTCCTCAATCAGGGCTACACCGGTGTGGAGATCGCCGAAATGTTCGAGATGCCACCGGCGCTGGACAGAGTGTGGCATACCCACGGGTACTACGGGTCGGTCAGTCACAATGTGAAGGCCGTCTACCAGCGCTACATGGGCTGGTTCGACGGCAATCCGGCCCGGCTGTGGCCGCATCCGCCCGAGGCGCTGGCCAGTCGCTACGTCGACGCGATGGGCGGGGTGGACCGCGTGGTCGAACTCGCCCGGCAAGCCTTCGATTCCGGTGACTTCCGCTGGGCGGCAACATTACTCGACCATGTGGTGTTCACCGACGACACGCATGGCGCCGCGCGCAAGCTCTACGCCGACACGTTGGAGCAGCTGGGCTATGGCGCCGAGAACGCGACGTGGCGCAACTTCTTCCTCTCCGGCGCCGCCGAATTGCGTGACGGCAACTTCGGCACCGCGACGCAAACGGCCTCGCAGTCGATGCTGTCCCAACTGACGCCGGAACAGATCTTCGACACGCTGGCGATCAGCGTCAACGGGCCGCGGGCATGGGATTTGGATCTCACTGTCGACGTGGCCTTCGAGGACCGCGACGCCAATTATCGCCTCACCCTGCGCAATGGCGTGCTCGTGCATCGGCGGGTACCGGCCGATGCGTCTACCGCGAACGTGACGGTGCGGTTGGCGACCACGGTCCGGCTGCTGGCCGCCGCCGCCGGCGATTTCACTTCCCCGGGGCTGGAAGTCACCGGCGATCAGGCGGCGCTGCAGGCGCTGCTCGGTGTCCTCGACCGGCCCGACTCGGCCTTCAACATCGTCACGCCGTGACATGGTCAATCGACCTCGATGACCACCTTGCCGATCGCCTTGCGTTCGGCCACATACCGTAGCGCCGCCGGAGTCTCGGCCAGCGCGAACCGTGCGCCGATGTAGGGCCGGACCCGGCCGTCGGCGAACATCGCTGTCAGCTCGGCCATATCGCGCTCGGCTTCGGCCGGATGATCGCCGAGAAACGTCCTGATCTCCATGCCGCGCACCGTGATGCCCTTCAGCAGCACGAGATTGAGTGGTATCGCCGGAATCGTTCCCGCGGCATAGCCGAGCGTCATGAAGACCCCGCCGCGTCCCAGCGCACGCAGGGCCGGCTCCGAATACGGCCCACCAACGGGATCGAGGACAACGCGCGCATTGTCACCGGTGAGCTCGCGGATGCGGGACTTCAGGTCCTCGCGGTCGTAGTCGACCGTCGCCTCGGCGCCGCGCCGCCGGCACACTTGCAGCTTCTCCTCGGTCGACGCCGCGGCCAGTACCCGGGCCTTCATCGCGACCGCCAGATCGACAGCGGCCAGCCCCACCCCGCCGGCCGCGCCGAGCACCACCACCCAATCTCCTTCTGCCACTTGGGCAACCGATCGCAGGGCGTGATAGGCGGTGCGGTAGGTGACACCGAACGCCGCCGCGGCCGCATATTCCGCACCGTCAGAGATGGGCGACAGCGCCTCGGCGGGAAGCAGCGCCTGCTCGGCGAATGCACCGACGAACGCGGCGCCACTCACCCGGTCGCCCGGCGCAAACCCGACCCTGTCGCCAACGGCAACCACGTCGCCGGCCAGCTCACTGCCCGGCGTGAACGGAACCGGAATCCGGACCTGGTATTTGCCGTCGATCAGCAGCACGTCGGGAAAGTTCACCGCCGCGGCCCGCACCCGCACCACCACCTCGCCGGGACCCGGCACCGGGTCGGGAACCTCGTCGAGGACAAGATCTTCCGGTGGGCCGTATCGATGGCAGACAACGGCTCGCATCACGTCACGCCCAGTCCGCGTAAGCAGAACTGCACCAGATGATCGATGTCGTCGCGACCGGGTCGAGCGGACGAATCCAGGTAGCGGCGCAATGTTGTGGCGGTGCAATAGAACACCGCGTCGGCATCGCGCTTGACATCGGTACTGCCCAGCGCCGCAACCGGTTCGGTCAGCAGATCACGCATCGGCTGCATGATCTCCTCGTCGATGTTGGCGGTGGCTTGCCCGGCCGCCGCACGACTCATGCTCAGCAGATGCGGATCGGCGACCTGCGCCAGCACTCCTTCGATCCACCGCGCGATTTTGCCCTGCGGCGTCGGCTCTTTGGCCATCTGGTGCTGCAGATAGGACACCACGATGCCCACACCGCGTTCCATGACGGCCAAAATGAGATCGTCCTTGCCGGCAAAGTACCGGTAGAACGCCTTGTTCGACGATCCCGCCTCGGCGACGATGTCGCTGACCCGCGGCGGATCGGGGGCCGCCCGCTCCATCACCCGCACCGCGGCGGCCAGGATCCGCTCGACCTCCTCGGTGGCCTCGCGCTGGCGATCGTCGAGGGCGCGCTCGACGGCAGCCGTGACCCGGCTACTGGTCAACGAGGTCTCCGTATTTCGCACGGGCGGCCTCGCGGCGGACGTCGAGCATCTCGCTGGGCCATTCTGGATCCTCGGCGTCGTAGTTCTTCAGCAGCATCCGGGCCAGGTTGACCTTGTGCGCCTCGGTGGGCCCGTCGGCCAACCCGAGCGCCACCCCGCCGAGCAGCACGTTGGTCAACGGCAATTGGTCGGTCAGCCCTAGCGCGCCGTGGACTTGAATCGCGCGCAGACCGATCGACTTGAGCACTTGCGACGCCAGGATCTTGCAGGCGCCGATCTCCGTGCGGGCCGCATGCTCGCCCGCGGTGTCGCACAGCCACGCGGCATGAAGCACCGCCAGCCGAAACGGCATCAGCTCGGTGTACGAGTCGGCGATGAACGCCTGTACCAGCTGCTTGTCGGCCAGCGAGCTGCCTTGAGTGAAGCGGCTTTTCGCGCGGCGGCCCATCATGTCGATGGCGCGCTGGGCTACGCCGATCGAACGCATCGCGTGATGCAGCCGGCCCCCGGCGAGCCGGGTCTGCAGGATCAAAAAGCCCTGCCCGGGTTCGCCGAGCAACGCGTCGGACGGCACCCGCACGTTGTCGTAGCGCACCAGCGAGTGGCCGGGCTCATGCGGGAGAGCGCCGGTCAAGTGGTGGGTGGCTTCCACCGTCAGACCGGGAGTGCCGGCCGGGATCAGGAACGTCGACGCGCCCCGATGCACCGGCACTTCCGGATCGGTGATGGCGACGACGATGAAGAACGATGCGACAGAAGCGTTGGAGGAGAAGTACTTCCGCCCGGTGATCACCCAGTCGTCGCCGTCGCGCACTGCGCGGGTGGTGAACACGCGGGGGTCGGCGCCGCCTTGCGGCTCGGTCATCGAGAAGCAGGAGAAGATCTCCCCGGACAGCAGGCCCGCCAGATAACGATCCTTTTGGGCCTGGGTGCCGAAGCGGGCCAGGATTTCGGCATTGCCGGTGTCGGGGGCCTGGGTGCCGAACACGATTGGCGCCCAAGGGCTGCGGCCCAGGATCTCGTTGATCAACGTCAGCTTGACGGCGCCGAAGCCCTGCCCGCCGAGTTCTGGGCCGAGGTGTGGGGCCCACAAACCCTGGTCGCGGACCTGCTGTTTGAGCGGGTCGACGATGCGGCGACGCTCGTCGCTCAGCGGCAGGAACTCGCAGCCGGGGAAGAGCACCTCGAGCGGCTCGACCTCCTCGCGGACGAACTGCCGGATCCAGTCCAGCTTCTTTTCGAACTCCGGCTCGGTGGAAAAGTCCCACGCCATCTCGCCTCCTAAGGTCAGGGAATCCCGCCGTCGGCCCGCAGAATCGAGCCGGTGGTGAAGCTGGACGCGTCCGACGCCAAAAACAAAGCGGCCCCGACGATTTCGGACGGATCGCCGGCGCGCTGCAACGACAGGTGGCGGAACGGGTTCTCCGTCGCATGCTCCAGTCCCCACGCCTTGCTGACGTCGGTGAGAAACGGGCCGGCCATCAGCGTGTTGACCCGCACCGCCGGCCCGAACGCCTTGGCCAGCGCCTCGGTCATCGCGTTGAGCCCGGCCTTGGCGGCCGCGTAGGGGATGATGTCCGGCGTCGGACGTAGCGAACCCGCGGTGCTGACGTTGATGATCGATCCGCGCCCGGCGGCGAGCATGCGCTCACCGACCAACGCGGACAACCGAAACGGTCCTTTGAGGTTCAGGTTGACGACGGCGTCGAACAGCTTCTCGGTGACGTCGGTCAGCTTGTCGTAGAGCGGGGACATGCCGGCGTTGTTGATCAGCGTGTCGACCTTGCCGAACCGGTCGTAGGCGGCGTCGACTAGGCCGTCGAGCTGGTCCCACCGCCCGACGTGCACCTGATACGGCATGGCGGATCGCCCGGTTTCGGCCTCGATCTCCTTGGCGGTCGCCACGCAGTTGTCCATGTTGCGGCTGGCGATCACCACGTCGGCCCCACAGCGGGCAACCCCGAACGCGATTTCCCGGCCCAGGCCCCGGCTACCGCCGGTGATCAGGACGACCCGATCGGTCAGGTCGAAAAGCTGTTCTGCGTAACTCATTTCGACCGCGCCAATTCGGCCGCGGTGGCGATCAGCTGCAGGATCATCGGGCCGAACGCCTCGGTGATCTTCGGGTCGACCTTCCCGGTGCGCACACCGGCAGCGTAGGTCTTTTCCAGCACAATGCCGAGCTTCCAGTTGGCCAGCACGAGGTAGTAGTCGATGTTCTCGGTCGACAGCCCGCTGACCGTTTCATAGTGCTCCAGTAGCTCGCTGCGCGCCGGCATACCGGCCATGTCCAGATAAAACCCGTCAGTCCGCGGATGTTCGCCGTCATAACCGAGCAGGCACCACGCCAGATCCAGCAGCGGGTCGCCGACCGTGGTCATCTCCCAGTCGACAATCGCGGCCAGCCTGGCCGGCGCCCCGTGCGCGAACATCACGTTGGCGAACTGGTAGTCGCCGTGCATGATGCCCGGCGTGTAGTGCGCGGGACGGTTGCGGCGCAACCAGTCGGCGGCCTCCTCGAGACCGGGAAGGTCACGCACCCGATAGGCGTCCAGGAAGGCCAGCCAGCGGTCGACCTGCCGCTCGTGGAATCCGTCCGGGCGGCCGAAACCCTCCAGGCCCTGCGCGCGCCAGTCCACCCGGCCCAGCCGCGCAGCGCCGCCGACGAGTTCGAACGCCAACTCCCGCCGAGCCGCCAAGTCGCTGTCGAACGGCGCCGGCCAGCCGCCGTCCATCGGACTCCAGCCGTCGATCGCCCGCATGACGTAGAAAGGCATGCCGAGCAGATCGCCGGCATCGTCGGCGGCGATCAGCTCGGCATGTGGCACATCAGTCCCGGACAACGCCCGCACCAGCCGGATCTCGCGCAGCAGGCCGTCGATGCGGGCCGCGTCCGCCCGGGCGCCCGGCATCCGCAGCACCATGCGCTCGCCGCCGCGCTCGATCAGATACAGCGTGTTCTGCGAACCGCCCGACAGCGGTTTGAGTACCGGTTCCTCGCCGGCGCCCGGGGCACCGTTCTCGTCCAGCCAGCGACCCAGCACACCCGCGTCCACCGCACACCTCACTCTCTGTCCGGAGAATAACATTCTCCGCCTGTGTGCGAGCACACTTCGCCGCGAATGCGAGGCTGAGCGGATGCAACTGCTCCTGGTCCGGCATGCCCTGCCGCTTCGCAGCGAACCCGGCCAAGGCGCCGACCCCGACTTATCCGACGAGGGGTTCAAGCAGGTCGAACGGCTGCCTGAGGCGCTGGCCCGGTTCCCGATCACCCGGGTCGTCAGCAGCCCGCAACGCCGCGCCGTCCAGACCGCCGAACCGGTCGCCGCGGCGCGCGATCTGGCCGTCGACATCGACGAACGGTTCGCCGAATACGACCGCGATCTGCCCGTCTATATCCCCATCGAGCAGATCCGCGAGGAGAACCCTCAGGAGTGGGCCCGGATGGCCGAGGGCCGGTTACCCAGCTCGGTCGACGAGGCCGCTTTCCGCGCCCGGGTCAACGCCGCCGTCGACGACGTCGTCGCTGCCGCCGACCCCGACGACACCGTGGCGGTGTTCAGCCACGGCGGGGTGATCAACGTGGTGCTGCACGAGATCCTGGGAACCCGTCGGCTGTTGTCGTTCCCGATCGACTACGTGTCGGTGACCCGACTGTTGTTCTCCCGCTCCGGGCAGGCCAGCATTGCCGCGGTCAACTGCACCGAGCACGTGTGGGATCTGTTGCCCAGAAACCAGCGCGGCGACGATGCCGAGCGCGAAGCGCGATGAGGAGCCTCGCAATCCGGCTTAGTGCCGACCCGAGGCGTGCTTCTTGGCTGCCCGCCGCAACTGGTAGATCCGCGCGGTGCCGGCCAGCACGGTGATCAGCCCGCCGCACACCGCCGCCAGCAGAATGGCCACCCCCAGCGGCAAGCTCCAATGCCAGCCCAAAAACTGGAATTGCGCCGACGCCGTGTTCTGGGTGATGAAGATCAGCAACACGATCAGAATCAGGAAGCCGACGGTCAGCGCCGTCCACACCGCGCCGGCCCGGGTGAACATCACCGGCGAACCCGACGGCTGCTTCGCGGCGTCGTGCGCCGGTACTTCGGCTGGACGTGGCTGATCGGGCGATACAGGTGGATCGCTGCTCATAGTCCCATCTTTGCAGGAATCACCGCCGTGTGGCGCGGGTTGTGGCGATAGGGTCGGCAAGTATGGGCACGCTGCGACGCCACGCGGCGGTGTGGCTTGCGACGTGTCTTCTGATCGCAGGTTGCGGCAGTTCCAATCCTCTCGGCGGGATGTCGGGCAGCACGCAATCGATTGTGGTCGGGTCCGCCGACTTCCCCGAATCCAAGATCGTCGCCGAGATCTACGCACAGGCGTTGCAGGCCAACGGCTTTGACGTCGGACGCCGCCTGGGGATCGGCAGCCGAGAAACGTATATCCCTGCGCTCAAAGACCATTCGATCGATTTGGTACCGGAGTACATCGGCAACCTTCTGCTGTATTTCCAGCCCGACGCGATGGTGACCATCCTCGACGCCGTCGAATTGGAGCTCTACAAACGGCTGCCCGGCGACTTGTCGATCCTGACACCGTCGCCCGCGTCGGACACCGACACGGTCACCGTCACGGCCGCCACGGCCGCGCTGTGGAACCTCAAGACCATCGCCGATCTGGCCCCGCACTCGGCCGAGGTGAGGTTCGCGGCGCCGTCGGCGTTCCAGAGCCGGCCGTCGGGACTGCTTGGGCTGCGGCAGAAGTACGGACTGGACGTCGGTCCCGGCAACTTCGTCGCGATCAGCGACGGCGGCGGCGCGGTAACGGTACGCGCGCTGCTGGACGGAACGGTCAACGCGGCCAACATCTTCAGCACTTCGCCGGCGATCCCGCAAAATCACCTGGTGGTGCTCGACGATCCTGAGCACAACTTCCTGGCGGGCAACATCGTGCCGCTGGTCAACTCGCAGAAAAAGTCGGACCGGCTCAAAGATGTGCTGGACGCGGTGTCGGCCAAGCTCAGCACCGCCGGCCTGGCGCAACTCAACATGGCGGTCGCGGGCAACTCCGGTGTCGATCCCGACGAGGCCGCACGGAACTGGGTGCGGGACAACGGCTTCGACCATCCGATCCGGCAATGATTCGCTTCGACAAGGTCAGCAAGGTCTATCCCGACGGCACCGTCGCCGTCGACCAACTGTCGCTGGACGTACCGCAGGGCGCGCTGACGGTCTTCGTCGGCCCGTCGGGCTGCGGCAAAACCACCTCCATGCGCATGATCAACCGGATGATCGAGCCGACGTCGGGCACCGTCACCGTCGACGGCGCCGACGTCTCCAGCGTCGATCCGGTGAAGCTGCGCCTCGGAATCGGCTACGTCATCCAGGGCGCCGGCCTGATGCCGCATCAACGGGTGATCGACAACGTCGCGACGGTGCCGGTGCTCAAGGGGCAGTCGCGCCGTGCCGCACGCAAGGCCGCCTACGAGGTGCTGGAGCGGGTCGGGCTCGATCCGAGGCTGGCCACCCGCTATCCCGCCCAACTTTCCGGCGGTGAGCAGCAGCGCGTCGGCGTGGCGCGGGCGCTGGCGGCCGACCCGCCGATTCTGTTGATGGACGAGCCGTTTTCCGCCGTCGACCCGATAGTCCGCCGCGAACTGCAACGCGAAATCGTGCGCCTGCAAAGCGAATTGCGCAAGACCATCGTGTTCGTCACACACGACATCGACGAGGCGGTCCGGCTGGCCGATTTCATCGCGGTGTTCGGCCCGGGCGGTTCGCTGCAGCAATACGACGAACCCGCGCGGTTGCTGTCGCGACCGGCCAACGATTTTGTCTCGAGCTTCATCGGTCTCGGCCGCGGCTACCGCTGGTTGCAGTGCCTGGACGCCGACGGGCTTCCGTTGCACGACATTCCACAGATCTCGGAGTCCCAGATCGGTGCAGCCCAACTGCGCGACGGCTGGTCACTGGTGGTTCACCAGGACGGCACGCCGCTGGGATGGATCGACGCGGCAGGCCTGCGGCAGTACCGCAACGGCGCGTCGTTGTCGGACAGCGTGACCGCCGTCGGTTCGCAGTTGCGCCCGGACGGGAACCTCAGCCAGGCACTGGATGCCGCGCTGGCTTCGCCGTCGATGCTGGGTGTGGCAGTGGACAAGGCGGGCAAGGTCATCGGGGGAGTGTTGGCCACCGATGTGCTGGACGCGCTGGAATCCCGGCGGCAGGACTAGCCGTGCACTACCTGCTCACTCACCTGCCGGCCGCGTGGACGCTGACCGTGATCCATCTGCGGCTGTCGCTGGTACCGGTGCTGCTCGGGCTGGCGATCGCACTGCCGCTGGGTGTGGCCGTGCAGCGGCGAACTACGCTGCGCCGGCTGACCACGGTGACCGCGAGCATCGTGTTCACCATTCCTTCGCTGGCCCTGTTTGTGGTCTTGCCGCTGGTGATCCCCACCCGCATCCTCGACGAGGCGAATGTCGTTGTCGCGCTGACGCTCTACACGACGGCGCTGCTGGTGCGGGCCGTGCTCGAGGCGCTGGACGCGGTGCCACAGCAGGTGCGCGACGCTGCCACCGCCGTCGGCTACCGGCCGATCACCCGGATGCTGAAAGTCGAACTGCCGCTGGCTATTCCGGTGTTGGTGGCGGGACTGCGGGTCGTCGTAGTGACGAATATCTCGATGGTCTCGGTCGGCGCCGTGATCGGCATCGGCGGTCTGGGTACCTGGTTCACCGAGGGATATCAGGCCGACAAGAGTGACCAGGTGATGGCCGGCATCATCGCGATCTTCGGGCTGGCGATCGTGATCGACGTGCTGATCGTGCTGGCCGGCCGGCTCGCCACACCGTGGCAGCGGGTGACGCGCGTGCGCCGCCCGGCCCGGCCGCTGAGAGCTCCGATCGTGGGCGGCGCGCGATGAACTTTCTTGCGCGCGCACTGTCCTTCCTGTTCACCGCCGCCAACTGGATCGGGCCGACGGGCCTGGCGGCCCGCACGCTGGAGCACCTGGAATACACGGCGCTGGCCGTCGCGGCTTCGGCGTTGATCGCCATCCCGATCGGGCTGGTCATCGGGCACACCGGTCGCGGCGCGCTGATTGTGGTCACCGCGATCAACGGGCTGCGTGCGCTGCCCACACTGGGTGTGCTGTTGTTGGCCGTGCTGGTCTGGGGTTTGGGCCTGGGCCCGCCGATCGTCGCGCTGATGCTGCTGGGCATCCCGCCGCTGCTGGCCGGCACCTACGCCGGGGTGTCCAATGTCGATGCGAAGGTCGTCGACGCCGCCCGCTCGATGGGCATGACCGAGCTGCGGGTGTTGCTGCGTGTCGAGGTGCCCAATGCGCTGCCGCTGATCATCGGAGGGCTGCGCACCGCGACCCTGCAGGTGGTGGCCACCGCGACGGTGGCGGCGTATGCCAGCCTCGGTGGGCTGGGCCGTTACCTGATCGACGGCATCAAGGTGCGCCAGTTCCACATCGCGCTGGTCGGCGCACTGATGGTGGCTGCGCTGGCATTGATCCTTGACGCCGCACTGGCGTTCGCGGTGTGGGTATCGGCGCCGGGCACCGGCCGGCTGCAGCGGCTCTTGCCGACCCGACGGCCAGGCTGTGCGACACCCGACCCGGTCGCCTACGGTATAGCGCGTGAGCCCAGCCCCTCCTGATGCGACGTCGAGCGCCTGGCCGGCGATGCTGACGTGGCGTGCGCCCGACTGCTACCGCATGGAATCGGTGCGGGTGCAGTTGTCCGGCAACCGAATCAAGGCCAACGGCCGCATCGTCGCCGCGGCCACCGACACCCAGCCGGCGTTCGGCGCCTACTACGACCTGCAGACCGATGAGACCGGCGCCACGAAGCGACTCGGGCTGACGGTGACGCTGGCCGAGCGGGAACGCCAGCTCTCCATCGCCCGCGACGAGGAGAACATGTGGCTGGTCACCGACCACCGCGGAGAGTCACGGGCCGCGTTCGACGGCGCTCTGGACGTCGACGTGGTGTTCAGCCCGTTCTTCAATACGTTGCCGATCCGCCGTCACGGCCTGCACGAGCGGTCCGACTCGATCATCGCGCCCGTGATCTACGTGGGACTGCCCGACATGTCCATCACGTCAGCCGTCGTCACCTACAGCAACGCCAGTTCGGCCACCATCGGGGAGGTCAAGGTGAAATCGCCGGTGTCCGACACCACTTTGGTGGTCGACGCCGACGGGTTCATCGTGGAGTATCCAGGCTTGGCAGAGCGGATCTGATCACCCCACCGGCCCGCCCGGCTGCGGCCAGTTCCTCGCGCCAATTCTCCGCGCCGACAAAGACAGTGACGATCTCCGGCCGCGAAAAGCTGTCGTAGCGAGTGCGTGCTGCGTGCCCGGCTTCGACCAACTCGGCCACAGAGTTGTTGTGCGCCAGCGACTCTCGGGCATTGGTGAGCAATTCGATGAACCGGTCCACCATCGGCAGAACCTGGCCGGCGTTGGCTTCGCACATGGCGCGCACCAGATCCGGTGCGGTGACTGCCACCCGGGTGCCGTCGCGAAACGACCCAGCGGCCAGCGCGAAGGCCAGCGGAACCTCGGCGGCGGTGACGGCCAGCGACTCGGCGAGCAGATGCGGCAGATGAGAAATCGCGGCCGCGGCGGCGTCGTGCTCGTCGGAGCGCGCCGGCACCACAACCGAGCCGCAGTCGAGCGCCAACGTCATCACCAAGGTCCACACCGCGGGGTCGACGTGGTCGTCGACACTGACCACCCACGGGGCCCCGCTGAACAAGCGGACATGGCCCGCGGCCCAACCCGAGTGCGCGGTTCCGGTCATCGGGTGGCCACCGACGAAGCGATCACGTAGCCCGGCGGCCGTGACCTCGTCGAGCACTGCGCTCTTGACGCTGGTGACGTCGGTGAGGGGACAGTGCGGCGCCAATTCGGCGATGTGGGCGAGCAGCGACGGCAAAGCCGGCATCGGCACGGCGAGCACGATCAACGCGCCCGCGTCGGCGGCGCGGGTCAGGGCCTCGCTGAGATCCGTAGTGGCGTCGAAGCCGTCGAAGCGGGCAGCCTGGACACCCTCGACGGAGCGGTTGTAGCCGAAGACCTCGTAGTCTGCCGCGGCCGCGGCCCGCATGATCGAGCCACCGATCAGTCCGAGCCCAAGTACGCACACCGGTGTCTTTGCCACACCCCAAGGTTGGCACATTTCGCGGCAAGTTCGCTGGTCAAGCTGCACCGTCAGGGACTAGCGTTGCGCGCATGGCACCACAGCGGGCCTCTGCGCAGGCGGACACGCCGGACGGCTTCGGCGTGGCCGTCGTGCGCGAAGACGGCAAGTGGCGCTGCGCTCCGATGCGTCGCAAGGCGCTGACCAGCCTGGCCGACGCCGAGACCGAACTGCGCGAGTTGCGCAGCGCCGGGGCGGTTTTCGGGCTGCTCGACGTCGACGACGAGTTCTTCGTCATTCTGCGGCCGGGCCCGTCGGGCACCCGGATGCTGCTCTCAGACGCCACAGCGGCCCTCGACTACGACATTGCCGCCGAGGTGCTGGAGAACCTGGACGCGGACATCGATCCGGAGGACCTGGAGGACGCCGAGCCATTCGAGGAGGGCGATCTGGGACTGCTGTCCGACATCGGGCTGCCCGAGGCGGTGCTGGGCGTGATCCTCGACGAGACCGACCTGTACGCCGACGAGCAGCTGGGCCGCATCGCGCGCGAGATGGGCTTCGCCGAGGAGTTGTCGGCGGTGCTCGATCGCCTCGGTCGGTGATCGCAAGCGCGGCGGAGCCGGGCGCGGCGGGTCGCCGCCATGAAGCCCGGTCGGTGATTTCCGACGAAGACCTGATCCGCGCCGCGCTGGACGTTGCGACGACAGCGGGCCCGCGCGATGTCCCCGTAGGCGCGGTGGTCGTCGGCCCCGACGGCACCGAGCTGGCCTGGGCGGTGAACGCCCGGGAGGCCCTCGGCGATCCGACTGCGCATGCGGAAATCCTGGCGATGCGGGCCGCCGCCGGCGTGCTCGGCGACGGCTGGCGGCTGGAGGGTGCGACGCTGGCGGTCACCGTCGAGCCGTGCACGATGTGCGCCGGTGCGCTGGTGATGGCGCGGGTGGGACGGCTGGTGTTCGGGGCGTGGGAGCCCAAGACCGGCGCGGTCGGCTCGCTGTGGGACGTGGTGCGTGACCGGCGCCTCAACCACCGGCCCGAGGTGCGGGGCGGCGTGCTGGCCGACGAGTGCGCGGCGCTGCTGGAGGACTTCTTCGCCCGCCAGCGATTGGGGTGAGCGGCCCGGCGTTCGGTAAGCTGTCCGGCGGTGGCGTGTCCGAGCGGCCTAAGGAGCACGCCTCGAAAGCGTGTGACGGGTAACCCCCGTCCGAGGGTTCAAATCCCTCCGCCACCGCCAAATTTTTCCAGCCAGTTCCGGTTAACCACCGGAACGGCTAGTTCGGCATAAGTCCGGTGTGGTGTGTTGTGGCGCAACCTATTTCAGCTATCGATGGCAGGAATCTACCCCTCGGGCCGCCTTCTCGCGACGGCATTCACGGCGACTCGTCGCCAGCCACCGCGTCAACGAAGGTTCGTTTACCCTTTGCTACGGCGAGTAGGGTCAAAGCATCGGGGTCAGCGGGGGGCCAGCGGCGGCTAACCGCTTGGAGGAAACTGTGGACATCGTGCTCGGAGTGTCGATGGCACCCACCACTGTCCGCATGGTGCTGGTCGAAGGCGAAAACGCGGACGGCGCCACCGTCGAAGAGGACACGTTCGCGATCCCCGCGGGCGCCAACACCGCGCCGCCCACCAGCGCCGCCGACCAGGTGATCGCGGCGATCCTGGGCACCCGCGAAAGCGCGGCGGACGGCGGCCACCGGCTGGCTTCGACCGGCGTGACCTGGACCGACCCCATCGAAGCAAGCGCACTGCGAGATGTGCTGGCCGCCCGCAAGGTGGAAAACGTCATGCTGGTGTCGGCGTTCCTGGCCGCGGCCGCGCTGGCCCAAACGGTCGGCTCCGCGATGGGCTACACGCACACCGGGTTGCTGTTCATCGAACCGGACAGCGCGACCCTGGCCGTCGTCGACTCCGCCGACGGTTCGATCACCGATGTGCACCGGGCAGTCCTGCCCGACGACGACACCCAGGCCGTCGCCCGGATCACCGCGATGACCGCGGGTGCCGACGGCTTGCCGTCGCGGCCGGAGGGCCTGTTCGTGGTGGGCTCGGGCGTCGACGTCGGGATGATCAAGTCGGAGCTGGATGCGGCGACGACGCTCGCGGTCAGCGCCGCCGAGGAGCCGGAGACCGCGCTGGCCCGCGGTGCGGCGCTGGCGTCGGCGCACGCACCGCTCTTCGAATCCTCGACCGCCGCGGTGGCCTACGCGCAAGACCCCGGCACCGGCCTGGCACCCGATGCCCAGCCGAACGACCACGGCCAGCCCCTCGCGTACAGCGCCGACCCGGTCGACGAAGCCGACGAACTCGACTTCCACACCAATGCCGACCACCCGGAACGCAAGCCGTTTCTGGTGGCGCTGGGAGTGCTGACGATCTTCGTCGTCGGTGTTGCGGCACTGGCGATTGCGCTTGCCCTCGACATTCGGCCGCACGTCAACCAGCGGCCCAATCTGGGCCAAAGTGTCGTCGCCCCAACCAAACAGGCGCCGCCACCCCAGCCGGCGCCCCCTCCCCAAGCGCCCGCGCCTGCGCCGGCGGCTCCCGCACCTGCTCCCGCGGCTCCGGCGCCCGCACCCGCGCCCGCGGCCCCGCCACCCCCGCCGGCGCTGCCGCCGCCGCCGGCGTTACCGGCCCCTCAACTACCCCCGCCGCCGCTGCCGGGGCCGGGCATTCCGGGCCCGAACCTTCCGGGTCCAAAGGTTCCTGGCCCCGGACTTCCGGGCCTGCCCCACGGCGGTGGCCCGCACGTTCCCGGACTGCCCGGTATCCCGGGCATACCCGGCCTGTAAACCGCTGGGCCAGTTGCTATTTGACCGATCTGGATGATGCGTTAGCCAGTCACGGTTTAATAGTTCAATGGAGCTGATAACGCCCACCGATTCGATATTTCTGCTGGGTGAATCTCGTGAGCACCCCATGCATGTCGGTGGCCTGCAACTGTTCGAGCCGCCCGAGGGCGCCGGACCCGAATTCGCCCGCGAGACCTACGAAGCTCTGGTCGCCAACACGGAATTCCAGCCCACCTTCCGTAAACGCCCGGCACGGATGTTCGGCGGAATCGCCAACATCGGCTGGGCCTACGACGACGAGAACGACATCGACATCGACTACCACGTGCGGCGCTCGGCCCTACCGCCGCCTGGACGGGTCCGCGATCTGCTCGAACTGAGCTCCCTGCTGCACGGCAGCCTGCTCGACCGCCACCGCCCGTTGTGGGAAGGCCATTTCGTGGAGGGGCTGAGCGACGGGCGATTCGCCCTGTACACCAAGTTCCACCATGCGCTGATCGACGGCGTCTCGGCGCTCAAGCTGATGCAGCGCTCGCTGTCCACCGACCCCAATGACACAGAGCTGCGGGCGATCTGGAATCTGCCGCGCCGGCATCGCCAATCGCCGAGCCGATCCCGGTGGCAGACGATCACCCAATTGGCGGGATCAGTTGCCGCCCTTGGTCCTTCGACGTGGACGCTGGCTCGCGCCGCGCTGCTCGAGCAGCAGCTGACGCTGCCGTTCGCCGCACCCCGCACCATGCTCAACGTCCGTATCGGCGGCGCGCGCCGCGTTGCGGCGCAGTCGTATTCGCTGGACCGGGTGAAAAGCATCAAACAGGCCGCCGGTGTGACCGTCAACGACGTCGTGCTCGCGATGTGCGCGGGCGCGCTGCGCTACTACCTGGCGGATCAGAATGCGTTGCCGGACACGCCATTGGTGGCAATGGTGCCGATCAGTCTGCGCAAAGAAGACGAGGCCGACAGCGGCGGCAACATGGTCGGCACCATCCTGTGCAACCTGGGCACGCACGTCGACGATCCGGCCCACCGGCTGCAGATCATCAGCGAGTCGATGCGCAAGAACAAGAAAGTTTTCTCCGAACTGCCGCGGCTACAGGCCTTGGCGCTGTCGGCCGTCATGATGGCGCCGTTGGCCCTGGCCGCGGTCCCGGGTTTCGTCTCGTCGGCACCGCCGCCGTTCAACATCGTGATCTCCAACGTGCCAGGGCCGACGCAGCCGATGTACTGGCGGGGCGCCCGGCTCGACGGCAACTATCCGCTGTCGATCGCCCTGGACGGGCAGGCGCTGAACATCACCGTGGTCAACAACGCCGGCAACCTCGACTTCGGTCTGGTCGGGTGCCGGCGCAGCGTGCCGCACCTGCAGCGTCTGCTCGGGCATCTGGAGAACTCGCTCAAGGATTTGGAACGCGCGGTCGGGGTTTGACCGCGTGCCGAAGCTCAGTGCGGGACTGCTGTTGTACCGCGTGCGCGACGGGGTTGTCGAGGTGCTGATCGGGCATCCGGGCGGGCCGTTCTGGGCCCGCAAGGACGAGGGCGCGTGGTCGATCCCGAAAGGGGAGTACAGCGACGGCGAAGATCCCTGGGTGGTCGCCCAACGCGAATTCGAAGAAGAACTCGGCCTGCCGGTGCCGGCCGGGCCGCGCATCGACTTCGAGCCACTCAAACAGCCCAGCGGCAAGGTGATCACCGCGTTCGCGGTGCAAGCCGATCTCGACGTCACCGACGCACACAGCAATACCTTCGAACTGGAATGGCCCAAAGGCTCCGGAACCCTCAAGGAATTCCCCGAGATCGATCGGGTCGGCTGGTTCCCGGTGGCGCAGGCCAGAGCCAAGCTGCTCAAGGGCCAACGTCCGTTCCTGGACCGGCTGATGTCGGCCCTGGCCGACTGAACTAGCGGTATCTTCAAGGCCATGCAAACATTGCGAACACCCGACGAGCGGTTCGCGGACATTCCTGAATTCCCTTACACGCCAAGGTATTACGATATCTCCGACGACGACGGCGGTACGCTGCGGATGGCCTGGGTGCAAGACGGGCCCGACGACGCCGACCCGGTACTCATGCTGCATGGCGAGCCGTCGTGGTCGTTCCTGTACCGCAAAATGATCCCGGTGCTGACCGAGGCCGGGCGTCGAGTCGTCTGCCCGGACCTGGTCGGATTCGGTCGCTCCGACAAGCCCACGCGACGCGAAGACCACACCTACGCGCGTCACGTCGAGTGGGTGCGCAGCCTGGTTTTCGACGTGCTGGATCTGCAGCGGGTGACCCTGGTCGGCCAGGACTGGGGCGGGCTGATCGGGCTGCGGCTGGCCGCCGAACATCCGGACCGGTTCAGCCGGATCGTCGTCGCCAACACCGGCCTGCCGACCGGCGATATCCCGATGCCGGACATCTGGTGGCAGTTCCGCGAAGCCATCCAGGGCCTGCCGTCGCTGGACATCGGCCGGTTCGTGCAGTCCGGGTGTCGCCGACCGATGAGCGAGGCGGTGCGGGCGGCGTACGACGCGCCGTTTCCCGACGACTCGTATTGCGCCGCACCGCGAGCCATGCCCGGCCTGGTGCCCACCTCACCCGACGACCCGGCCGCCCCCGCCAACCGGTCGGCGTGGGCCACGCTGTGCGAAAGCCCGACGCCAATGCTGGTCGCATTTAGCGACGGCGACCCGATCACCGGCGCGATGGCGCCCATCTTCCAACGCCAGATGCGCGGCGCTCAGGGCATCGACCACCCGGTGGTGCACAACGCCGGGCACTTCCTGCAGGAAGACGCCGGCGAAGAGCTGGCCGGCTACATCGTCGATTTCCTACGCAGCTGACCCACTACACCTCGCCGAATGGCCAGTTATTGCACGCTTTTCGCAAATTCGCGTGTCATAAGTGGCCGCTCGACGCTCGCGGTTAGTTGCGTTCCCACGGCGGGGTTTCGTCCATCTTCTTGTAGTACTTGGCCAGATGGCTCTTGACCCGATCGATGTCGCTCTTAGGCAGGTCGATGCCGCCGCGTGCGCCGTCCATGATCGCGCCGGCGATCATCACCCCGCGCGGTACCACCTTGAGCTTGCCGCCGATCACGTCGGCGATCAGTAGCTTGTACGCGGTGAAGTTGTCTTTGTTGTCGCTGTCGTACCAGACGTGTGCGTCGCGGTATTTCTGATTCGGTTTGTCCTGCGCGTCGGCCCATTTACGGACGCGCTTCTCGGCGGCGCCGCCGTCCCATTTGCGGTCACGGTCGGCCAACGGCAGGTCTTTGAACGCTGTCACTGACATGTATGTCGCGTGCCCGATGACGGTGCAGGATAAACACTGTGGCGCTCTCAACGCCGTTGACCCAGATGTTCGGCATCGACTATCCGATCGTGTCCGCGCCGATGGATACGGTCGCCGGCGGTGAGCTGGCCGGTGCAGTCAGCGGCGCGGGAGGGCTCGGCCTGATCGGCGGCGGCTACGGGGACAAGGATTGGTTGGCCCGCCAGTTCGACCTGGCCACCGGGTCGCGAGTCGGCTGCGGATTCATCACCTGGTCGCTGGCGCAGCAGCCGCAGCTGCTCGATCTCGCCTTGGACCGCGAGCCGGTCGCGGTCATGCTGTCGTTCGGTGATCCGGCTCCCTTTGCCGACAGGATCAAGTCGGCCGGCACACGGCTGATCTGCCAAATCCAAAACCGTGCGCACGCCGAGCGAGCCCTGCAGGTCGGCGCCGACGTGCTGGTGGCCCAGGGCAGCGAAGCCGGCGGACACGGCTACGGGCCGCGCTCCACGCTGACCCTGGTACCCGAAATCGTCGACCTGGTCGCAAGCCGCGGAACTGACACCCCGGTACTCGCCGCGGGAGGCATCGCCGACGGCCGCGGCCTGGCCGCGGCGTTGATGCTGGGCGCGGCCGGGGTATTGGTCGGCACGCGTTTTTATGCCACCGTCGAAGCGCTCTCGACACCGCAAGCTCGAGACCGTGTTGTCGCGGCGACCGGCGACGACACCTGCCGCACCACGATCTACGACCAATTGCGGCGCTACCCCTGGCCGGACGGGCACACGATGAGCGTGCTCCGCAACAGCTTGACCGACCGATTCGAGGACGGCGAAGTCGATACGCCCCGCATCGAGGAGTATCAGCGAGCCGTCGCCGCGCACGACTACACGATCGCCAACGTCACCGTTGGTCAGGCCGTCGGCATGGTCAACGCCGCCGTATCGGCCGCGAACGTGGTTACCGGCATGGCCCGGCAGGCCGCCGCTGCGCTGGCACGGGGTTCAGCCGCGACCTAGGCCCGGCACGATGTCGCCCAGGCTGAAGGTGAGCGGCCGCTCGAGTTGAGCGTAAGTGCACGAGCGTGGCTCGCGGTCGGGCCGCCAACGCTTGAATTGCGCTGTGTGGCGGAATCTTTCGCCTTCCATGTAGTCGTACCGCACCTCGACCACCCGCTCGGGCCTCAGCGGTACGAAGGAGAGGTCCTTGCCGGCGTTCCAGCGGGAGTACTCGTTCTTGCGTGGGGTGCGCTGGCCTGCTTCGTGGGCGGCCCAGTTCCACGGGTGGCCGTCGAATGTGGTGACGAGCGGCTGCAATTCGGTGAACAAGCGCCGCCGTTCGGCCATCGGGAAGGCGCCGATGACGCCGACGGAAGCGAGGGTGCCGTCGTCCTTGTAGAGGCCCAGCAGCAGCGAGCCGATTGCGTCGCCGCCGGACTTGTGTACGCGATAGCCGGCCACCACGCAGTCGGCGGTGCGTTCGTGTTTGACCTTGAACATCACCCGTTTGTCTGGTTGATAGGTGAGGCTCAGCGGCTTGGCAATGAGCCCGTCGAGACCGGCGCCCTCGAATTCGTCGAACCAGCGTTGGGCCGTCGCCAGATCGGTGGTCGCCGGTGTCAGGTGAATGGAGGGACCGGAGTCGGCTAACGCGTCGACGAGTGCGGCGCGACGCTCCTCGAACGGCCGCCCGGTGTAGTCGTCGTCGCCGAGAGCCAGCAAGTCGAACGCGATGAACGAAGCCGGCGTCTTCTCGGCGAGCATCCGCACCCGCGAATCGGCCGGGTGGATGCGCTGTTGCAGCGCCTCGAAATCCAAGCCGTGGTCGGTGGCGATGATGATCTCCCCGTCGATCACACACTGCTCGGGCAGCTCGGCTTTGATCGCTGCGACGAGTTCGGGGAAGTAGCGGGTCATCGGCCGCTCGTTGCGGCTGCCGAGTTCGACGTCGTCGCGGTCGCGGAAGCATATCGACCTGAACCCGTCCCACTTGGGCTCGTAGGACGCGTCGGGCGGGATCGACGCGACCGGTTTGGCCAGCATCGGCGAAACCGGCGGCATGACAGGCAGGTCCATGGACTCATTGTGCTGGAATCAGGTATGGCTGCGGCAGCAGAGGAACTCGACGTCGACGGGGTCACGGTCCGGCTGACCAACCCGGACAAGGTGTACTACCCAAAGCTCGGCTCGGCTGGTACCAAACGCAAGCTCGTCGAGTACTACCTGGCGGTGGCGCGCGGACCGATGCTGTCCGCGTTGCGCGACCGGCCAACCCATTTACAGCGGTTTCCCGACGGCATCGACGGCGAGGAGATCTACCAGAAGCGGATTCCGCAGCATCATCCCGATTATCTGCAGACCTGCCGCGTCACCTTCCCGTCGGGACGGACCGCCGACGCGCTGAAGGTGACCCATCCGTCGTCGATCGTGTGGGCCGCTCAGATGGGCACGATCACGCTGCATCCATGGCAGGTGCGCTGCCCGGACACCGAACACCCCGACGAGCTGCGTGTCGACCTGGATCCGCAGCCGGGCACCGGTTTCCGGGAGGCCAGCGCCATCGCGATCGATGTGCTCAAGCCGGTGCTCGACGAGCTCGGCCTGGTCGGCTACCCGAAAACCTCCGGCGGACGTGGCGTGCATGTGTTCCTGCGGATCGCGACGGAATGGGACTTCATCGCCGTACGCCGGGCGGGGATCGCGCTGGCGCGTGAGGTGGAGCGGCGCGCACCCGACGCGGTCACGACGTCGTGGTGGAAAGAGGAACGCGGCAGGCGGGTATTCATCGACTTCAACCAGAACGCGCGCGACCGCACCTTCGCCTCGGCCTACTCGGCGCGCAAGACACCGATCGCGACGGTGTCCACGCCGCTGACATGGGCGGAGCTCGCCGACGCCGATCCCGACGACTACACGATTGCGACAGTGCCGAATTTCGTTGCGGGACGCGATGATCCGTGGGCGGACATCGATTCGGCCAAGCAGTCGATCACCCCGCTGCTGGATATGGTCGCCGCCGACGAGGAGCGCGGCCTCGGCGATATGCCCTACCCGCCGAACTACCCGAAGATGCCGGGCGAGCCGAAAAGGGTTCAGGCGTCACGAAATGCCGATCTAAGCAGGAGAAACAACCGGGACTGAGCATTGCGCTTACAGAGCATAACGCTTACTCGCCTGATAACCTAGGCAAATGGCTGAGTCTCTCGAAACGCTGCGAGGCAGCTTCAATCGCTCGCTGCGCGTGGAAGGCAAGGCCGACCGCACGTTGGTCCTCTACGGGCAATCGCTGACCTACTTCAGTGCGTGGCTTGCCGCTCGAGGACAGCCCGCGGACCTATCCAGCCTGACTCGTGGCAACGTGCTGCGCTGGCTTGACGCGCTGCGCGAGCGGAGCCTGAGCGCCGGAACGATCCGCACCCGCTGGCGCGGCCTGCGCCGCTTCACCAACTGGCTGCTGACCGAAGGCATCATCGACCAAGACCCGCTGGCCGGGATCGAGGTGGACAGGCCCGAGCCGCCGCCGGTTCCCGTGTTCACCGACGATGAGTTGGCCGCGCTGGTGGGCGCGTGCAAGGGCAAGAGCTTCAAAGACCGACGCGACGAGGCGGTTATCCGGCTGCTGCTCGACTGTGGTCTCCGGGTGTCAGAGGTCACCGGTATCAACCTCGATCATCTCGACCTGGACGCCGAAACTGTGCAGGTCATCGGGAAGGGCTCACGAATCCGGTCGGCGTACTTCGGCGACAGGACGGCCCTCGCGCTCGATAGGTACCTTCGGGAGCGGCGCAACCATCGTCACGCGAGCAGCCCCGCGCTATTCCTGGGCGAGCGCGGCCGATTCACCCCCGATGGGGTGCGGGAAAGGCTGAAGGTCCGCGCCGAGATGGCCGGCCTGGATCCGGCCAAGGTTCACCCGCACCGCTTCCGCCACACCAACGCTCACGACTTCCTCCTCGCGGGCGGTCAGGAGCGCGACCTGAAGCGGCTTATGGGCTGGCGCTCGGACACCATGCTGGAGCGTTACGGCGCGAGCGCTGCAGACCAGCGGGCGCGCGAGGCAGCTCGGCGGCTGAAACGAGGGGACCGGGTGTGAGAATGGGCTCTCTGGCGATTCGGGTCAAGGTGGTCGACGAGAAGGGTCGCACCGTCTGCATGTTCTGCAAACAGACCCACGTTGATAATCAGATGCGGCCGGAGTACACCGAAGCGTGGGCCGCCACAGCGAAGCCGATGAGCGAGAAATGGCTAGCCGCTGAGGATTCCGCGCCCACGGTCAACGGACGTCTAGCAGGTTTGCCGACGCAAACCGTCGATGGCCAAAAATACTTGCAACTGCCGGGTTTGACGCTGAAGTGGCAGAAAGTCGAGTCGGTACTCGAGCGAGTCGCCTTCGCCTCGGGCCTCGTAGATGCCTCGGGCGCTGTACTTAAGGATGAATTGACACCAGCGACGCTCAGTGTCGCGCAGTTACGCAAATTTGCACAGCGCTTGTGATAGCGTCAAGGACTACGAGCGGGCTCCGTATCCCGTAGCCGCGCGAATCTCGCGCCAGCTTCTCAGTGTCGCCCCACAAGGCGGCGCAATCCTCATGCCCTGAGGTGGGAAGTTGGCTATTACTCCGGCCGAAAAATCATTGCGCGGTCAACTGGCCGCCCATACGTCTTGGGGGAACACCCAAGACCGTGCAGCTCGAACTGCGAACGCGCGCAGCGCTTTTGAGAACAAGTTCCTCGCCGAAGCTGGCGGCGATCCCCAGCGCGCCGAGTCTCTGCGCAAGGCGTATTTCGCTCGCCTGGCCCTGAAATCTGCTCGCGCACGCCGTCGCCGCGGTGGTGATGCCGCATGACCGATCCACGGAAGGGACCACCTAAAGAAGTGTGGGGCGGGCCCGCGCCACACGAGCCCACACCCGGCATCACCACCGCTCACACTACCGCAGTCGGCAGACAACTGCGGGTACGCCGTGCCGTCGACCAATACCGTCGGCATCGGCAAGCGCGTGTTGAGCATGTGTTGGGCGGCTGCTGGTGGTGTCAGGGTATGGCCGATGGCCGCGAGATTCTGGCCGAGCACCGTAAGGCCGCGAGATGAGCGCCGCCATTGCCTCGCAGCAGGTTTCATGGTGGGCCGTGCACGAATGGGTGCAGAAGTATCTCGAAACCGCCGAGGCGTACCCGATGGCCGGGACGCCCGCGTGGTGCCTGCTGCCTGATGACTCGCGCGAGAAGTGGGCCGCTCTGCTCGACTTCGCCCAGCATCACGCGCTGCGGGTGGAGACCGCCCAGCAGGCCCGTGCCCAGGCGTCGAAAGCGGTTGCCGCCGCCGCGGACTGGCCGGCCGTCGCGCAGGAGATCCGTCGGGGCCGTGGCGTGGCCTATATCCCGCGCCGGGAGGCATCGTGACTGACGCCAGATTCCCCGACCGGTGGCTGTGTGATCGTCGATTGCAGCGGCTGAGGGACAGCGAGTACCGATCGTTCGTCCAGGCGCTCACATGGTCTGTGTCCAACCGCACCGATGGAACTGTTGAGCCAGGGGATCTGTGCGCGATTCCGGGATTCGACCCCGATTCGGTGCCGACGTTTGTCGATAGCGGCCTGTGGACGTATCACGACACGCACTGGCTGATCGTTGACTTTGCCACCACTCAGACAACGCGCTCGGAGTTGGAAGCGCTCGACCGAGTACGCGCACGCGACCGAGAGAAGAAGGCGCGCAAGCGCGCTGCTCAAAGGACTGTCCCCGGGGACGCTCCCCGGGACTGTCCCTCGGGACAGGACGGGGGACTACACAGGCTAGGCCAGGCTAGGCAAGGCAAGGAAGAAAAGGGGACCAACTACGTAAGCGGCAGCGTCGAAAACGACGACGTTCCCGACACCGCATACGAGCGCGAGTGCGCCGAGTACTTCGCTGCCGGCGCCGCTTACGAACCGCCGATCGTCGATGCCGATGGTTTCCCTCTCGATGACTGGGCGGGCGCATGAGTTTCGCCAACTACGTCCAGGCCGCGTGTCGCTGCCGCCGCGGCTTTCTGTGTCCCTTTTGCCGTCGGTGGCTCCTACCGCGAAGGAAAAGCAATGACCGAACCCAAACCGCCCAGGATCGTCCCGGCCGTCGCGCGCCTGGACGTCGAGCCGCGCAAACCGACCAAGGTGGCGCGACTCAGGCAGCAGCGCGAGCTAAAAGCCTGGCAGCGGAAGGTGGCTGAGCAGAAGTGAGCTGGCAAGTGCCGCAACGCAGCCGCCACGGCACCACGCAATACAACCACCACCACGGCCGCGTCCTGACGCCCTACCGCTGCAAGAATGGCCGGCTGCGCGTGATCCTGCACGACCACACTCACGGGCGGCACCTGCGCTATGTCGACCAGCTCGTCGATGTCGTGTTCGGCGAAGCGGTGGCCGCATGAGTCGCCATAGCCACGGCCGACGTCGCTCCGCGCACATCCGCAATGCCGTAGCGCGCGCCCAACGCCATAGCGCGCGGCGAATGCAGTTCGGCCCGGAGCCCCGCATCATCCGCGAGGCACGGCCGGAAGTGACCGCGGACAAATCGGCGGCAGCAGTGATCATGAACGAATCGGGCCAGAAGTGATCATGAGCCAGCAAACTCCAGCAAGCCGCAGCGAACCCTCCACGCGGATGGTCCTTATTAGACACAACGGCGGAAGTGATCATGAAATGGCGCTGATCGACCATCGACCCTCTCGATATCACCGCAGGTCAGAGGTCCGACCATGCACGAATTCCCTAAAACCGCAGGTAGGGGGCATATTTATCTCTAGGGAGGGCCTCAGCCGCGACCCTGCCCAACTGCGCGTTTCCGCGCGCACCGTTGCGTATTTAAATCTGGCTATTGACAACATCCACTATTCGACACGCTCAAGAGAACGGAGCAGCAAATGAGCAAACCCAGCAAACAAGCCGTTGACCCTCCGCGGTCATTGGACCCCGTGGCCCGTGAGGTGTGGGACCGCCAGGCCGCCCGGCTGTGGCGCGACGGCCGCTGGCACAGCATCGACCACGACTTGCTATGCCTGTTCGCCGAGACGACCGCCTTGTATCTGCGCCTGAAGGCCGACGTAGACGAGCGGGGGTTTCTGGTGACGGGCCGCTCGGACACGGTAGTGCGAAATCCCGCCTTGACGCCGTTGGCCCAGGCGCGGGCCGACCTGTTGCGGATCGCCAAGGCGATTCCGCTGGCGCTGCCGGCCGTGCAGGCTGACGGTTTCGGCGCCGAGGTGGACCGGCTGCTGGAGGAGCTGCGGTGAGCCGCCGCGAGTACTACTGCAGCGTCGACGAATATGCCACGCAGATCAGGGATTGGGGCATCTTCAGCAAGGAGGTCCGCGCGCATCGCGGTCAGCTGCCGCTGGACCCGAACGTGGTGTTCAACTTTGCCCGTGTCGCGGCCGTGTGGGAGCGGCTGCGCTGGGACATGCACACCAAGAGCACCACCCCGGGTGACCGTAACCGGCTCGATGAACTCACCGACCAATTGCAAACCCTGGCGACCCAGCTGGGGCTGGGCAAGGTCGACCCGGATGGGTTCCTGCCCGGCGACCCGTCTGTGTACCTGGCCAACAACCGGGTCAGCGGTCTCGATCCGTGGTGGATGCACTGTTCCTACGACCCGAAAGGAAACGAAAAATGAAACAAGGCGATCCGCAGTGGATTAACGAAATGCTGCGCACAGGAATGCTGGGAATTTTCAACTACGGCCTAGAACCGACGCCGCCGTGGATGAGGACCGCAATCGGTGATGTGGCCGAGCAGGTGAAGCAGAAGGTACAGGGAGCGTCGACCCCGGTGCCGATTGGTGGTGGCCTGAATGCGGCGCCGATCAGTAGCGACAACGCGCTTTGGTACCGGGCCGCGGTCGCGACCCAGAACCTACTGGCGGACCCACTGGGGACCGGTGGGTCGTCGTACGCGGAGTTTTGCGAGGTGTTATGGGAATTGCCACCGGTACCCATTCCGAAATGAATGACACCAGTGTAAGCTTGGGGATAAGCCATCGGGCTTGACCGCCGCCTCGACCGCTGTGCCGCCGCTACGGCCGCCGCACCGCCGCCGGGACCGCCGCCAAAAACGCTGGTTTACAAATTGAAGAAAATGCTGTTGACCTGCTGCAAATGGTCCGGCTGGTTTCTTCGTTCCCAATTCTTACCCAAGAGGTTTTGATGAATCAGCATATGCTGCGCCATCGCGCGCAGGAATTGAAAGATGAGATCGCGGTGAAAACGGCGGATCTCGAAGGCGGCCGGATTACCGCGGCCGAGTACAAGGGTTACCTCGACAAGGCCGAGCACGAGTCGGGCGAAATCGCCACGGCGTTGAAGGCCTACGACCAGGCCGGCCGGTTCATGGCCAACCAGGACGTCGCGCTTGAGCATCTGCGCAACGGCGGATCGTTCGACTCGTCGACGAAGGCTTTCCAGCCCTCTGGTGGTGGTCTCCTTGACGCTGCGCAGCAGAAAGAGCTGCGCGTTGCGATGGAGACGAAACGTCCGCTCACGCTTGAGGTGGATGCCCGGAATTTCGGTTTCGGGTCGTACATTCACACGAAGTCGGCGACGGCCGAGTCGGCGTTGGTAAACGGGCCGCTGCCCGGCATTATGATGCCGAACCGGTTTATTTCGCTGCCGTATGAGCCGACGCGGATTGCCTCGTATTTGCCGGCTGCCGCTATGGACGGACCCAGCTCGTATTGGTTGCAGCACACCTCCAACGCTGCGGAGGCGAACGGTGTCGCCGAGTTGGGCAGCAAACCGGACCTGGGGATGACGTTCACCGAGAACAAGGTGTTGCCTCAAAAATTGGCCGGCCAGGCATCTGTCTCTATGGAATTCAATATGGACTACCCGGAATTGGGTGGCTGGATGCAGGCCGAGTTGCAGCGGTCGCTTATCAACCAGGAAAACAACTACATCCTGAATGCGGGCGCACCGGGCGGCCCGACGGGGGCGGCGTTTACCGGCCTGTTAGGGGTTTCGGGAACTTTGACCCAGGATGCCACCGGCACGAACGGTCTCGACGCAATCGCGTATGCCGCGCAGGCGTTACGTAGCAGCACGGCGGCCTACAGTCCACCGGACCTGCTGATCCTTTCCCCGGCAACGGTTACTGCGCTGTTGACGACCAAGGACGACACCGGCCGCTATGTCTTGGACATGCTGCAGGGGCCAGCGGGGAATCTGACCTGGAATGGGGACGCCGCTGCTCAGGCGACCACGAACCCATCACTGGGCGGGATTTGGCCGCAAGGCAATGAGGGCGGCAATCTGTCGCTGTTCGGAGTCCCGGTCGTTCAGACGACGCAGATAGCTAACGGCGTCGGCGTGATGCTGTCGATCCGCGGCGGTGCCGCAGTGTATTGGACCAGGCTGAATATGCTGATCATTTTCGATCCGTACACCGGCTTGACGAACAACACGTGGCGGTGGGTTATCGAATCTCGTATATCTCTGTCCACGCCGCGTCCGGGTGCGATCAACGTCATCGAGAACCTTCCGTTCGTGTGATGACGACACCGGAATTAGACCCGCAGGACCCGGATTACCTTTACAGGGCAACTCCGGTTCCCGCGGATTATCCCCGGCCGTCGCGGACAATCAAGGAATACGACGATCCGCCGGTCACTTTCCTGGGCGGCGCTACGCCGGAGCCCGCGCCCGCGACGTCGGCGGCTGCCGCTCTCGCCGATGCGGAAGCTAAACGGGCAGCCGCCCCAATCCGGGTGCGCGTCAACAAGCCCTACCGGGTTGTGCATCAGGGCGTCCCGTATACGGGTGGGGACAAGATATCTGTCCCGAACGACGAAACTACTGCCGCTTGGCTTGCCGCCGGGTGGGTAACGAAAGTGAGAAAATGAAATGGCGATAAGTACCGGCCAGGTGTCGGTTGGCACTACACCGACGAAGTTGTTCACAAGCGGCCCCGCGCCGATCAGCAGAGCACTCGTGTATTCCAGCGTGGCAGCGTTTATCGGTGGGTCGGCTGTAACCAGCACAACGGGTCTGCCGATCCCGGCGACCACACTGGTAGAGGTTCCGTTGACCGGCGCTGAGGACGACGCAGTGTATGCGGTAGTCGGCTCCGGCACCGCGACCGTGTCGTACTTCTTCGTCGCGTGAAACACGTTGCCGTGCTGGGTTTCTCTTACCCTCGCGGCACGAAGGGTTGCGCCTGCACCAGCGCAACCCACCGCGGCCGGGTTGGCGGTTCTTTATGCGGTTTCATCAGTCCCGCGCCCTTTCACCCGCCAGCCCGGCCGCACCCAAAACTTGACCGAGAGGTAATCGCCTGTGGCAGAAGATGACTCAACGATTTGGGTGGATATTTCACCCAGATTGGTCGAAGGCGAGACGGAGCGCTCCGTCGACAAGTTGCGCGATAAGTTCCGCGACGCGAGCCACTCAATCGGTGACAGCCTCAAAGATGTAGGCCGGGGCGCGTTCGACTCATTGGAGCAGGGCGCGGAGCGCTGGGCCAGCAATATGGCTCGCACACTGGATCGCGGCGGTCTCGGCGCAGCGCTGGACAAGATCGGTTCGCAGGCCAAGGGGGTTACCGATGTCGTCGCCGGGATCGGCGATGCGTTCGGCGCGGACCTGGACAGTGTGCGTGGCTTCGGCGACAGCATCTCAGGGTACTTGGACAAGACCAACAAGGCCGTGGACAGCCTGGCGAAAGCACTACACGGCGATGTGCTCAAGGGGGCCAACGACTTAGCGAACGCTTTAGGTGTGAAGTTGCCGCCCGCGCTTCAGCAGACCGCCGATAAATCCAAGACCCTGCTCGACACCTTCGGCACCCTCAAGGGTGAAATCAAGGACGTCACAACGCTATTCGGAGACTTTGAAAAGGACGCGCCCGGTATCGCGGGGGCGTTCGCGATGATTTCGGACGCGGCCGGACCTCTGGCGGCACTCCTGGGGACGATGGCGCAGACCTGGCCGACATCAAGCGTGAAAGATCAGATCGACAAAGCCACCGGCAAGAAGCCGCAGGACTGGTGGACGACAATCCTGGGGCCGTCTGTCGGCTCACGCGCTGAGCGCGGCTACAACGATCTGTTCCATCATGGCGGCGGTGCGCCGGCGCCGGGCGCTGCGCCGCATCCGGCTGCCCCGCCTAACCCAGCAGGGGGAGGCACCGGACTCCCGTCGATGCTGCCGCCCATCGCTGGCGGCGCGCCGGGAATGCCTGGCGCCGCTTTGCCTCCCGGCGTTCCGAATATCGCCCCGCCCGACACTGGCGGCGGTGCCCACACGTCGGCCGCGACCACCATCCCGCCCGGCCTGGGCGGCACGCACGCCGCCACCTTCGTCGACTACACCACCCCGTCGATTCCCTCGGTGAGCGGTCCGCAGGACTTACCCGGCGCCGGTGCGTCCATATCGAGCCTGTACGCCTTCGCGCAGTCCCTTTCCGGCACGCCGTATTCGCAGGCGTTGCGCAATGACTGCTCAGGCATGGTCAGCCGCATCGCCAGTGTCGCCGCGGGTTTCGGCGACCTCGGCCCCGGCCAGCGGTTCACCACCGTCAACGAGGGTCCGCGCCTGGCGCAGATGGGTTTCCGTGAGGGCATCGGCGGTCCGAACGACCTGAGCATCGGCTGGTATGACCACGGCGGCGGCAACGCGGGTCACACCGCGGCAACGCTGCCGGGCGGCATCAACGCCGAATCGGGCGGCTCGCACGGCGCGTTCCTGATGGGCGCGGGCGCGGCCGGGGCGTCCAGCCCGCAGTTCGACCATCACATGTATCTACCGATGGGCAACCGCACAGGCGGCGGTACCGGCGGCGGCTTCTCCGCATCGGCAGCCGGTTTCGGCCCCGGCGGTCCGACCATTCCGCCGTTCCCCGGCGGTCCGGTCGCACCCGGCGGCGGTCTTCCCGGCGCTCCCGGCGGTGGTTCGCTGCCCATCGGCACGCTGCCCAACATCAACCCCACCAACACCTACGGCCAGCAGCAGCCCACCCAGCTCGGCTCCGGTTCCGGCTTCGGCCTGACCGGCGGCGGCCTGATCGGGATGGCCGAGCAGGCGGCCTCGATGGCGGCCGGGGCGTTTTCCTTCGGCGGTGGCTCGATGGCCGCGCAGCTGGCCTTCCAGGAGCTGAACCTCGCCGTGCAGAAGGGCGGCCAGATGGCGGCCACGGCAGCGATGGCACCGCTGGAAACATTGTGGCTCTCGGGCGGCCAGATGGGCGCTCCCAGCGTCGGAGGGCCGGGACAGTCCGGCTGGATCGGCAAGCTGCTCGGCGGCATGGTCGGCTCACAGTTCGGACTACCGAACATCGCCGGGACCGCCCAGCCGCCCAAGAAGCAGCAGGGCGAAGGCGATGAGTCCAAGCTCGGCGCGGGCCTCGGCGGGGGCGATGAGAACCAGGCCAAGGGCCAGAGCGGTCAGGGCGGCTCGGCTGGGCCAGCTGGCACAAAGCAAGACCCGCTACATGTGAACGTCAACAACCAACCCGCAGGGGGCGGCCGCCAGGGCGGTCCCACCAGCGCGGCCAACATGACCAGCTACATGAGCCCGATGATCGCCTAGGGCGTCAGCTCGTCACACTCGTCCGCCACGGCGATCAGCTCGCGGGCCAGCTGGCGGGCACGCGCCGGGGTCAGCGGTTCGGCGTCGGTGTGGATGTACACCCGAATTTCGCGCTCGCAACGCCCGCTCGACCACTGGATGCCGTCGACGTTGATCTGGATGGTGTCGCGCTCACCGTCGATCACGCGGCGGCTACCGGAAAAACCCCGCGACGGCTCAGCCCAGCCGGTGCGGTGCGGTAGCTCCCAGTCCCAAACCTTCACGGCGCCGGCAGGGAGCGGGACGTCGAAGTGGATTGTGTTGTTGGTCATGGCTGCAACCTTTCGTGTCGGGGCGAATATTCGCCCGATAACCATCCAGCCAATGCTCGCGCCCCACCTGCAAACGCGCTGGTCAGCACAGCGTTTAACGGTTCGGCACCCCGAAGATGCCGGGCGAACCGAAAAGGGTTCAGCCGAGCAAGGACACGGATCGCAAGCGCACCTAGGGCTCGTCTAACACCCGCAGCGGGTGCAGGCCGTCGACGGCGCCGATGAACGGCGGGTGGATGCTGTAGCCGAGCATGCGGCGAATGTCGTCGGAAACCGTCCGGGCGATCTCGCGCGGGACCGAGAGCAGGTAGGCCTCCATCGGCCGCAGCCACGGCTGGCAGTACTGGGCGGTGACGGCAAGGCGGTCGCGGGTGGTCGTGTTGGCGCCGCCGCCATGCCACAGGGTGCCGACGAAGAAGACGCACGAGCCGGCCGGCATGACGACGGGTACGACAGGGTCGTCGGGGCCGGGCCGGCGCTTGCCCCAGCGGTGGCTGCCGGGGACCAGCACGGTGGCGCCGTTGTCGGCGGTGAAGTCGTCGATGGCCCATATCGTTGCGGCAGCCAGCGGTGCCCGTGGCCGCGGAACCGGGTAGAACCCGTCGTCGTGATGGAGCAGTTGCGCGGATTCGCCGGGCTGAATATTGATGGCCTGCAACGCCGAAAGCAGGTAGTTGGGCATCAGCAACCGGTCGAGCACCGCCAGCACCCGCGGATGATCGACAAGCCGGTCGCACACCCTCGTCCGGCTGAGCACGCTGTAGATGCGCTGGGTGCGCCGGCCCTCGAACGTGTTGCGCCCGGTGTGGCCCAGCCAGGGACTTACCACGTCACGGATCTGCCGACATTCTTCGGGACTGAGCAGGTTCTCCCAGATGATGTAGCCGTCGCGCTCAAGGGCCGCCCAGTCGGCGTCGACGACCGCGGGATCCACCGAGCTCCCGCCGGTGGGCGTCCACTTGTACCGCTGCGCCAGATCGCCCCGAAGGTCCTCCAGCGTGGTGACGGACTCGTCGTCAGTGTTCATTGAGGTCCACCTGCGCTCGTCCTCCCGCTATGACCACACAGTAAGCCCAGTTCGGCCCAATCCACACCCCTGACGCCAAGTCGACGAACAACGGGGTCGTCAGCCGGATAGCGCCTTATCCTGGGAGAACCCGGAAACTCTGGGATTGACGGAGCGTCGGATGACGGCCTTGACGGCGTGCCGCGCCTGCGGCGCCGAAATCCTTGAGAAGGCCCGGTTCTGTCACGGGTGTGGCTCACCGGTTGCCGAAGCCGACACGCACGCCGAGTACAAGCAGGTGACAGTGCTGTTTGCCGATGTCGTGCATTCGATGGATATCGCGGCGGCGGTGGGCGCCGAGCGGCTGCGCGAAATCATGGTCGAATTGGTCGAGCGCTGCGCGGCAGTGGTGCAGCGCTACCGCGGCACCGTGGACAAGTTCACCGGCGACGGGATCATGGCGGTGTTCGGAGCGCCGGCTGCGTTGGAGGACCACGCAGTTCGTGCCTGCTTGGCTGCGTTGGATATTCAAGCAGCGACAGCCAAACTGGCCGCCGAGGTCGAAGCGCACGACGGCATCGCCTTGCGGCTCCGGGTGGGCCTCAATTCCGGCCAGGTGATTGCCGGTGAGATCGGTTCGGGCGCCTTGGGTTACACCGCGATCGGCGAACAGGTGGGAATGGCCCAGCGGATGGAGTCGATCGCCCCGCCGGGTGGGGTGATGCTCAGCCAATCCACGGCGGGACTGGTCGAGGGCGCGGCAGTGCTGGGCGAAGAGGAGTTGGTACATATCAAGGGCGCCGACGATGCGGTGCCGGCGCGGCGGCTGCAGGGCATGGCCCCACATGGCCGACGAACCGGTCTGTCGGCCTCGACGTTGGTGGGCCGTGAGTTGGAATTGGGCACATTGGCGGCGGTGCTGGATCGCTCGATTGGTGGGCAGGGGTCTGTAGTTGGAGTAGTCGGTCCTGCCGGCATCGGCAAGACCCGCCTCGCCGCGGAAGGAGTGCATCTTGCCCAACGCCGCGGCGTCGAGGTGTTTTCCACCTTTTGTGAATCGCACGCCACCGATGTCCCATTCCATGCGGTAGCGCGCCTGCTGCGCGCCGTATGGCAGGTCAGCGGTCTGGATGATCAAACCGCGCGGGCACGAGTGCGGGCACGGTTCCGGGAAGCGGATCCGGAAGACATGCTGCTGCTTGATGACCTACTAGGTATCGCCGACACCGATGTGGAGCTGCCGAAGATCGACCCCGACGCGCGGCGGCGGCGGATAACCGCGCTGATCAACTCCGCTCAGCTCGGCCGCGCAGAACCGGCGGTCTTTGTCATCGAGGACGTGCACTGGATCGACGAAGTCAGCGAATCCATGCTCGCGGACTTTCTGGCGGTGATCCAACAGACCCATTCGATGGTGCTCATCACCTATCGGCCTGAATACCACGGCGCTCTGCAGCGCGTTGCCGGCTCACAGACGATTGTTCTTGCACCACTGAGCGATTCGGAAATCTCCACGCTGGTTGCTGAACTGTTGGGTCCCGATCAGTCAGTTGGTGAGATCGGTGCGCTCATTACCGGGCGTGCCGCCGGTAACCCGTTCTTCGCCGAGGAGATCACCCGGGAGCTCGCCGAACGCGGCGTGCTGGTGGGTGAGCGCGGCGGCTATACCTGCCGCACCGATGCCGCCGAGATCGGTGTGCCGGCGACGTTGCAAGCGACCATCGCGGCCCGCATCGATCGGTTGGACCCGGCGGCCAAACACACACTTGCCGCCGCAGCGGTCATCGGGTCTCGTTTCAGCTCCGATCTGCTGGCGAGCGTGGGAATCGACCCCTGCGTCGAGGAACTGATCACCGTCGAGTTCGTCGACCAAGTGCGGTTGACGCCACACGCCGAGTACGCGTTTCGGCATCCGCTGATTCGCGCCGTGGCCTACGAAGCACAACTCAAATCCGACCGCGCCCGGTGGCACCGGCAGCTGGCCACAGCGATCGAAGCCCGCGAACCCGAGTCGGCCGACCAGAACGCGGCGCTGATCGCCGAACATCTCGAGGCCGCCGGTGATCTGCATGCCGCCTTCGGCTGGCACATGCGCGCCGCAACGTGGGCAACCAACCGCGACATCGCCGCCGCGCGACTGAGTTGGGAGCGTGCCGCAAAGATCGCTGACGCGGTACCCGCCGATGACCCAGGCCGAGCAGCCATGTGCATTGCTCCGCGCACCATGCTGTGCGGGATCGCGTGGCGGGTCCATATGGACGTTGCCGGTGCCCGCTTCGACGAATTGAGGGAGTTGTGCGCCGCCGCCGGCGACAAAGCGTCGCTGGCCATCGGAATGTCAGGGCTGGTGATGGATCACGCGTACAAGGCCCGAGCGCGCGAGGCGTCGCAGCTGGCATCCGAAGCCTGGACCCTCGTCGAGTCGCTCGCCGATCCAACCCTGACGGTGGGGCTATCGTTGCCGGTGATCTACGCCAAGATGAACTGCGGCGAGTGGGGTGACGGGCTGCGGTGGTCACAGGCGGTCATCGACCTTGCCGATGGTGACCCGTCGATGGGCAACTTCATTTTCGGTTCTCCGCTAGCGCTCGCCTTCGCGTCC
Organism: Mycobacterium sp. MFM001; assembly: GCF_003402475.1. Taxonomy (GTDB): domain Bacteria; phylum Actinomycetota; class Actinomycetes; order Mycobacteriales; family Mycobacteriaceae; genus Mycobacterium. The sequence continues at coordinate 690,113 of NZ_BFAB01000001.1, forward strand.
CGGGCCATGTCGCAGTATTCGCTGGGTCGTCCCGGGTGGCGCGGCAGCTTGCAACAGGGCCTTGCCATGGCCCGCAGTGCCGACCCCATGTCCTACGCCACGGTCGTCACCTACGCGTACTTGCCCGGGATATCTTTCGGGGTGGTGTCGACCGATGATCGGGCGGTGCGCGACACCGAGGACGCCCTACGAATTACCGAGCGATCCGGTGACGATCTTGCGTTGTCCTTTGCTCAGATGACGCTGGGCCTTACGCTGACGCACCGCCCAACGGCTACCGATCGTGACCGGGGAGAGAAGCTCCTGGCTGAGGTCAGCGAGGTGATGGTACGCGAGGGGCACAATCTGTTCGAGCTATCGCTGGTCAATGCGTACTCGGGGCGTGAGAGAGCGAGGCGTGGCGATCGCGATGGCGCCATCCCGCTGATCCGCGCCGCCGTCGACGATCTGGTCCGCCAGGGACGGCTGTTGGGATGGGGCATTCCGGTGACGGGTGTCCTGGTGGAAACATTGCTCGATCGCGAGGGCGACGGCGACGTGGCCGAGGCCCAGGCCGCGATCGAGCAGTTGGCGGCGGCTCCGACCGACGACGCTCTGGCTGCACGCGACATCTGGCTGCTGCGGCTGCGCGCGCTACTGGCGCGGGCTCGCGGCGATGCAGCGACCTATGCGCAATTCAGGGATCGCTACCGCGACATGGCGAGAACGCTTGAGTACGACGGGCATCGCGCCTGGGCTGAAGCGATGCCCTAGAGCCGCTCCGCAGCGAATACCGCTGCCTGATCGATGAGGTCCGACCCCACGTAGGACACGTGCGCGATGGGGTTGTTGCCCTCCGAGCAGATGGAATCGTCGGGAACGCAGAAGTCCATCGTCTTCGGCTGGTAGGCGGGGCTGATCACCGGTAGCGGGCCGCCCCACGAGTTGCTTGCGTATGTGCTGGCCGGGCGGCCGAAAAGGACAACCGCGGCCACATGGTCGGCCGTCGGAGGCGGCAGCATTCCGGTGGCCGAAGTGGCGACGCCGGCGCCCTGCGAATATCCGCCGAGCACCGTCTTGGTGTTCGGGCAGGCGCCCACCATGTCGCGGACGTGAGCGCTCGCATCGTCGGCGCCTACCGCCGCGCTCTCGGCGTAGTTGGGGGTCGCCGGATAGTTGACTGGGTACAGCGCGACGGACCGCCCGGGCAGATGCGAGCTGAGCGAGTCGACAAACGCCTGACCGACCCCGCCGGGCCCAGGGGGTTCGCCGGTGCCGCGAGCGAACACCACGTCGACGTCGGGGCAGGGCGGGTCGGCAGAAGCGGACGGAATGCCGAAGGCGGCGGTCCACCCCGTCATCGCCACCACGGCCGCGAGGATGCGAGTGACTCTCATTGCTAAATGCTCACATATCGCCGCTGATCGTCGCCGCGGATGGGCCCCGGATATTAATCGTAAGAACGACTAACCATGGCCGTGACAAGAGCGTTATAGTAGCCGCATGCGTCTGTCTCGCCTTAGCCCTGGTGTCCGCGCCGGTGTTGCAGCCCTTGCCCTGGGCGCCGCGGCCACGGCGTTCGCCGGCACCGCCCGCGCCGATTCCACCGAGGACTACCCGATCCCGCGGCGGATGATCAACACCACCTGCACCGCCGAGCAACTCCTTGCCGCGGCAAGGGATTACGCGCCCGTGTATTACGAGCGGTACATGAACGACTACCACAACCACGAGAATTTCCACCAGGCCGTGCAAGACAAGGCACACTGGTTCTTCTCGTTGTCGCCCGCGGAGCGCAGGGAATACTCGGAGCACCTCTACGAGCCCGGCGTCCGCGACCCGATGACCATCAACTGGGTCAACAACTTCAAGATCTTCTTCAACAACAAGGGCGTCGTCGCCAAGGAAACCGACCACTGCGCGGAGTACCCGCCCGGTGACATGTCGGTGTGGGACTGGTAAGCGGGCGCTGTTAATCCGATTGGGCGATTAGCCCGAGACACGTCGCAGTGAGCAAGCGCGTCAGCGACGACGCGAAGTCGATGTTCCAGTCCGGCGGGACATCCGCTTCCTCGGTGTAGGCCTCCCGGAGCCCCTCCGGCGGATGGGCGATCTGCCACAGCGGCGCCGCCAGCGAGTACGCGGCAAGCAGGACGTCAAGGGCACCCGAGCGTCCCAAGGTCGGCAATGCCTGCTCTATTGCATCCGCGAGCGACGTTATCGCGGCGGTGCTGATCTGCCTGACCTCGATCACCCGGTCGAGATCCACTTCATGCTCGAGATGCAGGTGCAGGTTGGCCAGCAGATCGCAGAACAGCGGGTCGGCCGCCAATCCGTTGGCCAACGTCTCGGCGACTCGCGATGGCGACATCGGACCCGGCTGCCGCAGCCCGTCGCACACGCTGTCCGACCACCGAACCCAGCCTTCGGCGGCCAGGTGCAGCAGGACCTCCTTGTGCGAGGTGAAGTAGCGACGCACCGCGGAGTAATGAATGCCGGCGCGATTGGCAATCTCGGTGAGCGTCACCGACGCGACCCCGACTTCCAACGCCAGCGAGCGCGCGGCTTCCACGAGCGCGTCCGCGCGCTGGCGTTTCTTCTCTTCCGTCCGGGCGCGCTGAAAAGTTAATTGCGCCACCGGCAGAGGATAACGCACGCCATGTGATTTTCTGGCAAACCGGCAAAACTAGTTAGGTCAGCGTGAATCGCTCGTCAGCAACTCGCGCACCACGGGCCGAGGCGGGTACGGCCGGAGTAACCCACTGGCCGGTCGCCGGCGCACCTTCTGCGGCCACCAGAACCAGCGGCCGAGCAGCGCCGCGATTGCCGGCGTCATGAACGACCGCACGATCAGCGTGTCGAACAGCAGACCCAGCCCGATCGTCGTCCCGACTTGTCCGATGACGCGCAAGTCGCTGACCACCATCGCCATCATCGTGAACGCGAACACCAGCCCCGCCGACGTGACGACGGAGCCGCTGCCGCCCATCGACCGGATGATGCCGGTCTTCAGCCCGGCGTGGATTTCTTCTTTGAACCGCGCCACCAATAGCAGGTTGTAGTCCGAACCGACCGCCAGCAGGATGATGACCGACATCGCGAGCACCATCCAGTGCACGTCGAGCCCGACGATGTGTTGCCAGATCAACACCGACAATCCGAAGGCGCTGCCCAGCGACAGCAGCACGGTGCCGACGATGACGGCAGCACCGATGATGCTTCGCGTGATCACCAGCATCACGATGAAAATCAGGCACAGCGAAGCGATTCCGGCGATCAGCAGGTCCCACATCGAGCCTGTGGACATGTCTTTGTAGATCGCTGCGGTGCCACCCAGGTAGACCTTGGAGCCCTCCAACGGGGTGCCCTTGATGGCCTCGTGCACAGCATGTTTGATCGGGTCGACGTGCGAAATGCCTTCGGGCGACGCGGGATCGCCCTCGTGCGAGATGATCATCCGGACCGCACGGCCATCCGGCGACAGGAACATCTTCAGGCCGCGCTTGAAATCAGGGTTGTCGAAGGCCTCCGGCGGCAGGTAGAACGAGTCGTCGTTCTTGGCGTCGTCGAACGCATGCCCCATCGCCGACTGGTTGTCCATCATCGCCTGCATCTGATGCTGCAGCCCGCCCATGGTTTGCTGCATGGTCAGCATCATGGTCTTCATGGTCTGCATCGTGGCGATCATCGGCGGCATGATCGTGAGCATCTGCGGCATCAACGTATCCAGCCGATCCATGTCGGGCATCAGGTTCTGGATGTCGTCGGTCATGATGTCGACGCCGTCGAGCGCATCGAAAACCGATCGCAGAGACCAGCAGATCGGGATGTCGAAGCAGTGCTTCTCCCAGTAGAAGTAGCTGCGGATAGGCCGCCACATGTCTTCGAAATCCGCCATGTGCTGACGCAAATCCTGGATGTGGCCTTCCATTTCGTGCATCTTGCCGACCATGCTGTGCGTGGTGTCCGCCATCTGCCTGGTGATGTCGAGCATCTTTTCCATGTTGTCGATGGTCTTTTGCATCTCGGCGGCCTGCACCAGCATGTCGTCCATGCGATCCAACATGTATTTCATGTTCAGTTGCTGGGTGGTGCCCTGCATGCTGATCATGAACGGGATGGTCGTGTGATTGATCGGGGTGCCCTGCGGCCGGGTAATGGCCTGTACCCGCCCAATGCCGGACGTCCGGAAGACTGCCTTGGCCACTTTGTCGATCACCAGGAAATCCGCCGGATTACGCATATCGTGGTCGGTTTCGATGAGCAGCAATTCCGGGTTCATCCGGGCCTGTGAGAAGTGCCGGTCCGCGGCGGCATATCCCACATTTGCCGGGATGTCGGACGGCATGTAATTGCGGTTGTCGTAGCCCGGTCGATAGCTCGGCAGCGTGATCAGCCCGACGAGCGCGATCGCCACCGTGGCGGCCAGGACGGGTCCCGGCCAGCGCACCACCGCCGCGCCGATCTTTCGCCATCCGCGAATCCGCATCGCACGCTTGGGCTCCAACAAGCCGAAGTGACTTGCCACCGCGACAACGGCCGCGCCCAGAGTCAGCGCGGCAAACACCACGACGAGCATGCCGATCGCCAACGGAACACCGAGGGTCTGGAAGTAGGGCAGCCGGGTGAAGCGCAGGCAGAAGGTTGCGCCGGCGATCGTCAGACCAGAGCCCAGGATCACGTGACCTGTACCGCGGTACATCGTGTAGAACGCGGACTCGCGATCCTCGCCGTTGGTGCGGGCCTCCTGATAGCGGCCGAACAAGAAGATCGCATAGTCGGTCGCAGCGGCGATGGCCAGCATCACCAAAAGGTTCACCGCGAACGTCGAAAGCCCAATGATGTTGTGGTAGCCCAAAAATGCCACCACGCCGCGGGCTGCGGCCAACTCCAGGAAGACCATCGTCATCACCAGCACCACCGTGATGACCGACCGGTAGACGAACAGCAGCATCACGATGATCACCAGGAAGGTGAGCCCGGTGATGAGCTTCAGGCTGCGGTCGCCGGCGAGGTGCTGATCGGCCAGCAGCGGAGCCGCTCCCGTCGCATAGACGTGTATGCCAGGCGGTGGCGGGTTGTTCTTGAGAATGTCCTGGACTGACTCGACGGACTCGTTGGCCAGACTCTCACCTTGGTTACCGGCGAGATAAACCTGGACATAGGCGGCTTTGCCGTCGGGACTCTGAGATCCCGCCGCGGTCAGCGGGTCACTCCAGAAGTCCTGGACGTTCTCGACGTGTTTGGTGTCCGCCCGGAACTTCTTGATCAGGTCGTTGTAGTAGTTGTGCGCCGCGTCTCCGAGCGGTTGGTCGCCCTCCAGCACGATCATGGCCGAGCTGTCGGACTTGAATTCGTGGAACACCTGACCGACGCGCTTCATCGCGATCATCGACGGCGCGTCTTTCGGGCTCATCGACACCGTGCGCATCTGGCCGACCACATCCAGTTGCGGCACAACGACATTCAGGATGACGGTGACCGCCACCCAGGCGATGATGATCGGTACTGCCAGTCGGCGAATCCAGCGCGGCAGCCGCTCGCGCACCGCCTGGACGGGCACCGGCATGACGTCGGTGGGTGCGTCGCTCGGGGGGTAGGTGCTCATCCGGATTTCACCAGGCAGAAGGTCTGGGCGTTCACGCCGTTGGAGATCCTTTCGTCTTTAACGACGCCGTCGACGCTGATGCGGCAGCCGATCGTGTCGCCGTCGCCCTGAGCCACGATGTTGGGGCTCACCGCGGGGTCGGTTGTCGACAACTTCAGCGTCCACGGCAGCGACGCACCGTCCACGCGCTGCGGTGTGGCATTGAGGTCCAGGTAATTGATGTCGGCCATGGCCCCGTTCTGGCCCCAGATCTCGTAGATCACCACTTTGGGGTTGAACGGCTTGGTGTCTTCGTACTTGACGGAATTGCCGCCCGCATTGCCCGCACCGAAGTAACCGTGAACCCGATACACCGCGAAGACACCGACAGCGACAACCGCCACGACCACCAGCGGCAGCCAAGTGCGTTTGAGAAGCCGATACATCGATAACCTCGTTACGGGAGCGAAGAGCGACAACTAATTAGCCTGTGTGTAACCTTAGCTACTCTAATCGGAAGTTGCGATACAGAAAAACCGGGTAGGGAGGCGACTCGATGCGCTGGTGGAACTCTCGAATTGGTGGCGCAGAGGCCGAACGCGGTCGGCTGTTGAGCGGTAGCATCCAGCCCATGAAGGTAGCGAGGCTCGCCCCAGTCGCCGCCGTCGCCGTTGCGATCGGCCTGGCTGCGCCGGCACATGCCGACCCCGACACGGACTTCAATTACCAGATCAACAGCTACGGCATTTACGGCCCGCACGACTACAACCCCTATATCGCCAAGATCGCCTGCCGGCGATTGGGCGACGGCGTGGACCCCGACGCTGCCGCATCCGCCCGATTCCTTTCCCACAATCTGCCGCGGGGCACCACTCAGGTGCAGACGTACCAATTCCTCGGCTCCGCCATCAGCTTCTACTGCCCCGATCTCGCGCCCAAGCTGCAGAACATTCCGGGAACCTAGGACGCCGGGATTGTCGCGCCGCGAGGCAGCGTCAGCGGTAGGTCGTTGTAGGTAGCGATGCCCGGCGCCGCCGCCACCACAGCAGGGATCGCGTTGATGGTGGGCATCGCGGTCATGATGTGTCCGAGCGTCATGAAATCCGCGATCGTCTCGGCCTGGAAATCTGGTGGCGGCAAAAAGCTCACGGTGGTTTTGACGCTGGGCCGCCCGTCGACTTGGATCACCCAGCCGTCCTGGTCGATCTTCCAGTCCGGCTCGAGCGTCTGGCCCTTGCGCCACCGGACATTGAGTTCGACGACGGTTTTGTCGCCGACCACGCCTTGCCAGCTCGCGTAGACCCCGGCCACACAACCGGCCGCGATGGTCCACGAGCCGAGGTCGAGATCCGCTGTGGTCTGGGCGAATTCGGCTTGGCAGCGCACGTCGTCGAGTTCGACGCCGAGCGCATCGGCGACCAGGCGGACCGCCTCGCCGAACACCGCCGTGCCCTGCGCGGTCATCGCCGGCAGGTCCGGATGGTCGATCGGTTTGCCGAAGCCGACCGGTAGCTCGGTGGCCGGTGAGTCGTAGAAGGTGGTGTCGGCGGCCTCGTTGACGGTGATCTTGTCGACCCGGTCGCACACCATCGCCGACACCATGGCCAGCAACTCGGCGAAGCCGGGGCTGACCCCCGAGCCGAAGATCGTCGAACCGCCTTGCCGGCATGCCTCCGCGATGCGCTCGCGGCCGGCGCCCAGGTTGTGCCCGGTGATGAACGACGCCGTTGCGACGACGTTGATGCCCGCCGACAGGATGCGCGCCAGCTCGTCGACGTCGACCCACATCGGGTTGTAGACGACGCAGTCAGGTTTCAGCGCAAGCAGCTCGTCGACGTCATTGGTGGCGGCGACGCCCAGCGGCGCGATGCCGCACAGCTCGCCGACGTCGCGGCCCACCTTGTCGTTGGACCAGGCGTAACACCCGACGAGCTCGAACATGGGGTTGGCGGCGATGGCCGCAACCGAGCTCTTACCGACATTGCCCGTCGTCCACTGCACGACCCGATAGGTGTTTGGCACTCGCTCAGCATATGGAAGCGCGGTCGAGTTTGATAGCCCTACTTATCTTCGACGGCGACCCCGCCGCGCGAGCGCCGGCGCCGGCTCGACTTGCCGCTCGGGCGGCGGTTGCGCAATCCGCCCCGCGGCTTCTCGGCGGCGACGGTGTCGTCGGCTTCCGGTAGCTCCTCGGCGGCGGACTCGGGTTCCTCGGCCGTCGACTCGGGTTCGCCGGCTTCTGCCGTGGCCTCCGCCGACTCTTCCTCGGTCTCTTCGGTCTCTTCGGCCTCGGTCTCTTCGGTCTCTTCGGCGTCCGCCTCGGCCGCAGGTTCTTCCTTCTTCTTGCGGCGCAGGCGTCGTCTCTGCTTCTTGGGCTTGATCGGTTTGGGCGGTGGCGGCGGCAACTCGGCGACGAACGACAGGTAGAACGCGGCGATGCCCAGCACGGCGATGGCCGCGGCGGCGCCGTAGATCCCGAACAACCATTGCCCGACGTTGTCGAGGCTCAACCAGATCTCACTGATCGCGGTGCCGACGATCAGCACGCCCGCTGCCACGTGAGCCACGATCGACCCGGTGCGCAGGTTCAACGCCAGCTGCGGAGTGCCGTACTCGGGCTTGCGGGTCCGCAACAGCGTGAAAACCACCGGCAATGCGGCCAGAGCGATCACTACCCCGGTGACGATGCGCAGCGTCGTGCCGAGTGCGTGCGAGGTGTCGCCCATCAGCTCGGGCCAGCGCGGCAACACGAAGAAGAAGTAGAGGACAAACGCAGCAATCGAGAACGACGCGTGCCAGAGCGTAGCGGCCGTGCGGCCCATACCCCTCCTCAAGCTGTGGCCCGGGGCGACCAGACTGCGACCTATCGTGCCTGGTCGCGCCGCGGACCGAGTGCGGAGGATGCGGGATTTGAACCCGCGAGGGCTATTAACCCAACCCGCGTTCCAGGCGAGCGCCATAGGCCACTAGGCGAATCCTCCGTCGGCCATGTTAGCCCGGTGACGATGCGGGTCGTCTACGACCCGAGGAGGAGACGGGCAATCATCACCGCCGAGGCGGGTTGGCAGAACCCAGGTACTACGCCGCAGCCGGGACT
>NZ_BFAB01000002.1:0-374436 GCF_003402475.1 Mycobacterium sp. MFM001
CTTCTCCACCTACCGTCACCTGAGTCACCCCAAGCTTCGTCGATGGTGAAAGAGGTTTACAACCCGAAGGCCGTCATCCCCCACGCGGCGTCGCTGCATCAGGCTTGCGCCCATTGTGCAATATTCCCCACTGCTGCCTCCCGTAGGAGTCTGGGCCGTATCTCAGTCCCAGTGTGGCCGGACACCCTCTCAGGCCGGCTACCCGTCGTCGCCTTGGTAGGCCATCACCCCACCAACAAGCTGATAGGCCGCGGGCCCATCCCACACCGCAAAAAGCTTTCCACCACACACCATGCAGCATGTGGTCCTATCCGGTATTAGACCCAGTTTCCCAAGCTTATCCCGAAGTGCAGGGCAGATCACCCACGTGTTACTCACCCGTTCGCCACTCGAGCACCCCCCGAAAGGGGCCTTTCCGTTCGACTTGCATGTGTTAAGCACGCCGCCAGCGTTCGTCCTGAGCCAGGATCAAACTCTCCAAACAAAACCTTCAAAAAAGGCCAATCAGAGAAACCTGACAAACAAACAAAAACACCACACCCATGACACGGGGCATCAAAAGGCATGGCAAAAACAACAACAAACAAAACCACCAAACACACTATTGAGTTCTCAAACAACACCCATTAACAGGCAACCCTGCCACTATACTCCGCGACATAGGCCCGGTCAACTCCGGTAGCTGCTCCGCTCGGGATCAGCGGGAGTCGTTAAGTGCTCGCTATTCTACCCGCTCGATCTCAGCTCCGAGACTGGCCAGGTTCTCCACAAACAACGGATATCCGCGATCGATATGGAAGACGTCGTGGACCTCGGTGTCGCCGTCGGCCACCAGACCGGCCAGCACCAGTCCGGCGCCCGCGCGAATATCAGAGCACCACACGGGCGCACTGGATAGTTGCGGGAGGCCTCGCACGACGGCATGGTGTCCGTCGGTGCGGGCGTCGGCGCCAAGCCGGATCATCTCTTCGACGAACCGGAATCGTGCCTCGAACACATTCTCGGTGATCATCGATGTTCCGTCGGCGATCGAGGCCAACGCGATGGCCATCGGCTGCAGGTCGGTCGGGAAGCCCGGAAACGGCAACGTCGCGACGTTGACGGCCTTCGGCCGTTCGTACTGCACCACCCGGAAACTGTCATCGGTCTGGGTGACGGTGGCGCCGGCGTCGTGCAGCTTGTGCAGTACGACCTGCAGATGCGCCGGGTCGATCCCGGACACCGTGATGTCGCCGCGGGTCATGGCCGCGGCAATCCCCCACGTAGCGGCGACGATCCGGTCCCCAATCACCCGATGCTCGGTGGGATGCAACTGCGGGACACCGGTGATCGTCATTGTCGGCGAGCCGGCGCCGTCGACCTGTGCGCCCATCTGATTCAGCATCGTGCACAGGTCAACCACGTCCGGCTCGCGCGCCGCGTTGTGAATTGTGGTGACGCCGTCGGCCAGAACGGCCGCCATCAGGATGTTCTCGGTCGCCCCCACCGAAGGAAACTCCAGCTGAATCTCCGCACCGCGCAACGTTTCTGCCTGTGCGACGACGCAACCGTGTTCGATGTTGCACCGTGCGCCCAGTTGCCGCAGGCCCGCCTGGTGCATGTCCAGCGGGCGTGAGCCGATGGCATCACCGCCAGGCAGCGCGACCTTGGCCCGCTTGCACCGTCCGACCAGCGGCCCCAATACGCAGACCGACGCGCGGAACTGGCGGACCGCGGCGAAGTCCGCGTCGTACTTCGGCTCGTCCGGGGACGTGATTCGGACGGTGTCGCCGGCGAGTTCGACGGTGGCGCCCAGGCCTCGCAACACTTCTGCCATCAAAGGGACGTCAAGAATGTCGGGGCAGTTGGTGATCGTGCTGGTGCCCTCGGCCAACAGTGCCGCGGCCATCAATTTGAGAACGCTATTCTTGGCGCCCCCAACAGCAACTTCGCCCGACAACCGGTTACCGCCGGCCACCACGAAACGCTCCGCCACCCGCGTTAGTTTAGTGAGCGGTATCGTCCCTGTCAGTCAGCCCGGTACCGTTTTGAGACATGGCCGTACATCTGACCCGCATCTATACCCGCACCGGCGACGACGGCACCACCGGGTTGAGCGATTTTTCGCGGGTTTCCAAGACCGATCCCCGGCTGGTGGCCTACGCCGATTGCGACGAGGCCAACGCGGCGATCGGCACCGCGATCGCGTTGGGAAACCCGGAGCAGCGCATCGCCGACGTGTTACGGCAGATCCAAAACGACTTGTTCGACGCTGGCGCCGACCTTTCCACCCCGGTGGTGGAAAACCCGAAATACCCTCCGCTGCGTGTCACGCAGCCCTACATTGACCGGCTGGAGCACTGGTGTGACGAGTTCAACGAAGGGCTGCCGGCACTGAACTCCTTTGTGCTGCCTGGTGGTTCGCGCCTTTCGGCGCTGCTGCACGTCGCGCGCACCGTGGTACGTCGCGCCGAACGTTCCGCCTGGGCTGCTATCGATCAGCATCCGTCGGACGTCAGTCCGCTGCCGGCGAAGTACTTGAATCGACTGTCGGACTTGCTGTTTATCCTGTCGCGGCTGGCCAACCCTGAGGGCGACGTGCTGTGGCAGCCGGGCGGCGGACAATCGGAGCAGTCGTAGGCGCGTGTCAGGTGCTGCGGCGACGGGCGCGCGGTGAGGGACGGGATTCCAGCCAGGACAGAAATGCCGTCAATGCGCCTCGGTCCAAGGCGATTTCATAACCTCGTCTTCGATCCTGGGTTGTGTCACGCAACTCGAGTACGACGATCTCCTCGGTCATGATGTCGAACTCGTCGCCGCGAGGTGAGCGCCGCGAAATGATTTCAATGCCACGCCTGCTGAGTCGGCGGTCAGGCCATAGCCGCACGCTCGACAGCCGGTAGAAGGCGGCCTCGCCGCCGCGGTAGCGGATGACGCCGTGGCGCCAGCCGTGGCCTCCCACCGCGGGAAAGTCGCGCATGATAGCGGCTGTACCACCTTGACGCAGTTTCCACAACCGAAAACTCAATGCCAGGACCGCAAGTCCCAACAGGGCGATGAGCACGACCATGCCGACCATGGGCGCGCTCATCGGCTGCGAACTCCGTTAGTCGAGCGCGCCGACAGCGCGCAGCCTGGCCCGGCCCCTGGCGGCGATGCGGGGATCGTCGGACTCGGAATCCTGTTTCGCGGTCGCCTCGTCGATCTCGGATTCGAATTCCGCGGATTCGGCGAGAATGCTGACTCCCTCTTCGGTCACCGACAGGAACCCGCCGTCCACCGCGATGCGCAGGTCCTTGTCGCCCTCACGCTCGACGCGCACCATGGCGTCGTCGACCAGTTGGGCTACCAGCGGAATATGCCTTGGCATAATGCCGATTTCGCCGACGGTGGTGCGGGTGAAGATGAAAGTCGCCTTGCCGGACCAGATCTTGCGATCGACGGCGACGATCTCGACGTCCAATTCGGCCACGTCACGCTAACCTTTCGCCGCTCAACCTTCGCCGTCCGAAGAACCGTTGCCACCATTGTCTTTCTTGGCGCCGTCGTCCTTCTTGTCGCCGCCGGACTTCTTCGAGCCGCCACCATCCAGCTTGGCGCCGAAGCTCTCGGCCTTCTTGGCCAAGTCGTCCAGGCCGCCGATCAGGAAGAAGGCCTGCTCGGGCACGTGGTCGAACTCGCCCTTGCACAGCCGGTCGAAGGCCTCGATGGTCTCCTTGACCGGCACGGTCGAACCGGGCTGACCGGTGAACTGCTCGGCCGCCATCATGTTTTGCGAGAGGAAACGTTCGATGCGCCGTGCCCGCTGCACCTGCTGCTTGTCCTCTTCGGACAGCTCGTCGATACCAAGGATCGCGATGATGTCTTGAAGGTCCTTGTAGCGCTGGAGGATTCGAATGACTTCCTGGGCTACCCGGTAGTGCTCTTCGCCGACCACGGCCGGGTCGAGGATGGTCGAGCTGGACGCCAGCGGGTCCACGGCCGGGAAGATGCCCTTCGAGAACACCGACCGGCTCAGCTCGGTGGTGGCGTCGAGGTGGGCGAAGGTCGTCGCCGGTGCGGGGTCGGTGTAGTCGTCGGCGGGAACGTACACCGCCTGCATCGAGGTGATCGACTTGCCTCGTGTCGAGGTAATCCGCTCTTGCAGCTCACCCATTTCGTCGGCCAGCGTGGGCTGATAACCCACCGCCGACGGCATCCGGCCGAGCAGCGTCGACACCTCCGACCCGGCCTGGGTGAACCGGAAGATGTTGTCGATGAACAGCAGCACGTCCTGGCCCTGCTCGTCGCGGAAGTACTCGGCCATGGTCAGCGCCGACAGCGCCACCCGCATACGGGTGCCGGGCGGCTCGTCCATCTGACCGAACACCAGCGCGGTGTCCTTGAGCACATCCGCTTCGCCCAACTCCACCCACAGGTCGTTACCCTCACGGGTGCGCTCCCCCACGCCGGCGAAAACCGAAGTGCCGCCGAAGTTCCGGGCGATGCGGTTGATCATCTCCTGGATGAGCACGGTCTTACCCACACCGGCACCGCCGAACAGCGCAATCTTGCCGCCGCGCACATACGGTGTCAGCAGGTCGACGACCTTCAAACCCGTCTCGAGCATCTCGGTACGAGGCTCCAGCTCGTCGAACGCCGGCGGCTTGCGGTGGATGGGCCAGTGGTCGAAGTCTTTTCCGTAGCCTTCGTCGTCCAGGCAGTCGCCCAGCGCGTTGAAGACGTGGCCCTTGACGCCGTCGCCGACGGGAACCGAAATCGAGGCGCCGGTGTCGATCACCTCGACACCGCGCACCAGCCCGTCGGTGGGCTGCAGCGAGATGGTGCGCACCAGGTTGTCGCCGAGGTGCTGCGCCACTTCGAGTGTCAACGTCTTGGCGAGCGATTTGAACGTGACGTCAGCGTGCAGCGCGTTGAACAGATCCGGCACGGACCCACGCGGAAACTCGACGTCGACGACGGGCCCGGTCACCCGCACCACACGCCCGTTGTTGTCGTTGCTCTTGGCGTTGTTCGACTTCTGAGTCTGTTTGGTAGCAGCCATATCTTTTCGCTTCCTAGAGGGGCTTATCCAGCGGCTTCGGCGAGCGCGTTTGCCCCACCGACGATTTCGCTGATTTCCTGGGTGATTTGTGCCTGCCGCTCGCGGTTGGCCTGCAGCGTGAGGTCCTTGATCAGATCGTCGGCGTTGTCGCTCGCCGACTTCATTGCCCGTTGGCGCGAGGCCAGCTCGGATGCCGCGGACTCGAGCATCGCCGTGTATACGCGGGTGGTCAGGTACCGCGGGAGCAACGACTCGAACAATGTGGTCGCATCCGGCTCGAACGAATACAGCGTGTGCAGTCCGGCTTCTTCCTCGACGTACTCAATGACCATCGGTGCAATCCGGTGCGCCTCCGCGGACTGCGACATCATCGACTTGAACTCGGTGTAGACGATGTGCAGTTCGTCGACGGGGGCAGGGCCCTCCTGCTCCTGGGGCTCACGGTCCTCCACGGCGCCGGCCATGAATGCACTCACCAGTGTTTCGGCGACCTCCGCCGCGTTCTCATAGCTGGGCCGCTCCGAGAAGCCCGTCCACGACTCACTGATATCCCAGTTCCGGAACGTGTAGTAATTCAACGCTTTACGCCCGACGACGTAGAGCACCGGCGACTTGCCTTCTTCACGCAGCAGCGAGAAGAGTTCCTCGGCCCGGCGCAAGACGCTGGAGTTGTACGCGCCACAGAGTCCACGGTCGGACGAGACCACCAAGACGCCGGCCCGTTTCGGCTCCGGCTGCTCGACCAGCAGCGGATGGTCCAAAGCCGCTTCGGCGGCCAGGGTGGTGAGCATCCGGGTGATCTCGTTGGAGTACGGCCGTGCAGCCTCCAGCCGGGCTTGCGCCTTGCCGATGCGCGACGTCGCGATCATCTCCTGTGCCTTGGTGATCTTTTTGATCGACCCTGCGGAGCGGATCCGACCTCGCAGTTCGCGAAGTGTGGCAGCCATTTTCGATTACTTCTTCTTCTTGGGCGGCGCGGGCTTGTGAACCTGCACCGCCTCTTTCGCCAGTTTTTCTTCGTCCAGGGCTTCGACGTGCTCGTCGGGCACCACCGAGCCGCCGCCGGTCGCTGCGAAGCCCTTCTTGAACTCGTTGACCACCTCGGTCAGCTTGTCGGCCAACTCGTCGCTGAGCTTCTGTGATTCCCGGATCTCGGAGAGAATGCCCTCTTCGGAAGCACGGACATGGTCGAGGAACTCGCTTTCGAAGCGCCGAACGTCTTCCACCGGAACCGAATCCAGGTGACCGCCGGTACCGAGGAAGATGGCAACCACCTGCTCCTCGACCGGCACCGGCTGGTTTTGCGGCTGCTTGAGCAATTCGACCAAACGCTCACCGCGGGCCAACTGCGCCTTGGACGTGGCGTCCAGGTCCGAGGCGAAGGCCGCAAACGACTCCAGTTCGCGGTACTGCGAGAGGTCCAGCCGCAGCGACCCGGCGACTTCCTTCATCGCCTTGATCTGCGCGGCGCCACCGACCCGGGACACCGACACACCGACGTTAATCGCCGGGCGCACACCCTGGTTGAACAGATCGGACTCCAAGAAGCACTGTCCGTCGGTGATCGAGATGACGTTGGTCGGGATGTAGGCCGAGATGTCGTTGGCCTTGGTCTCGATGATGGGCAAGCCGGTCAACGAGCCGCCGCCGAGCTCGTCGGAGAGCTTGGCGCAACGCTCCAACAGCCGGGAGTGCAGATAGAACACGTCGCCCGGGTAGGCTTCGCGGCCCGGGGGGCGGCGCAGCAGCAGCGAGATCGCGCGGTACGCCTCGGCTTGCTTGGAAAGGTCGTCGAACACGATCAGCACGTGCTTGCCCTCGTACATCCAGTGCTGAGCGATCGCCGAACCGGTGTATGGCGCAAGCCATTTGAAGCCGGCAGAGTCGGATGCGGGCGCAGCGACAATCGTCGTGTAGTCCATTGCACCGCCCTCTTCGAGGGTGTGGTGGACGGAAGCGACCGTGGTGCCCTTCTGCCCGATGGCGACGTACACGCAGCGCACCTGCTTGTCCTCGTCGCCCGATTCCCAGTTCTGACGCTGGTTGAGGATGGTGTCGACACACACCGCGGTCTTGCCGGTCTTGCGGTCGCCGATGATCAGCTGGCGCTGCCCGCGCCCGATCGGGGTCATGGCATCAATGGCCTTGATCCCAGTCTGCAGTGGCTCTTTGACGCCCTGACGCTGCACCACCGACGGCGCCTGAATTTCCAACGCCCTGCGTTCTTGCGCTTCGATGTCTCCGCGACCGTCGATCGGCTGACCCAGCGGATTGACCACCCGGCCCAGGAACCCGTCGCCGACCGGCACCGACAACACGTCGCCGGTGCGCTTAACCTGCTGGCCCTCTTCAATTTTCTCGAAGTCACCCAGGATCACCGCACCGACGCTGTGCTCGTCGAGGTTGAGCGCGACGCCCAACACACCGCCGGGGAACTCGAGCAGTTCCTGCGTCATCACAGACGGCAAGCCCTCGACGTGCGCGATACCGTCACCCGCGTCGATGACCGTGCCGACCTCTTCCCGGGCGGTGTCGGAAGTGAAGGAGCTAACGTATTCCTCGATCGCGCCCTGAATGTCGTCAGGGGAGATTGTCAACTCTGCCATGGCTTTTCGTCTTCCTGCTTGATTGTGGTGATTAGTTTGTTGTTCAGTCCGGTAGCTGGGTCTGCGCCTTGGCGAGACGAGACGAGAGCGTCCCGTCGATCACCTCGTCGCCAACCGAGATCGACAGTCCGCCCAGTAGTTCGGGATCGATCTGCATCTGCACCGTCACCGGGTGGCCGTAGATACGGCTCAGCACCTCGGTGACGCGGTTGCGCTGAGTGTCGCTGAGTTCGGTCGCAGCGCTGACGTGAGCGACGACCTCGCCGCGACGGGCCACCGCCACTTCCGCGAGTTGCAGCACGGCGTCCTCGATCGATTGGCCGCGCAGCAATTCGACCGTCTGCGACAACAGCGCCGACGCGATCGGGTTGACGGTGGTGTCCGCGCTGTCGAGCACCTTGCGCAGCAGCTGAACCCGGCCGTCGGCGGGGGCGGAGTAGTCGCCCAGCAGGATGGCCAGGCGGGGCTCGGCGTCGAGGATGCGGTTGAACCGGAACAGCTGGTCTTCCACCTCGTCGACCTGGCCGGCACGCTCGGCGCGCATCAGCAGTGCATTGCGCGCAACATGTTCGACGGCGTCGACCAAATCCGAACCGGTGGACCAACGTTCGGCGACGGCGCTCTTGAGGATGTCGAGCGCGGGCTCGCCCACCTTGCCGGATACCAGCCGCTCGAGCAGTCGCACTCTGGGCGCCGCGTCTTCGGCGGGCACGGTGAGATACCGGGTGACCACGATCTCGCGATTCAGCAGCGAGGCCACCGATGCAAGGTCGTCGGCGAGGGCGGACAACCCTTTGTCGTCAAGGTCCTTGGCGATTTCGTCGAACCGGTCCACCAGGGCGGTCAGCGCGCGCCGGCTGGCCGAGCGCATCTTGGCCAGCACGGGATAGGAGACCTCGGCCTCTGAGGGGGCCATGGCCTCGAGCTCGTCGAGAAAGCGGTCGACAGTGGCCGCCTGCTGCTCGGAGTCGGCCACGTAGCCGCGCACCAATTCGCCTGCGCGCCGCACTGATTCGACGCCGATGTCGCCCCGGAGCTGGCGAATCAGCTGCGCGCGCAGCAGTTCCACCTGCTTGGCGCCCTGGGTTTTGATGCGCTCGACTTCGACGTCGGCCTGTGCCCGCAGTTGTTCGGCGATACGTTCGGCGTCAATGCGAGCCTCCTCGGTGACCCTCTTGGCCTCAGCCTTGGCCTCTTCGAGCGCCTTGGTGTGGGCCTGGCTGGCTTCCTCCAGCTTCTTGGCGGCCGTCGCCGAGTCCTCCAACTGTTGCCGAACGGTTTCTTGCCGCTCGACCATCAGCCTGCGCACCGGCGGCACGACATAGCGCCACACCAACAACACGATGGCGATGAACCCGGCCAGTTGCCCGATGAAAGTCGACATCGGCGGTTACCGTCCGGACCCGGTCGCAGTCGTCGTGACCGAGGTGGTGACCTCGACACCCAGGATGCGGCTGGCCAGGGTGGTGGCCATGCCCTCTACCCGAGAGCGCAGCTCCGCGGCCACGGCGTCACCCTCCCGCTTGAGTTGCTCCGCGGCGTCCTGCAGGGTCCCGGCCACCTGTTCCTCGGCCCGACCCCGCATGTCCTCGATGACCTTGCGTCCTTCGGCCCGGGCATTGTCGCGGGCGGCCGACGCTTCCACCCGGGCCTCGGACATTGCCTTCTCGAAATCTTCCTGCGCAGCGGCGAACTGCTCGGCCGATTTCTTGTTGTCCTCCAGGGTTTTGGTGACCATGTTTTCGCGCTCGTGGAGCACCCTCATGATCGGCGGCACGACGAAGGTGCCGATCACGCCGAGCACGATCAAGAAAATGACCAGCACGACGAAGAAGGTTCCGTTGGGAATGAGGAAGTTGTTGCCTTCGGCTTCCTCGGCGGCCCGGCTTGCGACGGCCAGGACAGTAGCGCTCATGTCACCCATCCCTGCGGACTACTTGACTGGCGTAGCGAAGACGAACAACGCCATGAACGCCAGGTTGATGAAGTACATGGCCTCCACCAGACCGACGGTAATGAAGAACGGGGTGAACAGCCGGCCTTGTGCCTCGGGCTGCCGGGCGACCCCGGAGATCAGCGCGTTACCGGCGATGCCGTCACCGATGGCCGCGCCGACAGCGCCGCCGCCCAGGATCAGCCCGCCGCCGATGAGCGCGCCGGCTGCGATTTGTGGGTCCAGTCCTGCCATTCCATATCCTCCTTGACGTCTGGTAGCGGTCTACCAGATTCCTGTGGTGGTCCTTGCCTCGGGCGAACTCGTGATCGTCTACCCGTGGTCCTCTTCCGTTTCCATTGCCTGACTGAAGTACAAGATGGTCAGCAACGCGAAGATGAAGGCCTGGATCAACCCGACGAACAAGTCGAATGCCTTCCAGATGGCGTTGGGGGCCCACATGATGTACGGCGGGAAGAGCGCGATCAGCGCGACCAGGATTCCGCCGGCGAAGATGTTGCCGAAAAGTCGGAGCGACAACGAGATCGGCTTGGCGATCTCTTCGACCAGGTTGAAAGGGGCCATGAACGCGACGTGGCCCTTGAGCACCCCGATCGGGTGTCCCACGGGGCCGCGGCGCCAGATACCGGCCGCGTGGTAGCAGATGAACACGAAGAGCGCGAGGGCCAGCACGTAGTTGATGTCCGCCGCCGCCGACTTGAGCAACTCGGTGGTGCGCCCCTCGGCGTCGGTGTACTGCAGTGGCAGCACCGAGAGCCAGTTCGAGATCAGGATGTAGACGAAGATCGTGACCGCCAGCGGCAGCACGAACGGGGCGATGCGCATGCCGATCGCGCTCTCGATCTGGTTGCGCATCCCGATGGTGATCGCCTCGAAGAACAGCTGCACGCCACCCGGCACGCCACTCGAGGTGACCTTGGCGCGCAGGAAGAACGCCAGCGCGATCACGATGACGGCGGCGATGGCGCTCGACAGGACCGTGTCGGTGTTGACGGTCAGGCCGAACCAGTGGGCGGTGGTGTGCTCGCCGACTTCGATGTTCGCCTCGGCCAGGAGCGCCTCAGTCATCGCTGCCTTCCCTCCCCTCACTACCGCTGCCGCCCGCAGTCGGCTCGACGGTTCCCGCGCGCATCTTCTGCCAGACCGGCAGAGCGGTGCTGAGCACCAGCAGCACCTGGAAAAGCGCCAGTCCAAAAACTACGCCCAACCCCTCCGGCCGGAAGGCAAACGCGATGATCAGTCCGATCACGGAGATAACCAGCAGCCGTGCCGCCGAATTCAGCGCCATCTTCTTTTTCAGCGGGTGCGCGTCGGCGGTGATCACCGCAACGGAACGCCGCACACCGAGTGCGTTGAGCAAACCCATCAGGAGCCCGATTCCGAAGAACACACCGATCATCGGATGGTCGAGCCAACCGGCGGCGGCGATCGCCACGGCAGTCAGGGCAACGGAGATGACGAACAGTCGAACTGGCCGGAACGCAACGGACGGAAACACCAACGGCGCGTCCTGCGCTGGCGTTGTCACAGCTGCACCTCAGTCCTCGCTAGGGGGAGTTGCCTGGTTGATCGTTGCGTGGCCCGTAGAGCGTATCGGAGGGCAATCGGCGCGCTCGAATCACCCAAGGAGTAGCTCCCCATGTCGGTCGTAGGTCGGCGCGAACGGAACTGAATCCGACGGCCGGTGGCCGGCAACCCGCGAGGTTTAATTCGGGTTCTAGCTGCACCGTACCACACGGCAGGCGACTCTACTACTCCTCGTCGTAGACGTCGTCGTCGCGTCGCAGCAAGGGAATCAGCGTGGCGATGATCGCGATGACGATCGCGGCCAGCATCACCACTCCGGTCTCGCGGGGATCGAAGAAAATCGAGCTCGCCGCTCCGAACGCGACGATGCCCACCCACAAGTAGATGAGGAGCACCACGCGCCGATGCGAATGACCGATCTGCAGCAGCCGGTGATGCAAATGCATCTTGTCCGGAGTGGAGAAGTGCACGCCGGCGCGGGTGCGGCGAATCACCGCCAGCAACATGTCGAGCATGGGCACGAACATCACCGCCACCACCAACAGGAACGGGGACAGCAGAGCAAACACATCGCGGGCGCCGTAGGCGTTCTGGGAAATGGGCCCCGCGGCGGTTGTCGACGCGGCCGCGAGCATCAGTCCGATCAGCATCGACCCGGAGTCGCCCATGAAGATCTTGGCCCGGTGGAAGTTGTGCGGCAGGAAGCCCAGACAGGCTCCGGCGAGCACCACCGAGATCACCGCGGGCGGATAGAACAGCACGTCGCCGCCGTGGTCGCGAAGCAGGCCGACCGAGAACATGCAGATTGCCAGCGCGGTGATCAGGCCCAGGCCGGCGGCCAGTCCGTCGAGGCCGTCGACGAAGTTCATCGCGTTGACGATCGACACGGTCAGCGCCAGAGTGAGCAGGATCGACGAAACCTGGTCCAGCACGATGGTTCCGACGCCGCCGAGCGGGATGTAGAGCACGCTCCAGGCGACGCCCATGGTGACCAGCACGCTGGCCGCGGTGATCTGTCCGGCGAATTTCGTCAGCGCGTCCAGACCCCACTTGTCGTCGATCAGACCGATGCCCATGATCACGCCGCCGGCCACCAGCACGGCGGGCATACCGGAGGAGTAGACGAAGCCGCGGGTGAGCGCCGGAAGCTGGGATGCGAGAAAGACCGCAGCGATGACACCGAGATACATGGCCAGCCCGCCCATCCGGGGCGTCGGCGTTTCATGGACGTCGCGTTCGCGCGGGTAGGCCACCGCGCCGAACCGGGTTGCCATCACGCGGACCGGCCCGGTGGCGAAGTAGGTGATGATCGCGGCGGTCAACCCAACTAGCACGAGCTCGCGCAGCGGGACACCGGCGCCGCGATCCGAAAGCGCGAGCACGCTGACCACTTCGCGACCGTACTGCATGACCCGATCAGCCCATCAAAGCTGCGGCGTCCACCTCGAGCACCGCGGCGATGGCGTCTGCGCTCACGGGTCCGGGCCGCAGAATCCGGGGGGTCGGCCCGGTCAGGTCCAAGATCGTCGACGCCGCCTGCTGCGCGGATGGGCCGGCGTCGAGATAGACCTCGACGGAATCTCCGAGTTGCCGACGGGCATCGTCGGCGTCGACGGCGGGCGGCTGCCCGGAGACGTTGGCGCTGGACACCGCCATCGGGCCGACCTCGCGCAGCACGTCGATCGCGACCGGGTGCAACGGCATCCGCAGCATCACCGTGCCGCGGGCATTGCCGAGGTCCCACTGCAGCGACGGCGCCTGCTGGACAACGAGGCTCAGCGCGCCGGGCCAGAACGCGCGGATGAGGTCGCGGGTCCCCTGCGTCACGCTGAGGGCGAGGCCGTCGATGGTGTTCCAGGAGCCGACTAGCACTCCGACCGGCATGTCCCGACCGCGGCCCTTCGCCGACAGCAGGGCGGCCACTGCTGCGCTGTCGAAGGCGTCGGCGCCGATGCCGTAGACGGTGTCGGTGGGCATGACGATGAGCCGGCCGTTTTTGACCGCGCCGGCGGCCGCAGCGATTCCGCGTGAACGCCGGTCGGGGTCGGCACAGTCGAACACCTCTGTCATGCGTCGCTCCTTCGGCGCGCGGTCACGAACCTGGGCCGGCCGGCTAGATCGGTATGGGCGACGACGTCGTCGAAAAGCCCTGTGCCGGAGGTTAATTCAGTTGTCTGCGTCGAGGTGGTGTCGTCGTGCTCGACGGCGAACAAGCCGTCCGGACGCAACCACCGGCCGGCGAGCGCGACGATCGCTCTGATCACCGTCGTCCCGTCGGGCCCGCCGAACACCGCGTGGGGAGGATCATGTTGGGACACTTCGGGTTCCAGCTCGGCGTTGTCGGGAACGTACGGCGGGTTGGCCACCACGAGGTCGACGTGGCCGTCGAGCTCGCTGAGCAGGCCGGGGGTGGTGACGTCGGCGCGCAGCAACTGCACCGTGGTGCCGGCGGCGTTGCGTCGGGCGTAGTCCAGGGCGGCATCGGAGTCGTCGATACCCAGCACCCGAGCCGACGGGTAGTAGTGCGCCAGTGCGACGGCCAGCGCACCCGACCCGGTGCACAGGTCGACGATGACCGGCCGTGCGGAAAGACGTTGCCCGGTGGCCCATTCCAGCATGGCCTCGGTTTCCGGGCGCGGGATGAACACACCTGGGCCGACGTTCAGGGTCACGGGTCCGAAGGTTACTGCGCCGGTGAGGTGCTGCAGCGGTACCCGGCGCGAACGCTCCGCGACAACCGACTGGTAGCGGGCGAAGAACTCGTCGCCCGGTGAGTCCAGTAGCGGCAGGCGTCCCCGCTCGGTACCGGCCAGGTAGGCGGCCAATTCCTCGGCATCGTAACGGGCAGAGTCGATTCCGGCTTCTGCCAACCTCGCCGCAGCCGAGTCGATCGCGTGCCGCAGTCTGGTCATGCCTGCTGCAGTCGGGACTGCTTGTCTGCGGCGCTGAGCGCGTCGAACAAGTCGTCGAGGTCGCCGTCGAGAACCTGATCGAGATTGTGTGACTTGTAACCGACGCGGTGGTCGGTGATGCGGTTCTCCGGAAAGTTGTAGGTGCGAATGCGTTCGCTGCGATCCACCGTGCGGATCTGACTGGCCCGGTCGGCCGACGCGTCGGCCAGCGCCTGCTCCTCGGCCATCGCCTGCAGGCGCGCGGCCAGCACTTGCAGGGCACGGGTCTTGTTCTGCAACTGGGAGCGTTCGTTTTGGCAGGTGACGACGATTCCAGTGGGCAGATGGGTGATTCGCACCGCGGAGTCGGTGGTGTTGACGCCCTGGCCGCCCTTACCGGACGACCGGTAGACGTCGATGCGCAGATCCGACTCGTCGATCTGCACCTCCCCGACTTCCTCGGGCTCCGGATAAACCAGCACACCCGCTGCCGAAGTATGCACGCGCCCTTGGGATTCCGTGACCGGTACGCGCTGCACGCGGTGCACGCCGCCCTCGAATTTCATGCGGGACCACACACCGTCGGCGGAGTCGCCCTTGCTGGCGATGGACAGCGTCGCGTCCTTGTAGCCGCCCAGATCCGAAGTGGTCTCGTCCAGGACGGTCACCGTCCAGCCGTGCCGCTCGGCGTAGCGGATGTACATGCGGGCCAGGTCGGCGGCGAACAACGCCGATTCCTCGCCGCCCTCACCGGATTTCACTTCGAGCAGGATGTCGTCGGCGTCGTGCGGGTCGCGTGGGGCCAGCATGTCGGTGAGTTGCGTGTCCAGTTCGGCCGCCCGCGCTTCGAGTTCGGTGACCTCGGCGGCGAACGAGTCGTCGGACGCGGCCAGCTCCCGTGCGGCCTCCAAGTCGCCGCGCACTGTCTCCAGTTTGCGGTGAGTGGCGACGATCGGCGCCAACTGGGCGAAACGGCGCCCGACTTTGCGGGCGTTGGCGGGGTTGCTGTGCAGTTCGGGATCGGCCAGCTGACGTTCGAGGTCGGCATGTTCGGCCACCAGCGCGTCGATAGCCTGCACGCTCTGCGTCATCTGCACCTCCGAACACAAAACGACGCCCGACCTGTGCGGGTTCCGCGACAGGTTCGGGCGTCGGCGCTATTTGTCGGCGTTGGCTTCTTTGTCGGCGCCGGCCTTGCGCTTGCCGTAGCGCTTCTCGAAGCGGGCAACCCGACCGCCGCTGTCCAGAATCTTCTGCTTGCCGGTGTAGAACGGGTGGCACTGCGAGCAGACCTCGACCACGATGCGGCCGCTTTCCTTGGTGCTGCGGGTTTGGAAGGTGTTGCCGCAACCGCAGACCACGGTGGTCTCGCCGTATGCCGGGTGAATACCAGATTTCATGATTTCCTCTTCAATCGTCGGCCGCCGGGTCGTCCGCATCGCGCCGATGCTCGGACGTGAACCGGAACCTGAGGGGTTGGCGGTTGATTATGCCAGCTCAGCCGCCCTTAGCCCAAACGCGGGGACGCCGGAGCGCATTCCCCGGCGCGATCCAGCACGCCGTAGCTGCTGCCGCGGGGGGCACGCGTCCACAGCACACCGCCGTCGACCGCGGTGCCGCGGGCTCTTAGCTCCCGCTTGAGGACCTTGTTGGTCGCAGTGCTGGGCAGGCTGTCGGTGATCCACACGTAGCGCGGCCAGGCCTTCGGCGACAGGTCGGGTTGGCCAGCCAGGAAGCCGCCGAACTCCTGCGGTGTCAGCTCGGCGCCGTCGACCAGCACGATCGCGGCCATCACCTGGTCGCCGACGTGCTCGTCGGGCACCGCATACACCGCGACCTGGCTGACGGCAGGCAACCGCTGCAGGATGCGCTCGATAGGCGCGGTCGTCATGTTTTCCCCGTCGACCCGCAGCCAGTCCCCGCTGCGGCCGGCGAAGTAGATCCAGCCGTCGTCGTCGCGATAGGCCAGGTCGCCCGACCAGTACATGCCGTCCCGCAGCCGCGCGTCGGTGGCGTCCGGGTCGTTGTAGTAGCCGGCGAACAGTCCGGCGCCGGTGGTGTTGACCAGTTCGCCGATGGCCTCCTCGGCGTTGGTCAGGGCGCCGTCGTCGTCGAACCGGGCGGGAGGGCATTCGGTGAGGGTGTCGGGGTTGTAGATGGCCACGCCGGGAAAACCGCGGCCCAGCGAGCCGGGTGGGCAGCCGTCCTCGCGGGTGATGATGATGGCGCCTTCGGTGGAGCCGAAGCCGTCCCACACCGTGCAGTCGAACCGGCGGCTGAACTCGGCGATGTCGCGGTCGCTGGCCTCGTTGCCGAACGCCACCCGCAGCGGGTTGTCGTGGTCGTCGGGCCGCTCGGGGGTGGCCAGCACGTACGCCAGCGGCTTGCCGACGTAGTTCATGTACGTCGCGCCGTAGCGGCGCAGGTCTGCCAGCAGTCCCGACGCCGAGAAAGTGGCCGGCACCATGGCGCCCCCGGAGCCGACGGCCACGCTCCACCCGGCCAGCAGTGCGTTGGAGTGAAACAGCGGCATCGACAGGTAGCAGACATCGGAGGCGGTGACCCCGAACCGCTCGATCAGGGACGCGCCGGCAAACAGCACGGTCAGATGGGTGACCTGCACCGCCTTCGGTTCGCCGCTGGTGCCCGAGGTGAAGATCATCATGAAGGTGTCGGTGGGCGTGACCTCGCGATACGGGGTCAGCTCCCCAGCCGACGTCAGCAACGCTGACCAGTCGTCGCTGGACGTGTCGAAGACCCGCACTCCGGGCAGGTCCAGGCCGTCGAGAAGGCCGCGGTGCGCGGCATCGGCGAGCAGTATCTGGCAGTCGGCCCGGGCGATGTCGCGGGCCAGGGCCTCGCCGCGGCGGGTGTCGTTGATGCCGCAGAGCACATAGCCACCGAGCGCGGCCGCGGCCATCGCGGTGAGCATTTCCGGGGTGTTGCCCAGCAGCGCGCCGACGTGCAGCGGGCGTTGGCGGTCGGCGATGCCGATCACGGCGGCGGCGACGGCGGAGGCGTCGGCGAGATGCTGGCGCCAGCTCCAGACCCAGTCGCCGTACTTCACGGCGGGACCGTCGTCGGCGATGCGTTCGCGGAGCAGTTGCTGCAGAGTGTCCGCCACGGACTCGCACCTTACCGGCGCGACGTCAATTGCTTAGCGGGACGGCGGGATCGCCCGCCGTCGCTGATGTGCTACGTCCAGTTAGTCGTTGTCCATGCCGGGCGTGGTCTTGGACACCTGCACCAGGAATTCGTAGTTGTTCTTGGTCTTGCGCAGCTGCGAGATCAGCAGATCGATGGCCTGATGCGAATCCAGGCCTGAGAGTACCCGGCGCAGCTTGTGCACGATCGCGAATTCGTCTGGTGACAAAAGCAATTCGTCCTTGCGGGTACCCGACGGGTTCACGTCGACCGCGGGGAACACCCGTCGCTCAGCGATCTTGCGGTCCAGCTTGAGTTCGGCGTTACCGGTGCCCTTGAACTCCTCGAAAATCACTGTGTCACCGGTGGATCCGGTCTCCACCATCGCGGTGGCGATGATCGTCAACGACCCGCCTTCCTCGATGTTGCGTGCCGCGCCGAGGAAGCGCTTGGGCGGGTACAACGCGGTGGAGTCCACACCACCGGACAGGATGCGGCCCGACGCCGGAGACGCATTGTTGTAGGCGCGGCCCAGCCGGGTGATCGAGTCGAGAAGCACCACAACGTCCTTGCCCTGTTCGACGAGGCGCTTGGCGCGCTCGATCGCCAGCTCGGCAACCGAGGTGTGGTCGGACGGCGGGCGGTCGAAGGTGGAGGCGATGACCTCACCCTTGACCGAGCGCTGCATGTCGGTGACCTCCTCCGGCCGCTCGTCGACGAGCACGACCATGAGGTGGCATTCCGGGTTGTTCTTGGCGATCGCGTTGGCGGTGTCCTGCAGGATCGTCGTCTTACCGGCTTTGGGCGGTGACACGATCAGCGCGCGCTGGCCCTTACCGATCGGCATGATCAGGTCGATCACCCGGGTGGTGAGCCGCTCGGGCGCGGTTTCCAGACGCAGCCGTTGGTTCGGGTACAGCGGGGTGAGCTTGCCGAATTCGGGACGCTTCTTGGCGTCTTCGACGGGCCCGCCGTTGACGCTGTCCAGGCGCACCAACGGATTGAACTTCTGCCGCTGGTTGGGCTGTTCACCGTCCTTGGGCACCCGCACGGCACCGGTCACGGCGTCGCCGCGGCGCAAGCCGTTCTTGCGGACCATGTTCATCGACACGTAGACGTCGTTCGGGCCGGCCAGATATCCGGAGGTGCGCACGAATGCGTAGTTGTCCAGGACGTCGAGAATGCCGGCCACCGGCTGGACGACGTCGTCTTCACGCAGTTCGGTTTCACCGCCGTCACCCGAGCGCTCACCGCGACGCCTGCGCTCCCGGAACCGACGGCCACGTCGGCCCTGGCGTCCTTCGCCGTCGTCGTCTTGCTGATTCGAGCCGCCGCGGTTCTGCTGTCCGCCCGAACCCTGCTGGTCGGCACCTTTGTCCGACTCGCGCTCGTCTGTCTTGATGTCTTGTTGGTCGCGTGTCTGGGTCTGCTTCTCAGTCGCGGCAGAGTCGGCATCGCGAGTGGCGCTGCGTCGTTCGCGGCGGGGCGCCTCGTCGGAGACGGTCTCGGTTGGGTTAGCCGGCGGGTCGGACTTGCTGTCGTCGCCTTTGGCTTCTTTGGCGTCTTTGGCCGCCGCCCCGTTGGCGTGTCCCTGGATGTCGCGGATCGCCGCGATCAGTTCGTTCTTGCGCATGCCCGACGTGCCTTTGACGCCGACCCGGTTGGCCAGCGCACGCAGTTCGGGAAGCACCATCGTGGACAGCGAACCGTCTTTGGTGCTCACCGCCGGCGCGGATGCGTCCGAGGCGGTGGGATTGTCTGGGGTCACGGAATTCGACAGCTTGTCGTCTTGGGTGCTGTCGCCAGCCGTGATGAGGTCCGTATCAGTCACGGATTTCCTTTCTTCCCTCGCTGATCGGATCACGCGAGGGGTTCGTTGCATTCAGCCAAATCGCCGAGTGCTGCCAACCATCGACTCTGCAACGGTGATCGCCAAGACTGGCGGGTTAAATGGCGAACCATCGTCCACGAGAAGAATTTGGTGGTTGTCCTGGTTGCACGCAGTGTCTATGCATGATGCAGAAGCTGCGATTGCTGGACGGCTCCGAGGATAACCCGCTTTTTTGCCGGAAGCAAGAAACCCATCCTCCCGCCTGTCGGCATCAACTCGGGACCGCAACCCCAGAACTCCAGCGAACTCCGTCGCCTGCGCTCATCTCGCGGACGGTGAACCCGTTTGCGGCGCCGAACTCGATGGCCTCTGCGGGCAGCTCCGGTTCCGTGCTCAGCGCAATCACCGCAGGTCCGGCACCGGAAAGTACGGCTGCGACGTTGTAACGGCGCAACAGCCGAAGGTATTCCGCCGATGCCGGCATCGCGGGGGCCCGCTGCGGCTGGTGCAAAACGTCTTCGGTGGCCGCCATCAGCAGGTCGGGCCGTTCGGTGAGCGCGATCACCAGCAGCGCAGCGCGGCTCACGTTGAACCGCGCATCAACGTGGCTGACCTGCGCGGGAAGCAGTACCCGGGTCTCGGCCGTCGATGAGCGCTGCTCGGGAATGGCCG
The DNA here is from genome assembly GCF_003402475.1 of Mycobacterium sp. MFM001. GTDB lineage: Bacteria > Actinomycetota > Actinomycetes > Mycobacteriales > Mycobacteriaceae > Mycobacterium. The sequence continues at coordinate 19,649 of NZ_BFAB01000002.1, forward strand.
GAAACAGGTGGACGTCGGGGTGCAGCCGCAGCGGCACTCCGGCGTAGCCTGGCGGCTCGCGGCTGCTGTCGGTCCACGACACCACCGCACCACCGAGCACAGCGGCGGCCGCATTGTCGGGATGACCTTCGAACTGCGAGGCCAGCTGGATGAGTTGAGTTTCGGACAGCGGCGTCGAATCGGCTTGTGCCAGAAGGCCGTTGACCGCGGCGAGGCCACCGACCACCGCTGCGGCGGACGAGCCTAGGCCGCGGGAATGCGGGATCGTGTTGCGACATCGCACGGCGAGGCCGGGGACACTGACACCGGCAGCTTTCAGGCCGCATTCGACGGCCCGGACCACCAAATGGTCTGCGCCGCGCGACAGTTGGTCCGCGTCCTCGCCTTCGACATGCACGGTCAAGCCGGAAGCCGTTGTCTCGACGACGATTTCGTCGTAGAGACTCAGCGCAAGCCCGATGCTGTCGAAGCCGGGGCCCAGATTGGCGGTCGACGCCGCGACGACGGCGCTGGCCGACAGCCCCGAAGGCAGCATCTGTCCTCCGTGGCGACCCGCTTCGCCCGGCTCCGCCGCGCTTGCGATCGCCACCTAGACCAGTCCCAACTTCGCGACGACGGCGACGGGGTCGACTGGCACGGGCGACACTTTCGGCAGGTCTTTGAGTGCGGTGTCGGGATCCTTGAGGCCATTGCCGGTCACCGTGCACACGACCGTCGATCCGCGCGGGACCCAGCCGTCCTCGATCGATTTGAGCAGCCCGGCGATGCTGGCCGCCGACGCCGGCTCCACGAACACCCCTTCGGAGCGGGCCACCAGGTGGTAGGCGGCGAGGATCTCGTCGTCGGTGGCGGCCAGGAAGCGCCCGTCGGACTGCTGCTGAGCCTCGACGGCTGACGTCCACGACGCCGGCGAACCGATGCGGATCGCGGTGGCGATGGTCTCGGGCTTGCTCACCGGCTGGCCCAGCACCAGCGGCGCCGCGCCGGCCGCCTGGGTGCCCAGCATGCGGGGCAGCTTGTCGATGATGCCCTCGCGGTGATATTCCGTGTAGCCCTTCCAGTACGCGGTGATGTTGCCGGCGTTTCCGACCGGCAGCGCATGCACGTCCGGTGCGACGCCGAGCGCGTCGACGATCTCGAATGCGGCCGTCTTCTGACCCTCGATGCGCACCGGGTTGACCGAGTTGACCAGTGAGATGGTCGGAAAGTCATTGGCCATCTTGCGGGCCAGCTCAAGACAGTCGTCGAAGTTGCCGTCGATCTGGATGATCTTGGCGCCGTGCATCACCGCCTGGGCCAGCTTGCCCATCGCGATCTTGCCCTGAGGTATCAGCACCGCACAGGTGATGCCCGCGCGCGCAGCGTAGGCAGCCGCCGACGCCGAGGTGTTCCCGGTCGACGCGCACAGCACGGCCTGTTGACCGCGGGCCACTGCGTCGGTGACCGCCATGGTCATGCCGCGGTCCTTGAACGACCCGGTGGGGTTGAGGCCCTCGACCTTCAGATGCACTGTGCAACCGGTCTGTTCGGATAGCCCGGTCGCATGGATCAGCGGGGTGCCGCCCTCGAACAGCGTGATCGGGGTCCAGTCGTCGCCGACGGGCAGCCGGTCGCGGTAGGCCGCAATCACACCCGGCCACGGCTGATGGGTGCTGGTCTTCGGCAAACTCATGGGTTGGTTCCTTCCAGCCGCAGCACACTGGCCACGGCCTGCACCACGTCCAGATCCTCCAGCGCGGCAACGGTTTCCGACAGGGCGCCGTCGGTGGCCCGGTGGGTGACGACGACGACGCGAGCCCCGACCCGTTGGCCGCCTTGGTCGACCACGCCTTCCTGGCGGACCTCGGCGATGCTCACTTCCCGCTTCGCGAATTCCGCTGCAACCGAGGACAATACGCCGGGCTCGTCGGCAACGTGCATGCTGACGTAGTACCGGGTCGAAGCAAGACCTATCGGAATGACCGGCAGCTGAGCGTATTTGGACTCCCGCGGACCGCGGCTGCCCAGTACCCGGTTGCGGGCGGCCATCACCAGGTCGCCGGTCACCGCCGAGGCGGTCGGCGCTCCCCCGGCACCCTGACCGTAAAACATCAGCCGGCCGGCCGCCTCGGCCTCGACTACCACCGCGTTGAACGCGCCGTTGACCGCGGCCAGTGGATGGCTCAGAGGCACCAGGGCAGGATAGACCCGTGCCGAAACGCGTTGTTGCCCACCGTCGACGGTGACGCGTTCACAGATGGCCAGCAGCTTGATGGTGCAGCCGAGGGCCCGCGCCGACTCGAAGTCGTCGGGAGTGATGTTGGTGATGCCCTCGCGATAGACGTCGTCGGCGGTGACCCGGGTGTGGAAGGCGATGGACGCCAGGATCGCCGCTTTGGCGGCGGCGTCGTAACCCTCGACGTCGGCGGTGGGGTCGGCCTCGGCGTAGCCGAGCGCGCTGGCGTCGGCCAACGCGGCGGCGTAGTCGGCGCCGGTGCTGGCCATCTCGGAGAGGATGTAGTTGGTGGTGCCGTTGACGATGCCGGCCACCCGCTGGACCGTGTCGCCGGCCAGCGACTGGGTCAGCGGGCGGATGACAGGGATGGCCCCCGCCACCGCGGCCTCGAAATACAGGTCCACGTTGGCGGTTTCGGCCGCCTGCGCGAGCTCACCGGTGGAGATCGACAGCAGTGCTTTGTTCGCGGTGACGACGGACTTGCCGTGTTCGAGCGCCGACAGGATCGCCTTGCGGGCCGGCTCGACCGGCCCCATCAGCTCGACGACAATGTCGACGTCCTCGCGGGATACCAGCTCTTCGATGTTGTCGGTGAGCAACTCGACGGGCACGCCACGGTCGGCGGCCACCCGGCGCACGCCGACCCCGCGCAGCACCAGCGGGGCGCCGATCCGGGCCGCGAGGTCGTTGGCGCTGTCCTCGATGATGCGGACAACCTCACTGCCGACGTTGCCCAGTCCCAGCACCGCTACACCGACCGGCTTTCCATTACCGCTCACGCCTCACCTCACCTCCAAGCTCAACAGGTCGTCGACCGTCTCCCGGCGCAGAATCAGTCTGGCCTGCCCGTCGCGCACCGCCACCACCGCCGGGCGGCCGATCAGGTTGTAGCGGCTCGACAACGAGTAGCAGTACGCGCCGGTGGCCGCTACGGCGACCAGGTCGCCGGGTTGCAGGTCTCCCGGAACCCAGGCATCGCGCACGACGATATCGCCGCTCTCGCAGTGCTTTCCGACCACACGCGCCAGCGTCGGCTCGGTATCGCTGCTCCTGGAGACCAGCCGCACGTCGTACTCCGCGGCATACAGCGCCGTGCGGATGTTGTCGCTCATGCCGCCGTCAACGCTGACGTAACGGCGCTGTGCCGTCGCGCTCACGTCGACGTCCTTGACGGTGCCGACCTCATAGAGGGTGATGGTGCCGGGCCCGGCGATCGCGCGGCCGGGTTCGACGACCAGCCGAGGCGCGGGCAGGCCCACTGCCGCGGATTCGTTGCGCACGATGGTGTTCAGCTTGGCGGCCAGGTCTTGGACCGGCGGTGGGTCGTCGGGCGGCAGGTACGAGATCCCCAGGCCGCCACCGAGATCGACGGTCGAAATCTGGCTGGTCTTACCGACACCGAACTCGGCGACGATGTCGTGCAGCAGGCCGATGACGCGGTGCGCTGCCAGCTCGAACCCGGCGACATCGAAGATCTGTGAACCGATATGACTATGCAGGCCAACCAGTCTGAGGTTATCGGTGGCGAAGACCCGTTTGACGGCGGCCATCGCCGCGCCGTTGGTCAGCGACAGCCCGAACTTCTGGTCCTCGTGCGCGGTGGAGATGAACTCGTGGGTGTGGGCCTCCACGCCAACGGTGACCCGGACCAGGACGTCCTGGACCACGCCGGCTTCGGCTGCGATCGCGTCGAGGCGCTCGATCTCGGTCATCGAATCCAGCACGACATGGGCGATCCCGGCCTTGACCGCAGCGGTCAGCTCGGCGACCGATTTGTTGTTGCCGTGCAAGGCGATTCGCTCGGCGGGAAAGCCGGCTTCTAGCGCGACAGCCAGCTCGCCGCCGGTGCACACGTCGAGGCAGAGTCCCTCATCGTTGATCCAACGCGCGATCTCGGTGCATAGGAACGCCTTGGCGGCGTAGTGCACGTTCTCCCCGCCGCCGAACGCCTCGGCCATCTCGCGGCAGCGTGAGCGGAAGTCGTCTTCGTCGATGACGAAAAGCGGTGTGCCGTATTCCCGTGCCAGCTCGGTCACCGTGACGTTAGCGATACTGACGTCGCCGGTCTGGTTGCGGACGGCGTTGCGCGGCCAGACATTCGGTGCCAGGTGCAGCAGTTCCTGCGAGGACTGCGGCCGCGGTGGCGTGTCCGCGTGATGGATTTCTTCGGCGTGCCGTGGGCCGGCCGGATGTGCGCTCACATTCGCTCCGGCGCGGTGACGCCCAGGATTGCCAAGCCGTTGGCAATGACCTGGCGGGTGGCCTGGCACAACGCAAGGCGCGCGGTGTGCAGCTCGTTGGGTTCCTCGTCGCCCTGCGGCAACACCCGGCAGGAGTCGTAGAACCGGTGGTAGTCGCCGGCGAGGTCTTCCAGATAGCGGCACACCCGGTGCGGTTCGCGCAGCGACGCCGCGGTTTTGAGCACGCGCGGGAACTCGCCGAGACCGCGGATCAGTGTGCCCTCTTTGTCATGGGTGAGCAGTTCGAGGTGACCGGTGTCCGGGATCAGGCCGAGCTCGGCGGCATTACGGGCCAGCGCCGAGAGCCGGGCGTGCGCGTATTGCACGTAGTAGACCGGGTTTTCGTTGGATGCCGACGACCACAATGCCAAGTCGATGTCGATCGGGGTGTCCACCGAGGAACGAATCAGGCTGTAGCGGGCAGCGTCGACACCGATCGCTTCGACAAGGTCGTCGAGGGTGATCACGGTGCCGGCCCGCTTGCTCATCTTGATGGGCTGGCCGTCGCGAACCAGGTTGACCATTTGGCCGATGAGCACCTCGACGGTGGCCGGGTCGTCGCCGAACGCGGCCGCGGCGGCCTTGAGCCGGGAGATGTAACCGTGATGGTCGGCGCCGAGCATGTAGATGCACAAGTCGAAGCCGCGCTGCCGCTTGTCGAGATAGTAGGCGAGGTCACCGGCGATGTAGGCCGGTTTGCCGTCGCTCTTGATCACGACGCGGTCCTTGTCGTCGCCAAAGGCGCTGGTGCGCAACCAGGTTGCGCCGTCCTTCTCGTAGATGTTGCCGTTTTCGCGGAGTTTCTCGATGGCCTGGGCGACCCGGCCGCTGGCGTGCATCGACTCTTCGTGGGTGTAGACGTCGAAGTCGGTGCCGAAGTCGTGCAGCGAAGCCTTGATGTGGGTGAACATCAAGTCGACGCCGATGGCCCTAAACGTTTCGTGCTGCTGCGCCTCGGGGAGTTGTAGTGCGTCAGGGGACTTTTCAAGCACCTGTGCGGCGATGTCGGTGATGTAGCTGCCGGCGTAACCGTCCTCGGGCGTCGGCTCCCCCTTCGCGGCAGCGATCAGCGAGTTGGTGAAGCGGTCGATCTGCGCGCCGTGGTCGTTGAAGTAGTACTCGCGGGTGACGTCGGCGCCCTGGGTGGTCAGCAATCGGCCGAGGGCGTCGCCGACGGCGGCCCAGCGGGTGCCGCCGATGTGGATCGGGCCGGTGGGGTTGGCCGAGACGAACTCGAGGTTGACCTTGTGGGTGGCCTGGGTGTCGGAGTGGCCGTATGTGGCGCCGGCGTCGATGACGTTGTTGACGATGACGCCCTGCGCCGACGCGTCGAGGCGCAGGTTGATGAAGCCGGGACCGGCTACCTCGGCCGTGGCGATGCCGTCGGCCTGCGTGAGCGCGTCGGCCAGCCAGCCGGCCAGCTCGCGGGGGTTGGCGCCGACCTTCTTGGCGAGCTGCATCGCCAGGTTGCTGGCGTAGTCGCCGTGCTCGGGGTTGCGGGGCCGCTCGACGGTGACCGTGGCCGGCAGCGCGGCGGTGTCAAGGCCACGCTCGGTCAGCACCGCGGTCGCGGTGTCCTTGAGCAGCTCAGCCAGGTCAGCGGGGGTCACGAGGCTCCATCCTATTGGCTGAGGTGCTCGCGACCCGAATCCGTTCCGGTGGTCGGCTGTCCGCTTTGATGCGCTAGTCTGGCTGGGCCCAATGGCGCAGCACCTCGCGCGTGCGCCCCCGTAGCTCAGGGGATAGAGCGTCTGCCTCCGGAGCAGAAGGCCGCAGGTTCGAATCCTGCCGGGGGCACCACCGTTTCCGCAGGTCAGATGACGTCGAAGTGCACCCGTGCCCACGAATTATTGCCATAACCCTTGGGGTTCCACAGCGATGCCGCCGATTCGGGCTGAGTGTTTCCGGCGGTGTCCCATGCCCGAGCCGTCACTGCCAACGGTCCCGGCTCGGCGTTCACGGTCAGCGACCACTGCCGCCACGCCCACCGGCTGAGCACCGGCTCGAGTTTGGCTTGGCGCCAGCTGCGCCCGTCGTCGAGAGATACATCGACCCGGGCGATGCCGCGATCACCGTCGGCGAGGGCATAACCGCGGACGATCAACGGTCCGGCGGGAAGCTGGGCGCCGTTCTCCGGAACCAGGATGTCGCAATTCAGCGCCACCGACGACAACGAAATGCCTTCCTCCGGTTCGGCAATGTCCGGATCGGCATCGGCCGGAAGGATCCGATAGGCGACGGCTTGAAAGTAGTTGTCCGACGGCGTTTCTCGCACAGTGATCGCGTTGACCCATTTCACACTGCGGGCCCCGATGTATCCCGGGACCAGCACCCGCACCGGTCCGCCGTGGATCCTCGGAAGCGGTTGGCGGTTCATCTGCCAAACCAGAAGGACCTCCTCCGACATCGCCTTTTCCAACGGAATCGAGCCGCCAAAGGGCTGAGCCGGATCAGCCAGCGGCGAGACGTCCGGGCCCAGAAACGCCGCGTGTAAGCCGCCGATACGATGGACACCGGCGGCGTCGAGCACGTCGGCCAACCGCACACCCCGCCATTCGGCCGTCGACGTCGCCCCCGGACCCCATGGATCCTCGCCGACGATCTCGCGGATCTCGTTGAACTCAGCACGGCGGTTTCCTGCGCACTGCAGGGTCGCGACGACCGTCTGCGCATCAAATGCGCTGGTCAGCTCATCGAAGGACAGGTTGAGCGGCGTGGCGACCAGCCCGTCGACCGCCAGCCGCCACCGGTCGACCGAGATGTCGGGGATAGGCCCGTGGTTGCGGCAGTAGAAGACGTCCAGCGGGGTGATCTCGTCGCGGGCCAGCGCCGCGGGAGCCGCTTCCGCGTTGAATGGGGAACGTCCGTGCACGATGGTGCTCGCGCTCTTACCCCACATGCATCCAGCTTGCCTGGTGGGAGCCGCCGAGCAGACGCAAAGTCGCGTTGCCAGGGCAAGAGGTGGGCGATTTTGTGTCTGCTCGCGACCCTAAAGGGCGGCAACCACCTCGGCGACTCGGCGCAGCTGGTCCAGATCGGAACTGGTTGGGATGAGCTGAATTTCGTCGGCGCCGATCGCTTCAAACTTGCGTAGCACCGCCACCAGCTCGTCCTCGCTGCCGGCAAATCCGGTCGTCGGCGCCATCGCGTCGACATACTCCGCCGGTATCCAGTTCATGTAGCGGCGCAGATGCCGATGCATCTGCTGCCGCGCGCCGTCCAAAGACCCGAGCGCGAACCAGAACGACGTCGCTAGGTGCGGTTTTGGCTTGCCCGCCTCGGCCCACGCCGTCCTCGCCACGTCGAACAGCTCGTTTTGTTTGGCGACGTCGAGGTCCAACGTCGTGCCGGCTAGCCCGTCGGCCCAGGCAGCGGCGCTGCGCAAGGTCTTCGGGCCGATGGTGCCGACCAGCAGCGGCGGGCCGCCCGGCTGAGCCGGCGCCGGCCCGACCGGCAGCACCGACTCGGTGACCTTCTCCCCCAACCAGACGCGTTTCATCACCGCCACCCGCTCGGCCATGCCGCGCATCGTCTGCGTCGTCAGATCCGCGCCGACCGCTTCATAGTCCTCAACACGGCCGCCCACCCCGACCCCGACGGTCAGCCGTCCGCTGCTCAGCATGTCGCCTGTCGCCAACGCTTTCGCCAGCATCACGGGGTCGTGCAACTGGGGCACGATCACCGTCGTCACCAGCCGCACCCGATCGGTCCACGCGCCCAGCGCGCCCAGCAGCGTCAACGCCTCGGGGTTGTCGAACGCGATGCGCTCACCCCAGCACAGCGACGAAAACGGGCCCTCGTCGATCGCCTGCGCCCAGTCGCGGAGCACATGCGCATCCAAATCCGGTTCCATCACCGGCATGGTCATCCCTATCTGCACGACCGCGATTCTGGCAGCATGTCTCGCGTGGGCATCACCGCCACCTCTATCGCGCATGTCCGACTCACCGTCACCGATATCGAGCGATCCCGGCAGTTCTACGAGAGCGTCTTCGGCTGGCCGGTGCTGGTCGAGTTGCCCGACAATGCCGACGAAGCGACCCGCAGCCAACTGGGGTTTCTGTTCGGCGGCGTCATCTACGACCTAGGTGGCGCGCTGATTGGGCTGCGGCCGGTTGCCAACGACCGCTTCGACGAAGATCGCGCCGGCCTGGACCACATCGCGTTCCGTTGCTCTGACAGGGACGAACTAAACGCTGCGGCAACACATCTCGACGAGCTGGGTATCCATCATGAGCCGGTCAAGGACATCGGACCGTCCTACATCCTGGAGTTCCGCGACCCGGACAACATCGCATTGGAGCTGACCGCACCTAAGTAGTCGCCACCCCCTGCGAGCGTGCGGAGAATGACATCAGATACGGCGTGTCGACGTACAAATACGCACGCTCGCGCCGAGATAAGGAGAAGCACAATGCCTATTGCCTTGAACCACACCATCGTCGCCGCACGCGACAAGCGGGAATCGGCCGAGTTTCTCACCGAACTGTTCGGGCTACCGGATCCGGTGCCGTTCGGACACTTCTTGAGCGTCAAGCTCGAGCACGGCGTCGACCTCGACTACGCCGATGTGCCCGAGGGCGAGGACATCCGGCCCCAGCACTACGCCTTCCTCGTTTCCGAGGACGACTTCGACGCGATCTACGGCAAGATTCAATCGCGCGGGATTCAGCATTGGGCCGATCCCCGCGCGCAGCGCCCCGGCGAGATCAACCACAACGACGGCGGCCGCGGCGTGTACTTCCAAGATCCCGGCGGGCACTACCTGGAAATCATCACTCGGCCGTACGGCTCAAGTGGCTGAGCGCTACCGACCGTGCCGCTTGCGTTCCTGGTCGCGGTAGTCGTCGGCGAGTCGGCCGACGTGCTTGGGCAAGGCGCCGGCCGCGACGTCGGCAACCGTCGTCTCCTCTAATACCGAACGCATGCTGGCCCGCAGCGCCCGCCACACGTCGGTCAATGCCGCGGTGGGGCCGGAATAGGGCAGGTCGCCGAGACCGATGTCGCGCACGCTGGCCAGCGGCCCGTCGATGCAACGCAGCACGTCGGCGATGCTGATCTCGGTGGCCGGACGCGCCAGCTCGTAACCGCCGTCGCGGCCGCGGTGGCTGCGCACCAGCCGATCGGTGCGCAGGTCCGACAGGATGTCGACGAGGAATTGTGGCGGGATCCCTTGGGCGTTGGCCAGATCTTCGGTCTTGACCAGCGTGCCGCTGTCGGCCGTTGCGAGCTGCACCATCGCCCGCACTGCGTACTCCGCCTTGGCCGACATCCGCATGCTCCGAGGTTAGCCAGTTACGGCCAGCACCGCCTCGGCGTATTCGGGACGGCACACCACCAGATCCGGCAGCCGCGGGTCGCTGTGGTTGTAGGTCAGCGGCGACCCGTCGATGCGCGACGTATGCAGGCCGGCCGCGCGGGCCACCGCAACCGGCGCCGCGGAATCCCATTCGTACTGCCCGCCGGCGTGGACGTACACGTCGGCGCGCCCTTGAATGACCGCGGCGACTTTCGCCCCCGCCGATCCCATCTCCACCAGCGTGCCGCCGAGGTGGTCGCGCACCTGCAGCGCGATCGCCGGCGGGCGAGTACGCGATACCACCACCCGGGGCGGACCCGGATGCGACGACGGCGGCGCGACGTCGGGGGTGGCCAGCGTGATGCCCTGCGCCGGCAGAGCGACGGCGCCCGCGACGAGCTCGCCGGATTGCCACAGTGCCACGTGCACGGCCCAGTCCTGGCGGCCGAGTTCGGAGAACTCGCGAGTGCCGTCGAGCGGGTCGACGATCCATACCCGCTGGGAGCTCAGCCGCACCCGGTTGTCGGCGCCCTCTTCGGACAGTACCGCGTCAGCGGGCTGTTCGCGCTCCAGAGCTTCCATCAGGAAATCGTGGGAGCGCTTGTCCCCCGCGGCTTTTCGCTCGCCCTCCGTTGCCCCGGCCAGTTCCTCGCGCACGGCAAGGAGCAGTTCACCCGCCTGCGTGGCCAGCCGCGCCGCCAGCTCGTGGTCGCTCACCTGCGCGACTCGAGCAAGTCGAGGACTCGCTGGGCCTGCTCGTCGACCGACATTCCCGGTGTCAGGCGCAGATCCGGGTTCTTGGGCCGCTGATACGGGCTGTCGATACCGGTGAAATGGGTGATCTCACCGGCCCGTGCCTTCGCGTAAAGCCCCTTGGGGTCCCGCTTTTCGCAGTCTTCGATCGGGGTGTCGCAGAACACCTCGAAGAAGTCGAGCCCGGCCTCGGCATGCACCTGCCGGGCCAGCTCACGGTGCTCGGCGAGCGGGCTGATCGCCGGCACCAGCACGGTGTGCCCCGAATCGGCGAGCAGCGTCGCCACGTGCGCCAGCCGGCGCAGGTTCTCGGCGCGGTCGGCCATCGAGAAGCCCAGGTCGGCGTTCAGACCGTGACGTAGGTTGTCGCCGTCGAGAACGTAAGCGGGAACGTCGTTTTCGAGCAGCTTTCGCTCGACGAGCATGGCCACTGACGACTTGCCCGAGCCGGACAGTCCGGTGAACCACACCGTGCGGCCTCGTGCCATCCGGTCTTCGGCGGTCACCAGCGACTGGTGTCGCACGGTGTTAGGGCTCGACGTGCGACCGGCGACGTCGCGCAGCACCATGCCCGCGGCCACGGTTCCGTTGGTGGCCGGGTCGATCAGGATGAACGAGCCCGTGCTGGCGTTGCGGATGTACTCGTCGAGCAGCAGCGGCACCTGGGTGCGCAGCGAGATGCGGCCAAGTTCGTTGAGGTTCAACGCCGTTGCGCTCTTGTCACGGTGCAGCGTGTTGACGTCCAGGCGGTAGTCCAGCCCGGTGACGATCGCCCGCGTGGTGCGGGTGGTGTGCTTGACGAGGTACTCGCGACCCGCCTCCAGCGCCGAGCCGTCGGCCATCCAGCAGATGGTTGCGTCGAACTCCTGGGTGACCCGCGGCTGGTTGTTGGTGCGGGCGATCATGTCGCCGCGCGAGATGTCGATGTCGTCGGCGAGTCGCACCGAGACCGCCATCGGCGGAAACGCCTCGTCCACCGGCCCTGTGGGCCCTTCGATTTCGGTGATGCGGCTGGTCTTGCCTGCCGGCAGCACGATGACCTCGTCGCCGGGGCGCATGACACCGCTGGCCACCGAGCCTGCGTAGCTGCGGTAGTCGTGATGCTCGCGGGTCTGCGGGCGGATGACGTATTGCACTGGGAACCGCACGTCGACGAGGTTGCGGTCACCGGCGATGAACACCTCCTCGAGGTGCGACAGCAGCGCCGGCCCGTCGTACCACGGCGTCTTGTCGGACTTGGTCACCACGTTGTCGCCGTGCAGCGCCGACATCGGGATAGCGAGCACGTCGTGCACGTCGAGGCGCGTGGCGAAGGCATGGAAGTCGTCGCGGATGGCCTCGAAAGCCGCTTGGTCCCAGTCGATCAGGTCCATCTTGTTGACTGCGAGCACGATGTGCTCGATACCGAGCAGCGACGCCAAGAAGGTGTGCCGGCGCGACTGCTCCAGCAGACCGTGGCGGGCGTCGACCAGCACGATAGCCAGCTGGGCGGTGGATGCCCCGGTCACCATGTTGCGGGTGTACTGAACGTGGCCGGGGGTGTCGGCGATGATGAATTTCCGCTTGGGCGTGGCGAAATAGCGGTAGGCGACGTCGATCGTGATGCCTTGCTCGCGCTCGGCGCGCAGCCCGTCGGTGACCAGCGCCAGGTCGGTGTAGTCGTGGCCGCGTTCCTTCGACGTGGCTTCGACCGACGCCCACTGGTCTTCCATCACGGCCTTGGAGTCGTACAGCAGCCGCCCGATCAGGGTGGACTTGCCGTCGTCGACGGAGCCGGCCGTTGCGATGCGCAGCAATGTCGTCATCAGAAGTACCCCTGCCGCTTGCGGTCTTCCATGCCTGCCTCGGAGATTCGGTCGTCGGCGCGGGTGGCGCCACGCTCGGTCAGCCGCGACACCGCGGTTTCGGCGATGACCTCCGCCACCGTCGCCGCCGTCGACTCCACACATCCCGTACAGGTGACGTCGCCGACGGTGCGGAACCGAACCGTCGCCTCGAACACCTCCTCGTCGGCGCGGGGCTGCATGTGCCGGTGCACGGCCAGCAGCATCCCGTCGCGCTCGAACACCTTGCGGCGGTGGGCGAAATAGATCGACGGCAGCATGACCTTCTCGGCGCCGATGTAGGACCACACGTCGAACTCGGTCCAGTTCGACAGCGGGAACACCCGGATGTGCTCGCCCTTGTGGTGCCGGCCGTTGTAGAGGTTCCACAGCTCGGGTCGCTGGGCTTTGGGGTCCCACTGCCCGAACTCGTCGCGGAAGCTGAACACCCGCTCCTTGGCGCGGGCCTTCTCCTCGTCGCGCCGGGCGCCGCCGAATGCCGCGTCGAACTTGTTCTCGCGGATGGCGCGCAGCAGCGTCACGGTCTGGATCGGGTTGCGCGACGGGATGGTCTCGACGACGCGGCCGGCGTCGATGTCGTCTTGCACCTTGGCGACCACCAGTCGCACCCCGGTTTGCTCGACCAGTTCGTCGCGGGTGGCGATGACCTCGTCAAAGTTGTGGCCGGTGTCGACGTGCATCACCGGAAACGGCAGCCGGCCCGGGCGGAACGCCTTGAGTGCGAGGTGCAGCATCACGATCGAGTCCTTGCCGCCGGAGAACAGCAGCACCGGGCGTTCGAACTCGGCGGCCACCTCGCGAATGATGTGGATGGCCTCGGCCTCCAGTGAGCGCAAATGGCTCAGTTCGTATTGCCCGGCGGTCGGGCTGGCGGTTGCCTGGCTGGTCATAGAGCCTTCGCTATCTTGGTAAAGTTGGGTAGATTGGCCTGATTTATGAGCCTTACCGGGAATCTACTCAAGTCGGGCGGCCGGTGTCAACGCTCAACGCCGAGTGGGCTAGGGCGTCGTCGAATGATCGAGTGTGAACTGAGGGCTTCGAGTGCGCGGAGAGGGCGGGAATTTTCGACCGGGGCCGCCGAGGATTCACTCTCGGCGCCCAGGATTCACACTCAGAGGGTGACCTCGTTGAGCTTGCCGGTGGCGACGTCGAACACGAAGCCGCGCAGCGAGGTGTGCTTGGTAACGAACGGGCTGGCTTCGATGCGGCGCAGCGACTGGCGGACGTCCTCCGCCGGGTCGGGGAAGGCCTCGGCGGCCCAGGCGGGTCTGATGCCGGTCTCCTCCTGGATCGCGCGCTTGAAGTCGTCGTCGGTGAAGGTGAGCATCCCGCAGTCGGTGTGGTGAATGAGGATGATCTCGCGGGTGCCCAGCAACCGCTGGCTGATCGCCAGTGAACGGATCGCGTCGTCGCTGACGACGCCGCCGGCGTTGCGGATGACGTGCGCCTCGCCCTCTTTGATCCCGAGCGCGCGGTAGACATCGAGCCGCGCATCCATGCACGCGACGATCGCGACGTGTTTGCTCGGCGGCATCGGCAGCGGGCCGTTGAAGGAGCTCGCGTATTGGGCGTTGTTGGCCAGATAGTCGTCGGTAACCGTCACGCCAATCTCCTTGCGTTGTTTGCTGGATCGAGCATTCGGGTGGCTGATTCTAACAATTCGGCCGTTGCTGTTCACCGGTACGAATCAGCCGGATCGCATCTGTGCGCGTCGATCGGTGAGTGCATCTCTTACCCTGTGCCCATGCGACACGGGCGAGGCCGGAAGGCATGATCCGCTTTTTGGCGCGTCGCTTGCTCAACTACATCGTGCTGCTGACGCTGGCGTCGTTTCTGGCCTTCTGCCTCGCGTCGGTGACGTTTCATCCGTTGGACAGTTTCGTCCAGCGTCACCCACAGCCGCCGCAGGAGGCCATCGACGCCAAGAAGGCTCAACTCGGCCTGGATAAACCGATCCCCATCCGGTATGCCAACTGGGTTTCCGGCGCGGTTCGCGGCGACTTCGGCGCCACGGTGACCGGCCATCCCGTCTCCGAGGAGTTGTGGCGGCGAATCGGGGTCAGTCTGCGTCTGGTGGTGATCGGTTCGGTGCTGGGCACTGTCATCGGCGTCGTGGTGGGCGCCTGGGGAGCGATCCGGCAATATCAGCTGAGCGACCGCGTGATCACCGTGCTGTCGTTGATCATCCTGAGCATCCCGTCGTTCGTGCTGGCGGGCCTGCTCATCCTGGCCGGGCTCCGAGTCAACATGCTCACCGGCCTGCGGATCTTCCTCTACACCGGCGAAACGTCACCTATTCCCTTCGGCAGCGCATGGGCCCGGATCGTCGACCGCATTCAGCACATCGTCTTGCCGACTCTGACGCTCGCCCTGGGCGCGATCGCGGGTTTCAGTCGCTACCAGCGCAACGCGATGCTCGACGTGCTGGGCGAGGATTTCATCCGGACCGCCCGCGCCAAAGGCTTGACCCGCCGTCGCGCGCTGTTCAAACACGGCCTGCGCACCGCGCTGATTCCGATGGCCACGTTGTTCGCCTACGGCGTGAGCGGCCTGGTCGTCGGCGCGGTGTTCGTCGAGAAGATCTTCGGCTGGCACGGCATGGGCGATTGGGTGGTGCAGGGCATCTCGACTCAGGACACGAACGTCGTCGTCGCGATCACGGTGTTCACCGGCGCCGCGATTCTCATCGCCGGACTGCTTTCGGACGTCATCTACGCGACGCTCGACCCGAGGATCCGGGTGTCATGACCGCGTCGACGGAGACGACGGCAGTCCGGTCCGGTGTTCACCCAGCCGCGTTCACGTCGCGGCGAAACCTCTTGATACGCCGGTTCATCCGTAACAAGCCTGCAGTGGTGGCATTGGTTCTGCTGGCGGTGCTGTTCGTCGGCTGCTACGCGCTGCCGCCGCTACTCCCCTACAGCTACACCGCGCTGGACTACGACGCGCTGCTGCAGCCACCGTCGGTGCGTCATTGGTTCGGCACCAACGCGCTCGGCCAGGACCTGTTGGCGCGCACGCTGCGGGGCATGCAGAAGTCGATGCTGATCGGTTTCTGTGTGGCAGTGATTTCGACCAGCATCGCCGCGACGGTCGGGTCGGTAGCGGGCTACTTCGGCGGCTGGCGCGACCGGATATTGATGTGGCTGGTGGACCTGCTGCTGGTGGTACCGAGCTTTATCCTGATCGCGATCGTCACTCCGCGGACCAAACAGTCGAGCAGCATTCTGTGGCTGATCGTGCTGCTCGCTGCGTTCGGCTGGATGGTCAGCTCGCGGATGGTGCGCGGCTTGACGATGAGCCTGCGGGAGCGCGAATTCGTCCGTGCCGCACGGTATATGGGGGCGTCGAGCCGCCGTATCATCGTCGGGCACATCGTGCCGAACGTCGCCTCGATCCTCATCATCGACGCGACGCTCAACGTGGGGTTCGCGATCCTGGCTGAAACCGGGCTGAGTTTCCTGGGATTCGGCGTCCAGCCTCCCGACGTGTCACTGGGCACGCTGATCGCCGAGGGCACACCGTCAACCACCACGTTCCCGTGGGTATTCCTGTTCCCGGCCGGCGCACTGGTGCTGATCGTGTTGTGCGCCAACCTTGCCGGCGACGGTCTGCGCGACGCATTTGATCCCGGCAGCGGAGCCGCCCGCCGCAGAAAGCGGCGTGCGGAATGACCGCACTGCTCGAAGTAACGGACTTGACCGTCACCTTCGAAACCGAAGACATGGTCGTGCCCGCCGTGCGCGGCACCAGCTACCACATCGACCCCGGCGAAGTGGTAGCCATCGTCGGGGAATCCGGTTGCGGCAAAACAACCGCCGCCATGGCCGTCGTCGGTCTACTGCCGGAATACGCGCGGGTGTCGGGATCGGTACGGCTGCACGGCGAGGAATTGCTCACGCTGGGCGACCAGGCGATGTCGCGGATCCGCGGCAAGACAATCGGCACAGTGTTCCAAGACCCGATGTCGGCGCTGACGCCCGTCTATACCATCGGCGACCAGATCGCCGAGGCTGTCGAGGTCCACCACCGCGGGATCAGCCGAGCGGATGCCCGCAAGCGCGCCGTCGAGCTGCTCGAGTTGGTCGGCATCGCGCAGCCGCAGCGCCGCGCAAAGGCTTTCCCGCACGAGCTCTCCGGCGGTGAACGCCAGCGGGTGGTGATCGCGATCGCGATCGCCAACGATCCCGATCTGCTGATCTGCGACGAACCGACCACCGCACTGGACGTCACCGTGCAGGCACAGATCCTCGACGTGCTGCGAACCGCGCGCGACGTGACCGGCGCCGGCGTGCTGATCATCACCCACGACTTGGGCGTGGTGTCGGAGTTCGCCGATCGAGCGCTGGTCATGTATGCCGGACGCCCTGTCGAAATCGCTACCGTCGACGAGCTTTACCGTGACCGCCGGATGCCCTACACGGTCGGGCTGTTGGGATCGGTGCCGCGGCTCGACGCCCCGCAGGGCACCCGGCTGATCCCGATCCCGGGCGCGCCGCCGACGATGACGTCGCTGTCCCCCGGCGCCTGCACATTCGCCCCGCGCTGCCCGCTGGCAATCGACGAATGCCGTTCAGCCGAACCGGATCTCGTCGCTATTGCCGACGGCCATCGGGCGGCCTGCATCCGCACCGATCATGTCGCCGGCCGCAGTGCCGCCGAGATCTACGGCGTGTCAACCGGACCGGAGCCCGTCGATAGCGTGGCCGGCGAGCCGCCGCTGGTGGTGCAAGTCGCCGATCTGGTCAAGACCTATCCGCTGACCAAAGGCGTGGTTTTCCGAAGGCGGGTAGGCGAGGTGCGTGCGGTCGACGGCGTCAGCTTCACCCTGGAGCAGGGCCGCACACTGGGCATCGTCGGCGAATCCGGTTCGGGCAAATCGACTACGCTGTCTCAGATTCTCGACCTCGCCCGGCCCCAGACGGGCTCCATCGAGATTCTCGGTGCTGACGTCGCAGCGCTGGACTCAGCTGCCCGTCGTAAGCTGCGCACCGAGCTGCAGGTGGTGTTCCAGGACCCGGTCGCCTCGCTGGACCCGCGACTGCCGGTCTTCGACGTGATCGCTGAACCGTTGGTGGCCAACGGCTTCGATAGGCCTCGCTCCGAGGAGCGGGTTGCCGAGCTGCTGGCGATCGTCGGGCTGGACCGTGCCGACGCCAGCCGCTATCCCGCCGAGTTCTCCGGCGGGCAGAAGCAGCGGATCGGCATTGCCCGGGCGCTGGCGCTGCAGCCGAAGATCCTTGCGCTCGACGAGCCGGTGTCGGCGCTCGACGTGTCGATTCAGGCCGGTATCATCAACCTGCTGCTGGACCTCCAAGACCAATTCGGGTTGTCGTACTTGTTTGTGTCGCATGACCTTTCGGTGGTCAAACACCTGGCGCACCGGGTCGCGGTGATGTACAAGGGCACGATCGTCGAACAGGGCGATGGCGAACAGGTTCTCACCAATCCGCAGCACGAGTACACCCAACGACTACTGGCCGCGGTCCCGCGGGCGCACGCCGATGTCTAGCCGGCTCGCGGTGCTGCTGTCGGTGATCCTGGTGGTCGTCACCAGTTGCACCAGCGGGTACCGGGACCTTCCGGAGACGCATGCCGCGCGGGTCGGCAGCACCAGCGACATCAACCCGCGCGACCCGGCGACGCTGCGCGACGGCGGCAACCTGCGGCTTGCGCTGACGTCATTCCCGGAAAACTTCAACGAACTCAACATCGACGGCAACACGGCGGATGTCGGTTCCATTGTCGCGCCCACGCTTCCGGGCGCGTTCATCACTCAGCCCGACGGCTCGCTGAAACTCAACACCGACTACTTCACCAACGTCGAGCTGACCAGCACCACGCCGCAGGTCGTCACCTACACCATCAATCCGAAAGCCGTGTGGAGCGACGGCAGCCCGATGACCTGGGAAGACCTCAAATCCGAGGTCGACGCCTGCAGCGGTCGCGACAAGCGCTACCTGATCGCCAGCAGAGCCGGATTCGAAAGGGTGAAGTCGGTGACTCGCGGCGTGGACGATCGCCAAGCGGTGGTCACGTTCGCCGAGCCGTATGCGGAGTGGCGAGCGATGTTCGCAGGCGGTATGCAACCACGCAGCATGACCGCGAACCCGGAGGTGTTCAACAAGGGCCAACTCAACGCCCCTGGGCCGTCGGCCGGACCGTTCATCGTGTCCACCATCGACCGGACCGCGCAACGCATCGTGCTGACCCGCAACCCGCGTTGGTGGGGCGCCAAACCGCGGCTGGACTCCATCACGTTCCTGGTGCTCGACGCCGCCGCCGTCATTCCGGCCTTGCAGAACAATGCGATCGATGCTGCCGGAGTGGGCACCCTCGACGACATGGTCACCGCCCAGCGCACCCCGGGGATCGTGATCCGCAGCGCGCCGGCGCCCACCTGGTACCACCTCACCTTCAACGGCGCGCCCGGATCCATCCTGGCCGACGAGAAACTGCGGCTGGCGATCTGCCGGGGCATCGACCGCCAGGCGATCGTCGACGTCGTCCAGCACGGTCTGACCGGTCATCCGGCACCGCTGAACAACCACGTCTATGTCGCCGGGCAGGTGGGTTACCAAAACAACAGCGCCCCAGCCGATTACAACCCCGACCAGGCTCGCCGGGATCTGGATGCGCTGGGCTGGAAACTCAATGGTGCGGTGCGGGAGAAGAACGGCAAGCAGCTGGTGATCCGCGACGTGTTCTACGACGGGCAATCAGCTCGGCAGATCGCTTTGGTGGCTCAGCAGAACCTGGCGCAGATCGGGGTCAAGCTGCTGCTCGACCCCAAGCCCGGCACCGGATTCTTCAGCCAGCACGTGTCCGTCGGCGACTTCGACGTTACCCAATTCGGTTGGGTGGGCAACGCTTTCCCGCTCTCTGCGCTGCCGCAGATCTACACCTCCGACGGCGACAGCAATTTCGGCAAGATCGGCAATCGCGAGATCGACGCCAAGATCGAGCAGACGCTCTCCGAGCTGGATCCTGACAAGGCGCGTGCGCTGGCCAACCAGGTCGACATGATGATCTGGCAAGAAGGCTTCAACCTGCCGCTGTTCCAGTCACCCGGTGACATCGCGGTGCGCAGCACGCTGGCCAACTACGGCGCGCACGGTCTGGCCGACGTGGTCTACACCGCGATCGGGTTCACCCGCTGACTTCTGTGCCGAATGGCCACTTATTGCACGCTTTCGGCCAAAAAGCGTGTCATAACTGGCCGTTCGAGGAGGAGATCAAATCCGCGGCTTTCTCGCCGATCAGCACCGTCGGCGCGTGGGTATGGCCGCGGATGATGCTCGGCATCACCGACGCGTCGGCGACCCGCAGCGCCTCCACACCGCGGACCCGTAGTTGCGGGTCGACCACACTGGCGTCGTCCCTGCCCATCCGGCAGGTACTCACCGGGTGGTACAGGGTGTGCGAGCAGGTGTTGAGCGCCTCCTCGAGGGTGGCGTCGTCCAGCTCGGTGGCACCCTGCGGTCGGGCGATGGCGCCGAGGAGGTCCTTCAGCGGCGGGGTTTCGGCCATCTGCGCGCAGATTCGCAGGCCCGCCATCATCGTTGCGCGGTCGACGCCGTCGGGATCGGACAGGTAGCGCGGGTCGACGATCGGCTTGTCGAGCGGGTCCGCGGATCGCAGCAGGATCTGTCCGCGGCTCTGCGGCTTGAGCAGGATGGGCCCGAACACCACGGCGTGCCCGGTGTACGGCTCGCCGATTCCCTCGTCGAAATACGGCGCGGGCGCGAAAATCAGCTCCAGGTCGGGTAGCTCCAACTCCGGTCGGCTGCGGACAAACCCATACGCCTCACCGACATTGGAGGTCAGCATGCCGCGGTGCCGCAGCAGATAGTTGACCAGCTGCTTGGGCTTCTCGGCGACGAAAAGGCTGTCCTGCTCGACGTCGAAGCCCAGCGGGGTGACCAGGTGGTCACGCAGGTTCTGCCCCACCTCGGGCGCGTGGTGCACGGTGTCGATGTCGTGCTCGTCGAGGTGGTCGGAATCGCCGACGCCGGAGAGCATCAACAGCTGCGGCGTGTTGATCGCGCCGCCACACAGCACAACCTCGCGGCGGGCGTGGACGATGCGGCGCTGGCCGTCCTGGTCGAATTCCACTCCGGTCGCCCGGTTGCCGTCGAAGAGCACCCGGGTCGCAGTGGCCTCGGTGAACACGTCGAGGTTCTTGCGGCGCAGCACCGGTTTGAGGTAAGCGTCGGCGGCGCTCCACCGGGTGCCCTTGCGCTGGGTGACGACGGTTTCGCAGAAGCCTTCCGGTGTAGCGGAATTCGGGTGCGCGCTGCCGAATCCGCATTCCCGCGCGGTGGCCAGCCAGGCCGCGGTCGAGCTGCGCGGGCTGCGCTGGCGGGACACGATCAGCGGACCGGTCACCCCGCTTTCGTCGCCGTTGACGAAATGCCAAGCGTCGGCGACGTTCTCGATGCGGCGAAAGTAGCTCAGCGCCTCGGCATACGACCATTCCGGTCCCGCGTGCTCGGCCCACTCGTCGTAGTCGGCGCCGAACCCTCGCACCCACATCATCGCGTTCATCGACGACGATCCGCCGAGCATCTTGCCCCGCGGCCAATAGATCTCCCGGCCGGCCAGCTCCTTCTGCGGTTCGGTGAAGTAATCCCAGTCCACCTCGGTGCGGAAGAGCTTGGAGAATGCCGCCGGGATGCGGATGAACTTGTTGGCGTCGCGCGGGCCCGCCTCGAGCGCCACCACCGAGATCGCCGGGTCGGCGCTGAGCCGATTGGCGAGCACCGCCCCCGCCGACCCCGTGCCGACGACCACGTAATCGCAGTTCAAGTCCATCGCTCACCCCCTGTTGCGGGTGAGTGTATGTCGGCGCCGCGCGTTAGGCGCTCAATTCGATGCGGTGCGCACCCTTGACGCCGTCGTAGCGGGCGGGAGTACACGTCAGCACGATCACCTGGCCGTTAGCGCCCAACGTGTCGAATACCTCGCCCATTCGTGCCAGCCGCTCGGGATCTGTGAATCCGAGCGCATCGTCGATCAGCACCGGGACGCTGTCCTCCTTGGCGACCAACGCCGCCCCGGCCAGCCGCGCCAGGATGCCGAGTTGCTCCTTGGCACCGCCGGACAACGACTCGTACGGCACCGTGCAGCCGCCGAGAGTGCGGTTGCGGATACACAGATCGCTGTCGACGTCGACCTCGAAGCTGGGTCCGAACACCGGCCGCCCGAGCCGCTGCAGTTCGGCGCGGAACGGCTCGACGTAACGCAGCCGGGTGGTGTCGCGGTGGCGCGTCATCACCGACCGCAGCAGCTGCACGGCGCGGGCCCGTCGCTGCACCCGCAGGTACTGGCTGTGGGCGTGTTCGCGTTTGGTCTGGGCAGCATCGAGCTTGCCCTGGCGGCCCTCGGTGCCGAATACGGCAAGTTCGACGGTGATCTCGTGCAGCGTCCGCGCCGCCTCGTCGTGGCGGGCGCGCAGCGCGTCGGCCGCATCGGCGGCCTCCGCCAACTCGGCCGCGACGGTATCGGGTGCAGCGGCGGCCAGTTGTTCTGACAGCTCGGCGACACGCCGTTCGGCGGTTTGCGCGGCGCGCTGATCGGCGTCGGCGGTGGCCGTCAGGTGGTCGTCGGCCATCGATGCGCGCTGCTGGACCAGCCGGTCGGCAGCGGCTGCCAGCTCGGCGCGTTGACTGGTCACCTTGTCGCGCAACAGCTTTGCCTGCGTGGCTATTTCGGCGAACTTACGAGCCGCTGCGGCGGCGACGCGGCGGTGGGTTTCGCAGTCTTTGGCGGCTTGGCTGCGGGCGGCGTCGGCGGCGTTGAGTTCCGCGGCGGCCGCCGCGCTGTCCATCGCGATGTCGGGAAGCGGGTCGGCACGCAACTGCGCCAGTTGCGAGCGCAGTTGTTCGACATCGTCGTCACCGCACAGCGCGGCCAGGGTGGCGGTCAGCCGGTCGCGAGACTGCTGCAGTTCGCGGCGCCGCTGGTCGGTTTCTCGCGCCGCCGCCAGGTCAGTTACCCGCCCGGCGGCCAGCGCGGTGGCCAATTCTTCTTGCGCCGCAGTCAGTTTGGCTTGCACGTCGACGGCGGTGGCCCCGCCGCTGAAGCGTGCGCTCACGACGCCGGGAACCTGCACCTCGGTTTCGGCGCCGGCGGTCATCGACCAGCTCTGGCCGGCAGCCAACGGCACTCGCTGGTTGTCGACGGCGAGTTCGATGTCGGCGAGGGCGGTGAATTCCACCGTCGTCGAGATCAACGCCAGCTGCCCTTCTGCGCGGTCGACGGCCGCAGCCGCCTGCTCGATCCGCTGGAACACCGCCTGAGTCAAAGTGATTGCGGCCAACTCGGCGCTGATCTGGTCTGCCTCACGCTGGGCGGCGTCGATCTTGGCCAGCCGGGCGGCCAACCGGTCGGCTTCGTCGCGGCGGGACAGCTCGTCGACGACGCGACGGGCGGACTCGGCTCGCTGCTGTGCGGCCGCCAGGGCCTCTTCGGCCTCTTCGACGGCGGCGTCGGCGGCCTCGACGACCTCGCGTGCCGTCGACTCCGCCTCTCCGACCTCGCGAGCCTCGGCCTCCGACGCGGCGACCGCCGCGGTGCGGGTGTCGATTTCGGTGCGCAGCCGCAGCCGTTCGGTGTGCGCGGCCGTCGATGCGGCGCTGGTGGCGGTGGCGGCCGCGGCGATCAGCTTGGCTTCCCGCAAGTGTTCGGTCAGCTCGGCGATGTTGTCGGCGGCGCTTTGGGCGGCGCTGTGGCGCTTACGAGCCGCTTTTTGCTGCTGCGACAACTCGGCCAGTTCGGCGGTCAGCGTGGCGTGCCGTTGTACCCGTTCGTCGACTTCGGCGACTGCTGCCGCGCAGCGCTCGACCTCGTCGTCGGCGTCGCCCAGCGCAGCGATCGCGGCGGCCCACTCCCCTGTCGGGCGTCCGGTCGGGGTGAAGTAGCGGGCGTATTCGGCGTCGATCCGCTCGATCAGCAGGGGTTCGGTGCCGGACAGGGTCGCGGTGTCACCGGCCGCCACGTCGAGCGCCCGTGACAGCGCGTCGCAGCCCGACAGGTTGACCGCTGCCGTCGAATTCGCCTGCAGCACGCGTTGGGCGTGCCACAGCTCGACGTCCACCGTTTCGGCCAGCATGGCCCGCACCCGCTCGTGCGCCTCGTCGCCGGTCAGCTGTTCGCGATGCGGCGCCAGCACCGTCAACTGCGTCTCCGGTTTCTTGTGAAAGCGCTTGCGGTAGACGAAACGGTAAGGGCCGGTGCTGATTTCGGCGGTGACTTCAGAGCCGACGTCGGCGTGGGTGGGCTTGACCTGCTTGACGTCCTTTTTGGTCGAGCGGTCTTTGGATTCCAGCAGCAGGTCCAGCGCCTCGATCATCGAGGACTTGCCGATCTCGTTGGCCCCGCACACGACGACCACGCCGTGGTCGGGGAAGTCGAGCTCGCGGTGGCCGATTCCGCGGTAATTGCTAAGGACCAGCCGGTGCAGCCTCACGCGGCACCCCGATCGGTGAGCCGCAGCAGTAGCGCCAGCGCCGCCTGGGCATCGTCGGCGGTTTCGCCGTCGCCGGCGCGTGCGGTGGCAACCAACTCGTCGACGGCGGCGGCGGCGAAGCCCCCGATCCCGAGGTCGTCGAATTCGCCGTCGCCCGGGATCACGGCGAGATCGGTGTGCCGATCCCAAGTGCCCAGCCAGGCGAACAGCCGCGAGTAGCGGTCCAGGCACGCGTCCAGGGCGGCGCGGTCGGTGACGGTCAGCGAGCCGACCAACGCCAGTCGCACCACCGTGCGGTCTTTGTCGGCGATCTGGTCGAGGTTCAGGTCCAGATCGGCGATGTCGCGGTTGTTGTCGACGTGACGACGCAGGGTGAGGAACCGCCACCGGCCGACGTGGCGGGCGTCGACGGTGACCGGGCGGCGCGGATCGGTCTGGTCGACGTCGACGACGAGCACGTGACCGGGGTCGGGTTCGATGTCGTCGAAATTGGTGACCTCCGGAGATCCGGAATACCAGACCCGGGCGTCCACTTCGGTGACCGAATGCTTGTCGCCCAGCGCGACGTAATGGATGGTGCCGCGGGCCAGCGCGTCCTGCACGGCGGCCAACCGGATCAGCGCCGGGTTGGTGGGGTCGGGGTCGAGCACGTCGACGCCGCCGTGCGCGAGGAGTACCCGGGTGACTCCATCGGCAGGCAGGCCGTCGAGCACCTCGGCGACCAGGTCGGTGGTAGGCGATTTGGACCGCCATGGCGCGGCGACGATCTGCAAGCCCGGCCGCACCTCGTGCACGCCGGTGCGTTCGAGCACCACCACGTTGTCCGGGCATTCGGCTTTGAACAGCGCGCTGGTGTACACCGACGACGCGTCCAGCGGGTCATGGTTACCGGGCAACAGATAAACCGGAATTCCGATGGCGCGCATGGCTTCCAGCGATTGGCTGATGACCTGCGGTGCGAGCTGGTTGTGTTCGAAGACGTCGCCGGCGACCACGACGAACTCGGCGCCGACCTCGGCGGCCAGTGGCCCGAGCCCGGCCACCACGTCGCGGCGGGCCGCCGAATACCGCGGCTGAGCCTCGCCGGCCAGGAAGTGGCGGGTCATGCCGAGTTGCCAGTCGGCGGTGTGGATGAACCGCATGTCGACCCCCTTCCGTTGCCGGGCATCGCGAGTGTATGGCGGGCCACCGACAAGTCCGTGGAGGCTGATCGGCAGGTCTACGCGGCGATCGCAAGCGCGGCGAAGCCGGGCGAAGCGGGTCGCCGCCAGGTCTACCGTTGGTCGGGTGACGCGAACTCTGGTCTTGCTGAGGCACGCGAAGTCGGCGTACCCGGACGGGGTGGCCGACCATGAGCGGCCGTTGGCGCCGCGGGGCGAACGAGAGGCCGGCCTGGCCGGTGAGTGGCTGCGGGCCAACCTGCCGCCGATCGATCTGGTGTTGTGCTCGACGGCAACTCGCGCGCGACAAACTTTGGTGCGCACCGGTATCGACGCGCCGGTGCGCTATGTCGAGCGCCTGTACGGCGCCACACCCGGGATGGTGATCGGCGAAATCAACGGTGTCCCCGACGAGGTGACCACCTTGCTCGTCGTCGGGCACGAGCCGACGACGTCGTCGGTGGCCGTGGGGCTGGCCGGCACCGAGGACACCAATACCGCTGCGGTCGAAGCGATTTCAGAGAAGTTCCCGACGTCGGCCATCGCAGTGCTCGAGTTAGCCGGCACGTGGAAAGAACTGGAGCTCGGCGGCACCGCGCTGGTCGACTTTCACGTGCCCCGCTGAGCTCCGCACACCGCGAACCAGAAGCTGCGGTCGTGATTCTGACGCGATCGCAGCCCTAGCTTCTGGCTCGCGACAAGCGACTCAGGAGTTAGTCGACAGCGTCAGCTCCATCAGCTTGATCGCCTGCGCACACGCGTCGATCCCCGGCGCCTGCGGGTTGACCCACCAGCCGACAACCCCGGCGGCGTCGCTGGCCACGCCGCACGAGCCATTGGGGTCGTTGGGCCGCATCACGATCGATCGCACGCCATTGATGGAACGAGTCTCGATCTGATACTTCAGACCCTCGGCGACCTTGCGCTCGTTGTCCAGGCTGCCCTGCTCGAACCAGAACCGGGTGATGTCGATCAGACCGGCCGGGTTGGCGGCCTGCCAGCGGCAGATCGCGCCGACGAACGTGCTCTGGATGTCGAGTGGGTCGGCGCCGACCGTCTTGGCCAGCAGATCAGTGGTCAGCACCTCACATTCCTTGAGCAGGTTGGGGTACTGCTGCTCGGAGTTGTTGTTGCGCTGCACATCACCTGAGCCGGCCTTGACCGCGGTGCCGCCGACCGACCTGGTGCAGCCGGTCACCACGGCCAGCGCGGTGAGCAACGCGGCCGCAACAATCAATAGCCGCCTAGTCATTTCGAGTTCGCAATCGACTGGCGTGTCAGTTCTTTGGCGATGTTGCACGGGTCGGGGAACGGCTTTTGGTTGAAGCTGACCGACCATTCGATGAAGTCGTCGTTGAACTGGATTCCGATCTCGCACAGGGAGTCACCCAACGTGGGCTCGTTGCCGATGGCGATGAAGCCGCCGTGGCCGTTGATGTTGATGTCTTCGACGCTCGAGCGCGACAGCTCCTCGGTCTTGCGTTCCCGACCGATCGGGCTGCCGCGATACCAGGAGAAGGAGAAGTGCGGGCCGAGGATGCCGCCGCCGGCCAGCCACTGACAGCCCACCGAGTTCTGGGCCGTGTTGATCAGCCCGGTGATCTGGGTGAGCTGGGCAACCGTCTCGTCGGTGACGCCGCCGCACTGCGGGAAGAACGGCCCGTGATGTCCCTCTCCGGACGCCGGCGCCGACGACTCCGTCGACTTGGCCTGGTCGGAGTCGGAGCCGGAGCATGCGGCCACCGTCGGGATCAAGGTCGCTGCCGCGAGGGCCAGCGCCACCACACTGCGCCGCACCGCTACACGCACCTGCTTCTCGTCACAGCATGCACTGTAGCGGCAGCATCTGTGGCCAACCCAGGCACCACGCTGACCAGGTCTTTCTAATCCGGCAGTGGTCCCAACCAGGCCGCTTGGAGTGTGCGACAGTTACCAGATGCTCCTGGCACTGCTGCGCCAGTACGTCCGGCCGTATCGCTGGCTGGTCGCGGCGGTGATGACACTGCAGTTGGTCAGCACGCTGGCGTCGCTGTATCTGCCGACGGTCAACGCCGCGATCATCGACGACGGCGTCACCAAGGGCGACACCGCGACCATCGTCCGGCTCGGCGGGGCGATGCTCGCGGTCACCGGGCTGCAGGTGCTGTGCGCGGTCGGCGCGGTCTACTTCGGCTCCCGGACCGGGATGGGGTTCGGCCGGGATCTGCGCTCTGCGATGTTCCACCACGTCGTCACGTTCTCCGAACACGAGACCGCCCGGTTCGGCGCGCCGTCGCTGCTGACCCGCACGACCAACGACATCCGGCAGATCCAGTTTCTGGTGCAGATGACCTGCACGGTGCTGGTGACCGCCCCGATCATGAGCGTGGGCGGAATCTTCATGGCCATCCACCAAGACGCCGGGCTCTCGTGGCTGTTGCTGGTCAGCGTCCCGGTACTGGCGGTGGCCAACTACTGGATCGTCTCGCACACCCTGCCGCTTTTCCGCAGCATGCAGCGGCTGATCGACAACATCAACCGGGTGATGCGCGAGCAGCTGTCCGGTGTGCGGGTGGTCCGGGCATTCGCCCGGGAACCGTTCGAGCGCCGGCGATTCGGCGAAGCCAACCTGGCGCTATCCAATACCGCGCTGGCCGCGGGCAATTGGCAGGCGCTGATGTTGCCGGTCACCACGCTGACCGTCAACTGCTCGTCCGTCGCGCTGATCTGGTTCGGCGGCCTGCGCATCGATGCCGGCCAGATGCAGGTGGGCTCCCTGATCGCGTTCCTTGCCTACTTCACCCAAATCCTGATGTCGGTGTTGATGGCGACGACGATGATGATGGTGTGGCCGCGGGCCTCGGTCTGCGCGGACCGCATCGCCGAGGTGCTGGCCACCCGTCCAGCGATCAGTAATCCGGACACGCCGCAGGCGCCCGAGGCCCGCGGTGTCGTGCGGCTCCAGAACGCGACATTTTGCTACCCCGGCGCGGATCGCCCTGTGCTGCAAGATGTCTCGCTGTCTGCGCGGCCGGGTACCACCACGGCGATCGTCGGCAGCACCGGTTCGGGGAAGTCGACGCTGATCTCGCTGATCTGCCGCCTTTACGACGTGACCGCCGGCGCCGTGCTGGTCGACGGGGTCGACGTGCGCGACCATGACATCGAGCAGCTGTGGGCGGGCATCGGGCTGGTGCCGCAGCGCGGCTACCTGTTCTCCGGCACCGTCGCCGACAACTTGCGCTACGGCAAAGCGGACGCCACCGATGCACAGATGTGGGAAGCGTTGCGGGTGGCGGGCGCCGACGGGTTCGTGCGGGCACACGACGACGGGCTGGCGATGCGGGTGGCGCAGGGCGGCATCAACTTCTCCGGCGGACAACGGCAGCGGCTGGCGATCGCAAGGGCGGTGATCCGCCGCCCGGCCATCTACCTGTTCGACGACGCGTTCTCCGCGCTCGACGTGCACACCGACGCCCAAGTCCGCGCGTCGCTGCGCGAGGCCGCCGCGGACGCGACGATGATCATTGTCGCGCAACGTATTTCGACCGTTGCGCAGGCAGGTCAGGTGATCGTCGTCGACGATGGGCGCGTGGTGGGCACGGGCACGCACGAATCGCTGCTGGCCGACTGCCCCGCCTATCGCGAATTCGCCGAATCCCAGTCGGTGGGCAGCGGCGTGGGAGGCCAGCGGTGACGGCTTCCATGGACCGCCCGATCCGCGGTGTCGTGCAGGCGCCGACGGAACGCTCGCGCGACTTCACCGGCTCGGCCGTTCGGCTGGTGAAACGTCTGGCGCCGCAACGCGGGCCGGCCGCCGCGGTGATCGCGCTCAGTGTCGTCGGCACCGGGATCGGCGTGGTGGTGCCGCGGATCCTCGGCCATGCCACCGACCTGTTGTTCAACGGCGTGATCGGCCGCCAGCTGCCGGCCGGCATGACCAAGGCGCAAGCCGTCGCGGCAGCCCGGGCACGCGGCAACAACACCTTTGCCGATCTGCTGTCCGGGATGAACGTGGTCCCGGGCGAGGGCGTGAACTTCGCCGCGGTGGCCCGCACGCTGGCGTTGGCGTTGGCCCTGTATCTGATTGCCGCAGCGATGGTTTGGGCGCAGGCGCGGCTGCTGAACCTGACGGTCCAGCGAACCCTGCGGGCATTGCGCTCCGATGTCGAAGACAAACTGCACCGGCTGCCGCTGGCTTACTTCGACGGGCGGCAGCGCGGCGAAGTACTCAGCCGGGTCACCAACGACATCGACAACGTCGCGACGTCGCTGTCGATGACGATCAGCCAACTGCTGACCGCGATCCTGACAGTGACGACCGTGCTGGTGATGATGCTGACCATCTCACCGCTGCTGACCGTGCTCACCCTGGTGACCGTGCCGCTGTCATTGCTCGCAACCCGGGCGATCACCCGGCGCTCGCAGCGGCTGTTCGTCGCGCAGTGGACCAACACCGGACGGCTCAACGCCCACATCGAGGAAACCTACAGCGGTTTCACGCTGGTCAAGACCTTCGGTCACCGGGCGCAGGCCGAGGAGCAGTTCCGCCGGCTCAATGACGATGTGTACCAAGCGAGTTTCGGCGCCCAGTTCTTCTCCGGGCTGGTGTCGCCGGCGACGACCTTCATCGGCAACCTCAGCTACGTCGCGGTGGCGGTGGTCGGCGGATTACAGGTCGCGACCGGGCAGATCACCGTCGGCAACATTCAGGCGTTCATCCAGTACGTCCGCCAATTCAATTGGCCACTCGGCCAAGTGGCCGCGATGTACAACACGCTGCAATCCGGAGTGGCCAGCGCCGAACGGGTCTTCGAGTTGCTCGACGAACCCGAAGACTCGCCCGACCACTCAGCGGCATTGCCGTCGCTCAACGGACAAAGCCCCACCGGCCGTGTCGAATTCGAGCATGTCAGCTTCGCCTACCGCCCCGGCACGGCGGTGATCGACGACTTGTCGCTGGTGGCCGAACCGGGCAGCACCGTCGCGATCGTCGGGCCGACCGGGGTGGGCAAAACCACACTGGTGAACCTGCTGATGCGCTTCTACGACGTGGATTCGGGCCGGATCCTGATCGACGGCGTCGACATCGCGTCGGTGAGCAGGCATTCGCTGCGGTCGCGGATCGGCATGGTGCTGCAGGACACCTGGCTGTTCGGCGGGACGATCGCGGAGAACATCGCCTACGGGCGGCCCGACGCCACCGAGAACGAGGTGATCGAGGCCGCCAAGGCCGCCTACGTCGACCGGTTCGTGCACACGCTGCCGCACGGATACCAGACCCGGGTCAGCGACGACGGCGGCAACATCAGCGCCGGCGAGAAACAGCTGATCACCATCGCCCGGGCATTTCTGTCCCGGCCCCAACTGCTGATCCTCGACGAGGCAACCAGCTCGGTGGACACCCGCACCGAACTGCTCGTCCAGCATGCGATGCGCGAACTTCGTCGTGGTCGAACGAGCTTCCTTGTCGCCCATCGGCTTTCGACAATCCGAGACGCCGACGTCATCCTGGTGATGGAAGCGGGCAAGATCGTCGAGCACGGCAATCACGCCGAGCTGATGGCGCGCCGCGGCGCCTACTACGCGATGACCCAGGCGTAGAGCAGTCTGGGCGATTTCCCAGCGGCGCAAGGCCCGCCCCGCGTACACTGCCGTCGTCCGGGATGTTTGCCGGCAGCGGTGGATGCCAGTGGTATCGGGACGGATGACGGTTTGCAGGGCTGTTTGCCACCGACGGATGACATTTGAGGAATTGTCATGACGGCTACGTTCATCACCCGTTCGGTCCGCCTGTTCGCAGCATTGCTCTTGACGGCTGCTGTCGGGCTGGCCGGCGCGCCACACGCTTCGGCGGATAACACCAAGAACTCAGTGGCCAACCTGGAAAAGTCCATTGTCTTCCTGCTGACCCAGTGGAGCGGCTCGATCCTCGTCCCGCCGAGCGCCGACGCGGATGGCCAAGGCTTCTGGACCGAGAAGCTCAAGTATTCGGTGACCTGCACGGGCTGGTACGTCAGCGCGTCGGCGCAGATCGTCACCGCCGGACATTGCGTCGACCCGGGGCAGGGCCGGTTGGTTCTGCTCGACGGTTACCTGCACGACCAAAAGGCGCCCAAGTTCAAGGAGCAGGCCTACGCCAACTGGCGCGTGGAAGGCGAACTGGGTGGCTCACCGCCGGACCGCAGCGTGCGTGCAATCCAACCCAACGGGGTGGATGGTGCGACGATCACCAGTCCGACGACGGTCGAAGTGGTGGACTTCAAGTCGCCGGAAGCGGGCGACGTTGCCTTGCTGCACGTTCCGAACATGTCCAAGCAGACGCCGGGCCTGGTGATTGCGAAAGACTCGCCACAGGTGGGCGACTCGGTCACCTCGATCGGCTTCCCCGGGGATCTGCAGGACATCGCCGACCAGAGCCAGATCGCCCGGGCGTCGTTCAAGACCGGCACGATCTCCAGTAATCAAGTCACCCCGTCGGGCGTGGTGCAGATCGAAGTCAGCACCGAACTCGCGCCGGGCATGTCCGGGGGCCCGACCGTCAACCAGGACGGGCAGGTCATCGGCGTGAACAGCAGGGGCCTGACCACGTCGGCCGGCTTCAACTTCATCACCAACACCCCCGACCTCAGGTCTTTCCTGTTGTCGCACAATGTGACTCTGATCCAGCCGCCGGCGCCGCCCAACGCAGGCCTGGGCAACGCGTGGTACATCATCGGCGGGGTGGTGCTGGTTGGCGTCGCAGCACTCGTGCTGTTGACGCTGCTGGTGCGACGACGCAGGCGCAGGCCGCAATTTGCCGGCGGCCCGCCGATTCCGGGATACCCGATGCAGGCCCCGCCGCCGTCGCCCGTGCAGGGCTGGATGCCCGGCCCGACGCCGCCGCCACGCGGTCCCACCGCTGTCGGCGGGGTTCCGCCCCAACCGTTTCCGAGGCCGAGCACTCCCGTGCCCGGCAGCGACACGGTGACCACCGAGATCAAAGTCTGTCCGGCGTGCGGCGCGCCGCGCCGACAGCTGGACCGGTTCTGCCCGCGGTGCGGAAAGCCGGTGAGCTGACAGCGGTTTACAGTTCGGGACCCTGGGCGCGCAGGTCGTCGACGGCCGACATGGCGTCGCGCAGCTTGGCCAGCCACTCTTCGGTGTGCTCGCCGACCAATTTGACCGTCCAGGCCAACGCGTCGGATCGGGACCGGGCCACTCCGGCGTCGACCAGGGTGTCGAGCACCTGACGCTCGGGCTGCTTCAGCCGCGTCATGACCGGTACGGCGATGTGGGTGAACAGGATTCGCTCGCCGCCGGTCTCGACGCCCCAGGAAACCTTGCGGCCGTAGCGTTCCTGCGCCTCGTCGGCGATGTTCATCCGCTCCGGCCGGGTTTCTTCGCGGAACCGCGAGACGCGGCCCGACGCACGCGCCTCGCTTTCCTCCTTGTCGGAGGCATCGGGCAGCTTGCCGATGACCGTGATCTCCTCACGGTCGACGATGACGGTCGGATCGCCGTCGAACCACGTATCGGGCAGGCGGCCGGCGAACCACTCGGCGGCATCGCTGGCGTCCGGCTGCTCGGCTTGCTGCCAGCCCCCGGGCCGCCCGTAGCGCCGCTGGTGTGTGTGATGGTGTCTCATGCTTACATGATTACACCATTACAACATTTGCAAAAGGGGCTTCGCCGCCAGAGAAACTCCGCTCCGGCGGGCGGTGCTCGTCGCCGCCCCCAGTGCGCGAAAACCATTGATATGACGCGTCGAACGTTGTAGCTTTAACAGCGAAGCAGGCCCGAGAGTGGCTGATCCAAAGAGCCGGTGTAAGGGGTAAGAGAGCCGGCCGCGCAGGATGTATGAGACGCAGCCCCAGTGCCCTCCGGGCCTGCCCTCATGTCTGGACTAGGTGCTGTCGCCGCGCCGGGCGCGGAACAGTTTCACCTCGCCCTTGATGCCCTTGAGGTGGCGCCCACCGGCGAACGACCAGCTGAATCCCGCGGAATCGCCAAGGATCTCACGTGTCGACTCGGCCGCGAGCACCGTGCCCGGCCGGGCCACGCCGGTCACCCGGCTGGCCATGTTCACCGGGCTGCCGAACCAATCGCCGGCCCGGCTCACGGCCGGCCCGGTGGCGATGCCGGCCCGTAGCCGCAGCAACTCGTTGTCGGTGTCGGTCATCTCGACCAGCTTCAGTACGGCGTCTAGCAGCGGCGCCGGTTCGGGGCAGACGAGCATGACCGCGTCGCCGATGGTCTTGACGAAGCGCACCGGCGGCACCGCCACGTCCCGGGCCAGATCGGCCAGCCGGTCGGCGAGTTGCACCAGGTCCTCGGGTGGCACAGCCTCCCCCAGCCGGGTGAAGCCGACAAGGTCGGCGAACGCCACGGTGACTTCTCGGGCACCCGGAAGTGCTCTGCCCGCAGCACGTTCACTGGCATTGACGGCTTCGGTTTCCATCTGGTGGCGCAGGTGCATGAACAGCATGTCCTCGATCCACGGGCCCAGCAGCGGCGCGATCCGGCCGACCAGCGCTTCGGAGCGCTTCGCGACTTCCAACTCCGTCACGCCCGGCTGCAGGATGGCCGACAGCGCGGTGTAGCGCATGACCTGCGCGGCATGCGAAAGCCCATCAGCCAGCACCCGAACGACGAGCACCAGGTGCTCGGGATCCAGCCCGACCTCGAGGAAGCGTTGCGCGTGAGCCGCGGCCGCACCGTCGGCCTGCATGTGCACCGGCGCGTCGGGATCGTCCACTCTGGCCAGCCCGATGGCACGCTGCACGCGCTGCAGCAGATCGAGGTCTATGCCGTAGCGCTCGCTGATGTCCCGCGCCGACACGTAGACGCCGTCGTCGCCGATAATCCGGCGCGACGCCAGCAACATCGGCGGATCTCCGGTCCGGATCTCCTCGGCGGTGAAACCCCGCCCGAGCAGCCACTCGATCAATTCGGCCCGCTCGTCGCGCGCGCTGCCCTCCAGTCCGTCGAGCAGCTCTTCCGGGACGTCCACGCCGTCAACGTATAACGCGGCGGGGCATCATGTGGGTCGATGAGCACACCACTTCTGCAGGGATTCCCTCCGGTGGTCGACGACGCCGCCCGGCTGCTGATCCTGGGTTCGTTCCCCAGTGTCCAATCGCTGGCGCAGCGGCAGTACTACGCCAACCCGCGAAATGCGTTCTGGCCGATGATGGCTGGGCTGTTCGGCATCGACGGCAGCTTGGCGTACGAAAGTCGGCTGGCCGCACTGCAATCGCACGGGATTGCGTTGTGGGATGTGCTGCACAGCTGCCGCCGCGCCGGCAGCGCTGATGCGGCGATCGATCCGAAGAGCGTGGTGGCCAACGACTTTAGCCAGTTCTTTGCGAAGTACCGTGGGATCACCCGGGTTGTACTTCAACGGCCAGACAGCCGCCGGTTTGTTCCGCCGGCTGGTCTTTGTCGAGCGGCCGCTGACTTATCAGCTGCTGCCGTCGAGCAGTCCCGCTCGCGCGATGCGGGCCGGCGACAAACTGGCGGCCTGGCGGGTGATCACCCGGTCATGACACCGGCGGTCGCCGGTGCGCCCACGGCCGCGCCGCTTCGATCTGGGCGGACAGCGCCAGCAGCGTGGCCTCGTCGTAGGGCCGGCCGACGAGCTGTACCGACAACGGCAGACCCTCGCTGTCGAATGCCCACGGCACCACCGCGGCCGGCTGGCCGGTCAGATTCCAGATCTCGAAGAACGGCACCCGCGCCGACACCAGCAGCAGGCTCGCGATCGCCCCGCGCCGCTGGTAGGCGCCGACGCGGGGTGGTCCGGTGGCATTGGCGGGCGTGACCAGTACGTCGACGTCGTCGAAGATCGTCTGGATCCGGGCGGCCAGCGCCGCCTCGTGCGCACGCACCTTGGCGATCCGCCGCTCGGAAAACAACGCGCCGACGCGGGCCATGTTGCGGGTGCGGGCCTCCAGCCGCTCCGGGTGGGGCAACAAGCGAAAGTCGTTGTAGATGCCACGGAGATAGCGGGGCAGGTAATTTCCGGAAATCGCCGCGGGCGGATAGTCGGGATCGCGGGCGACGACGTGGTGGCCCAGGTCTGCAAGCAACCGACCCGCCTGCTGGACGGCTGCACGCTGCTGCTTTCCACCGCGGATCACCAGTGGCGGTGGTGTCTTGGTGCTCAAGGCAATTCGCAGTCGGCCAACAGGCCGCGACGCCGCGGTGACGAATCCACCGTCGGGTGCCGGCACCGTCGTCGTCGCATCCAGGAACAGCGCCGCGTCGCGCACCGAGCGCGCGATCGGGCCGTTGACACTCAGGCCGCACCAGACGTCGTCGTGGGGTGCGACGGAGACCCGGTCGCGGTGGGGTTTGAGGCCGTAAACCCCGCACCAGGTCGACGGGATGCGGATCGAGCCGCCACCGTCGGAACCCAACGCCAACGGCGCCAGCCCGGCAGCCACCGCGGCGGCGCTGCCGCCACTGCTACCGCCCGGCGTGCGGGAGACGTCCCATGGGTTGCGGGTCGCGCCGAAGCTCACCGACTCGGTGTAGGGCAGCATCATCAACTCGGGCACCGCGGTCTTGCCGAGGATCACCGCACCCGCGGCGCGCAGCGCGCGCACCACGTCGGCGTCTTCGGCGGACGCCGGGCCGTGCGCACTGGTGCCGAAAGTGGTTGTCTGCCCGGCGATGTCGACGTCGTCCTTGATTGCGACGGGCACACCCAAGAGCGGCAGCCGCTCGCCGGCGTCGAGGCGGCGCTGCGCCGCGGCGGCCTCTTCGCGGGCGGTGTCAGCCAGCACGACGCGGTACGAGCGCAGCTGCGGGTCCAGCCGGGCGACGCGGTCCAGATACACCTCGAGCAGCTCGGGCGCGGTGACAGTGCCGTCCGCCAGCATCTGCGCCTGCTCCGCCGCGCCGGCGAACGCCAACTCACGGGGATCCATGTGCAGGCAGACTACTGACATGTTCGATCTATTGACCGAAGATCAGCTCCGCGCGCGCAACACGATCAAGTGGAACCTGTTTGCGCCCGACGTGCTGCCGTTGTGGATCGCGGAAATGGACTTCCCCACCGCGCCGGCGGTGCTCGACGCGGTGCGTGCCTGCGTCGCCAACGAGGAATTCGGCTACCCGCCGGTGACCGAGGACACCCTGCCGCGGGCCACCGCCGACTGGTGCCAGCGCCGCTACGGCTGGCACGTCGAGCCCGCGTGGGTCCGCGTCGTTCCGGACGTGCTCAAGGGCATGGAAACCGTCGTCAACTTCCTCACCCGCCCGGAGAGCCCGGTGGTACTGCCCGTCCCCGCCTACATGCCGTTTTTCGACGTGCTGCGGGTCACTGGCCGCCAACGCGTGGAAATACCGTCGCCGCAAGCCGATTCGGGTCGGTATGTGCTGGATCTGGATGCGCTGGATGCCGCGTTTGCCGGCGGGGCCGGGTCGCTGATTCTGTGCAATCCGAACAACCCGCTGGGTACCGCGTTCACCGCCGGCGAGCTACGGGCGATCGTCGATGTCGCGGCCCGGCATGGCGCCCGAGTGATCGCCGACGAGATCCACGCGCCGCTGGTGTACGACCGGCCGCACGTTGCCGCCGCGTCGGTGTCCGACACGGCCGCCGACACGGTGGTCACGCTGCTGTCGGCCTCCAAGGGCTGGAATCTGCCCGGGCTGATGTGCGCGCAGGTGGTGTTGTCCAATCCCCGCGACATCGACGAGTGGGACCGGATCAACATGCTGCACAAGATGGGCGCGGCCACGGTCGGTATTCGCGCCAACATCGCGGCGTACGAGGATGACGGCCGCTGGCTCGACGAGTTGCTGGTGTATCTGCGGGCCAACCGGGATCACCTGGCCCGGGCCCTGCCCGAGGCGGTTCCGGGGCTGAAGATCAATACTCCGGAGGCTACGTATATGTCGTGGGTGGATTTCCGGGCGCTGAACCTGCCGGCGGAACCGGCCGACTACCTGCTGTCGAAGGCCAAGGTGGCGCTGTCGCCCGGCATTCCGTTCGGCGCGAGCGTCGGCTCCGGTTTTGCGCGGCTGAATTTCGCGACCCCGCGGGCGATCCTGGACCGCGCGATCGAGGCGATGGCCGCGGCGCTGGCGGTCTGACTACGGTGGCCTTATGTCTTGTGTGTTCTGCGCGATCGTCGCCGGCGAGGCGCCCGCCATTCGCATCTGCGAAGACGACAACTACCTGGCGATCCTCGACATCCGTCCGTTCACCCGCGGCCACACCCTGGTGCTGCCCAAGCGCCACACCGTCGATTTGACCGATACCCCGCCGGAGACGCTGGCGGACATGGTGACGATCGGACAGCGGATCGCCAAGGCTGCCCGCACCACCGAGCTGGCCGACGCCACCAACATCGCGATCAACGACGGCCGGGCCGCCTTCCAGACGGTGTCCCACATTCACCTGCATGTGCTGCCGCGCCGCAACGGCGACAAGCTGTCGGTCGCCAAGGGAATGCTGCTGCGCCGCGACCCGGACCGGGAGTCCACCGGGCAGATCCTGCGCGACGCGCTGGCGCGGATCGATGCACGGCAGTCAGACTGAGCCGATGAGCAATCTCACGCCGATCGAGCAGGTGGGCATCCGGCTGCTGCGAATCCACGACATGATCTACCAGAAGACCAACGGCTGGGTCGGTCACCGGATACCGGGGGCACCGCCGAGCCTGCTGTTGCACACGGTCGGCGCCAAGACCGGCAAGCCGCGCACCACGTCACTCACGTATGCGCGCGACGGCGATTCGTATCTGATCGTCGCGTCCAACGGCGGTGCCAACACCTATCCGGGTTGGTATCACAATTTGCGGAAGCGCCCCGACGTCGAGATCAACGTCGGCCCAAAGCGTTTCGGCGTCACCGCGCGACGGGTCATGCCGGGCGACGCCGACTATGACCGGCTGTGGGAGATCGTCAACAAGCCCAACGCCAACCGCTACAAGGCTTACCAGCGGCGCACGTCGCGGCCGATCCCGGTGATCGTGCTGACGCCCTAGAACAGTTCCTTCGCCAGAAGCTCGAGCGTTTTCTCCCGACCGGGCGCGGTTTTCGGGTCGGTGCCGCGGCGGGCCGAGGCGACAGGGTGCACCATCACCTCGTCGACGTCGAAACGTTTTGCAAGCGCCCGCAATTGCTCGGCGGCCTCGGCGGGTGCGCCGAGAACGGCGCGCTTCAAGCCGCTTTCGACGATGTGCTGCTGTTGCGGGGTGAGTTCGACGTGTTGTGCATCCTCGACGAGTCCCAGCGGCCCGAGGGGTTGGCCCGTGCGTAGCCGCGCCATCATCTGTAAGTTCGGCAGGATCAAAGCCGTTGCCTCGTCGCGTGTTTCGGCGACGACGGCGTTGACGGTGAGAAACGTGATCGGCTCGGCAGCCAGCTCACTCGGCACGAACTGCGAGCGGTACAGCGCGAGCGCCTCTTCGGTCCCCTTGCCCGAGAAGTGGTGGGCGAACACATACGGCAGCCCCTTGGCCGCAGCCAGTCGCGCCGAATATAGCGACGAGCCGAGCAGCCACAGCCGCGGCTCCGTGGCGGCCGCGGGGGTGGCTTTGAGGACGTAGTCGCCGTCGCGCAATTGCACCCGCACACCGGTCCTGCTCATCATCGCCCGCACGTGGTCGAGATAGTCCGGGAACTGATCGATGTCGCGATCGTCGCGACCGGCCGCGCCGCGCAACAGGACTGACGTCACCGGATCCGAGCCGGGGGCGCGGCCGATGCCGAGGTCGATGCGGCCCGGCGCCGCGGCTTCCAGCAGCGCGAACTGCTCGGCCACCGCCAGCGGCGCGTGGTTGGGCAGCATCACGCCGCCGGACCCCAACCGCAGCTGCGTGGTCTGCGCGGCGAGGTAGGCGATCAGCACCGGCGGGCTGGTGGCGCCCACCGACGGCATGTTGTGGTGTTCGGCGACCCAGTAGCGGGTGTAGCCCAGCCGGTCGGCGGTCTGCGCCAGTGCCACCGTGGCCGCCAGCGCGTCGGCGGTGGTCTGGTCGGTGCGGACCGGGACGAGGTCGAGGACGGAAAGCCGCATGTCGGCGTCAACGCCTGGGGTCACCCGGATAGTCCTGCCAGGGCGGCGGCCCGGCCGAAGACGTCGTCGAGCATCGCGGTGGTCAGTTTGCCGGTGAAGGTGTTCTGCTGGCTGGGGTGGTAGCAGCCGAGCAGCGTGACGTCGCCGTGAGCGGCCTTCAGCGTCGCGGCGGCGCCGTGACCGAACTTCGGCTGCGGCCGCGGCACCTGACCGCCGCCGGAGCGGACCATCGCCAGCGCCGATCGCCAGCCGAAACCGCCCAGCGCCACGATGACCCGCACGTCGCTGCCCGTGAGCCGCCACTCGGCGGCCAGCCACGGCGCGCACGTGGCGCGCTCGACCGGTGTCGGCGCGTTGTCCGGCGGTGCGCAGCGCACGGCCGCGGCCACCCGGGTGCCGATGAGGCTCAGGCCGTCGGCGGCGTCCACGCTGATCGGCGAATTCGCCAGACCGGCCCGGTACATCGCCGCATAGAGCACGTCGCCGGACCGGTCACCGGTGAAAACCCGACCGGTCCGGTTGCCGCCCTGAGCGGCCGGCGCCAACCCGACGATCAGCACCCGCGGATCCTCGGCGCCCCAGCCGGGCACCGGCCTGCCCCAGTACGGCTGGTCGGCGAACGAGCGCCGCTTGGTCAGGGCCGCCTGTTCGCGCCATTCGACCAGGCGGGGGCAGGCCCGGCACACCGACACCTCCGCGTCGAGCTGAGCGGGCGTCTCGGCGGCCTCTGCCATTGCGGCGACCTGCGCCGGTGTCGACGCGATCGCGGTATCCGGAGTGGCGGGATCGCCCGGCCAGCCTGTGCCGGGCGGCACCGGCGACTCAAACAGCTCTGCGGTGCGCGGGTGGGCGAACTTCACGGCTCTACTCTGCCGCACCCGATCCGCGCCTCCGTAGGATCGTGCTGGTGAGCACTGATGCGCTGGCCAGCCTGATTGCCGAACTGCCGGAGGGCATGGTGGTCACCGACCCGGCCGTGACCGAGGGCTACCGGCAAGACCGCGCGTTCGACCCGTCGGCGGGAAAGCCGTTGGCGGTGGTGCGCCCGCGCCGCACCGAAGACGTCCAGACCGTGATGCGCTGGGCCAGCGCCAATCGGGTTCCGGTGGTGACGCGCGGCGCGGGCACCGGCCTGTCCGGCGGGGCGACCGCCGTCGACGACGGCATCGTGTTGTCGACGGAGAAGATGCGCGACATCGTCGTCGACCCGGTCACCCGCACGGCGGTCTGCCAACCCGGGCTGCTCAACGCCGAAGTCAAGAAGACGGTCGCCGAGTACGGACTGTGGTATCCGCCCGACCCGTCGTCGTATGAGATCTGCAGCATCGGCGGCAACATCGCCACCAACGCCGGCGGGCTGTGCTGCGTCAAATACGGCGTCACGACCGACTACGTGCTCGGTGTGCAGGTGGTGCTGGCCGACGGCACCGCGGTGCGGTTGGGCGGACCGCGCCTCAAGGACGTGGCGGGGCTGTCGCTGACGAAGCTGTTCGTCGGCAGCGAGGGGACACTCGGCGTGATCACCGAGGTGATACTGCGGCTGGTGCCGCCGCAGCCCCGGTCCTGCACGGTGGTGGCCAATTTCGCGTCGGTGGAGGCCGCGGCCGAGGCGGTGCTCGCGGTCAGCGCCCGGATTCGCCCGGCGATGCTGGAATTCATGGATTCGGTGGCCATCAACGCCGTCGAGGACAAGCTGCGGATGGGTCTGGACCGCGGCGCGGCCGCGATGCTGCTGGCCTGCTCCGACGAGCGGGGCCGGGCGGGCAGCGAAGACACCGAGTTCATCGCCGAGGTGTTCACCAAATACGGTGCCACCGAAGTGTTTTCGACCGACGACCCCGACGAGGGCGAGGCGTTCGTCGCCGCCCGCCGGTTCGCGATCCCGGCGGTGGAAGCCAAGGGGCCGCTGCTGCTGGAGGACGTCGGCGTGCCGGTGCCCGCGCTGGCCGACCTGGTGAGCGGGATCGCCCGGATCGCCGCCGAACGTGAGCTGATGATCTCGGTGATCGCACACGCGGGCGACGGGAACACCCATCCGCTGATCGTCTACGACCACGACGACCCGGCCATGACCGAACGCGCGCAGCTGGCCTACGGCGAGATCATGGATCTCGCGTTGCGCCTCGGCGGCACGATCACCGGCGAACACGGCGTCGGGCGGTTGAAGCGGCCATGGCTGGCCGACCAGCTCGGGCCCGACGCGATGGCGCTGAACCGTCGCATCAAGGATGCGCTCGACCCGCTGGGCATTCTCAACCCCGGCTCGGGCATCTGACCGCTCGCCGAGCGTGAATCTGACGACGGCTACGCGGCGTGTCGCGTCGTGAGATTCACACTCGGCGGTTGACACTGCAGCGCGACTGTCGTACGAATAAGACATGACGACAACTTTGTCTCATGAGGCCCGGTTCGAGCTTGCGACGGCCGAGACATGGCCCAACCCGTGGCCGATGTACCAGGCATTGCGCGACCACGACCCGGTGCACCACGTGGTGCCGGAGGGCAGGCCCGACGAGGACTACTACGTGCTGTCCCGGCACGCCGATATCTGGGCGGCCGCGCGCGACCACGAGACGTTCTCGTCGGCGCAGGGGCTGACCGTCACCTACGGCGACTTGGAACTCATTGGGCTGCAAGACAATCCGCCTATGGTGATGCAGGATCCGCCGGTGCACACCGAGTTTCGCAAGCTGGTGTCGCGCGGCTTCACCCCGCGGCAAGTCGAGGCGGTCGAGCCGAAGGTGCGCGAGTTCGTCGTGCAGCGCATCGAGCGGCTGCGCGCCGAGGGCGGCGGCGACATCGTCGCCGAGTTGTTCAAGCCGCTGCCGTCGATGGTCGTCGCGCACTACCTGGGCGTGCCGGAGGAGGACCGGGCCCAGTTCGACGGCTGGACCCAGGCCATCGTCGCGGCCAACGCCGCCGAGGCCGGCGTTGCGTCCGCCGGTGACGCGGTCGGGTCGATGATGGCCTACTTCACCGGGCTGATCGAGCGGCGCCGCCACGAACCCGAGGACGACACGATTTCGCACTTGGTGGCGGCCGGGGTCGGCGCCGACGGCGACATCGCCGGCAC
Organism: Mycobacterium sp. MFM001; assembly: GCF_003402475.1. Taxonomy (GTDB): domain Bacteria; phylum Actinomycetota; class Actinomycetes; order Mycobacteriales; family Mycobacteriaceae; genus Mycobacterium. The sequence continues at coordinate 61,696 of NZ_BFAB01000002.1, forward strand.
GCTGTCGGTGCTGGCGTTCACCTTCACGATGGTCACCGGCGGCAACGACACAACCACCGGCATGCTGGGCGGCTCGGTGCAATTGCTGCACCAGCGGCCCGACCAGCGACAGCTGCTCGTCGACGACCCCGGCCTGATTCCGGACGCGATCGACGAACTGCTGCGGCTGACCTCGCCGGTGCAAGGTCTGGCCCGCACCACCACTCGCGACGTGACGATCGGCCACACGACGGTGCCGGCCGGCCGCAAAGTGCTGCTGCTGTACGGCTCGGGCAATCGCGACGAGCGGCAGTACGGGCCGGACGCCGCCGAACTCGACGTGCGCCGGTGTCCGCGCAACATCCTGACCTTCAGCCACGGCGCACACCACTGCCTGGGCGCGGCCGCGGCCCGGATGCAGTCGCGGGTGGCGCTGACCGAATTGCTGTCCCGCTGCCCGGAATTCGAAGTCGACGAGTCCGGCATCGTGTGGTCCGGCGGCAGCTACGTGCGGCGTCCACTGTCGGTGCCGTTCAAGGTCAGGTCCTGATGCCGCGCAACGACTGGCTGGCGGAGCGGCGCACCGAGGTGGCCGCCGACCGGATTCTCGACGCGGCAGGGGAACTTTTCACTCGCCAGGATGCCGCTTCGGTCGGGATGAACGAGATCGCCAGTGCGGCAGGGTGTTCGCGCGCGACGTTATACCGCTACTTCGAGAGCCGTGAGGCATTGCGGACCGCATACGTACACCGCGAGGCGCGTACGGTGTACCGCCGGATGACGGAGAGCCTCGCCGGTATCGAGGACCCGCATGAGCGGCTCGTCGCGGGCATCGCCAGGTCGGTAGCCATGGTGCGGGAAAATCCCGCGCTGGCATCATGGTTCGCCACCACGCAGCCGCCAATCGGCGGCGAGATGGCCGAACATTCCGAAGTGATCACGGCGCTGGTCGGCGCGTTCGTCACCTCGTTGGGTGTCGACGATCCAGCGGCGGTCGATCGCCGGGCCCGCTGGTTGGTGCGGGTCATCACGTCGCTGCTGATCTTCCCGGGCCGCGACGACGCCGACGAACAGGCGATGATCGAGGAGTTCGTCGCCCCGACCATGGTGCCGACTAGACTCCGCGGCTAGCCATCCAATACGCCCGCGACGCAATGGAATTGCGCGGGATGCCAAACTCGTCGCGCAGCACCTTGACCACCGAGCGCGTCGTGCGGTGGTCGCACGCCACCCAACCGAAGTGGTCGCCGGCGTCGAACGCCGCCGACCGCACCGCTTGCACCAAAGCCTCGCCCGCGTTCTTGCGGTCCACCCAGGTGACGTCCGAGTCGCGGTCCACCGGCAAGTCCTTGTCGTCGTCGTAACCCGCCTCGAGGAACACCTGCGCCGGGGCATCTCCGATTGCCGTCAGCAGAGAGTTGATCGCCGGCAGCGAGGCGGTGTCGCCGACGATGACGTACCCGGCCGGCGGCGGCTCGGGGACGGCGAACTTGCTGCCCATTACCGTCGCCTCGATGGTGTCTCCGGGTTGCGCATCCTGCGCCCACCGCGACGCGATCCCACCATGCAGCGCGAATTCGATGTCGAAGGTGTCGGCGCCCGGGTCGGGGTCGACCAGGGTATAACCGCGCTGATGCTGTTTGGCGCCGTCGGCGAACCACATCCGGATCCACATCGTCGGGTGCACCGGGTGCTCGGCGAGCATGCCGCCCCCCTCGAAGCTCAATCGCAGGTAGTGGGGGCTTATTTCGCGCTTGCCGGTCACTGTCAGCCGGTAGTCGCCGGCCCGCAACAGCTTCAGCACCGCGCCCGCGAAGCCGCGGGACCCCTTTTGATCAGCCATCAAGCACCCTTCCCGTACGACTTAGGGAAGGTTAACCTAACACAGTCAGCTGGGCACGCGGGTGAAACGGTGCAGCAGCCAGGCCAGCGGGATCGTGATCGCCAGCGTGGCCACGAACAGGTTCAGCATCGAGCCGGTGTAGACGCGGTAGCGCACCACCTCGACCATCGCGATCTCCATGGTCACCAGGTGGATCAGGAAGATCTCGTAGGAGATCTCGCCCAGCCACACCATCGGCCGGCTCGCCAGCAGCTTGCTGTACCAGCCGCGATCACCGAGTGCCAGCGGCGCGACCGCCAGCGCGGCGATGGCCGCGTAGAACCCCGACTTCACCAGCGCCTCGGGCAGCCCCTGCGGCGACGTCGTCGGCGCGCCCGCGATCGGGGTGGAGACAATCAGGTAGCTGATGATCGCCAGCGGTAGCGCGACGAGCGTGTAGCAGCGCACGCCCATCGCCTGCAGCACCGACAGCATCATGCCGGCGAGGAACCAGGCCAGATAGGTGGGCAGCCACAACCGCGCCCCGTTGGGCACCGACGTGGCGGCGTGTACGAACGCCAGCCAGGCCGGGGTGATCAACATCAACGCGCCCAGTGCGACCAGCAGCCGCACCGGCTCCCACCGCCGCTTACAGATCCACACCAACAGCAGGTAGGCCAGCAGCGGCAACACCACATAGAAGGCGGCTTCCACTGCGAGGCTCCACATCTGGGTGAGTCCCTGGTGCAGGTAGGAGTCCAGGTAGTTGCCGGCGTAGATCTGCGTCAACGTGAGGTTGCGGAACAGCCCAAGCCAGGTGTGGCCGGGATTGGGCCCGGCGGTGCGGAAGTGGTAGACGACATAGGCCGCCAGCACCGTGACGACGTAGGCCGGCATGATGCGCCGAACCCGGTGCCACGCATAGCGACTCACCGACGGCGACGGGCCGCCGGTGGCGACGGATTTCACCCACGGACGAAACAGCAGAAATCCGGACAGCACGAAGAAGATCGGCACCCCGATCTCCATGCGCGCACAGATCAACCCGAAATAGCCGTGGGTGTACTTGCCGGTGGTGTAGGCGGCGTGGGTGGCAACGACGAGCAGGGCGGCGACGGCGCGGATGCCGGTCAAGGACGCGACCCGGTCCGGGCCGGAGACCTGCTCGAGTCCGCCCTGGTCGGTGGTGGCGTCCGAGACCGTCATCCCGCGTGTTTCCGCCGGGGCTTGGCACCGCGATTGTCGGGCCGCAGATTGATGAGCACACCCGAAATACGGGTGCGCTCAAGCGCTTTGACTGTCGAGCGTGGCAGCTTGGCCGGCAACTCCACCAACGAGAAGTCGGGCCCGATGCTGATGTGGCCGAAATCGCTGCGGTGCAAACCGCCTTCGTTGGCGATGGCGCCGACGATTGCGCCCGGGCCGACCTTGTGCCGCTTGCCCACCGCGATGCGGTAGGTGGCGAACCCGTCCTTGGGCCTGGGCTTGGCGGGCTTGTCCCGTCGTTCGTTGGACCGGCGCTCCGGCGGTGGCTCCGGTTTCATCAGGAACGCTTCGCCGTCGCGGGATTGCAGCGCGAGTGCCGCCGCGATGTCGGCCATCGGGACGTCGTGCTCGCGTTCGTAATCCTCGACCAGGCTGCGGAACAGCTCGATTCCCGGCGAGCCGAGTGTGTCGGTGATCGAGTCGGCGAACTTGGCCACCCGCTGCGCGTTGACGTCCTCGACGCTGGGCAGCTCGGCCTCGGTGAGCTTTTGGCGCGTCGCCTTCTCGATTGCCTTGAGCAGGTGGCGTTCCCGCGGCGAGACGAACAGCAGCGCGGTGCCCGAACGTCCGGCCCGGCCGGTGCGTCCGATCCGGTGCACATACGACTCGGTGTCATGCGGGATGTCGTAGTTCAGCACATGCGAGATCCGGTCCACGTCCAGTCCGCGGGCGGCCACGTCCGTGGCGACCAGGATGTCGATACTGCCGTCCTTGAGCGCGGCGATGGTCCGCTCCCGCTGTGCCTGCGCGATGTCGCCGTTGATGGCAGCCGCGGAAAACCCTCGGGCACGCAGTCTTTCGGCCACCTCTTCGGTGGCCTGCTTGGTGCGCACGAAGACGATCATCGCCTCGAACGGCTCGACCTCGAGCACCCTGGTCAGCGCGTCCATCTTGCGCGGGCCGGCAACCTGGATGTAGCGCTGCGAAATGTTCTCCGCCGTAGCGGTTTTGGTTTCGACGGCGACTTCGAGCGGGTCGTGCAGGTACTTCGCGGTGAGTTTACGGATCGCGGCAGGCATGGTGGCCGAGAACAGCGCCACCTGCTTGTACTCCGGGGTGTCGGCCAGGATGCGCTCGACGTCTTCGGCGAAACCCATCTGCAGCATTTCGTCGGCCTCGTCGAGCACCAGGTAGTCCACCCGGGACAGATCGAGTGTGCCGCGTTCGAGGTGATCGATGACCCGGCCCGGAGTACCGACCACGACCTGCGCGCCGCGCTTGAGCCCGGCCAGTTGCACGGCATACGACGAGCCGCCGTAGATCGGCAGCACGTGGATCTGCGGCAGGTGTGCGCCGTAGCGGCTGAACGCCTCGGCCACCTGCAGCGCGAGCTCGCGCGTCGGCGCCAGCACCAGCGCTTGGGTCGCTTTGCTGGCGGTGTCGATCTTGGACAGGATCGGAATCGCGAAGGCGGCGGTCTTGCCTGTGCCGGTTTGCGCCAGCCCCACCACGTCGGAGCCCGCCATCAACGCCGGGATCGTCGCCGCCTGAATGGCCGATGGCGACTCGTAGCCGACGTCGGCGACAGCCTGCAGCACCGCGGGGTGAATCTGCAGGTCGGCGAATGTCGGAGTTGCGTCGTCCGGAGAAGCCATCGGAATTGCAGTCTAGTGTGCCGGCGTCGACGAGATCGTTGCTCGACGCGCCTGCCACACCCACGCGGTCGCTGACGGTACGGTGCAGCGTTGTGTGGAGGCGGCTGACGGTGCTGGCGACTGCGGCGCTGGTGGCCGCCGGCTGCGGGTCGGGCGACTCGACCGTCGCCAAGACGCCGCAGGCCACCACACCGCATCCGACCACCACACCGGGGGCGTCGCGGGCCTCCGCCGCGCCGACCACGACCCCCGCCGGGCCTGCGGATCCATGTGCGGTCGATCTCGCCGACCCCGCGATCGCCAGGGCGGTCTCCGAGTTGCCCCGTGATCCGCGCAGCCAGCAGCCGTGGAATCCCGAGCCGCTGGCGGGCAACTACAACCAGTGCGCCCAGCTGTCCGCGGTGATCGTCAAGGCCAACACCAACGCCGCGAATCCCAACACCAGGGCGGTGATGTTCCATCTCGGCAAGTACATCCCGCAGGGCGTGCCCGACACCTACGGGTTCAACGGCGTGGACACGTCGCAATCCACCGGCGACACGGTGGCGCTGATCGCCGCCAGCGGTATCAGTGGCTTGGCCAGCGTGGTGAAATTCCGCTGGAACGGCAACGGGGTGGAGCTGATCGGCAACACCGCCGGCTGATCACCCCCTGCGGCGAGCCGGCCGACACGCCGGGATAATTCCCGGGTCTGCGCACGCCCGCGGCGAATAGGAACCCAATCCTGTCGGTGCACTCACTTACAGTTGGCCCGTGTTCGTCACCGACGACGGCGTGATCTACAGCGCGTCGGATCTTGCGGCTTCGTCCCGCTGCGAATACGCGCTGCTGCGGGCTTTCGACGCCAAGCTGGGCCGTGGGCCCGCGGTGGCCGTCGAGGACGAGTTACTCGCGCGCACTGCCGATCTCGGCCGCGAGCACGAACAGCGACAGCTCGAGGAGTTCCGCGCCGAATTCGGCGGCGCCGTCACCGTCATCGGTCGTCCGGCCTACACGATCGCCGGGCTGACCGCCGCCGCCGAGGCGACCCGGCGTGCGATCGCCGACGGCGCGCCGGTGGTGTACCAGGCGGCAATGTTCGACGGCCGCTTCGTCGGATTCGCCGACTTCCTGGTGCGCGACGGCGAGAAGTACCGCGTCTCGGACACCAAATTGGCTCGCTCCGCCAAGGTCACCGCGCTGCTGCAACTGGCCGCCTACGCCGACACGCTGAGCTGCTCGGGCGTGCCGGTAGCGCCGGAGGCCGAACTGATCCTCGGCGACGGCACCGTTTTGCGCTACGCGGTCGACGAGCTGATCCCGGTCTATCGCTCTCAGCGCACGCTGGTGCAACGTCTGCTCGACGAGCATTACGCCGCAACCGAACCGGTGCGCTGGGAAAACGAGCGGGTGCGGGCGTGTTTTCGCTGCCCGCAGTGTGAGGAGCAGGTCCGGCTCAGCGACGACCTGCTGCTGGTCGCCGGCATACGGGTGAGCCAGCGCGCCAAGCTGCTCGATGCCGGCGTCACCACCGTCGCCGACTTGGCCGGCCACGCCGGGCCGGTGCCGGACCTCGCGCCCCGCACGCTCGCCAAGCTCACCGCGCAAGCCAGGCTGCAGCTGGTCGAACGCGAGACCGGCGTGCCCCAGTTCGAAGTCGCCGATCCACAGCCGCTGGCCTTGTTACCCGACCCCGACGACGGAGACCTGTTTTTCGACTTCGAGGGCGATCCACTCTGGACCGCCGACGGCAAGCACTGGGGTCTGGAGTATCTGTTCGGCGTCTTGGACGCCGGCGGCGATTTCCGCCCGCTGTGGGCGCACAACCGCGCCGATGAGCGACGGGCGCTGACCGACTTCCTGGCGATGGTGGCCAAGCGCCGCAGGCGCTACCCGAACATGCACATCTACCACTACGCGCCCTACGAAAAGACCGCGCTGCTGCGACTCGCCGGTCGGCACGGCGTCGGCGAGGACGACGTCGATGACCTGTTGCGCAGCGGGATCCTGGTGGACCTGTATCCGTTGGTGCGCAAGAGTTTCCGGGTGGGCGCGGAGTCGTTCAGCCTCAAGGCGCTGGAGCCGCTGTTCATGGGACAGCAGCTGCGCTCCGGGGACGTGACCACCGCCGCCGATTCGATCACCCAATACGCCCGGTTCTGCGAGCTGCGCGCCGACGGGCGCGCCGACGAGGCTGCGACGGTGCTCAAAGAAATCGCGGAGTACAACCACTACGACTGCCGGTCGACTCGGGAGTTGCGCGACTGGCTGCTGATGCGGGCCTTTGAATGCGGCATCACTCCGCTTGGCGCCCAACCTGTTTCGGATGGCGGCAGCGTCGAGCAACACGACCCGCTGGAAGCCGCCCTGGCCGAATACACAGGCGACGCCGCAGTTGGCGACCGCGCTCCCGAGCAGACGGCGGTCGCGCTGGTGTCCGCGGCGCGCGGCTATCACCAACGCGAGGACAAGCCGTTCTGGTGGGCACATTTCGACCGGCTCAACTATCCGCTCGAGGAATGGGCCGACAACACAGACGTTTTCGTCGTCGACGAAGCCTCGGTGGCGGTGGACTGGCGTCAGCCGCCGCGCGCCCGCAAGCCGCAACGCAGGGTGCGGCTGACCGGCGAGCTGGCCCGCGGCGAACTCGGCTCGACGGTGTTCGCACTCTACGAACCCCCGGCGCCCCAAGGCATGACCGATAATCCCGATCGTCGCGCGGCCGGCCACGCGCAGGTCGTCGAGGCCGACGACGCGGCGGTGCCCACCGAGGTAGTGGTCCTGGAACGAACACCGAAGAACGGCAACACCTTTGACCAATTACCGTTCGCGCTCACACCCGGCCCGCCCATTGCGACGACGAAGCTGCGGGAGTCGATCGAGGCCATGGCGGCCGAGGTCGCTGCCGCATTGCCACAACTCCCCCGCACCGCCGTCGTCGATATTCTGCTGCGACGTGCCCCGCGCCTCCGTAGCAGAGCGTCCCTGCCACGCAGCACGGATACCGCCGCGGACATCGTCGCGGCACTGCTGGACCTGGACTCGTCGTACGTCGCGGTGCACGGACCACCCGGGACGGGCAAGACGTACACCGCGGCGTGCGCCATCACGCAACTGGTCGCCGAACACGGCTGGCGCATCGGCGTGGTCGCACAATCACACGCCGTGGTGGAGAACCTCTTCGACTGCGCGGTCTCGGTCGGAATCGATCCGCAGCGGGTGGCCAAGAAGCCACACGACCGGGCCAATCCGGCCTGGTGCCACATCGACGAAGACGACTACGCCGAATTCGTCGCCGGGACCGCGGGATGCGTGATCGGTGGCACCGCATGGGACTTCGCCAACCGCAACCGGGTACCGCCGGGCAGTTTGGACCTGTTGGTGATCGACGAGGCCGGTCAATTCTGCCTGGCCAACACCATCGCCGTGGCACCGGCGGCCAAAAACCTGCTGCTGCTGGGAGATCCGCAACAATTGCCGCAAGTCAGCCAGGGCACCCATCCCGAACCGGTCGACACCTCCGCACTCGGGTGGCTGGTCGAGAATCAGCGCACGCTGCCGCCCGAACGCGGCTACTTCCTGGACCGCTCGTATCGGATGCATCCCGCGGTCTGCGGGCCGGTGTCGAGGCTCGCGTACGAGGGGCGGCTGCATTCGCATGTCGAACGCACCGCCGCGCGTCGTCTTGACGGCTATTCGCCTGGCGTTCGGGCACTTTCGGTGCGTCATGAGGGCAATTCGACCGAGAGTCCGGAAGAGGCCGAGGCGATTGCCGCCGAGATCTCGCGACTACTCGGCTCGTCATGGACCGACGAGGATGGCACCCGGCCGCTGGGGGCCCGCGACGTGTTGGTGCTGGCGCCCTACAACGCGCAGGTGGTGCTGCTGCGGCAACGACTGGCGGTCGCCGGTCTCGGCGACATCCGGGTCGGCACCGTCGACAAATTCCAGGGTGCGCAGGCTCCGGTGGCCTTCATCTCGATGACGGCGTCGTCCGTCGAGGACATCCCGCGCGGAATCCCGTTCCTGCTCAACCGGAATCGGTTGAACGTGGCTATCAGCCGGGCGCAGTACGCGGCCGTGATCGTGCAGGCGGAGACGCTCACCGAGTACCTGCCCGCCACGCCCGCCGGGCTGGTCGACCTGGGCGCGTTCCTGGCTTTGACCGGTGGTCAGTCGTAGGAGTGTCGGCCGTAGCCGGGTACGTCATCGGGATCGGCCCGGTAATGCCGATTATGCCGCCGCGGCGGCGGGACGGGCCGGAAGTGCCGCTCGTCGTCGACATGGAAACCGTTGTGCGCGAACCCGATCGGCTCGGGTTCGACGTGGGCCCTCAGCGGCTCCGTGTCGTGCTCGTCGACGCGCGGCTCGGGTGCACGAGGCACCACGTACTCGACGTAGTCGTCGAAATCGTCGGAAACATTCGGCATCACCCGGATCCGTTCGGGCTGGGCGGGTTCCGATTGACGACTGGCCCGCGGTACGGCGAATCCGACCATGAACAGCGCCGCGCCCACTCCGAACAGTGCGATGAACGCCGGCAGCAGCATCGACTGGGACATCGCGGCCGCGAACGGCTCGCGCAGGAACTCCGGCAACTGCAGCGCCCCGCGGTCCTGGGCGGGCTCCGGATGCAGCCCGCCCGGCATCGGCGGCAACTCCGCGGTGATCCGCGACGTCATGAACGCGGCAATGCTGGAACTGCCCAGCACGGCGCCGACCTGCCGGGTGGCGTTGTACACCCCCGATCCCGCGCCGGCCAGGTGCGCGGGCAGGTTACGGGTCGCCGTGGCGGCCAGCGGCTGCCAGACGAACGCCATTCCGACGCCCATCGCGACGAACACCAACGCCAGCCGCCAAATCGGCGTGCTCGGCGCCATCTCGATGGAAAGCCACGTCAGCGCGATGGCCAGTGCCGAGAACCCGAAGCCGACCACGGGCCGTGGATGGGTGCGGTCGACGATTCTGCCGACGACCGGGGCGAGCAGGCCGCTGGTGATGGCCATCGGCGCGGTCAGCAGCGCCGAGCGGGTTGGCGACAGGCCGCACACCGCCTGCGCGTAGAACATCAGCGGCAGGATCATCGCCGTCGTGGCGAACCCGATGACGGCCACGCCGACGTTGGACAGGCTGAAGTCGCGGTCGCGGAAGATGTCGAGCGGGATCAGCGGCTCGCGAGTGTTGATCGACTGCCAGTAGACGAACGCGACCATGAACCCGATGCCGGCGACGAGCACCGCCCAGATCCACGGCGCCCAGCCCGCCGACTGGCCTTCCTGCAGGGCGAAGACGATGAGGAACATCCCCGCCCCGGACAAGGCGACGCCGACCAGGTCGAAGCGGTGCATGTCGGTGGGCAGGACCGGAACCAGCCAGGCTGCCAGTCCCAGCCCGACGACTCCGATCGGGACGTTGACGAAGAAGATCCACTCCCAGCCCATTGCGTCGACCAAAAGACCGCCGGCCAGGGGGCCCACCAGGGTGGCGACGCCGGCGGTGGCGCCCCAGACGCTCATCGCCACGCCGCGACGATCCGCCGGGAAGATGCGGGTGATCGTCGACAGTGTCTGCGGGGTCAGCAATGCGGCGCCGATGCCCTGAACCACCCGCGCGGCGATCAGCATGCCGACGCTGCCGGACAGGCCGCACCACAACGAGGCGGCGGTGAACACGCCCAGCCCGGCCAAATAGAGGTTTTTGGGACCGAACCGATCTCCGAGTCGACCGGCCACCAGCAACGGCACCGCATACGCGAGCAGGTATGCGCTGGTCACCCAGATCACCGTGTCGTATCCGGTTTCCAGCTTGGCCATGATGCTGGGATTGGCGACCGCCACGATGGTGGAGTCGAGCAGGATCATGAAGAAGCCGACCATCATGGCCCAGAGCGCGTGCCACGGATTCGGGGTGCTCCCGCGCTTCCTGGGCGTCGCCGCAGGGGTGCGTCGCGAACGCGCCCTGCTGGTCGCCGTGGTCATGTCCTCACCTCGTCTCGGCTCCGCGTCCGCAGCGAGTCGGCAAATCCGCGCAGCCACGAGAGCTCGGCCCGTATCGCCGCCAGCACATAGTCGAAGGCCACCCGATAGCCGGTAGCGGGCGTGACACCCGCGTCCCGAAGAGCCATGACCTCCGCGGCGCGAGCCTCCAATGCCCCGATCCGGTCGCCGACCGCGCTCGCCGCGGCATCCTGATCGAGGGTATCGATCGCGGCAAGCGCAGCGACGAACTGCGGGTACTCGTCGCCCGGCGTCGCCACCAGTTCGCGCACCCGCTCGCCGAGCGCCTCGGCACCGGCGTCGGTGATCTCGTAGACGGCGCGCTCGGGTCGGTTACCGGCCCGGGTGGTTGCTGTGCGCCGTATCAATTTCTCCTCGGTCAACCGGTCCACCACGTGATACAGCGAACCCGGTCGAAGTTTCACGATGCGGTTCGCTTGCCGTCGCACCAATGTCTGGAACATCTCGTAGCCGTGCATCGGGCGCTGCCGCAGCAGCGCCAACACCGAGATACCCAATGCCGTCAATTGGTAGGCCATCAACCATCCGTCCTGTCCGGCTCGGCTTGCCCGGAGCGGATTATTCCCGGCGGAGTATTCGGTGGCGACGCCTCCCCCGCCTTTGGTTGCACCGGCGCTAGCCTGAAGTGACGCCATCCAGCTAACGGAGGGACTATGAGCGCCCGATGGAGCGGGTCGAAGGCGGACCCGCAGACAGCCGGCAACGGCAAGCCCAAAGCATCCGCGCGCGCGTTGGCGCACGTCATCGAGCGTGCGTCGCGGTCGCAGGGGCCGACTGCCCAGGCCTACGTGGAACGGCTGCGGCGCGCCAACGCGGGCGCGGGACCGGCCACCATCGTCGCGAAGCTGGAGAAGCGCTACCTGGCAGCGGTGACGGCCAGTGGCGCGGCGGTGGGCTCGGCGGCGGCGCTGCCGGGGGTCGGCACCTTATCCGCGCTCTCGGCGGCCGCCGGGGAGACCGCCGTGTTCCTCGAAGCCACCGCGTTCTTCGCGTTGGCCGTCGCCGCGGTGCATGGTGTCCCCCTCGAAGACCGGGAACGCCGTCGGGCATTGGTGCTGGCCGTGCTGGTCGGCGACGACAGCAAGCACGTCCTCGGCGAATTGATCGGGCCGGGCCGCACCAGCGGAGCGTGGCTGTCCGACGGCGTGGCGTCGCTACCCATGCCCGCGGTGTCGCAGCTCAACTCGCGGTTGCTCAAATACGCGGTCAAGCGCTACACGCTGCGGCGCGGGGCGCTGCTGTTCGGCAAGCTGCTGCCGGTCGGTATCGGCGCGCTGGTTGGCGCGGTCGGCAACCGGATGGTCGGCAAGAAGATCGTCCGCAACGCCCGCAAGGCATTCGGCGAGCCGCCCGCACGCTGGCCGGTGACGCTGCACCTGCTGCCGACGGTTCGCGACGCCGGTTAGCTCCAAAGAGCTAGCCTTTATGGGGCGGCCATCGTCAAGTCCGCCGCAGGTGGGAGTTTGCGCCGGCACGTCAGGCGCAGTTGAGGGGCAAGTGTCGTGAGTAGCGCGCTTGCCGGACAGAGGAATCGAGGCGAGCAGCTGCCGTGAGCAGTACGAGTTCACCATTCGGGCAGAACGAATGGCTGGTCGAGGAGATGTACCGCAAATTCCGCGACGACCCGTCTTCGGTCGACCCGAGTTGGCATGAGTTCTTGGTCGACTACAACCCCGAGCCGACGGTCGACGCCCCTGGCGACGGGCAACCGGCCGCTCCCGAGCCGGCCCCGGCGCCGGCGCCCAAGCCCGCCGCGCCGCCGGTCACCACCGCCGCCCCGGGCAACGGCGCGACCAGCGCGCCGGTGGCCCCGACCAAGCCGGCCGGTCCCCCGCCTGCCGAGGGCGACGAGGTCCAGGTGCTGCGCGGTGCCGCCGCGGCCGTCGTCAAGAACATGTCGATGTCGCTGGATGTGCCGACGGCCACCAGCGTCCGGGCCATTCCGGCCAAGCTGCTGATCGACAACCGGACCGTCATCAACAACCAGCTCAAGCGCAACCGCGGCGGCAAGATCTCGTTCACCCATCTGCTCGGTTACGCGGTGGTTCGGGCGATCAAGAAGTACCCGAACATGAACCGCCACTTCGCCGAAGTCGACGGCAAGCCCACCGCGGTCACCCCGGCGCACACGAATCTGGGCCTGGCGATCGACCTGCAGGGCAAGGACGGCAAGCGGTCGCTGGTGGTGGCCGGCATCAAACGCTGCGAGAGCATGCGCTTCGCGCAGTTCGTCACCGCCTACGAGGACATCGTGCGCCGCGCACGCGACGGCAAGCTGACCGCGGAAGACTTTGCCGGAGTGACGGTTTCGCTGACCAACCCGGGCACCATCGGCACCGTGCACTCGGTCCCGCGGCTGATGGCCGGCCAGGGCGCCATCATCGGCGTCGGCGCCATGGAGTACCCGGCCGAATTCCAGGGCGCCAGCCCCGAGCGCATCGCCGAACTCGGGATCGGCAAGCTGATCACGCTGACGTCGACCTACGACCACCGCATCATCCAGGGTGCGGAGTCGGGCGACTTCCTGCGCACTATCCACGAGATGATCCTCTCGGATAGCTTCTGGGACGAGATCTTCCGCGAACTGTCCATCCCGTATGAGCCGGTGCGCTGGCGTCCGGACAACCCGGACTCGATCGTCGACAAGACGGCCCGCGTCATCGAGCTGATCGCGGCCTACCGCAACCGCGGACACCTGATGGCCGACACCGACCCGCTGCGGCTGGACAACACCCGCTTCCGCAGCCACCCCGACCTCGACGTGCTGACCCACGGGCTCACGCTGTGGGATCTCGATCGGGTGTTCAAGGTCAACGGGTTTGCGGGCGCGGAGTACAAGAAGCTGCGCGACGTGCTGGGCCTGCTGCGCGATGCCTACTGCCGGCACGTCGGCGTGGAGTACACCCACATCCTCGAACCCGAGCAGCAGAAGTGGCTGCAGGAGCGGATCGAGGTCAAGCACGACAAGCCGACCGTCGCGCAGCAGAAGTACATTCTGTCCAAGCTCAACGCCGCCGAAGCGTTCGAAACGTTCCTGCAGACCAAATACGTTGGGCAGAAGCGTTTCTCGCTAGAAGGCGCCGAGACCGTCATCCCGATGATGGACGCCGCGATCGACCAGTGCGCCGAGCACGGTCTCGACGAGGTGGTCATCGGCATGCCGCACCGCGGCCGGCTCAACGTGCTGGCCAACATCGTCGGCAAGCCCTACTCGCAGATCTTTTCCGAGTTCGAGGGCAACCTGAACCCGGCGCAGGCGCACGGCTCCGGCGACGTCAAGTACCACCTCGGTGCGACCGGCGTCTACATACAGATGTTCGGCGACAACGACATTCAGGTGTCGCTGACCGCGAACCCGTCGCACCTGGAGGCCGTCGACCCGGTCCTGGAGGGGCTGGTGCGGGCCAAGCAGGATCTGCTCGACAAGGGCCTCGGCGAGGACGGCTTCTCGGTGGTGCCGATGATGCTGCACGGTGACGCCGCGTTCGCCGGCCAAGGAGTGGTGGCCGAAACGCTGAACCTGGCGCTGCTGCCCGGTTATCGGGTCGGTGGCACCATCCACATCATCGTCAACAACCAGATCGGCTTCACCACTTCGCCGGAACATTCCAAGTCCAGCGAATACTGCACCGACGTCGCGAAGATGATCGGCGCGCCGATCTTCCACGTCAACGGCGACGACCCCGAAGCCTGCGAGTGGGTGGCGCGGTTGGCGGTGGACTTCCGGCAGAAGTTCCACAAGGACGTCATCATCGACATGCTGTGCTACCGGCGCCGCGGCCACAACGAGGGCGACGACCCGTCGATGACGAACCCGTACATGTACGACGTGATCGACACGAAACGCGGTGCGCGCAAGAGCTATACGGAGGCGCTGATCGGCCGCGGCGACATCTCGATGAAGGAAGCCGAAGACGCGCTGCGCGACTACCAGGGCCAGTTGGAGCGGGTGTTCAACGAGGTCCGCGATCTGGAGAAGCACGGCGTGCAGCCCAGCGAATCGGTGGAGTCCGACCAGATGATTCCCGCGGGACTCTCGACAGCGGTGGACAAGTCGCTGCTGGCCCGCATCGGCGACGCGCATCTGGCCATGCCGGAGGGTTTCACCGTGCATCCGCGGGTCAAGCCGGTGCTGGAGAAGCGCCGCGAAATGGCCTACGAAGGCAAGGTCGACTGGGCCTTTGGCGAATTGCTGGCGCTGGGTTCTCTTGTGGCAGAAGGCAAGTTGGTGCGTCTCTCGGGTCAGGACACCCGGCGCGGCACGTTCTCGCAACGGCATTCGGTGATCATCGACCGCAACACCGGCGCGGAGTTCACCCCGCTGCAGCTGCTGGCCACCAACCCCGACGGCAGTCCCACCGGCGGCAAGTTCCTGGTGTACGACTCGCCGCTGTCCGAATTCGCCGCTGTCGGTTTCGAATACGGCTACACGGTGGGCAACCCGGACGCATTTGTGATGTGGGAAGCCCAATTCGGCGACTTCGTCAACGGCGCCCAGTCGATCATCGACGAGTTCATCAGCTCCGGCGAGGCCAAGTGGGGGCAGCTGTCCAACGTGGTGCTGTTGCTGCCGCACGGGCACGAGGGCCAGGGTCCCGACCACACGTCGGGCCGCATCGAACGCTTCCTGCAACTGTGGGCCGAAGGGTCGATGACGATCGCGATGCCGTCCACCCCGGCGAACTACTTCCACTTGTTGCGCCGGCATGCACTCGACGGCATCCAGCGGCCGCTGATCGTGTTCACCCCGAAGTCGATGTTGCGCAACAAGGCCGCGGTCAGCGACGTCAAGGACTTCACCGAGATCAAGTTCCGCTCGGTGCTCGAAGAGCCGACCTACGAGGACGGCGTCGGCGATCGTGGCAACGTCAAGCGGATCCTGTTGACCAGCGGAAAGCTGTACTACGAGTTGGTCGCCCGCAAGGCCAAGGACAACCGCGACGACGTCGCGATCGTGCGCATCGAACAGCTGGCGCCGCTGCCGCGGCGGCGACTCAACGAAACGCTGGACCGCTATCCGAACGTCAACGAGTACTTCTGGGTGCAGGAGGAGCCGGCCAACCAGGGCGCGTGGCCGCGATTCGGCCTCGAACTGCCCGAAATGGTGCCGGACAAACTGACTGGCATCAAACGGATTTCACGTCGCGCAATGTCGGCCCCGTCGTCGGGCTCGTCGAAAGTGCACGCCGTCGAGCAGCAGGAAATCATCGACCTGGCGTTCGGCTGAGCGCGTCTACGTGCCGCGAGCGTGCGTGTCCCCGGTCGACACGCCGGTTGCCCTCGGCATTCTGCGCACGCTCGCAGGGCTGGTCACAGATCCAGGACCAGGTCATCGTCCGACGCAGCCGCGCAGCAGATCAGCACCGTTCCCGGGGGCGGTTCTTCCAGCGGCGGCTGCACGTATGTCGGTGTGCCCGCGACGACGCCAGTGACGCACGTGTGACAGACACCGCTTCGACAGGAGAATCGGGTTGGTACATCACAGGTTTCAGCCAGCTCGAGAAGGCTACGGTAGTCCGGTGACCAGTTCACTGTGAGTCCGCTGCGCGAGAAAGTGATCGCCGGCCCGGTCCCGCGTCTGCCGGTGGGCGGATGCGGACGCGCGGCTTTCCGCACGGCGACGACGCCGGGATTGATCGGAGTCAATGCACCGAACAGTTCGGTGTGGATCTGGTCGGCGCCGAACCCGGCGGCGGATAAGGCATCGCGCATGGCGTCCATGAATGGGACCGGACCGCACAGGTAGACAGCGGCGCCGGCCGGTAGGCCAAGCGCAGCTATTGAGCGCCGGTCGAGATGCCCGAGGGTGACGACGCCGCCCGCCTCCTCACTGGCTGTGTAGAAGATGTGTTGTCGCGCATTGGGTAACGAGTCGATCAGGCTTGTCACCTCGGCGGCGAACGCATGCGTGCGACCGTTTCGCGTCGTGTGCAGCCACCAAATTTGGCGACAGCTTCTGGCAGCAGCCAGAGCGTGCAGCATTGCCAGTACCGGAGTAGCACCGATGCCGGCAGAGATGAGAACTACCGGAGTGCTTTCGTCGGTGAGGCAGAACTCACCGCGAGGTGCGGCCGCCTCGACGACCGACCCGGCTCTGACATGGTCGTGCAGCCAGCGGCTTACCTGACCGTGGTCTTCACGTTTGACGCTGATGCGGTAGACCCCGGCGGCAGGGGCGCCGGACAGCGAGTAGCTGCGCATCGGCGGCGGGTGGCCCGCATCGGGGATCCTCACCGTGAGGTACTGCCCGGGAAGCGGTGTGGGCAGTGCGGTGTGATCGTCGGACTCGAGTCGAATCGACAAGACGGACGGGGTTTCGTGCTGGGTGGCGGTGACGCGCAGCGGCCGGAAGCCGGTCCATCCCGACTGCAATCCACTCGCAGGAGCCGTTGACGCACTGGAGCTTTCGCGCGCGGTGAGCCTATCGCGGAAAGACTGCTGCCAGCCGGGACTCAGTGCCGGCACATCGACGGCCTTGCGGAGCTTATCCATGTCACGATCGGGCAAGTACAGCAGCGCGTCGACGTCGGCGACACTGAGTTCGTGGCGGCCGTGTCGGATCCGCACGATCGCGTCACCGGCCTGCACACGCCCTTCGGTGATCACCCGGAAATAGAATCCCGGGCGATGATGTGAGACAAGCAGATTGGGCATGTCGGGTTCGCCGAGGCGCATGCCGACTCGGAAGCAGGTGACGCGCGGTTGAGTGACCTCGAACTCGGCGTCCCCGATGCGGTATCGGTCGCCGATGCAGACCTCGCGATCGCTGAGCCCGCTAACGGTGAAGTTTTCCCCGAAGTGAGCCGGTCGAAGGTCGTCGCGGCCCAGTTGGGTCCTCCAGTAGTCGTACGACTCGGTCTGGTAAACCAGGACGGCACGTTGTTCGCCGCCATGGCCGGCCAAGTCGCCCTGGCCGTCACCGTCGATGTTGAGTCGGCGCACCCTCACTGGCCCGTCGACAGGTGTCTTCCAAATCCCGGTATGGACGGTCTTACCGCGCCATGGCACGTCTTTGGGTAGCCCGACATTGACTGAAACAAGCCGGCCCACCGGTGACTCCGTGCGGTCTGGAGTGGCCGAAGGCGCGTCGCCGGTCTGGAAAGTCGTCAACGGGTGGCCTCCCAGCCTCGCCCGATAATTGGGTTGGCCCGCCCAGAATATGCGGACCTCTGTTTGCAGTCAACACTTGTGGATCACTCCATATCGTGCATACTGGGATGCACAACCCAGAACGGTGCACGCGCGCTTGGTCGGCACGCACGGGGTCAGGAGGAATCGCCATGACTGCTGTTCATCATCGCTACGCCACCGTCGACGGCCACCGGCTGTTCTTCCGTCAAGCCGGTCAGCGGGACGCCGCCACTTTGGTCCTGTTGCACGGGTTTCCGACCAGCTCGTATATGTTCCGGCACCTGATACCCGCGCTGGCGGACCGCTATCACGTCATCGCGCCCGATCACCTCGGTTTCGGGTTGTCCGACGCCCCGGGCGTCGAGGAATTCGACTACACCTTCGACGCTCTCACCGAGTTGACTGCCGGCCTGCTGCGCACCCTGGGCGTCAATCGGTACGCGATGTACGTCCAGGACTACGGCGCCCCGATCGGGTGGCGGCTAGCGCTCAACGACCCGGCTGCGATCACGGCCATCATCAGTCAAAACGGAAACGGGTACGACGCCGGCTTCGTCGACGGATTCTGGAAGACGGTGTGGGACTATCACACTGCGCAGACCCGCGAAACCGAAGCGGCGGTACGGCAGTTTCTCACCCTCGATGCCACCCGGTGGCAGTACGTCACCGGCGTACCCGACGAAACACTCGTCGACCCCGAATCCTGGCTGCACGACTACGCGCTGATATCGCGTCCCGGCAACGACAAAGTCCAACTCAAACTGCTGCTCGACTACGCCACGAATGCACCGCTGTACCCACGTCTGCACGAGTACTTCCGCAACAGCAAGGTGCCGCTTCTCGCGGTCTGGGGTCGCGGCGACGAGATATTCGGTCCGGCAGGCGCAGAAGCCTTCGCCGAAGACCTGCCCGACGCCGAGATCCACCTTCTCGACGGCGGCCATTTCCTGCTCGAGTCCGCGCTGGAAGAGGTCACCGGACTGATCCGCCCTTTCCTCGCCGAGCAACTGGGCGCGGCCTGAGGTCGGCGAACACGACTGGGTTGGCTATCCCATAGTCGCGGCAGAGACGGTTAGCCTGAGCACATGGGTAGTGTCGACCTGCACGATACCGACCGGTTGACGACCAAGGGTCGGGCCACCCGCGATCGAATCTTGAAGGCGGCTGCGGAGCTGATTGTCGACGACGGGCTCTCCGCGCTGACGATGGAGAACGTGCGCAAGGCCGCCTCGGTAAGTGGCTCGCAGCTTGCCCACTATTTCGTCGACAAGCAGGCGCTAATCCGTGCGGTCATCGCACGGCAAATCGACGTGGTGCTCGGCTTTCACCGTCAACCAAGCCTTCGAGGGCTGCAATCGTTTGCGGACTTCGAGCGCTGGATCGACCTGAACATGCGCTACCTGCGGCGCATCGGCTATTCCGGAACACCGACCTACCATGCGCTCGCGGGGCAGTTGGTGAAGTCCGACAACGCCATTCGGGAGGCGCTGGCGATCGGCTACTGGCAATGGGTCGAGCTGCTCGAGCAGGCAATCCAGCGGATGAAAGATCACGGTGTTCTTGTTGCAGAGGCCGACCCGTGGCAGCTGGCGCTGGTGATCGTCAGCGCCCACCAGGGCGGGGGAACGTTGACCTTCACCTATAGCGAGGATTGGCCACATGCCGACGCCGTGCGATTCGCGGTGAACTACCTGCGGTTGTTCGCCGCCGACCCCGCGGAGCGAGTTCCCCGCCCACCCCGGCGGCCGCGGAACCGACGCGAAACCCACTGAGCCGTCGGGCGTCGCGATGCCGTATCCGCCTGGCCGACGGTACAGTCGAGATCTCGACGAACAGTGACATCCACTGATCGATGTGTGCCAAAGGTGGCGCTATCGTGACCGACGATGTGCGGTTGACCCGCAAGGGGCAGGCAACCCGAGCTCGCATCGTCGACGTGGCCGCCGAGTTGATGTTCGAACATGGCGTCGCTGGCACCAGTATCGATCAGGTGCGCGGCGCCGCCGCGGTCAGTGGTTCGCAGATCTCGCACTATTTCAGCGACAAGCGCGAGTTGACTCGCCTGGTGATTGCCGCGCGCCGCAACGACGTCGTGGCCTTTCACACCGCACCGCAGTTGGCTCCCCTCGACAGCTTCGAGGCGCTGCAGGCCTGGGCCGACACCTGCGTGGCCGACGCAGACACCGTGTACCGCCGAGGCGGATGCGTTTACGGCTCGCTGGCCGGTGAGCTGATCGAAGCCGATGAGGATATCCACCACGATCTCGCTACCGGATACGAGCAATGGATTGCGTTGTTTCGCGCCGGCCTCACCGCGATGCGCCGCCGCGGCGAGCTGCGCTCCGACGCCGACCCCCGCCATCTCGCGGTCTCACTAGTGGCCGCGCACCAGGGCGGCGCGATGCTCACCTACGCCACCCGCAGCGCAGAACCTCTGCGCGCAGCGGTCAATGCCGCCGTCGACTATGTGCGCTCGTTCGCGCCCGCGGCGAAGCCTCGCGGGTCGCGGACCAGGCGGCAGCGCAAGCCCCTACCCTGACCGTCAGAGTTTGGGTTGCACAACCCAGTCGATAGGGCCATACTTCTGGGTTAGATATCCCAATCTATTGGGCAGGCCGTGTCGATCTATGGCTTGGCGATAGCTTTCGCGCAGGAAGGAAAACCGATGGGTTTGGCATGGCAACAGGGGCCGCTGGCCACCGGGTCGGTTGGGCACTTCCTGACACCGCAGCCGCTGCCGGAACGACTGCTCTTCGCTGAGCCGCTGCGTCGCCGGATGCGCGTACGGTTTGCGGACGAATGGATCGCCGACAGCGAGGATGTGGTGCTGCTGCACGAGCCTGGCCGTTACCCGGTGGCTTACTTTCCACGCCGCGACATCCGCTCCGAAACCTTAGTCACCGAGGATCGGACCACCCAGCACCGCGATCTGGGCGAGGTGCACTGGTTCTCGGTACGAATCGGAGAGCGGGAAACCAACCACGCAGCCTGGCACTACCCGGGGTTGCCAGCGTATGCCAATGTGCTCGAAGAGCGAGTGGCCTTTGCCTGGCGCGCAATGGACGCCTTCTACGAAGAAGACGACCGCATTGTCGGGCACGCGTCGGACTTCTATCATCGCATCGACATCCGGACCACCTCACGCCATCTGGTCGTCCGCGACGGCGAGCGGATCATCGCCGACACCCGAGCGCCGCTGGCCCTCTACGAGTCCGGCTTTGCACCCCGCTGGTATGTCCCCCGCGGCGACGTCGACGGATCGGCGTTGGAAGCCGTTGAGGGACAGACGTTTTGCCCCTACAAGGGCCTGGCGAGCTACTACAACATCGGTGACCACAAACGCGCCGCATGGTCCTACGTCAACGCCTGGCCGGAAGTTGCGCCGGTGCGCAACCTGGTGTCCTTCGAGCCCGACAAGGTCGACGTCTATCTCGACGGCAAACAGCTACACCTCGAGCCCGGGCAGACCGTCGTCTCCCACGGCATCGACCGGGGTCTCGACCCCGATGAAATCCTGCAGAAGAGTGCTGTCTAGCGATGAAGGCGCAATTCGAAGTCGTGATTCTGCCGGTCTCGGATCCGGATCGGTCGCTGCGGTTCTACCGCGATCAGGTCGGATTCGATCTTGACGTCGACTACGCCCCGTCGGCGGATTTCCGGGTTATCCAGCTAACGCCCCAGGGTTCGGCTACCTCGATTCAATTCGGCGTCGGCCTGACCGACGCGCCGGTGGGCTCCGTTGACGGCCTGTATCTGGTGGTCCCCGATATCGAGGCATCGCGACACGAACTGGAAGATCGCGGCGTCACAGTCAGCGAGGTCCGGCACAAGGACACGGAGGGCGGTTGGCGCGGCGGCTTTCGCCCGGGCATCGATCCAAGTCGCACTGACTATGCCAGTTTCGCGGATTTCCGTGATCCCGACGGCAACGCCTGGGTCCTGCAAGAACGTGGCCACCTGCAGGCGTGACCGAATTCCGCGGTGAGGAGCCGCCGTCGGTGCTGGTGTTTGATGTCAACGAAACTCTCCTCGACTTCGAGGCGATGACACCGCTTTTCGTACGCGTCTTCGGTGATGCCCGGGTGCTGCGCGAGTGGATGACCGAGTTGTTCATGTACTCGATGACCACGACGCTGTCGGGCCTGTACGTCGATTACTTCACGCTCGGCCAAGGATTGTTGCAGATGGTCGCCGACATCCACGGCGTGCCCATCACCGCGCAGGATCTGCAAGCCGTGCGGGACGGCATGCTGACCCTGCCGGCGTACCCCGATGTCGCTGATGGGCTATCCGTACTGCGCGACAATGGTTTTCGGCTTGTCACGCTGACGAATTCGCCCCCCAACCCCGACGGTCCGAGCCCATTGGAGCACGCCGGGCTGGGTCGGTTCTTCGAGCAGCAATTCAGCGTCGACGCCAGTCGCGTCTACAAGCCGGCGGTGCAGCTGTATCAGGACGTGGCTCGGCGGCTCGATGTGGTGCCCTCGAGGTGCATGATGGTCGCCGCCCATGTGTGGGACATCATCGGCGCGCAGAGTGCCGGATTCACCTCCGCGTTGATCGCCCGCCCCGGCAACGCGCCCCTGCCAGTCCGCGGTCTACGGCAGCCAAACGTTGTCGCGTCCGACTTGCGCGAGTTCGCGCAGTGCCTGACCAGCGCGTGATGTTGCGGACACACAGAGAGGAAACGATGGAGATTGCCGACAATCACGGGTCATCGCCAGGCTCGCTGCCCGTGGCACCGGCGGTGGTGCGAGAACGGCCGGGCGGGGAAAACATGCGCGCGATCATCCTGGAAAGGTTCGGCGGACTCGACAGCCTGGTCTACGCCGATATCCCCAAACCACTGCCCAAGGAGGGCGAGGTCGTCATCCAGATCAAAGGATTCGGTATCAACCACGCCGAGATGCACATGCGTCGAGGCGAGTGGGCCGAAGCAGCGGAAGTCAGCGGCATCGAATGCGTCGGGATCGTCGACTCCTGTCCAGGCGGGGAGTTTCCGGTCGGCGCCAAGGTCGCTGCACTCATGGGCGGCCTCGGACGAACGATCAATGGCAGCTACGCCGAGTACACCCGCGTGCGCGCCGCCAACGTCGCTCTCATCGAGTCCGACCTGCCCTGGTCACAGTTGGCGGCACTGCCCGAAACCTATGCGACCGCCTGGACGTGTCTCTTCCGCAGTCTCAATCTCGCCGCGGGACAAATACTGGTGATACGCGGCGCCACTTCGTCTTTCGGCCAGGCAGCGCTCAAAATGGCGGTTGCTGCCGGCGCACGTGTCATAGCCACCACACGCAGCCACAAGCGCTTCCCCATGCTCGAGGAGCTCGGCGCCTCACGTGTCGAGCTGGAGAAGCCCAGTCTTGCCGGGCAGATCGCGGAAGCCAAACAGATCGACGCGGTCTTGGATCTCGTTGGCAACAGCACCATTCTCGATTCCCTCGACATGCTGCGCCGCGGTGGCATTGCATGCCTGGCGGGTTGGCTGGGAGGGCTCGCGCCGATCGCCGACTTCAACCCACTGCAGCAGATGGCCAGTGGCGTGTACCTGACATTCTTCGGCAGCTTCGTGTTCGGCACGCCGGGTTTTCCGCTATCTGATGTGCCTCTCGGAGAGATCGCACGGCAAGTCGCCGACGGCCGACTCGAGGCCAAGCCCGCACACGTCTTTGCCTTCAACGAGATTCATGAAGCCCACCGCATCATGGAGACCGGCGAAGCCGCTGGAAAGATGGTTGTTGTCGTGGAATGAGCTCCCGTGAGCGGTGAACCCACCGAGTGCGCTGCACGTGAAACAGTGTGGGGCACAACGCGCCCCGAGGAAGGACACGACAATGCACGGTGGGGTTCGGTGGGATTATGTCACCTACGTCGGCCAAGCGGTTAGCCGCTATGGGCTCGTGATCGTGTTGGCGTGGATCGGATTCGGCAAATACGTCAAGATGGAAAGCCGGGTACTCATCCAGCACAGCCCACTGATGTCGTGGCTTTACCACTTTCTCAGCGTGGGCGCCGTCGCAGCGGCACTGGGCAGCGCGGAGATCGTGGCAGCCCTTCTGATCGCACTCCGGCCACTCTGGCCGCGGGCGTCAGCAGTGGGCAGTGCGATGGCCATAGTGCTCTTCCTGGGGACGTTGAGTTTCCTGTTCACCACGCCCGGGATCGTCGCTGGCCACGCAGGCCCCGTCCCTGTGCTCAGTGCACAACCGGGCCAGTTCCTGC
This sequence comes from Mycobacterium sp. MFM001, assembly GCF_003402475.1. GTDB lineage: Bacteria > Actinomycetota > Actinomycetes > Mycobacteriales > Mycobacteriaceae > Mycobacterium. The sequence goes on from NZ_BFAB01000002.1 coordinate 85,707, forward strand.
TCAAGGATCTGGTGCTGATTGGCGTGGCTATCTGGACGCTCGGCGACTCGCTCGTAGCCGATACCCAAACGCATAGGGGCGCTGCCCGCGATACCGGAGGTACCGGCTAGCCTCATCGTGAGCCAACCGATAGGAGCGTTCATGGAGGGGTTTGCCGGAAAGGTGGCCGTGGTCACCGGCGCCGGTTCGGGTATCGGCCAGGCGCTGGCCGTCGAGCTGGCCCGCTCGGGCGCCAAGTTGGCAATCAGCGACATCAACACCGAAGGACTGGCGCAAACCGAAGAGCGGCTCAAGGCGATCGGCGCGCCCGTCAAGGCGGACCGCCTCAACGTCGCCGAGCGCGAGGCCTTCTTGGTCTACGCCGACGCGGTCAACGAGCATTTCGGCAAGGTGAACCAGATCTACAACAACGCCGGGATCGCGTTCACCGGTGACGTCGAGGTCAGCCAGTTCAAGGACATCGAACGGGTGATGGACGTCGACTTCTGGGGCGTGGTGAACGGCACCAAAGCCTTTCTGCCGCATCTGATCGCCTCCGGCGACGGGCACGTCATCAACGTCTCCAGCGTCTTCGGGCTGTTCTCGGTTCCCGGGCAGGCCGCCTACAACTCAGCCAAGTTCGCCGTCCGCGGCTTCACCGAGGCGCTGCGGCAGGAGATGATTCTGGCCGGCCACCCGGTGAAGGTCACCACCGTGCATCCCGGGGGCGTCAAGACCGCGATCGCCCGCAATGCCACCGCCGCCGAGGGGATCGACTCCAACGAGCTGGCCGAGTTCTTCGACAAGCGCCTCGCCAGCACCAGCCCGCAGCGGGCAGCCCGGATCATCCTGGAAGCCGTGCGCAAGAACAAGGCCCGAGTGCTGGTCGGCGCGGACGCCAAGGCGCTGGACCTGATCGTGCGCGCGACCGGTTCCGGCTACCAGCGGCTGTTCGCCGCGGTGATGGGCCGGGCGATGCCCCCCACCCACTGAGGCTGCCCCGTCTGGGCGACCTAACGCCCCAGCGGGTGTTCACCGAGCCACGCGTCGGCAACCGCCTGCGGGTCGGCGCCCTTGGCGACCTGACGGCGCATATCGACCAGTGCGGCGGTGTCCAGCACACCGGCCACCTCGTTGATCGCCAACAGCTGCCGGTCGGCCAGTTCGTTGCGGCGATACAGCGGCACCACGTTTTCGGCCTGCACCAACGCCGGCTTCCCGTCGGCCAGCACCACTAAGTCGCCGGGCACGTCAGGGGCCGCCGTGGTGGTCCACGCCGCGGTAACCTGCCCGTCCCGCAACGCCGCGAACATCGTTGCGGCATCCGGGAATTGGCGGGCAAGCGGCAGTTGGCAGCTGCTTATTTTGGTCGGTGTCCGGCTGCCGGCGATCGCCCCTACGACGATGCCACGGCAATGCCGGGGCAAGGCGCTCAGTTCGGTGCCGCCCCACGCCTTGGCCGTCGACTGCGTGACCGCCAGTGCCGGCTTGTCCTCGGCGGCGGTCGCATAGTCCCCGGCGGCGATCCCCTCGGGTAGCACGCCGATCATCGCCCGGTAGACCTGTTCGTCGGAACGCACTTTGGCGCCCGGCTCGAACACCTGTAACACCTGGCCGGTGAACCCGGGGACGACGGTGTAGGCCCCGGCGTCGAGCTTGCTCAGCGGGTCGGGCGCCGACTCGCTGCGCGCGGGGAACCCATACGACCGCAGCGCCCCGACATAGATGTCGGCGAGCAGCACGGACTCGGTGTCGGATCCGACCAGCAACTCGGGCGCATGGTGGTGCGTCTCGGCACAGCCCGCCAGTGCCAGCGCCGCGGCGAGCACCAGCGCCGCAAGCTTGCCGGCGGTCACTCCGGAGTGTCGGCGGCCGCTGCCACCGCGGCCGCCACCGCCGGTCCCACCCGCGGGTCCAGCGGGCTCGGCACAATCCGGTCCGGCGCGAGGTCGTCGGCGACGACGGAGACGATTGCCTCGGCCGCGGCCACCTTCATCGCCTCGGTGATCCGACGTGCTCCGGCGTCCAGCGCACCGAGGAACACCCCGGGGAAGGCCAGCACATTGTTGATCTGGTTCGGGAAATCGCTGCGGCCGGTGGCGACGATCGCGGCGTGCCGGGCCGCCACATCCGGATGGATCTCCGGGTCGGGGTTCGACAGCGCGAACACGATGCCGTCGGGGGCCATCGTCGCGATCAGCTCCTCGGGGACCACACCGCCCGACACGCCCAGGAACATGTCGGCGCCCTTGAGCGCTTCGACCATGCCGCCGGTGAGGCCGTCGGGATTGGTGGACCGCGCCAGGTCGGCCTTGATGGTGGTCAGGTCGTCGCGGCCGGTGTGCAGAATCCCGCGCGAGTCCAGCAGGGTGATGTGCGAAATACCCACGGACATCAGGATTTTCGCGCATGCTAAGCCGGCAGCGCCGACGCCGGAGATCACCACGCGCAGCGAGGCCATGTCACGGCCGAGCACCTTGGTCGCGCCGATCAGCGCCGCCAGCACCACGATCGCGGTGCCGTGCTGGTCGTCGTGCATGACCGGGCAATCCAACGCCTCGACCAGGCGGCGTTCGATCTCAAAGCACCGCGGCGCAGAGATGTCCTCGAGGTTCACCGCGCCGAACGTCGGCCGCAACCGCACCAGCGTGTCGACGATCTCATCGGGGTCCTTGGTGTCCAGCACGATCGGGATCGAGTCCAGGCCGGCGAACGCCTTGAACAGCGCGCATTTGCCTTCCATCACCGGCAGCGCTGCCGCAGCGCCGATGTCACCGAGACCCAGCACCGCACTGCCGTCGCTGACCACGGCCACCAGCCGGTGCGCCCAGGTGTAGCGCGCGGCCAACGTGTGGTCGGCCGCGATCGCGCGACTGACCTGTGCCACGCCCGGGGTGTAGGCGATCGACAGCGCGCGCTGCGTGTCCAGCGGGGCCCTCAACTGCATGGAAAGCTTGCCGGCTTGGTGCGCCTCGAAGATTTCCTCGTCTGCTAAGACGATGTGCGGGCTTGGTTCGGACACGTCCTTGAGCGTACTGCGGCTCAGATCAAGCCCAGTTCGGTGACCGCCTTGCGCTCGTCGGCGAGCTCGGCGGTCGACTTGTCGATCCGGCCGCGGGAGAATTCGTCGATCTCGAGGCCCTGAACGATGCTCCAGTTGCCGTTCTTGGTGGTCACCGGGAACGACGAGATCAGCCCCTCCGGCACGTCGTAGGAGCCGTCGGAGACGACCGCCATCGACACCCAGTCGCCGTCGGGGCTGCCCAGCAGCCAGTCCCGGGCGGCGTCGATGGTGGCCGAGGCGGCCGAAGCGGCCGAGGAGGCGCCGCGCGCGTCGATGATCGCCGCGCCGCGCTTGGCGACGGTCGGGATGAAGTCGTTCTCGATCCAGGACTGGTCGCCCACGACCTCGGCAGCGTTGCGGCCCTTCACCTCGGCGTGGAACACGTCGGGGTACTGGGTGGCCGAGTGGTTGCCCCAAATCGTCATCTTCTTGATGTCGGTGACCGCGGCGCCGGTTTTCTTCGCCAGCTGCGAGATGGCCCGGTTGTGGTCCAGCCGGGTCAGGGCGGAGAACCGCTCCTTGGGGATGTCGGGCGCGTTGCTCATCGCGATCAGCGCGTTGGTGTTGGCCGGGTTGCCGGTCACGCCGATGCGGACGTCGTCGGCGGCAACATCGTTGAGTGCCTTGCCCTGGGCGGTGAAGATGGCGCCGTTGGCCTCCAGCAGGTCGCTGCGCTCCATGCCCGGGCCGCGCGGGCGTGCGCCGACGAGCAGCGCGAGGTTCACGCCGCTGAAGATCTTGTTGGGGTCCGCGCCGATCTCGACGCCGGCCAGCAGCGGAAATGCGCAGTCGTCGAGCTCCATCACCACACCCTCGAGCGCCTTGAGGGCAGGCTCGATCTCGAGCAGCCGCAGCTCGATCGGGCGGTCGGGGCCAAGCAGCGCGCCGCTCGCCAGGCGGAACAACAGGCTGTAGCCGATCTGGCCGGCGGCGCCGGTGACGGCGACCTTGAGGGGACTTGTGCTCACGTCGGTTGCTCCTTGGGCAGTATTGCGTCGCGTCGAAACTAGCGCACCGACGCCGGAGCCAAACCTCGGGTCGCCCGGAGCGGCTCACAGGTGCTGATCTGCCAGGACGCGTAGCATTGCCGACGCTTGGCCCGTTCTGCGCTGACGACGGAGGTGACCCGATGCCATCGTTTCGCGCGTTGTCGCCGTCGCTGCGACCGACCGTGCGCACGAAGGTCGGCGAGCCCGCCGGCCCGTCGGTCCAGTCGCCGATCGAGCGCGTCATGGTCGACTGCGGCGTCTACGTCGACGGCAAGCGGCTGCCCGGGGCGTTCACGCCCGCCGACGCGCTCGCCAAGGCGCGGGAGGTCGAGCAGGCCGGCCAGGAGGCGTTCGTCTGGATCGGCCTGCACGAGCCCGACGAAACCCAGATGAAGGACGTCGCCGATGTTTTCGGGCTGCACCCGCTGGCCACCGAGGACGCCGTGCATGCCCATCAGCGACCCAAGCTGGAGCGCTACGACGAGACGCTGTTTTTGGTCCTCAAGACGGTGAACTACGTGCCGCACGACTCGGTGGTGCTGGCCCGCGAGGTCGTCGAGACCGGCGAGGTGATGATCTTCGTCGGCAAGAACTTTGTGGTCACGGTCCGGCACGGCGAACACGGCGGACTGTCCGACGTGCGCAAACGCATGGACGCCGACCCGGAGCACATGCGGCTGGGACCGTATGCGGTGATGCACGCGATCGCCGACCACGTGGTCGACCACTATCTGGCCGTCACCAACTTGATGGAAACCGACATCGACGCCATCGAGGAGGTGGCGTTCGCGCCCGGGCAGCGCACCGACGTCGAACCGATCTATCAGATCAAGCGCGAAGTCGTCGAGCTGCGCCGCTGCGTCAACCCGCTGTCGGTTCCGTTCCAGCGCATGCAGACCGAACACAAAGACCTGATCTCCAAGGAAGTGCGGCGCTATCTGCGCGACGTCGCCGACCATCAGACGCACGCCGCCGACCAGATCGCCGGCTACGACGAGATGCTCAGCTCACTGGTGCAAGCCGCGCTGGCCCGGGTTGGCATGCAGCAGAACACCGACATGCGCAAGATGTCGGCGTGGGCCGCCATCATCGCGGTGCCCACGATGATCGCCGGGATCTACGGCATGAACTTCGACTGGATGCCGATCCTGGACTGGCGGTGGGGCTATCCGGTGGTGCTCCTCGTGATGGCAATGTTCTGTCTGGTCCTGTATCGCACCTTCCGGCGCAACCGCTGGCTCTAGTTTGGCGAGCAGACAGAGAATCGCGTTACCGCAGGCGAATTCATGCGATTCTGCGTCTGCTCACGCGGAAGAGGCGCGACGGTTCGGGTCCAGCACGTCGACGCCGTCGGCCCGCCACGCCTCGCGCATGGCCTCGGCGCCTTTGAGGCGCACCCACGCCGCCTCGGTCGCCGTGATCGGCGTCGCCGACAAGAAGCTCACCGGCTCGCGGGGCGGGTCGAGCGGCAGCTCAGCGATGTCGCTGCGGCCCAACAACACCGCGGTGAACGGCGCCCGTCCGGATGGTCGCGTCCAGAGCGGCGAACCGAGGTCGATCAGCGCGTCGGGCACCAGCACCACACCCTCGACCGCCGGTGTTGCCGCCACGACTGCCAGGCTGCGGGCCAGCCCGGTGATCGGCCCGGCTAATGGTGGCGACCCGCGGCGCCCGGCTTCGCCGCGCTTGCGATCGCCACGCGGATCACGCAGGCGCAGAACGACTTCCGCGCGCGGACCCTGTAGCGGGTCGGCCACCATCGCGGTCGGGTCGACCATCGGATGCCGCGAACAACCCAGCGACACGTAGTGCACCACCCCGTCGCCGTCCGGCCGGAAACGCAGCACCTCGATGGGCTCGGCGCCCAGAAACGTCACACTCGCAACATCGGGGTCCGCGTCACCGAAGTGAGCGCACACGTGTGCGCGGACGTCAGTCAGAATCTGTGTCACTCGGCGGAACAGTCAGGTTGACACCGGAATCGGCATCGAAGATGGCCAGTTTCAAAGTGTCGAAAGCCAATTCGAGCGACTGCCCTTTGGCGGCCTTCGACGCCGAGGGAACCCGCGCCACGAATTCGTGCTCGACGCCGTCGGATTCCTCTTCGGCCTCGGCCAATTGCTTCGAATGCACCGCGGCACCCTCGGTGGTGAAGTACACGTATTTGTCGGCGCCCAGCGACTCGACCATGTCGACCTTGACCTCGAAGAGCAACGCGCTGAGGCGCTGATACGCGTCGATCAGCGCAGCGTCCTGCAGGTGCTCGGGCCGGATGCCCACGATGACGTTCTGCGGCGTCGGGTGCTGGGCGAGCACGTCGTGAACCGGCTGGGTCAGGGTCACCTCGCCGAACGGCAAACTCACCCCGGTGGGCGTCATGGTGGCGGGGAAGAAATTCATTGCGGGCGAGCCGATGAAGCTGGCGACGAACAGGTTGGCCGGCCGTTCGTAGAGCTCGTCGGGAGTACCGATCTGCTGTGCCACCCCGCCGCGCATCACCACCACGCGGTCGCCCAGTGTCATGGCCTCGGTCTGGTCGTGGGTGACGTACACGGTCGTCGTACCCAACCGCCGCTGCAGGCGGGCGATCTCGCCGCGCATCTGCACCCGAAGCTTGGCGTCCAGGTTCGACAGCGGCTCGTCCATCAAAAACGCCTTGGGATGACGCACGATGGCGCGGCCCATCGCCACCCGCTGGCGCTGACCGCCCGACAACTGCGAAGGCTTGCGATCCAGAAAGTCGGTCAAGTCAAGGATTCTCGCAGTCTCGTCGACCTTTTGCGCGATCTCGGCCTTCTTCATCTTCGCCAAAGTCAGCGGGAAGGCGATGTTCTGCCGCACCGTCATATGCGGGTAAAGCGCGTAGGACTGGAACACCATTGCGATGTCGCGATCCTTGGGGGCTTTTTCGTTGACCCGCTCGCCGCCGATTCGCAGCTCCCCCGACGAGATATCCTCCAGCCCGGCAATCATATTCAGCGTCGTGCTCTTGCCGCAGCCGGAAGGGCCGACCAGGATGAGGAATTCGCCGTCGGCGATGGTGATGCTCAGGTCCTTCACGGCCGTCGCGCCGTCGGGGTAACTCTTGGTCACCCTGTCCAACACAATCTCGGCCATCGAGCTATCCCTTCACGGCGCCAGACGTCAACCCGGCAACTATCCGTCGTTGGAAGATTAGAACAAAAACAATGATCGGGACGGTAATGACCATCGCGCCGGCCGCGATTGATCCGGTCGGTTCCTCGAATTGCGAACTTCCGGTGAAGTTGGCAATCGCCACCGGTGCGGTGATCGCCGCCTTGGTCGCGGTCAACGACAATGCGAGCAGCAGGTCGTTCCAGGCGAAGATGAACACCAGGATTGCCGCAGTGACGATTCCCGGCGCCGCCAGCGGGGCGATCACCTTGCGGAACGCCTGACCCGGTGTGGCGCCGTCCATCTTGGCCGCCTTCTCCAAATCCCAGGGGATCTCCCGGAAGAATGCGGACAGGGTGTAGAGGGCCAGCGGCAACGCGAACGTAATGTACGGGATGATCAGACCCGGCCAGGTGTCGAACAGGCCGATGCTGCGTTCGATGTCGAATATCGGTGTGACAAGCGAGATTTGCGGAAACATCGCGATCAACAGCGCGGCGCCGATCAACAGCCCTTTGCCCGGGAAATCCAGCCGCGCCACCGCATAAGCGGCCATGGCGCCGATGACCACCGCGATCACGGTGGTAATCGCGCCGATGCCAATCGAATTGACCAGCGCCGAGCTGAAGAAGTTCCCGCGGAAAATAGCGCGATAGTTGTCGAAGGTCACCGACGACGGAATCAGCTTGCCGTCCTTGACCGTTGACGTCGGCTTGAGCGACAGCGACAAGATCCACAACACCGGGAACAGCGCATAGAGCACCACCAGCGCGTCGGCCACCACCCAGGCGGCTGCCCGTCCAGGGCTGATCCGCTCAACCACGGCCATCACCGCCCGGTGCGGCGGCGCCGAACACCTTGACGAAGACGAACGCGATGATCGCCACACTGAGGAAGATCAGCACCGAAATCGCCGAGCCCAGGCCCACATTGAAGCCCTTGAACAGATTGTCGTAGCCCAGCATCGACACCGAGTCGGTGTTGTTGGAGCCGCCGGTGAGCACATAGATGTTGTCGAAGATCCGGAAGGCATCCAGTGTGCGAAACAGCAGCGCCACCAGGATCGCCGGTTTGATCAACGGAAGGATGATCTTGAACAGCCGTCGCCAGGCGCCCGCGCCGTCGACCTGCGCGGCCTTGAGCAGATCGTCGGGCACCAACGCCAACCCGGCCAGCAGCAACAGCGCCATGAACGGCGTCGTCTTCCACACTTCGGCGAGCACCACGATGCCCAGCGACGGGATCTGATGGGTCAGCGGCGCGCTGCCCTGCGGAAGCAGGTTGGCCAGGTAGCCGGTGCCCGGCGTCCAGGCGTAGTACCAGCTGTACGCCGCGGCCACCGTGACAATGCCGTACGGAATCAGCACCGCCGCACGCACCACGCCCTTGCCGAACAGACTGCGGTGCATGATCAACGCCAGCGCCAAGCCCAACACAAACTCGAGCGCCACCGAAACCACGGTGATCGCCAGCGTCACCACGAACGCCGTCCACCACAACCGGTCGGTCAAAATGGTCTGGTAATTGGCCAGCCCGACGAACTTCGCGTCGCCCGGTGTGGCAAAGGTGAAGCGCTGCAAGCTCAACCACACCGCATAGCCGATCGGGTATGCCGTCACGGCAAGCATCAGAATCACCGCAGGCGCCACCAAGACGAACGCCAGCCGACGCTCCGAGCGCCGGCCCTCGGTGACGGCGGTCGCGGTCATGGGATCAAACCCTTGCCGTCGATGGCCTTCTGCACCTGCTCGGCGAGCGCGTCCGCGGTCTTCTCCGGATCGATCGCGCTGATCGGGGCCAGCGTCGCCGAGATCCGGGTGGACACCGCCTGGTAGAGCGGCGTCTCCGGGCGGACCGCGGCGTTGGTGAGTTGCCGGCGAATCACGTCGTACATCGGGAACTTCGCCTGGAACTGCGGATCGGAATACAGCGACGCGCGCACCGCGGGCAGGCCGCCTTCGATCGAGACATATTTCTGGTTGGCCAGACTGCGCAGACAGCGCACCGCCTCGAACGCCTGCGCCTTGTGCCGAGTCGTCTTGGCAACCGCCAGATTCAGCCCGCCGATCGTCACCTTGGCCGGCCGGTCGGGCTGCACACCCGGATAAGGCGCGAAACCGAACACCGACTTGGCGGCATCGTAGGCCGCGCGGAACTGCTCGTCGGTCGGATCGAAACTGCCCACGTTGTCAATGCTGCCCGCCAGGTCCTGACGCTTATCGAGCGGCAGGAACCCCACACCGCCTTTGACGGCGTTCTCGAGCATCGAGGGCAGCACGAACGGCCAGTTGACCTCCAACGCGGCTTTGCCTTGCTCGAGCGCCAATCGCGCTGTGCCCTCGTCGGTCTGGGTGATCGACGGGTCGGCGCCGGGCGCGGTGGCCACCGCCTTCAGGATCTGCAGCGCCTTGACCGTCGCCGCGCGGTGGGCGGGGGTGTCCGTCAGCGTGACCGCCTTGCCGTCGTCGGACAGCACCTGACCGCCGGCACTAACCAGCAGCGTGTTGAACCACACCACCAGCCCCTCGTACTGCTTGGCCTCGACCGCGATCCAGCTCGGTTTGCCGGCGTCGTGCAACCGGGTCGCCTCGGCCACCATGGCGTCCCAGGTGGTCGGCGGCTTGTCCATCAAATCTGCTCGGTACCACAGCAATTGGGTGTTGGTCGTCAGCGGTGACGCGTAGAGCTTGTGCTGGCGGCGGGCGGTGGCCAGCGGGCCGGGCAGTGTGTCGGAGACGGCGTCGGCCTCCGCCCGGCCGGCGGGGTCGTCGGACAGCGGCAGCGCCCAGCCCGCGTCGGCGAACTCCGCAGTCCACACCACGTCGATGGCCATCACGTCCAGGGTGCGGTCGTTGCCGGTGAGCCGGCGGGCCAACTGCAGCCGCTGGTCGTCCGCCGCGCGGGGCAGGCTGAATTGCCGGATGGTGAACCGGCCGCCGAGCTGGTCGGTGCAGCGCTGGGCGAGCGCGGTGAACGTCGCGGTTTCGTTGGCCGGTGTGTAGAGGCTCACGACGGCACCGTTGTCGGCCGATCCGCACGACGACACCGAAGCGGTGGTCAGGGCAGCCAGCACGACCGCGGCCAGCCGCCGTGCCCGCCCGCGACTAACCACGACACCTGCCTTTCTCTGGTTGCCCGCGGCAGAACGGTAGAGCCGGTTACGCGTGAGATGCAACACGCCCGGTCTGCACGTCACGTTCGCGAGCGGTCAGATTGCCAGGCGGGCGAGAAGGTCTCGGGCTTTCTCGGCGTTCTGCGGATCGCACAGCACGTCGTAGCGGCCGGCGACCAGTTGCATCGTCGAGCTGAAATCGCGGGTGCCGCGCGCCATCGCGTACGGGACCGCGGAGGTGATCAGCCCGAAGAACACCCCGGCGATCAGGCCGGTGGCCAGCGCGGCCCAGGGGTTGGGGCTGAAAAAACCGAGCACCAAGCCGATGAACAGGCCCAGCCAGGCACCGCTCAAGACGCCGCCGCCGAGGACCTTCGGCCAGGTCAGCCGGCCGGTGACCCGCTCGACCTGCATGAGGTCGACGCCCACGATCGTCACCTGTTGCACGGGGAACTCTTGCTCGGAGAGGTAGTCGACGGCTCGCTGCGCCTCCGCATAGGTGGGGTACGACCCCACCGGCCAGCCCTTGGGCGGGGTCGGCAGTCCAGGAGCGCTGCGCCGGCCCGCCGCCGGGCTGGCGGGTGTGCCGCCGGGAACCTGTCCGGGCTGGAACGGGCTGGTCATGGTTCTATTCTCCTCTGCCGACGCACCGGGTCGCCGTCGATCTGCTACCAGCACATACGTTAAGGCTTGCGTCGCAGGCCGGCTCTGCCAGTTCCGGCCGCCGGACGCCCGCATCGTTTAGGTTGATCAGCATGACAGTTCCCGGCGGCGACTCCGGCGAGAAAGCGCCAGACGGGCCAGACCAGCCGCCGCCCGGTTATCCGCCGCCGATGCCGCCGCAGTATGGCGGCCCGCAGGGCGGCTATCCGGAGTACGCCGGCGGCTACGGAGAACAGCCGGGCACCAACACCCTGGCGATCGCCTCGTTGGTCGCCTCGCTGATCGGCCTGCTGTGCGGCATCGGCTCCATCGTGGGCATCGTGTTGGGCACCGTCGCGGTCAACCAGATCAAACAGACTCGGGAGCAGGGTTACGGCCTGGCCGTCGCGGGCATCGTGGTCGGCATCGCGACGCTGGTGGTCAGCCTCATTTTCTTCGTCACTGTCCGGATGCATTAGCGACATGACCGGCCCCGATCAGCCGCACCCGGGCGGAGAGCAACATCCGTGGTGGAACAACCCGCCGCCCGCCGACCCGCACCCGCCGCTGAACTACCCCGAGTATCCGTATCTGCCGCCACCACCGCCGCCGTATCCGGGTGGCCCGTTCGGCTACGGCGGCCCACCCGGATACCCCTACGGCCCGGCGGGAACCAACGGCATGGCGATCGGATCGCTGACCACGTCGATCGCCGGCATCTTCTTGGGTGTGCCGCTGACGTTCTTCTGCTACCTCGGTCTGCTGATCCCGCTTGTCGGCGTGGTGCTCGGCGTCGTCGCACTCAACCAGATCAAGCACACCCACCAGCAGGGCCGCGGGCTGGCGATTGCCGGCATCGCGGTGGGCGCCACCACCTTCGCGCTGCTGGTGCTGGCGATCATCGGGCTCCTGCTCGTGGGCCTCAGCGTGATGAACCGGTCCTGAACTAGGCAGGCGGAACGAACGGGTCGGACTGCCGCTGCATGCCCGCCGCGCGCCCCTTGGCCGCGATCACCAACGCCATCTTGCGGCTGGCCTCGTCGATCATCTCGTCGCCGAGCATCACCGCGCCGCGGGCACCGCCCGCACTCGAGGTGTGCCACTCGTAGGCCTCAAGGATCAGCTCGGCGTGGTCGTACTCGTCCTGTCGCGGGCTGAAGATCTCGTTGCCGGCCGCGATCTGATCGGGATGCAGCACCCATTTGCCGTCGTAGCCAAGTGCGGCCGACCGGCCCGCCACCCGCCGGAACGCCTCGGTGTCCCGCACCTTGAGATAGGGCCCGTCGACGGCGGCGATGCCGTGTGCCCGCGCCGCCACCAGAATCGTCATCAACGCGTGGTGGTAGGCGTCGCCGACGTCGTAGCCCTCGGGCTGCTCGCCGACGACCAGCGTGCGCATGTTGAGACTCGCCATCAGGTCGGCCGGCCCGAGCACCAGCGCCTGCACGCGCGGGACGGCCGCGATCGCGTCGACGTTCATCAGGCCGCGGGCGTCTTCGATCTGCGCGTCGATGCCGATGCCACCGACCGGGAGTCCGTGGATGGTTTCCAGCTGGGTCAGCAGTAGATCGAGCGCGGTGACGTGTGAGACGTCCGAGACCTTCGGCAGCACAACGACATCCAGCGTCGCGTCGGGCGCCGCACCGACGGCCGAGACCACCTCGATGACGTCGGCGTGGGTCCACGGTGTCGTCCAGCCGTTGACGCGCACGCCGCGCAACTGCCCGGCCCACCCCGGTCCGGCGAGCGCCTGGGCCACCCGGGTGCGGGCCGGTTCCTTGGCGTCCGGTGCGACGGCGTCTTCGAGGTCGAGAAAGACTTCGTCGGCCGGCAGTCCCTTGGCCTTGTCGATCATCTTCTGGCTACTGCCCGGAACCGACAGGCAGGTCCGGCGGGGGCGATAGGCGTTATTCACCGTTTCACTCCTACAGTTTGAACCATGACGTCGATCAACCGGGTGTACGTGGCACGGCTGGCGCGAATGCTGGTGCTAGGCCCGATGGGTGAGTCGCTCGGCCGGGTGCGCGACGTCGTGGTCAGCATCAGCATCGTGCGCCAACAGCCCCGAGTTCTCGGTCTCGTCGTCGAATTGCCTTCGCGCCGAAGGATTTTCGTTCCGATTGGCCGGGTCGCCGCCATCGAGCCCAATGCGGTGACGTTGACCACCACCAGCGTGTCGTTGCACCGGTTCGAGCAGCGGCCCGGCGAAGTGCTGGTGCTGGGCCAGATTCTGGACACCAAGGTGCGGGTCAACGATCCCGAACTGCCGCAGCTGGCCGACACCGACGTGGTGATCACCGACCTCGGCATCGAGCAGACCCGGACCCGCGACTGGATGGTGACCCGCGTCGCCGTCCGCAGCATGCGGCGGCTGGGCCGGCGCGCCGGCGCCTACGTCGTCGACTGGCACAACGTGATCGGCCTGACCCCCTCGGCGCTGGCCATGCCCGGACAGGGCGTCGCGCAGCTGCTGCACCAGTTCGAGGAGTGGCGACCGATCGAGGTGGCCGACGCCCTGCGCGAGCTGCCGCCCAAACGGCGCTACGAGGTGGTCAAGGCGCTCGACGACGAGCGGCTGGCGGACATCCTGCAGGAACTGCCCGAAGAGGACCAGGCCGACGTGCTCACGCAGCTGGGCACCGAGCGGGCCGCCATGGTGCTCGAGGAGATGGACCCCGACGACGCCGCCGATTTGCTCGGCATGATGAACCCCTCCGAGGCCGAGGTGCTGCTGCGCCGGATGGATCCTGGCGAGTCCGATCCAGTGCGACGGCTGCTGACCCACTCCCCCGACAGCGCGGGCGGCCTGATGACGTCGGATCCCGTTGTGTTGCCGCCGGACACCTCGGTCGCCGAGGCTTTGGCCCGGGTCCGAAACCCCGACCTGACTCCCGCACTGGCCTCACTGGTGTTCGTGGTGCGTCCACCGACCGCCACTCCGACCGGCCAGTACCTGGGTTGCGTGCACCTCCAGCGGCTGCTGCGCGAGCCGCCGGCCGCGTTGACCGGCGGGATCATCGACACCGACCTGCCGTGCCTGACACCGGATACATCGCTGCCCGCGCTGACCCGCTACTTCGCCGCGTACAACCTGCTCTGCGGCCCGGTGGTCGACGAGCAGCATCACCTGCTGGGGGCGGTGACGGTCGACGACGTGCTCGATCACCTGCTGCCGCATGACTGGCGGGCCAGCACCGACGAACCGGCGCTGGACGTCGCCGGAGGAGGGTCGTGAGCAATTCGTCGGCGCGCCAGCGGCTTTACACCCCGCGTACCTCACGGCTGCTCGCGCCGCGGGTGGACCCCGAGGCGGTCGGGCAGGTCACCGAATCGGTCGCCCGTTTCTTCGGCACCGGCCGCTATTTGTTGCTGCAGACCGTCGTCGTGGTGGTTTGGATCGTGGTGAACGTCTTCGCGGTCAGCCTGCGCTGGGACCCTTACCCGTTCATCCTGCTCAACCTGGCGTTCTCCACCCAGGCCGCGTATGCGGCGCCGCTGATTCTGCTGGCCCAGAACCGCCAGGAGAACCGCGACCGTGTGGCGCTTGAAGAGGATCGTCGACGCGCCGAACAGACCAAAGCCGACACCGAATACCTCGCCCGCGAGCTGGCCGCGCTGCGGCTGGCGATCGGTGAGGTGGCCAAGACCCGCGAATATCTGCGCCACGAGCTGGAGAGTCTGCGGAGCCTGCTGGAGGACCGCCAGCCGGACGCCAGCGCCCCCGCGGGTGACGGCGTGGACCGTCGCGCCAAGAAATCCTGAGCGCGGGCGCGGAATCTGCGCTCACATAGTCCGCCATTGCCGCCACAGCGGTCACAACTGTTATGTATGGTGACTTAGTTCACGAGGCCCACACCGGGCATCGGGAGCGCCCGGATAAGGCTCGAATACTCAAGGACGGTCGAGTGCGCATAGGGGGACGCTGGGGTGCACACCCGGCCCTTGCCACGGTGCGACGGCAGCTACGCCGCGTAACCCGGCTCCCGGCATTCGGTGACCACATGCGACAGCGGCTCGGCCGCGCAACCCAGACCCCGGCATTCGGCGTGACCGTGATCGTCGCGCTGGTGTTCGCCGGAGCCGTCGGCGCCGCCGCCCCGCCGTTCCGCGCGCCGATGCCCACGGTGCACGACAACGGCATCACGCCGGTTGCCGCGGTCGTCCCTGTCTCCAGCGACCCGTCGGGCCCGATGGTCATCTCGCTAGTGCGTCCTCTCAAGGCCTTCCACATCGCGGCGGCCACGGTGTCGGCGCCGCCGCCCACGGTCGTCGTGAATTCGCCTGGCGCGCTTGGGATTCCGTCGATGGCACTCTCCGCGTACCGCAACGCCGAGCGGATGATGGCCAACGCCTACCCGAACTGTGGGATCAGCTGGAACCTGCTGGCGGGGATCGGACGCATCGAGTCGATGCACGCCAACGGCGGTGCCACCGACGCCCGCGGCACCGCCGTGCGGCCTATCTACGGCCCCGCCCTGGACGGCTCGCTGCCCGGAAACGAGGTCATTGTCCAAAGCAACACGCCGGGCCGGGTCACGTTCGCGCGCGCGATGGGCCCGATGCAGTTCCTGCCCGGCACCTGGGCGCGGTATGCCTCCGACGGCGACGGCGACGGCATCGCCGACCCGCAGAACCTGTACGACTCCACGCTGGCCGCCGCGCGCTACCTGTGCAGCGGCGGCTTGGACCTGCGCGACTCGCAGCAGGTGCTGTCGGCGATCCTGCGCTACAACAACTCGATGCCGTACGCCCAGAACGTGCTGGGCTGGGCGGCCGCGTACGCCACCGGCGTGGTGCCGGTCGACCTGCCGCCGCTCACCGGCGCCCCGCCGCCGCTCGCCGACATGCATCTGGAGCATTTGGAGAACGCCGAGGGCATCGGGCCCGGGCTGCCGCTGAACATCCACGGCCTGCCCTCGACCGACCCGCTGGCACAGATGCCGCTGATCGACCTCAGCCAATCCGCCGCAGCCGGACAGCAGCCGATGTGGCCGTGGGCGCAGCAGCAGCCGCAGCAACAGCTTGGCCCGCGCTCGTCGAGCTGCACGGTGATCTGCATCGGGCCGCAGGAGGCGGCGCCGCCTCAGCAGCCGGGACAGCCACCGCTGCTGGCGCCGCCGCCTGCCGCGCCGCCTCAGGCGCCTCCAGTGGTGGCGCCACCCGGAGCGCCCGCAGGCCCACCGCAGGTCGCGGCACCACCCGTCGCACCGGGTCCGCCACCGCCGGGCACACCGCAACCTGGCGCCGCGCAGCTGCCGGCCGCGGCCAACCCGGCGTCGGGGCCCGGCCCCCTGCCAGGTCCGGCCAGCTGATCGCAGCCGCCTACACTCGGCGGTGATGTCTGAAGAAACTCACGACGCCGACCTGACTGCGGCTATCCGCGCCGCGCTGGCCAAGGTGATCGACCCCGAATTGCGCCGCCCGATCACCGAACTCGGGATGGTCAAAAGCATCGACGTCCGCCCGGGCGGGGCCGTGCACGTCGAGATCTACCTGACCACGGCCGCGTGCCCGAAGAAAACCGAGATCAGCGAGCGCGTCACCCAGGCGGTCGCCGACGTTCCCGGCACCGGCGCGGTCACCGTCGGCCTGGACGTGATGAGCGACGAGCAGCGCACCGAGTTGCGCAAGCAGCTGCGCGGCGACGCCCGCGAACCGGTCATCCCGTTCGCCCAGCCGGGGTCCCTGACCCGGGTGTATGCCGTCGCGTCCGGCAAGGGCGGCGTCGGCAAGTCGACGGTCACGGTCAATCTGGCCGCGGCGATGGCCGCTCGCGGTCTGTCGGTGGGGGTGCTCGACGCCGACATCCACGGCCATTCGATTCCCCGGATGATGGGCACCACCGATCGTCCCACCCAGGTCGAATCGATGATCCTGCCGCCGATCGCCCACGACGTGCGGGTGATTTCGATCGCGATGTTCACCCAGGGCAACACCCCGGTGGTGTGGCGCGGGCCGATGCTGCACCGGGCCCTGCAGCAGTTCCTCGCCGACGTCTATTGGGGAGACCTCGACGTGCTGCTCCTCGACTTACCACCGGGCACCGGCGACATCGCCATCTCGGTGGCCCAGCTGATTCCGAACGCGGAAATCCTGGTCGTGACCACCCCACAGCATGCCGCCGCCGAAGTGGCCGAACGCGCGGGCAGCATCGCGTTGCAGACCCGCCAGCGCATCGTCGGCGTAGTGGAGAACATGTCGTGGCTGATGCTGCCCGACGGGTCGCAACTGCAGGTGTTCGGCGAGGGCGGTGGCCAGCAGGTCGCCGAACGGCTGTCCCGGGCGGTCGGCGCCGACGTACCACTGCTGGGCCAGATCCCGCTGGATCCCGCGCTGGTCGACGCTGGCGACTCCGGTGTGCCGATCGTGCTCAGTGCGCCGGATTCGGCCGTCGGCAAGGAACTGCGCCGAGTCGCCGACGCGCTGTCCTCACGCCGCCGCGGGCTGGCCGGTATGTCGTTGGGCCTCGACCCGACCCGACATTGAGATTGCCCCTACGGCTGTGATTTCTCGAAAATCACGACCCTGGCGGCAATCTCACGTGGCGTCGGTGTCAAACGGCGCGGGCCCATCGACAGGCGGCTCGGGGGCCGGCGGCTCGGGCGGCGGCGGAACACTTTCCTCCACCCGGTCGAACCTGCCGGTGAACAGTGAGTCGTCGCCGTCGAACAGATGCTTGGTCAGTGCCGCCCGCGGCGTCATGCCGCGCAGCTTCTGCAACTCACTGAGCGGCTCGCGCAGATCGTCGAATTCGGGCCCGATGTCCTGCCGCAACTGTTCGGTCATCCCGCTGAGGTAGTCGCGGGCCTGCCGCAAAGCGTTGGCGCTCCAGCGGATTGCGCCCGGCAACCGCTCGGGGCCGAGCACCACCAGCCCGACCACCACGAGGACGAGCATCTCCCCCCAGCCGACGTTGGCGAACACCTAACTGTTGTCCGGACCCGGTTTCACCGTCAGCGTCACGTGCCGCCCGTCGCGCACCACCTCGATCGGGGCGTCCTGCCCAATTGTCAACTGGCGCACCGCAACAACCATCTCGTCGGCGTCGGCGACGGGCCGGTTGCCGACCTTGACCACGACGTCGTTCTCCAAGATGCCGGCCTGCTGCGCGGGGCTGCCGGCTTTCACGTTGGCCACCTGCGCGCCGGAGGCGATCGCGTTGCTCACCGACCGGGTGCTCAGCCCCAGCGTCGGGTGGACGATCTTGCCGTCCTTGATCAGCGTCTGCGCGACCTCTTTCGCCTCGTTGACCGGGATCGCGAAGCCCAGGCCGCTGGCGCTGTCGGACAGCGACTTGCCGGCGGTGTTGATACCGATCACCTGGGAATCCATTCCGATCAGCGGGCCGCCGGAGTTGCCGTGGTTGATCGAGGCGTCGGTCTGGACGGCGTCGATGACGGTGTCGGTGTCCGAGCCGTCACCTGAGAGCGGGATCGGGCGGTGCAGCGCGCTGATGATGCCGTGCGTCACGGTGCTGCGTAGCCCGAGCGGCGCACCGGCGGCCAGCACCTCGTCGCCGACGCGCACTTTGTCGGAGTCACCGAGCCGGGCGACCGTGAGGTTGTTGACGTTGTCAACCTTGAGCACGGCCAGGTCCGTCTTGGGGTCGCGGCCGACCAGGTTGGCGGGCACTTCCTTGCCGTCGTTGAACACGACGCTGGTCTTCCACTGGCTGGGGTTGTTGGCCGCCTCGGAGATGACGTGGTTGTTGGTGACGATGTAGCCGCGGCCGTCGATCACCACCCCGGAGCCCTGCATGCCCTCCTGGTCACTGACCGATTCGATCGTCACCACCGAGTCGGCTATCGCAGCGGCCACTTTCGCGAACCGGCCGGCCGGCTCTTCCTTGTTGCCGCTGGTCGACAGCGTCACCTTCGACGTGGTGAACGCCTCGGCGACCTCGGCGGTCTTGCGTCCGATCCAGCCGCCCGCCAATCCGATCACCAAGGCGAGGACGGCCAGGATGGCCAGCGCACGGTAGGAGACCTTGCCGCCGAACAGCACGTCGCGCACGCCGAGCTTGCCGCCCAGGCCGGCGCCGCCGCGCGGCGGAGCGGGCGCCAGCGCGGGGCTACCCAGGGCCGCGGCCGCGCCCGGGTCGCGCCAGGGATCGTCGGCCTCGTCGGGCTGGTCCTTGTCCTTCTCGCCGTCCAGCGCGCCGGCGTCGGTGGGGTGGCGCTGAAGCGAGTCGGCCTCCGGGAAGGGGCGGCCGAAGGCCTCGGCGAGCACCGGGTCGGCCGGCTCGTCGTGCGGGGCGAAATCGCTTTGGTTGCGGTACTTCTGCGGGCGCACGGCCTCGGCGACGAACGAGCCCTGCACGCCGTCGGGGCGGCTGAAGGTCTGCTGCGACGCGGGATCGACCGGTGGCCGCGAAACGGGTCGCGGCGCCAGCCGGTGGCCGCCGTACTTGTCTTGGTCGGAGGTCACGTCATCCTCTTCCGAGCGCTGGAGAAACACACGCTGTGGGCACGAGCACGGCGTCTGACACCGGCTAATCCACCCTACCTACCGGCGCTTACGCCGGTCACGCGCGCTGCCGTCGGCCAACGGGTCACAGAACGTGTCATCCGGTGGCGACTGCGGAATCTGGGACAGCAGCCCGAGCAGTGAGCTGGGGATGCTGATCGGGCTGGAGTCGCGCAACGCAGCGCGCGCCCGGCTCTGGTCTTCGACTTCCGTGGCGCACTCGGGGCACAACGAAATGTGGTGAGCGGCGCGCAGGTGTGCGTTCATCCGCAGCTCACCGTCGACGAATGCCGCGATGGCCTCGGTGGACAGGTGCTCGGTGGAGCCGAACTGGCGCGGCGCGCCCACCGGCGCGTCGCTCTGCGAGGCGAATTGGGAGGGAAGCCAGGAGAACGCTCGGCGGAACACATGTCCCCGGTCGACCATTGCCAAGCTCCTCTCGGTATCGCGCGGATGCGCGGCACTACCTCGAATGTAGCGCGCTACCCCGGTCCGCAATACCACTGAACAGCCCCGAAGGCCGAGTGTCGTCAGGCCGTGCCGGCACGCTCGGCGTGCTCGGGGTGCGCTGCCAGGTAGTCCCGCAGCGCCTGGCGTCCACGGTGAATGCGGCTGCGGACCGTCCCCAGCTTGACGCCGAGGGTGGCGCCGATCTCCTCATACGACAGGCCCTCGATGTCACACAGCACCACGGCGGCCCGGAACTCCGGCGGCAGCGAATCCAGCGCGGCCTGCAGATCAGCACCCAGCCGGGCGTCGTGGTAGATCTGCTCGGGGTTGGGCTCGTCGGCAGGCACGCGGTCGTAGTCGTCGGGCAATGCCTCCATCCGGACACGGCCGCGCCGTCGCACCATGTCGAGGAACAAGTTGGTGGTGATGCGGTGCAGCCAGCCCTCGAAAGTTCCCGGCTGATAGTTCTGCACCGACCGGAACACCCGGATGAAGGTCTCCTGGGTGAGGTCCTCGGCGTCGTGCTGGTTGCCGGAGAGGCGATAGGCCAGCCGGTAGACGCGGTCGGCGTGTTGGCGTACCAATTCGTCCCACGACGGCATCGCCGCCTTGTCACCGGTCGCGTCGAAGATCGCGGTCCCGTAGGGCTCGTCGGATGGTTCGACCCAGTCGGCGTCGCGGTAGCGCTCAGGGTGCGACATGCTCGCCGGGCTCATCAGGGTGGTGATAGTCAGATCCTCCGGATTGATCCTGCCGTCGTATGGCAGTGCGTCACCGCGCGCAACACCGGGACTGCACTCTGTATTCCCGTCCCAGCGCCCTCCGCGATCCATGTACATACCGTTGCCTATCGGGGTGTGGCCGGCATGTGACGCCACTGAGCTTTCGCTGAGAAACGCGGCTGGCACCGCGTTGCACTGGGGCTTTGCCTCGCTATGTGATGTCGCCGTGCGGGCGTGTCGGGTTGTTAGGGGCGCGCCTGCCCGACCGGGGCCGGGGTTGGCTCTACGCTGCGGGGCATGGCCAGCACCGACCACCCAACCGGCCAGGCGGCCCCAGCCAGCCGGGCCGCGGCCATCTACACCCACGCCGAGGAGTCGATCTCCGAGGACGCGATCCTGGCGGCGGCCCGGGAGCGCGCCGTGGACATCGGCGCGGGCGCGGTCACTCCCGCGGTCGGCGCGCTGCTGAGCCTGCTGGCCAAGCTCAGCGGCGGTAAAGCTCTGGTCGAGGTGGGCACCGGCGCCGGAGTCAGCGGGCTGTGGTTGCTGTCGGGGATGAGCGACGACGGCGTGTTGACCACGATCGACATCGAGCCCGAGTACCAGCGCATCGCCAAGCAGGCGTTCAGCGACGCCGGCATCGGGCCGTCGCGCACCCGGCTGATCGGCGGGCGCGCGCAGGAGGTGCTGACCCGGCTGGCCGACGAGTCCTACGACCTGGTGTTCGTCGACGCCGACCCGATCGACCAGCCGGACTACGTCGTCGAGGGGGTCCGGTTGCTGCGGTCCGGCGGGCTGATCGTCGTGCACCGGGCGGCGCTCGGCGGACGGGCGGGTGATCCGTCGGCTCACGACGCCGAAGTGACCGCGGTGCGCGAGGCGGCGCGGCTGATCGCCGAGGACGAGCGACTAACGCCGGCGTTGGTGCCGCTCGGCGACGGCCTGCTGGCCGCCGTCCGCGACTAGCTCCGCTGTCCGCGAGCAGACACAGAATCGCATTCTTCGGGCCTCATCCATGCGATTTTGCGTCTGCTCGCGCGTCCATGCTTGACCGCGACTGAACGCGCGTTTAATGTACTGAACATGCGTTCAGCCGACTTGACCGCGGCGGCCCGGATCCGCGACGCCGCGATCGAGCAGTTCGGAAAGCAGGGTTTCGGCGTCGGGCTGCGCAAGATCGCCGACGCCGCCGGGGTGAGCGCCGCCCTCGTCATCCACCACTTCGGCTCCAAGGAAGGGCTGCGCAAGGCCTGCGACGACTACATCGCCGACGAGATCCGCAGCGTGAAGTCGGAGGCGATGCGGTCCACCGATCCGGCGACCTGGTTCGCCGCCATGGCCGAGATCGAGTCCTATGCACCGATGATGGCCTACCTGATGCGCAGCATGCAGGAAGGCGGCGAGCTGGCAAAGATGTTGTGGCGCAGGATGATCGACAACGCCGAAGACTACCTCGACGAAGGGGTGCGCGTCGGCACGCTCAAACCCAGCCGCGACCCCAAGGCCCGGGCCAAATACCTCGCCATCACCGGCGGAGGCGGCTTTCTGATGTATCTGCTGTTGCACGACAACGCCACGGACATTCGTGCCGTATTGCGCGACTACGCCCGCGACATGATCCTGCCCGCCCTCGAGCTCCACACCGAAGGATTGATGGCGGACAAGACCATGTATGAAGCATTCCTCGCTCAAGCCGAACAAGGAGAAGCCGATGTCAGTTGACCACAGCCGGACCCCCATCGAAATCCGCAATCTGACAAAAAATTTCGGTGCCGTTCGGGCGCTCGACGGCCTCGACCTGACCGTCCGCGAGGGCGAGGTGCACGGCTTCCTCGGGCCCAACGGCGCCGGGAAGTCGACGACCATTCGCATTCTGCTCGGCGTCGTCAAAGCCGACAGCGGAACCGCCCGGCTGCTCGGCGGCGACCCGTGGAACGACGCGGTCGAGTTGCATCGACAGATCGCCTACGTGCCAGGCGATGTGACCCTGTGGCCCAACCTGACCGGCGGCGAGACGATCGACCTGCTGGCACGCATGCGCGGCGGCCTCGACGAGAAGCGCCGCGCGGAACTGATCGAGCGATTCGACTTGGACCCGCACAAGAAGGCCCGCACCTACTCGAAGGGCAACCGGCAGAAGGTCTCCCTGATTTCGGCATTCTCGTCGTACGCGCGGCTGCTGCTGCTCGACGAGCCGAGTAGCGGCCTGGACCCGTTGATGGAGAACGTCTTTCAGCAATGCGTGGCCGAGGCGCGTGACCGCGGCGTCACCGTGCTGTTGTCAAGCCACATACTCGCCGAAACCGAAGCCCTGTGTGAGCGCGTGACGATCATCCGAGCCGGCAAGACCGTCGAGAGCGGCTCGCTGGAGTCGATGCGTCATCTCAGTCGCACCTCGATCAAGGCCGAAATGATCGGCAACCCGGGAGATCTCACCAGAATCCGCGGCGTCGAGGACGTCAGCGTCGAAGGCAACACCGTGCACGCCCAGGTCGACAGCGAAAGCCTGGGCGAGCTCATCCGGGTTCTCGGCGACGCCGGGGTACGCAGCCTGGTCAGCCAGCCGCCGACCCTCGAAGAGCTGTTCCTGCGCCACTACGGCGGTGACGGACAGCGTGGCCGCAGCCCACAGGAGGTGCGGGCATGACCGCCACCCTGGAGCGGCCGGCACACCAAGCGCCGCAACGTGGTTCGGCCTTCACCGGCACGCTCGGGATGCTGCGGCTCTACCTGCGCCGCGACCGGGTGGTGCTACCGCTGTGGGTATTGCTGCTGTCGCTGCCGCTGGCTACCGTGTACGTCGGCTCCATCGAAAAGGTGTATCCGGATCAAGCCGCGCGTGACAGCTTCGCGGCGTCGATCATGGCCAGCCCGGCCCAGCGCGCGCTCTACGGCCAGATCTACGCGGACAACCTCGGCGCCGTCGGTATCTGGAAGGCCGGAATGTTCCACCTGCTCATCGCGGTGGCGGTGATCCTCACGGTGATCCGGCACACCCGCGCCGACGAGGAGACCGGCCGTGCCGAGCTTCTCGACTCGACGGTGGTAGGACGCTACGCCAATCTGACCGCCGCCCTGCTGCTCTCATTCGGCGCGTCGGTAGCTACCGGCGCGATCGGCGCGGCGGGACTGCTCACCACCAACGTCGCACCGAGCGGGTCGCTCGCGTTCGGGGCGGCGTTGGCCGGCTCCGGCCTGGTGTTCACCGCCGTGGCCGCGGTGGCCGCTCAGTTGTCACCCAGCGCCCGATTCGCCCGCGGCACTGCGTTTTCGGTGCTGGCCGCCGCATTCACGTTGCGCGCGGTGGGCGACGCCGGCTCGGGCACGTTGTCGTGGCTTTCGCCGCTCGGGTGGTCCCTGCAAGTCCGGCCGTACGCGGACGAGCGGTGGTGGGTGCTGCTGCTGCATGTCGCGACGACGGCGGTGCTCACCGTGGGGGCCTACCGGTTGCTCGCCGGCCGCGACGTCGGCGCCGGGCTGATCGCCGAACGCCCGGGCCCGGCCGGCGCCGCAGCGACGCTGCAGGGCGCCGGAGGACTGGCGTGGCGCCTCGACCGCGGCTCGCTAGTGCTGTGGACGGTCGGTCTGTGCCTGTATGGCCTGCTGATCGGCAGCATCGTGCACGGCATCGGCGACGAAATCGGTGGCAGCGCCTCGGTCCGCGACATCGTCGCACGGATGGGCGGCACCACCGCGCTGGAGCGAGCCTTCCTCGCGGTGGCGTTCTGCATGCTGGGCATGGCCGCGGCGGCGTTCGCCATCTCACTGTCCTTGCGCCTGCACCAGGAGGAGACCGGCCAGCGCGCCGAGACGCTGCTGAGCGGTGCGACGAGCCGAAACCGTTGGCTGGCAAGCCATCTGGTGATCGCGCTGATCGGGCCCGCCGCTGCCCTGCTGATCGCGGGGTTGACCGCCGGATTCACCTACGGTGTCGCCGCCCACGACATCGCCGGCAAGTTGTCCACGGTGATCGGGACGGCGGCCGCGCAGCTACCCGCGGTGTGGCTGCTGGTTGCGGTCACGGCAGCGCTGTTCGGCGTGGCGCCGCGGTTCACCCCGGTGGCCTGGGGCGTGCTGGTCGCGTTCATCGCGTTGTATCTGATCGGTTCGTTGGCGGGCTTTCCGCAGTGGCTGCTCGACCTGGAACCGTTCGCGCACATTCCGCGGGTGGGCGGCGGCGACTTCACTCCTGTTCCGCTGCTGTGGCTGCTGGGCATCGACGTGGCGTTGATTGCGCTGGGAGCGGCGGCTTTCCGCCGCCGCGATCTGCGCAACTAAGGAGTTGACATGAAAACCCTTGTGAAGACTGCGCTTTCAGCAGCGCTGGGGCTGACCGCCTTCGGCCTGATGCTGTTCTGGCCGGCAGGCACCTTCCATTACTGGCAGGCGTGGGTGTTTCTCGCCGTCTTCACCGTCTCCACCTGGATTCCCAGCGTCTACCTGATGCGGACCAATCCGGCCGCCCTGGAGCGACGCCTGCGCGCCGGTCCACTCGCGGAAACCAGAGTGCTGCAAAGGATCATCATCTCCATCGCATTGTTGTCGATGCTGGCGACGATTGTGCTCAGTGCGCTCGACCACCGCTTCGGCTGGTCGTCGGTGCCCGCCGCGGTGTGCCTTGTCGGCGATGTCCTGGTCGCGATCGGACTGGGTGTGGCCATGCTGGTGGTCATCCAGAACAGTTATGCCGCAGCCAATGTCACCGTCGAGGCGGACCAGACGGTGATCACCACCGGCCTGTACGGGCTGGTCCGGCATCCGATGTACACCGGCAACGTGATCATGATGGTCGGCATCCCACTGGCGCTCGGCTCGTATTGGGGGCTTCTACTGCTCATTGTTGGCATTGCCGTGCTGGCCATACGAATTCGCGATGAAGAAAAGCTGCTCAGCCACGAGCTGACGGGGTATCGCGAGTACGCCGAACGGGTGCAGTACCGCCTGGTGCCCTACGTGTGGTGAGCCCGCGAGTTAAACCCAGACGCCCTTGCCGACGGCGACCACCCCGCCGGCGCTGATCGCGAACCGTTCGCGGTCCTTCTCCAGATCCACGCCGACCATCTCACCCGGCCCCACCACGACGTTCTTGTCCAGAATCGCGTGGCGTACCACCGCGCCACGCCCGACCCGGGTGCCCGGCATGATCACGCTGCCCTCGACGATCGCGCCGTCGTCGACGACGACGTTCGACGACAGCACCGAATTGCGCACGGAGGCGGCCGAGATGATGCTGCCCGCGCCCACCACCGACTCCTGCGCGGAGCCGCCGTTGACGAACTTGGCCGGCGCCAGGTTTTCCGTCGCACCCCGGATGGGCCAGCGCTTGTTGTAGAGGTTGAACACCGGATGCACCGACACCAGGTCCATGTGCGCGTCGTAGAACGCATCCAGGGTCCCGACGTCACGCCAGTAGGCGCGGTCGCGGTCGGTGGCGCCGGGCACCTCGTTGTCGGAGAAGTCGTAGACCGCCGCCAGCCCGTCGGTGACCAGCCGCGGGATGATGTCGCCGCCCATGTCGTGGTCGGAGTGGTCGTCCTCGGCGTCGGCGCGGATCGCGTCGATGAGCACCTTGGTGGTGAAGATGTAGTTGCCCATCGAGACGAACGTGGTCTCGGGGTCGTCAGGCGTTCCCGGCGGATCGGCCGGCTTCTCGAGGAAACTGCGGATGCGGCCGGAGTCGTCGGAGTCGATGCAACCGAACGCGCTCGCCTCCGCGCGCGGCACCCGGATCCCGGCCACCGTCGCCCCGGCCCCGCTGTCGATGTGGAAGCGGACCATCTGCTCGGGATCCATCCGGTACACGTGGTCGGCGCCGAAAACCACGATGTAGTCGGGGTCTTCGTCGAAGATCAGGTTGAGCGACTGGTAGATCGCGTCGGCGGAGCCGGTGTACCAGCGCGGGCCGAGCCGCTGCTGCGCCGGCACCGGGGTGATGTACTCGCCGGCCAGACCGGATAGCCGCCAGTTCTGCGAGATGTGGCGGTCCAGCGAATGAGACTTGTACTGGGTGAGAACGCAGATCCTCAGGTAGCGGGCGTTGACGAGGTTGGACAGCACGAAGTCGATCAGCCGATAGGCGCCGCCGAAGGGAACTGCGGGCTTTGCCCGGTCCGCGGTCAGCGGATACAGCCGCTTGCCCTCCCCACCGGCCAGGACGATGCCCAGCACGTGTGGCGCTTCCCTCATGGTTCAAACCTATCGGCCGCTTCACGGCGCTGCCAGGGCAATCGTGCGATTGGCAGCGCTGACGGACTGTCCGTCAAGCAATTTGAGCTACCGTGCCGGATATGCGGGTGGCGATGATGACGCGGGAGTATCCGCCGGAGGTGTACGGCGGTGCCGGGGTACACGTCACCCAGTTGGTCGCGCACCTGCGCAGCCTGTGCCGGGTCGACGTGCACTGCATGGGCGCGCCCCGCCCGACGGCGTTGGCGTACCAGCCCGATCCGCGGTTGCAGGGCGCCAACCCAGCGTTGTCGACGCTGTCGACGGATCTGCTGATGGCCAACGCGGCCGCCGACGCCGACGTGGTGCACACCCACACCTGGTACACCGGCTTGGCAGGACATGTGGCCGCCCTGCTCTACGACATCCCGCATGTGCTGACCGCCCATTCGCTGGAGCCGTCGCGGCCGTGGAAGGCCGAACAACTCGGCGGCGGCTACCGGCTGTCGTCCTGGGTGGAACACACCGCGGCGACGGCCGCGGACGCCGTCATTGCCGTCAGCAATGGCATGCGCGACGACGTGCTGCGGGTCTATCCGGCACTGGACCCCAGCCGGGTTCACGTCGTGCGCAACGGGATCGACACCGACGTCTGGTACCCAATCGGGCGCGACCCAAACGAGTCGATACTGACCGAGCTGGGCGTCGACCCGCACCGGCCGGTCGTGGCGTTCGTCGGTCGGATCACCCGCCAGAAAGGCGTTGCCCACCTGCTGGCGGCCGCGCACCGGTTCGACCCCGACGTGCAAGTGGTGCTGTGCGCCGGGGCGCCCGACACCGCGGAGATCGCCGCCGAAGTCACCGCGGCGGTCACCGAACTGGCTCGCAGGCGAACCGGGGTGTTCTGGATCCGGGAGATGCTCCCGATCGGGAAGGTACGCGAGATACTTTCGGCTGCAACGGTTTTCGTGTGCCCATCGGTCTATGAGCCGCTGGGGATCGTGAACCTGGAGGCAATGGCCTGCGCGACGGCGGTGGTGGCCTCCGACGTCGGCGGAATCCCCGAGGTGGTCGCGGATCAGGTCACCGGGCGGCTGGTGCATTACGACGCGAGCGACGCCGCGGGTTATCAGGCCGACTTGGCGGAGGCGGTCAACGCCCTGGTCGCCGATCCGGAGAGGGCGGAGCGCTACGGTCAGGCCGGACGGCAGCGCTGCGTCGCGGAATTCTCCTGGGCGCACATCGCCGAGCAGACGTTGGAGATCTATCGGAAGGTCTGCGCGTAGGGCTCAGCTGGTGACGCCCTTGAGTTCGTCACCCAGTGCGGCGGCTTCGTCGGGCGTCAGCTCGACGACGAGTCGGCCACCGCCTTCCAGCGGTACCCGCATCACGATGCCGCGCCCCTCCTTGGTCGCTTCCAGTGGACCGTCACCGGTCCGGGGCTTCATCGCCGCCATCGAGTGCTCCCTCCAGCTTCGAGCTGGCCCGCCGTCACGGACCCGGTCGGCGCCGGGTACGCGCCACCAGTGGAATCCCGGCCATACCCGGCGTTGAACTGCCAATTCACTCCCCTATTGTTCCCTATCGGCGACGGCGGGGTGCACAAGACCCGGGTTCGACGTGTCTCACGGGGTGATCGGCGGCACAAAACAACTGCGCAGGTGGTCGTCGACCATCCCGGTCGCCTGCATCAGGGCATAGGCCGTGGTCGGTCCCACAAACCGGAAGCCGCGCCGCTTCAATTCGCGCGCCATCGCGGTGGATTCCGCAGTCGCCGAAGGCACTTCGGAGGGATCGGCGGGGCGGGGCCGCGGTGCCGGTGCGAACGACCACAGCAGCTCGGAAAGGTCTTCATCGGCCGCCGCGCGGGCATTGGCGATCGTCGCCTCGATCTTGGCCCGATTGCGCACGATCGACTTGTCAGCCATCAACCGGGCCACGTCAGCGTCGGTGTAGCGCGCGACGGTCTCGATGTCGAAGCCGTCGAAGGCCCGTCGGAAGTTTTCCCGTTTGCGCAGGATCGTCAGCCACGACAGGCCGCTCTGAAACGCCTCCAGGCTCATCCGCTCGAACAACGCCACCCGACCGCGCAGCGGCCGGCCCCACTCGTTGTCGTGGTAGTCGCGGTAGAGCTCGCCGACCGCCCAGCCGCAGCGGACCAGCCCGTCGCCGGCGCGGGTCACTCCGGCTCCTTCTCCTCGGCAACTTGCATCGACGCGAGTTGGCCGCGTAACGAGTCGAGTTCCTGGCCGAGCCGGTCCAGCACCCAGTCCACCTCACTGGTCTTGTATCCGCGCAGCACCTGGGTGAACTTGACGGCGTCGACGTCGGCGCTGGTGACGCCGGAGGCCGGCAGCACGGTCGCCGTCGTGGCGCGCGGCAGCGGCGGCAGCTGCTCGCCGCGGCCGAACAGCAGGCTGGCCACGCCGAACAGCACGATCGCGACCAGGATCAGCACCACCAGGTAGAGCAATACCAATGCCACGGCACCGATATTGCCCTATTGCGCCGACATGCCCCGCGAAGGTCTCTGGTGGCTTGCGATCGCCACGGTGTTCATCGGCGGGCGGTCGGTCAGCGACACCGCCGAGGTGCGTGGGCTGTAGCTGTCGCCGTCGACGAAGAACTGCGTGAGGCCGACGCCGGAGTCGGGGATGCCGCAGCGCGACAGCAGCGTGGCGACCACTTGGCGGCTCATCGGCCCCAGCTCGGCCAGCGGCCGGTTGCGGTGTGCCCGAACCCCGAGGTTGACCTGGGCGATGGCGTCCAGCCCCAGCCGGTCGTAGGTGTCGACCAGCAGGCCGATCTCCACGCCGTAGCCCGGCGCGAACGGCAGCGACATCAACAGTTCGCGGCTGGCGGCGTATTCGCCGCCGAGCGGCTGCAGCACACAGCTCAGCTCGGGCCGCAGCGCCGCGAGCAGCGGCCGGGCCACCAGTTCGGTGACGCGTCCCCCGCCGGTCGCACCCTCACCGTTTAGAGGCCGTCGGTAGAAGCTTTTGACCAGGTGAACGCCGTCGCCGGTGAGCAGCGGGCCGACCAGCCACGGCACGAACATTGGGTGCGGGTCGATCAGGTCGGAGTCGACGAACACCACGATGTCTCCGCTGGTGGCGGCTAGTGAGCGCCACAGCACCTCGCCCTTGCCCGGCCGCGGCGCGACGTCGGGCAGGGCCTGTTCGCGGGTGACGACGTGGGCGCCGGCGGCGATCGCACGGATCTCGGTGTCGTCGGTGGAGCCCGAGTCGAGCACGATCAGCTCGTCGACCAGTCCGCCGACCACCGGCGAGATGGAATCGATCACCGATTCGATGGTGTCTTCCTCGTTGAGGGCGGGCAGTACCACGGAGATGGTCCGCCCGGCCTTGGCCGCCACTAATTCGCCGACGGTCCAGCTCGGGCGGATCCAGCTGCGGTCCGACAGCCAGGTGTCACCCGGCAGGGCAGCGAGAAGCTCGGTCACGCCAGTCCTCTCACTGTCCGGGCCGGCGGCCGTTGGCCGTGGATCGACGCCACCATTTCCAGCACCCGCCGGGTGGGCCCGACTTCGTGCACCCGGAACATCCGGGCACCCGCCGCGGCGGCCAGCGCGGTGGCCGCCAGGGTTCCTTCCAGGCGTTCGGTCAGCTCCACGCCCAGAGTCTCCCCGACGAAATCCTTGTTGGAGAGCGCCATCAGCACCGGCCATCCGGTGTTAACAAGATCTTCCAGGTGGCGCAACAACGCCAGGCCGTGGAAGGTGTTCTTGCCGAAGTCGTGGGTGGGGTCGATCAGCACCCGATCGCGAGCCACCCCGGCGGCGACGGCCTTCTCGGCGGCGGCGGTGACTTCGCGGATCACGTCGTCGACTACGCCGCGGGTGCTCGTTCCGTAGCTGACCCGGAAGGGCCGGGTTCGTGGCGGCGCGCCGCCGGTGTGCGAGCACACCAGTCCCGCCCCGAATTCCGCTGCGACGGCGGGCATTTCGGGGTCGACACCGCCCCAGGTGTCGTTGATCAGGTCGGCGCCGGCGCGGCAGGCCTGCCGGGCCACGTCCGAACGCCAGGTGTCGACACTGATCAGCTGCTCGGGGTAGGTGTCGCGCAGCCATTCGATGAACGGCACCACCCGCGCGGTTTCGGTCGCGGTGTTGACGCTTTGCCCGGGTCCGGCCTTGACGCCGCCCACGTCGACCACGTCGGCGCCGTCGGCGATGACCCGGTGCGCGGCGGACTTGGCCGCGTCGTCGGTGAAGGTGGCGCCCCGGTCGTAAAACGAGTCCGGGGTGCGGTTGACGATCGCCATGATCAGCGGACGATCACCGGCGACCGGGCGGCCGCAGAGCGTTGACTGCACCCGTCTATCGTGCCTGGCCTACCCTTGGGGGCGCTTACCGGCTGCCACCTCGTCGGGGTAGTCGTCGTAGAACGGCACGTAGCCCTCGTCGCGCCCGGCCAGCACGTACAGCGGGTCCTCGATGCCTGGGCCGTAGGCCTGCTCGCGCAGGTCGACCTTGCGGCTCTTGAACGTCGTGGTGTGCTCCATGGTCTCCACCACCCGGACGAACAGCGGAACCGCGTACACCGGCAACCGCTCGTAGAGCGTGCGGGCCAGCGCCTTGCCGTCGAACTCGGCGCCGTCGCGCAGCTTGACGGCGGCCATCCCGGCCCGGCCGCCGGTGCGCGGGATCTCCACACCGAAGACCGCAGACTCCTCGACGGATTTGTCGGCCCCCAGCGCCGCCTCGACTTCGGTGGTGGCGACGTTTTCACCCTTCCACCGGAACGTGTCGCCGAGTCGGTCGACGAACGCGGCGTGTCCCATGCCCTGGGGGCTCATCACGTCGCCGGTGTTGAACCAGCAGTCGCCTTCGCGAAAAGCGTTGCGCACCAGCTTCTTTTCGCTGGCGGCCGGGTCGGTGTAGCCGTCGAACGGCTGCAGTTTGTTGACCGGGCTGATCAGCAGGCCCGGCTGACCGGGCGGCACCCGGCGCACCCGGCCTTTCTGGTCGCGCAGCGGGGCGCCGGTGTCGGGGTCGTACTCGACGTAGGCCAGCGGCAGCGGCGAAATCCCGGTTGTCTTCGGCACATTGAAGATGTTGATGAACGCGGTGTTGCCCTCGCTGGCGGCGTAGAACTCGCACACCCGCTCGATGCCGAACCGGGTGGTGAACTCCTCCCAGATCTCCGGGCGCAGGCCGTTGCCGGCGATCACCCGCACCTTGTGGGCGCGGTCGGTCGGCTTGGGTGGCTGGTTGAGCAGATAGCGGCAGACCTCGCCGATGTAGATGAATGCCGTTGCGTCGTAGGCGATCACGTCGTCCCAGAATTGCGACGCCGAGAACTTCTTGCCCAGCGCCAGCGTCGCGCCGGAGTTGATCACCGACGACACCGCGACCGTCAGCGCGTTGTTGTGGTACAGCGGCAGGCAGCTGTACAGCGTGTCGCTGCTCTTCAGCCGCAACCCCAGCCCGCCGAACGCGGCGAGCGCGGCTAGCCAGCGCCGGTGGGTCATCACGCTGGCCTTGGGGTGTCCGGTGGTGCCCGAGGTGAAGATGTAGAACGCGGTGTCCTTGGCCAGCACCGCCGAGGCCGACGGCGGGTTGCTCGTCGGGGCGGTGGCGGCCAGCCGTTCCATTTCCTCGATGGTCAGCGGCTCGGCGCCGGGCGCGCCGGATTCGGCGACGACGTCGACGAGGTCGGATTCGGAGACCAGCACTTTGGCGTCGAGCAGCCCCAGGCTGTGGGCCAGCACCTCGCCGCGCTGGTGATAGTTGATCATCCCGGCGATCGCGCCGCACTTGACCACGGCCAGCATCATCAGCACCGCGTTGGGCGAGTTGCGCAGCATGATCCCGACGACGTCGCCGTGCCCGACACCGCGCGCGGCCAGCACCGCGGCGTACCGGTTGGCGGTCGCGTTGGCCTCGCGGTAGGTCAGCCGTTGGTCACCGAACCGCAGGAAGACGCGGTCGCCGTAGCGGGCGGCGCGGTCCTGGAACACCTTGCCGATCGACGTCTTGGAGGTGGGCCGGGCGAGCAGCCCGGTCACCACGCCGCGCGCCATCACCGGCAGGTCGGCTACCACACCCGGCACCCGGCTCGCTATGTCGAGCAGCCCGACTTCGGACACTGTGCTTCCCTTCGCTGAACTTGGCGGACAGCCTAGCGGCGATCGCAAGCGCGGCGAAGCCGGGCGCCGCGGGTCGCCGCGCGACTACTCAGCCCGCGCTGCTGGGCCTGGTGCGCAGGCGTCCAGGGCAGCCCCGACCTCGTCGACCACCACCAGCCGGTCCAGCGCGGCCTGCGACACGTACCCGCTGTCGACCAGTCCGTACAGCCAGGCCCGGAGCCCGTCGAAGTGGCCGCTGGGGTCGAGCATCACCACGGGTTTGTCGTGCATGCCGAGGTATGCGCCGGTCCACGCCTCGAACAGCTCCTCAAGGGTGCCGATGCCGCCGGGCAGCGCGAGAAATGCGTCGGCGCGGTCCTCCATGACCTGTTTGCGCTCGCGCATGGTGTCGGTGACGATCAGCTCGTCGGCGTCGGTGTCGGCGAGCTCGCGGTGGACCAGCATTTTCGGGATCACGCCGACGGTCCACCCGCCGCGGGCCCGCGCCGCGGTGGCCAGCGCGCCCATGGCCGAGACGTTGCCTCCGCCCCACACTAGAGTCCAGCCGCGGTCGGCGATCGCCTCGCCGACCTGGGCGGCCAGCGCCAGCAGCTCCGGGTGGGTCGGCCCGGATGCGCAGTACACACAGACCGCCCACTGTTTGCCACTCACACACCGAAACCCTAATCCAGGTGCGTATTTCGGCCTATCGCCGTGCCGTGCACGCAGCGGGCAATAAAATCCGGCGATGCCGACTGGGTGGGTTGCCGCGCCGGCCGAAGCTGTGCTGGATCAGGTCGCGGCCGCCCTGGATCGGTCCGGTGCGGTGCTGGTAGGGCCCGACGGTGTCGGCAAGACGCTGACAGCTCGGGCCGCCGCGGAAAGGTTCACCGCGCGCCGGCCGTCGACGGTTCGGTGGGTGAGGGGCACCCCGTCGCTGCGGATGGTTCCGTTCGGCGCGTTCGGCCACCTTGTCGAGGTGGCCGAGATCGGCCGGCCCGCGGCGCTGCTGCGCGCCGCACACGACTCGCTGGTCGCAGGCGGCAATCTGCTGGTCGTGGTCGACGACGCGCATGACCTGGACAGCCTGTCGGCCGGCCTGGTGTATCAGCTGGCGTTGAAGCGCTCGGCGCGGCTGATCGTCACTGCCCGCTCCGAGACCGAACTGCCCGACGCGGTGGCCGCGCTGTGGACCGACGACCTGCTGACCCGCATCGACGTCGAGCCGACGGACCGGCAGCAGACAGCGGCGCTGACCGACGAGTATCTGCGCGGTCTGGAGGCCCCGGTTCGCGCGGCGCTGGACTACCTGGCCGTCGCGGAACCGCTTCACCGCAGCGACCTGGCGGCGCTGGCCGGTGACGATGCCGTCGGGCGGGGCGAAAAGGCAGGCGCGCTGACCTTCGACGACGACGTGGCGTACGCCGGCCATCCGCTCTACACCGAACGAGTGCGCGCCGCGCTGGGAGCGACCGACGCGCGGGCGCTGCGTACGGCGGTTGTCGGGCAGTTGTCGAGTCGTCCTTCCGACCACGTGACCGACCAGCTGCGGCTGGCGGCGTTGGCGATCGACAGCGATGCACCCTACGACTTTTCGAACGCGGCGCAGCAGGCGCTGCGGCTCGGCTCCCTGGCCCTGGCCGAACGGCTGGCCCGCGCGGCGCTGGACAAATCGGGCGCGCTGGCGCCGCGGCTGACGCTGGGCTACGCGCTGGGCTGGCAGGGCCGCGGCCGGGAGGCCGGCGAAGTGCTGGCCGCGGTGGATCCCGACACCTTGACCGACACCGAACTGATGGCGTGGGCGCTACCGCGGGCGGCGAACCAGTTCTGGATGCTCGACGAGCCGGAGCGCGCCACTGCGTTTCTGCAGACCACCCGCAACCGGGTCTCGTCGCCGACGGCCCGGGCCACCCTCGACGCGCTGGCGGCGACGTTCGCGATGAACGCCGGCACCCCGCTGAGCGCGTTGCGGATCGCAGGCGAGGTGCTGGCGTCACCGCACGCCGACCAGGTCGGCGTGGGATGGGCGGCGTCGACGGCGGCGCTGTGCTCGGCCCGGATCGGGCGGTTCGACGACGTCGAGGCGCTGGCGGGCCGCGCGCTGGCCGGTGAGCATCCTGGCCTGCTGCGGTTCACCAGCGGTTTCGCTCGGGTCACGGCGCTGGTGATGGCGGGGCGGCCGGATGCGGCGCGCACGGTGGCGCAGCGGTACACCGATTTCGCGGAGCTGCAGCAGCCGGGCCGCGCGATCGGCGAGGTGCTGGTGGCCTACGCGGCGATCGCCCAGGGCGACTTCGCCACCGCGGTGTCGCTGCTCGGGCCGGCCGCCGACACGCTGTCGCGGACCGGCTATTCGTGGGGCCCACTGTCTCTGATGCTGCTGGCGCAGGCGCTGGGCCAGCAGGGCGAACAAGCCGAAGCGGCAAAGGTTTTCAGCCGCGCCGAGTCGCGGCACGGCCTGAAGTCGGCGCTGTTCACTCCGGAACTGGCGCTGGCCAAGGCGTGGTCGAAAGCGGCGCGCGGCGACACCACCGCCGCGATCGAGGCCGCCCGCGAAGCCGCGCAGGCCGCCGAGCGCGGCGGGCAGTCGGCGATCACGCTGCGCGCGTTGGCCGATGCCGCCCGGCTGGGCGACACCCGGGCGGTGTACCGCGCCGAACGGTTAGCCGTCGAGGTGAACTGTGTGCTCGGCCGACTCACGCTGGCGCACGCCCGCGCGCTGGCGGCCGGTGACTCCGCCGCACTGGCCGAGGTGGCTGCCGACCTGGCCGACGCCGGGCTGCATCCCGCGGCCGCGGACGCCGCTGCTCAAGCAGAGCTGGTCAAGTAGCGGCGCAGCATCTCGACGGCGGCGGTGATCTGCTCGACCGGGACCCGCTCGTCGCGGCGGTGCGCCAGGTTGGGGTCGCCCGGCCCGTAGTTGACCGCCGGGATGCCGCGGGCGGCGAACCGCGCCACGTCGGTCCAGCCGTATTTCGCGCGCACCCGCCCGTCCGCCGCTTCGACCAGCGCCTTGGCGGCGGGTTTGGAAAGGCCGGGCAGCGCGCCGGCGGCCGAATCGGTCTGTTCGATGCGCACGTCGAGTCCGTCGAGCACGTCGTGCACGTGCTGCAGCGCATCGGAAGGCGACCGGTCCGGCGCGAAGCGGAAGTTGACCGTCACCGACGCCGCATCGGGAATGACGTTGCCGGCCACACCGCCCTCGATGCGCACCGCCGAGAGGCCCTCGCGATAAGTGCAGCCGTCGATCTCGACATCGCGGGCCTGGTATGCCGCGAGCCGGTCCAGTACGGCGCCCAGCTTGTGAATTGCGTTGTCGCCCAACCATGGTCGCGCAGAATGCGCGCGGGTCCCGGTCGCGTGCACGACGACGCGCAGTGTGCCCTGGCAGCCTGCCTCGATGTAGCCGTCGGTGGGTTCGCCGAGGATGGCCACGTCGGCGGCCAGCCAGTCCGGCAGCTCGCGCTCGATGCGGCCCAAACCGTTTGCAGCGGCTTCGATTTCCTCGCAGTCGTAGAACACCAGGGTCAGGTCGTGGGCGGGTTCTGCGACGGTGGCGGCTAGGTGCAGGAAAACCGCGTCACCGGATTTCATGTCGACGGTGCCGCAGCCGTGCAGGATGTCGCCGTCGCGGCGGCTGGGCACATTGTCGGCGATCGGCACGGTGTCGAGGTGCCCGGCCAGCAGCACTCGGGTGGGCTTGCCTCGTTGGGTGCGGGCCAGCACCGCGTCGCCGTTGCGAATGATCTCGAAACCTGACGTCTGGGCTTCTAACGCCGCCTCGACCTCGTCGGCAATGCGGGCCTCGTGCCGCGACTCGCTGGGGATGTCGACCAATGCCGCGGTCAGCTCGATCGGGTCGCCGCGTAGGTCCAGCACGGTCTCAAGGGTAGCCGCCGGGCATCTAGTAGCGTGGCCACCGTGACTGGAGCTTCAGGTATTGGGTTGGCGACGCTGGCCGCCGACGGGTCGGTCCTCGACACCTGGTTTCCCGCACCGGAACTGACCGACGGCGGCGAGAGCGGCACTGTGCGGCTCTCGGTCGCTGAAGTGCCCGACGAGCTGGCCGCCCTGGCGGGCCGCGACGACGATCGCGGCACCGAGACCGTCGCGGTGCGCACCGTGATCGGTTCGCTGGACGACAAGACCACCGACGCGTACGACGCGTATCTACGGCTGCATCTGCTCTCGCACCGGCTGGTCGCGCCGCACGGCCTCAACGCCGACGGCTTCTTTTCTGTGCTGACCAATGTGGTGTGGACGAGCCAAGGGCCTTGTGCCGTCGAGGGTTTCGAGATGGTGCGGGCGCGGCTGCGTCGTCGCGGGCCGGTCGCCGTGTACGGCGTCGACAAGTTCCCGCGAATGGTCGACTACGTGCTGCCGACCGGGGTGCGCATCGCCGACGCCGACCGGGTGCGCCTCGGCGCACACCTGGCGGCGGGCACGACGGTAATGCACGAAGGCTTCGTCAACTACAACGCGGGCACGCTGGGCGCCTCGATGGTCGAGGGCCGCATCTCGGCGGGCGTGGTGGTCGACGACGGCTCCGACGTCGGCGGCGGCGCCTCGATCATGGGCACGCTGTCCGGCGGCGGCAGTGAGGTCATCTCGATCGGCAAGCGCTGCCTGCTCGGAGCCAACTCGGGACTGGGTATCTCGCTGGGTGACGACTGTGTGGTCGAGGCCGGCCTGTACGTCACCG
This sequence comes from Mycobacterium sp. MFM001, assembly GCF_003402475.1. Taxonomy (GTDB): domain Bacteria; phylum Actinomycetota; class Actinomycetes; order Mycobacteriales; family Mycobacteriaceae; genus Mycobacterium. Next base: position 123,223 of record NZ_BFAB01000002.1, read on the forward strand.
CCGGCACCAAGGTCGCGATGCCCGACGGGACGTCGGTCAAGGCGCGCGAGCTGTCCGGCGGCAGCAACATGTTGTTCCGCCGCAATTCGCTGACAGGCGCCGTCGAGGTGGTTTCCCGCGACGGCCAGGGCATCGCCCTCAACGCCGACCTGCACGCCAACTAACTTCTGCCGCGAGTGTGAACCTCACGACGCGACACGCCGCGACAGCGTCGCGGCTTTCACACTCGCGAATCAGCCGAGCAGCTCTTTCTTGAGCACCTTGCCCATCGCGTTGCGCGGCAGGCTGTCGACGACCCGCACCTCACGCGGCCGCTTGTGCACCGAAAGTTGGCCCGCCACATAGTCGATCAGCGAATCCGAGTCGGCGTCACCGACGACGAAGGCCACAATCCGCTGGCCCAGGTCCTCGTCGGGCAACCCGACCACCGCTGCCTCACGCACACCGGGATGTCCCAGCAGCGCCGTCTCGATTTCGCCCGCGCCGACGCGGTAACCCCCGGACTTGATCAGGTCGACCGACTCGCGGCCCACGATGCGGTGCATACCGCCGGAGTCGACGACCGCGACATCCCCGGTGCGATACCAGCCGTCGGCGTCGAATGCCTCGGCGGTGGCGTCTGGCCGGTTCAGGTAACCGTCGAACAGCGTCGGCCCCCGAACCTGAAGGCGCCCAATGGTTTCCCCGTCATGCGGCACAGGGCCGCCGGCCTCGTCGACCAGCCGGGTCTCGATGCCGGCCAGCGGCAGGCCCACCCAACCGGGGCGGCGTTCGCCGTCGGCCCGGGTGGACAGCGTGATCAGCGACTCGGTACTGCCGTACCGCTCGACGGGCGCGTGGCCGGTGAGCGCGACCAGCCGGTCGAACACCGGCACCGGTAGCGGCGCGCTGCCGGACACCAGCAGCCGCGCCGGTCGCAGCGCCTCGGCCGCGGCCGTGTCGGCGACCACCCGCGACCACACCGTCGGCACACCGAAATACAGCGTCCCGCCCGCCTCGGCGTAGCCCTCAGGCGTCGGTTTACCGGTGTGCACGAAGCGGTTTCCCACCCGCAGCGAGCCGAGCAGTCCCAGCACCAGGCCGTGCACATGGAACAGCGGCAGGCCGTGCACCAAGACATCGTCGGCCGTCCACTGCCAGGCTTCGGCCAAGGCGTCGAGGTCGGCCGCGATCGCCTGCCGGCTCAGCTGCACCCCCTTGGGCGGGCCGGTAGTGCCCGACGTGTAGATGATCAGCGCGGTGGACTCCGGCGCCGGCTCCGGATAGCGGTGCCACGAACGGGCATGCAGCCGCACCGGGACGTGCGGCAGACCCTCCGGCTCGTCGGGGGTCTCCCCCAGCCATGCCTGCGCACCGGAGTCGGTGAGGATGTGGCGTCGCTCGGCCTGCCCGACGTCGGCGGGCACCGGCACCACCGGCACGCCGGCCAGCAGGCAACCGGTGATCGCCAGCACGGTCGGCGCACTCGGCGTGGCCAGCACCGCGACCCGGCCCGCACCGCCGACCCGTTCGGCCACCGATGTCGCGGCGCCGACCAGGTCGCTGCGGCTCAACGTGACGCCGCCGATGCTCACCGCATCGCCGAGATCGGTCGCAGCGGCGGGGTTCAGCGAGGCCAACAGCACGTGAGCGAGGTTACCCGGCGAGAGAGCCGCTGCAGGACGACGGACAGGCTAATATTGAGGAATAATATCCTCTAAAACAGGCCTGAGGGGGAGCACGCGAGTGGACGACAAGCAGCAGGCCCGGCCGGCGCACCGGTGGCCGCGCAACCGCCAGCGCGAGCGGGTTCTTCACCTGGTCCGCGAGCACGACGGGCCGATCGACGCGGCGGAACTAGCTTCGCAAATGGGGCTGCATGTGACCACGGTGCGGTTCCATCTCGACGCGCTCTGCGACCAAGGCGTTGTCGCGCGCACCCGAATCGCTTCGAGCGGCGTTGGCCGTCCTCGCACCGGCTACGTCTCCGTGCAGGGCCAGTTGGACTACCAAGCGCTTGCCGAGATCTTGGCGCTGGAACTCGGCGACACCATCGAGAAGCGCCGCCGCCGCGCCGAACATGCCGGACGGCGATGGGCTCAACGCCTGACCGCCGGCTCTATTAGCGAAGTCGATGAGCCCGGGACGGCTCTCGACCACCGCTCGGCGCGCACCGCGGAGATCTTCGAGCGGATGGGATTCGGGCCCGAACTGACCCGGCCCGACGACCCTGCCGTACGAACCATCCGCCTGCACGCCTGCCCGGTACGCGAACTGGCCGCCGCCCGCCCCGAGGTGGGGTGCGCCCTGCACCGCGGATTGCTGGAAGGCCTGATCTCCGAGCCGAAAAGCGAGGCACGATCAACGTTGCGAGCCGAGTTGGAGCCCTTCGTCGGACCGGAACTTTGCGTCGCCAGGGTGATCGCCCGTGACTGACGTACAAGCGCTACCAGACCAAGCATGCGCAGATCTGGCCGATCGCAATGACATTGAGGCGTTGCTGCGCCGGTTTTACGGTCGGGTACTCGTCGACGAAGTCCTCGCCACGCCGTTCAGCGAAGTGCGGGAAGTCACCGGACTGGACGCGCATATTCCCGTGATGTGCGACTTCTGGGAGACAGTGCTGTTTCGGGCCGGACTCTACAAGGGCAGCGCACTGAACGCCCACCGACATGTCCACCACCGCACGGCATTGTCCGCCCGCCACTTCCTGCGGTGGCTGGCCACATGGAACAACACCGTCGATGAAATGTTTTGCGGCCCGGTTGCCGAGCAGGCGAAAGTTCAGGCCGCCCGGATCGCCTGGGCGATGCACCGCCGGCTGACCGGCGGTGACGCGCCCGAACTCGACGCCATGCTGAACGCCGCACGGCCTCAGCGTCCGACGTAAAGCTCGGCGCGCAAGCGCCGCATCATGTGCGGATAATGCAATTCGAATGCCGGGCGCTCCGAACGAATGCGGGGCAGCTCGGTGAAGTTGTGCCGCGGCGGCGGGCAGCTGGTCGCCCACTCCAGCGAGTTGCCATACCCCCACGGGTCGTCGACCGTGACGACCTCGCCGTAGCGCCAACTCTTGAACACATTCCAAACGAACGGCAACATCGACGCTCCCAAGATGAAAGCGCCGATCGTGGAGACGACGTTGAGCCCTTGGAAGCCGTCACTAGGCAGGTAGTCGGCATACCGACGCGGCATGCCCTTGTTGCCGAGCCAGTGCTGCACCAAAAACGTGGTGTGAAAACCAATTAGCGTCAACCAGAAATGCAGCTTGCCCAACCGCTCGTCGAGCAGCCGACCGGTCATTTTCGGGAACCAGAAGTACACGCCGCCGAACGTGGCGAACACGATGGTGCCGAACAGTACGTAGTGGAAGTGCGCGACCAGGAAATACGTGTCGGTGACATGGAAATCCAGCGGTGGGCTGGCCAAGATCACCCCAGACAGGCCGCCAAGCAAAAACGTGATCGCAAACCCGATCGAGAACAGCATCGGTGTCTCAAACGTCAACTGGCCCTTCCACATGGTGCCGATCCAGTTGAAGAACTTGATTCCCGTCGGCACGGCGATCATGTAAGACATGAAGCTGAAGAACGGCAGCAGCACGGCACCAGTGGCGAACATGTGGTGCGCCCATACCGCCGTCGACAGCCCCGCGATCGTCATTGTCGCGTAAACCATTGTGGTGTAACCGAACAGCGGTTTGCGGGAGAACACAGGGAAGATTTCGGTGACGATACCGAAGAATGGCAGCGCAACGATGTAGACCTCGGGATGGCCAAAGAACCAGAACAGGTGCTGCCACAGGACGGCTCCACCGTTAGATGCCTCATAGATGTGGGCGCCCAGGTGCCGGTCATAGGCAAGCCCGAACAGCGCCGCGGTCAGCAGCGGGAAGGCCATCAGCACCATGATCGAGGTAATCAGGATGTTCCAGGTGAAGATCGGCATCCGGAACATCGTCATACCAGGCGCGCGCATGCAGACGACGGTCGTGATCATGTTGACCGCGCCCAGGATCGTGCCCAACCCCGCGACGATTAGACCCATGATCCATAGGTCCCCTCCGGCGCCTGTGGAGTGGACGGCGCCACTGAGCGGCGTGTAGGCCGTCCAGCCGAAGTCGGCTGCCCCGCCCGGGGTGATGAATCCGGAAACGGTGATCAACGCCCCGAACAGATACAGCCAATAACTGAGCGCGTTCAGCCGCGGGAAGGCCACATCGGGCGCGCCGATCTGCAGCGGCAGCACCAGGTTGGCGAAACCGAAGACGATCGGAGTGGCGTACAGCAGCAGCATGATGGTGCCGTGCATGGTGAACAACTGGTTGTACTGCTCGTTTGATAGGAACTGCAGGCCCGGCGCGGCCAGTTCGGCGCGCATCAGCAACGCCATCAGCCCACCAGCGAAGAAAAATGTGAACGTCGTAACCATGTACATGACGCCGATCAACTTGTGATCGGTGGTGGTCACCAGCTTGTAGAGGAGAGTCCCTTTGAAGCCGGCCCTCGGCGGGTAAGGCCGAGCCGGGGCCAACTCCGTGACGGGACCGGCTGCAAAGGCGGTCACACCGTCTCCCGGATGCGCAGACACTCCATGAGCCCGCCCTTTCGCCGAGGCCGACGCCGTCATCCTTCGGGCTTTATAACGGACTATACTACTCTAAATACGCTGCCGGACCACCCGGCGACAGTCAGGATCCCAAGGCACAAAGTCCTTTCGAGCCAAGGCCTTCTTGCTCTGGGCGGCGCGACGACCGCGCGGGATCCTAAGAGTGGCAAAACCTCTGCGAGGAACGAAGGTGACGCCCGATGAACACACCCTTCCCGGGCACCGACACCATCCGCACGGTCCTGACGTTGGCCGCCCGCGCGCCGTCGATCTACAACTCCCAGCCGTGGCGCTGGCAGGTCACCGACGACGCGGTGCATCTCTACGTCGACCCCGATTTACAGCTGCCCAGCACCGACCCCGACGGCCGCGATCTGATGTTGAGTTGCGGTGCGGCGCTGAATCATTGCGTGATCGCGCTCGCGGCGATGGGCTGGCGGGCCACGGTAGAGCGGTTCCCCGACCCGGACAACCCCGATCACCTGGCGACAATCCGTACGTGCTGCCGCGACGTGGAGCAGGTCGACGTCATGCTGGCTGCCGCAATCCCGCGACGCCGGACCGATCGGCGAATTTACAGCGCCTGGCCGGTGGCCGCGGGCGACATTGCGCTGATGGCGGCGCGCGCCGCCCGCAGCGGGGTGATGCTGCGGCGAATCGACACCGTCGACCGACTCAACCAGATTGTCGCGCAGGCGGTCTGGCGTCACGTCACCGACTATGAGTACCTCGCCGAACTCACCGCGTGGAGCGGGCGGTACGGCTCGGTGAAGGGCGTACCGGCACGCAACACACCGGCGCCCGATCCCACCGCGGCGATACCCGGACGGCTGTTCGCGGGTCCCGCGCTGGCACAGCCACCCGGCGTGTCACCCGCCGACGACAACGCCGTCATACTGGCCCTGGGAACCCAGACCGACGACCGGCTGGCCCGGCTGCGTGCCGGCGAAGCAACCAGCGTGGTGTTGTTGACCGCGACGGCGATGGGATTGGCCAGCTGCCCGATCACCGAACCGCTGGAGATCACCGAAACCCGGGCCGTGCTGCGCTCGGATGTCTTCGGCGCCAGCGGATTCCCGCAGATGTTGCTTCGAGTGGGCTGGGCGCCGGTGAACGCGGACCCGCTGCCGCCGACGCCCCGGCGCGCAGTCGACGACACCGTCGAGTGGGCCGGCACCGGGCACCCCGTGCTACTGGCCCACTAGCGGCGCCGACCATCGCAACACAGTTCCCTCGGGCGAGCTTTCGACGGCGAACGCACCGCCGGCTTCTTCTGCGCGCCGACGCAGGTTGGTCAAGCCGCTCTCGGTGAGATTGTCCGGCATCCCGCACCCGTCGTCGCTGACCTCGATGCGCAGGTCGTCGTCGACAGACACCTGCACGGTCAACGCGCTCGCGTGGGCATGCCGGGCCGCGTTGCTGACCGCTTCGCGCACAACGGCTTCCGCGTGGTCGGCCAACGCCGCGTCGACCACAGACAGCGGCCCGGTGAAGTGGACCGTGGTGCGCAGCCCCGAGCCCGCGAACTGTGCCACCGCCTCGTCGATCCGCTGCCGCAGGCGGGTCGTCCCGGACGAGGCGCCCTGCAGGTCGAAGATCGTGGTGCGGATCTCCTGAATCACCGCTTGCAGGTCATCGACGGCATCGGAGAGCCGTCGCCGCACTTCGGAGTTGCGCGCCCGCGGGACAGCGCCCTGCAGTGACAGGCCCACCGCGAACAGTTGCTGGATGACGTGGTCGTGCAGGTCGCGGGCGATCCGGTCTCGTTCGGTCAACACGTCGAGTTCCCTCATCCGCCGCTGCGAACTGGCCAACTGCCAGGCCAGTGCCGCCTGATCGGCGAACGCGGCCATCATGTCCCGTTGTTCGTCGGTGAAAGGGGCTGCCTTGTCGGCCCGGAACACCACCACCACGCCGACGACGGTGTCGGTGGTGCGCAGCGGCAGGACCAGTGCGGGCCCGGCGTCCGTGACGCCGTCGAACGTGACGCGCGGCAACCGCTGCGGCGAGCGTTCGGTGAACACCTGCCCGACCGCGGTGCCCGCCACCGGAACCGTTTGGCCCCCAGCAGGCTTCGCGGCATCGCCGACGGTTTCGACCACCAGAAGCTCCGCCACGTCCGCGGCAGGCTGATCCTCGTCGACGGGAATGGCCACCAGCGCGGCTTCGGCGTCGGTCAAGTGAAGCGCCCTTTCGGCGATCAGCCGGAACACCGTCGCCGGCTCGGCGCCGGACAGCAGTTCGGTGGCGATGTCGCGGGTCGCCTCGATCCACGACTGTCGCGCTGTGGCCTGCTGATACAGCCGCGCGTTCTCGATCGCGATGCCGGCCGCCGCCGCCAGCGCCTGCACCAGAACCTCGTCGTCCTCGCTGAACCGCTCCCCGTCGGCCTTCTCGGCCAGGTACAGATTGCCGAAGACGCGATCGGTGATACGGATCGGCACACCGAGGAATGTCCGCATCACCGGGTGGTTGGCCGGGAATCCGACCGATGCCGGGTGATCGGCGATGTTGTCCAGGCGAAGGGGCCTCGGGTCGTCGATCAGCAGGCCCACCACGCCGCGGCCTTCGGGCAGTTGCCCTATGCGCCCGAAGGTTTCGTCGTCGATGCCCTCGTAGACGAAGCCGACGACGCGATGCTCGGGGTCGTGCACCTCCAGGGCGCCGTATTGCGCGTCGACGAGGTCGGTGGCGGTGTGCACGATAGTGCGCAACGTGGTGTCGAGCTCCAGCCCGGAGGTGACGGCCAGCATCGCCTCCATCAGCCCGTCGAGGCGGTCGCGGCCCTCCACGATCTGGCCGACCCGCTCTTGCACCTCGACCAGCAGCTCACGCAGACGCAGCTGAGAAAGAGTGTGGCGCAACGGATGTGGACCCTGGCGTTCAGCCATTGCTGTCGCTCCGCGGCCGCTGCAACTTGGCCGCGAAGACCGCGGCCTGGGTTCGGCGCTCCATGCCCAGCTTGGCCAGCAGCCGCGACACGTAATTCTTGACGGTCTTCTCGGCCAAGAACATTCGGTCGGCGATCTGCCTGTTGGTCAGGCCTTCTGCCAGCAGTCCCAGCAATACGCGTTCCTGGTCAGTCAGGTCGGACAGCGGATCGGGCTCCGCGGCCGCCCCGCGCAGCTTGGCCATCAACGCCGCCGCCGCACGGTTGTCGAGCAGCGAACGCCCGGCCCCGACATCCTTGACGGCGCGGGCCAATTCCATTCCCTTGATGTCCTTGACGACGTAGCCGCTGGCGCCGGCCAGAATTGCGTCGAGCATCGCCTGATCGGAGGTATACGACGTCAATATCAGGCAGCGCAAGTCGGGCATCGCGGAGAGCAAGTCTCGGCACAGTTCGATCCCGTTGCCGTCGGGCAGCCGAACGTCGAGGACCGCGACGTCCGGGCGCGCCGCAGGGATTCTGGCCATCGCTTCGGCGACGGAGCCGGCCTCACCGACGACTTGAAGGTCGGGGTCGGCGCCCAGCAGGTCGATCAACCCGCGCCGGACCACCTCGTGATCGTCGACCAGAAAGACGCTGACCAACCGCGGTCCCTCCCTACAGGTTGCTGCACGGCACCGTGAGCACCGAGCATCCGACGCGACCCACGTCGCCGCGGCCGCTCACGAATACCTCGGCGAACCCGGTGTTCTTCGCCAAATAGTCGCAGAGGGCGCCGCGAACCACCATCGGCTCGACTTTCACGTCGGGATACCGCCGTGTCCAGCGGGCGATCTGCCGGTTCAGTTGTGCCCGGACCAACCGGCTGCCGTCGGCGATGTCGTCGGGCGCCTCGGCCCGCCAGGTGCCGACCGTGCGCAGCACTGCGCCCCGCAGCCTCGCCTCCTCGAACGCACGTCGCAGCACCACACCATTGTCTGCTTCGACGACGACGCTGCGGGATTTTGGGGCCCCGGACTGCGATGCGCGGATGACCGCCACCGGGCAGCGGGCCGAACCGGGCAAAGCTGCCGCGACGGAACCGACACCGTGGCATGCATGCTTGGTCCCGATCGAACCGACACAGACCATGACCGCCGTCCGCGACTCCCGGGCCAGTGTGGCCAGCGGCTCGCCGCGCAGGATCTCGGTTTCGACCTTGACCGGCTGCCCGGAGGCCTCGGCCGCCCGCTGCGCCTCGTTCAGCGCCACCCGGGCGTCGGCGAGTTGACGGTGATCCGCGGTGACATAAATCAGGCGCAGCGGAACGTCCCGGCTGACGGCCTCGTCCACCGCCCAGACCGCTGCCCGCAACGCCGCCCGCGACCCGTCGACACCGACCACAACCGACGGGGCGACTCGAAAGTCATTCATCGCGACCCCCTTACCGGGCCAGCGGATTTTCCGATACTCACGTTAGGAATCGAAACGGCGCGTTTTCAGGGCCGTTGGTCACCGATTGCCGGCCATTGGTCCCCTCTGCCGAAGAATTCTCCGTTTCTGAAAGCCCCAGCGGGTTAAATACCGGGCAACCTGTCCGCCGCCAGAAGGGAAATCGGCATGGCAACCGAGACGACGTCGTCACCTCCCGACCGAGCACGGCCGATGGTCGGCAGAGGCTGGGTTCAGGGTGTTGCCCTGGTGATGATTTTCGGCTTCACCGTGATGGGCATCCTCGCCTACCGCACGTACGCCGCCTCGATGCCCATGCCGGACAAGGTGGTCAGCCAGTCCGGCGAGGTGCTGTTCACCGGCGCCCAGATCACCCGCGGGCAGGAGCTCTACCAGGCCCGCGGCTTGCAGCAATACGGCTCGGTACTGGGTCACGGCGCCTACCTCGGCCCGGACTACACCGCGGAATACCTGCGCATGGCGAGCGACGACGTCTCCGATCAGCTTCGGGCGCAAGGGATGCCCGACGTGCACGACCGCGTGGTCACCGAATTCCGGACCAACCGCTACAACCCGCACACCAAGACGTTGGTGTTCACCGACCAACAGGCCCGCGCGTTCGCCGACATCCAGCGCCACTACGCGGACTACTTCGGCGAAAACTCCACCAAATACGGCCTGCTGCCGAAGATGATCACCGACAAGGCCGAAATACACGACCTCACAGCATTTTTCGCGTGGACCGCGTGGGCTTCGGCAGCCGAGCGGCCCGGCCACAACTACAGCTACACCAACAACTGGCCGTCCGAGCAGCGGGTCGACAACGGTCCGACCGCTCAGCTGATCGTGTGGTCGGTGCTGTCGTTGATCGCACTGCTCGGCGGGACCGGGGTCATGTTCGCCGTCTACGGCCGGTGGAGCCAGAAGATCGGCTGGCACGGCGACGAGGGGGCCACATTGTCGTTCCGCCAGCCAGGCGAGGTCAGCCTGACCCGGGCGCAGCGGGGCGCCATCTGGATCTTCGCAGTGGTGTCGGTGTTGTTCTTGGCGCAGACGCTGATGGGCGGGGCCGTCGAGCACTACCGGGCCGACCTGTCGGCGTTCTACGGCATCGACCTGGCCCGGCTGCTGCCCTACAACCTGGCCCGGACCTGGCACGTGCAGCTGTCGTTGTTCTGGACGGCCGCAGCGTTTCTGGCGGGCGGAATCTTCTTGGTGCCGTTCATCACTCGTCGAGAACCGCGCCGCCAACATCTGCTGGTGTATCTGCTGCTGGGCGCGCTGGTCGCGGTGGTGGCCGGGTCGTTGATCTGCGAGGCGCTGTCCATCTACGGCGTGATCGGCGAGGGCGGCCTGTTCTCTCAGCAGTGGGAGTACCTGGACCTGCCGCGGCTGTGGCAGATATTGCTGGTGGTCGGGCTGTTCTTGTGGATCGTGATCATCTGGCGGGGCATGCGCACCAAGTTGCGCAGTGAGTCGAAGCTGAACCTGCCGTGGCTGTTTTTCTTTACGGGCTTGGCGATTCCGGCGTTCTACGCTGTCGGCCTGCTCGCCGGCAGCGACACTCACTTCTCGGTCGCCGACTTCTGGCGGTTCTGGGTGGTGCACCTGTGGGTGGAAGACTTCCTCGAGCTGTTCACGACGGTGATGGTGGCCTACATCTTCGTGCTGCTCGGGGTGGTGCGGCCGCGCATCGCGCTCGGGGTGATCTTCCTCGACATCATCTTGTACTCGGCGGGCGGCGTCATCGGCACCATGCACCACCTGTATTTCTCCGGAACCCCGGTGGAGCACATGGCACTTGGCGCGTTCTTCTCCGCTGCCGAAGTGATTCCGCTGACCTTCCTGACCGTCGAGGCGTGGGCGTTCCTGCAGTTGGGGTCGCGACAACAGAGCGGCGACAAGCCGTTCCCGCACCGCTGGGCGGTGATGTTCCTGGTCGCGGTCGGGTTCTGGAACTTCTTGGGCGCCGGGATCTTCGGTTTCCTGATCAACCTGCCGGTGGTGTCCTACTACCAGATCGGCACGGCGCTGACGGCCAACCACGCGCACGGCGCGATGATGGGCGTCTACGGGATGCTCGCCGTCGGGCTGGCCATGTTCGCCTTCCGCTACGCCATCCCGGCCGACAAGTGGCCGGAGCGCTGGGCGCGAGTGTCGTTCTGGTGCATGAACCTCGGACTGGCCTGGATGGTGTTCGCCACCTTGCTGCCGCTGGGCGTGTTGCAGCTGTACCACTCGGTCAACGACGGCTATTTCGAGGCGCGCTCGCTGGGGTACCTCACCAGGCCCGGCAATTCGCTTCTGGAATGGCTGCGGTTGCCCGGTGACCTCATCCTGATCGTCGGCGGCGTGCTGCCGTTCATCTGGATCGCGTGGACGGCAATCCGCAACATCCGCTCGGGGCCGACCAGCGACGAGTTGCCGGAAAACCCGCTCTTCACCGAAGTGCAGCCGGCGGCGCCGGAGAAGGCCTGACGGTGAGCGCTCCCGCGGCGTCGGTGTGGCTGGTTGCCGGCTATGCGCTGGTACTGGTCGTGATCGCGTGGGGCTTCGACGTGATGGCCCGACGGGTGTCGCAGCGTGCCGCGCGTTGGCGCACAGGTGATTTCGCCTATCACGCCGACCATGACGCGTGGGTGTGTCCGCAGGATCAGTGGCTGTGGCCGACGTCGTTCGATCCCAAGCACCGGGTGATGCGCTACCGTGCTTCGCCGGTGGTGTGCAACAGCTGCCCGGTCAAGTCCACCTGCACGACGTCGGATCACGGGCGGGAGATCAGCCGTGAGATCGATCCGTGGCCGCATTCCGAGGCCGGCCGGTTTCACCGCGGAATCGCCTGTTTTGTCGCGGCTCTCGGCGTAGTGATGCCGCTGGGAATGCTGATCGGTAGCCATTCGGTCGCCGACGTGCTTGTCTTGTGCGGGACGGCGGCAACCGTGGTGCTGCTGGGGCTGCCGTTGGCGCGTCACCTGTGGAACACGCCCTCCAACGCGCCTGCGCACATCGCGCACCGGTCCGGGTTGGAGGATCAGGCGGCCGCCGCGATCGACCGGTACTCGACGCAGTGGGGCGGCGGCTGGGCTGACCGAGAGGAGAAAGCGCAGTGATCTCAATGGTGGTCACCATCGTCGTGCTAGCGATCGCAGCGCTGGTGCTGCTGGCGTTCTTCTCGCTAGTGGTGCTCCGCGAGTACGAGCGCGGTGTGGTGTTCCGGATGGGCCATGTCCGGCCGCTGTACGCGCCCGGGCTGCGGTTGTTGATTCCATTGGTGGACAAGATGATTCGGGTGGATCAGCGGGTGGTAACGCTGACCATCCCGCCGCAGGAGGTGATCACCCGCGACAACGTCCCGGCCCGGGTCAACGCCGTCGTGATGTTCCAGGTGGTCGAGCCGTTGAAGGCCATCCTGGCGGTGGAGAACTACGCGGTGGCGACGTCGCAGATCGCCCAGACGACATTGCGCTCGCTGCTTGGGCGCGCCGACCTCGACACGCTGCTGGCTCATCGCGAAGACCTCAACAGCGACCTGCGCACGATCATCGAAAAGCAGACCGAGCCGTGGGGAGTCGAGGTCCGGGTCGTCGAGATCAAAGACGTCGAGATCCCGGAGTCGATGCAACGCGCGATGGCAAGGGAGGCCGAGGCCGAACGCGAGCGGCGCGCCAAGGTCATCAACGCCCGCGGTGAACTGCAGGCGTCCGAGGAACTGCGGCAAGCTGCCGAGACACTGTCGAAGAACCCGGCGTCGCTTCAACTGCGATATCTGCAGACGTTGTTGGAGCTGGGCGCCGACCAGAACTCGACGGTGGTCTTCCCGTTGCCGGTCGACATCATCACGCCGTTCTTGAGGCACCCGGAAGTGCTGGAAGACATCGCGACCTCACTGACCGAGCGTCGCTGAGAATTTTGAGGACCAAAGCCCCTATTTCCGGCTGCGGTGTGCAGAGAAGACTTGGTGACAGGTACTACTGCGGAGGTCGAGATGCCTGTCACGATGGTCGAACCTCAAGTCATCGAGAACGCCGTGCGGCTGGCGTGCCGCGCACCGTCATTGCACAACACCCAGCCCTGGCAATGGATTCTGAGTGACGACGGCACGCTACAGCTGTTCCTCGACCCGAGCCGGATCATGCTCTCCGACCGGTCCGGCCGGCAGGCGCTGATCGGTTGCGGCGCCGCGCTCGACCACCTCCGGGTGGCGATGGCCGCCGCCGGATGGCGTGCGCAGGTCAGCCGCTTCCCCAACCCCAACGATCCGAATCACCTGGCGACGATTGACTTTACGCCGATGGACTACGTCACCGAAGGTCATCGCCGCCGCGCGAACGCAATCCTGCTGCGTCGAACGGACCGGCTGCCGTTCATTGCGCCGACGAGTTGGGATTCGTTCGAACCCGTGCTGCGCAACGCCCTCGACGGCGACGCAGTGCTTCTCCACGTGATGCCCGACGAACTTCGCGAGTGCCTGGGGAATGCATCCCACCTCGCCGAATCGCTCCGGCTTTACGATTCGCAGTATCACGCCGAACTGGGCTGGTGGACAGCACCATTCGAAGCGTCAGAGGGAATCCCCTACAGCTCGTTGGTGTCGGCGGCCGAGAATGAGCGCGTCGACGTGGCGAGGGCGTTCCCGGTCACGCACCAAACCGAAAGGCGCACACAAGTCCCCGAAGACAACGCGACGATTCTGCTGCTGTCCACAGATACTGACGACCGCACTGATGCGTTGGCATCCGGTGAAGCGCTGTCTGCCGTATTGCTGGAATGCACAATGGCCGGCTTCGCCACCTGCCCGGTAACGCACATCACCGAGGTCCGGGTCACCCGTGACATGGTCAAGTCGTGCATGGAACACGACACCGTGCCGCAAATCCTGGTCCGGGTAGGCATTGCGCCCTCGATCGAAGACGTGCCGCCGCCCACGCCGCGGCGAGCGCTTGCCGATGTGTTCCACGTCCGGCAATGACTAGCGCCGGCACCGATTAGTTCGCAACCGCCTGCTGGCAAACCCAGCCGTGCGGCATCTGGCCGGTCTGAATGAACTGCGCGAGTTCGGCACTCGTCGCCTCCGGCAGGCCGGTGTCAGCGTGCGGGTAGATGATCGGCTCTTCTTTCGAATTGTGTTGGTCGAGGCGACCCATCAGTTCGCGGCTGACCGTCCGTAGCTGTTTGCTGTCGTTTCCGTCGGCCAGTAGACCGGTCAAGGCGTCCATGGTCCGCCACAGCTCGCCATGCTCGCGCATCATCACGAAGATCGGCATCACCATGCCGGCTTCGCGGATCGGCGGGAAGAGGAACACCTCCTCGAGATATATGTGGCGGCGCAGCGCTGCCAACGCGTCGATCAGCGGTTGGCGTTGCACATCGCCATCATCAAGCGACGCGATGAAAGCCGCGATCCCACCGTCTATGTCGCGGTGCTCCCGCTCTAAGGCAGCCGATAGGTCGCCCACGGACACGGTGACCTCCCTACTGGCCGAGTTCGGCATCGACGCTGATCTGAGCACCGGCGAACAATCGCGATACCGGACATAGGGCGGCTGCATCGTCCACCACCGCCCGGAACTTCTCCGCATCCAGCCCGTCGACGAGCGCCCGTACACGCAGCCGCGACGTGGTGATCGTCGGGACGCCTCCGGCCTCGTCCAACGTCACGGTGCACTGGACGTCCAGCCGCTGTGGGGGCGTCTTGTTTTCACCCAGCTTCAACGCCAGCGCCATCGCGAAGCACGACGAATGTGCCGCCGCAGCAAGCTCTTCCGGACTTGTCTTGCCGCCAGGCTGCTCAGTCCGGGCGGCCCACGTCACTTCCAAGCCGTCGAGCGCTCCGCTACTGCCGGCCGACAGCTTCCCGCCACCCGATGCAAGGGAGCCGTCCCAGGTCGTCTGTGTCGTTCGCTCCGCAATGGGCATGGTCATCTGCTCCTTAAGACTCTTCGTGGTACCGGAAGGGCGCTCAATCAAGACCCGGTGTCTTATTTCTACAATAAGGCTTAGATAAATTCCACCCGTAACGAGATCCGTCAGGCGTTGATCACCAACGACAGCCCGCGGCGGCCGTAAGCGGTCTTGCGGCGTTTACTGCCGGCGACCAAACGGGCCACCGCTGCCTCGATGCCGCGGGCGATCTCGTCGACCTCGGGTACCGCGTCGAAATCGGCGAGGATGCCGAAGAACAGGTCGTCGGCATAGCTGAGCATCGCGACACCGGTGCGCAGCTGCATCGCAATGGGCGGCACGGGCATCACAGCAATCACTTTGCGGCCCATGATATGTAGCGGTTCGCAAGGACCCGGCACGTTGGTTGCCAATGTAGTGACCCCGTGTTGCGGAAGCTGGGTCAACCAGCGAATCAACCAGGCCGTCAACGGGAACGGAACGGCGTTCGCGACCGACACCGCGGTACTTCCGGCTTGACGCTGGCCGCTCGACTTCGTACGGCTCAATCGCGAATGAACCACCCGCAGCCGCTGCACCGGATTGTCGATTTCGACAGGCAGATAGGGAAGCATCACCGAGACGCGATTGCCGGCCGCGGCCAAGGCGTCAGCCGCCCGCACCGACACCGGCACCAATGCGCGCAACGAATCCGCCGACGGCCGCTCGCCGCGCCGGATGAGCAGTGTGCGATAGCTTTCGGTCAGCGCCGCCAGCGCGACGTCGTTGATCGTGACGTCGAATGCCCGGCACACCTGCCGGATGTCGTCGAGTGAAACGCGTGCCGCGCTGTAGCGACGCAGATCGCTCACCGGGCCGTTCAACGACGACGAGGCGGGCCGCAACAAGCCGATAGCGAGTTCAGCGGCGCCGCGTGCCGCGCGGGCGGCGGCCGTGGTCATCGAGGCCGACGTCGTCCACAGTCCACTCATCCAGCTCAATGGGTCGGTGATGGCGCCGGGCAGCCGAAATGGCGGCGCCGCAGGCTCTTTGGCGGCCCGGATCTGGCCCGCGAAGCTGTTAGCGACACCGCGGTCCGAGAGTCCGGCGAGCATGTGGGCCGTGGCGATGCCGTCGGCGATGGCATGGTGGATTTTCATCAGCATCGCCCAGCGGTCCTCGGCCAACCCCTCGATCACCCAGATTTCCCACAGCGGACGGCTGCGGTCCAGTCGTCGCGACATCACGTCGGCGACCAACCGGAACAGCTCTTGGTTGTCGCCGGGCCGGGGCACCGCGATACGGCGCACATGATGGGCGAGGTCGAAGTCGGGGTCGTCGACCCATTCGGGTGCACCGAGGTCGAATACGCGTAGCCGCAGCCGCTGCTTGAAGCGGGGACAGGTCCTGATGCGCTGCGACAGTGTCTTGGTCAGCGACTCGCGGTCCGGAACCGGACCTTCCAGGAGGGCAAGGCCACCGATCGCCAGGCTCACCCGCGGATCGGAGTCTTCGGCCTTGAGGAAACCCGCGTCGAGTGTTGTCAAGTGCTCCACGGCTCGACCTCCCGCGATAACGGTTACTTCTAGTACCACTATCTCGTTCGGGCGCCCAAAACAGCAGGGCCATAAGTCCTCAAAGCCGACAGCGCTGTTACGCCGGATCCCGGCGGTTCCGCGAACCGTCCGGCGCGGACCACTCGGCCGGCCAGTCGGGCCGGGGAAACAGCGGCCGCAGTGTCGTCGGCGGCCGGAACGGCGCCCACTCGCCGACGGGCTGCGCCAGCCGGTCCGCGACGGCCCACAGCACCGCTGGATTGTGGCCGTAGCCGAAGTGGCTGCCGATCACCGCGATGTTTTCGGCCTGCGGCGAGCGCAGGTCCAGACACGCCTGCCACGCGACCACGCCGTCGTACCGGGAGTAGATCGACGTCGCCGGCACCGGGAGGGGCTCGGTTTCCAACTGCAACGGCACCTCGGCCCGCTCGACGTGCAGGTGTGAGAAGCGGTTGAAGGCCGCGGTGGCGCGAGTCTGGTTTCGGTCGGCGAGCCGAAACGGGGTGCCGAGGGTGATCACCTGACGCACCGACGACGGGCGGCGCCGGGCCATGCCGCGCGCATAGATGCCGCCGAGGCTCCAGCCGATCACGCTGACGGGAGTGCCGTAGCGGGTGTGCAGGTCGTTCAGGCGCTCGCCCATGCCCGCGACGGCTTGGGCGGTCGGACCGATGTTGCGGCCCAGCCGCCAGCCGTGCACCCGGTACCCCAGCCCCCGCAGAATGCGGCGCAACGCCAGCGTCGACCCGTCGCCGGCCAACAGGCCGGGCAGCACCAGCACCGGATGGCCGTCGCCGACCGGCAGCGCGCGCCGCAGCGGCAGCGACCCGAGCAGCAGCCCGAACTCGACCGCCGCACGAGCCGGATCGGTCAGGGACAGCGACAACGGCGGGGCACCCGGCCGCTGCTCGGCAGGTTCGAACATGGGCTTCGACATAACGTCAGAGTGCCACTAAGCATCGTGCCAAGCGGATAGAACACGATGGTTGCGGGTATGTGCCGGAAACACTGACGGAGAGGGCTGCAATGAGCGAAGGCGTACAGACCGGCACGATCACCACACAGGTGCCGGCCCGGCTGGACCGGCTGCCCTGGTCGCGGTTCCACTGGCGGGTGGTCGTCGGATTGGGCGGCGTCTGGATCCTGGACGGTCTCGAAGTCACCATGGTGGGCAACGTCGCGGCCCGACTCACCGAGCCCGGCAGCGGCATCAAGATCAGCATCGCCCAGATCGGCGTCGCCGCAGCCTTTTACATTGCCGGTGCATGCAGTGGTGCGCTGTTCTTCGGTCAGCTGACCGACCGCTTCGGCCGTAAGAAGCTGTTCGTCACCACGCTGGTGATCTACCTGGCGGCCACCGCGGCGACGGCCTTCTCATTCGCGCCCTGGTACTTCTTCGCCGCGCGGTTCTTCGCGGGTGCGGGTATCGGCGGCGAATACGCGGCAATCAACTCCGCGATCGACGAGCTGATCCCCGCGCGGGTCCGCGGCCGCGTCGATTTGGCGATCAACGGCTCGTTTTGGCTCGGATCGGCGCTGGGCGCGGCCGCCGCGTTGCTTTTCTTGAACACGTCCATTTTTCCGATCGGCATAGGGTGGCGAATCTCATTCGGCATCGGCGCCATCTTCGGGTTGGCGGTTCTCGTGGTGCGCCGCAGTGTTCCCGAAAGCCCGCGCTGGCTCTTCATTCACGGCCATGAAGAGGAGGCCGAGGAGATCGTCCGCAGCATCGAAGACGAGATCGAGCAGGAGACGCAGGAACCGCTGCCGGAGCCGGAGGGGTCGCTGACCGTCCGCCAGCGCAAGACGATCTCTATTGCCGAGATCGCGAAGGTGGCCTTCACCCTCTATCCCGGCCGCGCGGTCCTGGGTCTTGCGCTGTTCATCGGCCAGGCGTTCATGTACAACGGGGTCACCTTCAACCTCGGCACGTTGTTGAGCGGGTTCTACTCGGTGGCCTCCGGCATGGTCCCGGTGTTCTTCATCCTGTGGGCGCTGTCCAACTTCGCCGGGCCGGTGCTCCTCGGGCCGCTGTTCGACACGGTCGGGCGAAAGCCGATGATCTCGCTGACGTACCTCGGCTCCGCCGCGGTCGCGGTGGTGCTGGCCGGCATCTTCGTGAGCCAATTCGGCGGCGTGTGGACGTTTCTCGCCGTGCTCATGGTGTGCTTCTTTTTGGCCGGTTCGGGTGCCAGTGCGGCATATCTGACGGTCAGCGAGATCTTCCCGATGGAGACCCGGGCGTTGGCCATCGCATTCTTCTATGCAGTCGGCACCGCGATCGGCGGCATCACCGGTCCGCTGCTGTTCGGCGACCTGATCGAATCCGGCGACCGGCATCAGGCCGCGCTGTCATTTCTGATCGGCGCGGCGGTGATGGCAATCGGAGGCGTGGTCGAGCTGATCTTGGGCGTCAAGGCCGAGGGCCAGAAGCTGGAAGACCTTGCGATGCCGCTGACCACCGCCGATGCCGCATGACGCCGTGGGCGTGCCGGCTGGCCGGCCATCGACCGCGGTTCCGCGCCGAAGGAGCAACGATGCACTGGGAATGCGAGCGCGGATGCGGTCAGGCCAGCGGCAGCAAGACATACCCCACCGCCGAGGAGGCGCGCCGGTATGCCGCGGCGTTCGACCGCACCGGCGAACTGGGCAAGCGGGCGCCGCTAGTTGGGTTGCTGCCACTTCGGTTGTGGCGCAAGGCGCGTGGTCAGCGAGACGTCAGCGCGCGCAGGAAGAACGCCAGGTTGGCCGGTCGCTCCGCGAGCCGTCGCACCAGGTAGCCATACCACTGCGCCCCGAACGGCACGTACACCCGCAGGTGGCTTCCCTGGTCCACCAGCCGCCGCTGTTCGCCGTCGCGAATACCGTACAGCATCTGGTATTCGAAATCGCCTATGTCACGCCCAGTTTCGTGTGCCAGCGCAGGCACCACGTCGACGATGGCGGGGTCATGGGTGGCCACCATCGGGTAGCCGGAGCCGGCCATCAGGACGCGAAGGCACCGTAGGTAGGAGTCGGTGACGGCGGCGTGTTCGCGATAGGCCACCGACGCCGGCTCGTCGTAGGCGCCCTTGCACAACCGCACCCGGGCGGACGCGAAGTCGCGGCAGTCACCGAGCGTGCGCCTTAGGTATGCCTGCAAAACGAGGCCCAGCCACGGGAATTCGGCCCGCAGGTCGGAAACGATCGACAACGTCGAATCGGTTGTGGTGTGGTCTTCGGCGTCCACGGTCACCCATGCCCCGACCCGCTGGGCTCGCGCGCAGATGGTATGGGCATTCTCGCGCGCAATCTTTTCGCCGTCGCGCTCCAGCGCTTGGCCCAGCGCCGAAAGCTTGAGCGACACTTCCAGCGGACGGACACCGTTGTGCACAACGTCGGGCCGCGTGGCCAGCGCATCCAGCAGGTCGAGGTAAGCCTGCATGCTCGCGGTGGCGGCGTCAGTGTCGGCGACGTCCTCCCCCAAGTGGTCGACGCTGACAAAGCATCCCGAATCTCGCAGCGCAGCAACGGTATCCAGCACCTGCGCCAAGGTCTCCCCCGGCACGAATCGGCGCACTACCTTGCGGGTGACCGGTAACCGCTCGGCGGTGCGGCGCAACCGGTCCGAGCGGCTGGCTGCCAGAATTGCCGGCCGTACGGCCAGCGCAAACACAGCGGCCATCAGTCGCCCGCCATGTGCGGATACGCGTGCTCCGTAGCCGGCACGAACGTCTCCTTGATCGTGCGCGCCGACGTCCAGCGCAGCAGGTTCAGCGCGGAGCCCGCCTTGTCGTTGGTGCCCGACCCGCGGGAGCCGCCGAACGGCTGGCGTCCCACCACCGCCCCGGTCGGCTTGTCGTTGACGTAGAAGTTGCCGGCTGCAAACCGCAGCCGGTCCTGCGCGGCCAGCACCGCGTCGCGATCGTCGGCAATCACCGCACCGGTCAACGCGTAACGGGATCCGGAGTCGACCACGTCGAGGATCCGCTCGTAGGAGTCGTCGGGGTAGACGTGCACCGACAACACTGGACCGAAGTACTCGGTGGCAAACGCTTCGTCGGTCGGGTCGTCGGACAGCAGCACCGTCGGGCGCACGAAATAGCCTTCGCTGTCGTCGTATTCGCCGCCGACCGCAATCGTGACACCGGCCGCGCCTTTCGCCCGTTCGATGGCGTTGACGTTCTTGGTGAACGCCCGGCGGTCGATCAGCGCCCCACCGAAATTCGTGAAGTCGGTGATATCGCCGTAGCGTAATTCGGCTGTGGCAGCCAGGAAGTCGTCGCCGATCTTGTGCCATACCGAATGCGGAATGAACGCCCGCGACGCCGCCGAGCATTTCTGGCCCTGGTAGTCGAACGCGCCGCGGATCAGCGCGGTGCGCAGCACGTCGGGCTGCGCCGACGCATGCGCCACCACGAAGTCCTTGCCGCCGGTCTCTCCGACCAGCCGCGGATAGCTGGCGTAGCGGTCGATGTTCGCGCCGACCTCTCGCCACAGCCGCTGGAAGGTGGCCGTCGACCCGGTGAAGTGGATACCGGCCAGCCGCGAATCGGCCAGCGCCACATCGGAAACCGCGTAGCCGTCGCCGGTGACCAGGTTGATCACCCCGGGTGGCAGCCCGGCGGCCTCGAGCAGCTGCATGGTCAGATAAGCCGCCAGGGTCTGGGTGATCGACGGCTTCCACACCACGGTGTTGCCCATCAGCGCGGGGGCGGTGGGCAGGTTCCCGGCGATCGAGGAGAAGTTGAACGGCGTGATCGCGTAGACGAATCCGTCGAGCGGGCGGTAGTCGGTGCGGTTCCACTCGCCGGGCCCGCTGATCGGCTGCTGGGCGAGGATCCCGCGGGCGAATGCGACGTTGAACCGCCAGAAGTCGATCAGCTCGCAGGGTGCGTCGATCTCGGCCTGGTAGGCGGTCTTGGATTGGCCGAGCATGGTTGCGGCCGCGATCTTTTCCCGCCACGGCCCGGCCAACAGGTCTGCGGCCCGCAAGAAGATGGCCGCACGTTCGTCGAAAGGCATTGCGGCCCAATCCAGCCGCGCCGCCATCGCAGCCTCGACTGCCGCGGTGGCGTCGGCGTGCGTCGCATTGGTCAGTGTGCCCAACGTGGCGGCGTGCCGGTGCGGCTGCACGACGTCGATCCGCTCGCCGCTGCCCATCCGATGTTCGCCGCCGATGACGTGCGGCAGGTCGATCGGTTGACCGGCAAGGGATCTCAGCGCGTCGCGCAGTCGAGTGCGTTCCGGCGAACGCGGCGCGAAGTCGTGGACGGGTTCGTTGGCGGGCGGGGGAACATCGGTGATCGCGTCCATGCCCTCAGGATCCTCGCCACCGAGCGCATCGCCTTTGGTCGATCGGACAACCCAGCAGCCTCTCAGCAGTAGAATCGGACAAATGCGGGCGACGGGCGTCGGGCTGGGCCAGCTGCTGCTGGCGCTGGACGCGACGCTGGTCAGCCTGCTCGACGCCCCGCGTGGCCTGGATCTGCCGGTGGCCTCGGCGGCGCTGATCGACTCCGACGATGTGCGG
Organism: Mycobacterium sp. MFM001; assembly: GCF_003402475.1. Classification (GTDB taxonomy): domain Bacteria; phylum Actinomycetota; class Actinomycetes; order Mycobacteriales; family Mycobacteriaceae; genus Mycobacterium. Next base: position 145,079 of record NZ_BFAB01000002.1, read on the forward strand.
CTCGGGGTGGCGCCGGGCGCGGACTCGGCCGACGTGTTCTTCCTGCTCGGCGTCAGCGACGACGAGGCGCAGCGGTGGATCGGCACGCAGCCGAGCGCGCCGGTGGCCATCTTCGCCAAAAAGCCGTCCGACGCGTTGGTGGCCCGCGCCGCCAAGGCCGGGTCAGCGGTAGTGGCCGTCGACCCGCGGGCCCGCTGGGAACGGTTGTACCGCTTGGTCAACCACGTCTTCGAACACCACCGGGCCGACCCTCGCTACGACTCCGGCACCGACCTGTTCGGCCTGGCCCAGTCGGTGGCCGACCGCATCCACGGCATGGTCAGCATCGAGGACGAGCAGTCGCACGTGCTGGCCTACTCGGCGTCCAACGACGAGGCCGACGAGCTGCGGCGGCTCTCGATCCTCGGTCGCGCCGGCCCGCCCGAGCATCTGGAGTGGATCAGCCGCTGGGGCATCTTCGACGCGCTGCGGGCCGGCGACGAGGTGGTGCACGTCAAAGAGCGCCCGGAGTTGGGCCTGCGGTCGCGGCTGGCGATCGGCATCCATCAGCCGCCGGTCGACGCGCGGCGTGCTCCGGCGTTCGTCGGGACCATCTGGGTGCAGTGCGGCTCGCGGCCGCTGGCCGACGACGCCGAGGACGTGTTGCGTGGTGCCGCGGTGCTGGCCGCGCGGATCATGTCGCGGCTGGCGGCCCGGCCCTCCACACACGCGCTGCGAGTCCAGCAGCTGCTGGGTCTGGCCGACAGGGAACGCCTCGACGTCGGCGACATCGCCCACGACCTGAGCATTGCCGCCGACGGTAACGCCGCGCTGGTCGGCGTCGACTCCGCCGATCAACACACCCGACTGCCCGACCTGATTGCATTGAGCGCCAGCGCTTTTCGCGCTGACGCCCAGGTCACGTCGAGCGGCTCGCGGACATATGTGCTGCTTCCCCACACCGCCAAGCCCGCGTCGGTGGCATCCTGGGTTCGCGGCACGATCGGCTCCCTGCACACCGAGCTGGGGCTGCGCTTGCGTGCCGTCATCGCAGCGCCCGTCAACGGACTGGCCGGGGTTGCCGCGGCCCGCGCCGAGGTCGACCGCGTACTGGACAGCGCTGCGCGCCACCCGGATTCGATCGGTCAGGTCAGCTCGCTGGCCGAGGCGCGCACCACCGTACTGCTCGACGAGATCGTCACGATGGTCGGCGCCGACGAGCGGCTCGTCGACCCGCGGATTCGCGAGCTGCGTACCCGCGACCCGGCGCTGGCCGAGACGCTGCGGACTTACCTGGACAGTTTCGGTGACGCCGGCGCGGCGGCCCAGCGGCTGCACGTGCATCCCAACACGGTGCGCTACCGGGTCCGCCGCATCGAACAGCTGCTGTCGACGTCGCTGGCCGATCCTGATGTGCGGCTGGTGCTTTCGCTGAGCTTGCGGGCTACCGAGCGCCAAAGCTAAATCGCGTCGACCTTCGCGTCGTGCCCGGCACCGGCCGTCATGGTGGCGGCCTCGCCGCGTGCCAGGCCGACGGTGGCCACGATGACCATCACAACTGCCGCCACCAGCAACAGCCACTCCGGGCCGTCGGCCTCCAGCGTCTCCTTGAGCACGATGATCCCCAGCGCCGTGGCCACCACCGGCTTCGCCACGGTGATCGTCGGAAGCGAAGCGGTCAGCGCGCCGGCGCGAAACGCCGACTGCTGAAAGATCATCCCGACAACCGCGGCAAGTATCCAGGCATACAACTCCGGGGTGCGCAGCAAGGCGCCGGCCCCGTGTTCGAGCACATCGACAATCCCCTTGGTCAGCACGGCGAACAGCGCCAACGCCGAACCCGACACCGCCGCCAGCAGCACTGCCGCGGCCGGACGATCCGACCAGATCCGCGCGCCCAGCACGCACAACGCCAACGCCGGGCCCATCACCAGGGCCACGACAATCCACGTTGCCAGCGAGCCGCGCGATTGGCCCGCCGTCGGATCACCGACGGTGACGAGCAGAGCCAAGGCCCCCGCCAGAAATATCGCCCACATCCACTCGCGCCGGGTTATTCGATGACGGGCCACCCGCGCATAAATGGGCAAGGCGAAAAGCAACACGGTCACCTGCAGCGCGGTGACCAGCATGACCGAGCCTTTGTCGAGGGCGGCGGCAAGCAGGCAGTAACTGGCGACGTCCCCGATACCGCCGAGCCACCACCGGCCGTCGCGCACCAACATCCCGAACAGCGCCAGGTGGCCGACCGGTTGATCGGTGATCTGCTGCGCGATCCGCTGACGGACCACACTGCCGATCGCGGCGGCCAGCGCGGCGCAGAGCGCAAGAAACCCCGCGATATCCGTATTCGACATCTGACCTCCTGTTGGTCTGTCGCCGAGATTGACGTTGGCGCGAGGTCCACTCGAACTTTCCCACGTTAACGTCGATCTCGGCGACAGAGCACCCGACCTCAGAGTGGAAACTTGGTATCGGTCAGCTGCTCGGACAGCTCCCACAGCGCGACGGCAGTGCTCGCGCGCTTCGCCGGCCAGTTGCGCCAGGTCGGCTGGCTCGGGCCATAAAACGCGAACCGCGGGCCGATGTACGTGTCGCCGGGCAGATCCTGCGACACCGCGTACAACGTCTGCCGGGCGCCGAAGTCGGCATCGGTGGACACCACCCGGTCGACGCCCAGCACGACGGCGTCGCTCACGGTGCGTCCGGACTGGCCTTGCAGGTTGGTGTGCGACCAGCCGGGGTGGGCGGCCAGCGCGCGCAGCGACGCGCCGGCGGTCTCCAGCCGCCGCTGCAGCTCGCTGGTGAACAGCAGGTTGGCCAGTTTGGACTGGCTGTACGCCAGCCACCGCGAATACGGCCGGGACTGCCAGTTCAGATCTTTGAGGCTGATGTAGCCGAACATGTGCATCAGCGACGACACGGTCACCACCCGGTCGGTGAGCTTGGGCAACAGCAGGTTGGTCAGCGCGAAATGACCGAGGTGGTTGGTGCCGATATGGCGCTCGAAGCCGTCGGTGGTCAGCGCGCGGTCGACGGCCATGATCCCGGCGTTGTTGACCAGGACGTCGACTGCGTCCACGCCGTCGGCGAATGCGCGCACCGAAGACAGATCCTCCAAGTCGAGTCGACGCACCTCGACGTCTCCGGTCATGCGCGAAGCGGCGGCCTCGCCCTTGTCGGTGTTGCGCACCGCCAGGATGACGTGGGCACCGACTCGGGCCAGCTCGCGAGCGGTCACCTCACCCAGCCCGGCGTTGGCGCCGGTGACGATGACGGTGCGTCCGTCGAACGAGGGCAGGTCTGCTGCGGTCCAACCAGGCATGGCAGACACACTAATGATCCCGGCTGAGCGTGGAACCGCGGCGCTGGTCAGGCGATTGGCCGGCGAAAACGACGCCGCAGGTATCGTCCTGGGATGGCGCGCGGATCCGCCTGCGCCCCAGTCCCTCGCCCCGAGGAGTATTCATTTGGGACGCGACGCACCCGCCCGCATGTACCTAGGCGTCATCGTCAATCCGCGCGCACGCAAGAACATCGCTGCTCGGACGGATCGCAGCGCAGAGCTGCGTCGCATCGTCGGACGGTGCGGCGAGGTGCACGAAACCGCCTCGATCGAGGAGCTCCGCGAGGTCATCGAGCAGCTCCACCCGCGGGTCACCCACCTGGTGGGTGACGGCGGCGACGGCGCCCTGCACTGGTTGGTCAACGAGATGCAGCACTGCGTCGACGACCCGGACCGCTGGCCGGCATTCGTGCCCACCAACGGCGGCAGTGTCAACGCCGTCGCCCGCAAGGCGGGCGTGCGCGGGCGCGCCGACGCGATCGTCCGCAAACTGGCCGCTGCCGCCGATAAAGATCAGTTCCCACCCGAAATGTGGCTCGACACTTTGGAACTCGACGGCGCAACCGCGGACGGCGCGCCGTTTCACCGGCTGTGCTTCGGGTTGGCCGCCGGAGGTGTCGGCAACCGGTTCTACGACAAGTACTACGCCAACCCCGACCATGGCCGTGCGGCCGTCGCGCGGGTGATCGGTCGCACCTTCGGCGACTACATCACCAACAAGATCGCTCCCGGCCACATGGAAAGGGAGAACTGGGCGGCTCACCTGTTCGCGCCGACGCATGCCCGCGTCGTCATCGACGGCGAGGAGGTCCCGACCCGGACGCACCGGGTGCTGCACGCCGGCGCGATCGACCTGCGCATCGGCGGACCGTTCCGGCTCTTCCCGAGGGCGTCCGAACCGGGCGCACTGCATTTCCAGGCCGGGGAGATCAGGCCGTCGAGCATCGTCGCGCAGCTTCCGGCAGCGCTCACCTACGGCAGGCTGCGCGGCAGTGGGGTCCGCGATGTCAACGGCCGGGAGATGATTATCGAGGCCGACGACGAGCCGCTGTCCCCGATCATCGACGGCGAGCGCTTCGACGGCATCGTCAGGCTGGTAGCCCGCGCCGGGCCACGCATCCGCGTCGCGCCGGTAGCGCACGGATAGCCGCCCCGTTCACCGCCGCGCGTGGATGGTGCGGATGATCTGCGTGGAGAGCTTGGGGTCGCTCAGCAGTTGGTCGACGAGCGCGACCAGGACCTCTTGTCCGGTGACTCGCGCGAGTCCGAGACGGTCGGCGGCTTCTCGCTGCCAGATGTCTAGGGCCCGGTGCTGAGCGGGTGAAAGGTCGACTGTCCGTCGCGTTCTGGCAGTGCGGGTTCGGCCGATGGCGAAGGGTTCGGTCGGCGCCGCCGCGACCGCGGGTGTGACCGGTGCGCCGCGCTTGATACGGTCGGCACCGCTCATCGTGGGCCTCCTTCTGGAAACGTATCTCAGTAGTCCGTATCTCAGTACATTATGACTTCTGCAGCGCGGCGGGTACAGAGGCCCAGGACCCCGGGCCCCAGCGGCGCGGATCGCCGCGCCGACTGGCTCGAGTCACGGACCGCGACTGCAGCCACGCCGTTCCGCGTTGAGTGACGGTGTTTGCTGGGAATGCAGAGCTCTGTCGATATACCGGCCCGAAGCACCTACGGTTGTCGCATGTATTCGGTCTGTGAGCGTGGCGCTAAAAGGTCGGCGGGCCTGCTACAGAACGAATGAGGTCTCGAAATATCAGCGGTTACGGATTGTCGGGTTTCAGTAGAAGAGTATCGGCGTATTTACATAGACCGACGCTGTGACCAGGTTGTTTATGAAGTACTGATCCACTGATCACAGTATCCGCGGAATAATTAGCACATTTTCGAGCCGATTTTCGTGAGCAGAAACACACCGACACGCCGCCTGTAAATGCTGCGCGAATTCCAGAAACCTGGGAGGTTGTTGTGAGTTCAATGTACATCACCATAAAGACCTGATTAAGCTTTGCCAGGCGTTGCTTAGCAGCGCTACGATCGGGTGTATCCCAGTGATGAAAACCAGTTCTATTGATTGCAGTTAAGACGAGCCTTGAAGGGAGAGTGACTCCTCAAGATGGAGACGCTTATCGATTACCTCGAGAAGTGGGAAGCGCAGCAGCCGGACCAGACCCTCTACCGCTTCGTCGACATCGAGGGCCGTGAGCTCGAGCACTACACCTACCAGAGCTTCGCCGAGCGGACGCGCGAGCTGGCGGCCTACCTCTCCGCAGAGGCCGGCCTGCGGCAGGGCGACCGGGCGCTGCTGGTCTACCCCCCGGGCCTGGAGATGGTCGCGGCGTTCTACGCCTGCGCGCGCCTCGGAGTGATCGCCGTCCCGGTCAGCCCTCCGCTGCCGATGTCGTTCGAAGCAGGCCTGGCCAAGCTCGGCTTCATCGCGCGCGACTGCCAGGCCAAGGCCGTGCTGTCGACCAAGCAGCTCGAGTACGACTTCCGCTCGCTGCTGGGCAACCAGCAAGGCGGACTGCCGTGGGCCGACGTCGCGCAGCTTCCGGACCTGCCCTGGTTCGCGACCGATGCGACGCAGGACTTCGGCGGCGCATCCGTGACCGACACCCCCGGTCCGGTGCTCTTCCTGCAGTACACCTCCGGCTCCACCAGCGATCCGAAGGGCGTGATCGTCAGCCACGCCAACGTCATCGCCAACGCCTCGGCGTTCAGCGGCAAGGAAGTCGCGGTCAGCTGGCTGCCGCAGCACCACGACATGGGCCTGATCTCCGCTTACTTGTTCATCGTCGTGCTCGGCGGGACCACGCACGGAATGTCACCGGCCGACTTCCTGCAGCGGCCGTCGGCCTGGCTGCGGCTGATCAGTGAGGTCCGCGCCACCCACACGCCCGCGCCGAACTTCGGCCTCGAGTACTGCCTGCGTGAGGACAAGCTCCCCGCCGCCGAGCTGGCCGGCCTCGACCTGAGCAGCCTGGACAGCATCGTCGTCGGCGCCGAGCCTCTGCGCGACAAGACGTTCGCCCGCTTCCGGGAGCGCTTCGCGCCCTACGGTCTGCGGCCCGACGCGCTGACCGGCGCGTTCGGCCTGGCCGAGAACACCCTGGGGGTGACGCTCAAGGGCCGACAGACCGTGACCGTGAACAAGCGGGCACTGGAACAGAATGTGGTGCGGATCGAAAAGGCCGTGCCCGAGAACAACAACCAGACCCCGCTGGTGAGCTCCGGCAAGGCCGTCGCCGGAAACGTGATCCGCGTGGTCGACCCGCAGTCGCGGCAGGACCTGGGCGAGGGCCGGATCGGCGAGATCTGGGTCGACGGCGCATCCAAAGGCGGCGGCTATTGGCGCCGTCCCGAGCTCAGCGCGGAGACGTTCGAAGCCCGCATCGTCGGCGACGACGAACACACTTATCTGCGCACCGGCGACCTCGGCTTCCTCTACGAGGACGAGCTGTTCGTCTGCGGCCGGCGCAAAGACCTGATCATCGTCCGCGGCGTCAACTGCTACCCATCGGACATCGAGTCGGTCGTGGAACGCTCTGCCGCACAGATCCGCGGCGGCTGCGTCGCCGCCTTCTCGGTCGAGCGGGACGAGCAGGAGTCGCTGGTCGTGGTCGCCGAGGTGCGCGACAAGGGCGCGCTCCCCGATGCCAAGATGCTGGCCCGGGCCATCCGCAGGCACTGCCACATCGATCCGCAGACCATCGTGTTCTCACCGCCGCGCAGCATTCCCAAGACCACGTCGGGCAAGATCCGGCGCGCGCACACCCGCCAGCTCTGGCTGGACGGCAAGCTGCCGGTGCTGGCGAGCCACTCTCATGAGGCACCCGAAGCGCCGGGAGCCGGCGCGGGTCCGCTGGAGCGTTTCCGCTACCTGATCGAGAGCTACGACCTGACCGGTCAGGAGGACTGCAGCTTCGCCGATCTGGGCATCGACTCGCTGGCCCTGGCCGAGCTTCACACCGACTTGCAGGCCTTGCTGAGAGAGCACGGCGCCGGTGAGCTGGCGAAGGAGGTCAACACGCGGCTGCTTCAGCGGCTGACGGTTGCCGAGTTCTTCCAGATCATGCGGCAGTTCGGAGAGGGGGCCGAGCTGCCGCTCCAGACCTTGCGGCAGACGCTGGATCAGATTGCCGCCGAGTACGAGGAATACGAGACCCGGCAGATGCGTGCCGACGCGCAACTGCCGCTGCCGGCCCTGCCGCCGGCGCGCGACGGCGTGCCGACCGACATCCTGCTGACCGGCGCCACCGGGTTCCTCGGGCCGTTCCTGGTCAGCAGCCTGCTGGCGCAGACGTCCTACACCGTGCACGCCTTGGTGCGCGCCACCGATGCGGCGCACGGCCTGGACCGGATCATCGCGGGGCTGCGGCAGGCCCAGCTGTGGTCCCCCGGCCTGGAAGCCGAGGTCCGCGCGCGGGTGCGGGTGATCTGCGGCGATCTCGCCGAGCCGCACCTGGGGATCGGTGAGACGGCGTTCCAGCAGCTGGCCGAGAGCATCGACGCCATCGTGCACAACGGCGCCCTGGTCAACTACGTCCGGACCTACGACGCCCTGCGACCCACCAACGTGGGCGGCACGCACGAGCTGCTGCGTCTGGCCATGACCGCGCACCGGAAAGCTTTCCACTTGGTTTCCAGCACCTTCATCTATGGCTGGAGCACCATGCCGGTGGTCGGCGAAGATTACGCGAACGAGGAGATGAGCGGCCTGGACTTCGGCTACTCGCAGTCAAAATGGGTCGCCGAGCAGCTGGTGCTGGCAGCGCAGCGCCAGGGACTGGATGTGCGAATCTACCGTCCGTCGCTCATCTCCCCGACCAGCGCGGGCTACGGCAGCCAGGACGACATCCTGGTGCGGCTCACCGCGTTCATGATCGAGCACGGTTTGGCTGTGGACGCCCGCAACCAGATCAGCCTCCTGCCGGCGGACCTGATCGCCGATCACATCGTGTCGCTGATGGGCCTTCCGGCCGAGGCGGGTACGGTCTTCAACCTGACCGCCGACGACTACTACAACCTCACCCACATCACCCGGCTGTTGTCCGAACGCCACGGCTACCGCTTTGACTACCTGGACATCCCGTCGTTCACCGACGAGGTGAACCACCGGTGCACGCCGGGCGATGCGCTCTATCCGCTGGTCGATTTCCTCACCCGTTCGGCCGCCAAGATCCAGGCCATGCGGGACAAGCGCTACGACAACAGCCAGTACCGCCAGGCACGCTCGCTGGCCAAGGTCCGTCGCCGCGAGCCGGCGCTGGCCGACACGGTCGACGACCTCGTCGGGTTCCTGCGTCGCGAGCGTCTGATCACCGAGGCGGAGAGCGAAGCACGATACAGCGCGTAACTAGACTGGAGATTGCGATGTTTACCGTCGATGACCAGGCAGCGGGCCCGCACGACGAGACCCTCGATCATGAGCGGATCGTCCTGCAGGCGCGCGACGTCGACTTCGACTGGGCAAAGCTGCCGTTCTACTACGTGCCCAACGAGGTGTTCGCGACCCACTTCTGCAATGTCCTGCATCTGCTGCTGCCGGCGGGCGAGGAGTGGATCGTCGATGTCTTCAAACGGGCGCTGCCGCTGATCCGCGACGACCAGCTGCGGCTGGACGTGCAGGGCTTCATCAGCCAGGAGGCCATGCATTCCCAGGCGCACGCCGGCGTGGCCGACCACCTGACAGCCAAGGGCGTGGATATGACGCCGTTCACCAGCCAGATCCGGTGGATGTTCGACAAGCTGATCGGGGACCGGCCGTGGTGGAGCCGGCGGCGACGGCAGAGCTGGTTGGCAGAGCAAGTGTCGATCGTGGCCGCGCTGGAGCACTACACCGCGATCCTCGGTGAGTGGATTCTGGACACCCCGCAACTCGACGACCTCGGCGCCGACCCGGTGATGTTGGACCTGCTGCGCTGGCACGGCGCAGAAGAAGTCGAGCACAAAGCGGTCGCCTTCGACACCATGAAGCATCTGCGGGCCGGGTACTGGCGCCAGGTGCGCACTCAGCTGCTGGTGACGCCGGCAATGCTGTGGTTATTCGCACGTGGCGTGCGGTTCATGTACTCGGTCGACCCGCACCTGCCGCCGGGAACCAAGCCGCGCTGGCGGGACTACTTCGATGCGGCGCGACGGGGTTTGGTGCCCGGGCCATTCCAGTTCGTGCGGGTGATCGGCGCGTACTACAAGCCGAGTTTCCATCCGTCGCAGCTGGGCGGCGTTGGGCGCGCGGTCGAGTACCTGGCCCGCTCCCCTGCTGCCCGCGCCGCGCACTGAGCCATGGCCACCTCCTTCGTGACCGCGTCGGACGGCGTTTCTCTGGCCGTGCACCGGTACGGCGAGATCGACGCCCGGCGGCCGACCATTCTGGCCATCCACGGCTACCCGGATAACCACCACGTGTGGGACGGCGTCGCGGAACTAGTCTCCGACCGCTTTAACTTTGTGGCCTACGACGTGCGCGGCGCCGGTGAATCCGCATGCCCGCCCGACCGGTCGGGATACCGCCTCCCCCAACTGGTTTCGGATATCGCCGCGGTGATCGACAGTCTCGGGGTCGACGAGGTTCACCTCGTGGCCCACGACTGGGGCTCGATTCAGGCGTGGGCCGCGGTCACCGACGAGTCCGTGATGGACCGGATCGCGTCGTTCACGTCGATCTCCGGGCCGCACCTGAACTATGCGGGCAAGTTCCTGCGGTCACCGCGCACACCGCGCGCCCTAGCCGACGTCGCCAAACAGGTCCTGGCGTCCAGCTACATCTGGTTCTTCTTGTGCCCGGCTGTGCCGGAGCTGGCGATCAGGTCACGGGCGACGGCGAAAGTCTTTGAGGCGGTTGAACATATCGGCCGTTCGAGCACCCGTAGCCGGCGCCCTGCGCCGTACCGGTCGACGCATGACTACCTCAACGGGCTCAACCTCTACCGCGCCAACATGCCCGCGCCGATCCTCGCGCCGCCGTCGCAGCTGCCGGGAACACGTGTCCCGGTGCAGGTACTGGTCGCGCGCCAGGACTATTTCGTGTCGCCGCCGTTGCAGCGGTTCACCGGCTCGCTTGCGCCGGGCGGCAGGATCATCCCGATCGAGGGCGGGCACTGGGTGGTGACGTCGCGCCCCGACGTCATCGCCCGGCTCACCGCCGAGTGGGTGGACGGCCGCGCCACACCCGTCATCGAGACCGGATCCCGTGATGTGGTAGGCAAACTCGCGCTGGTTACAGGGGCCGGCGCTGGGATCGGCCAGGCCACCGCGGTGGAGTTGGCCCGCCAGGGCGCCGCCACTGTCGTGGTGGTCGACCTCGATGCCGGCAGCGCTGGCGAGACCGCGGAGGCTGTGCGGGCGGCCGGGGCGGAGGCTGCCGTCTACCAGGTCGACGTCAGTGACGAAGCGGCGATGAACGACCTTGCGGCGCAAGTACTTAGCAAGCACGGGGTGGTCGACATCCTGGTCAACAACGCCGGTATCGGGATGGCAGGCCGGTTCCTGGAGACCACGCCGGAGCATTGGGACACCATCATCGGGGTCAATGTGCGCGGCGTCATCAACGGCAGCCGGGCGTTCGGCGCGCAGATGGTCGACCGCGGCCAGGGCGGAACGATCATCAACGTGTCGTCGGCCGCAGCGTTTTTGCCGTCGAAGTCCATGGTCGCCTACGGCACCACGAAAGCGGCGGTGCTGGCGTTGAGCGAATCGCTGCGCGCGGACCTCGCCGACGAGGGCATTACGGTGACGGCGGTGTGCCCCGGTTTCGTCAATACCAATATCGCTAAAAGCACTGTGTACGCGGGTCTTTCGGCAGAGCAGCAGGAGCGAGCCCGGCAGAAGGCCGACGCTGCGTATCGGCGTCGTAACTACACCCCGGAAGCCGTCGCGAAGGCGATCGTCAAGGCAATCCGCACTGGCCCGGCGGTGCTGCCGGTCGCGGCTGAGTCCAGGGTCGGCTACGCGCTGCGTCGCATCAGTCCCTCGCTGGTCCGGCTGTTCGCGAGATTCGACCTCCGACAGACGTGAGAGGAACTGTGAAACAAGGCATTTGGACAAGCAGACCGGCCGACCTCTATGGCCGCCGGAAACGCGACCGCGCGCTGACCGCGCTGTACGGCGTGGGCACACTGTTCGGCGGTCTGGCGTCGGTGTCGCGATGGACGCCGTCTCGCGTGGCGCCGGTGCAGCGCGCGATTACCGCGGTGGTCACCAAACGCGAAGTACTGGCCCCCGACGTGGTCGCGTTGACGTTGGCCGATCCCGATGGTGGACTGTTGCCGTCGTGGACACCCGGTGCGCACATCGATGTCCGGCTGCCCTCGGGCCGGCGTCGGCAGTACTCGCTGTGCGGCCCGCCCGGCCGGCGCACCGACTACCGAATCGCCGTGCGCCGCATCGCCGATGGTGGTGGTGGCTCGATCGAGATGCACGACAGCTTCGACGTGGGTGACACGCTGGTACTGGAAGGCCCGCGCAACGCGTTCTATCTCGTCACTGACGAGCGCCAGGTGTTGTTCGTGATCGGCGGCATCGGGATCACACCGATCCTGCCGATGGTGCAGGTCGCCCAGCAGCATGGAATCAATTGGCGCGCAGTGTATGCCGGCCGCAGCCGCCAGTTCATGCCGCTGCTGGACGAGCTTGTGGCGGTGGCGCCGGATCGGGTCACGGTGTGGGCGGACGACGAGCGCGGCCGGATCCCCACCGCCGAGGACCTGCTTGTCGATGCCGGCTCCGCGACGGCTGTCTACGTGTGCGGGCCGACCGGCATGCTGGAGTCGGTGCGCACGGCGCGTGACGAACATGCCGACGCGCCATTACATTATGAGCGGTTCAGTCCACCGCCGGTGGTCGACGGTGTCCCCTTCGAGTTGGAGCTTGCGCGGTCACGGCAGGTGGTCAGCGTGCCGGCGAACCGCTCGGCGCTGGCGGTGATGCTCGACCGTGACCCGGCCACCCCGTACTCGTGTCAGCAGGGCTTCTGCGGAACCTGCAAGGTCAGGGTGCTGGCCGGCGACGTGGAGCGCAGAGGGCGCGCCGCCGAGGGCGATGACGAAATGCTGGTATGTGTCTCGCGGGCCAAGGGCGATCGTGTGGTGATCGACGCCTAAAGCGACGTCTTCGCGTAGATCTCGGCGAGGAACTGTTCGACGGCCACCGCAGCGTGCTGGGCACGTGCCGACCCGAAGATATCGAAAGCGTGCTGTGCGTAGGGTAATTCGGCGTACGCGACCGGCTGGCGGCTGACTTCCCGCAGCCGCGCGGCGAAAGCGCGGGCCTGTTCGACCGGGATCAGCGAGTCGTTGCGCCCATGCAGCACGAAAAACGGTGGCGCATCGGGGCCGACGTGGCTGATTGGCGAGGCGGCGCGCAGAGCCTCCGTGGTTTCGTTGCGCGACAGTTTGAATACGTATTTGCCCAGCGTCGGCGTCATCAGTGGGTGCAGCGAGTCGGTATAGGTGAAGTCGTAGACGCCGTAGAACGGGACCGCGGCCCGCACGCTGGTGTCGGCGTCCTCGAAACCCGGTTGAAATTGTGTGTCATTCGCGGTCAGCGCGGCCAACGCGCTTAGATGCCCACCTGCTGACCCGCCGGTGATCGCAATCCAGTCCGGGTCCCCGCCGTATTCGGCGATGTGCTCCTTGGTCCAGGCCAGTGCGCGTTTGACGTCGACGATGTGGTCGGGCCAGGTCGAGCGCGGGCTGAGCCGGTAGTTGATCGCGACACAGATCCAGCCCAATTCGGCCAGGTGACTCATCAACGGATACGCCTGGTGGCGTTTACTTCCCAGCATCCACGCGCCGCCGGGAACCTGCAGTAGCACTGGAGCCTGCCCCTTGGGATCCAAATCGGGACGGCGCCAAATGTCGAGATGGTTGCGCGAACCGTATGGGCCGTAACTGATGTTGGTGTCGTGCGCGTAGTCGCCGTAGACCCGCATCATGCGGATGACACCTGGCGACTTGGCCGTGCCCGCACCCGCCGGCCGCTTCCACAGATCGCCCGATTCGGTGCGACGGCCCGCGCCCAGCCCGACATCCAGCGCGGCGGTCAGCGGGCTGTCGGATTGGCGGCCGATGCGATGCAGACCTAACAGGCCTAGCCATGACACGGCCGACACCAGCCAACTGAACCAGCGCACCCGTGGTGAGAGCCGGCGGGTCACTGCGGCCAGTGTCGCGAGTTGGCCGCCGAGAACCTGCAGCGGTAGTTCCGAGGCGAACACGCCGTAGGCGAAGGCGAACAGTGAGGGGTAGCCGCGCTTGCTCAGCGGGCGGTAGCCGTTGGCGGTGAATGCCAACCCGGTCAGGGACCCCAAGACAGCTGTCAATTGCTTCACGACGGTCACTTAACCATCCGCTTGTCGCGTCATCGACGGTCGGGGGTGACCGCAGCAACCGGGGGCCGCACGAAACCCCCGACATCACTGTAACCACTTGTGTCACTTTGGTTTCCCTTGTGGATTGTCGTGTCGCGTGTCCGGGTTGCGTGATAGTATTCGAACATGCGTTCGAGTAGCCGGGAAGACATCGTCGCGGTCTTCGACTCGCTCGAGGCTGACCTGAAGCGCGCCCTGGATCTGGACTTCGACGTGCTGACCACGCCGGAGCGGCTCGCACTGCTGGAACGCTGCGAGACGGTGCGCCGCCGGCTGCCCGCGGTCGAACATCCGCTGATCACCCAGCTCGCCGAGCAGGCCAGCGACACCGAGCTGGGCGGCACGCTGCGCTTTGCGCTGGCCGAACGGCTACGCATCACCCCCGCCGAGGCGTCGCGGCGCATTCACGATGCTGAAGAGCTTGGGGAGCGCCGGGCGATGACCGGTGAACCGCTCGAGGCGGTGTTGCCCGCCACCGCCGCCGCCCAGCGCGCCGGACAGATCGGTGCCGGTCACGTGGCGGTGATCCGCAGCTTCATGCACCGGCTGCCCGGCTTTGTTGACGTCGAGACCCGCGAGCACGCCGAGGCCCATCTGGCCGGGCTCGCCGCCCAGCATCGCCCCGACGATTTGGCCAAGCTAGCCGCCCGGCTCACCGATTGTCTGAACCCCGACGGTGATTTCACCGACGACGACCGAGCCCGCCGGCGCGGGCTGACCCTTGGCAAGCAAGGCCCCGATCAGATGTCCCAACTCAGCGGCTGGATCACCCCGGAGCTGCGCGCCACCATTGAGGCGGTGTGGGCCAAGCTGGCCGCCCCGGGCATGTGCAACCCCGACGACCCGGCGCCAGTGCTGGACCGGACACCCTGTGAGCAGACCGCCCAGCGTGACTCGCGCAGCACCGGGCAGCGCCACCACGACGCCCTGCTGGCTGGGCTGCGGGGACTGCTGGCCTCCGGAGAGCTGGGTCAACACAACGGGCTACCGGCCACCATCATCGTCACCACCAACCTGGGCGATCTCGAAGCCGGCACCGGCCACGGACTCACCGGCGGCGGATCACTGCTACCGATGTCCGACGTGATCCGGCTGGGCTCGCACGCGCACCACTACCTCGCGATTTTCGACCAAGGCAAAGCCTTGGCGCTCTACCACACCAAACGCCTCGCCTCACCCGCGCAAAGAATCGTGTTGTACGCCAAGGATCACGGCTGCAGCTTCCCCAACTGCCCAGTGCCCGGCTACTCCTGCGAAGCCCACCACTGCACCCCGTATGCCACATGCCGCACCACCGACATCAACGACCTCACCCTGGGCTGCGGCGGACACCACCCGCTGGCCGAAGAAGGCTGGACCACCCGCAAAAACGCACACGGCGACGCCGAATGGATCCCACCACCACACCTCGACCACGGCCAACCCCGCGTCAACCGATACCACCACCCCGAAAAGCTGTTGCGGGATGGCGATGACGACGACGGGCCGTAAGTGGACTCTTGCCAAGCCAATCGAGCAAGCATTACATCCTCACTTCCTGAAAAACCCTGCCGCCGAGGCTTGCGCAACCCCCCGCCGACGGGCGCATCATCGGGACATGGACGAATCAGCCAAGGTGATAAGCCGTGGTTGGTTGGCCATGCTCGTCGGCACCGCCTTACTCGCCGCCGGGCTAGTCGTGCTGTGCTTGCCGATCTACCTCGACGCACACGACCGGTGGGGCATCCAGATCAAATGCGGCAACGGCTACTACACGCAGTTGCTGCAGGCGTCGATCAGCGATCAAGAACCCGCGCAGCATTCCAGGCCGGCCACCAACTACGTGGACCAATGCAAGAGCGCTCTGCTGCACCGGCGCGTCTGGGCGATTCCGTTGACCGCCACCGGCACCCTGATCGTGATCGGCGAACTGGCGGCGTGGATGCGCGGCGGCTCACCGAGTACTCCCGAGCCGGGTTCGCCCGAACCGGCGTGGCCGGCCGCCCGCCCCGAAGAGGAATTCCACGAAGCCGCCGCGCTGGATCGCCGCTACCGTTCGCATCGGCCTCCGGCCCACGACACCACGTTGTGATCCCAAGGAGCGGCTGACCTTACGTGACATTGCTGCGGGCGCGGGTCGCGGATTACGAAGCCGCGAGCGCCGAATAGCGCCCCGGGTCACGTGGCGCGATTGCCTTCGCGCTTGTCGGCTTTCCGCACGTCTGATGACCGACCGCCCGCGAGTCGACCCAGCGTCGAAACCCCCGGGAGGCTGGACAGGGCCCTGAACACGTCGTCGCCCGTCGCGACGAGCGCTTCGAGTTGCGGCAGCAGGCGGTCCAGGGTTCGGATCATGGGATCGGCAAGGGCGATGTATCTTTCCGCACGATCGATCGTTGTGTTGAGGCGCTCGGTCGCGATCGCGAGGTTTTCCAACAGATCCGGCATTTGCGCGGCGATCTGAACGGAAGCCGGCGGAATACGCATCGCGCCGCTTGCGACCGCTTGTGCCGTTTCCACAGCCGATTGTGCAGCGGATTTGATATCCCCAGGTTTCGGAACCTTTGGGTTGGTAGCCATATCGGTAACTTTGCCGCACGCCGGCGACGCTGTCCTTGCTTTGCTACGTAGTTTCCGCGGGTTCTTCGAGCACCTGGTAGGTGGGGTCCACCATCGACATCGGGCGGCTGCCACTCTGACGCACCTTTCCGGTGACACGCAGCAGTTGGCCGGGCTGGATCTCGTCACCACGCCCGGGATTGAATGTGACCCGTATTTCTCCGCTGTCGTCGCCGACGACGATCCACCGGAACGTCTGTCTGCGCTTCGTGGTTTCCTCGACCTGACTGACCCGTCCTTCGATGGTGGCCCGTCGTCCCGGAATCAGACCATCCACCGCGATCACCGCCGACGGACTCTCGGGATGTTCGTATTCCTCGACGGTCCGTTGTTCACCACGGGAGATCCGCGCTTCGATCTTGTCGAGTTCGCGAACGATCCGCTGCTCGAAGAGATCGGGGAAGGCTTCGGCGATCTTGGACTGCACGTCGTAGGGCACGATGGTCGCGGCCGCATCCGGGATCCGGCTGATGGCCCGCGCGATCTTGTCCGCGGTGCGGTCGTGGAGCAATCGTCCCAGCATCGGCGAGTAGGTGCGGCGCGGCAGTAGCACCGTGACGTTGGTGTCAGGGTGTTCGCCGAGCGCCCGGACGACGAGTTCCTGTGCCGCCCTGGTGATTTGCCGGTCCGGACAGTCGACCACCCGCAGCCGGGTGTCGAGTTCAAAGCGATCCCAGCGCTTTCGCAGCTGCGCCGCATAGGCGGCGTCGACCATGAAATGCACGGCGATCAACTCGTCGGCGCGCAGACCCCTTCCGTAGCGGAGCGCCTCGATCACCGCAAGGTCGACGGAGTTGACGAACACGAACACCCGATGCCGCGCGTACTTGACCAATTCGGGCCGGTCGGTGCGGAACCTCTCGAGAATCGCGGCCTCGGCGCGGTATTCCTTGTTGAGCCGCATCAGCGCCAACACCATCAGGGGGAAGACCACGACCACCAGCCAGGCGCCTTCGGTGAACTTCGCCACCGCGAAGATACAGACGATGATCGTCGACAAGACGCCGGCGGAGAAGTTGATCGCCAGCTTGTGCCGCCAGCCCGGCTGGCGGTGCGTCAGATGGTGTTTGGTCATTCCGTAGCCGGCCATCGAGAACCCGGTGAACACCCCGATCGCGTAGAACGGCACCAGTGCGTTGACCGAGCCGCCGGTGGCGATCAGCAGCGCCACCGACAGCGCGGTGAGCGCGATGATGCCGTTGGAGAACACCAGCCGATGCCCGCGTTTGGTCAGCTGCCTCGGCAAAAAGCGGTCCTCGGCGACAAAGCTTGCCAGCGCCGGGAAACCGTTGAAACTGGTGTTGGCACCGGTGAACAAGATGGCCGCAGTCGACGCCTGAACCAGGAAGTACAAGGCGTTGCCGACCATCCCCTGGCCGAACACCATCCGGGCGATCTCCGAGAGCATCGACGGATACTCGTCGACATACGGCGTCGCGCGGGTGACGTTCGCGAGGTACGCCACGCCGGCCAGCAAGAACCCGAGGATGCAGGCCATGACGGTGAGGACGCGACGCGCGTTGGTGCCCTGCGGTTTACGGAAGACGTTGACGGTGTTGGAGATCGCCTCGACCCCGGTCAGCGACGACCCTCCGTTGGCAAAGGCGCGCAGCAGCACCAGGATCGTCGCGCCCATCACCAGCCCGTTGCCCTGGTGGACCGGCACCGCCCCGGCAATGTGTTGCGGGTCGTATGTCGGTAAGCCCCAGAAGAGGTGGCGGACCACGCCGGTCACGATCGTCGCCGAGATCATGACCACGAACGAGTAGGTCGAGATCGCGAACGGCAGGCCCGCCTCGCGCAACCCGCGCAGGTTGGCGTAGCAGATCAGAAGTACCACGGCGACAGTGATTTCCAGGCTGTACGGGCCGAGCGGACGGATCGCCGACACCACCGCGACCGTGCCGGCCGCCGACTGCACCGCCACCGTCACCACGTAGTCGATCAGCAGTGCCGCCGCGGCGATCTGCGCCACTCTGGGCCCGAAGTTCTCCCGCGCCACCACATACGAGCCACCGGCGCGGGTGTAGGCCATCACCACCTGCCGATACGATGCGGCCACCAACACCAGGATCAACAGAATGACACCGGTGATCGGCAGCAGCAACGCGAACGCGGCCAGGCCCGCATGGGGCAGCAGCTCGATCATGATCTGCTCGGGACCGTAGGCGGTCGACGAGATCGCGTCGGGCGAAAGCGCCCCCAGCGCAACCGGATTCGACAGCCGCTCGGAATTCAATTCCTCGGTGATCAGCGGCTTGCCGAGAAAGATGCGCTTGAAGACGTCGGTGATGGACAGCGGGATGCGCGGCTGCGGCGCGGGTGCTGTCATCAGTCGGTGACCAGCGCGCCGTCGACGAGTTCGTCGAATCGTTCGATCGCCTCGTCGTTGTCGGCGTCGATGCCGCGTAGCGGCCCGTGGTCGGCCAGATATCGGTGCGCGTACAACCGGGCGACCAGTGCTTTGCGGTCTGTGCCGTATGTCGCCCGCTCCCAGGCGGCCTGCTCGGTGAGCAACGCACCGGCGTACACGTCGCCCATGAATTGCGCGAGCGGGAACAAGCGCGCTTCGGCCACGTCGCCCTCCAGCTTGGTCCAGGCGGTGATCGCCGCATCCAGATCCGCGACGCGGCGGCTGACCAACTGCGTCGTGGCGTCGTCGTCGGACACCGATACCGCGTCGTGCAGGCGCTCCAGCAGCGGCTGGTGGGCCTGGATTTTCTCGATGCCGCGCCGCACGTCCAGGCACAAGATGTTGTCGGGTCCCTCCCAGATGGTGTTCACCTGGGCGTCGCGCAATATCCGTGCCACCGGCCAGTTTTCGATGTAACCGTTGCCGCCGTGGATTTCGATCGCGTCCGAGGACATCGTGATACCCAGCCGGCAGACTTTCAGTTTGGTGACCGGCACGGCGATGCGCTGCCTGACGGCCCGAGGTTGCCGATGGTTGGCCAAGCCGGTGCCGTCGAACACCATGGCCTGAGCGGCTTCGACGTCGACGATCATCTCGGCCAGCTTGCGCCGCATCAACGGCTTGTCGATCAGCCTGTCGCCGAAGGCAACACGGCGCTGCGCGTAACACAGCGACTCGACCAGCGCGCGGCGCGCGTTGCCGACGGCGAACAGCGCGATACCCAGCCGCGCGGCGTTGGTCAGCTCCATCATCCGGCCCAGACCCTTGCCGTCGTGCGAGCCTTCGCCGGACGGCTCACCGGACAGCAGAAAAGCTTCGGCGTCAACGAATTCCACTTCTCCGGAGGCCACCGACCGGGTGCCGAGCTTGTCCTTGAGACGACGGATGCGCACCCCGTTGCGCGACCCGTCGCGGCGGGTCCGCAGCACCAGGAAGGTGGCCACGCCGCGGCTGGAGTCGGGCGCGCCTTCGGGTTTCGCCAACACCACGAACACCTGGCCGTCACAGTTGGACGCAAACCACTTGAACCCGTTGAGCCGCCAGCTATCTCCGTGTCGCGTCGCGGTCGTCTCCAGCGCGCCCAGATCCGAACCGCCGGTGCGCTCGGTCAGCAGCTGCGCGGTCTCGCCCTCCCATTCGCCGGTCTCGAACTTGGCCAGCACATGGTCGCGCACGTCGGCCGGCGCGTACGCCGCGACTAGTGACTTGACCATGCCGCCACCGGTGCCGAGCGCGCAGCCCATGCCGATGTCGGCTTGGTCGAGCAGATAGTTGGCGGCGAACAGCGGCAGCGACGGGTTGAGGCCGGCTTTGCGGGCGTCGTCTTTGAGCGCCTGGTGCGCGTCGAGCACCGCCCGTTTGGACGCGGTGAACGACGGCGGTTGCACCACCCGGCTGACGTCGTGCCCCCAGCGGTCGTAGCGCTCCAGCCGCGCCGGGTTGCGATCGGTCTCCTCGGCCCATCGCGCCACCGGGCCGCCCATCAGTTCGCCGATGCGGTCCAGATGCGGCTCGGCCACCGCCAGCTCGTCGGGCCGCAGGTAGTAGGCCATCGTGAACTGCAGGCTCGGATCGCTGCGATACCAGTTGAGCCCGACCGCTCCGGTGTAGTTCTCCGTGCGGTAGCGCTCGGACTTCTCTGCAGAGCTGAACGGCAGCCGGTCCACCGCTTCGCGGTCGTACGCGCTCATATGGCGACCGTATTACAGCCGCGCCACCGCCGCGGCGATCCGCTCGTCGGTGGCGGTCAGCGCCACCCGCACGTGGCGTGCGCCACCCGGGCCGTAGAACTCGCCGGGCGCCACCAGGATGCCGCGCTGCGCCAGCCAAGCGACCGTGTCGCGGCAGGGCTCGCCGCGGGTCACCCACAGATACAGCCCGGCCTCGGAATGGTCGACGGTGAAACCGGCCTTCCGCAACGCCGGCAGCAGCAGTTTGCGCCGGCGCCGGTAGCGCTCGCGCTGCTCGCGCTCGTGGTCGTCGTCGTCCAGCGCGGCGACCATGGCAGCCTGCACCGGGGTGGGCACCATCATCCCGGCGTGCTTGCGGACCGCCAGCAGTTCGCCGACCACGTGCGGATCGCCGGCGACGAACCCGGCCCGGTAGCCGGCCAGCGACGAGCTCTTCGACAGCGAATGCACCGCCAGCAGCCCGGTGTGGTCGCCGTCGCACACCGACGGATGCAGGATCGACAGCGGCTCGGCGTCCCAGCCGAGCCCGAGGTAGCACTCGTCGGAGGCCACCAATGCGCCGCGCTCTCGCGCCCAGCTCACGACCTTGCGCAGATGGTCGACTCCGAGCACCCGCCCGGTCGGGTTACTGGGCGAGTTCACGTACACCAGCGACGGGGTTTGCGGCCCCAACTGGGTGAGCGAGTCCGCGTGCATTGTCTGCGCCCCGGCCAGCCGCGCGCCGACGTCGTAGGTCGGGTAGGCCAGCTCGGGCACCACGATCAGGTCCGCGGCGCCCAGCCCCAGCAGCGTCGGCAGCCACGCGATGAGCTCCTTGGTGCCGATCACCGGCAGGACTGCGCTCTCGGCCAGCCCCGTGACGCCGTAGCGGCGGCTCAGTGCCTTGACGGCGGATTCCCGCAACCGCGGGGTGCCGGCGGTGGTGGGGTATCCCGGCGACGCACTGGCCGCGGCAAGCGCCTCGCGGATCAGCGGCGCAACCGGGTCCACCGGTGTGCCGACCGACAAGTCGACGATGCCGCCGGGGTGCGAATCGGCCAGTGCGCGTGCGTCATTCAGGGTGTCCCACGGGAACACCGGCAAGGACGCCGACACGGGCCGGCGGATCACTGTCTCGCTCAGTCGCCCTCACCCTGTGGCGGCAGATCCTTGACGACCTGCGGGTCGTTTTCGGTCATGCCGACCTTCGCCGCGCCGCCCGGGGAGCCGAGTTCGGCGAAGAAGTCCGCGTTGATTTGCGTGTACTGGCTCCACTGCTCGGGCACGTCGTCTTCGTAGAAGATCGCCTCGACGGGGCAGACCGGCTCGCAGGCGCCGCAGTCCACGCATTCGTCGGGGTGGATGTACAGCATCCGAGCGCCCTCATAGATGCAGTCGACCGGGCATTCCTCGATGCACGCCTTGTCTTTGATGTCGACGCAGGGTTCGGCGATCGTGTACGTCACGAAGGTCTCCTCCAAGTGCTGTTCAATGACGCGGATCTGTTGGTTACTGATACTAGACGTTGCAGACAAAAAGCAAACATGGCACTGGCTATGCAACTAGTTGCATAGTAGGCTGCCCGGGTGGCTCTCACCCATGCAATCTTGGTTTCCCTGTCCGAGCAGTCCGGCTCGGGCTACGAGCTGGCCCACCGGTTCGATCGCTCGATCGGCTATTTCTGGACCGCCACCCATCAGCAGATCTACCGCACCCTGCGCACGATGGAGGACGACGGCTGGGTGCAGGCGACCCCCGTGGTTCAACACGGTCGCCCGGACAAGAAGGTCTACACGGTTTCCGAGGCCGGGCGCGCCGAGTTGGCCCGCTGGATCGCCGAACCACTCACCGGCCGGGGCAGCGCGTTGTCCGACACCCGCACTCGCGACGTGGCCGTCAAAGTACGTGGCGCGGTCTACGGCGACGTCGCCGCGCTGCGCACGCAGATCGCGGCACTGCGCGCCGAACACGCCGAATTGCTGGACACCTACCGGGGATTCGAGAAACGCCAATTCCCCGATCCGTCGAAGCTGCGCAGCGCCGCGCTGCATCAGTACCTGGTACTGCGTGGCGGCATCCGCGCCGAGGAGAGCGCGGTCGATTGGCTCGACGAAGTGGTGGCCGCGCTATGACGTATCCAAACCTGTTGTCGCCGTTGGACCTCGGCTTCACCACGCTGCGCAACCGCGTGGTGATGGGGTCGATGCACACCGGGCTGGAAGACCGATCGCGTCACATCGACCGGCTGGCCGAGTATTTCGCCGAGCGCGCCCGCGGCGGGGTCGGGCTGATCATCACCGGCGGCTACGCACCCAACCGCACCGGATGGCTGCTGCCGTTCGCCTCCGAGCTGGTGTCGTCCGCCGAGGCGCGACGGCACCGACGCATCACTGCGGCCGTGCACGACGCTGGCGGCAAGATCCTGCTGCAGATCCTGCACGCCGGACGCTATGCGTACCACCCGCTTTCGGTGAGCGCATCATCGATCAAGGCGCCCATCAACCCGTTTCGGCCGCGGGCGCTCACGTCGCACGGGGTAGAGAGCACCATCGACGATTTCGCCCGCTGCGCTTCGCTGGCCCGCGAGGCGGGCTACGACGGCGTCGAAATCATGGGCAGCGAAGGCTACCTGCTCAACCAGTTCCTGGCGCCGCGCACCAACAAGCGCACCGACGCCTGGGGCGGGAGCGCGGAGAACCGTCGCCGCTTTCCGGTCGAGATCGTCCGCCGCACCCGCGCCGCCGTCGGCCCCGATTTCATCATCTGCTACCGGATGTCGATGGCCGACTACGTCGAGGACGGCCAAAGCTGGGACGAAATCGTCGCGCTGGCAACCGAAGTCGAGGCGGCCGGAGCCACCCTGCTCAACTCCGGATTCGGCTGGCACGAGGCGCGGGTGCCGACGATCGTGACCTCGGTGCCGGGCGGCGCGTTCGTCGACATCAGCGACGCCGTCGCCGGCCACGTCAGCATTCCGGTGGTGGCGTCCAACCGGATCAACATGCCGCAGGCCGCCGAACAAATCCTGGCCGAGACGCAGATACAGCTGATCTCGATGGCCCGGCCGCTGTTGAGCGACCCGGACTGGGTGCTCAAGGCCGCTGCTGATCGCGCCGACGAGATCAACACTTGCATCGCCTGCAATCAGGCGTGCCTGGACCATGCGTTCGTGCACAAAGAGGTCTCGTGTCTGCTCAATCCGCGGGCTGGTCGCGAGACCCAGCTGGTGTTATCCCCCACCCGACGTGCTCGCACGGTTGCAGTGGTCGGGGCGGGTCCCGCCGGGCTGGCCGCCGCGGTCAACGCCGCGCAACGCGGCCACCGCGTCACGCTGTTCGAGGCAAACGACTTCATCGGCGGCCAATTCGACTTGGCCCGAAGGATTCCCGGCAAAGAAGAATTCAGCGAAACGATTCGGTATTTCACGACGATGCTGGCCAAACACGACGTGGATGTGCGGCTTGGCACCCGAGTGTCGGCCGACGAACTGGCCGGCTACGACGACGTGATACTGGCCACCGGTGTGGCACCGCGGATTCCGTCGATCCCGGGCATCGAGCACCCGATGGTGCTGAGCTATGCGGAGGCCATCACCGGTGTCAAGCCGGTGGGTAAGAGCGTGGCCGTGATCGGTGCAGGCGGCATCGGTTTCGACGTCAGCGAGTTTCTGGTGACCGATTCGTCGCCGACGCTGAACCTCAAGGAATGGAAGGCCGAATGGGGTGCGGCCGACCCGCAAGAAGCGCGCGGCGCGCTGGTGGCCCCGATCCCGTCGCCGCCGGCCCGCGAGGTGTATCTGCTGCAGCGCAGCAAAGGCCCGCAGGGCACACGGCTCGGCAAGACCAGCGGGTGGGTGCACCGGGCATCGCTGAAAGCCAAAGGAGTGCAGCAGCTTTCCGGGGTGAACTACGAGCGGATCGACGACGACGGGCTGCACATCAGCATCGGCCCGCGGCGGCAACTTCTCGCGGTGGACAATGTGGTGATCTGCGCCGGCCAGGAACCGGTCCGTGACCTCGAAGAGGGCTTGCGCCGCAACGGGATTGAGCCGCACATCATCGGCGGCGCCGCGCTGGCCGTCGAGCTGGACGCCAAGCGGGCAATCCGGCAGGGCACCGAGCTCGCGGCGCGGCTGTAAGGCTAGCCGCTGAACAGGCCCACAGTTCGGCCCTCGGCGATCGCCGCATCCGCGATGGTTTTGGTCGCCTCGGGCGCGGGCGTGGTCGGCGCTAACGTCAACGGCTTGTTCAGCGCATACAGCTGGAAGCGGTAGTGGTGCACCCCGCTGCCCGCCGGCGGGCACGGCCCGAAATACTCCGGCTTGCCGGCGGAGTTCAGGCTCACGCTCGCTCCCTGCGGTAGTGGCCCCAACTCGGTGGTTGATGCCGGAATGTTGGTGACCACCCAGTGGACGTAAAGCCCGGACGGAGCGTCGGGATCGTCGACCACCAAAGCCAGCGACTTGGCACCGGCCGGCACGTGGTCCCAGCGCAGCGGCGGTGGCATATTGCGACCCTTGCAGGAGTATTCCGCCGGAATCGGCGCGTTGTCGGCGAACGCAGGACTGCTCACGGCGAGCTTGGCGGCTTTGGACGTTGTCAGCTGGTTTTGCGGATTCTCTTTGGCGCCGCTACAACCGGGGAGCATCAGGATCAACACCGCAAGAGCGGCCAACGCCGGTCTCATGAGCGTGTGTATACCCGCTCAGCGGTAGCGAGTAAAGGCTTAGTAACCGGCCAGCAGACCGCGCACGCGGCCTAGGGCTTCCGGCCCGGCGGTACTGCAGATCCGGGACGGGTCTGCAGGCCGTCGTCCCCATAACAGCAGGACCCGGGCCGCCGCGTCCGTTTGCAGCGTGGCCGGCCCGTCGGGCGCGGCGAGTTCGATTCGGACCGAGTCCTTTTCGGCTGCGACGACGACGTCGTCGGTGCCGGGCACCCGCAGCCGCGCCTCGATGCGCTCCCCGGGCTCCAGCCGCTTGGCACCTTTCATCAGCAGCGGCTTTCCCACCGCGACCACGCTGTGAGTCGTCATCCAGGGCTGGGCCAGCCGCGCCTGCGCCGCGACGTCATCGCCGGTGACGTCCCAGCTGTGTAGTACGAGCTCTTCTCGCATGTGCTCGGCGAACCACGGCACCTTCATGGTTCGGCCGGTCCAGGCCACGTCGGTCTCGGCAGGAACCCGGTCGGCGGCTTCGGCCACGTCGTTGAGCATGGCCATCCGGTCCTGCAGGGCGCCCCACAGGTCCGCGTCATTCATGGCGCGCAGCGGCCCCTCGCGTTCCTCGAAGCTGCGGGTCTCGACGGGGTGGCCTTCCAGGTGCCCGCGCAGCACCCGAGCGAGTTCCTCGGCGTTGCCCGCCTGATGGATGACGATGTCCCGCACCGTCCAGGCCTCGCACCACGTGCCGGCGTCGGGCCGGCGCTGCTGCACGGCGTCGACGAACGGCTGCCACTCGGGGAATCGGTCGGTGTCGATCTTTGGACTCATATTTCGTGGATACCCGAACGCGAACGCGCGCAAATCCGGCGACACGCTCGGCGTGTCGCACGGGGACACGCACGCTCGCGCCGAAAGGTGACTACGCAGCCAGCGGACTGTAGGTCGTGGTCCGCTGGCGGGCGGGGCGGCCGATGCCCTGGGCAATCGCGACCAGCTCGGCGACCGTCTTGGCCGAGCCGTGCTCCGAGCCGGCCATCCGCGAGATCGTCTCCTCCATCAGCGTGCCGCCCAGGTCGTTCGCGCCGCCGTTGAGCATCACCTGGGTGCGCTCCACACCGAGCTTCACCCAGCTGGTCTGGATGTGAGAAATCCTGCCGTGCAACATGATCCGGGCCAAAGCGTGCACTGCCCGGTTGTCGCGGTGGCTGGGCCCCGGCCGCGATGCGCCAGCCAGATACAGCGGCGAACTCTGATGGACGAACGGCAGCGGCACGAATTCGGTGAAACCACCGGTGCGGTCCTGGATTTCGCGCAGCACGTTGAGGTGGCCCACCCAATGGCGGGGAGCATCGACGTGGCCGTACATCATTGTCGACGACGATCGCAGCCCCACCTCGTGCGCGGTGGTGACGATCTCGATCCACATCGAGGTGGGCAGCTTGCCCTTGGTGAGCACCCAGCGCACTTCGTCGTCGAGGATCTCGGCGGCGGTGCCGGGGATGGTGTCCAGGCCGGCCTCGCGCAGGCTGATCAGCCACTCGCGGACCGAAAGCCCGCTCTTGGTCACCCCGTTGGCGATCTCCATCGGCGAAAACGCGTGCACATGCATCGACGGCACCCGCTCCTTGACCGCGCGCACCAGATCGGCGTAGCCGGTCACCGGCAACTCGGGGTCGATGCCGCCCTGCATGCACACCTCGGTGGCGCCCGCGACGTGTGCCTCCCACGCCCGGTCGGCGACCTCTGCCGTAGATAGCGAATACGCGTCGGCGTCACCCTTGCGCTGAGCGAACGCGCAGAACCGGCAACCGGTGTAGCAGATGTTGGTGAAGTTGATGTTGCGATTGACGACAAACGTCACGTCATCACCCACCGCATCGCGCCGCAGCGAATCCGCCAGCGCCGCAACGGCATCCAGAGCCGGACCATCCGCACACGCCAGCGCCAGGTATTCGGCATCGCTGAGGCCCGCCGGATCGCGTTCGGCCGAGCGGAGCGCTGCCAGCACGTCGGTGTCGATGCGTTCGGGCGCGCGGGCCGCCAGCTCGTACACATGCGCACGGATCGAATCCCAGTCCCCGAAAGCACTGTCGAGGTCGCTGCGGGCATCAGCGGCACGGCCCGCCACGTCGATCGCCGCGTGCAGATCCACCCGGCCGGAAGACGCCACATCGTCGGGCTCCTGCCACGGCAAGCCGACCGGATTGACATCGCGCGCCCACCCGGTCACCGGATCAGCCAGCGCCGCAACATGTTCACGCACCCGCGGGTCGATCCAAGCCGCTCCGGCCTGCACATACTTGGGATGCGCGGTCAACCGCTGAACCAGGTCGTAGCCCGCCTCGGCCGTCACCGCGGCCAACTCGTCCAACGCGGGCCACGGCCGTTCCGGGTTGACATGGTCGGGTGTCAGCGGTGAAACACCGCCCCAGTCGTCGACGCCGGCGGCGATCAGCGCCAGGCACTCCTCGCGCGACACCAGGTTCGGCGGCGCCTGGATGCGCATTCCCGGGCCGAGCACCAGCCGCGCGACCGCCACCGTGGCCAGGAATTCCTCGATGCCCGCGTCGGGCACCGCGGCCATCGCAGTGTGCTCTTTGGCGCGGAAGTTCTGCACGATCACTTCCTGGACGTGCCCGAACTCCTTGTGCGACTTGCGGATCGCATGCAACGTCTCGGCACGCTCAACCAACGTCTCGCCGATGCCCACCAGCAGACCCGTGGTGAACGGAATCGACAGCCGGCCCGCGTCGGTCAGAACCCGCAGCCGCACCTCGGGGTCTTTGTCGGGGCTGCCATAGTGGGCCAGGCCGCGCGTTTCGAACAGCCGCCGCGACGTCGTCTCCAGCATCATGCCCATCGACGGCGCCACCGGCTTGAGCCGCGACAGCTCCGACCAGCTCATCACGCCGGGATTCAGGTGCGGCAGCAGGCCGGTTTCCTCCAGCACCCGGATCGCCATCGCCCGCACATAGGACAACGTGGAGTCATAGCCGCGCTCGTCGAGCCACTGCCGCGCCTCCGGCCAACGATCCTCGGGCCGGTCGCCCAGGGTGAATAACGCTTCCTTGCAACCCAATTCGCCGCCGCGGCGGGCGATGTCGAGAATTTCGTCGGGTTCCAGATACATGCCGGCGCCCTGCGCGCGCAGCTTGCCGGGCACGGTGACAAACGTGCAGTAATGGCAGGTGTCGCGGCATAGATGAGTCACCGGGATGAACACCTTGCGCGAGTAGCTCACCGGCAACCGCCCACCAGGGCCGCGCCGTCCCGCCGATTCCAGGCCGGCGTCGCGCACGCGCGCGGCACTATGGCACAGGTCGGCCAGATCGTCGCCGCGTGCGGTCAGCGCGATAGCGGCCTCGTCGACGTTCAGTGAAACCCCGTCGCGGGCCCGTCGCAACACGCGCCGCAGCGCAGACGACGGCACCACAGGGGCCGGCAGGTCATCCGGGGTCAACGGCACGTTGGTGTAACTTCCGCCCGATCGAATTTCATCCGCGGTCCTGCCATAGGGGCAACAGTAATCCCGGGGCGCACCGCTAGGTCTGGTCCCCCGACCTATGTGCCCGGCGCCGCCACAGCACCCATCCGGGCGGCAGCACACCGAGCACGATCAGCAGCAGGGCGCTGTACGCCATCACGCCGCGGCCGCCGAGAATGATGTCGTCGCCCGGGCCGCCCAACGTCATCGCCGCAACGGTCAGCAACCATGTCCACAGCGGCAGCGCCGCCACCCGTGCCGACGCCGTCCATCGCCCGGCGGCCCAGACCAGGGCCGCGTTGACCAAGCCACTGATCACCGCGCTGATGGGAAACGGAACGGAACCGATGTAGGCCGGCAGTAGCAGCGCGCCGGCGATTGCGGAGAGGATGCCGTCGACGGCCAGCAACGTCAAGACGACGAGGCGAATGGCGGGATCCGTCGCGCCGGTGTCGTCGACCGGCCCGGCGCTCGGCTTGGTGGCGGTCAGGTGGGAATGCTGTCCAGCTGCGCGACCAGCGACCCGATTACCCACTGGAAGCTGTCAAGTCGGTCCTGCCAATGCTGCTGGTTGTAGTCCAGATCAGGATCCATGCCAAGTCCTTCCGCGGCTGCCTCGTCAGCAGCTTACCGCCTGGCCGAGCCCGGCGAGCAGATCGGTTTCCCAGCCGCGCTCGTCGCGCTCTCCGGCGGCGCCGGCGGCCAGGACGTAGTGCTCCTGGCCGAGGATGGGCAGGGCGAGGTTGTTCGACAGCGCGCACGCCCGCCCGGTGGGGCCGACGATCACCTGGGTGGCGTGCGCGGCAAGGGCCGCCCGCTTGGCCAGCAGCGCGTGCTCGGCATCGACGACGGCGTCGATGTCCTCGTCGGCGTAGCCCATGCCGTCGAAGTCGGTGACTTCTCCGGACGGCACCGTCCAGTCGGGTCGCAGATCCTCGGGCCTCAGCGCCTCCCAGCCTGCCAGGAAGGCGCTCTTGGCGATCACGGTCCAATAGAGCTTCGGCACCGACCAGGGCGCGCCGGGGTAGTCGTCGGTGGCGGCTGCGGTGACCGCGGCCGTGGTGACGACGTGGGTGCGGATGTGGTCGGGATGCCCGTAGCCGCCGTTGGGGTCGTAGGTCACCACGACGTGGGGGCGCAGCGCACGGATGAGCGCGACGAGCGCGCCGACGGCTTCGCGTTCGTCGGCGTCGACGAAACGCTGCTGGCGGCGCGCCGGTGTGCCGGTCATGCCGGAGTCACGCCAGCGTCCCGCACCGCCCAGAAAGATCGGTTCGCCGACGCCCAGGGCCTGCAAGGCTGCGGTCAGCTCGCCGATGCGGTAGCCGCCGAGCTGGTCGGCGCGGTCGACGGCCAGCTGCGCCCAGCGGTCGCCGATGACCTCGCCCTCCTCGCCCAGCGTGCAGGTGACGACGTGCACCTGCGCGCCACGCGCCGCGTAGTGGGCAATGGTGGCGCCGTTGGTCAGGCTTTCGTCGTCGGGATGCGCGTGCACGAACAACAGTCGCGGCGTCTCCTGCATGCAGGCACCATACCTAGTGCAAAACGCTTGGGCCGCAGCCATAGTCCGAAGCCAACCGTCCGCGAAGAGAAACGCGACCGACTACTATCAGGGAATGGCGCAGCAAAACAAGGCGGTCCGCAGCCGTCGGCGTGGCAAGGAACTCGAGCATGCGCTGTACGACGCGACACTGGCCGAGCTGGCTGCCGTGGGCTATGCCGGGCTGACCATGGAGGGGATCGCCGCGCGGGCGCGCACCGGCAAGGCTGCGCTGTATCGCCGTTGGCCCAGTAAGTATGCGCTGGTTCAGGATGCTTTGCGCTACGCGCTGCCGCCGTTGCCCGAGCTGCGTGACGATCGATCGGCCCGGGAAAACCTGCTCGTCGTGTTCACCGCGCACTGCGACGTGCTGGCCGGCAAGACCGCGTTTCCCAGCCTGGCCATCATGGGTCAGCTCATTCACGAACCCGAACTGCGCGCGATCTTCGCCGACGCCGTGGTGACGCCACGCCTGCGGATCATCGAATCGATCCTGCGCGCTGGCGAACAGAATGGCGAAATCGACTCCGCGGCGCTGACTCCGCTGACCGCGCGGGTCGGGCCGGCGTTGATCAACCAGCATCTGATGCTCACCGGCGCTCCGCCGAACAAGCGTCAACTCTTACGCATCGTCGAGACCGTGATCCCGCTTTCGGCGCCGGTGCACGTCTGATCACCTTGCGCCGCAAGGTAATTACTGCGCCGTCTTGACCCACTGCCCGGCGTCGCCGACGATGCCGACCGGCACGGCGCCGGACAGGCTGACATTGAGCACGCTCGGACCGGCCGCGACGATCGTGGTGTCCTGCAGGATCGGCAGCACCGTCGACATGTTCCACAGTCGTGGCTCGACGGCGTTGATCACGTCGTTGATGTTCTTGGTGCCGTTCAGTGCGGCGTCGATATTCGACTGGATGCTGTGGTCGCAGATGCCGGTGATGTTCGACGGCGCCTGGACCAGTGCCCCCGGCTCGGGTGTGCGGCTGGCTGTGGTCGGCGTCTGGCTTCCCGCGGTGGGGGCCGGCGTCGCCTTGGATGTCGGCGAGGTATCGGATGCGGGCGCCGGCGGTGGGGCCGACGTCGACACCGCCGTCGCCTCCAGAGCGGGACAGCCGTAGCGGGAGGCCAGCAGTGTCGCCAGGTTCCCGCCGGCCTGGCGCCACCCGACGATGGCGTCGACCCGGTTGTTGACCAGCGCGTCGCGGTAGAGCACCACCGGATCCAGGCCCAGCACGGTCGCGGCGATGCCGACGTTGCGCAGCTGGTCGGCGGCGGTGTTGGCGACGGCAACCGCGGTCGGGTCGTTGGATGCCACACCGATGACCAGGGACAGCTGGTTCCCGTCCTTGCTGATCCGGCCGCGGGTGATCTCCGGCGGCCCGGTGCTCGCCGGCGCGGTCCCGTCCGGGGGCGTCACCGCCGGCGAGGTGTCGTTTTCGATCTGGTACCCGGACGACTGCAGCAGCCCCAGCGCCGTCGCCTGGCTCATCGCCGGCGGCGCGGTCGGCACGTAGCCGGGGTCGCTCGGCGCGCGGATCTGCGCCTGGTCCAGCGTGACGGTGTTGTCGCTGCCGGCGCCCACGGCGGCGAGCAGGTCGACGTCGAGCAGCCCCAAAATCGCTTTGCGCACTTGGGCATCCGCCAGCTTGGGCACGTTCGCGCGCAGCGTGAGCTGCATGACCCGCGGCGTCATGATCCGGGCCGTCCGCACGTCCGGAATCGCCGACAGTTGGGCGAACGCCGCCGACCCGCCGTGCACCTGGGCGACCTGGGTGTCGCCGTTGCGGATGGAGTCGGCCAGCGCCGCTGGAGCCCCCGCCCGCCGGAACAGAATCAGATCCGGTTTGGCCGGCGGACCCCAGTACCGGTCGTTGCGTGCCAGCAGGATCTCGTCGCGCTGCGGGTCGATGTTCTCCACCCGGAACTGGCCGCCGGTGACCGGCAGGGCGCGCACCAGCCCGGCCGGGAAACCGCCCGGCACGTCCTTGACGATGTGGGCCGGCAGGATGTTGGCGAACAACTCCCGCCACGCCGGATACGGCCGCGAGAACGTGACCACGGCCTGCTTGCCGCCGTCGATCGACTGCACGCCGGTGATCAGGTCGTAGCCGGCCGGGTCCACCACACCGGGCTGGCCGACCATCTGCCGCCACAGGTACCAGAAGTCGTCGGCGGCGATCGGCGCGTTGTCGGTCCACGACGCCTCGGGCCGGATCTTGTAGGTGACCGTGAACGGGTTGTCATTGGTCACCTCGGCCGACACCAGCAGCGTCGGGTCCATCTCCCAGCGCGACCCCGTCGGGGTGTTCGGGTCGGCCACCGGCCGGAACGCGCTCGGCAACACCAGCGCGCTGATCGCCGCGTTGACCGCCGACAGGTCGGACACCAGGTGCGGGTTGAAACCGGCGCCGATCGAGTCGATGCCCATGATGATCTGGGTGACCCGATGCGGCGGCGGCGCAGTGCTCTTCGACGTTTCGGTGCTCTGCGGCGCCGGCGGCGGGCTGACCGTGCACGCTGCTAACAGCAACACCAGCGCGCCGACCGTCAAGCGCGTCCGGGTTGGTTTCGGCACGCCCAACAGGGTATCGGGATGCGGTCTGGGCGATAGCCCCATCTACGCGCGCGCCTTGGCGCGGGCGCGGCTGCGGGCCCGGGCGGTGGCGTCCAGTTCGACCTTGCGAACGCGCACCACCTCCGGCGTCACCTCCACGCACTCGTCGGGCCCGCAGAACTCCATGGCCTGCTCGAGGTCCAGCTCGATCGGCTTGGCCAGTGTCTCGATGACGTCGGCGGTCGACGAGCGCATGTTGGTCAGCTTCTTCTCACGGGTGACGTTGATGTCGAGGTCTTCGGGCCGCGGGTTGATCCCGACAACCATGCCCTCGTAGGTGTCCTGCCCGGGCTCGACGAAGAACTGCCCCCGATCGGCCAGCTGCAGCAGCGCGAACGGCGTGATGGTGCCGGACCGGTCGGAGACCAGCGACCCGGTGTGCCGGGACCGGATCTCGCCGGCCCACGGCTTGTACCCGTCGAACACCGCGTTGCCGATTCCGGTGCCGCGGGTCTCGGTGAGGAAGTCGGTGCGCCATCCGATCAGCCCGCGGCTGGGCACCACGAAATCCATTCGCACCCAACCGGTTGCGTGGTTGGCCATCTCCACCATCCGGCCCTTGCGGGCGGCCATCAACTGAGTGATCGCACCGACGTATTCCTCCGGGCAGTCGATGGTCATCGCCTCGAAAGGCTCGTGCAGCGCGCCGTCGATGGTCTTGGTCACGACCTGCGGCTTGCCGACAGTGAGCTCGAAACCTTCCCGGCGCATCTGCTCGACCAGCACGGCCAGCGCCAGCTCGCCGCGGCCCTGGACCTCCCACGCGTCGGGCCGGCCGATGTCGAGCACCCGGATCGACACGTTGCCGACGAGTTCAGTGTCCAACCGCGACTTGACCATTCGCGCGGTCAGCTTGTGTCCGGGCACCTTGCCCGCCAGCGGCGAGGTGTTGGTGCCGATCGTGACCGAGATCGCCGGCTCGTCAACGGTGATGCGCGGCAACGCTTTCGGCTCGGCAAGGTCGGCGAGCGTGTCGCCGATCATGATGTCCGGGATGCCTGCGACCGCAACGATGTCGCCGGCGACGGCCTCCTCGGTCGGTGAGCGCTCGACGCCCTCGGTGGCCAGCAGCTCGGTGATCTTGGCGGTCACGGTGTCCGTTTCCCGCAGCCACGCCACCTGCTGGCCCTTTCGCAACCTGCCGTTGTAGATGCGGATCAATGCCAGCCTGCCGAGGAACGCCGACGCGTCCAGGTTGGTTACCAGCGCCTGCAGCGGCGCCTCCGGATCGCCGGACGGCGGCGGAATGTGTTGCAGCAGAACGTCGAACAGCGGATCGAGGTTGTCGCCGTCGGGCACCTGCCCGTCTGGGGGTTGCACCGTGCTGGCTACCCCCGCGCGCCCGGACGCGTACAGCGTCGGCAACCCGAGGGCTTCCTCCGCAGCTTTGGCGGCCTCGTCGTCGAGATCGCTTGCGACGTCGAGCAAGAGGTCGTGGCTGGCGTCGACCACCTCGGCGATCCGGGCGTCGGGCCGGTCGGTCTTGTTGACGACGAGAATCACCGGCAGATGCGCGGCCAGCGCCTTGCGCAGCACGAACCGGGTCTGCGGCAGCGGGCCCTCGGAGGCATCCACCAACAGCAGCACCCCGTCGACCATCGACAGCCCGCGCTCCACCTCGCCGCCGAAGTCGGCGTGGCCGGGGGTGTCGATGACGTTGATCACTGTGACGCTGCCGTCAGGGTGATGACGATGCACGGCGGTGTTCTTGGCCAGGATCGTGATGCCTTTTTCCCGCTCCAGGTCACCGGTGTCCATCACCCGGTCCGTCAGGTCACCACGCTCGTGCAGCGCCCCGGACTGGCGCAGCATCGCGTCGACCAGGGTCGTCTTGCCATGGTCGACGTGCGCGACGATGGCGACGTTACGGAATTGCACCGGGCGATTCTGCCAGGCTGCCGGCGTCTCGCCCAATCTGGCCGATGCTGAGCCGTTCCACCTCTTCGGCATGGATCGCCGTCAGCGCCTCGAGGCGCTCGGAGCCGGCAGCAGTGAGTTGAAGGCGGATCACCCGGTGGTCGTCGCTGTCGGGCACCCGCTCCACCAGCCCGGCGGCCTCGGCCCGCTGGATCAGCTCACCGGCACTGTGGTGGCGCAGCAGCAGGTAGTCGGCGGCATCGCCGATCGTCGGCCCGCGCCGGTCCGCGTGCCCGCGGATCGCCAGCAGCAGCTGGTGCTGCATGGGGGTGAGCCCCGCCGCCTGGGCCTGCTCGGCGCTCCACCGCTCGAAACGGCGCAACTCGGTCCGCAGCCGCAACAGCCGCGCGTAGACGTCGTCGGGCAGACCCATATCTGCCACGATATGACGCTCGAGCTACCAGCCGCGACGGCGCGGCGCCGAGCCCACCAGCTCGCCGCGGCTGCGAACCGCGTCGCGGCTGCGGTAGACAATGTAGGGCCGGAACAGATAAGCGACCGGCGCACTGAAGGCGTGCACCAGACGGGTGAACGGCCACAGCGCAAACAGGGCCAGCGCGATCGTCGCATGGATCTGGAAATACAGCGGCGCCTGAATCATCAGGTCACCACGCGGGTCGAGGATGAAGATCGACCGGAACCAGATCGACACGTTCTGCCGGTAGTCGTGTAGCTCGCCGTAGTGCGTAGCGCCCATCAGGGTGCAGCTCATGCCGGCCACCATCGCGGCCACCAGGACCGGGTACATCAGCTTGTCGCTCAGGCTGGTGGCAAGGCGCACCGGTCCGCTGCGCCAGCGGCGGTAGATCAGCAACCCAATCCCGATCAGCGCGGCGATCCCGGCGGGCACACCGAGAATCAGCGCCTGCAGGTGGTAGAAGTGGTCGCTCATCCCGATGTCTTCGGTCAACCACTCGGGGATGCACAGGCCCACGACGTGGCCCATGATCACCACCAGGCTGCCGAAATGGAACAGCGGGCTGCCGATCGACAGCAACCGCGATTCGTAGATCTGTGACGAGCGGCTGGT
This sequence comes from Mycobacterium sp. MFM001, assembly GCF_003402475.1. Taxonomy (GTDB): domain Bacteria; phylum Actinomycetota; class Actinomycetes; order Mycobacteriales; family Mycobacteriaceae; genus Mycobacterium. The sequence continues at coordinate 180,701 of NZ_BFAB01000002.1, forward strand.
CCAGCCGAACTGGTCGTAGTGGTAGCGCCACCAGGTGCCGACCCCGGCGATCGACAGCGAGACGTAAGGTGCGACGTCCCAGAAGACCTCGAGGAGTTTCGTGTTGGCCAATTCAGTTCCCGCCGGTTCGCTTAGGTGGCACGGTCAATGTGAACGGTTGCAGCCCAACGGCTTCGGCGGGCGGACCGGATTCGGCGAGCCGGCGCGCCCGCTGCACGTCGGAGTCGGTGACCGGCGGCAGCGTCTCGCACACGGCGGCGATGGCATGGGCGTACGGTGATTTCGCTTCGGTCAACGCCTGCAGCAGCACGTCGATGGGCACCCGGTGCTCGATCAGCAGCCGCCGGCCCGCCTCGGGGTCGACGGTCGCGGCGAACTCCAGCACCACCGGCAGGTGGTCGGGCGCTTCGCTTTTCGGCGGCTCGACGCCCGCTTCGCGGTAGGCGTGGGCGAACGCCAGCATCTCGCGGCCGCGGTTGCGGGTATCACCTGCGGTCCAGTAGGTCAGGTACATCGTCGAGCGGCGGCGCATGTCGAAGGTTTCGACATAGTCGGCGGCAGCGGCCAGCGAGTCAGCCGCCCGTAGCTCAGTAGCGGTGCGCGCCAGCAGCTTTCGCGTCGGCCCGTCGATGTGGCTGAGCAGCCCTTCGACGGTGTCGAGCCGCTGGTCGCGTTGTTCGTCGGGGTAGGCCAGCAGCAGAGAAGCCGCCTGCCACACCAGTCGGTCGGCCAGCGCGGGTCCCCGCGACCTGCTCAGCAGCTTCATTGCTTCTGCTCTTCGGGGAACATCCCGGCCGGCGTCCCGTTGCCGTCCCAGTTCAGCAGGTTCGTTCGCGAGCGGGGACGCGTCGCGTGGAAGCTTTCGACCGCGACCGGCACAGGACCGTCGCTTGGTGTGGCGAAGGGACTCGACTCGTACATGCCCGGTCCGCCGTCACCCGACAACGAACATTCCATGTCATGCGCGGCGGCGGGAATTTCGCCGGTGTAGGCGGTGGGAATGACGTAGCGCTCTTCGTATTTCGCGATGGCGAGCAGCCGGTACATCTCGTAGATCTGCTCTTCGGTCATCCCGACGGACGCCGGAATGTGCGGCTGGGTGTCCCGTCCCAGGTTGATGTCGCGCATGTAGGAACGCATCGCGGCCAGCCGGCGCAGCACGTCGTCGACGGGCTTGGTGTCACCGGCGGTGAACAACTCGGCCAGGTAGGCGATCGGGATGCGCAACGCTTCGATGGCGCCGAACAGGTTGCCGACGTCTTCGCCGTCGTGGCCGTCCCGGCTGACCGCATCGACCACCGGCGACAGCGGCGGGATGTACCACACCATCGGCATGGTCCGGTATTCCGGATGCAGCGGCAGCGCCACCTTGTAGGTGTTGATCAGCGCATAGACGGGTGATCGCTGGGCGGCCTCGATCCAGTCGTCGGAAATGCCTTCGGCTTTGGCGGCCGCGATCACCTCGGGGTCGTTGGGGTCCAGCAGGATTTCACATTGCGCCTCGTAAAGGTCGGTGTCCTTTTCCACCGACGCCGCTTCCAGCACCTTGTCGGCGTCGTAGAGCACCAGCCCGAGGTAGCGCAGCCGGCCCACGCAGGTTTCCGAACAGATCGTCGGCAGGCCCACCTCCATGCGCGGGTAGCACAGCGTGCACTTTTCGGCCTTGCCGGTCTTGTGATTGAAATACACCTTCTTGTACGGGCATCCCGACACGCACATCCGCCAGCCGCGGCAGCGGTCTTGGTCGACGAGCACGATGCCGTCCTCGCTGCGCTTGTACATCGCGCCCGAGGGGCACGACGCCACGCACGACGGGTTCAGGCAGTGCTCGCAGATCCGCGGCAGGTAGAACATGAAGGTCTCTTCGAGCTTGACCTTGACCTCGTCGCTGACCTTCTTCAGGATCGGGTCTTTTTCCTGCGTCTCCACCGATCCGGCGAGGTTGTCGTCCCAGTTGGGCCCCCACTCGATCTTCATCGGCTCGCCGGTGATCTGGCTGCGCGGCGCGGCGACCGGCAGCGTGTCGCCCAGTGGCGCCGAGGTCAGGTTCTCGTAGTCGTAGGTCCACGGCTCGTAGTAGTCGTTGATCCCCGGCAACTTGGGGTTGGCGAAGATCCGCAACAGCTTGGCCAGTCGCCCGCCGTCGCGCAGCCGCAACCGGCCCTTCTTGTCGCGGATCCATCCGCCGCGCCAGCGGTCCTGGTCCTCATAGGTACGCGGATAGCCTTGGCCCGGGCGGGTTTCGACGTTGTTGAACCAGACGTATTCGGTGCCGGGGCGGTTGGTCCAGGCCTGCTTGCAGGTGACCGAGCAGGTGTGGCAGCCGATGCACTTGTCGAGGTTCATCACCATCGCGAGCTGAGCCATGACCTTCATCAGTACTTCACATCCTGACTGCGCCGGCGCACCACGGTCACCTCGTCGCGCTGGTTTCCGGTCGGGCCCATGTAGTTGAACGCGAACGCGTGCTGGCCGTAGCCGCCGGCCAGATGACTGGGTTTGATCCGCACCCGGGTCAGCGCGTTGTGGTTACCGCCGCGCTTGCCGGTGGTCTCGCTACGCGGTGTGTCGACGGTGCGCTCCTGAACGTGATAGACGAACACCACCCCGTCGGGCATCCGGTGCGACACGATCGCCCGGCACACGAACACACCGTTGGTGTTGACGGCTTCCACCCAATCGTTGTCGCGCACATTGATTTTCGCCGCATCGCCCGGGCTCATCCACATGGTCGGGCCGCCCCGCGACAGCGACAGCATGTACAGGTTGTCCTGATAGGTGGAGTGGAACGACCACTTCGAGTGCGGGGTCAGATACCGCACGGTCAAACCGATTCCGTCCTCGGTCGGGCCGAGCTCCGGCTGACCGAACAGCCGTGTCATGTCCAGCGGCGGGCGGAACACCGGCAGATGTTCGCCGAGCTCCTCGACCCAGTCGTGGGCCAGGTAGAAGTGCATCCGTCCGGTGAGTGTGTGGAACGGCTTGAGGTTTTCGATGTTGACGGTGAATGGCGCGTAGCGACGTCCGCCCGTCTCGCTGCCCGACCACTCGGGGCTGGTGATCACCGGGACCGGGCGCGCCTGGGTGTCGGCATAGGTGATGCGCTTTTCCTCGCTGCCTTCGGCGAGGTAGGCCAGCCGCTGCCCGGTGCGCTTCTCCAGCTCGCGGAAGCCCTCCACGGCCAGCCGGCCGTTGGTGGTCCCGGACAGTAGCAGCACCACGTCGGCCATCCGCTGGGCCGTGGTGATCGCCGGACGGCCTTGGCCGGCACCGGAATTCATCACCCCGAACTTCGCGGCCAGTTCCTTGACCTCTTGATGCGGATGCACGGTGTAGCCCTTGACGGTCAACCCGAACTTGTCGACCAGCGGACCCAGCGTCTGCCACTTGTCGTAGATCGCGCCGTAGTCGCGCTCCACCACGGTGAGCTTGGCCATCGTCTTGCCCGGCACGGGCGTCTCGCCCGTGTGCAACCAATCCCGTTCGGTGCCATCGGGATAGGCCATTGCATCCGGGGTGTCATGCTGCAGCGCCGTGAGCACGACGTCGGTGCGGGTACCCAGATGGTCCTTGGCCATCGCGGAAAAGGCACGGGCGATGGCGCCGAACGCGTCGTAGTCGGTCCGGGTCTCCCACGGCGGATCGGTTGCCGCAGAAAACGAATGCACGTAGGGGTGCATGTCGGTGCTGGACAGGTCGGCCTTCTCGTACCAGGTCGCCGCAGGCAGAACCAGATCCGACACCAACGTCGTCGAGGTCATCCGGAAGTCGATGGACATCAGCAGGTCGAGCTTGCCTTCGGGGATCTCCCGATTGCAGGTGACGTCCACCGGCCGCACCCCGTCGTCAGGAGGGTCGCCCAGCACGTTGGAGTCGGTTCCCAGCAGGTGCTTGAGGAAGTACTCGCCGCCCTTGCCCGACGACCCGATCAGGTTGGCGCGCCAAACCGTAAGCACCCGAGGCCAGTTCACCGGATCGTCCGGATCGGTGACGGCGAGCTTCAGCTTGCGCTGACCGAGCTGTTCGGCCACGTACTCGCCGATGTCGCGGCCCGCGTCGCGTGCTTCGTCGGCGACGTCGAGGCTGGAGCGGTCGAATTGTGGATAGAACGGGCTCCAGCCCATTGCCGTCGACGAGGCCAACAGGTCCATGGTGTGCTTGCCGGCGAACCGTCCGCGGCCCAGCGGGCTGGCCAGCTTGTCGGCCCCGTAGGCGTCGTAGCGCCACTGGTTGGTGTGCACATACCAATAGGAGGCACCGGGCACCTGCCGTGGCGGGCGCACCCAGTCGGTGGCCATCGCCATGGTCTGCCAGCCGGTCAGCGGGCGCACCTTCTCCTGGCCGACGTAGTGGGCCCAGCCGCCGCCGTTGCGTCCCATCGATCCGGTCAGCATCAGCAGCGCCAGCACGGCGCGGTAGATCGTGTCGCCGTGGAACCACTGACAGATACCGCTGCCCATGATGATCATCGACCGGCCACCGGATTCCTCGGCGCTGCGGGCGAATTCGCGTGCGACGCGGATGACCTGTCCGGCCGATACCCCCGTGATCGCCTCTTGCCAGGCCGGGGTGTTCGGGTAGGTGGCGTCATCGTAGCCGGTGGGCCATTCGCCGGGCAGCCCGGGACGCGCGACCCCGTAGTGCGCCAGCATTAGGTCGAATACGGTGCACACCAAGTGGTTTCCGACCTGGCGTACCGGCACACCGCGCTGCACGGTTGCGCCTTCACCGTTGATCGTGTCGAAGCTGGGCAGTGAGACGAGCGCGGTCTTGCGATCCCCGTTGGTGGCGGCGCTGTGTTGCACGGTGAGCGCTGGAACCACGCTGCCGAGGTCGAGGTTCCACTTACCGACGCCATCCTCGCCGTAGCGGAAACCCAATGAGCCGTGCGGCACCACGACGGTGTCGGTGGCCTCGTCCAGCAGCGCGGGTTTGAGTGCCGCGTTCTCGACTGCCTCGCCGATGTCGGCAGCGGTGAGATTCTTGCCCGGCACCAAGGTGTCGCCGCGCTGTTCCAGCTTGATCAGGAACGGCAGGTCGGTGTACTGGCGGGTGTAGTCGAGGAAGAACGGAACCTGCTGTTGCACATAGCATTCCGAGAGGATCACGTGGCCCATCGCCATGGCCAGCGCTCCGTCGGCACCGGCGGCGCACGGAATCCACTCGTCGGCGAACTTCGTGTTGTCGGCGTAGTCCGGGCTGACCGAGACCACCTTGGTGCCGCGGTAGCGGGCCTCGGCCATCCAGTGCGCATCGGGCGTGCGGGTGATCGGGACGTTGGATCCCCACATCATCAAATACGCTGCGTCCCACCAGTCTCCGGACTCCGGCACGTCGGTCTGGTCGCCGAAGACTTGCGGCGAGGCCACCGGCAGGTCGGCGTACCAGTCGTAGAACGACGTCATCGGGGCGCCGATCAGTTCGAAGAACCGCGAGCCGGCGGCGTACGACACCATCGACATCGCCGGGATCGGCGAGAAGCCGGCGACCCGGTCCGGGCCGTACTGCTTGATCGTGTGCACGTGGGCGGCGGCGATCATCTCGGTGGCTTCGGCCCAGGACACCCGGACCAGGCCGCCCTTGCCGCGGGCCTGCTGGTAGCGGCGACGGCGTGCGGGGTCGGCCTGGATGTCGGCCCAGGCCAGCACGGGGTCTTTCAGCCGGGCCTTGGCTTCGCGGAACATCTCGACCAGTACGCCGCGCGCATACGGGTAGCGGACCCGGGTCGGCGAGTAGCTGTACCAGGAGAACGACGCCCCGCGAGGGCAGCCGCGCGGCTCGTACTCCGGCCGGTCCGGACCCACCGACGGGTAGTCGGTCTGCTGGGTTTCCCAGGTGATGATGCCGTCTTTGACGTAGATCTTCCACGAGCACGACCCGGTGCAGTTGACGCCGTGCGTCGAGCGCACCACCTTGTCGTGGCTCCAGCGGTCCCGGTAGAAGACGTCAGCCTCGCGACCGCCACGGCGGGTGACCGTGCGCAGGTCGGCGGAGAACTCGCCAGGCGTGAAGAAGCGGCCGCTGCGCTCCAACAACTCCTCGAGAGGGCCTCCGACGTGGGGCGTGACAGTCAAGGAGGACCTCCTCACATGTAGCGGCGCGCTAGTGCCCCGTTGTCGTGTCTCCCGGATTGGTCAGCGACTCGACGGCGATCTCGCCGACCCGTCCGACCAGCCTCGACATGGCCGTCACCATCGGCGGCCCGCACGCTGGTCAGCAACCGGTCCCCAGCATAGGTGGTAGGGATTGCCGCAACCACGCCGCTGACCGGGAGGGTGTTGATAGCTGCCCCCAGTCCTTGCTCGTGCATACTCCGGCATTCGGCGAGGTCGCCACTCCCACGCGTTACAGGAAAGCATCCGGACTACTACCAACGTACGAAGCAAAGGTTAATGTCCCGTTTAGTTTTGTTAAAACGGAATGACGGCGCTTTGCTTCGACTGTTCTGTGGCTTTCCTGCAAATCACCTGTGAATTGTCCGCAGCGCCTTGATTATTCGGTGCGCACAATTATGCCGCGGATGGAGTGCGTGGGTTCTTGCTCGGCGCTACACCGATTCAACGAGCTCGTTGCGTGGCACGCCGACGCACTCGAGTGCCTTGTAGAACGATTGGGGGTCGGCCCAACTTTCGGGAGCGAAGGCACCGCTTCGGGTGCCGTCCTGCTCCAGGGCGAGCAGCATGAACGCGGCGCACGCAGTGCCCGTGATGGCCGCCATATCGGCCATCAGATACGTGTCGCGCCCGGCGATCGGTGTGCGCTTGGTGACGACGGCCGGCAGCCCGTTGCGCAAACCGGTGACACGAACCAGCAGACCGCCGCGGTAAGGCTCCCGACGACGCACGGCCGACCTCGCGAGGAACGGGATCAGCTCGCTCACTTTTCCCTCCCCCGTTCGCACGACGTCGACCAGCCCCGAGAAAGCGTGACGCCAACCCTTCGGGCTGCCCAGCCGGAAATAGAGCAGATCCTCGAGGAAGTCCACGCCTTCCTTGACCGTCATCTTGTCGTGCTGCACGGCCAGGCCGACACCTCGGGCGATGCCGTTGAATCCGACGGGGTCGAGTCCCCCGAAGCAGCGGATGCTCTTGGCGTTGGGGTAGAGCCGGGGCAGGGTGACCGGCTCGGGATGTGCGGTCTCATGCATCAGCGTCTCACCGAGACCGCCACCCATTGGGGCGCAGCGGGTTTCGACCCAGGACTGGTGCATGACCGGTCCGCCGTTCTCCCACGTCAGGCAGGGACCGGCGGCGACGTGCAGCATGTGCTCCAGCACGGCGCGGCCGATTCCCGGCCGCTCATCGCCGACGACCCAGAACATCTCGATGTTCTCCACGGTGTCCAGCTCGCCGGCAGCGTCGACCACCATGACGTTGGTCATGCCCGGAGAGGCACCGCAGCCGACGTAGAGCGGCACGCCCGCCTCCCGGGCTCGGTCATGTTGGGACAGGGCGTGCAAGGTGCTCTCGATATCGTCGTCGAAATCCAGATACGGCACTTTGGCCGCAAGGCACGCCTCGACCACCGGCCCCGACGTGCGGACGTAGGGTCCTGCACCCAGGACGACGAGCGCGGCACCGCTGACCGCCTTATGAAGACCTTCGCGGTCGTAGAGGTCCAGCCGGTGGGCCGTGGCGCGCCCCGGCGGTAGCCGCTTGACCAACGACTCGAGTAGTTCCGGCCGGAGGTCGTAGAGCGCGAGCTCCCACTCGCCATCCGCGACGGCGAAGCGCTCGATGGCCAGTCGGCACATCTCACCTGCGGCACCGATAAAGACAACCCGCTGCGCCGTGTTGGCCATGACGTCTCCGTTCTGTTGGTGCTTTACTCGAATTTCTTACGTCGCGCGTTGGTGCGCCTTTGACGCGCAAAGGGCGTCGCCGACCTCTTTGGCGACTCGCTCACCGGCGCGGACGGCCCCGTCCAGGTAGCCGTCATAAGCGGACGTCGACGTCTCGGTGCCCGCCCAATGGATGCGTCCCACAGGTTCGCTTACGGCGTCGGTGTACTGGGTCATCAGACCCGGCGCTCGTGCACTCACACAACCTTCGATCCAAGGCTCGTGAACCCAATCCTTTTCGATGAACTGCTGCGGGTGTGATGCCTTCGGGCCGAACAGCGTCGCAAAGTCCGCGAGGATTGCCGAGCGCCGGCGGTCCGGGTCGTCGAGGACGTCGTCCGACCAGGTGAGCCCTGTGCCCGAGCGGGCGGTTCCGATGAAGGTGAGGAGAATTCCGACACTGCCGTCGGGCGGCGAGTTGTCAACGACGAAGCGCGCCGCCGGCAGATCGGTGATCGCCTGTCCGTTCAAACCTGCATCTCGCCAAAACGGTTTGTCGTATACCGCAAAGACTTTGGACTCCGTGCCGTTGTGCCACTTGCGCTGTAGGGCCGCGCGGCGCACCGGCAGATCAGGCGTGAAGTGGATCCGCTCGGCATCCGCGGGCGCCATCGCGACAATCACCCGCTGACAGCGGATTTGAGCTCGCGCTGACTTCACAATCACGCCGTCGTCGGACTGAATGATCTCGGACACTGGTGAATTCAGCACGAGCCGCTGGCTGAGCTGATCGGCGATCCGCACCGAAATTAGTTGGGTGCCGCCGACAACGCGTGATTCCTGGGCCCCTCCGGTGGTGCCGACCATGTGCCTGATCCCGCCGCAGGTCTTGATCCCATGGAGAATGCGGAGCAGCGAACTGTTGTGTGGGTCTTCGCCGTTGACGATCGTGAAGACGAACGTCAGCAGCCAGCGGGCCTCCTCGGTCCGCGCATGCTTGTCCAGCCAGTGGCCGAGTGTGGCCCCGTCCCACGTGACCGCGTCACATGCATCCCACGGCGCCGAAGCGGGTACTTTTGACGCCATGCGCTCGAGCCTGGTGTGCAGTTGGAGGTAATCCAGCACGGCCGGTAGCCGTAGTGGCGGGTTGTCGCCTTTGTAGGTTCGCCGTCTGCCCTTGAAGTGGTAGATGGCACGGCCGTCGACATAGGTCTTGAATGTCGACAGCCCGAGCTCGTCGATGAGGGCCAGGACGCGATCTTGGCCGGGACCGACCCATTGGCCACCACCTTCGGTGATCACGCCATCGATGACGTCGAGGTTGACGGTCCGCCCTCCCACTCGGTTGCTGGCCTCGAGCACCACCAAAGACCCTGTCCCAGCTTGGTCGAGACGCCGCGCAGCGGTAAGGCCTGACAGTCCCGCTCCGACGACCACCACGTCTGCGGTGAGTTCGGCCGCCAGATCGCTTGCCGTGGCCGGGTTTTCGATGACGCTCATTGCACCTTCTCGCTACTCCGCGGAGAGCCGGGCCCGTCGGCTCAGCCGCAGATCTCGAGCCAATTCCAAACCCGACTCGAATTCGAGAATAAAGCGGCCCTGCGACGTTGTCAACGTGCCCGCGAGCTGGCGGCATCGCCGGTTTCGGCCGACACGCAGATTCGAGTACGATTCGAGTTCAGAATCGAGCCCGCTCGACGTCATCAGAACGGAGACGGTCATGGCCCAAGCCGCGCCATCTCGCCGCAAGTCCGGTCGCCAGTCGGCACCGTCGACCGTCCGGACGCCGAATCGCTCAGCTCGAGTGCAGCGCCGCGGAATCGAGCGCGTGAAGGCCATCCTCGACGCCGCAGAGGTATTGCTCGGCTCGCAAGGCTACGAGGCCGCCACCCTCAAGGCCATCGGTGAGCGGGCGGGCATCCCGATCGCGTCGGTCTACCACTACTTCGCCGACCGGCACGAGGTCGAAACCGAACTGGCGCAACGCCATTTGCAGGAGATCGACAAGCGGTTCGCCGCGGTCCTGGAGGATCCCGCGCTGCACACGTTGCGCGATGTCGTCGACGCGGTCACCAACACGTGGCTCGCCTACTTCCGCCAGCATCCCAGCGTGGTGCAGCTGTGGTTCACTGGACGCCACGTCAACCCGACCTACAGCGAACTGGCACGCGCAATCGACGAGTCGCAGGCCCAGCAGACGTGGCAGTTCCTCATCGAACGAAAGCTGCTCTCCGCCGACACCCCCCCGTTCGTCGTCCGGCTCGCATTCGAGGCCGGCGACCGGCTGTTCGACGTCGCATTCCGACGCTCACCCACCGGCGACGACGCGACGATCGATGAAGCGCGCCGCCTCATGACTGCCTACCTCGAGACATACGCGCCCTAAACGAACGATCACGAATCCAGCGCACGAGCCAGCGCGGGAAGCCATTCTCGGTCGGCAGGCACCCAGTCGACGTCATGCAACTCGGCCAGGGTGACCCAGCGCAGCGCGCGATGGTCGTGCGGGTGGGGTTCGCCGCGCAACAGACTCACCCGGTAGGCCCGCAGGATCGTCGTCGCATTCAGCGCTACGTCGTCGCCCAACCGGTCGCCGACCGCGACGTCAACGCCGAGTTCTTCGGCCAATTCGCGCGCCAGCGCGTCGGGTTCGGTCTCCCCTGCCATCACCTTGCCGCCGGGCAGTTCCCAGCGCCCGGCCAGTTCCGCGGGCCGATGCCGTTGTGCCACCAGCACCGCCGCGTCCGAGATGACGGCACCGGCCACGACGATCTGGTTCGGCATCGTGGTGACGGTATACCGTCGGTGTATGGCTGTGTTAACGGATGAGCAAGTAGACGCCGCACTGCCCGAACTCAACGGTTGGAAGCGCGAAGACGGCGCCCTGCGCCGGTCGATCAAGTTTCCGTCGTTTCTCGACGGTATCGACGCCGTGCGCCGAGTCGCCGAGCACGCCGAAGCCAAGGATCATCATCCTGATATCGATATCCGTTGGCGGACAGTGACTTTCGCGCTGGTGACACATTCGGCTGGCGGCATCACGCAAAACGACATCGACATGGCGCGCGACATCAACGGGATTCTCGGGCAATAGCACCGCGCCGTCCTGCCACCGCGATCCACGCCAGGGTCGCCAGCGTCGCAACGATGTACACCAGCCCGGCCCAGGCCAGATACCACGGCCGGTTGCTCTGCCAGATGGTCGGCTGGGCGAAGCTGAGCAACCACGGCACCCCGATGAGGGTGAGCACCAGCCAGCCCCACCCGAAGATTCGTGCACCGCGCAGCTCCGACAGCGGCCCGTGGATAAGCCAGATCATCAAGGGCACCAACCACACCCAGTGATGCGTCCAGGAGATCGGCGAGAGCAACAGCCCGAACAACTCGACCACCAGCAGCTGGCCAAGCTGGTCGTTGTTCAGCGCTCGCCACGCCAGGACGGCGAGCAGCGCGGTGACCGCGATCCCGGCCACCACCAGCGGGCCGTAGCCGGCGTCGTGCCCGACGATCCGGGAGATCCCCCCGCGCCAGGATTGGTTGAACGACGTTCCGATCGGCCCGACTCGCTTGGTGTCACCCAATAGGTCGGTGAAGTAATAGCGGACCTGGTCGCCGACGACCAGCGCCGACACCGCCACCGTGCCGACGAAGACGACGGCCGAGAACACCGCGGCGCCCCACCGCCGGACGCCGACGAAATAGAGACCGGTGATCGCCGGCGTCAGCTTCACCCCGGCGGCCGTGCCGACCAGCAACCCGGACAACCACCATCGGGTGGTGTAGACGGCGTACAACCCGGCCAGCACCAGCAGCACGTTGACCTGTCCGTAGTCAAAGGTGCTGCGCAGCGGTTCGATCCAGATCGCGACCGCCGTCCAGAGCATCGCGACCCGATGGCCTTCGCGGGCCGCCACGCCGAGCAGTCGCTGGCTGACGCGTACCACGCCATAGAGGGCGGCCATGGTGCCGACCTGCCAGCAGAACGCGACCACGCCGAACGGCAGCAGGTGCAGCGGATAGAAGACCACCGCGGCGAACGGCGGATACGTGAACGGCAGCGGGAAATCCGGCGTCTGGTCGGCGTAGACGTAGTGATACAGCGAGCCGGGATGGTCAAGCGCGGCGGCGCCGCCGATGTAGACGTGCAGGTCGACGAAGTTGGCGCCGTTGGGAGTCAGGTACGTCCAGGCCAGCCGGGCGGCGACGGACAGCGCCAACAGCAGCGGCCCGACGGCGTTCGGCGCTATCGCCCGCCGACGGGTGGTCGGTGCCGCCGGGGCGGCCGAGGTCGTGTCTACCTGCCCGACTGTAGCGAGGCTCCGGCGGCGACGGCTCCGCTCGCCGCGGCGGGTCACCGCCACCGCTCGGTGCCGTAACGATCGAATAACCGCCACACGTGTCACTTGAGTCACTCTGGCATCACGCGAACTATCAGCCGCGGACGTGTCGTCGAGAACCAGGGAGAGTCATGCCAACCATTTGGACACTGTTACGTGCCGGCGCCATCGTCGTCGGCTCGTCGGCCGCATTGTTAACCGGCGGGATCGCCCATGCCGACCCGGCGCCGGTGCCGGTTCCCGACATCGGGCAACAACTCGTCGGCACGGCGGCCAATGCACCACAAATGCTGCAGAGCGTCGCTTCGGCGCTCGGGGCTCAGCCGGCCACACCGCCGCCGCTGGCCAGCGCCGGCATCCAGGTACCGCAGCCCCCGGCGGGTTCGGTGCCCGGCGCGAGTTCCGCCGTCCCCGGGGCGAGTTCCCTTATCCCGGGCGCAAATTCGCTGGTTCCCGGTGCAACCCAGCCTGTGTCGGGTACGACGCCCGCCACCACACCGGGGGCAACCGGCATTCCGGGGCTTACGCCGGCTGTTCCGGCGACCGCGCCGGCGACCGGCCCCGCGCAGATGATGCCGCAGGCGCAGCTCAACCTGCCGCAGGTGCCGTTCAGTCCGGTGCCGCTGCCGCAGCACCTGTCGCTGCCCGGCGACCTGGCGTCGCTGGCCCCGGGCGGTGTCCCGGTGCCGAAGGGCATCCAGCCGGGCACGACGGCGGTGTCCGCTCCGGGTACCGCGGCAGGGGCGTCCAGCAACCCGCTGCTGTTCCCGCTGTCCGCCCTGCCCTGACACCCACGGTCGGCCGGCCAACCCACGTTGGCCGGCCGACCACCAACCATCGATCGGGAGAAACACCGTGGTACGCACTTGGAATCTGGTCAGTGGCTTCGCTGCCGCAGCCGTCGCATCGACCGCCGCATTCGGCCTTTGCCCCAACGCGACTGCCGACCCCGCAGCGCCCCAGCCGTTGCCCGCCCAGCAGATGCCGGGACTGCCGGCACTGACCCAGTTGAGCCCGATCATCCAGCAGGCTGCCGCCGATCCGCAGCAGGCCCAGCAGCTGCTGATGGCCGCCGCGTCGGCGTTCAGCCACAGTCCGACGGCACCCGAGGAATCGAAAAACGTTGCCTCCTCGGTGAATCAATTCGTGCAGGACCCGACGGCGCACACGCCGCCGGTCGGTGTGGAACCAGGTGCGCAAGCACATCTGCCGACGGGCATCGACCCCGCGCATGCGGCCGGCCCGGCACCCGAGGCCGCGCCGGCTCCCACGCCTGCTGTTACGCCGGTGGCGGCCCCTGCGCCCGCTCCGGCCCCGCCCGCGGAGGCGCCTGCCCCGGCTGCGACGCCGGCTCCGGCTGCGGCCCCCACCTACAACCCGGACACTCCGCCCACGCAGGACTTCATGTACCCCTCGATCGGGACGGGCTGCGCGGCCGACGGCGGTAACGTCATCGCCACTGCTCTCTCCGTCGCCGGGCCGGCCAAGATCCCGACGCCCGGACCCCAACCGGGCCAGACCGCCTACGTGTTCACGGCAGTCGGCACCCCCGGGCCCGCCGACGTGCAGAAGCTGCCGTTGAACGTCACCTGGGTGAACCTGACCACCGGGAAGTCGGGCAGTGCCACGCTCAAGCCGCAGCGGGACATCAACCCCGAGGGGCCGACGACGTTGACCGCCATCGCCGACACCGGGTCGGGCAGCATCATGTCGACGATCTTCGGGCAGGTCACCACCAAGGACAAGCAGTGCCAGTTCATGCCCACCATCGGTTCGACGGTGGTGCCGTAACCTGCTGCCGAGTGGCTAGTTATGACACGATTTTCGCCATTTCGCGTGCCGTAACTGGCCACTCGGCGCGCTGTCAGTAGGCCATGAAAAGGATCGCGTCGCGGTCGTACTCCAGACCGGGATGAACGCTGGCAAGGTGCGCCTGGGTCAATTCGACCAGTTCGTCTTCGTCCTTGCCGACGATGGCCTCTCCGCACGGACACGTCAGGTGTGTCTTCACTTCGCCGCCTTTCCCTTCATCTGCTTCTTGTAGGACCGAACCTTCTCGAGTGATCGGGCGTCAACGATGTCGGCGACCGACATGTGGCTGCCCGCCTTGCCGTAGTCGCCGGCCGCCTCCCGCCAGCCGGGCGGCGTCACGCCGTACTGCTTGCCGAGCAGCGCCAGGAAGATGCGCGCCTTCTGCTCGCCGAAGCCGGGTAACCCCTTGAGCCGCCGCAGCAGCTCGGCTCCGTCGGGATCGCCGGCGGTCCACAGCGCGGCGGCGTCGCCGTCGTAGCGGTCGACGATGATCTGCGCAAGGGCTTGGATCCGCTTGGCCATCGATCCCGGAAAACGATGCACCGCAGGCCTTTCCGAGCACAACGCGGCGAACTTCTCCGGGTCGTAGTCAGCGATCTCGGTGGCGTCGAAGCTGCCCATCCGGTCGGCGATTTTCTTCGGGCCCGCGAGCGCGGTTTCCATCGGCACCTGCTGGTCGTGGGCAACGCGTTGTAAACCACTCACGGCCATGCGGTCAGCGATCGTCTTAGGTCCACGGAACGCTAATTCGAGCGGAATCTGTTGGTCTAAGACCATTCCGACCAGCAGTGCGAATGGGTTATCCGATAGCAGTTGGTCGGCCTCGGGGTCCTGCGCCAGGCAGAGCTTCACAGTCAAGAAGGTTCCTTTCGCCCACGCACACCCCGGAGAGTATCGACGGCGAGACCAGCCGTCTACACCGACGTAGCCGTAGCGATCGCGCTGGCGAACGGTCAGGCCAGCCGCGAAGGTCACCTGACTAACTCGCCCCCAAGCCCGGAGACCTGTAACGCCAGGCAGTTGGCTCCAAGCGAGTCAGCTCCGCTAATCGCGTTAAGGCTCCGGGCTTTGTCGTCAAGTCGATTCGTCGGTCGGCGGACCCTGCTCCGGTTGGATTGTGTAAGAACGGGTGACCCCCGTGGGCACTCTGGTGCTGCGATACCCGAAGGCAAGTTCGGATCTCACCTGAGCCCCAAGCGCATCCCGCGTTCTCTTTTCCTCAGGCCGCAACTGGTGGATTATCGCCCTCTGACTAATTCCGGAGAGACGCCGACCCGAGGGGTCAGCCTCTTCCCACGCAACTAGCTCTGCGGCTGTGATCATCTGCTTCACCACGGACTGCCAGGCTTCCGCCATCTCCCGAACCTCATCAGTGCCGAACGCTGCCACGAGTGCTGCGGTATCTGCTTGTAGTTCGAGAGATGGCAACGGAGTTGCGGGAGGCTCGCCTGACTGCGCTACCGGGTAGACCATCTGCGCCCACTGCCCTACCCGCTCAGCCATTTTGAGCAGCTCCAGGTAAGCGTTCTCCAGCCGCTGCTGTTCCCTGGCTTCCCGTGCCTGTAATCGGTCATGGCCCAACTGTTCTCGTAGTGTCGCCAGGGCCTGGTCTCGGCTTTGCTTGCGCTGCCGCGCTGTTGTACCCCCAGAACGGAACAATCCTCCACTTGAGGACCTTCTTCTCGATCGAGGCAGTGATCTCCTCTTTTGCGTGGTCCAGATTGAACCCCTGCGCGGCAAGCGCAGGACAACTGAACCGCAACGTAACAAGTGCGCTGTCTTGCGGCTTCACAACGATTTTGGTCGTGTCGAATGCGACCCCGGCTCCCGACTTCCCGTTGGGATACCTGATCTTCTGCTGAAGATTCTGTTCCGCATCTATCGCCAGGACCATGCCCTCCACTCGTCCAGCGACTAGGCCCAAGTTGAGGACCATCACGTACGCGACGAGGGAGCTGTCCGTTCCGCAGTGCCCACCCAGGCCGATGTACTGGTCGGCCACAAGGAGCACCCCCTGCCTCTCAGCGGTAGCGCGGGCCAACTGCTGGGACTCACGCGATAGCTGCTCGGATGCCATCGCTGTCCGCCAGGAGAACCATGCTGCTGTCGCCGACGCACCGGACGCAATGAAGGTCAACGCGGCGACGACCGAAGCCACGATTTTCAATGTCCGATCGCCTCGCGGCGCAGTGCCCTCGCTGCGGTCCTCGACTTCGGCCGGCAGTGGCGGGGTTTCGCCCTCGTTGACCTCGGCAGGAGGGTCTGGCGCTTGCTCCCCAGGCGATGACTGCTCGTCCACGACTTCACGTTAACCGCCGTGTGTGCTGCGGAGTAGGCGTAGGCACGCTCGGCAGCGCCTCACCATCCCAGCAATGAACACGACCACCCAATGCGACTACGAAAGAAGCCGAAAGCATGACAAATACACCATCGAACCCGCTCATTCCGAAGGCCCCGAAGGGCTTAAGGCACGCGGTAGGCAGCCCTGGCGGGAGCTGCACACGACCCTACGACTTCAGCGAGTGCCCTGAGAAGCTGATCCGTCTCGAAGAGGCTTTCCGTACCGCCGATGTCGTGGCATGGCTCCAGACCGTCGTGGACGCAGTCGAGGACCTCCGCGTCCGAGCCTCTCAGGGCCAGCCTGTGGCTGCACCGGAGGTCGGGGAGCTACGCCAGTACTGTGCCCTGCTCTCGTCTCTTCCCAAAAGTAGGGGAAAATACTTAGCCTCGGCCAGCACGAAAGACGTTGTGCGCTAACCGCTCTTGCGGCGGAATTCCCGGCGGTTTTCCACCGGGCCGTGCGTCCGTGACTGCTTGGCGCCGCCGTCCTTGTGCGCCGATCCGCCGGCCGACTTCGCGTTCTTGCGGTCCAGGGCTTCGCGGAACTTGCGTTTGGTGTCCTCCTCGGCCATGCCGGCAGCCTACCGCGATCAGCGCATACCCGGCGGCATGCCGTAGACGTGGCTGATCGGCATCGTCAACAACACCCGCCGATCGGTGACCATCGCCTGGCGGTATTCGTCCCAGTCCGGGTGTTCGCCGGCGATGTTGCGGTACAAGGCGATCAGTCCCTCGACGGTGTCGTCGTCGGGTGCAGCGGCCGGCGGCGTCAGCTCCGCATTGCCTTCGGCGACGGCGTAGGACCACCCGTCGTCGGAACTGACCAGCAGCGAGGCCCGCGGGTCCCGACGCAGGTTGCGGGTCTTGGCCCGCGGCTCGGTGATCGACACCTGCACCGCGTTGCGCCGCGCGTCGAAGTAGTACTGCACGTTGGACAGCTGGGGACGCCCGTCGCGTTTGATGGTCGCCAGCACCCCGATCGAGTTCCCGGCGATCACGGCCAGCAACTTGTCGTCGAACACTTGGCGGCCCATGCCGAAAGCCTAGTCGCGCAACCCGGCGGCGGGCCCCGATTCGGCTAGCATCACCGAGATGAGCACTGGCCATCCTTGCGGCGACGGGCTTTTCGGAGCGAGCGCATGACCCGGTATGCCGCGTTTCTGCGCGGGGTCAACGTCGGCGGAGTCAACCTGAAGATGGCCGAGGTGGCGACGGCGCTTACCGACGCCGGATTCACGAATGTGCGCACGATCCTGGCCACCGGCAACGTCTTGCTGGAGTCACGCAAGGGTGCCGATGCGGTGCGTGCGGCGGCCGAGAGCACGCTGCGGAAGAGGTTCGGCTACGACGCGTGGGTGCTGGTCTACGACGTCGACGAGGTGCGCGCGATCGTCGACGCGTACCCGTTCGAGCCGGAAGTGGAAGGGCACCACTCCTACGTCACGCTGGTCGCCGATGCCGCCGTGCTCGACGAGCTGGCGGGCCTGGCGGCCGGACCCGACGAGAAGATCGCCCGCGGAGACGGCGTCATCTATTGGCAGGTGCCCAAGGGCGACACCCTGCACAGCCCCATCGGCAAGACGATGGGCAAGAAGCGCTACAAGTCGTCCACCACCACCCGCAACCTGCGCACGCTAACCAAGGTATTGCGGTGACCGGCGACCGGTAGGGTCTCGTCGATGAGCGCCGCCAAACACACACCCACCCTCACCGGCGTTTCCGAGACCGCCCTGCTGACGCTGTACGCCCGCGCCCGGGAGGCCCGCCGCCCCGACGCCGTCATCGACGACCCGATGGCAATCACCCTGGCCGACTCGATCGACTTCGATTTCGCGAAGTTCGGTCCCACGCGCCAGGACATGGCGCTGCGGGCGCTGGCTTTCGACATCCACACCCGTCACTACCTGGAAGACCACCCCGCGGCCACCGTGGTGGCGCTGGCCGAGGGTCTGCAAACCAGCTTCTGGCGCTTGGATGCCGCCATCCCGGACGCGCAATTCCATTGGCTGACAGTAGATTTCCCACCGGTGGTCGACCTTCGGGCGCGGCTGCTGCCGGAATCACCCCGGATCTCGGTGTGCGCCCAGTCGGCGCTGGACTACAGCTGGGCCGACCGCGTCGACGCATCGAACGGAGTGTTCATCACCGCCGAGGGCTTGCTGATGTACCTGCACCCTGAGGAGGCGCTGGGCCTGATTGCGGAGTGCGCCAAGCGGTTTCCCGGCGGCCAGATGTTGTTCGATCTGCGGCCCGTCCGGTTCGGCTGGCTTGCCCGACGCGGGCACCGGACGTCGTTGCGCTACAGGATGCCCCCGATGCCGTTCAGCATGTCGGTCGACGAGGCCGCAGATCTGGTCAACACAGTGCCGGGCGTGCGTGCCGTGCACGATCTGCCCGCGCCACCGGCCCGCGGGGTAGTGGTCAACGCCTTACTGTCGGCGACCTACCGGATTCGCGCCCTGAATTCGTTTCGCCCGACCATGACGCTGCTGGAATTCGGTTAATCGTCGAACGCCGCCTCGACATAGCGCAGCGCCTCATCCTTGCCGAGTCCCAGCCCGCGTGCCACGTCGGCGTAGGCGCGGGCCGCGGCGGCCATCGCGCTGTCCGACGGATCGACTCGGGCGACGAAAGTGCCGAAGCGGCGGCGGGTTTCGACGATGCCGGCCGCTTCCAGTTCGCGGTAGGTGCGGGCCACGGTGTTCACGGCCAGGCCGAGCTCGCCGGCCAGTTCGCGAACGGTGGGCAGTCTGGTGCCGGGCGGCAGCGTGCCGGTTCGAACCGCCTCGATAATTTGGGTCCTGATCTGGTCGAACAACGGGCGGCTCGCGTTCTCGTCGACCCGTAGCCACTCCCCCAACCGCACCTGGCCAGTCTATGTTGGTGGTGTGCGAGTAACGGTGCTCAGCGGGGCGGGAATCTCCGCCGAGAGCGGCGTGCCGACGTTTCGTGACGACAAGAACGGACTGTGGGCCAAGTTCGACCCCTATGAGCTGTCCAGCACGCAGGGATGGCTGCAAAATCCCGAAAGGGTCTGGGGCTGGTATCTGTGGCGGCACTACCTGGTGAGCCGCGTCGAACCCAACGCCGGACACCGCGCCGTCGCCGCCTGGCGGGACCACGCCGAAGTCACCGTGGTCACCCAGAACGTCGATGATCTGCACGAACGGGCCGGCAGCAAGCCAGTCCATCACTTGCACGGCAGTCTATTCGAATTCCGTTGTGCTGCTTGCGATATGCCGTACAGCGGGGTACTGCCCGAGATGGCCGAGCCGGCGCTGGAAGTCGAGCCGCCGACCTGCGCGTGCGGCGGGCTGATCCGCCCCGACATCGTGTGGTTCGGTGAACCGCTGCCCGAGGAACCGTGGATGCGGGCGGTCGAGGCGACGGCGGCCGCCGACGTGCTGGTCGTGGTGGGCACCTCGGGCATCGTCTACCCCGCCGCGGGCCTGCCCGACGTGGCGCTGGCCCGCGGCGCGGTCGTGATCGAGGTCAATCCGGAGCCGACGCCGCTGTCGGCCAGCGCGACGCTGACCGTGCGGGAATCCGCCAGCAAGGCATTGCCGACGCTGCTGCAGCGACTGCCCGCCCTGCTCGACTAGCTAACGCCGCCGCGCGCGGCCCAGCGCGAACTCCGCCACGGGCAGCGGCACCCATGCCGGGAACGTCGCCTCGCGGCGGCTGTCGTCCACGTCGAACCCGGCGCCGACAATCGCCCGCTCGGTGTCGCGGTGGGTATGACAGTTCCCGAGCAGCCGGGGCCACAACGTCGCGTCGGCCAGTCGTTGCAGACCGCCGCGCCACCCGTCACTGGCCACATGCTCCAGATACCGCAGCTGCCCACCGGGCCGAAGCCGCGAATATAGTTGCCGCAGAACCGAATCGGGGTCGCCCACCGAACACAGCACCAGCGAGCACACCACGGCGTCGAACGGTTCGGCGCCCTCGAAGTCCTCCACCGTCGCGTCGGTGACCTGAACCGGCACGGGCGCCTCGGCCGCGGCGGCGCGCGCCCGGGCCGCCAGCCGCGCCTCGGGCTCGACGGCCACCACCTGTTCGACGGTCTCCGGGTAGAACGCGAAATTGGTCCCGACGCCGGCGCCGACCTCCAGGACCCGGCCCGACAATCCGGCCAGGTTCTCCCGGCGCAACGCACGGATCTGCTCGGTTTCGTGCGCGGCGATGGTGGGCCAGATCCGGGCGAAGAACGGGTTGTCGACCGTTGTCGTCGCGGATGTCATGTACCTGAGCCCTCCGAACGTCTCTCCGGCATCAGCCACTCCAGCGTCTGTTGCGGCGTGGCGTCTGCTCCGACCAGTCCCGCCACGATATGCCCGCACGACACCGCCCGCATCACCCGGTCGGCGAACGCCTCCACATCCCCGAACGGCAGATGCGGCTTCGCGATCAGCAGCGCCGCCACCCCGTGCGCGGCGCTCCACAGTTGCAGGGCAACCGCTGTCGGATCGCCGGGCGGGTAGATGCCCTCGTCCATCAATGTCTGCACCGTGCCGCAGATGTGCTCGAACGCCGAACTGGCCAGCGCGACGTCGACGTCGCTGCCGGACCGCCACTCGCCCATGGTGGCGATCCGGTACAGCCCCGGGGTCTGCAGCGCGAAGCGGACATAGGCCAGTCCCTGCGCCCGCAGCACCTCGGCGGTCGACGGCTGCCCCTCCGCCACCCGCTGCATTTCCAGATCCAGTTTGGCGAAGTAGCGCGCGCACACCGCATCGAGCAGCGCGTCCTTGTCCTCGAAATGCAGGTAGATCGACGGCGATGTCACGCCGACGCGCTCCGCCACGGCCCGGATCGAGACCGCTTTGGCCTGCCCGGTTTCCAGCAGCAGCTCAGTGGTCGCGTCGAGAATTTCTTCACGAAGCTGATCGCCCGCACCACGAGGCGCCCGGCGGCGACGAACATCGGCCACGCTAACCATTCTCGGTCACCGAAGCATGATCGGTATGACGTACGGCCGCTCCGGCCAGCGGCAGGGTGCTTCGGCGGTGTCGCCCCGAGGGTCGGGCGGACGACGTCGCGGTAGCGGTCTCGCTGATCCCGAACCGCTCGTGCAGCCACCCCAACGGTTTGGGCGCCCACCAACTCATGCGCCCCAGCACGTGCATGAACGCCGGCACCAGCACCATCCGCACCAACGTGGCATCCACCAGCACGGCCAGCGTCAGGCCCAGCCCGAACATCCGCATGAACGACACCTGCGCGGCGATCAGCGCCGCAAACGATATCGACATCACCAGCGCAGCGGCGGTGATCACCCGGCCGGTACGCGCGAGCCCCAACGCGACGCTGTTGTCGTTGGCGTCCGGGGTCCGCGGCGAAGCCAGCCAGTATTCGCGGATCCGGGAGACCAGGAATACCTCGTAGTCCATCGACAGGCCGAACGAAATGCAGAACAGCAGCACCGGCATGTTGGCCTCCAACGTGCCGCTCGACGTCGTCCCCAACGCGCCGAGGTGGCCGTCCTGGAAGATCCAGACCAGCGCCCCGAATGCCGCCGTCAGCGACAGCACGTTGAGCACCAACGCTTTCAGCGGCAACACGACGCTGCCGGTCAGCAGGAACAGCAGCACGAAGGTGATCGCCGCGATCAGGCCGAGCACCAGCGGAAGGCGGGTCATGATCGCGGCCACGCTGTCGCGGTTGATCTGCGCCAGCCCGGCCATTTCGACGGATCGCCCGGCAGGGCCGGGGACTTGGTGTAGCCGGTCGAGCTGGGTGGCGGAGGCCTGCGAGAACAGCGGCGCGGTGCTGGCGACGGTCAAAAACGCGCTGCCGTCGGCCACCCCGGCGGGTGCGGCGGGCGGGCCGGCCAGCTTCCCCGCCACGAACGTCCCGGTCGGGGCGGTCACCGCCGACACGTCGGGCACCCGCGACAGGTCGGCGGCGTAGCGGTCGAGTTCGGCCGGGTACAAATCACGCGCGTCGGGGACGACGACGGGCACCGCGGTCGCCGAGTTGTCGGCGAAGTCGGTGCGTAGCTGGTCACCAACCTGATGTGCCGACGCGGAGCGCGGCAGCACCCGGTCGTCGGGCGAGCCGAACTTCACCCCCAGGAAAGGGACGCCCAGCAGCACCAGCAGCGCGACGACGGCCAGACCGATCGGCACCGCCCGTCGCATCACGAACTTGGTCGAGCGGTACCAGAACACCTGGTCCACCGGCTTGCGCGCAGGGTCCGGGCGACGCAGCACGCGGCGCGCCAGTCGCCGCACGTCCAGCGAATCGAGTCGCGGCCCCAGCAGCACGATGGCCGCCGGGGTGACGATGATCGCCGCGGCCGCCACCAGCCCAACCGTGGCCACACCGGCGTAGGCGAACGACTTGAGGAAGTAGCCGGGGAACAGCACCATCACGGCCATCGACAATGCGACGGTGGTTGCCGAGAACAGCACTGTGCGTCCGGCGGTGGCCATGGTCCGGATCAGCGCCTGATCGCGCGGGGTGCCGTCGGCCAACTCGTCGCGGTAGCGGCTGATGATCAGCAGCGTGTAATCGATCGCGAGCGCCAGGCCCATCGCGGTGCTGAGGTTGAGCGCGAAGATCGACACGTCGGTGCTGAACGTGATCAGGCGCAGCACCGACATCGAGCCGACGATGGCCAACGCGCCCAGCGCCATCGGCAGCGCCGCCGCCAGCAGCCCGCCGAACACCCAAACCAGCACCAGGAAGCTCAGCGGAATGGCGATCGACTCCATCAGCAGCAGATCGCGTTCGTTTTGCTCGTTGATCTGGGCGTACACCATCGCGACGCCGCCGGCACGCACGCTTATCCCGTCGCGGTCGTGGACGACCTGCTCCGACAGCGTCTTGGCGTACTTCTGGGCGTTGTTTTCGCCGCCCTTGAGATTGGCGACGATCAGCCCCGACTTGCCGTCGGTGCTGAGGAGCCCGGCGGCGGCCGCCGGCGGCGACGTCCACGGCGAGGTCACGTTGAACACCAATGACGACTGCGTCAGCTGCTCGACGATGTCGGTGCCGATTTGGCGGGCCTGCTCGCTGGCGGCACCGGCCGGCGCAGTCACTACCACCAGCATCTTCTGGTCGCTCTGACCGAACTTGTCGGCCAGCAGGCCGATGGCCCGCGACGACTCCGATGTCGGGTCCTGAAAGCCGCCCGCCGCGAGGTTGTTGGCGACGGGGATGCCGAAGATCGCGGCCGCCACCAGGACGAGCGCGGCTACTGCGAGGACCTTGCCCGGCGCGGCGAGGGCCAGCCGAGCGGTTCGCTGCAGCATGCTCGTCCCCTCACCGGAAATAGCTGCGGTAACTTATCGGCGATAAGTCATGGGTACGGCCTGGTCGCCCGGAGGTTTACACGATGTGGCGCCCGGGATGGTTCACCGCAACGCCGACGCGATCAGGACGTCGCGCCGAGCCTAGACCTTGCACACCTGACAAATAAGGGTCATTCCGGATTTCCGGACATAACGTCTGCCTCGCTCCACCAGCGCGGCGACCCTACCCGGCGGTAAGAATTGCCACGATTTTCCGAATCGTGACTCAACGATTCCTTAATGGTGACCCATACGCTCATGAACATGTGGATCGACGACTCAAGTGCCGACGTCATCAAGGTTGACTTCGAGGCTCTCTACCACGGCGACGTGTTGGTAGAGGGCGAGACCTCGGAGCAGCTCGACGAGTGGCACCCGCTGCCCACAGCGAGCTGATCAGGACGCGGCCCTCGCCGCGTCCGCGCCTTTGAGTTCGACCTCGCTCGATATTCCTATTGCCTGATCCCTGCTGTTAAGCGGGGATCTTTTCTTCTTCGTCGTCGGCGACCATGTCGGCCAGCCGGCCGGTGATCAGGTCTTCGGCCTCGGCAACTATCCGCGCCACCAACTCCCCGACCGTCGGGATGTCATTGATCAGGCCCATCGCCGTGCCCACCGACCAGATGCCGGCGTCGAGGTCGCCGTCGTCGAACACCTTGCGGCCCCGCACGCCGGCCACCAACTCCTGCACGTCGGCGAATTGGCCACCACGCTCCAGGATTTCGACGACCTCACGCGACACCACGTTGCTGGCCACCCGCGCGGTGTTGCGCAGCGGGCGGAAGATCAGCTCGGTGTCGCGCTCGTCGCCGGCGACGATGGCTTCCTTGACGTTCTGGTGGATGCACGACTCGACCGTGCACATGAACCGCGAGCCCATGTTGATCCCGTCGGCGCCCAGCGCCAGCGCAGCGACCAGCCCGCGGGCGTCGGCGAAACCGCCGGAGGCGATCATCGGGATGTCGATCTTGGCGGCGGCCGCGGGGATCAGCACCAGGCCGGGGATGTCGTCCTCGCCCGGATGCCCGGCGCATTCGAAACCGTCGATGCTGATGCCGTCGACGCCCAGGCTTTGCGCTTTGACCGCGTGCCGCACCGAGGTGCACTTGTGCAGCACCTTGATGCCGTTGTCGTGGAACATCGGCAGGTGCGGCGCCGGGTTGGAGCCGGCGGTTTCGACGATCTTGATGCCGGCGTCGACGATCACCTGCCGGTATTCGTCATAGGGCGGCGGGTTGATCGTCGGCAGGATGGTCAGGTTCACGCCGAACGGCTTGTCGGTGAGCTCGCGGGTCTTGGCGATCTCGGCGGCCAGGTCTTGCGGCGTCGGCTGCGTCAACGCCGTCAGGAATCCCAGCGCGCCCGAATTGGCCACGGCGGCAACAAGTTCCGCGCGGCCGACCCACTGCATGCCGCCCTGCACAATCGGGTGCTCGACCCCGAACGCCTCGGTGAACTTCGTCGTCAGCATCAGCGCGGCGCCATCCGGATGGCGCCGTCCAGCCGGATCACTTCGCCGTTGATCATCGGGTTCTCGACGATGTGCACCGCCAGCGCGCCGTACTCGTCGGGCTTGCCCAGCCGGCTCGGATGCGGCACCTGCTTGCCCAGTGACTCCTTGGCCGGCTCGGGCAGCCCGGCCAGCAGCGGGGTGTCGAACAGGCCGGGCGCAATCGTGACCACGCGGATGAGCTTGCTGGCCAGGTCGCGGGCGATCGGCAGCGTCATGCCGACCACGCCGCCCTTGGACGCCGAGTAGGCGGCCTGGCCGATCTGGCCGTCGAACGCCGCGACCGAGGCGGTGTTGATGATGACACCGCGCTCCTCACCGATCGGCTCGGTCTTGGCGATCCGCTCGGCACCCAGCCGCAGCACGTTGAAGGTCCCGATCAGGTTGATGTCGACGACCTTGCGGAACGCATCCAGCGGGAAGACGCCGTCCTTGCTCAGCACCCGGATCGCGTTGCCGGTGCCGGCGCAGTTGACCACGATGCGCAGCGGGCCCTGCGACTCGGCGATGTCGAGCGCGGTCGTGACGGCTGCTTCGTCGGTGACGTCGGCTGGCGCGAAGCGCGCACGATCGCCGAGTTCGCGGACCACCTCTTCGCCTTTGAGGTCGAGCACGACCACCTGCGCGCCGGCGTCGAGCAGCCGCTTGGTGGTGGCCAGGCCCAGGCCCGACGCGCCGCCGGTGACGAGTGCTACGGCGTCTTTGATCTCCACTCGAGCATTCCTTTCCTCCGGCCGACGCGTGGGCCGACCTACTGGTTGGTTGGGGACTATACCCAGTCGCTCAGGACGGCTTCGGTGTCGGCTCCCGGCTGCGACGGCGGCCGCGGCTGATCCGGGACGCTGCGGGAAAACCGCGGGGCCGGCCGCGGCTGCAGCCCGCCGTCGGCCTGGTAGAACGTGTGGCGTTCGGTGACGTGCGGCTCGGTTTCCACCTCGCCGAACGCCAGCACCGGGGTCACGCAGGCGTCGGAATCGGCGAACACCTTGGCCCAGTGGTCGCGGTCTTTGGACGCGAACACCTCGGTCAGCCGGGTCCGAAGCTCGGGCCAGCGGGTGCGGTCGTTCTGGCCGGGCAACTGGGCGGCGTCCAGGCCGAGGCCCTTGAGCAGTTCGGCGTAGAACTGCGGCTCGATAGCGCCGACCGCAACGTAGCGGCCGTCGGCGCATTCGTAGGTGTCGTAGTACGGGGCGCCGGTGTCGAGCATGTTGGTGCCGCGCTCGTCGGACCACATGCCCAATGCCCGCATCCCCCACATCATTTGGATCAGCACGCTTGACCCGTCGATCATCGCCGCGTCGATCACCTGGCCCTTGCCGGAGCTCTGCCGCTCCCACAGCGCGGACAGGATGCCGACGAGCAGGAACATCGACCCGCCACCGAAGTCGCCGACCAGGTTCAGCGGCGGCACCGGCCGTTCGCCTTTGCGCCCAATCGCGTGAAGGACGCCGTTGAGCGAGATGTAGTTGATGTCGTGACCGGCCTGCTTGCTGCGCGGGCCGGTCTGGCCCCAGCCGGTCATCCGCGCGTAGATCAGCCGGTCGTTGACCCGGGCGCAGTCGTCGGGACCCAGGCCGAGCCGCTCGGTGACGCCGGGGCGGAATCCCTCGATCAACACATCGGCCTTGGCGACGAGCTTGAGCACCAGCTCGCGCCCCTCGTCGGACTTCAGGTCTGCGGTGACGAAACGGCGGTTGCGCAACATCGGGTCGGCACCGCTGGCGCCGGGCCGGTCGACGCGGACGACGTCGGCACCGAGGTCGCCAAGAATCATCGCGGCGTGCGGGCCCGGTCCGATCCCGGCCAACTCGATTACCCGTAGCCCATTGAGCGGTCCCGCCATACAGCGACCTCCTTGTCGATGCCTACCGCTCGCATCTTCGCAGCCGCGCTCGAAGCGCCCGCATCCCGGTCACTTATGGTGATGCGCATGACCGCCATCGATTCGGGCATCGACGCCCTGTCGCCCGTCGCGGGCCTGTCCGTCACGCTCGCCGACGAGGTGTTGTCGGTGACCATCGACCGCCCCGACAGCCTCAACTCGCTGACGACACCGGTGCTCGCCGGCATCGCCGAGGCGATGGAGTACGCGGCAACCGACCCGCGGGTCAAGGTGGTGCGACTCGGTGGCGCCGGCCGCGGCTTTTCCTCCGGCGCCGGGATGAGCGCCGAGGACGTGTCCGGCAGCGGCGGCCCGGGAACCGAGATCATCGTGCAGGCCAACCGCGCGGTGCAGGCGATCACTGCGCTCCCCCACCCGGTGGTCGCCGTCGTACAGGGACCGGCAGCCGGTGTCGGGGTGTCGCTGGCCTTGGCCTGTGACCTCGTATTGGCTTCGGACGCAGCGTTTTTCATGCTCGCCTTCACCAAGATCGGGCTGATGCCCGACGGCGGTGCGTCGGCGTTGGTGGCGGCCGCGGTCGGTCGCACCCGCGCGATGCGGATGGCGCTGCTTGCCGAACGACTGCCGGCCGCCGACGCGTTGGCGGCCGGGCTGATCAGCGCGGTCTACCCCGCCGACACCTTCGAAGCGGAAGTGGACAAGGTGATTTCGGGACTGCTGGCCGGGCCCGCGGTGGCGTTCGCCAAAACCAAGGAAGCCATCAACGCCGCCACTCTCACCGAGTTGGAGCCCACGCTGCACCGCGAGTTGCAGGGTCAGGCCAAGCTGCTGCGCGCAGACGACTTCCTCGAGGGCGCAACGGCTTTCCAGGAGCGGCGCACGCCGAACTTCACCGACCGCTAGAACCCGAACAGCGGCGGCAGCGCCAATATCACCACCAGGCTCCACACGAAGTGGGTGAGGATCGGCGCCAGCACTCCGCCGGTTGCGCGGCGCTCGAACGCACACACCGTCCCGAGGATGATCGCGGCGAACCCGAGCATCAGATTCTGGCTGGCCAGCGTGGCGGCAATGTAGATGACTGTCGAGATGAGCACCGGATGGTGGCGGCCCAACGCGGTGTACAGCGCGCCGCGGTAGAACAACTCCTCGGCGATCGCGCCGAGCAAGGCGATGGCCAACGTCAGCCGCCACGAGCCCTGGTCCGCGAATTGCAGTACGCGCGTGATCAATTCGGCGATCGGCGGAATCTGCTTGGCGATCAACCCGCCGAGCACGAACACCCCGCCCAGCACCAGACCCGTGGTGCTGCCGGTGATGACCGGGCGCTGATTGCGGCCCCGCCAGCAGATGCCGCCCAGATGCAGCGGACCCGATGCGAGCGCACCGACCGCCCACACCGCGCCCAGCGCCAGCGTCAGCCAGTAAAAGCTCGCCTCGCCCGGGTGGCGCCTCATCGACAGGCCGAGCAACACCGCACCGAGCACCAGGACGACAGCGACGACGATGCGCCGCCGACGCACCACTGACGGCGGTTCATGGTGCGGCACAGCGACATTGGTGATCGCGTGGCGGATCTCGTCCAGAGTGCTGGTCCGGGGACGGGTCGTCAGGTCGGTCATGCAGAGCGCACCTTCGGGGTCAGAGTGATCAGCATGTCGAGGCCGGTGCGCAGTGCACCGGCAATCGGGCCTGGGACGCTGTCGACCAGCCCGAGACCGGGCCGCACAATCCGCGGCGTCAGCGCCTGCGCGAACCGCCGGATGCGCAACGTATCGCCGCCGGCCCACAACGGGTCGCTGTCGGCGAGGTGATGCGGATCGGCCAGCTCGTTGACCGGCTTGGGGTGCCGGGTCGACAACGAGCGTCTGATGGCCTCTTCGACGCCGATCAGACCGCCCGGCGGGTCGGCCACCACACCACGAAGGCCGGTGCCGGACGCACGCATCGGATGATCCAGCGACTCCACGAGATCGGCGGCCAGCCCGTCGGGCACCGGCAATGCGAGCGCGGTGACGCGCGACGCCACCGCGGTGTCCACCCCGCGCACCGGCAGGCCCGTATGCCACTGACCGGAAATCCGCGCATACGTTTTGAGCAGCTCGCTGTACGAGGTGGTGTCGGGACCGGCGATGTCGTACGCGCCCGGCGGGACCCGGCCGGAATCGGCGGCGGCGACCAGGTAGTGCAGCACATCGCGGATCGATATCGGGTCGACGGGATTGTCCATCCACGCCGGTATCGGCATCAGCCGGAACCGGTCGCCGACATAGCGCAGCATCTCGAACGACGTGGAGCCGGCGCCCAGGATCATCGCGGCGCCCAGCCACACCACCTCCGGACCGCCCTCGACGGTCAGCGCGGCGGCCACTTCGGCCCGGCTGGCCAGGTGCTCGGACAACACTTCGCCGTCCGGCACGAAGCCGCCGAGGTAGACGATCCGCCGGACGCCGGCACTCTTGGCGGCGGCTGCGACGTTGGCGGCCGCCGTTTGGTCGGCGTCGCGGAAGCCGGGTTGGCCGATCGTGTGCACCAGGTAGTAGACGACGTCGAGCGGCCGGGCGACGGCGAGCGCCGCCCTCGCAGACGCCGGGTCGGTGGCGTCGAGCACGACGGCAGAGACCTCGTCGCACCAGCCCAATCGGCCCAGCCGCTCCGGGTTGCGGGTGGCGGCCACCACCTCGTGGCCCTCCGTGAGTAACGCTGTGACCAGGCGCGATCCGACGTAGCCTGTTGCGCCGGTCACAAGAATCCGCACAACCCCAACCTATCGATCACGACGGACGCGCGGGGGCGATTCTGTTAGCCGACGTTGCACTCGGCACGATTTGAACTAACGAAGGTTCAATAGCGTGCCTTCCTACATGGATACGATGTCAGGATGCGCCCGGTGACCCCCCCTGGCGTGCGAACGCGCACGGCAACCAGCCCATCCCTCGCGGCGGCGACCATTGAATTCCCGCCGCACTACAACAGCCAAGACGACATTTCCTCGGCGGTGACCGGCTTCGGCGGCGAGGAATTTCGACGATTCACCGTCAGCAGCGGAGTCGAGCACCGCCACCATGCGCTGCCGCTACACCGCTACGGCGAGCTGAGCGGATTCACCGAGGCCAACGACGCCTACCTCGACGTCGCTTTGGACCTGGGCGAACGAGCGCTGCTGTCGGCTTTCGACGCCGCCAAGGTCAAACCGTCCGAGGTCGACATCGTCTTGTCGACGACGGTCACCGGCCTGGCGGTTCCGACGCTGGAAGCCCGGCTGGCCACCCGGATCGGGCTGCGGCCCGACGTTAAACGTCTTCCGTTGTTCGGGCTGGGCTGTGTGGCTGGCGCCGCCGGCGTCGCGCGGATGTACGACTACCTGCGCGCCTACCCTGACCATGTGGCGGCGCTGCTGGCGGTCGAACTGTGCTCGTTGACCATCCAGCGCGACGACCACTCGGTGGCCAATCTTGTGGCCTCCAGCCTTTTCGGCGACGCCGCGGGTGCCGTCGTCGCCAAGGGCGCCAACCGAACGCCCACTGGGCCAAGGGTTCTCGCTACCCGCAGCCGGATCTACCCCGACACCGAGGACGTGATGGGCTGGCGGATCGGCAGCGAGGGTTTCAAGATCGTGTTGTCCGTCGAAGTCACCACGGTGGCCGAGAAATTCCTGGGCGACGACGTCCGCAACTTCCTCGCCGACCACGGGCTGACCACCGAGGACATCTCGACGTGGGTCTGCCACCCGGGCGGTCCGAAGGTGATCGACTCGATCGAGAACGTCTTGGATCTGCCCGTCGACGCCCTTAACCACACCCGGAACTCGTTGCGCATCAACGGCAATCTGTCATCGGTGTCGGTGCTGGACGTGCTGCGCGCCAACATGGCCGATCCACCGCCGCCGGGCTCGTACGGGCTGATGATCGCCATGGGACCGGCGTTCTGCTCGGAACTCGTGCTGCTCGGCTGGTAGGCGTGTACTACCTGCTGATCCTGGCGATCGGCATCGAACGGCTGGTTGAGCTGGTTGTCTCCAAGCGCAACGCGCGATGGGCGTTTGCCCACGGCGGCAAGGAGTTTGGCCGTAGCCACTATCCGGTGATGGTTACCGTGCACGCCGCGTTGCTGATCGGCTGCGTGGTCGAGGTGTGGGTGCTGCAGCGGCCGTTCATCGGCTGGCTCGGCTGGCCGATGCTGGTCGTGGTGGCGCTGAGCCAGGCACTGCGCTGGTGGTGTGTGACCACGTTGGGCCGCCGGTGGAACACGTTGGTGATCGTGCTCCCGCAGGCGCCGCTGGTGCGACGGGGCCCGTACCGGTGGCTGCATCACCCGAACTACGTGGCGGTGGTAACCGAAGGGGTGGCACTGCCGTTGGTGCATACGGCATGGCTGACCGCGCTCGGATTCACCGTGGCCAACGCGCTGCTGCTGAGGGTGCGGATCCGGGTCGAGAACGAGGCGCTGGGCTATGTTTGACGCCGACGTGCTGATTGCCGGCGGCGGCCCGGGCGGGCTGGCCGCCGCGTTACACGCTCGTAGGCAAGGACTTTCGGTGATTGTCGCCGAGCCACGAGATGCCCCGATCGACAAGGCCTGCGGCGAGGGCCTGATGCCCGGCGGTCTAGCGGAGCTGACATCGCTGGGTGTCGACCCGGCTGGCCTGCCGTTCCGCGGTATCGCGTATGTGAGCGAGCACCGCCGAGCCGAGGCTTCTTTTCGCCATGGCCCCGGCCGGGGTGTCCGGCGCACGACACTGCATGCCGCCTTGGCGGGGCGCGCCAAAGAACAAGACACCGAATGGATCTCGACGCGGGTGACCAGTGTCGAGCAGGACGCCGCCGGGGTGACCGCCGCCGGTGTGCGCGCCCGGTGGTTGGTGGCCGCCGACGGGCTGCATTCCGCGGTGCGCCGCGCAGTGGGGATCACGGCCGTCGCCGGCCGACCGCGACGCTACGGGGTGCGCTGGCACTTTTCGGTGCCGGCCTGGTCGGATTTCGTCGAGGTGCACTGGTCTTCGTTCGGCGAGGCGTACGTGACGCCGGTCGAGCCGGATCTGGTCGGCGTGGCTGTTTTGTCCAGCCGCCCACCCGAACTCGCCTGGTTCCCGCGGCTGGCGCACTGCTTGCGGGGCGCCAGCCGCGGACGGGCGCGGGGCTGCGGCCCGCTGCGCCAGGTGGTGTCGCGCCGGGTCGCCGGCCGGGTGCTGTTGGTCGGCGACGCAGCCGGATACGAGGACGCGCTGACCGGCGAGGGCATCAGCCTGGCGGTCAAGCAAGCTGCCGCAGCGGTGAACGCGATCGTCGACGAGGCGCCGTTGTCCTACGAGCACGAGTGGCGGCGCATCACGCGCGACTACCGACTGCTGACCCGCGCGCTGGTGCTGGGCACGACGCCTCGCGTGGCGCGGCGTGCGATTGTGCCGGCGGCCCAGGCCCTTCCGGGCGTGTTCAGCCGCGCGGTCAACCAGCTGGCGGGGTAATCAGCGGCGACCCGCTGCGCTAGCGGGCCTTCCAGACAGGTTGCCGCTTCTCCGCGAACGCCAACGGGCCCTCCTTGGCGTCTTCGGATTTCAGCAGCGTCGCGAATTCCCTTGTGGTGCGCGCCCATCCGGGCTCCTCGTCAGGGATGACTCCGTCGTCGGCGCCGTAGGCGATCCGCTTGCTGGCCTGGATCGACAACGGCGCGTTCACCGTAACCCGCGCGGCCAGCGCCAGCGCGGCGTCCAGCACTGTGCCGTTCGGGACCACTTGGTTGATCAGCCCCCACTTCAGGGCATCGGCCGCGCTGATCGGCTCACCCGTGAACAGCATTTCGAGTCCCACCTTGCGCGGCAGCTGCTGCACGATCCGGAACACCCCGCCGGCGCCGGCGATCAGGCCGACCTTCACCTCGGGTAGCCCGAACATCGCGCGTTCCTCGGCGACTACCAAGTCGCTTGCCAGCGCCAGCTCGGTTCCGCCGCCCAGCGCGGTGCCGTTGACCGCGGCGATCGTGGGCTTGTCGACGAAGTGGTGTACGTAGCCGGCAAAGCCCCACTCGCCGTGCTCGGGGTGATACAGGTTCTCGCGACGCGCGATGGCCTTGAGATCGGCTCCGGCGCAAAAGGATTTGTCACCGGCGCCGGTGATCACCACCGCCCGCACCTCGGGGTCGTGTTGCGCCTGCTCGAGTGCGTCGCCGACGCCGGTACTGACGGCGCCGTTGACGCAGTTGCGGGCCTCCGGGCGGTTGATCGTGATGACCAGGACGTTGCCGCGGCGCTCGGTGAGCACCGCGGGTTGGCTCACACCAGCTCCACGATGGTGGCGTTGGCCTGACCGCCGCCCTCGCACATGGTCTGCAGCCCGTAGCGAATTCCCTTGTCGCGCATGTGGTAGAGCATCGTGGTCATGATGCGTGCGCCCGACCCGCCGAGCGGGTGGCCGAGCGCGATGGCGCCGCCGTTGGGGTTGAGCTTCTTCTCGTCGGCGCCGATGTCCTTCAGCCAGGCCAGTGGCACCGGCGCGAATGCCTCGTTGACCTCGAACACGCCGATGTCCTCCAGCCTGAGGCCAGAT
Organism: Mycobacterium sp. MFM001; assembly: GCF_003402475.1. GTDB lineage: Bacteria > Actinomycetota > Actinomycetes > Mycobacteriales > Mycobacteriaceae > Mycobacterium. Next base: position 214,160 of record NZ_BFAB01000002.1, read on the forward strand.
TTCTTGAGCGCCTTCTGGGTCGCCGGGATCGGCGCGGTCAGCATGATCACCGGGTTGGCGCCGGCCAGCGTCGCGGTGTGCACCTTGGCAATCGGCTTGAGCTTCAACGACTTCGCCTTCTCCGCCGACATGAACAGCAGCGCCGCCGAGCCGTCGGAGATCTGGCTGGAGTTGCCTGCGTGGATCACGCCGTCCTCCTTGAACGCAGGCTTCAACTGCGTCATCTTCTCCATCGGCGTGCCCCGACGGATGCCCTCGTCCTTGAGCACCGGGTTACCGTCCTGGTCTTTGATCGGCACGATCTGGTCGTCGAATGCACCGGAATCCTGTGCTGCCGCGGCCTTTTCGTGAGAGCCGAGCGAGAACTCGTCGAGCGTGGTGCGGTCGAAGCCCCACTGTTCGGCGATCATCTCGGCACCGATGCCCTGGTTGGGGATCGCGCCGTCGTAGCGGTCCAGGAAGGCTTGCGAGAAGGGCCGGCCGCCGTTGGCTAGCGAGGAACCCATCGGGGTTCGTGACATCGATTCCACACCGCCGGCGACGACGACGTCGTAGTGACCGGCGATCACACCGGCGGCCGCGAAGTGGATCGACTGCTGGCTGGAGCCGCACTGCCGGTCGACGGTGACACCGGGCACGGTCTCCGGCCAGCCGGCCGTCAGCAGCGCGGTGCGGGCGATGTCGAGAGCCTGCTCACCGGCCTGCATGACGCAGCCCCAGATCACGTCGTCGACGATCTCAGGGTCGACGCCGGCCTTCTGCACGAGTCCGTTGAGCACCTGCGCGGACAGGTCGGCGGGGTGCACGCCGGACAGGCCGCCGTTGCGCTTCCCGATCGGTGAACGAACTGCCTCGACGATGACGGCTTCAGCCATGACGCTCTCCTTTGAACATGAGTTGTGCCTCGATTGTTGACCAACCCGTTGGACGGCTCGCCGCGGGGGTAGCGTCGCCGCCATGACACGGATCGTGATCATCGGCGGCCACGGCAAGGTCGCCTTGCACTTGGCCCACATCCTGACCGAGCGCGGCGACGAGGTGACGTCGGTGTTCCGCAATCCCGACCACACCGACGATGTGACAGCGACGGGTGCCAAGCCCGTCGTCGCCGATATCGAGCAGCTCGCCACCCAAGCGCTAGCCGGCCTGCTCGCCGGGCAGGACGCCGTCGTGTTCTCCGCCGGCGCGGGCGGCGGCAACCCGGCGCGCACCTATGCCGTCGACCGCGACGCCGCGATCCGGGTTGTCGACGCGGCCGGACAGGCCGGCGTGCGCCGGTTCGTGATGGTGTCCTACTTCGGCGCCGGGCCGGAACACGGTGTCCCCCAAGACGACCCGTTCTTCCCGTATGCCGAGGCCAAGGCCGCAGCGGATGCCCACCTGCGCGAGAGCGATCTGGACTGGACGATTCTCGGGCCGGGCCGGCTCACCCTCGAACCGGCGACGGGGCGTATCGCGGTCGGTGGCGCGCCGCACGGCCGCGAAGTCCCCCGCGAAGACGTCGCGCTGGTGGCGGCCGCCGCGCTGCACGACGACTCGACGATCCGCCGGACCATCGAGTTCAACACCGGCGACGTGCCGATCGCCGAGGCATTAGCAACCGGGTAATCTCGACTGCGCAGCTGGTCTGCCGGCACGCCGGCATCGAGCGGGGCATGTTGAGAATGCGTCGCGAGAGGGAACCCGGTGAGAGTCCGGGACTGTCCCGCAGCGGTATGCAGGAACGACCGCCGTCATCAGCACTGGTCGCAAGACCGGGAAGCGACGGCCAGTAGGAGCACCTCCGGTGCGCGCCTGCGAGTCCGAAGACCTGCCGGCTGTGCCGGGCGCGCCGCGTCCGGCGGCTCATCGCCTCGTGGAATGGGCGTTCGGCCGCAACGGTTGAAAGTGCCGTGCGTCCGTTTGGCGATGACCACCCTGTCGAATGAAGGACGAACACGTGACCGCTCAACCGTTTACCGCCACCGTCACCGGCTCCCCGCGCATCGGCCCGCGCCGCGAACTCAAACGCGCGACCGAAGGGTATTGGGCCGGACGGACCAGCCGATCCGAATTGGAGTCCGTCGCCGCCACGTTGCGCCGCGACACCTGGTCGGACTTGGCGGCCGCCGGTCTGGACTCGGTCCCGGTGAACACCTTCTCTTACTACGACCAGATGCTCGACACGGCGGTGCTGGTCGATGCTCTCCCGGCCCGGGTTCAGAACGTCGCCGACGAGCTGGACCGCTACTTCGCGGCGGCGCGCGGCACCGACGAGATCTCTCCACTGGAGATGACCAAGTGGTTCGACACCAACTACCACTACCTGGTTCCCGAGATCGCGCCCGGCACCCGGTTCACGCTGAACCCGGACAAGGTGCTGTCGGAGCTCAAAGAGGCTCGCGACCAAGGCATTCCGGCTCGCCCGGTGGTCATCGGACCGATCACCTTCCTGCTGCTGAGCAAGGCTGTGGACGGCGCCGGCGCGCCGATCGAGCGGCTCGACGAGCTGATTCCGGTCTACACCGAGTTGCTCTCGCTGCTGGCCGACAACGGCGCGGACTGGGTACAGCTCGACGAGCCGGCCCTGGTCACCGACATTGCGGACGACGCACCGCAGCTGGCGGAACGCGTCTACACCGCGTTGGGATCGGTCGGCAGGCGGCCGGCGATCCACGTCGCCACCTACTTCGGTGACCCCGGCGCCGCCCTGCCGGCGCTGGCACGCACGCCTGTCGAGGCGATCGGCGTGGACCTGGTCCGCGCCCCCGACACTGCAGTGGCCGAGGTGCCGGAACTGGCCAACAAGATCCTGGTAGCGGGAATTGTCAACGGCCGCAACGTCTGGCGCACCGACCTCGAGGCGGCGCTGGGCAAGCTGGCGAGGCTGCGCGGAAGCGCGGCGGCGGTCGCAGTGTCTACCTCGTGCTCGACGCTGCACGTGCCGTATTCGCTTGCCGCCGAAACGGATCTGGACGACAACCTGCGCAGCTGGCTGGCTTTCGGCGCCGAGAAGGTGCACGAGGTGGTCACCTTGGCGCGGGCACTGCGCGACGGCCACGAGGCGGTTGCCGACGAGATCGCGGCCTCCAATGCCGCGATGGCGTCAAGGCGCTCGGATCCGCGGCTGCACAACAAACAGATCCGCGCCCGCATCGACGAGATCGTCGCGTCCGGAATCCAGCGTGGACCGGCGGCAGAACGGCGGGCCAGCCAACAGGAGCGTCTGCAGCTGCCGGTGCTGCCAACCACCACGATCGGCTCGTATCCGCAGACCCCCGCGATCCGTAAGGCCCGCGCGGCGCTGCGGTCCGGCGAGATCGACCAGGCCGAGTACGTGCGGCGGATGAAGGCCGAGATCGCCGACGTCATCGCGCTGCAGGAGCGGCTGGGTCTCGATGTGCTGGTGCACGGCGAGCCGGAACGCAACGACATGGTGCAGTACTTCGCCGAGCAACTCGACGGGTTCTTCGCGACCCAGAACGGCTGGGTGCAGTCCTACGGCAGCCGCTGTGTGCGCCCGCCGATCCTCTTCGGCGACGTGGCACGCCCGCAGCCGATGACGGTCGACTGGATCACCTATGCGCAGTCGCTGACCGACAAGCCGGTCAAGGGCATGCTGACCGGTCCGGTGACGATCCTGGCGTGGTCGTTCGTGCGTGACGACCAGCCGATGGCCGACACCGCTCGGCAGGTCGCGCTGGCGATCCGCGATGAGACGGTCGATCTGCAGTCGGCGGGTATCGGGGTGATCCAGGTCGACGAGCCGGCGCTGCGGGAGCTGTTGCCGCTGCGGCGCGCCGACCAGGACCAGTACCTGAGCTGGGCGGTCGGAGCGTTCCGGTTGGCGACGTCGGGCGTCGCCGACTCGACGCAGATCCACACGCATCTGTGCTATTCGGAGTTCGGCGAGGTGATCGGCGCGATCGCCGACCTGGACGCGGACGTCACCTCGATCGAGGCGGCCCGCTCACACATGGAGGTGCTCGACGACCTCAATGCCGTCGGGTTCGCCAACAGTGTGGGCCCGGGTGTCTACGACATCCACTCACCGCGGGTGCCGAGGATCGACGAGATCGCCAAGTCGCTGCATGCCGCACTGAATGCCGTTCCGGCCGAACGGCTTTGGGTCAACCCTGACTGCGGTCTGAAGACCCGCACGGTCGACGAGGTGACGGCGTCGCTGACCAACATGGTCGCCGCGGCGAAGAAGGTGCGGGCGGAAGCCGGCTAGTCGGACGCGGTGGCACGGCTTTCGTGCACGTGCACGGGCACGTCGTCGTCCCAGGGCTGGCGGACCACCATGTCGGCCACCCGGACATAGCCGCGCTCGAATTCGCCTGTGGCGGCGTCGACTAACCGGTACTGCTGGGTTTGGCGGTGGATGGGCTGCGCGTCGAGTAGCACGACGCGCACCTCCCCCGGCTCGAAACCGCAGCGCTCTTGCATCGCGGCGATCAGTTGCTCGTTATGCATGTGGCCGTCGCCGAAGTTCCAGCCGATCGCGGTGGAACAGATCCGTTCGCCGTCGGTGATGAGGTAGTCGTCCTCGTTGTGACCGGCCATCGCCCGATGCGCCAGGGTGAACAGGGCACGGCCGTGAGTATTGAAGCCGCGGAAGGCATATCCCATGTAGATCGGGATCTGCGCGGCCTCCTTGCTGCCATAGAAGCGTTCCAGCTGAGCGGCCGGCATGCTGGCGATCGCGACGATGCCGCGCGCAATCTTCTCGTCGGCCGACGGCTTGACGCACCACAGCGTAGTGTCCCAGTTGCCGGCGTAGTAGCGCATCCCGGGCAGAAACGAGATCTTGCGCGGGAACAGGTTGCCGAGCGCCACGATGCCGGCGACCACCACGAACAAAATCGCCACCGGCACAGGGTGTTTCACATCCGAGAGCCCGAGATCGGCGTAGGCGACGAACAGCGACAGCACGCCGAAGATCATGAAGACGTTCCACTCCAGCGGCACGCCCATCGGGATCGCCACCAGGATGCCCAGGTGGAAGCACACCATCACCGCGGCCGCGATCGCAGTGGGCCAGCCGCCGTGGCAGAAGAACAAAACGAGCGGCACCAGCATCTCGATCGCGGTGCTGAAGTGCGCCAGCATCCGTGAGGGCCGGCCCGGCCGCAGGTCGTCAGGAAAGTGTTCGAAGAAGTGGCGTTTGAGCGCCCGGGGCCGGACGAGCGGATTGTTGGACATCATCGTCGAGATGACGAACGGGAAGTGCTTGTTGAGTTTCGACGTGGCCGCGCCCATCCAGATGATCAGGAACACGACTTTGGACGCGACGATCATGTCGGCGCCGCCGAACAGGAACGTCACGGTCATCGACGCGTACACCTCGCCGCGGGCGGCCAGGAAGATCACCTTGTCGCGCAGGCCGAGAACCGCCAGCAGGCCCAGGATCGCCCAGATCTGCCACATCGGCAGCAGGCCGACGCTGGTGCCCAACTCCGGGACCGGCCCTGTGCCGTCGGAAAACAACGCCCAGAGCGTCATCACCAGCAGCGCCGCGTACAACGCGACGTCCACCGGGGTGCGGGCGGTGCCTTTGGTGAGCGGGACGCGATCCGGCCACGGCGGCAGCCGGATGGTGCCGGGCCGCAGCCAGTACAGGATCGAGCCCAGCGGCGGGAAGAACCGGTTGTTCAGCGGCCCGAACCCGCACCCGAGCCCGACGACCTCGAACAGCATCGTGTAGAGCACGACCTTCTCGAAGACGATCGGCTCGGACCACCAGGAGCTGACGGCCGTGAACCCGTCGATGCCCTTGGTGGCCAGTGCGAACAGCCAACCGCCCAGGACGTACAGCAGGATTTTGGCCACGTAGAACAGGTGCAGCGCGACCGGCGTGCCGAAGCCGACCTCGGCCCAGTGTTTGGCCATCGGGCGGATCTTCTCGGCGCGGGTGCCTTTGCTCCATTCGGCCATGTCGATCTGCGGCAGCTCGGGCTTGAGGAATCCCATGGCCGACAGATTAGAACGTGTTCTAGACCCATGGGAACGGCTATTGACTACTACTACGTTGGGTAGTAGACAGGGCTTATGCGCCCCCTAGACAACCTGCGCTGGGCAGCAGTCGCGTTCGCGATCGGGTTCGCAGTCCACGGTCTGGACCATCTACGCCGCGGGATGTCGGCCTCCCCACCGTTCATCATGGTCATCGGCATGGTGCAAATGGCGTTCGTCGTGTTGGCTGTCGCGATGGTGCTGCGGCGGCATGCCCGTGCGCCGTTGGCGGCGGTCGTCGTGGGCTTCGGCAGCGCAGTGGGGTTCACCTACGCACACCTGCTGCCGACAATCTTTCCGGGCTACCAGGACAGCTTCATCTCGCCGCCGCACATCAACGTAACGTGGTTCTCGTGGTTCAGCGCGCTCACCGAAATCGGCACCGCCGTCGTTTTCGCGCTGGCCGGCCTTCGGGAGGTGAGCAGTGTCAGGAATCCTGTTCTTTGACGGCGCCTGCGGAATGTGCACGCGCTCAGTGGAATTCATCCTGAGGCACAATCGGACCGGCGAGCTGCAGACCGAGCCGTTGCAGGGGCCGGGAGTCGCCCAACGCCTGGGGATCGCCCCAGCCCAGCTGCTGGATTCGGGTCGCTGGCTGGATTCGTCGGGAGCCGTCTACTCCGGTGCAGAGGCCATGAACGCGGCGGTGTCGGCCGCGATCGGCAGCAAGCTGCCGTTGGTGCTCTACCGCGTCCCCGGTATCCGGTTCATCGAGGAGGCCATCTACCGCTGGGTGGCCGGGCATCGCTACCGGTTCCGCGGCACGACGCCGTATTGCGAGTCGCATCCGGCTGCGTGCTGACGCTTGTCGCTCACAGCGAGCGGCTGATGATCTCCTTCATGATTTCGCTTGTGCCACCGTAGATTCGGTTCACCCGGGATCCGGTGTACATGTTCGCGATCGGGTATTCGGCCATGTACCCGTAGCCGCCGAAGATCTGTAGACACTTGTCGACCACCTGATCGCACTTCTCGGCGGCGAACAACTTGGCCATCGACGCTGTCATGGGGTCGTTGTTACCGTCGACGTACTGCCCGATCGCATAGTCGACCAGTGTCTTGATCGCCAGTGCCTCGGTCTTGCATTCGGCCAACACGAATTTGGTGTTCTGGAAGTTGCCGATCGGCCGGCCGAACGCCTCTCGCTCTTTCGAGTACTTGATCGCCTCGAGCACCGCCGCTTCTGCCAGCGCCGCGCACAGGGTGGCGATGATGAGCCGTTCACGGGCGAGCTGTTCCATCAGCTGGTAGAAGCCCAACCCTTCTTGCGCTCCGAGGAGGTTAGCCACCGGTACCCGCATGTCGGAGAAGAACAGTTCGCGGGTGTCTTGCCCGTGCTGACCGATTTTCTGCAGGACCCGTCCTCGTTCGAACCCGGCGAGGTCGTTGGTCTCCGCGACGATCAGCGACACCCCGGCTGCCCCTTTGGACGGATCGGTCTTGGCCACGATCACCAGCAGGTCACAGTGAGTTCCATTGGAAATAAACGTCTTCGATCCGTTGATGACGTAGGTGTCGCCCTCGCGAACGGCGGTGGTGCGTACCGACTGCAGATCCGACCCGGTTCCCGGCTCCGTCATCGCGATCGCCAGCACCGCTTCACCGCTGATGACCTTGGGCAGCCAACGCTTTCGTTGCTCGTCGTTGCCGTAGGTGTAGAGGTAATGCGCGACGATCGGCGAGTGAACCGAGAACCCGAAGCACTGGTCGTGGGCGTACACGAGTTCTTCCTGCACCACCGCCTGCATGGCAAAGTCGCCGCCCATCCCGCCGAATTCCTCGGGTAGGTCCAGACCTAACAGACCGGCGGCGCCGGCCTTGTTCCAGAACTCGCGGTCCACCGCGTGCTGGGCGACCCAGCGTTCCTGGTTCGGGGTGGCTTCCTTGCGGAAGAACTCCGCGGCATGCTTACGCAGCTCGCGGTGCTGGTCGGTCTCCCAGCTCGGACGGTAATCGGGGAACAACTGCGACACGCGGGCCACGATACACTTGTATCGTAAAATAATCACCTGTACAGGCGAGGACAGATGCTGAACCCGCGGGCTACCGACGAGGACTTGACCGCCAAGGCGCGGATTCGCAACGCTGCCCTAGACCTCTACGCGCTATATGGTGAGGATCGAGTGTCGTTACGCGACATCGCTTCTGCGGCCGGGGTCACCCTGGGTCTGGTGCAACACCACTTCAAGACCAAAGCCGGGCTGAGAGACGCGGTGGACCAGTTGGTGGTGGATTATTTCGCTCACGCACTGGCCGAGGTTCCCGCCAAGGGCAGCGCGCGACAGGTCGCTGCCGCACGCGACGACGCCGTTGCCCGGATGCTGCGCGCCAACCCTCCGGTGGTGAATTACGTGCGCCGGGCGATCCTCGAGGCCGCCGACGACCGGATGCACCTGCTCGACGTCCTCGTCGACCTGACCCGCCGCGAAGTCGTGGCACTGCGCGGTTCCGGGCTGGCGTCCACCCAACGACCTGAGTCCACCCAGATTCTCGACGTGCTGTTGCGGCAGATGGGCGAGTTGTTGTTGCAGCCGCTAGTCGACACGGTGTGGGACCGCGTCGCCCAACCCGGCGACGACCGCAAGCCCCGACTGCGCATCACTGTCGAAGGCTGACCGCCCGCTGCGGCCGGCCCGAGTACTCGGACAGCGGCCGGATCAGCGCATTGGACCCGGCCTGCTCGATGATATGCGCAGTCCACCCGGTGATCCGGCTCATCACGAACAACGGTGTGAACATGGGAATATCGAAGCCCATCAGGTAGTAGGCCGGACCGGTCGGGAAGTCGAGATTGGGTTTGATCCCGGTGGCGGCGAACATCTCGGTTTCCAACACGTTGTAGATGTCCAGCCAGCGCTGCCCGTCACGGACGTCCGCCACCCGTGTCAGTGCCTGCTTCATCGTCGGCACCCGCGAATCGCCGTTCTTGTAAACACGGTGACCGAAGCCCATGACTTTTTCCTTGCGGGAAAGCTTGCCGTGCAACCATTTCGCCGCGTTGTCGGCATAGCCGATCTCTAGCATGTCATGCATGACGGCTTCGTTGGCGCCGCCGTGCAGCCGGCCTTTGAGTGCTCCGATCGCCGCGGTGACCGCGCTGTAGATGTCGGACTGGGTCGAGGTGACCACCCGCGCCGCAAAGGTGGAGGCGTTGAAGCCGTGCTCGGCGTAGAGGATCATCGACTGCTCGAATGCGGAGACGACGACCGGCTCCGGCACTTCGCCGAAGCACATCTGCAGAAAGTTCTCCGCATACCCGAGATGGCTGTGCGGGGCGATTGGCGCCAGGCAGCGTCGGCGGCGCATGTCGGCGGCCACGATTGTCGGCAATACCGCGAACATCCGTAATGCCTTGGCGTAGTTGGCCGATTCTGCGCTGTCGTCCTCGTCGGGGTCCTCGGCGCCCAGGTAGCTGATCGTGGTGCGAACGACGTCCATCGGGTGGCAGTTGTCGGGCAGCTTGGCCAACAGCGACAGCATCGAGCGGTCCAGCCGGCGGCTGGCGCGTTCGCGTTGGCAAAACAGCGCCAGCTCGGCGTCGGTGGGCAGTTCGCCGTGCCATAGCAGATAGGCCACCTGCTCGAAACAGCAGCGCGCGGCCAAATCCTGGACCGGGTAGCCGCGGTAAGTCAGCGAGTTGGTCTCCGGCACCACTTTGGAGATGGCCGTGGTGTCGACGACGACACCGGCCAGACCCTTGTGAATCATCGGTTACCTCCCGCGATGTCGTTGTCGAACTGGGTGTAGTCGGCGTAGCGAACCAGCTCGTAGAGCCGGCTGCGGTGCTGCATCTTCTCGAGCAGTCCCGATTGCGTTCCGGCGGCAGCGATTTCATGCAGCCCCGCTTCGATGGCGAACATCGCCAGGCGCAGCGTGGTGACCGGGTAGATGACGACGTTGTAGCCGATGTCGGCCAAATCCTGCGTGCTCAGCAGCGGTGACTTGCCGAACTCAGTCATGTTGGCCAGCAGTGGCACCTCCACTGCCGCGCGGAACCGCTCGAAGTCCGCCGCTTCCGTGAGTGCCTCGGTGAAGATCAGGTCGGCGCCGGCGTCGGCGTAGGCGCAGGCCCGGTCGATCGCGGCTGAGACTCCCTCGACGGCAGCGGCGTCGGTGCGGGCGCAGACGATGAAGTTGGGATCGCGCCGCGCCGCAACGGCTGCGCGGATCCGCTTGACCATCTCGGTCGTCGGGACGACGGCCTTGCCGTCCAAGTGGCCGCAGCGCTTGGGGTTGACCTGGTCCTCGAGGTGGCAGCCGGCCAGTCCGGCGTCTTCCAAAGTCGTAATCGTCCGCGCGGCGTTGAGCGGTTCGCCGAATCCGGTGTCGGCGTCGATCAGCGTGGGCAGGTCGGTGGCCGCGGCGATCTGCGCGCCGCGAGAAGCGACCTCGGAGAGCGTCGTCAACCCAATGTCGGGCAGACCCAGGTCGGCCGACAACGCCGCGCCGGACACGTACACGCCCTCGAAGCCGATGTCCGCGATGAGTTTGGCCACCAATGGCGAGAAGGCGCCCGGAAACCGTTGCAGCCGATCTGAATTCAATGCAGCCCGGAAAGCCGCCCGCTTATCGGCGGCACTGGACGCCGCCGCCAGCAGCCCGCTCATTGGAAGATGCCCGACGAGACGGTCGGCGCCTTGTCCAGCACCTGCGGGTCGACCAGCACGTTCAGCGCGGCCAGCGTGCCGGGCTTCATGTCGGCGAGACCGTCGACCGCGGCCAGGAACCGTTGCTGTTCAGCGGGTTTGACCACGCCGTCGGCGAGTTCGGTGAATTTGGCGATGTACTGCTCGCGCCCGAACGGCCGCGCCCCCAGCGGATGGGCGTCGGCGACCGCGAGTTCGTCGCTGATCACCTCGCCGCTCTTCAGCGTCACCTCCGCGCGGGCGCCGAACGCCTTCTCGGCCGGGTCGGTCGAGTGGTAGCGGCGGGTCCACTCCGGATCCTCGACCGTGGAGATCTTGTGCCACAACGCAATCGTGTCGGGTCGGTGCGCCCGCTCCGGCGCGTAGGAGCGTTCGTGGTGCCAGCTGCCGTCCTGCAGCGCGACCGCGAAGATGTACGGCAGCGAGTGGTCCAAAGTTTCCCGCGACGCATCGGGGTCGAACTTCTGCGGATCGCCGGAACCGGTGCCGATCACCACATGGGTGTGGTGGCTGGTGTGCAGCACGATCGACGCCACCTGGTCGAGGTCGCCGATGCGTTGGCGCAACCGGCGGGCCAGGTCAATCGGTGCCTGGCTTTGGTATTCGGCCGAATGCTCCTTGGTGAAGCTGTCGAGGATCGCGCGCTTGGGTTCGCCGGGCGCGGGCAGCGGCACCCGGTAGGTGTGCTCGGGGCCCGACAGCAGCCAGGCGATGACGCCGTCCTCGCCCTCGTAGATCGGCGCCGGTGATCGCTCGCCGCGCATCGCCCGGTCGACGGCCTCGATGGCCACCTTGCCGGCGTGTGCGGGCGCAAACGCCTTCCAGCTCGAGATCGAGCCCTTGCGGGACTGGCGGGTGGCGGTGGTCAGGTGCAGCGCCTGCCCGATCGCCTGATAGATGGTCTCGGTGTCCAGCCGCAGCATGGTGCCCAGCCCGGCGGCTACCGACGGGCCGAGATGAGCGACGTGGTCGATCTTGTGCTCGTGCAGGCAGATTCCGCGGGCCAAGTCGATCTGGATCTCGTAGGCGGTCGCGATGCCGCGGATCAGGTCGGCGCCGCGGATCCCGAGCTGCTGGGCGACGGCCACCAACGGCGGGATGTTGTCACCGGGATGGGAGTACTCGGCGGCCAGAAACGTGTCGTGGAAATCGAGTTCGCGCACCGCGACGCCGTTGGCCCACGCCGCCCACTCCGCCGAGTAGCTGCCGTCGACGCCGAACACCGTCGCGCCGGGACGGGACCGGTGCGCCAGCGCTTGGTGGCGGGCCACGGTGACTGGTTGTCGCAGCACCGCCGCGGCGCTGACCGCGGCGTCGTCGATGATCCGGTTCAGCACCATCGCCTCGGTCTGGGGCTCGACGGCGACCGGGTCCGCGGCCACCTCGGCGATCTTGTAGGCGAGGTGCTCGGTGAACGGAAAGTCGTCGGCGCTGCGCCGGGTCCGGACCGGGTGCATGATCATATTTGCACACTATGCAAAGCCGACGACGATAGAAACCCCCTGGATATGTGTAATTTTGCGTCCTCTGCCCGCGATGATTGCGAATGTTGTGAACGCGCGCGGGAGTAGGGTGTGCATGTGGCGAAGATGTTCTCCGGCGCCCGGCTGCGGCGGTTGCGGGAGGAACGCGGCCTGACGCAGGCCGCGCTGGCCCGCACCCTGGATCTGTCCACCAGCTACGTCAACCAACTGGAGAACGACCAGCGGCCGATCACGGTGCCGGTGCTGCTCGCGCTCACCGAGCGCTTCGATCTGCCCGCCCACTACTTCTCGTCCGACGTGGACGCCCGGCTGGTCGCGGACTTGTCCGAGGTCTTCACCGCTACCGCCGCCGAAAGCGTGAGCCGCGCACAGGTGGAGGAATTGGTCGCCCGGATGCCCGAGGTCGGCCGCAGCCTGGTGGCCGTGCACCGCCGGCTGCGGGATGCCACCGAGGAACTGGAGGCGTACCGCTCGCGCGCGATCACCGAGACGTCGCTGCCGCCAGAAGGCCCGATGCCCTTCGAAGAAGTCCGCGATTTCTTTTACGACCGCAACAACTACATCGGCGACCTCGATCTGGCGGCCGAGCAGATGTTCACCGAGAGCGGGATGCGGGTCGGCAGGCTCGACATCCAACTCGCCGAGTTGATGGCCAACCGGTTCGACATCACCGTGGCCGTCGACGACCGTCTGCCCGAGACCACCAAGCGCTCATTCGATCCGGCTACTCGGGTGCTTCGGATTGCGCACTGGTTGCGGCCGGGCCAGCGCGCCTTCCAGATAGCCACCCAGCTGGCGCTGGTCAGCCAATCGGAGTTGATCTCGGCGATTCTGGCCGCCGACGACCAGCTCAGCCCCGAAGTCCGCGGCGTCGCCCGCGTCGGGCTTGCCAACTACTTCGCCGGCGCATTTCTGCTGCCGTATAACCAATTCCACCGCGCTGCCGAGGAATTGCGCTACGACATCGACCTGTTGGGCCGCCGCTTCGAGGTCGGATTCGAAACCGTCTGTCATCGGCTGTCCACGCTGCAGCGCCCGCAGTGTCGCGGCGTCCCGTTCATTTTCGTCCGAACTGACAAGGCGGGCAATATCTCAAAGCGCCAGTCGGCCACCGCCTTTCACTTCAGCCGGGTCGGCGGCAGCTGCCCGCTGTGGGTGGTGCACGACGCGTTCGCGCAGCCGGGCCGGATCGTCACCCAGGTGGCGCAGATGCCCGACGGCCGCTCGTACTTCTGGGTCGCCAAGGCTACCGCTCCGGAAGGCCGCGGATACCTGGGTCAGCACACCAGCTTCGCGATCGGCTTGGGCTGCGATTTGGCTTACGCGCACAAGCTCGTCTATTCCACCGGCGTCGCCGTCGACGACCCGGGCACCGCAGTGCCGATCGGCGCCGGCTGCAAGATCTGCAACCGCCCGGACTGCGCGCAGCGCGCATTCCCCTACCTCGGCGGGCACGTCGCCATCGACGAGAACACCGGCAGCAGCCTGCCCTACTCGCCGACCGTTTGACCGGCGGGCTGTGGATACTGGCCGGTGCGCGTGGCGCTGCTCAATCGACGGATCGGAATACGTGTGTCGCTGCGGTAATGAGCTTGCCGTTGGCCCCGTCATCGTAACCGAGCGTGCGAACCGCGACGACGCCATCAACACCTTCGATTGCTTCGCTTTCGAACCGGAAGGGGCCATGCTTGCCGCGCGCGAGGAACATCACGTGCGAGGAGATCCCCTGCAATCGTTCAGTTCCGGCGCGACGCGCTGCCCCGTCGATGGCGGCCGCCTCCAGGATGACGAATTGCGGTCCCACATGCAGCGCGGCGTCAGGTGAGGCCACCTCGACGGACAGCTCGGGCAGCGTCCACGCGCCGTCGGCACGTCGAGTGCCGCCGAACACCTGCCAGAGTGGCGGTAAGTCGGGCGAATCACTGACTTCGATCGGATCCACGAGCATCCGCTGAAGCCCCGGCGGGGGGACGCCAATGCTGACCCCCTGGCCCTCAGTGATCGCGAGCACGCGATCACGTCGATCGGCGTCGACGATTCGCGACCGGCTGTAGGCCATCTGGCGACCCCGCTTCAAGTCCTCGGTCACCACTTCGAAACGGCTCACATCGAAACCGGGGTCCAGCACCTGACAGGAATGGATCACCGGGTTGGGTACCGCTTCCAAATCAGTGACTAAACCGCCTTCGGGTGCCGCGATCCCCAGCACTGCCATGAGCAGCCCGCCGGCGCCGTTGCGCATATCGCGACGCACGGTAACGGTGTCGTCGGCCGGCCCGACATTCATCGAAGCATGACGCCTACCGATGTAGCGGTAGCTCAGTAGTCCACCCCACCGTCGCTGCAGCTCGGCTGCATAGGCTTCGGGATCCGAGGCTAGGTCGCGGATGTCGCGCAGCATGTCGTCTCCACTCCTCGTGCATCGAGCACACAGTCACACGGAGAATAGCAATTCTCCGGAGTTTCGCCATGGCGCCGTTACGGCCCGGCGGGAGGGTTCATGGTCCGACTGACCATGGCTGGTCCCAGTGGTCGATGACCGCCGCCTCCGCAAGCGACTTGCGGCGCACCGGCTTGTGCCTGCCCCTGGGCCAACCCACCGTCAGCAGCGCGGCGAGCTGCCAATCGTCGGGGATGCCAACCAAGTCACGCAGTCGATCCTCACAAAGACTGTGCCACAGCGTGATCGCCGCACCAAGACCTTGGCCGCGCGCTGCCAACAGGAAGTTTTGCACTGCGGGAAACACCGATGCGCCCTGTTGCAGGTCCGACGCTCCCGGCTGCGGTTGAACGCAGAACAGCACGAGGACGGGCGCCCCGCCGCCGACGTGCATATGTTCGGCCATCGCCCGAAGGACACGGGATTTCGGATCGTCGGCGCGATGGTCGGGCACGGTCAGCCGGTAGAAGCCCTGAATCTCGGCCCACGCTCGCTTGGCGGCGGCCGTAACGACCGCACGGACTTCGTCGGAACGCAGCACGACAAATCGCCACGGCTGCTGATTAGCACCCGAAGGCGCCCAACTCGCGGCGCGCAGACAACGTTCGAGCGTTTGGTCGTCGACGGGTTCGTCGCGATACCGCCGTATCGCGGACGCGGTGCGCATGACGGTCCACAGATCGTCCGTGGTGGCGGGCACCGCCGTGTCCGTCATGCCGGAACCGTTTGCGGCAACACACCTCGCCACGTTCCACCGCGCACCGGCCCGGTGACCAACGGCAGGTCGAGCGTCGACAACACACCGGGCGGTGCTGCGATCACCGCAGGGATGGCGTTGAGTTCACGCATCACCGTCGCATAAGTGAGACCACGCATGTTGTTCCCGCGGCCGTGCATCTCGATGTCGACCGTGTACGTCGGCAGCCCGTCGACGACGACGCGGTAGCCGCCGTGCGGCGAAGGATGCCGCGGCCAATCCGGTGCCGACCCCTCTCCCATTCGGGTGATGTGCTCGAGCACCACACGCTCCTCGCCGCACACCATGCCGGCGAGCTTGAAACGCATGCCACCGACGGTCCCCGGTTCGACCCATCCGGATGCAACTTCATAACGCTCTGTGGCCAACCACTTCTCGATCGTCGTGTCGACGCAATCCAGCGGCAGACCGACGCCGTCGGCGACCAGGTGCACAATTGGTGCCCACAGCGAAGCGAGGCGCTCGGTGTCGAACAGCGGTGCGGGATGTTCCGGTGGGTGCGCGAATCCCATGAAGTCGAACATGATCTCGGGCTGATTGATCGGCCCGTAGTCGAGTATCTCGAGCATCCTGATGGTATCGACACGACTACTGAAGCCCGTCATCGTCAGAGCGATCACGTCATTCGCCCATCCGGGATCGACTCCGCTGTTGAAGAAGCTGGTGCCGCCCGCTTCACAGGCGGCCGCGATCAACTCGACGGTCTCGGAGTCGGCGGCCGGCGGATAGCACATGGGGACCAATGAGGTACACACGACGTTCTTGCCTGCGCGCAGACACCGCGCAATGTCATCCGCCGCTTCGCGGTACCGGTAGTCACCTGAGGCGAAGTAGGCCACCACGTCGGCGTCTAAGGACAGCGCCGCGTCGATGTCGCGGCTGGCGATGACACCGGTCGCCGGCATGCCGCACAGGTCACCCGCGTCCTTCCCGTCCTTGGCTTCGGCGTGTACGACGACACCAACCAAGTCCAGCCCGGGATGTGCGATGAGGGCACGCAAGGCGCCGACGCCCACTTGCCCGGGACCCCAAAGAATCACTCGCGGGTTGCCACGGTTCTCCGTCATGCGTGCCCCTTCCCGGTGACCCCGCGTCAATGCTGTGAGAACATACCTTCTCAGTAATTGATATCACCATTGCCAATGCGAATGAACCGTGGAGGAGATAATGACCGATTACCAGTTCTTGAAGTGGGAGTCATTCGACGACGGGCAGATCGTACGGATCTCGTTGAACCGTCCCGAGCAGCGCAACGCCCAGAATCGCGGAATGCTGGTCGAGCTCGATCAGGCATTCGCGCGGGCCGAGGCCGACGACGCCGTCCGCGTCGTCATTCTCGCCGGTGAAGGTCCGATGTTCTCCTCGGGCCATGACATCGGCTCCAAGCAGGCCAGAGCCGAGTTCGCCCCTGGGCCAGGTCAGCACCCAACTGCAGCAATCAACGGCGGCACGAGGGACGGTGCGGAGAAAATCATGCTGCAGGAATGGCACTACTTCTTCCAGAACAACCTGCGCTGGCGCAACTTACGCAAGATCACGATCGCGCAGGTCCACGGCGACGTGTTCTCGGCGGGGCTGATGCTGATCTGGGCATGCGACCTGATCGTAGGCAGTGAGGAGGTGCGCTTCGCCGATGTTGTCGGCACCCGGCTGGGCATGTGCGGCATGGAGTACTTCGGCCATCCCTGGGAGTTCGGGCCCCGACGTACGAAGGAGTTGATGCTCACCGGTGACGCCATCGACATCGAGGAGGCCTACCGGCTCGGCATGGTGAGCAAAATCTTCAAGCGCGACGAATTGGCCGACCGCACACTGGAGATGGCCCGGCGCATCGCCACGGTGCCCACCATGGCCGCGCTGCTCATCAAGGAATCGGTCAATCAGTCCGTCGACAATATGGGGTTTTACAACGCGCTGCAGTCCTGCTTCACCTTGCACCAGTTGAACCACGCGCATTGGGTCGGGGTGCGCGACGACAAACGCGCGACCGCCGGTGAGGAACAAGGCGTGCCCGATTGGCGGACAGCGCCGCCGATCGTGCTCTCCGTCAAGGATCAGGTGCGAGCACAAGCGTGACCGTCACCCCTCAACCGATGCAGGTGACGATCCCCGGCCATCTGTTCGGCCGGTTGCCCTTCTACGACGTCGTCGACACCGATGAGGCCGTGGTCATGGACCTGCACAACAGAGAAGACCTGGTGAACATTCGCGGCGCCATGCAGGGTGGTCTGGTCGCAACACTCATCGACGTGGCGGCCGGACGATTGGCGATCAAACATACGAATGCGGAAGCGGGCGCAGGTACCGCGGACATGTCGATCCACTACCTGGCGCCGATCGTCGAAGGCCCGGCCCGAGCGACCGCCAGCCTGGTGCGCGCGGGCAAGCGGTTGATCGTCGTCGCCGTCGATGTGGTCGATGTGGCACGCGATCGGCTGGCAGCCCGGGCGACGCTGAGCTTTGCGGTCATGGAGTCGCGGAAGCCAGTTCAGCCCGCCACTGGACCGTAGCGGGCATCGGCGACGCGGTCGAGTGCGAGTGCCGGCTCGCCATACACCAACGCCCATCCCCGGACCCGCCGGTAGTACAGCTGGATATCACACTCCATGCCGAACCCGTAACCGCCGTGGATGTGAAGGCTACGCAGCGTTGCGTCGCGCGCGGTCTCGTAGGCGAATGCGAACGCCATGGCCGCGAGTTCGCTCACGCGAGCGGGTTCGTCGTTAAATGCACATGCGGCCTTCAAACTCAGCAGCCGCGCTCCGTCGGCCGCAGTCGCGCTGTCTGCCAATGGATGCGACACCGCCTGGAAAGTCCCGATCGGCTTGCCGAACGCGTAACGCTGCTTGGCGTACTCAACACCGATCTCGATCGCCTTCTTCGCTGCGCCCGCGAGTGCGGTGGCAGTGAGCGCAAGCCACAGATCCAGCGCTTCGGTGAACAATCGGTGCCCATCCTCGCCCTCGGCAAGAATTACGCAATCATCACCGACGGTGACGTCCGCCAGCGGCAGTGAGCCCAGGTTCTGCACCGGCTGCCGGTTGCCTTCGGTCAGCGGCACAACAACGAGGCGCGAACCGACAAACGCCACTACCGCATCGGCGACGGCTCCGGCGGGCACCAGCGTCAGGGTGTTGCCGCGCGCGCCGCGCGGTGAAAAACTGACCAGTCGGCCGCCGGCCAACGCCTGACCGAGCAAGTCGGCACCGGCGCCACCTCCGCGAGCGAGTAGCCTTGCGGCGACCTGAGATTCGATCACAGGAGCGGACCCAAGTGCGCGACCGAACTGCTCGGCCGTCAGCGCCAAGTCCAGCTCGGAGGCACCCCAGCCGCCCGCAGTGTCGTCGACAGCCATGTCGACGGCACCTATATCCAGCAACGCCTTCCACAACTTCTGGTCAAAGCCCAGCGGTTCAGCGGCCCGAATCCGCTCAGACGTCGACTCGCGGCTGTACATCGCCACGAACGAATCGACAAGTTGCCGCTGTTCCTCGGAAAGACTCAGGTCCACGTCGCCGTCCCGTCATGCGCGGATATGGTCACTCTCGAAAGAGAGAGTACCCATATCGCCTGAGCGGCTTCCACGTTGCGCTCGATCGTCGACATCGTGGTCTACGCGGTCGTTTTTCTGGGCCTGCGGGTGCTGGCCCGTTTGGTGACGGCCTTCGCGCCTGTCGGCGGAGCGAGGGCCCCCAAGCACCATGCCCACAACTGGTCCTCGGTAAGTTCGGCGCCCTGGACACCCAGATGGAAGACGCCGATCTGAGCAAGTGCGATCAGTGTTGAATTCAGCAGCGTTGTCAGCTGCGCAGGGGTCAAGTCTTTTCGCACCAACCCGGCGCGCGCACACGAAGTCAGGATCTTGGTGAGCAGCTTCTGATGTGGCTCCCAGATCTTGGCGAAGTCAGCGGGACGCTCGATCTCCAGGCTCAGGTTGTAGATCGTCATCACGCGACCGCCAATCGTCTGGGACGACTCTGCACGGGAGAGGAATCCACGACAGAAGGCTTCGAGCTTTTCCAGCGGGCCGTCCGCGGCAGCAACCTCATGGCGGATGGCCTCGATGAATTGACTCGTCGCATTCTCATAGAGCGCCAGCAGCAGTTCTTCTTTACCCGCAAAGTGTTGGTAAAAGGCACGCAGGCTCAGGTTCGACCGATCAATCAGGTCCTGAATGGTGAAGTCGGCTCGCCCGGACTCCTCCACCAACTCCAGTGCGGTGGCAAGGAATCTCGAGCTACGCGCCAGCGCACGGGCGCGGGCCTGGCTGAGCCGTCGCTCTATCGTTCTTTCCTGCCAACTTGTGGGCAGTTCGACGTCGGTATCGACGAGTTCGAGGCCGGCTTCTTGTTCCTCTCCGGCGCGTTTCCTGGCAGTCATGATGGTTGAGAATACGCGTTCTTCGCGGTGATGATGCAGCCTACCTGCACGGGTCTGTCTCTGGGTATGCCCCGACGAGGGTCTGCGGTAGTCTGTAAACCGTTATTCTCGATTACGGGAATTTAAGTTTCACAACGAAGGCGCCAGCCTTCCCTCGAAGGAGTGCAGCGTTGAGTGCAGACATCCTGATCGTTTCTCCGGACGACCACTTGGTTGAGCCAGCGGATCTGTGGACCAGCCGACTGCCCGAGCGCTACCGGGATGTCGGGCCGCACATTGTCAGGCACCGTGGGCGCCTGGATCCCTCCGTCACGACCGACGTCGTATTCATCGAAGACGAGGAGGGCCGCGACGCCGACATCTGGCACTACGAGGATGCCGTCATCCCGATCCCGCTGATCAGCGCGGCCGCCGGTTACGACCTCGACGAGCTCACCACCGACCCGATCACCTACGACGAGATGCGTCCGGGCTGCTACCGTCCGGCGGACCGGCTCGCCGACATGGACATCGCCGGCATCGAGGCTTCAGCCTGCTTTCCCAATACACTCGTACGCTTCTGCGGCCAGCGCTTCCTGTAC
Source organism: Mycobacterium sp. MFM001 (assembly GCF_003402475.1). Classification (GTDB taxonomy): domain Bacteria; phylum Actinomycetota; class Actinomycetes; order Mycobacteriales; family Mycobacteriaceae; genus Mycobacterium. The sequence goes on from NZ_BFAB01000002.1 coordinate 234,442, forward strand.
GGCAAGGACAAGGACCTCGCCAGGCTCTGCGTCGAGGCCTACAACGACTTTCAGATCGACGAGTGGGGCGGCAGCTCGAACGGCCGGCTGATCCCGCTGGGCATCATCCCGCTCTGGGACGTCGAACTCGCCGCAAAGGAAGTCGAAAGGGTTGCGGCCAAGGGAATGCACGCAGTGTGCTTCTCCGAGTTACCTTCTCGTCTGGACCTGCCGTCGATCCATAGCGGTTACTGGGACCCGTTCTTTGCCGCGTGCGAGCGAAACCAGGTCGGCATCATGCTGCATATCGGCTCGAGCTCGTCGCTCACGAAATCCTCCCCCGACTCCCCGCATGTCGTCACCAGTGCGCTGATGGCGGTCAACTGCACCATCGCTTTGGTCGACTGGCTGTTCTCCGGCAAGCTCATCCAGTTCCCTGACCTCAAGCTCGCGTTCGCCGAGGCGCAAGCGGGCTGGATCCCCTACTACCTGCAACGTGTCGACGAGGTCTGGGAGGACCGTCGGGCCTGGGGCGGCATTCATCCTCTGCTGACCGACCCACCGAGCAGCCAGGTGCCGGGCCGTGTCTACTTCTCGACATTCGGCGATCCGGTCGCGTTCCGCATTCTCGATCTGGTTGGGCCAGATCAGCTGATGTTCGAGACCGACTATCCCCATAACGACACGAACTGGCCGCGAAGCCTGGAGGTCGCCAACAAGGCGACACAGGGCTTGGACGAGGAAACCAAGCGTAAAGTGCTGTCCACCAACGCAAAGCGGTTCTTCGGCCTGGTCTAGCCGCACCACCCCTGGTGCGCTACAAGGCCTTCCAGTCCGGTTTGCGCTTTTCCAGGAAGGCGCGGGGACCCTCGATAGCGTCCTTTGTCAGCGCCACCTTCATGCGGTAGTTCTCGGCGAGCAGTTCGGCCTCGTAGATGGGCAGGGCTAGCCCCTTGCGCACAGCCATTCGCGAACCGCGGACTGCCAGCGGTGCATTCGAGTTCACCACGTCGGCGATTTCCCACGCCCGGTCCATCAGCGCATCGTGCGCGACCACCTCCGTGAAGACGCCCAAGTCGTAGGCACGGCGCGCGTCAAGCTGTTCGTGTTTACCCATCAAGATCAGCCGCATTGCCACGGGCAGCGGCAGGATCCGGGCAAGCCTGACGCCTTCGCGCCCGGACGCCACGCCGATGCTGACATGCGGATCCATCAACGTGGCCCGCTCAGACGCGACGGTGATATCTGCGGTGGTGACGAGGTCCATTCCCGCACCGCAGGCGATACCGTTGACCGCGCAGATGATTGGCTTGGTCATCTGAAGCCACGGCGGCGTGGCCTCCTGCGGGGCGTCCCACTGCCGCATCGAACTGAGGACCGGCTCGCCCTGGTTGTCGATTCCTGGCGCATTCTCCATGTCATGGTCTGCGGCCTTGTTGACGTCCGCGCCGACGCACAGGGCGCGGCCCGCTCCGGTGATGATCACCGTCCAAATGTCTTGAGAGCGCTCGATTTCGGCGTACACTTCGGCGAGCTCTGCGATCATCTGGTCGTTGATCGCGTTGAGGACTTCGGGTCGATTCAGGGTCACGCAGGCAGTGTGTCCCCGCACCTCGAACTCGATGGTGCCGTAGTCCGGCGTTTGGGTCACGGTGCCCCTTTTCTCTTAAACCCTTTGTTGTCACCCGGCAGCAGCATTGGCGCGGGCGGTCGGGTGAACGCCCAGGATCTCGTGGAATCGATCGCAGTAACGGGGCCACACCTCCGGATTCAAAAGCCGAGGTGGCATGCGCCCATCGAAGATGTCCTGCCATTGGGTCGCGGTGGCAACCGCAATGTCGCGGGCCGCCTCGACGGTGATGCCGGCCGTGTGCGGCGTTGCAACCACGTTGTCTAGGTGCAGCAGCGGGTTATCGGGCTGTGGCGGTTCCTCGTGGAACACATCGAGAGCCGCGCCGGCAATGCCCCCGCTTACCAACGCCTCGTACAGCGCTGCCTCGTCGTGCACCGGCCCCCGCGCCGTCGTGATGAAGAAGGCTCTCGGCTTCATCGCCGAGAACTGTTCCGCCCCAATGAGGCCCCGTGTCTCACTGGTCAGCGGACAGGTCACCTGAACGAAATCGGCCTGGGCGAGCAACTCCGGCAGCGGGACCAGCCGCGCCCCGCGGAGTCGCGCGGTGGCCTCGTCCACGTACGGGTCGAACGCGATGACTTCCATGCCGAATGGCGTGCACAACTCCACCAGGCGGCTTCCGATAGCTCCGAGCCCCACGACACCGAGCGTCTTGCCGAGCAGCTGACTGCCACGCAGGGCCAGCCGGTCGCCAAGCGGTCCCGCACGCAACGCCCGGTCAGAGACGGTGATTTTCTTGGCGAGGTCAAGCATGAATCCGAGTGCATGCTCGGCGACGGCCTCGGCCCCGGGACCGGAGTTGTTGCACACCGCGATGCCCGCGCGGGTACACGCCTCGACGTCGATGACGTCATAGCCGGCGCCGGCGGAGCACACGGCCAGCAATCGCGGGCAACGGTCCACCAGGCCCTGCCCGACCAGCCACTGTGTTCCGTCGGCGACGGACGCGACGTCCGTCCGGGTGGCGACTTGGTACCCGTGAGCGGTTTCCAGTGCTGCCCAACCTTTTTCAGCCGACGCGCTGAGGTCTAGTCTGACTAGTTCGAGATCGCCTGCCTCGAGGATGTCCCCGGCAACCGGGTCGGTCCACCTTTCGTAGACCAGCCGCGGACGGGTGTTCACGCCTGCTTCGCTTTGGGTTTCGCCTGCGCTGCCTTGAACATGTCCGCCAGTTCGGGATTCACGTTCTTGTAGTCGTTGCGTGCGATGGCACCCTCCCGGCCCGGGACCGGGTCGTAGCCGAGGCGCAGATCCTTGTTCTCCATGTGGAAGTACTCCCGCCCGATGGGCAGGCGACGGTCTTCACGGGGCACCTCCATCCAGGCTCGAAGGAAGCACCGAGCCCTCTTCGGGTCGGTGCTGCTGACGAAGTCGGACCGTGAGTGGCACATGGCGAAGTTGTTGGCGACGGCGGCCTCGCCTGATTCGAGCCGGAACTCGACTTGTTGCTCGACGAGGACGTTGCGCAGCAACTCGATCGCTTCCTCCTGCTGCGGCGTGAACTCCCTGCCCAGGGCATGCATGGCAGGCAGGATGCTGCTGTAGGTGAAGTTGATGCAGATCCGGCCGTCGATCTGCGAGAACACCGGCACGTCGTAAGGCGTCACGTCGGGCTGGTCGTCCGGTTGCTCGCTGCGCCGGTGATGTGGGAAGCCTTGGTACAGCACACCGAGCAGGTCTGGGCGTTCCCTGACGAACCAATTGTGGGCGGCCGGTCCACTCGCGAACTGGCTTTCGCCGCCCTCGGCGGCCGGGTAGACGCACAACAGCGACAGGATGTCTGCGGCGTCATTGTGCATGGCCAACTCCGCGCGCGATTTGGTGCCGCGAGCGGGCTGCACGCCGTTCGGCAGCACCTCTTCCTGGACACGCACCATGCGGTGGCCGAACGAGTTGTTGGAGACGAGATACCCCAAATGGGTGCAGAAAGCCCAATAGATCCGTTCCAGTTCCTCGATCGAGTGCTGCTCGACCGGAAAGCCACGCACGCACGCCAAGCCCCTTCCGAACATCAGCTCCCGGTACAGCCGCGCCAAGTCTTCGTCCAGGTCGGGATGACGCGCATCCTCGGGTGTGATGTCGTCTCGATCCTTCTTGGCGGTCTTGGCCAGAATCGATTCCAGGGCAGCCACGTTGCCTGGCGACAGGTCGAAGGCGAAGTCTTCTTTACTCGCGAAGTCAGCACCGGTCCACGCCATCGGTTCGGTGACTACTTCGGTATAGATTTCGGTGGGCATCCGTCCTCCTGTTGTCGTGGCGGCGCTTTCGGCTATCGACGTCGTTCCTCGAGCTCTCGCAGCGCACACGCGCGGGTGGTGGCCGCCTCCGTCATCATCCCGACATCCGTGCCTGCTGAGATGAATCGCAGACCCTGATCCACGAAGCGTTCCAGCAGGTCAAGGGACTTGATCCCGGCTATTCCCAGCGCCACGCCGTGTTTGCGACAAGCCGCTGCGACAGAGTCTACTGCATAGTGGAAATGATCATTCTCATACTGCTCATGGATGCCCATTTCGGCGGTCAGATCACTCGGGCCGATGAGCAGCATGTCAACGCCTTCTACGGCCGCGATAGCACCGCTGGCCTCCACCGCCTCGGGAGTTTCGATCATCACCGCGACGACGGTGCTGCCCTCGAGGACGGCCGTCAGTTCAGTAGCCGAGCGCTGGCCGTATCCACTTACCCTGTTCGGCCCCGATATCGATCGGTGTCCAATGGGCGGGAACCGCGCCGCAACCACCACAGCTTCAGCTTCTCGCCGCGAATTAACGTGGGGCACAATCACTCCGACTGCTCCGTTGTCCAGGACCCTGGCGATGACGCTCGGGTCGTGCGAAGGCACCCGCACCAGCCCCGCAATGCCTGCTCCCAACGCACTCGCACACAACATGGTGGCCGTCTCCAGAGACGTCGAGGTGTGTTCCAGGTCGACGTAGACGGCGTCGTAGCCGCAGGCTGCGGCGATGGCCGGGACGTCGGGCGTGCGCGCATTCATCAGCGCCAGGCACAGCACCAGGCCTTCGTTGCGCAATGCCTCCCGTAGCGATCGCTGCACATGCTCACGCTAACGGACTGAGAACGTTCATTCCACTATCTCGTTAACGCCATTATCGATGTGGTAACCATTACGTATGGGAGCGAGCCGAGTCGCTATCGTCGGCGCGGGGTTGTCCGAGTGCGGGCGGGTGCCCGACAAGACCGCCATGGCGTTGATGGCCCAAGCATCACGTCGTGCCATTGCCGACGCCGGGCTGACCAAAGACGACATCGACGGCTTCGGCGGACACGGGACGTTGCTGCCGCCTGTCGAGGTGAGCGAGTATCTCGGGCTGCGTCCGACGTGGGTGGATGCCACCAACGTCGGCGGATCGTCTTGGGAGGTCATGGCGCGCCATGCTGCCGCGGCCATTGCCGCCGGCGAGATCGAGGTTGCGCTGCTGACGTACGGTTCGACCGCGCGTTCGGATGTCAAGCGCCGGGTGCGGGGCTCAACAGCGGCCATGAGTACCGGCGGCGCCATGCAATACGAGGCTCCGTACGGAGCGACGCTCATCGCCAAATACGCCATGGCGGCGCGGCGCCATATGATCGAGTTCGGCACCACTGTCGAGCAGCTCGCCGAAGTGGCCGTCGCTGCCCATGAGTGGGCGGCCCTGAACGACAATGCTTTTGAACGTGACCGCATCACGGCGGCGGAGGTGGCCGCCGCGCCGATGCTGGCCGAGCCATTCACGTCCAAGCACGTGTGTCTGCGCACCGACGGGGGCGGAGCCGTGGTGCTGGCCAGCGAGCAAGTAGCCAAACACTGCGCCAAGGAGCCGGTGTGGATCCTCGGAGCTGCCGACGCGACATCTCACGTCAGCATGAGCGAGTGGGGTGACTTCACCACGTCGGCAGCCGCGCAGTCCGGGCCGCGGGCATTTGCTCAGGCGGGGGTGGCTCCAGAGGACATCGACGTAGCCCAGCTCTACGACTCGTTCACCTCGACGGTTCTGCTGACGGTGGAGGACCTGGGTTTCTGCGCCAAAGGCGAAGGTGGGTCGTTCGTCGGTTCCGGGGCGTTGCGCCCGGGCGGGGTATTGCCCACCAATACCGACGGTGGCGGGTTGGCCGCATGCCACCCGGGCATGCGGGGGATGTTTCTCATGGTCGAAGCGGTCAGGCAACTTCGTGGCGAGTGCGGGCCCCGGCAAGTCGAAGACGCGCGCCTGGCTTGTGTACACGCAATGGGCGGGTTTTTCACTCACAGCGCCACGATGATTCTCGGGAGGCAGTGATGGAGGTGCCCGCCGGGCCGGATCGGCCCACCGTGGACGCCGACAGCGAGTCCTGGTGGTCTGCTGTACAGGACCGCGCCCTGCTGGTCAATGCGTGTGGTTCGTGTGGACGAAATTCGTTGTATGCGCGGCCGTTCTGTCCGTTTTGCTGGAGCGAGGACGTCACGTTGGTATCGGCCTCCGGCCGGGGCCGGCTCTACACGTGGAGTGTGATTCACCAGAACGCAGCGCCCTTCGACGGTCGCACCCCGTATGTCGTGGCCATGGTTGATCTCGAGGAAGGACCACGGCTGATGACCGTCCTGGAGCACTGCTCACCCGACGACGTCCATGCGGATATGGAACTGATGGTGGACTTTCGCGAGGATCACGACGGCTTCGTCGTCCCGGTCTTTCGCCCGATTGCCGGAACAGTTGGAAAGGAATCGTGATGAAGAAAGAGGAGATGATCCTCATCAGCGTGGACGACCATGTCGTCGAGCCACCCGACATGTTCCGCAACCACCTGCCGAGCAAATACCTCCACGATGCGCCACGGCTGGTGCACAACCCCGACGGTTCGGACACCTGGCAGTTCCGTGATGTCGTGATCCCCAACGTCGCACTGAACGCGGTGGCCGGCCGCCCGAAAGAGGAATACGGCCTCGAACCGCAGGGGCTCGACGAAATCCGTCCGGGCTGTTATCAGGTCGACGAGCGGATCGAGGACATGAACGCCGGCGGCATCCTCGGCTCGATCTGCTTCCCGTCGTTCCCCGGATTCGCCGGTCGGCTTTTCGCGACCGAGGATCCAGATTTCAGCCTGGCCCTCGTCCAGGCCTACAACGACTGGCACGTCGAGGAGTGGTGCGGAGCATATCCGGCCCGGTTCATTCCGATGACGCTGCCCGTAATCTGGGATGCCTCACTGTGCGCCAAAGAGATTCGCCGCAATGCCGAGCGGGGCGTGCATGCGTTGTCGTTTACCGAGAATCCCGCCGCACTGGGCTACCCCAGCTTCCATGACGACTACTGGCGACCGGTCTGGGAGGCCTTGGTGGACACGGACACGGTGATGAACATCCACATCGGCTCCTCCGGCAAGCTGGCCATCACGGCACCCGACGCGCCGATGGACGTGATGATCACCCTGCAGCCGATGAATATCGTGCAAGCGGCAGCAGATCTGTTGTGGTCCAAGCCAATCAAGGACTATCCCAACCTCAAGATCGCCCTGAGCGAGGGCGGCACCGGCTGGATCCCCTACTTCCTCGAACGCGCCGACCGCACTTACGAAATGCATGCGACGTGGACGGGCCAAGACTTCGGCGGCAAGCTGCCCTCAGAGGTTTTCCGCGAGCACTTTCTGACGTGCTTCATCTCCGACCCCGTTGGTGTGAAGCTACGCAACGACATCGGTATAGACAACATCTGCTGGGAAGCGGACTACCCGCACTCCGACTCGATGTGGCCCGGCGCCCCAGAACAACTCCACGAGGTCTTGTCGGAGCACAGCGTGCCCGACGAGGAAGTCAACAAGATGACCTTCGAGAACGCCATGCGCTGGTACCACTGGGATCCGTTCACTTCTCAGATCAGCCGCGAGCAGGCCACGGTCGGTGCGCTGCGCAAGGCCGCCGAGGGCCACGACGTGTCGATTCGGGCGCTGTCGAAGCACGACCACGGTGTTAGCGGAGCATCAGACTGGCAGAATCAGATGAGCAAGGCCACGATCAACACGGCCGGCGCGTCGGACGACTGACCGATCAGACAATTATGATTCTCATCTCCGTAAATGTAGCCTCTCAGCCATGCCTTCACTGACTTTCGACGATCAGGTAGCCATTGTCACCGGTGCGGGAGGCGGGCTCGGACGCTGTCACGCACTCGAACTCGCCCGCCGCGGCGCGCGCGTGGTAGTCAATGACTTGGGCAGCGCAGTGGACGGTACCGGCGCGTCGACCTCGGCGGCACAGGCGGTCGTCGACGAGATCGCCGCATCCGGCGGCACCGCGATCGCCAACAGCGACTCCGTAGCGACGGAGGACGGCGGCGCCGCGATCGTGGCGTCGGCCATGGAGGCCTTCGGCAGGGTAGACATCCTTGTGAACAATGCCGGCATCCTGCGCGATGCGGCGTTCAAGAACATGACCGCCGAGCAGGTGGACGCGGTGCTCGAGGTTCACCTGGCCGGTGCCTTCAACGTGACGCGCGCAGTATGGCCGATCATGCGGGAGCAGAATTACGGCAGGATCGTCCAAACCACCTCGGGCACTGGGCTGTTCGGCAACTTCGGTCAGGCCAATTATGGAGCTGCGAAAATGGGTCTGGTCGGCATGATGCATGTGCTGGCCATCGAGGGCGCCCGCAACGGCATCGCCGTCAACGCCATCGCACCAATTGCACGGACCCGCATGACCGAAAACATCATGGGTGAAGCCGCTAAGACGATGGACCCCGAGCTGGTCACCCCGGTGGTGGTCTACCTGTCGCATCGCAGTTGCGATCGGACAGCGCACATCTACTCAGTGGGTGGGGGCAAGGTTTCCCGGGTGTTCATCGGCGTCACCAAGGGCATCGAGAAACCCGCGCTCACCGCCGAAGTGGTGGCGGACTCGATCGATGACATCGACGACACGGCGACGTTCACCATCCGCGGCGGGCCCGCCTAGGCTGACGCGCGGAATACGTCAGAAGCCCTGGAAGCGCGGCGCGCGACGCTCGGCGAACGACTTCAGCCCCTCCTGCAGGTCGGCGGTGCGCGACACCACCTCCTGAGCCCAGGCCTCCTGCTCGAACGCCCTGTCACGGCCCGACTCCGACGACACCGCCAACAAGCGCTTGGTCAGTGCCAGCATGACCGTCGGCCCTGACGCCAGTCGGCGAGCCAGGTCGTCAGCGACGGCATCCGTATCTTCCGGTGCGGCGACACGATTGACCAGGCCAAGCCGTTCACACGCGGCGGCGTCAACAGGCTCTCCGAGCATCAGCAACTCGGTGGCCTTGCGCAGCCCCACGATTCTGGTCAGCAGGTGAATGGCACCCGAGTCCGGAAGTATCCCGCGGTGCACGAACGGCTCGACAAGCGTTGCCTCCGTGGACATAACAACCAGATCGCAGGCAAGCACCAGGCTTGTCCCAGCGCCGGCAGCCGTGCCTTTGACCGCGGCCACCACCGGCTTGCCGCAGTCGAGGATGGCACACACCAGTCGCTGCCAGCCCTGTTGGAGCATGCGTGCGATGTCACCCGGGCGGCGAGGTGGCGGCGGTCCGCTCTGGTCGGGCTTTGCCGCCAAGCCCGCACCCGTGCAGAAGTGCTTGCCGCCAGCGGCACCAAGCAACACGGCCCGAACGTCGGGGTTGTCATCCGCACGTTGGAAAGCGTCCGCAAGCGCGTCACGGGCCAACGGCGACAAGGAGTTTCCGACCTCTGCTCGATCGATGAGTATTCGACAGATGCCGTCCGCGCCGACCTCGGTTATGATCCCCGGCTGCTCTTCGGACATCTCGCTCACCCCTGCGTTAACGTCGTTTCCCATTTTCGAGTATCCTAATTTCCACCGCGGCGCGGGCCAGGACGTGGGCACGACAAGGAGGAGTTGTATGACCCAATCCTCTGCGGCGGGCCAGATCACCGACGAGGGGTTGGCCCGGTTGCGTGCCACGATCGGTATCGCCGTTCCACACACCCAGCCTCCGCACTATCGCTGCCCCAACGAGGACACCTTCCGCCACGTCGCCGAAGCCTACGGCGACGGTAATCCGCTGTGGGCCGATCCGGAGTACGCCACCAAGTCGGTATGGGGCGAGTCCATCGCCCCGCCGGCGCTGGTGGGTGGTGACACGCTGATCGGCGAGGACGAGGTCACCGAACTCTCCGATGAGGAACGTGCCCTGACCAAGGGCGACCCGCTTCGCGGTGTGCACGCGTTTTACGCGTCGTCAGTGCGTGAATGGTGGGCTCCGTTAAGGGCCAACCACCGGGTGTTTCGGCGCAATGCCCTCGTCGCCGCGCTCGACAAGAGCAGCGAATTCGCCGAACGCGCCGTCCACGAGTGGTCGGCGCAGGTGTTTCGCGACGACGAGGGCACCATCCTCGGCGGCCAGTACCGCAACATGATCCGCACCGAGCGCGGCAAGGCGCGAGATCGCAAGAAATACGAGGACGTCGAGCTGAAAACCTGGACCGCCGAGGAGATCGCCGCGATCGACGAGCGCTACGCGCGGGAGGCTCCTCGCGGCGCCGAGCCGCGGTGGTGGGAGGACGTCCATGAGGGCGACGAGATGGGCTCGTTGGTCAAGGGTCCCCTGACCGTGACCGACATGGTCTGCTGGCACGTCGGCATGGGCACCGGCATGTACGGGGTGCGCCCGCTGCGGCTGGCGTGGCGGAATCGGCAGCGCATTCCCCGGTTCTACACGCCGAACGAACACGGCGTCCCCGATGTGCAGCAGCGGGTGCACTGGGAGCCCAGCGCCGCCCGCAATGCGGGCAACCCCACCACATTCGACTACGGCCGAATGCGCGAAACCTGGTTGATCCACCTGTGCACCGATTGGATGGGTGACGACGCGTGGCTGTGGAAACTGAGTTGCGAGTTCCGACTGTTCAACTACGTCGGCGATCTCCACACCATCACCGGCACCGTCGTGCGCAAGTATCTCGCCGACGGTGAGCGTCCCGCCGTCGACGTCGAACTCGCGGCGACCAATCATCGTGGTCAGGTCAGCGCCCCCGGTCATGCCACCATTCTTTTGCCCAGTCGGGATCTCGGGCCCGTCCGGCTGCCGGATCCGCCCGGTGGCGCAACAAACCTGACGGAACTGCTGACCGCTGTGTCCGCCCAATTCGCCCAACGCTGAGGCGGCCATGAGATACGAGAGTGTTCCCGGCCTTTCGGCCAAGCAGGACGGTCCGCAGCTGCGGCTCACGCTCAGCCGCGCCGACCGGCGTAACGCCGTGAACGACGAGATGCTCGACGCGATGATCGGTCACCTGGCCCTCGCGGGCACCGACGAGTCGGTGCGGGTCATCCGCATTGACGCTGATGGACCCGACTTCTGCGCCGGCGCCGATCTGATTGCCAACAACGCGCGCTCCGAGCGCAAGCCACGCGTCGGTAGCACACAGCGTCGGCTGCCGAACAAGGCCAACAGGCTGATTCCGTTGATGCTGCAGACGCAGGTGCCCATCGTCACGGTGGTCCGAGGCTGGGCGGCGGGGCTGGGTTTCCATCTCGCGTTGGCCTCCGACTTCTGCCTGGCTGCCGAGGATGCCCGCTTCTGGGAACCATTTATGGCCCGCGGCTTTTCCCCCGATAGCGGGGCAGCCTGGTTGCTGCCCCGGCTCGTCGGCATGGTCCGCACCCGACAGCTCCTGATGCTCGGCCAGGAGATCTCCGCGACCACCGCGGCCGAGTGGGGCATTATTCACGGCGTCCATGCACCAGACGATCTAGATGCCGCCGCCGACGCGCTCATCACTGAGCTCGGCGATGCGCCAACCGTCGCCCTCGGGCTCACGAAGTGGCTTCTGCACAGCGCCAACGGCCTCGATCTCGACCGCCATCTCCAGAACGAGGCGATGGCGCTCGAATTGTCCAGTCGCAGTGAGGATTTCCGAGAGGGACTGGCTGCCTTCAAGGACAAGCGCGATCCACGATTTTCGGGACGATGACGCAGCTACCGATCACCGCCAACACCACGACCTCCGACGCCGTGGCGATCGTCGAGCGGTGGGTGGAGGCCGAGGTGCCTGCCGCCTGGCGCTCGGCCGCGGCCCAGGGACCGGCTGCACTGAAGGCCGTACGAAGCCCGGCCGACTACCGCCAGTGGTATCCGACATTCGCCCGCTCGGGGTTGGTAGCGCCGACGTGGCGGCCCGAACACGGTGGCCTGGGGATCTCCCACGACGTCGCACGCGCCATCGAAGCCTTGCTCGCTTCATTGAGGCTCACACGGCTAAATCCATTGGGACTCAACAATACTGCTGCCGCACTGTTCAGTCATGGCTCCGAAGAACAGCGGATGCGGTTCTTGCCTCCCATCGTGCGCAACGAAGAGAAGTGGTGCCAGCTGTTCAGCGAGCCGGGCGCGGGCTCGGATCTGGCCTCGCTCGCCACACGGGCCGTCCGCGACGGAAACCACTGGGTGATCACCGGCCAAAAGGTGTGGACCACCTGGGCCGACGAAGCCGACTTCGCGATCCTGCTCGCCCGCACGGACCCTGAGGCGCCGAAACACAAGGGCATCACCTACTTCCTGCTCGACATGCATCAACCCGGCGTCGACGTGCGGCCCCTGCGACAGATCACCGGCGAAGCGGAGTTCAACGAAGTTTTTCTCGACGGTGCCCGCGTGCCCGACGCCCACCGGGTGGGCGAGATCAACGACGGCTGGCGGGTCAGCGCTTCGACCCTGTCCAGTGAACGACAGATGGTGTCCGGCTCCGGATCCGGCGGCATGGGCCGGCTCGGCGGCTCCAGCGCCGAACGGCTGATCTCCCTCGCCCGCGAGAGGGGCCGTTGGGGCGACCCGGTCGTCCGAAGCAAAATCATGCGCCTGTGGGCACAGGAGCAGATTCGCGGCTGGACGAACGCCCGGGTGCGCGCGGCACTTTCGGCACACCAGTCGCCCGGCGCGGCCTCCTCCATCGGCAAAGTCCACCAGGCCACTCTGAATCAGCAGATCCAAGATCTCATGGTTGATCTGCTGGGCACCGCCGCAATCGCCTGGCCGGTCACCGACGATCCCGACGCACTACCGCGCGAAGTGCACGGCATGCTGCGCAGTCTGGCCAACAGCATCGAGGGCGGCACCACCGACATCAACAAGAACATCCTCGGTGAACGCGTGCTCGGGCTGCCTAAGGAGCCAGACCCCTGGAAGGGCAAGCCCTGGAAGGAGATTCCGCGCTCGTGAGCAGCTACCAGCGACTCGTCGTCGAAAAGTCGGGCGGCGTCGGCTGGCTGATCCTCGACCGACCGGACGCCGGTAACGCGTTCGATGCGCTGATGCTCGACGAACTCGAGGCCGCGTGGGCCGACTTGGACAGTGACAGTGACGTGCGTGTGATCGTCAACACCGGCAACGGCAAGGCCTTCTGTACGGGGATGGACGTGGTGCAGGTGGCGCGGGACAAGGAGGCCATGCGCAGACATTCCCGCCGAACCCGCGATGCCCAGTTGAAGATCTCGTCGTGGCACTGTGGGGTGTGGAAACCGGTGATCGCGGCGGTCAACGGGGTCTGCGCGGGTGGCGGGCTTCACCTGGTCGCCGATGCCGACATAGTCATCGCGGCCGAGCAGGCCTCGTTCGTCGACCCGCATGTGTCGGTGGGCCAAGCCGTCGCCTATGAAGCCATCACGCTGTCACGCAAGTCGCCGATGGAGGCTATCACGCGAATGGCGTTGTGCGGCAAGGGTGAGCGGATATCGGCACAGCGCGCCTACGAGTTGGGAATAGTCTCCGAGGTGGTGCCACTCGAGCACTTGCGCCACGCTGCGCAACGGCTGGCGGCCGCCATTGCCACCAACTCCCTGACCGCGATGCGGGCCACCAAAAAAGCGCTCTGGCGTTCGCTGGAAGTCGGATTGACCCAAGCCAAAAGCGAGGCCAGTGACGAAATCTGGCGCTTGCGCAATCATCCCGACCATGCCGAGGGCGTTCGCGCGTGGCGCGACAAACGCCAAGCACGCTGGCAAACACTCGAACCTGTGGAGATCCCGTGACCTATCAACGACTGATCGTCGAGCGGCGCGGTCCGGTGGGCTGGATCATCAACAACCGTCCGGACCGACTCAACGCCTACGACGTCGTGATGCGCGAGGAGTTCCCCAGGGCGTGGGCCGAATTGGACGCCGATCCAGCGGTGCGGGTCATCGTGCACACCGGCAAAGGCCGCGCATTCCAGGTCGGAGCCGACGTCGAGGAATTGGCCGGTGATGCCGTGCTGCAGTTCCAGGAGACCATGCGAACCCTGGATCTGAAGCTGACGGGTTGGCATTGCAACGTCGGCAAGCCGATCATCACGGCGGTCAACGGTATCTGCGCAGGCGGTGGCTTGCACTGGGTCGCCGACGCCGACGTCGTGATCGCGTCGTCGGACGCCAGCTTCGTCGACCCCCACGTGTCGATAGGTCAGGTCAGCGCGCTGGAGACCATCGCGCTGATGCGCAAGATGCCGGCCGAGGCGGTGCTGCGGATGGCGCTCGTCGGCAGCCACGAACGCCTCAGTGCCCGGCGCGCATACGAACTCGGCATGATCAGCCAGGTCGTAGACCCGCCCGAGAAGCTGCGCGACGTCGCGCAAGAACTCGCCGAAAAGATCGCCAGGAATTCACCGGCGGCGATGCGCGCAACCAAGCGAGCGCTGTGGGGCGCGCTCGAATACGGCTTGACGGACGCGTGCCGCAAAGGCGCCAAGCATTTGACCTCCATGTGGGGCCATCCTGACCAGAACGAAGGACCACAGGCGTTCGCCGACAAGCGGACACCGAATTGGCAACCGCTGGAGAATAATTCGTGAACCTCGCCGCGCTGCTCGCCGATGTTCCCGACGTCGCGGTGCACACCCTGGCCGCTGATGTGTCACGCACTGAGCTCACTGCGAGCGCCGAGTGTCTCGGCGCGGCTCTGACGGCGGCTGGGCTGAAAACCGGCCAGGTAGTCGCGGCCATGCTGCCCAACGACGCCTCGGCGATCGCGGCGTTGTTCGGCACTTGGCGCGCCGGTGGCGTCTACACGCCGTTGAACCCCCGAGCAGCAGATCCCGAATTGGTCTCTCAGATGGCGACGCTTCGACCCGTCGCCGTTGTCACCACTAGCGAATTGTCTTCGCGGTTCGCAGAGTTCGGGTTGCCCGTGCTGACATGCACGGGTCTTTCGTGGACGGCGACCACCGGCGGGCAGCCGCCCAGCGACCCCCGGGAGTACGACCCCGATGTTGCGCTCCTGCAATTCACGTCGGGCACTACCGGTCCACCGAAACCGGTGCCGCTGCGCCATGCCACGGTGCTGGACTTGATCGATCGACTGCTCGCCAAACTGCGCGGCACCAAGAGAGCTGGCGGCGCCAGACCGAACCGCCCACCGATGCCCAACCTGGTGCCGTTATCACTGTCGTTATGGGCGGGTATCTACCAGGTGCTGTTCGCCTTCCGTGCCGGCTCGGGCGTCGTACTCATGGATCGGTTCTCGCCAGCGGACTTCGCGGCGCTGGTCTCCCGGCACCAGTTGCGTTCCACGGTGCTGCCGCCGGCGGCGCTGACCATGGTTCTGCACGACGACTCGGTCACGGATCTGTCGCCGCTGAAGATCGTGCGATCCATCACCGCTCCCCTGTCGCCGGTACAGGCGGCTCAGTTCCGGGACAAGTTCGGCGTGATCGTGCTCAACTCCTACGGCCAAACCGAACTCGGCGGCGAAGTCGTTGGATGGTCTGCCGCCGACGCCCGCGAGTGGGGCGAAACAAAGCTCGGCTCTGTCGGGCGCCCGCTGCCCGGCATCGACGTCTCGATCGTCGACGACGAAGTGATGGTCCGCACGCCGACCACGGCCGCCCGCAAGATCGACCCCGCGTTTCTCGACAGGCTGACCGACGACGGCTGGTTCCACACCGGCGACTTGGGGTGGTTCGACGACGACGGATTCTTGTGGCTCGACGGTCGGGTGTCGGACATGATCAACCGCGGCGGACTGAAGGTCTTTCCGGGCGCCGTCGAGGACGTCCTGCTCGCCGCCGACGGCGTGCGGGAAGCAGCGGTCGTGGGAATGCCTGACGAGCGGCTCGGGGAAGTGCCGTGGGCGTTCATCGTGCGCAACGACGTAAACCTGACCGAGGACGCGCTGATCGCGTGGTGTCGTGAGCATCTGACACCCTACCGGGTTCCCGTGCGAGTGGTGTTCGTCGAACAACTACCGCGCAACGAGGTCGGCAAGGTAGTCAAGCGCCAACTCGTGGGCAGCGTGACGGCACGGAAATAATCCTTCTCAATTTAGAGAACTATGCTATTCTTCGCTGGAAGTTGGCCTTTCAACGGCGGAGGTCGCGATCGTGTGGCAAGAACTCGTTCGGCTGGCCGTGACTTGGGCTGTGATGTGCGGGCTGGTCGCGTTCTTCTACTGGATGTTGGCCAGCATCGGCACGTTCTGATCGAGCTGGACAGGGAGACCCATGAACGAGCAGGACCGGCGCCGCAAACACGGCTTGATCGCGTTTCAAATTTTCATCTATGGCGTGTTGATCGCGATGTTCGCGATCCAACTCCAGATGTATCTCACCAGGAACTGGTAGACATGAGCCCTTCCGGCACATCTTTGTCCCTGGACGAACACGACGCGCAGACGCAAGACGTGCAACGGCGCGCCGATCGATGGTGTATCGCCGGTACCGCGGTCATGGGCACACTCGTCCTCGGCGTCGTGGGCCTACCCTTGTTCTGCCGCGGCATCTATCTGCTCAGACGGGCGCAACGCGACGGGCTGTCGGTCCGGCCGATGATGGTCACGCTTATCGGATACGTCATCATCCTGGACGCAGCGCTCAACAGCATCGGTTGGGCCCTAGACCTTTTCGCCAATCACGCGTTGATCACCCGCACAGTGTTCACCGCGTGGGGCAATCTGATCGACGCGGGCTACTTCTGGCATTACAACGAGTTGTGGATCGGAGGCGCCAGCGCGCCCGGCGAAAAGGCCTGGGTCATGGTGTGTGCGCTCATCGTGTTCCCCATGCGCATCGCAGCTGCCATCGGCCTGCTGCAAATGAAGCGCTGGGGGCATCAATGGACGATCGTGACGTGCTGGTTCGGTGTCGTCGTGTGGACAGGCTACATCTTCAACATGACGATGTATGCCGATGTTCGTTATGCCGCAGTCGGTTTGCCTGTGCTCGGATGGTGGGCATTCAACATCTTCTACATCACGCCGTTCCTCGCGATCCCGTACCTGCATACGGTCAATCGGGAAATCTTCTCCGACTAATTCGTCGAAAGGACCGCCGTGTCTGGATCCGCAGCGGAGCCCGAGGGTTCGGTCGAAGCGTTGCCGCTCGGTACCACGTCCACTTGGGCGAGAATGCATAAGTGGCTCAAACGTGGGTTGTATGTCTGCCTGTTCGGGTTGGTCATCGAAGGATCGCTGACCGTGCCGGTGATGGCGATCTGGTACGGCTGGCCGACGCTCTCGCTGACGCAGATCTGCAGCGAGCTCATGAAGGTCCGCTTCTCTGATGACAGCCTCGAATGCCAACAGCCATACCCGATTGGCGGACCACCCTTCGGTGGCGCCGCAGAAGCGGCTGGACAACATACCGCGCGCGACGATTGGGGGATCCAGCCCAAGCCTCGCTATGCGCGCATCGGCTTCCGGGAATTGGTCAAAATCCGCGACGACCGCTTAGCGCACCAGGCGATGCCTGCTCGGTGACGTGCGCCTGGACGTAGTGGCGAACACCGCCGTTTGC
Source organism: Mycobacterium sp. MFM001 (assembly GCF_003402475.1). Classification (GTDB taxonomy): domain Bacteria; phylum Actinomycetota; class Actinomycetes; order Mycobacteriales; family Mycobacteriaceae; genus Mycobacterium. Next base: position 251,774 of record NZ_BFAB01000002.1, read on the forward strand.
TATGGTGAGAACGGCTATTCTCAATGCATGTGGGAGGAACTGATGGGCGATCAAAAGGTGTTCGAGGTCTGGGATGCCGACAACCACATGTACGAGACCATCGACGCGTACACACGGTACTTGCCGGACAAGTACTCCGAGGCGCTCAAGTTCGTTGACGTGAACGGGCGCAAAAAGCTTCAGATCCTGGGCGTCGTCACCGAGTGCATCCCCAACCCCACCTACGAGGTCATTCCGACACCGGGCGCCTGGGCCGACTACTACCGCGGTATCAACCCTGAGGGCAAGACGCTGCGCGAACTCGCCGAGCCCATCCGCTGCCCCGACGAGTTCCGCCGGCCGGACCTACGACTGGCGCTCATGGATCGGCAAGGTGTCGACGGCGCGGTAATGTTCCCGACCACAGCCGGCATGCTGGAGGAACGCACCAAGTCGGACACCGAACTCACGCATGCAGTGACGCACGCGTTCAACCGCTGGCTGCTCGACGACTGGACATTCAACTATCAGGACCGGATCTTCGCCGTCCCGGCCATCTCCCTCAACGATCCCGCCGAAGGTGTCAAGGAACTCGAGTGGTGTCTTGACAACGGTGCCAAGACGGTGTTGATCCGACCTGCGCCGGTGCCCCGCGCAGACGGCACCTCGCGGTCCCCTGCGCTGCCAGAGTTCGACGACTTCTGGCGGCTGGTTGAATCCGCGGGCATTGCCGTCCAGATGCACAACTCCGACGCAGGGTACGACCGCTACCTGAACGACTGGGAGGGCGGCGACGAGTTCCAGGGTTTCCAGCTGACGAAATTCCGTGGCTTCATCTACGAGGAAAGTCGCCACATCTTCGACACGCTGGCGGCATTCATCGCGCACGGCGTGTTCGAACGGTTCCCCGGTCTGCGCATCGGAGTTATCGAGAACGGCGGCTCATGGGCACAACGGCTCATGGACGTTTTCGACCGGGTGTACCGAAAGAAGCCCAAGGACTTCAGCGAGCACCCGTGCGACGTGTTCCGCAGGCATGTGTGGGTCAACCCGTTCCACGAGGAAGACATGTCGCACCTGATCGACGTGCTCGGCGCGAACCGCGTGATGTTCGGCTCCGACTACCCGCATCCCGAGGGGCTCGCCCAGCCCGCCGAATTTGTCAACGAGCTCGGCAGCCTTCCGGCGGAAACCACCGCGCAAGTGATGGGCGGCAACCTCAAGGAATTGATCGGACTCTAGCTCGCCGATCCTTTCGGCCGACTCGGTAGCAACGCCGATGGGAACCGAGATACGTTACGGCTGCCGCCATTTCGGTGAACGTCCGCGTGACGCCCGGTTAACCGCCAGATCGCCGGGTGACAACCGACGGTCCCGCCAATGGGTTGGCGATCACACCGGGCGGCGCCTCGACGACAGCGGGTATCGCGTTGACCGCCGCCATCGCTGTGGCAGCCACGCCGGGGTTCACCCGGTCGGTGGCCGACTGTTCCAAATGCAACTCGAGGCGCATGCTCGGAGAGCCGTTGACGCGGAACACCATTCCGCCTACGCCCGCGCGGGCCGGCTTGGGCCAGCGCTCCGGCCACGGCGTGGCGCTCACCGTCGCGAAGTACTGCACCGCGACGGCCGGTTGCCCGCCGACGATTCCGGCCAGTTGCCATCGATGCGCGCAGATGGTTCCCCGCGGTATCACCCCGATCGCCGTCTCCAGGTCGGTGGGCGCAAGCGGCGTCTCCCAATCCAGTTCTATTCTGTCGAGCTCGAATCCGAGGATGTCGGCGAGGTAACGCACCACGGTGCCCCAGTCCTTGTCCACCTTTCCCGACGCAATGCGGGCCGGCACGTGACCGTCGGGCTTTCCGAATCCCATGGACTCGTGCAGGACGTCCCATATCGGGTAGGACTTGTCCAAGTCGAGCGCATACTCGTCCATTCGATAGGAGTCGACGCGACCGGCCCCCGCAAGCAGGGCGGTGGGAATATTCAGACTGATGAATCCCGGCTCGCTACCGGTGGCATAGAACGTCGAATTGCCCGTTGCTGCCGCTCTTTCCAAGGTCTCTCGCCATTCACCGGGAGCAGCGGCCGGATATACCAGCGGGATCGTGGAGATCGTCACGACATTAATGCCCGCCTCGAGGTATCCGGCGATGTCTGCGATCGCCTCCTCCTCGCGTCGAACGGCCGTCGCACAGTAGGCCACACAGTCGGGTTTCAACGCCAGAACCGCCGAGACGTCATCGGTCGCAGACACGCCGACATCGCTCCCACCACACAACCGGCCGGCATCCACGCCGACCTTCTCCGGCGTCGAGACCTTCACGCCGACGAGATCGAGTGCCGGGTCCTCGATGACCGCCCGCAACGCCTCACGGCCGGTCAGCCCGGTTCCGACGTGGACAACGCGGTAGCGGCCGCTGCGCTTATTCGTCATCTCACACGCTCACCGGGAGGGTCGCCCAGCCTCTGACGCTGGTAGTGTGCGCACGCTTGGCCGCCTTGTAGTCGACTTCCCAGTCGGGCCACCGGGTGAGCACTTCCTCGAGCGCAACGCGCGCTTGCATCCGTGCAAGCGCGGCGCCGAGGCAGAAGTGAATGCCGTGCCCGAAGGACAGGTGGGTGGCCTGCCGATGGATGTCGAACCGGTCGGCGTCGGGGTACTGCCGCTCGTCACGGTTGGCAGATCCGTTGAGCAGCAGCATCACCGAACCTTCGGCAACCCTCTGGCCGTAATGTTCGACATCACGTGCCACATAGCGGGCCTGCACAGGTGAGGGCGCCTCGTAGCGCAACACCTCCTCGACCGCGCCGGGGATGAGGCTGAAATCCGCCGCGAGTTCGCGGCGCTGCTCCGGGTGGTCAGACAGGAGTTGTCCGGCGAAGCCGATCAGCCGCGTGGTGGTTTCGTTGCCCGCTCCGACGACGGTGCCCGTGTAGGTCAGCACCTCGCCGCGCGTGAGCCGGCGACGAGTCCCGTCGGGTTCCTCCACCTCGGCGTTGACCAGGTCGGTCATCAGATCGTCGGAGGGATGGTCGTAACGCCAGTCGATGAACTCCTCGAGCATCGAGCCGGTGCTGGTCAGCATGTCGTTGGCTACCTCCACGGGCCCACCATCTTTGAGCTCCAGCATCCGGTCGGTGTTCTGGCGGATCGCGACCTGCCTGTCCTCCGGTATGCCGAGCAGGTAGCCGATGGTGCGCATCGGCATCCACGCACCCAGGTCGGCGATGAAGTCGAAGGTATCGGCGTCCGCGAACGGCTCGAGGGCGCGTCGACAGAACTCCCTGGCCAGGGGTTCGATGGCGGCCATGCGACGCGGCGTGAACACTCCTGACAACAGCCGCCGATGCAGATCGTGGATCGGAGGGTCCTCGAAGAGGATGATGCCTGGCGGTACGTCGACCCCGTTGAGGATGATCTCGATGGTGGTGCCTTTGCCCGACCGATAGTCCTTCCAGTTCACCAACTCGCGGGCGACATCTGAGTACCTGCTCAACGCGTAGAAGCCGTACTTGTCGTTGTGGTATAGGGGCGCGTCATCGCGCAGCTGCTTCCACACGGGGTAGGGATCGTCGTCGATGTCGAAGTCGAACGGGTCGTAGTAAGGCTCAACCTTCACCCTGTATGTCACGTGACGAGAATAGGCGTTACCTGCCGTCGTGAGAAGACTTTCCGGACCGGATTGCCCACTCCCCCCGCCGGCACGCCACCCAGTGGGTAAAACCGACAATGTGGAAATGTAGATTCTCGGCTGTGGGGTATCGCTGCACGTGGCCTACCTGGAAGGAAAGGAGGCGCCCGGCGCGGGATCAGAGTGCGGCGAGTGCCGGCGCACGATTCGCGCGATCATCAATTCTCATTCAGCGACAACGAAATCAGGCAAGGGGAAGCAGATTATGAGCGATCGGCACTCCAATATCGAGGGCGCACGGATGCTCGTCATCGGCGCATCGTCGGGCATCGGTCACGCGCTGGCACGGGCCGCCCACGCCAGAGGCGCCAAGGTTGCGCTCGCCGCGCGACGCGTGGAGCTTCTGTCCGAACTGGCCGAGCAGCTCGGTGGTTCCGCCCACGAACTCGACGTCTCCGATCCGCATGCAATCGAGCGGGTCATCGACGAGGTGGCCACCAGGTTCGGCCAGCTCGACGCCGTCGTATTCACCAGCGCGGCGGTGCCGTTCGCGCTGATCGAAGAGACCGACGTGACGACGTGGTTGCACGCGTACGCGGTCAATGCCGTCGGTGCGTCCCATACACTGCGCACGGCGCTCCCCCACCTTGCCGACAACGCGGTGGTACTCGTGGCATCCAGCCATGACGTCGGCAGGCCACGGGCCGGTGTCGCGGCCTACCACGCGAGTAAGGCCGCGCTGGACGAGATCCTGAGGTCGTGGCGGGCCGAACATCCGGAACTGGCCGTCATCCGGGTCAGTGTCGGCCCCACGGAGGGCACCGAGATTTTGCGGGGTGCGGACCGCGACCTGCTGGCCGATCTGTACCGGGCGTGGGCGCAGGAGGGCCAGATTCCGGCGGAGATGTCCACCGTCAACGACGTGGCGAACGCAATGCTGTCGTTGATCGCCATGTCGCGCGCGAACCCCACAGTCGTCAGCGACATCGTGCATCTGGCGCCTCGGACGACCAAAGGCCGATAGAAGGGATTGCTCAATGGATCTAGGCTTCGAGGGTGCGACCGCCGTCGTGACCGGGGGCAGTAAGGGTATGGGACTGGCGATCGCCGAAACGCTCGGCGCCGAGGGCGCCTCGGTGGCGATCATGGCGCGTGGACAGCAGGGTCTGGATGCGGCGGCCGACCGGATCCGCGGCGCCGGAGCACCTGAAGTGCTCGCGCTGAGCGTCGACATTGCCGATGCCGAGTCGATCACGACGGGGTTCGCGGCGGTGAACGACGCTTGGGGCCGGCTGAATGTGTTGGTGCACACGGTCGGTCCGGGCGCAGGCACGTTCGAGGAGTTAGACGATGGCGATTGGTATGCCGCCTTCGGCCTTGGAACCATGGCCGCGGTCCGGTCGGTGCGCGCTGCCCTTCCGATGCTGCGTGCCGCCGAATGGGCGCGCATCGTAACCTTGTCCGCACACTCGATCCAACGTCAGAGTCCGCGACTGGTCGCCTACACCGCGGCCAAAGCGGCGTTGTCGAGTTTCACCAAGAACCTCTCGAAGAGCCTTGGGCCCGAAGGCATCCTGGTCAACTGCGTGTGTCCGGGCACGATCGTAACCGCGAGCTTCACCCAGATTCTCAAGGACGTGCTCGCCGCGGACGGGCTGGACTCCGCGGATCCGCACGATGTGATGACGTGGGTGGAGCGGACCTACGGCCATCCCTGTGATCTCGGCCGCGCCGGCCTTCCCGAGGAGATCGCTTCGGCTACTGCGTATCTCGCGTCACGCCGTAACGGCTACGTCACCGGTGCCACCGTCAACGTCGATGGCGGTTCCGACTTCATCTGAACCTCGGCATGTCTCTACACGATGCGGTTGGTCCAGTGCGCGACGAACGGAGCGATGGTCGACAGGTCGTACATGCCGGGCGGAGCAGCGACAACCACCGGTATCGCGTTGATGGCGTGCATGGCCGTGGCAAGACACCCCTGCTCGGCGTGGTCCTCACCGGGTGAGCCGATCAACAGGTGGAGCCGCATATTGGGCTCTCCTTCGAACGTCACCTCGTAACCCAGCTCCACCGGCCACTCTGGAGCAAGATCGTCAGCCATGCGGGTAAGGTGCTCTACCGCCAAAGCGACGGCGCCACAGTCGACCTCGACCCCGAAGCGCATGGCACCGACCGTGCCTGCGGGAATCTGGCCTGCGGCGACGTTCAGTGCGCGCGGTGTCGTCGCGATTTCCCGAAACCCCTCCACCGAACGAATTTCGAGCCCGAGGGCGTGGGCGAGCACCGTCGCGCTGCCGATCCATGCGCTGGCCGCATATTCCTTGTTGCTCAGCAGCGGAGTGGTGTCCTCAGGTGCATGCCCGAAACCCATGGCGTTGAAGATCAGGTCGTGACTGGCATACGTCGAGTAGTCGAGCACCTCGCGGATAGTGATCCGGCTCGTCGTCTGAGTCAGACGCGACAAGGTGGGCGTCAGCGATTCCCCCACGAAGCCCGGGAACAGCCCCAGCCCCAGGAAGGACGAATCACCTCTCCGGCAGGCACTTTCGATCCCGTCGGCAAGAGATTCATGCAGCGAGCGCGGGTGGATGAACCTGCTGCCGGTGGCCACCACGTTCTTACCTGACGAGAGCAGGTCACAGACGTCGGCGAAGCATCCCGGCGTATCCATCTCCACTTTGCCCATGTAGAGCACCACATCAGCATCGGTGTGGATCACCGCGTCGCGGTCATCGGTGGTGAGCACCCCGGCCCTGCCTACGCCGCACAGTGTGCCGGCATCGACACCAACCTTGGCCGGGTCGTACACCCGTACGCCGACGAGATCCAGATCCGGCCGGCGGATCACGTGGCGCAGCGACATCATCCCGGTGACACCTGTGGCCCACTGGATCACCCGTGTCATGGCAGCGCGGTCCTCAGTCCCACACCACGTCGAGACGCGGCGGGGATCGGAACATGGTGCCGGTGATGAAGGGCGCCGGTGCGCCGGGGTCCAGCCGCAGCCCGGGCAGCGCGTCGAAGAGCGCGTTGAGAATCTTGGTGCTTTCCAGCCGTGCCAAGTGCATGCCGAGGCATACATGGGCGCCGTGGCCGAACCCGATGTGGGGCTTGCGTTCCCGGAAAATGTCGAATGTCTCGGGATCGGTCCATCGCGTTTCGTCGTGGTTGGCGCTGCCCAAGTTCACCATCATGACCGACCCCTTGGGAATCTTGACCCCGAAGAACTCGATATCAGCGGTGACCTCTCGCATGAAGTTCAGCAGCGGCGTCTCCCACCTGATGCCCTCTTCGATCGCCTGCGGCAGCAGGCCGCGGTCGTCGCGCACCGCATCGAGCTGGTCGGGATGAGTGAGCAGCGCCAACGCCAGGCTCGCTGTCGATCGCGAGGTCGTTTCGGCGCCCGCAGGCAACAAGTTGCGCATGAATCCATAGATCTGTTCGTCAGACATCTTGATGCCGTCGATCTCTGCCTGCGACAGGATGCTCACCATGTCGTCTTTCGGCGCCTTGCGCCGGTCGGCGAGTATTCCGACGAAGTACTCCTTCATCTCGGCGGAGGCCTTCAGGGCTGTTTCCATGTCGCCGCGGAATCCCAACAGGTCGATCGCAAGCCGATGAAATTCGTCGATGTCGGCCTCCGGCAGGCCAAGCAGGGCGGCGATCACCCGGACGGGTATCGGCATGAACACTTCGTCGACGAGGTCCGCGCGCTTGGCATCGCGAAACCGGGCTATCGTGCGATCGACCAGCGGACCGACCAGCTCGGCATCCCAGCGCTTCATCGAGGACCGCGCGAATGCGAACTCATGCAGCCTGCGGTACACCGCATGCTCAGGTTCCTGCATCTCGAGGATCGTCGGTCCTTGAAGAGGCCGCACGACGTCTTCGTATATTCGCGTGCTGAACGTGATGTTGTCGGTGAACACCGCCTTCACCGCATCGAAGGAATAAGCCGTGAACGTCTTCTTCCCGTCCGGCCCAACTTCGGGAACACCCATTTCCGGCCATCCGCCGTGCACCGCACCCATTGCGCGCAGCTCTTTCAACAGTGGGTACGGCGTCGCATCCCCCTCGGCCCCCATACCGGCGTTGAATTTCTTCTGCGCATCGCGGATCCGTTGCTTGATGTCGTCGGTAGCCGCGGTCTCCGTGGTCTGGGCCATCTGAAACCTCCCTAGTGCGCCGGCCAGAGGCGCGCGTACGTCCTTCAACCTACATCGCGTCGGTTGCAAACCTACATGATGTAGGTTGAACAGACCCCGAACCGGTGCAGATGTGAAAGAACCGTCAGGAGTGTTCGATTGGCCATTCGAGTCGTGCAGTGGGCGACCGGCGCCGTTGGGCGCGCCGCGCTACAGGAACTGATCGAGAATCCAGATTTCCAGCTGGCCGGTGTCTTGGTGTACGACCCCGCCAAGGCCGGCCAGGACGCCGGGGCGCTGTGTGGGCTACCCGCCACGACGGGGGTGCTCGCCACCACTGACAAGGAGGAGATCTTTTCTCTCGGGGCTGATGTCGTCGTGCACGCAGCCAGTAAGGCCCACGCCGTGGAAACCAATGCCGACGACATTTGCCGATTGCTCGCCGCGGGCACCAACGTCATCACCACCACGTCGTACAACCACTTGCCCACCTACGGCGCGGATACCGAGGCGGCGTTCGTCGACGCGTGTCGCGCCGGGCAGTCGCGCTTCCACGCCGCCGGAGAGAACCCCGGGTTCATGTTCGAACGGCTCGTCGCGACGGTGACAGGCTTGAGCAAGTCGATCGACCGCATCGACCTCTACGAAGCGACCGACGTGTCGTCCGTCGACAGCCGGCCCATGCTCGTCGACCTCATGGGTATGGGCCGACCGCCGGAGGACGTCAGCGTCGATTCCCCGATCATCAAGAAGCTGGACTTGGCGTATCGCCAGGCGCTCAACGCGACGGCCGATGTCCTCGGCATCGCGCTGTCCCACGTCGACGTGTCGGTGGATGCCACCACACTCCCCCACGACATCGAAGTGTCCGCAGGAACCATTGCGGCGGGAACTGTTGTCGGACAGCGTTTCTCGTGGGTCGGGCACTGGCCGGGCCGGCCTTTGCTGGCCATCCACGAGGAGTGGGTGCTCACCCGCGATCTGCCACAGTGGGGACTGAAGCCACTGGCGCCCGGCGAGAAGTCGCCTCTGATCCGCGCGGTCATCAAGGGTGTCCCGAGTTTCGAGTTACAGCTCGACGTCGGCTGGGACGGGCAGGCGCCCACCGGGCAGCATGCCCAGCCGGGCCACCTGATGATCGCGATGGGAGCGATCCGTGCCATCCCGTACGTGTTGGCCCGACCGCCCGGAATCGTGACCGCGCCGGTTTTCGGGGCCATTCAACTAGCCGGAGCCGACGCCAACCGCACGTGAGATGTTCTCGCTGGGCGCCGCGTAGAACACGTGTCCGGTGCCATCCGGCAGGATTCGGCGTGCGATCAGGTAGTCCGAGCCCAGCCAGCCCTGCCTGATGTAGCGGCCGAACCGCAGGAACGTGCCGGGCGCGCCGCTGGCCGCCGGGATGAGCTTCACCTGTTCGATACCGTTCTTGACTCCCTCCCCGGTCAACGGCCGCGCCGCCGACAGTGCGCGGGTGATCACGGTGGCGACGTCGTGGCACAGACCGGGCATGGAATGTCCGGGCCTGCGGCCGTAGCGGGCCTCGAACCGGTCCAGGAATGCCTGACCAACCGCATTGCGCTCGTCGTAGCTGTCGAGGCCGACCCAGCCGGACAGGTGGCGCATCCACTCAGCACTGATGTGCGCCATTTCGAACGCAGTGGTGGTGTAGCGAGGAGGATTCCAACCGGCGGCGCGCAGGGCGTCGGAGAAGCCCCACAGCCCGTGACCGAAGCCGACGTGCACCACGGCGTCGGGATCGGCGGACCGCAGCGCATTCACCGTCTCAGCCTTGTCGGCCTCCACCTGAGGGATCGGCACGGTGGTGACGATGGCCAAACCGGCGGCTGCATAAGCCTTCTCGGCGTAGGCCAGGTACTCCTTGCCGATCAGCGATGCCTCGTAAGCGATCGCGATTCGGCGCCGACCGTCACCGATCATCACCGCGGCGAGCATGACCGGCTCCTCGGGCATCGATCCGTTGTTGAGCGCGAAGGTCCATTCGCCGAGGGCGCCCTCGGATCCGGACAGGATGATGCTGGGGACCTTGGCAACTCGGTCGGCGTGCGCAGCCAGCGGTACTGCATTGTCGGAGACGTAGGGGCCGAAGATGGCGAGGCAGCCCTCGGCCACCAGTTCGTCGTAGGCCCGCTCGACGGCCTGGTAGGTGCCGTTGGGCAGGCCGATCACATTGCGCTCTACCAGTTCGATCGGCCTGTCGACCAGGCCGGCGGCCACTGCCTCGTCGAACACCAACCGCAGGGTGTCCAGCGTGTCGTTATCCGTTCCGGTCCTGGTCGGATAGTCGTTCAGCAAGCCGACTTTCACCGGGGCCACCGAGCCGTATGCGCGAACACCTTCGTCTGCCATGCGAGCAACATACTTCATGAAGGTAGGCTGCAACCTACATGGTGGATGTTGCTACGATGCTCGGCATGGCCCAGCGTGGTGGCACCGACGTCGAGCGGCGGGCTCGTGGTGACCAGACACGGCGCGACCTCATCGACGCCGGCCGCATCCTGTTCGTGGAGAGGGGCTACTTCAACACCAGCATCGGCGACCTGGTCGCTACCTCCGGTGTCGGTACACGGGGCGCCTTCTATCACCACTTCAAGGACAAGGCCCAGCTTTTCCGCGCCGTCTTCGAAGAGGTCGAGCGCGACCTGACGCTCAGATCATTGGCCTCCCCGCCTAAAGGCGCTGACTCGTGGGAACGGCTTTCGGCCGGGCTACACGGTTTCCTGGTATCGGCACTCGAGCCCGAGGTGCAGCGCGTCATGCTGCTCGATGGTCCGGTCGTGCTGGGTTGGCGGACACTGCGCGCCATTCAGGAAAGCAACAGCATTGCGCTCATCAATGAGATGGTCCGGGCGGCCATCGCGGAGGGCATCATCGACGACCACCCGGTCGGGGAGCTGACACACATGCTGGTGGCGGCGGTCGAAGAGGGCGCCCTTCTGGTAGCGCATGCCAAGAATCCGGCGAGGGCCCGCACGCGGGCGGCGAGGATTCTCGACCGGCTGCTGTTGAGCTTTGCCGTCGAGCCCCGAAAAGTACTGCGAAGATAGCTTTTTACCGCCGATGCCAACCTAGCGCAGCCCGGTGGAAACATATATTTCCGATATCTGAATATCATGCTTGCACTCAGCTGATAATGTTGTTCTCGCCTTCTAGCCAAGGAGTACCCCATGCCTCACGCGCCGACGCTGCGAGTTGCCGTGGTCGGCGCGTCTGCGGGCTTGGGCCGCTGCATCGGAATGGGGCTGGCTGCGCGAGGAGCCCGGGTCGCCTTCCTCGCACGACGGCACGACCGTCTGACCCGCGCCGCCAGCGAAGCCGGCAACGGCGCCATAGCCGTCGTCTGTGATGTCACGGACGGCGCCGCGTGCCAGCGCGCCATCGCAGAGGTCGTCGAGCACTTCCACGGTCTGGATGCCCTGGTGTACACCACCGGTGTCGGTATCCTCGCGCCCCTTACCGACGTCGACGCCGAGCAGTGGGCGAAGCTGTTCGCCACCAACGTCACCGGCGCCTCACTCATCACGGCGGCGGCCGCACCTCACTTGGCCGCAGCCGCCGGATCGGCGGTGTATCTGTCGTCGTTGAGCGCCTCATACTCCGCTCCATGGCCATTACTCGGCGCGTACGCCGTATCGAAGGCGGCGCTGGACAAACTCGTCGAGGCATGGCGCATCGAGCACCCGAACATCGGCTTCACCAGGCTGGCCGTGGGCGACTGTTTCGGCGGTGAAGGCGACTCACAGACGGAGTTCAACAAGACCTGGGATCCCGACGCATTGGAACGCGCTATCCGGTACTGGATGGATCACGGCTACATGCAGGGCGGCCTCGTCGAGGCCGATCATCTCGTCGACGTCGTGCATTCCGTACTCGCCTGCGGTAACAGCAGTTTCATTCCCTATCTGACCTTGGCTCCCCGACCGTCCGGCGCGGTCGCCGAACTCCGGCAATGGTGAAGGGCTCACGGTGACACACGAATCACGCATGCTCATCGACGGTAAGCTCGTCGAATCCGAAACCGGGCGGCACTTCGACAACGTCAACCCGGCGACGGAGGAAGTCCTCGGTAGTACGGCCGACGGCAGCCGCGCCGACATGGAGCGCGCCATCGCGGCCGCCCGCCACGCCTTCGACCACACGGACTGGTCGCGCGACGGGGCGGCCAGGGCGGCGGGTCTGCGGCAACTTCAGGCGGCTTTGGAGGCAGAACGGGAGGAGCTTCGCAGCGAGCTGATCGCCGAAGCCGGCTGCCCCATCTTGAGCACCTTCGGTCCGCAACTCGACGTGCCGCTCAAAGAGGCACTGACGTGGCCGGCCGACATGATCAGCCAGTTCGCGTGGAAGCGTTCACTTCCCGACAAGGATGCGTTCGGGATGGGCACCCCCGCGACCCGCGAGGTGTGGAAGGAGCCCGTCGGCGTCGTCGGCGTCATCACACCGTGGAACTTCCCGTTCGAGATCATTCTGAACAAGATCGGCCCGATTCTGGCCATGGGCAACACGATGGTGCTCAAACCCGCTCCCGACACCCCCTGGAACGCCACCAGGATTGGCCGCATCATCGCCGAGCAAACCGACATTCCGCCGGGAGTCATCAACATCGTCACTTCCTCGGATCACCTTGTCGGCGAGGTGCTTTCGACCTCGCCGCTTGTCGACATGGTGGCGTTCACCGGATCGACGGCAACGGGACGGCGCATCATGAAGGCCGCCGCCGACACGGTGAAGCCGACCTTCCTCGAACTCGGCGGCAAGTCCGTGTATTTGGTGCTCGACGACGACGGCGACATCAGCGCCGCCGTCGGCGGAAGTGCCTTCATCTCGATGCACGCCGGGCAAGGCTGCGCGATGCCGACCCGGCTGTTGGTGCCGAACTCCCGATACGCCGAGGCCGTCGAGATCGTCAAGGTGGCGATGGAAAAGAACAAGTACGGCGACCCGACCGACCCGTCCGTGCTCCAGGGCCCGCAGGTCTCCAAGCGTCAACAGGACCGGGTGCTGGGCTACATCGAAAAGGGCAAGGCGGAAGGCGCGCGCCTGGTCACCGGCGGCAACGTTCCAAAACACCTGTCCAAAGGCTACTTTGTCGAGCCAACGGTGTTCGCCGACGTCGACAACCGCATGACCATCGCCCAGGAAGAGATCTTCGGGCCGGTGTTGTCGGTGATCGGCTTCGACGACGACGACGACGCGGTGCGCATCGCCAACGACTCCATCTACGGCCTGTCCGGTGTCGTGTTCGCCAACGACCTCGAACGTGCCAAGGCCGTGGCGAGCCGGATCAGGACCGGCACGTTGGGAATCAACGGCGGGCTTTGGTACGGCGCCGACGCCCCGTTCGGTGGTTACAAGCAGTCCGGGGTCGGCCGGCAGTGCGGCATCGAGGGGCTCGAGATTTTCACCGAGACCAAAACCGTCGCATGGCCGGCGTCGTAACACCCGAGCAAATCGAGGAGATCTGATGAAGTCCAGGGCGGCAGTGCTGCGTGGTGTCGGGATCGATTGGGAGGTCACCGAAGTCGAGCTTGACCCGCCACGTGCAGGCGAGGTCTTGGTCAAAATGGCCTACGCCGGCATCTGCCACTCAGATGAGCATTTCTATACCGGTGACAGCGTGCCGCCGGCGGAGATGGAAGACATGATGCGGGCCGCCGGGGTGAAGGTGCCCGAGTGGTTCCCCATGCTCGGCGGCCACGAAGGTTCGGGCATCGTGGAAGAAGTCGGCGAGGGTGTGACGTCACTCAAACCCGGTGACCACGTGGCTATCTCGTTCTTTCCAGCCTGCGGCAGCTGTCGATGGTGCGTGACGGGATATACCTACCTGTGTGATGTTGGGGCCGACATCTACGACAAGGCGATGACGACTGACGGAACCAGACGCCGCCACCTCGGCGATGAGGACCTGATGGCGATGATGCAGGTCGGCACGTTCTCCGAATACGTGGTTGCTTCCGAACGCTCGCTGGTCAAGGTGCACGACTGGATCCCTTTGGAAGCCGCATCCCTTGTTTCGTGCGGCGTGACAACGGGATTCGGCTCCGGGTCGGTGGCCGCGGGCACACAGGCCGGCGATACCGTGGTGGTTGTCGGCGTCGGTGGCATCGGGATGAACGCCGTGCAGGGTGCAAAAGCCGCGGGGGCCAAGCACATTGTCGCGGTCGACCCGAACGACTTCAAGCGGGAGATCGCCCCGACTTTCGGCGCCACCCATACCGCGGTCGACGCGGGCACCGCCGTCGAATTGGTCAAGGAGATCACCTGGGGCGTGATGGCGGACAGGGTGGTTCTGACGCCCGGCGTGGTCCCACCCGATCTGGTCATGGTCGCGATGATGTTGCTTCGGAAGGGCGGAACCTGCGTGTTGACCGGAATGGCAAAGGTCACCGATATGACCATTCCGCTCGTCCTGACCGACATGGTCTATTCCTGTAAAACCTTGAAGGGTGTGCTTTACGGCGAGATGAACCCACGCGAGGCCATGCCCAGGCTGCTGTCGATGTACGAGGCGGGCTCGATCAAGCTCGACGAGCTCGTTACCCAGAAGTACAAGCTCGACGACATCAACGAGGCGATGAAAGACTTGCGTGCCGGCAAGAACATCCGCGGCGTGATCGCTTTCGAGTGAGGCGGTAAAGCCCATGGAGTTCCAGCTCGACAACGACGCGGAGGCGTTCCGCCGAGAGGTGCGGGCGCACCTCGACGACGTGTTGACACCGGAGGTCGAGGAGCGCATCTACCGCAGCGGAGCTGCGCACGACGACGAGTTCGCTCGCGGCCTCGTGGCGAAGGATTTGTTCGCGCCCAACCGAAACGCGATGGAGGTCCAGCTCCTCAAAGAGGAACTCATGTACGCCGAAGCACCGGTGTATCTCTCGGAGACGACGCGGATGGTGGCCTCGGTCATCCGGCAGGCCGGCACCCAGCAGATGAAGGACCGCATAGTCCCCGCGGCCATGAAAGGCGAGATCACCATCGCGCTCGGCTTCACCGAACCCGACTGCGGATCTGACCTCGCCGCAGCGACCACGAAGGCGGTTCGCTCCGGTGAGGAATGGGTCATCAACGGTTCCAAGATGTTCACCACCAACGGCCACATCGCCGATTACGTCTTCTTGCTGGCTCGCACGAGTCCTGATAAGCCAAAGCACAAGGGACTCACGATGTTTCTGGTGCCACTTGCTGCTCCAGGGATCGAGGTGCAACCGGTCTGGACGTTGTCCGGCGAACGGACCAACATCACCTTCTACAGCGACGTGCGAATAGGCGACGATTGTCGCATCGGTGAAATCGACGAAGGGTGGGCCGTTCTCGGCATCGCGCTGCAGGACGAACACGCGTCAGGATGGGGACCGCACATAGCGCGCCTGTTGCACCATGCTGAGCAATGGGCCCGCGCGGTCGAAGACGGCGAAGCGCCGCCGCTCGCCGACACGGACGTACGGCGCCGGTTGTCCAGAATTGCAATCGAACTGGAAGTATCCACGCTTTTGCAACGGCGTTGCGTCTGGATGGCCGACCAAGGACAGGTGCCCGTCGCCGAGGGACCGATGTCCAAACTGTTCAGCACCGAAGCACTGGTACGCGCGGCGCAGGACATCATGGAACTCGTCGGGCCGGATGGGCTGCGGAGCTACTTCGAACCCACCGCACCGGAGAGCGGGCGCTTCGAGCACCTGATGCGGTTTTCCCTGGGAACAACCATCTATGCCGGTACCAGCGAGGTACAGCGAACGATTATCGCCCAGCGCGGGCTAGGACTACCCCGTTAGCTTCTTGACGCGGCGCGTACTGCTCTGACGCTGAGTCGTCTTCGCTCTGACCGCTTTCGGTTTGGTGCTCGCAGCCGGAGGGCTCACCGCCTGTTTGCACCACGCCCACATGTCGTCCTCGGAAAGGTCCGCACCCCGGCTACCGACCTGGAACACGCCAATTTGGGCCAACGAGGTCAGCGTCGAATTCAGCAGCGTGGTCAACTGCGCGGGGGTCAGGTCCTTGCGCACCAGACCCGCACGCGCGCAGGCTGTGAGGATTTTGGTGAGCAGCTTCTGGTGCGGCTCCCAGATCTTCGCGAAATCCGCCGGGCGCTCAATCTCCAGGCTCAGGTTATAGATCGTTGTAACTCGGCCGCCGACGTTGTGCGACGACTCTGCCCGCGACAGAAAACCGCGGCAGAAGGCCTCCAACTGTCCCATCGGATCGTCGGCCGCCGCGACTTCTTGGCGGATGGCCTCAGTGAACTGACTGGTGACGTTCTCGTAAAGCGCAAGCAGGAGTTCTTCTTTGCCGGCGAAGTGCTGATAGAAAGCGCGCAAGCTCAGATTCGATCGGTCGATGAGTGTCTGAATGGTGAAGTCTGCGCGTCCGGACTCTTGAACCAGTTCCAGTGCCGTAGCCAAGAACCGTGAGCTGCGGGCGAGAGCCCGGGCTCTCGCGTTGCTCAACCGCCGCTCGAGCGTACGTTCCTGCCACTCTTTCGACAGCTCGATCGCCGGTTCGTCAAGATCATCGACCGGTGCGAGTTCCTGTTTGCCGCTGCGTCCCTTCATGGTGCCTCTCAGGATACGCGCCCCGACAGAGCTCCCATGCGCGCTGGTGAGGCGCGTGTCACGGCTGCTACTCGCAACCGGAAACCGCTATTTCCGACGAATACGCGTTAACCGGTGCGAGAAAGCCTCGCCGCTATCTCACGCGGGCGGCCCTGTGATCGTGCGTCCAGGGTGTTGCGGTCCACTTTGCCGTTGGCGTTGACCGGCAAAGGCTGGTCCCAGAACACCAATTCTTCGGGCAGCTTGTACTTGGGCAGGCCCGCAGCGATCAACGACTCCGCTACCGCGCTCAGCGACAGTCCGGCGCCGGATTCCATCACCACCGCCGCGGCGAGCCGCTCGCCCGTCGTCGCATCCGGCACCGAATAGGCCGCGCACTCGCGCACACCCGGAATGCGGGCGATCGCATCCTCGACTTCCACAATTGCAACTTTCAGCCCATTGCGAATGACTATGTCGCGCAAGCGCCCAACGATGCGTAGCCGCCCGTCCGTCAGCTCGCCGGCGTCGCCGGTGCAATACCAGTCCCCGTTGAAGGCACTGTCGTCGTCATGGGCATCGGTGTAGCCCAGAAAGACGTGCGGACCACGGATGCAGCACTCTGTCGGCTGCGAGGTCGATCCGATCTTGACTTCGACGTCGGTCAGCGGCCGGCCGTCGTCGGCATGACGCAACTCCCGGGCTTCGGAGCGCCGTCCCGAAGTGCTCACCGGCGCTTCAGAAGACCCATAGGCGCGCATCACGATAATGCCGAAATCGTCCTCGATCCGTTGGACGACCCGGCGGTCGAGCATCGTTCCCCCCAGGTAGACCGCCCGCACCGGGATCTCTCGCCCGTCGGCGGCGGCGTGATCCAATAGCCGGTCCAAGAGCCGATCCGGTCCGCCGTACCAGGTCGAACCGGTGGAAACCAGCAACTCATACGTTGCCGCAGGATCCCAGCGGTCTTCCAGGATCACCGGTGCGGTCAACATGGGCGCGACAAACACGGCCTGCACCACACCAGTGACCGAAGCCAGCGGGCTGATCAGGAACAGACGGTCGTGCGGTCCTAGGCCAGCGGCGTCGATGTAGTTGAACGACGCCTTGGCCAATGTGCTCAAGGAGTGGATGACGCCCTTGGGCCTGGACGTGGTTCCAGAGGTGAAGAGCACGAACGATGGATCGTCGGCAGGACGCTGTGGTGTGCTGCGCGGAGCGTCGACGCGGGCCAAAAGGTCGATCCAGTGGAACCCTGCGTCCAAGTGACAGCCAGCGGCCTGCGCCCAATTGGGTGCCACGCCCAAACGCGTCCCGGTCCGGCGGGCAATGTCGCCAACCTCGTTCGGGCCCGCGCTGCGCGAGACCAGGAGCACCACGGCATCGGCCCGAATCGCAGCGTGCACGCTGACCACCGACTCGATGTCATTGCCCACCACTAACAACAGCGGAGTCTGCGCGGTCACGCCGGCTGCCCGCAAGACCTTGCTCGCCCGGTCGACTCGCCGGTCGAGTTCGGCGTACGTCAACGTGTAACGGCGGTCCACGACCGCGGTTTTCGACGGGTGCCGCCGCGCGGCGATCTGTACCACATCAAGCGGATGCGGCGACCACACCCCGGCTGCGCGATAGGTAGCACGAAGCGCATCTGCCCGCTCAAGTGCGCGCCCCAGCAGGTCCGTCGTCACAGCGCGGATTCCCGAAATCGTGACCGAAGCTCGGCCTTGAGTACTTTGCCGGTTAGGTTGCGCGGCAACATATCCACCACTTCGAGGCGCTCCGGAAACTTGTGGCGGCTCAACCCGTGATCCTGGCAGTGCCGCACCAACGAGGCGAGTGCCAGTTCGGCGCCTGGTTCAGCGACCACGACGGCGCAGACCCGCTCTCCGGTGCGCGGGTCCGGCACGCCGATGACCGCCACATCAGCCACCGCGGGGTGAGCGGCCAGCACACCCTCGATTTCCAGAGCCGAGATGTTCTCGGCGTTGCGGATGATGGCGTCCTTGATCCGGCCGGTGACCACGACGTTGCCGTCCTTGTCGATGCGGCCGCGGTCGCCGGTACAGAACCAACCGTCGGTGTCGAAGGCATCGGCGTTCAGCGACTCATCCACGTATCCCAAAAAGCACTGCGGCCCTTTGAGTCTCAGCTCACCCTCATCACCGCACCGCACCTCGCGCCCGTCGTCGCCTACCACCCGCACCTGCACGCTCGGCACTGGCGGACCGACTGTGTAATCCAGAACATCCGTCGCCGCGTCCGGCACCGGTGACGTCGCAACCGGAAATTCAGTCAGCCCCCATGCGTTGGCGATTCCGGGGACTGAAAAGGTCTCGCGGACTTGCCGACCGAGTTCGGCGGTGATCGGTGCCCCGCCGGCTACACAGGCACGCAGATCGGGAAACAGTGGCTCGGCACCGTGGCGCTGCTGAGCGGCCATGAACGCCACGAAGAACGGTGTTGCCGTGCCAAGCAACGTCGGCCGGTGCGCGGCGGTCGCGAACGGAGTCGTAGCCGCGTCGAACGAGTCGAAGAGCACCAGACGCATCCCAGTCAGCAGGCTGGCGGCCAACATCGCCGCACCACCGATGTGCGATATCGGAAACGGGATCGGGTTGATGTCACTGCTGGACGCACCGACCATGCCCACCACCCCCGCCGAGCCCGCCATCACCGATCGATCGGTGTGCCGAACCCCTTTCGGTGCTGCCGTGGTGCCGGATGAGTAGTAGACCCAGCGGGCGTCGTCACCAGAGCTCGGAGGGTCCGGCAGCGCTCGGACATTGCCCGCCGGTAACCGCAAACCCCCTGCGGCTGGCGCAGTTTCGTGGTCGACGACAATGATGGTCATCTCGCGTTTCTCAGCTAACGACCGTGCGAGCGCCACGTGATCGAACTCCCGCCACCTGCCGGGCACGATCATCACCTCCGTGCCCAATTGTGTTGTGACGAAACCGACCTCGCTCTCCCGCCAGATCGGCAGGATCGGGTTTTGCACCGCCCCCAGTCGCGCAAGCGCAACCATCACGACCATTGTCTCGAGGGTGGTCGGCAGCTGCCACGAGACAACCGTGCCCGCGTGAACCCCGCGCTCGGCCAATGCCGCTGCGGCTGCCACCGCGGCATCACGTAGGCCTACCGTCGTCAAGCTGCGGCCGAAGTCGTCACAAAGCACGACGCGGCGTGGATGTTCCGAGGCCGCCCACTCGACGAGTCCCCAGTAGGTGTCCTTGGAAGGCCGGCTCACTTGGTCGGCAGCATCAGTCGGCGCTTGGCGAGAATATTGCGCATGATCTCCGAGCTGCCGCCAGAGATCGTGTATGCGCGCGACCATAGCCAGCATTCGCGCAGCCGCTGCTTGGCCTGGTGCACAGGCGAATCGGGCGGCGCGTCTAGTCGCACCGAGGATGCGAGCTCGGCACCGTAGGCAGCGACGGTGTGATACGTCTCGGCGAAGCTCAGCTTCGCGATCGACGCGTCGCCCGGCTGCTCGTCCCCCCGGATCAATCGCTCGACGTAGTCGTCGATGAATGCCTTGGCCACCTCGACCTCGACCGCAAGCTCGGCCACCCGCTGGCGGATGTCGTCAACGTCGATCGCGCGCATGCCGTCGACCGGAAGGTGCCGGGCCAGCACGACGAGGTCGTCGATCAGCAGTTCCAGCAGGATCACATTGCCGCCGATGCCGAATCGCTCAAACTCCAGCCCCGCCATGATGATCGACCAACCCTGGCCGACCTCCCCGACGACGCTGTCCGCGGACAGCTGCACGTCACTGAGAAACACCTCGTTGACCTCGATCGCATCACCGATCGTGCGGATGGGACGCACCTCCACTCCCGGAGTGGACAGCGGTACGACAAACACCGACAGCCCATGATGGCGCACCGACGACGGATCGGTGCGAACCAACGCCAAACCCATGTCGGCCCAGTGCCCGTCAGTGATCCAGGTTTTCTGGCCGTCCAGCAGCCAGGTCCCGTCCTGCTGCCGCACCGCCTTGGTGCGCACCCCTGCGATGTCGCTGCCGGCGTCGGGTTCGCTGAGCAGTTGACACCAGATGTGCTCACCGCTACGGATCGAGGGCAAATAGGCCTGCTTTTGCGCCTCGGTGCCGAAGTGCACCAAGACGTGCGCCGCGAGGTTGACCTGGTCCACCGGCCGGGGCGCGCGCGCCCGCAAGATCTCCTCGATGACGACACGGTCATGCATTGGATGGTGGTCGGGTCGACCTCCGTACTCGACGGGCCAGTCGGCGCCGATGAAGCCGGCATCGAACAGCGCAGCGAACCACGCGCGCAGTAGCGATTCCTGCTCGCGGTCCACCGGCGCGCGATGGCCCTCGCGGGCTTCGATCGGCGGCGCATGGGCGGCGATGAATGCCCGCACCTCGTCGCGGAGGGCATGTAGCTGGGCGTCGG
Source organism: Mycobacterium sp. MFM001 (assembly GCF_003402475.1). GTDB lineage: Bacteria > Actinomycetota > Actinomycetes > Mycobacteriales > Mycobacteriaceae > Mycobacterium. Next base: position 272,503 of record NZ_BFAB01000002.1, read on the forward strand.
TCGGCCGCATTGCCGATGTGGTCACCATCCCGACGCCTCGGCGAGCAGGGCTCGACTTGACCGGGCAGTACCGAGTAAGACGGCATCTGTTGCGGCCCGGCGCATTTCGTGATGCAGCGGGTACTCCCAGGTGAACCCGATACCGCCCGACAACTGGATGCACTCGTCGATGGCCGCGGTCGCCTTTGCCGCGACGAAGGCATGGGCGGCAGCGGATTGCGCAATTGCCGCCCGCAAACGGGCGCCGTCGCCAAGGTCGGCCGATCCCAGTGTGCGCGCCGCCTTGGCGACGATGGCCCGCGACTTGACTTCGAAGACCAGCAGGTCGACCAACCGATGCTGCACCGCTTGGAAGCTGGCGATGGGAGCACCGAATGCCGTCCGCCCCTTGAGATATGACGTGAGCCGGGCAAGTGCGCTCGACATTGCACCGAGCGCGTCGGCGCTGACCAAAAGCCTGCCGACGGCATTGAGTCGCTCGGCTTGGATCGCTGATCCGATTGGTACCCGCGTAGCTCCGGTCAGGTCGACGCACCAGGCCGGGCGCGCAGTATCCAGTGCGTCACAGTCAAGCCAGCGGGCAGCAGACTCACCAAGCTCAACCAAGTGCAGTCCGTCGCTGCCCGCCGTGATGACCGCGCGCACCTTGTCGCCGCCGACAATCCGAACGACGTTGCCGCCCGGGGCGAACCCGGTGATCGTCGTGCCGGATAGCGTATCGGCCAGCCAATGACCAGAGACGGCGTCGGGCGCGTCGGCGAACGCGGCGGCCGCCATGGCGCATCCAAACCACGGCGAGCGGTCGTGGGCCCGCCCGAGTTCTTCTGCGATCAGGCAGGCTTCGACGGGGCGCCATCCCGCGCCGCCGCGTTCCTCGCTGACGAGCAGACCAAGCCAGTCCATCGCTGCAAGATCACCGACCGAGTCTTTCTCGCCGCGGCCGGCGAGGAACTCGCGCGCGGAGGTCCGCAGCAGTTCGAAGTCGAGGTCGTCCCCGTCGTCGCGGTCCATCCGCCCTAGCTCCGGGCGAGCATTTGCTCGGCGTTGTCTCGCATGATTCGCCGCTTGGCGGCCTCGTCGAGCGGGTCGAGCAGTTTCACGAAGTCCGCCGGCTCCGCCAATCCTTCGGCGTGCGGGTAATCCGAGCCCATGACCAGGCAGTCGTCGTAACCCAACCGGGCGACGATCTCGGGGATGTCATCTTCGGGGTAGGGCACCACGCGCACATGACGGCGGAAGATCGCCGACGGGCGTTCCGCCAGCTTTCCGCCGATCCACGGACCGTTGCGGCCCATGCCACGGCTCTTGTCCATGTGCCTGACGAAGAACGGCACCCATTCCGCACCGTGCTCGGCGACAAGGGCATTCAGGCCTGGGAAGCGACCGAAGAGGTTATCGAAGATGAGCGCGGACAACGTGTCCTCGATGGGCCGCTGGCCGTAGATGTTCATCCACTGCCACGCCGACATGTGCCACGAGGCGGGATCGGGGTTTTGCCCCCAGGCCGGGGAGATCGCGTCGAAATACCAAAACGGCATGATGTGAAACACCAGGATGCACCCGGCCTCCTGCAGGCGTGCGTAGATGGGGTCGAAGTAGGGATCGCCGGGCGACCGACCGTAGGCCGGTCCTGTCGGCAGCAGTACAAACTTTGCTCCCTGCGCAATAATCGCCTCGGTCTCAGCGATCGCAGAATCCAAGTCGCGCAACGACATCAATGCGGTTGCGAAGATCTTGCCTTCGTAGTTGAAACCCCACTCCTCGTCGAACCATCTGTTGAATGACCGGATGTTGGCATACAGCGCCGCGGTGTCGTCGACGTAGTGCTCGGCGGCCAGCGCCATCCCGCTGGGATAGATGACCATCCGCTCGACGTTTTGATCCGCCATCACTGCCAGGCGGGCGGGGCGCTCAACGAATTCCGGTTGCATGGGCACCGGCTCGTAAGACTCTTCAGGGTTGCCGGATCCCATCTGCTTGAGCATCTCCTTGAGGGAACCGGGCCGATATGCGACGTCCAGACCCAGCCCCCCTTCGCTGTTGAAGGTGGCCACCCGATGACCGGCAAGGATCACCTCGACACCGTCGGCCCCGCGGACCGTGGTGATCGCCCGGTCGCGAAACTTCTCCGGCAAGAAGCGGGTGAACGCGTCACGCGTCTCATAGCAGTGCGTGTCGCAGTCGAATATGCCGTAGCCCAGGGTTGTCGCCACCGCCCAGCTCCTTCTGTTAGCGAGAATGGCTATTCTCTTAATTAGGAAAGGATACTATCCTGACTCGGGAATGCCTATCCCCCGGGTTGAGACGAACCGGGCAGACCTTTGGTCAGGCGTCCTGCCGCAGTCTGGCCAGGCTTCTCGCGCGTGTTAGGAAACTATGATTCTGCCAACCACTTTCGTCAATCGGACGATCCGGCGGACACACGATGACTGCAGCTGACCACGACGACCTGCGCGACGCCGTGCGATCGTTCCTACAAGCGCGCTCGTCCAGCGCCGCCGTTCGGCACGTGATGGAGACCCCGACCGGCTACGACGAGCGGGTGTGGCGGCAGCTCGCGGGTGAAATGGGACTTGTAGGCATCGCGGTGCCCGAGGAGTTCGGCGGTGCGGACGCGGGCATGCGCGAGCTCGCAGTGGTATTGGAGGAGATGGGTGCCGCGCTGTTGTGCTCGCCGTTTTTCGCCACCGTCGTGTTGGCGGCTCACGCGCTGCTGACCAGCGGAGACCGTGACGCGATGGTCAAGCTGCTGCCCCGGCTCGTCGACGGTTCGACCACGGCGACCCTGATCCTCAATGATGGGCTTGGAACGTGGGATCCCGACTCGGTCACGCTTGTCGCACGTAAAGGTCCCGAGGGCTTTCTCGTCAGCGGTCCCGCGCCGATGGTGCTCGACGGTCACACGGCCGACGTGCTCCTGCTCGCAGCCCGCACCGAAGCCGGATTGTCGTTGTTCGCGGTGGAATCGACCGCCACAGGATTGCAGCGAGAGCCGCTCGCCAGCCTTGATCGCACCCGCAGGATCGCCGCGCTGGGTTTCGACGACGTACCGGCGGACCTGATCGGAGCCGACGGCGCGGCCGCCACCGGGCTGGCTCGGACATCGGATCTTGCTCTGGTTGCGCTTGCAGCCGAACAAGTCGGCGCCGCACAACGGTGCCTGGACATGGCGGTCGGCTACGCCAAGACCCGCATCCAGTTCGGCCGCCCGATCGGCAGTTTCCAGGCGGTCAAGCATCGGTGCGCGGACATGCTGGTGGCGGTCGAAGGGGCACGGTCGGCCGCCATGCACGCCGCCGAGGCCGCGGACGCACCCGATAACGCTGAACTCCCGATAGCGGCGTCGGTGGCCAAGATGGCCTGCTCGGATGCCTTCCTGCAGGCCGCCTTAGGCAACATGCACGTCCACGGCGGTATCGGGTTCACCTGGGAACATGACGCGCATCTTTATGTGCGGCGGGCCAAGGCCTCTCAACTGATGTTCGGCAGTCCCGACATGCATGCCCAGCGCCTTGCCGATCTGACCACCACCTGAAAGGACGAATGTGACCGTCTCCTACTCCCTTGAACTGCCCACCCATCGCGTGGAAGCGCCAGCCGAATTCGTCACGGCCACAGCCATTTCCGACATTGCCCGGGAGGCCGAGGCATGCGGGTTCGCCGCTGTCCACGTCACCGATCACCCGGCGCCGGACGCAAAGTGGCTCGACCACGGTGGCCACCATGCACTCGATCCTTTTGTCGCGCTGTCGTTCGCCGCCGCATCGACATCGGGCATCAAGCTACTCACCAACGTCTACATCGCCGCCTACCGCAATCCGTTCCTGGGCGCCAAGTCAATCCAAAGCCTCGCCGTGCTCTCGGGTGGCCGGCTGATCCTGGGCACCGCTGCGGGTTACCTCAAGCCGGAATTCCGCGCGTTGGGCGTCGATTTCGACAATCGCGGAGCACTTCTGGACGAGGCCCTCGACGTGCTGACGAAGGTACTCACCGGCGAGGACACCGCCTACGAAGGCACATCTTTCGCGGCCCGGGGAGTGCGGCTGCGCCCGGTCCCGGCGAGTGCACCACCGATCTGGGTGGGGGGCAACAGCAAGCCGGCCATCCGGCGCGCTGTTTCGCGCTTTCAGGGCTGGGCGCCGTTCAACACGTTCGGCTACGCAGCGGCCTCTCGCACCGCGGAGATCTCCACGCTCGACGAGCTGGAGGCAGCCATCGGCTGGGCCAAGGCCTATGCTCGCGAGATCGGGCGCACGCAGCCGTTGGATATCTGCTTCTCGGCAGGAAACCTGTTGGATGACAACAGATCTCTTGACGAGCGCCACGCCACCGTCGAGCGGCTGTCCGCCGCAGGCGTGAGCTGGCTGACCATCGCGCCTCCCGGCGACGACCGCGCCGAGGTCATCGAACGCGCGAAGTCATTCGCCAAGGAGTTCATCCGGAGCTGAGCCGCCCATCAGGCTGTTGGCCGAGAACGCGTCGACGGTGATTTTGCGTGACGCGAACAGCCAGCGGCCATCGTGGGGCACCAACACGTCGCGGTATCTGCCCCAATGATCGAGCCCGATGTCGGTGTATACCGCAAAGTAGCTGGTCACCTCGACACGGTCGCGAGCGACCCGGCTGAACCGAACGCTCGACACGTGGTGGCGCACATGCGTCGCCGCCGGACGCGCCGCATCCCGTGGACCCCCTAACTGCGCACCGAGTCCGGCCTCGATCGCCGCTGGGCCGGTCAACGGTTTGCCTCCGGGGTACTGCAGCACCCCATCGGCGGTGAAGCACGCCGCCAGGGCTTCGAGCGCGAAACTGTCGGTGGCTGCGGTGTAGTCCGCGAGCGTCTGCCGCACCGATTCCCGGATCTCGAGTTCCCACGCCTGCACGGCCACCTCCTGAACAGCTCCACCGAACTCAGGTTTCCGCTTACGATAATGTGTATTCTCATGCCGCAACCCCGACTCGACGAGCTGCTCGATCCACGCACCACGGCCCTTGTCACGCAGGAATGCCAGGGCGGTGTGATCGGGCCGCAGGCAGGCTTACCAGCCCTCGCAGAAGAGGCGCGCCACGAGGCCATTCCCAACATCGCCAAGCTACTCGATGCCGCTCGCGCCGCTGGTGTCACGGTCATTCACTGCCTGATCCAAAGACGCCCGGACGGCCGCGGGTCCAACACGAATGCTCGGCTGTTCGCCGCAGCGAAATCGTTCAGCGCCGACCTCTCGCCCGGCACCGCGGGCGCCTCGGTGCTACCCGAATTCGGGCCCGACCCCCGCGACCTGGTCCTCACCCGTACCCACGGCGTCGGGCCCATGACCGGCACGGATCTCGACCCGGTGCTGCGCAACCTCGGCATCAAGACAATCGTCGGAGTCGGCGTATCGGTGAACGTCGCAATCCCCAACTTCGTCATGGACGCGGTCAATCGTTCCTACCAGTTCGTCCTGCCGCGCGATGCCGTCTGTGGTTACCCGCGGCAGTACGCCGAATCGGTGATCGACAACACCTTGTCCCTACTCGCCACGGTGACGACTTCCCAAGCCGTGGTGGCGACCTGGAGCCAATTTGCTCCTCAGCCCTAGTGCGGCTGGAGGTTGGCAAATGATGGTGATAACGTCATTCTCAATAGCGTAAACGCTCATATTCGCAGGAGGACCACTGCAATGTCGCCCCGCTCTCTTCCCTACCCGGTTTTCGACATCGACAACCACATGTACGAGACCAAGGAGGCGTTGACAAAGTTCCTGCCGAAGGAACACAAGGGCAAGGTGGGCTACGTCGAGGTCAACGGCAGGCCCAAACTTGTCGTCAAGGACCACATCAGCCACATGATCCCAAACCCCACGTTCGAACGGGTGGCCCGACCGGGCAGCGCCGAGGACTACTTCCTCGGCAACAACCCCGAAGGGCTGAACTTCCGCGAGTTCGTGGGTGAGGCAATGGATGTCATCCCGGCCTACCAATATCCTGCGCCCCGGGTCGAGCTGATGGACGAATTGGGCATCGACCGCTGCGTCATGTATCCCACCCTGGCCAGTCTGATCGAGGAACGCACCACCGACGACGTGATCCTGACCCACGCTGTCATGCACGCGCTGAACGAGTGGATGCACGAGCACTGGACCTTCGACTACGAGGGCCGGATCTTCGCCACCCCGGTGATCACGTTGCCGTTGGTGGACAAGGCCATCGAGGAACTGCACTGGTGCCTCGAGCGCAACATGAAGACCTTCCTGGTCCGTCCCGCGCCGGTGCCCAGTCGGTTCGGCGGCTCACGGTCGATGGGACTGCCCGAATTCGATCCTTTCTGGCAAGAAGTGGTCAACGCGGGCATTCCCGTCACCATGCACGCCTCCGACAGCGGGTACCAGAAGCACCTGATGGAATGGGAAGGCGGAGACGAATATTTGTCGTTCAAACCCAGCGCGCTGCGCGAGGTGGTGATGGGTCATCGCGCCATCGAAGACACCCTGGCCGCGATGATCTGCCACGGCGCGCTGTCCCGATTCCCCGATCTGAAGATCCTCTGCGTCGAGAACGGCAGCGGGTGGGTGAAAAACCTTCTTGGCCAACTGAATACGGCGTACCGGATCATGCCCAAAGAATTCGACGAACACCCCGTCGAGGTGTTCAAACGTAACATCTACATTCATCCCTTCCTCGAAGACGACATCCAGGGAATCATCGACGTTATGGGCGTCGATCATGTGCTGTTCGGCTCGGACTTCCCGCACCCGGAGGGCATCGGTGATCCATTGAGCTTCGTTGACCGCCTCGAGGGAGTGTCCGAGGAGGACAAGGCCAAGATCATGGGCGGCAATGCCATGGGCCTGCTCGGCATTCATGTGCCGGCATGACGGAAACGCGTAGCGCTCCGGTCACTTACGACGGCGTTGCGGGGTTCGAGGCACACGTCGGTGAGCACCTCGGATTCAGCGATTGGCGGCGTGTCACTCAGAAGGAGATCGACCTATTCGCCGACGCCACCGGCGATTACCAGTGGATTCACGTCGATCCGGTAAGGGCAGCGAAAGGGCCGTACGGCACGACCATCGCACACGGTTACCTGACCTTGTCGCTGGTGCCCGTCCTGGTGCAGCAGATCTACAAAGTCACCGGCTTGTCGATGCAAGTCAACTACGGCGTGGACAAACTGCGGTTCCCCTCGCCGGTTCCGGTCGATTCACGCATCCGCGCCGGTGCCGAACTGCTCAAAGTCGAACGGTCAAGTAGCGGGGCACGCGCCACGGTCCGGGTCACCGTCGAGATCGAAGGTGCCAGCCGGCCGGCGTGTGTGGTCGACACGATCGCCTTGATGGTCGACTGACCGGCTTCAAAACCTGATCAGCCGTTCAGCAATCGCTGCCCGATGACCTGTCGTTCGGCCAGTTCGGACAGCTGTGCCTCGGTGACACCGATACCGGTGAGCACCTCGGCGTTGTGCTGGCCGAGGGTGGGAGGAACCATGCGATGCTGCCGAGAAGGACCGGGAGTTATCCGAAATGGCCAGCCGGGGTAGCGGTGGTGACCGGTGAGCGGATGAGTCATCTCCTCGTAGAACCCGCGGGCGTCGAGCTGCGGCACGTCGTACATGCGGTCGGGTGTGAGTATGCGCTCCGCGGGAATGCCACGCGCTGAGAGCACCTCGGCGACATCGTCAGCAGTGCGCGTGCGCGTCCAGTCGGACACCAGGCGATCGAACTCGTCGTGATGGGCCAGGCGCGTCTCGCCCGAACAGAAACGCGGATCATGTTGCAGTTCCGGCCGCTCCATCGCATCCGCGAGCGCCGTCCAGTCCGAATCGTCGCGCACCGAAAGCGCCACCCACTCGTCCTCGCCGCGGCACGGGTAGACGCCCTGGACGAATTCGCGGTGCCGATTGCCCTCCCGCCCGCGGATAGCGCCGGTCATGGAGTACTCGATCACCGGCTCGGCCGTGACCGCGGCACCCACCTCGATTTGCGCGACCTCGATGAGCTGTCCCTCACCGGTGCGTTCACGGTGACTCAGTGCGGCAAGCAACGCAACACTGGCATGCACTCCGGCGAGTGGGTCAGCCGGACCCTGCAGGTTGCACGGCGGACCGTCCGGATAGCCGGTGGCAGCGGACATGCCGGAAAGCTGCTCGATATTCAGAGCCCAGCCAACGTAATTGCGCCACGGTCCGGCCAGCCCGAAGCCGGGCATGCGCACCATGATGATCTTGGGGTTGACCTTGACAAGGGAGTCGTAGTCGAGTCCGAACTGCTCGACCACGCGCGGTGAAAAGTTCTCCACCACGACGTCGGCTTCCGCGGCGAGGCGCACGGCCAGCTCGCGGCCCTCGACAGTGTTGAGGTCCAGGGTCACGTCGCGCTTGTTGAGGTTGGTCCCCTGCCACAAGGGTCCCCGCTCGTACCAGTCGTCGCCTTCCCGCAGAAGCGCACCGGAATAGCGATGGCCGTCGGGCCGCTGAATCGACTCGACTTTGACGACATCTGCGCCGAAAGCGCCGAAGTAGCAGGTGAGGTAAGCGCCGGCCCAGAAGGTGCTTAGGTCAAGGATCTTCAGGCCTGCGAAGGGCAGGGCGGGGTCGGCGGCGCTCGGCACCGCATCACCGCGATTCGCCGCCCGATCGGTTGTGGGGGACGAGGCTCCCAGTCGTGCCGCCGAAACGGGTGCGAGCGCCGGTGTCTTGGACAGCCGGAACGGCGCGCCGGGACGGATGAATCTTTCGCCGCCAGCCTGCGATTCGATGAAAAATCCTCGCTCGGCATACTGCGGACAGTTCAGGATCGAAGCACCGTCGGTGACCGGTGCGGCCGGGATTCGCATGGCCTGAGCGAGCTCGACAATCTCGTCGACGCTCAACTGATCGAGCCACGGCTGTGCCTTTGCGAAGAATTCGTCGCGCTCAGGGCCACCGAGCATGATTGCGAGCTGATGTTCACCGAATTCGGGAAGCCCGACCATGGCGCATACATCGAGCCAGTGTTGACCCGTCAGGCAGTTGATGCCGATCCAGCCGTCGGCCGCGCGGACAATGCCCAACATCGGCCCTGCCTTCGAATTTGTCGGCAGACCTTTGCTTTTCAGCCGCTGCGCCATCAGCATCGGATACGGCAACGCGCACAACAGGGACTCGAACGCCGAAACATCCACCTCGACCGGCCGATCAGGTACGGCTGCCTTGACCCGCAACGCCGTGAGGCCACCCAGCGCTGCGTACGCGGCGGTGGTGTACTCGGGGATGCGCGCGCCGGCCTGCACCGGGGGGCGGCCCGGCTCCCGCTCATTTACCCACCCCGACGCCGCCTGCATGGTCAGCGGGGTCGTCTGCCGGTCGCGCAGCGGACCGTCCTGACCGAAGGCTGAGATCCGCACGACGACCAGGCGTGGATTGAGCTGGGTCAGGCTGTGCCGGTCGAGCCCCCATTCCGAACGATCAAGCACGCCGGGCCCGAGGTTCTCCACCAGCATGTCGGCGTGCGCGATCAGCTTGTGCACCCTGGCGACATCGCTCGGGCATGCCAAATCCACTGTGATGCCATGCTTTCCAGCGTTGAGATACTCGAACAGTCCGCCCGAGTCCAGGTTGGGTTTCCCGCTCCGAAATGGCCCCCAGCGTCGTAGTGGATCGCCTGGCGGCACTTCGATCTTGTGCACCTCGGCACCCAGATCAACCAAGAGCTTCGTGCAGTACGGAGCGGTGATTTCACTGCCGAGCTCGACCACCCGCAACCCCACAAGGGCCCCCGTCACGCCGGGATGCCAATCGCCTTGGGCTCCATGTACGCCCGCAGACCTAACATGCCGCCTTCACGTCCGATTCCGCTCTGTTTGAATCCTCCAAACGGCGCATCTCCGGGCAGCGAGCCGTTGACGGATACCTGGCCGGTGCGGATGCGGCGCGCGACTTCGGTCCCCCGGTCGACGTCGTTGCACCAGACCGCGCCTCCCAGGCCATAAGGCGAGTTGTTGGCGATCGCGACGGCTTCATGTTCGTCGTGATAACGCAAGACCGTCAGCACTGGTCCGAACACCTCTTCCTGGGCGATGTGCGCGTCGGCAGCGACGTTCGTCAGGATCGTCGGCCCGAAAAAGAACCCGGTGGGTAGGTCCGGTGGACGCCGACCGCCGGTCACCACGGTGGCGCCGTCTTGCGCCGCCCGCGAGACCATGGCTTCGACGCGTTCGAGATGCGGTTCACTGATCAGCGGCCCCATCTGCACGGCCGGATCGATTGTGTTGCCCACCACCACTTTGCGGGCCTGTTCGGCAAGGCGATCGACGACCTCGTCGTGAAGCGCGTCGGGCACTACCAGGCGGCTATTGAGGATGCATGCCTGTCCGGCATGCATCGTGCAGCCCTCGAACAGCAGCCGGTCGAGCAGTTCGTCGGTCACCGTGACGTCGTCGAGCAGAAGGGCGGCCGACTTGCCACCGCACTCGAGCAGGACCCGCTTCATCGTCGACGCCGCGCCGGCCATCACTTCACGGCCAACAGCCGAGCTTCCGGTGAAGCTCACCATGTCCACCCGCGGATCTGTGGTCAGCAACTTGCTGGCTTCCACGCCGGCCGGAGTCACCACATTGACGACGCCCGGCGGAATGTCGGTGTGCTCGTCGATCAGTCGGGCCATCGCCAGCCCGGCCAGCGGCGCCAGGGGTGAGGGCTTGAGTACGACGGTGTTGCCCGCCGCGAGTGCACTGCCGAGCTTCATAGCGTTGAGCGTGTGCGGGAAGTTCCACGGGGTGAGAACCGACACCACACCTAACGGCTCGTAGCGCAGCACCGTGGTTCCGGTCGCTCCCCAGGCGTCAATCGTTGTCTCCGCCGGCTCCGCGGCAAGCTCGGCCGCGCGGCCGACCATCACCGCAGGGCCTTCGACATGGAACATGCGCTCGGTTGCCGAACACCCCCATTCCAGCTGGGCAAGCGCATAGAACTCTTCGACGTGTTCGAGCAACGCCGTGCTGAGCTGTGTCAGGCACCTGGCTCGCTCTTCGGGATTCGCCGTGGCCCAAGGACCTTCGTCGAACGCACGACGCGCCGCGGCGATCGCGCTACTGACTTGCTCAACGCTGGCATCTGGCGCCGTGGCCAGCACATCGGTGGTCGCCGGGTTGATGTCGTCGTACCGCCCGCTGTCCGGCTCCATCCACTGGCCATCGATGTAGTGACCATAGTTGTCGAGCAATGCCTCTGGCTGCGTCATCCGATCTCCACTTCAAAGATCCTCCCAGCCGATCCGACACAATGTGTACACCTGTCGTACTGCGGGCGTCAAATGGCGATGATCTGGGGACACAGCTGCCCGTTGACACCGGTGATTTCATAAGATAGACACTGAAGCGATCCGACAGATTTACCAGAAATGCTCGATCGCGTTTAGTGAAAAGGTGGGTTTGCATTGCTTACGGCCGTTCCACTGCATTCGCCGGATTTCTACGCCGGCGACCCCTACCCCGCCTACCGAGAGCTTCGGGCCACGTCGCCGGTGTGCTGGAACGACGTCACCAATTTCTGGGCGTTGCTGAAGTACGAGGACATCCGCTACGTGTCGAGCACACCAGGGAAGTTCTCGTCCACCCAAGGGATCACCATCCCTGATCCGAGTCAGCCCGAACCTGTCCAAGAGGGCAATCTGATCTTCACCGACCCGCCGCGGCACCGGCAGCTGCGCAAACTGATCAATTCCGGGTTCACCCGCCGTCAGGTGGCGCTGCTGGAACCCAAGGTGCGCGAAATCGTGAAGGGCATCGTAGAGAGCACTGACCCGTCGACGCCGCACGACTTCGCCGAGGAGATCGCCGCTCCCCTGCCGACCCGGATGATCGCCGAACTACTGGGCGCCCCACCAGAGGACTGGGAGCAGTTCCGGCGGTGGTCGGACGCAGCCGTGGGCACCGCCGATCCCGGCATCGAGCTCGACAGTGTCACCGCGCTGGCCGAACTGTACGAATACTTCCAGCGCCTTATCGCGGTCCGCCGCTCGGGTGAGGTGTCCGACACCGAGGATCTGCTGGCCATCCTTGCCGCTGCCGAGGTCGACGGCGAACGGCTCAGCGACGAAGACTTGTTGAACTTTTCGTTCCTGTTACTGGTAGCCGGCAACGAAACCACCCGCAATCTCATCGCGCTGGGCACGCTGGCGCTCATCGACCACCCCGAACAATTCGCCAAACTGCGTGCAGAACCGCGTCTCATCCCGATCGCCGTCGAAGAGATGCTGCGCTACACCAGCCCGGTGACACACATGGCCCGGACCGCCATGACCGACGTCGAGATTCGCGGCCAGCTCATCAAACAAGGCGACAAAGTCGTGATGTTGTACGGATCGGCCAACCGCGACGAAGACGTGTTCGGGCCCACCGCAGAGGAGTTCGACATCACGCGGAACCCCAATCCGCACATCGCATTCGGATGCGGCGAACATGCCTGCCTCGGTGCGCAGCTCGCACGGCTGGAGGCGCGGGTCATGTTCGAAGTCCTCCTCGGCGCCTACCCGACCATCGAGCTGAGCGGTGACGTGACCCGGCTGCGCGCCACGATGGTTCCCGGCGTCAAGCGGATGCCGGTACGACTGGGAGTAGCCAACTAGTGGATTTCGACTACACCCCCGAGCAGGAGGCGTTGCGCAAAGAGTTCCGTCAACGGCTCGAGGCCGTGATGACACCCGAACGGCGCGCAGCGATCTCGGGACAGATGGAAGGCGGCAAAGCGGTTGCCGAGTGCCGGCGCGCGCTCGGCGAAGCCGGGCTACTCGGTGTGGCCTGGCCCGTCGAGTACGGCGGCAGGGGCCTGGGTGCGCTGGAGCAATACATCTTCGCCGAGGAAGCCAGGAGAGTAGACGCTCCGCTGCCGATGATCACCCTCAACACCGTCGGTCCGACCCTGATGCAGTTCGGCACCGAAGACCAGAAGAACCAATTCCTGCCCGCAATCCTCAAGGGCACCGTCGAATTCGCCATCGGCTACTCGGAACCCGGCGCCGGCAGCGACCTCGCCTCCCTGCGCACCACCGCGGTGCGCGACGGCGACGAGTACGTCATCAACGGCGCCAAGCTGTTCACCAGCGGCGCTGAGTTCGCGGACTACATCTGGCTGGCGGCACGCACCGACCCAAACGCCAAGAAACACAAGGGCATAACACTGTTCATCGTCCCCACGGACTCCCCGGGCTTCTCGTGGAAGCCATTGCACACAATGCCCGGTGTCTCGACCTATTACACCTTTTACGACGACGTCCGCGTGCCCGCCAGCGCCGTCGTCTTGGGCGAGAACCAAGGCTGGAAGCTGATCACCAACCAGCTCAACCTGGAGCGGGCCGCCTTGGGCAACCTCGGTGCGCTGGAACCGCTGTTCGCGCAGACGATGAAGTGGGCCAAGACCACACCGCAAGACGACGGATTCGTCATCGACCAGCCCTGGGTTCAGCAGTCACTGGCCCGGGTCGAGGCACAGGTCGCCGCATACAAGCTACTCAACCTACGGGTGAACGCGACCATGAGCAGTGGCGCTCTCGGCATGGGCGAAGCCTCCGCAGCCAAGGTCTTCGGCACCGAACTGACCCAGCAGGTGGCCCGGGAACTACTCGAGGTGCTCGGAGCGGACGGCACCCGCGCCGGACACGACGCACCGCTGCGCGGCAACCTCGAGCATGCGTACCGACTGGCGGTGATCAACACCTTCGGCGGCGGCGCCAACGAACTCCAGCGAGACATCATCGCCATGGCGGGCCTCGGCCTCCCGAGGGCACCTCGCGACCTACGAGCCAACACATAACGCGGAAAGGTTTCACGTGCCCGACGACGCGAAAGACGCATTACGCCAACGTCTCGACGACCTCATCGGCAAGCCGGTTGGCTCCGGCCAGCCCATGAAGGCTCCGGATCCGGTCAACCCGGCCATGATCCGGCATTGGGCGTATGCACTCAACGACATGAACCCCGCCTACCTCGACCCGGAATGGGCAGCGCAGTCGCGCTACGGCGGAATCGTTTCACCGCCGGTGATGCTGCAAAGCTGGACCATGGCGCCGCCGAAGCTCGAGGGAATTCACGAACGCGGCGGTGTACCCGTTGAAATCAAGCAAAACCCGCTGCAGTTCCTCGCGGACGCCGGCTACACCGGGACGGTCGCGACCAATTCGGAGTTCGAGATCGAGCGCTACCCCCGGGTCGGCGACGAGATCACCGCCGAGACCGTGTTCGAGACGATCTCCGACGAGAAGAAGACGGCCATGGGCTACGGGTTCTTCGTCACGTGGATCACTACTTACCGCGATCAACGCGGCGACGTCATCGGACGCCAACGATTCCGCACCCTGCGATTCAAGACGGGGAACTGATGCCGAATCGACTGGCACCGACGATCACTCGGGACACCGAATTCTTCTACGACGGGTTGCGCGCGCACAAGCTGCTCATCCAGCGCTGCAGCGAGTGCAAGACATTGCGTATGCCACCGCGACCTATGTGTGGCAATTGCCAGTCACTGAACTGGGAGGCCGTCGAATCATCCGGCCGCGGCGCGGTTTACAGCTATGTGATGCCGCAATATCCCCCACTGCCGTTCTTCGACTACCCCTACATCGTCGTGCTCGTGGAACTCGACGAAGGCGTACGGATCGTATCGAACCTGCGCGACATCGATCCAAGCGACGTCAAGGTCGGGATGCCCGTCGAAGTGTTCTACGAATCGTTCAACGACGACGAGTTGGTCCTGCACCAGTTCCGGCCCGCCTCCTGATCGAGGAAATCCTCTGATGGACTTTTCATTCAGCGAAGAACAAGAGACCGTACGCAAAGTCGCCCGCCAGTTGTTCGAGGCTCGCGCGACCCCCGAGTGTCTCACCGAGTTGGAGACCGGCGAAACACGCTACGACCCTGCGCTGTGGCGCGAGCTGGCGAGCTCCGATCTGCTCGGAATCGCGTTGCCTGAGGCGGTCGGTGGAAGCGGCGGCAGCTTTCTGGAGCTGGGAGTGCTGCTCGCGGAGGTCGGCTGGAGTGTCGCTCCCGTTCCGGTGTACGCCACGCTGCTGCTTGGTGCTGACACGGTTGCGCGCCACGGTAATTCGACTATTCGAGAAAAGTATCTGCCCGGCGTGGTGGACGGCAGCCGGCTCCTGACAGCGGCACTCGCGGAGGCTGGGCGTTCGGACCCGTTGACTCCGGGCACCAGGGCACGCCGCGACGGCGCCAGCTGGCGGCTGGAGGGCACCAAAGAGCTGGTCCCGGCCGCGCAACTGGCCGACGCGATTGTCGTGGCCGCAAGCACCGACGACGGTCCAGCGCTGTTCCTGCTCGACAAGGGCACCGACGGGGTCGACGTAGTGCCGGCCCGCACCACTGACGGTGAGCCGTTTGCCGACGTCGTCCTGCACGGGGCGCTGGTACCTGAGGCGAACCGCCTCGCTGAAGGTGTTGATCCCGTCGGGTCGCTGTATGTCCGCGCGCTTGTCGGCTTGTCCGCCATGCAGATTGGGGTCGCCGAACGGGCGTTGCGAATCGCGGCCACCTACACAAGCCAACGTGAGCAATTCGGCAGGCCAATCGGGTCGTTTCAGGCCGTACAGCAGCGGATGGCCGACGCGTTCATCGACGTCGAAGCGATCCGCTGGACCACGTGGCATGCCGCGTGGCTCGTCGCTCGGGGCCGGCCAGCTGCGCGTGAGGCGGCCATCGCCAAGTTTTGGGCCGCCGAGGCCGGAGCGCGGGTCACCGCTACCGCCCAGCAGGTCCACGGCGGCATCGGCATCGACGTGACTTATCCGCTGTGGCGGTACTTCTTGTGGGCCAAGCAGATCGAACTCGGCCTCGGATCCGCTTCCCAGCAGCTCGCGCGCCTCGGCAGCACATACCCGGAAGGAAACCCATGACCTCAACCATCGGCCGCACCGACACGCTGGCCTGGAACACCGTCAACGTCGGCGACGAAGTCGCCCCGATGGACGTTCCCGTGACCACCACGCTGATCGTTGCCGGAGCCATCGCCTCCCGCGACTACATGCCCGTACACCACGACCGTGACTTCGCCAATTCGCAAGGGTCCAAAGACATCTTCCTGAACATCCTCACCACCAACGGTCTGTGCGTGAAGTTTCTGAACGACTGGGCCGGGCCCGAAGCGATGATCAAGAAGCTGTCGATCCGGCTGGGTGTGCCCGCCTACCCCAACGACCCGCTGCACTTCACCGGCAACGTCACCGCCAAGTCGATTGGCAAGCGCGAGGGACTCGTCGAGGTGACGTTCAAAGGCGTCAACAGCCTCGGTGAGCATGTCTCCGGCGCCGCGGAACTGAGCCTGCTCAACGGAATTGGCGCATGAGCGGCGGACTCGGCGGCAAGGCTGCCATCGCCGGGATCGGCCAGACCGAGTTCTCGAAGGAATCCGGCCGCAGCGAGATGCAACTGGCCTGCGAAGCGGTCAAAGCGGCGCTCGACGACGCAGGCCTGCAGCCTGCCGACGTGGACGGCATGGTGACCTTCACCGTCGACCAGAACGAGGAGATCGAGGTCGCCCGCAACGTCGGGATCAAAGACCTCACCTTCTTCACCCGTGTCCCGCACGGTGGCGGCGCTGCGGCCGGCACTGTCATGCAGGCCGCCATGGCCATCGCGACTGGTGTCGCGGACGTCGTGGTCTGCTATCGCGCGTTCAACGAACGGTCCGGTTTTCGTTTCGGCGGTGCCGGCCGCCAGATGACCGCTCCCCCGCCGTGGTTGGCGCCCTACGCGCCGTTCGGCTTGATGACACCGGCAGGTTGGGTGGCCCTGCACGCGCAGCGGTACATGTCGACCTACGGGGTCACCAACGAGGACTTCGGGAAAATCTCGGTGATCGACCGTATCCATGCCGCCAAGAACCCGGACGCCTGGTTCTACGAACGTCCGATCACCCTCGAGGACCACCAGAAGTCTCGGTGGATCATCGAACCGGTCCTGCGGCTGCTGGACTGCTGCCAGGAAAGCGACGGCGGGGTGGCGATCGTCGTGACCAGCGTTGCGCGGGCGCGTGACCTTGCCAAGCCAGCGGCGGTCGTCACTGCGGCGGCTCAGGGCGCGGCCTACGACGGCGAGGTCATGACCAGCTACTACCGCGACGACATCACCGGACTGCCGGAGATGGGTGTCGTCGGCGACAAGCTATGGCGCGACTCAGGTTTGGGGCCCGCCGACATCCAGACGGCGTTCCTGTACGACCATTTCACGCCGTTCGTGTTCACCCAGCTCGAGGAGCTCGGCTTCTGCGGTCGCGGCGAGGCCAAAGACTTCGTGTCGATCGAGCGCATGTCGCTGGGTGGGTCGCTGCCGATCAACACCAACGGCGGGCTGCTCGGCGAGGCCTACATTCACGGCATGAACGGCATTACCGAGGCCGTGCGGCAAATACGCGGAACTTCGCACAACCAGGTCGACAATGTCGAGCATGTACTCGTCACATCGGGCACCGGTGTGCCCACCAGTGGCCTTATCCTCGCCCCGGCTTCCTAGGCCTGGCGTCGTCGCGCGGACGTTATGGTCTGTGGGGTGGGTAGGTCAGGGCAGGCGATGACACAGCAAACCGAGCTTGAGACGCGCGACGCGATCGTCTCTGCGGCGTTCGCCTGTTTCCGGACCCGGGGCCTGAGCAAGACGACCATCGTCGACATCGCGCGCCAAGCGGGAGTCTCACGCAGCACCGTCTACGAATACTTTCCTGACAAGGGTGCGGTTGTCGAAGCCTGCGCGGAAGCAGCCTCGCAGCGCTTTTATCGGAACATGGCCAAGGTGGTCAACCGGGGCGAGACCCTCGAAGACAAGTTGGTCCGCGCGGCGGTGTTCGTTGTTCAGGCGCGCAGAGTGGTCGAGCCGGAGAAGTATTTCGACCAGGAGGAGGTTGACCTCCTGCTGACCAAGAATTCCGCGGTGCTGCTGCAGGAATGCGGCGACTTCATCGCGCCGTTCCTGGTTGCCGCGAAACTCACCGGCGAAGTTCGCAAGGACCTCGACGTGGCCGCAGCCGCCGAGTGGTTCGCGCGAATTCTGTTCTCCCTCTTCACGACACCGTCACCTCGCATCGACATGCACGACGATTCCGCTGTCGCAGAATTTGTGCGCCCCTTCGCGGTCCGGGGCTTCATTGACGACCGCGCTGCGCGGACGCGACGGGCCGCCGCAGGGTAGCGAGGGATCTCAGTCGCTCGCGGGTAGCGGCTTGGCTTCCTTGAGCGTCAACGGGATTTCACCGACGCTGAGCGTGCCGGCCCCTGCCTTGGTAACCAGCAGTTCGCCGCCCGAGTCATCGGTGTAGCGCTTGCCCATCACCGTGCCGCCGGAAAATGCCGGGTCAGGGCTACCGAGCGGCGACCCGTCGGAGTCCACGGGCACCATTGCCGCACCGCCGCACCGCAGCTCGTCGAAGGCAGTAGTGGCCTTGACCACGATCACCTGTGTATCGCAAACCTGGCTGCGCAGCCGCGAGCCCGTTTTGATCATGTTGATCCCCTCATCGTTGGACGCCCTTATGCGGCAATCCGCTCGCACGCCCGCGCGGATATGTGTATTCTCAAAAACAAAATTACGTATTATCGCCATAATCTCACATTGGCTTTCGGGGGACCAGTCCGGATCGCAGGAGGACACCGGCGATGCGGAACAGAAGGGCTGACCAATGGTAGGAAATCGATGACACCGGCAACCCGCGACGACCGCACCCGGCTCGTGGGAGGCCCGCACACTGAGGAGAGTCGCGCAACCCCCTATCGGCTGGCGGTCTTGGGGGCTAACGAACCGGACGTAGTCTGGGCAGCGGGCGGACTGCTCTATGACGGGTCTGTCAGGGGCTGGAATATCACGGTGTACTTGGCCGAGTGTCGCGATGACCGGCCCTTGCGGATCCTCGGAGTCAACTCCGAACTGCTCGACGGCTTCTCCAGCGAAGCACAGCGGCCGGACGCAATCATCGCTTCGTCAGGCTTGTTCGGTGAAAATAACGTTGTACGCGCATATTTCGAGGACACGTCGCGACCCAACCGCGCGGACGTCGCTGTCTGGGGCGGCGAACGGCCGCTGAATCCTCGTCGCGGCGCCCAACAGCTCGAACATCGGCTCAGCGCAGCCGCTCGCGCGTTCAAAGTGCAGGCGATGATCGCCGCCAGGCTGGACCCGGAATCAGTTGATCCAATCGAGGTATTCCGCGGCGACGAGCAAAGCTTCCTGGCCGCGCAACTGTTATAGCCGTCAGATGCGCTCAGCGTCTGGCACGAACGGGTACGTTAGACCACCCTGACACGTTTGACATCTCAACCCGACGCAAACCGTCCCTGTCGACCTCATACTCAGGGATGAGGTCAAGCAACGCGTCGAACGCGATTCGGCTTTCCATTCGCGCGAGCGCGGCGCCGAGGCAGCTGTGGATGCCGTAGCCGAAGGCGAGGTTGAATCCCATTTTGCGTTCGCGGTCGATGTCAAGCCGGTCGGGGTCGGGGAACATGCGCTCGTCGCGGGTCGCCGAACCGGTCACCAAGAGAACGGCGCTGCCCTCGGGAATTGTCGTGTCATGCAAGACCACGTCGCGGGTTGTGACGCGCACCTGATATTGCGACGGGGCCTCATACCTGAGTAGTTCCTCGACTGCAGCCGGGATCTTGCTGCGATCCGCGCGCAGCTTCTCCCACTCGGAGGGGAAGTCGGCGAAGGCGACCATCGCGTTGCCGATCAACTTCGTGACGGTTTCCGCGCCAGCACCGCCGAGCATGGTTGCGAAGCCGGTGATGTCGACATCGCTGAGTTTCTCGACCTGGCCGTCACGTTCGATTTCGGTTGCGATCAGCCGACTTATCATGTCGTCGGCGGGCTTGGCTCGTCGCTGTTGAACGAGGTCGTAGTAGTACATCCCGGTGGCGACTGAGGCTTGGTAACCCTCATCTGTGACGTGGATCTGTCCAGGCTTGCGCTCCAACAGCAAGTCGAGCCAAAGCCGGATTTGCTGCCTATCCTCCGGTGGCACTCCGAGCATGGTCGTGATGATCTCGACGGGGAAGAGAGCCGAGAAGTCGGCCACAGCGTCAAACGACGAGGGGTCCACCCCCGCAAGAGCACTGTGGATTTTCTCCCGCACCATGTCTTCGAGGTTGGCGATGGCACGCGGAGTGAAGACGTTGCTCACCAGTTTGCGCATCCTCTGGTGCTCCGGGGGATCCATCGAGATGATCACCTTGGGCACCGGAATGGACTGGTCGGGAGCCTTGACCATGTCGAGAGTCGCGCCCTTGGCTGAGGAGTAGGTCTCGTGATCTCTGGAGGCTTCCGCAACGTCGTGGTAGCGGGACAGGGCATAGAAGTCCCACTTTTCGCTGTAATAGACCGGCATTTCGTCGCGCATCCGCCGGTAGGTGTCGAACGCCCCGTTGAAGAACTCCTCGGAGAAAGGGTCGAATTCCACCGTGCTGTCCGACTCGGCGCGGCGCGTCGCAGTCATAGTACGGCTCCACTTTCCTTGTAGTGCATGATTGTGTCCCAGTCCATTCCGGCTTCCATCAACACTTCTTCAGTGTGTTGACCGTGTTCGGGGGCGCCGGGTGACACGACCGGTCGTTCGTCGAACTGGACCGGATTCGTGGGCATCGCATACGGGACACCGCTCATCGTCGTCGTATGAGCGAGGTAGCCGTTCGCGGTGACCGCCGGGTCATCACAGACCTCAGCCGGTGTCTGCACCACACCCCATGCGCCCGATACGCTTGCCAGGATCTCGCGCCACTCGGCCAGTGTGCGTTGCGCGAAAGCCTTGTCCATCAAGGCGATCAGTGCTGTGCGATTCTCGAATCGGGATGCTGGATCGGCGAATCGCGGGTCGTCGACGACTTCGGCGAGACCGATCGCGTTCATCGTCTCGGCAAAGAACTTGTCGAGCTGCAGCATCATCAGGGTGACGTAACGATCATCCTTCGTGCGGTAGTTGCCGACCAGGGGGTTGGGCGCGTCGGCGTGGCCATACTTGGGGATGGCTCCGCCCCCGTGGATTTGGCTCACAGAGAGGTCGGGACCGAGGTTCCACGCGGCCAGTCCAAGCAACGACACATCCACCAGCGAGCCGTGCCCAGTGGTGGCCCGTTTATAGAGCGCCGCCGCGATGCCGCCGGCAATGGCCATTCCGCCGAGCAGGTCCCCGAACGCCGGCCGCGACCGCACCAACTCGTCGCCGTCCTCGGTCAGCACCGCGGCAATCCCGCCGCGCGACCAGTAAGAGACGCCGTCATAGCCCGGTTTGTCCGCATCGGGCCCTTTTGGACCGTGCCCCGAGCCGCGCACGTACACGATATTCGGGTTCACCGCCCGGATGTCGTCGACATCGATGCCGAGACGTTTGCGTCGGCTCGGGAGGTAGTTGGTGAGGAAGACGTCGCAGCTCTTTGACAATTCGCGGATGACCTCTCGGCCGCCTTCGCTGCGCAAGTCGATGCCTATCGACTTCTTTCCGCGGTTGGGGATCTCGATCATGTAGTTGACCGAGCCGCCACCCTCGTCCACGATGCCCATGGTCACCAGGCCACGTTGCGGGTCCCCACCGTCGATCGGTTCGACCTTGATGACCTCTGCGCCCCATTCGGCGAGGACCGCGCCGGCCGACGGCACGAATGTCCATGCCGCGACCTCGAGCACGCGGACACCGCTCAGAACTCCGTCACTGCTGATTTGAGGCCTCCATCAATGCGTGCGTCATCGCCTCTGAAGCATGCGGCCAGCGGCGATAATGCTGATTTGCATATCCGAGAATTGCAGTTTTGGCGCGGTTTGTAAACCGGTCCGGCCGCTTAGGCTGGCGGCTGTCGGTACGTCATCGTCGTCGTCGCCGCCGCCCGTTGGCCCACCCGAGATCGAGAACGTTTATTCTCTAATATCTACACAGGCATTATCCTGTTCTGGTGCGGCTACTGTTACAACACGAAGATCGCTGATCACATGCCATTCCCGGCGATCACACCCACCGTCCCAACCCTCCTGCGTTGGGCTGCAGCACGGTTCGCCGATAGGACCTATCTCATTGTCGACGGTCAGAGGCTCACTTACGCCGAGTTGGAGCGTCGGTCGGCCCGATTGGCTCGAGCGCTATTGGCCGAGGGGATCGGCAAAGGTGACCACGTGGGAATCCTGATGCCCAACAGCGCCGACTGGGCGATCGCCTGGTTCGCCACGACTCGCATCGGGGCAGTTGCGGTGCCGCTCAACACGTTCTACAAAGCCAACGAGTTGTCATGGACCATTCGGCACGCCGACCTACAGGCCATCTTGGCGTGGCCGGCCTTCCGCAGCCACGACTTCCTCGGCCGGCTGGAAGAGGCGCTTCCCGGGCTCGCCCAACAATGCTCACCCGGACAGATCGTCGTCAAGGCGGCACCCTATCTGCGCACGATCGCCGTCTGGGGATCCAGTGATCGCGCGTGGGCCACTCCAGTCGTCGACGATTCGACCGCCGCAGCCGCCGACAGTCGACAGATCGACACCGGATACCTGCTCGCCGTCGAATCCTGTGTCACCCCTGCTGACAACGTCACCATCATCTACACGTCGGGCAGTACCGGCGAACCCAAAGCACCGGTGCATACCCAGGGCACGCTGATCCGCCACACCTACAACCTCACTCACGTCTACGTGGTCACCAGCGACGACGTGCTGTTTAGTTCCATGCCGTTTTTCTGGGTCGGTGGTCTGATCACAGCGCTACACGCGGTAATTCACCACGGCGCCACCCTTGTAAGCCAGCCCGCATTCGACGCCGCTGAGGCACTACGGCTCATCGAGCAGCATCGCGCCACTATCGCCCTAGGTTGGCCACAGCAAGGAAAGAGCCTGGCCGAACACCCCGACTACCGGTCGCGCGACCTCACCTCAATTCGACGGACAAGCATGCCTGCAATGGTTCCTCCAGAGCGACGCCCCGTCGGAGCGGACTCGCTTGGGATGACCGAACTTTGCGGAAACCACCTCGGTGCTGACCCTTATATCGAACAGCCGCCCGCGCGACGGAACACCGTTGGCCCGTCGATCGACGGACTGACCCACCACATCGTCGATCCCGACACCGGCGAACAGGTCCCGCCGGGGACCGTCGGCGAGATTTGGGTGCGGGGCTATTCGTTGATGCAACGGCTGTACAAGCGCGAGCGTGAAGATGTCTTCACACCGGACGGCTTCTACCGCACTGGGGACTGCGGTTCGCAGGACGCCGACGGCTGGGTGACGTTCACCGGCCGCCTTGGCGACATGATCAAGACGGCCGGCGGAACGAACGTGACACCGGCCGAGGTGGAGTCGGCACTGACCGCCTGTGATGGCATTCTCGAGGCATACGTGGTGGGTGCCTCGGACGGCGACAACGGCACTGTGGTCGCGGCGGCCGTTGTGCCCAAGGCCGGCTGCAACATCGACGCTGACGCGCTGCGTGCCCAGCTACGCCTCGGTCTCTCGGCCTACAAGGTGCCAAAGCACATCTGGGTGGCGCCCAAAGCCGAACTTCCCTTTACCGATACCGGAAAGGTCAAGAAAGCCGCGCTCGTCGAGCTGCTCGAGCAGCGCATGCGCCGCAGCCCGCGGGACACGTAACCAGTTATGTGACAGGTGTGACTGGCGAGCTGATTGTCGTCATCTGGCACCCCACTGGTAGCCGTCGCCGGTGTAGCTTCGGCAGTTAACGGCACCCAAGGTAAAGGCACGTCATGCAAGGTCAATTGATGGTCCTGGCCCAGCTGGCCCCTGGTCAGCGGGCAACCATCGTGGGGATGATGCCGCAGGCAAACTCGGCGGTGGCCGGCCGGTTATGGCAGCTGGGTTTTCGGCCGACCACCCAGGTGGATGTGGTCCGTCGCGCGCCGCTGGGTGATCCGACGATCTACCGGGTGCAGGACACCGAGCTCTGTATTCGCCGCCGAGAGGCGCGCCTGATCCAAGTCCTCGCGGAAGCAGACCGATGACGTCGTGCCACACCGACGGAGGCAGTGCCGTTGCAGTAGCCGGTCAGCGGCGCATCGCCCTGGTGGGCAGCCCTAATGCCGGCAAGACCAGCGTCTTCAACCACCTGACCGGGTTGCACGCCAAAACCGGTAACTATCCGGGTGTCACCGTCGGCCGCAGCGTCGGCAGCACGACGGTCGACGGCGTGGCGGTCGTCATCGAAGACCTGCCCGGTACTTACAGTCTGGAACCGATCAGCCCCGACGAGCAGGTCGTGGTCGACCTGCTCACCGGTGAGCTCAGCGACGGCGACAGGCCCGACGCGATCGTGCTGGTCGCCGACGCGACCACGCTGCATCGCTCGATACCCCTGGTGGCTCAAGTGCTGCGCCTGGATCTGCCCTGCCTGTTGGCCCTGACCATGAGCGACGAACTCAGCGCGCGCGGCGGCCGTATCGACGCCGAGGCGTTGTCGCTCGCGCTGGGCATCCCGGTGGCAATGGTCGTCGGACATCAGGGTCGCGGCCTCGACGAGCTGCGGGCCCGGCTGGGATCGATCGAGGTGTGGGAACGCCCGCCGATTTTCCCGCCGGCAGACCGCGACGGAATCGCGGCCTGGGGCAAGTCGGTGCTCAGCGCTGCCGATTACGTTGTGCCGCAACCGGATCGGCGGACAAGTAGGATCGACCGGTTGGTGCTGCATCCGCTGTGGGGCACCGTGATCTTCTTCGCGGTGATGTTCGCCTTCTTTCAGGTCGTGTTCACCGTCGCTGCGCCGCTTCGGGATTGGATCGCTCAAGGGCTGACCTGGCTGGGCAGCGAGGTCAGCAACCACATCGGCAACTCGGCCGTCAGCGGTCTGCTCGGTCGCGGTCTCATCGGCGGGGTCGGCACCGTCCTGCAGTTCATCCCGCAGATTGTGTTGCTGTTCTTGCTGATCGCGCTGCTGGAGAACATCGGCTACATGTCCCGGGCCGCGTTCTTGATGGACCGCGTGATGGCCACCACCGGGCTCGAGGGCCGCGCCTTCGTCGCGATGCTGTCGTCGTTCGCCTGCGCGATCCCGGGGATCATGGCGACCCGGACGTTGCCGTCGTCGCGCGACCGGATCGCCACCATCCTGACCGCGCCGCTGATGACCTGTTCGGCCCGGCTGCCGGTGTACACCTTGTTGGTCGGTCTTCTGGTTGCGCCGCAAACGCATTGGTGGGGCCTGAGCGCGCAGGGCATCACGATGTTCTTGCTGTACCTTGGCGGCGGCACCTCGGCGCTGATCGCCGCAGGATTGTTCAAATCGACGATCCTGCGCAGCGACCTGGTGCCGTTCACCATGGAACTTCCGCCGTACCGGTTCCCTTCTCCCAAGGTGGTTCTGGTCGCGATCTGGAGTGCCACCAAGATGTTCCTGCGCAAGGCCGGCACCATCATCCTGGCCGTTTCGCTGGTGCTATGGGCGTTGCTCAACTTGCCGACACGCGGCGCGGAGACCGCGAACATGTCCCCGAGCGACGCAGGAGCGTACGTGATGGACCACAGCTACGCCGCCGACGTCGGCAAGGCGATCGAGCCGATATTCCGGCCGCTCGGTTTCGACTGGCGCATCGACGTGGCGTTGGTGGGTTCGCTGTCGGCGCGTGAGGTGTTCGTGTCCACGCTGGGCGAGATTTCGGCCGCGACACAGCCCGAGAAACCGGCCGAAGCGCTGGTCGCCATGACCGACGATCACGGCCACAAGGTGTTCACCGCGCCGACGGTGATCGCGCTGCTTGCGTATTTCATGTTTGCGTTGCAGTGCATGTCCACGATCGCGGTGATGCGACGCGAGACCAACTCGTGGCGGTGGCCGGCGCTGGCGTTCAGCTACATGTTCGTGCTGGCGTGGGCGATGGCGTTTGCCGCCCGGTCCGTTGCGATAGGGCTCGGCGCATGATTCCGATGCACGCCACCGCCACTGCTGACCCCCGTCAGCTGCGTTGGGTGGTGCCACCCGGCAACCTGCCCCCTGCGGGCACGGTTCGTCACGCTCCGGGTCCGCTCGGCGCGCTGCTCAACGGCGGAGTCATCGACGAGCTGGTGGTGCGCGGCGCCGACGTGCTGATCACGCTGAGTGCCGGACACAGCTGGCGGGACTTAGGTGATCAGATGCGCGACGCGCTCGGCGAGGCACTTCTGGACCCGACAGGCTGGCAGGTCGAGTCGTCGGATGACCGCGCCGAGTTGGCCGAGGTCGCGGCGGAACTACTGGCCGGGCCGATCGGCGCGTTGGCCGAATCACACGGCGGCTCAATCGAATTGGTCTCGGTGATCGACAACCATGTCACGATCCGGATGTCCGGTTCCTGCGACGGATGTCCGGCTGCCGCCTCGACGCTGTACGAAAAGTTCCAGCATGAACTGCGCCGGCGGGCCGGCGAGCATGTCACCGTCTCCCGCGAAAGCAACTCGTTGCCGTTGGGCCGCAAGCTGCTGTCTCTGCTGGTCCGCTGAGCGTAGACAGCCGCTACTGCTGCTCCTGCTTGACCGGCGGGCGGTAGAAGATCAGCAGCTGGCCAATCCCACCGACAAGGCCCAGCACCACCGAGATCAGCAAACCGTGCCAGCCGTAGAACGAGCGCCCGAAGAACAGCCAATCGAGGCTGTACTCACCAGGCCCCACGGTGGCCACCGCGACCGCGCCGACGGCCAGCACCATCACGTACTCCCAGCCCTCGTTGATGATGAAGAACCCGTGCGGCCGGTGTACGGTCCACGCGGCGACGAACATCAGCGCGACGAAGCCGGCGGCCGGGATCGGCGTGAGCAGGCCGGCGGCCAGGCCCAGACCAGCGCTCACCTCGGTGGTTGCCGCGACCACGGCCTGGAACGTGCCGGCCTTCATGCCGATGCTGGAGAACCAGCGTGCAGTCCCGGGGATACGGCCGCCGCCGAAGAACTTGTTGTAGCCGTGGGCGGCGAGCGTCAGGCCCAGCGCCACCCGCAAGATCAGTAAACCGACATCATAGGCAGTCATAGACGCAAACCTAGATCATCGGGTAGGCAGAAGTATCCTCCCACCCGCCAACAACCACCTAAGGAGCCTCACATCAAGATCGCGATCATTGGCGCCGGCAACGTCGGGCGCACTCTGGGATCCGCATGGCGCGACCGCGGCCACGACGTCACGTTCGGGGTGCATAATCCCGACGACCCGAAGTACGCGTCGCTCGGCACCGTCGAGAGCAACGAATCCGCTGCAGCGGCAAGCGATGTCGTGGTGCTGTGCACACCTTGGCAGGGCACTCACCAGGCGGTGCAGAGCTGCGGCGATCTTTCCGGCAAGGTTGTCATCGATTGCACCAACCCGCTGACCCCCGACTTCACCGCGCTGGAAGTCGGGCTCACGACGTCCGGCGCCGAGCAGGTGGCGGTGTGGGCGTCCGGTGCGCGGGTCTGCAAGGCGATGAACCAGATCGGCGCGCCGATGATGGATGCTCCGCAACTGCCCGGCACGCCGGTGATGTTCGTCTGCGGTGACGACGACGACGCCAAGTCGGTGACCGCGGCCCTGGTCACCGAGTTGGGCTTCGAGGCCGTCGACGCCGGCGAGCTGAGGCTGGCGCGGCTGCTCGAGCCATACGCGCTGCTGTGGATTCACCTGGCGTTGCGTCGCGGATTCGGCACCAACTTCGGCTTCGGGCTGCTGCGCGGCCAGTCCTGACCATGGCTGCTGCCACCGTGGTGTTCCTCGACGGTGATGCCGGGTGTCCGCCGGAGATCCTGGGCCACAAGGGATACGGCATCGACACGATGCGCCACCACGGCCTGCCGGTACCGCCCGCGTTCTGCGTCACCACCGACGTGGGTGCCCGCTATCTGGCGGAACCCAAGGCGACGATGAACGCGATCTGGGACGGCGTGCTCGACGGGATACGCCGGCTGGAAACGGCGACGTCGCGGACGTTCGGGCGAGGGCCGCGTCCGCTACTGGTCAGCGTGCGCTCGGGTGCGGCCGTGTCGATGCCGGGCATGATGGACACGGTGCTGGATCTCGGCATCAGTGACAGCGTGGAACAGGCGCTGGGGGCGTTTGGCCGCGATACGCGGCGCCGGTTCATCGACGGGTATCGGCGCATCGTGGCGGATCGGGTACCCGAGGACCCCTATCTGCAGTTGCGCGCGGCGATCGAGGCGGTGTTCAGGTCGTGGAACTCACCGCGCGCCGTTGCCTACCGCGCCCACCACGGCCTGGACAACAATGGCGGCACCGCCGCAGTTGTGCAGGCCATGGTGTTCGGCAACATGAACGCTAATTCCGGTGCGGGCGTGGCGTTTTCCCGCAATCCAATGACCGGTGCCGACGACGAGTTCGGCGAGTGGCTGCAAGGCGGTCAGGGCGACGACGTGGTGTCGGGTACCGTCGACGTCGAACCGATCACTGCGCTACGCGACCAGCAACCCATCGTGTACGACCAGCTGACCTCGGCTGCCCGGACGTTGGAGCGGATCAACGCCGACGTGCAGGAAATCGAGTTCACCGTCGAGGACGGCACGCTGTGGCTGCTGCAGACCCGGGCGGCCAAACGGTCCGCGCAGGCGACGGTGCGACTGGCGCTGCACCTGCGCCGCGACGGGCTGATCGACGACGCCGAGGTGCTGCGCCGGGTGACCCCTGCTCACGTCGAGGCGCTGCTGCGGCCCTCGCTGCAACCGGAAACCCGGTTGGCGGCACCACTTTTAGCGAAAGGGCTGGCCGCCAGCCAGGGCGTGGCCACGGGGCGGGCCTACACCGACGTGGACGCCGCGGTGGATGCGGCCGACCGTGGTGAGGACGTCATCCTGGTGCGCAACCACACCAGTCCCGACGATATCCACGGCATGCTGGTCGCGCGCGGCGTCGTCACCGAGACCGGCGGCGCCACCAGCCACGCGGCAGTGGTCAGCCGCGAATTGGGCCGTGCCGCGGTGGTGGGCTGCGGCAGCGGCGTCACTGAATCACTGGCGGGTCGGCTGGTCACCGTCGACGGTAACGAGGGCGAAGTACGCGACGGCGCATTGGAACTCACCGCCTGGACAGAGCAGGACTCGCCGGAGCTTCGCGAGTTGGCCGAGATCGCACGACGCGTCGAAGAGCAGCACAAGTGAGCGAATTGACTGTGCTGCAGGCGGTTCGGTTCAAAGGCCGGATCAGCCCGGCCGACCTGGCCGCCACGTTGGGTGACGAACCGGCAGACGTCACCGATACCGTCGAGCAGTTGACGCGGGCTGGTCTGCTGGTCGACGGGAAGACCGTACGAATCAGCCCTGAGGGACGCGCCCGCCTCGGCGAGTTACTGGCCGAAGAGCGCGCTTCTGTCGATGCGGCTGCACTGGCCGCCGTGTACGACGACTTTTGTGCGGTGAACGCGGAATTCAAAGCGCTGGTGACCGATTGGCAGGTCAAAGACGGGCAGCCCAACACCCACGAGGACCCCTCGTATGACGCGGGGGTGCTGGCCCGTCTCGACGAGGTGCACCGGCGGGTGGTGCCGATCATTGCGGCGGCCGCCGCGCAGCTGCCCCGGCTGAGGCGCTATTCGGCCAAACTGCAGGCGGCCGTCGACAAGATCCACGCGGGTGAAACTTTGTGGTTGTCCCGGCCGCTGATCGACTCTTATCACACGGTGTGGTTCGAGTTGCACGAGGAGCTGATTCTGGCTGCCGGACGGACCCGGAAATCCGTTGAGGATCAGTGAGTTACAGCTCCGCGTCAAGGCGCTGCAGATAGGCGTCGATATCGCCGATCGCCGATTCGGCCGCGTGGACACTGATCGCCACCGTGTCGCCGATACCGTGCACGCCGTGCGTGAGGCCCATCGCCGGCGAAAGCGCGGGGAATCCGGCGGTCAGCAGCACGGGCGCGGCGCCGAAGCGCAAGTCGGCGGGGCCGCGGTGGACGCTGGACACCACCGTGTTGCCGGATACCAGCGTGGGCCGGGCATCGATGTCGAATTGGGCGACACCCCAGCGCAACAGCGCAGCGGGCAACGTGGCGAACGCCCGGTCGGCGGCACGGGCAGCCGGGTGCTCAGCACGGCGGCGGGCATTGGCCAACTCAGCGAGTATCCGCTCCGTTCTGGCTTCCCGCGGAAGGTCCGGGTACAGCCCGACGGTCACGTTGCGAAAGTGGTTGTGCGCTCGTCGCGCACCGGGTTTGGCCATCGGCACCTCGGCTCCCAGCGATGTGGCCGTACCGCCGAGGTAGCCAAACAGTGCGTCCGCGACCGCGGCCAGCACTGCGACGCTGACGGTAGGCCCGGACAGTTCGGACCTGTGCCGCACCAGGGTGCGCACGCCGCGCGCGCCGGCCGGGCGGGCATTGGTGATCAGTAACGGCAGTGAACCGGCCGTATCACCCAGTACTCCCGCTTCCATATCCCGGACCAGCTGCCGGTGGGCGCGGGCCGCCTGCAAGGCACGCCAGGGCAGGAAGCCCCGCAAGGGAGCGCCGACGTCGGGCACCGGCTCCGCCCGGCCGAACAGCCAGCCGGCCATCGCCGACGCACGGGCGCCGTCGGCCAGCGCGTGCGCGACCTGCAGCACCGCCACAGTGCCCGGCCCGACGCTACCCGGAATGTCGCGGATAGACGCGAACAGGTGTAGCCGCCACGGACTTTGGCGGACGTCGAGCTGGTGGTCGGCGAGGCGCACGACGGCATCCAGACAACCAAGCCAGCTGTCGTCGTCAAGGTGGCGAACACGCGGGTGCTCGACGGGCATCGGCACCCACCGCGGATAGGTCAGCGGCGAGCCGTCGCTGACCCGGATCGTCAGCGCAGGGCAGGCTCGCGCCCTGCCCACAACGTCGTCGATGGCGCGCTCCACGTGGGCCGGCTCGCCGCCGAACGCGTAGAGCAGAAACTGGTCGCTGGGGATCTTGGCCGACATCCAATAGAACTGGGCATCGACCGCCGCCATCCGGGCCGGCATGAGACCCGCTCTAGTCGGCCGGGCCGATGAACCTGAGCAGCAACTCGGCGACTTCCTCCGGCTGGTCGAGCTGCAGGAAATGCCCGGCGTGTTCGACGACGGCGACGTCGCTGCCCGCGGGCAACACTTTCTCTGTCCAATGCGCGAAAGCCGGTGTGGCGCAGCCGTCGTCGCGGCCATGCAAGTACAGACTCGGCAACCTCGGCGGTTCCGTCCAGTACCGGTGCAACTCGGCGTACTGGGCGGGCGGCTGGGTGTTGCGAATGGTGGCCCGGTACGGGCCCAGCGCGGCACGCCAGCTCTCCGGGGTGCCGATCGCGGCGTCGACGTGCCGCAGATCCTCCTCGGCGTCGTAGCTTGGCGACCAGCTCCGCCACAGCCGCGGCAACACCCACGAGGCGGAACGCTCTGGCAGCCAAGGCAATTGAAAGTACATGATGTACCAGCTCCGCAGCATCTGCCGGGGAAGTTCGCGGAGCAACCGGGTGCGGTCGGCCACGCGGCCCAGCGGGCGAAACGCGGCGGCCGGCGGCACCGACATGATCACCGCCTTGGCGAACGGACTGTCCGGCATCGCAGCCAAGCCGGTCGCCGCGATCGCTCCCCAGTCGTGGCCGACGATCACGTCGCGGTCGGTGCCACCGGCCGCGGACCGCACGCGCAGCGCGTCGTCCATCAACGCCCCCATGTGATAACTGCCGTCGGACGGAATCGACGACGGCACGTAGCCCCGCATGAACGGCGCAATCACCCGCCAGCCCGACTCGGCGAGCCGGGGAGCGACCTTGCGCCAGCTGTATGCGGTGTCGGGGAAACCGTGCAGGCACAGCGCGATTGGGCCGTCGGGCGGCCCCCAGGTCAGTGCTTTCAGTTCCACCGCGGGGGCGTGCACGTCGATCCAGCGCGGTCCAGTCATCACCTGATCCTTTTCATGCCGGCGGTTCGATCGGATCCCACCCGGAGATCATCCAGCGCGCGCCGACCTTGTCCAGAGTGACACGGACGCTCGATGCGGCATCGGCGGGCGGCGCATTCCCGACCTTGACCGTCTGGTCCGCGAACACCAGCACCACCGCATGGCTTTCGGACGCCGACACCGACGCCGCCGCGGGCACCCGGGCGGTCGCGGACACATGCCGTTCCTTGGCGTTGGGAATCAGCACCTCGCGCGTCACCTGCAAATAGGTGTCGAGGAAGCGGCCGGTCAAGCGACCCTGCGCGGCTTCGACGTCCTTGTCGACGGTGTCCGGACGAAACGACAGCAACAGAACGGCGGAATCCTTTGCGGCCTGGACCGATTGGATGCGGGCAACGTCGGAGTTCCGTACCGAGGAGTCCTGCCATTTGAGGTAGCCCGCCGCCATTGCGAGCAGCAAGGCCAGGCCGGGAACCACACCGTAGACCAGGACGTGCAGCCAGATGGCACGACGCGCGGTGGTCGGGTGCGTCATGATACGAACGCGACGTTGGAGATCTTGCCCTCGTCGCCGATCTTCTGCACCGTGATCCGCATCCTCCACACCTGCGGCTCTTGCTGTGGTCCTGCGGGATTCGCCGACTTCACCGTGACAGCTACCAGAACCTGCCCCACGTCGCCGGCCTGCGATTCGAGTCCGGCTTCGTCGACGGTGCCCTCCAGTCTGGAGTGGCCGCGTTTGACGAGATCGACGAACGGTCGCCACCGTGCGGAGAAGTTGTCGTGGAAGCCGCCGGTAGACGAATCGAGGATGCGTTGCACGTCGGCGTCGATGTGCTGGTAGTCGATCGTGGTCAGGTTCACCGCCGACTCGCGCGCCGCGTGCACGAACAGATTGCGCCGCGCGTCGGCCTGGTGCGCCTGGTAGCCGCGGAAACCGAGCCAGCCGACCAAACCCGCCAGCGCCACCAGCGCGATCAGCCCGGCCAGCAGCGACGTCCGGAGAACGGGCTTGGTGGAGACCGCCGGTGCGGGTTGCGGTTCCTCGACGGGCTCTTCGCCAGGGGTCGCAGCATCGTCAGCCATGCTTTCCAAACTACGTGGCGATGGCCCGCGCGGGCGGGCGAAATTTTGGAACTGACCGGCTAAAGCTGCGCCACAGCCTTTTCCAGATCGGCGATGACGATCTTCGTCATGCCGTGCATCGCCCTGGTGGCCGCCGCGGCGCGAGCGGGATCGGGATCACTCACCAACTCGACGAGTCGCTGCGGCACGATCTGCCAACTCAGCCCGTAGCGGTCTTTGCACCAGCCGCACTGCGACTCCTCGCCGCCGTCGGTCAACCGGTCCCAGTAGTAGTCGACCTCGTCCTGGTCGGTGCAGTCGACGGTGAAGGACACCGCCTCGGTGAACCGGAAATGCGGGCCACCGTTGAGGCCGATGAAGCGGGTGCCGTCGAGCACGAAGCTGCCCCACGCCACCGAACCC
Organism: Mycobacterium sp. MFM001; assembly: GCF_003402475.1. Classification (GTDB taxonomy): domain Bacteria; phylum Actinomycetota; class Actinomycetes; order Mycobacteriales; family Mycobacteriaceae; genus Mycobacterium. The sequence continues at coordinate 305,771 of NZ_BFAB01000002.1, forward strand.
GGCACGCCCGGGCCGGCCTCGGTATACCGCTTGAAGTCCTCGATATGCGAGTTGGGGAACACCGAGGTATAGAACTGCGCGGCTTCCTCGAGATTGTCGTCGAACCACAGCGACGGCGTGATCGCTGGCATGCCACCTCCTAGTCGTTGTTTCGATAGGGATCGACCCGGGCGGCGGGCAAAACTCATCGGGCAGGGGCCACCTAGGTAACGTCAGGACGATGAACAGCACACCGCAGACCGTCGAGTACTCCGGCGTCGACGGGATCACCCTGGTTGCAGACGAGTGGAACCGGGGCGCGGCAGACGGTCGGCCGAGCGTGCTGATGCTGCACGGCGGCGGCCAGAACCGGTTCTCCTGGAAAAACACCGGGCAGGTGCTGGCCGACCTGGGATTCCACGTCGTGGCCCTCGACAGCCGGGGCCACGGTGACAGCGATCGGGCGCCCGACGCGGACTACGACGTCGACACACTGACCGACGACGTCATGCATGTGCTCGACGCGATCGGCCGGCCGGTGGTGCTGATCGGGGCGAGCATGGGCGGGTTGACCGGCATCCTGGTCGCGGACCGCGCCGGCCCGCAACGGGTCACCCGACTGGTTCTGGTGGATGTGGTGCCACGATTCGAGAAGCAGGGCAGCGCGCGGATCCGCGACTTCATGTTCAGCGGTCTGGACGGGTTCGACACGCTCGAACAGGCCGCCGACGCCGTCGCCGCCTATCTGCCCCATCGGACCAAGCCGCGCAGCCCGGAGGGACTGAAGAAGAACCTCCGGCTGCGCGGCGGTCGCTGGTACTGGCACTGGGATCCGGCGTTTATGACCAAGCCCGGCGACGACCCCCAGTTGCGCACCGAGAAATTCGAGGACGCCGCCGCGGGCCTGACGATTCCGGTGCTGTTGATCCGCGGGAAGCTTTCCGACGTGGTGAGTCCCGAAGGGGTGCAGCACTTCCTGGCCACCGTGCCGAACGCCGAGTTCGTCGAACTGTCCGAGGCCGGCCACACCGCGGCAGGCGACGACAACGATGCCTTCAGCGACGTCGTCGTCTCGTTTGTCAGCCGCTAGCTTGCCTTTTCGTCGTGGCCGCCGAACTGTTTGCGCATCGCCGAGAGCACCTTGGCGCCGAACTCGAACAGGTGACGTGACGCGAACCGGGCGTACAGCGCCGTCGTCAACACCGGCGCGGGGACGCCCTCGTCGATCGCCGCGATGACGGTCCAGCGGCCCTCGCCGGAATCGGAGACCCGCCCGGCGAATTCCTTCAGCTGTGGGGATTCGTGCAACGCACCTGCGGTCAGGTCGAGCAACCAGGAGCCGATCACGCTGCCCCGACGCCAGACTTCGGCGACCTCGGGGATGTCGATGTCGTACTGATAGAACTCCGGATGCGTCAACGGCGCGGTCTCGGCGTCGCCCTGCTCAACCCGCTTGCCGATGTCGGCATTGTGCAGGATGTTCAGCCCCTCGGCGAGCGAGGCCATCATCCCGTACTCGATCCCGTTGTGCACCATCTTGACGAAGTGCCCCGCCCCTGAGGCCCCGCAGTGCAGGTAGCCCTTCTCGGCTTGAGATATCTCACCGGTACGGCCCGCCGTGCGTGGCGCCGCGTCCACGCCGGGCGCCACCGTGGCGAAGATAGGCTCGGCGCGGGCGAAGGCCTCGTCGTCGCCGCCGATCATCAGACAATAACCGCGTTCCCGGCCCCACACCCCGCCGCTGGTGCCGCAGTCCAGCAGGTGAATCCCCTTCTCCGCCAGCATCTTCGCGTGCTTGATGTCGTCGCGATAGTAGGAGTTGCCACCGTCGATCACGATGTCGTCTTTGTCGAGTGTCTTGGCCAGCTCCTCGATCACCTCGGTAGTGATGTCTCCCGCCGGTACCATCACCCACACCAACCGCGGGGCGTCGAGCTTCTCGGCCAGCTCGGAGTACGACGACACCCCGGTGACGTTCTCTTCGCCGGCCATCGCCTTGACGGCGTCCGGATTGTGGTCGTACACCACACATTCGTGCCCGTCTTTGACCACGCGCCGGACGATGTTCGCGCCCATCCGGCCAAGTCCGATCATTCCTAGCTGCATGTCGTCAGTTCTCCTTACTTCGACGCGTGGTTTTTCGGCATCCAGGGCTCTTCCCAACCGTGATGGCCCCGCAGCAGCGACCGTGCCGCGTCGGGTCCCCAAGAGCCGGGCTCGTATTCGTGGACGTCGCCGGGGTTGTCCAGCAGCGGCTGCACAATCCGCCACGTCTCTTCGATGCTGTCCTCACGGGCGAACAGCTGGCGATCACCACACAGCCCCGCGGACAGCAGCGTCTCATAGGGTTGCATCGGCTCCCCCAGCTCAGCCGCGAACAACGAGTCCAGATGCACGTCGCGCCAAGAGGAATCGCCGTCTTTGGCCACCAACTGCAACCGCATCCCGGGGTCGGGATCCACACGCAGCACGATCTGGTTGCGCGACGCCCGTTCCCGTTTGGGCAGGAACGCCAATGACGGCACCCGACGAGTGAACAATCGGACCTCGGTTACCTTCTCCGGCAACGACTTCCCGGCCCGCAAGAAGATCGGCACCCCGGCCCAGCGCCAGTTGTCGATTTCCATCCGCAGCGCCACGAACGTCTCGGTCTTGGAATCCTTGGCCACGCCGTCGATGTCGGTGTAGCCGCGATACTGGCCGCGCACATAATGCTTCGGGTCCAGCGCCGGCATCGCGCGGAACACCTCGGCCTTCTTGTCGTTGAGGTCATCAGCGCTGGGACCGACCGGCGGCTCCATCGCGACCAGCGCCAGCACCTGCAGCAGATGGTTCTGCACGACGTCGCGCAACGTGCCGACGGCGTCGTAGAACTTGCCCCGGTCCTCGACGCCGAAATTCTCGGCCATCGTGATGTGGACCTCGGCGATGCTGCGGCGGTCCCACAGCTCGGCCAGGGTCGTGTTGGCGAACCGCAGGTATTCCAGCTCGACGACGGGCTGCTTACCCAGGAAGTGGTCCACTCGCAGGATCTGCTCCTCGTCGAGGACTTCACGCAGGCGGCTGTTGAGTTCGCGCGCCGAGTCGAGGTCGTGGCCAAACGGCTTCTCCACCGCGACGCGCGACCGCTTGAGCAGCCCGGCCTCGCCCAGGTTTTCGACTATCGGGGCAAACAGCGACGGCGGCATCTCCAGGTAGAACAGGCACTGGCGATCCGAGCCGATCTGCTTGGCCAGGTCCTTGTACAGCGCCGAGTCGGTGACGTCGCCGTGCAGATATGACAGCCGATCGGCGAGCCGGTCGAACACCGTGTCGTCCATCTTCTCGCCGGTGTCGCTGATGGCCTTGCGCGCCCGCTTGACCAGCTCGTCTTTCGAGATGTCGTCGCTGGCCACTCCCAAGATGGGGCATTGCAGCGCCTTGCGACGTTCCAGGCGATACAGCGCCCGGAAGGTCATCTTGCGGGCCAAGTCTCCGGTGATGCCGAAGATCACCAACATGTCTGAAGTGCTACCGCCGCCCTCGGCCAATACCGGACCTCCACCCAAATAGTCGACACATTCCTCGCCCCCCGCGGCGGCCGACTTCAACCCTAGACATTGCGGTTGGGCCGGACAATGGATGCCTTGGGACCCGGCACGCTTGATCGGGAAAGATGCCTGGCATGGGTGACCGGCTGATGATCGTGGTCTACGTCCTGGCGGGTGTCGCCGTGGCGGAAGGCGCCGCGCTGGCCTTTCTGTGGGCCGCGCTGACCCGCAGCCGACGAGAAGCCGAGGCGCTGCGACGCCGCGCCGACAGCCGAAGCTGGCTGCTGTCCGGCGGCCGCGAGGCGGTCAAGACGGTGTGGCAGACCGCGAACCTGGTGCGCAAAGAAGGACTCGGCGCCGCGGTGCGCAGCTCGATCGAGGATCTGGCCGACTGGGCCGAGGTGGAGCGGCCCGACTTGGCGCGGGTGACCCCGGATGGCCGGGTGGTGATCTTGTTCTCCGACATCGAAGAATCCACCGCGCTCAACGAGCGGATCGGCGACCGCGCCTGGGTGAAGTTGATCGACGAACACGACAAGCTGGTGCGCCGGCTGGTCAAGACCTACTCCGGGCACGTCGTGAAGAGTCAGGGCGACGGGTTCATGATCGCGTTCTCGCGCGCGGAGGATGCGGTGCGGTGTGGTGTCGACATTCAGCGCGCACTTGCCCGAGACGCTCAACGCAAGCGGCGCAACGGGTTTCGGGTTCGGATCGGGATCCACATGGGACGGTCGGTGCGCCGCGGCGATGACCTGTTCGGCCGCAACGTCGCGATGGCGGCGCGGGTCGCGGGTCAGGCTGCGGGCGGCGAGATCCTGGTCAGCGAGACGGTGCGCGACGCCGTCAAAGACGCCGACGGTCTTGGGTTCGACGACGGCCGCGACGCCGAGCTGAAGGGGTTCAGCGGAACCCAGCGGCTGTACGCGGTTACCGCTTAGCCTCGGATTCGGCCAGCCGCTGGTGCAGCCGGGCGCGAATCTCGTCGGGCGTGTAGGACTTTCGCCGCCGCTGGTCGCGGGCCACCAGCACTCCCCCCGCAGCGACGCCGACAAGACCGGCCACGCCGAGCCACTTCCACACGTTGCGCATGGGGTAAGTCTGCCTATGGTGCTCTGGTGGACACCAGTACCGTGACCCTGGATCGTGCGCTGGAGGAGACGCGGACCGGCGACATCTGGCTGTTTCGCGGCAGCTCGCGACCGGACCGCACGATTCAGACGCTGTCGAACAGCCCGGTCAACCACGTCGGGATGACGGTGGCCATCGACGATCTGCCGCCGTTGATCTGGCATGCCGAGCTCGGCGACAAGCTGACCGACATCTGGACCGGCACCAACCACCGCGGCGTGCAACTCAACGACGCCCGCCAAGCCGTCGAACGCTGGGTGCACCACTACCACCAGCGCTGCTGGCTGCGGCAGCTGACGCCGTACGCCGACCGCGAGCAGGAGGACCGCATGCTGCGGGTCATCGCCCGGCTGGACGGCACTCCCTTCCCCACTGCGGCGCGGCTCACCGGACGCTGGCTGTTGGGCCGGATCCCGACTGCCTACGACTGGGTAGAAGGAATCCCGGTGGTAGACAAGAAGGTTCGCGAAAGGGTGCGACGCCGCAGAGTCCAGCGGAACGACGTCGGCCTGGAGACCGCCTATTGCGCCGAGACGGTGGCGATCACCTATCAGCAGATGGGATTGCTCGCCACCGAAAAGCCGTCGAATTGGTTTGACCCCGGGTCGTTTTGGAGCGGCGACACGTTGCCGTTGGCGCCCGGATACCAACTCGGCGACGAAGTCGCCGTCAGCGTGCCCCCGGCTTAGACCGCTACGACGCGAACCAGATCGTCAAGCCCCGCAAAGTCCTCGGCGTTGCGGGTATAGAGATCTAACCCGTTGGCATGCGCTGTGGCGGCGATCAGCAGGTCCGCAAACCCGCTTCGCGGTTTCCGCCCTTCGCCGACTACGGCGGCTACCACCAGCCCATAGCTGCGTGCCGCGGTCCCGTCGAAAGGAAGTGGTTCGAACTTCGCCTCGATTTCTTGCAGCCGTTGCTGCCGTCTGGCGGCTTCAGTGGGACTGGCGGCGAGGTGCGGTCCGGCAGCCAATTCGGCCGCGGTGATGGCCGATATCGCCATCTCATCGGGCAATGACCTGACGACATCCGGGTCATGCCAGTCGATGACGACGGAGGTGTCGAGCAGTCCCGACGTCACGTTCACAGGCGCTGATCGATCGCACGATCAAGGTCTTTGCGGAACTGATGCCGATCGATTCGGACGCCCGCGGCCGCCAACGCGGCCACCTCATCCCGGGGAATGAAGGAGCGCCGGCCAGTCCGGATCGGCCGCAGCTCGGCGACCGGCTCGCCGTTGCGCGTCACGATAAAGGACTCTCCGGCTGCCACGGCGTCGATCACTTTCGCGTTCTGGTTGCGCAACTCGCGCTGCGCGATCACATGCGCCATGAAGCCAGTGTAGCGAAGTGTGCTACACGTTGCTACGTGCGCGGGTCTCTACGATTCGATCGTGGATCACCCCAGTAAGCGGCTCCTTGAACAGCGATTACGCAATCGGGTCATGGAGGCCGTGGAGTTACTCGCCGACGGCGATGACGGAGTGCGGTCGGACCCCTGCTGCTATTACAACCTGTTCTTCGACTACATCAGTGACAAGGTCACACGGGAGTGGCGCGCCTGGAGCACGTTGTCGCCCAAGGAAGTTCGGCAGCTGGAAGGCCTTCAGGCCCTGCTGATCGAGTCGCTCGCGACCACTCGATTGATGGGCACCGAGGAACTGATCGCTTCGGGATGGCCGACGCGGATCGCCGCGGTTGCCGGACCGGTGTGGGAGGAGATGAAGGCGCGAGGGCGGTTCGACGAAGAGGTCGAGCAGTCCGATCCGCGGACCATCCCCGAGCACGGAAGCCGTGGCTAGATCGGCGTCCATACCTTGTTGTTCCAGAAGCCCCACGCGTTGTCATCGGTCTTCCACATCACATGAGCCCCAGGCGCCCACGGCGGTGGAGGTGGCTGCGGGGGTGCCCACGTCGGCGGGGGTCCCCAGGGCCCGAAGCCCGCCGGACCGGCGGCGCCTTGCCAGTCGTGGCATTGACCCCAGTCCCAGTCGTAGGCCGTACCCCAGCTCGGATCCCATGGATTGCCCGGGCACCAGTGATGGCTTGGGGCCGCATGCGCGATGCCACCGGCCAGTCCGAGAGCAGACAAAACCAACAGCACTCTTATCGACCACCGCGCCACCGGTTTCGTTCGCTTTAGAGTCGCCATCTCCCAAGAATGGTCGGCAGGCGACTTCGCCGCTAGGCGTTCGGGCCGGCCGTCTACATCGAGCGTGGGGCTTATGTACGAAAAACCCGACGACCGCGTGCATATCCCCCACGCTCGGCGCCTAGACGTTGAAGCGGAACTCGACCACGTCGCCGTCGGCCATCACGTAGTCCTTGCCCTCCATGCGCACCTTGCCGGCGGCTTTGGCGGCGGCCATCGATCCCGCGGCGACCAGGTCGTCGTAGGACACGATTTCGGCCTTGATGAAACCCTTTTCGAAGTCGGAGTGGATCACCCCGGCCGCCTTCGGCGCGGCGTCGCCCTGGTGAATGACCCACGCCCGCGCCTCCTTGGGCCCGGCCGTCAGAAAGGTCTGCAGCTTCAGGGTGTGAAAGCCGGCCCGGGCTAGCGCGTCGAGGCCGCGTTCGGTCTGCCCGATGGACTCCAGCAGCTCGGCGGCCGACTCGTCGTCGAGCTCGGCCAGTTCCGCTTCGACCTTGGCGTCCAGGAACACCGCATCGGCGGGCGCCACGAGCTCGCGCAGCGCGGCGACCCGCGCGGCGTCCGTCAGCACCGCTTCGTCGGCATTGAACACATACAGGAATGGCTTGGTGGTCAGCAGGTTCAGCTCGCGCAGCAGCGAGGCGTCCAGGCCCGCCGCGAAAAGCGTCTTTCCGCCGTCAAGAATCTGCTGGGCGGCCACCGCGGCCTCGTGGACCGGTTTGCGGTCCTTGCTGTTGCGGGCTTCCTTCTCCAGCCGCGGCACGGCGCGTTCCAGCGTTTGCAGATCGGCCAGGATCAACTCGGTCTCGATGACTTCGATGTCGGATTTGGGGTCGACCTCGCCGGCGACGTGAGCCACGTCGTCGTCCGAAAAGACCCGCACCACTTGGCAAATCGCGTCACACTCGCGGATGTTGGCCAGGAACTTGTTGCCCAGCCCGGCGCCTTCGGAAGCGCCCGCGACCAGCCCGGCGATGTCGACGAACGTCACCGGCGCCGGCACGATCCGCTCCGAATCGAACATCTCGGCCAGCTTGGGTAACCGGGGATCGGGCAGCGGAACGACGCCCTCATTGGGTTCGATGGTCGCGAACGGGTAGTTGGCGGCCACCACGTCGTTTTTGGTCAACGCGTTGAACAGCGTCGACTTGCCGACGTTGGGCAAACCCACGATCCCCAGGCTCAAGCTCACAGGGAGCCAAGTGTAGGGGTGATCGCAAGCGCGGCGAAGCCGGGCGAAGCGGATCACCCCGCAAGTCCAAAGGCAGGTCTTTACGCGCCTTTCGGCGCTGAGCCGGTACGGTCGACGTGTGTCAGCACAGCGGGCGAGGTCGGCGGTGACGGCAGACCATCGCTCGATCTTTCCCAGCATGCCCGGTGTCCCATGGTGGGCAGCGGTCGTGATCGGCGTGACCGCCACCGCGGCGGGCTTCGCGTTCGACGCCGGATCGGGCAACAAGGAGCTGACCGGCGTCTTCTCCGCTCTCTACGTCGTGGGCTGCCTGGCGGCAGTGCTGGCGGTGCGGCAAGCCGGCGTCTTCACCGCGGTCATCCAGCCGCCGCTGATCCTGTTCTGCGCGGTGCCCGGAGCGTACTGGCTGTTCCACGGCGCCAAGATCACCGGGCTGAAGGACCTGCTGATCAACTGCGGCTATCCGCTGATCGAGCGTTTCCCGCTGATGCTGTTCACCTCGGCCGCCGTCCTGCTGATCGGGATGGTCCGCTGGTATCTGGGTATGGGGGCGCGCTCGGCGGCGACGGGCGAAGCCGACACGGCCGGCGAGGACAAGGGCGGCATCGTCGCGAAGCTGGTATCGCTGCTCGGGCGTGACTCCGCCAAGCCCGAGCACACCGGCAAGACGGCGAGGACTCGAGCACGGCGCAGCGAGCGTTCGACCAGATCGCGGCAAGCATCTGCCAGGCGACCGGCCGCTTCTCGCTCCCGGCATGTACGACCGCCCCTGGATGACGAGCCCGCGGTCGAACGTCCCCGTCGTCGGCGCCCAGCCCCGTCAGCCCGGGATGCCGATTCACCCGACTCGCCGCGGAGGACCAGGACGCCGCGCGACCCGGACCTGCGCGACCGGCCGCCACGCGAGATCCGTCGGGACCCGCATGTGCGTCGCAGCGGGGCGGCCACCCGCCGCAGCAGTCGCTTCGACCCCTATGACCCCGTCGAGCCGTACGAGCCGGCCAAACCCGCCGAGCCCCCGCGCCGCCGGCCAGCCCCGACAGGCGCCACGGCGACACATCACCCGATCTCACGGGTTCGCTACCGGAACTCGCCCCCGCGCGAGCAATAGCTAAGAACGCGCGGGCCGGATTTCCCGCGGCAGCGCGAACACCAGCGTCTCGTTGGCCGTCGTCACCGGCTGCACCACGTCGTAGCCGTGTTCGGCCAGCCGCTCCAGGACGCCGCGCACCAGGATCTCGGGCACCGACGCTCCGGACGTGACGCCGACCGTGGTGACGTCGTCCAGCCAGGCCGGGTCGATGTCGTCGGCGCAGTCCACGAGGTGAGCGGCGCGAGAACCGGCGCCCAGTGCCACCTCGACCAGCCGCACCGAGTTCGACGAGTTGGCCGAGCCGACCACGATCACCAGCTCGCACTCCGGCGCCATCGCCTTGACCGCCACCTGGCGGTTTTGGGTGGCGTAGCAGATGTCGTCGCTGGGCGGGTCCTGCAGCTTCGGGAAACGCTCCCGCAGCCGCTGCACGGTCTCCATGGTCTCGTCGACGCTCAGCGTGGTCTGCGAGAGCCAGATGACCTTGTTCTCGTCGCGGACCGTGACCTGCTCGACGGCGGCTGGCCCGTCGACCAGCTGCACATGGTCGGGCGCCTCGCCGGCGGTGCCGACGACCTCCTCGTGACCCTCATGGCCGATCAGCAGGATGTCGTAGTCGTCGCGGGCGAAGCGTTTGGCCTCGTTGTGCACCTTGGTAACAAGCGGGCAGGTGGCGTCGATCACCTGGAGGCTGCGTTCGGCGGCAGATGTGTGCACGCTCGGCGCCACACCGTGCGCGGAGAACACCACGATCGCGCCCTCGGGCACCTCGTCGGTCTCGTCGACGAACACCGCGCCCGCCTTGGCCAGCGTCTCCACCACATGCCGGTTGTGCACGATCTCATGGCGGACATAGACCGGCGGGCCGTGCTTCTCCAGCGCGCGCTCGACCGTCTCGACGGCGCGGTCGACGCCGGCGCAATATCCGCGGGGCTCGGCCAGCAGCACGCGCTTGCCGGTGGCGGGCTCCACCACCGAGCCGGACGCGCCCGGAATCCCCATGTTGACGGTCGGAGGCATGCCAACCAGGGTACTTTCCGTCGACATGGCGCCGCCAGCTTGGACTTGACCGCTGCTTAAGGCAGGCTGGGACGCATGGCTACTGCACCGTATGGGGTTCGGCTGCTGGTGGGGGCGGCGACCGTCGCCGTCGAGGAGACGATGAAGCTGCCGAAAACCATCCTGATGTACCCGATGACATTGGCCAGCCAGGCCGCGCACATCGTGATGCGCTTCCAGCAGAACATGGCCGATCTGGTGATCAAGGGCGACGCCACCCTCGAGACGATCTTCCCGCCGAAGGACGAACAGCCGGAGTGGGCGACGTTCGACGAGGACATGGAGGAGCAGGCGCCGGCCGTCGACGCCTCCGACAACGAGCGCCGCGCCGAGGGGCGGTTCGCGCTCTACTCGACATCCGATGCGCCGGCCGATCCACCGACCACGCCGGTCCGGCCCGCCAAGAAGAAGCCGACGGCCGACGCGCCCGCGCCGCCGGTGGCCAAGGAACTCGACTACGAAACGCTGACCCTGGCGCAGCTGCGGGCCCGGCTCAACACGTTGGATGTCGACGAGCTCGAGGCATTGCTGGCCTATGAGGAGGCCACCCGGGCGCGCGCGCCGTTCCAGACGCTGCTGGCCAACAGGATCACCCGCGCGACCGCGAAGTGACCCAAGCCGCGCAACCGAATTCAGCCGAGAACCCGTTCCCGGTACGCGCGGTGGCCGTCCGGGTCGCGGGCTGGATCGACAAGCTGGGCACCGTGTGGGTCGAAGGTCAGCTGACCCAGATCAACATCCGGCCGGACTCCAAGACGGTGTTCATGGTGCTGCGCGACCCGGCCGCCGACATGTCGCTGACGGTGACGTGCCCGCGTGATCTGGTGCTGGGCGCGCCGGTCAAACTGGCCGAGGGCACCCAGGTGGTGGTGTGCGGCAAGCCCACCTTCTACACCGGGCGCGGCACATTCTCGTTGCGGCTCAGTGAAATTCGCGCGGTCGGTATCGGCGAGCTGCTGGCGCGCATCGAGCGCCTGCGCCAGCTGCTGGACGCCGAAGGACTCTTCGATCCGCGGCTGCGGCGGCCGATTCCTTTCCTGCCCAACGTTATTGGACTCATCACCGGCCGGGCCAGCGCCGCCGAGCACGACGTGACGACGGTGGCCGCCGCGCGCTGGCCCGCGGTGCGGTTTGCGGTGCGCAACACCGCGGTGCAGGGACCCAACGCGCTGGCCCAGATTGTCGAGGCGCTGGGCGAATTGGACGCCGATCCGGGCGTCGACGTCATTGTGGTGGCTCGCGGCGGCGGCAGCGTCGAGGATCTACTGCCGTTTTCCGACGAGACACTGTGCCGCGCGATCGCGGCGTGTCGCACGCCGGTGGTCAGCGCAGTGGGCCACGAACCCGATAATCCGTTGTGCGACTTGGTCGCCGACCTGCGCGCCGCCACCCCGACCGATGCGGCCAAGAAGATCGTGCCGGATACCGCGGCCGAACAGCATCTGATCGACGACTTGCGGCGCCGCAGCGCCCAAGCACTGCGCAACTGGGTATCCCGCGAAGAACGGGCGCTGGCTTCGTTGCGCAGTCGCCCGGTGCTGGCCGAGCCGCTGGCCGCTCTACAGGTGCGCGCCGACGAGATCCACCGCGCCCGGTCCGCGGTGCGGCGCGACATCACCCGGCTGATCGGTGCCGAGGGCGACCGCGTGGGCCATCTGGCCGCAAGGCTGGCGACGCTGGGCCCGGCGGCCACGTTGGCCCGCGGCTACGCCGTGGTGCAGACGATTCCGTCCTCTGGCCCTGCTTCCGTGCTTCGGTCGGTGGACGACGCGCCGGCCGGGACCCGGTTGCGGGTGCGGGTCGGCGACGGCGCAGTGGCGGCGACGAGCGAAGGACCTACCGATGGAGACTAGGCCCGTTAGTGAACTCGGGTACGAGGATTGCCGCGACGAGCTGATCGAGGTCGTGAGGCTGCTGGAGCAGGGCGGGCTGGACCTCGATGCGTCGCTGAAGCTGTGGGAAAGAGGCGAACAGCTGGCTAAACGCTGTGAAGAGCACTTAGCTGGAGCTCGCAAGCGAGTAGCCGACGCGTTGGCTGCCGGTGACGCCGACGATAGCTGACCAGGCGACCAGTTCGACGATTTCAGTACCGAACTGGAACACGTTTCAGTTATGCTGGCCGAATGGGTGATGCATCGCTGACCACTGAACTCGGCCGCGTCCTGGTCACGGGGGGCTCCGGGTTCGTCGGCGCCAACCTGGTGACCACGCTGCTCGACCGCGGCTACCAGGTGCGCTCATTCGACCGGGCGCCGTCGCCACTGGCGGCGCAGCCGGGGCTGGAGGTGCTGCAGGGCGACATCTGCGATCCGGCGATCGTCGCTGCTGCGGTCGACGGGATCGACACGGTGTTTCACACCGCGGCGATCATCGAGTTGATGGGCGGCGCGTCGGTCACCGACGAGTACCGCCGCCGCAGCTTCGCAGTCAACGTCGACGGCACCAAGAACCTGGTACACGCCGCGCAGAAGGCCGGGACCAAACGGTTCGTCTACACCGCGTCCAACAGCGTGGTGATGGGCGGCCAGCGCATTGCCAACGGCGACGAAACCCTGCCCTACACCGACCGGTTCAACGACCTCTACACCGAAACCAAGGTCGTCGCCGAGAAGTTCGTGTTGTCGCAGAACGGGATTGACGGGTTATTGACCTGTTCGATCCGGCCCAGCGGCATCTGGGGCCGCGGCGACCAGACGATGTTTCGCAAGCTGTTCGAAAGCGTTGTCGCCGGCCACGTCAAGGTGCTCATCGGCAGCAAGAACGCCAAATTGGATAACTCATACGTGCACAACTTGATTCACGGCTTCATCCTGGCCGCCGAACACCTGGTGCCGGGCGGCACCGCGCCCGGCCAGGCCTACTTCATCAACGACGCCGAGCCGATCAACATGTTCGAGTTCGCAAGGCCGATCGTCGAGGAGTGCGGCGTGCATTGGCCCCGCGTGCGAGTTTCGGGCCGATTGGTGCGTGACGTGATGTCGCTATGGCAGCGACTGCACTTCAAGTTCGGGCTGCCCCAGCCGCCGCTGGAACCCCTTGCGGTCGAACGGCTTTACCTCGACAACTACTTCTCGGTCGCCAAGGCGCAGCGCGACTTGGGCTACAAGCCGCTGTTCACCACCGAGCAGGCGATGACCGACTGCCTGCCCTACTACTGCGAGCTGTTCGAGAAGGTCAAGGCCGCCAGCCAACCCCAGCTGGCGTCCGTCGTCGCTGCACCGCCGCCGGAGTAGCCCCTCACGGCAGCTCGAATCAAGAGCAGCCTTTTGGCTGAATTGGAGTAGTCGACTACTCGTGCGGTGTGGCTCAACGAGGGCACACACTTGCGCCCAGGGCAAACCTGCTGTCGCAACGTACAGCTAGCGCTGCCTTACAGGGTAAGCAGATGAAAAAGAAGCTGATGGTGGTGCCCGCCGTGCTGGCGGCGGCCATAGCCTGCGCTCCCTTGGTGCGGGCAGACCCAGGAGACCAGGCCGCCCTGGGACGACCGTTCGCAGAGGCCGGTGGCCCGTTCGTCGGCCAGTGGCAGGCACATGGCGAGAGTTTGACCATCGATGCCAACGGCAGCGCTGCCGAGGTCACCGGTTCGCGCACGCTGACCTTCCGTTTCACCTACGTGCAAGGTCCACCGTCGCAGCCCGATACCACCGCCTACGGCAATCAGCCCGACGGTGGCTACGCCACAGCCACTCTCGTCGACGGTGGCCGCGGCCTGACCCTGAGCGTTGCAGGCGCGGACCAGGGCTTCCCGTTCTGCAAGGTGATCAACGGCTCCAAGGCCAACAGTTACGACTGCGGCGCATAGGAAAGGAAGACAATGAAATTCAAACCACTAGCCCTCGCAGCGGCGGCTGCCATAGCGCTCGCACCGTTGCTGGTCATTCCGACGCCGCCAGCAACGGCCACTCCGTCGTCGTGCACGGGACCAGGCCCGCACAACGTCGAATGCTACGACCCGTCAGGTCCATACGATCCGAACCAGTTCGCGCCCGCGAACGCCGACAACTGCAACAGTCATTGGTACAACAGTTGCCCGCCGTGCAAGGACCTGCGGAACCAACCATTCGGGACGCAGCAGCCCGTGCTGCCCTGCGACCACAGCAACTACCAGTAAGGCTGAACCATGAGAAAACTACTGTTCGCCGCACTACTGGTCGCGGGGGGCGTGGGCGTCGCGCCCACCCCGGTAGCCCTCGCCAACTACCCGTGCGGTACGGGGGACCAGCCCACCACATCAACTCAGGCGTGCCTTAGCTGCATCATGAATCTGCACGGGCAAAGCGTTATCCCTACTTGCCTTGGCCCGGCGGCGGGGCCAGCGGTGGTCGACCCGAATGATCCACGTTGCGCCATGTTCCAATCGGCCACCAGGCATGCCCAATGCATTGACAGTCTGATGAGCGGGCAGCCTATGCCCCCGTTGAACTGAGGAAGGAACTAATCATGTTGTCACTTTTATTTCTCATGTTCGTCGCGGTGATTGTCTTTGTTGTTGTCTATCGAATTCGTGCTAGCAAGGCGAACGCTAGGGATGGGGTGATCGCCGACTGGGCCGGCATACGCATGACCCAGACGGAACTGATCGAGGGCTACAAAGACAATGCGCCGCGCCATCCTCTCGCGGGGCTCACGGCACGGGTCGAGAACAGCGGAGGCGTAACCTCCGACGTGGGAGGATATATGGCTGGCGGGATGGGGAGGATAACGACCGAGACCAAGGATAACCGCCAAGTCCACCTCATCGTGGAAGGGCCGAATACGGCAATCATCAAGACTGTGAGTGCAAAGTACGGTGGCAACGCGGACAGCTCCGCGAGGCAGTTCGCGACCGCGCTGAACATGGCCAGCCGACAACTTGCCGAGCATAACGGACATCAGCAGCCCTCGTCGCCCCCGTCTGTTCCGGCAGGCTGGTATCCCGACCCGAATAATGCACAGTTGCAACGGTATTGGGACGGAACACGATGGACGGACACTACCGCTCCGCCCGCAGCGTAAACGCGGTGATGAGATTCGCGGCGATTCCCGCCACCTTGGCTCACCGCAACATGATCCTCGACCGTGGTCGTGGTGTGCTGGCCGTTCACCGCGTTGGATCACCGGCATCTGACCGGGCGGCGGTCACGGCAGCGACGGCAGCGGGCAGACCTCACCCGTCGCGCTGTTGACCAGTGCGGCGCGGTCCAGCCGCGCTCGCAGCGGCAACACGTCCAACACAGCGCCCACCACCTCCGGTAGCTGCGCCAGCATCGCGCGCGGCGCCAGCGAGCAGTGCGGCAGCCAGATTCCCGGCACGTAGTGCTTGTGGAGTTCCGCGCCAGCGGCGGAGACGGCGTCGACGACTCGCGCTTGGCGCGCAACGAAATCCGCGCTCACCCCGGCCACCAACCACGTCCGGCCCCGCCGGAACAGCCCGACACCGTCGAAGCTGAGTTCCACTGGGCCGCCGTCGCTTAATGCTGCGAGTGCCGCCGTCACGGCGGGCTGATCCCAACTCCGCAGGACCGCATAGGACACGTGCGGCACGTGACGGCCGTGGGTGTGCGAGCGCAGACTCGGCACGCCCCGGTCTTCGATGCGATCCCACAACCCGCGGATCGCCCGCTCGGATCGCCGGTCGAAGAGCAGGCAAACCGCCAGTGCCACGGAGTCAGCGGTAGAGGTGGACCGGCTGGTGCGTGACGTGCTCGATCCGCAGCGAGGCGTCCTGCAGCAGCTCGGTGCCCAACGCGATCAGCCCCCGGGCGGCGGCGATCTCCTCGCCGATCATCGGCTGGCTGGCGTCCCCGGGGTGCCGGTAGGCGTCGCCCAGGGTGGTCATCGTCTTGCCGTCACCGCGTTGTGCGCGAACCGTGGCGTGCGTATGGGTGTCGTCCTCGTCGAACTCGATGTCGACGTGCCAGTTGTAGTCCAAATTGCGGTCGTACATTGCCATCACCTTCCGGTGACTAGCCTGCCACTGCCGGGTCCTGAGGCGCGAGTGCTGATCATTTTCGCTTCGACCTGTAGCGTAATGCGCCATGAATGAGACTGTGTTGGTCACCGGTGCGTTCGGGCTCGTCGGCTCCGCCACGGTGCGACGGCTGGTTGACCAGGGCCGCCACGTCGTCGCCACCGACCTCGACGTACCCGCCAACCACAAGGCAGCCGAGAAGCTGCCCGACGCCGTCGAGGTGCGTTGGGCCGATCTGACCGACCCGACGGCCGTCGACGCACTGCTCCAAGCAGTGAACCCCGCGGCGATCATCCACCTGGCCGCAATCATCCCGCCGCTGTGCTACGCCCGGCCGCCGCTGGCCCGCGCCGTGAATGTCGATGCCACCGGCCTATTGCTCAAGTCCGCCAAGGGATTAGGATCGCCGCCGCGATTCGTCCAAGCGTCGAGTGTGGCCGCCTACGGTGCCCGCAACCCTCACCGCACCACCGACCTGCTGACCGCCGACACGCCGCTGCGGCCGTCGGACATCTACGGCACCCACAAGATGGAAGCCGAGCAGCTGGTGCGCGACTCCGGGCTCGACTTCGTGATCCTGCGACTGGGCGGCGTGCTCACCGCCGAGCCGCGATTCGACGTCGACCTCGACACCATCTACTTCGAGGCGTCGCTGCCGATCGACGGCCGCATCCAAACGGTCGAAGTGCGTGACGTCGCCCGCGCGTTCGCCGCGGCCACTACCGCGCCCGCGGTCGGCGAGACGCTACTGATCGGCGGCGACGACTCGCACCGCCGGCTGCAAGGCGACCTCGCCCCGGCCGCCGCGGCGGCGATGGGACTGGTCGGCGGAATACCCACGGGCCGCAAGGGAAATCCCGACAGCGACGACGACTGGTTTGCCACCGACTGGATGGACACCACGCGGTCGCAGGAAGTGCTTGACTTCCAACGTATTTCGTGGCCACAGCTGCTGATCGACTCCGCCGAACGGATGGGCTGGCGACGCTACCCGGCGCGGCTGGCGGCTCCGCTGGCACACGAGCTGCTCAAACGCCGCTCGCCCTACTACCGCTACCCCGGCCGCTACGCCGACCCGTGGGGCGTCATCACCGCCAAATGGGGCAGCCACCGATGACGCGTAACGCTGTTGTCGTCGGCGGCGCATCCGGCATCGGCCGCGCGGTTGCGCATGCACTGGCCGCCGACGGCTATCGCGTCACCGTCGCCGACCGCAACACCGAGGGGGCACAGGCCGTCGCCGCCGAACTCGGTGATCCACACGTGGCGGCGAATGTCGAAGTCACGGACGAAGACTCGGTGCGGCTGCTATTCGCCGAAGCCGGCGCGCTCGACGCCGTCGTCAACACCGCAGGATTCGGCGGGGTCGGGCTGATCACCGACCTGGCCGTCGAGGACTTCCGGTCGGTGCTCGACGTCTGCCTCACCGGTGCCTTCATCGTGATCAAACACGCTGCGCCGCAACTGCGCGACGGTGGCGCGCTGGTGTCGTTGAGTTCGCTCAACGCCCGGCAACCGGCCGCGGCGATGAGCGCCTACTGCGCGGCCAAGGCCGGGCTGTCGATGCTGACCCAAGTCGCCGCCCTCGAACTGGGCCCGCGCGGCATCCGGGTCAACGCCGTCGCACCAGGGTTCGTGCACACCCCGCTCACCGAGCCTGTAACCCAAATCCCCGGCGTGCTCGACGATTACCTGGAGAACACTGCGCTGGGCCGCGGCGGTACAGCTGAAGAAGTCGCCGACGCGGTGGTGTTCATGTGCAAGGCGCCGTGGCTGACCGGTGAGGTGCTCGACCTCAATGGCGGCGCACACCTCAAGCGCTATCCCGACGTCTACGGACACGTGATGAAGCTGGCTGGGCAGCAATGAGTTTCGCCGGAAAGCAGGCGATCGTCACCGGCGGCGGCTCCGGTATCGGCGCAGCGCTGTGCCGGGCACTGGTAGCCGCCGGGGCTGACGTCGTGTGCACCGACATCGACGGCGATGCCGCCGCGAAAACCGTTGCGGGCCTGCGCAACGCCCGCTCCGCGGTTCTCGACGTCACCGATCCGGCCGCCGTGCAGGCCACCGTCGACGACGTCGTCGCCCGTGCGGGCCGGCTGGACCTGATGTTCAACAACGCCGGCATCGCCTGGGGCGGCGACACCGAACTGCTGTCGCTGGATCAGTGGAACGCGATCATCGACGTCAACATCCGCGGTGTGGTGCACGGGGTGGCCGCCGCGTACCCGGTGATGCTGCGCCAGGGCCACGGCCACATCGTCAACACCGCCTCGATGGCGGGGCTGACCGCGGCCGGGCAGATCACCAGCTACGTGATGACCAAGCACGCCGTCGTCGGGCTGTCGCTGGCGCTGCGCTCGGAGGCGGTGTCCCGCGGAGTGGGCGTGCTGGCGATCTGCCCGGCCGCCGTCGAGACACCGATCCTGGACAAAGGCGCAATCGGCGGGTTCGTCGGCCGCGACTACTACCTGCGCGGACAGGGCATGAAGTCCGCCTACGACCCCGACCGGCTGGCCCGTGACACGTTGAAGGCGATCGAGCGCAACAAGGCGTTGCTGGTGGTGCCGAGGCGCGCGTACGCCTCGTGGCTGTTCGCGCGGCTGGCGCCGAGTCTGCTGCAACGCTTGTCGATCCGATTCATCAGCGCACAACGGGCGCGCCAAGCCGCCAGATCGGCCGCCCAGCGCTAACGTTCACGTCGGGACCGACGTGGAGGGCGGGTGATGGATATCGAATTCACGCCCAGCCAGAAACGCGCGCTGGCCGTCTTTACGGTTGTCGCGTGTGCGTTCGCGGCGTACTTCCTGCGCAGTTATTTCGTGCTGATCGTGGTCGCAGCCGTCGGGGCGTATTTGTTCACACCGCTTTTCCAGTGGTTCGACCGGCGGCTGTCCACCGGTCTGGCGGCTACCTGCACGTTGCTGGTGGCGCTGCTGACCGTCATCGTTCCGTTTGCCCTGGTGGTGCTGCTGGCGATCGCGCAGATTTCCCGGATGGTCGTCCACGTGGCCGAGTGGGTCCAGCGCACCGATCTGAACAAGCTGGGCGACAAGGGTTTGCACATCGTCAACGACCTGCTGGCGCGGGTGCCCTTCGTGCACACGACGGTCACCGCGGAGTCGTTGCGGAAGGCGATGGCGACGGTCGCGCAGAAGGCCGGCCAATGGTTCCTGCACGTCCTACAGGACACTGCCGGAAACGTTTTCGGTGCGGTCACGTCGGCGATCATCTTCTTGTACGTGTTTGTCGCGTTGCTGACGCATCGCGAAAAGCTGACCACGTTGATCCGCCGGCTCAATCCGCTCGGCGAAGAAGTCACCGATCTGTACCTGCGCAAGATGGGTTCGATGGTGCGCGGCACGGTCAGCGGGCAGTTCGTCATCGCGCTGTGCCAGGGCGTGGCCGGGGCCGCATCGATCTACATCGCCGGATTCCACCACGGCTTCTTCATTTTCGCGATCCTGTTGACCGCGCTGTCGATCATCCCGCTGGGCGGCGGGATCGTCACGATCCCGTTCGGGATCGGGATGATGTTTTTCGGCAACATCTTTGGCGGTGCGTTCGTGGTGCTGTGGCACCTGATCGTGGTGACCAACCTGGACAACTTCTTGCGTCCGGTCCTGGTGCCGCGCGATGCCCGGCTCAATCCCGCACTGATGCTGCTCGCGGTGTTCGCGGGGATCGCGATGTTCGGGCCATGGGGCATCGTCATCGGGCCGGTGCTGATGATCGTCGTCGTCACCACGATCGAGGTCTACCTCGCGGCGTACCGAGGCGACGACGAGGAAGAGCCGGCTACGTCAGACGCGCAGTGAGGAACTCGACCACCCGCTTGCGGGCCTCGTAAGCCGGATGCCCCTCGACCTCGCGGACCTCGTCGGTGAGCACCGAGTGCGCCATCTTTGAGAAGCCGTGCTCGTTGCCTGCGCCGGAAGGGATTTCGATCACCTCGAACGCGTCGCCGAGTCGCTGCTTGAGCGTGGTGAAGCGGTCGCGTGGTGACATCCAGTCCTCGCTGAAGCGTAGGCCCATTGCGCACAGGCCCTCGTTGGCGGCGCGTTCGGCGACCACATCGAGTTCGAGTCGGGAAACCCCGGGGTCGCGGCGCTGCGCCGGGGACAGCGGGATCGGCAGCGACGGCTGGCTCAGCACCGGCGCCAGGACGCTCTCGTCGACGGCGGCGGCCAGCGCGAAACCGCCGGTGAAGCACTGACCGATCACGCCGACGCCCTTGCCCGGGGTCGACGCGTTGAGGTCGCGGGCCAGCGCTCGCAGGAATTGCGACACCGGCCGGTTCTTGTTGGTTGCGAACGCCGCGAATTCCCTTGCCACACAGGCCCGAGCGATCGTGGACACCCCGTAGCCGATCGTCACCGTGCGGCCCGGCTCGCCGAACAGCGACGGGATCGCGACCGTGAAGCCGTTGTCCACCAGGTGATTACCCAACGCGAGCACACCGGGGTGGATGCCCGGTATTTCGGGGATCAGCACGACGCCGGGTCCGTCGCCCTTGCGGTAGACGTCGTGGGTGTAACCGCCGCCGGTGAACGGCGCCGCAGTCCAGCCGGCCAGGTCTGCTTCGGGTGCTGTCATGGCTGTCCTTTCGCCGGTAACGGCGGCTGTGACTGGGTGGCCTCGGCCAGCGTACGGAATTCGGCGGCGCTGCCCGCACCGGTGACCGCGATCTGGGCGGGGCCGGCGGCACTGTCGAGCCGGGTGGTCCACACCGGCTCGACGCCGTCGCCTTCATAGACGATCCAATGGGTGGCGTCGACGTCGACGGTGCCGGTGGGATACATCGACGGATGGATCGAGCCGACCAGCTTGGCCTCGTCGGCGTTGCTCTGGTTCAGGCTCAGATACATGCCGGCCGGGCTGATGTAGCCCACGGTCGACACCGCCGCCCGCAGCCGCTGACCGGTCGACGGGTCGGTCCGGCCGTCCTCGACTCCGCTGCGGGTGCCGGAATTCGCCTGCCAGCCCTCGGGCAGCCGGGGCAGCCGGACCGGGAAGCCGAGCGTCTGGGCGTCGGCCCGCAAAGCGGCGGCCGCGTCGTAGGACGGCACCTGTCCGCGGTTGCTCGCGCCGGGCGCGAAGGTGCACATCCCGACCAGGCCCGCAAGCACGATGCAGGCGACGACCAGCGGCACCAGCGACCAGAACATGTCGCGGCCGTCCTGCAGCAACCGGGGCTTGGCCGGCTTGGGCGTCGGCTGCGGCTGCGTCGTCACAGCACGAGTATCCCAGCTTTAGGCCGCGGACCTGCTTCTGGGACAATCGGCGCCATGACGCAAGCTCATCGCGCCGCTGCCTCCTCGCCCACGGGCTCGTCGTCGCGAACGGCCGCCTCACGTCGCGAAGCCCCAGACCGCAACCTGGCCCTGGAACTCGTGCGGGTAACCGAGGCCGGCGCCATGGCCGCGGGTCGCTGGGTGGGCCGCGGCGACAAGGAGGGCGGCGACGGCGCGGCCGTCGACGCCATGCGCGAACTGGTCAACTCGGTGTCGATGCGCGGCGTGGTCGTGATCGGCGAGGGCGAGAAGGACCACGCGCCGATGCTCTACAACGGCGAGGAGGTCGGCAACGGCGACGGCCCGGACTGCGACTTCGCCGTCGACCCGATCGATGGCACCACGCTGATGAGCAAAGGCATGCCCAATGCCATCTCGGTGCTGGCGGTCGCCGACCGCGGCGCGATGTTCGACCCGTCGGCGGTGTTCTACATGAACAAGATCGCCGTCGGCCCCGAAGCTGCCCACGTGCTCGACATCACCGCGCCGATCGCCGACAACATCCGCGCCGTCGCCAAGGCCAAGGACTTGTCAGTGCGCGACATGACGGTGTGCATCCTGGAGCGGCCGCGGCACGCGCAGCTGATCGACGACGTCCGCGCCACCGGGGCGCGGATCCGGCTGATCACCGACGGCGACGTGGCCGGCGCGATCTCGGCGTGCCGGCCGAACTCCGGCACCGACATGCTGGCCGGTATCGGCGGCACCCCAGAGGGCATCATCGCCGCCGCGGCGATCCGATGCATGGGTGGCGCGATCCAGGCCCGGCTCGCGCCGAAGGATGATGCCGAGCGGCAGAAGGCGATTGACGCCGGCCACGACGTGGACCGGGTGCTGACCACCGAAGACCTGGTCTCCGGCGACAACGTGTTCTTCTGCGCCACCGGTGTCACCGACGGTGATTTGCTCAAGGGGGTGCGCTACTACCCCGGCGGCTGCACCACCCAGTCGATCGTGATGCGCTCGAAGTCGGGCACCGTGCGGATGATCGAGGCCTACCACCGGCTTTCGAAGCTCAACGAGTACTCCGCGATCGACTTCACCGGCGACTCCAACGCGCAATACCCCCTTCCGTAACCGACTGTAAGGATCTGCATGACTGACGAGTACCGCATCGAACACGACACCATGGGCGAGGTCCGGGTGCCGGCAAAAGCGTTGTGGCGCGCCCAGACTCAGCGTGCAGTGGAGAACTTCCCGATTTCCGGGCGTGGACTCGAGCGCGCCCAGATCCGGGCGCTGGGTCTGCTGAAAGGCGCGTGCGCGCAAGTCAACAAGGACCTCGGGTTGTTGAGCCCAGAGAAGGCCGACGCGATCATCGCCGCGGCCAACGAGATCGCCGATGGTCAGCACGACGACCAGTTCCCCATCGACGTGTTCCAGACCGGTTCCGGCACCAGCTCCAACATGAACACCAACGAGGTGATCGCCTCGATTGCGGCGGGCAACGGCGTCACGGTGCACCCCAACGACGACGTCAACATGTCGCAGTCGTCCAACGACACCTTCCCGACCGCCACCCACATCGCCGCCACGGAAGCCGCTGTGCGCCACCTGATCCCGGCACTGCAGGTGCTGCACGACGCGCTGGCGGCCAAGGCTCGCGAATGGCGCACGGTGGTGAAGTCGGGTCGCACGCATCTGATGGACGCGGTTCCGGTGACGCTGGGCCAGGAGTTCTCCGGCTACGCCCGCCAGATCGAGGCCGGCATCGAACGAGTGCAGGCGACGCTGCCGCGGCTCGGTGAGCTGGCAATCGGCGGCACCGCGGTCGGCACCGGGCTCAACGCGCCCGACGGCTTCGGCGCCAAGGTGGTCGAGGTGCTGGTGGCCAAGACGGGTTTGGCCGAATTGCGCACGGCTACCAACTCTTTCGAAGCCCAGGCCGCCCGCGACGGGCTGGTCGAGGCGTCCGGCGCGCTGCGCACCATCGCGGTGTCGCTGACGAAGATCGCCAACGACATCCGCTGGATGGGCTCGGGCCCGTTGACCGGGCTGGCCGAGATCCAGCTGCCCGATCTGCAACCGGGCAGCTCGATCATGCCGGGCAAGGTGAATCCCGTTATCCCGGAAGCGGTTACGCAGGTCGCGGCTCAGGTGGTCGGCAATGACGCGGCGATCGCGTGGGGCGGCGCCAACGGCGCCTTCGAGCTCAACGTCTACATCCCGATGATGGCGCGCAACATGCTGGAGTCGTTCAAGCTGCTGACCAACGTGTCGCGGCTCTTCGCCGAGCGCTGCATCGCCGGGCTGGCCGCCAACGTCGAGCACCTTCGCGAGCTGGCGGAGTCGTCGCCGTCGATCGTGACCCCGCTGAACTCGGCGATCGGCTACGAGGAGGCCGCCGCGGTGGCCAAGGAAGCGCTCAAGGAGCGCAAGACGATTCGCCAGACCGTGATCGACCGCGGGCTGATCGGCGACAAGCTCTCCGAGGAGGAGCTCGACCGTCGCCTCGATGTGCTGGCGATGACGAAAGTGACCGACGACTCGGCATGATCAGCGACGAGCTTCGACGACGCCGACTGGCGACGATCGAAGAGCACATGAGCACCGAGGTCACCAAGGAGTTCGACCGCACACTGGCGACGTTCAACGGGCACCCGCGGTACGAGATCATGGCCACCGGCCAGGTTTTCGACGGCAATGACGAGGTCATGAACTACTACCGGACCACGCGGACCGCCTTCCCCGACCAACGTCACGACAACGTCCGATACCACTTCGCCGACGACGCGGTCATCACCGAATTCGACCTACTCGGCACCAATCTCGGTGAGTTCTACGGCCTGCCACCAACCGGTAAAGCATTTCGGGTACCGATTATCGCGGTGTTCTTCTTCGACGGCGATCGAATTGTCAACGAGCGCATCTACTTCGACTCCGCAAGTCTCGTGACGCAGATCGGCCGCAGCGAACTGCTGAGCCAGTAATCACCAGACCAGCTGCGCCAGGTGCTTGCGGGCGTAACCCCGCACTGCCTCGTCGTCGCCGGCGTCGAGCACCTTGGTCGGCACCTGCGCCAGCGAACACGCCACCCGGATGTGTAATTCGGCGACGGCCAGCAAGTCGTCGTCGGGCATCGTGGCGCCAGCGGCGCGCAGTGCTTTGGCCATCGCCAGCGATGCGTTGTCGAGGAAGGCCTGGGCCTCCTGATACACACCGGCCACCGCCGTCAGGTCGCTGTCGAGTTGCAGAAACTTCCGCATCACCGGTTCGGTGGTCAGCAGCCGCAGTCCCTCGCAAAACGCCGCTACTGCAGCATCTTTGGGGCCGGAATCCATCGCGACGGTGCGCAGCCGGGCCATCGCGAAGTCAAAGGTGCGGCGCCCCAGCTCGGTGATCAGCGCGTCCCGGTTGGGGAAGCGTCGATACAGCGTGCTGCGGCTGACGCCGGCCTGGCGGGCGATGACGTCCAGGCTGGCCCGTCCCACCCCGACCAGCGCAACCTCTTCGGCGGCCGCCTTGAGGATCGCGTCCTCCTGCTCGGTGGGACTGGCGGTGCTGCGTTGCCGTCGCATCCGTACAGTCTGTCAGCCCACCGGACAGCCCGGCGCCGCGAACGAGTCCAGCGCCACCGAACGATGCAGCCGGACCAGTTTTTCGTATTGCAGGCGGTTGTATGCCAGGGGCACAAGCAGCAGCCGGTCCGGCAGCACCCGCCACGCCAGCTGCACCAGCCGCGTGTAAACCCCGAACTCGACGTCATGCCAAGGCTGCCAGCGGAATCCGGTCAGCTCGCGAACGCCGGGGTGCATGATCCCGAACGAGCACACCTTGACCACCCGTCCCGCCCCCGGCCGCACCGCCAACCACAGCGGCGTCAGCGCGCGCCGGACTGGCGTCGGCAGCAACAAAGTCGGCAGCGGCAGCCGGGTCAGATCGGCCGTCACCCGGTCGAGGAACGGATTGGCCGCAAGTTCGGTTTCGACCATCCGGTCGTAGTATTCGACCGCTTCGGCGTAGCTGGCGGGCAATTTCGCGGACTTTCCGCTCAGCTCGATCGCGCTGAATGCCTCCACAAGTTGACGGTAGGCCGCCTCTTGCTCGGCAGCGGTCAAACTGATGCCGGTCACCGGCGTAAACGAATGCAGCACAACGAAAATCCCGCTGATCGCAATCCAATTCCACAGCTGCGGACTCAGCGCGCTGTAGCGGACGTCGACGAATTCGCCCTTGCCACGGCCGCGAACGTCGCGGTGCAACCGCTTGAGCCGCTCCCCCTCCGCCGCGCGGTCGTCGGCGTCTCCCCAGATCGCCAGCAGCGCAGAGAATCCGCTGCGCACTCCTCTGTCGGCGAAGTTGCGTTCGAAACGGCCGGTCTTGTCGACCGCGGCGGCCACCGGGACCAGCGCCACCTCGTCGAAAGCGGCGGCGCCGAACAGTCCGCCGAACACACTGCCGGAATGCTTGCGGAATTCCGCCATCACCCGCGGCCGCACGGGTGCGACGGGCGTGGGACGGACCGGTTGATCGGTGACTGCGGTCATATGCCGACTCCCATCACGTGGTTGACACAAAGACTACTTATTTGTGTCAACGTGTCAACTGGCTTAGGCCCCGTTGTTGGGACCGCCGGAGTTGGCGCCGGGGATATCGGTGATCGGGAAATTGGGCATCGGCTTGGGCGACGGTGTGTTGGGCAGCGTCGGGATCTCGCCGGGCGGGATGTCGCGCAAATCGTTGGCAGGCGGACCGTTCTCGCGGCCGCCGTAACTACTCCCCGGCGCCCGCGGGCCGAGCAACTGGCTGACCGTCACCAGGTGGTAGCCGTTGGCTTTCAGCACCGGGATGAACTGGTAGACCAAATCAACCGTCGACGAGTAGGTGTCGTGGAACAGCACCACCGAGCCGGGCTTGATCTGGCTCATCAGCACCGCCCGGGTGGCGGCGGTGTTGGAGTCGTTGATCCAGTCGTAAGGGATGACGTCCCAAAGGATTTCGGCCTGGCCGAGCCGAGCGGCAGCTTGGCGCACCGCCGCGTTGGACAACCCACCGGCCGGCCGGTACAGCGTCGGCGCGCGGCCGGTGGCGGCGACGATCGCGTCGTTGGCCTTGGACAGCTGGCCAGGAATGTCTTCGGGCGGGATCGTCGTCATGTTGGGGTGTTCCCACGTGTGGCTGCCGATCTCCATGCCGGCCTCGGCGATGCGCTTGGCGCCGGCCGGGTTGGCGGCCACCTTGTTGCCGATCAGAAAGAACGTGGCCTTGGCGTCGTTGTCCGCCAGGATGCGCAGCAGCCGATCGGTGAACGGGCCGGGCCCGTCGTCAAACGTCAGCGCCACGCACTTGACCCGGGCACAGTCCACGTTGTCGGCGTCGGCGCGCCGCACATGTCCGGTCAGGGCCCCGATTGCCAGCACCGCGGCAGCCACCACGACGCCGAGGACGGTACGCCAGTACCGCCAGGCTTGGCTGTCGCGGACTCGTCCCACCCTGGCAGCGTAGCGGCGATAGCGGATAGTAAGAGTGATGACCGCCCAGGACCGCTTCTTCCCCTACCGCTACGCGCCGCGAGCCTTGTGGCTGCCGATTCGTGGCTGGCCGGGCCGCCAGGGCGTCACCCTCACCGCCGACGGACGCTTCGTTGCCCGGTACGGGCCGCTGCGGGTCGACGTGCCGCTGAGCCAGGTGCGCGACGCGCATGTCACCGGTCCATATCGGTGGTGGACGGCGCTCGGGCCGCGGCTGTCTTTCGCCGACGACGGCCTCACGTTCGGGACCAACGCCGACGCCGGCGTGTGCATCCACTTCGAGCCGCCGATCCGCCGGGTGATCGGTCTACGGGACCACTCGGCGCTGACCGTGACCGTGGCCGACACCGCGGGCTTGGTCGCCGCGCTTGCGATCGCCGCTTAGGGCAGCGGGCCCCGGCTGATCTCCTCCAGCATCTCGGTGACCAGCGCGGCGATCGGCGAGCGCTCGCTGCGCAGCAGTGTGATGTGCGCGAACAGCGGGTGCCCCTTGAGTTTCTCGATCACCGCCACCACTCCGTCGTGACGGCCCACCCGCAGGTTGTCGCGCTGGGCGACGTCGTGCGTCAACACAACTCGCGATCCCGCGCCCAGCCGCGACAGCACGGTCAGCAGCACGTTGCGCTCCAGCGATTGCGCCTCGTCGACGATCACGAACGAGTCGTGCAGCGAGCGGCCGCGGATGTGCGTCAGCGGCAGCACCTCGAGCATGCCGCGGGAGAGCACCTCGTCGAGCACGGCCGGGCTGGCCAGGCCCTCGAGGGTGTCGAACACCGCCTGCGCCCACGGGCCCATCTTGTCGCTCTCGCTGCCGGGCAGATAGCCCAGCTCCTGGCCGCCGACCGCGTACAGCGGGCGGAACACCACCACCTTGCGGTGGGTTCGCCGCTCCAGCACCGCTTCCAGGCCTGCGCACAACGCCAGCGCCGACTTGCCGGTGCCGGCCTTGCCGCCCAGCGACACGATGCCCACCGATTCGTCGAGCAGCAGATCGAGTGCCACCCGCTGCTCGGCGGAGCGCCCGCGTAGCCCGAACACCTCGCGGTCACCGCGGACCAGCTGCACACGCTTGTGGGCGTTGACCCGCCCAAGTGCATGCGAGCTGCCGCCGAGTAGCCGAATTCCGGTGTGGCAGGGCAGATCTCGTGCAGCAGCCAGGTCTACTTCGCCGTCGGCGAACAGCACGTCGATGTCGTCGGCCGAGGCTTCGACCTCCGCCATCCCGGTCCATCCGGAGGTGACGACGTCCTGCGCGTGGTATTCGTCGGCGGACAGGCCGACCGCTCCGGCCTTGACCCGCAGCGGAATGTCCTTGGACACCAACGTGACTCGCTTGCCCTCGGCAGCAAGGTTGGCGGCGCAGGACAGGATTCGGGAATCGTTGCTGTCGGTGCGGAAGCCCGCCGGCAGCACGGCGGGATCACTGTGATTGAGCTCGACGTGCAGCGTACCGCCTTGTGTCCCAACGGGAATCGGCTGATCGAGCCGTCCGTGCTCCAGCCGTAGGTCGTCGAACAAGCGCAGCGCCTGACGGGCGAACCAGCCCAGCTCGTGGTGGTAGCGCTTGGCCTCCAGCTCACTGATCACGACCAGCGGCACCACCACGTCGTGCTCGGCGAACCGGGTACACGCCCACGGATCGGACAACAGCACCGAGGTGTCCAGCACATACGTCCGGGTATCAGTCACGGAGCGCTCCTATACCCCGCGCGGCCCCGCGCAGAGTGATTCGGCGGGGCGGCGGCACCAGGACCGGGGCCGGTCCGTGGTAAGAGGTGCCGTCTGGACAGCAGAGCACGTCGCTAGCCATCGAATGCGACGCTACTCCGGTCGGAGCATGCCCGCCGTGCAGGCGCGCCGTGGGCTAGCGGACGACGAACTGCTTCAGTTCGGGCTGATCGGCCAAGCCCCAGGCGGTGATGCGGTCCGAGATCACCTGGCGCAACTGAGGTTCGCCGAAAATTCCGGCCTCGGCCACCTTCTGCACCTTGTCCTGGTAGGCATCGATGTCACCGCCGACGACGCCGAGCTCCGCGGCCCGGGCAGCGATCGCCGCGATCGTCTCGTCGCGGGTGTAGTCCAGGCAGTGCGCGACGAGCTTGGCGAAGAAGTCCTCATGGCGCTCTTCGTCTTTGGCGATCCGGGTGATCAGCCCGGCCAGCACGGGCTCTTCGATCTGGGCCGCCAGGTTGCGGCAGAACACCGCATGGGCGCGCTCGAAGAACGCCATGAACACCAGTGTTTCGACCTGGCTGTAGCGGTCGGCCCGGTAGCCCTTCATCACGTGCTCGACGCGGACCTGCTCGTTGGCGGTCGGGTCGACTTCACGGGTCACCACCAGGTATTCGCGCAGCGCGATCGCGTGCAGGTGCTCCTCGGCGGTCCAGCGGCCCAGGAACCGGCCCCACCAGTCTTCGAGGATGAAGTGCTCGACGAGCTCGCGGTGGTAGCCGGACAGGTTGTCCTTGGTGATCAGCAGGATCTCGCAGGCGTCGGTGATCACTCGCGGCAGCGACGCCTGTGACGGGTCCCAGTCGTGGCCGCCGAGGAAGGCGAAGTTCTCGCCCTGCTCGAACGGCACGTAGTCGTGCGCGAACCAGAGATCCTCGGTGTTGAGGTGGTGGTCCATGAGCTGCTCCACCACCGGCTCGAGTTCAAGCGTCAGTGCATTAGCAACGGGTTTCACGGCCATGAAAGTAACTGTAACCCGGGTTCACAGGTTTCGTGAAATCGGTGCGGCGCGGCGCGCCTCCAGGCCGTCATACCAGGAAACTCCCTGGTCACACGGCTGGCGGTCAGAACACCCAGCTGCCGGACGGCTGCAAGACAAATCCCTTGTCCCGGGAGGGATCGATGCAGGCGACCAATTGGTTCGCGCCGACCACGCAGGTGGCGTCACCGGTTTCGATCTTCTGCCCGGCATTCAACACAGCGGCGCCGCTAAACGGCGGACATGCACCGCCATGCCGGTCGAAAACGAAGTCGGACGAGATTGGCTGCGGCCACACCCGGGCGCATCCCGGGCCGCCGTTGTCGGGAACCGAATCGGGGATGCCCGGAATATTGCCCATGCACGAGATCCCGGGCCAACCCATCGGGCTTTGCAGGGTCTTCGGGAAATACGCCCAGCTGCAGACCACTCCGTCGGAGGTCGAAAACCAGACGCCCACGTCGTTGTCGTCGTTGTCCAGGTAGCGGCTGGCGCCCAGGTAGGGCTGCGGGTCCACCGGAGTGAATGCATTCAGGTCGGGAAATCCGGGCGGTGCTGCGGCGGCAATCGGCGACGACGCCAACATCGCGACGGCGATGCAGGCGACGACCTTGACCGATTTCACACGGTCAACCCCGGGTAGAGCGGATTGGCGCCCAACAGCTCGGCAGACGCGGCGCGCACCCGTTCGGCGGTGCCGTCGGCCAGCGTGTACTTGGCTTTCGACTCACCTTCGGCAGTGGTGTTTTTCAGGACGTCGACGACCAGTTCGGCGACCTGGTCGAAGTCGGCGGCGCCGAACCCGCGGGAGGTCAGCGCCGGCGTGCCGAACCGGATGCCGCTGGTGTACCAGGCGCCGTTGGGGTCGACCGGGATCGAGTTGCGGTTGGTGACGACGCCGGCGTCCAGCAGCGCCGATTCGGCCTGGCGGCCGGTCAGCCCGAACGACGTCACGTCCAGCAGCACGATGTGGTTGTCGGTGCCGCCGGTCACCAGCCGTGCTCCCCGCTTGAGGAAGCCCTCGGCCAGGGCGTGCGCGTTGTCGGCGACCTGCTGGGCATACGTCTGGAACTCCGGCTGACGGGCCTCGGCCAGCGCGACGGCCTTGGCGGCCATCACGTGGGCCAACGGACCGCCCAGCACCATCGGGCAGCCCTTGTCGACGGCGTCGGCGTACTCCGGCTGCGCCAGGATCAGTCCGCCGCGCGGGCCGCGCAACGACTTGTGCGTCGTCGTCGTGGTGACGTGCGCGTGCGGCACCGGGTCCTCGTCGCCGGTGAATACCTTGCCGGCCACCAGGCCGGCGAAGTGCGCCATGTCGACCATCAGCGTGGCCCCCACCTCGTCGGCGATCTCGCGCATGGTGGCGAAGTTGATCCGCCGCGGGTAGGCCGAATAGCCGGCGACCAGGATCAGCGGCTTGAACTCCCGCGCCGCCGCCGCGACCTTGCCGTAGTCCAGCAGTTCGGTGTCGGGGTCGGTGCCGTAGCTGCGCTGGTGGAACATCTTGCCGGAGATGTTGGGCCGGAAGCCGTGGGTGAGGTGCCCGCCGGCGTCCAGCGACATGCCCAGCAGCCGCTGGTTGCCCAGCTTGCGGCGCAGCGCTTCCCAGTCGTCTTCGGACAGGTTGTTGACATGCTTGACGCCGGCCTCGGCCAGGCCGGGCGCCTCGACCCGGGTGGCCAGAATGGCCCAGTACGCGACGAGGTTGGCGTCGATGCCCGAGTGCGGCTGGACGTAGGCGTAGGGCGCGCCGAACAGCTCGCGGGCGTGTTCGGCGGCCACGCTCTCGACGGTGTCGACGTTTTGGCAGCCGGCGTAGAAGCGGTGCCCGATGGTGCCCTCGGCGTACTTGTCCGACAGCCAGCTGCCCATCGTGAGCAGCACCGCGGGCGAGGCGTAGTTCTCGCTGGCGATCAGCTTGAGCGAATCACGTTGGTCGGCAAGCTCTTTGCGGGTCGCGGCGGCGATGCGGGGTTCGACGGATTCGACGACCTGCAATGCGGCACGGTAGGCGGCGCTTGCGGTGTCGGCGTATTCGGCAGGCATAGCTGTCAGCCTAGTGCGGACGGGATCAGCGGCTCGTCCAGCAGGCGGCCGAACCGCTCGGTGAGGCTGACCCCGGTGGGCCGGTTGTCCAGCCAGCGTCGCAGCAGGTGGTACCCCTCGACGTAGGTGCTGGTGTAGGCGCGCCACAGCGGCGAGGACAGAAACCGCAGCATCTGCCGGGCCCGCTCGTCGGTGACCAGTAGCCAGCGTCGCAGGAACTCGGCCACCTCGTCGGCGTCGCGGTGCTCGTCGTGCAGCATCAGCGCGGCGTCCTGACGGACGCCGGCCAGCGCCGCCGTCGCCTCCGACATGGCCTCGGCGCGCTCGCCGTCGAAGCGCAGCCCGAGGTCGGCGTAGATGTCGGCCGCCCAGCGGCCCCAGCCCGGGCCGACCGCGACGTACAGCGCCAGGTCGGCCAGGCCCTCTGCGATCAAGCATTGCGGGGTGTTGACCAGGAAGATGGTCTGCTCGGCCTGGCCCTGCCGCTTGACCAGCCCGGCCTCCTTGCGGCAGTGCTCGGTGTGATGTCCCGGATATGACTCGTGGGCGACCAGCCGGGGCAAGTTGGACATGAGCTGCTTGAGGTCGGCGTTGACGGCCACCGTCGAGCGGTAGTTGCCCAGGTAGTAGTTGAACCCCGACCACGGCTTGTCGGTGACGACCTGGTACTCGATGGTTTCGGTGTCCGGCAGCGGATATTCGGCGCGGACCCGATCTCGCAGCGCGCTGGAGAACGCCTCGATGCACTCGGCCAGCCGCTGCGGTGGGATCTCCTCTTTCGTGCGATAGGCGATCATCCGCTCGGCCAGCGGGCCGGATCCGCCCAGCAGCTCGTCGAGCCGGGCGTGGGCCTGGCGGTAGGTCTCGTCGTCGCCCTTGGCGATGTCGACGTCGAAGTAGTCGCGCACCTCGTCGACGAAGCCGATGTCCTCGCCGGCGAACTTGCGACCGGCACACGCCAGCGCGCGCAGGTGGGCGCGCAGATAGTCGGCGCGGGCGTCGTCGAATCCGTTGCGGCGCGGCACGTCCGGCAGTGCGGCGAGCAGCCGCTCGGCTTGGCGGACCAGTGTGGCCGGGTCGGGCGCCGGTTCGTCAGCGACCACGCGACGCAGCGCGGGATCGCCGGTGTAGGCATCGACGTAGCCGGACTCGATCCGGTCGAAGCGCAAACCCAGCAGCAGGTACTCGCGGATCAGGCTGGCGGGCTCCATACCGGTTAACGCTATCCATTCCGCCCCTGCAAGACTGAAGGCCATGCCACGGCTGAGCGAGCCGAGCCCCTATGTGGAGTTCGACCGAAGTCAGTGGCGCGCGCTGCGTATGTCCACGCCGCTGCCGCTGACCGAAGACGAAGTCGTTGCCCTGCGTGGTCTCGGTGAGCAGGTGGACCTCCTTGAGGTCGAAGAGGTGTACCTGCCGCTGGCCCGTCTGCTGCACCTGCAGGTCGCGGCCCGCCAGCGGCTGTTCGCCGCCACCGCGGAGTTCCTCGGCGAGCCGCAGCAGAACCCGGACCGCCCGGTGCCGTTCATCATCGGGGTGGCCGGCAGTGTGGCGGTGGGCAAGTCGACCACCGCCCGTCTGTTGCAGGCGCTATTGGCCCGCTGGGACCACCATCCGCGTGTCGACCTGGTCACCACCGACGGCTTCCTGTACCCGAACTCCGAACTCGAGCGGCGAAACCTCATGCACCGCAAGGGTTTTCCGGAAAGCTACGACCGACGGGCGTTGATGCGGTTCGTCACCTCGGTGAAGTCGGGGGCGCGATACGCGTGCGCGCCGGTGTATTCGCACTTGCATTACGACATCGTGCCGGGCGCCAAACACGTTGTCCGCCACCCCGACATCCTGATCCTCGAGGGTCTCAACGTGCTGCAGACCGGGCCGACGCTGATGGTGTCGGACCTGTTCGACTTCTCGCTGTATGTGGACGCGCGGATCGAAGACATCGAAAAGTGGTACGTCGACCGGTTTTTGGCGATGCGCTCGACGGCCTTCGCCAATCCGGCGTCGCACTTCCACCACTACGCCGGGCTGAACGATGCGCAGGCGGTCGTTGCCGCCCGCGACATCTGGCGGTCGATCAACCGGCCCAACCTCGTCGAGAACATCCTGCCCACCCGGCCGCGGGCCACCCTGGTGCTGCGCAAAGACGCCGACCACTCCATCAACCGGCTGCGGCTGCGCAAGCTGTAACTCCCCTGCGCCGAATGTGGACTTGAGGCACGCTCAGTCGCGGTTCAGCGTGTCAAAAGTCCACACTCGACCGATGGATATCGCGCAATGAGCCGGTGCGGGGACCCCCACCGCAAACCTCGAAACGGTGGCAGCGCCCCGCACCAGCGGAAGGGAGTCACGCCGGAAGCCGGCGCACTCCGAGGTATTGCAGGTAGCCGAACAGCGCGGTGTACACCCCGCTGGCCAACGTTGCGACGACACCGGTTGCAGTCAGGGGCAGCACCCCAGCGGCGACGACGGCGACCGCCCCCACGGTGCAGACGACATTGGCGATCACGACGGCTATCCCGGCGCGGCGAAGATCGGGCGCCGCGGCGATGGTGAACACCGCCAGCCCGTACAACACGCAGAAGGCGCCCATGGCGTATTCCTGAACCGAGCTCAAACCGGTCATCGACGAGATCGGGTCGGCGAACACGGCGACGGCCAGGCCTGCGAGCCCGGTCAGCGTGGCGTCGGCGCGCATCGCGAAGCGCAGTAGCGAGTCTGTTGAGTCGGCGAACGGGCGGGTGGCCAATCCGGCAGTAGCGGTCATGTCATAACTCCTTGGTGACTTTGCTCGGACTCCTTTGAGCGTGCCGCTCTGGGACTGCCAGATCGACGCATGGCACTGCCAACTAATGCCATGCGCAGGTCAACAGGGCGTCGACCGCCGGCATTCCTCAGCTGGAGACCGCTACCCGGCCGCGCAGGTCGGCGGCGATCAGCCGCGCGGCGGCGTTCTGCCAGTTGTGCAGCGAGCGCTGCGGCACGTCGGTGACGAACCACTGCCACGCCTGCCGGGCGATCGGGTCCAGTCCGGCGGCGGTGGCGTTCTGCGCGTAGGCCCGCACGCCAACGACGTACGGGAAGTACAGCGAGTTGTAGTAGCGCCATTGTTCGGTGGTGCCGAAGTCGCCGCCGTCGCGCGGCTTGAGCGCCGCGATGCGATCGGCCAGCAGGGCCTTGAGTTCGATGGCCCGTTCCAGCGGCTGGTCGGGCGCGCCGCGGGCAGCCAGCCGCTCGTCGATCTCGGGCAGCGCGGTCAGCGGGCTGGCGACCAGCTTCGACAGGTCGCCGTAGTGGCCGAGTGCGCGACGGGTGAGCCGGGCGAAAGTGTCGTCGTCGACGTCGTCGAGCGGGTCGGCCGAACGCAGCGGCAGCGCGGATTCGGTGCGCCGCAACGTCGCCCGGTCGGCGCGCAACGTCGGCGACCGCCAGAACGCCATCCGGTCCAGCATGCCCGCCATCGGGTCCGCAAGCACCTGCACGTCGATCGCGATCGCCAGGCTGGTGAACAGCAGCACCATCAGCGCGGTCTGCTGACCGGTCAACGCGATGCCGATCAGCACCTGACCGCCGAACAGCACCGCCACCATGACGCTGCCCCAAAAAGAGCGCAGCATGTCGGCGCGTAGCGCCTGGCCCTCGTCGAAGGCATCCCACAGCGCCACCGCAACACCGAGCGCGAGCACGTCGCATCCCGTCGACGCCAGCGCCAGCCAGCTGGGGACCAGGCCCAGTGGAATGACCAGGATCGCATTGCTGAGCGCGAAGAACAGCGTCGCCACCACGACAAGGCCGACCACTGGGATCGGCTGGGCGCGCCGTGCGAGGGCCTTGGCCATTGCGCCGAGTGTGGACAGCGATATCACCGCGAACATCACCCAATGGCCCGGCCGCAGTGGCCCGTCGACGCTGCCGGCCATCGCCGCACCGATCAGCGTCAGGGCCGCGACGCCGCCCACCAACAGCAGCTCACCGGTGCGGGCCCGCCAGCTGTCGCAGGGCCGGCCCAGCTCGACGAGGACCGCGAACCACGCCACGCCGGGAACAGCGGCCAGGTAGATCTCGACCTGACTGAGCAGCCCGACGTGCGCGACGACACGCACCGCATCCAGCGCGACCACGACCGCGAAGCCGCATAGCCCGGTCGCCGCCAACACGAGCACCGGCTTGCGTGGATCGCGGGCCAGCAGATATGCCCCCAGCCACCAGCTCAGCGCGAACACCACTGCCGACAGCGCAGCCATGGCTCAAGTGTGGCACTACATCCCGTAGCGGCGGTGACGCAGGCTGTAATCGCGCAGCGCGCGCAGGAAGTCGACCCGCCGGAACGCCGGCCAGTGCGCCTCGGTGAACCACATCTCCGAATAGGCGCTCTGCCACAGCAGGAAGCCGGAGAGCCTCTGCTCCCCCGACGTCCGGATGACCAGATCGGGGTCGGGTTGCCCTGAGGTGTACAGGTTTTCGGAGATCGCGTCGACGGTGACGGCGTCGACGAGTTCCTCGGCGCTCGCGCCGTTGGCGAGCTTTTTGTTCAGCAGGGCGCGCACGGCGTCGACGATCTCCTGACGGCCGCCGTAGGCGACGGCGACGTTGACGTGGAAGCCGGCGTCGGACGGGGTGCCTTCTACGGCCTCGCGCAGCCGCCGCGCGGGTTCCTCGCCGATCAGCTCCAGGTCTCCGACCGTGCGTACACTCCACCGGTTCACCGGTGCGCAGATCTCCTCGACGACATCAGTGATGATCTCGATCAACGCGGCCAGTTCGTCGGGGTCGCGTTGCAGGTTTTCGGTGGAAAGCAGGTACACCGTGGCCATTTCGATGCCGGCTTCGGCGCACCAGCGCAGCATCTCGGCGATCTTGGCCGCGCCCATCCGGTAGCCGTAGCTGACGTCGTCGTACCCGGCGTCGCGCGCCCAGCGCCGGTTGCCGTCGCACAGCACGGCGATGTGCCGGGGCAGCGCGGACTTGGAGGCCGCCAAGCCCTGCCGTAACCGCAGCTCATAGATGCGATACAGCGGTTCCTTGAGGCGCGGCGGAATAATCTCCACGGGAATCCAGACTACTGTGGCAGGCACGATCAACGGCGATCCCGACACAAGTCAGGGAGGGAAATTGAGCCAGACGAACGCTGCGTCGCACCAGTCCGGACCGATCAGCGTCGTCGAGGACGTCGTCGAGGGTGCCACCCAGATCCTCACCAAGCCGCGGATGCGCGGCTGGATCCACTTCTACTCCGCGTGGCTGGCGATCATCTGCGGCGCCACCCTGGTGTCGGTGTCGTGGGCGGTGGCCTCGCCGCGGGCCGGCCTCGCGACGTTCATCTACGCCGCGGCCACGGTGGCGATGTTCGCCGTCAGTGCCACCTATCACCGGGTGGAGTGGAAATCGGTCACCGCGCGGATGCGGATGAAGCGGCTCGACCATTCGATGATCTTCATTTTCATCGCGGGCAGCTACACGCCGTTCGCGCGGCTGGCCATGCCGCGCGACACCGGGACGCTGGTGTTGTGCATCGTGTGGGGCGGCGCGGCGGCCGGGATCTTGCTGAAGGTGCTCTGGCCGACGGCGCCGCGCTGGGTGGGCGTGCCGCTTTATCTGCTGCTGGGCTGGGTGGCGGTGTGGTATGCGCCGACGATCATCCACACCGCCGGCGTGGCCGCGATGGTGCTGCTGGCCGTCGGCGGCGTGCTGTACAGCATCGGCGGGCTGCTCTACGGCCTGCGCTGGCCGGACCCGTGGCCGAAAACCTTTGGCTACCACGAGTTTTTCCACGCCTGCACAGCGGTGGCGGCAATCTTGCACTACATCGCGATGTGGTTGGCCGTGTTCTACGTCGGCCACCCGGCCTAAAGCGAAGTGACGTTGTCCGCCGACCAGTAGGCCTTCATCGCGGCGACCTTGCCCTCGTCGTCGAACGCCATCACGTCGATGGGCTCGATCACCATGCCGCCGTCGCCGGCTTTGACCGTGAGCCGGAACTGGAACGCCGCTTCGTTGCCGGCAACCCGCAGCGTGACCAATTCGCATTCCCGCTCGGCGTTTTCGACCGCGGAGTAGAAACCGCGGATCGCCTGCCGACCGATGTGCACCTCGCCGCCGACCGGATCCTCGACGGTGGCGTCCTCGGCGTACAGCTCGGCGATGTCGTCGGCGCTGCCCTTGGCGACCAGGCTGATGTAGCGGTTGACGGTGTCGGCGATGTGTTCAGCACTCGGCATGGGCAGCAGGCTACCGGTCCAGCGCGGCGGCCAGCTCGTCGGTGCTGGTGACGGGCAGATCGCAGACCCGGCCGCGGCACACGTAAGCGGCGTCGGCGCCATCGACCGGGCCGCGGTCGAGGAGTAACTCGGACGAGCCCGCTGCGCCGCCGACCACGATGGCGCCGCCCGGCGCGAGTTTGCGCGCGGCGGCCAGCAGCGACGAGCCGAACGGCTCGCAGGCCACCGCGACCTGCAGCGGACCGCGCACCGCCGCCTCGGCGACGGCCAGCCAATGCCCGGCCGAGCGCGGCGCGCGGGCCAGCAGCGGAGAATGTGCCAGCAGCGTGTCCGCCGCCGCCCCCCAATACTTCGCGGCGCGGTCCCCGCCCACCAGATGTGCGGCGGTCAGCAGCGCCTCGGTGATCGCCGAGGCTCCCGACGGCGTCGCGCCGTCGAGCGGATCGGCGGGGCGGAACATCAGCTGCTCGGCGTCGTCGGCGGCATCGAACCACCGACCCGGCCGGTCGGGATCCGCGAAGTGGACCAGCGCGATGTCGAGCAATTGAGTAGCCGTCGACAGCCAGGTGTCCTCGCCGGTCAGCTGGTGCAGCGTCAGCAATCCGGTGGCCAGCATCGCGTGGTCTTCCAGGATCGCCGCGCTGTCGCCGACCCGTCCGCCCAGACTGGCCCGGCGCAGCCGGCCGTCGACGAGGTGCAGGTCCACCAACGCCGTCGCGCACCGGCGCGCGGCGGCTAACAGCTCCGGATCATCAAGGGCCACACTGGCTTCCGCCAACGCGGTGATCGCCAGGCCGTTCCAGGAGGTGACCACCTTGTCGTCGCGATCGGGCTGCGGCCGGGTCAGCCGCGCGGCCAGCAGCACGGTGCGGATCCGGTCGAACCGGTCGGCATCGTTCGGGTCGGCCGGCAACTGCAGCACCGACGTGCCGTGCTCAAACGTGCCGCCGTCGGTGACGCCGAAAACCGAAGCGGCCCAACCACCGTCATCGGGCCCGAGAACTTCGGTCAGCTGCGCCGGCGTCCACACATAGGTGGACCCTTCGGCCCCCGCAGCATCGGCGTCCAGCGACGAGGTGAACATGTCGCCGTCGCCCAGGTCGTGCAGCAGAAATGCGGCGGTCTGGGCGGCGACGCGGCGGGCCAGTGGGTTACCGGTGCGGCGGGCCCAGTGGGCGTAGACGCGCAGCAGCAGCGCGTTGTCGTACAGCATCTTCTCGAAATGCGGTACCACCCAAGCATTGTCGACGCTGTAGCGGGCGAATCCACCGGCCAGCTGGTCGTAGATGCCGCCGCGGGCCATCGCGGCGCACGTGCGCTCCACCGCCTCCAGCGCCGGCGTGGACCCGGTGCGCTCGTAGTGCCGCAGCAGCGCTTCGGCCAGCGCCGACGGCGGGAACTTCGGTGCGCCGCCGAACCCGCCGCCCTCGGTGTCCTCGTCCTCCAACACCAGCCCCACCGCGTGATCGCACAACGCCGGCTCGACCTCCGGGCCACCGCCGGGCAACCCCGACGCCATGTCCCGCAGCTCGGCGGCGATGTGGTCCGATACCTGCTCCACCTCGTCGCGGCGGGTCTTCCAGGTGTTGACGACGGCCGAAAGTACTTCGGAGAACACAGGTTTCGGGTAGTAGGTGCCGCAGAAGAACGGCCGGCCGTCCGGTGTCAGGAAGCAGGTCATCGGCCAACCGCCGTGCCCGGTGAGCGCCACGGTGGCGTTCATGTAGACGGCGTCGATGTCGGGCCGTTCCTCGCGGTCGACCTTGACGCAGACGAACCCGTCGTTCATGGCCGCAGCCACCTGCTCGTCCTCGAACGACTCGTGCGCCATCACGTGGCACCAGTGGCATGCGGCGTAGCCGACCGACAGCAGGATCGGCACGTCGCGCTCGGCGGCCTCGGCCAGCGCCTGCGGCGTCCACTCCTGCCAGTGCACCGGATTGTCGGCATGCTGACGCAGATACGGGCTGGCCGCCCCGGCGAGCGCGTTAGTCATCCGGTTCGGTTTCCACCGTGCCCTCGTCGGCGGCCTGATCCGGCTCGGGGTGTTGCGGGTCGAACGACTCGGGCACCTTCTTCAGCTGCCGGTTCATCGACCGCACCAGGAAGAACGTGCCGATCAGCAGCAGCACGATCACCAGCAGACCGAACGGGCTGGCCTTGCCGAAGTCGGGTCCGGTGTTGCGGGGTGCATCGTCGGCCAGCAAGGTGAGCAGAAGCTGGTTCATTGGTCGGCCTCGATTCCGGCGAACAAATCGGTCTCGGGTAAGCGCACCGGCACCCGCGAGCGGGCCAGCTCGAATTCCTCAGTGGGCCAAAGCCTTTGCTGCCATTCGATGGGTGCGGCGAAGAAGTCGCCCTTCGGGTCGATCTGCGTGGCGTGCGCGCGCAGCGCGTCGTCGCGCTGGCTGAAATACGCCGAGCACTCCACCCGCGTCGTCACCCGGTCGGCGAACACGTCGTGCTTGGGGTCCCAGTGCGCCAGCCATTTCTCGAACGGGCCCTGCTGATCGTGTTTGGCGAACTCGTCCTGCAGCAACTGCATCCGCTGGCGCAAAAAGCCGTGGTTGTAGTACAGCTTCGCGACCGTCCACGGCTCGCCGGCGTCCGGGAACATCCGATAGTCGGCGGCGGCCTCGTACGCGGCGACCGACACCTGGTGGCAGCGGATGTGGTCGGGGTGCGGGTAGCCGCCGTGCTCGTCGTAGGTCGTCATGACGTGCGGGCGAAACTCGCGCACCACGCGCACCAGCGCCTCGGTGGGGACCTCCAGCGGCACCAGCGCGAAGCAGCCCTCGGGCAGCGGCGGGGGCGGGTCGCCCTTGGGCAGCCCGGAGTCGACGAAGCCCAGCCAGGTGTGTTCCACGCCGAGGATCTCGGCGGCCTTCGCCATCTCGTCGCGGCGGATCTCGGCGATGCGGCCGTGCACATCGGGCAGGTCCATGGCGGGGTTGAGGATCTCGCCGCGCTCGCCGCCGGTCAACGTCACCACCAGCACGCGGTGGCCCTCGTCGGCGTAGCGGGCAAGGGTGGCGGCGCCCTTGCTGGACTCGTCGTCCGGGTGGGCGTGCACCGCCATCAACCGCAGTTCGCTCACGTGCCCCCTGTCTCGGCTGCTCTGTGGCCCCTTAACCTAATAGTTCCATCCTGGCGGCCCGAATCCGAGACTGACGTATGACCCACACCCCCCGCTATGGCCGTCCGCGGCTCTCTCGCGCATCGCGGCGGCGGGTTGTCATCGTGCTCGGTGTGTTGGTGGTCATCGCCGGCGTCGTCATCGCCGTCGTCGGCTACCAGCGGCTGGGCCGCAGCGACGTGGAAGGCACCCTGGCCGGCTACCGGCTGATCGACGACGAGACGGTGTCCGTGACGATCAGCGTGACCCGCTCGGACCCGTCGCGCCCGGTGGACTGCATCGTGCGGGTACGCGCCAAAGACGGTAGCGAGACGGGCCGCCGCGAGGTGCTGATTCCTCCGTCGCAGGCGGCCACCGTTCAGGTCACCGCGATCGTGAAGTCGAGCAAGCCGCCGGTGATGGGCGACGTCTACGGCTGCGGCACGGATGTGCCCGGCTACCTGCGCGCTTCTTGACGCCGCGGCAGCGCGGACGAACGCCGAACTGCGAAAACGCGGTCGGCGCACCTACCCCGCAGTGGTAGCATGTGTGCATGCACGGTTCCGGCTGGGACCGTGTATTGCTGCATTAGCGGGTATACGCGTTGTCACGCGACGGAACCCACCCCGCAGCCAGAGCCATAGCCACGCGAATACGCGGGACCGATTACATGAGGAGCGCGACGAGATGACGGACACTCAGGTGACCTGGTTGACCCAGGAGTCACATGACCGACTCAAGGCCGAGCTCGACCAGTTGATCGCAAACCGTCCGATCATCGCCGCGGAAATCAACGACCGCCGCGAGGAGGGCGACCTGCGCGAAAACGGCGGATACCACGCCGCGCGTGAGGAGCAGGGCCAGCAGGAGGCCCGCATCCGGCAACTCCAGGACCTGCTGAACAACGCGAAGGTCGGTGAAGCGCCGACGCAGTCCGGAGTTGCGTTGCCCGGTTCGGTGGTGACCGTCTACTACGGCGATGACAAGTCGGACACCGAGACGTTCCTGATCGCCACCCGCGGGGAGGGCATCAACGACGGCGATCTGGAGGTGTACTCGCCGAACTCGCCGCTCGGAGGCGCGCTGATCGACGCCAAGGTAGGCGAGTCTCGCACCTACACCGTGCCCAACGGCAACACCGTCAAAGTGACGCTGGTGAGCGCGGAGCCGTACCACTCATAGCTACGGCGCGGGTCGGGGAACAGGGCGGGACCAAGTCCGCTCATGGCACGTATTGCCGAGGATCTTCTGCTGCTGCTGCTCGACAACGCGTCGGCGCAGCCGGGGCTGGAACGCGGCTGCCGCGAACGTGTCCTGACCGCGGCGGCGCTGCTCGATTTGGCGCATGCGTGCCGCATCCGCCCCGCGGTCGACAGCGAGCCGGTGGAGGCCGG
Organism: Mycobacterium sp. MFM001; assembly: GCF_003402475.1. Lineage (GTDB taxonomy): Bacteria > Actinomycetota > Actinomycetes > Mycobacteriales > Mycobacteriaceae > Mycobacterium. The sequence continues at coordinate 348,113 of NZ_BFAB01000002.1, forward strand.
GCGACTGGTGGTGCTGAGCGGCCCCAATCCGGCCGACCCGGTGCTGGAACCCGCGCTGCAGCTGCTGCTGCGCCGCCCGATGAGCCCGGCCGCGGCGATCGCCAAGCTGCGCCGCGAAACTCCCGCCGCGGTGCTCACCCAGCTGGAGCGCCTCGGCCAGATACGGCAAGTTCGCTTGCAGGGCAGTGCTTTTAGAGGGGCCAAGCTCACCTACGCCTGGCCGCTGGTCGACCGCACCCGGGTGGCGAATGCTCGCGCGGCGCTGATGAAGGCGCTGTTCGAGGAGCACAACCCTGACCCGACGACGGCGACGATCATCTCGTTGCTGCACATGGTCGACGGGCTGGGCGCAGTGTTCAGCCTCAACGACCGCGGCTGGGAATGGGTGAACGGCCGCGCCGCCGACATCGCCAGCGGCAGCTGGGTTAGCGAGTCCGAACCCGACCTCCCCGAAGTCAACCTGGCGGTGACGACGGCAGCGATCCGCCCCGCTTTGGTGGCGACCAGACGCTAGTCGGCCAGCGCCTGCTCGAGGTCGGCCAGCAGATCCGCAACGTCCTCGATGCCCACCGACAGGCGCACCAGGTCGTCGGGAACCTCCAATTGCGAGCCGGCCGTCGACGCGTGGGTCATCGCACCCGGATGCTCGATCAGCGACTCGACCCCGCCCAGTGACTCGGCCAGAATGAACACTTCGGTACGCGCGCAAAGACTTTCGGCGGCTGCCCGTCCGCCGCGCATCCGCACCGACACCATGCCGCCGAAACCGCGCATCTGCCGGGCGGCGACAGCGTGGCCGGGATGATCCGGCAGGCCCGGATACAGCACAGTGGAGACGCCCGGCTGCCCGGCAAGGAATTCCGCGACCGCGGCGGCGTTCTCGCTGTGCCGCTGCATGCGCAACACCAGCGTCTTGAGTCCCCGGATGGTCAGGTAGGCGTCGAACGGGCCCGGCACCGCGCCGGCCCCGTTCTGCAGGAAGCCGAACGCGGCGTCCAGCTCCTCGTCGTCGGTGACCAGCGCCCCGCCCACCACGTCGGAATGCCCGCCGATGTATTTGGTGGTCGAGTGCAGCACCACGTCGGCGCCCAGCGTCAACGGCTGCTGCAACGCCGGCGACGCAAAAGTGTTGTCCACCAAGACCTTTGCATCACCCGACAACTCGGCAATCGCGGCGACGTCGGCGATCGACAGCAACGGATTGGTCGGCGTTTCCACCCAGATCAGCCGCGTGCGCGGGGTGATCGCGGCGCGCACCGCGTCGAGATCCGACAGCGCAACCGGTGTGTACGCGACACCCCACTCGGTGAACACCTTGTCGATCAACCGGAAGGTGCCGCCGTAGGCGTCGTCGGGAATCACCACATGCTCGCCGGGGCGCAGCATCGCCCGCAGGGCACAGTCGGTGGCCGCCATGCCGGAGCTGAACGCGCGACCGAACCGGCCCTCCTCCATGGCGGCCAGCGACGCCTCCAGCGCGGCCCGCGTCGGGTTGCCCGAGCGTGAGTATTCGAATCCGGCGCGCAGCTTGCCGACGCCGTCCTGCGCGAACGTGCTCGACGTATGGATCGGCGGATTGACCGCCCCGGTCGACGGGTCGGTGTGGAAGCCGGCGTGGATGGCCCTGGTGGCCGGCCCGGGGGTGCGCTTGTCAGTCATCTACTCGGGGCTGTCTTCCACCGGCAGGCACACCGTCGACATGATCTTGTCCGCCAGCGTCTGCCGCTTGGCGTCCCACAGCGGAAACAGATACCCGATGTAGCAGATGATCGTGTCGACGAGGTGGGCGAGTTGGCGGATCACCGAAGTGCCGAATCCGATGGGCTGGCCGGTGATTTCGCTGACCACTTTGAACTTCAGCACCGACTTGCCGATGCTTGACCCGGTGGTGCCCTGCCGATAGCCGTAGTTCCAGACCAGGTACGCCAGCCCCAGCAGCACCGACAGCCAGAACGCCGACAACCCGGCCCACGAATAGCCGACGGCGCAGATTTCGTCGATGTCGTAGCGGGTGACGTCGGCCAGGCACTCCTCCTCCTGGGTGCTCATCAAGATCACCCAGCCGATGCCGACGACGACCGCGTACGGGATGTAGTCGATGAGGAACGCCAGCACCCGGCTGAACCACGACGTGTAGGCCTGCGTCGGCAGAGCGCGGATGGCCGGCCCCGGGGGCGGCGGCGCGTATCCACCGGAGGACGGGGGCGGCGGCGGGTAGCCACCCGGGGGCGGTGGCGGCGGGGGCGGTTGATCGGTCATCGACGCCTCTCCCTTACGCGGGTTAGCTGGACAGGGCGGGACCAGGCTACCCGAGAGTCACCCGGGAACCAGCGGACGCAAATCACCGACCGAAAGCGTCGTTACGATGGGGTTTGATGCTGTAACGTGCCTGGCGCGACCATCGCCCAGTTGGGTGTGATGGTTTCGTTTCCGAAGTAATTTGCTGGATCGGCGTCCCGCTACTTTCGCCGCGGTCCCTCGGACAGAAAACCCAACAGGTCGTGGCGGGTGATCACGCCCACCGGTTTGCCTTCCTCGACCACCATCACGGCGTCGGCATCCCGCAGCGCCTTGGCCAGCGCACTGACCAACTCTCCGGCCCCGATCATCGGCAGCGCCGGGCTCATGTGCAGCGCGACGGCGTCGGCCAGTTTGGCGCGACCCTCGAACACGGCAGAGAGCAGTTCCCGCTCGGACACGCTGCCGGCCACCTCGCCGGCCATCACCGGCGGCTCGGCCCCGACGACGGGCATCTGCGAGACGCCGTACTCGCGCAGGATGCCGATCGCGTCGCGCACCGTCTCCGACGGGTGGGTGTGCACCAGGTCGGGCAGCGTGCCGGATTTCCCGCGCAGCACGTCGCCAACCGTGGGCTGCTCGATCGAGCCGTCGAGCGGGGTGTGCAGAAAGCCGTAAGACGACATCCAGGCGTCGTTGAAGATCTTCGACATGTAGCCGCGGCCGCCGTCGGGCAGCAGCACCACGACCAGCGCGTCGGGACCGGCCTCCTCGGCCACCTTGCACGCCGCCACCACCGCCATTCCGCACGAGCCGCCGACCAGCATCGCCTCCTCGCGGGCCAGTCGCCGGGTCATGTTGAACGAGTCGGAGTCGGACACCGCGATGATCTGGTCGGGCACTTCGGGGTCGTAGGCCTGCGGCCAGAAGTCTTCGCCGACGCCCTCGACCAGGTAGGGCCGCCCGGTGCCGCCGGAGTACACCGAGCCTTCCGGGTCGGCGCCGATCACGCGGACCCTGCCGTCGGAGGCCTCCTTGAGGTAGCGGCCGGCGCCGGTGATCGTGCCGCCGGTACCGATGCCGGCCACGAAATGGGTGACCTTACCGTCGGTGTCGGCCCAGATCTCGGGTCCGGTGGTCTCGTAGTGGCTGGCCGGGCCCTGCGGGTTGGAGTACTGGTCGGGTTTCCAGGCGCCGTCGATCTCGGTAACCAGCCGGTCGGAGACGCTGTAGTAGCTGTCCGGGTGGTCGGGCGGAACTGCCGTCGGGCACACCACGACCTCGGCGCCGTAGGCGCGCAGCACGTTCTGCTTGTCCTCGCTGACCTTGTCGGGGCAGACGAAAATGCATTTGTAGCCGCGCGGCTGGGCGACCAGCGCCAGCCCGACACCGGTGTTGCCGGAGGTGGGTTCGACGATGGTGCCGCCCGGCTTGAGCTGCCCGCTGGCCTCGGCGGCGTCGATCATCTTCTCGGCGATGCGGTCCTTGCTGGAGAGGCCGGGGTTGAGGTATTCAACCTTGGCGACGACGCGGCCGGCTCCAGGCGGCACTACCGAGTTCAGTGCAACGAGTGGGGTATTGCCGATGAGTTCACTGATGTGCCGCGCGATCCGCATGCACACATGGTCTCAGGTAGGGCTAGCCGGTGGCCTCGCGGATGTACTCGCCGATCTGGCGCAGCGAGCGCGTCGCCTCCGGCACCAGCGGCGCGGCGAGCTGGAAGTCGTGAATCTGGCCGGGCCAGATCCGCACCTCAGCCGGCACGCCCGCGGCCGCCAGCTTGGCCGCGGCCAGCTGCGCGTCGTACAGCAGCACCTCGGACCCCGACACGTGAATCAACGTCCGCGGCAGGCCCGGTTCGATGTGGTCCAGCGGCTCGTAGAGCGCCTCCGGCTTGCCGTCGACGATGTTCTTGGCGGCGGCGCTGGCGACCAGCGCCACCAGCGCGTCGAACGCCTTCGCCGGGAACATCGCGTCGGTCTTGATGTTGGGGTGGGACTGCTTGGGCTCCTTGGCCAGCTGCATCAACGGCGAAATCGCCACCAGCGCAGCGGGTTCCTCGTTCTCCTCCTGCAGCCGCTGGGCCAGCGCCAGCGCCAGGTAGCCGCCGGCGGAGTCGCCGGCCAGCACGATCTGGTCCGGCTCGTAACCGCGCAGCCGCAACCAGCGGTAGGCGTCATAGCAGTCGTCGAGCGCCATGCCGACGGAGTGCTTGGGAATCAGCCGGTAGTTGACCACCAGCACAGGTGAGTCGGCGAAGCGCGACAGCGCGTTGACGATCCGGCTGTGCGAGTGCACCCCGCAGGTGAGGAAGGCGCCGCCGTGCAGATAGAGCACCACCCTGCGCGTGCCGTCCGCGGGTAACACGCCGGGGGCGCGAACCAGTTGCGCGCTGGCGTTCGGCAGCCCGACCGTCGCCCGGATGGTGCCCGGAGCCGGCAGCAGCACCCGGGACGCGAAGTCGACCAGGCCGAACGGCCAGGGCATGTGCGGGACGTGGCTACCGACGGCCAGCACCGGCCGGATGGTCAGATGACACGCCACCGACATCAACCGGGCGGGGACGCTGGGGCCGCTCTCGACGACCTCGACGGGCGAGCCGTCGCTGACGGAAAACCTGCGCGCCCGGAGCGGATCGCGGGCGCGGAGACGATTGGCGGAAGGGCCGGGGACCTTGGTCGGTGCAGTCATGCTCACCACTTCCTACGTCGTTGTAGTCAGTCGACGAAGTAGCAGAGCATCCGGTTCAGCCCTTGCCTATCAAGGGAGTACCCGCCCAGGCACTCAGCCAACCTCGCAAACTTAGCTTGGCATCTGTAAAAGTTTCAACAATCAAAGAGTCTTATTCGATACCAGTTTTGGTCCGCTCTGTAACCGAGCCGTGTCGGCGGTGCCGGACCATCCGCCGATGCCGACTTAAACTGGTGGGGTGGACATTCGCGTGCCGCGGCGATCGATGGTTGCTTTGGCTGCGGCAGGTGCGCTGGCGTCGACGGGCACGGCCTATCTGGGCGCGCGCAGCCTGCTGATCAGCCAGGCGCAGCATGCCCGCAGTGTGATCCCGAAGGCGTGGGACATTCCGCCCCGCGCCGACGGCATCTACACGCGCGGGGGCGGACCCGTACAGCGCTGGCAACGCGGAACACCGGTGGACCTGCACCTGATGGTGTTCGGCGACTCGACCGCCACCGGGTACGGCTGCCGCAACGCCGACGAAGTGCCAGGCGTGCTGCTGGCCCGCGGCCTCGCCGAGCAGACCGGCAAAAGCGTGCGGCTGAGCACCAAGGCGATCGTGGGGGCGACGTCGAAAGGATTGTCCGGCCAGGTCGACGCGATGTTTGTGGCCGGGCCGCCACCGGATGCGGCGGTGATCATGATCGGCGCCAACGACGTCACCGCGCTCAACGGCATCGGGCCGTCGGCGCGGCGGCTCGGCGCGGCGGTGCGGCGGCTGTGCGCCAGCGGCGCGGTGGTCGTCGTCGCCACCTGCCCCGACTTCGGCGTGATCACCGCGATCCCGCAGCCGCTGCGCTGGGCGGCACACACCCGCGGTCTGCGGCTGGCCCGCGCCCAGGCCGCCGCGGTCCGGGCGGCCGGCGGAGTGCCGGTGCCGCTGGCCGATCTGCTGGCACCGAACTTCCGCCACTCGCCGGCCCTGCTGTTGTCCGACGACCAGTACCACCCGTCGGCGGCCGGCTATGCGCTGGTGGCCGATCAGCTGCTGCCCGCGCTGTGCAATGCGCTGGGCGAGTCCAGCCGCGACCTGACCCCGGCGCTGCTGACCGCCAACACCGGCAGCGAATCCCGGCCGGGACGCGCCCGAGATGTCGTGTCGCGGCTGCTGCGACGGCACACCACCGGGGTGCCTGCCCCCGTCGTCATGCCGGCCGGCGCATAACGGCTCGATTCGATTGCCCGCCTCCTCCTCGGGCCACCGCGTGGCCCGCATCGTCGGCGGGCTAGATTCGGTGTCATCCACACCGATAGAGGGAGCCGATCGTGCCGGAAGCCGTCATCGTCTCAACTGCCCGCTCGCCAATTGGCCGCGCCGGCAAGGGATCTTTGGTCAACATGCGGCCGGACGACCTGGCCGCGCAGATGGTGCGCGCCGCGCTGGACAAGGTGCCCGCGCTCAACCCCCACCAGATCGACGACCTGATCATGGGCTGCGGCCAGCCGGGCGGCGAGTCCGGCTACAACATCGCCCGGGTCGTCGCCGTCGCACTCGGCTACGACTTCCTGCCCGGCACCACGGTCAACCGGTACTGCTCGTCGTCGCTGCAGACCACCCGGATGGCCTTCCATGCGATCAAAGCCGGCGAAGGCGACGCGTTCATCTCGGCCGGCGTGGAGACGGTGTCCCGATTCGCCAAAGGCAGCGCCGACGGCATGCCGGACACCAAAAACCCGCTGTTCGACGAGGCTCAGCGGCGCACCGAGGCGGCGGCGGCCGGCGCCGACGAATGGCACGACCCGCGCAAGGACGGGACGCTGCCCGACATCTACATCGCAATGGGCCAGACCGCCGAGAACGTGGCGCTGCTGACCGGGATCAGCCGCGAAGACCAGGACCACTGGGGGGTGCGCAGCCAGAACCGCGCCGAGGAGGCGATCAAGAGCGGCCACTTCGAACGCGAAATCTCACCCGTCACCCTGCCCGACGGCAGCACGGTCAGCGTCGACGACGGCCCGCGGCCGGGCACGACCTATGAGAAGGTCAGCCAGCTCAAGCCGGTGTTCCGGCCCAACGGCACGGTGACCGCCGGCAATGCCTGCCCACTCAACGACGGCGCCGCCGCGGTGGTGATCACCAGCGACACCAAGGCGCGCGAATTGGGCCTCACGCCGCTGGCCCGCATCGTGTCGACCGGAGTGACCGGGCTGTCGCCGGAGATCATGGGGCTGGGCCCGATCGAGGCGACCAAGAAGGCGCTGGCCAACGCCGGCATGTCGATCCGCGACATCGACTTGTTCGAGATCAACGAGGCGTTCGCAGTGCAGGTGCTGGGCTCGGCCCGCGAGCTGGGCATCGACGAGGACAAGCTGAACGTCTCCGGCGGCGCGATCGCGCTGGGCCACCCGTTCGGGATGACCGGCGCCCGCATCACCGCGACCCTGCTGAACAACCTGCAGACCTACGACAAGACGTTCGGCCTGGAAACCATGTGTGTCGGCGGCGGCCAGGGCATGGCGATGGTGATCGAGCGGCTGTCCTAGCTTTTGGCGTTGACGCTGCGTCCATGGCGCAAAAGTGCGAGTAGGACGCGCCGTCAGCGCAGAGTCAACGCGTGAAAGCTAGTCGTTCTGTAGATAACTCAGCAGACGCAGGATCTCGATGTAGAGCCAGACCAGCGTCACGGTCAGGCCCAGCGCGATACCCCAGGCCGCCTTCTCGGGCGCGCCGGCGCGGATCATCTGGTCGGCGGCGTCGAAGTCGATGAGGAAGCTGAACGCGGCGATCGCGATGCACACCAGCGAGAAGATGATCGCCAGCGGCCCACCACTACGCAGGCCCATGCCCTCGCCGTGGTTGAAGAACCCGATCACGAGGTTGCCGATCATCAGGGCCAGCACGCCGAACAGCCCGGCGACGACCATCCGGGAGAACTTCGGGGTGACGCGGATGGCACCGGTCTTGTAGACCACGAGCATGCCGAAGAACACGCCCAGGGTGCCCAGAATCGCCTGCCCGATCAGCGCCCCGGCGTTGGTGCTCGAGACCGCAATGTTGGCCAGGATGAACGAGATGGCACCGAGGAACAGCCCTTCGAGCGCGGCGTAGGACAACACGATGGCCGGGTTGTCCTGCTTACGTCCGAACGTGGCGATCAGTACCAGCGCCAGGCCGCCGAAGGCACCAACGAACGTGAACGGGGTGGCCAGCGCGAGGTTGGCCGCCACCATGAAGTACGAGACGACGGCGACGGCCGACAGCACCGCCAGCGTGATTCCGGTCTTGGTGACGACGTCGTCGATGGTCAGCGGCCGGGCGACACCGGCCCGCTGGTCGACGTACGGCGCATACGGATCGGTCTGATGCCCGTACTGGGTCGCGGCGCCGGCCACGCCCGTGCCGAACTGGGCATATCCGCCTTGCTGCTTGGGCAGCGAGCGAAATACCGGGTTGCTAGTCTCCCGCACCGTCGGATCCTCTCTTGCTTGGAGTTCGAGCTCTGCGAACACCTGGTCAACGTCTTGGGTCCCGGTTGGGTTCCCAGCGCAGGGTCGCTCTCCAGGTAAACCTTACCCGCGGGCGCTGTGTTCCGGGTAACGATCTAGATTGCTCGTCTAGTGCTGTCCAGCTTCCAACGAGGGGAGACCACGCACGTGACGGGCGAATCCGAGGAGATCCTGACCCGCGTTGACGACGGCATCGGCTTTGTCACCCTGAACCGCCCCAAGGCGATCAACTCGCTGAACCAGACCATGGTCAACGTGCTGCGCTCGGTGCTCACCGAGTGGGAACGCGACGACGCGGTGCGCGCCGTGGTGCTTTCCGGCGCCGGGGAACGCGGTTTGTGCGCCGGCGGCGACGTGGTAGCGATCTACCACAGCGCCCGCGCGGACGGGGTGGCGGCGCGTCGATTCTGGTACGACGAGTACCTGCTCAACGCCCAGATCGGCCGGTTTCCCAAGCCATATGTGTCGTTGATGGACGGCATCGTGATGGGCGGCGGCGTCGGCGTGGGCTCGCATGCCAACACCCGGGTCGTCACCGATACCACCAAAATGGCGATGCCCGAGGTGGGCATCGGGTTCATCCCCGACGTCGGCGGCACCTACCTGCTCTCGCGCGCGCCCGGCTCGCTGGGATTGCATGTGGCGCTTACCGGTACGCCGTTTTCCGGCGCCGACGCCATCGCGCTGGGATTCGCCGACCATTACGTGCCGCACGACGAGCTCGAGAAGTTCAGCCGCGCAATCGTCGCCGACGGCGTCGAAGGCGCGCTGGCCGCCCATGCCGTCGATCCACCACCCAGTGAGCTTGTCGCACAACGAGACTGGATCGACGAGTGCTATGCGGGCGACACCGTCGCAGACATTGTCGCCGCGCTGCGCGGGCACGACGCCGGTCCGGCCAACGACGCGGCCAACGTGATCGCCACCCGCTCCCCCATTGCGTTGTCGGTGACGCTGGAATCGGTGCGCCGCGCGGCGAAACTCGACACGCTGGAAGACGTTCTGCGGCAGGAGTATCGGGTGTCGTGCGGTTCGCTGCGCTCGCATGACCTGGTGGAGGGCATCCGCGCACAGCTGGTCGACAAGGACCGCAATCCCAAGTGGTCACCGGCGACATTGGCCGAGGTGAGGGCGGCCGACGTCGACGCGTATTTCGCACCCGCAGACCCCGATCTGAGCTTCGAGGAGACGACATGAACTACCAGACCATTCTGGTCGACCGCGACGGCCGGGTCGGCACCATCACCCTGAACCGGCCGAAGGCGCTCAACGCGCTCAACAGCCAGATGATGAATGAAGTCACCAGTGCTGCAACCGAATTCGACGACGATCCGGGAATCGGCGCGATCATCATCACCGGTTCGGCCAAGGCGTTCGCCGCCGGGGCCGACATCAAAGAGATGTCGAGCCTGACGTTCGCCGACGTCTTCGGCGCCGACTTCTTTGCACCGTGGGCCAAGCTGGCCGCCGTGCGCACCCCGACGATCGCCGCGGTGGCCGGGCACGCTCTGGGCGGCGGCTGCGAGCTGGCGATGATGTGCGATCTGCTGATCGCCTCTGACACAGCGAAATTCGGCCAGCCCGAGATCAAGCTCGGCGTGCTGCCCGGCATGGGCGGCTCGCAACGGTTGACCCGGGCCATCGGCAAGGCCAAGGCGATGGATCTGATCCTGACCGGCCGCACGATCGACGCCGCCGAAGCCGAGCGCAGCGGACTGGTGTCACGCGTGGTGCCCGCCGACGACCTGCTTACCGAGGCCAAGGCCGCCGCGGCCACGATCGCGGGGATGTCGCTGTCGGCGACCAGGATGGCCAAGGAAGCGGTCAACCGCGCCTTCGAATCCACCCTGGCCGAAGGGCTGCTCTACGAAAGACGGCTGTTCCATTCGGCTTTCGCGACCGACGACCAGTCAGAGGGTATGGCCGCGTTCATCGAGAAGCGGCCCGCGAATTTCACACACCGCTGAGCACACCTGCAGCGGCCAGCGCGTGATACCCGCCGACGACGTCGGTGGCGCGGTGCAGGCCCAGATCCTGCAGCGCGGCCGCGGCCAGGCTGGAGGTGTAGCCCTCCGAGCACAGAATCACCCATTCGACGTCGTCGTCTACGGCTTGCGGCAGCCGGGCGTCGCTGGTGGGGTCGCAGCGCCATTCCAGCACGTTGCGCTCGATGACCAAGGCCCCCGGGACCCCGCCCTCGGCAGCGCGCTGGGCCGCCGGCCGAATGTCGACCAGCACCGCTCCGCGCCGCAGCGCGGCGGGCAGCTCGTCGGCGGGCAGGCGCTGCAACCGGTCGCGGGCCGCAGCCAGTATCCGGTCAATGCGGCTCACGATGCCTCCGGTTGGTCGGTCAACTCCGTGCGCCGGCGGCGCAGCGTGTTGCGGCCGGTGATCTCGTAGTACGACATCACGGTCAGCGGCGGCGAATACGCATGCACGCTCAGCGTCGGCCCGGCCGGCACGCTGCTCGGCGCCCAGACCACGTCGTGCACCCAGCCCAGCGGGAAGCCGGCCTGGTCACCGGCGTCGAGCCGGCGGCGGCGCAACCGCTCGCCGTCCCAGCGGAACTCGTCGACCGAGCCGGACAGCAACGTCAGCGCCCCCATCGAGCCGCCGTGGTCGTGCAACTCGGTGGGCTGCCCGGGCACCCAGCTGATCAGCCAGATGTCGAGCTCGTCGTCGCCGTGCAGCCGAACGAACCAGCGGCGGTCGGTGGGCACTCCGGCGGGCGGCAGCAGGTGGTCGTAGCGCCCGGACAGCACGTCGTCGGCGGTCAGGTCGGTGGCATGCAGCAGATCGGGCAGCCGCAGCCGGGTCGGACCGGAGACCGACGGGCGCGGCAGGACAGGGTTGGCAATAGCCATGGAAAGACTCCAGAACGGATGGCGCGGATAAGGTCGGCGGCGTCAGCGCCGACAACACTCGAGAAAACCCGTCCGTTCCGTCACGCTCGCCAGTGTTGCACGGTTCGAGCTGGTGCCGGGGTCGCCGCCGTGCCGGCCGCCGCCCGTGACGAGTGCGGTTGGTTCGGATCACGGTGTAAAAAATGGAGGAATGGCCCACACCGACGCCCTTCGTGCCCCGGTCGAGGCGCGCCGCCCGGGCGGTCCGCCGCCGGTGCGGGTGGCGCTGGCGCTGGGCAGCGGCGGCGCCCGCGGATACGCCCACATCGGGGTCATCAACGAGCTGCGCGACCGCGGTTACGAGATCGTCGGGATCGCCGGCTCGTCGATGGGTGCTCTGGTCGGTGGCCTGCAGGCGGCCGGGCGGCTCGACGACTTCGCCGACTGGGCCAGAGACTTAACCCAGCGCGCGGTGTTGCGGCTGCTCGACCCGTCGATTACCGCCGCGGGCGTGCTGCGGGCGGAGAAGATCCTCGACGCGGTTCGTGACATTCTCGGCGAGGCGTCCATCGAGGAGCTGCCGATCCCGTATACCGCGGTGACGACCGACCTCATCGCCGGAAAGTCGGTGTGGCTGCAGCGCGGCCCGGTCGACGAGGCCATCCGGGCGTCGATCGCGATACCCGGGATGATCGCCCCGCACGTCGTCGACGGCCGGCTGCTGGCCGACGGAGGGATCCTCGACCCGCTGCCGATGGCGCCGGTCGCGGCGGTCAACGCCGACCTGACCATCGCGGTCAGCTTGAGCGGCAACGAAACCGAGGCCGAGCGCGAGGCCGAATCGCGCCCCGCGGCCGAGTGGCTGAACCGGATGGTCCGCAACACCACCGCCCTGTTCGACGGCGTCCTCAACCGGTTCGGCGCCACCATGCCCGAGGGCGAAACCGAAAGCGAGAACGTGGGAATCGCGCAGCCGGTCGAGCCGTCCGAGGAGCCCGAAGCCCCCAAACTGGGCGGCCGTTTCGAGGTGATGAACCGCACGATCGACATCGCCCAGGCCGCCCTGGCCCGGCACACGCTGGCCGCCTATCCCCCCGACCTTCTGATCGAGGTGCCGCGTTCGGCCTGCCGCAGCCTGGAATTCCACCGCGCCGCAGAGGTAATCGACTTCGGCCGCGAGCTGGCCCGCGAGACTCTCGACACGCTTGAGCCCAAATCCGAGCCGGACAGCTAGGCAATTGCCTCGATTCGGGCCGGCACGTGCTTGTGCCACGGGGTGCCGGCGTAGTCGTCACGCCATTCGGTGGAGGTCAGCGAGTTTGGAGCGACACCCGGAATCAGTGTTGCGCCATCGTCATCGACGAAGTCGAGGCCATACCCGTTGGGCAGTGAAGCGTGGCCGGGCAGCATCGCCTCACTGACCTCGACGCTCGCCTCGGCGCTCCCGGCCGCGGTGGTGATGCGGGCCCGGCCGCGGTCGACCAATCCGAGTTCCTGGGCATCTTCCACGCTGACGCGCAGGGCGCCCTGTGCGTCACGCTTGCGCCATGAGGGGTCGCGAAAGATGTCGTTGGCGGTGAACGGGCGGCGCTCACCCGCGGACAGCACAATCGGGAACTCCGGCGTGGTGTAGCGGGCGGGGACGTCGGGCAGTCTGCGGATTTCGTCGAGCAACTCCGGCATCTCGAGGTGAATCTTGTGGTCCGCGTGCCGGATCAACTCAAAGTCGTCCTCGTATTCGTGGACCGTGAACGTGACCCCGGAGCGGTTTTCCAGGATTGCGTCGAACAGTTCGTTGCCGTCGCGGTGACCCGCGCGGCGGACGGCCGCCGGATAGGTCAGCGCAACGTTTTGCGCCAGGCCCCACAACGCCGCCGCGCCGGCCAGCCCGTCCGGCAGGGTGGGCCCGAGAGTTTCATACAGCAGGTACGGCAATACTTTTCGGAATGTCGGATTCTCACCGATGGCCTGCATGAACGCGACTGTGTAGGCCTCGCGGCCCTCTTTGGCCGCATTCCGCAGCGGCTGCAGTTCGGCGTCGTCGACGACACCGAGAGCCCGCACCAGCCGAGCCCAGATCTCGGGCTCCGGCAGCGTCCCGGGCAGCGGTTCCAGCAGCGGGTGGCGCAGGTGAAAGGTGTTGTGCGGGAACTCGAGATTGAAGAACGTCGCCTCGGGCTTCTCGAACTGGCTCGCCGCCGGCAGCACATAGTCGGCGAGCCGCGCCGTTTCGGTCATCGCGACGTCGATGACCACCAAGAGTTCCAGCGATTCGAACGCCGCCCGGCAAGCCGTCGAATCGGCGAGCGAGTGTGCCGGATTGCTACTCTCCACGAACATCGCCCGAAACCGGCCCGGATGATCCGTCAAAATCTCCTGCGGGACAACGTTGCTGGGCACCAATCCGCCGATCAGCGGAGCACCGGTCACCGGTGTACGCCCGACTTCGGTGCCGTGGCGCATGAGCGGGCCGAAGCCGGAATGCAGGTGCTGCCCACCGCGTTTGGCGAAGCTGCCGGTCAGGATCCACAGCATCTTGTTCAGATACGAGCACACCGTGCTGTTGGGCGCCTGCTGGATGCCGAGATCCTCGAACACCGCGACGCTCTCCGCAGCCGCGATGCGCCGGGTGGCAGCACGTAACAGCTCGGGATCGACGCCGCACCGCGCCGCGTACTCGTCGACGGGCACGTCGCTCAACGTCTGGCGAACAGCGTCCACGCCGGTGACGTGGCGGGCCAGGAATTCCTCGTTGCACAGGTTTTCCTGGACCAGCACCGCCGCCATCGCGGCCAGGCACCATACGTCGGTTCCCGGCCGGACCCGCAGATGAAAGTCGGCCATCTTGGCGGTGTCGGTGAGGACCGGGTCGATGACGATCATCGATCGCCGGGGGTCTTTGGCGATCTCATTGAGCACCGTGCGCGCCCGGGGAAAGCTCTGCGACATCCACGGGTTCTTGCCCACGAACACCGACACCTCGGCGTGCTCGAACTCGCCGCGGGTGTGGCCGCCGTACAGGTGAGCGTCGACCCAGGCCTCGCCGGTCTTCTCCTGCGCCAACGCATTCGAGCGGTAGCGAGAGCCGATTGCCTTGAGGAACGCACCGCTGTACGCCCCGCCGAGGTGATTGCCCTGTCCTCCGCCGCCGTAATAGAAGATCTTGTCCCCGCCGTAGGTGTCGCGGATGCGGGTGACAGCGCTGGCGATCTCGGAAATCGCTGTGTCCCAGTCGATTTCCTCGTATCCGCCGTCGGGGCGTCGCCGCATCGGCGAGGTCAACCGGTTGCGGTTGTTCTGGTAGTGATCGAGGCGCAACGCCTTGTTGCAGGTGTAGCCCCGCGACGCCGGATGTTCTTTGTCGCCACGGATTTTGGCCAGGGTCCGGCCGTCGAGTTGCACCACGATGCCGCAATTGCATTCGCACAAAATGCACGCGCTCTGCTGCCAGTCAGTTGTCATTGCGGCGCTTCCCTTCCGCCGATGCTATACTATGGACCATAGCATAGTGACGCGGAGGGTCAATGGGAGTCCGTACCGATACCCGGCAGAAGATGCTGGTCAGCTCGGTCGAATTGCTACGCGAGCGGGGCGCAGGCGGGGTAACGGTGGATGCCGTGCTCTCCCGGAGCCAAGCGCCGCGTGGCTCGGTCTACCACCACTTCCCCGGCGGTCGTAGCGAGATCATCGCCGAGGCACTGGCACTCGCTGGCGACACCATCAGCGCCATCATCGAGCAGGCAAGCGCTCAGGGATCACTGCACGCGCTGCGCCGTTTCGGGAAGTTTTGGAAGAAGCTCCTGCTCGACTCCGACTTCAACGCCGGCTGCCCCGTCGTCTCCGTTGCCGTCGGCGGCTCGCCCGACGATCAGCATCTGCAGCCTGCTGTGGCGGAGATCTTCCGACGTTGGCACCAGGCACTCGTCGCGGCGATCATCGCCGACGGCGTAGAACCGCAGCGTGCCGACCGGTTGGCGACGATGGCGATCTCGAGCTTCGAGGGCGCCATCATCCTGTGCCGGCTGCAACGGTCCACGACTCCGCTCGACGACGTCATCGCCGAGTTCGAGTCACTGATCGCCTCAGCTGCGGCCTAAAAAGGCTGCGACGGCTGGTGCCTCGCGTCGGCCTTGGGCGCGCCCGGCCCTCGCCGATGCGGCACGGCAACGCGGGTCCAGCGGGTTGGACCCGAAGACAGCCAGCGATGCGTCGTCGGCGAACACACCGTGCGTGGCACCGCCCCAGGCCGCCATTTCCGCCGCGGGCCCCGCTCCGAACGACGACGGCGCCGACGCCCCGGAAGGCACCAGCACCACCGCCGTGCCGCAGTCGTCGGCCACGTCGAGGTTGATCGTGCTGCCGATCCCGCCGTCCATGTAGCGGCGGCCGTTGACGGTGACCGGCGGCCAGGCGCCGGGCACCGCGCAGCTGGCCGCCACCGCGTCGACCAGATCCACGCCCGAATCACGGCCGAACACAACGAGTTCCCCGGTAGCGATGTCGATGGCGGTGATCCGCAGGTCTCGCTGCGGCCAGTCGTGCGACGGCAGTCGCTGGGCAATCACCTTGCGCCGCACCGGCTCGGCCACGGTTTCGGCCACCAGCGCGGCCGCCCCGATCCGTTGCCGTTTGCGCGCAGTGTCCGGCTCGGCCATCGCGGCCACGAACAGGTCCATGATGTCGTCGACACCGACGCCGGGATCGATCTCGGTGGACGTCTCGGCGACCTGAGCAGCGAACAGGTCCTCGAGGCTACGCCCGCTGCTGATCTGTGCGCCGACGGCCGAACCGGCCGAGGTCCCGACCAGCACGTCGGCATCCAGCAGCGCCTGCGCCAAATCCGGCGCCTCGTCGGCGATGCCGCGCAAAATGCCTGTCTCCCAGGCAATTCCGACTACTCCCCCGCCGGCCAGCACCAGCGCGCGTTTGGCCGTCACGAGTGCTGCGCAGCCTGCACCGCCGAGCTCAAATCCTCGCGGCGCAGCTGGTGGCGAGGTGGATCCGGCAGCACCACGTCACGATCGACCTGCAGCTGGGCGTCGACGTGGACCAACTCGCCGGGTGCGATCAGCTGCCAGCGCGGGTCGTCGTCCATCCGTTCGCTGGCGAACACCACGGCGGGACGGCCCCGCAGCTGCTCGGCGTGCGCCCGAATCCGGTTGGTGCGCAAATGAACCGGTGCGCCGTCGCGGCGGTCCAGCATGTACAGCTCGTGCGACTCGGGGTAGCGCAGCGCCCAGAGGTCGGTGGCGGTGCTCAACAACAGGTTGACCGCGTAGATCGGCACGTTGCCGGCCAGCCATCGCAGCGCGTCGACCAGTCCGGCCGACACGTCGCCGCCGTGCTCCCGGATCGAGGCGGTGATCAGCGCGAACACCCGCTCGGAATCGGTCTGCCCGCCCACCAAGTCGGTGGTGCCGACCTCACGCAACCGTTCGTCGAGCGCGTCGAGGCCTTCCAGCACGCCGTTGTGGGCGAAGATCCGGTCGTCCTGCAAGAACGGGTGGGTGTTGACCACGTCATGGGACCCGGTGGTCGCGTAGCGGACATGCGCGACGAACGTGGTGCCGGTCATGTCGTGCGCTTCGGTGGCGAACTCCTTGTCCTGCCACGCCGCAATCGGCTGCTTGCGCACCTCGGGGCGGCCCTGCCCGTCAAAGACGCCCAGTCCGGTGCCGTCGGGATTTCGCCGGCTCTGCGCGGCCAGGTTGTCCGGAGCGTCCAGCAGCCAGAAGGTGGCGGTTACGACATTGGTCCCGGCGTGCAGTGCAAAGAGTCGACACATCGGGTGCGACGTTACCGGCTGAGCCGGGGCGCGGCGCGCGCGGTGATCAGCGGCAGGTCGAAGAAGCTCTGGATGCCGGCCGGCGCCGCGCAGGTCGCCGGGATCGCGTTCACGCAGTGCGCCGCGGTCGCGACGATGCCCGGATTGCTCTTCAAACCTTCTTCCACGGTTTCAGGTTGCCAGCCCTTGACGGTGACGAAGGTGTCCGGGTTGCCCCGCACCTCGATCTCGTAGCGTTCTCCGGCCGGCCCGAAAGACCATGGCGGGTCGAGGTTTTCCTCGCCCATCAGCCAGTTGACGGTGATGCGGACGACGGGAGTGCCGTCTACCGTCGCCTCCCAGTGGAAGCGCCGCCCGGCGACCTGCCCAGGCTCGATCGCCCCGATCGGCGAATCGATCGGCGCGGTGGCCACCGCCACTTCCTGCCAGGTCCGGATCTCCGGATCGGCGGCGAAACCCAACCGGTCCACGCACAACCGCACCGACTGGATGAAGCCGCCGTCGAGAAGTTTCTGCATAGGCCCCGACAGCGCGTTGTCCGGTGTGCCGCCGAACCCCATCACATAGCGCAGCACGTCGGGTGCTCCGTAGGTCCGGAGGTCGGAAAACTCCTCGGAGCGAACGAAAGTCACGCCGGTGGACATCACCGACAGCAGCAGCGGGAACAGTTCGGTGGCCGCGCCCGGGCCGATGCCGGCGCCGTGCAGGGTGGCGTTGCCGGCCTGCGCGGCCACCTCGAGCGGAGCGGCTTCCTTTTCGCTCGGATAGAACCAGCCGACCGGGCTGACGACATTCTTGCCGGAGCGCAGCAGCGCCGCGACCTCCTCGACGTTGGGCATCAGCGGCGCATAGATCACCGCGTCGGCGTCGAGCGCGAGGATGTCGTCGATGCTGTTGGTCGCAATGACGCCGAGCGGCGGGGTGCCGATGATCTCGCCGACGTCCTTGCCGCTCTTGGCTTCCGAATGCACCCAGCATCCGACGAGTTCAAGTTCGGGATGTTCGAGCACACCCTTGATCGCCGCTATGCCGACCGACCCCGTTGCCCACTGGACGACCCGCAAGCTCATTAGTCGCGCACCTCGCTGACCTCGTAGCTGTCCTCGGCGTATCGCGAACGAATGGTCTTCTTGTCGTATTTGCCGACGCTGGTCCGCGGAATCTCGTCGACGAACGTCCAGCGTTCGGGCAGCCACCAGCGAGCGACCTTGTCGGACAGGTACTTCCGCAGCTCGCCCGCATCGACCGAAGCGCCCTCTTTGCGGACGACCACGGCCAGCGGCCGCTCCTGCCAGCGCTCGTCGGGCACCCCGACGACCGCGGCCTCCACCACGTCGGGATGTGCGATCAGACAGTTCTCCAACTCCACCGACGAGATCCATTCCCCGCCGGACTTGATGACGTCCTTCGCGCGGTCGGTGAGCGTGATGAAGCCACGCTCGTCGATGCGGCCCACGTCGCCCGTGCGCAGCCAGCCCGACTCGAACTTCGACTCGTCGGCACCGCGGTAATACGAGCCGGTGATCCACGGGCCGCGGACCTCCAACTCGCCCACCGCTTCGCCGTCGTTAGGCAACACGTTGTTGTCGTCGTCGACGATCCGGGCTTCCACACCGCAGACCGGCTGGCCCTGGGTCGCCCGCAGCGGCCAATGCTGATCGTCGGGCGTTTCCGGCGGCGGCCATGCCATGGTGGCCATCGGCGACGTCTCGGTCATCCCCCACAGCTGGCGGATCTGCACGCCGTGCTTCTCCTCGAAGGTGCGCATCAGCGACACCGGCACCGCAGAGCCGCCGCAGGCGACCAGCCGCAGCGACGACATATCGTGGTCGGGCTCGCGCTCCAGGTAGTGCAGGACGTCGTTCCAGATGGTCGGCACCGCGCCGGCCACGGTCGGCCGCAGCTTCTCGACGATGTCGACCAGCGACTTGGCGTCCAGGTGCCGGTCGGGCAGCACCAGGTCGGCGCCGGCCATCAACGCGGCGTACGGCAGTCCCCACGCGTTGGCGTGGAACATCGGCACGATCGGCAGCACACAATCGCTGGACCCGACGCCGATGCCGTTGCTGGTGCAGGCCGCCATCGTGTGCAGATAGCTTGAACGGTGGCTGTAGACAACGCCTTTGGGGTTTCCGGTGGTGCCGCTGGTGTAGCACATCGCCGCCGCCGAGTTCTCGTCGATGTCCGGCCAGTCGAATTCGGCCGGCTCGCCGGCCAGCACGTCGTCGTAGCGCAGCACCGTCTTGCCCGACTCGGCCAGCGGCGCCGTGTCCCCCTCGCCGACGGCGATCACGGTGTGCACGGTCTCCAGCCGGCCCAGGACGGGAGCGAGCAGCTTGGCCAGCGACATGTCGACCAGCACCACCTGGTCTTCGGCTTCGTTGGCCACGAACACGATCTGCTCAGGGAAGAGCCGGATGTTCAGCGTGTGCAGCACCGCGCCCATCGACGGGACCGCCATGTAGGCGGCGAGGTGTTCGGCGTTGTTCCACATGAACGTGCCGACCCGCTGGTCTCCGCTGATCCGCAGCTTGCGCAGTGCGTGGGCCAGCTGGGCGGCCTGCTGACCAAGTTCGGCGTAGCTGCAGTGGCGGTAGCCGCTGCCGGTGGCGGTGGTGACCCGCCGCGCGCCATGGACGCTGGTCGCATGCCGCAGGATGGCGGCGATCGTCAACGGGAAGTTCTGCATTGTGCTGTACATCGACGTACAGCTTATGGTTCGAAGCGCAGCGACGCCGCGCGTTCAGCTCAGGTCAATGCCGGCTCGAGCCGAAACAGCTCGGGCATGGTCCACTCGTGCTGGGCGGTGGGCTCGTCGTCGGCCACGTCCACCGAGACCACGGTGACGGCGCCGGCGTAGTCGCCGATGTAGAGCGAGTTGCCGTGCGGGTTTTCGATCACGCACGACGGCTGACGGCCCACGTTGATTGCGCCGACGACCTCATGGGTCCCGGTGCGCAGCACGGTGACGCTCTCGTCGCCGACGAGGTAGGCGCGCTGACCGTCGCGGCTCAGCGTCAGCTGGGTGACCGGGCCGCCGATCTCGGCGATCTTGTGGGTGCTGACCACCGCGTTCGTGTGCGTGTCGACCACGTCGAGAACCGTGCCGAAGTCGGGTCCGCAGCTGGCCACATACGCGGTGCCGCCGTTCGGGCTGAGCGCGATATCCCTGATCGGCGAAGCGATCTCGATGGTATCGACGACACGCCGCTGCTCGGTGTCGACGACGGCAAGCGTTCCGCCGGCGGCGCTGTTGGTCGCGACGTACAGTCGGCGCCCGTCGGAACTGACCCGCACGCATTCCGCGACGGTGCCCGACGTCGCCGCAATGGTGATCTCGTCGAGGCGACCGGTCCTGGTGTCCAGGACTGCGACGTCGGCGCCGCCCACCGCCGTGCGGGCGGCATACACCCGCCCGCCGTCCGGGCTCGCCGCCAGATCGCGGACGCTCTCAGCGACCGGATGCACTGCGACGACCCGGTTGGTGTCCACGTCGAGGACCAGAATCGCGTCATAGGCCCTCGAGACGGTGCTGACGTAGGCCCGGTTCGCGGCAATCGCTATCGCGAACGGTTCGTCGATGCCGACGACGGTGCGCACGAGGGCGCCGGAGCGGGTGTCGATCGACGAGACGCTGTCGTCGCCGCAATTCGTCACCATCACCCGGCCGCCGTCGGCGCTGGCCGCGATGCCGCTCACGCCACCCTGGTGGACGCCGATTTCGCGGACGACCGCGAAGCCCGGCGCAACGCCGACCTCGCCGTTGACGTAGCTCACACTGCCCACAGTGGCACCTGCCTTTGCTCGTTCGTCCGACCGTGACCGGACTCAGACGCCGGTTGGCCTGCTGTGGCAACACAAGCCCGACATCATCGGATACGGCGCCCTCGGACGCGCTTCTCGCTGAGTCTAGTGGCGGGATCTGCACCCAAAGGCGCGTCTTTTGCCGACTACCCGCTCACACCACGTCAATAACTCAGGTTGCCCTTAGGCACGGAACGCCCGATCCTTGCGCTCACTCGGGACAGCGAACCGATTAGCACATATGTCCAGCGGTTTTCCATGAACCGCTAACGCTGCATCCCGAAGTTCAATCTGGTTCGAAAATAAGAATTTCTTAGCGTTGTGCGCCCAAAAGCGGTCAACATCACATCTTTTCCGCGCGGCGCGTGTCGGCCGGTCCGAACCAGCGGCCCAGCGCACGGCGTAACTGGCCGATATCCGCCGTTTCCCCCTGGTCGGCGGCCCAAGCGACATAGCCGTCGGGCCGGATCAACATTGCCGCAGGCGCATCCGGACTTTCGGCGACCACGGTGTCGACGCGGTCAGCCCAGGGCGCCGCGGTATCGGCTAGCGCTCCGCCGGTGACGTCGAGCAAAACCCCGCGGGCCCGGTGCATCAACTCGGCAACGCGCTGCCCGCTGCCCAAGGTCATGTCGGGAACCAGTCGCCCGGAGAGCACATGGTTGTCCCCGACGTCATAGCGGACGTCTGACCCGGCAAGCAGATGTGCCATATGCGCTGCGGTGTCAGGCTTTCGCACCAGCTCACCGAAAAGCGTACGCAGCGCGGTGACTTCGGGACCGGGAGCCATCAGGGCGGTTTGCGCCATCGACTGCATCATCACGCGCTCGCCGACCGGGAAGCGCTCCGAATGGTAAGTATCGAGTAATTCCATTGGCGCCCAACCGTTTACAGCAGCTGCCAGTTTCCATCCGAGATTGACCGCATCCTGCAGGCCGAGGTTGAGCCCGGGTCCGCCCATCGCGGAGTGCACGTGTGCGGAGTCGCCGACCAGGAACACGTTGTTGTCGCGGTAGCGATCGGCCTGCCTGGTGTTCTGGCCGTTGATCCGGCGCAGTGCGTGTGGCCCCGGTCCGCGCGGCGGTTCGATCGGCAGATCGACGCCCAGTACCCGGCGCAGGCTCTCGCGCAGCTCCCCGATGGTCATCGGTGTCTCGTCGGGCATCGGATCGGCGCCGAACTCGAGCGTCGCCACCATTGGCCGCCCCGCGTCGAACTCCGCGAAGACAAAGCCGCCGCGCTCTAACCGGTTGTGCCCGAACCGAAGTCGCCCTATTCCCGGAATCTCGACCCCGCCGTCTTCGGTACGGAATTCGTCCGGAAGATACACATGCGCAAGCCGGCTCACCATCGGGGCGGTGCTGCCGGGAAAGCCGATCCCGACACTCTTGCGGACCAGGCTGCGCCCGCCGTCGGCGCCGATCAGGTACTTCGTGGCGAGCTGATATGGCCCGTCGACGGTGCCCACGGTCAGTGCGACGCCATCGCCGTGCTGGACCAGACCGGTCAGCTCGTGTCCCCACCGGATGTCGACGCCGAGTTCTCGGGCCCGCTTTTCGAGCAGTCGCACCACCCGTGGCTGCGGAATCATCAACGAGTACATCGGATTGTCGGCGACGTCGGCGAATGAGAGCGGGATCCCGCTGAATATCCAGGCCGGTAGCGGCTGGGGAGGTCCGGGCGTACCGGAGAACTCCTGATACAGGCCACGCAGGTCGAGTATCCGAATTACCTGTCCGACAAGGCCGTTGGCTTTTGGTTCGGCGCTGGGCGCGGGCAGCGCGTCGAGAACGACGGGCCGCACTCCTCCGAGCGCGAGTTCGCATGCCACCATCAGCCCGTTGGGACCCGCGCCGGCGACGACGACGTCCACGGCGTTGTGGCGCATCACGTACCTCCGGTGGTTGTGCGGCCCGGAACCGGAAGGCCCGCAGCCACATCGGCGAAGCCGCGGCGAAGCAGGACAGCCATGCTCACCGGCGGATCGGCATCCGCGTAGGCGTCCATCGCGGCTTCGACGACGGCGCGGATCACGCCGACCACCAAGCGCGGGTACAGGTCTCGGTCTGGATCGGTCCCGCTACGGGCGGCGATCACTCGAACCCAGTCTGCGAACACCTCTTTCGATACCGCCATCCGCACCTCGGGTGCCAGCAGCAGCTTGCGCACCTCGGCGAGTTGAGCGTGATCCGGGGGCATGGTCAGGTCGCCATCGGCCGCCATCGACTCGAGCACCGCCGCGCTGATCGCCGACCACAGCGGCTCGTCGTGGGGGCGCTGACGCAGTGCCGCCAGGCCGCGCCGCACGCGTTCGATCTGCCGGTAGGCCAGCGCGTCGTACTTCCCGGTGAAGTAATTGCTGAACGTGCGTACCGATACGCCGGCCCTGGCGGCGATGTCGTCGCGGGTGACGTTGTCCAGGCCACGCTCGAAAACCAAGGTCAGCGCGGCGTCACTGATCGCCTTGCGGGTATCGAGTTTCTTGCGTTCGCGCAGGCTAGGCGGTCGGGTCACCCGACCAACGTACGCCAACCTTGCCTAGTAGGCAATATTTCCTTCCGGGCAAAAACTGTGGAAGGAGCGCTGGTCAGAGGTGTTGCGGGCAGTACGCCGACGCGGCTGTGACCGCGAACTTGGCGGCGTGCTCGGGGGTGAATCCCGGGTTGGTGCTGCGCACCGCGTTGACCGTGTCGAGCGGCGAAAGGCCGCCGTCCATCAACTCGCACACCGCCCGACCTGCGGCAATGGCCTGATTGGCGCCGCGGTGGGTGATCCCCTGCTGGTCGAGTGCGGCCAGGAAGGCCGCGTCGCCGTTGGACTCGTCGGCCTGTGCAGGCGCAGCAAGGCCGATCATGGCGGCGAGACCCAGCAGGAGGAGCAGGCGCTTCATGGCTTTTATGCTGCCCAGCGCCCGTTACGAACGTGTTACCAAGTTTTTAGCGTCGCCCGACGCAATGTTAATTCGGTGTTACGCGGCATCGCTGCCTGCTCGACGGGCCCACGGGTGCAACGTGTTAAGAGTTCGCGTGCCGACGTAAAGAAGCCGTTAACGAGCTGGGTCCTTCAACTCCGTTGAGTCACGCTGGAATCCGTGAGACGAGACGTCAACGACGCGAAGGGGAAGGCCATGTCGTTCATGACTGCGCCGAAGTTGGTAATCGCGCTGGCGGGCGCCGCCGCCGTCGTCGGTCTCGCCGCGCCTGCGCATGCTGAAGCGTCCGGCACCGATGCGAGCTTCCTTGCCGCACTCGACCAGCAGGGCATCACCCATCGCGGCGCCAATCAGGCCATCGCCGCCGGTAGGTCGGTGTGCGAGTTGATGGACCAGGGCCTGTCCCCGATGGACACGGTCAACGCGGTACACAGCACCAACCCGGGATTCACCATGGAGCACGCCGCCAGGTTTGCGATCACCGCGGCGACCGCGTACTGCCCCGAACACCTCTGATCGGCGCGCACGCCGAATCCTTTCGGCCGCAACGCAATACCGCAGCTTCGTCGGTGCCCCCAGTCGGACTCGAACCGACACTGGGCGGATTTTAAGTCCGCTGCCTCTGCCAATTGGGCTATGGGGGCTCCGGCGGCGAATGTAGCGCGGCGGCGGCACCGCCGGATCAACCGGTGCCGAAACGCCGCCACGTGACATCTATGTATCCGGCAACGGCACCGTGTTAAGACTTCCGGCCCAACAGTTAAGAAGCCGTTAACGAGCTATCACTTTGCCGTCTTCTTCGGCAACTGTGGATGCGTGGAATCGGTAGTGCGACACCAGGAGAAGTCATGTCTTTCGTGACCACTCAACCCGAAGCGTTGACGGCTGCGGCCGCCAGCCTGCAAGGCATCGGCTCGGCGATGGCCTCACAGAACGCCGCCGTGGCGGCACCCACCACCGGTGTGGTTCCCGCGGCCGCCGACGAGGTTTCGGCGCTCACGGCAACACAGTTCGCCGCACACGGCGCGCTGTATCAGGCCGTCAGCGCTCAGGCCGAGGCAATTCACGAGATGTTCGTCAACACATTGGGTACCAGCGCCGGTTCGTATGCGGCCACCGAGGCCGCCAACGCGATCGCGGCGGGTTAGGCGGAGCGGATCATGCTGGATTTCGGACTGTTGCCGCCGGAGGTCAACTCCGCGCGCATGTATGCCGGTGCCGGATCGGGGCCGATGATGGCCGCCGCGTCGGCGTGGAACGCGCTGGCCGCCGAGTTGAGCTCGACGGCCGCCTCCTATGAGTCGGTGATCACTGGACTGACCAGTGAGGAGTGGATGGGCCCGGCGTCGGCGTCGATGGCCACGGCTGCCGCGCCGTATGTGGAGTGGATGAGCACCACCGCCGCGCAGGCGCAGAAGGCGGCCAGCCAGGCCCAGGCGGCCGCGGCCGCCTACGAGGCGGCTTTTGCGATGACGGTGCCGCCGCCGGTGATCGCGGCCAACCGCGCTCAGCTGGCAGCGTTGGTGGCGACCAACGTGCTGGGCCAGAACACCCCGGCGATCATGGCCACCGAGGCCCACTACGCCGAAATGTGGGCGCAAGACGCGGCGGCGATGTACGGGTATGCCGGCTCCTCGGCGGTCGCTTCACAGCTGACGCCGTTCAACCCGCCGACCAAGAACACCAACGAGGGCGGGATGGCGGCGCAAGCCGCCGCGGTCACCAACGCCGCCGGCACCGCGGGCGGCAGCGGCGCCCAGACGACGCTGTCACAGCTGACGTCGGTGGTGCCCGGGGCGCTGCAGAGCATGTCGTCGCCGCTTGCGTCGACGTCGTCGGCCTCGTCGGCACTCGGCGGTATCGCGAATGCGCTAGGCGCAGGGTCCGGAACGGACTACCTGTCGGTGATTCTGAACGGCATCTCCTCCGGCGGCGCGACGGCGGTGATGTATATCCCGTCGACGTTGATTCCCAGCATGATCGGTTACTTCGCCGGTCCGGGTTTCAACGCCGCGGGCGGTGGTTCTGTCGGCGGCGGCCTGGGAGCCCTGCTGGCTCCTGGTGGTCCGCTGGGCAACCTCGGCGCACTGGGCGGCGGCATTGGCGGTATCGCCGGCGGCGCGGGCACCGGCGCGGCCAGCGCCGCGTCGGCGGTCACCGGCAGCATGGGCCAGGCTTCGACGGTGGGCGCCATGTCGGTGCCGGCAAGTTGGGCCTCGGCGACCCCGGCGAGCACCGGCACCACTGCGTTGCAGGCCAGCGGATGGGCAGCCGCGCCAGAGGCGGCGGCCGGCAGCCCGGGGATGCCCGGCATGCCGATCGGCAATGCGGGCGCCAACCGCGGCTTCGGTTTCGGCGCCCCGCGCTACGGCTTCAAACCCACCGTGATGGGCCGGCCGGTTGTAGCCGGGTAGGCGCAGAGTGGACATAACTTGTCACATGTTTGAAGCCGGCTGTTAAAACGCAGGTCGTAACCTGTACCTCAAGGCCACCGGCCACCCGTCAACCACAAAGGAGAATTTCATGCCTACCCGGTTTATGA
>NZ_BFAB01000002.1:374593-432136 GCF_003402475.1 Mycobacterium sp. MFM001
GCCTCCCAGCAGATCCTGTCGAGCTAGAAGGAGCACCGACGATGACGATCAACTACCAGTTTGGCGACGTCGACGCCCACGGCGCACTGATCCGCGCCCAAGCCGCCTCCCTGGAGGCCGAGCACCAGGCCATCATCCGCGATGTGCTTGCCGCCGGCGACTTTTGGGGCGGCGCCGGCTCGACGGCCTGCCAAGAGTTCATCACCCAGTTAGGCCGCAACTTCCAGGTCATCTACGAACAGGCCAACGCGCATGGCCAAAAGGTGCAAACCGCCGGCTCCAACATGGCCTCCACCGACTCCGCCGTCGGCTCCAGCTGGGCCTAACCCACACCCCAACAACGTGGCCCGCACACCCCCCGGTGTGCGGGCCACAACACGTTCGCGGCATCAAAGCATCAAGAAATGGGGCTTCGGCGTTAGGAAACCGTTAAGGGCGTTCTACTCGGCCTTTGTGCGGGGCACTGTGGGATGAGTGGAATCGGTAGTGCGACATCAGGAGAAGCCATGTCTTTCGTGACCACACAGCCCGAGGACCTGACGGCTGCAGCCGCCAGCCTGCAAGGCATCGGCTCGGTGATGGCGTCACAGAACGCCGCCGCGGCGGCACCCACCACCGGTGTGGTTCCCGCGGCCGCCGACGAGGTTTCGGCGCTCACGGCAACACAGTTCGCCGCGCACGCCGCCATGTATCAGTCGGTCAGTGCCCAAGCCGAGGCGATTCACGAGATGTTCGTCAACACACTGGGCACCAGCGCCGGGTCGTATGCGGCCACCGAGGCCGCCAATGCGATCGCGGCCGGCTAGGCGGACAACGGAGACAACTTGTCACATGTTTGAAGCCGGCTGTTAAAACGCAGGTCGTAACCTGTACCCCAGGACGACCAGCGCAGCACCCACCCGTCAACCACAAAGGAGAATTTCATGCCTACCCGGTTTATGACCGACCCGCACGCCATGCGGGACATGGCGGGCCGTTTTGACGTGCACGCCCAAACCGTCGAAGACGAAGCCCGCAAGATGTGGGCCTCAAGCCAAAACATCGCCGGAGCCGGCTGGAGCGGAACCGCCCAGGCCACCTCCTACGACACCATGGGCCAGATGAACACCGCGTTTCGCAACATCGTCAACATGCTCCACGGTGTGCGCGACGGGCTGATCCGCGACGCCAACAACTACGAGGCCCAAGAACAAGCCTCCCAGCAGATCCTGTCCAGCTAGGAGAACCAGAAATGACCATCAACTACCAGTTCGGCGATGTCGACGCCCACGGCGCTTTGATCCGCGCCCAAGCCGCCTCCCTGGAGGCCGAGCACCAGGCCATCATCCGCGATGTGCTTGCCGCCGGCGACTTTTGGGGCGGCGCCGGCTCAACGGCCTGCCAAGAGTTCATCACCCAGTTAGGCCGCAACTTCCAGGTCATCTACGAACAGGCCAACGCGCACGGCCAAAAGGTGCAAACCGCCGGCTCCAACATGGCCTCCACCGACTCCGCCGTCGGCTCCAGCTGGGCCTAACCCACACCCCAACAACGTGGCCCGCACACCCCCCGGTGTGCGGGCCACTACATGTTGACGGCTATCCGGCCATCGGTGAGTGCGGCACCACGCTGGTGCGCAACCCGATCGACCTGACGGCCCCGTCGGCCTCACGTCCAGCCATGCTCGGGAAGGTGACCTTGGGCATCCCCGAGACGCCGGTCGTCGAAACCGCCGGGGCGGCACCGAGATTGGTGCCGGGCAACGGCATTGCGCTGGCCGGGGTCATCGATGCGGCCCAGCTCTGCGGCACGGAGAGCCCGCCGAGCGACGCCGCTTGGCCGATGCTGGCGGAGGCCCCTGCGCCACCGATACCACCCATGTGGCCCGCGCCGCCCAGACCCCCCAGCGGTGACAAGCCACCCAGGCCGCCGAGCGGACCCAGTCCCCCGGACTCGGTCAGCTCGTCGGCACCCAGGAAATCCAGACCCACGCCGAGCACGTCCAAGCCGACGCCACCGCCGTCCAGACCGACCAGCCCGACGCCGTCCATTTCGAGGCCGACGGTGTCCTCGATCAGACCCAGCGATTCGCTACCGCCGAACGCGCCGGCCAAGCCGGACAGCGCCCCGCCGCCGACGTCGGCGGTCTTGCTGGCGCCCTTGATGGCCCCCTTGCCCGATGCGCCGGTCAGGGCGGTGAGTGCGCTTGCCGGGGCCGAGGCCGCGGACGTCGCCGCCGACGTCCCGCTGCCCATCACCATCTGCGACATCCCGGTCCCCGACCCGGTGGGCGACGCCAGTGTCTGCAGTGTCTGCGGGACCGCCGACAGCGACGACGTCATGGTCTGGGCGTGGGTGCCCGCCGAGCTGCCGGCGGACTGGGCCACCGCGGCCGACTGGCCGGCCAGCCCGGCCGGGTTGGTGTTGTGCGGCGGCGGCGTGAACGGGGCCAGCGTGGAGGCGGCCGCCGAACTGGCGGCGTAGCCGTACATCGCTGCGGCGTCCTGCGCCCACATTTCGCCGTAGTGCGCCTCGGTGGCCATGATCGCCGGGGTGTTCTGCCCCAGAAAGTTTGTGGCGACCAGGGCCATCAGCTGCGCGCGGTTGGCGGCGATCACCGGGGGCGGCACCGTCATCGCGAACGCGGCCTCATAGGCGCTCACCGCCGCCCTGGCCTGGTTGGCCACCTGTTCGCATTGGGCGGCGGTCGCGCTCATCCACACCACGTACGGCGCGGCCGCCGCGCCCATCGCCGCCGATGCGGGTCCTTGCCACGGCCCGGCGGTCAGCCCGCTCACGACCGATTGGTACGACGTCGCCGTCGAGTGCAGTTCGCTTGCGAGCCCGTCCCAGCCAGCGGCGGCAGCCAGCATCGGCCCCGGGCCTGCGCCGGCGTACATGCGAGCGGAGTTGATTTCCGGTGGCAAGAGGCCGAAATCCATCGGGAGTGCCTTTCGTCTGTTAGCTGGGCCACTCAGATTCGGGCCGCATTGGCGGCTTCGGTGGCCGCATACGAACCGGCGCTGGTCGCCAACGTGGTGACAAACTGCTGGTGAACCGCCGCCGCCTGGGCGCTGATCGCCTGATACCTGCCGGCGTGGGCGGCGAACTGCGCGGCGGTCAAGGCCGACACCGGGTCGGCGGCGGCCGGAAGGACGCCGCCGGTCGGTGCGGCTGCCGCTGCGTTACCGGCGGACATCGCCGACCCGATGCCGGTCAGATCGCCGGCCGCCGCGCTCAGCAGCTCCGGATGTGTGGTGACAAATGCCGTGAAATGCACTGACTTCTCCTAACTTCCTCTCACCGCAAGCACGCCACGGCCTGGGCTCGGGCCCGTTCGCAAATGTCGTTGGCGATTGGCCAGGCGCAGGCGGCGGCCGCAAAGTAGTTTGCGCGCAATCAGTTTGAGGAGTGCACTCCTCATCTGCAGCGCCGTGCCGATCAACGGCTAAGCACCACAGTATTTTTCGGGCCAGCGCCAGATCAAGCCGACTGATGACATGCATAGAAAACGCATATCTGGCCGAGTCGGGCACCACCTCGGGTGATGCCCGCAACATTTGAGAACGATATGAACTTCGTGACAGAGCGATGTGCGCCCGGGAGAATGTAGGAATATGACGGCTGTGTCGGGTTACGCGCGCGAACAGCGGCCGCGCCAGGCCATCCTCGGGCAGCTGCC
The DNA here is from genome assembly GCF_003402475.1 of Mycobacterium sp. MFM001. Taxonomy (GTDB): domain Bacteria; phylum Actinomycetota; class Actinomycetes; order Mycobacteriales; family Mycobacteriaceae; genus Mycobacterium. Next base: position 378,255 of record NZ_BFAB01000002.1, read on the forward strand.
GCGGATCAACCGGGCCGACGGATCACCGATCCGGGTTTTGCTGGTCGACGACGAGCCGGCGCTGACCAACCTGGTCAAGATGGCGCTGCACTACGAAGGCTGGATTGTCGACGTCGCGCACAACGGCCGGGAGGCCGTCGCCAAGTTCGACAAGGTCGGCCCCGACGTGCTGGTGCTCGACATCATGCTGCCCGACATGGACGGGCTGCAGATTCTGCAGCGGGTGCGCGAATCAGACGCCTACACCCCGACGCTGTTTCTCACCGCCCGCGATTCGGTGATGGACCGGGTCACCGGCTTGACCGCCGGCGCCGACGACTACATGACCAAGCCGTTCAGCCTAGAGGAGCTGGTGGCCCGGCTGCGCGGGCTGCTTCGCCGCTCCACTCACCTGGCGCCCCCGGCCGAGGAGGAACTGCGGGTCGGCGACCTCACCCTCGACGGCGCCAGCCGGGAAGTCACCCGCGGGGGAACGCCGCTGTCGCTGACGTCGACCGAGTTCGAGCTGCTGCGCTTCCTGATGCGCAACCCGCGCCGGGCGCTGACCCGCACCGAAATACTGGACCGCGTCTGGAATTACGACTTCGCGGGGCGCACCAGCATTGTCGACCTCTACATCTCGTATCTGCGGAAGAAGATCGACGCGGGCCGCGACCCGATGATCCACACCGTGCGAGGTGTCGGATACATGCTGCGACCGCCGGAATGAGCCCGCGCCGCCGAGCCGCGCGGCGGTGGTGGCCGCGATCCCTGCGCCGGCAGTTGGTGCTGGGCGTTTGCGCGGTGGTCTGTGCGGTATTAGTGGCGGTCGACGTGGTGTCGGTGCTGAGCCTGCGCGCGTATGTCACCACGATGAACGACGCCGAAGTCGCCGAATCCCTGCAGGCACTGGAACATTCGTATAGCCGTTACCGCAGCGGCGAAAGTTCGCACAGCGCCTTGCCGATCCAGCAGGCGATGCTGGAGTTCACCGGCCAGACACCGGGTAACCTCATCGCGGTCCTGCACGACGGTGTGGTGGTGGGCTCGGCGGTGTTCTCCGAGGACGAGGCGCAGCCCGCTGCCCCCGACGTGGTCCGGGCCATCGAAGCGCGATCGTGGACCGACGGCCCGCCGCGCACCGACGTGCTGGGCAGCCTGGGCTCCTACCGGGTGGACAGCCGCGCCGAGGGACCGGACCGCCTGCTGGTCGGGGTTTCGCTGAAGCTCGCGAATCGGACCATCGCTCGCCGAACAGTCACCGCCACAGCGCTTTTGGTGGCTGCGCTGCTGCTGACGGCGGCGCTCACGATTACGGTGGTGGGCTATGCGTTGCGTCCATTGCGCCGCGTCGCAGCGACCGCCGCCGAGGTGGCAAGCATGCCGCTCGTGGGCGACGAGCACCGGATCACCACCCGGGTACGGCCCGACGACACCGATCCCGACAACGAGGTCGGCATCGTCGGGCACACGCTGAATCGGTTGCTGGACAACGTCGACAGCGCGCTGGCGCACCGCACCGAATCCGACCGCCGGATGCGGCAATTCCTCACCGACGCCAGCCACGAACTGCGCACCCCGTTGGCCGCGATTCAGGGCTATGCCGAACTCACCCGTCAGGACAGCTCGGCGCTGCCGCCGACGACGGAGTACGCGCTGGCCCGAATCGAGTCCGAGGCGTTGCGGATGACGTCGCTTGTCGACGAGTTGCTGCTGCTGTCGCGGTTGGGTGAAGGCGAGGATCTCGACACCGAGGACGTCGATCTGGCCGATGTGGTGATCCACGCGGTCAACGACGCGGCCGTGGCGGCGCCTACCCACAATTGGGTCAACGACCTGCCGGAGGACCCGGTGTGGGTGCGCGGCGACCGCGACCGGCTGCACCAACTGGTCAGCAACCTGCTGAGCAACGCGCACGTGCACACCCCGCCGGGCGTCACCGTGACAACCGCGATCTCGCGTCACCCGGCCGGCCACGACGGCCCTTATGCGGAGCTGACCGTGACCGACGACGGTCCCGACATCGAGCCGGATCTGCTGCCGCACTTGTTCGAACGATTCGTGCGCGGTGACACGTCGCGATCCAACGGCTCGGGCAACGGATTGGGCTTGCCGATCGTCGACTCGATCGTCAAGGCGCATCACGGCTCGGTCAGCGCGGAGTCCGCCGACGGGCGAACGGTGTTCCGCGTGCGTTTGCCGCTGCTCGAACAGCCGGCCGAAGGGTAATTGCAAGCTTGGAGGCTGGCGGTGCAGTGCGCATCCGGCACATCATCTCCTAGCCAACCTGCGCGGAGTGCGGGAAGCGGGCCGGATATTCGCCGTGCCCGTCTACTCGCCATGCTCACGGTGATGATCGTGACCGGTGTCGTTCGCGAAACCTTCTGGGGCTTACCGCAATACGATCCAGAGCACATTCCGGAAGCGGTGCCGGTGCATCAGGGCAACGGTCTGGTCATGGGTGCGACGATTCTGGTGTTGCTCCGCGCATTCGCCAACGGTGGCACGTCGCTGACCGGAGTGGAAGCGATCGCCGACGCGGTCAACGTCTTTCGTAAGCCCCAGGGCCCCAACGCTCGTCGGGTTCTGACCGCAATGGCCGGTATTCTGGGCTTCTTGCTGCGTCATCTACCTCGTGCACGTCACACACGCCACTCCGCCGCCCAGCTTGCGGGCGATCAAGACTTGAGCACCGCAGCCAGCAGACGTGATGCGGTGATCACACCAAGCAATTTGCCACTCTTGGTGACCGGGATCAGCGGACTTCGCAGCCGCGCCATCACCGCGGCTACCTCGATGATGGTGTCGTCGAAGTTGGCCGGCGGCACGTCGGAAAGGTGCGCGGGCAGCATGTCACCGACCGTCTTGCCTTCCAACCTCTCCGCAATGTGGTCGGCCATCGATTCCTCGAGCACGCCCGACAACAACGGGTCGTCCTGCACGTAACCGGGCACGATGAAGCGGACCACTTGCGAGGCCGGCAGCACCGCGTACGGGCTGCCGGATGCGTCGACGACCAAAACTCCGGGTAGGCGTCGCTCCGCGAGCATGCGGACAGCCTCCAGTGCGGCAGAGTCGGTGGTCAAAACCGGGAAGTCCTCGGCCATGTCCTGGGCACGCATACGGCGAACGGTACTACCGCGGCAAGGCGCACGCAGCGCAGGCGTGCGCGCCGGCCCGACCGTAACGGGCACCGCCACCGTAAAGAAAGCGTTAATGACTGCTGCCCTGGATACCGAACGGGCTTAGCGTCATTGCAGCCCTCATCCCCGAGGGCCCAGTGGGTGCTGCGCGACCGACCGAGCATGACTTGGGCGGTCGTGAAACGGAGGATCAATGTCGGTGCTTGCGTACATCCTGCTGACCGCGGGAGTATTCGCCGTGCTCGGCATGGTGCTGAAGCTGGTCGAGGGGCTGTGAGCGCCGCCAACGGCATCGGTCTGGCACTGGCCGTCCTCATCGCGGTGCTACTCGTTGCGGCCCTGCTCTTTCCGGAACGTTTCTGATGAGCACCACGACAGCCGGGCTGCTGTTCGTTGCGCTCCTAGTGGCAGCACTGGTGATCGTCCATGTGCCGTTGGGTGACTACATGTTCCGGGTCTACAGCACTGAAAAGCACTGGGGTGTAGAGCGATTCATTTACCGCCTGATCGGTGCCAGCCCGCGCTCCGAGCAATCCTGGGCAGCGTATGCGCGCAGCGTCCTCGCCTTCTCCGCGGTCAGCATCCTGTTCTTGTTCTCGCTGCAGCTGATCCAGGGCAAGCTGCCGCTGCACCTGCATGGTCCTGCGTCCCCGATGACTCCGGCTCTGGCCTGGAACACCGCGGTCAGCTTCGTCACAAACACCAACTGGCAGGCCTACTCCGGTGAGTCGACCCAAGGACACCTGGTGCAGATGGCCGGTTTGGCGGTGCAGAACTTCGTGTCCGCCGCCGTCGGGATGGCGGTCGCGGTCGCATTCGTGCGCGGATTCGTCCGCACCCGCACCGGCGAACTCGGCAACTTCTGGGTGGACCTCGTCCGCGGCACGCTGCGCATACTGCTGCCGATCGCCATCCTCGGCGCGGTGGTGCTGGTCGCCGGCGGCGTCATCCAGAACTTCCACCTGCACGACCAGCTGGTCACCACGCTGGCCGGCTCGCAGCAGACCATCCCCGGCGGCCCGGTGGCCAGCCAGGAGGTGATCAAAGAACTCGGCACCAACGGCGGCGGCTTCTACAACGCCAACTCCGCCCACCCGTTCGAGAACCCGACCACGTGGACCAACTGGGTGGAGATCTTTTTGCTGTTGGTGATCAGCTTTTCACTGCCGCGCACCTTCGGCCGGTTGGTGGGCAGCAAGAAGCAGGGCTATGCGATCGTCGCCGTGATGGGCGTGATCGCCGCGATCAGCGTCACCGTGACGATGCTGGTTCAGTTGCAGCACCACGGCACCGTGCCCAGCGCGGTGGGCGCCGCGTCGGAGGGGGTCGAGCAGCGATTCGGCGTCGCCGACTCCGCGATCTTCGCCAACGCCACGACGTTGACGTCAACTGGCGCCGTCGATTCCGCGCACGACTCGTATACCAGCCTCGGCGGCATGATGACGATGTTCAACATGCAGCTCGGCGAGGTCGCACCCGGCGGCACCGGCTCGGGCCTGTACGGCATCCTCGTCCTGGCCGTGATCACCGTGTTCGTCGCGGGGCTGATGGTCGGCCGCACCCCCGAATACCTGGGCAAGAAGATCACTCCGCGCGAGATCAAGTTCGCGGCCAGCTACTTCTTGGTGACCCCGCTCATCGTGCTGCTCGGCACCGCGATCGCGATGGCGCTGCCGCCAGAGCGCGCCGGGATGGCCAACACCGGACCACACGGCCTGTCCGAGGTGCTGTATGCGTTCACCTCGGCGGCCAACAACAACGGCTCGGCATTCGCCGGGCTGTCGGCCAACACCACCTGGTACAACACGGCTTTGGGGCTGGCGATGGCCTTCGGCAGGTTCCTGCCGATGATCCTGTTGCTCGCGCTGGCCGGCTCACTGGCCCGGCAGGGTACGACGCCGGAGTCCGCCGGCACGCTGCCCACCCACAAGCCTCAATTTGTCGGCCTGGTCGTGGGAGTGACCGTCATTCTGGTTGCCCTCACCTTCCTGCCCGCGCTGGCGCTGGGGCCCCTCGCGGAGGGGATCCACTGAAATGGTCTCGTCCACAATGGATTTCGCCAAGGCGCCGCACACCGCGCCGGTGGAGCGGGTTCAGGGCGGCCTGCTCGACCCCAAGATGCTGGCCAAGTCGCTGCCCGGCGCGCTGAAAAAACTCGATCCCCGCACGCTGTGGCGCAACCCGGTGATGTTCATCGTCGAAATCGGCGCCGCGTGGTCCACGGTGCTGGCGATCGGCGATCCGAGCTGGTTCGGCAGGCTGATCGTGTTCTGGCTCTGGCTCACAGTGTTGTTCGCAAACCTGGCCGAGGCCGTCGCCGAGGGGCGCGGCAAGGCGCAGGCCGATGCGTTGCGAAAATCCAAGGCGGACACCATCGCCCGCCGGCTGCGCGATTGGGCACCCGGCGCACGCGCCGTCGAGGAGAAGGTGCCGGCGCCGCTGCTGCAACAAGGCGACATCGTCGTCGTCGAAGCTGGCCAGACCATCCCCGGCGACGGCGACGTCGTGGAAGGCATTGCGTCCGTGGATGAATCGGCCATTACCGGCGAATCCGCACCGGTGATCCGGGAATCCGGCGGCGACCGCTCGGCGGTGACCGGCGGCACCACCGTCCTGTCGGATCGCATCGTCGTCAAGATCACCCAGAAGCCCGGCCAAAGCTTCGTGGACCGGATGATCGCACTGGTCGAGGGCGCCAACCGCCAGAAGACACCGAACGAGCTCGCGCTGAACATCCTGCTGGCGGCGCTGACCATCATCTTTGTGTTCGCGGTGGCCACGCTGCAGCCGCTGGCCGTCTACTCCAAGGCCAACAATCCCGGCGTGCCGGACACCCAGGCGCTGGACAGCAACGGGGTCACCGGCATCGTCCTGGTCGCGCTCTTGGTGTGCCTGATTCCCACCACCATCGGCGCGCTGCTGTCGGCCATCGGGATCGCCGGGATGGACCGGCTGGTGCAGCGCAATGTGCTGGCCATGTCCGGGCGTGCGGTCGAGGCGGCAGGCGACGTCAACACCCTGCTGCTGGACAAGACCGGAACGATCACGCTCGGCAATCGCGAGGCCGCAGAGTTCATTCCGGTCAGCGGAGTGAGCGAGCGGGAGCTTGCGGACGCCGCTCAGCTGTCCAGCCTCGCCGACGAGACGCCCGAGGGTCGCTCCGTCGTCGTCTACGCCAAAGATGCCTACGGATTGCGTGCGCGGACACCCGGCGAACTCGCCAACGCATCCTGGGTGGAATTCACTGCGGTGACCCGGATGTCCGGGGTGGACATCAACGGACGGCAACTGCGCAAGGGCGCGGCGAACTCCGTGGCGGAGTGGATCCGGCTCAACGGCGGGACACCGCCGACCATCCTCGGCGAGATAGTCGACGGCATCGCCGCTGCCGGCGGCACCCCATTGGTGGTAGGCCAGGTTTCCAACGGCGCCGCCGGCAAGAAAGCCGAAGTGCTGGGCGTCATCTATCTCAAGGACGTGGTCAAGCACGGCATGCGTGAGCGCTTCGACGCGATGCGCCGGATGGGCATCCGCACAGTGATGATCACCGGCGACAATCCGTTGACCGCCAGTGCGATTGCGGCAGAGGCCGGTGTCGACGACTTCCTCGCCGAGGCCACCCCCGAAGACAAGATGGTACTGATCAAACGCGAGCAGGAGGGCGGGCGCCTTGTCGCGATGACCGGCGACGGCACCAACGACGCGCCGGCCCTTGCCCAGGCCGATGTCGGGGTGGCGATGAACACCGGCACCACCGCCGCCAAGGAAGCCGGCAACATGGTGGATCTGGACTCCGATCCGACCAAGCTCATCGAGATCGTCGAGATCGGCAAGCAGCTGTTGATCACCCGCGGAGCGCTGACGACATTCTCGATCGCCAACGACATCGCCAAGTATTTCGCGATCATCCCGGCGATGTTCGTCGCGATCTTCCCGGGTCTGGACCTGGTGAACGTCATGCGGCTGCACAGCCCGGAGTCGGCGATCCTGTCGGCGGTGATCTTCAACGCGATCATCATCGCCGCGCTGATTCCGTTGGCGCTGCGGGGTGTTCGCTACACGCCGAGCAGCGCCGCGAAGTTGCTCAGCCGCAACCTCTACGTCTATGGGCTGGGCGGGATCGTCAGCCCGTTCATCGGAATCAAGCTCATCGACCTGATTGTTCAACTGCTCCCGGGGATGGGCTGAGATGAGTTTCGCCAATCTGGTTCGCCAGCACTGGGCCGCGCTGCGCGCGCTGCTCGTTTTCACCGTGATCCTCGGCGCCGGCTATCCGTTGCTTGTCTGGGCGGTCGCGCAGCTGCCCGGCCTGCACGACAAAGCGGAGGGCTCGATCATTCGGGTCGAGGGTAAACCGGTCGGCAGCAGCCTGATCGGCCAGTTGTTCACCGACACCGCCGGCCGTCCACTGCCCCAGTACTTCCAGAGCAGACCGCCGGCGGCCGGCGACGGATACGACCCCCTGGCCAGTGGTGCCAGCAACCTCGGGCCGGAAAGCATCGTCGATGCCCCGGACACACCCAGCCTGCTCACCCAGGTGTGTTCACGCAGTAAGGCAGTCGGGGAGCGTGACGGGGTGGACGGGTCGCGTCCGTTTTGCACCGGAGGCGGCGTCGGCGCCGTGTTGTCGGTGATTGGCCCTCGCGACGCACGCGGCAACGTCGTCCACCCCACCAGGGTTGTCAGCGTCAACGAGCCGTGCTCGACCACGGCCCAGACGTTCTTGACCAGCTACGACGGAGTTCGGGTGGAGTGCGCGCAATCCGGTGAGGACTACGCCATCGGCCAGCTGGTGCCGATCCGGGGTGCCGCACCACAGAGCCCGCGGGTACCGGCCGATGCCGTCACCGCAAGCGGCAGCGGTCTGGACCCGGACATCTCCGAGGCCTACGCCGATGTCCAGGTGGCCCGAGTCGCCAGGGCGCGCCACGTCAGTGCCGATCAGGTCCGAGAGGTGGTGCGGGCCAACCGCCGCGGCCGCGACCTCGGGTTCTTCGGCGAACCGCGTGTCAACGTGCTGGCCGTCAACCTGCAACTCGACCACAAGTATCCGGTCACCAGATGACGACTCTGGTGGATGATGATCACGTGAGTGTCGTCGACCACCGACGCAAACGCGGAGAACTGCGTATCTACCTCGGCGCGGCACCCGGCGTCGGCAAGACGTACGCGATGCTGTCCGAGGCGCACCGCCGACTGGAACGCGGCACCGACCTGGTGGCGGCCGTGGTCGAGACACACGGGCGTCGCAAAGTCGCTGAGCTCCTTGAAGGTATCGAGGTCATTCCGCGCCGAACCATCGAATATCGCGGCAGCCGGTTCACCGAGCTCGACGTCCCGGCGGTGCTCGCCCGCAGCCCGCAGGTGGTACTAGTCGACGAACTCGCGCATACCAACGTGCCCGGCAGCAAGAACCAGAAACGCTGGCAGGACGTCGAGGAGCTGCTCGACGCCGGTATCACGGTGATTTCCACCGTGAACATCCAACATCTGGAAAGCCTCAACGACGTCGTCGCGCAGATCACCGGGATCGTCCAGCAGGAAACGGTCCCGGACTCCGTCGTTCGGCAAGCCGCTCAAATCGAACTCATCGACATCACGCCGGAGGCGTTGCGACGCAGACTTTCCCATGGCAATGTCTACGCGCCGGAGAAGATCGACGCGGCCTTGTCCAACTACTTCCGCAGCGGAAACCTCACCGCGCTAAGGGAACTCGCGCTGCTATGGCTGGCCGACCAAGTCGACGCCGCACTGGCGAAATACCGCGCGGAGAAAAGGATCACAGATACTTGGGAGGCGCGGGAGCGAGTCGTCGTCGCCGTCACCGGCGGACCGGAATCGGAAACGTTGGTGCGGCGGGCTTCACGGATCGCGACGAAGTCCAGCGCCGAGTTGATGGTGGTGCACGTCTTGCGCGGCGACGGGCTTTCCGGTGCGTCGGCGCCCCGCATAGGCAAGGTCCGCGAACTCGCGACCAGCCTTGACGCGTCCATGCACATCGTCGTTGGTGACGATGTGGCCACGGCGCTGCTCGATTTCGCACGCGAAATCAACGCCACGCAGCTGGTGATAGGGACCTCTCGGCGATCGCGATGGGCACGCATCGTGGACGAGGGCATTGGCGCGCGGATCGTGCAGCGGTCCGGCAAGATCGACGTACACATCGTCACCCATGGTGAATCGAACCGGGGATACCGACGAAACCCGATCTCTCCCCGGCAGCGACGCGCCGGATCATGGCTGGCGGCGGTCGTCGTCCCGTCGGCGATCTGCGCGATCACGCTGACCTGGCTGGACAGGATCCTCAACACCAGTGGGGAAAGCGCGATGTTCTTCGTCGGTGTGCTGGCTGTCGCGTTGCTGGGAGGCGTTGCGCCGGCAGCGCTTTCGGCAGTGCTGTCCGGATTGCTGTTGAACTACTACCTGACCGCTCCAAGGCACAGCTTCACCATCGCCGAACCCGACGCCGCCGTCACGGAACTGGTCCTGCTGGTGGTCGCGGTGGCAGTCGCGGTTCTGGTCGACGGCGCCGCCAAACGAGCCCGAGAAGCCGGCCGCGCATCGCAGGAGGCAGAACTGCTGACGCTGTTCGCGGGATCGGTGCTGCGCGGCGCGGACCTCGAGACACTTCTCGAACGGGTGCGGGAGACTTACTCACAGCGTGCAGTCAGTATTTTGCGCGAACAAAGCGAAGACGATCAGCTCCGGACGAGCATCGTCGCCTCGGTCGGCAAAGACCCGTGCACCACAGTCGATTCCGCCGACACCGCAATCGAGGTCGGCGACGACGAATTCTGGATGCTGATGACCGGCCGCAAGCTGGCCGCCCGTGACCGACGGGTGCTTTCCGCCGTGGCCAAACAGGCCGCGGGTCTGATCCGCCAACGCGAGCTCGCCGAAGACGCCAGCCGGGCGGAGGCCATTGGGCGGGCCGATGAGTTACGGCGGTCTTTGTTGTCCGCGGTCAGCCATGACCTACGCACTCCGCTGGCGGCGGCCAAAGTGGCGGTGTCAAGCCTGCGCGCCGAGGACATCGACTTCTCTCCGGAAGACACCGCCGAATTGCTGGCCACCATCGAGGAGTCGATCGATCACCTCACCGCGTTGGTCGGCAACCTTCTCGACTCGTCGCGATTGGCGGCCGGAGTCGTTCGGCCAGAGCTGCGACGGGTGTACCTGGAGGAGACCGTGCAGCGCGCTCTGGTCAGTATCGGCAAGGGCGCCACAGGCTTTTTCCGCTCCGCGCTCGACCGCGTCAAAGTCGACGTCGGCGGCACGGTGGTGCTGGCCGACGCCGGATTGCTCGAGCGCGTGCTGGCCAACCTCATCGACAACGCGTTGCGCTACGCACCCAACTGCGTGGTACGAGTCAATGCCGGACAAGTCGGTGAGCGGGTGCTGATCAATGTCATCGACGAGGGACCCGGAATCCCGCATGGCAGTGCGGAACAACTCTTCGAAGCCTTTCAGCGGCTGGGCGATCACGACAACACCAGCGGCGTGGGCCTGGGATTGTCGGTGGCGCGGGGTTTCGTCGAGGCGATGGGCGGCACAATTCAGGCCACTGACACGCCCGGCGGCGGTCTCACCATCGTCGTGGACTTGGCGGCGCCGGAGGGCAATCAGTGACTCGGGTACTGGTCATTGACGACGAGCCGCACATCCTGCGGGCACTGCGCATCAACCTCTCGGTCCGCGGCTATGACGTCACCACCGCGGCCACCGGCGCCGGCGCGTTACGCGCCGCCGCCGAACATCGTCCGGACGTGGTGATTCTCGACCTGGGCCTGCCGGACATTTCGGGCATCGAGGTGTTGGCCGGGCTGCGCGGCTGGCTCAACGCACCAGTGATCGTCCTCTCGGCCCGAACCGATTCGTCGGACAAGGTTGAGGCGCTGGACGCCGGCGCCGACGACTACGTCACAAAACCGTTCGGCATGGATGAGTTTCTGGCCCGGTTGCGGGCTGCGGTGCGGCGCAACACCGCCTCCGAAGCCGACCAGCCTGTTATCGAAACACCTTCGTTCACAGTCGATTTGGCTGCCAAAAAGGTCACCAAAAACGGTACCGAAGTCCACCTGACGCCGACCGAATGGGGCATGCTCGAGGTGCTCGCCCGCAACCGCGGCAAATTGGTCGGTCGCGAGGAACTCCTCAAGGAGGTGTGGGGACCGGCATACGCCACCGAAACCCATTACCTGCGGGTCTATTTGGCGCAGCTGCGCCGCAAACTCGAAGATGACCCGTCGCGGCCCCGGCATCTGCTGACCGAGGCCGGAATGGGTTATCGCTTCGAGGCATAGCGGTGAGCCCACGCACGATTCGCCGGCCATATCGCACCGTGGCAGGTAAAATCACTCGCGGCATCCACCATTCCCCCGCACGCGCTGCGCAACCCGACTCGATGGCGAACTATCGCTAAATCGTAGGCCTGAGCAGGTTTCAAATCCGCCAGGTTGGGTACAACCCTCGAATTCAACAGGAGCAGCGGAAGGAGCTTGACGTGATGCTCTCCAAGATCGCGATGAAGACGACGGCCGTGGCCGCCGGCATTGCGACGGCAGGGATCCTCGCAGCGACACCGGCGTTGGCGGACCCCCAAGTGGTGTCCCTCGGCCAATCGGCGGAAATTCCCAGCCCGGGCGGCGCCATCAGCTACACCGTCCAGAATCTGCAGCCCAGCGGCCACAACGATGGCATCTGGTACTCGGATGTCACAGCCAAAGCCGTGTCTGGCTCCCCCACCCCGAACATCGCCGACTTCAACGCCCGTGCCGTCAACAGCTCGACCTACGCGGTGATGAAGGGCAACGAGGTGGACGGCCTTCCCAACGCACCCATTGCGACGGGCAGCCAGTCAAGCGGCAGGCTGTACTTCGACGTCAAAAACGGCACAGCGCCCGACAGCGTGGTCTACCGCGACGCCGCCGGTGTTGACAAGGTCGTCTGGAAGAGCTGACGCTGCTCAGCCCGCGCGCCCGATGAAGCCGCTCACAATGCGATAGAACTCGTCCGGTTTCTCGTGCTCGACCAGGTGACCGCACTCGGCGACGATGGCTGACTCGCAGCCGGGGACTGCGTCGGAGATTTCTTCCGAAAGCCCTGGCGGCGTGCAGAAGTCCTGGTCCCCGCAGATCACCAGAGCCGGCTGCGTGATATCGCGCAGGCGCGGCAGCGTGTCGTGGGCGGCAATCATGTCGATGCGTTGTAACGCGATGGCACGGTCCCGCGGACCGTCAGGTTGAGCCGCCGCGCGGTCGATCCACGCCGCTACCCGGTCGGGATGCTCGCGAGCGTATTTCGGGGAGAACAGAAATAGCGCATACGCCGACAGTAGGGCGTGGCGATCCCAGTCGGCCGCCATCTGACGCCGCACAGCGAACTCCCGCGTCATGAACGCGTCGAAGCGCGCGAACGACGCCACCATGGTCAGGCTTCGCACCGTGTGTGGATGGTCCAACGCCATGCATTGCCCGATCGCTCCGCCAGTCGATGCGCCCACAATATGCATCGGCCCCACGTCGAGGTACTCCACCAAGGACGCCGTATCGGCAGCCAATTGCGCAGTGGTGTAGCCGCTTTCAGCGCGACTGGATTCCCCGGTGCCGCGCTGGTCGGGGACGACGACGTAGTAGTCGGCAGCGAACCGGTCGATCTGGCCGATCCAGCTTTTACCGGTGCCGCCCAGGCCCGAGATCAGCAGCACCGGCGGGCCGGCGGGATCACCGTACGTCTCGTAATAGAGCGAGATTTCGTGGGTGTGCAAGGTCGCCATAATTGTCTTTCCTATCGGTGTGAGTCACAGGACGGCATCAGCAAGACGCTCAAGCTGGTCCAGCGACGCGACGCTGGGGTGAAACAGCAGCGCATCGAAGCCGAGGTCGCGGTAGGCGCGCACGGTGGCCACCGCGTCGCGCGGCGAGGCCAGCATGTCGGCCACATTGAGCTCGGCGTAGTCCGGTATGAACCCGTAGTAGTTGCGCAGATTCGCGTGCCCGGCGTGCACCGTGGCCTGGTCGCCGAGCGCGAAATTCACGCTGGCGTTCAGCCGCGGCTTACCTGTGCGGCCCGCCTGCTTCCAGGCCGCGCGCACCCGGTCGGCAAACGATGACTGGTTCGGATAGTCGCGGACTGCACCGGCCGCCCAGCCATCCCCCACCGCAGCTACCCGCCGGAGCGTTGCCTGAGACTTACCGCCGAACAGTAGTGGGATCTGCACCGGCGCAGGGCAGATCGCGCTGCCGCCAGTGACCACTTCGGCCTGCCACGTCCGATGCATCAACTTCACCGTTTCGTCGAGTACGCGCCCGCGCTGCTCAAAGTCCGCACCGGTCGCCGCGTAGTCGTCAGCCCGAGCACCCACGCCCACACCCACGGTGAGCCGATTACCGGAGATATCGGCCAAACTCGCCAATTGCTTGGCCAACGGTGCCGCTGGATACAGCGGTGCCAGCAGCACGTTGGTGATCAGCCGAAGATCGCTGGTGGCACCGGCCGCAACGGACAAGGCGACTATCGAGTCGAGGCTCGGATAAACCACCCGGTCGATGGTGGTGACCCCGGCGAATCCGTATTGTTCGGCGCGGCGCGCCCACTCGGCGATCAGCGAGCCATCCACCCGGGCAATGTGGTTGGGCAGGCCGATGACGATTTGCATAGCTATCCCTTCTCCTTTGATGGTTACCGTGCCGGGTTGATGGCCGCGTAGAGCCGGCCGTAGCTATCGGCATGCGCGGCCAGCCGACACGGCATGGCCCGCTCCACGACGATCTCGTTGGCGTGCGGCTGGGTCTGCAACTGTGTGATCGTCTCGGCGACAAAGGCTTCCAGTGGCATCGTGTCGGGGCCGTACCCTTGTGTTCCGTGTATTTCGGTCTGCACTCGCGGCGGCGCGATCTCGATTACTTGTACGGTGGTGTCGCGCAACTGGAACCGCAGCGACTCCGTGTAGGAATGCAGCGCCGCTTTGGTTGCGCAGTAGGTGGGAGTGATCGCCTTGGGCACGAACGCCAGAGCGGACGTGACGTTGATGATCGCCGCGCGTGGTTGGGCGAGCATGGTCGGCAGCAACGCTGCCGTCAGGCGGATCGGCCCTAGCAGATTGGTCGTCACCACCGCTTCCGCCGCGGCAACCTCACCAGCGGTGAGGTCCTCCACGCGCATGATGGCGGCGTTGTTGATCACGACGTTCAAACCCGGGTACCGGGCATAGAGTTCGGTGGCGAATCGCCGGATGTCGCCTGGATCGGCCTGATCAATTTGCAGGTGACCCATGCCAGGATTGGCGTCGACGACGGCTTGCAGCGGCGCGCGACGTCGCCCCGCGATGACGACCTGGTTCCCTAACCGGTGCAGCGCCTCGGCAAGGCCGCGGCCGATCCCGGTGCCGCCGCCGGTCACCAGGATGGTGTTGTCGGTCCACTGCATGGCATTGCCTTTCGCTCGATCCCCGTGGTCCAGCGTCGCAACCATCGTCCCGAGGTGCCCACACGTGCTGGCAAAATCGCTATATACCGCCATCATCCCGGGGTGAAATGCATACTTTCCTCATGGCAGACCGTCTAGACGCGCAAATCCTCCACGCGTTGGAGCTATCGCCGCGAGTGTCGTTTCGCCGTCTCGCCACCGTCGTCGGCGCATCCGAGCAAACCGTCGCCCGCCGCTACCAGCGGTTGCGTCGCGAGGGTGTGCTGCGCGTCGTCGGTCTGGTCAACCCCCGGGTTCACGGCGAGGCGCAGTGGGTGGCACGCATCCGCGCCAAGCCCGACCGCATCTCGCAACTGGGCGACGCGCTGGCGCGGCGATCCGATGTCACCCACGCCAATATCCTGTCGGGGTGGACCGAATTGGTCTGTGTCATCCGCGCGCCGGTGCGCGAGAGTCGGGAAAGCCCGCTGCTGCAACAACTCCCACGAACCACATCGGTACTCGACATCAGCGTCGAGTTGGTGCTGCACGCGTTCGGCGAGCCGACGACCGCGCAGTGGGCCGGTTACGGCCACAAACTCAGCGCCGAGCAAACCACCCAAATCCTCGACGACGCAGCCAGTCAGGCCGCGACCGGTCCCCTCATCACGCCCACCGCGCAAGACCAGCCGCTGCTGGACGCGCTCGCCGAGGATGGCCGCGCCACCCAGGCGCACCTGGCCGACCGCACCGGATGGTCGGCGGCCCGGGTAGCTCGGCGGATGGCAGCCCTGGAGGCCTCGGGCGCCTTGGTCTACGACGTCGACGTGCTCGGTGAGCGGCTCGGGTTTCAGCTCAACGCGATGTTGTGGCTCACCGTCGCGCCCAGACACCTCAGCCGGGTAGGCGAACAGGTCGCCGCCCACGACGAGGTCGCGTTCGTCGCCGCGCTCAGCGGACACCACAATCTCATGGCCGTGCTCATCTGCCGCGACGCCGACGACCTGTACCGCTACCTCACCGAAAACCTTGCCGCTATCGACGAAGTCCACGGCTATGACATCAGTGTCCGGGCACAGCGGCTCAAGCAATCGGGATCGCTGGTCGCCAGCGGCCGTCTGGTCGCCCCCCGCCGCGCGTGAGCGGCCCACCCACGCCGAAACGTCCGCTCACGGCGGAAAATCCGCGAAAATCCGGCCGCCAGTACACCTTCGGCGACGGGGTCACGCAATGGACAGGGCAATCCCGTCCAGGATGTCGTGTTCGCTGACCACCAACTCTTCGATGCCGGCGCGCTCGCGTAGCGCGAACGCCAACTCCTCCACGACGATTGCCCCGGCCCCGATCACGTCGGCGCGGCCTTCGTGCATCGGCCCCAACGCGGCTCGCTGTGCGCGGGTCATCGCGATCAACCCATCGCAGACCTGCAGCAGCCCGTCGATGCCGACACGCGAAAGATGAATGGCCGCAGAGTCATACGTCGTCATGTCGTGGGCCAGCGCGGCGAGCGTTGTCATGGTCCCGGCCACCCCGACCCAGGTGCGGGCCTGCTGCACGGGAACCGCGCGCAGCGCCTCGCCGAGCCGCTCACGGACCAGCTCCCGGGCGGCGGCCACCTCGCCGGCGGTCGGCGGGTCGGTGTGCAGGCAGCGTTCGGTCACCCGCACGCAGCCGATGTCCGCGGAAAAGCTCGCCGTCACCCGATCGGTGCCCAGCACGATCTCGGTGGAGCCGCCGCCGAGATCGACTACCACGAAAGGCGCTCCGGCCGAATCTAATTCGTTCACGGCGCCGCGGAAAGACAGTTCGGCCTCCTCGGCGCCGGTGATCACTTCGGCGCTCACGCCCAGCACGTCGGTCGTCATCGCGAAGAAGACGTCGCGGTTGGCGGCGTCGCGAGCGGCCGACGTGGCGACCATCCGCACTCGCTCGGCGCCGTGGTTGGCGCACAGGGCGGCGTAGTCCACCAGCGCAGCGCGGGTACGGTCCAGCGCGTCGGGCGCAAACCTACCGGTTGCGTCGACCCCCTGGCCGAGCCGCACGATGCGCATCTCGCGATGCACATCACGC
The DNA here is from genome assembly GCF_003402475.1 of Mycobacterium sp. MFM001. GTDB lineage: Bacteria > Actinomycetota > Actinomycetes > Mycobacteriales > Mycobacteriaceae > Mycobacterium. The sequence continues at coordinate 394,853 of NZ_BFAB01000002.1, forward strand.
AGGTGCCCGTCGACCCGCTCGGCGATCAGCAACCGAATCGAGTTGGTACCACAGTCGATTGCCCCAACCCTCATGTCCACTGCTCCGCCACCAGGATTCCCGCCATCGCCGGCTCAGCGGCCAGCACCGCCAGCGCCTCGTCACCGAGCGGATTCACACCGGGGCCCTTGGCCAGCGAATGCGCGATCAGCACGTGCAGACACTTGACCCGGTCGGGCATGCCGCCCGCGGAAAACGTTGTGCCCAACGGCTCGATCGCATCACGCTCGGCCAGGTACGACTCGTGGGCGCGCCGGTACGCCGCCGCAAGATCGGCGTCGTGCCGCAGCCGCTCGGTCATTTCGCGCATCATCCCCGATGTCTCCAGCCGGCTCGCGGCGGCGGTCAGCGCCGGATGCGTCAGGTAGTAGAGGGTCGGAAACGGTGTTCCGTCAGGCAGTTTCGGCGCTGTCTTCACCACACCGGGTTCACCGTTGGGGCAGCGGTAGGCAATCTCGAGTACGCCGCGCGGTTCGCGGCCAAGCTGGCGCGCCACCGCGTCGAGGTCGACACGGTCAACCACCGGGCTGCGGCGGGCTCGGCGGCGCGGGTGGCGCCTGCGACGGCGGACCGTGCGGAGTGTCGGCGATGGTGTGCCACAACGCCGTATACCACGGGTCCCCCGACGCGGTCGTCGGGACTTCCGGGCCCGGCTGCGTGGGGACGGCCGCCGACGGCGGCAGCTGCACCTGATACGGAACCTCGCCGGGCATCACGAAACCGAGTCGCTCGCGGGCCTGGGCGGCGATGTAGGCCGGGTCGGCCAGCTTGGCCTTCTGCTGCTCGAGGTCGGCGATCTGGCGTCGCAGCGCGGCTTCGGACGCCGCGAGCTGTTTCATCTCGGTGCGCTGCGCGAAATAGGTGCGTACCGGGCCGGCGATCGTCAGCGTCAGCACGCAGACCACGGCCGCCAGGATCGCCGCCCGCCGCGCGGTCAGACCCAGCCGCTGCTCGGATCGCTCCTCGGCCCTTTCCTGGGCCGCAGCGACGATCGGTCGTTCGACGGCCTCCGGCTGCGCGCGTGGCCCGTTCGGCCCGCGGCGGCCGGCTGGCGACTTGCGCGGACGGCCCTGGCCCGAATCACCGGCCTTGCCCGGTCGCGGCGCCGGTGCGCGCCGCTTCGGGTCGGGCCGTTTGGCTTCGGGCATGACGGCCGGCTACTTGGCTTCCAGGCCGTATCGGGGGAATGCCAGATCGCCGGCATAGCGGGCGGCGTCGCCGAGCGCTTCCTCGATGCGCAGCAGCTGGTTGTATTTGGCGACACGCTCGCTGCGCGCCGGCGCGCCGGTCTTGATCTGCCCGCACCCCACGGCCACCGCGAGATCGGCAATCGTGGTGTCCTCCGTCTCGCCGCTGCGGTGGCTCATCATCGTGCGGTACCCGCTGTGGTGGGCCAGCGCCACCGCGTCGAGCGTCTCAGTCAACGTTCCGATCTGGTTTACCTTGACCAGTAAGGCATTTGCCGCACCCTTGTCGATACCCTCTTCGAGCCGTTCGGGATTGGTGACAAACAGGTCGTCGCCGACGATCTGCACCCGGTCCCCGATCGCCGTCGTCAACGCAATCCAACCGTCCCAGTCGTCTTCGGACAGCGGATCCTCAATGGACACAAGCGGATACGAGTCCAGCAGTTCGGCGTAGAAGCGGGTCATCTCGTCGGCGCTACGGGTGCTGTTCTCGAAGCTGTAGCCGGTGCCGTCGGCGTAGAACTCGGTGGCCGCCGCGTCGAGCGCCAACGCCACGTCTGCGCCGAGTTTGAAACCCGCGGATTCGATCGCCAGGCCGATCACGTCCAGCGCCGCCTTGGTGCCCGGCACGTCGGGGGCGAAACCGCCCTCGTCGCCGAGGCCGGTGGACAAACCCTGCTTCTTCAGTTCCGCTTTGAGCGCGTGGTAGACCTCCGCGCCCCAGCGCAGCGCCTCGGAGAAGCTCGCGGCGCCGATCGGGGCCACCATGAATTCCTGAATGTCCACACCGGTGTCGGCGTGCGCGCCGCCGTTGAGGATGTTCATCATCGGCACCGGAAGGATGTGCGCGTTGGGCCCGCCGAGGTAGCGGAATAGTGGTAGCTCGGCCGAGTCGGCGGCGGCCTTGGCGACGGCCAGCGAGACGCCGAGGATCGCGTTGGCACCCAGCCGGGACTTGTCCGGGGTGCCGTCAAGGTCCACCAGTGCCTGGTCGACCAGCCGCTGGTCGTCGGCGGACAGTCCGATCACGGCCGGCGCGATCTCGTCGAGCACGACCTGCACGGCCTTCTTCACGCCCTTGCCGCCGTAGCGCTCGCCGCCGTCGCGCAGTTCGACGGCCTCGTGCTCCCCGGTCGACGCTCCGGAGGGCACCGCTGCCCGCGCGAATGTCCCGTCCATCAGGGCCACCTCGACCTCGACGGTCGGATTGCCGCGGGAATCGAGGATCTCGCGGGCCCCGACCTGCTCGATAATGGGCACTGGCTTCTCCTTGTTTTGCTAGCTGCGGATCGGGTCCAAGCCTAAAGGCGATCGCAAGCGCGGCGGAGCCGGGCGCTGGGGGACGCCGACCATCAGCCTAGAGGCGATCGCTAGCGCGGCGGAGCCGGGCGCAGCGGGTCGCCGACCATGAACCTAGAGCGGGCTGCCCGCCGCATAGGCGGTGGCCCAATCCCGCACCGCACGCGCGTACTGGTCGGAGTTGTTGTAGGCCCGTAGCGCGGTGATCCACCCTCGCGGTGTGGCGAGATCCTTTCCGCGCCAACATAAATAGCCCGCTGCCGACAGCGCGGCGTCGTCGATGTTGTCGACGCTGACTATTCCGTCGTTGTTGGCGTCCACCCCGTAGAGGCGCCACGTCTCCGGAATGAACTGCATGGGGCCCATGGCCCGTATCGTGCCGTCGTCGTCGGCGAGGCCGCCGGCCTCACTGTCGACGATGTGGAGCGTGCCGCCGCTGCCGTCGAGGCGCACGCCCCGGATCGGCGGACGCACATCGCCGTTGGGCGCAATCGTCGCGTGGCGATAGGTGCCGTGATGGCTCTCGATCTCGCCGATGCCGGCCAGCGTCGTCCACGACATGTGGCAGTTGGGGTTCTCGACTTCGGCAACCCGAGCGGCGTAGGCGTAGGCCTCCAGCGCGATGACCGGGATTTCCAGCCTCGCCGCACGCTCGACCGCCCACTCGTAGAGCTGGTCGGCCGGCCGGCCTTTGGCGTGGGTATCCACGGCCGGCACGGGATCCCCTGCCGGTGGCGGCACGCCCTTGGGAATCGGTGTGCCCAGTTGCCACGTGCAACTCGATGCCAGCAGCAGGGCCGTCGCCCCCACGACGGCGACCGCGCGTAGCCAACGCACCGGCGACACGGAACTCCCTTGATACTCCCCTGGACCACGTTTCCTTCGACCATGGTCCCACGGGAAACGATCGGGCCTCCCCGTCACGGCTGCCGACAGCGCGCTGTGTCCTGGATTTCGAGGCCGAATAGGGACCGGTTGAGGCTGATGGGACAGATACTTCGGCCACCATTGTGTCCGTCGCCACGGCGCTCACCTCAGTTGTCGATCTCGTGGACTGCGGCAGCCTCCGATCGTCAAAGTCCGAACTTGACCCGAGCCTCCTGCGTGACCGGAGTGAACAGGTTGACGAGATTCCCATCTGGGTCGCGGAACAACAGCGCGCGGTTCCCCCACGGCATGGTTGTCGGTTCTGTCACCACTTCGCCCACCCGCCCGCGAAGTCGCTCGTACTCGGCATCCACGTCGTCGACGATGAACTCCACAATCGCGCTGCGGTTGGCTGCAGGCTCGGCGGATCCTTCTCCGAACAGTGGGACGGTCTTGTCGCTACCGATAGCCAGCGTGCCAATCGGCGTCGGAATCTCGGCGAACAGTTCGTTTCCCCATACCGCGGAGGTTTCGGTGACCAACTCGTAGAAATCGACGAGCCGATTGACGTCGGCCGTGATGATTCGGGTCGAAATGAACTTCATGAAGCTCTCCTTACGGGTCGTGGTGGATGGGTCGTGGTGGCCGTTGGGTTCGTGATGTTATGCGGTGGCACCGACAATTCCGGCGGTGCTGCTAGCGGAGTCGAGGGTGTGATGGGTTTGGCGGCCAATCAGGCTGTGCCGCTTGGCAGATGATGACGCCCAGCCCCGCCGCGGATTGAGCGGCCGAGACTTGTCAGACCTGGGTGCGATGATGCGGTTATGTCTTCGATCAGCGCTTCGGCTGCCGCAGAGGTGCGCCCTATTGATCGCCTTGAGGTGCTTTTTGAGGAGTTGGCGGAGTTGGCCGGTCAGCGCAACGCCATTGATGCCCGGGTGGTGCAGATCGCTGCGGAGATGGAGCGCGACGAGCTGTGGGGGATGACCGGGGTGCGCTCACTGGCGGCGCTGGTGGCCTGGAAGCTGGGCTTGTCCTCGGGCAGCGCGCACACCATCGCCACGGTGGCGCGCCGGCTCGAGGAGTTTCCGCGCTGCGCTGCCGGGATGGCCGAGGGCCGGCTGTCGCTAGATCAGCTCGGGGTGATCGCCGCGCGGGCGGGGGAGGGCTCGGATGAGCATTACGCGCAGCTAGCGGCGGTGGCCACGGTCAGCCAACTGCGCACCGCGGTCAAACTCGAACCACGACCCGACCCCGATTCGCGGCCGGAGCCGCAGCCCTCGATCACCAAAACCTGCGATGAGCAGTTGACGTGTTGGCGGATCAAACTCGCCCACGACCAGGCGGCCAAGTTCGACGCGGCGCTGGCCTCGCATCGCGATGCGCTATTCGCCGAGTGGAAAGCCGACCGCGATGGCGGGCGGGTCTCCGAGACTGCGCCGCCGCCGCCCACCACCCTGGAGGCGTTCATGCGCCTGGTCGAATCCGGCTGGGACACCGAGGTCACCCGGCGCCCGCACGGCCAGCACACCACCGTGGTGGCCCACCTCGACGTCGAGCAGCAGGTGGCGGCGCTGCATCTGGGTCCGCTGCTCTGCGATGCCGACCGCCAATACCTGACCTGTGACGCCACTTGTGAGGTGTGGTTCGAACGCAACGGCCAGCCCATCGGGGCCGGGCGCACCACCCGGGTGATCAGCCGGCGGCTACGCCGTGCGCTCGAGCATCGCGACCACTGCTGCGTGGTGCCCGGCTGTGGGGCCACCCGCGGCCTGCACGCCCACCACATCCGGCATTGGGAAGACGGCGGGCCCACCGAGTTGTGCAACCTGGTGCTGGTCTGCCCCTACCATCATCGGCTGCACCACCGCGGCGAGATCACCATCAGCGGCACCGCCAAGGATCTGATCGTCACCGACAGCGACGGCCAACGCCTCAGCTCAGCATCACTCGCACGGCCCCCGACCCAGCCCCCACCGAATGTCCCACCATGGTCAGGGCCCCTCGGCGAACGCGCCGACTGGTGGTGGTACGACCCCTTCCAACCCCAACCCCCACCAACACCCAACTGAGGTTTGGCTATCGAAGCCCAAACACGTTGAGGTGTAAACGAATTCGTTTGCCAGATTTTGACGATGCCCTAATCTGAATCGTCGGATGAAGGTCCTTCGATGCTTTCGTCGTCGTCCGCGAAGCGTTCCATTGCGGCGTCGTGCGGTTCCGCAGCCTCGTCGTCGACGATCTCCTCGGGTACCGCCGGCGGCCAGTAAGCCCGCCACTCCTCCTCGGTGACCGTCCCGAGCGGAGCGGCGTCGAGCTCCTCGGGGACGTCATCGCCGCGACGCCCGGCGGCGATCGCCTTCTCCGTATAGCGAACGGTGTCCATGAACTCCAGAACCGCCGTGCGCAAAGCATTTTCGGCGTCGACGTCGGCGCCGATCGTGACCGAGGTGATGTCGGGCGGAATCAGGTCAGCGGGAACTCCGGCCCGGGCGGCTCGCTGAACAACCTTCTGAGCCAGCGCCAAAGCCGGCTGCGCCGTGGGCACGTTGTCCATCACCGAATTCCGCGGCTTCTCGGCAGCTTTGCGCTCCTCCCACTGCGCCAGCTGTTCGTCCAGCGAAATCTCTTCTCCGGCAAGAACTCCCGGGACGCGGTTGCCGAGCTTACGCACCAGCGTGTCGGCGACGTCGTCGATGGTGAAGGGATGCTGCGGCGCGTCCTCGGCGATGCGGGCGTGAAAGAGCACCTGCAGCAACACATCGCCGAGTTCCTCGCGCAGCTCGTCGGCGTTACCGCCGCGCACCGCGTCGAACAGCTCGTAGGTCTCCTCGAGCAGAAACCGCCGCAGCGAGTCGTGCGTTTGCTCGCTTTCCCACGGCCCCGTCGTGCGCAGCTTGTCCATCATCGCGACGGCGTCGACAAGGCGCTCGCCGGGCTGGTGATCCGGTGCCGCAATGAGCCGCTCGCCAGCGGCCAGGCGGGCGGTGACCGCCGGATGCTCGGGGTCCGACGACAGCAGCACCGGAGCGTCGTCGCCGGTGTGGGCCGGCCGTGCCGCAGGCAGCGTCCACGGGACCGCGACAGGCATCTCCTCGGTGTATTGCACCTCGCCCATGAGCAGTTCGATGGCTTCGACCGGAATCAGCGAGGGGCGGCGAGGGTCGACCAGGACGACAGTCACTGAGCACCACTCACGGAGCTCGTTATACCAACCGGTTTCCCGTTGAGCGCCGATATCAGATCGGCCACCATGCCGACCAGTTCGAGATCACGGATCCGCGGCGCACCGACACCGCCGGCCCGCGGAATCGGCACCTGCACCGTCGCCGTCGTCGCGCGGTACCGCGCCGCGGGATAAAGACGCTTGAGCCGCACCTGGGCGGAGTCGGGCAGCACCATCGGCGCCAGCCGCACCGTCGCCTCCGACACCGAGGAGACTTCGGTGATGCCGGCCTCGCGGCACAGCAACCGCAGCCGAGCCACCGCCACCAACCGCTGCGCCGGCTCGGGCAGCGCGCCGTAGCGGTCCGTGAGCTCTTCCACGACGGCGGCGATCTCGTCGTCGGAGCCCGCCGCGGCCAGCCGCCGGTAGCCCTCCAGCCGCAGGCGGTCGCTGGGAATGTAGTCCGGCGGCAGGTGGGCATCCACCGGCAGATCAATCCGCACTTCCTTGGGTTCCTCGGAGCTGGTGACGGTCTTGCCGTCGGCGGCAGCGCGATACGCCTCGACCGCCTCGCCCACCAGCCGCACGTACAGGTCGAAACCCACGCCGGCGACGTGGCCGGACTGCTCGACACCCAGCACGTTGCCCGCGCCGCGAATCTCCAGGTCCTTCATCGCCACCGCCATGCCGGCGCCCAGTTCGTTGTTCTGCGCGATCGTGGCCAGCCGGTCATAGGCGGTTTCGGTCAGCGGGGCGTGCTGCGGATACAGGAAATAGGCGTAGCCGCGCTCCCGGCTGCGCCCGACTCGGCCCCGCAGCTGGTGCAGCTGGGACAGCCCGAACGTGTCGGCCCGCTCGACGATCAGCGTGTTGGCGTTGGAGATGTCCAGGCCGGTCTCGACGATCGTGGTGCACACCAGGATGTCGTATTCGCGGTTCCAGAACCCCTGCACAGTGCGTTCCAGCAGATCCTCGTTCATCTGGCCGTGGGCGACGACGACGCGGGCCTCGGGCACCAGCGAGCGCACCCGGGCGGCGGCGGCGTCGATGGAGCTGACCCGGTTGTGCACGTAGAAGGCCTGGCCTTCGCGCAGCAACTCGCGCCGTAGCGCGGCGGCGATCTGCTTGTCGTCGTGCGGGCCCACATAGGTCAGCACCGGGTAACGCTCTTCCGGCGGGGTCAAGATCGTCGACATCTCCCGGATGCCGGCCAGGCTCATCTCCAGCGTGCGCGGGATCGGCGTGGCGCTCATCGTCAGCACGTCGACGTGGGTACGCAGGCTCTTGATGTGCTCCTTGTGCTCGACGCCGAACCGCTGTTCCTCGTCGACAACCACCAGGCCGAGGTCTTTCCAGCGCACGCCGGTCTGCAGCAGCCGGTGGGTGCCGATCACGATGTCGACGGACCCGTCGGCCATCCCGTCGATCACGGCGCGCGACTCGGCGGGATCGGTGAATCGGGACAGCCCCTTGACGGTCACCGGGAACCCGGCCATCCGCTCCCGGAACGTCTCCAGATGCTGGTCGGCCAGCAGTGTCGTCGGCACCAGCACCGCGACCTGCTTGCCGTCCTGGACTGCCTTGAACGCCGCCCGCACCGCGATTTCGGTCTTGCCGTAGCCGACGTCGCCGCAGATCACCCGGTCCATCGGGACCGGTTTTTCCATGTCGGCCTTGACCTCGGTGATCGCCGTGAGCTGGTCATGCGTTTCGGTGAACCCGAACGCGTCTTCCATCTCGGCCTGCCATGGCGTGTCCGGTCCGAACGCGTATCCCGGCGCGGCCTGACGCTTGGCGTACAGCGACACCAGCTCGCCGGCGATCTCGCGAACTGCTTTGCGCGCCTTGGTTTTTGTGTTAGCCCAGTCGCTGCCGCCGAGCCTTGACAACGCCGGCGCCTGCCCGCCGACATACCGCGACAGCTGGTCCAGCGAGTCCATTGGGACATAAAGCTTGTCGGAGCCACCGCCCCGTTTGCTCGACGCGTACTCAAGCACCAGGTATTCGCGCCGAGCACCGCCGACGATGCGTTCGGTCATCTCGACGAACCGCCCGATGCCGTGCTGGTCGTGGACCACCAGGTCGCCGGCGGTCAGCGCCAACGGGTCGACGACGTTGCGGCGCTTGGCCGCCAGCCGCTTGCCCTCGGTGGCGGTGACGCGGTTTCCGGTCAGGTCGGTCTCGGTGATGATCACCAGCGCCGCACCCGGGATGACCACGCCGTCGTGCAGAGGTCCCTTGAGCACGCAGACGACGCCGGGCTTCGGCTCCGCTCCGGGATCCAATAGCGTTGCGGGCGTGTCGGATTCGGCGAGCTGTTCGACGACGCGGTGCGCGGTTCCGGTTCCGGGTGCGACGACGGCGGCGCATCCACCGGTCGCGACGTGGCCGCGTAGCATCGCGAAGATCTCGTCGATGTCGCGCTGGTGGCCGCGGGCCGAGGGCGCGGAGCGCACGTCCAGTTCGATCGCCGACTCGTCGGAGAGCTGGCTCAACGTCCACCACGCGTGCCCGGATGCCCGTGCCGCGTCGCGAACCTCGTCGAAGCCGCGGAAGCCTGAGCCGCCCAGTTGCTCGACGTCGATCGGCGCGTCTGACCCCAGCGCCGCCACCGACCAGGACGCCTCGAGAAACTCGCGACCAGTCTTGATCAGGTCCGCGGCGCGGGTGCGGACCTTTTCCGGGTCGCAGACCAGCACCGGGGTGCCGTCGGCGAGCTGATCAGTGAGCAGCGACAGGTCGTCGGGCCGCAGCACCGGCAGCAGTGCTTCCATGCCGTCGACCGGAATGCCCTCGGCGAGCTTGGCCAGTATGTCCGCGACGCTGCCGGTGACAGTGTCCTCTCTCGGGGGATGCTGCGCGCTCAGCTCGGCGGCGCGGCGGCGGACGTCGTCGGTCAGCAGCAGTTCCCGGCAGGCCACGGCGACCACGGTGTCGACGTCGATTTCGGGGATGGAACGCTGGTCGGCGACGGCGAACATCCGCATTTCGCTGACTTCGTCGCCCCAGAACTCGACGCGCACGGGGTGCTCGGCGGTCGGCGGGAAGACGTCGAGAATGCCGCCGCGGACGGCGAATTCGCCGCGCCGGCCGACCATGTCGACCCGGGTGTAGGCCAGCTCGACCAGCCGGGCGATCACGTCTTCGAACGCGATCTCGTCGCCGATGGCCAGGGTCAGCGGTTCCAGCTGACCCAGCTGCGGCGTCATCGGCTGCAGCAGCGAACGCACCGAAGTGACGACCACCTGCAGCGGCGGGCCCAGGCGGGCGTCGTCGGGATGGGCCAGCCGGCGCAGCAGCATCAGCCGGGCGCCGACGGTGTCGACGCCGGGCGAGAGCCGCTCGTGCGGCAGCGTCTCCCAGGACGGGAACATCGCCGCCGCGTCGCCGAACACGCCGCGCAACTCTGCGGTCAGGTCGTCGGCTTCCCGGCCGGTGGCCGTGACCACCAGCAGCGGACCCTGACGAGCCAGCGCGGCGGCGACGAACAGCCGGGCGCTGGCCGGTCCGACCAGCGTCAATTCGGCGGGTCGATCGGCGCTCTGCTCGATGAGTTGGGCAAACGTTGGCGCGCGCAGCGCCAACTCCACCAGCCCCGCGATCGGGGTTTCGGTCATGATGGCCGCCATTGTATGCGGCGACCGATTCACGTTGCGGCACTGGCCAACCCGGGTGATCGGCGCCACATCGGCTGGGGCGCCCATCGAACGTCGTCAATTTCGGCCTCGGCGCCGTCAAGGATTCGTAAGGATCGCGGCGCCCGGCGACGCTCCGGCGTTGATTGAAAGCATGACAACAACATTGGTGGACATCCTTCCGTCCATCGGTTACGCGGCCCCGCCGCGGTTCCATCCGGCGGTGTGGCCGTTGACTGCGCACGCCGACGACGAGGGCCGGCTGTGCATCGGAGAGGTACCGCTCACCGATATCGCCGACGAGTTCCGCACCCCGGCCTACGTGCTCGACGAGGCCGACTTCCGGGCGCGGGCCCGCCGTTACCGGCACGCGCTGCGCGACGCGGAGGTCGTCTATGCGGGCAAGTCACTGCTGACCATCGCGGTGGCGCGTTGGGCGCGCGAAGAGGGCCTGTCTGTCGACGTCTGCTCGGCCGGTGAGCTCGCCACCGCCCTGGCGGCCGGAGTGAAACCGGCTCGCCTCATCATGCACGGCAACGCGAAATCCGACGACGAGTTGCGCAGCGCGGTGCGCGTCGGGGTCGGGCGCATCGTGGTGGATTCCTGCATCGAGATCGCCTACCTCGCCGGGCTGGTGACCCGGCGCCAGCGGGTGCTGGTCCGGGTCACGCCCGACATCGACATTCACGGGCACCGCGCCGTCACCACCGGTGTCAGCGACCAGAAGTTCGGGTTCACGCTCGACGCCGGCCGGGCGGCGGAAGCGGTGGCCCGAGTGCTGGCCCACCCCAACCTCGACCTGATCGGGCTGCACTGCCATATCGGCTCACAGGTCGCCGACGCGGCGCTGTACGGCGAAGCGATTCGCCGGATGATCGCCGCGATGGCCGACATCCGGGCCCGGCACGGCGTAATCCTCACCGAACTCAACATCGGTGGCGGCCACGCGATCCCTTACCTGCCGGGCGATCCGGAGCTCGACCTCGACGAGCTGGCAGGCGTCATCGATGACGCGCTCGATGCGGCCTGTGCCGCCGAACATTTCCCCCGACCGGCGATCGTCGTCGAGCCCGGCCGGGCGATCAGTGCCCGCGCCGGCGTCACGCTCTACGAGGTGCAAGCCGTCAAGACTCAGCCCGGGGGGCGGACCTTCGTCGCCGTCGACGGCGGCATGAGCGACAACCCGCGGGTGGCCCTGTACGACGCGAAATACACTGTGGCACTGGCGAACCGGCACTCGTTGGCGCCGCGCCAGCGCGTCACCGTTGCGGGCCGGCACTGCGAATCCGGTGACGAGATCGCCCGCGACGTCGAGCTGCCGGCCGACGTGCATCCCGGCGACCTGCTTGCCGTGGCGTGCACCGGCGCATACCACCACAGCATGGCGTCGAACTACAACATGGTCGGCCGGCCGCCGCTGGTGGCGGTCAAAGACGGCCGGGCCCGCGAACTGGTCCGCCGCGAAACGATCGCCGACCTGTTAGCGCGCGACCGCGGCTGATTGCGGCGACCCGCCGCGGGCTGACTACTCGTCCTGCAGGTGCGGGTCGGCTTCCAGATGGGTCAGGCCGTTCCACATCAGGTTCACCAGATGCGCCGCAACGACTTCTTTCTTGGGTTCCCGGGTGTCGAGCCACCACTGCGCGGTCATCGACACCGAGCCGACCAGCGCCTGGGCATATAGCGGAGCCAGTTCCGGGTCCAGGCCGCGACGGGCGAAGTCGCCGGCCAGGATCGAGCTGACCTGGCTGACGGCGTCATTGAGCAGGCTGGAGTAGGTGCCCGAGCTGATGGACGCCGGCGAGTCGCGGATCATGATCCGGAAGCCGTCGGTGCGCTCCTCGACGTAGGTCAGCAGCGCCAGCGCCACCCGTTCGACACGCACCCGGGACCGGTTGTTGGTCAGCGATGACGTGATGCCGTCCAGCAACGCCGACATCTCCCGGTCGACGACGACGGCGTACAGCCCTTCCTTGCCGCCGAAATGCTCGTAGACCACCGGCTTGGACACGTTGGCCCGCAGCGCGATCTCCTCGATCGAGGTGCCGTCGTAGCCGCGTTCGGCGAACAGCGAGCGTGCGATGTCGATCAGCTGATGGCGGCGCTCGCTACCGGTCATTCTGGCGCGCGGCGCGCGCACCTCTTTGTCCGGCGCAGCCACGTCTATCAGCCTATCCGCTTGCATGGGCCCAATCGCCCGACTCTCCCCCATCGCGCTTCGCGCTCTGCATCGCCTTCGGGCTAGAGTCGTCGCTGGCGAACAGTCCGTCGTGGTGTAATCGGCAGCACATCAGATTTTGGTTCTGAGAGTTCAGGTTCGAGTCCTGGCGACGGAGCTGGGCCGCGCTTCCAGCCACAAAAACAGCGGCATCCGCGTCCACTGCTCCATGCGCTCGTAGGCGGGATCGGGTATCGGTTCGCGCAGCGCGGTGATGGCCAGCCCGGCATCCGTCAGCGCCGCGGTGTAAGCCTCCAACGGCTGCGACCAGCCGGCGAAACGCATCTGCAGGCCGTCGCGCTCCTCCACTCCTTCGAATCGCCGCCGATCGAAGTAGCCGTCCGTATCGGTGAACGGGTGCACGACTGAGACGACCAGTCGTCCCGCGGATCGCATGACCCGCCGGATCTCCCGCACCGCGCCGGGCAGGTCGTCGACGTCCATGAGCATGTTGTAGGCGACGACGAGATCGAAGCTGGCGTCGGCGAACGGCAACCGGCTGGCTTCGGCCACCACATAGCTGTGTGCGGACTGCGCATCAACGGCCGCGTCGACCATCGCCTCCACCGCATCGGCTGCGGTGACCCGATAGCCCAGCGCCACCAACTCGCGCGACACCCGCCCCTCGCCGCACCCGACGTCCAGAGCAACACCGCTGCCGCGACCGATGAAGGCGGTCAGCGACTGCCGATACGCCCAGAACGCGTCGTGGTCCGGGGTGCGGGCCCACGCCACCCAGTCCTGTGCGACGCGCGACCAGTGTCGACGGTCGTCCCCCGTGTTGGTCATGGATGCATCTTTTTGCGGCGAGCGTGCGGATAATGACACGCTGAACGGCGTGTCGGCGTACAAACACGCACACTCGCGGCAGGAGTCCTCATGACAGCTCACGGCGACACCGCGGTCCTGGTCCTGGCGGCGGGGGCCGGCACCCGGATGCGCTCGGATACCCCCAAGGTGCTGCACCCGATCGCCGGCCGCAGCATGCTGGCCCATTGCCTGCACGCGATCGCCAAGCTTGCACCGCAACACCTGGTCGTGGTGCTCGGTCAAAACCACGACCGCATCGCCCCGGTGGTGGCCGAGCTGGCCGACACGCTGGGCCGGCCCGTCGACGTGGCGATGCAGGACCAGCAGCTGGGCACCGGGCACGCGGTGCTGTGCGGATTGTCGGCCCTGCCCGACGACTTCGGCGGCGTCGTCGTCGTGACTTCCGGCGACATCCCGCTGCTCGACGCCGACACGCTGGCCGACCTGATCGCCACGCACAACTCGGGATCGGCGGCGGTGACGATGCTGACCACCACCCTCGACGACCCGACGGGCTACGGCCGCATCCTGCGCACCCAGGACCGCGAGGTGATCGCGATCGTCGAGCAGGCCGACGCCACCCCGTCGCAGCAGCAGATCCGCGAGGTCAACGCCGGGGTCTACGCCTTCGACATCGCCCCGCTGCGCTCGGCGCTGAGCCGGCTATCCGCCGACAACGCCCAACACGAGCTCTACCTCACCGACGTCGTTTCCATCGTCCGCCAGGACGGCCAGGTCGTCCACGCCCGGCACGTCGACGACAGCACGCTGGTGGCCGGCGTTAACAACCGGGTTCAGCTGGCCGAGCTGGCCGCCGAACTCAACCGCCGGATCGTGGCCACCCACCAGCTCGCCGGGGTTACCGTCGTCGACCCCGCCACCACCTGGATCGACGTCGACGTGGCGATCGGCCGCGACACCGTCATCGCACCCGGCACCCAGCTGCTGGGCCGCACCCGCATCGGCGGGCGCGCCACGATCGGCCCCGACACGACGCTGACCGACGTCACCGTCGGCGACGGCGCGTCGGTGATCCGCACCCACGGCACCTCATCGATCATCGGCGACGGCGCCGTTGTCGGGCCGTTCACCTACCTGCGGCCGGGTAGCGTGCTGGGCGCCGACGGCAAGCTGGGCGCGTTCGTCGAAACCAAGAACTCCACGATCGGCACCGGCACCAAGGTGCCGCACCTGACCTACGTCGGCGACGCCGATATCGGCGAGCACAGCAACATCGGCGCCTCCAGCGTATTCGTCAACTACGACGGCGAGTCCAAGGCACGCACCACGATCGGCTCGCACGTGCGCACCGGCTCGGACACCATGTTCGTCGCCCCGGTCACCGTCGGGGACGGCGCATACACCGGGGCCGGCACCGTCGTGCGCGACGACGTCCCGCCCGGAGCCCTGGCGGTGTCCGCCGGCCCGCAGCGCAACATCGAGAACTGGGTGCAGCGCAAGCGGCCGGGCAGCGCCGCCGCCCAGGCCGCCGAGAAGGCACAACAGCGGCCCGATCCCACGCCTTGACGGTTTCCTCTTTACTATTAGGCCACCATCTCGATCCGAACGGCGGGGGCATCACGTGAGCCGCGCCGGCGACGATGCAGAGCGGAGCGATGCGGAGGAGCGGCGCACATGAGCCACGACTGGACCGACAACCGCAAAAACCTGATGCTCTTCTCGGGTCGGGCACACCCCGAGCTGGCCGAACAGGTCGCCAAGGAGCTCGACGTCCACGTCACGGCGCAGACCGCGCGTGACTTCGCCAACGGCGAGATCTTCGTCCGCTTCCACGAATCGGTGCGCGGCTGCGACGCGTTCGTGCTGCAGTCCTACCCCGCCCCGGTCAACCAGTGGCTGGTCGAGCAGCTGATCATGATCGACGCGCTCAAGCGGGGCAGCGCCAAGCGGATCACCGCCGTGATGCCGTTCTATCCCTACGCCCGCCAGGACAAGAAGCACCGCGGCCGCGAGCCGATCTCGGCACGACTGGTCGCCGATTTGCTCAAGACCGCCGGAGCGGACCGGATCGTGACCGTCGACCTGCACACCGACCAGATCCAGGGCTTCTTCGACGGGCCGGTCGACCACATGCGCGCGCAGAACCTGCTCACCGGCTACATCAAGGACAACTACCCGGACGGCAACATGGTCGTGGTTTCGCCGGACTCCGGCCGGGTGCGCATCGCCGAGAAGTGGGCCGACTCGCTGGGCGGCGTGCCGCTGGCCTTCATCCACAAGACCCGCGACCCGCGAGTGCCCAACCAGGTGGTGTCCAACCGGGTGGTCGGCGAGGTGGAGGGGCGCACCTGCGTGCTGATCGACGACATGATCGACACCGGCGGCACCATCGCCGGAGCGGTCAAGCTGCTGCGCGACGAGGGCGCCTGTGACGTGATCATCGCGGCCAGCCACGGCGTGCTCTCCGAACCGGCGTCGCAGCGGCTGGCCGAATGCGGTGCCCGCGAGGTGATCGTCACCAACACGCTGCCTATCGAAGAGGACAAGCGGTTCGGCCAGCTCACTGTGCTCTCGATCGCCCCGCTGCTGGCCAGCACTATCCGCGCGGTCTTCGAAAACGGTTCTGTCACCGGCCTTTTCGATGGAGACGCGTAGATGCCGGACACCGTCATCTACCACAACCCGCGCTGCTCGACCTCCCGTAAGACACTGGAGTTGTTGCGCGACAATGGGATCGAGCCCACCGTCGTTGAGTATCTCAAGTCGCCGCCCAGCCGTGCGGAGCTGGCCACGATGATCCGCGATGCGGGTACCGGCGTGCGCGACGCGGTGCGCAAAAACGAAGACACGTACCGCCAGCTGGGGCTCGACGGCGCGAGCGACGACGAGCTGTTGGACGCCATGGCCGCCAACCCGATCCTGATCCAGCGTCCGTTCGTCGTGACCGCCAAGGGAACCCGACTGGGACGCCCGGTCGACGCGGTGCGCGAAATTCTGTGAAACGCCTGCTCGTCGCGGCCGCTCTGGTACTGCTGACCGCTGGGTGCGGGCCGAAAACGCCTGACTACCAATCTATCTGGACAACCAGCGCCACCTCCACCACGCCGACAAGCGCCGTCGCGCCGATTCCGTTCCCCAAGTACCTGGAACAACTCGGCGTCGGCGAACAGCCGGTGGCGCCCGACACGCTGACCGACCTGACCGTGTCGATACCCACACCGCCGGGCTGGTCGAAACACACCAGTCCCGCCATCCCGCCGTCGACCGAAGTAATCACCAAGGACGGTCCGTATCCGAACGCGATGCTGATCGTCGTGCGGCTGTTCGGGGAGTTCGATCCCCGCGACGCGATCAAGCACGGCAATGCCGATGCCGCGCGCGCGGAGAACTACCGGCAGCTCGACGCGTCCGACGCCGACTTCCACGGTTTTCCGTCGTCGATGATCCAGGGCAGCTACGACCTCGACGGCAAGCGGCTGCACACCTACAACCGGGTAGTCATCGCCACCGGCTCACCGCCCGACAGCCAGCGCTATCTGGTCCAGCTGGCGATCACGAGCCTGGCCGAGCAGGCCGTCACCGAGGCCGGGGACATCGAGAAGATCATCAACGGGTTCACAGTCGCGGCCAAGTAGCGCCCGGCATTACTAGGCTGACTGCCATGACTGCCTGGACCGCCGCAGATCTGCCCTCGTTCGCCGGACGCAGCGTGATCGTCACCGGCGCCAACAGCGGCCTCGGCGCGGTGACGGCCCGCGAGCTGGCCCGCGTCGGCGCGCAGGTGATCCTGGCCGTGCGCAACACCGGCAAGGGTGAGGCGGCCGCAGCGCAGATGACCGGTGACGTCGAGGTGCGCCGGCTGGACCTGCAGGATCTGGCCTCGGTGCGCCAGTTCGCCGACGGAGTGGACGCCGTCGACGTGCTGATCAACAACGCCGGCATCATGGCCACCCCGCACGCGGTGACGGCCGATGGCTTCGAAAGCCAGATCGGCACCAACCACCTCGGCCATTTCGCGTTGACCAACCTGCTGCTGCCCAAGCTGACCGACCGCGTGGTGACGGTGTCGTCGATGATGCACTGGATGGGCCACATCAGCCTCAAAGACCTCAACTGGACGTCGCGGCCGTACTCGCCATGGCTGGCCTACGGTCAGTCCAAGCTCGCCAATTTGCTGTTCACCAACGAGTTGCAGCGCCGCCTGACCGCGGCCGGCTCACCGTTGCGGGCGCTGGCCTGCCACCCCGGCTACTCGAACACGAACCTGCAGGGCCATTCCGGGCGCAGAATCAGCGACGCGCTGATGGCCATCGGCGCTCGGCTGGCCACCGACGCGGACTTCGGCGCACGGCAAACGCTCTACGCCGCCTCGCAGGACGTACCGGGCAACTCGTTCATCGGCCCGCGCTTCGGCATGGTCGGCCGCACTCAGCCGGTGGGCCGCAGCCCGCTGGCGAAACGCCAGGAGACGGCCGAGGCGCTCTGGGACCTCTCCGAACGGCTGACGGACACCAAATTTCCGCTGTGAGGCGCTGATGCGCTAACCTGGCCGGGCGTCACGGCGAGGGTGGCCTTTGCAGCCACCGTTATCGACGGGGACCTTCTGGTTGTCGCGATGCTGGCCGTGCCCCGACCAGACCCAGGAGCGACACCATGGCCAAATCGGCAACTTCGTCCGCTAACAAGCTTCCCGTCTCGGTGCGTACCGAAACCGGCAAAGGCGCGTCGCGCCGGGCCCGCCGTGCCGGCAAGATTCCCGCCGTCCTCTACGGTCACGGCACCGACCCGCAGCACCTGGAGCTGCCCGGACACGACTTCGCCGCGGTTCTGCGCCACTCCGGCACCAACGCGGTGCTCGCGCTCGACATCGACGGCAAGGAGCAGCTGGCGCTGACCAAGGCGCTCGACATCCACCCGATCCGTCGCACCATCCAGCACGCCGACCTGCTCGTGGTCCGTCGCGGCGAGAAGGTGGTCGTCGAGGTCACCGTCGAGGTCGTGGGCGACGCCGCGCCGGGCACCCTGGTCACCCAGGAGACCAGCACCATCGAGATCGAGGCCGAGGCGCTGTCGATCCCCGAGCAGTTGACGGTCTCGGTCCAGGACGCCGAACCGGGCACCCAGTTCGCCGCGGGCCAGATCGAGCTACCGCGCGGCGTCACGCTGATTTCCGACCCGGAGATGCTGGTCGTCAACGTGGTGAACGCGCCGACCGCCGAGGAGCTCGAGGCCGAGGGCGCCGGCGAGGTGCCCGAGGCGGCAGCCGAGGAGCCGGCCGAGGAGGCCGCCGAAGCCGAGGCCGCCGAGGCCCCGCCCGAGTCCGAATAGCGCATGGCCGAGCCGCTTTTGGTGGTCGGCCTCGGCAACCCGGGTTCCAACTACGCCGCGACCCGGCACAATCTGGGGTTCATGGTCGCCGACCTGCTCGCCGCGCGGTTGGGTTCAAAGTTCAAGGCGCACAAGCGCTCCGGCGCGGAGGTGGTCAGCGGTCGGCTCGGCGGGCGGTCGGTGGTGCTGGCCAAGCCGCGCAGCTACATGAACGAGTCCGGTCGCCAGGTGGGTCCGCTGGCCAAGTTCTACTCGGTGCCCGCCGCCGACGTCGTCGTCATCCACGACGACCTCGACCTCGACTTCGGCCGGGTCCGGCTCAAGATCGGTGGCGGCGAGGGCGGCCACAACGGGCTGCGCTCGGTGGCAGCGTCGTTGGGCACCAAGGATTTTCAGCGGGTGCGGATTGGCATCGGGCGCCCGCCCGGCCGCAAGGATCCGGCTGCGTTCGTGCTGGAGAACTTCGCCGCGGCCGAGCGTAAAGAAGTTCCCGCGATCTGCGAGCAGGCCGCCGACGCCACCGAGTTACTGATCGAGCTGGGTCTGGAGCCCGCCCAGAACATCGTGCACGCCTGGTAGGGCGCGCGACCATCGCGGCGGCCGGCGCTCCTGCGCGTCAGCGGTTGAGGAAGGGTGGATCGCAATAGTGTTGCCGCCCTGCCGTTTTGCGTGGTACATGGCGGCGTCGGCGCACGCGATCATGGTGGTTATCTCACCTTTGTCCGGCTGACGGTGCGCTGCGGCGACGGCAACACCGACACTTGCGGTCACCGACGGCTCGGCCCGGTCGGCGATGGCCTCCCGCAGGTGCTCGGCGACGTGGGGCACCGTGGGTGCGTCGAGGAGGTCGATAACGACGAACTCCTCGCCACCGACTCGGGCTATCAGCGCGCCCGGGCCCATTGTGTTGCGGATATGTGCGGCAGTCCTTTTCAGGACCAGATCGCCGGTGTGGTGACCGTAGCGATCGTTGACAGTCTTGAAGTTGTCCAGGTCGATCACCATCACACACACCGACGATTTCCCGGCGTAGAAGGAGGCCCGATCCAATCGACGGTCGAAGCCGCGCCGGTTGGCCACCCCGGTGAGCGGATCGATCAGCGAATCCGTGGCGTCGTGGCGCATCAGCCAGAACCCGAGCTGCAGCACCGGCAGGATGCCCACGATCACCATCAAGGCGAGGAGGGCTTTCGCGGCGGCCAGCGACCATCCGGTGGGCCCGCCCGCCATACCCATCGCCGCCGTGAGTGTCCCGATAGTCAGCACCGCCCACGCCACGTGGGCCGCTTGAGCTTTGGGGCCGTGCAAGCACGTCACATAGATGCCGGTCAGCACGAACGCGGTGGTTCCGGTCAGCCCGGCCAATCGATCGGAATCCAGCCAGCACCCCAACGTGATTGCACAATCCGCCAGCGCGGCCAGCCACGCGGATGCCCGGAGGGTCGGCCATGGCAGCAGCCACCAGCGCAGCGCCCACCCCAGCGCTCCGAGCGCGATCACCCCGCACAGCAGTCGTCCTACGGTGTGCTGCGGACCCGCCGGCGAACACATCGCCAGCGCCGCGACCACCGCCAAAAGCGCGCCGCCGGCAGCAATGACTCGCTTGGTCCAGTCCAGCAGGTCGCGCGACTCCAGGAAGTCCAGCAACCAGCGATCCGCCGTGCTGCCCCACCAGCTGTGCACCAGCTGCTTGAGATTCCCCCGCAAACCAGCCCCCGTGAGTTGCGTCACCCCTTCAGGGGGCCAGCTTGTTTATACGCCACTAACGAGGGATTGACAAATACCTGCTTTTTGTCCAGACGGTCGATGATCGGCAGGTTATCGCACGCTATGTGACCAGCGTGACCGAGTTGGCCCGCCGCAGCTTTCCCGAGGGCGTCTTCGGAATCGTGCCCGGGCCCAGCACCACGACGTTGCGCGGCCGTACGTCGACCTCGGTGACGACCTCGTGGGCGACCTCGTGCTCGATGCGACGCACTTCGGCGGGGTCCTCGAAGGCGTTGGATTCGACTGCGACAGCGAATGTTTCGCGCGAATGCCCGGCGTCGAGGCGCACGGCCACCGCGCAGCCCGGCCGGACACCCTGCACCCGGGACGCCGCGCGCTCGATGTCGGTCGGGTAGATGTTGCGGCCGGCCATGATGATGACGTCCTTGACGCGACCGCACACCACGACGTGGCCGTCCTCCGTCATGTAGCCGAGATCGCCGGTGTCATACCAACCGTGCTCGTCCTGCGCCGGGATGAAGCCGCCCATCGTGATGTAGCCGGGCGTGATCGGCTCACCGCGCAACTCGATCACCCCGACGCCGCGCGGCGGCAGCACAGCGCCGTCCTCGTCGACGACGCGGGCCTCGATCCCGTCGAGCACCGGTCCGAGCGACGCGAGCCGACGGGTGTTGCCTTTATTTGCCGGCACCGCGCGGCGCAGCGCCGCCAGCAGGTCGGCATCCACCTCGTCGACCATCAGTCCTTGTTCGACCGGCGAGAACGCGGCCGCCAGCGTGGTCTCGGCCATGCCGTAGGCGGGCAGGATGGCCTCCGGCCTCAGCCCGAACGGGCGGCCCGCGTCGATCAGGTCTTCGACATCGGCCGGGTCCACCGGTTCGGCGCCCGACATCGCGATCCGCAGCGTGGACAGGTCGAATTGGCCGGGCTTGGCCTGCTTGCGCAGCCGCTTGGCGAACAGCGAGTAGGCGAAGTTCGGGCCGCAGATGAACGTGCCCTTGTACTTGTCGACAAGCTTGGCCCACAGCAGCGTGTCGCGCAGGAAGTCCATCGGGGTGACCTTGACCAGCTCGGCGCCGAAGTACATCGGCACGGTCAAGAAGCCGATCATGCCCATGTCGTGGAAGCAGGGCAGCCAGCTGATCATCACATCGGTTTCGAGGTTGTACTTCACGCCGACGAACATCGCCTCGACGTTGGAGTACACGTTGCGGTGGGTGATCTGGACCGCCTTGGGCGACCCCGTCGACCCCGACGTCAGCTGCATCAGCGCCAGGTCGTCCTCACCGGTCTCGACCGGATCGATCGGATCGGCTGCCAGCAGCTCCTCGACCGTCAGCACCTTGACGCCGCGCTGTTCCAGCACCGGCGCCGCCGGCATGAACGGGTCGGAGACGATCACCACTTTCGCCTCGATCATGTCGACGACGGTGGTGGTGTCCTGCGCCCACACCGCCAGATCGGTGCGGGGGGTCGGCTGGTGCAGCATCGTCAGGCTGGCGCCGCGCATCCACAGCCCCTGTGCCGTCGGCGCGATTTCCACGGGCTGGCCCACCAGCACTCCGACCGCGTCCCCGTGGCCGACTCCGGCCGCGGCCAGGCCACCGGCCACCCGCCGTGCTCGCTCGTGAACCTCAAGCCAGGTGTGCCGCACTGGCTCGTGCGGTTCGCCGGTAACCATCCCGCGGGGGCTGGTGTGCGCGTTGCGGAACATGTTGTCGGTAAACCTGCTCACGAAAACCTCCTCGGTTCCAGCGCGACACCCCTGGATCCCAGATTGCCCCTGCTAGGGGGCACTTCACAGTAGGCACGCGCACACAATTGGGGAGCGGTTACGTCTCGAATCAGTGATGAACCAGTAACCTCGCGCAACGTTGCGGACTCGGCGAGGACACGGCGGCCGCTACGACTGAAAGACCGCCCGCCGGCATGCTCGGCGGGCGGGACATTCGGGCGCACTTTTTGACCGCTACTCGTCACCGCCGATCATCTTAAACTCCTCTTAAGTAACCACCAAACTTTGACGTCAATCCCCGCCCTAAACGCCGCTGACCGGCGCGGGGACCACCCGGGCGCCGTGGACCGGCCCGCTGGCCACCCGCACGGTGCGGCACACCCCAGCGCCGGACAACTGGGTACCGACGTCGATCGCCTCGGGCGCCGAGCGGCACAGGAACGCGCACGTCGGCCCGGAACCCGACACGATGCCCGCCAGCGCCCCGGCCTCCACCCCGGCGCGCAGGACGCGACGCAGCGCCGGATCCTTGCTCACCGCGGCCGCCTGTAATTCGTTGCCCAACAACGGCGCCAGCTGCTCGGGCTCGCCGGCGGCCAGCGCCGCCAACACCGGTCCGGGCTCGCCGAGCCGCGGCGGAGACCCGGCCTCACGCAGCCGGTCGAGCTCTCGGAAGACCTCGGGGGTGGACAGCCCGCCGTCGGCAAACGCCAGCACCCAGTGGAAGGTGTTGCGGGCCAGCACGGTGGCCAGCTCCTCGCCGCGACCGGTGCCCAGCGCGGTCCCGCCGTGCAGCGCGAACGGCACGTCGCTGCCCAGCTGCGCGGCCAGCGTGTTCAAGTCGCGGCGCGGCACACCCAACTCCCACAGCGCGTTGATCGCCACCAGCACGGCGGCGGCGTCGGCGCTGCCGCCGCCCATCCCGCCGGCGACCGGGATGGACTTGTCGATCGTGATCGACACGTCGGGTGCCCGGCCCACGTGGTCGGCCATCAGCTCGGCGGCCTGCCAGGCCAGGTTGCGCTCGTCGTCGGGCAGCTGGTCGGCGCCTTCACCGGAGAGTTCCAGCGACAGCACGTCGGCGTTCCGGACCGTCACCTCGTCGACCAGGGAGACGGCGTGGAAGACGGTGGTCAGCTCGTGATAGTCGTCGTCGCGGCGATCGCCCACGGCCAGGTACAGGTTGATCTTGCCGGGCACCCGGACGGTGACCGAACCAGTGGGCACCCATTGAGCAGCGATGCTTCCGTCCAACGGCACCGCACGAGACTATCGCCGGAACCTACGCTGTGGGCATGGTTGACGGCCATGGTTGACGCCGGCGGGCATCTGGGCGGCTACGTCGTCGACCGTGAGGTCGGCCGCGGCGGCCACGCTACGGTGTATCGGGCGCACGTTGCGGCGCACCCGGAGCGGCCCGTTGCGCTCAAGGTGCTCGGCGAGGAGCACCGCGGCCCGGCGCAGCAGGCCAGGCTGTCCCGCGAATTCGACTTCGCGCACCGGCTGCGCCATCCGCACATCGTGACGATGTACGAGCGCGGGCCGTTCTGGCTGGCGATGCAATTCGTCGACGGCGGCAAATCCACCGACCTGCAGCGGATCGAGGACCGGCTGACCGCGCTCGCGCAGATCGCCGATGCGCTGGACTACGTGCACCGGGAGGGCATCGTGCACAGCGATGTCAAACCGACCAACATCCTTGTCGCCAAGGACTTTTCCCGCACCGGCGCGTGCCTGATCGACTTCAGCGTGGCGCACGCCGTCGTCGACGATGTCTTCCGTCGCCCCAAGGAGCTGCACGCGTCGCTGCCGTATGTGGCGCCGGAGATGCTGCGCGGGCACTCCCCCACGGCCGCCACCGACGAGTACGCGCTGGCGTGCTGCGCGGTCGAATTGCTCACCGGCGCACCGCCATTCGCGGCCGACACTTCCGAGGAACTGGTCAAGGCGCATCTGCGTGGCATCCCGCCGCGGATATCGTGCAGGGTCGACTGGGGGTCGCGCGCATTCGACACGGTGGTGGCCAGGGCGATGGCCCGAGACCCCGAGGTGCGCTACCAGTCCTGCGCGGAGTTCGTCGAGCACATCACCCGCGCGGTAGCTGCTTAGCTTGCCGAGGCGTGCGGCTGCGTGGTGCCCCCGGAACGCTGGTAGAGCCGCACGAAGTCCTCGATGGTCAGCGTCTCACCGCGGCGCGCCGGGTCGATGCTGGCCGCCAGCAGCCGGGTCGCCGACTCGTTTCCCGAGCCCGCCCACTCGGCGAACGCGTTGCGGGATGTCTTGCGCCGCTGGGCAAATGCGATGTCGATCAGCTGGAAGACACTGCGGCGGAAGGCGTCGTCGGTGGGCCACGGCGAGGTTTCGTAGCGGTCGATGCGGACCAATCCGGAATACACGCGCGGGATGGGCCAGAAGACGGTCGGCGAGACCATGCCGTGGCGGCGGATCCGCCCGAAGAACCGGACCTTCACGCTGGGCACGCCGTATTCCTTGCCGCCGGGTTCGGCGGCCAGCCGTTCGGCGACCTCGGCCTGCACCATCACCATCACCGTGCGGATCGACGGGAACTCGGCAAGCAGGTGCAGCAGCGCCGGCACGGCCACGTTGTACGGCAGGTTGGCCACCACCGCCGACGGCTCGCCCTCGAGGTCGGCCGGACCGATCGACAGCACGTCGCGGTTGAGCACCCGCAACCGGTCGACTTCGCTGTGCGAGTGTTCGGCGACGGTTTGTGGTAGCCGGCCGGCCAGCACCGGGTCGATCTCGACGGCGCTGACCGTGGCGCCGCGGTCGAGCAGCGCCAGCGTCAGCGAACCCAGACCCGGGCCGACCTCGAGGACATGGTCGTTGCGGTGCACGCCCGACGACGACGCCACCCGGCGCACGGTATTGGCGTCATGGACGAAGTTCTGTCCCAGAGATTTCCGTGGCCGAAACTCGAGTTCTTTGGCCAGCCGCCTGATCTCGGTGCGCCCGAGCAGCCGAATGGTCAGCGCGCACCCGCTCTGCCGCTGCACACCGGCCACGCCCCCCAGCCCTGGCGTGCCCGCGTCACCTCGGCCACAGCGATCTGCTCTTCGCGGGTGGCGAGGTCGGCACGCGGAGCAAAGCGCAACCCGCCGTTGCGCTCCCAGGTGCTCTGGTCGAATTGCACACCGCCGTAATACCCGTTTCCGGTGTTGATCGCCCAGTTTCCACCGGCCTCACACCGCGATATCGCGTCCCAGATGTCGCCGTTGGTCACTTCCGGAACGTCGGTGCCCGGTTTGGTGCCGACCCGAACGACCGCTTCGCGGGCCGGGGTGATCACCGTGTTGGCGACCGGCAACCGGCCGGTCTCGACGCCGTTGACCTTGGCCACCGCGAACGTGACGTCCTGGACGCCCGGGGTGCCGGGGTCTTCGAGGACCTCCCGGCTGATGTTCATCTCCGGGTCCTCGATACGACGCCTGGGCGGGTCCAGCGGCACTCGCTCGGTGACCTTTTCGATGCGGTTGCGGGTCACCTGGATGTGCATCCCGTCGACGACCGGCGCCGTCGCGCCGGGGTTGACCTGGTCGCTGGGCTCCAGCGGCGTACCGGCGCGCCTCAGCAGGTCTCCGACGTTGGCCGCGGCCAGGTGCACGTTGTGCACGTTGCCGCCGTCGTCGACCTCGACCGTCTTGGCGCTGACGACCGGCAGGGCCATCCCGGCCAGCGGCACCCGGCTGCCGCGGGAGGCCGCGGCCGGAGCGGTGTCGGTCATCGCCAGTTGGGCCAGCGCCTCGTCGACGGTGGACGCCGTGGTCCATACCTGCTTGGTGTCCTTGCCGTCGAGCGAGATCTCCAGCGGCCGGCTGCGGCGCAGCACGATGGACTCGGCGTCGTGTACCCGCTCGCTACCGGCCGGGTAGAGGTCGTCGCGCTCGGCGACGTCGAAGCCGTTCTCCTTGATGATGTCGATGACCCGTGACTTCATCGTCGTCACCTTCATCACCGTGCCGTCGACGCTGAGCGTCACGGTCTTGTAAGCGGCGATCGCCATGCCCCCGGCAACGGCCAGCACCAACAGCAGCGCGGCGACAAGGAGCCGCAGAATCGGTGATGGGGTCTGGTGCAGCCTGGTGAGTACGTTCAACACGCGTGTAAATCCCCGACCTCAGCAACAACTCCGGCAACAACCCACTGACACAGCAAAGGGGCCTTTCGGCCCCACCCGTACGATCACAAGACGGTAACGAACCGGCCTACATACGGCAACTCCAGAGACACGCTCTTACTGGACTCTTAACTAACGGTTGCCAACCCGTAGGCGCGGCGCGCGTTGGCCGTGGTGACCCGCGCGAGTTCCTCGGCGGGGCGGCCCAGCAAGTCGGCCAACGATCGGACAGTGTAAGGCAGGCAATACGGTTCGTTGGGAGCGCCACGGTAGGGATGCGGCGCCAGAAACGGCGCGTCGGTCTCCACCAGCAGCTGCCCGACCGGAACCAGCGGGACGGCTTCCCGCAGGGCGCGGGCGTTGCGGAAGCTCACCGTGCCGGACAGGCTGACCAGCCAGCCGCCGTCGACGCAGGCGCGTGCCATCGCGGCATCCGACGAGAAGCAGTGGAAGATCACCGTCTCGGGCGGGCCCTCGGCGCGCAGCACGTCGAGCACCTCGGCGTCGGCGTCGCGGTTGTGGATCATCAGCGGTTTGCCGGTCCGTTTGGCCAGGTCGATGTGCCACGCGAAGGCCTCGCGCTGGACGTCCGGCTCCGCGCAGCCGTCCAGCCGGCCCGGCCAATACAGGTCCATGCCGGTCTCGCCGATTGCCACCACCCGCGGGTGAGCGGCCAGTCGCTCGATCTCGGCGCGGGCGGTGTCGGTGAGCGCGTCGGCCCGGGTCGGGTGCAGCGCCACCGCGGCGAACACCCGCGGGTCCCACTCGGCGGCCTGCGTCACCCAGCGCGCCGACGCCAGGTCGTCGGCGATAGTGACCACCGCTTCGACGCCGACGGCCGCGGCGCGGTCGACGATCGCACGGACCCCGTCGGCGTCGGCAGCACCGCACGCGTCGAGGTGGGTGTGCGCGTCGACCAAGGGCGTCAGCGGCTCCGGAGGCGGCGGCGCCGGACGGTTGGAACCCACGCGCACACAATAGGGTGATTTCCGATGAGGCCTTACTACGTCACCACGGCGATCACCTACCCGAACGGCGAACCGCACGTCGGGCACGCCTACGAGTACATCGCCACCGACGCGATCGCCCGGTTCAAACGACTCGACGGTTTCGACGTCCGTTTTCTGACCGGCACCGACGAGCACGGCCTCAAGATGGTGGAGACGGCCGCCGCCGAGGGCATTCCGACCGCCGAGTTGGCTCGGCGCAATTCGGACGTGTTCCAGGCCTTGCAGGCACGGTTGAATATCTCCTTCGACCGGTTCATCCGCACCACCGACCCGGACCACCTGGAAGCCTCCAAGGCGATCTGGCAGCGGATGGCCGACGCGGGCGACATCTATCTGGACACCTACTCCGGGTGGTACTCGGTGCGCGACGAGCGGTTCGTCACCGAGTCGGAGACCAGGCTGCTCGACGACGGCTCCCGGGTCGCTATCGAGAGCAGTGCTCCGGTGACGTGGACCGAGGAGCAGACCTACTTCTTTCGGCTGTCCGCCTATGCCGACAAACTGCTGGCCCACTACGAGGCCAATCCCGACTTCATCGCACCGGAGGTGCGTCGCAACGAGGTGGTCAGCTTCGTCTCGGGCGGGCTGCGGGATTTGTCGATCTCGCGCACGTCGTTCGACTGGGGTGTGCCGGTGCCCGAGCATCCCGACCACGTCATGTACGTCTGGGTCGACGCGCTGACCAACTACCTGACCGGCGTCGGTTATCCCGACACCGAGTCCGAGTTGTTCCGCCGCTACTGGCCGGCCGATCTGCACATGATCGGCAAGGACATCATCCGGTTCCACACGGTGTTCTGGCCGGCGTTTTTGATGTCGGCCGGAATCGAGCTTCCCCGAAGGGTTTTCGCGCACGGCTTTCTACTCAACCGTGGCGAGAAGATGAGCAAGTCGGTGGGCAACGTCGTGGACCCGCTTGCGCTGGTCGACACGTTCGGGGTCGACCAGGTGCGCTATTTTCTGCTGCGCGAGGTGCCGTTCGGCCAGGACGGCAGCTACAGCGACGAGGCAATGATCACCCGGATCAACACCGACCTGGCCAACGAGCTGGGCAACCTGGCGCAGCGCTCGCTGTCGATGGTGGCCAAAAACCTCGACGGCGTGGTGCCCGAGCCCGGTGAGTTCAGCGCCGACGACCGGGAGCTGTTGGCGACGGCCGACGGGCTGCTGGATCGGGTGCGCGCCGAATTCGACGCGCAGGCAATGCATTTGGCGCTCGAAGCGGTCTGGCTGATGCTCGGCGCGGCGAACAAGTATTTTTCCGCGCAACAGCCGTGGGTGCTGCGCAAAAGCGAGTCGACGGCGGACCAGGCACGGTTTGCCACCGTGCTGTACGTGACGTGCGAGGCGGTGCGCATCGCGGCGCTGCTGATTCAGCCGGTACTGCCCGAGTCGGCGGGCAAGCTGCTCGACCTGCTCGGCCAGCCGCCCGAGCAACGGACGTTCGCCGCGATCGGCACCCGGCTGGCGCCCGGCACCCGGCTGCCGGCACCGACCGCGGTGTTCCCGCGCTACCAAACCGACGAGACATAGGCGCACAGCGGCTATCGACGCGGTGCCAATACTGGGCGCTATGCAATCCCTTGTATATCGTTCATATGGTATGTCATAGTGCCTTCTGAGTGTCCTGGTCACTCCCATCACTAAAGCGACGAACTTCGGTCCGTTCCGCTCGCGGCGCCGCACACCTGCGGGGAACGGACTCGACGCGAGGGGGCTGACATGGCCACCGTTGAGCGGTCAACTCTGCAGCATGACCTGGACAACCTGCTGGCGGAATTGGACACCGGCTGGGAATCGGCGTCGGTCAGGTACGGCAGGGGCGGCTGCGTGATGGCCTGCATGGTGCGGATGCTGCGCAGACAGTGCGCCCACGATGTGCAGGCCCGCAAGGACGCGATGGTGGCCGCGCTGGGATTCCAAAGCACTGACGGCCCTGCCTATGAGGCCATGTTCAGATGGAACGACGTGCAAGCTCACCCTGACGCCGTCAAACGACGTATCAAGGACGCGCTGAACACGCTATGAGAGATGACTTCTGCCGAGATCGATCGACCGAGTCACCGGACATGTGGATCCGGCGAATTGCGGTGATGGGTGCTTCCGGCATGCCCGATAATCATTGGGTGGAGCGGCGACAAAACTGGCCCAGCCAATCACCGATGGTCACCCTGGAGCAGTTGCCCGCCCCGGTCGTGCTGGAGCGTATCCCGATTCCCGTTCTCGCCGTCACGCAGGACGGGACCATTCTGTTCGCCAACACCGCGTTCGCAGAGATGTTGGGCTACAGCACGGAAGAAGTCCTGTCGTTGAAGTTCGAGCAGATCTTTCACCACGTGCCGGCGGCCGAGTCCGTGCTTTCCGTCGTGCACGCATTGGCCAACATGGTCGTCGAACTGGCACACCGCGATGGCTCGACGGTCAGGGCGCTGATGAGCAGGTCGGCACTGCGGCGCTCCGATGACAAGGTCGCGCTCGCGACGTTCCAGGACCTGACCGAGCAACTCTGGGCCGAGGAACGCTGAAAGCCGACAAACCGTAAGTTGTAGTTAACGCCGATAATCGTACTTCTAGTACTGTTCGGGTGTGATCCAGACTCGGCGAGACCTGCGGGCTTACCTCGCGGCGGATATGGCCGCCCACGGCCTGCGGCGTTGGCGAGTACGCGACCGGTTCTTGCACCGGCCCGCCCATTTCCAGCGGTTGTTGCGCCGGTCCGAGTACTGGTCGAACACGGCCCGCACACCGGCCGGGCGGGTCGTGGTGCTGTGGTTCAAACTGCGGACGCGGCTGGTGGGTGAACGCCTCGGATTCATGATCCCGCGCAACGTATTCGGGCCGGGCCTGTCGATCGCCGAGCCCGGCGGCATCTGGGTGCACTACCAGGCGCGCGTCGGCGCCAATTGCCGCCTCCACCAGGGCGTGACGATCGGGGAAGCGAAAGGCAAGGTCCCGGTCATCGGCGACGACGTCACGATTCATCCGCTCGCAATGGTCGTCGGTGCCGACATCGGCAACCGAGTTCGCATCCGGGCGCGCGCCGTGGTCACCCAAACGGTTCCCGACGACGTCGACGTGG
Source organism: Mycobacterium sp. MFM001 (assembly GCF_003402475.1). Classification (GTDB taxonomy): domain Bacteria; phylum Actinomycetota; class Actinomycetes; order Mycobacteriales; family Mycobacteriaceae; genus Mycobacterium. The sequence continues at coordinate 425,053 of NZ_BFAB01000002.1, forward strand.
CCGGGGTGCCGGCTCGGATCGTCCCGACCGCACCCCGCGCCGGCGCGGTCGTGGCAGGCTGAGGCCGCGCATATCCGACCTGAAGTATCACTATGGCGCTATTGGAATACTTGTAGTACGGTAGCCCGGTGATCAGGACCCGTGAGGACCTGAAGGCCTATCTCGCAGCGGATATGAAAGCCAACGGCCTCGAACGATGGCGGTTTCGTGACCGCTTCCTGCAGCGGCCGGCCTACTTCCAGCGCTTGCTGCGCAAGTCGGAGTATTGGACGAACACAGCCCGGACCCCGTTCGGGCGGGCAGTCGCCGCCTGGCTGCAACTGCGGACCAAGCTGCTCGGTGAACGGTTCGGTTTCTACATATCCCGCAACGTGTGCGGTCCCGGTCTGTCGATCGCCCACCCGGGTCCGGTCTGGGTGCATTGCAATGCGCGCATCGGCGCCAATTGCCGCATCCACCAAGGGGTGACGATCGGGGAAGCCAAGGGCAAGGTCCCAGTCATCGGAGACGACGTCTACCTCTATCCGCTCGCAATGGTCCTCGGAGCAGACATCGGCAGTCGTGTCGGTGTCCGGGCGGGCGCAGTGGTCACCAAATCCGTTCCCGACGACGTGGAGGTAGCCGGCGTTCCGGCCCGGATCGTCAGGACACACCGCCCGATCGCCGCCATCGCGGACTAGTAGCCGGCCGGTCAGCGTTGGATGGCTGCGCTTCTTCTCGGGTGAGTGCGAATGTGGCCGCGGTTCCAGCGCAGCGAAATCTGCACCCGCGCTTCGTAAGCCAACCACTGCAGGCCGCGAAAGAGCCGCAACCAGTCCGACATCAGGAGACGCACGATCGCTCGGCGCCGGCGGACGCCGGCAGATAGCGCGCCAGCAGCCGCTTTTCGTGTCGCGGGCACAGGCCGGCGAGACGGATGTCGCCGCCGTAGTGATCGAGCACCCGCGGGTCCATCACGCGGCGCCACAACGGGGGCAGCAGGGCCAACAGCAGCATGGTCCCGTAGCCGCCCGGGAATTGCGGTGCTTCGTCGGTGTGGCGCAGTGCCTGATAGCGGCGCAACGGGTGAGCATGGTGATCGGAATGCCGCTGCAGATGGAACAGGCACACGTTGGCAATCACCGTGTTGCTGTTCCAGCTGTGCGAGGCACGCACCCGTTCGTATCGTCCGTTGGGCAGCTTCTGACGTTGCAGCCCATAGTGTTCCATGTAGTTGACCATCTCGAGCAGGCAGAAACTGATCACCGCCTGTCCGATCAGCCAGGGCACCACGACAGCACCGAACCAGACAGTCAGCACAGCGAACAACGCAAAGCTGGCCAGCCAGGCGCTGAGCACGTCGTTCTTGAGAGTCCACCGCGACTGCCCCGCCCGCGCCCAGCGCTCACTTTCCAGCCGCCAGGCGGAGCGGACGCCGCCCGCGACCGATCGCGGAATAAAGAAGTACAGCGTCTCTCCCATCCGCGAGCTTGCCGGGTCGTCGGCCGTCGCGACCCGCACGTGATGTCCGCGGTTGTGCTCGACGAAGAAATGTCCGTACCAACTCTGCACGAGTGCCAGCTTGGACAATCGCTTCTCGGCCTGAGGTCGCTTGTGCCCCAACTCATGTGCGACGTTGATCGCGACACCGCCGATGATTCCGACCGTCGCCATCAACCCCAGCTTGTCGACGAACGTCATGGTGAGCCAGCCGCCACCGGCCCACAACCAGCAGGCGAAAAGCAGCGACAGGTATTGGCTGGGCAGGTAAAGGTAAGTGGCCCAACGGTAGAAGCGGTCGTCCTCCAGTTGCGCGACGACGCTGTCGGGCGGGTTGTCCGCGTCGGGACCGACCACGTGGTCGAGGACGGGAATGATCCCGAATGTCACGATCGGGGCGATCCACCAAAACACGCCAAGCCCGCTGATCTGCACGGCAAGCCATGATGCGGCGACGAACCCCGGCACTATCGACCCCAGGAGCCACAAGTACTTCTTGGCGTCGCGCCAGGCGCGGTTCGAGGTCGCCATGGGCATGGTGCCGGATGGTGTCATTCGATTCAGATAGCCCATTTCTGGAAGTTATCACGACTTGGTTACGCTAAAACACCCTTATTCGATACTATCTGACTGATTATTGGTTAAATCGGAGAGTTTGAGTTGGGTCGCTGGCGAGTCCGTGGGCACCGCGCGGCGACCGCAACCGACTACCGCGAACACTGAATCGGAGCAGGTGGGGCGCATGATGGTTCTCTCCCGACGCCATTTCCTGGGTCTGGGCGCCATGGCCGCGGCGGCGGCCGCCGGTGCCGGAGCCGCCGAGTTCCAACTGAGCCGACATCGGCCGACCGTGCGGCCGCACTATGACGCCATCGTGGTGGGCAGCGGCTACGGCGGCGGGGTGTCGGCCCTGCGGCTCGGCCAGGCCGGTGTCAGGACCCTGATCCTGGAAAAGGGCAGGCTCTGGGACGCCCGCGACGAAGACGGCAAGCGATTCTCGAAGATGTTGCCCCCCGATACCCGCGCGGGCTGGTTCACCCGGCATCCACCGAGCCTGGTCCCGTCGTTTCGCGGGGTCTCGATCAACTCGGTCGCCGACCACGTGCCGTCGCCCCAACCCGTGCAGGCCGGAATCTGCGACAAGGTCGTGCACGGCTCGCACAACGTCTTCCGCGGCATCGCGGTGGGCGGCGGGTCGATGGTCAACGCGGCCATCGCCGCCATCCCCACTGCGGCTCAGGTCCGGGAAACCTTTCCCGACATCGACCCGGCACAGTTCCTGGGACCGTACATGCAGCGGGCCAAGGACATGCTGCTGATCAACCATCGCGACATGCGGTGGTTCGAGCAGACACCGTGTTTCCAGTACGCGCGGGTTGGAAGGCAGTATGCGGCCGCAGCCGGATACTCGGTGGACTACAACGGCAGCGCCTTTTCCTTTCCGTACATCAAATACGAAGAAGCGGGTCAGGTTGAGCGGTCAGCACTCGCATTCGAGCAGCAGTACGGGAACAACAACGGCCGGTTCGGCAGCGTCGACCAGACCTACATCGGCGACGCGCTGGCGACCGGCAAGGTCAGCCTCAAACCCCTGACGGAGGTCACCGATGTCCGCCGGGAGCCCGACGGCGAGTATGTGGTGTCCACCCGCGAGATCGACCGCTGGGGCAACGAGATCGCGCGTGAGGAATTCGGTTGTGACCAGTTGCATCTCAACGCAGGCGTGCTGGGCACGACCAAGATCTTGCTGAAAGCCCGCGACACCGGGACACTGCCCAACCTGAGCGAGGAAATAGGCCGCGGCTACGGCAACAATGGGGACATCATGGTCGCCCACTCGTTGAACGAGAGCGATCCGGCGGGTACCGAGCAATCCCTGATGGGCATGATCAACCTCGACGGCCGCGACGATCCGGATAATCCGGTGTATGCCAGCATGTTCTCACTTCCGTTGCCAGTGGAGACATTCACGCTGGGCTACTACGTGATGGTCAAGACCGGTGACCGTGCCGATATCACCTACGACCGGCGGTCGGACTCGATTAGCATCGACTGGCCGCAAGGCTATACCGAGAACTTGACTTCGAAGGCGCGGGCGGTTTTCGACAAGGTGACCCTGGCGAACGGCGTCGACTACCGCGACGACATATTCGACGGAAACGTATTCGCGCCCAACACCGTTCACCCGATGGGCGGTTGTGTCCGCGGCAGGGCCACGGACAGTTACGGACGGGTCAAGGGATACGACAAGCTCTACGTCAACGACGCGTCGCTACTCCCCGGCTACCTGGGCTGTAATCCCTTCATGTCGATCACCGCACTCGCCGAACGCAACATCGAGGGAATCCTGCAGGGGCGTCAGTGACTTTCATTCGGCGACCCGTTGCGCCGCAGCGCCTCCCGGGCGAGGAATTCACGGAAATACGGCAACGACTCGTCGGCCACGACGGCGGGAAGCAGTAGCTCCCACATTCGGCTCAACTGACCGATGAGGTCGCCATCCGACGTTGCCCTGAACAGCAGCCGGGTGCCCAGCATCGCGCCGACGATCGACTCGCTGACCGCTTCCGGATCGAGGCCTTCTTTCAAGTCGCCTTCCGCGCTTGCCCGGCCGGCCTCAGTAGCCATGGCCTCCAACCAGTTTGCGTAGACGCGGGCGGCCGATTCGTTGAATTCGCCGAGTGCAAACGTCAGTTGCTCGGCGACGCGGGCGACCTTGTCCGATGCCAGTACCTCTGCGGCCGCAAACATCCCGTGGATCATGTTCTCCAGCCCGGGCGACGACGATTCGCACATGGCGCGGAAGGTGCCGAGGACGACACCGGAGCCTTCCTCGATGATGGCGGACGCCAGCGAATCCATCGACTCGAAGTGGTGGTAGAGAGCACCTTTGGTCATTCCCGCGCGCTCGATGATCGCGGCGCGCGCGGCGCTCGCATAGCCGACTTCGCCGAACACCTCGATTGCGGCGTCGAGGATCTTTCGCCGGGTGGCTTCCGATCGAACCTGGCGCGCCATCGCCTGCACCTCCGGAGTTCCGTCCAGCTACTCAAGAATCCGGACCTTCGGCGTCTCACATTCCGGCCGGCGCGGGCAAGCCTAACAGCTGCTGGTCGCGGTGCGGATTGCCAGCGCCGTGCGTCGCCTGACGAATTGGCTGAAGTAGTTGAAACGGTCCGGTTTGACCATGCCGCGCAACAACAGTGCCCAGGTCTTCTCGAGTTCCAGCAGGAATTGCTCCGGCTCGTCGAGATCGCTGACGTGACGCAATCCCAAATACAGCGACACGACCATGCGGCCGACATCCTGCGGATCGCAGTGCTCGGCGATGTCCCCCTCCGTAATCGCACGCCGAACGACGCGGGCCAGCGCGTCAATCCAGTCCTTCAACAGCCTGGCCTGGAACTTCTCGGCCCTGCCCACGGTCTCCAGCAGATGCAAGCCGGCCCGGGCCACGTCCTGGGTGACGTCCTGAACCGCGATCAGGTACGTGAATTCGACGAGGGTCTCCAGTCCAGAAAGCCTCCGGGTGATCAAGTCACGGATGACCGCGGTGCCTGCGACGGCTTGCTCCTCGATGATCGCCAAAGCCAGCGCATGCTTCGAGCGAAAATGGAAATACATTGCGCCCTTGGTCAATTCGGCGTCAGCCAGGATGTCGTCGAGCCCGACATCGTGGTACGGCCGCTGGGCGAATTGGTGTGCAGCCGCCTTCAGAATCTGCTGCCGGGTCGTGTCGGCCCGGCTGTCGGTCGGCTGGCTCATGACGAGACACCCCACGGATCCCCCGCGGCATGGCCGACGATATTCACGGCGACCCTCGGCTTCATGGGTGGCATCTCCCTTGGACACAGCGTGGGGCCAAGTGCTGGCAGCCGCTGGTCGACTGCCACGTCTTAGCTTAGGCGCTCACTCCGCGTCGCCTGGGATACCCTCAGTTACTTTCTAGGCTGTGCAACATCCGAAAAGTATGTAATATGACCTTTCAGCATGTTGTCGGTCTGCCGATCGACCTGGCCCACCCCGTAAGGAGAAGCGCATGTCGTTCGTGACCACCCAGCCGGACGCGTTGACGTCGGCGGCGGCCAACCTGCATGGCACCGGGGTTGCGATGAGCACCCAGAACGCCGCGGCGGCGGCCCCGACCACCGGTGTGGTTCCTGCAGCCGCCGACGAGGTGTCGGCGCTGACGGCGACCCAGTTCGCCGCACACGCGCAGATGTATCAGGCGATCAGCACCCAGGCCGAAGCGATCCACGAGATGTTCGTGAACACGCTGGGCACCAGCGCCTGGTCGTATGCGGCGACCGAAGCCGCCAACGCGGTGGCGGCCGGCTAGGGATGGTCGCAGTGCTCGATTTCGGCGCGTTGCCGCCGGAGGTCAACTCCGGCCGGATGTATGCCGGTCCGGGGTCGGAGTCGATGTTGGCGGCCGCGGCTGCCTGGGACGGGTTGGCTGCCGAATTGCATTCCGTGGCATCCACTTACAACTCGGTGATCTCGGCGTTGACCAGCGGACCGTGGCGCGGCCCGGCGTCGGCGTCCACCGCGGCGGCATCCGCGCCATATGCCACCTGGATGTCGGGGATGGCGGCACAGGCCGAACAAGCGGGAGTACAGGCCCGCGACGCCGCCGACGCCTATCACGCCGCGTTCGCGATGACGGTGCCACCGGCGGTGGTCGCGGCCAACCGCGCGCAGTTGGCAACGCTGACCGCGACGAACTTCTTCGGCATCAACTCCCCCGCAATCGCCGCCAACGAAGCGCAGTACGCCGAGATGTGGGCTCAGGACGCGTTGGCAATGTACGGCTACGCCGCAAACTCGGCCGCCGCAACCCAATTGTCACCGTTCACGTCACCACCGCAGACCACCAACCCCGTCGGGCTGGCCACCCAGGGCGCCGCGGTCGCCCACGCGACCGGCGTCTCGGCCACACAGCAGACAGCGCTGTCGCCGCTGATCTCGTCGATTCCCAATGCGCTGCAGCAACTGTCGTCGCCGGCCGCGGCGACGTCGTCGTCGTCCACCGGCATCACCACCCCGTGGGGTTCGGTGATAGGCGGGTCGGGCTCGTCGGGGCTCTCCGGGATTATGAACGACTGGCCCAGCTTGCTTCCCGGTTACTTGATGGTGTCGGCGACGCCGCTCTACGCACTGTCCAGCGTGCTGGGGATGGCGCAGACCTTGCAGGGCCTGACGACCGCCGGTGCGTGGGAGGCCGCCGAAGGGGCCGCGGGCGCACTGGAATCCGGCATCGGCAACACGGGCGTGCTGGCCGGCGTCGGTCAGGCGGCCTCGCTGGGGCCGTTGTCCGTGCCGCCGAGCTGGGGCACGTCGGTGCAGACGGGCATGCTGACGTCCGCCGGTGCAGCGATGCCGGGCACGGGCGCGAACCCACTTACCGGCACACCGCCCAGCGTGTTGGGCGGCCTGCCGCGGACAGCGGCGAGCGCTCCGGGCAGCACCCCCGGCCCCCGCTACGGGTTGGTTCCCACCGTGATGGCACGCCCACCGTCCGCCGGATACGGCGGCGTCGTCTAAAGCAGCACTCACGTCAATGTCCCACTACCAAAGGAGATTTCCATGCCTACCCGGTTTATGA
>NZ_BFAB01000002.1:432316-568075 GCF_003402475.1 Mycobacterium sp. MFM001
GCCTCCCAGCAGATCCTGTCCAGCTAGAGGCGATCGCAAGCGCGGCGCAGCCGGGCGCGGCGGGTCGCCGACCAACAACCTAGGAGAACCAGAAATGACGATCAACTACCAGTTCGGCGACGTCGACGCCCACGGCGCACTGATCCGCGCCCAAGCCGCCTCCCTGGAGGCCGAGCACCAGGCCATCATCCGCGATGTGCTTGCCGCCGGCGACTTTTGGGGCGGCGCCGGCTCGACAGCCTGCCAAGAGTTCATCACCCAGTTAGGCCGCAACTTCCAGGTCATCTACGAACAAGCCAACGCCCACGGCCAAAAGGTGCAAACCGCCGGCTCCAACATGGCCTCCACCGACTCCGCCGTCGGCTCCAGCTGGGCCTAACGCAGATGAAAGTCGTATTGTTCTGCGGCGGTTACGGGATGCGGATGCGAACCGCCGAGGACGACGTCATACCCAAGCCGCTGCAGATGGTCGGGCCGCGCCCGCTGCTGTGGCACGTCATGCGCTACTACGCACACTTCGGCCACAAGGAGTTCATCCTGTGCCTCGGTTACGGCGCCGAGAAGATCAAGGACTTCTTCCTGCGCTACCGCGAGACGGAGTCCAACGACTTCATCATCCGGGGCGGCAAGGTCGAGCTGCTCGACTCCGATATCTCCGACTGGGCAATCACTTTCGTCGACACCGGCCTCGAGTCGCCGATCGGTGAACGGCTGCGTCGCGTCCGCAAGTTCCTCGGCGACGACGAATACTTCCTGGCCAACTACGCCGACGTGCTCACCGACGCTCCGCTCGACGACATCGTCGAGCGGGTGATCGGCAGCGGCGCCATGGCCTCGATGCTGATCGTGCCGCCGCAGTCGTCATTTCACTGCGTCGACATCGCCGACGACGGCGACGTCAAGGAAATCGCCCCCGTCACCAAGTTCCCGATCTGGGTCAACGGCGGCTATTTTGTGCTGCGCCAACAGGTCATCGACCTGATACCGGAGAACGGCGACCTGGTCGGCGACGCGTGCACGGCGCTGGCAGGCACCGGCGGGCTGATCGGATACCGCCACGACGGCTTCTGGAAACCGGCCGACACCTTCAAGGAGCGCGCCGAGCTCGACGCCGACTACAACAACGGCACTCGCCCCTGGATGGTGTGGGATCCGCCCCGACGGCGGGACCGATCCGCATGATCTCACTGACGCCGTCCCGGTTGACGTCGGTGGCCGCCATCGGCGCCCACTGCGATGACATTGTCATCGGCACGGGCGCCACCTTGATGGAGATCGCCCGCCACAACCCCGCTTTGGTGGTGCATGCCCTGGTCTTGACCGGCGGCGGCACCGAGCGGGAAGTCGAAGAGAAGAACGCGTTTGCGGCACTGTGCCCGTCGGCGGACGTGCGGTTGACGGTTGTGGACCTGCCCGATGGCCGGCTTCCGGACCATTGGGCGGCGGTGAAGGGTCACCTCGCCGATTTCGCCCGCGAGTGTGAGCCGGACGTGGTGTTCGGTCCGCAGCGCGGCGACTCTCACCAGGACCACCGTCTGATCGCAGAGCTGATCCCGACGGAGTTTCGCGATCATCTCTCGTTCGGTTACGAGATCCTCAAGTGGGAATCGGACTTGCCGAATCCTTCTCTGTACATTCCGGTTTCGGCCGAAACCGCACAGCGTAAGGCGGCTGTGCTGGCGGAGTGCTATCCATCTCAGTCGGGCCGCGACTGGTTTGACGACGAGGCTTTTCTCGGCTTGATGCGGGTCCGCGGCGTCCAGTGCCGCGCCCGCTACGCCGAAGCATTCACCGTGGAGAAATCGGTGCTCGAAACCGGCGAGGAGTATTCGCTCAACTAGCCGACCAGCCGCTGCCGACACACATCGAGAAAGGACCTGACCGTGCGAGTGCTGGTCACCGGCACCCAGGGATATCTGGGTTGCCTTGTCGCGCCGTTACTTTCGGCCGACGGCCATGACGTCGTCGGCCTGGACACGGGCTATTACCGCTTCGGGTGGCTGTGCCCGGGCCGGCTTGCCGGCAGCCCGGATCAGGCTGAGCCGCTGACCCTGATCCGCGACATCCGCAACGTGACCGTCGATGACCTTCGTGGGTTCGACGCGATCGTGCACATGGCCGAGCTCAGCAACGACCCGATCGGTGACCTGATCGGTGACGTGACGTTCGAGGTGAATCACCGCGGCAGTGTGCAACTGGCCGCGCTGGCCAAACGCGCGGGTGTCAGCCGCTTCGTCTACATGTCGTCGTGCAGCGTGTACGGCATCGCCGAGGGCACGGTCGACGAGAGCAGCCCGATCAACCCGATGACGCCCTACGCGAAATGCAAGGCGCTGGTCGAACGAGACCTGGCGGCAATGGCCGACGACGACTTCTCGCCGACATTTCTGCGCAACGCCACCGCGTTCGGCGTCTCACCGCGGATGCGGTTCGACATCGTGCTGAACAACCTTGCCGGACTCGCGTGGACCGACCATCGCATCGCGATGACCAGCGACGGCACCCCGTGGCGGCCACTGGTGCATGCCCTGGACATCGCCCAGGCGATCCGGTGTGCGCTACACGCCGACCGGCAGACCGTCCACCGCCTGGTGGTCAACGTCGGCACCGACGAGAACAACCTAACGGTCCGAGAAATCGCCGAGACGGTCGGTGCCGAGTTCCCGGGTTGCGAACTGACTTTCGGCCCAGCCGATCCCGACAACCGCAGCTACCGGGTGGCATTCGGCAAGATCCACGAGGTATTCGGCGACTTCCGCGCGAACTGGTCCGTCGCCGCGGGCGCCGCCCAGCTGCACCGGGTGTTCGACGCGATCGAGATGGACCCCGAAACGTTCCACGGCCGGGGACATACCCGGCTCAAACAAATCGAGTACCTGCTCAAGACCGGGCAGGTTGACAAGAAGCTGTTCTGGACGGAGGTCTGAGTGAAGTACACGCCCACTGATGTCGCAGGGGTGACCATCATCGACATCGAACCGCATCGCGACCATCGAGGATTCTTCTCGCGAGCGTTCTGTGCCGAGGAATTCGCCAAGTACGGATTGGATGTGGCTGTCGCACAGACGAATATCTCCTACAACTATGCCCGTGGCACGCTGCGGGGTCTGCACCGGCAGGCGCCGCCGTTCGCCGAGGCCAAATTGGTGCGCTGCACCCGCGGCTCCATCGTCGACGTTGCGGTCGACCTGCGGCCGCAGTCGCCCACCTACGGCAAGCACGTGATGGTCCATCTGACCGCCGACAACCACCGGGCGTTGTTCCTGCCGCCGTACGTCGCACACGGGTTGCAAACCCTCGCCGACGACACCGAGGTTCTCTACCAGGTCAGCGGATCCTATTCGCCGGCCGCCGAGCAGGGATTCCGCTGGGACGACCCGGAGTTCAGCATCACCTGGCCACTGCCGGTAACCGTCATCTCCGAAAAGGACGCCAGCTGGCCGTTTGTCACGCCGGCGGGTACGCCGGCCTTGTGATCGTGCGTGTGGTCCCGCGATGACATCTGACACGTTGCCGGCGCCGGCCGTGCGAATGGTCGTGAGCGGCAGCATCGTCGAGCGCCGCAAGGCCGACGAGGTGCTGTCGATCATCGGCTCCCGCCTGCGATCCCGGTCCACGGTCGGGCTGGCGGTCGGCTCGGTGAACCTGGACCACCTGCATCACTTCCGCAAGCTCGGTGCGGCGCCGGACGGCCGGCTGGAGTGGCTGCTGCTGGCGGACGGGATGCCGATCGCCTGGCGGGGGCAACTGCTCACCGCCGGCCCGTGGCCCCGGATCGCCGGAGCCGATCTGCTGCCCGGTGTTTTGGCGCTGGCCGAAGCGACCTCCCAGCGGGTCGGGTTCTTCGGTGGGAGCGCCGACACCCATCAGCGCCTGGCCGAACATCTGTCCAAGCACTATCCGGCGCTGGCTGTTTCGGGGATGTGGGCGCCGGACGCGACGGCCGTCGAGTCGTGTTCGGACACGCTGGCGGCAGCAATCCGCAGTGCCCGCACAGACATCCTGATCGTCAGCCTCGGCAAACCGCGGCAGGAGCAGTGGGTCGACAAGTACGGATTCGCCACCGGGGCACGGATATTCCTGGCGTGCGGCGGAGCCATCGACTTCCTGGCAGGCCGCACCCGCCGCGCGCCCGACTGGATGCAGCGCGCGGGCCTGGAGTGGCTGCACCGGTTGTCCCACGAGCCGCGGCGGTTGGCCCGCCGCTACCTGCTGCAAGGCCCGGTCGCGCTGCTGCGGGCCAGCCGTGCCCAGCTGATCTGTTATCCCGGCGTGCACTACACCGGGGTGCCGGAGACGCTGGCGTACAAGCGGATCGGGTCGGGATGACGGCGTCCCTTCCCAAGACAGCGTCGAAGCCGGCGCGCCGCCCGGCGGTGGCGGCGCCTGCAGTCGCGTCGCCGGCCACACCGGCCCGCCACTGGCAGCACCGGTATTCCGCGCGGCTGCGCGTCACCGACACCGCCATCGTCGTCGCATCGGTCATGCTCGCCCAATACATCAGGTTCGGCGAATCACCGCACACGTCAGGTTATCCCGGCCAGGTGATGACGCTGTTCTCGCTACTCTTCGCCGCGCTGTGGCTGTCGTCGACCGCCGTGTTCAACACCAGGTCGCCCCGGATCATCGGGGCGGGCATCGACGAGTACCGCCGCATCGCCAGCGCGTCCTTCTGGACGTTCGGGATCATCGCGATGTCCACGCTGCTCGCCAAGATCGACTTGGCGCGTGGCTATTTGGCGGTCGCTCTGCCCGTCGGCACCATCGGGCTGCTGGCGAGCCGCAACCTATGGCGCCGCTACATTGCGCGCCAGCGGGCCGCCGGCAAGTATCAGACGTTGGTGCTGGCCATCGGCGATCGTCCCGGCGTCTCGCATCTGGCCCATGAACTCATGCGCAATCCCCGCGACGGCTACGTCGTGGTCGGGGTAGGCATCCCGGGATACGGCTCGTCGCGCGGCAAGAAACTGACCGTGCACGGTCGCGAGATCCCGATCCTCGGGGACGAAACACACGCATTGGCTGCGATTCCGCGCTGCGGCGCGGACACGGTGGCGATCACCGGAACGGAACGGTTCGGCGTGCGTGGCATCAGGCAGCTGATGTGGCGGCTGGAGACCATGGATGTCGATCTGGTGGTCTCGCCCGGAGTGATGGACGTTGCAGAATCGCGGCTTGCGCTGCGCCCGGTTGCGGGATTCCCCTTGCTGCACGTTGAAAAGCCGCAATACCAGGGCGCCAAGTCTTTTCAGAAGCGCGCGTTCGACTTCTGCTTCTCGCTGGCGGCGCTGATCGGCACGTCACCGCTTCTGCTGACCGCTGCGATCGCGATCAAACTGACGAGCAAGGGGCCGGTCTTCTATCGGTCCGAACGCATTGGCCTGGACGGTCGGCCGTTCACGATGTTGAAGTTCCGCACCATGGTCGAAAACGCCGACGCGCAACTCGACCGGCTGCTTCCGCTGAACGAAGGTGCGGGCAACATGCTGTTCAAGATCCGCCGCGACCCCCGGGTCACGCCCGTCGGCAGGATACTTCGGCGCTTCAGCATCGACGAACTACCACAGTTCATCAACGTGCTGAAGCGGGACATGAGCGTCGTCGGCCCCCGACCGCCACTGCGGCGCGAAGTGGAGAACTACGACGGCGACGTCAAGCGCCGGCTGCTGGTGAAGCCTGGTGTCACCGGTTTGTGGCAGGTGAGCGGACGCTCGGATCTGTCCTGGGAGGAATCGGTTCGGCTGGACCTGTCCTACGTGGACAACTGGTCGATGGCGGCCGACCTCCTGATCATCGCCCGGACGCTCAAAGCAGTCCTCACCCGGGACGGAGCGTACTGAGCCGACATGACCAAGCTCGAGCCATCGGTGGCGCCGACGCGCATCGCGCACGCGTTCTCCATTCAGCTGTTCTGCCGGGCACTGGGCATGCTGGCCTCGGTGAGCTCGGTGGCGATGACCGCGCGCTACCTGGGTCCCGGGCGCTACGGGCAGCTCACGATTGCGCTCGCCTTCATCGGAATGTGGGCCAGCCTGGCCGATCTGGGCATCGGCACTGTCATCGTGCGCCGGGTCACTTCGGGGCGCGGCGAACTCGAGCGGCTGGTCCGGGTCAACAGCGGCCTGTCGCTGGTGTACTGCCTTCCGCTTGCCGCCGTCGCGGTGGGCTCGGGGTTGATCGTCTACCGCGACGCCGACGTGCAAGTGATGCTGGTGGTGCTGTCAGCGCAACTGCTGATGCTGACGATGACGACCCGCTTCGAACCGGTGTTCCTTGCCACCGTGCGGTTTTCGGCGGTAGCACTGTCCGACGTCATCGGCCGGCTGGGCACGCTGGCGATGGTCGGCTGGCTGGTTGCGGCGCACTGCGACGTCATCTGGTTCGCGGTCGCGCAACTCATCCCGCCCACACTGCAACTGCTGATCCAGGGCACCGCCGCGGCCCGGCACATCTGTTTGCGACCGATTTTCTCGGCGCGGGAGACCGCCGACCTGCTGCGAGAAAGCCTGGCGCCCATCGGAATAGCAGTGGTCGCCATCCTGTACTGGCGCGCCGACGGCGTGATCCTATCCTTGCTCAGTAGCCACTCCGAGGTCGGCGTGTACGGTCTGGCCTACACGATCGCGGGCAACACCGCGATCGTGTCCACCTTCTTTCTCAAGTCGACGTTGTCGACGGCCACCGAGTTGTTCACCCGTGACGTCGCCGCATTCGCGGCCTTCATCCGGCGCGGCGTCGAGCTGATGAGTTTCGTGGCGGTACCGATCGCCGTCGTCGGCGCGTTACTGGCCGGACCGCTGATAGCGCTGTTCGGCGATCACGCGTTCGTCGACCGCGGGACGCCCACGCTGGCGCTGCTGTTCGTCGCGGTAGCACTGCGGTTCGTGGCCAGCACCCTGAGCCAGGGTTTGTTCGCCTGCCACCACCAACGGTTTCTGCTGCAGCTGTCGATTGCCGCCCTGGCGGTCAACGTCGCGCTGAATGTGGCCCTGGACGGGCGATTCGGCGCCGTCGGGGCCGGCGTCTCGCTGGTATGCACCGAGTTGTTCGGCGTAGCGATCGCCGGCTGGTGGCTGCATCGCCAATGCGGTTACCGCACGCCGGCGCCGTTCCTGCTGCGCATGCTGGCACCGGTGGGCGCCAGTGTTTCAGTGGCGGTGCTGCTGTCCGGCCGGCATGTCGTTCTGGTGGTGGCCGCGACCGCTGCCACCTACCTGGCGGTCAGCCTGACGATCGGCCCGCTGCGCTGGTCGGACCTGACAGCGATGCGCGACAAGCAGGTGGCGGCATGACCGATCGGGCGTATCTGAAACCCCCACGCGCTGAGGCGCTTTCAACGGTGCCGGCGCAACGCACGCTGGCCGCGCTGATCGTGACCTACAAAAGCCACGACCTGCTGCAGGAGTGCCTCGACCTCGTCGCCCAACATCTGCCCGAGTTGCCGGTCTATGTCTACGAGAACAGCGGCGACGGATATCCCGGCCGGGAGGAACTCACCACCCGGTACCCGACGGTGCATTGGGTGCTGGGGCCGGTGAATCTGGGCTTCACCGCTGCCTTCAACGCGCTGGTGGAACACACGCCGCCCGACGCCGACCTGCTGGTGCTCAATCCCGACGCCCGGCTGCGCGGACCATTGACCCGCACCCGGCAGCTGCTGCGTGAGCCCAATGTCGCGGCGGTGTCGCCGATGATCCACGACGCCGGCGCACCCGGGCCCAAGCCGTGGGACATCGCGACGCGCCGCACCACGCTGCTACGCGCGCTGGTCGCCGTCGCCGGCTATTCCGATGCGCTACGCGGAACGCCGTTTTCACATCTGTACACCCGCCAGCCGGCCGAATCGCAGTGCATCGACGGCTACATCGGCGGCGCCTGCCTGGCGATCAACCGCGCGGCATGGAACGCCATCGGCGGGTTCGACGAGGAGTTCTTTCTCTATGGCGACGAGGCCGACTGGCAGACCCGCGCCCGGGACGCGGGCTGGCGCATTTTGCTGGCCGACGAAATCGGCGTCGACCACGGTCGTCCGGTCACCGGCCAGAATGCGTCCGGACCGTGCACGACCCACGGCGCCGACGTCGCCTCCCCCGAGCGGCGCCGCAACCGCGACTTGTGGCGAGCCAACGCCGCTCTGGCGCTCGAACACCAAAGCAGTGTCCACCACGCGGACATGTACCTGGCCGCCACGACGGCGCTGGACCGGCTGCAGCGCTCGAAGCGCACCCTGCGCCGCGGCACTGCGCGTCGCACCGGCCTGCCCGCGATCGTGATCACCACCAACCGCCTGGTCTACGGCGGCGCCGAGCGGCAGAAGGCGCTGCTGGCAACGGAATTGGATCGGCGCGGGTATCCGGTCACCATCGTGTGCGTGCAACGGTTCGGCCCGCTGATCAGGGAGATCCCGCACACTGTGCGGGTGGTCCGCCAGCCGTGGTGGGCGCCGGTTGTCGACATTCCCGCCGGGCCTGCGGTGCTGATCAGCGGTGACACCAACACCGAAACCGGCTTCGCCACGCTGTGGCGGGCGGCTGCGCGCGAAAGACGCTGGCTGGTGGCGCCGCATATTCCGCCGGAGCCGGATCGGCCCATCTATTCGCGGCCGCTGACCGCCGCCATGCGCCGAGCCGACGGTTTCGTCGTGCTGGCCCAACGACATTGGGACATGCTGGCCGGCCAGCATCGGTTGCGCGGGCGGCGATTCGTCGCACCCAACGGCGTCGCCGTCACGAACGAACCGGCCGCGCGGACAAGGCCTGCCGGTGGGCCGCTGCGACTGGTCATGCTGTCGCGCATTGTCGAGCACAAGAATCCCCATCTGCTGATCGAGGCGCTGACCGGGCTGATGGACATGCCGTGGACACTGTCGATCTTCGGCGACGGCCCCGACCGGAAAAGGCTGCAGGCCGCCACTCCGGCGGAGTTGCGTGACCGGGTGCACTGGCACGGCTGGTCGGCCGGGCCCGAGCCCGCGCTGGCCGACGCCGACCTGCTGTGCGTTCCCAGTCGCTCCGAGGCGTTCCCGCTGGTGATCCTCGAAGCGATGGCCCGGGCGGTACCCGTTGCGGCGTCGGCGGTTTGCGCCGTCCCGGAAATGCTGGATTTCGGCAAGGCGGGGATCGTCGTGGAGCCGGTCTCGGTGTCGGGATGGCGGAATGCGCTGAGCGACATCCTGTCCCAACCGGCGGAGCTTGCCGCGCTGGGTCAGCGCGGTTTCGACCGGCTGCGCGAGCACTACACCGTAGAGGCGATGACCGATGCCTACCTCGACGCGATCGAGGCAGTGCTGGGGACAGACAACGAATCGAGGGTCAGATGAATTGCCGCTTATGCGAGTCGAACCGAATGCTTTCCGTGCTGGACCTCGGCGCGACCCCGCCGTGTGAAAAGTTCCTCACCGCCGACGAGCTGGACCTGCCCGAGCCGACGTTCCCGCTGCACCTGCGGCTCTGCGAGGACTGCCTGCTGTTGCAGATACCGACGCTCATCACACCCGAGGACACGTTCACCGAATACGCCTACTACTCCTCGTTTTCCGACAGCTGGGTGCAGCACGCCAAGTCGTTTGTCGACAGCACGGTCGAACGGCTCGGGCTTTCCGCCGAGTCCTTCGTGGTCGAAGTCGCCAGCAATGACGGTTATCTGCTGCAGCACGTCGGCGCCGCGGGCGTGCCGTGCCTGGGAATCGAGCCGTCGGTGAATGTCGGCGCCGCCGCGTCCCAACGCGGTGTGCCGACGCTGTCGGCGTTCCTGGACGAGCAACTCGCGCAGCGGGTCCGCGCCGAGCACGGTCCGGCCGACCTGGTCGTCGCGAACAACGTCTATGCGCACATCCCCGACCTGCTGGGCTTCACCCGAGCTCTGCGCGGGCTGCTCGCCGACGACGGATGGCTGAGCATCGAGGTGCACCATGCGCTGAACCTGGTGAGCCTCGGGCAATTCGACACGATCTACCACGAGCACTTCCAGTACTACACCCTGCTTTCGGCGACGCGGGCGCTCGCCACCGCCGGGCTGGCCGTGGTGGACGTCGAACTCCTGCCGACGCACGGCGGGTCGATCCGCATCTGGGCGCGTCCCGACGAGGCGGCAGGACCTCCGTCGCAGCGGGTCTTGGAGGTACTGAGCGTCGAGGAAGCCGCGGGCCTGCACGGCATCCACGGATATCTGTACCTCGGCCAGCGCGCCGCGGCGGTGCGCCAGGATCTGCTGCGGTTTCTGTTGCAGTGCCGCGCCGACGGCAAGCGTGTCGTCGGCTACGGCGCGCCGGGCAAGGGCAACACCCTGCTCAACTACTGCGGAATCCGCAGCGACCTGCTCGAGTACACCGTCGACCGCAACCCCTACAAACACGGGCGGTTCACGCCGGGAACGCGGATCCCTATCCACGAACCCGAGCTGATCGACAAGGACCGTCCCGACGTGGTTGTGGTGCTGCCGTGGAACCTGGAGACCGAGCTGACCGCGCAACTCGCCCATATCGCCGACTGGGGCGGCCGGCTGGTCTTTCCGCTGCCGACGCTGCACTTCGCGGGGATGTGAAAGGACTTTCGCCATGGAGCCCAGAGGACAGGCGCTGATCGCCCGCTACAAAGCGGTGTATTCCATTCCCGCCGATGCGGCGATCACCGAGCAGATGATCCTGGCGCACTGGGAATTGGAACGCCAACTCACCCACGATCTGCTCACCTCCACCGCCGAGGATCGCTGGGAGACGTTCGACCGCAGCTATACCCGTTTGTACAGCGAACTGGAGTGGCTCAACCGTTTTGTCGGCGAATCGGACGCCACTGTCGCGACGAATCGTGCGCAGCACCAGAAGTGGCGTGCCGCGATCGGCGCACCGCCGCTCGCGGTTTACGAGATCGGCTCGGGCAAAGGCGAACTGATCACGTTTCTCGCGCAGCAAGGCTTTTTCTGCAAGGCCACCGAGATCACCCGGGAACGCGGTGCGAAACACTCGGATGCCACCGCACCCAATCTCTCGTGGGGCGTGTCGGATGGCGTGCACCTGGACGACTTCGAAGCCGCCGCCGGCTACGACGTCGCCATCTCGGATCAAGTGCTCGAGCACCTTCACCCGGACGACCTCGAGGCACACTTGCGCGGTGCGCTTCGCATCTTGAAGCCGGGCGGACGCTACATTTTCCGCACCCCGCATCGGTTCAGCGGACCACACGATGTGTCCCGGGTGTTCAACTGCGACAGGCCGCTGGGCATGCACCTCAAGGAGTACACCCATCGCGAGATCCTGACGGCGCTGCGGCGAGCGGGGTTCACCCGCGTCTACTTCCCATTCATCCCGGTCCGCAATCCGCGGGTCAACAGGATTGTGGGACAAGCGTATCTGCAGCTATTGCTGGTAGTGGAGCGTGTGTTGTTGTGGGTTCCCGATTACACCCTTCGCCACCGCTGCGCGCGGCTGCTGGGAAAGCTTCGCCTCTTTGGCCACAACGTTTCCCTGACCGCGGAGAAGCCGTGATGGAGCCGGCATGACCGCCTGCCGAGGATGTGAAAGTACCGACCTGAACCGAGTGCTCGATTTGGGCAATGTCCCGGCGGCGGATAACTTTCCCTTGATCACCCAACCGGTGAGCGCCGAGGAGTCGTCGCATCCGCTGGCGATGGACTTGTGCACTCACTGCGGCTTGGCCCAGCTCGCCCACGACGACACCGTGACGTCCGAGCCACGCGGCGTCGAGCCGCGGGCCCTTCGCGACCAGGCCGCCGAAGCCGTTCAATGCGTCGCGGATGCCGGCTGGCTGCGAGGCAAGACGGTCCGCGAGTTCGGCAGCCCCCATGGCGGAACATGGTTGCGGCTGTTGACCAGACGCGGCTTCGTCAGGTTCGGAGTCGCAGACGTAGTGCTCGACAGCTTCGGGATCATGCACGAACGCGACCAGCGGGCGGCCTTCGAGGTCCGTGCGAAGACGACGGCACCCGACGGGGTGCTGCTGCTGCAATTCCATTCGCTCTTGACGATCGTCAGCCAGGGCCAATGGAATGCCTTGCGCCACGGTCACTTCGCCTACTATTCGCTGACCGCGCTGACCGGGCTGCTCGGCGCGGTCGGAATGAGCGTGGCGAGCGCCTGGGAATTCGACCTGTACGGCGGGACCGTGCTGGTTGCCGCCGTGCACGGCCAGGCCACCCCGGACGAGCATGTCCGGGAAATCCTGCGGCGCGAGCGCGACTTCGGCATCACCGACCCGTCGGAGGTCGGGCATCTTCAGCGGGCCGCCGAAGTCCACGCCAAGCGCCTGCGCAGTTGGCTCGAGACACAGCGGCGCAACCGGCGGCCGGTCTACGGGTACGGCGCCGCGTCGCGTGTGCCGGCTTTGTTCAGCATCGCGGGCGTCGATCGGCGGCTGCTCCCCGCTGTCGCCGACGCATCACCCGCCAAGCAGGGCCGCCGGATTCCGGGTACCGACGTTCCGATCATCACCCCCGAGCAACTGATCGCGGCCAACCCCGATCGCGTCTTTCTGACCGTGCCCGACCTGTATCAGGAAGTGCGCCGCAAGTATCCCGAGCTCAGCGGTCGGTGGCTGATCGATCCCGGGCCCGGCTCAGCGCTGTGAATCCCGTTCGGGTGCTGTGGCTTTCACCGTGGATGCGGCCGCTGGCGCGGGTGCAGGCCGAAGCCCTGCAGCGGCGGGGCGCCGACGTGCTGCTGGTGACGTCGGATCAGCACCCGGAGTCGGGCGCCGCCCGCGACTACGAACTCGTCCTGGACCCACGGTTTCGCACCGCGTCCACGTGGCCCGCCACGCTGGCAGCATGGCGCCGCATCCGCGACTATCGCGCCGACGTCGTCGTCAGCGAGCTGGTCCGCGATCCACGCTGGATCGCGCTGGCCGGGCGCACACCCCGCATTCAGCTGATTCACGACCACCGCCCGCACGACGCCGCCGAACAGCGACCGGCCGCCGAGCGCTTCGTGTTCGACCGCTGGGGCGCAGGCTCGGCCGCCACCGTCACCTTCAGCGACCATGTCGCCGCTGCCGCCGCGGCCCGCCGCGACGTGACCGGCACCCGTGTGCACGTCGTCCCGCTTACCAGCGACCTCGACCCGGCCGTGGTTCCGCCACCGGCCGGACCGGAAGCCCGCCGCGATTTCGTGCTGATCGGCCGGCTCAACCCGTACAAAAACCTCGACGTGGTACTCGCGGCCTGGCAGCAGCACATCACCGGAAGTGGTTGGCGCGGCGATGATTTAGTCCTCATCGGTGACGGGCTCAGCATTACCCGCACCCTGCCCGCGCACACCCGGTGGCGTCCCGGGCGGTACCGCTACGCCGATGTGCTGCCGACGCTGGCGGCGGCCAAGGGCTCGATCGCCCACTACCGGCGGGCTTCGCAGAGCGGTGTGCAGGTGCTGTCGATGCAACTGGGAGTCATGCCGATCGTCTCCACCGACGGTGCCCTGCCCGAATACCAACCGCCGGAATGCCCGCCGGTCGGTGTCGACGACGTCGCCGGACTGGCGGCCGCGTTCGACCGCCTGGCCGACCCCGCCACCGCGGCCGCCGAGGGCACCGCAGCGGCGGATCATTACCGGCAACGGTTCAGCGTCGAGCGTGTCGCAGACCGTCTGCTGGACGTCATCGCCGCAGTGCGGGCTGCTCGATCGCCAGATCGCACCATAACTGCGTCAGTTGCCGATACCAGCGGTCGAGTGCAAAGTCGCTAGCGCGGTCGCGGGCGGCAGCCGCCAAGCGAACGCGCATACCCTCGTCGTTCACTAGAGCGATTAACGCGCGGGCGATTTCGTGTGGTCTCCCGGGCTGAACCACGAGACCGTTGACCCTGTCCCTGACCACTTCCCCGATGCTGCCGGCCGTGGTCGTCACCGGCACCAGGCCGCACGCCATCGCTTCCAGCAGAGCCATCGGCAGGCCTTCGTCGCGGCTGGGCAGAACGAAAACGTGGGCGGTAGAAAGCAGTTGGTCGCGGGCAGCGGTGTCCAGCCACCCGGTCACCCGGATGGTGTCGTCAAGGCCCGCGGTGGCGACCGTCGCGCGGACCGCGTCGACCTCCCCGTCGCCGGCGAGCGTGACACGCAGTCGGCGCCGCACTGCCCGGTCGAGCTCGCCGACCGCAGCGATCAGGTCATAGCTGCCCTTGCGCTCCCCCAGCCGGCCCAGCGCCACGGCGTGCACCTGCTCGACACCCGATTGGACCACCACGCCAGGCGGAATTCGGACGGCGTTGTGCAGCACACTGATCCGGCTCTCCGTCAACCCCAGCCGGCGGGTGTACTCCTCGACATGGCGCTCCCCCAGCACCACCCAGTGGTCGGCAATCAGCATCCGGCGGACCGCACACTGCACCGTAGCCGGCAGCCGGTCGAACCAGCCGCCGAAGTCGTAGCTGTGGCCATGCACCACCGCAGGCACACCCACCCGCCGCGCCGCCGCCAACGGCAGCGCCTTGCGGATCACGCTGCCGCCGTGCGCGAGGTGGACATGCAGAACGTCGACCCGGCCGCGCAGCACCAACCACGTCGCGCGCAGCATCCCGCCGATACCGACCGCGACTCGCTGCCAGGCCGGCGCGTCCACAAACGTTGGCACGACACCGATCTCGACGCGCTCATCGGGGTGCGCCGCCATCAGCGCGGCGACCGTGGCCATGCCGCCCCGGCTGTGGGCACCGGCCGGTGCCGGGCCCACCATGAGCACCCGCAGGCGCTGCTGCTCAGAACTCATCGCCGCATCCCGAACGCCATCGCCGACCCCAGCGCCAGGCCCAGCGCCAGGGCGCCGCCCGGCTCTTCGGGCAGCGGATCGATCACTGACATCACCAGCAGGCCGACACTGACCGCCGCGCTGGCCTTCGCCGCTGCCGACCCGTTGCGAAGCGCCCGCACCACCGGGATGAGCGCAAACAGCGCGAACGCCGCCATGCCGACGCCGCCTGCTTTGCACAGCCACCACAGATAGAAGTTGTGAGAGTAGGTGGTGCCCAGCGTGGAGGCGAATGTGTCGAACGCGTCGGAGCCGTCCCCGTACGGCAGCTGATAGGCGTAGCCCAAGCCGTGTCCGAAAACCGGCGCGTTGGCGATCGCGCGGTTGAGGTTGGCGTCCTCGGCCAGTCTGGCCAGCGTGGAGGAGTCGGTGGCGAGCGCGCTGCTCGAAACCCCGCCCAGTACACGGTGATTGAATCCGGTGACCTGATCCCCGAGCCACGCTCCGGCCGTCGAGCGTTGCAGCAGGAACAGCGCCCCGGACACCGATGCCGCCAATATCGCCGCGCCCGAGACGGCCAGCACGGCCGTCCGGCGCAGAGCCGGCCAGCCCACGCTGGCGGCGAAGGCGACGACCGCGGCCACCGAGACACAGATGAGCGTGTTGCGGGAGAACGCAAGCATCGACACCACCAACGCTGGCGGGCCTAGCGCGAAAAACGTTGCGGGCCTGACCCGTCCGACGATCTGGGCCGCGACGAGTGTGGTCAGCACGGCGATCGCCGGCGTCAGGGTGTTGGTGATGACGCGAACGGCCTCGGCGGCGCCCGTGGTGCTCTCCAGGCTCTCCGCACGACCGGCCAGCTGGATCACATGCAGCGAACTGAGCACGGCCAGGCCCGCCGAAAGCCACAGCGTGACGGCGACCGCGTGGATCGCCTCCTTGAGGTAGTCGCCCTGCACGACCAACATCGCCAGCATGGACCCGGCGACCATTTCGAGCAGGAACATCGCTTCCTTCAGCACTACGGCAGTGTCGTGTCCGGTCGCGATTCCGACGACGGCGAAAAACACCACTGTCAGGGCGAAAGTGGCCGGCAACAGGCAGGCGGAGAACCGTGGCCGCACGATCGGCAGCAGATAGCAGAGCGCCAGCAACAGCGGCACATGGTGGCCGTAGACGGTCAGCGGGCCGATGACTTTGCCGGGCGGCAATCCCTGCGGCAACGAAGCGAACGCCAAAAACATTGCCACCCAGGCCATTAACTGCGGCCTTGTCCAGTACACCACCACGCAGAACATGAACCCGATCAGGATCACGCCCTGCGTGGTGTTGCGTACCGAGAACACCCCGAAGACAAAGCAGCAGAACAGAAACACCGCCAGCGCGGCCGCGTTCAACAGCAGACGCTGTCGGTCGCGGACGTAGACGATCACGCCGCGCCGCGCAGCCTCGCCCGATAGGGCCGTCGCCAGTAGGTCTGGATGGCGGCCTTGGTGTGCCGCGACACCCTGGCATCGGTCAGCACCGTGCCGACGACCTCGGTACCGGTGTTACGCAACGCATGCAGGGCGTCCTTGACCTCATCCACGGTGGTCCGGCCCGCGCGAACGACCAGGACGGTGGCTTCCACCGCATCGGCCAGCAGCCCGGTGTCGGCGGTCGCCAGCACGGGCGGACCGTCGACTACCATTCGGCCGAAGCGAGCCGACAAGTCCCCCAACACATCTGGAAGATCCGCACTGCGCGGCAGCGTCTCGTCGCCGCGGGCGTTGCGCGACGCCAGGACGAACAGGTCCTCGACTGGTGTGGCGCGCAGCGATTCGCCGGCGACGTTTCGGTCCACCAGCACGTTGGCCAGGCTCAATCCGGACTTGACGCCGAGCAGGCCGGCGATGACGGGCCGGCGCACGTCGCCTTCGACGAGCAGCACCGTCTCGCCGAGTTCGGTGAGCGACATCGCCAGGTTCAACGCCGTTGTGGTGCTGCCCTCGCCGCCGAAGGGCGCCGCCACCAGTACCCGTCGCGCGTCGGGGCCCATCGCCCTGAGGAGCCGGGTGCGGAAACCGCGGATCGCGTCGTCGAACGAGCCTTCGGCGCCGAACCGCGGTGTGCCGTCACGCCGCCCGGGCAGCTCCGCCAAAGTCGGTGCGCCCGACAGCTGTTCGAGTTGTTCGCGGTCGCGCACGGTGCGGTCGGCGGCCTGGCGGGTGAGAGCCACCGCGATGCCGAGCAGCACGCCCGCGACAAGGCCCATCGCCATGTTGCGCATCGGCACGGGCTTGACCGGGGCGTCGGGTATGCCGGGCCGCTCGATCACCGTGGCCCTGGCCACCGGCACGGGTGGCTGGACCGGTGCCGGCGGCAACGGGGTCGGCTGCGGCGTTCCGGCGTCGTCGGTCGCTGCCAATCCCGTTGAGGGCTCGTCGCCGTCTAAATGCGACGGCAGCGCAACGGGTTTCGGTGGTGCAGGCGGTGGCGGCGGGAGCGGGCCCGCACCCAGTGTGGGAACCATTGCGGCGAATGCGTCGGCCATCGCGGCAGTCAGCGCTGCGACCCGCACCGGGTCGGTGTCTTCGACGGTGACCGTGAAGAGGGTCGTTTTCGGCGTGTAAGACACGTGGGTTTGGCTCACCAGAGCGTCGGCGCTGCCCGGAGCGTGAAAGTCGTTGACAGCGCGCTGGGCGACCGCGTGCCCGCCGGCGATCTGCGCATACGACGCCAGCCGTTCCTGCGCGGCCTGGGTCGCCTGATACACGTCCGTGAGGGTGGTTTCGCCGGAAAACGAGATCAGGATCGTTGCCGAGGATTGATAGCCCTTGGTCTGGAAGGCCGTGACGGCCGCCGCCCCCACCAGACACGCCAGCACCGCACCCGCGACAAGCTGCCAATGCCGGGCAATTGTCCGGGCAAAGGTACGGAAATCCACCAGTAACCCCTCTTGCGGTTCGCTGACGAGCGAATCCCGTCGATTCTGTCTGAGATCGAGGCGAATGGCAAACCTCGTGACCGAACTGCCCTAGAGGGCTCAGGAGCTCAGTGGGACATCGAGCGTCGCCACCGGATACCAGCCGGCGGGGTCGCGCCCATCGCGGGCCAGCTGCATCGGCGGGTAGTCGACCACGTGCGTGGCCCCGGGTTTGTGCTGCTGCCAGGCGATCGCCGCCTGCAGCGTGTAGTGCCCCGGCGCCAACGAGCCCAAGTCGACCTGCACGGACTCCGTCGTCGAGACCGGGACGGGCTGGTCGCCAGACCCGTTCGGCACCAGCGCCTTCAACGCGACGGTCGACGGCAGCGTCCGGATCACCGCTCCGCTGAAATCCACCAGCCGGTAGCCGGGCACCCACTTCTCGGTGGCGGCGGCCGAGCCGTGGTTCGTCCAGGTGACCGCTATCGAAGCGACGCCGTCGCGGGTTGCCTGCGACCCAGGCCGGGCTTCCACCGAATAGCGGTATCCGGCGAAGGCGTTGGCCCGCCACCACAGCGAATACACCGCCGGGTCCATCGGCGTCGTCGCGTCGGCGCCGGGGAAGTTCACGCTGGAGGTCATCGACACGTGGTATTTGACGACGTCGCGCAGGCCTTTGGTGAAGTAGCTCTGCGGGTCGGGCCCGTTCGGCAGCTGACACCACTCGGTGATCACCAGCGCCGACCCGAGCCGCTCACGCAGCTGGTCGACCAGCGGATCCTTCGCCTGCACGTAGTGCGAACTGTCCGACTCGGCCCAGGCCGGCAGCGGCGCGTAGATGCCGAGGCAGTCGGAACGGATGCCCACCGGCGCGGCAAGCTTCTTGGTGACGTCGTCGGCGAGCAGTTCGCGCACGATCTGCGGGTTCTGCGGTGTGACCACCAGTTGGGTGTGCGGGAACGCGGCGACGTTGGCGGCAACCAGCCGGTGGATGGCCGCCGCGGTGATGTTCTGGTCACGGAACTGGCTGAAATACCCGAGCGCCGCGACGCTGTCTTCCGGTGCCGGGCCGGGCACGCCCAGCACGTCGCGCAGATACGCGTTGTGGTTCTCGCTGAAGTCGCCGTACCCGGAGAACTCGAACACGGACAGCCGCTCGTCGCGGTCATAGCGGCGGCCGAGCGCGGCGAGCAACTGCTCGAAACCGCCGAGGTAGCCCTGGTCGTTCCAGTTCGGCACCACCTGGGTCACCCCGCCCGCCGCTGCTGGATAGGTGGTGGTGGCGCCGGGTATTGCACGCACCCAGTCGGGGACCGCGGTGTTGGTGTCGTCGGGGTAGGAGGCGTCGCAGCAGGAGTTGTAGGCGTACACCCGAAGTGTCAGCCGCATCCCGCGACCGGCCAGCTGCGCCAGCGCGTCGTCGATCGCACTGAAGTCGAATTTGCGGTCGTCAGGCGCGTCGGGTCCGAGCGTGCGCGGATCGGTCGGCTGCAGTTGACGCCACGTCACCCGCAGACTCGCGTCGTACGACTTGGGCCAGGCGCCGTAGCGCTTCTGCGCCGGATTGCTTTGCGGGAACAGTGGTTTCAGCAGATCCTTGTACTGCCCGCGCAACGGGTTGGAGATCTCCTGCACGGTCGCCGGGATGGCCGCGCTGATGACGGCGCGCAGCGGCCCGTCCTGGCGGTGCGCCCCGCATCCGGCCACTGCGGCCACCACGCAGGCGATGACCCCGGCCCGTCGCAGCATCGCTAGATGACGCCGAGCGTCAGGGCCTCGCGATCGGCGAGGAACGGCATCCGCATCCACCCCGTCGACAGCAGCGCTTCCATCGCATCGGCGGGCAGCGGACGCGACAGCAGGAAACCCTGGGCACGGTGACATCCGTGCCGCATCAGCGTCAGCGCAGCGGCCGGAGTCTCGACGCCCTCGGCCACCAACTGCAGGTCGAAGGCCTCGGCAAGCCCGATGATCGCGCGCACGATGGCCAGATCCGTGGGGCTGGCACCCAGGTCACGCACGAACGTCGTGTCGATCTTGAGCATGTCGACCGGAAGCGACTTCAGGTAGGACAGCACGGCATAGCCGGTGCCGAAGTCGTCGATCGCGATCTGCACGCCGACGTCCTTGAGCTCCTGCAGCGTTCGGCGGGTGGTTTCGATGTCGCGCACCATGACGCGCTCGGTGATTTCCAGGCACACCGAACCGCTGTCGATGCCGAACTCTTCGATGACGTCCGCGACGCTGCGGACGAACCCGCGGGTGACCAACTGCATGGGCGACACGTTGATGCGCAGCACGGCACCCAGCCCCACCCCACGTGAGCGCCACCGGCTGAACTCCGCGCAGGCGCTTCGCATCACCCACCGGCCGAGCTCACCGGCAAGGTTCATCGACTCCACGACGCCGATGAACGAATCCGGCAGCAGCAGCCCGCGTGTCGGGTGCTGCCAGCGGACCAGCGCCTCGGCCGCCACGATCGCGCCGCTCCACAGGTCGACCTCCGGCAGATAGTGCAGCACAAGCGCTTCGCTGTCGATGTCGCCCTGCAGATGCAGTTCGATGTCGCTGCGCAGCGCGTTTTCGAGCGACATGTAGCCGCTGGACACCGAGATCTGGTTGCCGCCCGCGCGCTTGGCGGTCAGCACGGCTTCGTCGGCGCGGGCGAGCAGATCGGTGCTGTCGTCGCGGCCGGGCAAACCGACCGCCACCCCGATGCTGACCGTGGACGTGACGGTGTCGCCGCCGATGGCCAACCGCTCGCAGAGCATCGTGCGGAGCCGCTGTGCGAGTGCTTCGGCGGTGTCGCTGGACATCGCGCGCTCCGGCACGATGACGAACTCGTCGCCGCCGATCCGCGCGATCATGTTGCGGTTTCCCACGCACGCGCGAAGCCGCTCGGCGAACACCTGGATGCACCAGTCGCCGGCACTGTGGCCGAAACGGTCGTTGATCGACTTCAGCCGGTCGAGGTCGAGGAACAGCACGGCGACGGGCCCCTGCCCGGTTGTTGCCAGCCGCTTGGACAGGTGCGCCACCAGCGCGCGACGGTTGTGCAGGCCGGTCAGGTCGTCGTGCTCGGCCAGGTAGTGCAGCCGTTCCTCGGCGGTGACCCGGGCCTGCAGGTGCGCGAAAAGTGAGGCGACGGCCTGCAAGGTGTCGATGTCTTCCGGCTTCCAGTCGCCGCGGCCGAACTTGACGAAGGCAAGCATGCCCGTTGTCACTTGCCCGGAAATCAGCGGTGCGCACGCCACTGTCGGCGGCGCGACGTGGCGACTCCCCGACAACCGGAAGGCCCGCGCGTTGCGCCCGGCCTCCACTACGACCGGTTTCTTGGCGTCCGCGCAGTTGGCGAAGACAGGGTCGGCGCTGTCGAACGGAACGACGGCAAGGGGATCGTGTTCGGACACCGGCCGGGGTGGCCACTCCGCCACCAACGTGGAAACCCGCAGTTCGTGGTCGTTGTGCCGCAGAAAGCTGGCATCGACGTCCAGCTGGCGAACGAGATAGGCCAGCACCTGCGCGCTGACCTCGCGAGCGTTTGTCGCGGTGGCCATCATCAGCTTGGCCGCAACGGAGTTCACCAGGCTGCGCGGCACGGTGACCTCCTGGCCTTGACGCACTCCGCGGCGCCTGTCGAACGAGTGGCGCCGCGGAATTGAATAGCTTATATATACCGGACGTCGTGAGGGCCTCACATCTTTCATTGGCTACCTGCTGGGACACGACGTGCGGATCGCCTTTATTGGCCGCGTGTCGATTACCCGCCGTCGGTGGCAAAACAATTCCCGCACAAGGCTTTTGATTCCGGCCGCGGTAGGCATTTTTAGTCGGTCGTGGTAGCCGTTCTGGCGCTGGGAGTTTCATGTCCTTCCCGCGGCAATATCTGGTCGGATAAGGTTGTCCTCCCGCAAACCCAAGGAGGGCCGTCGCAGATGCCCGTCGTCGTCTCGGCCAAACGTCGGCTCGCACCGCTGGCAAAAACCATCGCGCCAGGCTGGTTTTGGCGACGCAAACACCGCATTCTGCAGCGGTTGGGCGAATCCAACCCCGAGATTGTCTTGGTTCGGTCGTTGTGCGACCCCGACAGGGTGTCGGTGGACATCGGCGCCGATGTCGGCGAGTTCGCGATCGCCATGCTGGCGTCGTCGCGGTCGGTGATCGCGTTCGAGCCGCGGCCCGCACAGGCACGCGCGCTGGCGGCGATGTTCGACGCAGTCGGCGCCGCGGTCCGAGTCGAGGAGGTGGCGTTGTCGGACCGCCCCGGCGTGACGACGATGCGCGTGCTCGAGTCGGCCCCCGGACGCAGCACCATCGACGGGGCCAACGCCTTGAGCGACGCGGACGGCGGTGCGGTGCGCAGCGTCGACGTGCAGGTCAAACGGCTCGACGATTTCGGGCTGGACGACGTCGGCTTCATCAAGATCGACGTCGAGGGTCACGAACTGGCCGTGCTGCGCGGCGCCGTCAATACCCTCGAGCGCAACCGGCCGGCGCTTCTGGTGGAAGCCGAGGAACGCCATCATCCCGGCGCGGTGGCCGGGGTCGCCGAGTTTCTGACCGGGCTGGGATATCGGGGCTATTTCGACCTCGACGGCGTGCGCCGGCCGATCGACGAGTTCGACCCCGCCCGGCATCAGAACCCGGCGAACATCGACGGCTGGGCGCCCCGCGGCGTCTACGTCAACAACTTCATCTTTCTGGCGGCTGCGCGAGCAGACACAAAAGCACCCTAAATGCCCTGTATAAGGGGCCTTTTGCGTCTGCTCGCGCCACCTTTGCGAAGTGATCTGGGTCACGTCGTGTCACATCCGGCGGCTCGGCGGTGTCTTGAGGGCACACCCGAGTAAAGGAGACAGCAATGACCGACCAGCGCACCCACGTCGTCGTCCTCGGCGGCGGATACTCCGGAACACTGGCCGCCAACCACCTGCGACTGCGTGCCGACGTCGATATCACCCTGGTGAACCCGCGCCCGATGTTCGTCGAGCGAATCCGGCTGCACCAGCTCGCCGCCGGCACTCATACCGCCACGGTCGACTACGGCACGCTGCTCGGTGAGGGTATCCAGCTGGCCGTCGGCACCGCCGAGCGCATCAACACGGTTGAGCGCACCGTCGAACTGAGTTCCGGCGCGATACTGGACTACAACTATCTGATTTACGCCGTGGGCAGCAACACCTCTGCACCCGAATTCGCCTATCCGGTAGGTGAATTCGAGTACGCCCAACGCCTGCGTGATGCCCTCGACGAGCTGCATCCGGACGCCCCGGTCACCGTGGTGGGCGCGGGGTTGACCGGCATCGAAACCGCCTCGGAGCTTGGC
The DNA here is from genome assembly GCF_003402475.1 of Mycobacterium sp. MFM001. Classification (GTDB taxonomy): domain Bacteria; phylum Actinomycetota; class Actinomycetes; order Mycobacteriales; family Mycobacteriaceae; genus Mycobacterium. The sequence continues at coordinate 455,241 of NZ_BFAB01000002.1, forward strand.
GAGCAAGGCCGGCGCGTGACGCTGGTCTGCGGCGGGGTGCTGGGGCCGTCGCTGAGCCGGGTCGGCAGGCGCTCGGTGGCCAAGTGGCTGTCGAGGCTCGGCGTCGACGTGCTCGAGACGGCCGTCGTCTCAGAGGTTAAGCCCGACGCGGTGGTTCTCGGCGACGGTTCGGTGTTGCCGAGCGCGCTGACGGTGTGGACCGCGGGCTTCGGCGTGCCGGATCTGGCCGCCCGCAGTGGTTTACGCACCGACGAGCTGGGCCGGCTGCTCACCGACGAAACGCTGACCAGTGTCGACGACGCCCGCATCGTGGCCGCCGGCGACGCCGCCGCGCCGTCGGGCGAGCCGCTGCGGATGAGCTGCCAGGCCGCGATCCCGCTCGGCGCCCAGGCCGCCAACACGGTGTTGAGCCGCATCGCGGGCACCGCGCCCGCGGCAATCAACCAGGCGTTCACCGGTCAGTGCATCAGCCTGGGCCGCTCGTATGCCACGGTGCAGCTGGCCCGGTTTGACGACACCCCGATCAACGTGGCCCTCGGCGGCCGATTCGCCGCCACGATCAAGGAATTGGTCTGCAAGGGCACCGTTTGGGGTATCCGGCGCGAGGCCGCCAAGCCCGGCTGGTATCGCTGGCTCAAGGGCGGCAAGCGGCCGTCGCAGCAGGCGCACGAGGCGGTCACGGTGCCGTGACCACCCTAGACGAACACGCCGAGCGGTTCACCCTGCTGCGGCCGCTGCTGTTCACCATCGCCTACGAAATCCTCGGCAGTGCAACAGAATCCGACGATGTACTGCAGGACAGCTATCTGCGGTGGGCCGAGGTCGACCTGTCGACCGTGCACGACACCAAGTCCTATCTCGCCCGGCTGGTCACCCGGCAAGCGCTCAACTCGCTGCGCGCCGGTGCCCGTCGGCGGGAGGACTACGTCGGCCCGTGGCTGCCCGAGCCGTTGCTGCTCGACGACGCCGACCCGTCGGCCGATGTGGTGCTGGCGGAATCGGTGTCGATGGCGATGCTGGTGCTGCTGGAGACGCTGGGGCCCGACGAACGCGCGGTGTTCGTGCTGCGGGAGGTGTTCGGCTTCGACTACGACGAAATCGCCGACGCCGTCGGCAAACCCGCATCGACCGTGCGGCAGATCGCGCACCGGGCGCGCGAACACGTGCAGGCCCGGCGCCGGCGCTTCACGCCCGACCCGGAAGCGTCCGCGCGCATCACCGCCGAATTCCTGGCCGCTGCCTCTAGCGGCGACGTGCAGACGGTGATGTCGATGCTGGCGCCCGACGTGGCGTGGACCGCCGATAGCGGCGGCAAGGTCAGCGCAGCGCGGCGACCGGTGGTAGGCGCCGAGAAGGTCGCCCGGGCCGTGGTCGGGCTGGTGAGCAGGGGCATGCAGATACCCGATGTGCGGGTGGAGATGGTGGTGTGCAACGCCGCGCCAGCAGTGCTGCTCTACCGCGCCGACCGGCTCGAAGGCGTGTTCACCATCGAGATCGTCGACGGCAAGATCGCCAACTTCTACGCGATGCGCAATCCCGACAAGTTGGTGGCGCTAGCGACCGCACGCGAGATCCGCCGCGTGTGACACGTCTGCCAAGCTAGAGCGGTGCGAATCGATCGGCTCGGCGACCTGGGCGACGCGGCGCAGGTGCTGCGTTCGGTCGGCGACGCCACGGTTCGGCTCGGTCTGCCGCCGCCGGCGGCGCTGACCGGCGAGTGGTTCGGCGCGTCGGCCGTGATCGCGCCCAGTGTGTCGGTGCGGCCGGTCGACCCCGCCGGCGCGTTCGCCGTCCGCCCCGGCTCGGACACCGCCGCGGTGGGGGGCGGCTGGATCGGCTACCTCTCCTATCCCGATTCCGGCGCCGACGGGCGGCCGCCCCGCATCCCCGTGGCCGCCGGCGGCTGGACCGACTGCGTGCTGCGCTGCGACCCCGACCGGCAGTGGTGGTACGAGAGCTTGTCGGGCGCGCCGATGCCGGGCTGGGTCGTCGACGCGCTGGCGACGCCGGCGCCCGAACCGGCCTGCCGCATAGAGTGGGACGACGCCGACCGCGCGGCGCACCGCGCCGGGGTGCTGGCCTGCCTGGAGGCGATCGCCGCGGGCGAGGTGTACCAGGCTTGTGTCTGTACGCAATTCACCGGTTCGGTCGCCGGGGCACCGCTGGACTTCTTCGCCGACGGCATCGCCTGCACCGCTCCGGCCCGGGCGGCCTATCTCGCTGGCCCTTGGGGTGCGGTGGCGTCGCTGTCGCCGGAGTTATTCCTCTGCCGCCGTGGCGATGTCGTGACGTCCAGTCCGATCAAGGGGACGCTGCCGCTGGATGCCTGCCCGTCGGCACTGCGAGCATCGGTCAAGGATGTCGCAGAGAACATCATGATCGTCGACATGGTTCGCAACGACCTGAGCCGGGTAGCGGTCACCGGAACCGTCGCCGTGCCAGAGCTTCTGGTGGTGCGGCCCGCACCAGGCGTGTGGCATCTGGTGTCGACGGTCTCGGCGGTGGTACCCGCCGAGCTGCCGACGGCGGCGGTGCTGGACGCCGCCTTCCCGCCGGCTTCGGTCACTGGAACACCCAAACTCCGTGCGCGACAGCTTATTTCGCAGTGGGAGCCGTTTCGACGCGGTGTATATTGCGGCACAGTCGGTTTGGCTTCTCCGGTGGCGGGCTGCGAACTCAACGTGGCGATCCGCACGGTCGAGTTCGACACCGCGGGCAACGCGGTGCTCGGGGCCGGCGGCGGAATCACCGCCGACTCCGACGTCGACGCCGAATGGGACGAGTGCTTGCACAAAGCCGCGCCCATCCTGTCAGCTTCGCGACCGCAGCACCGCGTCGTAGAGCTCACGCCGTGACACAGGCGTACCCGCGCTAACCTGCGCGCAGGCGTCTTTGACCCGAACACCCTGGCGGGCAAGGGTGTTCACCTCGGCCACCAGCGCAGGCAGGTCGGCGCTCGGTGTGGCACCGGCCAGCACGACGGTGATCTCGCCCAGTACGCCATCGGCCGCCCAATGCGCCAACTCCTCCAGCGTTCCGCGGACCACTTCCTCGTGCACTTTGGTCAGCTCGCGACACACCGCCGCCCGTCGGGCGCCGCCGAGCTGCTCGACCGCGTCGCGCAGACACGCCGGCAGGCGGCGCGGGGATTCGAAGAACACGCACGTTCGTGGCTCGTCCGCCAGTGACGCCAGCCAACTCCGTCGCGCCGACGGCTTGCGCGGCGCGAACCCCTCGAAGCAGAACTTGTCCGACGGCAACCCCGACACCGCGAGCGCAGCGGTCACCGCCGACGGGCCGGGCAGGCAGTGCACCGGTAGTCCCGCGTCCACGCACGCCGCCACCAGTCGATGCCCCGGGTCGCTGATCAGCGGCATCCCGGCGTCGGTCACCACGAGCACCGTCGCGCCGGCCGCGATCTCGTCGAGCAACAAGGGCACCCGCGCCGCCTCGTTCGCGTCGAACATGCTGACCACCTTGCCGGCGATGCGGACGTCGAGCGCCTTGGCCAGCGTGCGCACCCTGCGGGTGTCCTCGGCTGCGACGACGTCGGCGGCGGCCAGCGCCTCGACCAGCCGCGACGACGCGTCCGACGGCTGGCCCAGCGGCGTGGCGCCCAGCAGCAGTCGGCCAGCGCTCATGGGCCACAGCCTACGATCGACGGTGATGACCGCTGCTCACCTCGACGTCGCCGAACGGCCGGTACCGGTCATCAGCCCGGGGCCGCTGATGCCCGTCGCGGATTTCGGGCCCGTCGACCGCCTCAATGGCTGGGCGGTCACTGCGGTGGTGACCGCGCTGGCGGCGCTCACCCGGTTCGTGAACCTGGGCTCGCCGACCGATGCGGGCACGCCGATCTTCGACGAGAAGCATTACGCGCCGCAGGCCTGGCAGATGCTGCACAACCACGGCGTGGAGGACAACCCCGGCTTCGGGTTGGTCGTCCATCCGCCGGTCGGCAAGCAACTGATCGCTCTCGGCGAGGCCATCTTCGGCTACAACGGCGTGGGCTGGCGGTTCACCGGCGCACTGCTCGGTGTGGTCATGGTGGCGTTGGTGGTGCGGATCGTGCGGCGGATCAGCCGCTCGACGCTGGTCGGTGGTATCGCCGGGCTGCTGTTGATTGCCGACGGCGTCAGCTTTGTCGCGTCGCGCACCGCGTTGCTCGACGGGTTTCTGGCCTTCTTCGTCGTCGCGGCGTTCGGGGCGCTGATCGTCGACCGCGATCAGGTCCGGGAACGGATGCACGTCGTGCTAACCGAGGGCCGCAGCGCCGAAACACCGTGGGGGCCGCGGCTGGGCCTGCGGTGGTGGCGCTTCGGCGCCGGGGTGCTGCTCGGATTGGCTTGTGCGACAAAGTGGTCGGGGCTGTACTTCGTGGTGTTCTTCGGGTTGATGTCGTTGGCGTTCGACGTGGTCGCCCGTCGCGCCTACCGGGTGCCAAGGCCGTGGCTGGGTGTTGTGCGGCGCGACGTCGGTCCGACTGTGTATGCGCTGCTGGTCATTCCGTTCGCGGTGTACCTGGCGTCGTATGCGCCGTGGTTCGCCTCGGAGACGGCGATCAACCGTCACGAAGTCGGCCAGTCGATCGGCGACGAGGCCAGCTTCCCGATGCCCGACGCCATCCGCTCGCTGTGGCACTACACCTATAAGGCCTACCAATTCCATTCCGGGCTAACAAATTCCGCGGGGAACTACCATCCGTGGGAGTCCAAGCCGTGGGCCTGGCCGATGTCGCTGCGACCGGTGCTGTACGCCATCGACCAGCAGAACGTGCCGGGCTGCGGCGCGCAGTCGTGCGTCAAGGCGGTGATGCTGGTCGGCACTCCAGCGCTGTGGTGGGTCTCGGTCCCGGTCCTTTTCTATGCGGCGTGGCGGGCATTCATCCGACGGGATTGGCGTTACGCCGCAGTGCTCGTCGGCTACTGCGCCGGCTGGCTGCCGTGGTTCGCCGACATCGACCGGCAGATGTACTTCTTCTATGCGGCGACGATGGCGCCGTTTTTGGTGATGGCGATCGCGCTGATTCTCGGCGACATTTTGTATCAGCCTGCGCAGGGTCCGGAACGGCGCACGCTCGGGCTGATCGTCGTGTCCTGTTACGTCGCTTTGGTGTTGACCAACTTCGCGTGGCTGTTCCCCATCCTCACGGGCCAGCCCATCTCGCAGGCCACCTGGAACATGGAGATCTGGCTACCCAGCTGGCGTTGAGTGTTGTGCCGCGTTGAGATTGCGCTCAGGGTTGTTCATCCGCGTTATCCACAACCCTGCTTGCAATCTCAACGCATACACGGCCCCATCAAGCACCATCAGTCGGTGGGGGTGATACGCGGCACCGAAGCAATGTCGAGCGGCGCGCTCACCCGCGGGCAGTTGCGGTGGAATTACCAGCCATTGTTTCCCGACGTCTACGCACCGCGAGCGACGACGCCGTCATTGCGGCGCAATACCGTTGGCGCATGGCTGTGGTCAGGGCGCAACGGCGTGATTGCCGGACGCGCCGCGGCCGCACTCCACGGCGCGCTGTGGGTCGATGCCGCTACGCCGATCGAAATGATCTGGCGCAGCGGCCGCCCGCCCGCGGGGATCGTCGTTCGCAACGAACGGCTCGACGCCGACGAGATCGTCGACGTCGACGGCCTACCGGTCACCAGCATCGCAAGGACCGCGCTGGACCTTGCCCGGCATCTGCCGCGTGACATCGCCGTACGACACCTTGACGCGTTGGCCCGCGCCACAGGCGTCACGGCATGCGATGCTCTCTCGTTGGCCGAGCGTTACCCCAGGGCGCGAGGGCTGCGTCGCTCGGAGGTCGCCCTCGCGTTGATGGACGCCGGTGCTCAGTCCCCGAAGGAAACCTGGCTGCGGCTCCTATTGATCGACGCCGGACTACCCGCGCCGAGAACACAAATCAGGGTGAGCGACGGCTTCAACGAGGCATTTATCGACATGGGTTACGACGAGCCGATGGTGGGCCTTGACTACGACGGCCAGCAGCATAGCTCTGATCGCGAGCGGTACGTGTACGACATCGGACGCGCCGAGCTGATTCAACGCAAAGGCTGGATCGACATCCACGTGGTCGCCGAACACAGCCGCCGATTCATCCTTCATCGGGTATCGGAGGCCTTCGCACGCCGCGGAATTGCGCTGAAATTGCGTGCAGGGTCGTGATTTCCGTCCAAGCACAGCCCTAGATGCAATCTCACCGAAACCTAAAGCGGATCCCGGGCCGCAGGACACGACATACACCGCGGCCCACCGCGGCCAGTGCCCAACTCGGAGGCGGCGATGGTGAGCACCTCAATGCCGGCATCGCGAAGGCGCGCATTGGTCCGAACGTTGCGTTCGTAGGCGACGACGACACCGGGCGCGAGCGCCAGCGTGTTGTTGCCGTCGTCCCACTGTTCGCGTTCGGCGATAACGGGATCCAGGCCGGTGTCGATGACACGTAGTTTGTCCACGCCGATCGCCGCCGCGGCGGCCTCCACGAACGGCGCCGCGTCGGAGATCTTCACGCCGTCGGGTGTGCGCGCAATGGTGAACGCCGACAACGTGTCGACGACGTTGGCGTACATCACGACCGCGTCGGTGTCGACCATGGTGCACACGGTGTCCAGGTGCATCTGCGCACGCTTCTGCTCGATCGGAACGGCGAGCACTGTTTCGGCGAGGTCGTCGTCGAACAGGCTGCGCGCCAACGCTTCCGCGCCGGCCGGGGTGGTCCGCTCCCCCACCCCGACGGCGACGACGCCGGGCGCCAGCAGCAGCACGTCGCCGCCTTCGACCGGCGCAGTGTGTGATTCGTAGGCGCGCCGCACACCGGTGAACCGTGGATGGTGGGCATAGATCAGGTCGGTCAGCGACGCCTCCCGGGCCCGCGCCGGCAACGCCAGCGTCGGGATGATCACCCGCGGCCCGATCCAGATCGACGAGTCGCGGGTGAACACCAGATTCGGCAGCGGCTCGATCACGTAGTCGGCGGCGTGATGCATCAGCCGCACCAGCGACACGTCGGTCCGGGTGTCCGGCGGCAGCTCGGCGAACGTCATACCGGCCATCAGGACATGCGCCAGCGCCGCCGGGGCCAAGCCACGCAGGTAGGCCGAAAGCTCTTGGGCCAGCGGCAATCCCAGCCGTCGGTCGTCCACCGCCGCGGCGATGCCCTGCATCCGGGCCGCACCGCTTTCCAGAGCTTCGGTCAGCAGATCGGACAGCAACAGCACCTCGACGCCGCGGGAGCGTAGGAGTTCGGCGAACGCGTCGTGCTCGTCCTGCGCGCGGGCGACCCAGGGCAGCCCGTCGAACAGCAGCTTGTCGTTGTTGCCGGGGGTGAGTCGGCCCAGTTCGGCGCCCGGCCGGTGCAGGATCGCCACCCGCAACGTGCCCACCTCGGAATTGGTGCCAAGACTCACATTTAGCACCGTAACGCCAACAGCCACCTCAAGTATGGTTTAGGTATATGGACACCCAGGAGCTCCTTCCCGGCGAGCTGGCTGCACGGGCCGGCGTGGCGGTTTCGGCGCTGCACTTCTACGAGCGGCAGGGCCTGATCACCAGCCGGCGGACGTCGGGCAACCAGCGCCGCTACAGCCGCGACACGCTGCGCCGGGTCGCCTTCATCCGGATGTCCCAGCGGCTGGGCATCCCGCTGGCCCGGGTGCGGGAGGCGCTGGCCACCCTGCCGACCGACCGGGTGCCCACCAGCAAGGACTGGGCGCGGCTGTCGGCCGGGTGGCGCGCCGACCTCGACGACCGGATCGTCCACCTGCAGCGGTTGCGCGACAACCTGGCCGACTGCATCGGCTGCGGTTGCCTGAGCCTGCGCAGCTGCCAGCTGGCCAACCCCGGCGACATGCTCGCCGAACAGGGCCCCGGTCCCGTCCGCCTCAACTAGCTCTCGAACGCACGTGCGATAAAATGGCGGGCATGGCGATACCGGTACAGGAGTCGCTGTTCGACTGCAACGAGCGCCGCGAGCTGGGTGACGGCGCCTGGATCGACATCCGCTCCGGCTGGCTGACCGGCGCCGACGATCTGTTCGACGAGCTGATGACCACGGTGCCGTGGCGGGCCGAGCGCCGCCCGATGTACGACCGGGTGGTCGACGTGCCGCGGCTGGTCAGCTTTCACGACCTAGCCGTCGAGGATCCGCCGCATCCGCGGCTGACGCGGCTGCGCCGTCGGCTCAACGACATCTACGCCGGCGAGCTGGGCGAGCCGTTCACCACCGTCGGACTGTGCCTGTACCGCAACGGATCCGACAGCGTGGCCTGGCACGGCGACACCATCGGCCGCAGCAGCACCGAGGACACCATGGTGGCGATCGTTTCCCTGGGCGCCACCCGCACCTTCGCGATGCGGCCACGCGGCGGCGGGCATTCGTTGCGGCTGCCGCAGGCCCACGGTGATCTGCTGGTGATGGGCGGCTCGTGCCAACGCACCTGGGAGCACTCGGTTCCCAAGACGTCCGGATGCGCCGATCCGCGGATCAGCGTCCAATTCCGGCCCCGCGACGTCCGCTAGGTTGTCGCGCGGCGACCCGCTGCGCCCGGCTTCGCCGCGCTTGCGATCACCGCTAACTCCGGATCGCCGCGACTCCCTTCACGAGCAGGTCGCGGGCCCGATTGGTGTCGACGGGAGTGACCGGCTTGTCCGGCACCACCAGAGGATTGGCGGTGACGATCACCTCGTAGTCGCCGAATTGGGCCGAGTAGTTGTAGAGCTCGCCGCGCCGGGGCTGGCCATCGACCGTCGTTTGCACCACACGGTGCACGCCCAGCGTTCGCGTCCCGTCGATCTGCGGGACGTCGACGACCTCGATCATGCCGCGCACCGGGCCGCCGGAGAATCCGACCTGCTTGCAGTTTGGTCCCGGGTCGTTGAACGGCAACGCCTCGGAGGTCTGCAAGGCGATCACGATGAAACGGTTGCCGTTACCCTCGGCTGCCTCCGCGGCCATGTTGCCCTGCAGCCCCGCCGGCATCTGCTGGCCGGCCACGAATTTCGCGCAGTCAGCGGGTTCGAACTTCAGTCCGTCGGGCAGCTTGTGCGAGGACAACACCTTCGGGTCAACACCGGTCTTCGGGATGTCCTTGGTGGTGAATTCGGGGCCGAAGCTCGACTTCACCTGCGACACCTTGGTGATGTCCGCGGAGGGAGAGGCCGAGTCGGCGGAGCCGCATGCCGCGAGCAGACACACCGATGCGATCGCAAGCGCAGCCCTGATCATCGTGGCCAGGGTACCCAACGCCAGTCCGTCAGCGGCGCAACTCGGCCACGGTGTTCACCAGCAAGTCGGCCGCGAATTGCGCCGGCAGCGGCGGCTGCGGCGACCCAGGATCGGTGATCAGCGCGGTGAACGTGTAATAGCCGCCAAGGTAGGCGGTGAAAGTGGTTGCCTGAGAATGGATTTCACTGCCGCCTTCGACGGGCATGGTGGTCTCGCTGGCCATGCCGAGGGTTTCGATGCCGTCGATCTGCGGTGGCGCAATGAGATGCACACGAGTGGTGGCGGCGCCGTTGGACATCGTCCAGTGCGGGCAATCGACCACCAGTGCAGGATCCAGCCGTGCCGGCGCGGCCGCGACCACGGTGTAGACGATGCCGCCGTCACCCGACCCCGAGACGCCCTGCGGCGACTGGCCTCGACCACCGGCCGGGTCTGCCAGCGCAGCGCAGTGCGACGGGTCCGCCGTCCAGTCCGGGCCCAGACCCCAGACCGCAGGCGGTGCTGCGGTCCCCGACACGGCGGTGACTTCGTAGCCGGGCGGCATGTCGCGGCTCATCCGCTTGATGTTGGCGGGGTTGACTTGATCCGCCGGGGTGCTCTCCGTCGATGGTGGCGTGGAGGCCGGCGAGTGGCCGCAGGCGGTCAGCACGACCACCGTCGCGCCGATCCACACCCGTCGCATGGGACGTTAATATCAGAGAGGCGAGGGTTGGCCGCACCCGCATTCAGCCGACGGCCCTAATCACTTGGCGGGCAACGCGTTCGAGTTGGCCGATCATGTCCGGTTCCAGGTGCAGGTCGCCTGGTTTGGGGACGTCGATGACCGTGGTGACGACGCCGACGTCGTCGCGCTCCCACACCGCTCCGTACCGGTCCATGATGGTGCGCATCGGCAGGTTGTCGGAAAGCACACGGGCAGAGAACTTTTCGACGCCATCCACCCGGGCGGCGACGGACAGCGCCCCGATCAGAAACGTGCCGATCCCCCGGCCCTGATACGCGTCGGCGACGGTGAACGCGACCTCGGCGACGCTCCGGTTGTGGTCGTCGCGGACAAAGCGGGCATCGGCGACGGGGTAGCCGTCCTGGTCGGTGACCACCCAGACGAAGTGATCGACATAGTCGACCTCGGCCAGATAGTCCATCAGTGCCCGGCTGGGAACGCGTGGCGACATGAATCGCCGGTACAGCGTGTCGTTGGAGAACTGGACGTGGCCCTCCAGGGTCCGCTCGCGGTCGCCGGGCAGCACAGGGCGAAGCAGCAGTCCGGTGCCGTCGCGGGCGGTGATCGGGATCGGTGTGATGAAAGCGGCCAGCCGCTGGCGAACCGTCCGCACCAGCCGCGCCATGATGCCCGGGATGTGCACCATCCGCGCGAACGCGTCGTCGTCACCGATCCAGCCGGTCAACGGTTCGGTGGTGGTGACGGTCGCTGTGCGCGGGATGTCGCGCAACAGCGCGATTTCCCCGACGATGGTGCCGGCAGAGACATGCTCGACGATGACGACGCCGTCGTCGCCGACGTGCTTGACCTCGGCGGTGCCAGACGAGATGAGCAGGAAGGAAACCGCCTGTTCGCCCTGCTGCATGAGCACCTGGCCCGCGGCGGCCTGCAAGGGTTGCAGGGTGGCGGCCAGCGGCATCAAGTCCTCGGAGGGACACCCCTTGAAGATGTCCATGGCGGCAAGTTCCTCGGCGCGCAAACCGGTCAGTTCCGTCACCGTGCCTGCCGCCCCCTGTCCGTCGCGGATAACGCCCAGGTTAGGACGCGAGGGGCGGGTTCGTCAGACTACTGGGATGGATTCGAGCGACGACCCGATCGAAGCGACCCGCGCCCTGCTCAACCGGCCCGCGTCGGTGCGGCACGGTTTTCTCGACGTGTTGGGCGAATCGGCGACGGCGCCGGCCCCGACGTTCGCCCAGCGCGCGATGAACAGCCCGTTCGTCGCCACCGTGTACGAACGGCTGTGGCGGCCGATGTCGTTCTACCTCGCCAGCGGCATCACCACGGGCGCCGAGCAGCGCCGCGCGGCAGAGGCGCTGCAACTTTCGTCGGCGCATCGGCTGCTCGATGTTGCTTGCGGCCCAGGCAATTTCACCGGCAACCTGGCGCGCCAGCTTCCCGCGGGCGGTCTCGCCGTCGGTTTTGACATCTCCGAGCCGATGCTGACCCGGGCGGTGCTCGACAACAGCGGGCCGGGCGTCTGCTACGTCCGCGGCGACGGCCGCGCGCTGCCGTTCGACGACGAAACGTTCGACGCCGTCTGCTGTTTCGGCGCGCTGTATTTGATGCCGGAACCCTTCAAGGTGGCCCACGAGATGGTGCGGGTGCTGCGACCGGGTGGGCGCGTGGCGATCCTCACCAGCTACTCCGGTCAGGCGGCCCCGATGCGCCACGCCCTGGCCGCCGGCGCCGGTGTGATCGGGGTGCGGATGTTCGGCCGTCACGAGTTCGTCGACCTGTTTACGACGGCGGGTCTGGTCGACGTGGAGCAGCACGCGCAGCGTGCGCTGCAATTCGTGACGGCGACAAAACCAGGCTGACCTGCTCGAACTCTGTGGAGCTAAGGGGAATCGAACCCCTGACCTACTCGATGCGAACGAGTCGCGCTACCAACTGCGCCATAGCCCCTGATCCGCTAGCAGGTTACCAGCCGCCGGCGAGCCGGCCGAAACCGTTACTGCCCGACGGCCCTCGGCAGGTCGCGGTGCCAGCCGTAATCCCGCTCGTACGGCGCGTAGTCCAGATGCTCGAAGATCGGGTCCTCGTCGTCGATCTCCAGGACCACCGCGCCCGGGCGCCGCAACCGTGACGGGACCACGTCGAATTCGCGGTCATGGGTGTTCTCCACGCCGAGCCGCGACCGCGCCATCCGCTGCATGCGCCGGCGCCGCAGCCGCGCCTCGATCCGGGTCTGCCGGCGCAGGTAACCCAGGTACAGCACGGTCACCCCACCGGTGGTGCCACACACCCACCAGGCCGTCGGCGTCAGCAGGAATGCCGCCGCGGCCGACGCTGCCAGGATCATCGCCATCGTCAGCAGCATGCGCCGGCGAAACGCGTATTTGCGGGCACTGACCGCAGCTGCGGTCCTGGTGTCGTGCCCGTGCCGCCGCGCGGCCACAGGGCGCACATCCTGCTCCTCCGCGACCGCGATGCCCGACGTGTCCTCGACGTATTCGAACTCGTCGTCCGCCGAGTCGTCGGGCTCCTCCTCGGGCTCGGCCGGCGCTGAGTCCTCCTCGGAAACCGCTGTGTCCGTTGCACTCTCGGGGACGGGATCCGCCTCGATGACCTCAGTGTCGACACTGTCTGGTGCTGCCTCGGTGACCACCGCCGCCGCCACGACCACCTCGGTCTGCTGTATCCGCTCGGTGTCGGTGTCGTCGTCGAGGTCGTCGAACTGGTCTTCCTCGGGCTGCCAATCGGGATCGCTGCGATGCCCGGCCGCCGGGCCGCCCCGCCGCTTCAAAAGCCGCGCGGCGGCGCCACTGTTGAGCACCCGGGTCGCCAGCGCCACATCGCTGGTGCGTCGCACGGCGTCGCGCTTGCTGATCAGCATCGGCACCAGCACGAACAGCCACAAGATCACGAGCGAGATCCACAACAACGATTGCGGGATGCTTGGCATGGCACCCGGTCCTTTCCCGGCGAGACAGGCGGCGCAACACCGCGCCGAGGACAATTACACACCTGTAATTTGCCTGTGACAAGCACCAATAGCCACAAATGTCACTTCTGTAACAGAAAATGGCAAACGTTAGACCCAGGTGGCATGCCCGTCGCGCACCAGCGTCGACGTCACCGACCCGTAGACCTCTTCGACCGTGAGCGCGACCAGAACGTGGTCGCGCCACGCGCCGTCGACCTGGAGGTAGCGCCGCAACAGCCCCTCCTCGCGGAATCCGACCTTTGCCAGCACCGCGCGGCTCGCGACGTTCTCGGGCCGCACCGTCGCCTCCACGCGATGCAACATGACCGGACCGAAGCAGTGGTCGAGACCCAGCGCCAACGCCCCGGTGGCCACCCCTCCTCCGGTGACCGAACTCGACACCCAATACCCGATCCACGCCGACCGCAGCGCCCCGTGCGTCACATTGCCGACCGTCAGCTGCCCACAGAACTGCCCGTCCAGCTCGATCGCATACGGCAGCATCCGGCCCTTGCGGGCCTCCGCGCGCAAACTCGAACACACTGCGGGCCACGACGAAACACTATGGTGCACGGTCCAATCCGACTCAGTGCTGGGCTCCCACGGCTCCAGATGACTGCGATCGGTCAACCGGATCCGGCTCCACTGCCCGGCATCGCGCATCCGCACCGGGCGCAGCCGGATCACACCGGCCGGGACACGCAATGGCCCAACCACCATCGGCCAGCCGGGATGCTGGGAACTCGAGCGCCACAGGTTCACGAGGGCCGCTCAGCCACGCTGAGCCAGGAACGCGACGTCGACGATCTCGCCGGTGCGGACCTCTTCGGCGTCACTGGGAACCACGACCAGACAGTTTGCCTCGGCCAGCGTCGCCAACAGGTGCGACGAGGCGCCCGGCGCCCCGCCGAGCGCCTGCACCAGGTATTCGCCGGTGTCCTGATCGCGCATCAGCTGGCCGCGCAGATAACCCTTGCGGCCCGGCACCGAGCTGATCGGCGACAGCGTGCGTGCCTGCACGATCCGGCGCATCGGCTGCCGCTTGCCCAGCGACAGCCGGATCAGCGGCCGGACCATCACCTCGAACACCACCAGCGCGCTGACCGGGTTGGCGGGCAACAGAAACGTCGGAACCCCCTCGCGACCCAGCTGCCCGAAACCCTGCACGGAACCGGGATGCATCGCGACCCGGGTCACCTCCATCTCGCCGAGCTCGGAGAGCACCTCGCGCACTCCCTCGGCCGCGGCGCCACCGACCGCGCCGGCGATCACCACGATCTCGGCGCGGTTGAGCTGGCCCTCGACGACGTCGCGCAGTTCCTTGGCGTCCACGATCCCGACGCGGTTCACCTCCGCGCCCGCGTCGCGGGCCGCTGCCGCCAACGCATAGGAGTTGACGTCGTAGACCTGGCCGTTGCCGGGGGTGCGCGAAATGTCAACCAGCTCACCGCCAACCGCCAGCACCGACAACCGCGGACGGGGATGGACCAGCACCCGCTCCCGGCCCACCGCGGCCAGCAGACCCACCTGTGCGGCGCCGATGATCGTGCCCGCCCGCACCGCGACGTCACCCGGTTGCACGTCGTCGCCAGTGCGCCGCACATACGCCCCCGAGCGCACACCGCGCAGCACCCGCACCCGCGACTGCCCGCCGTCAGTCCAGCGCAGCGGCAGCACGGCGTCGGCCAGCGTCGGCAAAGGCGCCCCGGTCTGCACCCGCGCCGCCTGCCGCGGCTGCAGCCTGCTGGGCGTGCGCGTCCCGGCCTCGATGGTCGCCATCACCGGCAAGACCACGGCGCCGTCGTCGTCGACCTGACCGTCGGTATCCCCGACGCCGAGCACGTCGACACTGCGTACCGCGTAGCCGTCGATCGCGGCCTGGTCGAAACCCGGCAGCGGTCGCTCGGTGACCACCTCTTCGGCGCACATCAGCCCCTGCGCCTCGGCGATCGCCACCCGCACCGGCCTCGGCGCCACCGCGGCGGCCGACACCCGAGCCTGCTGCTCCTCAACCGAACGCACCACGCGCCTTTCTGCCGTCAAGCCGTACCGGCCCGACGCGCAGCTACTCCCCGGTCAGGCCCAATCGCGCCACCAACCATCGCCGCAAATCCGGGCCATAGTCGTCGCGGTCCAATGCAAAGTCAACCGCAGCCTTGAGGTAGCCGCCGGGATTTCCCAGGTCGTGTCGAGAGCCGCGATGCACCACCACGTGAACCGGGTGACCTTCCTTGATCAGCAAGGCAATTGCGTCGGTGAGCTGCATTTCGCCGCCGGCGCCGCGCTCGATGCGGCCCAGTGCGTCGAAGATCGCGCGGTCCAGGACATAGCGGCCGGCCGCCGCATACGGCGACGGCGCGGCCTCGGGTTTCGGTTTTTCCACCATGCCGTTGACCTTGAGCACGTCACTGCCGGCACCGGTGACCGGCTCGACGTCGAAAACGCCGTAGGCGCTGATCTCGTCGGGACCGACCTCGATCGCGCACAGCACGCTGCCGCCGTAACTGGCCCGCACCTTGGACATGGTCTCCAGCACGCCGGTCGGCAGCACCAGGTCGTCGGGCAGCAGCACGGCGATGGCGTCCTCGTCATCGGACAGCGTCGGCTCGACGCAGCCGATGGCATGTCCCAGCCCGAGCGGCTCGTCCTGCACGACGGATTCGACCTTGATCAGCCGAGGGGCCCGGCGCACCTTGGCCAGCATGTCCTTCTTGCCGCGCGCCTCCAACGTGCCTTCGAGCACCAGGTCTTCGACGAAATGCGCGACGACGCTGTCCTTGCCCTGGGAGGTGACGATCACCAGCCGTTCGGCGCCGGCGTCGGCGGCCTCGGCGGCAACCAGCTCGATGCCGGGCGTGTCGACGACGGGCAACAGCTCCTTGGGCACCGTTTTGGTGGTGGGCAAAAAGCGTGTGCCCAGACCGGCGGCGGGAACCACCGCGGTTCGGGGAACCGGAAGCTGTGCGCGTGACATCGTTCACACCATAATCGCGCGTCGAAGTGGCGGAGCGAAAGGCCGTGCTGCCATGGTTGATCGCATGCCAACCGCGGGCAAAGCCCCTCTGCGGGAACAGCTGCTGGCCGCCCGCCGTTCGGTTGCCGACGATGTACGGGCCGACGAGGCGCGGGCGCTGACCGGGCACATCCGCGACCTGGTGAGCAGCGGCAGCACGGTCTGCGCCTACGTGCCGGTGGGTGCCGAACCGGGGTCGATCGAGATGCTCGACGCGTTGCTGCGCCGCGCCGCACGGGTGCTGCTGCCGGTCGCACGCACCAGTGGCGACGACACGCCGCTGGCTTTGCAGTGGGGCGAATACCGGCCGGGACATCTGGTGGCCGGCCGGTTCGGTCTGCTCGAACCGGCCGAGCCGTGGCTGCCGCCGCCGGCACTGGCCGAGGCCGACCCGGTGCTGGTCCCCGCGCTGGCCGTCGACCGCACCGGCGTGCGACTGGGCCGCGGCCGCGGCTTCTACGACCGCTCACTGCAACACCGCGACCCGCGGGCTCGCCTAGTTGCGGTGGTACGCGACGACGAGCTGGTCGACGAGCTGCCGTGCGAGCCGCACGACGTCCGGATGACCCACGCACTGACGCCGGGGCGTGGGCTGGTCGCCCTCCGGGAATGAGCCAGGCCACATAGCGGTTTAGCACTGCAGACGGTAGAGTGCTAACGAAGCTGGACATACCCGGAGGTTTCAGTGCCGACTTACAGCTATGCGTGCACCGATTGCGGCCACCGCTTCGACATCGTGCAGGCCTTCACCGACGATGCGCTGACCACCTGCCAGCAGTGCTCGGGTCGGCTGCGCAAACTGTTCAACTCCGTCGGCGTGGTGTTCAAGGGCAGCGGTTTCTACCGTACCGACAGCCGCGAATCGGCCAAGAGCGGCACCAACGGCCACGCCAAGAACGGGTCGTCGTCGAGCGAATCGTCGACTTCGACTTCTGGCTCGGCCGAGAAGTCCAGCACGTCGAGCGCCGCGCCCGCGGCGGCCGCTGCCAGCTAGCGGCGATCGCAAGCGCGGCGCAGCCGGGCGTTGGGGGTGCCCCCAGCCGCGGAGCGGCGAGGGGGACGGGTCGCCGCCATCTCAGTTAGTTATCCACAGGCGGGTTTTCCGCCGAGCCCGCCGATGCCGGACCGCGCCTAGCGTGACGGCATGCCGGCGTCGCTGAATCCGTCACTGCCGGCCCGCATCTCGCAGTGGCTGCGCCCGGACTGGACGCGCACAGTGCTGGCCCGCCGCGTCGCGGCGGCCGGGCTTGTAGTGCTGGCCGGAGTCGCGGCGGTGCGATCCAACCCCGACGGCGATCGCGCTGCGGTGGTGGTCGCCGCCCGCGACCTCAGCCCCGGCGCCGAGTTGACCTCCGACGATGTTCGGCTCGAAAGCCGTTTGGCGCCAACACTTCCCGATGGATCGCAATCCGACCCGGGCGTGGTTGTCGGCTCGACGCTGGCCGGCCCGGCGCGACGCGGCGAGGTGCTCACCGATGTGCGGTTGCTGGGCAGCCGGCTCGCCGAGTCGGCGGTGGGACCCGACGCGCGGATCGTGCCACTGCACCCCGCCGACGCCGCGCTGGCTGACCTGGTGCGCGCCGGCGATGTCGTCGACGTCGTCGCCGCGCCGGAAGCCGACACGCACGCCACTCCCCGCGTGGTGGCCACCAACGCCGTCGTCGTCGTGGTCTCGGCAAAGCAAAAGACCGAGGACCGCGTGGTGTTGGTCGCGCTACCGGCCGCCGCCGCGAACGCGCTGGCCGGTGCCGCGCTCGTTCAAAGCGTGACGTTGACCCTGCACTGAGTCGTCTTGCGGCGACCCGCAGCGCCCGGCTTCGCCGCGCTTGCGATCGCCGCTCAGGCGGCCGCCGGTTGGTCGGTCGCACAGTACTTGCACTTCTGCGCGGCCTCGGGGATATCGGACAAGCAGGCGGGGCAAGCCTTGGTCGCCGGTTCTTCACCGAACACGGTGACGCCGCGGCGCTTCTGAATGTGCCGGTAGGGCAGGACGATCAGGAAGTACACCACCGCCATGAAGACGATGAAGTAGATGATCGCCGAGATGAACGCGCCGATGTCGATGAATGTCGCCTTGTTGCCCGCTTCGCCGAGCTGCCATCCCAATCCGAACTTCTCGCCCGGCTGCGCAGCGGCGACAAGCGGGTTGATCACACTGTCGGTGAATGCCTTGACCAAATTCGAGAACGCCAAGGCCACCACCAGGCCGACGGCCACGGTGATCACGTCACCGCGCATCACGAAATCTCTGAACCCCTTCAACACGCGAGCCACCCTCCCGTCACAGGAATTTGCCGAGGCGACGCGACGCCGCCCGAAAATGACCGTATGCCGATAGGCGGTCACTCGTGGCCTTTGCGGGCAATTAGTGATCGACGGTTGACTCCGCCGTGACGGAATGCCGGTTCAAATGTGATGCGGCGGCTGGTTCTCCGTCAGCCATCGTTCGTGCTCGTCGGCCTCGTGCAGGTCCTCCGAATCACGGTCGTCGGACGGGTGGCTCATATCTCCAGGCTGGAGAGTTGGCCGATGATCTGGGCCGCCAGCGGATTCAGCGTTGCCATTCCGTCGCGCACCGCGTAGCGGGAGCCGGCGAGATTCACCACCAGGGTGCTGCCGGAGATGCCGGCCAAACCGCGCGACAGTCCGGCCTCGGTGATGCCGGCCGACAATCCAGACGCGCGCAATGCCTCTGCAATGCCGAGGATTTCGCGGTCGAGAATGTCGCGGGTGGCTTCCGGGGTGACGTCCCGCGGGGTCACGCCGGTGCCGCCGACCGAGACCACCAGGTCCACCCCGCCGATCACGGCGGTGTTCAGCGCGTTGCGGATTTCCACCTCGTCGGCGGAGACGACCACCACACCGTCGACCAAGAATCCCGCCTCGGTGAGCAGCTCGGTAACCAAGGGACCACTGTGGTCCTCCTCGTCCCCGTGCGCCGTGCGATCGTCGACAACGACGACGAGTGCCCTGCCGACCATGTCCGCACGCTGCTGTTCCATGGTTGCCACCGTATATCTGTGATCCGACCGCGGCCCGGCGACTCTCATCACTTGTCCGCCTTACCCAAAGTGACCTGCACGGTCCGCGTGTCACCGGACGGATCGAGGTACGTCAGCGTGATCTTGTCGCCGGGTGCCCTCGACCGCACCGCTGCGACAAGGCCGTCGGCGCTGTTGATCGTGCGGTCGTTGACCTTGGTGACCACGACCCCGTTGGGCAGACCCGCGGCCGCCGCCGCGCCCCCCGGCACCACCTGCACCACCTTGGCGCCGTGCGCGCTCTTGTCGCTGGTGACCTGAACGCCCAGCGAGGCATGCGACGCCGTGCCGCTGCTGATCAGCTCGTCGGCGATGCGCTTGGCCTGGTCGATCGGGATCGCGAAGCCCAGGCCGATCGAACCGCTCTGGCTGTCGGTGGAGTCGCCACCGAGCGTGGCGATCGCCGAGTTGACGCCGATCAGGTCACCGTTCATGTTCGTCAGCGCGCCACCCGAGTTGCCCGGGTTGATCGCGGCGTCAGTCTGGATGGCGTCGAGCACCGTGTTCTGGTTCCCGGTGTCCCCGGTGGTCGACACCGGCCGGTTGAGCGCGCTGACGATGCCGGTGGTTACCGTTCCTTCCAGACCGAGCGGGGAGCCGACGGCGATCACCGGCTGACCGACGACCAGGTTCGCCGACGTGCCGAGGCTGATCGGGGCCAGCCCGGACACGCCTTGCACCTTGACCACCGCGATGTCGGTGGTGGGGTCGGCCCCGACCACGCTGAACGTCGCGGTCCGCCCGTCCGAGAACGTGACGGTGGTTTTGGGTCCCGCGTCGGGAGGCGCATTGTCGTGTTCGGCCTTGGCGGCCGCTGCGACGACGTGGTTGTTGGTCAGGATCAGCCCGTCGGAGGACAAGATGATGCCCGAACCCTCTTCGGACTGCCGGCCCAGATCGGTCTCCAGCATCACCACGCTGGGCACCACTTTGGCGGCCACCTGCTCGACGCTGCCGCTCGGCACGTTGGCGGCCGGCATGCTCGGCGCCGGCGCGCCCGGCAACCTGCTGCCCGGCATGGCGCTGGTCGGATGCGTGCTGTGCACGACCACCGACGCAGCCGCCCCACCGATACCGGCTGACACCACCGCGATAGCCAACGCACCAACGGCCAAAAGCCCTGCGCGAGAACGCTTTTCAGGGGCAGAAAGCGGGGCGGCGCTCGGGCTCGGGTTGGGCTGACCGGCACCGAACGGCGCGAACGGTTGCCGGTATGCCGGCTGCTGCGCGTAGCGCCAGTCGTACTGGGAATACGTTTGCTGCTGGCCCGGACCGGAATACGCCGGCATCGCAGGCTGATCGGATGCCGGACGGTATCCAGCTTGCGGCGGTGGCGAATACCTCGGGTGATTCGTCATGCGCTAGGTCGCTCTTCCTCTACGTGTCGCGGTCGGACTCAACAGTAACTGCAACTACCTTGCCTACGTGGACTGAGAATCGACTGAGATAACGTTCTCCGCTCCCGGAGAGTTTCCCCCGGTCTCGGCGCCCCCGCCGTCCGGCCCCGGCTGCGGCGCCACCGGCAGCGGCCGCCCGGGTAACAATACGTACACCGTCGTCCCGGGCGGTTGCCCTCCCGGCACGGTGTCCTCGATGCGCAGCGCCCCACCGTGTTTGAGCACCACTTGTTTGACGATCGCCAATCCCAGGCCAGAACCGGGCATCGCCCGCGCCGACGCCGACCGGAAGAAACGTTCGAACACCAGGTGGCGCTCGTGTGGCGGGATGCCCGGGCCGTAGTCGGAGACCACCAGCTCTGCGTGCGACGGGTCGAGCTGGGTCATCCGCACGCCGATCCGCCCGCCCGACGGGCTCCACTTGGCGGCGTTGTCCAGCAAGTTCAGCACCGCCCGCGACAGGCCCGCGGCGTCGCCGTAGACCTGCCACGGGATCACCTGCACGTCGAAGTCGACGTCGTTGCGGCGCCGTCGCACCCGCTCCAGGCAGCGGTCGATGACCTCGCCCATGTCGACCGGCTCATGCACCACCTCGCCGACGTCGCCGCGGGTGAGGTCGACCAAATCGCCGACGAGCGTGGACAATTCCTCGATCTGGGCGATGACGTCGGCACGCAGATCAATCATCTCCTGCTCGGGCAGCCGCGGCGCGCCGGGCGCCATCGACGCCATCAACAGTTCGACGTTGGTGCGCAGCGATGTCAGCGGCGTGCGCAGCTCATGACCGGCGTCGGTGACCAACCGGGCCTGGCGTTCCCGCGACTCGGCCAGGGCTGCCAGCATCAGGTTGAACGCCTCGGTGAGCCGGGCCAGTTCGTCGCTGCCGAACACCGGAATGGGTCGCAGGTCGTCGGTGCGCGCCACCCGCTCGGCGGCCTCGGTGAGCTGCGCGACGGGCCGCAGCCCGGCTCGGGTGACCATCCCCCCGGCGACCGCGGCCACCGCGACGCCGACCCCGCCGACGATCAGCAGTACCCAGCGCAGTTTCAGCATCACCGCGTCGGTGGGGGCCAGGCTCTTGGAGATCAGCAGCGAGCTGCCGTTGGGCAGGTGAATGGCCAGCACACGCTGGTCGGCGGCCGTGCGCCGAGACATCAGCAGGTCCCCGCGGATGACTGCTTTCTCCGGCGGCCCGACCGGCAGCGTCTGGCCCGTCTGATTGGCGGTGAACACGTAGCGGCCGGGGTTGACCAGCATTGCGTTGACGTCCGAATATGCGGTTCCCTCAATGGCTTTGCCAGGGTCGGCCGCCAGTGACCCGCTGGCGATCAGCAGCTGCGCGCGGCTTTGCAGCTGGTTGTCGATGTCCTTGTACAGGGCCGCGGAGATCACCGCGTAGACAGCGACCGCCATCAGCACGACGACCATCGCCACCATGGACATCGCCAGCAGCATCACCCGCCACCGCAGGGACAACGAGGTGGTGGCTCGCAGTGGAGCGCGACGCCGCTGGCGGAATCGAAGCATCAGGGAGGGGTTTCGCGAAGCACGTAACCCACGCCGCGAACAGTGTGGATCAGCCGCGGCTCGCCATCGGCTTCGGTCTTGCGGCGCAGGTATCCGACGTATACCTCCAGTGCATTGCCAGAGGTGGGAAAGTCGAATCCCCACACCTCCTCGAGAATGCGGCTGCGGGTCAGGACTCGCCTCGGATTGGAGATCAGCATTTCCAGCAGAGCGAATTCGGTACGCGTCAGGCTGATTTGGCGTTGCCCGCGGGTGACTTCGCGGGTTACCGGGTCGAGGGTGAGATCGGAGAACGTCAAAGGAGCCGAGTCGGCGGAATCGTCAGGCTGGGTACGGCGCAGCAGCGCGCGCAACCGGGCCAGCAGCTCTTCGAGGGCGAACGGCTTGGGCAGGTAGTCGTCGGCGCCGGCGTCCAGGCCGGCCACCCGCTCCGAGATCGCGTCGCGGGCGGTCAGCACCAGGATCGGCAGGTCGTCGCCGGTGCTGCGCAACTGGCGGCACACTTCCAGGCCGTCCAGCCGCGGCATCATGACGTCCAGGACCAGGGCGTCGGGCCGGTCGTTGGTGATGACGTCGAGGGCCTTGACGCCGTCCTCGGCCAACGCCACCGAGTAGCCGTTGAAGGACAGGGACCGGCGCAGCGACTCGCGGACCGCGCGGTCGTCGTCGACGACAAGGATTCGCACGGCCACCAGTGTCATCCAATCGGCTGAGAGCGACCTAAGAGACGCGCCGCTCCCGCTGGCGGTCTAGCGGCGGTCGAGGTCGATCAGACCGAGGCGCGCCGCCTTGAGCAGCCGACGCGGCACCTTGTGCCGCTGACCGGCGACCGTCACGCCGACGAGTTGCGGCTTCTCGGCCTTCCACTGCGCGCGCCGGCTACGGGTGTTCGCGCGCGACATCCTGCGCTTGGGCACAGCCATGATCGAGCTTCTCCTTGACGAGGGTGGTTGCCGCGCAGGTACCAGCGGCGACGGGTTCCGATCAGGATACCCGGTGGCCAGCGGCGGTTACAAAATGCCCGCTGCGCTGACAGCATTGATTAGGTGCAGGCTGGCACATCTTGACGCGCTACCCGCGGTACCCGCTAACCTACCGGTTGGTTGATAGATGGGGTTTGGGATGACTTCTGGGGTTCGGATCGGGAACTGCTCAGGGTTCTACGGCGACCGCCTCTCGGCGATGCGCGAAATGCTCACCGGCGGCGAGCTGGACTACCTGACCGGCGACTACCTGGCCGAACTGACCATGCTCATCCTGGGCCGCGACAAGATGAAGCACCCCGAGCGCGGCTACGCCAAGACGTTTCTGACCCAGCTCGAGGAGTGTCTGGGCCTCGCCCATGACCGCGGCGTGCGGATCGTGGCCAACGCCGGCGGCCTGAACCCGGCCGGCCTGGCCGACGCCGTGCGGACGCTGGCCGAGCGGCTGGGCGTCCCGGCGCGGGTGGCCCACGTCGAGGGCGACGACTTGGCGCCGCGCGCCGAGGAGCTGGGGCTGGGCACGCCGCTGACCGCTAACGCCTACCTGGGCGCCTGGGGCATCGTGGACTGCCTGAACAGCGGCGCCGACGTCGTCGTCACCGGCCGGGTGACCGACGCGTCGGTGATCGTCGGACCGGCCGCCGCGCACTTCGGCTGGGGCCGCACCGACTACGACCGGCTGGCAGGGGCGGTGGTCGCCGGTCACGTCATCGAATGCGGCGTGCAGGCCACCGGCGGCAACTACTCGTTCTTCACCGAAATCCCCGACCTGACCTATGCCGGGTTCCCGCTGGCCGAAATCCACGCCGACGGCTCGTCGGTGATCACCAAACACCCCGGCACCGGAGGTCTGGTCAGCGTCGACACGGTCACCGCGCAACTGCTCTACGAGATCACCGGCGCCCGCTACGCCAACCCGGACGTCACCGCGCGGATGGACAGCGCCGAGTTGTCGTCTGACGGCCCGGATCGGGTGCGGATCAGCGGGGTGGTCGGCGAGCCGCCGCCGCCGACGTACAAGGTGTCGCTGAACAGCATCGGCGGTTTCCGCAACGCGATGACATTCGTGCTGACCGGTTTGGACATCGAGGCCAAGGCCGAGTTGGTGCGACGCCAGCTGGAATCCAGCCTCACCGCCAAACCCGCCGAGCTGGAGTGGACGCTGGCCCGCACCGACCACCCCGACGCCGACACCGAGGAGGCGGCCAGCGCGCTGCTGCGCTGCGTGGTCCGCGACCCCGACCCGGCCAACGTCGGTCGCCAATTCTCTTCGGCAGCAGTCGAATTAGCGCTGGCCAGCTACCCGGGCTTCACAGTGACCGCCCCGCCGGGCGAGGGTCAGGTGTACGGCGTCTTCACCCCCGGCTACGTCGACGCGGCGTCGGTCCCGCATGTCGCCGTGCACGACGACGGTACTCGGGTCGAGATTCCTTGTGCCAACGAGACTTTCGAGTTGGCACCGGCCTCCTCACCTGCTCTGCCAGAGCCGTTGCCGGCCGGCCCGACGCGGCGGTTGCCCTTGGGCGTGGTGGCGGGCGCGCGCAGCGGAGACAAGGGCGGGTCGGCCAACGTCGGTGTGTGGGTGCGCACCGACGAGCAGTGGCGGTGGCTGGTGCACACGCTGACCGTCGAGCTGTTGCGCGAGCTGCTGCCCGAGACCGCCGACCTGCCGGTCACCCGGCACGTGCTGCCCAACCTGCGCGCGGTGAACTTCGTCATCGAGGACATCCTCGGTCAGGGCGTGGCCTATCAGGCCCGCTTCGATCCGCAGGCAAAAGGTTTGGGTGAATGGCTGCGCAGCCGTCACGTCGACATTCCGGAAAGGATCTTGTGAGTATCTGGACCACCCCGGAGCGCGACCAGCTCCGAAAGACCGTGCGCTCGTTCGCCGAACGCGAGATCCTCCCGCACGTCGACGAGTGGGAGCGCATCGGCGAGTTGCCCCGCGACCTGCACCGCCGTGCCGGCGAAGCGGGTCTGCTGGGCGCGGGGTTCCCCGAAGCTGTCGGCGGCGGTGGCGGCGACGGCGCCGACGCCGTGGTCATCTGCGAGGAGATGCACGAAGCCGGTGCGCCGGGAGGCGTGTTCGCGTCGTTGTTCACGTGTGGGATCGCGGTGCCGCACATGATCGCATCGGGCGACGATCGGCTGATCGAGGAATTCGTGCGGCCGACGCTGCGCGGGGAAAAGATCGGCGCGCTGGCCATCACCGAGCCCGGCGGCGGCTCCGACGTCGGGCATCTGCGCACGACTGCGGTGCGCGACGGCGACCACTACGTGGTCAACGGCGCCAAGACCTACATCACCTCCGGGGTGCGCGCCGACTATGTCGTGACCGCGGTGCGCACGGGCGGACCTGGGGCAGCGGGTGTTTCGCTGCTGGTGGTAGAGAAGGGCACGCCGGGTTTCGAGGTGACGCGCAAGCTGGACAAGATGGGCTGGCGGTCCTCCGACACCGCCGAGTTGTCGTACACCGACGCGCGGGTTCCGGCGGCCAATCTGGTGGGCGCGGAGAACAGTGGTTTCACCCAGATCGCTGCTGCTTTTGTGGCTGAACGGATTGGCCTCGCGGCACAGGCGTATTCGAGTGCGCAGCGCTGTCTAGACCTGACGGTGCAATGGTGCCGGGACAGGGATACGTTCGGCCGGCCGCTGATCTCGCGGCAGGCGGTGCAGAACACGCTGGCCGAGATGGCTCGCCGGATCGACGTCGCGCGGGTGTACTCGCGCAACGTGGTGGAGCGTCAGCTCGCCGGCGAGACCAACCTGATTGCGCAGGTGTGCTTCGCCAAGAACACCGCGGTGGAATCCGGCGAATGGGTGGCCCACCAAGCCGTCCAGCTGTTCGGCGGGATGGGGTATATGGCAGAGTCCGAAGTCGAGCGGCAGTATCGCGACATGCGCATCCTGGGTATCGGCGGCGGCACCACCGAAATCCTCACGTCGCTGGCCGCGAAAACCCTGGGATTCCAATCATGACCGCGTTACAGACGACGCTGGACCTTCATGCGCCCGCATACACGGAGGCGGCGGAGGCGTTGTCCACCAAGCTCGACGAGATCAACGGCGAGCTGGCCAAGGCGCTGGCCGGCGGCGGCCCGAAATACGTCGAGCGCCACCACGCCCGCGGCAAGCTCACCGCGCGGGAGCGCATCGAGTTGCTGATCGACCCGGACTCGCCGTTCCTGGAGCTGAGCCCCTTGGCGGCCTACGGCACCGCATTCACCGTGGGCGCCAGCCTGGTCGTCGGCATCGGCGCGGTGTCGGGGGTGGAGTGCATGATCGTCGCCAACGACCCGACCGTCAAGGGTGGCACCAGCAACCCGTGGACGCTGCGGAAGATCTTGCGGGCCAACCAGATCGCGTTCGAGAACCGGCTACCGGTGATTTCGCTGGTGGAATCCGGCGGAGCGGACCTGCCCACCCAGAAGGAGATCTTCATCCCGGGTGGGCGGATGTTCCGCGACCTGACCCGGCTCTCGGCGGCCGGAATCCCCACGATTGCCCTGGTGTTCGGCAACTCCACCGCGGGCGGGGCCTACATCCCCGGCATGTCGGATCACGTGGTGATGATCAAGGAACGCTCGAAGGTATTCCTGGCCGGCCCCCCTCTGGTCAAGATGGCCACTGGCGAGGAATCCGACGACGAATCGCTGGGCGGCGCCGAAATGCACGCCCGCATCTCGGGATTGGCCGACTACTTCGCCGTCGACGAGCTCGACGCGATCCGGATCGGTCGCCGCATCGTGGCGCGACTGAACTGGGTCAAAAAGGGGCCGACGCCCGGCCCGGTCACCGAGCCGCTGTTCGACGCCGACGAGCTGATCGGCATCGTGCCGTCGGACCTGCGCATCCCGTTCGACCCCCGCGAGGTGATCGCCCGCATTGTCGACGGCTCCGAATTCGACGAATTCAAGCCGATGTACGGCTCGTCGCTGGTGACCGGCTGGGCCCGGCTGCACGGCTATCCGCTGGGCATCCTGGCCAACGCCCGCGGCGTGTTGTTCAGTGAAGAATCCCAGAAGGCCACCCAGTTCATCCAGCTGGCCAACCGCTCCGACACGCCATTGTTGTTCTTGCACAACACCACCGGCTACATGGTGGGCAAGGACTACGAAGAAGGCGGGATGATCAAGCACGGCTCGATGATGATCAACGCCGTGTCGAACTCGACGGTCCCTCACATTTCGCTGCTGATCGGCGCGTCCTACGGCGCCGGCCATTACGGCATGTGCGGGAGGGCGTACGATCCGCGGTTCTTGTTCGCCTGGCCGTCGGCCAAGTCCGCCGTGATGGGCGGCGCCCAGCTGGCCGGTGTGCTGTCGATCGTCAGCCGCGCCGCCGCGCAAGCCCGGGGGCAGCAGGTCGACGAAGAGGCCGACGCCGCGATGCGGGCCGCCGTCGAGGGCCAGATCGAAGCCGAGTCACTGCCGTTGGTGCTGTCCGGGATGCTCTACGACGACGGCGTCATCGACCCCCGCGACACCCGCACGGTGCTGGGAATGTGCTTGTCCGCCATCGCCAATGCCCCGATCGAGGGGACGTCGAACTTCGGCGTCTTTCGGATGTGAGTCAGATGATTACTCGAGTACTGGTGGCCAACCGCGGCGAGATCGCCCGGCGGGTTTTCGCCACCTGCCGACGGCTGGGGCTGTCCACCGTCGCCGTCTACACCGACCCCGACGCCGGAGCACCGCACGTCGCCGAGGCCGACGCGCGGGTGCGGCTGCCCAACACCAGCGACTACCTCAACGTCGAGGCGCTGATCGGCGCTGCCCGTGCCTCCGGCGCCGACGCGGTGCATCCCGGCTACGGATTCCTCTCGGAGAACGCCGATTTCGCGGCTGCTGTGCAGGATGCGGGTTTGGCGTGGGTCGGGCCGCCAGTGGCGGCGGTGCGCGCGATGGGCTCCAAGATCGAGGCCAAAAAGATGATGGCCGCCGCCGGTGTCCCGGTGCTCGAGGAACTCGACCCCGAGACCGTGACGGCGGAGCAGTTGCCGGTGCTGGTCAAAGCGTCGGCGGGCGGCGGCGGTCGCGGCATGCGAGTGGTCACCGAATTGGCCACGCTGGCAGGTGAAGTCGAGGCAGCGCGGCGTGAAGCGCAGTCGGCGTTCGGCGACCCGACCGTCTTCTGCGAGCGCTACCTGCCCACCGGGCACCACGTCGAGGTGCAGGTGCTGGCCGACACGCACGGCACGGTGTGGGCCGTCGGCGAACGCGAATGCTCGATTCAGCGGCGGCACCAGAAGATCATCGAGGAAGCCCCCTCACCGTTGGTCGAGCGCACACCCGGTATGCGAGCCAAGCTGTTCGACGCCGCGCGGCTGGCCGCCGAGGCGATCGGCTACGCCGGGGCCGGCACCGTGGAATTCCTTGCCGACGACGACGGCGAGTTCTACTTCCTGGAGATGAACACCCGCCTGCAGGTCGAGCACCCCGTCACCGAGGAGACGACGGGTCTCGACCTGGTCGAACTGCAGCTGGCGGTCGCTGATGGAGCCCGCCTGGACGCCGAACCGCCGGCGGCGCATGGCTATTCGATCGAGGCACGGCTCTACGCCGAGGATCCGTCGCGCGATTGGCAGCCGCAGGCCGGCGCCCTGCACCGTTTCGACGTGCCGAGGGTGCGCGCGGAGTTCGATTCGCTCGGGGCGCGAACCGGGATCCGGTTGGATTCCGGAATTGTCGACGGCTCGGTGGTCTCCATTCACTACGACCCGATGTTGGCCAAGGTCATTTCGTATGCGCCGACACGCCGCGCAGCCGCGACGGTGCTCGCCGATGCGTTGAGCCGCTCCCGCATACACGGCGTGCGCACCAACCGCGACCTGTTGGTGAACGTGCTGCGGCATCCGGCATTTTTGGACGGCGCCACCGACACCGCGTTCTTCGACACCCATGGGTTGGCCGAGCTGTCCGCGCCGCTGGCCGGCGCAGCCGCGCTCCGACAGTCTGCGATCGCTGCCGCGCTCGCCGACGCCGCGCACAACCGCGCAACCGCAACGGTTTTCGCTTCCATTCCCAGCGGCTGGCGCAACCTGGCGTCGGGGTATCAGGTCAAGACCTATCTCGACGACAGCGGCGGCGAGCACCGCGTCGAATACCGGTTCACCAGAGGCGGTTTGGCTCTGGTCGATGACGTGCGGTTGCTCAGCGCATCCCCGGACGAGGTTGTGCTGGCCGGCGCCGACGGGGTGGCGCACAGCTTCGGCGTCGCCCGCTACGGGGACGACGTCTACGTCGACTCTCCGCACGGCCCAGTGCATCTGGTGGCGCAACCGCGCTTCCCCGAACCGGGTTCCGCCGTCGAGCAGGGGTCTTTGGTGGCACCCATGCCCGGCAACGTCATTCGCATCGGCGCCGAAGTCGGCGACAGCGTCGCCGCCGGCCAGCCGCTGGTGTGGCTGGAAGCCATGAAAATGGAACACACCATCACCGCACCCACCGACGGTGTGCTGGCGCAACTCAACGTCAGTACCGGACAGCAGGTCGAGGTGGGCGCCATCCTGGCCCGCGTCGACGCATACGAAGGGAATCACGCATGACCGACACCAGCTTCATCGAGAACGACGAACGCCGGGCGTTGCGCCAGGCGGTGGCCGCGATGGCCGCCAACTACGGCCAGGACTACTACCTGGAGAAGGCGCGGGCGCAGCAGCACACCGACGAATTGTGGAACGAGGCAGGCAAACTCGGCTTCCTCGGAGTGAACCTGCCAGAGGAGTACGGCGGTGGCGGCGCCGGCATGTACGAGCTGTCACTGGTGATGGAGGAGATGGCCACGCACGGCTGCGCACTGCTGATGATGGTCGTCTCGCCGGCGATCAACGGCACCATCATCTCCAAGTTCGGCACCGACGAGCAAAAGCAGCGCTGGCTGCCCGGGATCGCCGACGGGTCGATCACCATGGCCTTCGCGATCACCGAGCCTGACGCCGGCTCCAATTCACACAAGATCACCACCACCGCACGCCGCGACGGCAGCGACTGGATCCTTTCCGGCCAAAAGGTTTTCATCTCCGGCGTCGACCAGGCGCAGCTGGTGCTGGTGGTCGGCCGCACCGAGGAGACCAAAACCGGCAAGCTGCGGCCGGCGCTGTTCGTGGTGCCCACCGATGCGCCGGGCTTTTCCTACACCCCGATCGAGATGGAGTTGGTCAGCCCCGAACGCCAATTCCAGGTGTTCATCGACGACGTGCGGCTGCCGGCCGACGCGCTGGTGGGCTCCGAGGACGCGGCCATCGCGCAGCTATTCGCCGGGCTGAACCCGGAACGCATCATGGGTGCCGCGAGCGCGGTCGGCATGGGCCGGTTCGCGATCAACAAGGCCGCCGACTACGTCAAGACCCGCAAGGTGTGGGGCACACCGATCGGTGCGCACCAGGGCCTGTCACATCCGTTGGCGCAGAACCACATTGAGATCGAACTGGCCAAGCTGATGATGCAGAAGGCCGCGACGCTCTACGACAGCGGCGACGACGTAGGCGCTGCCGAAGCCGCCAACATGGCCAAATACGCGGCGGGCGAGGCGTCGGCTCGAGCGGTCGACCAGGCCGTGCAGTCGTTGGGCGGCAACGGGTTGACCAAGGAATACGGCATCGCGGCGGCGTTGACCGCGTCGCGGTTGTCGCGGATCGCGCCGGTGAGCCGGGAGATGGTGCTCAACTTCGTCGCGCAGACGTCGCTGGGCCTGCCCCGGTCCTACTGATGGACAGGCTCGTTCAGTATGCCGTCGACAGACATGTCGCGCGGCTGACGCTGGATTCGCCGCACAACCGGAACGCGTTGTCGACAACGCTGGTCGAGCAACTGCATCAGGGGCTGCGGGACGCTATCGGCGATCCGGCGGTGCGGGTGGTGGTGCTCGGTCACACCGGCGGCACGTTCTGCGCCGGTGCGGACCTGTCGCAAGCGTCCGGGGGTGATCCATTCGACATGGCCGCCGATAGGGCGCGCGAACTCACGGCGCTGCTGCGCGCGATCGTCGAGTGCCCGATGCCGGTAATCGGCGCGATCGACGGCCATGTCCGCGCGGGCGGTTTCGGCCTGGTCGGCGCGTGCGACATCGCGGTGGCCGGTCCGCGCAGCACATTCGCGCTGACGGAGGCCCGGATCGGGGTCGCGCCGGCGATCATCTCGCTGACGTTGCTGCCGAAGATGTCCGCGCGGGCCGCGGCGCGCTACTTCCTGACCGGCGAGAAATTCGACGCCGGCGAAGCCGCCGCAATCGGGTTGATCACGATGGCCGCCGACGACGTGGAGGCCGCGGTGGCATCGCTGGTGGCCGCGCTGCGGCACGGCTCTCCGCAGGGCCTGGCCGCGTCGAAGGCGCTCACCACGGCCGAGGTGCTGGCCGGTTTCGACCGCGACGCCGAGCGGCTCAGCGTCGACTCGGCCCGGCTGTTCGTCTCCGAGGAAGCCCGCGAAGGAATGCTGGCCTTCCTGCAGAAACGCCCGCCGCGGTGGGCCGAGGCCGGTGACGGTGGAAAGGCAGTTTAGCGAACTTGCCTTGCAGCAAAATCTGTTCGTCGTAGGCTCGTAAGCGATGAGCAATTCAGCGCAGCGTGGCGCGCAGGACACGCCGGACGCGGAGTCGCGCGCCGCCGACACCGACCGCATACAGGTAGCGCAATTGCTCACCGATGCCGCTGCGCAGGGCCGGCTGCCGATGAACGAGTACGAAGACCGGTTGACCAAGGCCTACGCCGCGCAGACCTACGACGAACTCGACCGGCTGCGGTCCGACCTGCCGGACTATCCGGTGACTCCTCGCCGGGGCGCCTGCAAACCCGCGCCGTCCACCTTGTTGTTGGCCATCATGAGTGCGTTCGAACGCCGCGGCCGGTGGAACGTGCCCAAGAAGTTGACGACGTTCGCGCTGTGGGGCGGCGGGGTCATCGACCTCCGCTACGCCGACTTCACCTCCCCCGAAGTCGAGATCCACGCCTGCTCGATCATGGGCGGCCAGACGATCCTGCTGCCGCCCGAAGTCAACGTCGAAATCGAGGGCCACGGCGTGATGGGTGGCTTCGACCACGACGTCAAGGGTGAAGGAACGCCGGGCGCGCCCAAGGTGAAGATCAAGGGTTTTTCGCTGTGGGGCGGCGTGGGCATCAAGCGAAAGAACCGCAAGCCGCAGCGGTAGTTGCGAGCAGACGCAGAATCGCACTCCGCGAAGCGGATTCGTGCGATTCTGCGTCTGCTCGCCACACTAACGGCGGCGCCTCCGCGACCGCAGATAGTCGCCGACCACCGCCGCGCCCAGGCCGTCGAGATCGGGCACGACCACCCGGCCCTCCACCCGTCGCGCAACCTGGTCGATAAACCGTGCCAGACCCGGGTCGCTACCCAATCGGAAGATGGTGACCTGCGCGCCCAGACGCGCCATGTCGTCGAACCCACGCACGGTGTGCGCGATGGTCCGCGGATGAGGCGGATAGTCGAAAAATACTGCGGTGCCCTCCCCGTCGAAATCTTCCAGGTGTGCAGTCGGCTCACCGTCGGTTACGACCAGCACGACGGGCTGCGCGTTGGGATGGCGTCGCAAATGCCGGCCGGCCAATGCCAGCGCGTGATGCAGGTTGGTGCCCTGCTCGTAGACGCCCTCCAGGCCCATCAGCTCCGCAGGGGTCATCGTTCGCGCGTAGCGGCCAAAAGCGATGATCTGCAACGCATCCGAGCGGAACCGGGTGCTCACCAAATGGTTGAGCGCCAACGCGGTCCGTTTCATCGGCAGCCAGCGGTTCTCCATCACCATCGAAAACGAGGTATCCACCAGCAGAGCGACCGCGGCCTGCGTGCGGGTCTCGGTTTCGGAGACCTCGACGTCGTCGACGGTGATCCGGATGGGGCCTTCGGTGGTTGCGGTGCCGGCTTCCCGCAACACCGCATTGGTCAGCGTGCGGGTGACGTTCCACGGCTCGGTGTCGCCGAACTGCCACGGTCGCGTCGCTCCGGTCAGCTCACCGGCTGCTCCGGCGCGCCGGTGGTCCCGTTCGCCGCGACGCCCCGAAAGCTGTTCTGCCACATCGCGTAGCGCGGTCTCGCCGAGCCGTCGCATCGCCTTGGGCGACAGCCGCCATTGCCCGTCGGAACCGCGGTCCAGAAACCCCTGGTTGAGCAGCGCGCGTTCCAGCTCCGCCAACGTCTGCGCGTCGATGGCGGCCTGGTCGCCGAGTTGGCGGGCCAGCGCGTCGAGGTCGACGTCGTCCATCGTCGCGCCCGGGTAGCTCTGCGAGAGCTGCTCGGCCAGCTGCTCGAGTTCGGCGATGTCGGCCAGTGCCTGGGCCCCCTCCCCCATGCCCAGCGGGTTGTCTCCGGAGAACTCCGACGAGCCGGTCCAGTCCTCGCCCGGACGCAGCATTTGCAGGTTGGCGTCGAGCCGGGACAGCGCCTGTTGCAGCGCGGGAGATCCAAATGCCTGCTGCGCCAACGCCTCCAGCTCGGCCCGCTGGTCGGGGCTCAGGCTGTTGAGGAACCGCTGGGCCGCTGCCGCTCGCTGGGCCAGCGAGTCGATGAGCTCTTCGACGTTGCTCGGGTTCTCCGGGAAGAACTCGCCGTGCTTGTCCATGAAGTTTTGAAAATCTTGGGGGGTGTCCTCGCCGCGGGCATGCTTGTCCAGCAGATCGTTGAGGTCGTCGAGCATTTCGCTGACGCGCTGGCGGTCCTCGTCGGTGGCGCCCTCCAACGCCTGCTTCATCCCGGCGAAGCGCTGGTCGAGCATCTCGCGGCCGAGCAAATCCTTGATTTGCTCGTACTTTTCGCGAGCCTCGCCGCTGCGCCAGTTGTAGTCGGAGAGCTCCTGGATGGCCTTGGCCGGCGACGGCGACAGCGCATCGAGCTGCAGCTCCCCGAAGCGTGCGTCGTCGTCCAGGGCGCGGGCCAGTTCCTTGCGCTCGGCGAGCACCGCGTCGTCGAGCAGCTTCTTGATCTCCTGCAGAGTGCCGTCCAAGTTGTTGCGGCGCAACAACTCCCGCCGGCGTCGATTGGCCTCGGCGGCCAGCCGGTCAGCACCCGGCATGTTGCGAGTGCCCCGTCGCAGCAGCTCGGACAGCGCGCGGCGCGGCGAGGTGCCGGCCATGACGTCCTGGCCGATCTGCTCGAGCGCCTCACGCAGATCCACCGGCGGAGCCAGCGGGTCGGGCCCGCCGGTATACGCCGAGTAGCGCGACGAGTGGCCTCGTGACGATCGCAAGCGCGGCGAAGCCGGGCGCAGCGGGTCGTCACCATCAGATCTAGCCATAGACGGTTTCGCCCTCCCCGGACACCTTGTCGATGCGCTTGGCCAAATACAGTGCCTCCAAAGCTAATTCGAGCGCGGCGGCCCGTTCACCCTCGGATTCCGCGCCGAGCCGTTTCGCAACCGCGTCGATGACCGGCAGATCCGGCAGCGCGGCCAGCACGTCCTTGGCCGACACCCGCTCACCCGTCGTCACCGCCGAACCACCCTCGACCGCGGCCACCAACGCGCCGACGTCAAGGCCGCCAAGGACTTTCGACGCGGTGTCGGCGGTGGCGCGGCGCAGCAGGTGCTCCAGCACCGCCTGCTCGCGGCCTTCCTCCCCGGACTCGAATTCCAGCTTGCCGCGCAGCACATCGATCACCGTGCCCAGATCGACCACGCGGGCCACCGGATCCGTCTCACCGAGCACCGCGCCGCGATGCCGTGCCGAGGCCGCCACGGTTTCGGCCGCGGCGATCGCGAACCGCGCCGACACCCCGGAACGCTGATCCACCGAATGGGACTCGCGCAGGTAGCGGGCAAACCGGGCGATCACCTGGATGAGGTGGTCCGGCACCTGGGCGCTCAAATGCGCCTCCTGCAAAATGACGCCGACCTCGGCGTCGAGTTCCAGCGGGTAGTGCGTGCGGATCTCCGCGCCGAAGCGGTCTTTGAGCGGGGTGATGATCCGGCCGCGGTTGGTGTAGTCCTCCGGGTTGGCGCTGGCTACCACCAGCACGTCCAGCGGCAGCCGCAGCGTGTAGCCGCGGACCTGGATGTCGCGCTCCTCCATCACGTTGAGCATTGAGACTTGGATGCGCTCGGCCAGGTCGGGCAGCTCGTTGACCGCGACGATGCCGCGGTGCGCCCGCGGGATCAGCCCGTAGGCGATGGTCTCCGGGTCACCCAGGCTGCGGCCCTCGGCGACCTTGATCGGGTCGATGTCGCCGACCAGGTCGGCCACGCTGGTATCCGGAGTGGCCAGCTTCTCGGTGTAGCGCTCGCTGCGGTGTCTCCACTCCACCGGGAGGTCGTCGCCGAGGGTGGTGGCCCGACGGATCGACTCCGGGGTGATCGGCGAGTACGGGTGCTCGCCGAGCTCGGCGCCGCCGATTACCGGCGTCCACTCGTCGAGCAGGCCGACCAGCGCCCGCAACAGCCGGGTTTTGCCCTGACCGCGCTCGCCAAGCAGAACGACGTCGTGGCCTGCGATCAGCGCCCGCTCCAGCTGCGGGATCACGGTGTCGTCGAAGCCCAGGATTCCCGGCCAGATGTCGTCACCTTCGGCCAACGCCGTCAGCAGGTTTTCCCGGATTTCTTGTTTGACTCCCCGCTCGCGGTGCCCGGCGGCGCGCAGTTCGCCGACGGTGCGGGGCAGATGATTCGGTGCGGTCACCACTCCACGCTACGACTGCTTGGCACATGCACAAGCGAAGGGCGGACAATCGTCCTCGATTGCCCGCCCTTCGGCTGTGGGTCTACTGCTCGACGACAGTGGCCTGCTCGTCGCCCGGCTTCCAGGTGATGGTGCCGTGCTCGAACGTCGACTTCTTGCCGCCGTCGGGGGTGTCTACCTCGTCGCTGGTCGGGTAGCCGAGCTTGCCCTGCGAACCGCCCAGCTCGTTCCACTTGTCGCGGATCTTGCCCCACACGACGTAAGACTCCGTTTTGTGGACAATGACGCCGCCGTCGAATTGCTGGAAGACGCCGCCATCCGGGTTCTTCTGCTCGTTGCCCGTCGGTTTGCCGAGGTCTGCGCGGGCCTTCTCGGAAAGGGAGTCGTACTTCGCGAGAATCGGGCCCTCGACCGTGTATTCCGTACCGTTGGCGCCGGCGATCTGAGTGGAGCTTGGAGCGGCACTTTCTGCCGAGGTGGAGGGCGCCGCGGCAGCCGACGACGACACTGACGACGTCGCAGAACTCGTCGTTTCGCCTGCCTTTTCCTTCTTGGACTCACACCCTGTGCCGATCAACGCGACTACTGCAATTGCCGCGGAAAACACCGCCGTTCGTTTCGTGATCGCGCGCATCTCGTTCCTCTCCATCGGTAAGGACCCGCCGATTTACGAGCCCAAGCGGCGATGCTATCGGGATCGACGACGGCCTGGAAGAGATTCGGGCAGACCGCCAGCGAACCGCCATCGTTTGCTCACGCTCCGTCCAACCCCCCGTCGAGTGTGGACTTGATGCACGCCGATCTCGATTTCGCGTGGCACAATCCCACACTCGGCGGCGATGCTAGTGGGCGAAATGCCGAGCGCCGGTCAGATACAGCGTCACGCCGGCCTTGTCGGCCGCTGAGGTCACCTCGTCGTCGCGCACCGAGCCACCGGGATGCACGATGGCCGTCACACCAGCGGCGGCCAGCGTCTCCAGCCCGTCGGGGAACGGGAAGAATGCGTCGGATGCCGCGACCGCTCCACGCACCCGGTCCCCGCCGCGTTCGACGGCCAGCCGCGCGGCGTCGACGCGGTTGACCTGGCCCATGCCGACCCCGACCGTCGCGCCGTCGGCGGCGATCACGATCGCGTTGGACTTGACCGCCCGGCAGGTACGCCACGCGAAGGCCAAGTCCGCCAACGTTTCCGGTGAGGCGGGCGAGCCGGCCGCCAGCGTCCAATTGGCGGGGTTGTCCCCCGGCGCGTCGAGCCGGTCACGCTGCTGCATCAACAGCCCGCCGCTCACTTGGCGCAGCTCGGTGCCGCCGGGCAGCGGCTCAGAGGCCACCAGCACCCGGATGTTCTTCTTGCGCGCCAACACGTCGACGGCACCGGGCTCGTACGCCGGCGCGACGATCACCTCGGTGAAGATCGTGCTGACATACTCCGCCATCTCGACGCTGACCTCGGTGTTGGCGGCGATCACCCCACCGAACGCGCTCAGTGGGTCACATTCGTGGGCTTTGCGATGCGCGTCGGCCACCGAGATGTTCGAGACGGCGATGCCACACGGGTTGGCGTGCTTGATGATCGCCACGCAGGTCTCTTCGTGGTCGAACGCCGCCCGCCATGCCGCGTCCGCGTCGGTGAAGTTGTTGTAGGACATCTCTTTTCCGTGCAGCTGCTCGGCCTGCGCAAGGCCGGGCCAGGCGGCGGGGTCGCTGTACAGCGCCGCCTGCTGGTGCGGGTTCTCGCCGTAGCGCAGCAACGCCGAGCGCCGCCACGAGCCTGCGAACCACTCCGGAAACGCCATCGCCGGCTGCTCGGGCGCCAGCGTCGACTCCATCCAGCCCGCGACCGCGATGTCGTACTCGGCGGTATGCCGAAACGCCAACGACGCCAACCGCTTTCGCTCCGCGAGAGTGAATCCGCCGCTGCGCACCGCGGCCAGTACGCCATCATAGCCGCGCGGATCGACCACCACTGCCACGCTGGGATGGTTCTTGGCCGCCGCGCGCACCATCGACGGCCCGCCGATGTCGATCTGCTCGACGCACTCGTCGACGCCCGCCCCGGAATCCACCGTTTCGCTGAACGGATACAGGTTGACCACCACAAGCTCGAACGCGGCGATGCCGAGCTGTTCGAGGGCCGCGGCGTGCTCGGGCTTACGCAGGTCGGCGAGCAGCCCGGCGTGCACATGCGGGTGCAGGGTTTTGACCCGGCCGTCGAGCACCTCGGGAAACCCGGTCACCTCCTCCACCGGTGTGACCGGGATGCCTTTGTCGGCAATGGTTTTCGCGGTTGAGCCGGTCGAGACAATGTCGACGCCGGCCGCGTGCAGGCCGTCGGCGAGTTCGACCAGTCCGGTCTTGTCGTACACGCTGATCAACGCGCGGCGGATCGGCCGTCTCCCGTCGTTGTTGCTCACCCGATAACCGCCTTTCGTCCCGTCCAGGTCACGCCCCCGGTCACCACCGCGGCCACCACGTCCACCAACAGCCGCCGTTCGGTGACCTTGATCCGCTCATGCAGAGTCGCCTCGTCGTCGTCGTCGAGCACCGGAACCGGTTGCTGGGCAAGGATCGGGCCGGTGTCGGTGCCGGCGTCGACCAGGTGCACCGTACAGCCGGTGACCTTCACGCCGTATGCCAGCGCATCGGCCACCCCGTGCGCGCCGGGGAACGCCGGCAGCAGCGTCGGATGAGAGTTGACGATGCGCCCGGAGAAGCACGACAGAAATTGCGGCCCAAGGATTTTCATGAAGCCAGCTGAGACGATCAGGTCGGGCGAATGCGCTGCGGCGGCCTCGGTGAGCGCGACGTCCCAGGCGTCGCGGCCGGGGTAGTCGGCCACCCGGGCGGTGAACGTCGGCACCGACGCCGCCGCCGCAACTTCAGCCGCCCGGCAGTCGCGGTCCACACCGACGGCCACCACCCGGGCCGGGTAGTCGCCGACGGCGGCATCCAGCAG
This sequence comes from Mycobacterium sp. MFM001, assembly GCF_003402475.1. Taxonomy (GTDB): domain Bacteria; phylum Actinomycetota; class Actinomycetes; order Mycobacteriales; family Mycobacteriaceae; genus Mycobacterium. The sequence goes on from NZ_BFAB01000002.1 coordinate 493,662, forward strand.
TGCGGCAAGCAGCGATCCCGTCCCCGACGCCAGGACGACGAGTCGTGCCGGTGCGCTCGGGGGCACATGGAGCGGTTGCTGCACAGGGCGAGCCTAATCGTCCTGCGCGGGCGGCTTGTCGGCATCGTCGGTCGGCGCGGCAGGTGCCTCGTCTTCCGGTTCGACGACGGGGGCTTCCGGCTCGACGACGGGCGCTTGCGGCTCGACGACGGGTTCGACCTCGGGTTCGGCGACGGGCACCGGCTTGGGCCGGCGGCTGATCCCGCCGGCCATCGCCACAGTGACGGCGCCGATGACCGCGAACCACAAAAACACCGCGATCCCGAAGGTGTCCTGGTCGACGCCGACCCCGCCGAAATTGCCCAGCTGCCCGCCGCCGGCGTAGCCCAGCAACGCCGTTGTCAGGGCGGCCAGCACAGACGCCACCAACAGCTTGGCGGTCGCCGCGAGCAGCGGCAGCGGCCGTCGCGCGCATTGCTGGCCGACCGCCACACCGGAGGATGCGCCGACGATCAGCAACGCCACCCACACCGGTCCCAGTGGCGGGCTGGGCGCCGCGGCCAGCACGGGAAGCGCCGGCATATCGCCGCCGAACACCGTGAACGAGCTGAACGTCGCGAAGCCCAGGTGGGCGCTGGACCCGACGGCAACCGCGGCCGTGCCGACCATGATGTTGGGCACATACAACACCGACAGCACGGTCAGGCTGAACTGGCCGAAGATCGAGTCGGTGATCGCGTAGAGCTCGTGCATGGTGCCCCAGTGCACGACCAGCGAACCGGCCGCCACCACTCCCGAAAGCCCGAGCAGCGCCAGCACGCCCGCCGTCGCGGCCCGCAGTGAATCGCCCAGCCAGTCGGGCAGCGGTGAGGCCGCCAAGGCCCTACGGCCGACCCGGGAGCCCACGCCGATCGCCGCGCCGATGCCGTGGACCACCAGCACACTGAGGAACGCCCGCAACGCGCTGGGTGTCTGCAGCTCGGTGATCACCGACGCGGCGTCGTGGATGACGGCCAGGCAGATGGCGGCAATCAACAGCGGGCCGCCCAGCGCGGAGGCCACCACCCAGCGGATCACGAACCAGGACGCGGTGGCGGCGGTGGCCTGCGCCGTCGTGCGCGCCGTCCCCCACACCATCAGCAGCACCGGGAGTAGCGGCATCACGCCGAGTTCACGGCCGCCGATCGAGATGGGCACCTGATGCACGCCGAGCCACATGCTGGCGATAGCGCCGAGTGCGCCGGTCATGTCACTGTTGGCAATCAGCAACTGCAGCAGCGTCACTGCGGCGATGATGACCAGCGCCACCACCGCCGGCCCGAAGGCCACCCTCAGCAGGTCTCGGGCCTGACGCGCGCCCGGCGCGCGGCTATCCTCCACCCGCGTCACGCTTCGCGCACGTTGACGACTAGGCGCGGAAACGCCCGGTTAGGACTGTGACTGACCCGAGGACGGCTGCTGTGGCTGCTGGCCCTGGCCATAGGACTGCTGGGTCTGCCCGCCGTGGTTGCCGGAGTTGCCCTGGCCCGAACCCTGGCTTCCCGAACCGCCCGACTGCGGCTGCCCGAAGCTGGGGAAACCGGTGGGCGGGGTGGGCGGGCCCTGCTGCGAGCCTTGCTGCCCGCTCTGCTGCGGCCCGGTCTGGGAGGCCTGCTGCTGCGGTCCGGTCTGCTGGCCGGCCGTGCTGAAGCCGCCGGTCGACGGGGACGACGGGTAGCCGCCGTACTGCGAGCCGTAGCCGGAGTGCTGAGGTGATTGCTGCGGGCTGTGCTGCTGCTGGTAGGGACCCTGCTGACCGTAGTAGCCGCCGTACTGCCCGTAGTGCCCGTACTGCTGGTCGTATTTGGGCCGCGGCGCCGGCGGAGTGATCACGCCGGCCTCCAGCAACAGCGCGGCAACCGCGGCAATGGCCTGGAGCACGGCGCAGGCCAGCACGAACCACAGCGCCCAGCCGATCGAGAAGCCGCTCGGCTTGGCGAGCGCCTCCTTGATCACCGTCAGCACCCCGAACACTGCGATCGCCGCGACGACCGCCGAGTAGTTCTTCGCCTTCGGCAGCAGGCCGACCGCCGCGAGCAGCCCGGCCAGCAGCGCGGCGATCACGCCGATGCCGACGTCGCCGCCGGTGATGTCGCCGACCGGACCCATGTCGGAGCTGACCGTGTACATCGGCCCGAAGCTCGCCAGGTAGCTCGCCAGACCGAGCGCCACCACCGCGATGGTCAGGTAGAGACCCAAATTGCTAGAGCCCTCTTCGGATTTCGCGAACGACGGCGTGGAGGCCCCATACGAGCCTTGCGACTGCGCGGGCGGATATCCGGGGCTGCCGGGCGAGTAGGTCATGACTTCTCCTGTGCTTCCAGTGCCGTTGCTGTACTCCCAGGCGCCGCTCCCGCGACGCTACGTCGGACCGCTCGATGAACGCCATAGCGGCGAGCGCGGGCGTTGCGACGCGATTCGACCATCCACGCTAGCGCACCTCGGGTTACCCGCGATGCGGCAGTCGGTGTGTCATACCGCCCCCGCGCTTGCCCGCCGGATTGGAACACGTTCTAATTCAGGGATGGATTACGGGCTTGTGCTGTTCACCAGCGACCGCGGCATCACCCCGGCGGCGGCGGCCGTCCTCGCCGAAAAGCATGGATTTCACACCTTCTACGTGCCCGAACACACGCACATCCCGGTCAAGCGGGAGGCCGCGCACCCGACAACCGGCGACGAGTCGTTGCCCGACGACCGATACATGCGCACGTTGGACCCGTGGGTCAGTCTGGGTGCGGCGTGCGCCGTCACCTCACGGGTTCGGCTGTCCACCGCGGTGGCGCTGCCGGTCGAACACGATCCGATCACGCTGGCCAAATCGATTGCCACCCTCGATCATCTGTCGGGCGGCCGGGTGAGCCTGGGCGTTGGATTCGGTTGGAACACCGACGAACTCACCGACCACGGTGTGCCGCCCGGGCGGCGCCGCACGATGCTGCGCGAATACCTTGAGGCGATGCGGGCGCTGTGGACGCAGGAGGAAGCGGCCTACGACGGCGAGTTCGTCAAATTCGGGCCGAGCTGGGCGTGGCCCAAGCCGGTGCAGTCGCATATCCCGGTGCTGGTCGGTGCGGCGGGAACCGAGAAGAACTTCAAGTGGATCGCGCGCAGCGCCGACGGATGGATCACCACGCCGCGCGACTTCGAAATCGACGAGCCGGTGAAGTTGTTGCAGGACACCTGGGCCGCCGCCGGCCGCGACGGCGCGCCGCAGATCGTGGCGCTGGACTTCAAGCCGGATGCCGAGAAGTTGGCCCGCTGGGCCGAGCTGGGCGTGACCGAGGTGTTGTTCGGCTTACCCGACCGCCCCGAAGACGAGGTGGCCGCCTACATGGAACGGCTCGCCGGCAAGCTTGCCGCAATGGTGTGACCGGCTACAAACCGCAGCGGTTGCCGTAGTCGAACGAGCGCACCATCACCGACTGGCCCAGCGGGTCCCCGTCGGTCAGCAACGCGATCAGGTCGTCCTCTTCGGTGGTGGCCAAAAACCGGCTGTCGTCGGCGTCGAGGCGGCCGATGACGATTCCGGTCAGCCGGCCGTTGTCCCGTCGCACGGTGTAGGTCTCGACGGTGCCGGGCCCGTCGGCCTGCTCGGTCACCGCAACGGTGGGCCATGCCTCGATCTCCGCCTGCAACTGCGCACTGCGGTCCGGCTTCCACTCAACCGGCGTCGTCGAGTAGATCCCCACCGAGTACTTGCTCATGATGCCGCCGTTGGCGCCGACGAGGCCGAATTCTCCTGGGCGGCTTCGCATCGCAGCGACGGTCTCGGCGACGCCGTGCATCGAGTAGTTGTTGCCGGCCCCGCCGAAGAACGGCAGACCGCCGGTCAGCGTCAGCCCGCGCGGGTCGTCCGGCGCGATGCCCATGCCGTCGCAGATGTTGAACACCGGCACCGGGAAGCAGCTGTACAGGTCGAAGGTGGCGACGTCGTCGACACCAATACCGGCGACACGCAATGCTTCCCGCACCGCCATCACCGCCGACGGCGCGTGCCCCAGATCGGGCCGATCCAGCAGACTCTGCTCGGCCATGTCGGCATGGCCGTGCAGGTACACCCAATTGTCTTCTGGCACACCGAGTTTGCGCGCCGCCTCCACCGACATCAGCAGCGCCGCCGCGCCCTGGTTCACCTGGTCACGCGCCACCAGCAGCCGCGGATACGGATCGGAGATCATCCGGTTGCTCTCGGTGACCGTGATCAGTTCCTCGACACTGCGCTCGACCGGCGCGGCGGCGAACGGGTTGTCGGCGGCCACCTTGCTGAACGGCGCGAACAACTCACCCATGCACCGCAGATACTCGGCCGGGCTCAGACCGGTGCCGGCGCGTCGGGCGTTTTCCAGCAGCGCGTACTGCGTCGGGGCGTCCACCAGGCCGTGGATCACGGTGTAGCGGCTGATCAGCCCCTCCAGGCCGTGACCGCGATCTTCCAGCGAGCCGTCGACCGTCTCCGAGAAATCCGGTTTGTTGTCGGCGCCCGCGAAGTAGCGGGTGGTCGACGTCGCATCCGAGCCGAAGATCAGCGCGACCTCTGAGCGGCCGGCGGCGATCTCGCCGGCCAGCTCGGTGATCAGATGCTGCGGGCCCTGGCCCCCGACGATCTCCAGGATCGCCCGGGCCGGATCGGCGTCGATCCGGTTGGCCACCGACCGCGGATAGTTGTTCGACTTGCCCAGTGCCGCTTGAGCCGGCCCGGAGATCTCGAACTGCCGCACACCCGCGACGGTGTCGATCGCGGCCGCCACCTTGGCCGCATCGGCGCCGCAGTCCTCGAGCGCGGCACGCGCACCCGCAGCGGCCAGCTCGACCGCCGACATGGCGCGGTAGTACGGGTCGTCGATCCGCTCAGCGGCCTGCCCGACGCCGACGACGACGGGAGTGCTGCCGCTAATGGCGCCGCTCCTCCTCATCGCTTCGTCCCCCTCGCCGCTGCGCGGCTGGGGGTGCCCCCACTCCATCGTCGCCGGCGCCGGTCGACTGTCACAGGCTTTGCAAAATCTTCCGCGCCAAAGCTGCAGTCTCCGAAGGCGTTTTGCCGACTTTGACACCGGCCGCCTCCAACGCTTCCTTCTTGGCGGCCGCGGTACCCGACGAGCCCGACACGATGGCGCCGGCGTGGCCCATCGTCTTGCCTTCGGGCGCAGTGAATCCCGCGACGTAGCCGACGACCGGCTTGGACACGTTGGCCTTGATGTAGTCGGCCGCGCGCTCCTCGGCGTCGCCGCCGATCTCGCCGATCATCACGATGACCTTGGTGTCCGGATCCTTCTCGAACGCCTCGATCGCGTCGATGTGGGTGGTGCCGATCACCGGGTCCCCGCCGATCCCGATCGCGGTGGAGAAACCGAAATCACGCAGCTCGAACATCATCTGGTAGGTCAGCGTGCCCGACTTGGACACCAGGCCGATCGGACCGGATCCGGTGATGTTGGCCGGGGTGATGCCGACCAGCGACTGGCCGGGCGTGATGATGCCGGGACAGTTGGGCCCGATGATCCGGGTCTTGTTGCCCTTGCTGACGTTGTAGGCCCACGCATAGGCGCTGTCCTGCACCGGGATTCCCTCGGTGATGACCACCAGCAGCGGAATCTCGGCGTCGACGGCCTCGATGATGGCGTCCTTGGCGAACTTCGGCGGCACGAAGATGATCGACACGTCGGCGCCGGTCTCCTTCATTGCCTCGGCGACGCCGCCGAACACCGGCAGCTTGATGACCCGACCGCCCTTGTCCTCGTGGGTGACCGTCGTGCCCGCTTTGCGCGCGTTGACGCCGCCGACGATCTGGGTGCCGGCCTTGAGCATCCGGGCGGTGTGCACGGTGGCCTCGCTGCCGGTGATGCCCTGGACGATGACCTTGTTGTCCTTGTTCAAAAAGATCGACATATCCGCAAGTCCTTTCTCAGGCGCTCGCCAACGCGGCGGCTTTGTCGGCGGCCTCGTCCATCGTGTCCACCAGGGTCACGAGCGGATGGTTGGCTTCGGCCAGGATGCGCCGGCCCTCTTCGACGTTGTTGCCGTCGAGCCGGACCACTAGTGGCTTGGTGGCGGTGTCGCCGAGCATCTTCAGCGCCGACACGATGCCGTTGGCGACGGCGTCGCATGCGGTGATGCCACCGAAGACGTTGACGAACACGCTCTTGACCTGCTCGTCGCCCAGGATGACGTCCAGCCCGGCGGCCATCACCTCCGCCGACGCGCCGCCGCCGATGTCCAGGAAGTTGGCCGGCTTCACCCCGCCATGCTTCTCGCCGGCATAGGCCGCGACATCCAGCGTCGACATCACCAGGCCGGCGCCGTTACCGATGATCCCGATCTGGCCGTCCAGCTTGACGTAGTTGAGGTCGTGCTCCTTGGCCTTGAGCTCCAGCGGGTCGGTGGCGTCGCGGTCCTCGAACTCCGCGTGCCCGGGCTGGCGGAACGCGGCGTTGCCGTCGAGCGTCACCTTGCCGTCCAGCGCCAGGATCTGGTCGTCCGGCGTGCGGACCAGCGGGTTGACCTCGACCAGGGTGGCGTCCTCGGCTACGAACAGCTCCCAGAGTTTCTGGATCGTCACCGCCGCGGCGTCGAGCACCTCGGCCGGCAGGTGGCCCTGCTCGGCGATCGAGCGCGCGAACGCCAGATCGACACCCTTCACCGCGTCGACGGGAACCTTGGCCAGCCGCTCGGGTTTGGTCGCGGCGACCTCCTCGATCTCCATGCCGCCCTCCACCGAGCACATCGCCAGGTAGGTGCGGTTGGCCCGGTCGAGCAGGAAGGAGATGTAGTACTCCTCGGCGATGTCGCTGGCCTCGGACACCAGCAGCTTCTTGACGACGTGGCCCTTGATATCGAGGCCCAGGATGTTGTTGGCGTGGGTGTAGGCGTCCTCGGCGGTGGCGGCGTACTTCACGCCACCGGCCTTGCCGCGGCCACCGGTCTTGACTTGTGCCTTGACCATCACCGGGCGGCCGATTTCCTCGGCGATCGCCTTGGCGCCGTCGGCGCTGTCGGTCACCCGTCCGGGCGTGGTGGGCACGTTGTGCTTGGCGAACAGCTCCTTCGCCTGATACTCGAAGAGATCCATGGGCTCACTGTCTACTGAGTTCGGCCTGATTAGGTAAGCGACTCGGTTCTGGGCAAGCCCCTGAACCGCGCCCCGGGGGAACTGTATCGACCCGCCGTCATGGCGCTGTCGTCGCATCCGCTGTTGTGGCGCAGGTCACCGCGGGTGGATGCCGTACGCTGTGCCCGGGACGGGCCCGAGTGCTCGCGCGTGATGCGGATCACATTATCGACCGGGATTCCTGTCACGCCTTGCGAGGTCGCTACCCCAGTGGTTAACGTCTCAGGGTCCAGATAACGTTATGGTTACGACGCGAGGGACATTCAGGTTGGCCCAGCACCGTTCTGCCCGGTCTCCTGTCGCCGGAGACTCTCGTGGATCGCTCGACCGCTGGTCAGACCTCGACCGCAACGAGGTCACCGACATCATCCCGTTCAATGAGTTCGGCAACCTCGATGACCTGGACTTTAACGACAACAGTGTTTTCGGAAGTGCGGCCTCCGTCCTGGAGGCGCCCGAGCTCGACGACCTGCACGACACCGACGATCTGACCCCGCTGCCCCTGGCCAGCCCCAGCGAACACCGGTACGACCGGCACACCGAGCGGACTAATTCCTACCGCCTCGAACTGCACGGACGTCCCAATAATGCCGATGCGCCCTGGCGCCGCCCGCAGCACCGCCGGCAGCTCAGCGGCGCGGCGCGGGGCCGGATGCTGATCACCGCCATGGCCGCCGGTGCCGCCGCCGCCGCAGCGCATTCGGCCACGCACCCCTCCGACGACTCGAAGGCCGAAACCGTGCTGGCCGCCGACGCGTCGACGCCCAGCGGCGGCCCGATCACCACCTCGGCGCGCGGCATGCAGATGGTGACCGTGAAGCCGGCCGCGAACGTCGCCGTGCACAACGCGGAACTCGCCCACGCCGTGGCGTTCGCCGAAGAGCGCGCCCAGCGCGAGGCGCGACTGCAGCAGCCACTGTTCGTCATGCCAACAAAGGGCATATTCACGTCGAATTTCGGGTACCGCTGGGGTGTGCTGCACGCCGGTATCGACATCGCCAACTCGATCGGAACCCCGATCCTGGCGGTGTCGGACGGGGTGGTCATCGACGCCGGCCCGACCGCCGGCTACGGAATGTGGGTGAAGCTGCGCCACGCCGACGGCACGGTCACGCTGTACGGTCACGTCAACACGACGACGGTCAGCGTCGGCCAGCGTGTGATGGCGGGCGATCAGATTGCCACGATGGGCAACCGCGGCAACTCCACCGGTCCGCACCTGCATTTCGAGGTGTTGCTGGGCGGCACCAACCGGGTAGACCCGGTGCCGTGGCTGGCCAAGCGTGGCCTGAGTGTCGGAAGTTTCGCCGGTTGACCGGTTATCGGGTCAACCGAGTCCCCGCCCGGCGATAATCCGCCTACAAACCCAGCAAGCGGTCATGTCAGCGACGGCGGCGCCACTGCCGGCTCGGCAGCCACGACGCGATTCGAGAACGAAGGCATGAGGTGACGACACCCCACGACGAAGCGCCGCGGACCCGCATCATCCGGCGAGCACCGACGACGCCGCTGCCCGCGATAGCGGACGACGCCCGCACCACCCACATTCCGCGCCAGCCACCCGGCGGCGCCGGGTACCCGGTTCCGCCGGCGACGGCCCGTCGACCGGATGAGCCGGTCAGCAAGACCGCGGTGGCCGCCGCCGCCGTCAGTGTGGTCAGCGGCTGGGCCACCTCGGTGGTGGCCACCGAGCTGATCGCGGGCTGGTGGCAATCCGACCGCCTGTTCTGCGTCGCGGTCGGATTCCTCGCCTTGGTGTTTGCGCTGGCCACCGTGTCCGGCGTGATCCTGCTGCTACTGCGACGGGGGCTTGGCCGCTACCTCATCGTGGCTGGCGCCGTGGTCGCGGTGCTGACCTACCTCGGCGTGTTCATCGCCGGCGCACGCGTCGCCTGGATCGTGCACACACTGTGGATATTGCCGATCGCGAGCGCGGTGCTGGCAATGCATCCGCAAACGAAACGCTGGCTGCCGCAGGACAGTTGATACTCTCCCGGGAATGGACCCCCGGCAGTTCCCCCTGCAGCCCGGCTGGGGACCGCCGCCAGCGCCTTACCCGCTCTACCCGCCGCGGCGGCCCGGCGGCGCTACCGCTATTGCGGCCGCGGTCCTGAGTTTTCTCGGCAGCATCGCCCACGCGGTCGTGTGCGCTTTGTGCGTCGCTTCGATCGTGTTGGGCTATCACCTGAATTTCAAAGTCGTATCATTCTTCGCGTTGCTCGCAGTGGCGTCGCTTGCAGCCGCAGTGGCACTTTCGGCCGGCGCGGTCATGCTGCTACGGCGCCGACCGGGCGGCGGGGTGACCATTGTGGCGACATGCGCGGCGGCCATCCCGGTGGATTTCGCCTTGTTCGTATTGGCCGAACTGATCCACCGCGCCAACAGGCACTACTACGGACAGGTAGTCCCGATGGCCGCCATCGGCGTCGTTCTCACTGTCGTCGTGGGCGGTCTCACAATCATTTTGGCGATGGCGCCGCCCACCAAGCGTTGGTGCCGGGCGACGCAGCCGAGCGCGCCGCCACCACCCCCGATGGCTACAGCTTGGTGAGCGGGGCGTGGTTGTGCATCAGCTTGACCCGCCCCGAACTGCCGAAGTCGATCAGCGACATCGCCGATTCCCCGACGCCGGAGACCTCCTCCACGCGGCCCAGCCCGTACTTGTCGTGGGAGACCCGGTCGCCGGGCTCGAGCACCAGCAGCGGCCGGTTGCTCTTCGACACGCGAGCCGGTGACGGGCGCGACGACGGGCCGAACCGGCCGGCGCCACTCACCGGCGCGCTGAACGACGGGGTCGGGTCGCTGCGCCGCCAGTCGATCAGCTCCTGCGGGATTTCCCGCAGGAACCGCGATTCGGGGTTGAGCATCGGCTGGCCCCACGACGAGCGGACCTTGGCCCGGCTGACGTAGAGCCGCTGCCGCGCCCGGGTGATCCCGACGTAGACCAGCCGCCGTTCCTCGGAGAGTTCGGTGGGATCACCCAATGCCCGCATGTGCGGGAACATTCCGTCCTCCCAGCCGGTGACGAACACCACCGGAAACTCCAGCCCTTTCGCGGTGTGCAACGTCATCAATGTGACCACACCGGCGTTGTGCTCGGGGATTTCGTCGGCGTCGGCGACCAGCGACACCCGCTCCAAAAACTGCGCCAGCACGCTGGTGTCGGGCACGTCTTCGTCGTCGGCGCCCTCCTCGAGCGCAGCGGCGTTGGCCATGTCGGTGGCGAATTCGTGTGCGACGCTGACCAGTTCGTTCAGGTTGTCCAGCCGGGCCAAATCCTGTGGATCACTGGAGGATTCCAGCTCCGTGCGGTAGCCGGTGCGGTTGAGCACCGCCTCGACCAGTTCGCCGAGGTCACCGTCGAGATGGCCGCGCAGCTCGTCGAGCATCTCGACGAAACCCGCGATCGCTTTCACCGAACGGGAATTCAGCATCGGCACTTTGCCCTCGGCGGCCGCGTCCAGCGCGTCGGCGAAACTGGCGCCGGTGTTCTCGGCGTACACCGCCACGCAGGCTTCGGCGCGGTCACCGATTCCGCGACGGGGTGTGTTGAGAATGCGCCGCAGGCTCACCGCGTCACCCGGGTTGTCCAGCACCCGCAGGTAGGCGACGATGTCGCGGATCTCCTTGCGCTCGTAAAACCGAACGCCCCCAACGACTTTGTACGGGATGCCGGCGCGGATGAACACCTCTTCCAGCGACCGCGACGAGTTGTTGGTGCGGTAGAAGACCGCCACGTCGTTGTAGGTGATCTCACCGCGCCCGGCCAGCGCCTCGATCTCTTCGGCGACAAACCGCGCTTCGTCGTGCTCGTTGTCGGCGACGTAGCCGACGATCAGCTCACCCTCCCCGGCGTCGGTCCACAGCCGCTTCTCCCGGCGTCCCGAGTTCCGCGAGATCACCGAGTTGGCCGCCGACAAGATGTTCTGGGTTGAGCGGTAGTTCTGCTCCAGCAGAATCGTCGTGGCGTCGGGGTAGTCCCGCTCGAAGTCCTCGATGTTGCGAATCGTGGCGCCACGGAAGGCGTAGATCGACTGATCGGCGTCGCCGACGACGCACAACTCCGCGGGCGGCAGCCCGTCGTCCGTCCCATGCCCGACGAGCTCGCGCACCAACACGTATTGGGCGTGGTTGGTGTCCTGGTATTCGTCGACCAGGATGTGCCGGAACCGCCGCCGGTAATGCTGGGCGATCTGCGGGAAGGCCTGCAACACCGCGACGGTCTCGCCGATCAGGTCGTCGAAATCCAGGGCGTTGGCCGCCCGCAGCCGGTGCTGATATTCGGAGTAGACGGCGGCGACGGTGCGGGCCAGGTCGTCGGAGTCGTCGGAGAGAGCCGATGTCGCCTGCTGCGGGTCGATCAGTTCGTTTTTCAGGTTGGAGATGGCGTTGGCCAGCAGCCGCGGTGAATACCGCTTGATGTCGAGGCCCATGTCCTTGCCGATCATCTGCAGCAGCCGCCGCGAATCGTCGGCGTCGTAGATCGAGAAGTTGGAATTGAGCCCCGGGATCAGCGTGGCCTGGTTGCGCAGGATGCGCACACAGGTCGAGTGAAACGTCGACACCCACATGGAGCGGGCGCGTGGCCCGATCAGTTGCACGACGCGCTCGCGCATCTCGGCGGCGGCCTTGTTGGTGAACGTGATGGCCAGAATCTGGCCCGCGCCCACGTCGCGCGCGCCCATCAGGTACGCAATGCGCCGGGTTAGCACCGCGGTCTTGCCCGAGCCGGCGCCCGCGACGATCAGCAGCGGAGAACCCTCGTGCAGCACCGCCTGGCGCTGCTGCGGGTTGAGCCCGTCGAGCAACTGATCTGCCCCGGCATCGGTCGCGTGCATTGTCAATCTGCGCCGCTCCTCCTCATCGCTCCGCGTGCATCGTCGTCGGCGCGGTCATGTCTGTCCAAACTTACCGCCGCACGGCGACAGCTTTTGCGCTGGCGCGGGCCCGGGTGGCAGACTCGATACGTGCTCTACGGGCAGCATCGATTTTTCTACGGGTATCGGTCAGCGGTGCCCGTGGCTTAGCTGCTTTTCCTTGAGCCCTGAGGTCCGCATCCGGATTCGGGGCTCGTCTGTTGGGTGATGCCGGAATACGGATAACGGCCGAAAACCCACCAACAGCAAGAATGCGGAGTCACAATAAATGACGATGGAAACGGAACAGCTTCCCGATATCGACGAGTTGCGCCATGAAATCGACCGGCTCGACGCGGAGATTCTGGCTGCGGTCAAGCGCCGAACCGAGGTGTCTCAGGCGATCGGCAAGCTCCGGATGGCCAGCGGCGGCACCCGGCTGGTGCACAGCCGCGAAATGAAGGTCATCGAGCGCTACAGCGAGCTCGGGCCCGACGGCAAGGACCTGGCGATGCTGCTGCTGCGGATGGGCAGAGGCCGGCTCGGTCACTGAGCCACCCTGGCGGTCTTGGCTAGGGTCGAGAACATGACTGCGGTTCGCCAAATCCCCGACATCACCGCCACCCCGGCCTGGAACGCCCTGCGCAAGCATCACGAGCAGATCAAAGACACCCATCTCCGGCAGTTCTTCGACGACGACCCCGACCGTGGTCGTGAGTTCACGCTCACCGCCGGCGACCTCTACATCGACTACAGCAAGCACCGCATCACGCGCGAGACGCTCAAACTTCTGGTCGACCTGGCCCGAGCGGCGCAGCTCGAGCAGCGGCGCGACGAGATGTTCGCCGGCAAGCACATCAACACCTCGGAGGACCGCGCGGTGCTGCACACCGCGCTGCGGCTGCCACGCGACGCCACGCTGACCGTCGACGGGCAAAACGTCGTCGAGGACGTACACAAGGTGCTCAACGCGATGGGTGACTTCACCGACCGGCTGCGCAGCGGCGAGTGGACCGGCGCCACCGGCAAGCGCATCAGCACTGTCGTCAACATCGGGATCGGCGGCTCGGATCTGGGCCCGGTGATGGTGTACCAGGCGCTGCGCCACTACGTCGACGCCGGCATCTCGGCCCGGTTCGTGTCCAACGTCGACCCGGCCGACCTGGTGGCGACGCTGGCCGATTTGGACCCTGCCACAACGCTTTTCATTGTCGCCTCCAAGACCTTCTCGACGCTGGAGACGCTGACCAATGCCACCGCGGCGCGCCGCTGGCTGACCGACGCGCTGGGCGACGACGCGGTGGCCAAGCATTTCGTCGCGGTCTCCACCAACAAAGAGCGGGTCGCGGACTTCGGGATCGACACCGAGAACATGTTCGGCTTCTGGGACTGGGTCGGCGGACGCTATTCGGTGGATTCGGCGATCGGGCTGTCGGTGATGGCCGCCATCGGACGAGACGCCTTCGCCGACTTCCTCTCTGGATTCCACATCGTCGACGAGCATTTCAAGACGGCGCCGCTGGAGTCCAACGCGCCGGCGCTGCTCGGGCTGATCGAGCTGTGGTACTCCAACTTCTTCGGCGCCCAATCACGGGCGGTGCTGCCGTATTCCAACGACCTGGCCCGCTTCGCGGCCTATCTGCAACAGCTGACGATGGAATCCAACGGCAAGTCCACCCGCGCCGACGGCACCCCCGTCGTCACCGACACCGGCGAAATCTATTGGGGCGAACCGGGAACCAACGGCCAGCACGCCTTCTACCAATTGCTGCACCAGGGCACCCGGTTGGTGCCAGCCGATTTCATCGGGTTTTCCCAGCCGCTCGACGACCTGCCCGACGCCGACGGCAGCGGCAGCATGCACGACCTGTTGATGAGCAACTTCTTCGCCCAGACCCAGGTGCTGGCGTTCGGCAAGACCGCCGAAGAGATTGCCTCCGAAGGCACACCGGACGACGTGGTGCCGCACAAGGTGATGCCCGGCAACCGGCCCACCACCTCGATACTGGCGACCCGGCTCACCCCGTCGGTGCTCGGCCAGCTGATTGCGCTCTATGAGCACCAGGTGTTCACCGAGGGCGTGGTGTGGGGCATCGACTCGTTCGACCAATGGGGTGTGGAGCTGGGCAAGACCCAGGCCAAGGCGCTGTTGCCGGTGATCTCCGACGAGAAGTCGCCGGAGCGGCAGTCGGACAGCTCGACCGACGCCCTGGTGCGCCGCTACCGCACCGAGAGAGGCCGTGTGGGTTAGCGCACGACGAGCTCGGAACCGAAGCGCCGCACGAAGTTTCGCAGCCGTTCAACTGTTGCCGTCTGTGGATCGGACAGGTGCAGCTGCAGCAGTTCGCGGCCGGCGGCGTGCAGGACCCGAGCGGTGTATTCGGGATCGTGCAGATCGGGATTGACGCGCAGCAGTTCCCTGACAAAGAAATCGAGCACGACGGCCTGGGATTGGGCCAGCCGGGCATACAGCTCCGGTGGCGCGCCCTGCGGCGGGAACAAAAACAGCCGCCACGTTGCGGGGTGAGCGTCGACGGCGGCCAGCACACCGTCGAACGCGAGAACCAGCGACTCCTCTGCGGCGGCAGCATCCAATCCCGCGATCGCTTCGGCGAATTGCGCGCCGGCCCGGGCCGCCTCACGGTCGATCAGTGCGACGAACAGGCCCGCGGGATCACCGAAGAGCTGATAAATCAGTGACCGATTGATGCCTGCCTGCTCCGCGATGCGGTTCGGTGTCGCGGCGTGAAACCCTTCGGCGTCGACGATCGCGTGTGTCACGTCGAGGATCTGCTCACGCCGCGCTTCGGCGGACATGCGCCGCTTCGGGTGGACCGCGGTCATGCTTGACAGCATAACTAACAACTTGTGAGTATTACTCACTAACTGTTAGTTAGCCGGAGGTTGTGATGGTCACGTACTACCCCGAACTCGCCGCGCGCGTCCGAAGCCAACGGGACCTGCAGCCCGACCTCTACGGCGACTTCGACTTCGAGGCGCAGCCGGATCGCCTGGCCACCGAGCCCGACGTCGACTCGGCCTTGCCCGCCTGGGTCGCCGACCGGGCGCCGATCCTGGAAGACGACCGCGTCCTCGAATTGATCAGCACGGCAACGATGCTCGGCGACGTCGTTGCCGATCCCTATGCGGCCCTGATGAATACGTACAGCGTCTCGCACCTGATCGACATGCTCAAAAGGGCGTGCCGAGAGGGCATCGAGGCGGTGCCCGAGGCACCCCCGGAACTCGAGTCGTTCATCGCTGCCATGGAGGACGCCCCGGAGTGGATCGACTTCGACCTGGTCCGCGAAGGCGCCCGGTGGGAGCGCATCCCCGCGGCACTGCTGGCCCCCTTCATCACGCGAGGGGCCTTCATCGCGACGTTCACCAACACCTACGCCGCGCTGCCGATGGCCCTGACCGGCGCGCTGACCGGCAAGCGGGCCGCCCGGCGGGTCAACGAGACGGCCAGCTTCTTCGCCGTCACCACCCTGCCCGGTGCGCTGGACCGATACGGGCCCGGCTTCGAAGCCGCGGCCATGGTTCGGCTGATGCACTCGATGGTCCGCTACAACGCGCTGAAGAAATCCGACAAATGGGACGTCGGCGTCTACGGCATGCCGATACCGCAGGTCGACCAGATGCCGGCCGGAATGATCGGCCAGTACCTGCTGGCCCGCCGCGCGCGTCAGCAGGGGCGGACGACGTTCACCAAAGAGGAACGCGCTGTCGTCGAATTCGCCAGGTACCGCTGCTTTTTGCTCGGCCTGCCGCCCGAACTGCTGCCCTCCGAACCCGCCGACATCATGCACGTCATGCATGCGCGCTCAGCGCTGCTGCGGGACGGATTCGACGACATCTGCCGCGAACTCGTCAGCGGCACGATGGCGGCTTATTTGCGCCCCGGTACCAGCCTGTTCGACCGTTGCGCGGAGGCGGTCGAGAAGAGTTTTTCCAAGCTCACCTTCGTCCGCACGTTCTGCGGTGGCGATCGCGACATCGCCGAGGCCATGGGCGTATCACTCGGCCCATCGGACCTTCTGCGCGTCGCCCTCACCACGCCCTTCATCATCGGACGTTTCACCGCGGTTCAGCAGGCCAGCCGCATTCCGGTGCTGCGGGACGTCACCGACGCCTACGTGATCGGGCTACTCAAGCTCCGGCTGGCCACCTACGGCAAGCCCGAATTCACCACTGACGCAGCGCATTACACGCCAGTCACAGTGTGAGCCACGTCGAGGTCCCCCGCTTGCGCGAGCGTGCACAGTTGTACGCGTTTTGCGGTGTATCGGCGTACATCTGCGCACGTTCGCGGCAGGGAAGTTAGGCGAAGTACTTGGTCAGCCTGACGGGCAACACCCGCATCACCTGAACCAGCGGTGCCCACGGCCAGGCCGGGACGACGGCACGGCCGCCTTCGCGTTCGATCGCCGCGACCATCGCCTTGACCCCGGTCTCGTTGTCGACCATCAGCATGGTGCTCGCCGACTTGGCCGTCATCTCCGACTCGATGTAGCCGGGCTCCAGCACGGTGACCCTGATCGGGCCCTTGGCGTATTCGGCGCGCAGCGACTGCCCCAGCGACGACACGCCGGCCTTGCTGGCTGCGTAGGCGGCCTTGACGCCCGGCACGCCCTTGTTGCCGAGCACCGACGAGATCAGCACCAGATGCCCCGAACCGGCCTGCTTGAACATCTCCAGCGCGGTTTCGATCTGCACCAGCGCGGCTACCAGGTTGGTCTCGATGGTGGCCTTGTTGGCCCACAACTTGCCCGACCCCAGCGGCGCGCCCTTGCCGATGCCGGCGTTGACGATGATCCGGTCGATCCCGCCGAGCTCGTCGGACAATTCACCGAACACCTTGGGGACCTGCTCGTGGTCGTTGACGTCCAGCGCGGCGACGGCCACGGTGATACCCGGAAACCGCTCTGTCAGTTCGGCTTTCAGTTCGTCAAGCCGCTCGGTGCGACGGGCACACAGCGCCAGGTCGCGCCCCTTGGCGGCGAACGCGCGGGCCATCCCGGCGCCCAGGCCGGAGCTTGCGCCCGTGATCAAAATCCGTTGACGAGTCACGGCCGCAGCCTAACGTGTGTCCGGCGAACGTCGACTTGTCGGGCCGGATCGCAGGACAGCGGCGCAACAACTCGACGCTCGGCGTCTATTTCAAGAGCCGCGACATCCGCCGGTCGGCCAGCACCTTGCCGCCGGTCTGACACGTCGGGCAGTACTGGAAGGACTTGTCGGCAAACGACACCTCGCGCACGGTGTCCCCGCACACGGGGCACGGCAGCCCTGTGCGGGCGTGAACCCTTAAGCCCGAACGTTTTTCGCCTTTCAGCGTCGCCGCCTGCTGGCCGACCGAACGGGTCACCGCGTCGGTGAGCACGGAGATCATCGCGTCGTGCAGTGCAGCCAGCTGGGCGTCCGAGAGTTTGCCAGCGGTGGCAAACGGCGAAATCTTGGCGACGTGCAGGATCTCGTCGCTGTAGGCGTTGCCGATCCCGGCGATCACCTTCTGGTCGGTGATCACGGTCTTGATGCGGCCGCTCTGCCCGGCCAGCAGTCCCTCCAACTCGTCGAGCGTGAGCTGCAGCGCGTCCGGCCCGAGCGCGGCGATGCCCGGCACCTTCACCGGCTCGTCGACAAGCCACACCGCCAGCCGCTTCTGAGTGCCGGCCTCGGTGAGGTCGAAGCCCGGCGCCTGCCCCGGACTGCCCAGGTGAACGCGCAGCGCGATCGGACCCTTTCCCGGCCGCAACGGCGCGGCGGCCAGTGTGTCGGACCAGCGCAGCCAGCCGGCCCGGGACAAATGGGCGATCAAGAACAGCTCCCCGGCCTGCAACCCGAGGTATTTGCCCCACCGCTGGGCGCCGCTAACGGTCAACCCGTGCAGCGCGGTGATCGGCGGGTCGAAGGTTTTGAGCACGGAGAACGCCACGACGTCGACCCGCCCGATCGTCAGACCGACCGCGTGGCGGCGCAGATGATCGGCGAGCGCTTCGACTTCCGGCAGTTCGGGCATGTATCCAGTGTTACCTGCGCGTGGCGCGGCTGACGTCACGCATCGCCAGCGACAGCACCCAGCTGACGATCGACAACACGATCGCGGCCCAGATCGCCGTCCACCAGAAGTGGTCGATGTGCAGTCCCCAGTTGGTGGTGTGCCGGGTGATCCAGGCGGTGATCCACAGCATGAACGCGTTGACGACGATGTGGAACAACCCGAGCGTGAGGATGTAGAGCGGAATCGACAGGATCTGCACGATCGGTTTGATGAAGGCGTTGACCAGTCCGAAGACCACCGCGACGACGAAGATGATGCCGGCCCGCTGCAACCTGGTGTCGCCGCCGACGAAGCTAAGCCCGGGCACGATCAGCGTGACAACCCACAATGCGAACCCAGTCAATGCGGCGCGGACCACGAAAGCGGCCATGGCCAGAACCTACTCCGCCGCTCGCAACAAATAGGTGTCCATGATCCAGCCGTGTCGGGCGCGGGCCTCGGCGCGCAGCGACGCGATCCGTTCCCCCACCTCGCCGACCGTGCCGGCCACGAGCAGTTCGTCGCCGGTGCCGAGGTACGCGCCCCACCAGATCCGGGTGCCGGGCGGGCAGTCCCGAAACGAGCAGTCGCCGTCGAGCATGACCACCGCCGAGCCGGACAGTCCGTGTGCCCGCAGCTGCCGGCCGGTGGTGATCAGGACGGGTTCACCGACGTCGTTCAACGGGATCCGGTGCCTTGCCGTCAGCGCCTGCACCGCGGTGATGCCGGGGATGACGTCGTAGCTGATGTCGACCTCGGCGGCGACGGCGTCGAGGATGCGCAGGGTGCTGTCGTAGAGCGACGGGTCACCCCAGGCCAAAAAGGCGCCGACGCCGCCCGGGCTGAGTTCGGCCGTTATGGCCGACGCCCACAGCCGGGCGCGGGCGGCGTGCCAGTCCGACACGGCGCCGCGGTAGTCGCCGTCCGCCGCGCGCGGCGGGTCGGGCAACTCGACGAACCGATAACCCGGCTCGCGGATGAACTGCGCACAGATCTGGCGGCGCAGCGCCACCAAATCGCTTTTCTGCGAGCCCTTGTCCATCGCGAAGAACACCTGGGTGTCGTTGAGCGCCTCGATCGCCTGCACGGTCACGTAACCGGGATCTCCGGCCCCGATACCGATCACGTGGATGTGCCGACTACTCATTGCGGGCACAGCCTAATGACCGTTTCGGCCCAGTTGTCGCGGGTAACCCCGTCGAAATGGTGACCGAAGTGCGGTCGCTGGTCGCGCGCAGACCCTTCTCGCCGCGCCGCCGATCCCGCGGCGACGTGATATGGCACCTCGTCACCACCACCGACCACAAGGTGATCGGCCAGATGTATCTGGTGACCGCGTTCGGCTTCTTCCTGCTGGCCGGGCTGATGGCGATGCTGATGCGCAGCGAGTTGGCCGCGCCCGGCCTGCAGTTCCTGACCAACGAGCAATACAACCAGCTGTTCACCATCCACGGCACGATCATGCTGCTGCTGTATGCCACCCCGGTCGTATTCGGCTTCGCCAACGTCGCGCTGCCGCTGCAGATCGGCGCACCCGACGTGGCGTTCCCACGCCTGAATGCGTTCTCCTACTGGCTATTTCTGTTCGGCGGGCTCATCGTGGTAGCCGGCTTCGTCACTCCGGGCGGGGCGGCCGACTTCGGCTGGACCGGCTACACCCCGCTGTCGGATGCCATCCACTCCGCGGGCCCCGGCGGCGACCTGTGGATCATGGGGCTGATCGTGTCCGGGCTCGGCACCATCCTCGGCGCGGTCAACATGACCACCACCGTCGTGTGCATGCGCGCCCCCGGTATGACGATGTTCCGGTTGCCGATCTTCACCTGGAACATCCTGGCGACCAGCGTGCTGATCTTCCTCGCGTTCCCGATCCTGACCGCCGCGCTGTTCGGGCTGGCCGCCGACCGGCACCTTGGCGCGCACATCTATGACCCCGCCAACGGCGGACCGCTGCTGTGGCAGCACTTGTTCTGGTTCTTCGGCCACCCCGAGGTCTACATCGTGGCGCTGCCGTTTTTCGGCATCGTCACCGAGATACTGCCGATCTTTTCCCGCAAACCGGTCTTCGGCTACACCACGCTGGTCTACTCGACGTGGGCCATCACCGTGCTGTCGGCCTCGGTGTGGGCTCATCACATGTTTGCGACGGGAGCTGTTCTGCTGCCGTTCTTTTCGTTCATGACGTATCTCATTGCGATACCCACCGGGATCAAATTCTTCAACTGGGCCGGCACAATGTGGAAGGGCCAGTTGACGTTTCAGACACCGATGCTGTTCGCGATCGGCTTTCTGGTCACCTTCTTGTTGGGTGGGCTGACCGGTGTGCTGCTGGCCAGCCCGCCGCTGGACTTCCACATCCACGACAGCTATTTCGTGGTCGCGCATTTCCACTACGTGCTGTTCGGCACCATCGTGTTCTCCACCTTCGCCGGCATCTATCTGTGGTTCCCGAAGATGACGGGCCGGCTACTCGACGAGCGGCTGGGCAAACTGCATTTCTGGTTGACGCTCATCGGTTTTCACACCACGTTTCTGGTGCAGCACTGGCTCGGCGACCAAGGCATGCCGCGCCGCTACGCCGACTACCTGCCCACCGACGGCTTCCAACCGCTCAACGTCGTCTCGACAATCGGCGCGTTCATCCTCGGGGTGTCGATGGTTCCGTTCCTGTGGAACGTCTTCCGCAGCTACCGCTACGGCGAGCCGGTGACCGTCGACGACCCGTGGGGCTACGGCAACTCGCTGGAGTGGGCGACCAGCTGCCCGCCGCCGCGGCACAACTTCACCGAACTGCCGCGTATCCGTTCCAACCGCCCGGCCTTCGAGCTGCACTATCCACACATGCGCGAACGGGTGAAAGCCGAAGCGCATCTGGGCCGACGCCAGCCATCATCATCCCTAGACGGGACCTGAGGTACCCGGTACCGTAGGTATTGGTATCTCCGGGCGAAGGGACGTCGACGATGACTACTCCGGTAAAGGCCGGTCGCGAGGAGTTCTCCGAGCGACTGTTGAAGGGCTCGGTCAAGAAGTCGTATGCGCCCGTCGTCGACATCGACTGGGACGCGCCGCTCGATCCGGACAAGTTCTTTCTTCCGCCGAAAACCGTGTCGCTGTACGGCACGCCAATGTGGGACGAGATGACCCGCGCCCAGCAGATCGAGCTGTCCCGGCAGGAACTGGTGAACACGCTGTCGGCTGGCATCTGGTTCGAGAACATCCTCAACCAGGCGCTGCTGCGCAAACTCATGCACAAAGATCCCACCAGCCGCTCGTCGCACTACGCGCTGACCGAGCTGGGCGACGAGACCCGCCACATGGTGATGTTCGGCAAGGCCATCGAGCGGGTCGGCGCCAAGCCGGTGCGACCGCGGCTATACCAGCGGATGATCATCAACGCGCTGCCGTTCTTCTTCCAAGGTTCGGTGCTGTGGGTGGCCGCGCTGATCGGCGAGGAGATCTTCGACTCGCTGCAGCGCCAGATGATGGACGACCCCGAGCTGCAGCCGATGATCCAGCGGCTGATGCGAATTCACGTCACCGAGGAGGCCCGGCACATCCAGTTCGCGCGCGACGGGCTGCGCAAGCGGGTGCCCGAGATGCGGCGGCTGGAGCGGTGGTTCGTCGCGAACATCAATGGCCTGGGCGGGTGGTTCTTCCGCTACCTGTTCACCAACCCGATTCCCTATGCGCGGGCCGGCCTGGATCCCCGTCGGGCACGCAGCGTCGCGCGAACCAGCCCGCACCGGCACGACGTCCAAGTGGCCGGTTTCGCCCCGCTGGCGGCGTTTTTGACCGAAGTGGGTCTGATGGGCCCGATCGCGCGCCGCGGCTGGACGCGCACCAGGTTCCTGTGATCCACGACGTCTTCACGGTCGCCGATGGCGACGTGGTCAGTTCGGTGTTCGACGACGACACCGACACCTGGACGCTGACCACGAAAGGTGGCGAGACCCGCCGTAGCCGGATCGTCGTCAGCGAAGCCTCACCGTTTGTCCCCTGGATACCGAACCTGCCGGGCCGCAACGACTTTCGCGGCGCAGCGTTCCCCGCAACGGCGCCCGATCCCGATTTCGACCCGACCGGCAAACGCGTCGCGGTGATCGGCGCCGACGCTGCCGCCGGCCGGCTCATCGGCGAGTTGACCGCGGCGGCGTCGGTGAGGGTGTTCCCCCACCCGCCGCGCCGGTTCGTCGCCACCATCGGTCGCTGGCGTCGGCGGCACACGTCGGCCGACGTGGTGAGCGCGCCCGTCGACACGCTGACCGCGTCGGGCATTCGCACCCGCGACGGCGTCCACCACGACGCCGACGCCGTCGTCTACGGCACCGGGCTGGCGCTCCGCGACCACCTGCCGAACGACACCCTGGTCGGCGCCCACCGCCTCACCATCCAGCAGACGTGGCGCGACGGCAGCGAGCCCTACCTGGGCGTCGCAATCCATGGCTTCCCCAACTATTTCCTGGTCAACGGACCGGACACCGTGCGCTACGTCGCCGGCTGCCTGCGGCTCATGGCCGGCCGCTCGCGCATCGAAGTGCGGCGCAGCACCCAACAGGTGTTCAACGAACGCCTCTACCTGCGGGGCCCGCGGCTTCGTCCGAGAGCATCGGCGTACGAGTTCTCCGACGGCGCGCACGACGACGCCTACGACGGCACAGGCACGTTGACCGTCGCCGGCACGGACCACCCGGTGCGAGTCCGGCTCACCGGACACGTCGATCCGATCGATGGCCAATACCATTGGCAGGGAACGGTATTCGGTCGGCTGCCCGCCGATGTGCTCAAGCAGTCGCGGGAGGTGACGTTGGCAATCGCAGAATGCAGCGCGCCGGCACGGATCATCGAACAAACGCCGCAGAACACGCACTCGATCGCCGGGGTCGGCGCGCCGCCGTTCGCGCTGACGGACGTCGAACTGGCCGTGCCGCAGCGGTAGATTTCGGACAGCGACCCTCGCCGACGCGCGTAATCTGGATAGATGGCCCACTGACAGGGTTGCCTTTGCGGTCCTGTGGGTAATCCAGGAATGGTGGCACGCGCAATGCCAGGCGAAAGCAACACGCTGAACGTGGTCGCGGTCGGGGGTTCGGCCGGTGGCGTGGAGGCGCTGACCCACTTCGCCGCCGGGCTGCCGCCCGATCTGCCCTACGCGGTGCTCGTCGCGCTGCATATGCCGGCGGGCGCACCCAGCGTGTTGGCTCGCATCCTGGACCGCAACGGCCCGCTCCCGGCGGCTCAAGCAGTCGATGGGGCGCGCTTGACGCCCGGCACCATCCAGGTCGCGGTGCCCAATCGCCACTTACTCGTGGACGGCGATCGAATTGCCTTGTCCCAAGGCCCTACTGAGAACGGCCACCGCCCGGCGATCAATGCGTTGTTCCGCTCGGTGGCGCTGTCGCATGGCCAGCGCACGGTTGGCGTGCTGCTCTCCGGTGTCCTCGACGACGGCACATTGGGATGCGCGGCGATTCAGTCGCGCGGCGGTACGACGATCGCCCAATCGCCCACCGACGCACTGTTTTCCGCCATGCCGACGAACGCCATCGAGGCCGGCGTCATCGATCACGAGATGGCGGCCATTGAAGTAGGCGGGCTGCTCAAGCAGTTGGCCGATCGAGAATTCGAGGACCGTGAGATGGAGCCCGACGCCCGCATGGAGCTGGAAAACCGAATCGCGATGGCCCGACGATTCTCGACCGAATTCGACACCGAGGCGCTGGGATCACCCTCTGGATACACCTGCCCGGACTGCAATGGCTCGCTGATCGGGGTCAGCGAGGGCAGCTACCGCTGCCACGTGGGTCATGCCTGGACGGCCGACGCGCTGCTGCGTGCGCGCGACGAGGAGATCGAGACCGCGATCTGGGTTGCGATGCGCAGCCTGCAGGAGAAGGCCAAGCTGTCGCGCCGGCTGGCTGAGCAGGTCAACCCCGGGATGCTGAGCGAAAGGTATGAGGCAATCGCCCTGGAAGCCGAGCATGCGATGTCGATACTCGGCAGCCGGCTGTCCGAGGCGTACGGCAAGGACCGGGAGCCCGATGGCTAGCCACGCCGGCGAGTTGACGGTTTCCGAGCAGGCCGCGGGAACGGTGTGTCTGCTCACTGTCGAGGGTGTCCTCGACAGCAGCAGCTACCTGAAACTGCGCGACGCGGTCATCAAGGCGGCATTGGACGAGCCGCGTGCGGTTCTCGTCGACGTCGACGGGCTGGTTGTCCCGGCGTCGTCGGCGTGGTCGGTATTCACCAGCGCACGCTGGCATGTGAGCACCTGGCCCGACGTTCCCATCGCCCTTATCTGCTCGCACGCCGCGCGCCGCGCATCCATCGCACACACCGGTGTTACCCGCTATGTCCCCGTGCACGCGAGCGCCGAAGCCGCGCTGAACGCTCTGACCGGAAAGAGCCAGACCACCCGGCGACGGGCGCGGGCGGAACTGCCTGCCTCCCTTGCCAGCCTGCACAAGGCCCGCGAGCTGGTCGCCGAGCATCTGGCGGCCTGGTCACAGAGCGACCTCATTCCGGTGGCGACAGTCGTCGTCAACGCATTGGTCGAGAACGTCCTGCAACACACCGCCAGCTCACCGGTAGTGGTGCTGGAGTCCAAGGGCGCGACGGTCACGGTTTCGGTGCAGGATTGCAGCACCACGCCGGCCACTCGGCACGAGGATCCGATCCGCGGCAGCGATCGGGTTTCCGGACTGGCCATCGTTGCGGCGGTTAGCCGCGCCTGGGGCAGCACGCCGACCCCGTCGGGAAAGGCGGTGTGGGCGGTCATGGGTCCGGAAAACCGGCTCTAGTCGCGAGTAGTGTTCAAATTCGCCAAGTTTTATCGGCGGACAGGACGAGATGGACACCAAGACCGACGAATCGTTCGAGGCCCTTCTGCGATACATGCGGGATTCCCGCGGGTTCGATTTCACCGGATACAAGCGCACCACCCTGATGCGACGGGTCCGCCATCGGATGGCCCAGGCCGGCTATGAAACCTTCGAGCAGTATCTCGACGTGCTGCAGGCCAGTTCCGACGAATTCTCGGCCCTGTTCAACACGATCCTGATCAACGTCACCGCATTCTTCCGCGACCCGGACGCCTGGCAATACATCGCCGCCGACGTCATCCCGCGGGTGCTCGCCGAACGCGGGCCGGAGGACCCGATCCGGGTCTGGAGCGCCGGCTGCGCCTCGGGACAGGAGGCCTACACACTGGCGATGTTGCTGGCCGAGGCGCTCGGGCCAGACAACTTCCGGCAGCGGGTGAAGATCTACGCGACCGACGTCGACGAGGACGCCCTCACCGAGGCGCGAGCCGCCACCTATGACGCCAAGGCCGTCGACTCGGTTCCGGCCGAAAAGTTGGAAAAGTATTTCGAACACCTCAACGGCCGCTACGTCTTTCACAAAGACCTACGCCGTGCAGTGATCTTCGGGCGCAACGACCTGGTCAAGGATGCTCCGATTTCGCGAGTGGATCTGCTGGTATGCCGCAACACGCTGATGTACATGAACGCCGAAACACAGCGAAACGTCTTGGGGCGCTTGCATTTTGCGTTGGCAGCGCAGGGCACGCTATTCCTCGGCCACGCCGAGATGCTGTTGAGTCACACCGACCGGTTCGCGCCTTTGAACCTCAAACACCGCGTCTTTCGCAAGGCACCCGGGTCGCACAGCGGCCTGGACCGCTACGATCCGGCGGCTACGATGTATGACCGCCGGGGCGATCTGCCCGGCCTTACCACCGTGCGGGACTTGGCATTTCGCGCGAATCCCGTCGCGCAGATCGTGGTGACCGGCGAAGACACCGTGGCGATGATCAACCAGCAGGCCGAGGCAATGTTCGGGTTGTCGGCCCGCGACATCGGGCGCCTGCTGCGGGACCTGGAGGTCTCCTACCGGCCGGTCGAGTTGCGCGCGTATCTGGAACAGGCCAAGGTCGAGCGCCGTTCGGCCCGGATCCCCGACGTCAAATGGCAGCGTCCCGGGGCGGAAACGGTGTGGTTCGAGATCCACGTCAATCCGCTCGTCGACGCCGAAAATGGGCTGCTGGGTGTGTCGATCGTGTTCTTCGACGTCACCGCGACACGGGCATTGCTGGACAAGGTGGTCCAGACCAACCGTCAGCTCGAAGCGGCCTACGAGGAATTGCAATCCACCAACGAAGAACTCGAGACCACCAACGAGGAACTGCAGTCGACCGTCGAGGAGCTCGAAACCACCAACGAGGAACTGCAGTCCACCAATGAAGAACTCGAGACGATGAACGAGGAGCTGCAGTCCACCAACGACGAGCTGCACACCATCAACGATGCGCTGCGCGAGCGCAGCGTCGAACTCGACGATGCCCGCACTTTCCTGGATTCCCTGGTCAACTCGGTCCATTTCGGCATGGTGGTGGTGGATCGCGAGATGCGAGTGGTGGTGTGGAACCGCGGCTGTGAGGAGCTGTGGGGCCTGCGCGCCGACGAAACCGCCGGCCAAGTCCTCACCACCCTCGATATCGGCCTGCCGATGGACAGCGTCCGGCCGCTGATCGGCAATGCGTTCGTGGATCCCGAGAATCCGGGCAAGGCGGTGATCGAGGCGGTCAACCGTCGGGGCCGGCCCACTGAGGTCCGAGTCACCTGCACCGGGTTTCAAGCCGCGGAGGGCGGTGTCAACGGCGCGCTCTTGCTGATGGAGCCGCAGTCCTGACACATCACGAGTTCCGCCGGTGGTTACGCAAGTCGTCGAACTCGGCCCTCACGATGCGATAACACTCGCATGCCTTGTGCTCCAGCCCTTCTCGGTCGGCGATCGTGATGATGCCGCGCCGGTAGCGGATGAGGCCCTGCGCCTGAACCCGCTGGGCCGTCTCCGACACAGTGGGCCGGTGCACGCCCAACATCTGTGCCAAAAACTCCTGGGTGAGCGGGAATTCGTCGCGCCCCACCCGGTCCTGCGTGGTCAGCAACCAGCGGGCCATCCGGACCTCGGTGGAGTGGCTGCGGTTGCAGACCACGTTTTGGGAGACCTGCACCATGGTGGCTTGAGTGAACCGGTTCAGCAGCGCGCGTAGCACACCGTCGCGGCCC
Organism: Mycobacterium sp. MFM001; assembly: GCF_003402475.1. Taxonomy (GTDB): domain Bacteria; phylum Actinomycetota; class Actinomycetes; order Mycobacteriales; family Mycobacteriaceae; genus Mycobacterium. The sequence goes on from NZ_BFAB01000002.1 coordinate 520,779, forward strand.
AGCGCCGCGCGGAAATCTGTAGCGCTGATCCGGACCGCCTCGCCTGGAACCTGACAAAACGCCGCCTGCGGGCTGCTGCTGGCGCCCAGGTACACCGGCAGGCCGACCATTCCCTCGTGGCCGACGGTGGCGACCTCCAGTTGGATCTGTCCGTCGGCCATGGCCACCAGTGAGTAGACCGCGGTCAGCGGGAAATAGATGTCGTTGATCGGCTTTCCCGGCTCGTAGGCCGTGCGCTTGATCTGGCTGTGTTCTGCCCGCAGGTGCGGCCGCAATTCGGCGAACTCCGACGCCGGCAGCTGGGCCAAGATCGCATTACGCCGAACATCCGCCTCATTCATCCACCCGGGATACCCGGTCAGGCGATAGTTATGTCCGCAACCGGACACAGCGATTACCCTGACAAACGTGGTTCCGTCGTGCCCTTCTGCGACACCGAACTTCGGCCGGGTCGTCATCGTCGCCTCACTGGGTGGGATGCGGGCGATCACGACTGTCCTGGCCGGACTTGCGCCGACGTATCCCGTCCCGATCGCGGTCGTGCAGCATCGTCGACGCACGTCCGGGCATGACCTACTGGTCCCGATCCTGGCCCGTCGAACAGGTCTGCCCGTCCGGGTTGCCGAGGCCGGTGACGCGGCCGATCAGCTCGGTATCACGGTGGTGCCCGCGGGAACCGTCGCATCCATCGACGATGCGGGCCGTTGGGTGCTGCTTGACGACGCCGACGACATGCGGCCCGGCGACGCGCTGCTCACCAGCTCGGCGCGAAGCACGCCGACGATCGCCGTGATCTTGACCGGCTCGCTGACCGATGGAGCCGACGGCTGTCGCGCAGTCAAGCGTGGCGGTGGGCGCGTGCTGGTCCAGGATCCCGCCACCGCCCGGGCGTCCAGCATGCCCGCGAACGCGATCGCGACCGGCTGCGCCGACTTCGTGCTACCGCCCGATCGGCTCGCAACCGCGTTGACGGCGCTGACCACCGCGCCGGGAGCCGCCGACTTGCTCACGGTGCCGCTGCCGCCGTGGGCGCGGCTCAGCTCCTGAATGGTCACCGTCCTCCCGCGCTTGAACGATCGCGGCTGCGTCGTGCTGGGCGGCCGCGATCCGATGGGCTTCCGCCGCATCTTGATGCGCCTCGCCCTCCCCGTTACCGGCCAACATTGCGGCCTGCTCGTGGGCGGCCGCGGCGCGCCGGTGTGCCGCGCTGGCGCCGAGGTGTCTTTCCGCAGCAGCCCGATGCGCCTGCATGGCCCGTTGCCATGACTCTTCGGCATGCAGCCGCGCGCTGTCCGCATTGGCGGTGCTGCACGGCAGACCGGACGCGAGTTCGGCTCTGCGCTGCTGCAGCTCGGCGGCCCGCTCCCGCGCCGCTTCGGCACGAGCGGCCGGAGAGCCCGGGCTTGGCGCCCCCTTGTCGGTCGCGGTCATAGCACTGGGTGCTCTGATTCGACGACCTGGCGCGCGACGTTCACCAGCGGCGTGTTCGAAGACTGCGACAACCGCTTGAGCAGTTCGAACGCCTGGACTGCGTCGATCTTGAACCGCTCCATGATCATGCCCTTGGCCTGGCCGATGATGTCGCGGGAGGCCAGCGCGCTGCGGAACTGCTCGTCGCGGCGACAGAGATTCCAGGCCAACGCGGTGTGGGTAGCGCAGATCAGCCCCTGCTCCACCGCGTCCTCGTCGAAGACGTTCGGTTGGTCGGCGTAGACGTTCAGCGCTCCCATCGTCTGGTGGTCGGCGAACAACTGGAACGACAGGATCGACCGGATCGGGGTCTTGATGAGCGCGTCGCGGCAGTAGGCGGGCCAACGCTGTTCGTGCGCCATGTCGTTGATCCGGATCGTGTGCTGTTCCCAGGCCGCCGACAGGCAGGGTCCCTCGCCGTGCCGCTGCTGGATTTCGTCGAGCAGAACCGGATACGGGCCGGTGGCCGCGGCCGTCCGCACCTTGCCGTTGCGAGTTGCGATCGTGATGCCGGCGTACTGGGCACCGGGAATGGAGCGGGGAGCGCTTTCTGTCAACTCTGTAAGGACCGCATCGACGTCGGCGGATTGCTGCTGAAGGGCTTGCACCAGCTCCCCGACTTCGAGAAGAAGTCCGCTTCGGTCCTTCGCTGTCATGTTTTCGCTCCGATCGGCTGCTTCGATCGAGATGGGCCAATTGTCCCGCGCCCGAACGCGGGCGGCAACCATTCTGAACGCGTTCTAGCATCTGTTTCACAGACGAGGACGGGAGGCGGTGTGCGGTTCAGCTACGCGGAGGCGATGACCGATCCGGCGTTCTACATTCCGCTGGCCAAGGCTGCCGAGGCGGCCGGATATGCCAGCATGACGATTCCGGACAGCATCGCCTACCCGTTCGAGTCCGAGTCGAAGTACCCGTACACGCCCGACGGCAATCGCGAATTCCTCGAAGACAAGGCGTTCATCGAGACGTTCGTGCTGACCGCCGCGTTGGGCGCGGTGACGACGACGTTGCGGTTCAACTTTTTTGTGCTCAAGCTGCCGATCCGGCCCCCGGCGCTGGTGGCCAAGCAGGCCGGTTCGCTGGCCGCGCTGATCGGCAACCGGGTGGGCCTGGGCGTCGGCACCAGCCCGTGGCCGGAGGACTACGAGCTGATGGGCGTTCCGTTTGCCAAGCGCGGCAAGCGGATTGACGAATGCATCGAAATCGTGCGCGGTCTGACCACCGGCGACTACTTCGAATTTCACGGCGAGTTCTACGACATCCCGAAGACCAAGATGACCCCCGCACCCACCGAGTCGATTCCGATCCTGGTCGGCGGTCACGCCGATGCGGCGCTGCGGCGGGCAGCCCGCGCCGACGGCTGGATGCACGGCGGCGGCGATCCCGGAGAGCTGGACCGGCTGCTGATGCGGCTCAAGCGTTTTCGCGAGGAAGAGGGCAAGACCGGCCCGTTCGAGATCCACGTGATCTCCGCCGACGGGTTCACGCTCGACGGCGTCAAGCGGCTGGAGGACAAGGGTGTCACCGACGTCATCGTCGGCTTCCGCGTCCCTTACATCAAGGGACCCGACACCGAGCCGTTGGACGTCAAGATCCGCAACCTGGAGAAGTTCGCCGAGAACGTCATCGCGAAATCCTGACGAGCAGACGCAAAGGCCCATTTCACCCGGCGGGTCAGGGACAGGCGATTTGGTCTTCGAGGCTTTCCAGTTCGACAGCAGACATACCGGAACCGTAGGCGAGCGGCCCCTACCGTGGAACTGTGACCGAGAACATCCTCTCCGAGGCCGACATCGCCGCCCTGTCCGATGCGGAGCGTCGCGATTTGATCAGCCGGCTGCAACGGCCCATCGCCGAGGTCTACCCCCGCTCCTTGGAGCGAGTCCGGCGAATTCGGGTGGGCTTGATGGCCACCGGTTCGGTGCTGCTGATCCCGTGGATCGTCTATCTCGCATTCACGCTGCCCGACATCTATATGGCCCACAATTGGACGGCGACCTGGGTGGGATTCGACAGCCTGCTGGTGATCTTCATGGCGGCCACCGCGATACTCGGCTTCCTGCGCCGCCAGGTCCTGATTCTCACCGCGTTCACCACCGGTGTGCTGCTGATCTGCGACGCCTGGTTCGACATCATGACCGCAGGCCCCAACGACATGTGGCTGGCGCTGGTGACTGCCCTCTTCGGCGCGCTGCCGCTGGCTACCCTGCTGATCGCCGGCGCGCTGCGCATCATCCGCCTGATGGCCACCCGGTTGTGGTTGCTGGACGCCGCTGTGGCGCTTGCCGTTACTGCCCTGAGCACGCTCAGTTGTGTTTGGCGAACCACTCGGCCTGCATCGCCAGCAGCGCCATCGGCTCCAATTGCGCTGTGGCCGGGTCGAGTTCGCGGTAGCGCTGGTAGACGTTGACCACAATGCGTTCGGCGTCCAGCCACGTCGCGTACTCGCCGAGGTCGATGGCGTCGGCCGCCTCGCCGAACGACAAGCCCTTGCGGTAGGCGGACTCGGCTTGCTCGTTGACATGCACCAGATACCCGCGGACCGCTCGGATGCCATCCGGATCGGTAACCGGGCCATGGCCGGGCACCACCGTCGGCGCGTCCAGCGCGATCATCGCGTCGCACGCGGCTATCCAGTTGGCGATCGGGCCGGCCCACACGATCGGCGTGCAGCCGATGAACAACAGGTCACCACCGAACAGCACCCCGGCGTCCGGCACATGCACCACCGAGTCGGCCGCGGTGTGAGCCGGCCCCAGGTTCAGCAGATGCACCTCCCGGCCGCCGACCTCGATGGTGAGCCGGTCGTCGAAAGTATGGTCAGCGTTGCGCAGCGTGATCCCGCTGAAATCGAAGGGCCCGAAGCGATCTCGCAGATATCGCGTCGCCACCGGCCCCAGGTCGGCGGTCTGGGTCATGGCCAGCATCTCGGGTGCCATGCCATGCGCGAGCTCGTCGGCGGTGCCCTTGGCGGCGATGATGCGGACCGCGCGGTCCAGCAACTGGTTGCCGTGGGTGTGGTCGCCGTTGGAGTGGGTGATCAGCGCGTCGGTGATCGGTGCGGCGTCGGTGATGGGTTGCATCGCGGTCAGCATCTCGCGCGTCAGCGCCAGGTCGAACAGCGTGTCGACAAGTAGCGACGCGCCGTCGCCGGCGACCAGACCGGCGTTGCTCCAGCCGTACCCGCCGTCGGGCAACGTCCACGCCCATACCCGGTCGGCCACCTCGTGCAAACCGCGCGTGTAGGGGACCTTCGCGGGGGCCCGGTTGACGCGCGGCTTATCCGGTCCGGCGTCAGGGTTGGGCCGCGGCGGCAGCCGGTGCGGGGCGGGCGTGTTCCGGACGGTTTGACGTGTCTCGCCGAGTCCCTGCACGCGCAGCGTGACGACGTCGCCGTCGTGCAGCCAGCCCGGGAATTGCGGGCCGGCCAGATGCTCGACGAGCGTGCAGGTCGGCACCGTGCCGGACCCGAAAACATCACCGGGATACAGCATTACGCCCCGAGAAGCATAGGAAATGACTTCGCCGAAGCTCCAGTCCATCGTGCCCGTCGAACCCGATCCGACCACCGCGCCGTTGACCATCGCTGTCACGTCGAGGCTCAGCTTGCCGTCGCGGCGGTACGGCTGCAGCTCGTCGTGGGTGACCAGGTACGGGCCGAGGGTGACGCCGCTGTCTTTGCCCTTGGCCTGCCCAATACCCAGTTGGCCCTCCAATTGCTGCAGGTCACGTGCCGACCAGTCGTTGAAGATGGTGTAGCCGATGATGGCCTGCTCCGCCTCGTCGACTGAAAGGTCCTTGCCTGCAACCCCGATCACCGCCGCGATCTCCAATTCGAAGTCCTGCCAAGCACTTCCGGGAGCCATCGGCGCGTCGTCGAAGGGACCGAGCACGGTTGACGGGCAGGCGAAGTAGAACGCCGGAATTCGGTACCAGGTGTCTTTGAGCACCCGGCCGCCGCCCATCGCCGCCTGGCAGTTGCGCATATGGTCCAAAAAGCACAACGAGTCGCGGATCGACGGCGGGCGCGGGATCGGCGCCCGCAGCGTCACCCGGTCCAGCGGCACGGTGTCCGGCGAACGCAGCGCGTTTTCGCCCGCCTCCTGTAATCCGGCAGCGCCCCGTGCGACGAGCTCCAGCAGCGTCATACCTGGCGGCATCGGGTGGATCACATCCTCGGAGAGGACTCCGGTGCGTTCGCCTGCATCTAAGCCGAGATACGTCACCCACCGCATGGGCATCAACATACGGATCACGACCGCAAAGGCACGAAAAACTACTGAAATAAGCGGTAGCGTCAACCGTTGCGGGTGTGACGGGAGACAACCAATGAAGCGCTGCATCGTCGGAGGACTGGCCGCGCTGCTGATGGCCGTGGAGCTGATCGCGTCAGCGCCGCATGCCGGCGCCGGCTGCCAGTACGGAGGGCCCGTACTCAGCAAGTGCGATGGACCCGTGCAGCCCGACGGCACCTGGCAGCGTTGCGTGGCGGTTGCCACCTTGATGTACAGGGGCGCCAGTTCTTATCTGGTGCCCGACAAGCGCTGCGATGTGATGGGGTCTGACCAGCAGCCGGGCGATCCCGCCTTCGCCGATCCGCCGACGCACATCGACGACTGAGCCGCGAACTGCTTGTGGCGCAGGCAGTTGACGATCCGAACAACACACCGTCGTGTGGCGAAGGTCACCATCTCGGCTCCACGCCTGCTGACGACAGACTTATCGGGCGCAACGGCGGGCGGCTTGCTTGCCGCATGCCTACGACGAAGCTAAGTTCGTCCGCGCGATGGGATACCCAAAACACATCAGCAATGTCGTCCCCTTGCGCCGCACAGTCGGCGTTCCGCTGAGCAACGCCACATTGCCTCTGCATTCGCAACGGATCGACGTGCCAACCTATGACAGATCAGCTCTTCGGCCCAGTGTCGTACACATCGGGCCGGGGAACTTTCACCGCGCTCACCAGGCCGTTTACTTCGATGACCTTGCGCGCTCAGGTGTTTCCCGCCAGTGGGGAGTCACCGACATCAGTCTGCGCAACTCCAAGGTCAAAGATCTGCTGACGGCTCAGGACGGGCTTTACACCGTTGTGCAGCGCGGGCGTGACCGCCAAACGGCACGCGTGGTCGGCTCGATCGGTGGCTACCACTACGCGCCGGACGACAGCGTGGCTGTCCGTGCCGCTCTGACGGATCCTCAGACCCGCATCGTCAGCCTGACGATCACCGGCAACGGGTATTACCTGGATCCGCGTACCGGCGAGTTCGACGCTGCTCATCCGGACGTGCGTGCCGACCTGGCCGCCCCGAAGTCCGCCGAGTGCTTTGCCACCGCCTGGGCATACCTGACCGACGCACTCGACCGGCGTCGCCGAGCAGGTATTGCCCCGTTCACGGTGCTCTGCTGCGACAACATCCCGGACAACACGCACATGGCGCGCACTGCGCTGGTGTCGTTCGCGACGTTGCGCGATCCCGGCCTCGCCCGCTGGATCGAGACGCATGTCGCGTTCCCGTCGACGATGGTTGACCGGATCACCCCCCAAACGTCAGACGAGGACTGCGAATTCGTCGAACGCACATTTGGCATTGCCGACAAACTGCCGGTGGTGACCGAACCGCACAGTCAGTGGATCATCGAGGACAGCTTCAGCCACGGCCGGCCGCCGCTCGAGGAGGTCGGTGCCGAATTCGTGGCGGACGTCAGCGACTACAAGCTCGTTAAAACCCGTCTGCTCAACGCAACTCATTTGGCGCTCGGGTGTGTGGCCACGCTGGCCGGTTACGAGCGCACCGACGAAGCGATGAGCGACCCGGTCATTTACGGCTACGTCGAGCAACTCATGCGCGACGAGATTCAGCCACTGCTGCCGACGGCGCACCCGATGAACACACGCGCCTACCGGAACACGTTGCTGACCCGGCTCAGCAACCCCCGCATGCCCGACCAGTTGTCGCGGTTGGCGCGACGGGGCTCAGAAAAGATGCCGTCATTTGTGTTGCCCTCGCTGCAGGAGGCGATCAAGCAGGGCAGACCGCACAGCCTGCTGATGCTTGCTGTGGCCGGGTGGGCCCGCTACCTGCGCGGCTACGACCTCGACGGTCACCCAATCCAGATCGAGGACCCGCAGGCTGAATTGCTGACGGAGCTGGCGACCCGCGCCGGAAACAAGGTCTACCCGCTGCTGGAGCACGAGATCTTCACCGAACTGCGCGATGTGCCACACTTTGCGGAGCACCTGGGCGACATGGTTGCCGACATCGACGCGCGCGGCATGCAGCTCACGCTGCGCCAAGCGTTGCAGGACACGGGTCAGGAGCTGGCATGGGGCTGACCGTGATGCGCGGGTTCGATCCGGCCGAAGTCACCACGTTGCTCTGCGACGCAGACGACAACCTCTTCCCTTCTGAGGCACCGGCTTTCGACGCGTCCGTCGAGGTGACCAACCGCTTCCTGGCCAGGTTCGGCGTGCCCGCGCCCCTTACCGCGGACGAGTTGCGGAAGAAGGCCGTCGGCAAAAACTTCCGCAGCACCGCCCTCGACCTGGCTGTGCTGTGCGAGGTGCCGATGGATCAGACACTCGCGCAGGGCCGCCCCGGAGCAGTTGTGGCTTCACACGCCGACGTGGCAGCCGATCGTGCGCTCAGCGCCGACGAGCTCGAGCAGTGGGTGCGCCAGGAGCGCGAGCACGTCACCGCACACCTGTCCGTCACCCTGAAGCCGGACCCGCAGGTGCTTTCCCCGCTGCGGGACCTCGCCTCGCGGTATGCGCTGACTGCGGTCAGCTCCAGTGCTCTGATGCGCCTGGCGGCCTGTTTCACCGCCACCGAACTCGACGAGCTTATTCCCGCGTCGGTGCGCTTCAGCGCAGAAGACTCGCTTCCTGTGCCGACGAGCAAGCCTGACCCGGCGGTGTACCGGCACGCCGGCGAAGTATTGGGCATCGGCCCCCACCAGGGACTGGCGATCGAAGACTCTGTGGCCGGGGTGACTTCCGCAGTGGCGGCCGGCTACCTCACCGTCGGCAACCTCATGTTCGTGCCGGAGGACGAACGTTCTTGCCGCAGTGACGAACTCGCGAATGCGGGGACCCACGCGATCACCGACTCGTGGTCTGCCCTCACCGACGCCCTGTTGGCGCCGGCCGCGACGTAACTATTCCTTGCGCACCTCGTCGGGCGTCTTGTCTGGCCGCAGTCCGCGCCAACTGGGCTGGCGCAGCCGGCCGTCCGACGTCCATTCGCTGTAGCGAACCTCGCCGACGAGCTTCGGCTCGACGAATGTCACGCCCTTGGCGTCCTTGGTGGGAAGCCTTGCGTTGAACGGCGATTCGTCAGTACGCAGCGGCGCCAGGGTCTTCTTGAGGCTGGCCAGGTCGCGTTCGGTGAAGCCGGTGCCGACCTTTCCGGCGTAGCTCAGGCCGCCATGATCCGGGATGCCCATCAGCAGGGAGCCAATGCCGCTGGTGCGTCCGCCCTCACCGGCGCGCCAGCCACCGATGACGACCTCCTGGGTGTTCCAGTGTTTGTCCTTGATCCACGACGCCGAGCGCCGACCCGGCTGGTAGGTGGCGTCACGTTTCTTGGCGACGACGCCTTCCCAGCGGTGCTTGCGGGAGTACTCCAGCGCCTCGGCGCCGTCGCCGGGCAACAGTTCGGGGACGACGAGATCGGTGCCGCCGGCCAGTGTTTCCAGCAGCTGCCGGCGATCTCGATATTTGGCCCGCAGCAGCGAGCGGCCGTCCAGATACAGCAGGTCGAATGCCCAGTACTCCACCCGGGTGGCGCGGACCCGGTTCTGCATCTCGGAAAACCGGGGTACCCCGGATTCGTCCAGCGCGACGACCTCGCCGTCGAGCACGACGTGATGGTCGGCGAGATCTTTTGCGAGAGCACGTAATTGGGGGTATTCACCGGTGACGTCGCGGCCGCGCCGCGATCGCAGCCGGACGGCGCCGTGGTCGGCGTCGACCAGCAGCCGGTAACCGTCCCACTTGCCCTCAAACGCCCACTGCGATGCCCCCAGGCGCGTCACCGAGCCTTCGGTGGCGAGCATCGGGGTCAGCTCGTCGAAGGCGAACACCTTCTGGTCTTTCATCCGGTGCGCCAGCCACTGATCGCCGTTGGTTTGAATCAGCGCGTAGCGCCCGGAGATCCGGTTGCCGTGCAGGGTGACGATGACTTCATCGTCGCGGAACTTCTCGGCTTCGTAAGTGCCGGAATCCCAGATGATCACCTTGCCCGCGCCGTACTCCCCCTTGGGAATGGTGCCCTCGAACGTGGCGTATTCCAACGGGTGGTCCTCGGTGTGCACCGCAAGGTGATTCACCGACGTGGTGTCCGGAAGGTTTTTGGGCACGGCCCACGACACCAGCACGCCGTCGCGCTCCAGCCGGAAGTCGTAATGCAGCCGGCGGGCGTGGTGTTCCTGGATGACGAACGTATTTCCTTGGCCAGTAACAGGTTTCGAACCCGGAACGGGCTCCGGTGTCTTCGACGCGTCGCGCATGGCGCGGTACTTCGTCAGCCGGTCCGGGACTATGTCGGCATCCAGCGAGGCCAGCAAGTCGCCGTCGCGCCCGACCCGCTTTAGCACCTCGTCGTATCTGAGTTGGCGAAGTCTCTTGTCGTCGAGTTCCTCCCAGGTGCGCGGTGCGGCCACCGTCGGCTGCTCCCGGCCGCGCAGCGAATACGGCGCGATCGTGGTCTTCGACCCGTTGTTCTGGCTCCAGTCCAAAAACACCTTGCCGGCCCGCAGGCTCTTGGTCATCGTCGAGGTGACCAGCTTGGGCATCGCCTTTTCCAGTTGCTGCGCAACGCGTTTCGCCAGTACCACGGCGCCCCGGCTGCTGACCGGCTTGTCCAGCGGAGCGTAGAGGTGCAACCCTTTGCTGCCGCTGGTGAGCGGGTATGTGGTCAACCCGATGTCGGCCATCAGGTCCCGCACGGCGCGGGCCACCGTAGCGAGCTCGGCCATCGTCACACCTTCGCCGGGGTCGAGGTCGAACACCAAACGTGTTGCCGGGCCCGGCTTTAGCTCTTCCCCGTTTCGCGTCCACTCGGCAGCAAAGCGCCACTGCGGCACGTGGACCTCGAGTGCCGCCTGCTGCGCGATCCAGGCCAGTCCGTCCAGGCTGTCGATGATCGGATACGTCGTCGTCCCGGATTTGTGTACGACGCTGGCACGGGGCAGCCAGTCCGGTGCGGAAGACGCCAGTTGCTTTTCGAAGAACGACGGCTCGTCGACGCCATTGGGCCAGCGCTTACGGGTGGCGGCGCGCCCGGCGATATGCGGCACCATCACCTCGGCGATGCTGGTGTAGTAGTCGAAGACGGCGGCTTTGGTGGTACCCGTTGCGGGATAAAGCACCTTGTCGGCGTTCGTCAGCTTGACCAGCGGCGCCATATCGCCAACCTACGCGTGACCGTGCCGAAAACGCTCTCACCGCAGAATTATCATCGCCGCCGTAAATTTTTGTGACATGCGGCACTGGCCGTTTGAAGCACCGACCCCGCTGGGCACGCATATGGATGCGCAATGTCATCCCGTGCGTCCGCAAACGGGCGTCCGCGGCCGACTGCGCGACCTGCGGCGCTACGACCTCAGGGTTGCACGACGGGCGTCGATGACCGCGGGAAAGAATTGCTGACTAAGTTGGCGACCATGGAGACTCGTGGCGCGCTTTCGCTGATGCCGGGTCGTCGTGAGGTGAGGACCCCATGACGCATAACTACCCCATGGCACTCTCGCCACCACGTACGGAACACCCTACGAAACTCAGTAGTGCCACGTTGGCGGAGCTGCCGATCCCGGGGCCAAGCTATGACCGCAACGCCGTCAGCGTGGGCATCGTGCACATCGGTGTCGGCGGTTTTCACCGCGCGCATCAGGCTATGTACATCGACCGGCTCCTCGAGCAAGGGCTGGCGCGAGACTGGGGCATCTGTGGTGTCGGGGTGTTGCCCGCTGACCGCCGCATGAGAGACGTGCTGCGCACTCAGGACGGCTTGTACACGCTGATCGTCGAGCACTCCGACGGCAGTCGCGAGGCGCGCGTGGTCGGATCGATCGTCGACTACCGCTATGCACCCGACGATCCGGAGGCGGTGATCGAACTGCTCGCGGCGCCAACGACCCGGATCATCTCGATGACGATTACCGAGGGTGGTTACCAAGCCGCCGGACCGGTGTTTCCTTTGATCGCGCAAGCCCTGGCCCGCCGTCGCGCCCGGGGCCTCACCTCGCCGACGATTGTTTCGTGCGACAACATCGACCGCAACGGCGACGTGGCACGAGGCGCTGTCCTCGCGGCAGCGGAAGATTGTGATGGCCTGGCTGAATGGATCATCGCGAATACCCGGTTTCCGAATTCGACGGTCGACCGGATCACTCCCGCCATCACGCCGCGGGCGGCGGCGGCGGTTCGGCACGACTTCGGCATCGACGACCGGTGGCCAGTGATGACCGAGCCATACGCAGCATGGGTTTTGGAAGACGACTTCGCCGACGGCAGGCCGCCGCTGGAAGATGCGGGTGTGCTGTTGGTCGACGACGTGGCCCCCTACGAGGCGATGAAGCTGCGGCTGCTCAATGCCGCGCATCAGTGCATCGGCTACTTCGCTTACCTTTGCGGGTACCAGTTAGTCCACGATGCGGTCTGCGATCCGTTGTTTACCGCGTTCCTCCGTGCCTATTGGGATTCCGAGGCTATTCCGACAATGCCCGAAGTGCCTGGCATTGACCTGCTTCATTACACCCATACGCTGATCGCGCGGTTCATCAACCCGACAATTTGCGACAGCGTCGAGCGGTTATGCAGTTATTCGTCGGATCGCATCCCGAAGTTCCTATTTCCGGTGATCCGCGCCAATTTGGCTAGCGGTGGGCCTGTCCGGCTGGCATCGGCGGCGGTGGCAAGCTGGGCGCGTTACGCCGAAGGCGTCGACGAGTACGGCGCACCGATCGAGGTTATCGACCAGTTGGCCGACTCGCTGGTGCCGATCGCCCGCTCACAGCGGGACAACCCGACGGCGTTCATCGAAAACATCGGGATATTTGAGGATTTAGCAGAGCAGCCGCGGTTTGTGGAGGCATACCGCTGGGCGCTGGATTCGTTGCACCGCAATGGCGCCCGGGCGACGCTGGAGGCGTTACTGCAATGACCCGCGGACTCGTGATCGGCGAATCGCTGATCGATATCGTGGACCGGGACGAGCACGTGGGTGGTAGTCCGCTCAACGTCGCCGTCGGCCTGGCCCGGCTGGGCCGCGAGGTCGATCTTTTGACGCACATCGCCGACGACTCGTACGGTCGGCATATCGCCGAGCACGCGAATAAGGCTGGGGTGCAACTCGTTCCGGGCAGCATGACTGCCAGCCGGACACCGACCGCGCGGGTAACCGTCGACGAGAATGGTTCGGCTGACTACCTGTTCGATCTGGAGTGGCAGCTGTCCGGCACCCCGGAAGTGGCGCCGCCACTCGTCGTGCACACGGGATCGATTGCCGCCGTGCACGAGCCCGGCTGCCTGGCGGTCGCGGCGCTCGTCGACACCTATCGTGTTTCGGCGACGGTCACCTTCGATCCCAATGTGCGCCCGGCGTTGATCGTCGACCGCGACCTGGCCCGCGAGCGCATCGACCATCTCCTCGAGCGCAGCGACGTGGTCAAGGTCAGCGAAGAGGACCTGCGCTGGCTGGATCCCGACCGTCCGCCCGAGGTGGTGGCCCGAAGCTGGCTGGCGTCGGGACCGTCGATGGTCGCGGTGACGATGGCCGAGCGGGGCGCATTGGCGCTGTGCGCGGGCGGTGAGGTGCGGGTGCCGGCCAGGCCGGTGCGCGTGGTGGACACCGTCGGCGCCGGCGACGCGTTCATGGCCGGACTGATCGACGCGCTGTGGACGATGGGCCTGTTGGGCGCTGATCGCCGCGGCGAGTTGCGGCGAATCGGGCCGGAGGCGCTGACCGACGTGCTGCGCGCCGCGACGCTGTCGTCGGCGTTGACGGTTGCCCGCGCGGGCGCTGATCTGCCCGACCGGGCAGCGGTTTTGGCCGCGGCGTCCCAAGCCGAGGGCTAACGTATCGGCTACCCCGAGAAGACAAGGGGAAGCCGATGCGCGCTGGTTTGCTGTCCTGGGCGGGACGCGTTGGCGCCGCTGCTACCGACACCAACGAGATAGCGCTGCAGAAGCGGCTCGCCGTCGTGCTGTGCGCGGGAACTCTTCCGCTCACCGCGTTGTGGAGCGTGATCTATCTGCAGATGCACGTCCCGTTGGCCGCGGCGATTCCGGCGTTCTATACGTTGGTGACCCCGGTCAACACCGCGTTGTTCGCCTGGACCCGCAATCTGGAGTTCTACCGATTCACCCAGCTGCTGCTGATCCTGATCTTGCCGTGGCTGCTGACAATCGCACTGGGCGGATTCCGGCCGTCCAGCGTCGTCGTCATCTGGGCCGCGCTATGTCCGCTGGGATCGCTTCTGCTGGAAGAACTTCGGCGGACATTGCTCTGGATCGTCGGCTTCGTGGCGCTGCTTGTGGTGACCGCTGTTCTGCAGCCCCATCTGACGCCGGCTGACCTGCCGGACACCTTCGTCACCTGGTTCTTCGTGCTCAACGTCGGAGCCGTCATCGCGATTGTTTTCGGGCTTCTGCACTACTTCGTCGCCCGTCGCAACTACTTCCAGGAAACCTCAGAGATGTTGCTGCTCAACATCTTGCCGAAGGAGATATCCGAGGCACTCAAGACGGAACCGCGCGCAATCGCCGCCCACTATGACGGCGCCAGCATCCTGTTCGCCGACATCGTCGAATTCACCCCGATGGCAGCAGCGATGACGCCGCTGAGCCTGGTCGATCTACTCAACGAGGTGTTCCAGTGCTTCGACGCGCTCGTCGACAAATACGACCTGGAGAAGATCAAGACCATCGGCGACTGCTACATGGTCGCCGCAGGCGTTCCACGCCCGCGAGCCGATCACGCCCAGGCCCTTGTCGAGTTGGCTCTCGACATGCGAGCCGAGATCGCGCGCCGGACGTTCGGCGGGCGGCGGCTCAACTTTCGCATCGGCATCAACTCGGGTCCGGTGGTCGCCGGTGTGATCGGGCGCAAGAAATTCAGCTATGACCTGTGGGGTGAGACGGTCAACATGGCCAGCCGCATGGAGTCGCACGGGCAAAGCGGCGTCATCCACATCACCGAGAACACCTTCGAGCTGGTGCGCGGTGAATTCGACTGCGAAGCCCGCGGGCCCATCGAGGTGAAGGGCGCCGGGCGCGTGCAGACGTGGTGCGTGATCGGACGGAAGCCGGACGGCGCGTAGCAATGCTTACCCGGCCGATCATGCGGGCATACTGACACTATGCGTTCCATCTGGAAAGGTTCCATCGCCTTCGGGCTGGTCAACGTCCCGGTCAAGGTGTACAGCGCCACCGAGGACCACGACATCAAGTTCCACCAGGTGCACGCCAAGGACAACGGCCGAATCCGCTACAAGCGAGTCTGCGAGGTATGCGGCGAGGTCGTCGAGTACCGCGATCTCGCCAGGGCTTACGAGTCCGATGACGGCCAGATGGTGGTGATCACCGACGACGACATCGCAACGCTGCCCGAGGAGCGCAGCCGCGAGATCGAGGTGCTGGAATTCGTTCCGGCCAGTGAGCTCGACCCTATGATGTATGACCGCAGCTACTTCTTGGAGCCGGACGGCAAGTCATCGAAATCGTATGTGCTGCTTGCCAAGACGCTCGCAGACACGGACCGGGTGGCCATTGTGCATTTCGCCTTGCGTAACAAGACGCGGCTTGCAGCCTTGCGGGTCAAGGACTTCAGCAAGCGCGAGGTAATGGTGATCCATACCTTGTTGTGGCCCGACGAGATTCGCGACCCCGACTTCCCGGTTCTGGACAAGAAGGTCGAGATCAAACCGGCCGAACTCAAGATGGCCGGGCAGGTCGTGGACTCGATGGCTGACGACTTCAACCCGGATCGCTACCACGACGACTACCAGGAGCAGCTGCACGAACTGGTTCAGGCCAAACTCGAAGGCGGCGAAGCGTTTACCACCGAGGAACAGCCGAAGGAACTGGACGAGACCGAGGATGTCTCGGATCTGCTGGCCAAGCTGGAGGCCAGCGTGAAGGCGCGCTCGGGCGACGGGAAGGCCCCGGCGAAGAAGACGGCGGCCAAGAAAGCGCCGGCAAAGAAAGCGCCCGCCAAAAAGTCAGCGGCCAAGAAAGCGCCCGCCAAGAAGACCCGGGCCAAGGCCGGCTCGAAGTCTTGACCGCGGCTGCAGCCGCCCTTGTTCGGTCCCGTGGGTTATTCGCACGCCACGCCGTCGCCGTCGCGGTCGAGCCCAAGCCGGTATCCGGGCTGCCCCGCATAGATCGGCGCCGCGCCGGCAGCCCTCGCCGTCGCGCAGTTCGGGTAGTACACCGACGACCCTGTATCGGGCACCTGCACGGGTGACGGCGGAACCTGTTCGGAGCTGGTTTCCGGCGGCGGGGGCGCCAACGGGAGCGGCGCTGCTACGGCGGCGGGCGCTTCGCAGTTCGCAAGGATCCCGGCGATCGCATCGTGCTCGGCCTGCGTCACCCATAGCCCATAGGTGGCTTTCACGTCGACGATGCGGGAGACGTAGGTGCACCGGTAGGACTTGTTGGGCGGCAACCACGTTGCGGCGTCGCCGTCGCCCTTCTGCTCGTTGACGGACCCGGTGGTGGCCTGCAGATTGGCCGGGTCGTTGGCGAAGTTGCGGCGTTTGTCGGCGTCCCACTGCTGTGCCCCCTTCTGCCACGCATCCGACAACGCGACGACGTGGTCGATCTGCACCCGCGAGGACGTGCCCTCGCCGCGGTGAAACTCGACTGTGCTACCGGTGTAGGGATCGATTAATACCCCGGAAAGCACAGTGCACCCGTTCGATCCGGGTTTGAGTTCGACCTCGACAAGGTCCCGCCGGAGGATGTCATTGCGCGTGTCGCAGCCGTTATGCCCGTAGGTCACGGTCACGTCATCGCTCCACGCCTGCCCGAACAGGCTGCGCTGATACCCCGTTTTCGGTGCACGTCCCTTGATCGGCAGCGCCGCGAGTTTCGCTGATGCGGCGGCGCCGTCAACCAGGGCCTCAGGCTGCGTTTGCAGGTTGGAAGCGGGAGGCGACGCCAGGGGCGGCGGCAATGGTGTCGTCCACGCGGTTGTTGGGGAAAGGTAGGCCGTCGTGAGCGGCGTGGACGCCGTGGCGGACGTCGAATCCACGCGACCGGTATGACCGAGCGCGCTGATCAACAGCAGCGCGCCGATGAAGGCTCCGGCGGTCAGAGCCGACCGCTTCTTCCCGAATGTTTTCACGTTGGCGAAGTCCTCAATCATGCTGCTGCGGAGGCATTTTCTGTTGTCCCGTATGCGCCCGCGAAACACCTGTGTGCCGACCGGAGGTCCAGAGCGTAGCTGAGCGACGCCGCCGGAGCGGAGCGATTCGGTGAACTGCCGTCTGTTTTCATGAACCAATCTCCGATATCTGGACTCAGGCGGCCGGATCCGAAGAATGGTGCAGAGGCCGCCAAGACGGACTAGAACGTGTTTCAGAAATAGGGTTACGCGGCCGCTTGCGGCTTGTTACGGTGTCGCCCGTGATACTCGACAAATTCCGGCTCGACGACCAAGTTGCCGTAATTACCGGGGCCGGCCGCGGCCTTGGCGCGGCCATCGCACTGGCCTTCGCCGACGTCGGCGCCGACGTCGTCATCGCCTCACGGACCCAATCCCAACTAGAGGCCGTCGCCGAACAGGTCCGCGCCGCAGGCCGCCGCGCCCACGTCGTCGCCGCCGACCTGGCCCATCCGGAACAGACCGCGGAACTGGCCGGCCAAGCGGTCGAGGCCTTCGGGCGGCTGGACATCGTCGTCAACAACGTCGGCGGAACGATGCCCAACGCGCTGCTGAACACCTCAACCAAAGACCTCAAAGACGCGTTTACCTTCAACGTCGGCACCGCGCACGCACTGACCACCGCGGCCGTGCCGCTGATGCTCGAGCATTCGGGCGGCGGCAGCATCATCAACATCACCTCGACGATGGGACGGGTGGCCGGACGCGGCTTCGCCGCCTACGGCACCGCCAAGGCCGCACTCGCCCACTACACCCGGCTCGCTGCCCTGGACCTGTGCCCGAAGATCCGCGTCAACGCCATCGCGCCCGGCTCGATCGCCACCTCGGCCCTGGACATCGTCGCCTCCAACGACGAACTGCGAGAGCCGATGGAGAAGGCGACGCCCATGCGCCGGCTCGGACAACCAGACGAGATCGCCGCCGCCGCAGTCTATTTGGCCTCGCCCGCAGGCGCCTACCTGACCGGCAAGGTGCTCGAAGTCGACGGCGGCATCACCTTTCCCAACCTCGACCTCCCGATCCCGGACCTGTGACCATGCCCATTCGCGTCGCCCAGCTCGGCACCGGCAACGTCGGCGTCCACGCACTACGAGCGCTCATCGCCAACCCCGAATTCGAGCTCACCGCCGTGTGGGTGTCCTCGGACGCCAAGGCGGGCAAAGACGCCGGAGAGCTTGCCGGGCTTGATGTTTCGACCGGCATCGCCGCCACCGCCGACCTGGACGCGGTGCTGGCCACCCGCCCGCAGTGCGCGGTCTACACCGCGATGGCCGACAACCGGCTCCCCGAGGCGCTCGACGACTACCGCCGCATCCTGGCCGCCGGTGTCAACGTCGTCGGCAGCAGCGCGGTGTTCCTGCAGTATCCCTGGCAGGTGATTCCCCAGGAGATGCTCACGCCTCTGGAAGACGCGGCCCGCGAAGGTAATTCGAGCCTGTTCGTCAACGGCATCGACCCTGGGTTCGCCAACGACCTGCTGCCGCTGGCCCTGGCCGGCACCTGCCAGAACGTCCAGCAGATCCGCTGCATGGAAATCGTCGACTACGCCACCTACGACAGCGCGACGGTCATGTTCGACGTGATGGGATTCGGCAAGCCGATCGACGAGATCCCGATGCTGCTGCAACCGGGCGTGCTGAGTCTGGCGTGGGGATCGGTGGTGCGCCAACTCGCCGCGGGCCTGGGCATCGAGCTCGACGAAGTCACCGAGCGCTACGAACGCGAGCCGGCGCCGGCGGATTTCGACATCGCCTCCGGACACATCCCGCAGGGCAGTGCGGCGGCGCTGCGGTTCGAGGTGCTCGGGATGGTCGACGGCCAAGCCGCGGTGGTCCTCGAACACGTCACCCGGTTGCGCGACGACCTGCGGCCAGACTGGCCGCAGCCCGCCCAGCCCGGCGGCTCCTACCGCATCGAGATCACCGGCGAACCCTCCTATGCCGTCGACGTCTGCCTCAGTAGCCCCAACGGCGACCACAACCACGCCGGGCTAGTCGCCACCGCGATGCGCGTCGTCAATGCGATCCCCGCCGTCGTCGCCGCGCCTGCCGGGATCCGGACCACCCTGGATCTGCCGCTGGTGACGGCACGGGGCCTCTACACCGCCGGCTGAATGTTTCGGCTACCCTAACTTTCTTATTCGCATGGTGGAAGAGAGTTAGGTGGCGCAGAGCACCCAGGCCAAGGCCGGCTGGTATCTGCTCGGGCCGGCGTTCGTCGCCGCGATCGCCTACGTCGACCCCGGCAACGTCGCGGCCAATGTCAGCGCCGGCGCGCAGTTCGGGTTCCTGCTGCTGTGGGTGATCGTTGCCGCCAACGTGATGGCCGGGCTGGTGCAGTACCTGTCGGCCAAGCTCGGACTGGTGACCGGGCGCTCTCTGCCCGAGGCCGTCGGCGTTCGGATGACGCGTCCGGCCCGGCTGGCGTTCTGGGCCCAGGCCGAGATCGTCGCGATGGCCACCGACGTCGCCGAAGTGATCGGCGGAGCCGTCGCGCTACGCATTCTGTTCGACCTCCCGCTGCTGCTGGGCGGGGTGATCACCGGTGTGGTCTCACTGCTGTTGCTGGGCATCCAGGATCGGCGCGGCCAGCAGTTGTTCGAGCGTGTCATCACCGGCTTGCTGCTGGTCATCGCGATCGGGTTCACGGCCAGCTTCTTTGTGGCGACACCGCCGCCCGACGAAGTGCTCGGCGGTCTGCTGCCCCGGTTCCACGGCACCGAAAGTGTGCTGCTGGCCGCTGCGATGCTGGGCGCGACGGTGATGCCGCACGCGGTGTATCTGCATTCCGGGCTGGCCCGCGACCGGCACGGGCATCCGGCGGCCGGGCCGTGGCGGCGACGGCTGCTGCGGGTCACCCGCCTCGATGTCGTGCTGGCGATGATCGTCGCGGGAGCGGTCAACGGGGCGATGCTGCTGGTTGCAGCCCTCAACATGCAGGGCCGCGGCGGCACCGGAACCATCGACGGCGCCTACGTGGCGGTGCGCGACACCGTGAACCCGACGATCGCGGTGTTCTTCGCGATCGGGTTGCTGGCGTCAGGGCTGGCCTCCTCGTCGGTGGGCGCATACGCCGGCGCCATGATCATGCAAGGTTTGCTGTACCGGTCGGTGCCCATGGTGATGCGCCGACTGGTCACGCTGGCCCCCGCCCTGCTGATCCTGGCTGTCGGCCTCGACCCGACCCGCACGCTCGTCCTGTCGCAGGTGGTGCTGTCGTTCGGGATCCCGCTCGCGGTGCTGCCGCTGGTCGCGCTGACCAGCGACCGCACGCTGATGGGCGCCGACGTCAACCACCGCCTGACCACTGCTATTGGCTGGCTGGTCGGGGTTTTGATTAGTCTGCTTAACGTGGTGCTGATCTACCTCACCGTGAAGGGCTAGTGCTCGCCCGTCGTCATACCTACTTCGCGTACGGGTCCAACCTGTGCGTGCAGCAGATGGCGCAACGCTGTCCAGACGCCGTGGATCCGCGTCCGGCCGTACTCGGCGATCACGACTGGCTGATCAACCAGCGCGGCGTGGCCACGGTCGAGCCGTTTGCCGGCACCCGGGTGCACGGCGTCGTCTGGCAGCTCTCCGACCACGACCTGGCCACCTTGGACAGTGCTGAGGGCGTGCCGCGCCGCTACCGCCGCGACCGGCTGACGGTGCACACCGACGACGGACCGTCGGACGCCTGGGTCTACATCGACCACCGGGTCGATCCCGGTGTGCCGCGACCGGGCTACCTCGAGCGCATCATCGGCGGCGCAATCCATCACCGACTGCCGCACCGCTGGATCGACTTTCTGCGCCGCTGGGACCCCGCCCATTGGCACCGGCCCGCGTCGAAGCCCACATCGCCTGCGCCGCAGTCACTTTCAGAGCTGTTGCGCGACGGCGGCGTGACGGAAGTCAGCCGGCTGCGGTCGCGGTTCGGCTTTCTCGCCATTCACGGCGGCGGGCTGGAGCAGATGACCGACGTGATCGCCGAACGCGCCGCCGACGCCGCCGACGCGTCGGTGTATCTGGTGCGCCATCCCGACCACTACACGCACCACCTGTCGTCGGCGCGTTTCGACCCCGCCGAATCGCCTTTGCTCGCAGAGTTTCTCGACCACGTCGACGTCACCATCTCGCTGCACGGCTATGGGCGAGTCGGGCGCGGCACGCAACTGCTGGCCGGCGGCCGCAACCGGGCGCTGGCCGCCCACGTCGCCAAGCATGTCGACCTGCCGGGCTACCAGGTGGTCACCGACCTCGACAAGATCCCGTCCGAATTGCGTGGCCTGCACCCGCACAACCCGGTCAACCGGACCCGCGACGGCGGTACGCAGCTGGAATTGCCGCCGCGGGTTCGCGGCATCAGCCCCCGCAGCCCCCTGCCCGGCGACGACGGGCTCTCACCGGTAACCTCCGCTCTGGTGCAAGGATTGGTCGCCGCGGCCCGATCCTGGGAACAGATCGGAGTGACTGATTAGCAAGGGTTTTCGCTTTTCGATCGGCATCCATGCGGTCAAGTCCCGGGCGGCGCTGCTCGACAAGGCACGACGGCTGGAGGATTACGGGTTCGACGTCCTGCATCTGCCCGACCACCTCGGCGCGCCGGCGCCGTTCCCGGTGCTGTCCGCGATCGCCCAGGCCACCACGACGGTCCGGCTGGGCACCTATGTGCTCAACGCCTACTTCTACAAGCCGGCGCTGTTGGCGCGCGACGCCGCCGAAGTCGATCTGCTCAGCGACGGGCGCCTGGAGGTCGGCCTCGGCGCCGGATACGTGCGCGAAGAATTCGAGGCCGCCGAGCTGCCCTACCCGAGCGCCGGGCGTCGCGTCGACTACCTCGAGCACGTGACGACCTACCTCAAGGAGCACCTGCCCAGCATCCCGATCCTGATCGCCGGCAACGGCGACCGGCTGCTGACGGTGGCCGCCCGGCACGCCGACATCATCGGCCTGACGGGTGCGAGCCCGAAGGCGGCCGGCGATCCGTTGGCCGAGCGGATCGACTTCGTCCGGGCCGCTGCCGGTGAGCGGGATCTCGAATTGAACCTGGCGATTACCGCTGTGCCGTCAGACAATTCGGAGATACCCGACCTGAGGCTGACCCGTCGGTATGCGCCGACGCTGTCCGATGCCGAGCTGCTGGAGTTGCCGGCGGTGTTGAGCGGATCGCCCCGCGACATGGCCGACAGGTTGCGCGGATACCGTGACACCTACGGGCTGACGTCGTTCACCGTGCAGGAGAATCACGCCGAGGGCTTCGCCAAGGTGATCGCGGAACTGCGCTGAGCCGCAACCGAATCCAAAATTCGCCGAAAATTTAGCGCCGAGGAGCCTTTGGTTTGGGGTGACCCTCGTCTTGTTGAGCCGTTCGCCGTGGGGAAGACTGCGTCGCCATGGCAGGAAACTGCGCTCAGCCGGGCGCTACCGTCACCGCGCGTGTGCTCGCCCTGCTGGCAGCGTTCGACAGCATGCACCGACGAATGCGGTTAAGCGAACTGGCGCGTCGCGCGGGAATCCCGGTCGGCACTGCTCACCGCCTGGTTGGTGAACTCGAGGCGTGGGGGGCGCTGGAACGCCTACCGTGCGGACGATATGTGATCGGCCGCAGGTTGTGGGACGTCGGTCTCCTGGCGCCGGTGCAGGTCGGTCTGGGTGAGGTGGCCTCTCCGTTCGTGCACGATCTCTATGCCTCGACGGGCGCAACAGTGCATCTTGCGGTCCGCGACGGGATCTCGGTGTTATGCGTCGCCCGGTTGGCAGGGCATGCCAGCGTGCCGGTGATCAGCCGCAGTGGAACCCGCCTGCCGATCCACGCGACCAGCCTCGGCAAAGTGCTGCTGGCGCACGCGCCCGAAACGGTCCAGGCGGCCGCGCTGAGCCGACTGCACCGCGTCACACCGCGCACGATCGTGCATGCGGGTCTCTTGCGCGAGCAACTTCACCGCGCGCGGCGGGACGGCTACGCAACGGCGCCTGAAGAAATGGGGTTGGGCGGCTGCGGCGTTGCAGTGCCGATCTTCCGGAACGACGAAGTCGTCGCTGCGGTGGGGTTGGTCGTCGCGGCAGCAGACGGTGACGGAAAGCATCTGCTCCCTGCATTGCGGGTCACGGCTCAAGGCATTTCGCGGACCCTCGACGCCAACGACGGCGCAACCTGGGTTTGACAGCCCTTTCGACTCAGCGGAAAACCTTCCTTGGCAAGCCAACCCGCGGTGCGCTGCGATGCATCGCGGGCCGGCGACGGGTCGGCCCGACACGAACTCGACGACGAGGGCGGGTGGGCGCCATGGCAGTGCGACGCAGGTGGGTTGGATGGATAGCGGCTGCGATCCTGGTGGGGTCGAACCTGGCGGGAACGATCAGCGCCACCACATCTGTTGCGGGTGCCGACGAGTCGGTATACGCGGAGTTCTACACACCTCCCGACCCGCTGCCACCTGGCCGGCCCGGCGATTTGATCCGCACCGAACCGTCGCGCATCGTGCTGGAGCCCTCCGGGCAGCTGGGTGCCTACGTCGCCTCCGCAACCCGGATCATGTACCGCAGCACCGATCCGCACGGCCAACCGATCGCCGTGACGGGAACCTACTTCGAGCCGGACAACCCATGGCCGGGCGGCGGTCCCAGGCCGCTGATCGCATACGGAGTCGGCACACATGGCCTGGGCGACCAGTGCGCGCCTTCCCGGCTGTTCAACCAGGGCATCCACTTCTCCAGCGGACTCGACCTCATGCTCGAGTACGAAGAGACGTTTATCGCCACCATGGTGGCACGCGGATTCGCAATAGTGGTAACCGATTACGAGGGCCTGGGCACGCCCGGGGTGCATACGTTCGGCAACCGTCTCGCGCAGGGATATGCGCTGATCGACGCGGCCCGCGCCGCGAAACACTTGACGGGCACCTCACTGAATCCCGACGGCCCGGTCGCGTTCTGGGGGTACTCGCAAGGCGGCACCGCAGCGGGCTCGGCCGCGGAGCTTGCGCCCGCGTATGCCCCGGAACTGCATCTCGTCGGCGCCTTCGTGGGCGCACCGCCGTCGGATTCCGCGGCAACGTTTCCCTACGTCGACGGCAACGTCCTCGCCGGAATCACCGGGTTAGTCCTCAACGGCCTGATCGCGGCGTATCCCGAACTGTCGCAACCGATCCACGATCGCTTGACGCCGCAAGGCGAGGACCTGGTCAGCCGCACACAGAACATGTGCGTGGCCGAGATGTTCTTGACCTTCGCGTTCCACCGCACGCAGGAGTACTTCACCGTCTCGCCCGACGAACTCGCCGAGACGGAGCCCATCCGCACGGCGCTGCAGGCGCAGAAACTCGGCACACTGCAGCCCGCCATCCCGCTCTTCATCGACCAGAACCGGTGGGATCCGCTCGTGCCCTGGCATCAGGCCCACCAGGTGGCGCTGGACTGGTGCGCCAAGGGTGCCGACGTCCAGTTCTGGACCAACGAGCAACCCCCGTTTCTCAATAAACTGTCCGTCAATCACCTCCTGACGTCGTATGTCGACGGTGAACGCAGCATGCAGTGGATCGCCGACCGATTCAACGGTCTGCCGACCACCCCGAACTGCACCGAACTCTGACCGCCGTCGTCAACCCGAATTGAGAATCAACCATGTCAGCTGAGTCGAATCCCGTTCCCGCGCAAGACCTTTCCGGCATCGTCGGATACCGCTTCGTCTACACCTACGCCAACGGCTGGAAGTACGAGATGTACGTCAAGAACGCCAGCACCATCGACTACCGCATCCATTCGGGTCACGTCGGGGGCCGTTGGGTCAAAGACCAGCACGTCGACCTCGTGCAGCTCGACCACGACAGCTTCAAGATCTCATGGACGGAACCCACCGGGACGTCGGTGGCAGTCGACGTCTTGCCCGCTAAACGCCGCCTTCATGGCGTCATCTTCTTCCCGCATTGGGTCCTTGAACACCCTGAGCGCACCGTGTGCTTCCAGAACGACTACCTGGAAAAGATGCGGGCCTACCGCGATGCCGGACCGACTTACCCGATCTACGTCGTCGCCGAGTTCGCCACCATAACGCTGTTGGAGTACCTCGGGGCCGACGACGAATCGGTGATCGCCGTCGGCCCCGACGCGCTGCCGGCCGACTGGCCAACCCGAGAAAACTGACGACGCACCGATGCGAACGCTGCAGTGCGGTCATCGCGAATGCTCACGGAAGTGCGCATGGCACTCGCCCGCTACACTCGCACTCGGCCGACGCGGCCCGAAACGGCATCCGGAATCGTCGAAGAGCGCCCCGTTGCTCCGAAACGGCTAGGTTCTAGTCAGGCGGTCCACGGCGCAGCCCTCGCCCTCGTAGCTCAGGGGATAGAGCACCGCTCTCCTAAAGCGGGTGTCGCAGGTTCGAATCCTGCCGGGGGCACTATTTTTGCAGGCCAGAGACATTCTCAAATTATGACTAGTGTGACTAGTCCGAAGAGTCTAAGCTCGCCTGGTGAAGACCATTACCAGTACGGAAGCCAAGGCGAAACTGAATGCCCTCTTGGCGGAAATCGAGCGGACCGGCGTATCGGTCACCATCACCACGCATGGCCGGCCGGTCGCCGTCCTGACGCCGGCACAGCGACGTCGACGGAAGTTCGGCCAACTGCCAACGCTTGCCGTGCCGGAAAACTTTGACGATCCGCTTCCCGACACCGAACTCGCGGCCTGGGAAGGCAATTCGTGACGCCAGAGCAGCGCTGCGTCCTGCTGGACACCAGTGTGCTGCTGTGGCTGGTAACCGCCCCCGAGAAGATCTCCGCCCCGGTCCGAGAAATCCTTTCGGAACCGAGCACTGACGTCGTGGTGTCCGCAGCATCGGCTTGGGAGATCGCGATCAAGACCCGGCTGGGCCGCCTCGACGGCGAGCCGCTGCTGTCAGCGTGGTCCGACATTGTCGCCGACATGACCGCGACCGACCTGCCGATCGACGCGAGCGACGCCATCCTGGCCGGCCGATTGCCATGGGAGCACAAAGACCCATTCGACCGGATGATCGTCGCGCAGGCGGCCCGCCGGAATCTCACGATCGCGACAAGCGATACGCGCATCGTGCGTGCGGCGCTGACTCCGACCTTGACAGCTTGACGCGGCCGGTCAGGTCCCGCGAGTATCGACCACCCGCTGCGCCAGCTCGGCCAGCTTCACGTTGGTGTCCTGCGAGAGCTTGCGCAGCATCTCGAACGCGCGCAGCGCGTCGATATTGAACCGCTCCATGAGAACGCCCTTGGCCTGGCCGATGACGTCTCTGCTGTTGATAGCGGACCGAAGCTGCTCGCTGTGCCGGCTGGCGAGGATCGCGGCCGCGGCATGCGCGGCGAGCACCGAGCCGAGCGCTTCCGACTCCGCGGTGAACGCGTGGGCCTTCAGACCGAATACGTTCAACGCGCCCGCGGTGCGGTCACCGGCGTAGAGCTTGAACGACAGACAGCTACGCACGCCGATCTCGGCGAGCGCACGGGAGAAGTCCGGCCATCTGGTCTCGATGGTGAAATCATCTGCGCGGAGCATCAGGTCGTCGTGCGCCGCATCCACGCACGGGCCCTGGTTGTACTTCGCCTGTAGCTCATCCAGCTTGTAGATCAGCTCGGAGGTGCCGAACAACGACTCGAACTTGCCGCCCTTGGAGACCAGCAGAACGCCTGCGGTGTCGGCACCGGGCAGCAATTCGACCGCTGTACCGGTCACGGTCGCCAACACGTCTTCCACCTTGGCGGGGGCCGCGACGGAACGCGCCAGCTCCGCCATCCGCTGCGCTACGTCGTGACCCGATAGAGCTTGCATATATCCAGAATTCCCTCGGCAGCGCAGAGCTACACAATTCGGCCGAGCAGACCGGCGATGTTTGTCAATCGAGGCCAACGGCAATGTGCCCTTGAGGCGGACGCGTTGGTCGACCTGCGCGCTCGCTTAGGTCTCGTCGGTTCAGCCGAGAGCCGGCGGGGCCGCCACCAGTTGTACTACCGTGCCGCTATGCGCGAGGGCTTCACTCGGTGAACGTCGAGATCGTCGCCAAGTTCCTGTCCACCCTGCCCGAGGATGACGACCACCCGTACCGGACCGGTCCGTGGCGTCCGCAGACCACGGAGTGGGACGCCGACGATCTGACGGCGATCGAGGGTGAGATACCGCACGATCTGGATGGCGTATATCTGCGCAACACCGAGAATCCATTGCACCCGGCGTTGAAGACGTATCACCCGTTCGACGGCGACGGCATGCTGCAGGTGGTCGGGTTTCGCGACGGCAAGGCGTTCTACCGCAACCGCTTCATCCGTACCGACGGTTTCCTGGCGGAGAACGAGGCGGGCGGACCGTTGTGGCCGGGACTGGCCGAACCGATATCGATGGCCAAGCGGACCGACGGCTGGGGTGCTCGCGGCCTGATGAAGGATGCGTCGAGCACCGACGTCGTCGTACACCGCGGTATCGCGCTGACCAGTTTCTATCAATGCGGCGATTTGTATCGGCTGGACCCGTACACCGCCAAAACCCTTGGCAAAGAACAATGGAACGGTCGCTTCCCCTTCGACTGGGGTGTGTCGGCGCATCCGAAGGTGGACCCCAAGACGGGCGAGCTGCTGTTCTTCAACTACAGCAAGCAGCCGCCGTACATGCACTACGGCGTCGTCGACGCAAGCAACGAACTGGTGCATTACGTCGACGTGCCGCTGCCGGGGCCGCGGCTGCCGCACGACATGGCGTTCACCGAAAACTATGTCGTGCTCAACGATTTCCCGCTGTTCTGGGAACCCGAGCTGTTGGCTCGTGACCTGCACGTGGCCCGCTTCCATCCGGACATGCCGTCGCGGTTCGCGGTGCTGCCGCGGCGCGGCCAGACCGGCGACATTCGGTGGTTCGAAGGCGAGCCCACGTTCGTGCTGCACTTCGTCAACGCCTACGAGGACGGCGACGAGATCGTGCTCGACGGGTTCTTCCAGGCCGACCCCGAGCCCGCCGACACCGGCAGCGGCAGCAAATGGCAACGGGCATTTCGCTTTTTGGCGCTCGACCGCATGCAGGCGCGGCTGCACCGGTGGCGGCTGAATCTGGTGACCGGCGCCGTGGCCGAAGAGCAATTGTCGGAGGCCATCACCGAATTCGGGGTGATCAACGCCGACTACGCGGCCACCGAATACCGCTACAGCTACGCGGCCACCGGAAAACCCGGCTGGTTCCTGTTCGACGGGCTGGTCAGACACGACGTTCTCACGGGCCGCGAGCAGCGTTACTCGTTCGGCGACGGCGTCTATGGAAGTGAGACTGCGATGGCGCCGCGCGCAGCCGGTCGCGGCGAAGACGACGGCTATCTGGTCACGCTGACCACCGACATGAACGCCGACGCCTCCTACTGCCTGATCTTCGACGCCGCCCGGGTCAGCGACGGGCCGGTGTGCAAACTCCAACTGCCGGAACGTGTTTCCAGCGGCACCCATGCGACGTGGGCACCGGGCGCACAGTTGCGGAGGTGGCATTCCGCCGACTCTGCGGCGGACGCCATTGGGCTGTCAGCGACGCAGTGACGACGCCAGCGCCCACCCGGAGCAGACCACCGCACCGGCCGCGCCCGCCGCGCCGACGTACAGGCCGTAGCCGGCCGCGACAGGCGGGCTGACGTTGACGTCGTAGTACCACCACGTCAGCGCGCCGATGAGCAACGAAAGAACCAGCGCTGCAATCGATGCCAGCCTCGTCGACAACCCGCGCCCGGCCAGCGCGCCGGCCACCAGCAGCGTCGAGGACAGCAACACGATCAGCTGACCTGTCCCGAAGCCGCGCGGAAGATGCAGGCTGCCCATGCTGCCCCCGACGGCGCTGGCCCACCCGCCGCCGTGCACCGTCGTGGTCAGCCACGGCAGCCAGGCGGAAACCGACATCACCGCCGCGAATAGCGCGACCAGCCAACCGGGATGCAGACGGGTCATAGTGCGACACTAGCGCGCACTTTAGGGTGGAGCGATGACCGAGCTACCGGACTGGGCCCGCGAGTTGGACCTGGCGCCCAACCCCGAGGGCGGCTGGTTTCGGCAGACCTGGCGCAGCGATGTGACGGTGGGCCAGTCCGCGTTGCCACCGGATTACACCGGGCCGCGCAGCGCCGGAACGGCGATCCTGCTGTTGTTGATGCCGGGTCAGCAGTCAGCCTGGCACACCGTGCGTAGCGCCGAGTTGTGGCTGCACCACCGCGGCAGCCCGCTACTGCTCGACATCGGAAGCGAACGGCATAGCACCACAACACATGTGCTCGGCAGCGACATCATCGCCGGCGAGCGGCCCCAGGTGCTGGTGCCGCCTCGATACTGGCAGCGGGCCCGCCCCCGGGACGACGAGCCCAGCCTGGTCAGCTGCGTGGTGGTACCCGGCTTCGACTACGCCGACTTCGGCCTCGGCCCGGCCGATTAGTCCAACGACGACAGGTTGAACACCGCGCCCGTCGGGTCGGCGGCCGCCGCCAATCGCCCGTAGGGAGTGTCTTCGGCGCCGCGCAGCACCGCGCCGCCGTTGTCGGTGATCACCTGCAGTGTCTTGTCGACCTCTTCGGCGCCGAAGAAGATGGTCCAGTTCGATCCGGCGTCGGCGGGCAGGCAGGCGGCCCCGTCCATCACCCCGAGCAGTTGCTGATCACCGAACCACGCAGTGGTGTAACGGAATTCGTCGGTGTCGGCGACTTGCTCGGTGCGCCAGCCGAAGACCGCGCGATAGAAGTCGACTGCGGCGCTGTGGTCGCGGGACGAATAGGCACGATGGTCTCCTTCGATACGGTGTGGGCCCCGTGTCGGGGTTCACCGATACCGACCACCGCCGGCTCCGAAACTCATCGCACTGGCGCGAACACCTTGACGAAATTGTCGAGCGAGTCGCGAATGTCACCCTTGAGCGCACCCGCGACGATCATCCCGATCGGCCCGAACAGGGCCGGGCCACCGAGGTGCACGTCGAAGTTGACCTCGCAGCCGTCGCCCTTGGGCTTGATCTTGGCGAGCAGTTTGACCTTGACGCCGCCGACGCCAACCCCATTGAGCGTCATGGCCTCTGGCGGCTTGTAATGCACGATCGTCCACTTGATCCGGTTCGGCATGCCCTTGACTTCGACGATCGACTCGACGACGGTGCCCTTCTCCAGGGTCTCGGGCAGCTTGCTGCGCCATACCCGGTGGATGGTCAGCCACTCCTTGTAGCGGGAGAGATCGGCGGCATGCACCCATGCCTGCTCGGCCGGCAGGGGTACGTCGATGGATCCAGAGACTTTCGCCATGGGTCAGTTCTCTGGGTTGCCTTTGTCCACAGCCTTTTTGGCCGCATCCTGCACCTTGTCGACGGTGTCCTTGTACTTGCCGCCGGTTTTCTCGTCGACGATGTCGCCGGCCTTGTCGATCGCCTGTTCAACCTTGTCGGCGTTCTGCGACAGCAGGCTTTTGGCCTTGTCCAAAAATCCCATGCGCTGTTCCTTTCCGTAGAAACGGTCTGGGTGATTCTTTCAGAGTCGCCACCACGGCTCGAATTCGGCTGTGTCCGTGGGCTCGACGCGTTGGCCGGGTTTGGGCAGCGCTACCTGGACGTCGGCCGCCTCGGCGGCTGTCAGCAGCCGCTCGATCGGCTCGGCCCACGGATGCGGCGCCAACCGGAAGGTGCACCAGTGGACCGGCAGCAAAAGCCGGCCGCCAAGATCGAGGTGTGCCCGGACCGCCTCCTCCGGATTCATGTGGATGTCCGGCCACGCCTTGTTGTAGGCGCCGACGGGCAGCAGCGTCAGGTCGAACGGCCCGTGCTCGGCGCCGATCTGCGCGAAGCTCTCGGTGTAGCCGGTGTCGCCGCCGAAGTACGCGCGATGCCTCGGCCCGATCAGTGCCCACGACGCCCACAGCGTCATGTTGCGGTTCAAGAAGCGGCCGGAGAAATGCCGTGCTGGCGTGCAGACCAGGGTCAGCTGGTCGACGTTGGCGCGCTCGTTCCAGTCGAGTTCGACGATGCGGTCCTCGGGGACGCCCCACGACCGCAGGTGCGCGCCCACCCCGAGCGGAACGAAGAACGGCGCCCACTGGGTGCGGGCCAGCGCGAGGACCGTGTCGATGTCGAGGTGGTCGTAATGGTCGTGGCTGATCACGATCGCGTCGAGCGCCGGCAAGCCCTCCAGTTCGATCGGCGGCGGATGCATCCGCTGCGGACCGATGACATCCGACGGCGAGCAGCGGTCGCTCCAGACCGGGTCGGTGAGCACCCGGTAGCCGTCGATCTCCACCAGCGCCGTCGCGTGGCCCAACCAGCAGACCGCGAGGTCCAGAGCGCTGCCCATCGGCTGGGGCTCGGCCAACGGGATCGTCGCGCCGGGACGACTGGCCGCGCGGCCGCCGATGACCTCCCTCAGGATCAGCCGCTGTTGCTCGCGGTCCATGCTGAACAGCGAGCCCGGCTCGAGGTTGACAAAGACGCCGTCGCGGAAATTCGGCGAGCGGCTGGCCACCGCGCGGATAGCGGCGGGGTCCGCGCCCAAAGCGGCCGGTGCGCCGTGCAGCGCGCGCAGCATCCATCCCCCGCTGGCCAGCGTGACCGTGCCGGCCGCCAGTCGCAGCGCTCCGCGCAGCATCCGATCAGGCTCCCTGGAATTTCGGTGGTCGTTTTTCCACGCGGGCCATTTGCGCTTCGATGACGTCCTGGCTGGCCCATGCCTTGTCGAAGAGTTCCTTGTGGACCGGCCAGGCTTCCTCGATGGCTCCGTCGTCGTTGAGGACCCGCTTGGCGTGCTGCAGCGCCAGCGGCGCCAGGCCGGCGATCTCCGCGGCCCAGGCCTGCGCGTCGGCCAGCGACCCGATCCGGTTGGCCATCCCGGTCTGCAGCGCGACGTCGGCGGTCAGCTTCTCCGCCGTGAGCAGCATCGCCCGGGCCCGGCCATGACCCACCAGCGAACACAGTCGGCGGATACTCCAGTTATCAAGGGCCAGGCCATATTTCGAGGTCGGGAACTGGAAGAACGCCTCGGGCGCAACCACCCGCAGGTCGCATTGCATGGCCAGCTGCAGACCCGCACCGATCGCGGGCCCGTTGATCGCCCCGATCACCGGCATCGGCGCGGCATCCATGGCCTTGTGCAGCTCGATGAGCCGGTCGGGGTAGTCGGCGGCGAACGCGTCGCCGGACAGGTCGGCGCCTGCACAGAACACCGTGCCCTGCCCGGTCAGCACGATGGCGCGGACGTTCTCGGCGGCCGCCTTCTGTACGGCTTCCCGCAGCTCCTCGACCAGCTGGGAGTTCAGCGCGTTGCGCCGCTCGGCGCGCTGCATCTCGATAGTGAGGACGTCTTCGTCGCGGGTGAGACCGATCATTGGAACACCTTATCGAGCCACCAGCTGGCTACGCTCGTGCGGTGAGCCGGATCAGCGCGGACGAGCTGCGCGACGCGGTGCTCGATGCGGGATCGTTCGTCAGCTGGGACACCGAGCCGGTCGCAATCTCCACAAACGACGCATACGCGCGCGAGCTGGCAACTGCGCGTGCTGCCACCGGCTTGAGCGAGTCGGTGGTCAGCGGTGAGGGCCGGGTGCATGGCCGGCGGGTGGCCGTAATCGCCTGCGAGTTCGACTTTTTGGCCGGCTCGATCGGAGTGGCCGCGGCCGAGCGGATCACCACAGCGATAGAGCGAGCCACCCGCGAGCGCCTGCCGTTGCTGGCCTCGCCGAGTTCCGGCGGCACCCGCATGCAGGAGGGCACGGTCGCGTTCGTGCAGATGGTCAAGATCAGCGCGGCGATCCAATTGCACAAGCGAGCGCACCTGCCGTACCTGGTGTACCTGCGTCATCCGACCACAGGCGGGGTGTTCGCGTCGTGGGGATCGCTCGGTCATGTCACGATCGCCGAACCCGGCGCGCTGATCGGTTTCCTGGGTCCCCGGGTGTATGAGCAGCTTTACGGTGAGCCCTTCCCGTCGGGCATCCAGGTCGCCGAGAATCTGCAACGTCATGGCGTGATCGACGGCGTCATTCCGCTGCGATGGCTGCGCCGCACCCTGGAACGGGTGCTGAAAGTGTTGGTGGATCCGCCCGCAAGCCCGCAGTCCGCGCTCGAGCGCGAGCCGATACCCGATGTGCCGGCGTGGGATTCGGTGGTGGCGTCGCGCCGCCAGGATCGCCCCGGGATTGGAACGCTGCTGCGACACGGCGCCACCGAGCGCGTTCTTTTGTCGGGTACCGGACAGGGCGAAGCAGGCAGCACGCTCTTGGCGCTGGCGCGCTTCGGCGGCCAGCCTGCCGTCGTACTCGGCCAGCAGCGCATCTTCGGCGGCATCGTGGGTCCGGCCGCGCTGCGTGAAGCCCGGCGCGGCATGGCGTTGGCCGCAGGTCTGCGGCTGCCGTTGGTGCTCGTCATCGATACCGCAGGCCCGGCGCTCTCCGAAGCCGCCGAGCAGGGCGGACTGGCCGGTGAAATTGCGCGCTGCCTGGCCGAACTCGTCACGCTGGAGACCCCGACGGTGTCGGTCCTGCTGGGTCAGGGCAGCGGCGGGCCGGCGCTGGCGATGCTGCCCGCCGACGGCGTGCTGGCCGCGCTGCACGGCTGGCTGGCTCCGCTGCCGCCGGAGGGTGCCAGCGCGATCATGTTCCGCGACACCGACCATGCCCCCGAACTCGCTGCGGCCCAAGGCATTCGATCCAAAGACCTGCGGGCATCCGGCATTGTCGACGTCATCGTGCCCGAACATCCCGACGCGGCGGACGAACCGATCGCGTTCGCCAAACGGATGTCGCGGGCCATCGCACACGAACTACAGACGCTGCGAACGGTACCCGATACCCAACGCATGACCGCCCGCCTGCAACGCCACCGGCGGATCGGCCTGGTCTGAACTGATCAGCGATGCCAGCGGACAGGACCGGCCCGCAGCGGAGGCTGGTCGTCGTCGTGAGAACGTCTGCGCGACACTGGGATCCGGACCGAAGTGCTGGCTTTGCGTACCGGATGAGCCCGGTCATAGGCGGCGCGCCGGCTGGGATCGCGTAGTAGCGCGTAGGCGGCCAGGATCTGACGTAGCCGTTCGTCGGCTCCGGAATTCGGCTCCCCGGAACGTCTGTCGGGGTGATAGTCGCGCAACTGGCGCCGGTACGCGTGGGTGATTTCGGCCTGAGATGCCGTCGGCGATACACCGAGCACAGAGTAGGGGTCGCTCATCGTCAGGCACCGGAGCCTTTCCACCCGGGCCGACAGTCGTGTGCCGGGGTGGGCGCGTATCGGGCCACGAACGCGCCCACCCCAGGTCGATGAGGTCCGTGCGATCCACCAAAATGGCCACAACCAGTGGCGATGCGTGCGCGTCCTGCGTCGGCCGCTCTTAGGTAGCAATCCTTGTGGACAGCACGGGGATCATCGCTCTCGATCTCGACTGTCGACGCATCACCTCCTCATCGTTCATCCGACACGGTGGCCATGGGCAGGGCAGCGCCCTGCTCCGTCTCAGGCGTTGATCGCCGTCTGGTGGCCGTCGTGGCTGATTTCGATGCGGCGCGGCTTGGCCTTCTCAGCCACCGGAATCGTCAGCCGCAAGACACCGTCGTGGTAGCCGGCCTCGATCTTGTCGGTGTCGAGGTTCTCGCCGAGGAATAGCTGCCGGCTGAACACGCCGCGCGGACGTTCGGCGGAAACCATTTCGCGGTTTTGATCCAGGTCGGGACGCTCGGCACGGACAGTGAGCACATTGCGCTCGACGTCCAGGTCGAGTGATTCGGCGTTCACGCCAGGTAGGTCGAACTCGACAATGAATTTGTCGCCCTCCCGCCAGGCGTCCATCGGCATGACCGCCGGCCGGGCAGCGGTCCCGAGCACTTGCTGAGTCCAGCGGTCCAGTTCACGGAACGGATCCGTACGCATCAGCACCATGACTTAACCTCCCGAGTCGTTGCCAGATGACTTATGTCTGCTGACATAGCTTTGTGATAGCACGAGGAGCAGCATTATGCAAGTGGTAATCACCAGATTTTTGACGAAACCCGCCCGCGGTAGCCACCTGGCCAAGCCGGAAATCTATGCTTGCTGACACAGCTTTGTCGTATCAGTTATGATAGCTTTGTATACGCGGCAACCACGATGTTCGATGACGAATGGAGACGCAGTTGACCAACGACGCGACACCGCGGTCCGCGCGGGGCGTCTACGGCATCTCGGTGGCATCCGAGCTGTCGGGCATTGGGCCGCAGACCTTGCGGCTCTATGAGCGTTGGGGACTGCTGACCCCGTCGCGCACCGATGGCGGCACCCGGCGCTACAGCGACGACGACCTCGACCGGCTGAAGCGGATCAGCGAGCTGGTCGACCAGGGGATCAACTTGGCCGGCGTCGTCCAGATCCTCAACTTGGAAGAGCGCAACAATCAGCTAGAGTCCGACAACGCCGAACTCAAGGCTCGCCGTGCCGCGCCCGGCGGCAATGCGTCGCGTAGGGGAAGGAGGGACTCCGATCATGAAGAACGTCGAGGGAATCGGGCCGGTCGACGAAACACCCGAAGCTGACGCTATGGACCAGCAGCGCCTCGTCGATGCCGACGACCAGACCGGTCTGGACACTTCGTATGTCGCAGACGTCGCCGAGCGCGACGCGAATCCCGCCGACCTGATCGACCAAGCGATCGTCGTCCCGGTGCCAGAGGACGAGTGACGGTCCCAAACCGACTGTGCATTCAGGGATTCGAGCGTGCATCCAGGGCGGGCTGAACGCAAAAATCCCGCCATGGCTTCACTCTCGACGCCATGGCTTCACACTCGACGCCGATCAACGGCGAGAACCTCTGCGACCGTGGACTTTCCAGAGCCGGGCGGGCCGGTCACAACGACCACCTGCCCGGTCCGGCTCATGCCGCGGCCTCGTCGGCGCCGCCGAATTGAGTGAGATACAGCTCGGCATAGCGTCCGCCGCGAGCCAGCAGTTGGTCGTGCGTGCCGCGCTCCACAATCCGGCCGCCCTCGACGACGAGGATTTGATCGGCAGCCCGCACAGTGGACAGCCGGTGCGCGATGACGATCGACGTCCGGCCAGCCAACGCCTCTGAAAGCGCCTGCTGGACAGCGGCTTCCGACGCCGAGTCCAAAGACGCCGTCGCCTCGTCGAGGACGACCACCCGCGACTGGCCCAGCAGCAGCCGGGCGATCGTCAGCCGCTGCCGCTGACCGCCCGACAAACGATAACCGCGCTCCCCGACCACGGTGTCCAGCCCGTCGGGCATCTCGGCGACGACGTCGGCCAGGCGCGCGCGCCGAAGCGCCGCCCACAGCTCGTCGTCGGACGCACCGGGCGCCGCCAATTGCAGGTTCGACCGGATCGACTCGTGGAACAAGTGACCGTCCTGGGTGACCAGGCCGACCGTCTGGCGCAGCGACGCAGTGGTCAGGTCGCGCACGTCGACCCCGCCCAGCCGCACCGCGCCGGAGTCCACGTCGTAGAGCCGGGCCAGCAGCGCCGCGATCGTCGACTTGCCAGCGCCGGACGACCCGACCAGCGCCACCATCTGACCGGGCTCGGCGGTGAACGAAATCCCGTGCAGCACTTCGTCTCCCCCGCGGCCGTCGAGCACCGCGACCTCTTCCAGTGAGGCCAGCGACACCTTGTCGGCCGACGGGTAGCCGAACCGCACGTCGTCGAAGGTCACCGAGACGGGCCCGTCGGGCACCGGCACCGCGCCGGGCCGCTGGCCGATCAGAGGCTCCAAGTCGAGCACCTCGAAGACCCGCTCGAAACTGACCAGCGCGCTGGCGATCTCCACCCGGGCGTTGACCAGTGCGGTCAGCGGCGCATACAGCCGGGTCAGCAGCAGCGCCAGCGACACGACCGCGCCGGCCTGCAGGTGACCGCCGATCGCCAGCACCCCGCCCAGCCCGTACACCAGGGCCAGCGCCAGCGCCGACATCAGCGTCAGCGAGTTCATGAACACCGACTGCAACATCGACGAGCGCACCCCGATGTCGCGCACCCGCCCGGCGCGCAGCGCGAACTCGCGCGACTCGCGCCGCGGGTCACCGAACAGCTTGACCAGGGTGGCGCCCGGCGCGGAGAACCGCTCAGTCATCTGGCTGTTCATCGTCGCGTTGTAGACGGCGCGTTCCCGGCTCAGCCGCGCCATCGTGGTGCCGATGCGCCGGGCCGGCACCACGAACAGCGGCACCAGCAGCAACGACAACGCGGTGATCTGCCAGGAGATGCCCGCCATCACCACCAACGTCAGCATCAGCGTGACCAGGTTGGACACCACGCCGGAAAGGGTGTCGGAAAATGCCCGCTGGGCGCCCATCACGTCGTTGCTCAGCCGGCTGACCAGCGCCCCCGTGCGGGTACGGGTGAAAAACGCCACCGGCATCCGCTGCACGTGGTCGTACACCGCGGTCCGCAGATCCAGGATCAGGCCCTCGCCAATCGTCGACGACAGCCACCGGGTGACCAGTGACACCGCCGCCTCGGCCAGCGCCACCAAGGCGATCACGCCCGCCAGCAGCACTACCGCGGCGGCGTGCGTGCCGGCGACGATCTCGTCGACCACCTTGCCGGCCAACATCGGGGTGGCCACGGTCAGCAGCGCACTGACCACGCTGACCCCGACAAATGCGCCCAACCTGCGGTGATGCCGCCCGGAGAAGCGCCAGATCCGGCCGAGAAGGCCGCGCCCCACCAGCGAGCGAAGCTCGCCCGACCGGGCATGCATCTGCCGGTAGAGGGCGCGACTGGCCACCGATTCCATATTCACGGGCTTCACGGTAAAACCTCAACAAAGGATGAGGTCAACCGACGCGCCGGGGCGCGGGCGGATCCTTCCCACTGCTACGCGGCTCGATCAGGCATTATGGGCGGCATGGACACTGGAGTGAGCTCACCCCGGGTTTTGGTGGTCGACGACGACTCCGACGTGCTCGCGTCGCTGGAGCGCGGGCTGCGACTGTCCGGATTCGAGGTGTCGACCGCGGTCGACGGCGCCGAGGCGTTGCGCAGTGCCACCGAGACCCGGCCGGACGCGATTGTGCTCGACATCAACATGCCGGTGCTGGACGGCGTCAGCGTGGTCACCGCGCTGCGCGCGATGGACAACGACGTGCCGGTCTGCGTATTGAGCGCGCGCAGCTCGGTCGACGACCGGGTGATGGGCCTGGAGGCCGGCGCCGACGACTACCTGGTCAAGCCGTTCGTGCTGGCCGAGTTGGTGGCGCGGGTCAAGGCCTTGCTGCGCCGCCGCGGATCGACGGCGACGTCGTCGTCGGAAACCATCACGGTCGGCCCGCTGGAGGTCGACATCCCGGGCCGGCGGGCGCGGGTGAACGGCGTGGACGTCGACCTGACCAAGCGCGAGTTCGACCTGCTCGCGGTGCTCGCCGAGCACAAGACCGCGGTGCTGTCTCGCGCGCAGCTGCTGGAGCTGGTGTGGGGCTACGATTTCGCCGCCGACACCAACGTGGTCGACGTGTTCATCGGCTACCTGCGGCGCAAGTTGGAGGCCAACGGGGGGCCCCGGCTGTTGCACACCGTTCGAGGAGTGGGGTTCGTGCTGCGCATGCAGTGATGGGGAGCCATGAATGTGTTGTCGCGGATCCTGACCCGTACGCCGTCGCTGCGTACCCGGGTGGTGATCGCGACGGCGATCGGCGCGGCCATTCCGGTGCTCATCGTGGGCGCCGTCGTGTGGTTCGGGATCACCGGCGACAGCAAGGAACGCCTGGACCGTCGCCTGGATGAGGCCGCGGGTTTCGCGATCCCGTTCCTGCCGCGCGGCCTCGGCGAGATTCCGCGCTCCCCCAACGACCAGGACACGGTCATCACCGTGCGGCGGGGCAACCAGGTCACGTCCAACTCGGCCGTGGTGCTGCCCGAACTGCCCGCCGGTTACGACGACACCTACGTCAACGGGGTGCGCTACCGGGTGCGCACGGTGGAAATCCCTGCGCCGCAGGCCACGTCGGTGGAAGTCGGAGCAACCTACGACGACACCATCGCCCGGACCAACAACCGGCATCGCCGGGTGATCATCATCTGCGGCCTGGCGATCGGCGCCTCAGCCGTATTCGCTTGGCTGCTGGCCGCGTTCGCGGTGCGACCGTTCAAGCGGCTGGCCGATCAGACCCGCTCGATCGACGCCGGCGACGAGGCGCCGCAGGTGGCAATCCGCGGCGCCACCGAGGCGGTCGAGATCGCCGAGGCGATGCGGGGCATGCTGCAGCGCATCTGGAAGGAGCAGGAACGCACCAAGGAGGCGCTCGCGTCGGCGCGTGACTTCGCTTCGGTGTCGGCGCATGAGTTGCGCACGCCGCTGACCGCGATGCGCACCAACCTCGAAGTGCTGTCCACGCTGGACCTGCCCGACGATCAGCGCAAGGAAGTGCTCAACGACGTCGTGCGCACCCAGTCCCGAATCGAATCCACGCTTTCCGCGCTGGAGCGGCTGGCCCAGGGCGAGCTGTCAACGTCGGATGACCATGTGCCGGTAGACATCACCGAGCTGCTCGACCGCGCCGCGCACGACGCCATGCGGGTCTACCCCAACCTCGACGTCTCGCTGGTGCCCTCACCGACCTGCATCATCGTGGGACTGCCGGCCGGGCTACGTCTCGCGGTCGACAACGCAATCGCCAACGCCGTCAAACACGGTGGCGCGACACGGGTTCAGCTGTCCGCGGTCAGTTCCCGCGACGGCGTGGAAATCGCTATCGACGACAACGGCAGCGGCGTACCCGAGGAGGAGCGCCAAGTTGTGTTCGAGCGGTTCTCCCGCGGGTCGACCGCCTCGCACTCCGGCTCCGGTCTGGGCCTGGCGTTGGTGGCTCAGCAGGCCCAATTGCACGGCGGGACAGCGTCGTTGGAGGACAGCCCGCTGGGCGGGGTGCGGTTGCTGCTACGCTTACCTCCGCCCAGTTAGGACGCTTCGTCAGTCTTCTCGGCGGTCTCAGGACTCGAAGCATCCACCGGCACTTCACGTTTCACCCGCCGAACCATCAGCGCGAACGTCAGCGCCAACCCGAGCACAAAGGCCAGCACCATCAGCCACCAGTTCGGGTCGTGCATCACTGCGCTCCTGTCTCACGAGAGCCGGGCAGGTCGGCGAAGGCGTCCTCTTCGCTGGTGCGCCGAATCGACACCACGGTGATCACCCAGGCCACCGCCGAGCCCACCACGAAAGCCAGCAGATACCACAACCATTGGATGACGAAGTCCATGCCGGATGCTCCTTATCTGCCGGGTCCGCCCGGGGCAGGACCGGGTGCGGGTGCGGGTGCCGGGATCGGCGTGATCGGACCGCTCACCTCGATCTGGTTGTCGATGTTCAGGTTGGGCCAAGCGTCGTCGGCGGCCTGCAAAATGGCGTCGGCCTGATCGATCGACGGGGTGGTGCCGGCCAGCGTGATGGTGTCGCCGCTGACCGAGAGCCGGAAATTGGGAATCGATGCCGCGGCGTTGAAAACCGGTCCGGCATCGGAGAAGTCGAGCGCGTTGATGTCGGGGTTGATGCCAAGTTCGTCGATGACGTTGGCTTCCGAGCCCACCGACGCGATCACCGC
Organism: Mycobacterium sp. MFM001; assembly: GCF_003402475.1. Classification (GTDB taxonomy): domain Bacteria; phylum Actinomycetota; class Actinomycetes; order Mycobacteriales; family Mycobacteriaceae; genus Mycobacterium. The sequence goes on from NZ_BFAB01000002.1 coordinate 561,150, forward strand.
GTCGAGCAGCGCCCTCTTGGCCTTGTCGTCGGGAAACTCCCCGCGCAACGTGATGTCGTTGCCGTTACGGGTGATTGACACCGGCGCCAACGATATCGGCGGAATCGTCGGCGCCGGGGGCGAGGCACCCCCCGAGGTGGGCGGGGCCAGCGTCGGCAATGCGCCGGTGGGCCCGTTTTCCTGCGAGCGGGTGCGTTCGGTCAGGCCGTAGCCGATTGCGCCCAGCAGCAGCGGAATTACCACCAGTCCGATCAGCCAGGGCACCCCGAGAGGTCGTCGGTAAAACCTGGCGACCTGCGTGGTTTCGGCTGCTTCGTCGGAATCCGCCATGGGCCCTCCGTCATCGAGTTCGTGCCGCCGCGCGACTTGAAGCCTAGGGCAGCAGGCTACCGAGTGGAGAGCAGATCGATGACGAAGATCAGCGTCTTGCCTGAGAGCTGGTGGCCCGAACCGGCCGGCCCGTAGGCCTGCGCGGGCGGGATCACCAGTTGACGGCGTCCGCCCACCTTCATTCCGGGAATGCCGTCCTGCCAGCCCTGGATGAGGCCGCGCAACGGGAACTCGATGGATTCGCCGCGGCTCCACGAGCTGTCGAACTCTTCGCCGGTGTCGTATTCCACGCCGACGTAGTGCACCTCGACGGTGCCGCCCGGGACGGCTTCGGGGCCGTCGCCGATCACCAGGTCTTTGATGACAAGTTCTGTGGGAGCCGGGCCGGTCGGGAAGTCGATCTCTGGTTTCTGCGTCACCGGGACCACCCTACTGATGGGGCAAACTGGAGTCATGCCTGCCGACCCGCACGGCGTCGACGTTGTCGTGGTGGGCGGCGGGCACAACGGCCTGGTCGCGGCGGCGTACCTGGCCCGGGCCGGGCTGCGGGTGCGGCTGCTGGAGCGGCTGGGGCAGGTCGGCGGCGCGGCCGTGTCGGCACAGCTTTTCGACGGCGTGGATGCCCGGCTGTCGCGATACGCCTACCTGGTCAGCTTGTTGCCGGCGCGCATCGTCGACGACTTGGGCGCATCGGTGCGGTTGGCGCCGCGCCGCTATCCGTCGTATCCCCCGGTCGGCGACGCCGCCGATGTCCGCGAGTTCTATCGGCGCTGCCGACTGGTGACCGAACGGCTCTGGCCGACGCTGCTGGAGCCGCTGCGTACCCGGCAGGCAGCGCGGCGACTCGTCGGCGACGACGCGGCCTGGAGTCGCATGGTCGAGCAGCCGATCGGTGACGCGATCGCCGACGGTCTGGCCGACGACGTGGTGCGCGGGCTGGTCGCGACCGATGCGCTGATCGGCACGTTCGCCCGGCTCGATGATCCGTCGCTGCGGCAGAACGTCTGCTTCCTCTATCACCTGCTGGGTGGTCAGTGGCGGGTGCCGGTCGGCGGGATGGGTGCCGTGACCGAGGCGCTGGCCGCGGCCGCAGCTCGTCATGGGACCGAAATCGTCACGGACGCAGACGTTTACGCGGTCGATCCGGACGGCGAGGTGCGCTACCGCCGCGGCGACGACGAGTGCGTCGTCCACGGCCGCTTCGTGCTGGCCGGCGTCGCCCCGGCGGTGCTGGCCGACCTGCTCGGCGAGCCGGCGCCACCGGGCGCTCAGGGCGCGCAGGTCAAGGTCAACATGCTGGTGCGACGGCTGCCGCGGCTGCGCGACGACACCGTCACACCCGAGCAGGCGTTCACCGGCACGCTGCACGTCAACGAGACCTGGACGCAACTGGACGCCGCGTATTCGCAAGCGGCGGCGGGGCGGTTACCCGATCCGCTGCCGTGTGAGATCTATTGCCATTCCCTGACCGACCCGAGCATCTTGTCGCCGGCGCTGCGCGACTCCGGCGCCCACACCCTGACCGTGTTCGGCCTGCACACGCCGCACGGGCTGTCCGGCAACCTCACCGACGCAGTTATGACGTCGCTGAATTCCGTTCTGGCCGAACCGATTCAGGAGGTGCTGATGAACGACGTCAACGGCCGGCCGTGCATCGAGACCATCACCACGCTCGATCTCGAGCAAACCCTGAACATGCCCGGCGGCAACATCTTTCACGGCGGGTTGAGTTGGCCGTTCGCCGCCGACGAGGATCCGCTGGACACCCCGGCGCGGCAATGGGGTGTGGCCACCGCGCACGAGCGGGTGCTGTTGTGCGGCTCGGGTGCGCGCCGCGGCGGGGCGGTGTCGGGCATCGGCGGTCACAACGCCGCGATGGCGGTGCTTAACTTGTGCCGAATGTGGACTTAATACACGCCCCAAGCGAATTCGCGTGACGCAAGGCCACACTCGACGGGTTAGCGAGAATCGATCGTGGCGTAGTTGCGCTCGGTGTACCCGGTGTAGATCTGGCGGGGCCGCCCGATCTTGGAATCGCCCTCGTCGTGCATCTCGCGCCAGTGCGCGATCCAGCCGGGCAGCCGGCCCAACGCGAACAACACGGTGAACATCCGCGTCGGGAAGCCCAGCGCCCGATAGATCAGCCCGGTGTAGAAGTCGACGTTGGGGTAGAGCTTGCGCTCGACGAAGTAGTCGTCGGTGAGCGCTGCCTCTTCGAGTTCCTTGGCGATCTTCAGCAGGTCGTCGTCGCCGCCGAGCTTGGCGAGGATCTTGTCGGCCTGTTCCTTGACGATGCGCGCCCGCGGGTCGTAGTTCTTGTAGACCCTGTGGCCGAAGCCCATCAGCTTCACGCCTTCTTCGCGGTTCTTGACCTTGCGGACGAACGCGCCGACGTCGTCGTCGCTCTCGCGGATCTGCTCGAGCATCTCCAGCACCGCCTGGTTGGCGCCGCCGTGCAGCGGCCCCCACAGTGCGTTGATGCCGCCGGAGATCGAGGTGAACAGGTTGGCCCGCGACGAGCCCACCAGCCGCACGGTCGACGTCGAACAGTTCTGCTCGTGGTCGGCGTGCAGGATGAACAGCATGTCGAGCGCCCGTACTACCTCCGGGTCCGGCTGGTAGGGCTCGGCCGGCAGCCCGAACGTCATCCGCAGGAAGTTCTCCACCAGAGTCATCGAGTTGTCCGGGTAGAGGAACGGCTGACCGACCGACTTCTTGAACGCGTAGGCGGCGATCGTAGGCAGCTTGGCCAGCAGCCGGATCGTGGACAGCTCGACCTGGTCGTTGTCCATCGGGTCCAGCGAATCCTGGTAGTAGGCGCTCAACGCGTTGACGACGCTGGACAGCACCGGCATGGGGTGGGCGTTGCGCGGGAAGCCGTCGAAGAACCGCTTGAGGTCCTCGTGCAGCATCGTGTGCCTCTGGATTTGCCGGGTGAACTCGACGAGCTGGTCCTTGGTGGGTAGCTCGCCGTAGATCAGCAGGTAGCTGACCTCGAGGAACGTCGACTTCTCGGCGAGCTGCTCGATCGGGTAGCCGCGATAGCGCAGGATGCCGGCGTCGCCGTCGATGTAGGTGATGGCGCTCTTGGTCGACGCGGTGTTCATGAAGCCGCTGTCGAAGGTGGTGTATCCGGTCTTGGAGAGCAGCGAGCCGAGCGCGATCCCGTCGGCCCCCTCGCTGGCGTGGACGATCTCCAGGTCCAACTCACCACCCGGGTACTTCAGAGTGGCGGTGTCGTCGGTTGCGGCCACAAGAACCCCTTTGCGCTCTGCTGATGCTGCCTAGGTTGCGTATAGCTGAAGGTAGTCGCTATCGCGGCGGCGCGCCTGACCGGGGTGCTGGCCTGCGGTAGCGGACGAAAGTCGGCGCGGCCAACGCGGCGATCAGCATCCCGACGACCACCAGTGCGCCACCCCCGGCGGCCGCGGCCGTCGTGCCGACCACCGCCGCGGCGGCACCGTGTACCGCGTCGCCCAGCCGGGGCCCGCCCGCGACGACCACGATGAACACCCCCTGCAGCCGGCCGCGCAGCTCGTCGGAGGCGGCCTCCTGCAGGATGGTCTGCCGCAACGCCGCCGAGGCGCTGTCCGCCACACCGCCGAGCGCCATGAACGCCAGCGCCGCAGCCAGCAGCGGCCCGGCCCTGCCGTGCGCCGCCCCGCTCACCAACCCGAAGCCCACCATCGCGATGCCCCACACCGCGATCGCGACGACGACGGCCAAGCCGTGCCGCCGGATCCGCGGCAACCAGCCGGAGAACACCCCGCCGGCGACGACGCCGACCGACATCGCCGCGGCCAGCAACGCCATCGTGGTGCCGCCCTCGACGGGCCCGCCGAAGCTCTCGTGCGCCATCTGCGGGAACAAGGCCCGCGGCATGCCGAAGACCATCGCGATCAGGTCGACCACGAATGACATCAGCACCACGGTGTTGCCGGCCAGGTAGCGGAAACCGTCCAGGACCGCGGCCAAACCCCAGCCCGCCGGTTCGATGACGGGCAGGGGTGCCAGACGGAACGTCGCCCAGATCGGCGCCAAACAGGTCAGCGCGTCGATCAGATACAGCGTGGACAAGTTGACCCAGTTGAGCATCACCCCGGCCAGCAAGGGGCCGACGATCGCGCCGAAACCCGTCACGGTCATGTTCAGCGCGTTGGCGGCGGGCAGTTGGTGGCCGGGCAGCATGCGCGGGATGGCCGCCGCGCGGGTGGGCGAGTTGATCGCGTAGAACGCCTGCTGCACTGCCAGCAGGCACAGCACCACCCACACGTCGTCAAGCGACAGCGCGGCCTGCAGCCACAGCAGCAGCGACGCGACCGCCAGCCCGCCGGAGGCGATGATCAGCAGAACCCGCCGGTCCATGGCGTCGGCCCAGGCGCCGCCCAAGAGACCGAACACGATCAGCGGCACCAGCGCGAAGATGCCGGAAAGCCCGACGTACGCCGAGTTCTGGGTGAGCGCGTAGATCTGGACCGGGACGGCGAAGATCGTCAGGTTGGCGCCGACGACGGTGACAATTCCGGCCAACCACAGCCGGCGGAAGTCGCCGTTGCGCAGCGGCGTGGTGTCCGCGAACAGCCTCACGCTGGGCCCGCTTCTGCGACGAGCGTGCGTTTTTGTACGCATCTGTGCGGCGTGCCGCGTACAAACACGCACGCTCGCGCCGGTGAGCAACTCAAGGCTGCAGGCGCTCGATACGGCCGTCTACAACGCGAATCCTGTTGTGTACCCGGTTCTCCCGGCCCTGCCAGAACTCGACCACCTCGGGCGCAATGCGGTAGCCGCCCCAGTTCGGCGGGACCGGAATCTGCTCAGTGCCGGCGAAGCGGGCGGTCACCTCGGCGAGTTGCTCGAGTAACGCCGCCCGCGACGCGATCGGGCGGGACTGCTGCGACGCCCACGCGCCCAGCTGCGAGCCGCGCGGTCGCCGGGACCAGTACTCCTGCGTCTCGGCGGGATCGACCTTGGTCACCGGGCCGCGAATATGGAATTGCCGGCCCAACAGATACCACGGGAAGGTTGCCGACGCGTAGGGAGTGGCGGCCAACTCGATGCCCTTGGCCGAGTCGTAGTTGGTGTAGAAGGTGATTCCGCGCTCGTCGACGCTCTTGCACAGCACCGAGCGGCTAACGGGCCGCCCCGAGTCGACGGTTGCCAACACGAACGCGTTGGGTTCGGCGACGCCGGCGTCTTCGGCGTCGCGAATCCACTTGCGCAGCAGGGCAACCCAACCGTCAGCCAGCCAATCAGCGTCGAGGTCGGGGCTGCCGTCCTTTTCGACGGAGCCGTACTCCACGCGCATTGCTGCCAGGTGCTCGTTGTCTGGTCCGGCCACCGCGCCAACGCTACTACCGGCGGGCCGCCCCTCGTTACCGACCGGTAGCGACGGGCAGGGACCGGCGTGCGAGAATTCAGCCATGACTGTGATCCCGGACAATATCCCGGAGAATTTCGTCTCCGGCCTCGACGGAGTGGTGGCGTTCACCACCGAGATCGCCGAGCCGGACAAGGACGGCGGCGCGCTGCGCTACCGCGGCGTGGACATCGAGGATCTGGTGAGTCGGCGGGTCACTTTCGGCGACGCGTGGGCTTTGCTGGTCGACGGTAAGTTCGGCCACGGCCTGCCGCCGGCCGAGCCGTTCCCGCTGCCGATCCACAGCGGCGACGTGCGAGTCGACGTGCAGGCCGGCCTGGCGATGCTGGCGCCGATCTGGGGGTATGCGCCGCTTCTCGACATCGACGATTCCACCGCCCGCGAGCAACTGGCCCGGGCGTCGGTGATGGCGCTGTCCTATGTCGCGCAGTCAGCCCGCGGCATCTACCAGCCGGCGGTGCCTCAGCGGATCATTGACGAATGCCCCACTGTCACAGCACGTTTCATGACCCGCTGGCAGGGTGAGCCGGATCCACGCCACGTCGAGGCCGTTGACGCGTACTGGGTTTCGGCTGCCGAGCACGGAATGAACGCGTCGACGTTCACCGCCCGGGTGATCGCGTCGACAGGCGCCGACGTGGCGGCGGCGCTGTCCGGGGCGATCGGGGCCATGAGCGGCCCGCTGCACGGCGGTGCACCCGCTCGGGTGCTGCCGATGCTCGAAGAGGTCGAGCGCACCGGAGACGCACGCGGATTGGTCAAGGGCATCTTGGATCGCGGCGAGAAGCTGATGGGCTTCGGGCACCGCGTCTACCGCGCCGAGGACCCGCGGGCGCGGGTGCTGAGGGCGACCGCCCAGCGGCTGGGAGCGCCACGCTACGAGGTGGCGCTGGCGGTGGAGGAGGCAGCGCTGTCCGAACTGCGGGAGCGACGCCCGGACCGCGCCATCGAGACCAACGTCGAGTTCTGGGCCGCGGTGATCCTGGACTTCGCGCGGGTGCCCGCCAAGATGATGCCGGCGATGTTCACCTGCGGCCGTACCGCCGGCTGGTGCGCGCACATTCTCGAGCAGAAGAAGCTGGGCAAGCTGGTGCGCCCGTCGGCAATCTACGTCGGCCCCGAGCCGCGCAGCCCGGAATCGGTCGAGGGGTGGGACCAAGTCCGCACGGGCTGACGATGAGTTTGTGTCGCCTAGGTGGTCTACGCCGCAGCCGGGACT
>NZ_BFAB01000003.1 GCF_003402475.1 Mycobacterium sp. MFM001
GATGCGCCCGGCGTGCGCATTGTGCAGGCCGACCACGGGTGGGCGTCGCCGCTGCACGCGGCGGGCCGATGGGCGGCGTGGGCGGCGGCGGCCCGCTCGGCGCGGGCCGCCGCCGCGCAGGCCGAGTCAGAGCTTCTGACCGAACCGCACCCATCGCGCGAGGAGTTGTTCGGCCGCACCGGAATCGATCGCGTCGGCGGCGCGGCACAGCCCGTCCTCCCACGCCGGCAGCCACTCGGCGCGGCTGGATAGCCCGGCGTGGGCCACGATCGCGCCGGCGGCGTTGAGCACGACGGCGTCGCGCACGGGGCCCTTGGCGCCGGACAGCACGGCCCGCGCCTCCGCCGCGTTGGCCTCCGCGTCGCCGCCGAGCAGGTCGTCGAGATCCGCACGGGCGAACCCGAACCCGGCGGGATCGAATGTCAGCCTGTCGACCGTGCCGGCTTGCACCCGCCAGATCGTGCTGGTCGTGGTCGTCGTCAACTCGTCGAGGCCGTCGTCGCCGTGCACCACCAGCACGCTGGAGCGCCGTGCCGCAAACACCGTCGCCATCACCTCGGCGAGGTCAGCGAAGGCGCACCCGATCAGCCCGGCCCGCGGCTGGCCCGGATTGGTCAGTGGCCCAAGGAGATTGAAGACCGTCGGCACACCCAGCTCGCGTCGCACCGCCGACGCGTGCCGATACGACGGGTGGAAGGTCGGCGCGAAGCAGAACCCGATCCCGATCTCGGCGACACTGCGGGCGACCTCGTCGGGTCCCAGGTCGATGCGCACGCCGAGCGCCTCGAGCGTGTCGGCCCCACCCGCCAGCGACGACGCCGCCCGGTTGCCGTGCTTGACCACCGGCACACCGGCGGCAGCGACCACGATGGCGGCCATCGTCGACAGGTTGACGGTGGACACGCCGTCGCCGCCAGTGCCCACTACATCGACAGCATCGATTTCGCCGGTGGGCAGCCGGCGCGCGTGGTGCAGCATCACTTCGGCGAGCTCGCCCACCTCCGCGGCGGTGGGCACCTTCGTCGTCAACGCGACCGCGAAGGCGGCGATCTGCGACGGCGCCGCGGCGCCGGTCATGATCTGCTCCATGGCCCAGGCGGCCTGGCCGCGGGCCAGGTTCTGGCCCGCCGTCAAGCTCGCGAGCACCTGGGACCACGACACCGCCACTCGCCGATGGTCCCATATGGCCAACCCGCACCTCGCCTTCGGCGAGTGTGGGCTTGTGGCACGCATGCTGTGCTTGGGCGTGTCATAAGTCCACTCTCGGCGCCGACCCGCCGCGCCAATTGCTGCCCCCGGGTGGAGTTCGACAACTACAAAGCGTCATACTTGCGGATGTGACGAGTGCTGTAGGGACCTCGGGTACTGCCATCACGTCGCGCGTGCATTCGCTGAACCGACCGAACATGGTCAGTGTCGGCACCATTGTGTGGCTTTCCAGCGAACTGATGTTCTTTGCTGGACTGTTCGCGATGTATTTCACCGCACGCGCTCAGGCCGGCGGCGACTGGCCGCCTGAGCCCACGCACCTCAACCTGTATCAGGCCGTGCCCGTCACGCTGGTGCTGATCGCATCGTCGTTCACCTGCCAGATGGGGGTGTTCGCCGCCGAGAAGGGCGACGTGTTCGGCCTGCGCCGCTGGTATGTCGTCACGTTCCTGATGGGGTTGTTCTTCGTGCTCGGCCAGGGCTACGAGTACTACCATCTGACCGGCCACGGCACCACGATCCCGGGCAGCGCCTACGGCAGCGTCTTCTACCTGGCCACCGGCTTCCACGGGCTGCACGTCATCGGCGGGTTGATCGCGTTCATCTTCCTGCTGGCCCGCACCACGATGAGCAAGTTCACCCCCGCACAAGCGACCGCGTCGATCGTCGTCTCCTATTACTGGCACTTCGTCGACATCGTCTGGATTGCGCTGTTCGCCACCATCTATTTCATCCGATGACCGACAAGAACAGGAGTGCTCGGTTGAAGACTTCTGCGTCACCACGCGCGAAGCGGCGGCTGCGCCGCCGGCTCTCCGCCGGACTGCTGCTGTTGGTGGCGCTGGCCGTCGCCGGTGGCTTGGCCGCCGTCTTGACACCGACGCCGCAGAAGGCGGTTGCCGACGAGTCGTCCTCGGCGTTGCTGCGGACCGGCAAGCAGTTGTTCGACACCTCGTGCGTCACCTGCCACGGCGCCAACCTGCAGGGCGTGCCCGACCGCGGCCCGAGCCTGATCGGCGTCGGCGAGGCGGCCGTGTACTTCCAGGTCTCCACCGGGCGGATGCCCGCCGCGCGCGGCGAGGCCCAGGCACCCCGTAAGGACCCGATTTTCGACGCCGGGCAGATCGACGCGCTGGGCGCCTACGTGCAGGCCAACGGCGGCGGCCCCACCGTGGTGCGCAACCCGGACGGCAGCATCGCCCAAAAGTCGCTGCGCGGAGACGATCTGGGCCGCGGCGGCGACCTGTTCCGGCTCAACTGCGCCTCCTGCCACAACTTCACCGGCAAGGGCGGCGCGCTGTCGTCGGGCAAGTACGCGCCCGACCTGGAACCGGCCACCGAGCAGCAGATCCTCACCGCGATGCTGACCGGGCCGCAGAACATGCCCAAGTTCTCTGATCGTCAGCTGTCCTTCGAGGCCAAGAAGGACATCATCGCCTACGTGAAAACCGTGAACGAGGAACGGCAGCCCGGCGGCTACGGCCTGGGTGGTTTCGGGCCCGCTCCCGAGGGCATGGCGATGTGGATCATCGGGATGGTTGCCGTCATCGGCGCAGCACTGTGGATTGGGGCGCGATCGTGAGCGACACGAAGGGCACCGACACACCCGGTCAGAAGGGCGTACCGGACCAGCCCACCGAAGACGAGCTGAACGCCATGTCGCGTGAGGAGCTCGTCGAGCTCGGCGGACGGCTCGACGGCGTCGAGACCGTATATAAGGAATCGCGCTGGCCGGTCGCGGGCACCAGGGCCGAAAAGCGCGCCGACCGCCAGGTGGCGCGCTGGTTGTTGCTGGGCGGCTTTTTCGGGTTGGCGCTGCTGCTGGTCTTTTTGTTCTGGCCTTGGGAGTACAAGCCGAAGGAAGCCGAAGGCAGTTTCCTGTACTCACTGGCCACCCCGCTCTACGGCCTCACCTTCGGGTTGTCCATCCTGGCGATCGCCGTCGGCGCGGTGCTGTTCCAGAAAAAGTTCATCCCCGAAGAGATTTCGATCCAGGAACGCCACGACGGCGACTCCCCGGAGATCCACCGCAAGACGGTGGTCGCCAACCTGACCGACGCCTTCGAGGGCTCAACGTTGCGGCGCCGCAAGCTGATTGGCGCGTCGCTGGGCATCGGCCTGGGCGCGTTCGGCCTCGGCACGCTTGTCGCCTTCGCTGGCGGCCTGATCAAGAACCCGTGGAAACCGGTGGTACAGACCGCCGACGGTAAGAAAGCCGTGCTGTGGACGTCGGGCTGGACGCCGCGCTATCACGGCGAAACCATCTATCTGGCCCGGGCCACCGGTGAGCATCTGGGTGCGCCGTTCGTCCGGATGCGTCCGGAGGACATCGACGCGGGTGGCATGGAAACCGTCTTCCCCTGGCGGGAATCCGACGGCGACGGCATCAGCCACGAGTCGCGGGAACGGTTGCGCGAGATCATGATGGGCGTCCGCAACCCGGTGATGCTCATCCGCATCAAACCGGGCGACATGCCGCGGGTGATCAAACGCAAAGGCCAGGAAAGCTTCAACTTCGGCGAGTTCTTCGCCTTCACCAAGGTCTGCTCGCACTTGGGTTGTCCCTCATCGCTTTACGAGCAGCAGTCCTACCGCATCCTGTGCCCGTGCCACCAGTCGCAGTTCGACGCGCTGCAGTACGCCAAGCCGATCTTCGGTCCCGCGGCGCGCGCGTTGGCGCAGCTGCCCATCACGATTGACAGCGACGGATACCTGGTCGCCAACGGCGACTTCATCGAGCCTGTCGGACCGGCATTTTGGGAGCGCACCTCATGAGTCCGAAAATTGATGTTGGCAATCTGCTGGCCCGCCAGGCGCAGGACATCGACACCCGGTATCACCCGTCGGCGGCGGTGCGGCGTCAGCTGAACAAGGTCTTCCCGACGCACTGGTCGTTCCTGCTCGGCGAGATCGCCTTGTACAGCTTCATTGTGCTGCTGATCACCGGCGTGTACCTGACGCTGTTCTTCGACCCGTCGATGACCGAGGTCACCTACAACGGCGTCTACCAACCGTTGCGCGGCGTGGAAATGTCGCGCGCGTACGAGTCAGCGCTCAACATCTCCTTCGAGGTCCGCGGCGGTCTGTTCGTGCGGCAGATCCACCACTGGGCCGCGTTGATGTTCGCCGCGGCGATCATGGTGCATCTGGCGCGCATCTTCTTCACCGGCGCGTTCCGCCGGCCCCGCGAGGCCAACTGGGTCATCGGCTCACTGCTGCTGATCCTGGCCATGTTCGAGGGCTACTTCGGCTACTCGCTGCCCGACGACCTGCTGTCGGGTATCGGGCTGCGCGCCGCGCTGTCGTCAATCACGTTGGGAATGCCGGTGATCGGGACGTGGCTGCACTGGGCGCTGATCGGCGGCGACTTCCCCGGCAACATCCTCATCCCCCGGCTCTACGCGCTGCACATCCTGCTGATCCCGGGCATCATCCTGGCGCTGATCGGCGTGCACCTGGCGCTGGTGTGGTTCCAGAAGCACACTCAGTTCCCGGGGCCCGGCCGCACTGAGCGCAACGTCGTCGGCGTGCGGGTGATGCCGGTGTTCGCGGTCAAGTCCGGCGCGTTCTTCGCGCTGACCACCGCCATCCTCGGCCTGATGGGCGGCCTGCTGCAGATCAACCCGATCTGGAACCTCGGTCCCTACAAGCCATCTCAGGTCTCGGCGGGCTCACAGCCGGACTTCTACATGATGTGGACCGAGGGCCTGGCCCGCATCTGGCCGGCGTGGGAGTTCTACTTCTGGCACCACACGATCCCCGGCCCGGTCGGCGTCGCGCTGATCATGGGCTTGGTTTTCGTGCTGCTGACCATCTATCCGTGGATCGAGAAACGGCTCACCGGCGACTACGCGCACCACAATCTGCTGCAGCGGCCGCGCGACGTTCCGGTGCGCACGTCGATCGGCGCGATGGCGATCGCGTTCTACATGGTGCTGACGCTGTCCGCGATGAACGACATCATCGCGTGGAAGTTCCACATCTCGCTGAACGCGACGACGTGGATCGGCCGCATCTCGGCGGTGGTGTTGCCGCCTCTTATCTACTTCGTCACCTACCGGTGGTGCATCGGGCTGCAGCGCAGCGACCGCGCGGTGCTCGAGCACGGCATCGAGACCGGGATCATCAAGCGGCTGCCGCACGGCGCCTACATCGAACTGCACCAGCCGCTGGGTCCGGTCGATGACCACGGACACCCGATTCCGCTGGAATACCAAGGCGCTCCGGTGCCCAACAAGATGAACAAGCTCGGCTCGGCCGGCTCGCCCGGCTCGGGCAGCCTCCTGTTCGCCGACCCGGCGTCGGAAGATGCGGCGCTTCGCGAGGCGGCGCACGCCGGCGAGCAGCGCGCTCTCACCGCGCTGCGTGAGCACCAGGACAGCTCCAACGGTGAGGTCAACGGCGAGCACTAGCCCGTCACGGATATTGCGCTGCCCGTGAGGCTTTCCCGCAGCTAGTGCTGCGCAAGCATGCGACGCAGCTGCCGTACGTGTTGCCACGGGATCACCGGCATGGCGGCCGTGACGATCCCGGCAATCACGTACGCGGTCCAGGCGGCCCCCTGATGCCCGACAGCCATCAGGTAGGTCGCCGTCGCGACCGCTATCAGCGCCACCCCCATCGCGGCCATCAGCGCAACGCTGCCGCGTAGCCAGATGCGCTCCACCGCCGCGTCCGGCAACCCGGGTCGCAGTGTGGTCAACCGTTCGGTGCGGGCCTGCTGAATTGTGGTGCGCGCCTGCGGATGTCCGGGCCGCAGCTGGCTGCCCGCGCCGCGCGCCGGCACCACCGCCGACCGCGCGGCGGCGTCGGGCCGGGCCGTGCGCCGGGCCCGCAGCAGCACCGGGATCGCCGCCAGGATGACCAGCGCCGAAACGGCGATGATGACGTACAACACCGCCGACGAGTGTGGGCTGCCGGTGCTCTCGTGGAAGCCGCGGCCCAGGTCGGCCAGTGCGACGACGGCGGCCACGCTCACGCCGACCAGCACCAGCCAGATCGCGGCGCAGGCGCCGATCAGGATGCGGTCGCCGGTGGTCGGCGACATCGTGGACCAGCCGCGCGGGCCGGTGGAGTATCTGTCGGCCATCAGCAGCTCGTCTGCGGGGCGTTGTTTTCGTTCGACGACAAGACCTGGCCGTCGCTGGTGGTGATCGAGCAGTTCAGCCTGCTGACCCGAAACAGGCTGGACGCCTCCACCGATCCGACCTCCGACTGCGAGATCGGCGTGACCGTGATCGACCACGGGATGTAGACGTTGTGCTGGGTGCGTCGCCGGCCCGAGGCGTCGACGTAGGTCACCGAGATGATGTCGCCGGGCGCTTTGGTGCCGGTCACCGAGTAGGTGACCTGCCGCGGGCCGGCCGGGGCGGTCGTGGTCGGAGGCGGAGGCGGCGCGGCGGACGTGCTCGCCGGCGGTGGCGCCGGCTCGGGCGTCACTGTCACCGTCTCTGGCGGAGGCGGTGGCGGTGGCTCGCTGGTCGGCGGCGGAGGAGGCGGCGCCTCACTGGTCGGCGGCGGAGGCGGCGGTGGCGGCGTGGTGACGATGATCTCGTCCTGCATCGGCGGTGTGGACGTGGGAGCGGTCTCGGGGGTGGCCAGTTTGTTGGTGTCGGTGCGGGCGAACAACAACGACACCGACACCACCAGGGCGATCGCCGCCACGATCGCGGCAATACCCACCACCCACGGCCAGCGCGGCGGCGTCGCTTCCTCTTCGGCCTGCTCGTCGTAGCTGTCGTAGTCGTACAGGTCGAGGTCGACCGGGACATAGGGACCGCTGGTGAAGTGCTCCGATTCCGGGGCCGAGTAGGCCCGCGAATGGATTTCGGTCTCGCTGGTCTGGACGCTGTCGTCGGCGTGGTCCCCGTCGTAGGCTTCTTCGTCGAATTCGTGGTCTTCGCTGGGCTCGACGCCGGGTTCCACTTCGTCCGAGTCCGGTCCTGGGGGATTCGGCCCGCTCATGTCTGCCTGTCCTGTCCGCCTACATCACCAGCGCACGCAGCGCCGCGGCTGCGTGTTCGAGTGCGCGCTCCGATAATCCTCATTGTGCCTCGCAAACCCTACCCAACCGGCACAGGCACGGCATTCTCGGCGAGCTGGTCACGGATCAACTGATGCCCCGATTGTGACCTTGCCAGTGACTGGTGTGCGCCGATCAGTGCTTCTCGGGTCCGAGGTAGTACTCGAAGACCAGACCGGCCGCCGCGCTCAGGATGAACACCACGCCGGCGACGATCAGCCACGGCAACCACAGCGCGATGCCGACGGCGGCCACCGAACCCGCCAACGCCACCAGTACCGGCCACCAGCTGTGTGGGCTGAAGAAACCCAACTCCCCTGCGCCGTCGCTGATCTCGGCGCCCTCGTAGTCCTCCGGACGGGTGTCGAGCCGACGGGCCACGAACCGGAAGAACGTGGCGACGATCAGCGCCATGCCGCCGGTCAGCACCAGCGCGGTGGTGCCGGCCCATTCCACCCCGCCGGTCGCGAACAGCTGAGTCAGCACGCCGTAGAGCACCGCGGTCACCACAAAGAATGCGGCGACGAATTCGAACAGCCTGGCTTCGATGTGCATCGTGGTTTCCTGGCTTTCCTACTTACTCGCTTGGGGCGACCGCTCACCGCGGCGGGTCTCGAACGGGTGAGTGGTTTGGGCCACCGGCGGCTGGTTGATCGCCTGCAGCGCTTGAGCGTTGGTCTTGCCGGCGATCCGCTGTTGCAGGTAGGCCTTGAAGTCGTTGGGCGCCACCACCCGGACCTCGAAGTTCATCATCGAGTGGTAGGTGCCGCACATCTCGGCGCAGCGACCGACGAATGCTCCGGTCTTGGTGATCTCTTCCACCTGGTAGCGGTTCACCGAGTGGTTGGCCTCGGGGTCGGGCATCACGTCACGTTTGAACAGGAACTCCGGCACCCAGAAGGCGTGTACGACGTCAGCGGAGGCCAGCTGGAACTCGATCCGCTTGCCTGCCGGCAGCACCAGGACCGGGATCTCGGTGCTGGTGCCCACGGTTTCGACCTTGTCGAAATTGAGGTAGGTCCGGTCTGAGGTGTTGCGGCCGCGGATTGGGCCGACGAGCTCCTCGCCGTGCTTGTCCTTGCCTTCGGGCTTGGAGACCATCGCGGCTTTGCGCGCCGGGTCGGCGCCGTCGTATTTGAGCGTGCCGTCCTTGAAATCGACCTTCTGGTAACCGAACTTCCAGTTCCACTGGAAGGACGTGACGTCGACGACGACCTCGGGATCGGACGCCAGGTGCAGCATCCGCTCCTGCACCACGACGGTGAAATAGAAGAGCACCGAGATGATCAGGAACGGCGTCACGGTGAGCACCAGTTCCAGCGGCATGTTGTAGCCGAACTGGCGGGGCAATTCGGTGTCGGTGGCCTTTTTGCGGTGGAACGCCGCCGCCCAGAAGATCAGCCCCCACACGATGACCCCGACCACCAGCGAGGCGATCACGGCGCCCAGCCACAGCTCGCGGTTGCTCTCGGCCTCATGCGTGATGCCGTTCGGCCAGCCCAGCCCCAGAACCTGCTGCCAGCTGCAGCCGCTGAGGATGACCGCCAGCAGGCCCAGGGTGCCGGCCAGCAACGGCAGACGGAACCGACGGGAGCCTGCAGATCGGCCTGCCCCGCGAGGTGTCACCTTGGCGCCTCCTGTATCCCGAGCTGGGCCGACGACGCCGGCCGCTCCCTGCAGCAGTCGAATACTACGCAGCGTAGACCACGCGGCCTGGCGCAGCCCCGCGAGCCTCCCGTTTCGCCGTTTGCCGAGTCTTGGCGGTCGGCGCGGTGCGGCATACTGGGGCCCGATGTGCGGACTGCTGGCTTTCGTGGGCGCGGCTGCCCACGACGCGGCCGGCGCCGTGGCCGACGCGTCGCACCTGATGCGCCACCGGGGCCCCGACGAGCCGGGCACCTGGGCCGACGACACGGTTGTTTTCGGGTTCAACCGGCTCTCGATCATCGACATCGCGCACTCGCACCAGCCGCTGCGCTGGGGGCCGCCGGAATCCCCTGACCGCTACGTGCTGGTGTTCAACGGCGAGATCTACAACTATCTGGAGCTGCGTGCGGAACTCGCCGCCGACTACGGCGCGGTCTTCGCCACCGACGGCGACGGCGAGGCCATCGTCGCCGCCTACCACCACTGGGGCACCGACGCGCTGACCCGGTTACGGGGCATGTTCGCGTTCGCGCTGTGGGACTCGGTGGCAAATGAATTGTTCTGCGCCCGTGACCCGTTCGGTATCAAGCCGCTGTTCGTGGCGACCGGGACGGCCGGCACCGCGGTGGCCAGCGAGAAGAAATGCCTGCTGGAGTTGGCCGAGGTGATCGGGTTCGACACCGCGATCGACGAGCGGGCAGTGCAGCACTACACGGTGCTGCAGTATGTGCCCGAGCCCGAGACGCTGCACCGCGGGGTGCGCCGGCTGGAATCCGGTTGCTACCTGAAGGTTCGGCCCGGAACGGCGCCCGAGACCACGCGCTACTTTGCGCCCCGGTTCGCCGTCACCCCGATCACCCGCGGCACCGAGCAGGCCCGCTACGACGAGATCACCGCGGTGCTGGAGGACTCGGTGGCCAAGCACATGCGTGCCGACGTCACCGTCGGCGCGTTCCTGTCTGGCGGCATCGACTCCACCGCGATCGCGGCGCTGGCCATCCGGCACAACCCCCGGCTGATCACCTTCACCACCGGCTTCGAACGGGAAGGATTCTCCGAAATCGACGTGGCCGTCGCCTCGGCCGAGGCGATCGGGGCGCGGCACGTCGCCAAGGTGGTCAGCCCGGACGAGTTTGTCGCCGCACTGCCCGAAATCGTCTGGTATCTCGACGAACCGGTGGCCGACCCGGCGCTGGTGCCGCTGTTCTTCGTGGCACGCGAGGCCCGCAAGCACGTCAAGGTGGTGCTCTCCGGTGAGGGCGCCGACGAGCTGTTCGGCGGCTACACGATCTACCGAGAACCGTTGTCGCTCAAGCCTTTTGATTACCTGCCCGCGCCGCTTCGCCGCGGAGTGGGCAAGGTGTCCAAACCGCTGCCGACCGGCATGCGCGGCAAGAGCCTGCTGCATCGCGGATCGCTGACGCTCGAGGAACGCTACTACGGCAACGCCCGCAGCTTCTCCGACGACCAACTGCGCGATGTGCTGCCCGGCTTCCGCTCGGAGTGGACCCACACCGACGTGACGGCGCCGCTGTACGCGCAATCGGCGGGCTGGGATCCGGTGGCCCGCATGCAGCACATCGACCTGTTCACCTGGCTGCGTGGCGACATCCTGGTCAAGGCCGACAAGATGACGATGGCCAATTCGTTGGAGCTACGCGTGCCATTCTTGGACCCCGAGGTGTTCGCGGTGGCATCGCGGCTTCCGGTGCAGGCCAAGATCACCCGCAGGACAACCAAATACGCGCTGCGGCGCGCGCTCGAGCCGATCGTCCCGGCGCATGTGCTCAACCGGCCGAAACTGGGCTTCCCCGTGCCGATTCGGCACTGGCTGCGCGCCGGCGAACTGCTGGAATGGGCGTATGCGATGACGGATTCCTCGCAGGCCGGCCACCTGGTCGACATCCCCGCAGTCCGCCGGATGCTCGACGAACATCGTTGCGGCACAACGGATCACAGCCGTCGCTTGTGGACAGTGTTGATCTTCATGCTGTGGCACGCGATCTTCGTCGAGCATTCCGTGGTGCCGCAGATCGCCGAGCCGCACTACCCCGTGCAGCTCTAGGCCAGCGCGGTGGCGATCTCCTTGGCCGCGTCGTCGCCGTAGGCGCCGGCCAGCCGGCTCACCGCGGAGTCGCGCTCCCAATCCCACTCCTGCGTGCCGGTCGACTCGAGCACCAGCACCGCCACCAGCGACCCGAGCTGGGCGGACCGCTCCAGACCCAGGCCCGCGCTGCGGCCGGTCAAAAAGCCGGCCCGGAAGGCGTCGCCGACGCCGGTGGGATCGACTTGGCTGGTCTCGGGCACCACACCGACGTGAATGGTGGTGCCGTCGCGGTCGACGATGTCGACGCCCTTGGCGCCCAACGTCGTCACCCGCAGCCCGACCTGCGCCATCACGTCGGCCTCGGTCCAGCCGGTCTTGGACAGCAACAGGTCCCACTCGTAATCGTTGGTGAACAGGTAGGTGGCGCCGTCGATGAGCCGACGGATCTCCTCACCAGACAACCGGGCCAGCTGCTGGGACGGGTCGGCGGCGAAGGCCAGACCGAGTTTGCGGCACTCCTCGGTATGCAGGAACATCGCCTCCGGGTCGTTGGCGCCGACGATCACCAGCTCCGGTGTGCCGATCGCCGACACCACGTCGGCCAGCGAGATGTCGCGGGCCTGCGACATGGCACCCGGATAGAACGACGCGATCTGCGCCATCTCCAGGTCGGTGGTGCAGACGAACCGCGCGGTGTGCGCCGTGTCCGAGATCAGCACGTTGTCGCAGTTGACGCCGTGAGATTCCAACCAGTTCCGATAGTCACCGAAGTCGTCGCCGGCGGCGCCCACCAGCGCCACGTCGCCACCCAGCACACCGATCGCGTAGGCCATGTTTCCGGCCACACCCCCGCGGTGGATCACCAAATCGTCGACGAGGAAACTCAGCGAAACCTTTTGCAGATGGTCGGCGAGCAGTTGTTCGGAAAACCGGCCCGGAAACCGCATCAGATGGTCAGTTGCAATGGAACCGGTCACCGCAATCGTCACGAAATATCCACCCTTCATTCGTAAGCTCGTCTAGCTAAGCTTACGCGCGGCGGTGCTCGCCGTTGCGCTAGCCTGCCTAGAGCAGCGTCGCCGGAGTCAACCAGCTTAGGAGAAGCCCCGAATGCCCGGTCCGTACTCGCCGAATCACGGGCTCGGCGCCGACGGACCGCCGTTCACCGACCCGCACCCCAGCCAGCCCATTCCCAACCCGCCGGCCTACGCAGGGCCGCAGGACGCCGACACCGCAGAGCCGGCCGAGGCGGCGCCGCCGTCGGCCGCCTATCCGGGGTTGTTGCCGCCGCCGGTGCCCTACCCGAAGCGGAAGCGTCGGCGACTGGTTGCCGGCGTACTGGTGGCCCTGGTGCTGATCGGCGCGCTGACCACGGCCATCGTCTACGGCGCGCGTCAAGGTGGATCGACGTCGGCCGGCGTGTTTTCCGAGACGACGGCCAAGGCGGCAATTCAGGGCTATCTGGACGCGCTGCAACACCGCGACACCGAGGCGATTGCCCGCAACACGCTCTGCGGCATCTACGACGCCGTCCGGGACCGGCGATCCGACCAGGCGCTGGCCAAACTGTCCAGCGACGCGTTTCGCAAGCAGTTCTCCGGCGCGCAGGTGACCTCGATCGACAAGATCGTCTACTGGTCGAACTATCAGGCGCAGGTGCTGTTCACGATGCGGGTGACCCCCGCCGGCGGGGGCCGGCCACGCGACAATGTGCAAGGCATCGCGCAGCTGCTACACCAGCACAACCAGGTGCTGGTGTGCTCCTACGTGCTGCGCACGGCGGGGACGTACTGAGTTCTCGCCGCTAGATCAGTTGAACGAGTCGCCGCAGGCGCAGGATCCCGTGGCGTTCGGGTTGTCGATCGTGAAGCCCTGCTTTTCGATCGTGTCGACGAAGTCAATCGAGGCGCCTTGCACGTAGGGCGCGCTCATCCGGTCGACGGTCAGCGTCACGCCGCCGAACTCCGCGGTCAGGTCACCGTCGAGGGACCGGTCGTCGAAGAACAGGTTGTAGCGCAGTCCGGCGCAGCCCCCCGGCTGGACCGCGATACGCAACGCCAGGTCGTCGCGGCCCTCCTGGTCCAGCAGTGACTTCGCCTTGGCCGCCGCGGCCTCGGTCAGGATCACGCCGTGGGTCTTGGCGGCTGACTCGTCCTGAACAGTCATTGCTTCTCCCTATATGCCTAGTCTGCTCAGTGCAATCGATTGGGCAGTAAGCCCACTGCCTCAACGGTACCTTGTTAAGTCGCTATTCCCGAGTTGCGCTGCCGCCGCGGTGGCCAGACCCATCAGCTGGTTGACGGCATCGACCAGGGCCAGCCGCACCGAACCGGCATAGTCGGCAATCGCGTAAGCCGCAAGAATGCCCGCCGATCGCTGTGCGGAATCGTCGAGGCAGACCTGACCGGCCAGCACCAGCACTGGAAGCTGCCGTGACCGCGCGGCGGCCGCCAGCGACCCGACCACCTTGCCGTGCAGGGATTGTTCGTCCAACTGCCCCTCACCGGTGACGAGGAGATCGGCGGCGGCAATGTCGTCGGCCAGGCCGGTGTGCTCCGCGATGATCGCCGCCCCCGATTCGCAGCGGGCGCCCAACGCGAGCAGTGCCGCGCCGATCCCGCCGGCCGCGCCGGCGCCCTGTTCGGCGCTCACTTGCCGTCCGGCCGCCGCGTCCAGCTCGACGGCCCACGTGCCGAGCCGCTGCTCCAGCTCGGCGACGGTACGGGCGTCGGCGCCCTTTTGCGGCCCGAAGACGCGGGCGGCGCCCCAGGGCCCCAGCAGCGGGTATTCGACGTCGGAGGCGGCGACGAGCTCGACCCCGGCCAACCGGCGGCGCGCCGCGTCGAGGCCGCCGAGTTCGTCGACCAGGCCGCGACCGCCGTCGGTGCTGGCGCTGCCGCCGAGGCCGACCACGATGCGCGCCGCCCCGGCCTCCAGCGCCGCGGCGATCAGCTGGCCGACGCCACGGCTGTGGGCGGCCAGCGCGGTCTGCGGGGTCGGCGGCCCGTTGAGCAAGGCCAGGCCGCAGGCTTCGGCGCAGGCGAGGTATGCGGTGGCTGACGTGGGGTCGAACACCCACTCGGCGTCCACCTCGCCGTCCAGCGGGCCCGATACGCGCAGCGTGCGTCGCTCCCCCAAGCGGTCGGCCAGCACGGTGACGAAGCCGGGGCCGCCGTCGGACTGAGGCGCGATCGTGATCTGGTCGCGGGGACGGGCCCGGTTCCAGCCCGCCGCGATGGCGGCGGCGGCCTGCACGGCAGTCAGGCTGTCGCCGTAGGAATCGGGGGCGATCAGGATCCGCAGGGCCGGGTGATCAGCCCCCGAGCTGCTCATTCCAGAGAATCTAGCGGCGATCGCAAGCGCGGCGAAGCCGGGTGCAGCGGGTCGCCGTCAGAGACCTAGCGGCGATCGCAAGCGCGGCGAAGCCGGGTGCTGCGGGTTGCCGCCAGGAAGTAACCTGGCCACTGTGAAGCTGCTCGGCCGGAAGAAAGACGAGTCCGGTGTCTCGGAGGAGACCGACGCACCGATGCTCGACGACGACATCGCCACCTCCAGTGCTTCTCGCGGGTCACGCACCACCGCGCCGAAGGGCCGGCCGACACCGAAGCGCAGCGATCGGCGTCGCGGCCCGGTCGCCCCGGCCCCGATGACCGCCGCGGAAGCCCGCGCCCGTCGCAAATCGCTCAGCGGACCCAAGCTGTCGCGCGAGGAACGCAAAGCGCAGAGCGCCGCGCGCCGGGCCCAGATGTCCCAGCGCCGCGAGCGCATGATGGCCGGCGACGAGGCCTACCTGCTGCCGCGCGACCAGGGGCCGGTACGCCGGTTCGCCCGGGATGTGGTCGATGCCCGCCGAAACGTGCTGGGACTGTTCATGCCGTCGGCGCTGGGACTGATGTTCATCATGTTCGCCGTTCCGCAGCTGCAGTTCTACATGTCGCCCGCGATGATGGTGTTGATGGTGCTCATGATGATCGACGGGGTCATCCTGGGCCGCAAAGTCACCAAGCTGGTCGACGAGAAATTCCCGGACAACACCGAAAGCCGTTGGAAGCTGGGCCTTTACGCGGCCGGGCGGGCGTCCCAGCTGCGCCGGATGCGGGCGCCCCGGCCACAGGTCAAGCGCGGCAGCAAAGTCACCTGAACTGCCATGCGGACGCTGGTGCTGGGCGGCATCAAGTCGGGTAAGTCCCAGTGGGCGGAAGCCGCCATCGCCGAGTCGCTGGAACCCGTTGAGCCCGTGTGCTATCTGGCGACCGGATCGGTAGCCGATGCCGAGGCGGGTTGGTTGGAGCGCATCGCCGAGCATCGTGCCCGCAGGCCCGAACACTGGTCGACCGTCGAGAGCCACGACATCGCAGCACAATTGCGGGTGTCGCCGAGCATGCCGACTCTGGTCGACGACGTCGGCGGCTGGTTGGCGGCCGCCCTCGACCGCCGCGGCTGGGAGTACGGGTCGATATCGGACGACGTCGACGAGATGCTCGCCGCCGTAGCCGCTTTCGATTCACCGCTTGTTTTGGTCAGCCCCGAGGTCGGGCTGACCGTGGTGCCCACCACGGCCTCCGGCCGACGGTTCGCCGACGAATTGGGCACGGTCAACCAGCGACTGGCTGACCTGTGCGATCGGGTGGTGCTGGTGGTGGCCGGGCAGCCGGTGCAGATCAAGCCCTCGGGCAGCGGATGACGTTCGGCCCGGTGGAGCCGCCCGACGCGGCGACTGCGGCGGCTGCCCGCGCCCGGCAGGACACGTTGACGAAGCCGACGGGTGCGCTGGGCCGGCTGGAGGATCTGTCGGTGTGGGTGGCGGCGTGCCAGAGCCATTGCCCACCAAGGCAATTCGAGCGTGCGCGGGTGGTGGTGTTCGCCGGCGACCACGGCGTCGCGCGATCGGGGGTGTCGGCGTATCCGCCGGAGGTCACCGCCCAGATGGTTGCCAACATCGACGCCGGCGGCGCGGCGATCAATGCGCTAGCCGATGTCGCGGGCGCCACGGTGCGAGTCATCGACCTGGCGGTGGATACCGAACACATTGGGGCACACAAGGTCCGGCGTAGCAGCGGCAACATCGCGGTCGAGGATGCGCTGACCGATGCCGAAACCACCGCCGCGGTAGACGCCGGCCGCCGGATCGCCGACGAAGAGGTCGACGCCGGGGCGGACCTGCTGATCGCCGGCGATATGGGGATCGGGAATTCGACGGCGGCAACAGTTTTGGTGGCAGCGCTGACGGGTGCCGAACCCGTCGCGGCGGTCGGCTACGGCACCGGCATCGACGACGCCGGCTGGATGCGCAAGGCGGCGGCGGTGCGCGACGCGCTGTTCCGGGCCCGGACGGTGAAATCCGATCCGGTCGGGCTGTTGCGGTGTTGCGGCGGAGCGGATCTGGCGGCGATGGCCGGGTTCTGTGCGCAGGCCGCTGTCCGTCGCACCCCACTGTTGCTTGACGGGCTGGCGGTGACGGCCGCGGCGCTGATCGCCGAACGCCTGGCTCCCGGTGCGCGACTGTGGTGGCAGGCCGGTCACCGCTCCCCCGAACCGGCACACGCGCTGGCGTTGGCCGCGCTGGAGTTGGAGCCGATCCTCGATCTGCGGATGCGTCTGGGTGAGGGCACCGGTGCGACGCTGGCGCTGCCGCTGCTGCGCGCCGCGGTGGCCGCATTGTGGTCGATGGCGACTTTCACCGCGGCGGGTGTCTCCAACCGGACCTCATCGTGATCCGCTCGGTGGCAACGGCTTTCGGATTCGCAACGGTACTACCCGGGACCGGCGGTCGCCCGCTGGGCGGCGGCACGATCACCGCGCTGCCGGTGGTCGGCGCCGCGCTGGGCGGGTTGGCCGCGGCCGTGACATGGGGCGGCTCGCTGGCGTTCGGGGTGGGCAACCCGCTGGCCGGACTGCTGGCCGTGGCCGCACTGCTGGCGGCCACCCGAGGACTCCATATCGACGGGGTGGCCGATACCGCCGACGGTCTGGGCTGCTACGGGCCGCCGCAGCGTGCGCGGGAGGTCATGCGCGACGGCTCGACCGGCCCGTTCGGCGTGGCGGCCGTGGTGCTGGTGATCGCGTTGCAGGGCTTGGCCTTTCCGATGCTGAACGCGGTCGGGATTGTCGTCGCGGTCACCGCCGGGCGGGTGGCTGCGGTGCTGGCCTGCCGCCGGTCGGTGCCCGCAGCCGAGGGCAGCACGCTGGGCGTCCTCGTCGCCGGCACCCAGACCGCGGCGGTGGCGCTGGGCTGGATCGCGGCGCTGGTCGCTGCGTCGCTGTGGGCGGGTCCGCGGTTGTGGGCCGGGCCGGTGGCGGTGCTGGTGGCGCTGGCCTGCGGGGCGGTGCTGGTGGCGCACTGCGTACGCCGGTTCGGCGGCATCAGCGGCGACGTGCTGGGCGCCGCGATCGAAGTGACGACGACGGTAACCGCGGTCTTGCTGGCGGGGCTGGCTTAACCCAGCCGGGTCATCCAGCCGTGGGTGTCGGCGAAGGTGCCGCGCTGTATTCCCGTCAGCGTGTCGCGCAACGCCATCGTCACTTCGCCGGGTTCGCCGTCGCCGACGGTGAATTCGACGTCGCCGTATTTGACGTGGGCGATCGGGGTGATGACGGCGGCGGTGCCGCACGCGAACACCTCGGTGATCTCCCCGGCCGCGGTCTTCTTCTGCCACTCATCGACGTCGATCTTGCGTTCCTCGATCGCGAAGCCGGCGTCAGTTGCCAACTGCAGCAACGAATCCCGGGTGATGCCGGGCAGCAGGGAGCCGGACAGCTCCGGGGTGACCAGCCGCGCCGAGCCGCCGCTGCCGAACACGAAGAAGATGTTCATCCCGCCCATCTCTTCGATGTAGCGGCGCTCGACGGCGTCGAGCCACACCACCTGGTCGCAACCGTTTTCGGCGGCTTGGGCCTGCGCCACCAGCGACGCGGCATAGTTGCCGCCGAATTTCGCCGCACCGGTGCCTCCCGGGCTGGCCCGCACGTATTCCGTCGACACCCAGACGGTCACCGGCCGCAGGCCGCGCGGGAAGTACGCGCCGGCCGGCGAGGCCAGCACCAGATACCGGTACTGCTTGGCGGGGCGAACTCCCAGCCCCGGTTCGGTGGCAAAGACGAACGGCCGCAAGTACAACGACTCCTCGCCGCCGGCGGGTGGCACCCATGCCTTGTCGACGGCGATCAGTTGCCGCAGCGACTCGATGAACAGCTCGTCGGGCAATTCAGGGATCGCGATGCGCCGCGCCGACGACCGCATCCGGGCGGCGTTGGCGTCGGGGCGAAACGACACGATCGACCCGTCGGCCCACCGGTAGGCCTTGAGCCCCTCGAACACTTCCTGCGCGTAGTGCAGCACGATCGCCGACGGATCCAGTTCGATCGGGCCGTAGCCGATCACCCGCGCGTCGTGCCAACCCTGGCCGTCGGTGTAGTCGATCGACACCATGTGGTCGGTGTGGTATCGGCCGAAGCCGGGGTCGCGCAGGATCGATTCGCGTACTTCGTCGGCCGTCGGGTTTGCGGTGCGCGAAACCGTGAACTCGAGAAGGCCGCTGGTCATGGGCCGATTGTATATGTGGGCGCTAGCGAGTTTTCGCATCGACAAAAGGCGGCCGCACCACTTCGCACTCGACGGCGCGACCGCGGACGTCGACGGTCACGTGCTGACCGTCCTCGACACCGGCGTCGACGTCGATGAGCGCCAGCGCGATGCCGACTTGCAGTGTCGGAGAGAAGGTTCCCGACGTGGTGACCCCGATCTTGCGGTCGCCGTCGAGCACGGTCAGCGCGGGCCGCAACACGCCGCGGCCCACCGCGCGCAGCCCGCGCAGCAGCCGCGACGGGCCCGCCGCCTTCTCGGCCAACAGCGCATCCCGGCCGAAGAACGCGTCCTTCTTCCAGCCGATGGCCCAGCCGCAGCGCGCCTGCAGCGGCGAGATGTCCGCCGACAACTCGTGCCCGTGCAGCGGGTAGCCCATCTCGGTGCGCAGCGTGTCGCGTGCGCCCAGGCCCGCCAGCTGCCCGCCGGCGCGGCCGACCGCGTCCACCAGCGCGTCGAACACCACGCCCGCGGACTCCCAGGGCGGCAGTAGCTCGTAGCCGTGCTCGCCGGTGTATCCGCTGCGGCACACCCGCACCGGCACCCCGGAAAACGAGGCGTCGGCATACGCCATGTAGTCCATGCCGGTGGGCAGCCCCAGCTCGTCGAGCACGTCGACCGAACGCGGTCCCTGCACCGCCAGCACCGCGTAGGAGCGGTGCTCGTCGGTGACAGTCACGCCGGCCGGCGCGGCTTCGGCCAGCGCTGCGACCACCGCGGCGGTGTTGGCGGCGTTGGGCACCAGGAAGATCTCGTCGTCGCCGACGTAGTAGGCGATCAAGTCGTCGATCACGCCCCCGGATGCGTTGCAGCACAACGTGTATTGCGCCTTGCCGGGTTCGATGCGGTGCAGGTCGTTGGTGAGCGCGGAGTTGACGAATTCGGCGGCGCCCGGCCCGCGGACCGACGCCTTGCCGAGGTGGCTGACGTCGAACAGCCCGACGGTGTTGCGAGTCGCGGTGTGCTCGCTGACGGTGCCGGCATACGACACGGGCATCAGCCAGCCGCCGAACTCCGCGAAGTTGGCGCCCAGCTCGCGGTGGCGATCTTCCAGCGGTCCGTGCTGCGGCTCAGGCATTATGCGCCGCTCCTCCTCATCGCTTTGCTCTGCATCGTCGCCGGCGCGCTCACGGTGCTCCACACTAATCAGGTGGTCGACTTCGATGCCCTGGAAGCTGCCGGTATCGCCAACGCCCGCGAGCGGGCCGGCCTGATCGAGTACCTGGACAGCCTGGGTTTCAGCGCCGAGGAGATGGTCGACGCCGAGCGCCGCGGCCGCCTGTTCGGACTCGCCGGTGACGCCCTGCTGTGGTCGGGCCCACCGATCCACACGCTGAGGACGGCCGCCGACACACTCGGGGCGCCGGTCGAGGACGTCGAGCACGCCTGGGCCATGCTCGGCCTGACCGTCGCCGATCCGGATACCCCGGCGTTGAGCCAGGCCGATGTCGACGGCCTGGCGACCTGGCGGGCGATGAGAATGCAATGGGGCCCAGACGCCGCGGACGGCTTGTTGCGGGTCCTCGGCGCGACCGTCGCCCGGCTGGCCGAGGCCATATCGTCGATGATCCGGACGAGTCAACCCAAAATGTGGCTCAGCCTCACCGGGGACGAGCTGGCCACCGCGCAGGCCTACCGCGAGGCCGCAGCGTTCGTCCCTCGCGCCGGGGCAATGATCGACGCCATCCACCGCCACCACCTGGTCAGTACCCGGACGTTCATCGAGGGCGTCGTAACCGGCCCATCGGCTGGGGTGGTGTGCGGTGTCGGATTTGCGGATCTGTCAGGCTTCACCGCGCTGACTCAGATGCTCACACCAGCGGAGTTGTCGGCGCTGCTTACCGAGTTCGGCGCCACGGTCTCCGACGTGGTGCATGCCGACGGCGGGCGAGTGGTGAAGTTTCTCGGCGACGCGGTCATGTGGGTGAGCGGTAAACCGGAGCGGCTGGCCAAGGCGGCGCTCGATCTCGTCGAGCACCCGCGGGCGCGCGAGACTGGCCTGCAGGTCCGGGCCGGTCTCGCATACGGGGAGATACTGGCCCTCAATGGTGATTACTTCGGCAACCCCGTCAACCTGGCCTCCCGGCTGGTCGCGGCCGCACAGCCGGGGCAGATCCTGGCCGCAGCCGCTGTGCACGACGCGCTGCCGGACTGGCCGGCCACCGTGCAGGAGCCGTTGACGCTCAAGGGTTTCGACGCGCCCGTGACGGCCTATGACCTGCACGCCGGCCCCGGTGATTAGGGTGGTTGGCCGTGAGCATCGAACCCGGTTACCAGTCGCCGTCCGTCACCGTCACCGCTTCGCTGCCGAGCCGCGGTATCGCCAAGTCGGTGTTGATCGTGCCGGTGGTGTCGGCCGGCGACGAGGACCGGCCGGGCGCCAGCGTCGCGGCGGCCGAGCCGTTCCTCGACGCCGATGCGGTCGCCGAGATCGAGGCCGGGCTGCAGGCGCTGGGCGCCAAGGGCGGTAGCGAGCAGGTGCACCGGCTGGTGGTGTCGTCGCTGCCGGTGGGCAGCGTGCTGGCGGTCGGCTTGGGCAAGCCGCGCGACGAGTGGCCGGCTGACGTGATTCGCCGCGCGGCCGGCGCGGCGGCCCGGTCGCTCAACGGCGCCGAAGCCGTCGTCACCACACTGAGCGAGTTGGACCTCGCCGCAGCCGTCGAAGGACTGATCCTGGGCGGCTACCGGTTCACCGCCTTCCGCAGCGACAAGACGGCACCGAAAGACCCGGGGCTGCGCAAGATCACCGCGCTGTCCAGCGCCAAAGACGCGAAAACCGAAGCCGCACATGCCACCGCGGTCGCAACGGCGGTAGCCACCGCACGCGATCTAGTCAACACCCCGCCCAGTCATCTCTACCCTGCCGAATTCGCCAGCCGCGCAAAGGATTTGGGTGAATCAGTGGGCCTGGAGGTCGAGGTGCTCGACGAGAAGGCGCTGGCCAAGGCCGGCTACGGCGGGGTGATCGGGGTCGGCAAGGGCTCGTCGCGTCCGCCGCGGCTGGTGCGGCTGATCCACCGCGCCAACACCAAGGGCAAACGCAAGACGGTGGCGCTGGTCGGCAAGGGCATCACCTTCGACACCGGCGGCATCTCGATCAAACCGGCCGCCAACATGCACCACATGACGTGCGACATGGGCGGTGCGGCAGCCGTCGTCGCGACCGTGACGCTGGCCGCGCAACTGCAGCTGCCGATCGACGTGATCGCCACCGTGCCGATGGCCGAGAACATGCCGTCGGCGACGGCGCAGCGCCCCGGCGACGTGCTGACCCAGTACGGCGGCAGGACCGTCGAGGTGCTCAACACCGACGCCGAGGGCCGTCTCATCCTGGCCGACGCGATCGCGCGGGCCTGCGAGGACAATCCCGACTACCTGCTCGAGACGTCGACACTGACAGGCGCGCAGCCGATTGCGCTGGGCAACCGCACCCCCGGCGTGATGGGCAGCGACGAGTTCCGCGACCGGGTGGCCGCCATCTCGCAGAAGGTCGGCGAGAACGGCTGGCCGATGCCGCTGCCCGACGAACTCAAGGACGAGCTGAAGTCGACGGTCGCCGACATGACCAACGTCACCGGGCAGCGCGTCGCCGGGATGCTGGTGGCAGGTGTGTATCTGCGCGAATTCGTGGCCGACGGCGTGCCGTGGGCGCACATCGACGTCGCGGGGCCGGCCTACAACACCGGCGGACCGTGGGGATACACGCCGAAGGGCGGCACCGGGGTGCCGACTCGCACCATGATCGCCGTGCTGGAGGACATCGCCGAAAACGGTTGAGCGCCGCGCCGAGTGTGGACTTATGTCACGCTGTAGGCGAAAACCCGTGCCACAACTCCACATTCGGCGCCACTTCAAGCCAGGTCCGTTCCCAGTGCGCTGCGGGCGGCCAGATACCCGGGCATTCCATGAACTCCCGGGCCGGGCGGCGTGAACGACGAGCACAAGTACGTGCCGCGGCGCGGTAACCGGTAAGGCCGCAGCCCGACGGCCAAGTTCACCATGTAGCGCAACGGATCCTGCAAGCCGCCGTTGATCACTCCCCCACACATGTTGGGGTTGTGGGCTTCCTCGTCCTTGGCGGTGGTCGTCACCTTCTTGACGATCCTGGCCGCGAACCCCGGCGCGAACCGCTCGATCTGACGACCGATGGCGTCCGACATGTCGACCGTAGATCCGTTCGGCACATGGCAATACGCCCACACCGTCTCTTGACCGTCGGGCGCACGGGTCGGATCGAACCTGCTCTGATTGGCCAGCAGAACGAATGGCTTTTCCGGATGCTGCCCCGTGTTCACCGCCCACTCGCCTGCCGCAATCTGGGGCAGGGTCCCGCCGAGATGCACGGTCGCCGCCTGCTTGCACTCGTCGGCGCGCCACGGGATCGGGCCGTCCAACAGGTAGTCCACTTTGCAAAGCCCCGGACCGTACCGGTAATTCGCGTAAAGGCGCCGATACCAGCCGGGCACACTGTCGCCGAGTATCGACGCCACCTGCGTCGGCGAGACGTCGAGCAAGAGCACCCGGTGCGCGGGCACATCCGAAAGCCGTCGAACCCAGTGGCCCAACCGGATTTGGCCACCGAGGTGCTCGAAATATCCGAGTAGCGCATCCGCTATCTTCTGCGATCCGCCGCGGGGCATGGGCCAGCCGGTTCGGTGCGCGCTGGTGGCGAACATCAAACCCGCGGCAGCGGTGCCGAACAGGTTGAGCGGCATGAACGAGTGCGCGGCCATGCCGGCCAGCAACGCGGGTGCCCGCTCGTCGCGGAAGCGGCGCTTCGAAAGACCTGCGATCGAAGCCATTCCGAGCCGGCCGAACTTGGCAACGGTCATCGGATGCTTGGGCGGAAAGGGGTCGAGGATGCTGTCGAACAGCTCTAACCCGTTGGACACCAACGGACTCAGCAATTTCGCGTAGGCCTCCTTGTCGGCGCCCATGCCGGCAGCGGTCTTACTCACGTCGCGATACAGTGCGACCGCGCTGCCGTCGTCGAGAGGGTGCGCCGCCTCTATCGGGGTGAAGATCCACTCCAGGCCGTAATCTTTCAGCGGCCAACGCCGGAAGGCCGGAGAGGCCATCGCCAGCGGATGTATCGCGGAGCAGATGTCGTGTACGGATTCGTCGCCTGTTACATGCGCGGATCTGGCCCCGCCGCCAGGGGTGTCCGAACCTTCCAGGATCAGGACGCGACGGCCCGCTTCCGCCAAGGTAACTCCGGCGGCAAGCCCATTGGGACCCGATCCGACTACCACGGCATCGAATTGCTCAGTCATGTCGAGGGTGTCACTTGACTTGGCTGGGGTCCAGGCGCTCGGCCAGGGCCGCCAGCCGCAAGATGCACTCGCGGTTGCGCGCGTAGATCGCAACCAAAGTCAGAGAATCAGGCACGACCCGGACCGGTCCCTCGGCGGGCACTTCGATCATCTCGACGCGGCAGCCGTCGGGAATCTCCTGCAGTCGCATGGTGATTCGTGCGGCGCCCAGCATCCCGAGCCCGGCACGCAGCACCAGCTCGTGCTGCGGCTCGCATTGCTCGACGGACGTCTGGTCGTCGATCACCAGCGGCCACACGCCGATCGAGTGCCGGATGGCCGCGCCGGGTTCCGGCCAGTTCGAGTCGACGGCCCGGGTGCGGCTGTTGCCCACCACCCACTGGCTGTAGGTCCACCCGTCGGCCAGCACATCCCAGACTCGCTGGCAGGACGCGTGCACGTCTCGGATCGCGGACAGTGCGGGCGTGGCAGCCATCGGCAGGGTTCCTTTCGCATGGGTCTCGAACCCTGCGGGTACCCCCGCCGGCCGTCGACGATGCGTGAAACTCTCGGCTACACCAACCGGCGGCGCGCGGTGCTGCGCAGCGCCTGCGGCGCCACCCGGGACAGCCCGTAAAGCGCATAGGCCTCGGGCGCCACCGGCCGGATCGCCTTGTTCTTCTTGACCGCCGCGACGATGGCGTCGGCCACCTTGTCCGGGCCGTAGCGGCGCACGGCGAACATCTTCTCCAGCTGTGCCCGCCGCCCCTCGGCCTGCTCGATCTGTCCCGACGGCGCGTCGAACCGCGTGGTGTGCACGATGTTGGTGTCGATGACGCCGGGGCAGATCGTGGTCAGCCCGACGCCGGCCGCGTCCAGTTCGGCACGCAGGCAGTCGGAGAACATGTACACCGCGGCCTTCGATGTGCAGTAGGCGTTCAGCTGCTGCGACGGCGCGTAGGCCGCCATCGACGACACGTTGACGATGTGTCCGCCGGTGCCGCGCTCGACCAGCCGCCGCGCGAAAGCGCGGCAGCCGTTGACCACGCCGCCGAAATTGACGTCGAGCACCCGGTCGAATTGCTCGGCCGGGGTGTCCAAGAAGCGGCCGGCCTGCCCGATCCCGGCATTGTTGACGACGACGTCGGGCACGCCGTGCTCGGCGCAGACCTGTTCGGCGAAGGCCTCGACGGCTTCGGCGTCGGCAACGTCGAGTAGGTAGGCGTGCGCCACCCCGCCTGCCGCGGCGATCTCGGCGGCGGTGTCCTTGACGGCCGCTTCGTCGATGTCGCTGACAACGACCTCGGCGCCCTCGCGGGCGAACCCGAACGCGGTTGCCCGGCCGATGCCGCTGCCCGCCCCGGTCACCGACACCAGCATGTCGGTGAAGTAGTCGCGCCGACGGCCCACCTGCGCGCGGCGCAGCGTCCGGCACGGCGGCTTGCCCTCGATCAGGTCGGCGAGTTCATGCACAGCGGCCGCCAGCACCTGCGGGTGCGACATCGGCGACCAGTGCCCGGCCTTGATGTCGCGGCGCCACAGCCGCGGCACCCAGCGCGCGGTGGCGTCGTATCCGTAGGGCCGCACGTAGCGGTCTTCGGTGTTGACGACGAGTTGCACGGGCACGCCGACGTAGTGGTCGCGTCGGTGACGGGTGAACGACCGAAAGTAGTTGGCCGGGTAGGTTTTTACCGACCTCGCGGCGTCTGCGGCCAGAGTGCCGGAGTGATGGACCTGCGCGGCGGGAATGTTGTCGACCAGGCGGCGCCGGAAGGTCGCGCTGGACAACACGGCCCGGATCAGCAGCGGCGCCAGCAGCGGTATCGAGAACGCCGCCATGTAGCTCAGCCGCAGCGCCTGGCTGAGCGCCCGCGCAAAGCCGCGCGGCCGGTACGGGCGCCGCAGACCGGTGAAGATGTAGTCGACGAGGTGGTCCTGGCTGGGCCCGGACACCGAGGTGAACGACGCCACCCTCTCGCCGGCGTCGGGCCGGCTCAGGTACTCCCACACCCCCACCGATCCCCAGTCGTGGGCCAGCACGTGCACCGGCTGACCGGGGCTGCATGCGTCGACGACAGCGGCGAAGTCGTCGGCGAAATGGGCCATCGTGTACGCCGAAACCCGCTTGGGGGCCGACGACCCGCCGACTCCGCGGTTGTCGTAGCGGATGACCCGGAAGCGCTCGGCCAGCAACGGGGCCACGCCGTCCCACAGCACGTGCGAGTCGGGCCAGCCGTGGACCAACACGACCGCGGGTCCGTCCGCGTTGCCCTCTTCGTAGACCGCTAAGCGGACATCGTCGACGCTCTCGACGAACCGTTGTGGGGCTGGCATCGCACTCCTCCGCTGACCCGAGACTTACTGTGACGGCCAGTAGCTCATACCGTTGGTAGCGAGCGTGTTTCGACACTGCCCGGGCGCTGCAGGGGTGTCAAGGGCCGTCGGCACCCACTCTGCCCTGGATGAGCACCGGTCACATCGCAGTGAAAGGATGCTGTGGTAAGCCAGAGGTCGACCCGTGCCGACCGACCGACCGATCGAGGAGTCAACAGAGATGGCCTTCTCAGTCCAGATGCCGGCACTCGGTGAGAGCGTCACCGAAGGCACGGTCACCCGCTGGCTCAAGCAAGAAGGCGACACGGTCGAACTCGACGAACCGCTGCTGGAGGTGTCCACCGACAAGGTCGACACCGAAATCCCTTCCCCGGCGGCCGGTGTGCTGACCAAGATCATCGCCCAGGAGGACGACACCGTCGAGGTCGGCGGCGAGCTGGCCATCATCGGCGACGCCGCCGAGGGTGACGGTGGACAACCCGCCGGCGGGCAAACACCGGCAGCACAGCCCGAGGCGCAACCGGAGCCGCAACCCGAGGCGCAGCCCGAGCCGGCCCAGCCGGAGCCGCAACCCGAGCCGCAGCC
The DNA here is from genome assembly GCF_003402475.1 of Mycobacterium sp. MFM001. GTDB lineage: Bacteria > Actinomycetota > Actinomycetes > Mycobacteriales > Mycobacteriaceae > Mycobacterium. Next base: position 26,679 of record NZ_BFAB01000003.1, read on the forward strand.
CGCGGCGTCGTCGCCGGACGGCGAGGCCGGTGCGACGACGCCGGTGCTGATGCCCGAACTCGGCGAGTCGGTCACCGAGGGCACGGTGACCCGCTGGCTGAAGAAGGTCGGCGACATGGTCGAGGTCGACGAGCCGCTGGTCGAGGTGTCCACCGACAAGGTCGACACCGAAATCCCGTCGCCCGTCGCGGGCACGCTGGTCAGCATCACCGCCGAGGAGGACGTCACCGTCCCGGTGGGCGGCGAGCTCGCCAAGGTCGGCAGCGGCGCCGCCGCGCCTGCCGCCAAGCCGGCCCCCGAGCCACAAGCCCCGGCCGCGCCGCAGCCCGAGGCCAAGCCGGAGCCCGCTCCGCAGCCGGAGGCCAAACCCGAGCCGAAGCCGACGCCCGAGCCGGCGCCGCAACCGGAAACCAAGCCGGAGCCGGCACCCGCCAACGGTGCGCCAACCACCCCCTACGTCACTCCGCTGGTGCGAAAACTGGCTGCGGACAACAACATTGACCTCAACGAGGTGACTGGCACCGGCGTCGGCGGGCGTATCCGCAAACAGGACGTGCTGGCCGCGGCGGAAGCCAAGAAGGCGCCGCCACCTGCGCCGGCCGCGCAGCCGGCGCCGGCCGCCGCCGCCCCTGCCCCGGCCGCCCCCACTCCGGCACCCGCGCTGGCTCATTTGCGCGGCACCACCCAAAAGGCCAGCCGGATCCGGCAGATCACCGCCAAGAAGACTCGCGAATCGCTGCAGGCCACCGCGCAGCTCACCCAGACCCACGAAGTCGACATGACCAAGATCGTGGCGTTGCGGGCCAGGGCCAAGGTCGCGTTCGCCGAGCGCGAGGGCGTGAACCTGACGTTCCTGCCATTCATCGCCCGCGCCGTGATCGACGCGCTCAAGATCCATCCGAACATCAACGCCAGCTACAATGAGGAAACCAAGGAGATCACCTACTACGACGCCGAACACCTCGGGTTCGCCGTCGACACCGATCAGGGCCTGCTCTCCCCCGTCATCCACAACGCCGGCGACCTGTCGCTGGCCGGGCTGGCGCGCGCAATCGCCGACATCGCCGCGCGGGCCCGCTCCGGCGACCTCAAACCCGACGAGCTGTCCGGCGGCACCTTCACGATCACCAACATCGGCAGCCAAGGCGCGCTGATGGACACCCCGATCCTGGTGCCGCCGCAGGCCGCCATGTTGGGCACCGGCGCCATCGTCAAGCGGCCGCGGGTCGTCGTCGACGACACGGGGAACGAATCCATCGGCGTTCGCTCGATCTGCTACCTGCCGCTGACCTACGACCACCGGCTGATCGACGGCGCCGACGCCGGACGGTTCCTGACCACCATCAAGCAGCGGCTCGAAGAGGGAGCATTCGAGGCCGACCTAGGATTGTGAGACTGTGGCCAAGGCCGTCATCGCAATCGCGGGTTCCTCCGGGCTGATCGGCTCGGCACTGGTGGCCGCGCTGCGCGCCGCCGAATACCGCGTGCTGCGCATCGTGCGCAGAACACCGTCGAACGGCACCGAACTGCGCTGGGATCCCGACAGCGGCGAATTCGACCCGTCGGCGCTGCGTGGCGTCGACGCGGTGGTCAACCTGTGCGGCATCAACATCGGGCAGCGACGCTGGTCGGGTGCTTTCAAGCAGAACCTGCGCGACAGCCGCATCACACCGACTGAAGTGCTGTCCGCCGCGGTCGCCGAAGCCGGTGTCGGAGTCCTGATCAACGCCAGCGCCGTCGGCTACTACGGTAACACCAAGGACCGGGCTGTCGACGAAACCGATTCGGCCGGAACGGGTTTCCTGGCGCAGCTGTGTGAGGACTGGGAAGCGGCCACCGCGCCCGCCCAGCAGGCGGGCGCCAGGGTGGTGCTGGCCCGCAGTGGGCTGGTGTTGGCCCCGTCGGGCGGCGCGCTGGGCCGGATGCGGCCGCTGTTCTCGTTGTGCCTGGGCGCCCGGCTGGGCAATGGCCGCCAATACATGTCGTGGATCAGCCTCGAGGACGAGGTGCGCGCGCTGCAGTTCGCCCTCACCCACCGCAAGCTGTCCGGGCCGGTGAACCTCACCGGCCCCGCACCGGTCACCAACGCCGAGTTCACCGCGGCGCTGGGCCGCGCGATGCACCGGCCCACCCCGCTGATCATGCCCGGCTTCGCGGTGCGCGTCGCGCTCGGCGAGTTCGCCGACGAGGGCTTGCTGTGCGGCCAGCGCGCGATCCCGGCGGCCTTGGAGCAAGCCGGTTTCCAGTTCCACCACAACACCATCGGCGAGGCGCTGCGCTACGCCACCACCCGGCCCGCGGCCGCCTAGTAGCCTCGGCTTGTGAGCTCCATCCGCTCAAGCAGCACGCCCATCGAGGTCCGCCAACTCGGCCGCATCGACTACGACGCCGCGTGGCAGCTGCAACGGCAACTGGCCGACGAGCGTGCGGCCGGTGGTCCCGACACACTGTTACTGCTGGAGCACCCGCCGGTCTACACCGCCGGACGGCGGACCCTGCCGCACGAGCGACCGGTTGACGGCACGCCCGTCGTCGACACCGACCGCGGCGGCAAGATCACCTGGCACGGGCCAGGACAACTCGTCGGCTATCCGATCATCGGACTGACCGAGCCGCTCGACGTCGTCAATTACGTTCGGCGACTTGAGGAATCGCTGATCAAGGTGTGCACCGACCTGGGCGTGGAGGTCGGCCGCGTCGAGGGCCGGTCCGGGGTGTGGGTGCCGGGCCTGCGCGCGCGCAAGGTCGCCGCGATCGGCGTGCGGGTGTCGCGGGCGACCACGCTGCACGGCTTCGCGCTCAACTGCGACTGCGACCTGGCCGCGTTCGATCGGATCGTGCCGTGCGGCATCACCGACGCCGGGGTGACGTCGATCACCGCCGAACTGGGCCGGCGGGTCGGGGTCGACGATGTCCGAGCGGCCGTCGCCGACGCGGTATCCGACGCGCTGAACGGTCGGCTCGCGCTCAGCTGCGTAGCATCGACATCGTGACGGTTGCACCCGAGGGCAGAAAGCTGCTGCGCCTGGAGGTGCGCAACGCGGCCACCCCGATCGAGCGCAAGCCGCCGTGGATCAAGACCCGCGCGCGAATGGGTCCCGAATACAGCGAATTGAAGAGCCTGGTTCGGCGCGAGGGCCTGCACACCGTGTGCGAGGAGGCCGGCTGCCCCAACATCTACGAGTGCTGGGAAGACCGCGAGGCCACCTTCCTGATCGGCGGCGATCAGTGCACGCGTCGCTGCGATTTCTGCCAAATCGATACCGGTAAGCCCGCCGCGCTGGACCGCGACGAGCCGCGCCGCGTCGCCGAGAGCGTGCAGGCGATGGGGCTGCGGTATTCGACCGTGACCGGGGTGGCCCGCGACGACCTGCCCGACGGCGGCGCGTGGCTCTACGCCGAGACCGTGCGCGCCATCAAGGCGCTCAACCCGTCGACCGGCGTCGAGCTGCTGATCCCCGACTTCAACGGCGACCCCGAGAAGTTGCGCGAGGTGTTCGAGGCTCGCCCGGAAGTGTTGGCGCACAACGTCGAAACGGTGCCGCGGATATTCAAACGGATCCGCCCGGCCTTCCGCTATCAGCGCAGCCTCGACGTGCTCACCGCCGCCCGCGAATTCGGGTTGGTCACCAAGAGCAACCTGATCCTCGGATTGGGTGAGACGCCCGACGAGGTGCGCACGGCGCTCGACGACCTGTACGCGGCTGGCTGCGAGATCATCACGATCACCCAGTACCTGCGGCCGTCGGCCCGGCATCACCCGGTCGAGCGCTGGGTTCCTCCCGAGGAGTTCGTCGAGTACGCGCACTACGCCGCGGGCCTGGGCTTCGCCGGGGTGCTGGCCGGACCGCTGGTCCGATCGTCGTACCGCGCCGGGCGGCTCTACCGGCAGGCCGTGCAGGCGCGCCCGACCGTATCCTGAACCAATGGCGAAATCCCGTAGTAGCGCGGCGAACAAGGCCGCCAGAGCCGAGGCGAAGGCGGCCCGCAAGGCCGCCGCCAAGGAGCGCCGCAGCCAGCTGTGGCAGGCGTTCACCATGCAGCGCAAAGAGGACAAGCGGCTGCTGCCCTACATGATCGGCGCGTTCGTGCTGATCGTCGGGATATCGGTGGCGGTCGGGGTGGCCGCCGGCGGGTTCACCATGGTCACGATGATTCCGCTGGGCGTGGTGCTCGGTGCGCTCGTGGCGTTCATCATCTTCGGCCGGCGCGCGCAGCGGTCGGTGTACCGCAAGGCGGAGGGGCAAACCGGCGCGGCCGCGTGGGCGCTGGACAACCTGCGCGGCAAGTGGCGCGTCACCCCGGGCGTGGCCGCGACGGGCCACTTTGACGCCGTGCACCGGGTGATCGGTCGTCCCGGCGTGATCCTGGTGGCCGAGGGGTCGGCCGGGCGGGTGAAGCCGCTGCTGGCCCAGGAGAAGAAGCGCACCGCTCGGTTGGTGGGCGAGGTCCCGATCTACGACATCGTCGTCGGCAACGGCGAGGGTGAGGTTCCGCTGGCCAAGCTCGAGCGTCACCTGACCAAACTGCCGGCCAACATCACGGTCAAGCAGATGGACTCGCTGGAATCCCGGCTGAGCGCATTGGGGACGAGGGCGGGAGCGGCCGCGATGCCGAAGGGGCCGATGCCCGGCGCCGCCAAGATGCGGGGCGTGCAGCGGACTGTGCGTAGGCGTTAGCTACCGACGCACCACGGCAGTGCCCGTCGCGCGGTCCTGCCAGCCGCGGCCGTCGGCGTCGACGAACAACGCCGGAATGACCAGTGCGATCATCAGCCCGCGCAGCGCGGCCCGGCCGAGCCCGACGTGCAGCCGCCCGTCGACCGACATCACCCGCAGCCCCAGCGCGAACTGCCCCGGCGTGAACTCGAACAGCCGAACCGCGATCACGCCGAGCACCAGCCAGACCACCAGCACCGCCGTCGACAGCATGCTCGGCGCAATCAGCCCCAGCGCCATCGCCAGCGCGGCAAGCCCGTAGGCCACCAGCCAGTCGACCATCAGCGCCGCCAGCCGGCGCCCCAGTCGGGCCAGCGACCGGGGCCCGTGCTCGGGCAGTCCGAGCGCTTCACCCGGGTAGCCGGACGACGAGCCCGGCGGGCCGGACAGCCACGATGCGATGTCTCGGGCCATGGCCCCAACAATAAGAGGTCGCGACCCGGTTTCGACTGTGGCCAACCACGTCGCGTAACGTCAGCGCAACACGCGGTTGACTGCCGGGCAACATCGCATCCCTACGGTCTGATCGGGCCACCCGTCACGGCCAGTAAAGGAGAGCGCCTCAATGACCGCATTAGATTCGATGCCCTCAGCAAAGGAGAGCGCTTCGGTGTCCGAAAAGACGGCCGACGACATCATCAAGCTCATCAAGGACGAGAAAGTCGAATTCGTCGACGTCCGGTTCTGCGATCTGCCCGGTGTGATGCAGCACTTCACGATTCCGGCGTCGGCGTTCGATGAGAGCGTGTTCGATGAGGGGCTGGCCTTCGACGGCTCGTCGATCCGCGGCTTCCAGTCGATCCACGAGTCCGACATGATCTTGCTGCCCGACCCGGAAACGGTCCAGATCGACCCGTTCCGGGAAGCCAAGACACTCAACCTGAACTTCTTCGTGCACGACCCGTTCACCCGCGAGGCGTACTCGCGCGACCCGCGCAACGTCGCCCGCAAGGCGGAGAACTACCTGATCAGCACCGGCATCGCCGACACCGCCTTCTTCGGCGCCGAGGCAGAGTTCTACATCTTCGACTCGGTCGCCTTCGACTCGACGACCAACAGTTCGTTCTACGAGGTCGACGCAATCTCCGGGTGGTGGAACACCGGCTCCGCGGCCGAGGCCGACGGGACCCCCAACCGCGGCTACAAAGTCCGGCCGAAGGGCGGTTACTTCCCCGTCGCTCCCAACGACCAGTACGTCGACCTGCGCGACAAGATGCTGACCAACCTGATCAACGCCGGGTTCACCCTGGAGAAGGGGCACCACGAGGTCGGCAGCGGCGGGCAGGCCGAGATCAACTACAAGTTCAACTCGCTGCTGCACGCGGCCGACGACCTGCAGCTGTACAAGTACATCGTCAAGAACACTGCCTGGCAGAACGGCAAGACAGTCACGTTCATGCCCAAGCCACTCTTCGGCGACAACGGGTCCGGCATGCACTGCCACCAGTCGCTGTGGAAGGACGGCTCTCCGCTGATGTACGACGAGGTGGGCTACGCCGGCCTGTCGGACCTTGCCCGCCACTACATCGGCGGCCTGCTGCACCACGCCCCGTCGCTGCTGGCGTTCACCAACCCGACGGTCAACTCCTACAAGCGGCTGGTGCCCGGCTACGAAGCGCCGATCAACCTGGTGTACAGCCAGCGCAACCGCTCGGCGTGCGTGCGCATCCCGATCACCGGCAACAACCCGAAGGCCAAGCGACTGGAGTTCCGCTGCCCCGACTCGTCGGGCAACCCGTACCTTGCGTTCTCGGCGATGTTGATGGCCGGCATCGACGGCATCAAGAAGAAGATCGAGCCGCAGGCGCCGGTCGACAAGGACCTCTACGAGCTGCCGCCGGAAGAGGCCGCCAACATCCCGCAGGCGCCCACGTCACTGGCGGCGGTGATCGACCGTCTCGAAGAGGACCACGAATACCTCACCGAGGGCGGCGTTTTCACGTCCGACCTGATCGAGACGTGGATCAGCTTCAAGCGCGAGAACGAGATCGAGCCGGTCAACATCCGGCCGCACCCGTACGAATTCGCGCTGTACTACGACGTTTAAGCGCGCGTAGCCGTTATCGTCGTCGCATGACGACGCGCAACATCGAGGCCAGGCTCAGCCCGCACTCGCCGGTGGTCCTGACGGTTTTCCGCGTGGTGGTGGGACTGCTGTTCTTGTGCCACGGCCTGCAGAAGCTGATCGGCTGGCCCGTCGGACCTACTGTGCCGGTCGGCGATTGGCCGTTCTATTACGCGGGCTGGATCGAGGCGGTCACCGGCGGCCTCGTTGCGCTGGGGTTGTTCACTCGGGTGGCGGCTTTGGTGGCCTCCGGGGAGATGGCCTACGCCTACTTCACTCAGCACTTCCCGCACGGCTTTTGGCCGATCGTCAACCAGGGCGAGCTGGCGGTGCTGTACTGCTTCGCGTTTTTGCTGTTGGCGTTCATCGGCGGCGGCGTGTACGCGTTGGACGCCCGACGTCGCACGGGTGCCCGCTGGGGTGGCGCACGGGCGGGTGCGCCGTGGCGCCGCGGACGTGGCAGGCGCCTCGACGACACCCGCACGACAGCCGCCGACGCCGGGCGTGGTGCACCCTTGAGGCGCTGGTGGCGAAATCGCCGACTCGGCCGCCGGTGAATGGCGACGACGCCGAGCGCACGGCACCTGACCCGGCCCGAATGTCGGTGTGGCAGTACTCAGATCGTCAAGCGTGTCGATGCGGCCAGGGCACCAGCATCGGCACCCGTTGGCGGTAGTCGCGGTATTGCGACCCCAGCATCGCGATCAGGTCGTGCTCTTCCAGCTGAATCGCGATCAGGATGTAGGCCGTGGTGGCGATCGAAAAAAGCAGGTGACCGGCTGTCATCGTGGGCGCCGCCCAGAAGGCGATGATGAAACCGACCATCAGCGGGTGGCGCACCACCCGGTAGAGCAGTGGCGAGCGAAAACTGATGTCGCGCAGTGGTTCTCCACGCCACACCGAGAACACCTGCCGCAGCCCGAACAGATCGAGATGACTGATCATGAACGACGACAAGAATACGGTCGCCCACCCGATCCAGAACAACACCCACAGCACCATCCGGGCCGCAGGCATCCTGATGTCCCACACCGCGGTAGGCATCGATCGCCACTGCCAGTACAGGAGGAACAGCGCCAAACTCGACAGGATCACGTAGGTGCTGCGCTCCAGCGGTTGGGGCACCACGCGGGTCCACCACCGCTTGAACGCCGGTCGCGCCATCACGCTGTGCTGGGCGGCGAAGATCCCGAGCAGCAACACATTCACCACGATCGCCTCCCCGATCGGGGCGGCGACGGCGTGATCGATGCTGCGTGGCACCCAGAGGTCGCCGACGAAGCCGATCGCATACAGGAAGGCCGCCACGAATGCCACATAGCCGAGCGCGCCGTAGCTGACCGCGAATAGGCGGTTGACTTTCCTCGGGGTAGTAGTTGGTTGGGTCATTGACAAGACGCCTCCCCGCCGGTCCCGACGGTATCGATGTCCAACTATCGCTGGTCTTCGGCGAAGCGGCATAGGGTAGCCGGCTACCCGAATCCCGGTTGCTTAGCGGGCGGTGGCGAAGAACGCGCGGACGTCGTCGACGAACAGTTCCGGCTGCTCGAACGCGGCGAAGTGCCCGCCGCGCGGCATCGTCGTCCAGTGCGTGATGTTGTAGGCGGCGTCGCACCAGTGCCGCGGTGCAGGCAGGATTTCCTTGGGGAATGCGGCGACGCCGGTGGGCAGCTCGACCCGGCCGGCGCCGCCGAAGTTGTTGAAGCTCTCCCAGTACAGACGCGCAGAGGAGGCACCGCTACCGGTCACCCAGTACAGCATCACGTTGTCGAGGAGCTCGTCGCGAGTGAGCACGTTTTCGGGATGCCCCTCGCAGTCCATCCAGGCCCAGAACTTCTCGACGATCCAGGCCAGTTGTGCCACAGGCGAATCCACCAATCCGTAGCCCAGCGTTTGAGGCCGGGTGGACTGCTGCTTGGAATAGCCGGTCCCCCAGCGGCGGTGCTGCGCAGCGGCCGCCAATGCCCGTTGCTCGTCATCGGTGAGCTCGCCGCCGCCATCAGCCGGCGGCCGGGCGATGGGCATGTTCAGGTGGATGGCGAGGCAGCGACCGCCGTTGCGGCCCAGTTGGGTGGTGACGGCGGCGCCCCAATCGCCGCCTTGCGCGCCGTAACGGTCATAGCCGAGGCGGCCCATGAGCGTCTCCCAGGCCTGCGCGATCTTGTCGACGCCCCACCCGATGCGGGTGGGCTTGCCGGAGAACCCGTAGCCGGGAAGCGACGGGCAGACGACGTGGAACGCGTCCTCCGGGCGGTCGGGATTGGTCAGCGGCTCGATCACCTTGTGGAACTCCACGATCGAGCCGGGCCAGCCGTGGGTGATCAGCAGCGGCAGGGCGTCGTCGTGTGGGGACCGCTGGTGGATGAAATGGATGTCTAGCCCGTCGATTTCGGTGACGAACTGGTCGAAACGGTTCAGCGCGGATTCCCGTGTCCGCCAGTCGTAGCCGTCGGCCCAGTAGCCGGCCAGCTCACGGGTGTAGGCGAAGGGCATGCCCTGGCTCCAGTCGTCGACGCACTCGGCATCGGGCCACCGGGTGCGTGACAGGCGCGTCCGCAGGTCGTCGAGGACTTCACTGCCGACGTCGATGCGAAACGGTGTGACGTGCGGGGTCACAGAATGCGCCGAGGCGACCTGCCCATGTGGTAGCCGGCCGGGAAGGACATCTCGATCACTCGAAGCTGGTCGTTGGCCTTGGATTCGAGTTCGAGGACGACGCAGCCCTCGCCGATGGCTTTGGATTCGAGAACCGTGTAATGCTGACCGCCACCTTGGACGTCGGTGATCGGGTCACCTGAGCGCAATGCCTCGACGGGCACGAGTTCGGGGGTTCCGTGTGACTCCACGTTCGTCACGTTAGGGCAATCCGACGGGCAAGGGAACGGTTTTGACTGCTAGCGAGCGCGGCGGCCCTTACGGGTCGTCCTCTTCGTCCTCATCGCCATCCCGGAGGAGTTTTTCGGGGTGGTGGTATTGGTTGACGCGTGGTTGGCCGTGGTCGAGGTGTGGTGGTGGGATCCATTCGGTGTCGCCTTTGGAGTTTTTGCGGGTGGTCCAGCCTTGTTCGGCCAGCGGGTGGTGTCCGCCGCAGCCCAGGGTGAGGTCGTTGACGTCGGTGGTGCGGCATGTGGCATACGGGGTGCAGTGGTGGGCTTCGCAGTAGTAGCCCGGCACCGGACAGTTGGGAAACGTGCAGCCGTGATCCTTGGCGTACAACACGATTCTTTGCGCGGGCGACGCGAGGCGTTTGGTGTGGTAGAGCGCCAAGGCTTTGCCCTGGTCGAAAATCGCCAGGTAATGGTGCGCATGGGAGCCCAGCCGGATCACGTCGCTCATCGGCAGCAGCGTCCCGCCGCCGGTGAGTCCGTGTCCGGTGCCGGCTTCGAGATCGCCCAGGTTGGCGGTGACGATGATGCTGGCCGGTAACCCGTTGTGCTGACCCAGCGATCCGGACGCCAGCAGTCCCCGTAGCCCGGCTAGCAGGGCGTCGTGGTGGCGCTGCCCGGCTGTCCGTGAGTCACGCTGGGCGGTCTGCTCACACGGTGTGCCGTCGAGCACCGGGGCGGGGTCCTCGGCGTTGCACATGCCCGGGGCGGCCAGCTTGGCCCACACTGCTTCGAGGGTGGCGCGCAGTTCCGGGGTGATCCAGCCGCTTAGTTGTGACATCTGATCGGGGCCTTGTTTGCCGAGGGTGAGCCCGCGGCGGCGGGCTCGGTCGTCGTCGGTGAAATCGCCGTCGGGGTTCAGACAATCGGTGAGGCGCTGGGCTAGCTTGGCCAAATCGTCGGGGCGATGCTGGGCGGCCAGCCCGGCCAGATGGGCTTCGGCGTGCTCGCGGGTCTCGACGTCAACGAAGCCGGGCAGCCGGTGCATGAAGCTGCGGATCACCGCCACGTGACCGGCGCCGATCTGGCCGGCGCGTTGGGCGGCGGCGGTGGCGGGCAACACCGGCTCAAGGGATTCGCCGGTCAGCGCCTGGCGCTCCCCGAGCTCGTCGGCGTCGTGGATGCGCCGGGAGGCTTCGGCGGGGGTGATGCGTAGCCGTTCGGCCAGCGCGAAGCGCAGCGTGCCGCCCAGCTCGGTGTCGCTGGCCTGCTCGGCGAGCTGGGTGATCAACGGGTGTTCGACGGCGGGCAGTTGGCGGCGCAGCGTCTCGCAGCACTCCAGCATGGCCAAAGACTCCGGGGTGGTCAACACCTCGAAAGACAGGTCAAGCGCCCGCTTCATGGCGGCCTTGAGCGCGTCGAAGACCTCGACGATCTCCTCACGGCTACTCGAACGCATGTTCGAATCATATCACGCGAACCAGACGGCAGCCACCGCAATCCACAAACAAAACCACAGTGACACAAGTGATTACAGTGGTTGAAGGGACAAACCGTCGCCCTCTGTTTGGCATGACTACAGGTCGATCTCGGAAGCCAGCAAACGGAGCAGGGGCCCTAACCCGTCACCTGTCGAGCGCTAAATCCTTGCGGAAGCGTCGCATGCCGTCGACCTTCTCGGCCAGCGTCGCATCCGGGCCGGCGTAGAACATCCACGGCATGGTGAGGATGCCGGTGATGCCGGCATCCTCGGCACGCTGGTAGTCGGCGACAGTCAGGGCATCCGTCAACGGCGTCAGAATCGTGAAATCCTCCATACCCAAACCGTTTTCGGCCCGCAGCGCACGCAGTCGGCCGGCCGCTTCGATCGCGCGGTCGGTTCGGATCAGGTCACCGATCCAGCCGTCGTTGCGGGCGGCCCGGCGCAACGCGGTGTCGCTGAGCCCGCCGACGTAGATCGGCACCCGCGGCGGCGTCGGCTCCATCTCCAACCGTGGTGTCTGGTAGAACCGGCCGTCGAACTCGGTCCAGCCCGGGCTCCACAACGCGCGAAGAAGCTCGAGCATCTCGTCGGTGCGTTTGCCGCGGTCCTCGAATCGTTGCTCCATCAACGCGAATTCGTCGGCGCACCAGCCCACCCCCACACCGAGCTCCACCCGGCCGTCCGCCAGGCATGCCGCGGTGCCAATGGCCTTCGCCGCCGAATAGGGATTGCGCATCGCCGGGATGTAGACGGTGGTGACGAACCGCAGCCGGGTGGTGACTTGCGCGAGCGCACCGACCAGCACCCACGGGTCGGGCCAGTCGGTGAACGGCTGCCAACGCCGCTGCCCGTCCTTGGTGTACGGGTATGGCGTGCTCAGCGTCTCCAGGTTGACGACGTGGTCGGGAATCCCGATCCCGTCGTAGCCCAGTTCGTCGGCGGCCTTGGCGATTTCGATGATCTCGCGGGTGGCCAGGAATCCGCTGCTGATGTAAAACTTCATCCGGCGTCCCGCGCCCACGCTGGCTGCACAAAGATCCCCTCGGCCTCGACGGTAATGCCCTGCGCATCCGAAATATGGCCGCGGACAAAAGTTTTGACGCTTTCAGTGCGTTCGATCGCGGCTTCGGCACGAAGCCTGCCCAGTGGCGTGCCACGCAGGTATCTAACGCTGATAGTGCCAGTGAAACGTGGCTTGGTCAGGCCCTCGCTGGCCGCCTCACCCAACACGTGGTCGAGCACCAGCGCGCAGACTCCGCCGTGCACCAGCCCAGGCGGCCCCTCATAGGCCGCGCCCAGGCTGAATTCGCTCCAGCACCCGGTGCCCTCGTGGTGGATGGTCAGCGGCGGGGCGATCGGGTTGCGCATGCCGATCACGGCGTTACCCCATGCCAGCGGACGACCGTCTACGGCGTAGCGTCTGCCGTCCAGCGCCTGCCTGCTGCGCAACCGCTGAGTTACCGCCTGAACTGCGGTCCGCGCGTCACGGATGGTGTCGGCGTCGGCTTCGGTCCGGATCGTCGCATCGATGAGGTCGCGTACGGCGTCGGTCAGCGGGCCGTACAACGCCGTCAGCCGGTCGTGCTCCTCGGCGCTCATGACGTCCAATGCGAAGTCCACCTGATCTCCTAGTCCCCGAAAACCTTGCGCACCACCGCTTTTGCGCGACGCGTCACCCGCAGGTAGTTGTCCAGGAACTCGCCGCCGTCGCCTTTGTCCCAACCGGCGGCGACCGCGACCGCGTTAAGTTGGCGTCCCGGTCCGGGCAACTGGTCGGTGGGCTTGCCGCGCACCAGCACCAGCGCGTTGCGGGCCCGCGTGGCCGTCAGCCAGGCTTGGCGCAGCAGCTCCACCTCGTCGGCGTCGATCAGTTCGGCCGCGGCGATCGCGTCCAGGCTTTCCAGCGTCGACGTGTTGTGCAGCGCGGGAATCGCGTGCGCGTGCCGCAGCTGCAGCAGCTGCACGGTCCATTCGATGTCGGCCAACCCGCCGCGCCCCAGCTTGGTGTGCGTGTTCGGGTCGGCGCCGCGCGGCAGCCGCTCGGAGTCGACGCGGGCCTTCATCCGCCGGATTTCGCGCACCGCTTCGGCCGACACTCCCCCTTCCGGGTAACGAGTCTTATCGGCCATCAGCAGGAAACGCTGGCCCAACTCCGCGTCGCCGGCCACCGCGTGCGCACGCAGCAGGGCCTGCACCTCCCACGGCTGCGCCCACTGCTCGTAGTAGGCGGCGTACGACGCCAGCGTGCGAACCAGCGGACCGTTGCGCCCCTCCGGGCGCAGGTTGGCGTCGACCTCCAGCGGCGGGTCGGCGCTGGGCGTACCCAGCAGCGCCCGCACACCCTCGGCCACCGACACCGACCAGCGCACCGCGGCCGAATCCTCAACGTCCGCAGCCGGTTCGCAGACGAACATCACGTCGGCGTCTGAGCCGTAGCCCAATTCGCGGCCGCCTAGTCGGCCCATCCCTATCACGGCAATCTTGGCCGGGGCCTTACCGTCCCCAGGAATATTCGCGCGGATCACCGCGTCGAGGGCGGCCTGCAGCACCGCCACCCACACCGAGGTGAGCGCGGCGCACACGTCGGTCACCTCGAGCATGCCGAGCAGGTCGGCCGAGGCGATCCGGGCCAGCTCACGGCGGCGCAGGCTGCGCGCGGCGGCGATGGCCCGGACTGGGTCGGCGTGCCGGCCCGCCGAGGCCACCAACGCGCCGGCGACCGCGTCGGGATCGGTCTCCAGCAGTTTGGGCCCCGACGGCCCGTCGCCGTAAGACTGAATGACCTCCGGCGCGCGCATCAGCAGATCCGGCACATATGCCGAGGTGCCCAGCACGCGCATGAGCCGCTTGGCCACCGCGCTGCTGTCCCGCAATGTCGACAGATACCAGCGGTGCGGGGCCATCGCCTCGGACAGCCGCCGGTAGGACAGCAGTCCCGCGTCGGGGTCCGGGGTGTCCGACAACCAGTCCAGCAGCTTGGGCAGCAGCACTGACTGCACCCGGCCGCGACGCCCACTCTGGTTGATCAACGCGGACAAGTGAGTCAACGCGGTCTGCGGCCCGTCGTAGCCGAGCGCCGCCAGCTGGCGTTCGGCGGCTTCCGGCGTCATGCCGTGGGCGAATTCCAGACCCGCGGGGCTGATCGATTCCAGCAGCGGTTGGTAGAACAGCTTGGCGTGCAGCCGGGAGACCCGCACGTTGTGGCGCTTGAGTTCTTCGCGCAGTACACCCAGCGCGTCGCGCCGCCCGTCGGGCAGGATGTGGGCCGCGCGGGCCAGCCAGCGCAGCGCCTCGTCGTCGTCGAGCGCGGGCAGCATGTGAGTGCGCTTGAGCCGTTGCAGCTGCAGCCGGTGCTCCAGCAGCCGAAGGAACTCGTAGGAGGCGGTCAGATTCGCCGCGTCGTCGCGGCCGACGTAGCCGCCGCGGCCCAGCGCGGCCAGTGCATCCACCGTCGAGGCAACGTGCAGCGACTCGTCGCTGCGGCCATGCACCAACTGCAGCAGCTGCACCGCGAACTCGACATCACGCAGGCCGCCGCTGCCGAGTTTGATCTCGCGGCTGCGCACGTCGGCCGGCACCAACTGCTCGACCCGCCGCCGCATCGCCTGCACCTCGTCGACGAAATCCTCACGCTCGCAAGCACTCCACACCATCGGCATCAACGCGGCCACGTAGCGCTCCCCCAGCTCGCGGTCGCCGGCGGCGGGCCGGGCCTTGAGCAGAGCCTGGAACTCCCAGGTCTTGGCCCAGCGTTGGTAGTAGGCGATATGCGAGTCGAGCGTGCGGACCAGCTCACCGTGCCGGCCCTCCGGGCGCAGGTTGGCGTCCACCTCGAAAAAGGCCTCCGACGCCACCCGCATCATCTCGCCGGCCACCCGGGTGCTCACCGAGTCGGCGCGTTCGGCGACGAATATCACGTCGACGTCGCTGACGTAATTCAGTTCGCGCGCACCGCATTTGCCCATCGCGATGACGGCCAGCCCGGGTGGCGTATCGTCGCCGCACACCGTTTGCTCGGCGACGGCCAGCGCGGCGGCCAGCGCGGCGTCGGCCATGTCGGCCAGATGGGCGCCGACCGCGGTGAACGGCACCACCGGCTCGTCCTCGACGGCCGACGCCAGGTCGAGCGCGGCCAGCACCAGCAGCCGGTCACGGTACAGCGCCCGCAATGCGTCTATGCTTGCGCCGCTTGAGGTTTCGAGGAAAGCGCGGCGCAGCTCGTCGGCCGACGGCAGTATCACGTCGCCCCGCAGCAGCTGCCAGGACTGCGGGTGGGCCACCAGGTGGTCGCCCAACGCCAGTGACGAGCCCAGCACGCCCAGCAGCCGGCCCCGCAGCCCCTGGTCGGTCAGCAGCGCAGTGTTGAGTTCGTCCCAGCCGTCACCGAGCGCCTCGGCCAGCCGGACCATCGCATTTAGCGCCGCGTCGGCGTCCGGTGCGCGCGACAGTGACCACAGCAAATCGATGTGGTCTTGATCCTCTTCGGTGTCCCAGCCGAGCTGTGCCAGGTTGGCGCTCGCGCGTGGGTCGACCAACCCGAGCCGGCCGACGCTGGGCAATTTCGGGCGCTGCGTGGCGGGTTGGCTCACGACCACGACGGTAGCGCACGCCGCCAATGACTACAGCGAGAGATACGTCTTGAGCTCGAAGGGCGTGACGTGGCTGCGGTAGTTGGCCCACTCCCGGCGCTTGTTGCGCAGGAAGAAGTCAAACACGTGCTCCCCCAACGCTTCTGCGACCAGCTCGGAGCTCTCCATGGCGCGCAGCGCGCTGTCCAGGCTGGACGGCAGCTCGCGGTAGCCCATCGCGCGGCGCTCCTCGGCCGTCAGGTCCCAGACGTTGTCCTCGGCTTGCGGGCCCAGCGCGTAACCCTTTTCCACCCCGCGCAGCCCGGCGGCCAGCAGCACCGCGAAGGTCAGGTAGGGGTTGCAGGCCGAGTCGGGGCTGCGGACCTCGATGCGCCGCGACGAGGTCTTGTGCGGGCTGTACATCGGAACCCGTACCAGCGCCGACCGGTTGGCCGCGCCCCACGACGCCGCGGTGGGCGCCTCGCCGCCGTGCACCAGCCGCTTGTAGGAGTTCACCCATTGGTTGGTGACCGCGCTGATTTCGCTGGCGTGCTCGAGGATTCCGGCGATGAATGACTTGGCGACGTCCGAGAGCTGCAGCGGATCGTCGGGGCTGTGGAACGCGTTGACCTCACCCTCGAACAGGCTCATGTGGGTGTGCATCGCCGAGCCGGGGAACTGCCCGAACGGCTTGGGCATGAACGACGCCCGCACACCTTCCTCGAGCGCGACTTCCTTGATCAGGTAGCGGAACGTCATCACGTTGTCGGCCATCGACAGCGCGTCGGCGAAGCGCAGGTCGATCTCCTGTTGGCCGGGGGCGCCTTCGTGGTGGGTGAACTCCACCGAAATGCCCATGGACTCCAGCGCTTCGATGGCGCGGCGGCGGAAGTTCGACGCGGAGTCGTGCACGGCCTGGTCGAAGTAGCCGGCGTCGTCGGCCGGTGTCGGCGGCTGCCCGTCGTCGGGACCTGGCTGCAGCAGGAAGAACTCGATCTCGGGGTGGACGTAGCAGGAAAAGCCGAGCTCGTTGGCCTTGCCGAGCTGCCGGCGCAGCACGTGGCGCGGGTCCGCCCACGACGGCGAGCCGTCGGGCATCGTGATGTCGCAGAACATCCGGGCCGAGTGGTGATGTCCGGTGCTGGTGGTCCAGGGCAGCACCTGGAAGGTCGACGGGTCGGGGTGTGCGACGGTGTCGGATTCCGAGACTCGGGCGAACCCCTCGATCGAGGAACCGTCGAAGCCGATGCCCTCCTCGAACGCGCCCTCGAGTTCCGCCGGGGCGATCGCGACCGACTTGAGGAAACCGAGCACGTCGGTGAACCACAGCCGAACGAACCGGATATCCCGTTCTTCCAGCGTGCGGAGCACGAATTCCTTTTGTCGATCCATGATGCGAAGCGTATCGCGTCTTAGCACTGCAAGCTGCTTGGAGACACCCCGTCGACGAAATAACGCTCGACTGCGGTGTCGACGCAGCGGTTGCCGCCCAGCACCGCGGTGTGCTGGGTGCCGTCGTAGCTGATCAGTGGGGCGCCGAGCTGCCGGGCCAGGTTCACCCCGGCCTGATACGGGGTCGCGGGGTCGTGGGTGGTGGAGACGACGACGACCTTGCCCGGCCCGACGGGCGCGGCCGGATGCGGCGACGACGTGGCTGGCGCCGGCCACAGCGCGCACAGGTCGCGGGGCGCGTACCCGGTGAATTGCCCATAGGACAGGAACGGCGCGACCTGCCGAATCCGGCGGTCGGCGTCCACCCAGGCGGCCGGGTCGGTGGGCGACGGCGCGTCGACACAGCGGATGGCGTTGAAGGCGTCCTGGGAGTTGTCGTAGTGGCCGTCGTCGTCGCGGCCGTTGTAGTCGTCGGCCAGCATCAGCAGGTCACCGGGGTCGGTGCCGTGCTGCAGACCCAGCAAGCCGCTCGTCAGGTACTTCCAGTGCTGCGGGGCGTAGAGCGCGTTGATGGTGCCGGTGGTCGCGTCGGCGTAGCTCAGGCCGCGCGGATCGGACGTCTTGGCGGGCTTGCTGACCAGCGGGTCGACCAGCTGGTGGTAGCGGGCCACCCACTTGGCCGGGTCGGTGCCCAGCGGGCAGGCCGCTGAGCGGGCGCAGTCGGCCGCGTAGTCGTTGAACGCGGTTTGGAACCCGGCTTCCTGGTTGACGTTCTCGTCGATCGGCCCGACGGTCGGGTCGATGGCGCCGTCGAGCACCATCGACCGCACATGGTTGCCGAACCGCTCGACGTACGCGGTGCCCAGTTCGGTGCCGTAGCTGAAGCCCAGGTAGTTGATCTGCTCCTCGCCCAGCGCCTGCCGGACCATGTCCATATCGCGAGCCACGGACGCGGTTCCGACGTTTTGCAGAAACGTCGGGCCCATCCGGTCGGCGCACTGCTGGGCCAACTGTCGGTAGATCTGCTCGATGTGGGCGACACCGGCGGAGCTGTAGTCGACCATCGGTTCGCGGCGGTAGGCATCGAACTCGGCGTCGGTGCGGCAGCGCAGCGTCGGGGTGGAGTGGCCGACGCCGCGGGGGTCGAACCCGACCAGGTCGAAGCGCCGGGCGAGCTCGCTGTCCGACAGCGCGGCGCCCATGCCGGCGACGGTGTCGACCGCCGACGCTCCCGGGCCGCCGGGATTGACCAACAGCGATCCGATTCGCTGGCCGCTGGCCGGAATCCGAATCACGGCGAGCTGAACTTGGGCGCCGCCGGGTGCGCTGTAGTCGACGGGAACCGCGACGGTGGTGCAGCGCGCGGTGGGGATGTCGCTGGTGTCGCCGACGAATTGGCTGCAGCTGCCCCAGGTAGCCGCCGCCGGTCGCGGCACGGCGGAGCTCGGTGCCTGCCCGGCGTCGGGTTCGGGGGTGGCTCGGGCCGGGGTGACGGCCAGCGTTGCCAGCAATCCGAAGGTAACCAGCGCAGAGCTCAGCCGTCTCATGCGCCACATGGCTAGCAATCGTCGCATCCGCCGGTCACGCGTAGTGCGGCCGGAAGGTCACACGTTGGTCTCGTTATGTGGCGGGAGCAGACGCAAAATCCCCCAAATCACACGGCTTTTGGGGGATTTTGCGTCTGCTCGCCCTAGCATTTGGCGCCCTGCGGTGGCGTCGTGCCCTTGATCAGATAGGCCGTCGCGAAGTCGTCGATGCAGCTGTTGCCCTGGAACACCACCGTGTGTTGCGTTCCGTCGAAGGTGAGCAGCGCGCCGTGCAGCTGCTTGGCGAGGTCGACACCGGCCTTGTACGGCGTAGCGGGGTCGTGGGTCGTCGACACCACCACCGTCGGCGGCAGGCCCGGCGCGGAAATGGTGTGCGGCTTGCTCGTCGGCGGCACCGGCCAGAACGCGCAGGTGCCGAGCGGCGCGTCGCCGGTGAACTTGCCGTAGCTCATGAACGGCGCGATCTCACGGGAGCGACGGTCCTCATCGATCACCTTGGCGCGATCCTTGACCGGCGGCTGGTCGACGCAGTTGATCGCCACCCGCGCGTCGCTGGCGTTGGTGTAGTGGCCGTGCGAATCGCGGCGCATGTACATGTCGGCCAACGCCAGCAAGGTGTCGCCCCGATCGCTTTTCAGCTCGGTCAGCCCGGTGGTCAGGTGGTGCCACAGCGTCGGCGAGTACAGCGCCATGATGGTGCCGACGATCGCGTCGCTGTAACTGAGCCCGCGCGGGTCTTTGGTGCGGGCCGGCCTGCTCTTCATCGGGTTGGCCGGATCGACAAGCGGATTCACCAGGCTGTGGTAGACGTCGACCGCCTTCGCCGGGTCGGTGCCCAGCGGGCAGTCCGGGTCCTTGGCGCAGTCGGCGGCGTAGTCGTTGAATGCATCCTGAAAACCCTTGGCCTGCCGCAGATCTGCCTCGATCGGATCCGCGTTGGGGTCGACGGCCCCGTCCAGGATCATCGCCCGCACGTTCTGCGGGTAGGCCTCGGCGTAGGCCGACCCGATCCGGGTGCCATACGAGTAGCCCAGGTAGGTGAGCTTGTCGTCGCCCAGTGCGTCGCGGATTGCGTCCAGATCGCGTGCGACGTTGACGGTTCCGACGTTCGCCAGGAACTTCTTGCCCATCTTGTCGACACAGCGCTGCACGAACTGCTTGGTCTCGTCTTCGATGTGCGCCACGCCCGCCGGGCTGTAGTCAACCTGCGGTTCGGCGCGCAACCGGTCGTTGTCCTTGTCGGAGTTGCACCAGATTGCCGGGCGCGACGACGCCACCCCGCGCGGGTCGAAACCGACCAGGTCGAAGCGCTCCCGGACCCGGGGCGGCAGCGACTGCAGGACGCCCACGGCGGCCTCGATACCGGATTCGCCCGGACCGCCGGGATTGATGACCAGTGAGCCGATCTTGTCGCCGGTTGCCGGGAAACGAATCATCGCCAGCGTCGTGGCGTCGCCGTCGAGGTGGTTGTAGTCCACCGGCACGGCGATCTTGCCGCATTGCGCACCGGCGGGCAGCTTGACCGCAGTGCCGCCCGAGACCCGGCACTGTCCCCACTCCAGCGCCTGGCCGATTTTCGGCCCGGCCATCCGCGCACGACCGCCGACGACGTGTGTGCAGCTCGCCACCGTAAGCACAATCGCGGCCATTGCGGTCCAGATCAACGTCGTGCGCGCGATCGCGTCGCGGCGAGGCAGGCCCATGGTCACCTATGCTGCCATGCGTTTAAAGCAGCTCCCGGCTAGGTGGATTTGCGGTGACCCGCCGCGCCCGGCTTCGCCGCCCTTGCGATCGGCCGCTAGTGGGTGGCCAGCAGCAGTTCTTCCATCCCCACGGCGAAGTCGTCGGCCAATTCCCACAAGTCCGGCACCAGCTCCGGGCAGGCGATCAACCCCACGTCAAGCTTGCCGTTGAGCGACATGACGGTGATGTTCAGACCCGACCCGTGGAAAATCGGGCCCAGCGGATACATCGCCTTGACCTCGCACCCCAGCATGTACAGCGGCATCTGCGGCCCGGGGACGTTGGACACCACCAAGTTGTGCACCGGCCGGCTGCGGGTCAGTCGGGTCTTGGCGTAGGCGCGCATCGCCAAACCGAACACCGCAGGCGCGGCGAACTGCGACCAGTCCTGCAGCAGCGTGGCGCTGATCGCCGAACTGTGTTGTTTGGCAATCGAATTCGCCTCCGCGATGGCCTCGATGCGTTCGGCCGGGTCGGCGATATGGGTGTGCAGGCTGGAGAACATCCCCGAAACCTGGTTGCGGCCGGGCCGGTCGGACTTGCCGTGCACCGACACGGGCACCATCGCCACCAACGACGACTCCGGCAATTCGCCGCGGTCGAGCAGAAATTGGCGCAGCACACCGGACACCAGCGCCATCACCACGTCGTTGACTTTGACGTTGAAGTGGTCCTTGACCTTCTTGATGTCCCCGAGATCCAGCTGCGCATAAGCGATGTTGCGGTGCCCGGTGATGCTGGCGTTGAACGTGGTTCGCGGCGCGGCGAACGGCCGTGCCATCGCCTGACCGCTGCGCGCCCGCGCCACCGTCTTCACCACCGACGCCGCTGTGTTGGGCAGCACGTTGGCCAAATGCAACGGCCGCGTCGCGAACTTCGCCAGACCACTCACGGCGATCTGGACGGTGTTGGCCCCGCCTACCCCGTCGACCGGTTCCGGTGGCGGCGCGTCGGCTTCGGTGCTGCACAGCTGCGACATCAGGTTGGCGCCGGTGACGCCGTCTACGCAGGCGTGGTGGACCTTGGTCATCAGAGCCAGCCGGCCGTTCTGCTGGGCATCGGTGCCGGCGACGCCCTCGATCACCCACATCTCCCACAACGGGCGGCTGCGGTCCAGCGGCAGTCCCGCGATATGGCCGCAGATCTCGGACAGTTCCATCCGGCCGCCCGGCGGCGGCAGCCCGATGCGATGCAGATGACGGCTGACGTCGAAGGTGTCGTCGTCGACCCAGACCGGGTGGTCGAGGTTGAACGCGCTGTCCGCCAGCTTCTCGCGGAACTGGGGCATCGCCTTGATCCGGACCGCCAACTCGTCGCGCAGCCGGTCGAAGCTGTAGCCGCCCGGCATCGTCGAGGTGTCCAGCTCCAGGATCGAGCACACATGCAACGGCTGGGAGGGTGTTTCCAGGTACAGAAAACTGGCGTCGAGTCCGCTGAGCCGCTGCATGCGCAGATGGTATGCCCGGCGCCGCGCGATGGCGGGGGAATCGCCGTGCCAGGACCCGGTGTGAGCAACTCAACTGATCTTGGTATGTATCCGCGCTGCGCTAGATGGCAGACTGGCAAGGTCAGACGAACCCGGGGACCCGGCAGGGCCACGAGGATCGACCCGACGAACACTCAAGGACAATGATGTCTGAGCACACTGTTTACGGTGGTGCGTCCGCCGCCGCTCCGCGAACCAAGACTCGCATCCACCACCTTCAGAAGATGAAGGCGGAGGGCCACAAGTGGGCCATGCTCACGGCCTACGACTACTCCACCGCCCGTATTTTCGACGACGCCGGCATTCCGGTGCTGCTGGTCGGTGACTCGGCCGCCAATGTCGTCTACGGCTACGACACCACGGTGCCCATCAGCATCGACGAGCTGATCCCCCTGGTCCGTGGCGTGGTGCGGGGCGCCCCGCACGCGCTCGTCGTCGCCGATCTGCCGTTCGGCAGCTACGAGGCCGGGCCCGCCGCCGCTCTGGCCAGCGCCACCCGGTTCATGAAGGAAGCCGGCGCACACGCGGTCAAACTCGAAGGCGGCGAGCGGGTTGCCGAGCAGATCGCCGCGCTCACCGCGGCCGGCATCCCGGTGATGGCACACATCGGCTTCACCCCGCAGAGCGTCAACACCCTCGGCGGGTTTCGCGTGCAAGGCCGCGGCGACGCCGCCGAACAGACCATCGCCGACGCGATCGCGGTCGCCGAGGCCGGGGCTTTCTCCGTGGTGATGGAGATGGTGCCGGCCGAGCTGGCCACCCAGATCACCGGCAAGCTGACCATTCCGACCGTCGGTATCGGAGCCGGGCCCAACTGCGACGCCCAGGTGCTGGTCTGGCAGGACATGGCCGGACTCACCAGCGGCAAGACAGCTCGCTTCGTCAAGCGCTTCGGCGACGTCGGAGGCGAATTGCGCCGTGCTGCAATGCAATACGCCGAAGAGGTGGCCGGCGGCGTGTTTCCCGCCGACGAGCACAGTTTCTGACCCCTCCACCGAGCGCATAGGCTAGCGCGACATGCCGCGCTATGTGGAGGTCGAGCGCAAGTTCGACGTCGCCGAGTCGACGTTGCCGCCGTCGTTCGGGGGTATCCCGGCCATCAGCCGAATCGAAAAGCGACCGCCGCAGACGCTGGATGCCGAGTATTTCGATACACCCGATCATGATCTGGCGTCGCATCGAATCACGTTGCGCCGCCGCACCGGTGGCAGCGACGCCGGTTGGCATCTGAAGTTGCCGGCCGGCCCCGACACGCGCACCGAGGTGCGGGCGGCGCGGAGCGACACGGTGCCCGACGACTTGCGAGATGTGGTACTGGCGATCGTGCGGGATCGCCCGCTGCGACCGGTTGCGCGGATCAGCACAATCCGGGAATTGCAGCTGCTGTCCGGCGCCGACGGCGAGGTGCTGGCCGAGTTCTGCGACGACCGCGTCACCGCATCCGCCGAAGCCGGCGCCGAACAGCGTTGGCGTGAATGGGAAGTCGAACTCGCGGGGTCCGACACGAAACTGCTGGACTTGCTGAGCACCCGCTTGCTCGACGCGGGAGCCACACCGGCGCGGCACGCCTCGAAGTTGGCGCGGGTGCTCGACGGACACGATGCGCAGACCCTACCTGCCGATCCGCTGCGCCGCGCTGTGGCCGAGCAGGTCGACCAGTTGCTTGTCTGGGATCGCGCCGTGCGCGCCGACGTCGACGACGCCGTACACCAGATGAGGGTGGCGACACGCAAGATCCGCAGCCTGTTACGGGCCGCGCCGGAGTCGTTCGGGGTCTCCGACGACACCCGGGTGCTCGACCAATTGCGGGGGCTGGCCGCAGTGCTGGGCGAAGCGCGCGACACCGAGGTGTTGGCTGAGCGCTACCGGCGGGCGCTCGACCGGCTGCCACCGGAACTGGTGCGCGGACGCGTCCGGGAACGTCTGGTCGACGAGGCCCACGACCGCTACCAGGCGGGCCTGCGGCGGTCGTTGGAGGCGATGCGTTCGCCGCAATACTTCCGGCTGCTCGACGCCCTGGAAACGCTGGTGGCCGAACCCGCGGCGACCGGCCCGGGCCAGGAGCCGGAGCCGGCGGTGGGCGCCGGCTACAAACGAGTGCGCAAGGCCGCCAAGGCCGCGGCGACCACGCCCGAAGACGGCCGCGATGCGGCTCTGCACCGGATCCGCAAGCGCGCCAAGCGACTTCGATACACCGCGGCGGCCGTGGGCGTGAAAAAGGTAGCGCGGCGGGCGGAGGCAATTCAAAGCTTGCTCGGCGAGCACCAGGACAGCGTGGTCAGCCGCACGCATTTACAGCAGCAGGCCGACGCCGCGAGCGCCGCTGGCGAGGACACCTTCACCTTCGGCCTGCTGTATCAGCAAGAGGCCGACCTGGCCGGCAGCTCTCGGCGGCAATTGCCCAAGGCGCTGCGCAAACTCGACAAGGCGGTGCGCAAGAAGCTGCGGTAGTCGGGGCGGGCGAGTTGGCCTGTAAGCCGGATTCTGTACCGCGCCATCATTGCTGGCGGCGCGGCGGCGACCATCCATCTGGACACACCGTCACCGGGTGCCTCGAGCGGCCTACCCGCAGGCTCGGGCGAGCAACCCTCGGACGCCTGCGCGACCGCACTGTAGTGCGGTCTTCTTGGCCTTGCTTCGGGTGGGGTTTGCCGAGCCATCCCGGTCACCCGGAATGCTGGTGCGCTCTTACCGCACCGTTTCACCCTTACTACCTAGGTAGCGGTCTGTTTTCTGTGGCACTTTCCCGCGGGTCGCCCCGGGTTGCCGTTAGCAACCACCCTGCTCTGTGAAGTCCGGACTTTCCTCGAACCGCCTTGCGACGGTCCGCGGCCGCCCGGCCAACTCGTCCGCGCTACCACCGTACTAGCTACCGAAACTGCAGGCCAGCTACGCGGCATGCAGTTGCGAGAGCGTTATCCCGATGACGGCTTCTACCTCGCTGATTTGAATCCTCAACGGCGCCCGCGCTGGCGGCGGCGCGGTCGACTGATACTGCGCTCCCGTCGCCCCCACCAAGCCCTCAACGACCAAACCCCCAAGCAGGCCTACCTCAACAAGACTTAACAACAAAACCTGCCACTTTCCTGGCGCAAGACACGAGGCGGGCGACACTGCCTATCGTGAGAACGGTGACGCAGGTCAATAGGTGGCGCAAGCGCGTCGCCGCTGCCGACTGGGACGCAGTAACCGCCGCGGTCGACGACCACGGCGGTGCGCTGCTGCCCCGACTCCTCACTCGCGCCGAGGCGGTGAAGCTGCGCAAGCTCTATGTCCGCGACGAGTTGTTCCGCAAGACAATCGACATGCAGCGGCACCGCTACGGCGCGGGCGAATATCGGTACTTCCACGCGCCCTATCCCGAACCGATCGAAGAGCTCAAGCAGGCCCTGTATCCGCGGCTGCTGACGATCGCGCGCGACTGGTACACCAAGCTCGGCCGCGACGCCCCGTGGCCAGACACGCTCGACGAATGGCTGCGAATGTGTCATGCCGCGGGCCAGTCCAGGTCGACGGCGCTGATGCTGAAATACGGTACCGCCGACTGGAACGCGCTGCATCGGGACCTTTACGGCGACTTGGTGTTTCCGCTTCAAGTGGTGATCAACCTGAGCGACCCGGAAACCGAGTACACCGGCGGTGAGTTCCTGCTTGTCGAGCAACGTCGACGGGCGCAATCGCGCGGGATCGCGACGCAGTTGCCGCAGGGCCACGGCTACGTGTTCACCACACGCGATCGCCCGGTACGGTCCGCCCGTGGCTGGTCCATATCACCTGTGCGGCATGGTCTTTCGATAGTCCGCTCCGGAGAGCGGTATGCTCTCGGGCTGATCTTTCACGACGCCGCCTGACGATCCTCCCGTCGCAGCACGATGACGTTGTCGGTCAGCGTCGCACGCTCGCCGCCCGGGCCGATCACTTCGCGTTGCACACCCTCGGCCCGCACACGATGCCAGCCGGCGTTGTCCGGCGGCAGGTCGGCGAGTACCTCGGCGATGCTGGGAAATCGGTGATCCTGGTGCAGTGACCAGGGCGGCGCCGACCCGTGGTCGACGACCAGCAAAACGCCACCGGGGGCCAGACTTTCGGCGGCGCGGCGCAGCACCGCCGTGCGCTCCAGCCGCACCGGCGATTGAAAGAACTGGGCGGACACCAGGTCGAACGTCCCGTCCGGAAAACTCTCGGACAGGTCGCGATGCTGGAAGTCGATACGATCCAGCAGGTTTCGCTCCTGCGCGTCGGCCACTGCGCGCTGTAACGCGGTCCTCGACACGTCGACGGCCACCACCTGCCATCCGTGCTTGGCCAGCCACATCGCATCGGCGCCCTCACCGCAGCCCAGATCCAACGCCCGACCGGGCTTCAGGGCCGAAACCAGTTCGGCCAGCCGGACATTGACCCGACTGCTCCAGATCCGGTCGGCCCGGCCATAGTGCTGCTCCCAAAACTGCTGTACTTCATCTAATTCAGCTGCCATACAGCGAGCTTGCAGCCGGGCGCCGAAAATGCCAACCTTGTTTGCCATGCGGGCAAACGCGGATGAGACGGTCGACACCAGGGTCCGCAGGCGGCTGCGGGAATTGCGCATGCAGCGCGGCATGACGCTGGAAGACGTGGCGGGGCGCGCGAGTATCGACATCTCCACGCTGAGCCGGCTGGAATCGGGAAAGCGCCGGCTGGCGCTGGATCATCTTCCCCGTCTGGCCGAGGCGCTGTCAGTCAGCACCGACGAGCTGCTGCGCGAACCCGAGCAGCCCGACCCTCGGGTGCGCGGTGCCTCGCACACCCATCACGGAGTGACGTACTGGCCGCTCACACGCCACGGACCGGCCGGTGGCCTGCACGCCTTCAAGGTGCGCGTCAGCGCGCGTCGGCGCAGACCCCCGGCGCAGCTACCGGTCCACGAAGGCCAGGACTGGATGTATGTGCTGGCCGGCAGCATGCGGCTGGTGCTGGGCGAGCGGGACTTCGTCATTCGGCCCGGGGAGGCCGTCGAGTTCTCGACCTGGACACCGCACTGGTTCGGCGCCGTCGACGGACCCGTGGAAGCCATCATGATCTTCGGCCAGCACGGCGAGCGACTGCATCTCCACGCCGATTAGAGGTACGCCGTCTGGTTCACCAGTCGCACCGACGACGCACCGTCCGGGTAGAACTCGGCGATGGAGAGTGACGCCAGGTCCAGATGTAGCCGGTAAAGGATGCCGGGACCGGCGTCGAGCGCGATTCGCAGCAGCATCTTGATCGGGGTCACATGCGACACCACCAGCACGGTAGAGCCGCCGTGTTCCTCGACGATCCGATCCCTTGCCCGGACGACCCGCTGGTGCACGGCATCGAAGCTCTCCCCGCCCGGCGGCGTGGTGCTGGTGTCGCGCAGCCAACGCCGATGCAGCTGCGGATCGCGTTCAGCCGCTTCGGAAAACGTCAGACCCTCCCAGCCGCCGAAGTCGGTTTCGACCAGGTCGTCGTCGACGGTCACATCCAGACCCAGCGCCTTGGCGGCCGTCGTCGCGGTGTCATAGCAGCGCTGCAGCGGCGAGCTGATCACCGCCCCGATTCCGCCGCGCTGCGCCAGATACCGCGCCGCCGCGTCGGCTTGGCGCCACCCCAGGTCGGTGAGCGCCGGATTGCCGCGTCCCGAGTAGCGCCGCTGGATCGACAGTTCGGTCTGGCCGTGCCGCAACAGCAGCAGCCGGGTGGCAGCACCGCGCGCGCCGGTCCATCCGGGCGCCGTCGCAGGCTCGGTTCCGGTTGCAGCCGTGTCGGATTCGATCCCCGCCGCCGCGTCCATCGCCTCGTTGGCCAGCCGGTCGGCGTAAGAGTTCTGCGCGCGCGGCACCCAGGAATAGCTGATCGCCTCGAACCGCGACGCCAGTGCGCGGGCCTGCGCATGCAGTTGCGCCAGGTCGGGGTGCTTGACCTGCCAGCGCCCCGACATCTGCTCGACCACCAGCTTGGAGTCCATCGAGACGGCGACGTCGGTGGCGCCCAGTTTCGCGGCCTCCTCCAAACCGGCGATCAGCCCACGGTATTCGGCGACGTTGTTGGTGGCCCGACCGATCGCCTGCTTGCTCTCGGCCAGGACGGCCGAACGGTCCGCCGACCACACCACCGACCCGTACCCGGCCGGGCCGGGGTTGCCACGAGATCCGCCGTCGGCTTCGACGATGACTCTCACTGGCCAAACCCTTTGACCCGCAGAAGGATTGCTCCGCATTCCGGGCAGCGCAGCACGTCGTCGTCGGCGGCCGTCGCGATCCGGGAGAGTTCCCCGCGGTCGATTTCGATCCGGCAGGCACCGCAGCGGCGGCCCTGCAGCGGCCCGGCACCCGGTCCGCCGCGGGCGCGCTGCCGTTCGTAGAGCGCGACCAGCTCGGGGTCCAGGGCCGCGGTCAGCTCGTCGCGCCGCGACGAGCGCTGCTGTCGGGTCTGGTCGATTTCGGCGAGCGCATTGTCGAGAGCCTGTTGCGCGGTGCTCAATTCGGCCTGCAGCCCGTCGATCGCGGCCAGTTCGGCGTCCTGCCGAGCTTGCAGTTCCTCGCGGCGCTCCATGACCTCCAGCAGCGAATCCTCCAAGCTGGACTGGCGCCGCTGCAGCGTTTCCAGTTCGTGCTGAAGCTCGGACAGTTGCTTGGCATCGGCCACCGATTGCAGCAGCGCGCGGTCGCGGTCTTCGCGCTGGCGCACGGCGTCGATCTCGGATTCGAATCGTGAGACCTGGGCGTCCAAGTCCTCCAGCGCGATTCGCAGCGCTGCCAGCCGGTCGTTGGCTGCGCCGTGGTCGGCCTGTATCCGCTCGTAGTCCTGCTGTTCGGGCAGATGACCGGCCCGATGCGTCAGGCGAGCCAGCTCGGCATCCAGCTCGGCCAACTCGAGCAGCGAACGCTGCTGGGCTACTGCGGCTTTCACGTGTGTTGGCCTCCGGCGGTGTTGTCGACGTTCCAGGGATCGGTGCGGACGGGGCACACCCGTACCCGCAAAGCAGTGCCAAATGCCGACCGCAAGACCTCGGCGGCCTGGTCGCACCACGGGTATTCGCTGGCCCAGTGCGCGACGTCGATCAGCGCGACGTCAGAGGCGCGGCGGTGT
Organism: Mycobacterium sp. MFM001; assembly: GCF_003402475.1. Lineage (GTDB taxonomy): Bacteria > Actinomycetota > Actinomycetes > Mycobacteriales > Mycobacteriaceae > Mycobacterium. The sequence continues at coordinate 55,598 of NZ_BFAB01000003.1, forward strand.
TCGTCGGCCGGATGGTGGCGCAGGTCGGCGGTGACATACGCCTGCACACCGGCCCTCGCCACCGCGTCCAGCAACGAGTCGCCGGCGCCGCCGCAGACCGCGACCCGCGACACCGGCATATCGGGATCACCGGCGGCGCGCACTCCCCACGACGTCTTCGGCAAGCCCGCGTTGACGCGAGAGACGAAGTCGCGCAACGGTTCCGGCTGCAGCAGCGTGCCGATGCGGCCCAACCCGACATCGGTGGGCGTTGCCGCCAGCACGAAGATGTCGAACGCCGGCTCCTCGTAGGGATGGGCGGCGCGCATGGCGGCGAGCACCTCGCGGCGTGCCCGCGCCGGCGCGACAACCTCCACCCGGTCCTCGACCACCCGCTCGACGGCGCCCACGCTGCCGATGGCAGGCGTCGCCGCGTCGCCCGGCAGGAACTGGCCGGTGCCCGTGACGCTCCAACTACATTGCGAATACTCGCCGATGACGCCGGCGCCCGCCGCAAAGACCGCACCTCGCACCGCGTCCGCGTTTTCCGGTGGCACGAAGATCACCCACTTGTCCAGATCGGTCGCCGCGGGCAGCGGCTCCAACACCGCTTCGACGGACAGCCCGAGCGCCTGCGCCAGCGCGTCGGACACGCCCGGCGACGCCGAGTCGGCGTTGGTGTGCGCCGTGAAAAGCGAACGGCCGGACCGGATCAGCCGGTGTATCAGCGCGCCCTTTGCGGTGCTGGCCGCGACGGTGTCCACGCCGCGCAGCAGCAGCGGATGATGGGCCAGCAGCAGGCCACCGTCGGGAACCTCGTCGACCACGGCGGTGGTGGCGTCGACCGCCACCGTCACCGACTCCACGGCATCGTCGGGGTCGCCGCACACCAGCCCCACCGAATCCCACGACTGGGCAAGCCGCGGCGGGTACGCCTCGTCGAGCACGCCGATCACGTCGGCAAGTCGGACGCTCACGGCAACACCTCGGCAAGAGCCTCGATGAGCACCGGCCACTCGGGGCGCACCGCGGCCCGCAGGTAGCACCCGTCCAGCCCAACGAACGTGTCGCAGCGCCGAACGGCAATCCCTTTGGCGTGCAATTGCTTTCGCATTAATTCGGCATCCGGCACGGTGAACAGCACAAACGGCGCGCGACCGTCGACCACTTCGAGGCCCAACGAAACCAGCCCCGCTACCATCTCCGCCCGCAGCCCTGCCAGCCGCGCGGCGCCCGCTGCGGCCTCGGCCACCGCCTCGGGCGCACAACACGCCGCGATCGCCGCCAACTGCAGCGTGCCCAGCGGCCAGTGCGGCCGCGAACAGCCCAGCCGCGCAAGCACCTCGGGCGCGCCCAGCGCATAGCCCACCCGCAGCCCCGCCAACGACCAGCTCTTGGTCAGGCTGCGCAGCACCAGCACGTCGGGCAGCGAGTCACCGGCCAGCGACTCCGGTTCGCCGGCAATCGAATCGGCGAACGCCTCGTCCACCACCACGATCCGGCCCGGCCTGCGCAGCGCAAGGATCTGCTCACGCGCGTGCAACACCGCAGTCGGATTGGTCGGGTTGCCCACCACGACCAGATCGGCCTCGTCGGGCACCTCTATCCCGGCCAGCCTGAACGGCGGCTCGAGCACCACATGCCGCACCGGAATACCTGCGCCGGTCAGAGTCACCTGCGGTTCGGTGAACGACGGCGCAACGATCGCGGCCAGCCGCGGTCGCAAGTTCGGCAGCAGCGCGAATCCCTCGGCCGCGCCGGCCAGCAACATCACCTCATCGTCGGACCGGTGGTGGCGGGCAGCGACGGCCCGAACCGCCGCGCGCTCGTCGGCAGCCGCCGGGTAGCCGGCCAGATCCGGCAGGCGGGCGGCCAGCCGCTCGACCAGCCACTGCGGCGGTCGGATGTCGCGGACATTGACGGCGAAGTCGAGCATCCCGGGTTCGGCGGCCTGATCGCCGTGGTAGCGCCCCGCCGCCAGCGGGGTCGGGTCCGGACTCGCCACCCTTGAAACACTAACGGTCCTGCCGACGGTGCAGGTGAGCACGTCGGAGACAATGGGACCGTGCCAGCCAGCCCTCCCCACATGGTGATCTTCGACCTCGACGGGACGCTCACTGATTCCGCGGCCGGGATCGTGTCCAGCTTCCGCCACGCGCTGCGCCATGTCGGCGCGGCGGTGCCCGACGGCGACCTGGCCGGCCGGATCGTCGGCCCGCCGATGCACCACACCCTGGCCGGCATGGGGCTCGGCGAGCACACCGACGCCGCGATCGCGGCCTACCGCGCCGACTACACCGCCCGCGGCTGGGCGATGAACAGCGTGTTCGACGGGATGGTGCCGCTGTTGGCGGACCTGCGCGCCGCCGGCGTGCGGCTGGCGGTCGCCACCTCTAAGGCCGAGCCGACGGCGCGACGCATCCTGGCCCACTTCGGGCTAGACGGGCATTTCGAGGTCGTCGCCGGTGCCAGCGTCGACGGCTCGCGCAGCAGCAAGGCCGACGTGCTGGCTCATGCGCTGGCGCAGCTGGCGCCGCTGCCGGAGCGGGTGCTGATGGTCGGCGACCGGGTGCACGACGTCGACGGCGCCGCCGCGCACGGCATCGACGCGGTGGTGGTCGGCTGGGGCTACGGCCAGGCCGACTTCGCCGACGACGCCGATGTGCCGCGCGTTGCGACCGTGGCCGAATTGCGGAGGGCGCTGGGTGTCTGACCGGCGGCTGCACATCACGTTCGTGTGCACCGGCAACATCTGCCGGTCACCGATGGCGGAAAAGATGTTCGCCCACCAGATCACCCAGCGCGGCCTGAACGACGTCGTGCGGGTCACCAGTGCGGGTACCGCCGGGTGGCATATCGGCAAGGCCGCCGACGAGCGGACCAACCGCGTGCTGCGTGCCCACGGCTACCCCACCGACCACTGCGCCGCCCAGGTCGACCTCGACCACCTCAACGCCGACCTGGTGGTGGCGCTGGCCCGTAATCATGTGTGGCCGTTACGGCAATTGGGCGTCGACGCGGGCCGGATCCGCATGCTGCGGTCGTTCGACCCGCGTTCGGGTGCCTACGCCCTCGACGTCGACGACCCCTATTACGGCGACCACGACGACTTCGAGGCGGCGTTCGTCGCCATCGAGGCCGCCCTCCCTGGCCTGCACAAGTGGGTCGACGAGCAACTGAACGGCCAGCAATGATGCGACGGCTGGGGTTTCTGTTGCGGCCGGGATGGCTGGCGCTGGCGGTGGTGGTGATCGCGTTCACCTATCTGTGTTTCACCGTGCTCGCGCCGTGGCAGCTGGGCAAGAACACCAAGACGTCGCGGGAGAACAAGCAGATCGAGCAGTCGCTGAGCACGGACCCGGTTCCGGTGAAAACCCTCTTGCCGCAGCAGGATTCGTCGGCGCCGCAGGCGCAGTGGCAACGGGTGACCGCGACCGGGCATTACCTGCCGGACGTGCAGGTGCTGGCCAGGTTGCGGGTGGTCGCCGGCGATCCGGCGTTCGAGGTCCTGGCGCCGTTCGTCGTCGACGGCGGTCCCACCGTGCTGGTCGACCGCGGCTACGTGCGGCCCGAGCAGGGTTCACGGGTGCCGCCGATCCCCCCGCCGCCTGCCGAGACGGTGAGCATCACCGCGCGGCTGCGCGACTCGGAGCCACCGGTGGCGGGTAAGGAACCGTTCGCCAAAGACGGTGTGCGACAGGTGTATTCCATCGACGTCGAGCAGATAGCGACGCTGACCGGGGTGCCGCTGGCCGGGTCGTATCTGCAGCTGGTGGACAACCAGCCCGGCGGGCTCGGCGTGCTCGGGGTGCCACATCTGGACGCTGGGCCGTTCTTGTCGTATGGCATCCAATGGATCTCGTTCGGCATCGCTGCGCCGATCCTGTTGGGCTACTTCGTCTACGCCGAGATCCGCGCGCGCCGCGCCGAAAAAGCGGCATCGGAGCAGGCGCCGAAGACCGTCGAGGAGAAGCTCAGCGACCGCTACGGGCGGCGGCGATAACCAACGCGCAAGCCGCGAACTGCACCACTCGCGACAGCTGCACCGCGCGGCGCAGGTCGGCCACCGTCGGCGCCGGCCCCTCGCCGAGGGTGGGCCGGATCTGCAGCCCGTATTGGTAGTGCGTGGGCCCGCCGAGGCGCACGCCCAGTGCCCCGGCGAACGCCGCCTCGACGACGCCGGCGTTCGGACTGGGATGCCGGGCGGCGTCGCGGTGCCACGCCCGCAGCGCCGGCGAAGGTGAGCCGCCGACGGCCGGTGCGCACGCCGCCACCAGCACCGCGGTCGCCCGCGCGGCCACATAGTTGGCCGCGTCGTCCAAACGTGCTGCGACCCAACCGAATCGGGCATAGCGCGGCGAGCGATGGCCGATCATCGAGTCCAGCGTGTTGATCCCGCGGTACACCAGCGCGCCGGGAACCCCGCCAATGGCGGCCCACAGCAGCGGCGCCACCTGCGCATCGGAGGTGTTCTCGGCGACCGACTCCACCGCCGCGCGGGCCAACCCGTCGGCGTCGAGCAGCTCCGGGTCGCGGCCACACAGCGACGGCAACAGCCGTCGGGCCCCGCCAATGTCGTCGCGGCTCAACAGCTCCGACATCGCCGATCCGGTGCGTGCGAGCGACGTGCCGCCCAGCGACATCCAGGTGGCCGCCCCGGTTACCGCAACGAACCACAGCGGACCCCGCCGCCCGGCCCAGCGCTGCGCCGTCGCACCGAGCAGGCCCAGCGCCCCGATCAGCACGCCCACATGCAGCGCGCCCGCAACCCGAGAATCGCGGTAGGTGGACCGCTCCAGCGCCGCGGCCACTGCGCCGAACCCAGCGACCGGATGACCGCGCCGCGGGTCGCCGAACACCACATCTGCCAGGTAGCCGGCCAGCACACCGACGAGCCGGGTCCGCCCAAACACCCCGGCAGCCTCTCACACGTGGTCTACTCGGGTTCATGAAGCGATCCGGTGTCGCCGACCTGCTGAACCCCGCCGCCCTGCTGCTGCCCGCCGCGAACGTGATCATGCAGCTGTCGTTGCCCGGCGTCGGCTACGGCGTCCTGGAAAGCCCGGTGGACAGCGGCAACGTCTACAAGCACCCGTTCAAGAGGGCCCGCACCACCGGAACGTATCTCGCCGTCGCCACCATCGGCACGGAACAAGACCGGGAGCTGATCCGCGCGGCCGTCGACACCGCGCATCGGCAGGTGCGCTCCCGACCGTCAAGCCCAGTGTCCTACAACGCTTTTGATCCGCGGCTGCAGCTGTGGGTGGCCGCCTGCCTGTACCGCTACTTCGTCGATCAGCACGAGTTCTTGCACGGCCCGCTCGACGACGCCAGCGCCGACGCCGTCTATCAAGACGCCAAGCGGCTGGGCACCACGCTGCAGGTGCGCGACGGCATGTGGCCGCCGGACCGAGTCGCGTTCGACGAGTACTGGAAGCGCACCCTCGACGAGCTGCACATCGATCCGCCGGTCCGCGAGCACCTTCACGGAGTGGCGTCGATGGTGTTCCTGCCCTGGCCGCTGCGCACGCTGGGCCGTTTCAACTTGTTCGCAACGACAGGTTTCCTGCCCCCGGAGTTCCGGGCGATGATGCGGCTGGACTGGTCGCAATCCCAGCAGCGACGCTTCGAGTGGCTGCTATCCGCGCTACGGGTGGCCGACGGGCTGATCCCGCACCCGGTATGGATATTCGGCTATCGGCTTTATCTGTGGGACATGCGATTCCGCGCGCGGCGCGGCTGGCGAATCGTGTAGCGGTTAGCCGAACATCACGAGCAGCACCATGGCGATCATGCACAGCACTGCCGTCCAAAACCACGGCTGCAGAAGGATGCGCTCGTTGGTTTCTTCGGTCTTGCGGGGACGGGACGTCGTACGTTCGGGCGTCAACTGCGAAGTCATACTAACTATCGTGACCGATTAGCCGACCTTAGTAAATGTGTTGCTGACCTCATCGTTCTGGGTTTGAGACCCAGGTCACATTTCCGAAAAGAGAGGCGGACCAGATGGCATTCCCTGCGCTCAACCACGTCGCAATCACCGTGCGCGACATCGAGGTCAGCGGCCCCTGGTACCGCCAACTATTCGGCACCGACCCGGTGCTCGACGAGCACACCGACGGCGGCTTCCGGCATCTGGTGTGGATGCTCGAAGGGGGCACGCTGTTCGGTGTCCATCAACACGAGCGTTCGGCTCCGGACGAGCGATTCAGCGAATTCCGCGTCGGCCTCGACCATGTCGGCTTCGGCTGCGCCAACCGCGCCGAGCTGGAGACGTGGCTGACCCGGCTGAACGAACTCGGCGCCCACCACGGCGGCATTGTGGACGCCGGCTACGGCTCGGGCCTGAGCTTTCGCGACCCGGACGGGATCGCGCTGGAGTTCTTCGCCCCGCCGGGCGCAGTGAAGGGGTAGCCCGCTGGCACGCCAAGATGAGGCCGTGGATCCCAGGCTGACGATGCGGGTGGAGGGACATCGGCGGATTCCGGTACTGGTATGGCGATTCGGCGAGCCGCGACTATGCATCTCGTCAGGCCCGCTCGGCGGCGGCATCGGCCCCCGGGACTGGTTGGTCAACGCAACGGTCGCTTTGGATTACGACCGGCTGGATCCCGACCGTCACCTGACCGAGATCGGCGCCGCGCTGGGCCTTCGCGGCACCGGCTGCGGTCTGCTCACCGCGGTCGACGTGACCCGCCACCACGTCGCCACCGACGGCGGCGTGCACGTGGCGGCCACCGTCGGGCTGTCCAGTCCGGCGTGGGCGGCGGCTCCCGACGGGCACTTCCGGCGCGAGGAGACCGCGAGCTACCGGCCGGGCACGATCAACGTCGTCGTGGCCGTTCCGACAAGGCTTTCCGAGGCGGCCCTCGTCAACGCCGTGGCAACCGCGACGGAAGCAAAGGTGCAGGCGCTGCACGACGCCGGGATACGCGCCACTGGAACGGCTTCCGACGCTATCGTCGTGCACTGTCCGACGGACGGGATCGCGGAGACCTATGGCGGGCCGCGCTCGGCGGTCGGCGCCCGGATCGCGCGAGCAGTGCATGCCGTCGTGCTCGCCGGCAGCCGATCCTGGATCTCGGGTCAGAACGGGGTGGGCGCGGACGGGATCGAACCGCCGACCGCTGGTGTGTAAAACCAGAGCTCTACCACTGAGCTACGCGCCCGTGCCGCGACAGGCTACACGGCTGCGCGAGCCGCGCCCAAACGCCGGCGATCGCTACGATCCTCACGCCTTCAGTGCTGCCAGCGCGTCGGTCCACAGCCGCTGATCGCGGGACTCGCCGGGCTGCTTCATCTCGGCGAACCGGATGACGCCGGACCGGTCGATCACGAAGGTGCCCCGGTTGGAATAGCCGGCGTTTTCGTTGAACACGCCGTAGGCCTGGCTGACCGCGCCGTGCGGCCAGAAGTCCGACAACACCGGGAACAGGAAACCGCTTCCGGCGGCCCACACCTTGTGGGTGGGCGGCGGGCCGACCGAGATCGCCAGCGCCACACTGTCGTCGTTCTCGAAGTCGGGCAGGTGATCACGCAGCTGGTCGAGCTCGCCCTGGCAGATCCCGGTGAACGCCAGCGGGAAGAACACCAGCAGCACGTTCTTGTCGCCGCGGTAGTTCGACAGGGTGACCGGCTGCTGGTTCTGGTCGCGCAGGGTGAAGTCGGGCGCCTCGGTTCCGACGCTCAGCATCAGCGCCGCCCAGCCCGCGACTTGGGCTGCACCAACCGGCTGGCGCTCCAATCCCCCAGGCTCACCGACGACGTCGGCATCAGGCCGGCGGTGGGCGCCGACTCGGCGATCTCGGCGGGCAGCACATGACCGGGTCGGCCGGTCTTGGGGGTCAACACCCAGATGACGCCGTCGTCGGCCAGCGGGGTGATGGCGTCCATCAGGGTATCCACCAGATCTCCGTCGCCGTCGCGCCACCACAACAGCACGACGTCGACTACCTCGTCGGTGTCTTCGTCGAGCAGTTCGCTGCCGCAGGCTTCCTCGACGTCGGCGCGGATGTCGTCGTCGGTGTCCTCATCCCAGCCCCACTCCTGGACAACCTGACCTTTCTGGATGCCCAGTTTGCGGGCGTAGCTCGGGGCGTCGTCCGCCGCCACCACCGTGCGCCTCCTTAGTCTTGTGCACCAACACGCCGTGCGATGGGCACTATCGTTGCACAGCAGTCGGCGTCACGAGTACGCAAGGCACGCCTTGACCGTTCTGGACTTGGTGTCGTTGAGCTGATCGACGCGCTGGTTGAACTCCGACGTCGGCGCGTGAGCCCGGATGGCCTTCGCAACGTCCCGGGTCGCATCGACATAAGCGTTCAGCGCCTCACGCAGCTCCTGCGACAACGGGTCGCTGATACTTCCGGCGACGACGTCGGCGCTGTTGTTGAGCGCGTCGATGGCCGGGCCTTCGGCCGCGGCGGTGTCGCCGCCCTGATTGAACGCCCCCACAAAGGCATTCACCTTGTCGATGGCTTCCTTGCTGCTGTTCGCAAACGACTCGCACGCCTTGACCACCGCCCGCGTCGTCAGCGACTGCTGGCGCTGCGTCTCGCGGATCCGTGAGGTCGCCGACGACGCCGACACCGATGCCGACACCGACGCCCGGTAGGCGGGGGCAACCGCGGTGTCGACGGTGGCGGTGCCCTCGGTGACGCTGGTGCACCCGACGATCGCCATCAACATCGCCGCGACACTGCCGAGTACCAGCAGGCCAATGCGCAATCGGACCAGCACACCGACTGACGTTACCGGTTCCGAAGGCCCCTACGCGGCAGGGGCTCGCGTGCGGCACGATAGAGGGACACAACCGAAAACAACACGGCGGGATGGGCCACAAGCTTGAACCGCCACACAAGGAGTAGTGCGTTGACTACCGAGTTCGTACGCCACGATCTGGCGAAAAACTCAAGTAACCCAAGCGAACACGACCGGGTGCGGGTGATCCGCGAAGGGGTGGCGTCGTATCTGCCCGACATCGACCCGGAAGAGACGTCGGAGTGGCTGGAGTCCTTCGACGAGCTGCTGGAGCGCTCCGGTCCGGCGCGGGCCCGCTACCTGATGCTGCGGCTGCTGGAACGCGCCGGCGAGCAGCGGGTCGCCATTCCGGCGCTGACGTCCACCGACTACGTCAACACGATCCCGACCGAGCTGGAGCCCTGGTTCCCCGGCGACGAGGACGTCGAACGCCGCTACCGGACATGGATCCGGTGGAACGCGGCCATCATGGTGCACCGCGCGCAGCGGCCGGGAGTCGGTGTGGGAGGCCATATTTCGACCTATGCCTCCTCGGCCGCGCTCTACGAGGTCGGCTTCAACCACTTCTTCCGCGGCAAGTCGCATCCGGGCGGCGGGGACCAGGTTTTCATCCAGGGCCACGCCTCCCCCGGCGTCTACGCGCGCGCGTTTTTAGAGGGTCGGTTGACTGCCGAGCAACTCGACGGCTTCCGCCAGGAACACAGTCACCCTGGCGGCGGCCTGCCGTCCTACCCGCACCCGCGGCTGATGCCCGACTTCTGGGAGTTCCCCACCGTCTCGATGGGCCTGGGACCGATGAACGCCATCTACCAGGCCCGGTTCAACCACTACCTGCACGACCGCGGCATCAAGGACACCTCCGACCAGCACGTGTGGTGCTTCCTGGGCGACGGGGAGATGGACGAACCGGAAAGCCGGGGCCTGGCTCACGTCGGCGCGCTGGAGGGACTGGACAACCTGACCTTCGTGATCAACTGCAACCTGCAGCGTCTCGACGGCCCGGTGCGCGGCAACGGCAAGATCATCCAGGAGCTGGAGTCGTTCTTCCGGGGAGCCGGCTGGAACGTCATCAAGGTGATCTGGGGCCGCGAGTGGGACGCGCTGCTGCAGGCCGACCGCGACGGTGCGCTGGTCAACCTGATGAACACCACGCCCGACGGCGACTACCAGACGTACAAGGCCAACGACGGCGCCTACGTGCGCGACCACTTCTTCGGCCGCGACCCGCGCACCAAGGCGCTCGTGGCCAACATGAGCGACGCCGAGATCTGGAACCTCAAGCGCGGCGGCCACGACTACCGCAAGGTCTACGCCGCCTACCGTGCCGCCGTCGACCACAAAGGCCAGCCGACGGTGATTCTGGCCAAGACCATCAAGGGCTACTCGCTGGGCGCCCACTTCCAGGGCCGCAACGCCACGCACCAGATGAAAAAGCTTGCGCTGGAAGACCTTAAGGCTTTCCGCGATTCGATGCGGATCCCGATCAGCGACGCACAGCTGGAGGAAGACCCCTATCTGCCGCCGTACTACCACCCCGGCTCGGAGGCCCCCGAGATCCGTTACCTGCTCGACCGCCGTCGCACCCTCGGCGGCTTCGTTCCCGAGCGCCGCACGAAGTCCAAGGTGCTGGCGCTTCCCGGTCGCGACACCTACAAGGCGTTGAAGAAGGGGTCGGGCAACCAGGAGGTGGCCACCACCATGGCTACGGTGCGCACCTTCAAAGAAGTATTGCGCGACAAGGAGGTTGGCCCGCGGATCGTGCCGATCATTCCCGACGAAGCCCGCACCTTCGGGATGGACTCGTGGTTCCCGTCGCTGAAGATCTACAACCGTAACGGCCAGCTGTATACCGCCGTCGACGCCGAACTGATGTTGGCGTACAAGGAAAGTGAAATCGGCCAGATCCTGCACGAGGGCATCAACGAAGCCGGTTCGGTGGCCTGCTTCACCGCCGCAGGCACGTCGTATGCGACGCACAACGAGCCGATGATCCCGATCTACATCTTCTATTCGATGTTCGGCTTCCAGCGCACCGGCGACGGGCTGTGGGCGGCCGGCGACCAGATGGCCCGCGGGTTCCTGCTCGGCGCCACGGCGGGGCGCACCACGCTCACCGGCGAGGGGTTGCAGCACGCCGACGGGCATTCGCTGCTACTGGCGGCCACCAATCCCGCAGTGGTCTCCTACGACCCCGCGTTCGCCTACGAGATCGCCTACATCGTCGAAAGCGGGCTGGCCCGGATGTACGGCGAGAACCCGGAGAACATCTTCTTCTACATCACCGTCTACAACGAGCCGTACGTGCAGCCCGCCGAGCCGGAGAACTTCGACCCCGAGGGCCTGCTGCGGGGCATCTACCGCTATCGGCCGGCCGGCGAGCGCCGCGCCAACACGGCGCACATCCTGGCCTCCGGGGTGGCGATGCCGTCGGCGCTGCAGGCCGCCGACATGCTGGCCGCCGAGTGGGATGTCGCCGCCGACGTGTGGTCGGTGACCAGCTGGAGCGAGCTCAACCGCGACGGCGTGGCCATCGAGCGGGAGAAGCTGCGCCACCCGGACCGGCCGGCCGGCCAGGCCTACGTCACCAAGGCGTTGTCGCAGGCGAGCGGCCCCGTCGTCGCGGTGTCGGACTGGATGCGCGCGGTGCCCGAGCAGATCCGGCCCTGGGTGCCGAACACCTACGTCACGCTCGGCACCGACGGCTTCGGTTTCTCCGACACCCGGCCCGCCGCCCGTCGCTACTTCAACACCGACGCCGAGTCGCAGGTCGTCGCCGTGTTGGAGGCGCTGGCCCGCGACGGCGAGATCGACCCATCGGTGCCGGTCGCGGCGGCACGCCAGTACAAGATCGACGACGTACAGGCCGCGCCGGGGCAGACCTCCGACCCGGGGGTGGCGTAACGGCTCGCCGAACGTGCGGCTGGCCGCACGCTGACTGCCGAGTGTGCGGCCAGCCGCACACTCAGCAAGCCGGTCCGGGCCGCGCTTGGCGAAAACATCCAGAAAAGCGGCGTAGCTTTTAGGGGTGGTCGACAAGGATAGTGGGCAGTTCGTGCTGCCGCGCACGACGCTGGGACTGCTGGACGCGGCGCCCGAGTCGCTGCTGCGGCGGCTCAAGCAGCTTTCTGGCCGGATAGCCACCGAGGCCGTCTCGGCCATGCAGGACCGGTTGCCGTTCTTCGCCGACCTGGAAGCATCGCAACGCGCCAGCGTGGCGCTGGTGGTGCAGACGGCAGTGGTGAACTTCGTCGAGTGGATGCGCGACCCTCAAAGCAACATCGGCTACACCGCGCAGGCCTTCGAGCTGGTGCCGCAGGAGCTGCGAAACCGAATCGCGTTGCGCCACACCGTCGACATGGTGCGGATCACGATGGAGTTCTTCGAGGAAGTGGTCCCGATGGTGGCCCGCTCCGAAGAGGAGGTCACCGCACTCACCGTCGGCATCCTCAAGTACAGCCGCGACCTGGCTTTCACCGCCGCCACGTCTTACGCCGACGCCGCCGAGGCCCGCGGCACCTGGGACAGCCGGATGGAGGCCAGCGTCGTGGACGCGGTGGTGCGCGGCGACACCGGCCCCGAGCTGCTGTCCCGGGCCGCCGCGCTGAACTGGGACACCACCGCGCCGGCGACGGTGGTGGTGGGCACCCCGGCGCCGGGCCGGGACGTGCACGCCAGCCAGGACGTCCGGGACATCGCCACCCGTCACGGCCGTGCGGCGCTCACCGACGTGCACGGCACATGGTTGGTGGCGATCGTCTCGGGCCAGCTCACGCCGACCGAGAAGTTCTTCGGCGACCTGATGGCCGCCTTCTCCGACGGCCCGGTGGTGATCGGGCCGACGGCACCGATGCTCACGGCGGCCTACCACAGCGCCAGCGAGGCGATCTCCGGCATGAACGCCGTCGCCGGGTGGAGCGGCGCCCCGCGGCCGGTGCTGGCCCGCGAACTGCTGCCGGAACGGGCGCTGATGGGCGACGCATCGGCGATCGCGGCGCTGCACACCGATGTGATGCGGCCGCTGGCCGACGCCGGACCGACCCTCACCGAAACGCTGGACGCCTATCTAGATTGTGGCGGTGCGATCGAGGCCTGCGCCCGCAAGTTGTTCGTTCATCCAAACACCGTGCGCTACCGCCTGCGCCGGATCGCCGACTTCACCGGACGCGACCCCACCCAGCCCCGCGACGCCTACGTGCTGCGGGTGGCAGCTACCGTGGGTCACCTCGCCTACCAGGCGCAGCACACCAGCAGCACAACCAACACTGTGACGCCGGTCACCACACCGGTGGCGAAGGACCTGGTCGAGCCCTCCGCCGGGCACCGCGTCGAGTGACCAAGTTGCGGCACGATATCAAACAGATCGCATCCAAAGCCGTTTTGTGGGGTCTCCACAAAAACCTAAGACAAGGTTCATAATCTGTTACACCCCGCAAAACCGTCTTCACAGTGTTCTCTTAAACACGTGATTGCGTTGCTTGCGCCCGGACAGGGATCGCAGACTCCCGGAATGCTGTCGCCGTGGCTGGAACTGCCCGGCGCGGCGGACCAGCTTGCCGCGTGGTCGACGGCCAGTGGCCTCGATCTTGCCGGGCTGGGCACCACCGCCTCGGCCGAGGAGATCACCGACACCGCGATCACTCAGCCGCTGGTCGTGGCCGCCACACTGCTGGCCCACCAGGAGCTCACCCGACGAGGGTTCGGCGCCGCCACCGTCGTGGCCGGCCACTCCGTCGGCGAGATCGCGGCCTATGCGATCGCCGGCGTGATCTCGGCCGATGAAGCTGTCTCGCTGGCCGCCACCCGCGGCGCGGAGATGGCCAAGGCCTGCGCCAACGAGCCGACCGGCATGTCGGCCGTGCTGGGCGGCGACGAAGCCGAGGTGCTGGCGCGGCTCGAGCAACTCGATCTGGTCGCCGCCAACCGCAACGCCGCCGGCCAGATCGTCGCCGCCGGCCGCCTGGACGCGCTGCAGAAGCTCGCCGAAGACGCACCGGCCAAAGCCCGGGTGCGCCCGCTGGCTACCGCAGGCGCCTTCCACACCGAGTTCATGAGCTCGGCGCTCGACGGCTATGCCGCAGCGGCGGCGAAGATCACGCCGGCCGAGCCCACCACGACGTTGCTGTCGAACCGCGACGGAGCACCGGTATCGTCGGGCACCGACGCGATGGAGAAACTCGTCGCGCAGCTGACCCGTCCGGTGCGCTGGGATCTGTGCACCGAGACCATGCGTCAGCGCAATGTCACGGCGATCATCGAGTTCCCGCCCGCGGGCGCGCTCGCGGGCATCGCCAAGCGTGAACTTCGCGGGGTCCCGACGCATGCCGTCAAGTCCCCCGCAGACCTGGACGGGTTAACGGAGCTCTAACGCCGGTCTCGCCGCCAGTACAACCGCATATCGCACGTTTCATCCAGTAACACAACACATTACGAAGGGAAGCTCACCGTGCCCGTCACTCAGGAAGAAATCATCGCCGGTCTCGCCGAGATCATCGAAGAGGTCACCGGCATCGAGCCGTCCGAGATCACACCGGAGAAGTCGTTCGTCGACGACCTGGACATCGACTCGCTGTCGATGGTCGAGATCGCGGTGCAGACCGAGGACAAGTACGGCGTCAAGATCCCCGACGAGGACCTCGCAGGGCTCCGCACCGTCGGTGACGTCGTGAACTACATCCAGAAGCTCGAGGAAGAGAACCCCGAGGCTGCCGCTGCCATCCGCGAAAAGATCGAGGCGGAGAACCCCGACAAGGTCGAGGCCGTCCGCGCCAGGCTGGAAGCAGAGAGCAAGTGACCAAACCTTCCACTGCTAACGGCGGTTTCCCCAATGTTGTGGTAACCGCCGTCACGGCGACGACGTCGATCGCGCCGGACATCGAGAGCACGTGGAAGGGTTTGTTGGCCGGCGAGAGCGGCATCCACGTCCTCGAAGACGAGTTCGTCTCCAAGTGGGATCTGCCCGTCAAGATCGGTGGACACCTCAAGGAGCCCGTCGACGACCACATGGGCCGGCTGGAACTGCGGCGCATGTCGTATGTCCAGCGGATGGCCAAGCTGCTGTCCGGCCAGCTGTGGGAGACCGCAGGCAGCCCCGAGGTCGACCCGGACCGGTTCGCCGTCGTGGTCGGCACCGGGCTGGGCGGCGCCGAGCGGATCGTCGAAAGCTACGACCTGATGAACGAGGGCGGCCCCCGCAAGGTGTCGCCGCTGGCCGTGCAGATGATCATGCCCAACGGCGCCGCGGCGACCGTGGGTCTGCAGCTGGGCGCCCGCGCCGGGGTGATGACCCCGGTGTCGGCGTGTTCGTCGGGTTCGGAGGCCATTGCGCACGCGTGGCGGCAGATCGTCATGGGTGACGCGGACATCGCCGTGTGTGGTGGTGTCGAGGGCGGCATCGAGGCGCTGCCCATCGCGGCGTTCTCGATGATGCGGGCCATGTCGACCCGAAACGACGATCCCGAAGGGGCGTCGCGCCCGTTCGACAAGGACCGCGACGGTTTCGTGTTCGGCGAGGCGGGCGCGCTCATGGTCATCGAGACCGAGGAGCACGCCAAGGCCCGTGGCGCCACGCCGCTGGCCCGGTTGATGGGTGCCGGCATCACGTCGGACGCCTTCCACATGGTGGCGCCGGCTCCGGACGGCGTGCGTGCCGGCAAGGCGATGCAGCGGTCGTTGGAGCTGGCGGGCTTGTCCCCCAAGGACATTGACCACATCAACGCGCACGCCACGGCCACGCCGATCGGTGACACGGCCGAGGCCAACGCCATTCGGGTCGCCGGGTGTGAAAACGCCGCGGTGTACGCCCCGAAGGGAGCGCTGGGCCACTCGATCGGAGCGGTCGGCGCTTTGGAGTCGGTGTTGACCGTGTTGACGCTGCGCGACGGCGTCATCCCGCCCACGCTGAACTACCACACCCCCGACCCGGAAATCGATCTCGACGTGGTGGCCGGCGAACCCCGTTATGGCGAGTACAAGTACGCCATCAACAACTCGTTCGGGTTCGGCGGGCACAACGTTGCACTCGCCTTCGGGCGGTACTGAGCACGACGTCCGGTGACGCTTCGGGCCGGAAACGGCCCGAAGTAGCGCCGGACTAGCACGAAAGGAAGTTTCGGAAGACCAATGGCATCGTTGGCCACGGGGAAGGGCTTCCCCAATGTCGTCGTCACCGGCATTGCCATGACGACTGCCCTTGCAACCGATGCGGAGACCACGTGGAAGCTGCTGCTTGACGGGCAAAGCGGGATTCGCACGCTCGACGACCCGTTCGTCGAGGAGTACGACCTGCCGGTTCGGATCGGCGGACACCTCGTCGAGGAGTTCGACAGCCAGCTGAACCGTATCGAGAACCGCCGGATGGGCTACCTGCAGAAGATGGCCACCGTGCTGGGCCGCCGGGTGTGGGACAACGCCGGCGCACCAGAGGTCGACACCAACCGGTTGGCGGTATCGATCGGCACCGGTATGGGTTCGACCGAGGAGCTGGTCTTCAGCTACGACGACATGCGGGTGCGTGGCATGAAGGCGGTCTCGCCGCTGGCCGTGCAGATGTACATGCCCAACGGCGCATCCGCGGCCGTCGGGCTGGAACGGCACGCCAAGGCCGGAGTGATGACCCCGGTGTCGGCGTGCGCCTCAGGCTCGGAGGGCATCGCGCGCGCGTGGCAGCAGATCGTGCTCGGCGAGGCCGACATCGCGATCTGCGGTGGCGTTGAGACCAAGATCGAGGCGGTGCCGATCGCCGGGTTCGCCCAGATGCGCATCGTGATGTCGACCAAGAACGACGACCCGGCCGGTGCCTGCCGCCCGTTCGACAAGGACCGTGACGGCTTCGTGTTCGGTGAGGCAGGCGCGCTGCTGGTCATCGAGACCGAGGAGCACGCCAAGGCCCGGGGCGCCAACATCCTGGCACGGATAATGGGCGCCAGCGTCACCTCCGACGGCTTCCACATGGTCGCCCCGGACCCCAACGGCGAGCGCGCCGGGCATGCGATGACCCGGGCGATCCAGCTGGCCGACCTGACACCGGCCGACATCTCCCATGTCAACGCGCACGCCACCGGGACCTCGGTCGGCGACCTGGCCGAGGGCAAGGCGATCAACAACGCGCTCGGCCCGGGTGGCGGGAACGCGGCGGTGTACGCACCGAAGTCGGCGCTCGGCCACTCGGTCGGCGCGGTCGGTGCGGTGGAGTCGATCCTGACCGTGCTGGCGCTGCGCGACCAGATCATTCCGCCGACGCTGAACCTGGTCAATCTCGACCCCGAGATCGACCTCGACGTGGTTGCGGGCAAGCCGCGACCCGGTGACTACCGGTACGCGATCAACAACTCGTTCGGATTCGGTGGACACAACGTAGCCCTGGCATTTGGCCGGTACTGATACCGAGGCGCCGCCTCGAGGAGGAGACCTGCGATGACGATCATGGCCCCGGAGGCGGTTGGCGAGTCGCTCGATCCCCGCGATCCGCTTCTGCGTCTGACCACGTTCTTCGACGACGACAGCGTCAAGCTGTTGCACGAGCGTGACCGCTCCGGGGTGCTGGCCGCCGCGGGCACCGTCAACGGGGTGCGCACGATCGCGTTCTGCACCGACGGCACGGTCATGGGCGGTGCGATGGGCATCGAGGGGTGCACCCACATCGTCAACGCCTACGACACCGCCATCGAGGAGCAGAGCCCGATCGTGGGTATCTGGCACTCCGGCGGTGCCCGGCTGGCCGAGGGCGTGCGGGCGCTGCACGCCGTCGGCCTGGTGTTCGAGGCGATGATCCGGGCATCCGGGTATATCCCGCAGATCTCGGTGGTGGTCGGCTTCGCCGCCGGCGGCGCAGCCTACGGGCCGGCGCTGACCGACGTGATCGTGATGGCACCGGACAGCCGCGTCTTCGTCACCGGTCCAGACGTGGTGCGCAGCGTCACCGGCGAGGACGTCGACATGGCGTCGCTGGGTGGGCCCAACACCCACCACAAGAAGTCCGGGGTGTGCCACATCGTCGCCGACGACGAGCTCGACGCCTACGAGCGCGGCCGCCGGCTGGTCGGATTGTTCTGCCAGCAAGGACATTTCGACCGCGCGAAGGCCGAGGCCCAGGACAGCGACCTGCATGCGCTGCTGCCGGAGTCGCCACGGCGCGCCTACGACGTGCACCCGATCGTGACCGCGCTGCTCGACGACGACGTGCCGTTCGACGAGTTCCAGGCCAAGTGGGCGCCGTCGATGGTGGTCGGGCTGGGCCGGTTGTCGGGCCGCACGGTCGGCGTGCTGGCCAATAACCCGCTGCGGCTGGGCGGCTGCCTGAACTCCGAAAGTGCCGAGAAGGCAGCGCGTTTCGTGCGGCTGTGCGACGCGTTCGGCATTCCGCTGGTGGTGATCGTTGACGTGCCCGGTTATCTGCCGGGTGTCGACCAGGAGTGGGGCGGCGTGGTGCGCCGCGGCGCCAAGTTGCTGCACGCGTTCGGCGAGGCGACGGTCCCGCGGGTCACCCTGGTGACCCGAAAGATCTACGGCGGGGCCTACATTGCGATGAACTCGCGGTCGTTGGGCGCCACCAAGGTGTTCGCCTGGCCGGACGCCGAGGTCGCAGTGATGGGCGCCAAGGCGGCCGTCGGCATCCTGCACAAGAAGAAGCTGGCGGCAGCGCCCGAGCACGAGCGCGAAGAGCTGCACAACAAGCTGGCCGAGGAGCACGAGCGGATCGCCGGCGGGGTCGATTCAGCGATCGACATCGGTGTGGTCGACGAGAAGATCGACCCGGCGCACACCCGCAGCAAGCTGACTCAGGCGCTGGCCGAGGCTCCGGCGCGCCGCGGCCGCCACAAGAACATCCCGCTGTAGTTCTCACCGGGAGCAGACGCAGAATCGCACTGCGCGGGCCTCCGGCGTGCGATTCTGCGTCTGCTCGCCACCCCCTAACGCGTGGTGTAGCCGCCGTTGGCGAAGATGGTCTGGCCCGTCACCCAGTGGCCCTCGTCGGCCAGGAACACCACCAGCGGCGCGATGTCCTCGATGCGGGTCAGCCGGTTGCCCATCGCCTGCGACTTGTGGAACTCGACTCGCTCCGGCGTCTCCTCCGGGTAGAAGAACGGCGTGTCCATCGGCCCGGGCGCGACGTTGTTCACCGAAATGCCGCGCGGCGCAAACTCTTTCGCCGCGGCGCGAGTGAAGTGCTCGACTGGGCTCTTGGCGCCCGCATAGGTGGAGTAGCCGTCGGTGAACGCGGCCAGCAGTGCCGTCACAATCGTGATCACCGAGCCGCCGTCGTTCAGCCGCTTCCCCGCCTGCTGCAAGAAGAAGTACGCCGCCTTGGCGTTGATGTCGAACATCGAGTCGTACTCGGCCTCGGTGGTCTCGATGATGGGTTTGCGCAACACCTTCCCGACGGTGTTGATCGCGATGTCGACGCCGCCGAAGGCGTCCGCCGCAGCGTCGAACAGTGCCGCCACGTTGGCCGGCTCGGTGAGGTCGCCCTGCACCTTGATCGCCTTGACTCCGGCGTCTTGCGCGGCCGCCACGGTCTTGTCGGCGTCGGGCTCGGACGACGCGCTGTTGTAGTGCACCGCGACGTTGACACCCCTCTCCGCCAACGTCGTCGAGATCAAGCCGCCCAAATTCTTGGCTCCGGCGGCCACCACTGCGGATTTTCCTGTCAGGTTGCTCATGGTCACAAATCTAGGCCGATCTACTACAAATGAGAAACAGTGATTGGTGGGCTTTTCACAAACAACGCTTGTGGCTAGGCTGGGCCGGATGTCGGACATTGCCGTCCCTGACCTTCGCCGCCTGAGTCATTTCGTCGCGGTGGTGGAAGCCTCCGGATTCACTCGGGCGGCCGAGACCCTGCACCTGTCCCAGCAAGCGCTCAGCAACTCGGTGCAGCAGCTGGAAAAAGAGATCGGCGCCGAGCTGCTGGTACGAGCCGGCCGCCGGATCTCGCTCACACCGGCCGGCCAAACACTGCTCGACGAGGGACGCGCGCTGCTTGCCGCTGCCAAAACCGTCGCCCGGCACACCCGCGCCGCCGCCAGCTCCCAACCCGACGAGTTCGTCGTTGGCCACTCCCCCGCGATCAGCAGCGGCGAGGTATATCGGCTACTGGAACCGGCGATCGCCGCGTCGCCCATGACATCGTTCACCGCGGTACAGCTCTTTCCGGACCGACTGGTAAGCGCAGTACAAGACGGCACAGTACAGCTCGGATTGCGCCGCGGCGTGGTCCCCCAGGAGCGGCTGGCCAGCGCCGTGGCCCGGTACGACACGCTTCGCGTCGCCGTGCGCAGCCAACATCGGCTCGCCACCCGTACGCACATTTCCATCGCCGATCTGGCGAACGAGGCCATCGTGCTGTGGGCACCGCCGGGGACGTCCTACTACAGCGATTTCCTCGTGAACGTCTGTCGCCGAGCGGGTTTCGAACCCCAGTACCGGGTCAGCCGCGTCCAGGGCTGCCCGCCGGAGGTGGCAGCGTTGACCGACGATGCCGTCGCGTTCGTCACCTCTTCACCGGGCCCGGTGATCGGTGGCGCCGTCACCGTTGTCGACATCGACGGTCCGGTGTTGGTGCCGTTGCAGGCCTTGTGGCAGCCGCATACCAGCTCGGCGGTGCGCGATCTGATCCTGGCGCAACAGTGACTACTTGACCAGCGCGGAAATCAGCGCCCTGCCCACTTTGGATTTGGCGCGACTGCGCAATCTGTACCAGGCATCGCCTGTGCCGATACTTGCCGGCTGATCGTCAAGCCGCAGAAGTCTTTCGGCGGTGCCGTGTGCGAAGCGCTCCTTGTCCTCGCGGGGTAGGTTGCACCGCGCGAGGAATTCCATCGCGGCGAAGTTGTCCTGGAATGGGTAGTCGACCGAGAACATCAGGTTGTCAAGACCCAACATTGCTCGGGCGCAATCGAACACCGGCACGTCGAACACCCCGCTGCTGGTGATGAAGACGTTGTTTCGCAAGTAGTAGCCGAGATGGTTGGTGGACTCCGCACCCCGCAGCCAACCCGCCATCGTCAGTCCCACGTTGAGCCTGGTGAAGCAATAGGGCAACAGTTCCCCCATGTGCCCGACGATGATCCGCAGGTTCGGATGACGGTCGAAGACACCGGCGCAGATCAGCCGCAGCAGATGCGTGCCGGTTTCCACCGGCCACCCCCAGGTCGGCACGAGGGCCGCATCGAACGGGGCGAAGTAGGTGTCGGTCACCGTTTGTGGCGGGTCGGTGGGATGGATGTAGATTGGGGCGCCCAATGATTCGGCTCTGGCGAGAAGAACCTCGTACGACGGGTCGTCGAGGTAGCGGCCGTTGGTGTGCCCGTTGATCAGCGCGCCTTTGAAGCCGAGCTCGCGAACGGTGCGCTCCAGTTCGTCGGCGGCATCGGCGGGCGCTTGAGTGGGCAGCATCGCAAAACCGGCGAACCGGGTCGGGTGCGCGGCGATCGCCTCGGCCAGCCAGTCGTTGACTTCGCGACTGACGGCGACGGCCAATTCGGCCTCGCCATCCGGGAGTATCTGGATACCGGGCTGGACATGCGAGAGCACTTGCAGGTCGATTCCCGCGGCGTCCATCAGCCGAACGCGCTCGGCCCCGACGTCGGTGAGCCGGGCTCGGACCGGTTCGTATTGCTGTTGCAACGACTCGGGATAAAGCTCCCAGACCCGTGGATGGACGAACGCCTCCTCCAGCGCCACCACTCGCGAAACCGGCTTGTGGGTCACCGGTGATCCCCCGGTTTGGTGGCGGTGACGGCGTGAGTGCGGATCAGCGGCAGACCCCACCAGGCACGCCAGCCGAGATCGCAGCGCTTGACGTCTGCCATACCGAGCTCGCGCAGTCGCCTGGCATACAGGCGGGTGAAGCCGATGTCGGCGATGACGACGCGCCCACCGGGGGTCAGCACACGGACAGCTTCGTCGATCGCGGCCCGCCGAGCGTTGTTGCCGGGCAGATTGTGGATCGCGAGGCTGCTCACGACGAGATCGAAGGAGCCGTCCGGGAATTGGAGGGTGGTCATGTCGCGGGTGTGCAGTTCGATTCGGTCGGCGACGCCCTCCGCGTCGGCGTTCGCCAGGGTCGCGTCCATCGAATTACCGGTCTGGTCGGCTCGCCAGATATCCACTCCGACAGCGCATCCGCGCGGGATCAACTTGGCCGCTGCCAACAAGACCGCGCCGCGCCCGCAGCCCAGGTCGAGGACGCGTTCGTCGCCGCGCAGCCCGACATCGGTGAGCAGGCGCGCCCAGACTTCGAACTTTCCACGCCGGCTGAATCGCATGATGCCAAGACCCGCGGCGATCAGCGCAACGGCAACCACACTTGCCGCGAGCCCGGGGGCAGTATGTCCGCTCGCCAGCCAGCCGATCGCCAAACCACAAGCGGTAAGGCACAACAGCGCATAACAGCCGAAGACCACGGGCGCCGGAATCAGCCGGTAGTCGCCGTCGACGCCGTATCGTCCTTGCGGGTGGGCAAGTTCAGTCATCGTCATCTCCATACGTCGCGGCCCGGTAGCTTCCGGCGAGTCGCTCGAGTATCGGAAGAGCTTTCGCCGCAGCGCGGTTCACCGCGGCGCGGCTCGGGGCTTTGGACGGTTCGAAAGCCCGCCGCACAGTGCCGGCGAGCTGGTCGGCCTTCTGTTCCAGCGTCAACGTGATCGACGGCGGGTGAAACGGTTCTGCGGCAAAGAAGCCGAAGACGATCGTGGGCAACGTGTAGTCGAGGTCTTCCACATTCAGGTCGGACCGCAGCATGTCCTCGGCCGCCAGCACACCCAGATAGTCGCGGTTCACACCGAGCTTGCTTTCCTCGAGTCGTTGATGACGCGCCGCGGAAAGAAAGCTGCCCAGGGTGTCGGAGTCGCGGGTGTAGAGGGCACGCAGCACTGGACGGTTCATCGCCTCGACGAACAACCGGCGCAGGTAGCGATGCAGCGCAACCTCGGCCGGGTCGTTGCGGACCGCGTCCACGATCGCGTCCGCCATCGCCGCCGCCTCGCGGGCGCTGACCGCGTGGAACACGTCCTCGCGAGACCGCCAGTGCAGATAGATCGTGCCCTTACCGACACCGGCACGGCGGGCCAGCTCGTCGATGGTCACGCGCCGATAGCCCCACGACAACAGCAGGTCGCGGCCGGTATCAAGAATCCGGTCGGCCCGTTCTCGCCGATCGGCACCAACGCCTTGTGCCGTCACGGAGTCCAGATTATGACCAAAATACGAATCTGGTCAACAGTCATTAGCCGACCCGGCCGAGGATCTGGGACATCACCTTGCGGAGGTGGTCTTCGGGTGATTGCGGGAGTTCGTCCGCACGCCAGGCGACGAAGTCGTCGGGGCGCACCAAAAGCGCGCCGCCGCGCGTGAGTCCCGTGACCTCCACCCACTCGTCGCTGCGGATGCACTGCACGGTCAGCGGAACGCCCAGGGACTTCGACACGATGGTGGCAGCTTGGGTCCATTCGTCGCCACCGGTGATTAGCGTGAATCCGGGACCGAGCAGGTCGAGGGTGGAGACGCGCTTCCCGTCGTCGACCACCCAGGCGTGCGGGACGCGGGTGCCCGGTTGTCCACGCAGTTCGTCGACCAAAGCGATGTCGGAACCTGCCGGTTCGTCGGAAACTACAGCCGCCGAGCGGTATTGGTAACCGGCGAGTAGCGCGAACATCGGCGCCTCCTCGTCCGGCGGTATTTGCGGCCGGCTGTCATCCAACTTCAGGTACGCCAGCGCCGGCCCGGTCAGCGACTGACGAGCATTGAACCGGCCCACTGGGTGTCGCTCGGTGTGGTAGGTGCCCAGCAGACCACGGCCCGCGGTGCCGTCCAAGACGGCCGCCAGCTTCCAGGCCAAGTTGTGCGCGCTCTGAATGGCGGTGTTGGCTCCGCCGGCCTTGAACGGTGGCATGGTGTGTGCCGAATCGCCAACGAGAAAGACTCGGCCGCTTTGGAATTGATCGGCCACCCGCTCGTACGGCTGCCATGCGGCGACGTCGACGATCTCGATGTCGATCCGCTCGCCTACTGCCTTGACCAGCATGTCGCGGCAGCGATCCGCGGTGAATTGTGCCGCTGTTTCGCCTTTGTCGGGAAAGTAGGTGGTGATGAACATGCCGAAGTCGTCGCGGACGGGTAGGAATATGCCTTCCACGTCCGGGTTTTCGACTTGTACGGCGTCGCCGTCGCCGAGCTGCGGGACGAACTTGCGCCAGGGCCCCCGAAAGTAGATGAAGACGACGTAGATGGGCAGTGCGCCGTAGCCGGAGGTCGGCACGCCAAGCGCGTCGCGGATCGGGCTGTGCACGCCGTCTGCGGCAACAAGGTAGTCGGCGCGCACCGTCTCCGAATCTCCCGAATCCCGGTCGCGCACAACGACGGTCACACCGCCGTCGTCATGGTCGAACGAGCACAACTCGGTCCCGTAGCGCACCTGGCTGCCGTTCCGGCGGATGTGCGCAAGCAGCATCGGCTCGAATTCGCTCTGTGGGCAGTATTGCCCGGCAGGTTCGGGACTCAGATCTTCGTACGGAGCGAAGATCGCGTTCACGTCAAACGCCTGCTTCTCATCCGCGCTGTTCAGCGCCGGCTTGGCGATCATGTCCGAAACACCTTCGGCCACCGCGTGGACCTCATCCGCCAGACCTAGTCCGCGCAGGATTTCTAGACTGCGAAAGCTCAGGTTGCGCGCCTTTGGATATATGAACACCTCGCGGCGCTTCTCGACCAGTAAGGACGGCACTCCATGCTTGGCGAGCAGGGCCGACGTGGTCAGTCCGGCCGCGCCGGCACCGACGATCAGCACCGGAACATGCGTGACGGCCATCGCCCACTCCCTTCTAGGCGGAACTGATTAGTTCCGTATATGGATTAGCGTGGCACGTCCCGCAGCAACGCGCAACTGTTACGGCGACGGCGCACCCGCGAGCGGCAACATCACGTCTTCGAGTACGCGCCGGACATAGACCCGGTCGATCGGCCGTCCCGTGATCACCCGCAGGACATTGAGACCCAGGGCGACGTCAGGTATCAGACTCAGGTCGCGGCCGGTCGGGATTTCCCCACGGGCCACCGCGCGGTCGAGCAGTGTCCGGATCGCATGCCGCGGCGGCGACAGCACAAGGTCGTCCATGGCAGCCGCCAGGACGGGATTGTGCATCGCTGCTGTCGCGACTCCGACAACGACTTGGATTGTGCTGGAATTAGTTTCATTGAACTCGGGCATGGCGGCAATCACTGCCTCGATGTCGCCGCGCAGGCTGCCAGTGTCGGGCGGCTCGACGGGCCCGAGTCTCCGTCTCCAATGGGCGATCGCTTCGGCCACCACCACGGCCTTCGACGGCCAGCGGCGATAGATCGCGGCCTTGCCGACGCCGGCGCGAGACGCGATGTCGTCCATGCTCAGCCGGTCGTAACCCTGTTCGGCCACCCCCGCCAGCGTCGCGTCGAGGATGGCCGCGTCAAGCGACCGATCGAGCCGCGCAGGACGCCTGCTGCGTGTCACCTTGCCGCCCCCCGTCCCAGCCGATACGGATCAGTTCCGTTCAGGGTATCAGCCGAAACGGCCCAAAAACTCCTCCGCCACACCCAGGACCCGATCGCGGTCGGCGGGCACCAGTCCGATGCGGGTTCGGCGGTCGAGGATGTCGCCGGCGTCCAGCGCGCCCTCATAAGTGATCGCGTATTCGAATTCCGCACGGGTGACGTCGATGCCGTCGCCGACCGGGTCGGTGGGCCGTTCGCAGGTGGCGGCCGCGACGACGTTCGCTGCTTCCGCTCCATAGCGGGCGATCAGCGACTCGGGCAGGTCGGTGGTCAGCGCGACGTCCGAGCCGGGATTTTTCAAAGCCCCGAGCAGCGGCAGGTCGTGGGTCCGGCAAGCGCCCGCCGTCAGTCCGCGTAACTCGACTGCGTGGTCCAGGACGTCTTGGGCCATGCGCCGGTATTCGGTGAGTTTGCCGCCGATGACGCTGACCACGCCGGAGTCTGACTCGACGATCGCATGGTCGCGCGAGACGTCGGCTGTCCGGCCTTCACCGGTGTCGATCAGCGGCCGCAGCCCGGCGTAGGTACCGATGACATCAGAGTCGTCGAGCGTGATTTCCAACGCGGTGTTGACTGTTTTCAGCAGAAAGCTGACCTCGTCCGAACTTGGTTGTGGCACATCGGGAATCTCACCGGGGGCATCTTCGTCGGTCAGGCCGAGATAGACGCGGCCCAGCTGCTCGGGCATGGCGAAGATAAAGCGATTGAGCTCGCCGGGTATCGGAATGGTCAGCGCCGCAGTGGGATTGCCGAACGTCTCGGCGTCAAAGACCAGATGTGTTCCGCGGCTGGGCCGTAACTTCAATGCCGGGTCGATCTCGCCGGCCCACACCCCGGTGGCGTTGATGACGGCGCGGGCCGTCACGTCGAACGATTCGCCGCTGCGCTGGTCGGTCAGCCGTACCGAGGTGCCGGTGGCCTCCGATGCGGCCACGTAGGTCAGGATGCGGGCGCCGTGCTGGGCGGCGGTGCGTGCGACGGCCACGACCAACCGGGCGTCGTCGATCAGCTGCCCGTCGTAGGCGAGCAGTCCGCCGTCGAGGCCGTCGCGCCGCACTGCCGCGCCCATCTCGATGACGCGCTGCGCCGAGATGCGCCGCGACCGGGGCAACACCGACGACGGCGTGCCCGCGGCCTTGCGCAGCACGTCGCCGGCCAAGAACCCGGCACGTACCAAAGCCCGCTCGGCGCGGCCCATCGACGGCAGTAACGGGACCAGCTGGGGCATCGCACGCACCAGATGAGGAGCGTTGCGGGTCATCAGGATTCCGCGCTCGACGGCGCTGCGCCGGGCGATGCCGACATTGCCGGTGGCCAGGTAGCGCAGGCCGCCGTGCACCAACTTGGAGCTCCACCGGCTGGTGCCGAATGCCAGATCGTGCTTTTCCACCAGTGCCACCGACAGCCCGCGGGAGGCCGCGTCCAGCGCGACGCCGACTCCGGTGATGCCGCCACCGATGACGAGCAGATCCAGCGGCGCGCCGTCGGCCAGGGCGGTCAGGTCCGCGGTGCGCCGCGCCGCGTTGAGTGCAGTCGACATCAGGACAGGTATCCGTTCAGGGCGTGGGTCAGCTCGGCGGCCAGCGCCTCGGCGTCCAGGATCGGCTCGACGATCTGGGCGGACTGGATCGTGGACTGGGTGATCAGCAGCACCATCGCGGCCAGCCGGCGCGGATCGCCGGGCCGGACGCTGCCGTCGCGTTGGGCGGCGCGCAGGTTGTCGGCGAGGCCGTCGATCAAGAGGCGTTGGCTGGTGCCGAGCCGCTGGGTGATGTAGACCATCGCCAGCTCCGAGCGCAGCACGGCCATCACCAGCTCGTCGCGGCGCAGCCGTTCGGCGACCGCCACCACCCGCTCGACCAGCGCCTCGCGGCCCTCGCCGCGGGCCGGCACGTCGCGCGCCGCGCCGGTGATGTGCCTGGTCAGCAGGTCGGCCAGGATCGAGCGGGTGTCGGGCCAGCGGCGGTACACGGTCGGGCGGCTGACGCCGGCGCGGCGCGCGATCTCGGCCAGCGCCACCCGCTCCACCCCGAAATCGCGCACACAGCTCGCGGCGGCCGCCAGGATCCGGTCATCCACCGCTGCGTTACTGATTGACAGCATGTGTAATACTGTAACGCATGCCTGACCCGTTGCTGCCGCCAATGAAATGGAATGCCTGGGGCGATCCCGCCGCGGCCAAGCCCCTATCCGAAGGAATCCGGTCGCTGCTCGAGCAGGCTCTCGGCGTCACCAATGCGCCCGTGGCCGAACTCGAACCCGACCAGGTGCAGCTGCGCCCGTCGGCGCTGGCCGAGTCCGACCGCGACGCGCTGGCCGCGATCACCTATTGCGTCACCGACGATCGCCACCGGTTGCTGCACGCCGGCGGCAAGTCGACGCTGGATCTGTTGCGCCGCAAGGATTCCGGTGTACAGGATGCCCCCGACGCGGTGCTGCTGCCTGGTTCTGAGGACGAGGTCACGGCAATCCTGGGGTACTGCGCGCAACACGGTATCGCCGTCGTGCCGTTCGGCGGCGGCACCAGCGTGGTCGGCGGACTCGACCCGATCCGCGGCTCCTTCAAAGCTGTTGTGTCACTGGATCTCCGGCGCTTCGACCAGCTGCTCGCTCTCGACGAAATCTCCGGCGAGGCCGAGTTCGGCGCCGGCGTCACCGGCCCGCAGGCCGAGCACCTGCTCGCCGAACACGGGTTCTCGCTCGGGCATTTCCCCCAGAGCTTCGAGTTCGCCAGCCTCGGCGGGTTCGCCGCCACCCGCTCGTCGGGCCAGGACTCGGCCGGATACGGCCGGTTCGACGACATGATTCGCGGTCTGCGCGCGATCACGCCGGCGGGCGTATTGGATCTGGGTCGGGCCCCGGCGTCGGCGGCCGGCCCCGATCTGCGCCAGCTGCTGATCGGCTCGGAGGGTGTCTTCGGCGTCATCACCCGGGTGCGGGTGCGGGTTCATCCGGTGCCCGAAGCCACCAGCTACGAGGCGTGGTCATTCCCCGACTTCGCCACTGGCACCGCCGCATTGCGCGCCGTCACGCAGACCGGCACCGGCCCGACCGTCATCAGGCTTTCCGACGAGGCAGAGACCGGCGTGAACCTCGCCACCACCGAGGCCATCGGCGAGCAACAAATCACCGGCGGCTGTTTGGCGATCACCGTGTTCGAGGGCACGGCCGAGCATGCCGAGAGCCGGCACGCCGAAACGCGGGCGGTACTCCAAGCGAACGGCGGCACATCCCTAGACGAAGCTCCCGCACGCGCCTGGGAGAAGGGCCGTTTTTCCGCGCCGTACCTCCGGGATTCGCTGCTGGCCGCGGGCGCGCTCTGCGAGACACTCGAAACGGCCACCACCTGGTCGAATATCGCGGTGCTCAAGGCAGCGGTCACCGATGCGCTGACGACTGAGCTGGCCGAATCCGGCACGCCCGCGTTGGTGTTGTGCCACATTTCGCATGTGTATGCCACCGGCGCGTCGTTGTACTTCACTGTGGTCGCCGGCCAACGCGGAAATCCGATCGAGCAGTGGCGCAAGGCCAAGGCCGCCGCGTCGGATGCGATCATGGCCGCCGGCGGGACGATTACGCATCACCACGCGGTGGGCGCGGACCACCGGCCGTGGATGCGCGACGAGGTAGGCGAATTGGGAGTTCGGATCCTGCAGGCGGTCAAGTCGACGCTGGATCCCGCCGGAATCCTCAACCCGGGCAAGCTCATTCCGTGACCCAGCGCCAGATCGCCCACGCGACACTGCTCACCAATCCGGCCTCGGGGCACGGCAATGCGCCGCACGCCGCCGAACAAGCGATCGCCCGACTGCAGCAGCGTGGCATCGACGTCGTCGAGATCGTCGGCACCGACGCCGACCACGCACGCCGGCTGCTGCGCGACGCGGTGGAGCGCGGCACCGATGCAGTGGTGGTCGCCGGCGGCGACGGCGTGATTGCCGACGCGCTGCAAGTCTTGGCGTGCACCGACATTCCGCTGGGAATCATCCCGGCCGGCACCGGAAACGACCACGCCCGCGAATTCCGGCTACCCACCAACGATCCCGGCAAGGCCGCTGACGTCGTCGCCGACGGCTGGGCGGAAACCGTTGACCTGGGCCGGATTCGCGACCAAAGCGGCACCACGAAATGGTTCGGCACCGTCGCCGCCGCCGGATTCGATTCACTGGTCACCGATCGGGCCAACCGGATGCGCTGGCCGCGCGGGCGGATGCGCTACAACCTGGCGATGCTCGCCGAGCTGTCTCAGTTGCGGCTCTTGCCGTTTCGGCTGGTGCTCGACGGACGCGAGGAGATCGTCACCGACCTCACCCTGGCCGCGTTCGGCAACACCCGCAGTTACGGCGGCGGAATGCGGATCTGCCCCAACGCCGATCACGCCGACGGCCAACTCGACATCACCATGGTGCATTCCGCGTCACGCCTGCGGCTGATCCGGTTGTTCCCGACGGTGTACAAGGGCACTCATGTCGAGCTCGACGCCGTAACCACCAAGCGGGCAACGTCGGTCGAGGTCGAGTCGCCGGGAATCAACGCCTACGCCGACGGCGAATTCGCCTGCCCGCTGCCCGCCGAGATCTCGGCTGTGGCCGGAGCGCTGAAAATCCTTAGCCCGGCGACGATGCAGAGCGCGTAGCGCGATGAGGAGGAGCCGGGCAAATCAAACTCAGCCCACGCCCCGGCTGAGCCAGGACACCTCGGCGCCGTCGCCGCCGTCGCGGTAGATCTCGAGCGCCTCGTCCCACGCCGTGCCCAGCGCCGAGTCCAGCTCGGCGGCCAGCGCGTCGGCGCCGTCGGCCATCATGGCCCGCAGCCGCATCTCCCCGACCATGATGTCGCCGTTGGCGCTCATCGTCCCGCTCCACAGTCCCAGCTGCGGGGTGTGGCTGAACCGCTGACCGTCGACACCGGGGCTGGGGTCCTCGGTGACCTCGAAGCGCAGCACCGACCACGAGCGCAACGCGTTGGCCAACCGCGCGCCGGTGCCGACGGGCCCGACCCAGTTGGTGACCGCGCGCAGCTGCCCGGGCATCGCCGGCTGCGGAGTCCACTTCAGGTTCGCCTTGGCATTGAGGGTCGACGACAGCGCCCACTCGACATGCGGGCACACCGCGGCGGGCGACGCGTGGATGTAGACCACGCCGGTCGTCGCGTCGGCGAACTGGTTCGACGCACGCATCTGCTGCTCCTTCGGCTCCACGAGGGACGTCTTCCCCAACGACCTGGTGAACCCGACGAGCAGTATTCGTGTGTCTTGCGTGTCTATTGTGCCTTGTGAGACCCCTGTTGCGCTAGTCTGCGCGGTGTTCTGATATCACGGCGTCGGACAGCGCCGGCCAAACCGGCAGCGACCACTCCCCGAAATCGCGGTCGGTGAGCACCACAAGCGCCAGCTCGGCCTCCGGATCAGCCCAGATGAAGGTGCCCGATTGCCCGAAATGGCCGTAGGTTCGCGACGAGTTTGCCGCCCCCGTCCAGTGCGGTGACTTGGAACCTTTGATCTCGAATCCCAGCCCCCAGTCGTTGGGCCGCTGCACGCCGTAGCCGGGCAGCACGCCGTCCAGGCCGGGGAACTGCACGGCGGTCGCCTCGGCGTGCATCGGCGCCGACACCGTCGTCGGGCGCAGCAGATCGACGGCGAACACGGCCAGATCGGCAACCGTCGACGTCACACCGAAGCCGGCGGCCTCCGCGCCGCCGTCGAGCCGGGTGGCGGCCATCCCCAGCGGCTCGAAGACCGCTTCGGTCAGGTACTGGGTGAACTCGATGCCGGATGCCTGTTCCACCGTCTCGGCCAACACCGTGAATCCCTGGTTGGAGTACATCCTGCGGGCGCCGGGCTTGGCCAAGATGTGGTCGGAGTGCATCGCCAGCCCCGAGGCGTGCGCGAGCAGGTGGCGAACCGTGGACCCGGGCGGGCCGGCCGGGGTGTCGAGTTCGACGACCCCTTCTTCGACCGCGACCTGCACCGCACGCGCCACCAACGGCTTGGTCACCGACGCCAACACGAACGCGCGTCCGGTGTCGCCATGGTTGGCCAAAACGCCCGACGGCCCGACGACCGCCGCGGCGGCCGTCGCAACCGGCCAGTCGTCGAGCGCGTCGAGTGCAGGCATCGCGCAGCAGCCTATCGAGGGCGCGGTTGACTCTGCGTCCACCATGCAGAAGTGCGAGTAGGTCACATGGTGACCGCAGAATCAACGCCAGTAAGTTCAGAGCCATGAGTCAGACAGTGCGCGGCGTGGTTTCACGGAAGAAGGGTGATCCGGTCGAGGTGGTCGACATCGTCATCCCCGACCCCGGCCCGGGTGAGGTGGTGGTCGACGTCATCGCGTGCGGGGTGTGCCACACCGACCTGACCTACCGCGAGGGCGGCATCACCGACGAGTATCCGTTCCTGCTCGGCCACGAAGCCGCGGGCACAGTCGAATCCGTCGGGCCGGGCGTGACCGCGGTGGCGCCGGGCGACTTCGTGATCCTCAACTGGCGCGCGGTGTGCGGCCAATGCCGCGCCTGCAAACGCGGCCGGCCGCACTTGTGCTTCGACACCTTCAACGCCGAGCAGAAGATGACGCTGACCGACGGCACCGAGCTGACGCCGGCGCTGGGCATCGGGGCTTTCGCCGACAAGACGTTGGTGCACCAAGGGCAAGCCACCTTGGTCGATCCGCAGGCCGACCCTGCAGTGGCCGGCCTGTTGGGCTGCGGGATGATGGCCGGCCTAGGCGCGGCGATCAACACCGGCGGCGTCACCCGCGACGACACCGTCGCGGTGATCGGCTGCGGCGGTGTGGGTGACGCCGCGATCGCCGGGGCGGCCCTAGTCGGCGCGCGGCGCATCATCGCCGTCGACACCGACGACACCAAGCTGGACTGGGCGCGCACGTTCGGCGCCACCCACACCGTCAACGCCCGCAACCAAGACGTCGTCAAAACCATTCAGGACCTCACCGACGGGTTCGGCGCCAACGTGGTGATCGACGCCGTCGGGCGACCGGAAACCTGGAAGCAGGCCTTCTATGCCCGTGATCTCGCGGGAACCGTTGTGCTGGTGGGGGTTCCGACGCCGGACATGCAACTCGAGATGCCGCTGCTGGACTTCTTCAGCCACGGCGGGGCGCTCAAGTCGTCGTGGTACGGCGACTGCCTGCCCGAGCGCGACTTCCCCACCCTGATCGACCTGTATCTACAAGGCAGGTTGCCACTGGAGAAGTTCGTCTCCGAACGCATCGGCCTCGGCGACGTCGAGGAGGCGTTCCACAAGATGCACAGCGGCAAGGTGCTGCGCTCGGTGGTGATGCTGTGATACAGCGAGTGGTCACCCACGGCACCTTCGAACTCGACGGCGGCAGTTGGGAAGTCGACAACAACATCTGGATCGTCGGCGACGACTCCGACGTTGTGGTGTTCGACGCCGCGCACACTGCGGAGCCAATTGTCGAAGCCGTCCGCGGGCGCAATGTGGTGGCGGTGGTGTGCACCCACGGCCACAACGACCACGTGACCGTTGCGCCCGAGCTGGGTAAGACGCTCGACGCGCCGGTGCTGCTGCACCCCGGCGACGATGTGCTGTGGCGAATGACTCACCCGGACAAGGATTTTCGAACGGTTGCCGACGGGGATACCGTGCAAGTTGCCGGTACGGAGCTGCGCGCTCTGCACACTCCCGGCCACTCGCCGGGATCGGTGTGCTGGCATGCGCCTGAGCTGGGCGCGGTGTTCAGCGGCGACACGCTCTTCCAGGGCGGGCCGGGTGCGACCGGGCGCTCGTTCTCCGACTTTCCGACGATCCTGCAGTCGATCTCGGGCCGGCTCGGCACGCTGCCCGGTGACACCGTGGTGTATACCGGCCACGGCGATACCACCACCGTCGGCGACGAGATCGTGCACTACGACGAGTGGGTGGCCAGAGGGCACTGAGCCCTTGGCGCGAGCATGCGCAGAATGTCACCCCTATCGGCGTGTCGGCGTACAAACGCACGGTCGCGCAGACGGGGGAGCCCAATTCGCGAGACAACCCGCGCAGCACTCATCCGCGCAGTTCGGCACGATTCGCCGCGGCCGCCGCGCCAACCAACCAAATGGTCCACGGGCGAAAACCCAGGCCGAGTATCTCTACCATGAAAGCCAGACATTCAAGGAGTGATACTCATGGGCACCGATCTCGTTGCCAGCGTTCCTGATCTGTCCGGAAAACTCGCCGTCGTCACCGGATCCAACAGCGGCCTGGGCTTCGGCCTGGCCCGCCGGCTCTCGGCGGCCGGCGCCGACGTCGTCATGGCGATCCGCAACCGCGCCAAGGGCGAGGCCGCCATCGACCAGATCCGCGCCACCGTGCCCGACGCCAAGCTGACCATCAAGCCCCTCGACCTGTCGTCGCTGACCAACGTCGCCGCCCTGGGTGAGCAGCTGAACTCCGAAGGCCGCCCGATCGACATCCTGATCAACAACGCCGGCGTGATGACCCCACCGCAACGCGACACCACCGCCGACGGATTCGAATTGCAGTTCGGCAGTAACCATCTCGGGCACTTCGCGCTCACCGCGCACCTACTCCCCTTGCTGCGCGCCGCCGGCAACGCACGCATCGTCTCACTGAGCAGCCTCGCCGCCCGCCAGGGCCGCATCCACTTCGACGACCTGCAATTCGAGAAGTCCTACTCGCCCATGCAGGCCTACGGCCAATCGAAGCTGGCCGTGCTGATGTTCGCCCGCGAGTTGGACCGCCGCAGCCGCGACGCCGGCTGGGGCATCGTGTCCAACGCCGCGCACCCCGGCCTGACCAAGACCAACCTGCAGAGCAGCGGCCCCTCGCACGGCCGGGCCCAACCGTCGATCATGGAACGGCTCTACAAGATCTCCTGGCGGCTGACCCCGTTTTTGTGGCAGGAGATCGACGAGGGCATCCTGCCTGCGCTGTATGCGGCGACCAATCCGCAGGCCGAGGGCGGCGCGTTCTACGGGCCGCACGGGATCTACGAGGCCGCCGGCGGCGGCGTGACAACAGCCAAGGTGCCTGCCCGTGCCCGCGACGACGCCGATGCCCGGCGTCTGTGGGAGGCCTCCGAGCAGCTCACCGGAGTCAGCTATCCCGATGCGTGAGTCGAGCATCGTCGTCCGGCCCGAGCCGCAGGAAAGCGCGACCTACACTCCGTCGTCGCGACTGCAGGCCGCCGGGCTCGCGCCGGCCATCGCGCTGTTCGAGCAGGCCGCCGCGGAGGTACCGCTGGCAGCGCCGCCGCAACCCATCGTCATTGCCGACTACGGCGCGGCGACCGGCCACAATTCGCTGCTGCCGGTGTGCGCGGCAATAGCGACGATTCGCGGTCGCACTCGCCCCGAGCACGCCGTCCTTGTCACCCACACCGACTTGCCCGGCAACGATTTCACTGCGCTGTTTCGCACCCTGTCCGAGGATCCGGACAGCTATCTGCACAAGGACGCGGCGAGCTTCGCCTCCGCGATCGGCCGGTCGTACTACGAGCAGATTCTGCCGTCGGGCAGCGTCACCCTGGGCTGGACGTCGTGGGCGACCATGTGGCTGAGTCGGACACCGACCGACCTACCGGACCACGTCCAGGTCGCCTACAGCAGCGACGACGCCGCCCGCGCCGCATATGACCACCAGGCCACCCAGGACTGGCAGGCCTTCCTGGCGTTCCGCGGTCGCGAATTGTGCCTCGGCGGGCGGCTTGTGGTGCTGACGATGGCCGTCGGCGACGACGGCGAATTCGGCTACCGACCGTTGCTCGACGCGATCGTGGCCGCACTGGACGATCAACACCGCGACGGCCTCTTGAGCGCGGAAGAGTTGCGGCGCATGACAATTCCGGCATTCGCGCGCGCCGAGAAGGACTTTCGCGCGCCGTTCGCACCCAAGGGCCGCTTCGAGGGCCTGTCGATCGAGCACCTGGAAGTGTTCGACGCCGAGGACCGGTTCTGGGCCCAATTCCTTGTCGACCACGACGCCGCCGCGTTCGGCGCACAGTGGGCGGCATTCGCAAAGACTGCGGTGTTTCCCTCGCTGGCCGCCTGGCTCGACGGCGGCCCCGGCGACCCGCGCGCCGCCGAGTTCGTCGACCATCTCGAAGCCGCGGTCGCCGAGCGGCTGTCGGGCGCCCCGGCGCCGATGCAGATTCCGCTCGCCTCCGTGGTGCTGGTCAAACACGGACGATCGCACTGATCAAAGCGTTTCAAAGCGCCTGCGCAGCGGGTAATAGTCCGGGTTATGGATGCTCAGGATGAGGAACAAACCGGTGGGGAAGACCGCGGCGCCAACCAACAGCAGAGCGAGGCCCCCGAGGTCACCGATGAACACAAGGAAAAGGCCGCCGAAATGCGGAAGTCCTACGACGACCAGCGCCCGACGGCGGTGATGCCCGGAACCGACCGGACGATCACCGGGACCGCCGTCAACGAGTGGCTGGACGACGAGGGCAACCCGAAATTCGGTGACCCCGACGAGAAACCACACGCCGACGACAATCCGCCCGAAACGCAGGAGCCACCCGACTAACCGGACTAGCCGCCCGGCGGCGCCGGCTGTGGCTGGAACCGCGGGATGCCCGGGATCCGCGGGATTGTCGGCACCACCGGCGCCTGTGTGGTGGTAGGCGCCCGTGTGGTGGTCTCCTGCGTGGTAGTTGTCGGCGCCTGAGTGGTTGTCGTCGGTGCGGTGGTGGTCGTGGTAGTGGGCGCCTC
This sequence comes from Mycobacterium sp. MFM001, assembly GCF_003402475.1. Classification (GTDB taxonomy): domain Bacteria; phylum Actinomycetota; class Actinomycetes; order Mycobacteriales; family Mycobacteriaceae; genus Mycobacterium. Next base: position 91,562 of record NZ_BFAB01000003.1, read on the forward strand.
GGTCGTGGTCGACGACGGCGGTGCGGTCGACGACGGGGATTCGCTGCTTGGCGACTGGGTGTCCGTGGGCGACGACGGGGCCTGGCTTTCGGTGCCGGGCGCGGACGTTCCCGGGGCCGGCGTGGTGCTCACGCTGGGCGCCGGGGCGATCGGTCCGCCGCCGGAGGTGTGGCGCATCGCGATCATCACGGCGGCGATGATCGCCAGCACCACCAGCGCGGTGCCGATGACGACTACCGCCGGCCGGCGATACCACGGCACCGCGGGCGGGCGGGTGTCGACGGCCCGCTCGTCGCGGTCGAGGGTCGGCTGCGGGCGGGCGGACGTCGTTCCGGTGGTGGCCGCCGGGTATTCGCCGGTGCGCAGCGGCATGATGCCGGAGTCGTCGTCGGCCTCCGACCAGGCCAGCGCCGGTTCGGGGCTGGGCTCCGGCGCGATCTCGGCCATCGTGGTGGCTTCGACGACCGGTCCCGCCTGCGTGGCGGCCGGCGCCAGCGCGGTCGCGCTGTTGTCGGCCGGGCCGCGCACAGCCTGCAGCGCCGCACCGATGGCAGCGGTCATGTGCGGCCGCGGGGTGGTGATGACCGGTACCCGCAGGTGCTCGGACAGCGTCGTGGTGATCACCGGGATGCCGGCCCCGCCACCCACCGAAGCGACTGCGGCCAATTCACGAATGCCGTTGCGCTGCAACGCTTCCTGAACAACAGCGATGAACCCGGCCAACGGCCGGCGGATCGCCTCGTCGAGTTCGGTTCGGGTGACGCGGACATCGCCGCGATACCCGGGCAGCTCAGCAGTCAGGGTGGTCGCCGTGGTCGACGACAGTTCCTCTTTGGCGCGTTGGCACGCGCCACGCAACCGGGTGAACGAACCGATCGCCGAAGTGGCCCCTGTGTCGACCGCGCCGGCCGACGACAGATCCGCCATCACACGGGCCAGCAGCGCCTGGTCGATCCGGTCGCCGGAGAAATCGGTGTGCCGCACCGTAGGTGCGACGGGCTGATGGCCGGCGGCGTCGACCAGGGTGAGGCTGGTGCCGCTGCCGCCGAAATCGCACAGCGCGATGATGCCCCGGGTCGGCAGCCCGGGATTGTTCTGCAGGGCGGTCAACGCGGCCGTGGAATCTGGCAGCAGCGCGACCCCGTCGCCCGACCATTCGGGCACCCGGCTCACGGCGGCGTCCAGTGCACCCACCGCCGCGTGTCCCCAGTGGGCCGGATGGGTGACCGCGACTGCGTCCGGCAGGGCCCGCCCGTCGGTCGCTGTGTAGGCCAGTGCCCGCAACGCGTCGGCGAGCAGCGTCTCGCTGCGGTGCGTCGAGCCGTCGGACGCGACGATGCCGGCCGGGTCGCCCACCCGGTCGACGAAGTCGGTGATCACCAGCCCGGGCTCGGTCAGCTTCGGGTTCTCCGACGGCACACCGACTTCGGGTGGCCGCTGCCGATACAGGGTCAGCACCGGCTTGCGGGTCACCGCGCGACTTGCGGTGACGGCAGCGAGGGTGGTGGCCCCTACTGAAAGCCCTAGCGCCGATCGCAAGCGCGGCGGAGCCGGGCGCAGCGGGTCGGCGCGCGACAACCCTGCCTGCCGTTCTGCGTCTGCCATGTCGTCCTCCCACGGCGTACGCCCCGCACGCCGGGAACTAATGTAACGGGCTTAGCGGATGGTGCCCGCCCCGGCGATCAGCGGCAGATCCAGCGCGGTCACCCAGCCCGGGGACAACTCGTTGACGGCGGGCACCGCGTTGAGTGCCCGCATCCCGGTGGCCAAACATCCGGCGGCGGCCGCGTCGCGCCCGGAGCCGTCGGTGAACCGAAATGCCGTCTCCTGGAAGATGCTTGGCGTTCCCTCGATGTCGACGCGGTAGACGTCGTCCTTGGTGCCCGAGGGCCAGTCCGGTGCCGCGTCGTGGCCGATCCGGTTGACGTGTTCGAGTTGGATGCGCGTCTTGCCTTGGTAGATGCCGTTGATGGTGAACCGCACCGCAGCGACGTGTCCGGGCTGGATGACGCCCTTGGCGGTCTTGCGTTCGGTGGGCGTCACCCACTTGTCCCAGGTGGTGGTGATCTCGTCGAGCATGATGCCGGCGGCGTGCGCGATCATCGGGACGGTGGCGCCCCAGGCGAAGATCAGCACGTCGCGGTTTTCCAGCACGGGCCGGAACTCGGGCTCGCGGCCGATGCCCATCTCGTTTTCGTAGTCGCCGGTGTAGTTGGTGTAGTCGAGCAGCTCGGAGGCCCGCACCGTGCGTACTTCGGAGCAGACGCCCATCAGCGTCATCGGGAACAGGTCGTTGGCGAAACCGGGGTCGATGCCGGTGGTGAAGCACGACGACTCCCCCAGCTCGCACGCCTCGGTGATCGGCTGGATCCAGTTGGGCGGGTTCAGGTGCATGGTCGGCCACACCCAGGGCGTCATCGCGGTGGAGCAGACGTCGATGCCGGCGCGCAGGAATCGCGTCATCAGCGCGATGTTGTCCTCGGCGTGCGCGGCGGTCGGCCCGTAGTGGACCAGCGCATCCGGTTTGAGCGCGATCAACGCGTCGACGTCGTCGGTGGCGGTGATGCCGACCGGCTCGGGTAACCCGCAGATGTCGCCGACGTCGCGGCCGACCTTGGCCGGGTTGCTGACGCCGACACCGACCAACTCGAACAGCGGATGCTTGACGATCTCGGCGATCACCATCTTGCCGACGAAGCCAGTACCCCAGACCACGACGCGTTTGGACATCACGCCACCCTATCGCTCGCTGCGAAGCCCGTGGCAAACGCGCTCTGCGCCAAGGTTTTTAACGCCACCCCGGGAAATTTCACACGCATGCAATAGCATGCGACGATCACGAGGTCATAACGAAAAGCTCGCGTTTCTATCACGATCGTTCGTTCCCCGCCCGTCGCCTTTCGCCGTCAATACGCTCCCGGTATCTGCGGTCTTTGCCGGTTTTTCGTCGCGAAAGGGGCCTGAAGATGCCGAGCACACATTGCGTTCCCCTGCACCGCGGCCGGATCTTCGCGGCTGTCCTCATGACGTTGGCCACCACCGCCGGAATCAGCGGTATCAGCGCAGCCAACGCACTCCCGACGCTGCCAAAGGTTCGCTACCAGATCAGCGGTCCGCCTGTGGCCGAATACATCTCGTATCAGGCGGACGACGGTCAGCATCAGGAGGCCAACGTCAAGTTGCCCTGGTCGAAGCAGTTCACCGCGTTCGGCACCGAAGTGTTCGTGATCAGCGCGCAGGGACCGGGCGCAATCACCTGCACGATTTCACTGGACGGCAAGGTGGTCAGCAGCGCGACTGCGCACGGGCAGCCCGCGAGAACCGTCTGCACGCAATAGGACGAGCGAGCGGGCCATACTCGGTGAATGGCTTTCACAGTGTGGCTCGGTGGCGACCAGGGCGCCGCCGACTGCGGCGACGGCGACACGTATGAGTTCCTGACCGGCGGCGTGCTCGGTGTGCACTATGCGAAGCCGGGCCAGTGGTCCGACTACTACCCGCCCGGCGCCTGGACGCGCGTCGCGGCCGAGCCCAATCATCGTCCCGGCGAGCCGCAGGACCGGTCGATCGGGCCGGACTTCGAATAGGCGCCGTCGGCGCCCGAAGATGGTTAATATCCTGCGGGTGAAGACATTGGCTCTCGGCGTGGCGCTCACCTCGGTCGCGGTGGCCCTCGCCCCGGTCTCGCGGGCCGAGATGCTGGTCGGAAACTACGCGGTGCACACACCGCGCGATCCCGGCCACGCATGGATCTGGGCGGTCCGCCCCTGTAATACACCCGAGTGCGTGCACGTCCAGGCGATACCGCAGCCCAACGGGCAGGCAGCCCCCTACGACGGGGACGCGCACCTTGCTAACGGCCGGTACACGATGAGCGTCGACGTTCCTGATGGCGTGCGCTGCGTGGTGTACTTCCTTCCTTCGCACGACACCTACTCCTGGGATGCCGCGACGCTGACCGGCTCGGTGGAGTCCAGCTACGACTCGAGCTGCGGTGGCGGCCCGGGCGGCACGGAGTCCTACCCGTTCAGCCTGGTTCGCTGGTAGCTGCGACGCGCCGGCGCTTGATTGCAGACCCACAGCACTGGATTGAGTTCACCGAGGTCGACCGCCGGATACTCGCCGTAGACGCCGGCCGGATTGCCCTGCAGGACTTGAGCGTGCTGGCGATCGGCCCTGGCGCACAACGCATCCCGAGTAGCGCGCCGGGCGGCGGCAACCTCGTTGTGGTGTTCGACGACCCGCTTGCCGATCTTGATAGCCAGGTATACGACAACGCCCAGCACGATGAACGGCCACACCACCTGTAGCACCGCAACGACGAGCGCCACTGCGAACAACCAGCCGATGAGTTGCGCCATGGCCGGTCCTCCTCTCGTCAACTGCGAGAGTAGGACTGGGCACCGACAAGTCAGTCGGAGAAGATTTCGCGGTTGACCGTGTGCAGGTACGGGATGGCCAGGAACGGCGTGATGTAGAAGATGTCGTAGAGCCACCACCCGACGACCGGAAGCACTACCCCGGCGAATCGCACGTCGGCGTACATCGTCATGTTGAACACGTAGCCGATCCAGATCACCGCACCCATCCAGCAGGTGATGATCATCCACTGGTGGCCCCACCGCTTCATCTGCAGGAATCCGATCGCCGCGGCGATGCGCATCGTGAACACCGTGAGGATCAGCCCTACCTCCCAGCCCTTTTCACCGGGGCCGGCCGCACCGCCGATCCATAACTCGTTGTAGTGCCAGAAGTAGCCGGCGTCGAAGAAGTTGCCCCAGGCGGTCAGAATCACCCGGGTCAACAGTGCATGGTTGGCGATCAGGTCGATCGACCAGCCCAGCGTATTGAGCCCGGCGTCGAGGATGATCAGGTAGCCGAGCACGGTCACCATCACCGGCCGGACGGACAGGCCGGATTGCTGAGCACGCCGCTGCAGCCACACTCCGCGCAGGAACAGCGGTAAGCCGACGAAGCCGATGATCATCGTGCCCATCAACAGCGTGCCGGCGATCAGCCATCGGTCGGCCTGCCGCTGGGCCAGCCGAGACTCTTCCACCTGCTCGTCGTAGCCCAGTCCGTCGCGCGACGCCTCGTCGCCGTGCCGCAGGTTGAACGTCGGCAGATTCACCGTGCCTTTGTAGCGCTCCGACGGCGCGCATGTCAATGACTCTAATCAGTGAATATAGCCAAGCAGTGCCACTGCTTCACGTTAGATCGTTGTATAACAGGGCTCCTCATGCGCATACAAACTCTTCTTCAGCGCGCCCGTTGACTTCAATCAGTCAGTAGGTTAGAAAGGTCGCACGATGACACGAGTGCAGGACAAGCCGTCCGGCCGTGAGGCGCAGCGGCTGCAGACGCGGCAGCGCATCCTTGGCGCGGCGGTTGCCGAGTTCAAGCGGTCCGGCCTCGCCGGCGCGGACGTCGGCGCAATCGTGTCGGCCGCGGGCGTAGCGCACGGCACCTTCTTCTTCCACTTCCCCACCAAGGAACATGTGCTCCTTGAGGTGGAGGCCCGCGAAGAAGCCCGGATGGCAACCGAATTGGCCCGCTACCTCGACAAACCACACGACCTGGCCGCGACGCTGACCGAAGTGGTGCGGCTGGTCGCGGGGCTGGAGAAACGCCTCGGCGATCTTTTGTTCAAAGACTTTCTGGCGCTGCACTTCTCGTCGACCCGACCACCCAACGAGGAGTGGAGCGACCACCCGTTGATCGTGCTGGTGGTCGCCGAGATCGAGCGTGCCCGTGACCGTGGCGAGACCTATCCCGAGGTGGATGCCTTCAGCAGCGCGGTGTTCTTCCTGCTCGGCCTCTACGCGGTGCTGACCACCACTCACCACATGACATCAATTCGCGACGACCTGCTCGAAAAGTTCGTCGCCACCACCCTTCGCGGGCTTGAAGCGCGTTAACCGATCGAAATATGGAGGTCTGGTCGTGTGGCAAGACATCGTGCGCTACATCGCTGCCTGGGGCGGCACCGGCGCAGTGATCGCTTTCTGGTACTGGATGTTCGCCAACATCGGCACCTTCTGAGCCATGGCTGATGCGGGGGCGTTGTCGCTCGAGCGCAGTTGCGCGGTGACGGCGGTCGTGTTCTCCGGCGGGCGTCGCGACGACGCCCGGCTGGTCACCGGTGAGCACCGCAGCTTCGGATTGAGTCGGAACCGGCGCATCGTCCACGTGCCATACCCGACACCACCCGACTGGACGCGGCGAACCCTGACCTGCGGTGTGGCGCTGCAGTGTTCACCGTCGAAGGACCGGATCGCCCACTACCCGCTACATCAACTGTCGGCGCGCGAACGCGGCGCGCTCACCCTCGTCGAAGCCGGTGTCGGCCTGGGATGGATCGCCATCAGGTGGCCCGGCCTGCTACCGGAACTGCGGCGGATCCTGCCAGATCTCGAGATCGCGCCGCACGACCTCGACGCAACCGTAATGCTCGAGCACGCCATCGCCCTGGCCCGGTCGAGACAACCGTTGGCGTGTCATCCGCTACTGGGCGCCCTGCCGCTTGCCGCTCCGGTGCGCAACGGACTGATCTCTGCCGCACGCCGCCGGTTCGGCCGGATGCCGTGGAGCAGCACGCGCAAGGACACCCCGCGTGCCTATTCCGTGCCCGTCGGCGGCGACGGCGGCGTACGAAACCCCAACCTGCCGCCACCAAGCCGGCCCGAGGACGACGACATCGAAATCCGCCCGGACCAACGCCCGGGCATCCCCTACCCGGAGTGGAATGCTTGGCGGAAAAGCTTTCTCGCCGACCACGTTGCGGTCCTCGAACGCAAGTACACCGCGCAGCGGCAGACCAAACCGGTCACTGCCGATCTGCAGCGGTGGTTCGAGGAACACACCCACCGCGCGATGACCAACCGTCTGGAGGACGGCTGTGATCTCGACGTCGACTCCTACGTCGGTCACTACATCGACACCATCACCGGACAGGCATCGGAACCCCGGGTGTTTCGCGACCTGTTGCCGGCCTGCCGCGACGTCACAACGGCTCTGCTGCTGGACGGCAGCTCGTCGCTGGGCGTGCACGGCGGGCGGCTCTTCCAATTGGAACTCGCGTGCGCTGACGCTCTGTCGCGAGCGATGACGCTCGCGCGCGAGCGGCATGGCATCTTCGTGTTCAGCGGCAACACCCGCCACCACGTTGATGTCCGCTGCCTCAAGGACTTTGGCGACAGCCACTTCGTCGCGCCGAGCGGCGTGGGTCTGGTGACCGGTGGCTACACCCGGCTCGGCGCCCCGCTTCGCCACCTGACCAGCCGGCTGCTGGCGCAGCCATCCGAACGGCGGCTGCTGATCGTCATCGGCGACGGGCTGATGTCCGACGAAGGCTACGAGGGCCGCTACGCCTGGGCCGACGTCGCCCACGCCGCCGAGGAAGCACGCCAAGCCGGGGTCGCCGTCTACTACCTCGGCGTCGGCCCCACTCGCGTCGACCCGCTCCCCGAAGTGTTCGGACCCCGCCGCTCCCAACGTATCCGGCGCGTCGACGAACTACCCCGCGTGCTGGCGCACGTTCATCGAGAGTTGGTGGCCGCATGACTGATCAGTTCTATTACGCCAATGGAAACGAAGTCGCCTTGTTCGAGCGGGCCTTCGAGCGACGGCTGCCGGTAATGCTCACCGGGCCAACGGGTTGCGGCAAAACCCGGTTCGTCGAACACATGGGCCAGCTACTGGAGCGCCCGGTCGTCACGATCAGCTGCCACGACGACCTGACCAGTTCCGACCTGGTCGGCCGGTTCCTGGTCACCGGCGGCGACGTCGTCTGGACCGACGGACCACTGACGCGAGCGGTGAAGGACGGCGCGATCTGCTATCTCGACGAGGTGGTCGAAGCGCGACACGACTCGCTGGCCATTCTGCACTCGCTGACCGATCACCGCCGCTCCTTGTACCTGGACCGCGCCGGCAAGGTGGTCCATGCGCCCGACTCGTTCATGCTGGTCTGCTCCTACAACCCGGCCTACCGCAGCTCGCTCAAGGAACTGAAACCCTCGTTCCGGCAACGGTTTGTCACGATCGCGATGAACTACCTGCCACCCGAGCGGGAAGCCGAGGTGCTTGTCACCGAATCGGGCATCGACATGTCGGTCGCCCACCGGCTGGTCGGATGCGCAACCAGCATCCGCACCGCCGACGACGTGTTCCATTTCGAACCGCCGTCGACCAGGGTGCTGGTCACCGCTGCCCAACTGATCGCCGCCGGCGCAACCGAAATCGAAGCCGCCGAGGCGTGCATCCTTGCGCCGCTCTCCACCGACGGAGCGATCACCGACGGTCTGCGTGAGGTCGCTGCCGCCAGCCTCCTTGACGCGCAATCACTGTGAGAAGGGAGCGCCACCCAATGAACGAACAAGACCAGCGACGCAAGCGGGCCATGATCGTCTTCCAGATCTTCATCTACGGCTACCTGCTGCTGATGTTCGCCATCCAGCTGTACATGTCGTTCGCCCGTGGCTGGTGGCACCTGTGAACGTGCCAGTGGCGCAAGCACACTCACAGAGCAGCTACGACCAGCACCACGAGGAGAGCCGCGCGGCCCAGCGGCGCGCCGACAAGTGGCTGATCTCCGGAACCGTCCTGATGGGAACCTGGGCCCTCGGCCTGGTCGGGTTGCCGGTCTTTCTGCGCGGCGTCTGGCTGCAGCGCCAGGCCCAACGTGCTGGGCTGTCGGTTCGGCCGATGATCGTGACGCTGATCGGCTATCTGGTCCTGATCGACAGCGCGCTCAACAGCCTGGGCTGGTCGCTGGACCTCGTCGCCAACCACACGCTGATCGACCGCGTGCTGATGACGGGGTGGGGCAACATGTTCGACGCCGGCTACTTCTGGCACTACAACGAGTTGTGGATCGGCGGTGCGGCCGGCCCCGGTGAAAAGGCTTGGGAGGTAGGGCTGATCCTCACCGTCTTCAGCATGCGAATGGCCGCCGCGATCGGCTTTCTGCAGATGAAGCGGTGGGGCCACCAGTGGATGATCATCACCTGCTGGATGGGCGTAGTGATCTGGATTGGCTACGTGTTCAACATGACCATGTACGCCGACGTGCGCTACGCAGGCGTGGTCTTCCCAGTCGTCGGCTGGTGGCTCTACGACATCTTCTACATCACGCCGTTCCTGGCCATCCCCTACCTGCACACCGTCAACCGCGAAATCTTCTCCGACTAGAAGGAGTATTGCCGTGACTACATCCTCAGACGACCTTCCGTTGGGCACCACACCGACGTTCGCGCGCATGCACAAGTGGCTCAAACGCGGCGTGTTCGTGTGCCTGGTCGCTCTGGTCATCGAAGGCGCCTTCACCCTGCCGTTCATGGCGGTCTACTACGGCTGGCCGACGCTACCGCTGCGCGACATCTGCAGCGAGCTGATGAAGGTCCGCTACTCCGACGACTCCCTGGAATGCAAGTACCCCTACCCGCTGTCCGGCGCGCCGTTCGGCGGCGCGCCCGAAGCCGCCGGCCAACACACCGCGCGGGACAAGTGGGGAGTCCAACCCGTTCCGCAGTACCACCGGATCGGGTTCCGCGAACTGGTCAAGATCCACGACCAGCGACTCGCCCGCCAGGGCGAGTCCTAACGTGCGCGCTGCTGCAGCCAGGCAACAAGCTGAAACGGCACGGCAACAAAGATCGTGCCGCCGATGAGATTGCCCACCGTCGTGACGCACAGGTTCGTGGCCAGACCATGACTGCCGAAGCCCCAACTGATCACGGTGTGCGGCGCCGAGGCGTGGAAAGCCGACAGCAGCAACGGCAGTCCGATGAAGCCGACGTTGGCGATGACGTGTTGGGTGCCGCCGATCACGAACGCGAACGGACCGTAGAACGCGAAACCCATTCGCGCAACGTCGCTTCGCGCCTTGAAAAACAGGCACATCGAGGTTTGCAGGAACCAGGTGCACAACACGGCGAGCAGAAGTGCGGTCCACAAGGGCTGACCGGACTTCAGCACGCCGACGGCTGCGGCCCGTTCGGCGAAACCGCCCAGGTACGGGCCGCCGGCCGCCGCACAGATGGTCACGAACACTAGTGCACCGATTGTGTTGCCCGCCAAGCCGATCAGGATGATCCGGCCGTAGCCGGCGACGCTCAGGCGCCGCTGCAGCACGGCAAGTAGCCCGGCGGACATGTCGGCGGTGATCAGCGACATGCCGGACACCAGGATCAGCGCGAACGACATGCCGAACGCCAGACCCATCAGCAGGCTCGCTACCCCAGGCGTTTTGACTCCCGTGCTCACGACCAGCGACAGCAGCACCCCGAACGCCACCATCGCGCCGCCGACCAGCGAACGAATCAGGAATGCCCACGGGTGAGATGCCTTGTCGACCGCCATGTCGGCGATGCGGCGCACCATGGCGCCGACACTCAACAGCTCGAACGGGTCGTCCGTCGGGCCGGGGCCGGGCGCCTCCGCAGGGGCGCGAAAGTCTTGCGGCAGCGAAACGATCTGAGACATCAGTGCACCTCTCGGAACCCGGTGAGCGCGTTGAGGACTCCGCCGATGTGCTCGTCGCTGAGTTTTTCACCGTCGAAGACGTGGTTGAGCAGAGTCCGCAGATCACGCATCTGCTGCAGGTAGATCAGGCAGGGCGGGCAGTCCCGAAGATGCTTGGTCACCACTGCCGCCCACTGGTCGGGCGGTGAGTCGAGAAGGTCCTCGACGAGCAGGACGAAGTCGGTGCAGTCGATCGCCGGCACCAGGTGGTCTTGGTTCACGGGCATTCCAGAAAGCGCCTCTCCAGTTCGTTACGCAGGTTTCCGCGGGCGCGGTACAGCAGAGCGCGCTGGGCCGGCCCGGACACGTCCACAATCTCGGCCGCCTCCTCGGGCGTCATCCCGACGAGATCGCGAAGGATCACGAGTTGACGTTGCCGCGCAGGCAATGCCGCCACCGCAGCTCGAACCTGCCCCACCAGCTCTCGGGTCACGGTCTCGTCCTCGGGCAAGAACCGCCTCGACGGCGGCACGCTCCAGTGGCCGGCATCGGGATGCCCCGGCGGATGCATCCGCCCGCTCAGCGGATCGGCGGCTTCCTGAGCCAGCAGCTCGTGCTTGCGGATCCGTGATTCATGGCGACGGTGCCGCGACGCGGTGTTCTTCACGATGGCGAACAACCACGTCGCCACCGACGAGCGGCCCTCGAACGAATGCGCCGACTGCAGGATCTGCAGCCACGCTTCCTGTACGGCCTCCTCGGCAGCCGCGGGTGAATCCACCATCGTGCGAGCGAAATTCACCATCTGCTGGTGAAAATCGCGCACCAAGTCGGCCAGCGGAATACCGCCCACGTGCGGCTCGGTGTGCTCGAGGGGAACAGACACCGACGTCATGCGCATCGACCGAGTTCCCATCTCAGTTGGGCCTCGGACGGGGACTGGACCGGAATAAAGGCCGCTTCCCGGTAGCGCCGACTTGCCGAGGTACTGCTGGCATATCCCTTGCCGCCAGCGGTCCTGATCTCCAATGCGGCACTGGCGCTGGCGATTTCGGCCGCATCCAGCCTCAGCGAAAGCAGGTCCTTCTTCGGCGGCTGATTCGGGGTGCCCACCGCCGCGGCAAAGCTCGCCAGCGTCGTCTCGGCCAGCGCGAGCCTGCCCACGAGTGAGTCAACCTCGGCGGCGAACACCGAATTGACCCCGGCCAACCCGAGCCGGCTCTGCTCCAAGCTGGTAGAAGCCAGGCCCAGGCACATCGCGGACTGCAGGACCAGGAAGCTGGGCCGGACCGCGCTGAGAAAATCCGCGAAGTCGGTCGACAGCACCTGCTCATTTGCGATTCGGACGCTCTTCAGCTTCAGATACGACGAAGCGGTGCTGCCGAGCCCCAAGAGATCGAACCGGTCTCCCACGGTGATGCCGGGCGTGTCGAGTGGCAGTGCGACGACGAGCTTTTCGCCGTTCTCACAGCGCGCCGCCGTCACCAGCAGGGAGTCAGGGTAGAGGTTGCTGGCCCACCTGATGGGGCCATACAGTTCGTATCCCCCGTCGACCTGTGCTGCCCTGAGCTCAAGGGCTCCGCAGCCTGCCGCATCCTTGAACGCGGACGCCATGGCCGTCACACCGAGCGCCTGCCCCTGCAGCAGCGGCCCGACTACCGTTGTGCTGTAGGCGGTTTCGGCGGTCAGCAGGTATTCCACCACCATCCTGTTGGCCCATACGGAGAACGCTGTGCTCATGCACTGCGCGGCGATCTCGCCGATGACCGTTGCCATCGCAGGCAGCCGACCATCGGTGTTGCCCGGAGCGCCCAGACCGAGCAGTCCCGCCTCGCCGATGGCCGCGAAACTGCGCCGCGAGCTCTCCTCGCCGAGATCCAGAGCCGCCGCGTGCGCGGCGATGTCGGAAAGCAACGCGTTGTCGAGGCCACTTGCCGGTGTGCCGGCGGTCGCTGTCGGGGCTCTCATGAGGTGGCGAGCGTCGACTCGACGATCGCAGGACGCCGGAATGTGTTGACGACAGGCGACCAGGTGATGGCGTTGTCGTGAATCTGCTGAAGCGTTTTCTCGTCGGTGTCGCCGGCGAGGGTGACCTTGCAGCGGACCTCGGTGAAGCCCGGGATTTTGTCGTCCGGCGTGTCACCGACGCCCCACACCGCCGAGATGTCGATGTCGCCTTCCATCTCGACTTCGATCTTTGTCAGCGTCACGCCGTGGTGAGTGGCGTTGGCCAGCATGCCGACCGAGATGCAGGAACCCAGTGCGGCCAACGCCGTCTCCGACGGATTGGGGGCCGAGTCGTCGCCCAGCAGGGCGGGCGGCTCGCCGACCAGCACCGGCGACAGGTTGCGGACGTACGTCAGGTTGCGGAAACCCGCCTCGCACACGGTCTTGGCTTTCAGGGTCTTCCTGCCGGTGCCGGGCTCAGCTCTGGCGCTGCACGAAAGCCGGTCAAGGCCCGCGGCGTCGATGACAAGACCATCGGTCATGAACGTCCTCCCAGTGACGTGATTTCTGCCTTCCGTCGGTTTAGTGGTCGGCAAGCACCGTTGCGTGATGGCGGCTGAAAATCATTAACCGCCGGGACACGAATCGTCACACCACCGAAACGCACCGGGCGCGGGACGTCTACGTGCACGTTCGGTGCGGTCGACGCAGATCGTGCGCTCGGTCTGCAGCGTCGTCGAGCTTTTGAATCGCGCTGAAGAAATGCCGGTCCTGCAACAGTGATTCGATGCAGGGCATCGCAGCGGGGTATGGCACGATAAAAGCCATGCGAGGACGTAATACCGCTCGATTCCTTTGTGGTGCAGTCGTATCGACGGGGGTGCTGCCGGGCCTCGCCGTTCCGTCGGCATCCGCCCAACCGTGCCCCGACGTGCAGGTGGTGTTCGCCCGCGGTACCGGCGAGCCGCCCGGCGTTGGTCCGACGGGCCAGGCTTTCGTCGATAACCTGCACAACCGCATCGGCGCAAGGTCGTTCGACGTCTACCCGGTCAACTACCCCGCTAGTGACGAGTGGGCGACCGGCCTCGACGGTATTCGCGACGCGGGCGCTCACGTCCTGTCGATGGCGAATACCTGCCCCAACACCAAGATGGTGCTCGGCGGATATTCGCAGGGCGCGGCCGTTACGGGCTTCGTCACCTCGGCCGCAGTTCCCGACGGCGTCGACCCGGCGACCGTGCCGAAACCGCTGGACCCCAAGGTCGCTGACCACGTCGCCGCCGTCGTGCTCTTCGCCATGCCCAATGTCCGGGCGATGAACTTCCTCGGCCAGCCGCCGGTCGTCATCGGCCCGGCCTACCAGGCGAAGACCCTCAAGTTGTGCGCACCCGAGGATCCCGTTTGCTCCGACGGGATGAATTTCGCGGCCCACGACACTTACGCAGGCGACGGGGCGATGATCGACCGCGGCGCGGCGTTCGCCGCGAATCGCTTGGGCCCGCCACCGCCAGGCCAGAACGCACCGCCTCCGCCGGCACCGGCACCCCCGCCACCGCCGCCGGCCGACGACCAGGAACCAGGTGCGTGAATCTGGTTGTGCGGGCTGGCCGCAGCGGCATCGCTGACCGCTGACGGGGTCGGCCCGCCGGCGAAAACCCTGCGACTGATTTCGCGGCGCGCTATGGTGCTGGCACGTTGCTGAAGGGTTGCTCGTTGCAGGGAACTTCGTTCGGAAAGTACCGGCTCATCGAATTGCTGGGCCGCGGCGGCATGGGCGAGGTGTGGCGAGCCTACGACACGTCGATCGACCGGATCGTCGCTCTGAAGATCCTGCCCGCCGAGATGTCCAAAGACGGGGTGTTCCAACAACGGTTCCGGCGGGAAGCTCATGCGGCCGCGCGGCTGAACAGCCCACACGTCATCCCGATCCACACCCACGGGGAAATCGACGGGCGGCTCTTCGTCGACATGCGGCTGATCGAGGGCCGCGACCTACACTCCGTTCTCGCCCGCGGTCCGCTGCCGCCGGAGCGGGCTGTGCGCATCGTCGAACAGGTCGCCAAGGCTTTGCACGACGCGCACAAGGTCGGGCTGCTGCACCGGGATGTCAAGCCCTCCAACATTTTGCTCGACCACGACGACTTCGCCTATCTGATCGATTTCGGAATCGCCCGCGCCACGGGCGAACTGGGCTTGACGGCGGCCGGCGACGTGGTCGGCACCTACCATTACATGGCCCCGGAACGGTTCAACGCCGGACAGGTCGACGCCCGCTCGGACATCTACTCGCTGGCCTGCGTGCTGTACGAATGCCTGACCGCACGGCACCCGTTCCCCGGTGACAGCCTCGAGCAGCAGATCACCAACCACCTCTCGACTCCCCCGCCGCGGCCGTCGATCACCAAGCCCGGATTGCCCGGCGGCTTCGACTCGGTCATCACCCGCGGCATGGCCAAAGACCCTGCCGCGCGGTACCGCACCGCGGTGGAGCTGGCGCGCGCAGCGCGGGAGGCCATCACCACGCCGGTCGTTGCGCCACACCCGTCGGCGCCGACACAGCCGAGGATTCCCCACCGCGAACAGGCGCGGACCCCACCACCGCAGGCGCCGCCAACGCCGTGGTGGCGCCGCAAACCCGCCGTCATCTCGACAGCCGCCGCGCTCGTCGTCGCCGCGGTTGTCGCCGGCGTGGTTCTCGCTGTCGGCCATCACGGCCCGGCAGCCAACGGCCAGGTGACGCTGCCGTTCACCGGGCTGCGGGAACCGCAAGGTGTGTCGGTGGATATCGGCGGCACGGTGTACGTCGCTGACACGCCGCACAACCGGGTGCTGGCATTGGCGGCCGGCTCGACCAGCCCAGCCGTGCTGCCGTTCGACGGCCTGAACTACCCGACCGGAGTCACCGCGGACAACACCGGCACGGTCTACGTCACCGACGCCGGCAACAAACGCGTGGTGGTGCTGCCGGCCGGCTCGGGCACCCAGATCCAGCTGCCCTTCAGCGATCTCGGCAACCCGACCGGTATCACGGTGGACAGCAGCCGCACTGTCTACGTCACCGACACCGCCAAGAACCGGGTGGTCGCGCTGCCGGCCGGCTCGAACCGGCAGACCGAGCTACCGTTCTCCGGCCTCAGCGCTCCCACCGGTGTCGTCGTGAACAGCAGCGGAACCATCTACGTCGCCGACGGCGGCAACGACCGGGTGCTGGCATTGCCGTCGGGCTCGAATACCCAAGCGGCACTGCCCCTCACGGGCCTCAAAGAACCCGGCGGTGTGACGGTGGACAATCAGGGCGCCGTCTACGTCACCGACAGCCAGAACAACCGCACGCTGAAACTCCCCGTCGGATCGACGACGCAAGTCGAACTGCCCTTCACCGGACTGGACAATCCGTGGGGCCTGGCGGTCGACAGCAACGGCACCGTGTACGTCGCGGGCCACAGCAACCAGGTGGTGGCGCTGCGGCAAAACTGACCGCCGCGCAGCACCCAGCGCGCCATACAGGAAGATGTCCTGGTGTTCGGGCTCGTCGTCGTCGTAGCGCTGTTTGCCACCGTCGTCTTGGGGACGGTGCTCGGCAAGCGGTATCGGGTCGGTCCCCCGGTCCTGCTGATCCTGTTGGGCGCCCTGCTGGGCCTGATCCCCCGCTTCGGCGGAATCCGGCTCGACGGCGAGATCGTGCTGCTGCTGTTCCTGCCGGCGATCCTCTACTGGGAAAGCATGAACACCAGCTTCCGCGAGATCCGGGCGAACCTGCGCGTGATCGTGTTGATCAGCGTCGGCCTGGTGATCGCCACCGCGGTCGCGGTGTCGTGGACAGCGCGAGCGCTCGGCATGGAGTCACACGCCGCGGCGGTCCTGGGCGCCGTGCTGTCGCCCACCGACGCCGCCGCGGTGGCCGGGTTGGCCAAACAGCTGCCGCGCCGGCCCCTTACCGTGCTGCGCGCCGAGAGTGTCATCAACGACGGGACCGCACTCGTGCTGTTCGCGGTGACCGTCGCCGTCGCGACCGGCAGTCCCGCGATCGGCCCGGCCGCCTTGGTCGGCCGGTTCGTCGGGTCCTACCTCGGCGGTATCGCCGCCGGGCTGCTGGTCGGCCTGGCGGTGACGATGCTGCGCCGCCGACTCGACGCGCCGCTCGAGGAGGGAGCCCTGAGCGTGCTGACGCCGTTCGCGGCGTTCCTGCTCGCCCAGTCGGTTCACTGCAGCGGTGTGGTCGCGGTGTTGGTGTCCGCTCTGGTGCTCACCTACGTCGGCCCGAGGGTGATCCGGGCCCGGTCTCGGCTGCAGTCGTTCGCGTTCTGGGACATTGCGACCTTCCTGATCAACGGTTCGCTATGGGTGTTCGTCGGGGTGCAGCTGCCGAGCGCGGTTCGCGGCATCGCCAACCTCGACGGCGGCCTGGACCGCGCGGTGTTACTGGCGCTTGCCGTCACTGGTGTCGTCGTCGCGACCCGGATTGCCTGGACCGAAATCACCACCGTGCTGCTGCGCACGCTGGACCGCCGCGAGGTGCAGCGCGCCCGTCGCGTCGACTGGCGTCAGCGCGCGGTGTCCAGCTGGGCGGGATTCCGCGGCGCGGTGTCGCTTGCCGCAGCGCTTGCCGTCCCGCTGACCACGCGCAGCGGCGCGCCGTTCCCGGACCGCAACCTGATCATCTTCGTGGTGTCGGTCGTGATCCTGGTGACCGTCCTGGTGCAGGGCAGCACGCTGCCGATCGTCGTTCGCTGGGCCCGGCTGCCCGAAGACGCTGCGCGCGCGGACGAATTGCAGCTCGCCCGCACTCGTAGCGCCGAAGCCGCCCTCGAAGCACTGCCTCAGGTGGCCGCCGAACTCGGGGTCGGCGACGAGCTGTTGGGCCGTTTGCAAAAGGAATACGAGGAACATGCCGCGCTCGTCATGGCCGACGCCTCGGTGCCCAACGGCGCGGCCGAGCAGAACGATCTGGTGCGACGGGTCCGTCTGCGTGTGCTCGAACACAAACGCCGTGCCGTGACGGAGCTTCGGGACCGAAATCGCATCGACGACATCGTGCTGCGCGAGCTGCAGACCGCGATGGACCTCGAAGAAGTACGACTTCTCGATCCCGCCGACACCGAATAACCTCGAATACCCTGCACTGTGGTCCGGATATAGTTCGGCGATGACTTTGCAGCAAAAGAGCAGCCAGGCAATGAGGATTTCACTGATGGCGGCCACCGGAGCCGCTGTGACGGCCGCACTGGTGGCCGGCTGCCACAGCAATTCGAAGTCTTCGACAGCCACCTCGGGATCAGCCACGCCGACCGCAACCAGCCACGCCTCGGCGCCGGCGCAGGCCACCGACTACACCAAGCTGCTGATCGGGCCGAAAGACATCAACGCACCCGACACGTTCACCGCCGGCCCGCCGACACCGAACCCGAATGGCCAGCAGGGGGCGGCGATCACATTCACCGACGACGACGGCAGCCACGTCATCCGGGACACCATCGTGATCCTGCCGGACCCCGCCGCCGCGGCGAACGCGCTCGATGCGGCGAAGGCGGCGCCGCCCGGTGCCATTACCGGACCGCCCGTCGCGACGGACGTCGGCGCCGGCGGTACGACGATCTCGGGGGATGCACCCGACAAGTCAAAGGGAATCACGGTGTTGCTGTTCACCGAGGGCAAGGCGTTCGTCACGCTGGAATTCGACGGCCCCGCCGGTATGTCAGCGCCGCCGGATTTCGTCAGCGACGTCGGCAAGAAACAAGACGACGCGATCAAGCAGAGGCTGCACGCCTAAAGGCGTTACCGCAACGGCACTTTCGCGGCGATCTGCTTAGCGAGGTCGACGGCCGAGTTTTTCGGGTCCGGGCTGCAGGTGTTGACGTCGACGATGACGTTGTTCTTCAGCGCCAGCGCACGTCCGCAGGCCCAACCACCCTCCTTGGCATCTTGTTGCGTCGCAACCACGCTCAGTATGTCGTCGGCGTTGGATATCGGTCCGGCGGTCCACTCCGTCCCGGACTGGATGTGGCGGTACTGATGGCAGGCCGGCCATTGTTTGGCCGAGTTGTTGAAGAAGGCGGCGGCCTGCTTGGCGGTCGGAAACAACACCACCGCCTCCTCGGCGTAATGGGTGAAGTTGTCGCCGTCGTTGAACGCCTGATCGCGGATCGCGGTGAATCCGCTGTCCGCATAGACCTGGGCCTGCGCCGAGCTGTCGACGGCCAGGCATTCCCTGGGTTCCATCAGGGCGCTGTCGTCGGACATCGCGTCGTGTTTCCTGGTGAGTTTCAGTTCGGTGGCGCCCATGATGGGGTTGATCTGCTCGGGCGGGAGCAGCAACCCGTCCAGCTCGCGCTCGACGACGGGACGCGGAATGAGCGTCGTAGTGGTGGTGGTCGTCGTCTTGGCGGCCTGGTCTCCGCCGCCGCAACCTGCGGTGAGAATGCAGATGGCTGCGACGGCGAACGCTGTCGCCAAATAGCGCATCTGCGCACCCCCATTCCTGCCGTTGCAAAAACAGATTTCTGCTGCGCCGACCAGAACTTGCGTGCCGTCGAGCCTACCGCGAACTGTGGGGGCAAATGCCAGCGAATCGCCGAATATCCCCGTCCGCCAGGTGCTCTCAGCGGGTTCGAATTATGTGCGGGAAACGCCTTGATTCCCGCCGTCGGATTGCGATTCGTCAGGAGTCCACGCTGTCGGCGGGGCGGGCTGACCAGGGAACAAGAAGTCGACGAACGCCGCGGCCGTGGGTTGCGGCTCGTGGTTGGCCAGGCCGGGTCGCTCGTTGGCCTCGATGAACGCGTACTCCTCGCCGGTGACGTCGGGAACCACCAGGTCGATGCCGGTCACCGGGATACCGATCGCCTCGGCCGCCGCCACCGCCACCCGGCACAGTTCGGGGTTCACCTCGGCGGTGACGTCGCGAATGGTGCCGCCCTGGTGCACGTTGGCGGTGCGGCGCACCCGAAGCCGGGTTCCTTCGGGCAGCACGTCGTCCATGTTCCAACCCGCGTCGACGACCGTCGCCTCGGTGACCTCGTCGAGCGGGATGCTGGATTCGCCGCCGGTGGCCTCCGAGCGCCGTCGGCTCTCGGCCGCGACCAAATCCCGCACGCTGCGGTCGCCGGTACCGATGACCTCGGGCGGCAACCGCAGCGCGGCAGCCACCACCTTGCCGTCGATCACCACCAGGCGAAGGTCGTCGCCGGCCACGCGCTGCTCGATCAACACCTCGGGGTGTTGCTCGCGCGCCCGGGCCAGGGCGTCCGCGAGCTTGTCGGGCCCGTCCTCGGCGGTGATGCCGACCGTGATTCCCTTGCCCTGCTCGCCGCGCGTCGGTTTGACGACGACCTCGCCGACCTCGGCCAGGAACGCATAGTCGTCCTCGTCGAAGGTGGCCAAGCGGGCTCGCGGCACGGTGATGCCCACCTCTTTGACGAGCCTGCGGGTTAGCCGCTTGTCGTCGCAGCGGCTCATGGCGATCGCAGAGGTGTACTCCGACAGCGACTCGCGGGTGATCACGCTGCGGCCGCCGTGGGTCAGCCGCATCTCGCCGGTCTCCGCGTCCAGGACCTCCACCTGGATGCCGCGGCGCAGCGCCTCGTCGGCGATGATCCGGGCATAGGGGTTGAGGTCGTCGATCGTCTCCGGCCGCGGGGTGAACAGCGGCTCGTTGATCGGGTTCTTGCGCTTGATCGCCATCACCGGAACTCGGCGGAAACCCAGCTTCTCGTAGAGCGCGATGGCCGCGTCGTTGTCGTACGCGACCGACAGGTCCAGGTAGGCGCGGCCCTTGCGGCGGAAGTGCCCGGCCATCGCCCGGGCCAGGGCTGCGCCGACCCCGGGAAGCGCCGCGGCCGGGTCGACGGCCAGGGTCCACATACTCGACCCGCGCTCCGGATCGGAGAACAGCACCTCGTGGTCGACGCCGGTGGCGGTCCCCACCACGGCGCCGTCCTCGTCGCGCACCGCGACCAGATAGGTCACCGCCTCGGCATGCAGGTGGTTGTCCCAGGTGACGTCGACCGGCGCCGGGACCATTCCGCAGCGCACGTAGACGCGGTTCATCGCGTCGGCGTCCGCCCGGTCCTCCAGCGTGCGCACCGTCACGCCGGGCGGCGACGTGCCTTCCTCGTGGGAGTCGGTGAAGCGCAGCCGATATGTGTGGCTGGGATCGATGAACAACTCGCTCGGCGATTGCGCGACGACGACGTGTGGCTCGCGCGGGTAGATGCAGATGTCGCGCCGCCCAGGCTCTTCCCGGCGCAGCGCTTCGGCCAAGCTGTCGGAATCGGCGAAGGTCTGGCCGAAAATGAGTCGGCCCCAACCCAATTCGAGTTCGACGTTCTTGGCCATCGCGTCCATCAGGTGAGCCGGCGCAGTGTCATGCAGGCCCAGCGTGATCGCCTCGTCCGAGGGATCGACGGTGCTCATTCGCCTTGTCTACCCACTTCGCTCAGAGGCCGAACTGGTCGTCGATGATGCCGAGCCAGATCCGCGCGGCGTCGATCGCGACCTTTTCGCTGATGAAGGCGTGCTGAGTTCCGGTGTACATGTCGCGGAATGCCCGCTCGAAGCGGCTGCCCTCACGGATCGCGGTGGTGCCGGCCGCCAAATGTGCCCATTCCGCGCAGCTTCGGGCGGTGTCGGTGGCGTGCACGGCGGCCACCCGCATGTCGGCCCGCAGGGTCGGGGTCAACTGTCCACCGGAGGCGACGGCAGCCTCGGCCGTGCCGAACGCGTCGAGAACCAGCAGACGGGCGGCGCGCCACGCCGCGACGTGCTGGGCGAGGCCTTTCTGGAACGTCGGGCGGCTGGCCAGCGACTCCCCCATGTCGCTCATCCGGTATTTGGTGGCCGCCAGTTCGGTGACGTCGTCGAGCATGCTCTTGGCGACCCCGAGCGCCCACGACGCGTGACCAGCGGCGGTCACCGACATCAGACCCATGCGGGTGGCCGGCGACGAGCCGCGGTACGGCTCGCGGCGAAACAACGGGAATGTCCGGCTTTCCGGCACGAACACGTCCTGGGCGCTGTAGTCGTAGGATCCGGTTCCCTTGAGCCCCTGGACATACCAGCCGTCGTCCAGCGAGATGTCGTCGCGCGCAACGACGGCCACCTGCATGTCGGGTACACCGTCGCTGACCCAGCGCATTTCGCCGTCGTCGAGCGGTAAGAACCCGGCCGCAATGTATTGCGAATGTCCAATGCCCGAGCCGAAATTCCACGACCCGCTCAACCGGTAGCCGCCGTCGACGGCAATCCCTTGCCCGTTGGGGAAGAATTGGCCGCCCAGCGTGACGCGGTTGTCGTGCGCGCTGAACACCTCGGCGAAACCGTCGTCGGGCAGATAGCACGCCGCGGCGAACGTCGACGGCAGGTTCGCGATGCCCACCCAGCCGAACGACCCGTCCTGCCAAGCCATTTCGATCCAGGTCTCGATCATCTCGGCGAACGACGGTTCGACACCGCCGGCCGCGGCGGGATTGAACGCCGACAGCAGCCCGCTGGCCCACATCCCCTCGACAATCGGGGCGGTCAGTGTGCGCCGGCGCTCCGATTCGGCGGCCTCGGCGCGCACCAGCTCCCGCATGCCCCGGGCCAACGCCACAAGTTGGCCACTCTTTTCGGCCGTCGACGTCATCGGGCGGCTAGCCTTCCAGCGCCTTCGCGCAGCCGGCCAGGATCGCGTCGAAGCTCGAGCGGAGCAGCCGCGCGCTGACGGGCTCCATCAGCCTGCCGCCGAAATACGCCGGGTGGGTGTAGCGGGTGAGCCAGTCGACGTGCGTGCCGTCGCCGCGGGGAGTGAACGTCAGTGTGCCGCCGTCGTGCACGAACGGCGGAAACGAACGGAGGATGAGGTAGGAGTAGCTGCGCGGCGGGTCGTAGGCAGTGATCTCTTCGCGAAACCAAGTGCCCAGCCCAATTACCCGTCGCACCGCGCCCTCGCCGGGGGCCGTCGCGCCTTTCTCCCAATAAGACCGGAAGATCGGCGGAGCGGCGGTCAGACTGGCCGGGTCGGCCAGCCAGTCGAAGACCCGTTCGGTGGGCGCGGCGATTGTCCGTTCGACTCGAAGCTCGACCATGAGGCCTCCTGTCTGGCAGTAGCCGTGTCGGCTATGACATTACGACGGTCCGGGATCGGCAAACGCTGCAGAGGCGGCGGGCCCGCCGCGGGCGACCACGAGCGGCATCGACGTGGCCGCATCGGTGCGCAGGATTGTGTGCACCACTTCGATGAGGTCTTCGACGGGCATCAATTTGCCGGGCATGCAGCCGCGCGACATCCACAGCGGCACAGCCTGTTTGGCGAGTTCGGGATCCCAGCCCACGCTCATCCCCGTCTGCGCGTCGCCTTCACCGCCCGGGCACTCCCCCACGATCAGGCAGGTGAAGCCAATCTCGGGGTGTTCGGCGCGCCAGGCTTCCACGAGTCGCTCCAGCGCCGCCTTGCTGACGCCGTACGCGCCGAGGCCCGGCCACGGCGGCCCGAAGGTTCCCGCGTCGGACGAGAGGTAGACCGCCTTGCCGACGGAGGCCATCAGATGCGGCATCGCCGCCGCGGTCGCCAGCGCCGCGCCGATGACATTGGTGTCGAAGACGCGCCGCCACGTGGCGGCGTCGGTGTCGACCATGCGGACCAGCGGCCCGACGGCGGGCGTGTACACCAAGTGGTCGATGCCGCCGAGTGCTTCGGCGGCATTGTTGATCGCCGCCCGGCAGGACGCCTCGTCGGTGACGTCGCACTCGATGGCGGTCGCGCCCGGGCCGGCCTCCTTGGCCGCGGCTTCGATGCGTTCGCGACGCCGGGCGAGCAGTGCGACCTGAGCGCCACGCTGCGCAAGGCCGACGCCGATGCAACGCCCGAGTCCGCTCGAGGCGCCGATCACTACTGTCCTTGACATATTCGCCCTCTCTTGTAACGCCTGCTGCAGGCACAGCGTACAGATCACGATGGGTGTCAGTACCGTGAGCGATATGAAATATCTGGACGTCGAGGGAATCGGCAAAGTCAGCCGGATCGGACTGGGCACCTGGCAGTTCGGCTCGCGGGAATGGGGGTACGGGGACCAATACGCCTCGGGTGCTGCGCGCGAGATCGTGCAGCGTGCTCTTGCGTTGGGAGTCACGCTCTTTGACACCGCTGAGGTGTACGGATTCGGCAAGAGCGAACGGATTCTCGGCGAAGCGCTCGGCGACCAACGCACCGACGTGGCGGTGGCCAGCAAGATCATGCCGGTCGCGCCGTTCCCCGCGGTGGTCAAGCAGCGCGAGCGCGCCAGTGCGCGACGGCTGCAGCTGGACCGTATCCCGCTCTACCAGGTTCACCAACCGAACCCGGTGGTCCCCGATTCGGTGATCATGCCCGGGATGCGCGATCTGCTCGACAGCGGCGCCATCGGCGCGGCCGGCGTGTCGAACTATTCGCTGGCGCGATGGCAGAAGGCCGATGCCGCGCTCGGCCGGCCGGTGATCAGCAACCAGGTGCATTTCTCGCTCGCATACCCCCGGGCGCTGGACAACCTGGTGCCGTTCGCCGAGCGAGAGAACCGCGTCGTGATCGCCTACAGCCCACTGGCGCAAGGACTTCTGGGCGGCAAGTACGGCGTCGACAACCGGCCCGGCGGTGTCCGGGCGATCAACCCGTTCTTCGGCACCGAAAATCTGCGCCGCGTCGAGCCGCTGCTGCAGACGCTGCGCGCCGTCGCCGCCGACGTCGACGCCAAGCCGGCGCAGGTGGCGCTGGCCTGGCTGGTCAGCCTGCCGGGCGTGGTTGCCATTCCCGGCGCATCCAGCGTCGAGCAACTCGAGTTCAACGTCGCGGCCGCCGACATCGAGCTGCCCGCGGATTCCCGCAATGCGCTGACCGACGCCGCCCGCGCGTTCCGACCGGTCTCGATGGGCCGCTTCGTCACCGACACGGTCCGCGAGAAGCTTCTGCGTCGCTGACGATGCTTGACCGCAATGTGCTGGGCGGCCCGCTGGAACAGTGCGGCACCGAACCGCTCACCGGCTTCTACCGCGACGGCTGCTGCGCCACCGGGCCCGAGGACATCGGCCTGCACACCATCTGCGCCGTGGTGACCGCCGAATTCCTGGAGCACCAGCGCTCGATCGGCAACGACCTGGTGACGCCGCGGCCCGAGTACCGCTTTCCCGGCCTCACGCCAGGCGACCGGTGGTGCGTCACCGCGCTGAACTGGCTTCGCGCCCACCACGACGGCTACGCAGCCCCGGTGGTGCTGGCGTCCACCCACGAGCGCACGCTGGAGGCGGTGTCGCTGGAGGTGCTGCGGGAGTACGCCGTCGACGTGCCCGACGACCTGGGCGAGTTGTAGGGACGTCGCACCCGGCGCGAGCCGGGACCGGTAAACTCGCCGTCAATTACGCAAGGAATGACCTCGGCACCTACGCCGAGTTATGGAGGATCATGAAGCATCTTGTATCGAACGCGTTGCGCGCGGCGGTGTTCGCAGTCCCGGTGGCGGTGATGATTTCGGGTGCACCACTTGCCAGCGCAGTCACGGACATTGAGGACAACTGTCGGGGTGCCGGCGGTGACTACACGTCGCAAGAGGTACAACCGCATTTTGGCGCCGCCCCGGTTCGCATCGAGACGTGTTGCACCGCAGGGCAATGCGTTACGTACCGAGATGGCGTAAAGGGACCCACTTACGGAGGGGGTTAGTCCGCGGGACGCTCCTTACCGCTATGCCGCGTTCATTCGACATCTCCGCCGAATCGCCCGCCAGCGTTGAAGAGATCCATGCGGCGTTCGCCCGTGAAGACTATTGGCGGGCGCGCATGGCGGCCGCCGATGCCACCACGACGCTGGACGCGCTGGTAGTCGATGCCGACGGCACGGTGACAGTGCGGGTCACCCAGCACGTGGCCCGCCAGCTGTTGCCCGGACCAGTTGCCAAATTCGTTCCGGGCGACCTGAAAATCCGGCATAACGAGACATGGGCGCCTGTCGGCGACGGCCAGGTACGCGGGCAGGTCATTGTCTCGATTCCCCGGGGGTTGGGGTCAGGCCACGCGGAAGCCTGGCTGACCCCCAGCGGCGACGGCTCCCAGTTGCGCTTCGCCGTGAAAGTGGAACTCAAAATCCCATTGGTCGGCGGCAAATTCGAGAAGTTGATCGGCGAGAGTCTGGCCGTGAGCATTCCCGCGGTGGAGCGCTTCACCACTACGTGGATCGCCGAGCATGGCGGCAACTGAGACAGTGCAACCGCTTTATTTGCTGGCGGACAGCCAGCTGCTCTTCTGGAAGCGGCACGGCCGACTGCTGCTGGATGCAGCGCTCGATGGATTTGCTTGGGACACACCGTTTAGCGCGGCCTACATCGGTGCCTCCAACGGGGATCGTCCGGAGTTCTACGAGATCTTCGAAGCGGCGGTCGACGCGATCGGCATCACCGACCGTCGCATGATCGATTCGTCGTTCGCGCCCGACGACCGCGAATTCCTGGAGCGCGCCGAGTTGATCGTCCTCGCCGGCGGCGATGTGCGTCGGGGCTGGAACACATTCGAGAAAACCGGCATGAAGGATGTGATCCTGGACCGCTACGCGCAAGGTGCGGTCCTGGTGGGCATTTCGGCCGGCGCGGTCCAACTCGGACGGTATGCAATTGTCGAGGAATCCGAGTTGCTCGATGTGTTCAGGCTTGCCCCGGTGGTCATAGACACGCACGACGAGCGATCCGAATGGGCGCGGTTGTCACGCACGATCCAGTCGCTCGAGGGAGGGGCCACCGGGGTCGGACTGCCCGCCGGCGGTGGCGTCGTCGTGCACCCGGATATCACCATCGAGCCGCTCCGGCGTCCCGCGCACGAATTCCGTTTCGACGGCACCGGCGTCACGCACTCGCTGTTGTACGCCGAAGAAGACACCTGACTGGCTCGGCGGTGCACACTTGTCGCATGGAGAAACGCACCGGTGGACCTGAGCCCGAGCCGCGCCGCACGCTGAACGGCATCTCGGATGTCCGTGCGTTCTTTCACACCAACGCCGTACCGCTGTATTTCATCTCGCCGACCCCGTTCAACCTGCTCGGCATCGATCGCTGGATACGAAACTTCTTCTACCTCACGTACTTTGACTCGTTCGAGGGTGAACATCCGCGGGTGTTCGTACCGCGGCGGCGCAACCGCATGGATTTCGACTCCATGGAGGATGTGTGCAATTACCTGCTGCGCGATCCCGAGACGCTCGATTTCATCGCGCATCGGGGGCCCGGTGGCAAGGCCTGCTTCGTGATGCTCGACGAGGGAACGCACGCTCTGGCACGCGAGGTCGGACTCGAGGTCATGCAGCCGTCGGCGGAGCTGCGCCACCGCCTGGGCTCCAAGATCGTTATGACGCGGCTGGCCGAGAAGGCCGGGGTGGCCAGCGTGCCGCACGTGATCGGGCGGGCCGGCTCCTACGACGAGCTGTCAGCGCTCGCGCACGATGCCGGCCTGGGCGACAACCTCGTTGTGCAGGCCGCGTACGGCGACGCCGGCACCACGACGTTCTTTGTGCGCGGTCAGCGTGACTGGGACCGACACGCCGATGTCCTGGTCGGCCAGGAACTCAAGGTGATGAAGCGGATCCGCAATGTCGAGGTGTGCCTCGAGGGCGTCGTGACCCGGCACGGCACCATGGTCGGTCCCGCGATGACGAGTCTCGTCGGCTACCCGGAGCTGACTCCGTACAAGGGCGGCTGGTGCGGCAATGACGTGTGGCGCGGTGCGCTGACACCCGAACAGACGCACACCGCACGGGAAATGGTGCGAAAGCTGGGCAACCGCCTGCGGCGCGAGGGCTACCGCGGCTACTTCGAGGTGGACCTCCTGCACGACCTGGACTCCGACGAGCTGTACCTCGGCGAGGTGAACCCGCGGCTGAGCGGCGTCAGCCCGATGACGAATTTGACCACCGAGGCCTACGCAGACATGCCGCTCTTCCTGTTCCACCTGCTCGAGTACATGGATGTCGAGTACGAGCTCGACATCGACGAGATCAACGCGCGCTGGGAGCGGGGCTACGGCGGTGACGACGTCTGGAGTCAGCTGATGATTTGGGAGACCTCGCCGCATGTCGAGCTGATGACTGCGACGCCGCGCACCGGTGTGTGGCGGCTGCACGACGACGGGCGCGTCTCGTTTGCGCGCTCCGCCAACGACTGGGCCACGCTGAGCGACGAGTCGGAGGCGTTCTACATGCGGATCGCGGCCCCCGGCGACGTGCGCTGCAAGGGCGCCGAACTCGGCGTACTCGTCACCCGCGGGCACATGCAGACCAAGGACTACAAGCTCACCGAACGCTGCCGGCGCTGGGTCGAGGGCATCAAGGGGCAGTTCGCCTCGACACGGCTGACGCCGGGTGAGCCGATCGTGCCGCGGCTCGTCGCGCGGGCGTGATTGTTGCGCCCCTAGTCGCGGGGGCCTGGTGTTGCTGGCCAGCTGGCTCAGCCAGGCACAATAATGAGCTTGCCCCGCTTGGCGAATCCGTTTTGTTCGAGTTGCGTGAGGGCTGAGATTGCTTGCGATAGTGGCACCGTTTTGGCGATGGGTAGCCGCAGCACCCCTTCGCCCGCGGCCCTCGCGACCGCCTCGATATCGGTTGTGACCGCCTTGGCGATCACGACGTGGAATGGGCCAGGCAGGACGCTCCTGATCATGTTCGCTGGACTCGGCTTGACGCTGACGATACGACCGTTGGGCGTCAACATCTTTCGGGCATTTTTGACCGGTAACGTGCCGGCGGTGTCCAGGACGACATCGAATCGGCGTGTGAGGGCGGTGGGATCGAAGTCGAAGTCGACGATCGGATCGATACCGAGCTCGCGCGCCTCGTCCGCCGAGCCGGCCCGGCAGCTTCCCGCCACGGCCGCCCCGTGTGCCAACGCGAGTTGTACCGCCGAGCGACCCACTCCCCCAAGGCATCCGTGCACGAACACCGACTCGCCACGCTGCAGCTTGCCCTTATTGAACAGGGCTTGGTACGCGGTCAGACCGGCAGTGGGAACGGCGGCCGCCGCCTCGAACGTCAAGGCCGCGGGCTTCGTGACGACACCCTTCTCTTCGGCGACGACGACGTCGGCGAACGCGCCTGACCACTTGATCGGCGGTCCCCCGAGCACTTCGTCACCCACACGCACCCGGGTCACGTCGTCGCCGACAGCCTCGACGATGCCGGCGAAGTCGTAGCCCATCCCACGTGGGAAGGTTCGGCCGGTCACCATCTTCATCGCGCCGTTTCGGATCACGAAGTCCATCGGGTTAGCAGCGGCCGCGCGCACCCGGACGAGAACATCGTGGGCGCGGAGTTTCCTGGGCTCGAAGTCTTCGAGCCGCATGACGTCCGGTCCACCGTAGCGGTGGTACTGAATTCGCTTCATTGTGGGCATGTGAGTTCTCCGATTAGTGGTGTCGTGTGTCAACGGGATAGGGGCATTGCCAGAACAGATTCGAGGAATGCCAACGTTGTGTGATGCAGCGGAGCCGCGTTGAAGTGAGCAGACCCGTGGTCGCCGTCGACGATCTCCACCAGGTCCGCCCGGACCCCCACGGCTGCGAGTGCGCGATGCAGGCGTCGGCTCTGCTCGATGCCGACGCGACGATCCCTGTCCCCGTGGGCAATCAGGAAGGGTGGCGCGCCGGGATGTGCCAGGCGGCACAGGTTTCCCCGCTCCACCACCTGCGGTTGGCTGGATGGCACGAATCCGAAGAAGCGCGCCAGTGTGCTGTCGGGACCTTGCATTCGTTCGATGGCGTCGGGGTGTGCGTCCTCATCGTGTTTGAGGAAATCGGTGGGTCCGTAGTGCTCCACGACAGCGGTCAGACCGCAGGACACCTCCGAGGAGGGTTCGGTGCTGCTCACCAGGTCGCTGTCGTCTCCGGCGAGCGCAACGGCACTGATGAGGTAGGCGCCTGCGCTGGAACCGAAGCCCACGATGCGCTCAGAATCCAAGCCGTAGCGATCGGCGTTGGTCCGCACCCAGCGCACGGCCGTAGCGACATCTTGGATGGCGGCAGGAAAGACGGCCTCGCCACTGAGCCGGTACTGGACCGACACCACCGCCAGCCCGGCCTCGAGCAGAAATCGCCATGGGCCCATTTGCTTGCTGCCGGTGAAAAAGCCCCCCGGATGTGCGTACACGATCACGGGAACCGGTGCGGCCGCAGGCTGGTGCGGGATGTGCAGATCCATGGTGAGTTGCCGAAATCCGATGCGAGTGGCGTACGGGCGATCCAGGTAACTCGCTACCCCGGGGAAGACTTCGACCGGTGCCAGAGTGTCGAATTCGGGCCGGAGCACTGCCGAGAGCATCTCGGCAGGGATATCGACTGGCATGCCGGGAATGTGCAAGGGATGACTCCTCTCGAAATACGCTGCAGTAGAGGCTATTTGCGCCTCATGACCCATGCGGCGCGGGCTCGATGAGAGCGCGGCCGAGCAGCCAGCCGAACATCTTGGCCGACAGGGATCGCGGAATCAGGTGTTTAACCAGAAGATCCCCAGCGCTGTTGGTGAGGCCTGGGATGACGCGCGCCCGTGCGCCCAGGCTGTTCAACGCCGCCTCGGCAACCTGCGACGCCGCCATTCTTGGGCCGCTGATCTTCTGAGGGTCAAGGCCAAAGGATTTTTCGGTGATTTCGGTCTTCGTCATCCCAGGCGAGAGGACCAGGACGTCGACGCCGTCTTTTTTCAGTTCGTAGTGCAACGCCTGGCCCAGTGAGGAGACGTACGCCTTGGCCGCGGCGTAGTTGGCCACGTAGGGCACGGCGCTGGCGTCGAGGCTGGACGCCACCAATACGATGGCTCCGCGACCCCGCCGGACGAACGCATTGCCGAAAACGTACGCCATCTGCAGTGGCACCACCGCATCAAGGGTGAGGACTTCGAGTTCGTAGGCAAGCGAACTGTTGACCAGTGGTCCTGCAGAAGAGATGCCGGCATTGGCCACGACTAACCCGACGTCGAGATCATTGACCCGACGGGCCAATTCGTCCACTGCACCCTCGGCAAGTAAATCCAGGGCGAGCACGACACTCTCGGTGCCGTGTGCACGGGAGAGCTCGGTGGCCAAGGCGTCCAGACGGTCTTTGCGGCGCGCCACCAAGATGACGTTGACGCCCGCCGCACTGAGGTGGCGTGCGAATTGCTCTCCGATGCCTGAGGACGCCCCGGTCACGAGTGCGTACTGTCCGTAGGCTGCGCGAAGATCCTTCATTCCGATTCCTGTCTGCGCCGAGGGTCCTATTCCGGCGCCGAGAGCACGACACCAAGTGTCATCACACTACACCAATACGGCACTTGGTGTCATCACTCGTCTTCGCGCTTTAGAATGCGGATATGGGTCGGTGGGAACCCAACGCGGCCGAGCGATTGGGAGCCGCGGCGGTGGAATTGTTCGCCGAGCGCGGATATGAGGACGTCACGGTCGTCGAGATCGCTGAGCGCGCGGGATTGACCAAACGGACGTTCTTTCGTCACTTCGCCGACAAACGCGAGATTCTATTCCGCGGCCAGGATGCCTACCGCGACATGTTCGCCGACGCCATCGCCGGTGCGCCCGACGAAGCCAGCCCCATGGAAGCGATCGGGGCCGCACTGACCGCGTTCGCCGCCGAATTCACAGACGACCGCCGCGAATTTGTGGCCAAACGTCAAGCCGTCATCGACGCCAATCCCGAACTCAAAGAGCGAGACCTGCTCAAATCCGCCGCCCTGACAACGGCGATAGCTGACGCGCTGGTCGCGCGCGGGGTAGAACCGCCTGTCGCGAACCTGGCCGCCAACTTCGGCGCACTCGCCCTCAACGATGCCTTCCAAAGTTGGCTGCAACCCGGAAATCGGAAATCCATGACCACGCTTGTCCAGCAAGCGCTCCGAGACCTCGACACCGCAATAGCAGCGCTGCGCAGAGGCCCTTGACAGTACTAGCGCGAATCCAACGAGATCACCGTGCCTCCGCTGAACTAGCCGAGATGGCCCCGATTGCCGCTGTTTAACCACTTACCGGCACTCCTGCTAGGGCGTGAGTTCTAGCGCGGCAGCGACGATGGGCTTGGCCCAGTCCGGTGTGGCGGCCAAATCGGACGGCCCGGCAATCCGGCCGCGCTGCATGTGCAGGACCAAGAGCGGCTTCGGTGCCTGCCCGGCTGCGAGGTCGGCGGTCGCAGAGTTGTCATACACCCGTAGTTCGGTGAGCACAGGGAGCAATGTCACGAGATTGATCAGGCTGTGGCGATAGCGACGGCGGATGTCGGCTTCGGGAATGTCATGTCCGCCGGCGCGGACCCTTTGTCGCACCCGCTGGATGTGGGCGTCGGCGCTGCAGAGTCCTACGTAGAAGACGCGGACCTCGATGCCACGCTCGGCGGCCTGGGCCAGCAGTGCGCGAATCGTGTTGCCGCCGAGGGTGGTCTCAAAGGTGAAGTCGAGGTCTTGGTCAATCGCCCGCTCGAGCAGCTTTCGACCCTGTTGCCACGCCGCTGCGTTAGCCTCGGTCTGGCCCAATCCAGGGTTGACCGCCATGATCTCGCGGGCGGCCTCATCGGGGTTGTAGTACTCACCGCCCTTATCGCGGATGGTCGCGCCGACGATGCTGCTCTTGCCGGCGCCGTTGACACCCGCCAACACGTGGATCTGTGCGGGGATCCTGGTTTTGCGAACCATGGGCCGCGACGGGTCACCGCCGCCGCGCGCCGCGCGCCGCTTTCACCGCGGCGGCGCCCAGTTCCTCCGGTGTGGCGTCGAATGCCGCAGCGACTCCCGCCTTGGCCTTCGGTGTCTGCATGGTGGCCAGCAGCTTGTCGAAGCGCTCGGTGAGATCGTCGAGCACCGGTGTGGCCGATGCGGTCAGAGCCTCGAATTCGGCGTACGACAACAGCACCGCCCTGGGGGTGGCGTGCTTGGTGATCACCACAGCCCCATTGGCTGCGGCCTCCTCAAAGACGGTGCCGAACTCGTTTTTGAGACGGCTGGCGGTAACGGTGGGCACATCGACCAGCTTGCCGTCGCGGTTGCGGAACGAGACTGCGGACATGGGTGCTCCCGTCGGTAGTATCAGCGCGCCACCCAGTCTAGCTGTTTTGTCTAATCTGGTCGATTAGGACATATCGTCCACTAGGTCGGGGACAGGCTCCGCGTCCGTCAGCCAGTGGCGCCCGACCCGGCGGGCGGTTTCCCACTTGGGGATGCTCACCGCATCATCCTGGCCGAGGTCTTCCGGCGTCGGGCCGATGCGTTCGGCCAGTGGAGCCAGCGCGCCCAGATCGAAGTTGTACACCTCGGCTGCTGCCAGGCCCAGCATCTGACGGGTCTCCTCGATGGGCACGTCCCAGAAGGAGCGACGCAGCCAGTCCCGGGTGTGCGGCCACGTCCCCTCCGGATGGGGAAAGTCGTTGCCCCACAACAAGTTCGATACACCGATCTCGTAACGCCGCGTCAGCTCCCTGCGCTCGGTGGTGGTGGCCCCGATGAAACAGTTGCGGTCGAAGTACGCCGAGGGCGGCATCGTCAGATCGCCCTCCATCTGATGGCTCATCTTCTTGGCCGAGTGCTCGCGCAGGTAGCGCGTGTCCATCAGCCAGAGAAGATCATTGGCCCAAAACGCACCGCACTCCGTGACGCCCCATCGCAGCCGAGGGAAGCGCTCAAAGACGCCCGACCACAACGCGAACCACATCGGCCGGGCCCCCCACCAGCGCACCTCGGTGACATAGATGCCCAGGTGCCCGCCGTACTCCTCCTGCGGGGCAGGACCGGAATGGGTATGCACCGGCATCTGCAGGTCCTGGCAAGCGGCCCAGACCTTGTCGTAGCGACGGTCGTGATAGGGCGGGTAGCCGACCCAGCGCGCCGGGATCAGGATCCCGCCCCGCAGCCCGGACTCTGCGGCCCGGGTGATTTCGGCGACCGCCGCGTCGACGTCCGCCAGGATCGGCACCACCGCGACGCCGGCACGCCGCTCCGGATTGTGGCTGCACAGCTCGGCCAGCCAGCGGTTGTGGGCCCGCGCCCCCGCCATCGCACGGCCCGGGTCGAGGTCGCCCGACTGGCCGAGCCCGGCGCCGAACGGCGCCCCGGCGACCCCGGTCACCGCGTCGGCGTCGGGAAAGATGACTTCGCCGACCACTCCGTCGCCGTCAAGTTCCTTGTCGCGCAGGCCGACATCCCATCCGCCGGCAATACCCTCGCCGTGCTCGGAGAACCACTGCTCGGCGAACTCCTCGTCGATGAACCCGCCGGCCCGCGCCGCCGCCTCCTTCTCGGCCAGGTAGGCCTCGAAGTCCTCCCGGTATTCCGGGTCGACGTACTCGCGGTACTGCTCGGTCGGCAGCTCGGCGTGACAGTCGGCGGAGATGATCAGGTAGTTGTCCACTTCGGTCCTTTCGCTACCAGGCACGGATGGGGTCGGGTTCGAAGACGGTGCTGCGCGCGTCGGCGGGCACGGCCGGCAGCGGCTCGGCGACCTCAGCTATGGTCGGGCCGATGCGCTCGACAAGCGGGGCAAGCGCCTCGAGGTCGAAGCCGTATACGGCCGCCGCATTCCCGCCGACCATGGCCGCCACCTCGTCGGTCGGGACGCAGGAGAAGGTGTGCCGCAACGCTTCTCGCGTGTAGGGCGCGGTGCCCTCGAAGTGTGGGTAGTCGCTTCCCCACAGGATCTTCTCGACGCCGATCCGGTGGCGCTCGGCACATTCGACGGGTCGCATGAAGCTGGCGCCGACGTAGCACTGGCGGGCCCAATACTCGCTGGGCTTAAGGGAAAGCGTGCCGGCGGTGGGCCCGGCGAAGCGGGCGATCGCCGAGCTCGCCCGCGCGTAACGCGCCGCCGCGACGTCGAGCGAGTCGAGGGTCGCCGGTATCCACCCCGCGCCCTGCTCGGTGAAGACCACGGTGAGGTCGGGATAACGATCCAGTGCGCCACTGAAGATCAAGTGCCACAACGCCCGATGGGCCCACCAGTGCGTCTCGTACACCCACACCGCGAACGAGCTGCCCCACCCGTCGGTGGGGCTCGGTCCGGCGCTGCCGCCGTGGTGGTTGACCACCACGCCCTCTTTCTCGCACGCCGCCCACAGCGGCTCCCAGTGTTCGGCGTAGAGCGGGGGGATGCCGGTACCGGGGACGACGCCGGGCAGCAGGACACCGCCGCGCAGCCCCAGTTTCGCAATCTGCGCTATCTCGGCGACGGCCTCGTCGAGGTCTCCGAGCAGGATCTGGCCTACCCCGGCGCGCCGCTCGGGCGAGGCGGAGCAGAAGTCGGCCAGCCAGCGATTGTGCGCCCGCAGGCCGGCCCAGCGCAGTTCGAGCTCCCGGGCGGTCTCCGGTGGCGGCGCCGCCAGGCTGGCCTGAGGAAAGAACGGCGGCACCGTATTGGGGTAAATGACCTCCCCCGCAATGCCTTCGCGATCCAGGTCGGCGTTGCGCCGGTCGCTGTTCCAGTTGCGTTCGGCGTCGGGCTCGGTGAGGTCGCCGAACGGGTTGACGTATGTCTTTGCCCAGCCGTCGAATTCGTCCCGGTATTGCGGGTCGAGGTACTCGCGGTAGTCGAGCAGGTCCGCGCCCGCGTGGCAGTCGGCCGAAATGACTGTGTACCGCTCCATGGTCTACACCCGCGCCGGCTCGGGCCCGGGGGCGGCCAGCAGTGCCACGTCGTCGTAGCGCTGGTGAACGTACGGCAGCAGCCATTCCGGCGGCACTTGCGCTGCGATCCGCCCCACTTGGACAGTGCGCCTGCGACACCAGGTGATCGACGTGATCTGGCGAATCACGATGTCGGCCACCGGATCCAGCGGCGACTCTCCCAACTCGAGTGTGCCGTCGATGTTTTCCAGCAGCTCGTAGTGGCGGTGGTATTCGCCGTAGACCAGGTGGGGGTCGGTGATGCCGCTGCCGTCGGGGGCACGCAGGAACTTGAAGTAGAACTCGGTGTTCACCTGGTCGGGCGGTAGCTCCGCCGGGCCGGTGATCTGCCCGTTGAGTCTGATGAGCTGATAGTCCAGCCGGTCGACGGTGGCGCTCACGTGGTCTTTGTCGCGTTCCACCTCGATGTGGGCTAATTTCTTTGGCTCGCCGAATGTTTCGCGCCCGCCAGTGACCGACTGCTCGGTGGACTGCGGCATGAACAGCGGATAGTCGCCGTGGATTTCGCCGTGGCGGGCGGTCACCGAAAACACCGCCGACCCGAACGGCGGTCTGCCCTCGATCCGGACTCGCTGAAGCTGAACCCGCACCAAAGGCTCGGCCGCCGGCTCCAGTGGCTTGGGCAGTACGGCTGCGACGATCTCCGGATCGGTGAGGTACGTGACGGTCACCGCTTCGGTGGCGATGGGCGCCTTGGTGGCGTCGATTTCGTGATCAACCTGCGCCTCGGGTGCGCGGGGACCGTAGCGAATCATGGTGCTGCTCCTTCGGTTTGCGCCTCGGCGCTCTGTCCGAGAACGTCGACCAGGTAGTCGGGGTTGCTGCGGGCGAGGATCGATGCCGCCTTGCGGCTCACGACGTCGTCGGCCGGGGTAGGCGGCCCCATCATCCAGAAGCGGTTCGCCCGGATACCTTCCACCACTTGGTCGGCGACCGTCTCCAGCGGAGTGAATTCGACACGTGCGCCGGCGTTTTCGAAGCGTGCCACGACGTCTGCCAGCGTGTGTGCGGGTGTGCGACGTTCTTGGGTTGCGGCGTAGCGTTCCGGTCGGTATCGCCACGACTCCCAGATGCCGGTGTTCAGAAAGCCGCTGGGAAAAAGGACGTGCGCTTCGACCCCCGTTCCCGTCATCTGCAGGTGGCTGTAGAGGCTTTCGGTCAGGCAGAGCACCGCGGCCTTGGTCATCGGGTAGACCGCCGTGGCCGGTCCGCCCATGGCTCCCTTGGCAATTGGCGCGAATCCGCCGTTGCCCGAGCAGGTGTTGACGACGTGTCCCTCGCCCTGCTCGAGCAGGATCGGCACGAAAGCCTTGATGCCATGGATGACGCCCAGCACGTTGACGTCGATCCCCCAGCGCCAATCGGCGAGGTCGTGTTCCCACATGTAACCCTCGGAGACCGCGCCGGTGCCGGCGTTGTTACAGACCACGTGCACGGCGCCGAAGCGATCGAGCGTCTCCTTGGCGAGCGACTTGACCGAGGAATAGTCGGTGACGTCGGTAACGACTCCGACCGCCTCGATGCCCTCGTCGGCGAGTGCCCGGGTTGCCTCGTCAAGCGGTTCTTTGAGGACATCGGCGAGCACAACCTTCATGCCCTCCTGGCCGAAACGGCGCCCCATGGCCCGGCCGATGCCACCGGCGCCACCGGTCACGACCGCCACTCTGTCCTGAAGGTCAGTCATTGTGGTCATCGTCACATGGTCGCGGATATCACCGCAAGCAGTCGCATTATGCGACCATTGCTCCTATGGCGCCGCGTCCCTCCCCTCAAACCGAGCGAGTAGTGAAGCTGCTCGAGCATTTGGCGGGTGAGGGAAGCCGGGGCATGACATTGGCGGACGTATCGCGCCACTTGAGCGTCCACAAGGCCAGCTGCCACTCGATGCTGTCCGAACTGCTTCAGGCCGGCTGGCTGCTGCGCGACCCGGTTCGCAAGACCTACCACCTCGGTCCCGCGCTGGTACGGCTCGGCCGAGAGGCCGAAAGCCACTATCCGGCCCTGGTTTTGGCCCGCTCTGCGATGGCGGAGCTTTCGGCCGCGACAGGCGCGCACTGTATCGCGTTCTCGGTCAGCGACGACCACTCCACCGTCGTCGATCAAGTCCGAAGCCCTCACGGCGGCGGTCACCCGATGCCCATCGGTACCCAGTTCCCGCACCGCCCGCCCTATGGGGCGTCGATCGTTGCCTGGGCCGGTCCGGATGCTCAGGAGCGCTGGCTGGCTGCATTGCCCGAGGACGTCCGCGATCGCTATCGCCAGGCACTGGCCGCCGCCAGCCAACGCGGCTATGCCGTTGGGCTGCATATCCTTCCGGACCTGCGCCTGCGGGAGCTAGCTCAGATCGTGCGTAGCGCCGAAGTACGTTCCACTCGGCTGAGCCAGCTGGCGCAGGCGTTGACCGACGAACTCATCCATCAAGAGGAGTGGTTTCCGGTCAGCCTGGACCCGAACCGCACCTACGAGGTGAGCCACATCGACTCGCCGATCCTCGAGCAGGGGTCACGCATCGCCCTGATGCTAAGCCTGGTCCCCAGCGCCGAGCCGATGAGCGGTGCGGCAGTCACCCGCTTGGGGGTGCAGCTCTGTTCTGCGACGCGCCGACTAAGTGCTGCCTTGACCGGATAATTTGAGAGCTTTATGCGAGCATCGGGTCGATCGCTGATCGGGGCACAAGCACCTGCGGCGCCCCGGCTGAGTCGGGCAGCAGCGCACCCTGGTCGAAGAAGAAGATCACCCCGTCGTTGACCACCGCGAAATTCTGGTAGTTGTCCGGGTTGTACAGCGCGCCGGGTGCGATCGGCAGGGCCGGAGGCGGCGCCGTCGTGGCCGCTGCCGGCTGTCCCGGCTGCGCCGGCGGCGGTGGCGGTGCCTGCTGTTTCTGCAGTTCAGCCTGGACGATCGGCCCGACGGTCTTGAGCGGATCGTCGACCCGCCACAACGGCGTGTGTTCTTTGTCGTCCGAAGCGGCCGTGTAGGTGATCTCCTTGCGATAGGTCTGGTCCCAGTTGAACGCCTTCCACGTCGTCTTCGGGCTGCCGACGTTTTGGTACACCTTGAACACGACGGCCTGCGTGCCGCGCGGCGGAATCGCCGAGTTGTATTCCGTCGGCTTGATCTTCAGCTCATACGGTGTATCGCGGGGCGCGCCCGACTTGGCCGTGTTGAGGAATCCGTCGCGGGTCTGGGAGATGTATTCGGCGACCGACTTCTGGTCCGGGTAGTCCAGCGGGATGCTGATGTCGACGTTGTACCCGGCGTCGGACTGCTGGATCTCACACGTGCGGCCGGTATTGGCGCCCTTGAGTTCGGCGCAGTAGTCCTTCGGGGCAGCTGCGGCAATGCCGGACGAGCCGAAGATGGCGGCGGCAGTGACGAGCACGGCCATGCTGACGAAGCGCATAAGTCGAATCCCTCCAAGCAAACGCAACACCGCGCCGCGGACGAGAGACGGGCGGAGTTACCGCTGCATACCGTAGTCGAAACCCCAGCTTCGGGTGACATGGCGCATTCCCGACTGGAACAGAACATTACATCACTAGATGTAGGATGATGTCGTGCGCACGCAAATCACCCTTACGGACGAGGAGATCGAGCTTCTCGATCGCGCCGCCAAAGCAAGCGGTGCGTCGCGCTCCGAACTCATTCGTCGGGCAATTCGCGCCACGTACAGCAGTGGAAGCAAAGAAGACCGGACGGCCGCGCTGAAGCGAAGTGCCGGCAGCTGGCGTAGACGCGACTTCACCGGCGCCGAGTACGTCGACGCGGTTCGCGGCGACCTCAACGAACGCCTCAGCCGGCTCGGTCTGGCGTGAAGCTGCTCGACACCACGATCGCTGTCGACCACTTGCGCGGCGAGCCGGCCGCTGTCGAGTTACTCGCGACGGTCCTCGAGAGCGGCGAAGTCTTAGTGGCAAGCGAATTGGTCCGATTCGAGCTCCTTGCAGGCGCACGTGACAACGAACTCGATGCGCTCGAGGAGTTCTGCTCCGCCCTGCGTTGGGCCGCGGTAACCGAGGAAATCGCCCGCGTTGCCGGGCAGCTGGCCCGTCGCTACCGGAGAAGCCACAGCGGTATCGGTGCTGTCGATTACTTGATCGCTGCCACCGCAATCGTCATCGACGCCGAACTGGTCACGACGAACGTGCGCCATTTTCCGATGTTCACCACGTTGGAGCCGCCGTACTGACCTCGTCCGCGCACTAGTGCGGCGAATACGTTTCAGCGCGCGGCCTTCGGTGAAACCTAGCCAGATGGACACCAGCGCTTTCATCGAACGGCTCAACGAGGATCTGGCCACCGAGTATCAGTCGATCGTGCAGTACACCCAGCACATCGCAACGATCAAAGGACCCGAATACCACTCGATCACCGAGGAACTGGATAGGCACGTGGCCCAGGAGCTACAGCACGCCAAGATCCTTGCTCAGCAGATCGATTTCCTCGGCGGTACGCCGACCGTGAAAGTGCCCGACGTGCCCGACGTGACCGACGGCGCGTCGGCGTTGAAGGCCGATGTGGAACTGGAACGTCGTCAGCTCGACCGTTACCGCCAGCGCGTGATGGAGGCGACCGACTTGGGATTGCCGGATGTGGCTGAGGCACTACGGCCCTTGTTGCAGCAAACGCAGGACCATGTGCGGGAACTGGAAGACGCACTCGGCAGCTGAATTGTCTTCGAGCCCATCGACTTATGCCTGACGAATTCGGCGACGACCGCATCGACGAGGTCACACCTGGCGACATGATCGCCCTCGACCGTGGTTCTGGCGAACGACTCTACAAAGTGGTGTTCAAGGACTCGGGCGACGACGGCTACGTCGTCACACTCGAGGACGACGGCGGGGAAACCTTCCAGGTCGAACTAGCGGCGGGCACCTTGGTACGGCGGTCTCTGGAATCGAAGTGGGAATCACCGCAAAGTCCTACACCGCACGCCGAAGGCTAGCCTCCGTGGATCGACAGCGACGCCATGCGTGGGTAGAGGATTGCTGGACCGAGCCATCGCGCAACAAAACGGCGTAGTGCGACTCCGTCGCGCTGCTGCGGACCGGGATCGGTGAGGAGCGATTGCACGGTGCGCAGCGTCATTTCGGCAAGGTCACGCAGCGCGGCGGCGTCGAAGCCATGAAGCTTCCAATCGACGTCGAGACGGTGAAAGACCGACATGCAGAATGCGATCGCCGTGTCGGAGGTCAGCGAGGTGACTGCTTCGCCCTCATCTCGCCGGGTCAGTAGCGTCTCCAGCTGCGGATCGCCGGAGAGGTTCTCGACCCCGAACGCAACGCATTCGACCAGCGCAGTGACCGGATCGCTAAGCCCACTGGCGTGGTCTGCGACCTGGTCGATGAATCCGTTGACGGCGCGCATTGAGCTGGCGATGAGCAGCGCGTCAGCATTGGGAAAGTAGCGGTACACCGTCTGGCGAGTGACACCGAGCCTGCGGGCGACGTCGGCAAGGCGTATCGCCGATCCGTGCTCAGCGACCTCTTCGTCTACCGCAGTCAGAATTCGCGAAATCGCTTCCTCGTCCGATGAGGGTGTCACACCTGCCCAGCCACGACTACGCATCCGCCGTCAC
The DNA here is from genome assembly GCF_003402475.1 of Mycobacterium sp. MFM001. Classification (GTDB taxonomy): domain Bacteria; phylum Actinomycetota; class Actinomycetes; order Mycobacteriales; family Mycobacteriaceae; genus Mycobacterium. Next base: position 132,178 of record NZ_BFAB01000003.1, read on the forward strand.
AAGCCTTTCGCAGGTGAATTCGATCGGCAAAGTTGTCGGACCGGTCATTCCCAGCAGGGATTTCCACGGTGCCGGACCGACGCGATGGGTGGCGGACAGGCGGCGGGTGAGGACTGTGAGAGCTTCCGCCAGTTCGCGGCGTGCGAGGTTCGCCCCGAGACAGTAGTGCGCGCCACCGCCGAAGGTCAGAATTGCCGGTACGTCCTTGCGCGCGATGTCGAAGCGATCAGCATCGTCGTAGATTGCTGGATCGCGGTTGGCCGCAAAGGTGTTCGCGAGCACGAAAGTCCCTGCCGGAAACAGGTAGCCACCGAACTCGACGTCCCCGCCGGCGACTCGCGGCACGATGCAGGCCGCGGGCGAGTGGCGCATGCTCTCCTCGACCGCCTGCATGGCAAGTTCTGGATGCTCGCGCAGCTTCGCCCATTGGTCCGGATGCTCGCAGAGCACCTGCACCGACGCGGCTAGTTGGTTCCGCGTCGTATCCGTGCCCGCCATCAAGAAGCCGGCCACCAGCATGCGCAGTTCGTCGAGATTGAGACGGTCACCGTCGCTTTCAGCGCGGATGAGTTCGGAGAGCAGATCATCGGTCAGGCTCTTTCGGCGCGCGGCCACCATGTCGTCGACGTAGGCGTCGAGTTCACCCCATGCGCGCATGATCGCGGACTCGTCGAAGGTGGCATCCGGCTGGAAGTTGAGGGCTTTGAAGATCTCCTCCGTCCAATCCGCGAACAGCTGCCAATCCTCGCGAGGCGCACCGAGCAGCGCGCACATGATCGGGGTGGGATAGGGACGCGCGATGTCGGTCACGACGTCGCACCGTCCGGCGTCCGCCACCCGATCGATCAGTTGGTTCACCACCTCGCGGATCGTGTCTTGTAGACGTGATGTCGCGCGCGGAGTGAACGCCTTGGAAACCAGTTTGCGTAACCGGACATGTGGGGGTCCATCCAAGCCCAGGAGACTGTTCGCCATCTTGTCGTACAACGGCCCCGAGATGATGCCCTGCGCTGCCAGGGTGATACCGGGCGGCACACGGAATCTGTTGTCGCGCAATATGTCCCGAGCCAGATCGTAGGACAGGATTTCCGGACCGAGTGGACCGATGGCAATGGGCGCGCACGATTGCGCCCTTCGGACATCCTCAAGGATGTCGTGCGGAGTGGCGGTGAGGCCGTAATTCAGCGTGGGGAGGCCAGCGTCGAAGACGTTGGAAGCGGTGCTGGTCACGTTCATCATGTCTCAACTTCCGTTGCGCCCAGCCAGGCGATGGTACGGACATGTATGCCATAAATGTATGACCATCACTCAAATATCGTCAATTGGACCGCGTATTCCCAGGTAAACAGACCTAACGCTTGGCTAAGGCCATACGATTTGTGGCTTGGCGTTGTATCACGACAGCCGGGGCGACTTCGCCGGCGCGAGACGCGCGCAGGGCTGTTAGCTAGCGATCGGCCGATAAGATGGCCGAACCTCCTCATATATGAACCGTGAGGGGGGATGCGCCGGTGTTCAGATTGCACCCGACGAACGAAGGCGCTCCATTGCGGCCGCGTCGTAGCCTGCCAGGGCGCCGAGCAACTCTTCCGTATGCTGCCCAACGCGCGGCGCTGCTGGCGGTGCGAATCCGTCGTCGGGATTGGTCTTTATGCACGTGCCCACCATCGTCTTCGAGGTCCCGTCAGGCTGTGCTTGCTCATAGACGAGTCGGCGAGCCTTCGTGTGGTCGTCGTCGAACAGATCGGCGCCCAAAAACGCTGGCGCACCAGCGATATCGGTCGCGAGAAAGAAGTCGGTCCATTCCCTGCGAGTGCGGGCCTTAAAGATCGCCGTCAACTCCTCGCGCAGCCGGGCCTCTGCCTCGACATCTGCACCCGGCTCCCGGCGCCCCGGTTCATAGAGATCCATCCTGTCGAGTGACTCGCAGAATCTCCGCCAGAACTTGTCCTCCAGGGCGTTGAACACCACGTAGTTGCCGTCGCTCGTTTCGTAGTACTGGTAGCGAAGCGAAGCGCGGATTCCCTCGCCGTAGGTGGGTTGACCGTTCGCCAGCGCTGTGAGGTGTTGAAAGTTCCAATTGATCGCAGCATCGACCTGCGCTACTTCGACGTACTGCGGCTTGCCGTCGCGTCCGGCGGCGTGCAGCGCGGCAAGTACGCCCATTGCTGCGTACAGCGGCCCCGCCAGAACACCTGTCGTCCCTGTCGCCGCCCCCGAAAGGCGTGGCGTTCCATCCGCATCGATGATCGGCGGGCTTAAGCCGGCGAAACAGTCGAAGGAAAGCCCGTGTGTGGCTAATCGGGTGTAGGGCCCATAGCTGCCCATGCCGTTGAGCATGCAGTACACAACTGTCGGGTTGACTGCGACGATGTCGTCGTAGCTGAAGCCGAGCCGGTGCGCAGTTCCGTAGCGTAGCCCGTCGATCACCACCGCCGATGTCGCGGCCAGCCGGCGGAATGCCTCTTGACCCTCAGGGGTTTTCAGGTTTATCGCCACACTCTTTTTGCCGCGATTCCAGTGCGAGTCCTGCAGTTCGCCGCCGGAAACCGCCGCTCCGCGGAAACCGCCGCCGCCAGGCGGCTCCACCTTGATCACCTCTGCGCCGAGGTCAGCCAGATGCCCGCCCAGTGCATCCGCGGAGAAGAGGGACACCTCGAGGACTCGTACATCTTTGAGAAGTTCCATCACGCGACCTTTCCAACCCCAAGTCCCAACGCGGATCCGCGCCACGTCATCGAAGGTGCAGCGCCCTGCTACATCATGGTGATCGACTTAAGTTCGGTGTATTCCTCGAAGCCCCAGCGCCCCTGCTCTCGGCCAAGGCCACTTTGCTTGAACCCACCGAAAGGCCCCCCGCCGTTGAACATGCCGCGCACCGGCAAAGACCAGCCGGGGCCCTGCCCTCCCCCTGGATTGGCTCCTAGATCGACACCGGGTGCGACAGTCTGCACCATGATGGTGCCAGTTCTGACCTGCCTCGCGACGTTGAATCCCTTTGCGGCGTTGCGAGTCACTACCAGGCCTGCCAAACCGTAGATGGAGTCGTTCGCGATGCGGATGCCTTCGTCTTCGGAGCGATAGGTCATCACCGCCAGTACGGGCCCGAACACCTCCTCCTGGCATAAGCGCATGTCGCTGCGGCAGTCGACGAATGCCGTCGGTTCGTAGTAGAAGCCGCGTTCGAGGTGTTCGGGACGTTTGCCACCGACCACCAGCCGCGCGCCGTCTTGTAGGCCCGCCTGAACGAAGGATTCAACTCGTTGACGCTGCTGATCCCTGATAAGCGGACCGACGACAGTGGCTGGATCACGCGGGTCGCCGACCGTGATCATTGGGGCCATGGCTTTGAGGCCCTCGACATACGCGTCGAGCAGGTGCTCGGGCAACAGAAGTCGCGAGGTGACGGTGCATGCTTGTCCGGCATGCATCAGCACCTGCCCGAATCCTATTCCCGCGACGTCGCTTTCGGTGACGTCGTCGAGGACGATGTGCGCGCTCTTGCCGCCGAGTTCCAGCTGTGCGCGTTTCATGGTTGCCGCCGATAGTTCGCGGATGCGTCGACCGGTCGCCGTCGAACCGGTGAACCCGATCATGTCGACGCCTCGGTGCGTACACAGCTCCTCTCCCGCGTCGGCACCGCCCACGACCACGTTGAACACTCCCGGCGGGAGGCCCGCTTCCTCGCCAACCTTGGCCAGCTCCAGGGCGTTCATCGGAGTCCATGGGTGGGGCTTCAGTACCACAGTGCAGCCGACGGCCAACGCGGCCAAGCACTTCTGAATGTTGATCGAGAAAGGAAAGTTGAATGGCGTGATGACGCCGACCACCCCGACCGGTTCACGCACCACCGTCACGCCGCCCAGGCCAGTCGGCGAAACTACAGGCCCGCCCGGTGTCTCCACCCACGTCACATCGTGTTCGACGAACTCGCCGTAGTAGTGGGCCGCCTCGATGGCGCGGCCAACCTGAATCAGGTCCGTGATGAAGCCGGTCGAGCCGATCTCGGCGACGACTAGCTCCCTAAGCTCTGCTTTGCGCTCATCGAGGATCTCAGCGAACCGCTTGATGATCTTCGCCCGCTCCCGGACGGACATCCACGGCCACGGGCCTTCGTCGAAAGCCCGCCTGGCAGCCTCGATCGCCATTGCCGCCTGCTTTGGTCCACCATCGACGACTCGGCCGATCAACTCCTCGGTGGCCGGATCGATGACATCGATTGTGCCGAGGGCGTTGTCGCTCAACCACTTACCGTCGATGAAGCTCTGGTACTCCCGCATCATCCGAATCCGTCAGCCGTTGACTACGTCAGCGCCGGATACGGAGCAGGCTCAAAGTCGAAGACCCGGCGAGCATTACCCTGCAGCACCTTGTACTTGTCGAGGTCGGACCGGCCGTCGAGTGCCTTGTGAGCGGCCTGAAGGGAGTTGGGCCAGAGGCTGTCGGTGTGCGGGTAATCCGTTTCGATCATCACATTGTCGACGCCGATGAAGTCGAGATTAGCCGCCCCGAAGTCGTCCTCGATGAAGCAGCCGTACATGTGGTCGCGGAAGAGCTGGCGCGGAGACTCCGGGAAAATTTCAGGATCGGTGGGCACCGGGGTTAAGCGCATCGTGGCGGGGTCAACCGCCCAGTTGTTGGCGCGCAGGTACTGGTAGTCGGCGGCGACATGTTCAGCACGCTCGATGAGGTACGGGATCCAGCCGATGCCGCCCTCGGCCAGCACGATTTTCAGATCCGGGTATTTCTGCAGCTTGCCCGAGAACAGCCAGTCGGTGGTTGAGTTCGCCAGATTGAGGTTGATGTTGACCGCCTGAACGCCGAAAGGTGCGTCAGGTGATGTGGTTGGGCTAACCGAGGAAGATCCGATGTGTGTGCACAGCGGCATCTTCGTCTCGTTTACCACCGCGAAGAAATCGTCCCATGCTCCCGAGTGAATGGACGGAAATCCCAGCGGGTGCAAGTTCTCCGAGAAGGCGATGGCTTTGACGCCCTTGCCGGCGCACCGCAGCGTCTCCTCGACTGCCAGTCGGGTATCCCACAACGGGACGATGACCATGGGGATGTAGCGACCGGGCGCCGCCGCGCACCACTCATCGATGACGAAGTCGTTGTAGGCACGCACGCACTTGAGCCCGAGGTCGCGGTCACCGAGGTGGGCGAACATCTGGCCACAGAACCGGGGGAAGAACGGAAAGTTCAGTCCCGCGATCACGTGATCCTCGTCCATGTCAGGGATGCGGGCAACCGGGTCGAAGTAAGCACGGGGCATCTCGTCGTAATTCACTGGCAGCGGGGAGTACTCGGCCGGCCTTTGGTGAGCCGCGACCAAGATGCCCAACACCGACGCGCGCGCTTGGTCGTAGATCCATGTATCGACGCCGTCGATGCGCTCCACGTGTGGCACTCGATCGCGGTCGGCGGCCGATGCGCGGTCGACCCATAGGTTCGGGGGCTCGATGATGTGGTCATCAACGGAGATCATCCACTGAAGATCTTGCTTGTCCACGGGTTCCTCCCTGATTTCGCTAATACGTTGGCTGCGAGACGATATCGGCGGTCGCATGCCGCCTCTCACCGGCCGATGCGGGCACCCGGCGTGAAGACGACGGGCAGGGCGCGATAGCCCCGGGTGACTGAGTTCCCGTGAAAATCAACTTTTGCCCCAGGGGGGATGGCGTAGTCGGGTATCCGATTCAGGGTCTGTTCGACGCCCACCCGAAACTCGAGCCGGGCGAGATTGGAGCCCAGACAGCGATGGACGCCGGCTCCGAACCCGAGGTGGCGGTTTGTCTGCCGGTCGAGAATGCACTTATTCGGCTCGTCGAACTCGCGCGCGTCGCGGTTGGCGGCCGCATAGTTCACGACGACTGTCTCACCGGGACAGAACTTGTGGCCGCTTAGTTCAACCTCTTCCGCGACTGAGCGATGCAGTCCGTGGACCGAACCGGCAAACCGGATGAATTCCTCTATCGCCGCGGGCATCAACCCGGCTTCGCTTACGAGTCGGTCGCGATCCGCGGGATGGGTGCCCAGATAGAAGAAGGCGAACGACATTGCACTGGAGGTCGTTTCGAGCCCCGCTTGCACCAGCAGCATCACATTCGCGACAACATCGTCGAAGCTCAATTTCTCGCCGTCGATCTCGGCGGCGAGTAGGACGTCGATCAGGTCATCACGCGGCGGTTCACCACGACGCTTGTCGATCTCCTCGCGTATGCGGAGGTACAGATTGGTCATCGAACTGTTTCGGATCTCTTCGCTCTCACCATTGATCGCGAGGTCGGCTGTCTCGATGTAGAGCGGCACGTCCTCAACGGGCATGCCGAGTACGTACCGGAAGAACACGATTCCAGGTTGCTGCCATGCCACGTCTGCGAGATCGCCGCTGCCCATCTCGATGAAATTGTCGATCAACCCATCGGTGACCGCGCGCACCTGGGGTTCCAGCTCCTTCATCCGGCCCGGAGAGAAATACGGATTGAGAACCTTGCGAAGCTGTTGCTGCCGTGGGGGATCCAAGGTGATCACGATGTCGCCGAACGACATCGGGTTGCCCTCGAGTCCCAGGGGCTTGCTGGAGAAGCTGCGCCAGTTCCGCAAAATCTCGTAGCAGTCGTCGTAGCGGGTGGCGATCCACGCGCCCCCCGGCGTGGCGCCCAGGAATGGCACGTCCTGGTGACTGAACGGTCCGTTCTCCCGCATCACCGAGTAGACCTCGTAGAGGAATTCTTGATCATTGAAATCCTCGTGACGAAGGTCGAGGTTCCGGGCGTGTTCCTCCGGTGATTTGCTCACCATGGGTAGTCCTTTCCGTCCCCGCCGACCTCGAGACACCGCCAGCGCTCAGCCCGGCCGGACAGCCACCACCGAGGGGCCGACCACATTCCAGGCACGCCGCAATCGTGCCGCCGTCCATGTGCCATCTGCCCCGGCCCTCGGATTTCTTCGCACACACCGAAATTCGCTTTGGCAGCACAGTAAATCGTCGACCGCCGCGGAGTCAAGTCGCACTCGATAACTACCTGAACGCACTTCGGATCGACGCGCCCGCGTAGTGCGCGCGAACGGGCGGCACGCGTGCAGGCTTCCCCTCAGCCGACGGCTGCTCGCTAAAATATGTGTGATGACCACAGGCGCGCGGCGGCGAGTTCGCGACAAGGACGGCAAACAACGAGCCCTCCTTGAAGCAGCCGCTGAGGTGTTTGCCGAAGCGGGATACGCGGCCGCGGCGACGAAGGAGATCGCCCGTCGCGCGAACTGCTCGGAGGCGATGCTGTTCCACTACTTCGTAGACAAGCGAGGCATCTTCGAGCAAGTCGTTTCTCGACAGATCGCGGACCTGGTCAGCGAGGCAGAAGAGCAAGTCGTAGCGGACCTGCCTACGCGCTTCGAGGACTATATCGAGCAGCTTTTCTTTGCGAGATTAAGGATCGATGACCGGGACAGCGGCGTTCCCGGCTGGGACATCTCCGGTCGGGCGTTGTCAGATCCCGACTTCTCGCTGCGGGTGCTGCAACCCAATCACGCACGCCGTACGGCCGTGATTGCCGAAGGTCTTCGCCACTACCAGGCCGCGGGGCAGATCCGGGCCGACGTCGACGCCGACCTGTTCGCCGAGCTGCTGGCCAATTTCATCATCTTCACGACGAGCCTCGGACCACGCTGGTTTGGTACGGCCGAGTCAGATATCCACGCTCAGATCGAACTGGGTTCGCAAATCCTCGCCAAAGGGGTAGGCACGTCGACTACGAAGCCGCCCGCCAAACGCCGCGGGCGGGTCCAACGGTCCCCCAAGGTGCGTGCGGCCGACTGAAAGCCCCAACGACTCAACCGCGGCCAGAGTTATCGAGTCGCACTTGACATGTTAGCTTTCCCGTCGCTAGCGTCGTTGCCAACCAAGCCGCAGCCATGCGGATGCAGAACACCCTGCTCGATCGGCACGAGCGTGAGGACAGGAAGCGGCGTGTGTGCACTCATCGGGATGAGTAACTCACTTCAGCAGACATTGACGCGGAAAGCCGCACGATGACCGCTCTGCGTGGGGTTCGTGTCGTCGAGTGGGCGACGGAAATTTCGGGCCCGTACTGCACCAAGTTGTTCGCCGACCTCGGAGCAGAGGTCATCAAGATAGAAGCCCCAGGCGGGGATCCGTTCCGCCGCAGAACGTTTGGCGCTCAGAGCGACGCCGATGCGCTGTTCAAGTTCTTGAACGCCGGCAAGCGTTCAGTAGTTGGCACTTCGCTGGCCGACCTGGAGGCGCTGATCGTTTCCGCCGATGTGTTCGTCGATTCTCTCGGCCCTGGGGCACTCGACCGCGACGCCCTCCTACGGCGCGCGCCACACCTGGTGATCGTGGCATTGACTCCGTACGGATTGACCGGACCGTACCGGGACCGACCCTCGACGGAGTTCACGATCCAGGCCGAGAGCGGAACCCTGGCGTTGCGAGGCCGCCCGGACCAACCGCCCATTCAAGCGGGTGGTCGAGTATTCGAATGGGTCATGGCCAGCTACGCCGCCGTCGGGGCGCTTGGCGCATTGCGGCGGGTCCAACTCGGCGGTGCTGGTGAAATCATCGACTGCTCGTTGCTGGAGACTTGCCACCTCAGCGCCAGCGGATTCGCCGACCTCTACCACGAGTTGGCCGGTCGTCCCCCTTTGACCGTGCCGGCCCGACAGGTTGAAATCCCTTCCATCGAACCGACCGCGGACGGATGGGTGGGCTTTAACACCAATACTCGCCAACAATTCGAGTCGTTCCTGGCGATAATCGACCGACTGGATCTGCTCGACGATGACCCTGCGTGGGCCCTCGCCACGACGCGGTGGGAACGGCGGGAGGAGTGGAATCAGATTGTGCGGGAATGGACGACGCAGCGTTCCACAGACGAGATCGTCGCGTTGGCCTCCGATCTGCGGATCCCCGTCTCACCGGTCAACAATGGCCAGACCGTGTTGGACCACCCTCAGTTCGCGGCGCGCGGTGTGTGGAGCACGTATGCCGACGGCAGCTTCACCCACCCGCTGGCGCCCTACCAGATCAATGGCCGACGACCCGCCCCAACAGCCGGTGCTCCTTTGCTCGGCGAAATGGCAAAAGCGCCCAGCCACAGCAGGATTGCGACTGCTGCCGACCGTGCACCGCGACTTCCTCTGGAAGGCGTACGCATTCTCGACGCGACAGCGTGGTGGGCAGGCCCCTCCTCGACGCACATTCTCGCCGCACTAGGCGCTGAGGTCATTCACCTGGAGTCGACAAAACATCCTGACGGCGCGCGGATGGCCGCCGCAGCATTCGCCGATCAGACTCAGTGGTGGGAACGGTCGGGGATGTACCTGGCGACTAACACCAATAAGCGAGGGCTCACCCTCGACCTGTCCTCTCCCGAAGGCCGGGGGCTGTTTTTCAGACTCGTCACGCACTCGGACATTCTGGTCGAGAACTTCTCGCCCCGCGTCTTCGACAATTTCGCCATCACGTGGGAGGCCGTCAGTGAGCAGAACCCCCGAATAGTGATGGTCCGCATGCCTGCGTTCGGCCTCGACGGGCCGTGGCGCAACAATGTCGGTTTCGCGCAAACAATGGAACAGATGACCGGAATGGCTTGGGTGACTGGCCACGAGTACGACCAGCCGCGAATCCCGCGCGGCCCCTGCGACCCACTGGCAGGAATGCACTCCGCATTCGCGATGCTCGCAGCACTCCGGCAACGTGACCAGACTGGCCAAGGATCATTCATCGAAGTATCGATGGTTGAGTCCGCGCTCAACGCAGCCGCCGAGCAGGTTGTCGAATTCACTGCGTACGGCAACCTGATATCGCGACTAGGAAATCGCAGCCGTGACGCCGCCCCACAAGGGCTCTATCAATGTGCGGGGACCGAGCGGTGGCTGGCGATTTCGGTCGCCACGGACGAGCAGTGGCGCCAACTGAAGTTGGCTCTGTGTGAACCGGATTGGGCGAGTGACCCCACGTTGGACAACCACGAAGGGCGTGTGCGGGCACACGATGTGATCGATAAGCATCTCGAGGAGTGGGCCGGCCACCACGATTCCGCGGCCGCGGCAGAGTTGCTCGTTGAATATGGTGTTCCGGCTGCGGATTTGGGGGACGCCAGGGTCGGTTCGATGCACCCTCAGCTGGCCGCACGAGGCTTTTTCGAGAGCCTCGACCATCCCGTCGTGGGGCGGCATCACGTGCCGGCGATTCCCTTCAAGTACCGCAGCGTTGACAAGTGGTATCGGTCAACAGCGCCGACGTTGGGGCAGCACAACGCGACCATCCTCGGCGACCTACTCGGTCTCGACGTCTCTTCGATAGCGGCGCTGGCAGAGCAGGGTGTCATCGGGATCAGACCGGGCGGATTGGACTGAACGGTGAAGCTTCGAGTCGACGCAGAGTTGTGCCAGGGCCACAGCCGTTGTTACGCAAGGTATCCCGAATTGTTCGACGTCGACGACGAGGGGACCGCCTTCGTCACCGTGGAAAATATTCCTCCCGGATGGGAAGACCGGGCGCACAACGCAATGGCGAACTGCCCCGAGCGTGCAATACATATCGTCAAGGAGTCGCCATGAAGACCAATGGTGCAGTTCTGTGGGGGCTGAACGAGAAGTGGTCGGTCGAAGAGATCGAACTCGATCCGCCGCAGGAAGGCGAGCTGCTCGTCCAGTTCGAAGCCACCGGCCTGTGCCATTCCGACCACCACATCCGCACCGGTGACATGTTCGGAGTGAGTTTTCCCTTGATAGGTGGACACGAAGGGGCAGGCATCGTTCAAGAGGTTGGTCCGGGAGTGCGCGATGTAGCGGTGGGAGACCACGTGGTCACATCTTTCCTGCCGGCGTGCGGTCGCTGCCGCTGGTGCGCCACGGGTCGTCAGAATCTCTGTGATTCCGGCGCGACCATCCTCGCGGGAGTCCAGGCCGACGGCACCTTCCGGCGCCGAACCAAAGGACGGGGCATCGGAGCCCTCTCGGGCGTCGGCAGTTTCGCGCAATGGGGCGTGTTGTCGGAAGCCTCAGTGGTCAAGATCGACAACGATGTACCGCTATCGCGCGCATGCCTTCTCGGCTGCGGCGTAACCACCGGCTGGGGTTCGGCCGTCAACACCGCGAACATCAGTCCCGGCGACGTGGTACTCGTGGTTGGCTGCGGAGGCATCGGCAGCGGCGCCATTCAGGGCGCGCGGCTGGCGGGTGCGGAGCAAATCGTCGTAGTCGATATTGAGCCGAGCAAGCGCGACAAAGCTTTTCAGTTCGGAGCCACTCACTTTGCCACCTCGATGGAGGAAGCAACCCAGTTAGTTGGCGAGATTACGCGTGGAGTCATGGCAGACTCGGCCATTCTTACGCCAGGCGTGCTCGAAGGCGCGATGATCAACGACGCGCTCAACGCGGTGCGGAAGGGCGGTGCCGTGGTGGCCACCGCCCTGGCATCGATGTCCGACGTGACGCCGACGCTGCCGCTGACGTTGTTCACGCTGTTCCAGAAACGCCTGCTGGGCAGCCTGTACGGCGAAGCCAACCCGCGGGCCGACATCCCTCGACTGATCAGCCTCTATCGAAGCGGCAAGCTATTGCTCGACGAAGCCGTCACCACCGAGTACAAGCTCGACGACATCAATGAGGCCTACGACGACATGCTCGCCGGCCGCAACATTCGCGGGGTGATCATCCACGAGCACTGATGTGTCGAGAGGCAGATCCGCATCGTCTTCCAACCCGCGCAGTTGATTCACCTACGCGCAGTGAAAGGATTCGTTTCATTGTCTTCGCCAGCCGATATCGTCCGCCACTTCTGCGCTTTGATGGAGAATCGGGACGCCGAAGCGTTACGTCCCCTCCTCGCCGAAGGGGCTGTTTATCAGAACGTGGGAATGCCTGCCTTCACCGGACCGGACGCCATCGTGGAGAACATGGCGGCCCAGTTCGCTATGTTCCCGGACGCCTACGCGTTCGAGATCGTGAACCTCGCCAGCGAGGGTTCCGTGGTGCTCACCGAACGCCTGGACTACATCCAGACTCCCGATGGACGCAAGCCGGCCATCCCCGTAATGGGAACCTTCGTCGTCGATGGCGACGGGAGGATCACACGCTGGACCGACTACTTCGACCTGAATCTGACGATCAAGCTGCTTCAAGGCGAGGACATCAGCGCCCTGGTGCCCACGACCGCATGAGTTGGCACGTCGATGATTTGAACCTAGCTGAGAATGAGGAGCCATGCGGGTACCAAGGGCCGTCGCCAAATTCAATCGTCGAGTCACCAATCCAGCGGCTCGGTCGATCACGCCGTGGCTTCCGTTCCAAGGGACGCTCGAACATGTCGGACGCAAATCAGGCCGGCGTTATCGAACGCCGCTGTTGGTCTTTCCCACCCCCGACGGCTTCGTCATCCTCATCGGGTACGGGCTGCATTCGGACTGGGTGAAGAATGTTTTGGCCGGCGGACAGGCGGTATTGCACAGGCGCGGCAGAAGTATCGCGCTGGTCAATCCCCGTCTTGTGAGTAAGGCCGAGGGCGCAGCGATCGTTTCGGGGTCATCAGGGATGTTCTACCGCCTGTTCCCGTACAACGAAGCGGCGATGGTGTTGACCAAGGCAGATTCCACGCAGTGTTAAGCATCAGCCGAGGTCATACACCTCTGCGGTGGGGCGGGCGGGGCTCGAACCCGCGACCAACGGATTATGAGTCCGCGGCTCTAACCAACTGAGCTACCGCCCCCTGCATCAGCTAGGTGCAGAGTAACCGGCGCGGCAGAACCGGAAGCCGAGGGGATAGCCCCGGGCCGCGGCCATGCCCCTCGGGGCTACCCCAACCGTCCCTGATCGGGAACGCTCGTCGACACCGCCGCATACGCCGACGCCAGTGCCTCCAGGACCGTCTCGGTCAGGGTGTGTTCGTGTTCATGTTTGTCCAGCGTCGCCACGATGGCCCTGAACAAAGCTTCGGCCGCGTCGTGCTGCGCTTGTTTTGCTGACATATTTTCTGGTGGCCCAACTTTCGGTAGTGCGGTTCGCACCGCAGTGTTTCACATCCCGAAAGTTGCCGCATGCCAACGACATGTAGTCCTGGCCTCATCCGGCGCCCGCCGCGAATAGGCCGTCAGCTGAACACCGTCTGCCCGTCCGCACCGATCAGATACTCCTCGGTGCCCTGCTCCACCCGCGGCGCGTCGGCGCCCAACGACACGGCGACCTTGTTGCTGGCATTGCGCATCACGTCGAACGTCAGCTCGACAGCCTCAGTTTCGGAGAAATGTGCACGCACCGCAGCTGCCACGCTGCGGTCGATGTGGGCCGGCGACCAGATCAGCGCGTCGACATACCGCAGCGCCGCCTTCTGACGATCGGTCAGCAGCGTCGACGCCTCGAAGCGCTCGATGTCGCCGTACAGCGACTCCGACCCGCCGGCCTCCAGCGCCGTCGTCTCCCGCAGCGACTTGCACAACCGGCAGTTGTGCTGCGCCGCCCCGCGCAGCCGGACCAGCTCCGACGTCAGCGCATCGAGCTCACGCATCCGCGCCACCGCCGGCAGAAATCCGTTGAACACGGCGTCGGCCGGATCGGTGGAGTGATCCCAGGCAATCGGCTCGGATACCCATCCGAGATGCTCCTGGCCTACTCCCAGCACCTCCAGCCCGGCCCGCACCCGAGGGACGAAGTCGGCGATATACATCTGCACCACGACGCCAAACGTCTTGTCCCCCAGCGTGGATGACAATCGCGACCGGTGCTCGTCGCCGATCATCGACACGTCGATGCTGAATTGTTCGGCGAATTCGGCGACCGCGGGTTCGACATCTGACACGTCCGTCTCGGTCGGCAGCGGCGGCAACGACAACGCCCTCGCGCAAACACCTCGTACTACAGCTCCACCGGATAACGCCACCAACGGCGCCAACAATCCGCCCATCGCAGAATTATTGCGCCTGGCTGACCGACGACATGTGAAAGTCCGGAATCCGCAACGACGGCATCGCCGCCCGGGTAGCCCAATCACCCCATTCCCGTGGCAGCGTCACCTCGCTGGCGCCGACCTGGCTGGCCCGCCGCAGCAGATCCAGCGGGCTCTCGTTGAACCGAAAGTTGTTGACCGCCGCGACTACTTCACCGTCGGCGACCAGATAGACGCCGTCGCGGGTCAGCCCGGTCAGCAGCAGCGTGGTGGGGTCCACCTCGCGGATGTACCAAAATGTGGTCAGCAGCAGCCCGCGCTCGGTCTCGGCGATCATGTCGGCGAGCGTGGAGTGGCCGCCGGTCATCAGCAGGTTGTCGGCGGCGACCGCGACCGGGGCGCCGAATTCGGCCGCCGCCGCCCGCGGGTAGGCCAGCGCATTGATCACGCCGTCGCGCAGCCAATCCACCCGTCGGATGTCCATGCCGTTGTCGAAGATCGACACCGTCTCCGACGAACTGGTGGCGGCGACGAACGGCCCACACCCCAGCCTCGGTGCAAAGGGGTCGGAGTACAGGGTCAGCGGCATGTCGGTGAGCCGCTCCCCCACCCGGGTTCCGCCCCCGGGCTTCGAAAATGCGGTGCGGCCCTCTTGCGCGCCGCGGCCGCTCATCGTCCAGCCCAGGTAGATCATCATGTCGGCCACGGTCGACGGCGGCATGATCGTCTCGTAGCGACCCGCGGGCAACTCCATAGTTCGCTCGGCCCAGCCCAGCCGGGTGGACAGCTGCTCCAAAAGCAAATCCGTTGGCACATCGGCAAAGTCAGGCGTACCGACGCCGGCCCAGGCGCTGGCTCCGCCGCGCTTGGCGTTGATCTCCACCGATCCGGTGGGCTGCGTGTAGCGCCGGCGCAACCCGGTGGACGTCGCCACGAACGTTGTCTGCAGCTCATGGCGGGCGAAGCCGTACAACTGGTCCGCGCCGCCAAATCCCCGCCGCAACGCCCCCGCGACGTCGGCGAACACCTCGGCCCCGGTCGCGGGAACCGGGGCATCCCAGTCGTCGGGCACGCCGGTACCGGGCAGCAGCGGGGCCGCATCGCGGGACTCCGGCGCCGAGCGGGCGGCCTCGGCCGACTCCTCGACCAGCCCGGGGATCAGCGACGGGTCCACCTCCGCGGTGCTGAGCGAGCCGACACGGGCGCTGTTACCTTGACGCGCAATCGAAATCACCGTTGTTTTGCGGCTGGTCGACACCCCGTTGGTGGTCATCGAGTTGTTCGCCCAGCGCAGCGACGCCTCACTGCGGTCGCTGACGATCACGATCGTCTCGTCGGCACGCTTCGCCGCACCCAACGCGGCATCGACAACCTGCTGAGCACCGATCATCGGCCTGCCTCCGCCCGAGTGTTGAGCACGTTGACTCCGCGGAACAATGCCGACGGACAGCCGTGGCTGACGGCGGCCACCTGGCCGGGCTGGGCCTTGCCGCAGTTGAACGCCCCGCCCAGCTGCCAGGTCGACTGTCCACCAACGGCTTCCATCGAATTCCAAAAGTCGGTCGTGGTGGCCTGATAGGCAACATCGCGCAGCTGACCATCCAGCCGCCCGTTGCGAATCCGGAAGAAGCGTTGGCCGGTGAACTGAAAGTTATAGCGCTGCATGTCGATTGACCAGGACTTGTCGCCGACGATGTAGATGCCGTCGTCGACCCGGCCGATCAGATCGGCGGTGGAGAGCTCGTCGGTGCCCGGCTGCAGCGACACGTTGGCCATCCGCTGGATCGGCACGTGGTGCGGCGAGTCGGCATACGAGCAGCCGTTGGACCGCGGCTGCCCGAGCCGCGGCGCGAACACCCGGTCGAGCTGATAGCCGACGAAGATCCCGTCGCGCACCAGATCCCAGCTTTGCGCGGCCACGCCCTCGTCGTCGTACCCGATGCTGGCCAAACCGAATTCGGCGGTGCGGTCAGCGGTGACATTCATCACCGGCGAGCCGTAGCGCAGACTGCCGAGCTTGTCGGGTGTGGCGAAAGATGTTCCGGCATAGGCGGCTTCGTAGCCGATGGCGCGGTCGTATTCGCATGCGTGCCCGATGGACTCGTGGATGGTCAGCCACAGGTTGGTCGGGTCGATCACCAGGTCTTTACGGCCCGGCGTCACGCCGGGCGCCTTGACCTTCTCGGCCAGCAGCGACGGGATCTGGGCCAGCTCGTCGCTCCAGTTCCATACCTCGTCGCCGGCCACCACCTCCCAGCCGCGGGCCGTCGGCGGCGCCAGCGTGCGCATGGTGTCGAAGCCGCCCGCCGCGGCGTCGACGTTGACCGCCTCCAATCGCGGCAGCAGCCGCACCCGCTGCTGGGTGATCGTCGACCCGAACGTGTCGGCGTAGAAGGTCTGCTCCTTGACCGCGGTCAGCCCGGCGGTGACGTGGTCGACCCCGTCGGCGGCCAGCAACCGGCCGGAGTACTCCGCCAGCACGGCGACCTTGGCCGCGGTGGACACCGTGAACGGGTCGACTTCATAGCTCGACACCCAGCTGGCGTCCCGGTACACCGGCTCGGAGGCCAGCTCGATCCGCTCGGCGTTCAGCGGCGCCAGCGCGGTGGCCACTGCTACCGCCCTTCGCGCGGTCTCGGCGGCGACGGGCGCGGACAGCTCGGCGTGCGAGGCGAATCCCCAGGTGCCGTCGACGATCACCCGCACCGCCAGGCCGAGCTCGCGGCTGATGACCGCCGTCTCCAGCTCGCCGTCGCGCAGCCGGATGACTTCGGTGATGATGCGGTGAATCCGCAGGTCCGCGTGGCTCGCCCCTGCTGCGGTGGCCGCCGACAGCGCGGCATCGGCCAACTCATGGCGGGACAGGTCGAGAAAGTCCTCGTCGATTCCCCGGTTCGGCGTCACGACTCCACCGTAGCGAGCGGCTTTAATACACCCATGGCGCGACGGTCGACTGCGCTGGGGTATGCCCTACTGGCACCCAGCCTGTTCGGCGTGGTCACGTTCCTGCTGCTGCCGATCCTGGTCGTGGTGTGGCTGAGCTTGCACCGCTGGGATCTGCTCGGACCCATCGAGTATGTGGGACTGGGCAACTGGCGCTCGGTGCTCGGCGACTCGACGTTCGGCAACTCGCTGCTGGTGACGCTGATCTTCGTGGCGATCGTGGTGCCGGCGCAGACCGTGCTCGGGTTGGCTGCCGCGGGGTTACTGGCGCGTGAGCTGCCCGGCACCGGCGTGTTCCGCACGCTTTACGTGCTGCCCTGGATCTGCGCGCCGCTGGCGATCGCGGTGTTGTGGCGCTGGATCCTGGCGCCGACCGACGGGGCGGTCAGCACGGCGTTGGGGCATCGCATCGAATGGCTATCCGATCCCGGTCTGGCGTTGCCGGTGGTGTCGGCGGTGATCGTGTGGACCAACGTGGGCTATGTCGCGCTGTTCTTCGTGGCGGGGATCCTGGCGATTCCGGCCGAGATCCATGCCGCGGCTCTGACGGACGGTGCGACGGCTTGGCAGCGGTTCTGGAGGATCACGTTGCCGATGCTGCGGCCCACGATGTTCTTTGTACTGGTCACTGGAATCGTCAGCGCCGCACAGGTTTTCGACACCGTGTACGCGCTGACCGGTGGCGGTCCGGCGGGGCGCACCGACCTGGTTGCGCACCGCATCTACGTCGAGGCGTTCGGTGCGGCGGCGATCGGGCGGGCCGCGGTGATGGCAGTGGTGTTGTTCGCGATCCTGGTCGGCGTCACCGTCGTCCAGCACCTGTACTTCCGGCGGCGGATCAGCTATGACCTCGTCTAGGGCCGCGGCCGTCTACGCCGGACTGGGGCTCGGCGCGCTGATCACGTTGGCGCCGTTCGCTCTTGGGTTGCTGACGTCGTTCACGTCGGCTCGACAGTTTGCGACGGGCACACCGCTGTCCTGGCCGCGCCCGCCCACGCTGGCCAACTACACCGACCTGGGCGGCGCGGGTTTTGGCCGGGCGCTGGCGGTCACCGCGTTGATGACCGCGGTGATCCTGCTTGGCCAGCTGAGCTTTTCGGTGCTGGCCGCCTACGCGTTCGCCCGGTTGCGGTTCCCGGGCCGCGACGCGCTGTTCTGGGTCTACATCGCGACGTTGATGGTGCCGGCCACCGTGACTGTGGTGCCGCTGTATCTGATGATGGCCCAAGTGGGTCTGCGCAACACGTTCTGGGCTCTGGTCTTGCCGTTCGTGTTCGGCTCGCCGTACGCGATCTTCCTGTTGCGCGAGCACTTCCGCGCGATTCCCGACGACCTGATCAACGCGGCGCGCCTGGACGGCGCCAACACGCTCGACGTGATCATGCATGTCGTGGTGCCCGCGAGCAGGCCCATCCTGGTCACGCTGATGCTGATCACGGTTGTCTCGCAGTGGAACAACTTCATGTGGCCGCTGGTGATCACCAGCGGCGCCAAGTGGCGGGTGTTGACGGTCGCGACGGCCGCGCTGCAGTCCCGCTACAACGCCCAGTGGACGCTGGTGATGGCGGCGACGACGGTGGCGATCGTACCGCTGATCGTGCTGTTTGTGGTGTTCCAGCGGCACATCGTGCGCTCGATCGTCGTCACGGGGCTCAAATGACTGTCGAGATTGCGCTGAGGGCTGTGGTTTTCGCCGATTCACGACCCTGGACGCAATCTCGATGACCGCGCCCAGGCGTTCCACGCTGGTGGCCGCGCCCAGGCGTTCCACGCTGGTGGCCGCAGCAGTGGTACTGGTAGCGGTGCTATTGGCCGCGTCGGCGGTGCTGCTAGATATTTCGGCCACGCCCCGCGGCGGCCGCACCGTCGTGACCGTGCGACTGTGGGACGAGCAGGTCGCCGCGGCCTACCGCCAGTCATTCCAGGCGTTCACCCGCGCCCATCCCGACATCGAGGTGCACACCAACGTGGTGGCCTACGCTACCTACTTCGACACGCTGCGCACCGACGTGGCCGGCGGCAGCGCCGACGACATCTTCTGGCTGTCCAACGCCTACCTCGCCGCGTACGCCGACAGCCGGCGGCTGATGAAAGTCGAGGCCAAGCCGGATTGGGAACCCTCGGTCGTCGGGCAGTTCACCCGCGACGGAACGCTGTGGGGTGTGCCGCAACTGACCGACGCCGGCATCGCCGTGTACTACAACGCAGACCTGCTGGCGAAGGCCGGCGTCGACCCTTCGCGGCTAAGCACCGTGCGATGGAGCCCCGACACCAGCGACACGCTGCGGCCGCTGCTGGCCGGGCTGACTGTCGACGTCGACGGGCACGCCGCGGGCACACCGGGTTTCGATCCGCGGCGGGTGCGCCAGTGGGGCTACAACGCGGCGAACGACCCGCAGGGCATCTACTTGAACTACATCGGATCCGCCGGTGGCGTGTTCCAGACCGGCGACCGGTTCGCGTTCGACAATCCCGGTGCCCGTGCCGCGTTCAATTACCTTGTCCAATTGATCAACGACGATCATGTCGCACCACCAGCCTCGGACACCAACGCCAACAACGACTTTTCCCGCAACCAGTTCCTGGCCGGCAAGATGGCACTGTTTCAGTCCGGCACCTACAACCTGGCGGCGGTGGCCGGCCAGGCCGGTTTCCGCTGGGGAATCGCGATGCTACCGACCGGTCCGAAGGGCCGGGTCAGCGTCACCAATGGCATTGCCGCTGCCGGTAATTCGGCGTCCAAGAATCCCGACGCGGTACGCCAAGTGCTGGACTGGATGGGCAGTAAACAGGGCAACGAATACTTGGGCCGCAGGGGCAGCGCCATTCCCGCCGTGCGGTCGGCTCAGCGGGTGTACTTCGACTACTGGGCGGGCAAAGGCGTCGACGTCACACCGTTTTTCGCGGTACTGAACGGACCGCGGATCCCGGCGCCCGGCGGCGCCGGCTTCCCTGCCGGCTACCAGGCTCTTCAACCGTACTTCGACGAGATGTTCCTCGGCCGCGGCGACGTGGCGACACTCTTGCGCGAAGCCCAAGACGCGGCCAACGCCGCCGCCCGCCGTTAGGCGCCGAGCATCAATTCCGCTGCCAGTGCAGCGCCGCACACCACGGCCGTGATCGAAAGCGCCACCCAGTCAGCCAGCTTCGGCCGCGACGGGACCGCCGAGATCTGACCGGTGCCGCCGCGGGCGGTGATCGCATCGCCCATCTCGTCGGCGCGGCGCAGCGTCACGGTGACGGCCGTCGCGAGCAGGTCGACCAGCTCCACCCAGCGGCGCCGCCGACGCCCGCGCCGGGTAGCCGGTACCTGCCTGGGCCGCAACCGGCGAGCGGCATAGAGCACCCGGAACTCGTCGATCAGCATCGGGAACGCCCGCAACGCGAGCGCCAACGCGACGGCCCACTCGTCGACCGGAATCCGCAAGAACCGCAGCGGACGGCCCAATGTCGCGACAGCAGGTGCGATTTCGGCGACATTCGTGGTCCAGGAGACCATTGCGCCCAAACCGAGCAACACGATCGACAGCGCGGTGACGCGCAAGAAGTTCAACAGCCCGCCGAGCCCCAGGTCGACGGTGCCCAGGTGGACCACCGGGTCACCGCCGGCCAGCGCCGCGGTGATGCCGCCGAACGCCAGCAGAATCCATAGCCAGGGCGGCACCGACGGCAACGCGCCACGCGGAATGCGGGCAGCCCGGGCCGCCGCCAGCACCAGGGCGGCCACCAGCGCGATCGACGCCCATCCGGGATAGAACGTCATCAGCACCGAAATGCCGAAGACCACAATCAGTTTGGTGCCGGCCCACAGGTCGTGGATGGGCGATCCGTGCGGCACCGGGCGCAACAACACCACCGGGCGCGACGGCCGACGTGTTGGCGCAGCAGTCGTCATGACACTCCCCCCGCCGTCGCCGACGCCGCCTCGAGCATGCCGTCGCGCAAATGAAGTGTGCGCGGGCACAACTCCTCCATGCCGGCGAAATCGTGCGAGATCACCACCACCGTCAGGCCGTGCTCACGGCGCAGATCCTCCAGCAGTCGCAGCAGTCCGCGCTGGCTGACGGCGTCCAGCCCGGCGAGCGGCTCGTCGAGGATCAACGCCCGCGGTGACCGGGCCAGCAGGCCGGCCAGCACCACGCGGCGCATCTGGCCGCCGCTGAGTTGGTCGATACGCCGTTGTGCCAGCGTGGCATCCAATCCGACGACGGCCAGCGCGGTCGCGATCCGGTCGTGGTCGTCCGGTGAGAAACCGGCCGCCGAGGCCACTTCCCGATCCACCCTGCTCCGCATCAACTGCAGTCTGGCCGCCTGGAACGACAGCGCCACCGCGCCGACCTGCTCGTGGGTGGGTCGCCCGTCCAGCAGGCAGGTGCCGGTGGTGGGCACCGTCAGCCCGGCCATGATCCAGGCCAGCGTGGACTTGCCGGATCCGTTGCCGCCGTGGATCAGAACCCCGTCGCCCTGATACACCGAGAAGCTGATGTCGCGCAGCGCGGTCTTTTGCCACGGTGTGCCGCTGCCGTATTCGTGGCCCACGCCGGCCAGTTCGAGCACCGGGGTGGCGTCCGCGTGGTCGATCGGCACGCTGGCCTGTGGCGCGGCAGTTGTCTCGACCATCTCGGTGTTGTCCGGCGAATCGCTGAGATTGATTGTGCGGTCGGCGGATTGGGCCTCGTCGTGGTAATGCGTGATGTGAATCAGGGCAGTGCGATGCCGTTCGGTCAGGCCGGACATGATGCCCAGCAGTGCTTCGCGGCCCTGCTGGTCGACCATGCTGGTGACCTCGTCGGCGATCAATAGCGCGGGCTCGCGTGCCAGCGCGGCCGCCATGGCCAGCCGCTGCAGTTCGCCGCCGGACAGGCTTCCGGTGTCGCGCTCGGCGAGCCCGTCCAGCCCGACCTCGGCCAGCAGCCGGTCCACGTCGGTGGTGGTGCCCGGCGGCAGTCCCCAGACCACGTCGTCGCCGACGCGGGTGCCCAGCACCTGACTTTCCGGGTGCTGCATGATGACCGCGGTTCCGCCGAGCCGACCCAACCCGACCGCACCCGGACGTTCGACGCTGCCCGACGTCGGCTCCCGCCCGGCCAGGATCAGCATCAGGGTGGTCTTGCCCGAGCCGTTGGCGCCGGTGACCGCAACGTGTTCGCCGACGTCGACCTCCATGCTCACCGGCCGCAACGCATCCTGCTGGGTGCCCGGGTAGCGATAGCGCACCCGGTCCAGCCGCACGGGAACCGGTGCGATGGGCCCGGTTTCGGCCAGCTCGTCGAGCTTGTGGACGTCGGGAACGCCACGCATCCGGTCCAGCACCCGCGACAGCGCCCACCAACCGATCAACGACACGATCATGATCATGATGACGAAGTTGGCCAGGAGCAGCCACGGCCAGTAATGCGCCGCGGCCGCGAAAAATCGCTTGAGCTCCGCCGAGGGCTGCTCCAAACCCGACCGCGCCATGACGGCAGCGATCCCGTCGACGTTGGCGGTGATCGCGGCGAAGATCAGGCGCCGAAGCCGGGCCAGCACCGCCAGCGCGGCCACCACCGCCGCCCCGAACACCGCGCCGGCCACCAGCGACGCGGCGATCACAGTCGGCGTACCGCGGCGTCTGCGCTTGACGATTCCGCACAGCCCGCCGATGTAGGCGCTGTGGACGACGGTCATGAAGCCACCCATGCCCGCGATCAGGAAGGCGATGATCCCGGCGGCCACGGTCGCCGCGATCAACACACGCAGCCGGTAGCGGTAGGCCAGCAGGCCCATCGGGACGGTGCCGAGCAGCGCCAGACCGGCCGCGAACGGGACGACCACCGCGATGATCGCGGTCGCGGCGCACAGCGCGGCCATCACCGACGCCTGCGCGAGTTCGCCGGGGCGCAGCGATCGCGCCCGTCGCGCTGGATTCGCTGTGCTGGCGGCGGTCATTTCATTGATTCTGCCAGTAGTCGGCGGGTGTGCCGCGTTCGCACGCCGTGCGGTCCGTCCGGTGTTTGCCGCCGCGAAGCCGCCCAACAAGTGGTGTATATAGCCAAGCTATGCAATTATGGAGGCATGACGTCATCCGCGACCGCACGGCCCGGTCCGGCCCGCGACTCCGGCGAAGCCGTCCCGGGGCTGGGTGCTGATTTGCTGGCCGTGGTCGCCCGGCTCAACCGCTACGCGACCCAACGGATCCAGATGCCGTTGCCGGCGGCGCAAGCCCGGCTGCTGTCCACCATCGAGGCCCAGGGCGAGGCGCGAATCTGCGAACTGGCCGCGGTCGATCATTGCTCGCAGCCCACGATGACGACGCAGGTACGACGGCTGGAAGACGCCGGCCTGGTCACCCGCTCCGTCGACCCCGGCGACGCGCGGGCGGTCCGCATCCGCATCACCCCGGAGGGCGTGCGAACCATCAACCGGGTGCGGGCGGATCGGGCCGCCGCAATCGAGCCGCAGCTCGGCCGGCTCGACCCTGCCGACCGGCAGACGCTGGCCGAGGCCGTCGCAGTCCTGCATCGGCTTCTCGACGACGCCGCGCCGCCGACCCGCCCGCGCTGACCGCCCTGCCGGTTCTCGGCGCATGATGGCGGGTAGACAAACCGTTGATCGGCCCACTGGGTGCGAAAGGTGGTGACCATGCGGCCGGAGGCGCAGGCTTCCCCGTTGACCGTCTGGGTCGGATCGAAGCGCTACACCTTCCCCGCCGGCCGCGACGTCACCGTCGGCCGCGACAGCCGCTCGGATATCCAGCTCGACGGCACGGAGCACACCACCTCGCCCACCCACTTGGTGCTGCACCACGACGGCCGGCAGTGGGTGGCTTTGGACCGCAG
This sequence comes from Mycobacterium sp. MFM001, assembly GCF_003402475.1. Classification (GTDB taxonomy): domain Bacteria; phylum Actinomycetota; class Actinomycetes; order Mycobacteriales; family Mycobacteriaceae; genus Mycobacterium. Next base: position 155,842 of record NZ_BFAB01000003.1, read on the forward strand.
CCAACACGGCATCTACGTCGACGGCGTGCGCATGTCGACCGTGTTCATCCGCGACGGCCGGGCGATCACGCTGGGTGACCCGCGGCATGGCCCGCGGCTGGTCTTCCAACTCGCCGCGCCTCCGCCTGCCAGGGGCGCGCCAGCGCCTCCGCCGCGCGGTCGGCCCATGTCACCTCCCCCGCCCCGCAAGCGGCCCGCACCGCCGCGGATGCCCGCACCACCCGGACCGCCGCGGGTCCAGCCGCCACCGCCCCCCGACCAGCCGAAAAGCCCGCCCTCCCAAGCGCCTACGCAGCGATTCCGCCTGCCGCGGCCACGGCAGGTGCCGGTGCCACCGCCGTCGCCCGAACCGCGACCGGCCACGCCGAAACCGCCATCCCAATTGCCCACCACGCGTTTTCAGGCACCACCGCCGCAGCCGCCTCCACCGTCAGGCCCGCCACCACCGCCTGCACCGCCACCACCGCCTGCACCTCCGCCTAAGCCGCCGCCACCCGAGGCTCACCCGAAACCTCCTGAGCCACAACCGGAATCGCCGCCGTCGTGGCCGCAGGTGGCCCAGCGCAAGGGGCAGGATCTGGTCGGCCGCATGACCGGAGCCATGCAACGGCTGATCCCCAGTCGGGCGGAGCCCCGGCCACACGAGACGGCGCCCACCACTCGGCTACCGCGCGCCGGCTCCGAGGCCCCGCCGCAGCGCCCCGCAACGCCGTCTGGTGCGCTGCACGCCCGAGGGCTGTGCCTGAGCATCGAAGGCCAACCGGTGCTCTCCGACGTGTCGTTCACGGCGCAGCCAGGCAGCCTGACAGCGATCGTCGGGCCGTCACCGGCCGCCGGATGCGCGCTGATCGATCTGCTCGGCGGCGCCGTGCGGCCGACCGACGGCACCGTCACTGTCGGCGGCCACGATGTGCACGACGAGTACGACGCGATGCGGCCCTACATCGGCATCGTGCCGCAGGACGACTTGGTGCACCCGCAACTCACCGTCGAGCAGGCGTTGGGCTACACCGCCGAATTGCGGTTGCCGCCAAGCGCTTCGGCTGACGAGCGCCGCAGGATTGTGGACAGCGTCATCGGCGAGCTGGGACTGAATTCGCGGCGCACCGTCCAGGTCGGCGAGCTCTCGATCGAACAGCGCAAGCGTGCCTCGCTGGCCTCCGAACTGATCACCGAACCGTCGCTGCTGGTTCTCGACGAGCCGACCGCAGGCCTCGATCCCGCCGGCCAACAACAGATTTTGGTGCTACTGCGCCGGCTCGCCGACGCGGGCCGCGTCGTGGTGCTGTCGACGACGGCGGTCGATCACCTCGGCGTGTGCGACCAGGTGGTGTTGCTCACCTCGGCCGGCACCACGGCGTTCGCCGGGCCGCCGGCAGAGATCGACGCGAGCTGGTCGGAGATTTTGGCTCAGGTGACCAGCGACCCCGACGGCGCCCACGAGAAATTCCTGGCTCGCCGGCAGGAGCTGCCCCCCGACACGAAAACCGTTGAGGCTCTTGGCCCGCCGGAGCACGTCGGGGTGTGGCGGCAAATCGTCGTCGCCGCGCGACGGCAGGCCTGGCTCCTAGTCGGCGACCAGCGCTATTTCATCTTCCTGACCATCCTGCCGTTGCTGTTCGGCGCGTTGGCGTTAGTGGTGCCAGGACATGCGGGCTTCGGGCAGGCCGACCCGTACGGCGACAGCCCGGACGAGGCCGTCGAAATTCTGGTGGTGCTGAATTTCGGTGCGGTCGTGATGGGTACGGCGCTGGCCATCCGCGATCTGTTCCGCGAGCGCCGCATCTTCCAGCGTGAGCAGGCCGACGGATTGTCGACGTCTGCCTACCTGGCCGCCAAGATCATCGTCTACGGCATCGTGGCGCTGGTGCAGACCGCGATCATCACCACCGCCGCGGTCGCAGGCAAGGGCGCGCCGGTGAAAGGCGCTGTCCTGCTGGGCAGCCCGGCCTTCGAGCTCTACGTCGCCCTGGCGGTGACGGCGATTGTGTCGATGGTCGTCGCGCTGGTGCTCTCGTCGCTGGCGAAGTACACCGAGCAGCTCGTGCTGATGACCGTGGTGGTGGTCCTGCTGTCATTGTTGTTCTCCGGCGGGGCTTTTCCGCTGGCTGGCCGCTTCGGGTTGGAACAGCTCGCCTGGCTGGTGCCGTCGCGATGGGGCTTTGCGGCGGCGGCGTCCACCGTCGACGTGCATGCGATCAATCTGCTGGCCGATTTCGACGAGTCCTGGAGCCATTCGGCAGGCTGGTGGCTGCTCGACATGGCGATCCTGATCGGTTTCGGAGTGCTCGGCGTCCTGTTCCTGTGGTGGTGGCTGCGGCCGTCACACCACCATGCCGATGAGCTTCCCGACGACATGGGTGGCGGCAATCGCGACCGCACCGAACAGTAGCTGCCGCGACGCGCCCCACCAGAGCGGCTTGCGGGTGAACCGGGTCGCTAGACCGCCCGCGATCAGCAGCCCGACGCCCGCGCACACCAGTCCGGCCGCCAGCGATTCGAAGCCGAGCAGGTAGGGGATCAGCGGGATCACCGCGCCGACGGCGAACATCACGAACGACGACAGCGCCGCCAGCCAGGGTGACGGTTTTTCGCTGGGATTGACGCCGAGCTCCTGTGCGAGATGGAACGTGATCGCCCCCTTCTCGTCGCGGTGGATCTCGTCGGCGGCGACTTCGGCGGTGTGCTCGGTCAGGCCCAGCTGCGTCAGCATGTCGACCAACTCGGCGTGCTCGGCCTGCGGGCGGGTGCGCAGCGCGCGGCGTTCGACGTAGACCTCGGAGTCGATCTGCTCGTTGGCGGTGGTCACCGACGTGTACTCGCCGAGTGCCATCGAAAACGCGCCGGCCAGCAGACCGGCGATACCGCTGAGCACAACGGCCTGGGTGCCGGCGCTCGCGGCCACCCCGGCGATCAGCGCGGAGTTGCTGACCAGGCCGTCCATGGCGCCGAAGCTGGCTGCCCGCAACCAACCGCCGCTCACGTCGGAATGGGTGTGACCGACGTCGTACTGCGTCATGGCGATATCTAAGCTCACCGGCCTGTCGGCGCCTCGATCGCGTTACGGTCGGGGGTATGACCACGATTGCCGAACATCTGCGCAACACCCTCGACGGGCGCTGGCGCGACGTGAAGAACCAGATGCGAGAGCGGCTCACCGGCGAGATCTTCGCCCCGCACTACACGCCCAACACGGTGATCGCCCGTACCAAAGTGGCGGAGCAGATGAAGATCATGGCGGACGCCGGCGCCGCCGACGACGGCTTCCGCAAGGAGCACGGCGGCACCGGCAACGTCGGCGCGGCGATCACGATGATCGAGATGCTGGCCATGTCGGACCTGTCGCTGATGGTCAAGGCCGGCGTGCAGTGGGGTCTGTTCGGCGGGGCCGTGGAGAATCTCGGCACCGAACGCCATCACGAGCAGTACGTGCCGAAAATCATCAACCTCGAACTGCGCGGCTGCTTCGCGATGACCGAATGGGGCCACGGCAGCGACGTGCAATCGTTGGAGACCACCGCCACCTACGACCCGAAGACGGAAGAGTTCGTCATCGACTCCGCGACCCCGTCGGCGCGCAAGGAGTACATCGGCGGCGCTGCCGAAACCGCCACCATCGCAGCGGTATTCGCACAGCTGATCACAGGCGGCGAAAACCACGGCGTGCACTGTTTTCTGGTGCCGATCCGCGACGCCGACGGCAACGACCTGCCCGGTGTGACGACGTCTGACAACCACTACAAAGGCGGGCTGCCCGGCGTCGACAACGGCCGCATCGTGTTCGACCACGTGCGCGTGCCGCGGGAGAACCTGCTGAACAAGTACGGCGACGTCGCGCCGGACGGCACCTACAGCTCGCCGATCGAGAACCCGGGTCGCCGGTTCTTCACGATGATCGGCACGCTGATCCGCGGCCGGGTCTGTGTGGGCGGCAGTGCCGGCAACGCCGCTCGGCTGGCACTGGACATCGCCACCCGGTATGCGTTGCAGCGCAAGCAGTTCAGCGCTCCCGACGACGAGCATGAGGTGCTGATCATGGATTATCTGGTGCACCAGCGCCGGCTGCTCCCGCTGATCGCCAAGTCCTATGCGCTGCAGTTCGCGCAGAACGAGCTGGTGTCCAAATGCCATGATCTGCAGACGGCCGACGCTCCCGATGCCGAGGAGCAGCGGGAGCTGGAGTCGCGGGCCGCCGGGTTGAAGGCGGCCAACACCTGGCACGCCAGCCGGGCCATCCAGGAAGCGCGCGAGGCGTGCGGCGGCGCGGGCTACATGGCCGAGAACCGGCTGATCGCGCTGCGGGCGGACACCGACGTGTTCACCACCTTCGAGGGCGACAACCACGTGCTGACTCAGTTGGTGGCCAAGGAGCTGCTGACCGCCTACGCCGACGACATCCGCAGTATGAGTCCGGTGGAGTGGGTTCGCTTCGCCGCCAACGCCGTTGGCGATCGGGTGATCAAACGCACTGCGGCAGAGGCGATCATGCAGCGGATCATCGACGCCCGCCAGGACAGCGAGGAAGAGGGCAGCCTGTTCAACCGCGGCACTCAGGTCAAGATGTTCGAGGATCGCGAAGAGTATCTGCTGTCCTCGGTGGCGCGCCGGCTACAGGCCAAGTCCAACGAGATGTCGGCGTTCGACGCGTTCAACGCGGTGCAGGACCACGTGCTGCATGCCGCGTCCGCGCATATCGACCGGGTGGTGTTGGAGGCCTTCGTCGCCGGCATCGACTCGTGCGAGGACGAGAAGGCCCGGGAGATCCTCGATCTGGTGTGCGACCTCTACGCGCTGACGGTCATCGAAGACGACAAGGCCTGGTACATCGAGCACCGGTATCTGTCGACCGAGCGAGCCAAGGCGGTCACGCGCGGCATCAACGACCGGTGCCGGCGGCTGCGGCTCTACGCCGAGACGCTGGTCGACGGGTTCGGGATCCCCGAGCCGCTGCGCTACGCCGAGATGCTGCACCCGGAGAACCTGCCGGACTAATCGTGGCGAGCAGACCTTGACGAAAACTGTGAATCTGCCGGGGGTTTGGTGAATCCTCTGCAGCGATCCGCCAGCCGAGTCCGCATCGGCGGTAGGTTGAGTATGCAACCGCTCAGCTGGGGTTAACTCGCGGTTTCGCGCCGATCACCACGGCGCTGCCGCGCCGGCGAGAAAGCCGTAAAGCCTGTGCAATCTCGCCTCACCGATCTCGAAACAACCCCGCTGCACGCTGGTGCGCAACTGCCGACTGCACATCGAGGAGGACGCACGCGTGGCTGCCGAGCCGGACACTGTCGACAGCTTGTGCGCCTACTGCGGTGTGGGATGCGGCATGGTCCTGCAGGTCGACACGGATCCACAGACCGGCCGCCGACGAGTAGCCAAGTCGACCGGGCAGAAAACACATCCGACCAACTTCGGCCGGTTGTGCACCAAGGGCGCAACCACCGCGGAGATGCTTGCCGCGCCGGGCCGGATGGACTCGGCTTACCGGCGGCCCCACCGCGAAGAGCCGATCGAGGCCATTGACGTCAATGCCGCGATCACCCAATGCGCGCAGCGACTCCGCGCGATCATCGACGAACACGGGCCCGACGCCGTCGCGCTCTACGTGTCCGGCCAGATGTCGCTTGAAGCACAATACTTGGCGAACAAGCTCGCCAAGGGGTTCATCGGCACCAATCAGATCGAGTCGAACTCGCGGCTGTGCATGGCCAGTGCCGGTTCCGGTTACAAGCAGTCCCTGGGCGCCGACGGGCCGCCCGGCTCATACCAGGATTTCGACCACGCCGACGTGTTCTTCGTCATCGGCGCCAATATGGCCGACTGCCACCCGATTCTGTTTCTGCGGATGATGGACCGCGTCAAGGCCGGCGCCAAACTGATCGTCGTCGACCCACGGCGCACCCCGACCGCGGAGAAGGCCGACCTGTTCCTGCAGATCGCGCCGGGAACCGACCTCGCGCTGCTCAACGGGCTGCTGCACCTGATCGTCGAAAACCGGCATACCGACGCGGAGTTCATCGACGAGTTCACCGAAGGCTGGGAGGTGATGCCGAGTTTTCTGCAGCAGTTCGCGCCCGACGTGGTGAGCGAAATCACAACTATCCCCGAGGCGGACATCCGCACGGCCGCCCGCTGGATCGGTGAGGCCGCCAACTGGATGAGCTGCTGGACCATGGGCCTCAACCAGAGCACGCACGGCACCTGGAACACCAACGCGGTGTGCAACCTGCACTTGGCCACCGGTGCCATCTGCAAACCCGGCAGTGGGCCGTTTTCCCTCACCGGCCAGCCCAATGCGATGGGCGGACGCGAAATGGGCTACATGGGACCGGGTTTGCCGGGTCAGCGATCCGTCACCTCCGATGAGGACCGTACGTTCGTCGAGGACGTCTGGCGCGTTCCCCGCGGAACGTTGCGCACCGAGGTGGGCGGCGGCACCGTCGACATGTTCTCACGGATGGCCGACGGCCAGATCAAGGCATGCTGGATCATCTGCACCAACCCGGTTGCCACGGTGGCGAATCGGAAGACGGTACTGGCCGGTTTGGAGCGGGCCGAATTGGTGATCGCCCAGGACGCGTTCTTGGACACCGAGACCAACGAGTACGCCGACGTCCTGCTGCCGGCGGCGTTGTGGACCGAATGCGACGGGGTGATGGTCAACTCCGAGCGCAACCTCACCCTGTTCCAGCAGGCGCTCGAACCGCCGGGACAGTCGTTGCCGGACTGGCGCATCATCGCCCGAATCGCCTGCGAAATGGGGTATGGCGAGGCGTTCAGCTACGACTGCGCCGAGGACGTGTTCGAGGAGATCAAGCAGTTCTGGAATCCGGCGACCGGCTACGACCTGCGCGGCATCAGCTACGACCGGCTGCGGCAGACCCCGGTTCAGTGGCCGTGCCCGCCGGGCAGCTCGGCAGACCGCAACCCGATCCGTTATCTCAACGACGGTGTGAGCCAGACGCAGCTTGTGCGAGACGACGGCACTGTGCCCCGCTTGGCGTTTCCGACACCCAGCGGTCGCGCGATGTTCTTCGCCAGGCCGCACTTGCCGCCGGACGAGATGCCCGACGACGACTACCCTTTTCTGCTCAATACCGGGCGTCTGCCGCACCAATGGCACACGATGACCAAGACCGGCAAGGTTGCCAAGCTCAACAAACTCAATCCCGGCCCGTTCGTCGAAATTCACCCCGACGACGCCTCCCGGTTGGACATCCGCGACGACGATCCGGTCGAAATCGCCTCTCGCCGCGGCCGTGCTGTGCTGCCGGCGGTGATCACAGATCGGGTCCGGCCAGGCAACTGCTTTGCGCCGTTTCACTGGAACGACGCGTTCGGTGAATACCTGTCGATCAACGCCGTCACCAACGACGCTGTCGACCCGGTGTCGCAGCAACCGGAGTACAAGGCCTGTGCGGTCACCCTGGCGAAAGTCGCCGCGGGTTCCGAACCTCGCAGTCCAGAGATGGCCGAAACGCCGCCCACAGAGGAGATCAGCTTGTCGCAAGTGGACACCCTCGCCGAACTCCTCGGCCAGACCGAGGAATTCGCGATCGAGTTCGATGCGATGGAACGCCGCTATCTCGCCGGTCTGGTGACCGCGCTGCGAACCGAGGTCGGGCGCCGAACGCCCGGGGTGCCGACTCTGCCGCTGAGCGCGCCGTTCGAGCCGGGCAAGCGGATGTGGGTGGACGGAATGATGGCCGGCCTCTTCTCCCGCAGCCCGGTACCCGGTGCGGTTTCAGCGCCTCCGCGCGGTACGGGGCCCATCGATCCGACACCTGCCGAACCTGAAGAACAGCAGCGGGATTCGATCGTGGTGTTGTGGGCGTCGCAGACCGGCAACGCCGAGCAGTTCGCCGCCGAGTGCGCCGCGCAACTCGACGCGGCCGCAGTGCCGGTGACGCTGCGCGCGATGGACGAGTTCTCAGTGGCCGACCTGGCAAGGACCAAAGAGCTGCTGGTGATCACCAGCACCACCGGCGACGGGGAACCACCGGACAACGGCGCCGCGCTGTGGGAGAACCTGTCCGCCGACAACGCTCCCCGGCTTGTCGACACCCGTTACGCGGTGCTGGCTTTCGGCGACTCCAGCTATGCCGACTTCTGCGGCTACGGCCGCAAGCTCGACACCCGACTCGCCGAGCTGGGCGCCACTCCCATGCTTGACCGTGTCGACTGTGAACCCGACTACGAGGAGGCCGCCGTCGGGTGGCTGACCGCGGTCCGCGAGGTCCTGACCAAAACGCCGATGCTCGTCGGGGGTGGTGCCAGTGCGCCCGCAAGCACCGCCGCCGTCGTCGCGCCCGCCAAACCGGAACCACAGCTCTACAGCCGCAAGAGGCCGCTGATCGCGCGACTGGCACGCAATGCCCTTCTCAGCGGTGCCGGTTCGACCAAGGAAGTGCGCCAGTTCGCGTTCGAACTACCGGAGGGCACGCTGAGCTACCACGCCGGTGACGCGCTGGGCGTGTGGCCGCGCAACAACCCCGCGCTCGTCCAGGAGTGGCTGGAGGTCACCGGCCTGGACGGGGACACCACCATCGAGGTGCCCAACCACGGGGCGATGCGGCTGCGCACCGCTCTCACCGAACGGTTCGAGATCACCCGCATCACAGGTGATCTGCTGCGGTTCGTCGCGCAACGCAGCGGTGATGCCGAATTGGCCACCTTGGTGAAGCCGGAGAACAAGACGGCGCTCGCCGACTGGATGTGGGGCCGACAAACGGTGGACGTGCTGGCCCGATCCCCTGTCACCGCGAGCGTGGACGAGTGGTTGTCGGTGCTCAAACCGCTTGCACCGCGGCTGTATTCGATCTCGTCCGCGTCGATCGACAATCCCCGCGAGGTGCACCTGACCGTCAGCGCCGTGCGTTACGAGTGTGAAGGTGTCCCGCGGGGCGGGGTGTGCTCGACGTATCTGGCCGATCACGCCGACAGCGACGAGATCGGGATTTTCGTTCAGCAGGCCAACCACTTCCGGCCGCCAACCGATCCGGATACGCCGATGATCATGATCGGCCCCGGGACCGGGATTGCACCGTTCCGCAGTTTTCTGCATCGGCGCCGCGTGCTGGGCCACCCCGGGCCAAACTGGTTGTTCTTCGGAGAACGCAACGCCGCCACCGACTTCTACTACCGCGATGAGGTCGAGGAGATGTACGCCGACGGTTTCCTCACCGAACTCGACCTGGCGTTCTCGCGCGATCAGCCGGAGAAGGTGTACGTGCAGGACTTGATGCGTCGGCGTGGCGCGGAATTATGGCGCTGGCTACAGGCCGGTGCGCACCTCTACGTCTGCGGCGACGCCAATCAAATGGCTAAGGAGGTCGACCGTGCGGTCCACGACATCGTGGAATGCTACGGCGCGCTGGACCCCGACGCCGCCAATGCCTACGTGCGAAACCTCTCCGCCGAGAAGCGCTACCAGCGCGACGTGTACTGAGGTAGCGCGAGCAGATTGCCCAACGTCGTCGGACGCAAACCAGCAATCTCCGTGGTAAACAACAACCAAGAGCGTGATGGCTGCCTGCCGTCTTGCCTGCGTTATGTCGCGGAAGGACTCGAACCTTCAACCGTTCCTGGTGAGTGAGCAGGACTGGGTGCTGCGCCACTGCGGCCCGAACGGTGCTGGCCGCCTGCGATAGGTGTTTTCCGACGGACCGATACACCTCGCGGTGGGCGTTTCGGTGGGTCGGAACTGCCGTACCGCCGCACGGTGCTCAGATGATGGCTTGGCCTGGCCAGTGGTTTGCCCGCATCGGTCCTCTGTCCGGTGCGGGGCCCTGCCGGTCGTCGCCGGATTGCCAATCCGAGACCACGCCTGCCGATCGCGGCCGCCGCCCCGTGATGGGACGTAACGGTGGCCGGGTCGGAAGTTTGCTGCCGCAAAGGCTGGATCCAGTGCTGGGCACCCCAGCGGCTCGTGTAAGCCGCATCGACCCCGATCACATTGATGCCCCTGCGAGCGGCCATGCCGATCAGACGTCTGCGGAAGTTCGCGGTGGGAATACCGGACACGGTGCGCCGCAACCGCTTTCCACGCTTCCCCCTGCCGAGGGTTTCACGGCCAATGGTGCGGCTGTCGTTGAAGCCGAGATTCTCAATCACGACGGCACGGCAATTGTGCTGCTGCGCCAAATTCAGAAGTGTGACGATGGCTGCGCGCATGCGCCCGTCGCGGTGAGATGCGGTCAGCCCCGCGGTTACGACCTCGATGCTATTCGGTTCTCCTATCAGGTTCCCCGACGCGTCGAGTACACAGCAGGCCAAATGGTCGGCGTTTAAATCCACTCCCAGCACGTGCCCGGCGCGCAACTCCTCGAGGCTGGGCAGCGGTTTGGGGCTGGACCTCCACGACGCGTCCAAATACCAGCGGCCCCTCTTGGTATCGAAATGGATGTCGTAACGCACTGCCTGCCGGGCTGTCATCCGGTCTGCCCATTCATCGCCGCGGTAAGCAAAACGCACCGGTCGTTCGATCACCACATGCGAGCCAAATTCCGCGGTCAATGCCACAGGGACCTTGATGCGCAGGCGGCCTTCCGGATCGACGCGGATCGTCTCGTTGCCACCGACCTTGCCGGTCTCGCCGTCGGCTGTGATGAACATCCGGACCGCATCCCATTGGTGCCGCCATTGCAGCTCAGTCAAGTCGGAGTGAACAAGATTGTGGCGCTGGCGCCAGAGGCGTTTGCCGCCAACCACAATCGCGGGGCGACCCCCTGCTAATGCCTCCTCCGCGGCGCGCACACGTTGCCGCAGCACAGCGAGTCGGCGTGTCTTGGTGAACCGCTCCGCCTTGCTGCGATAACCCCGCCGCACACCACTCCGGCGAGCCGACGCGAGACAGCCATGATCCACTTCTGCGGTGCTGTGTTCACCGGGATTCAGCGCGCACCGCTCAGACAACACGTTCACCGCCGCATTAAGGTCCGCAACCTCGGCTGTCAAACCTCGCATACCCAGCTGAAACTGGTCCTCCACGGCCCGGGTAATCGTCCCAGCCCACCGCGAAGAGGACACAAGGGTGACTGCGCGCTTACGCTCGGCCCGCCAAGCCGCTCGGGCCGCGCGATCTAGGACACCGCAGCGGATGCGGGCCGCCAGCTCAGCTCGATACACGGACCCAAGGAATGCCCCGATTGCGGTCAAAGCCACAGCCTCGTCCGCGCTCACGTGAATTCTGGTACGAACGCGCACACCGCTCGGAGCTGCCGCCACCGTCGGCTCAGCCATCCGCCGTAACCGTGCAGGTTTGCTCATGCACAACATGCTGGCAGCAGCCACTGACAACATCGGTGCGGTCGAAATGCGATGTGGATCCAGCGACAACGCAGGCCTTCGGTGGCTCCCCCGGGTGGACTCGAACCACCAACCCTTCGGTTAACAGCCGAATGCTCTGCCAATTGAGCTACAGGGGATTGCCCGTGCGACGAGGGATGACTCTAGCTTACGGGCCCACGGCTTCGCCAAGTCACCGCCGCCAGCCGACGCCGGTCTGGACACGTGAGGCAGGATGGAGCCACGCACCGTTTCTGGAGGGGGCCGTTTTGATCCGGTATTTCGTCGTGCTGGGACTGGGCTACGTGTTGGGCGCTAAGGCCGGCCGCCGCCGCTACGAGCAGATCGTCGGCACCTACCGCGCTCTGACCAGCAGTCCTGCCGCCAAATCGGTGATCGAGGCGGGGCGACGCAAGATCGCCAACCGGGTCTCGCCCGACGCGCGGATGGTGACGTTGACCGAGATCGACGAGGCGACCAGCGTCGTCGAGCCGCAACGAAACGCTCGCTAGGCCGTCAGGTCGTCGCCGCTGGTCTGCTCAAGCAGGCATCGACTGTCCTTCCGATCGCAACGCGACCACCGTGCGGAAGGCTGCCAAAACAGCTGCCGCCAATTGGGAATAGGCGGCCCGACCAACGCGCGAGCGAAATGCCTCCAGCTCGAATACCGGGATGGTCGGTGGATGGCAGTTGGTCATCAGCTCTGGCGTTCCATGGCGGCGCGGATCCGCGCGCAAGCCGCAAACTGAGACGCTCAGGCCGTCAGGTCGTCGCCACTGGCCTGCTCGAGCAGGCTGCGCCGATAGGCCTCCATCGCGACCAGGTCGCCGAACAGCGCGTGATACTCGTCGCCCTGCTCCACCGGTGACATCCGCTGCAGCTTGGACTTGACCTCGGCGATCTGCCGGCCCACCCAGACCTCCTGCAGCCGGGCCAGCACCCCGGCGATGTAACGCGGCAGCTTCTCGTCGTCGTCGACCCGGATGGTTTCGACGCCCAGCTCGCTGATCAGCCCGGCAGCCGCCGGCGACGGGGCCTGCTGGCGCACCGCGTCCAACCACTGTCCCCCGGTGATGCCCGCACCGGTGCCGCCGGCCGCGTCGATCGCTTTGCGCACCGCGGCATAGCCGGGATGGGTGAAGCTCTCGACGGTCAGTGCGTCGAACACCGGCCCGGCCAACGCCGGATACTGCAACGCCGACTTGAGTGCCTCGCGCTGCGGCCACAGCGTCGGGTCGCGCGGGTCAGGTCGAATCGCGGCGGGCTCGGCCGACTCAGCCGCAGGAGCGCGACGACGGGACCTACCGCCGCCTTTTGCCTCCTCGCGCACGCGGCCGACCACCTGCGCCACATCCGCCCAGCCCACCCAGCCCGCGAGCCGGCGCCCGTACTCGTCGCGCAGCATCGGATCTTTGATCTGGGCGACCATCGGCACGCAGCGTCGCAGCGCGGCCACCCGGCCCTCGGCGCTGTCCAGATCGACTTCGGCGAGCGCGCTGCGGATCGCGAACTCGAACAACGGCGTTCGGCGCGCCACCAAGTCGCGCAGTGCGACGTCGCCATGGGCCAGCCGCAGGTCGCAGGGGTCCATGCCGTCGGCGGCGACGGCCACGAACGACTGGCCGGCCAGGTGCTGCTCGCCCCCGAACGCCTTGAGCGCGGCGGCCCGGCCCGCCTCGTCGCCGTCGAACACGTAGATCAGCTCGCCGCGAAAGAAGTTGTCGTCCATCATGAGTCGGCGCAGCATCGCCAGATGCTCGTCGCCGAACGCGGTGCCGCAGGACGCGACGGCCGTGGTCACTCCGGCCAGGTGCATCGCCATCACGTCGGTGTAGCCCTCGACGACGACGGCTTGATGCCCCTTGGCGATGTCGCGCTTGGCCAGGTCGAGGCCGAACAGCGCCGACGACTTCTTGTAGAGCAGCGTCTCGGGGGTGTTGACGTACTTGGCTTCCATCGGGTCGTCGTCGAACAGTCGGCGCGCACCGAAGCCGATCACTTCGCCGGCTGCGCTGCGGATCGGCCACAGCAGCCGACGATGGAACCGGTCGATCGGGCCGCGGCGGCCCTCCCGCGACAATCCCGCCGCTTCCAGCTCTTTGAACTCGAAACCCTTGCGCAGCAAGTGCTTTGTCAACGAGTCCCAGCCCGATGGCGCGAACCCGCAGCCGAAATGGCGGGCGGCGTCGCCGTCGAAGTTGCGCTCCTTCAGGTATTGGCGGGCCGGCGCGGCCTCTGCGGATTCCAGAGTCTCGGCGTAGAACTGCTGGGCCGCGGCATTGGCGGCGATGAGCCTGCTGCGGCTGCCGCGGTCGCGCTGCACGCTGGTGGCCGCCCCGGTGTAGGTGATCGTGTAGCCGATCCGGTCGGCCAGCAGCTCGACCGCCTCGACGAAGTTGACGTGCTCGATCTTCTGGACGAACGCGTACACGTCGCCGCCTTCGCCGCAGCCGAAGCAGTGGAAGTGACCGTGGTTGGGCCGCACGTGAAACGACGGCGACTTCTCGTCGTGGAATGGGCAAAGGCCCTTCAGCGAGTCGGCGCCGGCGCGGCGCAGCTGGACGTAGTCGCCGACCACCTCGTCGATGCGGACTCGTTCACGGATGGCGGCGATATCGCGATCGGAGATACGGCCGGCCATCGGGTCAGTGTAAGGCGATCCGTTCCAGCCGTCCTTCGGTATACGAGGCGATCTGGTCGACGATCACCCGCAGTCGGGCCGCGTCGTCGGCGGCCGTGTTGAACGCCGGCACGAACACCGGGTCGAGGGTTCTCGGCGCACCCGCCAGCAGCCACTGCGCCACCCGGTGAATCCGTTCACGCTGGGCGACCTGCATTTCCAGATGCCGCGGGTCGGACATGATGAACTGCAGCGCCAAGATCTTCAGCACCGCGACCTCGGCGCGAACCAGATCGGGCACGTGCAGGTCTGCCCGATAGCGCCCCAGTGGGCCGGGCCCGGCTGCCTCACGGGTGGCCGCTATTGCCGCGGAGGCGAACCTGCCCACCAGCTCGCTGGTCAACCGTTTGAGCGCCACCGACGCCGCGAGCGTCCCGTCGTACTTGCCGACCGCAGCGACGACCGGCAGCCCTGACAGCCGCTGCGCGGCGGCCATCAGGTCGTCGGCAGCCACCCTCGAGAATTCCCGCTCCCCCAGCTTGGCCAGCGTGGCGGCTTCGTCGTCGTCGGCGAGCACCCGCAGGTCGATGCGGCCGGAGATGACGCCGTCCTCGACGTCGTGCACCGAATACGCGACGTCGTCGGCCCAGTCCATCACCTGCGCTTCCAGGCAGGCCCGCTCGGCCGGCGCTTGTGCGCGTACCCAGGCGGCCGGTTCGCTGTCGACGGCGTAGAAGCCGAACTTGCGTTTGCTGCTGCCGCGGGTCCACGGATATTTGGTGACCGCGTCCAGTGCGGCTCGAGTCAGGTTCAACCCGGCGCTACGCCCTTGCGGGTCAAGGACTTTGGGCTCGAGGCTGGTCAGGATCCGGAAGTTCTGCGCGTTGCCCTCGAATCCGCCGCAGGAGGCGGCGACTTCGTCGAGCGCCTGTTCCCCGTTATGTCCGTAGGGCGGATGTCCGATGTCGTGCGCCAGGCCGGCCAGGTCGACAAGGTCCGGGTCGCAGCCCAGCCCGATCGCCATCCCCCGCCCGATCTGGGCAACCTCCAGCGAGTGGGTCAACCGGGTCCGCGGGGTTTCGCTTTCCCGCGGCCCGACGACCTGCGTCTTGTCGGCCAGGCGGCGCAGCGCGGCACTGTGTAACACCCGGGCACGATCCCGGGCGAAGTCGGTGCGGTGCTGCCCCTCGGTGCCCGGTAGGCCGGCGGTCTTCGGCGCTTCGGGCACCAGCCGCTCACGGTCGTACTCGCTGTAGGGGTCCTGCGGGGTCATTGCCGTTCAGTCTGCCAGCACAGTCCAGCCCGCATTAGATTGGCGAGCATGCGCGTTGTCCGCCTGCTGGCCGTGTTGCTGGCAACCCTGACCACCGGAGTGCTGCTGGCGCCGTCGGCCACCGCAGAGCCGCCGTTCCGCCTCTCCGGTTACGTCACCGACAAGGCGGGCGCGTTGAGTGGGTCGGGTCGCGGCGCGGTCGGGTCGGCGGTGAACAAGCTCTACGGCGACCGCCACATCCGGCTGTGGGTGGTCTACGTCGACGACTTCTCGGGCCAACCGCCGACGAGCTGGGCCCAGAACACCTGGCGCGCCAGCGACTTGGACGGCAACGATGCGCTGCTGGCGGTGGCCACCGTCGACCATGCGTACGCATTTTTGGTGCCGTCGAGCGTGAAGAGCGTCAGCTCCAGCCAAGTCGACGACTTGCGGCGCAACCAGATTGAGCCCGCGCTGCATCGCGGCGACTGGGGCGGCGCGGCGGTTGCCGCGGCCAACGGGCTGAACCCCCCGCCCGGCTCGCCGAACTGGGTGCCGCTGCTGATCGCGCTGGGCGTGGTCGCGATCGCTGTCCTGGCTCTAGTGCTGGTGATGCGGTATCGGCGGCGACGACGGCGGGCCGCCGAGTTGGAGGCGGCGCGACGGGTCGATCCGACCGACCCGGATGCGCTGGCCGCCGTGCCGCTGGGAGCCCTCGACGATTTGTCGCGGTCGATGGTGGTCAACGTCGACAACGCGGTTCGCACCAGCGCCAACGAGCTGGCGCTGGCGATCGAGGAGTTCGGCGAGCAGCGAACCGAACCGTTCACCCGTGCCGTCGATAAGGCTAAAGAGGCTCTGGCCCAAGCTTTTTCGGTCCGCCAGCAACTCGACGACGCGATCCCGGAAACGCCGGCGCAACGGCGTGAGCTGCTGACCCGGGTGATCGTCTCGGCGGCACGGGCCGATCGCGAGCTCGAAGAACAGCGTGAGGCGTTCGAGCAATTGCGCGACCTGTTGATCAACGCGCCGACGCGGCTCGACGGGCTCACCCAGCAGCTGGTCGAGCTGACCGCGCGAATCTCACCGTCGGAGCAGCGATTGGCCGCGCTGCACGACGAGTTCGTCGCTGCCGCACTGACTTCGGTGTCAGGCAACGTGGCGTCGGCCAAAGAGCGGCTGGCCTTCGCCGAGCAGAACATCACCCGGGCACGCGATTTGGCGGCGCGACCGATCAGCGGCGCTCAGACCGGGCTGGTCGACGCGGTCCGCGCCGCCGAGTCGTCGCTGCGGCAAGCCCGTGCGCTGCTCGACGCCGTCGACAGCGCCGAAAGCGACATCCACCACGCCGTCGCCACCCTGCCGTCGCTGATCGCCGACATCCAGTCCGGGATCGAACACGCCAACACGCATCTGGCCCAGAATCTCAAGGCGCCGCATGCCCGCGAACTGGCCGGCGCACGCGATGCCGCGGTCAAGGCCGTCGACGCCGCGCGCGCAGGCGGCTCGGCCGACCCGCTCGGCGCGTTCACCCGATTGACCAAGGCCGACGCCGATCTGGACCGCCTGCTGGCCACCGTGGCCGAGGAGCAGGCCACCGCCGAACGGCTCAACCGCACGCTGGAGCAGGCGTTGTTCACCGCGCAGTCGCGGGTGCGGGCGGTGTCGGAATTCATCGACACCCGTCGCGGCAGCATCGGGCCGGAAGCACGGACCCGGCTCGCCGAAGCGAACCGGCAATTGCAAGCAGCCCTTGACAAACGGTCGACCGACGTCAGCGACGCAATCGCGACTGCAAACGCTGCGGCCGCGCTGGCCGCTCAGGCGCAGTCGCTTGCCAACGACGACGTCCAGTCGGTTCAGCGCGCCTACGCCGGCCGATATGGCGGCAACGACATGGGCGCCATGATGGGCGGGATCATCATCGGCGACCTGCTCGGCGGGGCGATGCGCGGTGGCTACGGCGGCTGGGGCGGCAGTGGCGGCTGGGGCGATGGCGGTTGGGGCCCAACGTCTTTCGGCGGTTCATCCGACGGCGGCTTCATGGGCGGCGGCGGGAGGTTCTAGAGCATCCCGTTGGGCTTAGCAGCCCTTGAGGCGCTTGGCCAGATAGTCGGCGACGGCGTCGATCGCCACCCGCTCCTGCGTCATCGCGTCACGCTCGCGCACGGTTACCGCTTGGTCGTCGAGCGTGTCGAAGTCCACCGTCACACAGAACGGCGTGCCGATCTCGTCCTGGCGCCGGTACCGCCGCCCGATCGCGCCGGCGTCGTCGAACTCGACATTCCAGCACTGCCGCAACTCGGCGGCCAGGGCGCGCGCCTTGGGGCTCAGGTCGGCGTGCCGGCTCAACGGCAACACCGCGGCCTTCACCGGCGCCAGCCGCGGATCCAGCCGCAGCACCGTGCGCTTGTCCATGCCGCCCTTGGCGTTTGGCGCCTCGTCCTCGCTGTACGCATCGATCAGAAACGCCATGAACGAGCGGGTCAGCCCCGCCGCCGGTTCGATCACATACGGCACATATCGGGTGTCGCTGCCCTGGTCGTAGAACGACAGGTCGACACCGGAATGCTTTGAGTGCGTGGACAAGTCGAAGTCGGTTCGGTTGGCCACACCTTCCAACTCGCCCCACGGGTTGCCCTGGAAGCCGAACCTGTACTCGATGTCGACCGTGCGGTCGGAGTAGTGCGACAGCTTGTCCTTCGGATGCTCCCACAGCCGCAGATTGTCGGGGTTGATGCCGAGGTCGATGTACCACTGCAACCGGGTGTCGATCCAATACTGGTGCCACTCCGGCGCGGTCGACGGCTCGACGAAGAACTCCATCTCCATCTGCTCGAACTCGCGCGTGCGGAAGATGAAGTTGCCCGGGGTGATCTCGTTGCGAAAGCTCTTGCCGATCTGCCCGATACCGAACGGCGGCTTGCGGCGCGCCGTCGTCACCACGTTGGCAAAGTTGACGAAGATGCCCTGTGCGGTCTCCGGCCGCAAGTAGTGCAGCCCCTCCTCGGTCTCGATCGGCCCGAGGTAGGTCTTGAGCATCATGTTGAACTCGCGCGGCTCGGTCCACTGGCCGGGTTCACCGGTCTCCGGGTCGCGGATGTCGGCCAAGCCGTTGGGCGGTGGATGCCCGTGCTTTTGCTCGTACGCCTCGATGAGGTGGTCGGCGCGATAGCGCTTGTGGGTGATCAGCGATTCGACCAGCGGGTCGTGGAACACCTCGACATGCCCGGAGGCGACCCACACCTCGCGCGGCAGGATGATCGAGGAATCCAGGCCGACAACGTCGTCGCGGCCGGTGACCACAGCGCGCCACCACTGCCGTTTGATGTTCTCCTTGAGTTCCACCCCCAACGGCCCGTAGTCCCAGGCCGATTTGGTGCCGCCGTAGATCTCCCCGGAGGGATAGACCAGCCCCCGCCGTTTGGCCAGGTTGACGACGGTGTCGATGACGGACGCCACGAGGTGGTGCACTCCTTGTCTACGGATGGTCTACGGATGAGGGGGCGGTGAGCAACCGTCATCGTAGCGAGCCACCCCGCAGTCTTTGACATGCGTCATTACGCATGT
This sequence comes from Mycobacterium sp. MFM001, assembly GCF_003402475.1. Taxonomy (GTDB): domain Bacteria; phylum Actinomycetota; class Actinomycetes; order Mycobacteriales; family Mycobacteriaceae; genus Mycobacterium. The sequence goes on from NZ_BFAB01000003.1 coordinate 174,567, forward strand.
GACAGTGGAACCAACATGTCCCCCACCACATCAACGGCCGCCGACGGCGACGAGCTCGTCGAAAGCCATGACCACGGCGGATCGGCCGCCTTTCCGCCGCCCCCTCCGCGGGAGATTCTCGACGCCGCCGGCGAGTTGCTTCGTGCGCTGGCCGCACCGGTACGCATCGCGATCGTGCTGCAGTTACGCGAATCCCAGCGCTGCGTGCACGAGCTGGTCGACGCGCTGGGTGTGCCGCAGCCGCTGGTCAGCCAGCATTTGAAGATCCTCAAGGCGGCGGGCGTGGTGGCCGGGGAGCGCTCAGGCCGCGAAGTGCTCTACCGGCTGGCCGATCACCACCTCGCGCACATCGTGATCGACGCCGTGGCGCACGCGGGTGAGGACCACTCGTGACGCGGCCCAGCGTGCGCGCCACCCGGCAGCGGGCGGCGATTTCGACGCTGCTGGACAGCCTCGACGACTTCCGCTCGGCCCAGGAACTGCACGACGAGTTGCGCCGGCGCGGCGAGAACATCGGCCTGACGACCGTGTACCGCACGCTGCAGTCGATGTCGGCGGCGGGACTGCTCGACACGCTGCGCACCGACACCGGCGAATCCGTCTACCGGCGCTGCTCGGACGACCATCACCACCACCTGGTGTGCCGCAGCTGCGGGTCGACGGTCGAGGTCGGCGGTAACGACATCGAGAAGTGGGCCGCGCAGGTCGCGGCCGAGCACGGGTTTTCCGACGTCAGCCACACCATCGAGATCTTCGGCACCTGCGGAGCGTGCCAAGGCTGATTGGCGCACCTAAGCCGTTAGCGCGCGGCGGATTTCGGCGCCCCGCTCCAGCACCATCAGAATCAAGGTGCGCAGCGCCTCGTCGGTCAGGCCGTTGCCCGGGAAGTTGTAGCGCAGCATCACATCGGCAGTTTTGCCGGCGTCCTTCTCGACCAGCGCCACCGAGCCCAGCAGCGTGTTGTGCGCGGCGTCGGCCACCCGGTCACGAATCTTCTTGCCCAGCACCAGATCCCACGCCAGAACCTGGGTGAGCGAGATCAGGTCGAGGTCCTCGACGATGCTCACCACCCGCAACGACGCATAGGTGCCGTCGTGACGGATGGTCAGCGCGCCGTCGGCTTCTTCCTCGACGGACAGGATCTCGCGGAGCACCGCCGTCAACCGTTGCTGCAACTCAGGCCCTTCAGGCATCACGCGCTCCCGAAGCGACGGTGCCGCGAGGCGTATTCCTCGCAGGCCGCCCACAGGTCGCGACGATCGTAATCGGGCCACAGCTTGTCCTGAAAAATGAACTCCGCGTAGGCCGCTTGCCACAGCATGAAATTGCTGGAGCGCTGTTCACCGGAGGTTCGCAGCAGCAGGTCGACGTCGGGGATGTCGGGGCGCTGCATGTGACGTGCGATCGTCGCCTCGGTGATCCGCTCCGGGTTCAGCCTGCCTGCCGCAGCTTCGCGCGCGATATCCCTTGCCGCTTCGGTGATTTCGGTGCGGCCGCCGTAGTTGACGCAGTAGTTGACGGTGATGACGTCGTTGTCGCGGGTCATCTCCTCGGCGATCGCCAATTCCTTGATGACGCTGCGCCACAACCGCGGACGCGAACCGACCCACCGGATCTTGACACCCATCGCCTTGAGATTCACCCGCCGGCGTCGCACCACGTCGCGGTTGAACCCCATCAGGAACCGGACCTCCTCGGCTGAGCGCTTCCAGTTCTCGGTGGAAAACGCATACAGGCTGAGCCACTTGATGCCCATTTCGATTGCGCCGCAGACAATGTCGATGACCACCGCCTCCCCCATCTTGTGGCCCTCGACACGCGGCAGTCCACGCGCCGTGGCCCAGCGTCCGTTGCCGTCCATCACGATCGCCACGTGAACAGGCAACTGGTCGGCCGGGATTCGCGGCGCGACAGCTTTCGACCTGTGCTGCGGCGGGCGGCACGGGCCGCCGTCGGGCGACGGTGGCAGCTCCGGGAAGACGACGGGCCAGGTGGAGGTGTCGGGGAAAGTCGGGTAGTCGTCGGGGGCAGGGGGTAGTTGCGGGAATTCAGCCGGCTTCTGATTCCGCACCATGCGCCACATCCTGCCCGACCAGCGGAATCCTGCGGTCGGCGACCGTTCGATCAACCCAATAGACCCGCTCCACCAGCGGCAATGTCCGCAGCTGCCGCTCCAAATGCCACTGCAGATGCGCGGCCACCAATCCGCTGACGTGGCTGCGATGCGACGCCGGAGCGGCCTCCGCCGCCTCCCAGTCGCCGTCGCGCAGCGCAGACATCAGCTCGAGCACACCCACCGGCGGCGTGGTGGAGCCGGCCGGGCGGCAATACCCGCAGACGCTGCCGCCGGCGGCGATGTGAAACGCCCGATGCGGGCCGGGGGTGGCGCAGCGGGCGCACTCCGTCAGCGCCGGCGCCCACCCGGCGATGCTCATGGCGCGCAGCAGGTAGGCGTCCAGTACCAGTTCGCGAGGCCGTCGTCCGTCGGCCACCGCCCGCAGCGCGCCGACGGTCAGCCGGTGCAGCGCCGGGGCCGGTGCCCGTTCCTCACCGGCCAGGCGTTCGGCGGTCTCCAGCATGGCGCACGCGCAGGTGTACCGACCGTAGTCGCTGACGATGTCGGTGGCGAACGCGTCCAGCGAGACGACCTGGGTGACGATGTCGAGGTTGCGGCCCGGGTGCAGCTGCACGTCGATGTGGGCGAACGGCTCGAGCCGCGCACCGAACTTGCTGCGGGTACGGCGAACGCCCTTGGCCACCGCGCGGACCAGCCCGTGGTCGCGGGTGAGCAGGGTGACAATCCGGTCGGCCTCGCCGAGCTTGTGCTGGCGGCACACCACCGCCCGGTCCCGGTACAGCCGCATCACACCAGTCTGTCATCGCGCCGAGACATCACCGGGACCACGCGCCGATAATGTCGGTACCGATGAGTAACGCCGTTAACCCCCGCTTTCCCACCCTGACCGAGCAGCTCTACCAGCTGGCCAACGGCGAGGTGACCTCGGACGAACTGGTCCGCCGCTCGCTGCATGCGATCGACCTGAGCCAGTCCACGCTGAACGCCTTCCGGGTGGTGCTCACCGAGTCGGCGCTGGCCGATGCCGCCGAGGCCGACCGTCGCCGCGCCGCCGGCGACCAGGCGCCGCTGCTGGGAGTGCCGATCGCGGTCAAGGACGACACCGACATTGCGGGCGTCGCCACCTTTTTCGGCACGTCGGGGTATGTGCCCCCCGCGACCGCCGACGCCGAGGTGGTGCGTCGGCTCAAGGCGGCCGGTGCGGTGATCGTCGGCAAGACCAACACCTGCGAGCTGGGCCAATGGCCGTTCACCAGCGGGCCCGGGTTCGGGCACACCCGCAACCCGTGGTCGCGCAAGCACACGCCGGGCGGGTCGTCGGGCGGCAGCGCGGCCGCGGTGGCCGCCGGCCTGGTGGCCGCCGCCATCGGCTCCGACGGCGCCGGCAGCGTGCGCATCCCGGCGGCGTGGACGCATCTGGTGGGCATCAAGCCGCAGCGCGGCCGCATCTCGACCTGGCCGCTGCCGGAGGCGTTCAACGGCATCACGGTCAACGGTGTGCTGGCCCGAACCGTCGAGGACGCGGCGCTGGTGCTCGACGCCGTCTCCGGCAACGCCGAGGGTGACCTGCACAAGCCGCCGCCCGTGCAGGTGTCCGACCACGTGGGCACCGCACCCGGCGAACTGCGGATCGCGGTGTCAACCCGGTTCCCGTTCACCGGTTTTCGGGCCAAGCTGCATCCCGAGATCCGCGCCGCGGTGCACTCGGTGGCCGATCAACTGCAGCTGCTCGGCCACAGCACGGTGCCCGCCAACCCCGACTACGGGCTGTGGTTGTCGTGGAACTTCCTGTCGCGGTCCACGTCGGGACTGCTGGACTGGGCAGAGCGCCTCGGCGACGGCGTCGAATGGGATCAACGAACCCTGGCCAACATGCGGATGGGCCGGCTGCTGTCGCAGTGGATCTTGCGCTCCGCCCGTGCGCGTGAAGCAGCCGACCAGCGTCGGGTGGGCTCGATCTTCCGCTTCGTCGACGTCGTGCTGGCACCGACCACTGCACAGCCACCGCCTCCGGTGCACGCGTTCGACGGGCTGAGCGGCCTGCAAACCGACCGCGTGATGATCGCGGCGTGCCCGGTGACGTGGCCGTGGAACCTGCTGGGCTGGCCGTCGATCAACATTCCGGCGGGATTCACCTCCGAGGGGCTGCCGATCGGTGTGCAGTTGATGGGGCCGGCGAACAGCGAGCCGCTGCTGGTGTCGCTGGCCGCCGAATTGGAAGCGGTCGGCGGCTGGGCCGCCAAGCAGCCCGAGGTGTGGTGGAACACCGGCACCGATACCCCGCCACTGCCCAGCGGCCGAACGTGACGTCTCAGGCCAGTTCCCGGATTGCCCGATAGGCGGCGCGTCCGACCATCTCGCCGAGTTCGTCGGGCGTGTATGTGTTCTCCGGGGCGAGCAGGCTGCGCACACCGGCTTCGCCCATCGAGACGAACAACTCGACGACGACGGGCAGCCTGCGGTCGATGTCCTCGGTGCCCCAGCGCCGCAGGTCGGGTCTGACCAACTCGGCGAATTGCTCGGCGGCCCGGCGGCGTCCGCGGGCAAACAGCTCCGCGACGTCGGGTCCGGGGTTGCAGCAGAACAGGGTGCGCCAGGTATCGGGCTGGTCGGCGACCGTGCGCAGCCATGCCCGCATGCCGCCGATGTACGCGTCCTGGGTGCTGGCGTAACCGCCCCGGGTCGGATACGCGGCCAACATGCCGCTGAGCAACTTCTGCTCCTCGCGCGCCAGCAGTGCCTTGATCAGTGCGATCCGGTCCGGATAGCAGGCGTAGACGACGGGCCGGGTCACGCCGAGACGCTCGGCGACCGCACCGATGGTCACCGCCGGAAAGCCCCCTTGCAGCGCGATCTCTTTGGCGGCGTCAAGGACTTGGGGACGCCGCCGTTGCGGGCCCAGGTGGGCCGCGCGGGGCCGGTGAAGTGCCGGCCTCGAAACGGTTGCGTCACTCATAGCAGACAATGCTACAGTGCTGTAGGAATGGGCATTAACATTGGCCCGCGGAAGGACAACACTCATGCCTCAGCCCGCCGAGGACTACGGCTTCTTCGGTCCCGACTCGGTCACCTGGAAAGTGTGGAGCTACCCGACATCGCTGACTGTCGGATTCATCCGCTCGGTGGTGATCGAGGAACTCGACCCGGCGCTGGTCGCGTCCGTCGACCAAACCCACGACATCTACAAGCGGCCGCGCACCCGCTACGACCGGACGCTGCGTTATTTCGCGATGGTGGCATTCAGCGATTCCCGTTCCACCTCGCAGGCCGCCGACGTGCTGGTGAAAGTCCACTCCAAGGCGATCGGCACCGAGCCGTACAGCGGGCAGCGCTACGACGCGAACGATCCGCAGTCCCAGTTGTGGATCCACCTGACCGCGTGGCACTCGATCCTCTACGCCTACGAGAAATACGGGCCCGGCAAGCTCTCGGCCGAGGAGGAAGCCCGGTACTGGGAGGAATGCGCCGTTGCCGCGGAGCTGCAGACCTGCGATCCGGCCGACGTGCCGCGCAGCCGGGAGGGCATCCGGGCCTACTTCGAGCGAATGCGTCCGCAGCTGTCCGGTTCGCCGATCGCCCGCCAGGCCATGAAGCACCTGATCAACGGCGCCGCGTTGATCTCGCCGCTGCCGCGCTACCTTGCGCCGGTCACCTGGGTCATCAACCGCACCCTGCAAGCCGGCGTGATGGCGACCATGCCGCACTGGATGCGCGCGATGGGCGGCCTGAAACAGCCCCGGCTCTTCGACATCGCCGTCGTCCCGATGCTGCGGATTGCCTTTGCCGCGCTCAACGCCAGCCCGCCCACGATTCGGCTGTGGGTGCTGCGGCTGTTGTCGCCGGCGACGGTGCCGGTGGTGGCTCCGGTGCTGCTCGGCGTCCCGCCGCGGAACCCGGTCGTGGTTTCTCCTGCGGAGGCGCGCGCCCTGTACGGCTACGACAAGCCGGCCGAAGCACATCGGGAGTGGCGTGCCAAGCAGTACCGGCGGGTGTTCGCGGAAGGCAGCGCGCCCAGCGACGACGGGCTGATCGAGTCACAAGCGATCCTGGGGTCGATCGGTTGATGGCTCGTTATCGAAAAGCCTTGGCCTGCATCGCCGTTTCGGTGGCTGCGACGGCGGCTGCCGGCTGCAACAGCGTCGATCCGTCCAGTCTGGCCGAGTCCGGGACACCGGTGTCGACCAGCCGAATCCCCACTCCCAGCGGGCAATACGTGGTGCAGGGCGAAATCTTGCGCAAGTACGCCGACTCGGGCGGCCCGAGCGGGCCGCTGGGCACGCCGATCTCTAACGAGCTGCCGGCGCCAAACGGAGGCCAGTACACCAAGTTTCAGACCGGCGTCATCTACTGGTCGCCGCGTAGCGGCGCCCACATCCTGTCGGGAGCCATCCGGGCGGCGTGGGAAAGCAACGGCGGCCCCGACGGGCCACTGGGGTACCCGGTGAGCGATCAACGGCCCATCCCGGGCGGATCGGTGGCGGATTTCGAGCACGGCACCATCACCGACACCGGCGGCCAGGCGCATGTGGTGACCCGCTAGGTCGTCAAAACCCCAGCCTGCCAAGCTGTTTGGGGTCACGCTGCCAGTTCTTGGCGACCTTGACCCGCAGGTCGAGGTAGACCTTGGTGCCCAGCAGCTTCTCGATCTGGCCGCGCGCGGCGGTGCCGACGTGCCGCAGCCTCTCGCCCCCCTTGCCGATCACGATGCCCTTCTGGCTGTCGCGTTCGACATACAGCACCGCGTGCACGTCGATCAGATCGTCGCGCCCTTCCCGCGGTTCGACCTCGTCGATCACCACCGCGAGCGAATGCGGCAGCTCGTCGCGCACACCTTCCAAGGCCGCCTCGCGGATAAACTCGGCCATCAGAACTTCTTCGGGCTCGTCGGTCAACTCCCCGTCGGGGTAGAACGCCGGCCCGGGCGGCAGTGCGGCGGCCAGCACGTCGATCAGCACGTCGATCTGCTCGCCGGAGACCGCGGAGACCGGCACGATCTCGGCGTGATCGACGAGTTCGCCGACCGCCGCGAGTTGAGCGGCCAGCTTGTCCTTGGGCACCTTGTCGATCTTGGTGACGACGACAACCAGGGTGGTCTTGGGTGCGACGGAACGGATCTGCTCGACGATCCACCGATCCCCCGGGCCGATAGCCTCGTCGGCCGGAATGCACAACCCGATGGCGTCAACCTGGGAATAGGTGTCGCGGACAAGGTCGTTGAGCCGCTTGCCCAACAGTGTGCGCGGGCGGTGCAGCCCCGGTGTGTCGACCAGGATGATCTGGAAGTCGTCCCGATGCACGATGCCGCGAATCGTATGGCGGGTGGTCTGCGGCCGGTTCGACGTGATCGCGACCTTGGAACCGACCAGCGCATTGGTCAGCGTCGACTTGCCGGTGTTGGGCCGGCCGACGAAACAGACGAAGCCGGAATGGAATTCGCTCACACGACGACACCGTCGCGGTCGGTCACGATGATCGCTGCCGTCGGGGTGAGCTCCCGGACCGCGGCGATGCCGGCGTCGTCGGCCGAACCGGCCACCAGCACCGCGGCCTCCAGACCGGCGGCGCCGCTGGACACCGCCGCGGCCACCGCCGTCTGCAGTGCGGTCAGTTGCAGCGCCGAGAGGTTCACCGGCGCACCGGCGTAGGTGCGGCCGTCGAGGTCGCGCACCGCTGCGCCACTGCCGGACTCGGCGCGGGCCATCGCCGAGCGGGCCAGCACCACCAGTTTCGCATCTTCGGCGTCGAGCGGCTCAGCCGTCACCGTTGGTCTCCTGTCCGTCGGAGTCGATGCGGCTCAGCAAGACCGTGCCGACTCGGACCCGGCCTCGATGGTCGGGGCCGCCTTCCGCGCGCAGCCGCAATCCGTGTGATACCACTTCGGCGCCGGGCAGCGGAACCCGGCCCAGCTCTAGTGCCAGCAGGCCGCCGACGGTGTCGACGTCGAGGTCGTCGTCGAATTCCACGCCGCACAGCTCGCCGACGTCTTCGATGGGCAACCGAGCCGAGACCCGGAACCGGTTGTCGCCCAACTCTTCTATCGGCGCGGTTTCGGCCTGGTCGTACTCGTCGGCGATTTCGCCGACGATCTCCTCCAGCACGTCCTCGATGGTCACCAGCCCGGCGATCGCGCCGTACTCGTCGACGAGCAGCGCCATGTGGTTGCGGTCGCGCTGCATTTCGCGCAGCAGCGCATCGAGTGGCTTGGAGTCCGGCACGAACACCGCAGGGCGCATGACTTGTGCCACCGTGGTGTCCCGGCCGCCGTTAGTCGAGTAATACGTCTGCTGGACAAGGTCTTTCAGGTAGACGACGCCGACGATGTCGTCCACGTTCTCACCGATCACCGGGATGCGGGAGTGTCCGCTGCGCACCGCCAGCGAGGTCGCCTGGCCGGCCGATTTGTCGCTTTCGATCCAGATCATCTCGGTGCGCGGCACCATCACCTCCCGGGCCGGTGTGTCGCCGAGTTCGAAAACCGACTGGATCATGCGGCGTTCGTCGGCGGCGACCACGCCGCGTTGCTGGGCTAGGTCGACGACCTCACGCAGTTCGATCTCGGACGCGAACGGTCCGTTGCGAAATCCGCGGCCGGGGGTGAGCGCGTTACCGAGGACCACCAGTAGCCGGCTGAGCGGCATCAGCAGCCACGAAATCGCCTGCAGCGGAAAGGCTGCCGCCAATGAGATGGAGTAGGCGTTCTGGCGGCCGAGGGTACGCGGGCCGACGCCGACAACCACGAAGCTGGTCACCACCATGATCGCGGCGGCCAGTATCCGGCCCCATTCCAGCTGAAGGCTTGCCCGCAGGAAGACCACCAGCAGTACGGTGGCGGTGATTTCACAGGTGATGCGCAGCAGCACAACCAGGTTGATGTAGCGCGGCCGATCGGCCATCAGCTTGGCCAGCCTCACCGCACCGGGCCGCGCGTCACGTACCAGTTCTTGGACCCGGGCCATCGACACCGTGCTGATCGCGGCGTCGATCGCCGCGAAAAGCCCGCCCAGGCCTATCAATACGATCGCGCCGAGCAGCGGAGCAAATACGTTCACGGTTCGTCGAAGTACCTTGACTTGTCCAGCAACCGGCGATCTCTCTCGCTCTGGCGATCCAGGTGGTAGGCCTCGACCTGATCGGCAACCCACTCCTCGAGCAGCCGGTTCTGCAGAGCGAACATCTCTTTTTCCTCGTCCGGCTCGCCGTGGTCGTATCCCAGCAGGTGCAGCACGCCGTGGATGGTGAGCAGCGCCAGTTCGTGGCCCAGGGAATGCCCTGCGGCAGCGGCCTGTTCGGCGGCGAATTCGGGGCACAGCACGATGTCGCCGAGCATGGCCGGTCCCGGCTCGGGCGCATCGGGGCGGCCGCCCGGCTCGAGCTCGTCCATCGGGAAGCTCATTACGTCGGTGGGGCCGGGCAGGTCCATCCAGCGCATGTGCAGGTCTGCCATCGCCGCGGTGTCCAGCAGCATCATCGACAGCTCGGCGGCCGGGTTGACGTCCATCTTGGCCAGGACGAACCGCGCGACGCTGACCAGTTCGGTCTCGGAGACGTCAACGCCCGATTCGTTGGATACCTCGATGCTCATGGCGTCCTCACCGGCGGTGGCGCACGCTCGACGCGCGCCGGGCGGCCCGGTTCATCGTCAGACCGGGCTCTTCGTATTTGGCGTAGGCGTCGACGATTTCGGAAACCAGGCGATGGCGCACCACGTCGGCGCTGGTCAGCTCCGAAAGGTGGATGTCGTCGATGCCCTCGAGGATGTCGGCCGCGACGCGCAGGCCCGAGCGCGCGCCACCAGGAAGGTCGATCTGCGTAACGTCGCCGGTGACAACGACTTTGGAGCCGAAGCCCAGGCGAGTGAGGAACATCTTCATCTGTTCGGCGGTGGTGTTCTGCGCCTCGTCGAGAATGATAAAGGCATCATTGAGCGTGCGGCCACGCATATATGCGAGCGGTGCGACCTCAATTACCCCGGCGCTCATCAACTTTGGGATCAGTTCGGGATCCATCATGTCGTAGAGAGCGTCGTAGAGCGGCCGCAGATACGGGTCGATCTTTTCGCTCAGTGTGCCCGGCAGAAAGCCGAGGCGTTCACCGGCTTCCACCGCGGGCCGGGTCAGGATGATCCGGGTGACCTGTTTGGTCTGTAATGCATTGACCGCCTTCGCCATTGCCAGATAGGTCTTACCGGTTCCTGCCGGGCCAATCCCGAAGACGATGGTGTTGGCATCGATCGCGTCGACATAGCGTTTCTGGTTGAGCGTCTTGGGCCGAATCGTCTTGCCGCGACGCGAAAGGATGTCCAGGGTCAGGACCTCTGCGGGTGACTCGTTACCGGTGCCGACCAACATCGCGACACTGTGGCGCACCGCCTCCGGCGTCAGGGCGTGGCCTGTGGCGACGATCGTCACCAACTCCGAGATCACCCGCTCGCCCAGTGCGACGTCGGCCGGCTCACCGGCCAGGGTGACTGCGTTGCCTCGCACGTGCAGATCGGCGGCCAGGATCCGCTCGAGTGCGCGCAAATTTTCGTCAGCCGAACCGAGCAGGCCCACGACGAGGTCGGGCGGAACATCGATGCTGCTGCGAACCTGAGACGAGGAAGGGTCAGCGGCGTTGGTCTCGCGGGGCGTCACGTGGTTTCTAATGCCTGCTTTCTGGGTTGTCGGGTGACGACGCTCGGTAGTTCAGTTTACCGCTGGCAGCGTTCCTGGTCTCCAGTGTGAATTTGACGACGCCGCCGCGGCGTGCCGCGTCGTGAAATTCACAGTCGGGCGAGAAGGGCTCACGTCCATCGCGGCGTCAGGACGCCCAGCGCGCCCAAAGCCACCGCGGCCGCCGTCGACGTCCGCAATACGGTGGGCCCCAAGCGGACCGCGACCGCACCCGCATCGGTGAGCGCGTCGATCTCCTCGGGCGCAATGCCCCCTTCGGGGCCGACCACAAGCGTCACCGAATTCGCTTGCGCCACATCGATATCCGTCAGCCGGTCGGTCGCCGACTCGTGCAGCGCCAACACCACCGCCCCCTCGTCGCGCACGCGCTCGACCAGCTCCGCCGTCGACAAGACACCGTCGACCGGCGGGATGTGTGCGCGACGGGATTGCTGCGCCGCCGCACGGACCACCGCCCGCCAGCGTCGCAGACCCTTGTCCAGGCGCGGCCCGTCCCAGCGCGCCACGCAGCGCGCGGCCTGCCAGGCCACAAACGCATCCGCGCCCGCCTCGGTGGCCAGCTCGATCGCCAACTCGGAGCGATCGGCCTTCGGCAACGCCTGTACCACCGTCACCGGAGGTTGGGCGGGCGCGACGCTCCAGCGGTCGACCACGCGGGCGGTCAGTTGGTCGCGCCCCGCCTGCTCGACGACGCAGCTGGCCAAGCCGCCAGCGCCGTCGCCGAGCGTCAGCCGCTCGCCGGGACGGATCCGCCGCACGGTCGCGGCGTGGAAGCCCTCGTCGCCGCCGACGACGGCCAGTGCACCGGTTTCGGGCAGCACGTCGACGTAGAAAAGACCGGGCAATTAGCGACCGGAGAAGGTTTCGCGCAGCCGGCTGAACAATCCGCTGGTGGCGCCGGCGTGCGTCGAGCGGACTTCGGCAACGTCGCGGCCGCGGCGGCTCTTGAACTCGCGCAACAGTTCCGCGTCGCGGTGGTCGAGCCGCTCCGGCACCACCACTTCGACGTGTACGTGCAGATCACCGCGCACTCCGGAACGCAGGTGCGGCATGCCGTGACCGCGCAAGGTGACCACCGAACCGGGCTGGGTACCGGGCGGGACGGTGATCTCGGTGAGCCCGTCGAGGATCGCGTCGACCGTGACCGTGGTGCCCAGCGCGGCGTCGACCATCGGCACCGAGATGGTGCAGTGCAGGTCGTCGCCGTCGCGCATGAAGATGTCGTGCGGCTGCTCGTGCACCTCGACATAGAGGTCGCCGGCCGGTCCCCCGCCGGGCCCGACCTCGCCCTGGGCCGCCAGCCGCACTCGCATGCCGTCGCCGACACCGGCGGGAATCTTGACGCTGATCTCCCGGCGGGCGCGCACCCGGCCGTCGCCGCCGCACTGATTGCACGGGTCGAGGATGACCTCACCGACACCGCGGCAGGTCGGACACGGCCGCGACGTCATCACCTGCCCCAGCAGCGAACGCTGCACGGTTTGTACCTCGCCGCGGCCGCCGCAGGTGTCGCATTTCACCGGGCCGGAATTGCCGTTGGTGCCCCGCCCCTGGCATCGGTCGCACAGCACCGCGGTGTCGACGGTGACCTGCTTGGTGACGCCGGTGGCGCATTCGGTGAGGTCCAGCCGCATCCGCAGCAGCGAATCGGAGCCAGGCCGGACCCGGCCGACGGGACCGCGGGAGGTGGAGCCGCCACCGAAGAAGGCCTCGAACACGTCGCCGAGCCCGCCGAAGCCCGGGAAGCCGTTGGCCGTCGCCGCGTTCTCCAGCGGGTCGCCGCCCATGTCGACGATGCGCCGCTTCTCAGGGTCGGACAGCACCTCGTAGGCGACGCTGATCTCCTTGAACTTCGCCTGAGCTTGTTCGTCGGGATTGATGTCGGGGTGCAGCTCGCGCGCCAGCTTGCGATAGGCGCGTTTGATTTCCGTATCGCTGGCGTTCGGGCTGACGCCGAGCAGACCGTAGTAATCGCGTGCCACGCCTGACCTTTCCTATGCCTTGTATGGCCGCTTGTTATCGAGCACCCAGCACTTCGCCGATGTACATAGCAACCGCAGCGACACTAGCGATAGTTCCCGGATAGTCCATCCGGGTGGGCCCCAGTACACCCATCCCGCCGTAAACGGTGTCCGAGGTTCCGTAGGCGGTGGACACCACTGCTGCACCCGCTATCTGCTCGGCTTCGGTCTCGTGGCCGATGCGTACCGTCACTTTGCCGGCTTCCTGCTGCGCGGCCAGCAGTCGCAACACCACGACCTGCTCCTCGAGAGCTTCCAGAATCGACCGCAGCGAACCGCCGAAATCGGCGGTGTTCCGGGTCAGGTTGGCCGTTCCGCCCAGCAGCAGCCGTTCTTCGGTGTGCTCGACCAGCGACTCCAGCAACACCGTCGCCGAGCGGCCGACCGCGTCCGACAGGCTGTTGGTTTGCCCGCCGTGTCCGTTGAGCTGTCCGGCCAGCTCGGCGACCGCGGCCGAGGCCGCCGAGAGCTTTTTGCCCTCCAGCGCCTGGCCGAGCATTTCCCGCAGCTGGGAGAGCTGATGGTCGTCGATGACGTCGCCGAGTTCGACGACGCGCTGGTCGACCCGGCCGGTGTCGGTGATCACCACCATCAGCAGCCGCGCGGGTGTCAGCGCGATCACTTCCAGGTGCCGCACGGTCGACGTCGACAGCGTCGGGTACTGCACGATGGCCACCTGCCGGGTCAGCTGGGCCAGCAGCCGCACCGCACGACGCAGCACGTCGTCGAGGTCGACGCCGGACTCGAGGAACTTCTGAATGGCGCGCCGCTCCGCCGAGGACAGCGGTTTGACGTCGTGCAGCCGGTCGACGAATTCGCGATAGCCCTTCTCGGTCGGCACCCGTCCGGAGCTGGTATGCGGCTGTGTGATGTAGCCCTCGGCCTCCAGGACCGCCATGTCGTTGCGCACAGTGGCGGACGAGACTCCGAGGTTGTGGCGCTCCACCAATGACTTCGAGCCGATGGGCTCCTTGGTGGCGACGAAGTCGGCGACGATGGCGCGCAGCACTTCGAAGCGACGATCGTCGGCACTTCCCATTCCGAGTCCACCTCCTTAGCCGCGTCCATTTTACGGTGATCAGCAGCGGGTTACGGTCACCGGCAATCGGGGGTTAGCCTTATCAACCATGCTCACGTCGGACCGGGCACCGGAAACGGTCGGCGAATGATCTTCAAAGGAGTGCGGGAAGGCAAGCCGTACCCCGACCATGGCCTGTCGTATCGGGAGTGGTCGCAGATACCGCCGCGCCAGATCAGGCTCGACGAGCTGGTCACCACCACCACCGTGCTGGCCCTGGACCGGCTGCTCTCGGAGGACTCCACCTTTTACGGCGATCTGTTCCCACACGCGGTGAAGTGGCGGGGAATCATGTACCTCGAAGACGGCCTGCACCGGGCGGTGCGCGCAGCGCTGCGGAATCGCACGGTATTGCACGCAAGGCTTCTCGACATGGACGGGGCGCAGGCTTAAACACAGTCACGTTTCGACGACCGGCGGTGTCGAACTTGGTGAGACCACTTGCTGTAGGAGGACCACCATGGCACGACTTCCCGGAGTCTCCGACCGCGACGCGGGGCTGGGCGCCCGGATCGCCTTCTTCTTCACCAAGCGCCGGTTCAAGCAGATGACCGGCCTGCAAACCGCGACGATGCTCGAACCACTGCGGATGTACGCCCACATTCCCAAGCTGCTCAACGCAATCGGCCGGCTGGAACTGGCGGAGTCGAAACTGGACATGCTCAGCGCCCGCCACCGCGCGCTGGCCGAGCTCAAGGCGGCGACCACGGTGCGCTGCGAATACTGCATCGACTTGGGTTCGCAGATCGCGCGCGAGTGGGGCATCACCGACGAGGAATTGCTCGCGCTGTCCGACTACAAGAGTGCGTCGTGCTTCTCCGACGTCGAGAAGTTGATCCTCGAGTACGCCACGGCGATGAGCCGCACCCCGGTCGAGGTGAGCGACGAGTTATTCGACGCTCTGCGTGCGCGTTTCGACACCCCGCAACTGGTCGCCCTCACCCACGTCATCAATCTGGGCAACTTTCGGGCCCGGTTCAACCTGGCACTCGGGATCGGGTCATCCGGCTTCAGCGAGGGCAGGGTGTGCGCACTGCCGGACACGGCTGGCCGGTGACGACCTCACTGGCGGCCCGATTCGAGGCAGCTCGCCCCCAGCTGGGCGCACTCGCCTACCGCATGCTGGGTTCGGTCGACGACGCGCAGGACGCGGTGCAGGAGGCCTGGCTGCGGCTGAGCCGGGATCGCGCCGACGACATCGAGAACCTGGATGCGTGGCTGACCACCGTGGTGGCGCGGATCTGCCTGAACACGCTGCGCAGCCGGCGCGCCCGACGGGACGAGGAGCTCGTCGCGCATGTGCCGGATCCGGTGGTCGACGCGGTCGGGGAATTCGACCCCGAACACCAGGCGCTGCTGGCCGACGCGGTCGGACTGGCCCTGTTCGTCGTGCTGGACACCTTGCCGCCGGCCGAGCGGCTGGCGTTCGTGCTGCACGACGTCTTCGCGGTGCCGTTCGACCAGATCGCCGGGATCGTCGACCGGTCGCCGGAGGCGGCCCGCAAACTGGCCAGCCGGGCACGGCGGCGCATCCACGATGCGGCGCCGGACCCGGACGCCGACCTGAGCGCCCAACACGCGGTCGTCGACGCCTTTTTCGCGGCCGGTCGCTCCGGTGATCTCGACCGCTTGGTCGCGGTCCTGGACCCCGAGGTGGTGCTGCGCGGCGACTTCGGCCCCGACCAAACCCGCTGGGTGCGTGGCGCGTCGGCGGTGGCCGGCCTGGCACGCAGCTACGCCGCCCCCGAGCGCGAAGCGCGGCCCGCCACCGTCAACGGCGCCGCCGGCGCGGTGATCTTCGTCGACGGACACCCCGCCGCGATCATGGGCTTCGTGGTACGCGGCGAACGCGTCGCCGCGATCGACGTGCTGGCCGACCCGGCACGCATCGCGCGGATCGACCTGAGCGCGCTGTCCGGCTAATTGGTGGCCGTGGCCGCCTGGATCAGTGCGATCGCGGCGTCATGCTGCATGATCCAGTTGCCGTTTTCGTTAACGAACGCGAGTTGCTTGGTGACCGGCCCGGCGAACTTCGGACCCGAGATGGCCACGTCGGCGGTGGCCGCGTTCGGCCCAGCCGGTGCAATGTTCGTCACGTTGAACTGCTCCGGGAAGTTCCCGTTGCGGTAGGCCTTCCTCAGGTCGTGGTCGGCCACCATGCCCTCATTCTGAGGGATGCCGCCTTGGACGAGATTGTTCTTGTCGGTGTACCTCTCGCCGGGATCGGTGACCTGGTTGCACAAGTTTGCCAACTGGTCGGCGCTGGGCAGCTGCTCCTGCCCCGGCGGGGGCGGCGGCGGGTCCAGCGGTGCGCTGAAGACCACGGGCTGCACCTGGGCCGGCGCCGAGCTGGCCGGCATGTATCCGACTGCTGCGGCGCCGAGCGCGGCGACGGCTGCCACACCGGTGGCGAGAGCTTTGACAGTCATGGATGTCCCTTCGATTAGGAGGTCGGTGTGCAAAAGATTAGTGCCCCGAGGCCGCGTGGAGGAGCGTCATGGCCGAGTCGCGTGACAACATCCAGCTGCCCTGGTTCACGAACGTGACGTTCTGCGTGACAGGCGCGGTCAGCTTGGGACCCGAGACCGCCACGTCGGCGGTGGCGCTACCCGGAGCGGCAGCCTGGATGTTCGAGATGTTGAACGACAGCGGCAACTGACCCTTTTTGGCCGCCTTTTGCAGCGCGTGGTCGGCAAGCGCGGCCTCGGACGGGCTGACGCCACCCTCCACGAGCCCGGACTTGTTCGCGAACGGGACGTTGGGGTCGGCGAGACTGCTCAGCACGGTGGAAAGCTGCCCGACCGTCGGCAACGCGGTGGTCTGGTCCAGCGGCAGCGGCGCGCCGAAGACGACGGGCTGCACCTGGGGTGCGGCCGGGCCGCTGAAACTGGAGGTCAGGCCGGCGGCTGCGGCCCCGATCGCGGCTACGGCCGCCACACCGGTGGCGAGGGCTTTCACGGTCATGGTTGTCCCTTCGGAGCTGTTGTTGGTGGTGACGCTGATACTGGTGTGTCGTTTCGTCGGCCCGTCGTGTTACACCTGCTCGCCGCTGCCCTACGCTCATGGGCTTGGCACGGTGAATCCCGTGAGAGCAGCGAAAGAGGTCGCGGATTGTCCGCCGTCAGGTACCCCGATCAGACCACCTACGCGTTTCGGTCCGGCGTCACCTGCCTGACCACACCGGCGGGCGCCGTGCTGCTGAACCCTCCCCGCAGCGAGAAGCTGACCCGATTGAGCCCGGGCCAACTGCGCGCGCTCAAGACCCTCAACGTCGGGCCGGCGACGATCTCGGAACTATCGGAGGGCGGCGACGTCGGCGCATTGATAGAGCAGCTCACCACGGGCGGCTGGCTGACCGTCACGGTGCGCGACGGCGCACGCGCGCTGTACTCCATACTGCCGTTCGGCCGGCCCGCAGCGCGTCCAGAATCACTGCCGCCCGATACCACTCTGTCGAAATTCGCTGTCCTGCACCGGGATTCACAGGGATTCGTGCTCGAGCATCCGCTGGCGTGGTGTGATCTGCGGATCCATGAGCCGGCGCTGCTCCCGCTACTGGACGGACCTGTATCGGCCGAGCCGCCGGTGCCGGCTGACATTGCCGCACAGTTCGTCGACGACCTGCACTGGTGCGGCTTTCGGCGACCGCCCGGCGAGGAAGACCACAGCTTCGATTCGCTGGCCTGGAGCGCGCCGGACCTGTGGTTTCACCGCCGCAGCACACTCGGTGAACGCACCGTCACCTGGGAGCACTTCGGGCCGACCAAATGGGCCAAGGACCGATTCCCGCAGCCGCCGGCGCGCAGACCGGCTTACCCGGGCGAACCGATCGCCCTGTTCGTCCCCGACTTGACGGTCACACGAACGCAGGACCCGACCCTGACAGCTGTTCTCGAAGACCGTGTTTCGACAAGAGCCTTCGACGACGCCCACCCGATCACCGTCGAGCAACTCGGCGAGTTGCTGTACCGCACAGCGCGCACGCGGCGGACTGAGCCGGTCGGCCCCGGTGAGGAACTGCTGTCGCGGCCCTACCCGTCCGGCGGCGGTCTCTACGAACTCGAGCTGTACCCCGTGGTGCGGAATGTCGCCGGACTCGAGCCGGGCATGTACCACTACGACTCGTTCGACCACGCGCTGCGGCCAGTGGCCGGCGCGGAGTCGAAGGCGGTGTCCCGGCTTCTCAAGCCGGCTTCGGCGACGTTGACCGGTGGCGCCGAGCCGCAGGTGCTCGTCGCGATGGCCGCACGCAGCGGTCGCATCATGTGGACCTACGAGCAGATCGGCTACGCGGCGATTCTGAAAGATGTCGGCGTGCTGATGCAGACGATCTACTTGGCGGCAACCGCGATGGGACTCGGCGCGTGCGCCCAGGGATTCGGCGACACCGCCGCGTTCGTCGCGGCCACCGGAGTCGACGAGCGACAGGAATGCAACGTAGGCAGCATCATCGTCGGCTCCGTTGGCTGACTATTCCTGGGCGAGAACTTCTTCGTCGGTCAGCGCCGCAACCTCGAGGTAGGCACGCGCAATGACGGCAAGGCGATCCGGCGTACCACGCCCCGCCTCACGTTCGTTGAGTCGCTCGGCCAACGCTGCGACGGTTCGTGCGGCGAACAGGTCGACGACCACCGCATGGTCGATTTCCAGCCAGTAGCGCAGCCGGGCGATCACGGTGGTGGCCAGCACCGAATCGCCGCCCATCGCGAAGAAATCCTGATGCACGCCAACCGAATCCGCACCCAGCACCTCGGCGACAATCGCGGCGAGTGCGGCCTCCACGTCGTTTCTCGGCGCGCTGTCCTCGGTGGTATCCGGTTCGAGCCGCCTTGTGACTGCTTTGCGGTCCAGCTTTCCGTTGGGCGTCAACGGAATTCGGTCGAATGTCACGATGCGCTTGGGAACCATGTAGCTCGGCAGCAGCTCGGCCACCGCCCCGGCTACGTCATCCACCTCACCTGACACCGCAGCCACCAGTGTCGGAGCCGTGTCGCCGACCACCGCGGCGACGGCGTGACGCACTCCGGGCACGGTGCGCAGCGCACTCTCCACCTCGCCGAGTTCGACGCGGTAGCCGCGTATCTGGACCTGGTTGTCGGCCCGGCCCAAAAACTCGATGGTGCCATCGGGCCAGTATCGGGCCATGTCGCCGGTTTTGTACCAACGAACACCGTCATGCTCGACGAAGCGCTCCGCGGTTCGCTGTGGGTCGTTGCGGTATCCTGCTGCGACATTCGCGCCGCCGACCCACAGTTCGCCGGCCACCCAATCGGGGCAGTCGCGGCCCGACGGCGAGACAACCCGGCACCGCACATTTCGTAACGGGATGCCGAATGGCACCGTCGCCCAGTGTGCCGGCGGTTCGCCGACGACCTCGCAGATGGTGTGGTGAATCGACGTCTCGGTGGCACCACCCAGACCGGCGAACCGGCAGCCCGGCACTTGCCGGGCGAGTCTGCGCGCCAGCTCGGCGCCGACCCAGTCACCGCCGAGGGTGACGGCCCGCAACGAGTCGCCGAGCCGATCACCGCCGAGCTCCAAGATCATGTCGAGCATGCTCGGCACGCAGTTGAGGATCGAAACTCGGTGCCGCCGAAGCAGTTCGACCCACGTGGTGGCCGCGGCTCGCTGTTCGGAATCGACCGCAACCAGCGACCCGCCCACCGAGAACATGCCGAAGATGTCGTAGACGGATGCGTCGAACTCGAGGGCGGAGAGCGCGAGCACCCGGTCGGCGGCGCCGACGCCGAACCAGTCGTTGACGGCGTCGATGGTGTTCATCGCCCCGCTGTGCCGCACGTCGACTCCCTTGGGCAGCCCCGTCGAGCCGGAGGTGAAGATGACGTAGGCGATCTGGTCGGCGTCGGGGTAGACCGGCGCCGGCAGCGGTTCGGGGTGGCTGACCGCGGCGTCGATGGACAGGCTCGGAACCGAGTCCATCTGGACGCTCTCGGTGGTGATCGCCGCCACGATGTCAGCCGTTTGAAGTATCTTGGCGCGCCGCGCAATTGGCTGATCAAACCCGATCGGCACATACGTTGCCCCGGCGGCGAGCACCCCGAGCACGGCCAGTACTTGGTCGCGCCCCTTGGGGAGCTGGACGGCGACGGCGTCACCGCGACCCACACCTCGGGCATGCAGCGCCCCGGCAACCGCCAGCGCGCGCTCGGCAAGTTCGGCGTAACTCCATGCGCCCGCGTCATCGCCGAGTCCCCACATCACGGCCGGCGCGTCCGGCTTGGCGGCGGCATGGTCGAAGAACCCCTGGTGCAGGCAGCGGCCGCTGACCGGTCCGTCGGTCGCGTTGACCGCCGCACGCACCTTCGCCTGGGCGCTCGGCAACCGCACCGCCGCCTCGGCCTCCCACCCGGCATCGCCGTCGGCGAGGCGTTCGACGGCGTCGGTGAACCTGGCGAACATCGCGTCGATCAGTCCCGGTGGGAACGCCGCGTCCCGCACATCCCAGTTGAGCAGCAGTCCGCCTCGCAGCTCGGTGATTTGGGCGTCGAGCAGGACCTGGGGACCTTGCGACACGATCCACACCGGTTCGCCGAACGTGTCGACGACGGTGTCGGCGAACAACTCGCCGAGGTCGAGCGCGCTGGTGAACACGACCGGTGCCAGCACCGGTTCGCCGCGGTGTCTGCCGAGATCACGCAACACGTCCAGTCCGGAATAGGCGGCGTGGGCCGCACTTTCGTACATGCGGCGCTGAATGTCGCGGGCGCGGTCGGTGACCGACATGTTCTCGGTGACGTCGACCTCCAGCATGATCGACGAGGTGAAGTCGCCCACCACCCGATCAATGTCGGGGTGGATCGAGTCTCGGTGGAACAAGGGCACGTTCAGCAAGAACCTGCTCTGTGCGGACCAACCGCCGATGGTGTCGGCAAACAGCCCCGCCACAGCCATCGCCGGTGTGACGCCGCGGCGATGCGCGCCGGCCAGCAGCCGTTGCTTGGCGTCGGGCCCGAGCCAGTGCGCGTATCGGACGGTGCGATGCGACGTCGTGGCGACGGTGGGAAGTTCGGGCGCGCCGGGCATCTCGGCTATCCGCTGCTGCCACCACTGGCGGTCCTGCTCACGTGCGGCGCTGTCGCCGGTGCGCTCGGTGCGGTAGCGCCGGTAGGTATAGCCGGGTGCCGGCACGGTGGCGCCCCGGTACAACTCGGCCAGGTCGGAAACCAGCACCCGGTAACTCATCGCGTCGCCGGCCAGCATGTCGATGTCTAGATGCAGCCGGGTGCGGTCGCCGTCGCACACGGTCAGCGTGACGTCGATAACCTGTCCGTCTGCTATTGCCAGGCGCTGGTGGGTTTTGCGGTCGCGCAACTGTTCCAACGTGGCGTCAGGGCTTTGGCCGCGGAGGTCGACGACGCTGAATACCGGCCGGCCCGGCTTGGGCATCGTTTGCTGCGTCCCGTCGGGCAGGAAGCGGGTGCGAAGCATCGGGTGGGCGGCGACCAGGTCGGTTACCGCATGCTCCAACCGCGCGGGATCGACCGCACAGCCGTCGAATTCGACGTAGAGGTGGGCCGCGACCCCGCCGAGTTGTTGCTCATCGGAGCGACCGATCCAGTACGCGTGCTGCATGGTGGCCATCGGGAAGGGGGCGTCCTCGGGGGCGACGGGCTCGTCGGGAACCGGCTCTGCCGTGGTGGCCGTTCCGTCCACCAGGAGACCGTGCCACGACTCGACGGTCGGGTTGGCGGCGAGCTGGGCGAACGTGATGTCGGCCCCGCGTTTGCGCCACCCTCCCGCCAGTGCCATCATCCGAATCGAGTTGAGCCCCAGTTGGATGAGATCGTCGTGGTCGGCGACATCGGCGGCGGCGCACTCGAGTTGGGCCGCAACCGTTGCCCTGATCTCCTCCCTGCTGATCATGACGTGCGCTCCAGCCCGGCCGCCAGCGCCGCGATGCCGCGCCGCCAGAAACCTGCCAACACGTCGATGTCGGAGGCATCGAACAGGGCGTTGCTCCAGCGCAAATTGGTGATCAGTTGCGAGCCTTGCTCCGTGGTGCCCACCAGCGTGCTGATGTTCAGCGCGAAACGCAGCGGCAGGTCCGGTTCGGGGTCGATCGGCAGGGCGCCGATGTAGGGCTCGGTGAGCAACGACCACGGTTGGTCGCTGATGCCGCTGAGGTCCAACCGGCCCAGATAGCCGAACTGGATCTGCGGTTCGGCGGCGTCCTGCAATTCAGGGACGCGCTCGACGTAACGCAACAGCCCGTAATCCAGGCCGTCGTATGGGATCGCGCTCAGATGTGCTGTGACCGAATCGAAGAGCGTGAGGGCCACGCGGGGATCCTGTTCGGCTTGCTCGACGTCGACCGCCGACTCGCCCGCTCCGAGGCGCACCGGAAATGCCGTGGTGAACCAGCCGACGGTGTTGGTGGTGTCGGTGTCCAGGATCGCATCGGCTCGCCCGTGGCCTTCCAGCGCGAGAAGGGTGCCCGAAGCCGGATCCTGCCCCCGAACAGCGCGCCAGCTCGCCACCGCCATCGCGGTGACGGTGAGCAGGAATCCGCGCATGTTCTCGACTCGGGTGACAGACTCGGTGGTCTCGACAGGCGTGATCACCGGGGTGACGCGCAGGCTGGACCAGGTGTCGCGGGTGGGGTCCGGATGCCGTACACCCAATGCGGGATCGGGGTCGCGGACCTGCGCAGCCCAGTAGTCGCGTTGCGCGGCCGCCTCCGCCGTCGCCGCCCGCCGCCACATCAACTCCGACCACTGCCGGTAGGAAGTGAACTCCGGCAACGTCTTCGGCGCCGCACCGGACTGCACCGCGCGCCACGCCTCCGCGAGATTGCCCAGCATGATGTGCCAGGACACCACGTCGACCACCAAGTGGTGAGCGCTGATCAGCAGTACCGGTACGTGATCGGTACCGGATAGCCAGACCGCTCGCACCATGTCGCCGCGGCGCGGGTCGATGCCGTCGTTGGCCTGGCGTGCGTAACGCGTTATGGCGGTGGTCAGTTCGGCATCGGCCGACAGCTCTACACGGGTCAGGACGTCGGCGGCGCGAACCAAACCGGGTTCGCGGGTGACCAGCCTCGGTCCCTCCGGAGTGTCGTGCAGGACCGCGCGCAACGTGTCGTGGCCGTCGAGCAGCAATTGCAGCATCGACTGGATCGATGATTCGTCGATGCCGGCGGGCAGCCGCAGCAAGACGGTGTGGGTGAAGCGGCGGTAGTTGCCGTACTCGTAGAGCCAGGACACCATGGGCAGCGGCAGCACTTCGCCGTATTCGGCACTTTCCGCGGAGGCAGGTGCGTTGAGGCCTTCGTCGATGGCAGCCGCGAGCTGGCGAATTGTCGGGAAGGCGAACACCATTCGTGGGCTCACGGTCAGGCCGCGCCGCTGAGCCTTGTGCACCAACGAGATGGCCACGATGCTGTCCAGCCCGAGCGCAAAAAAGTCGTCGTCGATGTGTGGTGTCGCGCCGCCCAGCTGCTCTGCGAAAACGTCGCACAACAATCGTTCGGTCTCGGTGCTTGCCGACACCGCGCCGTCCGCGGTGCCGGCAAGCGCTTCCTCAGCCAGCCGAGCCAGGGCATGGCCGTCGAGCTTGCCGTTGGCGTTCACCGGTAACGCGGGCAGCGCGACGATCCGCGCCGGAACCATGTACAGCGGCAACAGCTCGGTGAGCCTGGCCCGCAACCGAACCGGATCACCTGCGGTGTTCTGCTGCCACACAACGAAACTCACTAATTGGGCGCCGCCGCCACGGCGCAGCACCGAAACCGCTGCGTCGTGCACCTCGGGCCGGCTACGCAGCGCAGCCTCGATCTCGCCGACTTCGACGCGGTAGCCGCGGATCTTGACCTGGGTGTCGGCGCGGCCCACATATGAGTAGCCGCCGTGCGGGAGCCGGCGGACCAGGTCACCGGTGCGATACATGCGTTGTCCCGGACGCAGCGGGTCGGCCACAAAGCGGCCGGCGGTCAACGCCGGCCGGCCGACGTAGCAGCGGGTCAGCTGCGCGCCCGACAAATACAGCTCGCCGACCACCCCGGTGGGGACCATCCGCAACGACGAATCCAGCACGTAGCCAACCGTTCCTGCGTTCGGCGTGCCGATCGTCGGCGCGGGATAGTCCGCGACCGAGGCCACCACCGCCTCGACCGTCATCTCGGTGGGCCCGTAGCAGTTGTAGACCTCGGTCGGTGACAGCGCGCGCAGTTGCTCCCACAGCGCGGTGTCGATCGCTTCGCCTCCCAGCGCAAGCACGGACAGCGGGCAGTCCAGCAGTCCGGCGGCACGGAGTTGGACGAACATCGACGGCGTGGTGTCGATCATGTCGATCCGCTGCGCGGCCATTCCGGACACCAGCCGGTCCGCGTCGCGCATCTCGTCGGCGTCGAACAGGTGCAGGGCGTGGCCGTCGAGCAGGCCGACCATGGGCTGCCAGGAGGCGTCGAAGCTGAACGACCAGGCGTGCGCGATCCGCAGGGCGCGGCCGAGCCGCACCCGGGCCGGCCGGTAGACCCGCTCGCGGTGATCGGCGAAATAGCCCAGTAGCGCTGCGTTGGTGCCGACAACCCCTTTGGGCTCGCCGGTGGAACCGGAGGTGAAGATGACGTATGCGCTGTGCTCGGGGTGGCGGCAAACGGGGGGTGCGACGGCCGGATGCTGGGAAAGACGGTCGGCCACAGCGTGATCGTCGAGAAGTAGCGACGACAATCCGGCCGGCAGCAGGTTGCGGCAACCGGCTACGGAAATCGCCATCACCGGGTTGGCCTGGGCCACAATGGATTCGATGCGCGCCTCGGGAAGTGTGATGTCGACCGGCAGGTAGGCGCCGCCGGCGGCGAGCACCGCCAGGATGGCGACGATGTATCGCGGCGAGCGTGGCAGCGCCAGCGCGACCACCGTTTCGGGCCCCACGCCGTGAGCGGCGAGCTCCCCCGCCAGCCGGCATGCTTGTCTGTGCAGTTCGGTATAGGTATACCGCTCACCGCTGGCGGCGCTCAGCGCGTCTGCTTCCGGGGTGGCGCGCACTTGCCGCTCGAACATCTCCCACACCGAGGCGTGCTCCACCGCGGGCGTCGGCTGCGCCGCGATGGCACGCTCGGCCCCGATGAGAATGTCGAGCCCGTCGGGAGTGCCGTCGCCGGCATCGGGTAGTTGACGCAGCACGGCAAGTAGTCGTTCACCGAGTTCCGCGGCCGGAAGGTGCGGCAGCGCTTCACGAATCGCCTCGACGACCACTACCAGCGCGTCGTCGCTCAGGTGTGAGACGACGGTGAGCGGATAGTGCGTCAGGCTTTCCATCTCCACCGGAGTGAAGCGGGCGCCGTCGGGTTGGGTCACCGTTTTGATGGCGTCCTCAATGGGGGCGTTCTCGAACACGAACATGCTGTCGAACAAGTTGCCCTGGCCGTGCGCGCGCTGCAGTTCCGATAGGCCGAAATAGCCGATGTCGCGCATCGTCGACAACTCGCGCTGCAACCGAACGCATTGGCCAACCACCGATTCGGTGCCGCTGAGTTGGTGCACGACCGGCACGGCGTTGATGAACAATCCGACCATGCTTTCGACACCGGGCAAGTTCTCGGGACGGCCGGAAACGATGGTGCCGAACACGACGTCGCGGCGGTCGGTGATCCTGCCGAGCACGACGGCCCAGGCGAACAGGACTGCGGTGCCCAGCGTGATCCCCGAACTGCTTGCCCATTGCCGCAGCCGCGCCGTGTCGGCGGCGGGCAGCAGCAGTGAAACCTTGTCCGGGACAAACTGTCCGGCAACGATGCTCGTGTCGGCCACCATCAAGGGCCCGGACACGCGCTGCAGATACTCTCGCCACTTACCGAATGCCGCCGCCTTGTCCTGCCCGGCGAGCCAGACGATGTAGTCGCGATAGGGACGCGCCGGGGGCAGCGCCTCCGGTGATCCGCCGGCCCGGTACACGGCCAGCATTTCGCTGAAGAACACCGCCAGCGCCCAGCCGTCCACCACGATGTGGTGCGCGGTGAAAATCATCCGCCGCCTGGTCTCGCCCGGCACGGTGAGCAGTAGGACGCGCAATGCGGGGCCGCGGCTCAAGTCGAACCGGCGACGGCGCTCCGAGCGTGCGATGGAGTCGAATTCCGTTGGCATGGCAACGCGTTCGAACCACGGCAACTCGGCTGCGGCGGGCACGATCTGCACCGGTTTTTCTACCCCGCGATCCCAGAAGGCGGCCCGCAGGTTCGGATGGCGGTCCAGCATGGTCTGCGCGCTGCGGCGCAGCAATTCCACGTCGACCGGCCCGTCGATGTCGACCACGAACTGCATGCTGTACAGGTCGACGCTGTCCTCGGCCAGCCGGTATAGCGCGAACAGCCCTTCCTGCAGCGGCGTGAGCGCCAGCACGTCCTCAATCTGCGGCGGGGCGCTGGTCACGACTGTTCTTGCCATGCCGCGGTGAGCTCGGCCAACGCATCGGTGCTCAGTCCGGATGCGCTCATCGGCGTGTACTCCTGCCCGGACGTCGCATCATCCTGAGGCGCTGCCGCATTGACCGCCGCGGCCAGCTCCCCGATTGTCATGTGCTCGAACACCATTGCCGGTGTCAGGGCCAGACCCTGCGCGGCCGCCTGCGCCGACCATTTGATGGAAATGATGCTGTCGCCCCCGAGCGCGAAGAAGTTGTCGTCGGGTTCGACTCCGGTGATGTCGAGCAACTCCTCGAGCAGGGAGATCAGCAGCCGCTCAGTTTCCGCGGAGCCGCGCCCAGCCGCTTGGGAGGGAGCCGCGCCGACCGGTTCTGGCGGGGCAAGCACTTTCGCCAAGTCGGCGGATGCCAGCAGCTCCACGGTCGAGACCGGACAGTCTGGGGTCGTCGCAAACGCATTGAGCGCGGCTTTCAGGGCATCGGCAATGAGCCGCACGGTCTGCGGTTCGTAGAGATCGGCATTGGCGACGACTCGCACGTCGAGTTCTCCGTGCGGCGTCACGTGCATACTCACGTCGAGATCCAGGAGCGAGACGTCGAAATCCATCGGAAGTGCCACGACGGTGGTCTGCCCCGTCGCGGTCAGATCCCGGGGTGTCGTTACCCAGTCCTGAGCGCGGAAATGGATCGTGTTCTGGTACAGCGGGTTACGGAATCGCGAGCGCGCCGGTTTGACGGCTTCGACAAGGCGCTCGATGGGGACTTCCTGGTGTGCGAACGCGTCGAGCACCATGTCGCGGCTGCGCCCTACCATGGCCCGCAGACTCGGGTTGCCGGACAAATCGTTGCGCAGCACAACAATGTTGGCGAAGA
Organism: Mycobacterium sp. MFM001; assembly: GCF_003402475.1. Classification (GTDB taxonomy): domain Bacteria; phylum Actinomycetota; class Actinomycetes; order Mycobacteriales; family Mycobacteriaceae; genus Mycobacterium. Next base: position 201,672 of record NZ_BFAB01000003.1, read on the forward strand.
GCCCGACGAGGTTGGTGGTGGCCGGTTCGACGCGGGACGCGACCGGGCTGCCCAGCGCAATGTCCGTGCCGCCACCGAGCTTGTGCACCAATACCGCAACGGCCGCCTGGTACACCATGAACTCGGTGGCGCCGTTTTGCTCGGCGAGGCGTGCCAGCGCCGACCGCTGGGCCGCGGAGATCGTGAACGTCACTACTTCCCCGCGCTTCCCGATGACCGGTTGGCGTTCGTGGTCGGGCACTATCGAGGTCTCGTCGGGCAGGCCGGCCAGTGCCTCGCGCCAGTAGTCGATCTCGTGCTGGCCCCACCCGCTGGGCGCATTAAAGGCGTTGCGCTGCCACAGCGCGTAGTCCACGAACTGGGTGGGCAATGTGCTCCACTGCGGCGGCTGCCCTGCCAGCCGGGCCCGGTAGGCGGTGACGAGGTCGTCGTAGATGATCCCGAGCGAGGCGTGGTCGCTGACGATGTGGTGGACGATCACCAGCAGTACATGCGTATCCGGGTCGACCGCCAGGACGGTGGCCCGGATCAATGGCCCGGATTCGGGGGTCAGCACTTCGCGACGCAGCTCGGCGATCACCTCGTCGACCTGAGCCGCGCCGACGTGCCGGACGGGTAGTTCCAGCTCCAATCTCGGGTGCACGAATTGATAGGGAACCCCTTCGTGCTCAGCGAGATTGGTGCGCAACGCCTCGTGACGGGCGACGAGGTCGTTCAGCGCCTCGGCCAGTGCAGTGGTGTCCAGCGGACCACTGAACCGCAGCGCCAGCGGCAGGTTGAAGGCATCGCGGGCGCCTTCCATCCGGTACTGGAACCAGGCCGCGAGCTGCGAGTAGGACAACGGGATCCGATCGGGACGCGGGGCCGCGACGAGTTCCGGGCGTGATGTCTCGGCGGCGTCTTCGAATGTCTCGCCGACGTCCAGATCGTCGAGATCGATGTCGAATTCGGCACGAAACTGGTCGACGAGCCGGGCCGCCAACCCGGCCGGTGTCGGAGTGTCGAACACGGCACGAACAGCGAGTTCGATCCCGAACTCGGCGCGGACCTGCGCGACCAGTCGTGCGGCGAGCAGTGAGTGGCCGCCCAATTCGAAAAACGAGTCCTCGGCGCTGACTCGCTCGCAGCCGAACAGCCGGGCGAAGATCGCGCAGATCCGGCGCTCGGTCGCCGTGGCCGGCTCGCGGTAGGCGCGTGCCGCGACCGGCGTCGGTGGGGGCAGCGCGCGCTTGTCCAACTTTCCGCTGACGGTCAGCGGGATCTCGGGGATCATCGCAAATGCACTGGGCAGCATGTAATCCGGCAGCAGCGCCGCGGCATGGTCGCGTAACTCGTCGAGGTTCAGCGGCACCCGCGGCACCACGTAGGCGGCCAGCATCGGCCCCGCCTCGGTGTCGGTGGCGAGGACCAGACACTGTTGCACCCCTGGATGCGACGTGATCGCGGATTCGACCTCGCCCGGTTCGATGCGAAAACCACGAACTTTGACCTGTTCGTCGGCCCGGCCGACAAACTCCAACTCCCCCGCCATGTTCCGGCGGACCAGATCGCCGGTGCGATACAGCCGCATCCCGGGATTGAACGGGTCGGCGACGAACCGTTCGGCGGTCAGACCCGGGCGCCCGAGGTACCCGCGCGCCAATTGCGCACCGCCAAGGTAGAGTTCGCCGACCACTTCCGCGGGCACCGGCTGCAACTCCTGGTCGAGTACGTAGGTGTACACGTTGCGGTTCGGCACGCCGATCGGCACCACAGCTGTCCCGTACGACCGCTGCACCAGCTTGTGCGTCGAGCACACCACTGCCTCGGTCGGGCCGTAGTGGTTGCGCAACTGCGCGTCGAAGTAGGTGGCGAACTTGTCCGCGACCTGTCCCGGCAGCGCTTCTCCGCCCACCGGCACGTGGCGCAGCTGTCGCCACTGCTTGACCTCCGGCAGAGCCAGCAGCGTGCTGAGCAGCGACGGCACCATGTGCACCACCGTGATGCCATGGCGGTCAATGAGATCCGCGATGTAGCCGATGTCGCCGAACGCCTCGGGCCTCGGAACCACCAGCCGGGCGCCGATCGACAACGTCATGAAGATGTCGGGCAGCGACGCGTCGAAGCTCACCGACGACGACTGCAACATCCGGTCTTCGGCGGTCATGCTCCACTCGGCGATGAACCCGTCCACGTGTTCGGCGATCGCTCGATGGGCGACGGCCACGCCCTTGGGCCGTCCGGTCGAGCCCGACGTGTAGATGACGTAGGCCAGGTTGTCCGGGTGTAGCGGTCGCACACGCTCGGCGTCGGTGATCGTGGCGTCCGCCAAGTGGGCAGCGGCCGTTTCGGCGGCGTCGAGTTGCTGCCTCCCGATGACCATGCGCGGACGGCTGTCCGTTATCAGGTAATCGATGCGGTCCTGCGGGTAGGCCGGATCGATGGGCAGATACGCCGCGCCGGCCTTTTGCACGGCAAGCACCGCGACGATGAACTCGATCGACGTGGCCAAGCGCAGGCCGATAACGTCTTCTGCGCCGATCCCTTTTCCGATCAGCCAGCGCGCCAAGCGATTCGCGCGGCGATGCAGTTCGGCATAGGTCAGCTCTGCGTCGTCGGAAACCAACGCGACCGCGTCCGGCGTGGCCGCCGCAACCGATTCGAGCATGGCGACCAGCGTGGTGGCCGGCGTGTCGACGAGTTGGCCGTGGGACTGCGCGAGGACGGCGGCGCGCTCGCCGGCGCCGAGCATGTCCAGGCTGGTGATCCGGTGCTCCGGCTCACGCAGCGCGTTGTCGAGCAGCTGGAGGTAATGGGTCAGCATCTGGTCGACGAGTTCTGAAGGCAACGCGTCGACTTGATACTCGATCTCGGCGAGCGCTCCTTCGGGCTCGAGCACGATTGCTATCGCGAGCGGAACCTGTGCCGTGACCGCGCCGAGCTCGAGTTGCCGAATGACGATGCCGTCCAACGAGAATCCGCTGACGCTCTTGCGCATGCTGAAGCCCAGCCGGACCAGCTGCTCCATGCCGTCGCGCCCGGACGTCCGCTCTGGATGCGCCTCGTTCACCACCCGATCGATGCCGACGCACTGGTGGGCGAAGCCCCCCAGGCAGGTTTCGCGGACCGTGTCGACGAACGAGCCGAACGAATCGTGCGGTCCCGCAGCGAGTCGCAGCAACAGCGTGTTACCGAAATAGCCGATAGCGTTCTGCGCGGCGGCTCGCCGCTCGGTGACCGGGACTGCGACCACAAGGTCTGTGGCACCGGTGTAGCGACGGATCAGCACCCCGAACGCCGCCAGCAGCACCGTGAACGGTGACGTGGCGTGCTCGCGGGCAAAGGTTTCGACGCGGCCGAACAGATCGGCAGGCACTGCGCGAGTCCGGCGTTCGGCCCGCCGCGACGGATTTGCAGCCGCGGGGCCTGGCAACTCCACTACTTCAGGCAACGGCTGCAACGAGTTTCGCCAGTATTCGAGGTCGGCCGCGGTGGGTTCTGCCGGCGGCTCGAGCACTTCGACAGCGACGTACTGCGGTGCCTGGCCGACCGACGGCTGCCCGTTGTACGCGGCGCTCAGCTCGCCGAAGAAGAGATCCCAGCAGTCGTCGTCCCAGCAGATGTGGTGCACGACAAGGAGCAGCACGGACTCGTCGGCGCCCGTGCGCACCATGCTCACCCGCAGCGGCAACTCGTCGGCAAGATCAAACGGCCTGCCGAACTCGCCGGACGCCAGCGCCTCGAGTCGCCGATCGGCGTCGGACAGACCGGTCAAATCGTGTGTGTGCCACGGTATCTGGATATCGTCGCGGAATTCCTGATACGGCTCACCCTCGCCGTCGACGCGATAGGTGGTGCGCAAAATCGCGTGCCGCGCAACGACTTCGCTCACCGCGCTGCGAAGTCGGGCCTCGTCCAGCGGACCGGTCAATCGGTAGGCGACACAGATGTTCAGCGTGGAGTCCGACGCGTCCATGGTTTGCAGAAACCACATCCGGCGCTGGCCGCTCGACAACCGATAGCGCTCGCCCGGGTGGATCGCCGGCAGCTCGCCCGACTGGCCTGCCGTCACGCCGCTTTGGGCGATGCGCCTGCGCAGTAGTTCCCTGCGGCGGTCCTGCACGGTCTGGGCGTTGTCCGTCATTGGCTGGTCTCACTTAATCCGGTTTGCACGAGTCGCGTCAGCCACCAAAGCATCGCCTTAGCATAGGCTATGCTAACCATGCCGAGGCGCGAGGAGAGCCAGTGACCTACGTGGACCAATCCGGCGCGGAGGGCGCGGTGGTGGCCTCGCTGGACCTGCAGCACCGCCGTCTGGTGTTAGACCATGACACGATTTCAGGAGAGTTCTCGCTGCGCCGGCTGGACCCCGACGGCGACCTCGACCTGATGCACTCCTGGATGAACGATCCGGAGGTGGCCCGGTTCTGGCGCAAGCCCTGGCCCCGCGACCGAATCGGCTCGTATCTGCGCGACCAGGACCGCAGCACCCACTCCGTCCCGGTCCTCGGTGAACTCGACGGAGTGCCGATCAGCTACTGGGAGCTCTACCGCGCCGACCTCGACCCGCTGGCCCAGTACTACCCGGCTCGAGCCCATGACGTGGGCTTTCACATGCTGCTCGGCCCGGCGCGATACCGCGGCCGGGGGCTGGCCGCACGACTGATGGATGCGATCTCCACCTGGCTGCTCGATGCCGATCCGAGCGCCACCCGGGTGGTCACCGAGCCCGACATCACCAACGAAAGAGTGGTCCGGATGCTCGAGCGCGCCGGGTTCTACCGCCTCGCGGTCGTCGATCTGCCGGACAAGCGGGCGGCCCTGATGGTCCGCGATCGGGAGCAGCCCTAACCGCTGGCAGCTTATGTTAGCCTTCGCTAAGTTTTGGGGCCGCGGAGTCAGGCGATCGAGAGGTGGTGCCCATGCCGCGCACACTGGGTTGGATCAGGCAGTTCCACAAACCCGATTCGCCCGCGCGGCCTGTCCTGCTGGTCTTTCCTCACGCCGGTTCCGGCGCATCGGCCTACCGCGACTTCTCCAAAGTCCTCAGTAGCACGTTCTCCGTCCTGGTCTTTCAATACCCGGGCCGCCAGGACCGGGCCGGCGAAGCCCCACTGCTGTCCCTGCCGGCGATAGCGGCCGCGGCGTTCGAGGAGTTCAGCCGCTCGGAGCACAACCGCGGCGTCCCGATCGTCACCTTCGGTCACAGCATGGGCGCGCTGATCGCGTTCGAGTTCGTGCGGCTCGCCGAGGGCAGCGGAATCGACGTGCGCCAACTCAACGTCTCCGCGGCGGTGGCGCCCTGCCACGTCGCGGCCAAACCACCACATCCCACCGACGACGAGGCGATCCTCAACCACCTCGCGACCCTCGAGGGCACCGAGACCGACGTGTTCGCCAACCGCGAGCTGATGAGGCTGGCGCTGCCGGTCATCAAGGCTGACTACCAAGCGTTCGACGCCTACGACTGCGCGCCAGATGTCAAGGTAGCGGCGCCGATTCAGGCGATGGGCGGCGATCAAGATCCTTACGTCACGCTGGGCGACCTCTACGGGTGGGGCAAGCACACCGACACCGTGTCGGTGACGGTGTTCGACGGCGGGCACTTCTACCTCACCGATCACATCGACGCGGTGGCGAAGTTGTTGGCGGCATCCGCCGACTGTGCGGTTTCATCCGCAACACGCCGTGACGAGCGTACAAATCCGCACACTCGCGAAGGCCTCCACGTGTCGAGTGAGACCGCGTGAACCTTGACGACCCGGTCGTCATTGCCGGGATGGCGGTCGAGGCGCCCGGCGGAATCGACACTCCCGCCGCGCTGTGGTCGGCCCTCGCCGAAGCGCGGGAGCTGATCACCCCGTTCCCGCGCGATCGCGGCTGGCCGCTCGACGACCTGCTGTCGGTCTCCCGGCTCGACGGCTGGGGCCGGGTGTGCGACGCCGGGGGATTCCTCGACGGCGCAGCGATGTTCGACCCGTCGTTGTTCGGCATCACCTACCGCGAGGCCCTGGTGATGCACCCCCAACAGCGGGTCGCGATGCGGGTGGCGTGGAAGGCGCTGGAGAATTCCGGGATCAACCCCGCCACACTCGACGGCGAAGAGGGTGGCTGTTTCATCGGGATGTCGCCGATGGAGTACGGCCCGCGCGCGGCCACCGCCGACGCCTACAGCGGCCATCGGATCGCCAGCCTGGGGCAACTGGGTGCGGCCGGCCGAATCTCGCACAGCCTCGGACTGACCGGCCCGTCGATGTGCGTCGACTCGGCCTGCGCGTCGTCATTGACGGCGCTGCACCTGGCCGCCACCGCGGTGCGGACCGGCGAATGCGACTGGGCGCTCGCCGGTGGGGTGTGCGTAATGGGTTCTCCGGGCGCATTTTTCGAGTTCGCTCGGCTCAATGCGCTTTCCGAGGACGGTCATTGCCGCGCATACGCCGACGACGCCAGCGGGACCGTCTGGGGTGAAGGGGCGGGAGTGGTTCTCGTCGAAAGAGAATCGCGGGCACGGCAACTGGGACACCCCGTCTACGGACGCATCCTGGCCATCCGCACCAACCACAACGGCAAGGGCAAGCCCATCCTGGTTCCGCGGGTGCGCGCCCAAGAACAGCTCATTCGCAAGACGCTCGACGCGGCGGAGATCGACCCGGCCGATGTGGGCATGGTCGAAGGTCATGGCACCGCAACCCTTGCCGGCGACCCGGTGGAACTGCTCGCGCTGTTCAAGACTTACGGCGCAGCGGGATCCACCGCGCTGCTGGGCTCGATCAAGTCGAACGCCGGACACGCGCAAGCGGCATCCGGCATCCTCGGGCTGATCAAACTGTTGCTTGCAGGACAGCACGGCTCCATTCCGCCAACCCTGTTCTCGGACAACCCGACCACGAAGCTGGACTGGGATCTCGTCGGCATGCGGCTGGCCACCAAGCTGCACCGCTGGGAACCCAAAGACGGCATCCGATACGGTGCCGCATCGTCGTTCGGCGCCGGCGGCGCCAACGCGCACGCAATCATCGCCATGCCCGCCGGCGAGAGTGAGCCCAATGACGATTCGTAGCTACCGGCTGCCCGACGGCACCGTTCCCATCCTGCTGTCCGCGCCGACGCCCGACCTGCTCCGCGACGAGGCCGCTGCCTTGCTCGGCTACGCGGCGGCTCACCCCGAGACAGCGCCGGAAGCGATCGCCGACATGCTGTTTCGCACCCGGACCGCCCGCGCACACCGGGCGCTGGCCATGGTCACCGACCGCGACGAGTTGCTCGATGCGTGTAGGGCGATTGCCGATGGCCACGGCCACGGTTCGGTGGTGTGCAATGACACTCCCGCCACAGCGCGCAACCTGGCCTTCGTCTTTCCCGGCCAGGGCAGCCAGCGCCCCGGAATGGGACGAATGTTCTACGAATCGGTCCCCGCGTATCGCGCCGAGGTCGATCGCTGCGTCGCGGCCTTCCAGAGCATCAGCGGCGAATCACCGCTGGATTACCTTTTGGCAGAAGACTTCCCGGCCGAAGACACCGCCAGGACCGTCCAGCCCGCCTTGTTCGCCCAAATGGCCGGCCTGGCCGCGACGTGGCGCTCATTCGGTGTCGAACCGAACATCACCGTCGGGCACAGCCAGGGCGAGATCGCCGCGGCTTACGTGTCCGGCGCCATCACCCTGGCCGACGCCGTGCACCTTGTCGAAATCCGGTCCCATGCCGCCGACGAGTTCATCACCGGTGACTACGCGATGGCCGTTCTGGCCGCCGACCGCGACACCTGCGAAAGCGAACTCGCACGCAGCACAGGTTGGGCAGAGCTGTCGGTGGTCAATTCACCTGGAATGACCGGGATCTCGGGTGAGCGAGACGCGGTGCAGCGCATCGTCGAGACACTCACCGAGGGGGGTATCTTCGCGCGAGTCATCCGGGTTCGCTACCCCGCGCACACCAGCATGATCAACGCGCTCGCCGAGAAGGTCCGCGCCGCCGCGCAGCGCGAACTGCAGAACCCGGCTTTCCTCGACACAGAGACGCCCTGCGTGGGCGCCACCCTCGGCACTCCGATTACCACCGACTTTCCGCTCGACCACTATTGGTTCTGGAACCTGCGCAACACCGTCCGATTCGACAAGGCCATCGCGGCAGCATTGCCCCTCGGCGCCGACACCTTCGTCGAATTGGCCGAACATCCGACGCTGCAGTTGGCGATCGAGGAAAACCTCGCCGCCGCGGCCGGTGACCGCACGACGATGGTGATCGGCACGTCGAACCGAAATGCCGCCGACCTCGGCGGTTTCACTCGCAATCTTGCGCTGCTGGCAGTCCATGACCTGGATTACCGCTGGGACAGCCTGTGCACCGAGTCGGCCGGTCCGACCCCGTTGCCGCTGGCCGATTTTCCCAATACCCGCATGAACGAAGTGCTGCTCTGGCTGCCCTATGACGGCGGCTCACCGGAGCGGCAGCCCAGTGTCTTGGCGACTGCAGAACATCCCCAACCGCAACTGTTGGCCGAGCACTGGGTTCGACTGGCGCAGCGCTCGCTGATACCTCCCCGCACCATTGGCATCGTCGATCACACGGGGTCGTGCTCCGAGCTGGCCGCCGCGCTCTGCGCAGCGGCGGGAGACCTCGGCGCCACCGCGCGCGTCATCGACCTCCAAAGCTCCAGTGAGACAGCAGAACTCGATACGTACGTCATCCTCGTGCCGCAATCGCCGGAGTTGGACGACTACGCCGCTGCGGCCGAGGTCGCCTCGTTCTTCGGGAGCCGCGCTTGGTGGCCGGAAATCGCCGGCACCATCACTGACTGCTGGCTGGTGACAGTCGGAGGCGAGAAGGTGGTCGCCAACGATCCACCTCCCGATCTGGTGCACGCGGCGGCCAGCGCCGGCTTCCGCAGTATCGGCGCCGAATTTCCGCGGGTAGCATTCCGGCACCTCGATCTGCCGTCCGGGTCGACTTCCGCGACCGCGATCCTCGCGGCGCTGCACACCAAGGAGGAATCGGAGCTCGCGCTGCGCGACGGCGGTCTGTACGCCAAGCGGGTCACGCACGGCATTGCCGGCGACGCTCCCGAGCCGAGTCCTCCCGAGCATGTGGTGATCACCGGCGGGACCGGAAACCTGGGGCTGGAATTCTGCGAACACTTCGCTCGCCGCGGCGCACGCCGCATCACCCTGGTGAGCCGATCGGGCGAAACCGCGGCAGTCGCCGATCGGCTGCGGCAGATCCGTTCGGTCACCACGACGCGAATCGACACACCCCGGTGCGATGTCGGCGACCAGGCAGCGGTGTCACGTCTGGCCGAGAATCACGGCGACGTGCCAGCGGATCTGATCATCCATGCTGCGCTGGCGTATTCGGATGTCGACTGGGCGGACGTCACCGCCGAGACGGTCGAGAATACGTTGCGCGCCAAAGTGATCGGCGTCTGGCAGCTGCTGCGCACATTTCCGCGGACCGACACCTGCCGCGTCATGCTGTGTTCCTCGGCGGCGGCAACGATCTGCGGTCGGGGCCAGATCGTCTACGCCGCGGCCAATCGAATGCTCGACGCGATGGCGCACCGGTTGCGGTCCGAGGGTCTCGATTGCGTTTCGGTGCAGTGGGGTCAGTGGACGGTCCACAGTTTGGATGCTGCCGGCATGGCGAAGGTGACCGCCACCGGTCTGCTGCCGATGCGTCCGGCCGACGCGCTGGCAGTGGGTATGTCTCCGTTGCGGGACAACGCGATTGTCGCCGCGTTCGATCTGGATCGCGCACAGCCGGTGCTGGCGGCCTACGGGTACGGCCCGCTGATCTCCGAACTCGTTTCGCCCGCCGCGGCCACCCCGGTCACCGTCGGGGGTGGCGATCTCAAGCAGCGGCTGGCCAGCCTGCTGGCCGGAGCCATCGGTGTCGACGGCGTCGACGCGATCGACGCGGATGTGCCTATGGTTGCAATCGGCCTGGATTCGTTGCAGGCGCTGGAGTTTCGCCGCCGCGTCAAGAGCGAGTTCAACTACGACCTGGAGGTGTCGGATCTCCTCGGCGGAGCGTCGATCGCGGACGTGCTGGTCCGGATCGGCGGCTAGTGCACGCGCCGAACAATTAAACGGATTGGTACTCGGCGCTTCTCCGCATCGACGGCTCCGTCGTACCGATTTCGGCACCGAGGACCCGGTCGGACAGCAGCCCCAGGCAACTCAGGTTGGGGAAACCCGGACCCTCGTTGAGGCCGGACAGGTTGGGCAGCACCAATTTCGGAGTGGCGCCCCGGACAGCCAGGTCGGGGCCTATGGACTCCTCCAGCCGTTCGCCGGTCAGCGGTCCGCCCAGCCACAATTCCAGGCTGTCGACGGCATCCTGACTCAACAGCGGCACAAACCAGAGCGGGTCGGCGCCGGACCCGTCGATTACCAGGTCGAAACCGTGCACGGTCTCGATCCGTTCACCACCGCGGTCGTTGTGCAACGTGATCCAGATCCGGTTGTCGCGGTCGACCGCGTGAACGACGCGCCCGCGCAGATGCTTGATTCGCTCGTCGGCAAGCAGCGACTCCTGAACACGCGAGGAGAAAACTCCGCGGTCGGTGCGGGCGATGCACTCGCGCCGTTCCGCCAGGGTGAGGCTGCGCCAGTTCGCGGGATCGGAAAACAGCGAGTTCTCGAAGTAGCCCTCGCCGCGGGTGAACAACGTCGCCTGCGGCGAGATGGCCGTGATCGCCGAAACCCGGTGGTGGGAAAGCTCGTTGAGCATGGACGCCGCGGTCTCGCCACCGCCGATCACCGCGACGTTCTCGGCGGTGATCCGGTCCTTGCACGCGGTACGCTGCCAGAACTGCGCGATCGACAACATACGTGGATCACCGGAAAGAATGGACCGCTCCGGCTGGCCCGGGCCGGTGATCATCAAAGTGTCGGCGGGCAGGCGCGAATCGTGCGTATGCAGCATCCACCGTGACCCGTCGATCGAGATCTTCTCCAATTCGCCGTAAATGACGTTCAAGCCGGCCACATCGGCGACCCAGCGCAAATACTGCGCCCAGGTGTTGTGCGTCGGCGCCGGCCGGCCCCGGTCGACCCAACCGACGAATTGGTCAGTCGCGACCAGATACGACTGCCAGCTCCACTGCATCATCCGTTCGTTGAGCTCGGCGTCGCGACCGGGAACCAGCGTCGAGCGGTACGGGAAGCCGACGTCTTTCTCGGGACTGGTGCCGAGCCGCTGCAGACCGTCCGTCCAGCCGCCACCGGCACGCCAGTTGGCCGCCACGCCCGACCGCTCGATCGCCACGATGTCGACCGTCTCGACGCCCATCTGGCGCAGCGCGGCCGCCTTTGCGGCGACGGCCACCGCTTTCGCGCCGGCCCCGACGATCGCGAGTGTCCCGCTCATCTGAGAGCACCACCCACAATCGCACCCCGCTGATTAGCCCAGGCTTCCCTAACTTTCTGTACGCTACACGATGTCCCAGGACCAGAACACAGTTGCCCGGAGGAGTTGCGGAGTGCCTGTCGCCCTTCCATTGGACGGATTCGTTCCGTTCCCGCCGGATCGGGCGGCCCACTACCGCGCCGCCGGATATTGGACCGGCCAGACCGTCGATTCGCTGTTGCGCCGGGCCGCGACGACCTGGCCGGACCGCGTCGCCGTCGCCGATCCCGACAGCAGCCACACGTTCGCCGAGCTGGACAAACGCGTCGACGCCGCCGCCGGCGGGTTTGCCGCGATCGGCATCGCGCCCGGCGACCGGGTGCTGCTCGACCTGCCCAACTCGTGCCAGTTCGCCGTCGCGGTCTTCGGCCTGCTGCGCGCCGGGGCGATCCCGGTGATGTGTCTGCCGGGGCATCGCTTCACCGAGCTCAGCCACTTCGCCCAGGTGAGCGAGGCCGTCGGTTTGATCATCGCCGACACCGCGGGCGGATTCGACTACCGCGCGATGGCCGAACAGCTGGTCGCGACGCATCCGGCGCTGCGTCACGTCGTCGTCGACGGAGAGCCCGGACCGTTCACGTCGTTCGCCCAACTGCCCGAAAGTGATCCACCTGAGATCGTCTGCGACACAACACGTCCCGCGTTGCTCTTGGTGTCCGGCGGCACCACCGGGTTGCCCAAACTCATCCCCCGCACCCACGACGACTACGTCTACAACGCCACCGCAAGCGCCGAGCTGTGCCGGCTGACAAGCGATGACGTGTACTTGGTGGCGCTGCCTGCCGCGCACAACTTTCCGCTGGCCTGCCCCGGCCTGCTCGGCGCGATCAGCGTCGGCGCCACCACGCTCTTCGCCACCGATCCCAGCCCCGAGTCCGCGTTCGCCACCATCGCCCGCCACGGCGTCACGGTCACCGCGTTGGTGCCGGCGCTGGCCAAGCTGTGGGCGCAAGCGTGCGAGTGGGAGCCGGTCACGCCGACGTCGTTGCGGCTGCTGCAGGTCGGCGGCTCCAAACTCGCCGCCGAGGACGCGCGCCACATCCGCACCACCCTGACGCCGGGACTGCAGCAGGTGTTCGGGATGGCCGAGGGGCTGCTCAACTACACCCGCCTCGACGACCCGGCCGAGCTCGTCGAGAACACCCAGGGCCGGCCGCTGTGCGAGGCGGACGAGTTGCGGGTCGTGGACGACGCGGGCGCCGACGTACCGGAGGGCGAGCTGCTGGTGCGCGGCCCCTACACGTTGAACGGCTACTTTCGCGACGACGCGGCCAACGATCGGTCATTCACGCCCGATGGCTTCTACCGCACCGGCGACCGGGTGCGTCGCCGCGCCGACGGTTATCTCGAGGTCACCGGGCGCGTCAAAGATGTCATCCACCGCGGCGGTGAGACGGTCGCGGCCGCCGATCTCGAGGAGCACCTGCTCGCCCACCCGGCGATCCGGGCAGCGGCGGCAGTTCCGCTGCCCGATGAATATTTGGGCGAAAAGATCTGTGCCGCCGTCGTTTTCACTGGCGAGTCGGTGACACTGGCGGAACTGAACCGCTACCTGGACGACTGCGGAGTGGCAACGCACACCCGGCCCGACGCGCTGGTGGCGATGACGACCTTGCCCACCACAGCGATCGGCAAGGTCGACAAGAAGGCAATCGCCCGGCAGCTGACGTCTTCTCGCTGACCGCTAGCGACCACCGGTGGCGCGCAATGCGTCGAGGAGCCTGTCCATCACGGCGCCGGCGTCGGCGCGGGCTTGGTGTTGATCGTCTGCGCGGGCAATGTAGAGCGTCGCCTCACGCAGGGCCCCCATGATCGTCAAGGCAGTTGCCTCGACTGGCTGGGGCGGAATACTTCCGGAGTCGACGGCGTCGCTGAGCAGCGCCGTCACGAAGCCGATGTTGTAGCGGTGGCCGATGTCGCTCCAGCGTTCCCAGCCCAGCACCGCCAGCGCCTCGAGCAAGACAATGCGCTGAACCTCGGGTTCGGCGCATGCGTCCAGCCAAAGCCCCGCACACAGCCGCATGATCTCGACCGGATCGGACTGCCCCGCAGCCGCGACGGCCTCCCCCATGCGGGCGGCCATCTCCCCTTCCACCTGCTCGAACACCGCCGCGAACAGCTCGGTCTTGTCGGCGAAATGGTGGTACAGGGCGCCGCGCGTTACTCCGGCGTCGCGCACGATCGTTTCCAGGGATGCCTCCGCGAATCCCAATGACGCGAATAACGGTCGGGCGGCGCTGATTAACGCGTCGCGGGTTTCGGCTGCGCGCTCAGCCTGTGTGCGCCGACCACCCTGCGCCATGAGCCCCTTCGCCTTTCATAGACCGGTATGCACTCTCATACATACCGTATGAAGGCGGTCGGCATCGGTCAGAAAACCCGGAGTCGGCGGATGATGTCCAGAGTTGACGGCTCCCCTTCTGCCTGAACTCCCAGACTTTCCCAGGTGCCGCGCTGGGTAACCCACCGGACGAACGCTTGGGAATCAGACGTGACCCGCGCAGCCACGTCGGCGTCGCCGCCAATGCGTAGGGTCCGCGCGCATAATCCGTCCAGGCGCACCTCGACGCCGTTCTGTAGATCGTTGAGCAACTGCGAATTCTGCTGCGGCAGCGCCGCTTCGATCCATTCCAGCGTGGGAGCAAGCCGCAGCTCATCGCACGGCGGAGGGTCTCCCTCCAACGGCCCATCGGGAGCAAACAAGTCGTAGCGAAGGTGGATGAACTCCTCGAAGGCGAACGCGGTCGGCACAACGGATGCCGGATACGTGCCGACGTCGCCTATTGGTATCTCGATATCCTGACCCTCGACCGCGGCGAGCATCTCTAGTCCCCGCAGGCTGACCGACTCATAGTCGGCCACAACCTCTTCAGGGGTCATCGAGCGACGGGCATTGACGTAGAGGTCCGCTGCACGTTCGGCTGGCAGGCCACCAGGATCAGGCAATTTCGACGGATCGACAGCTAACCAAAAGCTGCATGCCATGTGCGACACAAGATCCTGTACCGACCAACCCGGGCACCCGCTGTTCTGCGCCCACATCGAATCGGGGAACTGCGAGCAGAGCTCTAAAACGGCGCTGCGGTCCTTCGCAATGGCTTTGAGCGTGGAACTCATGCGGCCCTCCTATTCATACATACTGTATGTACGAACATACCAACGATATGTATCTACAGCAAGAGCCGCGAACGTTGCCATTGACTAATGTCACCATTTGCGATTGACTTCGTTTCATGACGGCGTTGGTCGACGCAGCGACACGGTTGCTGCGCAACTCCCCCAAAACCAGCCACGGCGCATCGGCGGTGGTGACCGGTGCCGGCAGTGGGATCGGTGCGGCGTTCGCCGCCGAACTCGCCCGCCGTGGCGGTGCCGTCGTCTGCAGCGACATCGACGAAGCCGCCGCCACCGCAACGTCGGACGCCATCACCGCCCAGGGCGGTCGCGCCATTCCCCTCCACTGCGATGTCTCCCGATACGACGACGTGGCCGAACTCGCCGCCAAGTCGCAATCCTGGTTCGGCGGCCCACCCAGCCTGGTGATCAACAACGCCGGCGTCGGCGCCGGTGGGATGCCCATCGGCGAAGTCTCCCTTGACGATTGGCGCTGGACGCTGGGCGTCAATCTGTGGGGGCCGATCCACGGCTGCCATGTGTTCGCCCCGATCCTGCGGGAGGCCGAACCGTCGAAACCGCCGCGCGGGATCATCAACGTCGCGTCGGCTGCGGCATTCGGCGCCGCCCCCGGCATGGCCGCCTACAACGTCAGCAAGGCGGGTGTGCTCTCGCTGTCGGAAACGCTGGCGGCCGAATTGTCGGGCAGCGGAGTCAACGTCACGGTGCTGTGCCCCACCTTCGTCAAGACCAACATCGTCGAATCCGGCCGAATCACCGCCGAATCCACCGAATTGGCCGCGAGACTGATGCGCTGGACCGGCTTTTCGCCGGAAAAGGTCGCGCGCATCTGCCTGGACGCCCACGACCGCGGCGACCTGTACTGCATGCCGCAGTGGGACGCCAAGATCGGCTGGAACATCAAACGCCTCGCCCCGGGCGCATATACCCGGGCGGTCGGCCTGATATCCCGTGTCGCACCGCACTGACACGTCTCAAAGAAGGAGAATCCCATGGCCATCGACATGGACACGATGCTGGCCAAGATCAAAGACCGGCAGTGGGCGCTCGCCGACATCGACTGGGACGCGCCGGGTGCCGAAACGATCAGCGACGAATTCCGGCCCAAGCTCAAGGCATTCATGGCTGACCTGTGCTGGATCGAGAACATCGGCGCGCGCGGATTCGCGGCCCTCGCGAAGAAGGCGCCCAACCAGACGATCGCCGAGATCTACCGGTATTTCCACGCCGAGGAGCAACGCCACGCCAACGCCGAGCTGGCGCTGATGAAGCGCTGGGGCATGCTCGACGACGGCGAAATGCCCGAACCGAACGTCAACATTCGGTTGGCCATGCAGTGGCTGGACACCTACGCCGACGGAATGTCGCTGTCGATCCTGGGCACCGTGATACCGATGCTGGAGGTCGCGCTCGACGGCGCACTGCTGAAATTCCTGCTCGACGAGGTCGAGGATCCGGTCTGCCACCAGGTGTTCGAAAAGATCAACAACGACGAATCACGGCACCTCGCAGTCGACTTCGAAGTGCTCAACATGATCGGCCACGCCAAGGCACGCAGGCTGGCAATCGACTTCGTCGGCAACGTCGCCTCGCCGGGACTGATCATCGGCGCACTGATGTATCTGCCGCTGCTCAACCGGGTGCGCAACGAGATGGACGACATGGGCATGGAACCCGAGCGGCTTTACAACGCGGTCAAACGCTTCAAGCAGCTCGGTGAGCGCGGCGAATACACCTGGCGGGTCCCGACCTATCAGGTCCTCAAGCGGCACGCCGCGATGGTGGTCAACCCGCGCCACCCGTACCATCTGCTGGCCAACTCCATGGTGTGGCTGTCCGATCGCTATCCCCGGCCGCTGCTCAAACCGGTGCCCAGCTGGTTCAAAGAGCTGACCTACGAGCCGGCGGCATAACCCATGGCACGCAACGACACTCATGCGACACTGATCGTCGGCGCCGGTTTTACCGGCCTGGGCGCCGCGATCAAACTGGCCGAGGCGGGTGTGCAGGATTTCGTCATCCTCGAGCGCAGCGACCGGGTGGGCGGAACCTGGCGTGACACCACCTATCCCGGTGCCAGCTGCGACATCCCGTCGCTGTTGTACTCGTTCTCGTTCGTCAAGAACCCGAGCTGGTCGCGGACCTACTCCCCCGCCGAGGAGATCCGCCGCCACATCGAAGACATGGCGACCCGATTCGACATCCACCGGCGGATCCGGTTCGGCCAGGAGGTCAACGGGTTGTCGTTCGACGAGGATGCCGGGGTGTGGACTGCAACCACGGCAGGGCGCAAGCGATTTCGGGCTCGCACCGTGATCCTGGCGTCGGGCCCGTTGCCGGATTCCAGCTTTCCCGACATCCGCGGTCTCGACTCCTACCGCGGGCACAAGATCCACAGTGCGCGCTGGGATCACGACTACGACTTCACCGGCAAGCGGGTCGCCGTGATCGGCACGGGCGCCAGCGCCATCCAGATCATCCCCGAACTCGTCAAGCGAGCCGAGTTCGTCAAGGTGTTCCAGCGCACGCCGGGCTGGGTGCTGCCGCGCCTCGACGTCGCCACGCCGCCGGCGGTCCAAACGCTGTTTGCGAAAGTGCCTGCGGCCCAACAGGTTGCACGGCAGGCGTTGTTCTGGGGTCACGAGGCCAGCGCCACCGCGCTGGTGTGGAACACCCCGCTGACGTCGATGGTGGCGCGGCTGGGCAAGGCCCATCTGCGGCTGGCGGTCAAGGATCCGTGGTTGCGCCGACAGCTGACTCCCGACTTTGCGCCGGGCTGCAAACGCATGCTGGTCTCCAGCGATTACTACCCTGCGCTGCAACGCGATAACTGCAAGCTGATCGACTGGCCGATCGCGACGCTGAGCCCGGCCGGTATCCGCACCAGCGACGGCGTCGAGCACCACCTGGACTGCATCGTGTTCGCCACCGGCTACGACGTGCACCTGACCGGTCCGCCGTTCCCCGTCACCGGGCTTGGCGGCCGGTCGCTGGCCTCCGAATGGGCCAACGGCGCACAGGCTTACAAGAGCATCAACGCCCACGGCTACCCGAACCTGTTCTTCATGACCGGCCCCAACTCCGGACCGGGCCACAACTCGCTGCTGGTCTACATCGAAGGTCAGCTCGACTACGCGGTGCGCGGCATCACCACCATCCTCGAGGGCGACCTGCGCTACCTCGACGTGCGCGCCGACGTCCAGCGCCGATACAACCAACGCATCCAGAAGCGGCTGACCAGGACGACCTGGATGTCGGGATGCCGCAGTTGGTATCTCACCAAGGATGGTTTCAACGCGTCGATGTACCCGGGATTCGCCACGCAGTATCTTCGACAGATGCGGCATTTCCAGTTCGTCGACTATGACGCGGCCGCGCGTGCCGCCGATGTCCGGGTCAGCTCATCGGCCTGATGGCTCCGGACCGACCGCCACGAACAGAGACCGGCACGATCGCGGGCGTGCTGGCCAATCTGCGGCGCGCGCCCAAGCGCGTTCGCCGGCAGTCGCGGGAAGTCATCGAAACCGCTGTGTCGCAACTGTTCGACGCGGCGGTCCGTCACCCGCAGGGCTCCCCCGTCTCCGGGGAGTACCGCATCGACGACCTGGCCCGGCTGGCCGGGACCACCACCCGCAACATTAGGGTCTACCGCGACCGCGGGCTGTTGCCGCCGCCCGTGCGCGTGGGCCGGATCGCGCTGTTCAACGACACCCACCTGACCCGGCTGCGGTTGATCACCTCGATGCTCGACCGCGGATACAACATTGCGCACGTGCGGGAGATGCTCAGCGCCTGGGAAGAGGGCAAGAACCTCGGCGACGTGCTGGGCCTGGAGACCGCGATCGTCGGCACCTGGACCACCGAAAAGCCGGAAACCATACCGCTTTCCGACGCGCAGCGGCTGATCGGCGACGCGGCGGCATTCGATCGGCTGATGGGGCTGGGGGTGATTCGGGTAGACGGCGCACAGGCCACGATCACCCGGCCGAAACTGATCGAGGCGTTCAACGAGATCCGTGGCTACGGCGTGAACATGGACAAGCTGATCGATCTGCACGAGCAGATCGTTCCGCTGATCGACCAGATCAGCGAATTGCTGGTGCGGGCGGGCGCCGAGCATGTCGCCGACCGCGTCAAACCCGGCGAGGCCCTGCCCGCCGACACCGAAATCGCCGAATTGATCACGATGTTGGTGCGGTTCCGCACGCAGGCCGTCGCATCGGTGACGGCGACTCTCGCGTCGTCGATCGAGTCGACCATCGAATCGCTGGTCAGCAGCATCCTTTCCGACTACATGGAAAAGTCGGCGGCCAGTGAGGACTCGGTCATTCAATCTTGACAAAAGGTTCATTCTTGCGGAGCGCAGCCCCAAGCTAATCCCCAGCTTGACCTGTTTATGCTCTTAGCGCCATGCGGCGGGTCACGCGCCCGCCGCCGCGCCCATATTAGGGAGAGACCTTAATGCTCCTCGAGTTCTGGCAGAACTTCACCCATAACCTGTTCAAGCCGCTGCTGCTGTTCTTTTATCTCGGGTTCCTCATCCCAATTCTCAAGGTGGAGTTCGAATTTCCCTACGTGATCTACCAGGGCCTGACGATGTACCTGCTGCTGGCCATCGGCTGGCACGGGGGTGAAGAGCTCGCCACGATTCAGGCATCGAGCGTCGCCAACATCGCGGGATTCATCGTCCTGGGCTTCGCGCTGAACTTCGTGATAGGTCTGCTCGCCTACCAGCTGCTGAACCGCATGACGTCAATGCGGCGGATCGACAAGGCGACCGTCGCGGGTTACTACGGGTCGGACTCGGCGGGAACCTTCGCGACCTGCATCGGTGTCCTGGGCACCGTGGGAATGGCGTTCAACGGATTCATGCCGGTCATGCTGGCCGTCATGGAGGTGCCCGGCTGCCTGGTCGCGCTGTACCTGGCCGCTCGACTGCGCCACAAGGCCATGGACGCCGCGGGCAATATGCCGGGCGAGCCCGGGTACACCTCGCCAGTCAGACTCGGCCCCGGGGCGGCCGCCCGGCCGGCTCACGGCGACAACCTCGAGACGCGCGAACGGGCGATCGAGACCCAGCATCCCGACGATCTCTCTGAGGACGTCGCAACGCCGCGCATGGCCACCGGCAAACTGCTCAGAGAGGTCCTGCTCAATCCGGGGCTCTATCTTCTCTTCGGCGGCATCGTGATCGGCTTGGTCAGTCGGTTGCAGGGCGCCAAGGTTGTGCACGACGACGACAGCGTGTTCGTGACGGCCTTCCAGGGCGCGCTGTGCCTGTTCTTGCTCGAGATGGGCATGACGGCCTCGCGCAGACTCAAGGACCTCAAAGCGGCAGGGCCCGGGTTCATCTTCTTCGGCCTGCTGGCGCCCAACCTCTTCGCCACACTCGGCATCATCACCGCTCACAGCTACGCGCACCTCACCCACACCGAATTCAAGCCGGGCACGTACATCTTGTTCGCGGTGCTCTGCGGCGCGGCGTCGTATATTGCGGTTCCCGCGGTGCAGCGTCTGGCTATTCCGGAGGCCAGCCCGACGCTCCCGCTGGCCGCGTCACTGGGGTTGACGTTCTCCTACAACGTCACGATCGGGATCCCGCTGTATATCGAGATTTCCCGGCTCGTCGCACAGTGGTGGCCTCAGTGATGACGAGCATCAACGCGGCACCAAATACGGTGCCAGCGTGGTCAGCTTCTCGCAGGTTTCCTCGAACTCGCGGTCGGGCTGCGACGCCTCGATGATGCCCGCCCCGGCGCGTAACCACGTTCGCCCGTCGCGTTCGTAGGCCGCCCGCAGGGTCAGCGCCGCGTCAAGTCCGCCGTCGGCCGAAAACATCACCA
This sequence comes from Mycobacterium sp. MFM001, assembly GCF_003402475.1. GTDB lineage: Bacteria > Actinomycetota > Actinomycetes > Mycobacteriales > Mycobacteriaceae > Mycobacterium. Next base: position 222,032 of record NZ_BFAB01000003.1, read on the forward strand.
CCGCACCGGAATACAGGTCGCGCGGACTCTCGTCGAGACGCAGGATCGCGTCGACGCTCGCGGCCTTGGGAATGCCCGACGCGGTGACCGCGGGGAACAGTGTCTCCAAGGCGTCCATCCGGTCTTTCGACGTGTCGAGCCGCGCGCGGACCGTCGAGCCCAGGTGCTGCACGCTGCCCCGCTCCCGCACGGTCATGAAATCGCTGATCACTGCGCTGCCCGGCGTTGCCACCTCGCTGATCTCCGACAGCGAGCTGCGCACCGAAATAGCATGCTCGACAATCTCTTTGGAGTTCGACTCGAGGTCGACGCGGGCCTGGCCGTCGCACGCCGCGCCGCGGCCCAGCGCCCGGGTGCCGGCCAGCGGCTCGGTGATCACCGCGCCGTCGCGGTGTACCGCCGTCACCAGTTCCGGGCTGTAACCCACGGCCCGAACACCGCCGAGCCGCAACAGAAATGACCGTGCCGGCGTGTTGTGCCGACGGCCCAGCCGGTACGTGGACGGGAAGTCGAGTTTGAATGGCACGTCGACGCACCGGGACAGGATCACCTTGTGGTACTTGCCGGTCGCGATCTCGCCGATGGCCGCGGCAACCCGATCGTGATAGCCGGTGGCGTCGACGGCCACGTCGATCGCCGACGCCGACGGGATGTCCGGCAGCCCACCGCGCAGCAGCCGGTCGACCGTCTCGCGTTGACGCTCGTCGGCGTCGGACACCCGCACCGCCTCAGGCGTGACGACGATGCGCGTGCGCGGCCAGAACACCCGCGCCAGCGGGGTGTGCGGTGCGAGGCGGTCTTGCAGCCCGAAACGGTAGGCGCCGAATTCGAAGGCGACCCAGCCGAAGGCCTGCTCGGTTTCCAGCAGGAGCCGGTCGACAGCCTCGCCGAGAACCGGTCCCGGCCGCCCGGTCCACCTCTGGCGCTGGGTGACACCGTCGCGGATGACGCGCAGCTCGTCGCGATCCAGCTCGACCATGGCCAGCACACCGATGGCCAGCACCCATTGGCCGTCGTGCTCGTAGAGCAGGTATTCCTCCCCGTCGCGCTCGGGCAGCGCCGCAACCAGCTCGGCGGCCAGGTCGGCCGGGGCGATTCCGGGGGGTAGCCGAAACGACAGTGACGGGGCGCCTGCGGGACTTGTCTCGACACTGACCTCGGTCACGGTTAGTAAATGTAGCCTAACCTATCCACGGGTGGGCATCTCCGGGCCGACAACGAGCCCGGCCACCAGCGCGGCACTTCGGGTAGCGCTGACTTTAAATACCTGCGACGACCGCCATACCGGCCCTGAGCACGCCGTTCAGTCCTCCCTGCGACTGCCGGTGCGCTCTTCACGCGTCGGGCGGCCCGACCCCGACTGTGATTGGTTGGTCACTGAACGTTTGCGCAACGTTCAGTCCCCAGTCCCGCAGTGGATCTCGTCCAGAAGGGGGCCGTTCCTAGCATCACGGGCAGCCCAACCAGATCAGATCCGCGACCAACGCCAATCACGAAGACAGAGAGGGGCAACCGCCGTGTTCATCATCCGCCTCCTCGACGGTGAAGAAGTGCATGCCAGCGACGGCGACAAGCTCTCGATCAACCACGACACCGGCGTGCTCACAGTTTCTCGGGTGGACGGATTCGAGGAAGTCACGACGCACTATTCGCCGTCAGCGTGGGGTTCGGTGACGCACCGGGTCAAGGGCGCGGGGCTCAAAAAGGCGTCCGCCTAGAACTGCACCGGCAGTGCCGCCGGGGACCGGAATGCCACCCCGACCACGTGCGGCGGCGGTGCGTCGGGATCCAGCCGCAGATCCGGCAGCCGGTCGAGCAGCGCGTTGATCGCGACGGTGGATTCCATCCTTGCCAGGTGCATCCCCAGACACAGGTGCGGGCCGCCGCCGAACGTCAGGTGGGTGATGTTCGTGCGGGCCGGGTCGAACCGGTCGGGGTCCGGGTAGCGCGCCGGGTCGCGGTTGGCGGCGGCGACGCTGACGCTGACGTTCGTTCCGGCCGGAATGGCGACCCCGCTCAGCTCGCAGTCGTGCGCCGCTCTGCGCATCACCGTGGTGATCGGCGGCTCCCAGCGCAGCGCTTCCTCGATGGCTCCATGAACCAGGCCGCGGTCGGCGCGTACCGCCTCCCACAGCGGGGACTCAATTGCGCCGCTCCTCCTCATCGCTTCGCTCTGCATCGTCGCCGGCGGGGACTCAATTGCGCCGCTCCTCCTCATCGCTTCGCTCTGCATCGTCGCCGGCGCAGGCTCGGTGAGCAGGCCGACCAGCAGATTGCCCGAGGCGCGGTACGTCGTCTCGACTCCGGCGGGCAGGATCAGCAGCAGGAACGCGAAGATCTCGTCGTCGGACAGGCGGGCGCCGTCGATCTCGGATTCGGCCAACGTGCTGATCAGGTCGTCCTGCGGGTTACGGCGCCGCGCGGCAAGGATTTCCGCGAAGTACGACTTCAGTTCCGCCGATGCCGCGATCCCGCACTCCCAGTCATAGACCACGTTGAGCAGCTCGATCGACAGCCGCTGGAAGCGCAGGTAGTCCTGGCGCGGCAAGCCCATCATGCGGGCGATGACCTGAACCGGGAAAGCGAAGGTGAACTCGCGGGCCAGCTCAGCCCGCCCGCGCGGAGCGAAGCGGTCGATGAGCTCGTGCACGACGACCTCTACCAGCTCGCTGCGCCACCGCTCGAGCAGCGCCGAGCGGAACGACGGCGATACCAGCGCGCGGCTGGCCCGGTGCTCTGCGCCTTCGAGTTCGAGCAAGGTGCGGCCCATGACCGGGCCCATGATCTGCTCGTAGATCGAGGAGGAGAACGTGTCGGGATGGGTGAGCACTGTCTGGCACTCGTCGTATCCCAATACCGTCACGCCCGCGGAACCCAGTGTCTGGCTGGAGGTTTCGCTGAACGGGTTGCCGACCATGACCCGGTGTTTGGCGCGTGCCTCGCGGAGCCGCTCGTGCACGTTCTCGACTTGCTTGAGCAGGCCACCCTGCAGCTCGGCGGGGTCGAACTCGTCGATGGTCATGACGCCGTCACCGTTTCGGTGTCACGGCCGGACCGCAGCACGGTTCCGGGCATCGCTCCGGTGGCCATCCCGTCGCGGCACACCTCGACCCCGGCGACCAGCACCGAGCTGATGCCTTGCGCATCGGCGACCAGGCGTGGCGCGCCGGCCGGTAGGTCGTAGCGGGTGCGCTCGGGCCCATGGTCGACGGTCGCGGGGTCGAACAGCACCAGGTCGGCGTACCAGCCCGGCGCAATCCGGCCGCGGCAGGTCAGCCCGTACAGCCGGGCCGGCACGTCGGTGATCAGCCGCACCGCCTTCTCGAGCGTCACCACCTGATGCTCCCGAACCCCTTGGCCGAGCAGCGATGTCGTGTAGATCGCGCCGCACATCATATCCAGATGCGCCCCGGCGTCCGAACCGCCGATGACCGCGTCGCGGTGCCGCCACACCTCGGCGCGTGCCCGCCAGTCGGCGGCGTCGTCGCCGCTCCCCGGCGGGGTGAGTCCGGTGCGCAGCTCGTCGGCGATCACGATGTCGCACAGCGTGTCGAACGGCTCCGACCTCCGCGCGGCTGCCACCTCGCCCACGGAAAGCCCTGTCGCGTCGGCATTTTCGGGTGCAAACGTTTCGACGATGATCAGCCGCTCCCACTGCGACAGCCCGCGCAGAATCCCAGCCTCCTCGGATTGCGCGCCGGCGTCGAGGCGGCGGCGGACCTCGGGGTCTGCGAGCGCCTTGAGCCTGTCGGGCACCGGTAGGTGCATCGTGTCGCGCCAGCCGGGCAGCCCGTCGAGCACAAAGCCGGTCAGGAACGACAGCCGGATCTTCATCGCGTGCGGCAGGGTGAGCGCGACGACCCGTCCACCCCGCTCGGCGGCCACATCCGATGCCCGCAACTGATGCTTGTGGCCGGCCGGGTTGGCCGCCGACACTCCCAGCACATTCCAGTTCAGCGGCCGGTCGGCGGCCCGCGACATGTCGGTGAGCAGCGCGATGTCGTCGTCGGTGAATCCCGACAAGCAGCCCGGGATGATCGCCTCCAGCGTGGTGCCCGGGTGAGTGCGGAGCCCACCGGCCAGTGCCACCAGCTCGTCGCGTGATGCGCTGCGTGACGGCACCGGCTGCCCGGCGCCGTCGTTGTGGGTGTGCGACTGCGACGTCGAAAACCCCAGGGCCCCAGAACGTAAGGCCTCTTCGAGCAACGCAACCATCCGCTCGACCTGGTGCGGCGTCGCTGTGCCTCCGACCGCCTCGTCACCCATCGCCGCCAGCCGCAACGCCGAATGTCCAACGAGGAAGCCGGCATTCACCGCGGTACGGCCCTCGAGCCGCGTGAGCCAGTCGCCGAACGACGACCACTGCCAGTCCAATCCGGCCCGCAGCGCGTCCAACGGCATGCCCTCGACCCGCGCCAGCATCCGGGTGAGGTAGTCGCGCTGCTCCGGGGCTGCGGGCGCCAGCGTGAATCCGCAGTTGCCGCCGAACACCGTCGTGACGCCATGCTGCAGCGACGGGCTCGCGGTCGGATCCCAGAACAGTTGCGCGTCGTAGTGGGTATGCAGGTCGACAAAACCGGGCGCCAGCGTCTGGCCTCGCGCATCAACGGTTTTCGACGACAGATCGTCGGTCTCCCCCACCGCGACGATGCGCCCGTCCTTGACGCCGACGTCCCCGCGGCGGGCGGGCGTTCCAGTGCCGTCGACGATCTCGGCGTCGCGGATCAGCAGGTCGAGCATGTCAGCCAGCCGTTCTCCGGTAAGGGGTGGCGGAACAGCTCCGCCGCGTTGCGGTGCGTGATGCGGGCGGCGTCGTCGGCGGACAGCCCGGCAACATTGCGCGCGATCACGTCCTGGGTGTCCGGCCACGTCGAATCTGCGTGGGGGTAGTCGCTTTCCACCAGGATGCGCTCGGCGCCGATCGCGTCAAGCGCGCCGAATGCGTGCGGGTCGTCGATCGAACAGAACCAGAAGTTGCGCCGCAGCACCTCGCTGGGCAGCAGGTCGCTCGTCCACGCGCCGCCCTCGTGTCCGGACGCCGAGTGGGCCAGCACATAGTCGGCGCGGTCGCCCAGCATCGCCGCCCACCCGAGCCCGCCCTCGGCCAGCGTGATGTTCAGCCGCGGGAATCGCACCGGGATTCCCGACCACAGCATGTCGGCGCAGGCAACCAGAGCGTTGACGGGGAACAGCGTGGTGATGGTCTCGAATGGCGTGTCCGGCGCGGGAATTGGTGCCCACTGGGCCGATCCGGTGTGCAGGCACACGACGGTGCCGGTCTCCTCGCACGCGGCGAAAAACGGATCCCACACCCCGCTGTGCAGACTGGGCAGCCCGCATTGGGCGGGCAGCTCAGGGAAGCTGACCGCTTTGAAGCCGCGGGCGGCGTTCGCGCGGATTTCGTCGGCGGCCAGCTGCGGATCGGCCAGCCATGGCAGTTGCAGCGGAATGATGCGCTCCGGGAAGCTACCGGCCCAGACTTCCAGATGCCACTCGTTCCAGGCCCGTAGCACCGCCAGACCCAACTCGGGGTCTTCGCTCTTCCAGAACACGGTGCCGGAGAATCCGGCGATCAGCGACGGGAAGTTCAGCGACGCCCAGATCCCGGCCAGATCCATGTCGTAGATGCGCGCTTTGATATCCCAACAGCCACGGCGCATTTCGTCGAAGCGGGCCGGCTCCATGCTCCATTCCTCCGGCGGCCGTCCGACCACCGCGTTGAGCCCGACGTTGGGGTAGTCGCAGTCCTCGTAGCGCCACATCTGGCGCCCGTCGTCGGTTTCGACGATTCGCGGCGCCCGGTCGGCCAATGCGGTGGGCAGTCGCCCTTCGAACATGTCGGGCGGCTCGATGACGTGGTCGTCGACCGAGATCACCACGTGCCGTCGCTCGCGCGGAGCCGGGTCCGGCAGCAGCGCCATACCTGAAGCTAACGACGGGTTTTTGCGGCTGTCAATGCTATCTATGCAATGAAAGCAAGATTGACGATTTCGGCGCGATAATCGTCGCTCAGCGCAAGTAACCGCGCCGTAATCGCTACCGCGGCGCCGGATGGCGGACGAATGCGCGCGGCTGGGTGAACGCCCGGATGCCCTCGACCCCGAGCTCGCGGCCCAGCCCGGACTGCCCCACGCCGCCGAACGGCAGCCGCGGATCCTGCGCGGCCATGCCGTGGCAGTTGACGCTGACCGTGCCCGCGACCAACTGGGCGGCGACGCGGTCGGCCAGCGCGTCGTCGCCGGTCCAGACCGACGCGGTGAGCCCGAAATCGGTGGCGTTCGCGGCGTCCACCGCGTCGTCGACGCTGTGGTAGCCGAAGATCGGCAGCACCGGGCCGAACTGCTCCTCGGTGGCCAGCGCCGCATCGGGCGCCAACTCCGTGACGACCGTGGGCAGTACGAAGTAGCCGCCGGCCTCGGCGTCGGCCTCCCGGATGCGTCCGGCGCTGCGGACCGTCGCACCCTGCGCGTCGGCGTCGGCAACCAGCGTGTGCACCCGATCGCGCCCGGCGGCGGTGTGCAGCGGCCCCAGCGTGGTCTCCTCGGCCAGGCCGTCGCCGACCACCTCCCGCTCGCAGCGCGCCAGCACCGCGTCGGCCAGCTCGTCGACCCGACCGGCCGGCGCGTACAGCCGTTTGATCGCCATGCAGACCTGACCGCCGGTGGTGTAGGTCGCGGTCACCAGGCGCTCGACGAGCTCGTCGCTGATCTCGAGGTCCGGGCCGACGATCGCGGCGTCGTTGCCGCCGAGCTCGAGCAGCACCGGGGTGAGCCGAGGCGCGGCGGCCGCCATCACCGCACGCCCGGTGGCCACCCCGCCGGTCAGCGAGATCACGTCGATGCCCGGATGGGTGACCAGCGCCTGCGCCAGTTCGCTGCCCGGGCCGGCGAGCACGTTCACCACTCCCGGTGGCAGCGCCGCGGCGAACGCCGCGCCGAGCTGCAACGCGGCCAGCGGACAAGTCGGCGGCACCTTGACGACGGCGGTGTTGCCGGCAACCAGCGCCGAGGACAGCTTGGTCATCGTCAGCGCCAGCGGCCAATTGAACGGAAGAACAAGCGCCGCAACACCATACGGCTCGCGGTGCAGCCGGGGGTAGGGCTGTTGCGAGTCGATGCGCTCGGGTGTCAGCGCGCTCTCGGCCATCGAGCCGAGCAGCGCTGCCAGGACCGGCGCGGTGTCGATTTCGAAGCGGGCTTCCGACAACACCTTGCCGTGTTCGCGGGTGTACAGCCGGGCACCGTCCTGGGCGGTCAGCTGCTCGGCGGCCTTTGACGCCGCCGCGGTAATGGCCGCGACCCGCTCACCAATGTCCAGCGCGCGCCAGCCGGGTGCCGCCCGTCGCGCCGCGCGCACCGCCGCATCGAGCTGCTCGAGGTCGGCCGCCGGGGCGTCCCCGACGACCTCGGCCGGGCGCGCCGGATTGTGCACCGGGTAGGTGGCCGCGCCGGGTTGCGCCTCGCCGTCAATGGTGAGCATCGCGCTGCCTCCTTGACCTGGTGCGGTCGTGTCGCAATCGTAGGTCGCTATGCGGGCGCTTGTGCTGCGTCAGGTCGGACAACCCGCCGCGGTTGACGAACTCACGCTGCGACCGATCGCGAGCCACGAGGTGCGGGTGCGGCTTGCCGCCAGCGGTGTCTGCCATACCGATCTGTCGGTGCGCGACGGCGGCATGCCCGCCCTGTTGCCGTGCACGCTCGGCCACGAGGGCGCGGGAATCGTCACCGAGGTCGGCGACGGCGTCGGCAGCGTCGCGCCGGGCGATCACGTCGTACTCACCTGGAACGTGCCGTGCCGATCATGCTGGTACTGCTTGCGCGGCGATGCCCAGCTCTGCGCGCACGGCCTCGACCACGCCTTCGGCGAGCCGTACGCGCGTGACGGCGCCGGCCCGGTGTGGCCGGCGATGGGTGCGGGCACACTTGCCGAGGAGACACTGCTGCCGGCAGCCGCGGCGGTGCCCGTCGACCCGTCGCTCCGCCTCGACCACGCGGCGCTGCTGGGCTGCGCAGTAATCACCGGCGTCGGCGCGGTGCTGCGCACCGCGGTGGTCCGGCCCGGCCAGAGCGTGCTGGTAATCGGTTGCGGCGGCGTCGGTTTGGCCGCGATCCAGGGCGCTCGGCTCACGGGCGCGGCGCCGATCATCGCCGCCGACCGCGTGGCCGGCCAGCTGCCGGCCGCGACGGCCAACGGCGCTACCGACACCGTCGACGCCGCGGATCTGGTCACCGCGGTGCGCGAGCTGACCGGCGGCGACGGCGTCGACCATGCGATCGAAGTGGTTGGCAAGCCGGCCACCATCCGAGCCGCCTACGACGCCGCCCGCCGCGGCGGCACAGTCACGGTGGTGGGCGCGGCCGGCATCGACGAGACCGTGAGCTTTCCCGCGCTGTCAATGATGGCCGACGGCAAGACAATTCGCGGCTGTGTCTACGGCGGCAGCGATCCGGCGCGCGACATCCCGACGCTGGCCGCGCTGGCACGCCGCGGCCGGCTAGACCTCGAAGCTCTGGTGACGCGACGGATCGGCATCGACGACGTCGAAACGGCGTTCACCGACATGGCCGCCGGGCACGGGGCGCGCAGCGTGGTTTGCTTCGACGCTTAATACCGGGCCCAGGACAGGATCTCGTCGACGGCGGCGCGTTCGGCGTCGCTGAGCGGCCGCATCGTCGGATCGATCGAGTAGCCCAGGTACCAGTCCAGCGTGGCGTAATGGGCTCGCGCGTAAGGGCCCTCCGTCAGGTTGGCGACGGCGTCGCGTTTGGTCCGGTGCGAGCTGATGTAGGTGCCGTCGGCGGCGGTGACGCACCAGCCGGCGGGGTGGCGGGCAATGCACCAGGTGGAGGGCGGGTTCGCGAAATACCATGCCGCGACCCGGACGAACGCGTCCAACGTCGCATTGATCGGCTGACTCATGCTGATCTCCGAAAGGCAAGTGCGGCTGCGTATCTCGTCAGATGTCCTTCGCTCGGCAATGTGATACGAGGCGTATCGCGGTCCGACGATACATTGCGTATCAGCGGTTGGCCAGGCTCAATCTCGATAAAGTGGACTGGTGGCCACCCGGATTCCGGGGTCGTCTCGACGCGGCGGGGATTCCGCGCCGTCGGAGCGGCGCGAGCAGATCCTGGCGGCCGCACGAGCAGCCATCGAGGAGCACGGCCCCAGCGCGTTGACCGGCCAGATCGCGCAGCACGCCGGGCTGGCCCGCCCCAACGTCTACCGGCACTTCTCTTCCAAGGAGGACCTCGACCTCGCGCTGGCCCGCAGCGCGTATCAGGAGCTGCGCGCCGAGATCCGCGGCGGCCTTGACCTTTCCGGGGCCCCGCTCGACGTGATTCGGGCGCCGATCGCCGCGCAGGTCAACTGGGCAGATCTCCACCCGAACCTGTACCGGTTCCTCGTCAGCCAGGGTTATCAGCGCAACTCACAGCGGCAGCGGGTCGGCCGCAGCGACTTCGCCGCCGAACTCGCCGCGGCCGGGGCGCGCTACTTCCCGCGCTTCGCCGCGGATCCCGACGCCGCCGAGGCGACTCTGGTCGCGCTGATCGGGCTGGTCGACGCGTCGGTGCTGCGCTGGCTGAGCCGTCCGGTCGGCACTCGCGAGCAGCTCATCGACCGGCTCACCGCCCAGGCGTGGCTGATCATCGACCACCATCTGCGCGGGTTCGGCATCGAGGTGGACCCCTCGGTGCCGCTTTTCTAGTCGAGCAGCGTGCGCACCAGCGCGTCGGCGAGCAGCCGTCCGCGGTCGGTGAGCACCAGCCGCTCACCCTCGCGCGCCAGCAGGCCGTCGCCGACGGCGACCGCGGCGCGCTCCCGCTCCCCGGCGTCCAACAGGTCCAGTGGCAGCCCGTCGCGGATCCGAACGCGCAGCATGACCTCTTCGGTGTGCAGGGCGTCGGCGTCGAGTTGCTCGAAGCCGGCCACCGGCAGCGCCGCGTCGGCCAGCCGCTGCGCATAGGTGTTGGGGTGCTTGACATTCCACCAGCGAGTCGCGCCGACGAAGCTGTGCGCTCCCGGTCCGGCGCCCCACCACTGCCCGCCGTCCCAGTAGCCGATGTTGTGCCGGCACTGCCCGCCCGGACGGCTCCAGTTGGACACCTCGTACCAGTCGAAACCTGCTCCGCGCAGCCGCTCGTCGACCAGCTCGTAGCGGTGAGCCAACACGTCGTCGTCGGGAGCGGCCAGCTCCCCGCGTCGGATCCGCCGGGCCAGCGCCGTGCCGTCCTCGACGATCAGCGAATAGGCCGACACATGGTCGGCGCCGGCGTCGATCGCGACGTCCACCGACCGGCACACGTCGTCGTCGGTTTCGCCCGGCGTGCCGTAGATCAGGTCGAGGTTGACGTGCTCGAAGCCGGCCGCCAGCGCCTCACCGGCTGCGGCCGCCGCCCGCCCCGGCGAGTGCACCCGGTCCAGCGTCGCCAGCACCCGCGGCGCCACCGACTGCATGCCCAGCGATACCCGGGTATAGCCCGCCGCGCGCAGCGCCTCGAAGAGTTCAGGCGACGTCGACTCGGGGTTGGCCTCGGTGGTGACCTCGGCGTCCGGGGCGAGACCGAACTGCTGGCGCACCATCTCGAGCAGCGTGCACAGCCGCTCGCTGCCCAGCAGCGACGGCGTCCCGCCGCCGACGAACACGGTGTCCGCCGCCGGGCCGCCGAGCCGCGCGGCCGCCAGCTCGAGCTCGGAGCCCAGCACCCGCAGCCACGCGTCGGGGTTGACCCCGCCCAGCTCCGCCGGGGTGTAGGTGTTGAAGTCGCAGTATCCGCAGCGCGTCAGGCAAAACGGCACATGCACGTACACGCCGAAGGGGGTGCCGGGGCGCAAGTGGACGTCCGGCAGGTCGGCCGGGGCGGAAGGTGCCGTCATGCCACGACATCATCCCACCGCGAACGGGGTTCTATTTGATCCCGTCGAGCTGGGTGAACATGTAGGTCAACAAATGGTTCAGCGAGCCCACCGGCGCGACCCTGCGAGTAGGAGAAGCGCATCCCGGCCATGCCTTGGCCCCCTGCGTCTCATAAATCCGCTGCGCCACCTGGATCTGCTGGGCACGCGAGGCGTTTTCCGGTGAACCCACGCCGCCATTGGCCTCCCAGGTCGCCTGGCTGATCTGCAGGCCGCCGTAAAAACCGTTGCCGGTGTCGGCCGACCAGTTGCCGCCCGATTCGCATTGGGCAAGCGCGTCCCAGTTGACGGTGTCCGCCGAGGCAAGGTTGCTGAAGGGAACAATCGCTAGTGCCGCGAGCGCGATTGCCGCCGGCCTGACCTTAGCTTTCATCGCAGTTGCACCTTGCTGGCCAGCCACCGGCCGTCGACTCTCTCCATGGTCATGTTGATGCTGCTGAAGTCGACCACCGAGTCGGGAGCTTCGAGATTGCTGACCAGTTGCTCGACGAACAGCGCAACCTCGACCTTGTTGGTGCTGGCGGACTTGACCACCGATTCGACGACTTGGCCTTGCGCGTTCGCCTGGTGGTCGAGCAGCACCATCCGCAACACTCCATGGGATTTGTCGTAGCGCTGCTTGAATTCACCGGTCGCGCCGTCGCGAATCACCGCGATATTGCGGTCCATCGCCTGGCTGTCGAAATTTGTCAGCGCGACCGCATATTTCACGGCCGCAGCGACTGCCTGCTGTGCGGCGACGTCCGTCTGGTGTCGCTCGAATTGCAGCCGGCCCACGTAACCGCTCGCGCCAACCAGCACAACCGCTAACGCGATGGCGGCCAGCCAGCGTAGGTGTGCTCGCCGGGGCGCGGAGTGGCCTTCGTCACGAGCGCCGGCTTGCGGAGCTTCGACTTCATTCATGTCAACCGCCTACCTGCCCGCGCCGAATGGCGCGCACGCAGGTAGTTTGAGGCAGTTCAGCGGCTTTTTCGGCGATCGACACGCCTGTCTGCAGGCTTTTCGCTCATCGTGACGAAAACTTCGGCCTGATGAAACGGCCTGCCGGGTCTGTGGCACAATGGCCCGGTGACCGTCGCCTATTGCACCGAGTCTGGGGTTGCCCTGGTTGCGCGTCGGCACATCGATCTCAAGCGTGTCTGCAGCTGTCGCTGTCTGCCTTGATGTCGTAGACCCGCCCACCTGTACTTCCAGCTGGCTGTCGGATCTGCGCCGCCGGGACAGCCACCGGTGATCCGCGCGGTCCAAGCCGGCCACTCCGCAAAGGAGACCGCCGAATGACGACCACCCGCCCGGCCAAGAGCCGCAGCGAAGGCCAGTGGGCGCTGGGCGAGCGTGAACCGCTCAATCCCACCGAGCAGCTCAAGTTCGACGACGCTCCACTGAACGTGCGGGCCCGCGTCGAAAACGTCTACGCCCAGCAGGGTTTCGACAGCATCGACAAGACCGATCTGCGGGGCCGGTTCCGTTGGCTGGGGCTCTACACCCAGCGCGCGGAGGGCTACGACGGGACCTGGACCGGCGACGAGAACGCCGACCTGCTCGAGGCCAGCTACTTCATGATGCGGGTGCGCACGGACGGCAAGGCCCTGTCGGCCGCGGCGATGCGCACGCTCGGGCAGATCTCCACCGAATTCGCGCGCGACACCGCCGACATCTCCGACCGGGAGAATCTGCAGTGCCACTGGATCGAGATCGAAAACGTCCCGGAGATCTGGAAGCGGCTGGAAGCCGTCGGCCTGCAGACCACCGAAGCCTGCGGCGACTGCCCCCGCGGGATGCTCGGCTCGCCTCTGGCCGGTGACTCGCTGGAGGAGGTGCTCGACGCCACCCCCGCGCTCGACGAAATCGTGCGGCGCTACGTCGGCAAACCGGAGTACGCCAACCTGCCGCGGAAGTACAAGACCGCGGTATCGGGCCTTCAGGATGTGGCGCACGAGATCAACGACGTGTCGTTCATCGGCGTCAACCACCCCGAGCACGGGCCGGGCCTGGACCTGTGGGTCGGCGGTGGGCTGTCCACGAACCCGATGCTGGCCCAGCGGGTCGGTGTCTGGGTGCCGCTGGACGAGGTGCCCGACGTGTGGGAAGCGGTCACCTGTGTGTTCCGCGACTACGGCTACCGCCGGCTGCGCTCGAAGGCGCGGCTGAAGTTCCTGATCAAAGACTGGGGTGTCGAGAAGTTCCGCGAGGTTCTCGAAACCGAGTACCTCAAGCGGCCGTTGATCGACGGCCCTGCGCCCGAACCGGTCAAGCACCCGATCGACCACGTGGGCGTGCAACGGCTGAAGAACGGGCTCAATGCGATCGGGGTGGCCCCGATCGCCGGGCGGGTTTCCGGCACCACCCTGTCGAAGGTGGCCGACCTGATGGAGCGAGCCGGCTCCGACCGGGCGCGCTTCACGGCGTATCAGAAACTGATCATCCTCGACATTCCCGACGAGCGGCTCGACGAGACGGTCGCGGGCCTCGACGCGCTGGGACTGCCGTCGCGCCCGTCGCACTGGCGCCGAAACCTGATGGCGTGCAGCGGAATTGAGTTCTGCAAGCTATCGTTCGCCGAAACCCGCGGCCGCTCTCAGGTGTTGGTACCCGAGCTGGAGCGCAAGCTCGAAGACATCAACGCACAGCTCGACGTGCCGATCACCGTCAACATCAACGGCTGCCCCAACTCGTGCGCGCGAATTCAAGTGGCAGACATCGGGTTCAAGGGCCAGATGGTCGACGACGGCCACGGCGGCTCGGTCGAGGGCTTCCAGGTGCATCTCGGCGGCAGCCTCGGGTTCGACAGCGGGTTCGGCCGAAAACTGCGCCAGCACAAGGTCACCAGCGACGAACTGCCGGATTACATCGACCGGGTGGTCCGCAACTTCGTCAAGCAGCGCGACGAAGGCGAACGGTTCGCCACCTGGGCGGCCCGCGCCGACGAGGCGGATCTGCGATGACGTATAGCGAGGCAGAACTACGGGACTTGGCCGCGCGCGGCGCGGCCGAGTTGGACGGCGCCGGCGCCACCGACCTGCTGCGCTGGACCGACGAGAACTTCGGCGGCGTGCACGGCCCGCGCGGGGCGGCAACCTGTAACTACGTGGTGGCCTCCAACATGCAGGACGCGGTGCTGGTCGATTTGGCCGCCAAGGTCCGCCCGGGCGTGCCGGTGCTGTTCTTAGACACCGGTTATCACTTCGTAGAAACGATCGGCACCCGCGACGCGGTCGAGGCGGTCTACGACATTCACGTGCTCAACGTCACCCCCGAGCACTCCGTCGCCGAGCAGGACAAGTTGCTGGGCAAGGATCTGTTCGCCCGCGAACCCAACGAGTGCTGCCGGCTGCGCAAGGTCGAGCCGCTGTCCAAAGCGCTGCGCGGGTATTCCGCGTGGGTGACCGGGCTGCGCCGGGTCGAAGCGCCCACTCGCGCCAATGCGCCGCTGATCAGTTTCGACGAGGCCTTCAAGCTGGTGAAGATCAACCCGCTCGCCGCGTGGACCGATCAGGACATGGACGACTACATCGCTGAGAACGACGTGCTGGTCAATCCGCTTGTCTACGAAGGCTATCCGTCGATCGGCTGCGCGCCGTGCACGGCCAAGCCGGCCGAAGGCGCCGACCCGCGCAGCGGACGCTGGCAAGGCACCGGCAAGATCGAATGCGGGTTGCACGCGTCGTGACTTCGCTTGTGTTGACCGCCCACGGAAGCAGGGATTCGCGGTCGGCGGCCAATGCTAGAGCCGTCGCTCGACGGCTGCGGCTGTTGCGGCCGGGCCTTGACGTGCGCGTCGCGTTCTGCGAGCTGAACACACCCAGCCTGCCCGAGGTGCTGACGCCCGGCGCAGTGATTACCCCGTTCCTGCTGGCCGACGCCTACCACGCCCGCATCGACATCCCGGCACAGAGCGCGGGCTTCGCTGGTGTGCGACAGGCCGAGGTGCTCGGCGAGGACGATCGGCTGGTGGCGGTGCTGCGCGAAAGGCTCAGCGGCGTAGGCGTTTCTGATTCAGACGCCGACCTAGGCGTGGTGGTGGTCGCGATCGGCTCGTCACATGCGTTGGCGAACGCGCGCACCGCATCCGTCGCGGCGAAGCTGTCGATGGGCACCCGCTGGGCCAGTGCGACGACGGCGTTCGTCACCGGATCGGGGCCGTCGCCGGCGGATGCCGTGGAGACGTTGCGGCGGCGCGGCGCACGGCGGTTTGTCATCGCGCCGTGGTTCCTGGCGCCCGGGCTACTGCTCGATCGTGTGTCGGAGTATGCGCGGGACAACGGAATTCCGATGGCCGCAACCCTGGGCGCACACCCGCTGGTCGCGGAAACCGTGCTGGACCGCTACGACGAAGCGTTGGCGGAGCCGGTCGCGGCCTAACGCGTCCACCCCGACTGTGAACTCGGCGACGAGTTTTCGGCGTGTCGCGTCGTGAGATTCACGCTCGGCGGGCATCAGCCAGCACGTCGGCTACCGGTGCACTGACTTCCCCGGCCATCGGCGGCACCCGGGTGGCGGCCACGTAGACGGTGTCGCCCTCCCGTAGGGCCAGCGCCTCGGCGTCGCCCCGGGTGATCTGCGCGGTGAATGGCCCGCCGGTGGCGGCGTTGGTCAATTCCACCCGAACCTCGAAGCCCAGCATCACCACCCGATCGATCGTGGCGCGCACGACGCCGGCGGATTCGGCGGCGGCGTCGCTGGCGGCGATCTTCATGTCGGGTCTGCGGCCGACCCGGATGTCGTGTGGACGAACCAGGACGCCGTTGAGCGAGGACACCGCCCCCAAGAACGACATGACGAACGCGTTCGCCGGAGTGTCGTAAACCTCGGCCGGCGACCCGACCTGCTCGATGCGCCCTTTGTTGAGCACCGCGATGCGGTCCGCGACGTCGAGCGCCTCGGCCTGGTCGTGGGTCACCAACACGGTCGTGACATGCACCTCGTCGTGCAAGCGGCGCAGCCAAGACCGCAGATCCTCGCGGACTTTGGCGTCCAGCGCACCGAACGGCTCGTCGAGCAGCAGCACCTGCGGATCGACGGCCAGCGCGCGGGCCAGCGCCATCCGCTGGCGCTGCCCGCCAGAGAGCTGGTTCGGGTAGCGGTTCTGAAAACCGGACAGCCCCACCACTTCCAGCAGGTTGTCCACCTTCTTGGTGATCTCGGCCTTCGGTCGACGACGGATCTTCAACCCGAACGCGACGTTGTCGCGCACGCTCAGATGCTTGAACGCGGCGTAGTGCTGGAACACGAACCCGATGCCGCGCCGCTGGGGCGGGACCCGGGTGACGTCGCGGCCGTTGATCGTGATGGTTCCGGTGTCGGGCTGGTCGAGTCCGGCGATGGCGCGCAGCAGCGTCGACTTGCCCGAGCCGCTGGGTCCCAGCAGTGCGGTCAACGAGCCGGCGGGAACGGTGAAGTCGACGTCGTCGAGTGCGACGAAGTTTCCGTGACGCTTGTTGGCGCCCTGCACGATGATTGCGTTGTTGGTCATGCGACCTCCTTGCCTACCCGCCGGACGTCCAGCAGCACCTGAACGATCAGCACCACCACCGATACCGCCATCAGCAATGTCGACAACGCGTAGGCGCCGTATTCGGCGCCGCGGTTGTAGCGGTCGGATACCAGCAGCGTCAACGTCTGTGATTTTCCAGGCAAATTCGACGACACCATCAATACCGCGCCGTACTCGCCGAGTGTCCGGGCGATGGTCAGCACGATGCCGTAGGTCAGGCCCCACCGGATCGACGGCAACGTGACCCGCCAAAACGTCTGCCACCACGACGAACCCAGCGTTGCCGCGGCCTCTTCCTGATCGGTGCCCAGCTCGTGCAACACCGGTTCGACTTCACGAACCACGAACGGCAGCGTGACGAAAACGCTGGCCAGCACGATCCCGGGCAGTCCGAAGATGACCTTCAGCCCGAAATCTCGCTCCACGAAGCCCAGCGCGCCGGCCGACCCCCACAGCACGATCAACGCCACACCGACGATGACGGGTGAGACCGCGAACGGCAGGTCGATGATGGCCTGCAGCAGACCTTTGCCGCGGAACCTGTTGCGGGCCAGCATCAATGCGGTCGGGATGCCGAAGATCACGTTCAGCGGCACCACGATCGCGACCACCAGCAGCGACAGCTGCAGCGCCGAGATCGCCGCGGGCGTGCTGACCCAGGCGTAGAACTGGCCGAGGCCGGGCGAGAAGGTCCGCCACAGGATCAGCGCCACCGGCACCACCAACAGCACGGCGATATAGCCGAGCGCGAGGTAGCGAAGCAGGTAGCGGACTCGCGGTGAGGTCGTCATACCGACAACTCCTCGCGCTTGGCCGTACGCGCCCCCAACGTACGCAGGATGAACAGCACCACGAACGAAATACCTAGTAACACAATCGAAATCGCCGCAGCGCCGGTGCGGTCGTCGTTCTCGATCAAGGTGCGGATCCACTGCGACGACACTTCGGTTTTCCCCGGCACCGCGCCACCGATCAGCACGACCGAGCCGAATTCACCGATGGCCCGCGAAAATGCCAGGCCCGCACCGGACAACAACGCAGGCGTCAGCGACGGGAGCACCACCGACGTGAAGATCGTCGCGTTGTTGGCACCCAGCGACGCGGCCGCTTCTTCGGCCTCGCGGTCGATTTCGAGCAGCACCGGCTGCACTGCGCGCACCACGAACGGCAGCGTGACAAATGCCAGGGCCACCGCCACACCCCATCCGGTGTGCTGCAGATGCAGGCCGACCGGACTGTGCGGGCCATAAAGGGCCAGCATCACCAGGCTGGCGACGATGGTGGGCAACGCGAACGGCAGATCGATGATGGTGTCCACCAGCCGCTTGCCCGGGAAGTCGTCGCGCACCAGCACCCAGGCGATCAACAGGCCGAACGCCATGTTCAAGACGGTGACGCCGGCCGAAATCGTCAGCGTCACCCGGAACGACTCCACCGCAGCGTTGGAGCTGACCGCCAGCCAGAACGCGCGCCATCCGCCGCCGACGGCCTGCCAGCCGATTGCGGCCAAGGGCAGCAACACGATCACCGACAGCCACCCCATCGCCACCCCGACCCGCAGCGACGTGCCGCCGCGGCGTGCGTCGTTCAGATTGGGCATCAGTGTCGCCGGCGCGGTCATCCGGTGGCTCGCATGTAGATTCCGGTGATGCTGCCGGAGTTCTTGTCGAACAGCCGCGGATCGACGGTGTCCCAGCCGCCCAGATCGGTGATCGTCCACAGCTTGAGCGGCACCGGGAATTGGTCGCGAACCTGCGCGGCGACGGCTGGGTCGACCGGCCGGAAACCGGCCTGCGCCCACAGCTTTTGCGCCTTCTCGGTGTACTGGAAGTTCTTGAACGCGACCGCGCTGTCTAGGTGGGCGCTACTGGTCACCACCGCCAGCGGGTTCTCGATTTTGAAGGTCTGCGGCGGGTTGATGTGCGTGATCGGCTTGCCTTGCCGTTCAGTGGCGATGGCTTCGTTCTCATAGCTGATCAGCACGTCGCCGCTGCCCTGTACGAACACGTCGGTGGCCTCACGCCCTGAGCCGGGGCGCAATTTGACGTGCTGGCTCACCAATTTGTTGACGAAGTCCACGCCCGCCTGGGGATTTCGCCCGCCCTCGCTCTTGACGGCGTAGGGGGCCAGCAGGTTCCATTTGGCCGACCCCGAACTCAACGGGCTGGGTGTGATGACTTCCACGCCGGGCCGCAACAGGTCGTCCCAGTCCTTGATGTTTTTCGGATTGCCCTGCCGCACCACCAAGGTCACCACCGAGCCGAACGGAATGCCTTTGGTGGCGTCTTTGTCCCAATCCTTGGAAACCTTGCCGGCCTTGATAAGCCGGGTGATATCCGGTTCGACCGAGAAGTTGACGATGTCGGCGGGCTTACCGGCGGCGACGCCGCGTGACTGGTCGGCGGATGCGCCGTAGGAGGTGATCACCTGCACGCCCTTGCCTTCGGCAGAGGCGTTGAACGCCGGAATCACCTTGCTCCACCCTGGTTCTGGCGCCGAGTAGGCGACCAGTGTGATGCTCGTGCGCGCATTTGCCGGTCCCCCACCGCCGACGACGTCGCTGGCGCCGCCATGGCACGCCGCGGCCACACCGACGCCAGCCGCAAGGGCGATGACGCGCGAGGCAGCTTTGACGAAGTTGAGCATTGGACCTTTCCGTGCCGGGCTTTCGGATAACAATCCCGTCGCTGCGGAAAGGCCCTGGTCTGAAGTGATCAGTAATTGTCGAATTCCGCCGACACCGACGCCAGACCGCGCGCGGGTATTTCAGTCAGCGACAACAGTGCACGTCGGCTACAGCGCAATTCCCCACGGCAATGAGCGCCAAGACATAGCACTCTTTGTTGCCGGTCGCTGTATGCATGGCGCGAAGCCTAACAGAATCCGCCGGATCAGCGCGTCAGCCACCAGGTGACGATGACCAGGACCACCAGCGCGACAAGCACCAAGGTCACCTGCGAGCGGGGCATGCGGCTCATGTGGACCCTTCGTCACTGTGGCGGGCGCGGCGCATCAGCCGGATGCCGCGGCCCAGCATCGCGTCCAGCACGAGCGCGACAACGTAGGCCAACGCCAGCACAACCGGCATCACCACGATGGTCTGCAGTACGAACCCGAGCCCGGACAACCACAACTCGACGCCGTCCCACCAGCTGAGGAACCCGTCCACGGGCTCACCCTATTCGCCGCGGGCCGGCGAAACCAACGGCGACCGATTTCGCCCGGCGGGACACGCCCCACCCCTAGTGGACGGCGGCCGCGTCGGAAGAAGATGATGTCGGCATGGTCCTGCACGCCGAGTCTGCCGACGAGACCTCCGAAGCCAGCGTCGCGCCGTTCACCATCACGTCCCCGGTGCCGTTCGCGCCCGGCGGCTCGCTGCGGAACCCCTTCCCGCCGATTGCCGACTACGCGTTCTTGTCTGACTGCGAGACGACATGCCTGATCTCGCCGGCCGGTTCGGTGGAGTGGCTGTGCGTGCCGCGGCCGGACTCGCCGAGCGTCTTCGGCGCGATCCTGGACCGCAGCGCCGGCCACTTCAGGCTCGGGCCGTACGGCGTCTCGGTGCCCTCGGCGCGGCGCTACCTGCCCGGCAGCCTGATCATGGAGACCACGTGGCAAACCCACACCGGCTGGCTAATCGTGCGCGACGCGCTGGTGATGGGGCCTTGGCACGACATCGAGCGGCGGTCCCGCACACATCGTCGCACCCCGATGGACTGGGACGCCGAGCACATACTGCTGCGCACCGTGCGCTGCGTGTCCGGCACCGTCGAGCTGATGATGAGCTGCGAGCCGGCGTTCGACTACCACCGGGTCGGCGCTGCCTGGGAATACTCGGCCCACGCCTACGGCGAAGCGATCGCGCGGGCCAAACACAACCCCGACGGGCATCCGACGCTGCGGCTGACCACCAATCTGCGGATCGGCCTGGAAGGCCGGGAGGCGCGGGCGCGGACCCGGCTCAAGGAGGGCGACGACGTGTTCGTCGCGCTCAGTTGGTCCAAGCACCCCGCGCCGCAGACCTACGAAGAGGCCGCCGAGAAGATGTGGCAGACCACTGAGTCGTGGCGACAGTGGATCAACATCGGCAACTTCCCCGACCATCCGTGGCGGGCGTATCTGCAGCGCAGCGCGCTGACGCTGAAGGGGTTGACGTATTCGCCGACCGGCGCGCTGCTGGCGGCCAGCACCACCTCGCTGCCGGAAACGCCGCAGGGCGAGCGCAATTGGGACTACCGCTACGCCTGGATTCGCGATTCGACGTTCGCGCTGTGGGGCCTGTACACGCTGGGTCTGGATCGTGAGGCCGACGACTTCTTCGCGTTCATCGCCGACGTGTCCGGCGCCAACAACGGCGAACGCCATCCGCTGCAGGTGATGTACGGGGTCGGCGGCGAACGCAGCCTGGAGGAGTCCGAACTGCACCACTTGTCGGGCTATGACCACGCTCGCCCGGTGCGGATCGGCAACGGCGCCTACAACCAGGAACAACACGACATCTGGGGCAGCATCCTCGACTCGTTCTATCTGCACTCCAAATCGCGTGAGCAGATTCCGGAGACGCTGTGGCCGGTACTGAAAAAGCAGGTGGAAGAGGCGGCCAAGCACTGGCGTGAACCCGACCGCGGTATCTGGGAGGTGCGCGGTGAACCGCAGCACTTCACCTCGTCGAAGGTGATGTGCTGGGTGGCGCTGGACCGGGGCGCCAAGCTGGCCGAGCGGCAGGGCGAGAAGAGCTACGCGCAGCAGTGGCGGGCGACCGCCGAGGAGATCAAGGCCGACATCCTGGAGCACGGGGTCAACTCGAACGGTGTGTTCAAGCAGCACTACAACACCGACGCGCTGGATGCCTCGCTGCTGATGGTGGTGCTGACCCGATTCCTGCCGCCGAACGACCCGCGGGTGCGCTCGACGGTGCTGGCGATCGCCGACAACCTCACCGAACAGGGTCTGGTGCTGCGCTACCGCGTCGAGGAGACCGACGACGGGCTGACCGGCGAGGAGGGCACGTTCACCATCTGCTCGTTCTGGCTGGTGTCGGCGCTGGTCGAGATCGGCGAGGTGAGCCGGGCCAAGCATCTGTGCGAGCGACTGTTGTCGTTCGCCAGCCCGCTGCATCTCTACGCCGAGGAGATCGAGGCGCGCACCGGCCGGCACCTGGGCAACTTCCCGCAGGCGTTCACCCACCTGGCGCTGATCAACGCCGTCGTGCACGTGATCCGCGCCGAGGAAGAGGCCGACTCCACCGGGGTGTTCCAACCCGCCAACGCCCCGATGTGACTTGCGTCCTGCGCGAGCCCCTTAGCTGCGCGCCAACGACGGAAAACGCTTGCGCCGCCGCGTGTTCCACTCAGTCGACGCGATTGCGCGGCGTCGACGCGGTACGGTGCACTGATGGCTGCTATGACACGTCGATTCGCAATTCGGACCGCATTCGTTTGCATCACGCTGCTGGCACTGGCCGGATGCGGCCACGATGGTAAGCCCGCCGCGACGTCGGCGACCACAACCTCCAGCGCGTCGTGGCCCCGCCCGGACGCCCCGCCCGACCCGCACACGTTGTTGCGCGCCGGCGCCACTGCGGTGGGCACCGTGCCGAACAGCATCCTGACGTTCATCGCAAGCGAAACCGAGGACGAGGGAACCTGGAAGGCGCGGGTGGTCGCCCCGGATGGCACCGAGCAGCAACTGAAAATTGGGGTCGACGGTGTCACGGTGCTGGTGGGGCCGACGCCGAAGAACGACAGCGATACCGACAAGGCCCAGCACCGTTCATTGATCCAAGCCGCCCATCTGGACTATCAGGCCGCCGTGAACAAGATGCTGACCGTTGTTCCCAACGGCTCCATCACCGAGTTGAAGCTCGACGACACCAACAACACCACCGTGTGGAACGGCCACGTCTGGGACACCAATCTGGTCGGACACAAAGTCACGATCAACGCGGCGTCGGGTGAGGTCGTTGCGAACAAGCAGGAGTAGCTACTTCTTTGCCTTGTCCCCCGCGGCGTCGGCCGACAGCGCGGCGACGAAGGCTTCCTGCGGCACGTCGACCCGACCGATCGTCTTCATCCGCTTCTTGCCTTCCTTCTGCTTTTCCAGCAGTTTGCGCTTGCGGGTGATATCACCGCCGTAGCACTTGGACAGCACGTCCTTGCGGATGGCCCGAATATTCTCCCGGGCAATGATTTTCGAGCCGATCGCGGCCTGCACCGGCACCTCGAACTGCTGGCGCGGGATGAGTTCCTTGAGCTTGGTGGTCATCTTGTTGCCGTAGGCGGCCGCGGCGTCCTTGTGAACGATCGCGCTGAACGCGTCGACGGCCTCGCCCTGCAACAGGATGTCGACCTTGACCAACGCCGCCTCCTGCTCACCGGACTCTTCGTAGTCGAGGCTGGCGTAGCCGCGGGTGCGTGACTTCAGCGAGTCGAAGAAGTCGAAGATGATCTCGCCCAGCGGCATCGTGTAGCGCAGTTCGACCCGCTCCGGCGACAGGTAGTCCATGCCGCCGAGCTCGCCGCGCCGGGATTGGCACAGTTCCATGATGGTGCCGATGAATTCGCTGGGGGCGATGATCGTGGTCTTGACGACGGGTTCGTACACCGTGCGGATCTTGCCCTCCGGCCAGTCCGACGGATTGGTGACAACCGTCTCGGTCCCGTCGTCTTTGACCACTCGGTACACCACGTTGGGTGAGGTCGAGATCAGGTCGAGGTCGAATTCGCGCTCCAGCCGCTCACGGGTGATCTCCATGTGCAGCAAACCCAAGAAGCCGCAACGGAATCCGAACCCCAGCGCCACCGAGGTCTCCGGTTCGTAGGTGAGCGCGGCGTCGTTGAGCTGCAACTTGTCCAACGCGTCACGCAGGTCCGGGTAGTCCGACCCGTCGACGGGATACAGGCCCGAGTACACCATCGGCTTGGGTTCGCGGTAGCCGGTCAGCGGTTCGGTGGCGCCGTGGCGGGCCGTCGTCACGGTGTCACCGACCTTGGACTGCCGGACGTCCTTGACGCCGGTGATCAGGTAGCCGACCTCCCCCACGCCCAGCCCGTCGGAAGCCTTCGGTTCGGGCGAGACGATGCCGACTTCGAGCAGTTCGTGGGTGGCGCCGGTCGACATCATCGCGATCCGCTCGCGCGGGGTGATCTTGCCGTCGACCACCCTCACGTAGGTCACGACGCCGCGGTAGATGTCGTAGACGGAGTCGAAAATCATTGCCCGCGTTGGTGCTTCGGCGTTGCCCTGAGGTGGCGGAACCTGCTTGACGACGGCGTCCAGCAGTTCCGCCACACCCTCGCCGGTCTTCCCGGAAACCCTCAGGACGTCGTCGGGTTCGCAGCCGATGATGTGGGCGATCTCGCCGGCGTAGCGGTCGGGGTCGGCGGCGGGCAGATCGATCTTGTTGAGCACCGGGATGATCACCAGGTCGCGATCCAACGCCAGATACAGGTTGGCCAGCGTCTGCGCCTCGATGCCCTGCGCGGCGTCGACCAGCAGCACCGCGCCTTCGCAGGCGGCCAGCGCGCGGGACACCTCGTAGGTGAAGTCGACGTGGCCCGGGGTGTCGATCAGGTGCAGGACGTGGTCGGTGTCGCCCACCCGCCACGGCAGGCGCACATTCTGTGCCTTGATCGTGATGCCGCGTTCCCGCTCGATGTCCATTCGGTCGAGGTACTGCGCCCGCATGGACCGCTCGTCGACGACGCCGGTCAGCTGCAGCATCCGGTCGGCCAGCGTGGACTTGCCGTGGTCGATGTGGGCGATGATGCAGAAGTTCCTGATCTGCGCCGGCGCGGTGAAGGTCTGGTCGGCGAAACTGCTGATGGGAATCTCCTGGTACGACGGGTGCTGCGCGGCCGCGAGCGGGTATGTCCAGGGTATCGAGGCAGCACCACCGGGACACAATCGTGCCGGGCGTCCTATCCTGCGAACATGGCGTCACAGTGGAGGACGTTGCAGCGGTTCGCAGAGAACCTGGTGTTCAACGAAGCGCCGAAATTCATCCGCCAGCTGCAGAACTCGCCGGGAATCCAGCGCGGCATCAAGCTCGGCATGGACGTCATCGCCGGCACCGCGCCGTCGCCGCCCACCGAGATTGCCGCGGGCAGGCCGGTCACCCGGACCAGCGTTCCGACCGCGCACCGGGCCCGCAAGCTGGTCTACGCTCCCGACCTCGACGGTCGTGCGGATCCGGGCGAGATCGTGTGGACGTGGGTGGCCTACGAGGAGGACCCCACCCGCGGCAAGGACCGCCCAGTGCTGGTGGTGGGCCGTGACCGGCAGACGTTGCTCGGCCTGATGCTGTCCAGTCAGGAGCGCCACGCCGACGATCGCGATTGGGTCGGCATCGGCAGCGGCAGTTGGGACCACGAGGGCCGGTCGAGTTGGGTGCGACTGGACCGGGTGCTCGACGTGCCCGAGGAGGGGATCCGCCGCGAAGGCGCGATCCTGCAGCGCGAGATGTTCGACGTGGTGGCCGCGCGGTTGCGGGCCGACTACTCCTGGAGCTGAAGCTCTAGCCCTGGGTGATGTAGGACTGCAGCTGAGCCTGCTCGGCCTCCAGCTCTTCCATCCGGCTCTTCACCACGTCGCCGATGCTGACGATGCCGATCAGCTTGCCGTTCTCGATGACCGGCACATGCCGCACCCGGTTTTCGGTCATCAGCATGCTGATGGCGTCGACGGTGTCGCTCTTCTTACACGTCGACACGACGGCGGTCATGATCTTGGAGACCGGCCGGGAAAGCATTGCGGGGCCGTGGGCGTGCAGCTGGCGCACCACGTCCCGTTCGGAGACGATGCCCACGACGCCGTCAGGGCCGACGACCACCATCGCGCCGATGTTGTGCCTGGCAAGCGCCGCAAGGAGTTCGGTCACCGTCGCCTCGGGGTTGATCGTCACCACTGCCGCACCCTTGTTCCGCAGCACGTCTGCTATCCGCATCGGGGCCTCCCGTTGTGATCCGGTTCACACCAGGCTACGGCCAACTCGGTCGGCGTGAAAGCGGCGTATCAAAAACGGCACGTCCGTCCAGCTCAGCGGCCTGGTCGAATCGCCGATTTCACCCTTGAGCGGCCGGCATCCGTGCAGTATCTGGGTCATGATCGAGATCACGCTGCTCGGCACCGGAAGTCCGATCCCTGACCCCAACCGGGCCGGACCGTCGACCCTGGTGCGAGCAGACGGACAGGTATTCCTGGTGGATTGCGGACGCGGCGTGTTGCAGCGGGCGGCCGCAATCGGATTGGGCGCGAATGGCTTATCGGCGCTGCTGCTCACACACCTGCACAGCGACCACATCGCCGACCTCGGCGACGTGCTCATCACCCGCTGGGTGACGACGTTCGCGCCCGACCCGGCGCCGCTGCCGGTCATCGGGCCGCCGGGCACCGCGGAAGTGGTCGACGCGACGTTGAAAGCATTCGGCCACGACATCGGCTACCGGATCGCCCACCACGCCGACCTGACGGCACCGCCGCCGGTCGAGGTGCACGAATACACCGCGGGCACGGTCTGGGACCGCGACGGCGTCTCAATCCGGGTGGCGCCCACCGATCACCGTCCGGTGGCCCCGACGATCGGATTCCGGATCGACACGGGCGGCGCCTCGGTCGTCCTGGCCGGCGACACCGTGCCGTGCGAGACCCTCGATCGGCTGGCCGTCGGCGCGGATGCGTTGGTGCACACGGTGATCCGGAAGGACATCATCGGGCAGCTGCCGCAACAGCGGATCCGCGACATTTGTGACTACCACTCGTCGGTGCAGCAGGCCGCCACCACCGCGAAGCGCGCGGGGGTGGGCACCCTGGTGCTGACCCACTATGTGCCGGGGATCGCACCCGGCCAGGAAGAGCAGTGGCGTGCGCTGGCCGCCGCTGAGTTCGACGGCCGAATCGAACTCGGCGACGACCTGCATCGAGTCGAAATCCGGCCGCCTATCTGACCGTCATTCACCCCGAGCGGCGCTCGTTGCGGCGCAGCCGCATGCCGGCCAGCAGCAGCCATGCCAGCGCCGTAACTCGGGCGATCGGCAGCATCACGCCCAGGATCGGCCAGACCAGGACGAGCGTCGCCAGCTCGGCAAAGGCAGCGAGCGCCAGGCCGATCCAAGCCAGCGGCCGCGGCAGTAGCCCCAGCGCCACGGCCGGGACCGACATGCCGGCGACGAGCAGGCCGAGAGCCACGATGTGCGCCGGCCCCCCGATGAGAAACGCCAGGTAATACAGCGCCCGGACCAGGGCGGCGTCGCCGACGTCGGGGCGCGACAGCACCCAGCCCACCAGGCCCGTCGCACCGAGCGTGCCCGCGGCCAGGATTCCGCCGGCCAACGCCAGCGCCGACGAGCTCGCGGTGGCCCCCAACTCCCGCAGCCTGGCGCCGGCCGTCGCCGCGTAGCCGGCCAGCGGCACCGACGACGCGAACACGCCGACGGCGATGACCAGCACCGCCAGCCGCTGCTCGGCCACGTACTGCTGGACTGGGGCGGCCGGTCCGTACGGCAGCGGCATGACGCCGCCGAGCGCGACTCCGATCGCCACCGCCCCCACCAGCAGGGCGATGCATGCCGCGGCCCACAGGGCCAGCGGCGCTCCGTGCTGCGGGCGGGCGGCCATCACCGAACGATATGGTGGCGATTGCCTGTTCGAGGACCGTTTCCGCAGGCCAGTGAGCTCGGCTTTGGGAGAACTCCGCGGCTACTGATAACCTGGTCATTCGCTGCCGCCTGCCCGGCGCCTGCAGCCCAAAACTCCCGCTGAGATCGACGAAGGAACTTTTCCCGTGGCCAACATCAAGTCGCAGCAGAAGCGCAACCGCACCAACGAGCGCCGGCGACTGCGCAACAAGTCGGTGAAGTCGTCGCTTCGCACGGCTGTTCGCGCGTTCCGCGAGGCCACCGAGGCCGGCGAGAAGGACAAGGCCGCCGAGTTGTTGGCGTCGACCAGCCGCAAGCTGGACAAGGCAGCCAGCAAGGGTGTCATCCACAAGAACCAGGCGGCCAACAAGAAGTCGGCGCTGGCCCGGGCGTTGAACAAGCTCTGAGCCGACGCGCGACCATACGCAAAAGCACCCTGAAACCAGGGTGCTTTTACGTCTGTTGGCGCTGCTAGCGGCCCCGCTCGGCGACCAGCTCGGCAACCCGCCGCACGGCGGCCTCCAGCGCGTAGTCGGCGTCGGCGGCCGCGCCCTTGACGTCGGCGTTCAGCGCGGCGACCCATCTCATCGCCGTGGCCACCATGTCGCGTGACCACCGCCGCGCCTGTTTCTGCGCCTTTTGCACCCGCCAGGGCGGCATGCCGAGCTCGCCGGCCAGCCGGTACGGATCACCCGACAGCGGCCCGACCCGACCGATGGTGTGCACCGCCTCGGCCAGCGCGTCGGCCAACACCACATGCGGCTCGCCGCGCATCATCGCCCACCGCAGGGCTTCAGCGGCGCCTTCGACATCACCGACCACCGCCTTGTCGGCGATGTCGAAGCCCTTCACTTCGGCCTTGCCGCTGTGATAGCGCCGCACTGCGGCGGCGTCCACGCGGCCTCCGGTGTCGGCGACCAATTGTGAACACGCTGAGGCGAGTTCGCGTACATCCGAGCCGACCGCGTCGAGCAGGGCGTTGACGGTCTCCTGGTCGACCTTGGCTTGCAACGACCGGAACTCCTTGCGGACGAAGTCGGCGCGTTCGCTGGGTTTGGTGATACGCGCGCACGGATGTACTTGTGCGCCAAGTGTTTTCAGCTGATTGGCGAGCGCCTTGGCTCGCCCGCCGCCCGAATGCACGACGATCAGCACGGTGCCCGCCGGCACGTCACCCGCCGCGGCGGCGATCAATTCGGCCGCTTCCTTGCCCGCCTCACCGGCCGCTTCGAGAACCACCACCCGCTCGTCGGCGAACAGCGACGGGCTCAGCAGTTCGGCGAGCTCGTAAGTCCCGACTTCGCCGGCCCGAAGCCGGCTCACCGGAATGTCGTCGCTGCCGGTCCGCTGCCGTACCGACCGCAGCACACCGGCCACCGCGCGCTCGACAAGCAGTTCCTCGTCTCCCAGCACGAGGTGCAACGCCTGGCTCACCGGTCGATCGTTTCATGGGCGGCCGACAGTGATCCGCCGGGCTGGATTGGCATCAGCCCCGACAGCGACCAGGCCAGCAGACCAACCGCGCCGACGGCCATCACCACGCGGAACCAGCGCCACCGCCACAGCACGACGGTCAGCACCGCGGCGGCCGCGACGAGCACCACGCCGGGAGCGCCGGACGGAACAGGCATGCTGGCAGCCGGCACGCCGGCCGCCCAGTGCGCGATATGTAGCACCCACCACAGTTCCGGACCGGTGAACCGGATCAACAACGCCGCCGCGGCCGGCCAGACCATGCACAGCACAGCGGCCGCGCTGCCCAGCACGGTGATCGGGGCGATCAGCGCCGCGACAGCCAGATTCGCGACCGCAGCCACCAAGCTGACCCGCCCCGAAATGCCCGCCACCAGCGGGGCGGTCACCACTTGCGCGGCCCAGGCCACGCACACCGCGTCGGCCAGCGGCTTGGGCCAGCCGGCCGCTACCAGACGCGCCGACCAGACCGGCGCGATGACCACCAGCGCCGCGGTGGCAACCACCGACAGCGCAAAACCGACATCGACGGCCAGCTGCGGAGCGATCACCATCAACAGCAGCACCGTGGCCGACAGCGCCGGAATCGCCTGGCGGCGCCGCGAACTCAGCACGCCCGCCAACGCGATCGCGCCCATCACCGCCGCGCGCAACACGCTGGCCGTCGGCTGCACCACAATCACGAACGCCAGCAACGCGACCGCGGCCAGCCCGACCGCCGCCCGCGGGCCGACCAGCCGCGCGGTGAACAGCACTGCACCGCACACGATCGTGACGTTTGCGCCTGACACCGCCGTCAGGTGCGTCAGCCCGGCCGTCCGGAACTCCTGGGCCGTGATCGCGGTGACCGTCGACGTGTCGCCCAGGACCAGCCCCGGCAGCATGGCGGCTTGATCAGCCGGCAGCACGCGACGCGCTCCGGCAGCGAACCGATCACGCCCGACATGCGCGGCACGATGCACCGGCGCGGCGCGGCCGGTCGTCGGCGCTCCGATCGCGTTGACCACCGCCACCGTCAGGTCATGGCGAGTGGGACGGGTGATCCTTGCCCGAAACCGCATCGGCTGGCCCACCATCACGTCGTGGAAACTGGATACGGGTGCGAAAACCACTACCCGACCGGATATCTCGTCGTCCCCGAGCCGCTGGGCGGTGGCGCGGAACATCAGCCGGCCGCGCCCCAGCGTCAATGCGCTCTCGCTGGGGGTGACCGTCACCCACGTGGCCGTCCCGAACGCCGCGGTGATCGGGTGACGAGCGACCGCGTTGGCTCGCAACGCGATCGCGAAGCCGAACCCCGCCCCCACCACACCGATGGCGACCAGACCGATGCCGAACGTGCGCAGTCGCGACGTGCGCGCTGAGAGCGCACCCGCCACGGCGGTCAGAACGCCCAGCGCCGCAAGGACATTGCCGACCGGCCAGACGATTCCCGCGGCGGTGACCAGCCAGCCGGTCAGCGCGGCCGGCACCAGACGCACATCCAGCCGCGCCGGCGGCGGGCCGCCGAACGGGGTGTGCACCGCCGTCAGACACGGACCAGGGCGCGCAGCTTCTCCAGCCGCGCCGGGCCGATGCCGTCGACCTCGGCGAGTTGGTCGACGCTGTTGAATTTGCCGTTGGCTTCGCGCCACGCGACGATCGCGGCCGCGGTCACCGGCCCGATGCCGGGCAGGGTGTCCAACTGTTGCACCGTCGCGGTGTTCAGGTCGATCACCTGGCCCGGCTTCGCCGAGGTGGGTCCGGACGGCTTGCCCGGCGCCGCGGGCGCCGCCGGCGCGGCCGAACCCGGGTTGACCGAACTGCCCAGCGCCGCCGGTTGCCCTTTCGGCGGCGCGATTCCGACCACGATCTGCTCGCCGTCACCGACCTGGCGGGCCATGTTCAGGCCCATCGTGTCGGCGCCGTCCACCGCACCGCCGGCCGCGTTGAGCGCGTCGGCGATCCGCGCGCCGGGCGCCAACGTGACCAACCCCGGGCTGTGCACGAGCCCGACCACGCTGACCACCACCGGCGGGGCCGGCCCGGCCGACGGGCTCGCGCTCGGACTGCGGGTCGCCGACGACACCATCTCCACCGGAGGCAACTTCGCCGACACCACGGGCGCCGGCCGGTCGCGCACCAGCGTGAAGACGGTGACCAGCACGGCGATCGCGGCGATCACCGCCAGCGCGATGGCGCCGGCACGCCCGGGATCGGCGCGCACCCTGGCGAGCAGGCTCTGCTGCGCGGAGCCGTCCGGGACCCACCGTGGCAGCAGCGAATTCGGATCACCGTCGCCGTCGTCGTCGGACGTGTCGGATTGGGCGCCCAGGCGCCGGTGCAGCCGCTCGGCAGGCAGTTCTGTTCGCATGGGCCGACGGTAGGTGCGCCGACCGTCAACGGCGCTCGCCGCGCGGCGCGCCGAGGCGGGGCTGTGGAGGAACGCCCGACTGTGGACAGCCCAGGTTTGACGACCGACCACGCGGGTAGCCGGGCGCAATGGGACTCACTGTCGCGGTCACCGGGCCGACCGGCGAGATCGGCACCTCCGCGGTCGCGGCGCTGGAACGCGACCCGGCCGTCGACCGCATCATCGGCATGGCCCGTCGACCCTTCGAGCCGTCGTCCCGGGGTTGGACCAACACGACATACCGGCAGGGCGACATCACCGACCGCGACGCGGTGGACGCGCTGGTCGCCGACGCCGACGTGGTCGTCCACCTGGCGTTCATCATCATGGGATCGCGGGAGGAAAGCGCGCGGGTGAACCTGGCCGGCACCCGCAACGTCTTCGAAGCCTGCGCGGCCGGTTCCGCCGAAGGACGCCCCCGCCGCCTGGTGTACAGCTCCTCGGTGGCCGCCTACGGTTACCACGCCGACAATCCGGTCCCGCTCACCGAGGACGTGCCGCCGCGGGGCTCGCCCGAGCACTACTACTCCGAACAGAAGGCCGCCTGCGAAGCCGCCCTGCAGGAGATCACCGCGGGTTCGCCGTTGGAGGTGTTCGTTCTGCGGCCGTGCATCGTCGCCGGCCCGCAGGCACATGCGCTGGCCGACGCGATGCCGTGGAACCGTATCCCCTACGCGGCCACCGCAACCCGGGTGTTGCCGCTGCTCAAACCCCCGGTTCCCGACCCCGGCAACCCACTGCAGCTGGTGCACCACGACGACGTCGCCGCGGCCATCGCGCTGGCGGCGACGGGTTCGGCGCCGCCCGGGGCCTACAACATCGCTAGCGACGGGGTGGTGTCCGTCTCCGAGGTGGCCTCGGCGCTCGGCGGCCGGCCGGTGCGGGTCCCGACCGCGGCGGCGACGGCGGCGTCGGCGGTGATCGCCCGGCTGCCGTTTGTGCCTTCCGCGGCGGAATGGCTGCACGTCGCGCGCACGTCGGTGGTGATGGACACCACCAAGGCCAAGACGCAGCTGGGCTGGACGCCGCGCCACACGTCGGCCGAGACGTTGGAGGCTCTTGCGGCGTCGCTCTGATAGGGGCGCTAACGTGCAGGGAGTTCACCAACTACAGGAGACAGCCATGCAACTGGCGCTCACCGCGGAGGAAGCCGCCTTCCGCGACGAACTGCGCACCTTCTACACGACGCAGATCCCGGCCGACGTGCGCGAGCGGGTCCGGCTGGGGGAAATCAACCGTGACGACATTGCCACCAGCCACAAGATCCTCCACGAGCACGGGCTGGCGGTGCCGAACTGGCCGGTGGAATGGGGCGGCAAGGACTGGACGCCGGCCCAACATCAGATCTGGCTCGACGAGATGCAGCTGGCCTGTGTGCCCGAGCCGCTGAACTTCAACGCGAAGATGGTCGGCCCGGTGATCGCCGAGTTCGGTTCCCAGGAGACCAAACAACGCTTCCTGCCGCCCACGGCCAGCCTGGACATCTGGTGGTGTCAGGGATTCTCCGAACCGGAAGCCGGCTCTGACTTGGCGTCGCTGCGCACCACCGCGATACGCGACGGCGACAGCTATGTCGTCAACGGGCAGAAGACCTGGACCACGCTGGGCCAGTATGCGGATTGGATTTTCTGCCTGGTGCGCACCGACCCGCAGGCACCCAAGAAGCAGGCCGGCATCTCGTTCCTGCTGATCGACCTTGACACCCCGGGGATCACGATGCGGCCCATCAAGCTGATCGACGGCGGCCACGAGGTCAACGAGGTGTTCTTCGAGGACGTGCGGGTGCCCGCCGATCAGCTTGTGGGGGAAGAGAATCAGGGCTGGACCTACGCAAAGTTCCTGTTGGGCAACGAACGGACGGGTATCGCCGGCGTCGGCCGCACCAAGATCCGTCTCGCCGAGGTCAAGCAACGCGCCACCGAGACCGGCCTGCTTGACGATCCGCTGTTCGCCGCCCGGCTCGCCGAAGCCGAAAACGACGTGCTGGCACTGGAACTCACCCAGATGCGGGTGGCGTCGAGCTCGTCGGGAGGCAAGCCCAACCCGGCGTCGTCGGTGCTCAAACTGCGGGGCAGCCAGCTGCAGCAGACCGCCACGGAGCTTCTGGTCGAGGTGGCCGGCCCAGATGCCCTGCCGTTCGACGCCGGCGACGACATCGCGTCACCGCGATGGGCACAGCACAGCGCGCCGCATTACCTGAACTACCGCAAGACGTCGATTTACGGCGGCAGCAACGAAGTGCAGCGCACGATCATCGCGTCGACGATCTTGGGATTGTGAGGTAAGCCATGGACTTTCAGTTGAGCGACGAACAGGTGCTACTGCGCGACACCACCCGCGATCTGCTCGCGCGCAGCTACGATCCCGAAAGCCGGCTCAAGGTCGTCGACACCGAGCTGGGCTGGAGCCGTGAGGTGTGGAGCCAGCTGGCCGACACCGGAATACTCGGCCTGGGTTTCGACCCCGAGGAGGCGGGCCAGCTCGAAATCATGGTGTTGCTCACCGAAATCGGGCGCCGGCTGGCCCCCGAACCGGTGGTACACGCGGCGCTGGTCCCGGGCGCGATCATCGCCGAGTTGGGCACCGAGACGCAGAAGCAGCTGCTGGACGAGGTGGCGGCCGGGCAGCGGCTGCTGGCGTTCGCGCACCTCGAGCCACGCGGCGCCGAGGCGACGACGGCTGTGTCGCAAGGTGATTCGTGGGTTTTGAGCGGCCGCAAGAACCCGGTGCTGGCAGGCGACTGCGCGGACGCTCTGGTGGTCAGCGCAGCATTGCCCGACGGCGGAACGGGACTGTTTCTGGTCGACGCCGGCGCCGTCACCCGGC
This sequence comes from Mycobacterium sp. MFM001, assembly GCF_003402475.1. GTDB lineage: Bacteria > Actinomycetota > Actinomycetes > Mycobacteriales > Mycobacteriaceae > Mycobacterium. The sequence goes on from NZ_BFAB01000003.1 coordinate 255,771, forward strand.
ATCCCTATCAGACGTTCGACGGTCAGCGTGGCGCCCAGATCGACTTCGACAAGACGCCGGGCGAGCCGCTGGGTGAGGCCGGCGACGCGTCGGCGGCAATCCGCGACGCCGTGATCCGCATCCAGTCGGCGTTGTGCGCGGAGGCGGTCGGCGCGATGGAGGAAGCGCTTCGGCTGACCACCGATTACCTCAAGACCCGCAAGCAGTTCGGCGTCACGCTGAACACCTTCCAGACGCTGACTCAGCGGGCCGCGGACATGTACGTCTCGCTCGAGTTGGCCCGCAGTATGAACTACTACGCGGCGATGTCGATTGCCGACGGCAACCTCGACCCGGTGATCGCGGCGCGGGCCAAGCTGCAGATCGGCCGCTCGGGGCGGCACATCGGGCAAGAAGCGATTCAGCTGCACGGCGGCATCGGCATGACGGCGGAATACCCGGTCGGGCACTATGCGGCCCGGCTCACCGCGATCGAGCACACGCTGGGTTCGTCGCAGGACCAGTTGCACATCCTCGCCGACCAGGTCGGCGACTACGAGGTCGTCACCCTGTAGGCATGACCGAACTCTCCGCGGAAGTCATCGAATTCCTGTCGGCGGGCACCCGCACCGGCATGCTGGGATACGCCGCTTCCGACGGTCGTCCACTGGTTGCCCCGGTGTGGTTCATCATCGACGACGGCGAGCTGGTGTTCAACACCGGGCGTAACACCGCGAAAGCCCGTGCGCTGGCGCGGGATTCACGTGTGGTGATCTGCGTGGACGACCCGCATCCGCCCTACTCGTTCGTCCAGGTGCAGGGCGTTGCCACGACGGCCGAGGATGCGCCCGAGCTTCTCGACATCGCGACGCGGATCGGCGGGCGTTACATGGGTATCCACCGCGCGACCGAGTTCGGCCGGCGCAACGCCGTTCCCGGCGAACTGGTGGTGCGAGTCCGCCCCACCAAGGTCGTCGCCGCGTTCAACATCGCCGACTGACTATCGGCGAGCACCTAGTCTGATTCCGGCAGCTGACCGGCCAGGTACTCGGCGAGCCCGCCGATGGTCGGGTAGTCGAATACCGCGGTGGCGTTGATCGTGAACATGCCACCGAACTGGCTGTGCAACCGGTTTCGCAGCTCGATCGCCATCAGTGAATCCGTGCCCAGGTCCAAGAACCGGCTGGTTGCGGCGGGCGGTTGCGCGAGCCGCAGGAATCCCTGCACTTCGCGCTGCAGGAATTCGGTGATGAACGCGGCACGCTGCGCCACCGGTATCTCCTGCAGCTGCCGGAGCAACTCGGCATCCCCGGTAGACTCCCCGGCCGCACTCGGCAACACGAGGTCCAGAATCGGTGGCCGAGAACTGCCCAGCACCTTCAGGGCACGCTGCCAATTGGCCTTGAGGACGGTGGCCTGCGCAGTTCCGTTCGCGACGACCTCGGCCAGCGCGCCGAGGGCTGCCGACGGTTCCAGCGGAATCAGGCCCTGCGCAGTGAGATTGGCGCGCGCGGCCTCCGACGAGGCCATGCCGCCCTGTGCCCAGGGACCAAAATTGACACCGGTGGCCGGCAAGCCTCGGGCCTGCCGCTGGGCGACCAGCCCGTCGAGCAGCGCATTGGCGGTCGAGTAGTTGGCCTGCCCGGGTGAACCGAGCAAGCTGGACACCGAAGAGGACACGATGAAGAAGTCCAGATCATCATCGTTCGTCAGCCGATCCAAGTAGCAGGCACCGAATGCTTTGGCCGCCAGCGTCGTTCGGAACCGCTCCGGCGTCTGCTCAGAGAGCAGCGCGTCGTCGAGCACGCCCGCCAGATGCGCCACACCGGCCAGCGGCGGCAACTCCGCGCGAATCCGCTCCAGCAGCTTTTCCACTTCTGACTCGTCGCCGACGTCGGCCGTAAACGTGTGGATCCGGCAACGGTAGCGCTCGATGATGTCCTCGATGACCCGCTGCGCGTCCGCGTCGGGGGTGCGCCGGCTGGTCAGCACAATGTCACCGGCGCCGAGTTGGGCCAGATACGACGCCGTGTGCAGGCCAATCGCACCGAGTCCACCGGTGATCAGATAGCTGCGATCACCGCGCGGCTGTAGCGGTTTGGGCATTTGCAGCACGATCTTGCCGATATGGCGCGCCTGCTGCATGCGCCGAAACGCCGTCTTGGCCTCGGTCAGCGGGTAGATCTCGGCGGGCAGCGGCGTCCACTCGCCGCTGGCCAGCCCGTCCGACACCTCGCCCAGCAGGCGACGAATGCGCTCAGGCTCTTGCACGCAGGCCCAGTCCAACGCGACGATCTCGTAAGCGATATCGGGACGGGCCGCCGCCATCTGCTCCCGAGTCCAGATGTCGCGCTTGGCGATCTCGACGAAACGGCCATTCTGGGCGGTGGCCCGAACCGTCGCTTCGATGAACCCCTCGTTGGTCAGGCTGTTGAGCACCACGTCCACACCGGCACCGTCGGTGTCGGCGAGGATCTGATCGGCGAAATCCGTACTGCGCGAGTCGTAGACGTATTCCACTCCCAGCTTTCGCAGTGTCGCGCGTTTGTAGGTGCTCGCGGTGGCGAAGACGACCGCACCGTGCTGCTGGGCCATCTGGATGGCGGCCAAGCCCACACCACCACTGGCGGCGTGGATGAGCACCCGGTCGCCGGGTTTCAGCTGCGCCCAGTCGAACGCGAGCCGGACGGTGAGTGCCGCAGCGGGAATGGTCGCCGCCTCTATCGCACTCACGCCGTTGGGAATCGGCGCCAACAACTGGGCCGGCACGTTGAACCGGCTGGCGAACGCGCCCTGCATGAAACCGTAGACACGTTGGCCGATCTCGAGCCCGGTGACGCCGTCACCCAACTGTGTGACGACGCCGGCGAAGTCGCCGCCGAGCGGGCCCGGATCACCCGGGTAGAGGCCCAGCACATTCAGCACTTCCCGGAAGTTCAACCCACCGGCCTCGACCCTCACCTGTACACAGCCCTCGTCCGGCGGCGCCACTTCGGTCTCGCTCACCCGCAGGTTGTCGATCGCGCCGCGTTCAGTCGGCGCCAGGACGTAGTCGGCCGCACGCGGTATCGCGAGGTGACCGCTGCGTGACCATTGCAGCAACCTGGGCGTCAAGAACTTCCCTTGCCGCAGAGCGAGTTCGGGCTCGCCGGCCGGTGTACCAAGGAGGCCGGCCAGTGCGTGCACAGCTTCGTTCGAGCCGTCGTAATCGACGAGCCTGCAACGCAGAGCCGGTTCCTCATTGATGACGGTGCGCCCCAGTCCCCACAGCGCCGCCTGCACCGGATCGACCGGCTCGCCGGACTCGGTTGCCACGGCCCGTTCGGTGACGATCCACAGCCCGTTGGGAAGCTTGACCGCCTCATCGGCCTGCAGCGTATGCACCACGCTGAGCAGGTGGGCGATCTCGCTTTCCAGCCGCGCAGCAGCGTCAGCGGTCGACTCGTCTGCGCTCGCCCCGGCGCCGCGCCAGACAATCCCGGAGATCGGCATCCCGCGCTCGTGAGCCTGTGCAACCAGCTTCCCAGCCAGTTCTGGATCTGTCTTCCGGTCAAAAGAGATGCAGCCCGGCAGCTCGGCTGCGAGTTCGTCGAATCCGGCGACCAGCCATGTGCCACTGGCATTTCCGAGGCCCTCACCTGAGGGTGGGGGCGGCACCTCGTGCCAGCCGAGGCTATACAGCAGCCTGGTGGAATCGCCGCCGAGCCCCCGCAACAGCGCCTCCCGTGGCGCGCGCTTGACGGTGAACTCGCGAATCCCGCCCAGCTGGCGGCCATCTCGATCGACGAAATCGATATCGAAGACTTGCGTTTCGCTGTCGAGAGCGCTGGCATGCCACTTCCCGCGGCAATAGAACCGCCGGGGCATCTTCTCCCGCAACATCACTTGCCCGTACCGCAGCGGCAACAGCAGGTCGGTCAAACCCTGTTCGGCCGCGGTAATCGCCGGGAACGCCGGGAAGACAACGCCGGTGCACAGATCGAGCAGCACCGGGTGCATCGGCTCGGTTCCAAGGTGTTCGGCGAGTTCGTCGCCGGCGACGATATCGCCGATCGCCTCACCCTCACCAACCCACAGCGACTTCAAGGAACCGGACCAGGTGGTCCCCCATTCCAGCTCGCTGGCGGCAAAAGACTCGAACAGTTCCTGCGGACGCATGCGGTCCGACCGCTCGATCGCCGCCTCGATGGAGTCCGCCGGATCGGGTGCCGGCTCGTCATCGACACCGCTTACGACGGTGCCGTCGGCGTTCAACGACCATTCGGCATCACGGACGCCATACGGACGGCTGTTCACGCGGAAGCTCCACCCCCCGTCGTCGAGCGGATGCAACGTCAGCTGCACTTCGCGGGAGTCCTTCTCGGGCAGGACGATCGGCTCGTAGAAGATCACGTCTTTCACCCGCGCCGGCGGACCGACTGCGGCCAGGGCCATCGCCGCATACGTCGCCCCGGGAACGACCACGGTGCCGTAGATGACGTGATCGGAAAGCCACGGCTGCGACTTGACGGACAGCCTGCTGGTATACACAGAGTCGCCCGAGGCCAGATCCTTTGCGGTGCCGAGGATTCCGGATGCTGCGGCACCATCCACGGCGATACCGGAGGTCTTGGGCCAGAAGCGGCGGCGCTGGAACGGGTAGGTGGGCAACTCGAGCCTGCGGCGAGGCGCACGATGCAACGCATCGAACTCGGGGCGATGACCGCTGACATAGGCGCCCGCCAAGGCTTCTGCGATTTGACGCCGGTCACCTACGCCCTTGCGCAGAGAAACGATCGCACGCGGCGCGGCCAGGTGTTCCGGCCAGACCTGCACCGCCGCCCCGGTCAGCACGGGTTGCGGACCGATCTCCATCAGCACCGAGCATCCCAGCGCCGCGACGGTGCGCACGCTTTCGGCGAACTGCACCGGCTGGCGGGAATGCCGCCGCCAATACCCCGCGTCGAGTGGGGTTGCCGCGGTGAGCACGGTGCCGGTGCGGTTGCAGACCAGCGGCAACGTCGGCGCAGCGAACTGCAACCGCGCGGCGTACGACTCGAACTCGCCGAGTACCGGCTCCAGCAACTCCGAATGGAACGCGTGGCTGGTTTCCAGCCAGCTGCAGCGGATTCCGTCGTTGCCAAACGTTGCGACTATCTGCTCTAGATCTGCGCCGGGACCCGAGAGCACCGTGTTGGGGCCGTTGTAGGCCGCAACCGACACTCGGGGAAATTCGGTGGCGAGCGCCTCGACCTGCTTGGCGTCGGCGAACACCGCGACCATGCGCCCGCCTTCCGGCAGGCTGCCGAACAGCCGGCCCCGCTCGGCCATCAGCCGCGCCCCGTCCTCCATGCTGAATACCCCGGCCACACACGCCGCGGCGTATTGGCCGACGCTGTGCCCCAGCACCACATCGGGCTCGATGCCCCACGACTGCCATAGCCGGGCCAGGCCCATCTCGACGGCGAAAAGCGCCGGCTGGGCAAACGAGGTGTGCCGCAACGTTTCTGCGGTGTCCCTGTCGGCGGCGAACAGCACGTCCAGCAACGGTCGCGCCAGGATCTCGTTGGCTGCGTCCGCGCAGCGGGTCACCGCGTCAGCGAAAACCGGTTCGGCGTCGAACAATTCGCGCGCCATTCCGGGATGCTGGCTGCCCTGGCCGGTGAACAGCCACGCCGTCGTCGGCCGGTCAGCGCACTCGCCACGTAGCACACCGGGCCGCAGACGGTTGTCGGCCAAGTCGGCCAAGCCGTCTCGTGCTGTCCGGACGGAATCCACGACCAGCGCGGCCCGGTGTTCGAAATGCGATCGCCCCACCCCGGCCGTCAGGCACACGTCGACGATGTCGACGTCCGGGTGGCCGTCCAGCCAGGAGCCGTAGCGTTGCGCCAACGCCACCAACGCTTCTGGCGACCGCGCCGAGAGCGGCAGCACGCTCACCGCATCGTCGTGAGCGTCCGACTCGGGCTCGGTGGGGGCTGCCGGTTGCGGCGCCTCTTCGACCAGCACGTGCGCGTTGGTGCCGGTGAACCCGAACGAGCTGACGCCCGCACGTCGCGGCCTGCCGTTGGCCTGCCACGGAGTTGGCTTGTCCAGGACCTGCACGGGCAGTGAATCCCACGGGATGTGCGGCGACGGCTTGTCGAAGTGCAGGCTGGCCGGCAGCACTCCGTGTTGCAGCGACAACACGACCTTGATCAGACCTGCGGCCCCCGATGCCGACTCGAGGTGGCCGATGTTGGTCTTGACGGAACCCATCAGCAGTGGGCGGCCCGAGTCACGGCCGTCGCCGTAAACGGCGCCGGCGGCCTGCGCTTCGATCGGATCACCCAGCGGGGTACCCGTCCCATGCGCCTCGAGGTAATCGACGTCGCCGCCGGTCAGGCCGGCACGCGCCAGCGCCGTGGCGATAAGCCGTTGCTGTGCACCACCGTTGGGCACGGTCAAGCCGCTGGACGCGCCGTCCTGGTTGACCGCGCTGCCCGGGATCACCGCGGCAACCCGGTCGCCGTCGCGCACCGCGTCGCTGAGCCTCTTGAGCACCAAAATCCCGCAGCCTTCGCTGCGGACATAGCCGTCGGCGGAGGCGTCGAACGTCTTGCACCGCCCGACGGGCGAGAGCATCCTGGCGCGCGAGGCCGCGACCACCGTTACCGGGCTCAGTAGGACATTCACGCCGCCGGCCAGCGCCAGATCGCAGTCACCGGAATGCAATGCCTGGCAGGCCTGATGGACGGCGACAAGCGACGAGCTGCACGCGGTGTCGACCGCCACCGCCGGCCCTTCGAAGCCTAAGGCGAAAGCAACCCGACCGGAGATGGCATTGAGCGCATTGCCGGTGATGAAGTAGGGCTCGATTTTGTCGATCGACTCGGCGGACAGCAGATGGGCGTATTCGTTGGCGGCCACCCCCGCGAAGATGCCGGTTCGGCTGCCGCGCAAGGCAGATGGTGCATACCCGGCCCTTTCGAGGGCTTCCCAAACCGTTTCGAGCATCAGCCGCTGCTGCGGCTCGATCCAGACGGCTTCGCGCGGCGAGATGCCGAAGAATTCCGGATCGAATCCGTCGATCCCGTCGAGGAATCCGCCGAAGCGCGTGTAGGTCTTGCCCGCACTATCTGGATCCGGGTCGTAGAACTCGTCGATGTCGAACCGGTCCTCCGGGACCTCCCGGATGGCGTCTACACCGTCGGACAACACCTCCCAGAACGCTTCCGGATTGGGCGCGCCCGGGAAACGGCACGACACAGCAACGATCGCGATCGGCTCGTCGGTGCGTGTCGGTGCTACCGACGCCGGCTGGGGCGCTGAAGCTTTCTCGCCGAGCTCGAGCACGTCGCCGAGCAGGTAGTCCACGACGTTGGACAGACGCGGGTAGTCCATCGCCAGCGTCGCCGGGATTTCCTTGCCCACTCCTTGCTCGATGCGGCGCCGCAATTCCACGGCCATCAGCGAATCCATGCCGAGATCGAAAAATCCGGCGTCCTCCCGGATCTCCGCGGCGTCGACGCGCGTCACTTCTGCTACCGCGTCGCGCAGGTAATCCGTCATGAGCTTCCTGCGCTGCTGCACCGGAGCTGCTGCGAGCCGCTCGACCAGTTCCGGCTTGCCCGACGGCGTCGTCGCCGGTACCGCGCTGGGCACCTCGCGTTCCAACTCCGCCAGGAACCCGCGCCGGCCGGCCTGCTGGTAGAGCGGCAGGAAGCGGGCCCAGTCGATGCGGGCCACAACGGCTTGCCCCGACGACGCCATGGCATCGGCCATACCCGCGAGCGCATCGGCGGGCGATAGCGTTCGGACTCCGCGCTGATCCAGTCGCGCCCGAGCCTGGGCGTCGGCCATGCCCGCCGACCACGGACCGAAATTCACACTCAGCCCGGGAACGCCCCGCTCCCGCAGCCGCCAGGCCAGCCCGTCGAGGAAAGCATTAGCGGCGCCGTAGGCGGTCTGCCCGAAGCTTCCCCATACTGACGCGATCGAGGAGGTGCTCAGGAAAAAGTCCAGCTGCAGGTCAGCGGCCGCTTCGCTCAAATGCCAAGCACCCCAGACCTTCCCGGCGAAAACGCGGTCCAGCTCGGCATCGTCCGGGGCGCTCAGCGGGGTGTTGCCGACCTCGCCCGCGGCATGGACGATGCCGGCCAACGGCGGCAGTTCGGCCTGCACAGTGGCCAGCAGGCGTGCGACGTCGTGCGCGTCGGCGACATCGGCAGCAACGACCCGGAATTCGCAACCGTGTGCTTCGCTCAACGCGTCGATGCGTCGTTGTGCCGCTTCGCCGGGCGAGCGTCGGCCGGTCAACACCAGATGACGGGCGCCGTGCGCGGCCAGGTATCCGGCAATTTCCAGCCCGAGCGAACCGAGCCCTCCGGTCACCAGATATGTTGCGTCACCGCGCAGTGCCGGTGTTGTGGCGCTGGGCTGTCCATCGCGTCGAACCAGCCGTGGCACGTAGACCGTCTGATCACGCAGGGCCAGTTGGTCTTCCCTGATGGCCGACTCGCGTGCGGGGGCACCTACCTGATCGAGCAGCCGCGACCATTCCTCGGCGGTGCCGTCGGCCAGATCCACCAGTCCGCCCCATACCTGGGGATGCTCCAGTGCGGCGGCACGGCCGAACCCCCAGAGGCAGCTCTGATCCGGCGACAGAGTGTCGGCGTCGGTGACACGCTGCGCGCCGCGGGTCACCAGCCAAATCGGTGTGCGCACTTCGGCTGCGACCGCGGCGCGGAAGAGTCGGCGTGTCCCGCGCAGGATTTGGTGTTGCATCCGCAACAGCGACTGCATCGACGGTGCGGTGTCGGGGCCGACGGCCGCGACATGCAGGATTCGTAGTGCCGGTTCGTCTTCCGCCGCAGCGCGCAGCGCGGTCGCAAGCTGTTCCTCTTCCGCGTCGGACATCGGCAACCCGAGGGTTCGATAGTGGTATCCGCGCGCGCTCAACGCGTCAACCAAAGGCTGAACTACGTCGGGATCGTCGCCGACGACGAGCCACGTGGATCCCTCGCCGGCGCCTGCACCGGCGATCGCGGATTTCTCCCACCGGAACTCGTAGCGGGCATCCGAGATCGACTGGGTTTTACGCTGCCGATTGTGTTGTGCGGCAAGCTTTGCCAACACGCTCAGGGTCTGGTGATCGTCGCTCGCGCCGTCGATCAGGGCCGCGAGCTCCTCGATCCGGCCATCCTCGAGGAGCCGAACGGCCTGCGACTGCGCCGCGCCGTTTTGTTGTTGGTCACGGTTGGGTCGATTGTCTCGGAACGAGTACTGGCGACGCTGGAATGGGTAGGTCGGCAGGTCGAGCTTGCGCGCCGGGCCCAGGACAGCGCCGAAGTCGGGCTGGTGGCCCAAAACGTACGCGTCGGCAAGGGCTTCGGTGATCTGTCGGTGGTCGGCGGTGTTGCGGCGCAATGACGCGATTGCCCGCGGTGTGGTTGCTGGGTCAGGCCATGCCCGCATAGATGCGGCGGTGAGCACCGGCTGCGGGCCGATCTCCAACAGCACTTTGCAGCCCAGATCGGCCAGGGTGCGCACGCTCTTGGCGAATTCCACCGGCTGCCGCGCGTGGCGGCGCCAGTAGTTGCCGTCCAGCTTCACGCTCCGGCCCACTGTGCCGCCGGTGCGGTTGCAGACCAGAATGCGTTGTGGCGAACTGAAGTTGAACTGGTTCGCATAGGACTCGAAGTCGTCGAGGATCGGATCGAGCAGCGCCGAGTGGAATGCGTGGCTGGTCTCGAGCCAGTCACACCGGACACCGTCGGCCTGAAGCGCCGACACCGCCTGCTCCAGATCCTGTGCGGGTCCTGACAATACGGTGTTCGCGCCGTTGTAGGCGGCCACCGACAGGCTCGGGAACTCGTCGGTGAAGCTCTCCACCCGCTCGGCGGCGGTGAACACCGCGGCCATCCGGCCGCCCGCGGGCAAGCTGCCGAAAAGGCGGCCGCGCTCGGCCATCAGCAGCATGCCGTCTTCGAGGCGCAGCACGCCCGCGACACATGCCGCCGAGTACTGGCCGACGCTGTGGCCCAGCACCACGTCGGGTTCGAAGCCCCAGGACTGCCACAGCCGGGCCAGGCCCATCTCCACCGCGAACAGCGCAGGCTGGGCGTACGACGTTTGTCGCAGCGTGTCGTCGTTGCCCGGGCCGAAAATCACGTCGAGCAAGGGTTTTTCGAGAACGTCAGCGACCACTTCTGCGCACCGGGTCAGAGTCTCGGCGAAAACCGGCTCGGTGTCGAACAACTCGCGGGCCATGCCCGGGTACTGGCTACCCTGACCGGTGAACAGCCACGCCGTTTTCGGCGCGTCGTCGGATACTCCGCGCACCAAACCGGGCGCCGGGCGGTCGTCGGCGAGTGCAGCGAGCAACTCGCCGACAGATTCTCGCGAGTTGACCACCAACGCGGCCCGGTGCTCCACGTGTGCTCGTCCCACCCCGGCGGTAAAGCAGACGTCGGCCAACGTGGCCTCCGGGTGTGAGCTCAACCAGGTGCGGTATTGATCGGCAAGCTGCACCAAAGCGGCGGGGGTGCGCGCCGACAGCGGAAGTATGCGGAAGCGCCGCTGGTCGACCGGAAGCGGTGCCACAGCGGGCTCGGCCGGCTCCTCGGGCGCTTCGGAGAGGATGACGTGTGCGTTGGTCCCGGCGAACCCGAACGAGCTGACGCCCGCAATACGCGGCTGCCCGTTGCGTTCCCAGGCAGTCGCCTCCTGCACAACCTGCAGCGGAAGCCGGTCCCAGGGAATGTGCGGCGACGGATTGCGGAAATGCAGGTGCCCTGGCAGCAACCCGTGCTCAAGTGACAGGACCACCTTGATGACACCTGCGATCCCGGCGGCGGCTTCCAGATGCCCGATGTTCGTTTTCACCGAGCCGATCAACAGCGGCCGGCTCGCGTCGCGCCCGACGCCGAGCACCGCACCCGCGGCCTGGGCCTCGATCGGATCGCCCAGCGATGTCCCAGTCCCATGCGCCTCCAGGTACTCGACGTCGCTGGCCGCCAGACCGGCGCGCTTCAGCGCCTCGGCGATAACCCGTTGCTGGGCACCACCATTCGGCACCGTCAAGCCGCCCGATGCGCCGTCCTGGTTGACCGCGCTGCCCCGGATCACGGCGCGGATCCGGTCGCCGTCGCGAATCGCGTCCTCGAGCCGCTTGACGACAATGACACCGCAACCCTCGCCGCGGACATAGCCGTCTGCAGCCGCGTCGAATGTCTTGCACCGGCCGTCGGGTGCGAGCATGTGCGCACTGGAAAAAGTGATCATCGTTGCGGGCGTGAGCAAGACGTTCGCGCCGCCGGCCAGCGCAAGGTCGCATTCCCCCAAGCGGAGCGCTTGGCATGCCTGGTGGATTGCCACCAACGACGAGCTGCACGCCGTGTCGACGGCGACCGCCGGGCCCTGCAGCCCCAACCGGTAGCTGATCCGCCCGGCCGCGGCGGCGTTCGACGTACCGATCGCCATATAGGCTTCGATTTCGGAATAGGTCAGCTCGTCAGATGCCATCCCCAGGTAGTCGTGCGTGGACAACCCGACGAATACACCGGTGTTGGTATTCGCCAAAGCCGTTGGCGCGGTGCCCGAATGCTCCACCGCCCGCCACGCCGTCTCCAGCAAGATCCGATGCTGCGGGTCCATCAACCTGACCTCGCGCGCCGACATGCCGAAAAACGGCGCGTCGAACCCCGTTACGTCGTCGACGAAACCTGCCCGCCGGGTCACCACCTTGCCGGGTGCGTCGGGATCCGGGTCGAAGAATTCATCGGCATCCCACCGCTCCTGCGGCACCTCCGATACCGCGTCCCGGCCGTGCCGCAGCACGTCCCAAAACTCGTCCGTGTTCGCAGCACCCGGGAAGCGCGCCGCGTAGCCGACGATCGCGAAACTTGACTGCTGCTCGCCTTCGGCGGATGCCATACGGCTGTCCCTCTCTGTTGGGGCGGTGACGATTCGGTCGTCGCGCACGTCCGCGCGGCTCGGTCGCGCATCAGAATTGCTGCCGCGGGCCAGGATTGCAAGTGCGTTGCCGGCACCGGTGCCGCGCACCGTACCGCAGGGTATGGCTGGTGGACAAGCGTTCCGTGCCGGGTGATTTAGCGCGTGCGGTCTGGAGCGACTGACACTGGGCGACACCCAGTGCGAAGAACGCTATGTTGGTCTCGCCGCCAGCCTGACCGGACGAGCCGATCACACCGAGGAGGACGAAGTCTTGCGCATCGGGAAGATTACGATCGGCTCGCTCGGCGATTGGACATTAACCCCAGGCGTCGTCACTTCGTGGCACCCGACGGACATGGCTCTGGCAAAGGTCCGGCAAGCACCGGTGAGCTCGGTGCCAGTCAGTTACATGCAGGGCCAACATCTTCGCAACTATCACGAACGGACATCCGCGGGGCTGGACTTCTCCCGACAAATCATCGCCACCTGCGAAGTGCCCGGCCAGTGCGACATTTCGGCCATGAATGAGGCCCTCAACGCATACCTGCGCCGGCATGACACGTTCCGCAGCTGGTTCGAGCGCGCCGGCGATGGCGAGTTCGTCAGGCATACCCTGCGCGATCCCGCTGATATCGAGTTCGTGCCCCGCAAGCACGGCCAGATGACGGCTGACGAGATACGTGCGCATGTCGTGGCCATACCGAATCCGCTGGAATGGGGCTGTTTCAGCTTCGGGATTGTCCAAAGCGAAAGCTTCTTCACGTTCTTCGCCGCGATGGATCACGTCCATGGCGACGCGACGTTGATCGGCACGACGATGCTCGAGGCCAACGGCATGTATTCGGCGTTGAGCGCAGGCGGTGAGGCCCTTGCGCTTCCCGAGGCCGGCAGTTACGACGACTTCTGCACCCGCGAACGCCAGTACACCTCAACGTTAACCGTAGATTCACCTGAGGTGCGCGCGTGGATCGAGTTCGCCGAGAACAACAATGGCGGCTTTCCCGAGTTCCCGCTGCCCTTGGGTAACCCGTCGGAGCCGTGCGGCAGCGCGATGGTCTCCGAGCTCCTGATGGACGCCGAGCAGACGGAGCGATTCGAATCAGCCTGCTCAGCGGTGGGCGCGCGCTTCGTCGGCGGCTTGTTCGCCTGCATCGCGCTGGTGGAGCACGAGTTCACCGGTGCTCTCACGTATTACGGTCTTACTCCCCGGGATTCCCGCACCGCCGCGGACAATTTCATGACGCAGGGCTGGTTTACCGGCCTGATCCCGATCACTGTGCCGATAGCTGCGGCCTCATTCGGCGAGGCCGCATGGTCGGCGCAGGCTTCCTTCGACTCTGGTCTGGACATGGCGAAGGTGCCGTATTACCGCGTCTTGGAATTGGTGCCGTCGCTGCGCTGGCCGCAACCGAACTTCCCGGTGTCGAACTTCTTTCATGGCGGCGCCGCTCCGCTCAACGCCGTGCTCGCCGCTGCTGACCTGGGTCTTGCCAACAACATCGGGATCTACTCCGACGGCCGGTACTCATATCAGCTGACCATCTACATATTTCGGTACGGGGAAGGCACGGTGATGGCGATCATGCATCCCGACAACCCCGTCGCCGAAAAATCCGTCACCCGTTACATGGAGGCGATGAGGTCCGTGTGTGTTCGCGTCGCCGGCAGCGGGCACTGGGGACGCGTCGCATGAGGGCGGTATGCAGCGGCTAGCCGATTTTGTGGTGCGGTGGCCCTGGGTCGTGATCGGGATCTGGGTCGCCGTTGCGGTGGCGCTGCCACTGACGGTCCCATCGCTGGGCGAGATGGCCCAGAAGCACCCGCTCGCTATCTTGCCCAGCGATGCACCGTCGAGCGTCACGGCCCGAAAGATGACCGAGGCGTTTCACGAATCGGGCTCAGAGGATCTCCTGCTGGTAGTCCTGACCAACGACAAAGGGCTTGGCCCCGCCGACGAAGCCACCTACCGCAAACTGGTAGACGCGCTGCGCCGGGACACCCGAGATGTCGTGATGTTGCAGGATTTCGTCAGCACGCCGCCGCTGCGTTCGGCCGTGACCAGCAAGGACCGCAAGGCATGGGTGCTGCCGGTCGGCGTTGCAGGCGAGTTGGGCACTCCACAGTCCTACGCCGCTTTCAACCGCATCAGCGAAATCGTCGAAAACACAGTCGCCGGAACATCGCTGACCGCAAACATCACCGGCCCGGCGGCAACCGTGGCCGACCTGACTGTCGCGGGCAATCGGGATCGCATGCCAATCGAGCTGGCGATCGCGGTATTGGTGCTCATCGTCCTGCTGGTGGTCTACCGCAGCGCGGTCACCATGCTGCTGCCGTTGCTGACGATCGGGTTGTCGCTGGTGATCGCGCAGGCCGTGGTAGCCGGATACTCCCAACTGACGGGTTCGGGCGTCTCGAACCAATCCATCGTATTTCTGAGCGCGATAATGGCCGGCGCCGGAACGGATTACGCGGTCTTCCTGATCAGCCGCTATCACGACCATCTGCGGTCGGGGGCATCGTTCGACCAGGCGGTCAAGCGGGCGATGATCTCGATCGGAAAGGTGATCGCCGCTTCGGCGGCCACCGTCGGCATCACTTTTCTGGTCATCAGCTTCGCCCGGATGGGCGTGTTCAAGACTGTCGGAACGTCGTCGGCGATCGGGATCGGCGTGGCATTCCTTGCGGCCGTGACGTTGCTGCCGGCGATTCTGGTGCTGGCCGGGCCACGCGGCTGGGTCAAGCCGCGGCGCGAGCTGACCGCGCGGTTCTGGCGGCGTTCCGGCATTCGCATTGTGCGCAGGCCGAAGGTCCATCTGGTTGCCAGCTTGCTTGTGCTGATTGCGCTGGCCGGCTGCGCCGCCTTCGTGCGCTACAACTACGACGACCGCAAGGCCGTGCGGGCTTCTGCGCCGAGCTCGATCGGATACGCGGCGCTGGATCGGCACTTCCCGGTGAATCAGTCGATTCCGGAATACATCCTGGTCTCCTCCCCGCATGACCTGCGCACGCCGCAGGCACTTGCGGACTTGGAGCAGATGGCCCACCGAGTCAGTCAACTGCCGAATATCGCTGCGGTCAGCGGCATCACCCGTCCCACGGGAGCTGTGCCGAACGAATTCAAGGCCACGTATCAGGCGGGCGCCATCGGCACCGTCCTGGCCGACGGATCCACGCTGATCAACGACCACACCGACGACCTCAACCGCCTGGCGGACGGAGCCGGCACGCTGGCCGACAATCTCAACCACGTGCGCGGCCAGGTCAGCCGGCTCGCGGCCAGCGTCCAGAACCTGGTCGACTCCTTCTCGTCGATGAAAGACCAATACAGCGGCGACGCTTTGGTCAAGCAGGTCGACACCGCGGCCAAGCTCGTCGACCACGTCAACTCGCTCAGCAACAACATGGGCTGGAACTTTTCGGCCGGCAAGAATATGTTTGCCTGGATAGGCCCGGTGTTGACTGCGCTGCAGGGCAATCCGGTCTGCGATCTCGACGAATCGTGCAGCGCCACCCGCGGCACATTCGAGCGGCTGACCGGTGGACGCGATCAGGAAGACCTCGACGCGATCAGCGACCTATGGGGGCAGCTGCAGTCTTTCCCGGACAAAAAATCGCTGAACGCCTCGGTGGACCGCGTGCGTGGGGCACTCACCAACCTCACCAAGGTGATGCATTCCATGGGCATGGACCAACCCGGTGGCCTGCAGGCAAACCTGAGCAGCATGCAAGACGGCGCAAACCGATTCGCCGGTGGGAGCAGGCAGGTGGCCGACGCGGTGACACAACTCGTCGACCAGGTCAAACAACTGGGTGCCGGGCTCGATCAGGCGTCGGCCTTCTTGTTGTCGCTGAAACGTGATGCCGCGCAACCGGCAATGGCCGGGTTCAACATCCCGACGCAGGTGCTGCACCTCAAGCAGTTCAAGAACGCCGCCAAGATCTTCATCTCGCCGGACGGCCACTCCGCGCGTTACCTGGTTCAAACCAAACTCAATCCGTTCAGCAGCGAAGCCATGGACCAGGTCAACACGATCACCCAGACCGCTCGGGGAGCCCAACCGAATACCACATTGGCGGACGCCACGATATCGATGGCGGGATACACCGTCGGGCTCAAAGACACCCGCGACTACTACCGGCACGACATCCGGTTCATCATCGCGGTCACTCTCATCGTCGTGCTACTGACCCTGATGGCGCTCCTGCGTGCGATTATCGCACCGCTGTATCTGGTTGCTTCCGTGGTCGTTTCGTACCTGTCCGCGGTGGGCGTCGGCACGCTGGTATTCCAATTCATCCTCGGCCAGCAGTTACATTGGAGCGTGCCGCCACTGGCCTTCGTGGTCTTGGTCGCGGTGGGCGCCGACTACAACATGCTGCTCGTCTCGCGAATGCGCGACGAGTCTCCGAACAGCATGCGTTACGGCATCATCCGCACTCTGAGTTCGACCGGCGGCGTGATCACCGCGGCGGGTCTGATCTTCGCTGCGTCGATGTGCGGACTGTTGTTCTCCAGCATCGGCACCGTGGTCCAGGGTGGTTTCGTGATCGGTGTGGGAATTTTGCTGGATACCTTCGTAGTTCGCACGATCACGGTTCCGGCTATCGCTGCGCTCGTCGGCCGGGCGAACTGGTGGCCGTCACGTCTCGGGGCGCGGGTTAGCGAGCACACCTGATGTGTGTGAAACTACGAGGCGATGCCGAGCGATCAGGAGTAGGGATGAAAAAACTCCTCGCAGGAGTCACGGCGCTGGTAACTGTCGGCGCCACAGGCTATTTCGGCGTCAGGACTGCCTCGGCTGACGACACACCTGTCGGCGGGCCGCCCACCCCCGGCGCACCGGGCGATCAGACCGCGTTCGCCCTCGGCGGCGCCCATGTTCTCGGCATCCCCTACGACGAGTACATCCGCCAGGAGGGAGCCCAATGGTTCCCCGGCCAGAAGCGCGAAATCGTCCGCTACCCGGCAGGCCAGGTCCAGGGCCACGTGCTGGAACGACTCTTCCCGGGCATCGGCAAGGTCGGCGAAGAACTGCTCCCCGGCCTGGGTCTGGACGGCCCCAGTGTCGGCGAGTCCGTCGACGTGGGAGTAGACAACCTCGATGCGGCGATCCGCACCGGTCGCCCCGGCACGGCAATCGGCTTGTCCGAGGGCGCTTTCGTGGTCGACGGCGAGCAGGCCCGGCTGGCCCATGACCCGGCCGCTCCCCCGTCGGACACCCTGAACTTCGCGACGTTCGGCGACCCGGTCGGGCGCCACGCCTTCGGGGAGAGCTTCCTAACCGCCATGTTCCCGGTCGGCACCGTCGTTCCCGCGCTCGACTACACCATGCAACCGCCCTATGAGAGCCAGTACGACACATACCGGTTCGTGGCAGCGTACGACTCGATCGCGGACTTCCCCGACCGTCCGGACAACTTGTTCGCCCTGGGCAACACGCTGATGGGCCTCGCAACCGGTCACACAGCGGTGGCCTTCACGAACCCCAGCATGGTGCCGCCGCAGAACATCCGGACGACGATCAACTCGCGGGGCGCCAGGGACACGACGATCATGGTCCCGGAAAAGCACCTTCCGCTTGTCATGCCCCTGGCCTACATCGGCATCCCGGAAGACACGCTGAACAAGCTCGACGCGATCCTGATGCCCCGGGTGAACGCGGGCTACTCCCGAAACGACGACCCGGCGACCGCGCCGGTTCAGGTGGACCCGGTGCACGGCTTCGACCCGGCGGAAGTCACCGCGCCGGCCAACCAGGCGACATTCGGCGGCGGCGCCGACCCGCTCTCGCAGATCCTCAGCGGTGCCATGTCCGTGTTGTCGCACGGGAAGGGCTGACGACACACTATGTCTGCGCCATCGATTCTTTCCATGCTGCACGGACGTGCCAGCCTGCGGCCCAACGACATAGCGTTCACCTTCACGAATTACGAAGACGACCAGTCGGGTGCGCCCGAGAGTCTGACGTGGTCGCAGTTGTCCCGCCGAACACACAATGTGGCCCGCGAGCTCAGCTTTCACGGGTCGGCCGGAGACAGGGCGGTCATCCTGGCTCCCCAGTCCCTTGAATACATTGCGGCTTTCCTGGGATCCATGCAGGCCGGTTTGATCGCGGTCCCCCTCCCGTTGCCCCACCGCGGCTCGAGCCACGAGCGGGTAGGCGCGGTCCTTGTCGATACGTCGCCCTCCGTTGTTCTCACCACGTCTGCTGTCGCCGACGATGTCGCCCAATACGTCGACGACGCACGCATGGACTCGGTGCCAAAGATCGTCGAAATCGATTCGATGAATCTGGACGCGGATCCCGAAGCAAACGTTCGGACAGCAGATTTGCCGAGCACCGCGTATTTGCAGTACAGCTCGGGCTCGACCCGACTGCCGACCGGGGTGATGGTCTCGCACCGCAACCTGCAGGCTAATTTCGAGCAGCTGATGCGCAGCTTCTTCGCCGACCGCAAAGCCCCGTCGGTTGCGACGATCGTGTCGTGGTTGCCCTTCTACCACGACATGGGGTTGGTGCTGGGAGTCTGCGCACCAATCCTGGGCGGCTATCGCGGCGAGCTGACGAGTCCGGTTTCGTTCTTGGAGCGACCGGCCAGATGGGTTCAGGCGCTGGCCCGCAACCCTCGCGCGTGGTCAGCGGCGCCCAACTTCGCCTTCGACTTGGCCGCCCGCAAAACAGCCGACGCTGACCTGGCCGGTCTCGACCTCGGGGACGTGCTGGGCATCATCAGCGGCGCCGAACGTGTCGAGCCGGCCACACTACAACGCTTCGTCGATCGGTTCGCGCACTTCAATTTTCGGGACCACATGTTGCGTCCCTCCTATGGCTTGGCGGAGGCAACCGTCTTCGTGGCGACCGGCACCTGGAGTGAGTCGTCGCCGGCAGTTCATTTCGACAGCGAAAAGCTGGGCGAGAACCGCGCGGAGCGGTGTGCGGCCGGCACCGGCACAACGCTGGTCAAATACCAACTGCCGCAATCCCCCATGCTGCGGATCGTCGACGTCGACGCGCACCGCGAGTGCCCGCAAAACGTGGTCGGCGAGATCTGGGTGCACGGCGACAACGTCGCCGAGGGCTACTGGCGTAAACCGCCCGACGAGCAGCGCTGTTTCGGCGCAACGCTCGCCGACCCTTCGCCGGGCACGCCGCACGGACCCTGGCTGCGAACCGGCGACCTCGGTTTTGTCCACGAGGGTGAGTTGTTCATTGTGGGACGCATCAAGGATCTGCTGATCATCCGCGGGCGTAATCACTATCCCGAGGACATCGAGACGACGGTCCAAGAGATCACGGGTGGCCGGGTCGCGGCGATATCGGTTCCGGTGAACAGCACCGAGAAGCTGGTCACCGTCATCGAACTCAAGAAGCGCGGCGCGGCCAACGAGGACGCGACGCAGTGGCTCACCAGCATCAAAAGCGACGTCACCTCCGCGATATCCAACGCACACGGTTTGAATGTCGGGGACCTTGTTCTGGTCCCGCCCGGTTCGATTCCCACCACGACGAGCGGCAAGATTCGGCGCGCCGCCTGCGTCGAGCAGTACCGGCGGGACCAATTCACCCGGTTGGACGCCTAGCGGGCCGCGCGGGGCGCACCCCGAAATACCAATGCTGGTCACTGTTCTGGTCATGGCCCTGGCCGTTAGCGTCGAACCATTCCGGGTCGGTATGACGGTGCTGATGCTGAACAGGCCGCGGCCCGCGCTGCAGCTTCTGGCGTTTCTCTGCGGCGGTTTCGTGATGGGAACAACCGTGGGTCTGGCTGTGCTGTTCGTCTTTCGGCGCAGCCTGCTCGGGTCTACCTACGTCACAGTGCCCAAAGTTCAGATCCTGATCGGGCTCTTGGCGCTGTCGATCGCAGTACTCGTAGCCATGGACATCCGCGGGCGGTTGGGTTCGCGCCCGGCACGGTTGGCGACGCCGGGCAGGCGCCTGCTGAACGGGAATTCGCTGTCGGTCGCAGGGATCGCCGGTCTCGGCATCGCGTTGCCGTCGGTCGACTACCTTGCCGCGCTGGCGGTCATCCTCGCCTCCGGCGCGGCAGCGCTGACGCAGGTCGCCGTGCTGTTGATGTTCAACGTCGTGGCATTCGCGCTCATCGAGATTCCGTTGCTGGCCTACCTGCTAGCGCCCGAAGCGACCGCCAGATCGGTGGCTGCGCTGCACAACTGGATTCGATCGCGGCGGCGCCGCGACGTCGCGCTTCTGCTGGCCGCGTTGGGCGCTGCGTTCGTCGCGGTCGGTGTGGCTGGGCTCTAGTTACGAAGCGTCGAACTGGTCCGCGATTTCTTGCCAAGCGCGAGCGTACTTTCTCGCTATTTCAGCGATGGTGCCTGAGCAGTGGATCGGAACGGCTTCAGCGAACTCATTACAGGCGCTAATTGCCACCACGACGGTGGACAGCAGCCGCAGCAGCGCACGCCCTCTCTCGGAGGATCGGACTGACGGATCTTTTCTCAGTCTTTGGAGAAGATCGTGCCCCGGTTGTTCAGAGCGTTGCCTCGAATTATTGGCCAGATTGCCAGGCAGAGGATTCTCGCCTTTGCCGATACGCTGGCGCACATCGCGCGCTGTGCTGACCGAGACACCCGCTTCGCGTGCTATTTCCCGTAGGGACGCGCGCGGATTCATCGACAAATATTTGGCGGCGCGTCGCCGGCCATTGACCGGACTGGCCGGCCGGAGCTTTCCGTCGCGGCCGAGCCGGTGACCCAACTGGGAAATTTCCTCAGTTGTACACCCACGCAATTTGCCTACCGTTTTGTTCGAGACTCCGGTGATCAGCGCAATGGACCGATCTGACCAGTGAGGGTAAGATCGCACGATTCGGCGCGCCGCGGCCTTTCTCTCGGCAAGGGTCAGCGGCAGGCCATGGGTTACATTCAAATGGACGGCGAGCGCGAAAGCCTCGGCGTCACTACCCTCGAAAAACCTCGCCGGTATCGTGACATCACCGCGCAATTCGGTTGCGCGTAGCCGATGCACACCGTCGATCACCCACATCGAGGTCCGATGAACCACTATCGGAGGCAACGGCAATGGTGATTGGGCCAAGATCTTGACGTAGTGCTCGTTGATTTTGCTCTTGCGGGGCGTATACGAATTGCGAATCGACGCCACCGAAACATTCTCGACGGGCAAAGAGCCACTTCGTCGAGCCCACGACAGCGGGTCCGAGTTACCGTACGCGTCCATCAGACCGTGAGACGGACTTCCGGTGACCACAGCAATGCCACATTGATGAACATGTCCTCGCGTACTTACTCTCGAGTAGGTTACTCTAGAGTAAGTACCGCAGCACGGAGCGATTGTCAACGCCGCCCGCGACCACAGCGCGCGGCGAGCGCCAAACTTCAGAAGCCGAACCCCAATTGGGCGGGTACATCGCTGGCGAACGCCGCTTCGAGTCGTCGCACCAGCGCAGAATCCTTGGCGCGCAACCTGTTCGCCGCGGCCAGGGCCGACGGGTGATGCGCACCCAGGTACAGGCTGCCCAGCACGTCGAGGTCCATCTCGACCTCGGCCGGCGCGTCGCTGGCCGCACATCGTGCGCGACCGTCGCGAATCTCCAGCGCGAACCGGCCGCCGCCGGACAACTCGAGCACGGTGTGCAGATCCGCCTGGTAGGTACGGGCCTCCAGGGCGGCGGGGACGTCCATGATCCGCAACCACAAATCGTCCTGGCGTCCGGTGCTGCGGGCCAGCCGACTGTCGGTTAACAGGTAGGGCAGCGGGTCGGCCGGATGAGTGTCGACGGTGACGGTTTCGATCAGGTCCAGCCCCAGCAGCGTGCGCCACAGCGCAATGTGCGCGTCGGTGGTCGCCGCCTTGAGCTCGCTCACCCGCGCGACGCGCCGATCGTCGCTGTGCACTCGGTACAGCGCGTAGCCATCGGGATGCACGAACGCAAACCACGGGGTGCCGCCGCGGCGGGTGGTCTCCCGGTCGGCCAATAGCTCGTCCCACAACGCTTGCGGACGCTCCAACCCGCCCGGTGTTCGGCGGCGCCATCGCTCGTAGATGGCGGCGAGATCGTCGCGGTGCTGCGCGGGCCTGACCAGGCGGACACCGCCGGGGTCGGGCGCCTCGTCGTGGAAGCGCGCGAAGCGGCGATCGATGGTCAGTTCTTGTTCGATGGTGGCCGGGCCGTAGCCGAACCGCCCGTAGATGCCGCCCTCGCTGGCAGTCAACGCCGCCATCGGATACCCCGAATCGGTTATGCGGCTGTGTAATTCGGTGAGCATCGCTCGCAGCAGGCCGCGCCGGCGATGGGTCGGTGCGACGGACACCCCGCTGAGCCCCGCGGTGCGCAGTACCGCTCCGCCCGGCACGGTGAGCTGCAGATCGAGATACACCGCAAACCCGACGACGGCCTCGTCTAATGAGCGGTCACACACCACCACCGCGGCGTCGGCGGGCGTCAGAGCGCGCCAGGCGGACATGGAATCCGGGTGGGTGGACACGCCGAAATTGGTGTCGTCCAGCAGCAGGATCGCCGGCCAGTCGTCGTCGGTGACCGTGCGCAGCGTCAGGGGCTCGGGCAACTCGGCGGACACGGAATTCGACAGTGGCACAAACAGCGGCCGACCGCATCCGAATATCGTGGGGCGGTGACCTCACCGCTGCGGGTAATTCAATGGACCACCGGCAACATCGGGCGGCGATCGCTGCACGCCATCATCGGCAGACCCGACATGGAGCTGGTCGGGGTGTACGCCCACGGGCAGGACAAGGTCGGCGTCGACGCCGCCGAACTGTCCGGCTGGCCGGAGCCGACGGGTGTGAAGGCCACCAACGACATCGACGCGCTGCTGGCGCTGAAACCCGACGCCTGTTGCTATAACCCATTGTGGCCCAACATCGATGAGCTGGTGCGGCTGCTCGAGTCCGGTGTGAATGTGTGCTCCAGCGCGGCGTGGATCACCGGCGGCAAGCAGACGCCCGAAGACCGGCAGCGCATTGTCGATGCCTGCGAGCGCGGCAGCTCGACGATCTTCGGCAGCGGCGCGCACCCGGGCATCACGAACATGGTCGGCATGGTGCTGTCCGGCTGCTGCGAACGCGTCGACGAGATCCGCATCACCGAGTCGGTGGACTGCTCGACGTACGAGTCGGCCGGCACCCAGACGGCGATGGGCTTCTCGCAAGATCCCGATACGCCGGGGCTGGCCGACAGCGTGCGGCGGGAAAGCGAGGTCTTCGCCGAGGCGGCGGCGATGATGGCCGACGCGATCGGGGCGAAGCTCGACAAGATGACCTTCGACGTCACGTTCACCGCGGCCACCGCCGACACCGATCTGGGCTTCATGAAGATCCCCGCCGGCACCGTCGGCAGCGTTTACGGCTATCACCGCGGCTGGGTGGGCGATCGCAATGTGGTCAGCGTCGGGTTCAACTGGATCATGGGTGAGCACGTGACGCCGCCCAAGCCGCTCGAACACGGCCATGTCATCCAGGTGTTCGGGCTGCCCAATATGCGCACGGTGATTCACTGTCTGCCGCCGAAGGACTGGACGGAGCCGGGTTTCATGGGTTTGGGAATGATCTACACCGCGATGCCGGTCACCAATGCCGTGCCTGCTGTGGTGGCCGCCAGACCGGGAATCGTGACCCTGGCCGACCTGCCACCGATCACCGGCCGGGTATAGCGGCGATCACCAGCGCGGCGAAGCCGGGCGCAGTGGGTCGCCGCGCGAAGGCACGGGACCGGGTGAACGCCGCCGTGCTCTACGGTTTACGATACTTAGGCAGGCGAAGGTTCCGTTGACAGCGGCGACAGCGGATCGCACCACGGACACCTTTGCTGCCTGGGTCGATCCGTGGCTGACACACTCGTACGAACGATCGTGGACCTGGAGGTGACGGGGTGAGCGCGATTGCCAGGTTGATCAAACGGGCATGGATCCCCATCGTCTTGGTGGTCGTACTCGCGGTCTCCGGGCTGATCGTGTCGCGGCTCCACCGCGTCTTCGGTTCGCAAGACCTCAATGCCGGCGCCGGCGCCGGGATCGAGATCGTGCAGTTCAACCCCAAGGTCGTGACCTATGAGGTCTGGGGCCCTGCCGGGACCACTGCGAGCATCAACTATTGGGACGCGGAAGCGAACACCCATCAGGTTGACGGAGCGCCGTTGCCGTGGTCGTACACGATCAGCACCACCCTGCCCGCCGTCAGCGCCAACATCATGGCGCAAGGCGACGGCGACCGGATCGGTTGCCGCATCACCATCGACGGGGTGGTCCGCGAAGAGAAAACCGTTAACGGCGAGAACGCCCAGACCTTTTGCCTGGTGAAGTCCGCATGACCGAGACGCACACCCGCCCCCACCGCCCCGTTATCCCACACACGATCCGGTGGTTGGCGGTGCCGATCATCGTGGGTTGGGTCTTGCTGACGATCGTGGTGAACACCATCGTCCCGTCATTGGAAGTCGTGGGCGAGGCGCACTCGGCGCCGATGGCGCCGATGGACGCGCCGTCGATGAAGGCGATGATGCGGCTGGGCCACAACTTCAAGGAGTTCGACTCCAACAGCACGATCATGGTGGTGCTGGAAGGGCAGCAGCCGCTGGGCGATGCCGCACACCGCTATTACAACGACATCGTCCGCCAACTGCGAGACGACCCCGAACATGTGCAGCACATTCAGGACTTCTGGAGCGATCGGCTAACCGCAGCCGGTGTGCAGGCCTCCGACGCCAAGGGCGCCTACGTGATGCTGAATCTCGCAGGCAACCAGGGCACCACGCTGGCGAACGAATCCGTCGAGGCGGTCCGGGATGTCATCAAGCGGACACCGGCGCCTCCCGGTGTGCAGGCCCATGTCACCGGTCCTGCGGCGCTGTCTGATGACATGCACGTGATCGGTAACGCCAGCCTCGCCAAGATCACGCTGTTCACCCTCGGCGCGATCGCGGTCATGCTGTTTCTGGTCTATCGCTCGATCGTCACCACCGTGGTGCAGCTTTTCATGACCGGGGTGGCGTTGGCGTCGGCTCGAGGCATCGTCGCAGTGTTGGCATACCACAACGCATTCGGGCTGACCACGTTCGCGGCGAACATTCTCACGATGCTGGCGATCGCCGCCGGCACCGACTACGGGATCTTCCTCATCGGCCGCTACCAAGAGGCGCGACGAGCCGGCGAGGATCGCGAAACCGCCTACTACACAACATTTCGCGGGGTAGCCCCAGTCGTGTTGGGGTCAGGCCTGACGATTGCCGGGGCGGTGTACTGCCTCAGCTTTGCCCGACTGCCCTGGTTCCACACGATGGGCGCACCGGCGGCGATAGGCATGCTGGTCGTGGTGGCGGCCGGCCTCACGCTGGGTCCGGCTGTTCTTTTCGTGGGCAGCCGTTTTGGTCTGTTCGAGCCCAAGGGCGCGGCCCGGGGGCGGCTGTGGCGGCGGATCGGCACCGCCGTGGTGCGTTGGCCCGCACCGATTTTGGCGGTGAGCGGGGCGGTGGTGCTGGTCGGCATGCTGGGTCTGCCGAGCTATGTCACCAGTTACAACGACCGCTACTACCTGCCGACCAGCGCGCCGTCCAATATCGGGTACGCCGCCGCGGACCGGCATTTCTCCCAGGCCAGAATGAACCCGGACCTGCTGATGGTCGAGGCCGATCACGACATGCGCAACCCCGCTGACATGTTGGTGCTGGATCGAGTGGCCAAAAACGTTCTGCGCGTGCAGGGCATCGTGATGGTGCAGGACATCACCCGACCGCTCGGGATTCCGATTCAGCACAGTTCCATACCGTTTCAGAACAGCATGCAGAGCCAGATGCTCATGCAGAACATGGCGTTTTTGAAGGACCGCATGGGCGACATCCTCAAGATGGCCGACGAAATGCAGGTCACGATCAACTACCTGGAACGCATGCTCGACATCACCAAGGGGCTGTCCGACACCACCCACGACATGTCCGGTGTCACCGACGACATGGTCGCGGTCACCGACAAAATGCGGGACCACCTTGCCGATTTCGACGATTTCTGGCGGCCCATCCGTAGCTACTTCTACTGGGAAAAGCACTGCTTCGATATTCCGATCTGCTGGTCGTTGAGGTCGATCTTCGACGCCCTGGACGGCATCGATCAGCTCGACGAACAGTTCGGCCGGATGTCGAAGGACATCCACAGCATGGATGCCCTGCAACGCGAAATGGTCGCGATCTTGCCGCCGCAGATCCAGAGCATGAAGACAACCCACGCCTTGACGCTGACCATGCACAGCACCTTCCAGGCGATGATCAACCAGATGGAGTCGATGAGCGACACCGCCATCGTCATGGGACAAAGTTTCGACGGCGCCAAGAACGACGACTTCTTCTACCTGCCCCCGGAGGCGTTCGACAACCCGGACTTCAAGCGGGGACTGGTGCAGTTCTTGTCGCCGGACGGCAAGTCCGCCCGCTTCTTCATCACGCACCAGGGCGATCCGATGACGCCGGAAGGGATTTCGCGCGTCGACGCGGAGCGAACGGCTGCCCAGGAGGGTCTGAAGCAGTCATCGCTGTCCGATGCCAAGGTTTATCTCGGCGGCACGGCGGCGACGTTCCGCGACATGCATGACGGCGCGAAATACGACCTGATGATCGCGGTGGTGTCGTCGCTGACACTGATCTTCATGATCATGCTGCTGCTCACGCGCAGCGTGGTCGCCGCGTTGGTGATCGTCGGCACCGCGGCAAGCTCGATCGCGGCATCCTTCGGGCTCTCGGTGCTCATCTGGCAGGACTTGTTCGGCATCAAGATCCACTGGATCGTGATGGCGCTGTCGGTGATCATCCTGCTGGCCGTCGGATCCGACTACAACCTGCTACTGGTCTCCCGATTCCGCGAAGAGATCCACAACGGGCTCAAGACGGGATACATCCGGTCGATGGCGGGCACAGGTGGGGTGGTGACGGCCGCAGGTCTGGTCTTCGCGTTCACCATGGCCGCCATGCTCGGCAGCGATCTACGGGTGCTGGGCCAGTTCGGATCCACGGTCTGCATTGGTCTATTGCTCGACACACTGGTCGTGCGCACGTTGTTCATGCCTTCGATGGCAACGCTGTTGGGCCGCTGGTTCTGGTGGCCACGGGTCGTCCACCCGCGCGGGGACAACGCGCGGCGGCGGCAACCTGAGCCGCTCAGCGACGACACCGCCCCCCTGGCGGTGCCGGCCCACCGCTAGTCGGCGATGGTCAATTGCTGCCGCCGGCGCGTGGCAGCGCGTGGAAGAACAAGCCCGGAGGGCACTATCGGATCTCCACCGTGATTGGCAGGTGGGCGAAACCGCGGACGTTGCTAGAGTGGGCTCGGACCGAATTGTCCTCGTCCACTTCGTATCCGCGGATGCGTTTGAAGAGCTCGCTCAGCGCGATTCTGGCTTCCATACGGGCCAGGCCGGCGCCGAAACGAATGGCTCCCTACTCGGCGACCTCGACGCACACCGCGAGCGCTCCGGCGCCGACGTGCAGCGCCAGCACCGGGCCCAGGTCGGTCACGATTGCCGGTTCGCACGCCGGCAGCCGCTCGGCCAGCGCGGCAACAACGGCGTCAGCGCCGTCGCGGTTGGCGACGTGCTGCACCGCAAGCGCCGCGGAACGGTCGCCGACCACGTCGCAGACCCGGTCGATCATCGCCGCCACCGCCTTGCTGGCGGTGCGAACACGTTGCGCCAGAACGAGTTTGCCCTCGTCGATGCGCAGCAGCGGCTTGAGCGACAGTGCGGTGCCCAGCCAGGCCGCGGCGCCGCCGATCCGTCCGCTGCGGCGCAGGTTGTCCAGCCGGTGCACGACGATAAAACCGTGATTGCGGTTCACCGCGGCGGCGGCGGCCTGCGTGACCGCGTCCAGGTCGGCTCCGTCGGCCGCGGCCCGGCCCGCGGCCAGCGCAACGAAACCGGTGTTCATCGCCGTCGACCTGGAGTCGACAACCCGCACCCCCGAGCCGATCTCGGCGGCCGTCGTCTCGGCGGCGCCGACGGTCCCGGACAGTGCCGACGAAAGGTGCACCGCCACTACGCCATCGCCGCCGCTGTCGGTCAGCGCCTGCCGGTAAACCTCGGCGAGTTCGGCCGGTGTGGCCGCCGCGGTGGTTGCGCCGGGACGCAAGTGAACGTCGTCGGGAACGTCGTCGACGCCGTCGCGCAGGTCGGAGCCGTCGACCAGGATGTGCAGCGGCACTTGGCGGATCGCCCACTTGTGTCGCAGGTCGTCGGGCAGGCGCGACGACGAGTCGGTGACGACTATGACTGGCATGGCTGTACGCCAGCTTCGGCCAGCGCCTTGAGCATCAACTCTGCGACCGCCTGGTGAGCCTCGAAATTCCAGTGAATACCGTCGGGATTGCCGCGACCGCTCATGATGTGTTCGGCGACTGCGGCTTTCAGATCGACCAGCGGAATGTCGTGCTGCTGTGCCCATTCGGTGATGGCCGCGGCTGTGCCGGGCCGGCCGTGGTGGGCTTTGCCGTAGGTCTCCGCGATGTGCACCGACGGCAGCGACGCCACGATCGGGATGCCAGGCCGGTTGAAATCGATTGCGCCGCGGGTTAATTCGAGGTACTCCGCGCTCAGGTGCGGCGGCAGCGCGGCCCGGGCGAACGGGGATAGCCGCGGCTGCAGCCAGCCGTAGCCGTCGCGCACCCAGCGCCGCAGCCACGGCGGCCGCACATAGCGGATCAGCTCGCGCAGCGCCGTCGGCAACACCGACGGCAGCGAGTCCATCCCGCCGGTGGCGAAGACCACCGCGCCCGCTTTCGGCAGCGCCGCCCAGGCCCGCGGGTCCTGGGTGGCCGCCCACCAGACGTCGCGGCAGGTCCAGCCGATGCGGCCGATCAGCTCGACGTCCCAACCCAGTTGTGCACCAACGATATTGGGCCAGATGCGTGGGTCGTCGGCGGGTAGGCCGCCGGTCGGGCCGTAATAGGCCAGTGAGTCGGCAAAGATCAGCAGCACGGGGCGCAACTCAGAGGACATCGCCTGCGACCTGTGCCGAAGCGTTCCACACGTCGAGGCGCCAGCTGATGCCGTCCAGGTCGGCGTCGTCGTCGGAGTGGCCGGACAGCTGTGTCCAGCTGGCGTTGCCCATTCCGCCCAGCGCGGGCCAGTTTTCGACCGGCAGCCGCAGCAGCGCAGCCGTCAGTGCGGCGATCAGGCCGCCGTGCGCCACCAGCACCACGGGTCGCTCGTCGGCGCCCCATTCCGGTTCGCCGGTGACCAGTTCGCCGATCAGCGGCATGCTGCGGTCGGCCACGTCGACCCGGCTCTCCCCGCCGTGCGGTGCCCAGGTAGCGTCCTCACGCCAGGCCAGCCGGGCCCCGGGCGCGGCCGCGTCGATCTGTGTGTGCGTCATGCCCTGCCAGTCGCCGAGATGCGTTTCGCGCAACCGGTTGTCGACCCGCAGCTGCAGTCCGGTGCGCTCCCCCAGCACCACCGCGGTGTCGTAGGCGCGCCGCAAATCCGAGCTGACGATCAGCAGCGGCTGATGCTTGCTCAGCACCTCGGCCGCGGCGACGGCCTGCGCGCGGCCCAGCTCGCTCAGCTCGGTGTCCAGCTGGCCCTGCATCCGGCTGCCGAGGTTGAAGTCGGTCTGCCCGTGCCGCAGCATCAGCAGCCGGCGGATTTTCACTGGGAGGCCTCCAGGTTCACGTCCACCGTGGGGCAGTCACGCCAGAGCCGGTCGAGGGAGTAGAAGTCGCGCTCGTCTTGGTGCTGGATGTGGACGACGATGTCGACGTAGTCGAGCAGCGTCCACCGGCCCTCGCGGGCGCCCTCGCGGCGTGCCGGCTTGTAGCCGGCCCGTCGCATCTTCTCCTCGACCTCGTCGACGATGGCGTTCACCTGTCGCTCGTTGGACGCCGACGCGATCACGAAGCAGTCGGTGATGACGAGTTGCCCGGAGACGTCGATGACGACGACGTCGTCGGCGAGTTTGGCCGCGGCGGCGCCGGCGGCCACCGTCGCCATGTCGATGGCTTCCTGGGTGGCCGTCATGTCTTGCGGTAGAGCTCGCGTTTGGAGATGTACTGCACGACGCCGTCGGGCATCAGGTACCACAGCGGCCGGCCGTCGGCGGCGCGCCGGCGGCAGTCGGTCGACGAGATCGCCAGTGCCGGAATCTCGAGCAAGGTAAGTGCGTCGTCCGGCAACCCCTTGAGGACGTCCGCGAGATGTTCACGGCCCAGTTCGTAGCCTGGCCGGTTGACCCCGACGAACCGCGCCATCGCGAACAGCTCCTCCAGGTCATGCCACGACAGGATCGATGCCAGCGCGTCGGCGCCAGTGATGAAGAACAGCTCGGAGTCGGGGTTGAGAGTGTGGAGATCGCGCAACGTGTCTTTGGTGTAGGTGAGACCACCGCGGTCGATGTCGACCCGGCTCACCGAGAACCGCGGGTTGGACGCGGTGGCGATCACCGTCATCAGGTAGCGGTCTTCGGCCCCGCTGACCTGCCGGGTCTTCTGCCAGGGCTGGCTGGTCGGCACGAACACGACTTCGTCGAGGTCGAACCGGTCAGCCACCTCGCTGGCCGCGACCAGATGGCCGTTATGGATGGGATCAAACGTCCCACCCATCACACCCAGCCGCCGCTTTCGCACGATTTGCCAGCTTACTGGAGGGGCCCGGGCTGGCCCGAGTGAGCCACCGCGCTGAATGGTAGTTTTAGGGCATGCGCGCAACCATTGATAAGGCAGGACGATTGGTTATTCCCAAGGCATTGCGCGACCATCTTGGGCTCCGTTCCGGCGAGGTAGAAGTGACCGCCGACGGTGCAGGTCTCCGAGTCGAGCCAATAGCGGGCGAGTCCCTCGAAGAGCGCGACGGGCGGCTGGTCATTCCGGCAGCCGGCGTGCCGATCAGCGATGCTGTCGTGCGGACATTGCGCGATGCCGACCAGCGCTAGGGCGTCCACAGTCCTCGTCGACACCAGCGCCGCCGTCGCACTAGTGGTTGCCGATCACGATCATCACGAGGAAACATTCCGTGCGCTGGGCGGCCGGACTCTCGGTCTCGCCGGCCACGCGGCATTCGAGACGTTCTCGGTCCTCACGCGCTTACCGCCGCCGGCCCGTCGCACTCCTGCGACGGTCACGAGGATGCTCGCGGATACCTTCCCGGAAACCAGGTTCCTCGGGCCTCATGCGGCAACAGCGCTGGTATCTAGGCTCGGAGCGATCGGCATTGCCGGCGGCTCGGTCTACGACGCGCTCGTCGGCGCCACCGCAAACGAGCATCGGCTCACGCTCGTCACGCGTGATCGTCGCGCACTGGAGGTTTATCGGAAGCTCGACGTCGAGGTCGAGCTTCTGGGCTGATGACCTACGCGAGTGTGAATGCGGCGACGGCGCACCGGCGTGTCGCGTCGCGAGATTCACAGTCGCCGACACAGCAAGCCAGACACTAGACCGGCAGCAGTTGGTCGATCACCGCGGCCAGCTGCTTGGCCGACCGGCATTCGTGCATCGTGATCACCTCTTGGTAGCGCGGCACCGCCGAATCGCCACTGCCCCACAGGTGCTTGGGCTCGGGGTTGAGCCAATGCGCATGGCGGCTCGCGGTCACCATGTGCGACAACACATCGATGGCCGGGTCGCGGTAGTTGGTCCGACCGTCGCCGAGCACCAACAGCGAACTGCGCGGCGACAACACGTTGTGGAACTGATCGGTGAACGACACGAACGCGTTGCCGTAATCCGAATGCCCGTCGCGGGTGTAGACCCCGGCCTCCCGGGTGATCCGCTGAATGGCCACCGCCAGGTCGGCGTCGGGCCCGAACAGGTGCGTCACCTCGTCGGTGGTGTCGATGAACGCGAAGACGCGCACGCGCGAAAACTGTTGGCGCAGCGCATGTACCAGCAACAGCGTGAAATGGCTGAACCCGGCGACCGAGCCCGACACGTCGCACAACACCACCAGCTCAGGGCGGGCCGGCCGCGGCTTGCGCAGCACCAGGTCGATCGGCACCCCGCCAGTGGACATCGAGCGGCGGAGCGTCTTGCGCAGGTCGATTGCACCCGCGCGGGCGCGACGCCGTCGGGCCGCCAACCGGGTGGCCAATGTCCGGGCCAGCGGCGCCACCACCCGGCGCATCTGGCGCAGCTGGTCACCGGAGGCGCGCAGGAACTCGACGTTCTCGGAAAGCTGTGGGATGCCGTACATCTGGACGTGATCGCGGCCGAGCTGCTCTGCAGTGCGCCGCTTGGTCTCCGCGTCGACCATCTTGCGCAATTGGGTGATGCGTTGTGCCGCCAGCGCTTTGGCGATCTCTTCCTGCGTCGGTGTCGGCTCGTCGCCGTAAGGCGCCAGCAGCCCGGCCAGCAGGCGCCCCTCGAGCTGGTCCAGCGCCATCGCCTTGAGCGCCTGATACGACGAGTACGACGGGCCGCGGCTGGAGCTGTATTTGCCGTAGGCCTCGACGATTTGGGCGATCATCGCGACCAGCCGCTCGTCCATGTCGACCAGGTCGGCGTTCTGCGTCAGCAGATCCACCAGCATCTGGCGCATGGCCTCGAGGTCGTCGGGCGGTAGCTGAAGTTCGGGTTCGGCGGCCTCCTCCTCCTCGACCACCGCTCTTGCGCCCAGCGCCGCCGGCCACCACAGGTCGAACATCGCGTCGTAGGTCTCGCGGTGGTCGGGCCGGCGCAGCACCGCACAGGCGATGCCTTCGCGCAGCACCTCCCGGTCGCCCAACCCGAGCACCGCCATCACCCGACCGGCATCCACCGTCTCCGACGGACCAACCGAAATTCCTTGCCCACGAAGCGCTTCCACGAACTCCACCAGATGGCCGGGCAGCCCGTGCGGGGCCAGCGGCTGGCTGGGACGAACGCGGCTAACGGCCATCAGTTCAAACGAAGCTCTGCGCCAGCACGTTGCTGGTCCGATTGATGTTTGAGCACGACACCCAGCGTGGCCGCGATCGTCGCGTCGTCGATGGTGTCCAAGCCCAGTGCCAGCACCGTGCGGCCCCAGTCGATGGTCTCGGCCACCGACGGCAGCTTTTTCAGTTGCATGCCGCGCAGCACGCCGATGATGCGTACCAGTTCGTCGGCGATGTGCGCGGGCAGCTCGGGGACGCGAGACAACAGGATTCGGCGCTCCAGCTCGGGACTGGGAAAGTCGATGTGCAGGAACAGGCAACGACGTTTGAGCGCCTCGGACAGCTCACGGGTGGCGTTGGACGTCAGCACCACGAACGGCGCCCGCTCGGCAGTGATGGTGCCCAGTTCGGGGACCGTCACTGCGAAGTCGCTCAAAACCTCCAGTAGCAGGCCCTCGATCTCGATGTCGGCCTTGTCGGTCTCGTCGACCAGCAGCACGGTCGGCTCGGTGCGCCGGATCGCGGTCAAAAGCGGCCGGGAAAGCAGAAACTCCTCGCTGAACACGTCGGTCTTGGTCTGGTCCCAGTCGCCCGAACCGGCCTGAATGCGCAGGATCTGCTTGGCGTGGTTCCACTCGTACAGCGCGCGGGCTTCGTCGACACCCTCGTAGCACTGCAGGCGGACCAGGCCCGACCCGGTGGCCTGCGCGACGGCGCGGGCCAGCTCGGTCTTGCCGACCCCGGCGGGGCCTTCGACCAGCAGCGGCTTGCCGAGCCGGTCGGCGAGGAACACCGCCGTCGCGGTGGCGGTGTCGGGCAGGTAGCCGGTTTCGGCCAGCCGCCGGCCGACGTCGTCGATGTCGGCGAACAGCGGGACGGGCCGCGCGGGAACGGTCACAGGGATTCTCCTAGGGAACACGGGTGTGGCCGTCACCCCAGACGATCCACTTGGTCGAGGTCAGTTCCGGCAACCCCATCGGGCCGCGGGCGTGCAGCTTCTGCGTGGAGATGCCGATCTCGGCACCGAAACCGAACTGCTCACCGTCGGTGAACGCCGTCGACGCGTTAACCATCACCGCGGCGGCGTCGACCCGCTCGGCAAACCGTTGCGCCGCAGCCATATTCGTGGTCACGATCGACTCGGTGTGCCCGGTGCCGTATTCGTTGATGTGCTCGATCGCGGCGTCGACGCCGTCGACCACCGCCACCGCGATGTCCATCGAGAGGAACTCGCGCCGAAGGTCCTCGTCGGACGCGTCGAGGTGCACGGTGACACCCGCGTCCTGCAGCGCCCCGACCAGCCGCGGCAATGCCTGCCCGGCGATCGCCGTGTCGACCAGCAGAGCCTCGGCGGCATTGCACACGCTGGGCCGCCGGGTCTTGGAGTTCAGCAGCACCCGCTCGGCGACGTCCAGGTCGGCGGACTCGTCAACGTAGACGTGGCAGTTGCCGACACCGGTCTCGATGGTCGGCACCTGCGCGTCGCGCAC
This sequence comes from Mycobacterium sp. MFM001, assembly GCF_003402475.1. Lineage (GTDB taxonomy): Bacteria > Actinomycetota > Actinomycetes > Mycobacteriales > Mycobacteriaceae > Mycobacterium. The sequence continues at coordinate 289,976 of NZ_BFAB01000003.1, forward strand.
CACGGCGTCGATCAGACCTGCTCCCCCGCGCGGGATCACCACGTCGACCAGCCCGCGGGCCTGGATCAGGTGGGTGACGGTCGAGCGGTCTTCGGCGGAAAGCAGCTGCACCGCGTCCGCCGGCAGGTCCTCGCTGCGGAGCGCAGTGCGGAGCACATCGACTAGCGCGGCATTGGACTTGGCCGCCGACGAGCTGCCGCGCAGCAGCGCGGCGTTGCCGGACTTGAGCGCCAACCCGAACGCGTCGACGGTGACGTTGGGCCGGCCCTCGTAGACCATGCCGACCACGCCCAGCGGCACCCGCACCTGACGCAGTTGCAGCCCGTTGGGCAGGGTGTAGCCGCGCAGCACCTCCCCGACGGGGTCCGGCAGGCCGGCGACCTGGCGCAGCCCGTCGGCAATGCCGTCGATGCGCTGCGGGTTCAGCGCGAGCCGGTCGAGCATGGCCTCCGGGGTGCCGGCGGACCGGGCGGCGTTCAGGTCGTCGGCGTTGGCACCAAGGATCTGGTCGACGTGGGCCACCACCGCGTCGGCGGCGGCGCGCAACGCGTGATCCTTGGCGACCGTCGGCAGCGTGGCCAGCACCCGAGCGGCAACTCGGGCCCGGCGCGCGGCGTCGTGCACCTCTTGGCGCAGGTCGGGACGCGGCGGGGCGTGCACACTCATCAACCCAGGGTATCGGGCGTCGACGAACTGCGACGAGGCGGCTGAGTCGTTGTGGAACCTGATGCGACTCCATAACGTCGGCGGGGTGGCGGCGCGGATCTGTGTGGTGGGCAGCGTGAACATGGACACGGTCTTCGACGTCGAGGTGTTACCGCGCCCGGGCGAAACCGTGCTGGCGACATCGGTACGCGCCACCCCCGGCGGCAAGGGCGCCAATCAGGCGGTGGCCGCGGCGCGCGCCGGCGCGCGGGTGCAGTTCGTCGGCGCGGTGGGTGACGACTCGGCGGCCGAGCATTTGCGCACACATCTGGCGGTGAACGGCGTTGGCACCGAAGGGCTGATCACCGTGGCCGGGCCCAGCGGGACGGCGGTCGTCATGGTGGAATCCGCCGGCGAGAACGCCATTGTCGTCGCGCCGGGTGCCAACGGCGACTTGACGGTCGATTCGGCTGCGGTCCGCGCGATCATCGCCGACTGCGATGTGTTGTTGCTGCAGTTGGAGATTCCGGTTGCGACGGCCGCGGCGGCCGCCCGCGACGCGCGCGCAGCCGGCGCGGTCGTCATGGTCAACGCGTCACCGGCGGGCCGCGACCCGCACGAGCTGGCCGAGCTCACCGACGTGCTGATCGTCAACGAAACCGAAGCCGGGCACTGGGTTTGGCCGGTGGAGCATCGGGTGATCACCCGCGGCGCGGCCGGGGCAACCTACACGGGCGCCGACGGGGACTTCACGGTTGCGGCGCCGACGGTGCAGGCGGTCGACACTGCCGGCGCCGGCGATGTGTTCGCGGGAGTGCTGGCCGCGGGGTGGCTGACGGGTCGCGACCACGCGTTGCGGCGGGCCTGCGCAGCCGGTGCGCTGGCGACGCTGGTGCCCGGCGCCGGGGACTGCGCTCCGCTGAGCGAGGCCATCGACGATGCCGTCGTGGGTAACTGAGTTATCGTCACCTGGTGTCGCTCGACAGCAACCCACGCCCGCCCGACGGCGATTGGTTGGGAACCAAGTTCCTGAAATTCACCCGCGAAGGTCCGTTCGCGATCGTCACGCTGGACCGGCCGGAGGCGCGCAACGCGATGACGCCGGCGATGTACTTCGGCATCCGTTACGCCGTCAGCCGGGTCAACGCCGACGCCGACCTCGCGGGGCTGATCATCACCGGCAGCGGTGACGTGTTTGCACCGGGCGGCGATCTTGGGGGTGGAGGCGACGACAACTGGATGCAGTGGGGCTCGGCGCTGTCGCTGGATGTGACACCGTTTGACACGCTGCGGAAGTCGGCCAAGCCGGTGGTATCCGCAGTCAACGGCCTGTGCCAGGGCGGCGGGCTGCAGATCGCGATGTGCAGCGACGTGGCCGTCGTCAGCGACCGCGCGACATTTCGGGTGCCGGAGTTGTACCGCGGCATCGCCGACACCTACTACAGCCAGATGCTGGCGCGCATCATCGGGCCGGTGCGGACCCGCGACCTGATGTTCACCGGGCGGACCTTGACCGCGGCGGAGGCCGTGGAGTGGGGCATGGTCGCGCGGATGGTTGCCCATGACGAGTTGATGGACGCCGCGCGCGACGTACTGGCCCGGTGCTGCCGCACCGCGCCCGGCGCGCGACGGGTCGTCAAGGCAAGCCTGGACAACTACCTCGGGCTCTACGACCGGATCGGTATGGAAGCCAGCATCGAGGGACCCGAGGCCGTCGAGGGCTTCCTCGCGTTCAGCGAGCGGCGGTCGCCGAATTGGGTGCATCCCGATCTGCGGGTCGACGGCCGGTTGTAGCGCGTTGAGATTGCAGCTACGGCTGTAGTTTTTGCCGATCCACGACCCTCCGCGCAATCTCAACGCAAATCCGTCACTCCTCGGGTATGTCGCGCTCGATCTCCTCGAGCCACGCCCGCGCCGACATGTCCGACGGTGCCCGCCAATCCCCGCGCGGCGACAACGAGCCACCATGCGACACCTTGGGCCCGTTGGGCAGTGCCGAGCGCTTGAACTGGCTGAACGAGTAGAACCGCTGCACGAAGACATGCAGCCAGTGCCGAATCTCGCTCAGCGAATACGACGGCCGCTTGTCCTCCGGGAAGCCGGCCGGCCAGCCGCCGCGGTCGGGATCGCTCCACGCATGCCAGGCCAAAAATGCGATCTTCGACGGGCGGAAACCGAAACGCAGCACCTGGAACAGCGAAAAGTCTTGCAGCACATACGGTCCGACCTTCGCTTCGCTGCTCTGAATCTCCTCGTCCTCGCCGGCCGGCACCAGTTCCGGGGTGATCTCGGTGTCGAGCACCGACTGCAGGGTGTCGCACACCTCCTCGTCGAACTGCCCCGAGGAGATCACCCAGCGAATCAGATGCTGGATCAGCGTTTTCGGCACCCCGCCGTTGATGTTGTAGTGCGACATCTGGTCGCCGACACCATATGTCGACCAACCCAGCGCCAGCTCGGACAGATCGCCGGTGCCCAACACGATGCCGCCCCGCTGATTGGCCAGTCGGAACAGATAGTCGGTGCGCAGCCCGGCCTGGACATTCTCGAACGTGACGTCGTAGACCTCTTCGCCGCGCGCGAACGGATGATCCATGTTGGTGAGCATCAGCTTGGCGGTGTCGCTGATGTCGATTTCTTCGAACGTCACACCCAGCGCCCGCGACAGCCTGATCGCGTTCTTCTTGGTGCGATCCCCGGTGGCGAATCCCGGCAACGTGAACGCCAAAATGTCGCTGCGAGGCCGGTTTTCCCGGTCCATCGCCCGGGCGGCGACGATCAGCGCGTGCGTCGAGTCGAGCCCGCCGGAAATACCGATGACGATCTTCGGATAGTCCAGTGCGCGCAGCCGCTGCTCGAGCCCGGCGACCTGGATGTTGTAGGCCTCGTAGCAATCCTGTTCCAGCCGGTTCGGATCGGACGGCACGAACGGGAACCGCTGGATCTCGCGCAACAGCCCGATGTCGCCGGCCGGTGGATCCAGCCGAAACTCGATGCGCCGGAACGACGCTGACAACTCACGATGGTGGCGACGGTTGTCGTCGAACGTGCCCATCCGCAGCCGCTCGGAGCGCAGCAATTCCAGGTCGACGTCGGCGACCGAGCGTCGTTCCCCTTTGGGGAAGCGCTCCGACGTGGCGAGCAGCACCCCGTTTTCCCAGATCATCGTCTGGCCGTCCCAGGCCAGGTCGGTGGTCGACTCCCCTTCCCCGGCAGCGGCATACACGTAGGCGGCCAGGCAGCGCGACGACGCCGAGCGGGCCAGCAGGCAGCGGTCTTCGGCGCGACCGATCGTGATCGGGCTGCCGGACAGGTTGGCCAACACCGTCGCGCCGGCCAGCGCCGCCTCCGCGCTCGGCGGAATCGGCACGAACATGTCCTCGCAGATTTCGACGTGCAGCACGAAATCGGGCACATCCGACGCTGTGAACAGCAAGTCGGGCCCGAACGGGGCCGCGGTGTCGCCGATCCAGATGGTGCCGCGCTCGTCGTTGCCCGGCGCGATCTGGCGGCGTTCGTAGAACTCGCGGTAGGTCGGCAGGTACGACTTGGGCGCCACCCCGAGAATCGCGCCGCGGTGGATGACGACGGCGGTGTTGTAGATGCGGTGCCGGTAGCGCAGCGGCGCGCCGATCACCAGCACCGGCAACAGGTCGGTGGAGGCCACCACGATGTCGCGCACCGCATCCTCGACCGCGTCGAGCAGCACGTCCTGTAGCAGGATGTCCTCGATCGAGTAGCCCGACAGCGCCAGCTCGGGGAACACGGCCAGCCCGACGCCGTCGTCGTGGCATTCCCGGGCGAGCCGCAGCACCGAGGCGGCGTTGGCCGCCGGGTCGGCGATCGTGGTGTGATGCGTACACGCGGCGACCCGGATAAAGCCCTGGCTGTAGACGTTGTAGAAGTCCATCGTCCCCTCATTGTCGCCCGGCCGGTGTCAATAGTTGCCCATCGGGTATCAACTGATCATGAGCGACACCGCTGTGCTGGTCGTCGACATGCTGAACACCTATCAGCATTCCGACGCCGAACTACTGATACCCAATGTCGAAGAAATCATCGACCCGCTGGCCGATCTGGTGCGACGGGCACGTGAGCGCGACGACGTCGACCTGGTGTACGTCAACGACAACTACGGCGATTTCACCGCCCAGTTCTCCGACATTGTCCGCTCGGCGCTCGACGGGTCGCGGCCGGATCTGGTGCGCCCGATCGTGCCGGCCGAGGGCAGTCGTCAGGTGACCAAGGTGCGCCACAGCGTGTTCTATTCGACGCCGGTGGCGTATCTGCTGGGCCGGCTGGACACCAAGCGGCTGATCCTCACCGGGCAGGTCACCGAGCAGTGCATCCTCTACAGCGCACTCGACGCCTATGTGCGCCACTTTCCGGTCGTGGTGCCGCGTGATGCGGTCGCCCACATCGACGCCGAGTTGGGCGCGGCGGCGCTGAAGATGATGGAGGCCAACATGGAAGCAGAGTTGACGACGGCGGCGGACTGTCTCGACGGCTAACCTCGATTGCGTGGAATCTCCCGAGCTGGTCGCTGTGCTGGCCGGTCGTCGGGTGGCGGTGCTGACCGGCGCCGGGATCTCCACCGATTCGGGCATTCCCGACTACCGCGGGCCGGATTCGCCGCCCAGCAATCCGATGACGATTCGGCAGTTCGTTGGCGATTCTGCTTTCCGCCAACGGTATTGGGCCCGCAATCACGTCGGGTGGCGGCACATGGACGACACGCTGCCCAACGCCGGGCATCGTGCGCTGGCCGCGCTCGAGCGCGCCGGCGTGGTGACCGGCGTGATCACCCAGAACGTCGACCTGCTGCACACCAAGGCTGGTAGCCAGACGGTGGTGAACCTGCACGGTAGCTACGCGCAGGTGGTGTGTTTGCGGTGCGGGCTGACGATGTCGCGGGCAGCGCTGGCCGAAAAGCTGGAGGCGCTCAACCCGGGATTCGTCGAGCGGGCCGAGGCCGTCGGCGGCTTGGCGGTGGCTCCCGACGCCGACGCCGTCGTCGCCGACACCGCGTCGTTTCGCTACGTGGACTGTGAGCGCTGCGGCGGGATGCTCAAACCCGACATCGTCTACTTCGGCGAGAGCGTTCCGAAAGACCGTGTGGCCCAGGCATATTCGTTGGTCGAGGGTGCTGACGCGCTGCTGGTGGCGGGGTCGTCGTTGACCGTGTTCTCGGGCTACCGGTTTGTGCGGCACGCCGCGGCGCGCGGGATGCCGATCGCGATCGTCAACCGCGGCCCCACCCGCGGCGACGACTTGGCCACCGTAAAAGTCGACGGCGGCTGCTCGGATCTGTTGGTGTTGTTGGCTGGTGAGTTGCCGGCGAGTGTGGACTTTTTCCACGGTTCCTGTCAAAAGGCGTGACGCAAGCCCACATTCGGCGCTAGAACGTGCATGGCATCGTGCGGATGCCGTGAATGAAGCTGCCCGCCAGGTATTCCGGATCACCGGCCTCGATATCGGGCAGCGCTCGAAGCAACTCGCCGAAGATGGCACGGAGCTGCGCCCGGGCCACATGTGTCCCCAGACAGTAATGCTGTCCACCGCCGCCGAAACCCACGTGCGGGTTGGGGTCTCGACTCAGATCGAACCGGTCCGGTTGGTCGAATACCGCCTCGTCCCAGTTGCCGGACGCATAGAACATCGCGACTTTCTCGCCGGCCCGGATCGTCTGGCCGCCCAGCTCGTAATCGGTTGCGGCCGTGCGCCGGAAGTTCATCACAGGAGTGGCGAAGCGGATGAACTCCTCGACCGCCACGCCGATGCGGTTGTCGAAATCCTCTAGCAGCCAGGCTCGTTGCTCTGGGAAGTCGGTGAGCGCCTTGAGGGCGTGGCTGGTGGTCTGGCGGGTGGTGTCGTTGCCGGCCACGGCGAGCAAGACAAAGTACGCGGCCACGTCGGCGTCGGTCAGGCGATCGCCGTCGACCTCGGCGTTGACCAGGCTGCTGAACAGGTCGTCGCCGGGGTGGTCGCGCCGCTCAGCGGCCAGCCTGCCGGCGACCTGATGCAGATACATCACGTTTTCGAACATGACCTCGAGCGGATTGCGGCCGTCGAGATAGACAGGGTCGTTGGTCGACACCAGGGCGTCGGCGGCGTGTGCGACCTGCTCCCGCTCGGCGTCCGGAATTCCCACCATGTCCGACAGCGTGCGCAGCGGCAGCTCTTTAGCACAGTGCTCGACGAAATCGGCACCGCTCCCGGCGGCCCGCAGTTCTTCGACGATGGTCTTGGCGTTCGCTTTGATCGAGTCCTCGATCCGCCGGACCTGGCGGGGAGTGAACGCGGCCGTGGCCAGCTTGCGCAGCATGGTGTGCCTCGGCGGGTCCATCGCCAGAAAAGACTGGGTCGATTCGAGCAGCTCCTCGGGATAGTTCTCGAACATCACGCCCTTGCCCGACAGGAACACCTCATTGGTGCGGCTCACCGTGACGATGTCGGCGTGGCGAGTGATCGCCCAAAAACCGGGGTCGTCGGGATCGTTCAGCATGGCGTCTTCGACCGGCGGGTGCCAGCTGACGGGTCGCTCGGCTCGCAGCACTGCAAACGAACGTTCCCGCTCCGCGGCCGTGGTGGACCAGAACGCACGCGAGGACAAGTCGATCGGGTCGTAACCGCGGACAGCCATAGCGCGACGCTATGCCTAGACATAGTGTCTAGTCAAGATGTCAGTTACTCTTTGATGCATGCCCTCGGTAACCCGCAAGCCGCAGGCCAAGCGGCAAGAGCGGCGCGAGCAGATCGAGCGCCGATTGCTCGACGCCACGGAGCGGCTGATGCGCGACGGCGCGAGCTTCACCGAGCTGTCCGTGGACCGGCTGGCCACCGAGGCCGGGATGTCCCGCGCCAGCTTCTACGTCTACTTCGAGGACAAGGGCGATCTGCTGCGCCGGCTCGCCGGCCAGGTCTTCGGTGACCTCGCCGACGCGGCCGAACGCTGGTGGAGCGTGGCGTCGCGGCGCGATCCCGACGATGTCCGTGCCGCGATCAGCGGCATCATCGCCAACTATCGGCGTCACCAACCGCTACTGGTCGCGTTGAACGAAATGGCCGGCTACGACGCCTTGGTCGGCGCTGCTTACCGCGATCAACTGGACCGGATCTCGGGACGGGTGACCCGGGTCATCGAGGACGGCCAAGCCGACGGCTCCATCCGGCACACGCTGCCGGCGACCACTACTGCCAAAACGCTGACGTGGATGGTCGAGCGGACCTGCCAGCAGAACCTTCCGGGCGCGCCGCACGAATACGACGCCGAGTTGGCGGGAGCGCTCACCGAAATCATCTGGGGCGCCCTGTATCTGGAGCCCGTCAGGTAGCGCGAAGAGACGCAGAATCGCACATTCGGGCGCCGGATCGTGCGATTCTGCGTCTGCTCGGCCTCTAGAAGGCGACCAGATCGTCGGCGTGCACGGCGGGCCGGCGCAGTTCGGCGGGCAGCTCGGACGTCGAGCGTCCCATCATCGTGGCCAGCTCGGCGGCGTCGTACGCGACGACGCCGCGGGCCACCGCCGTCGCGTCCGGGCCGCGCAGCTCCACGACGTCGCCGCCATGAAAGCGACCCGACACTGCGGTGATCCCCGCGGGCAGCAGCGAGCGACGCTGTCGCAGCACCGCGCGCACCGCCCCCTCGTCCAGCGTCAGCGAACCCGCCGATTCCGCGGCGTAGCGCACCCAGAACCTTCGCGCCGACATCCGGGCGGGCCGGGCGGCGAACACCGTGCCCACCGAGGCGTCGGCCAGCGCAGTGGCGGCGTCGGTGGCGGCGGCCAGGAGCACCGGCACGCCCGCGTCGGCGGCCAGCATCGCCGAGGACACCTTCGACGCCATCCCGCCGGTGCCCAGGCGGCTGCCCTGCCCGGCGACCACACCGTCGAGATCCGGCGGGCCGGACACCTCCGGGATGAACGTCGCGGATCCTTTGCGCGGGTCGGAGTCGTAAAGCCCATCGATGTCGGAGAGCAGCACCAGCGCGTCGGCGCCGACCAGATGCGCGACCAGCGCCGAGAGCCGGTCGTTGTCGCCGAACCGGATCTCGTTGGTGGCCACCGTGTCGTTCTCGTTGACGATCGCCACCGCGTGCAGGGCCCGCAACCGGTCCAGGGTGCGCTGGGCGTTGTTGTGCTGCACTCGCATCGAAATGTCGTGCGCGGTGAGCAGCACCTGCCCGACCGTGCGCTGATAGCGTGCGAACGCCGCGCTCCACGAATTCACCAGCGCGACCTGCCCGACGCTGGCCGCCGCCTGCTTGGTCGCCAAATCGGTTGGGCGCCGCGACAATCCGAGCGGCTCGATTCCCGCGGCGATCGCACCGGAGGAGACGATGACGACGTCGGAGCCGGCCTTCATCCGTGCCTCGATGGCCTCGGCCAGCCCAGCGAGCCGGCCGGCGTCGAACATCCCGGTCGGCGTGGTCAGTGCAGTGGTGCCGACCTTGACGACGACGCGGCGCGCCGTACGGATGGCGTCGCGCGCGCTACTCATCGACGCCATGCTCGCGACGTTGGCGGCGGGCGGCCTTGCGTTCGGCGGCGCCGACACGCTCGTTGCGTTCCAGCCGTGTGTCCGTGCCGCGGCCCGACAACGGCACATCCACGCCCGCGGCGGTCTGCGGCTCCCAGTCAAATGTCATGTCGCCGATGGTGACTGCGCATCCCGGTTGCGCGCCGAGTCGCAGCAGCTCGTCCTCGACGCCGAGCCGAGCCAGCCGGTCGCCGAGATAGCCGACCGCCTCGTCGTTGTCGAAGTTGGTCTGTGCGATCCAGCGTTCGGGCCGCTCGCCGCGCACCACGAACCCGCCGTGCCCGTCGGCCTGGACGGTGAAACCGGTCTCGTCGACGGGGATCGGGCGGATCACCGGCCGTCGCGGCACCACCACCGGCTGCGCGGCGTGGTATTCGTCGACCATGTCGGCCAACGCAAATATCAACGGCTGCAAGCCTTCTCGTGCAGCCGTCGATACCGAGAACACCGGCCAGCCGCGCTCGGCGACGTCGTCGCGGACGAAGTCGGCCAACTCGCGGGCCTCCGGCACGTCGATCTTGTTGAGCACCACCGCCCGTGGCCGCTCGGCGAGGTTGCCCAGCGTCGAATCCCCTTGCAGGGTGGGCTGATACGCGGCCAACTCGGCTTCAAGCGCGTCGATGTCGGACACCGGGTCGCGGCCCGGCTCCGCGGTGGCGCAGTCCACGACATGCACCAGTACCGCGCATCGCTCGATGTGCCGCAGGAAGTCCAGCCCAAGGCCGCGGCCCTGCGACGCACCGGGAATCAGGCCCGGCACGTCGGCGACGGTGAACGTGCGCTCCCCCGCCGAGACCACCCCGAGGTTGGGCACCAGCGTCGTGAATGGGTAATCGGCGATCTTGGGCTTGGCCGCCGAAATGGCCGACACCAGAGACGATTTCCCGGCCGACGGAAACCCGATCAGCCCGACGTCGGCGACGGTCTTGAGCTCGAGGGTCAGATCGCGGGCTTGCCCTTTTTCGCCGAGCAGCGCGAAACCCGGCGCCTTGCGGGCCCGTGATGCCAGCGCGGCATTGCCCAGACCGCCGCGGCCGCCGGCGGCGGCCTGGAAGCGGGTGCCGGCGCCGACCAGGTCGGCGAGCAACCGCCCGTGTTCGTCGAGAACGACGGTGCCGTCGGGAACCTTGACTTCCAGATCTGCACCGGCGGCGCCGTCGCGGTTGCCGCCCATGCCCTGCTTGCCGGATGGCGCGACGACATGCGGGTGGAAGTGAAAGTCGAGCAGGGTGTGCACCTGCGGGTCGACGACCAGGATGACGCTGCCGCCGCGACCGCCGTTGCCGCCGTCCGGGCCGCCGAGCGGCTTGAACTTCTCGCGATGGACCGAGGCGCAGCCGTTACCGCCGGAGCCTGCCCGCGCGTGGATGACGACGCGGTCGACAAACCGAGCCATCAGGCTTCCTCTTACTCATCGAGTGGGCTGCCTACTCGCGGCGTTCAGCCCTGCCCGGCCGGGACGATGCTGACGGTCTTGCGTCCCCGCTTGACACCGAACTGCACGGAGCCGGCCGCCTTGGCGAACAGCGTGTCGTCGCCGCCGCGGCCCACGTTGACGCCCGGGTGGAAGTGGGTGCCGCGCTGGCGGACCAGGATCTCGCCGGCCTTGACGAGCTGGCCGCCGAACCGCTTCACGCCGAGCCGCTGGGCGGCCGAGTCGCGGCCGTTGCGTGAGCTGGAAGCGCCCTTCTTGTGTGCCATGTCGTGTCGCCTCCGCTGCTACTTGATGCCGGTGACCTTCAGGACCGTCAGCTGCTGACGGTGACCCTGACGCTTGTGGTAGCCGGTCTTGTTCTTGAACTTGTGGATACGGATCTTGGGGCCTTTGGTGTGCTCGAGCACCTCACCGGTCACGTTCACCTTGGCCAGCGCTGCGGCGTCGGTGGTGACCTTGGCGCCGTCGACCACCAGCGCGACCGGCAGCGACACCTTGGCGCCGGGCTCGGAGTCGAGCTTTTCGACCTTGACGACGTCTCCGACCGCGACCTTGTACTGCTTGCCGCCGGTCTTGACGATTGCGTAGGACGCCATCGGTACGTCTACCTCTTCTTCGGGCGCGCGCTACCCGGGGGCTGCGCGCGGTGGGTCTGGGGGATCGCCTAGCAGAGCCTGGCGACAACTGGTCAAGGATACGTGACCAGCGGCTACAGGATCAAACCGGCTCCGCCCCGGCTAGTCCTCGTGGATCGGGGGGCCCGCCGGCCGGGCCGCGGCGCGACGCCGCCGCGGTCGCTCAGCGGATGCGGCGACGGCGGGTTGGTCGGCCGCGTCCTCATCGTCGGAATCAGAGTCCTCGTCGAGGTCGTCGATGTCGAGGTCGTCCTCGTCGTCTTCGTCCTCGTCGTCGAGATCCTCGTCGATGTCCTCGTCGTCGTCGAGTTCGACCTCATCCTCGTCGTCTTCGGTTTCGTCGAAGTCGGTGTCGTCCAGATCCTCTTCGGCGACCTCGCGGGCAACTTCCTCTTCGACCTGCGTGTCGGGTTCGTCGGCAGCCGTCGGCGCCTCGGTGTCTTCGGTGTCCTCGTCCTGGCGGCCGCCGTTGGCCGCAGCCATCGCCTTGAACATCGGGTGCTCGCCGGGAGCGTGCGCAGGCACTTTGGCCACGGGCACCTCGTCGGCCTTGCCCTTCTTGGAGCGCCGGCCGCGCCGGCCGCCCTCCGACTTGCGACCCGTCGCCGAGGTGGAGTCGACAGGGTCGGCATGCAGCGTGATGCCGCGGCCGCTGCAGTGCGGGCAGGTGGTGGAGAACGCTTCGATCAGCCCGGTGCCCAGCCGCTTGCGGGTCAGCTGCACCAAGCCCAGCGACGTCACCTCGGACACCTGGTGACGAGTGCGGTCGCGGGCCAGCGCCTCCGTCAACCGGCGTAGCACCAGATCCCGGTTGGACTCGAGCACCATGTCGATGAAGTCGATGACGACGATGCCGCCGATGTCGCGCAGCCGCAGCTGACGCACGATCTCCTCGGCCGCTTCCAGGTTGTTCTTGGTGACCGTCTGCTCCAGGTTGCCGCCGGACCCGGTGAACTTGCCGGTGTTGACGTCGACGACGGTCATCGCCTCGGTCCGGTCGATCACCAGCGTCCCGCCCGAGGGCAGCCAGACCTTGCGGTCCATGGCCTTGGCCAGCTGCTCGTCGATGCGGTGCACCGCGAAGACGTCGGGCCCCTCCTGGCCGTCCGAACCGGGGGCCTCGTATTTGGTGAGCTTCGAAACCAGCTCCGGCGCAACCGAATTCACGTATTCGGTGATGGTGTTCCAGGCTTCGTCGCCGGAGACGATCAGCTCGGCGAAGTCTTCGTTGAACAGATCGCGGATGACCTTGACCAGCACGTCGGGCTCTTCGTAGAGCGCCACCGCGGCGCCGGCCGCCTTCTCCTTGGTTTCGGCGGCCTTGGCTTCGATCTGGCCCCACCGCTCCTGCAGCCGGTTGACGTCGGCGCGGATGTCTTCTTCTTTGACGCCCTCGGACGCGGTGCGGATGATCACCCCGGCGTCGGACGGCACCACCTCACGCAGAATTTCCTTGAGCCGCTGGCGTTCGGTGTCGGGCAGCTTGCGGCTGATGCCGGTCGACGACGCGCCCGGCACATACACCAGGTAGCGGCCGGCCAGCGACACCTGGGTGGTCAGCCGGGCGCCCTTGTGACCGACCGGGTCCTTGCTGACCTGCACGACGACGTAGTCGCCCGGCTTGAGGGCCTGCTCGATCTTGCGGTTGGCGCCGCCGAGGCCGGCGGCCTCCCAGTTGACCTCGCCGGCGTAGAGCACGCCGTTGCGCCCGCGGCCGATGTCGACGAACGCCGCCTCCATCGACGGCAACACGTTCTGCACGATGCCCAGGTAGATGTTGCCCACCAGCGACGCAGAAGCAGCAGAGGTCACAAAATGCTCGACGACGATGCCGTCTTCCAGCACCGCGATCTGGGTGTAGCGGGCGCCGGGGTGCGGGGGCTCGGTGCGGACCTTGTCGCGCACCACCATCACCCGCTCGACCGCCTCGCGGCGGGCCAGGAACTCGGCTTCGCTCAGCACCGGCGGGCGGCGCCGTCCGGCGTCGCGGCCGTCGCGGCGGCGCTGCCGTTTGGCCTCCAGCCGCGTCGAGCCGTTGATGCCCTGGATCTCGCCGCTGTCGCTTGCGGCGGTGTCCTTGTCGTTGCGGGGGGTGCGCTCGTGCACCACGGTGTTGGGCGGATCGTCGGGCGATGGACCGTCGTCGCCGTCGTCGCCGGACCCGGACTTGCGGCGACGACGGCGCCGGCGGCGGCGGGTGGCCGTCTCGGTCGCGTTGTTGTCGTCATCGCTGTCGGTGTCGTCGGCGTCGGTGCCCTCGGCGTCCGCGGAATCCTGGTCGTCGTCGCCGTCGTCGCCCTGCCCGCGGCTGTCCCCTGCGCCCTGCTCACCGCGTCCGCGGCCACGGCCGCGACGGCCCCGCCGGCGGCGCCGGCCGGCCGGGCGCTCGGCCTGTTCCTCGTCGCCTTCGTCGTCGGTCTCGTCGTCGTCCGAGTCCTCGTCGGCGTCGCCGGAGTCGTCGGCTACCTCGATCGGTTGCGGCGCGACGAACAGCGGCATGTACTCGGGGCGCTCGGCCGTCGTCTCCAGCATCAGCCGGGACTCGGGTTCGCCCGCCTCATCAGCCGGGGCCTCGGCCGCCGGCGCGTTAGCCAGCAGATCACGCACCCGGACCGCGTCTTCGCGGTCCACCGTGGAATGCGCGCTGCGGATCCGGCCGTCGAGCTCGGTAAGCGCGTCGAGCACGCGTCTGCTGGTCGTGCCCAGCGCTCGGGCCAGCGAATGGACCCTTAGCCGATCGGGCAGGTCCTCGTGCTGGGGCGCGTCTTCTGGAAGGTCTGAGGATGGGGCACCGTCTATCACGTAATCTCCTCAAGCCCCCGGGCGCGTCCTGCAGACGCGGCCACGCGAGGGCTTCGCTATGTGCCCGGGTCACTTCTCCCGGGCTTGTATTGGTCTCGCGCCGAGCGGCTCGTGTCGAACTCACTAGGCGCCGGTCTGAATGATGGCTGGACAGTCGGCGCCGCACCGCGGGTAGCGATGGTCGCGCTTGTCGAAGTCTTCATTCGGGTGTCGGAAGCCGGTCCGGCGACGTTCACCCGCGCTCCAGTATCCCACACGGTGCCGTCGTGTCGGAAAAAGTGCGCCAAAGCTAGAGCGCCAGACGCCAGCCCCACCGCTGCCGAGTCTGCGCCCAGGGCGTCCAGCCTGCGCTCAGAGTGCAAATCCGCGGCGAATGACGCTCTCAGCGCAGTCTCGACGCCCGAGCCTCTGTCAGCCAGGGAACCAGAGCGCGATTTCGCGCTCGGCCGACTCGGCCGAATCGGAGCCGTGCACCAGGTTGAACTGTGTCTCCAGCCCGAAGTCGCCGCGGATGGTGCCCGGCGCGGCCTTCTCCACCGGGTCGGTGGCGCCGGCGAGCTGGCGGACCGCCGCAACCGCTCGCGGGCCCTCCACGATGGCCGCGACCACTGGCCCCGACGTGATGAACTCCAGCAATGACGCGAAAAACGACTTGCCCTCGTGCTCGGCGTAGTGCTGGTGGGCCAGCTCGTCGGCGACGTTGCGCAATTCCAGCGCGGCGAACGTCAGCCCCTTGCGCTCGATGCGGCCGATGATCTCGCCTACCAAGCGTCGCTGCACGCCGTCGGGCTTGATCAACAGCAGGGTCCGCTCCACGGCGGAAAGCGTACCTGGCCAGTCACTCAGGGGGCGGTTGTTGGCCCGGCAACAGGCCGCGTCGCTGTCGACGCAGCACCTCGGCGCGGAAGTAGGCGATCAGCGCCCACACCCCGGCGAAGAGCAGCCCGATGAACCCGATCCCCGGATACACCAGGAAGCCGGCGATCGGCACCGCCTGCACCGCGAGATTCGCCCAGATGGCCCAGGACCGGCCCTGCACCCCGGCCAGCAGAACCAGGACCACGGCCAAGCCGATCAGATAGCCCAGTGCGACGGGCGTCAGCCCGCCGCCGACCGCGCCAACCACCGGCAGCGCCAGCAGCACCACGATCGCCTCGAGGATCAGCGTGCCAGCCATCACGCCGCGGAAGCTCTTCCACGGGTCCGGCGCGGTCATGCCGGGTCCTTCCCGAACAAGGTGCGGGCCGCGCCGGCGGTGACCACCGAGCCGGTGATGACGATCCCGGTTCCGGAGAACTCTTCACCCTCGGCGGCGGCCTCGTCGACCAGCGCGGTGGCGGCCTCGATGGCGTCGCGCAGGTCGACGGCGGTGAGCACCCGGTCCGGCCCGAACCGCTGCTCCGCCGTCAACGCCAGCGTCTCGACGTCCAGCGCCCGCGGAGATCCGTTGTGGGTCACCACGATTCGGTCCAGCACCGGCTCGAGCGCGGCCAGGATGCCGTCGACGTCCTTGTCGGCCAGCACGCTGATGACTCCGACCAGAAACCGGAAGTCGAACTCGTCGGCCAGCGTCTGGGCCAGCGCGGCGGCGCCGGCGGGATTGTGCGCGGCGTCGATGTAGACGGTCGGGGCGCTGCGCATCCGCTCCAGCCGGCCAGGGCTGGTGACGGCGGCGAACCCGGCCCGCACAGAGTCGACGTCGAGTTGGCGGTCCTTGCCGGCTCCGAAGAACGCCTCGACCGCCGCCAGCGCCACCGCCGCGTTGTGGGCCTGGTGTTCGCCGTGCAGGGGCAGGTGGACGTCGGAGTAAACCCCGCCGAGTCCTTGCAGCGTCAAAAGTTGCCCACCGACGGCGATCTGGCGGTCCAACACCGCGAACTCCGAGTCCTCCCGGGCGACGGCGGCGTCGGTCCGAACCGATTGCGCCAGAAGCACTTCCATTGCTTCGGGCCGCTGTCGGCCGATCACCGCGACGGTGTCGGACCCGGTGATGATGCCGGCCTTTTCGCCGGCGATCCCGGTGATGTCGTCGCCGAGGTAGTCGACGTGGTCGATGCTGATCGGGGTGATGACGGCGACGGGTGCGTCGATGACGTTGGTGGCGTCCCAGCGTCCGCCCAGCCCGACCTCGATGACGCCGACGTCGATCGGCGCGTCGGCGAACGCCGCGAACGCCATCGCGGTGAGCACTTCGAACTTGCTCATCGCCGGGCCGCCGGCCTCCTGCGACTGCTGGTCGATCATCTGCACGAACGGCTCGATCTCCCGGTAGGTTTCGACGTACTGCGCGGGACTGATCGGCTGCCCGTCGATCGCGATGCGCTCGACCGCGGACTGCAGATGCGGGCTAGTGGTGCGGCCGGTGCGGCGATTGAACGCGGTCAGCAACGCGTCGACCATCCGGGCCACCGAGGTTTTGCCGTTGGTGCCGGCGATGTGGATGCACGGATAGCTGCGCTGCGGCGAGCCGAGCAGGTCCATCAGCGCGTTGATCCGGGTCAGGCTCGGCTCGATTTTCGTTTCCGGCCAACGCTGATCGAGCAGGTGCTCGACCTGCAGCAGCGCCGCGATCTCGTCTGGCGTCGGAGCGTTCACATTGCGGCCAGGCGGCTGGTGATCCGGTCCACTTCTTCTTGGGCCACCCGCTGGCGGTCGCGGATCTTGTCGACGACGTGCGCGGGCGCCTTGTCCAAGAACGCGCTGTTGTCGAGTTTCGCGCTGGTGCCGGCCAATTCCTTTTGCGCGGCGGCCAAATCCTTTTCCAGGCGGCGCCGTTCGGCCTCGACGTCGATGGTGCCCGAGGTGTCGAGTTCGACGACGACGGTGGCACTACTCAGCCGGACTTCCAGGGACGCCGACGGGCTGAAGTCGGCGTCGGGCGCGGTCAGCCAGGCCAGCGACGTCACCGCAGGTACCTGGGCGCCCAGACCCGCCTCATCGATGCCCGACAGCCGGGCCGGCACCTTCTGCCGGTCGGCCAGGCCTTGGTCGCTGCGGAACCGCCGGACCTCGGTGACCAGCTTCTGCATGTCGGTGATCCGTTGTGCAGCAACAGGATCCAAGTCGATACCGGACGGCTGCGGCCAGTCGGCGATCACCAGCGACTCCTGTCCGGTGACCGCCTGCCACAGCGACTCGGTGATGAACGGGATGACCGGATGCAACAACCGCAGCAGCGTATCCAGCACGGCGGCCAGCACGGCGTTGGTGTGCGAAAGCCCGGCGGCCAGTTGCGTCTTGGCCAGCTCCACGTACCAGTCGCAGAACTCGTCCCAGGTGTAGTGATAGAGCGCCTCACAGGCCCGGCTGAACTCGTAGCGCTCGAAAGCCGAATCGACCTCGGCGCGAACCTCTTCCAGTCGACCCAGGATCCACCGGTCGGCGTCGGTCAACTCGTCGGGCAGCGGCGCCAGCGCTGCACCATTAAGCAACGCGAACCGCGTCGCGTTGAACAGCTTGGTGCCGAAGTTGCGCGACGCCCGGACATGGTCCTCCCCGATGGACAGGTCCCCGCCCGGGCTGGCGCCGCGGGCCAAGGTGAACCGCAGCGCGTCGGCGCCGAACTTCTCCACCCAGTCCAACGGGTCGACGCCGTTGCCTTTCGACTTGCTCATCTTGCGGCCGAACTCGTCGCGGATCAGTCCGTGCAGGAACACGTCGGTGAACGGCACCTGCGGACCTCGGCGCCCGCCCAGCGTGATGGCGTCATCGCCGCCGACGAAGGTGCCGAACATCATCATCCGGGCCACCCAGAAGAACAGGATGTCGTAACCGGTAACCAAAACACTTGTCGGATAGAACTTTTCCAGCTCAGGAGTGCGCTCAGGCCAGCCCATCGTGGAAAACGGCCACAGCGCCGAGGAGAACCAGGTGTCCAGGACGTCGTGGTCTTGCTCCCAGCCGTCGGGCGGGGTTTCGTCGGGGCCGACGCACACCTGCTCACCGTCCGGGCCGTGCCAGATCGGGATGCGATGCCCCCACCACAACTGCCGCGAAATGCACCAGTCGTGCATGTCGTCGACCCACCCGAAGAAGCGCGGCTCCAGGCTGGCCGGGTGAATCACGGTGTCGCCGTTGCGCACTGCGTCGCCGGCGGCCTTGGCCAGCGACTCCACCCGCACCCACCACTGCAGCGACAGCCGCGGCTCGATAGGCTCGCCGGTGCGGTCGGAGTGCCCGACGCTGTGCAAATACGGCCGTTTCTCGGCCACGATGCGGCCCTGCGTCGCGAGCGCTTCCCGCACCGCCACCCGGGCTTCGAAACGGTCCATGCCGTCGAATTGTGTTCCGGTGCCGGCGATTCGACCTTTGGTGTCCATGATCGACGGCATCGGCAGCTGATGGCGCAGGCCGATCTCGAAGTCGTTGGGGTCGTGGGCCGGGGTGACTTTGACTGCGCCGGTGCCGAATTCGGGGTCGACGTGCTCGTCGGCGACGACGACGAGCCGCCGGTCGACGAACGGGTGCGGCAGCGTGGCGCCGACGAGGTCGCGGTACCGCTCGTCGTCGGGATGCACCGCGATCGCGGTGTCGCCCAACATCGTCTCGACCCGGGTGGTGGCCACCACGATGCTGGGCCCGTCGGGTGAGCCGTAGCGGAACGACACCAGTTCGCCCTCGACGTCCTCGTAGCGCACCTCGAGGTCGGAGATCGCGGTTTCCAGCTCCGGCGACCAGTTCACCAGCCGCTCGGCCTGGTAGATCAGCCCGGCGTCGTAGAGCCGCTTGAAAATCGTGCGCACCGCGCGGGACAGGCCCTCGTCCATGGTGAAACGGTCGCGGCTCCAGTCCACGCCGTCGCCGAGCCGGCGCATCTGGGCGCCGATCGTGCCGCCGGAGTCACGCTTCCAGTCCCACACCTTCTCGACGAACAGCTCGCGGCCGAAGTCCTCTTTGGTCTTGCCGTCGACCGCGAGCTGCTTTTCCACCACGATCTGGGTGGCGATGCCGGCGTGGTCCATGCCCGGCAGCCACAGCACCTCGTAGCCCTGCATCCGCTTGCGGCGGGTCAGCACGTCCATCAGCGTGTGGTCCAGTGCGTGGCCCATGTGCAATTCGCCGGTCACGTTCGGCGGCGGCAGCACGATCGAGTACCCGGGCTTGGCACTGGTCGGATCCGCCGTGAAGTAGCCGGCGTCCACCCACCGCTGGTAGATGGTGCTCTCGACCGCGCCCGGATCCCAGGACTTGGGCAGGGCATCGGCGGCGCGGCTCGGGCTGGTCACCGGTCAATTCTATGGAGGGCGACGGCCCGCCTCGACGTCCGCCCTTGTGGGGCTGGTTACTTCTTGCCGAAAAGTCCGCCGAGGATGTCGCCCGCTTTGCTGCCGAGCGCGTCACCCAACACGCTGCCCAGCGACTTGTTGCGGCTGCCGGACATCCCGCTGATGATGCTGCCCAGCACGTCGTTGAGCGCGCCGCCGGACGCCTTCTCCTCCGCGGGCGCTGCCCCGCCCTTCTGCTGCGTCATCTGCTTGCCGATGTAGGCCAGCACGATCGGGGCCAGGATCGGCAACAGCTTCTGGATCAAGTCGGCGTTGCCGGCTCCGGAACCCGAGAGCGCCGCCGCAACCTGGCTGGTGTCGTTGCCGCCGAAGATCTTTGCGATCGCCTGCTGGCCCTGGTTCTCGTCGACCTGGTTGACGTTGACACCGGTGTCCAGCAGACCCCGGACGGCGTGGCTGCTGACCTCCGACTCGATCGCCGACGCGTTGTCGGGGTCCTGCGCGTTCTGGTGCACACCACCAACCAGCACCGGCACCAGCAACTGAACCGCGTTGTTGACCTCGGATTCGTCGACGCCGAGCTTGCCTGCAATGTCGCTCGTGGGAATTTGGGCGAAAAGATCATCAAGGCCGGCCATGGACACGTCCACCTAACGTTTCTCGATTGTGTAGTGAAGCGGTACTGACCCTAGTCCAGTTGATCTTGTCGGACAGCGGTTCAGCGCCGCTCAATTCAACCGCGCAGTGTCCAGCGACACCCCCGCGCCGGGGAACCGCGCCAACAGGGCGTCGCCCATCGCGGCGGCCGGCGTGAGCACGCCGCGCAGGTCGGAGAGTTTGTCGCGGTCCAGGGCCAGCGCCAGGCCACTCTCGCCGAGCAGCACCGACGTCGCCTTGTAGCCCGGGTCGCCCCGCTGCGCCATCTTCGCCACATAGCGCGCACCGGTGGTCGTGGTGGTGTAGGTCTCGGCCTGGTAGAAGCCGCGCTCACGCGTGGCCGCGCTGGGGCCGCTGCCCGGTTTGGGGGCCAACCGTTCGACCAGCCGTCGCGGAAGCAACCGGAAATAGCGGCTGCCCAGCGCAAAAGTTGCGTTGCCGACCCCGGTGACCACCGCGGACGCCGCCGGCGCCGCGAACGACGAGCCCACACTCATGTGTTCGCTGTAGCGGAACTGCCTACCGTAAGCCCAGTCCTGTAATGCGTTGCTGCGCCGCACAATTCGCGTGTTGTATGGCGCCATCAAAAATCCCGCGGTCCAGCTGCCGGCCAGCTCCGGTGCGATGTCGCGACCACGGCGCCTCGGCAGATCGGGCTGCGGGCCGAGGTCCGGTTCCGCGGAGCGGTCGGGACTCAGCGTGTACGGGTCGTCGAGCTGGCGCCGCGCATCGGGGTCGTTCGACGCGGTGTCCATCACTTCCATCATCGAGGCGATGGTGCCGCCGGAAAGCCCACCGGAGAACCGCCGCAACACGAAGTCGGTGTCGGCGAGCTGACCGGTGCCGTCCTCGCTGACCGCCCGATGCAACGCATACACCGTCAAATCCGAAGGGATGGAATCGAATCCGCATGCATGCACAATCCGCGCGCCGGTGTCGGCGGCCTGCTTGTGGTACAGGTCGATGCTGTTGCGCACGAACATCGCCTCGCCGGTCAGGTCGGCGTAGTCGGTGCCCGCGGCGGCGCAGGCGCCGACCAGCGGCAGCCCGTAGCGGGTGTACGGCCCTACCGTGGTGATGACCACCTGCGTCCGCGCCGCCATTGCATCCAGCGTGGACGGCGACGAGGCGTCGGCCTCCAACAGCGGCCAGGATTGGGCCGCGGCGCCCAGGGTTTCGCGCACCTTGGCCAATCGCTCGGTCGAGCGTCCGGCCAGCGCGATGCGGGCGTCACCCCCTGCGCTGGCGAGGTATTCGGCGGTCAGCCTTCCCACGAAGCCCGTCGCCCCGTACACGACAATGTCGAACTCTCGCTGGGTTCCTGTCACGGCGCCGACGCTACTCCCAGGATTTCGGGCAACTCGCCGGTCTCCCCGAGCACATGTTCGGCCAGGAACGCCAGCACCACCTGATACCAAATCTTGGTGTGCTGCGGCGCCACCACCCAGTGGTGCTCGGACGGAAAATACAAGAACCGGTGCGGGCTGGTGCCGTCGTCGGCGGCGGGCAGGCCGGACTGCGCGAGCAGCTCGTACCACAGCCGCAGCGCTTCGCCGATCGGCACGCGATAGTCCTTGTCGCCGTGGATGATCAGCATCGGAGTGGTGATCGCCTCGACGAAGCGGTGCGGTGAATGCGCGGCGGTCATCTGCGGGGTCATCTCGCGACGCCAGTAGTAGGCCACGTCGGTGGTGGGGCCGAATTGGTCGAGCGCCCACAGACTGGCGTGCGTCACGATCGCGGCGAACCGGTCGGTGTGGCCGGCCACCCAGTTGGCCATGTAGCCGCCGAACGACCCGCCCATCGCGGCCGTGCGGCCGGCGTCGATGCGCGGATGCCGGCCGGCGGCGTCGCTGGCTGCCATCAAGTCCTCGAACGGCGGCCCGCCCCAGGCACCCCAGCCACGCTGAACGAACGCCTGCCCGTAGCCGGTGGACAGCGCGGGGTCGGGCAACAGCACCGCGTAGCCCTTGGCGGCCATCAGCCACGGGTTCCACCGCCACGACCAGCTGTTCCAGCTGCCCAGCGGCCCGCCGTGAATCCACAGCAACAGCGGCGCCGGCGCGGTGTCCTCTGGCAGCACAAGCCAGGACCGCACCGTCGCGCCGTCCGGCGCGGTTGCGCTGAGTTCTGTCAATGTTCCTGGCAGCGTGGGCAATTCGACACACGGCAACACGGTGACCGCGCCGCCGGGATCGATCCGCACCGGGTGCGGCGGCGTCGCGTAGGAGCTGCGCAGTGCGAACAGCACCCCGCCGGGGGCGGCGACGACGTCGGTGTAGCCGAAATCGTCATTGGTGAGTTGGGTGACGGCGCAGCTGGCGACGTCGACCGCGAACACCGGAATGCGCCCGGCCTGGTCGGCGGTGACGATCAGCGCGGCGCCGTCGCTCGACCACGTCACCGTGGCCGGCCAGCGGTCCCAGTCCTCGGCCAGGGTCACCGGCTGCTCGCCGAACCGTAAGCATTGCAACGTCGTTCGAGGCGCGCGCTCCGGTGTGGAGATGGTTTCGCGGGTGAACGCCACGGCCGACCCGTCGGGCGAGATCGCGGGATTGCCGAGGTCGGCGTCCGGATCGTCCGCGATTACGCTGCGTTCGCCGGAGGTCAGGTCGATGCGCATCAGCACCGACCGCTGCGCAGGTCCGGGACTGGCCACCCGCCACGTCGTCACCAGGAACCGGCCGTCGGCGCTGATGTCGAAGCCGGCCTCGCGCAGCGCCCCACCCGGATTCGGGGTCAGGTCGCGCGGGCCGGACGCATCGAAGAAGTGCGGCTGGTCGGGGCCAAGATCCTTGTCCCAGAAGCGAACCGGGAATCCGGCGTGCAGGATCGCGGTCACCTTGGAGTCCTTGCGCAGATCCCGCAGCCGCCGATCGTCGTCGACGCCGTCGGCCGAAGCCAGCAGCGGCGCCGCGATCACTGCCGCGTCGGCGTCACGCGCGGTGCGCACCACACTGACTCCCCCGGGCATGCTGAGCACTTCCACCGCTTCGCCGCCGCCCGCAGGCAATCGCCACAGCGAGGCCGGCGGCTTCTCGTCATCCGATGTCGGCCGCGACGACACGAACAGCAGGTCGCCGTCGACGGTGAAGGCCGGCGACGACTCACCGTGCGCGCCGCGCGTCAGTCGGCGCGCGGGCGCCCGGCCGGCCGGATCGACTTCCCAGACCGCGCTGATGTACTCGGCGCGCTTGTCGTCGAGTTCGGCCACCGTGGTCACCAGCCGGGACCCGTCGGCCGACACGGCCAGGCCGGAAACCCGCGGCAGCGCGAGGTAGTCGTCGAGATCGTCGAATGCCGTTGCCGTCATCCGTCTTGGGTAGCACAAGCACCCACCCGATAAGTTCGGCCGCATGGCGCAACGCATCGTCGTCGTCGGCGCGGGCATCGCGGGTCTGGCAAGCGCGGTGGCGCTGCAGCGGTGTGGCCGCGAGGTCTCGGTGATCGAAGAACGCACCGACACCTCGGCCGGGGCCGGGATCAGCATCTGGCCCAACGCGCTGGCCGCACTGGACCACATCGGCGTCGGGGATCGGGTCCGCGACGCCGGTGGCCGGGTCACCGCCGGTGCGCTGCGCTGGCGCGACGGCTCGTGGCTGCGCCGTCCCGCCGACGAAAGATTGGTCACCGCGCTCGGGGAGCCGATGGTGGTGGTGCAGCGCTCGGTCTTGCGGGACATCCTTGCCGCAGCGCTGGCGCCCGGCACGGTGGAATACGGCCTCTCGGCCGCCGGCATCGTGATGAACGGAGGCGTGCGGCTCGAGCTGTCGGACGGCACGGACCGCACGGCCGATGCGGTCGTCGGCGCCGACGGGATCCGCTCGCTGGTGGCGCGGCACCTCAACGGCACGCTGGAACACCGCTACGCGGGCTACACGGCGTGGCGTGGGGTGGCCTCCTGTGCCATGGACCCGCAATTGGCGGGCGAGACGCTGGGCCCCGGGGTGCAAACCGGCCACGTCCCGATGGGGCCGGACCGCACCTATTGGTTCACCACCGAGCGGGCGCCGGAAGGCCGGGTGTCGCCCGACGGCGAGTTGCCGTACTTACAGAAGAAGCTGGCCGGCTGGCCGGAGCCCATCCCGGGCATGCTGGCGGCGACGGCACCGGCCGACGTGTTGCGCAACGACCTCTACGACCGCAGCCGCGCCCGACGCTGGGCGCGCGGCCCGGTAGTGCTGGTCGGCGACGCCGCCCATCCGATGCGCCCGCATCTGGGCCAGGGCGGCTGCCAGGCGCTCGAAGACGCCGCGGTACTGGCCGCCTGTGTCCGGCAGGCCGCCGACCTGGCGAGCGCATTCGAGCGGTTCGCCGCGTTCCGGCGGCGACGGGTTGCCTCGATCGTCCGGGAGGCGGCGCTGATCGGCCGGGTGATCAATGCCCGCCCGGCGATTCTGAGCGCCGTCGCCAGCCGGGCCAGCGTGCTGGTTCCCGAAGCGGTGCTGACCCGGCATCTGGCGTCGGTGGCGGCCCGGTCGGCCTTCGCCGTCCCTAAATAGACGACGGTGCCGGACCCGAAGGCCCGGCACCGTCTTGTCTAGCTGTTGGGTCAGCCGCGGCGGCCGCAGACCGGCCACGCGCCGATGCCCTGCGTACGCAGAACGTTCTCGGCCACTCGGATCTGCTCCTCGCGGCTCGCGCTGGCCGGAGAGCCGGAGCCACCGTTGGCACGCCAGGTGCTCGGGGTGAACTGCAGACCACCGACGAAGCCGTTGCCGGTGTTGATCGACCAGTTGCCACCGGACTCGCACTGCGCGATCGCGTCCCAGTTCACGCTGTAGGCCTTCTTCACCGGCGCAGGAGCGGGCTCCTCGGGAGCGGCCTCCGGGGCCGGGGGCGCCTCGGGAGCCGGAGGAAGGCCCTCGGGAGCCGGAGGCAGGTCCTCCGGAGCCGGGGGCAGGTCCTCGGGAGCCGGCGGCAGGTCCTCGGGAGCCGGCGGCAGGTCCTCGGGGGCCGGAGGCAGATCCTCCGCAGGCGCTGCGTCACGCATGGTGCCGAGGGCGGCGTTCGAGTCCCAGGCCTCGCCTTCCGCGTAGGCGGTCGCGGCAAAGGGCGCGAGCGGCGCAGCGGCAAGCGCCCCGGTGATCGCGGCCATGATGAGCGTCTTGTGGACGTTCTTCAACATCGTTCCTTTCGCGGTGCGCGCGCCAAAGCAAGCCCACGAACGTGGGCTTGGGGTGCCTGTGCAGGCCGGGTTGGTGCTTTGGACCGTGCCGTCTCGTTCAGGCACGACAGCGGGGGCGTGGTCCGCCCGACGGGCTAGTGCCCGATGGCCGCGACGGCCGTGCCGTTCGCAGCCCCGCTCACACGCGGGTCCGTGGATTCGATTTTGGTGGCCGTTGAGGGCCGACACGGACCGTACGAGACCGGATTGCATTCGTCATCTCACGCGACACGCATATCTCGGTTCGATAACGACCGGATTATCGGCGGTTCGGATAATTGTCTTCCCAGGTCACCGATGTCTTTTTCGCCGGCGTCAAACCGGAGAAATCAGTAGTGCGCCGTGAGCCAAATCACGCAAATATTGTGAGCTGGGACACCGATTTGCCGTACGCAAACTGCCCGTTTCACGACTGACGCGGTGTCAGCAAGGCTGTTCGCGACCTGGAGCGCGCCGGAACGCTGACACGCCCCGATTCGGGTTCCGTGAACGGGGCTCCCCTTCCGAATGCGCTAGAATTGCCCTAAACCTTTGTGCGGCAGACGTTTTAGTCTCCACTTCCGTGGAGAAGGCTGCGCAAGGTGACAATGCCCAAATTTGAGCAGTACGAGCCGAACCGGCTTTTGGTCTCGTCAACCACGCAGTGCTACAACAGCTTTCGGTACGCCAGCACTGCGGGCCAACAAATCTCCGGCACCCCGGCCGGCTCGGGGCCCAGGTCACCCGCGGGCAGAAGGGCGATGGCCGCAGTGGGCAGCAATTTGCCGCGGAACATCCAATTTCGACGGGGCCAGCACGTCCCTTCAGACTCGTCGGCAGCTGTAATCCCTTCTGCAGCAAGGGTTTACCGGCTCGCTCTCAGCGAACTTTCGATATTAACAATGCTGTCCGGTGAATACGCCGCCGAATTTCTCAATTTTTGCGACGGGAATTTGCACCAAGAATTGGCGGAAATACCGCAGAATTGTGCGGGCTCAGCGACTGGATTTGACCAGCGCGCGCAGATCGTCCGCCGAATTCACATTGCTCAGCGGCCGGGAATCGGAGACCACGATCCGTTGAGTGTCGGCGCCGTCGACCAGCGCCCGCATGGCCCGCTCGCCGGCGGCCACCAGCGCGTCGATCCTGTCAGCCAGGTCGGTCCGGTACACCGCGGCCAGGTAGTGGTCGCGGCCGTCCCATGGCAACGTCACCTCGGCGTCCACCTCAGCTGCCCGGTCGGCCAGCGTGTCGATCAAATCAACCGTCAGCAACGGCATGTCGACGGCGCAGACGAATGCCCACGTGGTGCCGGCCTCCCGGGCGGCGCGCAGCCCGCGTCCGGTCGCCAACAGCGGACCCAGCCCGCGCACCTCGTCACGCAGGATGTCCGCCCGCAGGTCCGGCAGCGGCTGTCCCGGGGCGGCGACGACGAATACCGGCTGGCAACGCTTGCCCAGGATCCCGACCACGTGCTCGACCATCGTGGTTGGGCCTTCGGAACCCGAAATCTCCTCGGGTACTGCGAGAGTGGCCTTGTCGCGACCCATCCGCCGTGACGCGCCCCCCGCCAGCACTACCCCTGCCAACGAGGCCGGCCCGTTCGCCACGTCAGGCGACGGTCCAGGTGTCGCGGCCCCGCAGCAGCGATTGCAGCCCGGCGCGATCCGCCGGCGCAGTCGCCGCCGCAGCAGTCACCTGTGCGCGTGCGGCGTCGTCGTAGGTTGGCCGGCTCACCTGGCGGAAGATGCCCATCACGGTGTGCTCGAGGTTCTGGTCGGACAGCCGCGACAGCGCGAATGCGTAGGCCGAATCGGCGGCGTGCGCGTCGTGCACGACGATCTCGTCGGCGCTGACGTCGGCGGTCTTGGCCACCTCGAGCCCGAATCCCGAACGCACCACGCAGTATTCGTCGTTGGCGCCGAAGACGATCGGCTCGCCGTGGTGGACGTTGATCACCCGCTCCTCGGAGCCTTCTTTGCGCAGGGCGTCGAACGAACCGTCGTTGAAGATCGGGCAGTCCTGCAGGATCTCGACCAGCGCCGAGCCGCGGTGGGTGGCCGCGGCGCGCAGTACCTCCGACAGCCCCTTGCGGTCGGAGTCCAGCGCCCGCCCGACGAAGCTCGCCTCGGCACCCAGTGCCAGGGACACCGGGTTGAAGGGCTGGTCGAGCGAACCCATCGGCGTCGACTTGGTGACCTTGCCGACCTCGGAGGTGGGCGAGTATTGCCCCTTGGTCAGGCCGTAGATGCGGTTGTTGAACAGCAGAATCGTCAGGTTGACGTTGCGGCGCAAGGCGTGCACCAAATGGTTGCCGCCGATCGAGAGCGCGTCGCCGTCACCGGTGACCACCCACACCGACAGGTCCTCGCGGGCCAGCGCCAAGCCGGTCGCGATGGCCGGCGCGCGGCCGTGGATGGAGTGAAGTCCGTAGGTCTCCAGGTAGTACGGGAACCGGCTGGAGCAGCCGATGCCGCTGACGAACACGATGTTCTCGCGGCGCAGCCCGAGCTCGGGCAGGAAGTTGCGGATGGTGTTGAGGATGACGTAGTCACCACAACCGGGGCACCAGCGCACCTCCTGGTCACTGGTGAAGTCCTTGGCCTTCTGCGGCGCATCCGTGGTCGGGACTCCGCTGACGGCGCTCAACCCCAGGTCCTGCCCGATTACGTCAGTCATGCTTCTGCTCCCACCGTCGCCGCTGCCATCCTGGCGACCATTGCCTTGTCTTGCTCGATCTCGGCCAGCGTCCCGCCCAGCGCGGCGCTGATCAGCCGGCTCACTTCGTCGGCCAGGAAGGACAGCCCCTGCACCTTGGTGACCGACTGGATGTCGACCAAATACTTCCCGCGCAGCAGCAGCGCCAGCTGACCCATGTTCATCTCCGGGCACACCACCTTCGGGTAGCGGCGCAGCACGTCGCCCAGATTGGCCGGGAACGGGTTCAGATAACGCAGGTGGGCGTGCGCCACCTTGATGCCCCTGCGGCGCGCCCGCCGGCACGCTTCGCCGATCGGACCGTAGGTGCTGCCCCACCCGATCAGCAACAGCTCGGCGTCACCGGTCGGGTCGTCGACCTCGAGGTCAGGGACGCGGATCCCGTCGATCTTGGCCTGGCGCAACCGCACCATCAGGTCGTGGTTGGCCGGCTCGTAGGAGATGTTGCCCGACCCGTTGGCCGCCTCCAGCCCGCCGATGCGGTGTTCCAGACCCGGGGTGCCGGGAATCGCAAACTGCCGCGCCAGGGTTTCGGGGTCGCGGGCATAGGGCTGGAACGGCTCGTCGGCCTTGGCGAAGGTGTGCTCGATGGGTTCCAGGGTGCTGACGTCGGGGATCTGCCACGGCTCTGAGCCGTTGGCGATCGCGCCGTCGGACAACACGATCACCGGGGTGTGGTACGACACCGCGATGCGCACCGCCTCCACGGCGGTCTCGAAGCAGTCCGACGGCGACCGCGGCGCCAACACCGCGACCGGCGATTCGCCGTTGCGCCCGTACATCGCCTGCAGCAGGTCGGCCTGCTCGGTCTTGGTCGGCATACCCGTCGACGGACCGGCACGCTGAACGTCGATCACCAGCAGCGGCAGCTCGGTCATCACGCCCAGCCCGATCGCCTCGGACTTCAGCGACAAGCCCGGCCCGGAGGTGCTGGTGACCCCCAGCGCGCCGCCGTAGGCGGCGCCCAATGCCGCACACACGCCGCCGATCTCGTCTTCTGCCTGGAAGGTGATGACGTTGAAGTTCTTGTGCTTGGACAGCTCGTGCAGGATGTCGGAGGCCGGCGTGATCGGGTAGCTGCCGAGCACCACCGGGATGTCGGCGAGCTGGCCGGCTGTGACGATCCCGTACGCCATCGCGGTGTTGCCGGAGATCTGGCGGTACTCCCCCGCGGGCAGTTTCGCCGGGGAGACGTCGTAGGTGGTCCCGAACGCCTCGGTGGTTTCGCCGTAGTTCCACCCGGCCTTGAGCGCCAGCACGTTGGCCTCGGCGATGTCGGGCTTGCGGGCGAACTTCTCGCGGATGAACGCCTCGCTGGTTTCGATCGGCCGGCCGTACATCCAGGACAGCAGGCCCAGCGCGAACATGTTCTTGGCCCGCTGGCCGTCCTTCTTCGACGCGCCGATTGCCTCGACGGCGCCGAGCGTCAGCGTCGTCATCGCCACCGGCTGCACGACGTACTCGGACAGCTCGCCGGATTCCAGCGGATTGTCCTGGTAGCCGACCTTGGCCAGGTTGCGCTTGGTGAACTCGTCGGAGTTGGCAATCACCAGTCCGCCGCGCGGCAGGTCGCCGATGTTGGCTTTCAGCGCCGCCGGGTTCATCGCGACCAGCACGTCGGGCCGGTCTCCGGCCGTCAGGATGTCGTATTCGGCGATCTGGATCTGGAACGACGAGACGCCGGGCAGGGTGCCCTGCGGTGCACGGATCTCGGCCGGGTAGTTGGGCTGGGTGGCCAGGTCGTTGCCGAACAACGCGGCCTCGGAGGTGAACCGGTCACCGGTGAGCTGCATGCCGTCGCCGGAGTCTCCTGCGAAGCGGATGACGACTTGTTCCAGCTTCTGCCGCTTGGACGCTGCCGTGCTGGCTGAATGAGATTCTGACCTGGCTCCGTCCTCGTTCGGACCCACGTCCCCGCCTTCCGTCGCTGTCTGTCGCACGGGCACTCTGCGTTGCGCGCCTACCGGTACCCGCCGCCGAAGCAAAACCCCGGCCGCGTTTTATGTCACTGGTAGTACCGATTATTGCACTGCTCTTAGGGTTTAATTCACGCCCACGCGCATGACTACCGTATCGCCATCGGTTCAAAAAACGAGGTCAGACGCGCGGTGCGGAAGCGTGCAGGGGTGAAGTGTGGTGTTCATCACTTTTGCTGGAATGCAAAGTCTAAGAACAAAAACTACGCATGAGTAACATTAGCTAGCACCCCGGAGGGGTCGCGAATTACGCGCTCTTGTCGCGGCGTTCGGTGCGCGACGGCTTGCGCGGCACGATCGTGGGCAGCACGTTGTCCTGCACCGTCTCCTTGGTCACAACGACCTTGGCGACGTCGTCGCGGCTGGGGATGTCGTACATCACCGGCAGCAGGACTTCTTCCATGATTGCGCGCAAGCCGCGGGCACCGGTGCCGCGGTGGATCGCCTGTTCGGCGATGGCCTCCAGCGCATCGGTGGTGAATTCCAGTTCCACGCCGTCCATTTCGAAGAGCCGGGTGTATTGCTTGACCAACGCGTTCTTCGGCTGGGACAAGATCTTGACCAGCGAGTCCATGTCCAGGTTGGTCACCGAGGCCACCACCGGCAGCCGGCCGATGAATTCCGGGATGAGCCCGTACTTGATCAAGTCTTCGGGCATGACCTCGGCGAAGTGATCGGTGGTGTCGATCTCGGCTTTGGAGCGGACCTCGGCGCCGAAGCCGAGCCCGCGTTTGCCGACCCGGTCGGAGACGATCTTTTCCAGCCCAGCGAACGCGCCGGCCACGATGAACAACACGTTGGTGGTGTCGATCTGGATGAACTCCTGGTGCGGGTGCTTGCGCCCGCCCTGCGGCGGCACCGACGCCTGGGTGCCCTCCAGGATTTTCAGCAGCGCCTGCTGTACACCCTCGCCGGAGACGTCGCGGGTGATCGACGGGTTCTCGCTTTTGCGCGCGATCTTGTCGACCTCGTCGATGTAGATGATGCCGGTCTCGGCGCGCTTGACGTCGTAGTCGGCGGCCTGGATCAGCTTGAGCAGAATGTTCTCGACGTCCTCGCCGACGTATCCGGCTTCGGTCAGCGCGGTGGCGTCGGCGATGGCGAATGGCACGTTGAGCATCTTGGCCAGCGTCTGGGCCAGGTAGGTCTTGCCGCACCCGGTCGGGCCCAGCATCAGGATGTTGGACTTGGTGAGCTCGACGGGCTCACTGGCGCGGGAGTCGCGGCCCTTCTCGCCGGCCTGGATGCGCTTGTAGTGGTTGTAGACCGCGACGGCCAAGGTGCGCTTGGCGGTGTCCTGGCCGATGACGTAGCCCTCCAGGAATTCGCGGATCTCCGCGGGCTTGGGCAGCTCATCGAGTTTGACGTCGTCGGCGTCGGCGAGTTCCTCTTCGATGATCTCGTTGCACAGATCGATGCACTCGTCGCAGATGTATACGCCGGGGCCCGCAATGAGCTTCTTGACCTGCTTTTGACTCTTCCCGCAGAACGAGCACTTCAGCAGGTCACCGCCGTCTCCGATGCGCGCCATGGTGCTGGGAGCCTACTTCCTGTTCACCGTTTGTTGTGGTATGCCGCGTGTATTTCCCGACGCTACCCGCTTGCTCCGGCGCGACGCGACCGTTAAGGCCGAATCGCGTCAGTGATATTCGTGCCTGTCCGCTCAGAACATATCGCCTCACGGCGCTTGGCGCGCCTCGTAACGCGCCGCCGTGTCCCTGGCGTGTCGCGGCCGTTACTGGACCGATTCGCACCGCCCTACGCTGGGCCTGTGGGAATGGCCGTGCCCGACGATACCGTGTTGGTCGGCGACGGCGGACTGGCCACCGAGCTCGAGGCGCGCGGGCATGATCTTTCCGACCCGTTGTGGTCGGCGAGGCTGCTGGCCGACGCTCCCGCGGAGATCGCCGCGGTGCACCGGGCGTTCTTCGCCGCGGGAGCCATGTATGCGACGACCGCCAGCTACCAAGCCTCGTTCGAGGGTTTCGCCGCTCGCGGCATCGGCCGGAAGGACGCCGAGGGGCTGCTGCGGCGCAGCGTCGAACTGGCCAGAGCGGGCCCCTGGGTTGCGGCGTCGATCGGCCCCTACGGCGCGGCGCTGGCCGACGGCTCCGAATACCGCGGGCGCTACGGGCTTTCCGTCGCGCAGTTGGAGTCCTGGCATCGCCCGCGGTTGGAAGTGCTGGCCGAGGCCGGCGCCGACGTGCTCGCGCTAGAGACGGTGCCCGACGTCGACGAGGCCGAGGCATTGGTGAACCTGGTGCACGCGTTGGGGGTGCCGGCCTGGCTGAGCTACACCATCGACGGCGTCTTCACCCGGGCCGGACAGCCGTTGGCCGAGGCGTTCGCCGTCGCCGCGGGCGTGCCGGAGATCGTCGCCGTCGGGGTCAACTGCTGCTCACCCGACGACGTCTTGCCGGCGATCTCGGCGGCGGCCGAAACGGGCAAGCCGGTGATCGTTTACCCGAACAGCGGCGAGCGCTGGGACAGCGGCCGTCGCGCCTGGGTGGGGCCGTCGCGGTTCTCGGCAGATCTTGTGCCGCAATGGGTTTCGGCGGGAGCGCGGATCGTCGGCGGATGTTGCCGGGTGCGGCCGGCCGACATCGCCGACCTGGCCGCCGCGCTGCGGTGATTACGCCGGCTGCGCCGAGAGCTTGCGGTACTCCAGCACGGTGTCGATGATCCCGTAATCCTTGGCCTCTTCGGCGGTCAGGATCTTGTCGCGGTCGGTGTCCTTGCGGATCACCTCGGCTTCCTTGCCGGTGTGGCGAGCCAGCGTCGTCTCCATCAGCGTGCGCATCCGCTCGATCTCGGCGGCCTGGATTTCCAGGTCGGAGAACTGGCCCTGGATGACACCCGACAGCGACGGCTGGTGAATCAGCACCCGCGCGTTGGGCAGCGCCATCCGCTTACCGGGCGTGCCCGCGGCCAGCAACACCGCCGCGGCCGAGGCGGCCTGACCCAGGCACACCGTCTGGATGTCGGCCCGCACGTACTGCATGGTGTCGTAAATCGCCATCAGCGAAGTGAATCCGCCGCCGGGCGAGTTGATGTACATCGTGATGTCGCGGTCGGGATCCAGCGACTCGAGCACCAACAGCTGCGCCATGATGTCGTTGGCCGACGCGTCGTCGACCTGGACGCCGAGGAAGATGATGCGCTCCTCGAACAGCTTGTTGTACGGGTTGGATTCCTTGACGCCCCAACTCGAATGCTCGATGAACGACGGCAGGATGTAACGGGCCTGTGGTGCGATTTCGGGATTCATGATGCGGCTCCGTTGACGGGGGCGTTGGTGATGATGTGGTCGACGAAGCCGTATTCCAGGGCTTCGGCGGCGGTGAACCAGCGGTCGCGGTCCGAGTCGGCCATGATCCGCTCGATCGGCTGGCCGGTGAATTCCGCGTTGAGCCGGAACATTTCCTTCTTGATGACGGCGAACTGCTCGGCCTGAATCGCGATGTCGGCCGCGCTGCCGGTCACGCCGCCCAGCGGCTGATGCATCAGGATCCGGGCGTGCGGCAAGGTATAGCGCTTGCCTTTGGTGCCCGCCGCCAAGAGGAACTGGCCCATCGAGGCCGCCATGCCCATCGCGTAGGTGGCGATGTCGCACGGGGCGAGCACCATCGTGTCGTAGATCGCCATGCCGGCGCTGATCGACCCGCCGGGCGAATTGATGTACAGCGAGATGTCTTTGGTCGGGTCCTCGGCGGCGAGCAGCAGAATCTGCGCGCAGAGCCGGTTGGCAACGTCGTCGTTGACCTCAGAACCCAGGAAGATGATGCGCTCGGAGAGCAAGCGCTCATAGACCGAGTCGACGAGGTTCAGACCCTGCGTGTTCGAACGCATGTCACCGCTCACAGTGGACTACCTGCTTTCTCGTGTTCCGTATGAACGACACTAACCAACCGTTGCCGTGGTGCACTCCCCCAAGTGCCCGCGTTCGCTCAGAGCTTCACTCGGCGTCGCCCGCAGGCTCCGTCTCGTCGGCTTCGTCCGCGCCACGGCGAGGAAAGAACTCGCTGGTGTCGATCACATTCCCGTCGCTGTCGGTGACGGTGGCCGCCTCGACCACCGCGGCGATGGTCAGCCCGCGGCGGACGTCGGCGAACATGGCCGGCAACTGGTTGTTCTGCTGCATGTAGGCCAGCAGCTGCTGCGGCTCCACCCCGTATTGCTGTGAGGTCATCACCAGCCGCTCGGTCAGGTCGTCCTGGCCCACCTGGATGTCCAAGTCGTCGGCCAGCGCGTCGAGCAGCAGCTGCGTCTTGATGGCCTTTTCCGCGCCGGCGCGGGTGTCGGCGTCGAACTCTTCGCGCGACGATCCCTGCTCGGCGAGCGCCTCGGCGAATTTGGCTTCGTCGTGATCGAAGCGGTGGATGGCGTTGTGCAGCGCGTCGTCGACCTGGGCCTGCACGACCGCCTCGGGCAGCGGCATGTCGACCTGGTCGAGCAGGGCGTCGAGTGTGGCGTTGCGGATCGCCTCCGCCTGCTGGATGCGCTTGACCCGTCGCACCTGGTCGGACAGGTTGGCCCGCAGCTCCTCGATGGTGTCGAATTCGCTTGCCAATTGGGCGAATTCGTCGTCGGGCTCGGGCAGTTCGCGTTCCTTGACCGACCCGACAGTGACGGTGACCTCGGCGTCCTGCCCGGCGTGCGGGCCGGCGGCCAGCTTGGTGGTGAAGGTTGCGGATTCGCCCGCCGAGAGCCCGACGATCGCTTCGTCGAGACCGTCGACCAACTGGCCGGACCCGACCTCGTGAGACAGCCCCTGCGTCGTCGCCTCCGGCACGTCCTCGCCGTTGACCGTGGCGGACAGGTCGATCGAGACGAAGTCGCCGTTGGCGGCGGGCCGCTCGACTGACGTCAGCGTGCCGAACCGGGCCCGAAGCGACTGCAGTTCGGCGTCGACGTCCTCGTCGCTGACCTCGATGGGGTCGACGGTGATCTTCAACGCACTGAGGTCAGGCAGCGTGATGTCCGGGCGCACGTCGACCTCGGCGGTGAAGGTCAGCTCCTGGCCGTACTCCTTGTTGGTCACCTCGATGTCCGGCTGGCCCAGCGGCCGCACCTCCGACTCCGTCACTGCCTGGCTGTAGCGGCTGGGCAGGGCTTCGCTGATGACCTGGTCGAGCATCGCCTCGCGGCCGAAGCGCGCCTCGAGCAGCTTGGCCGGCGCCTTGCCCGGACGGAAACCGGGCAGCCGCACCTGCTTGGCCAGCTCTTTGTAGGCGCGGTCGAAGTCGGGTTCGAGCTCCGTGAACGGCACCTCGACATTGATCCGAACCCGGGTCGGGCTCAACTGCTCGACGGTGCTCTTCACGGCTGTACTCCTCGGTGTCGGTTCTGATGGGCGTCGGTGCTCGGCGCGGAGTCGGGGTGACAGGATTTGAACCTGCGGCCTTCCGCTCCCAAAGCGGATGCGCTACCAAGCTGCGCTACACCCCGCGGTGACCTCGCGATCCTACGGCCCTCCGGCGGCAACCTCACGGCAAGGTCACGGGAGCGCGTCATTTGGATTTGATGTCGGACGCGCCGTACAGTCTGGCTCGACTAATCCACGCGGGCGTAGCTCAATGGTAGAGCCCTAGTCTTCCAAACTAGCGACGCGGGTTCGATTCCCGTCGCCCGCTCCAAGCCAAGCCTTCGCACCAGTCAAGTGCGGGGAGAGCCGCCACCACCTGGGCTGAGAATGCCGACAATTCAGTAGAGAGGCGCCATGGCCGAGGTCGATATCCAAGGCTCATGCACGTCCCGCTTCGAGCGGGTACGCGACGCGTTCGAACAGAACTTTGCGCTGCGCAACGAGATCGGCGCCGCCGTCGCGGTCTGGGTGGACGGGGATCTCGTCGTCAACCTCTGGGGTGGTTCGACCGATGCCGCCAGGACCCGGCCATGGCGGGAAGACACGCTGGCGAATGTGCTCTCGGGCACCAAGGGACTGACGAGCACATGCGTGCACCACCTCGCCGACCGCGGCGAGTTGCACCTGGACGCGCCGGTGGCGCGGTATTGGCCGGAATTCGGCCAGGCCGGAAAGGAAGCCATCACGGTCGCGATGGTGATGAGTCACCGCTCCGGGGTGATCGGACCGCGTACCCGGCTGTCCTGGGAGGACGTCGCCGACTGGGATTTCGTCTGCGAGCGGCTCGCGGCCGCCGAACCGTGGTGGGAACCCGGTACCGCCCAGGGCTACCACATGACTACTTACGGTTTCATTCTCGGCGAGGTGTTCCGCCGGGTCACCGGCCGCACGGTTGGCCAGTATCTACGCACCGAGATCGCCGAACCGCTCGGCGCCGAAGTCCACATCGGCTTGCCCCGCCACGAACAACACCGCTGCGCCGATCGGGTGAACAAGCCGCACATCCGCGAGATGCTGGCCGACGTCGAAGCCCCCGGCTATCCCAGCACGCTAGACGAACATCCGAAGGCAGGTCTCTCCATCGCGATGGGCTTCGCCCCCGACGACGAGCTCGCTTGCAACAACCCCGCGCTGTGGCGGGAGCTGGAGTTCCCGGGCACCAACGGGCACGTGTCCGCATTGGGCCTGGCGACGTTCTACAACGCGCTCGCGCAGGAGAAGCTGCTGAGCCGTGATCACATGGAGCGGATCCGGGTGTCGCAGGGCGGTTTCGACACCGACCTGGTCCTTGGCCGCCGGGTGGCCGACCACGGGTGGGGTCTGGGCTACATGCTCAACCAGCGCTGCGTCAACGGGCCCAACCCGCACATCTTCGGACACGGCGGACTGGGCGGCTCGTTCGGATTCGTCGACTTAGAGCACCGAATCGGCTACGCCTACGTGATGAATCGGTACGACGCCACCAAAGCCAACGCCGACCCGCGCAGTCTTGCCCTGAGCAACACGGTCTACGCCGCGCTCGGGGTTATGCCGGAGTGACCCTGGAGCCGACGGCCCCGTACATTTAGTGCTCACGCAATTCCTGCGCGCAGCTCACCGGTGGAATCTAGTCTTCCAAACTAGCGAAGACGGCTCGATTCCCTGCGACCGCTCAGGGCGGGCGTGGAGTCCAAGGAGGGCAACAAATCCGCCAGACACGCGCCATAGGCGACGTCGACATCCATGGCTCGTGCGCTTTGGGCTTCGAGAAAGTTCGCGACGCGTTCGAGCAGAACTTTGCCCTGCGCAATGAAGTCGGCGCCGCGGTGGCGGCGTGGGTGGACGGGGATCTCGTCGTCAACCTGTGGGGCGGCTCCGCCGACGCGGCCGGTACCCGGCCGTGGCGTCAAGACACACTGGCCACCATCTTGTCCGCGACCAAGGGGCTGACCAGCACCTGTGTGCATCAGCTCGCCGAGCGTGGCGAGATCGACCTAGGCGCGCCGGTGGCGCGCTACTGGCCAGAGTTCGCGCAGGCCGGTAAACAAAGCATCACCGTCGCCATGGTGCTGAGCCACCGTTCCGGAGTGATCGGGCCGCGCGCCCGGCTGCGCTGGCAGGACGTCGCCGACTGGAACTTTGTCTGCGAACAGCTGGCCGCCGCCGAACCGTGGTGGACGCCGGGTACCGCGCAGGGCTATCACCTGGCCACGTTCGGGTTCATCCTCGGCGAAGTGGTCCGCCGGGTGACCGGTTGCACGCTTGGTCAGTACCTGCGCACTGAGATCGCCGAGCCGCTGGGCGCCGACATCCACATCGGCTTGTCGGCGGCCGAACTACTCCGCTGCGCGGACCTGGTCGACAAACCGCATCCCCGCGACATCCTGGCGAACGCACCGGACGACCCGGTCACGCTGGCCGAGGATCCGAAGGCCGGGCTGTCAGTCGCGTGGGGTTTTGTGCCCGACGACGAGTTCGGCTCCAACGACCGCACGCGGTGGCGACAGCTGGAGTTCCCCGACATCGGGGGTCATGTCTCGGCGCTCGGTCTGGCGACGTTCTACAACGCGCTCGCCCAGGAGAAACTGCTGAGCCGCCGCCACATGGAGTTGGTCCGGGTGCCGCAGGGCGGCTTCGAGACCGACCTGGTGCTCGGTCCCCGAGTCGCCGACCACGGCTGGGGCTTGGGCTACATGCTCAACCAGCGCTGCGTCAACGGGCCCAACCCGCACATCTTCGGACACGGCGGACTGGGCGGCTCATTCGGATTCGTCGACTTAGAGCACCGAATCGGCTACGCCTACGTGATGAATCGGTACGACGCCACCAAAGCCAACGCCGACCCGCGCAGTGTTGCGCTGTCCAGTGAGATCTACGCGGCGCTGGGGGTTAAGGCAGGCTGACGCAGGCCTTAGTGCCCGCCGCCGCCCCCGCCACCGCCGCCGTGGCCGCCGCTGCCGCCTCCGGCGGCACCGCCGTCTTCCCCGCCGCCGACGCCGCCGGGTGCTGGCCCGCCAGGGCCGGGTCCGCCGGGACCGGGACCGTAATCCCCGCCGGGACCCGGGCCGTTGCAGTAGGGGCCGTTTCCGGGGTTCCAGTCGTCGCCCGGATTGCACGGGTAAGTCGGGAAAGCCGTCATTTGCGCGTGGACGTCGCTGGCCGCGCCGAGCCCGACCAGGCCGAAGCCTGCCGAGAGTAAGGCCGTCGTTGCGGCGACGCGTACAGATTTCTTCATCTTCGGGCGGTACCCCGAGCGCGTGTGCGGGAAACGGCTTTTGGGTGAGAGATAGAGCGACGGTCGCGGGGTTTGGCCGCGACCGTCGCTTGCGGTGGTCAGGTGGGGTTAGCGGCG
Source organism: Mycobacterium sp. MFM001 (assembly GCF_003402475.1). GTDB lineage: Bacteria > Actinomycetota > Actinomycetes > Mycobacteriales > Mycobacteriaceae > Mycobacterium. The sequence goes on from NZ_BFAB01000003.1 coordinate 328,449, forward strand.
GGGTCCGCCAGGGCCACCCGGCCCGCCAGGCCCGCCCGGTCCGCCAGGACCGCCGGGGTGGTCACCAGGGCCGCCGGGTCCGCCCGGACCGCCCGGGTGGTCGCCAGGTCCGCCCGGTCCCCAGTGCGGGTCGGGATGGGGGTTGGGCCCTGGTCCGCGCCAGTTTTCGTGGCAGCCGTTCCAGTCCCAGTTAGGGCCCCAGCCGGGGTCCCAGAAGTCACCCGGGCACCATTGCGGGAACGGCCCGGGCTGGGCGTGAGCGTCGGTTGCGGTGCCGACGCCGGCCAGGCCCAATCCGACGGCGACGACGGCTGTTGCTGCGGTGATGTGTGCGATTCGTTTCACGCTTTTCTTCGTATCAAACGAACCTATGCGTGAGATGTGAGTCGGTTTTGAATGGAATGCGTTGCGCACCAAGCTTGATCAATGTAGCGGAGTCTGCTACCGCTGACATTCGGGGCACCAGAAGACGTTCCGGCCTTCCAGTTCCGCGGTACGGACTGTCGTGGCACACACCCGGCACGGGTCCCCTGCGCGGCGATAGACATAGGTGCGCGGACGGTCGGGCAGATACGACGGCGCGCCGTGGTCGTGCTCGGGGCGCACCACGAAAATCTTGCCGCGGCGTAGCCCGATTTTCATCAGCGCGACCAAATCTGTCCACGCCGCCTTGAATTCGGCTTCGGTGACCGCACGGCCGACCCGATAGGGGTCGATGGCGTGACGGAACAACAGCTCGCTGCGGTAGACGTTGCCGACACCGGCGATGACCGTCTGGTCCATCAACAACGCGCCGATTGGCCTGCGGGACTTGCTGATCCGCGCCCATGCCCATTCCGGGTCGGCGTCGCGGCGCAACGGGTCGGGGCCGAGCCGGGCCACCACGTCGGCAACCTGCGCGTCGTCGATTAGTTCGCACACCGTCGGGCCGCGCAGGTCGGTGCCGTACTCGGCGCCGACCATCCGCATCCGCACCTGACCGACCGGCGCCGGCATCGGGGTGGGGTGCTCGGTGAAACTGCCGTAAAGGCCAAGGTGCACATGCACTATCGGGCCGTCGGCGTAGTGGTGGAACAGGTGCTTGCCCCACACGCTGGTGTGTCGCAGCACGAGGCCGTCGACGGCGGCCGCCGCGAACCGGCCCTGCGGGCTGGACACTGCGACCGGCGCGCCGGCGAACCGCCGCTGGTGCAGCCGCGCCAGCCGGTGCAGGGTGTGGCCTTCGGGCACGGCGTTATTCGGCTGCAGCGCCGGGCACCGGCGGCGCTTGATGGGTGCGTTCGTATTCGGTGAGGATGTCGATACGACGTTGGTGGCGTTCGGCTTCCGACCACGGCGTGCTGACGAACGCGTCGACGATGGCCAGCGCCTCCGGGAGGGTATGCATGCGCCCGCCGATACCGATCAGTTGTGCATTGTTGTGCTCGCGGGCCAGCGTCGCGGTTTCCACGCTCCACGCCAGCGCGCACCGGGCGCCGGGAACCTTGTTGGCAGCAATCTGCTCACCGTTGCCCGACCCGCCGAGCACGATGCCCAGGCTGCCGGGGTCGGCCACCGTGCGCGCTGCGGCGGCGATGCAGAATGCCGGGTAGTCGTCGTCGGCGTCGTAGCTGAACGCTCCGCAGTCGATCGGCTCGTGGCCGGCCTTTTGCAGGTGTTCGATGATCTGCTGCTTGAGCTCGTAGCCGGCGTGGTCGGAACCGAGGTAGACGCGCATCCCGACATTCTTTCATTGCGGCGAGCGTGCGCGTCGCCGGCCGATACGCCGATCTACCCACCGGGATTGCGCACGCTCGCCGAAGGACTCGCTAGTCGAATTCGGGCCGTTCGGTGCGCGTGCGCTTGAGCTCCCAGAAGTGTGGGTAGGAGGCGAAAGTGACCGAGGCGTCCCAGAGCTTGCCGGCGTCCTCGCCGCGCGGGATCTTCGACAGCACCGGGCCGAAGAACGCGACGCCGTTGACGTGGATGGTGGGTGTGCCGACGTCCTCGCCGACGGCATCCATCCCGGCGTGGTGGCTCTTGCGTAGCGCCTCGTCGTATTTGTCGGTGTCGGCGGCGTCGGCCAGCTCGGCCGGCAGGCCGACCTCGGCCAGCGATTGCTTGATGACGTCGTCGAGGTCCTTGTTGTCCTCGTTGTGGATGCGGGTGCCCATCGCGGTGTACAGCGGCGCGAGAACCTTGGCGCCATGAGCCTGCTCGGCGGCAATCGCGACCCGCACAGGTCCAAAGGCTTTTGCCATCCGTTCGCGGTACTGCTCGGGCAGGTCGTCGCGGCCCTCGTTGAGCACCGCCAGGCTCATCACGTGGAAGTTGACCTCGATGTCGCGGACCTTTTCGACCTCCAGGATCCAGCGCGACGTGATCCATGCCCACGGGCACAGCGGATCGAACCAGAAATCGGCGACTGACTTCTTGGGCATGGGGATCCTCTCTTTGGCGGTGCGGCTAACCGTCCAGCACAACCGTAACCGCGGGACGACTGTTCCCGGGCCCGGGTTGTGGCGGCGACCCACTGCGCCCGGCTTCGCCGCGCTTGCGATCGCCGCCGGGTTGTCGCGGCGACCCACTGCGCCCGGCTTCGCCGCGCTTGCGATCGCCGCCTAGGTTGGAGCCGTGGCTCTTCCCAACCTCACCCGCGACCAAGCAGTTGAACGCGCCGCGCTGATCACCGTCGACGGCTACCGGATCAGTCTGGACCTCACCGACGGCAACGGCGCGCCCGGCGAGCGCACCTTCCGCTCGACCACCACCGTGGAGTTCGATGCGCTGGCCGGTGCAGACACCTTCATCGACATCGCCACCGACACGATCCACAGCGCCACCCTCAACGGCCGCGACCTCGACGTGTCGGCGTATGACGAATCGACCGGCATCGCGCTGACCGGCCTCGCCGAGCACAACGTCGTCGTCGTCGACGCCGATTGCCTCTACACCAACACCGGCGAGGGCTTGCACCGGTTCGTGGATCCGGTCGACGACGAGGTGTACCTGTACTCGCAGTTCGAAACCGCGGACGCCAAGCGGATGTTCGCCTGCTTCGACCAGCCCGACCTGAAGGCCACGTTCGACATCACCGTGACCGCACCGGCGCACTGGCAGGTGGTCTCCAACGGGGCCCCCGTCAGTAGCGACGGCGGTGTGCATACCTTTGCCACCACGCCGCGGATGAGCACCTACCTGGTGGCGCTGGTCGCCGGGCCGTACGCCCGGTGGGACGACGCGTACAGCGACGAGCACGGCGAGATCCCGCTCGGTGTCTTCTGCCGGGCGTCGCTGGCGCAGTACCTGGATCCGGACCGGCTGTTCACCGAAACCAAGCAGGGATTTGGCTTCTACCACAAGCACTTCGGTGTGCCCTACGCATTCGGTAAATATGACCAGCTGTTCGTTCCGGAGTTCAACGCAGGCGCAATGGAAAACGTCGGCGCAGTCACCTTCGTGGAGGACCTCGTCTTCCGCAGCAAGGTCACTCGTGCGTCGTATGAGCGCCGCGCCGAAACGGTGCTGCACGAGATGGCGCACATGTGGTTCGGCGATCTGGTGACGATGCGCTGGTGGGATGACCTGTGGCTCAACGAATCGTTCGCCACCTTCGCCTCGGTGCTGTGCCAAAGCGAGGCAACGGAATACACGCAGGCGTGGACGACGTTCGCCAATGCCGAGAAGTCGTGGGCCTACCGCCAGGACCAGCTGCCGTCGACCCATCCGGTGGCCGCCGACATTCCCGACTTGGCCGCCGTCGAGGTGAACTTCGACGGGATCACCTACGCCAAAGGCGCTTCCGTGCTCAAGCAACTCGTCGCGTATGTCGGGCTGGAGCAGTTCCTGGCCGGCCTGCGCGACTACTTCCGTGAGCACGCCTTCGACAACGCGACGTTCGACGACCTGCTGAGCGCACTCGAAAAGGCCTCGGGCCGCGACCTATCCGACTGGGGACGGCAATGGCTCAAGACCACCGGGCTGAACACGCTGCGCGCCGATTTCGCCGTCGACGCCGCCGGCCGGTTCACCCGCTTTGCGATCACCCAGAGCGGAGCGGAGCCGGGCGCCGGTGAAACCCGGGTGCATCGGCTCGCGGTCGGCATTTACGACGACGACGGCGCTGGCCGGCTGGTCCGGGTGCATCGCGAAGAGCTCGACGTGACCGGGCCGAGTACCGAAGTGCCTGCGCTGGTTGGTGTTTCGCGAGGGCAGCTGGTGCTGGTCAACGACGACGACCTGACGTATTGCTCGCTGCGGCTCGACTCGGACTCGTTGCAGACGGCTTTGGGCCGGATCGCCGACATCGCCGAGCCGCTGCCGCGCACACTGGTGTGGTCGGCGGCCTGGGAGATGACCCGCGAGGCCGAGTTCAAAGCCCGCGACTTCGTGGCACTGGTGTCGCGTGGTGTGGGCGCCGAAACCGAAGTCGGGGTGGCGCAACGGCTTTTGCTACAGGCACAGGCCGCATTGGGCTCCTACGCCGAACCCGGCTGGGCGCGATCGGAGGGCTGGCCGGCGTTCGCGGATCGGCTGCTGGAGTTGGCGCGCGAGGCTCAGCCGGGCTCCGATCACCAGCTGGCGTTCGTCAACGCGCTGTGCTCGTCGGTGCTTTCCGAGCGGCACACCGACGTCTTGTCGGCGTTGCTCGACGGCGATCCCGCGGAATCGGGGCTGCCGGGCCTGGACGTGGACACCGATCTGCGCTGGCGCATCATCATCGCGCTGGCCAGATCCGGCGTCGTCGACACCGACGTTATCGACGCCGAGGTGCAGCGCGATCCGACGGCCGCCGGCAAGCGCCATGCCGCGCAAGCCTCCGCCGCGCGGCCGCAGCCGGCGGTCAAGGACGAGGCGTGGACGACCGTGGTGGAGGACGACACGTTGCCGAACGTCACCGGCCGCTCGATCATCGGCGGCATCGTCTCACCGGGACAGGCCGAGTTGCTCAAACCGTTCACCGCGCGCTACTTCGCCGACATCCCCGGAGTGTGGAAGCGCCGGTCCAGCGAGGTGGCGCAGACGGTGGTCATCGGGCTCTATCCGTCGTGGGATATCAGCGACGACGGCGTCACCGCCGCCGACGAGTTCCTCGCCGACCCGGAGTTGCCGCCTGCGTTGCGACGGCTGGTGCTCGAAGGGCAGGACGGCGTCAAGCGGGCGTTGCGGGCGCGGCGGTTCGACGCCTCTGATTAGCGCGAGCGTGCGCTAAACACGGTTTGTGATCGGCGTGTCGACCGGGGCCACGCACGCTCGCGCTGATGGGGGCTAGGCCGGTGAGATGCCGGAGCTGATCTCCCGGACCGCACTGACCAGCCCGTCGATCAGATTGCCGTCCTGAAACGCCGCAGCGGCGGCGGCAACACCCTGCGGCGCCGCCGATTCGGCGCCGCGGCCGCGGACCTGCGAGCCGTACACCACCTCGATCGCATGCTGGTCGGGCGAGACCGCGATCAGCACCGCGTTGTCCGGCGTCGGCACCTTGGCCAGGATTTCCCGGGCCCGGGCGGCCGTGTCGTCGCCCAGGTCACCGACGTAGACGGCGAAGCGCGCCCCGGCTGCCCGCGACCCGTAGGTCAGCGCGTCGTCGATGGCGACCAGGTCCTTGATCGGGAACGGGTAGTGCACCGAGATGTCACCGGGCTCGGTGACTCCGGACACTCGTCCGCTGGCGGTGGCCACCCAGCCGTTGGGCAGCTCGGGTGGAGCAACGGTTGCGACCTCACCACTTGCCACTGGCGCCACCTCCCACGGTGAATTCGGCGGTGCCGTGGCCGTGGTGGCCGCCGATGTTCTCGTCGGTGGCGGCCCACAGGATCGGCGGGTGCGTCCACGGCTCGGACATCTTGTAGGTCGGCGGGTGGACACCCTTATGCGACCAGATCAGCGCCACCAGCACGAGCACCAGCAGCAGCGGGATTCCCACGAAGTAGAGGTGGATCTCCATCATGCTCACGACGCAAACCGTATCCCATCGCGAGTTAGGCGGCGCCCTCCCCCAGATACCGCGCCCACGACGGGTCGAGCTCCTTGACCGACGACAGCAGCCGCCAGTGCTGCCCCTTCGGCGAGGTCGGTGCCAGTCGCAGCGACCAGCCCAGCTCGGCCAGCAGCCGGTCACCCTTGCGGTGATTGCACGTCGAGCAGCACGCGACGCAGTTCTCCCACGAGTGATCCCCGCCGCGGCTGCGGGGCACCACATGGTCGACCGTGTCGGCCTTGGCGCCGCAGTAGGCGCAGCAGAAGCGGTCGCGGTGCATCAGCGCGGCGCGGGTCATCGGGACACGCGCCCGATACGGCACCCGCACATAGGTGCGCAGCCGGATCACCGACGGCACCGCGATCGCCCTGGTCGCCGAGTGGATGATCGGCCCGGCCGGGTCGTCGTGCACCACGTCGGCCTTGCCGCAGATCAGCATGATGATCGCCCGTCGCATCGGCAGCGCGGTGAGCGGCTCGTAGGTGGAGTTCAGCAGCAGCACCCGCCGGCGATTCCAGATGGAACCCGTGTCGTGCTGGACGGAGGGACGACTGTCGACACTGTGCAGGCATGCACCGGTCGGGCTGGCCGCGGCACCCGGACTGCGGTGACCGCGGCGTCTCTTATGCTGCGCCATACGTCCTCCGCCGAACAGTCCACCATGATTCGGCCTGGATCGCATAGCGAATTGGGCGGTGTTCGCTGGTCATTCCGGTGAACAACCGGTGCGGGTAGCCGACCACCCGTGCCGATGCCCCACAATGGGAAGCGATGGAACCAGTACAGCAGCAGTCGTTTTACGACGCCGTCGGCGGCGCCGAGACCTTTCATGCCATCGTGTCGCGCTTCTACGAATTGGTGCCGCAGGACGAGATCCTGCGTGAGGTGTACCCCTTAGACGACCTGGCCGGCGCCGAGGAACGGTTGCGGATGTTCCTCGAGCAGTACTGGGGCGGCCCGCGCACCTACTCCGAACGACGCGGCCACCCCCGGCTGCGGATGCGCCACGTGCCGTTCCGGATCTCGCCGATCGAACGCGACGCCTGGTTGCGCTGCATGCACATCGCGGTCGGGTCCATCGACTCTCAGACGCTGGACGACGCGCATCGCAAAGAACTGCTCGATTACCTGGAAATGGCCGCCCACTCGTTGGTCAACGCGCCGTTCTGATGAGCGACCCCTGGTGGCGTGACGCCGTCTTCTACCAGGTCTATCCGCGTTCCTTCGCCGACAGCAACGGCGACGGCGTCGGCGACCTGGACGGGGTGACAGCCCGACTGGACTACCTGGTGCAGCTGGGCATCGACGCGATCTGGATCAACCCGGTCACCGTGTCGCCGATGGCCGACCACGGCTACGACGTCGCCGATCCGCGGGACGTCGACCCGTTGTTCGGCGGGCTGGCGGCCCTCGAGCGGCTGATCGCCGCGGCGCACGAGCGCGGCATCAAGATCACGATGGATCTGGTGCCCAACCACACCAGCTCACAGCACCCCTGGTTTGCCGCCGCGCTGGCCGCCGGCCCGGGCGCCGACGCGCGCGAGCGCTACATCTTCCGCGACGGCCGCGGCCCCGGCGGCCAGCAGCCGCCGAACAACTGGGAATCGGTGTTCGGCGGGCCGGCCTGGACCCGCGTCATCGAGCCCGACGGCAACCCGGGCCAGTGGTATCTGCACCTGTTCGACGCCGAGCAGCCGGACCTGAATTGGGACAACCCGGAGGTCTTCGACGACTTCGAGAAGACGCTGCGGTTCTGGCTGGAGCGCGGGGTGGACGGCTTTCGCATCGACGTCGCGCACGGGATGGCCAAGCCGCCGGACCTGCCGGACATGCAGTCGGTCGAGCACAACCGGATGCTGCGCAACAAGGACGACGATCCGCGGTTCAACCACGCCAGCGTGCACGCGATTCACCGCGACATCCGGCGGGTCGTCGACGACTATCCGGGCGCGGTGACCATCGGCGAGGTGTGGGTCTACGACAACGCCCGCTGGGCCGAGTACCTGCGGCCCGACGAGTTGCACCTCGGCTTCAATTTCCGGCTGGTGCAGGCCCGTTTCGGCGCCGCCACCATCCGCGATGCCATCGAGAACTCGCTGGCGGCCGCGGCGATCGAAAACGCCACGCCCACTTGGACTTTGTCCAACCACGACGTCGACCGCGAGGTCACCCGGTACGGCGGCGGCTCGGTCGGGCTCGACCGTGCGCGGGCGATGGCGATGGTGATGCTCGCGCTGCCCGGCGCGGCGTTCATCTACAACGGCGAGGAACTCGGGCTGCCCAATGTCGAACTGCCCGATGAGGTGTTGCAGGATCCGACGTGGGAGCGCTCCGGGCACACCGAACGAGGACGCGACGGGTGCCGCGTTCCGCTGCCATGGTCCGGCGACACTCCCCCGTTCGGGTTTTCGACGACCGCAGACACCTGGCTGCCGATGCCTTCTGAGTGGGCGGCGCTGACCGTCGAGAAGCAGCTGGCCGAGCCCGACTCGACGTTGTCGTTCTTCAGGAACTTGCTCCAATTACGAAGGCAGCGCTCAGAATTCGTCGGTGGCGGCATCGAGTGGCTGCCCGCACCGCGCGGCGCGCTGATGTTCAAGCGGCCCGGCGGGCTGGTGTGCGTACTCAGTGCCGGCACACGACCGGTGCGACTGCCGGACGGTGACTTGCTGCTGACGAGCGCGCCGGTGACCGGCGGCTTGTTGCCGCCGAACGCGGCGGCGTGGCTGACGTAGTCCTCGGTAAGCATCCCAGTCTGGTACCGTTTTGGTATGAGTACCCAGATCGCCGTGCGGCTACCTGACGAAATTGTCGCCTTCCTCGATCGCGAGGTCAGCGAAAACCGCGCACCCAGCCGTGCTGCGGTCGTGTTACGGGCACTCGAGCGAGAACGGCGCCGTGAGATCGCCGCCCGCGACGCCGCCATTCTCGCGGCTAGTGAACCCGATCAAGACCTAGACGCACTCGCCCAATTCTCCGCAAAACTGGCTGCCGACATCGATTGATGCGGCCCATCCACCTCGCACATCTCGACAAAACTCGGCCCGTGGTGATCCTGACACGAGAGCTGGTCCGGCCGCACCTCACCCGCGTCACCATCGCGCCCGTGACCGGCACCATTCGAGGCTTGTCCACCGAAGTCCTTGTCGGTACCGAGAACGGCCTTCAACAGACCTCAGTTGTCAGCTGCGACAACATCACAACGATCCCCACCGACGCGATAGGACGCCATATCGGCTATCTGCTGCCGCACCAGGACCTGGCGCTCTCGCAAGCGATCCGCGCAGCATTCGATCTCGAATAGGCCGCGCTACAAAAGCACGCGGCGCCGATACACCGAGCCGAACCGCGCGTCGACGCGCAACCAGGTCGGCAGGATCCGCACCCGCACGATCTCGTCGGCGTCGACGGCCTCCGGCGACTGCGGCAGGAAACCCATTGCGGTCAAGGCGAATACGCAACGCATCGGAACGCCGACGCTGACGTCGGCCGAGCTGACCCGCAGCACCTCTTGATCGAGCAACGATGCCGGCGGGCCGTGGGCGCTGCCGTGCTCCTTGGCCAGCGCCGCGCCGCGCTGCGCCAAATCCAGCATCAGGCGCGCCGGTACGTCGTCGAGGTGGGCGAACCCCGTGTCCGGGGGCAGCGCCCCGCGCCAGGCGGAGTCCATCGGGAAGCCGGGGTCGACGTAGCCGGCGCTGTCCATCACCGAGAGCCCGCGGGCCAATTGGTCTGCGCCGACGGACAAATCGTCGGGCCGCATGCGGCCGGCAACCACCCTGCTGGCCAGCACGTCGAAACCCGTTGCCACCCAAGCGGTCAGCACCTGATCGGAGCGGGCGCGCAGCCGGATCACCGCGGCGTCGTCCAGCCGCATCGCCCGCTCTACGAATGCGGCCAGATCGCCGCGCTGGGTCGCATCATCCAGCCACAGCCCCCGCTCGGCTACCGCAGCCACCGCTGTAAGTACTCCCGGTGCTGCGGCGTGAGCCGCACCAGCCGCTGCTCGTCGATGTGGACTGCGGCCAACTGTGTTTCGGCGATCACGGCCGGCTTGGATGCCGGATCGGCGCTGACCGAGCGCACCTCGTAGCCGATGGTGAAGTCCACCGCCCGCAACCGCTTCACCCACATGGTCACCTGCAGCGGCGAATCCGCCAGCCGAAGCTGGTCTTTGTAGGTCACCCGCACGTCGGCGATCAGCAGGCCGATCGTGGTGATGTCGGCGCCAAAAGGTTCGCTCAGAAACGGGACGCGGGCCTCTTCGAGAATCGTGACCATGGTCGCGTGGTTGATGTGCTGGTACATGTCGATGTCCGACCAACGCACCGGAACCGGTGCGACGAATCCGACGGTATCTATGCGCCGCTCCTCCCCATCGCTTCGCTCTGCATCGTCGCTGGCGGTCACCCTGAGGATCCCCGTCCGCTCGTTCGTGTCATGCGCCGAATCTGACGCGCCGCCACCGACAACGTCGCCAGATCCTTCTGCCCGCTTTCGTAGATCTCCGTGAGTGTGCGGCGCGCCCGCTCCACCCGCGACGCGCTGGTGTGTTCCCATTCGGCGATCTTCTCTTCCCCGCTTTCATCCGGCTCGCCCACGGCCAGCACGTCGAAACACAGCGCCCGCAACGACGCGTAGATGTCGTCACGAATCGCCAAGCGGGCCAACGAATGCCAGCGATCTGTGCGGGGCAGTTGGGACACCGCGGTCAGCAGGCCGTCGGTGCCCAGGCGGTCCATCAGCGCGAAGTAGGTGTCGGCGACCTCGGCGGCGTCGCGTTCGTCGATGTCGGCGATGTCGATGATGTCCAGCAGGCTGTACCGGTACAGCCCGGTGGCCACCATGTACGCCAACTCCTCCGATGCACCCTGCGAAACGAATTCGCCCGCTTCCTTTTCCACGATCGCCTTGTCGTCGCCGCGCAGCCACTCCGACATCCGCGGGGTCAGCGCCTGCACCTTCTTGGCGAATCGGTTGATCTCGGCGCCGACCGCCAGCGGCTGCGGACGGTAGTTGAGCAGCCAGCGTCCCGCGCGGTCGATCAGCCTGCGGGTGTCCAGCGTCATCCGGTCCGACAACGTGACCGGCACGTCCGCGTCGCGGATCTGCCGCCATATCTCCCCGACCCCGAAGATCGCATCGGTGGCGACGTAGGTCCGGACGGCGTCGACCTGGCCCACCCCGACGTCTTCGGTGATCCGGTAGGCGTAGGTGATCCCGCTGGTGTCCACCAAATCGTTGACCAGCATGGTGGTTACGATCTCGCGGCGCAGTTGGTGCGAGCGGATCTCGCTACCGAACCGCTCGCGCAGCACCGACGGAAAGTACTTCGGCAACCGGGCCGCGAACACTTCCTGATCCGGCAGGTCGGTGGCCAGCAGTTCGTCCTTGAGCCCTAGCTTCACATGCGCCATCAGCGTGGCGAGTTCGGGCGACGTGAGCCCCAGACCGGCTTCGGCGCGCCGGTGAATCTCCTTCTCCGACGGCAGCGCTTCGAGTTCGCGGTTCAGGCCGCGCTCGGCGACCAGGTACTTGATCTGGTCGGCGTGCACGGGCAGCAGGCTGGCGGCGTTAGTGCGGCTGGTGCCCATCAGGTCGTTCTGGTCGACGTTGTCGGACAACACCAACTCGGCGACCTCGTCGGTCATCGACTCCAGCAGCTCCGTGCGCTCCTCGGGCTTGACCTTGCCCGCGGTGACCAGCGCGTCGATCAGGATCTTGATGTTGACCTCATGGTCGGAGCAGTCCACGCCGGCCGAATTATCCATTGCGTCGGTGTTGATCCGGCCGCCACACAGGTCGAACTCGACACGGCCCAGCGACGTGACGCCCAGGTTGCCGCCCTCGGCAATCACCTTGGCGCGCACCTGGTTTGCGTTGACGCGCACGGGGTCGTTGGCCCGGTCCCCCACATCGGCGTCGGACTCGGTTTCGGCCTTGATGTAGGTCCCGATGCCGCCGTTGTACAGCAGGTCCACCGGCGCCTTGAGGATCGCGCGCACCAGGTTCGGCGGCGCCATCTCGCTGACGTCGTCCTCGATCCCCAGCGCAGCACGGACCTGCTCGCTGATCGGGATCGCTTTGTGCTCGCGGCTGTGCACGCCGCCGCCCTCGCTGATCAGCGAGGTGTCGTAGTCGTCCCAGCTGGAGCGGGGCATGTCGAACAGTCGCTTGCGCTCGTCCCATGAGCGCGCCGCGTCGGGATCCGGGTCGAGGAAGATGTGCCGATGGTCGAAGGCGGCGACCAGCCGAATGTGCTTGGACAGCAACATGCCGTTGCCGAACACGTCGCCGCTCATGTCGCCGATGCCGACGACGGTGAAGTCCTCGCTTTGGGTGTCAACTCCCATTTCGCGGAAGTGGCGCTTGACGGCTTCCCATGCGCCGCGGGCGGTGATGCCCATCGCCTTGTGGTCGTAGCCGACCGATCCGCCGGAGGCGAACGCGTCGCCCAGCCAGAACCCGTAGCACTTGGCGACATCGTTGGCGATGTCGGAGAACGCGGCGGTCCCCTTGTCGGCGGCCACCACCAGGTAGGCGTCGTCGCCGTCGCGGCGCACCACCTCGGGCGGGGCGCTGACCTCACCGGTGGTGTGGTCGACGTTGTCGGTGATTTCGAGCATGCCCGAGATGAACAGCTTGTAGCATGCGACGCCTTCCTCGCGGCCGGCGTCGCGGTCCCCGGCCGGGTCGCCGGTCGGCAGCGGCGGCCGCTTGACGACGAAGCCGCCTTTGGCGCCGACCGGCACGATGACGGCGTTCTTCACCGCCTGCGCCTTGACCAGGCCGAGGATTTCGGTGCGGAAGTCTTCGCGGCGGTCCGACCAGCGCAGCCCGCCGCGCGCGACGTGGCCGAATCGCAGGTGTACGCCTTCGACGCGCGGCGAGTAGACGAAGATCTCGAACTTGGGCCGCGGCAGCGGCAGCTCGTCGACCAGCTGGGCGTCGAGCTTCAGCGACAGCACGTTTTTGGCTCGCACCGAATCTTCGCGTGTCACAAAGTAATTGGTTCGCAGCGTCGCCTGGATCAGCGATGCGAATGCCCGCAGGATCCGGTCGGTGTCCAGGCTCTGCAGCGCGTCGATGTCCGCGGCGACCGCAGCGACCGCCGCTTGCGCATCGCGGCTCTTGGACGTGTCCGACGGATCGAACAGCGCCTCGAACAGTGCCACCAGCGCCGCTGCGGTGTGCGGGTTCTCGTTGACCACCGATTCGATGTGGGTCTGGCTGTAGGGAAATGCGGCCTGCCGCAGATACTTTGCGTACGCCCGCAGCAGGACCACTTGTTGCCAGGTGAGGTTTGCCCGCAACACCAGCTCGTTGAACCGGTCGATCTCCACGCGGCCCTGCCAAATAGCGGTCACCGCGTCGGCGAATCGCTGTGCGGCGGCTTCGCGTTCGGGCCCCTGCGGAGCCAGTGAGATCGTCGGATGCGGCGAGATCTTGAACTGGTAGATCCACACCTCCAGCCCGTCCGCCCGGGTCACGGTGAACGGGCGCTCTTCGAGGACCACCACGCCCATCGATTGCAGCATGGGCAGCAGCCGGCTCAACGACGCGGTTCGCCCACCCAAATACCATGTCAGCAGCGCGATTCCGTCGCCTTCGTCATGGTCGGAGAACACCAGTTTGACCGAATCGTCCGTCAACGATTCGATGGCGGCGATGTCCTTGATGGCGTCGACGGGGCTGACGGCCTGTTTGTAGGTCTCGGGGAAAGCCGCCGCGTAGTGTTCGGCCTGCGGCAGCGCAATTGCGCCGCTCTGCACGGCGCCGAGCAAGCGGTCAGCCCAGGTGCGGGCGGCCTCGGTCAGCAGGGCCTGAATGCGTGTCCGGTTGTCTTCGGAGGTGTCGACGCTGGCGTGCGCATCCGGCAGCCGAACCACGAAATGCACCAGCGCCCACGGCGCTTCGCTGACCCGCGCGGTGTATTCCAGGCTGGTGCCGCCGAATTCGCGAACCAGGATGTCCTGCATCTCCAGCCGGACAGCCGTGGTGTAGCGGTCGCGTGGCAGGTAAACCAGGCACGACACCAGTTGGCCGGGCTCGTCGGCGCGCAGGAAAAGCAGTGCGCGGCGCCGTGATCCGAGATCCACCACGGCCATCGCCATGGTCAGCAGCCGCTCGGCGTCCAGCGCGAACAGCTCCGAGCGCGGTACGGTCTGGATGATGTCGAGCAGCAGCTGTCCCGGATGGCTGGGATCGCGTTCGGCCAGTTCGAGCGCCTGCTGAACCCGCCCGGCGATCAGCGGGATCTCCAGCACGTTGGCGTTCATCGCGGCGACCGTGAACAGGCCGACGAAGCGGTGCTCGACGATGCCGTCCCCGTCGTTTTCGCGGATGACCGCGATGTAGGGGTAGGCGCCGAAGCGTACATAGCTGGGAACGGTGGCCTGGGCGAGCACCAGCAGTTTGGTGTCGTCGGTCAGCCGGGGTCGCAAGGCCTTGCGCAGCCGCAGCACACCCAGCCGCGTCGACTCGTCGACCGAGATCTGCCCATCGCTTACCGCCCCGCGTTGGTAGCCGAGCAGCACGAAGTGCCCGTCGGCCAGCCAGCGCAACAGCGCGGCGACGTCGGTGCGGTCCGGGGCCGAGAAGTGGTCGTCGGCATTGGTTTCGACTCGGCCGGCCAAATTGTCGAGGGCAGCGGCCATGGCTGTCGAATCCGCCGCGACCTGACGGACGTCGGCTAACACGTTGGGCAGCAGGCGCTCGGCGTCCGCCAGCGCCTTGTGATGCACCGACGGTGAGAGCTGGACGTGAATCCACATCTCGTCAACGCCGTCGGGTTCAATGCCCTCCAAATCGCCGTCCGGGCCGCGGCGCACCCCAAACACCGGGTTCATGATGCCGACGTAGGCCACCCCGAGCCGATGCAGCAGGACCGCCACCGAATCCATCAGCATGGCGCCGTGCTCGGTGACCACCTGCATCGCGGGTCCCAACCCGGCCGCGTCGTCGGCTGGGTATACGGCAACGCGGGTTTCGCCGGGCCGGCGGTGCTGCGCGAGCCGGAAGTGAGCGCTCAGCATCGCCGGCGTCACCGCCTGGACAGCGGCCCGATTCAGGACGGCGGTGTCGGCGAACTGGCGCTCGGTCTCGGGCGCGTCGCCGTGCGGGCCGCGATAGGTGGCGGCGTAAGCCCTCGGAATCCAGGGCGGAAGCTCGTCGACGCTGGTGAACTCGGCCCACCCCGCCGGCAGGCGGAAGCTCTGGCCTGACGGCGGTGCGGGCTGGGCTGGTCCCACCGTCACACCGACCGCTCCTCAATCAGCACGCATACGAGCGCTGGTATCGGAGACACTAGTCGCGGGTGAGCCTGCGGTGCGTCACTCGGTGCGGCCTGGCGGCTTCGACGCCGAGCCGTTCGATCTTGTTCTCCTCGTACGCGCCGAAGTTGCCCTCGAACCAGAACCACTTGGCCTCGTTGTCGGCGTCGCCCTCCCACGCCAGGATGTGGGTGCAGGTCCGGTCGAGGAACCAGCGGTCGTGCGAGATCACCACCGCGCAGCCGGGGAACTTTTCCAGCGCGTTCTCCAGCGAGCCCAGCGTTTCGACGTCCAGGTCGTTGGTCGGCTCGTCGAGCAGGATCAGGTTGCCGCCCTCCTTGAGGGTCAGCGCGAGATTGAGCCGGTTGCGTTCGCCGCCGGACAACACGCCGGCCGGCTTCTGCTGGTCGGGTCCCTTGAATCCGAACGCCGACACGTAGGCCCGCGACGGGATCTCGCTCTGCCCGACCTCGATGTGGTCCAGCCCGTCGGAGACGACCTCCCAGACGGTTTTCTTGGGGTCGATCCCCGCCCGGGCCTGGTCGACGTAGCTGATCTTGACGGTCTCGCCGACCTTGACCGTGCCGCTGTCGGGTTGCTCGAGCCCGACGATGGTCTTGAACAGCGTGGTCTTACCCACCCCGTTGGGGCCGATGACGCCGACGATGCCGTTGCGGGGCAGCGTGAACGACAGGTCTTTGATCAGCGTGCGACCCTCGAAGCCCTTGTCGAGGTGCTCGACCTCGACGACCACGTTGCCCAGCCGCGGGCCGGGCGGGATCTGGATTTCCTCGAAGTCGAGCTTGCGGGTCTTCTCGGCCTCGGCGGCCATCTCCTCGTAGCGCTGCAGCCTGGCCTTGCTCTTGGCCTGCCGCGCCTTGGCGCCCGAACGCACCCAGGCCAGCTCGTCCTGCAGGCGTTTCTGCAGCTTGGCGTCCTTGCGGCCCTGCACCGCCAGCCGCTCGGCCTTCTTCTCCAGATACGTGGAGTAGTTGCCCTCGTAGGGGTAGGCGCGGCCGCGGTCGAGTTCGAGGATCCATTCGGCGACGTTGTCGAGGAAGTAGCGGTCGTGGGTGACCGCCAGGATCGCGCCCTGGTAGGCGGCCAGGTGCTGCTCGAGCCACTGCACGCTTTCGGCGTCGAGGTGGTTGGTCGGCTCGTCGAGCAGCAGCAGGTCGGGCTTGGAGAGCAGCAGCTTGCACAACGCCACCCGGCGCCGCTCGCCGCCGGAGAGGTGCGTGACCGGCTCGTCGGGCGGCGGGCAGCGCAGCGCGTCCATCGCCTGCTCGAGCTGCGAGTCGATATCCCAGGCGCCGGCATGGTCCAGCTCCTCCTGCAGCCGGCCCATCTCCTCCATCAGCTCGTCGGTGTAGTCGGTGGCCATCAGCTCGGCGACCTCGTTGAACCGGTCGAGTTTGACTTTGAGGTCGCCCAGCCCCTCCTCGACGTTGCCGCGGACGGTCTTGGTCTCGTCCAGCGGCGGCTCCTGCTGCAGGATGCCGACGGTGGCGCCGGTGGCCAGGAAGGCGTCGCCGTTGTTGGGCTTGTCCAGGCCGGCCATGATCCGCAAGACGCTCGACTTCCCCGCCCCGTTGGGGCCGACGACGCCGATCTTGGCTCCCGGCAGGAAGCTCAGCGTGACGTCGTCGAGGATGACTTTGTCGCCGTGCGCCTTGCGGACCTTCTTCATCGTGTAGATGAACTCAGCCATGCAGCAGTGTTACCTCTCTGGGCTTTGTTGTCGTGCGGCGACCCCTGCGCCCGGCTTCGCCGCGCTTGCGATCGCCGCAAGATTGCTCGCGCCCCATCCTAGGCACCGCTGCGGTGATGCCGTTCAGGCCGATAGCGGCAGCCCGGTCTCGGCCTCCTCTGTGTCGTCGGCCGCGGACTCGGATGGCGACGGCGTCGCGGTGTCCGCGTCGACGGCGACCGTCTTTTCGACGTGGGCGATGCAGCGAGACAGGTCCGGGCCGACGGACGTCGCGCGCATCTCCAGAGTCGAGCGCCGGATGCCGTCGCGGTCCTCGTATTCGCTGGTGTGGACATGTCCCACCACGATCACGGCCGAGCCCTTGCGCAGCGAGGCGCCCACCCCGGTGACCAGCCGGCCCCAGCAGTTGACGGTGACAAACAACGAGTTGCCGGGCTCCCATGTGCCGTCGGCGCCGCGTCGGCGCGAGTTGCTCGCGACCCGGAACTTGATCACCTCTTGGTCGCCGACCTGGCGGCGCTGCAGGTCGTTGACGATGTTGCCGACTACGGTCAGCGGCGTTTCGAACATTGCTCATTCCTTTCGGTTGGAGTTGCTGGCACTCATTCAGCGCCGCGACGCCGACAACAGACGACACACCGCCTGGTGTCACCGGTGAGGCTGTGGACAATGGGCCAACTGTGGATCGCCACCAGTTCGCGAAGCAGAAGCCACGGTCGTGACTCGGCCAGAACTACAGCCTTAGCGTCTGTTTCGCGAGAAACCGCGGCTAGCCCCGCGGCGAGGTGTCGCGGCGCGCCAACTCGGCGAGCATCGCGTTGTAGGCGGCCAGCTCGGCGTCGTCGTCGCGCTCGGCGGCACGGTCCAGCCGCCGCGCGGTGCGCTGGTCGCTGCGGGTCCACTGCACCAGCAACGCGATCATCACGATCACCAGCGGGATTTCGCCTGCCGCCCAAGCGATTCCGCCGCCGAGTCGCTGGTCGCCGAGCAGATCGGTGTGCCAGCTCAGATGCAGCGACCGGTAGAAGCTTTCGCCGAGTACCTCGCGGGTGCTCATCAGCACCACCCCGAAAAAGGCGTGCAGCGGCAGCGACGCGAACACCACCGCCACCTTGGCCAGCGGCGGGATGGGCCGCGGGGTGGGGTCGACGCCGATCACCACCCAGTAGAAGAGGTAGCCGCTGAGCAGGAAGTGCACGTTCATCAGCAGGTGGCCCATATGACTGCCCGCCGCCGCGTCGAAGATGCCGCCGAGGTAGAGCCCGTAAAACCCGGCGACGAACAGCACGGTGGCCACCACCGGGTTGGTGAGGAACCGCGAGAGCCGGCTGTGCAGCGCGGCGAGAAGCCATTCCCGCATGCCGGGCGGATCGCTGGGTGGCAGCGCCCGCAACGCCAGGCTGACCGGCGCCCCCAGCACCAACAGCACCGGCACCAGCATCGACAGCACCATGTGGGCCGCCATGTGCATGCTGAACATCGCCGGCATGTAGCGGCCCACTCCCGACGACGTCGCGAACAGCAGCGCCGCGCAGCCCAGCAGCCACGCGAGCGTCCGGCCGCGCGGCCAGTGATCGCCGCGGCGGCGAAGCCGGCGCACCCCGGCCAGATACAGCCCGGCGAACACGACCGCCGCGGTGCCGAAGATCAGGTCGAAGCGCCAGTCGAAGAGCACCCGGGCCACCGTGGGCGGCCCGTCGAAGTCGTAGCCGATCGCGACCTCGGGTATCGAGGGGTTGAGGATCGGCGGCGGTGGCGGCGGGGTGCGGCCCAGCCCGACGGCGATACCGAACGTCAGGCCGAACACCGCGGCCTCGATTGCCGCCAACCGGACCAACCCAAAATGTGAGCTTGAATCTGCTTGCAGCGCAACAACTCCCACGCGACGCTGACGCCAGCCGACGAGACCCAGCAGGCACAGGGCGACGGCCTTGGCGATCACCAGCCGCCCGTAGCCGGTGCTCAGCAGGTCGGCCGGAACCACGCGCACCAGGGCGTTGACGACCCCGCTGAGCGCCATCGCGGCAAAGCACCACAACGCCAGCGTCGAGAACCGCCGCGCGGCCAGGTCGGTGTGCTCCCCGCCGCGAATCGCGTGGACCAGCAGGACCAGCAGACCGCCGGCCCACAGGCCGGCGGCAACCAAGTGGATCAACAGGCTGTTGGTGGCCAGGTCATGCGACCCGCCGGCCGACGAGTGACCGGTCAGCCCAAGCGGCACCAGCGTCACCAGCGACCCGGCCAACAGCAACGGCGTCGCTGACCAGCGCAGCACCGGCAGGCTCACCAGCATCACCGCGGCGGCCAAAAACGCGGTCCACCGCCACGCCGTCGCGACGTTGATCAGGCTGGCCAGCGACCACAGCGTCGCCGGGTTGAGGTGAGCGCTCAGCGGCTGACCCGAAACGTCGGAGATGGTCAGCGGGACCAGCAGCGCCGCACACACTGCCCACACGCCGGCGGCCACCGTCCCCAGCCGCAACGCGCGGTAGCCGTCGGCGTCCAGCACGCCGCTGTCCTGCGGCGGCACCAGAAACGCCGCGAACAGAAACGACCCGACCGCCACCACGGCGGCGATCTCCCCGGCCGCCCGCACGAACGGCAACCCCAGCGTGGTGACCGGACCCGGATCGGGCAGCCCGGTGGCGGTCAGCGCGTCGGCCAGCGACAACGCCGCGATCCCCGCCGCGGTGCAGCCCGCCAGCGCGGCCACGCCGACCAGCAGCGGCCACACCACCGCACGTCGGGCGTCCGTCATAACTACAGCGTATGGCCCACTATCCCGCCGCCCGCCGCGACTCGACTTCGCGGGCGACGAACTGATTGCGCGCGATCTGCGCGACGTGGTCGAAATCCCTGAGGATTCTCCGCAATTCGGTGCGGAATGCGGTCCGGCGCTCGGCCAGGTCAGGTGCGGGCTCCAACAGCTGCTGGTCCGCGGCGACCTGCCGTGCCGTCGCAAACAGCAGCGTGGAGACCGGCTCGCTGCTGCTCACCCGGCCCTGCGCGACGTACTGGCGGCCGACGCCGAGCGCCAATTGGGTCAGGTCCTTCTCGCCGATGTCCGCCGGGGCGTCGCGCAGTACGTCGGCGACAATCTCGTACGCCTCGAAGAACACCCGCAGCATCGCGTCCGACATCAGCGGTCGTTTGGCGTACAGCATTGCGTCGATCTCGTCGCCGCCCGCCGCGACGTGGGCTTCCCAATCGGAGTGCCAGGCCATCTCTTCTGCGATGTTGTTGCGGAATGACGCCGAATCAGCGAAGTAGAAGTCGAACTTCAGTAGATCGCGAAGCCGCATGGCCTGCGTCCAGAAGGCTTCCACCCGATCGCCCTCGGCGTGGGCGGCGTGTGCCAGGGCCAGCTCGACGATCGAGGTCTCCAGGAAGGCGTGGATCACCGAGTTGCGGTAGAACGCCGCGGTGTGCTCGTCTTCGGGCGCGATGCGCCACACCGGTTCTCGTCCGCCGTCGACGCGGGTGACCGGATGGCCATTGGACAGTGCGTCCACCGCCGCGCGGACACCCTCGGTGGTGCGCAGCCGCAGTGCGCTGGTGGTGACCGGGGTTTGCTTGCGCTCCAGGTAGTCCAGTGAGTCCTGCAGCGTGTGGTGCAGCTGGCGCAGGGTCAGCGCGACGCCGTGCGTGGTCAGCAGCAGCGCCGACACCAGCCCGGTGGCGTTCACCGGCGTTGCCCGCAGAATGCGCCACGCGACTTCGAACGACATCTTTTGCAGCGCAAGCCGTTTGGCGGCCGGATCGGCGGCTGTCGGGCCACCCGCCGGGCCGAGGTATTGGCGCATCGAGACCGCTTCGGGGAAGCGGACGTAGATCTTGCCGTAGTTGCGCTCGCCCTGGGCCTTGATGAAGTTGTACAGCCAGCCGACGCCTTCGGCTTTCTTTTCCGCGCCGCGCGCGTAGGCCGCGTATTCGGCGGTCTCGTGCAGCTGGTCGAAGCTGATCGAAACTCCTTGCAACAGAATGTCGTCGCTGCGGCCGTCTAGGTAGGCGTCGGCCACGTAGCTCATCAGGCCGAGCTTGGGCGGCAGCATCTTGCCGGTGCGCGAGCGGGTGCCCTCGATGGACCAGCTCAGGTTGAACCGCTTCTCGACGACGTAGCCCACGTACTGTCTGAGCACGTACTTGTAGAGCTGGTTGTCGCCGATGTTGCGGCGAATGAAGATGACACCGGAGCGGCGCAGCAGCGGGCCCATCACCCCGAATGCCAGGTTGATGCCGGCGAATACGTGCACCGGCGGGAGCCGGTTCTCCTGCATGGCGACCGGCATGACCGCGCCGTCGATGTAGGACCGGTGCGAGAACAGCAGCACTGCGGGATGGGTCTCCAGCGCGGTGCGCATGGCCGCCACTTGGTACTCGTCGTAGTCGATTTCGGGGTCGAAGCCCCGGCTGAGCAACCTGCCCAGCACCGACACCAGGTCGACGGACACTCGGCTCCAGCCGGTGGCAAGCTCGTCGAGCATCTTGCCGGCTTCCTCGAGTGTGGCGCCCGGGATCTTCTCCAGTCCGGCGCGGAATCGCGCGGAGGCCAAGATCTCCGGCTTCACCAGCCGCGGAGACTTGTACTGCGGCCCCAGGATGCGGTATTCGGCGCGTTCCAGCGCCAGGATGGCCCGGCGTGCGACGAAATGTGCGAAATCCCTGGGGTTTTCGCCGACAGTGAGATCACGCCACTGCTGGCGCAACTCGGAGACCTTCGCGGATTCGCCGACCACCACCCTGGCCCGGGACGGCTCGGAGCTCACCACGCGACGCTGCTGACGCTCGTTGGGGTGGTAGGGATCGCGTCCCGGCAGCAGAGCCGCCACCCTGCTCAGCGCGGACGCGCCCGCGCGTGGCAGCCAGAAGACCCGCACCGGGACGATCGAGCGGTCCTCGTCGGCCTCCAGCTGCTCGACGAGCTGGGCCAGTGCTGCTGGCTCTGGGTCATGTGGAGGCAGCTGCAGCACGTCGACCTTGGTGTCGGGGTACCGCTTACGTTGCTGCCCCAACCACTCCGAGACCAGCTCCGCCTCCACCGGCGAGGAAATCGACGCCAACACCAGCGTGTCGTCGGTGGTGGTCAATGTGCCGATGTCGGCGCCCGGCTTTCTCACGATCGGCCCTTCGGCCGGGGTTGCGCCTTGGCGGCCTTCTTCGCCGGCGTCTTGGCGGCCTTCTTCGCGGCGCGCTTGCGGGGCGGCGCTTTGGTCACCCGGGTGTACAGAGCGGCTTCGGGTAGTTGGTCGACCGGCCAGTCGGCCAACGTGTCCAAATACAGCTGGCGCACTTCGGCAATCCGGTCCGGCAGCGTGTCGACGCTCCAGTTGCTGACCGAAATCGGCGGGAACACAGCAACATCCACCGTGCCCGGGTTCATCGTGGAGGAGTTTCGCGCGGCGACGATCTCCGCGTTGCGGATCACGATCGGCACGATCGGGATTCCGGCGGCCATCGCGATGCGGAACGGCCCCTTCTTGAACGGCCCGACGGTGGTGGTGTCCATCCGGGTGCCCTCGGGCGCGATCACGATCGACAGTCCCTTTTTGGCGCGCTCTTCGACCTCGTGCAGCGACTCCACCGCGGCCGTCGGATCGTCGCGGTCGATGAACACGGCGTCCAGCAGCTTGCCGAGCGTGCCCATGATCGGGTCGCTTTCCAGCTCCTTCTTGCCCACACCAATCCAGTTGTCGCGCACCAACGCAGCGGTGATGATCGGGTCGGCCTGGTTGCGGTGATTGAAGATGAACACGGCCGGGCGCTGCGCCGTCAGGTTCTCCGCGCCAATCACGTTGAGGTGCACGCCGCTGGCCACCAGCAGCAGCTGCGACCAGGTGGAGGTGAAGAAGTTCACGCCGCGACGGCGGTTTCGGGTCAGCAGCCCGATGCCCACCGCGCCGGCAGCGACAGGAAACGCCGAGCCGATGCCGGCCAAAGCCCGCAGCTGCGAGCGGATGCCGACGCCGCCGCGGCTGGTGAAGCGCAGGATCGGCCAACCGCGACGGCGGGCGACCGCGGCCATCTTGCCCTCGGGGTTGGTCGGGCGGGGATTTCCGACCAGATACATCAGCGCGACGTCCTCGTCGCCGTCGGCGTAGAAGTAGCTGTCCTTCAAGTCGATACCGTGTTCGGCGGCGAACTGCTGCACGGCCGCCGCCTTGCCCGGTCCCCACAGAATCGGCTTGACCACTTTGCCGGTGAGGACCCCGTTCTCGTCGGTTTCGAACTTGTTGGTCAGCGTGTTGGGAATGCCAAGAAATCGAGCAACGGGCTCCACCTGCAGCGTCAGCGCCGACGAACTGAGCACCACGGTGTGGCCGCGAGCGAGGTGGGCGCGCACCAATTCCCGCATCTCCGGGTAGATCCGGCTCTCGATCTTCTGCGCGAACAACCGCTCGCCGATTTCCTCCATGTCGGACAGCGGGCGGCCGCGCAGCGCCGACGACGCCTTGAGGATGAGTTCCTCGAACTCGATGCGCCCGAGTTGATGATTCAGGCCGGCCTGGATCATCCCGATCAGCTCACCCACGCCCATCTCGCGGCGCCGGAAGCGCTCCTGGGTCAAGATGACGCCGGTGAAGCCTGCGACCAGGGTGCCGTCCAGGTCGAAAAACGCGCCGATCTTTGGGCCGGGCGGACTGGCCATGATTTCAGCGACCGACCCGGGCAACCGGAGATCGCGCGGCTGCTTGCGCTTTTCCGCCCCGGTCATTTGCGCCGCTCCTCCTCATCGCTTCGCTCTGCATCGTCGCCGGCGCGGGTCATGATCCGGCCGCCGATCGGGTCGACGACTTCGACGCCTCGACGTCGAAGGAGGCGGGCACCGGGTGCGGCGCGGGTTCGCCTGCCAGCGCGAGGATCTCGTCGAAACCCTCCAGAAGGCATCGGGCCCACAAATCCTCATGGCGGACCGCGGCCCGGTCGTAGCGCGTGGTGATTGTGCAGTACCCGCCGCGCGATATCAGCACGACCATCATCGCGACGCCCGGCAGTGGCCCAATGCCATACTGCCGCAAGACTTTTGCACCGGCGAGGTACGTATCGCCCGGGTACACCGGCACATTGCTGGCCTGCACGTCGGAGGCGACCACCGAGCCGGTCATCGACTCGAGCAACGGCGTGGGCAGCACGCTGAGCACCGGGGCGATCGAACCGATGAAGTCCATCGCCGGTTCGTCACGGCGCTGGGTCATCTGGGCACGAATCTTGCGCATCCGGGCCACCGGGTCGGCGGTGCCCACCGGCGCGGCCAGGTTGACGCCGGTGAACCGGTTGCCGCCGGCCGGATCGGATTCGGCCCGTAGGTTCACCGGCACCGCCATCGGCAGCGTGGCGATCGGCACGCCGAGCGCTTCGTGGTAGCGGCCCAGCGCACCGCACAGGCCGGCCAGATAGGCGTCGTTGATCGAGCCGCCGCCCGCCTTGGCGGCTCGGTGCAGGTCGGAGAGCGGGATGTCGATGGCCTCGGTGCGGGTGGCCAGGCTGCGCCGGCGCAGCAGCGGCGACGGCTCGGCGGCCCGGCTCATCACCCGCACGCTGGAGCGGGCGTAGCTCAGCGCCCCGGCCACCGTGGATGCGGGACGCAAAACCGCCCGCCCCACCACCGAGGCCGCGCCCCACACCGCGCCCCGAACCCCGCCGACGACGGATTCGGGAAGGTGATTGAGGCCCTCGCGCATCAGGTCGTTCGGCGACAGATCTTGCGGAATGGGTTGCGGCGGCGCGGGTCCAGCCGGCGGATCGCGCTCCAGGTCATAGATGTGGGAGAACATCTCCACGCTGCCGACACCGTCGGTGACGGCGTGGCTGAGGTGCAACAGTGTCGCGGCCCTGCCGTCGGCCAAGCCGTCGATCAGGGTGGCCGTCCACAACGGCCGCGCGATGTCCAGCGGCGACTGCAGCATCACCTCGGCCAGATCGAATACCTGCCGTAGCGTGCCCGGTTCGGCGACCCGCAGCCGTCGCACATGAAAGTCCAAGTTGAAATCGGGATCCACCACCCAGCGCGGCGCGGCCGTCGGCAGCGTCGGCACAACCACCTTCTGGCGCAGCCGCAGCACCCGCCGGGACGCGTGTTCGAAACGGGTCCGGAAGCGTTCCCAGTCCGGTGTGGTGTCGAGGATTTCCAGTGCCATGATCCCCGACCGTGTCCGCGGGTTGGCTTCCCCACGGTGCAGCAGATAGTCGACAGCTCCCAGCGCGGTGGGCAACCCCGCCGCATCGACGGCCTCAGCCACCGTCTCTTCCCTGTCCCGGCATCACCACTGCAGCCTCCGTTCCGACGCCTACCCAAACGCTAGTCCGGTTGCTGCGACGGCGGTAGCGATTGCCAGGATCCGCTTCAACGGCAATAATATCAGCCGGCCGGTTTACGAAAGACTTTGCCAGCGGCGCGAATTGGAATTCAGCTGGCAGAAGTGGCCTGTTTGTGCGTTACGCGTCTGCGGGAACGCAGATAACGTCCGTGCACCACACCGAAAAAGTCCGCGACGGCGTCGGCCGTCAGACGGGAGCGCACGGTTCCGACGATATCGAACGCGTGGTGCGCGTTGGGCAGCTCCGCGTAGCACACGGTGCGGGCGCCGGCGTCGCGCAGTGCAGCGCAGAACGTTTGCGACTGCGCCCGCGGAATCAACGAATCGTTCGCGCCGTGCAGCACGAAAAACGGCGGAGCTTCGCTGTGCGCATGCGATATCGGCGAGGCGGATTCGAACAATCCGGGGTCGTCGGCGTAGCGCTTTTGCATCACGAAATGCTCCAGGAACGGCAGCATCAATTCGTGCATTTTCTCGGGATCGGTGAAGTCGTAGACGCCGTAATACGGCGCGGCCGCCTGGACCGTGGTGTCGACGTCTTCGAACCCGGGCTGCAGCCGCCGGTCGTTGGCGGTGAGCGCGGCCAGCGAGGCCAGGTGCGCGCCCGCGGAGCCACCGGTGACCGCGATGAAATTCGGGTCGCCGCCGTAGTCGGCGATGTTCTCGCGGACCCACGCGATGGCCCGTTTGACGTCGACGATGTGCGCCGGCCACGCCTTGCCCGGACTCTTGCTGTAGTCGATCGACACGCAGATCCAGCCGAGCTCGACCATCCGGCCCAGCAGCGGATATGCCTGTCCCCGTTTGCCGTTGAGGGTCCAGGCGCCGCCCGGGATTTGCACCAGCACCGGGGCCCGGCAGCCGCCGGGCAGGTCCGGCCGCCGCCAGATGTCGAGCAGGTTGTCGCGACCTCCCGGCCCGTAGGAGATGTCCGAGGTCTGCGACGCGTAACGACGACGATGGCCGGCCGCGTGCAATAGTCCGCCGCGGCGCGCGCACTCGTCCTGCTCGGTGACGGGATGCGACACCCGGGCGCGGTAATTGGCGCCGAAGGATTCCTCGAGCGCCGCGGTGAGGATGCGGTCGGCCCGTTGCGCCGCCCACATCGTGGCGACCCGGCCGACCGACAGCGGACTCACCCCCGACAGCGCATGGCCGGTCAGCACCTGCGGCGAAAACTCAGCCGACAGCCATCCCGCGAACCAGGCGACGGCGAACGGCGAACCCTGCAGCAGCAGCGCGGCGGCCCGGTAGGTGTCGACCGCCTCCGCCGCCAGCTGGGCGCCGTGGCGCAGCGCCAGCGCGCCCGCCCGAGAGCACCTCGTGGTCACGTTGGTAGCCATGCTCATGGCACGCCACTCCTTGACGTCGGGCCACACATCGCCGGTCAGCGTACGTGTGTCGCGCGTCACAGGTTAGCGAATCACCAATTCCGCCAAGGGGATTTCGCTCGGCGTTGCGCGTCGGGACTTGGCGTTTCCCGGCGTTGGATACACTGACCTGCGCGTAAGACTTTCCGGCCCCCGTAGCTCAGCTGGACAGAGCGCATGACTTCTAATCTTGTGGTCGCAGGTTCGAGTCCTGCCGGGGGCACCTCGTCAAGGTTGCCCGGACGTTGCCGGCACCGTGGGCGGCGCCGATTCACCCGCCAGGGCGAGTATCTCGTCGAAACCCTCATGTAGGCAGCGGGCAAACAGTTCCTCATCCCGCACGGCGGCTCTGTCGTAGTTGACGGTGACGGTGCACCACTCGCCGGCCGACAACAGGACCACCACCATTCCCACACCAGGCACCGAGGCTAGACCGTGCTGCCGTAGCACTTTCGCCCCGGCGATGTAGATGTCATCGCGGTACGACGGCACGTTGCTGGCCACCACGTCGACGAATCCTCCGCTGCTCATCGCGCTCAGCAGGGCCGCCGGCAAAACACTCACCAGGCGCACGACCGAATGGCTGATGTCGCGCGCGGGCTCGTTTCGGCGCCGCGTCATCTGCGCGCGGATCTTGCCCATGCGAGTGACGGGATCGGCCTCGCCGACCGGGGCTGCCAGCATGACGCTGGTGACCTGGTTGGCGTCGGTCAGGTCCGCTTCACCGCGCACATTCACTGGCACCGCCATCGGCAGCGCGTCGATCGGCGTGCCGAGCGCCCGGTGATAGCGCCCCAGCGCGCCGCAGAGGGCGGCCAGAAAGGCGTCGTTTAGAGAACCGCCCCCGGTTTTGGCGGCGCTGAGCAGGGCGGAAAGGCGGAAGTCCAGCGCTTCGCTGCGGCGTACCGGGCTGCGCTCGCGCAGCAGCGGTGACGGCTCGACGGGCCGCCTTGTCACTCGCACCGCTGATCGGGCGTAGTCCACGCCGCCCGCCAGCGCCGACACCGGGTTGCGCATCAATCGGCCAACTGCGCGCAATGCGACCCGCAGCAATCGCCGGACTCCCCTGACAATGGCTCGGGGCAGGCGCTTGATGCCCTCCCACATCAGGTCGTCGGGGGACATGTCCTGCGGAGGTGGTGCCGGAGGTGGCGTCTGGGGCGGCGGATCGCGCTGCAAGGTGGGGATTTGCGCGAACATCTCGAGGGCGCCGATCCCGTCGGTGAGCGCATGGCCGATGCGGAAAAGGAGCGCCGACCTGCCGTCGGCAAGCCCCTCGACCAACGTGGCGGTCCACAGCGGCCGGGAGGTATCCATCGGTGTGCGCAGCATCACGTCGGCGAGGTCGAAGACTTCCCGCGTGGTGCCAGGCTTGGGCACGGGCATCCGCCGCACGTGAAAGTTCACGTCGAAGTCCGGATCCACCACCCAGCGCGGCGCGGTCGTCGGGAGAGTGGGCACCACTACTTTCTGCCGTAGCCGCGGCACCCGGCGGGAGGCCTCTTCGAAATGGACGCAAAACCGGTTCCAGTCCGGCGCGGTGTCGAGGAAGACGACTCCCATGCTGCCCAGCCGCGCGTGGCTATGGGCTTCGCGCCGATGCATCAAATAGTCGCCGGGTGCCAGTTCGCTGGGCAGCCCGGCGGTGCCAGCGGAGTCAACCATCGTCGCGACTCCGCTCCTGCTCCGTCGACCACGTCATCGCCCGGCTTCACCTTTCAACTGCTTCGGACCTCTGCCAAGCACAAGCTAAACCGGCCGACGCGCGGGCGGAGCTAATTGTGTGGATTCGCTGGCTGTTCGGATGGCCGCTCACCAACTCGCGAATGGCATTGGAATTGTGTCGAATAGGGGTCGCGACCTGCGGCTCTGTCGACCGGCGACGCTTGCGCGGCAACGAAAGTGTTCTACGCCTCGGCGGCGGTCGCCGATGGCCGTCCTACTACTCTGAGCTCGCCTGGCCGGATGTTTAGCTCGCGGAGGTGGCACATGACCCAGCCCGACCTCGTGCTCTACCGCGTCGACAATCTCGTCGCGCTGATCACCGTCAACGATCCGGAACGACGCAACGCCGTCGCCGCCGCGATGTCCGCGCAGCTGCGGGCCGCGGTCGAGCGGGCCGAGGCTGATCCGGGCGTGCATGCCGTCGTGGTCACCGGCGCCGGCAAGGCGTTCTGCGCGGGCGCCGACCTGAGCGCGCTGGGCAAGGCCGCCGAGGAAGGGCTGCTGGCCCTCTACGACGGGTTCATGGCGGTCGGCAAGTGCACGCTGCCGACGATCGCGGCGGTCAACGGGGCGGCGGTCGGCGCCGGGCTGAACCTGGCGCTGGCCGCCGACGTGCGCATCGCCGGGCCGGCCGCGTTGTTCGACGCCCGATTCCAGAAGCTCGGTCTGCACCCCGGCGGCGGCGCGACGTGGATGCTGCAGCGCGCGGTGGGTCCGCAGGTCGCCCGCGCAGCATTGTTGTTCGGTATGCGTTTCGACGCGGAATCCGCTGTGCGCCATGGCCTTGCGCTGTCCGTTGCCGACGACCCGGTTGCCGCCGCACTGGAACTGGCCGCCGGGCCCGCCGCTGCGCCGCGTGAGGTGGTGCTGGCGACCAAGGCCACGATGAGCGCCACCGCCAGCCCCGGGTCGCGCGACGACCAGCAACACGAACTGGCCAAGGACACCGAGTTGGGCCCGCAGGCCACGTCGATCCGGTCACCGGAGTTCGCGGCCCGGTTGGCCGCGGCCCGGGGCAAGTAGTCGCTACAGGTCCAGCAGCGCCGTTTGCGGTGACTCGAGGAGCCCGCGCAGCTCACCCAGGAACGCCGCGACCTGCGCGCCGTCGGCGACTCGGTGGTCGAACACGCAGGTCAGCGTCATCTGGGGCCGCACGACGACCGAGTCGTCGAGGGCCATCGGCCGCGGCTTGAGCGAACCCATTCCCAGGATGGCCGCCTCCGGATAGTTGATCACCGGCACGCCCTCGTCGAGTCCGAGCGCGCCGAAGTTCGAGACGGTGAATGTCGAGCCTTGCAGCAGCGCCGGCTTCAGCGTGCCCGCGCGGGCCTGCTCGGTCAGCCGGGCCACCGCTTCGGCGAACTGCCTGGTGGTCATCTGCTGCGCATCGGCGACGACGGGCACGAGCAGACCGCGCGGGGCGGCGACCGCGAAGCCCAGGTGCACGGCGCGGTGGGTACGCACCTGGGGCCCGTCGGGTTCGTCGACCCAGGTGGAATTCAAGATGCGGTGGTGTGTTAGCGCGAGGACCACAAACCGCAGGGTGAGCGCGAACGGTGTGACCTGCAGTTGCTCGTGCAGCCGCAGCAGATTGGTGCAGTCGACCTGGACACTGGCATGGGCATCGGGAATCTGGCTGCGGGCCAATGTCATTCGTCGAGCCATCTCGGCCTGCACGCCGCGCACCGGCAGCACGTCGTCAGTGACTTCCGCGGGTTCGGCCGCCGCCAGCACCGCTTCCCGGCTGACCAGTCCGTCCGGTCCGGGTGGCACGCTGGCCAGGTCGACGCCCAGGTCGGCGGCCAGTTTACGGACCGGTGGCTTGGCTTTCGGGCGGCGGCTGGCATCCAGCGTGTCGTCGGCGCCGTATCCCACTAGTATTGGTGTGCGCGTTGGCGATTCGCCGTTCGACGGGGCGTCAGACGCCGTGTCGATCCGCACCAGCAGCGCGCCGACCGGCAGCACATCGCCTTCGGCGCCATGTGTCTCGACGATGCGGCCCGCGTACGGGCTCGGGATTTCGACTTCCGCCTTGGCGGTCTCCACCGAGCACAGCGGCTGGTTGAGTTCGACCTCGTCGCCGACGGCGACGTTCCAGCTCGACAGCGTCACCTCCTCGAGCCCTTCGCCGAGATCCGGGACGACGAACGGCTTGACGCTCACGGGAGTTCCAGGGCGCGCTCGACGCAGTCCATCAACCGGTCGGGCCCTGGCAGCCACAGCTTTTCGAGCCGCGCCGGCGGATAGGGGGTGTCAAACCCGCACGCCCGCAACACCGGGGCCTCCAACTCGTAGAAGAGCTCTTCTTGAATGCGGGCGGCCAGCCCGGCGCCGTAGCCCAGGCTTCGCGGTCCCTCGTGCAGCACCACACAGCGGCCGGTGCGACGGATCGACGCGGCGACGGTGTCGAAATCCAACGGCACCAGTGAGCGCAGGTCGACCACTTCCAGGCTCCAACCTCGTTGGGCCGCAGCCATTTCCGCGGTCGACAAGGCGGTGGCCACCAGGCCGCCGTAGGTCAGCACGGTGACGTCGGTACCGTCGCGGCGCACCACCGCCTGCCCGATCGGGGGTCCGGGCTGCTCGGTGTCGACGACCTCGCGACCCCAGTAGCGCCTCTTCGGCTCCAGGAACATCACGGGGTCGGGACAGTTAATGGCATGGCGCAGCAGCCAATACGCGTCCGACGGAGACGACGGGACGACAACCTTCAGCCCGGCGGTGTGCGCCCAGTACGACTCGGTGGACTCCGAATGGTGTTCGACCGCACCGATACCGCCGAACGAGGGGATCCGCACCGTGACCGGCATGTCGATTTCGCCGCGGGTGCGGGTGCGGTACTTGGCCAAATGGCTGACTATCTGGTCGAACGCCGGATAGGCGAACCCGTCGAACTGGATCTCGGGCGCCGGCTTGAAGCCGCGCAGCGCCAGGCCGACTGCAATGCCGATCACCGCGGACTCGGCCAGCGGTGTGTCGAAGCAGCGGTCGGAACCGAACGTCTCGGCCAGCCCCTCGGTCACTCGGAACACGCCGCCCTGCGCCGCGACGTCCTCGCCGAACACCAGCACCCGATCGTCGGCGGCCATCGCGTCGTGCAGCGCGCGGTTGAGCGCCTCCACCATGGTCAGCCGCTGTGCGGTGGCCGGCAATGTTGCGGTGCGAGTGGGTGGTTCGACGATCTGGGTCATCTACGCCTCCTGGGCCAATTCCGCCTGCAGCGCTTGCCGTTGGGCTTCCAGTGCGGGCGTGATGTCGGCGTAGACCGTGGTGAACACCTCGTCGACGTCGACGTCGGGCGCGCCGAACAGTGTGTCCCGCAACTCGGTACACATCCGCTGGGACCGGGCCGCAACCCGGTCCGCCAACCGCTGCGACCACAGCCCCCGGCCCGCAAGATAGGTCCGGTAGCGCGGAATCGGGTCCAGCGCCAGCCAGCGCTCGAGTTCGTCGCGGCTGCGGTAGCGGGTCGGGTCGTCGGAGGTGGTGTGCGGGCCGAGTCGGTAGGTGATGGCCTCGATGAGCGTCGGCCCGCCGCCGGCCCTGGCCCGGGCGGCCGCCTCGGCCATCACCGCATAGCAGGCCAACACGTCGTTGCCGTCCACCCGGATGCCCGGCATCCCATAGCCGATCGCCTTGTGCGCGATCGACGGCGCGGCGGTCTGCCGGCACAGCGGCACCGAGATCGCCCACTGGTTGTTCTGCACGTAGAACACGCAGGGCGCCCCGAAAACCGCTGCGACGTTCAGCGCCTCGTGCACATCGCCCTCACTGGTGGCGCCGTCGCCCAGGAAGGCGACCGTCATGGAATCCTCGCCGAGGCGCTGCGCGGCCATCGCCGCCCCGACGGCGTGCAAGGCGTGTGTGCCGACCGGGATCGAGATCGGAGCGCAACATTTCTTGGTGAATTCCAGGCCGCCGTGCCAGGTTCCGCGCCACATGGCGCCGACGTGGCTGGGTGGAATACCCCGCACCAGGAACACACCCAATTCGCGATATTGCGGAAACAGCCAGTCCGACTTGCGCAGACAGGCCGCCGCGCCGACCTGCGCCGCCTCCTGGCCGCGGCACGGCGCGAACAGTGCCAGTTCGCCTTGGCGCTGCAGGTTGACGAGTTCGGTGTCCAGATCGCGGGTGAGCACCATCATCTCGTAGAGCCAGCACAGGGTTTCGTCCGGAAGCTCACGGCTGTAACGGTCTTCGGCGGTCGGCGTCCCGTCCGGTGCGACGAGTTGCACCGGATCGAGGTCGACGGTCATCGGCGTCTGGGCAAACTCGGTCACACCGCCTCCTTCCCGCGGTCACGCGGGTGCGCGGCGGGTCAGAGCAAACCCGGACGACCGGGACCGCTACGAGCCGGAGTCGGTCGCCAGCTGCACGATTCGCTCGGCTCGCCGCAACACTGGCGCATCTACCATTATGCCTTCAAATGCGAAGACACCGCGTTCATCGGCGGCCGCGGCGAGCACGTGTCGCGCCCACTGCACCTGCTCGGGTGTGGGGGCGTAGCCGGCCCGGATCACCGGCACCTGGCTGGGGTGGATAGCAACCTTCGCGTCGAAGCCGACCGCGACCGCGTCGTCGACCTCGGCGCGCAGCCCGTCGAGGTCCTTGATGTCGAGGTAGACCGAGTCCAGCGCAAGGCGGCCGTAGGCCTTGGCCGCCAGCAGCGACTGCGAGCGCACGTGCCGGGCCACCTCCCGGTAGCTGCCGTCCGGGTAGCGGTTGGCGGTGCCGCCGAGCACGGCGAATAGGTCCTCTGCTCCCCACATCACGGCGACGGCGTTGTCGGCACGGACGTTGTCGGTGACGGTCAGCGCGCCCAACGGTGACTCGACCAGCACGATGACGTCCCGTGGTGCCAATGCGGTGACCTGGTCGGGCGCTTCGCATTTGGGCAGCATGACGGTGTCGTACGGTGTGTTCGCCAATGCTTCGAGATCCTGTGCTTGGTCGTCGGTGCCGGACGGGTTGACCCGCACCACGGTGCGGGCCGGGTCGAGCGGAACCTCGACGAGGGCCTTGCGCGCCGCCGGCCGGTCCGCGGCAGCGCATCCGTCCTCCAGGTCGAGGATCACGACATCGGCTGCGGCCGCAGCCTTTCCGAAACGCTCGGGTCGATCGGCCGGGCAGAACAGCCATGCCGGACCCGGATTGTCAAGCGTCATCGGCCGGCCTCATGCGCACCAAGGTTTTGCGGACTGCGGTGGCGACGACGTCGCCGTGCTGGTTGCGTCCGGTGTGGGCGAACGTGAGGATGCCCTCCCCCGGGCGGCTCTTGGATTCCCGTTTGTCGGTGATCACTGTTTCGGCGTACAGCGTGTCGCCGTGGAAAAGTGGCTTGGGGAAGGCGATTTCGGAGAATCCGAGGTTGGCGACGATGGTGCCCTGGGTGAGCTGCGCGACCGACAATCCGACCAGCGTCGACAACGTGAACATCGAGTTGACCAGCCGCTGGTGAAACGGTGGCAGCGCGTCGGAGAACGCGGCATCCAGGTGCAGCGCCTGGGTGTTCATGGTCAACGTGGTGAACAACACGTTGTCGGCCTCGGTGATCGTGCGGCCGGGGCGATGCAGATAGCGCACCCCGATCTCGAATTCCTCGAACCACAGTCCGCGCTGGACGACAGCGCGCTGCTCCTGTGTCACAGCTGGATGGTTCGTCTCGTTCCCGTCACTCACTGCGCTCGTTCCGCTCACTCGACTTCACAGCCCCACCTCTCTGGCGATCAACATCAACTGCACCTCACTGGTCCCTTCACCGATCTCCAGGATCTTGCTGTCCCGGTAATGCCGGGCGACCGGGAACTCGTTGATGAACCCGTAGCCGCCGTGGATCTGCGTGGCGTCGCGGGCGTTGTCCATCGCGGCCTCGCTGGCCACCAGCTTGGCGATCGCCGCCTGCTTCTTGAACGGCTTACCGGCCAGCATCAGCGCCGCGGCGTCGTAGTACGCGGTGCGGGCCGTGTGTGCGCGGGCCTCCATCCGGGCGATGGTGAACTCGATGGCCTGATACCGGCCGATCGGCTGACCGAAAGCCTCACGCTCGCGGGCATACTTGACGCTTTCGTCCACGCAGCCCTGCGCGGCGCCGGTGGACAGCGCGGCGATCGCGATCCGGCCTTCGTCGAGGATGCGTAGGAAGTTGGTGTAGCCGCGGCCGCGTTCGCCGAGCAGGTTCTCCTGGGGCACCCGCACGTCTTGGAACGTTAGCGGATGGGTGTCGGACGCCTTCCAGCCCACCTTGTCGTAGGCGGGTTCGACGATGAAACCCGGTGTGGGCACCGGTATCAGGATCGACGAGATCTCTTTGCGGCGACCCTGTTCACCAGTGACCGCGCTGACGGTGACCAGCTTGGTGATGTCGGTGCCGGAGTTGGTGATGAACTGTTTGGACCCGTTGATCACCCATTCGCCGTTGTCGAGGCGGGCGGTGGTCTTGGTGGCACCGGCGTCGCTGCCGCCGCCCGGCTCGGTCAGCCCGAACGCGCCGAGTGCACGGCCACTGGCCAACTGCGGCAACCACTCTCGCTTCTGCTCCTCGGTGCCGAACCGGTACACCGGCATCGCGCCGAGTGACACCCCGGCCTCCAGCGTGATGGCCACGCTTTGGTCCACCTTGCCCAGTTCCTCGAGTGCCAGGCACAGCGCAAAGTAGTCGCCGCCCATGCCGCCCCACTCCTCCGGGAACGGCAGGCCGAACAGCCCCATCTCGGCCATCCCGGCCACCACCTCGTAGGGGAAGGAATGCTCGGCGTCGTGGCGGGCCGCGACCGGCGCGACCACGCTCTGCGCGAAGTCGCGGACCGTCTTGGCCAACTGCTGATACTCGTCGGGAAGCATCCCGGTGGCCATAAACTCAGCCATCACTTAGCCTTTCACCTTGATCCGGGCCAGCGGCTGGCCCACTTTGACTTGATCGCCGGGTGCGACGAGAAGCTCCACCACACCGTCGACGGGCGCCGCCAGCGCGTGCTCCATCTTCATCGCCTCGACGGTGACGACCACCGCGCCCGTCTGCACCTCGGCGCCGTCGTCGACACCGACCGCGACGACCGACCCCGGCATCGGGCTGGTCAATTCGGCGTCACCACTGTGCGTGTCGTCGGGGCGCACCGGCGCCTCCCGCACCTCCTCGAGCACGACGGTGGCCCCGTCGCCTTTCAGCCAGATCTGGTGGTCAGCCACCGCGACGGTGTACTCGGTTCGCACGCCGTCGAGGGTCACCACCAACTGTTGGCCCGCTAAATGAGCCTGTAGTGAACGGTTTTCGCCGTCTTCGATGCGGGCCGCCGCGTCGGCGGGGGTGCCGGTGATGTGCACGTGGTCGGTGCGCCCGCCGGCCCCCAGCCGCACGCTAACGGGCGCGGCGACGCCGACACGCCAGCCGGACGGCACCTCCCACAGGTCGGCGCCGGGCGCCGGCCACAGCCGCAGCCACCGGTAGGCCGCCGCGGCGATGAAGTGTTCGTCCGAGGGCGGCGCCGCGACGAAATCTCCGGCCCGCCGGTCCAGGAGCCCGGTGTCCAGCCGCCCAGCGGCGACGTCGGGATCGGCCAACAGGAACCGGGCGAATTCCACATTGGTGACCACGCCGAGGACCGCGGTGTCGGCCAGCGCCCGGTCCAGTGCCCGCAGTGCAGCGGCCCGGTCGGCGCCGTGCGCAATCACCTTGGCAAGCATAGGATCGTATTGGCTGCCGACCACCATTCCCGCCGTCAGGCCCGAATCGACCCGCACGCCAGGGCCTTTCGGCTCCACCACCGCAAGCACGTCGCCGCCGGTCGGCAGGAAGCCGCGCGCCGGGTCCTCGGCGTAGACCCGGGCCTCGATCGCATGGCCGTGCAGCGCGATGTCGGATTGGGTGGCGGTCAGCTTCTCCCCCGCAGCGATGCGCACCTGCCACTCGACCAGATCCCAGCCCGTCACCATCTCGGTGACCGGGTGCTCGACCTGCAGCCGGGTGTTCATCTCCATGAAGAAGAACTCCTCCGGCTTGTCGGCGGAGACAATGAATTCCACGGTGCCGGCGCCGGTGTAGTCCACGCTGCGCGCGGTGTCGCAGGCGGCGGCGCCGATCCGGGCGCGCGTCGCCACGTCCAGCAGCGGCGACGGCGCCTCCTCGATGACCTTCTGGTGCCGCCGCTGCAGGCTGCACTCGCGCTCGCCGAGGTGCACCACGTTGCCGTAGGTGTCGGCCAGTACCTGGACCTCGATATGCCTGGGCCGCAGCACGAATCGCTCCAGGAACAGCGTGTCGTCGCCGAAGGCGGCCGCCGATTCACGGCGGGCGCTCGTCAGTGCTGCGGATAGGTCCGCGGCCTGTTCCACCAGACGCATGCCCTTGCCGCCGCCGCCGGCCGACGGCTTGACCAGCACCGGGTAACCGATCTCCTCGGCGGCGGCGATCAGTTCGGCGTCGGTCAGGCCAGGCCGTGCAATGCCGGGCACCACTGGCACCCCGAACTCCGACACGGTCGCCTTGGCGGCGATCTTGTCGCCCATCGTCTGGATCGCTTTGGCGGGTGGGCCGATGAAGGTCAGCCCAGCCACGCTTAGAGCAGCCGCGAAATCAGCGTTCTCCGAAAGGAAGCCGTATCCGGGATGCACCGCCTGCGCGCCCGTGCGCACCGCGGCGTCGACGACCGTGGAGATGTTGAGGTAGCTGTCCCGTGCGGACGCGGGACCCAGTCGCACGGCAACGTCTGCCTCGGCGACATGACGCGCGTCGGCGTCGGCGTCGCTGTAGACCGCCACCGATCGGATACCCATCGCCTTCAACGTGCGGATCACCCGGACGGCGATCTCGCCGCGGTTGGCAACCAGAACTGTCTCGAACACGTTCACATCCTGAACACGCCGTAGGAAACCGGCTCGACGGGCGCGTTGGCGACCACCGAAAGAGCAAGGCCCACAACGGTTCTGGTGTCAGCAGGGTCGATCACGCCGTCGTCCCACAGCCGGGCTGTCGAATAGTACGGGTTGCCCTGGTATTCGTACTGTGCACGGATGGGCGCCTTGAAGGTCTCTTCCTCCTCGGCCGTCATCTCGCCACGCACCGTCGCCAGCACCGAGGCGGCCTGCTCGCCGCCCATCACCGAGATTCGGGCGTTCGGCCACATCCACAGGAACCGCGGTGAATACGCCCGTCCGCACATCGAGTAGTTGCCCGCCCCGTATGAGCCGCCGATCACAACGGTCA
Source organism: Mycobacterium sp. MFM001 (assembly GCF_003402475.1). Lineage (GTDB taxonomy): Bacteria > Actinomycetota > Actinomycetes > Mycobacteriales > Mycobacteriaceae > Mycobacterium. Next base: position 366,003 of record NZ_BFAB01000003.1, read on the forward strand.
GCTTGGGCACCCGCGCGCAGGCCACCGCGGTGACCATCTTGGCGCCGTGTTTGGCGATGCCGCCGGCCTCGTAGTCGCGGCCCACCATGAAGCCGGAGATGTTCTGCAAGAACAGCAGCGGCACCATCCGCTTGTCGCACAGCTCGATGAAATGAGCGCCTTTCAAGGCGGATTCGCCGAACAACACACCGTTGTTGGCGACGATACCGACCGGATGGCCGTGGATGCGGGCGAAGCCGGTAACCAGCGTGGTGCCGTATTCCGCTTTGAATTCGCCGAATTCGCCGCCGTCGACGATGCGGGTGACGACGTTGTGCACGTCGTAGGGAATGCGGGGGTCGACGGGCACCACGTCGTACAGCTCGGTCTGGTCGGCGACGGGGTCGACGGTCGGCAGCACGTCCCAGGCCCGCGGCTGGCGAGGGCCAAGGGTCGCGACGATGCGGCGGATGATGTTCAGGGCGTCTCGGTCGTCGTGGGCGAGGTGGTCGGTGACGCCGGAGGTCTTGGAGTGCAGCTCCCCGCCGCCCAGTTCCTCGGCGGTGACCACCTCTCCGGTGGCGGCCTTCACCAGCGGCGGGCCGCCGAGGAAAATCGTGCCTTGGTTGCGCACGATCACGGCTTCGTCGCTCATCGCCGGCACGTAAGCCCCTCCGGCAGTACAGGATCCGAGCACGGCGGCGATCTGCGGGATGCCCTCGGCGGACAGCTTGGCCTGGTTGTAGAAGATCCGGCCGAAATGTTCGCGGTCGGGAAACACCTCGTCCTGGCGCGGCAGGAATGCGCCGCCGGAGTCGACTAAGTAGATGCAGGGCAGCCGGTTCTGCCCCGCGATTTCTTGGGCCCGCAGGTGCTTTTTGACCGTGATCGGGTAGTAGGTGCCGCCTTTGACCGTGGCGTCGTTGGCCACGATCATGCATTCGCGGCCGGACACCCTGCCGATGCCGGTGATGATGCCCGCGCCGGGGCACTCGTCGTCGTACATGCCGTTGGCGGCCAGCGGCGCCACTTCCAGCAGCGGACTCCCCGGGTCGAGCAGACCGTCTACCCGGTCGCGCGGAAGCAGCTTGCCGCGGCCCACGTGACGCTCGCGGGCGCGTTCCGGCCCGCCCAGCGTAGCCACAGCCAGCTTCTCGCGAAGCTGCGCCACCAATGCTTGGTGCGCATCGCGATTCGCCGTTGAAGAAGTCATCCGCTACCCGCCGAATTCGGTTAATGACGACTAACTCGTGCTATGTTAGTGGAGATTAACTGAAGTGTCCAGGAGACCCCTATGGCAGCATCTGCCACCGCCGACAATCGGCGCAGTCGGCTGAAGTCCGACCGGCGGGCGCAGCTGCTGGCGGCCGCCGAGAGGCTGTTCGCCGAGCGCGGCTTTCTGGCGGTGCGGCTGGAGGACATCGGCGCGGCGGCCGGCGTCAGCGGTCCGGCCATCTACCGGCACTTCCCCAACAAAGAGTCGCTGCTGGTTGAGTTGCTGGTCGGCATCAGCACCCGGCTGTTGGCCGGCGCGCGAGAGGTGAAGTCCCGCAGCGCCGACCCGGCCGAGGCGCTGGACGGCCTCATCGACTTCCACCTCGAATTTGCTTTGGGCGAACCGGATTTGATCCGCATCCAGGACCGCGACCTTGCGCATCTGCCTGCGGCCGCCGAACGCCAGGTGCGCCGTGCGCAACGGCAGTATGTCGAGGTGTGGGTCGGCGTGCTGCGCGAGCTGGAACCCGGCCTTGCCGAGGCCGACGCGCGGCTGATGGCGCACGCCGTGTTCGGGCTGCTGAACTCGACCCCGCACAGCATGAAGCGCGCCGAGAGCAGGGCCGCGCGGTCCCGGGCGGTGATGCGGGCGATGACCGTCGCCGCGCTGAATACCGGTGCAGGTACCCTGCCAGGGTGAGGTGTGCATGAACGATCCGCGTCGACCCGAGCACACCCGTCCGGCTCGGCCCGGCGGCGAACCGACCGAACGGCTCCGCCAGCCGTATTCGCCGTACAACGACCCCGCCTACGCCGGTCAATCGCCGTACTACCAGGGTCTTCCGCCGCGTCCTGGACCGACCGAAACCAACCCGACAGAGAAGTTGCCGCAGTACTGGCTGCAGGACCAGGCCTCGCAGCAGCCGACCACGCCTCCGCCGGGTCGGCCGAAGCCGCCACGCTGGTTGTGGGTGGCCGCGGCCGCAGCGGCGTTGCTGGTCGCGGCGCTCGTCATCGCGCTGGTGATTGCCAACGGAGCGGCCCGGAAGCAGACCGCGGTCGCGCCGCTGCCCGCGATGCCGGGTTCCAAGACGTCCGGGTCGGCCACGTCACCGTCGAGCAGTGCCTCGGCGCCTAGCAGCACCACCACTTCCACTTCCGAGCCGTCGGAATCGAGTGAGACCACCACCAGTGCCGCCGGCGACCAGACCGTCGTCTACAACGTCAGCGGAGAGGGCCGGGCGATCAGCATCACCTACGTCGACAACGGCGGGGTGATGCAGACCGAGTTCAACGTGCCGCTGCCGTGGAGCAAGCAAGTCAGCCTGCCCCAGTCGGGCGATCGCAAGGCCAACGTCACGATCATCAACATCGGCAACAAGGTCACCTGCACCGTCACCGTGGCGGGTGTGCAGGTCCGCGAACACACCGGTTCGGGCCTGACCGTCTGCGACGCGCCGTCTTAACCGGCGGTTTGCGGCACGACGGCGGCACGACGCGGTGCGCGCACCGCCAGCATGGCCAGCAGCCCCACACCGAGCACCACGCACAGCCCGCCCATGCCGGCGCGGACGGCCCCGAAGACGTCGACGAAGACCGAAAACAGCCAGGGCGCAAGGAAAGACACCGCCCGCCCGGTCATCGTGTACAGCCCGAAGGCGACGCCTTCCTTGCCGTGGCGTGACATTCGCAACAGCAGTGTGCGTGCCGACGCCTGCGCCGGCCCGATGAACAGGCACAGCAGCAACCCGCACACCCAGAACGCCCGCGGACCCGACAGCGTCATCAACGTGAGCCCCATCGCGATGATCGCCATCAACGACCCCACGATGACGTTCTTGGATCCGAGTCGGTCGTCGACCAGGCCGCCGGCCACCGCGCCGAGTGCGGCCACCACGCTGGCGGCCACCCCGAAGATCAGCACGTTGGCCTGCGAGATGCCGTAGACGTTGACGCCGAGGACCGCACCGAAGGTGAATACCCCTGCCAGCCCGTCCCGGAAGACGGCGCTGGCCAGCAGGAAGTAGACCAGGTTGTGGTCGCGCCGCCATTCGGCGGAAAGGTCGGACCACAGTCTGCGGTAGCCGCCCAGCACGCCTCCGACGGCCGGCGCCGTGTCGGTAGACGCGGGTAGCCGATGGGCGGTCAACAGCAGCGGCAGGGCGAGCAGTGCCAGCCAGGCGGCGGCCAGCAGCATCGCGGCGCGCACGTTCATGCCGTCGCTGGCCGGCAGGTGCAGCAGCCCGCGGGTGTCTCCTTTGCCGGAGATGAAGCCCAAGTAGACGACCAGCAGCAGCACGACGCTGCCGACGTAGCCGGCGGCCCAGCCGAACCCGGAGATCCGTCCGGAGGTCTGCGGGGTGGACAGCTGACGCAGCATCGCGTTGTACGGGACGCTGGCGAGGTCACCGCAGGCGGCGGTGGCGGCCAGCAGCGCCAGGCCGGGCCACAGGTATGCGGGCTGGTCGCGGATGAGGCTCATTGCGCCGGTCATGAGGACGGCGACGACGGTCAGCAGACTCAGCGTCGCGCGCCGGCGGTGCGGGGACTCCACCCAGACGCCGATGACGGGTGCCAGCAGCGCAATAGTCAACCCGGCGACGGCCAGCGCGCGGCCCAGCCAGCTGGCCGGTGAGGCGCCGCCCGGCATGCCCTCCCCGACGGTGCTGGTCAGATACACCGAGAACACAAAGGTCACCACGATCGCGCTGACCCCGGTGGCGCCGCAGTCCCACAGCGCCCACGCCAGCACCCCGGATCGCCCGGCTGTGCGCCCGCCCGGCTCCGGGTTGCTCATGCTGGGAGGGTAACCGCTGGTAGCGACCCGCATGCTTACGATGGGCCGCATGCCTGTACCCGCTCCCAGCCCCGATGCACGCGCCGTCGTCACCGGCGCATCCCAGAACATCGGCGAAGCGCTGGCCACCGAACTGGCCGCACGCGGCCACAGCCTGATCGTCACCGCGCGACGCGAAGACCTGCTCAAGGAGCTTGCCGGGCGTCTGGTCGACAAGTACGGGGTGGCCGTGGATGTGCGCCCTGCCGACCTGGCCGACCCGGCCGACCGCGCGAAATTGTGCGACGAGCTGGCCGCCCGTCCCGTCTCGGTCCTGTGCGCCAACGCAGGAACTGCGACGTTCGGACCGGTGGCCGGCCTCGATCCCGCGGGCGAAAAGGCTCAAGTCCAGCTGAATGTCCTTGGCGTGCATGACCTTGCGTTGGCAGTGCTGCCGGGCATGGTCGAACGGCGGGCCGGCGGTATCTTGATTTCCGGTTCGGCGGCGGGCAATTCGCCGATTCCCTACAACGCGACCTACGCGGCCACCAAGGCGTTCGTGAACACCTTCAGTGAATCGCTGCGAGGCGAACTGCGCGGCTCGGGTGTGCATGTCACCCTGCTGGCGCCCGGCCCGGTGCGCACCGAACTGCCGGACGAGGCCGAGGCCTCGCTGGTGGAGAAGCTGGTGCCCGAATTCCTATGGATTTCGACCGAGCACACGGCCAAGGTTTCGCTGGATGCGTTGGAGCGCAACAAGATGCGGGTCGTTCCGGGGCTGACCTCCAAGGCGATGTCGGTGGCCAGTGGATACGCTCCGCGCGCGATCGTCGCGCCGATCGTCGGCAGCTTCTACAAGAAGCTGGGCGGCGGATAGAGCGTCAGCGACGCCGCTTGCCGCTGCCCATCATGCTGCGCACGATCTCCCGGCCGAGCGCGTTGAGGAACGTCTGGAAACCCTTGCTGTTGACGAACCGCTTGAACCAGCCGGGCTTCTTCTCGGCCGGTACGGCTTTGGAATCCTTCTCCGCAGGCGGGCCGGCCTGGGCAGCTTGCGCTTTTTCGGCTTCGATCTTCTCGTAGGCGGATTCCCGGTTCTTGGTTTCGCCATATGTCTCGTGCAGTGGACTGGCCTGAGCCGCTTTACCGATCTCGTCGTTGCCGATGGCGGCCATCAACGAACGCGGTGAGCGCAGCCTGGTCCACGCGACCGGAGTCGGGGCGCCGCGCTCCGACAACACGGTGACGACGGCTTCGCCGATGCCAAGCGACGTCAACGCCGAAGCCAGGTCGTAGACATCGGTTTTCGGATACGTGCGAACAGTTTTCGTCAACGCCTTCTGATCGTCGGGAGTGAAGGCGCGCAGAGCATGCTGGATGCGGGCCCCCAACTGCGACAGCACCTCGTTGGGTACATCGGTAGGCAACTGGGTGCAGAAGAACACCCCGACGCCGCGGGAGCGGATCAGCTTGACGGTCTGCTCGACCTGTTCCAGGAACGCCTTCGACGCATCGCTGAACAACAAGTGGGCCTCGTCGAAGAAGAACACCAGCTTGGGTTTGTCGACGTCGCCGATCTCAGGCAGGGACTTGAACAGATCGGACAACACCCACATCAAGAAAGTCGAGAACAGGACGGGGCGCGCTGCCTGGTCGCCCAGCTCGAGCAGTGAGATAACCCCATGGCCTTTGTCGTCAAAACGCAAGAGGTCCGTGGGTTTTAGCTCCGGTTCGCCGAAGAAGGTGTCGGCACCTTCGCCTTCCAGATTGACCAGGGCACGCAGAATGACACCGGCCGTTTGCGCGGAGACGCCACCGAGCGATTTCAGATCGGCTTTGCCCTCGTCGCTGGTGAGCTTGCTGATCACCGCGCGCAGATCTTTCAGGTCCAGCAGCTCGTAGTTCTTGTCCTTGGCATAACGGAAAATAAGGCCCAGTGTCGATTCTTGAGTTGCGTTGAGCCCCAAGACTTTCGCCAGCAGGATGGCGCCGAAGCTTTCGATGGTGGCGCGCACCGGAACGCCGATTCCCTTGGTGCCCAGCGACAAGAAGTCCACGGGGAAGGCGCTGGCCTCCCACGAGTCGCCGGTTTCCTTGGCGCGTCCGGTGATTTTGTCGCTGCTCTCCCCGGGCTTGGACAAGCCGGACAGGTCACCTTTGACGTCGGCCATCAGGACTGGCACGCCCGCCGCCGACAGCTGCTCGGCGAGCAGCTGGAGCGTCTTCGTCTTTCCGGTGCCCGTCGCCCCCGCGACCAACCCGTGCCGGTTGACGGTCGCGAGCGGGATGCGGACCTGCGCGTCCGGGTCGGCGGTGCCGTCGACGACGACCGTGCCCAGCTCCAGTGCCTGGCCGTCGACGGCGTAGCCGGCCGCGATCTGCTTTGCGGGAGTTGCTGTCGATTCGCTGCCCATAACGCGCGTGTCCTCTCCCCTAACTCATGCCGGCACTGGACGACATTACTGCCAGCTGCGTGTGTCGGCAGGTGCTGCGGCTAACGTGTGTTGGTTGTGAATGCTGTGCGTGACCACCTGGTGTGGATCGACTGTGAGATGACCGGGCTCAACCTGCGCACGGACAAGCTAATCGAGATCGCCGTGCTGGTTACCGATGGTGAGTTGAACATCCTCGGCGACGGGATCGACGTGGTGATCCACGCTGACGAGGCCGCGTTGTCGTCGATGATCGACGTGGTCAGGGACATGCACGCCCGTTCGGGCCTGATCGACGAGGTGCGCGCCTCCACCGTCGACCTGGCGACCGCCGAAACGATGGTGCTCGACTACATCCGTGAGCACGTCAAGCAACCCAAGACGGCGCCGCTGGCGGGCAACTCGATCGCCACCGACCGCGGCTTCATTGCCCGCGACATGCCCGCCCTGGACGCCTACCTGCACTACCGGATGATCGACGTCAGCTCGATCAAGGAGCTGTGCCGGCGCTGGTATCCGCGCATCTACTACGGGCAGCCGGCCAAGGGGCTGGCCCACCGCGCGCTGGCCGACATTCACGAGTCGATCCGCGAACTGCAGTACTACCGGCGCACCGCGTTCGTGCCGCCACCGGGACCGGCTACCAGCGATATCGCGGCGGTGGCTGCCGAGCTCGGGGTGCCGGTGAACTCGCCGGAGGGAATCGATTCGGCTGCCGAGCATCCGAGCGGCTAGTATCGACGTCGCCGCCGGCTCGGCTGGCGGCAATGGTGGCTGTAGTTCAGCTGGTAGAGCACCAGGTTGTGATCCTGGGTGTCGCGGGTTCGAGTCCCGTCAGCCACCCCGAATGAGCGGTTGTTTCCGCGAGCCAGAAGCTATGGCTGCGATTGTGCCTAACTCACGACCCTGGCTTCTGGTTGGCGGCGTCTAGGTCTTGGCGTTGCCGGCGTGCCACTGGTCCCACGGGATGTTCCAGTCGCCCAGCCCTTCGGTCCCGGACAGCGTCGGCCCCACGGTGTGCAGAACCTCGACGATGTCGCCGCGCTTGGTGTGGTCGTAGAACCACCGCGCGTTGCTGGGGCTGACGTTGAGGCAGCCGTGGCTGGTGTTGGTGTGGCCCTGGGCGCCCACCGACCACGGCGCGGAGTGCACGAACACGCCGCTGTAGGACATCTGCGTCGCGTAGTCGACCTCGGTGCGATACCCGTTGGGCGAGTTGACCGGAACCCCGTACGTCGACGAGTCCATGATCATGTGCGCGAACCGCTCACCGATGATGTAGATCCCGTTGGCGGTCGGCGTGCTGTCCTTGCCCATCGAGATCGGCATCGTCTTGACCACTTCGCCGTTGACTCGCACCGTCAGCGTCTTGGTGGTGTCGTCGGCGGTCGCGATGACCTGGTCGCCGATGGTGAAGTGGGTGCTCATGTTGTCTTCACCGAACAACCCGTCGCCCAGGTCGACGCCGTAGGTGTTGACCGCCACGTTCACCGACGTGCCGGGCTTCCAGAAATCCTTTGGCCGCCAACGTACTTCGCGGTTGTTCAGCCAGTAGAACGCGCCCTCGACCGGCGGGTCGGTGGTGACCACGATGGCTTTTTCGGCCGCGGCGCGGTTGCCGATGTTCTCGTCGAACCGAATCGCCACCGGCTGGCCGACGCCGACGACCTCGCCGTCGCGGGGCACCACATACGGCATCGTCAGGTAGTCCGGCGATTGGGTCTCGAAGGTCATCTGGCGGGTGGCCACGCCGCCAAGACCGCGGGCCTTGGCGGTCAGCGTGTAGCGGCGGTTGTATCCGAGCGGTTCGTTGGTCTTCCAGTGCACCCCGTCGGGGCTGAGTTGACCGTCGATCGAGCGGCCATTCTCGTTGACCATCGTGACCGAGGCCAGTACACCGTTGTCGGCGCTGACCGTCACCGGGGCGTCGACGCCAACTCCGACGGCGCCGTCGGTGACCGAGGCGGTCAGCTTGGGGACCAGCAGGTCGGCGAACGGCGTGCCCTTGTCGAAGATGGCGTTTTCTGGAGCTTTGTTGCCGCCGCCGCTGCACGCGCCGAGGCCCAACACGACAAGCGGGACCATCAGCGCGGCTAACCAGCCGCGACGACCTGCCATCTAGCTTTGTCCCCCTTGTGACCCACCGACCCGGCACTACTGATGAGTATTCTAGTGGCTGCACGAGCAACCACCGTTCTCCCTGCCGGCGATTTCACCCGACGGCGGCGAGCTTGTTATGGTTGCGTGGCTAGAAAATCCAGGCGCCGTTAGCTCAGTTGGTAGAGCAGCTGACTCTTAATCAGCGGGTCCGGGGTTCGAAACCCTGACGGCGCACCACAAGCCCGCGTTTCAGCGGTTGCGTATCTTGCGGACCACCAGGACGGCCGCCAGAGCGGCGAGACCGGCCAGTGAGACGGCGACCGCGGGCTTCTTGACGAACGCGATCGCCCGGGTCTTGGCGTCGTCGGCGATGCGGCGGGGGTTGGCCCGCTCAGCGAGTGAGTCGACTGTCGAGGCCAGCTGTTCGCGGGCCTGGTCGATCTCCTGCTTGATGGTGTCGGGATCCCGCTCCGCCACTGTTTGTCCTCCCTGTCATCCGCACCTGTGGCCTGGCCTGGGTGCACCCGCACTACCCTAGTGGCGACCGCAAGCGCGGCGAAGCGGGGCGCGGCGTAGCCGGGCGCCGCGGGTCGCCACTCGGTGACCCAGGGCGACCGCAAGCGCGGCGTAGCCGGGCGCCCGTGAGTAGAAAGGGACCGTGTTGACCGAGACTCCACGCCTGCAACCCGGCGACAAAGCACCCGCGTTCAGCCTTCCCGACGCCGACGGCAACACCGTGTCGCTGGCCGACTACCGCGGCCGTCGCGTCATCGTGTACTTCTACCCCGCCGCCTCGACGCCCGGATGCACCAAGCAAGCCTGTGACTTTCGCGACAATCTGCGCGAGCTCAACGACGCCGGCATCGACGTCGTGGGCATCTCCCCCGACAAACCGGCAAAGCTGGCCAAATTCCGCGACGCCGAAAAGCTGACATTCCCGCTGCTGTCCGATCCGGACCGTAAGGTGCTGACCGCGTGGGGGGCCTACGGGCTGAAGAAGCTGTATGGCAGGGAAACCCAGGGCGTCATCCGCTCGACGTTCGTGGTCGACGAGAAGGGCAAGATCGCCGTCGCGCAGTACAACGTCAAGGCCACCGGGCACGTCGCCAAGCTGCGGCGCGACCTGTCGCTCTAGTGTTGTGAGTCATTAATGGGCGCTCAATTCGCCTCGGCTCGTCGAACGTGGGGGGTATGGACGAAAAGTGGTCGGATCGTGTGCATACCCCCCACGCTCGGCGCGCCCTGTCGGTCTAGGCAAGGTTGGCCAACAGCAGAGCTTCGGTGATCGCGGCCCGTTCCAGCACCCCGAGGTGGACGCTCTCGTTGACGCTATGCGCCTGCGTGGCCGGATCCTCCATGCCGGTGACCAGGATCGTGGCCTGCGGGAATGCCCCGGCGAACTCCGCGATGAACGGGATCGAGCCGCCCATCCCCATCTCGACGGGCTCCGTGCCCCAGGCCTGCCGGAACGCGACCCGCGCGGCGTCGTAGACCGGCCCACTGGCGTCGATGGCGTACGGCTGACCGACGTCACCGGGCGTGACGGTCACGTGCGCGCCCCACGGTGCGTGCTGCTCCAGATGGGTGCGCAGCGCCTCCAGGTGCGCGACGGCGTCGCCGCCGGGCGCGACCCGCATGCTGACCTTGGCGCGAGCGCGCGGGATAAGCGTGTTCGACGACGCCGCAATCGATGTGGTGTCGATGCCGATCACCGTGATCGCCGGCTTGCCCCAAAGTCGTTGCGGCACCGAACCGGAACCGATTTCGCTGACGCCGTCGAGTAGTCCGGTTTCGGAGCGCACCCGCTCGGCGGGGTAATCCACTGCGGCAACGGGACTTTCGTGCAGTCCGGCCACCGCCACGTTGCCGTCGTCGTCGTGCAGGCTGGCCAAAAGGCGCACCAGCACGCTCAACGCGTCGGGCACCACGCCGCCCCACAAGCCGGAATGCAGGCCGTGGTCTAAGGTGGCGACTTCCACCACGCAGTCGGGCCAGACCGCGCAACGACACCGTGAGCGACGGGACGTCGATACTCCAGTTGTCGGAGTCGGCGATGACGATCACGTCGGCGGCCAGCGCGTCGCGGTGCGCGGCCAGCAGCCGACCCAGCGACGGCGACCCGGACTCCTCCTCCCCTTCGACGAACACCGTCACACCCACCGGCGGATTGCCGTCGTGTGCCCGAAACGCCGCCAAATGTGTTGCGATGCCGGCTTTGTCGTCGGCGGTACCGCGGCCGTAGAGCCGGCCGTCGCGTTCGGTCGGCTCGAACGGGGGCGACGCCCATTGGGTGTGGTCGCCCTCGGGCTGCACGTCGTGATGCGCGTAGAGCAGCACAGTAGGCGCGCCCGGCGGCGCCGGATGTCGGGCGATGACGGCCGGCGCACCGTCTGCGCTGACGATCTGGACATCGTCAAAGCCAGCCTGTCCCAACAGGTCTGCGACGGCCTGGGCGCTGCGGTGCACCTCGCCGCGCCGGGCCGGGTCGGCCCACACCGATTCGATGCGCACCAAGTTTTCCAGGTCGCGGCGCACCGACGGCAGCACCTCGCGGACACGTTCGACCAATCCATTCATGCTTCACCTCTCTTGCCGCGAGCGTGCGCAGAATGCCGCCCAAACGCGCTCAACCCGTACAACTATGCACGCTCGCGCCCGAAGGTCGCGCCGAGAGTCACACCTCGAGGATGGCGACCGCCGCGGCGGTGTCCGCCTCGTGGGTCAGCGACACGTGGATCGTCACGTCCTTCAGGTGCTCGGCGATCGCGCCGGTCAGCCGGACCCGTGGCCGGCCCCACATGTCGGTGACGACCTCGATGTCGCGGTGAATGCCCTCCGGCAGCACCGGCCGCTGCGCGAACCGCGAGCCCGACCAGGCCTTGATCACCGCCTCCTTGGCGGCCCAGCGGGCGGCCAGGTGGCGCGCGGCCGACGAGCTCTTGTCGGAGGCGTCGCGGCGCTCACCCGGCGTGAAGGTTTCGGCGAACACCGTTCCCGGCTGGTCGACCTGATCGGCGAACTCCGGAATGGACACCAGGTCGATCCCGATTCCGACGATGCTCATCGCTCAGCGAACAAAGACGTCGTTGTCGCCCAGCCGCGCCGCCGCGTCCAGCAGCATCGCCGCTTCCTGTGGCTTCTCGGACGTCGCGTGGTCGAAACGACGGTCGGCGGGCCGCTCGTACATCGGCTTGCCGCCGGCGATCGCCGACGCGAGCCGCCGCTGGCCGGCCAACAGCCGGGCATCGGCGCGGCGCCGGTACTCCTCGCGCTGTTCGGCGCTCAGGCTGGCCAGGAACGCCTGCGGATGCACCAGCGCGACCAGCCCCGACACGTGCCCGAAGCCCAAGCTGGTCACCAGCCCCGCCTTGAGCGGGAACTTCCCGCCGAGCCGCAGCGTGTCGCGAACCCAGACGAAGTGCCCCGAGCCGGCCAGCTCGTCGTCGACGCAATCCAGGCTGCGGTTGGGCGGAATGACGCCGTCGCGCAGGATCTGGCACAGGCCCATCATCTGGAAGACCGCCGCGCCGCCCTTGGCGTGCCCGGTCAGGCTCTTCTGCGACACGATGAACAGCGGTGCGCCGTCGGAGCGGCCGAGCGAATCGGCAAGGCGCTCATGCAGTTCCGTCTCATTGGGGTCGTTGGCCAGCGTCGAGGTGTCGTGCTTGGAGATCACCGCGATGTCGTCGGCGCCGACACCGAGCCTGGCCAGCGCGCGGGCTAGCGGCGACTCTTTGCCGCCGCGACCGGCGCCCAGCGCGCCGAGCCCGGGCGCGGGGATCGACGTGTGCACACCGTCGCCGAACGACTGCGCGTAGCCCACCACGGCCAGCACGGGCAGACCCATCTTCACAGCGAGGTCCCCGCGGGCCAGCAGAATGGTGCCGCCGCCCTGGGCTTCCACGAAGCCCAGCCGCCGCCGGTCGTTGGGCCGCGAGAACTTCGAGTCGCTGATACCGCGGCCGCGCATCATGCCGGTGTCGGCGGTGGCCGCCATGTCACCGAAGCCGATGATGCCTTCCAGCGTCAGGTCGTCGATGCCGCCGGCCACGACCAATTCGGCCTTGCCCAACCGGATCTTGTCGACACCCTCCTCGACCGACACCGCGGCCGTCGCGCATGCGGCGACCGGGTGGATCATCGCGCCGTAGCTGCCGATGTAGGACTGAACGACGTGTGCGGCAACGATATTGGGCAGCACTTCCTGGAAGATGTCGTTGGGCTTGCTGCGGCCCAACAGGTTTCCGTGGTACATGGTCTGCATCGAGGTGCCACCACCCATGCCGGTGCCCATGGTGTTGGCCACCAGCGTCGGGTGCACGTAGCGCATCACCTCGGCCGGGCTGAACCCGGCGGACAGGAACGCATCGACGGTCGCGACGATGTTCCACACCGCCAGCCGGTCGATCGAGCTGGCCAGGTCCGCCGGAATCCCCCAGACGGTCGGGTCGAAGCCGGTCGGGATCTGGCCGCCGACAATGCGAGTCAGCTTGTTCTTGCGCGGCACCCGAATCTCGGTGCCGGCCTTACGCGTTACCTGCCAGTCCGAGCTGTCGGGCACCGGCCGGATGACCGTGTGCTCGGGGTCGAACTGCACGAAGGCGCGCGCCTCGGCTTCGGACGACACCACGAACGTGAAGTCCTTGTCCAGGAACACGCTCACCAACAGCGGCGAGGCGTGGTCGGGGTCGATCGAGCCGTCGTCGACCCACTCGCGGATCCCGACGCGTTCCACCACGGCATCGTGGTAGCGCTCGACCAGCTCGGCTTCGTCGACCAGTTCGCCGGATTCGGTGTCGTACCAACCGGGTTGGGGGTCGTCTTCCCAGCGGATCAGCCCGGTGGTCCAGGCCAGTTCCAGCACGCCGGCGGCCGACAGCTCGTTTTCGACCTCCATCTCGAAGCGGGTGCGCGACGAGCCGTACGGCCCGAGTTCCGCGCCGCCGACGATCACCACCAGGTCGGCGGGGTCGACGTCGAGGTCGTCCCACTCCGGCGGCGGCGCCGGCGTGTAGCCGCGCGGCGGCGACGGCAGCGCGGCGATGGTGCCTTCCGGCGCGGCGTCGTCGTCGGCCGCGGCTTCGGCCGTCATCTCCTCGCGGGCCTTGGCGGCCAGCTCGGCCATGTCCAGCTCGACGTCGCCGAGCCCGCCGGTCAGGTCGACCTTGAGCGGGGCGTTGGCCGCGGCGGCCTTGGACTCGATGTCGCAGAGCCCCAGCAGCATCGCGGCCATCTCGTCGGTGGAATACGTTGTGACACCGGCTTCTTCGACGGCGCTGACGATCGCGTCGTTGTGTCCCATCAGGCCGGTGCCGCGGGTCCAGCCGATCAGCGCGTGCGCCAGGCTGACCCGCTGCGCCCACGACGACTCGGCGTGCCAGCGAGTGACAACCGCGTCCAGCGCCGACTTGGCTTCGCCGTAGGCGCCGTCGCCGCCGAACATGCCGCGGTTGGGCGAGCCTGGCAGCACCACGTGCAGCCGCGAGGCGATGTCGCGCTCGGCGCCAATGCTGGACAGCCCGCCGATGAGCCGCTGCACGGCCCACAGCAACACCTTCATCTCCATCTCGGCGCGCGACCCGGCCTCGGAGAGGTCACCGGCGACGCGCGGCGCCGCGAACGGGAACAGCAGCGTCGGGGTTTGTGCGTCCTTGACGTGAATCGACAGCGGCCCAAGGCTTTCCACCTGCTCGCTGCCGACCCACTCGACCAGCGCGTCGATGTCGGAGTAGGACGCCATGTTGGCCGGCACCACCCACAGCGCGGCGTCGTAGCGGGCGTGGTCGCGGTACAGCGTGCGGTAGAACGCCAGGCGCTCATCGTCGAGCCGCGACGTCGTCGCGATCACCGTGGCACCGCCGTCGAGCAGCTGCCCCACCACCGACGCGGCAATCGAGCCCTTCGACGCGCCGGTGACGACCGCAACCTCGTCGCTGTAGCGGCCCTTGTCCGGGTTCTCCGCGCCGGCAGCAATGCGGCCGTACAGCGAGGCGTGGATCTGCCGCCCGGCGGCCAGCGCCTTACCCTGCCACCAGGTGGCCTGGGTCGCCACTACGTGTCCGGCCCCCTCGAACCGTTCGGAGAGGCGCGCCCAGTCCGCGTCGATGTCGTCGTCGTCCGCCAGCCACAGCTTGACCAAGTCTTCGCGGGCGCTGGCCCAGCGGTCGTCGAACACGACGGCCTTCTTGGCGTCGAACGCAGGCGCCACCAGACGCGGCCAGTCGGCGCCCAACTCACCGGTCACCAGGTCGATCAGTTCGGCGTCGGTGGCCGCCGCGGGCGCGGTGACCGGGTCGTCGAGGCCCAGCTGGTTCAGCACCAGGCGGGCCGCGGACGCGAGAACGCCGTCGCGGCCGGTGATCTGGTCGGTGAATTCGGAGAGTGCCGCGGCGTCGACGGTCGCACCGCCACCGCCGGAGGACGGCAGCGCCACCGAAACACCTTGGCGCGCAGCGACTGCCGCCACGGCGGCGTCGATGACCTTGTCGACGGACGCGGCGTCGGCCAGCGCGCCCTCGTGCAGGTGGCCCAGTGCGCCGCCGCGCACGCTGGTGCCCTCGCGGGTGCCCAGCGCGACCTCGACCGTGACGTGCTTGACCCAGCCGTCGCCGAGTTCCCAGGTCTTCTTCACACGCTCAGCGATGGCGCCCGGCCGCTTGCCCGACGGGCCGAACGCCGTGCGCAGCTGGTCGTTGATCGCGTCGGAAAGCACTGGGCCGAAAGGCTTGTAGGTGCGGGCCAGCTTGGTGACCTGCGAGCGCAGGCCCGCCAGGTCGGCCTCGGCGGCGCCGTCGATGGCGCCCAGGTTGAGCTCCGAGCCCAGGTCCACCAGCAGCTGGTTACGCCGCGACGACGCGCCGTCGGTGATCGACTCGATGGAATCGAGCGGCTCGATCTGGTCCATGCGCATCTTGGCCGACAGCGCGATCAGCGCCAGTGTGGCGTCGGCGGCGTCGAACGGAATGTCGTCGGGGCGTGGACCACCGGACGGAGCCGCGGCCGGCGCGGGTGCAGGTGCTTCGGCTTGCGGTGCACCGGATTCCGCGGCCGGCTCGGCTTCCTCGAGTTCGGGCTCCGGCTCAGGGTCGGTGTCGGTGGCGAACAGCACCGCGGCGTCGCGCTCGGCGTTGAGCACTTCGACTGTGCTGTGGGCGTATTCGGGCAGCTTGAGGGTGTTGGTGGCCAGTCCGGCGACGGTCGGCGAGGATTTCACGCCGATCTCGACGAAGCGTTCCACACCCAGGCCGCCGGCGGCCTCCTCGGTGAACAGCAGATCTTGCGTCTCAATCCAGCGCACAGGGCTGGCGAACTGCCACGCCAGCAATTCGATGAAGACGGTGCGCGCCATCTCGCGGGGCCGCTCGCGACGCCAGGTGTCGTAGTCGGCGAGGATCGGGTCGAGTGGCTCGGCCGGCACCAGATCGCGGATCTCCTGGATGAAGTCGCGGTCGAGCGTGAAGGGCCGCGGCACCAGGTTGGGGATGTAGCGCCCGATGATAAGGTCCGGATCGCCGTCGCGCGGCATGACCCGGTCCAGCGACCGGCGGAACTCGGCCACCCCGACCCGCAACACCCGCGAGTGGAACGGCACGTCGATGCCGGGCACCAGAATGAAAGAGCGCTTGCCGCCGGTGATTTCCCGACGGCGCTCGACCTCGGCCTCCAGTTCTTCGAGGCCGCGGACGGTGCCGGCGATGGCGTACTGGGAGCCGCGCAGGTTGAAGTTGACGATCTCCAGGAATTCTCCTGTGCGCTCGGAGATCTCGGCGACGAACGCCGTCACGTCGGCGTCGTCCAGGTCGATCTGCGACGGGCGGATCGCTGCCAGCCGGTAGTTGGAGCGGCCCAGCTCGTCGCGCGGCACGATGTCGTGCATCTTGGAGCCGCGGTGAAACACCATCTCCAGCAACGCTTCCAGTTCGTAGATGCCGGTGACGCAGGCCAGCGCGGTGTACTCGCCGACGGAGTGGCCGCACGCGATCGCGCCTTCCACGAACGCGCCCTGCTCGCGCATCTCGGCGACCTGAGCGGCCGCGACGGTCGCCATCGCGACCTGGGTGAACTGGGTCAGATACAGCACGCCCTCGGGGTGTTGGTAGTGCACGCCCGACGCGATGATGCTGGTCGGGTTGTCGCGCACCACGTGCAGCACCGAGAAGCCCAGCGTCTCGCGGGTGAACTTGTCCGCGGAGTCCCACACCTTGCGGGCAGCCTTGGAACGGGCCCGCACCTCCATGCCCATGCCCTTGTGCTGGATGCCCTGGCCGGGGAACGCGTAGACGGTCTTGGGCGCGGCCAGCCGGGCCGTCGCCGACATCACCAGGTCCGACCCGATTCGTGCGGCGACCTCCAAAACCTCTGCGCCCTGGTCGATTCCGACTCGGTCGACCCGGAAGTCCACCTCGTCGCCGGGGCGGACCATGCCCAGAAAACGCGCGGTCCAGCCGACCAGCCGGGCCGGCGGCCGGGCCTGGCCGTCGGTGGCGGTCACCACGTGCTGGGCCGCGGCCGAGAGCCACATCCCGTGCACGATCGGCGATTCCAGGCCGGCCAGCAGGGCCGCGGCCCGGTCGGTGTGGATCGGGTTGTGGTCGCCGGAGACGACCGCGAACGGCCGCATGTCGACCGGTGCCGTCAGCGTGACGTCGCGGCGGCGGCGCCGCGGAGTGTCGGTTGCGTTGTCGGACACCGCACCGCCGGCCCGCAGCGGGTCGGTGAGCTCGGCGGCACCGGTGCGGCCGCGGATCGCGAAGCGTTCCTCGAGAGTGGCCAGCGCCTTGCCGTCAGCGTCGGCAACGGTCACCGACACCGGCACGACGCGGCCGACCTCGGTGTCGGTGGCGGTGGAAGCCGTTGCGGTAACGGTCAATTCGGCCGGGACGGTAGGCAACTGGCCGAGCAGGTGCGCGGCGTGGTCCAGGTGGACCAGGCTCAGCAAGCCCTCGACAACCGGGATGCCGCTGTCGGTGACCGCCGAGCCGATCGCGGCGAACACCGCGGGCCAGCAGCTGCCGACCAGCGCGTCGGGCACGGTGGTCAGGCCGGGTGCCAGCGGCTCGCCGAAGGTGGCGGTGACGCCGGTGTGGTCGGCGACCCGCTCGGGGTTCCAGTCGACGGTGACGGTGGCTGTCCCGTCATGAACCGGCGGCAGCGCGTCGGGCCCGTCGACACCGGCCGCGATCGCCAACACCGCACGCATGGCGGTGGCCGCGTCGTCGGTGCCGATGATCGGAGTGCCGCCGTCGGCGGTGATGGCGGGCAGGGTGAAGCGGATGTCGATCCAGGTGCCGGAGATCGGCACGCTCAGCACGACCTGCTCACCCTCGGTCTGCAACCGCGCTCCGGTGGAAGAGTGTGTGGCGGTGCGGTTTTCGTGCACCTGCCAGTCCGCGGGGTCGGCGATGCGGTGCACCGGGTTGGTGGCGGCGCGCCCTGCCCACAGCACGTCGGGGGCGTCGAGCACGACGGCCAGCGGCCCGCTGACGTCGGTGCGGCCTTGGCGGCGCGCGGTCACCGGCTGCGGTTGCCCGTTGGCCGCGAGCACCTCGTCGATGGCGGCCTGCTCGAAGCGGTCCAGCAGCTCGCCGACGGGCTCGTCCATCCGGGTGATGCCGGCCACCGACGCGGTGCCGGGGATGATGCACACCTGGTCGGCGTCGTAGCGCGCGTCGTGGGCCTGCCACAGCGAATCGCTGCGCCACCAACGCCGGACGTCCTTGTCGATCACCGGTACGAAGTTGACCGGCTTGCCCAGCGTCTTGCAGAGCGTGACGAAGAACGGCACGTCGGCCGGGTGCAGTTGCACGCTTGAAGCGTCGGGGTAGCGCGCCAGCAGTACATCGATCGCAGCGTCGGGGCGTTCCAGCAACTCGGAGTCGCCGAACAGGGTCTCGATCGGACCGAAATCCTTGGGGTGCAAACGCGCTTCGGCGCGCTGCAGCATCTGCTGGAACCGGTCGCGCCAGGTGTCGGCCAGCCACGGGCTGCCCGGTGACGCGGTGTCGGCGGTCGAATTGCCGTCGCCGATGGTCAGTTCGACGTAGCGGCGCAGCCACTGTAGGTAGGTCATCTCGGCGACGTCGCCGAAGTACGGCTTGGCGGTCTTGTTCAGCGCGGCGATGATCTCGTCGCGGCGCTTGGCCACCGCCTCGGCGTCGCCGGCCACCTCGTCGAGCAGCCGACCGCAGCGGGAGGCGGTGTTGTCGATCTCGTGGATGTCGGCGCCGAGCTGGCTGCGGCTAGATGCCATGCCGCCCTGGGCTTTTCCGGCGCTGATCCACTGGTCGGTGCCCTGCGTTTCGACCAGCATCCGCTTGACCGACGGCGAGGTGGTGGACTCGAGCGTGGCCATCGCGGCGGTGCCGACCAGGATGCCGTCGACCGGCATCAGCGGGAAGCCGTAGGACTGCGCCCAGCGGCCGGACAGGTATTCGGCCGCCCGCTCCGGGGTGCCGATGCCGCCGCCGACGCACACGGTGATGTTGGGCCGCGACCGGAGCTCCGAGTAGGTGGCCAGCAGTAGGTCGTCGAGGTCTTCCCAGGAGTGGTGGCCGCCGGCGCGCCCGCCCTCGATGTGCATGATCACCGGCTTGGTCGGCACCTCGGTGGCGATGCGGATGACCGAGCGGATCTGCTCGACGGTGCCCGGCTTGAACACCATGTGGCTGATGCCGATCTCGTTGAGCTCGTCGATCAGCTCGACGGCCTCTTCCAGCTCGGGGATGCCGGCGGACACCACCAGCCCGTCGATCGGCGCGCCGGACTGACGGGCCTTCTGCACCAAGCGTTTTCCGCCGACCTGCAGCTTCCACAGATACGGGTCGAGGAACAGCGCGTTGAACTGGTAGGTGCGGCCGGGCTCGAGCAGGCCGCCCAATTCCTCGATGCGGTCATTGAAGATTTCCTCGGTGACCTGCCCGCCGCCGGCCAGTTCGGCCCAGTGCCCGGCATTCGCTGCAGCCGCAACGATTTTGGCGTCGACGGTGGTCGGCGTCATGCCGGCCAGCAGGATCGGTGAGCGGCCGGTGAGCCGCGTGAACTTCGTCGAAAGCTTGACCCGGCCGTCGGGCAGTTGGACTGCCGACGGGGCGTAGCTCGACCACGGACGGGCTACCTCGGGAACGGCGCCGATCGTGAACAGGTTGCGCTGGCCACCGCGGGTGGCTGCCGGCACGATGCCGATGCCCAGGCCGCGGATTACCGGCGCAGTCAGTCGAGTCAGGATGTCGCCCGGCCCCAGGTCGAGGATCCAGCGGGCGCCGGCCTCGTGCAGCGCCACGACCTCGTCCACCCAGTCGACGGGTTGCACCAGGATGGCTTCGGTCATCGCGCGGGCCAACTCGACGTCGATGCCGACCTTCTCGGCCCAGCCGCCAACGAGGTCGATTCCGTCGGAGAGTCGCGGCGTGTGGAAGCCCACCTCGACCTGGACCGGCTCGAAGACCGGCGCGAACACGTCGCCGCCGCGAATCTTGTTCTTGCGGTCGGCTTCCTCTTTCTCCGAAATCTGCTTGCAGTAGAGCTCGAAGCGGGACAGCTGTTCGGGAGTTCCGGTGATGACGACCGACCGCCGGCCATTGCGGATGGACAGCACCGGCGGCAGCACGGTCCGCACGTCTTGGGCGAACTCTTCGAGCAGCCGGTGGATGCGCTCGGGGTCGGCGTTGGTCACGGACACCATCGGCGGACGGTCGCCGAGGATCGAGATGCCGCGCCGGCGGGCCACCAGGGTGCCGGCGGCGCCGATCAGCTGCGCCAGGGCCAGCAATTCGATGTCGCGGGCGCCGGCGGCCTTCAGCGACTCGACCCCCAGCACGCCTTGCGAGTGCCCGGTGACCGCCACCGGCGGGGTGGCGGACAGGTCCATACCCTGGCGCGCCAGCGCGCGCACGGCAGCGATCTGGGTGAGCAGCACGCCGGGCACCGACACGGCGGCCGAGGTCAGCTGCTTGGCCGACGGGACCGGGTCTTCGGCGGCCAGCGCGCGCACCCAGCTCAGCGGCTCAAAGCCGATGGGGCGCACCACGACCAGCTCTTTGGCGACCGGCTCCAGCAGCAGGTCCACCTCGCCGACCAGCGTCGCCAACTCCGACTCGATACCGGCCGAGGACACCAACTCCTCGAGGGTCTCCAGCCAGGCGCTGCCCTGCCCGCCGAACGCGACGGCGTAGGGCTCACCGGCGGTGAGACGATCGACCAGAGCGTGGGTGCCCTGCGTGGCCTCGGCGGACATTCCGTCGCGGTCGGCGGACACCCGGTCGTGCTCGTGGATCGTCACGTTGCGTATCTCCCTGTACGTATCGCTTGTCTGTCAGAGCTGCGCTGCCCTGGGCGTCGTCTGATTCCCCGTCGAATCCCGACCGATTCCCCACTGACCTGGGGGCCGCGGCGGCCGGCCCAAGGGGGCGGTGGACTGCATCGGCTGCAATAAGAGTGTCATAAGAACCGGGGG
The DNA here is from genome assembly GCF_003402475.1 of Mycobacterium sp. MFM001. Taxonomy (GTDB): domain Bacteria; phylum Actinomycetota; class Actinomycetes; order Mycobacteriales; family Mycobacteriaceae; genus Mycobacterium. Next base: position 386,956 of record NZ_BFAB01000003.1, read on the forward strand.
ATTTTTCCGCCCAGATCGGTTACTGGCGAGTTCTACGCACGGGTAGCGGTTACGTGGGTAACACGCTGCTCAATCGCGCCCCGCGGCGCGCGGAACAAACCTGCTGCGTGCAGGTGGTTACGGTCGAGTAGGCGCAACACCGCTGATCAAGGCAGTATTGTTATCAAATCGTTATGTTCAAATTTTCGGCGTCGACGGGCGCGCCGCGGCGCGTCGGTCGGCTGGCCTCGCTGCCGCTGACAAAAATCGGGCCGCCCGTCGGCGGTTCAGAAGTTTGCTGGAACCTTACCCGTGAGTCAGGTCGCGTCAGTCCCACTGCCCGAATTGCGGCTTCATGATGTGGTTGATGTCCACCCCGACGCCGCCGACACTGCGCTTGTCGATCTCCACCTGGTGCAGATTGGCGGCCGGATGGGTGTATCCGCGCGGCGAACCCCAGTTGTGCTGCCAGAAGTAGGAGCCCAGGCCGTCCTGCAGCGCCCAGTCGATGGTTTTGGAGTTGGCGTAGACCCCGACCCGCTGATGGCCGAGCACTGACTCCCAGCCCCGCAGATACGGCGCGACCTGCTGTTTGTACTGCTCGTAGGACGGGTCGTCGTCGATCGAGGCGTAGATCGGCGCGCCGGTGGGACCGCCGGCGGCGGTGTGCAACTGCCACCCGCGCTTCGCGTGCGCGACGCCGGCATTTTGGCCGCCCAGCCAGTCGGCGGTGTCCTGCTTGCCGTACTGGTAGCACGACACGATCTTGAGCCCGCTGCCGTACAGGTCACGGGCTTCGGCCAGCTGGATCGGCTTGCCGAGCATCCAAGCGCCACCCGGCCGGCGATCCGACACGTACCGGATTGACCCGGCCGCGCCGGCTGCCTTGATGTCGCTGGCGGGGATGACGCCGGCCGCGTAGTCCAGCAGCACGCCCAGCGGGCCGGCCGAGGCGATCGCGGCGCGCACCGACGAGGCCGCGACACCCAAACCGATCAGGGCTGGCGTCGCGGCCGCGCATTTGAGCACCTGGCGCCGAGACACTGGCACGAGTCACAGGGTACGACAAACGCATCAAATACCACATCGACGCCACAAGCCACGCCTGTATCAGAAGTTCTATTGCGCCACGGCGGTGACACATGCACGAGACCGAATTACATCTGTAGTATTCGCCCATGCCGTTGGCGAGCGACACGACGTGTGCCGGTTTCCGCATCGTTCGGCATCTGGGGTCGGGCGGGATGGGTGAGGTCTATTTGGCCCAGCACCCGCGGTTGCCGCGACGCGATGCGCTCAAGGTGCTTCCCGCCGACGTGTCCGCCGACCCCGATTTCCGCGAGCGGTTCAACCGGGAAGCCGACCTGGCCGCGGCGCTGTGGCACCCCCACATCGTCGGCCTGCACGACCGCGGCGAATTCGACGGCCAGTTGTGGATTTCGATGGACTACGTCGACGGCTCCGATGCCGCCAAGCTGCTGCACGAGAGCTATCCCGACGGTATGCCGGCCGATGAGGTGATCGAGATCGTCAGCGCGATCGCCGACGCCTTGGACTATGCCCACGACAGCGGCCTGCTACACCGCGACGTGAAGCCGAGCAACATCCTGATTACTCAGCCGGTCTGCGGCTGGCGGCGAATCCTGCTGGCAGACTTCGGCATTGCGCGGCGGCTGGACGACATCAGTGGCCTGACGGTGACGAACATGGCCGTCGGGACCATGAGCTACGCAGCACCCGAGCAACTGGTGGACGCCCCGATCGACGGCCGCGCCGACCAATATGCGTTGGCGGCCACCGCGTTTCACCTGCTGACCGGGTCGCCGCCGTTTCGGCACAGCAATCCGGCGGTGGTGATCGGCAAGCATCTGGGCGGCGTGCCGCCCAAGTTGAGCGACGTCAAACCGGAACTGGCCCACCTTGATGGCGCGCTCGCCCGCGCGCTGGCCAAAAACCCTGCCGACAGATTCGCGTGCTGCCGGGATTTCGCCCAGGCGCTCAAGGGCCACCGTCCCAAACGGCGGCGCCGTCTGCGGTTGGCGGCCGGTAAGCCGTCGGTATCGCGAATCCACCCGGTGGTGCGGGCCGCAGTCGTCGTCCCGACGCTCGTGACGATGATGCTGACCGGATCGGTGATCGTCACCGGGACGCGGGTGGGCGACGCGCGCCGATCGGCGTCGCCCGCCGCCCACGCCGCCAGCGTTCCCGGACAGCCACGGGTAACACCGCCGGCGGTTCCGGCCGCAGACCACGGCAGGCCGCCGATGGGTGCGCCGTGTGCCCGCGAGGAGATCAACACGACCACCCTCTCGAACTCGAACACGCCCATCCGCTGCGTGAACGTGCGGCACGGCTCGTTGTGGCAGCCCAACGCCGAGGTCGAGAGGATGTATCCGCTGATTGCCGGCGAGTACGGCTGGCGCAACTGCCTCAAGCAATTCCCGCGCGGCAAGTGCGAAGCCGCCGCGGCCATCCTGGCGGGCGCCCCGGGCTCCACCGGGCCGTTCATCCCGCCTGGGACGTATGCGGTTCCCGGGGAGATGTCGCCGGGCCTCTATGCGGCGGCCAATGGAGTTGCCGGCGCCGGCTGCTCCTGGCACACCTACGACAATGCCGGCAACCTGCTGGAAGCCGGCAACGACGCACAGGACGTGGCCATCGGACCGCTGGTCGCGCGGTTCAGTACCGCTGGATGCACGCCGTGGGTCCGCAAGGGGTCGGGCTCGCGGCCGCCCGTCAGCGGTTGGCCCTAGATTTCCGGCCGGTCCCAGCTCATCGAGCCTGAAATTCTGGTCTGTGAGCACCAGCTTGTACGATCCTCCCCATGCCGCTGGTCACTGGTGCGACGGCTGCCGGATTCAGCATCGTTCGGCCGCTGGGCTCTGGCCAGCATGGTGAGGTCTATCTGGTTGAGCGCCCGAGGCTGCCGCGCCGTCACGCGCTCAAGATCCTGCCCGCCGACGTGTCCGCCGACCCCGAGTACCAGGAGCGGTTCTACCGCGAGTCGGACCTGGCGGCGGCGCTGTGGCACCCGAACATCGTCGGCCTCTACGACCGGGGCGAGTTCGAGGGCCGGCTGTGGCTGCTGACGGACTACGTCGACGGCGCCGACGCAACCCAACTGCTCAGCGATGCCTATCCCGACGGCGTCCCGCCCGACGAGGTTGTCGAGATCGTCACCGCAGTCGCGGAGGCACTTGACTACGCCCACGACCACGGGCTGGTGCACGGCTACGTGAAGCCGGGCAACATTCTGCTGACCAAACCCGAATCGGGTAAGCGGCGAATCCTGCTGGCTGACTTCGGTGTACCCCGGCAGACCGACATGACGATCGGCGCCGTGAGCTATGCCGCGCCCGAGCAGCTGATGGACGACTCGATCGACGGCCGGGCCGACCAATATGCGTTGGCGTGCACCGCTTTTCACCTGCTGACGGGGTCACCGCCATTCGCGCACCACAACCCTGCCGTGGTGATCAGCAAGCACCTCAACGAATCACCGCCACGGTCGGGCGACGTCAAACCGGAACTGGCCTACTTCGACGAAGCCTTTGCCCGCGCGCTCGCCAAAGCAGCTGTCGAAAGATTCCCACGGTGTCGAGACTTCGCCGAAGCACTCGAGGGGAATCACCGGCGCGATCCGCAGGACGCTGACGCCACTGCTGTCCTTGGATGGCCGGTGCACGACGCTACGCCCACGACTGACGAACCTGCTGCGTCACACGTATGGGAAGACACTGAATACGACGACGCCGCCACGTTCCCCGAAGCCCACGAGGCCGCAGCGGCGCCACCAGATGTCTGGCACGACACCGAATTCGACGATGCCACCACGTCCCCCGAGCCTGCCGTGTCCGACACAACGGCTGACGAACCAGACGAAGCCGTAGCGGAGCCACCAGATGTCTGGGAAGACAACGAGTTTGACGACTCGCCGTTCTTCGAACCAGCAGTGGCCCGCGCGACTACTGCGGATGCGTCGGCGACCGCGCGCCGCCGCCGGCTGATCCAAACGGGGGCGTTCGCCCTCACGATCGTGGCGGTGGCGCTGCTCGGATACTTCGCGGTCATGCTGCTGCGGGCGCACTCGTTCCAGGACTCGCCAAGCGTCGAGATGCCGGCGCCGCTGACCACCGTCCGGTCTGTTGCCCCGCCGCCGCCGAGCGCCACGTTGCCGCCCGCCCCGCCTGCTCCGATTCCTGCGCCGCCGTTGCCGGAAATCACGATGCCCTCGCCGTCTGCTGCGACGACGACTCCGCCCACGAGCACATCGCCGACGACCGAGACGCACGCGGCGACGACGACCACGACGCCCTCCACCTCGGCACCGCCTTTGGACACCCGGCCGGCCCTCGGCATGCCCTGCAGCCCTCAGCAGGCGGGCACGGCAACCGTCTCGAACACGGGGGTTCCGATCAGCTGCGTCGATACACCCGGCGGATTCGCCTGGCAACCGCCGGGTGGCTGACTAACTGCACCTCGCCGGCGGCAGCACGATCACGCTGACCGTTTCCAGTCCGCGCCGGGCGGCCTCCCGGGTCAGTTCGTCGATGAAATGGGCCGCGGCGGGGGTGATCGACGCTGCCCACGTCCGAAACCCCTGCACGATGACCGGGTCGCGTTCCAGCAGCGGCTGCACGCAGCGCAACGCATCAACGACGTCGTCGGGCAGCGGGTCGGCCACCTGCTGGTCAATCCACGTGTGCGCCAGTTCAGTTGCCGCGGCGTCGTTTTCGCCGAGAGCCACCACCTCACCCGCAAGCTTGCGCAATCGGTCGAACAGCACGTCGCGCCCCGGCGTCTCGGCGAGTTCCTCGAGCAGTATGCTGGCTGCCGGTGGCAGAACCATCTGACCGAACAGCGCGGGAACCGGCAGCTCCCAGGCGTCGAACAGGTCGGTGTACATCGCGGCCGTTGCCGGGGACAGCGGCGTGCTCAGCCGGCCGATGACACCGATGCTGTCGCGATGCGACGTGGCCAGTTGCTCCAGGACGTCGTCGTCGTCGTGGATGGCGGTGGCGGCGTCGATGGCCGCGATCAGCTGATCGAGCCGGTCGCGCTGGGCCATCAGCAACGCGCGGTGTTCGTCGAGGACGTCGGCCAGGGTGGCCTGGTCGGCCAACCGCTGGATGTCTTTGATGCTCAGGCCCAGGCTGCGCAGAAGGTCGATGCGCAACAGGTCGAGAACCTGCCCGACGTCGAAGACGCGGTAGCCGTTGGACAGGTGCTCGGCCCGCAGCAGCCCGATTTTCTCGTAGTGGCGGATGCGGCCCGGCGCGATCCCGGTCAAGGCCGTGACGTCGCCGATCAGCAACTGCTCAGCCACGTCTTGACATTACAACGGTGACAAGGTCTGTACTGGACGCATGGACCGCGATCAGCTGATCGACTTGACCCGGCGCGCGGTGAAATTGGCGCGCGACAACACCACCGATCTGGCGCCGACGGAGCACACGGTCGCCGCGCGTGAGTACACGTCGGCCGAGCGCCACGAGCGTGACGTGGCGATGCTGCTGGCCAGCCCGCAACTGGTCGGGTACGTCTCCGAGTTGCCGGCGCCGGGCAGCTACTGCACCAAGACCGTGATGGGCCGATCGGTCCTGCTGACCCGGATATCCGACGGGTCGGTCAAGGCGTTCGACAACGTTTGCCTGCATCGGCAGTCGCAGGTGGTCAGCGGCTGCGGCACGGCAAAGCGGTTCAGCTGTCCGTATCACGCGTGGACCTACGACAACACCGGGCGGCTGGTCGGTGTGCCGGGCCGGGAAGGCTTCCCGGGAGTTCAGGTGAAGTCGGATGGGCTGACCGAGTTGCCGGCCGCCGAATTCGCCGGATTCCTTTGGGTGTCACTGCAACCCGACGCCTCGTTGGATGTTGCGGCGCATCTGGGTTCGCTGGCTACCGAACTCGACTCGTGGGGCATCGGGCGGTGGTCACCGCTGGGCGAGAAGGTCCTGGACTCCCCGATCAACTGGAAACTCGCGGTCGACACCTTTTCGGAGAATTACCATTTCGCCACCGTGCACCGGCAGACGTTCGCGACGATCGCGCGCAGCAACTGCACGGTCTTCGACGCGTTCGGTGCGCATCACCGGTTGATCTTCCCGCTCAACTCGATCCTCGAATTGGAGAACGTTCCCGAAGAACAGTGGGATCCGTTCCAGAACATGGTGGTGATCTACGCGCTGTTCCCCAACATCGTGCTGTCGGTGACGATCGCCAACGGTGAGCTGTTCCGGATCTACCCGGGCGACAAGCCGGGCAGATCGATTACCGTGCACCAGAATTCGACGCCGCTGGACACCTCCGACGAGTCCGTCGCGGCGGGTGCGCAGGCTGTGTTCGACTACGCGCACGCCACTGTGCGCGACGAGGACTACCGGTTGGTCGCGGGGCTGCAGGCCAACCTGGAGTCGGGGGCGCGTGAACGTTTGTTGTTCGGCCGCAACGAGCCCGGGTTGCAGCATCGTCACAAGAGTTGGGCCGAGGCAATGTCGGCGAGTTCCCAGTCCCGGTAGAGCGCCAGCGAGCGCTCGTAGAACCCGAAGCCGCTCACCGGCTTTCCGCGCAGCGTCCCGCGGTAGAGGTATGGCCCCTCCATGTATTCGATCGGCAACGCATGCGCCGGCGCGGCCACCAGCGGCTCGCCGGTGAGGTCGAGTTGCAATGTGGCGCTGGACAGTCGGTGGCGGTCGGGCATGTAGCGGACCTGCGAGAGCGGCGGCACCAGGGGGCGGATCGACTCCGGCCACCGCACATAGCTGTCGACGGTGACGTCGACGTCCTCGGCGCACTCCGCCGGCGCGTCCGGGTAGCTGACCGTTACGCCGGAGAAGGGTTGCAGCGCATTGTGGTTGGTGCGGTCGAACTGTCGCCAGATGCTCAGGTCGACACCATTGTCCAGGTTGATCGTGCGCCATTCGTGGGAGCGGGCGCGAGGGTCTCCCCCGGTCCCGCCACCGCCGGCGTAACGGGGAAACCACTGCCGATCGACATGCCCGGCCTTGCCGCTGACCTGTTCACTGATGTCACCCCAGCGCAGCGTCCCGGTCATCGCCATTCGGGTCTGGAAATACGAATACGTGGCGTCCTGGCCGAAGCAGGCGATCCGGCCGTTGTACTTCGGTGCGCCCAGCGGAACCGGCCCCCGCGTGGGCGTGACGGTCAAATCCAGACCCATCGGCCCGCCGACCTGATCGACGCCGACCAGGTTGACCCGGTAGGTGTAGGGCAGCAGCTGCCCGTCGTCGTCGCGGCAGGTGGTCCAGGTGGCGATGCCGGCGCTGCTTTCGTATCGGATGTCGAGGTGGCCGGGGACGGCGGACAGTTTCGGCGTGGCCGCGTTGCGCGGCGGCATGTCGTAGTCGGTATAGGTGCCGTATATGCCTGCGTCGCAATCGAATAGCGCCATCGTGTAGAAGTCGGCGACCACCGATCCGCCGGGGCGGTTTTTGTTGACGATGGTCAGGAACGCGTACGACCGGCCCGACGCGGCGGCCAGTTCGCCGGCGACGAACCAGGTGTCGGACTCCTGGTCGGGGTGCTCGCCTTCGGCGGCGGGGAATTCCAGCATCGGGTCGCCGGGCACCAATTGGAACGGGTAACAGCGCCAGTCGTCGCCCACATGGACTCCCGTCCCCACGTTTTCTTGCTATGTTAGCAGTAATAGCCATGTCACGAGGCGGTGCCGCATGCCCCAGCAGCTTGACCATCGTTGCTACGACGAGCTTTTCATCGGCGGCCAGTGGCGCAAACCCTTGAGCGGGGCCCGGCTCACAGTGATCTCTCCGCACTCCGAGGAGCCCATCGGCGAGGCCCCCGCCGGCAGCCCCGAGGACGTCGACGCCGCAGTCACCGCGGCGCGGCACGCCTTCGACCACGGGCCGTGGCCGCGGCTGGATCCACGCGAACGGATGGCCAAGATCGAAGAGCTCGCCGCCATCTACGGGCGGCATACCGACGAGATTTCCGACCTGATCACCGCCGAGATGGGGTCGCCGCGCAGTTTCAGCCGGCTGGGTCAAGGGGCCGGCGCCGCATCGATGATCCACCTTGCGCTGGCGGCTGCCCGTGATTTTCCGTGGGCCGAGCGTCGCCAGGGTGTGCGCGGTGAAGTCTTGGTTCGTCGTGCGCCGGTAGGCGTGGTCGGCGCGATCGTGCCGTGGAACGTGCCGCAATTCCTGATCATGCCCAAGCTGATTCCCGCGCTGATCGCCGGTTGCACGGTCGTCGTCAAGCCCGCGCCGGAAACACCGTTGGACGCACTGTGGTTGGCCGAGATGCTCGAGCAGGTCGGGCTGCCCGAGGGCGTGGTGTCGGTGGTCACCGGCGGGCCCGACGTCGGCGAGGCGCTGGTGCGCCACCCGGGTGTGGACAAGATCGCGTTCACCGGGTCCAGCGCCGTCGGCCGCCGCATCGCGGCGATTTGTGGGGAGCAGCTCAAACGGGTGAGCCTGGAACTGGGCGGCAAGTCGGCGGCGATCATTCTCGACGACGCCGACATCGACAAGACGGTCGCCGGGCTGAAGACCGCAGGGCTGATGAACAACGGGCAGGCCTGCGTTGCGCAGACCCGCATTCTGGTCAGCGAGCGCCGCCGCGACGAGGTCGTCGATGCGCTGGCCGACATGATGTCGGGCCTGCAGGTCGGCGACCCGTTCGACGAGGCCACCGACATCGGGCCGCTGGTCGCGCAACGCCAGCAGCATCGGGTGCAGGACTACATCCGCTCCGGCCTCAAAGAGGGCGCCCGGATTGTCCTCGGCGGTGAAGATCCGCCGACCGACCGCGGCTGGTACGTGCGTCCGACGCTGTTCGCCGACGCCACCAACGACATGCGCATCGCGCGCGAGGAGATCTTCGGCCCGGTGCTGACCGTGCTGACCTATACCGACGAGGACGACGCGGTGCGCATCGCCAACGACAGCGACTACGGTCTGGCCGGTTCGGTGTGGACGGCCGATGCCGCCCACGGGATGGAGATCGCCTCGGCGGTGCGCGCCGGCACCTACGGCATCAACATGTACATGCTCGACATCGCCAGCCCGTTCGGTGGTTTCAAGCAATCGGGCATCGGGCGGGAATTCGGTCCGGAGGGTCTGGCCGAGTATGTGGAGTTGCAGTCGGTGGTCAGCAAGAGCCCGCTGAATTAGCCGATCCGCCGAGTGTGGAGTTGCGTCACGCTACGCGCGAATTCGCGTGCCCCAAGCCCACGCTCGGTGGCCTACGAGTGCGGCACTTGCAGGGTGAGCTCGACCGGGCAACACAGTTCGCCGCGCTGGTTGTTCACGTCGATCTGCAGATCGACGGTGGTGTCGGTGCGCTTGGCGACGACGCGTCCGCGGCCCACCATGGTGTCGCCGGCGTAGATTGTTCCGACCAGGCGCATCGCGCGGCGCACCACCCGGCTCTGTGGGCCGGCCCAGTCGGTGGCGATGCGGTCGGCGAAGCCGGCGAAGTGCATGGTGTTGACGAAAATCGTTGGGTGGCCTTGGTTGTAGGCATAGCCGGGATCGAAGTGGCCCGGAAAGTAGTCCCACGTCGCGCCGGAGTTCATCACCACTCGCTGGTAGTCGATCTCGTCGAGCACCACCGGCAGCTGCTCTGCGCCAGCAGACGCAAAGGTCTCCGACACGCCGGGCGGAGGGGGACTTTTGCGTCTGCTCGCGCCAGATGGCTCGGGGGTGAAGCGGAACAACGTGTTTCGGTTGCGGGCCACCACCGCGCCGTCCTGGCGAGTAAAGGTGTCGAGGGTCTCGACGAAATGCCCGACGCCAAGGTGGGTCTGCTTTTCCGGTGACACCGACACCACCTCGTCGACCATGCTCAGCAGGTCGCCCTCGACGATGGGCAGCAGAAATTCGGCGTCGTTGGCGGCGTTGACGAACGTGGTGCCGGGCAGCGGCACCCGCAGCGCGATCGCCGTCACCCGCGGCTCACCCGTCGGCAGCCACGGCGGTGGTACCAGCCAGCCCATCAGCAGACCTGGCGGTGCCAGCAGGCCGCCCCAGGTCTCGGCGGCGAATTCGGCGTCCCAGTACGACGGGTTGGCGTCGCGGACCAGCGCCGCGAACATCTGGATGCGCGCCGCGCTGACCACGGCTGTCGCGGTTCGCGGCTCGGACGTCGCCCCGACCATGCGCAGCGCGTCCTCGTAGGTGCCGAACGCGAGTTGGATACCGGTCATACCCGAGCTGGCGCCGAATCCCATTGCAGCTCACGGGAAGTGAAGTACCAGCCGCCGCGTTCGTAGATGAGCCGATCGTGATAGGTGCCGGTGGCCCGCAGCGCGGCGACGCCGTCGTCGCCCACCGCGTAGAGCAGCGCGACGCAGCGCTGGGTGGCGTTGACGCCGTCGACGCTGATCTCGTGATCGACGCTGACCAGCCGCTGTCCGCCGCCGCCGTCGAAGGCGGCGCGCAAGTCGGTGAACTCCTCACCGCCGCGGACGTAGCTGGCGCCGGAGTGCCGGAACGTCGCGATCCAGCCGTTGCGGTCGCCGTCGGAGTAGCACCGGTTGTGCCGGGCGGTGAGATCCAGGATGGCGTCGCGGCCGGTCGCGCCGTCGAGCTGGAATTGCTGCTGATAGGTCATGCTCATAGTGGTCCCCCAACTTACCGGCTGACGATGTATCCGTGGCGTTCCCGGTCCCAGGCGCCGGGACCGAGCCCGCGGCCCCGCAATACATCTTTGCGCACCCGCCCGATGATCGTCTTGGGAATCTCGTCGACGATCTCGACGTAGCGCGGCACGCAGAAGTACGGCATCCGCGCCGAGCAGAAATCCAGCAGCTCAACGTAGTCCAGCGAGGACTCCGGTCGCAGCGTCACGATCAGTAGGATGTCGTCCTCGCCCAGCTCGCTGGGCACCCCGACCGCTGCCGCCTCGGCCACCGCGGGATGCTGCAGAACGGTTGTTTCCACTTCCACCGACGAGATGTTCTCACCGCGGCGGCGCAGTGAATCCTTCACGCGGTCCAGGTAGGTCAGGTTCTGATTGTCGTCCAGCATGCCGAGGTCGCCGGTGCGAAACCACTCCGGGTGCGGCTCGACCGTCCCGTCGGCGCCGACATAGCCCTCGCTCATCACATGGGGATGCCTGGGCCGGCAGGCGATCTCACCGGCGGTTCCCGGGGGCACCGGGTTCCCGTCGGCGTCGACGATTGCCACGTCGAAGCTCGGGTTGGGCCGGCCCGACGTTCCCGGGACCCCGTCCTCGTCGACGCCCTTGACCGCGACGGGAAAGGCCTCCGTCAAGCCGTACATCGTGACGACGCGGCAGTTGTAACGCTTTTCGATGTCCCGATAGAGCGCAGCGTCGATGGGCGCGGCCGAGATGAACCGCAGCGGCAGCTGCGCGTCGCGCGGGTCCGGCGGCTGATTCCACAGCATCGACACCATTGCGCCGGCACCGGCGAAGCCCACGGCGCCGCAGCCCCGCACGTCGTCCCACACGCTGGCCGGATGGAAGGCCGGCGCCAGCACGGTGGTCCCGCCGACAAGCAGCGGCGCCAGCACCGACGGCGCGGCGCTGAGATGGAACAACGGCATCGCGGTCCACAGCACCTCGTCCTCACCGAATTTCCACGCCGACGCCACCGTCGCCGCCGCGGTGAACAGGTAGTGCCAGCTGGTGGCAACCGCTTTGGACGCGCCGGTGGTGCCGGAGGTGAAAAACAGCGATCCGACCACGCCGGGGTCAGCCGGCTCGTCCGTTACCGCATCACCGTCGCCGAGCGAGTCACCTTGCGCCAGAATCTCTTTGAGCATCGGCAACTGGTTCGCCACTTCGTCGACGCGGCAGCGCCGTTCGGTGTCGGTGAGGATCGCTTTGGCTCGCGAGAGCCGCAGGGCGTGCAGCAGGAACTCGCCCTTGTAGGCGGCGTTGACGGCTGCGGTCACCGCGCCGATCCGCGCCGCGCCCAGCCAGAAGTAGATCCACTCCGGGCAGGTCGCGGTGAACAGCGCGACGCAATCGCCGCGGCCAATACCGTTGTCGCGCAGCGTGCTTGCCGCCGAGCAGGATCGCTGCGCCATCTGCTCGAAGGTCACCGCAGTGCCGGCCACCGACATCATCACCCGGTCCGGAAACTGCTCGGCGCGGCGGTCGAGCACCGCCGGCACGCTGAATTGCTCCACCCCGAAATCGGCCGGGCGGATCGGCATCAGGCCTGCGCGGCTGCCGGGTCGGGCGAACCGTCCGGGGTGTATCCGAAGTCGTCGGGCGAGGGCTGTTCGCCCGGGTAGAAGCGGTGTGCCCAGCGGCGAAGCGCCGCGTAGTCGCGGGCTTCCTCGGGCGCCAGGTTGGGCTTCTCCAAGTATTTCATGTTCTCCCAGGTGAAGAAGTCCTGCTTGATGACTTCCTGTTGCAGCGCAAGGAATCTCGCGGCGCGCCCGGAAGGCGCCTCGCCGGTGTGGCCGGGTTCGCGAATCGAGGCCTGGGTGTAGAAGTAGTCGGTGTAGTCCTCGTCGACCGGGGTCTGCCCGGTGACCTGAATAGTGGCCACCAAGTCGCTGGGGAATCGGACCACGCCCAGCCCGAGCGAGTAGTTGTCGTAGATGATCTTGGCGTCCACCGGTCCGTTCGGGGTCAGCCAGGTCTGCGCCCGGCCGCCGCCGAAGTGGGCGTTGACGGTGGCGTGCAAGTGATAGCCGGACACCTCGAACGACGCGGTGTTCGCCGGGTTGGCGGCCTTGTGCACGTACTGGACGTGGTATGGGTCGGCGGCGTTTTCGATGATCATCTGCGCGTGCACCTTGACCCGGTTGAGCATCCGGCTGTGCGGATGCAGCGGGTAGTACTCGCCGGTCTCCAGTTCGGGTAGCACGGGCGGTTGCCAGTACGGCGGCCGGCCGTGGCGCTCGTGCCAGACCAGGATGAAGCCGTACCACTCGGTGCAGGGGTAGGTGCGGATTCGCACGTTCTGCTTGCAGCCGATCTTGCTGTACGGGATCAGCGCGTTGGTGCCGTCGCCGCGCCAGCGCCAGCCGTGCCAGGGGCAGACGATGTTCTCGCCTTCCACGGTGCCGCCGACGCCCATGTTCGCGCCGAGGTGCTGACAGTACGCGTCGAGCACGTGCACCTGGCCGGACTCGGCGCGGAACAGCACCAACTCCTCGCCGAAGTAGTGCGCCCGCTTGACCTCGCCGGCGGGCAGGTCGGAGGCGAATCCGACGATGAACCACCCGGTCGGGAAGCGGTATTTCGACAGCGCGATACCCGTCGACCCGAATTCGCGTTCCGACGGGTCTGCGTCCGAAACCGTGTGCGTCACTACCTCTCCACCTGGAAGTCTCGGTCTATTTTTACTATTTTAAGTATTGAACGTCAACGCCGGAGGTTCCGTGTGACCACAGCCGAAATGGACCTGTCCGACTTCGCCTTGTGGCGCAACGGTTTTCCCGACGAGTTGTTCGCAAACCTACGGCGCAACCGGCCGATCTTCCGCCATCAGCTCACCCCCGGCGTCGCCAAGGTCGGCGCGCAGCGCGAGTTTTGGATCACCACCAAGCACCGTCACGCCGTGCGTATCCACCGCGACGCCGACTCGTTCACGGCCAAGGACGGCCCGCTCGTCCAGCCGCTCGACACGTTCTCGTCGTACCCGACGATCATCAACATGGACCCGCCGGAGTTGAGCAAGCGCCGCAAACTCATCTCCAGCGCGTTCACGCCGCGCGCGATCGCCAAGCTCGAGGACGGCATCCGGGCCCGCGCCGCGCGGATGATCGACAACCTGCTGGCCCGCGGCGGCGGCGACTGGATCGCCGACGTCGCCGACGCGCTGCCGATGACCGTGATCGGCGACATCATCGGGATCCCGGCCGAAGACCGGCCCCGCATCTTCGACGTCTTCGACCGCATCCTGACCGCCCGCTCCCCCAAGAAACGGCTCACCGAGCAGGAAGAACTCGACCTGTACGGCACGATCTTCGGCTACGCGCTCGAGCTCACCGCGGAGAAGCGGCGCAACCCGGCCGACGATATCTGGAGCACCCTGGCCTCGGCGGAGATCGTCGGCGACGACGGCGAGCAGTTCGCGCTGCCCGCCAACGAGCTCGAGATCTTCTTCTTCGTGCTGGCCTTCGCCGGCAGCGACACCACCAAGAACGCGCTGGCCGCCGGGCTGCAGGCGTTCGTCGCCAACCCCGAGCAGATCGAGCGCTACCGCGCCGAGGAGTCGGTGCGGGCCGGCGCCGTCGAGGAGGTGCTGCGCTGGGCCACGCCGGTCGCGTACTGGACGCGCACCACGAAGGTCGACATCGAGCTCGACGGCCAGCACATCCCTGCCGGTGAGCGCATCGTGTCGATGCTGCGCTCGGCGAACCGCGACGAGGAGGTGTTCGACGAGCCGTTCACCTTCGACATCGGACGGGCGCCCAACCCGCATGTGGCGTTCGGCGGCGGCGGCCCGCACCATTGCCTGGGCGCCTTTTTGGCTCGCGCCGAGTTGCGCGCGGTGTTCGACGAGCTTCTGTTGCGCTGCGATCGCATCGAGCTGGGCCCGGCCACAGTGGCTTACCCCAGCCTCGTCACCAACATGTCGATCTACGACGAGATGTCGATCACGCTGCGGTGATCAATCGATAAGTCGCAGTGCGGCTTTGGGGCATTGGTCGACGGCGGCGCGCACGTCGATCTCCAAGTGCTCAGGTACCTCGCCGTCGGCGATCTGCACCACGTCGGCGTCGCCGATTTCGAAGACATCCGGGGCCAGCGATTCACAGAACCCGTTGGCCTCGCACAGCGACTCGTCGACCGTTACTCGCATCGGATGCTCCTTCTCTGTCAAAGGTAACGACGAGGGTACGCGCGTGGTGGACCGATCTGCGCTTGGCTGGTTACTCTCGATTTTGAGCATGGATCACAGGGACGCGCCCCAACACCCGTCGCGTGTGCTGAACGGGCGATGGCCCATGTGGCAGCTGGCATCTGACGACCCGGCCGACCCGTCGTTTCATGCTGCGCCCAATCGATACTCGCTGTGGGAGGCTGCGCGGCGCGCACATCCGATTGCGTGGACCGATTCCGCCACCCATGGCGGATTCTGGTCCGTCACCACGCACCAATTCGCGCGCCAAGTGCTGCAAAATCCCCGACAGTTCGCATCCGGCGCGGGTATGCGTCTGGACTCCAGTGCCCGTGCCGTCGCGTTGGCTTCGGGAAAGATGCTGGTGGTCACCGACGGTGCCGACCACCGCAGGCTGCGCGCCGCACACTCGGCGTGGCTGTCGAGTTCGGCAGTCGACCGGTTGCATTCGGTCATCGAGGACGACATCGAGACGCTGCTTGCGGAACTGATTGCGGACGGTTGCTCTTTTGACGCCGTCAAAGACCTCGGCGCCGTCATCGCCCGCCAAGTGTTGGCCCGGGTGCTGGGAATCCCGCACGCGGACTGGGCCAAGTTGGGCAAACTGACCGATGCCGCCTACGCCACCAACGTTGCCCAGGACGCCGCCGAGGCCCACGGTGAATTGTTCATGTACCTCGACGAGCTGCTCCAGCAGCGTCGGGCTGATCCGCAGGACGACTTTGTCACCGCGCTGTCGCAGACCACCGTGGACGGCCGCGCGCTCACCGACGACGAAATCTTGCTGAATTGCGACGGCATGCTCACCGGTGGGCTGGAAACGACTCCGCTCGCGGTGTCCGGTGCCATGGTGGCCTTCGCCCAGGCCCCGGATTGCTGGCAGCGGCTGCGCGAGGATCCGGAGCTGATCAACTCGGCAGTGGAAGAAATACTGCGTTGGACGTCGCCCCCCGGACACGTGCTGCGGACCGCCACCGCCGACATGTCGTTGGGCGAGGCCGAGATTCGATCCGGCGACCGGGTCGTGCTGTGGATACCTTCCGCCAACCGTGACGAGGCCGTCTTCCCCGACGGGGAACGTTTCGTGCTGGACCGCCACCCGAACCCGCATCTGTCATTCGGCGGCGGTCCGCACTACTGTGTCGGCGCGGTGCTGGCTCGCCTCGAGTTGCGCTGTCTACTCACGGTTTTGACGCGCAATGTTTCGTCGATCGAGGTGACGGGCCGCGAAAAGCTCCGGCAGTCGAACTTCCTGCACGGTCAGGAGGTCGCCGAGGTGACCGTCGTGCCCGCTCGGCAGTAGCTAGTGCCCGTTGCGCAGCGCGCCGAGTCGCCTGATCGCCTCGTCTAGGGTGCCGTCGCGCTTGGCGAAGTTAAAGCGCACCAGGTGATTCCACGCCGCAGCATGGTCGACGGCCGGATCGCAGTAATCCGACATCGGCATCGCGACCACCCCTACCTTCGCCGACATCGCCGCGCAGAACGCCGTGCTGTCGTCGTAACCCAGCGGACGCGGGTCGGCGCACAGGAAATAGGTACCCGCGCTGTGGTGCACCTCGAAGCCGATCTCGCTCAAGGCAGTCGCCAACCGGTCACGTCTGCCCCGCAACAGATTTCGGTGTGTCTCGACCCAGTCGTCGCCGCTGTTCAGCGCCACAGCCACCGCGGGCTCGAACGGCGCGCTGCCCACGTAGCTGAGATGCTGTTTGGCGGCCCGCAATCCACCGATGAGTCGCGCCGGGCCGCAAGCCCATCCGATCCGCCACCCAGTGCAGTTGAACGCCTTCGACGCGCTGGAGACGGTGATCGTGCGCTCGCCCATGCCGTCGACGGCGGCAAGCGGCAAGTGGCATCGCTCCGGCGAGTACACCAGGTGCTCGTAGACCTCATCGCTGATGACCAGCAGGTCTGCCTTGATTGCGATTTCGGCGATGGCCTCGAGTTCTTGTGCTGTGAGCACCGTGCCGGTCGGGTTGTGTGGCGAGTTGACGATCAACGCCCTCGTTCGGGGTGTCACGGCACGTCGCAGCGCGTCGACGTCGAGCGCGAAACCGCGTCCGTCGGGCACCAACTGCACGAGCACCCGCCGGGCACCGGCCATCGCCACCACCGGCGAGTAGGAGTCGTAGAACGGCTCGATCAGCAACACCTCCGCGCCCGGCTCGACCAAACCGATCACTGCCGACGCGATGGCCTCGGTGGCACCGACCGTGACCAGCACTTCGGTGTCCGGGTCGTATTCGACGCCGAAATGCCGCTTTCGCTGGCCGGCTATCGCTTGCCGCAGTGCGGCGAGACCCGTCCCGGGCGGGTACTGGTTGCGGCCGCCCGCAATCGCCTCTTGGGCGGCCTTCAGCATCGCGGGCGGTCCGTCCTCGTCGGGATACCCGATGCCGAGGTCGATTGCGCCGACGCGCGCGGCCAGCGTCGACATGTCGTTGAATACCGGTGCGGCATAAGGCTGCAGCCGCGACACGGCGTCGGTAGCCGGGCGTTCGCCGTTGGTGGCCAGCGACTGTCGGAGGTGCCTGCCGTACTGTCCGACCGTTTCGGCGGTCAACATTTCCTGGTGCGTGCAGTCGATCGGCTGCACGGCGATAGTGCCGGCAACATAGGCCCGCCAACTGTGCGGCAGCGACGAACTGCGGTCGTTCGAATCCCGTACTGCCGCAAAGATGGTGACGTCACCGTCGAAGACGCGGGGTTCGTGGGTACGATACAGCGCGACGTTGGTGTTGAGGTTGTGAACCAGCAAATCCAGAAGCTGCTTGTAGTGCCGAAGTTCTACGGCCCCTCGTTCGCGAACCAGTTCTTCGACCTGTTCGAAGGTGAGCGGTTCGTCCTGATCTGGAATGGCTACGTCATAGAACTGCAAGACTTCTCGCAGCAGGTGCTCCTCGTCCAGCGCCTGGTTCGACTCGCTGACGCTGCTGTCGAGGGCGGGCTGAGCGTCCAGGAGGACAAGGCGCGTCGGGTGTCCGCGCCGCTGCAGCTCGACGGCGACTTCATGGGCGACGACGCCGCCGAACGACCAGCCGAGCAGGTGGTACGGCCCGGTGGGATAAGCCTCGTGGATTCTGTCCGCGTAGTTTGCCGCCATCGCGCGAATGGACTGGGGTTCAAGTTCTTTCGGCTGCGGGCTTTGCTGGATGCCGATGATCGGGCAGTCCAGGTGATTGCCGAGAACCTGATACGGCCAGCTCACCCCGGCGGCGGGATGGATACAGTACAGCGGAACGCCGGTGCCCTGCTTGAGTGTCTGAACCGGAGCGACTTCTGGTGCGGCAGCGGTACCTGTGTGCAGCCGCTTACCCAAACTTCTGACCGTGGGCGCCTCGAACACGGTGGGCACCGAAAGGTTGGTGTCCAGTGCGGTGTTGATGGTTGCGGTCAGGCGCATGGCGGTGATGCTGTCGCCGCCGAGGTCGAAGAAGGAGTCGTCGATGCCGACGCGCTCGAGGCCGAGGGTTTCGGCGTAGATGCCGGCCAGGATCTCCTCGATGGCAGTGGTGGGGGCGCGGTAGTGTCCGGCGTAGTGGGGGGCGGGCAGCGCGCGGGTGTCCAGTTTGCCGTTAGACGTGAGCGGCAACGCCTCCAACACCACCACCGCGGCGGGCACCATGTAGTCCGGCAGCCGCTCAGCCAGCTCTTGGCGTAGGTGTGCCGGGTCGGCGCTGCCGGTGACATAGCCGACCAGCCGCTTATCACCCGGGCGATCCTCGCGGGCCACCACCACCGCCTGCCCCACCCCATCCAGTGCACGTAGGGCGGCCTGGATTTCATGGAGTTCGATGCGATAGCCGCGGATTTTGACCTGCTCATCGGCGCGGCCCACATAATCCAACTGACCATCCGGGCGCCAGCACACCACATCCCCGGTCCGATACATCCGCGCCCCTGGCGCCCCGAACGGGCAGGCCACAAACCGCGACCCCGTCAAAGCTGTTCGGCCCACATAGCCGTAGGCCACCCCCGCACCGGCCACATACAACTCCCCGGCCACCCCCGCCGGCACCGGATGCAGCCACGGGTCCAGCACGAACAATGCCGCTCCGGGCACCGGCGAACCGATCGGCACCGACCCCACCCCCGGCTCCAGGGGGGCGCTCATCGCCGCATACACCGTGATCTCGGTCGGCCCATAGGCATTGACCATCACCCGACCACGCGCCCAGCGATCGGCCAGCTCGACCGGGCAGGCCTCCCCACCCACCAACACCGCAACCGACCCCAACCCCTCAGCAGACAATGCCGCTAAGGCCGAGGGGGTCTGGGTCAACACACTGACCTGCTCGTCGATCAACACCGCATGAAACTCGCGCGGGGAAGCGGTGATCTGCTCGGGCACCACCACCAACCGCCCGCCATGCAACAACGCCCCCCAGATCTCCCACACCGAAAAATCGAACGCATACGCATGACACTGCGTCCACACCAGCCCCCGACCCGCCAGCCCCGCGGTCAACGATTCGGCCAGGTGCGCCAGGTTGCGATGACTAATCGCCACCCCCTTCGGGGTCCCCGTGGTGCCCGAGGTGTAAATGATGTGCGCAACCCCCTCAACATCGGGCACCGGCAACGCAGTCGCCGGCCGGGCCGCGACGCCCGGATCCTCGACATCGATCACCGCCACGTCATGCCCGGCCAACCGACCCGCCAACCCAGCGGTCGTGATCACCGCGACCGGGGCGGCATCAGAAAGCACAAACCCGACCCGCGCATCGGGCAGCACCGGATCAATCGGCACATAGGCCGCCCCCGTCTTGAGCACCGCCACAATCGACACGATCGCTTCGACCGAGCGCGACAACACCAACCCCACACACCGACCCGGCCCAGCCCCACACTCGAGCAACAGATGCGCCAACCGAT
>NZ_BFAB01000004.1 GCF_003402475.1 Mycobacterium sp. MFM001
CACCTCACCCTGACACTGAGGTGACGGTATCGTGGCTATCCCACTGCGGATATGTGGTGGATGGTGGCTACGTCCTCACTCGCACCCAATCCGTCGGCGATTACGCCGCGGCAGTTCTATCGATGGCTGGGACGCCGCTCAGCGCTCAAGAGATCATCGACCGTTTCGTTTACGACCGCAGCGTCGGCTCAGTCCGAAATGCGATGGCCACCGACGAGCGCTTCGAGCGCGTCGACCGTGATCGCTGGGCGCTGAAGGAGTGGGGCATGGAGGCGTACTCCGGGATCCGCTCTTTGATTCGGGAGCAGGTAACTCGAAAGGGTGGCCGCATCAATCTCAATGAGCTGATCGAGTACATCACCGGCCGCTATAGCGTGAGCGCCAATAGTGTCATCACGTACGCCAGCTCACCGCCGTTTGAGCACCGTGACGGAGTCGTGCGGCTCGCTGGTACTGGCCATGAGGTTCGCAAGTCTCCGCAGCGGACGCGCCGCCTCTTCCGCCATGCGGGCGCATGGGCCTACAGGATCCGAGTTACGAAAGACCACCTGCGTGGAAGTGGCTCTGTCGCACCGATGGCCATCGCAACCATCCTCAATCTCAAATTTGGTGAGACCCGACAGCTTGAGTCGCCGCTCGGTCCGCAAACGATCGCTTGGACAGGCACCCAGCCGTCATTTGGAACTGTCCGCCGCTTCTTGATGAAAGGCGACATAGCAGCTGATACCGACGCATTTCTGGTGATCCACGATGACGGCAAGTTCAGCTTTGAACCTGCACGGGAGCTCACCGGCAATCCTCTAGTCGACGTCCTTAGCCTCATCGGCGCACCCATTACCACCGACCGCCACACTGCACGCATAGCGGTAGCGACGGCTGTAGGGCTGCCAGAGACGGCGCCAGTCACAAGCGTTATCGGGACCTACCGGGAGCGTGGAGATGGCGACGTTGCAGACCTGCTTACGAGCGTCCGCGGGTACCTAGAGACCGGTAATACCTTCGAGCAGCACAAACACAGCGCTGAAGTCGACGAGATACTGGACCTCCTGTGACCCCAGCTCCAACCGGGCTACGCTCCCTTAACCTGAACGAGCGATATCGCAGCGACCAAGAAGATGTTGTTGCGAACTTCTATGTGCCAGCGTTTGGGGCCGCCTCAAGTTACACCCGCGCCGTCGGCTACTTCACGTCTACGAGTTTGGCGTTGTGTGCCCGCGGCATCGAGACTTTCGTCAAGCGTGGTGGTTCTATGCGACTCATCGCCTCTCCCCACCTCAATGAAGACGACATCCTCGACATCGAGCGCGGCTATGACACGCGGGCGGTAATTGAGCGTGCAACGATCCGCGAATTGGATTTAGAGAATCCGGACCAGTTCGAAAAGGTGCTCGACGGGCTCGGCATGCTCGGTCGACTGATTGCCGAGGGACGGCTGGACATAAAGCTGGCATTCGTGGAACGCGAAGGGCGCGTAGGCATTTACCACGAGAAGATCGGCGTCTTTCGCGACGATGTCGGCGATCTCGTCGGCTTCACCGGCAGCAGCAACGAAACCTACGGCGGGCTGATGGCTAATTTTGAGTCAGTCGAGGTTTATCGCGGCTGGATCGCAGGCGACGGCAGCCGCGCGCTCCGTTTAGAAGCGGATTTGAATGCGCTTTGGTCGAACCAAACGCCGCACCTTAGGGTGGAGCGCTTTCCCGAGATAGCACGGGAGCGGCTTATACGGATTGCCCACGATCGCCTGCACAAGCCGCTACCGGGCCGGGATGACGCATTGGCCCCTCCTGTGATAGAGGTCTACGAACCTAATCGCTTGGCGTTCCCGGGCTGGCTTACAGTCCGCGACTACCAACGTCATGCAGTTGAATCATGGCTGGGGAACCAGGGGCGCGGCGTGCTAAAGATGGCCACTGGAACTGGCAAGACAAAGACCGCGATGATGGCCGCCACCCAACTTGGCAACGCGCTACGACCACGCGAACAACCGCTGATTATCGTTGTCCTCGCCCCACTGCAACACCTTGTTGACCAGTGGGTCACGGAAATCCAACACTTCGGCGTACGGCCAGTGGCTGTCTATGAGTCGAGCCACAAGTGGCTCCCTATTGTTGAGGATCAACTCAATGAGGCCCGCATGGGCCAACGCCCTGTAACTGCGATGGTCGCCACAAACTCCTCGTTCGCTGGCGCCAAGTTCCAGTCAGTTCTGTCGCGGATCACACAGCCGCTGCTTGTGATTGCGGACGAAGCCCACAACCTCGGTTCACTGACGTACCGTGCGACGTTGCCCCCAAACGCGACATACCGACTAGCTCTCTCCGCAACCCCGGAGCGCTGGTTTGATGAGGAGGGCACCGATGCCCTTATTGACTACTTCGGCCCCATCGTGTTCGAACTCGGACTCGGTAAGGCCATCGAAATTGGGGCGCTCACCCGTTATCTCTATATCCCTCGGCTTGTTGAACTCGACGAAGCCGAGAGCAGTCTCTACGTCGACCTCACGAGTCAGATCGCGACACGGATCGCAGCGGGCGACGACCTGCAGAACGCCGACCCTACCTCGCCTCTTGGATTCCTGCTGCGCCAGCGGGCCGGCATCCTCGGCCATGCTCAGGGCAAGCTAGCTGCACTACGCGCCGATCTGAACGCACGGCGAGAGTCTTGGTTCCAACTTGTTTACTGCGCGGAGGGGCGTCGCCCAGCTGGGCCAGGGGAGCCGCTCGGCCCAAACCAGCTTCAGGAAGTGATGCATGCAGTAGGCAACGAGCTGCATCTCTCGGCGCACTCCTACGTCGCCGGAACCCCCCGAGCGGAACGCAAGGTTTTACTTCGCCGATTCGGCACTGGTGATGACCTACGAGTCCTGGTGGCGATGCGCTGCCTTGACGAGGGCGTCGATATCCCTGATGCCCGAACAGGTTACCTGCTCGCCAGTAGTTCTAATCCTCGTCAATTCATCCAGCGGCGTGGCCGCTTGCTGCGCCGAGCCGAGGGCAAAAACTGCGCCGAGATCATCGACTACTTAGCGGTCCCGCCGGCCGGGACACCCATCAACTTCGACATCGAGCGATCGCTACTTATCCGGGAATTACAGCGCGCCAACGACCCTGCTCAATGCGTTCACCTGGGCGCTTTACGGCACGATGTCCGACGACGTCGAGCAGCAGGAGCGGATGGTCACCGATAGCGTGTGGCGCGCTCTACCAATGGGTGACTCTATCGAAGTTGCAACAGAATTGCGCTTCGACCACGAGGGACAGGACTACCGCCTACTTCGACGCGCGTGCCTCCGTAAGGAATCCGACGCTCAAGGGCCCATTTCACCTGAGGTGCAACTCTGGGTGACGCGGCCAGACGGTTCCTCGGAGATCAGTCACGCACCACAAGAGACTATTTACAGCATCCTTCCTCGCGGCGTGAGCCGTTTCTTTTTCTTCAACGGCGAGCGCATCGAAAATCTTGTTAAAAAGGGCGCATACGCCGAGGTCCAGAAGGACATCAAGGTACTGCTGGACTTGGAGCAAGTCGAACGCGCAATTGCCCACCTGCCCAAGGTTGACCGCAAGTTAACTGCCAAGCTTAAGCAAGGGGGTGACACCGTCAGCAAGATCCAGGAAGCGATCGACGCACTGACTGAGCAGCAAGCAAAGGAGCGAGAAGAGCTCAAGCTCATCGAAGGCGACTTAGCGATCTTGGCGGAGGAGCGCGACCGCATCACGGACCTACTTCGCCAACACGCTGAGGCTGCACCGATCCAAGCCGAACGGGATGCGGTCACGAATGAGCTGAGTGAGGCCCGAGCGGCACGTGACGCAGCGCTCGCCGAACGAGCTCTGCTAGTCGCGACCCGTGGGTTCCAGGCCTTCACCGACACTTTGGGCGAAGCAACACAAGCGATGGCAGAGAACCTTTATCAGAAAGGCGCTCTCCCAGCGCCTCTCAAGCGAGAATTTGTCGACCAACTGCTGGAGGACGGAACGTGCATCTGCGGTACCTCGCTTGAGGAACACTCAGCGTCCTGGGACCACGTCAGGGAATGGCGTCAGCGTGCCGGATTACAGGCCGTCGAGACTGCCTGGCAGCAGCTCAGCGGCCAGATCGCTCCTCTATCTGGCGCACGAGACGAGCTGCGTGAATCCCTCGCCCAACTAATGAAACGCATTGGAGCCGAACGTGACCGAGTGACCCGTTTGGAAGAGCGCAAGTCCGAGCTTGATGGCAAGTTGAAGGATAGCCGGATGGAGGACGTTCAAGATCTGGAAACCAAACGCATGGATTTGGAGAACCGGATCGGCATCAAGAACCAACGCAAGGGTGCCATCGAAAACGACCTACGGACGATCGCGAAAGAGATCGACCAAAAAACCAAGGATCGCTCACGCGCAGAGGTCACGGATGAGTTGGCGGCCAAGGCGCGCTCGCGCTCGGATCTTGTGCAATCCGTTAAGCGCGCGCTTGAGGAAATCCTCTCGATCCGGGAGGAAGAGATGCGCAGGCGCCTCGACGCCGAACTCAAGGCGGTGTTCAAGAGCATCACTCACCAGAACCACATCCCGACCCTAAGCGCGGGGTTCGAGCTGACGCTGCACAAGGATGTGGGCGGCGTACAACTGCAGGTACCGAAGTCGACTGGTGAGAACCAAATCTTGAGCCTCAGCTTTGTGGCGGCTGTCTCGAAGCTTGCCCGCGAAATTCGCAAGGAGCGACGCGCTGAGGGTGAATCCGCCCATGATTCAGGGACGTATCCCATCGTGATGGATGCGGCGTTTGGGTCGCTTGACGAGGATTACCAAGAGGCAGTCTCGCGAGCACTGGCCAAGATGGCTCCACAGCTCGTGGTGCTGGTAAGTAAAAGCCAAGGTCTCGGCAAGGTCGTGACTGAACTCATGCCCTATGTAAGCCACCTCGGCGTGATCGTGACTCACTCAACCGCCCCAGGAAACGCGGCCGACGATATCGAGCTTGGGGGCATGTCGTATCCATACATTCGCTCCGCCGAATCAGACCACTCCCAACTGGAGGTAATCAAATGAGCATCGCGCCCTCCGAAGTTCGCGTACGCCGGCCACAGCAGCACGAGGCGCTGATGCAGGAGCTTCAGAATGACGCCAAGTTCCCCACATACCGCGACATCTTGCTGTTCGCGGCGGCGGTCGGCTACCGCCAGGAGCGCCGAGTCCCATTCAGTAATGCAGGCGGTGACCCGATCCGGTACGAGCCAACCATGACGGCACCACCCTTCAGCGACACGCTTATTAATATGATCGCTGCAAACGAAGTCGCTGACGATCCGGAGATCATGGACGTCACACGTCTCGAGGAACGCGTCCGAATCTTCGAAGAGTACGCAAACGGGGGTCTGGAATACCTCCAAGAACAAATCAACGTCCGGCATAAGCCAGCCGATCTAGTAGTCGTAGATCTAGTGACCGAAGCGTTTGCCGACGATGGTGGCGCCAAACCAGCGTCGGTCGATGAGTTGCTGGGTGGAGTCACCTGGGGTTAGTCAGATGGCACGGCATCGAAGTCTCGAGCACCGACTCAAAACGTCAGCCGGCTACTTCGGTGCCGGCATAAGGCCACATAGTCGTTCTGAGATTCCCTCCCAATCAATTTCGGGCGTCAGATGACTCCAGGAGAACCGCAGCGCGCCAGAAATCTGCTCGGCAGGCAGCTTCGCGGCCTTCAATACATGGCTGGGCTCGTAGCTCTGCGATGTGCACGCGGATCCATTAGAAACAGCAGCCACATCCTTGAGTGCCACAATCGCTGCCTCCGAATCCACTCCCGGCACAGAAATGTTCAGGGTGTGGGCGATGGTCCGGTCAATGTCTCCATTGACCGCTATGCCCAACGGCTTTAGTGCGGCTAAAGCCTGTGCCTGCATCGCCTGGCAACGCTTCCTACGGCTGACCTTCTCATCTATCGCGAGAGCCGAGGCCATACCCAATCCCGCGATGAGCGCGACCGGAAGAGTGCCCGGCCGAAGCCCACGCTCTTGCCCACCGCCGAACATCAACGGCTCAATAGGTATTCGGTTGAACTTTCGTCGACGTGCGATGAGAGCACCAATTCCCTTAGGACCATAGATCTTGTGGCCCGAGACAGATGTCAGGTCGATACGAGGATTACGGAGTAGATCGATTGTCTTGCCGAATGCTTGCGCAGCATCTACGTGGAGGAAAGCCTCGTGACCGGATAGGCAGCTGGCGATTTCCTCGATGGGTTGAATAACTCCAGTCTCGTTATTGACACCCATGACGGAGACGACGAGCGTATCGGGACGGAGAGCCGCGCGGATGTGATCCGGTTTAACCCACCCACCGCGGGTGGGCGGCACTAGCGACACCTCGAATCCGCGATGCGATAACTGTTCGAGGGGTTCAAGCACAGCCTTGTGCTCAATCTGTGTAGAGATGATGTGCTTGCGCCCATTGCGTTCGCCAAACAGCGCCAGGCCTAGGAGAGCAAGGTTATTGCTCTCAGTAGCACCGCTTGTGAAGACCACCTCATCAGGGTGAGCGTCAACCACCTCCGCTACTTGCCTACGGGCGAGTACCACCCGTTCTTTGGCGACTTGCCCATACGTATGGGTCCGGCTCCCCGCGTTGCCGAACTCCTCGCAAGTCCACTTCAGGACCTCCTTGGCCACTCGTGGTTCGGCGGGCGTCGTTGCATTGCAGTCGAGGTATACCGGCCGCGAAGGGTCAGAAAGTTCCAACTCCGCTGGCGTGTCGGTGGGCGCGGTTACGGTCATCTGTCAAATCGTACGTGTAGGTTGCGACACAAGTACGGAACAACACGGCGTCGAATACGGATCACAACTTCCGTACACCGCCAGACGAGAGGATCAG
The DNA here is from genome assembly GCF_003402475.1 of Mycobacterium sp. MFM001. Lineage (GTDB taxonomy): Bacteria > Actinomycetota > Actinomycetes > Mycobacteriales > Mycobacteriaceae > Mycobacterium. The sequence continues at coordinate 6,858 of NZ_BFAB01000004.1, forward strand.
AATCATGCCCACAGCTCAGCTGGAAGTTCCCCGCGGCGCAGCCAACCGCCGTTCAAGCCCATACGAATACGTCTTTCCCGCGATCCGAGGGGTCCAGGCAGGTCGCGAGTACTACGTCACGATGTGTCCACTACGCCTGATTCCACGTCTGTTCCTGTTCGACGAGGAGGAACTTCCACCCGAGATGCGCGCGCAACGCACCCTCAACAAGGGTCGTGTGCCTGAGATGTCGCGGTACATCATCGAGAACCCCGACAGTTACATCTTCTCGGCACTTACAGCATCTGTGAACACAGACGTCCAGTTCGAGCCCATCGACGGTGCCACGGGATCCGGCGAACGGGTTGGAACGTTGTCGATCCCGATGTCTGCGCGGTTCGTTATCAACGACGGCCAGCATCGTCGAGCAGCAATCCAGCATGCACTTATGGAGAGCCCGGAGCTGGGCGACGAAAGTATTGCGATCGTCCTGTTCCTCGATGTGGGGCTCGAGAGGTGCCAGCAGATGTTCGCTGATCTGAATCGGCACGCAGTCCGACCGTCCAAGTCGATCGGTGTCCTCTACGACCACCGAGACGAGATGTCGACCATCGCCAAGCTCGTGGTCGTCCGCTCCTCATTCTTCAGCGACCTCACGGAGATGGAAACGAGCAACCTCTCAACACGTTCACGGAAACTCTTTACCCTTTCCGCGCTGTACAACGCGATCAAAGCACTACTGGATGGCATCGAGCCCGGGTCACTAGAGCGGCGGGTCGACCTCGCCACCGCTTATTGGGAAGCTGTCTCCCAGCAGTTCCCCGAGTGGCAGCAAGTACGCGCGCGGGAAGTCAGCGCCGGCGAAGTCCGGCGAGACTTCATCCATAGCCATGGGATCGTTCTTCAGTCATTAGGCAAGGTCGGGAATGCACTGCTGCGCGAAAGCACAGATCCGCTCGAATGGCCGGACATCCTCAAGAAGCTAAGGAACATTGACTGGCATCGCTCCAACGCCGCCTTGTGGGAAGGCCGCGCAACGGTCGGTGGAAAGGTCAGCAAGGGTGCGGCGAACGTCCTACTGACCGCTGCGCGCATCCGCCAGTGCCTCGGATTGCCGTTACCGCCCGACGAGCAGCAGGCAGAGGATGGCTTTAACAGGGGTGAAAAATGAAGCGTCAGTTGCCGATTCAGCCCCGCACCTATTCCGCCTTCGATGAGCTAGGTTACGCGGGCGCCATCGACGCCGTTGTCGAACAGACGCAGCGTCTCTATCGAGCCGATTCCGTCCCGTGGGTGGTCGGCTACTCGGGCGGTAAAGACTCGACGGCCGTCCTCCAGTTGGTTTGGATGGCAATCGCAGCGTTGCCCGAGACACAGCGCGTCAAGCCAGTACACGTCATCAGTACAGACACACTCGTTGAAAACCCGGTAGTAGCAGCGTGGGTAACGCACTCTTTGGAAGTGCTTGAAGAGCAAGCACGCAACCAAGGCCTGCCAATCTCTCCACATCGCTTGACACCTGCGGTGTCAGACACATTCTGGGTCAACCTCATCGGCAAAGGTTATCCAGCTCCCCGGCCGAAATTTCGATGGTGTACAGAACGCTTGAAGATCAAGCCTTCGAACACATTCATTCGAGGAATGGTTCGCTCACATGGGGAAGCCATCCTTGTCCTCGGCACACGCAAAGCGGAGAGCAGCGGTCGATCGCACCGTATGACAGCTCTAGAGTCCCGGCGAGTTCGTGATCTGCTGAGCCCCAACGATTCCTTGCCAAACTGCTTGGTGTACTCGCCAATTGAGAACTGGTCAAATGACGATGTGTGGACATTCTTAATGCAAGCGGCAAACCCTTGGGGCTACTCGAACAAGGAACTGCTCACCATGTATCAGGGCGCATCGCCTGACGGAGAGTGCCCGCTGGTGGTTGACACTACCACCCCAAGCTGCGGCGACAGCCGATTCGGTTGCTGGACATGCACTTTGGTCGACAAAGACAAGTCAATGTCCGCGATGATCCAGAACGATGAAGAGAAGGAGTGGATGCTGCCGCTCCTAGAGCTTCGGAATGATCTCGACCTTGCTGATGACCGGCACCTGCGCGATTTTCGCCGGATGAATGGCTCCGTGCAACTGTTCCACGATAAGCCGATCCCCGGACCCTATACGCAAGAGGCCCGCGAGCGCTGGCTCACCCGTCTGCTTGAAGCACAGTCGTGGATCAGGCAGAACGGGCCATCGTATGTCCGTTCCCTTGAACTCATCACGCTCGCCGAGCTGGAAGAAATCAGACGGATCTGGGTCGTCGAGAAGCACGAGTTCGAAGACAATCTACCGCGTCTGTACCAGCAAGCACTTAATGAGCCCTATCCTGGCAGGCCATTGGATGAGCACCTTCCGCTCGGATCTGAAGCCATCGAAGTACTAAAGGAAGTAACTGGCGAAGACCAGTTGCACTTCGAGCTCGTGAGGGAGTTGCTTGATATTGAGCAACGACATCGCTCGCGTGCGCGCAGATCTGGCCTGTTCGAATCTTTGGAGAAGGCACTCCGCCGCGGCTTCTACGAAGATGAGTCTGACGCCACGGCGCGTGCACTTAATCGGAGATCCGCACTGGCCGGCCCACCGAGGCGTGGCGACGACGAGCCGGATCCACTCGACCTGCTGGACGGCTTCGTCCGGCAGTCGACAAGTCGCCGAGGCGAAAAATGATCCTTGACCGACTAGTACTGCACAACGTGGGCACGTTCGGCGGGCGACACACCATCGAACTCGCACCACCCACTCCAACCAAACCGGTCGTTCTGATTGGGGGTCTAAACGGAGCCGGCAAAACCACTGTCCTGGAAGCCATACATCTCGTGTTGTATGGGTCGCTGGCGCAGGTTTCTGGCCGCCGGGTCGGCGGCTACGAGAGCTATCTGCGGGGTCTTATCCACAATGGGGTGCCGCATAGTGAAGGCGCTGCGATCGAGCTGACTTTTCACGCCTATCAGGAGGGCGCCGAGCGTGAGTACTGGGTGCGACGCAGTTGGCGAAGCACTGGAGCCTCTATTCGCGAGATACTACTGGTGTCGGTCGACGGTCGACACGATGGCGCCTTGACGGCCACTTGGAATGAACACGTCAATTCCTTTCTCCCCCGGGGCATTGCGGGCCTCTTCTTCTTCGATGGCGAACAGATCGAAGCCCTCGCTGACATGGAGCGCTCAAAGGAAGTGCTTGCGTCCGCACTAGCCGCGCTCCTAGGCATCGAGTTGGTCGACCAGCTCTCAACAGACCTTGCAGTCCTGCGTCGACGCCACCAAGGAGCACGGGTACCGAGCGAACTCCGGGCGACGATCGAAGAGTGCCAACGTGCAGTGACGGCTGCGCGACGCGAGGAAGAGTCCGCATCGCAAAGAGTGGCCGCTCTCCATGTAGAAGTTGAGAGGGCAGAGAAGTCCCACTTTGAAGTGAGCGAGCGCTATCGATCAGCAGGCGGTGATCTTGTTGATCGACGAGAAGCAGCTGAAGCAACTGTCCTCCAGCTACGTGATGACTTGATCCGCGCCAGTGAATCTCTTCGAGAAGAGCTCGGCGGCAGCGCGCCGTTACTTCAAGTACGCGATGTGCTAGCGGATATGTCGGTGCAAGCCTGTGACGAGGCAGAAGCGGCACGCAATCGGCTCCTAGCCGAAACGTTCGCCGAACGAGACTTGGACATCCTCAACCTTCTTCGCGACGCGAAAGCAAAAGTCTCACTGGTTAAGACAGTTGAATCTTTTATGGCAGCAGATCGCGAACAGCGACACGCTTCCACGAATGTCGCCGAAGTCGTTGGCATGCCAGACGCCGGAGCGATAGGACATCTTCTGGAGGCGGGCCTGCCCGATGCGCAGAAGCGATTGGATGTTCTCATCGAACAAATCGCTGCGCTTCAGTCTCGCCTCGACGACGCTGAGCGCGTGCTCGCGGCCATGCCGGACCCGGAAGCATTGGCCCCATTGTTCAGTGCACGCGAGGATGCCTCGGCAAAGTTGGTGCAAAAGCGTGCGGAGCTGGCTCATGCGGAGGAGCGCTTGAAGGCTTTGCGGGAAGAGCGGACCGCCGCTGACGGCGCATACGAAGCAGCGCTCAACAATGCTGCTCAAGCCAACCTTGCCGTTGATGACGAACGTCGCCTCGTAGAGCACGTCGACCGTGTCCGCACAACCCTCGAAGCGCTGCGCGCTGCGGCCAGTCGCCGGCATGTTGGACGGATTTCACAACTGATCCTTGAAGCGCTAAACCACCTTCTCCGTAAGGAAAAGCTGATTACGGAGGTACACATCGATCCAGATACCTTCGTAATCCAACTGACTGGCCGCGACTCACGTCCGCTGGCAGCGCAGGACCTGTCAGCGGGTGAACGCCAGCTGCTGGCAGTAGCTCTGCTGTGGGGGCTAGCTCGTGCATCAGGCCAGCCGCTCCCGGTTGTCATCGACACCCCGCTAGGCCGGCTCGACGGCTCTCACCGCGGTCATCTGATCGAGCGGTACTTTCCGTACGCGAGTCATCAAGTGATCCTCTTGTCGACTGATACGGAAATCGATGACGAAGCGTACAAGCGGATTGCCAAGCATGTTGGTCGCTCATATCAGCTTGTGTTCGATCCCACCGAAAACTCAACGTCCATCCAAAACGGATACTTTGGGGGGTAGAAATGGCCATCGAACACATACGCCTTTCTCAAACTGCACGCGATCAACTCGTGACACTCAAGCGCAGGACGGGCATTGCACACTGGAATGTGTTGTGCCGCTGGGCGTTTTGTCGTTCTCTTGCAGAGCCGGCACCGCCTCCAACAGTCAAGTTGGTCCTCGATAGCAACGTCGAGATGTCCTGGCGGGTGTTCTCAGGCGATCTAGGTGATATCCTCTGGGCCCTTCTACGGTTCAGGTGCCACCGAGATGGTTTGCCTCTCGACGATGAAACACTTGCAAATCAATTCCGCCTGCACCTGCATCGTGGCATCGGCTATCTCGTTGGCGACCCGCGTGTGACGAACGCCGTGGGGCTAGCCGAATTAGCTCACACAGTGACGTCGGCTGCATGACAACGCCGGTTAAACGCCATCGAACGGCGTTGAGCCGCTCAGCACTATCACGGCCGTTTGCCGTCGCGGAAGCAGATCAGCTGCTCGACCGCTCGCGGTCGATCTTCGATTATGGCTGCGGAAGGGGCGACGACTTGCGCCACCTCAAAGCGCTGGGCTACGACGTTGAGGGTTGGGATCCGACGCACCGCTCAAGCTCGTGCCGCCGCGAATCCGACATCGTGAATCTGGGCTACGTCATCAACGTCATCGAGAACCTGGATGAGCGAGCTCAAACTTTACGATCTGCATGGGCGCTAGCGCGCCATCTCCTTGTCGTGTCTTCGCGATTGACTTGGGACGCACGTGATCTCGCGGGCCAGCCGTTCGGCGACGGAATCCTAACGCGGTCAGGCACCTTCCAAAAGCTATACGAGCAACAGGAACTCGCCACGTGGATAGAGAACACTCTGGGAACGCGACCGTACGCTGCGGCGCCTGGGATCTTCTACGTCTTCCGCAACCAGGCGGACGCCCTGCAGTTTCTGTCGACGCGGGTTTATACCTACCGACCACGTGTCCGCATTGACCCGCATGCCCTGTATGAAGCCAACCAGGAAGTACTCGCTCCCCTCTTCCGCTTCCTAAGTGACCATGCGCGCCCGCCGCGCGCCGGCGAACTTAGTGCCGACGAACTCTCCGCGATAAACGATGCAGTCGGCAGCGTTGCCCGTGGGAACCACCTTATTCGTCACGTGACGGGCGATGCGTATTGGGAACGAGTGAGCATCCAGAGGCAGGCTGAGCTCCTGGTCTACATCGCCCTGTCACGGTTCAGAGGCCGACCACGAATTAGCCAGTTAAGTAAGACCCTTGCAACAGACATCAAAACCCTCTTTGGCACTTACAACACAGCCTGTCTCAAAGCGGATCGGTTACTTCTTGCATGCGGTGATCCCGCGATGATCCTCGTAACCGCACGCAGCTCAGCCGTGGGAAAGCAGACTCCTACCTCACTGTATGTTCACCGCAGCGCGCTTGGAGAACTCCCGCCCTTGATGCAAGTCTATGAGGGCTGCGCCCGCGTACTTTCTGGAACGGTTGCCAGCGCCAACATTATCAAACTGTCTGTGACCCAACCTCAGGTCTCATATCTGAGTTATCCCACTTTTGATCGTGATGCGCACCCGTTGCTCTCTTCTTCGGTGACTGTCAACCTACGAAAACTGACAGTCGATTGGCGGGACTACAGCGCTTCGGAAAACCCGCCGTTACTGCACCGCAAGGAAGAATTTGTTGGCTGTGACGACCCGCGTCGCGAACTTTATTCGCGACTGACGCGCGCAGAGATCAAGGCCGGCCTCTACCAAAATCCGGAACTTATTGGCACCGCTCGTGGATGGTCAAGCACTTTGGCCGCCGTGAATGCTCGCCATAAAGGCCATCGTCTCGTAGTTGGATAGTAGTTAGCTAGGGACCTACGTCTCCGTTCTTCCTTGGATCTGAAGAAATTCAATGTCGTGGCTGATTGGCTATGTCGGCGGCCAGCTATTTGATGCGCCGATTGATGCCGTCGCGGATAACGGCACGGGTGTTGCATCCAGGGGTGCTCATTACCGTTGGTTATCGAAGGACCCGCCGCGAGTTCGGCTGCCGGTCGGGCTGGGTTGAGCCGCTGGACGATTCGATCGCCATGTCCGAGGTGATTGCATCGAACCGGCACGCGTGTCGGACCGACACTAAGCGAAGACCACCGATTATGTGCCTGTGCCGGGAGTACGGTTTGCACAGTGGTCGTGGTGATGGCGACTGTGGTGGAAGGGTGTCAGTGGCTCGGCTTGAATCAGATGTATTGGATGACTTCACTGCGCGGCTGGAAGATTCCGACGCTGTGCCGGCGGCCGTGGTCGACCAGTTGCGTACCCTGCTCGCCGGCGACAAGCTCCCCAAGCCCGAGGTGCTGGTCGCGCTGTACAACGCCCAAAGTGGGGACCGCCTCACATGATTCAGCTCAAGGCCATCCATATCGAGGAGTTCCGCGGCATCCGGCGGTTGGACCTGAGCCTGGATTGCACATCGTTCGTTGTGGTGGGGCCGAACGGCTCAGGCAAGAGCGGTGTGGTCGACGCAATCGACTTCGCGCTTACGGGTAACGTCGCTAGGCTCAGCGGCTCCGGCACCGGTGGTGTCACCTTGCTCAAGCACGGTCCACATGTGCACCAGCGCGACAACCCAGCAGCGGCGAAAGTCGCGTTAACGATCGTGGACACGGCCAGCGGCCAGAGCGGCGTGTTGACTCGGTGTGTCAAGACACCCGGACAGCACACCCTCGAGCCCAATACACCCGAGTTGGTTGCTGCGGTGCAGTGGGCGGCCGAGCACCCCGAGCTGACGCTGTCCCGGCGGGAGGTCATCAAGTACGTCAGCACCGAACCGGGTAAGCGTGCCCAGGAGGTGCAGGCGCTCCTCAAACTGGACCGTATCGACGAGACGCGCCGGCTTCTGCGCACCGCGATGTCCAAAGCCTCAACCGAGGAGAAGCGCACAGGCACAGAAGTTTCCAGCGCCGAAGATGGCTTCCGGCGCCATCTCGATCTGGCGTCGCTCTTGGAGACCGAGGTGCTCGGTGCGATCAACAGGCATCGCGACGTGCTGGGTCTCGACCCGCTGCAGTCGGTCACCCCAGAAACCGATTTGAGCGCAGGAGCCGCGGAACCCGGGGAACAGTCTGGCTTTAACAAGAGCTCTGCGCTGCAGGACATTAAGGCGCTGTCCGATTACGTCCGGGATCACGGCGAACTGTCCACTGCCGCTGAGGATCTGTCCTCAGCCCTCACGGATCTGGAGGCCGATCCGACTATCCTGGATGCCCTCAAGCATCGCGCGCTGATGGAGACCGGTCTGCCGCTGGTCACCGATGCCGCATGTCCGCTGTGTGACCACCCATGGGATGACGTGCAGACGCTGCGTGCTCATCTTGAGTCCAAGCTGGTGCGCTCGGAAGCTGCTGCGGCCCTCCAACGCCGGGTGCAACAGGCAGCCGCAAGAGTACGGAGCCAGGTGCAACGTGCCCGAGGCCTGATCCAGGCCGCGCAGCCGCATGCCGTGGCGGTGGGGCGCAGCGGCCAACAGTCGGTGCTGGTTGACTGGCTGGCTGATCTGGCGGGCTTCGAGGCGAACATGAGCACCCTGGAGACAATCCGTGAGCAGGCGGCTCGTGTAAGCAGCGATCCGCTGGCGCGGCCTCCGACGTTGGCGGCGATCCTCACCGGCATTGGCGAGGCAGTCGACGCGCTGCCCGACCAGAGCGCGACCGCCAATGCGCGCACGGCACTCACGATCGCCCAAGAACGCTGGAATAGGCTTGGCCAAGCACGCGCAACGCGCAGGAAAGCGGTCGCGGCACACAATACGGCGAAGGCCATCTACGAGAGCTACAACGATGTGGCCGATACCGCGCTAACGACGCTCTACAAGAGCGTCGAGGATGACTTCAGCGACTACTATCGTCAGATCAACGCCGACGATGAGTCTTCTTTCAAGGCCGGCTTAGCGCCATCGGCTGGCAAGCTCGATCTGGAAGTCGATTTCTACGGCTTGGGTATGTTCCCGCCGACGGCCTATCACAGCGAAGGCCACCAGGACGGTATGGGCCTCTGCTTGTATCTCGCATTGATTCGGCAGCTGCTGCAGGACGATTTCCGATTTGCCGTGCTCGACGACGTGGTCACCTCGGTCGATACCAACCACCGCCGCCAGTTCTGCGCCCTGCTCAAGGACGTGTTTCCCGACGTCCAGTTCATCATCACCACACATGATGAAGTGTGGGCCCGGCAGATGCAATCCTCGGGGCTCGTCCACCGGCGAGCCAAGGCGCAGTTTCAGGGCTGGAATGTCGACCGCGGACCCATGTATGTGCAGGGGCAGGATCTCTGGGCACAAATCGATGCCGACCTGGCAAACGACGACGTGCCCGGCGCCGCTCACAAGCTTCGCCGCAATTTGGAGGCGTTGATGGCTGACATCGCAGCCTCACTTCACGCCAAGGTGATCTATCGCGCCGACAACAATTACGAGCTCGGCGCATTCCTGGACGGAGTGAAGAGCCGCTACAAAGGCTTGCTGAAAAAGGCTGCGGCATCGGCGAACTCATGGAACAACCAACCCGTCAAGCAACAGGTCATGGACCTCGATGCCGCCCGACTCGAAGTCGTGGGCGCCCAGGACGGAGAAAACTGGGCGATCAACGCCCTAGTGCACAACAACGACTGGGCCACGATGAGCAAGGCCGATTTCGCGCCAGTCGTCACGACCTGCAAAAAATTCCTCGACCTGTTCACTTGCAGCAACCCCACGTGTGACGGGTGGATTTACGTGGTAGAAGGGCCGGGTGGAGAAGACGCTCTGCGCTGCGGATGCGGAACGCTGAACTTGAATCTGCGCTCGAAATGACCTTTCTGATCGCGCCAGGCAAACCGATCCGCGCATACCTACACGGGTTGAGCTCGACTTCGTGGTCTTGACCTTGAGTCGATCGCCCAACTAATGCCCAGCGGTTTATCCGCCGTCCGGCTGCCGGCGCCCCGCCCTTGAGACTTCGCTGGCATGTTAGCGACGCGAGGGTGGCACAACTGCCGTCGACGCGTGAGCGTGTTCGGTACATTGGGTCGGTGAGGACGTTGTGACTTCGATCGAATGATCCCAGGAGTACAAACATGCCCGAAGACAAGAAGCTCACGCGTATACCCCTTGATTCCCTCGTCATTGGTCTTGGACAGATTCGCGTAACAAACGTCGACAAGGGTATCAACGAGCTTGCGCACAGCATCCGTGTGCAGGGACTCCTGGAGCCAATTGTGGTCTGTCCCTCGGCAGTCCAAGAAGGCAAGTATGAAGTTTTGGCTGGCCAGCGCCGCCTCCTAGCCTGCCAAAGGCTGGGTTGGACTGAAATCGACGCCATTGTGCAACAAGCGCCCACTGATGAATCTGCCGCCAAAGCCATCTCCCTCACAGAGAACTTGCTGCGCGCGGATCTAGCTCGGGTAGACAAAATTGACGCCTGTACTGACTTGTACCGCAAGTATGGAAGTGTAAAAGATGTGGTGGCTAAGACAGGTATACCAGAAAAAGAAGTTAAAGACTACGTCCTATGCCTAAGCAACAAAGTCAGATCGATGTTCACGACGCAGAGCTAAAATCACAATTGATCCGGTCGGTTGGAACTCATCGGGCAGATCGCGCACTTAGTCCCATCGAGGTCGCACACGCATTAGATTACTTTGCGTCCGCTAGTTCATTAAAAGCGATCTCAAAACAGATCGGGCTGGAGACCTCAACAGCCAGCCGTTTCTTGCGCCTGCTATCGCTGCCTTCGTCAGTGCAGTCTCTTGTTGAGTGGGGTACATCAGCCACGACTCTGTCGTTCTCGGTAGCGAGCGAACTCGCATCCCTTGGATCCAGTGCTGATCAGGAAGAGGCCGCTCGGCTTGCGTTACGCCACAAACTGACCAAGGATGAAGTTCGGCAGGCCGTGCAAGTTCATCGGCGTGCTGCAGCACCAATCGGCGAGGCAATTAGCGCCGTACTCGCGAGGCGAAAGCAAGTGCTTCAAGTAGATGTCTTTATTGGAGCAGTGCCAAAGCATTTGAGGTCTCGGGTCGCTGAATTAACGCAGTCAGAGCGTGACGGTCTTCTATCGCGACAATTGAACGAGGTGATACCTATCCACGCGAATGTTCGGATGACACCTCAACATTATACGATCAGTTCCGAAACACCCTTGCCAGGCGAACTCCTTAGCAAGCTTGACGATTACGTCGCCAATCGACTCACCCGACACTTTAATGCATGACATTTCGATCGCCGTTAGCCCGTCCGGGGCCATACTTCTCGGTCCAGCTGTCTCAGCGGACGGATTTCACCGTAGTTCAGAAATCCGGGTTCAGACTCATGTACATTCTGACCATTTGAATGGCTTCAACAGCAGCAAAGCATTTCAGACATTGCTGATGTCCAAGCCGACGGTCGATTTGCTCGTTAATCAGTTCGATGCCGACTTACCTTGGCGAACAAATATTGTAGGAGTGGAATGGTTTGAGCCGTACGTACTCCCAGATGGGACTTCTGTCGTTTTAATGCCCAGCGAGCACATGCTTGGAGCCGCTCAAGTGTCGGTCACACTCCCTTCCGGTCGGCGAATTGGCTACTCTGGCGACTTTAGTTGGCCGATGAATAGCCCTATTGCAGCCGAACAATTGGTCTTGGACTGTACGTATGGCTCGCGAAATTCCGTACGTTATTACTCACAAGGGGATGCTGATGATTCGTTGCTGCAGCTGGTCTGCGACAGCCTGAAATCAGGCCCGGTATTTCTCAAGTGCCATCGCGGTACGGTAGAGCGCGCGCTAAGCGTGCTTGAGGGTGATGTAGACGCTCCAGTAGTGACAAATCGAATGACTATCGCTGACATCAAGGTACACCGCGCAAATGGCTTTGCCATTGGGCCAGTGATTGACATTGAGTCGCCTGAGGGGCGATTAGTGTGTCAAAGCAGCCGCTATATACGCATATACGGTCGTGGAGACCCACAGAAGTTAGAGATTCCGCCCAACGCGAACAATATTGTCTTGAGTGCCATGATGGTCCCCGGCGACCAGGGTCCAATTGTCACTTATGGACCTCGGTCATACCGCATTGCTTTGTCCAATCACGCCGATTTTACAGGCACCCTCGAATATGTCGCCGCCACCGGAGCGTCGTTCGTGCTGGTGGATAATTCGCGGCACGGCAACGCCATTGAGCTGGCAGATGCCATCCGCACGGACCTAGGTATCGCGGCTGCGGCCTCTGAAGTTGTTACCGATTTCCGCTGGGGCGTATAGCATTCGGCAAGGACGCTCTTCCCAAAGACCGTTATCGACGTGCTCTCACCGACCGCGCCACGGTGCGTAGTAGACGGAAGAGAATTTGCGCGTTGCCGGAACCGTTCCTGGTTACCAATTTAGATTTCCCGCGGGCGGGGTTCCGGCAATTGGAGATGGTCCGCATCCGGGATAACTTAAAAATTTGAGGGCTCAAGGATTTTGGAAGCGTTCGTTGATAGACCCTCCTGGCCCAGCAGCAGGCCAAAAATGAGCTGGCCACCGAATATCTGCTTGGCGATCGCTACGCTAAGTTGTTCGGGCCATCCGAATATAGTCACCGTAGAGCGGAAGGACGACGCGATGACGACGCGGGCCACCGAGGCAAAGGGTAATGGCGCCTTTGAGGTCGTTCGTGTGGCTAGACTGCCCCCCATTACCCGGCTTTGCGTCACCAGGTCGACACCGACGCTCTGGTTGAGCCCCAACCGCCGTTTGGATCGTTCCTCTACTACTGATGCAAGAGGGTTTGGACCACGAGCGGGAATGCCCAGCGGACTATCGACGGCGCGGTAAGTCAATTCTGAAGGTTCCGCCATGCCGCGACGGTGAGCCGTTCTCGACCTGGGCACGGCGGATCGGAAATCCGTTCGAGGACGGCCCGGATGCGGCCTGCCAGGACCGTTTATGCACGACGGGATCTGCGGTATCAGCGATCCCGTCGAGCGCGCCGAGGAAGCAGACACCGTGTCGTATGAAGGGCTCGATGCCAAGCTGACGCGTGAGGCCGCGAAGCCGGGCCATATGCTGTGGCGCATACGGCGGCGTCGCTTCTTAGCGTCAGGCTCGTGCGCCCACTGATGCCACCGGAGCATGATCGCGTCCTGGGCGGTCTCATCGCGCAGATCCGCCCAGCTGGCCACCACCTCGGCGGTTGCGATCGCCATCGACGTGTCGTCGGTCCATTCGCCGGTCTCCCACATCGAACGACTACTCACGTCGTCGTCGATGTCGACCTTGACGTCGGCGCCCAACGGGGGTCCGAACTCGAACGGCGCGCCTAGTGTATCGCCGGCTGCGGTTCCCAGCAGAACTCCACACGCACGATCCAGTTGTGCTGCAGTCAATTCATTCGTTACCTCCTTCAACTCCTCAATTCAGTTAGACGCCGTGGGGTCTGGCGCACGCCCGAGTAGGCGCTTGAAGGCGTCCACCGACGCCTCCAGGCTGGGCGGCCACTCGGCTTGCCAGACCCGCAGCGGGATGTCGGCAAGCGGGTCGAACCGGCTGGCCAATCGCCGGTACTCCCGCGCCTCCCACTCGCGCAGTCGGCCGTCGCCCTTGGCGAACTCCAGTAGCCGGTCGATCTGCTTCTCTTGCACCTCGGGAGGCGCGCCGCCGCTGACGCCGATCCCGTTCATCAGGCTGTGCCGGCCCAGAGCAAAGAGACGGTCGCCATATTCCGGTTCCAGCTCCGCGATCGCCTTGTTGACCCGCCGGCAGTTTTCGCATGCCAGCCATGACCAACGAGTAGTGCCGCCGGCTGTCGCCCGAAAGCAGATGATGCACAAGTCTTTCGCGCGGGACACGTCGCAGCCCTTCCACTGCTCGGGCAAATCCTCGTCGCGGCACGACTGCCACCGACCATCGATAGGGCCGCGGAGTATTCCGCATGGGATGTGGACGGACAACTCATGAATGCGTGCGCGCAGCGCCGCATCCGCTGCACTCAGATTCCGCTTGGCCATGGCAGAACTCCTGTTGCCAGGCCTCCGCTGACGGAGGCGCTCTTGCCGAACACCGGTTGGTGTCAGCCGCTTCGTCATCCGAGCCACCCACGAGCGTGGGGTTGGCGTGCCGTCCAGTCGGAGCTTGGCGACGGCATCTCGTGAAGCATTTTCAGGATAACGCGGCGTACCGACAGGCCGCCACGCTTTACTCATCTGCTGGCCTTCGCCCCGTGGTCGTAGCGACCATTGAGCAGGGCCGACACCGTCGACGGTTGCCACAGCCGGCCTTTCGGCGTGCGCTGGCCCGTCGAGTTCAGCACCCGTGCCGTAGCCACCTGCGTGACACCGCACCCATGCACAAGCCAGCGCACATAGCGCTTCAGCATCGGCTGACGCTGCGACCACGGCGTCGTCGGCGCCGGAAGCATTGGCGCCGAGGCGCTTTCGAACTGATCGGCCTCTGCTGCAGCTCGTCGCAGCGACCGCGCTGACGTTGGGGCGGCGCTGGCCGTCGCAAGGGCCCGTTCGATCTCCCGCCCCAGGGTCTTGGTGCCGGCAGCTGCCAAAGCCGCGTGGTCGAGCTCGTCGACGACTTGGACCTCGCGTCGCAGTGCGAAGTCGATTTCGCTGTACCCGCCGGTGGTCGGGAACGGCTCGAGCTCCCGTCCGTAGCGGAGGTTGAGACCGTGGCGTTGCAGTACCAGACTCAGCCGCCGCCAGTGCTGCTCACGCCCGAGATCCGGCGCGAGGAAGGGCACCCAGACGTGCATGCGGCCTGCGATCGCGCAACCCAGCGCCGACACAATCGCATCGACGTCGGTCAGGTCCTCGGTCAATGCCGCCGCGCCCTGCTCGAACCCGAACGCCTCGGCGACGGTGCAGTTATGGCGGGCCGCATCTGCGGACAAGTCGTCGCGGTGCTGCACGGTGTCGTGGTCGCCGAGCAGGATGACGCGGGATTCCGCCGGTACGTGTTCTGCAGAATGCGCCATGGATACCTCCCGATGTCCCAAGCCTCCGTGGTGGAGGCGCTCTTACCGGCGCCGGTCGGTGCCGGTCGCTTCGTCATCCGAGCCACCCACGAGCGTGGGGTTGGCGCGCCGTCCAGTCGGAGCTTGGCGACGGCGTCTCATGAAGCTGACCCAAAGGTATCGCGGGGCACCGACAAGCCTTGATGCTCAAGCCTTCCGTCCCACGACCAGGACAGATGTCGATCAGATCGCGACGAACCCGAGCCGTTCGGCAACCTGCCGTTGTGCCTGGTCGCGGGAGGCGAATGCCTGCGGCTCGCCCGGCTCCAATAAAGGCGGAACAACTAGCGCGGCGACCGCCAAATGCCAGGCATCCATCGCCCGCAGCGCATGCCGCCGTACCAGCTCCAGCGCATGCTCCTCGACCTGCTCTTGCGGCGCGCCGAGCACAATCACCGGACCGGCAAGGTCCGCGTCCAGCAGTGCGAGCAACCCTTTTTCATCACCGCGGCCTGCTCGCGCGGCGCGAACCAGCGCACCGGAGACCTCGATTCTTGTCCATGTGCCGGTGACGGTGGCAATCTCCGGGTCGGCGAGCAGTGCGGTTGCCTGCTGGTGCCCGTCTCCGTCGACAAGGTAAGCGCGGGCAAGGACAGAGGAGTCCAGATACGCGATCACGGGCGCTCGCGCTCTTGCGCGAGCAAATCATCGATTTGTGGACCGAGGCCGCGAGTCGACTCAAGGATCCGCTGCCGTCGCGCCGCACTCGCCGGCCGGGTTTTCACGGTACGCAATGTGCCTGCCGCCGCCGCCGCGGCCCGCACCTGCGCACGCCGATCGCCGCCGTCGGCATCGGCAGCCGCGTCGAGGATCTCGGTTGCGACGGCATTCAGGCTGCGACCCTCGCGCGCCGCACGAGCGACCAATCGCCGGTGTATGTCATCGGATACCCGGAGTAGGAGCTGCCGCATGCTGCCAATGCTATCAGGTCACGGGTGATGATAGCACCCATTCTCCGCGTACTAGGACGGCAAAGGCACCGCGTTGCCCCCACCGAACGACGGCGGCGCGGATGATTCGCTAGTTCCCCACGTCGTATTAGGGACCGCGGCGAGCGAGAACCCGACGTCGCCGCCGGTACGCACGATCGACTCCGGCAGAAACGTCTGATCGGTGGGCTGCCCGTCGACGCTCAGCCCGCTGATGTACTTCAGACCGCTCGAGGCGCCGGGCGCCGCAATCCGGATGAATTGTCCAGCAGGAAGCCTGATCTCGATGCGATCGAACAGCGGCGTGTTCACCGTCAGGATCGATGTCCCAGGCGTCGCCGGGTACAGACCCAATGCCGCCCAGACGTACCAACTCGACATTGCGCCCAGGTCGTCGTTGCCCGGCTCGCCGTTGGGCGTCGGGGCGAACAGTTCACGGCGCACCCGATCGACCGTCTCCTGGGTCTTCCACGGTTGCCCGACGTAGTTGTACAGCCACGGCACCCCGAAGTTTGGCTCGTTGCCCACCCATAGGTACGGCTCGTCGGGGCCCGCGTTGAGCTGCGTCGTGAACCGGTCCAGCCGCTCGGCCACCGCCTCTCGGCCCCCCAAAGCGGCCACCAGCCCGGCGACGTTCTGCGGCACCATCCACAGGTACTGCTCCGAGTTGCCCTCGTCGAACCCGTCCTCCCCTAGGTCCGACGTCGGCCCCGTGAACCCCGGCCACACCAGGTAAGCACCGTCGGCGCCCCGCGGTGTGATGCGGCGAGTCACCGGGTTCAACAGGTTCTGCCAGAACTGCGCCCGCCGCAGGAGCTCAGCGCCAATCACGTTCTCGCCCAACGCGTCCGCGAATCTCGAGATCGCGAAGTCGTCGACCGACCACTCCATGGTGATCGACGCGCCGTCGATCCCGTGATCGCCGCGGAACTCCTCGATCTGCGGCGCATACCCATGCTCCAGATAGCTACCGATCCCCGGCCGCTCCACATAGCCGTCCCGCCCCGTGCCGCCCTCCGTCGCGCCCTTCACCATGTAATAGAGCGCCCGTTTGGTGTCGAAGTCCTTGGCGCCGAACGCATACAGGCTCGCGATTAGTGGCACCACGTTGTCGCCGGTCATCTCCCCCGTCGCCGCATTCGCCAGCGCCCACCGCGGCAACGACCCGCTCTGCTCGGCGTCGTTCACCAGCGACTGCGCCATGTCGCTGGCCCGCTCCGGAAACAACAGCGCCTGCAGCGCCGCCAGGCAGCGGTAGGTGTCCCAATCGGAGAAGTTCGCGTACTGCGTGTGCCCCGTCGCCACCGAATGAATCGCGCCGTCGAACCCGATGTAGCGTCCGTCGGCGTCGTTGAACGTGTTGGGGTGCAACAACGACCGATACAGCGAGGTATAGAACGTCTCGATGTCGCCGCCGATGCTGCCCGCCACCGCCACCCGCGACAGCGCGGCGTTCCATTCGGCCGATGCGGCCGCGCGCACATCGTCGAAACCCGCACCTCCTTCGGCCGCCAGGTTCGCCAGCGCCCCGTTGACGCTCACATACGACAGCGCGGTCCGCACCTCGACCACCGAGCCCGGCGCAAACTCCACCCATCCTCCGGCCCACGGCGAATCTGCCTGGCGTGCACCGGGATACACCGAGTTCCCTTCGAAAGTGCCGACCGATTTGAACGGCTGGCTGAACCTCATCGCGAAATAGGCCGTGTAGACGTTGTCCTTACCGCAGAATCCCCCGGTGGTCGCCGATCCGGTGATCGTGGCGTTATCCTCGCCGATCTGGATGGTCGCGGCGTAATTGCCCGCGAGCGACCCGCCGGGCCGCACGTGGAACACCGCGGGCCGGCCGTCGTCGGGATAGCTGAACCGGCCGACGCCGGTGCGGGTGGTGGCGGTCAGTTCCGCTTTCACGCCGGTGTCGGGGAACCGCACCGTGTAGTAGCCGGGCACGCCGACCTCGGTGTCGTCGTGGGCGATCCTCTCCCAGGCGTACCAGGGCTGCTCGCTGATTGGCGTCGTCGTCGGCAGCATCGGGATGTCGCCGAACGCGGCGCAGCCCACCGAGGCGTGGGTCATGGAAAAGCCGGTCGAGCGGTCGTTGTCGTGATCATAGCCGGCGTAGGTGTCGGTGGTGTCCGGCGAGTACTGCACCATCCCGAACGGCACGGCAGCGCCCGGGAAGTTGTTGATCTCGCCCCACGTCTCGTTGCCCGTCCCGGTGCCGTTGAGCGTGTCGACGTGCTCGACCGGGTTGGCGACGAAGGCGGCCTCTTCGGCGTGCGCGCTTGGCGCCGGCCACAACGTCATGCAGACAGCGACCCACATGGCGAGCTGCCGTCGTGACCGCATAGCTGTCTCTTACTGCATACCTGTCACCACCGGGGGTTTTCAGGCAGTATTCGGCTGCGCCGGCTGCTTTTTCGCAGGTTCAGAATCAGGCGCTTCACCGAATCGGGCCAGTACCAGTGCGCCGGCGACTGCTATGGCGAATCCAGCGAAAACCATCCAGCCGAGACCACCGCGAGTGCGGTCACCCAGCCAAGCCACTCCGACCAGTGCAGGTCCGATCGTTTCTCCCACGACCATTCCGGCGACCGCCGTCGTCACAGATCCGCGGCCCAGGGCAGACGTCAGCAAGAGAAACCCTGCCGCCCCGCCGGCGAGTACCGCGTACAGCGCCGGATTGCTGTAGAACGTCGCTTTGGTGGGATCGATGGGATCGATCAGGCGCACGCCGACCTCGACGACACCGAAACCGCATCCGGCGCCGAGTCCCAAGGCCAACGCGCGCGAGCGATCGCCCAATCGGCCTCCCGCGACGCCGGCGACAAATATCGCGACGACCACGCCCCACAGTCCCCAAGCGAGTCCGGCCGGGCCGTGACGGGAACCCTCCGGTCCGGCCGCGAGTCCGAGCATCGCGAGCCCCACACAGACGACACCGACGGCCGCCCACTCGGTTGATGACAGCCGCGCCGACAGCAACCACGCAGCCACGATGGCCGTGACTGCCAGCGAGGCCGCTATCGCCGCGGCGACGACGTAGATCGGAACCAAGCGCAGCGCCACCACTTGCAACAGAAAGCCGAGGCCGTCAAGACCGAAGCCTGCGAGGTAGCGCCAATGCCGAACGGCGCGCAACAGCAGTACAGCGTCGACGCCCGAGCCGCTGCCGGCTTCCACCGATCGCGTCGCCACAGCCTGCAACACCGTCGCCGTGCCGTAACACACCGAGCAGCCCAGAGCGAGCAGCAACCCGATCAGCACACACCGACCTTACGAGATGCGACCAAGGCCAGTTCCGTCGAACGACCACCCGCCTCCCGGGGTGGCCCGCGCCGCTTGGCAGACTAGGCGCCATGGCACAGATCACGTTGCGCGGAAACCCCATCAACACCGTCGGCGAACTGCCGGCCGTCGGATCCCCGGCGCCGGACTTCACGCTGACCGGCACCGACCTCGGCGCGGTCAGCAGCGACCAGTTCCGCGGTAAGCCTTTGCTGCTCAACATCTTTCCGTCCATCGACACCCCGGTCTGCGCGACCAGCGTGCGCACCTTCAACGAGCGCGCCGCCGGCAGCGGTCTGACCGTGCTGTGCGTATCCAAGGACCTGCCGTTTGCCCAGCAGCGGTTCTGCGGCGCCGAGGGCATCGAGAACGTCACCACCGCATCGGCGTTCCGCGGCAGCTTCGGCGACGACTACGGCCTCACCCTCACCGACGGCCCGATGGCCGGGCTGCTGGGCCGGGCCGTCGTCGTGATCGGCGCGGACGGCAAGGTCGCATACACCGAGCTGGTGCCCGAGATCGCCCAGGAGCCCAACTACGACGCGGCGCTGAGCTCCTCCGCTTAGCTCTCGGCGCGCCGCGAAGCGACGCGGCGCTACGCCAGGGATCGTTGCTACATGCGAGTCGACGGGCGCGAGGTCGCCGTTTCCGGCAGCCTGCTGCAACCGCTGACCCGTCGCACCAACGACATCCTGCGGCTCGTGCTGGCGGGGCTGTTCCTCGCGGTCGTGATCACCAGCTCGCTGATCACCCGCACCCAGTGGGTCGCGCTGGAGAAGTCCGTCTCGCAGATCGTCGGGGTGCTCTCCCCTACCCAGTCCAATCTGGTGTACCTGATCTACGGCATCGCGATCCTGGCGTTGCCGTTCGTGATCCTGATCGGGCTGATCGTCGCCCGGCAGTGGAAGCTGCTCGGCGCCTACGCGGCCGCGGGCATCCTCGCGGTGCTCTGCCTGTCGATCAGCGGTAAGGGCATCGCCGCGCCGCGCTGGCACTTCGACCTCTCCGACCGGCTCGCCACCACCCTGTCCCAGTTTCTCGACGACCCGCGCTGGATCGGGATGCTCGCCGCGGTGCTCACCGTGTCGGGTCCGTGGCTGCCCGCGCGCTGGCGGCGCTGGTGGTGGGCGTTGCTGCTGGCGTTCGTGCCGATCCACCTGGTGGTCAGCGCCATCGTGCCGGCCCGCGCGCTGCTGGGGCTGGCGGTGGGGTGGTTCGTCGGCGCGTTGGTGGTCCTGGTGGTGGGCACGCCGGCGCTGGAGGTGCCGCTCGACGGGGCGGTCCGCGCGCTGGCCCGGCGCGGATTCCTCGTGTCCTCGCTGACGGTGATCCGGCCGGCCGGGCCTGGGCCGCTGGTGCTTTCGGCGCAATCGGACGATTTCGCAGTCATCGAGTTGTACGGCCCGCACCAACGCAGCGGCGGGGCGCTGCGCCAGCTGTGGCGCAAGCTGCGGCTGCGCGGAACTGAGACCGCTCCGCTGCACGCCTCGATGAGCCGCGCCGTCGAGCACCGCGCGTTGATGGCGATTGCGATCGGCGAGGCGGATGTGGCGAATACCTCGACGGTTGCCGTCGCCTCGCTCGAGCGCGGCTGGACGCTCTACGCGCACAAGCCTGTTCGCGGTAAGCCGATCACCGAATGCGCGACGACGACGCCGGTCACCTCTGTCTGGGAATCGTTGCGGCGCCTGCATGATCAGCAGATCTCCCACGGCGACTTGCGCAGCAAGGAGATCACGGTCGACGACGGCGCCGTGCTGTTCGGCGGTTACGGCAGCGCCGAATACGGCGCCACCGACGCGCAGCTGCAATCCGACATCGCCCAGCTGCTGGTGACGACGTCGTCGCTCTACGACCCGCAGTCCGCGGTGGCCGCGGCGATCGACACGTTCGGCAAGGACACCGTGCTGACCGCGTCGCGCCGGCTCACCAAAACCGCTGTACCCAAACAAATCCGGGACTCTGTGCCCGACGCGAAGGCCGTCATCGCCGACAGCCGCGCGGAGGTGAAGCGCCAAACCGGGGCCGATCAGATCCAGGCCGAGACGATCACGCGGTTCACCCGCAGCCAGCTCATCCAGCTGGTGCTGCTCGTCGCGCTGGTCTATGTCGCCTACCCGTTCATCAGCACGGTGCCGACGTTCTTCTCCGAGCTGAAGACCGCGAACTGGTGGTGGGCGCTGCTGGGGCTGGCGGTCTCGGCGCTGACGTATGTGGGCGCGGCGGCCGCGTTGTGGGCCTGCACCGACGGATCGGTGAGCTTTGTCAAGCTGTCAATCATGCAGGTGGCCAACACCTTTGCCGCCACCACAACCCCGGCCGGCGTCGGCGGGCTGGCGCTGAGCACGCGGTTTTTACAGAAGGGCGGCCTGAGCGCTATCCGCGCCACCACCGCGGTCGCGCTGCAGCAATCGGTGCAGGTGATCGTGCACGTCGTGTTGCTGATCATCTTCACCACCGCCGCGGGCGCGGGCACCGACCTGTCGCACTTCGTCCCACGAGCCACGGTGCTGTATCTGATCGCCGGTGTGGCGCTGGGCATCATCGGCACGTTCTTGTTCGTGCCCACGCTGCGACGCTGGCTGGCGACCGCGGTGCGCCCGAAGCTTGCCGAAGTCTCCCGCGACCTCGTCGAGCTGGCCCGCGAACCCTGGCGACTGGGCCTGATCGTACTCGGTTGTGCCGGAACAACTCTCGGCGCGGCGTTGGCGCTGTGGGCCAGCGTCGGGGCGTTCGGCGGCAGCACGACGTTCGTCACCGTCACCGTGGTGACGATGGTCGGCGGAACCCTCGCCTCGGCCGCCCCCACGCCCGGCGGCGTCGGCGCCGTCGAGGCCGCGCTGATCGGTGGGCTGGCCGCCTTCGGCGTCCCCGCGGCCGTCGGCGTCCCGTCGGTGCTGCTCTACCGGGTATTGACCTGCTGGCTACCGGTTTTCATCGGCTGGCCGGTGATGCGTTGGCTGACCAACAACGAGATGATCTAACGCCTACACCCGTTGCGCGGACACAAACAGACTGCGCGGCGAGGAGTCCTCGACGTCGGCAGGCGGGCGGCGGTAACTCGCCATCAACTCCTCGGCCGGGATCACCGACACCTCCCAACCATGGTCGCGCAGCCAGTCGCCGACGTCGGCGCGATCCTCGAAGTACCACAGGTCCTGCACGTCGGGGATGTCGCGCTGCTCGCCCAGCTTGGCCGCCAGATCGCGGATGCGCTGCATCTGCTCACGCTGGCGCGCGTGAACCTCGGGGTCGTTGAAACCGGGGCCATGCGCCTCCACGGCAATGCGGCTGCCAGGTGCGCTGAGCGCGGTCACCCGCTCGAAGAGCAGGTCCTGGGCGGCCGCCGGCAAAAACGGCAGCAGCCCCTCGGCCGACCAGACGCTTGGCGCCGACGGGTCAAAGCCCGCCTCCTGCAAGGCCTTCGGCCAATCCTGACGCAGGTCGACGGCGACATTGACCAGGTTGGCCGTCGGCTCCGCCCCGTGTTCTCTCAGCGTCGACGACTTGAACTCCAGCACCTTGGGCTGGTCGAGTTCGTACACCGTCGTCCCGTCCGGCCACGCCAGGCGCCACGCCCGCGAATCCAGGCCGGCCGCCAAGATCACCGCCTGGCGCGCTCCAGCTTTGGTGGCCGCAAGGAAGAACTCGTCGAAAAACGCTGTGCGGGAAGCCATGTAGTTGCGCATCGACCGCATCCGCAGCGGCAGGTCCGGCTCAGCCTCGACGATCTCGGGCGGAAGCTCGGGACCCGCGAACCAATTCCACATACCCTCGCCGGCGGCGTCGAGGAAGACCCGGGCGAACGGGTCTTGGATCAGCGGGTCCTCGCTCTCGGTGTCAGCGGCGCGGGCCGCCGCCACGCCCAGCGCCGTCGCGCCGACGCTTTCGGTGATGTCCCAGGTGTCATTGTCGGTTCGTGCCATGGCCTCGACGGTACGCGAGCTTCCTGTGAGTGTGTTTCAATTGTTTCAATCGGTTGATAGGATAGGGGCATGCCCACTGCCGTTGCCCCGCTGGTTCGCCAAGTCGCCGAGCGGGCCCGGAAGGATTCCGGGTTCGCCGAGGTGCTGGACGCCATCCTCGAGGCGCCGACCGCCCCCCAGGGGACGCTGGAGCGCATCGCCGCGCGCAGCCTGAACGACGAGCGCCGCGGCGCTTTGGTGCGCGAGTTCGTCGACGGCTCGCTACCGACGCCGGCCGTGCAAGCCCGGCTGGGGCTGAAATCGCCGCAGGCGGTGCACCGGATGCGCAGCCGCGGAAAACTCATCGGCTCTGCTGTCGGCAACCAAACATGGTTCCCGGCTTGGCAATTCGACGACGACCGGCTGCGCACGGACCTGCCGCGGATCCTCGAGTTGCTCACGCGGTTCACGTCGGACCCGCTGGCTGCCGATCGTGTGATGCGGCTGAAACACGACGAACTGGGCGGTTCGTCGATCGCCGAGGCGCTGCGCCGCCCGAAGACCGCCGAGACCGCGTGGCGGATGCTCGCCGCCGTCGGTGCCTGACCTTCCTGACGGCTACCGGGCGCCGCTGCCCGAGGCCCGGCCCGTCGGACTGCGCCGTCGCCGCGTCGAGGCGGGCACCGAACTGTGGCGCGTGGAGGCTGCCCCGCCGGCCGAGTGGACATGGGACGGCTTCCCGACCCCACGGTTTCGCTTCGACCCCGAATCCGGTGCGTTCCGAACCCGTTATGCCGCAAGCACACTCGTCGGCGCCTTCCGGGAGCGATACCGGCCCACCGGGCTGATGATCCCCGCCGACCACGCCGGGCACTATCTGGTTCGGCTGGTCGCCGCCCGGCATCTGCGGGTGCTCGACCTGCGCACCGAGACCAACCTCGACGTCCTGCACGTCGACGACCAGATCAACACCGGCCAGCATCCCGACGTGTGGGACACCTGCCATCGGCTGGCCGACGCCGTGCGGCGCTGGTGGACCGGGCCCGACGCTCTCGATGCCATCGTGTACCGGCCGCGCACCACGCCGGAGACGTCGATCAACTACGCCTTCTTCGGCCTCGACGCGTTCACCACCGAATCCTGGCCGCTGGCCGAGCGCACCGACGTCCTCACCGAACTCGTGCTGCGCCACGGCTTTACCGTCGGCTGGGATCTCGGCAGCTAGCACTGCGCCGCCTCGGCTCGCCGAACGTGGGGGATATGGACGAAAAGTAGTCGGGTTGTGTGCATACCCCCCACGCTCGACGCGCCATGGAGACGCGGCCCAACGCTTGTTTTTGCGCTATCACTATTGATAGCATACCTGCATGCCGAACGTTCTGATCCGCGATGTGCCAGCCAAAGACCTCGACCAGATTCGGTCGGAGGCTGCGGCGCGCGGAATGTCGCTGCAGGCTTACCTCCGTGAAGCTATGCAAGCGCAAGCGGCACATTTACGGAGGCGCGGAGCATTGAACCGCACCGCGGCTCGGCTTCGCCGCCAGCCGGCGGTGGAGGAACAGGACCGCCAGGCCGTGCTCGAGGCAATCGACGGCGTGCATGCTGAACGCGGCGCTCGGCTCGGCCGGAAACCGTGATCGTCGACGCTTCGGTAGTGATTGACGCCATCGTCGACTCCGGTCCTAGAGGCCAGGCTGCCCGCCGGGCTCTTGCAGAGCATCCAGCCTCCGAACCTCTCGTAGCGCCCGGCCATTTCGCAGTGGAAATCCTGTCCGGTCTCGTGGCAGCCGCGAACCGGCCGACACATCCACTGCAGGCCGATCAGATCGACCAGGCACTCATGGATGCCGAAGCGTTCGAAATCAGCATCGATGCCACGCCTTGGGCCGACGTCCGTCGCGCCTGGACCCTCGCTCAGACCTCACTCCGCTACCCCGATGCCATCTACATCGCCAGCGCCGAACGCCTTGCCACCGCATTGATTACGAGCGACACCCGCATCGAACGATCCGGTGCGCCGATCCGCTGCCCGATCATCACGGTCCAACCGGACCATGATGGATGAAGCTGTCCTCTACGGTAATCACATGACAGACCAGTCACCCGCGATCACGATCTCTCACCACCCGGCGGCACTGCTGCGTGTCATCAACCCGATCGTCCGATTCCTGCTGCGTCTTCCGATCGGCAGGGCTCGCAAGCAGCTGATGTTGTTGAGCTTCACCGGACGAAAGACCGGACGTCAGTATTCAATTCCCTTGACTGCGCACCAGCTTGGCAATGAGCTGTATGCACTGACCGACTCACAGTGGAAGTGGAACTTTCGCGGCGGTGCTGCTGCGCAGGTTTTCCACGACGGCAAGACCAGCGCCATGCGCGGAGAGCTCGTCGAAGACCCGGTGGTGATCGCGGATCTTTACCGGCGCTGCGCGCAGTTGTACCCCGGCAAAGACCCGCAGCGCACAATGGGATTGAAGTTTCGTGATGGCGAGATTCCGTCGGTCGAGGCCTTCGCCGAGGCGGTCGACCGGCTTAATTTGGCCGCGATTCGGCTGACTCCGGCTTGAGCTGCTCGCAAAGCCGCTCGACCAGGCGGACCAAGCCGGTGTGGTGTGAGCCGGGCCAGTAGATCCGCCCGCATTCTGTGCAGCGACGAAAGTCGTTGTAATAGCGCCTTGTTAGTGGCTCCAGGTCTTCGATCACCTCGTCCTTGCTAACTACCGCCAGCGGGCCGTTGCATCGCAGGCATCGGGTGAGCGGCGCCACCCGTTGCGCCAGGTCCAACCGCCGGATCACCTCCAGCGTCTGCTCCTCGGCGTGCTCGGAGTGCACGAACAGACCATGAGTGATCGCCCGTCGCTTCAGCAGACCGCGGTCGCGAGTCAGCAGAATCCGCTGCTGGCTCAGGCTGATATCGGCCAACGTCTGGTCGTCGGCGTCATTCGACCACCACACGTCGAAGCCGAGTACGCGCATCAGCCGCGCCAGCCGGCCGAGGTTGACGTCGATGACGAAGTGCGGGTCACGCAGCGGCACCGGCCGCAGCCTGGCGGTCGACCCGACGTCGAGCGCTTCGAACATCGGGTAGGCCGCGATGCGGTCGCCAGTCGTCGGGCGGTGCGCGAAGCCGACCGGATCGCCGTTGACAAGGATGAGGTCGACCTCGGTGTGCGGAACACCCATTGCCTCGAGGATGTCCTTGACCGTCTGGTGCGACCGGAACGGGCGGCGCACGGTCACGCCGCGCGACTCTGGCCCCAGGAACTCGTTGAGCTCGGCGTATGCCCGAACGTCTACGTAGCCGGCCACGCCCCCATGCTCTCGCCGCGGGATCGCGCGGCACAAGTCCCAGGGTTCCCAGCGGTCACAAAGGATCGGTGGACGTCGATGTGCCCGCCTCGCAGCGACAACCACCGGTGCGACGCTCATTGACACGCGCGAATTGTTCACCTACGCCACGGGTGGCTCGCCAGCCACACCGGTCGTCCCGAATACGGCGGTTTCTGCCTGCCCGGCTATCCGCGACAACTTGGCTTTGTCACGCAACGCCAGCACCCGCGTGTGGATTCGGTGCTCAGTGCCACGGGGCATCCAGCCGGGGCCGTAGCGACCGCGGCGGAGCCGGCGCACCCGGTCGTATCCCATCTCCCAGCGCAAGGCGTCCGAGATGGCCTTCGACGCACGCCCGCGCACGGCAAAGCCGTGCCACGTGAGCGCCTCGGCCAACTCGGTGATGGTCGCCGGCCCGTGCAGGGCCAAATGCCATGTCAGTACATAGCGGAGTTCGGTACCCCGCAGCTGCAGTGGTTCATTCATTCTCCGACGGTCGCACCTGCCACCGACAAGCCCGTCGTTGTCGCTGATAGCCGGGCACCCCGAAATACCTAAATCCGCGGCAACACGTGTGGCTCAACAGCTTTGAGTGCCTGGTGTGACGATTGGGTCACCGGCTGAGCCCGTCAAACCCGGTTTGTCGCTAAGAGGAGGGCACATTGTGTACCCCTTCTGGCCGGTGACTCATGTGGCCCGTGGGACTCCGGCGCCCTGTGCGGCGTACGTCCGGGTAATCACCGGCTGCTCGTACCCCGCTTCGTGCACCGCCCCTCGCACCGCAGCAGCGACGGCATCCACCCGCTCAGCCGGCACCAATGCGATCACACAGCCCCCGAACCCGCCGCCGGTCATCCGCGCACCGAAAGCACCCGCTCCCACCGCCGCATCGGCGATCACATCGATGTGCTCCGTGGTGATTTCGAAGTCGTCGCGCATCGAGGCATGCGACGCGGTGAAGATGCGGCCCGCCGAAGCGAAGTCCGAGTCACTAAGCGCTGCAACGAAATCCAACACCCGCTGGTTCTCCGTCAGCACGTGCCGGGCACGACGGGCATCGACCGGGTCGCTCACCGCGCCGACGTCGTCAACCTCGCGCAGCGACGACACCCCCAGCGCTGCGGCCGCCCGTTCGCACGACGCGCGACGGGCCGCGTACTCGCCGCCGGCATGGGTGTGCCGCGCCCGCGAGTCGATCAACAGCAACGCAACCCCCGCCGCCTCAGGATCGAACCGCACCGGCCGCACCGTCAGCTCACGAAAGTCGATCAGCAGCGCCGTCGACGGCTCCCCGAACAACGCCGCCAACTGGTCGAGCAAACCCGTTGGCGCGCCGACATATTCGTTCTCGGCACGCTGCGCCAGCCGCGCCTGCTCCAGCCGGTCGATATTCACACCACACGCCAGCGCGCCGAGCACCGCGCACGAAAGCGCCGCCGACGACGACAAACCCGACCCGATCTCCACGTCGCTGCTCACCGACATTGAACCACCCGGCGCCGCGTAACCGGCGCGACGAAGAGCCCACACCACCCCCGCCACATAGGCCGCCCAGCCCGTCACGTCCCCGGGAGTGGTGTCCAGCGGAATCCGCACCACGCCGTCCATACGATCGCTGCGCACGGTAAGCACACCGGCATCCGACGGCTCGAACGTCACCGTGGTGCGCTGCGGCAGCGCGATCGGCAACGCGAAACCGAGGTTGTAGTCGGTGTGTTCGCCGATCAGGTTGATCCGCCCCGGCGCGGCGTAAAGGATTGTCACCCGAGTTCTCGCAGCCGCTCGGCCACGGCCTCCGGCATCACGTCACTGATGAACGCGTCCATCGCCGACTCGGAGGCCGCCAGATACTTCAACGCAACCGCGCTACGCCGAATCGACATCAACTCGACGTGAAAATAGCCCTCCCGCTGCGCGTCGGTGTCGGCGTACTGGTGCAGCGCCGACATGTACGGCAGCGGAGCGGAATACATCCGGTCGAATCGCCGCAGCAGGTCAAGATAGATCTGCGCGAAGTCGTCCAGTTCGCCGTCAGAGAGATCAATGAGGTTGTGCACGAACCGGTTCGGATAGATGTGCACCTCCACCGGCCAGCGCGCGGCGAACGGCACAAACGCCGTAAACGAAGCAGTGCGCGCAACCACGCGGCTGCCGTCGGCAACCTCGGACGCAAGCAGATCGCCGAACAGGTTGCGGCCAGACCGGTTTCGATACTCGCGAGCCTGCTGCAGCATGACAGCGGTCCGTGGCGTCAGGTACGGGTAGCCGTAGATCTGACCGTGCGGATGGCTCAGTGTCACCCCGATTTCCTCGCCGCGGTTCTCGAAGCAGAACACCTGCTCGACGCCGGCAACCGCCATCAAGTCCGCCGTGCGATGCCGCCACGCGTCCACCACCAGCCGGGCGTGCGGCACCGACAGGTCGCAAAACGAACCGGTGTGATCCGACGAAAAGCAGATCACCTCGCAGCGGCCATAACCGGGCACCGGCGCGAACCCGTCGGGCACCGCCAGCGTCGGACCACTGCCGCACAAGCTCGGGAACCGGTTCTCGAAAACGACGACGTCGTAGTCGGGGGCGGGCACCTCGCTGGTCAGCCCCGTCGGGCCGGGGCACAGCGGACACTGGTCGGCGGGCGGTTTGTAGGTGCGGTCCTGGCGCCGCGCCGCGATGATCACCCATTGCCCGGTGGTTTGGTCGAACCGCAGCTGCGACTGGGCGGGGTCACGCTCGGGCAGCGGCCGACGGTCCGGCACCGGCGCGGCCTCATGACCGGGCAGCGAGAAGAACAGCAGGTCGCGGCCGTCGGCCAGCTTCGCCCGGGTCGGCGCCGTCACGATGTCGAAGACTAATCGACCGCCGCATTTGGGCCACGGCGCCACAGTGCAGTAACCATGAGGAAGGCAGAAGGAGGCGGTCAGGAGTGCGCGGTCGATTCGAGCGGGCGCTGAACTGGCTGATCGGCTCCGACCCCGGCGGGCTGCGGCTGCGGACGGCCACGCGGACGACGGCCGCGCTGGCGTGCGCGCTGGGCATCCTGTTTCTGCTGACCAAGGCCACCGGCCAGCCGGTGACCGTCGCGCTGCTCGGCGTGCTGATCACGATGGTCGCGGCGCGATCGGTCAACGAGCCCGATCCCCGCCAGCAGAAGCTCACGATGGCGCTGCTGCCGCTGCCCGCGGCGCTGGCTATCTCTGCCGGCACGCTGCTGGCGCCGCACAAGCTGGTCAGCGACGTCGTGTTCGTCGCGGTGGTGTTCGTCGCGGTTTATATCCGCCGGTTCGGGCCGCGCGGGCGGGCGCTGGGCATGGTCATGTTCATGGCCTACTTCTTCACGTTGTTTCTGCGGGCCACGACCGCGGAGCTGCCCTGGCTCTTCGGCGCCGTGCTGGTGGGCACGCTGTGCAGCTTTGTGTTCGCCACCTATGTGCTGCCGGACAAGCCCGAACGCGTGCTGTCGGCGAGCCTGCGCTCACTGCGGGCGCGGATGGCGATCGTCGTCGACACCACCGCTGAGGCGCTCCGGGCCGGCCGTCTCGACGAGCGACGGCGCCGCCGGCTGCGGGCGCGGATCGCCCGGCTCAACGAGACCGCGCTGATGGTCCAGAGCCAGCTCGAAGACAAGGTCAACCCGGCGACGCTGCCCGGCATCACCGGCGAGCAATTGGCGCTGTGGCTGTTCGACGCCGAACTCACCGTCGAGCGGGTCGCCACCGCCGGGGCGCGAGCCGCCATGGCGGACATTCCGGCCGCCGACCGCGCCGAATTGGCCGCGGCGCTCACCCAGCTAGGCAGCGCCCTAAGGCAGCCGGACCGCGGCGGGCTCGAGCAGGCCGCGGCCACGGCTCAACGGCTACTCGATCAGCGGCCAACGGAGCCGACAAGGCGCCTCGCGATGGCGATAATCGCCACGGCCACAGCCACTTCCGAGGTCCGCGCACGAGTCGAGCAGCCCGAAAGCACGCCACCGGCGCCGCCGCCAGCCGACACCGAACCCGAATCCGGTCTGCGGCCGACCACCCGGCAAGCCATCCAGGTGGCCGTCGCCGCGTCGCTGGCGATCGTCGTCGGCGAACTGGTGTCCCCGGCGCGCTGGTACTGGGCGGTGATCGCCGCGTTCGTGATCTTCGCCGGCACCAACTCCTGGGGCGAAACCCTCACCAAGGGCTGGCAGCGGCTGCTCGGGACCGCGCTCGGTGTGCCGAGCGGTGTGCTGATCGCCACGCTGGTCTCCGGCGACCGCGTCGCGTCGCTGGTGCTGATCTTCGTGTGCCTGTTCTGCGCCTTCTATGTCATGAAAGTCGCCTACAGCATGATGATCTTCTGGATCACCACGATGCTGGCGTTGCTGTACGGCCTGCTCGGCCAATTCACCGTCCACCTGCTGTTGCTGCGCATCGAGGAGACCGCGATCGGCGCGGTGATCGGCGCTGCGGTCGCGATCCTGGTGCTGCCGACCGACACCCGCAAAGCCATCCGCGACGACGCCCACACCTTCTTGACGACGCTGTCGAACCTGATCGACGCGTCGGCGACGTCGATGTTCGCTGACACTGGCCGCCCCACCGAGTTGGCGCGTCAACTCGACCGCGACCTGCAGCAGTACCGAGTCACGGCCAAGCCGCTGATGGCCGGGGTCGCCGGGCTGTCCGGGCGGCGCAGCATCCGGCGCGGGCTACGGATGCTCGCCGCCTGCGACCACTACGGGCGGACCCTGGCCCGCAACAGCGGTCGCTACGACGCCCCGCCTGAGCTGGCCGACGCCGTCGCCGCCGCGGCCGCGCAGGTTCGCCGCAACATCGACGCGCTGGACGCCGCCCGCGACGGCACCGGCGTGAGCGTCGCCCCCGCCACCGACCACCTCGACGCCGCCGAAACAAGGGCCGGCCAGAACCCCAGGCTGCTGGCCGCCCTGCACGCGCTGCGTCAGATCGACCGCGCCGTCGTCACCGCCGCCGTCGAACTCGGCGCCGACGACGCCGCTACCAGACCCGTATCCAGTCGATGAGCATCTCGGCCGGATAGGTTCCCGGGCCGGGATCGCCGCCGCCCGACCCGGCAACGGCCAGGTTGAGCACCGGAAACACCTGGTAGCCAGGGTCGTTGAAAGGCCAGTCCGCGATCGAGCGCGCCGGAACCGTGAAGTACGGCGCTGCGCCGTCCGTGTAGTCCTGCCAGAACCGCATGCCGGCGTCGTCCCATTGGCATCGCCAGGTGTGCCAGGCGCTGTCCAGGGCGATGTTGTGCGTCGCCCATTCGGCGCCGTTGGCCTTGGTGTGCACGGTGGTGGCCGACGGCCAGTTGCCGTTGCCGTACCACTCCATGACGTCGATTTCGCCGTTGTTGTCGTTGCCGAGCCAAAACGCGGGCCAGCATCCGGCCGTGAGGCAGTTGAGTTTGATCCGGGCTTCCCAGGTGTGGCCGATGCCGCCGCGCCACGAGCTTTGCACTTTGCCGCTGTAATAGGTGTTGCCCTCTTTCGCCGCGCGCAGCACCAAATTCGAATTGCCGTCGAGGAAGACGTTCTTGCGGTCGTCGCGGTATTGGCCGACGTTTTCCGGCCGTTCCCAGTACGTCGGGTCCTTCATGGTCTCGCGGGCCCGCGCCACCATCCACTTCGACCGGTCGGGCGCCGAGCCAGCGGGGCCGTCGAACTCGTCGTGGAACAGGTAGTTCCCGGATGCCGCGGGTGGCGCGGCGTTAGCTGTGGAAACGGGCATCGCGGCGGTCAGCACGCCGAATCCCGTCATCAACATCATGCTGCGTCGGTCCATCTCATGCAGAGTACCGATGCGAGTACCGACCGCGTCCGACGCGAGTAATCACCTACTCTACTTGTGTCGATTTGCTGAACATCCCTGGTCACACGCGTATCGTTAGCCTCTCCGGGGGAGCCTTCGGGGGCCGGAGGCATACGTGAGCCCTGACCAACCCAATACGACGATCAACGAGTTGCTGGACCGCGCGGTGCGGGCCATCAATGCGGGCGACCGCGCGACCGCGACCACCCTTGCCGGACAGGTCCTTTCGGTCGACCGCGGCAATCCGGAGGCCGAGGACCTACTCGCCGCTCCTGCCCAGTACGGCGAAATCCGCCGCCTCACAATCATGTTCGCCGATTTGGTGGATTCGACGGTGCTGTCCACCCGGTTGGAACCGGAGACCTACCGCACGCTGGTGGGCCGCTACCGCGACGAGGTGTCGCGGCTCATCGACCGCTACGAGGGCCATATCTGCTCGATCAAGGGCGACGGGCTGCTGGCCGTATTCGGCCACCCCAAGGCACACGAGGACGACCTGCGCCGCGCGATCGCGGCCGGGTTGGACATCACCCGGGCGGTGGCGCGGCTCAGCGAGCAGGCCAGCCGCAGGTTCGGCGCGCCGATCAACGTGCGGGTCGGCATCCACCGCGGGCTGGTCTACCTCGACACCGACCAGGACGACGTCTACGGATTCGCCGCCAACCTGACGGCGCGCATCTCCGGGCTGGCCGAACCGGGCACCGTCGCGGTGTCCGACGCCGTCGCGCCGTTGGTGCGCGACGCGTTCGAGCTCAGCGCCCGGCCCCCGGCTGCGGTGAAGGGCGTCGACGGGCTGATCCCGCATCACCGAGTGGTCACCGAGCGGCCGACCGCCCCGCCGCTGCGCCCGCTGCCGCTGATCGGGCGGGACCGGGAACGCGACTGGCTGCACCAGAGTTGGCAGCGGGCATGCGACGGCACGCTGACCATTCCCGGTGTCGCCCTTCGCGGCGAGCCTGGAATCGGCAAGACCCGGCTGGCCGGCGAGGCCACCGCATTGGCCCGGGGCGCGGGCGCACCGGTCGTCGAACTGATCGGGTCGCCGCTGCACACCGACACCGGCCTGCACCCGGTGCGCATGCTGTTGGAGCGGCGCTGCGGCATCACCCGGCTTACCGGCGGCCCGGAGCGGCTTCGGCTGTTGGAGGACGAAATAGTTGCCCGCGCAATGGATCCCGAGAGCATGGTGCCGCTGCTGGCGCCGGTGCTGGGCGTCGGCCCAAAGCACGGCTACCAGCCGGCCGCCGTCGAGGGCCACGCGCTGTATCAGTCGATCGGTGCGGCCGTGCGGCAGTACGTCTTGGCCTGCATCGGCGATCGGGCGGGCTTGGTGGTCGCCGAGGATCTGCACTGGTTCGACCCGTCCACCCTGGAACTGCTCACCGCGTTGCTGGGCGCCGCCGACGGCCGCCTGCTGGTGGTGCTGACCGGACGCGAGGACGGCTGGATGCAATCCGATTGGCCGGTAACGCTTTTCGACCTCGCGCCGTTGACCGACGAGCAGTCCGACGCATTGATCGACGCGCTGGACCCGGCGCTGAGCGACACGCAGCGGGCCGCGGTGCGCCGCCGGTGCGACGGTGTGCCGTTCTACCTCGAACACGTCGTCGGCGAACTCGACGCCAAATTCGGGGTGCCCGAAGCGTTATACGAGCCGCTGTTCGCCAGGCTGCATCGTCCACACGCCGATGCGGTGCCCGTCGCGGAGGCGGCGGCCGTCATCGGGCGCTCCGGCGACATCGCCTTGCTTCGCGCCGTGGTCGGCCGCGACGCCAAGGACGTCGACGACATTGCCGCCGAACTCGTACGCGCGCGGGTGCTCGAACTCAGCGGAAACGACGGCTGGCGATTTCGCCACGAGCTGCTGCGCGAGGTGGCCGCCGAACTGGCACCGCCGTCGCTGCGCCGCGACCTACATGCCCGCACCGCCCGCGCGCTGGTCGACGCGGCGACCACCGTCGAACCGGATTGGCGTGTGGTTGCAGACCATTTCGAGCAGGCCCACCTGTACGACGACGCCGTCGCCGCCTACCAGAAAGCGTCGGTCGATGCCCGTCGACGCGGCGCCATCGCCGAGGCCCGCGCGTGTCTGACCGACGCTGTCAACCAGCTCGCCCATTGCGCCGAAGGGCCGGAGCGCGACCGCAAAGAGATCGCAATAAGGCTCGAGCGCGGTTTTTTGGCCGGCGCCGTGCAGGGCAGCATGAGCGGCGAGGGTCCCGCCGAGGTCGAACGCTGCCTGCAATTGGCCAGCAGCGGCATGTACCAGGATGAACTATTCCTGACCTTGACCGCGATGATCGCCTACTACTACAACAGAGCCGAGCTGCGGCGGCTGCGGGAACTGATCGACTCGCTGTCCAGCAGGATTCCGCCGGACCGGCTGTGGAGTTATCCGGCGATCGAATCCTCACTGGGCGGGGTCATTTGGCTCGAGGGCGACTTCCCGGCCGCTCGCGAACATCTGCTGCGCGCACTGGCCGACCGCTCCGCCGCCGACCCGGGCGAATTGGGCGCGGCGTGGTGGATTGCCGACGACCCCATTGCCGCGGCGCACATCTACTTGGCACGAACGCATATGGTGTGCGGCGACCTGGACCGCGCCTACGCGGAGCTGGCCGAAGCGGCGCGGCGCTGCGACGCCCTGGCATTCCCGCAAAACGTCTACAACAGAGCACATCTCGACTTCGCGACGATTTGGCTGTGCTCGGAAGCGGGCCAGTTCGAACAGGCGGCCGCCGTGATCGCCGACCTTCGCCGGCTGAGCGAGCAGTCGGGACTGGACATGTGGCAAGGAGTTGCCGCCACCCAACATGCCACCGTCAAGGGGCTCGCCGCGTTGAGCGCCGGCGCCGACCCGGACACTCTGATGACCCGGGCGGGCAAAATCGCGGGGTGGGTGGATGCCTCGCGGCATCTGCACCTCAACGTCTACCTCACTTTCCACGACTCGGTGATCGGCCGGCTCTTGATTGCCGCGGCCCAGCCGGAATTGGCACGCAAACGGTTGGACTGGGCGTTGCAGCATGCCCACGAGACGGGGATGCACTTCCACGACGCCGAGCTGATGCGCGTGCGAGCCCACACGTTCCCGGACCCCTCGCAGCAACGCGAGGCGCTGAATACCGCGCTCGCGTTCGCCCGCAAGCAGGGCGCGACCCTGTTCGAATTGCGTTGCGTGCTAGATGGTTTCGAGTTGCACGGCGACGGCGACAGGTCGGCGCTGGCCGACGTCGTCAGCCGCTTCCCCGGTGATGCGCGCTGGCCCGAATACGCGCGGGCGGAAAAGATCCTCTCGTGACATCGGTGGCGGTGCTGGGCGGCGGAGTCGGCGGGCTGACCGCCGCACACGAACTCGCCGAACGCGGATTCGACGTCACCGTCTACGAGCTGCGCGACGCGTTCGGCGGCAAGGCGCGCTCGATGCCGGTGCCGGGTTCGGGAACGGGTCACCGCGAGGACCTGCCGGCCGAGCACGGATTCCGGTTCTTCCCCGGCTTCTACCGGCACATCCCCGACACGATGGCGCGCATCCCCGGCGTGAACGGTACGGTCGCAACGCATCTCACTCCGTCGACGCGAATGTTGCTGGCGCAGGACGGCCCTCACAACGAGATCGTCGGGATTGCCGAGCGGCCGTCGTCGCTGGAGGACGTCGAGGTGATGATCCGGTTCATGTGGCAAACCGGTGTCGGCCTCGGCATTCCGCCGGGCGAACTGGCCTGGTTCTTCGATCGGCTGCTGACGCTGATGTGTTCCTGCGACGAACGCCGCTTCGAGGAGTGGGAGCAGGTCAGCTGGTGGCAATTCATGGGTGCCGAACAGCGCTCCCCCGCGTTTCAGAAGTTCCTGGCCGACGGGATGACCCGAACCCTGGTCGCCGCACGCGCGCGCGAAATGTCGGCTCGCACAGGCGGATTGATCCTATGCCAGCTGATGTTCGACCTGGTGCGTGGCGACGGGCGGATGGACCGGGTGCTGGACGGACCGACCAGCGAGGTGTGGATCGACCCGTGGATCAGCTACCTGCGGGGCATGGGCGTCACGCTGCGTGGCGGCTGCGAGGTCGACGAAATCGACTGCAAGGGACACCACATCACCGGTGTGACCATCTCCGGTCCCGGCGGTTTGGAGCGGGTGCATGCCGACTATTACGTGTCGGCGCTGCCGGTCGAGCGGCTGCGCATGCTGGTGTCACCCGCGCTGCGCGCCGCGGAGCCGCGGCTAGCTGCGCTGCCGGCACTGGTGGTGCGCTGGATGAACGGCGCCATGTTCTACCTGTACCGCGATGTGCCGCTGGTCCACGGGCATGCGATTTTCATCGACTCGCAGTGGGCGCTGACCGCGATCTCGCAAGCCCAGTTCTGGCCCGGCGTCGACCTGGAGAAGCGCGGCGACGGGCTGGTCAACGGAATCCTGTCGGTCGACATCTCGGAGTGGAAACGCAAGGGCGGGCACGTCAAGAAGATCGCGATGAATTGCACCCCGGCCGAGATCCGCGAGGAAGTGTGGGGCGAGCTCGTCGACGCCATCGACGACGGCTCTCTGGACCCGGCCAACGTGCACAGCTGGTTCCTGGATCCCGCGATCCAGCAGCCGAACCCGACCGGGGCCACCAATTTGGAGCCGCTGCTGGTCAACACCGCCGGCTCGTGGGCGGACCGGCCCGACGCGGTCACCGCGATACCCAACTTCTTCCTGGCCGCCGACTTCGTCCGCACCTACACCGATTTGGCGACGATGGAGGCCGCGAACGAAGCGGCGCGCCGCGCGGTCAACGGCATCCTGGACGCGGCGGGTTCGCCGGCGTCGCGCTGTGCGATCTGGAAGCTGCGCGAACCGGCTGTGCTGGCGCCATTTCGCAAGCTGGACCAGCTGCGTTGGCGGCTCGGCCGGCAGGTCGTCAAGCCGCCGATCCGGGTCAAGCCCGACGGCAAACCGCGGCACAGCGGCCCGCTTGCCCGCGTGCTGCTGGCTGTCATGCGCCGCGGGCGGCGATAGGTCAGAGCAGCTTTTTGATCAGCGGCTGCGGCTTTTCGGTGATGTCCGCGAGCGCGGCCACGTTGGCGCCCACGTCGTGGCTTTCCCGCTTGCTGATCACGTTGACGATGTGGTGAAACGGCTTCCATTTTTCGGGCGGGTCCAGGTACCAGGCGCCCAGCGCCGACGTCCACGCCGCCTGGTTGACCGTCTTCTGCTTCGCCTGGTGTGGATACTTGGCCAGAGCAACGGCGAACCACCAAGCGCCCGTACGGAATTTGACGATCAGCCGTCGGACCCAAAAGATCTCGTTCGGCACCAACCAGCGGATCTTGCGGAACTCCGGCGACAGCTTCTCGACGATGTCGAGCAAGCCGGGGACCTGGCTGCCGAGCAAAGCGTTGACGCGGAAGAAATCCGGCTCCAGATCTTGCAGGTTATGGGGCGCGACGGTCGCGGCGCTGACGCCCAAATCGAAGCAGATGTGGGCGTTCAGGCCGGTCATCATCTGCTGAATCATGGTTGCGTCGCTGTCCGCCTGCCCGACGAACGAGACCTCCCACGGCGCCGTCAGCTTGTGATAGGTGCGCGGATGGAAATAGGCGTTCAGAGCGTCGAAGTAGCGCTTGGCGAAAATCAGGTCGAACCGCTCCATCCGTTTCGGATCCTTGAACGCTCCGGTGTCGAGGCCGTGACGAACGGCGAAGGTCGCCCGTTTGTACAGCACGGCGAAGTAGCCGATGGTGCTATCGGCCTTGATCGACCAGTCGATGATCCGATCGAGATTGCGCGCGACGTCGTCGACGCTTCTGGGTTCCGGCAGGCGCGGCAATGGCCCCGGCGGGGGCGTGGTCAGGGGAACAGCCATGTGAGGGATTGTCACCACGCGCGCGAGAGCGGGCTAGGGTAGTCGGCTACCCGAACTGTGGCGAGCAAAGTGACAGGTCCAGGATTCGAACCTGGGTAGGCATACGCCGACGGATTTACAGTCCGGTCCCATTGGCGTTTGTTTCTTCAGGTTGCGATGGCACCCTGAAGACGCTCAGGTCAGCGCATCCAGTTTTGACCAACTTCCAGGAACGATCGGAATCAACCGCGGACTGGCTGCGCACTGGGCGCCCAGCTTCCTACGAGACCCCGGCTACCCTCCAGCCGCGGTCCGAGCACATTCCGAACTACGGGAGTCCCCGTCTGCTGACCGATGACCACGTTTATGAGGCTGTGTGAGGTTTTGTTGACCGCCACCACGTAATGCGCTTTGCGTACTGACTCCGATTGCGCAGGTTCTAGCGCACGATCACGCACATAACGGCTGACGGTCAGACCGCGAGCGGCGGCCTCTGCCTGGACAGTCTCTAACTCCTCTGAGGAAAGTCGGATGCTAATCATGGCGGCGCGCTGGCGCTTCTCTGACCGTCGCGCCGGAACTGGTAGCGGCTCATCTGCCCACTGATTCGGGTCGTCCATTGCCGCTTCGACTTGATCGCGGAGTGTTTCGCGCGCGGAACGCCCATCGCTGTCGCTCACCTTTAACTCCTCTGTCAGAACTTCCACTTGTTGATCTCCCAGTCTTCGCTATTGCGGGCCGAGATTGGTATGACCGCCAACCTAATCTCGTCATAAAGTACCGCGGCAGTGATAGGCCGGTTCGCTTTCGTTCGGCCGACCATCAGAAACGGGGCGTTGCGTCCCGGCTTCTTGTTGGGGACGAAACGACGCTCGTCGAAAAACACCTGCTCAAGCTCGACCAGCGATACGCCCTTGTTGGTGATGTGCATCTGATTGTCCTCGTCACCGAAGTCGATGAACTCTGCGTCCTCCGGCGACCTCATCACTCTCCCTCGGTGGCGGTCATACCGCCCTTCCTGCTATGGTATGACCATTACCATACCTGCTCGCATAGGATGAAGCCACATGGAACTGACCGCAGTCTTGTGCAATTACGCCGAGGCCCACGACAACCTGCT
Organism: Mycobacterium sp. MFM001; assembly: GCF_003402475.1. Taxonomy (GTDB): domain Bacteria; phylum Actinomycetota; class Actinomycetes; order Mycobacteriales; family Mycobacteriaceae; genus Mycobacterium. The sequence goes on from NZ_BFAB01000004.1 coordinate 45,714, forward strand.
CTTTCTCACGGGCGGCGGTATTAACGCCGCCATCGTCCCCCCCGGGGCGCCCGGGCCGTACACGATCAATGTCGGCATCGGCCTGATCGTGGATGTCCCCTGGACTGCCACCAACCAGCAGCACACCGTCAAAGTGGTATTCCAAGACGCCGACGGGCACCCGGTTGAAGTACAACAAGGACCGGATCAGCGGGGTCCGTTCGAGGGTGAAATCGCGTTCAATGTTGGCCGGCCACCGCACCTCGAACCCGGGCAGAGTCAGTCCGTTTCGCTGGCCATCAACGTTGTCGGACTGACGATCGACGAATTGGGGCAATACATCTTCGCCGTCAGTATTGACGGGACCGAGATGCAGCGTTTGCACTACCGCGTGGCTGCGCAGCCGGGGATGACATTGACGCCAGGTGGGCCTATGCCGCCGCTCATGCGATAACTAGCGAAAGATCAAGCGGCACGCTTTCGCCTATCAGTCCTATGACGCAGCATGCCGTTCGAGGCCGCTACGACACGACTTTTCGCCCGCAGGCCGCCGACGCACGGGGAGCATGATCCCCGCGGCTGCTGTCCCGGCGCCGGCGCCAACGTGAAGGTGATTCAAAAGCTGCTCGGGCACAAGACGGCGACGCTGACGCTGGACCGCTGCTGGCACCTTTACCCCGACGATTTGACGCGATCGCGACCCCTTTCGACGCCTCCGCTCAAACTACTGGGGACTGGCTGAGGACTGGCCGAGGACTCAAACCGGTTGCACCGGTGTGAAATAGCCTCTGACATTGGTGGCAGGTCCAGGATTCGAACCTGGGTAGGCATACGCCGACGGATTTACAGTCCGCTCCCATTGGCCGCTCGGGCAACCTGCCTTGGTGCGACTAGCACCCTACAACGAGGATGTACTCAGGATACAAACGACCAAGCAACCAATCGAGAAGGGACGGATCCAATGGCGGATTCATCGTTCGACATCGTCAGCAAGGTCGATCGCCAGGAAGTCGACAACGCCCTCAATCAGGCCGCCAAGGAGCTGGCCACCCGGTTCGACTTCCGCGGCACCGACACCAAGATCGCCTGGAAAGGCGACGAGGCAATCGAGCTGACCAGTTCGACCGAGGAGCGCGTCAAGGCCGCCGTCGAGGTGTTCAAGGAGAAGCTGATCCGCCGCGACATCTCGTTAAAGGCCTTCGAGGCCGGCGAGCCGCAGGCCTCCGGCAAGACTTACAAGGTGACCGGGACGCTCAAGCAGGGCATTTCCAGCGAGAACGCCAAGAAGATCACCAAGCTGATCCGCGACGAGGGCCCCAAGAACGTCAAGAGCCAGATCCAGGGCGACGAGGTGCGGGTGTCCAGCAAGAAGCGCGACGACCTCCAGGCCGTCATCGCGATGCTCAAGAACGCCGACCTCGACGTAGCTTTACAGTTCGTCAACTACCGGTAGGACTGGTAGCTATGACCACTGTCGAGGACTTGGCCGTCGCGACGCAACGCGTTCGCCAGAGCGCGCAAGCCGTACGCGCCGCCCTGTCCTCGGTGGCGGCGTACAGCGAGCCCGCGATCGCTCGGGCCGTCCAAGCCGAACTCAACCTCTACGCACGCATCGAGGCGGAGTTCGGCTTGCTGACCAGCACCGAAGCCGGTAAACGGATGGGTTCGCGGTCGCGTGCCCCGCGCAATCTTGCTGCCAGCGCGCGCCGCAACAACCAACTGGTCGCCATACGTCGGGGCAACCATCTGGCCTACCCGGGGTTTCAGTTTGGACCGGACGGACAGCCCCTTGCCGTGATTGGTCGGCTGCGCAAAATCGCGGAAACCAACGACTGGTCGGAGACGGGCTTGGTGCAGTGGTTGTGCTCGCCGACGACGTACTTCGACGGCGACCGGCCCGTCGACCACCTCACCGAGGATCCAGACGGCGTCGCCGCAGTGGCAGCGGACGACATGGCCGTCGAGTGGTAAAGGCGCCACCCACTCCGTTCGAGCCAGCCATCGAGAAACTGCCCGCGGGACACCTGCTGCATGGCGTTTCACGGCGGTCGTCCCAGACCTGCCCGCAACCCTCGTGACGCTCTGGCCCAATCAACCGGTGGGTGCCTAGTCTGGTGACCACGACCACACCGTCGCCGGAAGCGAGGTTCGCGATGACCGTGACGCCCCAGGAGGCCCCCGAGACCGCCACCGCGCCCACCGACGGCGGACACTACGACGTCGTCATCATCGGCGCCGGCATCTCCGGGCTGGGCGCGGCGTATCGGCTCACCGAGCGCAACCCCGGGCTGAACTACGTGATCCTGGAGCGTCGCGAGCAGATCGGCGGCACCTGGGACCTCTTCCGCTACCCCGGCGTCCGCTCCGACAGCAGCATCTTCACGCTGTGCTTCCCCTACGAGCCGTGGACCCGCAAAGAAGGCGTGGCCGACGGCGTGCACATCCGCGAGTACCTGACCGAGACCGCGCACAAGTACGGCATCGACAAGCACATCCGGTTCAACAGCCATGTGCGCGCGGCGGACTGGGACTCCTCGACTGACACCTGGACCGTCACGGTCGAACAGGACGGCGCTGAGAAGACCTACCGCGGGCGCTTCGTGTTCTTCGGTTCCGGCTACTACAACTACGACGAGGGCTACACCCCGGAATTTCCGGGCATCGAAAAGTTCGGCGGCACCGTCGTGCATCCGCAGCACTGGCCGGAGGACCTCGACTACACCGGCAAGAAGATGGTGGTGATCGGTAGTGGCGCGACGGCGATTTCGCTGATCCCGTCGCTGACCGAGAAAGCCTCGAAAGTCACCATGCTGCAACGCTCCCCGACGTACATGTTCTCGGCGTCGAGGTACAGCTGGTTTGCCGACGGGCTGCGAAAGCTGTTGCCCCGCAAGTTTGCCCACCCAATTATCCGGCTGCGCAATGCGCTGTTCGAAGGCGCGATCTGGTTTTTGGCGCGCAAGACACCGGCGTTTATGAAGTGGTGGATCCGCCAGATCGCAGTTCGCAACCTGCCCAAGGGTTATGACGTCGACACGCATTTCAAGCCGCGGTACAACCCGTGGGATCAGCGGCTGTGCCTGATCCCCGACGCCGACCTCTATGTCGCGATCAGCGAAGGCCGCGCCGAGGTGGTTACCGACCACATCGACCACTTCGACGCCACCGGCATCGCGCTGAAATCTGGCGGGCACCTCGACGCCGACATCGTCGTCACCGCTACCGGTTTGCAGTTGCAGGCGCTCGGCGGCGTGACGGTGTCGCTGGACGGCGCAGAGATCAAGCCGCAAGACCGCTTCGTCTACAAGGCTCACATGCTCGAGGACGTGCCCAACCTGTTCTGGTGTGTGGGCTACACCAACGCGTCGTGGACGCTGCGCGCCGACATCACTGCCCGCGCGACGGCAAAACTGTTGGAGTACATGCGGACTCGCGGCTACACGCACGCCTACCCGCATCTCGGCGGCGAGCCGATGCCCGAAAAGCCGTCCTGGGACATCCAGGCCGGCTACGTACTGCGGTCGCTGCACGCCCTGCCGAAGTCGGGCACCAAGCGGCCGTGGAATGTGCGGCAGAACTACTTCGCCGATGCCATCGACTACCGGTTCGACCGGATCGACGAGGCGATGGTGTTTGGTCGGTGTCGACAGTCACAAGTTGCTTGAAACCGACACCGTTGGTTGGGCATTATTAAGGAATGCTAAGCACACGGAAGTTCGTCAGATCGATGGTCGTTGCGGCTGCTGCCGCGACAGCGATCGCGGCCGGACCGATGGCCGTGTTGTCTTCAACTGCACCGGTTTCCGACCAGGTCGTCGTTGCCGATCCTGGCGGTACGCAGGGCGGCGGCGGCCCCGACGGTCAGGGCGGTGGCGGCGGCTGCGGCAGCGGTCCGGGCTGGAACGGCTGCGGCGGCTGGAACCCCTTCCAGGGCGGCACGTTCAACGGCTGCTCCAACGGAGTGTGCGGTGGCTGGGACGGCCAGCGCGGCTGGGGCCACCTCTAAACTCAGCCGCCGGCGATCTCGTCGGTGATGTCGTGCCAACCGCTGTCGTTGCGGTGGTCGTTCATATTGCGGCACTCCCCGAACAGCTCGATACTGCCGCCGTTGGAGGGGGCTGGCCCCATCGTGATCGTGATGTTGCCTTTGTGCAGATTCTCCCCATGCGGCTGCATGCCGGGCGCAGCACCACTAGCCCAGCCGGGCTGCTTGGACATCGTCGAGCTGATTTGCCGGAAAAAGGCGTTGCGATCAGTACCTTCTGGAATGTCGAACGTCATGTCGACGCGACCGTGGTAGGGCGGGTCACCCTGGTCGTTGCACCACTCCCAGGCGAACGTCGCATAGGTGACGTGCAAGCCGGTGGCTTTGACGATTTCCTTGGCCGGGTCGACTACCTGGGCTCGGGCCTGCTCGTCGGAAAGCGGCGCGACGTCGGGTGAGGCGCGGTGCCGGGATGGAAACATCTGCGAGCATCCTCCTAGGACTAGGACCAGGGTAAAGGCAACCAGCAGCGGCCACTGCCGCCGAAGGTGGCTAATTCGGTTTGTAGTCATGACCAAGCGTTCCGGGTCGGTCCCATTCGGGGTCGTAGATCGGTGATTCGAGTTTCGGTACGGGGATGTTGCCGAACGGAGTATGCACCTGGCCCGTGGTGACGGGCGGTACGTCGACCCGCGGTTTGGCCAGCAGTCCTTCGTTTCCCAGGTTGTCGCCGTGACCGGTGGCGATGTCGGTCATGCTGCGCAGCGATTCGCTGCCCATGTGGTAGTAGAACGAATGGTCGCTCGGGTTGAGGTGGGTGGTGCCCGGGACTTCGGCCTGGAAGCGCGTTGCTCCGAAACCGTCATGCGCGGGGTCCGCGCCCAACCCGGCCGAGGATCCGAGTGGGTGGCCCAACATGTCGTTGAGCGGGTTCGTCAAGCTGTGGCCTTCGCCGATCCAGCCGACGGGATCGGTGGAGGCGTCGCCGACGTAGAGCTTGCCGCCGTTGAGATGGAAATCGGCGGCGCTGTGCGCCATATCGGTTCCGGGGCAACCCAATAGCACGGCGTCGTTGGCGCGCATGCCGCTGTTTGCGAAAGCGTCGGCCACCGTTGTCGAGCCGTAGGAATGTCCAATCACGGTGACATGCTGCGGAATTCCACTGTCGTGTGTCACCCCCAAACTGTTGACGTCCCAGGCCAGCAGATCGCCACCCGCTCTCGCCAGTCCCGGGTTGGCAATGTTGGGATCGGTGAAGTCGGCGGGAGTGTCATAGCCCATCCACGCGATCACCGCGGTGGGATGGTCCGGATCCGCGTAGTAGGACTGCTTCCATAGGTTGATCGCATCGTTGTGACCGTCGGAGAGCCAACCGCCCTTCACACTGCTGCTGGTACCCGGCACGATCACCGCGGTGTTCGGCGATTTGTCAGGATTGCCGATCGCGATCGCCGCCTTGCCTTTACCGTTGAACGCGGTGGGGTCGTACGCCCACAGCATGGTGGGCCGAAGGTGCCGCGCCGCCTTCTCCTCGTCGCTGATCTCGCTGTAGCGGCGGTGGTCCTTGCTGGTGTCGATGCCGAGATCGTGCAGCAGGCCCTCTTGCGTCTTCTGCGCATTCTGATAGCGGGTGATGTCGTTGGCCGAAAGCCCATAGCGCCCTGGGTCTTTCACAACATCGGCCGGCGACACCCCATGCTGTTGTGCGGTGTGTTCGACCCGGTTGAGATCGTCGTCCATCACCTGCACGTTGACCTTGTCGCGCACATCGGCCGGAATACCGTTGAGGTTGCCCAGGATCGGCGGATGCTGAGCGATCAGCGCTTGCCGCTGCCCGTCGGTCAGCGAATCCCACCACTTCTTGACGCCCTCCGGGCTGGTGTCCTGCGAAGGGATCTGAATGTCCTGCCCCGACACCTTGACCGGTGGATTGGGAATCGACGAGCCGCACGCCTCCGCAATAGCCGCCGCGGTGGATTGGTCGGTCTCATCGAACACCTGCAGGAGCTTCTGAAGAAACTTCGTGAACTTCTCCGCCAGCCCGTTCAAGAACCTGCCCACCAGCCACTGGTGTGGCTTCACGACACCGTCATCGCTGACCGAGAAACCCATCATCTGCAGGCTCTCGACCAAGTCGAGGATGGCTTTGCGCAGGGCCGACAGTTGGTCTCCGCCGTTTTGCAGCGCCGACTGCAGTTCCTGCAGCCTGGTGTGGAACCGCTCCTGCTTGCCCAGGATCTGCAGACCCTTTGCGATCGCGGCCTGCGCGGCGTCGCCCTGCCAGGATTGCTGAAGATAGGACAGCTCTTCGCGCTCGCCGGCCATGATGGTTTCCAGCTGGGTGATCTTGCCGCCCAAGGCACTGGCAGCATCGAGCAGCTTCTCGGGGTGCGACGCCCTCACGGTCGAAACCGATACGCTCACGTCGCTAGATCTCCCCGGCCCGGCGTCGAACTGCAGGTTTTCTGAAGTTACCACTGGTTTGGCGGGTGCCGACGCAGCAATTTCCGCGACTGGCACCAACGCGGCGATCCCGGCAATACGCTCATCGCCATGGCAGCTTTGCGCGAACCGAAGGTCGTCGTCCTGGGCGGCGGTTCCTGGGGCACCACCGTCGCGTCCATCTGCGCCCGTCGCGGACCGACGCTGCAGTGGGTGCGCTCGGAGGAGACCGCCAAGGACATCAACGACAACCACCGCAACACCCGCTACCTGGGCGACGACGCGGTGCTCAGCGACACCCTGCGCGCCACCACCGACTTCTCCGAGGCCGCCAACGCCGCCGACGTCGTCGTGATGGGAGTGCCGTCGCACGGGTTCCGCGGGGTGCTGACCGAACTGGCCGCCGAGCTGCGGCCGTGGGTGCCGGTGGTGTCGCTGGTCAAGGGCCTCGAGCAGGGCACGAACATGCGGATGTCGCAGATCATCGACGAGGTGCTGCCCGGCCATCCGGCCGGCATCCTGGCCGGCCCGAACATCGCGCGCGAGGTGGGCGAGGGGTACGCGGCGGCGGCTGTCTTGGCGATGCCCGATCACCACCTGGCCGCCCGGCTCGCAGAGTTGTTCCGCACCAGGCGTTTTCGGGTGTACACCACCGACGACGTGATCGGTGTCGAGATGGCGGGTGCGCTGAAGAACGTCTACGCGATCGCCGTCGGCATGGGTTACTCGCTGGGCATCGGCGAGAACACCCGCGCACTGGTGATGGCCCGGTCCGTGCGCGAGATGTCCAAACTGGGCGAGGCGATGGGCGGGCAGCGCGACACCTTCTCCGGCCTGGCCGGCATGGGCGATCTGATCGTCACCTGCACCAGCCAGCGCAGCCGTAACCGCCACGTCGGCGAGCAGCTCGGCGCGGGCAAGCCGATCGACGAGATCATCTCGTCGATGAACCAGGTGGCCGAGGGCGTCAAAGCGGCCAGCGTGATCATGGAGTTCGCCGACAAGTACGGGCTGAACATGCCGATCGCCCGCGAGGTCGACGCGGTGATCAACCACGGCTCCAGCGTCGAGCAGGCCTACCGCGGGCTGACCGCCGAAAAACCCGGACACGAGGTGCACGGCGCCGGGTTCTAAGGCGCCGCCTGCAAAGTTTTGTGTTCTCTATGTGTCGGGCTGTGCGGTTGAGACATTGATCGCTCGGTAAGTATTCTTGCGCTTGGCAATTGGACGTTGTGCGTCAAGTTTTACGTCGTCGCAACCTTCGAACCAGAAGTGTTAACCCGCGCGTCGTTACGCTCCACCTACACGAATGATTGTGCCGGATAAGGAAGTTGAGGCGTCAACGATGCGGTCAGTGAGCGTGCTCGCCGTCGTTGTCTGCCTGCTCGCGGGTGTCATCGGATGCGGATTGGGCCGGGCAGTGGCCGACACACCGCAGCCCCCGCTGACATCACACCAGCTTCCCGACCATGACGTTGCTCACGCGTCGTCGTCCACAATTCACAAACAGTTCCACGTTTCGGCGCTCCGCCGTAGCCGGCTGGCGACATGGCTGCCACCGCTGCCGTTGTCGCCGTCGCCGGTTTCCTTGCCCTCCTCCCTGTATCGGTTTGGTGTGACCAGCTTCTGTCAGCCGGTCACATCTCTTGCGGGTCGAGAACGGTTGGCCCAGTTCTGCGTAGCCAGACACTGATCGTCGTCGCACGCCAGACATCGCCCGCCAACCGAACGGCAAGGACATTTCACACTTTATGATTCAGCGCGCCAAAAATGCGATGCGACAAGTCAACTCAGGTCAACCCAAGCCCATGTTCGACGGCGAGGTGCGACTGTCCTGGGTGCTGGCCTGGCTTGCCGGCCTGGTGGGGGCGGTGGCGTTCACCCACTCCGCTGGATACTTCGTGACATTCATGACCGGCAACACCGAACGCGCCATGGTCGGGTTCTTCATCGACGAACCCTGGCTGTCGATATCCGCGGGGCTGTTGCTGATGTGCTTCCTCAGCGGCGTGATCGTCGGGTCGTTGTGCCGCCGACACATCTGGGGCGCACACCCGCACGGCCCGACCGTGCTGACGACGGTCTGCCTGCTGGCCGCCACGTTCGTCGACGCCATGCTGGACGGGTGGTCGACCGGTGGAGTCTCCTTTGTGCCAATCCTGTTGATTGCCTTCGGTATTGGCGCATTGAACACGACGTTCGTCAAGAACGGCGAGGTGTCGATCGCGCTGAGCTACGTGACCGGGACGGTGGTGAAACTGGGCCAGGGCATCGAGCGCCACCTCAGCGGAGGCTCGGCGGCCGACTGGTTGGGGCATTTTCTGCTGTACGCCAGTTTTCTCACCGGCGCCGCGACGGGCGGGTGCATCAGCCTGGTGGTCAGCGGTTCACAGATGCTCGCCGTGGCCGCGGTGGTGTGTGCTTTGACCACCGGGTACGCCTGGTTTTACGCCGACCGGCGCGTCAAGCAACAGCGCAGTTACGTGAACACCGCCTGACTCAACCGCGCGCCATTGCCTCGAGCCGGCGAATGCGGTCCTCGATCGGCGGGTGCGTGGAGAACAGCGAGCCGATCCGCTCGCCCGCCCGGAACGGGTTGGCGATCATCAGGTGAGCCTGGCTGGCCAGCTGGGGCTCCGGCGGCAGCGGGGCCGCCTGCACGCCGCCGGAGATCTTGCGCAGTGCCGACGCCAACGCCAGCGGGTCGCCGGTCAGCACCGCACCGGACTCGTCGGCCTGGTACTCGCGCGAGCGGGACACGGCCAGCCGCACCACCGTCGCCGCGATCGGACCCAACAACGAAACCAACAGGATCGCAAAGGGATTGCCGCCGTCGCGGTTACCGCCGCCGAACATTCCGGCGAACATCGCCATGTTGGCCAGCGCGGTGATCACCGACGCCAGCGCGCCGGCCACACACGAGATCAAGATGTCGCGGTTGTAGACGTGCGAGAGCTCGTGGCCCAGTACAGCCCGCAGCTCGCGCTCGTCGAGCAGGCGCAGGATTCCGGTGGTACAGCACACCGCGGCATTGCGCGGGTTGCGACCGGTGGCGAACGCGTTGGGCGCCGCAGTGTCGCTGATGAACAGGCGCGGCATCGGCTGGTGCGCGCCGGTGGCCAGCTCGCGCACGATCCGGTACATCGCTGGCGCCTGCACCTCCGACACCGGCTGGGCGTGCATGGCCCGCAAAGCCAACTTGTCGCTGTTGAAATACGTGTAGGCGTTCATCCCGACGGCGAAGAGCACCGCCAGCCACATCATCGTCTTCCCGAACAGCGCACCGACGAACACGATCAGCGCCGACATACCCACCAACAGCGCGAACGTCTTGAACCTGTTGGCGTGCGGATGCCAGGTCATCAGCTTCCTCCTCGGAACACGGGGTTCTTGCTGATTAAACGCCGGCGTGGACCCGAGAGGTTCCGGATCAGCCGTGCCGGTTGATGGTGTAGTCGACCAGCGTGGCCAGCGCGTGCCGTCCGGGCAGGTCGGGCAGGGCGGCCAGCTCGTCGCGGGCCTGCGCCGCGTACCGCGCCACGGTGTCCTTGGCCTTCGCCATGCCCGACGACGCCCGCAGAAGCGTCAACGCCTCGGCCAGCACCGCGTCGTCGGTAACGGGGCCGGCCAGCAACTCGCGCAGCCGGTCGGCGTCCGGCCCGGTCTCGCGCAGCGCGTAGAGCACCGGCAGTGTGTGCACCCCTTCGCGCAGGTCGGTGCCGGGCAGCTTGCCGGACTCGTCGGGGTCGCTGTCGATGTCGATGATGTCGTCGGAGATCTGGAAGGCGGTGCCGACGATGCCGCCGAGCCGGTCCAGCCGCTCGATCTGGTCCTCGTCGGCGCCGGAGAACATGGCGCCGAACCGCCCGGCCGCGCCGATCAGGCAGGCCGTCTTTTCGTGCACGACCTTCAGGTAGTGCTCGATCGGGTCGGCGCTGTTGGCGGCGCCGCGCGTCTCGCGCATCTGCCCAGTGACCAGTTGGGCGAACGTCTCGGCGATGACCCGCACCGCTTGCGGGCCCAGCCGTGATACCAGCCGCGAGGCCGTCGCAAACAGGTAGTCGCCGGCCAGGATTGCGACGTTGTTGCTCCAGCGCGCGTTGGCGCTCTGCGCGCCGCGGCGGACCTGCGCCTCGTCCATCACGTCGTCGTGGTAGAGCGTCGCCAGGTGCACCAGCTCGATGACCGCGCCGGCGATGGTCACCTCTTGGGCGTCCGGGTGGGGGCCCAACTGCGCGGACAGCACGGTGAACAGGGGGCGGAACCGCTTGCCGCCGGCCTCGAACAGATGCAGCACGGCCTCGGTCATCAGGTCGTCGGCGCCGCGCAGTTCGGTCTCCATCAGGCGCTCGATGCGATCCACACCGTCACGCACGTCGGCGGCGAATTCGGCGTCGCCCAAGTCCACGCCCGCCACCACAGTCGCCGGAGTTCTCACCCAACCAACATACTGGTGAGCATGGGGACCAGGGCGGACGTGGTGGTCGTCGGCGCCGGACCGGCCGGATCGGCGGCGGCGGCCTGGGCCGCCCGGGCGGGCCGCGACGTGCTGGTGATCGACGCGGCGAGCTTCCCCCGCGACAAGGCCTGCGGCGACGGGCTGACCCCGCGGGCGGTCGCCGAACTGGAGCGGCTTGGGCTGGGCGAGTGGCTGGATGCGCGGATCAGGCATCGCGGCTTGCGGATGAGCGGTTTCGGCGGCGCGGTAGAGGTGGACTGGCCCGGGCCGTCGTTTCCGTCGACGGGCAGCGCGGTGGCGCGGGTCGAGCTGGACGACCGTGTGCGCAAGGTCGCCGAGGATTCCGGCGCGCGGATGTTGCTGGGCGTCAAAGCCGTTGGGGTGCACCATGATTCAGCTGGCCGGGTGGCGTCGGTGGTGTTGGCTGACGGTTCTACGGTGGACTGCCGTTCGTTGATCGTGGCCGACGGCGCCCGTTCTCCGCTGGGCCGCGTGCTGGGGCGGCGCTGGCATCAGGAGACGGTGTACGGCATTGCCGCTCGCGGGTATCTGGCCACGCCACGCAGCGACGAGCCGTGGCTGACGTCGCATCTGGAGCTGCGCTCCCCCGACGGCGCGGTACTGCCCGGCTACGGCTGGATTTTCCCGCTGGGCAACGGCGAGGTGAACATCGGCGTCGGCGCGCTGTCGACCTCGAAGCGGCCGGCCGACCTGGCGTTGAAACCGCTGATGTCCTATTACACCGATCTGCGCCGCGACGAGTGGGGCTTTGTCGGGCAGCCGCGGGCCATCTCGTCGGCGCTGCTGCCCATGGGCGGTGCGGTGTCGGGGGTGGCCGGGCCGAACTGGATGCTGATCGGCGACGCCGCGGCGTGCGTCAACCCGTTGAACGGCGAGGGCATCGATTACGGGCTGGAAACCGGGCGGCTGGCGGTCGACCTGCTGGGTTCAGCTGAGCGGTGGCCGTCGGTGCTGCAGTCGCATTACGGACGCGGGTTTTCGGTGGCGCGCAGGCTGGCGTTGTTGTTGACGTTCCCGCGGTTCCTGCCGTCGACGGGGCCGTTTGCGATGCGCTCTGCGCGGCTGATGAGCATCGCCGTGCGGGTGATGGGCAACCTGGTCACCGACGACGACGCCGACTTTGTCGCGCGGGCATGGCGCGCCGGCGGGCGGGCGTCGCGGTTGGCGGACCGCCGCAAGCCTTTTGGTTGAGTCACCTTCGCCGCGAGCGTGCCCATATCAATCCTATTGACATATATCAGTCCGCTTGATATGCATGGGTGATGACTGAACCCCTGGACTTCGAATTCGAATCGGCCTACCGCGGCGAATCCGCGCAATTCGGCCCGGGCGCTAAACCGCCCTGGAGCATCGGCGAACCACAACCCGAACTGGCCGCGCTGATCGAGGCCGGCAAGTTCCACGGCGAGGTGCTCGACGTCGGGTGCGGCGAGGCCGCCATCTCGCTTCACCTCGCCGAGCGCGGCTACACCACCGTGGGTATCGACCTGTCCCCCACCGCAATCGAGTTGGCCTGGCGGGAGGCCCGTAACCGCGGCCTGACCAACGCCAGTTTCGACGTGGCCGACATCAGCTCGTTCAGCGGCTATGACGGCAGGTTCGACACCATCGTCGACTCCACGCTGTTCCACTCGATTCCGGTCGAGGCGCGCGACGGTTACCAGCAATCGATCGTGCGCGCCGCCGCGCCCGGGGCGTCGTATTTCGTGCTGGTCTTCGACAAGGCGGCGATGCCCAATGGTCCGGCCAACGCCGTCACCGCCGACGAACTGCGGGCGGTGGTCTCGAAGTACTGGGTGATCGACGAGATCAAGCCGGCCCGCCTCTACGCCAACGCGCCCGAAGGCTCGACCGACTTGTCGGCGTTGATGGGCGCCGACTTTCGACCCGAACCCAACGGCCGCATGTCGGTAGCCGGCTGGCTGTTGTCGGCGCACCTGGGGTGATCCGATGACCGATCCGAAGCCCCCACGCTGGCTGAAGCTGACCAACAGGGTCATGATCGCGATGCAAAAGCTCGGCATCCCAACGGGTCCGCCGATGGTGTTGACTGTGCCCGGACGCAAGACCGGTCAGCCGCGCAGCACGCCGATGACACCGTTCACGTTGGACGGCCACCTGTACACCGTCGCGGGATATCCGGGCGCCGACTGGGTGCGCAACGCCCGAGCCGCCGGCTCGGGAATCCTTGCCAAAGGCCGAAAGTCGCGGCGCGTCAACATCGTCGAGCTGCCGCCAGAGCAGGCCCGGCCGGTGTTGCGAGCGTTTCCGGTCGAGGTGCCGATCGGTGTCAGCTTCCTCAAGCGCGCCGGCCTGGTTCGCGAAGGCACCCCGGACGAAGTCGAGGCGTTGGCCGGCCGGATTGCGGTATTCCGCCTCGATCCGGCGCTCTGATGCACACCGCCTACCTGGTCGTGACGCTGATCGCGATCGTGGCCAACGGGTTTTCCGGCGTGGCCGCGCTGGCCCACTTCGCGCCGATCATTCCCGGTATGGAAGCAGCAGGCGTGCCGCTGTCCTGGCTGACGTTTCCGATCGGCACGCTCAAAACGCTTGGCGCACTGGGACTTGTTGTGGGCCTGTGGGTTCCGGCGATCGGCCTAGCTGCCGCTGGCGGGTTGATCGTCTTTTTCGTCTGCGCGATGTACACCCACGTGCTAGCTAACGATATCTCCGCGCAATTCGGGCTGGCGTCGCTGTTCCTGGGGCTCAACGCGGCGACGTTCGCGTTGACGCTTGCTGTAATGCGCTGAGCGTGGGGGTTATGGACGGAAAACCGCGAAATCGTGTGCATAAGGCCCACGCTCGGCGGGAGTGCTCACGCTTTGAAAGCCGCGTGAAGCGCGACGATGCCGCCAGTCAGGTTGCGCCAGCGCACCGCTGACCAACCGGTGCGGGAAATCTGGCGCGCGAGCGTCGGCTGGTCGGGCCAGGCCCGGATCGATTCGGCGAGGTAGACATACGCCTCCGGGTTGCTCGACACCGCGCGGGCGACCCGCGGCAGCGCTTGCATCAGGTATTCCTTGTACACCGTGGCGAAGACTGCGTTTGTGGGAGTGGCGAATTCGCACACCACCAGCCGACCGCCGGGGCGGGTGACCCGCGCCATTTCCCGCAGCGCCGCCTCGCGGTCGGCGATGTTGCGCAGCCCGAAGCTGATCGTCACCGCGTCGAACATGTTGTCGCCGAACGGAAGTCGAGTCGCGTCCGCGGCGACCTTGGGTACTCGCCTGCCTCTGCCCGCCGCGAGCATCCCGACCGAGAAGTCCGCCGCCACACACCACGCTCCGGAGCGCACCAGCTCCACCGTCGACACCGCGGTGCCGGCGGCCAGGTCCAGCACCTTCTCCCCCGCGGACAGCCGCAGCGCCGACCGGGTGGCGCGCCGCCAGTACCGGTCCTGGCCCAGGGAGAGCACCGTGTTGGTCAGGTCGTAGCGGCGGGCAACGCCGTCGAACATCGACGCCACCTCACGCGGGTCTTTGTCCAGGGTCGCGCGGCTCACCTCGACGACGCTACCTGTGAACTTCGCGGAACGGGAATGCGGCGCCAACTCCGACGTTGCACACCGGCGTGAGTGAAAAAGTTTGGTTCATCACCGGGACATCGCGCGGCTTCGGACGGGAATGGGCGATCGCCGCGCTCGAGCGGGGCGACAAGGTCGCCGCGACCGCACGAAACACCGCGACGCTGGCCGACCTGGCCGCCAGGTATGGCGACGCGATACTGCCCATCGAGTTGGACGTCACTGATCGCGACGCTGATTTCGCTGCCGTCAAGCGGGCCCACGAGCATTTCGGGCGGCTGGACGTCGTCGTCAACAACGCGGGCTACGGGCAGTTCGGCTTCATCGAGGAGCTGTCCGAACAGGAGGCGCGCGACCAGATCGAGACCAATGTGTTCGGCGCGCTGTGGATCACCCAGGCCGCGTTGCCGTATCTGCGCGAGCAGCGCAGCGGGCACATTGTTCAGGTGTCGTCGATCGGCGGAATTGTCGCGTTCCCGTTGGTCGGCATCTACCACGCCTCGAAGTGGGCGCTGGAGGGCTTCTCGCAGGCACTGGCCCAGGAGGTGGCGCCGTTCGGCATCAAGGTCACCCTGATCGAACCGGGCGGCTTCGACACCGACTGGGGCGGATCGTCGGCCAAGCATGCCGAGCGGTTGGCGGCCTACGACGACGTGCGTACCGCGGTCGAGGCCGAGCGCAAACGGCGGTGGGCTGCTCCGGGCGATCCCGCCGCGACGGCGGCCGCGCTGTTAAAGGTGGTCGATGCCGAGAAGCCGCCACTGCGAGTATTCTTCGGCGCATCGCCGCTGGAAACGGCTCGCGCCGACTACGAAAGCCGGTTGCGCACTTGGGAAGAGTGGCAGCCGGTGTCGGTCGAGGCGCAAGGGGGCAGCACCGCCTCGTAGTGCTCCAGCAGCTGGTCGCAGATCGCCGGCCACGAACGCTCCAGCACGCTGCGACGGGCGGCCTGCGAATAGCGCGACCGCTCGTCGACCAGATGCGCGACGGCGGTGGGCAGCTCGGCTTCGAATTCGTTGACCGGCAACAGCAATCCGGTGCGGCACGGGGTAACCAGGTCGCGCGGGCCGCCGGCGTCGGGGGCGATGACCGGCAGCCCCGACGCCAGCGCTTCCTGCACGGTTTGGCAAAACGTCTCGTGCTCGCCGGGGTGCACGAAGACGTCCATGCTGGCGTACGCCGCGGCGAGTTCGTCGCCGTACAGTGCGCCGGTGAAAATGGCTGTGGGCATTGCGGATTGGAGCTTGGCCCGGTCGATTCCGTCGCCGACGACGACGAGCTGCACCGCCTCGCCCAGCACCGCCAGCCGCTCGACGTGTTTCTCCGGCGCCAGCCGGCCCACGTAGCCGACGATCGGCTTGCCGTCCGGTGACCATTGGCGTCGCAACCCCTCGTCGCGTGCCGACGGCACGAACCCGGTGATGTCGACGCCGCGCGCCCAGTGATGCACCCGCGGGATACGGTGGGCGGCAAGGCTTTCCATCGCCGAGGTGGACGGCGCCAGTGTGCGGTCGGCGAGCCGGTGCAGGTGGCGGGTCCACGCCCACGCCGCCCGTGAGAGTCCCCCGATGCCGTAACTGGCCGCGAATCCCGCGACGTCCGTTTGGAATACCGCCACGGTCGGCACGCCGAGGCGGCGGGCGGCCCGCAGCCCGCCGTAGCCGAGCAGCGCCGGTGACGCCAGATGCACGACGTCGGGCTCGAAGCCACGCAGCACTCGCAGCAGTCGCGGGAGCGGCACGCCCAGCGGAAGCGTCGTCACCTTGGGGAACATCCGCGACGGCACGCGGTGCACGCGGATGCCGTCGTGAATGCGATCCGCACGGGGCTCGCCAGGCGGGGTGTCGGGCGCGATGACGAGGGCTTCGTGGCCGGTGCGGCGCAAGTGCTCGAGGATGCGGACCACCGAGTTGCTGACGCCGTTGACGTGCGGGAGGAAGGATTCCGCGACGATGGCTACGCGCACGCCTTCACGGTGGCAGCGTCGGCTGTCGATAAGGTTGCCGACGGGCATACGGCGTGCGACCAATGCGCGAGCAGATAAGGAGAACCATGCGGTCCTGGCTGGCGGCGTTAACGATCGCGGTGGGTTACATCACACTAGGCACCGCGACGGCGCATGCCGACGTGCCGCGCAGCAGCGGCGGCAATGGCGTGGTCGTCGGCTCGGCGAACGCCCCGGTGCAACTGGAGATCTTCATCGAACCGCAATGCCCGCACGTCGCCGAGTTGGAGGCGGCCGACGGCGACGCCATCGCGCGCGACATCGCCGATGGCCGGCTGGCGGTGACATATCGCCCGCTGACGTTTCTGGGCGACCGCAAGCACAACGACGTGTCCGCCCGCATCAGCAATGCGCTGTTCCTCGCGGCCGACCCGTCGACCCCGTCGGCGGCGTATCAGGCTTTCGTGCAAGACCTCTACCGCAATCAAACCGGGCCCGACAACGCCGCCATCGCGTCGATGGCTCGCGAAAGCGGGATACCCGGCGCGGTGGCCGATCGGATCGCGGCCGGCGACTACGCCGTCGACACCGCCGCAATGAACGACGCCAACCGGGCCCGCCTCAAAGAGGAAAACCCGGAAAACCCCGGCACCCCGACGGTGTACGACCTCAACACGAAAACCGTTGTAGACACTCAGGACTCGGACTGGCTCGCCAAGCTGTGACGGCCCACGCGCTTTTCCAGTAGCGCCAGACCAGCCAGCGCCGCGGCGGCGACCAACCAGCCGACCACCATGATCGAACCCGCCGGGATAATCGCCAGCCGGGCGGTGCGGTGCTGCACGCGAACCAGGTTGGGATTCTTCTTGTCGTATTCGACGTAAATCCGCATCCCCGTGGCCAATTCGGACGGATACAGCACACCGAGCTCCGGGCGGTAGGTGACCCGGTCGGGTGTGACGAACTCGATCGTCGAGCGCCGCGGCCCAGCGCTGAGCACCTCGGCCTGCGCAACTCCCATGTTGTTTTCGATCGACAAGTCGTTGCGCCAGGCACCGGCCACCAACAGCACCGACTGCAACGTGACCAGACCGGCCGCGATCAGCACCCCGATCCGCGTCCAGCGCAGGATCCGTCGCGCCGGGGTGTCGGGAAGATCGTCGGCGCGGCCGTGAATCAGGATGCGCGCCAACAGTTTCAGACGGTTCACAGCGCGGCCTTGATGGCGGCGTGCAGCTGACGCAGCGAAGACCGGTCGGCCTTGACTTCCAGCACTCGCATGCCGGCACCGGGTTCCTGCAAGGCGGCGCCGAGCTCGTCGACCTCGATTTGGCGGCTCTCCACGTGGTAGGCACGGCACAGCGCGCCGACGTCGACGTCGTGCGGAGTGCCGAACACCCGCGACGACACGTCGGAGAACCGCGGATCGCCCTGCTCGAGCAGCTCGAAGATGCCGCCGCCGTTGTCGTTGGACACCACGATGGTCAGGTCTCGCGGCACCGGCTCCGTCGGCCCGATCAGCAGCCCGGAACTGTCGTGCACGAAGGTCAAGTCGCCGATCAGCGCGACAGTGCGGCCGTCGTGTGCCAGCGCGGCGCCGATCGCCGTCGACACCGTGCCGTCGATGCCCGCCACGCCGCGGTTGGAGCGCACCTTCACGTCATGCGCGTTCAGGCCGACCAGTGCCGCGTCGCGCACCGGGTTGGACGCCCCCAGCACCAGCTGGTCGCCGGGCCGCAGCGCGTCGGCGACGGCCGCGGCCACGTGCAGGCCGGTGGTCAAGGGGTGCACTGCAAGCTGCCCACGCACCGCGTCGACCGCCTGCCGATTCACCTGAGAGCAGCGGCGCAGCCAGGCCGGGCTGGGCTCGCCGGTGGTGACGGCGCGGGTGCCGGTGGCTTGCGAGTTGCCCGACACGTCGGGCCAGCGTGGGCCGGTGGTCAGCGCATAGACGGGCACCGACGGATCGGCCAGCAGCGCCGACACCGGCCGGTGCAGGGTGGGGCGGCCCAGCATGATCACCTGCTGCGGGTGCAGCAGCCTCAACGCCAACGGGTGCAGCGGGTTGGCCGGTGCCGGCGCGGTGGGCTCGGCGACGGTCGGCAACGCGGCCAGGTTGGGGTGCGTGCCGGCGCCGTGGCCCGCGATGACGACGGTGTCGCGGCTCAGGTCGATGTCCAGCGGCTGGTCGAAGCTGACCGGCGGCGTGTACGTCCACGGCTTGCCTCCGGGGCGGCCCGGCGGGGTGGGCGCGTTTTCCGGGTCCGGCACCAGCGGTTCTCGCAGCGGGATGTCGAACTGCACCGGCCCGGCGTTGGCGGTGCGGGCACCGGTTGCTGCCACCAGCACCCGGCAGGTGGCCGATCGCCACGTCGCATTCAGGGCGTCCATCCGCTCGGGCGCGTCCTCGGCCAGGCCCAGGCTGATCGCGGCGCGCACCTGGGTGCCGAAGTAGCCCAGCTGTTCCATGGTCTGGTTGGCGCCGGTGCCCAGTAGCTCGTAAGGCCGGTTGGCGCTCAGCACGATCAGCGGCACCCGCGCGTAGTTGGCCTCCACCACCGCCGGGCCGAGGTTGGCCACCGCGGTGCCCGACGTCATCGCCACGCACACCGGCGCCCCGGCGCCGACGGCCAGTCCGATGGCCAGGTATCCGGCGGTGCGTTCGTCGATGCGCACATGCAGGCGCAGCCGCCCGGCCCGGTCGGCGTCCTGCATCGCGAAGGCGAGCGGCGCGTTGCGCGAGCCCGGGCACAGCACCACGTCGCGGACCCCGCCGCGGATCAGTTCGTCGACGACGACGCGGGCCTGTGCCGTCGAAGGATTCACCAGTTCAGCTTAGTTGCGTGGCCTCAGGCCGCCATGCCGGCGAAGAACTGCAGGATCGCGGCGTTCACCGCGTCCGGCCGCTCGAGGAAACCGAGATGCCCGGCGTCGGCGATCTGCAGGTAGCGGCCGTTGGGTATGGCGTCGGCGACCTCACGGCTCAGATGCGGCGGGGTCACCAGGTCGTCGGCGAATCCGATCACCATCACCGACGCGGTGATGGCCTGGTAAGCGGGCAGCCGGTTGTTTTGCGGCGAGACATCGAGCTGGCAGCGCAGCCCCGGTGTCATCTTGTTCGGCCACATGGTGAAGATGTCGATCCACTCGGCGACGGCGGCGTCGTCGTTCAGGGTCTTGGGTGAAAAGCTTTCCAGCAGACGGACTTTCGCGTCGTAGGCGGCGGGCAGGCGGGTTTCCGAAGCTGCTAGGTCGGCCTCGGCGGTGTGGAAGAACTGCCGGGCGCGGTCCAACCGGCCGCGAGTTGCCATCAGCACGGCTTTGCTGACCAGATGCGGGTGCGCGACCATGAGCTCTTGCGCGATGAACGCGCCCATCGACGCGGCGACGACGCGCGCGGGCGCGGCACCCCGCTCTTCGATCAGCGCTGCGGTGTCGGCGACCATGGTTTTCGTCGTGAAACCGGACGCGTTCTCGGTGGCGCCGATCCCGCGGTTGTCGAACGTGATGGTCCGGTATCCGGCCGCCAGGAAAGCGGGGACCTGGTGCAAATGCCACCCGCGTCCGGCACCACCGCTGCCGGAAATGAAAACGACGGGCTCACCGGTCCCGCGGTCGTCATAAGCAAGGTTGATCACCCGTGTGAACCTACGGGACGCGACGCGACGCGCCTCAGCCCGGGATGCGGTCCAGGATCCGCTTTGCGATCACGGTGGCTTCGTCGTTCAGGTTCATCCCGAGGACCTGGAGGTCGATGACGACGTTGGACTTGGCGGCCAGCACTCGCGCCAAGCCCAGATCCGGCTGGAGAATCGCAGTGTTGCGGACGGTGGTCATACCGCCGGATTCAGCCGGGTCACCGACTGTCCACGGCACGGAACGGCCGTCGGACCACATCCAGACGAGCTGCTTGCCCGCACATTGGCGCCACTGTGCGGCCTCTTTCGACACGAAGTTCGTTGCGGCCGCTGCGTTGTCGAAAGCCGCCACTCCCTCGTCGACATCGGGCAGACCCTCCGGATCTGCCTGCCGCAGAATGTAAATCGCCGTGAAGCCGGTGCCGTTATACGTCGACGCCTCACCGCCGAACGCGGCGCTCGTGCACTCGACGGGTTCAACCTTGGCGTCGGCGCTGTCGTCCGGCTTGTTCCAGGTCTGCTGGGTGCCGATGTTCGGCGACTTCATGATGTCTTTGATTTCGTCGACGGTGGCCAACAGTTTGGGTAGATCCGCCGCGGTCACTGCGGGTTTGGCCGGCGTTGTCCCGGGGCCCCGCCCGCCGGAGGGCACGGCCGTTCCGCCGACGGTGGACACGCAGCCGGCGACACTCAGGCTCACTGCCCAGACGCCGACCGCTTTGATACCGAGTCGCAGCACGCTGTCAGCTTACGGAGCGGGCGAACCTTTCGCGTCGGGAACGCACGGTACGCAGCGTTTGCTCCCACGCCAGCAACGTCGCGGCCTTGAGCTGAGCCGGTTTCACCACGTCGCGGGCCATCAGCGCGGTCGCGGCCGCCTTCGTCGTCGCCGACGCCTTCGACATGTGGCCGGAGTCGAACGGGGGCTGGGGGTCGTACTCCATGCCCAGTTGGATCGCTTTGGCGCGGTTTTCGCCGCCGATCTGACCGGCCAGCCACAATCCCAGATCGATGCCCGCGGACACTCCGGCGCAGGTGACGATGTCGCCAGCTTGGACGATGCGCTCGTCGCCAACAGGGTTGGCGCCCAACGTCTTCAGGACGCTGAGCGCCAACCAGTGCGACGTGGCGCGCTTGCCGTCCAGCAGCCCGGCGGCGGCTAGGATCACCGAACCGGAGCACACTGACGTCGTCCACGTCGCCGTCTCGTGGGCCCGGCGCACCCAGTCCAGCAGCTTCTCGTCGCGGGCGTGTTCGATGGACGTCATTCCGCCCGGCACCAAAATCAGGTCAGGAGAAGGCGTTTCGTCGAAAGAGTGGGTTGCGCCGACGACGAGCACACCGGAGTCGGCGGTGATCGGGCCCGGCTGGTGCCAGACGAAGCGGACTTCGGCTTTCGGCAGCCAGCGCAACACCTCGTAGGGCCCGATGAAATCCAGTGCGGTGAAGCCGGGATACAAGACGATGGCGATCTGCATGGGTTCTCCTTTAGGCGAAGGTCTTGCGGTATTGGTCGGGAGAGATGCCGATCCTTCGAACGAAGTTGCGCCGCATGGTTTCCGACGTGCCGAAGCCGCAGCGGGCGGCGATCGCCACCACCGTGTCGTCGGTCTCTTCGAGTTGACGGCGCGCGGCGTCGATGCGAATGCGTTCGACGTAGGCGCCGGGTGGCTCGCCGACTTCGTCGGTGAAGACCCGGGTGAAATGCCGCGGGCTCATCCCGGCGCGGCGGGCCATGTCGGTGATGCTGTGTGCTTGGCCGGGTTCGGATTCGATGACGTGCTGCACGTCGCGGATCGGTTCGCGTTTGGCGCGAGGCATCCACACCGGGGCCGCGAACTGGGTCTGGCCGCCGGGGCGGCGCAGGTACAGCACCAGCCAGCGGGCCACCGTCTGCGCGACGTCGGTGCCGTGGTCGTCTTCGACCAACGACAGCGCGAGGTCGATGCCGGCGGTGACGCCCGCGGCGGTCCACACCTTGTCGGAGCTGCGCAGGAAGATCGGCTCAGGATCGACTGTGACGTTTGGGAATTCGCTTGCCAGTTGGTCGGCCGACCCCCAGTGCGTGGTCGCTATGCAGCCATCCAACAGCCCGGCTTGCGCGGCCAGGAATGCGCCGGTACACACGCTGGCCATCCGCCGACTCTGCGTTGCGACGGCTCGGATCCAATCGACGACCTGGGTGTCGGCGCGGGCGGCATGTACGCCCCTACCACCGGGCAGCACGACGGTGTCGACCGGTTGGCCGGGGTCCGGCAGTTCGGCGGTCGCCAGCGTCAGTCCGGAACTTGTCGTCGCGGGTTGACCATCGACCGACACGACCACCGACTCATAGCCGTCGCTGCCTTTGGCCGCCAGGACCCACGTCGCCGTCGCGAACACCTCCAGTGGCCCCACCAGGTCCAGCGTCTGCATCCCGGAGAAGCTGAAAAACATCACAGTGCGGGTCATAGCTGTCAGTCTCGGGCACCGAGGCGATGGCGTCTACGACACGTACCCCATAGATTAGGACATGCCTGCTAGAGCTTCTTGAGTCCTCGAACGATCTTGAGGAACGACCCGGTGGCGGCCAGGCCATTGCGCAGGCTGCGCTGCATCATGCTGAAGTTCGCCAGAACGACATACCGAACACCGTGGTCGCGCCATTCGGCGGCGCGATCGATGACCTGGTCGGGTGTGCCGACGAGACCCGCGTCGCGCAGAAGGTCCGGTCGTATCCCCTTGATGTACGACAGCGCCGTCTGCTCGTCCCAGTCCTGGGGCAGCAGATCCTGTGCGCCGGCGAACCCGATACCCAGCGGATGCTGCGCGCCGTGTTGGGCGAAGTACTCGTCGGATGCGTTGAGCGCACCCGCCTTGAGCACTTCGGATTCGAGCGCCTCATCCACCTCCGCCGTGCTCCGGCCGGTGATAACGATCAGCCACACGGCCGGAATGATCGACATCGGGTCACGGCCCGCGTCGGAGGCGGCTGTGCGCACGGCGTCCAGACGCGTTGCGTAGTCCTGGGGAGTGTGCGGGAACCCGGGGAAATAGCCGTCGGCGTAACGGCCGGCGGCGCGCAGCATGCGGGGCCCGTGTGCGGCGACCCAGATCTCCGGCCACTTGCCGCGATAGGGCGGGAGGTCGAAGAGCGCATTGCGCAGCGGGAAGTACGGCGAATCCCGGTTGACCAGTTGGCCATTCGAGTCCCACAACGCCCGGATCGTCGCCATCGCCTCTTCGAACCGGGCGACCGGCTTGGACCAGTCCACGCCGTAGGGCTCGTTGCCTTCTCGTTCGCCGGTGCCGATCCCCAGAATGGCCCGGCCGCGGGTGAGCAGATGCACGGTGGCGGCGGCCTGGGCGGTGACCGCCGGATTGCGCCGCCCGGTGTCCGTCACGCCGACGCCCAGGCGCATGCGGCCGATGCGATTGCGGGCGGCGATATGCCCGAGCATGGTCCATGGTTCGAGGAACGCATCCGCTGACGGCATGATCTTGGCTACGCCGGCGTACTTCGGCTGCCACAGGCTCCGCGGGAACAGCGCGTTCAGATGGTCGGGCACCCAGAACGAGTCGACCCGGCTGGCCAGCGCGCCGAGGTAGCTGGCTCGGGTGAAGGTGTCTGCCGCCGGGCGAGCGGCAACGATCGGGTCCATGATGCCCACGCGAAATCCAGTCATGGATCTCAGCGTCATGCCGCGGTACGCGGCGGCCTAGAGTAGCCGGCTACCCCAAATGCCGGTAGCAGGCCTTGACCCGGTCGATCCACCACTGCCGTCGCTCGGGCGGCGCAGCCAGCGCTTGCAGCCGCGCGGGGTCTGGTTTCCGTGGCGCGACCGGGAGATAGCCGTCGTGCGGCGTTGTCGGGTCGGCGACATCCTCGACAAACAGCCCACCGGTGCCCAACCCGCAGGCATGTTTCAGCTCGGGCAGTGCCGCCGCCGCGGTGAGTCCGGCCCCGATCCCGACCGCCGAATCCAGCGCGCTGGAGATCACCACCGGGATGTCGATCTGCTCCGCGATTTCCAGCAATGACGAAATACCGCCCAGTGGAGCAACTTTCAGGACGGCGATGTCGGCGGCTTTCTTGCGGACAACGTTCAACGGGTCGCTCGCCTTGCGGATGCTTTCGTCGGCGGCGACCGGCACCTCGACGCGGCGCCTGAGTTCGGCGAGCTCTTCGACTGTCTTGCAAGGCTGCTCGATGTACTCCAACGGCCCGAGCGCTCGCGCGGCCTCGACGGCCTGCGTCACCGTCCAGCCGCCGTTCGCGTCGGCACGCACCGTCGGAACCAGCGCACGCACCGCCTCGACGCGGGCGACGTCGTCGTCGAGCGATTGCCCGGGCTCGGCTACTTTGACTTTGGCGGCGCGGGCGCCGGGGAATCGCTGGAGCACATCGGGCACCTGCGCGGCGGGCACGGCGGGCACAGTGGCGTTGATGGGAATGCGGTCACGCCGTGCGGATGGTGGTGTGCGGTAGGCGGATTCGAGTCCGGACGCCAGCCAGTGCGCGGCCTCGGCGTCGTCGTATTCCAGGAAGGCGCCGAATTCGCCCCAGCCGGCCGGGCCGTCGATCAGCGCCAACTCGCGGGTGGTGATGCCGCGGAAGCGAACCCGCATCGGCAACGCGACGACATGCAGCCGGTCCAGGATGTCGTCGAGCGGCGGCGTCACTCGCCGTACACCTGCCGGCCCGCCAAAAAGGTTGCGCGCACGTCGAGGTCGGCGATGTCTTCGGGCGGCACGGTGCGCGGGTCCGCCGACAGCACCACCAGGTCCGCGTACTTGCCGACCTCCAGCGAGCCGATCACGTCGTCGGCGAACAGCTGCCAGGCGGCGTCGATGGTCTGCGCGCGGATGGCCTGTTCGACCGTCAACCGCTCCTCCGGCGCCAGCACCCGACCGCTGGGCGCGGTCCTGGTGACGGCCACGCTGATGTTGCGCAGCGGCTCCTCCGGCGTGACCGGCGGATCGTTGTGCAGCGAAATGCGCATACCCGTCGCGACCGCGGAACCTGCTGGCATCCAACGAGATCCGCGTTCCGGCCCGAACAGCCCGTCGACAATGACGTCGCCCCAGTAGTGGATCTGGTCGACGAAGATGCTGCAGGTGACGCCGAGTTCGGCGGCTCGTCGGAGTTGGTCGGGGCGGATGGCGCCGACGTGTTCGAGCCGCAGCCGATGGTCGTCGCGCGGATTGCGTTGCAGCGCTTGTTCGTAGACGTCGAGGATGGTGTCGACGCCGGCGTCGCCCTGCACGTGGCAAGCCATCGGCCAGCCCAGCGGGAAGTACGCGTCGACGATTTCGGTGAGCTGTTCGCGGGTGTAGTTGGCGTGCCCGCAGGATCCCGGTTCGACTCCGATGGTGCGGGTGGCGGCGGTGTCCAGATACGGAAACGACAGATCGATGTTGCCGATCCACGGCGACCCGTCCACCCAGATCTTGATGCCGACCTGGCGCAGGATGTCGTCGCCGTCGCCGGGTTTGGCGTCGGTATGCATCTGCGGGTTGGAGATTTCGTAGGTGCGCAGCCGCACGGTCAGCGCGTCGCGCAGCTGCTCGACCAGTGGCCGGAACGCCGGGTCGAAGGCCATCTCCGAGCAGGTGGTGAGCCCGGCGCGGTTGAGCCGGCCGCACTCGGCGAGCAGCATGGCCGGATAGTCGCCGGGCTGGATCGCCGGGCCGACGAGCGGGAACACAGCGCCGGTTTCCTCGGCGGTGCCGTCGAGTT
This sequence comes from Mycobacterium sp. MFM001, assembly GCF_003402475.1. Taxonomy (GTDB): domain Bacteria; phylum Actinomycetota; class Actinomycetes; order Mycobacteriales; family Mycobacteriaceae; genus Mycobacterium. The sequence continues at coordinate 71,428 of NZ_BFAB01000004.1, forward strand.
CGCCGTCCGGGTCGCGGCCGTATCGGGCGCCCTTGGGGTCGGGAGTGTCGCGGGTCAGGCCGGCGTTGCGGGCGGCGTGCGAGTTGAAAAACGCCTTGTGCCCGGAGTTGTGCAGGATGACCAATGGGCCGTCAGGCGCGATGTCGTCGAGCCAACTCAGCGTTGGCTCCGGAAGTCCCTGCTGCAGCAGAGGATCCCAGCCGTTGAGGTAGGCGCCGTCGGACCCGCGTTTCGCGGCTTCGCGGCGGATGGCGGCGACGACGTCGTCGGCGTCGCGCATGGTGACGGGGCGGATGTCAACGATCCGGTCCGATAGCGCGACCGCCTCCATCAGCGGATGACCATGTGCCTCAACGAATCCCGGCATCACACAGCCGTCGCCGATATCGAGGGTCTGAGTGTTGGGGCCGATGAACATGCCGACGTCAGAGCGGGTGCCGACAGCGACGATCCGCCCGTCGGCAACGGCAAGCGCCTCGGCGGTGGGGCGCGCGTCGTCGACGGTCAGCACGGTGCCGGTGATCACGAGGTCAGCGTCGGCCATCTGCGAATCCTAATGACCCTCTGCGATGAGAAAAGACGCTTCCGGGAGTCGATGTAGACGAGACGAAAGGAATTAGCAATGCGCTACATGATGATCATGCGATCCACCCCCGAGGCACAGGAAGCCGCCAAGGACGTCCCGTTCGACGAGATCCTCACCGCGATGGGCCGCTACAACGAGTCACTCATCGAGGCCGGGGTGCTGCTGGCCGGCGAGGGGCTGGCCGGGCAGGAGGAAGGCTTCGTCGTCGACTTCAGCTCGACGCCGCCGAGCGTCTCGGACGATCCGTATGCCGGTGAGCTGTTCAACGGGTTCTGGATCATTGGCGTGGCGTCCCGCGAGGAAGCTGTCGACTGGGCGACCCGCTGCCCGCTGGGGCCGGGCGTGACGCTCGAGGTCCGTCGCATCCAGGAGATCGAGGACTTTCCGCAGGATAACGAGTACGTCCAGAAGGAAATCCAGTGGCGCGCTGAGCTGGCAAAATAGCCGATTTTCGGGAGGGGCTCGGCTATTTCTGTAACACGTTCTAGTCTTGAGCGCATGAGTGACGAGCTGCTGCGCAATCCCACCCATAACGGTCACCTTCTGGTCGGCGCTTTGAAGCGTCACCGCGACAAGCCGGTGCTGTTCCTCGGCGACACCACGCTGACCGGCGGTCAGATGGCCGACCGGATCAGCCAGTACATCCAGGCGTTCGAAGCGCTCGGGGCCGGCACCGGTGCAGCCGTCGGGTTGCTGTCGCTGAACCGGCCCGAGGTGCTGATGATCATCGGCGCCGGCCAGACCCAGGGGTATCGGCGTACCGCGCTGCATCCGCTGGGTTCGCTCGACGACCACGCCTATGTGCTGTCCGACGCCGGGATCAGCTCGCTGATCATCGACCCCAACCCGATGTTCGTCGAGCGGGCGCTGGGGCTGTTGGACAAGGTGCCGTCGCTCAAACAGATCCTGACGATCGGCCCGGTGCCCGATGCGTTGAAGGATGTCGGCCACGACCTGTCGGCCGAGGCTGCCAAGTACGCGCCGCAGCCGTTGACGGCGGCCGATCTATCGCCGGACCAGATCATCGGGTTGACCTACACCGGCGGCACGACGGGCAAGCCCAAAGGCGTGATCGGCACCGCCCAGTCGATCTCAACGATGACGATGATCCAGCTGGCGGAATGGGAATGGCCGGAGCAGCCGCGGTTTTTGATGATCACTCCGCTGTCGCATGCCGGCGCCGCGTATTTCCTGCCGACGTTGGTCAAGGGCGGCGAAATGTACGTGCTGCCCAAATTCGACCCGGCTGAGGTTCTGAAAACTATTGAGGAGAAGCGGATTACGGCGACGTTCGTGGTGCCGTCGATGCTCTATGCGCTGATGGACCACCCGGATTCGCATACCCGCGACCTGTCGTCGCTGGAGACGGTCTACTACGGCGCGTCGGCGATCAACCCGGTGCGGCTGGCCGAGGCGATCCGGCGGTTCGGCCAGATCTTCGCGCAGAACTACGGGCAGTCCGAGGCGCCGATGGCCATCACCTACCTCGGGAAGAAGGATCACGACGAGAAGCGGCTGACGTCGTGTGGGCGCCCGACTCTGTTCGCGCGGGTCGCGCTGCTGGACCTCGACGGCAAGCCGGTTCCGCAGGGCGAAGTCGGTGAAATTTGCGTCAGCGGACCGCTTTTGGCAGGCGGCTATTGGAATCTGCCCGACGCCACCGCGGAAACGTTCCGCGACGGCTGGCTGCACACCGGCGACATGGCCCGCGAGGATTCCGATGGCTTCTATTACATCGTCGACCGGGTCAAGGACATGATCGTCACCGGCGGCTTCAACGTATTCCCGCGCGAAGTGGAAGACGTGATCGCCGAGCATCCGGCCGTCGCGCAGGTGTGCGTGGTCGGGGCGCCGGACGAGAAGTGGGGCGAGGCCGTCACCGCCGTGGTGGTGTTGCGCTCCGACGCGCCGCGCGACGACGCTGCGATCGAGGCGATGACCGCCGAGATCCAGGCCGCGGTCAAAGACCGTAAGGGGTCAGTGCAGGCGCCCAAGCGGGTGGTGGTCGCCGACTCGCTGCCCGTGACCGGGCTGGGCAAGCCGGACAAGAAGGCGGTGCGCGCGCAGTTCTGGGAGGGCGCGGGCCGCGCGGTCGGCTAGACGTTTTGCCCAGCGTGCGGCGAGCCGCACACTCGAGGCCGAACGTGCGGCGGGCCGCACGCTCGGCGGGTCGGGTTCAACGCGAGACGCCCGCGACCAGCAGGTCGAGCATGCGGCCCGTCTGCTCCCGCGAACCGCTGGCCAAGAAAATACCGATCAGGCTGGCCACTACATCGTCGGCCGCCACGTCGGAGCGCAGGCTCCCGTCCTGAGCCCCGGCCCGTAACAGCATGTCGACCGCGCCGACGATGCTGTCGCGTGTCTGGCTGCGCTGCATGGCGCCAGAGTCGAAGATCGCGTGCAAGGACTCGGCCATGCCACGTTTGGCCGCCACGAAGGTGGCGTAGCGGTCCATCCAGCGTCGCAGTGCAGTCTTGGCCGGCCGCTGCTTGAGCAGTTGTTCGGCCGTCGCCGCCACTTCGGCAAGTTCGGCACGGTAGATCGCCTCGACGAGGGCTTCGCGGTTAGGGAAGTGGCGATAAAGCGTGCCGATCCCGACGCCGGCGTCGCGCGCGATCGACTCCAGCGATACCGCTCCCCCATTCGCGGCGGTGAACGCGGCGGTGGCTGCCGCCAGCAGCCGCTCCCGATTGCGGCGCGCGTCCGACCTTCCTACCAAAGCGGAGGGTCCTCCGTTTCTGTTATGCTCAACCAAGCGGAGGGTCCTCCGCATTTCTCTAGTGTGACGGGAGCACCATGACAGATCAACCGCACCCCGGTGGTATCGGCACGATCGGCGGACGGCCGGTCGCCCGCGTCGGCTACGGCGCGATGCAATTGTTCGAGTCCGTGTCCGTCGACGACGCGGCCTCTGTCCTGCGTCGCGCCGTCGAACTCGGCGTCAACCACATCGACACCGCCTCGTTCTACGGGCCCGGCGAAGTGAACCGGCGCATCCGCGCGGCGCTGGCGCCTTACCCCGAAGACCTCGTCATCGTCAGCAAGGTCGGTGCGCGCTACACCGGCGACAAGCCGGTGCCGCTGGCCCCCGCACAGAAGCCGGCTGAGCTGCGCGCAGCGGTCGAGGACGATCTGCGCCAACTCGGTCTCGAGTGCATCCCGGTGGTCAATCTGCGACGGCTCGACCTCGGGCCAGGATTGGCGGCCGAGGGCGACCAAATCGTCGACGTGGACGACCAACTCGCCGAGATGATCGCGCTGCGCGACGAAGGCAAGATCGGCGCTATCGGTATCAGCGCCGTGCCGGTGGACGTGGTGCGGCAAGCGCTGCCCGCGGGGATCGTGTGTGTGCAGAACCCCTACAGCCTGCTGGAGCGTTCCCAAGAGGCCACCCTCGACTTGTGCGTCGCCGAGGGCATCGCCTGGGTGCCGTACTTCCCGCTCGGCTCGGCGCTCCCGGGCTACCCGAAGGTCGCCGACGACGCGGCGGTCGCCGAGATCGCCGGCGAGCTCGGCGTCACCGGTGCCCAGGTTGGCTTGGCGTGGCTGCTGGCTCATGCGCCGAACACGTTGCTGATTCCGGGAACACGGTCGATCCGGCATCTCGAGGAGAACCTCGGCGCCGGCGCCATCCGGCTGGCCGCCGACGCCGTCGCGCGTCTGGACGCCGTCAGTCCACCGCAGCCCGTCCACAGGTAACGTCGCTGCCTATGGGCAGTGCACCGGTCAAGCCGCCGTGGTGGCTCAAGCCGATGAACAAGGTATTCATCCGGATGTCGCGGCTGGGTATGCGTTTCGGCGGCGAGGGCCCGGTGGTGTTGACGGTGCCCGGACGCAAATCCGGCAAACCACGCTCTACACCGGTCACCCCGATGACCGTCGACGGCAAGGAGTACATCGTCGGCGGATTTCCCGGCGCGGATTGGGTGGCGAACGTTCGCGCCGCAGCGGAGGCAACGGTGGCCAGGGGACGTCGGTCTGAGCGCGTGCGGATTGTCGAGCTCCCCGCCGAAGAGGCGCGGCCTTTATTGCGGCAGTGGCCGATACAGGTGCCGACCGGTGTCGGCTTCATGAAACGCTCCGGGCTGGTCACCGACGGCCGGCCGGAGGAATTCGAGGCGCTGGCCGGACTATGCCCGGTGTTTCGCCTAGAGGGAGCCGAATAGCATTGAGCGACAACCCTTTTAATGCCGACATCTGGCGGCCGGTGGACGGGTTCGCCGAACTGACCGATATCACCTACCACCGCCACGTCACCGACGCCACCGTTCGGGTTGCGTTCAACCGGCCCGAGGTGCGCAACGCATTTCGCCCGCACACCGTCGACGAGCTCTACCGCGCGCTGGATCATGCCCGGATGTCCCCCGACGTCGGCGTGGTGTTGCTGACCGGCAATGGCCCCTCCCCCAAAGACGGCGGCTGGGCGTTCTGCTCCGGCGGCGATCAGCGGATCCGCGGCCGCAGCGGCTACCAATACGCCTCCGGGGAGACCGCCGACACCGTCGACGCGGCCCGCGCCGGGCGGCTGCACATCCTCGAGGTGCAGCGGCTGATCCGGTTCATGCCCAAGGTCGTCATCTGCCTGGTGTCCGGGTGGGCGGCCGGCGGCGGGCACAGCCTGCACGTGGTCTGCGACCTCACCCTGGCCAGCCGCCAGCACGCCCGGTTCAAGCAGACCGACGCCGACGTCGGCAGCTTCGACGGCGGCTACGGCAGCGCGTACCTGGCGCGGCAGGTGGGCCAGAAGTTCGCCCGCGAGATCTTCTTCCTGGGCCGTGAGTACACCGCCGAGCAGATGCATGCGATGGGCGCGGTCAACGCCGTCGTCGACCACGCCGAGCTGGAATCCACAGGTGTGCAGTGGGCCACCGAGATCAACGCGAAATCGCCTCAGGCGCAACGGATGTTGAAGTATGCGTTCAACCTGCTCGACGACGGCCTGGTGGGCCAGCAGCTGTTCGCCGGCGAGGCCACCCGGCTGGCGTACATGACCGACGAGGCCGTCGAAGGCCGCGACGCGTTCCTGGAAAAGAGGCCGCCCGATTGGAGCCGATTCCCGCGGTATTTCTGACGACGCTGCCGAGCGTCACGCTAGCGCGGCTGCGGCCTGCAGGCGTCACGCCAGCGTGACGCTCGGCGCATGGAGTGCGCCCCCTAGACTCCGGACGTGAGTAAAAGTCCGCTTCGACGGCTATCCGAGGCCGTCGCGCTGGCCGGGATGCGGCCACCCATCGCGCCGCAGCTGCGGCTCTACGACCCGTCGGCCAAACCCGTCGACCTCGACGGCAAGCGGATCCTGCTGACCGGCGCGTCGTCGGGCATCGGCGAGAGCGCCGCGGAAAAGTTTGCCCGGCGCGGGGCCACCGTCGTCGCCGTCGCGCGCCGGGAAGACCTGCTCAACGCCGTGGTGGACCGCATCCAAGCCCAGGGCGGCACCGCGCTGGCCATCCCCTGCGACCTGTCCGACATGGACGCCGTCGACGCCCTGGTCGCCGACGTCGAACAGCGGCTCGGCGGAGTGGACATCCTGATCAACAACGCCGGGCGCTCGATCCGCCGGCCGCTGGCCGAGTCGCTGGAACGCTGGCATGACGTCGAGCGGACGATGGTGCTCAACTACTACTCGCCGCTGCGGCTGATCCGCGGCATCGCGCCCGGGATGCTCGAGCGCGGCGACGGCCACATCATCAACGTCGCGACCTGGGGCGTGTTCAGCGAGGCGTCACCGCTGTTCTCGGTGTACAACGCGTCGAAGGCCGCGCTGTCGGCGGTCAGCCGGGTGATCGAAACCGAATGGGGCACAAAGGGTGTGCACTCGACCACCCTGTACTACCCGCTGGTGGCCACCCCGATGATTGCGCCGACCAAGGCCTACGAGGGCATGCCGGCACTGACGCCGCGCGAGGCCGCCGACTGGATGATCACCGCCGCACGGACGCGGCCGGTGCGGATCGCCCCGCGTATGGCGGTCGCCGCCAAGGCCCTGGACACCGTCGGCCCTGGCTGGGCGACCGCACTGATGAAGCGTCAGCGCATTCAGCCGCCCTCGTGATAGACACGACCACATGGAAATCCTGGCCAGTCGGACGCTGTTCCGGCCGGCGGACTATCAGCAGTCGCTGTCCTTCTACCGGGACCAGATCGGGCTGGCCATCGCCCGCGAATACGGTGCCGGCACAGTGTTTTACGCCGGTCAGTCGCTGATCGAACTGGCAGGCCACGGCGCGCCGGAGCATCCCGCCGGCCCGTTTCCGGGAGCACTGTGGCTGCAGGTGCGCGACGTCCGCGCCACCCAGGCCGAACTGGAGGGCCGCGGCGTGCCGATCACCCGGGAGGCCCGCCGCGAACCCTGGGGACTGCATGAGATGCACGTCACCGATCCCGACGGGGTGACTCTGATCTTCGTGCAGATACCGCCGGACCATCCGCTGCGTCGCGATACCCGAGGTGAACGGCGCCATGCCGAAGGTTAACCGGAAGGTAACATCAGGCGACGAGTGGAGATACACCGGCGTTTCTCATCCGTGTCTGTTCGACAATCGATCGCCCCTACCACGAGAATTGGCGCCGTGAACCTTGAGTTGTTCCTCCTGATCATCGTCGTGATCACGGCACTCGCGTTCGACTTCACGAACGGGTTCCACGACACCGGCAACGCCATGGCCACCTCGATTGCCAGCGGCGCGCTCTCCCCGAAAGCCGCGGTGACTCTGTCCGCGGTGCTGAACCTGGTCGGGGCCTTCCTGTCCACCGCCGTCGCGGCGACGATCGCCAAGGGTCTGGTGGACGCTCAACTGGTGACGCTGGAACTGGTGTTTGCCGGTCTGGTCGGCGGGATCGTGTGGAATCTGCTGACCTGGCTGCTCGGCATCCCGTCGAGCTCGTCGCACGCCCTGATCGGCGGCATCGTCGGCGCGATGATCGCCGCGGTCGGCGGCCACGGGGTGATCTGGACCGGCGTGGTGTCACGCGTGGTGATCCCGGCGGTGGCGGCCGCGGGGCTGGCCACCGCGGTCGGAGCGGTCGGCACCTGGCTGGTGTACCGCCTCACCCGCGGCGTTCCGGAAAAGCGCACCGACCAAAGCTTCCGCCGCGGCCAGATCTTCTCGGCGGGACTGGTTTCGCTGGCCCACGGCACCAACGACGCGCAGAAGACGATGGGCGTCATCTTTCTGGCGTTGATGTCCTACGGCGCGGTCAGCCGGACGGCGACCATGCCGCCGCTGTGGGTGATCGTGTGCTGCGCGGTGGCGATGGCGGCCGGAACCTACTTCGGCGGTTGGCGGATCATCCGCACCCTGGGCAAGGGGCTGGTCGAGGTCAAGCCGCCCCAGGGCATGTCGGCCGAATCATCCTCTGCGGCAATCATCTTGTTGTCCGCCCACTTCGGCTATGCACTGTCGACCACCCAGGTGGTGACCGGGTCCGTGCTGGGCAGCGGGGTGGGCAAACCCGGCGCGGAAGTGCGCTGGGGCGTGGCCGGCCGGATGGCGACCGCGTGGGCGGTGACGCTGCCGTCGGCCGGCATCGTCGGCGCCCTCACCTACCTGCTGGTGCACAGCATCGGCGGATACCTCGGCGTGATCGTCGGTTTCACGCTGCTATCCGCAGCGGCGCTGGCGATTTGGCTGCAGTCGCGCAAGGTGCGCATCGATCACACGAACGTCAACAACGAATGGGCCGGCAACCTGACTGCCGGGTTGGGTTCGACTAACGGACACGTCCCGCACGTCAACGGACGGGTTCCGACAACCGAAGCCGTCCGGGCGCCCAGCGTTCACGCTTCATGACCACCTGGTTCAACTACGCTGCCACGCTGAAGATTCTGGTCTTCGGCCTACTGGTCGGCGCCGCACTGCCGGCGCTGTTTGCGCTCGGGGTGCGGCTGGGCGCCGCCGGTGCCGGCATCAATGGAGACGCGGTCACCCGAAAGCGCCCGGCGCTGACCGCGCTCAGTTGGGCGATCTTCGCGCTGGTGCTGGGCGCGGTGGTGCTCGGCGTGCTGTTCATCGCTCGTGACTTCATCGCCTACCACACTGGCTGGTTCATCCTCGGCGCCAGATCCACGTAGCATCGACGCTGTTGGCTACTTGATGCGTGACGGAGGCCCAAGCCGGGAAGTTGACGCAGTGTGAACCGATTTCTCAACTCGATTGTCGCGTGGTTGCGCGCAGGATATCCCGACGGGGTTCCACAAACCGATTACATTCCGCTGCTTGCGCTGTTGTCCCGGCGGCTGACCAACGACGAGGTCAAATCGGTGGCGCGCGAATTGATGCAGCGCGGCGAGTTCGACCAGATCGACATCGGGGTGGTGATCACGCAGTTCACCGATGAGCTGCCCGCCCCGGAAGACGTCGAGCGAGTGCGGGCCCGCTTGGCCGCCAAAGGCTGGCCGTTGGACGACGTCCGCGAGGGTGAGGAACGCGAATAGCCGTCCTGCGCGCACTTGCCATCCCGCCGGGCGCTGCGGTGCGCACACTGATGCCCGCACTGGAAGGTGTTCTGTCCGGCCGTGATTCGGCGTTAGTGCCCGTGCCGGTCTCGTCGGCGCTGCCGCCGTTGCGGATTGGTGAGGCGATTGACGACGACGTCGCGGTCGTGGCGACGACATCGGGTACCACGGGACCACCCAAGGGTGCGATGTTGACGGCTGACGCGCTTCGGGCGAGCGCATCGGCCACCCACGACCGTTTGGGCGGGCCGGGCCGTTGGCTGTTGGCGTTGCCGCCGTATCACATCGCGGGTGTACAGGTGTTGGTACGCAGTGTGGTGGCGGGGACGGTGCCGGTGGAGTTGGACGTCTCGTCGGGCTTTGATGTCAGTGAGTTACCTTCTGCCGTAGGGCGTTTGGGTTCGGGACGACGATATGCGTCGTTGGTGGCTGCCCAGTTGGCCAAGGCACTGACCGACCCGGCTGCCGCCGCGGCGCTGGCCTCCTTGGAGGCCGTGTTGATCGGCGGGGGGCCGGCGCCGCGTCCTGTGCTGGATGCTGCTGCCGGGGCTGGCGTTACCGTGGTGCGCACCTACGGGATGAGCGAGACAGCGGGCGGCTGCGTCTACGACGGTGTGCCTTTGACCGGGGTTCAGGTGCGGGTGGACGCGGACGGGCGCATCGTGATCGGCGGCGCGACGTTGGCGAAGGGCTACCGCAATCCCGTCGATCCCGATCCGTTTGCGGAGCCCGGCTGGTTTCGGACCGAAGACATTGGTGTTCTTGATGATTCGGGTGTACTCACCGTGTTGGGTCGAGCCGATGAGGCGATCAGCACCGGCGGGTTGACAGTGTTGCCGCAGCCGGTGGAGGCTGCACTGCGCATGCATCCCGCGGTGGCCGAGTGTGCGGTGTTCGGAGTCGCCGACGACCGGTTAGGTCAGCGGGTAGTCGCGGCTGTGGTAGTTGTTCAGGGCTGCGCTGCACCGACTTTGGACGACTTGCGTGCGCATGTCGCGGACACGCTGGAGGTCACGGCGGCACCGCGCGAACTGCACATCGTCGACGCGCTGCCGATGCGCGGCATTGGCAAAGTGGACCGGCAAGCCTTGGCGCGGGAGTTCGGTGGCTAACGGCAACACCGCCCGGTCCGATGGCCTGCATCGAGGATGCCTGACATGGTGCACGAGATGCATCCGGAGGTGGCCGCGGCACTGAAGGACGCGCAGTCGCTGATTCAGATAATGGACGACCAGCTACAAGATGCGCAGCACGACCTTCACGGGCACTGACGAATACAAGTCCGTTGAAGTGACCCTGAACGGCCACCATCAGCTACTCAGTGTCTTCATCAGCGATGGCCTCTTGCGGTTGGAGGCGGAGACAGTTGAGCAACGGCTCAACGAAGCAGTTCGCAACGCCAACAACGCTGCGACCGAATCGATTATGGTCGATTAAGAACGTCTCGACGACCTGATTACCGAAGGAGTCAATGACTGGCAATAGCCCTTACGGAAGGGAACTTTCGCGCTGAACGATGACTTCCATTGGGTGGTCATAGCTTGCGCATGACCACGGCCCGGTAACTCCAGCCAGCATCAGTGATGGCCTGCTTCAAGATGTTTTTGAAATCCTTCGAGTCGAAGCGGTATCTCTGACCGTTCACCGTGCGCTCGGCCACATCGTGCAACTGACCGTTTTGCCAGCTTTCACGGTAGTAGCGGCCCCCATTCTCGTCCGAGTACCAATCCCCAGCGAAACAGCGATCCGTCGACCGAACTTCGTGGGCCCGAGCATGGAACCGCAGCCGGGTCGAGAAGGTGTCATTGACGCCTACCTCGCTTAAGAGGTCCTTCCAGTTCGGATCGCTGGTCTTCCACTCCACCACCAAGTCGACTTTCTCGGCGGCACCGTCGCGCACCAGCCAGGGTTCCGCGGGTTGGTTCAGCCGCAGCAGCCGCAGACGAAGTTCTTCTGGGTCGACCGGCGAGAAGTCAGGATTGGGCCTGGCGATGCCTCGTACACGATCACGAAATCCCATGCGAACTAGTCAACCACAGCACGGGAGTTGGCCATCTCCCCTTACTCGGATACCCGACATTCGATCTGAGACAACTCAATTCGTGGCCTTGTTGTCAACCTGTGCATCAAATTTGACATCAATTTCCGGCCGCCAATGGGGTCAACTCTCTACGCCGCCAACTGGCCAATAGGCTGGCGTGACCGCAATTACTGACCGCCTGCAGGTACGCCCCACCACATCTATTGTCGTGCCCGCCGCCGACGAAGGACTGCAGTCAACACCAAAGTCAAAACCCCGACCGCCATTAGGGCTAGGCCACCGAGACCAGCGAGGAAGGCGCCGACAAACTCACCCATACGAAGATCGCCCCCGACGCCGAACTTGTCAGACGAAGATCCAGTGCAGCTCACCGTGTAATCGCCGGATCGGCTGGCGGTGATCGTGAAGTATGCCTTCCACTGATTCACGGTCATGTCTCCGGTGTAGTTCGTCATCGCGACGCCGACTCCCGGCGTTACGTCGCAATGGACTCGGTGCCGCGCGCCGGTGTCGGCGTTCGCGATGAAAACCACGTTTGTGCCGCCCGCATTCATGTGCAGGGTGGTGGATTCGCCGCTGCCGAAGGTGTGCTCGCTGGGGGGCTGCTTGCCCATGATGTCGAGGAACTTGACGCCCGCGCCGACGCCGAACACAACGCCCAGCACGATCAGCGCCGTACCAATGGCGTACCAGTACTTTCTTGGTGCGCGCTTACCGACCGGCGCATACGGCGGGTAGGCACCCGGCGGGGGCACGACCGGTGAATGCCAACCGTATCCGGGCTGCGCATCAAATCTTGGCTGGTAAGCGGGCGGCGGCATCAGTGGCGGGTTGCCTCGGTCAGCGCCGGACCAGTCCGGTGGGTCAATCGGCATGGGCGCCCCCCTGCTCGTCTGTTGGAGATGCCCTCAAGCGTCCCACAGCGCGTCGTCAAGAAGCTTCACCGGTGCAAACGTCTGACCGTCGTGCGGCGCCGTACCAATAGGCTGACCGGTGGTGAAGATCGGTCGCAGGGAGGCAATCGCGGCTGCAGTCGGGTTCGTCCTGGTTGCGGCCGCATTCGTGTTGCCCCGGGCCCATTTGGGGATCATGTCGCGGCGTCACTCGGCGCCCGATCGCTTCGGCTCGCATGCCGGCGCCGCGCCGCTGTTCGGGTGGTTCGAGACCCATGTCGGGTGGGGCACCGTCCCGGCGATTCTGATCGGGCTGGCCGCGCTGATCTGGGGGCCTGCAGTCGCCCAGCGACTGCGGTGGCGACTGCTGACCTGGGTGGCCTGGGCGACCGCGTGCGCGTGGGCGTTTTCGCTGGCGATGATCGACGGCTGGCGACGCGGCTTCGCCGGTCGGCTGACCACCAAAGACGAGTATTTGCACGAGGTTCCGGGCATCACCGACATCCCGCGGACGGTGCGCACTTTTTCAAGCCGCATCCTTGATTTCCAACCACACTCGTGGACCACCCATGTGTCGGGCCACCCGCCTGGCGCACTGCTGACATTCGTCTGGATGGACCGCCTCGGCTTGAGCGGCGGCGCCTGGGCCGGCCTACTGTGTCTGTTGGTTGGCTCCAGCGCGGCAGCGGCGATCTTGATCGCGCTGCGGGCGGTGGCCGACGAGACGACCGCCCGTCGGGCCGCGCCATTCGTCGCGGTGGCGCCGACGGCGATCTGGATCGCTGTCTCGGCGGACGGATACTTCGCCGGGGTGGCGGCCTGGGGCATCGCGCTACTGGCGGTGGCGGTACACAGCGAGGTGCGACGCCCCCGCCTGGTGGCGGTTGCGTCGGGTCTGCTGCTCGGTTGGGCCCTCTTCCTCAACTATGGGCTGACGTTGATGGCGCTACCGGCGTTGGCCGTCCTGGTGTGCGCGAGAGATTGGCGACCCGCGCTGCGCGCCCTCGGACCGGCCGTGATAGCGGCCGTCGCGGTGGTCCTGGTATTCGCCGCCGCAGGCTTCTGGTGGTTCGATGGCTACACCCTTGTCCAGCAACGCTATTGGCAGGGCCTCGCGAGCGATCGACCGTTCGAGTACTGGAGCTGGGCCAATCTGGCGGCCGCGGCATGCGCGACAGGCTTGGGTAGCATCGCCGGCCTGGGTCGGGTATTCGACGCGGCTGCGATCCGCCGACGATCCGGCATTCATCTGCTGATGCTGGCGGTACTGATAGCGATCGTCTGCGCCGACCTGAGCATGCTCAGTAAGGCGGAGACGGAACGGATCTGGTTGCCGTTCACCATCTGGCTGACCGCGGCTCCTGCGCTGCTTCCGCCACAGTCACATCGGTTTTGGTTGGCGCTCAATGTTATTGGCGCGCTGCTGGTGAACAGCCTGATCTACACGAACTGGTAGGGCGACTACAGCCCGGCGGCGCGGGCGGCTTGAGCAAACCGGCTGGCCGATCGGCAGCTTTCGCGTACTGCGGCCACGTCGTTGACGACGTCGAAATCGGCCAGCTCCTCCAGCAATGACACCTCAATTCCATTGGAATTCAACGCTTTCAACGTAAGCATCCCGGTGTCCGGCTGCGACATGGGAACGTCGCGCAGACACACGGCGCTCTCCGGTGTGCGCACCCCCAACGCCCACCAGCCACCGTCACGGGCGAGGCCGAGGACGGCCGGCGATTCGCACAGCTGTCGCCCGCAGTCGACCAGCAACTGGGCGGTCACCTGCGGGGTGTCCATCCCGATCTGCAACACGGGATAGCCGTCGGCTGCGTCGGCGTGCGCGTTGGCCAACCGGTCGGCGAAGTCGTTGCCGCGCTGAGGAATAACGGTGAATGATGTCAGCCCGCTTCGGATCTCGTCGGCGTCGACCGCCTCGTCGAGCTCGCCGGTGAACGCCACCACCCGCGCGGCGACCGGTGCAGCGGCCACCGCATCGAGGGTGTCGAGCAGTGCGGCGGCAGCGATCTCGGCGGCGACCCGGTCACCCACCGTCGCAGCCAGCCGCGTCTTGGCCTGGCCGGGCACCGGCGCTTTGGCCACCACCAGCAGCGTCACCGGCACGATGCTCACGAGATCGCTTTCCAGAAGTCCAGGATCGCGATCATGCTGCCCCGAAGTGAGCCGCTCACTTTGGATTTGCCTCCGGTGCGGGGGCCGTAGGCGACGTCGTGTTCGACGACACGCCAGCCGGCAGCGGCCGCCCGCACCAGCAACTCCAGCGGATAGCCCGACCGGCGGTCCGTGATGCCCAAACCAAGCAGGGCGTCGCGGCGAAATACTCGCATCGGCGCGATGTCGTGCACCGGCAAGCCGTGCCGGGTGCGCAGCCGCCAGCTCATCATCACGCTGCCCAGCCGCGCGACCCACGGCCAGTGCAATCCGGGCACCGGTCGTCGACGCCCGACGGCAAGGTCGGCGCCGTAGTCGAGTTCGGCGACCAGCCGGGGCAGGTCGGCGGGGTCCAGGGAGCCGTCGGCGTCGATGACCGCCACGATCGGCGTCGTCGCCGCCACCACCCCGGCGTGGACCGCGGATCCGTAGCCGGGCCGCGACTCGACGACCACAGTGGCGCCGTGGCGGCGGGCGACCTCGGCGGTGTCGTCGGTGCTGTTGTTGTCGACGACCAGCGGGTGGTAGCCGGCGGGGATGGTCGCCAGCACGTCAGGCAGCGACTCGGCCTCATTCATACAGGGCAGCACCACCGTGACCTCGGGCATGACCTTCGACAGTAATGCGCCTGAGCGTGTACATGGCTGTAGAAATCGTCACCAGTCGTGGGCTTCAGATTTCCGGCTTATAGCGACAATTCAATCGCCCTTGGGGTTTGTCGCTCAGAGGCGGGCAAATTGTGTGCTGTTCGGACCAGAGACTCCTGTGGCGGATGTGACGCCGAGGCACGGTTTGGCACCTCGTTCCCGCTTTCGGCTTTCACGGCGCGAACGCCAATCGTGCTTGCCCAGCCAAACCCGGTTGCTCGATGGCGGTGGCGTTTCAGTGGCCAAAGCCGCCCAAGCCGCCGCCACCGGAGCCCCCGCCGCCGGAGCTAGAGCCGCCACCGATGCCACTGCCGCCCGAACCGCCGCCACCGGAGCTGGACCCACCGGACCCGAAGCCGCCTGACCCGCCACCGGATCCGATACCGCCACCCCCACTGCTACCGGAACCGCTACCGCCGGAGCCAAAGCCGCCGCCAGAGCCAGTGCCAGAGCCAGAGCTGCCGGACCCGCCGGAGCTCGTCCCGCCCGAACCAGAGCCGCCACCGCCGGTGCTACTGGAGCCGCCGCCGACGCTACCGGACCCGCTGCCACCGCCGGTGCTGCCTGAGCCGGGTTCGCCGCCAGCGCCACCGGAGCCGGTTCCGCTAGAGCCACTGCTGCCCGACCCCGGCCCACCGGTGCCACCCGGGTTCGTCCCAGGGTTGGTACCGGGATTCGTCCCAGGATTAGTACCGGGATTCGTCCCCGGATTCGTCCCAGGGTTAGTACCGGGATTCGTCCCAGGATTGGTGCCAGGATTTGTTCCCGGACTCGTACCGGGGTTAGTGCCCGGATTCGTCCCAGGATTGGTCCCAGGGTTCGTACCGGGGTTAGTACCGGGGTTAGTCCCCGGGTTCGTCCCAGGATTAGTACCGGGATTCGTCCCAGGATTGGTCCCCGGGTTCGTCCCAGGATTAGTGCCCGGATTGGTCCCCGGGTTCGTCCCGGGATTCGTCCCAGGATTAGTGCCCGGATTGGTCCCGGGGTTCGTACCCGGATTCGTACCGGGATTCGTCCCCGGATTCGTGCCGGGAAGAGGCCCACTGGGCACATTGATCGGGAGCGGAATCGGGATCGGGATCGGCACCGGGTTGAAGCCCGGAGCCGACGGCGCAGCCGGCGCAGGCGGGGCGGCCGGCGGCGGTGCCTGCTCGACGGGCGGGGGCGCGGCAGGCGGCCCGCTGGGCGCCTGCTGACGACCGGGACCCGAAACGCCCTGCGGGGCACCCGGATTGCTGACCGCCGGAGCCTGCACCTGGGTGCTTGGCGCGTTCGGTGGCGGCAACACCGGCATGAAGTTCCCCGGCACGGGCCTCTGTTGCTGCTGCGGCTGTTGCACGGGCGGAGGCGGAGGTTGACTGGCCGCGCTCGGACGAACACCGATCGTCACCGCGACAGCCAACGCGGCGCATCCCGCGACCACGATCCCGCCCACGGTGCTACCCACCAACAACGCCCGGCCGACCGGCTGCGCGACCACCTCGGTCTCGTCGTAATCCTCGTCGTCGCCGTCGTACTCCATCGGCAGCAGTTCGGAACCGTCGTCGGCCATCGAGTACGCCAGCTGGTGTTCCGCCTCTGGCACCTCTGCCGCCGGCTCGTTGATCGTCGGGTCTTCGACCGGCATTGCCGCGTCGGTCATGGCCGCCGCCGGCGCAGCCATCGTCGCATCCGGGGCAGGCATGGCCGCCTGCGTCATTGTCGCCGGCCCCGCGGCCACCGCCGCCCCCCACGCCGCCGTGAGATCAGGGTCGTCGGGCGCGCCCGCCGGCAAACTTGCGGTGGTGATCAGCGACGTTGCCGCATCTGACTCCGGCAGCACCGCGACGTTCTCGACGCCCGAGTCGTCCAGCGCCCGTCGCAGCTGATCGGCTTGCTGCTGATCCGACCAGCACACCCGAGTGCCGACCAGCCGGTGGTCTTCTGCGGCCAGCAGCCGATGGGTGCCGACCACCGTTTCGGCCAGTTTGTCGACCGCGTCCGAACCCAGGTCGACAACTGATTCGTCGATCAGCGCGTTTCCGTCGCCTCCCGAGCCGACCAGCGCCAGACGGGCCACCGGACCGCTGACCGCGACGCCCAGGGTTACGTCCATCGCGGCTCTCCTCTCTGACACTGCAGTATCAGCTATTGGGCCGACACAGGGTCAGCGAATAATCCAGATCCAGCCTACGGAAGCGCGCCTCGTGCCGAGTCGCCCAGCGTAAGCCACACTGGGGACGTACGACGATGTTCGCAGTCGAGCAGCGCAAGGGGAATCTGGTGAGCGACAGCCGCGACGACACAAGTACGGTCCGCCTTGGCGCCATCCCGCAGGTCGAGAATCAACAGCCGTCGCGATCCGCGCTGACTCGCAAGAGCATTCAGCGCTGGAACATCGGCCGCGACGTGATCGCAGCGGTCTTGTTGCTCGTCGCGCTGGCTTTGCCGTGGAACCTTTATTTCGGCGTCGGCGTCCCCGACAGCCGCGGCGGGCTCTTCACGGTACTGCTTGTGGTGACAGTGCTTTCGCTGGCATCAGTCGCCGGCTCGTGGCGCATGGATCCGCTGGCCGGTCGACTGCGTGCCATCTTCAACATCCCGTACCTGCTCGTGGTGCTGGGCTTTGTGGTGTTCGACGCGGTCCAGACGGTGCGGTACGGCGGGAGTGCCAATGTGCCGGGCGGCGTAGGCCCTGGCGCATGGCTCGGAATCGCCGGTTCGTTGTTGAGCGCTCAACCCCTGATCAGTGCGACGGCCGCGGACAAGGACAGGTTCCGAAGGTGGCTGCGGTCCGCCCGCGCCTTGGGATACGCGTCCATTCTCGGGGCAGCACTCGCCGTGGTGTTCAACCTGTTCTGGCGGATAAAGGCCGCCTTGCCTAGCGGTTCGTCCGGTTTTGGCAAGCAGAACGTGGCGATCATCGCCACCGCAGTCGTGTACGGCATTGTGGCTTTGGTGGCCGTCGTCGTCGCGTCCCGATGGATCCTTCAGCGCAGCAGGGTATCTCGACTCGCAACGATCGGGCTCGGAGCGTCCACCCTGCTCGGCGGAATCATCGTCTGGAGCTTACCTATTGGCCGGGAGATTGACGCATTCCACGGCATCGCGCAGAACACCTCCACGGCCGGCGTTGGGTTCGAGGGCTATCTGGTGTGGGCCGCGGCCGCCGCGGTGTTCGCGCCGTTGACGTTGCTGCGCATCGCCACGACGGAGCATATCCCTGAGAACTTGTGGCGCCCTGCGGCGCGAAAAGGCTTGCTGCTCATCATCGTATGGTGTGCCGGATCGGTGCTGATGCGCATCACCGACATCGTCGTCTCGGTGAGCCTGAACCTGCCGTACTCGCCGTACGACAGCGCGGCGATGGCCGCGTTCGACCTGGTGACCGCCGTGCTTGCCGTGTGGCTGTACCTCAACCTCGCCAACCTGTCGCTGCCCCGGCCCATGATCTCGTCGCTGTGCGGAGTTCTGTTCGTACTCAGTGTTTCCCGCATTGTGATAGGCGTCGCGCTGGCTCCGCGGTATGCGAGTTCGCCTTCGTGGCTGAACAATCCGGTTTACGGCAACGATCTCGCTCAGCAGATCACCAGCACGTTCGACGCCGTACTGTGCGGGCTGACCCTGTGTATCCTCGCCGTCGTCATCGTCACCGGCCGACGAGCACACCACCGGCCGCCAGAACCCGAGACGAGGCAGTTGGACACCGCCCGGCCCCGGATCTTTCGGGGAGATAACGCTCCAACGCGGCGGCTGCCCCGGACGCCCAAGATCTACCGGCCCGGCCAAGGCTAATCGCGCAGCGGCGCCGACGCGAATTCGCGCAACCCCTCTTGCGGGTCGACAGCCGCACGAAAACCCAATACCTCCGCGGCCCGGGCTGGATCGGCGACGATATGACGCACGTCGCCGCTGCGATACTGCCCGGTGACGACCGGCGCCACACCGCTGCCGCGCGCGTCGCACAGCGCCGTGGCCACCTCCAGGATCGAAATCGGCTGGCCCGAACAGACATTGGCGGCGACAAAGCCCTCGCCGTCGAAGTCCACAGCGGCCAGGTTGGCGGCCGCTACGTCGTCGACGTGTACGAAATCGCGCATCTGGCCGCCGTCCTCGAAAACCGGTGGCGGCTCACCCTTTTCGAGCGTCGACCGGAAAATGGCGGCCACCCCGGAATACGGCGTGTCGCGAGGCATACCCGGACCGTAGACGTTGTGATAACGCAGGGCTACCACCGAGCCGCCGGTCGACTCCGACCACGCCAGCGCGTAATGCTCCTGCGCGGTCTTGCTGGCCGCGTACAGGCTGCGCGGCCGCAGCGGCGCGTCCTCGTCGACCAGCTGCCAGTCCACCTCACGGCCACAGCGCGGGCAGCGATGCTCGAAAACCCCGGCGTCCAGGTCGGTCCGACTCCGCGCCGGCGGGTCGGCCAGTCCGTGCTCGGTGCAGCGGTAACGGCCCTGCCCGTAAACCACCATCGACGATGCCAGCACCAGCCGGCGCACACCGGCGGCGAACATCTGGGCGAGCAACACCGTGGTGCCAAAGTCGTTGTGGCTGCCGTACGCCGGCGCGTCGGCGGCGTTCACCCCGGCGCCGACGACGGCCGCCTGATGACAGACGAGGTCTACCCCGGCCAGCAGCGGGGTCAGTGCGTCGGCGTCGCGGACGTCCACGCGTTGGCATCCCGCTGGCACCGCCGCATCTGGTCCGTGCGCGGCGGGCAGCAGAGCGTCGATCGCAATGACCTCATGCCCGGCGGCTTGCAACGCGGCGTGCACCCGCGAGCCGATGAAGCCGGCCGCGCCGGTCAGCAGCACCCTCACGGTAGGTCGAACGGCAGGCTGACGCCGGTGTGCGACTGGCAGTCGGTGCAGGTGCGCTCGGCGGCGACCTGACCGATGGCCTCGTGCACCAGCTTTTTGAACGGCTCGATGTTCTTCTCGAACTCGCTGAATACGTCGACGGCCGTCACTCCCGCGCCGGCCTCGATTCCGGCGTCCAGGTCGGTCACCAAAGCGATTGAGGCATAACACATGTCGAGCTCGCGAGCGAGCACTGCCTCGGGATAGCCCGTCATGTTGATCAGCGTGAACCCGGCGGCGGCGTACCACTGGCTTTCCGCGCGGGTGGAAAACCGCGGGCCCTGAATCACCACCATGGTGCCGCCGTCGACGACGCCGGGCAGGCCGGTGACCGCGGCCCGCAAAGCCGGGCAGTACGGATCGGCAAAGGCGGCGTGCGCCCCGCCGGATTCGAAGTAGGTGTCGGCGCGGCCATGAGTGCGGTCCACCAGCTGGTCGGGCACCACGATCGAGCCGGGCCCGAGATCGGGCGTCAGGCTGCCGACCGCGCACGGCCCGAACACCCGCCGCACCCCCAGCGCCCGCAGCGCCCACATGTTGGCGCGGTACGGGACGGTGTGCGCCGAATACTGATGCTGCGCACCGTGACGGGGCAGAAACGCGACCTCATGCTCGCCGACGACGCCGACGGTGACCGGGGCGCTCGGCTCACCGAACGGGGTGTCGAGGTTGATGGTGCGGGCGTCGGCCCCGAAGAAGGTGTAGAAGCCGCTGCCGCCGATCACTCCCAGCATGTACGCCGCTCCTTCTCATCGCTCCGCTCTGCATCGTCGCCGGCGGGCATTCATTCATTCTCGTACAGCGCATGGAACGATCGAGCCATGGCCAGCTTTCAGCAGTGGATCGCCGGTGCCCGGCCGCGCACTTTGCCCAACGCGGCCGCGCCGGTCGTCGCGGGCACCGGCGCCGCCGCCTGGCTGCACGCCGCGGTCTGGTGGAAAGCGCTGCTGGCGCTGTTGGTGGCATGCGCCTTCGTCATCGGGGTCAACTTCGCCAACGACTACTCCGACGGCATCCGCGGCACCGACGATGACCGAGCCGGCCCACTAAGGCTGGTCGGTTCGCGGCTGGCTACCCCGCGCTCGGTGCTGGCGGTGGCCGTGGTGAGCCTGAGCGTCGGCGCGGCGGCCGGGCTGGCATTGGCGCTGACCAGTGCGCCGTGGCTGATTGCCGTCGGAGTGGCGTGCATCGCCGGGGCCTGGCTGTATACCGGCGGGTCAAAACCGTACGGCTACACGGGTTTTGGCGAACTGGCGGTGTTCGTGTTCTTCGGTTTGGTCGCTGTGCTGGGCACCCAGTACACGCAGGCTCTGCGAGTCGATTGGGTGGGCCTGGTGCTGGCTGTGACGACGGGAGCGCTGTCGTCGGCGGTGTTGGTGGCCAACAACCTGCGCGACATCCCGACCGACGCGCAGTCCCGGAAGATCACGCTGGCGGTACGGCTGGGCGACGCGAGGACGCGGACGCTCTATCAATCGCTGCTGGCGCTCGCCGCGGTGCTGACGTTGGCGCTGATGTTGGCGACGCCGTGGTGTGCCGCGGGATTAGTCGCCACGCCGTTGGCGCTGCGCGCCGCCCAGCCGGTGCGGTTCGGACGCACCGGCCCCGAGCTGATTCCGGTGCTGCGGGACACCGGGCTGACGATGCTGGTGTGGTCGATCGCCGTGGCCGCCGCGTTGGCTTTCGCGGGCTGAGTGTGCACTCAGGGCTTTCACTGTGCAGCCACGGCGCAGCCCGTCGGCGTGTCGTCGCCCAGGATGCACACTCGACGCGGACGCGTCACTCGTCGTCGGGCGGAGTCTCCCCGCGCAGCCGGGCGCGCAGTTGCTCGCGGTCGCGGCGTCGTCGCTCGGTGGCCGCCGCAATCCCGGCGTTGGCGCGGCGACGCAGCGGGCTGAACAACCAGATGCCAAGCGGCATCGCGATGACCAAAGCGAACAACGCGGCGACAACCACCGGGAACTCCCGCACCCCGAGCAGCCGGGCCACCCCGTAGATCGCGGCGGTCAGAGCAACGGCCAGCGCAATCCGGGCCGCCCCGTAGACCAGAACATCGACCACGGCGCGACCAGCGGGGCTTCGACCAACCGGCACGGTCCGAGCCTACGGTGCGCGTATATTCGGACGCAGGAGGTGTCGAGTGCTCTACCTGCTCCTCGTCATGGTTTTGGGGACGCTGATCTACCTTGGCTGGCGGGCCGCGCGTTCGCAGGTGAACCGCCCGAAGACTCGCGTCATCGGACCCGACGACGATCCGGAGTTCCTGTGGCGGCTAAGCCACGGTGATAACAACCCGCGTTAGATAAAGCCGGTGTTGCGCCGGTCGTCGCTCGGAAACCCGTCGGCCACAACGGCTGCCAACTCGATCAGCGCTTCTCGTGTCTCCCGCCTCAACCGCTCCAGGCTGATTTCCGCGCCCTCCTCCAGATGCGGGTCGAACGGAATCAACCGCACGGCGCGGCAACGCCGCGAGAAGTGATCGACCACCTTTTGCATGTCGACCTTGCCTGAGCGGGGCCGCACCGCGTTGATCACCGCGATCGAATTGCGGACCTGCTCCTCGTGGCCGTGCGCATCCAGCCAGTCCAGCGTCGCCGAGGCGCTGCGGGCGCCGTCGATCGACCCCGAGCTGACCACCACCAGCGTGTCGGCCTTGGACAGCACCGCCGACATCGCCGAGTGCAGCAACCCGGTGCCGCAGTCGGTGAGTACCAGACCGTAATAGCGCTCCAGGATTTCGAGCGTGCGGCTGTAGTCCTCGGCACTGAACGCATCCGACATCGCCGGGTCGCTCTCCGAGGCCAGCACCTCCAGCCGGCTCGGGCCCTGCGAGGTGTAGCTGCGCACGTCGCTGTAACGCTGGATGCCCTCGGCGTCACGCAGCAAATGGCGCACGGTGGCCGGCGTTTCGAGCGGCACCTTCTGGCTCAGCGTGCCGCGGTCGGGGTTGGCGTCGACGGCGATCACCCGGTCCCCGCGGATGGACGCGAAGGTGGCGCCCAGCGTGGCGGTGATCGTGGTCTTGCCGACCCCGCCCTTCAGCGACAGCATCGCGATGCGGTAGCAGCCCCGCAGCGGCCGGTTGGCCTGCATGATCAGGTCGTTGTAGCGGTTGACCCGCGGGCTTTCCCCGACGTTGATCAGCTGACCGGACAGGATGTAGAGCCATTTGCGCCAGCCCTCCGACGGCGGCGGCTTGACCTGCCGCAGCAGGGTGCTGGTGGACAGTTCCGGATACGGCGACGGCGGGTGGTGCACCGGACCCTGCCGGTACTGCGTGTCCGGTTGCTGGCCGCCGTAAAAACCGGTGCCGTACTGCGGCGAGTCGACCACCCGGGGCAGTCCCTTGGCCGGGGTGGCCGCCCAGGCCCGCGGCTCGACGCGGGTCGGCGGCGCCAGCCCGCCTACGGTCTCGTTCTCGGCGAAGCGGCGCTCGGTACGGAATCCGGCGAACGCCTTGGTCTCGGCGTTGCTGGTCCTGGCGTCCGGCTCACCAGGTGGAGGCTGTGGCGGCAATTCCGTCGTCGGATGGTCTTCATGCCCTCGAGACGCCCCAGCGCCCTGGGCCGGATGCTCAGACACGTGCACTTCCCCTCGTTGCAGTACTCGGGTCGTTTGTCGATGAACGATCGCCTGGTCAGCCCACACCCGCATATGAATGCAGGCCCACAGTCACCAGGTTAACGAAGAACAGGTTGAAGACCATGGCCACGAAGCCGACCACGTTGATCCAGGCGGCTTTGCGGTCGCGCCACCCAGCCGTCGACCTGGCATGAAGGTAGGCGGCGTACACCACCCAGGCGATAAACGCCACAGTTTCCTTGGGGTCCCAGCCCCAGTAGCGGCCCCAGGCTTCCTCGGCCCAGATCGCGCCGAATATCACCCCGAACCCGAAGACCGGGAAGCCGAAGATCGTCGTCCGGTAGGCGATGCGGTCCAGGGTTTGCGCGTCGGGCAGCCCCTGCACCACGCGAGCGTCGCTCCACCGGGAAGTCTTCAGCAGAAAGAGGATGCTGGCGACGCCGGCCACCAGGAACACCCCGGAGCCCAGGCTGACCACCGACACATGGATGGGCAGCCAGTAGGACTGCAGTGCCGGCATCACCGGCGCGGCGTTGGCGTACAGCCAGCGCCCCGACACCGTCAGCAAGATCAGCACCGGCAGCAGCAGGAACACCCATAGCGGGCGGTATTGCGGGCGGCGCAGCGTGACCGCGCCGGCGACCAGGCCGCAGAAGCAGGTCAGGTTGATGAACTCGTACATGTTGCCCCACGGCACCCGCGCGGTGGCCAGACCGCGCAGCACAATGCACGCCGCCAGCATCGCGATCCCGACGTAGACCAGCGCCAGACCGGCCCGCCCGACGCGTTCGTCAAACGGGCGCCGCGGGGTCTCCTGCACGACGCCCGGAGTGGCGCTGTCGGCGGCAACTCCGGCGCTCACCAGCTCCCGGTCGGGGCGGCGGCTGCGGGTGTAGGCGAGTTCGACGGCCAGCAGCAGCAGCGCCACCACCAGCACCACCACCGCCGACGTGAACGCCCAGTCGGACGTCCGCGCCAGCCCCAGGTGGATGTGGGTGGTGTTCATCGGACGCTCAACTCCTTCCGGTCGCCCGCGTCGAACCCGGCCAGTAAGCGGCTGGTCAGGCGTTCGAATTCGTCGCCCCAGCCGGAGTTGTCGGTGCGGGCCAGGCCGCCCAGCTCGACGTTCACCGTACCGTCGTCAGCGTCCACGATCCGCGCCCATATCCGCCGTCGTCGCACCAGCAGCGATACCAGCAAGCCGGCCATCATCACCGATGCGGAGATCAGCACCCAGATCTGGCCGGGGTCGTGGGAGACCTGCAGGTTGACGAACGGCACGGCGCCGTCGAAGCGCACCACGGTGCCGTCCGGAAGGTTTGCCGCCTCACCCGCGCGCAGGTTCACCCGCTTGGCCTTGGTCAACCGGTGCTGCTCGATCAGCCGGGGATCCAGGGTGTACAGCGACTGCGGCCGGCCGGTGTCCAGCCCGGTGTCGCCCTGGTAGATGTCGACGGCCACCGCGGGCGCGTTCAGGGCGGGAAAGCTCGACGACAGCAGTGTGCCGTCGAGTTGCTCGGTGGGGGCGAGCAGTCCCTGGATGGCGATCTGGTGTTTGCGACGCTGATCTGGGTTGCGATAGCTGCCGGCCGGCGGGTCGATGCGGGCCACGCCCGATGACAGCAGGGTCTGCGGGTTGTCGGGCCGCCACTGCACGGTCGACGTGCGGGTCTGCCCGTCCGGGAAGGTCACCGTGAACGTCGGGGCGTAGCCGTGGCCCTGCAGGTACACCCGGTCGCCGCCGGTGCGCAGCGGGTGGTTGACCTCCAGCCGGTAGGGCCGCCAGCTGTCGGTCGTCAGGTCGCCGCCGGTCTGGTAGTCGATGTTGGCGGAGAACGACGTGGCCTGGCCCGACGGCAGGTAGTGAGCGTCAAAGTTGTTGACGCGGATGCAGATTGGGTGCAGCGAGGTGCCGTCGACGGTGTTGCCGGCGCGGAAGGAGTCGAACGCGGCCGGCGACGCCGAGCAGAACCCGGGGCCGCCGTCGGCGATGACGATCACGTTGCCCTCGTAGCCGAACATCTTCCCGACGCCCACCGCGAGCAGCAGGCCCAGCAACGCGAAATGGAATGCGAGATTGCCGAATTCGCGCAGATAGCCTTTTTCGGCCGAGATTTCGTTGCCGCGGATGACCTTGCGCCAGCCACGCAACCGCGACGCGATTGTTGCCACGACGTCGTCGGGCTGCCCGGCAATCGTGGCGGTGGCGTGCTTGGGCAGCCGGGCCAGGTTACGCGGCGCCGCAACGGGTTTGGCGCGCAGGCTTTTCGCGTGCTCGATCATCCGCGGGGTCAGGCAGCCGACCAGCGACACGAACAGCAACACGTAGATCGCGGTGAACCAGAAGCTGCCGAACACGTCGAACGCCTGCACCGCGTCCAGCCACGGCCCGATCACCGGATGGGCGGCCAGGTAGTCGTCGACCTTGTCGGCGTTGAGGCTGCGTTGCGGCAAAAGCGCGCCGGGGATCGCGCCGAGCGCCAGCAGGAACAGCAGCACCAGCGCGGTGCCCATCGACGTCAGCGCCCGCCAGGTGTTGCGGGCTGTGGCGAGCAGACGCAGAATCGCACGGCGCGGGCCCCGCGCGTGCGATTCTGCGTCTGCTCGCGCCACTAGACCGGCAGCCTCACGTCGGAGACGAACGCGTCGCGCAGCCACGAGACGAAGTCGTTCCACACGCCGGTGAGCAGCGCCAGCCCGACGGCGATCAGCAGCACGCCGCCGACGATCTGCAGCGCGCGGGTGTGCCGACGCAGCCAGCCCAGCCCGGCGACTGCCGACGCAGAGCCAAAAGCCAACAGCACGAATGGAACTCCCAGCCCCAGGCAGTAGGCGATCACCAGTACGATGCCGCGCGCCACGCTGGCGCCGTCGGTGGCCGAGGCGACGGTGATCACCCCGGTCAGCGTCGGGCCCAGGCACGGCGTCCAACCCAGCGCGAACACCGCGCCCAGCAGCGGCGCGCCCGCCACCGTCGACAACTGCCGCGGCGTGAACCGGGCCTGGCGCTGCAGTGCGGGAATGAACCCGACGAACACCAGGCCCATCACGATGGTCAGCGCACCGCCAACCCGTTGCAGCACAAGCTGATTCGTGATCAGCGTGGTCGTCATGCCCAGCACCGCGACGGTGCCGAGCACGAACACCGCGGTGAAGCCTGCCACGAACAACGCCGCCGACCCGGCGACCCGCCAGCGCGCGGCGTGGGCCTGCCGTTCGTCGACGCCGACCACCGCCGCCAGATACGACAGGTAGCCGGGCACCAGCGGCACCACGCACGGCGACGCGAACGACACCAGTCCCGCGAGCAGGCACACTCCCAGCGCCACCAGCAGCGGCCCGGCGGCGGCGATTTCGGTGAACCCGCTGCTCATTGCGGTCCCGGCGGCGCCTGATCTTCGGTGGCGACTCGCTGCACAACCGGCTGCAGGTCCTCGGCGAGCAGTTCGCGCAGGAACACGGCGGCGACGCGGTGCCGGCGGTCGAGCACCACCGTGGACGGGATGACCGTGGTGGGGTATTTGCCGCCGAACGCGATCATCGTGCGCATCGCCGGGTCGTAGATCGACGGGAACGTCACGTGGCGGTCGGTGACGAAGTCCTGCGCGGCCTGACGGTTGTTGTCGCGCACGTCGATACCGAGGAACGCCACCCCGTCGGCGCGGGTGGCGTCGTAAACCTGTTGCAGCTGCGCGACTTCGGCGCGGCACGGCCCGCACCACTGCCCCCACACGTTGATCACGACGACCTTGCCGGGAAAGTCGTCGACGGACAGCGTGCGGGCGGGATCCATCAGGTCCGGGCCGGCCAGCGGCCCGGGGCGGCCGCGGTGGTCGGGCGGGTTGTAGAAGATGTCCGTCTTTCCGCCCGGCGCGACGAACTCGAAGGTGCCGCCCTGTGCGACGGCGTCGTCGCCGTGAGAGCAGCCGGCCAGCAGCGCGGCCAGCACCGCGCCGAGGATCGCCAGCCAGCGAGCCACGTCAACAGCCGCCCGGCAGTGAGTACTCCACGTCGACCAGCCGGTCGCCGTCGAACACCAGCGAAGTCACCGAACCCACCGCGCATTGCCGCCGCGTCGGCCAGTGCCAGAGCCGCCGGCCGGTCAGGTGCAGGCGCACCGTCCAGATCGGCAACTGGTGACTCACGCACACGGCTTCATGCCCGGCGGCACGGGCCCGCGCCTTGTCGACCGCGGTGCTCATCCGGGCCGCGATCTGGGCATACGGCTCACCCCAGGACGGGGTGAACGGGTTGCGCAGATGCCACCACACCCGCGGGTCGCGCCAGGCGCCGTCGCCCGGCGAAACACCGCGGCCCTGCAGGATGTTGGTCGATTCGATCAGGTCGGGATCGGTGTCGATGGGCAGGTCGTGGCGGGCGGCGATGGGCGCGGCGGTCTCCTGCGCGCGCTGCAGCGGCGAGGCGATCACCGCGACCACGTCGCGGTCGGCCAGCGCGTCGGCTACCGCCTGAGCCTGCCGAATTCCCTTGTCGGACAGGCGGAATCCCGGCAGACGGCCGTAGAGGACGCCGTCGGGGTTGTACACCTCGCCGTGGCGCACCAAATGAATCCGGGTCTGCATCATTGCTCCTTGGCGGCCGCCGCGGCCGCGGGTAGTGCGTCGGCGATCCGGTCGAACGCGGCGTCGTCGAGCGCGGCCGAGACGAACCACGCCTCGAACGCGCTGCACGGCGGGTAGACACCGGCGTCGAGCAGAGCATGGAAGAACGGGGGGTAGCGCCAGGTGTCGCTGGCGCGGGCGGTCGCGAAGTCGGTCACCGGCTCGTCGGCGAAGAACACCGACAGCATGTTGCCGGCCCGCGGAATCTGGTGTGGCACATCGGCCTTTGTGAGCGCATCGGAGAGCAGCGCGGCCAGCCGGTCGGCGTTGGCGTCCAGCGCTTGGTAGACGGCGTCGTCGGCCGCCCGCAGCGTGGCCAATCCCGCGGCCACCGCCACCGGATTACCGGACAGCGTGCCGGCCTGATACACCGGGCCGAGTGGGGCCAGCCGTTCCATCACCTCGGCCCGCCCGCCGAACGCCGCGGCCGGCAGCCCGCCG
Organism: Mycobacterium sp. MFM001; assembly: GCF_003402475.1. Taxonomy (GTDB): domain Bacteria; phylum Actinomycetota; class Actinomycetes; order Mycobacteriales; family Mycobacteriaceae; genus Mycobacterium. The sequence continues at coordinate 99,702 of NZ_BFAB01000004.1, forward strand.
CTCATCACCTTGCCGAACGTGAACAGGTCCGCGTCCACCGGATCGATTCCGTACCAACCGCTTCGGCTGACCCGGAAACCGGTCATCACCTCGTCGACGATCAGCAGCGCGCTGTGCTCGGCGGTGATCGTTCGCAGCGCGGCGTTGTAGCCGGGCGCCGGCGGGACGACGCCCATATTGCCGGGGCTGGCCTCGGTGATCACCGCGGCGATCTGGTCGCCGAACCGGGCGAACGCCTCGCGTACCGCGTCAATGTCGTTGTAGGGCAACACGATTGTGTCGGCCGCGGTGGCCCCGGTGACGCCCGGCGAGGACGGCAGGCCCAGCGTCGCGACGCCGGATCCGGCGTCGGCCAATAACGCGTCGACGTGGCCGTGGTAGCAGCCGGAGAACTTGACGATCTTGGCGCGACCGGTGTAGCCGCGGGCCAGCCGCACCGCGCTCATCGTGGCCTCGGTGCCCGAGTTCACCAGCCGGATCAGGTCCACCGGTGCCACCCGGTCGACGATCTCGCTCGCCAGCTCGGTCTCCGCGGGCGTCGGCGCCCCGAACGAGACGCCGAAGGCCGCGGCGTGCTGCACGGCGTCGACCACCGCGGGGTGGGCGTGGCCCAGGATCATCGGGCCCCACGAGCAGACCAGATCGACGTAGCGGTTGCCGTCGGCGTCGGTGAGCCAGTAGCCGCCGGCCTCGGTGATGAAGCGCGGTGTGCCACCCACGGCCTTGAACGCGCGTACCGGCGAGTTCACCCCGCCCGGGATGACGGCGCAGGCGTCGTCGAACAGCTTGCCCGAAGCCTCGGTACCCATGGCCACCAGTGTCCCAGCTGCGGTAAAACCGTCGACTACAGGGTGTAGTTCTGGGCCGATGGGGTTGAGTTGGGCGGCCGGCGGCGGGTTGGATAGCGACATGCAACTACCGCAACGGCTCGCCCGGTTCAATCGGCACGTCACCAACCCGATCCAGCGAATGTGGGCCGGCTGGCTCCCCGGCTTCGGGATCCTCGAGCACGTCGGGCGGCGCTCCGGCAAGCCGTACCGCACCCCGCTGAATGTGTTCAGCGCCACCGTCGACGGGAAGCCCGGCGTGGCGATCCTGCTGACCTACGGCCCGGACCGTGACTGGCTGAAGAATCTCAACGCTGCTGGCGGCGGGCGGATACGGCGCAACGGAAAAACGTTCGGCGTCGTGCAGCCGCGCACGGTTACCAAGGAAGAAGCGGCCCCTTACATCAGCGGCCGGTCGCGGGCCCTGTTCGCCAGGCTGCCGTTCGAGCAGGCGGTTCTGCTCACCAAGATCGACTAGCGTGCTGTTCTCCCGAGCGCATGCCCGGTTCAACCGCCGGGTGACCAACCGCATCGTGTTGCCGCTTTCCGGCTGGCTGCCGGTGTGGTCGGTCGTCGAGCACGTGGGACGTCGTTCCGGGAAGACCTACCGCACGCCGGTGTCGGCCTTCCGCACCCGCGACGGCGGCGTCGCCGTCTTGCTGCCCTACCGGCCGGATCGGGACTGGGTGAAGAACCTGCTGGCGGCGGGGCGCGGCCGAGTCACGCTGTACGGCAAGACGTTTGACGTCACCGACCCGCGGATTGTGCCGACCGGGGAGGCCGCCGATTTGGTGAAGGCGCCCTGGGGGCAGTTGCTGGGGTTGACGAGGGTCGAATCGACCCTGTTGCTCACCCGCGCCGGCTGAAGTGGGTACTCACGGCAGAGGGAGGCGACCATGACCGAAACGGGACGAGAGCAACGCCTGGCTCACCGCATCGAGGAGCTGTACGCCAACGACCCGCAGTTCCGCGCCGCGGCGCCGTTACCGCAGGTCACCGCTGCCGCCCATCAGACCGGACTGCGGCCCTGGCAGGTGGTCGAGGAATACCTCACCGGTTACGCCGACCGGCCGGTGCTGGGACAGCGGTCCCGTGAGCTGATAGGCCAGGACGCTCCCGGCCGCGCGACGGCGACGCTGCTGCCGGGTTTCGAGACCATCACCTATCAACGGTTGCGGGAGCGCGTGGAGGCGCTCTCCAGCGTGTGGGACGCGAACCTGCCGGGGGGTTTCAAACCCGGCGACTTCGTGGCCGTCCTGGGCTTCACCAGTATCGGCTACGCGATCATCTACCTGACCTGCATCCGGCTCGGTGCGGTATTCGTGCCGCTGCAAACCAGCTCGACGGCGCAGCAGTTGAAACCGATTGCCGCCGAGACGGGGCCAAGGATTTTCGCGGCCAGTATCGAGTCGCTGGACACCGCGGTCGACGTGGTGATCGACACGCCGTCGGTCGAGCGGCTGGTGGTGTTCGACTACTTCAACTACGACCACGAGCAGCGTGCCAAGTACCAGGACGCGTGTGAACGCCTTAGCGCCGCGGGCCGCGACCTGGACGTGATGCCGCTGTTGCCGGAACTGGACTCCGGGCGCAAGCTGCCGGTGATCCCACCGTTCATCCCTCCGCCCGACGAGAATCCGCTGGCCACACTGATTTACACGTCCGGCAGCACCGGCACCCCGAAGGGCGCGATGTACACCGCCGACATGGTGACCCGGCTGTGGCAGCGTCCGCACAGCCCGTCGCTGGACATCGGCAAGCAGATCCCGGCGATCCATCTGCAGTACATGCCGCTCTCCCACGTGTACGGGCTGGAATGGCTGATCGCCACGCTGGCATCCGGCGGGATCGGCTACTTCACCGCCAAGAGCGACATGTCGACGCTGTTCGACGACATCGCGCTGGTCCGGCCCACGGCGCTGAACCTGGTGCCGCGGGTGTGCGACTTGATCTACCGGCGCTACCGCAAAGAGTTGGACCAACGATCCGGCGCACAGGCTGACGACGAGGTGAAAGCCGAACTGCGCCAAGACTTTCTCGGCGGCCGAGTGGTGTCGGCGATGTGCGGCAGCGCGCCGCTGTCCAAGCAGATGCACGCGTTCATGGAGTCGCTGCTCGACGTCACCGTCGCCGACGGCTACGGCGCCACCGAAACCGGCGGCGGGATCATGCGCAACGGCATCATCCGCCGGCCACCGGTGACCGAGTACAAGCTCGTCGACGTCCCGGAACTGGGCTACTTCACCTCCGACAAACCGCATCCGCGCGGCGAGCTCTACGTCAAGGCAAGCAACGTCATCCCCGGCTACTTCAAGCATCCCGAGCTCTCGGCGCAGATCTTCGACGATGACGGCTTCTACAAGACCGGCGACATCATGGAGGAGCTCGAGCCGGATCACCTGAAATATCTGGACCGGCGCAACAACGTCATCAAGCTGTCCCAGGGCGAGTTCGTCGCGGTGTCCCAGCTGGAGGCGATCTACACCGCCAGCCCCTACATCCGGCAGATCTATCTGCACGGCAGCAGCGACCAGCCGTTCCTGCTGGCGGTGGTGGTGCCCAACGACGACGCGATCGGCGACGGCGACGCACGGGCCCTGATCGCCGACTCGTTGCAGCAGATCTCCGCCGAAAATCACTTGCAGCCCTACGAGATTCCGCGCGACTTCCTGATCGAGCAGCAGCGGTTCACCCGCGACAACGGGCTGCTGTCCGGGGTCGGCAAGCTGCTGCGCCCGGCGCTGCGAGCCCGTTACGGCGAACGGCTCGATGCGCTGTACGCCGACATCGCCGCCGGGCAGGAAAACCAGATCGACGAGCTGCGGGCGGCGGCCGCCGAACTGCCGACCATCGACACGGTACGGCGCGCCGCCGTCGCCACCCTGGGCCTGGAGGCCTCCGAGGCGGGCATGCCCGCTGATGCGAAATTCATCGAGCTGGGCGGTGATTCGCTGTCGGCATTCTCGTTCGGATCGCTGCTGGAGCAGATCTACCACGTGGACGTTCCGGTGCAGACCATCGTCAGCCCGACCGCGACGCTGGCCACCATCGCCCGCTACATCGACGGCGAACGCGACGCGGCCTCCACGCGGCCCACGTTCGCGTCGGTGCACGGGCGTGGCGCGACGGAGGCCCGCGCCAGCGATCTGTCGCTGGAGAAGTTCATCGACGCCGACACTTTGGCTGCGGCGCCGGCACTTTCGGTCTCGAACGGGCCCATCAGGACTGTCCTGTTGACCGGCGCCAACGGCTACCTTGGCCGCTTCTTGTGCCTGGAATGGCTCGAGCGGCTCGCCGAGGCCGGTGGCACGCTGATCTGCATTGTGCGCGGCGCCGACCCCGTCGCCGCGCGGCAGCGCATCGAGGCCGCGATCGACACGGGCGACGCCGAGGTGTCGGCGCACTTCCGCGCCCTGGCCGCAGATCATCTCGAGGTGCTGTCCGGTGACCTCGGGGCGGCGAACCTAGGCGTCGACAGCCAAACGTGGGACCGGCTCGCGGAGTCGGTGGATCTGATTGTGCACGCCGCGGCGATGGTCAACCACGTGCTGCCCTACAGCCAGTTGTTCGGCCCGAACGTGGTGGGCACCGCCGAGATCGTCAAGCTGGCAATTACCAAGCGGCTCAAGCCCGTTACGTACCTGTCGACGGTGGCGGTGACGGCGCTGCCCGACGGCAGCTTCATCGGCGAGGACGTCGACGTGCGTGAGGCGTCGCCGTCGCGCTCGCTCGGTGCCGCTTATGCCAGCGGGTATGCGACCAGCAAGTGGGCCGGCGAGGTGCTGCTGCGCGAGGCCAACGACCTGTGCGGTCTGCCGGTCGCGGTGTTCCGCTCCGACATGATTCTGGCGCACAGCCGCTATTCGGGTCAGGTCAACGTCACCGACATGTTCACCCGGCTGATCCTGAGCCTGCTGGCTACCGGGATCGCGCCGCGCTCGTTCTATCAGCTCGACGCCGACGGCAACCGGCAACGGGCCCACTATGACGGGCTGCCAGCCGATTTCACCGCCGAGGCCATCACCACGCTCGGCAGTCAGGCCACCGACGGCTACCGCACCTACAACGTGCTCAACGCCCACGACGACGGCATCTCGCTGGACACCTTCGTCGACTGGCTGATCGCCGACGGTCAGCAGATCGAGCGGATCGACGACTACGCCGAGTGGCTCGCGCGGTTCGAGGCGGCGATGAAGGCGCTGCCCGAGAACCAGCGGAAGAACTCGGTGCTGCCGCTGCTGAGCGCCTACGCGCGGCCGGCGGCTCCCACGCCCGGCAGCCATCTGCCCGCCGAGAAGTTCCGCGCCGCAGTGCAATCCGCGGGCATCGGTGCCGACAACGACGTGCCGCACTTGACCGAGGCGTTGATCGACAAGTACGTCACCGACCTGCGTCAGCTGGGTCTGCTGGAGGGTGCCGGCGCCCACGTGGCGTAGTCAGAGCGCGTTAGGCAGGCACCACCCGTTCACGTGAGACCACGTGGGTGACCGGGATCGGGTACGTCGAGCGGGCCTTGTCGACGAGCCCGAGCCGCAGCCAGGACGACCGGCCTTCGGCGATCACCAGCTGATCGGGGCGGAAATCGCGCACCGCGTGGGCCAGCGCCCGCAGCGGCCGGTAGTCGCCGAGCTCGCCGTCGGCATGCAGGCCCATCTCTCGCATCGCGGACAGGATGCTGTCCAGCCGCTGCTGGGCGGCCTGCAGCGTCGCGTCGAAAACGTAGACCGGGCCGGTGTTTTCGGCCTGGCCGGTGTCGACGGGGCTGGCCGGCACGCAGACGAAATAGTCCGCTCGTGCCTTGGCGTCGACGCGGCGCAGCACGTCGAAAAGCTCACTGCCGGAGACGTTTTTGTTGGCCAGCACCAACACCCGGGTCGCCTTGCCGGTCGGCCGCGGCTCGGCGCCGGGTTCGGCCGGCCCACGCCACCAGCGGGGCACGAAGTACAGCGCCAGCACCACCGCCCACGACAGCAGGCTCAGGAACAGCTGGGTGCGCGCCTCGTGCTCGAACACCATCTGCACGAGCACGGCGACGATCCCGGCCAGGGTCAGAATCGACAGCACCGGAAAGCCCCACATCTTCACCCGCAGCCGCTCCGGCGGTGTCCTGCGGCGTAACACGATCTGGGACAACGCGATCAGCAGGTAGACGAACAGCACAATCGCGCCCGAGGACTTCAACAGGAAGACGAACACGCTTCCCGGCGCGATCCAGGCCATCAGCACACACAAGAAGCCCACCACCGACGCGCCCAGGATCGCGTTGTAGGGCACTCCACGGCGGCTGACCTTCACGAATTGAACCGGCGCCTCGTGACGCGCCGCGAGCACGAACAACATTCGCGACGCGGTGTAGAGCCCGGAGTTCAGACACGACAGCACCGCGGTGAGCACCACCGCGTTCATGATGTGGCCGGCGCCGGGAATTCCCATCGTCTTCAGCGCGGCGACATAGGGTGACGCGCCGAGTTCCGTTGAGTTCCACGGCACAATCACCGCGAGCAAAAACACCGAGCCGACGTAGAAGACCAGGATGCGGGCGACCACCGACTTGGTTGCCCGCCGCACCGCGCGTTCAGGGTTGTCGGTTTCAGCGGCGGCGATCGTAGCGACCTCGGCGCCCACCATCGCCGAGATGACGACGGCGACGGCGCCGAAGATCGTCGCGACTCCGTGCGGGAAGAACCCGCCGTGCGCAACCAGGTTGGCAAAACCCGAACCGTGGTGCGGCCACAGCCCGACCACGAACAGCGACCCGACGGCGAGAAAGACGATGATCGTGGCGACTTTGATTCCAGCGAACCAGAATTCGAACTCCCCGAACGACGACACCGAGAACAGGTTCGTCGCCGTCATCGTCAGCATCAGGATCAGCGACAGCACCCACAGCGGCGCGTGGAACCAGTAGGTGATCACCCGGCCGCCGGCCACCGCCTCGAAGCCGACGACGATCACCCAGAAGTACCAATACAGCCACCCGACCGAGAATCCCGCCCAGTCGCCGAGCGCGTCGCGGGCATAGTCGGCGAAGGATCCGGTCGCCGGGTTGGCGGCGGCCATCTCCCCCAGCATCCGCATCACCAGAACGATCAGCAGGCCGCACAGCGCGTAGGTGACGAATGCCGCCGGGCCGGTCTCACCGATGACGACGCCGGAGCCGACGAACAGCCCGGCGCCGATCACCCCGCCGATCGCGATCATGTTGAGTTGCCGCTGTGACAGGCCTTGGCGCAGCTTCGTCGTCGTGCTCATGCGCCCCTCCTGCGTCAGCAGCATGACCGGACGCTAACACCCGTCGGCGCTCACACCGCCGCGGCGCGCAGGCTTGCCGCTATGGTCGCGCGTCGCACCAACCGCAGCCAGAAGGCGCCGCTTCTGCTCGCTGAATTCCTCGTCTGTCAGGATTCCCTCGTCGTGGAGTGCGGCGAATTCGCGTAAATCGCTGGCGATTGCCGCCACCGGACTGGCCGGTGACGTCTGCGGTGAATTCGCGCGCCGGCCGGCTGCCACCCCGACACGCTCCGCGCGACCCAAGCCGACCGCACCGGCCAGTGCGCTCCCACCCATACCGGCGAGGGCCATTTCGCTGAACGCGGTTCCCGCCGGGCCCGCCAGTGCCGCCGGCGCGGCAGCGGCGCTGGTGGCCGACAACGCATATCCGACGGCGCGTATCTCCGGGGCGGCCGTCGCCCAGCTCGCCGGCACCGACAACCCGCCGACCGGGACCGCCCGGCCCATGGCTCCCGACACCGGCGCCGCACCGGCAACCGCGCTACCCGAGCCCGCCACCGTCGACGTTCGCGACTGGCCTACGGCGTTCAGTATTTCGCGGTGCTCCGCGGAGAGTTCGTCTTGCTCGGCGAGGATTTCTTGGGAATCAAGCGATGCCGAATACCATGCCCCGCCCGACAGGACTGCGCCGGCAACCGACACTGCCCCGAAACCGGGCGTGAGGGCCAGGCCCTCCATCAGGGTCACCACGTTTGCAAGGTCGCCGACCCCCGGTGGCAGGACCTGCAGCGGCTGCACCGCGGCAGGCACCGCGGCGGGCGCCACCGAGGTCAGCTGAGACGCGGCCGCCTGCGCATTTGTCACGGCTGACGTGCCGACGGCCCCGCTGACCGGCGCGGCCTGGTTGGCCAGCGTGGCCGGATTGCTGCTCTGCAGCGGCGGGGTGAACGGCGCCAACCTCGAGGCGACCGCCGAGGAGGCGGCGTAGCCGTACATCGCGGCGGCATCTTGGGCCCACATTTCGTCGTAGAGGGCTTCGGTGGCCGCGATCGCCGAGGTGTTCTGGCCCAAAATGTTTGTCGCGACCAGCGCCATCAGTTGCGCGCGGTTAGCCGCGATCACCGGTGGGGGCACCGTCGCGGCAAACGCCGCCTCGTATGCGGCCGCGGCCGCGTTGGCTTGGTTGGCCGACAGCTCAGCCTGCCCCGCGGTGGCGCGCAGCCATGCCACGTATGTCGCAGCCGCGGCTGCCATCGATGCCGACGCAGGTCCCAGCCAAGAGCCATCCGTCAACTCGACGACAACCGCGTCGTAAGAAGTTGCGGCCGAATTCAATTCAGCGGCCACCCCGCCCCAGGCCGCGGCGGCGGCCAGCATCGGCCCAGAACCGGGGCCGGAATACATTCTGGCTGAGTTGATTTCCGGCGGTAACGCTGCGAAATGCATGTCTTTGCCCCCGTCAGCTCGCAGCTACCGCGTTGGCGGATTCGGTGGCTGCATAGGCACCCGCGCTGGCGCTCAACGTGGCAACGAACATGTCGTGAACCGCCGCCGCCTGGGCGCTGACAGCCTGATAGTTCGCGGCATGTGCCGCGAACTGCGCCGCCACCGCTGCCGATACTTCATCGGCGGCGGCCGGGACCACCGCGGTGGGAGCGGCCGCGGCCGCGTTCTGGGTGGCCACTGCCGAGCCGATGCCGGCCAGGCTGTCGGCCGCCGCTGTCAACATTTCGGGCTGTGTGGTCACGAACGACATGTCTTCTCCTCCTCTGGAATGTGGGTCTGCGCCGGAGCGCACGGGTCGAGTACCCACCTAGTAGCTAACCCCGCTCGCGGGAGTTGAGGAGCGTGTCGCTGATACCGGCCGGGTTTGCCCCGGCAAGGATCTATACCGGCAGGGCGCGCAACACGGCGGGCAGGCTGGGCAGAAAGTGCTCGGCGGCAAAGGCGCGGACGTCGTCGGCGCTGGCCAACGGTTGGCGGCTGGGCAATAACAGCACGATCGCCGCGTAGCGCAGGATCGTCTCCGCGAGTTCGTCGACCGCCGGCTCGCCGATGCGATCCGCGAACCCGTCGGGGAAGATCACCCGCAGGGCGGCGGCCATCCGCTCGACCGCGGCGCCCCAATGCTGCTGCGCCAGTTCGAGCATCAGCCCAGGCTCGTCGGCGAGCATCCGGGTCAGCACCCTGTGCTGGCGAAACCGCATGATCGACAGCGTGAACGCCTCCACATAGTAATTCGATTGTGGGCGGCGGTTTTTCAGCTCGTCGGCGATGTCGGCGAACAGCACCGCGTTCTCCCGGTCGATGACGGCGGCGACCAGCTCGTCGCGGTTGGCGAAGCGGCGGTAGATCGTGGTGCGGCTGACCCGGGCGCGGCGGGCTACGTCGTCGAGCGCGACCCGCCGGAAGCCATGCCGCTCGAACTCGACGACGGCGGCGTCGAGGATGGCGCGGGTGGCGGGATCAGGCCCGGGAGTATCCGGCACGGGCAAACCTGTTGTAGCGCAACCGCATCGGCAGATGCTCCCACAGCCAGTTGACCGGCCGCGAGCGCCACACCGCCGCGAAACGCTGATAGCGACGCTCCTGACGTTCGCTCCACGGCAGGTTCAGCAGGGCGCGGGCCTGCGGCGGCAGGCCGCCCGTCGTCAGGAACGCCGCGACCGGGTTGAACACCGGCGACACCAGCCGCCACACCAGCGGCGGCACCCCTTTCGGGCACGGGAAGCCCTTGGTGACGTAGCCGACGCCGTATTGGGCGGTCTTGTGCGCCACCACGACGTTGTCGAGCATGCCGTTCCAGTATTTTTCGAACTCTGCGTAGTCGGCCGGCATCGCCCGATCGCTGACTCCGTAACGGCGATACCAGGTCTTCGACTCGAGGTAGATCTGTTCTTTTTCGGCGCGGCTGAGGCGTTTGACGAATGTGTCGGCGAAGTAGAGCACCTGCTCGACGAAGGTGGCGTGCGCCCAGTAGTAGGTCTCCGGGTCGAGGGCGTGGTAGCGCTCCCCGTCCGGCATGCGGCCCTTGATCTCGTGGTGGAAGTCGCGCACCTGCTGGCCGGGATGGTCGTTGTCGGAGCCGTAGACGGTCATGAAGATCGGCGGCAGCGAGCGTTTGACGCGGGCTGCGGTGTCGGAGAAGAACACCGAGTGATCCAGCACGCCCTGCCCGAGCTCGGCGAGCATGTTCTGCAGCACCGCCGGCCGCGGACCGATCAAAAACATGCGGTTGTCGCCGAAGTAGCGCCACACCAGCGACTCCGGGCCCAGCGGCAAGGCGTCCAGCTGCGTCTCAGCGAGCTCAGTCATGTGACACAGTGTTACACATTCTGACCTTTGTACCAACCCCGGGGCCGACGGGCAGCCGCCCCCGAATAACGAAACAATTACGTCGAGTGTTAAAATCGCGCGATGCCTTCGCAAATCTATCGAATTCAGTTTCCACCCGCGAATTCCGAACGACTTGCTCAAGACGAAGTCTTATTCAAACTGATCGAAGACGGCAAGCCGCGGCGCTTACGCTTTCACGATTACGCGGAAATTTACAAACGTCCGGGGCTCTACGAGGAGCTGTTCTACGGCCGGCTTCGCTGCAATTCGCCCGGCAAGGTGATGGAACTGCTCGAGCGGGCCCTGCACACCGCCCGCGAGCCGCTCACCGAATTGCGGGTGCTGGATCTGGGCGCCGGCAACGGCATGATGGGCGACGAGCTGAAGCAGGAAGGCATCGCCCGGCTGGTCGGCGTCGACATCGTCCCGGAGGCGCGTGATGCCGCCTACCGCGACCGGCCCACCGTGTACGACGCCTACTACGTCGCGGATCTCGGCGATCCCGACCCGGGCCTGCGCGACGAACTCTCGGAGTGGAGCTTCGACTGCCTGACCTGTGTGGCGGCGCTGGGATTCGGCGATATTCCGCCGCGCGCATTTTTCAATGCGTTACGGCTCATCCAGCCCCGCGGCTGGCTGGCGTTCAATATCAAGCAGTCATTTTTGGACGCCGACGAGCAGACCGGATTTTCCCGATTAGTGCGCGCGCTGATTTTCTCGAAATACCTCGACATCTATCATCTCGAGCTTTACCGCCACCGGCTTTCCATGGAAGGCACCCAGCTGTTCTATTACGCGCTGGTCGGCCGGTTGACCGCCCCGCTGCCCGACGACTTCCTGGAAACCCACGGCATCGAGGACTGAGCCGTTACCAGGCTGTTGTCGGATAGGTGACGCGGTGAGACCTGCCGCCGTCGTCCGCTTGGCATGATGCGCTGGTGAAATCGCTGACCCGCCGCGACGCGCTGCAGCTAGGAATCGCCGGGGCGGTGGGTTTAGGTACAGCGGGGTTGACCGCGCTGGGCGCTCTGCTCGATCCACCGAAACCCGCTGCCTCTCCCGACCCCGGACCGGCATCGGCAGCCAGCCCACTGCCCACGCGCGAGACCGGCTCGTTCGTCTCGGCGGCCCGCGGCGGCGTCGAGACCAAATGGATCATCGCCCGCCCGCCGGGCCAGACCGGCGTCTTGCGACCGGTGATCGCCCTGCACGGGATGGACAGCGACGCCGCGGGCGTGATGAGCCTCGGCGTGGAGGACGCGCTGGCGCGGCTGGTCGCATCCGGCCGGCCGCCGTTCGCGGTCATCAGCGTCGACGGCGGCAACAACTTCTGGCGCCGGCGAGCCAACGGCCAGGACTCCGGCGCGATGGTGTTGAACGAGCTGATCCCGATGCTGGCCACCAAAAACATCGACACCTCACGGGTGGCCTTCATGGGCTGGTCGATGGGCGGGTACGGCGCCCTGCTGCTGGGATCCCGGCTGGGTCCGGCACGCACCGCGGCAATCTGTGCGATCAGCCCGGCGATTTACCTGACGTATTGGGGTGCACCGCACGACGCCTTCGACAGCCTCGACGATTGGCGCAAGAACTCGGCGATGGACCTGGTGCCGCAGCTGGCGGGGATCCCGCTCCGTGTCGACTGCGGCACCGGCGACGGTTTCTATGTGGCGACCCGGCAATTCGTCAACGAGTTACCCACGCCACCGGCCGGCGGGTTCTACCCGGGCGGGCACGACGCGGACTTCTGGCGCCAGCACCTCCCGGACGAGCTGGCCTGGCTGGACTCCTGACGGGACGCCGCTCGCTTGCTCAGCCTGCACAGTCTCGATGCGCTGGGCGCTGTGTCGCCGGCCCGGATCAGATCGAGCCGGGGCCACCGGTGTTGATGGGGTTCATCGGACTCATCGGGTTCATCGGACTCATCGGATTGGCCGGATTATCCGGGTTCATCGGGCTGGCCGGATTCAACGGGCTGTCCGGATTCAACGGGCTATTGATGTTCGCCGGATTAGTAAGGCTATTGGGGCCATAGGGACCGATATTGCAAACAGCACTCGCGTTCGCGATGCAATCGCCCGGGTTGAACGGGTCGGGATTGGCAGGATCGGCGCCCGCAGGGACGACCGCCGCGATGGCAGGCGCGCCCACCAAAGTACTCACGACCGCCGCCTTCGCCACACCGCGACGAACACCAGGGAACCGTACAGAACTCACTGAATTCCTCCCTAATCCCGTTTCGTCACCCGGCTATTGGAGCCCATTAGCCGCGACAATACACAGGCAATTCGATTGCATCGCACAATTCCGACAATCCAATTTCTTTGCCGAAGGCCGCCTAAAACCGTCAGCGGCCGAATCGCCGCAGCCGCAGGCTGTTTGCCACCACCAGCACCGACGAGCAGGCCATTGCCGCGCCGGCGATCATCGGGTTGAGCAGGCCCAGCGCCGCCAGCGGGATGGCCGCCACGTTGTAGCCGAACGCCCAGAACAGGTTGGCCCGGATGGTCCGCAGCGTGCGCGCCGACAGTGCCAGCGCCGTCGGCACCGTGCGCAGGTCGCCGCGCACCAGCGTCAGGTCGCCGGCCTCGATCGCGGCGTCGGTGCCGGTGCCCATCGCCATGCCGATGTCGGCGGTGGCCAGCGCCACTGAGTCGTTGACGCCGTCGCCGACCATCGCCACCCGAAGGCCTTGTGACTGCAGGCTTTTGACGGCGTCCGCCTTGTCGGTCGGCAGCACTTCGGCGATCACGTCCGCTGGGTCGATGCCGACCTCGGCGGCGACCCGGTGCGCGACGGCGGCGTTGTCGCCGGTGAGCAGCACCGGCCGGATGCCCATGGCCCGCAGCTGCGAAACCGCTTGTGCGCTGGTCGGTTTCACGACGTCGACCAGCCGGATGACACCGCGCACCTGATCGTCCCAGATGACCTCGACGCTGGTGCGCCCGTCGGACTGGCCGGCCTTGACCACGCTGACCGTCACGCCGTCGACGTCGCCGCTGACCCCGGTGCCGGGATCGTTGACGAAGTTGGCGACCGGTGCCACGTCTGTCGCGGCGGCGACGATCGCCGCGGCGACCGGATGCTCGGAGGCCGACTCGACCGCTGCGGCGCGGGCCAGCACGGTGTCGGCGTCCTCCCCCGCGGCGGGCTCGACCGCGTCGACGGTCATGACGCCGGTGGTCACGGTTCCGGTCTTGTCCAGCACGACGGTGTCGACGCCGTGCACGGCCTCGAGCACCTGCGGGTCCTTGATCAGGATGCCCAGCTGCGCGCCGCGCCCGGTGCCGACCAGGATGGCGGTCGGAGTGGCCAGGCCCAGCGCACACGGGCAGGCGATGATCAGCACCGCGACGGCCGCGGTGAACGCCGCGGCGGCGGGCTGCCCGGCCAGCAGCCAGCCGGCCAGCGTCGCCGCGGCGATCGCCAGCACGGCGGGCACGAACACCGCCGAGACCCGATCGGCGAGCCGCTGGATGGATGCCTTGCCGTTTTGCGCGTCGGCCACCAGCCTGGCCATCCGGGCCAGCTGTGTGTCGGCGCCCACCTTGACCGCGCGGACCAGCACGCGGCCGTAGGTGTTCACGGCGCCGCCGAGCACTTCGTCGCCCGGGCCGACGTCGACGGGCACCGGCTCGCCGGTCAGCGCCGAGGTGTCCAGCGCGGAGGCCCCGTCGACGACGATGCCGTCGGTGGCGACCCGTTCGCCCGGCCGGACCACGAACACGTCGTCGACGTGCAGCTCGGCCACCGGCACCCGCACCTCGGCGCCGTCGCGCAGCACGGCGGCGTCCTTGGCGCCCAGCGTCAGCAGCGCCCGCAGCGCCGCGCCGGCCGCCCGCTTGGACCGCGACTCGGCGTACCGGCCGGCCAGCAGGAACACCGTCACGGCCGCGGCGACCTCGAAGTACAGGTGGCCGCTGCCGGTGAGCACCGCGACCGCCGACCACAGGTAGGCGGCCAGCGTGCCCAGCGACACCAGCGTGTCCATCGTCGACGCGCCATGCCGGGCGCCGGCCAGCGCGGCCCGGTGGAACGGGTAGCCACCCCAGGCCACGATCGGCGTCGTCAGCGCCAGGACCAGCCACTGCCAGCCGGGGAACTGCCATCCCGGCACCATCGACAGCGCGACGACCGGAATCGCCAGCGCCGCAGAGCCGATCAACCGGGCCGGCAGCCGAGCCTCGGGCGCCTCGTCGGCGGCGGGCTCGCGGCTCACCGAGGCCTGATAGCCGGCCGATTCCACCGCGCGGATCAGGTCACGGGCCGACACCGCCGGACCGTGCTCGACGTGGGCGCGTTCGACCGCGAAGTTCACCGTCGCGCGCACACCGGCGAGCTCGTTGAGGCCCCGCTCGACCCGCGCAGCGCACGACGCGCAGCTCATGCCGCGCAACTCGAGGTCGGTGGTGGGCATACTTCGGTTCTACCGGGTAGAGCTGTTCCGGGCCCGTCGCAGGTTGGCAACGCCGACCACGGCCAGCACGCCGGCCGCCGTGGCCAGCAGCAGGGTCAGCAGCAGCAGCGGCGGGTCATAGACCACCGACGTGGTGACCGGCTGACCGTCGAGCACCGGCGCGACCGACACGGTGGAGCGCACCTGCGACCACGCCGTCACGCAACCGAAAACCGCGGCGCAGGCCAGCACGAGTTCGACGACGGCGCGGCTACCGGCGCTCACCGGCGCGACCGTCCTCGTCGTCGTCGACCCCGACCCGCTCCTCGACCAGCGGGGTCAGCGCCGCCCGCAGCGACTTGTGCCGCCGCGCCCAGGCCTGCGCGGTGCGGCCGTGGGTGAGCCGCAGCCCGATGCCCACCCGGCCCTTCGGAACGCCGACGAGCTCGCCGAGCGCGCGCGACGACTGCCAGCGCGCCGCTTCCTGTTCGGTGGCCTGCGGATGCCCGGCCTCCGGGAAGACCCGCACGATCTCGGCCACCTTGATGGTCTCGGTGCCCTGGCGCAGCGTCTGCGGGGTCAGCTCGACCGAGGTGTGGATGCGTGCGGCCTTCACCTGCAACGCCACGAACCCGGACACCAGCACCAGAAAGACGCCCGGGACCAGCGGCTGCCAGCCGTAGCCGCTGGAATGTTCGATCAGCAGCATGGCCCCCGCCGCGAGCGGGCCGGTCAGCACCCAGTACCAGCTGGCCCCGGGCTCGCGGAACAACGGAGTTTGCTTGGTGTCGGTGTCTGTGGTCACTGAAGGCTCACCTGGTGAAGTAGGCGTGGGCGTCGCTGCGGTGCAGCAAGAACATACCCCCGGCGATCAGCACGCAGCCGACGATCCCGGTGACTGCGCAGATCACCGCGGCCAGCGGCGGCCAGTCCACGCTGAACAACCGGGTGCCGACGTACACGACCGCGGCGATGCCGCCGCCGGTCAACACCGTGCGGGCCCAGCGATAGCCGGCGCGCATCAGGAATAAGAACGTCACCACGATTGCGCACACCACCGCCGCGAACAGCCCCGATGCGGCGTAGACGATCGGCGAGCCGTGACCGTGCCGAGAGGCGACCAGGTCCACCACGTAGCCGATCACCATCAGCGGCAACGCCGCCAGCCACAGCCAGAACCCGGTGTCGACGTCGACGGGCCGGGTGGGCGGCTCCTGGGCCTGCGGCGGGCCGGGCGGTCCCGGCGGCGAACCCGGCCAGCTCGGCGGTCCACTCACGACAGCCAGCCGGCCGCCTCGGCGGCCCAGTAGCTCAGCACGATGTCCGCGCCCGCCCGCCGAATGCCGGTCAGCGACTCCAGCACCGCCGCGCGGCGGTCGATCCACCCGTTGTCCGCGGCGGCCGAGATCATCGCGTACTCCCCCGACACCTGGTAGGCCGCGACCGGGACCGGCGACAGGTCCGCGGCGGCCGCCACGATGTCGAGGTAGGCAAGAGCGGGTTTGACCATCACGATGTCGGCGCCCTCGTCGAGATCGAGCTGCACCTCGCGCAGCGCCTCGCGGGCGTTGCCCGGCTCCTGCTGATAGGTGCGACGGTCACCGGACAGGCTCGAGCTCACCGCCTCGCGGAACGGCCCGTAGAAGGCCGACGCGAACTTGGCGGCATACGCCAGGATCACCACGTCGGTGTGACCGGCGGCGTCCAGGCCGTCGCGGATGGCGGCGACCTGGCCGTCCATCATTCCGCTCGGCCCTACCACTTGGGCTCCCGAATCTGCTTGCGCCACAGCCAGTTCCACATAGCGAGCCAGTGTAGCGTCGTTGTCGACCCGGCCGCGTTCGTCGAGCACCCCGCAGTGGCCGTGGTCGGTGAACTCGTCGAGGCAGGTGTCGGCCATCAGCACGGTGGCCTCACCGAGATCCTTGGCCAAATCCCGCAGCGCGACGTTGAGGACGCCGTCGGGATCGGAACCGACCGATCCGGCAGCGTCCTTGTCCTCGTCGCGGGGCACGCCGAACAGCATCAGCCCGCCCACGCCGGCTTCCACCGCTTCGGCGGCGGCTGCGCGCAGCGAGTCGCGGGTGTGCTGCACCACACCGGGCATCGACGCGATCGGTCGCGGCTCGGAGATGCCGTCGGCAACGAACATCGGCAACACCAAATGCCGTGGCTCCAGCGAGGTTTGCGCCACCAGCCGGCGCATCGCCGGGGTCGACCTAAGCCGACGCGGACGCTGCCGGGGGTAGGCCATCTAGCGCCTGCGGCTCTTCTTACGTGGCGGCGGCAGCGCACCCTCGGCGCGCAGCCGGGCGGCATGCTCGGCCAGCGCCTCGATCAGCGGGCCCACCGCGGCGGTCTCCGGCTGCACGTCGACCCGCAAACCGAATTCCGCTGCGGTCTCAGCGGTTTTGGGACCGATGCAGGCGACGATGGTGCGGGCATGCGGCTTGCCGGCGATGCCGACCAGGTTGCGCACGGTCGAGCTCGACGTGAAGCACACCGCGTCGAAACCACCGGTCTTGATCATCTCCCGGGTTTCCGCCGGCGGCGGGGCTGCCCGCACCGTCCGGTAAGCGGTGACATCCTCGATCTCCCAACCTCTTTCGCGCAGCCCCTCGGCCAGCGTCTCGGTGGCGATGTCGGCCCGCGGCAGCAGCACCCGGTTCACCGGGTCGAAAACGCTGTCGTAGGGCGGGAATTCGTCGAGCAGCCCCAGCGAGGACTGCTCACCCGACGGCACCAGCTCGGGGCTGATCCCGAACGCGCGAACCCGGTCGGCCGTCGCCTCGCCCACGCAGGCGATCTTCACGCCGGAGAAGGCGCGCGCGTCGAGGCCGAATTCGCCGAACTTCTCCCACACCGCGCGCACCGCGTTGGTGGAGGTGAACACCACCCACTGGTAGCGGCCGTCGACCAGACCCTTGACCGCGCGCTCCATCTGCGCGGGGCTGCGCGGCGGCTCGACGGCGATGGTCGGCACCTCGATCGGCAGCGCGCCGTGCGCGGTCAGCCGCTCGCTCATCTCGCCGGCCTGGTCCTTCGTCCGCGGCACCAGCACGGTCCAGCCGTACAGCGCGCGGCTCTCCCACCAGTTCAGCTTGGCCCGGTTGGCCACGGTCTTGCCGATCGTCACCACCACGGCGCCGGTCAGCGGGCCGGCGGGGTCGGTGCCGCCCAGCGGCGCGCCGTCGGTCAGCGTGCCCAGCGTCGACTCCACCGAACGCTGCGCGCAGGTGGTGCCCGAGCCCGTCACCACGCACGGCGTCGACTCGGTCAGCCCGTATTCGATCAGCGTGCGCGCCGCGTCGGCCACGTGAGATGCGGTGGCCTGCAGGATCAGCGGGCCCGGCGCCGCGGCCAGCGCCGCCCAGTCCACGTCACCGCGCACGTCGGCAACAGTGTGCGACGAGCCCAGCGGCAACCCGGCGTACGCCGGCACCGCGGAGCTGGCGGCCAGCCCCGGCACGATCTCGAAGTGCAGGTGGCTGCGCGCCACCGCGCTCACCTCGGTGATGACGGCATCCACCGACAGCGGGTCGCCGGCCACCAGCCGCACCACGTCGTGTCCCGAACGAGCTTCGGCGACAAGCGTTTTGGCCACCTCGGCCGGATCACCGAGAGCCGGCCGGATGTCGGGCCCGACGGACACCACCGCGGCGGCGGCCGGATCGTCGGCGGCGCCCTCCGGGGCGTCGGGGCCCGGCTCGGCGGGCGCCGGCCCGGACACCGGCGGCAGGTCCTTGCCGATCAGCGCCAGCACCGACTCCGGCACGTCAGGGTCGGTGAACACCAGGGCGGCATTGGCCAGCGCCGTCGCGGCCCGCGTCGTCAGCAGGCCCGGGTCCCCAGGACCAGAGCCCACGAACGTGATGCGGCCCGGCTTCGGCTTACGCCCTCGCGTCGTCATTTGTCATTCCTCCTCGCGCGGGTTTTCACCGCGCCCCCGACATGAGTTCCCGTGCGCCCAGCGCGAACAGCTCCTCGGCCACCGAGAGCCCCAGCTCCCGTGCCCGATCCGGACTGCCGACACCGGATGCGCGGATCACGTCGGATCCGTCCAGCGCCGCCACGCAGCTGCGCAGCGACAGCTCCTCGAAGACGCGGCCGTCCTCGTCGATGGACTCGACCACCTCGGCGATCGCGCCCACCGGCGCGGAGCAACCCGCCTCCAGTTCGGCGAGCAGGGCACGCTCGGCGGTGACGGCCGCGCGGGTGTCGGCGTCGTCGAGCTCCGCCAACAGTGCCGCCAGACCGGTGTCCCCGGCGCGGCACTCGACGGCCAGCGCCCCCTGAGCCGGTGCCGGCAACATCTGGACCGGCTCCAGCGTCTCGGTGACGGCGCCGAGTCGGCCCAGCCGGGCCAAACCCGCCCTGGCCACCACGATCGCGTCGAGATCACCGCTGCTTACCCTGTTCAACCTGGTATCTAGGTTGCCTCTTAGGGGGCGGATTTCCAAACCGAGACCCAGTGCTCTAAGCTGTGCGGCCCTTCGCGGCGACGAAGTGCCCACCACCGAGCCCGTCGGCAACTCCGCCAGCACCAGCCCGTCGCGGGCTACCACGGCGTCTCGCGGGTCTTCGCGGGGTGGTATCGCCGCCACGGTGAACCGCGGATCGTCGGCCGTCGGCAAATCTTTGTGGGAGTGCACCGCGGCGTCGACGCCGCCCTCCAGGATGGCCTCCCGCAGCGCGGCGGTGAACACCCCGACGCCGATGCTGGCGATCGAATCGGTCGAGCGATCGCCCTCGGTGCTGATCGTGACGAGCTCCGCGGGATGGCCATTGGCGGTCAGAGCATCGCGGACGCCACCGGCCTGGGTGGTGGCCAACAGGCTGCCCCGCGTGCCAATCCGGATCACGTCGGCCAAGCGGCTACTCACCCGAATCAGTTGTGACCGTAGGCAATTCGCCTGCGGTGGCCACGGCGTCGACAGCCGTCTGGTCGAGTTCGAACAGCTCGCGCAGCGCCTCGGCGTAGCTGTCGCCGCCGGGCGCGCTGGCCAGCTGCTTGATCCGCACGGTCGGCGCGTGCAGCAGCTTGTCCACCACGCGACGTACGGTGCGGGCCACCTCGTCGCGCTGGGCGGCCTCGAGGCCCGGCAGCCGGTTGTCCAGCCGCAGCAACTCCGCCTCGACGACGTCGGCGGCGCGCTGGCGCAGCGCGGTCACGGTCGGGGTCACCTCGGCCATCCGCTGGCCGGCCAGGTAGGTGGCGACCTCGGCGGCGACGATGTGCCGCGCGGCTTCGGCGTCGGCGGCCGCGGCCCGCGCCGACGGTTCCCGCTGGATGCGGTCCATGTCGACGACCCAGACGCCGGGCAGGCCGGCCACCGCAGGGTCGACGTCGCGCGGCATGCCCAGGTCGCAGATCACCAGCGGCTGGGTGGTCTCGTCGCGGCGGGCGGATGCCAGCGCGTGGTGCACGTCGGCCAGCGACACCACCGGACGCACCGCGCCCGTGCAGCTGACGACGACGTCGGCGTCGGCCAGCGCCGCCGGGAGCCGGTCCAGGGCCCAGGCTTCCGCTTGGGCGCCGGCTTCACGGATCTTGCGGGCCAGTCGCTGCGCGCGGGGCAGCGACCGGTTGACGACGTGGACGTGCTCGACGCCGGCGCGGGTCAGGTGCGCCGCGGCCAGCGCGCCCATCGTCCCGGCGCCGATCACCGCGGCGGTCTTGCCTTTCAGGCTGCCCAACTTGCCGTCGGCCATGCCGAGCGCCACCGACACCACGGACGCGCCAGCGGCGTCGATCGCGGTTTCGCTGTGCACCCGCTTGCCCACCGCCAGCGCGCGCTGAGCCAGCTCGTGCAGCACCCGCCCGACGGTGCGGTTGGCCTCGGCGGTCGCATACGCGCGGCGGACCTGGCCGAGCACCTGCTGTTCGCCGAGCACCGCCGAATCCAGGCCGCTGGCCACCGCGAACAGATGCTCGACGGCGGCCTCGCTGTAGCGGACGTAGGCGTATTTGGTCAGGTCGCCCAGTGACATCCCGGAATGCTCGGAGAGCACCTGCCCGATCACCGACAGGCCGCCGTGGAAGGCGTCGACCACCGCGTAGACCTCGACCCGGTTGCAGGTGGACAGCACCATGGCCTCGGTGACCAGTGGCGACTGCAACACCTGGTCGATGATTTTGATCTGGTCGGACTCGTCGGTCGCCAGCTGTTCCAGAATGGAAACCGGTGCGCTGCGGTGTGACACACCGAAGAGCAGGACGCTCACGGCTGAATCACCTGGCCTGCTCCCTTGCTATCACTGGAGAACTGCTCTCCACGGTAAACGTTCGGCTGGTGGGCTACCAAATTTCTGTCACCGCTGGTTCGATCGGCGACGACCCGCTGCGAGGTCGGCACGCAGCCGTTCCTCGTCGACCTCCCAGTAGCTGTGCTCGCGCCCGTCGAGCAGCACCACCGGCAGCCGGTCGCCGAATTCGGCCCGCAGCGCGGGATTCCCGGCGGCCGCGGCGGCGTCGACATCGGTGGCCGACAGGTCGAACCCCAATTCGCCGGCCAGGTCGGCCAACTGGCGGTAGGCGCTTTGACAGATGCTGCACCCGTCGCGGGTCAGCAGCTGCACGTGCGGGCGGTCCACGACCCCAGTGTGGCGCAGTTGCCGGATAGTGTTGTTGCGTGATGGCTTTTGCCGACTCGGGCCATGGACAGCCCGGTCGCTATGACCTCCAGGCGCTGGCGTCCAACGCCAGCGCCGAACGCGCGCTCGACGGCCTGCACGACGACACCGCGCCCGGCCCCGAGCAGCCGCCGGTCGACCTGACCGCGGCCGCGTTCTTCGACGTGGACAACACGCTGGTGCAAGGTTCGTCGCTGGTGCATTTCGGCCGTGGCCTGGCGGCCCGCAAATACTTCACCTACCGCGACGTGCTCGGATTCATTTACGCGCAGGCCAAGTTTCAGCTCATCGGCCGGGAGAACAGCAACGACGTCGCCGCGGGCCGGCGCAAGGCGCTGGCCTTCATCGAAGGCCGGTCGACCGACGAGCTGATCGCGCTCGGCGAGGAGATTTACGACGAGATCATCGCCGACAAGATCTGGACGGGCACCCGCGAGCTGGCCCAGATGCACCTCGACGCGGGCCAGCAGGTGTGGCTGGTCACCGCCACGCCCTACGAGCTCGCGGTGACGATCGCTCGTCGGCTCGGTCTGACCGGGGCGCTGGGCACGGTCGCCGAATCGGTGGACGGCGTGTTCACCGGCAGGCTGGTCGGCGACCTCCTGCACGGCACCGGCAAGGCCCACGCGGTGCGGTCGCTGGCGATCCGCGAGGGGCTGAACCTGCGGCGCTGCACCGCTTATTCGGACAGCTACAACGACGTGCCGATGCTGTCGCTGGTCGGCACCGCGGTCGCGATCAACCCCGACGCCCGGCTGCGCGCCCTGGCCCGCGAGCGGGGTTGGGAGATCCGCGACTTCCGGACCGCGCGCAAAGCCGCCCGCATCGGGGTGCCGTCCGCGCTGGCGCTGGGCGCGGCGGGCGGGGCCCTCGCGGCGGCCGTGTCGCGTCGCCACGAGCGCGGATAACGCGCGAGGGCAATTCCGCTGATAAGCTGCGCCGCTGAGCATCCTTCGCGGTGATCGCAAGCCGCGCGACAACCTGGAGTGGAGAGCAGCGCATGTCAGTGCCCGAAGGCGCCCAAGACCTCATCGGGACCCACTACCGGTTCCCCGACTACTTCGACGTCGGACGGGAAAAGATCCGCGAGTTCGCGCGATCGGTCAAGGACGACCACCCCCTCCACTTCGACGAGGCCGCCGCCGCCGAGGCCGGCTACCCGGCGCTGGTGGCGTCGCTGACGTTCCTGGCAGTCGCCGGGCGGCGGGTGCAGCTGGACGTCTTCACCAAGTTCGACATCCCGATCAACCTCGCGCGGGTGCTGCACCGCGACCAGAAGTTCATCTACCACCGGCCGATCCTGGCCGGCGACCGGCTCTTCTTCGACACCTACCTGGACTCGGTCATCGAGTCCCACAGCACCGTGATCGCCGAGATCCGCAGCGAGGTCACCGACGCCGACGGCAACCCCGTGATCACGAGCATCGTCACTATGCTCGGGGAGTCGACACATCCGGAGGCCGACGCGGAGGCGACGATCGCTGCTATTGCATCGATCCGAGGCGGAGGCCAAGTGGCTGCCGCTACGACTCAGGGGGCTACGACCAGTGACTAGCGACCTCACACCGCACTTCGAGGACGTCCAGTCGCACTACGACCTGTCCGACGACTTCTACCGGCTGTTCCTCGACCCGTCACAGACCTACAGCTGCGCGTACTTCGAGCGCGACGACATGACGCTCGAAGAGGCGCAACGCGCCAAGGTCGACCTGTCGCTGGGCAAGCTCGGCCTGCAGGCCGGTATGACGCTGCTCGACGTCGGCTGCGGCTGGGGCGCGACGTTGCGCCGCGCGATCGAGAAGTACGACGTGAACGTGATCGGCCTGACGCTGTCCAAAAACCAGGCCACACACGTGCAGAAGTCCTTCGACGCGATGGACAGCCCGCGCTCCAAACAGGTGCGGCTGCAGGGCTGGGAGCAGTTCGACGAGCCGGTGGACCGGATCGTGTCGATCGGCGCGTTCGAGCACTTCGGCCGGGACCGCTACGACGACTTCTTCAAGATGGCCTATCACGTCCTGCCGGCCGGCGGGGTGATGATGCTGCACACCATCATCAAGCCCAGCGACGAGGAATTCGCCGACCGCGGACTGCCGCTCACGATGACCAAGCTGCGGTTCATCAAGTTCATCATGGACGAGATCTTCCCGGGCGGGGATCTGCCGAAGGCGGCCGAGGTCGAGGAGCACGCCGCCAAGGCCGGCTTCACGCTCACCAAGAAACAGCCGCTGCGGTTGCACTACGCCCGCACGCTGGACATCTGGGCCGCGAACCTGCAAGCCCGCAAGGACGAGGCCATCGCGATCCAGTCGCAAGAGGTCTACGACCGCTACATGAAGTACCTGACCGGTTGCGCGGACCTGTTCCGCGAGGGCTACACCGACGTATGCCAGTTCACGCTGGTCAAGCCGTAGCCCGGCGAACAGACGCAGAAACTCAGCCGAAGAACATGTTGCGTCGGCCGGCCAACAGCCGATACAGCGTCTGCTGGATGGTCTCGCGGACCTGGTCGGTCAGCTCGAAGGTGACCATCGGGTCGTCGGCGTCGGCAACGTCGTAGTCGGTGGTGGAGATCGGCTCGCCAAACGCGATGTGCCACTTCGACGGCAGCGGCACCATGCCCGCCGGCCCGGCCAACGGGAACAGCGGGGTGATCGGGAAGTACGGCAGGCCGAGCAGCCGCGCGAGCAACTTGACGTCGGCCACCATCGGATAGATCTCCTCGGAGCCGACGATCGAGCACGGCACGATGGGCGCCTTGGTGCGCAGCGCCGCCGACACGAACCCGCCGCGGCCGAACCGCTGCAGCTTGTAGCGGTCCTTGAATTTCTTGCCCAGGCCCTTGTAGCCCTCCGGGAACACCGCGGTGAGCTCGCCGGAGGCCAGCAGCCGGTGGGCGTCGGTGGTGCAGGCCATGGTGTGGCCGGCCTTGCGCGCGGCTTCGCCGATCACCGGCAGGTCGAACACCATGTCGGCGGCCAGCAGTCGCAAGTCGCGATGCGCGGGGTGCTCGTCGTGCACGGCCACCGAGGCCATCAACCCGTCGAACGGCAGCACCCCGGCGTGGTTGGCCACGACCAACGCGGCACCGTCCTCCGGCAGATTCTCGATACCGCTGACGTCGACCCGGAACCACGACCTGAAGAAGAACCTCAGCAAAGGCCGCACGATGGCGTCGTTGAAGTGTGGGTCGAACCCGAACTCGTCGACGCTGTAGTCGCCGGTGATCCGCTGACGCAGAAATGCGGCGACGGCGCCGACGCGCTGCGCGAGGTCGCTGCCGGCAGCTTCGGTTTCCGGTTTGGCGCCGGCGACGCGACGATGCTGGTCGATCTCACGGACAACGGCGGCGATCTGCTCGGCCGACGCACGCCCGCCGGGATCCGACAACAGCGAAGGATGCCGGCGCGACGCCTGCGTCCGTTGGCCCGCCCGCCGCTGCGCGGCTGCACGACTCGGATTCGTGTGCAGCGGAATGACTTTCGCCTTCGGCTCACCCGCCACGATATTTACTTCCCCCAAACCGATGGAATTGGGTTCCAGTTGCCAAAGCGCTGCGCTGCTGCCACGGCCCGACCCTCCAAGGAGACTACCAACTCCGGTTTGATAATGGGAGTCAAACCTCGACCACGTACGTAGTCATCGAAGGCTTCGGCCGTCGTCCACTTGGGCTGGTAGCCGAGTTGGACACGCATCCGTGTTGTGTCCATTACCCGGCCGTAGCTGAGGAAGTCGAGTTGCTCGCGGTTGACTTCGGTATAGCGATTAGCGCGTCTCAGCGAATCGAGAATCCACAGCCCGAATCCGGGTACCGGCAGCGGAATTCGGCCCGCCCGCCGGATCGCCTGCGACAGCATGATGATCCCGTCGGCGCCGATGTTGAACGTGCCGGGCTTGCCGGCCATCGCGGCGCGCTCCAGCGCGCCGAGCGCGTCCTGCTCGTGCAGTAACTGCAGGCGGGCATCCCGTCCGACCACGGTAGGCACCAGCGGGCCGGCCAGATAACGCGACAGCGTGGTGTCCATCGCAGGCCCAATCATGTTGGCCAGCCGCAGAATCGTCACCGAGATGTCGGGCCGCCGGCGGCCCAGGCCGCGCACATAGCCCTCGATGTCGAGGCTGTCCTTGGGAAAACCCTCGCGGAAGGGCCGGCGGCTGCTGCTGTCCTCGGTGAACACCACCGGGTCGTGCGGGCTGGACCCGTAGACCTCCGACGTCGACTTCAGCACCACGCGGCGCACCGACGGCGCCTTCTGACAAGCCGCGAACAACTGCATCGCGCCCATCACGTTGATTTCCTTCAACGCCGCGCCGCCGCCCGATCGCGGCGCGAACGACGCTGCCGCCGCGTGCACCACCGTGTCGACGTCGCCGTTTCGAATCACCTTGGCGATAAAGGGGTTGCGGATGTCGGCGCGGACGAATTCGGCGCGGCCCATCCGCCGCAGCATGTCCTTGCTGGGCGCAATCGCGTCGACGGCGATGACCCGGTTGATCAACGGGTTCTGCGCCAGCCGGGCGGTCAGGTAGCCGCCCAGAAATCGGCACGCGCCAGTCACCAATACGACTTTGGGATAGTGCACGGTATCGCTGGCGCCGCCCGACGAATCCACTCCGACAGCCTAACGGCCCGACGCTACCGCGGCGTTACCTGACAGTGACCTTTCGCGGCCAGTCGAGATTTACTTTCCGAGTTTTCTGCGCTGCACCCGGGTGCGGCGAAGCAGCTTGCGGTGCTTCTTCTTCGACATCCTCTTGCGCCGCTTCTTGATTACTGAGCCCATAACCCCGCTATCCCTATGGCCGTGCAACAACCCGCACACTCTACCTGGGCGACCGCGCGCAACGGAAAAGCGCCGACCGTGCACCTAGGGAGACAGCGCGCCCGCGGCTGGAAGCGGTGACCGGCTAGCCGGCGTCGAAGTAGGAGCTCTCCAGCATGTCGTGCACGGCCTTGGCGTGCACCCGGAAGGATCGCCCGACGCGGACCGCGGGCAGTTCACCGTTGTGAACCAGCCGGTAGACCGTCATCTTGCTGACCCGCATCAACGCCGCCACTTCGGCCACAGTCAGAAATTGCGTCCTGGGCTGCTGGCCGTCGGGGGAACCGCTGTCCCGCGCCGATTTTCCGCCAGCTGAATCTCGTGCCGATGGCCCGTTCATAGACGTCATCGCAACCCAATCAGTCAGGCACGCGCAGTCCCAGCGGCTTCCCCTCCGCTGGCACCCACACGTGCATACACACAGGAGAATAGCGGTACTAGTGGGGTTACTGCGACGGGTGGGGGGAATTCAGGGAAAATTTATGAATTACTCTGATGTGATTCGTAGCTGCTCAGAGCGGGTTTTCGCGGCCCGGACCGCGTCGTCGACGGCGCTGCGCAAACCCCCTCGCTCGAGTTCCCGCAGCGCAGCAGCGGTAGTACCGCCGGGCGAGGTAACCGTGGCCCGCAGCCGCGCGGCCGTCGTGTCCACCCCGAGATCGGGTGCGACGTCACCGGCCGGCGCCCGGTCCTGCTCCATCCGCTCCAGCAGCATCGCCGCCGACCCGACCATCGTCTGGGCCACCAGCTCGGTGGCCACCTGGCGGCTCAACCCCACCCCGACACCGGCGTCGATCAGCGCCTCGACCATCAGGAAGAAATACGCCGGGCCGGAACCGGACACCGCAGTCACGGCGTCCATCTGCGTCTCGGGGACGGTGAGCACGGCGCCGACGCAGTCGAACAGCGCGGCGACCTCCTTGAGCTGTTCCTGGGTGACGAAGCGGCCCTTGGCCAGCGCGCTGACCCCGGCGCCGACCAGCGCTGGCGTGTTGGGCATCGCCCGCACCACCGGAGTGCCGGCCGGCAGTTTCGATTCCAGGTAGGCGGTGCTGACCCCGGCGGCGACGGTGATGAACACCTGCTCGGGGCTGTCGCCGTCGGCCTCGGCGGCCGCGTGCGCGATCTCGGTGATGGCCGCCTCGACGTCGGAGGGTTTCACCGCGAGGATGACGAACGTCGCGTTCTCCGCGGCGTCGGTCATCGACGTCACCAGCACCGAATAGGTGTCGGCAAGATAGCGGGCACGCTCCGGCAGCCGCTCGGCCACCACCAGGTCCTTGACCTGCCGCCCGGACCGCAGCAGGCCCGAGAGCAAGGCTTCACCCATGCTGCCGCCGCCGATGATCGCGATTCTGGCCATGTGGGCAAGCATGGCAGACCTTCTTATCAGCGAGGCACCATGGCCAGCTGGCGGCTCTGCACGACGATGCGGCCTTCGCAGTCGACGACGGTGTGGTCCTCGTCGAACCAGTCCTGCCCGATCTGCACGCAGGTGCACAGCACGCGCAACCATCCGTCGGCCGGCAGGCCCCGCAGGTAGGCGGTGAGCTGCACGGTGGGCGCCCAGCCGGTGCGCCCGACCGCGAAACTCACCGGCGCCGACACGTCGCCGCACATCAGCGCAAACAGCACGTCGGGCGCCACCCCCCGCGGCCGCACCCACATCTGGATTAGCGGCGGCCGCCCGTCGGTGGGCTCGAGCGTGGAGACCACCGGTCGCACGTCGCAGCCCTCGGCCAGGTGGACCAGCCCGGCCATCGGATGACCGGGACCGATCGGCGCGATATCGGGCGGCGGTTCCGGCGCCATCAGCTCGGTCACCGGGTTGGCCGAAAGCAGCGGCGGCACATGGTGTTCGGGTTCGCCGAGGGTGACGACGGCGTGCACGGCGGTGCGCTCGCCCTGGTTGAGTTCGACGTCGACCACGCTGATTCGCCTGCCGCGCTTGCGAATTAACGTGGTGAGTTGCATCGGGCCGGGGTCGGGCGCCCACAGGTAGCTGCCCGACACCGCCACCGGCTCGACGCCGTCACCGTGGGCGGTGCGGGCGGCGTTGGCGCACAACGCCAGCATCGCCCCGCCGTGCACCTTGGGCCCGATCGTCCAGTTCTTGTCGAGCTCGCCTTCGAAGACACCAGTGTCGGTCTGGCGCAGCGTCATGGCTTCGGTGAACAACGGAAGGCTCATCGCAGCAGGTGCTTTCGGGCGAATTGCAGCGACTCGGCCAGCATCGCCTCGCGCTCGTGGATGGAACGCGCGCGCGACGTCGACACCTCCAGCACGACGTGGCCGGCGAAGTCCCCGCTGGCCAGCATCTGGCACACGTCCACCACCGGTTGGGTGCCCCGACCGGGCACCAGATGCTCGTCGGCCGGCAGCCCGCTGCCGTCGCACAGATGCAGGTGCACCAGGCCTGAACCCATCCGCTGGGCCATGTCCAGCGCGTCGCTGCCCGCCGTCGCCGTGTGCGACAGGTCCAGCGTGTAGTGCGCGTGATTGCCGTCAACCGGATCGTAGGACGGCGAGAACGCGGAGATCGCCGGGCCCGGCCCGCCGCCTCGTCTGCGCATCCGTTCCATCGACTGCCGGAAGAATCGGTCCGCCCGGAACGGGAACATGTTCTCCACTGCCACCAGCACGTCGCTGGATTCCTCAAGGGCGGCAACCTGTTCGGCGAATCCCTCGGCGTAGCGCCGCTGCCAGCGGAACGGCGGATGCACGACGACGGTTTGGGCGCCGAGCTTTTCGGCTGCCCGCACGCTGCGTTCCAGCTTCGGTATCGGGTTGGACCCCCAAACCCGCTGCGAGATCAGCAGACACGGCGCGTGCACCGACAGCACCGGCATCCGGTAGCGCCGGGAAAGCTTCTCGACGGCGGCGATGTCTTGGCTGACCGACTCGCCCCACACCATCAGCTCGACGCCGTCGTAGCCGAGCTTGGCCGCGTACTCGAAGGCGGCCTCGGTCCTCATCGGGTAGACCGAGGCCGTCGACAGGCCGACCTTGATGGCTGGGCGCACTGAGCAGCTAGCCGGACTGCAGCAATGCCAAGGGCCCCAACGTGACCAGCGCCCCCACCGCGACCGCGATCAACGTGCTGCCGATGTCCTCTGTCTTGCGGACCACCCGAACCCCGACCACCAAGCCGAGGATGACCAGCACCGAGAGCACCAGCGCCACGATGTTGTTCCACCGCCACAGCTGGTCGAAGGCGATGAACAGCCCGGCGCCGAACGCGACCGCCAAAATCGACTGCAGCACAATCAAACCGCCGTGCACCAGGGTTTCGGTGCGGTCCGGCCACGCGTAGGCGTCTTCGGCATCGTCGGCGGCCAGATCGTCGGCGACCTCGTCGATGTCGGAGTCCACGTCCGAGTCGATGTCGGTGTAGTCGTCGGCCTCGTCGAGGTCGGGTTCGTCGATGTCCGGGTAGTCCTCGTCGGCCTCGACGTCGTCGGTGGCGGTCTTGCCACGCAGGA
The DNA here is from genome assembly GCF_003402475.1 of Mycobacterium sp. MFM001. Classification (GTDB taxonomy): domain Bacteria; phylum Actinomycetota; class Actinomycetes; order Mycobacteriales; family Mycobacteriaceae; genus Mycobacterium. The sequence goes on from NZ_BFAB01000004.1 coordinate 129,430, forward strand.
ACCGGCCGAGGTAGGAGCGCACGTAGGCGGAGTCCTCGGTGGGCGGTTCGGCCTCGCGCACGTCGGTGTCCATCACGTCGACGGGCATGCCGGCGTAATCCTCCAGCGGATCGGGGTTCATCTCCTCGGCGCCGGCTTGCGCGGCGGGGCGGGCGGCACGCTCGTCGTCATCGACGCGGGAGTTGCGCGTCGGCAAGGGGTAGGGACTGCGCTCGGGGCGGGCTTCCTGCGGGGGCCGCTGCGGCGGGGATTCCGGCCAACGCGGCTCCGGCTCGGACCAGTACGGGGCTTCGTCGGCAGCGGGCTCGTCGACCCGGGTGGCGCCGTTGGGGCGGCGGGCGTGTGAGCGCGGGCCGGGACGCTCGGCCTCGTCGTGCTCGGCGTCCGCACCAACGACGGGGATCTCACCGGTCAGCTCGGCGACGGTCACCGCGTCGTCGTTGCCACGACGGCGGCGACGGCGTCCGGCCGGCGGCGGCGCGCCGATGGTGCCGTTCTTGGCGAGCAACTCGGCCACCGAGATCGGCCGGGTGCCCGGGCTGTCGTTCGGTCCAGTCATGGTGTGCTGCCTCTCGATCGGCTAACCGCAGTCCGATCAGCTTGCTGGCTTCCAGCATCGCCCACGGAAGTCTCGACGAGGGCGGTTCCGTCGGCTTCACTGTCAAGTTTGCGCAAGATGAGACCTTCCCGCAGCGCCCACGGGCAGATGTCCACCGTTTCTATCGACAGCGCTCGCATACTCGCCTCCGCCACCAGAGCTCCCGCCACGATTTGCGGCGCCCGCTCGGCACTCACTCCTTCCAGTTCGGCTCGGTCAGCCGTGGTCATCCTAGAGATGAAAGATATGAGTTGTCTGAGGCCGCTAGCGGTCAATGTCCGCTTCACCCGCGGGCCCGCCGCGGACGGCGCCGCGCCGGTCAGCCGGGCCAGCGAGCGGAACGTTTTCGACGTTGCTACGGCAAGGTCTGGGCTGCCGGCGTCTAGCAGCGTCACGCTGGCTTCGGCCAGCTCGGAGTCCAGCCAATCCCGCAGCATGCCGACCCGTCGCCGGCCGGGCGGATCGTCTTGCAACCATTCGCGGGTCAGCCGCCCGGCGCCGAGCGGCAGCGACATGGCGACCTCGGGTTCCTCGTCGACGCCGTTGGACAGCTCCAGGGAGCCGCCGCCGATGTCGAGGTTGATGATCCGCCCGGCGCTCCAGCCGTACCAGCGGCGCACCGCCAGGAAGGTCAGCCGCGACTCGTCGACCCCGCGCAGCACCTGCAGCTCCACCCCGGTCTCGGCCTTGACCCGGGCCAGCACGTCTTCGGAGTTCTCCGCGTCGCGGACCGCGGAGGTGGCGAACGCCATCAGCTCGGCGCAGCCGGAGCTCACCGCGATCTTGCTGAACTCGTCGATCGTCGAAATCAGCTTGTCGGCGCCTTTTCGGGTGATCTTGCCGGAGCTGTCGGTGGCTTCGGCGAGCCGCAGAGCGGACTTGGTCGAACTCATCGGCGTCGGATGCCCGCCGCGGCGCGCGTCCACCACGAGCAGATGGACTGTGTTGCTGCCCACGTCGAGCACACCCAATCTCACGGGGACAACCTACTGCGTGTGTTCTGCCGGCTTTCGACCGATGAGCGCTACGGTTGGAAAACGTGAGCCCCTCGCAACCAGACCACCCCGGCGAAGTCGAATTGGACTTTGCGCGTGAATGGGTCGAGTTCTACGACCCGGACAATCCCGAGCATCTGATCGCAGCGGACCTGACCTGGTTGCTGTCGCGCTGGACGTGCGTGTTCGGGACCCCTGCCTGTCAGGGCACGGTTGCAGGGCGCCCCGACGACGGATGTTGTTCGCACGGCGCGTTTTTGTCCGACGACGACGACCGAGCCCGGCTCGACGACGCCGTGGCACAGCTGAACGACGACGACTGGCAGTTCCGGGAGAAGGGCCTGGGCCCCAAGGGCTATCTGGAACGCGACGAGCACGACGGCGAGAAGGCCTGGCGCACCCGTAAACACAAGGGCGCCTGCATCTTCCTGAACCGGCCCGGGTTCAAGGCCGGCGCCGGCTGCGCACTGCACACCGCGGCGCTGCGGCTGGGTGTGCATCCGCTGACGATGAAGCCCGACGTCTGCTGGCAACTGCCGATCCGGCGCAGCCAGGAATGGGTGACCCGTCCCGACGGCAGCGAGATCCTCAAGACCTGGATCACCGAATACGACCGTCGCGGTTGGGGCGCCGGCGGCGCCGACCTGCACTGGTATTGCACCGGCGATCCGGCCGCACACGTCGGCGCAGAGCCGGTGTGGCAGAGCCTGGCCGCCGAACTGACCGAGCTGCTCGGCGAGAAGGCCTACGCCGAACTGGCCGCAATGTGCAAGCGGCGCAGCTCATTAGGGCTCATCGCGGTCCACCCGGCGACGCGACTCGCTGAATAGCTGCTTTGTGCAGTCTGGGCGCGTTGCGGGCAGTCTCGCGTGCCTAGCCGGGGTAAGTCTCCTTGTAGGACGCCACCATCCGTAGTGCGCTGGCCCGCAGGTAGGACTCGACGGTCTGGGCGGCCGTCCCGCCGTCGTGGGCGAGCACCGCGTCGGTGATCGCTCGCAGCTCGGTGACCACGGCGTCGGCGTCGTCGTAGGCGGCAGTGAGCTCGTGTTCACGGCCGCCGAAGGCCTGCTCGACCCAGCGGTACAGCAGCCCCAGCGCCCGGTTGCGGGTGGCGTGGATGAGCACGCTGAAGAACGCCAGGTCGCCCTCTTGGCGGGCCTCGGACGTCTCCGCCTCGCCTACCGCCGCGAGCGCCGCGCGCAGCGCCCGAGCGTCGTCGGGTGTGCCGCGTTCGGCGGCCAGCCGGCCGATGAACGCGCCGAACGACGCCCGCAGCTCCAGCAGCTCCACCAGGAAATCCGGCCCCAGCTTGCGGACCAGCGCCTCCACTACCGCGGGGTGGGTCAGGCCGCCGGGGTCGCGAACCACGTTGCCGCTGCCTTGCCGGGCCTCGATCAGCCCCATGTGCTGCAGCCGCGCCAGCCCCTGCCGCAGCGACGTGCGGTTGACGCCGAACTGCTCGGCGAGTTCCCGCTCGGGCGGCAGCGTCGACCCGGGCGGGAAGGCGCCGTCGAGGATGGCGTCGGCGATCGACGCGGCGATCTGTTCGTCGAGGCGCTGACGATCCGGCGGACGAAACGGGCTTGACTGGTTCATTGGTCCAACCAATATAGTAGACGCACCATGGACGCCGAACTCCGGTCCGCCGCCGTCCCGCGCTGGCGGGGCAAGCCCGGCCGCCTGGAAGTCTGGTACGCCACCCTCTCTGATCCGGTGACCCGCGCCGGGCTGTGGGTGCACTGCGAGACCGTGGCACCCATTTCCGGTGCCGCTTACGGGCACGGTTGGGCGACGTGGTTTCCGGCCGACGGGCCGCCACGCACCGAGCGCTTCGGGCCGGGCCCGGTCTCGCCGGCCGTCGATCCGGCGTGGTTCCGCGTCGCCGACGCACACGTCGGCTTTCAGGAACTGGCCGGGCGCGCCGGGTCGCTGGCCTGGGACCTGCACTGGAAAGACAGCAGCAGACCGCTGTGGACCTTCCCGCGGATGGCGTGGGAACGCGACCTGCTGCCCGGCGCGCAGGTGGTGCTCGCGCCCACCGCCGATTTCACCGGGTCGGTCACCGTCGGCGACGCGACGCACCGGCTCGACGGTTGGCGCGGGGCCGTCGCGCACATCTACGGCCGCGGCAACGCCAAGCGGTGGGGCTGGATTCACGCCGACCTCGGTGACGGCGACGTGCTCGAAGTGGTCACCGCGGTGTCGCACACACCGGGCCTGCACAGCCTGCCTCCGATCGCGTTCGTCCGGTTTCGCGTCGACGGAAAAGATTGGCCGCCAATGGGTTTGCCGTCGCTGTGGATGCGGACCACGCTGGGGCGATCGCAAGCGCGGCGAAGCCGGGCGCAGCGGGTCGCGCCACCAGCCCCCAGTGTCCGGCACTGGCAGCTGGAGGGCCGTATCGGCGGTCGTCCCGTGTTGATCCGCGTGGACCAGCCCGAGGACCGATGCGTGAGCTTGGGCTACACCGATCCCGACGGCGCCACCGCGGTGTGCACCAACACCGAACAGGCCGACGTCCACGTCGAGCTGGGCGAGCGGCGCTGGTCGGTGCTGGGTCATGCCGAGGTCGGTCTGCGCGGCGCGGCGGCTCCTCCTGTCAGAGAAGGGATTTCGTCATGAGTTTTCTGCTCGACCCGCCCATGCTGGTGGCTTCCGGTGTGGTGATCGAACGCGGACTACCGCCAGAGCAGCGCGACGCCGCCGAGGCCGCCACGCTGGGTGTGTTCTTCGGCGGCTCGTTCGGGCTCTACAACAACGTGCCGGGCCTCGGCGTGCTCTGGCGGCCGTTCCGGGCCCGTAATGGACGCGACTTCATGTGGAACAGCGGGGTTTTCGGAGTGAAGACCGATGAGCTCCGTTGGCCGATGCATGCGCTGGCAGCCGGAATTTTCGCGACGTATCCGTTCTTCCTCAAGCTGGGCCGTGGGCTCGGGCGGCGCTTCGGGTGACCGCCCCGTTCGGCCAGGCGTTGCTGCCCGAGGAGTGCGGCGGCCCGTCGGCTGCGCAGCTGGTCGAACGCGTCGACCGGTATCTCGCCCGGCTGCCCACGGCGTCGCGGCTGGCAGTGCGAGCCGGATTGTTAACCGTCGCGGCCGCTGGCTATCTGAGCACGGGCCGGTCGTTGTCGCGGTTGACCCCGCAGGCCCGCGCCGCAGTGCTGCGCCGCATTGCCGGGCTCAGCCCAGGCGTCGGTGCGGCCGTCGAGGGCTTGAAAGCAGTTGTGCTGCTTGCCAATGGCGCCGACACGTATGCCGCAGAGTTGCTCGACCGCGCACAGAAGCACGACGTTGCCCGCCCCGATGCGGCGCTGAACCTCACGTCGTCTGTCGACGTCGCCTCTGTACTGCGCGCCGATGCGGTGGTCGTCGGCTCCGGCGCAGGCGGAGCGATGGCGGCCCGCACGCTGGCCCGCGCCGGGATGGCGGTGGTCATCGTCGAGGAGGGGCGGCGCTGGACGGTCGACGAGTTCCGCAGCATGCATCCGATCGACCGCTACGCCGGGCTGTACCGCGGCGCAGGAGCCACCGTAGCGTTGGGACGCCCGGCGGTGGTGTTGCCGATCGGCCGTGCGGTCGGGGGCACCACCGTGGTCAACTCCGGCACTTGCTATCGCCCCCCGCTGCCGGTGCAGCAGCGCTGGCGCGACGAATTCGGTTGGGACTTGGCCGATCCGGATCGGCTGGCCCACTATCTCGACGACGTCGAGCAGACGCTGCAGGTGGCCCCGGTGCCGTTGGAGATCATGGGCCGCAACGGGCGGCTACTGCTCGACGGCGCCGCCGCGTTGGACTGGCAGGCGGCCCCGATCCCCCGCAACGCGCCGGGCTGCGACGCTTGCTGCCAGTGCGCGATCGGGTGCCCGCACAACGCCAAGTTCGGTGTGCATCTCAACGCGCTGCCGCAGGCGTGTGCGGCCGGCGCCCGAATCGTGTCGGACGCCCGAGTCGAGAGGGTCTTGCACTCGGGCGGTCGTGCTCGCGGAGTACGGGCGCGTCGACCCGACGGCACCGCGGTCGACGTGCTGGCCGACACCGTCGTGGTCGCGGCGGGCGCAACGGAAACGCCGGGGCTGTTGCGGCGCAGCGGGATTGGTGGGCATCCGCGGCTCGGCCGCAACCTGGCCCTGCATCCGGCGGTGATGCTGGCCGGCCGCTTCGACCACGACATCACCGCGTGGCGAGGAGTGCTGCAGAGCGCGGCGGTCGACGAGCTGCACGAGTCGCACGGTGTGCTGATCGAGGCGACCTCGACGCCGCCGGGAATGGGATCGATGGTGTTCCCCGGCTACGGCGGCGAGCTGCTCGACTGGCTCGACCGCGCCAGCCACATCGCGACCTTCGGCGCTATGGTGGCCGACCGGGGCGTCGGCCGGGTCTATTCGGTACGCGGGGAAACGCTGCTGCGCTACAGCATCACCCCTACCGACACGGGCAAGGTGATGACCGCCTTGCAGGCGATGGGCCGGCTACTGTTCGCCGCTGGTGCCGTCGAGGTGCTGACCGGGCTGCCCGCCGGCCCGACCGTAACGAGCATGCCAGAGCTGCAGAATGTGCTCTCCCGCACGAACCCGAAAAGCTTGCACCTGGCGGCTTTTCACCCGACCGGCACGGCGGCGGCCGGCGACGACGAGCTGCGCTGCCCGGTCGACCCGGGCGGCCGACTGCGCGGAATCGAGGGGGTGTGGGTGGCCGACGCGTCGATCCTGCCCAGCTGCCCTGAGGTCAATCCGCAGGTGTCGATCATGGCGCTGGCGTTGGCGGTGGCCGACGAGATCGTCGAAGAGACCGCCGCGGCATGAATTTACGAGAAGAACTCCTGCAGATGATCGCCGAGGACGATTCGGTTTGGGCGAGGCTTGCTGCCGATGGTTCGGTGTTCGACGGCTATCACCCGGCGATGGAGGAGGTCCATAACCGCAACGCCGATCGGCTCGAGCAATTGCTCGAAGGTGGTTGGCCCGCCGTTTCCCGCGTTGGCGAAGACGGCGCCGACGCGGCCTTCCGGATCGCGCAACATGCCATCAGCCGACCCGATTTCCAGCGGCGCTGCCGCGAATTGCTGCAGGCTGCGGTCATCGCCGGTGAAGCCGACCCCAAGCAGCTCGCGATGCTCACCGATCGGATCAGGTGTTTAGAGGGTCGTGGGCAGCTCTACGGAACCCAATTCGAGTGGGACGACGACGGATATCTGTCGCCACGACCCATCAGCGATCCCGCGGACGTCGACCTTCGGCGTGCGAGCGTCGGGCTCGGACCGTTGGCCGAAGCGATTGCGCACCAACGTCAGCGAGCCGTCACTTGCGGCGCACGACCGCCGGGAAATCCCGCCGAGCATCGCGCGAAATACGACAAGTGGCGCCGCCGCGTTGGCTGGGCATGAAACCTGCGGCAGTTCAGGTGACCGCTGCTACACGCCCCCGGCGTCTGGTTGGCCTTTGTTGCCTGGCAGTGTTGCCGTCCGCCAGCCGCTCGATGGCCCCGCGACTCAGCTTGGATTCGGCGGCAATCTTGTCTGGGTCGAAGCGAATCGGTTGCAGCGGCACACCGGTCACTCGCGCTTGCGCTTGCCGAAATTCGGGCAGCGGGCCGGGCAGCAGGTGCGCGCTGTTGAGCATCACCTTCAGCGCTTGCCGAACCGACCACACAGTCAGCGGGTCGGGTCGGGTGTGCATGTACAGGTTGCGCGCCCACCGTGGTTGCATGTCGCGAATGAACCAATTCAGGAACGCGTGGGGCGGCCACTGCCAGATCGGCATGGCGTGGCGGTTGTTCGGCCAAATCGCTTGTGACACCGCGGGTAACAGCGCAAGTTTCGGTACCCAGCTGTCGAGGACCTCGAGCACTTCGCCTTTGCTGGCGGGCAGATCGGTGCCACCGAGCGCGTAGCCCACTCGGGTGAACTCGCGGTAGTAGCGGTCCAAGTCGGCGCCACGAAGCGGTGCGTAGTGGTAGCGCTCGTGGGCGGTGGCCAATCCCCACACCACGTTGGCGTAGTTCCACCGCAGCAGGTCGGGATCACGTGCGTCGTAGCGCATGCCGGTCAGGCCGCTCACCCCGTGCACGGTTCCATGCATGGCCCGCACGATCCGCGCGCATTTCTCCGCGGTTTCGGTAGGGCCGTAGGCAACGCCGAGAAAGAACGCCAGCGAGTGGCCGAACCGGACCGCAGCGCCTTCGGGGTCGATGGCCAATCTCGGATTGCCGTCGTCGTCACGCTTCAATGCACGCGAATGGTGGTAGCCACCCGAAATCGTTGACGGGTCAAGCTGTTCCATCGTCGCCGACGAGAACAGCCCCAGCGCCACCAGCGGCATGTGCGAGTGCACGTACCACACCGCGCTGTCCGGTCCGAACCAGCCCGGGTCGCCCTTCGGCTCCGCGAAATCCAGGCCCTGGAAGAAACGGCTCCGGACCGCCTGAGCGAACATCCTGTCGAAAATCACTGCCACGGGATTCTGCAGAATCGCCATGCTGACGGCCTTTCTACGAGGATGATTTCATCATGACGCAAGTAAAAACTCGCTTTCAATTCGCGTTCTGATGGCGCGCTCTACCAGCGGTCCGGTCGCTCCGCGGCGCGTCCCGCAGCAACAGCGCTCGCGTTTGATGGTGAAGCGGATCCTCGACGCGGCCAAAACGGTGCTGATCGAACGGGGCTATGACGACGCGACAACCAACCGCATCGCCGAAGCCGCCGGGATCAGCCCCGGATCGCTCTACCAGTACTTCCCGAACAAAGAGACGATCATTGCCGCCGTGATCGACCGGTACACCGACCACATCGCCGACCGGGTCACCGCACATCTCTCGGCGCACATCGGCGAACCCGAAGAGCCGCAACGCATTTACGCCACGTTGGACATTCTCCTCGAAGCGATGGAAGAAGAGCCCGGGCTGCTACGGGCCCTGATCGAGCAGACGCCGCGGCTGGGCCTGGGCAACAAAATCACGGCCTTCGAGGACCGCGTCGGCGAGTTGGCGGCGGCGCACCTGCGCCTACGCTCCCTGCCGGTCCGTCATGCGCAGACCACGATTTGGCTGCTGGTGCGCACCGTCGAACACCTCACCACCCGCTACCTCCTCGACCGGCCGCCGATTGAGCGCGACGAATTCCTCAATGAGCTCACCGCGCTCGTTATCGGCTATTTCCGGATCCACAGCGAAAGCCCGGGTGAGGGCCCGACATAAGCCTCCGAACGCTGACGCGGTACGCGGATTCACCCGGCGACGCCCGCGATGCTTCGTTCCGAATTACGGGATTTGGCAACCAGATTGAGCAGATGGGCGGTGACCGCCTCGCGGCGCTCATACGGCAGGAAGTGGCCGGCGCCGCGGAAGACGACAAGTTGGCTGCCTGGCAACTGCTCCGCGATCCGGTGGGCATGGGCAGGCGAGGTCAACGGGTCCCGAGTACCGGCCATGACGACGGCGTGGGCATGCCGGAATGCCGGCAAGGCGTCGTAGCGGTGGTGCCGCAGGATCGATCGGCCCAGCGCCGCAACAGCACGCGGATCGCTTTGTGCCGCCTGCAATACGGTCCGATTCATATCGTGGCGTCGCGGCTGCTTGCCGTACGCCGCGCGACCACCTTGCCGAACGAGCAACAGCGGCCTGCTGGGTAGCTTGATCCGGGCCGCCGGCACGAGTACCGCTCTCATCGCGGGCTCGGTGCCCGGAACCCGCCTGATCGTGCCCAGCAGATTCCCGGCGCTGGTCGCCACGAACGCCACCCCGGCGACGCGTTCGGCGACAATGGCGGGGTGCCGCTGCGCCAACGCCATCAGCGTCATTCCGCCTAGCGAATGACCACCCAAAACGATGGGCCCTGCCGGGACCGTCCGGGCCACCACAGCGGCCAGGTCGTCGGCGAGTTGCTCGATCGAAGCGGTCGGCACCGACGCCGAATTGCCATGGCCCCGATGGTCGTAGGCGATGACACGCACCGACGGCTCCGCCCTGGCGATCGAGGTGGCGACGTCCTCCCAGAGCCGACCGGACAGGGTCCAGCCATGGGTCAGCACGACTGTGATATCAGGCTCGGTCGCGCCCCATTCCCTGACGTTGAGCCAGGCATCAGGAAGCGTCAGGCCGTACTGTCGGCACAGCACCTCCGATCGGTCGCTGGTCATCGTCGGTCTAGCCACGCGAACTGGGCACTGGCGCAGCTTGCACGTCAGGGCGACCACCGGGCGGATCGAGCGGTTTGGCATCGAAACGCTCCAGCAGTCGCTCGCCGAGCTTCTCCAGCGTATCCACCGAAAATGGCTGGGTCATACGGCGGTTGACGCCTGGCGCAATGCGCAGCATGAAATAACCCAGCCAGGCCTCGGTACGCACAGGCACGACCGCGAGGTCGAACCGCACCGCGCGCACAGCCGCACGCGCGACGAGATTGGGGCTCATCGGAGCGAACGGAAGCCTCTCGGCGAGTTCTTGGAGCTGCCGGTTGACCCGCTTTCCCCGATCCATCAGTTCTTGGTCGACACCGACGGTGATCGCATGTTCGGCAATATTGGTGTTGATCACTCCCGGGCAGATCGCGCTGACCCCAACACCTTTGGGCCCAAGCTCCAGCCGTAGGCATTCGGTCAACATCTTCACCCCAGCCTTGGACACCGAGTACGGGGCCATCACCGGTGTCGGTGTGAATGCCGCGGCCGAGGCGATGTTGACAATGTGCCCGCTGCCCCGTTCCACCATCTGCGCGCCGAACGCCCGGCATCCGTACACAACGCCCATCAGGTTCACGCTGAGCTGCCGCTCCCAGTCGGCCGGGCTGAGCTCCAAAAACGGTCCACCGACCAGCATTCCGGCGTTGTTGACCAACACGTCGGTATACCCGTGCTCGGCGAGCACGTCACGCGCGAACGCCTCCCACGCTTCGGGATCGGTGACGTCAAGCTGCGCCGCCGAGGCGCTTCGCCCGTTGCCGCGAATCATCGCCGTGGTAGCAGATGCCGCGTCCAGGTCGATGTCGGAGACCACCACGTGGGCGCCCAGCTTGGCGAATTTGATCGCAGTAGCCCGGCCGATGCCGCTCCCCGCACCAGTGACGACGACGAGACGGGGATGCAACCTGTTGAGCTTCACGCGTTCTCCTTCGACTTGGCCGCGACGTGCTCGTGCACCGCAGGACCGAGGCTGTAGCGATAGACATCCAAGTTGTAATGACGGTTCTGCCAATACATCTCACCGTGTGTCGACGGCCGGAACGGCGAGTCGCCCTTGTTGTCGATGTAATAGGTGTTCGAGCCCGCGCAGGTTGGAGTGAACAGGAAGTTGCGCTCCTGACGCTTCAGGCACTTGCGGAAGTATTCGTCGTGCGCTTCCTGGCGGATCTCGCAGATGGTTGCGCCGAGGCGTTTGGCCTCTGCGATCGCGCGGCTCAGATGAGCCGAGGTTGCCTCGATCATCCATAGGTAGGACCCGAGGACGAACCCGTACGGCCCGGTGATCGTGAACATGTTGGGGAACCCGGGCACCGAAACCCCTTGGTAGGCCTGGTACCGGTGCTCATCCCAAAATTGCCCGAGGTTGACACCGTCGCGACCGATGACCGGGAAGGGTGGAACAGCGCGGTTGTCCCACAGCCGGAAGCCGGTCGCGCAGATCAATACGTCGACCGAATGCTCCATGCCGTCGATGGTGCGCACACCGGTTTCGGTGATGCGGTCGATGGTTTCGGTGACCAGACTGACGTCGCTGCGGTTGAACGTCTTCAGATAGTCGTTGGACATCGACGGTCGCTTGCATCCGAGCCCATAGCGCGGAATCAACTTCTCCCGGATCACCGGGTCGTCGACTTGGCTGCGCATCCAGCGCCGCACCGGGATTTCCGCCATTCGCCGGCTGGCGTCGGTCAGCCAGCGCGGACCGACCAGCTGGCCGCTCATCGCGATCTCCGTCGCCACGGTGCCCACCAGGCGGATCGCCGACCGAAGCCGCCTGCGCCCCATGACCCAACGCCCGACGGACTTCATTTCCATGTCGATTTTGGGGAACACCCAGATGGGAGTGCGTTGGAAGACGGTCAGGTGATCGACCTCGTCGACAATGGCCGGCACTACCTGCAGCGCGGTCGCACCGGTGCCGATGATCGCGACCCGCTTGCCTTCTAGCGCGACGTCGTGATCCCACAACGCGGTGTGCATCAGCGTGCCGCCGAAACTGTCAAGACCCGGGATATCCGGCATTTTCGGGCTTTCCAGCCCGCCGACCGCCATCACCGCGTATCGGCCCGTGATCTGCTCGCCGCCGTCGGTGGTCAACCGCCACAGGCAGTTGAGCTCATCGAAGACTGCCGAGGTAATCGTGGTGTTCAGTCGCAGCTTGTCCCGCAGACCGTACTTGTCCACCATGTCGTTGGCGTAGTCGCGTAGCTCCTCCCCCGGCGCGAACAGGCGCGACCAGTCACCGCGCTGCTCGTAGGAAAAGCTATAGACGAACGACGGAATATCCACTGCCACACCGGGATAGGTGTTGGCATGCCAAGTCCCGCCGACCTGATCCCACTTGTCTACGAGCACAAAATTGTGAATTCCGTGCCGCTGTAACGCGATACCCGCGCCAATGCCACCGAATCCCGCTCCGACGACGACGACCTCGTAGTCGGGAGTCACACGCTCGTCGGTCGGCGCCTGCTCGATGTCGACAGTTGTACTCACGCAGATCCTCCCCTACCTCAGGTGCTCGACGAGAGCGCCCTCAGCGCCGAACAGCTCCTGCCGCCACCGTTCCACCAGGTAGTCGGTCTCGATGTCGTCCGGATGGAATCCTGGTCTCATGTAGGTGCGCAGGTCGGCCATCAAGCCCTTCACCAACGGTCCCCGGAAGAGCCCGATGGTCTGCCGCAGCACTGTGATCGGGTGCCATCCCCTGGGGTCGGTCGCAATGGACAGCAGCACTCCCACCGTCACCACCGGGATGGTGAGGTAGTACATCACCGCCATCACCGAGATGCGAAGCCACTCCGGCCCGCCGACCGCCCGATAGACGTCGAAAGCGACGGATTTGTGTTCCAATTCCTCCACGGCGTGCCAGTTGAACAGGTTGCGGACCTCGGGATCCTCAGCGATCGCCTGGATTTCGTCGCTGGAGAGCACACGCTCGGCAAGCGTCGCGGTGTAGTGCTCGGCGGCCGCCGTCATCGCCAGATGCGCCAGCGCGGGGGCGCGGTTCTCGATACGCAGAATCAGCCGCTGGCGGCGGCTGTCATGGGGAAATGTGAACAGCCGAACGAACGGATAGCCCATCTCGATGAGTTTTTCGTTGAGCCGGCGGTGTTCCTGGCCATGCACCGACTCCTGACCGATGAACGCGGCAACCCGCTTCTTCAACACCGGATCGGTTACCCGATCGGCAAAGCGGCGCACCGACCGAATGAACGACTCCTCTCCCGGCGGAAAAGCGGCCGACAGCACCGCAACCAGGTGGCTGAACGGAATATCGCCCTCCTCGAAATGATGGTTCATCGGCTGGGGATCTCCGAACCGGAACCGGATCCGCCGCACCTTCGGATACGGGTTCGCGGGAGCCTTTTCGTTCGTCGCCGTCGTTATCGGATCAGCAGCCATGGCCGTTCACTCCTTTTGGTATCGGTAGGTCATTTCAGGTGGTCGACGAGTGCGCCGTTCGCACCGAAAAGCTCAGTCTGCCAACGCCTCAGCAAGGCCGTCGTATCGATGTCGTCGGGATGAAAACCCGGCCGCAGGTACTTGGCCAGGTCACGGAACAGCCCTTTGAACAGCGGGCCGCGCAGTTGTGCGTAGGTCTCCCGAGCCAATCGGACAGGCTGTCGTCGCGCTACCGGGTCGCGGGCCAGCGAGACCGCCAGTGACGTGGCGGTCAGCGGAATCGTGAGAGCAATCAGCGCCACCATCACCGCGATGCGCGCACGCTCGGAGCCCCCCACCGCCTGGTACACGTCAAACGCCACCGATTTGTGCTCGAGCTCTTCCAGCGCGTGCCAATTCAGCAGATTCCATACCTCCGAATCACCTGGGATGGCTTGGATTTCGTCGCTGGACAACACCCGTTCGGCCAACACGGCGGTGTAATGCTCTGCAGCCGCGGTCATCGCCAGATGCACTCGGCTCGGGATCCGCTGCTCGAAGCGAATCTGCCTTTCCTTCCACGGCTTCGAGTCCCACCACTCGATCCGGTAGCCCTTTTCGACGAGCTTCTGGTTGAGCCGGCGATGCTCTTGGCCGTGCATGGATTCCTGGCCGATGAACCCGGCGACCCGCTTCTTCAGCGTCGGGTCGGTGATGTGGTCGGCGAAACTGCGCACCGACCGGATGAACGACTCCTCGCCCGGCGGAAAAGCAGCCGACAGACCCGCCACGAAGTGGCTGAACACGATGTCGTCGTCGACGAAGTACTTGCCGTAGGTGCGGTCCTCACCGAAGCGGAAGCGAATCCGCCTGGTCTTCGGGTAGCCGACCGTTTTCCCGGCCGCGTCGACGACGGCGACGGCTCCTCGTCCTGCATGCGCGCTGGCCATAGCCCAGCCCCTTCCTGAACGTCTAGTACCTAGTACTAGTAGTACTAGTTACAGACGGTACTGCGCGACACCACGCCGCGCAAGACCTGTCTTCGATAACGGCCGTCGGAAGCGACACGCCTGTGCGTGCACCGAGATTTATTGCAGGACAAGGCAAACCGCGAGACCGGTGCCGAACTCGACAACTGGCACATGCACCTATCGCCCGCCGGGCGCCGACGGTCATGACGACCTTGCGGTTGGTGCCGGAGCTGGCCACATCGTCATCCTCCACCGTCCTGCGGATCACCAAATAATGTGACTGATACGTCACTCTGTCAAGTATGGGTGTCTGGCAGCACGGTTATCCGCGGAGGTCCGGGGGCGGTCAGCCGGCGCTGTCGAGCGGTAGCACTCTTTCGTCGGGGTCGATGACGACACCGCGCGCGGCCGCCGTGGTCGCAAGCGCGCCCCAGACAAAGCAGGTGAGCTGTTCGACCAGAGCGCACTTGTTGATCGTCGGAGAGTTGAGCCAGCGCAGCACGCCGAGCGTCACCGACCCAAGCGCAGCGTCAACGACATACTCGAGATCGCCGCTGCATCCACCGCGCGCCCGGAGCACGGCGGCCCAAACCTCGACCATGGCATCCGACAGCGGCCTGCCGCTGTCGATCAACTCCGCGGCCGAACGCCCGCCTCTGAAATGCGAGCCAACCAGGAAGCGAAAGAGGGCGGGCCGCTCGTCGACCAAGTCGACATATCCGGTGAGCGCCGAGCGGACCAACTCCCGCGCCGTTGCGGTGACGTCGAAATGCGGCACCACGCGCTCGATGATCATCTCCTGCACGCGTTCGGCGACCGCGGCGAACAACGTGGCCTTGTCCTCGAAGAAGCGATACAGCTTCGGGCGCGGCACAGCGGCCGTCTTGAGGACGTCGTCGATGGACAACTGCGGACCGTGCTCTTCGATCGCACGAAGTGTGGCATCTACCAACTGGGCGCGCACGGCAGCCCGGTGCTCACGCCACCGGTCGGCCCGGGCATCTCCAGTCAGATTCGGGAGGCGCCCTCGACCAGCGGCAACGCGCGTCGACACGGGGGCAATCGTAATCGACAAGCCGGCGGGACCCGCGTGTGGCTTGACAGAGTGACATATCAGTCCGATTATTTCGGAAGCGACAAGAGCCGGTGACTGGTGGAAGGACGCGATGCAACCCGACGAAGTGCCCGACCATGAAGTTGCCATCATCGGCGCCGGCCTGGGCGGGATCTGCGCCGCGATCAAACTGCGCGAAATCGGCGTAGAGGATTTCGTGATCATCGACCGGGATGCAGGTTTCGGCGGCACGTGGCTGCGTAACACCTATCCCGGGGTGGGCGCCGACATACCGGCGATCGCCTACCAGTTCTCGTTTGCGCCAAAAGGCAACTGGCGACGGTTCTTTGCCGACGGCGACGAGATCCGGCAGTACATCCTCGATTTGGCCATGACTCACCGCCTGTACGCGCACGCGCGGTTCAACACCCGAGTGGAGCGAGAGGTTTTCGACGACGAGACCCATCAATGGCAGTTGCACACCGCCGACGGGGACGTCATCACCGCACGCTTTGTCATCAGCGCCATCGGCGCCTACATCAACCCGAAAACCCAGCCGGACATCCCCGGGCTGAACAGCTTCGCCGGACCCGTCCTGATTCCCTCGCGCTGGCAGCATGATTTGGATTTGCGGGGAAAGAATGTCGGCATCATCGGCGTCGGCAGTTCCACGGTGCAGATCGCGCCGGCGATCGCCCGCGACGTCGCCAAGCTCGACATCTATCAGCGCACCCCGCAGTGGTACTTCCCCAAACCGGACTTCCCGGTTCCCGTTCCGGTTCAACGGATGCTGGCCCATCGCCGGTTCGCCAACACGGTGCACTCGGTGGCGCTGGCGTTCATCGAGGCCGGGCTTCGGGTCCTGATCTACACACCCCGACCGCTCTTTCGTGTGGGCGCAGCAGTTTTCGACCGCGTGGCGCTATTGGCCTACATGCTGTGGTTGCTCTACAAAGTCCGCGACCGCCAGGTCCGTTCCCAGCTTCGTCCCCGCTTCGGTGCAGGTTGCACGCGGGGAACTCTCGGCGGCGATTACCTTCCGGTGTTCAACCGTCGCAACGTAGAGCTGATCAGTATCGGGATCGACCGGGTCACGCCGCACGGAATTGTCGACACCGCGGGAGTGGAACGGCCAATCGACGTCCTCGTGCTGGCCACCGGCTACGAGATGTTCTCCGACCCCGAAACGTATCGGATCGGGACAGTCCTGGGCAGCAACGGGTTTGACCTTGCGGAGTTCTATCACCGCAACGGCTTGCAGGCCTACCAGAGCGTGACGGTCCCGGGCCTGCCGAACCGGTTCATGATGGTCGGACCATATTCCTGGACGGGCACCAGTTTCCACTACATCCTCGAGAACTCGATGCGGCATATCAGCGCCGTGATCGGGCTGGCCCGTGCCCAGAACGCAACCCGGGTCGAAGTGACCAAGGATGCGCTGGCCCGGTTCCAGGCAGACTTGCGACGCAGCGGCGCCAACCTTCAGCGCTACTTCAGCTTCAACTGCGCGGGTTCGAACAGCTACTTCATCAACTCCCACGGGGATACGCCGTATGTGCGGCCGTGGACCATCCTGCAGTCACGCCGTCGCAGCGTGCGGTTCCCGGCGTCAGATTACGAGTTCACCCGCCTGACTAGTCGTGCACGAGAGGCCAGATATGCGGTTTGACGCCATACCGATTACCGCGGAACATGCCGACGAGTTCTTCCAGACGGCACCGTTCGTCACTCACGTCCAACGCAGCTTCGCTGCCCCGGCGGAACATGTTTGGGGGGTCATCGCCGACAGCCGGATGTGGTCCTGGCTGCCGACGGTCTGGGGATGTCGCTACCCAGTGGCCACCGAGCCGGCAGCCGGCGTGATCCGCGATTTCCAGATGCACGTCCACAAGTGGCTGGTGTTCGCCCAGCACGAGCAGCTCATCGAATTCGATGCGACGCGAATGATGATGCGCTACACCGCGATTGATGCCACACTGCCGGTGTTCGGGTCCTGGTGCGAGGAATACCGGGTGGAGCCGGCCGACAATCCCGGGCATGCCACGGTGAAGTGGACGCTAGCCTGCGCACCGCGATACCTGCGTCGGATACCAGGTGTGCGCTTTGCACTGCGCCCGGTCGCAGCCGTCCTGCAACCGATCTTCTGGATCGGGTTGGGCGGCCTGGAACGCGAACTGCCGTCGCACGCGCCGCCGCAACTCACAACGGGAATCCCGCTAGGGCTAAACAGCAAGGACCACACATGAATCCGCAGTACAACGTGGCCGTCATCGGCGCCGGACCGGGCGGCATCGCAGCCGGGGTCCGGCTCCTCGAGGCCGGCATCGACGACTTCGTGGTCCTGGAACGCGCAGCCGCACCCGGCGGAAGTTGGCGCGACAACGACTATCCCGGCATCGGCGTAGACGTCCCGAGCTTCACCTACCAGTATTCGTTCGCCAAGAACACCACGTGGTCACGAATGTTTCCCGCCGGCGCGGAGGTCTGGGCTTACCACGATGCGGTCGCCCGCGAACACGGCGTGTATCCGCACATCCGATTCGGAGTGAATGTCGTCAAAGAGCAGTGGGACGACACGGCCATGGCCTGGCGGCTGCACACAGCCACAGGCGAGGTGATCACCGCGCGATTCGTGATCAGCGCCGTCGGCGCCTTCATCAATCCCAAAGACGACCCCGGCATACCCGGCTACGACAGCTTCGCCGGAAAGATCCTGCGGCCCACCGAGTGGGATCACAACTATGACCTGACCGGCAAGCGGGTCGGCGTGATCGGCACCGGGGCCAGTTCGGTACAGATAACCCCGGCCATCGCCCCGCTCGTCGAGACCTTGACGGTGTTCCAGCGCACGCCCGTATGGTGCTGGCCGAAGCCAGATTTCACCATCGGCCCGTGGCTGCGGGCGATTCTCGGCCGCCGGACAACTCAGGCGGTTCTTTCCGGGGTGGCGCTGCTGCTGGTGGAGACCCTGACCCGGCTGCTGGTTTACACGCCGCCGGCCATTGCGAACCCTGTGGCGGCGCTGATGGATTCGGGGGCGCGCGCCGTCTACCGCGGTTATCTGCGGGCGGTCGTGCGTGATCGGCGCACCCGGCGTGCTCTGACTCCGCGGTACGGTCTGCTCGGCAAGCGCCCTACGTTGTCGAACGCGTTTCTGCAAGCGTTCAACCGCGACAACGTCGAGTTGGTGGATTCGCCGATCAGTGAGATCACCCCTTCCGGAGTGCGAACCGCCGACGGCCGCGAATCCCAGCTGGATGCTTTGGTCGTCGCGGTCGGCTACGAACTGTTCTCCGATCCCGAGACCTACAAGCCCGGAATGGTCGTGGGTGTCAACGGCTTCGATCTCGGCGACTTCTTCGCGCAGAACCAGCTGCAGGCTTACGAGAGCGTCGCCGTGCACGGCTTGCCGAACCGGTGGATGCTGGTGGGCCCCTATTCGTGGACCGGCACCGGCTGGCATTTCATGGTGGAGTCGTCCGCTCAACACGCCGTTCGGGCGATTGTCGAGGCTGTTCGTCGTGGCGCCGCTTACGTCGAAGTCACCGCCGAAGCGCAGCGGGCCTACCACGAGAAGATCCAGCATCAGGGCCGAAACATTCAGCATTACTTCCAGGTTCGCAACAAGGGTCTGCGCACCTACTACGTCAACTCCCACGGCGACATGCCCTACATCCGGCCGACCACTGCGTTGCAGTCGCGGCGCGCGGCGGCCAGCTATCCGTTCGACGACTATCTGTGGCGAAAGCCGGTCGCACAGACCGAAACCGCCCGGGCCGAACTGGTCTCCGGAGAGATTCCATGATCGGGGCATACCCGAGAATCCGGCTAGACGGCGCAGTGGTCGTCGTCACCGGCGCCGCCCGGGGCATCGGCCTGGCCACCGCGAAACGCTTCGCCCAGCGCGGCGCCCGAGTGGCCATCGGCGACCTCGACGGCGAGGCGGCCGCGGCGGCGGCAGACTTTCTGGGACGCGGCATCCGCGCCTATCCCGTCAACGTGGCCCAACTCGACAGCTACAAAATGTTTCTCGACGAGATCGAAGACGACCTGGGAGAGATCGACATCCTGGTCAACAACGCTGGGATCATGCCGATCGGGCCATTTCTCGTCGAGTCAGCCGAAGTCACCCGAGCAGTATTCGATGTCAACGTGGCGGCGCACATGCACGCCGCACGCCTCGTCGCCCCGCGCATGATCGCGCGCGGCCGCGGACACATCGTCAACGTCACTTCGGCTGCGGGAAAGCTGCACTCGGCCGGGCTGGCCAGTTACACGGCGTCCAAACACGCCGCGACCGCCTTTAGCCGCAGTCTGCGCGAGGAGCTGCGCCCACACGGCGTATCGGTCACGGCGGTCCTGCCCTCGGCAATCAAAACCCAACTGGTCGACGGCATTCCGTTGGGCGTGTTGAGTATCGGCGTGCTCTCCCCGAATGTTGTGGCGAGGCGGATCGTTTCGACAGTGCGTACCAGACCGCCCCTGGCAAGCGCACCGATGGGTCTCACGCCGTTGTTCACCGCGGCGAGCCTCATCCCGGAGCGCATGTGGCTGTTAGGCCGGCGGCTGGTGAACGCGGATCGAACGATGGGCCCGATCGACCGGACGGCGCGAGCCGAATATGACGCACGCATTGCAGCCAATATCACGCCGGAGGTGACGACGTGACAACCAGTGAATTGAGGTCCGCCGAGGCGGACTCGACCCCGGGCCGTCGCCGGCCGGACATGCTGGTGGCGATCATCGGGGCCGGCATCGGCGGCCTCGGCGTCGCGATTCATCTGCAACGGGCCGGCCACGGTGATTTCACCATCTTCGAGCGCGCCGACGATATCGGCGGGACGTGGCACTCCAACCGTTACCCCGATGTCGCGGTGGACATCCCCGGCATCGTCTACCAGTTCTCGTTCGAGAAATCGCCGTTCTGGTCGCGCACGTTTCCCAAGGGGGCCGAGGTCCGCGACTATATCAATCACCTCGCCGACAAATACGGGCTGCGGAGCCACCTCAGGTTACGAACCGAGGTGATGCGCCGCGACTGGGACGAGGACAATCACTACTGGATCCTGACTTTGAATGACGGATCCAGCGTCACAGCACGTTTCGTGATCACCGCCACCGGAGCCTTCGTCGAACCACGCGTTCCCGACATCGCGGGGCTCGAAGATTTCACCGGCAAAGTGATCCAGACCCAGGCCTGGGACGACGATTTCGATCCCGCCGGAAAACGGATCGCGGTCATCGGAACGGGCGCCACCGCCATCCAGGTGGTGCCCGAACTCGCGAAAACCGCTGCGAGGCTCGACGTCTACCAACGGAGGGCGATCTGGGTATTCGCCAAGCCGGATTTCCCGATCCCGAAGCCCGTCCAGACCGCATTCAAAGCGATGCCGTTTCTGCAGACGCTGATGCGCGGGATCGTCGCCGCTTTCGTCGAGGTCGGCCTGGTCGCAATAACCGTCTACGGCAAGCAGATCGCGCCGCTGGCCCGAATCCCGGCGTGGGCGTGCCGGGCATATCTGTTCACCCAGGTCCGCGATCGTGAGCTACGACAAAAACTCACTCCCCGTTATGGATTCGGGTGCAAGCGGCCCAGCGTGTCGAACGTGTACTACAAAACCTTCACCAAGGACAACGTCACGCTGGTCACCGACCCGATAGAGCGGATCACCGCCACCGGCATCCGGACCCGCGACGGCGTCGAACGTGACATCGACGTGCTCGTGTTGGCAACCGGCTTCGAAATGTCGAACAGTCCGCTGGTGTACCGGATGCGGCCGGTCAAGGGCCGCAACGGGTTCGACCTCGCATCGTTCTACGACACCCAGCGTGCCACCGCGTACGAAGGTGTGTCGATGCCCGGCTTGCCCAACACGTTCATGGTGTTCGGTCCGTACGCGTGGTCCGGAAGTTCTTGGCACGTCATGGTCGAGAACGCGGCACGGCACGCCCTGCGGGTGATCGACGAGGCACTTCGGCGCGGCGCGACGGCGGTCGAGATCTCCGCCGAAGCCAACGATCGGTTCCACCGGTTCGTCGACCGCCGCGGCTCGGCGACCCTGATGCACGGCCGCGCCTGCATCGACTCCAACAGCTACTACATCGACAAGAACGGCGACTTCTCGTTCCTGCGGCCGACCACTGCCTACCAGTCGACGCGCGCGTCAAGGACATTCGACCTCGACGACTACGTCTACGAGTCCTGACCGACGCGGCTTTCCGCCGTTCGCTGTCGCCACTGCGCCTCGGCCCGGCCGAGCTCGGTGACCGGCTCCGCGCCGTAGATCCACTCCGCAGCGATGCGGAACCAGTTTGCGCCGGCGCCGATTTGGCTCAGCGTCCCGAACAACAGGAAATCCAGTCGCCGGGAAAATAAATGCTCCGGTGGCAGCCGCTCGTTGCGCATCGTCTGAAAGGATTCGGCGGCCGGACTGACGACGCCCAGCAGGGCCGCACTGACGTCGATCGGCCGCACCACCACGTACTCGTCGACGAAATTCCAGCCCGCGGCATCCAGCGTGTACTCCAGGCAATCCTGCGCCGACACCCTCGATCCCGGCCGCAGCACGCCGTACTCTTCCATGCTCGCCCGCAGACCCTCGCCGTCGCCGGCGATGCACAGCTGCGCCGCACGCCGTTCGAACTCGACGGCAGTGGGGTCCATGTGCTTGTAGAGCCCGAAGTCCAGGAACGCGACCCGACCGTCGGGCAGATACAGAAAATTGCCCGGGTGCGCGTCGCCGTTGAACTCACAGTCGTGAAACAACGAGCCGAGGTAGAACCGATAGATGATCTCCCCGATGCGGTCTCGCTCCGCCGCGGGCAGCTGCGCAACGTCGGCGGCCGGCATTCCCGCCACGTACTCGGTGGTCAGCACCGACTCCGAGCTCAACTCCGCGATCGGGCGAGGCACATGGATGAACGGATGATCGGCGTACCGGGCGGCGACGCGGGCCTGGCTGGCCAACTCCTGGCGGTAGTCGACTTCGCGCGACAACTCGTGGGTGATCTCGTCGAGAAACTCACGGGCCGCCACAGTGGGTATGGCCGCCTTCCACATGCGCAGGAACAACGCGAGGTTTTTCAGGTCGGCCCGCACCGCGGTGCGAACACCGGGATACTGCACTTTCACCGCCACGTCGCGACCGTCGTGCGTCACCGCGCGGTAGACCTGTCCGATGGACGCGGCCGCGAACGCGTCGGTGTCGAACGACGCGAACAGCCGCTCGACCGGGGCGCCGAGCTCGGCTTCGATCACCGGGCGCATGGTCTCGAACGGCATGGCATTGATCGAGCCCTGCAGTTTGGAAAGCTGTTGGCGGAAGTAGTCCCGCGAACGTGCGTCGACGATTCCGAGGTCGATCACCGACAGCAACTGCCCGATTTTCATTGCCGCGCCGCGCATATTGCCGAGCACGGCTACGAAGTCGCGCGCGATGCGCTCGTTGGCCCGATCCAGCATCGCCTCACGCCGGCTTTCGGCGACAACGATCGATCCGGCTTTGATCGTCACCCGCCGCAACGTCTGCTTGGCAACGAGTCCCCCCAGCCGCGCGCCCCGGCCCAACCGCGACGTCGCCAGCGCGTCGGCGTCCTTCGACGGTGCCGGGCCGTTCGCCATGGGACCACCTTATCCAGGTGCTAAATTGGTTCTGACACCGCAGTCCGGGAAATCTTTCGATCGGTCAAGTCAGCACAATCAATCCATCAGCGGGAGGCGCGCAATGCCATCGGATCGGCGCTGTGGTCGCTGAGGCCGCAAACCCACCCCGCCGCAAACGGGGCCGGCCGCCGATCGAGAATCTCGAGGAGCAACGCCGCGCGCAGATCATTGCCTCGGCGGTCGCGGTGTTCGCCGAGCGCGGCTTCGAGGCGACCACGATGTCCGACATCGCCCGCCATGCCGGTGTCGGGCAGGGCACCATCTACCGCTACGTGGCAAGCAAACGGGACCTGCTGGACCTGGTGTTCGACTACTCGGTCGAGGAAGTGATCCGGGTAGCCCGGCCCCTGCTGCACATCGACAAACCGCTGCGCGGGCCGACCGATTTGCTTGAACGTCTTGACGCCGCGCTGTCGGCAATCACCGAAACCTTCGACCGCCAGCCGGAGTTGCTGTCGCTGGTGGTTGTCGAAGTCGGAGCGATGGACGAGGAGCTCAAGCTGCGCATGCTCGGGGTGGAAACCACCGTGGTGCGGATGACGGCCAGCCTGTTCGAGGAGGCACAGGATGCCGGGTTCATTCGGCTCGGCCTCGACCCCGAAGTGCTGGGCCTGCTGGCCACAAAGCTGCTGCTGCCCGCTGGCCTTCGCGAGGTGATGGGTGAGCGAGACGCCGCCACTCGCGACCGCTACCGGGCGGCGCTGGCGGATTTCGCGCGCCACGCGCTGTTCACCGAGGAGACCGATCGGTGACGAGCGCGCAGCCAGACCGTCGGGTCCAGCTGACCCGCGCCGCATTCGAAGTCTTCACCGACCGCGGCTACCGCAACACCTCGGTCGCCGACATTGTCGCCGCGGCCGGGCTGGGGCACGGCTCGTTCTACAACTACTTCGCCAATCGGCGTGAAATCCTCGATGCTGTCATCGATCTGGGGTTGGAAGAGCGAGCGCCGGAACTATCTCCACCGGAGGAGCTCGCCGAAAACCTCGACGAGTTCCTCGACGCGGTGACCGCACCGTGGCGAGCGTTGCATTCGCTGTCGGATGCCGACAACAAGGTGGTCTCACTGATCGTCTTCGACGCCGGTGCCATCGACGAGCAGCTCACCCAACGGGTCGTCGACATCTTTCGGTCGTTCGCCCACTCGGTGCAGCGGCAGATCGACCACGGCATCGCCAAGGGGTATCTACGTCGCGGGCTCGACAGCGAAGTGCTGGGCGAGATGCTGGTCTGCATGAGCCTCGCCATGCTGCTGCCCGCGCAGGGCGGGGCTCCGCTTCCGGGCGGTCTCGATCATGTCATCGGCCAAGCCCGTGAACTTCTGCGAGCCGGCCTCGGCCAACCGCAGAGCGCGTGACGAGCGGTTCCCACGATAAGGGGTGACAGAGGCCACACCGTGTGGTTAACTCACCCCGAGTGACGCATCAGTCTGCTAATTAGCCGCCTGGTAGAGCTTCGGTTGGGGGTCCAATGTCGCTTGTCGCCGGAACCGCGGTCGACCACACCGGCCGAAACCGGCCCGAATTGGTCCGCTTCCCCGGACCGGGCCTGGTTTCGCGCGTCCTGGCCGCCCTGCTGGTGACGTTCGTCCGGCCGGTGATCTCGCTCTTCGCGCGCTTCCCCGACGCTCGCTGGCCCTTTGCGCTGGTCGACGGGGCAGCCATCGTCTTGCCGCGTCCGCGCAAAGTACACCGGCGCACGGTTGCGCTGCCGAACTGCCGCGCCGAGCTCATCACGCCCCGGACAGTCGCCGATTCCGGCACCGCGATCCTCTACCTGCACGGCGGCGGCTTCATCACCTGCGGGCTGCACACTCACCGACGGCTGGCGGCCGACATCGCCCACGCCGCAGAGCGCCCGGCGCTTGCCGTCTGCTACCGGCAGCTGCCGCGGCACGGTCTCGGTGAAGCGCTCGAGGACGCCGTCGACGGGTTCCGCGCGCTGATCGGGCTGGGCTATTCAGCGGAGAACATCAGCGTGGTCGGCGACTCGGCGGGCGGTTACCTTGCCGTCGCCACCGCGCTCGCCGTTGCGCGGGCAGGATTGGGCCGGCCCCACGCCTTGGCCCTGATATCTCCCATGACGTGGGTCGACCCTGACTTTCCCGTCGACGACGACGCCGACGATCCCCTGCTGACCGGGTCGACGATCCGGGCGATCAGCCGCAAGCTCGCCGCGGTGGCGGCGCGGCCCTCTGCTGAGCTGCCGCCCGTGCGGCTGGCATCGGCGGACCTCAGGCAACTGCCGCCGACATTGATTCAGGTCGGCACCCGCGAGGTGCTCTACGACGGCGCCCAGGAATTGTCCGACCGCATCGCCGCCGCAGGGGTGCCATGCCAACTGCAGGTCTGGGAGGGACAGTTCCACGTGTTCCAGGCCGCCGCGCTGCTGATGGCGCCCGCGCGGGCGGCTGTGGCGGAAATCGGCGCGTTTCTGCGCAGTGTCGAGGTGAAGCGGGGAGTTTGCCGTTGACTCCAGCCACGCGCGCGGCGGCCGAGGCCCGGGAAGAGGCCTCAGAGGATGCGCGCGGGACCACCGGCAGTGCCGACGTCGACGCCAACGGTCAGAGGCCCCCTGTGCCGGAAGAGCCTGCGCCGCTGACGGATTCGTCGATCGGTGGCCAGGTGCTGGTGATGCTGGCCCGGCCGCTGCGCTACGGCCTAAACCAGGCCGACTCGTCGTTGAAGACCCTGGGCCGCTTCTTGGAGTTGGCCGCCCAGTCGGGGATCTACCTGGCGGCGGACCTCATTCGGTTGCGCCATCCGTGGCGAGACACCGTCAACCAGGCCTGGTTCATCGTCAGCGTCACCGCGATACCAGCGTTGCTGGTGTCCATCCCATTCGGGGTCATTGTCGCCGTGCAGGTGGGCAGCGTGATCCAACAGGTTGGCGCGACGTCGATCTCGGGTGCGGCCGGTGGGCTGGGCGTGATCCGTCAGGGGGCGCCGATTGTGGCCGCGCTGTTGCTCGGTGGGGCGGCAGGTTCGGCGGTGACCACCGACCTGGGCGCGCGCACCATCCGCGAAGAGGTCGATGCGTTGCGCGTCATGGGTATTGACCCGGTGCAGCGGCTGGTCACACCCCGACTGGCCGCGATTCTGTTCGTAGCGCCGCTGTTGTGCGTCTTCATCATCTTCATGGGGCTGGGCGCGGGTTACCTGATCAATGTGGGCTTCCAATCGGGCACTCCGGGCAGCTACATCGCCTCGTTCGCCTCGTTCGCGAGTGTCGCCGATGTCGTTGTCGCACTGGTCAAGACATGGCTGTTTGGCGTGGTGGTGATCCTCATCGCTTGTCAGCGAGGCCTGGAGACCAAGGGAGGCGCCCGCGGCGTCGCCGACGCCGTCAATGCGGCGGTGGTCATCGGTGTGGTCGCGGTGTTCGTGCTCAATTTGGTGATCACCCAGTTGGTCACCATGTTCATGCCGACGAGGGTCGGCTGATGGCGACCCCGTCACGGCATCTGCCCCACGGTTTGGGTTGGGCAGCGCGTGGCCCGTGGTGGGTCGTCGACACAGGTGCCGGAATGGCCGAAACCCTTGGCCACCAAGCTACTTTCCTGTTCCAGGTGCTCGGAGCGATTCCCCGGACGCTGCGCCGGTACCGGCGGCAGACCGGCGCGCTGCTGGTCGACATGGTCTGGGGCAACGGGTCGCTGATCGTCGGAGGCGGCACCATCGGGGTCCTGGTGTTTCTCGGCGCCGCCGTCGGCGGCTCGGTGGGCGTGGAAGGGTATGCAGCGCTGGACATGGTCGGGATGGGCCCGCTGACCGGGTTCGTCTCCGCTTATGCGAACACTCGCGAGATGGCGCCGATGATCGCCGCGATCGGCTTTGCCGCCCAGGCCGGCACCCGGATGACCGCCGAAATCGGCGCGATGCGGATTTCCGAGGAAATCGACGCGCTGGAAGCTCAAGGCATTCAATCGATTCCGTTCGTGGTGACCACTCGCGTCATCGCCGGGATGATGACGATCGTTCCGCTCTACGTGCTGACACTGGTGCTGAGCTACGTGTCCTGCGCGGTGGTGGTCAACGTGATCCACGGCCAGTCGTCGGGTACCTACCACCATTACTTCGACTCGTTCATTCAACCCTCCGACGTGGCGTTCTCACTGATCAAAGCGGTCATCTTCGTCACCGTGATCATCGCCATCCACGGCTACCAGGGCTACTACGCCGGCGGCGGTCCAGAAGGTGTCGGACGGGCCTCCGGGCGGGCGATCCGCGCCAGCATCATCACCGTGGTTGTCGCTGACATGGTGCTGACATTGCTGTTCTGGGGCAACAACTCTGGCGTGCGGATATCGGGGTAGGGCATGCCGAGGTATTCAGATCAAGCCGGGCGCGGTCCCAGTTCCCTCAAGTTGCGCATCCGCGGCTTGATCGTCGCCGCGCTGCTGGGCGTCGTCGTTCTGGTGCTGCAGCAACTGGCCACCGGCAAGTACGACGACACATTTGCGCTGACGGTGGTGGCCGACACCATCGGCGAGGGCCTGGCGCCCGGCGCGGAGGTGAAGTTCCACGGCCTGGCCATCGGATCGGTAAAGACACTGCAGTCCATCGGATACAACAAACAGAAAATGACGGTGCTGCTGGACCCGCGCCAAGCGAAAGCCCTTACCGCCGACACCAAAGCCAAGTTCTCGTCGTCGAACGTCTTCGGCAGCGCCGTGGTCGAACTCGTCAGCGACGGCAAAGGCGGCCCGCTGCGCGCGAACCAGACGCTGGTGATGCCCGCCGGCACGGAAGCTGTCTCCATCACCGGGATGCTGCGCCAGACCCAGAAACTCAGCGAGATCCTGGACGCGCCCCAGTTCAATCACATTGTCAAGGTTCTGGGCCAACGCGCCGACCTGGTCGAGCCGGTGGTCAGATCGGCATTCGACCTCGCGAAGATCCTGGCCGACGCCCAGACCGTGCCGTTCTCGCAGTCGCTGTCGATGGTGGCTTCAGTTGCCAACGGCGCCAACGATTTCATCCCGCTTTTCGGGCTGATGAACAACCTGCTCGACGGGTTGGCGTTTTTGGCGCAGCCCGCCGGAGTCGACCGGACGAATCGCGTCTTGAACGAGACCGGTGGGCTGCTCATCGATGCCGGCCAGCTGATCGTGGACAACAACTACTGGCTCATCCCCGCCGTTGCCGCGACGCTGAATTTGGCAGTCCCTCTGACGTTTTTCGTCGGCAGCTGGTTCCCGGCATATGACCGGCTCCCGGGTCTATTCGACCGCATCAGCACCGCGTTCCCGGTGATAGACGGCCAGGTTCAGATGCGAACCGAGGTCATCATGAACACGATGCCGGGGTTGGCCGCTGCGCTGCCGTCCGAGCCGGCCCCGCTGCCCCCGGGGGGTGGGCAGTGAGGGGGGTGTCCAAGGCGGTGCTGTGGTTGACGGTCTTCACCGTGATCGCCGCGGTATGCGCGACGATCGTGGTGACCGCATTGCGCAGCCCGGTGCGCGGGGCGGTCTCGCGCTACACCGCAGCCTTCTCCGACGTGTCAGGGCTGTTCACCGGCGACGACGTTCGCATCTCCGGTGTGCAAGTCGGCAAGGTCGAGACGGTCCGGCTCGACGGCCGCATTGCCAAGGTCGACTTCACCGCGCTCGACGACCACCCCGTGTATCAGAACACCGTGGCCGCGGTGCGCTATCAGAACCTGCTCGGCCAGCGCTACGTGGAACTCGTTCAACCGCCCCAGCCCGGCGCGCGGCTGGCCGCAGGAGCGACGATCCCGCTCGAGCAGACCATCCCGTCGTTCGATGTGGCCAAGCTGTTCAACGGATTTCGGCCGGTCTTCCAGACGCTGGACCCCGCCCAGTTCAACCAGTTCGGAGAAAACCTGCTGCGGGTGATTCAGGGCGACGAAACCGGGATCGGGGCGGTTCTGCATGACCTCGACGCCATCTCCGGGGTCGCCGTGAACCGTCAGGCGGCCGTGACCCTGTTGATCCGCAATCTGTCCGAGATCTCCCGCGACCTGGGCGGTAAGTCGGCGCAATTGTTCCACTTCATCGACACACTTGGCGGCGTGCTGGGCAAGTTCAACTCCCGCGCCGAGGCCTTCCGGGCCTCGATCGACGTGGAGCTGCCCGCTTTTCGAAGCCTCGTGCACATCCTGCAATATGCCGAACGCATCTTCGATGGAACGACGACCCCGTTCTACGACTTTTCGACGCGGACCTCGCCGCAGCTCGCGTGGGCCATCGCGGGCCTGTCCGTGGTGCCGACTCTGCTCCAAGGGCTGCGAGATTCGCTCGTCGAAACCGATCCCGCGACGGGCCAACCGTATTTGCCGCACACGCCCGATCACGCGGATATCCAAGACAGGTACCCGGCAAGGGATTTGACCTGTTCGGCCGGCGAAGTCGAGCTACCGGGCGTCGGGCAGGTGTCGTTCGAAAATCAGAATCTGGTGGTGTGCAAATAATGGTGTTCGGCAAGCGGCGGCGCGGTGTGCTCGACGAGCGCACCGCGGCGGCCCGCAGTCGCCGGCGCGGGATCATCGGCGTCATCGTCATCGTCAGCGCACTGGCGGCCAGTGCCTTCGCTTACCTGAATCCGACTGGGCAGGCCAGTTACAGCGCCCATCTCGCGACTGCGGCCGGCGTCCGAGCCGGCGACGAAGTGCGGATCGCCGGCGTCAAGGTCGGGAAAGTGACCAGCGTCCGGCTGGACGGGACCGTCGTCGAAATGAAATTCGACGTCAAGCGGTCGGTGGCGGTCGGTTCCGAATCCACGCTGGAAGTCAAGCTGCTGACCCCGCTGGGCGGCCACTACATGGCTCTTGATCCGAAGGGTGCACTGCCGTTGGGACGCAAGGTGATTCCGCCGGAGCGCACCACAACACCTTACGAGATCAACGACATACTGCAGGCGGCGACCCCGCTCGTCGAGGAGGTCAACGGCCAGGTCATCCACGACACCTTCACTGAGGTCGCCAACGCAGCCAACAAGTATCCCGACGCGTTGCGCGACGTCATCGAGTCCGCCCATGCGCTGACCCGATCGCTCAGCCAGGTCACCGACGACTTCTATCGCGGGCTGGATTTCACCAACAATTCCCTGCGGGTGCTGGTCACCCGGCGCAAGGAGTTCCTTTCTGTGGTCGAGCAGCTCGCGCATATCGGGCAGCTGTATACCTCGAAAGCCGTCGATATCGTCGAGTACTTCACCGTGCTCGACGAACTCGCCCGCATCGTCGATCGCGCGATCACGTTCTACGGCCGCGAGATTGCGCCGTGGGTCAACGCCATCGACGACATTTTGGACACCTTGTTCGCAGACCCCGCGCCCGAGCGGCTGGCCAAGGCGGCCGCGGGCTACGACCAGTTGATGCATGTCCTGGTGCCGATGCTGAGCGGCAACGGTGTCGCTATCGACCAGCAGGACCGGCTCATGCCCGGACAGGACCTGTGTCTGCCCAGCATCATGAGGCACTGCTGACATGACCGGAATCTCCGCGATCCGCCGCCGGCTGAGCTCCCGGGTGGCGATGGTCTTGGCCCTGGCCGTGGTGGCCGCGATCGCAGCGGCCGCTGTCGTCGGCGCAAAAATCGTGCTGCCCAAACTTGCCAAGACCCGGGCGATGTGCGCCGAATTCACCGATGCGGTCGGGCTTTATCCGGGCAACAAGGTGGCGCTGTTGGGCATCGAGGTCGGCAAGGTGACCGCGGTGACCAACATGGCCGATCATGTCCAGGTTGATTTCAGCGTGCCCAAGGATCTCGATCTACCGGCCGATGTCGGCGCCGTCACCTACTCGCAGTCGATCGTCACCGACCGCAACATCGAACTCACCAAACCCTATGCGGGCGGACCGAAGTTCACCGGCCCCCAGTGCATCAACCTGCGATCCACCAAGACCCCTATCGGCGTCGGCGAAACCTTCTCTGCGCTAGGCAAACTCGCGGATGCGATCTTGGGACCCGAACAAGGCCAGGACCCGTCTGCGGCGCCGGGTGTGCAAGCCCTCAATGACAGCCTCAAGGCGGCGAGCCGCTCGCTGGCCGGCACTGGCCCCGAACTCAACCAAACGCTGCGGGATTTGGCCACCATGGTGGGTGACCCCGCCAAGTCCGACGCCGCGTTCCGGCAGCTGTTCGCCAACAGCGAGGCCGTCACTTCGCTCTTCTTGGAGCAGAAGAATTGGGACAGCTTCGCCATCCTGATCCAGACACTGCCCGACACTGCGAAGCTGATCGAGGGGCTGTCGGACAACTTCGCCTCGGCTCTGGAGCATGTCGTGCACTTGCTGCCGATCTTGGTGGACGCGCTGAATCGCTTCGCTCCGCGGGTCTATCTCAACCTCACCGACAAGATCATCCCCTGGGTCGGAGCCAATCTGGCCGCCTACTCGCAGAACATCGCGGGCGTCATCAACGGCGTGCAGCCCTACACCGATTGGCTGGGAAGCGTCTACCATCCGGCCTGGGCCAACCAGAACGTCACGTATGCCCCTGGGCAGGTGGAGGTTTCACCGCAGCAGGCCAACGACATCTGCGCCGTGCTGCGGCAGCGAAACACCCCGGGCAGCGCAGCCGCCTGCGCACCTGGGACCGCCTCCAACCCGGCCAGCCTCGGTTTGGCCGACCTCATCCTGGGGGCCGGGCTGCCATGACAGGACGATGGCTACGCACCCTCACCGCGCTGCTGAGCGCTCTGTCCATCAACATGGCCGCAGCATGTTCGCTCGACCCCACCCGGCTGCCGGTGCCCGGGTCCTATGTGCCCGGCAGCAAATACACGATCAAGATCGAGTTCTCCAGCGTGTTGAATGTGCCCGCCAGAACCAAAGTCGACTCCGGCGGAGTGCAGGTCGGTGTCCTGGACCGGGTTCAGCTCGCCGGCAACACGGCGGTGGCCTACGTCGACATCTCCGGTGATGTGCAGCTGCCGCAGAACACCCACGCCGAGCTCCGGCAAGCCACCGTGCTGGGCGACATCTACATCGCGCTCCTGCCCCCGGAGCGCCCGGCGCCGGCAAGCCTGCGGAATGGCGACACTATTCCGCTGAGCAACACCGTCCCGGTTTCCAATGTCGAAGATGTGTTGCGGTCGGTGTCGAACCTGTTGGGCGGCGGCACAATCAGCACGCTGCAACAGGCCGTGGTCAACTTCAACAACGCGTTCCCCAAGGACGCCGCCGAGGTG
The DNA here is from genome assembly GCF_003402475.1 of Mycobacterium sp. MFM001. Taxonomy (GTDB): domain Bacteria; phylum Actinomycetota; class Actinomycetes; order Mycobacteriales; family Mycobacteriaceae; genus Mycobacterium. The sequence goes on from NZ_BFAB01000004.1 coordinate 161,420, forward strand.
AACCAGATCAAGACCAAGCTGGGCGGCGTGCTGAACGACCTGGCCGCCAACCAGGCGATCCTCGACGAACTCGTCACCGACGCAGAGAACGTCAGCAACAGCCTGGTGGCCAACACGGGCACCTTCGACCGGCTGGTCAACGAGGGGCCGCCCAAGCTCGCCGGCCTGGAAAGCGTGACCCTGAACATTCTCGCGCTGATCGACGACGCCCAAGACCTCGGCCGGTCCGCGGACCGATTGGTCACCCCGTACACGCCCGACATCATCGAACTGCTCTCCTACATCACACCGATGACCGAGTCGTTCTTCAACATGGACATGACCGGGCCGGTGATGGGCGACAAGCTGGTCAGACTCATCCGCGACAAGCTCAACCCGTACTTCGACAAGTTCAACCCATGGACCCCGCACGTACCCGGTGATGAGCCGAAATACATTGTCTCCGAGGTGCATCCACCGACAGCCACCACGGGAGTGCCGGTCCCCGAAACCGGTTCGGGGGTCGGGGCCTTCCAAGCGATCGACGTCCTGCGGTCGATGGGGCTGCTGCCATGATCAAGGTCAATGCACCCCTCACCATCGCCATCCTGGCAATCATGACGGTTCTCGGCGCCGGCTATATGTCGTTCGGCGTGCTCCATGCGGGACCGACCAAACACTTCACCCATGTCACGCTCATGCTGCACGACTCGGGCGGGCTGCTGCCGACATCACAGGTGACGATGCGCGGGATCCGAGTAGGACGGGTCACCGGTATTCAAGCCACCCACACCGGGCTGGCCGCCTCCCTCGACCTCGACGGCGCCTATCCGGTCCCCGCCGACGCCACGATCACTGTGGAACCCCTCTCGGTCGCCGGCGAGCAGTACGTCGACTTCAAGCCGAAAGTCATTGCGCCACCCTACCTCACCGACGGCTCAGTGATCCCCGCCGATCGGGTCGCACCGACGGTCACGGTCAGCGAGTTGCTCGCCCGGTTCAACGCGCTGCTCTCGGTCGTCAACCCGGCCGACGTGCACACCATCGTCACCAACGTCGCCCAGGCGTTGACCGGCGACGACGCTGCCCTGGATGTGCTAGGGGCCACCGCCAACTCGATCGCCACATATGTCAGTGAAAACAAGCAATTGCTGGCAGCACTCGTGGGCAACATCTCGAGGCTGACGTCCGGGTGGAGCGAAATAGGGCTCGGCGAGGCGTTGAGTGCAACCGGCAAGGTGCTGCCGGACGCCGTGCCGGCATTCACCCGGCTGATCCAGTCGTTCGACCACTTCTCGCATGACGGTGAGAACGTTTTCGGCCCAGGTGATACGGCCAACGTGCTCGTCGCGAAGCTCGCCCAGTACTTCGACATGCTCGCCCCTTCGTTCAGCGTGATCTTCGAGTCGCTGCAGCGAGTTTCGGAGCCGGTGCACGACTACAAATTCCACGCCGGCTACTGGGTGGATCTTTGGGAGTCGACATTCAACGACACCGGCAGTGTCCGCGTGCAAGTAAACGTGCCGCAGCAGCAGCCCAATGATGGAGGATGAACATGACCGAAGACACGATCGATAGGGTGATCGACATTGACGCGGACGCCGAGGCTTCGGAGGATGCCCCGGCTAAAGCCGATGGCGACGACACCGCGCAGCCCGAAAAGCGTTGGCGCGCACTGCCAAAAATGCATTGGCCGCAGCCACGGAATCGCCGGCTTTGGATCTCGGCCGTGTTGGTGGCGGCGGTGATCGCCGGTGCAGTGTTCGGGTTCCTCAAATACCGTGGCGTCGCCGACGATCTGGCGGCGATGCGTCGGGCCGAAGCCGACCGGAACGCCGCCGCACAGGTCGCGAAGGACTACGCGAAGAAGTCGCTGACGTACACCTTCGAAGATCCCGACGCCTTTTTCCGCTCGGTCCAGGGCGGCGTATCGCAGCCGCTGAAGGACAAGTACACCAACGCTGCGGACCTGCTCAAGGGCGTCATGCTGCAGGCGCAGGTCACTTCGAGCGGTGAGGTGCTGGCCGCCGATTCCGTCGCCCAGCCAGGCGGCATCTACCAGGTGGTCGTGACGGCTGCACAGACCACCCGCAACCTGCAGCACCCGGAGCCCAAGGTGTCGCTGATCGCACTGCAGATCACCGTCAACAAAGTCGGCGACACCTGGCAGGTCTCCGACATCGGCCCCAAGACCGGCAGCCACCCGGCGAATACCGATCAAATTCCTCAGCCGGCGCCGGCACCTGCGCCCGGCCAGCCCGCGCCGCCGGGGAGGTGACATGCGCTGCGCGATAGCCGTCGTCGCCCTGGCTGTGATCGGCGCCGCGACGGTGCTGTGCCCGCCCGCGGCGGCGGACAAACCCTTGCCCGCGTGCGCGCAGACGGCCACCGTGATCAATCCCAAAACCCAATTGGCGCACCAGGATTGCCGCCTCCATTCGGGCGACGGCAAAGGCATGGACTTCGACGTCCGGTACTTCAACCTGCCCGAGGCACCCGGGCCTCTGGCGGTGAAGGTCATCGCGACGGCCCCGTCGGGCGAGGTCGTCCAAACCATCAACGAGTTGATCGAACCGTCGAGTCCCAGCCCCGTCGGCTTGCAGGACCTCGACGGGGACGGCCGTGACGAACTGATCATCCCGATGGCTCAACATCCCTACAACGGCAGCCCGAACACCCGGTTCTCCGTGTGGCGGGCAGATGGCGAGCGCGTGCATTTCGAACGCACTCAGATGGAGGGACAGGCCGTATATCCCAGCGGCGACGGCTATCTCGTGGTCAACGGCGGTGCACTCATCAGCCGCGATCTGTGGTTCTACCTGCCAACTCCCGCCGGGTACTCGCTGGTGACGGTGGTGACGATCGAAGCCGAGCAGCTGGAGCCCGGCACGAACCGGGTGTTGACGGCGAGTTGCCGAATGCACAAGGAACAGGGGCTTGGGATGGTCGACATGCTCGCCGGCCCCAACTACCTCGGTTCCGGTCAGCTGCCGGTGCCCGAGGCCGAGGCCACGTTCTGCGATTCTCCCGCGGCGAAGGCGATCTGGCCTCATGCCGAGCGCGTAGCGATCTGTTCACCGCCCGAAGGCGGCAACCCTCCCGTTTGCAGCCCTGGCCGTGTGCAGTAATCGCGCTACAGGTTGAAGGTGACGCCGGTCATTTTCTCGGACTCTTCCCACAGCCGGCGCCACAGCGTTTGATCCCGCGACAGCCTGCTCGACGGCGACGGCCGCACGGGACCGCGGGTCTGCATCAACCGCGTTGGACCCCAGTAGATCTGCGGACCGGCGTCCGGCATCGTCGCCGCGAACAGTGTCGAATGCGCGGCCTGCGCGGGGGGATGACCGACCAGCCGCGCTCCCTGCTTGGCGACCAGGTCCAGCACTGTCTCGGTCTTGGTGAACAAATCGGTGCCCGATACCCCGGGATGCACCGCGTACGACTTCTTCGGCGATCCGGCCTCGGTCAGTCGGCGCTGCAGCTCGCGCGCGAACATCAGATTCGCCAACTTCGATTGTGCGTAGGCCAGATTCCTCTGATAGCGCCGGTTTTCGTAGTTGAGGTCATCGATCCACAGCTTCGGCGTCTGCCGGTGGGCGATGCTGGACAGCGTTACCACCCGGTCGCCGATCTTGTCCCGGAGTAGACCGGTCAGTGCGAAATGACCGAGATGGTTGACCCCGAACTGCGTCTCGAAGCCGTCCCGGGTCCGGCTGAACGGGATGTTCATCAGGCCTGCGTTGTTGATCAGGACGTCGAATTCGGCTTGCTGGGAGGCGAATTCGTGCACCGAGTTCAGGTCGGCCAAGTCCAGCGCGGCGACGCGCACGTTGCCGTCGATCGTGTCGACGATGGCCTTCGCTTTGTCGGTGTTGCGGCAGGCCATCACCACGGTGGCGCCCTTCGTCGCGAGCACGCGAGTGATAATTTCCCCGAGCCCGCCGTTGGCGCCGGTCACCACAAAGGTGCGCCCGCTTTGGTCGGGGATCTGATCTGGTTGCCATGCCATGGCAGTCAGCGCATTCTCTTCGTTGCGACGACGGTCTGCGACAGGCCAGCGATGTGCTGTTCGATGCCGGTGAATCCGATATCACCGAGAAATCCGGTGATCTCCTCGCGGCCGAACCATCGAACACCGCTGACGGCATTCAGCACGGCTGCGCGGACCGCGCTTTCGCGGCGACCCGGCACCAGGCTGGTCAGGAGCACCACGCGCCCATCGGGTTTGAGCACGCGGGCAAGTTCCCGGATCGCCTGGAACGGGTCGTTGATCAGATAGAGTGCGGCAAGACAGCTGACCGCGTCGGCTACGCCGTCACCGAATGGCAGGTGCTCGGCGTCACCGCGCACGTACGCGGCGCACGAACCGGAGTTGTCGACGACGGCACGCCGCAGCATCGCATGCGATGCGTCCAGTCCCACGGCAAGACCCTCCGGGGCTACTTGCTCGCCGAACCACCCCGTGAAGTTGCCGGGACCGCAACCGATGTCGAGAACGATAGAGCCTGACTTGAGTCCCAGCCAGCTCGACATCCGCCGCCGATCTTCCTCACGGCCGGGTGCCTTCGGGCCGCCTGCCAACTTGAGACCGATCGGCCGCCCGATCTGGTACCCGGCGGAATAGACCCTCGTGCGCATGAGGCGCTGCGGGATGCTGCGTACCGGCGGGTCGCTATCGCCGAGTAGGTCGTAATAGCCGTCGCGCGCGGACCGGATCCGCGTTAACTGCGTCGGTTCCAACAACTCCAGCGCGCGGGCCGTGGCCCCGTGTTGTGCGGTGAACGTCATCGCTTCTTGGCTTTCTGTGCCACCGCGATGATGTAGTCCGACTGCAGTGTGGCCACCCGAAAACCCAGCGGGGTAAAGGAATACCGGATCACCGGATTCACATGCCGCATGTCGGGATCGGCAAGGCGCTTGCGCAGGAATCTCGCTAGCGGTAGGTAGACGTCGTCGGTGATCGACCGCGTTACCGCCTCGGCAAACCCGACGTCGAGCAGCAGGTCGCGGTATCCGGCGAGGTCTACCGCGGCCCGCAGTGCGCGTCGCGACGCCTTTCGCCAGCCGCGCCGGGCGACCTCGCTGCGGGCCCATGCATTGAGAACGGTGCGTTTCGGGACGATGTCGGCGGTGACCAGTCGACCGCCGGGCTTGAGCACCCGCAAGGCTTCGGTGAAGAAGGCAACCCGCGACGGGAAATGAAAGGCGGATTCGAGCGCCACGACCTTGGTGCACGACTTGTCGTCCATCGGCAGATCGGTGGCCGACGCGTTGACGTAGTCGATCCGGTGGGACAAACCGGCTTCGGCCACTCGGCTGGTGGCGATGCTGATCTGTTCGGTGGCCAGATTTACCCCCGTGATGTGCTTGGGTCCAAACTCGTTGACCCACAAGATGTCCTGGTCGCCATAGCCTGGCCCACAGTCGACAACGACGTCCGACGACTTGAACTCGGCGCTTTGCGCGACGAGCCGCGCCAGGTCTCGGCTTGCCTCGTCCAATGTTGTGGGCTTGCTTCGCCAGTACCCGAAGTTGATGAACAGCGATTCCTCGCCAAACAGGTTCTGGGTGCCGACGATGTCGTAGATCTGGCCGGTCTTGGGACCCTCCGAGCGCGACAGCGCCACGCCCGCCATCTGCTTCCACTCGCCGGCCCAGCGACGTAACCGATCGCTGGTTGATTCGTCCTGGATGTGACGCGGAACTGTGACCACGACGGTTCTCCTATCCCCGGCTAGTATGCGTCATCGAGCAAGCGCAACCGATTTGGCGCTCGAGCGCCCGAGGGCCGGGGCCAGCCTGTTGAGGTAGTAGGCGAGGCGTGCTTCCGGTGTCACCGGGACCACCCGCTTGCTCGTCTTGACTGCCTTGACGATTCGTTTGGCGACCTTGTCGGCGCTGTAATGGCGCAGCCGGTAGGCGCGGTCGACCATCGCTACTTTTCTTGCGGCTTCCTCGTCGGATAGACCGGTCACGATCGAGTTGCGAATAATGTTGGTGTGCACCACACCTGGGCAGATGGTGCTGACACCGACACCCGACGACGCAAGCTCGGCACGTAGGCAGTCGGAAAACATGAACACCCCCGACTTGCTAGTCGCATAGGCGCTAAGTCCTTGTTGCGGCGAGTAAGCAGCCATGCTGGACACGTTGACGATGTGTCCGCCCAACCCGCGCCGTGCCATGCTTGGGGCAAACGCGCGGCATCCATTGACGACTCCGTACAGATTGACGTCAAGCACCCGGCGAAACTCTGCAGACGGCGTCGCCAAGAACCGGCCGGCTTGACCGATGCCGGCGTTGTTGACCAGTACATCCGGCACACCGTGCGCGGCAAGGACCTCGCCGGCATGCGCCGTGACGGCGTCCTCGTCGGAGACATCGAGACGATAGGCGTGCGCGGTGCCGCCCTTCTCGGCGATCAGTGCGGCTGTCTCTTTCGCCGACGACAGATTGATATCGGAGAGCACGACCTCGGCGCCTTCCCGCGCAAACGCCAGCGCGGTCGCTCGTCCGATTCCGCTGCCGGCGCCGGTGATCACCACCAGCTGATCCTCGAATGGCAACCGCTGCTTCCCCATCTCGGCGCGACGCAAGCCCCGTGCCGGCGGCAGGCCCGACGTCGCATCGATCAATTCGGTCGTCGCGGTGGCGAGCAACTCCGGATGGGAGAAGGCCAGCCAGTGCCCACCCCTGACCACGCGCTGCCATACCGTCGGCGCCCAATTCGGTTCATCGGCAAAGCTTCCGCGGCGAACCGCCGGATCGCGAGTTCCGACGATCACTTGAACCGGGACCTGGGTGAAGCGCTCCCGAAGCTTCCACTGGGAGAATAAATTGGCGCGGTAGATCCGCAGCTCGTTGCCGATGTCCTTGTCGAATGTCGGCCCGAGGTGAATCTGGTCCGTACTGACGCCTTCGGCCCGATGCAGCCAGGTGCGCCACCGATCCCTCGACGCCATCAGGCGGAGCGTTGCCTTGGGAAGCCATGGCAGCATTAGGAAAAGCATGTAGCTGAGCGAGCCCGCCTGTGCCAGCACCAATCCCAAATTCTTCGGCGTCGGCCGCTTCAACCGGTTGCGCGCCCACATCAACAGATGCGCCACGTTGGGACCTGCTACCGAGGTGAAGGAAGCGATCCGGTGTTGCGCGGAACTGTCGCATACCAATTCCCACATCGCGACGCTGCCCCAGTCGTGGGCGAGCACATGGACGGGTTTTTCGGGACTGACTGCGTCGATCACCGCGAGGTAGTCACTGGCCAAGGCAGCCAACGTGAATTCGCGGTAGCTCTTCGGATTGGTCGAGTTGCCGTGACCGCGGTTGTCAACCGTCACCACATGGAAACGGTCAGTCAGCAGCGGTGTCACGCCGTCCCACATGTGGTGCGAATCCGGCCACCCGTGTAGCAGCAACACGGTCTCACCGGCGCGATTGCCCTGCTCGTAGACGGCGATCTGAACGGCACCGTTGCGGACCATGCGGGGGCTCGGGGCTTGCGGTGCGACCTCCGCCGAGTAGCCGGCCGTCGTCAATGTTGAGTCCATCCCGATGCTCCGTCCGGCAGTCGCGACAATTACCCGTGTGACACGTCAGTCCGCATTACTACCGGTATCGTGTACTGCCTGTAATAGGAATGTCAAGTGTCGCCGACGACGATCGACGCCGCGCTCACCAGCGCCGCGGTCCGCTCGATCAACGACTCGCGATCGAGGTGCGACCTAGAAGCGCCGCGGCAGTTTCCCGGTTTCGCGCAGCCAGCCTTTGCGGGCGGTGTAGTGCCATTTCAGCGACGCCGGAACATACGGCCACGCCGCGCGGATCGAGGCACGCACCGCGGTGTAGGCGCGTTGATCGTATGCCGTCCAGGAGATTTGGAATCGGTCCCGCACGCTGGCCGGCAGCCCGCCGAAGATCACCAGCCGCATCGGTGGCGCCAGCAGCGCACGTACCGGCCAAGCGGGAAGCACTCTGTTGGCGATGGGCTTGAGCGCGGGCGGCGCGGGGAAAAACGGCGACGAGCTCATGTCCGGGATGGCGGTGCGGTTGATGAACTCGATGAGGTAATCAGACGCGGGATTCGGTTCCAGGACTTCGTCGCAGTAGTGGGCCCATTGGGTGTCGAACTCGGCGCGATCGCGCGGTAACACGGATTCGGTCATCCCGTACTGGCGATACCACTCGCACCCTTCCCGGTAAAGCTGGTCGCGCTGGGTGTCGGTGAGGCGGTGGGTGTCCCAGTACTCGGCGACGCGCTCCACCATCCGCTGGAAGGTGGCATGCGCCCACCAGTAGGTCTCGGGATTGAGCGCGTGGTAGCGCGTGCCGTCCGGTTGGACGCCTTTGATGTCGCGGTGGTAGTCGCGAACTTGCCGGCCCGTGGACTCCGCCTGCGGGCCGTTGTAGACGGTGCCGAGAATCCCTGGCAGCGAACGGAATACGCGATCGACGGGATCATCGAAGAAATTGGAGTGCTCGATCAGCGCATACCCGATCGCGGGGTGCATGGTCTGCAATAGGCCGGCGGTGCCACCTTCGAAGGCGATCCGCATGTCACCGGCCCACCGCCAGATCAGCGAGTCGGGCCCCAGCTGCACACGCCCGTCGAGGCAGGAATCCCCTTGGCTGTCCATGATTTACCCACAGCCGAACCTACTGTTGACAACGTACGCTGTCAATGCGAACAGACGCGCTACCCTGCTAGCCCTCGAGCTTGTAGCCCAGGCCCCGCACGGTCACCAGGTGCACGGGGTTGGCCGGGTCGGCTTCGATCTTGGAGCGCAACCGCTTGACGTGCACGTCGAGCGTCTTAGTGTCGCCGACGTAGTCGGCGCCCCACACCCGATCGATCAACTGTCCGCGGGTCAGCACCCGGCCGCTGTTGCGCATCAGGTACTCGAGGAGGTCGAATTCCTTGAGCGGCAACGTGATCTGCTCACCGTTGACCGACACCACGTGGCGTTCGACGTCCATGCGCACCGGTCCGGATTCCAGCACTCCGTCGGCGACCTCGGAGTCGTCGTCGCCACCGCGGCGCAGCACCGCCCGGATCCGGGCGATCAGCTCCCTCGCGGAATACGGCTTGGTCACGTAGTCGTCGGCGCCCAACTCCAGGCCGACCACCTTGTCGATTTCGCTGTCGCGGGCCGTCACCATGATCACCGGGACGCTCGAGCGCGCGCGCAACTGCTTGCACACATCGGTGCCGGACATGCCCGGCAGCATCAGGTCCAGCAGCACGATATCCGCACCGGCACGGTCGAATTCGGCCAGCGCCGACGGCCCGTCGGTCACCACGGTGGCCTCGAAGCCTTCCTTGCGCAACAGAAACGCCAGCGGATCGGCCAGCGACTCTTCGTCTTCCACGATCAGCACACTGGTCATCGACGTAGCTCTTCCTCTCTTACGGGTGCAAGTGCTTTCTTGGGCCGGATTTGGGGTTCCGGCGGTTTATCGGGTTCGTCCTGATACGCCGGGATGGACAGTGTGAACGTCGACCCGGTACCCGGCTGGCTCCACAATCCGATGCTGCCGTTGTGATTTGCCGCGACGTGCTTGACGATCGCCAGCCCGAGTCCGGTGCCGCCGGTGGCCCGCGAGCGTGCCTTGTCGCCGCGGTAGAAGCGCTCGAAGACCCGCTCCTGGTCCTTGCGCGGAATACCGATACCCCGGTCAGTGACGGCGATTTCGACGTTGTTGGCGCGGCGGCGCCGGCTGATCGACACCAGCGATCCGCGCGGCGAGTAGGCGATCGCATTCGACACCAGGTTGGCCAGCGCGGTGATCAGCAAGGCCTGGTCACCGAGGACTCGTAGACCGCTCGGTTCGTCGGTGCGGACCCCGATGTCGGCGTTGTCGGCGGCCACCTTGTGCCGTGAAATCGCTTCGGACACAACGGTATCCACGTCGACTGCACCCAGATCGGGCAACCGTTCCGCGCCTTGCAGTCGGGACAGTTCGATCAGTTCACCGATCATGTCGCCGAGCCGGTTGGCCTCGACGAGCACCTTCTCGCCGAATCGGCGGACCGTCTCGGGGTCGTCGGCGGAGGCCAGCAGCGCCTCGGCCAGCACGGCCATCGCACCGACGGGGGTCTTGAGTTCGTGGCTGACATTGGCGACGAAGTCGCGGCGGGTCGCCTCCATGCGGGCGTACTCGGACTGGTCGTAGACGAACACCACCGCAAAGCGGCGGTCCTCCTCGCTCAGCAGCCTCGCCTGCCCGTGCACCGACAAGTCGGATCGGTCCGGCGCGGTGCGCTTCCCCGGCAGCAGGTCGAACTCGACGTCCTCGCCGCTGGCCAGCGTCCGCCGCGCCGCGTCCCAGGCCTCGTCGTCGAGCAGGCGATCCCGCACCAGGCCCAGTTCCCTGGCGCGGTCGTTGAGGTAGACGACGTCGCGGTGGGAATCCACGACGGCGGTGCCCAGCGGGGTCAGCGCGACGATGCGCTGCAGCATCTGCGCGACGGTGATGCCGGCCCATTCGGCCGCCACCCGCTGCCGTCGTTCGACGACTCGCGGCGCCAGTCGGGTGCCGATGGCGATTCCGGTGGCCAGCGCCAACAGAATCGAAACCCCGGCCAGCGACAGCGCCGAGAACACAGTCACATAAAAATCCTACAAATCCACATGAACTTCGCCCCAGCAGCGAGAGGCCAAAATCGGACATGTCACATGCTGCGGCGGAGGTATTCGGCCGTTGTTCATGTTCTGTTTGCCAAACGAGCCCTCAGTCTGCCCCTGAGTGGCCAGTTAGTGCACGCTTTTCCCCACGATCGCGTGTCATAACTGGCCACTCGGTGGGCCTACTTGGCACCCTGGCTGGCGACCGCGGCCGCGCCGGCGGCGGCGGCCTCCGGATCCAGATAGCTGCCGCCGATGACCGTGGGCCGCAGATCGGCGTCCAGGTCGTAGCGCAGCGGGATCCCGGTCGGGATGTTCAGCCCGACGACCTCTTCGTCGGACATGCCATCGAGGTACTTGACCAGCGCGCGCAGCGAGTTGCCGTGCGCCGCGATCAGCACGGTCTTGCCGGAGCGCAGGTCCGGCACGATGACGTCGGTGAAATACGGCAGGAACCGCGCCACCACGTCGGCCAGGCATTCGGTCAGCGGCCCGCCGCCGATGTTGGCGTAGCGCGGGTCGGTGTCTTGGCTGAACTTGCTGCCCCGCTCGATCGGCGGCGGCGGCGTGTCATAGCTGCGCCGCCACGCCATGAACTGCTCGTCGCCGTAGCGGGCCTTGGTCTCGGCCTTGTCCAGGCCCTGCAGTGCGCCGTAGTGGCGTTCGTTGAGCCGCCAGCTGCGCCGCACCGGAATCCAGTGCCGGTCGGCGACGTCCAGCGCCAGATTCGCGGTGGTGATGGCCCGGCGCAGCAGCGAGGTGTAGACCACGTCGGGCAGCAGGTCATGCTCGACCATCAACTCGCCGCTGCGAACCGCCTCGGCGCGGCCCTTGTCGGTCAGGTCGACGTCCACCCAGCCGGTGAACAGATTCAGCGCGTTCCATTCGCTCTCGCCGTGGCGGAGCAACACCAGAGTCGCCATGCCGGCAAGTCTCTCAGGTGTTGTTGCCCGGCTCCTCCTCGGGCGGTTCCCGCCCGCATCGTCAACCGGGCGCGTCCTCGTCGTCGATGAGATGAGCGAACGCCTCAAGGTTCTTCAGCGACTCGCCGCGCGACACCCGCCACTCCCACTCTTTTTGGATCGATGAGCGAAAACCCAACTCCAGCAACGTATTGAAGTCCGAGTCCACCGCTTCGAGCACCTGGCCCAGCACCCGGTCGATCTCGGCGGCGCTCACCGATGCCAGCGACATCCGGCCCACCAAGTAGATGTCGCCGACGTTGTCGAGCGTGTACGCGACGCCGTACAGGCGGCGGTTGCGTCGCAGCAGAAACCGGTAGACGCCTTCGTGGTTCTCGTCGGGCTTGCGGCAGACGAATGCCTCGACGCGCACTGAATGCTCGCCGATGCTCAGGATGGTGTTGGTCTTGAGTTTGCGTTCGCCGGGCAATTCCACGACCACCCCGGGCGAGCCGCCGTGGGCGCCCTCGTGCCGCGAGTAGGTCAGCTGGCTGGCCTTGAGAGCGTCCTCGATGACCTGCTGTGTGTCGGTCATGCGCGCATCAACTCGCGGACCGGACCACGGGCAGCGAACTCGCCGATCGCGCGGCGGTAGCTGGCCAGCAGCGCGTCGACGGTGTTGTCCCAGGAGAACGTCGCGGCATGCTCGACCGCGGCGCGGCTCATGGCGCCGTCCAGCCGCAGCAGCTCGTCGATGGCATCGGCCCACCGCCCGACGTCGTGCCCGGACACCAGGGTGCCGCTGACCCCGTCGCGCACCGCCACCGGCAGGCCTCCGACGGCAGCGGCCACCACCGGCGTCCCGCAGGCTTGCGCCTCCACCGCGACCAGGCCGAATGACTCCGAGTAGCTGGGCACCCCGACCAGATCGGCGGCCTGGAACAGCCTGGCCAGCTCGGAGCGGGACTGCGGCGGCAGGAACGTCACCCGGTCGCTGATACCCAGTTCGCTGGCCAGGCGAACCAGCCCGTCCGGGGCGGCCAGACCGCTGCCCGACGGTCCGCCGGCCACCACGATGTGCACCCGCGGCAGTTTCGCGGCGGCGCGCAGCAGAATGTCGGGCGCCTTGAGCGGCTGGATCCGGCCGACGAAAGCCACCACCGGCTGATCCAAAGGCAGCCCCAATGCGGCACGGGCCGCGCGGCGGTCCCCCGGCCGGAACACGTCCAGGTCCACCCCGGGATGCGCCACGTCGATCCGCGCCGGATCGGCATTGTGCAGCGAAACCAGTTGTGCCGCTTCCTCTTCCGTGTTGACGATCAGCCGGTCCGCCTCGTCGACCACCTGCTGCTCGCCGACCGTGCGCAGCGGCGGCTCGGGAGCATCCCCGTCGGCCAGCGCCGCGTTCTTCACCGCGGCCAGAGTGTGCGCGGTGTGCACCAGCGGCACCGCCCAGCGGTCCCGGGCCAGCCAGCCGACCTGCCCGGACAGCCAGTAGTGCGAGTGCACGATGTCGTAGTAGCCCGGCTCGTGGGCGGCCTCGGCCCGCAGCACCCCGGCGGCGAACGCGCACAGCTGGGTGGGCAGGTCGTATTTGTCCAGGCCCTCGAACGGCCCCGCCACCACGTTGCGCACCAGCACACCGGGCGCCACCGCCACGACGGGCGGATCGGTGGACGCGGTGGCCCGGGTGAAGATCTCCACCTTCACGCCGCGGCGCGCCATATGCAGCGCGCTTTGCAGCACGTAGACGTTCATTCCGCCGGCGTCCCCGGTGCCCGGCTGGGCCAGCGGCGAGGTGTGCACCGACAACACCGCCACCCGGCGGGGATCGGTTAGCTCGGAGACGTCCAGCCGGGGCAGCGCGTTATGTGGCACACCGCCATCTTTGCAGCCCCGTCAGACGGGCCACGTCAGGCGGACGATTCGTCCGCGGCGACCCGCAACACCGGCGGCTGTGCGCGCCGCATGCCGCCCAGCGGGTCGGCGTACAGCCCGCCCAACGACACGATGCCGGCCCCGGCCTCCTGCACCCGGTTGCCGAACGCGGTGACCCGGATGTCGCGCGGCGGCAGCACCGACCGCGCGGCGAATGCCGCCTCGACGTAGGCCATGCCCTCCGGGTACTCGGTGAACGCCTGCCCGCCGACCACCAGGTCGTCGGGGTTGAGCAAATCGCGCAGCAAGGCGACCGCTTCGCCCAACACCCGGGCCCGCTCGGCCAGCAGGTCCTTGGCCTGCTGGTTACCGGCCCGCGCCGCCTTGAGCAGCTCGGTGATGCCCGAGCCGTTACGTCCCGGCGTCCGCACGTTCGGCAGCAGACCGAGACGCCGGGCGGCGGCCAGCACGGCCTCGTCGCTGACCGTGGACTCCAGCTGCCCGGAGCCGCCGAGCAGCTCCGAGCTGGCGGGCAGGTTCGCGATGGTGCCCGGCCCGCTGGCCGGGCTGTGCACCCGCCCGCCGATCACCAGCGCATAGCCGACGGTTTCGCGGGCGTAGACGTACAGGCTGGTCGACGAGTTCGGCGTGAACCGGCGCATGCCCAGCAGCAGCTCGGCCCCGGCCATCGCGTCGACGTGCGATGCGACCGACACCGGCAGGCCCAGCGCCTCGGCCAACACCGGGCCCACCGGCGCGTCGCGCCAGCCCAGCCGCGGATGGTCGACGTGCCCGGTGGCGCCGTCGACCGCCCCGCCGATCGCCACCCCGACCCACAGCGGCCGCCGCCGGTGCCAGCGCCGCAGGTAGCGGCGGGCGCCGTCGGCCAGCGATGCCAGCGCCGACGCGTGCCCGCTCAGCGGTGTCGCGGTCTCGACGGCGTCCAGGGTGCGGCCGAACAGGTCGGTGGCCACGATGCTGGTGGTTCGCGCCCCGATGTGGATGCCCAGCGTCAGGAACGGTTCGTGGTTGACCTCGACAGGCACCCGCGGGCGCCCGATGGCGCCGGCGACCGCGAGGTCGGCGCGTTCGCGCAGCAGGCCGGCGTCCAGCAGCGCGATGACTTGCCGGTTGACCGTCGCGATGCTCAGCGAGGTGACTTGGGCGATGACGTCGCGGCCGATCGGGCCGCGCAGCCGCACCGCCCGGAACACCGACGCCGCGGCGGCGTCGGAGAGCTGCAGCGACGGCGCCACGACGTGGCGGGCCCGCAGCGGGGTCTTGCGGTTGTGCGAGTGGCTGGTGACGGTACTGAGAGTGGTGGTGCGCACGGGCGTGTGTCCTTATCCGAGTTCCGATGGCGGGTCCTGGCCGCACGCCGGCTTCGGGTATTCGGAAGGCCGGTCAGGCGCGGCAAAGTGCGCGGCGACAACACGCGCAGTCCGCGAACAGACACGCGGACGTCAGACCGAACACAGCGCTGGAGTACACACCAGGAATTTAGCACGGTTATTAAAGTGGTCCCGATGACGACATCGAAGCGCGTCGCGGTGGTCACCGGCGCCAGCGCCGGGATCGGCGAGGCGACCGCGAGAACCCTTGCGGTGCAAGGCTTTCACGTGGTAGCGGTGGCGCGGCGGGCGGACCGGATCACGGCGCTGGCCGACGAGATCGGCGGCTCCGCGGTAGTGGCCGACGTCACCGACGGCGCCGCGGTGGACGCGCTGGCCGCCGGGCTGGACCGGGTCGACGTGCTGGTCAACAACGCCGGCGGCGCCAAGGGCCTGGAACCGGTGGCCGACGCCGACCTGGAGCATTGGCGCTGGATGTGGGAGACCAACGTGCTGGGCACGCTGCGGATGACCCGCGCGCTGCTGCCCAAGCTGATCGCATCCGGCGACGGGCTGATCGTCACCGTCACCTCGGTCGCGGCGTTCGAGATTTACGACGGGGGCGCCGGCTACACCTCGGCCAAGCACGCGCAGGGCGCGCTGCACCGCACGCTGCGCGGCGAGCTGCTGGGAAAACCGGTGCGGCTCACCGAGATTGCACCCGGCGCCGTCGAAACGGAGTTCTCGCTGGTGCGCTTCGGCGGCGACCAGCAGCGCGCCGACGCCGTCTACGAAGGGATGACGCCGCTGGTGGCCGCCGACATCGCCGAGGTGATCGGGTTCGTGGCGTCCCGGCCGTCGCACGTCAACATCGACCAGATCGTGATCCGGCCGCGCGACCAGGCGACCGCTAGCCGCCGGGTCGGACGCTCGTAGTCGGGGTGCCCGAAAGCGTCGGCGCATCCTTGGGTGTGGCCGGGGCACTGCGCGGCAGCGACGCCGGCGACGGCTTGGAGCCGCTGGGCGGTGGCAGCGCCGACATCCCCACCCAGGTGTCCCAGTCCACCGCCCAGTCCCAGATGTCGCCGTCGGCGTAGGACAGCTCGATGCGGCTGCCGGTCACCTCGACCGGGTCACCGTAGATGGCGCTGTTGAAGTACTGCTCGGCGTCGGCCGTCGACAGGTTGATGCAGCCGTTGGTGACGTTCGAGTTGCCCTGTGCCCCAGCACTTGCCGGGTTGGCGTGGATGAATTCGCCGTTGTTGGAAATCCGGACGGCCCAGCGCTCGTGGATGTTGCTGTATCCCGCGGCCGGGTTGGACATGTAGAAGTCCGAGTATTTTTCGCTGACCACGTGGATGCCGTTGCGGGTGACGTTGCGCGCCTTGTCGCCCTCGCCGTAGCTGCAGGGGAAGTCCATGATGACGCCTTCGTCGCGGACCACCTGGATGCGGTGCGACGAGATTTCGGCCTTGACCACCTGGCGCCGCCCGATCTCGAAGCTCAACGACATGTCCTGCTTGCCGTAGGCGCCGTCGCCGAACGCCAGCCCGTACAGCTTGGCTTCGACGTTGACCTTGGTGCCGGCCGGGTAGTACTCGCGGGTGCGGTAGTGCACCCGGGCTCCCTCGGCCTCGTCGGGCAGCCACGCCCAGCTGCCCTCGACGGGCGGGTCGGTGGTGACTTTCAGCGCCTTCTCGACGGCGGCCTTGTCGGAAATCGGTGCGTCGAACTGGATGATGATCGGCGCGGCCACCCCGACCGTCTGCCCGTCGGCGAGCTGGAATCCGCCGTCGATCTGCTTGGTGGGCGTGACGGTGGTGAGCTTGCCGCCCACCGGCACGGCCTTGCCGTCGTGGCCCACCACGGAGCCGCTCCAGGTGTAGGTGGCGTCGTAGCCGAGCGGCTCGGTGATCGTGTAGAGGGTGCGGTCGCGGTTGAGCGCCCCGGCCACCACCTTGCCGGCCGAATTGGTCAGCGCCACCTTCTGAAACCAGCCGTCGCGCACCTCGACACTGACCGGGGCGGTCGGCACTACGTCCTCGGCCTTGTCAGCCGGATGGAACGTCAAACTCGGCGCCGACGGTGGTTTGGCCTTCTCGGCCTGCTTGCTCGATCCCCCGACACAAGCCGCCAGCACGTTCGGCGCGAACATCCCCACCACCAGCGTCGACAAGGCCCGGCGCCGGTTGATCGACGGCAGGTCGCGCGCGGTGTTCACGACAGATAAAGATACCGGCGAAAATGGACCTCCCCGCGCACGCGCGGCTACAACGCGCAGCCGACCAGCACCGGTTCGGGTACGAGTGTGATACCAAACACATCGCGGACGCCGTCGCGCACGGTGCGCGCCAGCGCCACCACGTCGGCTGCCGTGGCGGCACCGCGATTGGTCAAAGCAAGCGCATGCTTGGTCGACAACCGGCACGGCGCGCTGTCGCTACCCGGATAGCCTTTGCCGAAGCCGGCTTGCTCGACCAGCCAGCCGGCGGCCAGCTTGACACCGTCGGGCGCGGGATAATGCGGCACCGGCCGGTCGGCGGCGTCGGCCAGTCGTTGGTAAACCTCTTGCGGGACAACGGGATTGGTGAAAAACGAGCCGACGCTCCAGGTGTCGTGGTCGGCCGGGTCGAGGACCATGCCCTTGCGCGCCCGCAACACCAGCACGGCCTTGCGGACCTGCGCCGGGTCGGCGCGCTGGCCTGCCCGTGCATTCAGCGCGGCGATCAGTTCGCCGTAGCGCAGCGGTGCGCTGCGGCCCGACGCGTCCAGCGCGAACTCCACTTCCAGAACGACGGCGTCTTCCGAATGCTTGAGCACGCTGGTGCGGTAGCCGAATCCCAGTTCGCTCGGCGGCACCCAGCGCACGTCGCCGCTGCGCCGGTCCAACAGCCGCACCCTGGTGATGGTGTCTGCCACCTCGGCGCCGTACGCGCCGACGTTCTGCACCGGGGTGGCGCCCGCGGAGCCCGGGATGCCGGACATGCACTCCAACCCGCCCAAGCCCGCGGCGACGGCCGTGGCGACGACGTCGTCCCACACCGCACCGGCCTGCGCGCGCAGCATGTTGCCCTCCACGCTGATGTCGCTGTTGGCCAGCCGCACCACGGTCAGGTCGGTCAGCGTATCGGCGATCACCACGTTGGAGCCGCCGGCCAGCACCAGCAGCGGCCGGCAGTTCTCGGCGTCGAGCTGGCGCACCGTGGCGACCACCTGTTCGGTGCTGGTGCAGGTGATTACGCGTGGTGCGACGGGTCCGACGCGCAAGGTGGTCAGCGGCGCCAACGGCACGTTTTCGGCGACGCGCGCACCCGCGAACAACGTTCCGGCCACGGGCGGTAACGGTAGCGTGACCTGCTATGCCGCGTTCATTCGACATGTCCACCGACTACGGGGCCACCGTCGAAGATGTTCTCCGCGCATTCGGCGACGAGAAGTACTGGCGGGCACGACTAGCCGATTCCGGTGCCGACGACGCGACGCTGGACGTGCTGCGAGTCGACGACGACGGTATCGACGTGGTCACCACGCAGGTGCTGCGCAGCGACCGGCTGCCGGCGGTGGTTACCCAGTTCCACCGCGGCGATCTGCGCATTCGGCGCGAGGAGAAATGGACCGGGATCAGCGACGGGGTCGCCAATGCCACTGTCGCCGGGGCGATCATCGACGCGCCGGCCGCACTGACCGGGACCGCCGTGCTGGAGCCGGTGGCCGAGACCGGCGGCGCCCGGCTGAAGTTCCGGGCGACCGTGGAGGTCCGCATCCCGCTGGTCGGCGGCAAGCTGGAGAACTTCATCGGCAGTCAGCTGGTCGAGCTGCTGATCGCGGAGCAGCGCTTCACGACGATGTGGATCAGCCAGACCGCTTAACGCGCTCTAACCCGCCGAGCGGCGACTTGTTGGGCCAATCCTGGCGATTTCGCCCGACAACTCGACGTTCGACAACGTTCTAGGGTAGTCGTCATGCGGATTGCGGTGGCCCAGATCCTCAGCGGCACCGAACCGGCCGACAACCTGAACCTGGTGCGCGACTACACCAGCCGGGCCGCCGACGCCGGCGCGACGCTGGTGGTATTCCCCGAGGCGACGATGTGCCGGTTCGGGGTGCCGCTGGCACCGGTCGCCGAACCGGTCGACGGGCCGTGGGCCGACGGCGTGCGCCGCATCGCTGCCGACGCCGGTATCACGGTGATCGCCGGGATGTTCACCCCGGCCGGCGACGGGCGGGTCACCAATACCCTGCTGGCGGCGGGCCCCGACATCGACGCGCATTACGACAAGATCCACCTCTACGACGCGTTCGGGTTCACCGAGTCGCGCACGGTCGCGCCGGGGCGGGAGCCGGTGGTGATCACCGTCGACGGTGTCGGGGTGGGGTTGAGCACCTGCTACGACATCCGGTTCCCAGGGCTCTACACCGCGCTGGCGCGCCGGGGCGCGCAGCTGATCGCGGTGGCCGCGTCGTGGGGCGCCGGACGCGGCAAGCTCGAGCAGTGGACGTTGCTGGCGCGCGCCCGCGCGCTGGATTCCACCAGCTACATCGTGGCGGCCGGGCAGGCCGATCCGGGCCAGCCGTTGAGCGACTCGGGTGCCCCGACCGGGGTGGGCGGCAGCGTCGTCGTCTCACCGTTCGGCGAGGTGGTGTCCTCGGCGGGCGCCGAGCCGCAGTTGCTGGTCGCCGACCTCGACCTCGACCAGGTCACGACGGCGCGGGACACCATCGCGGTGCTGCGCAATCAGGCCGACTTCCCCGACGTCGATAAGGCAGAATCGCCCGGGTGACGAACCCGCAGGGACCACCGAACGACGACGCGTCGATTTGGGCTCGCCCGGGCAGCGAAGGTGCCACCGAGCAACCGCAGCCGCCTGCCGACTCGACGCCGACCACGCCGGAACACCAGCCTGCGTGGGCTCCGCCGCCGGGAGTCGAGGAGTACCCAGCTGAGGACGCCGCAACCGTGAAAATGCCTGGGAAAACCGCGCGCCGCCTGTTCCGCGACCCGTTGTCGATCGCGCTGCTCGCGGTCATCGTGCTGGCGCTGCCCGCGGCCGGCCTGGTCGGCGGCGAACTGTACGCCCGTCACCGCGCCGACAGCGTGGTGGCGGCGGCAACCGAATGCGTGGTGCAGGACAAGGCCAGCGTCTCGTTCGGCCCGTATCCGTTCCTGCTGCAGCACTTAGCCGGCGACTACCGCGACATCTCGATCCAGACCGCCGGCAACCAGATCCGCAGCGCCAAGGGCATGCGAGCCGACATCAAGATCAGCGAAGTCAACCTGCACGGCGACGCCAACTCCAAGGGGACGATCGGCGCGCTGGACGCCGCGATCACCTGGACGTCGGAAGGCATCAAGGAAACCGTCGCCGACGCGGTTCCGTTCGTCGGCGGCCTGGTCAACAGCGTGACCACCAATCCGAGCGCCGGCACCATCGAGCTCAAGGGCGCGCTGGGCCTGGGCAGCGTCACCGTCAAGCCCGCCGTCGCCAACAACGGGCTGTCGCTGAAGGTCGTCACGGTCACCGCGATGGGCGCCCCGGTGCCGGCCGAGACCGCGCAGGACGCGCTGGACGTCTTCACCTCGAGGCTGATCAACGACTACCCGCTGGGGATTCACGCCGACAGTGTGCAAGTCACCGATTCCGGTGTGACAGCGCACTTTTCGACGCGCAACGCCTCGATTCCGCCCGGTCAGTCGGACCCCTGCTTCGCCAAGCTGTGACGGACCTTGGACTTCATTCAGTTCGATAGGGCAAAATCGCGCTAGTGACGACTCCGCAAGGGCCTTCCCGCGGCGACGGGTCGGAATGGGCCCGTCCCTCCGGCCGTCCCCAGCCGACTCCCGGCCCGTCCCAATCACCGACCCAGCGGATCCCGCAGAGCGGCCGACCGCAAGAACCGCGCCGCCCTGCCGGGCCTCCGCCGCGCCAGCCCGGTCCCCCGCCGCCCCCTCCGCCGCGGCAAGCCGGACCTCCGCCGCATCAGCCGGCGCCGCCGCCTAACCAGCAGGCGCGCCAGCCCGGCCCGCCGCCGGGGGTGCAGGAGCAGGCCACCACTCGGATCTCGACACAGTCAGAGTCGAAGGACACGCCGGTGCAAACCCATCGCGGCTTCTTCCGCAACCCGACGTCGATCGCGCTGCTCCTGGTCATCGTGCTGCTGCTGGTGATCGCCGGCCTGATCGGCGCCGAGCTGTACACCCGCCACACCGCCGACAGCAAGGTGGCCAGCGCGGTGGAATGCGAGGTGCAGGACAGCGCGACGGTGAAGTTCGCCGTGACGCCGCCGGTGCTGTGGCAGTACATCAACAGCCGCTACACCAACATCTCGGTGCAGACCGCGGGCAATCAGGTGCGCAGCGCCAAAGGCATGACGCTCAACCTCGATATCCACGACGTCAACCTGAACGGGACCAACAACTCCAAGGGCACGATCGGCTCGCTGAACGGCACCATCACGTGGACTTCGGCCGGCATCAAGCAGTCGATCGAGGACGCCATCCCGGTGCTGGGCAGCTTCGTGGCCAGCAAGGTCACCACCAACGCCGGTGACGGGACCATCCAGTTGAAGGGCCTGCTGGACAGCGCCACCCTGAAGCCGCAGATCGTCAACAACGGGCTGTCGCTGAAGGTGGTCGACCTGAGCGCGCTGGGCTCGAAGATGTCGACGGACAAGGTGCAAAAGAACCTCGACGACCTCACCTCGAAGGCGACCCAGAACTATCCGCTGGGCATCCACGCCGACAGCGTGAAGGTCACCGATTCCGGTGTGCAGGCGACGTTTTCGACCCAGAACGCCACCATCCCGTCGTCGTCGCAGTCCAGCCAGGACACCTGCTTCGACAACCTCTAAGCCAGCCCGTCGAGCACCGCGCGGGTGCCCGACAACCCCAGCCGGGTAGCGCCCGCGTCGAGCATCGCGACGGCGTCGGCGGCGGTGCGGATGCCGCCGCTGGCCTTGACGCCGAGCCGGCCGCCGACGGCCTCGGCCATCAGCGCGACGGCCTCGACCGAGGCGCCGCCCGCCGGGTGAAATCCCGTGGAGGTCTTCACGAAGTCCGCGCCGGCATCCTCGGCGGCGTGGCAGACGTCGACCAGGACGCCTGCGACCGGCAACAGCACCGCCGACTCGACGATGACCTTGAGCACGACGCCCGGCACCGCGGCGCGCACTGCGGCGGTATCGGACCGGACGGCTTCCAGGTCACCGGCCAGTGCCGCGCCGACGTCGATCACCATGTCGACCTCGTCGGCCCCGGATGCGACGGCCAGCGCCGCTTCGCGCGCCTTCACCTCGGACAGGTGCTTGCCCGACGGGAATCCCGCAACCGTGGCGATCCGTACACCCCCGGCCTTGGCCGCGACCGGCACCATCGACGGCGAGACGCAGACGGCGTAGACGCCCAAGTCGGCGCCTTCGGCGACGACGGCCGCCACGTCAGCGGCGCTGGCCTCGGGCTTGAGCAACGTGTGGTCGACCAGGGCGGCGACCTGGTCTCGGGACGGCGGCATCAAAAGGGCTCTTCGGCGCCGCCGGGGTTACAGCCGGACGCCAGCATCGTGGCGTCGTCGACGACGGGACGCCACGGCTCGAGGTTCCAGCTGGTCTTGCCCGGCTCGGCGAACTCGGCCATTTCCCAGTGACAGAGGAACTGCGCGCGCATGCCCGGAGTGTCGGCGCCCGGCGCCTTGGCCAGCACCTCGCTCCAGGCCTCGTCGCTGCCGGATACGCCCTGCCGGGCGGCCGCGCGAGCCGACGGGGTCGGATACACCCGCAGGCTGGTGCCGCTACCCCACTGCACCCATTCGGTGTGGTCGACAAACGGCGGCGTCGCCGTCTCCGCGGACGCGGGAGCGGCACCCAGCAGCGCGAAGAATGCGACCGCCAGCACAGCGAAAGAACGCATGCGACTAGCGCGATTTGCCTTGAATCTCAAG
Source organism: Mycobacterium sp. MFM001 (assembly GCF_003402475.1). Taxonomy (GTDB): domain Bacteria; phylum Actinomycetota; class Actinomycetes; order Mycobacteriales; family Mycobacteriaceae; genus Mycobacterium. The sequence continues at coordinate 184,066 of NZ_BFAB01000004.1, forward strand.
GAGTTTGGGACGGACGTCAACCAGGTAGAGACCCGCCGCGCCGGCGCCGATCGCCATCCCGAGCACCCCGAGCAGCCAGGCCAACAGCGTGGCGACACCGAGGATGGTCAGCCAGACCGGCTTGGTCAGCTTCTCCGCGGCCGTGTAGGCGTCCGGCCGCTGCATTGCCGCGTGCACGAACGCGTAGAGCGACGTCAGCACGACGGCGATCTGCAGCACCATCAAAACGGCGTTCACAAGGCTCACCCCGTAAGGGTATGCGGCAAGCCCGGAAAACGTCGACTCCGAGTTGCCCGGCGGGGCAACTCGGAGTCGAGGTGGCAGAGCGAATTACTTCTGGGTGACCTTCTTGGCCGGCGACTTCTTGGCGGGCGACTTCTTGGCCGCAGCCTTCGCCGGGGTCTTCTTGGCCGCCGTCTTCTTGGCCGGAGCCTTCTTCGCCGGAGCCTTCTTCGCGGGCAGCTCGATGCCGACCAGCTTGGCGGCACGCTCGCCGACCGCGCGGGTCTGCGAAGCGACGGTGCCCAGGGCCTCCTGGGTCAACTCGACCGCCTGGTCGACGTAGCCCTCGGCGCGCGCAGACACGTCGTCGAAGCTCTGGCGGCTGCGCAGCCGCTCCAGGGCCACCTCGCCACGCTCGACGAGCTCGTTGTAGCGGTTGGTCGCGGCCTCCAGGTAGCCCTCGGCGGCGGTCCGCAGCTCGTCGGCGGTGAAGCGCTCGCGCAGCTCACGCAGCTGCTCGGGCAGCTCCTCCTGGAGCTTGGTCAGCCGCGCACGGCTCTCCTCGACCCGGCTGCGGGTGTCGGTGCGGGTCTCTTCGGCGCGCTCGCGCAGCTCGACCAGCAGGTCGTTGACCGTGGCCAGCGCCAGGTCGGCGGCGCCCAGTGCGGCAAGCAGCGGGGCCTTCAGGTCGTCAACGGTCGGGTTGTCGGCCATGGTGTGTGTTTCCTTTCGTGGATGGTTTCTCTAGCGGCGGTCGAACAGTTGGCATACCCAACGCTTAGGCAGGTTCGTCACGCGCCGCTTCGTTCTGTTGAACGAAGGACGTGTAGATGTCGAGCAGAACCTGCTTCTGCCGCTCGGTGATCGCCGTGTCGGTCACGATGGCGTCGCGGACTTCGCTAGTGGGGCTGGGTTCGAGGATCCCGGCCCGCACGTAGAGAACTTCAGCGGAGACCCGCAGCGCCTTGGCGATCTGGTTGAGTACGTCAGCGGACGGTTTCCGCAATCCACGCTCGATCTGAGACAGATACGGATTGCTGACACCGGCCTTTTCCGCCAACTGCCGCACCGACACCTGGGCCGCCTCGCGCTGCGCCCTGATGAAACTGCCGATGTCTGACGCAGCGGTGGACACCACTGCAGCAAGGTTCTCGTCCTGCGGCATTGGCGCTCCTCGCGTCTGATCGTCGGTGCTGACGCGCACCACAGTACGACCGAGTGCTAACTATTGCAAGCACTGTTAGCACAGCTCAGAACATCAGCTGCGCAATCGTGTAGATCACCAGGCCGGCCAGCGAACCCACCACGGTGCCGTTGATCCGGATGAACTGCAGGTCGCGGCCGACATGCAGCTCGATGCGACGGCTGGCCTCGGCGGCGTCCCAGCGCTCGATGGTGTCGGTGATGATCGCGGTGATCTCAACCCCGTACTGCGAGACCAGATGCTGGGCCGCGCGCACGATCCAGTCGTCGACTTTGTCGCGCAGGTCGGCGTCGTCGCGCAGCGACTCACCGATCCGCACAACCGTGTCGGCGATGCGGGTGCGCAGGGCGCTTGACGGGTCGTCGACGCCTTCGAGCACCAGCCGCTTCAGCGTTTGCCAGGCCGTCGCTGCGGCGTTGGTGACCTCGTCGCGGGCCATCAGCTGTTCCTTGACCGCCTCGGCCCGGGCGATCGTCGCCTCGTCGTGCTGCAGATCGTCGGCGAACTCGAACAGGAACCGGGTCGCCGAGCGGCGCAGCTCGTGGTCGGGGTTGCGACGGACCTTGTCTGTGAAGTCCATCAGCTCGCGGTGGATGCGGTCGCCGACCAGATGGTCGATGAACCGCGGCGACCAACTCGGTGAGTCACGCTCGACCACCCGCTGAATGACCTCGCCGGCGTTCAGCGACCACTGGAACGCCCGGTCGGCCAGCAACTGGATCAGCGCCTCCTGCCGGTTCTCGGCCAGCAGCGTGGCCAGCACCCGGCCCACCGGCGGGCCCCACTTCGGCTCGGCGATGCGGCGCACGATCATCCGGTCGATGACGTGCTGGACGTCCTCGTCGCGCAGCAGTTCCACCAGCACCCGCAGCACGGTCGCGGTCTCGGCGGCCACCCGCTGCGCGTGGGCGGTTTCCGAGAGCCACTTGCCCAGCCGGCCCGCGATCTGCGCATCCCGCAGCTTGGTCTCCACCACCGGTGGCGAGAGGAAGTTCTCCCGCACGAACGTGCCCAAGCCCTCGCCGAGCTGGTCTTTCTTGCGCTTGATGATCGCGGTGTGCGGGATCGGAATGCCCAGCGGATGCTTGAACAGCGCGGTGACGGCGAACCAGTCCGCCAGAGCGCCGACCATGCCCGCCTCGGCGGCGGCGCCCACGTAACCGACCCAGGTGGCCGCCCCGCCCCCGGATTGTGCCCAGCGGCAGCCGAGAAAGACCCCGGTGGCGCCGACCAGGAAGCTCAGCGCCACCACCTTCATCCGGCGCAGGCCCCGGCGCCGTTCGGCGTCGGCCTGCGGATCGGCCGCGACGAACGATTGCGCCAGAGACAGGGGCGCGGGCTGCGCTCTGATCGGCAGCCGCGCCCGTGCCGCCGGATTGGCTCGATGCACCACCCCACCATCATCCACTGTGGAAATAGGTAGTTACCTGTTACCGGCCCAGCTGCGAGGCCACAAGAGGCCGTAATATCGACTACATCTGATGAATGGGAATCCGCGATAGTGGCACAGCAGCTCCCGGCCGGCACCGTAAAGACCGATGGCCGCAAGCGGCGTTGGCACCAGCACAAGGTGGAACGCCGCAATGAGCTGATCGACGGGACGATCGAAGCAATCCGGCGGCGAGGCCGCTACGTCAGCATGGACGAAATCGCCAGCGAGATCGGGGTCTCCAAAACAGTTCTGTACCGCTACTTCGTCGACAAGAACGATCTGACGACCGCGGTGATGATGCGGTTCACCCAGCAAACGCTGATTCCCAACATGGCGGCCGCGCTCTCGTCGAACCTGGACGGTTTCGACCTGGCCCGCGAGATCATCCGGGTGTATGTCGAAACGGTGGCGGCCGAACCCGAGCCGTACCGCTTCGTGATGGCCAACAGCTCGGCGAGCAAGAGCAAGGTCGTCGCGGACTCGGAGCGGATCATCGCCCGGATGATCGCAGTGATGCTGCGCCGCCGCATGCAGCAAGCCGGGATGGACACCGGCGGCGCCGAGCCGTGGGCCTACATGATCGTCGGCGGCGTGCAGTTGGCCACCCATTCGTGGCTGCTGGACCCGCGAATGACTGCCAACGAACTGATCGACTACCTGACGATGTTGAGCTGGAGCGCATTGTGCGGGATCGTCGAGGTCGGCGGATCGTTGGAGAAGTTCCGCGGCCAACCGCATCCGCCGCCGATCGTTCCACCGCTACCGCACTAGGTGGTTGCCATGCCCAGCCTGACGGTCCGTTCCCGGCTCAGTTCGTGGGCATACGCCGTGCGCACCACCAACCCGCCGCCCGACGGGCCGGTCGACGTCGTCACCCGCTGGCTGGTCGTCACCCGCGCCGCCGTGCTGCCGATGACGCTGTTCGCCGGCCTGGTCGCCGCGCTGCTGGCGGTCGGCAAGCCCGGATTGGATTGGCGTTGGCTGATCCTGGCGATCGCCGGAATCACGTTGGCGCACATCGCCAATAACCTGATGAACGACCTCTACGACACGCAGACCGGAACCGACAGCGCCAACTATCCGCGCGCCCTCTACGCCCCGCACCCGGTGCTCTCGGGTCTGGTCAGCCGTCGCACCCTGCTCGTCGCGATCGCTGCGGTGAACCTCGCCGATCTGGCGATCCTGATCGTGCTGACGTGGGCGCGCGGCTGGCCGGTAGTGGCGTTCGCGTTGTCGGGTTTCGTGTTGAGCGTCGCCTACACCGCACCGCCGGTACGACTGAAGAAGCGCGGCCTGGGCGAGCCCGATGTGCTGGTGGTGTGGGGTCCGCTGATGGTGTGCGGCACCTACTACTCGGCGGTCGGCGCCGTCGGCTGGGACATCGTGTTGGCATCGTTGCCCTATGGGCTGCTGTGCACCACCGTGCTGATGGGCAAGCACATCGACAAGATCCCCTACGACGAGCCGCTCGGCATCCGCACGCTGCCGGTGATGCTCGGCGAAACCCGCGCCCGCGCGGGCACGCTCGGCATGATGGTCGGCTTCTACGTGTTGGTGGCCGTGGCGGTGGCGGCGGGCGCGATGCCGTGGCCGGCACTGCTCGTCGTGCTGGCGCTGCCGCGACTTGTCAAGGTGTGGCCGTATTTTCGGCGTCCGCCGCCCGACGAGCCGCCGAAGGATTTCCCGGTGTGGCCGCTGTGGTATGCCGCGCTGGCGTGGCTGCATGTGCGGCAGGCCGGCGCGCTGCTGGTGGTCGGCCTGGCGATCGGCGCGCTGTTGCGCGCCGTCTGACGCCGCATACTTCCGCGCGACATCCTCAGCGGCTAGCATCCAACGAACGCATGGGGGTAGATCATGCTGCTTGAAGCGGAACTCGTGGATGCCTCTCGGTAATCGAGAAAGGCGCACGCAGTAATGCCCCTCCAACTCACGCCGCGCTTCAGCGACGTGCAGGCCCACTATGACCTGTCCGACGACTTCTTTCGGCTCTTCCTCGATCCCACCCAGACTTACAGCTGCGCCTACTTCGAACGCGACGACATGACGCTGGAGCAGGCGCAGCTGGCCAAGATCGACCTCGCGCTGGGCAAGTTGCGGCTGCAGCCCGGAATGACGTTGCTCGACATCGGCTGCGGCTGGGGCGCAACGATGAAACGCGCCGTCGAACGCTACGACGTCAACGTCGTCGGCCTGACGTTGTCCGCCAACCAGGCCACCCACGTGCAGAAGATGTTCGACGACATGGACAGCCGGCGTTCGACGCGGGTGCTGCTGGAGGGCTGGGAGGAGTTCGACGAGCCCGTCGACCGCATCGTCTCGATCGGGGCGTTCGAGCATTTCGGCCACCAACGCTATGCGCGCTTTTTCACGATGGCCGAACATGCGTTGCCGGTGGACGGCCTCATGCTGCTGCACACCATCGTCCGGCCGACCTTCAAGGAGTTGCGCAGCCGCGGCATGGGTTTGACGCGCGACATCGTGCACTTCAGCAAATTCATCATGGACGAGATTTTTCCGGGCGGGTGGCTGCCGACGGTCCCGACGGTCGAAGAGCACGCCACCAAAGTCGGGTTCGCAGTGACGCGGATCCAGTCACTGCAGCCGCACTACGCGAGGACGCTGGCGATGTGGGCGGCAGCGTTGCGGGCCAACAAGGAGCGGGCCGTCGCGATGCAGTCGCAGGAGGTCTACGACCGCTACATGAGGTACCTGACCGGTTGCGCGCAGCTGTTCCGTGACGGCTATACCGACGTCGACCAGTTCACGTTGGAGAAGTAGCGGTCAGCCTTTGGTGAGGGTGAACTGCGCCACCTCGCTGATGCCTCGGCGGAAGAAGTCGGCGCATCCGGTCAGATATCTCAGATAGCGCTGGTAGACCACTTCGGAGGTAGCGGCGACGGCCTCCTGGTGATGGGCCACCAAGTTGGCCGCCCAGGTGTCGAGGGTCCTGACGTAATGCGGGTTGAGCCGTTGGATCTCGTCCACCGAAAAGCCGGCAGCGCTCGAATACTCGACGACGTCTTCTTCCGACGGCAGCTGGCCGCCGGGGAATATCTCCTGGCCGATGAAACGCATGAACCGCAGATCACTCATCGTGATCGCGATACCGTTCTTCTTCCAGTAGCCCGTTGGGTGCGTGAATATCGTCTGCAGCACCATTCGCCCGTCACTCGGCAGCACCCGGTGGGCCATCTCGAAAAACGCGGCATACCGTGCTTTGCCGAACGCCTCGAATGCCTCGATGCTGACAATGCGGTCGACCGGCTCGTCGAACTCTTCCCAGCCATGCAGCAGCACCTCATGCGAACGGTGAGTGTCGAGGCCGTCGAGCAGACGCTGACAATAGGCGTGCTGATTCTTGCTCAGTGTCAGGCCGACGACATTGACGTCGTAGCGCTCGATCGCGCGCCGCATTGCCGAACCCCAGCCGCAACCGACGTCGAGCAGCGTCATGCCGGGCCGCAGATCCAGCTTGGACAGGTTCAGGTCGACCTTGGCGAGCTGCGCCTGCCCCAGCGTCATGTCCTCGCGTTCGAAGAATGCGCAGCTATATGTCCGGGAGGGATCCTGGAATAGCCCGAAGAAATCGTCGGACAAGTCGTAATGCGCTTGAACGTCCTCGAAGTACGGCCGCATCTTGGTCGTGCCCTCAGCCATTTTTCGACCTCCGAGCGTGTCTCGTTTGGCATCCCGCCTCGATCGGGTACCCAGGAAAAATGGCCAGAAACACCCAATTGCGGTGCGCGGTGTCACCGCGCTGTCAGAACCCCGTCGGTGGCGCCAATACCGTGCCGCCACATGCTGTTACAGGCACAACCACGATCCCGCCGGGGCCAATTGCAGCGCTCCACGGCTGCGTATAAGGTCTGCGGCTATGACACACGGCAACAGTGAACTCAAGCCGGATGTCGCGCACATCCAGTCGCACTATGACCGGTCGAACGAATTCTTCAAACTCTGGCTCGACCCGTCGATGACATACAGCTGCGCATATTGGGAAGACGGCGCCACGACGCTGGAAGAGGCGCAGTACGCCAAACGCGAGCTGGCCCTGGGCAAGCTTGGATTGAAGCCCGGCATGACCCTGCTCGACATCGGTTGCGGCTGGGGCTCGACCATGCGGCACGCGATCGAGAAGTACGACGTGAACGTCATCGGTCTGACGTTGAGCGAGAACCAGCTGGTGCACTGCCAGCAAAAGTTCGACGAAATGGACAGCCCGCGGCGCAAAGAAGTGCGGCTGCAGGGCTGGGAAGAATTCAACGAGCCCGTGGACCGCATCGTGTCGCTGGGCGCATTCGAGCACTTCGCCGACGGCATCGGCACTTACGAGCGCTACGCCGACTTTTTCAAGATGACCTACAACGTGATGCCCGACGACGGCGTCATGCTGCTGCACACGATCGTGGTGCCCACTGCCGAAGAGGGCGAAAGGCTCGGGCTGAAGCGGACGATGTCGCTGATGCGGTTCATCAGCTTCATCCGCAAAGAGATCTACCCCGGGGGCCGCTTGCCGCAGGTCGACATCGTCGACAAGTACGCCACCGAGGCCGGCTTCGACATCACCCGCCGCCACTTCATCGGTAAGAACTACGTGCGCACCCTGGACACCTGGGCCAAGGCCCTCGAAGCGCATAAGGACCAGGCGATCGAGCTCAAGGGCGAGCAGATGTACGAGACGTTCATCAAGTACCTGACCGGATGCCGCGAGCTGTTCCGGGACGGCTACACCAACGTCTGCCAGTTCACGATGGAAAAGCAGGCCGCTTAGCCGGCGGCGCGGGCCTTACTTCGTCAGGGTGAATTGGCCGACATTGCTGATGCCTTTGCGGAATAGGCCCGCGCATCCGGTCAGGTACCGCATATAGCGGTCGTAGACCTCTTCGGACTGCAACGCGATGGCCTGTTCGCGATTGGCCTCCAGATTTGCCGCCCACATATCAAGCGTCCGGGCGTAGTGGGGCTGCAAGAATTGCATCCGCTCGACCGTGAATCCCGCGGCCTCGGAGTATTCGACGACATCCTCTTTCGATGGCAACTGGCCGCCCGGGAATATTTCCTCGCCGATGAACTTGAACAGTCGGACATCGCTCATGGTGAGCTTCATGCCGTTTTCCTGCATGTATTTGTACGTGTAGGTCATGATCGTGTGCAGCAGCATCCGGCCGTCGTCGGGGAGGATTTCGAAGGCGCGTTCGAAGAAAGCGGGATAGCGTTCCTTCTTGAATGCTTCGAAGGCGCCGATGCTGACGATCCGGTCCACTGGCTCGTTGAATTCTTCCCAACCCTGCAGCCGCACTTCGACATTGCGCTTCGTCGGGATCTTCGCGAGCCTGGCCTTGCTGTATTCGCACTGGTTGCGGCTCAGCGTGATACCGATGACGTTGACGTCGTAGTTCTCGATGGCCCGTTGCAGTCCGCCACCCCAGCCGCAACCGATGTCCAGCAGCGTCATCCCCGGCTCGAGGTTGAGTTTGCCCAGCGCCAGATCGAACTTGGCGTTCTGCGCCTCTTCGAGGGTCATGTCGTCGCGCTCGAAGTATGCGCAGGTGTAGCCCATCGTCGGGTCTAGGAACAACGCGAAGAATTCGTCTGAAATGTCGTAGATCGATTGCGACTCTTCATAGAACGGCGTCAACTGAGACATTTGTGAACGTGTATCCCAACCCTCAGATTTCCTCGGTCGCAAGCACCATACTCTGGTGGCGCGACGGCCCGCGCACCGGCATGCCACGGCGCCGCCGCCCGATTCAAATTGGTGTGACGCAGGACGCTATTTGGTCAGCGTGAACTGGGCCACCTCGGTGATTCCCCGCCGGAAGAAGTCCGCGCAGCCCACCAAGTACTTCATGTAGCGGTCGTAGACCTCTTCGGACTGGACCGCGATGGCCCGCTCGCGGTTGGCCTCCAAGTTGGCCGCCCAGGTGTCCAGCGTCCGCGCGTAATGGGGGTTCAACGACTGGATCTGCTCCACCGAGAATCCGGCACCGGCGGAAAACTCCAGGATGTCTTCTTTGGCCGGCATCTGCCCGCCCGGAAAAATCTCCTGGCCGATGAAGCGCATGAACCGCAAATCGGTCATGGTCACCGGGATGCCGTGCTCGGACCAATACGTCCAGGGGTGGGTGAACAAGCTGTGCAGCAACATCCGGCCGTCGCCGGGCATGATGTCGTAGGCGCGTTCGAAGAATGCCGGATAGCGCTCCTTCTTGAACGCGTCGAACGCCTCCACGGTGACGATCCGGTCGACCTTCTCCTCGAACTCCTCCCAGCCTTGCAGCCGGGCCTCCGCAGTGCGCTCAGTCGGGATCTTGGCGAGCTTGGCCTTGCTGTACTCGTACTGGTTGCGGCTGAGCGTGATGCCGATGACGTTCACGTCGTACTTCTCGACGGCCCGCACCAACGCGGCGCCCCAGCCGCAGCCGACATCGAGCAGCGTCATTCCCGGCTCGAGATTCAGCTTGTCCAGTGCCAGATCCCATTTGGCGATCTGCGCCTCTTCGAGGGTCATGTCGTCGCGCTCGAAATAGGCGCAGGTGTAGGTCATCGTGGGATCGAGAAACAGCGAAAAGAACTCGTCGGACAGGTCGTAGATCGCTTGCGCTTCTTCGTAGTACGGTCGCAGATTCGTCATTCCACCAGTACCTATGCGTCTTCACTGCCGTGCTGCGCATACTTTACCGCAGCCCGAAAGGTCTGCTCCCCACCGCAACTCGTGAAACAGACCTCAGTATGAATAAAATCCTTGACCGGATTTCTTGCCCAGTAAGCCGGCTTCGACCATGCGCAGCAATAGCGGCGGCGGGGCGTACTGCGGCTCCTTGAATTCCTCGAACATCTTGTCGGCGATCAGCTTGCAGGTGTCCAGACCGACCAGATCGCAGAGCCGCAACGGCCCCATCGGATGCGACAGCCCGGCGACGACGGCCTTGTCGACGTCCTCGACGCTGGCGAACCCGGCCTCGACCATCCGGATCGCCGACAACAGGTAGGGCACCAGCAAGGCGTTCACCACGAAGCCGGACCGGTCCGAACAGCGCACCACCTGCTTGCCCAGCACCGTGCTGGCGAATTCCTCGGTGCGCGCGGCCGCGGCCTCGTCGGTGACCAGCGTGCAGACCAACTCGACCAGCGGCAGCACCGGCACCGGGTTGAAGAAGTGCAGCCCGAGCACCCGCCGCGGGTTCTTGGTGGCCGCGGCCAGCTTCATGATCGGGATGCTGGACGTGTTCGACGCCAGCACCGCGTCGGGATCGGTGATGATCTCGTCGAGCTCGGCGAAGATCTTCGCCTTGACCGCCTCGTCCTCGATGACGGCTTCGATGACCAGTTGCCGGTCGGCGAGGTCGCCCAGATCGGTGGTGAAGGTCAGCTTTTCGACGGCACCGTCGCGCTCGCGCTCGGTGATCTTGCCAGCGCTGACACCGCGCTCCAGCGACTTCACGATCCGGTTGCGTCCCGCGGTGACCAGCGCCTCGGTGGTCTCGAACACCGTCACGCCGACACCGGCGCGGGCTGACACCTCGGCGATCCCGGCGCCCATCTGCCCGGCGCCGATGACGCCTACTCGTTCGATCACTCTTTACCCTTCCCGCCGAGCGTGCGCAGTTGTACGTCTATACGCCGGAAATACCGTACAACTGTGCACGTTCGGGGCCGAGGACCCTCAGTGGAACTGGCCTTCTTCGGTCGAACCGGTCAGCGCGGTCGTCGACGACGTCGGGTCGACGGTGGTGGCGATCCGGTCGAAGTAGCCAGCACCGACCTCGCGCTGGTGCTTGGTCGCGGTGTAACCCCGCTCCTCGGCGGCGAATTCGCGCTCCTGCAGCTCGACGTAGGCGCTCATCTGGTTGCGGGCGTAGCCGTACGCCAGGTCGAACATCGAGTAGTTGAGCGCGTGGAAACCGGCCAGCGTGATGAACTGGAACTTGAATCCCATTGCGCCAAGCTCTTTTTGGAACTTCGCGATGGTCGAATCGTCCAGGTGCTTCTTCCAGTTGAACGACGGCGAGCAGTTGTACGCCAGCATCTGGTCGGGGAACTCGGCCTTGACCGCCTCGGAGAACTGCTTGGCCAGTTCGAGGTCGGGGGTGCCGGTCTCCATCCAGATCAGGTCGGCGAACGGCGCGTAGGCCTTGGCCCGGGCGATGCACGGGTCGATGCCGTTGCGGGTGCGGTAGAAGCCCTCCCGGGTCCGCTCGCCGGTGATGAACGGCTTGTCGCGCTCGTCGACGTCGGAGGTGATCAGCGTGGCCGCCTCGGCGTCGGTGCGCGCGATGACCACGGTCGGCACGTCGCACACGTCGGCGGCCAGCCGGGCCGAGGTCAGCGTCCGGATGTGCTGCTGGGTCGGGATCAGCACCTTGCCACCCAGGTGGCCGCACTTCTTCTCCGACGCCAGCTGGTCCTCCCAGTGCGAGCCCGCGACACCGGCCGCGATCATCGCCTTCTGCAGCTCGAACACGTTCAGCGCGCCGCCGAAGCCGGCCTCGCCGTCGGCGACGATCGGCGCCAGCCAGTTCTTGACGGAGGTGTCGCCCTCGATCTTGGCGATCTGGTCGGCGCGCATCAGCGCGTTGTTGATCCGGCGCACCACCTGCGGCACCGAGTTGGCCGGGTAGAGGCTCTGGTCAGGGTAGGTGTGACCGGACAGGTTCGCGTCACCGGCGACCTGCCAGCCGGACAGGTAGATGGCCTTCAGGCCGGCGCGGACCTGCTGCACGGCCATGTTGCCGGTCAGCGCGCCGAGCGCGTTGATGTACTCCAGGTCGTGCAACTGCTCCCACAGCACCTCGGCGCCGCGCCTGGCCAGCGTGTTCTCCTCGACCACGGTGCCCTGCAACGCCACCACGTCCTCGGCGCTGTAGGTACGGGTGACGTCCTTCCACCGCGGGTTGGTGTCCCAGTCGTGCTGGATTTGCTCGGCGCTTTTCGGCGTGCCAACGGTTGACATGGAGGTGCTCCTTATAGGTTCTTCATCGCCGCGGCCGTTGTTAAGCCCGCAGCAACTTCACTGGTCTGCTAAGTCGAAGATGGCACAACTTAGCTCCGCAGGTCCACCCGTTTCATTTGCCAACTTCAGCTACGACTTCAGGTGATTTTGCAAAGTTTGCGAAGCCGCCATATGTCTGAACCGGTTCAGATGATTACCGGTCAGTAACCAAATTGCGCAGGTCAACGGCAATGTTTGCCGGTGCTGGCGGGCGGTGACGAATAGCTAAAGCGAGAAGATGGACGCGACCGCTTTGGTCTCATCGCCGACGGCGTATGTGAGCGTTGTAACAGTGCGGTCCACCAGGCCGGGACCGAATTGGTCGGTGGAGCCGGGCGGGAAGACGTGCGAGATGATCTCCAGCTTGTCGCCGAGAGCGACGGGCGCGTCGTGCTCGATGGTCACTCGCAGCGGTACCTTGAACAGCTCCGGGTGAGATGCCAGGTAGTCCTCGATGACACTCCAGTACACCGAGTTGTTCATGTGGTCGAACAGGTCGATGTCGGTGACGCGGACCGGGTACTCGTGGATTTCCAGGGCGTCATCGCGGCTGCCGGCGCTCAGATACGCCTTCCACCGCAGCCGGTCGACGTCGGTCGTGCGCTGCAGGCCCTCGAGGAAGTCGTCGGCGATGCGCGCCGGCCCCTGGGTTTCCCGATTGATGTTGATCCAGAACGCCTCGGACTCCATCAGCCCGCCCTTGCGCCCGTCGATGCGGACCCGCATCTCGCACCACCGGTTCGACGTCCCCGAGCACCAGCGGCGCAACCGCAGCATGTCCTGAAACTCGATCGGGCGAATCAGGTCGATCATGGTGCGCCGGACGATCCACAGCGGATGGGTTTCCTCGAAACCCAACTCGCGCAAGTGATCCTGGCCGATGTCCTGAATGTGGCGGGTGGCGGCATCGAAGCGCAGCCGGCCCTCGCGGTCGATGTCGGCGACCCGCAGCGGCCATTCCCGGTCGAACACGTCGGGGTGGCCGTCCGGCACCGGCATCATCTGTTTGTCCAGGCTCACGGCTTCACTCCCGGTTGCTTTCCCCTGCCCTGCAGCGAATCATGCCAAACGACCACGATGCGCCGCCAATCTCCGCCGCCGTGCAAACTCTGCTAACCGCATCTTCGCAACACCGGTAGCCTGGTCGCGTGTCCAAGACGTTCGTCGGCTCCCGCGTTCGGCAGCTGCGCAGCGAGCGCGGATTCAGTCAGGCCGCACTCGCGCAGATGCTGGAGATCTCGCCCAGCTACCTCAACCAGATCGAGCACGACGTCCGCCCGCTGACGGTGGCCGTGCTGCTGCGGATCACCGAGGTGTTCGGGGTGGACGCGACGTTCTTCGCCTCGCAGGACGACACCCGGCTGGTCGCCGAACTGCGTGAGGTGACCATGGACCGCGACCTCGACGTCGACGTCGACCTGCCCGAGGTCGCCGAAATGGTCAACGTCCACCCGAAGCTGGCCCGCGCGATGGTCAACCTGCATCGCCGCTACCGGCTCACCACCGCCCAGTTGGCCGCCGCCACCGAGGAGCGCTACTCCGACGGCAGCGGCACCGGTTTGCTCACGATGCCGCACGAAGAGGTGCGCGACTACTTCTACCAACGGCAGAACTACCTGCACGAACTGGACACCGCCGCCGAGGATCTGACCGCCCGGATGCGGATGCACCGCGGCGATCTGGCCGGCGAGATCGCCCGTCGCCTCACCGAGGTGCACGGCGTGCACATCAACAAGCGCATCGACCTCGGCGACACGGTGCTGCACCGCTACGACCCGGATACCAAGACGCTGGAGATCAGCAACCATCTCTCGTCGGGGCAGCAGGTGTTCAAGATGGCGGCCGAACTGGCATATCTGGAGTTCGGCGACCTGATCGACCGCATGGTCACCGAGGGCAAGTTCACTTCCGAGGAGTCGCGCACGCTGGCGCGGCTCGGGCTGGCGAATTACTTTGCCGCAGCGGCGGTCTTGCCGTACCGGCAGTTTCTCGACATGGCCGAGAACTTCCGCTACGACATCGAGCGGCTCTCGTCGTTCTACTCGGTCAGCTACGAGACGATCGGGCACCGGCTGTCCACCATGCAGCGGCCGTCGATGCGTGGCGTGCCGTTCTCGTTCATCCGCGTCGACCGGGCCGGCAACATGTCAAAACGCCAGTCCGCCACGGGTTTTCACTTCTCCTCCAGCGGTGGCACATGCCCGCTGTGGAACGTCTACGAGACCTTTGCCAACCCGGGCAAGATCCTGGTGCAGATCGCCCAGATGCCCGACGGGCGCAACTACATGTGGGTGGCCCGCACCGTGGAGCGACGGGCATCGCGGTATGGTCAGCCCGGTAAGACCTTCGCGATCGGGCTGGGCTGCGAACTCCGGCACGCCCACCGGCTCGTCTACTCGGAAGGACTCGATTTGTCCGGCGACAACGCCACACCGATCGGCGCGGGCTGCCGGGTCTGCGAACGCGACAACTGCCCGCAGCGGGCCTTCCCGGCGCTGGGCCGCGCACTCGACCTCGACGAACACCGCAGCACGGTGTCGCCGTATCTGGTGAAGCAATGACGGGCACGGCCGTCGGGCGCATCCCGTCGGGAGGTTTCCGCGAGCTGGGGCCGGTCAACTGGGTGCTGGCCAAGCTGGGCGCCCGCACCGTCCGGGCGCCCGAGTTCCATTTGTTCACCACCTTGGGGCAGCGCCAACTGCTGTTCTGGGCCTGGGCTTTCTACGGCGCCCGGCTGCTCCGCGGACGGCTGCCGGCCATCGACACCGAGTTGGTGATCCTGCGGGTCGCGCATTTGCGATCGTGCGAATACGAGCTGCAGCACCATCGCCGGATCGCGCGCAAGCGGGGGCTCGACGCGGACATGCAGGCCGCGATTTTCGCCTACCCGGACGCCGCGGACGTCTTCAGCGCCCGGCAGCGGGCGCTGCTGGCGGCCACCGACGAGTTCGTCACGCAACGCACGGTCACCGACGGCACCTGGCAGCAGTTGGCTGCTCACCTAGATCGCCGTCAGCTCATCGAATTCTGTTTGCTGGCAAGCCAATACGACGGACTGGCGGCCACCATGTCGGCCCTCGACATCCCGTTGGATCACCCGGAGTAAGTCGCCGCCAGCACACCCAGCGTCAGCGCAACCGGAAGAATGGGCAGCCCAAAGACGAACGCCGCCAACGAATAATTGCGTTGCCGACGCAGCCGCTGTCCCCGCACCACACTCCAGATCGCCAGCAGCACCGACAGCGCGAGGACGACCAGACTCCAGCTACTCACGGTGCCCAACGCGGCACCGATCGACGTCGCCACCAGCCATCCGACGTAGCCGACAAGCATTCCGCGAGCGGCACTCCAGACGGTCTCGGCAGCCACGGCGTTCAGAAGTTGATCATGTGTCCGGTCAGGCCGTGGAAGCATTCCTGCAGCGCCTCCGACATCGTCGGATGGGTATGGACGTTGCGCGCCAACTCGTTTGCGGTCAGATCCCATTTCTGCGCCAGGGTCAGCTCGGGCAGCAACTCGGAGACGTCGTGGCCGATCAGATGTCCGCCGAGCAGCTCGCCGTAGCGGGCGTCGGCCACCAGCTTGACGAACCCGCTCGGATCCCCGAGGCCGTGCGCCTTGCCGTTGGCGGTGAACGGGAACTTGGCGACCTTGACGTCGTACCCCTCGTCGCGGGCCTGTTCTTCGGTGAGGCCGAAGCTGGCGACCTGCGGCTGGCAGAACGTCGCGCGCGGCAGCATCCGGTAGTCGCCGAGCGTCAAAGTCTCTGCGCCGCCGATGGTTTCGGCGGCCACCACGCCCTGGGCCTCGGCAACGTGCGCCAGCTGCAGCAGCCCGGTGACGTCCCCGATTGCGTAGATGTGCGGCACGGACGTGCGCATGTTGTCGTTGATGCCGATCGCCTTGCGGTCGGTCAGCTCTACCCCGGCCGCCTCGAGGCCGTAGCCTTCGACGTTGGGTGCAAAACCGATGGCCTGCAACACTTTATCGGCTTTGAGGTCCTGCGACTGGCCGTCCTTGCTGACGGTGACGGTGACCTGCGCGCCGTCGTCGTTCATGCCCTCCACTTTGGTGCCGGTGAGGATCTTGACGCCCAGCTTCTTGAACTGCTTTTCGATCTCCTTGGACACCTCGGCGTCTTCGTTGGGCAAGGCGCGCGGCAGGAATTCGACGATGGTCACGTCGACGCCGTAGTTGGCCAGCACGTAGCCGAACTCCATGCCGATGGCGCCGGCGCCGGCGATGATGATCGAGCCGGGCAGTTCCCGGGACAGGATCTGTTCCTCGTAGGTGACGACGTTTTGGGAGAGCGACGTGCCCGGCACCAGTCGGGTGCTGCTACCGGTCGCGATGATCGCGTTGTCGAAGGTGACCGTGTCGGTGCCGCCGTCGTTGAGCTCGACAGACAGCGTATTGGGGTCGGTAAACCGTCCGTAGCCGTGGATTTCGGTGATCTTGTTCTTCTTCATCAAGAAATGCACACCGGCGACGCGGCCCTCGGCCACCTTGCGGCTGCGGTCGTAGGCGATGCCGTAGTCGAAGGAGGCATCGCCGTTGATCCCGAAGGTCTTGGCTTCCTTGGTGAAGATGTGCACCAGCTCGGCGTTGCGCAGCAGCGCCTTGGACGGGATGCAGCCGACGTTGAGGCACACGCCGCCCCAGTATTTGGGTTCGACGATTGCGGTGTTCAGCCCCAGCTGGGCAGCGCGGATCGCGGCGACGTAACCGCCGGGGCCGGCTCCGAGGACGACGACGTCATAGTGAGTCACGGGCACTACCCTAACGGGCGCGCGTTAGTAGGGAACGATGCCGACCAGGCAAGGCCCTGTCGTGTGGTCGCAGTAGAAGGCGCCGTAGAACGGCGCCGCGGCGGCCACGGAGGCGAACACCGCCGACATCATCGCGATCCCCAGCGCCGACAGCAGCGGCCGGTCGGACACCATCGCCAGCATCAGGCCGGCCACGGTGCACACCACGACGTAGACCAGCGTCACGAAGACGACCGGGGTCTTGTGCGGCGAGGGGTCCCGCGTCCACCAGTAGAAGAGTCCCGCTCCGATCGCGGCGGCGGGGATCCACACCGCGACGAGCATCAGCACGTAGTGCCACCACTTCAGGTAGTGATAGCGGCTGGGCACGGTGATCGACGGCGCCGGCACCGGAATGGGCTCGAGCTGTGGCGCATCGAGGGTCTCCAGCGCGGGGCGCGCGCCGGTGTCGAAGGCCGGCGTGTAGGGCTCGGTCCTGGGGAGGGATTCGTCGTCAGACAGGGGTCATCACCTCCATCAGCGCGAGCACACCGAACCACCCCGGCGCCACCGCAAGCGTGAATGCTCCCAGTGCGGTCACCCACCGTTGCCGGGACATCAGGATCAGCAGCAGCCCTGCGACGCTGGGCAATCCGACCACCAGCGCGATGACGACGTCGGGCCGGATTCGCGCGCTGACCAGCAAGGTGGCCGCTGTGCCCGCTAGCGCCCCTACCGCAGTTCCGACCAGCATTGCGCTGGTCAGCATCCAGGGGCGCGGAAGCGGGATCACGACTTACGACGATACTGCGGTAGCTGCCAGCTAGCGCGGTACGCGATCGGCGCGCCCTCGCGGTATCGGGCACGCGTCGGCGGCTTCGGCCACCACTGGGCTCCGGGCGGATGGCCGCTCACCGCGGGCGTAGCCGGCGCCGGTAATCGGCTCGGCCAGCGCCGCGTTCTCGTCGTCGCTGAAGGCCCGCCCGCGGGACAGGAAACGCATGCCCTCCGGGGCTTCCAGGCTGAAGCCGCCGCCGCGGCCGGGCACGACGTCGATCACGAGCTGGGTGTGCTTCCACGCGTCGAACTGCGGCCCGGAGATCCACACCGGCACGCCATCCCCCACGTCGAGCACTCCGAGCAGCACGTCGCGGTCGCCGACGATGAAGTCGCCGTCCGGGTAGCACATCGGCGAGGACCCGTCGCAGCAGCCGCCGGACTGGTGAAACATCACCGGGCCGTGCCGCTCGACCAGCTCACCCAGCAGGTTCGCCGCGGCGGCGGTGATCACCACGCGGTCCATCAGAAGAAGCCGAGCGCCTTGTCGGAGTAGGACACCATCAGGTTCTTGGTGTTCTGGTAGTGGTCGAGCACCACCTTGTGGTTCTCCCGCCCGAAGCCGGACTGCTTGTAGCCGCCGAAGGCCGCGTGCGCGGGGTAGACGTGGTAGCAGTTGACCCACACCCGGCCGGCCTGGATGTCGCGGCCCGCCCGGTAGGCGGTGTTGCCGTCGCGTGACCACACGCCGGCACCCAGGCCGTAGAGGGTGTCGTTGGCGATGTCGATGGCGTCGTCGTAGTCCTTGAATGACGTCACCGCCACCACCGGCCCGAAGATCTCCTCCTGGAAGATCCGCATCTTGTTGTTGCCGGCGAAGATGGTCGGCTGCATGTAGTAGCCGCCGGACAGGTCGCCGCCGAGTTCGGCGCGCTCACCGCCGGTGACGACCTTGGCACCCTCGTCCTTGCCAATCTCGATGTAGGACAAGATCTTTTCGAGTTGGTCGTTGGAGGCCTGCGAGCCCAGCATGGTCTCGGTGTCCAAGGGGTCGCCCTGCCGGACCGCCTTGGTGCGGATGGCGGCGAGTTCCAGGAACTCGTCGTAGATGTCGGCCTGGATCAGGCTGCGCGACGGGCACGTGCACACCTCGCCCTGGTTCAGGGCGAACATCGTGAAGCCTTCCAGTGCCTTGTCCTGGAAATTGTCGTTCGCAGCCATCACGTCGGAGAAGAAGATGTTGGGGCTCTTGCCGCCGAGCTCCAGCGTGACTGGGATCAGGTTCTGGCTGGCGTACTGCATGATCAGCCGCCCGGTGGTGGTCTCGCCGGTGAAAGCGACCTTGGCGATCCGGTGGCTCGACGCCAGCGGCTTGCCGGCTTCGGCGCCGAATCCGTTGACCACGTTGACCACCCCGGCCGGCAGCAGGTCCCCGATCAGGCTCATCAGGTAGAGAATGGACGCCGGGGTCTGCTCGGCCGGTTTGAGCACGACGGTGTTGCCGGCCGCCAGTGCCGGCGCCAGCTTCCAGGCGCCCATCAGGATCGGGAAGTTCCACGGAATGATCTGTCCCACCACGCCCAGCGGCTCGTGGAAGTGGTAGGCGACGGTGTCCTCGTCGATCTGGGAGAGCGTGCCCTCCTGGGCCCGAATGGCGGCGGCGAAATAGCGGAAATGGTCGGCCGCCAACGGGATATCGGCACTGAGCGCCTCGCGGATCGGTTTGCCGTTGTCCCAGGCTTCGGCCAGCGCCAGCTTGTCCCGGTTGGCGTCGATGCGGTCGGCGATCTTGTAGAGAATCGCGGCCCGCTCCGCCGGGGCGGTCTTGCCCCACTTCGGCGCCGCCGCGTGCGCGGCATCGAGTGCCTTGTCGATGTCGGTCTCGTCGGAGCGCGGCACCTCGCAGAACGTCTGACCGGTGACCGGCGTCGGATTCTCGAAGTAGCGGCCCTGGGACGGCGCCACCCACTCGCCGCCGATGAAGTTCTGGTACCGGGATTCGTAGCTCATCAGCGCCCCGTCGGACCCCGGACGTGCAAAGACGGTCATCGTTTCAGCTCCTCTTTGTTTCCCGTGACACAGCTCACACTACCGCTGCGGCGACAATGACTTCCATGGCTGCTCCTGAGCTCGACGACCCGTATCTGTGGCTCGAAGACATCACCGGTGGCGACGCGCTGGACTGGGTGCGCGCCCGCAACGAGCCGACGGTGGCGGAATTCGGCGGTCCGGACTTCGAGCGGATGCGTGCCGAGGCTCTGGAGGTGCTCGACACCGACGCCCGCATCCCGTATGTGCGCCGCCGCGGCGAGTACCTGTACAACTTCTGGCGCGACGCGGCCAACCCGCGCGGGCTGTGGCGGCGAACCACGCTGGACAGCTACCGCAGTGACTCGCCGGAGTGGGATGTGCTGATCGACGTCGACGAGTTGGGTCGCGTCGACGACGAGAACTGGGTGTGGGGCGGCGCTGTCGTGATTCGGCCCGACTACACCCGCGCACTGGTCAGCCTGTCGCGTGGCGGCTCGGACGCGACGGTCGTGCGTGAATTCGGTATGGCGACACGGGAATTCGTTGGCGACGGGTTCGAGTTGCCGGAGGCGAAGTCTCAGGTCAGCTGGGCCGATCGCGATACGGTGCTGGTGGGCACCGACTTCGGTGAAGGCTCGCTCACCGAATCCGGCTACCCGCGAATAGTCAAGAGGTGGCAGCGGGGCACACCACTGACCGACGCGGAAACGATCTTCGAAGGATCCCGCACCGACGTCAACGTGTCGGGGAGCGTGGACCGCACGCCCGGCTTCGAGCGCACCTTTATAGCGCGCGCCGTCGACTTCTGGAACTCACAGAACTACGAGCTGCGCGGCGACGAGCTGATCCGCATCGACGCGCCCACCGACGCGACGGTCTCCGTGCACCGGCAGTGGCTGCTGATCGAGCTGCGCACCGACTGGTTCACCGGCAGCACCTCGTATGCGGCAGGCTCGCTGCTGGCCGCCGACTATGACGAATTCCTCGCCGGCACAGCAGAGTTGACTGTGGTGTTCGAGCCCGACGAGCACACCGCGCTGAACCACTACGCGTGGACCCGGGACCGGCTGGTTGTCGTCACGCTGGCCGACGTGGCCAGCCGCGTCGAAATCGTCACGCCCGGCAGCTGGGAGCGTGACGCGGTGACCGAAGTGCCGGCGAATACCAACACGGTCATCGCGGCCGCCGACGACCTCGGCGACGAGATCTTCCTGGATTCCAGTGGGTTTGACACGCCGTCGCGACTCTTGCATGGGGCCGCGGGCGGAGCGCTGCAGCAGATCAAATCCGCCCCAGCGTTTTTCGATACCGAGGGTCTGTCCGTGACACAACATTTTGTGGCGTCGGCGGACGGCACGTCGATTCCGTATTTCGTGGTGCGGCCGCGCGATGCTGTTGGCCCCACGCTGCTGGGCGGGTACGGCGGCTTCGAGGTGGCCAACACTCCCGGATACGACGGGGTGTTGGGCCGGCTGTGGCTGGCCCGTGGCGGCACCTACGTGATGGCCAACATCCGCGGCGGCGGCGAATACGGACCGACCTGGCACACTCAGGCGATGCGGGCGGGCCGGCATCTGGTGGCGGAGGACTTCGCCGCTGTGGCAACCGATTTGGTGAAGCGCGGCATCACCACCGTAGAGCAGCTCGGCGCGAGTGGAGGCAGCAACGGCGGGCTGCTGATGGGCATCATGCTGACTCAATACCCGGACCTGTTCGGTGCGCTGGTGTGCCAGGTGCCGCTGCTGGACATGCGCCGCTACCATTTGCTGCTGGCGGGTGCGTCATGGGTGGCCGAGTACGGCGATCCCGACAACCCCGAGGACTGGGAGTTCATCTCCGAATACTCGCCATACCACCATATTTCGGCTGACCGGCGATACCCGCCGGTGTTGATCACCACGTCGACCCGCGACGACCGCGTGCATCCCGGGCATGCCCGCAAGATGACCGCCGCGCTCGAGGCGGCCGGGCACCGGGTCTGGTACTACGAGAACATCGAGGGCGGGCATGCCGGGGCGGCCGACAATGCACAGGTTGCGTTCAAGTCGGCGCTGAGCTTCTCGTTCCTGTGGCGAATGCTGGGCGCTTGACAGAGCAAACAACAAAGGTGTGGTGTTGTGGCATGCGATCGCCGTACACGCTATGTGCGACGCTCGCGGTCGCGGGGGTCCTTTTCGCAGTGCCCGGCTGCACCAGGGTGCTGACCGGCACGGCCGTCCAGGGCGCTGGCGGGGCAGGCGCGAACAGCGCTGCGTGCGAGCAGGTCTCTACGCCGTTGACACCGATCCAGGCACATGGGGCCGGTGAGCCGCGGTTGCGGATTCCCCAGCCGCCAGGCTGGCAGCGTAACTCGATGCTCGATTCAGAGATCATTCGCTTCGCGATGGGAAACCAGGAACTGACTGCCGACAAGTTCACCCCCTCCGCCGTCGTAACCCTCGAATCGACGCCCGACAAGACAAAAGATCGACAAGAGATATTCGAACAGGAACGTGCGGCCTTGGTAGATCGCTTGGGGGCCACCGATGTGCGCAGCACCGAAACATCCCGCTGTGGCCAGGCGGCCTTCATCGCCAGCTTCAACGCACCGGCCATGGGCCGGATTCCGTCGCGCAAAGCCAAGACGCTCATGGTGATCGGCGCCTTTCGCGACCGCACCTACGTAGCGACCGTCACCGTGCAGTCGACAGATCCGGACAACCCCACATACACGCGCGATACAGAAACCATACTGACCGGGTTTCAAATGTTGCCGCCCGATGCCGGCTAAGGTCGGTACTCAAATTGAGGCCGCAATGCCCACAACACGGCCAGCGCACTGGATACTGCTGGCCGTGGCGTCTGGTACTACGAACTTGCCCGAAACCGTGACTTTAGGTGCAGAAGCGTGGCATTGAGCGAGGGCGTCTTACGCGTCTTCCTGATGCTCGCGGTTTTATTCCTGGGGGTCGCCTCGGCGCAGGCCCGTTACCGATACATCGCCGACCGCCGGCGCGGCCGACGATTCTTTTGGTCGTGCGCCGCCGCCGGCATTGTCTTCTTTGCGCTCGGGGTAGGCAAGATCTGGCCAAACGGGGTCTTGGCGGCGGCATCGTTTACTGCGCTCGTTGTCATGGTGGCATATGTGTCTACCCCGTACCTGAAGATCGGCGACCGGATTTACGCGCTGAGCATCCCCAACCAGCAACCAGACCTACCGATTGACGGCACCGAACCCGAACCGGCGCCACCCCCACCGGCAGACAGTTACAACGGCACTTTCACGGCGCCAAAAATGTGGTGGGTCATCGCTGTCCTGGCTTGCATGGTCGCAGCCTTCACCCACCACCTGGGCTGGACGCCGAAAGTCTGGGCGGTCGTCATCGGTGGGGTCGCCATGTCGACGCTGTCCGGATTCGGCGATGCCCGCGAAGGATTCGCGATCGCACGCCGGCAATACATCCCGTTCGTGGTGGCAAGCATCGCCTCGCTGTTTGTGTTCGCCGCATTCCCTGTCGCCTACTTGGTTGGATATCTTGCGGGACGCTGGTGGCCGCCCGACAGCGAACGCACGGTCGACGTTGAACGACGGACGTGAGGGCACTATGCGACTGATGGCGGTACATGCGCATCCAGATGACGAATCGACCAGAGGCGCAGCCACGTTGGCCAAGTACGCGGCGGAGGGTCACGATGTGCTGGTGGTGACGCTGACCGGTGGCGAACGCGGCGACATCCTCAACCCGGCGATGGACCAGCCAGCGGTCAAGGACAGCATGGCCGAGCTGCGTCGTACTGAAATGGCCAGGGCAGCAGAGATTCTGGGCGTTCAGCATCGCTGGCTCGGCTACGTCGACTCTGGGCTGTTCCATACCGGGTCGCTTCCCGCTGACTGTTTCGCTGAGATTCCTCTGGAGGAATCGACGGGGCGGCTGGTGGAGGTAATTCGCGACTTCAAGCCGCACGTCATGATCACCTACGACGAGAACGGCGGCTACCCCCATCCCGATCACATTCGCTGTCACCAGGTTTCGATGGCCGCCTTCAACGCCAGCGCTGACCTCAACGCCTATCCGGAGGCAGGAGCCCCGTGGTCGGTTCTCAAGATCTATTACATCCATCAGCCGATCCGGATAACTCTGCCGATGGTCAAGCTCGCCGGACAACTGGAGAAGCTTTCTCGAACGGTCGCCCGGCTTTTTCCTAACCGTCCACGCATGCCTCGGGTCCGCCCAGACCCTGATAGTCGAGCACTCCGATTGGTAGAAGCCTTGAGGCGCCTGCCATTGCGGCGGTCCAGCACGCTCACCGAGATCAGCTGCAGTGACTACTTCGCTGTGCGAGACGAGGCATTGCGCGCGCACGCAACCCAAGTCGATCCCAACGGAATCTTCTTCGTCATTCCGTTGGAGTGGAGGCAACGGCTCTGGCCGACGGAGAAGTTCCGGCTGGCCAGGTCCCGGGTCGCGACGTCCAGCCCGGAATCCGACCTGTTCGCAGGTATTGCTACCGACTAAGGGCGACCGCCGGCTACCGCCGCACGGATCCTCCGAATATCGGCGAGATGGTGAACACCTTCGTGCATCGCCTGGCGGACAAGCCAACGGGCAGTGCGGACTTCGCCGGGCAACCGACTGGCGGTCCGATCCCAATCCGCTGGGCCGGTGCGGGCGATTTCTTCGCAGAACCCCGCTGTCGTCGCCGCAAGCTCGTCGAGCACTGCTGCCACGTCGCGATCGTTGTAGCGGAACCGCCGGGCCCGTAGGTCGTTGAACATCGGCTCCAGCATCGGCTGGTCCTTGGTGCGGGTGCGGTGCAGCCGGATGGTGAAGGTGAGGTACACGTCGCGCAGATGGCAGACATACTCGGTGATGGACCAGACTTGCGGGCTGCGACGTCGTCGGAGCGCCTCGCGCGGGACGCCGGATAGCGATTCACGGACCTTGTCCGTCAGACCGCCGATCACCTCGACGGCCTGCTCCACGGTGATCTCCGGATAGGCCAAGGCACAATCGGCGCAAACGTGATCTTCTGCCGCGAGCGGCGGTAGTTGGCTGTCGCTAGAGGAAGTCATGTTCGGCCTTTCGCCGCGTATAGACCCGCGAGTATGTCTGCGGTGGTGGGCAAGTCCATGCACGGATCGGTCACCGATTGGCCGTATACCAACTCGGCGCTCAATGGCTGGGCGCCGGCGACGAGGAAGCTTTCCATCATGAGGCCAGCGATGCCGCGTTCGCCCGCGGCGATGCGTGCGGTCAGCTCCGCCGCGACTTTCGCCTGGCGGACATGGTCCTTGCCGGCGTTGGCATGCGAACAGTCGATCATGACGTATTCGGGCAGCCCCAGTTTGCGAAGCCGCGCAACCGCGATGGCCACAGAGGTGGCATCGTGATTGGGCCCGGCCGAACCGCCGCGCAGGATCACGTGGCAGTCGGGATTGCCCGTTGTCTCGACAACGGCTGCGCGGCCGACGTTGTCGACACCGAAAAAGCTGTGTGGTGCCGCTGCGGCTTTGACACCGTCGATCGCGACCTGGATACGGCCGTCGGTGCCGTTCTTGAATCCGACCGGCATCGATAGGCCTGATGCCAACTGGCGGTGCACTTGCGACTCCGTCGTGCGGGCGCCGATCGCGCCCCAGGCGACCGCGTCGGCGATGTACTGCGGGCTGGTGGGCTCCAGGAACTCGCATCCCACCGGCAGCCCGAGGTCGATCACGTCGAGCAGCAACCTGCGGGCGGTGCGTAGACCGCGTTCCACGTCGAAGCTGCCGTCCAGGCCGGGATCGTTGATGAGGCCCTTCCAGCCGACAGTGGTCCGCGGCTTCTCGAAGTACACCCGCATCACGATCTTCAGCCTGTCGGTGTACTTGGTGGCCAGCGCGGCGAGGCGATGCGCGTAGTCGAGCGCAGCGGCCGGGTCGTGGACTGAGCAGGGCCCGACCACGACCAGCAGTCGGTCGTCGCGACCGGTCAGGATGGCGGCGATCTCGTCGCGGTCGCGTTGGACGGCCTCGGCCTGGACCGATGTCAGCGGTTGTTCGGTGCGGATTGTGCTGGGCGCCGGGATTTCTCGGAACGTGACGATCCGGCGGTCGTTGGTGTGGACGCTTGTCGTACTACCCGTCGTCATGGGGGTTGTGCCTTCCTGTGATGGTTCAGGGCACGCCCACTGGTTCCCGATGCCCTGAAAAACGAAAAGCAGCGACCTTCTGGTCACTGCATGGGCTCCGGGTATCGGTCGTGCGCCGCCTCAGTCAGACGCTCCATCCACGGCCCCACCCGGAGCCGAGATAAAGCGCCAATAAGCGCGCACGACGATGTTCACGTCGGCGAACATATCACGTGGTGGCCGGCGCGTCACCGCTTGATCGTCGACGGCAGAGGATGATCGGGTTCCAGTGCAGGCAGGCCGTCGATGCTGTGCCCGTTGCCACCGACGATCCGATGTGCGAACTTCTCATCGGGTTGCTTGGCGTGATGCGCATCGAGCACGGGCCGTTCACCAATGAGCTCGTAGTAAGGCACCGAAAACCCACAGGCATCGGCGATCCGCTCGACATCGATCACGATAGCGGCCCGTATCCCTGGATGCTGCAGCCCGAAATATGGGCTCAGACTGTCAAATTCAGCATCGTCGGGTCTCACTACACGTCCGGTGCCGAACAGCCGCAAGATCCGGGAGTTGCGAGTAAACGAGCAGAACATGACGGTGATGCGGCCGTTGTCTCGCAGATGCGCGATGGTTTCAGCGCCGCTACCAAACAGGTCGAGGTAGGCGACAGTATGCTCGTCGAGCACCGCGAACGTATCGCGATATCCCTTGGGCGACAAGTTGACCCGACCGTCGCCGGAAGGTGCAGTAGCGACGAAGAACATGGCCTGCTGCCGAATAAACTCCTGCAGCGACTCGTCGATACGCGAAAACACCTTCGCCACGTACTCCCCCTTCCGATACCTTCCGGTGCGGTTTCCGTCTCGCAGCGTAACGGCGCGGCCTATGCGAGCGCGACTGATATTCGCCGGCTGGCTCCGGACCGCTGGCCCGCGAGTGTGCAGATACGTGCACGAAAGTTGCGGATGCTTACGAACGGACATGGGGCAGTTGACAGCGGCGCTCCATAAACGTCGCATCGGGAGCCGCGAAGTCAAACTCCTGGTACAGGTGGTGGGCGTCGGCTGTATGCAACATCCACCGGAAGCTGCGGCCCGGCCCGTCGTCAATCATGACGCGCAGCAGCCCCCGTCCGATTCCGCGGCCACGATCCTCCCGGGACACGTACACGTCAGCCAGGTAGGCCATGGCGACCCCGTCGGAGAAGGCGCGACAGAATCCCACCATCTGACCGTCCGCGGCACGGTATGCACCCACAGTCCGCCAGGCGTTATCGAGTTGCCGCTCGAACATCGCTCGGGTGCGGTATTTCGCCCAATAGGCATGCTGTGTCAGCTCACGCCACAGCCAGTCGCGATCTAAACGCGCAGCCACCGTTGAGAAGTCGATACCTTGCAGGTTCGCCAACGCCCTCTCCTGAAATCCAAACTCGGCAGGGATCCCGGCCGACCCGAGGTCAGACGGGTTGATTCCGGCGATTTGCCGGAACGAGGTAAGTTCCATGACCTTCGACGACGAGGTTCTCGACGAACCTCAGCACCTCGTTGACCATGCCATCACGCTGGTTGCGGTACGTGATTACGACCGTGTCGATCCCTTGGTAAACGCTTTCGACGGTGAACCGCAAGTCGGGGACATGGCGCAGCGCGAGAGTCCAGTAGCGGCGCAACGCGTCCTTGCCGCGAATCACTCCTCCTGTTTCCGGCAGCAGGGTGGCCGCCACCGGCGAGGTGAAGACCACATCATCGTGGAAGTGCCGAAGAACAGCCTCCACGTCGTGGGCGTTCCACGCCTGCACCCACTGCTCACTGAAGGCAACCGCATTGATATTCATTGGGCGCACTGTAGTGACCGAATCGCACAGAAGCCCACTGGTTTTCACGATAGGCAGCAGTTCGCTTCTCGGCGGTGACGCCGATCCAAGGGATTACGCCGTGTCCACGGATTCCAGCTGCTCTGCCGACATCGAGAACGGCGGGTGGAACCGTCGGCCGGGCAGCGCGACCATTCCCGCGAGCGCCGCTGCGTAGCAAAGACCCGCGACCACCGTGCAAGCCACTGCGAGGCCGGACAGGAATGCGTCCTGCGCGGCCGCGAGCAGGTTCGGATTGCCCGCTGCGATCCCGAACGCAACCGGGACCGACTCGGCGGCCTCGGCGGCCTTCCCGGTAGCCGTGAAGGCGGTGTCGAGGAGGCGGGCGCCAAAAATCGAGGAGAACACCGAGCCGACGACGGCGACACCCATCGTCGAGCCCAATTCGCGGGTGGCGTCGTTGACCGCCGAGCCGATACCCGCTCGAGCGGGCGGCAGTACGAGCATGATGGATTCCGTTGCGGGAGTGGCGATCAGCCCCATGCCCAGTCCCATCAACAGCATCTGCAAGACGATCGTCGTCCAGTAGGGCGTGTCGGCCTCGGCGCTGCCGGCGATCCACGCCATCGCGGTGCCGAACGAGATGAGCCCCGTGACCACCACTGCGCGGGTTCCCACCCGCGGAGCGAGCATCCCGCCGACCAGCGAGCCGACCGCGATCGACAGTGCGACCGGCAGGATGCGGGCACCCGTTGAGAGTGGGCTGAACTCGCGGAGAACCTGGAAGTACTGGGTGATGAGGAAAATGAACCCTGCTAACGCGAAGAATGTGACCGTTACCGCTCCGCTGGCGGCGCTGAACCGTCGATCCGTGAACAGCCGCACGTCGAGCATGGGGTGTTCGACTCGGCGCTCCAGCACCACAAAGGCCAATGCCAGACCGAGAGCGATGGCGAATCCTGTCAACGTCGCATCGCTGCGCCAGCCGCGTTCGGGGGCTTCGATAATCGTGTAGACGAGCACGCCGAGCAGGGCTACTGAGGTTGTCAGGCCACGGAGGTCCAGCACCGGCACCGAAGCATCGCGGGACTCGGGCACCAGCAGGAACCCGAGGATTGCGGCGATCAGGGCGACGGGCACCAGCGCCAAAAAGACGCTGCCCCAGTAAAAGTGCTCGAGGAGTAGCCCGCCGGAAACCGGTCCGGATGCGACGCCGATCCCGACGACTGCGCCCCATCCGCCGAGTGCCGCCGCGCGCTCGCGGCGGTCGGGGAAAGCATTGGTGATAATCGACAGCGTCGTAGGGAAAATCAGCGCGGCGAACGCCCCCATGCCGAAGCGTGCCGCGACGAGTGCGCCGGTGCTACCAACGAGCGCTCCCGCCGTGCTGGTGACCGCGAATCCGAGCAGTCCGACAAGGAGCGCCGGCCGTCGTCCATAGCGGTCCGAGAGGCTTCCCGCGGCCAGCACCAGCGCGGCGAACGTGAGGTTGTAGCCATCGACGACCCACTGCAATCCGCGTGTTTCGGCGCGGAGTTCGGTCGCGATGCTGGGCAGCGCGACGTTGACGATCGTGACGTCGAGGTTGATTGCGAGCACCGCCATGTACACCGCGACCAGGATTCCCGCCCTACGACGCATGACGGCTCCGTGAAGCGGCGGTCGCGGTTCCGATGCGGATCCACTTGGCGAGCTGCCGTTTGGTACGGAGGTGGTCGCGATCGATGTGCAGCCATCCCCGGATTGGGCGTCCCTTCATTTGCATGGGCGATGCGGTGCCGGAGGCCAGCAGGCGGTCGTAATTCGCCGGATCGACTCGCACCAGGAGGCCGCCTTGGCCGCTGGCCGCGACCGCTAGCCGGCCGGCTATGAGGAAGGCCAGTCCTCCGAACATCGTTTGTTCGTGCACTTCTGGGTTGTCGGCCAGATCGGCCAGCTGCTCGCGGATACGGGCAGCCAGGTGTGCGTCGTAGGCCACTATGCCTCCATGAGTTTGTCGCGCGCGGGCTTGCCGGCAGGTGGCTTTGGGTGCCAGTCGCGGATTGCGGCGACAAACTCCTCGGGCGCTTCGGACTCCGTGTAGAGGCCGGCGCCTTCGACGATGACGGTCTTGTGGTTGGGGTAGGTCGATTCCAGACGTTCCCGCTGCTGGGGCCTGAAGCGGAACAACTCGTCAGTGACAGTCATTAACTTGGTATACTCAAGCCAGCTTGAAAATGTCAAGGAGGATCGTGGGTCGAAGTTACGGTCAGTACTGCGGGTTGGCCCGCGCGCTCGAGGTGGTAGGCGACCGGTGGAATCTGCTCATCGTTCGCCAACTCCTCATTGCTCCGGCCCGCTATCAGGAGTTACTTGAAGGACTCCCCGGCATCGCCACCAATCTGCTCGCCGATCGGCTCCGCGATTTGGAAGCAGCCGGCGTGATCGAACGGCGGCTCGCCGAAGACAGCCGGGCTATTACGTATGCCCTCACCACTTGGGGAGCCCAACTCCGCGAGCCGATCGAGGGCCTCATCCGCTGGTCCACGCCACTCATGATCCGCGGGCCAGAAGGCGATACCTTCCCCACCGGAAGCCTCCTCGTCGCCCTGCCCGCCCTGCTCCACGGCAGGGCGCCCGCAAATCGGTCAATTGCGGTGGGTATCACCGTGAACGGCGATACCGACCGCCGAGTTGTCCAGGTGCGGGCAACGCGGTCAGGCATCGAAGTGAGCCCGCACGATGATCGAAAGCTCGACGCCGTTCTAAGCGCCGACGCCGCAATAATTCTCGGGCTGGCAGCAGGTGTGCTCGCACTCGACGACGTCCTCGGGCTCGTCGACATTCAAGGTGATGAAGCTGCCGTGCGAGCCATTTTCGGCGCACCCGCTAACGCATCCCTTTGACGCGACCTGCGAACGAAATGTCCTATGCCTAAGCCTGTTTGGGCTTCGGTAACCGGTCTAGTTGGTTGGTGGGGGGGTGCGGTTGGAAGGGGTCGTACCACCACCAGTCGGCGCGTTTGCCGAGGGGCCCAGACCACGGTGGGACATTCGGTGGGGGCTGGGTGGGTGGCCGGGCCAGTGATGCTGAGCTGAGGCGTTGGCCGTCGCCGAGATTCGCGGCAGCATCGAGGGATTCAACGTCGCGATCGTCGCCCGCCCCGACACCGACGTCGACGCGTTTCAGGCTGCCGGCGCAACATGGGCGATGCATGCCTTCTGGCCCGGCCACCGTCCCGAGCAAGTACTCCGGCTAATCGAAAGCGGCCCACCCAACTGAAACCGATCAATCACGTTTCGCGGCGCAGACAGTCGATGGCCGAGACAGTCGCGTCGATGTAGACGTCAGGGTCGGTGAGAAACACATCGTGGTCGGCGTCGATCTCGATCACCGCGGCGTCGAGCAGCTTGGCCATGAGACGTTGGTCGCGGGGCGGCACCGCTCGGTCGCGGGCGGTGACGACGACCACGGTAGGCACCTCGGCGATCGTCGCCGCATGCGGGCGAAAGTCGAAGGCGTATTCGTCGAGAATCGCATCGACGATCACCCGCGGGTGGCACAACACGAGCTCGCCGCGCAGCCATGGCCACCACGAGGTCGTGTTCGGATGGACGTCGCGCATGCGGTTGAAATAGTGCCTCGGCAATGACCGGCCGACCCCGGGGCTGCGATCCGCCAATGGGCGCAAGGCCCGCAGCACGACACGGCTGATCCGGTCGCCCGGGGTGTCGAACGACAAGGCGGTTGCCTGCAGGGTTAGTCCGGCGACGCGATCCCGGTGACGTCGTGCGAATTCCAATGCGACCGGCCCACCGAGTGAATAGCCGCACACGACGGCGCGGTCGAGCTCGAGCGCATCGAGCACCGCTGCAGCGTCGTCGGCGCACTGGGCGATGCTGAACCGTTCCGCGCGCGACAGCGGTAAGCCGCGACCGTGTCCGCGCAAGTCCATTGCGACAACGCCGAAGCGCTCCGCAAGCGGCGCCATCACATGGCAGAAGTTGAAGTCGGCCGTGATCGCCCACCCGTGCAGCAGCAATACGGGGCTTGCGCCCGGCGCGACGCGAACCACGGCCTGCCCCGTACCGCCAGGGAATTCGATCGAGCGCAGCGGCGGCAATCGGCAGCCGGTGTCCTCCGGCCCGAGTTGGTTCGGGCTGTTCATCGCTCAGCAATACCCCTGTAGGAGTTCACAAAATCCTCGTCCACCGGAAGACTGGCCACGTGCTCAAGGTACTTACGGGCGTGCCTGACAGTATCCA
The DNA here is from genome assembly GCF_003402475.1 of Mycobacterium sp. MFM001. Taxonomy (GTDB): domain Bacteria; phylum Actinomycetota; class Actinomycetes; order Mycobacteriales; family Mycobacteriaceae; genus Mycobacterium. The sequence continues at coordinate 215,622 of NZ_BFAB01000004.1, forward strand.
GGCTCTGGAGGCGGTCGGGACCGTGACGGCCGAGGACTACGCACGGGTCTTTGCACCGCTGGTCGATCAGGCTCGACGAACACAAAGCCGGATGCGGCTGCTCTACCAATTCGGCCCTGGCTTCGAGCGCATCACACCGGGCGCGCTCTGGGCCGACACCCGACTCGGGATGGGCTACGTGCGATTGCTCGACGGCTGCGCGGTCGTGAGCGACATCGATTGGATCCGCCGGCCCAGCCGTCGCATCAGCGCGTGGATGCCGTGCCCGGTGCGCGTCTATGGCAACGACGAACGCGACGACGCCGTGGCGTGGCTGGCCTCGCTACCGAGAGGCGCCGACGTGTCTGTGCGCGACATCGCCAAGGCCTACCTCGGTGGAGTGGGCGCCGCCGTCGTGAGCCTTGGGGACCTCGTCGTCACGCGCTAGACAGCGTGGACGTCGGGACTGCGGACATGCTCCGGGCGGAAGCCGCGACCGACCACGATCGGCGGTATGAATTGCAGTGGGCCACGGCCGATGATGCCTGGGATACGGATCGGCGACAGGTCCCCGCTCAAATTGGGCTCGATCGCCGCATCCTGCAGGAAAACCTGCCCGGCCTGGATGATCCGCGTCGGCAGTTCCCGACGGCGTTGCACCTTGGCGAGATCTTTATCGGTCATCCGACCGTCGCGTAGCGGGCCGTGAAGGATGTTCGCCGCGGCCACTGCATCGGCGACGGCGAGATTGATGCCGATCCCACCGGCCGGTGACATGGCGTGCGCGGCGTCGCCGATGCACAGCAGCCCAGTGCGCCACCAGGTCTTGAGCCGGTCCACCCGCACGTCGAGCTGGCTGGTGTCGTCCCAGGAGCGCAAGTCGTCGACGTGTTCGCGCAGCCGCGGCTGCACGGACACCAGGCGCTCTTTGAATTCCTCCAGCGAGCCGTCCTGCGGGTTCGCCCCTTTCGGCATCAGATACGCGACCTGCCAGTAGTCGCTGCGGTAGATCATGGCCATCAGCAGGCCTTTCCGGATGACCCCGAACAGCTCCTCGGGATCGTCCGGACGCCATTTCAGCCGGAACCACAGCACATCCATCGGGGAGTGCGCGCTGGCGACCTCCAAACCCGCCGCGGCCCGCACGGCCGACTTGCGACCGTCCGCGCCCACCACGAGTTCGGCACGCGCCTCCAGCTCCGGCGTGCGCACGCCCACGACCCGATCGCCGTCGAAGATGAGGTCTGTTACCTCGGCGTTCCGGATCAACGTGAATTCCGGGTAAGCAGAGGCCTTTTCGGCCAGGAAGTCGAGGAAGTCCCACTGCGGCATCAACGCGATATAGGGCTGTTTGAAGCCCAGCCATTTGAGCGCACGGAAGTTGCCAAAGGTGCGAATCGAGCCGTCTGCGTCGAAGGCCACACGGTTGATCTTGGTGTGCGGTAACCGCAGGAATTCGTCGATCAACCCCAGCTCGTCCATGATCCGCAGGGTGCTCGGATGCACGGTGTCGCCGCGGAAGTCGCGCAGGAAGTCGTTGTGCTTTTCCAAGACGACGACCTGGATGCCCGCGCGGGCAAGCAGCAGAGCGTGAACCAAACCGGCGGGACCGCCACCTGCGACGCAGACCTGGGTCTGAAGAACTCGGGTCATGGCCCGACAGTACTCGCGGATGCCCTCACTCGAACGGCACCGGCGGCATTTTCACCACTTGCGCCGCGTAGCTCAGGCCAGCGCCGTAGCCCAGCAGCAGGGCCAGGTCACCGGGTTTGGCCGCGCCGGTCGACAGCAGCTCGTCCATGGCCAACGGAACCGAGGCGGCAGAGGTGTTGCCGGTGTGCACAATGTCGTTGGCTACCACCACATGTGGCGCCAATTTGAGGCTCTTGGCCAACAGCTCGTTGATCCGGCTGTTGGCCTGATGTGGCACAAAGACTTTCAACTCGTCGGTGCTGACCTTGGCCGCCTCCAGCGCTCGCTGGCAGACCTTGGTCATTTCGAAGGCGGCCCAACGAAATACAGCGGTGCCCTCCATCCGCAGATATGGCCGTGCGCCAGAAGGGTTTTCGGTGTAGTCGATCCAGTCGATGTCTTGACGTACTGCCTCGCTTTGCCGGCCGTCGCTGCCCCACACAGTCGGACCGATGCCCTGGTCTGGCGTTTCGCCGACGACGACGGCCCCTGCGCCGTCGGCGAAGATGAAGCAGTTGCCGCGGTCGTGCATGTCCAGCGTGGGCGACAGCTTCTCCGAACCGATCACGAGGACCTTGCCGGCGCTGCCGGCCCGCACCATGTCGGCTGCGACGCCGAGCGCGTACCCGAAGCCGGCGCAGCCGACGTTGATATCGAAGGCCGGAACTCCGTGAGCGTCCACGGCGGACGCCACCATCGGCGCAGACGCTGGAGTTTGCAGGAAATGCGTGTTGGTCGCGACGATCACGGCGTCGATTTCGGCGCCGGTGAGCAGCGCGTTCGCGATGGCCCGACGTCCGGCTTCGGTCGCCATGGACGCGGCAGATTCGTCGTCGCCGGCATACCGGCGCGTCTTGATCCCGGTGCGGGTGTAGATCCACTCGTCGGACGAATCGATGTTTTCGCAGATCTCGTGATTGGTGACCACCCGGTCCGGCCGGTACGCCCCGATACTGAGTAGCCCGATCTTGCCGATGCCGGCGATCTCCGCAATCTCACTCATGGCGCGTCATCCTATGCCTCAGCCGTCGTGCGTGCCCGGGAGTCGCAACATCAGGCGGGCCCCACCCATCGGGCTTTCGCCCAATGATGCTGTGCCGCCGTGTAACTCGGCCTGCTGGGCGACCAGCGCCAGCCCCAGCCCTGAACCCGACCGGGATGCCGTCGACCCGCGGGAGAACCGCTCGAAGACCGTGGCGCGTTCCTCCTCCGGCACACCGCTGCCGTTGTCGTCGATCACGAGCTCGACGCCATAGGCGGAACTCGTTGCGCTGAGCAGGATTTCGCTGGCGCCACCGTGCTTGACCGCGTTGGCGATGGCGTTGTCGACCACCAGCCGCAGTCCCACCGGCAGCCCCACCATCAGCACAGTGGGCGACGGCACCAACGACACGTTCACCTCGGGATAGGTGCGGAGCGCGTCGTGCGCAGCCCGATCCAGTAGCTCGGTGATGTCGAACGGGACGAAATCGTCGACGGTGGTCAGCTCGCTTTGGGCCAGCCGTTCCAGCGCGGAGAGCGTCGCCTCGATGCGGCTTTGGGTGCGCATGACGTCGCCGATCACCTCTTTGCGCTGCTCTGCGGGCAGCTCGAGCGTCGAGAGCACCTCCAGGTTGGTGCGCATCGCCGTCAGCGGTGTGCGCAGTTCGTGCGAGGCGACGGCGGCAAAGTCGCGCGCCGATTCCAACGCGGCCTTGGTGCGCTGCTGCTCGTTGCCGATGCGGGCCAGCATTCCCTCGACGGCTTCGGCGATCTCCACCGCCTCCTGCACGCCGCGGACCTGCACTTCGTCGGGATTGGACTGGGCGTTGATGGCCCGCGCCTGTGATGCCAGCAGCCGGAACGGATTGACCATGACCAGCGAGATCACCCAGGCGGCCAGCACCGTGCCGATGATGACGCCGCCGCAGATCAACAGCACCCGCAGGTGCAGCTCGTTGATCCGGTGCTGCGCTTCGGCCAACGGCGCCCCGAGCGCAATCGAGGCGTGGCCGGCGTTGAAGGTGCGGACCCGGTACTCGACGCCGTTGATGGTCGTATTGGCGAAACCGTCGTCGAGCTTGGGCAGCACGATGTCGCTGGGGACCGACACCGTCATGGGACCGATCCGTGCGGTGCGCACCAGATCGCTGTTCGCGGTGGGCTGGTCCGGGTTGCTCAGCAGCGTGCTGATGTCCCCCAGGCTGCTGACCGAGTCGAGCCGTCGGTCCAGCTGGCTGTGCTGGTCGTTGGTGACGCCGAACCAGACCCAGGCGCCGAGTGTTAGGACAAGAGCGATCACCGAAAGCGCACCGACCACGACGATGGTGCGCAGCGACAGCATCCGCATCAGCAGCCGATACACCCGATTGCCCGATTCCACGAGGACACATCTTGCCCGACGTCGCAGTTACCGTCGCTCCCCGGCCATATCGGCCATACCCGGCGGGCGGACCCGTCGCTGCCGGCCTTGCCGTGCGTTGCGTTTCGCTGCGCTGACGACCTCTTTGACGGTTGCCACGATCCGGCTCGGTTCGTCGAGAAATGTCCGCGCCGTGGCGCGGGCGAGTCGCGCGGGCGTGAACACCTGCGACGGGCGAACCTGGTGGTTCAAGATTCCGAGCAGCTCGCGGGTGGCGTCTGCGTCGGCGGCGATGTCGCGCAGCATCCGCCTGATCAACGGAGACGTGGCGCCGGGAGCGCCCGTTTCCCGCGCGTACCAGTACATTTCGTAGGCGTCGTGGTCGCGCCAGCGCCACCAGTCTTGCAGAGCGGCATCCGGGCTGCGGTTGCCGAGCCCGTCGACAACAGCCGCGGCCAGCTTGTCGGCCTGACGGAATGCGTCGGCGATGCCTTGCCCGGGCGCCGGATCCTTGAAGTGTCCGGCGTCGCCAACCAGCACCCAGCCGGCGCCAGCCGACTGGCGGAAATAGCCGTGCCAGTTGGCAACTACCCGGATCGGGCCGACGCGCCGCGCGCCGGCAAGGACATCCGCCAGCTCGGGCCACATCTGGATCCGCGCGGCGAAACCCTTGTCGCGGTCGGCGTCGAATCCGGCCTGCTCGGGCATGTCGATCCCCAGTGCAGCCATGTACAGCTCACCGTCGGTGGGACCGGCAAGAAAGCCCACGGCGCCCTGCCGGCCGAGCCGCGCGTGGCCTTCCCGGTCGCCGACGCCTTCGAAATACGCCCAGGCGTACAGCTTTCCGGGCGCTGTGCGGTGGTATTCGCGCGCGCCGACGCACGACGCGACCGTCGAGTGGCGGCCGTCGGCGCCCACCACCAACTGCGCGTGCACGGGTCCCGCGGACGTCTGCACACCGGTCACCCGGCCGTCGTCCGTGATCAGCTCCGTGACCCGCGAGCCGGTGCGCACCTCGGCGCCGGCCGCACTGGCCGCGTCGACCAGCAGCCCGTCCAGGGTCACGCGCCGGACGCACAACGCGGGGTGCGCAGACAACTCTTCATCCACCGTCGCCTCGATGCGAACGTCGTCGTTGACCAGTGAAAGCCGATCGAGCGGTATAGCGCCGGCAGCCAAGATCCCGTCGAGCAGGCCGAGCTGGTCCAGAGTCTGCACACCGCAGGGCTGGATCATGTGCGTCGACGGGGTCTCCGACGGAAAATGCGCCCGGTCGAGCAGGCACACCCGCAAGCCCTGCCGCGCCAGCATTGTCGCCAGCGGAGATCCCGCACATCGCGCACCGACTATCGCCACGTCGAACCGGTCTGCCATGCCAGCTCACCCTACCCAGAAATTAAGAGAATAGTGAGGATTTTAAGATAACAGTAAGGACACGTCGGGCTTGACACGCCGGACTGGCGGCGACTTCGCTTCGGCTATGCCTGAATTCGAGACGCTGCTGTACACGACGGCCGGCCCGGTTGCCACGATCACGCTGAATCGCCCCGAGCAGCTCAACACGATCGTTCCGCCGATGCCCGACGAGATCGAGGCCGCCGTCGGACTCGCGGAACGCGATCCGGACGTCAAGGTGATCGTGCTGCGCGGTGCGGGGCGGGCGTTCTCCGGCGGCTATGACTTCGGCGGCGGCTTTGCGCACTGGGGCGAGGCCATGATGACCGACGGGCGCTGGGATCCGGGCAAGGATTTCGCGATGGTCACCGCCCGTGAAACCGGGCCGACGCAGAAGTTCATGGCGATCTGGCGGGCCTCGAAACCGGTGATCGCGCAGGTGCACGGCTGGTGTGTAGGCGGCGCAAGCGATTACGCGTTGTGCGCCGATTTGGTAATCGCCAGCGAGGACGCCGTGATCGGCACCCCGTACAGCCGGATGTGGGGCGCCTACCTGACCGGCATGTGGCTGTATCGGCTCAGCCTGGCCAAGGTCAAGTGGCATTCGCTGACCGGCCGGCCGCTGACCGGGGTGCAGGCCGCCGAGGTAGAGCTGATCAACGAGGCGGTGCCGTTCGAGCGCCTCGAGGCCCGCGTTGCCGAGATCGCCTCGGAGCTATCACGAATCCCGTTGTCGCAGTTACGTGCTCAGAAGCTGATCGTCAACCAGGCCTACGAGAACATGGGTTTGGCGACCACCCAGATGCTCGGCGGCATCCTCGACGGCCTGATGCGCAACACACCCGATGCGCTCGAGTTCATCCAGACCGCGGCCAGCGAGGGCGTGCGCGCCGCGATCGAGCGCCGCGACGGCCCGTTCGGCGACTACAGCCAGGCCCCGCCCGAGCTGCGGCCCGACCCGTCGCACGTGATCGTCCCGTAGACCGCGGCCAGCACCCCCAGCGCCACCAGCACGCCGCCCGCGGCCAGGGTGAGGTTAAGCCAGTGGTGCACACCGGCTTCGGCGTGATCGACCATGACCGCGGCGATGCTGCGCACGTCGCCAGTGGTGTGGTTGAGCGCGGCGTCGATTCGGCGGCGCGCTATTTCGACGCCCGCCCAGCCGGCGGCGCCGACCAGTAGTGCCGACACACCCAGGGCCGCCAGCGCACGGCCGCGGTTGCGCGCGACGGCCAGGGTCAGCAGCGCCGAGATTCCGGTCAGCACCGCCGCGGCGATGCTCACCCACGGACCCCAGATGGCCAGTGGCCGTAACTTAGCCGGCCGCAACGTCTTTGGCGGCGTCACCGTCACTGGAACATTCAGCGACGTGGGTGCTCGCATGTGGTAGTCGGCCAGCATCTGCTGAAAAGCGCTGTCTTCCAACATCGGTGCCAAATCGATCACCCACGGATCGGATTGGGCGCGGGGCCGGGTGAACATCCACTGGTGCGCCAGCCGGTTGGCCTGCGCGAACTGCGGCGGGAACGACGGGCCGGCGGTGTAGGCGGTGGCGATCTGGTGCACCGTCGACGGGTCGGCGGTGGAGCCGCGCTGGCTGATCAGCGCCGTCGCCTTGGCGCTCAATTCCGCTGCCACAGCAGACTGCAACGCCGGATCACCCGCCGCTTTCTGGGCCAGCGCCGCGTAGCCGTCGGCGTCGACCAGGTTCTGCTGCACCCACGCCATCGGCACCGCCGCCGCCAACGCCGCCGTGGTGAACAGCCAGAGCAGCGCGGTGGCCGCGAACCGCACCCTACTTTGCGGTGCGACGCGGTCGCGCCAGCGCCATCTTCGTCATCATCCGGTTCATCCGCGCCAGCGCTTTGAGCGAGTTGTGGTAGTAGTTGCCGCCGGCGCCGACGTTAGTGCGGGGCGTCACAACGGTTTCGACGCGGCAGTACTTGCGCAGCCCGTCGGCGCCGCCGAACCGTGCGCCGATGCCCGACGCCTTCCAGCCACCCATGGGCGCGGTGGTACACATCAGGTTGGAAATCACGTCGTTGATGTTCACTGCCCCGCAATCAAGTTGCAGCGCAATGTCTTTGGCCCGCTCGACGTCGCGCGAGAACACCGACGCACTCAGCCCGTATTCGCTGTCGTTGGCCAACCGGATCGCCTCCGCGACCGAGCCGACCTTCATGATCGGCAGGGTGGGACCGAAGGTCTCCTCGGTCATACACGCCATCGAGTGGTCCACGTCGACGAGCACCGTGGGCGGGTAGAAGCTGCCCGGTCCGTCGGGGCGCTCCCCGCCGGTGAGCACCCGCGCGCCCTTGGCTTTGGCGTCGGCGACATGGCGCTCGGTGACGGCGCGTTGCCCGTCGTCGATCAAAGCGCCGAAGTGCCCCTCGCCGGCGCCGAGCTGCAGCGCCTTGACGTCGCGGACCACCGCGTCGACGAACTGGTCGTAGACGGGCTCGAGCACGTAGACCCGCTCCACCGAGACACAGGTCTGGCCCGCGTTGAACATCGCGCCCCACACCGCGGCGTGCGCGGCCAGGTCGATGTCGGCGTCCTCACAGACGATCATCGGGTCCTTGCCGCCCAACTCCAGGCTCACCGGCGTCAGCCGCTGAGCGGCGCGCTCCATCACCTTGCGTCCCGTCGCGCTGGATCCGGTGAACTGCACGAAGTCGGCGTTGTCGATGACAGCTTCGGAGACGTCGCGGGCGCCCTGAGCCACCGCCAGCACGTCGGGAGCACCGGACTCGCGCCAGCCGCGCCGCAACACCTCGGCGGTCAGCGGGGTGCGTTCGGACGGCTTGAGCAGCACCGCACATCCCGCCGCTAGCGCGCCGATGGCGTCCATCATCGCGTTGGCCACCGGGTAGTTCCACGGCGCGATGATCCCGACGACCGGCCGCGGCCGGTAGTGCACGGTCACCTTCTTGATTGCCAGGAACGGCAGGGCGGCCGGCCGCTTTTCGGGCGCGAGCGCCTTTTCCATCGTCTTGACGACGTACGACAGGATCATGATCAGCAGCGGCACCTCTTGGGCGGCGTCGACGGCCGACTTGCCGGTCTCCTTGATCAGCAGTTCTTCGATCTCGCTGCGATGCTCGCCGAGCCACACCGCAAACCGGGCCAGCGCCTTGGCGCGACCCGTGGCGCCGCGTTGTTCCCATTCGCGTTGCGCCTTGCGGAGTTCCGCGGCGATGGTCGGCACGTCAGCCGGGTCGGTCCACTGGACCTCGCCGGCTGTCGCGCCGGTGGCCGGGTTGAGGATGGTGCCGGTTCCGGAGAACTCGGATGTGATGGCGGTCATAGCGCCCCATGCTAGCCGGGCTCGACAGGTGTCAAGTCCGCCGGTGCGCGATACCCAACACGTAGGCGGCCTGGCCGAGATGCTGGGCGCAGTCGTCGATGATGCTGACCAGTCGCATGCTGGCGGTCACCGGCGGATCCCAGTTGGCGTCGACGACGCGGGCCAACTCGTCGGCGGTGATGGCATTGACGTAGTCCAGAGTCAGCTGGTGCACGGCGTGGTAGTAGCTGGCCAGCAGGTCACCGGGTGCTACCACCTTCGCGACGTCTTCGGGGCTGTGTCCGTAGCCCGTGTCGTCGCGGGGCAGCTCCAGGTCGAAGCGGTCCACCCAGCCGTCGCGGGTCCACACCTGCTCGACACCGGCGACGTCGGCAACCTGGACATCCTGCACCCGGGCGCTGTGCCAGATCAGCCACGCGATGCTGTTGGCGTTGGGGCTGGGCCGGTACTTGGATTCGTCGTCGGACAGTCCGTCGGTGAGTTCGTCGACGTGCTCGATCAACCGGGTGAACGCATCCCGGAGCAATTCCTTGGCGGCAGCATCAGATTCGGACATACCGGCGACGCTACGCCCCGTGGAAGACCGCTTCGACGTTGTTGCCGTCGGGATCTCGCACGAATGCGCCGAAGTAGCCGGGGTGATACTCGGGCCATAGCCGCGGCGCGTGCAGCGACTCGGCGCCGAGCTCCAGCGCGGCGTCGTAGAACGCCTTGACCGCGTTCTCGTCGGCGGCCTGGAAGGCGAAATGCGTTTCGCGGTTGGGACCCATGCCGGCGCCTTCGGCGATCCAAAACGTCGGGTGGCCGTCGCGCCCGTAGCCGATGGCCTCGCCGAAATCCATCTGCCGGCTGTAGCCGAGAACGCCGAGGACGCGGTCGTAGAACTGCTGGGCTTTGGCATAGTCGGCGCAGTTGATGCCGAAGTGATCGATCATGTCCTAGAGCCTGGCATGAGCCACCGACACGGTCGTAGATTATTTAGATGACCTACGACCTCGTCATCCGCAACGGCACGATCGTCGACGGGCTGGGGGGTGAGCCCTACGTCGGCGACGTCGGGGTGCGCGACGGCGTCATCGCCGCGGTTGGCGAGGTGCCCGAAGGTGGCGCCCGGGAGATCGACGCCAGCGGGTTGCTGGTCACGCCGGGCTTCGTCGACCTGCACACCCACTACGACGGGCAGGCGATCTGGTCGGATCGGCTCAACCCGTCGTCGGCGCACGGTGTGACGACCGTGGTGATGGGCAACTGCGGCGTCGGGTTTGCGCCTTGCCGCCCCGAGGACCACGACGTGCTCGTCGACGTGATGGCCGGCGTCGAAGACATTCCCGGGGTCGTGATGACCGACGGGCTGCCGTGGACGTGGGAAACCTTCGGCGAGTACATGGACGCGCTGGACGCCGGCCGGCGCGACATCGATGTGGCCGCCTATCTGCCGCACTCGCCGCTGCGGGTGTACGTGATGGGCGAGCGCGGCGCCAACCGCGAACCGGCCACCGCCGAGGATCTGGCCAAGATGCGGGCGCTGGCCAAGGAGGCCGTCGAACTCGGCGCGCTGGGCTTCGCGTCGTCGCGGCTGGCCACCCATCGCACCGAGGGCGGCCAGCAGATCCCCAGCTACAACGCCGCCTACGACGAGATCCTCGAGATCGGACGCGGCATCGCCGACGGCGGCGGCGGGCTGATCCAGTTTGTGCCCGACATTCCGGCCGGCGGGTATCAGCCTGTGCTGCAACAGGTTTTCGACGCCGCGAGCGACGTCGGGCTGCCGGTGACGTTCACGTTGGTGGTCGGCAACGCCGGCGATCCGGTGTGGGAAGACGCCGTGACGATGGTCGAAAAGGCCAACGGCGCGGGCGGTTCGGTAACTGCCCAGGTGTTGCCGCGGCCGATCGGGCTGATGATCGGCTTGAACCTGACCGTCAACCCGTTCATGTTGTATCCGAGCTACCGGGAGATCGCCGATCTGCCGCTGGCCGAGCGGGTCGCCGCGATGCGCAAACCCGAAGTGCGGCAACGGATTCTGGCCGACAAGCCGACCGAAGCTGCGATCAACCCGTTGTTCTATCTGGCGCAGGCGTGGGACTGGATCTTCCCGCTCGGAGACCAGCCCAACTACGAGCCGGACGCATCTGAGTCGATCGCCGCCCGGGCCCGCGCCCGCGGTGTGTCGCCGCTGGAGGAGGCCTACGACCGGCTGCTCGACAACGACGGCCACGCGATCCTGCTGGGCGCGATGGCCAACTTCCAGGGCAACTCGCTGTCCACCGTCGGCGAGCTGATGCGCCGCGACGACGTCGTGCTGGGCCTGGGCGACGGCGGCGCGCATTACGGAATGATCTGCGACGCAAGCTATTCCACGTATCTGCTCACCCACTGGACTCGCGACCGGGCGTCCGGGCGGTTGTCGGTCGCCGAGGCTGTGCGGGCGTTGACGTCGGTGCCGGCCAGGGTCGCGGGGCTGGGCGACCGCGGCCGCGTCGCCGTCGGCTACAAGGCCGACCTCAACGTGATCGACCACGAGCGGCTGCGGCTGCACAAGCCCGTGGTCACCCACGACCTGCCTGCCGGCGGGCGGCGGCTCGACCAGACCGCCGAGGGGTATGTCGCGACGATCGTGTCCGGCGAAGTGATCGCCGAGAACGGCGTGCCCACATCGGCGCGGCCGGGCCGTCTGGTCCGCGGCCGCCGGTGATCATTTGCCGCCGACACTGCGGATTTCTACGCAACACGCCGCTGCGGTGTACAAATCCGCAGAGTCACCACGTCTTTGGGCAACCACGGGAGGTGAGTCTGGTCGCGACTCGCTTGAGGAATACTCGCGGCGTGCGATGCACCATGCGACTGGAAACTCTTACGATCGACCAGCGAAGCTCATCGAGCCTTGCCGAGCGCTCGACGTCCCATGTCCGCTGCTTGGGATCGGTCCAGTGGTGGGCGCCGTCGAAGTCGACGCCGACAAGCCATTCCCGCCAGCCCATATCGATGCGAGCAAATAGCTCGCCGTATTCGTCGTACACCGGGATTTGAGTCTCCGGACGCGGAAACCCCGCCTGCATCAAGAGAAGCCGTGTCAACGACTCGTACGGCGATTCCGCGCCACCGTCGACGAACGTCAGCGTGTGGCGGAGCTGAGCCAGGCCGCGAACACCCGGATGTCGCGCGGCGACGGCCTCAACGTCCACAGCCTCGACGCGAGTGGCGTTCATTAACGCGTCGATACGCTGCACGCCCTCGGTGAGCCCGAGCCGCCTGCCGACGTCGAATGCGGTGCGCGCCGGCGTCGTCACGGTCATGCCGGCGACCCTCCGTGTTTCACCGGTCACCAGCCTGTCCGCATAGACCACAACCAGCGGCGGCGTCCGCTGGTTGTTATGGATCAACTCGGCCGGCAGGCCCGGCTCGACCCACCTAGCCCCCAGCACCGCCGCTGCGGACAAGCCCGCCAGCACTCCACGTCGCCGCGACCACAGCCACGCCGCTTGCGCACGCTGAACTGCCGAGAGCTCCGCTCCGCGCAAGGCATAGACGCCCGGATAAACGGCGCAGTAGAAGCGCCGCAGGTCGCGAACCGTGACCAACCCGGCGTCGAGCGCCTCTCGGCCGCGGAACGGCCAGTCGATTTCCCCCACCGTCCGCATCCTGGCCGCCGGACCCGCAGGCCGCTTACAGTTATCCACATGGGCGGCAAGAAGGTGGATGTCAAACGACTGGCGGCGGCACTGGCTGACTACCCCTTCGCCTACCTGGTCACCGTCGACGACGACTATCACGCGCACACGGTGACTGTCGAGCCGGAGCTGCGTGACGGGGTTTTGGACGTCGGACTGATCGGGGGGCGCACCACCAAAAACCTCGCCAATCGTCGCGACGCCACCCTGCTGTGGCCGCCGAGCGAGCCCGGCGGCTACTCGTTGATCGTCGACGGACGGGCTGCAGTGACTGATGCCGACAACGACACGGTGCACCTCAAAATCACGCCCACCAAGGCGCTTTTGCATCGCAACGCCGATTCCCCCACCGCAGCCAAGGGCTGCCTGCACGACTGCATCGTGTTTAGCGAGCCCGCGTAAGCCGTCGACTCTGCGGTTTGATACGCCGTGACGGCGAGTCGCGTATGAAACCGCACAGTCGCAACCGCACACGAAAAAACCCGGCCTGCAACGCAGACCGGGCTTTTTCGTAAAGGACTTAGAAGTCCATGCCGCCCATGTCACCGCCACCGGGCATGGCGGCCTTCTCCTTCTCCGGCTTGTCGGCGACGACAGCCTCGGTGGTCAGGAACAGGCCCGCAATCGACGCGGCGTTCTGCAGCGCCGAACGGGTGACCTTGACCGGGTCGGCGACGCCGGCCTTGAGCAGGTCCTCGTACTCACCGGTCGCGGCGTTCAGGCCGGTACCGGCGGGCGAGTTGCGGACCTTCTCGGCGACCACGCCGGGCTCCAGCCCGGAGTTGAACGCGATCTGCTTCAGCGGAGCCTCCAGCGCCACCTTGACGATGTTGGCACCGGTCGCCTCGTCGCCGGAGAGCTTGAGCTCGTCGAGCGTCGGGGCCGCCTGCAGCAGGGTCACGCCACCACCGGCGACGATGCCCTCCTCGACCGCGGCCTTGGCGTTGCGCACCGCGTCCTCGATACGGTGCTTGCGCTCCTTGAGCTCCACCTCGGTGGCAGCCCCGGCCTTGATCACCGCAACACCGCCGGCCAGCTTGGCCAGCCGCTCCTGCAGCTTCTCGCGGTCGTAGTCGGAGTCGCTGTTCTCGATCTCCTGGCGGATCTGGGCCACCCGGCCGGCGATGGCGTCGGTGTCACCGGCGCCCTCGACGATCGTGGTCTCGTCCTTGGTGACGACGACCTTGCGGGCCTTACCCAGCAGCGACAGGTCGGCGTTCTCCAGCGTCAGGCCGACCTCTTCGCTGATGACCTGGCCACCGGTGAGGATCGCCATGTCCTGCAGCATCGCCTTGCGACGGTCACCGAAGCCGGGGGCCTTGACCGCCACCGACTTGAACGTGCCGCGGATCTTGTTGACAACCAGGGTCGAAAGCGCCTCGCCCTCGACGTCCTCGGCGATGATCAGCAGCGGCTTGCCCGCCTGGATGACCTTCTCCAGCAGCGGAAGCAGGTCCTTGACCGTCGACACCTTCGAGCTGACCAGCAGGATGTAGGGCTCCTCGAGCACCGCCTCCTGACGCTCGGCGTCGGTGACGAAGTAACCCGAGATGTAGCCCTTGTCGAAGCGCATACCCTCGGTGAGCTCGAGCTGCAGGCCGAAGGTGTTGGACTCCTCGACGGTGATGACACCCTCGTTGCCGACCTTGTCCATGGCCTCGGCGATCAGGTCGCCGATCGACTGGTCGCCGGCGGAGATGGCCGCGGTGGCAGCGATCTGCTCCTTGGTCTCGACCTCCTTGGCGCCCTTGAGCAGCGTCTCGGTGACCTTCTCGACGGCCTTCTCGATGCCGCGCTTCAGGCCGAGCGGGTTGGCGCCGGCGGCGACGTTGCGCAGGCCCTCCTTGACCAGCGCCTGGGCCAGCACGGTGGCCGTCGTCGTACCGTCACCCGCGACGTCGTCGGTCTTCTTGGCGACTTCCTTGACCAGCTCGGCGCCGATCTTCTCGTAGGGGTCCTCCAGCTCGATCTCCTTGGCGATGGACACGCCATCGTTGGTGATCGTGGGAGCGCCCCACTTCTTCTCCAGGACGACGTTGCGGCCCTTGGGGCCCAACGTCACCTTTACCGCGTCGGCGAGGCTGTTCAGGCCCCGCTCGAGGCCGCGACGGGCCTCTTCGTCGTACGCAATTGTCTTGGCCATTGCGAAGTGATTCCTCCGGATTGGGGATGACACGTCCTGGCCGGGTGCAGTGCCCGCGACGGACGATCCTGAGCTGGATCTCACCGTCCCGACCTAGCACTCACCGGTCGCGAGTGCCAAGTCATTCTTAGCACTCGCCTATGGAGAGTGCAAGAACACCAATCGCCCGACGGGCGGCTCTTCGCGGTGCTCTAATTCAACACATGGGTATGAGCAGGCTGGTCGTCGCCGTCACGCTGAGCGGAGGGCTGCTGCTGGCCGCTTCGGGAACGGCGTCGGCGTCAGTGCCGATCGTGTTCGAGTTGACCGGCACCTTCACCGAAGGTGTGCAGGTCTCCTATACCGGAGCCAACGACGTGCCCGAGGTGGACAACGTGGGCCTGCCGTGGTCGACGTCATTCGACTACGACGGCAACTCTCGGCTGTTGACGTTCAGCGGCATACATCCCGGCGGTGATCCGGGGTCGGTGACCTGTCGGGTCTCCGTCGGCGGGCGACAAGTCGTCACGCAGACCAACAATGCCCCTGCAAGCGCTGGGCGGGGCGCTGTGTGCCACTACGTCACCGGTCGCTGAGCCAATGTCGCTCGTGGTGCCGCCCTATCCGGAGCCCCGCTACCTCGACGACCAACCGCAAGTCAGCGCCTGGCTCAAGCGGGCCGACGAACCGCCCGACTACGAGACCTTCGGCGTCAAGTACCACTACCTGGCCAACCAGGAAGCCACCGACGGCGACTACGGCCTGTACCGCGTCGACATCGCCCCGCAGGGCGGCGGGCCCGGACCCCATTACCACCGCGCCATGTCCGAGGCGTTCTTCGTGCTGTCCGGGACCATGAAGCTCTACGACGGCCGCGACTGGCTCGACGGCCATCAGGGTGACTTCTTGTATGTTCCGCCGGGCGGCATCCACGGGTTTCGCAACGAGGCCGACACGCCGGCGTCGGTCTTGATGTTGTTCGCTCCGGGCGCACCGCGGGAGGCCTACTTCGAGGGTTTTACCGCGTTGGCCGACATGACCGACGACGAACGCCGGGAGTGGTTCATTCGCCACGACAACTTCTTCGTCTGAGCGCCTTCCTGCAAAGATGCGCTGACCGATGTCCTTGCGCTACAGTGCATCTCGTTAGATAGGAGGCCTCGGGTGCGGGCAATTGATGCGCCCGACACCCGAGCATTGCGGGGCTGGCAGCGGCGAGCCTTGGTGCGGTACCTGACCGCCAAGCCGCGTGATTTCCTGCTGGTCGCAACCCCGGGTGCGGGTAAGACGGCGTTTGCTCTGCGCATCGCCGCGGAGCTGTTGGCCGATCGCAGCGTCGAGGCGATCACCGTGGTGGTGCCCACCGAACACCTGAAAAACCAGTGGGCCGCGGCGGCCGCCGCCGACGGCATTGCGCTCGACCCGAAGTTCCGCAACACCGCCGCGCACACGTCGGCCGAGTACGACGGGATCGTCGTCACCTACGCGCAGGTGGCCAGCCACCCGACGCGGCATCGGGTGCGCACCGAGGGCAGGCGCACGCTGGTCATCTTCGACGAGATCCACCACGGCGGCGACGCCAGGAGTTGGGGCGAGGCGATCCTGGAGGCCTTCGGCGACGCCACCCGCCGGCTGGCCCTGACCGGCACGCCGTTCCGCAGCGACGACGCCGCGATCCCGTTCGTACGCTACGAGCCCGGCGGCGACGGGCTGCTGCGCTCGCAGGCCGACCACACCTACGGCTACACCGAGGCGCTCGCCGACGGGGTGGTGCGCCCGGTGGTGTTCTTGGCGTACTCCGGTGAGGCGCGTTGGCGTGACAGCGCGGGCGAGGAATACGCGGCGCGGCTCGGCGAACCGCTGAGCGCCGAGCACACCGCCCGCGCGTGGCGCACCGCGCTGGATCCGGCCGGGCAGTGGATGCCGGCGGTGATCTCGGCGGCCGACACCCGGCTGCGGCAACTGCGCGACGGCGGCATGCCCGACGCCGGCGGCATGGTGATTGCGTCGGATCAGAAGGCCGCCCGGGCCTACGCCGTTCTGCTGGAACGGATCACCGGCGAGACGCCGACCGTCGTGCTGTCCGACGACCCCGGATCGTCGGAGCGCATCGCGCAGTTCTCCGCGGGCATCAGCCGCTGGCTGGTCGCGGTGCGGATGGTGTCGGAGGGTGTCGACGTGCCGCGGCTGGCGGTCGGCGTCTATGCAACCAGCGCCTCGACGCCGTTGTTCTTCGCGCAGGCCATCGGGCGGTTCGTCCGGTCCCGACGGCCCGGGGAGACGGCCAGCGTGTTCCTGCCGTCGGTGCCGTCGCTGCTGCTGCTGGCCAGCGAGCTGGAGGCACAGCGCAACCATGTGCTGGGCAAACCGCATCGGGAAACCGACGAACTGGCCGCCGCGCAGCGCCGCCAAAGCGAACCGTCCGAACTCGACAACGGCTTCATGTCCCTAGGGGCCGACGCCGAGCTCGATCAGGTCATCTACGACGGCGCGTCGTTCGGCACCGGCGGCGACGAGGCCGACTATCTCGGCATTCCCGGCCTGTTGGATGCCGAGCAGATGCGAGAACTGTTGCGGCGCAGGCAAGCCGAGCAGCTCGCGGCGCGCGCGGTCAACGCCGAACCGGTCACCCGGCATGGCCAGCTGCGCGATCTGCGCCGCGAGCTCAACGCGTTGGTGTCGGCGGCGCATCACCGAACGGGCAAGCCGCACGGCTGGATTCACAACGAGCTGCGCCGCATTTGCGGCGGGCCGCCGGTGGCCGCGGCGACCAGCGACCAGTTGCAGGCCCGCATCGCGGCGGTGCGGGAGCTCTAGCGCATCGCCCAGACGCTGTCGGCCACCCACGGCGACGCCGTTGCCGCCACCGCCCACGCCTGCTGCTCGGGCACGTCGATCAGCGGATAGCGTTTGGCGCCGGCGGCGGTGGCGGCCACCAGCGTGACGACGCCGGCCCGCCGCTGCATCGGCGTCTGCCGCACGGTCCAGCCGATAATCCCCGCGGTGGCAAGGCAATCACGGCGCCGCTCCAGACAACCGGCCCGCGCGACCAGCCAATCGGCGTCCACCCGGTGGCCGAGGGCCCGCGCTCGGTCGGCGGCCATCAGCGCGCAGCACGCCAGCGCTACAGCCCACACCGCCCACAGCCACGCCGGCACGCCGACCACCGCCAGCACCATGCCCGGCGCAACTGGCACGCCCAGCGCGCGGGTCCACCGTCGCTGCGCCGCCCGCCGGCCATGCCCACGCAGCGGCCCGTTCACCACGTCGGACGAGCCGACCAGGCCGGTCAGCACCTCCTCGGCCGTCGCGGCCGGACAGGGCGGCAACAACATCGACGACTCGCCGGCGCCGTGCACACCGGTCATCACCGCGTCCAGCCGGGCACCGCGAAGCGCCCGCACCAGCAGCGGTTGACGCAACGTGCCGCCGCGCAGCCGGCTCATGTCGTAGGTGTGCTCGCGAAGCCTCGACAAACCGTGCCGCAGCTCGAGGAACCCTTCCCGGCGCAGCAGCACCAGGTTGCCGTAGGTGAGCAGCGACCGCATCACCGCCAGCAGCACGGACGCCACCAGCACAACCGCTGTAATCGCCGGAATGCCAAGCTGCGCAACGGTATTCGATCCAAACCGGCCCAGCGGCGCAGCGAATCCGCTCTGATACACGACGCCCACCGCCGCGGCGATCATCACCAACCCGGACAGGCTCAGCGGCGCATACCTCAGCCAGGACGGCTGCCAGCGCGCCAACACCGTGCCCACCTGCGCCGGCTGCTCGGATTCGGCCAGCAGGATCGCTCGCAGCCGTGGAACCTGCGCAACCTCGACGGCGTCAAGCTCGAAAGCGTTGTCGCCGGCCGCTTCTCGTCCGGTGCTCACCCGCAGCACGGCCAGCCCCAGCACGCGATGCAACAGCCGGGCATCGGTCTGCACCGAGCGAATCCTGTTGCGCGGCACCGACAATACCTTGCGTTGCAGCACGCCTACCCGCAACTGCACCTCGTCGGGCTCGATGCGGTACGTGGTGGTGAACCAGCGCGCCGCCCCGAGCAGCGCCGTCACCGCCAGCGCCGCCACCGTCCACCACTGATTGCCGGTCGTCGAACCCAGCACGATCGCGCCGATCAGCAGCGGCAGCTGACGAAGCAGCTCATGTACCGGATGTACCAACAACATTCGCGGACTCAACCGCTGCCACGCCATATGGGGCCGCTCCTCCTCATCGCTTCGCTCTGCATCGTCGCCGGCGCGCTCATGTGGCGTCCTCGGCACCCAGAGCCGCGATATCCGTCAACTGGGCGACGACCTGATCCGCGACCGCCGAATCCAGCGCCACGATGCGCACGGCTCCCGCCGACGACGCCGTCGTCACCGTGACATTGGCCAGCCCGAACAACCGGTCCAGCGGGCCGCGGTAGCTGTCGACGGTCTGCACCCGCGAAATCGGCGCGATGCGACGTTCCTGCACCAGCCATCCGGTGCGGGTGTACACCGCCTGCGGGCTGATCTCCCAGCGGTGCACCCGATACCGCCACCACAGCACGACGCCGACGGCCACCGCCGCGCCAAGGACGGTGGCGGCCGCGCACAGCCCGTGCAACCACACCAACCGCTGATCTACTGAGAACCAAATCAGCTGCCCGACCGCGAGCATCAGCCACGGGATCGCTCCGCCCACCGCCCACATCAGCGGTGCCTTTCGACTGGGCGGATGGGCTGGGTCGTCCATGGCGTCGAGAATGCCACCCGACGGCTTCGGGCATCCGTCGGTATCGTTTTCGGCCATGGGTGCAGGAGGCAAATGGTCAGAAGCTGATGTGCCAGACCAGAGCGGCCGGATTGCGATCGTCACCGGCGCCAACACCGGTATCGGCTACCACACGGCAGCGGTGCTGGCCCAGTGCGGGGCGCACGTCGTGCTGGCAGTGCGCAACCTGGAGAAGGGCAACGCCGCGCTGGCCCGCATCGTCGCCGCCCGGCCGCAGGCCGACGTCACGCTGCAAGAACTCGACTTGAGCTCGCTGGACTCGGTGCGCGCCGCCGCCGACGCGCTGCGCGCGAACTACCCGCGTATCGACCTGCTGATCAACAACGCCGGCGTGATGTGGACACCCAAGCAGCTCACCGCGGACGGCTTCGAATTGCAGTTCGGCACCAATCATCTCGGGCATTTCGCGCTGACCGGGTTGCTGCTCGACCACCTGCTGGGCGTCCGCGGCTCGCGGGTGGTGACGGTCAGCAGCACGGGCCACCGGATCCGTGCGGCCATCCATTTCGACGACCTGCAGTGGGAACACGGCTACGACCGGATCGCCGCATACGGTCAGTCGAAGCTGGCCAACTTGCTGTTCACCTACGAACTGCAGCGGCGGCTGGCCGCGCAGCAGAAGAACACCATCGCCGTCGCCGCCCACCCGGGTTTTTCCAACACCGAGCTCGCCCGCAACATCCCCGCCATCTTCAAGCCCGCCGTCGCAGTGGTGGGGCCGATCCTGTCCCAGAGTGCGGCGATGGGAGCGCTGCCGACCCTGCGCGCCGCCACCGACCCCGACGTCGAGGGTGGGCAGTATTACGGCCCGGACGGCCTCGGCGAGCAGCGCGGCTACCCGAAGCTCGTCCAGTCCAGCGGCCAGTCCCACGACGAGGAGCTGCAGCGCCGACTCTGGGCGGTGTCCGAAGAACTCACCGGCGTCACGTTCCCGCTCTGATGCGCTCGGTCGAGGAACATCAGCGAGTCGTCGCCGATCTGATCGCGGCCCGGCCGGCTACCACGGCCGCGCTCGCCGACGCCGAAGGTCTGGTGCTCGCTCAGGATGTGACCGCGACGGTGTCGCTGCCGGTGTTCGACAACTCCGCGATGGACGGGTATGCCGTGCGCGCCGAAGAGGTGGCGACGGCGTCTGCTGAGCAGCCCGTGAAATTGCCTGTGGCCGAAGATATTCCGGCTGGACGCACCGATATTCCCACGCTGGAGCCCGGGACTGTGCACCGGATCATGACCGGCGCGCCGATGCCGGCCGGGGCGACGGCCGTCGTGCCGGTCGAGAACACCGACGGCCGCACCGACGTCGTGGCGATCAACGCCCCCACCGCGGAGGGACGTCACATTCGTCGCGCCGGCGAGGACGTCGCCGCGGGCACGACGGTATTACGAGCCGGGCAGTTGGCCACCCCGGCGGTGGTCGGGCTGGCCGCCGCACTCGGACTGCCCGAGCTGCCGGTGATCCCGCGGCAGCGAGTGCTGGTGATTTCCACCGGAACCGAGTTGGTGTCGCCGGGCACTCCGCTGCAGCCGGGCCAGATCTACGAGTCGAACTCGATCATGCTGGCCGCCGCCGTTCGCGATGCCGGCGGCGAGGTGGTGGCCAGCCCGGCGGTGGAGGACGACGTCGCGCAGTTCGCCGCCGTGCTGGACCGCTACGCCGCCGAGGCGGATCTGATCATCACCAGCGGCGGGGTCAGCGCGGGCGCCTACGAGGTGGTCAAGGACGCGTTCGGTCGCGAGGGCGATCAGGGCGTGGAGTTCGTGAAAGTCGCGATGCAGCCGGGCATGCCGCAGGGCACCGGGCGGGTCGCGGGCACGCCGATCGTCACGCTGCCCGGAAATCCGGTCAGCGCGCTGGTGTCCTTCGAGGTGTTCATCCGGCCCGCGCTGCGCACGGCGATGGGACTGCCCGCGGTGCATCGGCCGCGACGAACCGCCGTGCTCACCGAGACGTTGACCTCACCGCGCGGCCGGCGGCAGTTCCGCCGTGGGGTGTTCGACGCCGAGGCCGGCACGGTGATGAGCTACGGCCCGCCGGCGTCGCATCACCTGCGGTGGCTGGCGTCGGCGAACTGCCTGCTCGACATCCCCGAGGACGTCACCGAGATCGCGGCCGGATCGCAGTTGGAACTGTGGGACCTGCGCTAGCTTCCGGTCGAGTGGGGGCTTGACCCACGCCACTTGCGATTTCGCGTGCCACAATCCCACGCTCGGCGCGGCTCCGTAGGATGACCGCGTGGCACGACGCCCCTCCGACGGCCTCAGCGGCCCCCAGCGCCTGGTGGCGCTGGTGCGTTCGACCGTTCCCCCCGTACACCGCGCAGGGCTGCCGTTCATCTCCGCGGGACTGGCGGTCGCCTTGGCGGGCCGACGGTATCGCTGGGCGCGGCGGGCCGGTCTGCTGACCGCCGGCGCCTGCGCCGGCTTCTTCCGCCACCCGCCGCGAGTGCCGCCGACCCGGCCCGGCGTCGTCGTCGCACCAGCCGACGGCCTGGTCTGCCTCGTCGAGTCCGCCGTTCCGCCCGCCGAACTCGGCCTTCCCGACACCCCGCTGCCGCGGATCAGCATCTTCCTGTCGCTGTTCGACGCGCACGTGCAGCGGGCCCCGATCAGCGGCGAGGTGCTCGACGTGCAACACCGGCCGGGCCGCTTCGGATCGGCCGAGCTGGCGGCGGCCAGCGAACACAACGAACGCACCAGCATGCGGATCCGCACCGACGCCGGCGCCGAGATCGTCGTCGTGCAGATCGCCGGGCTGCTGGCGCGGCGAATCGTCTGCGACGCCCGCGCCGGCGACAAACTCTCGATCGGCGACACCTACGGGCTGATCCGGTTCGGGTCACGGCTGGACACCTACCTGCCCGCCGGGGCGGAGCTGCTGGTCAGCGTCGGGCAGCGGGCGGTGGCCGGCGAAACGGTGCTGGCCCAGCTGACATGACCACCAAACCCCGCCGATCGGTCAACCTGCGCATCCTGCCGAGCTCGATGAGCGTGCTGGCCATCTGCGCCGGCCTGTCTTCGATCCGGTTCGCTTTGGAGGCACAGCCGCACGCCGCGATGGCGCTGATCGCCGCCGCCGCCATCCTCGACGGGCTCGACGGCCGGGTGGCCCGCATCCTGGACGCCGAGTCGCGGATGGGCGAGGAGATCGACTCGCTGGCCGATGCGGTGAACTTCGGGGTGGCGCCCGCGGTGGTGGTCTACGTGTCACTGCTGGCGTCGCTGCCGGCCGGCTGGGTGGCGGTGCTGCTGTACGCGGTGTGCATCGTGTTGCGGCTGGCCAGGTTCAACGCCCTGCTCGACGACGCCACCCTGCCGGCCTACACACGTGAGTTCTTCGTCGGGATGCCCGCACCGGCGGGCGCGATCGCGGTGCTCGGGCCGCTGGCCGCCAAGCTGCAGTTCGGCGTCGGCTGGTGGAGCTCGCCGTGGTTCGTGTGCGCCTGGGTGGCGATCTGCTCGATGCTGGTGGTCAGCCGGATCCCGATGAAGAAGATGCATGCGGTGTCGGTGCCGCCGAACTTCGCGGCGTTACTGCTGGCGGTGTTGGCGATCGTCGCGGCGGCCGCGTTCCTGTTCCCGTACATCCTGGTGATGGTGGCCATTGCCGTGTATCTGTGCCACATTCCGTTTTCGGTGCGCAGCCATCGCTGGCTCGCCGAGCATCCCGAAGTATGGGGCGAACGGCCCAAAGAGCGGCGAGCCGTGCGCCGGGCCATCCGACGGGCGCAGCCGAACCGCCGGTCGATGGCGCGGCTGGGTCTGCGCAAGCCGGGGGGCTGAATGGCCCAGCTGACGTTGACCGCACGGCTGAACACCTCGGCGGTCGACTCGCGTCGCGGGGTCGTCCGGCTGCACCCGGAAGCGATTGCGGCCCTGGGCATTCGGGAGTGGGACGCGGTGTCGCTGACCGGGTCGCGGACCACCGCGGCGGTGGCCGGCACAGCACCGGGTACACCGGCCGGCACGATACTGCTCGACGACGTGACGCTGTCGAATGCCGGTCTGCGCGAAGGCAACCCGGTGATCGTGGAGGCGGCGACGGTCTGCGGCGCGCGGTCGGTGACGCTGAGCGGATCGACGATCGCGACACAGTCGATTACGCCGGCCACGCTGCGGCAGGCCTTGCTGGGCAAGGTGTTGACGGTCGGCGACGCGGTGTCGCTGCTGCCCCGCGATCTCGGACCGGGGACGTCGACGACGGAAACCACCCGGGCGCTGGCGGCGGCCGTCGGAATCAGCTGGACCTCAGAGCTATTGACGGTCACCGGGGTGGACCCCGCCGGCCCGGTGAGCGTGCAACCGAATTCGCTGGTGACCTGGGGAGCCGGTGGGCCTGCCGCGGTCGAGCCGACCGAGCCCCCGCCGGTGCACGACCTCAAAGGCGTCGATGCCCAGGCCCGCAAGCTCGCCGAATGGCTCAAGCTGTCGCTGGACGAGCCGGGCCTGCTGCAAAAACTCGGCGCCACAGCCAATCTCGGTGTTCTGGTGTCCGGGCCGGCGGGTGTCGGCAAGGTGACGCTGGTGCGGTCGGTGTGCGCCGGGCGGCGGCTGGTGGAGCTGGACGGACCCGGGGTGGGCGCGTTGGCCGCCGACGAACGGTTGAAAGCCGTTGCCGCGGCGGTGGCCTCGGTACGTCAGGGCGGCGGGGTGCTGCTGATCGCCGACGTCGACGCGCTGCTGCCGGCCACCGCCGAGCCGGTGGCATCCCTGATCCTCACCGAACTGCGCACAGCGGTAGCGACTTCCGGGGTGGCGTTCATCGCCACCTCGGCGGTGCCGGAGAACCTGGATGCGCGGCTGCGTGCGCCCGACCTGTGCGACCGCGAGCTGGGCCTGAGCCTGCCCGACGCCGCCACCCGCACCGCACTGCTGGGCTCGCTGCTGCAGCGGGCCCCTACTGCAGACCTTGACCTCGTCGAGATCGGGGGCCGCACACCAGGTTTCGTCGTCGCGGACCTGGCCGCGCTGGTACGTGAGGCCGCGTTGCGTGCCGCCGCGCGGGCCAGCGCTGACGGCGGGACTCCGACACTGACCCAGGACGACCTGCTCGGCGCACTGACCGTCATCCGGCCGCTGTCCCGCTCGACCGGGGACCAGCCGATGGTCGGAGACGTCACCCTCGACGACGTCGGCGACATGGCGGCCACCAAACAGGCGCTCACCGAAGCGGTGCTGTGGCCGCTGCAGCATCCCGACACGTTCTCCCGACTCGGCGTCGACCCGCCCCGCGGCGTGCTGCTCTACGGGCCGCCTGGCTGCGGCAAGACGTTTCTGGTGCGCGCGCTGGCCAGCACCGGCCGGCTGAGCGTGCACGCGGTCAAAGGCCCTGAGCTGCTGGACAAATGGGTGGGCAGTAGCGAGCGCGCTATCCGTGAATTGTTCCGGCGGGCAAGGGATTCAGCGCCGTCGCTGGTGTTTCTCGACGAGGTCGACGCGCTGGCGCCGCGACGCGGGCAGAGCTTCGACTCCGGTGTGAGCGACAAGGTCGTCGCGACGCTGTTGACCGAGCTCGACGGCATCGACCCGCTGCGCGACGTCGTCGTCGTGGGCGCCACCAACCGGCCCGACCTGATCGATCCCGCGCTGCTGCGGCCCGGCAGGCTGGAGAAGCTGGTGTTCGTCGAACCGCCCGACGCCGCTGCCCGCCACGAAATATTAAGCACCGCAGGTAAATCCATTCCGCTGCACACGGACGTCGACCTGGCCGCGCTGGCGGACGACCTCGACGGCTACAGCGCCGCCGACTGCGCGGCGCTGCTACGGGAAGCCGCACTGGCCGCGATGCGGCGGTCCATCGACGCGGCCGACATCACCGCCGACGACATCGCTGCGGCCCGCGAAACCGTGAGCCCATCACTGGATCCCGGGCAGGTGGCCGCACTGCGCGCTTACGCGGAGGGTCGTTGACGTGTATCAAGAGTTTCGTCCCGACCGACGGCTTCGGCCGTTTGTGGAATGTGGCTGGGTACGGTCGGCGGCTGCTACGACGCGGGTGCTGCCGGACGGTTGTGTGGATCTGTTCGTGTGGGCAGCACAGTGGTGGTCGTCGCCACCATGACGGGGCGGCACACCGGAACGTTCAACGGCATCGAACCCACCGGCAGGCCGATCGACCACAAGCAGGTCCACATCTTCACTGTCGCGGAAGGCCGAATCACCCGTCACCGCGCCGTGCGCGACGACCTCGGCTTGCTACTCCAATTGGGCGCAAAGCTCGTCAGCAACGCGCGCACGGCCGCGACAACGTCGTCCTCCAGCCAGGCGGGCACCGGGTCGTCGTGAGCATGACGGCGAACCACCGCGTACGGCAGGTCAGCGACCGCCCGTGCGACGGCGTCGACGCACCGCGTATCGCTGCTGCCGTATAGCTCGTCGGCCAAGGTACGCACCCGCTCCTGCAGCGGTGCGTTCATGGCGGCCAGGGTCTGCTCGAATCCCGCATCGGGTTCGCCGTCGAGCAGGTCCTCCGGCCGGATGGTCAACAGCAGCCGCGCGTCCTCGGGAATCTCACGCATGAAACCAATAGCCGCGACCGCCATCGCGACAGCCGATTCGAGGGCGGTCTCGGCCTCGGCGGCCATCGCCCGTGCCTGGAAACGCTCGAGCGCGCGCAGCCACGCGGCGGTCAGGACGCCGTTGCGATTACCGAACCGGTGATACAGCGTCCCGGCTGGCGCACCGCTCGCCTTCGCGATCGCCGCCACGCTGGCCGCCCGCGGACCCTCGGTGAGCACCAGCGCGCGCGTCGCGTCGAGGATCACATCGGTTTCATGCTTCCGCGGAGGCGCCATGATCTAGTACAGTCCTTCTATATGGAACGATTACCCTATATCGATGAGCATGCCAGATTGATCGATGCATCCGCCGCAGACACGTGGTCCGCGCTGCTGCGGGTGATGTGCCGCGATCCGAACGATCCCTCGACCGTCCCGGTGGGCTTCGTCCTCGACGAGGCGGCGGCGCCGGTGCGGCTGGCGTCGAAGGGCCGCCACCCGTTCGCGGTCTACCGGTGGGTGTTCGAGCTCGACAAGGTGGCACCACAGCGCACTCGCGTGCGCTCGCAGACGTGGGCAGCCTTCCCCGGTCTGCACGGCAAGATCTACCGTGCGCTGGTCATCGGCAGCGGCGGACATCGCGTGGTGGTGCGCTGGACGCTCAAACGCATTGCGGCAGAGGCTGATACCGAAGCCGACTACACGGACACGTTCGAAGCGCCGATCCTTGTCGGCGATCCGCGTGCAGCGCTGAGCACTGTAGTGCGGTGGATTCACCGCCACGTATTGAGATTCGACGGCTGGACGGTGGTCCGTTCGGATCCCGACGAGATCGTGCTCGCGGCCGACGGACCGCTCATGCGGGCGAGTTTGACGCTGTGGCGCCACGACGGGCGCGCATCACTTACGACCCGTCTGCACTACCGCCGCAAGTTCACCGCCCGAATGGTGTGGGCCGCGGTCGGCCCGGTCCATCGAGTCGTCGCGCCGCGGATGTTGGCCTCCGCGAGTGTGGGATACCCCATAAGCGTTCGAAACCCATTGAGCGACAACAGCTCCCACGCGCCCACGGTACGTCCGTAGATTCCGTCGCAGCGTGCAGCGCCCAACCAACCGGTAGACTGCCTGGCGAAATAGCCCTATCAGGCTGACACCCCGACACCGGAGTGCCATGCTCGCCATCCTGTTTGCCCACGCGGTCGCTGCTGCCCTGGCGCCGCTGCTGGTGCGCAAATGGGACCGGCTGGCGTTCTACCCGCTGGCCCTGGTGCCGCTCGGGTCGCTGGGCTGGGTGGTGGCCAACTGGCCAAGCCACGCCGACCGCAAGCAGAGCATCACCTGGGTGCCCGAGCTGTCGATGAACATCGCGCTGCGCTTCGACCCGCTGGCCGCAATCATGAGCGTGCTGGTCTTGGGCATCGGCGCGCTGGTGCTGTTCTATTGCGCCGACTACTTCCACCACCGCGACGGGCACACCGAAAACCGGCTGCCCAGCTTCGCCGCCGAACTGGTCGCGTTCTCCGGAACCATGTTCGGCCTGGTGATCGCCGACAACATGCTGGTGCTCTACGTGTTCTGGGAACTGACGACCGTGTTGTCGTTCCTGTTGATCGGCCACTACGCCGAGCGGCTGGTCAGCCGGCGCGCCGCCACCCAGGCGTTGCTGGTGACCACCGCCGGCGGGCTGGCGATGCTGGCCGGGATCATCATCCTGGGCCACGCCGCCGGCAGCTACCAACTCTCCGACGTGGTGGCCGCTCCCCCGTCGGGCACCGCGGTGGCCGTCGCAGTGCTGCTGATGCTGGTCGGCGGGCTGAGCAAATCGGCGATCGTGCCGCTGCACTTCTGGTTGCCGGGCGCCATGGGCGCGCCGACGCCGGTCAGCGCCTACCTCCACGCCGCCGCGATGGTCAAGGCCGGCGTCTACCTGATCGCGCGGATGGCGCCGGGATTCGCGGACTCGCCGGGCTGGCGGCCCATCGTCGTGATCCTGGGCGTGACGACCATGCTGCTGGCCGGCTGGCGTGCGGTCCGCGAATACGACCTCAAGCTGATCCTGGCGTTCGGCACGGTCAGCCAGCTCGGGCTGATCACCGTGCTGGTCGGCAGCGGCGGCCGCGAGCTGATGCTGGCCGGACTGGCGGTGCTGGTTGCGCACGCCATGTTCAAGGCCGCGTTGTTCATGGTCGTCGGCATCGTCGACCACGCCACCGGAACCCGCGACGTGCGCCGGCTGGCCTGGCTGGGACAGCGCTGCCCGTCGCTGCTGGTGATCGCCGCCGCGGCGACGGCCAGCATGGCCGCGCTGCCGCCGTTTCTGGGTTTCGTCGCCAAGGAAACCGCGTTTGCGACACTTGCGCACACGTCGTACGTGCTGGGCGTGATCGCCGCCGGCTCGGTGTTCACGATGATCTACAGCGTCCGATTCCTGTGGGGTGCATTCGCCCGCAAAGGCCGTCGCGAACCGAGCGCGCCGGTCGCCGGCATGCACCCGCCCACCGCGACGTTCCTGACCGCGCCCGCGATCCTGGCCGCGGCCGGTCTCGCCCTGGGCCTCGACCCGGCACCGCTGGGCCGGCTGCTGGACGGCTACGCAGGCAGCACGAAAAACCTGGCGCTGTGGCACGGCGTCGGCCTGCCGCTCGTGCTCTCGGCGCTGGTCACGTTGCTGGGTGCCGCGGCGTTCTTCGCCCGGGCCCGGCTGCGTCGCGCCCGGCTGGGCTGGATGCCCCTGGGCAACGCCGACCGCGTCTACGACGCCGTGGTCCGGGGCCTCGACGTGATATCGGTGCGGTTGACCGGCGAAACGCAGCGCGGCTCGATCCCGGCGACCCAGTCGGTGATCCTGTCCACCCTGGTGCTGGTGCCTACGGCGGCGCTGCTGCTCGGTGCTCGTGATCGGCCGCGATTCGCGCTGTGGGATTCACCGCTGCAGCCGACGCTGGCCGCCCTGCTGGTGGCAGCCGCGTTCGGCGCGACGGCGACGCGGAACCGGCTGGCCGCCGTGCTGATGGTCGGGGTCACCGGCTACGCCTGCGGCGCCATCTTCGCCTTCCACGGCGCGCCCGATCTGGCGCTCACCCAGTTCCTGGTGGAGACCGTGACACTGGTGATCTTCGTGCTGGTGCTGCGCACGCTGCCGGCCGAAGTCGATCCGGCCGACATCAGACGCCACCGCCTGCCCCGCGCCATGCTGGCGGTGGCGGTCGGCGCGGCCGTCACGGTGCTGGCGATGTTCGCGGTCGCCGCCCGCCACGGCACCGCGATCGCGAGCCTGCTGCCCGACGCGGCCTACCTGCGCGGCCACGGCGGCAACACGGTCAACGTGCTGCTGGTCGACATCCGGGCGTGGGACACCCTCGGCGAGATCTCGGTGCTGCTGGTCGCGGCGACGGGGGTTGCGTCGCTGGTGTTTCGGCACCGGCGGTTCGGCTCGGCGCCGCGGATGCCGCGGCCCGGACAACCGGATATCGGCAACATTCCCGTCACGCCCTACAGCCCGGCGATCGGCGACACCACCTGGTTGCGCGGCAGCGAATACCGTGACCCCCGCTACCGCTCGCTGGTCATGGAGGTGACCACCCGGATCATCTTCCCGCTGATCATGGTGGTGTCGGTGTACTTCTTCTTCACCGGCCACAACACTCCCGGCGGAGGTTTCGCCGGCGGGCTGACCGCCGGACTGGCGCTGGTGCTGCGCTATTTGGCCGGCGGCCCTTACGAACTCGGCGAGACGCTGCCGCTGGACGCAGGCAAGATCCTGGGCGTCGGGCTGGGCCTGGCCGCGGGCACCGCGGCGGCGTCGCTGCTGCTCGGGGCACCCGCGCTGTCGTCCGCCGTGCTGGCCGTCGACCTGCCGGTGCTGGGCCACGTCACATTCGTCACCGCGTTGTTCTTCGATCTCGGCGTCTACCTGATCGTGGTCGGCTTGGTGCTCGACGTGCTGCGCAGCCTCGGCGTGCGAGTCGGCGAGGACCAGATTGCGCGTCGCGAGGTGGCGCTCACGTGACCGTCCACCTGATACCGCTGCTCGCGATCGGCGCGCTGGTCAGCTGCGGTGTCTATCTGCTGCTGGAACGCACGCTGACCCGAATGCTGTTGGGGCTGTTGCTGATTGGTAATGCGATCAACCTGCTGATCATCGCCGTCAGCGGCCCGCCGGGCAACCCGCCGGTGCACGGCCGTGGCACGGCCGGCAAACCGACGGCCGACCCCCTGGCGCAGGCCATGGTGCTGACCGCGATCGTGATCACGATGGGCGTGGCGGCGTTCGTGCTGGCGCTGGCCTACCGCTCGTACCGGCTGACCGCCGCCGAAGCCGTCGGCAAAGACCCGGAGGACAGCCGCGTCGCGCAGCTCTCGCCGGAGGAGGCCGCCGACGTCGACGCCGACCCGGAGGAGCCGTACCCCGACACCGACGAACCCGACGAACTCGACGCGCTGCCCGGCCATCGGGGGTCGCGATGAGCATTGCCGCAACGTTGATCCCGCTGCCCGTACTGGTGCCGATGCTCGGCGCCGCGGCCTGCCTGGTCGCCGGCCGGCGCCCGCGCCTGCAGCGCCTGATCACGTGGGCGGCGCTGGCGACGATCGTGCTGATCGGCATCGCGCTACTGTTGCTGACCGATCGCAACGGAACCGTGGCCCTGCACGTCGGCGGTTGGGGCCCAACGCCTTTGGGGCCGCTGGGCATCACTCTGGTTGTCGACCGGCTCTCCGCGCTGATGCTGGTGGTGTCTTCGGTCGTGTTGCTGACCGTGGTGATGTACGCGATCGGTCAGGGTATCCGCGACGGCGACGACCGCCAGCCGGTATCGATCTTCCTGCCCACTTATCTGGTGCTGGCCGCCGGCGTGTGCATGGCGTTTCTGGCGGGCGACCTGTTCAACCTGTTCGTCGGGTTCGAGGTGCTGCTGTCGGCCAGTTTCGTGCTGTTGACCATCGGCGGCAGCCCTGCCCGGGTGCGTGCCGGCATCGGCTACGTGATGGTGTCGCTGCTGTCGTCGCTGATCTTTTTGTTCGGCATCGCGTTGATCTACGCGGCGACGGGCACCTTGAACATGGCCGAGCTGGCGCTGCGCATCGGCAGCATCAGCCCCGGTATCCGCAGCGCAATGTTCGCGGTGCTGCTGGTGGCCTTCGGCATCAAGGCCGCGGTGTTCCCGTTGTCGGCGTGGCTGCCCGACTCCTACCCCACCGCACCCGCACCGGTCACCGCGGTGTTCGCCGGCATCCTGACCAAAGTCGGGATCTACGCGATCATCCGGACGCATTCGCTGCTGTTCCCCGACGCCGGGCTGAATCACCTGCTGCTGGTGGCCGCGCTGCTGACCATGCTGATCGGCATCCTCGGCGCCATCGCGCAAAGCGACATCAAGCGGCTGCTGTCCTTCACCTTGGTCAGCCACATCGGCTACATGGTGTTCGGGGTGGCGCTGTCCAGTCAGGCCGGCATGTCGGGGGCCATCTATTACGTGGCGCATCACATCGTCGTGCAGACCACGCTGTTCTTGGCGACGGGCCTGATCGAACGCCAGGGAGGGGCGTCTTCTCTGCAGCGGCTCGGCGGACTGGCGGCAAACCCGTTGCTGGCGTTCGTGTTTCTGCTGCCGGCGTTGAATCTTGGTGGGATTCCGCCGTTTTCGGGGTTCATCGGCAAGGTGGCATTGCTGCGGGCGGGTACCGCCGACGGGTCGGTGCTGGCCTGGCTGCTGGTGGCCGGCGGAGTGGTGACGAGCCTGCTGACGCTGTATGTGGTGGCGCGAGTGTGGTCCAAGGCGTTTTGGCGGCCGCGCGTCGACGCGCCCGACGGCGCCCTGGTGGCGGCCCGGACGGCGGCGCTGCTGGAGGAAGCCGAGGACGTTGCTTTCGACGACCGCGACGACGTCGGCCACATGCCGATCGGAATGGTCGCGCCGACACTGGCGCTGATCGCCGTCGGGCTTTCGTTGACGGTGCTGGCAGGACCCATCTTCGCCTACAGCGACCGGGCCGCCGCCGAGGTGCTCGACCGCGGCAACTACATCTCGGCGGTGCTGCCGCGATGAGGGCTGTCCTGTTACGAATCAGCATCCTGCTCGCGCTGACCGGGGTGTGGGTGTTGTTGTGGGGCAACTACTCTGCGGCCAACGCGGTCAGCGGGCTGGCGGTCGCGCTGACGATCACGCTGCTGCTGCCGATGCCGCCGGTTCCGGTCCAGGGCCGCGTGCATCCGCTGTCGGTGCTACGGCTGGTCGTGCGGGTCGCGTGGTATCTCGTGGTGTCCAGCGTTCAGGTCTCCTGGCTGGCGATCAAACCCGGCCCGCCGCCGCCGTCCGGGGTGCTGCGGGCGCAAGTGTCGATCAAGTCCGACCTCGTGCTGGTGTTCGCCGTGAACATCTTGACGATGATCCCGGGGTCGATCGTGCTGGAGATCGACCAGTTGCGCCGGGTGATCTATTGCCACGTGATCGACGTCGGCTCGGCCCGGGCCGTCGACCGGTTCTACCGCCAGGTCGCCCATGTGGAGCGGCTGGTGGTGGCCGCCTATGAGCGCGACGAGGATTGGCAGCCTGTCGAGGAGGCCG
The DNA here is from genome assembly GCF_003402475.1 of Mycobacterium sp. MFM001. GTDB lineage: Bacteria > Actinomycetota > Actinomycetes > Mycobacteriales > Mycobacteriaceae > Mycobacterium. The sequence goes on from NZ_BFAB01000004.1 coordinate 247,956, forward strand.
CATGACCGTCTGGTTGATCGCCGGGATTCTGCTGGGCGCCGCGGCGGCCATCACGATGTTCCGCCTGCTGGCCGGGCCGAGCACGCTGGATCGGCTGGTGGCGGTGGACACGCTGATCGCGGTGGCGATGTGCGCGATCGGCACCTGGGCCGCAGCCAGTTTGGACAGCACGGTGACCTACAGCCTGGCGGCGCTGGCGCTGATCAGCTTTGTCGGCTCGGTCAGCGTGGCCCGCTTCCGAGTTCCCGACCGGGACCGCCGATGAGCCCCCTCGACGTCGTCTCCGGCGTGCTGGTGCTGGCCGGCGCCGTGCTGGCGTTGACCGCCGCGATCGGCGTGGTCCGCTTCGGCGACACGCTCTCGCGCATGCATTCGGCAACCAAGCCGCAGGTGCTAGGCCTGCTGCTGGTGCTGGCCGGCGCCGCGATCCGGCTGCGCGGCAACCCCGACGTCGGAATGCTGGTGCTGACTGGGACGTTCACAGTGATCACCGCCCCGGTGGTCGCACACCGGGTCGGGCAATTGGCGTACCGGGAACAAAACATTCGAGGATCCCTGACGGTCGACGAGATGGATAGTGGCGATGACGAGAACGGATGACGACAGCTGGGACATCACCGAGAGTGTGGGCGCGACGGCGCTCGGTGTGGCGCTGGCACGGGCCCGCGAAACCGACTGCGACTGCCCGCTGTTCACCGACCGCTACGCGCAATACTTCGTCGACGCCGCCATCGAAAGGGGCTGGCGGCCACCGTCTTCCGGCCCCATGGCAGAGCGGCTGCGGGTCATCGGCGGCTACGCGGCGGCACGCACCAAATGGTTCGACGAGCAGTTCATCGCCGCCGGTGCTAACGGCATCGAGCAGGCGGTCATCCTGGCCGCCGGTCTGGACGCGCGGGCCTGGCGGCTGCCGTGGGTGCACGGCACCGTCGTCTACGAGATCGACCAGCCCAAGGTGCTGGAGTTCAAGGCCGAAACCCTGGCCGCGCACGGCGCCCGGCCGGCGGCCGGCTACCGCGCCGTCCCGGTTGACTTGCGCCAGGACTGGCTGAAAGCATTGCGGGACACTGGTTTTGACACTTCGGCCCCGACCGTGTGGTCGGCCGAAGGGCTGCTGTCCTACTTGCCCGCGACCGGCCAGGACCTGCTGTTCGACCGGATCGCGGAGCTCAGCGCGCCGGGCAGCCGAGTGGCGGTCGAGGCGTTCAGCCCGCGATTCTTCGACCCCGAGTACTTAGAAGCGCGTGCCGAGCAGTGGCGTCGCATGCGAGAGAGCGGCGAGAAGACTCCCGAAGATCTGTGGTACGTCGAAGAACGCACCGACCTCGAACAGTGGCTGACCCAACGCGGCTGGGAGGTCAACGCGATCGAGGCGCTGGATCTGATGCGGCGCTACGGTCGATCACCCGCCGCCGCCGACGAAGAGACCATCCCCCGCAGCGTCTTCATCGAAGGCCGGCTACCGAGTTAGACACGCCGAAAAATCGGATGCATGGCCGGCGGCCGCCGGGTACGTTCGGCTGATGCTCACCGTGGCACAACGGCTTACGGGAGCACGGCGGTTGTTCATCGTGTCGACGACGGTCGCGATGGTCAACCACGGCCTGTGGGTCCCGTTGGTCTTCCTGTTCTTCACGATCGGCCGCGGGCTACCGCTCACCGGGGCCGGGGTGGCCGCGACGGTCGGCAACACCGGCGCGCTGTTCGTCGGCGCCGTCGTGTCCGGGCGAGTTCTGGACCGGCTGGGCCCGTTTCGGACGATGACTGTGTCGGGTATGCTGGCCGCCGGTGCGTTCCTGGGCTTCCTGACCACCACCACCCTCGCGGCGGCCGCACTGTTCTGCTTTGCCGCCTCGATGGCCGCCAACATGTTCTTCACCAGCGATCCCGAGGCGGTTCGCCGCCTGACGGCAGAGGGGCACGACCGAACCCAGATGTTCGCGGCACTGACATCAGTGCGAGTACTGGGCTTCGGCATCGGTGCGCTGGGTGCGACGTTGGGTCTGGTCCTCGACAACGGTTCCGGATGGTTCTGGTCGGTCCTTGTCGCGCTGATCGCCTTCGGTGAATTGATCACCGCGATCCTGTACTGGCAGTTGCGCTGGGTCGACGACGTTGGCGGTCCCGACGAGCCGGGTGAATGGCAGCCGCCGCGGTACCGCGACGTCGTCCGGCAAGGCGGCTTCATGGCGTTCGTTGCGGGCGTATTCGTCGTTGCGCTGACCACGATCGGGATGGACACCGCGCTGCCGCTGTTCATGCTGTCGGTGGGGCTGCCGAAGTGGTCGACGACGGTGGCGTACGTGGTCATCTGTGTGGCGGTTGCGGCGTCGGCGCGGCTGGTGTCGTGGATCGGCCGGCGGGTGGCACACTTGCGGGTCCTGTCGTGGTCTACCGCGCTGTGCGCGGTCAGTTTCCTGGTGGTGGACAGTCTGGTCGCGGTCCAAAATGCCGGGGCCGCGGCGTTGTTCGCGGTGCTGGCCGTCGGGCTGATCCTGTTCAGCATGTCCGACGCGGCCTGCAATACGCTCGGTGCGAACATCATGCTGACGTTTGCACCGGAGGAGTCGTCGGGGCGGCACGGCTCGCTGTTGCAGACGGCGTGGGCGGCGGCCACGGCCGTCGCACCGGGCATGTACGCCGCGTTGTTCAGCGCCGGCCGGATCCTGCCGTGGCTCGTCAGCTCGGCGTTGTTGGCCGTCGCCGCAACGGTATTCGGCGCGGTACACCGCGGCGCCGAGCGCGCGACTTAGTACAAGTGCGTTCGCCGAGCGTGGGGGAAATGCACACATTCCGACCACTTTTCGTCCATATCCCCCACGTTCGCGAGCCGAAGGGCACCGAGCGTCGACGACGACGGGCCCTAGTGCGGGAATGCTATTCCGACAGCTGGAATTCGATCATCGCCGCCACGGACTCGACGGCCTCGCGAAGCGCCACCAGTCGATCGGCCGCCGACGGCGCGGACAACACCGCATAGCGGTCCGCCTGGCCCATCGGAACGCGAGTTGCCAACGCGTACAACCGCTCTCCCGCGTCATCGGACCGCGGACCCAGCAGCATGTCAGGCCCCGGCAACACCACGCCGCGGGCGCTCGCGATCCGCTCGAACAGAGCCAGCACCTGATCCTCGACCTCGCGCAGTTGGTCGGTGCTCACCGGATCCCCGGGCTCGTCGGGCCAGAACCGCACACGAGCCCGCGGGTACGGATCGTCAGGCAGCCATTCGCTCACCCGGATCCGCCCGTGGGTACGGCAGCGCAGCGAGAACCGGCCGGAGCCCATCTCGATACATTCGTTGATCCCGGCAAGCGTCCCCACGTCGCAGCGCGCGTCGCCACCACCAACCTCACGGCCACGCGAGATCAGCACTACCCCGAAGCCCGGATCGGCGCTGCGCATGCAGTCCTGCACCAACGCGGTGTAGCGCGGCTCGAAGATGCGCAGCGGCAGATCCTCGTTGGGCAGCAGTGCCGACTCGAGCGGAAACATCGGCAACTCAAAAGCTTCCACGATCAGATGTCCAGCTCGCCAACCAGCGCGTCGACGACAGCACGCAAATCTCCGTCGTGTTCCTCGGCCACCCGGCGCTGCCGTTGATACGACGCCCCGACCCGGGGTATGTCGGCCACGGCGGCCAGCTCGTCGACGCAGTGCAGCGACTTTGCCACCGGCTCAAGGCGATTGAGCACTTCGGGCAGATGGTCGGTGACCAGCCGTTCGTTGCTGTCGGCGTCGAGGATGATCACCGCGTCCAGGCCGTACCGGGCGGCCCGCCACTTGTTCTCCTGGACATGCCAGGGCGGCATTGTCGGCAGCGTCTCACCGGCTTCCAGTCGGCGATCCAGATCGACTACCAGGCAATGCGTCAATGCCACCAGCGCGGAGAGCTCCCGCAAGTTCGAGACCCCGTCGCAGATCCGCACCTCCAGCGTCCCGTTATGCGGTGAAGGGCGTATGTCCCAACGGATTTCGTCGATGTCGTCGATGATCCCGGTCTTCTTCTGGTCGTGTACGAACTTCTCGAACTCGGCCCAGGTCTGAAACTGGAACGGCAGCCCGGCGGTGGGCAATTGCTGGAACATCATCGCCCGGTTGCTCGGATATCCGGTGTCCTCACCGCCCCACCACGGCGACGACGCCGACAGCGCGAGCAGATGTGGGTAGTAGTCGAGCAGCGACGACATGATCGGCATCACCTTGTGCGCCGACGACAGGCCGACGTGGACGTGCACACCCCAGATCAGCATCTGCCGTCCCCACCACTGGGTGCGCTTGATCAGCTCGGCGTAACGCGGTGCGTCGGTGAGCTTTTGGGCGGACCACAGCGCGAATGGGTGCGCGCCCGCACCGAACAGCTCCATCCCGCGGTCCCGGACGATGGGGCGCGCGGTGCGCAATGTGTCGCGCAGGTCCTCCATGGCCTCGGCGGTGGACTCACAGACGCCGCTGACGATCTCGACGGTGTTGCGCAGCAATTCCTTGTGGACGCGCGGGTTTTCGCCGATCGCCCCCATGACCTCGACGGCTTCGTTGCTCAGGTCACGGGTCTGCGCGTCGACAAGAGCGAATTCCCACTCCACTCCGATCGTCGGTCTCGGCGAGCCGACGAAATCCACACGCTCGGTTACCCTGTTGCCCGACGGGCTAACCGGAACCAATGACACCGCACGCCACCCGCTTGCCGGCGTCGCCGGTGGCCATGGTGGTCTGGTCGGGACCGGGTGCGCCGTTGACCTGGGTATAGCGGTCCGGCGGGATGTTGGCGAAGTTGTCGGCGCCCTCGTGAATGACGATCGCCGAGCCGTCACCGGATACCAGGTCTTCCTTGGTGAAAGCGTCGGTGGTGGTCACCAGCAGCGCGGCGCCGTCCTTGCGTACCTGCAGCGAGGTCAGGTCGCCGCTTTCGGGTTCCCCGGTGTGCCCCGGCGCTTGGTAATGGCCGCCGGCAGAAAGGAAGTCACCGGGAGGCCCTCCCGTCGGGGCGACGGAGTTGGGCTCGCACTTGCCCACCGAGTGAATGTGCACGCCGTGGAATCCCGGCGACAGCTGGCCCAGGCCGGTGGTCTCGATCGTGACGGTCACAAAGCCGTTGTCGAACTCGAACTTCGCCGTGGCGACCTGCACGCCGGTGGGCGACATCAAATGCGTGGTCAGGCTCTCCGGCGCCACCGGGCCGCCTTTGGGCGGCGTGCTGGCCGGCGCCGGTGACCCGGTCCAGACCGACGGCGTGGTCCCGGGCGACGTCGCCGGCGGCTGGTTGGGCGAACAGGCGCTCAGCAGCGCGACGGGGGCGGCGAGCATTCCCAGGGCGGTTGCGGCGACGACTTTTCGGCTCACGGGCTTGACCATGGCGTAAAGACTATCCCGGCGACGATGCGGCCCGGAACGGGCTGCTGAGGAGCGGGATCATCAGGCTCAGCCCGCGACCACCACGATGACGCCGGGCGGCTGGTCGGCCACCTCGGGGACCCGCGGTTCGACCGGAGCGTCCAGCAACTTGCCCACCGCGTCGGCGGTCTCCCGCTCCCCGGGGGCGTTGCTGAAGTACACCGTGGTGGTCGACACGTCGGGCAACGACAGGTTGCCGACCTCGGGGACGTCGTAACCCTTGCCCTTCAGCTGGTCGGCGGTGCGCCCGGCGACGCCCTCCTGGCCGGAGATGTTGTAGACCCGCACCTGGGCTTTGGCCGCGGCCGGCGTCGACTTCTTCGGCGGCATTGTGCTGGTCGTCACTGTCGACACCGAATCGTCGTCGTCGGAGTGCCCGCTGGATCCCATGGCCTGGAACCCCACCAGCAGGAAGATGACGCCGAGAAACAGCAGCACCATCACCATGGCCCGCAGGGGTAGTCCGGAAGAGTCGGGAACACGTTCGTTCATTTCAGGCCACTGTATCCAGGAGTGGGCCCAAACCCACAAAACCGGATGAACGTCAGGTGACCTCGAAGCCGAGCCGCCGCGCGGCCCGCGCCTTCTGCCGGCTGGCGCGCAGCCGTCGCAGCCGTTTCACCAGCATCGGATCGGCCGCCAGCGCCTCGGGCCGGTCGACCAGCGCATTGAGCACCTGGTAATACCGCGTCGCCGACATCGAGAACAACTCTTTGATGGCTTCTTCTTTCGCACCCGCGTATTTCCACCATTGGCGCTCGAACGCCAGAATGTCGTGTTCGCGGCGGGTCAGCCCATCAACGATTTCAGAGTCGTCCCCCGATCGATTAGCCCGCGCCTCAGCGCTGTCCATATCGCTCCTCTGAGCCTTCCCAAGACCCTTCGAATCTCGAATGCTGGCTGTTCCGGCGATTATTCAACCACGCCCGCAACAGCTGACCCGTAACCCTCGCCCGCGAGTCGCCCGCTTAAGCTTGCCGACCATGGCAGTCGTACCCATTCGGATCGTGGGAGATCCGGTCCTGCACACACCGACCAAGCCGGTGCCGGTGGCCGCGGACGGTTCGCTGCCAACCGATCTGCCGGAGTTGATCACCACCCTCTACGACACCATGGACGCCGCTTACGGCGTCGGCTTGGCGGCCAACCAGATCGGCGTGAGCCTACGGGTGTTCGTCTACGACTGCGCCGACGACCGCGGGCAGACTGCGCGCCGTCGCGGCGTAGTGGTCAACCCGGTGCTGGAGACGTCCGACGTCCCCGAGACCATGCCCGACCCGGATCACGACGACGAGGGCTGCCTGTCGGTGCCCGGCGAGTCGTTCCCGACCGGACGCGCCAAATGGGCCCGGGTCACCGGCCTCGACGCCGACGGCAGCCCGGTCACCGTCGAAGGCACCGGCCTATTCGCCCGAATGCTGCAACACGAAACCGGGCATCTGGACGGCTTTCTGTACCTGGACCGGCTGATCGGACGGCATGCCCGCGCCGCAAAACGGGCCGTCAAGTCGCACGGCTGGGGCGTTCCGGGACTGTCCTGGACACCCGGCGAAGGGCCGGATCCTTTCGGGCACTGATGGTTTCGTGGCCCGATCTCGGGACCCGGGTGACGGTTCGCTACCGCAGGGCCGCCGGCAGCGTGCCGCCGCTGACTGACGCGGTGGGTCATCTGCTGGCCGTCGCGCCGCTGGTGCGGATTCGCACGAAAAGCGGTGAGGTGGTGCAGTTCTCGCCCGACGACGTGGTGGTAGTGCGGGCGCTGACCGACGCGCCGGTCCGCAACTCGCAGATCCGCGCCGTCGAGCACGCCGCCGCGCTGGCCTGGCCGGGCCTCGAGCAGCAGTGGCTGGACGGCTGGCTGCTTCGCGCCGCTCCCGGAGCCAGCGTGGAAGTGAACTCCGCTGTACCACTGGATGTTTCAGCGACCAACGCGGCCATCCCGGCGATCGTCGACTGGTACACGCAACGTGGGCTGACGCCGTGGCTGGCGGTACCCGACCGGCTGCTACGGCTGCCCGACGCCGGCGGGCACGCTTACCGGATGCTGGTGCGCGACGTCAGCACCGCCGGGCCGGACCCGGCCATCCGACTCACGGCCCGGCCCGACGACGACTGGCTGCGCTGCTACCGCGGTGCAGAGCCCGTCGAGGTGCTGACCGCCGTGCTCGACGGCGAGCTGGCGTTCGGACTCCGCGACCGGGCGGCGGCCCGGGCAGCGGTGACCGACGCCCCGGACGGCACCCGCTGGGTCGGTCTGTCGGCGGTATCCGACGACCGCTTGTGCGAGGCGCTGCTGGCGTGGGGTGCATCCCGCGGCGCGACCCGCGGCTATGTGAGGGTGCTCGACGTCGAGAACGCCGGCCTCGTCGAATCGCTCGGTTTCACAACACACCACCGAGGCCGCTACTTCGAGGTGCATACGCTATAAGCATGCTCAGGCTGGCCACCTGGAACGTGAACTCGATCCGCACGCGCCTCGACCGCGTGCTCGACTGGCTGCGCCGCGCCGATGTCGACGTCCTGGCGATGCAGGAAACCAAATGCGCCGACGACCAATTTCCGGCACTGCCGTTCTTCGAACTCGGCTACGAGGTGGCGCACTGCGGCTTCAACCAGTGGAACGGCGTCGCGATCGCATCACGGGTCGGGCTCGACGACATCGAGGTTGGCTTCGACGGCCAGCCGAGCTGGAGCAGCAAGCCGGACATTGCCGCCGCGGCCGAAGCGCGCGCGTTGGCCGCAACCTGCGGCGGGGTCAGGGTGTGGAGCCTCTACGTGCCCAACGGCCGCGCGCTGGGCGATCCGCACTACACCTACAAGCTGAATTGGCTTGCCGCGCTGCGTGATACGGCTGCAGGCTGGCTGCGCGACGACCCGTCGGCGCAGATCGCGCTGGTCGGCGACTGGAACATCGCCCCGACCAACGACGACGTCTGGAGCGTCGACTACTACCGGGGCTGCACACACGTCTCCGAGCCGGAACGCAAAGCATTCGACGCGATCGTCGACGCTCAATTCGCCGACGTGGTACGGCCTTTCACGCCCGGACCCGGCGTGTACACCTACTGGGACTACACGCAGCTGGCCTTCCCCAAAGGACGCGGCATGCGCATCGATTTCATTCTCGCCTCACCCGCGCTGGCTGCCCGGGTCGCCGGCGCGCAGATCGTCCGCGACGAGCGCAAAGGCAAGGCGCCCAGCGATCACGCACCGGTTTTGGTGGATTTGCGCCGGGATTGATCGGCGGCCAAGCAGAGCGGCCAAGGATATGTGTTGTCTATGTATTTTCTCGGGGACGGGCATCCGGCTGTGATGCTCAATAGGCTCGTCAGCTGAACCCTGCGTATCCGCTGGATGTACAGCGGTCGCGGAGCCGGTTCACAACGGGTAAATCAGCGAAGATCGGGGAAGACATCATGCTCGGCGACGCAGCACGCAGCCTGACTCAAACGGCCAGTCGTGCGGCGAAGGCAACCACCTCGGCCGCCGGCGCGGTGGGCGGTGCCGCGGTCAACGGCGTCATCGGCGGGGTGACAGGCGCCGCCGCGGGCATCCAACGTGGACTCGGCAACGGAAGCCATTCGACAGCGGCAGCGGCGCTGGCCCTGGGGGCGATCGGTGTCACCGGGCTGGTCGAATGGCCGGTGGTATTGGCAGTTGGTGCCGGGGCGTTGGCGTTACGGCAGATGAACCGCGGCTCGACGACTCCGCCGAAGGCGGTGCCCGCCAAGGCGAAAACCTCTGCACCCCCCAAAAAACGCAAGCCGCCGTCGCGCGGCGGTCAGCGCCGTGCCACCGCCAGCCGGTAGGCATTGCAAGTCACAGCACAAAGACGCATCAAGCAACGATTGAATACGGTTTAACCTTGCAAAAATCCATACCGTTGCGCGTCGTTTCGAAGGGTATTCAAGCAACGAGCGCCCTCGCCGACGCGTGCATTCAGACTGCAACCACCGCCGCCATGCTGGCCACCACGATCGTCGGCTCTGGCGCGGAGCTGGCCGCCACTGCCGTTCGGGAAGGGGCCCAAGCACTCTCGCTCGGTCGCTCCGGTGCGGCGCCGACCCGGCGCTGCTGGCGCGGCGAAGCCCGGGCGTGGATCGAGGTACGTGGACTGCACGGTCCCGGCGCGGTCGAACGCGAACGCGTAGTACTCGACGCGCTCCGGTCCCAGCCGGGCGTCATCTCGGCGAGCCTCAACCGGCCGCTGTCGCGGCTCGTCGTCGAGATCGAAGGCGACTCTACGTCGCTGCCCGCCTTGTGCCGTGCCGTCGACGATGCCGAAAAGCGCTCCGGGGACGCCGCAGAACGCGCAGGCAGCCTGCCGGGTGATGGCCTGTTGTTGGCGACCAGGGCAGTGCTGCTCGGCGCCAATGCGGCTGGATTGGGTATCGCGCTGGCGGGCCGGGCCCTGCGGCTGCCGGGAGCGCCGATTGCCGTCAATGCGGCCGCGGAGATCGCCAATTACCAACCGCGGCTGCGCGGCCTGCTCGAGAACCGAATCGGCACCGGCGCAACGGACGCGCTACTGACGTTGACCACCACCGCCGCGAACATCGTCACCCTGTCACCGGCATCGCTGTCGGTGGACTTGATGACCCAGGCGCTCAAGACCGCGGAGTGTCGCGCCGCAGCGCAGGCATGGGCCCGCTACGAGCCGGCGCTGGCCCGGTATGCCGACTACCCGGACGACGTACGGCAGCCGTCGCGACCATCACGGCCGGCGGCAGGATCTGTCGAACGGCACGCAAAGCGTGTCGCGCTGGTGCAGGCGATTGGCGCCGGGGTGATCGGCGCCATCACGCGTAACGTCGGCACGGCATCGACGGCGGCGGTGGTGGCTGCCCCCAAAGCGATGCGGACCACGCGCGAGTCGTTCACCGCGAAGCTCGGCATCGGGCTGGCCGAGCAGCACGGGGTGCTGCCGTTGCGACCGGACAGCTTGCACCGCCTGGACAAGGTCGACGCGCTGCTGATCGACCCACGCGTACTGCACAGCGACAAGTTGCGCGTGGTCCGGGTCCGCGGCGCCCGTGACAACGAACTGTCCAGCGCATGGAACAGCGCCCAAACTCTGCTGGACACAAGCGACCTGAAAACAGGTTGGCACCCGGTGCCCGGGACGAAAGGCGTCGACGCGCTGATCCTTCCCGCCCAGCACCCGTTGGCATCGGCACTGGTGGCGGAGGCCCGGAGGGCGGGCACCCAGATGCTCTCGGTCGACGCCGACATCCTCGGCGAGTTGCGGCCCGCATTCGACGACGTCCGGCCCCTTCACGACACGTCGATCGACGACGCGCTCACTGCGGCATTGGCCGACCTGCAACGGGCCGGGCACACCGTAGCCGTCGTGTCATCGACTGGCGCGCAAGCACTTTCCGCCGCTGACGTTGCGCTGGGGATTATGCCGAACAGCGCTGAGCCGCCGCCGTGGTACGCCGACCTGCTGCTGCCCGACCTGGCTGCGGCATGGCACGTACTGCACGCCCTCCCGGCAGCCAGGGCGGCGAGTCGACGAGGCGTCGAAATCTCGGCCGGCGCGTCGGCCATGGGTGCCCTGTTCATGGTGCCCGGTGTCCGGGGAGCGCGAGGGCCCGGACCGGTGACCGCCGGTGCCGCGGCTGGATTGGTGTCGGGATACCTGCTGGCTCGGGCGGCAGTTCGCGCCAGCGCACCGAGGCCGGCGCCGGCCTACGACTGGCACGCGATGTCGGTTGCACAAGTCCGCGAGGTGTTGCCGCCACGCGCCGCAGAGCCGGAGGCTGCCAAGCGCCTCGCCGGGACCGGCACGCAAGCTCCGAACGCGGTATGGCAGTTCGCCAAGGCGGTCGGCGCCGAGTTGTCGGACCCGTTGACCCCGGTGCTGGCATTGGGTTCCGCGGCCACCGCCGTGCTGGGTTCGCCGATCGATGCGGCGATGGTCGGCACGGTGCTCGTCGGAAACTCGTTCCTGGCGGCCGGTCAGCGGCTCCGGGCCGAGACGCGGCTGGACCGCCTGCTGGCCCAGCAGACCCCGCCGGCCCGCAAAGTCGTCGGCGACGACTACAGCGAAATCCCCGCCGAGCAGCTGCAACCGGGTGACCTCATCGAGGTGCGCAGCAACGAGGTGGTGCCGGCCGACGCCCGGCTGATCGCAGAAGAGGACCTCGAGGTCGACGAATCGTCGCTCACCGGCGAGTCGCTGTCGGTGGAAAAACAGGTCGAAGCCACGCCCGGCGCAGAACTCGCCGATCGTCGCTGCATGCTCTATTCGGGAACACACGTTGTGGCGGGCACCGGTGTCGCACTGGTGACCGCCGTCGGCGCCGACACCCAGGAGCGTCGCGCAGCCGAACTGGCCTCCGGCGATGAGCCGACCATCGGCTTGCAGCACCAGCTCGGTCAGCTCACCCGTCGCGCTTTCCCGGCCACCGCGGTGGGCGGTGCGGTGGTCAGCGTGCTCGGATTGTTGCACCGCAGAGGCCTTCGCCACGCGCTGGGCAACGGCATCGCGGTCGCCGTCGCCGCGGTCCCGGAGGGAATGCCACTGGTGGCCACGCTCGCCCAGCAGGCATCGGCATGGCGCCTGAGCAAGTTCGGCGCCTTGGTCCGCGTTCCGCGGTCGGTGGAGGCCCTCGGCCGCGTCGACGTGGTCTGCTTCGACAAGACAGGGACATTGAGCGAAAACCGCCTTCGGGTCACCAAGGTCCGGCCGGTGTCGGGCTTTTCCCGCGACGAGGTGTTGGCCTGTGCGACACATGCGGCTCCGGCGCCCAATGGCGCCCCGCACGCACATGCCACCGACCAGGCCATCATCGAGGCCGCGTTGGCTGTTAACGGCTCGGGCCCCGCCGTTGAACGGGCCGCTCACCTTCCGTTCCGCTCCGGTAGATCGTTTTCGGCGACGGTGTGGGGTACCGAGCTGGCCGTCAAGGGTGCGCCGGAAGTGGTGCTGATGGCCTGCCGAGACGCCGGCGTAGACGCGCACGACACCGTCGACCGGTTAGCGGCGGAAGGGTTGCGGGTCATCACCGTGGCCCGGCGTCGACTAACCGCACAACAGGTGCGGTCGGTGCAGAAAGACCCCGACAGCATCGTCGACCTGTGCGGCGAGGGCCTGTCGTTGCTGGGGTTCCTCGGGCTGTCAGACACTCCGCGAGCCGAAGCACCGCAGCTGCTCGCCGATCTGGCCGCCCACGACGTCGCCATCCGGCTGATCACCGGGGACCATCCCATCACCGCCACAACCATCGCCGGGGAACTTGGCCTTCCGGTAACCGCCGCCCAAGTCATCACCGGTTCCGAATGGAATGCGTTGTCGCGCAACGAACAAGAACGCGCGGTGTCCGAACGGGTGATCTTCGCCCGGATGTCGCCGGAAAACAAGGTGCAAATCGTCCAGACATTGGAGCGAACAGGGCGGGTGTGCGCGATGGTGGGCGACGGCTCCAACGACGCGGCAGCGATCAGGGCTGCCACCGTCGGCGTCGGTGTAGTCGCACACGGAAGCGACCCGGCCCACACCGTCGCCGATGTCGTGCTGACCGAAGGCCGCATCGAATCGCTGCTGCACGCACTCGAGGAAGGACGCCGACTGTGGCAGCGGGTGCAAGCGGCGGTGTCTGTGTTGCTCGGCGGCAACGCCAGCCAGGTGATTTTCGCGATCATCGGCAGCGCATTCAGCGGCAACTCGCCGATGAACACCCGTCAGTTGCTGCTCATGAACGTATTCACCGATGCATTACCAGCCGCGGCCCTTGCGGTGAGCATGCCCAGCGGGCCGGTGCAGCATCCCCGACACGGCCCGGATGACCGAGCGCTGTGGCGTGCGGTAGCCCTTCGCGGAGGGACCACCGCGGCCGCCGCCACGACCGCATGGGCGATGGCCGCGGTCACCGGAAGGCCGCAACGCGCGTCCACGGTGGCGCTGATCGCATCTGTCAGTACCCAACTCGCCCAAACCCTGAAGGAATCGCACGCTCCGCTGATGGTGCTCACGGCAGCGGGTTCGTTTAGCGCCTTCATGGCACTGATCACCACGCCGGGGGTCAGTCAACTCCTCGGATGCACGCCTGTCGGTCCGCTTGGGTGGGCGCAGGGGCTGGGATCGGCCGCCGCCGCAACCATTGCGGTGTCGTTGGCGACTCGACTGCTGGCCAACCAGCGCAGCACAACAGCACATCTGCGTCCGTCAACCGCATCGTCAACAGCCGCGCCGGCTGGGGCGCGCAGCAACGAAGAAAACGAAGAAGGGGCACCGGCGCTGGTCGGGTCCGGCGCGTAACGCAGAGTTTCCTGCGAATCCCGGTTTACCGCGAACTTTGAACGCTCGCGGGTATACAACGGTCGTCAACGGGAGAACAATCGAGCCTCAGGAGTGATCATGGGTGCCATCGACGGCGCGGTGCGCAAGGCGAGTCGAACGGTGGGCCGCGCCGCGGCGGCCACCACTGCGGCCGCCGGCGCGGTGGGCGGCGCCGCGGTCAATGGCGCCGTCGGAGCCGTGTCCGGTGCGGCGGCCGGTGTGCAAAAGGGAATCAATTCCGGTAGCCATTCGGTGCCGGCGGCCGCTTTGGCGTTGGGTGCGCTGGGTGTTACCGGGCTGGTCGAGTGGCCGATCCTCTTGGCCGTCGGCGGCGGCGCGTTGGTGTTGCGGCAGCTGAACAATCGTCAGCGCGACACCGCCACCCCGGCCAAGGCGCAGCCCGCCAAGCAATCGGCCCCCGCCAAGAAGTCGGCACCCGCGAAGAAGTCGACAACCCGCGCCAAGAAAGCACCGCCACGGCAGTCGCGCAGCACCCAGTCGCGCGCCCGCCGTTAGTTCACCGGATTGAGTACCGTCGAATCCGTGCGAAGATCCATGCCGCTGCGCGCGGTCGCCATGGGCTTTCAAACCCTGAGCACGACCGCTTCCGTCGGCGCCAGCATGGTCGCTATTCCGGTGCGCGAAGCCGTCAGAGCGGTGTCGGGCGAGCTGCCCGGCCCGCCGCTGAATCGGCATTGCTGGCGCGGACACAACCGCGCCTGGATCGAGGTGCGTGGCCTGGACCGCCCCGACGGCGACGAACTCGCAAGTACCGTCCTCGACGCGGTCACCGCCCGCCCAGGCGTCGTCTCGGCCAAGCTGAACCGTCCGTTGTCGCGGGTGGTCGTCGAACTCGACGGCGACCACGTGTCGCTGCATGAGCTGTGTCGGGTGGTCGAGGGCGCCGAAACCGGCCGCGCAGACGGCGAACGCCCCAAACCGCTGCCCGGCGACGGCCTGGTGCTGGCCACCAAGGCCGTGGCGGTCGGCGCCACCGCCGCCGGGATGGGCGCCGCGCTGGCCGGCCGGGTGCTGCGCTGGCCGCGGCTGCCGGACACCGTCGAGGCGGTCGTGGTGGCCGTGGACTACCAGCCGCGGCTGCGCCGTCTGCTCGAGGACCGGATCGGCCAGCCGGCCACCGACACCGTGCTGACGCTGGCGATGACCGCCGCGCACATCATTTCGCTCGCCCCGGCGTCGCTGGCGGTCGACCTGATGATGGAAACGATCAAAGCCGCCGAGTGCCGCGCCGAGGCGCAGGCCTGGCACCGGCACGAGCCGAGGCTGGCCCCCCACGCTGACAATGACGACGTCTATCTGCCGTCGCGGCCGGTGCCGGCACCGCCGGGGCCCGCCGAGCGCCACGCCCAGCGGGCGGCGTACGCGCAGGCCGTCGGCGCGGGCGTCGTCGGCGCCGCTGCGCGCAACGTCAACATGGCCGGCACCGCGGCGCTGGTCGCCGCACCCAAGGCGCTGCGCACCACCCGCGAGTCGTTCGCCGCGGCGCTCGGCCAGGGGTTGTCCGACCGGCACGGGGTGCTGCCGCTGCGCCCGCACAGCCTGCGCCGGCTCGACCAGGTCGACGCCCTGCTCGTCGACCCGCGGGTGTTGTGCACCGACAAACTGCGGGTGGTGCGCGTCCGCGGCGCCCGCGACGACGAACTGGCGCAGGCATGGGAGCGCGCCCAGTCGCTGCTGGACGACGCCGACGTGGGCTGGCACCGGGTTCCCGGCGGGCGGGGCCGCCGAGTCGAAGCGCTGATCTGCCCCACCCACGACCCGCTGGCGCCGGCGGTGATGGCCGAGGCCCGCCGCTGCGGCGTGGACCTGATCTCCGTCGACACCGACGCGCTCGGCGAACTGCGGCGCGCGTTCGACGAGGTCCGGCCGCTGGATGTCGGGTCCATTGACGACGCGCTCGTCGACGCGCTGGCGCACCTGCAGCAAGACGGTCATACCGTGGCGGTGCTGTCGTCGGCGGCGGCGCAGGCACTGTCGTCGGCCGACGTGGCGCTGGGCCTCATCCCGGGCGACGAGAACGAGCCGCCGCCGTGGTACGCCGATCTGCTGCTGCCCGACCTGGCCGCTGTCTGGCGGGTGCTGCACGCGCTGCCGGCGGCCAAGTCCGCCACCCAGCGTGGTATCGAAATATCCACTGGCGCTTCGGCTTTGGGCGCGCTGCTGATGCTTCCCGGCGTCCGCGGCCGCGGGCCCGGCCCGGTGACCACAGGCGCGGCGGCCGGGTTGCTGTCCGGCTACTGGCTGGCCCGCGGGGTGGTTCACGCCCCGACACCGCGACCGGCTCCGGTCCAGGAGTGGCACGCGATGACCGTCGAACAGGTCCGCCGCGAGCTCCCGCCGCCCGCCGAGCCCGACGTCGCCACGCCCAGCCGCGCCGTCGCCACGGCTCAACGCGGCGCGGAGATCACCGCCCGGCCAAGCCGCGCGGTCTGGAATTTCGTCAAGGCCGTGCGCGCCGAATTGTCAGACCCGCTGACCCCGGTCCTCGCGCTCGGCTCGGCGGCCAGCGCGGTGCTGGGCTCGCCGGTCGACGCGGTTCTGGTCGGCTCGGTGCTCACCGGGAACGCCGTGCTCGCCGCCAGCCAGCGACTGCGCGCCGAGAGCCGGCTGAACCAGTTGCTGGCGTTGCAGATTCCGCCGGCCCGCAAGGTCACTGCCGACGGCTACACCAATGTCAAAGCGGCGCAACTGCGTCCAGGCGACGTGATCGAGGTGCGCACGCACGAGGTGGTGCCCGCCGACGCCCGGCTGATCGAGGAAGAAGACCTCGAGGTCGACGAATCCACCCTCACCGGCGAGTCGCTGCCCGTCGAGAAGCAGACCGAGCCGACTCCGGGCGTGGACCTGGCCGACCGTCGCTGCATGGTGTTCGCCGGTACCACCGTGGTGGCCGGCACCGCGCTGGCGGTGGTGACCGCCGTCGGCGCCGACACGCAGGCGCGCCGCGCCGCCGAACTCGCGTCCGGTGAGCTGCCCGACGTCGGGCTGCAACACCAGCTCAGCCAGCTGACCAACCGCGCCTTCCCGGTCAGCATGGCCGGCGGTGTCTTGGTGAGCGCGCTGGGAATGTTGCGCCGCAAGGGTTTACGCCAGGCGGTGGCCAGCGGCATCGCCGTCACCGTGGCGGCCGTGCCCGAAGGGATGCCGCTGGTGGCCACCCTGGCCCAGGCGGCGTCGGCCCGACGGCTGACCAATTACGGTGCGCTGGTACGCATTCCGCGGTCGGTGGAGGCGCTCGGCCGCGTCGACGTGGTGTGCTTCGACAAGACCGGCACGCTGTCGGAGAACCGGCTGCGGGTGTCGCAGGTGCATCCCGTTGGAAGCCATTCGCGCGAAGAGGTGCTGCACTGCGCGGCGCACGCCGCGCCGACCGCCAACGGCAGCCCGCACGTGCACGCCACCGACCGGGCCATCATCGAAGCGGCGCAGTCGGTCAACGGCTCCGCGCCCACCGACGAGCCCGATGCGCACCTGCCGTTCCGGTCCGGCCGGTCGTTCTCGGCCTCGGTGTCCGGCGACCAGCTCACCGTCAAGGGCGCACCGGAAGTGGTGCTGCGCGCCTGCCAGAACGGCGCCGCCGACTCCGAGCGCACGGTGCGCGGCCTAGCGGGCGAAGGGCTGCGGGTAATCGCGGTGGCACGCCGGCAGCTGACCGCGGAGCAGGCTCGTTCGGTCCAGGACGACGAGGACGCCATCGACGACCTGTGCCGAGACGGCTTGTCGCTCACCGGATTTCTCGGGCTGTCCGACACGCCGCGGGACCAGTCAGCCGGCCTGCTGGCGGACCTGGCCGAGCGCAACACGGCCATCCGGCTGATCACCGGCGACCACCCGATCACCGCGACCGCGATCGCCGCGGAGCTGGGCATGCCGGTGACGCCCGAGCAGGTGATCACCGGCACCGAGTGGGACGAGTTGTCCCGCAAGGATCAGGAGCGGGCCGTCGCCGAGCGGGTGATCTTCGCCCGGATGTCACCGGAGAACAAGGTGCAGATCGTCCAGACGCTGGAACGCACCGGCAAGGTGTGCGCGATGGTCGGCGACGGCTCCAACGACGCCGCCGCGATCCGGGCGGCCACCGTCGGCATCGCCGTCGTCGCGCGCGGCAGCGACCCGGCCAGCGTCGCGGCCGACGTGGTGCTGGTCGACGGCCGGATCGAGGCGCTGCTGCACGCGATCGAGGAAGGCCGCGAGCTGTGGCGCCGCGTGCAGGCGGCGGTGTCGGTGCTGCTGGGCGGCAACGCCGGCGAGGTTGGCTTCGCGATCATCGGCAGCGCGCTGACCGGCAGCTCACCGCTGAACACCCGCCAACTGCTGCTGGTGAACATGCTCACCGACGCGCTGCCGGCGGCGGCGTTGGCCGTCAGCCAGACGACCGGGTCGGGCAACCGCGAGGGACGCGGGCCCGACCAGCAGGCGCTGTGGCGTGCGGTCGCAATCCGCGGGACGACGACGGCCGCGGCCGCGACTGCGGCCTGGGCGATGGCCGGGGTGACCGGACGGCCGCGGCGGGCGTCGACGGTGGCGCTGGTCGCGCTGGTGTCCGCCCAGCTGGGCCAGACCCTGCTCGACTCGCACGCCCCGCTGGTCGTGCTCACCGCGGGCGGCTCGCTGGTCGCGATGGGGACGCTGATCAGCATCCCGGGAGTCAGCCAGCTGCTCGGCTGTACACCTCTCGGGCCCATCGGCTGGGCGCAGGGGCTGGGATCAGCCGCGGTGGCAACCGTCGCGGTAGCCGCCGCACCCCGTCTGCTGTTTGGCCAGCTCCAAGAGTCTGATCAGCCGGAACAGCCTCCAGAACACCGGCCCGCCACAGCACCGCGTACAACTCGATCACCGGAACGGTCAACGCAACAGCGAGCGCTGAAGCTAGTGGATCGGCCAGAGCATCGGTCGTCGACATACCTCCGACAGTGATGGCAGCACCCGGCCCGGCGGCAAACCCAACGTTTCAGAAAGGCAAATGATGGTGGAAAAGAAGGCGCGCCGCAGCGCCACCCAGCGCGAAGCCGTCGACCACATCCGCGAGGGCGAGACCTTCTTCGTCAACCTGCCGGTCGTGGGACGGGTGGAAGTTCCGCGGCCCGAGCAGCTGGCCTATTACGGCGGTTTGGCCGCGCTGGCCGCCTTCGAGCTGATCGACTGGCCGGTCGCGCTGGTCATCGCCGCGGGCCACATCCTGGCCAGCAACCACCACAACAAGCTGCTCGAGGAGCTCGGTCAGGCCATGGAAGAGGTCTGACCCACCGCGTGGTCGAACCGCAGGCTGATCCGGGTGCCCGCAGCGGTGCGCGCCGTCTCGACGTGGTCGGCGAGCCCGTTGATCAGCATGAGCCCGCGTCCGCGCTGCAGGCTGCGCAGGCTGGCCGACGAATCCCCTGACCAGCGGCCGGCGTCGCTGACGGTCACGGCCACGCTGTCGCCGCGCACGAAGGCCTCGACGGAAACCGTGGCGGCCCGGTCGTCGCGGCTGCCGTGTTCGATCGCGTTGGTGACCGCTTCTCCGGTGGCCAGCAGGATGTCGGCCTCGCGTGGCGGGTCGGCCACGACGCCGGACAACCAGCGGCGCAGCCGGCGCCGCGCGCCCGCGATGTGGGCCACCTCGGCGGGAATCACGGTGGCGAAGCTGCGCGCGGCGACGTGGCTGGGCCGCAGCGCCAGCACCGCCACGTCGTCGGTGTAGCCGCCGGGCGGGCGCATCCGGTCGAGCAGCACCCCGCAGATGTCGCCGACCGGCAGCTCGGCGCAGTCCGCGGCCGCCGCCCGCAGCCGCGCGAATCCCTGGTCCAGACCCTCCCCCGGTCGCTCGATCAGCCCGTCGGTGTAGAGCAGAACCACACTTCCCGGCGGCAACTCGGCGGTCGCAGCCTCGTGGGTCGAGCGGTTTTCCGCCACCGACACCGGCGGACGGCGGCCGGACTGCAGAAACGCCGGCTCGTTGCCGGGTGCGACCAGCAGCGGGTAGGGATGGCCCGCGCAGCTGTAGCTGATGCCGGCCACATTGTCGCCGACGTCGACGACGGCATAGGCCACCGTCGCGCAGCGCGCACCCTGGACGGTCAGCGCGTAACGATCCAGGGCCGTCAGCACCGCGGCCGGATCGGGGTCGGTGAGGGCGGCGGCGGCCACGGCGGCCCGCAGCCTGCTCATCACGATCGCGGCGGGCAGACCGTGTCCGACCACGTCGCCGACGGAGATTGCCAGCTGGCCGGGTCGGTCGAGCGGGGTCACCAGGTACCAGTCGCCGCCGACGCGCAGTGCCTCGCCGGCGGGTTGATATGTGGCGGCGACGACGGCGGCGGTGGTCCCGCGGTCCAGGTCGAGCAGATGCTCCTGGAAGTCGGCGGCGATGCGGTGCTCGTGCGCCATGTTGCGGATCCGGTCGACGGCCGACTGGGTGATCTGCGCGGTGCGGGCGAACGTGTCGAGCTCGTCGTCGTCGAACGTGCGGGGTTGCGGCCACACCAGCATCAGCGCGCCGATCACCCGTCCGGTCTGGCCGCGCAGCGGGTGGACGACCAGGGCGCGTGCGACGTCGGCGCCGTCGCGCACGGCGTGCTGGTAGCGCGGCGGCAGCCGGAACGTGTCCGTAATGACCGCCGGCTCACCGGTTTTCACGACGTCGACCAACACCAGCAGCGCGTCCAGTCCGAGCACGTGGTAGCGGTCCTGCAGTTCGGTGGGCACCGCGCCGGCGTAGTCGACGCGGATGTTGTCCTCCTCGGTGTCGAGGACGCCGATCGCCACCGCCGAGGCGTCGCCCACCGCGTCGACGGCGGAGTGCAGCAGCTCGGGCAGGATGCCGGGGACCGACTCGATGGCCTGCAGCGCAGCGTCGAGTTGTTCCGTTGCAGCAGAATGCTTTTGGCGGCTAGCAGCGGACAGCCGCGCGGCGAGCCGGTCGATCAGCTCTTGGGAGCGGAACGGCTTGGGCAGGTAGTCGTCGGCGCCGCCGGCGTAACCTTCGCTGACGGCTTCGGCGCCGGCCCGCGCGGACAGCATCAGGATCGGGGTGCCCGCCAGCTCGGGGTCGGCGCGGATGGCCGCGACAAAGTCGAATCCGTCGAGCCGCGGCATCATCACGTCGGTCACCACCGCATCCGGGCGAAGCTCGCGGGTGGTCCGCAGGGCCGCTTCGCCGTCGGCGACGAGCACGGTTCGCCAGTGCGCGGAGACGATCCTCTCCAAATGGGCCCGCATGTCGGCGTTGTCGTCGGCGATCAGCACCAGCTCGCGGTCGTCGTGTTGGCGGGTCGGTGACGCGGACACCGGGGCCAGCCACTGGCCGGCCTCGACGACGTATGGGTTGTCGGCCAGCCCGGCCGGTGAATGCTCGACCGGTGTGCCGCCGGCGGATTGCGGCAGCACGATCGTGACGGTGGTGCCGCGGTCGAGTTCGCTGTCGATGTGCACGGTCCCGCGCTGCAGCTCGACCAGCCCGCGCACCAGCGACAGCCCGATGCCGGTGCCCTCCACGCTGCGGCCGCGGGCGGTGCCGGCGCGAAAGAAGCGCTCGCCCAACCGGTTGAGGTCGTCGCCGCCGATGCCCACCCCCGTGTCGCTGACGATGATCCGACACTGCCCGGAATCGCACTGCGCCCCAACCGTTATCGAGCCCTTCAGCGTGTACTTGACCGCGTTGGACAGCAGGTTGAGCATGATGGTTTCCCACATCGCCGGGTCGACGTCGGCCAGCGCCGGCCGGCAGTCCAGCACCAGCTCGAGCCCGGCCCGCTGGCACAGTTCGCTGAACGACGACGCGATGTCGGCGGTCAGCGCACCGACATCGGTGCACACCAAATCGGCGGTGGCCCGGCCGGCTTCGATCCGGGAGAAGTCGAGCAGCGAGTCGACCAGGCGCAGCAGCCGGCCCGCGTTGCGCCGGGCGGTGCGCAGCCGCTGCGCCAGCAGCGAGTCCGGGCCGATATCGGACAGCGCGTCGTCGAGCGGGCCCATCAGCAGGGTCAGCGGGGTGCGGAATTCGTGGCTGACGTTCGTGAGGAACGCGGTCTTGGCGTGGTCCAGCTCGGCGAGCGCGTCGGCGCGTTGCCGCTCCTGCTCGTACGAAGTGGCGGACGCCAGCGCCGACGACAACTGGTCGGCGAGCAGTTGGCAAAAGCCGCGGTACTGCGTGTCCAGCGGGCAGCGCGGGCTGACGCCGACCACCAGCGCGCCGGCGGTCGAGCCCTCGCCCAGCGCCACCACCAGAATCTGCTCGGGACAGTCGCTGCCCAGCACCTCGTCGAGCCCGGGGATCAGCGACGCCGCCCCGTCGATCACCTGCAAGTCGGCTCGGGACCGCTGCGCGGGATCCCAGTCGGTCAACTCCGCCAGTGCGTGCGGCAGCAGCGGCAGCACCGACGGTGTGCCGCCGCGCAACGTGTTGCCGACGTAGGCCGCGACGAGCGGCACGTCCGCGGATTGGTTGGCGCACACCGCAACTGCGGCGTCGACCGCGTCGTCAATCGTGCGGGTCTCCATCGTCGCCGAGGCCACCGCGTTGAGCAGGTGCAGGCGACGCTCGCTCAGCACCCGTTCGGTGGTTTCGAAAGACGGGCAGAAGATGCCGTAGATCGCGCCGTCGGAGCCGATCAGTGGGCTGTAGGTGAACGTGAAATAGCGCTCCCGGCGCCGGCCGCCGGTCACCATCGGCAGCATCAGGTCGTGCGACCAGGTGGCCTCGCCGGTGGCGACGACGCCGGCGAGCATCGGGCTGATCGGTTCCCAGATGTCCCACCACACCTCGCGGCCGGGCCGGCCCAGCGCCCCGGGGTGCTTGTCGCCCAGGATCTGGATGTAGGCGTCGTTGTAGACCAGGAACAGGTCCTCGGCGCCCAACCACAGCACGATCGGGAACCGCGAGGTCAACACCACCGCCACCGCCGAGCGCACTTCGGCGGGCCAGTCCTGCGGGGCCCCCAAAGGGTGTGCGGCCCAGTCGAATTCGGCGAACAGTCGGCCCAGTTCGCCGCCGAGTTCAACCGCGGCGGCAAGGTCAGCGGGTAGGTGCTCGCTCACGTCTCTTTTGGATGGTGATCCTGCAGCGCATCGGCCAGCGTCGGGAAGATATGCAGGACGCTGTCCAGGTTGGTCACTTCGATCGGCCGGGTCACCAGGTCGTTGTCGGCCACCAGCCGCACCGACGTTCCCGCTTCGGCTCCTCGCCGGTGGCAATCGAGCACAGCGTTCAGCCCGGCGCTGCCGAAGTAGGTCAGCGAC
Source organism: Mycobacterium sp. MFM001 (assembly GCF_003402475.1). Taxonomy (GTDB): domain Bacteria; phylum Actinomycetota; class Actinomycetes; order Mycobacteriales; family Mycobacteriaceae; genus Mycobacterium. The sequence goes on from NZ_BFAB01000004.1 coordinate 270,871, forward strand.
TGCAAGTCGAGGACGAGCAGCCGCGCGACATGAGCCGTAGCCTGCTCGAGCGCGGAGGTGAGATCGGAAACGAAGGCGCCGACGTTGCTGGAATCCAGTTCACCCTTGACGTGCACGACGACCGCTTCGGGAAGAACTTCACAGTCGATCGCCAACAATTCCATCCATTCACCCGCTTCGATGCACGCGCGGAAACGGAATGCGGTGCCGACCCGCCGTCTCTGCAGCCCAACTCTGTACCGAGCCTAGCCTGGACGTGAGTCTAATTGCGCGAGTCGCCGGATACCCGTCCGTGGACCGTGAGCAAGAGATGGTCGAATTCGCTTTGGACGTGGGGCGATGGCGGCGGCAGGGTGCTGACTTCATCGACCAACTGCTTGGCCAGCTCGCGCAGTTTGGTGTTGGTCTCCTGCGATCGCCACCGCAACACGCCGAAGGCCTGCTCGGCGCTGACCCGGTAGATGGCCATCAGCACACCCTTGGCCTGCTCGATCACCGCGCGGGCCTCGAACAGGTCGGGCAGCGTCTCGTCGAGGACCTCTTGGCGGGTCTCCTCGAACGTGTCGGTCAGGTCGATGTAGTAGCCGGCGGTCCCCACCACCGCGCCGGTCTCGTCGGTCATCCGGTCGCCGACCACGATCGCGTCGTGCACAGTGCCGGCGGTGTCGAGGAAGCGGTGGCGGCTGGAGAACGTGCCGCCGCCGTGCAGCGCGCGGTCGAGGATCTCCTGGACGTGGGCGCGGTCCTCGGGATGCTTGTGCGCGAGCATCAGTTCCGTCGTCGGCACCACCGACCCGGGTTCGTAGCCGTGCATCCGGGCCACCTCGTCGGACCACTCCCAGCGCTGACCCACGAACCAGAACCGGAACGCGCCGACGTTCGAGTAGGCGTCGGCGCCGGGAGGGAATCCCGTCGTCGCTCTGGCAGTCCTCTGCACGGTAAGAAATCATTCCACCCGCGAGGCCTACCGGCCAGGGGTTGTGCCTCGGTCGAATTCTTTCCAGCCGCCGCGGTCGCACTGCGCTAGCGTGGTCAGGGTCCGACGCATCCACGCGGGAGCTCACCCAAGTGAGCTGAGAGGACGGCTCGGGGGCCGTCGACCGTATGAACCTGACCGGGTAATGCCGGCGTAGGGAGAGGAAAAATGACTGCAACTGTCGAGCCAACCGTGACCACCGGGCCCATCGCGGGCAGCACCAAGATCTACCGCGACGGTGTTCCGTTCCGCCGGGTCAACCTGTCCAACGGCGAGCACTTCGACCTCTACGACACGTCCGGGCCGTACACCGACCCCGACGCCGTGATCGACGTGCACCGTGGGCTGCCGCCGCGTCCGGGCGTGGTGCGTGACCGCGGCACCCAGTTGCAGCGGGCCCGCAACGGCGAGATCACCGCGGAGATGGCGTTCATCGCCTTGCGGGAAGGGATGCCCGCCGAATTGGTGCGGGACGAGGTCGCGCGCGGCCGCGCGGTGATTCCGGCTAACCACAACCACCCCGAGAGCGAGCCGATGGTCATCGGCAAGGCGTTCGCGGTGAAGGTCAACGCGAACATCGGCAACTCGGCGGTCACGAGCTCGATCGCCGAGGAGGTCGACAAGATGGTGTGGGCCACCCGCTGGGGCGCCGACACGATCATGGACCTGTCCACCGGCAAGGACATCCACGAAACCCGCGAGTGGATCATCCGCAACTCGCCGGTGCCGGTCGGCACCGTGCCGATCTATCAGGCGCTGGAGAAGGTCAAGGGCGATCCGACCTTGCTGACGTGGGAGATCTACCGCGACACCGTGATCGAGCAGTGCGAGCAGGGTGTCGACTACATGACCGTGCACGCCGGGGTGCTGCTGCGGTACGTGCCGCTGACCGCCAAGCGGGTCACCGGCATCGTGAGCCGCGGCGGGTCGATCATGGCGGCGTGGTGCCTGGCGCACCACCAGGAGTCGTTCCTCTACACGCATTTTGAGGAGCTGGCCGACATCTTCGCCCGCTACGACGTGACGTTCTCGCTGGGCGACGGCCTGCGGCCCGGCTCGATCGCCGACGCCAACGACGCCGCCCAATTCGCCGAGCTGCGCACCCTGGGCGAGCTGACCAAGATCGCGAAAGCCCATGGCGCGCAAGTGATGATCGAAGGGCCCGGACATATCCCGATGCACAAGATCGTCGAGAACGTGCGGCTTGAAGAGGAGCTGTGCGAGGAGGCGCCGTTCTACACGCTGGGCCCGCTGGCCACCGACATCGCCCCGGCCTATGACCACATCACGTCGGCGATCGGCGCGGCGATCATCGCGCAGGCCGGCACCGCGATGCTGTGCTACGTCACGCCCAAGGAGCATCTGGGGCTGCCGGACCGCAAGGACGTCAAGGACGGGGTGATCGCCTACAAGATCGCCGCGCACGCAGCGGATCTGGCGAAGGGTCATCCGCGCGCCCAGGAACGGGACGACGCGTTGTCGACGGCGCGATTCGAGTTCCGGTGGAACGACCAGTTCGCGCTGTCGCTGGACCCCGACACTGCGCGGGAATTCCACGACGAGACGCTGCCCGCCGAACCGGCCAAGACCGCGCACTTCTGCTCGATGTGCGGCCCGAAGTTCTGCTCGATGCGCATCACCCAGGACGTCCGCGACTACGCCGCTGAGCACGGTCTGGACAGCGAGGAGGCCATCGAAGCGGCGATGGCGGAGAAGTCGGCCGAGTTCGCCGAGCACGGCAATCGGGTGTATCTGCCGATCGCGCAGTGAAATACCTGCCTTTAGCACCTGCGGGGACAACGCCGCTGCGGGTGCTGGCCATCGCCGGGTCGGATTCCGGCGGCGGTGCCGGCATTCAGGCCGACGTGCGCACCTGCACGCTGCTGGGCGTGCATGCGCTCTGCGCGGTGACCGCGGTGACGGTGCAGAACTCGGTGGGCGTCAAGGGTTTTCACAAGGTTCCCGGCAACGTGATCGCCGCCCAGATCGAGGTGGTGTGCCACGACATCGGGTTGCAGGCCGCCAAGACCGGCATGCTGGCCTCCGCCGAGATCATCGAGGCCGTCGCGTCGGCGTGGCGCGACCACGCACCGGACGCGCCGCTGGTGGTGGACCCGGTGTGCGCGTCGATGCACGGCGACCCGCTGCTGGACGCGGGCGGGCTGGATTCGCTTCGCGGCGAACTGTTTCCGTTGGCCACGCTCGTCACGCCGAATCTGCACGAGGTGCGGCTGCTGGTGGGCATCGAAGTCGTCGACGCCGAGTCTCAGCGCGAAGCGGCCCGCGCGCTGCACGACCTGGGGCCGACGTGGGCGCTGGTCAAGGGCGGGCACTTGCGCGACTCGGAGCGCAGCACCGATTTGCTGTTCGACGGCAACGACTTTCACGAGTTCGAGTCGCCGCGAGTGGACACCATCCACGACCACGGCTCCGGTGACACTCTGGCCGCCGCGACGGCGTGCGCGCTCGCGCACGGCTACCCCGTCCCGGACGCCGTCGCCTTCGCCAAGGACTGGGTGACCGAATGCCTGCGCGCCTCATATCCACTCGGCCATGGGCACGGCCCGGTGTCCCCGCTGTTCCGGCTTGGGACATGAACCTCGAGGAGATCGCCGGCGTCGCGCACCATCCCGACGGCACCCCGTCGGGCGTGGTGGTGTTGACGCACGGCGCCGGCGGCAACCGGGAATCCCCACTGTTGCAACGGGTTTGCGACGAGTGGGCGCGGCGCGGCTGGCTGGCGGTGCGCTACAACCTGCCCTACCGGCGGCGCAGACCCAAAGGGCCGCCGTCCGGTTCGGCGGCCACCGACCGCGCCGGCATCGTCGAGGCCATCACCGTGTGCCGCAAGCTCGCCGACGGCCCGCTGATCACCGGCGGGCATTCCTACGGCGGCCGGCAGACGTCGATGGTGGTGGCCGCCGGGGATGCGCCGGTAGATCTGTTGACCCTGTTCTCCTACCCCGTGCATCCCCCCGGCAAGCCGGAACGCCCGCGCACCCAGCACCTGCCCGACATCGCGGTGCCGACGGTGTTCACCCACGGGACGTCGGACCCGTTCGGCTCTCTCGACGAAGTGCGCGACGCCGCCGCGCTGATTCCGGCGCCGACCGAGGTCGTCGAGATCACCGGCGCACGGCACGACCTGGGCGCCAAGAGCCTCGACGTGGCTGCGCTGGCCGTCGATGCGGCGCTGCGTCTACTATCCGGTACCGCGGGTTCTGTATAGTCGCGTCATGGACTCACCACAGTATGACTTCGTCATCGTGGGTGCGGGCTTCGCCGGTATCGGCACCGCGATCCAGCTGAAGCGGCTCGGCTACGACAACTTCGTCATCCTCGATCGCGAGGCCGACCTGGGCGGCACCTGGCACGTCAACCGGTACCCGGGCCTGGCCGTCGACATCCCGTCGACCACGTACTCGTACTGGTTCGAACCCAACCCCTACTGGTCGCGGCTGTTCGCGACGGGTCCCGAGCTCAAGCAGTACGCCGACCACGTCGCCGACAAATACGACGTCCGCCGCTACATGCGGTTCAACACCACCGTCGAGGGCGCCCGCTGGGACGAGGACTCGCAGATCTGGCGGGTGGCGCTGGCCGGCGGCGAAACGCTGACCACCCGCTTCCTGATCACCGCGACCGGCTTCCTGTCCCAGCCGCACACCCCGGACATTCCCGGCATCTCCTCCTTCGAGGGCAGGATCATCCACACCACGGCCTGGGACGACAGTTACGACTTCGCCGGCCGCCGGGTCGGGCTGATCGGCACCGGTGCCACCGCCATCCAGCTCATTCCGGAGCTGGCCAAGACCGTCGCCGACCTGACGGTGTATCAGCGCACTGCGATCTGGGTGGCGCCCAAGGTCGACTTCCGGATCTCGCCGGCCGTGCAGCGGCTCTTCGCCCGGGTGCCGCTCACCCAGCGGGCAGTGCGGTGGGTGACCGACGGCCTGCTCGAGGTCATGACGGTCACCGGCGTGCTGAACTACCGCTACTTCCGGCGGCTGTCCATCGCCGCGATGGACCTGTGCAAGATTCACCGGTTCGTGCAGGTTCGCGACAAGGAGTTGCGGCGCAAGCTGACCCCGGACTACGACATCGGCTGCAAGCGGCCGAGCTGGTCCAACGACTACTACCGCAGCTTCACCAAACCGCACGTGCACTTAGAGACCGGCGGCATCGACCGGATCGAGCCGGACGGCATCGTCACCAACGACGGCAACAAGGCCGACATCGACACGCTGGTGCTGGCCACCGGATTCGACCTGTGGGACGCCAACTTCCCGGCCATCGAGGTGGTCGGTCGCGAAGGCCGCAACCTCGGCAAGTGGTGGCGGGAGAACAGGTTCCAGGCCTACCAGGGTGTCTCGATTCCGTATTTCCCGAACTACCTGAGCCTGGCCAGCCCGTACGCCTTCTCCGGGCTGTCGTTCTTCAACACCATGGAATACCAGATGCGGCACATGGATCGGCTGCTCGGTGAGGTCAAGCGCAGGGGCGCAACGACTTTCGAGGTGACCGAAGAGGCCAATGCCCGCTTCCTGGATCGGATGACCCGGCATCTGGACAGCTCGGTCTTCTACGCCGGCGACTGCGCCACCTCGCGGTCCTACTACTTCAACCACAGCGGCGAGGCGACCCTGCTGCGGCCCACCTCGGTGCGCAACGCGGTGCGGGACGGGTCTAAATTCCCGTTGGACGACTACGCAATCGCCTAAGGAGCCCCATGTCACGCAAGAGCAACCGTGTCGCCCGATTCTCGGGTTTGGCCTTGGCAGGCGCCGGGGTGTCCCACTTCACCAGCCCGCAGTTGTTCGAGCCGATCAGCAAGCCGGTGTTCCCCCGCAACACCCGCCAGCACATCTACACCAACGGCGGGATCGAAACGGTGCTCGGGCTGGGCTTTTCCAGCCGGCGGACCCGCAGCGCGGCGATCGTCGGGTTGATCGCCTACCTGGCCTATCTGGGTGGCAGCGCTATTCGGAACGGCCAAAAAGCGTAGCCTGCATCAGCTTTCGCACACATGCCTGCGGGTAGGCGGACTGCTCGGCCGATTCTTCGTAGTGCACCAGCCGGCCCAGGTCGACCACCAGCGCCATCGCGGCGTGTACCAAAAACCGCGCCTGCGCTGCCGTCAACGCCGGCCGCGCCGCCTCCAGCAGCCGCGTCCAGGAATCGATCGTGGTCCGCTGCACGTCGCGCAGCAGCTCCTGGTCGGTGCGGGTCAGGTTGACCCGCTCGGTGTAGTAGATGGACGCCAGTTCGGGGTTGGCGAACGACGTCGCCACAAACGCCTCGATCAGCACGGTCAGCATCTGGCGTGGCTCTCGCAGATCGCCGAGGATCGCCGACAGGTGGCCGGAGACCCGGTCGGCCGCGCGGCGCAATCCGGTGGACAGGATCTCGCACTTGCCGGAGAAGTACCGGTAAATGCCCGATACGGGAATGCCGACCGCCGACGCGATTTGCGCCATGCTGGTTTCGGAGTACCCGTGGTGGTTGAACAACACCATCGCCGCGCCCAGCAGGGCTTCGTACATGCCGGCATCCGAGGCGAAGATCCGCCAGGCCGCTGGGCGGCCGACGATGTCGTCCGGATGCGGGAGGTCGGCGGCGAGCACCGCTAGAGCGGCTTCGCGCAGCAGCGCGCGGATATCGTCGTCGGGCAGCCGGACCCGATGGTCGACGATGCTGCCGATGACACTGAGCGTTCCCGACGAAAGCATCCACCGCTGCGACGACGTCAATGCCGGCCGAATTGCCATGAGAGGACGCTGAATTCGGCGGTTGACCACCCGCAGCTGATCGGCCAGCGTGGCCTCGTCCTCGCCGTGCAGATAGCGGGCCTGCCAGCGGTACAGACCGCCGGACTCCCGGTTGGCCAGCGTCACGTCAACGAGTGCGTCGACCAAGCGCTCCAGCATGGCGGCCGGATCGGCATCGGTGGGCTCGGCGTCCGCGAAGTCGGTGCAGTCGACCAGCTGCTGGCCCAGCGCGAGCACCGCGTCGCGAAACAGGTTGTACTTACCGGAGTAATGCCGGTACAGCGCCGCCGCCGATATCCCGACCTTGGCCGCGATGGCCTCCATGCTGACCGCGTGATAGCCCTGCGCGCTGAAGGCCTCGGCCGCGGCGCGCGCGATCTGCGCCTTGCGGTCTTTCGGCCGTCGGCGCACCGGCGCCGCCGACTGCGCACGAGCGGTCGTCACCGCCTCACCCTAGCCGTAGATTCACAGTCTCGAAAACCTACCGCTGGGTCAGAACCTTTATTAACATAAATGCTATTCCGTCGCCGGAGCTACGGCGCACGGGTTTCCTGCCGAAGGGACGCACATGCTGGAGAAGGTTCGCCAGGTGCTTGGCTTCCAGATCACCGTCGCCGAACTGATCGGGCTCGCCCTGATCGTCGGAACGCCGTACTTGCTGGTCGGCGTGATCTGGTCGACGACGCACACCGATCATCTGCACAAGATGCACGGAGCCGATCTGGTGGTGTCGTTCCTCGGGTCGATCGTGTCGTGGCCGGTGCTGTTGTTCGCCGATGTCTGTATGACATGACCGCCGAAGCCGGCGCGCCGCTGACGACCGCTGATACCCGTATTCACATCACCCGCCGCACCGCACGGTGGGACAACCGGCCGGCCACCGTCGCCGACGCTCTGGACTTCTGGTCGTTCGCCGCTGGCGCCGCCAATGTCGTCATGCAATTGTCGTGGCCCGGTGTCGGCTACGGGGTGATCGAGAGCAAGGTCGAATCCGGCAGCCTGATGAAGCACCCTTGGAAGCGTGCCCGCACCACGTTCAGCTATCTGGCGGTGGCGATTCTGGGCAGCCCCGAGGACCGGGCCGCCTTCCGCGACGCCGTCGACGTCGCGCACCGGGAAGTCCGCTCAGGCCCCGAGAGCCCGGTCAAATACAGCGGTTTCGACCGCGATCTGCAAATGTGGGTCGCGGCTTGCCTTTTCGTCGGGCTGGAAGACACCTATGAGCTTCTGCGCGGCAAGCTGACCGGCGAGCTGGCCGAGCACTTCTACCGCTCGGCGTTCCCGCTTGGCACCACGCTGCAGGTCACCGAGGACCAATGGCCGGCGACCCGTGCGGATTTCGATCCGTACTGGAACGAGGCGTGCGGGCGTGTAGTGCTCGACGACACCGTGCGGAGGTACCTGCAGGACCTGATCAGCCTGCGGATGATCACGCCGCCGCTGCGCATCTTCGTCCCGCTGTTGCGGTTCTTGACCACCGGTTTTCTTGCTCCGGTTTTCCGCGATGCGTTGCAGGTCTCGTGGACGCCCGGTCAGCAGCGTCGATTCGAATACCTCTTTTTGTTGGTGGCACTGGTCAACCGGTTTCTGCCCAAGTTCATCCGGCAGGGCGGCAGCTATGTGCTGCTGACCGACGTGCGCAGCCGAATCCGGCGGCGCCGCAAGCTGATTTGAAAGGAGGTGAGAAAGCATTGTGCGACATCTGAGTCACAGCCACTTCTTCGCCGGTGTGGTGGCCGTAGTGCTGATCACCGTCGGATTGCTGGCCCTGTGGTGGCCGGTCTATCTCGACCAGTTCGACCACTACGGAGTTCAGATCACTTGCGGCAGAGGCTTCAGCGCCAACCTGACCCAGGCCGCCGACGCCGGCGGTGACGACATAGCCGGCAAATGCGGTACTGCGTTGCTCGTCCGTCGCGCCTGGGCGATCCCGACCGCCGCCATCGGATGGGTGATGATCACCATCGTGTTGGCGATCTGGGTCCACACTCCGCCCGGCCCCCAAGAGGAAAGCACCCGTTTCTGGGAATTGCGCGGGGACGCCACATAGCAACGCGCGCCGCAATTCTCACGGCAGCTCGACCTTGCTGGCCAGCCATCGGCCGTCGACCTTCTCCATCGTCATCGTGACCCGGCTGCGGTCCAACTGCGGCTCGGGCGCAGCAGCATTGCTCACCGACTGATCGACGAACAGCACCACCTCGACCTTGTTCGTGCTGGCCGACTTCACTGCCGCTTCGATGACATTGCCGTGTGCGGCCGCCTTGTTGTCCACCAGCGTCTGACGCAACTGCGCGCTCGACTGGGTATACATGTCTTTGAACTCGCCAGTGGCGCCGTCGAGAACGTCGGTGAAGTTCTTGTCGATCGCCTTGGTGTCGATGCTGGTGAGCGCCAGCGCGTATTTGGTTGCGGCGTCCACTGCTTGGGCCGAAGCGACCTTGACCTGATGGTGCTGATACAGCAGCCACCCTTCGTATCCGACGCCGGCCAGTACGGCGGCAAGCACGCCGGCCGCGACCCATCGGCCTATTCTGCGCGGCCGTCCTTGCGGCTCTTGCGGTTCCTCCTCAACGGACTCTTCGGTGTCTTCAGCCGCAGTGTCTTCGGCCACGGTGTCGTTCTCGGTGCTAGTGGTCATCAGCTGCATGCCCCCAAATCGCGGATCGCGTTACCCCATCCCGTCGCTGCCACGATGTTGGCGTGGGTAACGCCTGACGGGTCTTTCTTCTTGATACTGGTGCCGATTCGCGACAGCTGAAACGCCACGCTGGCCATCGATTCACCCCCGTATATCGGCGAGTACGGGCCGAAGTTGTCGGGAGTGTTGGTGACAATCAACGGCTTGACCCGCGGTGCCAAGAAGGCCGTCGACTGGTCGATATTGGCGACGACGGCATCAGCCTGGCGTTGCACACCGGCGGCCGAGTAGTCGTCGTGGTGGTCGCCGAGGTTGCGGTTGAACTCGTTGATCTGGCCCATCAGCGGGTCGAACTGCGCGTTGAACCACTGGCACGAGTCCGACATGCCGCCGACCATCTCCGGTGTCACCCGATAGGTGAAGGTGTTGTACGGCCAGATGTCGAAGTTGGGCGACCAGTCGCTCGGCGCCGGGCTGAACACTGGCAGCGGTGGCGGTGGATTCGGATCGGCATGCGCGACGCCGGCCAGTCCGACCGCGGCCGCAGCCAGACCGCCCGCCGCACGCAACACCGCGGTCGGACGCATGAGGCCACCGTAAATGACGAAATTCTCGTTAACAAGAGCCGGCTTCCGTTCCCTGATCCGCCTGCCGGGGAGGTTAGCGGAGAGTCGCACGATGTCTCGCAGGTTCAGGGCTGCAGCGCCGCCGAGCGGGTTGCTGCGGCACAGTTGGCTGATGTCGTCGAAACCGGTTGTGAGACTGGCGTTCTTTACAAATCCAGGGCTTCTGTAGGAATTCATGTGACTCGGCGATCCGCCACCTGACGCGCATGGTGCTACGGTCGTTGATCACGGCGCCTGCTTGCTCCGGCCAGTTTCGCGAAAGCCTTCCGCTCGGCGCAGAATCATGATTAACATGCTCGCCGTGGATCGTGGCACGGATCTGGCGCCTGACGGCGTGGCCGCCATCGAAGAGTGGACCGCAGGGTACGTCCGTCGGCACCCGCTCGCGTCACTCACCACCGTCGGAGAGCAGTACGTCCTGGCCGTGCGGACCATCCAATATTTCTTCGTCGACCTGTTCACCGGACGCTTCCAGTGGATCGAGTTTTTGCGGCAGGGCGCGTTCATGGCGGGCACAGCCGTGCTGCCGACGGTGCTGGTGGCGCTGCCGATCGGGGTGACGCTGTCGATCCAGTTCGCGCTGCTGGCCAATCAGGTTGGTGCGACGTCGCTGGCCGGAGCGGCGAGCGGGCTGGCCGTGATCCGGCAGGCCGCGTCGCTGGTGGCGGCGGTGCTGATGGCGGCGGCCGTCGGGTCTGCGATCACCGCGGACCTGGGCTCGCGCACCATGCGAGAGGAAACCGATGCCATGGAGGTCATGGGCGTTTCGGTGATCCGCCGCCTGGTGGTGCCGCGGTTCGCCGCGGCGATCATGATCGGCGTCGCCCTCACCGGAATCACCTGCTTTGTCGGCTTTTTGGCGAGCTACCTGTTCAACGTCTACTTCCAGCGTGGCGCACCGGGCAGCTTCGTCGCGACGTTCTCGTCGTTCGCCACCACCGGCGACATGATCGTGGCGCTGTGCAAGGCCGTCGTGTACGGCGGCATCGTCGCGGTGGTGGCCTGCCAGAAGGGCCTTTCCACCAGGGGCGGGCCGACGGGTGTCGCCGACTCGGTGAATGCGGCTGTGGTGGAAGCGATTTTGGTGCTGATGATCGTCAACGTCGGCATCAGCCAGCTCTACAACGTGCTGTTTCCGCGGACAGGTCTGTGACCATGCGCGCCGGCGACAATGCAGAGCGAAGCGATGCTGAGGAGCGGCGCTAGATGACCGCCTCGACCTACGTCCCCGCCGTCGCGCGACCGGTCGTCGCGATCTACCGCAGGGCTTCCACGCCGACGATCCGGCTGGGGCACATGCTGGTGTTCTTCGCGCGCGCTCTGGTTGCCGTACCTGCGTCGCTGCGGCAATACCGCAAGGAATTCCTGCGACTGCTCTCCGATATCGCTTGGGGCAACGGCTCAATCGTGGTCGGTGGCGGCACCGCCGGAGTCGCGGTGGTCCTCGGGTTCACGGCGGGCGCACTGGTCGCCGTCGAGGGCTACAACTTCCTCAACCTGCTCGGCCTGGGTCCCGCGACCGGCATCATCTCGTCGCTGGTGAACACTCGAGAACTCGCGCCGATCATGGCGTCGCTGGCATTCGCGATGCAGGCCGGTTGCCGATTCACCGCGCAGCTGGGCGCGATGCGGATCGCCGAGGAGATCGACGCGCTGGATTCGCTGGCGATTCGGCCGATCCCGTTCCTGGTCACCACGCGGCTGATGGCCTCGATCATCGCCGTGATCCCGCTCTATGTGGCCTGCCTGGCCGTCACCTACCTGACCTGCCAGCTGGTCGCCGGTGTGATCAGCGGCGGATCCGTCGGCCCGTACCTGCACTACTTCACGATGATGTTGAGCGGCAAGGACATCATCTATTCGGTGCTCAAATGCGTGGTGTTCGTGTGGATTTCCTCCACCGTGCAGTGCTACTACGGGTTTTACGCCGGCGGCGGTCCCGAAGGGGTGGGGGTGGCCGCCGGGCATGCCATGCGAGCGAGCATCACCGTCGTGATCATGGTCAACATGCTGCTCACCATGGCGTTGTGGAGCATCGACGCCGGCGCGAGATTCGGTGGCTAGATGGGGAATTCGCTGGATCTCGACGGGCGAGGCCCCTCCGATCAGCAGCTGCTGGCGTACGGCGTGACCGTTCTGCTGGTGATCGCCGCGGTCACCGGAACCCTGCTGCTGAAGTCCACCGGGCGACTCAACGACTACGTCCGGGTAGTTGCCGAGCTGATCAACGTCGGCGACGGGCTGCCGCAGCGTTCCGACGTGAAATACCACGGCCTGCTGGTCGGCGCCGTCGACAACGTCATCCCTGCGACGTACGGCAAACCCAACTACGTGCACATCAACCTCAAACCCGAATACGCCACCCAGATCCCGGCCACCGTGACCGCACGGGTGGTGCCCAGCAACGTGTTCGCGGTGTCGTCCGTGCAGCTCGTCGACCGCGGCCAGGGCGCAGGCATCCGCAACGGCGCGCACATCCGCGAAGACACCGAACTGTCCACGGTGATCTTCCAGACCACCATCAGCAAGCTGCGTGACATCCTCGCCGCGACCGGGCGGGGACGCGAGGACCACAGCGTAGGCATCCTGGCCGCCGTCGGCGCGGCCACCGAGAACCGGCGCGTCAAGCTGCTCACGGCCGGTGCCCAGTTGACCCGGGTGCTGAACGAGCTCAACGCGATCGTGGCCGCCGAGCCTGGCCCGACGACGGTGTCGGCGCTGCTGGACGCCACCCGGGGCCTGCAGTCCACCGCGCCGGAGCTCGTCGACGCCCTGCACGACGCGGTCCGGCCGATGCAGACGCTGGCCGAAAAACGCGCCCAATTCCTGTCTTTGGTGGCTGGCTCGCAGCACACGTTCGGAGTGACCCGGCAGGCGTTCGACAACCACACCGACCAGCTGATCGAGATGACGCAGAACCTCACGCCGGCCGTGGGCGTGTTCGCGATCAACAGCGACAAGTTCCTGCCCATCTTCACCCGGTTGAAGCGGTTGTCGGACAAGTTCTTTGACGAGGTGTGGGATCCCGAGCTGGATACCGGCAACATGCGGGTCAACCTGGCGCTGACGCCTACCTACACCTACACCCGCGCCGACTGCCCGCGCTACGGCGAGTTGAAGGGCCCCAGCTGCTTCACCGCCCCGGAGATCGCAGTGCGGGCCGACCTACCTGAGGTGTTGTTGCCGCAGAACTACCATCCGCCAGCGGATCTCGCGCCGCCACCCGGCACTCAGATCGGGCCGGACGGCAACCTGGTCGCGGTCGGGCCGCCGCTGGTCAACCCTGGCGGCCCCAACCTGGAGGACCCCAATCCGCCGTTGCCGTGGTGGCCGTGGCCCACTGGTCCGGCACCACGGGTTCCCGGCACGGCCGATCCCGACGATGCTCCGCCGCCGCCACCCCCGCTGCCCGCCGAGGCCGCGCCCGCGTCGTACGGCGGAAACGTGGGCCCGGTGGGTAGCCAACGCGAACGCGATCAGCTGGGCCTGATCACCGGGCAGCCGCATCCGGCGTCGGTGGCGACCCAGCTACTGCTGGGGCCGGTGGCCCGCGGTACGACGGTGGGCGTGAAATGAAGTTCCGCGGCCCGCTGATCGGGCTGTCCATTTTCATGGTGATCGCCACTGCCGTGACGTGGTTGGTGTACGCAACGCTTCGGCGCGACGTGTCCGGGTCGACGACGCCGTATGCGGCGATGTTCACCGACGTCTACGGGCTGCGCGTCGGCGACGACGTCCGGATGGCCGGCGTCCGGGTCGGTCGTGTCGAAAACATCGAGCTCGCAGGCAAACTGGCGAAGGTTTCGTTCATCGTCCAAAACGACCAACAGGTGTACGGCAACACCGTCGCGTCGGTGACCTACCAGAACATCATCGGGCAGCGCTATCTCGGGCTGTCGCTCGGCGAGACCGGCAGCCGGAGCCAGCTGCCGCCCGGAAGCGTGATCGGAGTGCAGCAGACCGATCCGTCGTTCGACGTCGGAAAGCTGCTCAACGGCTTCGAACCGCTGTTCTCGCTGCTGAATCCGAAGCAGGCCGACGACCTCACCAAAGGGGTGATCCAGTCGCTGCAGGGTGACCGGGCGTCGATCCCGCAGCTGGTGGAGCAGACGTCGACGCTGTCCCGCACGCTGTCCGCGCGCGACCAAGCGCTCGGTGATCTGATCACCAGCCTGACCAGAGTCACCGACAGTGTCGCCGCGCAGAACGATGATCTCGACCACGCGCTGAGCCAAACCCTCGACGTGATGGCGGATTTCGATGCCCGCCGGCCGTCGCTGCAGTCGTCGGTCGGCTCGATCGCTGCGGTCACCCGCCGGCTTTCCGCGATCGCCGACGACGTCTACCCCGCCTTGGACGAGATGATCACCCGCCAGCCGGGTTTCACCAAACACATGGCCGGCATGGAGCCACAGCTGGCGTTCACTGGTGACAACCTGCCGCTGCTGCTCAAGGGTTTGGCGCGGATCGTCGACGAGGGGTCTTACGGCAACGCCTATGCCTGCGACCTCAACGCCACCGGATTCTTCCCGGGGCTCAACGACATCACCACGTTCATCGTCAACGCGGCGACCCCGGGCAACGCCTATCCGATCACCACGAAGAACCTGGGCTGGCACACCCCGCGATGCAGGAACATGGCCAATGGCTAGGCGCCGGCCGCTGGAGTCGTACAACAAGACCTGGCTCGGGTTCGTCGCCTTGGCGGTGGTCGGGGTTCTTGTCGCTGCATCGTTGTTGGTCAAGGTGCTCGGCATCGGCTACACCCACTACACCGCCGAATTCCTGCAGGCGGCGTCGCTGCGTGCCGGCAACCCGATCACGATCGCCGGCATCGAGGTCGGCAGCGTGTCGAGCATCAAGCTCGCGGGTGATCACGTCGAGGCCGGGTTGAAGGTGCGCGACAACGTGCCGCTGGGCAAGGATACCAGGGCGGTCATCAAGGTCATGACGATCCTGGGCTCGCGCTATCTCGAACTGGTGCCCGACGGGCCCGGTTCGCTGCCCGGCAAGACGATCAGCCTGGCGCACACCGACGTGCCCTACGACCTGCAGTCGCTACTCGAAGACGCCACAACGACATTCGAGCAGGTCGACTCCGACCAGTTCGCGCAATCGCTGGCCGTGCTGGGTAGGCAGCTCGAGGGTGTGCCGCCGCTGGTTCCGCAGGCGATGGCTAACCTGCACACTCTCTCGGCGATCACCGCCGACCGTCGTGACCAGCTCGGCGCACTGCTCAAGAGCACGCAGCGGGTGGCCAACACGCTGCGGCGCCAGCAGACGAATCTTGGCAACCTGATGGATCAGGGCCAGGACCTGATCGGCCACTTGGTGGCGCGGGAGGCCACCTTTCACGCCATGCTGGCAGCGCTGACCCAGCTGGTCGACCAGCTCGACAAGATCGTCGTCAACCACCGGCCGATGCTCGACGAGCTGTTCACCAACCTGCACGAGCTCACCAACATGGTCGGCCAGCACGACGACCTGCTGCGCAATCTGCTGCAGGCCGCGCCGGTGCCGCTGCGCGGCCTGACGAACGCCACCGGGTACGGGCCCGTCGTCGAGTTCAACCTGGCCAACGGGCTTGCCATCGACTCGTGGATGTGCGCGATCAGTGGGCGCGCCAAGGAGTTCGGCATGATCCAGTACTTCAAGGACTGCAAATGACCAGGCGCAGGGTTATCGCGGTGGTCGCGGCTGCGGCCGTGCTGGCCGTCGCGGGCCTCGGGGTGGTCGGCTATTACGTCAAGTCCCGGCTCGATACCATCACGCTGACCGCCCAATTCGACAGTGCCGCAGGCCTTTACGAGGGCAACGCGGTTGCGGTGCTGGGCATGCCGGTTGGTACGGTCTCCAAGATCACGTCGAAGGGCAGCTACGTCGAGGTCGAGTTCACCGTCGACAAGCACGTCAAGATTCCCGCCGCCGCGCAGGCGGTAACGGTCACCACCTCCATCCTGACCGCCCGCCAGATCGAGTTGACGCCGCCCTATCGCGGTGGGCCGGTGTTGAAGAACCACGACACGATCGGGCTGACCCGCACCAAGACGCCGGTCGCCTTCGACCGGGTGCTCGACATGCTCGACAAGGTCTCGAAGTCGCTCAAGGGCAACGGCAAAGGCGGCGGACCGATCGCCGAGCTGACCGATGCCGCGGTCGGAATCTCCGACGGCAACGGTCAAAAGATCCTGTCGGCTCTCGACGAGCTCTCGAAAGCATTGCGGCTCAGTTCCGAACGGGGCGAGACCACGCGCGACGAGCTGACCACGATCATTACCAACCTCAGCTCGCTGGTAGAGGCCGCCGCCCGCAACGACGCCAAGGTACGCGAATTCGGCTCGACGACACATCAGCTCAGCCAGATGCTCGCCGACGAACAATTCGGCACCGGCGCCACCGGCCGCACGATCAACAGGATTCTCGACCAGGTTGCTTCCCTGATCGAGGCGAACCGGGAAAACCTGAAGCAGGCGATCCGCAACGGCGACACCGCCGCCAAATCGATTGTGGACAACCAGCGCGGTGTCGCCGAGATGCTCGACGTGCTTCCGCTGACCCTGGAGAACCTCTACAACACCGTCGACCAGAACAACGGAGCAATCCGGGTGCACGGCCTGCTCGACAAGGCGCTGACCGACAGCCAGTCCGCCAAAGAGATCTGCAATCTCATGCACCTGCGTCAATTGGGCTGCAGCACCGGAACATTGCAGGACTACGGGCCCGACTTCGGCCTGACGTACATCCTCGACGGTCTCTCGGCGATGGGACAATAACGATGGCGCACAAAGCGTTGGCGGTCATTGCCGCCGCAGCCGTGACCGCCGGTTGTGCCACCAACGGGCTGAGCAGCCTGCCGCTGCCGGCGCCGGGGATCGGCAATGGCGGATACCTGCTGCACGCCGTCTTCTCCAACGCACTGAACCTGCCCGCACACGCCAAGGTGAAACTCGCCGGCGCCGATGTCGGCCAACTCGAGTCGATGGTCGCGCGAAACTACACCGCCCAAACCACGTTGCGCATCATGGACGGCGTCCGGGTCCCGGTGGGAAGTACCGCCGAGCTGCGCTCAGCCACCCCGCTCGGCGACGTGTTCATCGCGATCAAGCCAAACCCGTTGCAGCCCAACGTACCGCTGTTGCACAGCGGCGACACCATCGGCCTGGAATCGACCCGCGCCGCCGCCACCGTGGAGTCCGTGCTCAGCTCGGCGGCACTGCTGGTCAACGGCGGCGCGGTGCGCAACTTCACCAATATCGTCAATGGCGCCGGTAAGGCGACCGGCGACCAGGGACAGGCGTTCGGCGACCTGATCAATCGAACCAACGCGCTGCTGGTCAAGCTCAACGCCCGATCCGGCCAGATCGACGAGGCGCTGAGCGAAACCGCGCGGCTGGCCGATCGGCTCGACGAGAAGAACCAGGCCATCACCGACGTCTTGCGGGCGGTCGGGCCGGCGACCGACGTGTTGTCGGCCGACGCCGACCAAATCGCCGATGTCGTCGAGCAAGTCGGCGCCATTACCCGCCAGCTGCAGAAGTTCCCGTCGATCGCCGGCACCGACAAGACCGGCCGCAGCGTCATCAAAGACGCGAATGCTATTGCCGCGGCGTGGAATGACGTCTCGGTGAGCCCAGACACCAGCCTGGCCGCCCTCAACAGGCTGATCGCGCCGCTGGTCAAGGGCACGTCGAGCTCGGCGATTTCGGTGCGTGCCAGCTTCGACCGGCTGGTCATGGGATCGCGGCCGGGCACCGGAGCGGAAACCGGTGGATTCAAGGGTGATCCGGTCTTCCACGGCCCGATGCACCGCGACATCAACAAGCTCATCGGCTCGCTCAAGTACGCCCTGTGGCGACTGCAGGAACGTGTCATCGGGCGCGGCCCGAACACTTCGATGGGTCAGGACCCGTGGACGGCGGTCGGCCCGCCGCTGCCGCCGGCGCCGCCGGGAGAGGCACCGCCGGATCCGTTCGCCCAGGAGCCACCGGGATGATCGACACCTTGAGCCGGCTGATTGTCGGCATCGTCCGGGCGGGCCACCGCCAGCGGGCGTGGTTGTCCGGGATGGCGCTCGCACTGACACTCGTGGTGGCCGTGGCATATCTGTTGATCGGCGCGCTGCGGGTGAACCCGCTGGACGCGACCTATCGCGTCAAGATTCAGCTGCCGGAATCCGGTGGCCTGCTGCCCAATCAGGACGTTGCCATCCGCGGAATCCGGGTCGGGCGCATCGAATCGCTGGAGGCCACGCCGTCCGGCGTCGACGTGATCGCTGACATCAAGAAGAACGTCAAGATCCCGGCGTCGAGCCCCGTGCGCGTGTCGGGGCTGTCGCCGGCGGGCGAGCAGTACATCGACTTCGAGCCCGCGTCGAACACCGGCCCGTTCCTGGCCAATGGCAGCGTGGTCGGCGCCGAACGGGCCACGACCCCGGTTCCGCTGTCAGCGCTGCTCGCCGACGCCGACGGGCTGCTGGCCCAGACCGATCCGAAGAAGCTCGAGCTCGTCAAGAAGGAACTGAGCCTGAGCAAGGAGGGACCGCGCAAGCTCACCGACATCATCGACGGCGGCATGTTCCTGCTGTCCACTATGGATCCTGTGCTGCCGCAGACGGTTTCGGTGCTGAAAACCAGCCGGGTGGTGCTGACCACGCTTGCCGACAAGAACGCCGGGCTGGCGGCCGCGACACAAGATGTCGCCCAGGTGATGGCCGGGGTCAACAAGATGGACGGCGGGTTCCGGCGGTTCGTCGACCGGACACCGGGTGTGCTGTCCTCGGTGGACAACCTGTTCGACGACAACTCGGACACCATGGTCGGGTTGCTGGCCAACCTGGTGACAACCGCGCGGTTGGTGTACGTCCGCGTTCCGGCGCTCAACGCGGTGTTCCCCAACTATCGCGGGTCGACGCTGGAGGCGTTGGCGACCACGATGCACGAGCACGGGCTGTGGGCCACGGCGGACATCTACCCGCGGTACACCTGCGACTACGGCACCCCGCGCCGGCCGTCGTCGTCGGCGGACTATCCCGAACCGTTCCTCTACACGTACTGCCGAGACGACGACCCCGAGGTGCTGATCCGTGGCGCCAAGAACGCGCCCCGGCCTGGCGGCGACGACACCGCCGGCCCACCGCCGGGCGCGGATCTGGGTCATACCACCGACCCAACACCCAAGGGCCGCTTCACGATTCCCACGCCCTACGGCGGGCCGACGCTGCCCGTCGAACCGCCTCGCTGAATTGGAGACGATCATGAAGTACGTGCGCATCGGGCTGGTGGCCGCAGTGTTCGTCGCCGCATTCGGCGTCGCCGGGATGCTGGGCTGGAAGTTGTGGGACGAGCATACGATCAGCCAGGGTGCCCAGGCTGCCCGGCAGAGCGCGGTCGACTATGCGCAGGTGCTGACCAGCATCGACTCCAACCAGGTGGACCAGAACTTCGCCGCTGTACTGGGCGGTGCCACAGGCCAATTCAAAGACATGTACACCAAGGCCAGTGTGCAGCTTCGGCAGTTGCTGATCGACAACAAGGCCACCGCGCACGGCGTCGTCGTCGCGTCGGCCATCCAGTCGGAAGCCAAAGACAAGGTCGTCGTGCTGTTGATGGTCGACCAGACGGTCACCAATGCGGCGCGGCCCGACGGCCGCGTTGATCGCAGCCGGATGAAGATGACGATGGAGAAAGTCGACAACCGATGGCTCGCAAGCAAAGTCGAATTACCCTAGCCTGGCTGACGGCTGCCGCCTTGACCAGTGCGCCGGTGGCGTCGGCGTCAGCTCAGACCTTCTGCGGCGAGCTCGGCGGACAATGGGACGGCCAGTACTGCCACTCCTCGGTGACCTCCGAGCGAAAAGCGGTGCGCGACATCAAGATGGCCATCCCGGGTGATCTCGTCGACAACCCCACCGCCGGACCGGTGATTCGCGACTACCTGCGAACACTGTCGCAGAACTGGCGCACCAAGGGCGCCACGATGGTGCAGGACAGCTGGGGTGAGGAGAACTACCAGGTGTTCCAGCACGGGCCCGCGCTCAGCGTGGCGTTCCACGAGGACTACCACGCCGACGGACCGTGGATCAACAACGCCTACCGCACTTTCACGTTCGACATGGCTAGCGGCAGGCGTCTCGAGCTCGCCGATATCACCAGACCCGGCGTGGATCCGCGGGCGGCCATTCCGCCGCTGGCCGAGCCGTTCATCCAGCAGGCGCTCGACCGGGCTGCGTGGCAGCACTCCTCCGGGACATACCCGTTCACCCTTGACCGGTGGACGCCGGACAAGGTGTACTCGGGCGGTTACAAGGCGTGGGTGCTCACACCCGACGAGCTGATCCTGTACATGCCGGACTATCCGGTGGGCCACGACTCCCCTGTCCAGTACGACCAGCTGCAGCAATGGTCGATGGACGGCGGCACCGTGGAGCCGCACATCCCGCTGGCTCCACTGAGTTCGGTCCTGCGCCCGGAATTCGGCGGAACGTAGTAGACAGCTGAAACTGTTCAGTTCAGCCTGTCTACTGTATGGTGGCAGGTATGGACGGGCCGAGCGAGTCTGCGATGCGGGCGGCGCGCGATCTGCGGGTCTTCTTCAGCAGGTTGCGCCGCCGGATGCGCGAGGTTGCCACCGACGACGACCTCACGCCGTCGCAGACGGCAGTGCTGACCCGACTGTGGAAAGACGGCCCGACGTCGGCCAGCGTGCTGGCCAGCGCTGAGCGCGTTCGTCCGCAGTCGATGGCCGCCACGCTGACCGCACTCGATCGGCACGGCCTGATCCGGCGCGCGCCGGACCCGGAAGACGGCCGCCGGCAAGTGATCTCGTTGACCGCCGCCGGACGGCGTCGCGCCGAGAACCACCGCCAGCTGCGCGGTGAATGGCTGGCCCGCGCCATGCAGGAGCAGTACTCGGAGGAGGAGCGCCGCGTCATTCTCGAGGCGTTGTCGCTGCTCGAGCGCTTGACCGACTAGCGAAAGGACGTGCCAATGGAATTGGCGATCCACTTCATCGACTTTCTGCCAGAACACCCGGCACGGCTGGCGCCGACGCTAGCATCCACCGCCAAGGCCGCCGAAGACATCGGCGCGACGCTGTTCACTTTGGCAGATCATTTCTTCCAGATGGAAACCGTTGGGCGAGCGGAAGATCCGTTCCTGGAGGGCTATACGTCGCTGGGCTATTTGGCGGCACAGACGTCCAGGATCGAGCTGGCCATGCTGGTCACCGGGGTCACATACCGCTATCCGGGGCTGCTGGCCAAGACCGTCAGCACCGTTGACGTGCTCTCACAGGGCCGCTCGATGTTCGGCATCGGGGCTGCCTGGTACGAGCGCGAGCACGTCGCGTTGGGTGTCCCATATCCGCCCTTGCGGGACCGGTTCGAGATGCTGGAGGAGACGCTGCAGATCTGCCGTCAGATGTGGAGCGACGACGACGGTCCGTACCACGGCAAGCACTATCAGTTGGCGGAGACGATCTGTGTGCCGCAACCGATTCGGCGACCGCCGGTCCTGATCGGCGGCTCCGGGGAGAAGAAGACGCTGCGATTGGTCGCCCAATATGCGGATGTCTGGAACAGCACGGTCTCCGAACCCGAGGAGCTCTCGCGGAAGATCGATGTGTTGAATCGGCATTGTGAGACGGTCGGTCGCGATCCCGCCGAGATTCGCAAGACGGTGGGACTGCTCACGGATCCGTTTGCCGACCTCGACGGGTACCTACGGACGGTCGAGCGCTATGCCGGGCTGGGGGTTTCGATGATCAACGTCGGCCCGCTGCCCGGCAATCCGGATCCGGCCGGCTTCGTGAAGCGTCTCGGCGACGATCTGATGCCGCGGATCGTCGAGATCGGTTGAGTACGGCGATATCCTTGCGCAATGGCATCGAGCGTGTCCGGGAAGGTCGCATTCGTCACCGGCGGCGCGTCGGGCATCGGCGCCGCGTTGGCTACGCGGTTAGTCGACGGTGGCGCCGAGGTCTGGATCGCCGATCGTCAGATCGGACCGGCGCAGGAGCTGGCGCAACGTCTTAGCAGTGGCGGCGGAAGGGCGCACGCAATCGAGCTCGATGTGCGCGAGTATGCGTCAGTCGAGCGCGCTGTTGGTGACGTGGTGCAGCAATCGGGACGGATCGACTATCTGTTCAACAATGCCGGCATTGGGGTCGCGGGCGAGGTCGACTCGTACACGCTCGACGACTGGAACGACGTCTTCGACGTGAACCTGCGTGGTGTGGTGCACGGCATCCACGCGGTCTATCCGATCATGATCCGGCAGCGCTCGGGCCACATCGTGAATACGGCTTCCATGGCCGGTCTTGTCACAACTGCGGGCCAGGCGGGTTACACCGCTACCAAACATGCCGTGGTCGCGATCTCGAAAACGTTGCGAATCGAGGCCGAGCGCCACGGTGTGCAGGTCTCGGTACTGTGTCCGGGCGTGATCCGGACGCCGATACTCACCGGCGGTCGCTATGGACGGACCGAGAAGGCCGGCCTCAGCGACGACGAAATCCTCCGGCGCTGGGAGCAATTGCGGCCCATGGCACCCGAAAAGTTCGCCGAGCGCGCCCTTCGCGCTGTGTTGCGTAACGACGCGATCATCGTCGTGCCAGCGTGGTGGAAGACCTTCTGGTACCTGGAGCGGCTATCGCCGTCGTTGTCGATGCGACTTGCCCGAGTCACGCTCGAGCGCCTCCGCAAAACACAGTCCACCACGTCCTGATCCTCGTCAAAACGGTGGCGGCTCGTCGTCGTCGCTGGGTGGGCTGGGGCCGAACATGGCGGTTTCGCGGGCTTTTCGGCGGGCTTGGCGGGTGTCTCGGTTGTGTTTGCGTTCGGCGGCGATGTAGTTGGCGCGGTTTTGGGCGCGGGTGCGGCGGCGTTTAGGCATCATCACGGTGCGCTCCGCGCAGCGTTCGGTGCGGACCGGTGCGGGTGGGGCCAGCTCGCCGGTGGGGGCGCACAGGCTGGGGAACAGCAGCGCGCTGCCCGGGGTGGTGACATAGGTCTGCCCGCTCGGGGAGGTCAGGATCAGGGTGCCGTCGGGCAACTGCTTGTCGGCCCAGCCCCAGAATGTTTTCACCAAATGATGGGCGCGGCAATAACATTTCAGGTTCGACGCATGAGTGGGCCCACCCTGGGCATAGGGGATCGTATGATCCAGATCGCAGTCCCAGGCCGGCCGATCACAGCCGGGCCAGCGACACGTCAAATCCCGACAGCGCACAAACTGCGCCAACGCCTTCGACGCCACATACCCGCGCTCGGGCGCGGCGTCGACAGGATGAGTCAACGCCACCAGCGTGGCCGACCGCGCCAACTCGGCCACCAGTTCGGGCGGGATCAGCGCATCAGCACCCACCTCGGAAGCCACCCCCGTCCCGGCGCCCTCGATCGCGGCTTGGTCGGCGATCACATGAATGAGCACCGGGCTCGGCGCCGGCTTACCACCCGCAGGACAGTCATCTCTCCCGCAGCCACACGCCAATCGCTGCGCCCCGACGGCCAGCGCCCCCATCGCATCGGCGCGCCGCTGGTTGCGGGTGCGCGGATCATGCTCACACACCGTGCCTGCCAATGCATCCAGGCGGGCATCGAGCGCGTGGGCGTCGGTGGCGATCAACCGGCCGAACAGCTCGGCCAAACCGTTGCCGCTAGCGCAGATCGACACCTCCCGATCGGCCTGCTGCTCGCGGCGCTGGCGCAGCGCATCGCGATCGGCGCGGGCCACGATCTTATCGACCTGTCCGGCCAACCGACCTTGGGTCATCGACGGCCAGCGCGGCGCCTTGAGCGCCAACTGGGCATCCACGGCCGCCAACACCTCGGCATCGGTGATCAAATCGGTGCGATACACGATGGTCTGAAACATCCGATAGTCGATATCCCCGGCTTGGAACACCGCACCCACCTTGGGTAGGCGCTCGCGCATCGCCCGCGCATACCGCAACCGGCTACCCGCTTGGCCCTGGCTGATCCGCAACGCCGCGGCCACCTCGGCAGCCACCGCCGCCTCGGTGTCCATCGCCCACTCCTCGGTCTCCGAACAACGCGAAAGCCGATAGCCAAACAACTGCCCGATCGCGACCAACTGCGCAGCCGCCGCCCGATTCTCAAACCGCCCCGCCGCACACATCCGCTCGACCAACGCCGCCGACTCCGCCGTCGTCGAGGGATAACAACGCTCAAAGAGCTCATCGAAGCGGGCAATCACCGCCTCCCGCGACCCCGGGCCCTCGATATCGAACATGTGTTCGAGTCTACCAGAGGCGGGCGACAAGTTGCCCCAGCCAAGGCGGGCCGCCGGATTCAGCCCGTCAACTGGGTGGACGGGCGCACCCGACAACTACTTCTTCAGTTCGTGGCGAGTGCGGTCCTCGCGGATCGGAACGCCGTTGCGGCCGCTGAGGTCCTGGGCGTACAGGCCGGTCGCATAGGCGACGCCAGCGCCGTGGATACCGAGCGCCTCCCGGTCGACGTGGTCAAGGGTGTCGGTGGCCTTGTGGTAATTGGGGTCGAATGGCTGATCCGCCTCGCCGCCCCACAGCTTGGCCTGCTCCTCGGACTTCTTGTTCTCGGCGCCGGAGAACAATCCGCCGGCCGGGATGCCGGCGAGCGTGAAGCCGTCGTAGTCGGACCGTCCGTCGAACGACGTGTCCTGCGGCGTTTTCCCGGCCGAGCGAAGATACGCGGCCAGCGAGCGCTCGATACCGGCGGAGCCTTCGGGCACAATCGGCTCGCCCCGCTTGTCGACCGGCATCGACTGGTCGCCGTCGTAGGTGAAGTAGCCCGCATTGGGCGATCCCAACATGTCGAAGTTCAGGTACAACGCAATGTCTTTGAGCGCGTCGAGGTTCAGCGACTCGACGTACTTGCGTGACCCGATAAGCCCCAACTCCTCTGCTCCCCAGAAGCCAAACCGCACCGCGTTGTGCACCTGCGGCGAACTGCCCAGCTGCAGCGCGGTTTCCAGCACCGCGGCCACACCTGAACCGTCGTCGTTGATTCCGGGCCCCTCCGGGACGCTGTCCAGATGCGCGCCGATCATCACGACGTCGGACGTGGAACCGGTCTTGGTCTGCGCAATGACGTTGCGGGCCGCGATGTCTCGGGTCTCGGCCTTCAGCTTGACGGTGACGGGACCGGGCTTGTCACGCAGTTGCACTCCGGCCGCTCGGGTGACGCTGACCACCGGGATCTTGACGTCGGTTTTGTCGCCCAGCGTTCCGCCCATTTCCTTTTCGTCGACGTTGTCGGCGACGATCAGCGCCACCGCACCGCGCTGCACCGCCGCCTCCTCCTTCTCGGTGAACGGGCAGGTGCCGCGGTCCACCAGCACGACCGCGCCCTTCACCGGCAGCTTGTCGTAATCCGACGGGGTGCACCCGGGAGTGTCGTCGACGGGAGCGGACACCAGCGGTCCGCTCACCCCGTCCGGCGGCGTGGGGAGGCTGAACTGCAACGCGCGGGCCTCGAAAGTTTTGTCGCCAATCGCCACCGACCCGGGCTCGGAGTGGAACACTCGCGCCTGAAACTCAGGGGTTTGCACGTCAAATCCCTTGTCGCGCAGCTTGTTTACTACGTAGTCGACGCTGGCATCGTAGCCGGGGGTGGCCACCGCCCTCGTGTTCCCGTTGGCCCGGGCGATGTCCTGCAGTTTCGACAGGTGCGCCATCATCGCGTCGGTGCTGATCTTCTGCCGCAGCGAGGTCGCGAAATTCGAAGCCGCCGACGACGTGGGCTGGGCGGACTTCGACGTGCCGCAGCCGCCGATCAGCAACGCGGCCGTCGCGGCCACTATCAGGACTACCTTCGATTTGTTAGCCACCGCGCCCACGTTAGACGTCGGCGGCAACCGGATCACCGGCGGTTGGCCACCACTTAGCCCGCGTCGGCGAGATCGGGATCTTCCACCCGCAGGTTGCTCAGCTCGAGCAGCTCGGCCAGCCGGGCCACCATGCGCCGGTCGGTCTGCAGGACCACCTGCCGCCCGTCCGCCGCGGCGAGCCGATCCATCGCAACGAGCTGCGGGTGTGTGACGAAGTCCAAAGCCCGCGCGTCGACGACCACCTCGTCGCCGGCAGCCAGCGGCCAGATCCGTTGCAGCGCAGTGTTGAACGCCTCGCCGTCGGCTGCGTCGAGTTCACCGGCCAAGGCGAAATCGATGCCCTGCTCCGCATAGATGCGGAAGCCGACCGCACCCGCATTGACCATCGGATGCAGGCACATCAACTCCTTGGCGGTGTCACCCAAGATGCCGAGGTCGTAGGCACACAGCGCCCCGAAGGGCAGCACCGCCATCTTCTGGTCGACGAGGTACTCGAGGCGGGCGAATGCGGCCCGCTGCTCGGGCGTGCGGACCAGCACCGCCCCGTCGACCACCGCGCGGCAGCCACTGCATCCCGTCCCGACCACGAACTTCATCGCGGCCACCCCGTCGGCCACCGTCGCCTCCGCGTCGACGATGTCGGTGCCCGGAACGAACCGATAGTGCTCGCGCACCGGCGTCACCGCGATCTGCCCGGTGCGCACCGCATCGGCGAAACCCATCTCGTCAAGCTCTGTGCGCAGGGCGGCGGCGCTGGCGTCGCACGCGTACAAAATGCGCTGGTTGCGCGCGAGGCCGTCGGCGATGTATTCCGCCGCGCGCCGCAGGAACTCCGAGCGACCGCGATAGCCCCACGCCACGTGCCCCAACGGATTGAGGCCGGCGGCGGAAGTGACTTCACCGTGCCGTCGGGTCATGTCATTCCATCCTCAACCACTCGCTGACCACCGCATCACATAATCGAGATATTCGCCGCGGTCATGCCGCCGACGCGGTCGAGCCGGAGGTAGGCATGAATGGTGGTGCCCTCCGGCGTGGTGTGCATGCGCAACAGGTCGACGACCGCATTGACGACGAAGAGGCCGGACGAGCTCGGTTTGTCGCGGCTCGGCGGCCGGCGTCCGGCCAGCGGGTCGGCAAGAACGCCGGTATCGCGGGCTTCGCACACCAGGTGACGCTCGTACTCCCACAGCGAGAGCCGGCACGCCGTCCCGCCGTGCTGCAGGCTGTTGGTGGCCAGCTCGGTGATGACGAGTTGCAGGTCGGCGACCCTGTCGGCGGGCAGGCCGAGCAACCGGGCGTAGCGATTGCCGTACCGGCGCCCACCGGCCAGGTCGAGCGGCCGGGCGACCGTGTACCTCACAGCGGCGGGACTTGCTCCCAGCGGTTGGTTGCAGCGCGCCAGCGCGACGTCGACGTCGTAGTCGGCGCTGCGCTCCCGCGTTCCGTTCCACCGGATCAGCGGATGCGTGGCACGGATGTCGGCCAGCACAGCGTCGTCGAGCAGCGACGCATCGTACGGACACAGCCCCGCCACCTGGTAGTCGCCGAAGGCCTTGTTGACCAGGGCTTCGTGCTGGATGCAGGCGGGGTATTCGAGGGCGCTGCGCCCAGGCCACATCGGCTCGGTGACCATGCGGACAGCGCGGTGGCGGTGCCGTTCGGCGAAGGCCAGTTCCGCCGCGAGGATGCAGCCCGGATTGCGGCCCATCTCGCAGATGTCGACCCATGCCACCCGGCTCGCCGAGTCGCCCAGCGCGCACCGCAGCAGGGCCAGTTTGTCTGGCGGGAGCGCCGCCCACACCGGCTGCGCCTTGGCCAGCCCTTCGGAGATGAAGGGAACGACGGCGCCGAGGTATTCCTCCGGCGACCGGTAGAACATGGCGGCGTGCTGGTCCATCGGCTGACGCCTACCCATCCGGCGACGGCTTAATCGGTCAGAGGCGAGCCAATATCAACTCGGCCACCGCACGCATCCCGGCGGCATTGGGGTGAAACGGCGCCGCACGCCAGGGCAGCGGCAAGGCGGCGCCCATCGTCCACGGGTCAGCGGACCAGGCGTGGTGCTCGCGGCTGGCCTGTCCGGCGCGCACGATGTCGCAGCCAGTGGCCTCTGCGGCCTCGGCGGTGGCTACCTCCAGCCGAGCGGCGACGTGCCGGCCCAGCTCGGTATGCGCCTTCGACAACGGCGGCGCGGCTTGGCCGTCCGGCGGCAGCATCGTGAGGTAGTCGACGAACATCACCCGGGCCTTGGGCGAGCGCCGGCGCACGACGGCGCCGACCGCGCGCAGCGAGTCGCCGACTTGTCCGAGCGCCTCTTCGCGCGCGTCACGGTCGAGCAGGTTGCCGATCGGCGGCAGCAGCCGGGCCGGCGCGGGAAGGGCGGCCGCCATCAACAACGGCACATAGCCGACGTCGTTGCCGCCGATCGTGATCGTGACCAACTCTTCGGAACCGTCCAGCGCGTCGATCTGCGGCGGCGCACCGCGCTGCCGCTCGGCGAGCACGTGCGCGGTGGTGGCACCGGAAAACGTGACGTCGACCAGGTCGAGCTTCAGTTGCTGCGCGACGAGATGCGCGTAGTTGCGAGCCGAGCGTCCCGATCCGAACGGCGCGCCGTTGGCGCGGGGCCGGATGCCCGGACCCGCTGCCATCGAACTGCCCAGCGCCACATAGCGTTTCATCGCTGCGGGCTGGAGGCCTGCGCCCAGAAGCGTTTCGGGATCCGGCCCGCGTTGCGCGCGAGATAGCCGGCGGTGACGGCGGCGGCCATCGCGGCGGCCATCGCGGGGGGATCGGCGGCCCGGGTCACCGCGCTGGCCAACAGCACTGCGTCGCAACCTAATTCCATCGCCAGCGCAGCATCACTGGCGGTGCCGATGCCCGCATCGAGCACCACCGGGACACCGGCGGCCTCGACGATCATCTCGATGTTGTGCGGGTTCGCGATGCCCAGCCCGGTGCCGATCGGAGAACCGAGCGGCATCACCGCCGCACAGCCGGTGTCCTCCAGCCGTCGGGCCAGCGCCGGGTCGTCGTTGGTGTAGGGCAGTACCACGAATCCGTCGTCCACCAATTGCTCTGCGGCGCGGACTAATTCGACGGCGTCGGGCAGCAGGGTTCGCTCGTCGGCGATCACCTCGAGCTTGACCCACTCGGTGCCCAGCGCCTCGCGGGCCAGTTGCGCGGTGAGCACGGCCTCGGCGGCGCTGCGGCATCCGGCGGTGTTGGGCAGCGGTGTGATGCCGAGCCGCCCCAACAGGTCGAGCATGCCGGTGCCGCCTTCGGCGTCGACGCGGCGCATCGCGACGGTGGTCAGCTCGGTGCCCGACGCGATCAGCGCCTCCTCGAGGACCGCAAGGTTGGTCGCTCCGCCGGTGCCCATGATCAGCCGCGAGGAGAATTCACGCCCGGCGATCGTGAGTTTGTTGTCAGCCACCTTGCACCGCCGTCACCACCTCGAGCCGGGCGCCGTCGGAAAGCGTTGTCTGCCAACCGGAACGCGGCAGCACCGCCTGGTCCAGCGCCACCGCGATACCGCGGTCCGGGTACCCCAGGGATTCCAGCAGCGCCGCGACCGTGGTCTGGTCGTCGACCTGCAGCTGTTGTTCGTTGACGACGATCATCATGCGCCGCTCCTCCTCATCGCTTCGCTCTGCATCGTCGCCGGCGCGGACGATCACGTGTGTGCTCCCATCGGAACCAGTTGCGACACAATCTGTTCAGCGGTCCACGGCGCCAGCAGGAAACCATTGCGCCCGTGGCCGGCGGCCACCAGCGTCCGCTCGTCCAAACGGCCAACCAGCGGCAAGTTGTCCGGTGTCATCGGGCGCAACCCGGCGGCACACTCCGCCAGCTCGTATTCGCCGAGGGCGGGTAGCACGGCGCACGCGTCGTCGAGCAGATCGCGCACACCGGAGACCGCCGGCGCGGTGTCGCGGCCGTGCTCGTACTGGGTGGCGCCGACCACCACGCCGTCGGCTCGCGGCACCAGGTACACCTGCCGCCCGTGCACTCGGGCCCGAATGACCCTCTGCGGCACCGGCATACAGCCTTTGCGCCACCGCAGCCGCAGCACTTCGCCCTTCACCGGGCGGATCGGCAGCGCCGGCCAGAGCGCCGGCGCGTCGATCCCGTTCGCGATCACGACGGCGTCGGCGTCGACCCCGGCCAAGTCACCCACCGGCCCGGCCCACTGCACGCCGAGCCGCTCACAAGCCGCCTCTAGCGCGTCCAGCACCGCGCGGTTGTCCACCGCCAACTCCGTGGCCACCCGGAAACCATGCCGGATGCCTTGGGCTAGAAGCGGTTCCACGTCGCGGGCGGCGGACTCCCAGACCACCGGATGGCCCTGCGCGGACAGCCAGTCGGCGACGGTGCGCAACTCGGCGGCGTCGGCGCGGTCGACGGCGACCACCAATGACTCGCGCGCGGTGATCACGTGGGGCGGTAAGCCGAAGTCGTCGTGCCAGAGCCGCAGCGATTCGAGGCCCAGCCGCAGCAGCCGTTCCTCGCCGGGCCAGCCCTCGCTGTGCGGGGCCAGCATGCCGGCGGCCACCCACGACGCCCCGTGGTCGCCGGTGCGATGCACGCGCACCGACCAGCCGGCCTGAGCCGCCCGGCGCGCCACCGATAGCCCGATGACACCTCCGCCGATGACGGCCAGTGAATCCGGCATCCTTTGCTCCCTTCGCCGGCATGATCCGGATCAGGTGTGACGGTAAGGGCAGGCGTGCCCACTCTCAGACCCCGTGCTTGCGCTCACTGCCCGGCTCCTCCTCATCGCGCTACGCGCTCTGCATCGTCGCCGGCCTGCGCTCACTGCCCGGCTCCTCCTCATCGCGCTACGCGCTCTGCATCGTCGCCGGCCTGCGCTCACTGCCCGGCTCCTCCTCATCGCGCTACGCGCTCTGCATCGTCGCCGGCCTGGGACTCCCGTGATTCGTCCTTTCCACGCTAGCGGCTAGCGTCGCGGTGTGCATCAAGCGAGGACCCGGCTCGCGACCGCGAGGCTGTATCTGTGCACCGACGCCCGCCGCGAACGCGGCGACTTGGCCGAGTTCGCCGATGCGGCGCTGGCCGGCGGGGTGGACATCATCCAGCTGCGCGACAAAGGGTCGGCGGGTGAGCAACGGTTCGGGCCGTTGGAGGCGCGCGACGAACTCGCGGCGCTCGAGGTGCTCGCCGACGCCACGCGCAGGCACGATGCCCTGTTCGCCGTCAACGACCGTGCCGACATCGCCCGCGCGGCCGGCGCCGACGTGTTGCACCTGGGCCAGGGCGACCTGCCGCTGGGAGTGGCGCGTTACATTGTCGGCTCGGGGCCCCTGATCGGCCGCTCTACCCACGACGTCGACCAGGTCACCGGCGCGCTCACCGAAGATGTCGACTACTTCTGCGTCGGGCCGTGCTGGCCGACCCCGACCAAGCCCGGCCGGCCGGCGCCCGGCCTGGCGCTGGTCCGGGCGGCCGCCGCGACGGCAACCGACAAGCCCTGGTTCGCCATCGGCGGTATCGACGCCGACCGGTTGCCCGAGGTCCTCGAGGCCGGGGCCCGCCGGGTCGTCGTGGTGCGCGCGATCACCGCGGCCGAGGACCCGCGCGCGGCCGCCGAGCGGCTCAGTTCGGCGCTGGCAGCAGCGAGCTGATCCGGCTGGACAGCTGCGACGGCGCCTGATCGGGGCCGCCCGCCGTGCACCACAGGAAAACCCCCGCCTCGATCTCGACCGTGCGCGGCAGGTGACGCCGCCGCTCGTCGCCGGGACTCAGCGGCACGGTCGCCGGCGCGGCGCGCAGCCGCTGCCAGCTGGCGGCGAACCCGGGATGCAGCGGCAGGTCGGCCACCTCGTCCTCGCCGACCCAGCGCAGCTCGGCGCTTTCCCGGTTGGGCACGGTGTGCAGCAGCTCGCCGGCGTCGGCGACGACGGTGGTGTAGGTCCAGTGGGTGCCGCTGGCCGCAGCGGTGATCACCGTCGCGCGCACCGCCAGCTGCTCGCCGGACAGCCCGGCCTCCTCGAGCGCTTCGCGCACGGCGGCCTGCTCGGCGGTCTCGTGGCTGTCGCGGGCACCCCCCGGCAAACCCCAGGTGCCGCCCTGATGACTCCACGGCGCACGGTGTTGCAGCAACACGGCGGGGCTGCCGTCGGCAAGCGGCGCCCGCAAAAGCAGACCCGCCGCGCCGTGCCGGCCCCAGTACGGCACGCCCGTGTCGGAAATCACCCAGCCGTCGCCGTCGCCGCGCACGCGTTCAGGATAAGCAGCACAGCGGCTGCGACTCGGCGATGCTCCCCGCATCCCGAAAACAAACTCTTAGACTTCGCTTATAGAGTTCGTGCGACGCACAGCGAAGAGATGAGGTCCGAACAGACGTGACCGTTGAGTTGGCGCACCCGTCGACCGAGCCACTGGGGTCGCGGTCGCCAATCGAACCGGCGCACCCGCGCTGGTGGTTCATCTCGACGACACCCGGCCGCATCCTGTCCATCGGCGTCATCCTCGCGATTCTGGGCGGCCTCAGCGCATTTGCCACCTCGACGACGATCAACCAGCGCCAGCAAGCGCTGACCACTGTGCTCAATCACACCGAGCCGCTGTCGTTCGCGGCCGGCCGGCTCTACACGACGCTGTCGGTGGCCGACGCGGCGGCGGCGACGGCGTTCATCGCCCAGGCTGAGCCGCGGACCGTCCGGGCGCGATACGAGCAGGCGATCACCGACGCCGCGGTCGCGGTCACCCGGGCGTCGAGCGGGCTGACCGACGAGCCGCTGGTGCAACTGCTCGGCCGGATCAACGCCGAGTTGGCCGTCTACACCGGGCTGATCGAGATTGCGCGAACCAACAACCGCGCGGGCAACCCGGTCGGCTCGTCGTATCTGTCCGAGGCGTCGGCGTTGATGCAGTCGCGGATCCTGCCCGATGCGCAACAGCTGTACCGGCAGACATCGGAGCGGGTGGACAGCGAGACAACAGCATCCACGCAAATCCCGGCTCCGGTGATCCTCGTCGTCGTCACCACGGTGATCTTCGGCGCGTTCGCGCATCGCTGGCTGGCCCGGCGCACCAATCGGCGGATCAACCCCGGTCTCGTCGTGGGCGCCCTGGCGATCCTCATTATGGTGGTGTGGGTAGGAACGGCCCTGGCGATTTCCACCTCGGCCAGTCGCAGCGCGAAAAACACTGCGGCAGAATCGCTGAAGACGGTCACCAACCTGTCGATCACCGCCCAGCAGGCGCGTGCCGACGAGACGCTGTCACTGATCCGGCGCGGGGACGAAGAGGTCCGCCAGCAGTCCTTCTACCAACGCATCGACGCCATGCACTCCCAGCTCGACGAATATCTGTCCCGCGGCGACGCCGTCGACAAGACCGACCTGCACGACGCCGACCAGCTGCTGGCCCGCTGGCGCCGGGCCAACGACCGCATCAATGCCTACATCTCGGTGGGCAACTACCAAGCCGCCACCCAGGTTGCGCTCGGTAACGGCGAAGACGACTCGAGCCCCGCGTTCGACAAGCTCGACGAGGCGCTGCGCAAGACCATGGAGCAGAGCCGCAACCAACTGCGCAGCGACATCCTCAACGCGCGTCAGGGGCTGTCCGGCGCCACGGTCGGCGGCGTGGTGCTCAGCCTGGGCGCCGCGATCGCGGTCGCGCTCGGCTTGTGGCCCCGACTGAACGAGTACCGATGAGACGCCCGCTCGCGATCCTGTCCGCCGCCGTGATGCTGTTGGCCGGCTGCGGGCATTCGGCGTCGATGGTGGTGGCGCCGGTGCCGACGCTGCCGCCGCCCACCCCGGCCGGCATGCAAGAGCTGCCACCGCAGCCGCCGCGCCCGCCGGAGAAGCCCGACGACTGCAACGCCACCGCCAGCCTGCGGCCGTTCCCCACCAAGGCGGAGGCCGACGAGGCGGTCAGCGGCATCCGCGGCCGGGGACGGCTGATCGTCGGCCTGGACATCGGCAGTAACCTGCTGTCCTTCCGCGACCCGATCACCGGGCAGATCACCGGTTTTGACGTCGACATCGCCGGCGAGGTGGCCCGCGACATTTTCGGCAGCCCCACCTCGGTCGAATACCGGATCCTGTCGTCGGCCGAGCGCATCACCGCGCTGCAGAAGTCGCTCGTCGACATCGTCGTCAAGACCATGACGATCACCTGCGAGCGGCGCAAGCTGGTCAACTTCTCCACCGTCTATCTCGACGCCAACCAGCGCATCCTGGCGCCCAGCGATTCGTCGATCACCAAGCCGTCGGACCTGTCCGGCAAGCGGGTGTGCGTGGCCAAGGGCACCACCTCGCTGGGCCGGATCCGCGAGATCGCGCCGTCGCCGCTGATCGTGGAGGTGGTCAACTGGGCAGACTGCCTGGTGGCGCTGCAGCAGCGGCAGGTCGACGCGGTCAGCACCGACGACACGATTCTGGCCGGGCTGGTGTCCCAAGATCCCTACCTGCACATCGTCGGGCCCAACATGGACACCCAGCCCTACGGCATCGGGGTCAACCTGAACAACACCGGGCTGGTCCGGTTCGTCAACGGCACCCTGGAACGCATCCGCCGCGACGGCACCTGGAACACGTTGTACCGCAAGTGGTTGAACGTGCTCGGTCCCGCGCCGGCCCCGCCCGCCCCGAGGTATCTGGACTGATGGACAAGCCTGACGACGACGTCGCTCCCGGCACGGAGCCGTCCGACGCGACGGCCGACTCCGCCGCGCAGTCGCGCCCGGTGTCCACCCAGGCGCTGTTCCGTCCGCACTTCGACGACGACGAAGAGGACGACGTCACCACCGTCGAGACCGAGTCGCAGGAGCGGGTGACGACGACGCGGGTGGCTCAGCCGGTCCGGCGGCTGGGCGGCGGGCTGGTGGAGATCCCGCGGGTGCCGGACATCGACCCGCTCGAAGCGCTGATGCCCAACCCGGTTGTGCCGGAGTCCAAGCGGTTCTGCTGGAACTGCGGACGGCCGGTGGGCCGCTCCAGCCCCGACGGCAAGGCCCTCTCGGAAGGCTGGTGCCCGTATTGCGGCAGCCCGTATTCGTTTCTGCCGCAACTGAATCCGGGTGACATAGTCGCCGGCCAGTATGAGATCAAGGGCTGCATTGCGCACGGCGGGCTGGGCTGGGTGTACCTGGCGTTCGACAAGAACGTCAATGACCGCCCGGTGGTCCTGAAGGGTTTGGTGCATTCAGGCGACGCCGAGGCGCAGGCGATCGCGATGGCCGAGCGGCAGTTCCTGGCCGAGGTGGTGCACCCGTCGATCGTGCAGATCTTCAACTTCGTCGAGCATCCCGACCGGCACGGCGATCCCGTCGGCTACATCGTGATGGAATACGTCGGCGGGCAGTCGCTCAAGCGGGGCCGGGGCGTGAACCTGCCGGTGGCCGAGGCTATCGCCTATATCCTGGAAATCCTTCCGGCCCTTGGGTATTTGCATTCGATCGGCTTGGTCTACAACGACCTCAAGCCGGAGAACATCATGGTCACCGAGGAGCAGCTCAAGCTGATCGACCTGGGGGCAGTGTCGCGGATCAACTCGTTCGGCTACCTCTACGGCACACCGGGTTATCAGGCGCCGGAGATCGTGCGCACCGGGCCGACGGTGGCCACCGACATCTACACGGTGGGGCGGACACTGGCGGCTCTGACGATGACGCTGCGCACCCGTAACGGGCGTTACGTCGACGGGCTGCCCGAAGACGACTCGGTGCTGGTGGAATACGACTCGTTCGCCCGGTTGCTGCGCCGCGCGACCGACCCCGATCCGCGGCGGCGGTTCGCCAGCGCCGAGGAGATGTCGGGGCAGCTGTCCGGTGTGCTGCGCGAGGTGGTCGCCCATGACAGCGGCGTGCCGCGGCCCGGTCTGTCGACGATCTTTTCCCGTACCCGTTCGACTTTCGGGGTTGAGCTGCTGGTGGCGCACACCGATGTGTACCTAGACGGCCAGGTGCATTCGGAGAAGCTGACCGCCAAGGAGATCGTGACCGCGCTGCCGGTGCCGCTGGTCGATCCGGCCGACGTCGCCGCGCCGGTGTTGCAGGCGACGGTGCTGTCCCAGCCGGTGCAGACCCTGGATTCGTTGCGCGCGGTGCGGCACGGCTCACTGGATTCGGAGGGCATCGACCTGTCGGAGTCGGTCGAGCTGCCGCTGATGGAGGTTCGGGCGCTGCTGGACCTCGGCGACGTGGCCAAGGCGACCCGCAAGCTCGACGACCTGGCCGAGCGGGTCGGCTGGCGCTGGCGGCTGGTTTGGTATCGAGCCGTCGCCGAGTTGCTCACCGGCGACTACGACTCGGCGACAAAGCATTTCAGCGAGGTGCTGGACACCTTCCCCGGCGAGTTGGCGCCGAAGCTGGCGCTGGCCGCGACGGCCGAGCTGGCCGGCAGCTCCGACGAGCACCAGTTCTACGAGACGGTGTGGGAAACCGACGACGGCGTGATCTCGGCCGCGTTCGGGCTGGCCCGCGCGCTGTCGGCCGAAGGCGACCGCGAGGCAGCGGTCCGCACTCTGGACGAAGTGCCCGCCAGCTCAAGGCATTTCACCACCGCGCGGCTGACCAGTGCGGTGACCCTGCTGTCCGGCCGGTCGGCCAGCGAGATCACCGAAGACCACATCCGCGACGCTGCGCGACGGGTGGAGGCATTGCCGCCGACCGAGCCGCGGGTGCTGCAGATCCGGGCGCTGGTGCTGGGCAGCGCGATGGACTGGCTCGAGGCGGGCCACGAGGCCAGCACCAACCACATCCTGGGTTTCCCGTTCACCGGCCACGGGCTGCGCCTCGGCGTCGAGGCGTCGCTGCGGGCGCTGGCACGGGTGGCGCCCACCCAGGCGCATCGCTACACGCTGGTGGACATGGCCAACCGGGTGCGGCCCACGTCGACGTTCTAGTCTGCGTCGAGCGTGCCCTGCGCCGAGTGTGAATCCTTGGCGTCGAGTGTGAATGTAGGGCGGGATTTTCGGCGTTTTCCCGCCATGGCTTCACACTGAAAACCCTCACTGCACACTCGATTTCCGTGATTGCAACGCCTGTCGCACCCGTCGCAGGATGTCGACGGGATGGTCTCCGGCGACGACGCGGATGACGATCCAGTCCATGCGCTCGAGCGTCTCCCGCCGCCGAATGTCCTTGCGGTATTGGAGTGGATCGGTTCGATGGTGGTCGCCGTCCTATTCGACCGCGACCAGGCAGCCTTCCCAACCCATGTCGAGGTAATACGTCGTATCGGCGGTCACGACGGGAATTTGCGTCTGCGGCCGGAGCAGGCCGGCATCGATGAGCAGCAGCCGCAGGTAGGTTTCGCGGGGAGATTCCGCGCCCGCGTCGACCAGGTCAAGCACGTCCTCCAATCGCCGCAGTCCACGCACCCCAGGGTGGCGCAGGGCAAGGGATGCCGCATCGTCGACCTTGAAACCCGATGCGCGGGCAAGCGCATCGAGTCGAGCGACTGCCAGGCGTCGCTCCTCACGCCGGCCGATGTCGAAAGCAGTGCGTTCGGGCGTGGTCACAGCGCGGCCGGCCACCTTCATCACTTCGCCGTCGAGCAACACGTCCCGACGGGTCAGCACACCCGGCGGAGGGTGGGCATTGGAATACACCAACTCGACCGCGATGTCGGCGTCGATCCACTTCGTCCCATGCACAGCGGCTGCCGCGGTTCCGGCGATCACCCCTTGGCGATCTGACCACAGCCACGCCGCGGCAATGCGCTGCTCGAGCGTGGGGTCGGAGCGCCTCGGCAGGTACACATTGGGAAACACCGCCCGGTATCGCGTGCGCAGCTGATGCCGGTTCACCAGACCAAGCGCCAATGCCTCGCCGCCGACGAACGGCTCCCCCGACCGAACCACCCCCGAAGAATCGCACGTTTGGCGGCCATCACGCTTCGGCGTGTGCACAGGCAATTTCCAGTTTCGCGGTTCACAGTTGAGTCATGGCGGGTCAATCCGACCGGTGGATCACCACTGCGCGAATCCTGCGTCGCGCAGGGTTCGGCGTGAGCGGCCCAGCCGTCGACGCGGTCGTCGCGCAAGACTGGCCCACCTATGTTGCGGCGGCCTTGGATTCGGACCCCGACGCCGACCCCGGCGC
The DNA here is from genome assembly GCF_003402475.1 of Mycobacterium sp. MFM001. Lineage (GTDB taxonomy): Bacteria > Actinomycetota > Actinomycetes > Mycobacteriales > Mycobacteriaceae > Mycobacterium. The sequence goes on from NZ_BFAB01000004.1 coordinate 308,794, forward strand.
ACGCGCGACACCCATGCCCACCTTCGAGGTGCCACGCGCGCCCGGCAAGGGCGCGAGCAAAGAAGCGCGAAAGGCACACAACCGACAGCTTTCCGAGCAGATGTCCGAGTTGTCGGCGTGGTGGCTGCGGCGCATGGCGTCGGTCGACCAACCGGTGCACGAGAAGCTGACCTTGTTGTGGCACAACCACTTCGCCACCTCCGCCCAGAAGGTCCGCGTTGCCGACTACATGGCGGCGCAGAACCAGAAGCTGCGCACGCTCGCGCTCGGCGACTTCCGGACGCTGGCCTACGCGATGCTGACCGACGCGGCGATGCTGCGCTGGCTGGACGGGCAGACCAACACCGCCAAGGCCCCCAACGAGAACCTGGCCCGCGAATTCATGGAGTTGTTCGCGCTCGGGCACGGCAACGGCTACACCGAGGACGACGTGCGGGCCGGCGCCCGGGCGTTGACCGGCTGGGTGATCAAGCCAAGCGGCGACACGTCGATGATGCCGAGGCGCCACGACGACACCGCCAAGACCCTGCTCGGAGCCACCGGCGATTTCGACGCCGCCGGCTTCTGCGACACCGTGCTGGCCCAACCCAAGTCGTCGGAATACGTCGCCGGACGGCTGTGGCGGCAGTTGGCCTCCGACGACCTGCCGTCGGCAGGCGCCTTGAGCCGCGTCGTCGCCGCCTACGGACCCGGCCGTGACCTGAAGGCGCTCACCGCCGCGATCCTCACCGACGACGAGTTCGTCAGCGCCCGGGCCGCAATTGTCAACACGCCGGTGGAGTGGCTGGTCGGGATGATCCGGACGCTGCGTGTGCCGCTCGACGCCCCGAAGCGCATCAAGACGGTGGACGCGACGCTGAAAGCCCTGGGGCAGCGGCCTTTCTACCCGCCCGATGTGGGTGGCTGGCCGCACGGCCAGGTGTGGCTGTCCACCGCCAGCGCGGACGTGCGGTTCCGCGCGGCGAGCAACCTGGCCCGTGCCGGCGACCTGTCCACGATCGAGGGCACCGCCGCCGGGGACCGCATCGACGCCGCCGGTTATCTCATCGGCGTGGGTGCATGGTCGGATCGCACCGTCGCCGCGCTCAAGCCGTTGGCGCGCAAGCCAGTTCAGCTGCTGGCCGCGGCTGTGAATACACCGGAGTACCTGACATCATGAATCGCCGCAAGTTCCTGATCGCCAGCGCCGGCGTGGGCGCAGCCGGCCTGCTGTCCGGGACGGTGGCGGTCAGCTGGTCCGATCTGCTGCGGGCTGCGCACGACCGACCGTTGGCCGAAGGCAGCGGCGTGCTGGTGATCGTCACCCTGTACGGCGGCAACGACGGCATCAACACGGTAATCCCCTACGCCGACAATGCTTATCACGATGCCCGGCCCGAACTTGCCTATGCCCCAGGCGATGTGCTGCACCTCGATGACCAGCTGGGGCTCAACCCAGCGCTCAAAGGCATGGCCCAGCTGTGGAACCAGCGCAAGCTGGCCATCGTGCGGGGAGCCAGCTACCCCCGGCCCGACCACAGCCACTTCCGGTCGATGGATATCTGGCAGACGGCATCGCCGGCCGAGCCGGTCTCGACCGGCTGGATCGGCCGCTGGCTCGACGCTACCGGCGACGATCCGCTGCGCGCGGTCAACATCGGGTCCGTGCTGCCCCCGCTGGCTGTGGGCGAAAAATGTACGGCGGCAGCGCTTTCCCCGACCGCCACGCCGGAATCGGCGGATAGGTTCGCCGCGACCATGGAGGCGCTGGGCGTCGACGACCCGGACGACACCCCGGCGATGTCCGCGGTGTGCGCCGCCTACCGCGCCAGCCGCACCACCGACACCACCTTGGCGGACATCAAACCGACTGGCGGGGAACACAACTCGCTCGCCGCCAAGCTGAGCATGGTGGCCAGCGCGGTAAGCGCCGGCGTGCCGACCCGGGTGTACGCGGTGCAGCTCGGCGGATTCGACACCCACGCCGACGAACGCGACACCCAGCAGCGGCTGCTGGGTACCTTCGACGAAGCCCTGACGCCGTTCCTGCAGCAGATGGCCGCCGACCGGTACGGCAGGAACGTCGTCGTGCTGGCGTACTCGGAATTCGGGCGACGGGTGAAGGCCAACGCGTCGCAGGGCACCGACCACGGCACTGCCGGCCCGGTGTTCGTGGCCGGCGCACCGGTCAAGGGCGGCTTCTACGGCGACGAGCCCAGCCTGACCGATCTCGACAACGGAGACCTGAAGCCCACCACGGACTTTCGCGACGTCTACTACGAGTTGCTGGCGCGGACCCTGCAATCCGACCCCACCCCGGCGGTCGGCAGCGGCAGGCGCGCGCTGGGGTTCCTGTAAGTCAGCTGGCGACCAGCTTCACCACCTGGTCGTTGCCGTAATCGGTGACGTAGACGTTGCCGGCGTCGTCGACCGCCACGCCCCTGGTGTAGCCGAGGCCGGTGACCGGCACCACGGTCTGCTGGTTCGACCGCGCATCCAGCCGCACCACCCTGCTGCCGTCGGTGACGTAGACGTTGCCCTGCTCGTCCGCCGCCAGCCCGGACGGGTCTTTCAGGCCGGTGAACGGGAGTACCTCCTGGCTGGTTGATCCGGGCGGCAGCTTCAGCACCCGATTGTTGCCGGTATCGGCGATGTAGACGCGGCCCGCCTGGTCCACCGCGACTCCCTTGGGCCGTTCGAGGCCGTTGAACTGCAACACGCTCTGACCGGTCGACCCCGCATCGAGCTTGAGCACCCGGTTGTTGCCGGTATCGGCGACGTACACCCGACCCGCCCCGTCCACGGCCAGGCCCGCCGGCCGGTTGAGGCCGTCGAACGGCAGCGCGGTCTGGTTGGTCGACCCCACATCGAGTTTCACCACGCGGTTGCCGTCGGTGTCGGCGACGTAGACGTTGCCGTCCTTGTCGACCGCCAGGCCATACGGTTCCTTCAGGTTGGTGAACGGCAGCACGGTCTGGCTGGTGGTCCCGGACTCCAGCTTCAGCACCCGGTCGTTGTCGATGTTGGCGACGTAGACGTTGCCCGCCGGGTCCACCGCCACGCCCTCCGGACCGGTGAGACCCGTGAACGGCAGTACGGTCGGCCGGTACGTTTTCGGTGCGGCCGACGATTGGGCGTGCAGTTCTCCGCCCGTCGAGGCCACCCGCCACACGACGACGCCGACGGCGACGAGCACCAGCAGCGCAACCACAGCGATGGCCAGCGGCAGCAGCCTGGAGCGCCGCCACGGCGGCGCGACGGACTCGTCCGAGTAGAAGTCCAGGTTGGGAATCGGGTCCGGGAGACGGCCGCCACCACGCCGGGCGGCGACGACCTTGCCGAGGTCGCTGGCCCGGCGAACCATCGTGGGAGCCTCCTGGCCGGCCGAGAGCGCGTCCCGGGCCGCGCGAGCAAGATCGCCCGCCGTCGCGAACCGCTGCTGCGGATTCTTTGCCATTCCGCGCGCGACGACGGCGTCGAACCGCGGCGAAATGGCGTGCGGGCGCGCCAAGCTGGGCTTTGGCGGCGGCGCGGTCAGGTGGGCCTTGATGACCTGGCCCACCGTCGTCGCGCTGGGAAATGGCTTGTCGCCGGTCAGGATTGCGGTCAGGACGGCGGCAAGCGAATAGACGTCGGCGCGGTTGGTCACCGGCCCTTCGTCAAAACGCTCCGGCGCCATATACGCATACGAGCTCGCCGTCGGCGCGGGCGCGCTCAGTGTCGGGTCGGCGATGCCGAGACCGAGCAGGTATGCATCGCCTTCGCTGGTGACAATAATGTTCTCCGGCTTGACATCCCGGTGGATCAGGCGATCGGCGTGTGCGGCGTCGAGAGCCGCGGCGATCTGCTCGATAATGGCCACCGCGCGTACCGGGTCGATCGGCCCGAACGTGGCCACCAGCGATTGGAGAGTCTCGCCCGGCATCCATTTCGTTGCGACATAGCACCGGCCGTCAATCTCGCCCCAATCGAGGACCGGAATGACATGCGGCTCCGTCAGCCCCGCCACGACCACCAATTCGCGGAAGAACCGATCGCGGTCCACGCTCGGTGGCAACAGCGTTAGGCCGACGGTGCGTTCTTTGGACGTGTCGACAGCTTCGTAGACCTGACCCACGCCGGTGTGGCGGAGCAGCGCGCGGATCTTGTACCGGCCGAATTGCGTCCCGACCGGAGCAACGCCGGGGTCACCCATGTTCCAAACTGTAGCCTTCACCGGGCCCAATCACGCTCAGGCAGTCGCGGGCGATGGCCAGTTCTTCGTTGGTCGGGATCACCAGCACGGCAACGGCTGAGGCGTCGGTGGAGATCCGCCGCGCACCGCGCGCCTGCTCGAGGTTGCGCTGTTCGTCGACCTCGATCCCCAGTGCGGCAAGGCCGCTCAGCGCGTCGCGGCGCACCGACGCGGCGTTCTCGCCGATCCCTGCGGTGAAGGTGACGGCATCGGTGCGGCCCAGCACCGCCAGGTAGGCGCCGACGTACTTGCGCAGCCGGTGGATGAACACGTCGTAGGCCAATTGCGCTGAGTTGTCACCTGATTCGATCATTTCGCGCAGCCGGCGAAAGTCGCGCTCGCCTGCCAGCCCCAGCACTCCGGAGCGGTGGTTCAGCGTCGACTCGATGTCGTCGACGCTCATGTTCGCCTCACGGCACAGGTATCCGATGATCCCCGGGTCGATGTCACCGCTGCGGGTGCCCATCACCAGGCCTTCCAACGGAGTCAGGCCCATCGAGGTGTCGACGGGCCGGCCTCCCGCGATGGCCGACGCCGACGCGCCGTTACCCAGGTGCAGCACAATCTGATTCAGCTGGCTTGGCGGCCGGCCCAGGAACTTGGCGGCCTGCTCGCTGACGTACTGGTGCGACGTGCCGTGGAAGCCGTACCGGCGGATCTGCCACGCTTCGGCCAACTCGCGCTCGATGGCATAGGTCGCCGCGGCGGGAGGCAGGTCGTGGAAGAACGCGGTGTCGAACACCGCGACATGCGGAACGTCGGGCAGCAGCTTGCGGGCCACCTCGATACCCCGCAGCGCCGGCGGGTTGTGCAGCGGGGCCAGCGGCGACAGCTCTTTGAGCTTGGCGATCACCGCGTCGTCGATCACGGTGGGCCGGTAGAAGTCCTGACCGCCGTGCACCACCCGGTGCCCGACCGCCGTGAGCCGGTCGATGTCGCCCAGCTGATCGAAGGCGTATCGCAGCGCGGCATCGTGATCGGGAATGTCCGACCCCTCCTCGCCGATCTGCTCGACGAGGCCGTCCGCCCGCGACTCCCCCGAATCGGGTTGGAGAAGCTGGTATTTCAGCGACGACGAGCCCGAGTTGATCACCAGGACGAGAGGCTCGGTCATTGCGCCGCGGCCTGGATCGCAGTGATGGCAACGGTGTTGACGATGTCTTCGACCAGCGCGCCGCGGGACAAATCGTTCACCGGCTTGTTCAGGCCCTGCAGCACCGGACCGATCGCGATAGCGCCGGCGCTGCGCTGCACCGCCTTGTACGCGTTGTTGCCGGCGTTGAGGTCGGGGAAGATCAGCACGGTCGCGCGGCCCGCGACCGCCGAGTCGCGCATCTTGGTGGCCGCCACCGACGGGTCGACCGCGGCGTCGTACTGGATGGGTCCCTCGACCAGCAGCTCAGGTGTCCGACTGCGCACCAATTCCGTTGCGGCCCGGACCTTGTCGACGCCGGCACCGGCCCCGGAGTCGCCGGTGGAATACGACAGCATGGCCACCCGCGGCTCGATGCCGAACCGCGCCGCGGTGCGGGCCGAGCTGATCGCGATGTCGGCCAGCTGTTCGACCGTGGGGTCCGGGACGATCGCGCAGTCGCCGTAGGCCAGCACCCGATCCGGCAGGCACATCAGGAAGATCGACGACACCGTGGAGACGTCTGGGGCGGTGCGGATGATCTCGAACGCGGGCCGCACGGTGTGGGCGGTGGTGTGCGCCGCACCGGACACCATCCCGTCGACCAAGCCGTTGTAGACCAGCATGGTGCCGAAATACGAGACGTCGCGCATCACCTCGCCGGCCAGGTCGAGCGTGACGCCTTTGGCGGCGCGCAGCTCGGCGTACTGGTGGGCGAATTTCTCGCGCAGCTCGCTGGTGCGCGGGTCGAGCACGGTGGCGTTGGACAGGTCGACGCCGAGCTCGGCTGCACGGGAACGGATCTCGTTCTCGTCGCCGAGGATCGTCAGGTCGGCCACCCGGCGCTGCAGCAGCCGCCCGGCCGAGCGCAGGATGCGGTCGTCGTCGCCTTCGGGCAGCACGATGTGCTTGCGGTCGGATCGGGCGCGGTCCAGCAGCTGGTAGGTGAACATCTGCGGAGTGGTGACGGTCGGGATCGGAATCGCCAGCCGCGCCACCAGTTCGGCGACGTCGACGTTGCGCTCCATCAACGCCAGCGCGGTGTCGATCTTGCGTTGCGAGCCCGCGGTGATCCGGCCCCGCGCCGAGGCGACAGCGCTGGCGGTGTCGTAGGTGCCCAGCGTCGTGGCGATGATCGGCAGCCGCAGCCGCAGCCCGGACACCAATGCCGCGATCGACGGGTGCAGCTCGAAGCCGCCGTTGAGGATCATGCACGACAGCGACGGAAACCCTTCTGCCGCATGGGCACTCGCCACCGCCAGCACGACGTCGGAGCGGTCGCCCGGGGTGATCACCGCGACCCCGTCGCCGAGGCGTTCCAGCACATGGTCGGCGGTCATGCCGGCGACCACCACACCCATCGCCTCGCGTCCAAGCAGTTCGGTGTCACCGGACAGCAATGTTCCGTTGACCGCGGTTTGCAGGTCGGCCACTGTGGGTGCGACCAGCAGCGGCTCGTCGGGCAGTACGTAGGTGTTGGGCTCGAACCCGCTCAACGCCGCGGCGACGGCTTCCAGTTGCGACGGGTCGCAGCGGTTGGCCACCACCGCCGCGGTGTGGGCGTGTTGGGCGGCCAGCTCGCCCAGGCAGATCTCGATCACCTGGGCGACCTCGTCGGGAGTGCGGCCGCGGGCACGGACGGTCAGGACCACCGGGGCGCCGAGGTTGACCGCGATGCGGGCGTTGACACTCAGTTCCGCAGGCGCCGCTACGTCGTTGTAGTCACTGCCGACGATGACCACCGCGTCGCACTGGTCGGCGACCACGTGGAACCGGTCGACGATCTCGGTGAGCGCGGCGTCCGTGTCCTCGTGCAGTTGCTGGTAGGTCACGCCGACGCACTGCTCGTAGGACAGCCCGGCGGTGGCATGCGCCAAGAGCATTTCCAGGATGTAGTCACGCTCGACTGTTACGACCGGCGTCGACCCGCTGCGCCCGGCTTCGCCGCGCTTGCGATCGCCGCTAGCCCGCACGATCGGCCGGAACACCCCGACCCGGGCCACGGTCGCGGACAGCAGGTGCAGCACCCCGAGCGCGATCGTCGACTTGCCGGTGTCCCCCTCGGGCGAGGTGATGTAGATGCTCGAGGTGGGCACGTCAGGCCAGTCGCCGCAGCCGCGGCGCGAGATCCTTCTCGAAGAGCTCCAGGAACCGGCGCTGGTCGTGGCCGGGCGCATGGAACACCAGGTGGTTGAGGCCCCACGTCACGTACTGGCCGACCTTCTCGACCGCCTCGTCGGGATCGGACGCGACGATCCAGCGCTTGGCGACCTGCTCGATCGGCAGCTCGTCGGCGGCCTTCTCCATCTCGATCGGGTCGTCGATGGAGTGCTTCTGCTCGGGGGTTAGCGACAGCGGCGCCCAGAACCGGGTGTTCTCCAGCGCCAGCTTGGGGTCCGGGTCGTAGGAGATCTTGATCTCGATCATCTTGTCGATGTCGTCGACGTTGCGGTTGGCGGCCTTGGCGCCCTCCTGCACGGCCGGCATCAGCTTCTCGCGATACAGCTCTTCGCCCTTGCCGGAGGTGCAGATGAAGCCGTCGCCGGCCCGTCCGGCGTATTTGGCCACCGCCGGCCCGCCGGCGGCGATGTAGATCGGCACGCCGCCTTCAGGCACGTCGTAGATCGAGGCGCCCTTGAGCCGGTAGTAGTCGCCGTCGAAGTCCACGCGGTCGCCCCGCCACAGCTCGCGCATCAGCCGCACCGATTCGCGCAGCCGCGCGAAGCGCTCCTTGAACTCCGGCCATTCGCCCTCGTAGCCGGTGGCGATCTCGTTCAACGCTTCGCCGGTGCCCACGCCCAGGAAGATGCGGCCCGGATACAGGCAGCTCATCGTGGCGAACGCCTGGGCCACGACGGCGGGGTTGTACCGGAACGTCGGGGTGAGCACCGAGGTGCCCAGCGTGATGCGTTTGGTGCGCTCGCCGACCGCGGTCATCCAGGCCAGCGAGAACGGGGCGTGCCCGCCCTTGTGTCGCCAGGGCTGGAAGTGGTCGCTGACGGTGGCGCTGTCCATGCCGTGCGCCTCGGCGGCGACCGCCAGCTCGACGAGTTCCCGCGGCGCGAATTGTTCCGCCGACGCCTTGTATCCCAGTTTTAGTTCAGCCACGCTGTCGTTTCTACTCCGTTGCCTCCGGGCGACCCGTCCCCCACGCCGCTTCGCGGCTGGGGGTGCCCCCAGCGCCCGGCTTCGCCGTCCTTGCGATCGCCCGGCCGGCCCGGTCGTTAAGCTCGCGGGCATGGCGCCGGTTGTCACCGCCCTCACCGAAACCGTGCATCTCGCGCAGGGCGAGGCGGTCAACTGGCTGCTGGTCACAGGCGACACCGGCGTGATGCTGATCGACGCCGGATATCCCGGGGATCGCGACGACGTGCTCGCCTCGCTGCGCGAACTGGGGTACCAGCCCGCCGACGTGCGGGCGATCCTGCTCACCCACGCGCACATCGATCACCTGGGCTCGGCGATCTGGTTCGCCAAGACGCAGGGCACCCCGGTGTACTGCCATCCCGACGAGGTCGGCCACACCAAGCGGGAGTATCTGGAGCAGGCGTCGCCGCTCGACGTCGCACTGCGGATCTGGCGCCCGCGCTGGGCGCTGTGGGCCGCGCACGTGGTCCGCAATGGCGGGCTGATCCGCGAGGGCATTCCATCGGCGCAGCCGCTGACCGCGGAAGTGGCCGCCGAGTTGCCCGGCCACCCGATGGCCATCCCGACCCCAGGGCACACCGGCGGGCACTGCTCGTACCTGGTCGACGGCGTGCTGGCCAGCGGCGACGCACTGGTCACCGGTCACCCGCTGCTGGCGCACAACGGCCCGCAGCTGTTGCCGGCGGTGTTCAGCCACAACCAGGACGACTGCGTGCGCAGCCTGGCGGCGCTGGCGCTGCTGGACACCGAGATCCTGGCTCCCGGCCACGGCGACCTGTGGCGCGGGCCCATCCGCGATGCCACCGACAAGGCAAGCGCGCTGGCCCAACGCCACTGAGCGCGATCACAATTCGATTACAGTGAACATCACAGTCTCTTAAGAATTCTCACGATTGCGGCGCGGCTCTGGTCGATCGCTTACCGACGACCGCCACACATGCAACGTTGTTCACGCCAGTCGCGGTTCGCCCACTGCCGCACCGATTTTCGCGTCCTTCACGTCCGATCGGCTCGGCGTACGTTGGGCGTCGGGTCGGCCCGAGGCGGCGGCCCCGCCCGCTTGAGCAGGAGGCGGGCCTTTCTGCCAATGTGCAACCTCAAGGAACAAACGATGATGAAAATTCATGCTGCCTGCTTGCTGCTGGGCGGTCTGGCCGCAACGACGATCGCGGCGCCGACGGCATCGGCGGCGCCCGACTGTAGCCCTGCCGGGGTGCAGAACACCGTCAACTCGACGACCGGCGCCGCGCGCCAGTACCTCGACGCTCACCCCGGCGCCAACGCGGCGGTGACGGATGCGATCACCCGCCCGCGTCCGGAGGCGTCGGCGACTCTGCGCACCTACTTCACCGCGCACCCGCAGGAGTACTACGACCTGCGGGGCATTCTGGCGCCGATCGGTGACACCGAGCGGCAGTGCAACACGACCGCGCTGTCACCCGAGTTGGAGTCGGCCTATCACGAATTCATGGCCGGCTGACCACCCAGGTGCTCCCGCAGCGTCCGGCCGGTGTATTCGGTGCGGTAGACCCCGCGGTCCTGCAGTAGTGGGATCACTTGGTCGACGAAGTCGTCCAGCCCGTGCGGGGTCAGATGCGGGACCAGGATGAACCCGTCGCAGGCGTCGGCCTGCACGTAGCGGTTCATCTCGTCGGCGACCTGCGTGGCGGTTCCGACGAACTGCTGCCGGCTGGTGACGGCGATGACCAGGTCGCGGATCGAGAGGTTCTCGGCCTGGGCCCGGTCGCGGTAGCGACGAGCCACCGCGACCGGGTCGCCGTGCCGCACCCTGCCCTGGGTGATGCTGGTGTCGCCGGTCGGGTCGACGTCGGGTAGCGGACCGTCGGGGTCGTAGGCCGACAAGTCGCGGCCCCACACCTGCTCGAGCATGGCGATCGCAGTCGGGCCGCTGACCTGTTGCCGACGAATGTGGTGTGCCTTTTCGGCGGCGTCGGCGGCGCTGTCGCCCAGCACGAACGTGGCAGCGGGAAACACCTTGAGCTTGTTGGGGTTTCGGCCAGCAGCCGCCGCGCGGCCTTTGACGTCGGCGGTGTAGCGTTGGCCGTCCTCCAGCGACCCGTGCAAGGTGAACATCGCGTCGGCGTGGCGGGCTCCGAACGACCGGCCCTCCTCGGAGTCGCCGGCCTGCAACAGCACCGGCTGGCCTTGCGGCCCGGCGGGCAGCGTCGCCATTCCGCGCACGCTGAACTGCGGGCCGTGGTGCTCGACGGTCTTGATGCGGCCGGGGTCCACGTAGAGCCCGGCGTCCACGTCGGCCCGCACGGCGCCGGGGGCCCAGCTGTCCCAGAATTCGCGTGCGACGGTGAGGAATTCCTCGGCGCGGGTGTAGCGGTCGGCGTGGTCGAGGAAGCCGCCGCGGCGAAAGTTCGCACCGGTGAACGCATCCGACGACGTCACGATGTTCCAGCCGGCCCGGCCGTCGGACAAATGGTCCAGGGTGGCGAATTGCCGTGCCACTTCGAAGGGTTCGTTGAACGTGGTGTTGATCGTCCCGGTCAGGCCGATCCGGTCGGTGACGCCGGCCAATGCGGCCAGCACGGTGAAGGTGTCCGGTCGGCCCACCACGTCCAGGTCGTAGATGCGGCCACGGTGCTCACGCAGCCGCAAACCCTCGGCCAGGAAGAAGAAGTCGAACAGCCCGCGTTCGGCGGTGCGGGCCAGATGCACGAACGAGTCGAACTCGACCTGGCTGCCGGCGGCCGGATCGGCCCACACCGTGGTGTTGTTGACGCCCGGGAAATGCGCCGCCAGGTGAACCTGCTTCATGCGAACCAACGCTTGGCGATCAGTTCGTGCGAGCGCAGCCGGTCCTCGTGGCGGTAGGTGACCGAGGTGATCACCAGCTCGTCGGCGCCGCTGATGCGTTGTAGCGCCGTCAGCCGCTCGGCCACCTCGTCGGGGTTGCCGACGAATTGCGTTGCCAGCCGGTCGTTTACCACAGCCAGCTGTTCGTCGGTCAGCGGCGGGCACTCGTCAGGATCGGGATACGGGACGGCGCCGTCGCCGGCCCGGATGGAGTACACCCACTGGCCGTAACTGGACGCCAGGTGCCGGGCGGTGGCGCTGTCCTCGGCGACGACGACGTCCGCCGAAATCACCACGTACGGCCGCGACAGCGCCTTAGACGGCACGAACGCCGCGCGGTAGGCGTCGACGGCGTCCAGCGCGGTGGCCGGCGTGAGGTGATAGCTGGCGACGAACGGCAATCCCAACGCGCCGGCCATCTGCGCACTCTTGCCCTTGCTGCTGCCAAAGATCCACGGCGTCAAGCCGCTTCGCTCACCGGGGACCGCGTGCACCTCGAACCCGTCGACCCGGTAGGTGCCGTCGAGCATCGCGAGGATGTCGTTCAGCTGTTCGGCGAAATCGGGTGCGACGGCCTCTGGCTGCTGCAGGATCGCCATCGTGGCCTGCACCCGTTCCTTGTTGAGCACCGTGCGCAGGTCGAACGGCGGTGGCACGACGACACCGTCGATTTCCCGCCACTCGCGAGGCGTTTCGGTTTTGGGCCGCGGCTTGCGGGGTTTGTGCGGCGTGATGCGGCGCTGCCCGGAACGGCCGACGCCGAGGTCGATACGGCCGGGGTGGAAAGCCTCGAGCATGCCGAAGCTCTCCACCACCGCGGCGGCGGTGGTGTGGCTGAGCTGCACGGCTGCGGTGCCGACCCGAATAGTGTTGGTGGCGGCCGCAATCTGTCCCACCAACACCGCCGGTGACGAGCTGGCCACGCCGACGAAGTGGTGCTCGGCGACCCAATACCGCCGAAAGCCCCACTGCTCGGCGTGCTGAGCCAGGTCGATCGTGTTGCGCAGCGCGGTTGCGGCGTCGCTGCCGGCGCTGATCGGCGCCAGGTCGAGAACGGACAGCGGGGTCATTGGCGCACCGCCGCATAACGATTGGGCGCCACCGGCAAGCCGAGCCGCTCGCGCAGCGTCTCGCCGTCGCGGTAGCCGCTGCGGAATCGGCCGGCTCGCTGCAACAGCGGCACCACCTCGTCGACGATCACCGGCAGGTCGGTGGCGTTGACCGCTGGGCGCAGCCGGGCGCCGTCGATGCCCAGCGCCTGCCAGCCCAGTAGCAGATCCACCAATTCGGCTGCGCTGCAGCCGAATACCAAAGCATCCGACCGGAAGTCGGTGTCACCGCTGAACGAGACGACCACGTCGGCATACACCTTCAGGCGCGCATCTACCTCAGTGAGGATGGCGCGCAGCCCGTCGTCGTCGGTGGGTGTGATGAACACGAGATCGGCGCTGGCTGCGGCGAATTCGTAGATCCGCGAGGCATGCGCCAGGGCGGCGACCACCGGCTGGCCCTGCGGCGGTCGCGGGGTGATCGACGGGCCTTTCACCGAGAAGTATTCGCCGACGAAGTCGATGTAGTGCAGCTTGTCCCGGTCGATGTAGCGCCCGGTGGCCGCGTCGCGGATCACCGCGTCGTCCTCCCAGCTGTCCCAGAGCCGGCGCACCACCTCGACGAAATCGATGGCCTCGTCGAACAGATCACCGGATAGCTCGCGGCGGCCGAACAGCGCCGCCTCGTGCGTAGTCGCGCTGACCCGGGTCTGCCATCCCGCCCGCCCGTGCGACACGAAGTCGAGTGTGGCGATGGCCTTGGAGACATGGAACGGCTCGGTGTGGGTGACCGTGGCGACCGGGATTAGCCCGATGTGCCGGGTGGCCGGCGCGATGCGGGCGGCCACCAGAACCGCGTCGGCGCGACCGGCCAGCCGTCGCGGATCGATGGCCTCGCGACGGCCGGGTTGCGGCATCAGCGTGTCGTCGATCGTCAGAAAGTCCAGCAGTCCGCGTTCGGCGGTGGCGGCCAGGCCGGCCCAATACCGGCCGGACAGCACCGATTCCGCGGGCAGTGTGGCCCGCCAGGCCTGCGGATGCCAGCCGTAGCCGTCGAGCGCGACGCCGAGGTGCAGCTGTTCGGTCATGACAGCCACTTCTCGAACGCGATCGGATAAAACTCGCCCCACGACGGCAGCGGCTCGTCGAGCTGGGTGTAGCCGATCGTGCGGTACAGCTCCTCGGCCTCGGGCTGACGATTGCCGGTGATCAGATAAATCCGCCGGTATCCGCGGGCAGCGGCCGCTGCCTCCAGCTCCGCCAGCAGCGCCTTCGCATAGCCGCGGCGACGATGCGCGCGGCCGGTCCAGATCCGCTTGAACTCGACGGTGTGGGCGTCGTAGCGCCGAAACGCGCCGCCGGTGACCGGAACTCCGTCGACGACGCCGATCACCAGGCCGCCGTCCGGCGCCGCCAACTCGGCGGACGGGACACGCAGCCAGGTCAGGTGGATGTCCGGTGTGCCGCCGTAACGCTGCGCGTATTCAACGGCCAGCTCGGCCAGCAGAGGCTGCGCCAGCGGGTCGTCCTGGTCCGCCGACACGAACTGGAGCGTCTGGGGCATCACGTAACTGTCTAACGTCGCGCAGCCAGACGCATTCCAGCCTGGGCCGCGGCGCGCCATCCCAGCAACAGCAGGGCAGTGACCGTCGAAGCCACCACCACGAAACTGGCGGCGACCCCGGCCGAGGTGGCCTTGCGCAGCAGCATTCCGGCGGCCACCGTGCACACCCAGACGAGCACACCGGTCGGCGCGAGCGCCGTCGGGCGTCGCCAGCCCCGCGACAGGAGCCAGCCCAGAATCGTGCCGATCAAAAACGGCCACGCCGTCGTCGCAACACCGCCGACGCTGAGCCCTTCGTCATGGCTGCGCCGCCCGAGAGCACAGAACACCAGCACGCACACCACGTCGACGGCCAGCCACCTCAATCCGCGCATGTCGCGACAGTACCGGCCTTGACCGAGGCTCAAGCTGAATATAGATTCGTCCAGAATGAATGCTGATTCACCCTATGAGGACATCACCTACGAGATCGATGCCGCCGCCGCGGTCATCACGATCAACCGGCCGGAGCGCTACAACGCGTTCCGCGGGAAAACCGTCGAGGAATTGGTCAAGGCGTTCCGGGCGGCGTGGGCCGACAACCGCGTGTCGGCGATCATCCTGACCGGCGCCGGCGACAAGGCGTTCTGCACCGGCGGCGACGTCAAGCAGCGCGCGGAGACCGGCGACTACGGACCCACCGACAGCGGCATGTTCGAAATCGGCTACTTGCACAAGCTGATTCGCGATGTGCCCAAACCAGTGATCGCCGCGGTCAACGGGGTCGCGGTCGGCGGGGGCCATGTGCTGCATGTGCTGTGCGACCTGAGCATCGCGGCCGAGAACGCGACGTTCGGACAAGCGGGGCCGCGGGTCGGGTCGTTCGACGCCGGGTTCGGGTCGGCGTATCTGGCGCGCGTGGTCGGCGAAAAGCGGGCCCGGGAGATGTGGTTCTTGTGCCGCCGCTACGACGCCGCCACCGCCGAACGTTGGGGGCTGGTCAACTACGTGGTGCCCGCCGAGAAGTTGATGACCGAGGCCAAGGCCATTGCGGCGGAGATCAGCGAGAAGAGCCCGACCGCGCTGCGGTTCCTCAAGCAGTCGTTCAACGCCGACACCGATCACCAGGCCGGCCTGTCCAATCTGGCCATGTCGGCGCTGGAGATCTTCGTGCACACCGACGAAGGTATGGAGGGGGCGCGGGCATTCGCCGAGAAGCGGCCCGCCGACTTCGGGAGGTACGTGACGGCATGAAACTCGCACTGGTCACCGGCGCCGGGTCGGGCATCGGCAGGGCAATCGCGCTGGGCTTCGCCGCCCAGGGTGACCGGGTCATTGCCGCCGACCTCGATCTCGCGGCGGCTGAAGCCACCGCCAAGGAATACCCCGACTTGATCACTGCGCTGCCGGTCGACGTCGCCGACCGCGCCCAGGTGGATGCACTGCGCGACCGCGCACCCGGGGTGCCCAACGTCGTCGTCAACGCCGCCGGCTGGGATCGCACCGACCAATTCCTCAACGCCACAACCGAATTCGCGGAGAAGGTGGTGGCCATCAACTACCTTGGCCCGGTGCACGTGTGCAGCGCGTTCCTGCCCGGCATGATCGAGGCCGGCGGCGGCGGACGCGTGATCAACCTGGCCAGCGACGCCGGAAGGGTCGGCAGCGCCGGAGAAACCATCTACGCCGGCGCGAAGGGCGGCGTGATCGCGCTGACCAAGTCGCTGGCCCGGGAGATGGCCCGCCACCAGATCACCGTCAACTGCGTATGCCCGGGCCCGACCGACACCCCGTTGTTCGCGGCCCAACCGGAAAAGCTGAGAGAGGCTCTGGTCAAAGCGATTCCGTTTCGCCGGCTGGCCCGGCCGGAGGAGGTGGCCGCGCCGGTGCTGTTCTTTGCCTCCGATGCCGCGTCGTTCATCACCGGGCAGGTGATCAGCGTCAGCGGCGGCCTTACGATGGCCGGATGATGAGCTTCGACCCGCTGGACCCCTTGGCGCTGGACACGTTGCTGTCCGACGACGAGATCGCGGTGCGCGACACGGTGCGGCAGTTCTGCGCCGAGCACGTCACCCCGTACGTCGCCGACTGGTTCGAGGCCGGCGACCTGCCGGTGGCCCGCGAGCTGGCCAAGCAGTTCGGCGAACTCGGCCTGCTGGGCATGCACCTGAAAGGCTACGGCTGCGGCGGCGCGTCGGCGGTGCACTACGGGCTGGCCTGTACCGAACTGGAAGCCGCCGACTCGGGCATCCGGTCGCTGGTAAGCGTGCAGGGGTCGCTGGCCATGTTCGCGATCTGGAACAACGGCTCGGAGGAACAAAAGCAGCAGTGGCTGCCCGGCATGGCCGCCGGCGAGCTGCTGGGTTGCTTCGGGCTGACCGAACCCGACATCGGCTCCGACCCGGCGGCGATGAAAACCCGTGCGCGACGCGACGGTTCGGACTGGGTGCTCAACGGCCGCAAGATGTGGATCACCAACGGCACGGTGGCCGACGTCGCGATCGTGTGGGCGGCCACCGACGACGGCATCCGGGGATTCATCGTCCCCACCGACACACCGGGGTTCAGCGCCAACACGATTCACCACAAACTCTCGCTGCGCGCCTCGATCACATCCGAGTTGGTGCTCGACGACGTGCGGCTGCCGCACGACGCGATGCTGCCCGAGGCAAAAGGCCTGCGGGGACCGCTGGCGTGTCTGTCCGAGGCGCGCTACGGCATCATCTGGGGCTCGATGGGCGCCGCGCGCTCGGCCTGGCAGGCCGCGCTCGACTACGCCTCGCAGCGCACCCAATTCGGCCGGCCCATCGCGGGTTTCCAGTTGACACAGGCCAAGCTCGTGGACATGGCAGTGGAACTGCACAAGGGCCAGTTGCTCTCGCTGCACCTGGGCCGGCTCAAGGACAGCGCCGGGCTGCGCCCCGAGCAGGTCAGCTTCGGCAAGCTCAACAACACCCGCGAGGCGATCGAAATCTGCCGCACCGCACGAACCATATTGGGCGGCAACGGGATATCTCTGGAATACCCGGTGATCCGGCACATGGTCAACCTGGAGTCGGTGCTGACCTACGAAGGCACCCCGGAGATGCATCAGCTGATCCTCGGCCAGGCGATCACCGGCATGGATGCGTTCCGATGACCCTGACCTACACGCCCGAGCATCACCAGTTCCGCGAACTAGTACGCGGTTTCGTGCAGCAGACCGTCGTGCCGGCTCACGAGGCCTGGGAGAAGGCCGGCTGCGTGGACCGCTCCCTGTTCACCGAGGCCGGCAAGCTTGGGCTGCTTGGATTTTCGGTGCCCGAGGAGTTCGGCGGGCCCGGTGTCGACGACTTTCGTTACAACGCAATCCTGGTCGACGAGCTGCAGCGGGCGGGAGCCGCGGCCGAGGCCGTCGGCTTGTCGCTGCAAAACGACATCGTGCTGCCCTATCTCACCGACCTGACCACCGCCGAGCAGAAACAGCGCTGGCTGCCGGGTGTCGTGACCGGCGAGACGATCATCGGCATCGCGATGACCGAGCCGGGTACCGGCAGCGACCTGGCGGGGATCCGCACCACCGCCGTGCGCGACGGCGACAACTATGTCGTGAACGGCGCAAAAACCTTTATTTCCAACGGGCAGATCGGCGACTTGTTCGTCGTCGCGGTACGCACCGGCCCCGATCGGCACAAGGGGCTCTCACTGCTGGTCGTCGACCCCAACACGCCTGGTTTCTCCCGTGGCCGCAACCTCGAGAAGATCGGGCTGCACGCCCAGGACACCAGCGAGCTGAGCTTCACCGACATGCGGGTTCCGGTCGAGAACCTGCTCGGGGAGGAAGGCCGCGGCTTCTATCAGTTGATGAACAACCTTCCCCAGGAACGGCTTTCGCTGGCGGTCGGCGCAATCGGCGCGGCCGAAGGAGTGCTGGCCGAGACACTGGAGTACGTGCGTGGCCGGCAGGCGTTCGGCTCACCGATCGCCGGCCTGCAGAACACCCAATTCGTGCTCGCCGAGCTGGCCACCGAAATCGACGTTGCCCGAACCTATCTCGACGACTGCATCGCCGAACACCTGAACGGCGAGCTCACTGCCGCACGGGCCGCCCGGCTGAAATGGTGGACCACCGAGCTGCAGGTGCGCGTCGCCGACCGCTGCCTGCAGTTGCATGGCGGATACGGCTACATGCGCGAATACCCGGTGTCGCGGGCGTTCGTCGACGCGCGCATCCAGACCATCTACGGCGGCACCACCGAGATCATGAAGACGATCATCGCCAAGGACCTGGGCCTGTAGATGGCCACCGATTATGCCGATCTGCCGGTCGAAGAGGCGGTGCGCGCCGCCCGGACCAGCTCGCGGCGGCGCCAACTGCTCGACGCCGCGGTCAAAGTCATGGGGCAGAAGGGCTTTCACCAGATGTCCATGCAGGATCTTGCGGCCGAGGCCAACGTCAGCGTCGGGCTGATCTACAAGTACTTCGGCGGCAAAGAAGATCTGCTGCTGGCCACCATCGTGCGCATCCAGGACGCCTTCCGCGACCAGCTCGCGCCGGTGATGGCGGCCGCCGGTGACGACGCCGTCGCGCAGTTGAGCGCCGGGATCCGGCGCTACATCGAGATCGTCGACGAAAACCTGGACGCGGTGGTGCTGACCTACCGGGAAAGCCGCACTCTGGATGCGGCGGGACGCGCGCAGATCAAGGAGCTCGAGATCGCCACCGCCGCGCCGCTACGTTCGGCGATCGAGGCGGGTATCGCCGACGGCACCTTCGGCGACGTCGACGTCGACCTGGCGGTGTTCGACATCATGCTGCTCGCGCACGGATGGGCCTTGAAACAATGGCATTTCGGGCCCAACTACACCCTCGACGACTACATCCGGCTGCAGACCCGCCATGTGCTCGGCTGGCTGACCGCGCGCTGATCAGTACTTCCCGAATGCCAGCGCCACGTTGTGGCCGCCGAAACTGAACGAGTCGTTGATCGCGTAGCGGTAGTCGCCCGTACGCGCCTCCCCCGCCACGACGTCCAGGTCGATCTCCGGATCGAGGGTGTGCAGGTTGCGCGTCGGCGGGATGACGCCGTCGCGCAGCGCCAGCACCGTCAGGATCGACTCCACCGCGCCGGCCGCGCCGATCGAATGGCCCAGCGCCGCCTTGGGCGCGTACACCGCCGGCCGGTGGGTACCGAACGCGTTGTTGATCGCCTTGCCTTCGGCCGGGTCCCCGACCACGGTGCCGGTGGCGTGGGCGTTGACGTGGTCGATGTCGGTCGGGCTCAGACCTGCGAGCTGGATCGCCCGCGTGATCGCCTGCCCGGCCCGCACCCCGTTGGGATCGGGTGCGACGACGTGGTAGCCGTCCGAGGTGATCGCCGCGCCCATCAGCCGCGCAAGGATGGGGGCGCCGCGGGCTTTCGCGTGGTCCTCGGTCTCGACCACCAGCAGTGCGCCCGCTTCGCCGAACACGAAGCCGTCGCGGTCCTTGTCGAACGGGCGGCAGGCGCCGGCCGGGTCGTCGTTGTTGGTCGACAGGATGCCCATCTGGCTGAACGCCGCGATGGGCACCGCCTCGATGCGGGTCTCGACGCCGCCGCAGATCGCGATGTCGGCCTCGCCGAGCACGATCTGCTGCCAGGCCCGCGCGACGGCCTCGGCCCCGGAGGCGCACGCCGACACCGGCGTGATGATCCCGGCCCTCGCCTTGTGTTCCAGCCCCACCCATGCGCTGCCCGAGTTGGGCATCATCATCAGCACGCCCACCGGGTTGACGGCCCTCAGGCCGCGCGCACGAATGTCGTCGTAGCCGAAGACCATTTCCTCGGTCGAGCCCATCGCGGTGCCGATGGACACCATCAACCGGTTGGGATCGACCTCCGGCGCGCCGGCGTTGGTCCACACTCGCCGGCCGAGCACCACGGAGATCTTCTGCAGGAACAACATTCGGCGAAGCTCCACCCGGTTCAGCTCGGCGTCGAAATCCTCGAGCAGGCGCCCGCCGATACGCACCGGGGCGTCGAACTGCTCGACGAACGGGTCATCGAGCTTGCGGATGCCGCTCTGGCCGTCCAGCAGCTTTTTCCAGGTGCCGTCGACGTCGGTCGCCAGGGGCGTTGTCATCGCGACACCGGTGACGACGACATCGGGGAAACCATCGCCCGTCGAGAATCCGGCGACCGCGTTGCTTGGTTCCATTCCAGGCCTCTCCTTGGACGTTCCGCCGCATCCGCTTACCCAAGGTCTAATACCCACGACCGTAGACCTGCTTACCGATCACGTCTGGATTCGGCGCCGAACCAGCGGTACCGTATACCGGAGGTACCGGGAAGCGAGTGGCCTATGCACGCTGAACTCCATCCGCCGCGCTGGGCGCCGACCTTCGTCCGCTGGCAGCACACGAGGGTCGGCTGGATCAAGGCGTGGCGCTTGGCGTTGGCCGGGATCTGGGCCGGCTACCGGCACACCATCTTCGACTACGCCGCGCGGCTGCCCGGCCAGGACGACATCATCGTGGCCCGCGCCCCGCTGGCCAAGTTCGTGGTCGTACGCAACCCCGACATCGCCCGCCACGTCCTGGTGTCCAACCAGGACAACTACGCCAAGAGCGCCGAATATGACCTTCTGGCCGTGGCTTTCGGGCGCGGACTGGTCACCGACCTGAACGACGAGCTCTGGCAGCGCAACCGCCGGCTGGTGCAGCCGATCTTCGCCAAGCGCAACGTCGACGCACTCGCCCCGCAGATGACCGCGGCCGCCGTCGCCGCCGCAGAGCGGTGGCAAGCACAGGCCAGTCCGCTCGATATCGCGGCCGAGATGAACTACATCACGATGGACGTCATCGCCCGCACCATGTTCGGCATCGATTTGACCGGCGAGCTGGCCGAGCAGATGCGCGTCGACTTCGCCCGGCTGCTCACGATTTTCGGCTACGGATTCATCGGCGGAGGGTCACGGCCGCTGCGCTGGATTGCCGACCGGTTGCGCTCGCCGCGGCTGGCCATCAACGCGTTGCGCTGGGAGGCAGCGGTATTCGCGCCGCGCACGGTGCTGGGGCTGCGCCGCATCGAGCATTTCCTCGATCGTCTGATCGCCGACTACCGCAGCGGCAAGCTGGCCGGGACGGACAACCTGCTGGCCCTGCTGATGGCCGCCGAAGACCCGGAAACCGGCTACCGTTACAGCGACCTGGAGATCCGCGACGAGCTGATGACCTTCCTGGGCGCCGGCTTCGAAACCACCGCAGCCGCGTTGGCCTGGACGTGGTACCTGCTCAGCGAAAACCCCGATGCCAGAGCAGAACTCGGGCGCGAGCTCGACGAGGTACTGGGCGGCCGCGAACCCACGGCCGACGACGTCGACAACCTGCCGTGGACGCAGGCGGTGGTCGCCGAGGCGATGCGCCGCTACCCGCCGATCATGGGATTGGCCCGGGTGGCAAAGGGCGACGACGTCCTGGGCGACTACCCGATCAAGGCCGGCACCACCGTCGCCGTCCTCATCCACGGCGTCCATCACAACGAACGCTTCTGGAGCGATCCGTACACGTTCGATCCGGCACGGTTCTTGAAGGAGACCTTCGAGCCGCGGCAACGGCGCGCGCACATCCCGTTCGGGGCGGGCAAACGAATGTGTGTGGCCTCCGGGTTCGCCACGCTGGAGGCCACCCTGATCGTCGCGACGCTGGCCCAGCGCTTCGAGCTCGACCTGGTTCCCGGCCAACGGTTACGCCGGGAGCTGACGTTCACCGGCGGGCCCGACGGCGCCCTGCTGATGTCGCCGAAATCCCGCCGCTACGAACGCGCCTCGAAGCGAGCCTAACCGCGACACTTTCTGGGTATGCCCAGTGCGTGAACCCGATTGAACGCGCCGCCCGCGGCTTCGACGGGTGGCAGCAGCGACACCCGGTGGTCGGGTTTCCGATCGCGGTGGTGAAGAAGTTCAGCGACGACCAGGCCGGCTATCACGTCTCGCTGCTGGCGTACTACAGCTTTGTCGCGGCTTTCCCGCTGCTGCTAGCACTGACGGCCATTGCCGGCGTGGTGCTGCGCTCGCATCCGAAACTCCAAGAGCGCCTGGTGAATTCGGCGTTTGCCGAATTTCCCATCGTCGGCGGACAGATCCACCAGCAGCTCGGGGTAGCCAACTTCGGCAACTCTTTATCGCTGACCATCGGCATTATCGGCTCGCTGTACGGTGCCCGCGGCTTCGCGTATTCCCTACAGAACACGCTCAATACGCTCTGGGCGGTGCCCAAGGTCGACTGGCCCGGGTTCCCCAACAGGTATGTGCGCACGGTCGGGACGCTGTTGTTGATGGGGCTGATCGTCGTGGTGACCGGCGCGTCGAGTGCGGCCGCGGTGAAGGCGGCGTCGTTGGGCTTCGACGGCTTGGCCGCGCGGACCGTCAGTTTCGTCGTCGGCACCGCGCTGGGCACCGGGTTTTTTCTGGCGCTGTTCCGGGTCGCGGCGTGCGGGGCGGTGTCCACCCGCGCGATGGTGCCCGGCGCCGCGATCAGCGCCGCGGCGTGGCAGGTGCTGCTGACCGTGGCCGGTGTGGTGGTCGCGCATCAGCTGCGGCACGCCCAGGCGGTGGCCGGGTTCTTCGGTGTGGTGCTGGGGCTGCTGGCGTGGCTGGCGCTGCAGGCGACGGTGATCGTCTATGCGATCGAGATCGACGTGGTCCGGGTCAACCGGCTCTGGCCGCGCAGCATCGTGCAGCCGCCGCTGATCGAGGCGGACAAGGAGTACTACACCAAGGCGCTGCGCACCGAAACGCGCCGCCCCGAACAGCGGCTCGACATCGCCTACGAATCCGACGAAGAAGACCCAGGCCCGTCGAGCCCGACCGACATACCATAGCTGGTATATTCAATTATGTGAGTGCCGAACGCATTCGGGCCCTTCGTGAACGGGCCGCAATGACCCAGGCGCAACTCGCCGACGCCACCGGCATCGCGCAACCGCACCTGTCCGCCTACGAAAGCGGAGCACGGACGGTGACCCAGCGAGTCTTGGACATGATCGAGGAGGCGACGCGGGTGCGCCCATCGGAACTGGTGCGTCGACACCGCAACGAGATCCGCACCCTTGCCCGCAAGTACGGCGCAGACAACCCGAGGGTGTTCGGTTCGGTCGCGCGCGGAACGGACACCCCCGATAGTGACATCGACCTGGTGGTGAGGTTTCGCCCGGATGCGTCGCTGGGCGATGTTGCCCTCCTGCAGCATGACTTGCGCGAACTGCTCGGCGTGCCGGTCGAAGTCATCAGCGAGGGTGCCCTGCAGGGGCGGTTCGGTCAGCGAGTCGCGGCGGACGCGGTGCCCGTCTGATGCCGTCGCGCACCGGCCGCGATTATCTTGTGGACAAATATGGCGATCGTCTCGTTGACCGACTCGATGATCTCTGCGAATTCTGCGGGGAGGCAGCTGAATTGGTGGCCGACGGCCGGGAGCGCTTGTTGACGCAGTGGCGCCAGCAACGGGCGGCAGAGGCCGTTCTCGGCCGCATCGGCGAGACCGCTTCCCGTCTACCTTCCGAGTTTCGCGAAGAGTATCCCGCTGCGCCCTGGCAGCAGATCATCGGCGTACGGATCATCACCGATCACAAGTACAGGGCCCTCGACTACCAGCAGGTCTGGATCTCTCTCACCCAGGCTGCGGTGTTGAAGCGCTATGTCGAGGAGATACTGGGCTAGCGCCCACTGGGCACACCCTTCCGAGCCAAACTTGACACCTGTAAAGTCGCTGGCCATGGACAACATCAGGGGTAAGACCGTGGTCATCACCGGTGCTGCCCGCGGTATCGGGTACGCGACGGCCAAGGCGCTGCTGGCGCGCGGCGCGCGGGTGGTCATCGGGGACCGCGACGTCGACGTCCTCGAGCAGGCCGTCAAAGACATCAGCAGCCTGGGCTCGGTGTCGGGACATCCGCTCGACGTCACCGACCGCGAGTCGTTTGCCGCGTTCCTCGACAAGGCACGCGCCGACGGCGGTGGACACATCGACGTGCTGATCAACAACGCCGGGGTGATGCCGGTCGGCCCGTTCCTCGAGCTGTCGCAGGACGCGATCCGCTCGTCGATCGAAGTCAACTTCTACGGCGTGCTCACCGGCTGCCAGCTGGTGCTGCCCGAGATGGTCAAGCGGCGCAGCGGGCACATCGTCAACATCGCGTCGATGGCCGGCATGGTGGCGGTGCCGGGCCAAGTGGTCTACGCCGGCACCAAGTTCGCGGTCGTCGGGCTGTCCTCCGCGATGGCCGACGAATTCGCCCCGCAGGGCGTCGACGTCACCGCCGTGCTGCCGACATTCACCAACACCGAATTGATTTCGGGCACCCACACCACCGCCGCGACCAAGCCGGTGCAACCCGAAGACGTCGCCGCCGCGATCGTCAAAGTGCTCGACAAGCCGAAACCTCAAGTGTCCGTGCCGGGTTCGTCGAGGGTCATCGCCATCCTGACGATGTTGCTGCCGGCGCGCGGCCGCCGGTGGCTGGGCAAGAAGATGGGCACCGACACGGTTTTCCTCGATCTCGACAGCACCGCCCGCGCGGCTTATGAGAACCGTGCCCAACACGCGACAGGCGTCGTCGAGCACAAGGACTAGCCAAAACGGCGCTTGCAGTGCGGCGTCGGCATAGCCTGGTCCCATAGGGGCTGGAGGCTGACATGGCTGACGTAAATCCGCACGCGTACAACACCGCATGGCAATTCCGCGCCGACGCCTGGTGCCGCCTCGAAGAAGCAAGCAGGCGGCTTTCGATCACCGCGGCGCGCGGCAACGATCTGACGGAATTGACCGACCTGGTCGAGGGACTGCTGTCGCAGCTGCGGCCGTTCGAACGCTACTGGGCATTCCCGGGCATCCACGTTTTCGGGCAGACCCACCGCCTGTTTGCCACCGGCGCCTACGAAATGTTCGGCAGGGCCGTCTCCAAGATCAACCGGGCGCTGGTCACCGAGTCCTACCGCAGCGGGCTGGTGACCTCACCGCTGGAGAGCGACAGCGAGACACTGGGCGCCGACGAGGGTTCCCTCGAGGTGCTCGGGCTGCACCGTTCCGGCCGCCCGTATTTCGAGTTGCTGATCGTCGCGACCATGACCGAGGCGCAAGAACGCGCGCTGCGCAACGAGATTCACGCCCGCCGCCGCCCGGACGACGCGTTCGTCTACGAGATCGTGGTCGTCGGCAGCGGCGACGAGGCGGTGATCGCCGCCCGGCTCAACGCCAGCGTGCAGGCGTGTGCGATCACCCGGCGGTTCGCGCACCGCTCGCGCCGCGACCTGTCGGCCCTGTCGCATTTCGTGGACGCGCACATCGCCGAGGACCTGGCGGAGCACTCACCCGAAGAGCGGGCCGCGATTCTGGCCAACGCCATCAAGGACAGCCGCCCCGAGATCGACATGTACCTGATCACCGAGCTCGAGGTGGAGGACGTCGCCGCCCGGCTCGGCCATCATTTCCGTCGCGTCTTCCACGGCGGGGAGGCCGGACTGGACCAGCACCTGTCGCTGCTGGAGGGCATCGCCGCGCGCTACCGAACCCCGTTCTTCTCCGCGCTGCGTGAATACAGCCACCGACCCACGGGGGTGTTCCACGCGCTGCCGATCTCGCAGGGCAAGTCGATCGTCGGCTCGCACTGGATCTCCGACATGATCGACTTCTACGGGCTGGAGGTGTTCCTGGCCGAAACGTCGGCCACCTGCGGCGGGCTCGACTCGCTGCTGGAGCCCACCGGACCGCTGCGCGAGGCGCAGGCACTGGCGGCCCGCACGTTCGGATCCCGGCACACCTACTTCGTCACCAACGGCACCTCGACCGCCAACAAGATCGTCGAGCAGGCGCTGGTGGCGCCGGGCGACATCGTGCTGGTCGACCGCAACTGTCACCAGTCGCACCACTATGGGCTGATGATGGCCGGCGCGCAGGTCACCTATCTGGATGCCTATCCGCTCAACCAGTATTCGATGTACGGCGCGGTGCCGCTGCACGAGATCAAATCCCGGCTGCTGGCGCTGCGGTCCGCCGGAAAACTGGACCGGGTCAAGCTGTTGACGCTGACCAACTGCACGTTCGACGGCATCGTCTACGACGTCGAGCGGGTGATGGAGGAATGCCTGGCGATCAAGCCCGATCTCGTATTCCTTTGGGACGAAGCATGGTTCGCGTTCGCCCGGTTCCACCACGTGTACCGCAAGCGCACGGCGATGCACGCGGCGGCTGCCATCCGCGAGCGGCTGCGCTCACCGGAATACCGCAAGGCCTACCACGACTACGCCGAGAAGATGGCAGGCGCCGACGACGAGACGCTGCGCAGCACCCGCCTGCTGCCCGACCCGGCCAGCGCGCGGGTGCGGGTGTACGCGACGCAGTCCACCCACAAGACCCTGACCTCGCTGCGGCAGGGATCGATGATCCATGTCTACGACCAGGATTTCGACCAGAAGGTCGAAGAGCCGTTCCACGAGGCGTACATGGCGCACACCTCCACGTCGCCGAACTACCAGGTGCTCGCCTCGCTGGACATCGGGCGGCGCCAGGCCGACCTGGAGGGCGTAGAGCTGGTGCAAAAGCAGGTCGAAAACGCGATGCAGCTGCGCGACGCGATCGACAAGCACCCGCTGCTGAGCCGCTACATGCATTGCCTGTCGACGGGCGAGATGATTCCGTCTCAGTTCCGTCCCTCCGGTCTCGACCAGCCGCTGCGTACCGGGCTGCGCAACATGGCCACCGCGTGGGAGCAGGACGAATTCGTGCTCGATCCCAGCCGGATCACGCTGTACATCGGCAACACCGGGATCGACGGCGACACGTTCAAACGTGCTCAGTTGATGGACCGTTACGGTGTGCAGATCAACAAGACGTCGCGCAACACCGTGCTGTTCATGACCAACATCGGCACCACCCGCAGCTCGGTGGCCTACCTGGTGGAGGTCTTGGTCAACCTCGCGCGAGAGCTCGACGAGAAGATCGCCGACATGAGCCTGACGGATCGCTCGCATCACGAGCGGGCGGTGCTGCGGCTGACTAGTCCGTCGGCGCCGTTGCCGGACTTCAGCGGATTCCATTCGTGTTTCACCGAACACGACGACGGCAACGAGTCGACCCCGGACGGTGATGTGCGACGAGCGTTTTACCTCGGCTATGACGACACGTTCTGCGAGTACCTGTCCGCCGACGAGGTGGAGGAGCGGATGGAGTCCGGGCAACAGGTCGTCTCGGCCACCTTCGTCACCCCGTATCCACCGGGATTCCCGATTCTGGTGCCCGGACAAGTCTTCAGCCGGCAGATCCTGTCGTTCATTCGCGCGCTGGACACCAAGGAAATCCATGGCTACAAGCCACATCTGGGCTTCCGGGTGTTCACCGCCAAAGCGATGGAGATGGCCGAGGCCAGCGTTCGCCCATGGAGTCGACTCGGCAAAGCCAGCGCTGCCGCCGCCGAAATCGCCTGAGAGAGGATGAATATGCCGACTGCCGACCAGCGTCACCGTGTCGTCGTCATCGGATCGGGATTCGGCGGCCTGGCCGCGGCCAAGGCCTTGAAGCGCGCCGACGTCGACGTCACACTGATCTCCAAGACCACCAGCCATCTGTTCCAGCCGCTGCTGTATCAGGTGGCCACGGGCATCCTGTCCGAAGGGGAGATCGCACCCACCACCCGGCTCGTGTTGCGCAAACAACGCAATGTCCGGGTGCTGCTCGGCGATGTCGAAGGGATCGACCTTCAGGCCAACACCGTCACCTCGAGGCTGATGACCACGCACACGGTCACGCCCTTCGACAGCCTCATCGTCGCCGCCGGTGCTCAGCAGTCCTATTTCGGCAACGACCATTTCGCCACCTACGCGCCGGGCATGAAGACCATCGACGACGCACTGGAGCTGCGCGGCCGCATCCTCGGCGCATTCGAGGCGGCCGAAGTCACCACCGATCATGCCGAACGCGAAAGACGGCTGACGTTCGTCGTCATCGGTGCGGGGCCCACCGGCGTCGAATTGGCCGGGCAGATCGCCGAACTCGCCGAGCGCACCTTGGCCGGGGCATTTCGCACCATCAACCCGAGCGAGTGCCGGGTGATCTTGCTGGACGCAGCCCCGGCGGTGCTGCCGCCGATGGGCGAGAAGCTCGGTCTGAAAGCCCAACGGCGGCTGGAGAAGATGGGCGTCGAGATCCAGCTCAACGCAATGGTGACCAACGTCGACTACCAAGGCATCACCATCAAGGAGAAGGACGGCACCGAGCGCCGCATCGACTGCGCCTGCAAGGTGTGGTCCGCAGGTGTTCAGGCCAGCCCGCTGGGCAAGATGATCGCCGCGCAGTCCGACGGGACCGAGACGGACCGTGCCGGACGCGTGGTCGTCGAACCCGATCTGACGGTCAAGGGTCACCCGTACGTCTTCGTTGTCGGCGATCTGATGGCGGTGCCCGGCGTGCCCGGGATGGCGCAGGGCGCACTCCAGGGTGCCCACTATGCGACCAAGTGCATCAAACGCGCGCTGAAGGGCCACGACGATCCGGCCCAGCGCAAGCCGTTCGAGTACTTCGACAAGGGCAGCATGGCAACGGTTTCCCGGTTCAGCGCCGTCGCGCAGGTGGGCAAACTCGAGTTCGGTGGCTTCATCGCGTGGCTGGCCTGGCTGGTGCTGCACCTGTACTACCTGGTGGGCCACAAGAATCGCTTCACTACCGTCATCGCCTGGTTCATCACGTTCCTCGGTCACGGCCGCGGCCAGATGGCGATCACCAGCCAGATGATCTATGCCAGGCAGGCGATGCAACAGCTTCAGGCGGGACAACAGGGAGCATTGGCGGCCGCCGAAGAAGCCGAAGAAGCCGAGCAGGAGGCGGCCGGCTAAGAGGGCTGTGCGGTGCTCAGCGACCGAATCGATTGGATTTCGTTGGCCTGGAAGGGCCTGCCGTCGGGTCGCAGCAAGTCGTGAAACCATACCTTCGGTACCGACGTGTACGGCTGATTCCACGAGTCCCACGGGAAGTAGGTCTGGGTCTTGCCCGCGACCAAGCCCCAGTTGAAGGCGCCGACGTTGTGCCGCTTGGCAATTGGCAGGATGCCTTCGACGGTGCTGCCCAGCGTCCGGGCCATGTACTCGGTGCACAGGATCGGCCGGCCCAGCGGCGTGAGCTCGGCGATGCGGCTCTCGAAGGTCGCCGGTTTGCCATAGCTGTGGAACGTGATCACGTCGGAGTTGTCGAGCTGGATGTTGGCGATTGTGCTGCGGCTGGAGGGATCTGCCCACTCGCCGTCCCACACTCCGCTGGTCAGCGGTTGACCGGGATTGACCGAACGCGCCCAGCCGAACACCTGCGGAAGCAGGTTGGCGACAAGCTGGATCTTGTCGCTCCGCTCAGTCGAGCGGTATTGATTGGCGGGGTTGTCGGGTTCATTCCACAGGTCCCAACCCAAGACGCGGTCGTCGTTGCGGAATTGCGCCAACACTCCGGTGACATAGGCCTGCAGGGTCGGAAGGTAGGCGCGGTCGTCGAGGCGTTCGGCGCCCGGGCTTTGCACCCAACCGGAGTTGTGCACGCCGGGCTTCGGTGCGTGCTGCAGGCCCGCTCGGGGCTGAGGATCCCAACACGAGTCGAACAGCACGAAGAGCGGCTTGATCCGATGGCGCGCCGCAATGTTGACGAACTGGGCCAGCCGAAGCTGGAACGCCTGCCTGTCTTGGGCCCAAAGCTGATCGTGCAAGAACACCCGCACCGAGTTGAGTCCGTGAAATCTCGCCCAGCCCAACTCGGTATCGATACGCCGCGGGTCATAGGTGCCGGCCTGAAACATCTCGAGCTGGTTGATCGCGGTCGAGGTGATGTAGTTGGCACCGACGGGCCAACCTTGCGCTTGATACCAGCGGTTGGCACGGTCCACCGACCAGCGATTGAGTTCCGCAGCGACGCGCGGTGTTGGGGCCAATGCAGTACCTGCTGCGATGAGGAGCGGTAGCTTCAGGACCGTTCGACGGTACACGAAGTGACCATAAGTTGCCCGAGGGGGCGTCCCCGGTATTTGCCGAGCGCGTCGCGTGGATTGTTATACGGCGCCCGGTTGCGGAATCGTTATCTCGCCGTCATCCAGTGGTATTCAGCGCACCGAGGTTACGGATCGTTTGGATCTCGGCGCTTTGGTAGGGCCGCCCGTCGGGGTGCAGCAGGTCGTGGAACCACACCTTCGGAATCGCGGTGTAGGGCTGATCCCACGAGTCCCAGGGATAGTAGGTTTGGGTCTTGCCGGCGACCAAGCCCCAATTGATCGCACTGACGTTGTGCCGCTTGGCAATCGGCAATATTCCGTCGACAGTGCTGTTACGGGTACGAGCCATGTATTCGGTACATAGCATCGGCCGGCCCAGCGGCGCAAGCTCGGCGATCCGGCTCTCGAATGCCGCCGGTTCGTCATAGCAATGGAAACTGACCACATCGGACTGGTCCAGTTGAATGCCCGCGATTACGCTGCGGCGCGCCGGATCTCCCCAGTTGCCGTCCCACACCGCGCTCGTCAGTGGTTGACGTGGATCGACCTCGCGTGCCCAACGAAACACCCGCGGCAGCAGGTCTGCAACATACTGCTGCTTGTCTTTCAACTCGACGTCGCGATACACCTGCGAGGGATTGTCGGGCTCGTTCCACAGATCCCAGCCCAAAACGCGGTCGTCGTTGCGGAATTGGGTCAACACACCTGTGACGTAGTCATGCAAGGTTCGGGTACGGCCGTCGTTGAGCCGTTCGGCGCCCGGGCTTTGCACCCAGCCGGAGTTGTGCACCCCCGGCTTCGGCGCCCGCTGCCGACCGGCTTTGGGCAACGGATCCCAACAGGAGTCGAAGAAGACGAACAGCGGCTTGATCCGGTGCCGCGCCGCAATCCCGACGAACTGCGCCAGACGTCCCTGAAAGCCGCGATGATCCTGGGCCCAGAGCTGATCGTGCAAAAAGACCCGCACCGTGTTGAACCCGCACGACCGGGCCCAGCCCAACTCGGTGTCGATGCGCCGCGGATCGAAGCTGCCCGCCTGAAACATCTCGAGTTGGTTGACGGCGTTGGAGGTGATGTAGTTGGCACCGATAAGCCAGCCCTGCGCCTGGTACCAGCTATTGGCTCGGTCAACCGACCATCGGCCTGCTTCTGCGCCGGCGCGCGGTGCGCGGGCCAGCGCGGTACCCGCGGCCGCCAGCAGCGGTAGCTTCAGGACCGTTCGACGCTGCACGGACCAACCCCCTCCCCGGGCGCTGGATCCAGTATTTACCGCTCGGGGGTTTGCTTGTGCGAAATTGGCGGCTTAGCCCAGCGCCCGATCGAGGTCGGCGATCAGGTCTTCGGTGTCCTCCAGCCCGACGGAGATGCGCACCACGCCGTCGCCCAGGCCGATCGCGGCCCGACCTTCCGGACCCATCGCCCGGTGCGTGGTAGTCGCCGGGTGGGTGACAAGCGATTTCGCGTCGCCGAGGTTGTTGGAGATGTCGATCAGCTGAAGCTTGTCCAGCACGTCGAAGGCCCGCTGTTTGGCCGCACTTTCCGGGGCGTCGAGTTCGAACGTGACGACGGTGCCGCCACCGGACATCTGCCGCTTGGCCAGATCGTGCTGCGGGTGCGACGGCAAGAACGGGTAGCGCACCCAGCGCACCGCGGGATGCCCCTCGAGGAACTCGGCGACACGCTGCGCCGAGGAATTGGCGTGTTCGACCCGAACAGCCAGCGTCTCAAGGCCTTTCAGCAGAATCCAGGCGTTGAAGGCGCTGATCGCCGGGCCGGTGTGGCGCATCAGCTTCTGCACCGGGCCGTCGATGTATTCCTTGTCGCCGAGGATCGCCCCGCCCAGCACCCGGCCCTGCCCGTCGAGGTGTTTGGTCCCCGAGTACACCACCACGTCGACGCCGAGCGGGAAGCCCTGCTGCAGCAGCGGTGTGGCGAACACGTTGTCCAGCACCACTTTTGCGCCGGCGGCATGCGACATCTCGACCACTGCGGCGATGTCGACCAGCGACTGCATCGGATTCGACGGCGTCTCGAAGAACACCGCCTGAGTCGGCACCGACAGCGCCTGCTCCCACTGCGACAGGTCGTCGCCGTCGACGAAAACCGTTTCGATTCCCCAGCGCGGCAGGATCTCGTTGCACACCACGAAGCACGAGCCGAACAGGCTGCGCGCGGCGACCAACCTGTCGCCCGCACCCAGCAGAGCGCCCAGCGAGGTGAACACCGCCGCCATGCCGCTGGCGGTGGCGAACGCCGCCGGCGCCCCCTCGATCAGCCGCAGCCGTTCCTCGAACATCGTGATGGTCGGATTGCCGTAGCGGGAGTAGACGTAGCGGTCCACCTCGCCGGTGAAAGCCTGCTCCGCGGCGGCCGCCGACTCGTAGACGTAGCCGGAGGCCAAATACATTGCCTCCGCGGTCTCTTCGAACTGCGACCGCAGGATTCCGCCGCGCACACCGATGGTGGCCGGGCCGACGCCATCGGGCAGCGGCGGCGGGACCCTGATGGAGTCGCCGGCGCTCACGACTGTCTCCAGGGCAAACCGATTGCCCGCCAACCGGTTCCGCCGCGGTGGCCCGCTTCGTCGAGGTGTCCTTCGAAGCCGTCCAGCACGTTGTACGACGGTCTGATGCCCACCTCGGTGGCGGCCTCGGCGGCACCGATCGAGCGGTTGCCGGAGCGGCACAGGAAAACCACGGGCCGGTCGTCGCGGGCCGGCACCCGTTCCAGCAGTTCGCCGACGAAGTTCTCGTTGCGGGTGCCGTCGGAGCGGTTCCACTCGATGTACACCACGTCACGGCCGAGGCCGGACAGGTCGGGCACGCCGACGAAGCGCCACTCGGCGTCGGTGCGAACGTCGACCAGCACCGCGTCGGGGTTCTCGCTCAGCAGCTCCCAAGCCTGCTGCGGCGTGATATCTCCTGCGTAACTCACCCGCGTGAGTCTCTCACGACTGCCACACCTTCCGCAGAGCGGTCGCCACCTGCTTGGCCCGCTCACGCGCTGTCGGCACGTCCACCGCGGTGACGACCGCCACCCCCAGCCGGCGCCGCTCGTCGGACTGGTGGTGGCCGAAAATCCGCACGTCGCTTTCCGGCACCGCCAGCGCCTCGGTCAGCGCGCCGCCGATCGGCCCGGTGTTGTCGGCGCCGGTGTCGATCGCCTCGTGACTGGAGTACAGCACCTGCGCGGCGGCCGGGGAGATCATGATGGTGTCGGTGGGCAGGCCCAAGATCGACCGGGCCTGCAGTTCGAACTCCGAAAGCCGCTGGCTGCGCAGGGTTACCACGCCGTTCTCGTATGGCCGCGTGGTGACATCGCAGAAGTAGACCTCGTCGCCGCGGATCATCAGCTCGACCCCGAACACGCCCCGCCCGCCGAGGGCTTTGACGATGCGTGCGGCGATCGACTTGGCAACGTCCAGCGCTGCGCGGCTCATCTGTTGCGGCTGCCAGGATTCCAGCGCCTCGCCGCTGACGTGGCCATGTCCGATCGGCGAACAGAATTCGACCACCGGACCTTTCGGTCCGTCGCTGCGCACCGTGAGCAGCGTCACATGAAAATCGACCTCGACGACGGTCTCGGCCATCACCCGTTTAGGCGCCAGCGGCCCGCCGGCCGACACCGCAGTCCGCCACGCCGACTCGAGATCGAACGGCCCGTAGATCACCGACTCCCCGTCGCCGCCCGGCGCCACCGGCTGGATCCGCAGCGGATATCCGGCGTGCTCGGCCACCTCGCGGAGTTCGTCGACCGATCCGGCGAACCAGAACGGCGCGGTGGGCAGCCCGAGTTCGTCGGCGGCCAGGCGACGCAGGCCCTCCCGGTCGGCGGTGAGCCGGGCGGCGCGGGCCGTCGGAAACACCTGCGCGAACCCGGTTTCCGCAGCGGCCGTCAACGCGTCGGCGGCCACCACGTCGGTCACCGTCACCACATAATTGGGCTGAAGCCGGCCGATGACCGCCGCCAACTCGTCCGTGTCGGTCAGCCTGACCACCACCGATTGGTCGGCCACCCCGTGCGCGGGCGCGTCGACATACCGCTCGACCGCGATCACCTCGGTGCCGAGCCGCTGAAAAGCGATCGCCAACTCCCGGCTGAACTCCCCGCCCCCCAACAACATCACCGTGGTGCGCTGAGCGTTGTCGTCGGAAGACTGTTCATGCTTTCCGCGGGCCGGCTCGTCCTCAGTCATTTGAACCAAGGATAGGCGCCGCACGCACTACGGCTGGCCGGGCAACAACCGCAGCATCAGCGCATTGGATTCGGCCAACAGGTTGTCGTCGGGGTCGCGCAGTTCACCCGAGACGAACGCCTTGCGGCCCTCGGTGGAGGCGATCCATCCCCGCACCACCAGCGGGGTGTCGATCGGGGTGATCTTGCGGTAGTCGACGTGCAGGAAAGCGGTCCGGCTGATCGGGCGGCCCGCGGCGACCACCACCATTCCGCACATCCAGTCGAACACCAGCGGCAGCACACCGCCGTGCACCGCCATGTTGCCGCCGACGTAAAAGCGGCTGAATTGGCCGCGCATTTCGACGCCGTCGGGACCGAACTTCGTCATGCTCCACGGCGGCATCAGCAGGCTGCCCAGGCCGGGCATCGACGGGACGCGCCCTGCCGGAGCGACGCCCTCCGGCGCCTGGAACGGGTCGAGCAGCTTGACCAGCTCCTCGGCCCGCTCGGCGGCGCTGTCCCAGGTGCCGTCGTCGGGATCGGTGGACACCGCGAGGTCCTGCAGGCGCCGCATCGCGGTGACGAACCTGGCGAAACCCGGGCCGGGCTCTGCGGCCTCGTAGCGGGGGAAGCCGCCGTGCTTGGGGTAGTCGGGGTCGAGTTCTTCGGGAATCTCGCTCACGGGTTGGCCGCCAGCACGTCGCGGCGCACGATGGTCTGGTCCCGGCCCGGGCCGACTCCGATGCACGAAATGTGTGCTCCGGCAAGCTCTTCGAGCCTCAGCACGTAGTCACGCGCCTTGGCGGGCAGATCGTCGAACTGCCGGGCGTCCGAGATGTCCTCCCACCAGCCGGGCAGTTCCTCGTAGACCGGTTCGGCGCGGGCCAGCTCGCTCTGCGTCATCGGCATGTCGTTCGTGCGCTTGCCGTCGATCTCATAGCCGACGCACACCGGAACGGTTTCCAGGCTGGACAACACGTCGAGCTTGGTCAGGAAGAAGTCGGTGATGCCGTTGACCCGGGTGGCGTAGCGGGCGATGACGGCGTCGAACCAACCGCAGCGCCGGCGCCGCCCCGTCGTCACGCCGAACTCGCCGCCGGTCTTGGACAGGTATTCGCCGTTCTCGTCGAACAATTCGGTGGGGAACGGGCCCGAGCCGACGCGGGTGGTGTAGGCCTTGAGGATTCCCAGCACGGTGGTGATCCGGGTGGGGCCGATGCCGGAGCCGACGGCCGCGCCGCCCGCCGTCGGGTTCGACGACGTCACGTACGGGTAGGTGCCGTGGTCGACGTCGAGCAGGGTGCCCTGCGAGCCTTCCAACAGGACGGTCTCGCCGCGTTCCAGGGCCGCGTTGAGCAGCAGCCGGGTGTCGGCGATGCGGTGCTTGAAACTCTCGGCCTGCTCGAGCAGGTTGTGCACGACGTGTTCGGGTTCCAGCGCCTTGCGGTTGTAGATCTTGACCAGGACCTGGTTCTTGAATTCCAGTGCGGCTTCGATCTTGTGGGCCAGCTGGCCGGGGTCGAGCACGTCGGCCACCCGGATGCCGATGCGGGCGATCTTGTCCTGGTAGCACGGACCGATGCCCCGGCCGGTGGTGCCGATCTTCTTGCTGCCCATGTAACGCTCGGTCACCTTGTCGATGGCCACGTGGTAGGGCATCAGCAAATGGGCGTCGGCGGAGATCAGCAGCCGGGAGGTGTCGACGCTGCGATCCTCGAGGCCCTTCAGCTCGTCGAGCAGCACGCCGGGATCGACCACCACACCGTTGCCGATGACGTTGGTGACGCCCGGCGTGAGTACCCCCGACGGGATCAGGTGCAGGGCGAAGTTCTCACCGGTGGGGAGGACGACGGTGTGCCCGGCGTTGTTGCCGCCCTGGTAGCGCACGACCCACTGCACGCGGCCGCCGAGTAGATCGGTGGCCTTGCCTTTGCCCTCGTCGCCCCATTGGGCGCCGATCAGGACGATTGCCGGCATGGTTCTCCTGATTATTGTGGTCCAGCCGGTAGCCCACACTAGCCGGTAGAAAGGCCCCCGCGTCGTTGAGATCGCGTACAGGGTCGTGATTCGTGAGGAACCACGACCCTGGGCGCAATCTCAAACGCCAACTCTTTGCGAGGAGAGTTTTGAACACGGCTGTGCTGTTGTTCGGCGATCGCCTGCCGCGTGCGCTTGACGGGCTGCCGGTTGTCGACGACGTCGACGCGACTGACCCTCGGCGGCTGATCGTGGTCGGCTCGGACGCCGACCTGGCGGCGGTGCTGAGCCGGTTGCTGCGTGCCGACCGACTCGACGTCGAGGTGGCGTTCGTGTCGCGGCGGCGCAGCGCGGCAACGCGGGCCTACGGTCTGCCGGCCGGATGGCGCGCGGCGAGGCGGGCACGGGGCGGCTCCGCGCAACGGGTGCCGTTGATTCGCGACGAGACCGGCTCGGTGATCGTCGGCGCAGCCGAATGGCGGCCCGCCGACGACGCGCCGCAGCTGCACGGCGAGGCGGTGGTCGACGACACCACGCTCTTCGACGGCGACGTCGACGGCGTGCGGATCGAGCCGACGTCGGCGCTGCCCGGGCTGCGCGCCCGCGTTGCCGGCGGACGCTGGGTGACCGGGCGCGCCGCCCAATTGGGCACCACCGGCGCGGCCGTGATCCGCGACGGCGTCCCAGCCGCCCGACCGGTGCGGCGCTCCACGTTCTACCGGCACGTCGAAGGCTGGCTCCTGGTCCGGTGAGCATGTTTGCTGCTACATTCCGACCACTGACTTCCGCGCGCAGGAAAGGCTTCACGATGCAGGTTTCCAAGTTTCGGCTGATGGTTGCCGGGGTCCTCACGGCAACGAGTTTCGGCGTCCTGGGCGCCGGCACGGCCTACGCCGTTCAGGTTCACATGGTCAACGCCAGGGATCACCTGCAGCAGGGGCTGAGTGAACTCCAACAAGCCGAGCCGGACAAGGGCGGGCACCGCGAACAAGCGATCAACCTCGTCCAACAGGCGATCGACCAAGTCAATCAGGGCATCCAATACGCCGACTCGAATCCGTAGTCGGAGCCGGTAACGTCGTGGCGTGAGCATCCGCGGCACGCACCAATCGGTGCGACCCAGCCCGATCTTCCTGGCAATCGTCGGCCTGACCGTGCTGGGCGGCGTGCTGGCCTGGCTGGCCGGGGCGCAAATCAGCCTTTCCGCCCGGGTCGGGGTCTTCATCTTGGTGATCGCCGGTTGGCTGGTGTCCCTGTGTTTGCACGAGTTCGGCCACGCCGTCACCGCGTGGCGGTTCGGTGACCACGACGTCGCGGTCCGCGGCTATCTGACACTGGACCCGCGCCGATACAGCAACCCGGGTCTGTCGCTGGGCCTGCCGATGCTGTTCATCGCGCTGGGCGGGATCGGGCTGCCCGGCGCGGCCGTCTACGTGCGGACGTCGTTCATGACGGCCGCGCAGCGCACCCTGGTCAGCCTGGCTGGGCCGGCGGCCAACCTGGTGCTGGCGGTGCTGCTGCTGGCGTCGACCCGGTTGTTCTACGACCCTGCGCACCCTGTGTTGTGGGCCGGGGTCGCGTTCTTGGGCTTCCTGCAGGTCACCGCGGTGCTGCTGAACCTGCTGCCGATCCCGGGCCTCGACGGCTACGGCGCGCTGGAACCGCACCTGAGCCCGGAGACACAACGCGCGGTCGAACCGTTCAAGCCGTGGGGCTTTTTGATCCTGCTGGTGCTGCTGATCACGCCGCTGCTCAACCAGTGGTTTTTCGGCATCGTCTACTGGTTCTTCGAGCTGTCCGGCGTGCCCACTTTGCTGGCGCAGCTCGGTGGCCAGTTGACCCGGTTCTGGAGCGCCTGGACCTAGGCTTGCGATATATGCGTAAACGCGCATATATTGGCTGGCATGTCTCGCGTCTCCCGGATGCTCGTCGCGACAGCCTTGCTGAGCGGGTTTTTCGTCGTCGAACTGGGCACCGCGCTGGCGATCGGCTCGATCACGCTGCTGGCCGACGCGGGTCACATCCTGACCGACGTGGTCGCTGCCGTCATGGGGTTGACGGCGCTGACGCTGGCCCGCCGCGGTAGCGCGTCGCCGCGGCGCACCTACGGCTGGCATCGCGCCGAGGTCTTCACCGCCATCGCCAATGCGACGCTGCTGATCGGGATGGCCGCGTTCATCGGCTACGAAGCGGTCCGGCGACTCGGCGACGCCCCAGACGTTCCCGGCGCGCCGATGGTCGCGGTGGCGCTCGCGGGCCTGGCCACCAATGCCGTGGTTGCGTTGTTGCTGCACTCACATGCATCGCAGAGCCTGGCGGTGAAGGGCGCTTACCTGGAGGTCGTCGCCGACATGGTCGGCAGCATCGGCGTGCTGATCGCCGGGCTGGTCACACTCACCACGCACTGGCCGTACGCCGACGTCGTCGTCGCCGTCGTCGTCGCGCTCTGGGTGGTGCCGCGGGCGATCGCGCTGGCCGGCGGCGCGTTGCGGATTCTGTCCGAAACGTCGCCGCGGCACATCGACGTCGAGGAGCTGCGGGCCGCGCTGGGCGCCGTCGACGGCGTGACCGGCGTCCACGACCTGCATGTGTGGACGCTGGTGCCGGGTAGGGACATGGCGACCGCGCACCTGACCAGCCGGCACGACTCGGCGCGGGTGCTCGACGACGCCCGCGCGGTGTTGGCCGACCGCGGCCTACAGCACGTCACCGTCCAGGTCGAGCGAGCCGCCTGCTAGCTCAAGCCCAGTTCGACGCGCGCCGCCGGGTCGCAGTCGTCGAGCAGGTCCAGGCAACGCTGGTACTCGTCGGTCTCCCCGATCGCGTCGGCCGCACGGGCCAGCGCCGCTACACACCGCAGGAATCCCCGGTTGGGCTCATGCGAATACGGCACCGGGCCGAAGCCCTTCCACCCGTTGCGCCGCAGCTGGTCCAGCCCGCGGTGATAGCCGGTACGGGCGTAGGCGTAGGCGGTGATCGCCTTGTCGTCTGCCAGCGCTTCTTCGGCCAGCTCCGCCCAGGCCACCGACGCCGAGGGATGTGCGGCGGCGACGATCGCCGGTTTCTCGTCGGCGAGCAGCTCGGCCTCGGCGTCAGGATCGCCGGGCAGCAAGATCGGATCCGGTCCCAGGAGATCACCGAACGGTGTCATAAGCGCCGCTCCTCCTCATCGCTTCGCTCTGCATCGTCGCCGGCGGGGTGGCATGGGGTTCATTGTGCCGTGCTGCCCGACGACCCGACCGCCCCGGCGTCGCCACATAACCGTGGGGCGGTCGCTAAGCTCCAACTACCGATCTCGACAGCCGGAGGACAGCAGCGCTCATGCCCAATCCATCGGACGACAAGCCGAACGCGGCTGGATTCGATCCAGACGCCAAGGCGGCGGATTCCGCCGAGGGGCAGGCTGATCCCGACGACGAGGTGACCGAGGCCTACCGCACGGCACCCTCCGACGCGGAGCCCGCCACCGAGGTGATCGCCAAGGCGCAGCGTGAAAGCGAGCGCGACGCTCCCCAACCGCAGTTCCAGCGTGGCGAACGTCGCTTCACCGCACCGGGTTTCGACGCCAAGGAGACCGCCGTCATCGCCACCTCCCCGGAGCCGGCCACCGAGGTCTTTCAGACGGGTGAGGGATCGACGGGCCAGGGCCGGGCGACGCCGAGAACCGCTATGCCGCAACTGATTCCGCCTCGGCTCGGCGCAAAGCTGCGGCCGTCGAGCCAGCGCAGCTGGGGCTGGGTGCTGGCGCTCATCCTGATCATCCTGGCCTTGGCGGCGGTAGCCGTGCTGGGCACCGTGCTGCTGACGCACGGCAACAAAAAGAAGCACGCGTCGCAGGAGGACCAGGTCCGCAGCACCATCCAAAGTTTCGACGCCGCAGTGCAAAAGGGCGACCTGGCCACGCTGCGGACCATCACCTGCGGCAACATCCGCGACGGCTACGTGAGCTACGACGAGCAGGCCTGGCAGGACACCTACCAGCGGGTCGCGGCGGCCAGGCAGTACCCGGTGGTCGCCAGCATCGACCAGGTCGTCGTCGACGACAAACACGCCGAGGCCAACGTCACCGCGTTCATGGCCTACGCGCCGCAGGTCCGCTCGACCCGCAGCTTCGACCTGCAGTACCGCGACGACGAGTGGAAGATCTGCCAATCCACCGCCGGTTAGGCGGTTAGCGACTTTCCGGCGCAGTGCAGGTCGTTGCAGGCCTCGATGACCCGCTCGGTCATCGCCGCCTCGGCCTTCTTCAGGTAGCTGCGCGGGTCGTAGACCTTCTTGTTGCCCACCTCGCCGTCGACCTTGAGCACGCCGTCGTAGTTGGTGAACATGTGCGCGGCGACCGGGCGGGTGAACGCGTACTGGGTGTCGGTGTCGACGTTCATCTTCACCACGCCGTAGCGCAGCGCCTCCTCGATCTCCGACTTCTCCGAGCCCGACCCGCCGTGGAACACGAAGTCGAACGGCTTGGAGCCGTCGGGCAGCCCCAGTTTGGCCGCGGCCACCTTCTGCCCCTGAGCCAAGATGTCCGGGCGGAGTTTGACGTTGCCCGGCTTGTACACGCCGTGCACGTTGCCGAACGTCGCTGCCAGCAGGTACTTGCCGTGCTCGCCGTGGCCCAGCGCGTCGATGGTCTTCTCGAAGTCCTCCGGCGTGGTGTAGAGCTTGTCGTTGATCTCGTTGGCCACGCCGTCCTCTTCGCCGCCGACGACGCCGATCTCGATTTCGAGGATGATCTTGGCGGCCGCGGCGTCCTTGAGCAGCTGACGGGCGATGTCGAGGTTCTCGTCGATCGGCACCGCCGAGCCGTCCCACATGTGCGACTGAAACAAGGGGTCCTTGCCCGCCGAGACCCGCTCGGAGGAGATCGCCAGCAGCGGCCGCACGTAGCCGTCCAGCTTGTCCTTCGGACAGTGGTCGGTGTGCAGCGCCACGTTGATCGGATACTTCTCGGCGATGACGTGGGCGAACTCGGCCAGGGCCACCGCGCCGGTCACCATGTTCTTCACCCCCAGACCGGAAGCGAACTCGGCGCCGCCGGTGGAGAACTGGATGATGCCGTCGCTGCCGGCGTCGGCAAAGCCTTTGATCGCCGCGTTGACCGTCTCGGAGGACGTGCAGTTGATGGCCGGGAAGGCGTACGAATTCTCCTTGGCACGTCGCAGCATCTCGGCGTAGACCTCGGGCGTCGCGATGGGCATGAAACTTCCTTCCTGGCGATCGTGGGCCTCCAGTATCGCAACAGCGGCCCGGCGTCGACAGACCGCCCGGGACCCGCCGGTATCTTGATGGGCAATGACTACCACCCTGGTCGCGTTGCCCGACCTGCTCGACCCGATGTACTGGTTGGGCGCCAACGGCGTCTTCGGGCACGCGGTGCTGCCCGGCATCCTGCTGATCGTCTTCATCGAGACCGGCCTGCTGTTCCCGCTGCTGCCCGGCGAGTCGCTGCTGTTCACCGGCGGATTGCTGGCGGCCAGCACCAACCCGCCCGTCAGCATCGAGGTGCTCGCGATCTGCGTCGCCGTGGTCGCGGTGCTCGGCGACCAGACCGGCTATATCATTGGGCGGCGGATCGGCCCGGCGCTGTTCAAGAAGGAAGACTCACGCTTCTTCAAAAAGCACTACGTGACCGAGTCGCACGCCTTCTTCGAGAAGTACGGGCCGATGGCGATCATCCTGGCCCGGTTCATGCCGTTCGTGCGGACATTCACCCCGGTGGTCGCCGGGGTGTCCTACATGCGCTATCCGCTGTTCCTTGGGTTCGACATCGTCGGCGGCATCGCGTGGGGCGCGGGTGCGACGCTGGCCGGCTATTTCTTGGGCAACGTCGCCTTCGTGCACCAGAACTTGGAAAAGATCATCCTGGGGATCTTGTTCGTGTCGATGATTCCCGCATTCATCTCGGCGGGGCGGATGTGGCTGGGTCGCCGCCGTGCAGCGGCGGAGCCCGAAGAGCGGCTAGCGGTCCCCGAGTAGTCGCCTCATCGAGTGTGCACTGAGGGCTTCCAGTGCG
The DNA here is from genome assembly GCF_003402475.1 of Mycobacterium sp. MFM001. GTDB lineage: Bacteria > Actinomycetota > Actinomycetes > Mycobacteriales > Mycobacteriaceae > Mycobacterium. The sequence goes on from NZ_BFAB01000004.1 coordinate 350,844, forward strand.
AATCCAGGGCGGGAAACTCGCGAAAATGCCGCCCTACGTTCACATTCGACGCCCAGGATGCACACTCGATGCAGGGCAAACTTAGTCCTACAGCGCGACCCGGAAATCGCAGCCGGTCTTGGCGCGCACCTCCTCGACCGTGACACCGGGATGCAATTCGGTGAGCAGCAACCCCTGTCCCGGCTCGACGTCGAACACGCACAGGTCGGTGATGATCATGTCGACCACGCCCTTGCCGGTCAGCGGCAGCGTGCACTGCGGCAGGATTTTCGGACTGCCGTCCTTGGCGGCATGATCCATCACGACGATCACGCGCTTGACCCCCGACACCAAATCCATTGCGCCGCCGGGCCCTTTGACCATCTTGCCGGGCACCATCCAGTTGGCCAGGTCACCGTTTTCGGCCACCTGCAGGCCGCCCAGGATGGACAGGTCGATGTGGCCGCCGCGGATCATCGCGAACGAATCGGCGCTACTGAAAAAGCTCGAGCCCGGCAGACTTGTGATCGTCTGCTTGCCGGCGTTGATCAGGTCGGGGTCGACGGCGTCGTCGGTCGGATAGGCCCCGATGCCGAGTAGGCCGTTCTCCGACTGCAGCGTGACGTTGATGTCCTCGGGAATGAAGTTGGCCACCAGCGTCGGTATGCCGATGCCCAGGTTCACGTAATAGCCGTCGCGCAGTTCCTGAGCGGCGCGCTGAGCCATCCTCTCCCGAATCGGACTGTCGTGCTTGAGGTTTGAACCGTTGCTCGTCGTGCGGAATTCGATGCGCTTCTCGTAGTTGCGGCCTTCGATGATGCGGTCCACGTAGATGCCGGGCGTGTGGACCAGGTCGGGATCCAGCTCGCCCACCTCCACGAGCTCTTCGACTTCGGCCACGGTCACGGCGCCGCAGGTGGCGATCATCGGGTTGAAGTTTCGGGCTGTCTTGCGGTAGACGAGGTTGCCCGCCGCGTCGCCCTTCCACGCCTTCACAAGCGCCACGTCGGCCCGAATGCCTTCTTCCAGAACGTATTCCGTGCCGTCGAAGACGCGGACATCCTTGCCTTCGGCCAGTTCGGTGCCGTAGGCAGTGCGGGTGTAGAAGCCGGGAATGCCTGCGCCGCCGGCGCGTAACTTCTCCGCCAGCGTGCCCTGGGGCGTGAGCGTGAGATCCAACTCGCCTGAGAGCACCTGACGCTCGAACTCCTTGTTCTCACCGACGTAGGAGGCGATCACCTTCTTGACCTGTCTCGCCGTGAGCAACACCCCCATGCCGAAACCGTCGACGCCGGCGTTGTTTCCGACGATCGTGAGGTCCTTGACCCCGCTGTCAGCCAGCGCCTGGATCAAGTTCTCCGGAATGCCGCACAGGCCGAAACCGCCTGATGCGACGGTGATTCCGTCCGTCAGTAGCCCCTGCAGGGCGGACTCGGCGTCGGCGTAGACCTTGTTCACGCATCACTCCTCTCGTCGGCAGTTACCGCGTGCGCGGCCTCCATCAGCATCCAGCCGGACAGTTGCACCGACAGGTCGCGCTCGGGTATCTCCGAGCCGGTGACCGCGCCCTCGACAAACTCCGCCTTCTTGCCCGCCGTCGTCGGCATTTCGGCAGTGCGGTCCCAGAACGGCCCGAACAGCGGCAGGCCGTCGACCGTCTGCCGGTAATCCCACGCCGACTGCGCCGACGACAGAACCAGCTTGCGGGCGGTGTCGCGGGCCGTAGTGTCCTCGGCCGAATCCCCCGGCAACGTCGTTGCCACCAGTGCCAGGTAGCGGGCGGTGATCCCGGCGAACAGCCCGCCGTCGCCGCCGCCGGCGCCCTTGATCACCCCGCCCGGCGCCATGTGCTCGTCGACGGCGGCGACCAGCCGGTGCGCCCGCGGCGCATGCCGCTCGTCGCCGGTGCGCACGGCCAGTTCGGTTTCCAGCCCGAGCACCACGCCCTGGCAGTAGGTGTACTGCGCGCGGACTAGCGAGCCGGCCTTGATGCCGTCGAACACCAGGTGGGTCTCCGGGTCGATCAGCGTCGCGTCGATCCAGTCCGCCATCTGCTGCGCGCGCTTCAGCCGGTCGCCGTAACGGGCCAGGAAGATCCCCGCCGGGCCGTTGCCGGGAGCGTTGAAGAACTGGTCCTGCTTGCGCCACGGGATGCCGCCGCCGTCCTCGGGCACCCACGCCTTGACGAACTGGTCGGTCAGCTTGTCCAGCGCGCGATGCCGGTCGATGCCGGCAATTCGCGAGGCCCGCTCGAGGGCCAGCGCCAGCCAGGCCATGTCGTCGTAGTAGTTGTTGATCCACCGGCCAGTGTTGCGCAGCCGGTGTGAGCGGATCTGCCGCCGAATCCTCTTGACGCGCTCCGGTTTTGGATCGCGCTGCTGCGCGTCGACCAGACAGTCCAGCAGGTGCGCCTGCCACCAGTAGTGCCAGCTGCCGAACAACCGGTCGCGCCGCACCGGCGGCCAGGCCACCACGCCCAGCTGGGTGCCCGGCAGCGCCCACAGTCGTTTGAGATGCCGGGTGGTCACCGCGGTTTCTGCGCTGGCCGCCCGGTTGGCCCATACCTGCTCCATGTAACCTGATCCTGCCTTACCAGGCCTGCTCGATGTTTCCGTGTCGGGTGATCCAGGCGTGCATGGCGATCCCGGCGGCGACGGCGACGTTGATGCTGCGCGTCGAGCCCCACTGCGCGATCGACACGGTCAGCGCCGCGCCCGCCCGGGCGTCGTCGCTGATGCCTGGACCTTCCTGGCCAAACACCAGCAGGCAATCCCGGGGCAACTCAGTCTCTTCGAGCCGGGCGGCCCCGGGAACATTGTCGACGGCGACCACGGTCAACCCCTCATGCGACGCGAAGTCAAGCAGGCCGGCGACGTGGTCGTGATGGGACAGCCGCTGGTAGCGGTCAGTCACCATGGCGCCGCGGCGATTCCAGCGGCGGCGGCCGACGATGTGCACAGTGTCGACGGCGAACGCGTTGGCGGTGCGCACCACGGCGCCGATGTTGGCGTCGTGGCCGAAGTTCTCGATCGCCACATGCAGCGGATGCCTGCGTTGGTCGATGTCGGCGATGATCGCCTCTCGCGTCCAGTACCGGTAGGCGTCGACGACGTTGCGGGTGTCGCCGTCGCGCAGCAGCGCCGGGTCGTAACGCGGATCTGTTGGGAGCGGTCCTTCCCACGGCCCGACGCCACCAGTCGGTGCACCCCACTCCGTCGGACCAGTCATCGGTTGGTCCAGACGGCGGCGTGGGTGCCGACCACCGAGACGGTGGCGTACAGCAGCGCCTGGTTGATCTCGCCCTGGGTGCACAGCGAGGCGTCGACGTGTACGGCGTCCAGCGACGCCTCGGGCAGCAGCAGCGCCGACGACCCGTACGTCGAGCAGGCCGGGGACAGCCCCGGCGGGGGCAGGGTCGGGGCGGCGAGCAGCATCATCGGCCCGCCGCGGGCCGCGGAGTCGTCGCGGTACTTGGCGGCGATCGCGTCGGCTACCAGGCCCAGCAGCATGTAGCCGCTGCCGGTGAACGCCGCCGGGTCGCCCAGTGACTGCTGGCTCAGCTGGACGCCGTCGGCGCGCCACGCCGACACGCTGGTGGTCTTGACGACCATGCCGATGTCGTTCTCCTTGGTCGGCAGCATTCCCACCGGGAAGGTTGCCGGATACGCCGCGGCGCTGCCGGCGATCCGGTCCCGCGGCGAATACACGTACACGCCGCGCACGGTGCTGCGCTCCTTTTGCGGGCCCAAACACACTGTGCCGGTGAGCCGGTCGGGTGATGGTGACGAAAGTGGCCGCACTACAACGTTTTTCGCGGTGCCGCAGCTGCCGATGCCGGCGGCCTCCATCGGGTGGGCCAGCGCGCCGTACAGCCCGAACCGCAGGTCCGCCGGTTTGGCGTGCGGGGCGGCCGGATCGGTGGGGGCCGCGTCGACGTCGACCAAGACGTAGTCGGCGTTCCAGCGCAGGTTGGACACCGCGACGTTCCAGCCCAGCACCGCAAGCGATTCACCCAACCGGGCGGACTGTGCGCCGTAGATGCGCTCCGGGTGATGCGAGCTGCCACAGCCGGACACCAGGACCATCGTCGCCAACATCGCAATGAGAGCCCGCACGGTGTCTAGCGCAAACCCAGATCCGCCAGGCCGAGCACGCTGCGGTAGGCCAGGCCCTCGGCTTGGATGGCTTCGGCGGCGCCGGTGGCGCGGTCGACGACCGTCGCCACACCGACCACCTCGGCGCCGGCGTCGCGCACCGCGCGCACCGCGGTCAGCGCCGAGGCACCGGTGGTGCTGGTGTCCTCGACCACCAGCACCCGCTGCCCAGTGATGTCGGGGCCTTCGATAAGTCGTTGCATGCCATGGGTTTTCACTGACTTGCGGACCACGAACGCGTCGATGGGCCGACCAGGGGCGTGCATGACGGCGGTGGCGACCGGATCGGCGCCCAGCGTCAGGCCGCCGACCGACGCGTAGTCCCAGTCGTCGGTGAGGTCGCGAATCAGCCGGCCGATCAGCGGGGCGGCCCGGTGGTGCAGGGTGGCGCGGCGCAGGTCGACGTAGTAGTCGGCTTCCTTGCCCGACGACAGCGTGACCCGCCCGTGCACCACCGACAACCGGCGTACCAGCTCGGCCAGCTCGTCGCGAGGCTCAAGTTCTGCCACGGCCCCGACCGAATCTATTTGTGGTGGCGCGCGCCAGGTTTCGCGGCAACATCCGCGCGCCGCCGGTGAGGAGCTTGTACTGCAGACCGGGCACGCTGATCACCTTGCCGCGGGCGATGTCCGCGAGGCTCTCCCGGATCACGTCGTCGACGTCGAGCCACAGGAACGACGGCAGCTTGGTCATGTCGATGCCGGCCCGGTGATGAAATTCGGTGTGCACGTAGCCCGGACAGACTGCGTGCACACTCACGCCGGTGCCCTTCAGGCCGCCGGCCAGGCCCTCGGTGAACGACACCACCCACGCCTTGGACGCCGAGTACGTCGAGCCGCGACCCGACAGCAGCCCCGCGACGCTGGCGACGTTGATCACGGTGCCCGAGCCGGCGTCGAGCATGGCCGGCAGTGCCGCCCGGGTCAGCTGCATCACCGCGGTCACGTTGACGTCGAGCTGGGCCTGCAGCAACGCCGGGTCGGCGGTCCAGAATTCACCGGAGGTGCCGAATCCGGCGTTGTTGACCAGCACGTCGACACCGGCCGCCAGCCGCTGGGCGACCTTGCCGCGGCCGTCGGCATCGGCCAGGTCGGCCGGCAGCACCTCGACGTCGCGGCCGGCCTCGTCGCGCAGTTCCGCCGCCAGTTGGTTCAGCCGGTCGGCGTCGCGGGCTACCAGCACGAGGTCGTGGCCGTCGGCCGCGTAGCGGCGTGCGTAGCCTTCGCCGATTCCGGATGTGGGCCCGGTGATCAGGGCGACGGGACGCGGCACGGCGCCAGTGTATTTACTCAGCGCTGGTAATGCGTGGCCTGGTAGCCGTTCCGGCCGGCGGGCGGCGGGCGGCGGACCGCTCCCCCGCGGGTGCTTTCGCGGCGCACCGGCTCGGCCGATGCGCGGCGAGTGGGCTCCGGGCGCGCGGGCGCCTCGGC
>NZ_BFAB01000005.1:0-127541 GCF_003402475.1 Mycobacterium sp. MFM001
GAGAGACGCAGAATCGCACGTTCGGGCACCGAATCGTGCGATTCTGCGTCTGCTCGGCGATCCTGCCAGCGCGCCGCCCCGTCCGGTGGTATCACGGGAGAAGGCGTAGGCGTAATCCATCGTCCCGGGTCGGGCTAGGAGCACACGCACGTGGTTGACACGGCAGACGTGAGGACTGAACCGTCGCCCGGTGATGAGCGTGTCGACGCCGCCACCGCCGAGCAGTCACCGCACGCCTTGCTCGCCCCGCTGCTACCGGGCGGTGAACCAGTCGAGTCGCTGCTGCGCAAGGCGCAGTACTTCACCGCCGGCACACCCACTCCCGACCATCGCGAGGTACACCGGCGCGGCGGCCGCGGCGCCGAGGAGTTCTACCGCGAGCGGTGGCGGCACGGCAAAGAGGTGCGCTCGACGCACGGGGTGAACTGCACCGGCTCGTGCTCGTGGAAGGTGTTCGTCAAGGAAGGCATCATCGCCTGGGAGACCCAGGCCACCGACTATCCGTCTGTCGGCCCGGACAGCCCCGAGTACGAGCCGCGCGGCTGTCCGCGGGGCGCCTCGTTTTCCTGGTACACCTATTCGCCGTCGCGGGTGAAGTTTCCGTACGTCCGCCAGCCGCTGCTGGAGATGTGGCGGGAAACCCGTGCGCGCCTTGAAGATCCGGTCGAGGCGTGGGCCGAGATCACCGCCGACCCGGCACGCACGGCCCGGTACAAAGAGAATCGCGGCAAGGGCGGGTTCCTGCGCACCACGTGGCAAGAGGTCAGCGAGCTGATCGCGGCCGCCCACGTGCACACGATCAAGACCTACGGCCCCGACCGGGTGGTGGGGTTCTCTCCGATTCCGGCGATGTCGCAGGTCTCCTACGCCGCGGGCACGCGGTTCTTGTCGATGATCGGCGGCACGATCCTGTCGTTCTACGACTGGTACGCCGACATGCCGCTGGCCTCGCCGCAGGTCTACGGCGACCAGACCGACGTGCCGGAGTCCGGCGACTGGTTCAACTCGGCGTACCTGATCATCTGGGGCACCAACCTGCCGATCACCCGAACCCCGGACGCGCACTTCATGGTCGAGGCCCGCTACCGCGGGCAGAAGGTCGTCGTCGTCAGCCCCGACTACTCGGATCACACCAAGTTCGCCGACGATTGGCTCGCGTGCGCGCCGGGCGCCGATGGCGCGCTGGCGATGGCGATGGGCCACGTGGTGCTATCGGAGTTCTTCCGCGACCGGCAGGTGCCCTACTTCCAGCAGTACGTGAAGACCTACACCGACCTCCCGTTCCTGGTGACCCTGCGCGAACACGGCGATGCGTATGTGCCCGACCGGTTCCTCACCGCCGCCGATCTCGGCCACAACGACGAACGCGCCGTGCACCAGACCGTACTGCTTGATGCCAAGACCGGAGAACCGGTCGTGCCCAACGGCACGCTGGCCGACCACTACACCGACGCAGGCAAGGGCAAGTGGAACCTCGACCTCGGCGACGTCGACCCGGTGTTGAGTCTGCACGGCCGCGGCGGCGAGGCGGTCGCAATTGACTTGCCCCGCTTCGACATCGGCGAGACCGAGGGCGGCGCGGCGATCCGCCGCGGCGTCCCGGTGATGCGAATCGGTGATCGCCTGGTGACGACGGTGTTCGACCTGCTGATGGCCCACTACGCGGTGCGCCGCGACGGGCTGCCCGGCGAGTGGCCCACCGGCTACGACGATGCGTCGCAACCGTATACGCCGGCGTGGCAGGAGGCGATCACCTCGGTGCCCGCCGCCGCGGCAGCACGGGTCGCCCGCGAATTCGCCCGCAGCGCAGAGCTTTCCAAGGGCCGGTCGATGATCGCGATGGGCGCGGGCACCAACCACTGGTTCCACTCCGACCAGATCTACCGCACCTTCTTCACACTGACCATGCTGTGCGGCTGTCAGGGCGTCAACGGCGGCGGCTGGGCGCACTACGTGGGGCAGGAGAAGGTGCGGCCGCTGACCGGCTGGCAGCAGGTCGCGTTCGGGCTGGACTGGCAACGGCCCACCCGGCACATGACCGGGACGTCGTTCTTCTACTTGCACACCGACCAGTGGCGCTACGAGCAGTTCGGCGCCGACGAACTGTCCACCCCGCTGGGCCCGGGACTGTTTCGCGGCAAGGCGGTGGTCGACGCGCTGGCCCAAGCCTCCCGGCTGGGCTGGACGCCCACCTTCCCCACCTTCGACCGCAACACGCTGGAATTGGCCGACGCGGCAGCGCAGGCCGGTAAGAGCGTCGCGGATTACGTGGTCGACGAACTGCAAAGTGGCCGTTTGCATTTCGCCGGTGAAGACCCGGACAACCCGGTGAACTTCCCGAGGGTGCTGACGGTGTGGCGGGCCAACCTGCTGGGGTCCTCGGGCAAGGGCATGGAGTACTTCATGAAGCACCTGCTCGGCACCCACAACGCAGTGCGCGCCGACGAGACCCCCGAAGAGCTGCGCCCGGCAGAGGTGCGCTGGCACGACGAAGCACCCTGCGGCAAGCTGGATTTGGCCGTGGCCATCGACTTCCGGATGACCAGCACCTGCACGTATTCCGACGTCGTATTGCCGGCGGCCACCTGGTACGAGAAGCACGACATCTCCACCACCGACATGCATCCATTCGTGCACTCGTTCAACCCGGCCATCCCCCCGCCGTGGGACGCCCGCACCGACTTCGACGCGTTCGCCACCATCGCACGTGACTTCTCCCGGCTGGCCGCCAAGCACCTGGGGACCCGCACCGACGTGATCGCCGCCCCGCTGCTGCACGACAGCGCCGACGAGCTGGCCCAGCCCGGCGGGGTGGTGCGCGACTGGCGTTACGGCGAATGCGAGCCGGTGCCCGGCAAGACCATGCCGAAGCTGGTGACCGTCGAGCGCGACTACGGCGCGGTGGCCGAGAAGATGGCCGCGCTCGGCCCGCTGGTCGAGACGGCCGGCACCCAGGTCAAGAGCGTATCCTGGAAACCCGTTGCGGCCGTGGACTTTCTGGCCCGCAAGAACGGCACCGTGCACCGCGGGGTCGCCGCCGGGCGGCCGTCGCTGGCCCGCGACGTCCACATGGCCGAGGCGATCCTGGCGTTGTCGGGCACCACCAACGGCGCGGTGGCACTACAAGGCTGGGAGGCGCTGGAGGAGCGCACCGGCATGCGTCTGGCGGACCTGGCCGAGGAGCGCGCCGGTGAACACATCACATTCGAGGACACCCAGATCCAGCCGCGCTCGGTGATGACCTCACCTGAGTGGTCGGGCAGCGAGACCGGCGGGCGCCGCTACTCCCCGTTCGTCGTCAACGTCGAACGCAAGAAACCCTGGCACACGCTGACCGGGCGGATGCACTTCTTCCTCGACCACGACTGGATCGCCGAATACGGCGAGTGGCTGCCGGTTTACCGGCCACCGCTGAACTACTCGAGACACTTCGGCAACCAGGCACTCGGTGAGGAAGGCCGGCCCGACGTCACCGTGCGCTACCTCACCCCGCATTCCAAGTGGTCGATCCACTCGGAGTACCAGGACAACCTGCACATGCTGCGGCTGTTCCGCGGCGGGCCGGTGATCTGGATGAGCCCGGCCGACGCCGCCACAATCGGTGTGGCCGACAACGATTGGATCGAGGCCTACAACCGCAACGGCGTGGTGGCCTGCCGGGCCGTCGTCACCCACCGGATGCCCAAAGGCACGGTGTTCATGTACCACGCGATGGACCGGCATCTGATGACCCCGAAGTCCGAGGTGTCGGGATGGCATGGCGGCGGCGATAATTCGCTGACCCGGCTGGCGGTCAAACCGACCCACATGATCGGCGGCTACGCCCAGATGTCGTTCGGCTTCAACTATTACGGTCCCACCGGCAACCAGCGCGACGAGATCACCGTCATCCGTCGCCGCTCGCAGGAGGTGCAGTACTGATGCGGGTGATGGCGCACGTGGCGATGGTGATGAACCTCGACAAGTGCATCGGCTGCCACACGTGCACGGTCACCTGCAAGCAGGTGTGGACCAACCGGCCCGGAACCGAGTACGTCTACTTCAACAATGTCGAAACCAAGCCCGGCATCGGCTATCCCAAACGCTACGAAGACCAGGAACAGTGGCACGGCGGCTGGACCCTGGACCGCAAGGGCCGGTTGCAACTCAAGGCGGGCGGGCGGCTGCGCAAGCTGCTGTCGATCTTCTACAACCCGGACCTGCCCAGCATCGACGACTACGGCGACCCGTGGACGTATGACTATCAGACCGTCATCGACGCGCCGCTGGGCACCGCAAACCCCAGCGCGCACTCGATTTCGGCGCTGACCGGACGCGACATGACCGTACAGTGGGGCAGCAACTTCGACGACGACCTGGCCGGCGCACCCAAGTTCGCCGTCGACGACCCGAACCTGGCCGGCCTCGAGGACCGGGTCAAGATGGAATTCGAGCAGGTATTCATGTTCTACCTGCCGCGCATCTGCGAGCACTGCCTCAACCCGTCGTGTGTGGCGTCCTGCCCGTCGGGGGCGATGTACAAGCGCGCCGACGACGGCATCGTGCTGGTGGACCAGGACCGCTGCCGGGGCTGGCGGTTCTGCGTGTCCGGATGTCCTTACAAGAAGGTGTATTTCAACCACCGCACTGGCAAGGCGGAAAAATGCACATTCTGCTATCCGCGCACCGAGCAGGGCATGCCGACGGTCTGCTCGGAAACTTGCGTGGGCCGGCTGCGCTATCTGGGCCTGTTCCTCTACGACGCCGACAAGGTGCTGGGTGCGGCCGCCACGCCCGACCTTCAAGACCTCTACGAGGCCCAGCTCGGCGTGTTCTTGGATCCGAATGACCCGACCGTGCAGGCCGAAGCCGCACGGGCGGGCATCCCGCACGACTGGATTCAGGCCGCGCAGCGCTCCCCCGTCTACGAGCTGGCGGTGCGGCACAAGGTCGCGCTCCCGCTGCACCCGGAATTCCGTACGCTGCCGATGGTTTGGTACATCCCGCCGCTGTCACCGGTGGCCGACGTGGTCAATGCCGCCGGCTACGACGACAACCCCGACAACGTGTTCGCGACCATCGACGCGCTGCGCATCCCGATCGAATACCTTGCCAACCTGTTCACCGCCGGCGACGCCGAAGTGGTGCGCACCGTTCTGCGCAAACTGGCTGCGGTGCGGGCTATTCAGCGCGCCGGGCAGCTCGGCCTCGACGTCGACGAGAACCTGCCCGCATCGGTCGGCGCCACCACCGACGATCTCGCCGACCTGTACCGGCTGCTGGCCATCGCGAAATACGAAGAGCGCTATGTGATTCCGCCGGCACACACCGAAGAGGCCGGCAAGCTGATGGGTCAGCACGAGCAGCTGTTCTGCAGCCTCGACACCGACGGCGGCCCCGGCATGGGCGGTTACGGCCCTCCCGAAACAGACGGTGGCAGAAGAGGTTTCAACCTGCTGAACTGGAACGGCAAGGACCGGGCGCCCGGGATGTTCCCCAAGGCTGGCCAATGAACACCGCCACGGTCAAGCTGGCCTCGGTGCTGCTGCAATACCCGACGACGGCACTGTTCGACGGTCTCGACGCGCTCGAGAAGTTCGCTGCCGACACCACCCCGAAGCCGGCGCGGGAATCGTTCGGCCGGTTCCTGGGCTGGCTGCGCGCCACCCCGCCCGACGAGGTGGCGCAGCACTACGTGCAGACATTCGACCTGCACCGGCGATGCACGCTGTATCTGACCTACTACCGCTACGGCGACACCCGCAAGCGCGGCATGGCGATGGTCATCTTCAAAACCGCTTACCGCGACGCCGGTTTCGTCCCCTCCGACGACGAGCTGCCCGACTACCTGCCGATGGTGCTCGACTTCGCCGCGCTGTGCCCGCGGGGCAAGCGGCTGCTCGCGGGACATCGCGCCGACCTGGAGTTGTTGCGGCGCAACCTGACCAAGGCCGAATCGCCCTACGCCGACGTCGTCGCCGCGGTGATCGCCGACCTGCCCGGCCTCGGCAAGCGGGAGCTGGAGCAGGTGCGGGCCGCCTGGGAGGCCGGCCCGCCCCGCGAAGACGTCGGGCTGGAGCCGTTCGCCCCGCCCGAATACCTCTCCGGCTACGGAAGCGGGGGCGCGCCATGGCAACCATGACCACCTGGAACATCTGGTGGTGGGTGATCCTGCCCTACATCGCGCTCGTCGTCTTCGTCGTCGGCCACATCTGGCGCTGGCGCTACGACCAGTTCGGCTGGACCAGCCGCTCGACCCAACTGCAGGAGCGCCGGCTGCTCAAATGGGGTTCGCCGCTGTTCCACTACGCCACGTTCGCCGCGATCGCCGGACACGTCCTGGGCATCCTCGTGCCCAAGGAGTTCACCGACTGGCTCGGCATCCCCGAAACCTGGTACCAGGATTTCTCCGCGGTCGCCGGCTCGACCGCCGCGGTCGGCATCCTGATCGGCGCCGGCATACTGACGTTCCGCCGCACCGCCATCCCCCGCGTGCGCGCCACCACCAGCGCCGTCGACTACCTGGCGCTGATCCTGCTCGGCATCATCGTGCTGCTGGGCATCTTCCTGACCCTCGGCATCGAGGACACCTCGCACTACGAGTACCGCAACACCGTCGGCGTCTGGTTCCGCAGCCTGTTCGCCTTGCACCCCAACGTCAGGGCGATCACCAGCGCGCCGTGGCTTTACCAGGTGCACGCCGTCGCGTCGTGGGCGATCTTCCTGGTGTGGCCGTTCAGCCGCCTGGTCCACGCGTGGAGCTATCCGCTGTGGTACTTGTGGCGGCCCTATATTGTCATCCGCAGCCGTGTCGCGAAGCAGCCCCAAGAGCCGGGCACCGGCGGGCGGAAGTGGCGAAAGATTGGTGTCCCTTACTGAGACCGACCGGGCAACCGGCGTCCGCGAAGCAGTACGAACGCTGCATCCCGGCTACTTCGCGCTGGTGATGGCCACCGGCATCGTGTCGATCGGGATGCACAACCACGGCATGTACGCGCTGTCGGTGGTGTTGCTGTGGCTGGGCTTTTTGTTCTTCGCCGTCCTGGTCGTTCTGACCACGGCACGGATCGTTCTTTTCCGCGCCGACTTCGCCGCGGACCTGCGCGACCCACGCCGCGCGTTCGGGTCCTTCACGTTCGTTGCCGCCGCCGACGTGCTGGGCACCCGGCTGGCCGTCGACACCCATTACCGAATTGCGTTGGCGCTGTTGCTGGTCGGCTCGCTGGCGTGGCTGGTTCTGGGCTACGTGGTGCCCTGGGCCGCGGTGTTGCGCACCACGCACCGGCCGGTTCTGCAGCACGCCAACGGCACCTGGTTCATCTGGGTGGTGGCAAGCGAGTCGGTCGCGGTGCTCGCGGCAGCGCTGGAACCCGAGCTGGAAACCGGGCGACGGGAACTGGCGCTGCTCGCGGTGCTGTGCTGGTCGGTCGGGGTATTCCTCTACGGCGCCGCCGGCATCTTCGTCGGCGCGCGGATGCTGCTTTACGGGCTGAAACCCGAGGACCTCACCCCGCCGCTGTGGGTGTCGATGGGCGCCACCGCGATCACCGTGGTCGCCGGCGCCCGGATCGTCGAGATGGCACACGCGCCGATGGTCGACGCCACCAGCGGCCTGATCGCCGGAATGTCAGTGGTGTTCTGGGCCTTCGGCACCTGGCTGATCCCGCCGCTGATCGGCGCCGGCATCTGGAAGCACGTGGTGCATCGCATCCCGCTGCGCTACGAGGCGCCGCTGTGGAGTGTGGTGTTCCCGCTGGGCATGTACGGGGTGGGCGGCGACTACCTGGGCAAGGCCGACCGGCTGCCGATCGTGGAATACATCGGCGCCGACGAAAGCTGGATCGCCTTGGCGGCGTGGGTGATCACGTTTGTCGCGATGCTGCACCACGTGGTGACCACGCTCAGGCGTCCGGAGGCGCAAAGCTCCAGTTGTCCGGATTCTTCTGTGAGTACAGCACCGGCAGCAGCTGACCCATCGTCGGCCAGTCGTCGACGTTGACGGCCATGCGCTGATAGACGGGGTGCTCGTTGACGGTCGGCCCGTTGATCACTCCGGCGATCGTGACGAACTGCTGGCCGGCGGCGTCGGGCCGCGGACTGACGCCGGTCACCAGCAAGGTCCCGCTGAGCGCGTCGGCGGTCCGTCGCTGACGCAGCCTGGGCGCCAAGAGCACCAGCACCGCGCCGATCAGCAAAAGAAGCACACCGATTTCCCAGCCCATTCGGCCATGGTAGGACTACCACCATGACGCGCCCCGACGATCTCGCCGTGGCGTTGGCACTGGCGGACCGCGCCGACGCGGTGACGCTGGCCCGGTTCGGTGCGCTGGATCTGCAGGTCGACACCAAACCGGACCTCACGCCGGTGACCGACGCCGACCGGGCCGTCGAAACCGAGCTGCGCGAGGCGCTGGCCCGCGAGCGTCCCGACGACAGCATCGTCGGCGAAGAGTTCGGCGGCTCAACGGCTTTCAGCGGGCGGCAGTGGGTTGTCGACCCGATCGACGGCACCAAGAACTTCGTCCGCGGGGTGCCGGTGTGGGCCAGCTTGATCGCGTTGCTCGACGACGGCGTGCCGCGCGTCGGGGTGGTCAGCGCACCCGCGCTGCAGCGGCGGTGGTGGGCGGCCGCCGGCGAGGGCGCGTTCACGACGGTCGGCAACTATCCGCCGCGACGGCTGTCGGTGTCCTCGGTGGCGGAGCTGAGCGCGGCCAGCCTGTCGTTCTCCAGCCTTTCCGGGTGGGCGCAACTCGGGCTGCGCGACCGCTTTGTCGAACTGACCGACGACGTGTGGCGGGTGCGCGCCTACGGCGACTTCTGGTCGTACTGCCTGGTGGCCGAGGGGGCCGTCGACGTCGCCGCCGAACCGGAGGTGTCGGTGTGGGACCTTGCCGCACTCGACATTTTGGTGCGCGAGGCGGGCGGGACGTTCACGAGCCTCGACGGTGCGCCCGGCCCGCACGGCGGCACCGCGGTGGCCACCAACGGACTGTTGCACGAGCAGGTGCTAGCCAGGCTGCGCGCGTAACCTTAAGCGTCGGGAGCTTTCGCGATGACCGACCCGTTCACGATCCCGACACAGCACTGGCATCGCCTCGACGACGGCCGGATTCAGTGCGACGTGTGTCCGCGGGCCTGCAAGCTGCACGAGGGCCAGCGCGGCCTGTGCTTCGTCCGCGGCCGCATCGGCGATCAGATCCAGCTCACGAGTTACGGGCGCTCGAGCGGGTTTTGCGTCGACCCGGTCGAGAAGAAGCCGCTCAACCACTTCCTGCCCGGCTCGGCGGTGTTGTCGTTCGGCACCGCGGGCTGCAACCTGGCCTGCAAGTTCTGTCAGAACTGGGACATCTCCAAGTCCCGCGAGACCGACACCCTGACCAGCCGCGCCACGCCGGACGACATCGCCCGGGTTGCCGACGAATTGGGTTGTCGCAGTGTGGCTTTCACGTACAACGATCCGACCATCTTCTGGGAATACGCCGCAGATGTCGCCGACGCCTGCCACCAGCGGGGCATCGAATCGATCGCGGTGACGGCGGGCTACATGTGCGCTGCGCCACGCGCGGAGTTCTACCGGCACATCGACGCCGCCAACGTCGACCTGAAGGCGTTCACCGAAGACTTCTACCGCAAGGTGTGCGTCGGACATCTCGACGACGTGCTGGACACACTGATCTACCTGTGCCGCGAAACCGACGTGTGGGTGGAGATCACCACGCTGCTGATACCCGGCCGAAACGACAGCGACGCCGAGATCGCCGCGCAGTGCGCCTGGATCGCCGAGAACCTGGGCGTCGATGTGCCGGTGCACTTCACCGCATTTCACCCGGACTACAAGATGACCGACACGCCGCCGACCCCACCGGCGACGCTGATGCGGGCCCGGCGGATCGGCATCGCGGAAGGCCTGCGCTACGTCTACACCGGAAACATCCATGACCCCGACGGCGGAACCACCTCGTGTCCGGGGTGCGGGTCGGCGGTCGTCGTGCGCGACTGGTATGCGATGCGGGGCTACGCGCTGACCGACGACGGCCGCTGCCGCGAGTGTGGTTTCCGGGTGGCGGGTGTCTACGACGGCCCGGCGGGGCAATGGGGGCGACGGCGCCTGCCGCTGCTGACCAGCCTGAGCAAGGTGTGAAGTATTTAACAGGCGCGTTCTATCTTACTCCGGAGTAAGATCGGCGGTACCGCATTGGCCCAACGACCGTGCTCAATAAAAAGGCTGCTGACATGACCAACACCGTCCCCGCCACCAACGGACGCCCCAAGCGAACCGGCCGAAAGACCGCCGTCGGCGAATACAAACACAAGCGAACCGGGATCGACATCAGCCTGGCGCTGCTCACCCCGATCGTCGGCCAGGACTTCCTGGACAAATACCACCTGCGCGACCCGCTGAACAAGACCCTGCGCTACGGCGTCAAGACGATGTTCTCCGCCGCCGGCGCCACCAACCGGCAATTCAAGAAGGTTCAAGGCCTGCGCGGTGGGCCCACCCGGCTGAAGGCAAGCGGCAAGGACTACTTCGACCTGACGCCCGACGACGACCAGAAGCTGATCGTCCAAACCGTCGAAGAGTTCGCCGAAGAGGTGCTGCGCCCGGCCGCGCATGACGCAGACGAAGCCACGACCTATCCGCCGGACCTGATCGCCAAGGCGGCGGAGCTTGGCATCACCGCCGTCAACGTTCCGGAAGACTTCGAGGGCATCGCCGAACACCGCTCCAGCGTCACCAATGTGCTTGTGGCCGAGGCGCTGGCGTACGGCGACATGGGTTTGGCCCTGCCGATTCTGGCGCCCGCGGGTGTGGCGGCGGCGCTCACCCATTGGGGCAGCGCCGACCAACAGGCCACGTACCTCAAGGAATTCGCCGGCGAGAACGTTCCGCAGGCGTGCGTGGCGATCGCCGAACCCCAGCCGTTGTTCGACCCGACGGCCCTGAAGACCACAGCAGTGCGCACTCCGAGCGGCTACCGGCTCGACGGGGTGAAGTCGTTGGTGCCGGCGGCCGCCGACGCCGAGCTGTTCATCGTCGCCGCGCAACTCAACGGCAAGCCGGCGCTGTTCATCGTCGAGTCGTCGACGAAGGGCCTGACCGTCAAGCCCGACCCCAGCATGGGCATCCGTGCGGCGGCGCTGGGCCAGGTCGAGTTGGACAAGGTGTCGGTACCGTTGAGCGCCCGCCTCGGCGAGGACGACGCCAGCGACGCCGACTACTCCGAGGCGATCGCGCTATCCCGGCTGGGTTGGGCGGCATTGGCGGTCGGCACCTCGCACGCGGTGCTCGACTACGTCGTGCCCTACGTCAAAGAACGCGAAGCGTTCGGGGAGCCGATCGCCCACCGCCAGTCGGTGGCGTTCATGTGCGCCAACATCGCGATCGAGCTCGACGGCCTGCGGATGATCACCTGGCGCGGCGCGGCACGGGCCGAGCAGGGCCTGTCGTTCACCCGTGAAGCGGCGCTGGCCAAGCGACTCGGCGCCGACAAGGGCATGCAGATCGGCCTGGACGGCGTGCAGCTGCTCGGCGGTCACGGCTACACCAAGGAACACCCGGTCGAGCGGTGGTACCGCGACCTGCGAGCCATCGGCGTCGCCGAGGGCGTCGTAGTTATCTAAAAGACCTGCAACCCGAAAGACCAATCATGGCAATCAATTTGGAACTTCCCCGCAAGATGCATGCCGTCATCGACAAGGCGCACCAGGGTGCCGCCGAGATGATGCGGCCGATCGCACGCAAGTACGACCTGAACGAGCACGCCTATCCCGTCGAGCTCGACACGCTGGCCAACCTGTTCGAAGGAGCCGTCGAATCCAACGGCCTGGGGCTCTCCGGGGCCGAAGCGTTCCGAGCGAGCGAAAGCAAGGACGAAAACCGCAACGGCGCCAACATGGCAGCGGTGCTGCAAGCGTTGGAAGCCAGTTGGGGCGACGCGGCGATGATGCTCTCGATGCCCTACCAAGGGCTGGGAAACGCCGCGATCTCCGGTGTGGCCACCGACGAACAGCTGCAGCGCCTGGGCAAGGTGTGGGCGGCGATGGCCATCACCGAACCGGGATTCGGATCGGACTCCGCCGCCGTGTCGACCACCGCCAAGCTCGACGGCGACGAGTACGTGATCAACGGCGAGAAGATCTTCGTCACCGCGGGTTCGCGCGCCACGCACATCGTGGTGTGGGCGACGCTGGACAAGTCGAAGGGGCGTCCGGCGATCAAGTCGTTCATCGTGCCGCGGGAGCACCCGGGTGTGACTGTCGAGCGGCTCGAGAACAAGCTGGGCATCAAGGGCTCCGACACCGCGGTGATCCGGTTCGACAACGCACGGATCCCCAAGGACAACCTGCTGGGCAACCCGGAGATCGAGCCCGGCAAGGGGTTCGCCGGGGTTATGGAGACCTTCGACAACACCCGGCCGGTTGTCGCCGCCATGGCCGTCGGTGTAGCCCGCGCCGCCTTGGAGGAGCTCCGCAAGATCCTGACGAACGCCGGTGTCGAGATCTCCTACGACAAGCCGTCGCACGCCCAAAGTGCCGCCGCCGCAGAGTTTTTGCGGATGGAGGCCGACTGGGAGGCCAGCTACCTGCTGACGCTGCGTTCGGCGTGGCAGGCCGACAACAGCATCCCCAACTCCAAAGAAGCGTCGATGGCCAAGGCCAAGGCCGGCCGCGTCGGCAGCGACATCACGTGTAAGGCCGTCGAATTGGCCGGCACCGCAGGCTATTCCGAGCAGTCTCTGCTGGAGAAGTGGGCACGCGATTCGAAGATCATGGACATCTTCGAGGGCACACAGCAGATCCAGCAGCTGGTGGTGGCGCGACGGCTGCTGGGGCTGAGTTCGGCCGAACTCAAGTAAGTTTGCGCGCCCCGCGCCGTGCGCCAGCGTGCGGCTGGCCGCACGCTCGACGCCGACTGTGTGCCTGGCCGCACACTCGGGCTAGCTGAACAGGCCGGTGACCGTTCCTTCGGTGTGGGCCATCGCCTGGCCGGCCTCGCTGATCGTGTTTGCGAGGTTCTGCAACGCATCGTTGAGTTCCGTCGCGGTGCGATCCCACCGGGTCTGGATGGCGTGGTAGGCCTCCGAACCGGACCCGGTCCACGCCGCCATCAGCGTGGTCAGCGAACCCCGGCCCTCGTCGAGCAGGCCGTGGGTGGTCTGGACCGCAGCCTGAAGGTCACTGGCTCCGCCTTCGATGCCGGCGAAGTTCCATACCTGTTCAGTCATCGCGTTGCTCCGTTTGCGTTTGCGGTTGCATCGATGCTACTGGATGCGTCGGTGTGCTCATGACACCAATTTCGGCGGTGCTCGCTGGTCTTTGGTGCCGCGGCTCGGCGGCCATTCGGTAGTTATGCCGTCGACAAACGCGGTAGCTCGACCATCGAGATTTCGTGAGCCTCGCCCGGCTCGATCCCCATGGCGCGCAACAAAAGCTCGGCCGTCGACGACCCGGCCTCGCGCCAGGTCTGATGGCCTTCGAGCACCATCCACATCGCGCTCACAGTGGCGCCGAGGACCAGCGAGGCGATGCTGTCGACGCCCAGCGAGCCGAAGTCGTACCGACCGGCTGCGACGCCAGCGCTGATGTCACGCATGGGCGGTCCGGTCATCACGGCGCGCAGTGATTCCTCGGACAATCCGAACTTAACGGCGAAGCGGCCGAGGGTCGGATTCTCATGCGCGTAGCGAACCCACAATCGCACGCCGGTAGCTAGCCGCGCCGCGGGGTCGTCGATGCCGGCGAAGCTCGCCGAGACTCGCTGATGCAGGTCTGCGCTGAATTCGGCGACCACGCGATCAAACAAGTCACTCACGGACCCGATATTGCGGTAGAGGGTGCCACGGGCCACGTTCGCCGCTTGGGCCAATTCGCTGATGGTCAACTGCGTCGTTCCCTTTTCGACGAACAGTCGGACGGCGGCGTCGCTGATCCGCTGATCCGTGGGTGTGGTCATGGAGCTTTCCTAGGTTCGGTCCAACGAACGATCAGATAGTACACCTATGTTCCATCAATGCAGATTTTGCAATGTGAGAGGCATACTTGACTAATATTGAACATATATGTTCAATACTTCTAACGCACACGGAAGCCAACACACCATGACGAAGACAGCGCACCAAGACCTGCACAGCGAGCAGGGCGCCCTCGCGGGCGAGCATCCAGGCCGATCACGCAACCCGGTCATCAAGGTTCACGACATCGCGTGGTTGGAATTCGAGAAACCCGACCTGACCCTGGCGGAGGCGTTCGCGCACGCCTTCGGTTTCGCAACCGTCCTGCGCAGCGACACCGAACTGCAACTGCGCGGCACCGACGCGGGCGCACCGTGCGTGATCATCCGCCGCGGCGCAACCACACGCTTCCGCGGTATAGCGTTCACCGCGCACGACGAGTCCGACCTGCTTCGGTTGGCGAAGGCGACCGGCGCGCGGACCCGCCCATTGCCCGACACCATCCGCGGGCTGACCGTCGACCTGGTCGATCCTAGCGGCATCCCGGTACGCGTTGTGGCCGGCACACATCCGCTCGAAGCGCTTGCCGGACACCAAGTACCTCACACGTTCAACTTCGGCCACGACCTTCGTCGCGTCAACGCCACCCAACGACCGCCACGCATTCCCACCAAGGTCCAGCGACTGGGCCACGTCGTACTTCAGAGCACCAAATACCTTGCCGCACTGAACTGGTACCTCGACAACCTCGGGATGATCGTCAGCGACTTCCTGTTCTTCCCCGGCCAGCGTGACCGCGGACCGGCCCTCAGTTTCATCCGCTGCGACCGCGGTTCGACGCCCGCCGATCACCACACCCTGGCCCTAGTACTGGGCCCGTCAAACCGCTACGTGCACTCGGCGTATCAGGTGTGTGACCTCGACGCGCTTGCAGCCGGCGGCGAGTATCTCAAAGACCATGGCTACCAACGGTCCTGGGGGATCGGCCGGCACATCCAGGGTAGTCAGATCTTCGACTACTGGCGCGACCCCGACGGTTTCCTGGTCGAGCACTTCACCGACGGCGACATGTTCGACAACACCCTCGAACCCGGTTGGGCACCGTTCACCGCCTCGGGCCTCGCGCAATGGGGACCACCGGCCACCAAGGACTTCCTGGGCACCAGCCCGAGACACGCCCGCGGCGAAGCCCTAGCAGTGTTGACCGCGCTTCGCGGCGACAACGAATTCGACATCCACCGCCTCATCGGCCTACTGAAAGTTGCCAAGTCATGACCATCTCCATCCTGCACACCGTCGACGCCTGGTGGGTCGAAACCCCAACTGGTGCAGCCAAGATCGATACCAGCGCAACCACCACCGCCGGGATGCTGGCCGACCGCGCCACCATCGACGCCGCCGCCACACGCGGCGATACCGTTCCCGTCGACAGCCTCGACCTGGTGTCGCCGGTGACCACGCCGTGCCGGGTGGTGGCGCAGATGACCAACTACGCCTCCCATGTCAAGGACGCCGGCATGGATCCCAAGACCATCCCGCTGACGTTCTTCCGCAAGTCGTCGGCGTCGATCACCGGGCCGCTCGATCACATCGTCAAACCGGCCCATGTCCGATTCCTGGACTACGAGGTCGAGATCGGTCTCGTCATTGGCCGCGACATTCCTGTCGGCACAACCATTTCCGATACAAACCTGTCCGAATTCATCGCCGGATTGGTGGTTACCAACGATGTGTCGGCGCGCGACATCCAGCTGCCGCAGACCCAGTTCTACGAGGCGAAGTCCTACCCCACCTTCACCCCGGTCGGGCCCGCGTTGGTGCTGCTGGACGCGAACGAACTGAAACGCTTTGGCGACCTTCGGCTGCGATTGCGCGTGAATGGTGAACTGCGCCAGGACATGCTGGTCGACGACGACATGCTGTACCGGCCGGTGCAGGCGCTGCAGTCGCTGGCACGCTTCCAGGATCTGGCCGCCGGCGACCTGATCATGACCGGTACTCCCGCCGGCACCGCGCTGAGCGCCCCGCCAAAGCCGATCGAGATCATCGGCTCGCTGCTACCGCCCGCGGTGAAGTGGAAGGCCTTCTTCAAACGGCAATCCGGCAACACCAAGTATCTGCACGACGGGGACGTCGTGGAGACCGCCATTGCCACGGACGACGGCGCCGTCGACCTCGGCGCTCAGCGCAACACCGTGAGGTACGCATGAAACGCAAACCATCCCGAGTCCCGGTCTACAAGCCAGACATCTACTCCGTCGACGCCATCATCGATCCTTACCCTCATTACCAGCGGCTACGGGGCCTCGGTTCAGTGGTGTGGTTGACCAAGCAGAAGGTGTTCGCGCTTCCCCGCTACGCCGAGTGCAAGGCCGTGCTGCTCGACGACAACACCTTCCTGTCCGGAAAGGGGGTCGCCCTCAATCCGATCAGCAACCGACTGTCCCGCGGCACGACACTCACCAGCGATGGCGCCGAACACGACCAGCGACGGAAGCTTCTCGCGCACCGGATGCTACCGCGCGCGTTGCGTGAGATAAGCGACAGCGTGGACGCGACGGCTTCGGCGGTCGTCGAAGCGGCGCTCCACAAAGGCGAGATCGATGGTGTCAGCGACCTCGCGGCCGCGCTTCCACTCGCCGTCGTTCCCGACCTCATCGGTTGGCCCCGAGACCAACGCGATCACCTCATCGAGTGGGGTGGGGCCGCGTTCGACGTCCTAGGCCCGCTCAACTGGCAAGCGATCAAGGCAATGCCCGGTACGTTACGCATGCTGCGCTTCGCGCGCCGCGTCGTACACCAGCGCACGTTTCTCGACGGCAGCATTGCACACGAACTGATGACCGCCGCCGACCAAGGAAAGCTGTCGCACACCGAATGCCCGCCGCTGATGGTCGACTATCTCGTGCCATCGATAGACACCACCATGAGTGCCATCTCCAATACGCTGTACTTGTTCGCCAGACACCCCGAGCAGTGGCAGCTACTCAAGGACAAGCCGACGCTGATGGCGAACGCCATCAATGAAGTGGTCCGCTACGAGGCACCACTGCGCGCATTCGCGCGCTGTGTGCGCCAGCCGACTGAAATCGACGGTGTGACAATTTCTTCCGGCACGCGCGTCCTGGTGATGTTTGCCTCGGCGAACCGAGACGAACGTGAGTGGGAGGAGCCCGTGGTCTTCGATATCCGCCGCGACGCCGGCCGTCAAATCGGGTTCGGGCAGGGCGCCCACGCCTGCGCCGGTCAAAGCTTGGCTCGAATGGAGGCGACCGCCGTGCTTCGCGCGCTCATCGAGAGGGTAGGCCGGATCGAAGTCGCCGGCCCACCGACATGGGCGATCAACAACATCATTCGCCGCCATGAACGCCTGCCCCTCAAGCTGATCGCCGCGTAGCAACCATTCCTCGATCGGAGCGTCATGCACCTTGCATTCATCATCGTATCCGCTTTCTTGGCGCTGGAGATGGCTGTCACCGGAGTTCCAAAGCTCCTACAGCTCAGTGTTGTTCGAGCAAGCGCGGAGCATCTTGGGGTAAGCGCCGGGCTGGACCGAATCATTGGAGTGGCCGAGGTCGCGGCGGCAGCGGCTCTATTGGTTGGAATCGCCTTTCCTGCGCTGTCCATCCTGACCGGTGCCGCGGTGTGCCTACTCATGTTCGGCGCCGTCGGCTACCACATCAAAGCCGAAGACAAAGCCGCCAGGGCGCTCCCGGCAGTGCTGACGGCTGCAGCTGCCATCGCGGTGGTTGCGCTCGCTGCCGCCGCACCGGGTGGATCGTGGTCAACGATCCTGTGATCCCCTCTACCGTCGTCGCCACCACGGGCCGGCAATGTCAATCGTGTACTACGTCCCTACCGAAGACGACGAGGTCCTCGTGTCAACCATGGCGGGACGGGCGAAGGCGAACGCCGTAGCACGGGATGGGAAGGTCAGTCTTTGCGTGCTCGGCCGAGCGCTGGACGTTCTCTTTCCTTCAGGTGTACGCCGACGCCGTCATAGACCGTGACCCGAGCCGGTCGTTGACGTGATGATGGCCGTTAGCTGGTGTCGCCCTTGTATAAGTCGCAGCGGACCGGTGCTCACTCCACCGAGTCCTTCTCGGCACTCAGGTCAAGCGCGATGTCGACGAGCATGTCCTCTTGGCCACCGACCAACCCGCGGCGTCCGGCCTCTTCGAGCAGGGTGCGGGCGTCGACGCCGTAACGTGTTGCGGCGGTTTCGGCATGGCGCAGGAAGCTCGAGTACACCCCTGCGTAGCCGAGTGTGAGAGTTTCGCGGTCGACGCGCACCGGTCGCTGCTGCAGCGGGCGGACGATATCGTCGGCGGCGTCTTGAAGGGCATGAAGATCGCAGCCGTGCTTCCAGCCCAGGCGGTTGGCAGCCGCAATGAACACCTCGAGCGGTGCGTTGCCGGCGCCTGCGCCCATGCCCGTCAGTGAAGCGTCGACGCGACATGCGCCGTGCTCGACGGCGACGATCGAATTGGCGACACCCAGCGACAAGTTGTGGTGGGCATGAATACCGATTTCCGTTGTGGGTAGCAGGCTTTGGCGCAACGCGTCGACGCGGTCCGCGACGTCACCCATGGTCATGGCACCGCCGGAGTCGACGACATAGATACAGGTGGCACCGTACGCTTCCATGAGCTTGGCCTGACCGGCCAGTGCGGTGGGCGTAGTCATATGGCTCATCATGAGGAAGCCGACAGTATCCATCCCAAGTTCGCGCGCTGCAGCAATGTGCTTGGCGGAGATGTCGGCTTCGGTGCAGTGCGTGCCCACCCGCACGACATCGGCACCCGCGGTGTGTGCGTCCTTCAGCTCGCGCACGGTGCCGATGCCGGGCAGTACCAGAGTGGCAACCTTGGCATTTTGAACTACGGCGACAACGGCTTCGATCCATTCCAGGTCGGTGCGGGCGCCAAAACCGTAGACGCAGCTCGATCCACCCAGTCCGTCGCCATGCGCGACCTCGATGGAATCCACCCCGGCGGAGTCAAGTGCCGCAGCAATGGTCGCGGCTTGCTCGATGCTGTATTGGTGGCGCACAGCATGCATGCCGTCGCGCAGGGTGACATCGCTGACGTAGATCATGATGTGGCTCCGGCACCCGTGACTTCGACCAAAACGCTCACCCGGGAGCCGGTGAACTTGCCAGTCTCGGGGATATGCAACGGGTTCTGAGAACTGAACGTTTCGAACTGAATACGCTGCTTCAGCCGGTAACCGGGCACGGACTCTCTGACACGCTCGACCATCGCCAGCACGTCGCTCTCGATCCGCTGATGGTCAACGCCCCCGTCGACGAGGCAGTAGACCGTGTTGCGCATCATGATGGGCGGCTCGGCCGAGTTGAGGACCATGATCGCCTTGGCGCGCTGCGCTCCGCCGTCGACTTGCAGTGCGGCCGCTGCGGTTTCGATGAATTCATCGATGCCCGCGCGAGTGCCGGGGCTGGCCGACTTCGAGGAGATCGACGACACAACCTCGGCATACGACACAGTTCCGCTGCGCGCCACCGCGGTGACGATCGGCACGGTGGCTGCCAGAGTGAGGTCGAGCTCGGTACCCATGGTTGTGCCTTACGTGAAGCTCAGCGACACCGCACCGAGACCGCTGATGGTGGTGGCGACGTCGTCGCCGGCGTGTACGAACGGGGCCGAGGTGATCGATCCGGAGATGACGAAATGACCGGGCATGATCTCGGTTCCGAATGAACCCAGCGCGTTGGCAAGCCAGGCGACCGCGGCAACGGGATCGCCCATCACCGCGGCACCCGTCCCCGAGTCCATTTCGGTTCCGTTGGCGCACAACGATGCCCGCGCACAGGACAGGTCGATGGCATCGTCGAACGACACCCACTCACCGAGGACAACTGCTCCAGAACTGGCGTTATCCGCGACGGTGTCGGGCAGCGTCAGCCGCCACTTGTCGATTCGGCTGTCGACGACCTCCAACGCGACAGCCACCGCCTCCGTGGCGTCGCGGACCTCGTCGACCGTGATCCCAGGTCCGCGCAACGGAGCCCGGAACAGGAAGGCGACCTCGGCCTCGACCCGGGGCGCGCAGAACCGAGCGACGGGCACCGCCGATCCGTTGGCGAGCACCATGTCGTCGAGGATGTAGCCGAAATCGGGTTCGTCGACCCCGAGCAGCATTTGCATCGACTCGGAGGTGAGGCCGATCTTGTGACCTACCAGAGCGCGCCCGTCACGGAGGCGGCGATGCAGATTGACCTGCTGGATGGCATAGGCATCAGCGACGGCTAGCCCGGGATAGCGCTCCGTGAGCGGACCAATCGGCGTTCGGGTGGTTTGAGCCGCATTCAGCAGATCGGCACTCTCTTGGATCACGTTGCGTGTCAGGGTCATTGGCCGGCGCTCTCGGATAGCATCCGCGCGGCGGTGTCGTAAAGCGCGTGGGCATGCAACTCGAACAGCCCGATCAGGTCCACGGCGTCGCCGCCGATCTCCTTGGCGATGAACAGCCCGTCGGCGCCGGCGATCGCGTAGGTGACCAGTTGGTGGATCTGGGCGTCGGTAAGTCCTGGGCCCAGTTCAGCCAGCGTCGCGGCAAGCTGCTCCTGCGTTTGCGTCCGGACTTGGATGAACATCGCTCGCGCCCGCGGCTCGACGGGTCGACGTTCCAGCGCCAGCATCAGCCCGAGTCGAATGAAGTCGGGTGAGTCCAGCAGGGCCTTCGCGATTTGCATCGCCATGCCCACGACGCGCTCATCTGCTGCGCCTTCGCTGGGGACCTGCCAGGCCTTCAACCAGCCGGCGAAGCTGCGCTCGATGACCGCCGCGATCAGGTCGTCCTTGTCCTTGAAATGCCAGTAGATGGAACTGGCCGGTAAACCGCATTTGGCGCTGACCAGCGCGATGCTGGTGCCTTCGTAGCCGCGCTCCGCCGAGATTTCGGTGGCGGCGTCGAGGATGCGTTCCCGTGACAGTTCGCCGTCGGCGCGCTTGCGCCGTTTCGGCTGATCCTTAGCTGCCATTCCGGTCTCCTCTTGACTCCGTAATGATCGCTACATTACCGTAGTGATCACTACAGAACAAGCCCTGACGACAAGAGGCCATCGTGAGCACTTCAGATAGCTATGACGTAGCCGTGATCGGTTATGGGCCGACCGGTGCCACAGCCGCGAACCTGTTGGGGCAGGCCGGCCTGAAAGTGCTTGTGGTCGAGCGTGATTCCGATGTGTATAACCGAGCGCGGGCGATCTCCACCGACGAAGAGGTGATGCGGATATGGCAGTCGGTGGGCCTGGCTGACCGCTTGCAGCAGGACATGCTGCCCGACCGGCCGCTGAACTTCGTCGACGCGGACGGCGTTCCCTTCATCGACCTGAAAATCACCTCGCGCGGGAGCGGACATCCACCGCAGCAGTTCCTGTATCAGCCCGCGGTCGACCACGTGCTGCGCGAGGGCGTGCAGCGTTTCGCGGACGTCGACGTGCTGCTGGAACACGAATGCCTGCGTGTACTGCCTCAGGGCGCCGAAGTCGAGCTCATGCTGGCCGACTTACGTACCGACACCTTCAAGCGGTTTCGCGCGTCTTATGTGATCGCCGCCGACGGTGGATCCTCGGCAACCCGCGGTCATCTGGGCGTCGGCTACACCGGCCGCACCTATTCTGAGCGCTGGGTCGTCATCGACACCAAAGTCCTCAAGGAATGGGATACCCACGACCGCTTGCGGTTCCACTGCAATCCGGCCCGACCGACTGTCGACTGCCCCACCCCCCTCGGCCACCATCGCTGGGAGTACCCCGCGCGCGAATGCGAAGACGACCAAGAACTGTTGCGCGAAGCCGCAATTTGGAAGGTGTTGGGCGACCAGGGAATTACGCCCGAGAATGTGAAGATCCTGCGGGCCGTCATCTACAGCCACCACGTCCGCGTCGCAGACCGTTGGCGGGTGGGTCGGGTCTTTCTGGCCGGCGATGCCGCGCACGCCATGCCGCCGTGGATCGGCCAGGGCATGTCGGCCGGAGTGCGCGACGTCGCCAACTTGTGCTGGAAACTTGCCGCCGTCGTCCGCGGACAAGCACCCGACTCGCTGCTCGACTCTTACCAGGCCGAACGTCAACCCCACGTCATCGAGGTCACCCGGCGTGCCTGCTTCGCCGGCCGGATCATCACCGAGCGCAACCGAGTCGTCGCCGCGGTACGCAACCATGTGCTGCGCACGCTCACCCGTCTGCCCGGCCTCGACGCCCGCCTGCAGAGACTGACCTGGATCCCCGATGCCCGCTACCGCGAGGGCTTCTTCGCCGCCGGCAATCACCGTGCTGTCGGTTGGCAGATCCCGCAGCCGTGGGTGTCGGACGCCACGGGTGCGAGGGTTCGCCTCGACGATGTCCTCGGCGGGCGGTGGGCCATCCTGCATGTCGGCGCGCCGCCGGCCGGCGCGCAGGCCTGGACCGAACTGGGCGTTCCGTCTCTACAGATCACCGAACCCACGCTGATCGATTGGCTGCGGCGGAAAAGGGCGGCGGCCGTCGTACTGCGACCCGACGGATTCATTTATGCCGCAGCCGAATCCGGACACCAGCTGCCCCTACCGCCAGCCATCCGCGTCAAGACTGAGGCCACCGCATGACCACAACCAATTTGACCGAACACACTGTCACGGTGGCCGGCAAGCCGATCTTCGTAGCCGAAACCGGCAGTGGCTCTCCAGTGGTGATGCTGCACGGCGGCGGCCCCGGCGCCTCCGGTGTTTCCAACTACTCGCGCAACATCGACGCGCTTGCAGCACGCTTTCGGGTGATCGTGCCCGACATGCCCGGCTACGGACGCTCATGCAAGGGCGTCGACCAGCATGACCCGTTCGGCTACCTCGCCGACATGATCCGCGGCCTGCTCGACGAACTCGGTGTCCACATCGCACATCTGGTCGGCAACTCCTACGGCGGCGCGGCCGCCCTGCGGCTGGCCCTGGACACGCCGGACCGGGTCGCCAAGTTGGTACTGATGGGCCCCGGCGGCATCGGCACCACCCGCGGTCTTCCCACGGCCGGGCTGAAGAGTTTGCTGTCGTACTACGGCGGCGACGGTCCCAGCCGGGACAAGCTCGAGAAGTTCATCCGCAATTACCTTGTCTACGACGGTGCTTCGGTCCCCGACGACTTGATCGACCTGCGGTATGCGGCGTCGATCGATCCCGAGGTGGTGGCGAATCCACCACTACAACGCCCGTCCCGGGCGACGGCGCTGCGAACGCTGTGGCGCATGGACCTGACCCGAGACTCCCGGCTCACGGATCTGCTTACCCCGACACTGATCCTGTGGGGCCGCGACGACCGAGTCAACAGGCCGTCCGGTGGGCCGATGCTGCTCAACCTGATGCCCAACGCGCAACTGGTGATGACGTCGCACACCGGCCACTGGTTGCAGTGGGAGCGCGACGAGCTCTTCAACCAGCTCGTCACCGAATTCCTGAGCACACCTTCGGTTTTCGGCTAATGGACATTTTCGGCAACGTGCACCTCGGCTACGTCGTCATCGAAACCGACAAGTTCGGCGACTGGCGCCGTTTCGGCCGCGACGCCATCGGCATGCATCTGGATGAGACGCTGTCCGATGTGATCCGGTTTCGGCTCGACGACAGCGAATGCCGCTTCCTGCTGCAGCGCGGCCCGGCCGAAGATGTCACCGCGCTGGGTTGGCAACTCGACGACCACAACACCTTCGACGAAGTCATCTCGCGGGTCACCCGGCAGGGAGTGCCCTTGACCGAAGGCACTGCAGAGGAAGCCGCGCTGCGTGGTGTCGAGCGACTTGTGCGGTTCCCCGGACCGAACGGCTTGGCGCAGGAGATCTTCACGCGCGCGTACTCCAGCAGCACACCGTTGGAAATTGCGGTGCGCGACGGCTTCGTCACCGCGGAAGCCGGGATTGGACACGTCGCCGTGACGACAAAGAAGCCGCACCAGGTACATGGCTACTACGACACAGTGTTCGGCGCGCGGTTGTCCGACTACATCGACGAAACCATCAGTGGTGTCAAGCTGAAAATCCGCTTCCTACGAGTCAACCAGCGCCACCACTCGGTGGCGATCGCCGCCGTTAACCGGCTACCGATCAACCCGATTCGCACCCGTGTTCAGCACCTCAACATCCAGGTCGCCGATCTCGACGACATGGCGGCCTCCTATCAACGGGTCAAAGAACTCGGCTTTTCCATGGCACTGGCCATCGGCCAGCACACCAACGACCGTGAGCTGTCCTATTACGCGACGACGCCATCGGGTTTCGAATGGGAAGTGGGATGGAACCCGATTGTCGTCGACGAAAAGACCTGGGAACCCACGACATACCAGGGAATCAGCATCTGGGGCCACACGCCGGAGGGACAGACCATCGTCGACAAACTTATTCAGTTCAAAACGGCGGCCGCCTCGCTGGTCCGCCGCGAGGACGTCATCCCCGCACTATCCGGCAAGGAGGACGCGTGGCGCGAATCGACACCCATCATCACCTGATCCCGCCCGATTACCGAAAGGCGTTGCAGAAGGCTGGAATCGACGAAGCCGGCGGGAGGGCGCTGCCTGACTGGAGCCCGGAGGCGTCGTTGCAGACGATGGCCGAGCTCGACATCGGCACCGCGATCCTGTCGGTGTCTACCCCCGGTACCACCTTCTTGTCTAGCGCGGCCGACGCCGCCGCGCTGGCGCGTGACCTCAACGACTACAGCGCCGAGTTGGCTGCGACACAGCCTGACCGGTTCGGGTTTTTCGCCACCGTGTCGATGCCCCACATCGATGCCAGCGTCGCGGAAACCATTCGGGCACTCGATGGATTGAAGGCAGATGGGGTGGTGCTGCTAGCGAACAACGCCGGGGTGTACCTGGGCCAAGACGGCCAGGACCCGCTGTTCGAGGCACTCAACGAGCGCTCCGCCGTCGTCTTCATCCATCCCGCTGACTTGCCGGGACCGACCGTGCCGGGCATCCCGCCGTTCGCGGCCGACTTCCTGCTCGACACCACCCGAGCCGCCTACCTGCTGGTGCGCAACGGCATTCGAACCCGCTACCCCAACATCCGGTTCATCCTGAGCCACGCCGGCGGGTTCGTGCCGTATGCCAGTCACCGGATGGCGTTCGCGATCACCGCCGACACCGGGCGCAGTTGGGCCGACAGCATCGACGACTTCTCGAGTTTCTATTTCCACACCGCGCTGTCCTCCAGCGCTGCCGCACTGCCCAGCCTGGTGGCGTTCGCCAAGCCTGGCCACATCACGTTCGGGTCCGACTGGCCGTTCGCTCCGGTTGCGGCCGGAAAGCTCTTCGCGGCCGGGCTGGAAACCTATGCCGGGCTGGACGCCGATGGCCGCAGGGGCATCGAACGCACCAACGCGCTGGCACTGTTCCCTCGGCTTGGCGCTGCGCCACAACAGGTCTCACAGTCGCCTCTAGAAAGGGTGCGTCACGAGGTAAGCCGTTCCGTGATGCGAGGCATCGCGCGGTTGACGAACGCCCGGTAGTTATCCACAACCCCCGACGACAACCCGCGCGGCTCTGTCGGTCGGCCCACTTAACATGCCAACATGACGAACTGGATCAACACGGTCAGCCGTGACCACGTCGAACAGGGGGTACGCGGTCGCTTCACCCAGGCCAATCACGGCAAGCCGCACATGCTGCGCAAGATGGCGCGCGGTGACTGGATCATCTTCTACTCACCGAGAACCGTCTACCCCGACGGCGAGCCGCTTCAGGCCTTCACCGCCATCGGCCAAGTCGCCGATGACGAGCCATATCAGGCGAAGATGACGCCTGACTTCGAGCCATGGCGTCGTAACGTCGACTTCCTCGAGTGCACCGAGACGCCGATCCGGCCACTCATCGACCAACTCGACTTCATCGAAGACAAGGCTCGGTGGGGCTACAAGTTCCGCTTCGGCGTGTTCAAGATCGACGACCACGACCTGGAGGTGATCCGCACCGCGATGACGAACTCATGAACCACGGCGCGACGCTTCATAGCCCGCCGTCAACCGGAACACGGCACGGTCGATTGCCGGCACGATTTCCGTAACCTCGATCTCGCCTGCGGCAAACCGTCCCACGAGCCCATACACCAGACTCGATACGACGGTGTCGAGGTCGTGGACGAATTCGGGATCCACCTCGGCGAGCACCGCCATCGCTACCGGTAGCACGGCGTCGAAGCCGCGGCGGATCAGCCTCTCGCCACCGGGCGAGGTCCGCGCCCGAAAATACGCTTCGAGCATGGCGGGATGACGCTCCCACGGCTCGAAGATCGTGCGCAGCACCCGCATCAGCCCGGCATACAGCGACTCGTCGCTGTCGTGTGTCTGCGCCGTCAACCCGGCGTACCGGTTCTCGTCCATCCAGCAGTCGAGCGCGGCGAGGATCAGTTCGTCGCGAGTGGCGTATCGCTTGTAAATGGTGGCGAGCGAGGTCCGGGCGCGTCGTGCCACCTCCCGCAGTTGCACCGCGTCGTAGCCGTCGGTTTCCAAGATGTCGACGACGACGTCGAGCACCCGGTCGCGCTGCCGGGCCGATTCGTCGCTGCTCAGCGCTGCACTGGTCATTGAAATGCCCTTGCCCTCTTGGAGTAACCAGGTTACTCTACACCGGTAACCCGGTTACCCATACGCAACGAAGCGAGGACCGATGGGCGGTTTGGACGGCAAGGTTGCCTTCATCACCGGTGTGGCGCGCGGACAGGGGCGCAGCCACGCGGTCCGGCTGGCCCGCGACGGCGCCGACATCATCGGCATCGACATCTGCGCCGACATCGACGCCAACCACTACGCGATGGCCACCCGCGAGGAACTCGACGAAACCATCGCGCTGGTGGAAGCCGAGGGCGGCAAGATGGTCGGCGCCGTCGCCGACGTGCGCGATTTCCACCAGGTCAAGACGGCGCTGGATGCCGGCGTCGAGCATTTCGGCCGGCTCGACATCGTGTGCGCCAACGCGGGCATCGCGCCGGTGGCGTTTCGTCAGCTGAGCATCGAGGAGGAGTTGGCGCAGTGGAAGGCGGCGATCGGGGTGAACCTCGACGGCGCCTATCACACGGCCTGGGCGGCGATTCCGCATCTGCTCGCCGGCCAGCGCGGCGGGGCGATCGTGTTCACCAGTTCGACGGCCGGCCTGCGAGGCTTCGGCGGCCTGCAGGGGGGCGGGTTGGGGTACGCCGCCTCCAAGCACGGAATCGTGGGGCTGATGCGGACCCTGGCGAACACGTTGGCGCCCTTGAGCATTCGGGTCAATACGGTCCATCCCACCGCGGTACGCACCATGATGGCAGTCAACCCGGCGATGACGGAATTTCTTGAGAACTATCCCGAAGGTGGTGCGCACCTACAGAATCCGATGCCGGTCGAGATGCTGGAGCCCGAGGACATCAGCGCGGCCATCGCATACCTGGTATCCGATGAGGCCAAATACGTCACAGGGGTGACGTTTCCCGTCGACGCCGGCTTCTGCAACAAACTATGAGCAACGGACGGGTAGCCGGCAAGCGGGTCCTGATCACCGGCGCGGCACGCGGCATGGGCCGCAGCCACGCCGTACGCCTCGCCGAGGAAGGCGCCGACGTCATTCTGGTCGACATCTGCGCGCCCATACCGGAATTGGAATACTCGCTGGCTTCCGAAGAAGACCTCGCGGAGACGGCCAGACTTGTCGAGAAGCACGACCGCCGAGCTGTCACGAAAGTTGTCGACGTGCGTGACGCGGCGGCGCTGGCGTCCGCCGTCGACGACGCGGTCGCCGACTTCGGCGGCCTGGACGGCGCCGTCGCCAACGCCGGTGTGTTGACTGTGGGGACATGGGACAAGACCACACCCGAACAGTGGCGCACGGTCGTCGACGTCAACCTGATCGGGACGTGGAACACCTGCGCCGCAGCACTGCCGCACCTTGTCGAGCGCGGCGGCAGCCTGGTCAACATTAGCTCGTCGGCCGGACTCAAAGGCACACCACTGCACCTGCCGTATACCGCATCGAAGCACGGCGTGGTCGGCTTGAGCCGGGCGCTGGCCAATGAGCTTGCCGCACAGAATGTCCGGGTCAACACGGTACATCCGACCGGTGTCGAAACGGGTATGCGCCCGCACTCGCTGCAGAGCCTGCTGACCGAGGAACGGCCTGACCTCGTCCCGATCTTCCTCAACGCGCTTCCCGCGATCATGGCCGAGCCCGTCGACATCAGCAATGCGGTGCTGTTCTTGATCTCCGACGAGTCCCGGTATGTGACCGGATTGGAGTTCAAGGTCGACGCGGGCGTCACCCTCAGATAGGCGGAACCATGAGCACGCAACGCTCCGAGCAGGGCAGGCGACAGTTCACCGAGGTGATGACATTTCCACCTCCCGACGATTCCAGCGCGACGGCAACGGGGTTGGTCGACTTCGTCTTCGGCGACGTCTGGTCGCGCCCCGGTCTGAGCCGACGAGACCGGCGGTTCATCACACTCCCCTGCGTCGCCGCGGCCGACGCCCAAGAACCGCTCGACCAGCACGTCTACGCGGCGCTCAACAGCGGCGATCTATCGATCACCGAAATGCGAGAAACCGTCCTGCATTTCGCCGTCTACGCCGGTTGGCCCAAAGCGTCACGGTTCAACATGGCCGTCGACGCGCAGTGGGAACGCATCCATCGCGAACGCGGGCTTCCGCTGCCGCCCGCCGAACCGCTGCTGCCGCTGACCACTCCGAGCGATCCGGAGCGCCGACTGGCCCGCGGAGAATCCTCGTTCCGGGAGATCAACTGCGTGCCGTATGTGCCGCCCCGCGACAACCCCTACTCCGGGGCGGGCATCCTCAACTTCGTCTTCGGCGAGATGTGGCTACGGCCAGGACTCGGCATGAAAGAGCGGCGGCTCGTCACGGTGGCGTGCGTGGCGATTCAGGACGCGCCCATTCCGATCATGTCCCACGTCTACGCCGCACTGAAGAGCAAGGACGTGAGCTTCGATGAAATGGACGAGGTGGCACTGCATTTCGCTGCCTACTACGGATGGCCCAAAGCAATGCACCTCAACCAGGTCATCGCCGAACAGAAAGCGCACGTGCTGACCGAGTGGAGTACGCAAGCCTCATGACTTCACTCACCGGCACACCGTCCGGACCCCTCATCGGTGGAGACCGGATCACTGAATCATCCGGCGGAACCTACCAGCACATCTACCCCGCAACCGGTCGCCCCAACGCGACGATTCATCTGGCCGGTTCTACCGAAATCGACCTTGCGGTCGATTCCGCGTGGCAGGCGCACAGTGAATGGGTGTCGCTGTCCGTCGACCAGCGCCGTGATCGGCTCATCGACCTCGCCGACGTGGTGCACGAACACCTCGACGAATTGACGCGGCTCAACGTGAGCGACTACGCCGTACCGATCTCGTTGGCGGGCAACGCGATGCTGCTGGAGCGGTTCCTGCGGCATTTCGCCGGCTACGTCGACAAACCACACGGACGCAGCACACCGGTGGCCGGATCCTTCGATGTCAATCTGGTCGAGCGCGAACCCTACGGGGTGGTGGGCGTCATTACACCGTGGAACGGCTCGCTGGTGGTAATCGGGTCGTGCGTGGCGCCGGCGTTGGCCGCCGGCAACGCAGTGGTGCTCAAACCATCGGAGGTCGCACCGCTTGCCGCCTTGCGATTCGGCGAATTGTGTTTAGCCGCAGGCTTACCGGTGGGGCTGGTGAATGTGGTGCCCGCCGGACCGGATGGTGGCGACGCTCTTGTCCGTCACCCCGGGGTCCGCAAAATCCACTTCACCGGCGGCGCGGCGACCGCCCGCAAGGTCGTCCGTGCCGCCGCGGAGAATCTGACGCCCGTCGTCGCCGAACTCGGCGGCAAATCGGCAAACATCGTCTTCGACGACGCAGACCTCGACGCCGCGGCGCAGCGAGCGGCTTTCCAGGGACCGGTTATGCAGTCGGGCCAGAGCTGCGCGTGCGCCAGCCGGGTGTTGGTGCAGGAGTCCGCGTACGACGCTTTCCTGGACAAGTTCGCCGCCGCAATCGAAACCGCCCTTGTCGGTGACCCATTGGATCCGGGCGTGATGGTCGGGCCGGTGATAAGCCAGGATGCTGCCGATCGCATTGTCGCCGCGATCGACCAGACCGTCGCCGACCGGTCGGGAGCGTTGATCCTCGGCGGCAAACGGATCGGCGGCGAGTTGGCGGACGGCTACTTCATCGAACCGACGGTGTTCGGTGACGTCGACAACCGGTCGGCCCTGGCCCAATCCGAGACCTTCGGGCCGGTGGCCGCCGTGATGAGGTTCCGAGAAGAAGCCGACGCGGTGCGCATCGCCAACGACACGGTGTATGGCCTGAACGCTTTCGTTCAGACCACCGATCTGGCGCGCGCCCACCGCGTTGCGCGGCAACTGCAGGCCGGCTCGGTGTGGATCAACCAGTTCAGCGACATCTCACCACAAGGCCCGTACGGCGGTTACAAACACAGCGGGTTCGGACGCACCGGCGGGCTCGAGGGGTTGTACGAATTCCTGCAGACCAAGAACATCCGTATTGGGATGCCCGCTACTTGAGCATGCTGCCCGCGTCGACAGTGACCGGAAGGCCGGTGATGTAACGGGATTCGTCGGAAGCGAGGAACAACACCGCGTTGCTGATGTCGACCGGCTCGACCCAGCCGATCGGCAGCACGTGCATGAACTGCGCGGCGACCTTGAGGTCGTCGCGGCCGGGGTTTTCCAGGTCCGGCCGGAACAGTTTCATCGTCCCCTCGTTCATGAACATCGGCGTGTTCAC
Source organism: Mycobacterium sp. MFM001 (assembly GCF_003402475.1). Lineage (GTDB taxonomy): Bacteria > Actinomycetota > Actinomycetes > Mycobacteriales > Mycobacteriaceae > Mycobacterium. The sequence goes on from NZ_BFAB01000005.1 coordinate 30,701, forward strand.
GTTGGTGGGGTGAACGGAGTTGACCCGGATGAAGTGCTGGCCGAGCTCGACGGCGAAGGTCCGCATCAGACCCACCACCCCGTGTTTGGCCGCGATGTAGTGCCCGGTGTGCGGGTAAGCCTTGAGGCCGCCGACTGAACTGGTCAGGATGATCGAACCGCCTTGGCCTTGGGAGATCAGGTGTGGCACACCGGCTTTCACGGTTTTCCAGACCCCGGAAAGGTTGACGTCGATCATGTCGACCCAGTCGTCTTCGCTGGTTTTGTCGAGGGTCTGTCCACCGTTGCCGATCCCGGCGTTGGCGCAGATGATGTCGAGCCGGCCGAGCTGTTCGACACCGCTGTCCACCGCCGCTTTCAGCGCGTCGAAGTCACGCACGTCAACCTCGGCGGTCACCACGCGGCCGTCGAGTCCCTTGACGAGGTCGGCGGTTTCGGCCAGATCATCCGGCGTGGACGGCGGGATCTCGCTGCTGCTTCTGATCGGTTTGCAGATGTCGACCGCGATGATGTCGGCGCCTTCCTGGGCCAGACGTACCGCGTGGCTGCGTCCCTGGCCGCGGGCCGCGCCGGTGATGAACGCAACCTTGCCCTCGACTCGTCCGCGCATGACTGCACCTCACTGATTTGTTGGTCGATCGATCAGGAGCGTGGCACTAAACGGCCGGCCTGTCAACAGCCGGCGCCTTGAGTAGGTCCAGCTGGCGTTCGACGAATGCGCGCAATTCCTCGTGGCCCTGGGTGACACCGACCGCGCTCTCGTTGCACAGGCTGCGCGCGGTCTGCGCGATCAGCATCGAGATCGCCACCGGCGGATACTCAGCGAGATCGATACCGTTGGCGCGCAGCACCATGGTCACCGCGGCGGTCTCGATGTCGCGCACACGTTCGGCATACGCCTTGAGTTCGGCGCCAATTGCCTTGCGGTGGTTGGCCAAAGCCATGAACTCGGCGTTCAGGGTTGTCGCGGCGGGATCGCTGTTCAACAGCCATAGCGCCTGGATCGGATCATCCTCGGTCAACACGGCGCGCATCCGTGCCAACGCCGCCTCCGCGCCCGTGCGCAGGACTTCCACGAACAGGTCGTCCATCGTCGGAAAGTAGTAATAGACCAGGGCTTGCTTGACACCGGCTTCCGCGGCCACCCGACGGGAAGTAGCTGCGGCATAGCCTTCTTCGCGCATGACCCGGGCGGTCGCCTCGATCAGCTTGCGACGGGCCCCGACTTCGCCATTCTTCTTGCTCCGCGGACTCGCGGGTTTGCTTGACCGTCGGCTGCGATCCGTGGTAGGCATACCTCATCCTAACAATTTGGTCGATCGATCAGTCAACGGCACGATGAAGGGTTTTGAGCTCATGACCGATCTGGCCGACGTCGACTACTTCACCGACGCCGACGTCGCGCAAGACCCGTACGCGTACTGGGACTATCTGCGCAATCAAGGCCCCGTGTTCCGGGAGCCGCACTATGGGGTGGTGGCCGTCACCGGCTACCAGGAAGTGCAGGCCGCCTTCAAAGACGTGGACTCCTTCTCCGCGGTCAACGCGATCGGCGGCCCGTTCCCGCCGCTGCCGTTCACGCCGGAAGGGGACGACATCACCGACCAGATCGCGGCGCACCGCCACGAATTCCCGATCTTCGAGCACATGGTCGTCATGGACCCGCCCGAGCACGACAAGGCGCGCTCCCTGTTAGGGCGCCTCCTGACACCGCGCCGGCTGCAGGAAAACAAGGACTACATCTGGCAATTGGCAGACCGGCAAATCGACGAGTTCGTCGGCAAGGGTCGATGCGAGTTCCTCGGCGAGTACGCCAAGCCGTTCGCGACGCTGGCGATCGCCGATCTGCTCGGGGTACCCGACGAGGATCGCCCGCAGATCCGTCGCAACCTCGGAGCCGGGACGGCGCCGGGCACCAGGGTCGGCGCTCTCGATCACGAGCCCGTCGGCAGTAATCCCCTGCAGTACCTTGACGATTTGTTCAGCGGCTACATCGCCGAGCGGCGAGAACGGCCTCGCGACGACGTGCTCACCGGCCTGGCCACCGCCACCTATCCCGACGGTTCCACCCCGCCGCTGCTGGAGGTGGTCAGGCCCGCCACCTTCTTGTTCGCCGCCGGACAAGAGACGGTGACCAAGCTCCTGAGCTCGGCGGTGCAGGTGCTCGGCGACCAGCCCGAGCTGCAGCAGCGTCTGCGTGCAGACCGCAACCTCGTCGGCCCGTTCATCGAAGAGGCACTGCGCATGCAGAGCCCGACCAAGGTCGACTTCCGGCTCGCACGCAAGACCACCACGCTGGGCGGGGTGCGTATCCCCGCCGGCACGGTGCTGATGTTGTGTTTGGGGGCAGCCAACCGCGACCCGCGAAAGTTCGACAACCCCAACGAATTTCGGGTCGACCGCAAAAACGTCCGCGAGCACATCGCCTTCGGCCGCGGTATTCACACCTGCGCGGGTGCCCCGCTGGCCCGGGTGGAAGGGCAGGTCACCGTCAACCGCCTCCTAGACCGGACCCGCGACATCGCGATCAGCGAGCCCAAACATGGGCCTGCCGGCAACCGTCAATACCAGTACACACCGACCTTCTTGCTGCGCGGACTAGCCGAGCTGCACATCGAGTTCACCCCGGCCGACTGACGAAAACAGGTACGCTACGCCGGTAACCTGGTTACAGGAGAAGTGCAAATGACCATCGCCAACGACACCGACGTCTACTACGACCCCTACGACGTCGACATCGTCGCCAACCCCTACCCCGTCTATGCGCGGCTTCGCGAAGAAGCGCCGATCTATTACAACGAGCGCTACGACTTCTGGGCGCTGTCACGGCATTCCGACGTCGAGAAGGCAGTGGCCAACTGGGAGACGTTCTCCAACAGCCGCAGCGACATCCTCGAACTCATCCAGTCCGATTTCGACATGCCGCCCGGCGTCATGATGTTCGAAGACCCGCCGATGCACACCATGCTGCGCGGCCTGATGTCACGGGTCTTCACGCCGCGGCGGATGGCGGCGATCGAAGACCAGATTCGCCGATACTGCGTGGGCTGCCTCGATCCTCACGTCGGCTCCGACGGATTCGACATCATCGCCGAGCTGGCCGCGATGATGCCGATGCGGGTGATCGGCATGTTGCTGGGGATCCCGGAAGACGAGCAGATCAGTGTTCGCGATGCCAACGACGCCAACCTGCGTACGAAGGCGGGCGCACCGATGAAGGTGGTCGACGCCGACCGGATCGCCGATGGGCGAATCTATTCCGACTACATCGACTGGCGGGCCAAGAATCCCTCGGACGACCTGATGACCGCGCTGCTCAATGTCGAGTTCGAAGACGAGCACGGCGTGACGCGGAAACTGACCCGCGACGAGGTGCTGCGCTACACCCAGGTCGTCGCCGGGGCGGGTAACGAGACCACTGGCCGGCTGATCGGCTGGCTGGCCAAGGTGTTCGCCGAGCACCCCGACCAACGCCGTGACGTGTTCCAGGACCGGTCGTTGCTGAATCGCGCCGTCGACGAGACGCTGCGCTTCGAGCCGACGGGCCCGCATGTCGCCCGTTGGATGGCAAGGGATTTCGAGTGCTACGGCACGACGGTGCCGGCGGGCAGCGCGATGCTGCTGCTGTTTGGTGCGGCCAACCGAGACCCGCGCCGATTCACCGATCCCGACACGTTCAACATCCACCGCAACGACGGGTCGCATTTGACCTTCGGCAAGGGCCTGCACTATTGCCTCGGCGCGAACCTTGCCCGGTTAGAGGGCCGGGTCGCGCTCGACGAGTTGCTCAACCGCTGGCCGGAATGGGACATCGACTACGAGACCGCGCAGCTGGCGCCGACATCGACGGTCCGGGGCTGGGAGCGGCTGCGCATCGTGCTGCCCTGACGGGCTTACGGAACAACCGCTTTGAGCTTGCGGGTAAGCCGTTCGGCCGACTCCAACAGCTTGCTCTTTACGTCGTCGAGGCCTGCGTCGACCAGCGAATGCTCACGCTTGCGCCATCGGCCTGCGATCATCACCGCTTCGATGTTGGCAAGGCTGGCGTGCAGCGCCGCGGCGATGGGATCGTATGCGGGCCAAAGGTTCAGTGCGCGGGCGTCGATGAGGACCAGGTCGGCTTGCATCCCTGGCTCGAGGCAGCCGACTGTATCGGCCAGACCGAGTGCTCGTGCTCCCTCGACCGTCGCCCACGACAGTGCCTGCTTGCTGGTCACCGAAGCCGTTGGAGACATCATGCCCGTTGCTTGTCGGTGTTGTTGGTGGTCGAGACCGCGCTCATGGACGAGCGCGATCTTTGCAGCAGTGAGGATTTCGCCAGATACCGCGGTGTCGGTGTCGGTGCCCACCGACGGTGCCGCGCCAAGGCGCAGCAGTCGTCCGGTGATCGGCGTGCAATGGCCGTGACCGAGTTCGTTTTCCGGCGTGGTGGTAAAGCTGACGCCGGCCCCCACCAACGTCTCGACCCAATAGTCGCTCAGGCCCGCACCGTGCACGATGTTGGTCCGCTCCCCGAATAGTCGAGCGCTGCGTACGGCTTCCCAAGCCGCGGCCGGCTGACCGCCGCTTTGGTGCATCGATGCGACCAGGTCGCGCTCGTCGGCGGCACGCAAATCTGCCACCGCCACATCGGGAGTCGAGTGTTGCGGCCCGGCGATCGCCATTCCGACGGTGAGCAACTCGTGCGCCCGAGCCGGGCCGTCGAGCAATCGGTCTATCTCAGCCAGCGGATGGGCGACGTCGGGGGCCCGGCCCGGCGTGCCGTGCAAGAACACGGCGCGAACGCCGGATTGCTGCAAACCCGCGATGGCGGCGTCGGTGTGCTCTGGTGTGGGGTTGTTATGGCACCAGTCGCCGAGTGTGGTTGTACCGCAGGAGATTTGGTTCAGTGCCCCAGCAAGGTTGCCGATGTAGATGTCGTCCGGGGTGTAATGCTGGGCGACGATGCCGTGCATGCGGTGCAGGTATTCCAGCAAGGTCCAGTCGGTACCCGCGAGACGGAGAGCGCTCTGCCAGGTGTGCAGGTGTGCATTGATCAGGCCGGGAATGATGATGCGCCCCGCCAAATCGACGGTTTCGGTATCGGGCCGCTCGATCGGCTCACCGATGTCGACGATGCGGTCGCCGTCGATGAGGATATCGATGGCTTCGGCATCGGGCCTGCCCGGTGACATCGTGATCACCTGTGCCCCATGGAGCAGCGTGCAGCTCACGGACAAGGCGCCTCAAACAAGGTCAGGCGCGTCCCACGGGACGGTACCTGAAATCCAGTGGGTGATCTGCTCTGCCTGATCGTTGCGGTACAGGTGCCGCGGCGGCTGCGCGAACGTCGCGTAGGGCCGACAGCGAACCACCACGCGGTTTTCCTTCTCGGCCATCGCCTCGACAACCGGGCGACCTTCATCGGGTAGCGGTTCGCCCGACATCCGGCCAGCCACCGCCATCATGACATCCACGACCAGGTCGCGGTCGTCCTCGAGCACCGCGTCGGCGTACACCTGCAGATAGGCGAACGGCCAACGTTCGTCAAGCACGCACAGACTCACCTTGCCATCCCGAGCGATAACCCGAGCCTTACCGCGTCCGGCCATTGTGGACACCAGCAACTCGTCCTCGCCGGTGGGAATGTAGTACACGATCGACATGGCCGGGCCGTGGTTTTTGCGGCGGTAGCCGAAGACACACGTGCGATGTGTGCGGACAAATTCGCGCCGCTCCGAAGGGAGCATCTCGCGGTCGGTCGGCGCCGTGAATGGCTCCGTGGCAAGCGGTAACAGCATGAGCAGGATCCTTTCCACCGTCTTCGCAGCCGGACATGGAGAAAGCCGCGTGACATAATGGATACAGTGTTGCCGATATTGTGCAGACTGTCAAGAGCCGCAATACTGGCCCGGTGACCACCCCACAAGCTCGGCGATCCCGCGGGCGCCCGCCGGTCCCACTCGATCGGATTGTCGACACGGCGCTGCAGATCGTGGATGAGGAAGGCGCCGACGCGTTGTCGATGAGAACGCTTGCGCAGCGGCTGGAGTCAGGAACGGCCACGCTCTACCGCCACTTCGCCAACCGGAGCGAATTGATCGCCCAGGTCGTAGACCGCGTCTTCGGCGACGTGGAATTCAGCGCCGAAGATCTCGCCGGACGGGGGTGGCAGCCGGCGTGCGAGTCGTTCGCACGGGCCATGTTCGAGGTGTTTCGCCGCCACCCCAACGTGACGCCTCTGCTGAGCGAGCAGGCACCGATCGGCCCTAACGCGATGGCGCAGCGCGAGCGATTGTTGGCAGTGCTGTTGGACAACGGGTTCACGCCGCAACTCGCGGCACGTTCGTACGCGACCGTGTCCCGCTACGTATTGGGCTTCGCCATGCAGCTCGCCGGTCACGAATTCGACGATGCGAAGCTGACCGGCCACTTAGCCACGCTGGACCCGCAGGAATTTCCCGCGACCCTCACCGTGGCCGACTACCTGCCCGTGCCGTTGGACGAAGAATTCGCGCTCGGTCTCAAGCTGATAGTCGACGGCCTCGCCAAAATGCGGCGCGGCGCAAAGCGATAGGGCAAGCGCGTGCTTGCTCCTAGCGGCGGACGTCTGCCGCCATCAGGCGGCGACGGCGGCCTTCACCCAGACGCCCGACGAGGGCTAGCGTCGAAAACTATGGAGACGTTTCAGGCACTGATGGCCCGCAAAGAGGGCGACGACATCACTACCTCGGTCGAGACGCTCAGCGCATCCGACCTGCCACCCGGCGACGTGACAATTCGCGTGCACTATTCCAGCGTCAACTTCAAGGATGCGTTGGCGCTGACGCCGGGCGGCGGCGTGGTGCGCGACTACCCCGTCGTACCGGGCATCGACCTGGCCGGCGAGGTCGTCGAGGCGCAGTCGCCGGACTTCGCCGCTGGCGATTCCGTAGTCGCCCACGGCTATCAGATAGGCACCGGCCACCACGGCGGCTACGCCGAATATGCCCGACTGCCTGCGGATCAAGTGGTCAAGCTCGGCGCACTGAGTCCGCACGACGCGGCGGCGATCGGCACCGCGGGATTCACTGCCGCGATGAGCGTGCAGGCGCTGATCGACTGGGGCGTGGCGACCGATGCCGGACCGGTCGTGGTGACCGGTGCCAGCGGTGGCGTCGGCACGATCAGCGTGGACCTGCTCGCCGGTGCCGGCTACCAGGTGGTGGCGTCGAGCGGAAAGACGGAGGCGGCAGACCGGCTGAAAAGCCTTGGTGCCGCTGAGGTTATCGGCAGGCTGCCAGCCGATCCGGACGCCAAGCCGCGGCCGCTGGCCAAGGCACGATGGGCCGGCGGGGTCGACTGTGTGGGCGGTGCGACACTGGCCGACGTGCTCAGCGCCGTCGACTACGGCGGCGCGGTGGCCTGTAGCGGGCTGACCGGCGGCCCCGCCCTGCACACCACCGTGATGCCGTTCATCCTGCGCGGCGTGGCGCTACTCGGCATGGACTCGGTGCAGATGCCGATCGGCCCTCGCCGCGAGTTGTGGGCGCGTCTCGGCGATTCGTTGCGGCCACGCCACCTCGCGGAGATCACCACCGATGTCGACATCAAAGACGTCGTCGACGTGATCGACCAGGTTCGCGCCGGTGCGTTCTCCGGGCGGGCCGTGGTGCGGGTAGCCGGCGGCTTTTGAGGGCGAGCAGACGCAGACTCGCATCGACACGCCGCGCGGAGTGCGATTCTGTGTCTGCTCGCCCTTGTGCAATCGGAAAAACAAAAGTAACGTCACTTTCAGTTCTAGCCTGCCGCCCTCAGGAGCCACCGATGGAATCCTTCGTCCACCTGCGCAAAGGCAAGACACCGCGTCGTCTGCACGCGGACCTCGACGGCCTCAAAGACGACGAGCTGGGCCGCGGCGGCTTCACCGGGCGCACCGCCAACATGTATCGCCGCCACGACCCCACCGCCTACCGCGCGCAAGGTCCGCTGCGGCCGATCGACGTGCTGACGAGCGAACTCAAACCGAGCGACGCCACCGACGCCAACGGCGGGTCGCTGTTGATGTTCTCGAACCCCGACTGCCGCATCTCGCTGTCTCGCCGCAGCGAACCGATGCCGTTCTATGTCCGGCACGTCGACGGCGATCTGCTGTGCTTCGTGCACGCCGGCGCGGGGGAATTGCAGACCGAGTTCGGGCCGCTTCGCTACCGGCAGGGCGACTGGGTGTATCTGCCGAAGGCGACGACGTGGCGCCAGCTGCCGGACAGCGAAACCACGCTGCTGATGATCGAGGCCACCGACGAGTTCCGGGTGCCGCCGCCCGGCGCGCTGGGCCGCCACTTCCCCTTTGACCCGTCGCAGGCCACCATCCCCGAGCCGGCGCCGCTGGAGGACGACGGCCGCGACGAGTACGAAGTCCGGCTCATCCATGACGGTGGCCCGACAACGCTGTTCTACCAACATAATCCGCTCGACGTCGAAGGGTGGCGCGGCGACAATTTCGCGTTCACGTTCAACATCTCCGACTACAACGTGGTGACCTCGGACAGCGTGCACCTGCCGCCCACCGTGCATTTGTTCATGCAAGCCACCGGCGTCTACGTGATGAACTTTCTACCCAAACCCGCCGAAGGCGTGCCCGGCACCGAACGCACACCGTGGTATCACCGCAACGTCGACTACGACGAGATCGCTTTCTTCCACGGCGGTTCCCTCTACGGCATCCCGATGCCGCCGGGGCTGGTTTCCCATGCGCCGCAAGGGGTTCACCACGGCGCGCCGGAGAAGGCCCGCGAACGCGCGCGCCGCAAGTTCGACGACTTTCACAGCGTCGACTGGCAGGTGATCGCCGTCGACACCCGCCGCCGGCTTACCCCGTCTGCCGAAGTGCTGGCGCACGACCTAGGACAACACTGATGACGCAAACCACCCGAGTCCGCCACGAGTACGACCGCATCCCGTATCTGGTTGCGTTCCAGAACAATTCCGGCGTGCGCGACGTCTACGGCGGACTGGCCGAGCTGGTGGTGCTGGAAAGCCACCTGCTCAAGCCGCGCACCAAGCCGTCGGACACCGTGCTGGTGTTCATGCATCCCATCGGCGGCGGCGCCTACCTGCCGATGATGAACGCCCTCGCCCGCGCCGGACACCATGTCATCTACTGCAACAGCCGATTTCGCGGCACTGACTCCGCTCTGCTGATGGAGAAAGTCGTGCAAGATCTCGGCGAGTGCATCAAGGACGCCAAGCAGCGGCTGGGTTACGAGAAGGTGGTGCTGGCCGGCTGGAGCGGCGGCGGCTCGCTGTCGCTGTTCTACCAGCAGCAAGCCCAGCACGCGACGGTGACGTCGAGCCCGTCGGGCGACGGCCCAGACCTCACCCAGCTGGACTTGCCTGCCGCCGACGGCATCATGCTGCTCGCCGCACACATCAGCCGCCACGGCACGCTGACTGAATGGCTGGACGCGTCGATACTCGACGAATCCGACCCCACCAAGCGCGATCCGGAATTGGATCTCTACAACCCGGACAACCCGAACCAGCCGCCCTACAGCGAGGAGTTCCTAACCCGCTACCGGCAGGCGCAGATCGACCGCAACCGACGCATCACTGCTTGGGTCAAAAGCAAACTCGCCGAACTCAAGGCCGCCGGCCGCCCCGATGACGAGTTCGCGTTCGTCGTGCACGGCACCATGGCCGACCCGCGCTGGCTGGACCCTAGCGTCGATCCCAACGAACGCACTCCGGGAACCTGCTATCTGGGCGATCCTCAAGTGGTGAACATGAGCCCGGTCGGCCTGGCGCGGTTTTCCACGCTTCGCAGCTGGCTGTCGCAATGGAGCTACGACGACGCCAACGGCGACGGCGTCGAGTGCGGCCGCGACATCGCCGTGCCGGCGCTGGTGATCGGCAACCTCGCCGACGACGCCTGCACACCCAGCCACACCCGGCGGCTGTTCGAGGCGATCGGTCATCCCGACAAGGAGATGCACGAAATCCCCGGCGCCACGCACTATTACGCGGGACCCGACCAACGGGACAAGCTACGCCAGGCCGTCGACGTCGTCACCGACTGGCTGGTGCGTCACGGTTTTGCGGAGGCCGAGTGAGCGGACCTTTGGAAGGCCTCCGGGTACTCGAGCTGGGCACCCTGATCGCCGGCCCTTTCGCCGGGCGGCTGCTCGGCGACATGGGCGCGGACGTCATCAAGATCGAGCCGCCGGGTAGCCCCGACCCTCTGCGCACCTGGGGCCAGGCCGAACTCGACGGGCATCACTTCTTCTGGACCGTGCACGCCCGCAACAAAAAAGCAGTCACACTGGATCTGCGCAAAGATCACGGGCGCGAACTGTTCCTCGATCTTGTCGAGAAGTCCGACATCGTGGTGGAGAACTTTCGCCCGGGCACCCTGGAGAAGTGGAACCTGGGCTACGACGTGCTGCGCCAACGCAATCGGGGCATCATCCTGGTGCGGGTCTCCGGCTATGGCCAGACAGGGCCGGACGCCCACAAGGCCGGATACGCCTCGGTGGCCGAGGCGGCCAGCGGGCTGCGTCACCTCAACGGCTTCCCCGGCGGCCCACCGCCCCGGTTGGCGCTGTCGCTGGGCGACAGCCTGGCCGGCATGTTCGCCGCCCAGGGCGCGCTGGCCGCCCTGTATCGCCGCAGTGTGACCGGCGAAGGACAGGTGGTCGACGTGGCGCTGACCGAATCCTGTTTGGCCATCCAGGAATCCACCATTCCCGACTACGACGTCGGCGGGGTGGTCCGCGGCCCGTCGGGCACCCGGCTGGAGGGCATCGCGCCGTCGAACATCTACCGCGCCGCCGACGGCAGCTGGGTGGTGATCGCGGCCAACCAGGACACCGTGTTCGCCCGGCTATGCACGGCGATGGACCGCCCGGAACTGGCGGCCGACGACCGGTTCGCCACCCACGGCGCCCGCGGCCGCAACCAGGACGAGCTTGACAAGATCATCGGCGACTGGGCCGCGCAGCGACAGCCAAGCGACATCATCGAAACCCTCAGCAGCGCAGGCGTGATCGCCGGCCACATCAACACCGTCGCCGAGGTGGTCGAAGACCCACAACTGCGGGCGCGGGGCATGATCGCCGAGCACTGGGACGAGCGGGTCCGGCGCTCGGTTCTAGGCCCCGGGATCGTGCCGGTGTTCTCCGAGTCCCCGGGCCGGATCCGCAACGCCGGCCCTGCGCTCCCGGGACAGCACAACGACGACGTCTACATCGGCGTGCTCGGCAAGACCGCGGAACAACTCGAACAGTTACGCGCCGAGGGGGCGCTATGAGCCATGTGACGATCCGCGAGGTCGCGCTGCGCGACGGGCTGCAGATCGAACAGCCAATCCCGTTGTCCGCCAAGCTGGAACTGCTGGAGGCGATAGCCGCCACCGGCGTGCGCGAGGTGGAGGCGACGGCGTTCGTGTCGCCGTCGAAGGTGCCGTCGATGGCGGACGCCGCCGAGGTGGCGGCCGAGCTGCACCGCTACCCCGACATCGACTTCTCCGCCCTGGTAGCAAGTCCCAACGGTGCCAAACGCGCCGTCGCCGCCGGCCTGCGGGCTATCGAGTACGTGGTGGCGGCGTCGGATGCGTTCAGCCACGCCAACGTCGGGCGATCGGCCGCCGAGGCCACCGCACAGATCGCCGACATCGTGACAATCGCCCACGCGGCCGACGTGACGGTCGAAGTCATCATCGCCACCGCATGGGACTGCCCGTTCGACGGACCCACCCCGCCGCAGCATGTCGTCGACATCGCCTCCGCCGCTTGCGAATACGGCGTCGACCGGCTGTCGATCGCCGACACCATCGGGACCACCACGCCCGGCCGGGTCAGCTCGCTGATCGCGACACTGCGCCCGGTCATCGGTGAGCTCCCACTGGGCGGGCACTTCCACAACACCCGAGGCGCCGGACTGGCCAGCGCCTACGCGGCCATCAGCGCCGGGGTCGAGCGGCTCGACTCCTCGGTCGGCGGGCTGGGCGGCTGCCCGTTCGCGCCGGGCGCCACCGGCAACATCGCCACCGAAGACCTGGTCTACCTGCTGACCGACAGCGGCATCGATGTCGACGTCGACCTGGGCAAGGCGATTGCCGCCGCCGACGTCGCGAGATCGGCGGTCGGCCATGATCTTCCCGGCGCGCTGCTGCGGGCCGGCGATCGGAAACGGGACTGATGCCCGCCGAGGTGCTCAGCGCCAAAGGCCGCCAGACCCGCCAGGCTATCGAGCAGGCGGCGCGCAAACTGTTCGCCGAGCGCGGCTTTCACGGCACCACCCTGGCCGACATCACCTCCGCCGCCGGCAAGTCGTCGGCGGCGTTCTACCGGTATTTCGCCGACAAGGAGGACCTGCTGGCCGCGCTGGCGGAATCGTTTCTGCACGACGTGGTCGCACCATCCGGACTCAGCCTGTCGTTACCCGAATCACCGGACGACACCGGATTTTTCACTTCGGTGGTGACCGGCTACTGGAACATGTTCAAGCAGAACATCGGCATCATGATCGCGGTGGCGCAGCTGGCCGCCACCCAGCGGCGGTTCGCCGCCGTGCAGAACGAATTTCGCCGCTTCGGGATGGACATCGTCGCCGCATCGGTGCGACGGGCCCAGGAGCAGGGATATGCCGCCGATCTCGACCCCGAGCACACTGCCGCCGCGATCGCGCTGCTCTTCGAGAACTTCACCACCGTATTCGTGGGCCCGTCCGAGCTGGGGGTGCACATCAGCGACGACGATGCGATCACCACCTTGTCGAGGATCTGGAAGAAAACCCTCTACGGCTTCTAAAAGGAGAACAGCGTGGATTTCACCCTGCCCGAACACCTTCCGCGGCTGCTCGCCGAGATGGACGCCTTCATCGAGGCCGAGATCGCGCCGCTGCAAGCCGAGAACATGCAGTACTTCGACCACCGGCGGGAGCATGCCCGCACCGACTGGGACAACGGCGGGATCCCGCGGCGCGAGTGGGAGGATCTGCTGGCCGAGATGCGTCGGCGCGCAGACAAGGCCGGCTGGCTGCGCTACGGGCTGCCGTCCTCACTGGGCGGCCGTGACGGCACCAATCTGGACATGGCTGTCATCCGGGAACACCTGGCCGCCAGGGGACTTGGCCTACACAACGATTTACAGGATGAGTCGTCGATCGTCGGCAACTTTCCGCAGGTGATCATGATGGAGCGGTTCGGCACCGAGACCCAGCGCAACGAGTGGTCGGAGGCGCTGATCACCGGTGAGCGTTCGATGGCGTTCGGGCTCACCGAACCGGCCCACGGCTCCGACGCCACCTGGCTGGAGACTCGCGCCGCACGGGACGGCGACGGCTGGGTGATCAACGGCGCCAAGCGGTTCAACACCGGCGTGCACCGGGCAACCCACGACCTGGTCTTCGCCCGTACCTCCGGTGAGCCGGGCCAGGCGACCGGAATCACCGCGTTTCTGGTGCCCACCAACGCAGACGGTTTCAGGGTCCCGTTCTACTGGTGGACCTTCAACATGCCGACCGACCACGGCGAAGTCGAACTCAACGATGTCCGGGTGCCCGACGACGCCGTGCTCGGCGAGGTGGACCGCGGTCTGGAGGTGGCGCAGACGTTCTTGCACGAGAACCGGATTCGGCAGGCCGCCAGCAGCCTGGGCGCCGCCCAATACTGCATCAACCGCGCCGCCGAATACGCCGGCAAGCGCACGGTGTTCGGCAAGCCGCTGTCGGTCAACCAGGCGGTCCAGTGGCCGCTGGCCGAGTTGCATACCGAGGCCCAAATGGTGCGGTTGCTGGTGTATTACGCGGCCTGGCACTTGGACCGCAACCACCACCTGGAGGTCTCGGACAAGGTTTCGATGGCCAACTATCGCGCCAACAGGCTGGTCTGCGACGCCGCCGACCGCGCCATGCAGATCTTCGGCGGGCTCGGCTACAGCCGTCACGAGCCGTTCGAACACATCTACCGTCACCACCGCCGCTACCGGATCACCGAGGGCGCCGAGGAGATTCAGATCCGTCGGGTGGCCCAGCGGCTGTTCAAGTTCGGCAAGAAGTGACCGACCTGGACACCGCGCTGGCACCAGTGGTGGCGACCGCGCTGGACGACGACGTCGCGATCGAGAACTTGCGGGCACTGACCGGCGGGGCCAGCCGCAGCACCTGGGCGTTCGACGCCGTCACGCCCGGCGCGCGCCGGTCACTGATTCTGCGTATCGGACCGCCCGACGACGTGCATGCCCCGATGGAGCTCGAGGCCCGCGTGCAGGCCGCAGCCGCGACGGCCGGGGCACCGGTACCCCATATCTTGGTTGCCTCCAATTCTACTGCTGCACTGGGTAATCCGTTCCTCATCTGCGACGAGGTCAAGGGCGAGACGATCGTGCGGCGCATCGACCGCCAGCTGGACGATGAAGGTCGCGGGCGACTGCTGCGCCAATGCGCGCAGGCGCTGGCGGCGATCCACCGGGCCGACCCGCAGGACGCAATGCTGGAAATCCAGGATCAACTCGGCGAGTGGCGCGACCGGCTCGACGCCATGGGCGATACCACCGCCACCTTCGAGTGGGCATTTCGCTGGCTCGACGCACATCGGCCGGAGCCGTCGCCGACGCGCCTGGTGCACGGCGACTACCGGATGGGCAACCTCATTGTCGACGGATCCGACCTGGCGGCCGTACTCGACTGGGAGCTGGTTCATCTCGGCGAGGTGTACGAAGACTTGGCCTGGTTCTGCATCCGGGCCTGGCGGTTCGGCGCGCCGGCCAGCCGTGCCGCCGGCGGGCTGGGCAGCATCGAAAACTTCCTGACTGCCTACGAGCAATCCGCCGGCATGACAGTCGACCGCGTGGCGTTTCACTGGTGGCTGGTGCTGGCCACCTTGCGCTGGGGGGTCATCTGCCGGTACCAGGCCGAGCGGCATTTGAGCGGACAGACCCGCTCGGTGGAGCTGGCGGCGATCGGCAGGCGAGTCTGCGAGACGGAGTGGGACCTGCTCACGCTGCTCGACGGGGCTGCCTCATGACCGGCCCTTACGGCCGCCCCACTACGGCCGAACTGGTCGCCGCCGTCGCCGAGTTCCTGGAAACCCATGTGCGGGAGGCGACTACCGGCCAGGTCAACTTCCATGCCCGGGTGGCGGCCAACGCGTTGCGCATCGTCGAGCGGGAACTGCTCGACGACTCGATCGACACCGTCACCGAGGCGCTGGCAGCCCTCGGCTTCGATGACGAAGCCCAGCTGGCGGCCACCATCCGCGCCGGCGAGCTGGACGCGGACGCCGAGAAGGTGATGTCGTGCCTGCGGACGCTGGTACGGCATCGGCTGGCCGTTGCCCACCCCGGATACGACCGCTAGTTGTCGCTAAAAGGCTTCTGCCGCACCGCAGTAACGCGGTAGCACTCGACGAAGTCGCCGTAGCCGCACGTTTCGGCCAGCGCCAGCTCGCCTTCCCGGTCCACTTCCTCGAGGTCGTCCATCCACTGTCGCACGTATACCGCACCGGTCTGGGGCGCCGCCGGCAAGGCTTGCTGCGCGGCGCGTAACCGGCTCAGGCAGCGGATGTACTGGTCGGCCAGTATCAGTCGATGCACGCCAGTGACCAAATCGATTGCCTCACCGGCCCATAACCGCACCATGCGGCGATAGGCGGTGATCTCTTCTCCGGGCAGCCCGGCGTCGCTGAGAACGAAGCGCGCCTTGCCCACCTCCGCCAGCAAGTCGGCTCGTCGTCGTTTCAGATTCTCCCGCGACGAAAACAGATCCCCGCCGATTCGGTCACCGGCGACCGGATCGGCGGGCCGGTTTATCGACGGAGGATGTATCGCGAGCCCGACGTCGACTCGTGCCCAATCGCCGAAACTCTCGGCCCAGAGGCCGAATTCGCCGATGGCCACGTTGAGCTCGGCGCGGTGAGAGTCGAGGTGGGCGGCGAATTTGCTTCGCCCCTTGGCCCTCATCAGCTGTGACGCCTCGACGGCTGCCTGCGTTAACGCGCCGTGCGCCGCGACCAGGGCGCAAATCTGGTCGCGGCCGCGCCGCTTGCTCTCGATGTCTATCACTGGTCCTTTACCGCGGTAGTTGCGTCGTGCGTCGCCATGGTCGAAGCGCTTCCCCCGCAGGAATCGAGATCGAATTCTTGGACGTGGCTCAACACATTATCGACCAGCTCGTCAAGGTCTGCGCGAGCCTCGATCTCAGCGAGTCGCCCGGCATCGCTGTAGGTGGCGACTCGGCGCGGTTGAAAGAGCTGGCAGCAGTCCTTTTGCGGCAGGGCGGCGATGTCCGCGGTGCCGATACGACGCGCCAGCGCGTCGGCCAGGTGCAGATACAGTCGCCGCTGCGCCACGATTTGCGCCTCACCGGCACCCCCAGGGCACGACCGCTGGATCCGACGGGCAGCCCGCCTTGACCGCGGTGGCGCTCCACGCCGAGGAAGATCTCACGGCGCAGTCGGTTCGCTGTCGAGATTTGGCGGACCACCGCCAAGTCAGAAGAGGCTGACGTCATTCTTCGGGAGTGCCCACATTCCTAGCGATGCTACCAACGGTCCACTGGCGCACTCCTGGCCCCGGCTGCCAGCCGCTGCTCGGACTTGCGTGAGTTTACAGACTGTGGTATCAAAAAGCTATGTCAATAGACATAGATTGTCTACCGTGACCGCGAGGCATGAGATGGTGTTGGTACGCGCAGATTCGTCCCGCGAGCTGGACCGGCTGACCCGGCAGCTCCTGGGTACCGCCGCCCGTCCAGCGGCCATGCCAATGGACGCCTGGCGAGATGGCGAAAAGTTCGTCATCGAGCTCGATTTGCCTGGCATGAAGCCAGATTCGCTCGATCTCAACATCGAGCGCAACGTGCTCACCGTCCGCGCCGAGCGACCCGGCATCGACCAGGCCCGGGAAGTGGTCGCCGCCGAGCGCCCGCGCGGTGTATTCAGTCGTCGGCTGTTTCTCGGCGAGAACCTCGACACCGACAAGATTGTCGCCAGCTACCGCAACGGCGTGTTGCGGCTGACCATCCCGGTTTCCGTACAGGCCAGGCCGCGGCGTATCGAGATCAACCGCAACGGCCGGAAACCCAGTGTTCAAGGTCTGCCGGCCGGCAGACGAGAACCGTTGTGGCGACGCCTATTGCGTCGTCGGTAGCGCCGGCCGTAGCCATCCGATGCGGGCTGCGGTTGCCGAAACCAACGAGTTGAACGCAGTCTCCCAGCCGCTGGGTGCGAGCGCACGTCGTATCTCGGTGGTCACCGAAGAGCCGCCCACGATCGGGCGCTGGAACAGGGTAGATACACGCTGAGCTCTACGCCGGCCGGCACACTGTTGGACCGGCCGGCGAGAAACGGCCAAAACCGTTGAGCCGCAGCTGGATATCTGATCGCCTCCTCAACCACCCGCAGCGGATGAGCCGTCCGCGCCTACTCGCGCGGACGACCGCCACCAACATGACCGGTTAGGCGGCGCTGATGGCTTGCTGGGCGCCTGACTGGATGGCGATCTTGCGTGGCTTGGCTTGTTCGGCCACGGGGACCGTCAGCCGCAGTACGCCGTCGGTGTAGTCGGCGCTGATGTTCTCGGTGTTCAGCTGGTCGCCAAGGAACAGCTGTCGACTGAACACCCCGTGCGGGCGTTCTGCGGTCACCCAGTCGTGTCCCTCCTCGCCCACGTACGAACGCTCGGCCTTGACCGTCAGCGCGTCGTGATCCACGGTGATGTCGATCGAGTCCGGCTTGATGCCCGGCAGGTCGAGCTCGACGACGTACTTGTCGCCTTCACGCCAGACATCCATCGGCATCGCCGCCGGACGCGTGGCGGTACCGACCGTGTTCCCCCATAGCTGCTGGGTGAGTCGGTCCAGGTCACGGAAGAGTGGTTCAAACCTCAGCATCGTTACCACCTCCTTCATCCAGGATCTGTCTTTGTCGTCATAGAAAACCTTCTGGCGGTGAGCCATATTCCCCGTGGCGGAGAAAAAATCCGAAAATTTTTGTCGCCGAGCAGAGGTACGGTCATGGCTGCGCAGCTTGGTACCACCGAGACGACACAGGAGCTGCCATGCCCGTCGCCGACGCCGCCGTCACCGCGGTGGCCGATCAGTTGTTCGCGGCGATCGAGAACAGCGACACAGCGACCGTGGCCCGGCTGTGGAGTGACGACATCGCGGTGTGGCGAGTCGGGGCCAGCCAGGATCGCGACAAGGTGCGGGCGCTGCGCGTCATCGACTGGTTCGTCGGTGCGACCGCGTCGCGCCGCTACGAGATCCTGGACCGCCAACTGTTCGCCGGTGGATTCGTCCAGCAGCACATCCTGCACGCCACCGGACACAACGGCGGATCGATCGCCTTGCGGGTGTGCATCGTGATTAAGTTGGGAGCCGACGCTCTGATCAGCCGTATCGATGAGTACTTCGACCCAGCCGAACTGGCTCCGCTAATGAGCTAGCCGGGCAACGGAGGTGCTGATGACCCGCGCCGGCGACGATGCAGAGCGAAGCGATGAAGAGGAGCGGCGCAGTGACCACCGTGGAAACGCTGCTGAGCGATCCGGACACCGCCGGGGTGTGGAACCTGGTTCCGGACCGCTCGACCGTCACCTTCAAGATCAGGAACTTCTGGGGCCTGATGAATGTGAAGGGCCAGTTCAACGACATCAGCGCTGATGGGCAAGTCACCGGTAAAGGCGCGGTCTTCGGCCGCCTCGACATCCAGACGGCGTCGCTGCGCACGGGCATCCGCAGGCGCGACGAGCACCTGCGCTCGGCCGACTTCTTCGACGTCGAGCGTTTCCCGGAGATCAGCGTCGTCGTCACGGCCATCCAGCCCACGACCGGCAACTCCGCCGATCTGCGGGCCACCTTCACCATCAAGGGGATCAGTGAGCCGCTGCCGTTGCCAGTCCAGATCAATGTGCTCGGCGACGGCTCGGTACGCATCACCGCGGAGATCACGATCGACCGGGCGCAGTTCGGCCTGGGCTGGAATCGGCTCGGGATGATCGCCAAGACGGCGACCGCATCGGCGGACGCCTGCTTCGTCCGTGGGCAGTAGGCTCTGCATCGTGCCTGCCACTAGCGACGCCCTGCGGATCCTCGTGTACAGCAACAATGCGAAAACCCGCCAGGATGTGATGCTGGCGCTCGGCAAGCGGGTCCATCCCGATCTGCCCGAGTTGAGCTACGTCGAAGTGGCGACCGGGCCGATGGTGATCAAGCAGGTCGACGCCGGCGGCATCGACCTGGCCATTCTCGACGGGGAGGCCACGCCGGAGGGCGGGATGGGCATCGCCAAACAGCTCAAGGACGAGGTCGCCCAGTGTCCGCCGATCGTGGTGCTCACCGGGCGCCCCGACGACGCCTGGCTGGCCAGCTGGTCCCGGGCCGAGGCCGCCGTCCCCCATCCGGTCGATCCCATCCAGCTGGGCCGCACGGTGGCCGGCCTGTTACGCACTCCCGTCTCCTGACGGGCGCGAATCACCCTAGCGCCGTGGCTATTTCGCGGCAGCGCTGACGCATACGCATGCCTTGCGCCGGTTGTGGCCGAGGTCACATCCGAACCCCTGAGCGGAGTGGCGCACACGATCGCTAGGCTGTGGTTGAGGTCACAGGAGACAGCCACGAGGAGCAGCGCCGCGCGATGAATCTCTACACGCCGATCCTGGTACTCGGGGGCATCGCCGCCGCTTTCGCGATCTTCTCGGTGGCCGTGGCGATGGTGGTGGGCCCGTCGCGGTACAACCGGTCGAAGTTGGAGGCCTACGAGTGCGGGATCGAACCCGCCCACCAGCCGGCAAATGCCCCGCACGCGGGCAGCGGACAGCGGTTCCCGGTGAAGTACTACCTGACCGCGATGCTGTTCATCGTCTTCGACATCGAAATCGTGTTCCTGTATCCGTGGGCCGTCAGCTATGACGCGCTGGGCGTGTTCGCGCTCGTCGAGATGGTGGTGTTCATGCTCACGGTGTTCGTCGCCTATGCGTACGTGTGGCGTCGCGGCGGCCTGACGTGGGATTGAGGTAGGGCGTGGGCCTGGAAGAGAAGCTGCCCAGCGGTTTCCTGCTGACCACTGTTGAAGCATTGGCGGGGTACTTCCGCAAGAACTCGTTGTGGCCGGCGACGTTCGGGTTGGCCTGCTGCGCCATCGAGATGATGTCGACGGCCTCCCCGAGATTCGACATCGCACGCTTCGGGATGGAGAGGTTCTCGGCGACGCCGCGTCAGGCCGATCTGATGATCGTGGCCGGCCGCGTCAGCCAGAAGATGGCGCCGGTGCTGCGCCAGATTTACGACCAAATGGCCGAGCCGAAGTGGGTTTTGGCGATGGGCGTGTGCGCGTCGTCGGGTGGCATGTTCAACAACTACGCGATCGTGCAGGGCGTCGACCACGTCGTGCCCGTGGACATTTACCTGCCCGGCTGCCCGCCCCGTCCGGAGATGTTGCTCTACGCAATCCTCAAGCTGCACGAGAAGATTCAGGAAATGCCGTTGGGTGTCAACCGGGAGCGTGCCATCGCCGAAGCCGAAGAGGCGGCATTGGCGGCCAGGCCCACGATCGAGATGCGCGGACTGCTGCGATGAGCTCACCCGAGGCGGCCGACCGCGACACCGAAGAAGTGATCGACGTCCGTCGCGGCATGTTCGGGGTCTCCGACACCGGTGACACGTCGGGATACGGCCGGCTGGTCCGGCAGGTCGCACTGCCCGGCAGCAGCCCGCGTCCCTACGGCGGCTACTTCGACGAGGTGGTCGACCAACTGGCCGAGGCGTTACAGGCCAAGGGGATCGAGTTCGCCGACGCGATCGAAAAAGTCGTGGTCTACCGCGACGAGCTGACCCTGCACGTGCGTCGCGAGATGCTGCCGCAGGTCGCCCAGCGGCTGCGCGACGAGCCCGGGCTGCGCTTCGAGCTGTGCCTGGGCGTCAACGGGGTGCACTACCCGCACGAGACCGACCGCGAACTGCATGCGGTGTACCCGCTCAAGTCGATCACCCACAACCGTCGCGTCCGGCTGGAAGTAGCTGCGCCGGATGCTGATCCGCACATCCCGTCGCTGTTTTCCATCTACCCGACCAACGACTGGCATGAGCGTGAGACCTACGACTTCTTCGGCATCATCTTCGACGGCCACCCGTCGCTGACCCGCATCGAGATGCCCGACGACTGGCACGGCCATCCGCAGCGCAAGGACTATCCGCTGGGCGGCATCCCGGTCGAGTACAAGGGCGCGCAGATTCCCCCGCCCGACGAGCGGAGGTCCTACAACTGATGAGCGATACAGGCGAAACGGTATTGATGGCCGGCGGCCAGGACTGGGAGCAGGTCATCGAGGCCGCCCGAGCCGGGGATCCCGGCGATCGCATCGTCGTCAACATGGGCCCCCAGCACCCGTCCACGCACGGCGTGCTGCGGTTGATCCTGGAGATCGAGGGTGAGACGGTCACCGAGGCCCGGTGTGGAATCGGCTACCTGCACACCGGAATCGAGAAGAACCTCGAATACCGGTACTGGACACAGGGCGTCACCTTTGTCACCCGAATGGATTACCTGTCACCGTTTTTCAACGAGACGGTGTTCTGCCTCGGCGTCGAGAAACTGCTCGGCATCACCGATGCGATCCCGGACCGGGTCAACGTCATCCGGGTGATGATGATGGAGCTCAACCGGATTTCGTCGCATCTGGTGGCGCTGGCGACCGGCGGCATGGAACTGGGCGCGATGACCGCGATGTTCCTCGGCTTCCGGGAACGCGAACTGGTGCTCAACCTGTTCGAGTCGATCACCGGTTTGCGGATGAACCACAACTACATTCGCCCCGGCGGGCTGGCTCAGGACCTGCCGCCGAACGCGGAGAGCGAGATCGCCGACTTCCTGAAGTTGATGAGCCGCCGGCTGGGCGACCTGGAGAACCTGCTCAACGAGAACTACATCTGGAAAGCCCGCACCCAGGGCATCGGCTACCTCGACCTCACCGGCTGCATGGCGCTGGGCATCACCGGCCCGGTGCTGCGCTCGACCGGGTTGCCGCACGACCTGCGGCGCGCCGAACCGTACTGCGGCTACGAGAACTACGAATTCGACGTGATCACCGACGACGGCTGTGATGCCTACGGCCGCTACATGATTCGCGTCAAGGAGATGAGGGAGTCGCTGAAGATCGTCGAGCAGTGTCTGGACAAGCTCAAGCCCGGGCCGATCAGGGTCGAAGACCGCAAGATCGCCTGGCCCGCCGACCTGAAGGTCGGGCCCGACGGGCTGGGCAACTCGCCCGAGCACATCGCCAAGATCATGGGCAGCTCGATGGAAGCGCTGATCCATCACTTCAAACTGGTCACCGAGGGCATCCGCGTTCCGGCCGGCCAGGTCTACGTTGCGGTCGAATCACCGCGCGGCGAGCTCGGTGTGCACATGGTGTCCGACGGCGGCACCCGTCCGTACCGGGTGCACTACCGCGACCCGTCGTTCACCAACCTGCAGGCCGTCGCCGCGATGTGTGAGGGCGGCATGGTCGCCGACGTGATTGCCGCGGTCGCCAGCCTCGATCCGGTCATGGGCGGGGTAGACCGATGACGGGCCCGCAAGGCGAGCCGGTGTTCCTCCAGCTCGGTCCGCCGCCCGAGGAGCCCGGACAGTTCGTGGTGGAGGGTGCCCCCGAGTCGTACCCGCCGGAAGTCAAGGCGCGGTTGGAAGTTGACGCCAAGGAGATCATCGGCCGCTACCCGAATGGGCGCTCGGCGTTGCTGCCGCTGCTGCACCTGGTGCAGTCCGAGGACTCCTGTTTGACGCCGGCGGGTTTGGAGTTCTGCGGCGAGCAGCTCGGACTGTCCGGCGCCGAGGTGGCGGCGGTCGCGAGTTTCTACACGATGTATCGCCGCGGCCCCACCGGCGACTACCTGGTCGGCGTCTGCACCAACACACTGTGCGCGGTGATGGGCGGCGACGCGATCTTCGAGTCCCTCAAAGAGCACCTCGGCATCGACAACGACCAGACCACCGAGGACGGCAAAGTCACGCTGCAGCATGTCGAGTGCAACGCCGCGTGCGACTACGCCCCGGTGGTGATGGTCAACTGGGAGTTCTTCGACAACCAAACCCCTGATTCCGCCCGGGAACTCGTCGACGGGCTGCGCTCGGGTAAGGCGCCGCGTCCGACCCGCGGCGCCGAGCTGTGCCCGTTCCGGCAGACCGAGCGGATTCTTGCGGGCTTTCCCGACCAGCGCCCCGACGACGGTCAGGGCGGCGCGGGTGAAGCCACGTTGGCCGGCCTGCGGGTGGCGCAGGAGCGCGACATGGAGGCACCCGCTACCAAGGACGGTGAATGATGCCGTCTCCCACGCGTTTAACGCCGGTGCTCAGCCGTTACTGGGACGATCCCGAGTCGTGGACGCTCAAGACGTATCAGGCGCACGACGGCTACCGGGCACTGCAGAAGGCCCTCGAGATGGAGCCCGACGCGGTGCTGCAGACCGTCAAGGACTCGGGGTTGCGTGGTCGCGGCGGCGCGGGTTTCGCGACCGGAACCAAGTGGTCGTTCATCCCGCAGGGCGACGAAGGCCCGGCCGCCAAGCCGCACTACCTGGTGGTCAACGCCGACGAATCCGAGCCTGGCACATGCAAAGACATGCCACTGATGCTGGCCACCCCACATGTGTTGATCGAGGGCAGCATCATCGCCGCCTACGCGATCCGGGCCAGCCACGCGTTCATCTACGTGCGCGGTGAGGTGCTGCCGGTGATCCGCAGGCTGCACAACGCGGTCGCCGAGGCTTACGCCGCAGGCTTTTTGGGCCGCGACATCGCCGGCTCCGGTTACGACCTGGAGATGGTGGTGCACGCCGGTGCGGGCGCCTACATCTGCGGCGAGGAGACCGCGCTGCTCGATTCGCTGGAGGGCCGCCGCGGCCAGCCCCGACTGCGCCCGCCCTTCCCGGCGGTGTCGGGACTGTATGCCTGCCCGACGGTGATCAACAACGTCGAGACCATCGCCAGCGTGCCCCCGATCATCCTCAACGGTGTCGACTGGTTCCGCTCGATGGGCAGCGAGAAATCGCCTGGCTTCACGCTGTACTCGCTGTCGGGGCACGTGACCCGGCCCGGCCAGTACGAGGCCCCCCTTGGCATTACGCTGCGCGAGTTGCTCGACTACGCCGGCGGGGTCCGCAAGGGCCACAAGCTGAAGTTCTGGACGCCCGGCGGGTCGTCGACGCCGATCCTGACCGACGAGCATCTGGACGTGCCACTGGACTACGAGGGCGTCGGCGAGGCCGGCTCCATGCTGGGCACCAAGGCGCTGGAGATCTTCGACGAGACGACGTGCGTGGTGCGTGCGGTGCGGCGCTGGACCGAGTTCTACAAGCACGAGTCGTGCGGCAAGTGCACGCCGTGCCGGGAGGGCACGTTCTGGCTGGACAAGATCTACGCCAGGCTGGAGACCGGCCAGGGCACGGCGGAAGACCTGGACAAGCTGTTCGACATCTCCGACACGATCTTGGGTAAGTCGTTCTGCGCGTTGGGGGATGGCGCGGCCAGCCCGGTGATGTCGTCACTGAAGTACTTCCGCGACGAGTACGTCGCGCACGTCGAGGGCGGCGGCTGTCCCTTTGATCCCCGAGAGTCCATGCTCACGAACGGAGAGCAATGACTAAGCCGGCCGACACCGAAAAGAGCGTCTCCCAGCCGGAGATGGTGACGTTGACCATCGACGGCACCGAGGTCAGTGTCCCCAAGGGCACGTTGGTGATTCGCGCCGCCGAATTGATGGGCATCCAGATCCCGCGGTTCTGCGACCACCCACTGCTGGACCCGGTCGGGGCCTGCCGGCAATGCCTCGTGGAGATCGAGGGTCAACGTAAGCCGATGGCGTCGTGCACGATTGCGGTGACCGACGACATGGTGGTGCGCACCCAATTCACCTCCGAGGCCGCCGACAAGGCGCAGCACGGCGTGATGGAACTGCTGCTGATCAACCATCCGCTGGACTGCCCGATGTGTGACAAGGGCGGCGAATGTCCGCTGCAGAACCAGGCAATGTCCAACGGGCGGGCGGATTCCCGCTACACCGACGCCAAGCGCCACTTCGCCAAGCCGATCAACATCTCCTCGCAGGTGCTGCTGGACCGGGAGCGCTGCATCCTGTGCGCCCGGTGCACCCGGTTCTCCGAGCAGATCGCTGGCGACCCGTTCATCGACATGCTCGAGCGCGGCGCGCTGCAGCAGGTCGGCATCTACGCTAACGAGCCGTTCGAGTCGTACTTTTCGGGCAACACCGTGCAGATCTGCCCGGTGGGCGCGCTGACCGGCACCGCCTACCGGTTCCGGGCCCGCCCCTATGACCTGGTGTCGAGCCCGAGCGTCTGCGAGCACTGCGCATCCGGCTGCGCGCAGCGCACCGACCACCGCCGCGGAAAAGTGTTGCGGCGCTTGGCCGGCGACGACCCGGAAGTCAACGAGGAGTGGAACTGCGACAAGGGCCGCTGGGCGTTCACCTACGCCACCCAGCCGGACCGGATCACCACTCCCCTGGTCCGCAACGCCGACGGCGAGCTGGCAGCCGCCTCGTGGCCGGAGGCGCTTGCCGCAGCGGTCAACGGGCTGTCCGACGCCCGCACGGGCGTCCTTGTCGGTGGCCGGATGACGTGGGAGGACGCCTACGCCTACGCCAAGTTCGCGCGAATCGCATTGGGCACCAACGATATCGACTTCCGGGCCCGGCCGCACTCGAGTGAAGAGGCCGAGTTCTTGGCGGCCCGGGTCGCCGGCCGGCCGGTCAGCGTCAGCTACTCCGATCTGGAATCGGCGCCGGTGGTGTTGCTGGTCGGGTTCGAGCCGGAGGACGAGTCGCCGATCGTGTTCTTGCGGCTGCGTAAGGCCGCCCGCAAGCACCGGCTGCCGGTCTATGCGGTGGCGCCGTTCGCTAGCCGTGGACTAGAGCGGATGAACGGCCACCTGCTCAAGACCGTGCCCGGCGGGGAGGCGGCTGTGCTGGACGGGCTCAGCGACGAGGTTGGTGAGCTGCTGCGCAAGCCCGGCGCCGTGGTCATGGTCGGGGAACGGCTGGCCAACGTGCCGGGTGGACTGTCAGCGGCGGCCCGGCTGGCCGACACCACCGGCGCACGGCTGGCCTGGGTGCCGCGTCGCGCCGGAGAACGCGGTGCGTTGGAGGCCGGTGCGCTGGGCGCGCTGCTGCCCGGTGGCCGCCCGGTGTCCGACGAGGGTGCGCGCTCGGAGGTGTGCGCGGCGTGGCACGTCGCCGAATTGCCTTCTGCCCCTGGACGGGACGCCGACGCTATCTTGGCGGCCGCTGCAGACGGCACGCTGGGTGCGCTGCTGGTCGGCGCCGTGGAACCGGGCGATCTCGCCGACCCTGACGCGGCGCTGGCCGCGCTGGACGCCGCGGGTTTCGTGGTCAGCCTGGAGTTGCGGCACAGCGAGGTGACCGACCGCGCCGACGTGGTATTCCCGGTCGCGCCCGCGGCGGAGAAGTCCGGCACCTACGTCAACTGGGAGGGCCGCTACCGCGCCTTCCCCGTCGCGCTACAACAAGGCGCCACACCGGATCTGCGGGTGCTCGATGCGCTGGCCGACGAGATGGGCGTCGACCTCGGCCTGCCGACCGTGGAGGCCGCGCGCGCAGAGCTGAGCCAACTCGGCACTTGGGACGGCGAACGCAGCGGCGGTCCGGACGTTTCGCCGGCGTCGGCTCAGCGACCGGGTTCGGGTGAGGCGGTACTGACCGGGTGGCGGATGCTGCTCGACGCCGGCCGCCTGCAGGACGGCGAACCGCACCTGGCCGGCACGGCGCGGGCGCCCGTGGTGCGGTTGTCGGCCGAGACCGCGGCTGAAATCGGTGCGGCCGAGGGTGATCCGGTCACCGTCAGCACCTCGCGAGGGGCGATCACGTTGCCGCTGGCGATCACCGACATGCCCGAGCATGTGGTGTGGCTGCCGCTGAACTCGCCGGGCTCGGCGGTGCACCGGGAATTGGGCGTCACTGCGGGCGCGGTGGTGAAAATCGGGGTGAGCTCATGACCGGATTCGGGCACGACACCTGGTGGCTGATTGCCGCCAAGGCAGTAGCGGTCTTCGTCTTCCTGGTGCTGACAGTGCTGGCGGCGATCCTGATCGAGCGGAAGCTGTTGGGCCGCATGCAGTTGCGGTGGGGACCGAACCGGGTCGGCCCGCGCGGGTATCTGCAGAGCCTGGCCGACGGGATCAAGCTCGCCCTCAAAGAAGCCATCCTGCCCGTCGGCGTCGACCGACCCGTTTACCTGCTGGCGCCGATCATCTCGACCATCCCGGCGATCACCGCGTTCGCGTTCATCCCGTTCGGTCCCGAGGTGTCGGTGTTCGGTCATCGAACGATGCTGCAACTCACCGATTTACCGGTCGCGGTGTTGTTCATCCTGGCGTTGTCGTCGATCGGCGTGTACGGCATCGTGCTGGCCGGGTGGGCGTCGGGTTCGACGTACCCGCTGCTGGGCGGCGTCCGTTCGACCGCCCAGGTGATCTCCTACGAAGTCGCGATGGGCCTGTCGTTCGCGACGGTATTCCTCTATGCCGGAACGATGTCGACCTCGAAGATCGTGTCCGCCCAGGATCGCGTCTGGTTCGTGTTCTTACTGCTGCCCTCGTTCCTGGTGTACCTGGTGTCGATGGTGGGTGAAACCAACCGGGCCCCATTCGATTTGCCCGAGGCCGAGGGCGAACTGGTCGCCGGTTTCCACACCGAGTACTCGTCGCTGAAGTTCGCGATGTTCTACCTGGCCGAGTACATCAACATGACCACCGTGTCCGCGTTGGCCGCCACCCTGTTCTTCGGCGGCTGGCACGCGCCGTGGCCACTGAACATGTGGGCCGGCGCCAACAGCGGCTGGTGGCCGGTGCTGTGGTTCACCGCCAAGGTCTGGACGTTCCTGTTCGTCTACTTCTGGCTGCGCGCCACGCTGCCGCGGCTGCGCTACGACCAGTTCATGGCGCTGGGCTGGAAGACCCTGATCCCCGTGTCGCTGCTGTGGGTGATGATCGCCGCAGTCATCCGCACGTTGCGCAACAACGGGCTCGAGCACTGGACCGCCGTGCTGGTGATCGCCAGCGCCGTCACCGCCGTCGGCCTGCTGCTGTATCTGCGAAGACCGCTGTCCGGCTTGGAAACTCGTCCGGAGGAAGCGCCGGAGCCGGTCGGAGAGCCGGCATTCCCGACGCCGCCGCTGCCGGACAAGGCGCCGACCAAGGAGGGCGCACGTGCCAGCTAAGTTTTTGGAGTCCATCGCGGGGTTCGGCGTGACACTCGGCGCGATGTTCAAACGGCCGATCACCGAGGAATACCCCGAGAAGCCCGGCCCGGTGGCACCGCGGTATCACGGCCGCCACCAGCTCAACCGGTATCCGGATGGCCTCGAGAAGTGCATCGGCTGCGAGCTGTGCGCCTGGGCCTGCCCGGCCGACGCCATCTACGTCGAGGGCGCCGATAACACTGAGCAGGAACGGTATTCGCCCGGCGAACGCTACGGGCGGGTGTACCAGATCAACTACCTGCGCTGCATCGGCTGTGGCCTCTGCGTGGAGGCCTGCCCCACCCGGGCGTTGACGATGACCAACGACTACGAGATGGCCGACGACAACCGGGCCGACCTGATCTACGAAAAGGACCGGCTGCTGGCGCCGCTGGAACCGGGAATGCAGCCGCCGCCGCACCCCCGCGCCCCCGGCACCACTGATGCCGACTACTACCGCGGCAACGTCAAACCCATAACCGAGGCCAGCCAATGATCACACTGCTGGCCGACGGGATCACCCGGACATCCACCGGCGAAGCGGTGATGTTCTGGGGCCTCGGGGCGCTGGCGCTGATCGGCGCGCTGGGTGTGGTGATGGCCGCCAACGCGGTTTACTCCGCGATGTTTTTGGCGATGACGATGATCATCCTCGCGGTGTTCTACATGGCACAGGATGCGCTGTTTCTGGGCGTGGTCCAAGTGGTGGTCTACACCGGCGCGGTGATGATGCTGTTCCTGTTCGTGCTGATGCTGATCGGCGTGGATTCTGCCGAGTCACTGGTGGAAACCATACGCGGACAACGAGTTGCCGCTGTTGTGGCCGGCATTGGCTTCGGCATACTGCTGATCGCCGGAATCGGCGGCGTGGCCCTCGGGGGATTCACCGGACTGACCCAGGCCAACGCCCACGGCAACGTCGAGGGCCTGGCGACGCTGATCTTCTCCCGCTACCTGTGGGCGTTCGAGCTGACCAGCGCGCTGTTGATCACCGCCGCGGTCGGGGCGATGGTGCTGGCGCACCGTGAGCGGTTCGAACGCCGAAAGACCCAGCGCGAGTTGTCGATCGAGCGCTTCCGCAGCGGCGGATATCCCACGCCCCTGCCCGGTCCCGGCGTCTACGCCCGCCACAACGCCGTCGACATGGCCGCACTGCTGCCCGATGGGTCGTTCTCGAAACTGTCGGTCCCCCCGATTCTGCAGCAGCGGACGGTCGGCAACGGTTCCGAGGACGGTGAGAAATGAATCCCTCGAACTACCTGTACCTTTCGGCGCTGCTGTTCACCATCGGGGCGGCCGGTGTGCTGCTGCGGCGCAACGCGATCGTGATGTTCATGTGCGTCGAGCTGATGCTCAACGCGGTCAACCTGGCGTTCGTCACCTTCGCCCGGATGCACGGCCGGCTCGACGGCCAGATGGTGGCGTTCTTCACGATGGTGGTCGCCGCCTGCGAAGTCGTCGTCGGGCTGGCCATCATCATGACGATCTTCCGTGCCCGCAGGTCGGCTTCGGTCGACGACGCCAACCTACTCAAGGGCTGAGCGATGACAGATTTCACCTGGCTGCTCGTGGCTCTGCCGGCGGCCGGCGCGTTGATTCTGCTACTCGGCGGCCGGCGCACCGACCGCTGGGGCCATCTGCTGGGCTGCGCCGCCGCGCTGGCCGCTTTCGCGGTGGGCCTGGTGCTGCTCACCGAAATGATCGGCCGCACCGACCGGCTCGTCCACCAGAACCTGTTCAGCTGGGTGCCGGTCGGCGGGCTGCAGGTCGACTTCGGGCTGCAGGTCGACCAGCTCTCAATCTGTTTCGTGTTGCTGATCACCGGCGTGGGCTCATTGATCCACATCTACTCGATCGGCTACATGGCCGAGGACCCGGATCGTCGACGATTTTTCGCCTACCTCAACCTGTTTCTCGCGGCGATGCTGCTGCTGGTGGTCGCCGACAACTATCTGGGTCTCTACGTCGGCTGGGAAGGCGTCGGTCTGGCGTCCTATCTGCTGATCGGCTTCTGGTATCAGCGGCCGACGGCGGCGACCGCCGCCAAGAAGGCGTTCGTGATGAACCGGGTCGGCGACGTCGGGCTCTCGCTGGCAATGTTCTTGATGTTCGTCAACTTCGGCACGCTGTCGTTCGCCGGCGTGTTCGCCGCCGCGCCGGGCGCGAGCCGCGGAGTGTTGGCCGCGATGGGGCTGCTGATGCTGTTGGGCGCCTGTGCCAAATCGGCGCAGGTTCCGTTGCAGGCCTGGCTCGGTGACGCGATGGAGGGCCCGACGCCGGTGTCGGCGCTCATCCACGCCGCCACAATGGTGACCGCCGGGGTGTACCTGATCGTGCGATCCAACCCGGTGTTCAACCTGGCGCCCGACGCGCAACTCGCGGTGGTGATCGTCGGCGCGGTGACGCTGCTGTTCGGGGCGATCATCGGCTGCGCCAAGGACGACATCAAGCGGGCTCTGGCGGCGTCGACGATCAGCCAGATCGGTTACATGGTGCTGGCCGCCGGACTCGGGCCGGCGGGCTACGCGTTCGCGATTATGCACCTGCTCACCCACGGGTTCTTCAAGGCCGGCCTGTTCCTCGGCTCCGGCGCGGTGATCCACGCGATGGACGACGAGCAGGACATGCGCCGATACGGTGCATTGCGCACCGTGCTGCCGATCACGTTCGCCACCTTCGGATTTGGCTATCTGGCGATCATCGGGGTGCCGCCGTTCGCCGGCTTCTTCTCCAAGGACGCCATCATCGAGGCCGCGCTGGGCTACGGCGGCGTGCGCGGCGCCATCCTGGGCGCCGCGGCGATCCTGGGCGCCGGGATCACCGCCTTCTACATGACCCGGGTGATGCTGATGACGTTCTTCGGCGAAAAGCGTTGGGCTGCGGACGCGCATCCGCACGAGGCGCCGGCGGTGATGACCTGGCCGATGATCCTGCTCGCCGTCGGCTCGGTGTTCTCCGGCGGCCTGTTTGCCAGCGGCCGTGCCCTGCAAAACTGGCTGGAACCGGTGGTCGGCAGCCATGAAGCCGCGCATGCCGCCCCGGCGTGGGTGACCAGCGTCGTCGTCCTTGCCGTTGTCATCGTGGGCATCGTGGTGGCTTACGGGATGTACGGACGGCGTCCGGTGCCCGAGACCGCACCGGAAAAGGTGTCGGTGCTCAGCGCCGCCGCACGGCGAGATCTCTACGGCGATGCCTTCAACGAGGAGGTGTTCATGCGCCCCGGTGCGCAACTGACCGACGCACTGGTCGAGATCGACAACCGCGGCGTGGACGGCTCGATCAACGCGCTGGCCGCGCTGGTGAGCCGCACCTCGGATGCATTGCGCGGGTTGCAAACCGGGTTCGCCCGCTCCTATGCGTTGTCGATGTTCGTGGGCGCGGCGCTGGTCGCCGCGGCGATCCTGGCGGTGCGACTGTGGTGAGCTTCCCGTGGCTTTCGCTGCTGTGGCTGCTGCCGCTGGCCGGCGCCGTGCTGGTGATCGTCATGCCGCCCGGCTGGCGCCAGTTCGCCAAATGGTTCGGGCTGGCAGTCGCCGTCGCTGTGTTGGCCGTGTCGATCGTGATCACCGCCGGCTTCGACACCACCGGCGCTGTCTACCAGTTCACCGAATCCCACTCGTGGATACCGGCATTCGGCGCCGGCTACACCCTCGGAGTGGACGGCATCGCGGTGGTGCTGGTGCTGCTGACCGCCGGGCTGGTGCCGCTGCTGATGCTGGCCGGCTGGAACGACGGGGGCTCGCGCAGCCGCGGACCCCACGGCTACGTCGCATTGACGCTGACGGTCGAGTCGATGGTGCTGATCTCGCTCGTCTCGCTGGACGTGCTGCTGTTCTACGTGTTCTTCGAGGCCATGCTCATCCCGATGTACTTCATGATCGGCGGCTTCGGCGAAGGAGCGCACCGGTCGCGGGCCGCGGTGAAGTTCTTGTTGTACAACCTGTTCGGCGGGCTGATCATGCTGGCCGCGGTGATCGGACTCTATGTGGTGACCGCCCAGCACGGCTCGGGTACGTTCGACTTCCGCACGATTGTTTCAGCCGTGTCGTCGGGTTCGCTGGGCGTGGATCCCGCCGTGCTCAAGGCACTGTTCCTCGGATTCATGTTCGCGTTCGCGATCAAGGCGCCGTTGTGGCCATTCCACCGCTGGCTGCCCGACGCCGCGGTCGAGTCCACGCCGGCGACCGCCGTGCTGATGATGGCGGTGATGGACAAGGTCGGCACGTTCGGCATGCTGCGCTACTGCCTGCAGTTGTTCCCGGACGCGTCAACGTATTTCCGTCCGCTGATCGTCGTGCTGTCGGTCATCGGGGTGGTGTACGGCGCGGTGGTGGCGATCGGCCAGACCGATATCATGCGGCTGATCGCCTACACGTCGATCTCGCACTTCGGCTTCATCATCCTGGGCATCTTCGTGATGACCAGCCAGGGGCAGAGCGGCTCGACGCTGTACATGGTCAACCACGGCCTGTCCACCGCCGCGGTGTTCCTAATCGCGGGGTTCCTGATTTCCCGTCGCGGCACCCGGTCCATCAGCGCCTTCGGCGGCGTGCAGAAGGTGGCCCCGGTGCTGGCCGGGACGTTCCTGGTAGCGGCCATGGCCACGCTGTCGCTGCCCGGGCTGGCGCCGTTCATCAGCGAATTCCTGGTCCTGATCGGCACTTTCAACCGCTACTGGGTGGCTGCCGCATTCGGTTCCACCGCGCTGGTGCTGTCGTCGGTGTACATGCTGTGGCTCTACCAGCGGGTGATGACCGGGCCCGTACGCGACGGCAACGAAAAGATCCGTGACCTGGTTCCCCGCGAGGTCGTCGTCGTCGCGCCCCTGATCGTGCTGCTGGTGCTGCTCGGCTTTTATCCGAAACCCGTGCTGGACATCATCAATCCGGCGGTCGGCCACACCATGACCACGATCGGCCAGCACGATCCCGCGCCGACGGTGCCGACGGTTGCCGTGAAAGTCGAAGGACCGCACCGATGAACATGCCCACCCCGAGCGTCGAGTATTTCCTGCTTTCCCCGATGCTCATCGTTTTCGGGGTCGCGGTGGCCGGCGTGCTGGCCGAAGCGTTCGTGCCGCGGCGCTTCCGCTACGGCACACAGGTGGTGCTGGCGCTCGCCGGGCTGGTGGCCGCATTCGTCGCAGTGATCGCGGTGGCCCGCCGGACCCCGCCCTCGGGTGAGACCGCGGTGCTGCGCGCGCTGGCCATCGACGGCCCGACCCTGTTGTTGCAGGGGACGGTCTTGCTTGTCTCGGTGATGGCCGTCATCTTCATCGCCGAACGTCGCAGCGCAGACACCCTGCCCGTCGGGCCCGGTGCGGCCACAGCCGTTGCGGCTGGGCTGGATTCGTTCACCCCGCAGGCGTCGGCGGTGCCCGACAGTGTGGGCGAGCGGCACGCGGCCCAGGCCGGGGCCACCCAGACCGAGGTTTTCCCGCTGACGATGCTGGCCGTCGGCGGCATGCTGGTGTTCCCCGCCGCCAACGACTTGTTGACGATGTTCGTCGCGCTGGAGGTCTTGTCGCTGCCGCTGTACCTGCTCTGCGGGCTGGCCCGCCACCGCCGGCTGGTGTCGCAGGAGGCGGGGCTGAAATACTTTCTGCTGGGCGCGTTCTCGTCGGCGTTCTTCCTCTACGGCGTGGCGCTGCTCTACGGCGCGACCGGCACACTGAACCTGCCGGGTATTGCCGACACGCTGGCAAAGCACCCCGACGACTCTCTTGCGCTGGTCGGGGTGGCGCTGTTGGCGGTGGGTCTGTTGTTCAAGGTGGGCGCCGTTCCGTTCCATTCCTGGATTCCGGATGTGTATCAGGGCGCGCCGACGCCCATCACCGGGTTCATGGCGGCGGCCACCAAGGTGGCGGCGTTCGGTGCGCTGCTGCGTGTCGTCTACGTGGCGTTGCCGCCGCTGCATGACCAGTGGCGCCCAGTGCTGTGGACGATCTCGATCCTGACCATGGTGGTCGGCACCATCACCGCGATCAACCAGGACGACGTCAAGCGGATGCTGGCGTACTCGTCGGTGGCGCACGTCGGGTTCATCCTCACCGGCGTGATCGCCGACATTCCCGCCGGTGTCTCGTCGACGATGTTCTACTTGGTTGCGTACAGCTTCAGCACAATTGGTGCGTTCGCTGTCGTCGGATTGGTCCGCGGGGCCAACGGCGACGAGAACGCGTCGATGTCGCGGTGGGGCGGCCTGGGTCGGCGTTATCCCGTGGTGGGCCTGCTGTTTTCGATGTTCCTGTTGGCGTTCGCCGGCATCCCGTTGACCAGTGGGTTCGTCAGCAAGTTCGCGGTGTTCAAGGCGGCGGCACAGGGCGGCGCGGTGCCGTTGGTGATCATCGGTGTGATCGCGAGCGGTGTGGCGGCCTACTTCTACGTGCGGGTGATCGTGCTGATGTTCTTCACCGAGCCGCCGGCCGAGGAGTTGCACGTCGTTATGCCGAGCTTCTGGAGCAAGGCTGCCATCGCGGTGTGCGCGGCGGTCACCATCTTGCTCGGTATTGTTCCGCAGCCGCTGTTGGATCTGGCCGAGCAGGCAGCGCAATTGGTGAGATGAGCGTTCTTCGCGACGACGTCGGCGCGGTGCGGGTGTTGACCCTGAACCGTCCCGAGGCGCGAAACGCGTTGAACAGCGAGCTGATTGAAGCGTTGTTCTTGGCGTTGAGTGAGACCGATGCCGATCCTTCGGTGCGGGCGGTGGTGCTCACCGGGGTCGATCCGGCGTTTTGTGCCGGGGTCGATTTGAAGCAGGCACAGCTGGAGGGGTTGGCGTATTTCGAGCGCTACCAGTCGCACAACTGCATCACCCGGGTGGCCGAGATGCGTAAACCGGTCGTGGGCGCGATCAACGGTCCGGTGTTCACCGGCGGGCTGGAGATGGCGTTGGGTTGCGACTTCCTTATCGCTTCGGAGCGTGCGGTGTTCGCCGACACCCATGCGCGGGTCGGCATTCTGCCCGGCGGTGGGATGACGGCCCGGCTGCCGCAGCTGGTCGGTGCGGCGATGGCGCGCCGGCTGTCGATGACCGGCGAGGTGGTCGACGCGGCGCGCGCGTTGCAGATCGGGCTGGTGACGGAGGTCGTCACGCATGATCGCTTGCTGGGGCGGGCCGTCGAGTTGGCCGGCCAGATCGCTGAGGTGCCGGCGCCAATCATGGCGGGGCTCAAGCAGATCTATGTTTCTGGCGCTGCCCCGGTCACTGATCCTGCTCTGGCGGCCGAACAAGCGATCTCCGGTGCGTTATCGGACACCACTGATCTTGGCGCCCGTTACGCCGAGATCAGCGAGCGCAACCGCCGGCAGATCCAGGGCTGATATCGGCGCCGCATCGTAGTCGGCGGCACTGACACATCCGAGGCCCGCGGTACGCGTACGTCCGGGTTATCCACAGTTGGAGTTCTCTCCACAGGTCGGTGTTTGCGGTATTGGCTGGCCGCTTGGTTTGTCACCGGTGCTTCATAGCCTCGGGGCATGGGTTCAGCGGATCAGGCACGGGAGCGCATCAGCGCTGCTCTCGACGCGATCGACGCTGCCCATGACGTGCTCCGAGAAACGTCTTCGTCCGTGGTGGGCAACAGCTTTCGCGTCGACGTCGCTGAGCGGTTGGAGACCCAGGAGCGCACCAACCGCGGGCTGATGTACCGGTATTTCGGCGAGATCGCCGACCCGCCCGACGAGAGTGAGTCCACCGCACAAGTGCGCGCCGCGCTGTGGAAGCGGCTGCGCATCACGCCGCAGGAGATCAGCCGCCGGTTCAAACTCGCGGCCCGTATTCGGCCGCGCCCGTCGTTGACCGGACCGCCGGTGCCACCGGAGCTACCCGAGCTGGCCGCCGCAGTCGAGGCCGGAGCCGTCGGGGAAGACCACATCCGCGCGGTATGCCGGGCGGTCGACGTGCTGCCCGCCTCGGTATCCCCCAAAGAGGTGGCAAAGGCCGAGCGCAGGCTAGTCCAGGAGGCGGCCAAATCCGATGCGGGGATCGTCACCAAGGTGGGCGAGCGTATCGCGGACTACCTCAACCCCGATGGCAACTTCAGCGACGAGGATCGGGCGCGCCGCCGCGGGGTGCATCTCGGCTCCCAAGGACCTGATGGCATGTCGCGGCTGTCGGGAATGCTGGATCCGGAAGCCCGAGCCTATTTCGAGGCCATCGAGGCCGCCGTGCGGCCCGGCCGTCACCAACCCGAGGGCACCGATCCCGAGACGCCGGACGATCGCACTCCCGCTCAGCGATGCCACGACGCGTTCAAGCTCGCCATGGCAACAGCCATCGGGTCCGGTGGGCTCGGTGTGCATCGCGGCCACCCGGTCACCGTGGTCGTCACCACCACGCTGGGCGAACTCGACCGGGCCGCTCATGCCTTTCACGACTTGTCGATCCCGATGCCGCCGCCCGCGCGAACGGGCGGAGGGTCGCGGCTACCGATGAGGGATCTGATCC
The DNA here is from genome assembly GCF_003402475.1 of Mycobacterium sp. MFM001. GTDB lineage: Bacteria > Actinomycetota > Actinomycetes > Mycobacteriales > Mycobacteriaceae > Mycobacterium. The sequence continues at coordinate 67,372 of NZ_BFAB01000005.1, forward strand.
GCATGGCCGCCAACGCGATTCACTATCTCGCGGTGTTCGACGACCACAGCAAGCGGCCGCTGTATCTGGGCCGGCAGAAACGCGTCGCCACCGCCGACCAACGACTGATCTGCCATGCGCGGGACCGCGGCTGCACCCGGCCCAACTGTCTGGTTCCGGGCTACCGGTGCGAGGTTCATCATTCACCGGACTGGGCCCGCGGCGGCCGCACCGACGCCGACAAGCTGCACTTCGCCTGCGGCGGCGACCATGGCGTGGCCAGCAGCGGCGAAATGCACACCGTCGTCACGGAGAGCGGTCGCCTCGGCTGGACCGACGGCACCGGCCCGCCCGAAATCAACCACGCCCACCATCCGGAGGAACTCCTGGAGGGAGACCCCGATCCGCCCGATCACTCGTGAACGGACGGATGGCCAGCACATAGATCGCCAAGATCGCCAGCGGCGCGGCCAGCGGCAGCCACGGCAATTCCAGAGGGAACGCGGTGGCGGCCAAGCCCGCGAGCGTAAACCCCAGGGCCCCAATGATGCTCGCGCCGCTGACGGCATCAAGACTGGCGGTGTGCCGGAGCAGCAGGTATCCGGCTGCTGCGAGGCCCGATACCGCGGCAATGGAAGGAGCGGGATTGGTCATCACGACGACCGCCACGGTCAGCAGCACGGCAAGCGTTGCGGCGGGGCGAAACACCGCTCCGCCCACCACTGCCACTGCGGCCAATATCGCGGCCCCCAATGCCTGGCCATGCGTCCCGATACCGACGGCCGCCACCATCAGCAACCCGCAGGCGATTGACAAGATGCGGACGGTCATCGGCGTCCCGTCACCGGGCGGCGGCGATCGGGCACCGCGTGCATCGACTGGTCCAAGGTGCGGTCGGGCTGCCAGGGCACCACGTCGACGCCGATCGTGGCCATGTCGCGGTACATCGCCGACCGCTGCAACGCCCACAGCCGGCCGATCAGCGGATCCTGATGATCACCGAACGGTGAGCCCTGCAGGACGTCGACCGCCACCACGAGGTGGCCGCGTTTGCGCAAGTCGATCAGCGCCAGCGCGAACTCCGTGTCGAGCAGCGTGGAGAACGCGACGACGATCGCGCCCGGCGGAACCGCGGCGCGCGGCGCGAGAGTGCCTGTGGTGGTTTCGTATTCGCCGTCGGATGCCAGCACGGTGTCGAGGACCCGATAGAACTGGCGCTGTCCGATGTCGGCGCCCAGCCAGCGCGGCTGGCGACCGCCGAGTGCCACGATGCCCGCCCGGTCGCCGTTGCGCAGCGCCGTCTGCACCACCTGCGCGGCGCCGCGCACAATGCGCTCGGTGGCCTCGCTCGCCGGGCCGGGCGGTTGTGGGTAGGTGTCAACGAGCACCACCACGTCGGCGGCTCGGTCGGTCAACCGTTGGGTCACGTGCAATCGGCCGCGGCGCGCGCTCACCGCCCAGTTGACCGTGCGTAGCTGGTCGCCGGGCACGTAAGCGCGAATGTCGGCGTATTCGACACCGCTGCCGATGTGCCGGGTGAGATGGGTGCCGATGCGATCCAGCAGCTCGGTCTGCGGAATCGGTGTCGATTGCGGTGGCGCCAGCGGAAACACGGTGACGTGTGCGGCATCCGTAGTCGCCGTTCCCGCCAGCAATCCGCCGTGTGTGACGACGTCGACGCTGGCCCGGATCGGATAGCGGCCCCAGCGGTCGGCCACAACGGCGACCGTCTGCCGCTGGGAGTTGCGATCGAGAACCTCCAGGCGCATGCCCTCCACCGCTGCCACCCTGAGATCCGCTGCCACGCCAGGGCTTTCCGTCGCTACTGACACGTCGACGTGTGTCTGCTCGGTTTCGAAGCATCGCTGTGAGCCGGGGTCGGCCTGCACGCGAATGTTTGGCAGCGGCCGCTGCCAGCCGATCGAACTCAGCACGCCGAGCAGCGGCGCCGCGAACGCCAACAGCTGCCAGCGCGACCCGATCAGCGCGACGGCCAGCGCCACCCCCGCACCGGTCGCCAGCGCCCGCGTCAGCGGCGAAGCGCGCCAACGCAACTGGACTTCGTGCGATCGGGTCACGATCGCGCCCGCGGAACCGGCAGGCGGCGCAGCAGTTCTTCGATGATGTCCGAGCCCAGGATTCGTCGCACCCACATCTCGGGGCGAAGCGTGATCCGGTGCGCCACAGCCGGAACCGCGAGCGCCTTGACATCCTCGGGAATCACGTAGTCGCGGCCCAGCAGCAGCGCGCGGGCGCGGGCCAGTTGCACCAGATCGAGCTCCGCACGGGGGCTGGCCCCGACCGCAACCTGGGGGTGATGCCGGGTCGCGTTCGCCAACGACACCACATAGTGCAGGACGTCCTCGTGCACGCTGACCTGTTCCACCGACTCACGCATGGCCAGCAGGTCATGGGCGTCGACGACCTGGTTCACCGTCGGCTCGGTCGATCCGCGGTCCAGTCGGCGGCGCAACATCGACGTCTCGTCGCGCTCGGAGAGGTAGCGCAGTTCCAGCCGAACCGCGAAGCGATCCAGCTGCGCCTCCGGCAACGGATAGGTGCCTTCGTACTCGATCGGGTTGTCGGTGGCCAATACGATGAACGGCGTTGGCAGCCGGTGGGTTTCGCCGTCGATGCTGACCTGACCTTCGGCCATGGCCTCCAGCAACGCCGCCTGGGTCTTGGGCGGCGTCCGATTGATCTCGTCGGCGAGCAGCAAGTTGGTGAAAATGGGTCCCGGGCGGAACTCGAAGCGTCCGGACTGCATGTCGTAGATGGTCGAGCCGAGCAGGTCGGCCGGCAGCAGATCAGGCGTGAACTGCACGCGGGTGAAGTCGAGACCCAGTGCGGCGGCGAAGGACCGGGCGATCAGCGTCTTGCCGAGGCCGGGCAGGTCTTCGATGAGCACGTGACCGCGCGCGAGCACCGTGGTGAGGATGAGGGTGAGCGCGGAACGCTTTCCGACCACCACGCGTTCGATTTCGTCGAGCACTGCCTCGCAGCGGGCCGTGGTGGCCTCAGCCGGCATCGTCATACCTGCTCCAACCGTTGCAGTATTTCCTCGAGTGCCGCCCGGCCCGGGCCCGGTTCGTGCCCACCGGATTGCGCGACGTTGTTCGGATCGACCAGGGCCCACAGTTGCGGGCCGAAGAGCATGCGACCAGTGGCGTGAAATGCCTCCGGATCTTTGGATTGCTTTTGCCCCGTGGTTATTTCGAACCGCCGCGCCAATATCGGCCGCAGGTGGCGGTCCCAGTCCGAGCGGGTGGAGTCCGACCAACGGATCAATGTCTCGGTGCGGGAAAGCCAGTCGCGCAACGGCTTCCCCAGCGCGTCGGCGGCCGTATCCGGCGCCGCCTCGATGTCGTGGGCCAGGAATCGACGGACGTTGAGCAAAGCGAAGGCCACCGCCGCACCCGAAATCCAGAGCACGAATCGGCGATCGTGCGCCGACAGAGCGGCCAACTCCAGCCCGATGACGCCGAAAACGCTCAAGACCACCAGGCGTTTCATACCACGCTCCGCAATTCAGCGAGCACGAGTTGCAGTACGTTTACCGCGGTCTCGCGATGGCTTTCGTTCATCACATGCGGACTGAACCGCGCCTCTTCGAACAGGTTCACCAGGCGCGCGGCGTTATCGGCGTGCAGCGCATGGTGTTCGACGGCCCGGGTCAGCACCTCTGTGGGTGTGTCGGAGTCCTGCGGGACGGCTTCCGGGACGTGGGCCAGTTCGCGCTCCATCGCCGCATAGCACGCGATGATCGCTTCGCGCGGTTCCCGGCTGAGATCGCCGATCTCGGCGAGGCCGAGTTCTGCTGCGCGCACGAGTGATTCGGATGTCGTTGCCTCCGAAGGTGGTGGTTCGAACGGTTCGGTGGCGAGTAGGCGCGGCTTCGCGTTGCGCCGTCCGCGCACTGCCGCAACGGCACCCACCCCCAGCAGCAGGGCCAACGTCACCGTGCTCACCGCCAGATAGCCGAGCACGTCCCCGTCGCCGCCGTCGTTGCGGGGCTCGGGCGGCGGCGGGGTGTCGGGACGAGGCGTCGGAGTGGTCTGGCTTTCACCCGGGAGATCAGCGGCGCGAAGCCCGTGCGGTCCGATGAACCGCGACAGCAGCCACACGATCAGCAGCCACACCACGAGCACCGCAGCGCCGATCAGCAATATTCGCCAGCCAGGGTGGGCGGTCCCGCGACTGAATCGGTCGGGCAGCCCGCCGGCGCTGGGGGCGGGCCTGCGTGGATCGCGCAGCCGGACGATGAGGGATGCGCCGACGATCGCCAGCGAGACGGCCAGCAGCGCCACCACGTAGGGCAGCGACGCCGAATTGCGCGGCGGCTCCTGCTGTGACTGCTGCTCGACGCCGGGTAGATATCCGCGCAAGGACGCAGCAACCACGACCAAGAGCACGATCACCGCGACCACGCGGCCCGTCGCCTTGTCGACCCCGGGCATTGGCACACCAATCGACCGGTTACCTGCCGCTGTTGCGGCATTCCGTTTGCTCATCGTGGCACGCCGGCCTCCCGCGCCGCTACCGCAGCGATTCGATCCGACCGGCGAGCATCGCCGTCCACTCCGCGATGTACTGCTCGTCAGGCATACCCGCTGCCGGCCCCTGGAACACGGTGCTCGTGACACGTTGTCCATGGAGCGCGTTCACTCCGACCGCGGCGATGGCCGCGGCATCTTGTTGGCTGATTGTGGGGACCCAACCGGTCACCCAGTCGGCGAGTTCGGCGTAGAGCCCGTCGAACAATGCCGCGTAGGCGTCGGTGAGTCGAGCCGACTGACCCGACGGAATGTGGGACGCAATCCGGAGCAGTTGGGTTTCCTCGTCGAGCACAGTCAGGACGTACCGACCGAGCATGGTCAGTTCGCTGCGGAGGTCGCCGAGCCCGGCGAATAGTTTGCGCATATCGCGCATGGCCTGGCGGCGGTCCAGCTGCCGGTCGATGCCGGCCTCCAGCAGCGCCTCTTTCGATTTGAAGTGGTGATAGAGGGCGCCCGATCCCGGCGCGAGGCCCGCCGCAGCTTCGATCTGCGCGACGCTGGTTGCCTGGTAGCCCTGCTCACCGAAGAGTCGCATCGCCTCGGTAACCAGCCGTTCTCGAGTTGGCGTTGCCGGCATTGACCGCTCCCCAAGTGTTCACTTAGTATCGACAAGTGAATACTTTAGCGGTTCTGTCAACGGGCCGCTAGGAGGCCGTCATGGGAGACCCGGTACCTCGCGGGAGGCTCCGCCGCACTATGCCGCTGGCGGGCTTCACCGCCCGTGCCGCCGGCGGGCGGATGGTTGCCGCGCTGCGCGAGAAGACCGGCGACGCCGGCGCCATTGAACGGTTCCATGAACGGACCGCCGAGCGATACACGGAGTTGCTGGGTCATTCCAAGGGCGTGCTGATGAAGGCCGGCCAGATGCTGTCGATGGTGGACGCCACAGCTATTGGGAATGGCGGGTTTTCGCCGTATCAGGCTGCACTCACCCGGTTGCAGGCGGATGCGCCACCGATGGATCCAGCTTTGGCTAAAGACGTGGTGCAGGTAGACTTCGGGCGACCCGTCAGCGAGGTGTTCGCTGAGTTTGCCGACGAGCCGATGGCAGCCGCCTCCATCGGACAGGTCCACCGTGCGGTGCTGCACGACGGCCGCGAGGTAGCGGTCAAGATTCAGTATCCCGGTGCGGCCGAGGCAATCCGCGACGATCTGGCCAATACCGAACTACTCGCGACGTTCCTGCGGTTCGCTGTCTCGGCGTCGGGTAACGCGATGGCGGCCAATCCACGGCAGATGACCCGCGAGATCGCCGTCGGCATCGCCCAAGAAATCGACTACCGTCACGAGGCCGCCAACATCACCGCGTTCAGTGAGCTCTACCGCGACCACCCATTTATCCGCATCCCGGAAGTCATCGCCGAAGCATCCGGTGGTCGGGTGCTCACCATGACTTACCTCGACGGAATAGATTGGGCCGCTGCGCAACAGGCCGACCAGGAACTCAAGAACACCTGGGCCGAGGTGATTATGCGATTCGCTTACGGTTCGTACCGGCACGGGAACCTGCTCAACGTCGATCCGCACCCCGGCAACTACTGTTTCGGTCCAGACGGCAGCGTCGGATTCGTCGACTTCGGCTGCGTCAAGGTGCTGCCCGAACGTGTGCGCCGCTCATTCATCGCGATGGTGCGCGCAACAGTTGACGGACGCAAGCAGGACGTGCGCGACCTGATGGTCGAGTTGGGTTACTTCGCAGAAGATTCCACGCTATCTGCGGACGAGGCATACCAGTGGATGGCGGAACTCTCCCACGAGGTCCTGGGACCGCAGCCGGTCACCGCCACGCACGACAGCCCGCAGCGCTACATCCGCGCCTTGATCGATCTCCGCCCGCCCAATCACCCCGGTCGTCGCCTTTCTGCTCCCGACGACCTGGTGTTCTTCCCCCGAATTGTGCTCGTCATGGCTCCTATATTTGCCGCGCTGGACGCCACCTTCCACTCCCGCTCGATATTGGACGACCTAGACGGCGTCGCCGAACCGGCAACACCGTTGGGCAAACTGCACGATGCCTGGGTACGTGAACGTGACCTGCCGTACGGATTGGAACCCCATGAATAATCAGGTGCCGCATGGGCGGATTCGCCGCACTATGCCGTTAGCCGGCTTTACCGCACGCGCAGCCGGTGGACGAATAGTTGCCGCACTGCGGGAGAAGTCCGGCGACGCCGATGCCGTACAACGCTTCCACGAGCGGACGGCCGAGCGGTACACCGAGCTACTTGGTCACTCAAAGGGCGTGCTGATGAAAGCCGGCCAGATATTCTCGATGATCGACGGCAACTCCATTGGAAATGGCGAACTCTCGCCCTATCAGAAAGCACTGACTCGACTGCAAGCCGATGCGCCGCCCATGGATCCAGCACTGGCCAGAGCAGTGCTGCAGGCCGATCTCCGCCGACCTGTCGGTGAGTTGTTCGCCGAGTTCACAGACGAACCCATGGCCGCGGCATCCATCGGACAGGTCCACCGAGCGGTGTTGCGTGACGGTCGCGAAGTAGCGGTGAAGATTCAATACCCGGGCGCCGCAGAGGCGATCCGCGCCGATTTGGCGAATACCGAACTGCTGGCGACGTTCTTCCGCCTCGCGTCCTCGGCGTCGGGCACCGCGGCGCCCGACCTACGGCAGGCTACGCACGAGATCTCCGCGCGCATCTGCGAGGAACTCGATTACCGCCGTGAGGCCGCCAACATCACCGCGTTCAGCGACCTCTACCACGATCATCCCTTCATTCGGGTACCAGAGGTCATCTACGAAGCATCCGGCGACCGGGTGCTCACCATGACGTATCTCGACGGACTGGACTGGGCCGCGGCGCAACACGCGGAGCAAGAACTCAAGGACGTTTGGGCAGAGGTCATCTGGCGTTTCGCCATGGGATCCTACCGGCATGCGAACCTGTTCAATGCCGATCCCCATCCTGGGAACTACTGCTTCGGTTTGGACGGCACGGTCGGATTCGTCGACTTCGGCTGTGTCAAGGTCTTCCCCGAGCGCACGCGTCGCGTAATTGCTGAGATGGACCGCGCAATTCTTGACGGACGCAAGCGCGAAACGCGCGATCTGCTGGCTGAATTGGGTTATTCCACAGATAATTCCACGCTCAGCACCGACGAGTTGTATCAATGGATGGCCGAGCTTTTCTACGAGGGGCTGGCACCCCAGCCGGTCACCTTTACTCAGGACACCGCACGACGTGCCATTCGCGGCCTGATTGATATCCGCTCACCCGACCACCCTCTTCGTCGCGTATCGATTGCCGACGAGTTGGTCTTCTTTTCGCGAATCAATTTCGGCATCAACATGATATTCGCCAGGCTCGGAGCCACCGTTCACGTGCGCTCGATTATCGACGACTCGGACGGCGTCGCCGAGCCGATCACACCGCTAGGAAAGCAACACGATGCCTGGGTACGCGAACGGGGCCTGCCGTACGGATTGGAGCCGCATGACCACCCCTAGCACCACAGCGCCGCGCCTTCCGTGGGACGCGAAAGACCCTTACCCGTTTTATGAGGAACGCCGCCGCGACGGCGATGTGGTGTGGGACGAAACCGCCCAAGCCTGGCTCGTTCTCGGCTACGACGCCGCACGAGAAGTGCTGGGCGGATCGGGATGGACCAGCAATCCGCTGGCAAACCCGAGTGCCCGTGCGGTGATCGATTCCATGGGCGCTGATCTGGTTGAGCGGTCCATGCTGTTCGCCGACGGGGCCAATCACGACCGGCTGCGCGGATCGGTACGCGACGTGTTCACCCGATCCTTCATCACAGGTCTTACCGCTGGCGTGGAAGCGATCGCGTCGGCAGTAATCGGTCACCCGCCCGCGGCAACGGTATTCAACTTCATGTCCGATATCGCCTTGCCGCTGCCAATCGCTGTTGCCAGCGAGTGGCTCGGCCTTGATCCCGACAGTTCGCGGCTACTACGTGAACAATCGCCGGCGATTATCCGGATGCTCGGTACGCTCGCGGATGCGGACGATGTAGCCGCTGGCGCAGCGGCTTCCGCAGCGTTGGTGACCGAGTTTCTTCCCCTTGCGGCCGATCGTCGCTCGAACCCAGGCGATGACCTGCTCAGCTTCATTGCGTCCGACCCGGAACTACAGCTCGACGACGTCGTCATCACCGCGATCCTCATCGCCGTCGCGGGCCATGAAACCACCGCGAATCTGCTTGGGGCTGCCACGATTCGACTTCTCGCCGTCGAGCCACATGACGCCCCTGCCGTCGACTCGTCGCTAGTCACCGAGCTGCTCCGGCTCGATGGTCCGGTGCAGGCAACGGCACGTACCGCAACCGAGGATCATCGCATTGGTGGCGTCGACATAGCTCGCGGCCAGCAAGCCGTGGTTGTTGTCGCAGCCGCCAATCGTGATCCAGCCGTCTTCGACGAACCCGGCCAGTTCCGACCCGACCGCACCGGCCCGGCGCCGCTGTCCTTCGGATACGGCGCGCACTACTGCCTCGGAGCGGCCTTGGCGCGCCTGGAAACCACCATGGCGCTGCGTGAAATTATTGCCCGCCAACCGGTTTTGGCCGGCCCGGTCACCTGGCGGGACACCACCGCAATCCGCGGCCCACTCGACGTCCCGATGACGTTCCGAGAATGAGCAAGCTGTACCGCTATCGGGTGTCGCGTCACGTGGCCGCCAACCCGCAAGTTGTGTGGAATGTCGTATCCGACCACGCCCGCATGGCCGAGTGGACCCCCTTCCGCAGGTCCGCGGTCGAAAAACCCGGCGAACCGGACCCGAACGGAACCGGGGCTGTGCGTGCGCTCTACCTGGCGGGACCCCCGACGCGAGAACGGATTATCGAGTTCGAACCGCCGCGGCGGCTAAGGTACATGCTGCTGTCCGGGTTGCCTTTTCGTGACTACATCGGCGAGGTCACAGTCGAGCCCGACGGGACAGGCACCCGGCTCACCACTGAACTCGCCTTCCGAACACGCATTCCCGGCTCGCAGATCTTTGGGCCGATCGCGATTCGACTCGGGACGCGCGGAGCTGCCCGGCTGGCCGAAAAGCGGGCGAAGACTCAATCGTGAAGTTCACCACTGCAAACGGTGACAGCGTGCCCGGTCAGGATGACGTCATCGCCGTCGAGCCTGATGCGCAGCCAGCCACCGCGAGGTGAGGCTTGTTCGGCGAGCAATTCGGTGACTCCCAGGCGCTCAGACCAAAAGTTGGCCAGGGTGCAGTGCGCGGATCCGGTGACGGGATCTTCCGGGATTCCCGAACCGGGGGCGAAGACGCGGCTGACAATGTCTGCGTTGCCGTCGCCCCTTGCGGAGACGATCACCGCGCGGGCAGCGACAGTAGCCAGTGCCGCAAGGTCGGGACGCAGCCCTCGGACTTCTCCAGCCGAGGCCGCTTCCACCAGCACGTCCGTACGTCCGCGCCAGATCGACCGCAGCGTGACTCCCGGCAGCCCGGCTGTTAACTCGGCGCAGGGCGGCTCTGGAATTACCGGGTCAGCGGGAAAGGTCATGCTGATCGCACCGCTGGGCCTAACACGGCAGGCCAGCACCCCGCTTCGAGTGTGGAAAACCCGGGCGCCGCCGAGGATGTGTGCGCTGGCCAGGGTCGCGTGTCCGCACAACGTCAATTCGGTGGTGGGACTGAACCAGCGCAGTCCCATGTTCGACAGATCTACGAACGCCGTTGCGGGATGGTTGAATTCGGTGGCGACGAGTTGCATCCAACCCGGGTCGGCCGGCTCATCGAGCAATACCACACCAGCGGGATTGCCGCGGAACATCTCCTGGGTGAATGCATCAACCACAAAAACCGATGCCATGTCAGGTATTTTCGGCAAGCTCCGCGAGCCGGTCCAGCGATGCCAGCAGCCTCTCGGGCGTGGTGCGGCGCGCGCGTGGCAGGCGGTTCTTGTCCGTCAATCGGGACCAATCGTAGGTGTGAGTCACCCGAGTGTGGGTTTCGTCGATAGGTTCGAGCTCCCAACGCCACAGGTGCCCCGGTGGTCGCCGGCCCGGCTCGGATGGCCGCCAGGCGATGCGACGGCCCTCTTCGAACTCCACGACGTGGTTCTCGCGGATAGTGCCGAGCGTGAGCTTCATCTCGAAAACATCCCCGACACGTCGAACACGCTGTGCTGCAACGGCTTCGGCCAGATTGTCGTTGCCGTCCCACCGCGGTTGTTGGGACGGATCGGCAATCAACTCGAAGATGCGTGCCGCCGGAGCCGCTATGTCGCGGCTGGCGCTCACCACCCGGGAGGCTTCCACGCTTTTCATCCTCTCCGATAAGACGCCAGATACGGCGGCAGCCCGACTGCCGCGTCGAGATCATCGGCCGGCACCGGATCGCCCGCGGCCAGGGTCAGCGGCACGACTCCCGCCCAATGCGGCAGCGCGGTGTCCTCGGCGTCGTCGACCGGTCCACCGCCGCGAACCTTTGCCGAAACCTCGACGAGATCGACCGCGAGCACAGCGGTTGCAGCGAGTTCACGGGCGTTCGGCGGTCTGCTGTCGGCGGCGCGCCCGGGCGCAACGTGGTCGAGAAGGGCCTCCAAAGCCCGCAGCTTCTCCTGCCGGTCGCTGACCAGGCGTGCCGTGCCATGCACGACGACCGAGCGGTACTGCAGCGAGTGGTGCAGCGCCGCGCGCGCCAGCACCAGCCCGTCGACCAGGGTGACCGTGACGCAGACCGGAACACCCGACGGCGACGCGGCCAGCATCGGGCTGCTGCCCGTCGACCCGTGCAGATACAGGATCTCCCCCAGCCGCGCATGCGTCGTCGGCAACACCACCGGGTGGTCCACGTTCAGGTAGCCGACGTGACAGATCAGGGCCTCGTCAAGGATGCGGTGGACCGTCTCACGGTCGTAGCAGGCACGTTCGCGATACCGGGTGGGGGTGCTGCGCGGGGTGGCTGGGTAGCTCACGGTTGCCTCGACTTTTGTAGTAGTACATACTGATTTATGTGCCAGTACGATACACGATACGGGGAACGGGCGCCGAGGCAATAGCGACCAGCGTCGAGGAGGCCATCTCCACCGGCGCGCTGGCGCCCGGGGCAGAACTGCCGCCGATCCGGCAGCTCGCCGCCGAGCTCGGCGTCAACGCCAATACCGTCGCCGCGGCCTATCGGCTGCTGCGCCACCGCGGAGCCGTCGAGACCGCGGGGCGCCGCGGCACGCGGGTGCGCGAACGGCCCGCGACCACGCCCCGATCGCTGCGGGGGGTGGCCGTGCCCGAGGGCGTGCGGGACCTGTCGACCGGCAACCCCGATCCAGCTTTGTTGCCGATCGCCGGGCGCCGGTTCAGCGCGCGGCGCGCCCCGCTGCTGTACGGGGAACCCGCCATGTCGCCCGAGCTGACCGAGTACTCCCAGGCGTCGCTGACCGCCGACGGCGTTCCGGCTGAGCACCTCGCGGCGACCGCCGGGGCGCTCGACGGCATCGAACGGGTACTCGCGGCCCACCTGCGGCCGGGCGATCGAGTGGCGGTCGAAGATCCCGGCTGGGCTAACCTGCTGGATCTGATTGCGGCCCTGGGATTTTCGGTCGAGCCGGTCAGGGTCGACGACGACGGGCCAGTGGTTGCCGACGTGGCTCGCGCGCTGCGCCGCGGCGCCCGTGCGCTGGTAGTGACCACCCGTGCCCAAAACCCCACCGGCGCCGCGGTCTCCGCCGAGCGCGCCGATGAGTTGCGTGACCTGATCCGCGACGAAGACCTGCTGCTGGTCGAGGACGACCACTGCGCCGGTATCGCCGGCGTACCGCTGCACACCCTGGCCGGTTCGACGCCGCATTGGGCGTTCGTGCGGTCGGCGTCCAAGGCGTACGGACCCGATTTGCGGCTGGCAGTGCTCGCCGGCGACCGTCGCACCGTCGAACGTGTGCACGGGCGGCTGCGGCTCGGACCGGGCTGGGTCAGCTACCTGCTGCAGGATCTCGCTGTCGGCATGTGGCGCGACGCGGCGGCGACGCGGCTGGTGCGCAAGGCCGAAGCCACCTACAGCCGCAGCCGGGCGTTGTTGCAGTCGGCGCTTGCCGATCGCGGCGTGGCGTCACACGGCCGCTCTGGGCTCAACGTCTGGATCCCGGTGCCGGACGAGACGGTGGTGATCACCCGGTTGCTCGGCGCAGGCTGGGCCGCCGCGCCCGGCAGCCGGTTCAGGGTCGGCACACCACCTGGAATCCGCCTGACAATCTCGGATCTCGTTGCGGCTGAGGTCGATTCGCTCGCGGATGCCGTCGCCGAGGCAATCCACGCCGTCGGGCGGGCCAGCGTCTAGGGTCGCAGTATGACGACGCCTGCGCGCTCACGGTTTGTTGACGGGGTATTGATTGGTTTCGGGGTGTATTCGACGCTCCTCGGGTTGTTCATGCTGGTAGCTCCCGGGGTATTCTTCGACACCCTCGGCGCGTTCGGGTCGCGCAACAACCACTACATCTTCGACAACGCCTCCTTCGAGTTACCGCTGGGCCTGCTGCTGCTCGCAGCGGTGCGATGGCGGACGTGGCAGGTGCCGGCATTGGCGTTCGCAACGCTGCACTGGGCGCTGCATTCGCTCAGCCACATCGTCGACACCGGCCATGCCGACGGCAGGCTGGTCGGCGTGTTCGAGTTCATCGGGCTGGCGCTCGGCACGACGCTGCTCGCAGTCGCCCTGCGCACCGCGGCGACCGCGACCAAGCAGACCAGGCCTACCCCTTAGGCCGCCACACCCCGAATCGGTTGCCCTGCGGGTCTTGCAGATGGGCGAACTCGAGTGGGCCGTTGTCGGTCAACGGCACCACCACCGTCGCGCCGAGCTCCGACGCCTTGTCGACGGTGGCCTGCACGTCGTCGACCTGGACATAGAAGATCGCCCATGACCCGCCGCCGGTCTTCGAGCTGTCCCACACCCCACCCTTGTCGCCGTCGATCATCCGGTAGTCGCCGGAGTCACCGATGTCCCAGCCGAACAACCCGCCATAGAAACCGCGCGTCGCGTCGGCGTCGGGAGTACCGACCTCGAAATAATTCACAACATTGGCCATGTCTCGCCGTCCCTTCGCTTAACGATGTGGACCAACGACAGAAGTATTGCGCCAGGGTCCGACAAACGGTCAGGCCGACTTGAAGCTGCCGTCGAGGACCTGCAGATGCCCGATCGTGCGCCCCGTGACGGCGCCCGCGTCCACCAAAGCCAACTCCACCGCCGCCCGCGCGAACTCCTCGGCCGTCGCCACCTCGTCGAACTCGCGGGCGTAGTACGAAAGTCCGGGCGTCAGAATCGGTTTGGACGGCGACAGCGCGTTGACCGCGATGTTGCGGTCCTGCAGGTCGTAGGCCGCACACCAGGTCAGGTGCTCCAGCGCGGCCTTGGATCCGCCGTAGCCGGGCAGGACGCCGCCGCTGCGGTCGGCATACGGCCCGTCGCCGGGTAGCCGGGACGCGATCGAGGTGACGTTGATGATCGACCCGTAACCCGCATCGATCATGTCGGGGCACACCAGTTGGATGAGTTCGTATGCGGCGAACACCGAGATCTCGAAGTGCCGCCGATACGCGCCCAGCGGCGTGCCGAGCAGCGGCGGCCAGCCCGGTTTGGCAGCACTCGCAGCCTTGGGCTTGGCCTGGCCGCCGGCTCGAGGTGGCCGGCCTGGTGCGGTGAACGCCGCGTTGTTGACCAGAATCATGATGGGGCCCAACGCTTCTCGTGATTCATCGACAAGCCGGGTGATGTCCTCGGCCTCGAGCAGGTCGGCGCGCACCGCGACGGCCCGGCCGCCGGCCGCTTCGATGTCGGCGACGGTCTCGCCGATGGTGCCGGGCAGCCGCTGGTCCCACACCTGTTCGGTGCGCCCGACCACCGCCGCCACGCCCTCGGCGGCGAGCGCCAGCGCGATCGCCCGGCCCAGGCCGCGGCTGGCGCCGGTGACGATCGCCGCCCGCCCGTCGAGCCGGCCCGTCACCGTTGCTCCTGGCGGTGACCCGCGGCGCCCGGCTGCGCCGCGCTTGCGATCACCGCGGACACCCCGTGCACCAGGATCGCCGCGGTCTGATCCACCCACGCGTCGTCGAGCTCTTCATCTGGGCGCAACAGCAGCCGCAATAGCGTCGCGCCGCCGATCAATTCGACCAACCGGTCCGGGTCCACGTCCGGATGCACCTCCCCGCGCTCGACGGCTTCGGCCAGCCGCAGCCGCACCGCGGTGAACAGGTCCGCAAACCGCGACACCACCCTGGTGTTGAGCTCGGAGTCGGCGGTCATATCGGCGACCAGCCCGGGCAGCGCGGCACGCACCACCGGGCTGGTGAACACGTCGCGGGCGGCGGCGATCATGGCCCGCACATCGGCGGCGATGTCACCGCCCGGGCCCGTCAGCGCGGTGGGCGCCACCGGGAACGCCGCCTCGTGCACCAGCTCGGCCTTGCTCGACCAGCGCCGGTACAGCGCCGTCTTGGTGGTCCCGGCCCGCTCGGCGACCGCGGCCAGGGTGAGGTTCGAATATCCGATTTGCACAAGCAGTTCCGCGGTCGCCGCCAATATGGCAGCGTCGATACGCGGATCCCGCGGCCGCCCGGCGGCCGGGGCCTTGTCAACCGTGGACTGGTCTGCTTTCATAACGCTACCCATCGTATCGTAATTGCCGGAGGCGCTCGTGGCCAACCAACCAGCAGTCGAAGACGTCGGCAGACTCCAGCGGTCCAGCCGCGACGTCAGCACAGTGCCGGCGGTGATGGCGCAGTGGCTCGCCACCGTGCTACCCGCGACCCCGCAGGTCACCGTCGAAAGCGGCGTCGACGCCACCGGCATGTCGTCGGAGACCATCATCCTGACCGGCCGCTGGGAAGACCAAGAACAGCGCTGGGTCGCGCGAGTGGCGCCGACCGCCGAGGACGTGCCGGTGTTCCCGTCGTACCGCCTCGACCATCAATTCGAAGTGATGCGACTGGTCGGCGAACTCACCGATGTGCCCGTCCCGCGGGTGCGCTGGATCGAGACCACCGGCGACGTGCTCGGCAAGCCGTTCTTCCTGATGGATTACGTCGACGGCGTGGTGCCCCCCGACGTGATGCCATACACGTTCGGCGGCAACTGGTTTGCCGATGCGCCCGCCGAGCGGCAGCGCGAACTGCAGGACGCGACCGTCGAGGTGCTGGCCCAGCTGCATTCGATTCCCAACCCGGAGAAGACTTTTGGGTTCTTGTCCGAAGGCGACGGCACCGCACTGCGCCGGCATTTCGACTGGGTGCGGTCCTGGTACGACTTCGCGGTGCCCGACATCGGCCGCTCGCCGCTGCTGGAACGCACCTTCGACTGGCTGGAAGCCCATTGGCCTCGCGAGGAGAGCGAGCCGGTCCTGTGCTGGGGCGACGCGCGGGTGGGCAACGTGCTCTACCGCGACTTCAAGCCGGTGGCAGTACTCGACTGGGAGATGGTGACGCTAGCGCCGCGTGAGCTGGACGTCGCGTGGATGATCTTCGCGCACATGGTTTTCCAGGAACTCGCCGGGCTGGCGGGGTTACCGGGGCTGCCGGATGTGATGCGTGAGGACGACGTCCGCGCCACCTACCAGCGGCTCACAGGAGTGGAAGTCGGTGACCTGCACTGGTTTTACGTGTACTCGGGTGTGATGTGGGCGTGCGTGTTCATGCGCACCGGCGCCCGCCGGGTGCATTTCGGCGAGGTCGAAAGACCCGACGACGTCGAATCGCTGTTCTACCACGCCGCATTGATGAAAAGACTTATAGGAGAAGGGTAATGCTCGGACCGCTCGACGAATTTCCGGTTCACCAGATTCCGCAGCCGATCGCGTGGCCGGGGTCGTCGGACCGCAACTTCTACGACCGCTCGTACCTCAACGCCCACGACCGCACCGGCGACATCTTCCTGATCACCGGGATCGGCTACTACCCCAACCTCGGGGTCAAGGATGCGTTCGTGCTGATCCGCCGCGGCGATACCCAGACCGCGGTGCACCTCTCCGACGCCATCGACCAGGACCGGCTCAACCAGCACGTCGGCGGCTACCGGGTCGAGGTCAGCGAGCCGCTGCGCAAGCTGCGCGTGGTCCTGGAGGAAACTGAGGGCATCGCCGTCGATTTGGCCTGGGAAGGGCTGTTCGACGTCGTGCAGGAGCAGCCGCATCTGATGCGCTCCGGTAACCGGGTGACGCTGGACGCGCAGCGGTTCGCCCAGCTGGGCACCTGGAGCGGGCGGATCGTGGTGGACGGCGAGGAGATCGCCGTCGACCCCGCCACCTGGATCGGCAGCCGGGACCGGTCCTGGGGCATCCGGCCGATCGGCGAACCGGAACCGGCCGGCCGGCCGGCGGATCCGCCGTTCGAGGGCATGTGGTGGCTGTATGTGCCGATGGCGTTCGACGACTTCGCCGTCGTGATGATCATCCAGGAGGCACCCGACGGGTTCCGCTCGCTCAACGACTGCACCCGGATCTGGCGCGACGGCCGCGTCGAGCAGCTGGGCTGGCCGCGCGTGACCACCCGTTACCGCTCCGGCACCCGGATCCCGACCGGGGCGACCATCGAGGCCAGCCGCCCCGACGGCACACCGGTGCATTTCGAGGTCGAGTCCAAGCTGCCGGTGCCCATCCATGTCGGCGGCGGCTACGGCGGCGACTCGGACTGGCTGCACGGCATGTGGAAGGGCGAAAAGTTCACCGAGCGGCTGACCTACGACATGACCGACCCGGCGATCGTCGCGCGCTCCGGCTTCGGGGTGATCGACCATGTGGGCCGGGCTGTGTGCCGCGACGGCGATTCGGAGCCGGTCGAGGGCTGGGGGCTCTACGAACACGGCGCGCTGGGCCGCCACGACCCGTCCGGCTTCAAAGACTGGCTGGCCGTGGCGCCTTAAAAGCATCGAATGTGGACTTGATATACGTTTTTCGCGAAAAACCGTGCGATAAGTCCACATTCGACGGTAGTGATGAGGTATGGAGTCCGTCGACGTCGTCATCGTGGGGGCCGGGTTTGCCGGGCTCACCGCCGCCCGCGAGCTCAAGCGCCTCGGACACGACGTGCTGGTGCTCGAGGGCCGCGACCGGGTGGGAGGGCGTTCGCACACCGGCCATGTCGCGGGCATCCCGGTCGACATGGGCGGTACCTTCGTCGGCCCGACGCAGGATGCAGTACTGGCGCTGGCGGCCGAGCTCGGCATCGAGACCGTCCCGACCTACCACGACGGCGCCAACCTGATCCGGTGGCGCGGCATGATCCGCCCTTACCAAGGCACCATCCCCCGGCTATCGCTGGGCGGCCTGCTCGACATCGGAAGGGTGCGTTGGCAATTCGAACGCATCGCCCGGCAGGTCCCGCTGACCGAGCCGTGGACCGTGCGTCGCGCCGAGCGGCTGGACAGCCAGTCGCTGGGCGAGTGGCTGCGCTCGGTGCACACCGGCGCCACCGCACGCGATCTGCTCGCCATCATGGCGCGAGTGACTTGGGGGTGCGAGCCCGACGACGTGTCGATGCTGCACGCCGCGCGCTACGTGCACGCCGCGGGCGGCCTGGACCGCCTCCTCGACGTGGAAAACGGTGCACAGCAAGACCGTTTCGCCGCCGGCACCCAGCAGATCGCCGACGCTATGGCAGCCGAACTCGGCGACCGGGTGGTGCTGGACGCCGCGGTGCGCCGCATCGACCACGACGGCGGTGTGACCGTTATCAGCGAAAAAGGCCGCAGTGACGCCAAATTCGCCATCGTCGCGATTCCACCCGAGCACCGCGCGCACATCGAGTTCACTCCCCCGCTGCCCGCCGAATACCACCACCTCGCCAAAACCTGGCCGCAGGGCCGGCTTTCCAAGGCGTATGCGGCCTACCCGACGCCGTTTTGGCGGGCTGACGGGTTCTCCGGCCAAGCGCTGTCCGACGAGGGCCCGGTGTTCATCACCTTCGACGTCAGCCCGCAGCCGGACGGGCCGGGCATTCTGCTGGGGTTCGTCGACGCCCGCAGCTTCGACCAGCTGCCCGCCGATCAGCGCCGAGAAAGCGCGCTGGGCTGTTTCGCCAAGCTGTTCGGCGAGGAGGCGCTCAAACCGCTCGACTACACCGACCATCGTTGGGGCGCAGAACAATTCGCGCCCGGCGGCCCGACCGCAGCGGTACCGCCGGGGTCGTGGACGCGGTACGGGCCGTGGTTGCGCCGTCCGGCGGGCCCGATCCACTGGGCCGGCACCGAAACCGCCGACGAGTGGACCGGCTTTCTGGACGGCGCGGTGCGCTCCGGGCAGCGGGCTGCTGCGGAGGTCGCCGCGCGGTTACGAGCTGATCCGTCGGTCGCCCGAAACTAGTTCGGCAAGCGCCCGCAACTCGCGGTTGACGTCGTCGGGGCGTTCCAGCATTGCGCAGTGGCCGCCGGGCAGTACGACGAGCCCGACGAGATTCGGTGCGGCCGCGGCGATCCGGCGCGACTGGCTCAGCGGCGTGAGCCGGTCGCGTTCGCTGCCGATCACGAGCGTCGGGACCGTCAAACCCGACAGATTGATGTGCCGCGAACCCAGCGAGTCGACCAGCGCCTTGCCGCAACCACCGCGCACCGCCGGCGAAGTGGTGTCGAACAGCTCGTAGATCAGTGCGCCGACCTCGGGATCGGCATCGGCACCGACCGCCAGCAGTGAAACCATCTCGCGGCTGGCGCGCCGCACCGCGGGCGGCACCGTGAACGAACCGAAGATGCTGACCAGTGCACGCCCGCCCAGCACCCGGACCGCGGCGAACGGCGCCGGCACAGGCAGGAACCGCACCTCGCGCAGCAGGTCACCGGTGGTGGTGTTGACCAGAGCGACGGCGTCGGCGCGCTGGGCCACTTTATGGCGGTAGCGCTCCGACCAGGCGGCAATCGCGATGCCGCCCATCGAGTGTCCCGCGATCAGCGCACGCTCGCCCGGCGCGAGGGTGGCCTCGAGCACCGCATCGACGTCGGAGGCCAGATGGTGCAGACCGTAATTCCCGCGCGGCGGAATGCCGCTGCGTCCGTGGCCACGATGGTCGAACGCGATCACCCGGTAGTCGCCGGCCAATTCGGCGATCTGGTAAGCCCATACCCGGATGGCGCAGGTGATGCCGTGCGAAAGTACAATGGGGTAGCCATCTTCGGGACCGAACACCTCGGTGTGCAGGCGAGTGCCGTCGGGGGCGCGCACCAAAACCTCGCGGCTCGGCGGCAATTCGGCGGGTATGCGCGCAGAAGGGCGGGGCGGTTGTCGAGAACCCATCGCTGCTCCCCTCCCGTGCAGCCAGCGCCGCACCACCCAGTCTACCGAGTGGCGCGGCGGCTTCCGGACACCAAAACCCGGTGTCTAGGCGGTCTGTCGACGGTCGGCGTCCACCCTACCGAACACCATCTGCTCGTCAATGGGCCGCAACCGATGGTCGATCACGTCGCGCAGGAAGTGGTGGCTGACCACCCACGGGCGCCGGGTTCCCGACTTCGGCAGCACATCCAGTGCACGTAACACGTAGCCGGCCTGCAGGTTGAGCGTCGGCTGCTCGGGCATATCAGTGTCGCCGAGGTGCGGATAGGCGTGCGTGTAGCCGTGAACCCTCATGTGCTCCAACAGCTTTGCGACCGATTGGGCGGTCAGGTCGGCGCCCAGGGTCCACGACGCGTTCGTGTAGCCCACACACCACGCCATGTTGGGGACGTCGTCGAGCATGTGGCGCTTGTAGACGAATCGGTCGTGCGGGTTGATCTTTTCGCCGTCGAGGCTGACGGTGATTCCGCCCAGCGCCTGCAATTGCAGGCCCGTCGCGGTGATGATGACGTCGGCGTCGAGGTGCCGCCTGGACTTGCAGACAATGCCGGTGGCGTCGACGTTCTCGATGTGATCGGTGACGATTTCGACGCTGCCGTCGCTGATCAGCTTGTACAGGTCGGCGTCGACGATGAAGCACATCCGCTGATCCCACGGGTCGTAGGGCGGGGTGAAGTGGGTGTCGATGTCGAAGCCCTGCGGCAGATTGCGTTCGGCGATGCGCCGCAACAGTCTCTTCACGTACTCCGGCGCCCGGCGCGACACTTCCCACAGCAGCACACCGACAAGCGCGTTGCGCCAGCGGACGATCCAATGGGCAGCTTTGAGCGGCAACACTTTTCGGGTGAGGACTGCTGTCGGCTCGACCTTCGGTGCGGTGATCATGTATGACGGCGTGCGCTGCAACATCGTCACGTGCGCCGCCTTTTCGGCCAGGGACGGGATCAGGCTGACTGCGGTTGCGCCGCTTCCGATTACCACGCATCGTTTGCCGGTGCAGTCGAGCGTCTCAGGCCAGTGTTGGGGATGGACCACCTCGCCGGTGAAGTCCTCGATGCCAGGGAAGGCCGGCCGGTAAGGGTTGTCGTAGTCGTAGTAGCCGGTGCCGAAGAACACGAACCGGCACTGGTAGGTCTGCTCGTCGCCGTCCTGGTCCGCGCGGATCGTCCACGTGTCGGTGGCGGAATCCCAGTCGGCCGAGCGGACGTAGGTGTTGAACCGGATGTGCTCGGCGATGTGGTGTTTGCGCGCGGTGTCGTCGAGGTACTGCCAGATGTGCGTGCCGTCGACAATCATCTCCGGCCGCGTCCACGGCTCCCACGGGAAGCACAGCGTGTAGATGTCACTGTCCGACCGCACACCCGGGTAGCGGAACAGGTCCCACGTGCCGCCGAGACGCTCCCGTCGTTCCAGGATCGCGAAGCGCAGCGCCGGGTTGCGCTCCCGGATCCGGTAGGCGGCGCCGATACCCGAGATCCCGGCACCGATGATCACCACGTCAAAGAACGCGTCCATGGCTACCAGACTAGGTTCGTCTTGACGGAAAGAGGTGGCGATGCGCGCAGTACAAATTTCCCGGCTCGACGGGCCGGAGGCGGTGCAGGTGGTCGAGCTCGACGAGCCCGGTGGTGACGGCGCCGTCGTCGTCGACGTTCATGCCGCCGGGGTGGCGTTCCCGGACGCGCTGCTGACCCGGGGCCTCTACCAGCACAAACCCGACCCGCCGTTCATTCCGGGCGGCGAGGCCGCCGGCGTGGTGCGCAGCGCCCCCGCCGGTGCGCCGGTGGCCGCGGGTGACCGGGTGGCGGCGCTGACGATGCTCTCCGGCGGCATGGCCGAGGTCATCGCCCTGCCGGCCGAGCAGGTGTTCAAGCTGCCCGACACCGTCTCGCTCGAGGCCGGTGCCGGCCTGTTGTTCAACGACCTGACCGTGCATTTCGCGCTGGCCGAACGCGGCAGGCTGCGCGACGGCGAGACGGTGCTGGTGCACGGCGCGGCCGGCGGCATCGGCACGTCGGCGCTGCGGCTCGCGCCCGCGCTGGGCGCGGCCCGCACCATCGCGGTGGTCAGCACGCCGGAGAAGGCCGACATCGCCCGGGCGGCCGGCGCCACCGATGTGGTGGCAGCCGACGGGTTCAAGGACGCGGTGCGCGAGCTGACCGGCGGGCGCGGCGTGGACATCGTCGTCGACCCGGTCGGCGGGGATCGTGTCACCGACTCGCTGCGGTCACTGGCCCAGGGCGGCCGGCTGCTGGTGATCGGCTTCACCGGCGGCGACATCCCGACTGTGAAGCTGAATCGGTTGCTGCTCAACAACATTGACGCGGTCGGGGTCGGCTGGGGGACGTGGGCGATGTCGCATCCAGGTTCGCTCGAGCGGCAATGGTCGCAGCTCGAGCCGCTGTTGGCCTCGGGTGCCGTGCCGCCGCCACAGCCGGAGGTGTATCCACTGGATCGGGCCGGCGAAGCGATCGCGGCGCTGGAAAACCGCACCGCCAAGGGCAAGGTCGTGCTGCGGATGCGGGTTTAGACTCAGGCGAGGGTCGGGATGACGGTGAGGTAGCGATGAACGTCATCAAATTGCTCGTGGCTGGTGTGGTGACCATTGGCGCACTTCTGGTTGCGCCGGTCCCGGTCGCGTCGGCCCAGCCGTGCCCGGACGTCGAGGTGGTGTTCGCCCGCGGTACCGCCGAGCCACCCGGTGTCGGCGGGGTCGGCCAGTCGTTTGTCGACGCTCTGAACTCGCGGGTCGGCGGCAGGTCGGTCAGCGTGTATCCGGTCAACTACGAGGCCAGCAGCAACTTCGGCGGCGGCATCGATTTCGCCAGGACGTTCGTCGACGGAATTCGGGACGCGGGCAGCCACATCGAGTCCACCGCGGCGAACTGCCCGAACACCAGGATCGTGCTCGGCGGATACTCCCAGGGCGCGGCGTTGGCGGGCTTCGTCACGTCGGCCACCATCCCGAAGGAAGTGCCCTCCGAGTACGTGTCCTACATCCCCCAGCCGATGCCGCCGGAGGTGGCCAACCACGTCGCCGCGGTGACGCTGTTCGGCACGCCGTCGAATCAGTTCCTGACCGAGAACGGCGCACCGCCGATCAGAATCGGCCCGCTGTATGCGTCCAAGACGCTTCAGCTGTGCGCTCCGGACGACACGATCTGCAACGGCGCTCCCAGCGCGCCGCCCAGCTTCGCCCACGCGGCGTACCTGACGAACGGGATGACGGGCGAGGCAGCGGATTTCGCAGTGGGTCACCTCTAGGCCGGGTGCTGCGCCGCCCAGGGGTGGGCCGATTCCAGTTGGGACGCAACGCGAATCAGGACGTCCTCGCGGCCGTAGGCGGCAGCCAGCTGGACGCCGATGGGCAGGCCTTCTGCGTTGCGGTGCAGCGGCAGGCTGATCGCCGGTTGCCCGCTCATGTTGAACGGTGGCGTGAACGCAGCGAACTGGCCGGCGCGGCGCATCGGTGCGGTGGGGTGCTGCGGATCGTTCTCGAACTCGGTCAGCGGGAGCGGCGGCTCGGCCACTGTCGGGGTGAGTAACAGGTCCCAGCCGTCGGCCCACCACTGCTGCAGCGCCCGCCGGAATGTCCAGCCCGCCCCTTGGGCCGCGGCGTAGTCGACGGCGGTCAGCCGCTGCGCCTGCTCGACGAGCGCCCAGTTCACCGGCTCGACGTCGTCTTTGGTCATCTCGCGGCCGAGTGTTTCGCCGAAACCGCGTACCGCCATCGCCATTCCCGTCGCCCACAGCGCCATGAACTTCTCGGGCAAGGTGGTGTCGGCGAGGCATTTTGGCCAGGCCGGCTCGATGATGTGGCCGAGGCCCTCCAGCATCGACGCCGCGGCGCGCACCGCCGCGACGCAGTCGTCGTGCAGGAAGTCGCCGCGCGGATGGACGTCGAGCAGCCCGATGCGCAGCCGTCCGGGGTCTTTACCCACCTCGTCGGTGTAGGGCCGCTCGGGGGCCGGGGCGATCACGGTGTCGCCGACGCCGGGGCCGCGCACCGCTTCCAGCAGCCCCGCGGTGTCGCGTACGGTGCGGCTGACGCACAGTTCGACGCCGAGGCCCGCCTCGGCGCGCACCGGGCCGACGGTGATGCGTCCCTGGCTCGGCTTGAGTCCGACGACTCCGCAGCACGACGCCGGGATGCGGATGCTCCCGCCGCCGTCCGAGGCGTTGGCGAACGGGACCATGCCGACGGCGACTGCGGCGGCCGCCCCGCCGCTGGAACCGCCCGGGGTCCGGTCCGGCGCCCAGGGGTTGCGGGTCGGTCCCCAGGCCACCGGCTGTGTGGTCGGCAGGCTGCCCAGTTCCGGGGTATTCGTCCGCCCGGCGATGACGAGCCCCGCCGCCTTGAACCGGGCGACCAGCGTCGTGTCGGTGGTGTCGATCAGGGCTGCGTTCTTCAGTGCCACGTTGCCGTTGGACAGCGTTTGGCCGGCGAAACTGGTGTAGAGGTCCTTGAGCAGGAACGGGACGCCGCGAAACGGGCCATTCGGCAGGTTCGGATCGGCGGCCACTTGGCGAGCGTGGTCGAACCATTCGATGACGACGGCGTTGAGCCTCGGGTTGGTCTGCTCGATGCGTTCGATCGCGGCTTCGAGAAGTTCGCTCGGTGTGACGTCGCCCGTTGCGACGAGGTTTGCCTGGTCTGTCGCATCCATCCACCGCGTCTCGTCGGCAAGACTGCTCATGGCTCACGGTTGTACCACGACCGGGCGCGCGAAAACGGCCGCCAGCTGATGCCGGCGGCCGTTTCGATTTAGTAGCGGGGACAGGATTCGAACCTGCGACCTCTGGGTTATGAGCCCAGCGAGCTACCGAGCTGCTCCACCCCGCGACGGGTAAATGCAAGGTTACCGAACGCCGGCGGCGCCCACCAAATCGCGAGAGGACTCGCCGCGAGCGGGCGCTTACTTGGCGTTGTTGAACTTGGTGATCGCGTCGTCGACCCGCTGCAGCGCCGCGCCGTAGGCGGCGAAGTCGCCCTTCTTCTGGGCATCGCGCGCGGCGGCGATGGCCGCCTGGATCTCCTTCATCGCGGCGGCCTTGGCCGGCGACAACGCCCCGTTCGGCGACGGCGGAACGGCCGCGGCCGGCGGCGCGGGTGACGCCGGCACCGAATCGGCGGCCGGCGGCGGAGTTCCCGCCGGCGGGCTGGCCGGCGCACCGGCATCCGTCGGCGCGATCTCGGTCGCCGTGGCACCGGCGCCGGGCCCGAACAGTCCGGTCAGCGCATCACCGACCGTGGGACCGTAGCCGATCTTGTCGTTGTACATCATCGCGACGCGGATCAGCCGCGGATATGACGACGCCGCATCGCTGGAACCTGGTGAGGCATAGACGGGTTCGACGTAGAGCAGTCCGCCCTGCGCCACCGGCAGCGTCAGCAGATTGCCCCACCGGATCCGGTTCTGGTTGTCCCGGCCGATCACACCGAGGTCCTGCGACACCGCGGTGTCGGTGGTGATCGCATTGTTGGCCAGTTTCGGCCCGTTGACCTGACCGGGGATGGTCAGCACCGTGATCTTGCCGTACGTCGCGGGATCCGAGCTGGCGCTGATATAGGCGGCCAGATAGTCGCGCTTGAACCTGTTCATCGCGCTGGTCAGCTGATACGACGCCGAATTGTCGCCCTTGGCAAGGTTTTTCGCGACGATGTAGTACGGCGGCTGATAGCTGCTGGCGGTCGGGTTGGGGTCCAGCGGCACGTCCCAGAAATCCGACGTGGAAAAGAACGTCACAGGGTCGTTGACGTGGTATTTGGCCAGCAGCATCCGCTGTACCTTGAACAGGTCCTCCGGATAGCGCAGATGCTCGGCTAGCTCGGGCGTGATGTCGCTCTTGGGCTTCACCGTGCCCGGGAACACTTTCATCCACGCCTTGAGCACCGGGTCGGCCTCGTCCTGCGCATAGAGCGTGACCGTTCCGTCGTAGGCGTCGACGGTGGCCTTCACCGAGTTGCGGATGTAGGACACTTGCTTGTCGGGCGCCAGCCGGTTGAATGCCACCTCGTTGGAGTCGGCGGTGGCCGACGACAACGAAGTCAGCTCCGAGTACGGGTAGTTGTCCAGCGTGGTGTAGCCGTCGATGATCCACACCAGCCGCTTGTTGACGACCGCCGGGTACACCGCGCTGTCGGTGGTCAACCAGGGCGCCACCGCCTCCACCCGCTGCGCCGGATCCCGGTTGAACAGGATCTTGCTGTTGGAGCCGATCACGTTGGAGAACAAGAAGTTTCGTTCGGCGAACTTCGCGGCGAACACACTGCGCGACACCCAGCTGCCGATCGGGACTCCGCCGCTGCCGGTGTAGGTGTAGTTCTTGGTTTCGGTGTTGGTCTCGTAGTCGTATTCGCGGTCGTTGCCGTTCTTGCCGACGATCGCGTAGTCGGCCGGCGTGTTGGCGATCACCGGCCCGAAATAGACGCGCGGCTGATCCAGCCGCGCCGGACCGTCGGACACCACACCGCCGTTGGCGCCGACGACGTTGACCAGAAACTCCGGATAGCCGCCGTTCTGGTTGGGGTCGTTGGCAATTCCGCGCACCGTGTTGGCCGGCGATGCGATGAATCCGTTGCCGTGGGTGTAGACGGTGTGCCGGTTGATCCAGTCGCGCTGGTTGTCGATCAGCCGGTCCGGGTTGAGTTCGCGGGCCGCGACCACGTAGTCGCGCAGGTTGCCGTCGCGGTCCAGATAGCGGTCGATGGAGAGCTGGTCGGGGAAGAAGTAGAAGTTCTTGCCCTGCTGGAACTGGGTGAACGCGGGGCTGACGATCGTCGGGTCGAGCAGTCGGATGTTCGACGTGGTGGCCCGGTCGGAAGCAACCTGCTCGGCGGTCGCTCGCCCGTCACCGCTGTAGTTGCGGTAGCTGACCACGTCGTCGGTCAGCCCGTATGCTTGCCGGGTCGCGGTGATGCTGCGGCTGATGTATTCACTTTCCTTTTGCGCCGCATTGGGTTTGACGCTGATCTGCTCGACGATCAGCGGCCAGCCGGCACCCACGATCAGCGACGACAACAGCAACAGCACCAAACCGATTGCCGGAATCCTCAAGTCCCGCAACACAATTGCGGAGAACACTGCGCCCGCGCAGATCAGCGCGATCGCCAGCAGGATCAGCTTGGCGGGCAGCACGGCGTTGATGTCGGTGTACCCGGCACCGGTGAACGGCTTGCCGGCCCGGGTGTGCGACAGCAGCTCGTAGCGATCCAGCCAGTAGGCGACCGCCTTGAGCAGCACCAGCGCGCCGACCAGGCTGATCAACTGGATTCGCGCCGAACGGCTCAGCGCGCCGGTACGCCCGGATAACCGGATGCCGCCGAAGATGTAGTGCGCCACCAGGTTTGCCACGAACGCCAAGAACAGCGCCACGAACAAGTAGCCGACCACCAGCCGGTAGAACGGCAGATCGAACGCGTAGAAGCCCAGATCCTTGCCGAATTGCGGATCCCTGATGCCGAAGACGCCGCCGTGCAGGAACAGCTGGATGCGCACCCAGTAGGTCTGCGCGATGATGCCGGCCAGCAGGCCGATCATCGCCGGCACGCCGATCCCGATCAGCCGCAGCCGCGAGAGCACCACGGTGCGATACCGCGCCACTGGGTCGTTGCCGTTGCTGGGCACGAACACCGGACGGGTCCGGTAGGCCAGCGCCAGCCCGCCGAACACGATGCCGCCGACCAGCAGCCCCACCACCAGGAACACCACGAAGCGCGTCAACAGCACGGTGGTGAAGACCGAGCGATAACCCAGTTCGCCGAACCACAGCCAGTCGACGTAGGCGTCGATCAGTCGTGGACCCACCAGCAGCAGCACGATCACTACCAGCGCGATCGCGATCAGAATCCGGCTGCGCCGAGTAAGCTTCGGCATTCTCGCCGTGGGCCGCATTCCCACTACTTACGCTCCCTGGCCGTCCTCATTTGTATCGACGGTCACAACTGTACGCAGGCGTCAGCAACTCGGCGGCTGCCCACCCGACGTCACGGCGTGCAGCGCATCCACCGCCTGCCCGAGGTTCTCGACCTTCACCAGCTGCAGTCCGGGCAGGTTGTCAGAGCTTGCCTCGTAGCAGTTCTTGGCCGGCACCAAAAACACCGTCGCCCCGGCCGCGCGGGCGGCGATCATCTTGTGCACGATGCCGCCGATGGGGCCCACCTTGCCGTCGGCGGTGATGGTGCCGGTGCCCGCGACGAACTTCGAACCGGCCAGATCACCGCTGGTGAGTTTGTCGACGACGGCCAGACTGAACATCAGCCCGGCGGAAGGCCCGCCGACGTTGGCGAGGTTGAAGTCGACGACGAACGGCGCCCACGGCGCGTCCAGCACCGAGACTCCCAGAAAGCCGTAGTCGCGATCGGGGTTGGTGCCCAGCGTGATCCGCGCACTACCCGGCGGGGCGTTCTTGCGCCGAAAGTCGATGGTGACCGCCTGCCCGGGTTTGGTTTTCTTCAGCAGCGACGTGAACTGCTCCACATTGGCCACCGGCGTGCCGTCGACCGCGTCGAGCGCATCGCCGTCCTGCAGCTTGCCCTTCGACGGTCCCGGGTCGCTGACGGCCGCCACGGTGACCGCTTCTGGGTACTTCAGATACCCCAGCGCGGCGTACTCGGCGCTGTCCTCGGATTGGCGGAAATCGGCGTTGTTGGCCTTGTCGACTTCGTCGCGCGACTTGCCGGGCGGGTAAACCAGGTCACGCGGCACCAGCTGCTCCTGCCCGGACAGCCACAGCGTCAGCGCCTCCCCCAGGCTCAGCCCGTCGCGCTGCGACACCGTCGTCATGTTCAGGTGACCCGTCGTGGGATGCGTCTGGGTGCCCTCGATGTCGACCACCTGCTTGCCGTCGACCTCGCCGAGCGTGTCGAACGTCGGACCCGGACCCAGCGACACGTACGGCACCGTCACCACCGCGAGCAGCACACCGAAGGCCACAATCGGCACCAGCGCGACGATCAGCGTCAGAATCCGCCTATTCATACGCGCCGCTCCTCCTCATCGCTTCGCTCTGCATCGTCGCCGCCGGTCACGTCGCCTACCCTAAAGTGTCGTGGTGGCGACCCGCTGCGCCCGGCTCCGCCGCGCTGGCGATCGCCACAGGGGCGGTTCACTCACAGCGTGACCGCGGATCGCTCGGGGCGGTTCGGCCATGAGTACCGTTGGGGGTATGGCTGACCTGCCTTTCGGCTTCTCCGCCGGAGACGATCCCGAGCGCGACAAGCCGGGCAAAGACGACTCGGGCTCCACCGACCCATTCGGAATGGGCGGCAATTTCGACATGGCCGACCTGGGCCAGATCTTCACCCGCCTCGGGCAGATGTTCAGCGGCGCCGGCACCGCGATGGCGTCCGGCAAGTCCTCCGGCCCGGTCAACTACGAACTGGCGCGTCAGCTGGCATCCAGCTCGATCGGTTTCGTGCCGCCGATCCCGGCCGCCACCAGTTCGGCGATCAGCGATGCCGTACACCTCGCCGAGACGTGGCTGGACGGCGCCACGGCGCTGCCCGCCGGCACCGCTAAGGCCGTCGCGTGGAGCCCCACCGACTGGGTCGAGGGCACGCTGGAAACCTGGAAACGGTTGTGCGACCCGATGGCTCAGCAGATCGCCACGGTGTGGGCGGCGGCGTTGCCCGACGAGGCCAAGGACATGGCCGGCCCGCTGCTGTCGATGATGTCGCAGATGGGCGGCATGGCGTTCGGTTCGCAGCTGGGCCAGGCGCTGGGCCGGCTGTCCCGCGAGGTGCTGACGTCCACCGATATCGGTTTGCCGTTGGGCCCCAAGGGAATTGCCGCCCTGCTACCGGCCGCGGTGGAATCCTTCGCCGACGGGCTGGAGCAGCCGCGCAGCGAGATCGTGACTTACCTGGCCGCGCGCGAGGCCGCCCACCACCGGCTGTTCAGTCACGTGCCGTGGCTGTCCAGTCAGCTGCTCGGCGCCGTGGAGGCCTACGCCAAGGGCATGAAGATCGACATGGCCGGAATCGAGGAGCTGGCAAGGGATTTCAACCCTGCATCGCTCAGCGATCCGAGCGCGGTCGAAGATCTGTTGACGCAGGGCGTGTTCGAGCCCAAGGCAACGCCGGAGCAGACTCAGGCGCTCGAACGGCTGGAGATACTGCTGGCGCTGATCGAGGGCTGGGTGCATACCGTGGTGACCGCGGCGCTGGGCGATCGCATCCCCGGTGCGGCCGCGCTGGCCGAGACGCTGCGACGGCGCCGGGCCACCGGCGGGCCCGCCGAGCAGACGTTCGCGACGCTGGTCGGTTTGGAACTGCGTCCGCGCAAACTGCGGGAAGCCGCGGTGCTGTGGGAGCGCCTCACCCAAGCAGCCGGCGTGGACGCCCGCGACGCGGTGTGGCAGCACCCCGATCTGCTGCCCGATGCCGAGGATCTCGACGAGCCGGCCGGCTTCATCGACCGGGTCATCGGCGGCGACACCAGCGGTATCGACGAGGCGATCGCCGAGTTCGAACGCGGCACCGACCAAGGCCCGGACGGGTCTGTGGATAGCTGAGCCGGCCGTCGCGCCCGGCGTGGCACAGTCGCGACTGTGCCGAGCACGCTGTACGCGCTTGATCCGGCGATGCCGGTGCTGGTGCGTCCCGACGGCGCGGTCCAGATCGGCTGGGATCCGCGCCGTGCCGTGCTGGTCCAACCGCCGCGCGGCCTGACCGCCGTTGAACTGGCCGCGCTGCTGCGTGGCATGCACTCGCCGCTGCCGATCAGCGAGCTGCACCGGCAGGCGGGCGTGGTCTCGGCGCAGGACCTGGACGATCTCGTCGCACAGCTCGTCGAAGCCGGCGTCGCCACCCGCAGTCGCCCGCGAACCGGGCGGTCGGCGTCGATCCGAGTCCATGGCCGCGGACCGCTGTCGGATCTACTGCTCGGGGCATTGCGCTGCTCGGGCGCCCGGATCAAGCACAGCAGCCAGCCGCATGCCGTGGTCACTGCCGACTTGGTGGTCCTGTCGGATTACCTGGTCGCCGACCCACGGATGGTGCGCGAGCTGCACAGCCAGCGCGTCGCTCATCTGCCCGTCCGGGTGCGCGACGGCGCCGGGCTGGTCGGACCGTTGGTGATCCCCGGGGTGACCAGCTGCCTGAGCTGCGCAGATCTTCATCGTCGGGACCGCGACGCGGCGTGGCCGGCCGTCGCCGCCCAACTGCGGGACGCCGTCGGCACCGCTGATCGTGCGACGCTGCTGGCGACGGCGGCCCTGGCGCTCAGCCAGGTCAACCGGGTGATCGGCGCGGTGCGCGGCGGGGACGCCGACCCGCCCGCGGTGTTGGATGCCACCCTCGAGTTCGACGTCCATGCCGGCTCGATCGTGGCGCGGCACTGGCCGCGGCACCCACTGTGTTCTTGTTGACATCAGTTGTTGCCAACTCGATGCGGGCGACGGCCGGGTCGTCATGGATGATGGGTGTGTGACAGACATCAAGCGGGGCCGCGCTGCGCGCAACGCGAAGCTGGCTGGCCTGTCGGTGAACATCGCCGGTCGCACAGCGCTCGGCATGGGCAAGCGATTGACCGGCAAGTCCAGGGACGAAGTCAACGCCGAGCTGATGGAGAAGGCCGCCCATCAGCTTTTCACCGTTCTCGGTGAGCTCAAGGGCGGCGCGATGAAGGTCGGCCAGGCGCTGTCGGTGATGGAAGCGGCCATCCCCGAGGAGTTCGGCGAGCCATACCGCGAAGCGCTGACGAAGCTGCAGAAGGACGCCCCGCCGCTAGCGGCGCACAAGGTGCACCGGGTGCTCGACGCCCAGCTGGGCACCAAGTGGCGCTCCCGGTTCGTCGACTTCAACGACACCCCAGTGGCCTCGGCCAGCATCGGGCAGGTCCACAAGGCGGTCTGGCACGACGGGCGCGAGGTTGCCGTCAAGATCCAGTACCCGGGTGCCGACGAGGCGCTGCGCGCCGACCTGAAGACCATGCAGCGGATGGTCGGCGTGCTCAAGCAACTCTCCCCCGGCGCCGACGTCCAGGGCGTCGTCGACGAACTGATCTCGCGCACGGAGATGGAACTCGACTACCGGCTGGAGGCCGACAACCAGCGCGTCTTCGCCAAGGCATACCAGGACCACCCACACTTCGTGGTGCCGCACGTCGTGGCCAGCGCGCCGAAGGTCGTCATCCAGGAATGGATCGAGGGCGTGCCGATGTCCGAGATCATTCGCAACGGGACCACCGAACAGCGCGACCTGATGGGCACCCGACTGGCGGAGCTCACGTTCGACGCGCCGCGCCGAGTGGAGATGATCCACGGCGACGCCCACCCCGGCAATTTCATGCTGTTGCCCGACGACCGGATGGGCGTCATCGACTTTGGCGCGGTCGCTCCACTGCCCGGCGGCTTCCCCATCGAGCTCGGGATGTCGATTCGGCTGGCCCGGGACAAGAACTACGACCTGCTGCTGCCGACCATGGAAAAGGCCGGCCTGATCCAGAAGGGCCAGCAGGTGTCGGTGCGCGACATCGACGACATGCTGCGCCAGCACGTCGAGCCGGTCGAAGTGGAGGTGTTCCACTACACCCGTAAGTGGCTACAGCGGGCGGCCGCCCACCGGATCGACCGGTCGATGGCGCAGATGCGTACAGTGCGACAGCTGGATCTGCCGGCCAAGCTGGCGATGCCGATGCGGGTGCTGGCGTCGGTGGGCGCGATCCTGTGTCAGCTGGACGCGCATGTGCCGATGAAGGCGCTCTCGGAGGAACTGATTCCCGGCTTCGCCGAGCCCGACACCGCGGTGGTCTAGGTGGCGATCGCAAGCGCGGCGAAGCCGGGCGCAGCGGGTCGCCGCGCGACGTCTAAGCCGCGACGGCGTCCTTGCGCGGACGTCCGCGGGGCCGTTTGCGGCTGATGATCGAACCGCGGTCCAGGATTTCGCCACCCCACACACCCCACGGCTCTGCGCGTTCCAGCGCCGCGGCCAGACACTGGACGCGGATCGGGCAGTCGGCGCACAGCGCCTTGGCGCGCTGCAGATCGGCCGGGCTGTCGGCGAACCATAGGTCTGGCTCGCGATTACACGGCAACTCCAGAGTCGACATGTGTTGGTCACCTTCCTGGTCTGTGGCGGTCTTTGGAAGATCCGGACCAGGTGGCGGGATGCCGACCCGAAAACTATGGCCACGGATCTGATTTCGAGTCCGTGGCCATCGAGAGCTATTTCCTAGAACCTAGGTGGAGCCCCGATCCACGGACGCGTTGGTAGCGGCGGCGATGCGGCGATGACGCGGCGCCGCCGAAGCGGCATGGCGGGAGCCAACGCCGGCCAGGCCTACGCCGAACGCGTTCATGGTGATCATCGTGGCTCCCTCCTTCCGTGCGTGTGCCGTAAGAATGCGGTTCGAGGCTAAATCGTAGCAGCCCACGGCGGCAAGCGATTTTCTGACCTGCGATTTTGTGGCGACCCGCCGCGCCCGGCTTCGCCGCGCTTGCGATCGCCACGCACGTTTAGCCCCGACTCCGGACCATCTCTAGCACGTCGGGTCCGAACTGCTCCAGCTTTCGGGCACCGATACCGGGTATCGCGACCAGTGCCGCGTCGTCGGTGGGCAGCATTTCGGCGATCGCGATCAGCGTGTTGTCGGTGAACACCACGTAGGCCGGGACCTTGAGGTCCTGGGCGGTGCGCAGCCGCCAGTCCTTGAGCCGTAGCAACAACTCGTCGTCGATGTCGGCCGCGCACGTCTCGCAGCGACGCAACATGATGGCCGTCGGCGTGGTCAGCGCCTTGTTGCAAATGCGGCAGCGCGATGCGGCACCGCGGTTGCGCCGCGGCTTACTCGGCGTCGGGTCGGACTGCGTCTGCGGGGCGATCCCGTTGAGAAACCGCGACGGCTTGCGGCTCTGCCGCCCGCCCGGCGTCCGCGACAACGCCCAGCTGAGCGCCAAACGCACTCGGGCCCTGGTGATTCCGACGTAGAGCAGCCGGCGCTCCTCCTCGACGGGTTCGCTGTCGGCGCCGTGCGCCAGCGCGTGGCTGATCGGCAGCGTGCCGTCGGCCAGGCCGACCAGAAACACCGCGTCCCACTCCAGTCCCTTGGCGGCGTGCAGCGACGCCAACGTCACGCCCTGCACCACCGGCGGGTGGCGGGCGTCGGCGCGCAACCGCAACTCGGCCAGCAGACCGGGCAGATCCAGGTGCGGACGGTGCGCCACCTCCTCGTCGACCAGTTCGGCCAAGGCGCTCAGCGCCTCCCAGCGCTCGCGGGCCCGGGTGCCCGCCGGCGGCTCCGCCGTCAGCCCCAGTGGTTCGAGCAGCCCGCGTACCATGTCCGGCAGCTCTCCCTCAGCGCCGTGCGTCGCGGCCCGCTGCAACACCAACAGCGCTTGGCGGATCTCCTGACGGCTGAAAAACCCCTCGCCGCCGCGCACCTGATACGGGATGCCGGCCTCGGTCAGCGCCTCCTCGTACACCTCGGACTGGGCGTTGATCCGGTAGAGCACCGCGATCTCGGCCGGCGCGGTGCCGTTTTCGACGAGCTTGGCGATGGCCTTGGCCACCGCGGCGGCCTCGGCGACCTCGTCGGGGTGCTCGTGAAACGACGGGACCGGACCCGGGTCGCGCTGGCCGACCAGATGCAGCTTGCTGCCCGCCACCCGACCGCGGGCGGCCGCGATCACCCGGTTGGCGAGCGACACCACCTGCGGCGTGGAGCGGTAATCCCGTTCGAGGCGCACCACGGTGGCGTCGGGGAACCGCCGGGAGAAGTCGAGCAGGAAGCGCGGCGAGGCGCCGGTGAAGGAGTAGATGGTCTGATTGGCGTCGCCGACGACGGTCAGGTCGTCGCGCTCGCCCAGCCACGCCGAGAGCACCCGCTGCTGCAGCGGGGTGACGTCCTGGTATTCGTCGACGACGAAGCAGCGGTAGCGGTCCCGGAATTCCTCGGCGACTGCCGTGTCGTTTTCGATGGCGCCCGCGGTGTGCAGCAGCAGGTCGTCGAAGTCGAGCAGCGCGGGGCCGTCACTGCGGGCCTTGAGCGACTCGTAGCCGGCGTAGACCGCGGCGACCCGCGTGGCGTCCAACGGGATGTCGCGGCCGGCCTGCGCGACCGCCTCGGGGTACTGCTCTGGGGAGATCAGCGACGCCTTGGCCCACTCGATTTCGCCGGCCAGGTCCCGCACGTCGTCGGTGCTCAGCTGCAGCCCCGCCCGGTTGGCCGCGCGGGCGACGACGGCGAACTTGGTGTCCAGCAGCTGCCAGCCGGTGTCGCCGACCACGCGCGGCCAGAAGTAGCGCAGCTGGCGGTGCGCGGCCGCGTGGAAGGTCATGGCCTGGACGTTGCCGATGCCGAGCGCCCGCAGCCGGGCGCGCATCTCGCCGGCGGCGCGCTGGGTGAACGTCACGGCCAGCACCTGCCCGGCGGCGACGTGGCCGGCGGCGACCAGCGCAGCGATGCGGTGCGTGATGGTGCGGGTCTTGCCGGTTCCGGCACCGGCCAGCACGCAGACCGGCCCGCGGGGCGCCAGCACCGCCTCGCGCTGCTCGTCGTCGAGGTCGGCGAGCAAGGCGTCTGCGGCTACCGGCATGCCGTCCATCTTGGCAGCGGAGGCCGACAAACCCCGGACACCGCCACGCCGTCTATAAACGAGGCATGACCAACGCATCGCTGACCATGTACACGACGCCCTGGTGCGGCTACTGCCATCGGCTCAAGACGATGTTGAAGGCCTCCGGAATCTCCTACGACGAGGTCAACATCGAGCAGGACGCCGCGGCCGCGGAGTTCGTGGGTTCGGTCAACGGCGGCAACCGCACCGTTCCGACGGTGAAGTTCGCCGACGGCTCGACTTTGACCAACCCGGGGGCGGGCGAGATCAAGGCGAAGCTGGCCGAGCTGGCCGGATGATCAGCCCGCCGACGATGCAGAGCGCGGAGCGCGATGAGGAGGAGGCGGGCAATCGACTCAGCCCGCCGACGATGCAGAGCGCGGAGCGCGATGAGGAGGAGGCGGGCAATCGACTCAGCCCGCCGACGATGCAGAGCGCGGAGCGCGATGAGGAGGAGGCGGGCAATCGACTCAGCCCGCCGACGATGCAGAGCGCGGAGCGCGATGAGGAGGAGGCGGGCAATCGACTCAGCCCGCCGCTGCCCAGGATTCGATGATCACCCGGGCGATCGAAACCGACCCGGGCAGAAGCAGTTTCGAATCGGAGTTGCTGCCCCAGTCGCCGGCTGCCAGCGCGGCGCGGACCTCGTCGCGGGTGAACCACGCCGCCTCGGCGATCTCGCCGTCGTTGAACGAGAACTCCTGATCCGGGTCGGCCACCGCGTGGAAGCCGACCATCAGCGAGCGCGGGAACGGCCACGGCTGGCTGCCCAGGTAACGCACGTCGCGCACGGTCAGGCCGATCTCCTCGCGGACCTCGCGGGCCACGCACATCTCGAACGACTCGCCCGCTTCGACGAACCCGGCCAGCAGCGAGAACAACCGTTGCGGCCACACCGTCTGACGGGCCAGCACCGCGCGGTCGCCGCCGTCGTGCACCAGGCAGATCACCGCAGGGTCGATCCGCGGGAATTCCTCGTGCCCGGTGAGCGGATTGACCCGCGCCCAGCCCGCCCGGATCGGTTTGGTGGGTGAGCCGTCGACAGCCGAAAAGCGGGCGCTGTCATGCCAATTCAGCAGCGCCATGGCCGACGAGACCAGCTGCGCGCTGGTGTCGTCGAACAACTGACCCGCCCTGCGAAGATCCGCCACCTCGACACGTGCCTCGGGGTCCTCGGGCGCTTCCAACGGGCCGCGGACGGCCCACACGTGCCGGCCGCCCTCGATGAGGCCCAGAAACACCGCGTCCGCCGGAGGCTTGTCGGCCAGTGTGCTCGCCGCGCCCAGCACCACCCGGCCCTCGGCGACCAGCACCTGGTTGCGGTGGTCCACTCGCAGCAGCGCGGCATCGGCCCAGCCGGCGGTCGCTGCCTCGATGTCGGTGCGCAGCTGATCGGCACGGTCGGCGCCGATGCGCGACAGCAGCGGAACGTTCTGCAGCTGAAAATCCACGGCCTACTTCCCCACGCTGCGGATGTAGAGCAGCCGGTCGTTGGCCTCGATGGCGTCGACCTCCGGCGCGTCGACTCGCAGCAGGTTGCCGTCCCGCACGACGCCCAGCACGATGTCGCGCAGGTGCCGAGGCGAGCCGCCGACCTCCGTCTGCTCCACCTCCCGTTCGGCGATCGCGAACCCGGCGTCGGGGGTCAGCAGGTCCTCGATCATCTCCACCACGCTCGGTGTCGTGGTGGCGATGCCGAGCAACCGGCCGGCCGTCTCCGAGGACACCACGACGGAGTCGGCGCCCGATTGCCGCAGCAGGTGCTGGTTTTCGGCCTCCCGGATCGACGCCACGATCTTGGCTTTCGGCGCGAGCTCCCGCGCGGTCAACGTGACCAGCACCGCGGTGTCGTCGCGGCTGGTGGCGACGATGATCGACGCCGCGTGCTGGGCCCCGGCCAGCCGCAGCACATCGGATCTGCTCGCGTCGCCGCGCACGGTCACCAGTCCGGCCGCGGCGGCGTGGTCCAGGGCGGCCTGGTCGGTGTCGACGACGACGATGTCGCCAGCAGGCACCTCGTCGCTCAGCATCGCGGCAATCGCCGTCTTGCCCTTGGTGCCGTAGCCGACGACCACGGTGTGATTACGCACTCTGCTCCTCCAACGCTGGATCTTCAGTGCCTGACGCGACGTTTCGGTGAGGACCTCGAGCGTCGTTCCGACCAGCACGATCAGGAATGCGACCCGCAGCGGGGTGATGATCGCGACGTTCACCAGGCGGGCGGTTTCGGTGAACGGGGTGATGTCGCCGTACCCGGTCGTCGACAGCGACACCGCCGAGTAGTACAGGCAATCCAGGAAGGTGAGCGGATGATGGCCGTTGGCGTCGTGGTAGCCGCCGCGGTCGAGGTAGACAATCACGGTCGCGGCGAACAACGCCACCGTGGCGATGGCCACCCGGCGGGTGATGACGCGGACGGGGCTCGCTTCGCTCCCGGGGATGCGCAGCACACCGACGAGCGCGTAACTGGGCTGGGCGGTGAGCGTCTCGTCGAGACCTCTCCACCGCCGCCAGCTAGCGCTGGCCACGACTCATCGGCTGGCGCACGACACAATGTAACCATGACCGCTACCACAGCTCACCCCGACGCCAGCCAGGCTCCCGCGTACCGCATGGGTGCACTGCTGATCGGCATGGGCATCACCCACTTTCTGGTGCCCACACCGTTCGACACCATCGTGCCGGCGGAGTTGCCGGGCAGCCCGCGGCTCTACACCTACGCATCCGGGCTCGCCGAGGCGGCGACCGGCGCGCTGCTGCTGGCCAGGAGCACCCGCCGCTTGGGCGCGCTGGCGGCGGCGGTGCTGTTCGTCGCTGTGTTTCCGGCCAACGTCAACATGGTTCGGCTGTGGTGGGCCCGGCCCTGGCCGATGCGGCTGATCGCGCTGGCCCGGTTGCCGTTTCAGATCCCGATGATCACCTCCGCTCTCAAGATCAGGCGCACTGCCTAGTCAGCAGCGCCGCCAGCTCGTCAGGCCGTGGCAACACGTCCGGGACGACGGTGGCTCCGGTGCGGACGTAGTGAAAAGCGGTGCGCACCAACGACTCCGGGCAACCGGACAGTGCCGCCCAGGCCAGCCGGTAGACGCCGAGCTGGATCGCGGCATGCCGGGCGGCCTCGGGGCCGCGCGGCGGCTCGCCGGTCTTCCAGTCGACCACGGTGGCGCCGCCGTCCGGTTCGGCGAACACCGCGTCGATGCGACCGCGCACCACGGTGTCGCCGACAGCCATCTCGAACGGCACCTCGACCGCGACCGGGATGCGCGATGCCCACGGTGACGCGAGGAACGCCTCTTGCAACGCGGCCAGTTCCTCGGCGTCGGTCTGCGCGGTCTCGGTGTCGGCGGCCCCGGGCAGATCGGCGAGGTCGAACAGCCGCTCGGCGCCGTAGAATCGCTGCACCCAGTCGTGAAACGCATTGCCCGACAAGGCATGCGGCTCGGGACGGGCCGGCAGCCGGCGCGTCAGCCGCTGCAGCGCACCGTCCGGGTCGCGGGCCAAGTCGACCAGGCCACTGACCGACAGTTGGCCAGGCAGGGTCGGCGTCTTCGGCGTCGCGGCGCGGGACCGTTCGGCCAGCAACGCATCGACGTCGGGATCGGCGGGCGCCGCCGCGTCCTCCTCCGACATCGCGGCGGCCACCAGCGCCGCGCCGCGTTCCACGTCGTTGCGCCGCGCGCCCAGCGGGTCAACGGGCCACACGGCTTCTATAGCATTGTCGCGCAACGGGTTTGGCTCGCCGTCGGCAGGTGGCGGAGCCCAGTGCTCGACCACGCCGCAGTCTTGGCCTTCAATAGTGTCCTTGAGTTCGCACAGGAAGTCCGACGGGCCGCGCGGTTTGATCCCGGTGGCGCCCCAGTGGTGCCCGGACAGCAGCAGGGTGTCCTGCGCGCGGGTGATGGCCACATAGAGCAGGCGGCGCTCCTCGTCCATCCGTCGCTGCTCGAGCTGGCGACGATGGTCAGAGATCTTGTCCGACAGCTGTTTTCGATTGGTGACATCCGAGGTGTCCAGCACCGGCACGCCGTGCGCGCCCAACGACGCGCGATCGCCACGCAGCAGCGGCGGCAGTTCGGCGGCATCGGTCAGCCAGGTGCGGGCCGACCCGGTCGACGGGAACACGCCGGCGGACAGATGGGGAACCGCCACCACCTCCCACTCCAGCCCCTTGGCGGCATGCACGGTGAGCACCTGGACCCGATCCTGGGCAACGGTGACTTGCGCCGGCGGCAAACCGTTTTCGACGTCGGCAGCAGCATCCAGGTAGCCCAGCAGGGCCTCAACCGATGTGCTGCCGCACCGCTCGGCGTAGCCCGCGACCACGTCGGCGAAGGCGTCGAGGTGTTCGGCACCCGTGCGCCCAGGCCCTGCGGCAGCACGGACTTCGCAGTCGATGCCGAGCACCCGGCGGACCTCGGCGACGAGGTCGGGCAGCGGATGTCCGAGATGTCCACGCAGCATGGTCAACTCGTCAGCGAGCGCGACGATGCGTCGATACCCGGCCGGCGAATAGTCGCTTTCCGGTCCTGGGTCGTCGATGGCGTCGGCCAGGCCGGCGGTGTCGGCGTCCGGTCCGGCCGACGCCGCAATCCGCTCGACGGAATCCTCTTGGTGCGCACCACCTTCCAGCGCGACGGCGCGTCGCCACAGCGCGGCGATGTCGCGGCCGCCGAGCCGCCACCGCGGTCCGGTGAGCACCCGCATGGCCGCCGAGCCGGCGGCCGGGCCGGCCACCAGCCGCAGCATCGCCACCACGTCGGCGACCTCCGGGACGGACAGCAGGCCCGCCAGCCCCACCACCTCCACCGGGATGCCGCGGGCCCGCAATGCCGCGGCGATCGGAGCGGCGTCGGCGTTGCGCCGCACCAAGATCGCGGCGGTCGGCGGCGAGACACGCTCGGCGCGGGCCCGTTGATAGCGCCGTTCCAAGTGGCTGGCGACCCACTCGCGCTCGGCGCACACGTCGGGCAGCAACGCGCAAGCCACGGTGCCCGGTGCGGCGTTGGGCCGGGCGCGCAGCGGCCGCACCGCCACCGACCGTCGCCGCGCTTCCGCCGAGACCGCGTTGGCCACCTGCAAGGTCCGTGGCGGGTTGCGCCAGCTGGTGCGCAGCTCCAGCATGGGTGCCGGCGTGCCGTCGGGCCGCGGAAAGTCGGTGGTGAACCGCGGCAGATTGGTGGCCGAGGCGCCGCGCCAGCCGTAGATCGACTGGATCGGGTCGCCGACCGCGGTCAGCGCCAGGTCGTCGTCGACTCCGCCGCCGAACAGCGACGACAGCACCACCCGCTGGGCGTGGCCGGTGTCCTGGTACTCGTCGAGCAGCACCACTCGATAGCGCCTCCGCAGCTCCGCCCCGACCTGGTCGAACGTCGTCACCAGCCGCGCGGCGGCGGCCATTTGCGCGCCGAAGTCCATCACCTTCTCGGCCCGCATCCGGGCATGCAGCTCGTCGATCAGCGGCACCAGTTCGGCGCGCTCGGTCTGGGTCGCCAGCATCCGCAGCAGCCACTGGCTGGGGCCGCGGTCACGCTGGTACGGCCCGGCCGGCAGGGTATGCACCAGCCGGTCCAGCTCCACATGGGTGTCCTGCAGCTGCGCGGTGTCGACCAGGTGCTCGGCGAGCTGGCCCGACAGCCGCAGCACCATCGAGGTGACCGCGGCCGGGTTCTTCTCGGTGTGCAGCTCGCCGCGGTAACCGTTGACCACGTCGAACGCCACCTGCCACAGCTCGGTCTCGGACAACAGCCGGGTGTCCGGCTCGACGCCGAGCAGCAGTCCGTGGTCGCGCAGCAGCTGCCCGGCGAAGGCGTGGTAAGTGCTGACGACAGGCGCGCCCGCGGGTTCCCCGGTGATCAGTCCGGCGCCGGCCAGCCGGGCAAGCCGCGAGCGGACGCGTCGCAGCAGCTGCCCGGCCGCCTTGCGGGTGAACGTCAAGCCGAGTACCTGGTCGGGTGTCGCGTAGCCGTTGGCGACCAGCCACACCACCCGCGCGGCCATGGTCTCGGTTTTGCCGGCGCCGGCGCCGGCGATGACGACCAGCGGTCCGGGTGGGGCGGCGATGACCGCGGCCTGCTCCTCGGTTGGTTCGAAAAGCCCTAGGCTGCAAGCTAATTCGGCAGGGCTGTAGCGAGGTGTCATGTCGGGACTCCGTCGGTGTGGGCCGGGCAGCTGGGCCGCAGCGGGCAGTGCGTGCAGCCGTCGTTGATGCGGGCGACGAACTGCGGCCCGGCCGTCGCGGCGGCGGCCTGCCGGATCAGGGTGCGCCACTCTTCGCCGGCGGCGGGTGTCAACGGGTCCTGCTCGCGTTCGGTGGCGCCGCCGGCCGTCGTCCTGCCGGGGTACACCAACCGGGCGCCGCCCGGCTCGTCGCCGTGCGGCAACAGACCTTCCGCCACCGCCAACTGGTAGGCCGCCAGCTGGGCGTGCCGCTGCGCGTCGTCCTTGCTGACCGGCGTCTTGCCGGTCTTGACGTCGACGATGACAAGCCGGCCGGCCGCATCCCGCTCGATTCTGTCGACCCGGCCGCGCAGCCGCACGCCCTCGACCACCCCGTCGACCTCCACCTCGACGCCGACCTCGGTGAGCGCATGCCGTGTCTGAGCCCGCCACGCCAGGAACGTCTGCAGCATCGCGCGATGACGGGCCAGCTCGTTGGCGGCATACCAGCGCGATCCGAACGGCAGATGTTCCCAGGCCCGATCCAGCGCGGCCATCAGCTGCGACTCGCTGGCGGCCGACTCGGCGATCAGCGCGTGCACCACCGAGCCGATGGCCGACGGCAGGTCGCGGGGATCGGTTCCGCCGTGCCGTTCGGCCAGCCAGCGCAGCGGGCAGTCGGTCAGCGTCTGCAGGCTCGACGGCGTCAGCGTGACCAGGTGCTCGTCGCCGCTCCACAGCGGCTCGGCGGTGCTGACCGGGGTCATGCCGTACCAGCCGGCCGGGTCGGCGCCCGGCACACCAGCCTTGGCAAGCCGGGCCAATTGGGCTGCCGCCCGGGTTCTTTCGGTGTCACTCACCGCGCCGTCGGGCGCGCAGACCACACCGCGCAGCCGGCCCACCACCGACGCCGCTGACAGCACCCGCGGCGCAGTGATGGGGGTGTCTAGCTCGTCGGTGGCCCATTGTGCGATCTCGGAGAAGAACGGCGACGACAGGGCGCTGTCGCAGCCCGTCTCGCCCCCTTCGCCGTCGACGGCGGTGACCAGCAGCCGCTTTTTGGCCCGGCCCATCGCCGCCACCAACAGCCGCCGCTCCTCGGCGAGCAGTGGTGCCCGCAGTGAGGCGTCCTGGCCGACCCCGTCGAGGACGTCCAGCAGCCGCTGGGTGCCCAGCACACCGCCGCGCGGAATTGTGTTGGGCCACAACCCTTCCTGTAGGCCGGCGATGACTACCAGCTCCCACTCGTGGCCCAGCGCTGCGTGCGCACTGAGCACACTGACGTGTTCGGCTACGCCCGGCTCGGGTCGGACCGCGGGCAGCTGCAGGGCGCCGACGTGGTCGAGCAGCCCGCGCAGCGACGCGCCCGCAGTCCGCGATAGGTATTGGTCGGTGACCTCGAACAGCGTCGTGACCGCGTCGAGGTCGCGATCGGCCTGGGCGCCGGCCGCACCGCCGCGCTCAGCCGCCGCCAGCAAGCGGCGCTGCAGACCAGAGCGCTGCCACGCCGCCCACAGCGTGTGGCGCGGATCCTGGCCGTCGCGGTGGCAGCGGGCGGCCGCGTCGAGCACCGCCCGGACGCGTCGCAGCGGGCGGGCCTGCGTCGCGGACAGCGGCGGGTCGCCGGTCAGCGCCGACACCAGGAGGTCGTCGACGTCCCGCTCAGGTGCGCTGCGGCGCAACGCCCGTCGCAGCTGGCGAAGGGTCACCGGGTCGACCCGGCCGATCGGTCCGGTCAGCAGTGTCAGCGCCCGCTCGCCGTCCAGCCCGTCGGCGGTGGCGGCCAGCACGGTCAGCATCGCGCGGGCCGCGGGCTGCTGCCACAGCCGTCCGCCGGAAGTCGGCATGGCCACCGGAACGCCGGCCCGCGTCAGGGCATGCGTCAGCCCCGCGGCGGCCCGCGGCACCGATCTGACGATGACCGCCATCTGTGACCACGGCAGCCCGTCGACAAGGTGAGCCCGCCGCAGCGCGTCGGCAATCA
This sequence comes from Mycobacterium sp. MFM001, assembly GCF_003402475.1. Lineage (GTDB taxonomy): Bacteria > Actinomycetota > Actinomycetes > Mycobacteriales > Mycobacteriaceae > Mycobacterium. Next base: position 110,848 of record NZ_BFAB01000005.1, read on the forward strand.
GCGCCGCCTCCGCGTGCTCGGACGCAGCCAGACGCACGGTCACCGATCCGGGATCGGTTCCGGCGGAGCTGATTTCGCTACTACCGGGAAGCCGGCCGGCGATCCCGCAGACGGCCCGCGCCACCGCGGGCGCGCAGCGGTGCGACGACGTCAGCGTCACCGACGGCGCGTCGTCGCCCTGCAACAGTGCGGCCGGGTCGCCGCCGCGGAAGCCGAACACCGCCTGGTTGGGATCGCCGGCGATCACAGTCACCTCGGCCCCCGCCGCCAATAGCCGCACCAGACGGGCGGCCTGTGGGTCGAGTTGCTGGGCGTCGTCGACCAGCAGAACCCGGATCCGGGCATGTTCGGCGGCCAACAACTCCGGGTCGACGGCGAACGCCTCCAGGGCGGCCCCGACCAGTTCGGCGGCGCCGAGCGCCGGCGTGGTCGCCTGCGGAGCCGCCGTCCCGACCGCTGCGCGCAGCAGCATCACCTGCTCGTACTGGCGCGCGAACCGGCCGGCCGCCGCCCACTCCGGGCGTCCGTGCAACCGGCCTAGCCGCTGCAGGTCACGCGGGTCGACACCGCGTTCGGCGCAGCGCGCCAACAGATCCCGTAACTCGGCGGCGAACCCGGCCGTGCTCAAGGCGGGACGCAGCTCGGCGGGCCAGGCCGTCGTCGAAACGTTCTGCAGGTCGCCGGCGAGCAGTTCGGTGATGATGGCGTCTTGTTCGGCGCTGGTGACCAACCGGGGTGGCGGCGCGCCGGCGCGTTGTGCGGCCAGCCTCAGCACCGCGAAGGCGTAGCTGTGCACCGTGCGCACCAGCGGCTCGCGGATCACGACGGGCCCGGCCGCGTCCGTCCGCGACCGCAACAACTGTGTAGTCAACGCGCTGCGCGCGCGGGTGGCGATGCGGCCCGAACCCGTCAGCAACAGAACGGATTCCGGGTCGGCACCGGCAGCGATGCGAGCGGCCGCCGCGTCGACTAGGAGGCTGCTCTTACCTGTGCCCGGGCCTCCGAGCACCCGAATCCGGCCGCGCAGAGCCGGATCCAATACCGCGTGCGCCTCGGGACCCCACCGATGTGCCATAGCGGCATGACATCACGGGGGTCCGACAAGTCGGTCCGAGCTGGTCGGCGGCGACGAGTGCCGTCACACTCGCCGGGCGAGATCCTCCCCGCCGTCGTCGTGGCGCGGCTGCTCGTGCGGGAACACCGGCGGTGGGGTCAAGCCGTGTCGGGTCTCGCCCGGGCCGGCCTGCGGTCCGGCCATCGCCTGGTCATCCCGGTCCGCGTTGTACTGAGGCTGCGGCGCAGTGACGGCATTGTCGTCGTCGCGTCCTTGCTGCTGGACGCCGGTCATACCACCCGGACCCTGACCGGCGGCCCCGCCGCCGGCACCCGCGGCTCCCGGTGCGCCGGGCGTCTGGCCCTGCCCGCCATGGCCGGCTCCTTGGAACGCCTGCATCATCGGCTGCATCAGCTGACTGAACTGACCGCCCATCTGGCCGACCATTTGCCCTGGCGCACCGGCCATTTCGCCCATCTGGCCGGCTTGGCCCGCCATTTGGCCCAGCATCTGCACAATCTGCATCACGCCCTGCTCGCCGGACTCCTCGGAACCCTGATAAGCCACGTTCGAGGCGGCCACTTTGCCGGAGAACATGGTCTCCTTGCCCTGCAGCATCGCCGTGTTGGCTTCCAACGGAGCAGCCAGCGTCGGCAGGGCAGCCGCGATGGTCTGGCTCATCAGGTCGTCGCCGGGCGGAATCATCGGCATCTGGGGTAGCTGTATTCCCGACGCCGGGTCCCAGGACTGGGGCCCGGTCCTGCTAAGTGGTTCACCGCTCATCGGGCTCTTCTCCTCTTCATGCTTCGGTGCCCGCCAAGATCACCAGTCATCGTCCTCGTCGCCTTCCCCGAGGTCGTGTTCGAGCGGCGTCGGAACCGCCAGGCCCGCCCTAGACCCGCCACTGGACTCGCGGTGGCCGCCCATCATGCCCATTCCGCCCATTCCGCCCATGGCGCCGCCGGCGGCCACCGGTGCCGCCCCGGCGGTTGCCGTGGTGCCCGCAACCGCACCTTCCTCCACCGCGGTGGGCGAGACCGTGGTGTGTTTGTCAACGAGCTTGGCCATCAGCGGGGTCCGCGGTGAGCTGCCGCCGGAACCGGGCACCGATGCCCCGTGCATCAGGCCCCCGCCAGCCTTCGGACCGGAGCCACCCGCCGCCGGGTGGTTGCTGAACGCGGCAAACGGCGATGCGCCCGCGCCGCCGCCACCGCCTCCGCCGCCCTTGCCGAGCTGCCCGAACATCGACGAAATCTGCTGCAACGGCTGGGTCAGCTGTTGCAGCCCCTGGCCGCTGAACATCTTGCTCATCTGCTGCGGGACCTGCCCGATCTGGCCGACCATCCCGCCCATCATCTGCATGATCTGCTGGGGGCCCTGGCTGGCGGTCTTTCCAGCCTCTTGAGCGTCTTTGCTGGCTTGGCCTGCCCCTGGCGCGCCGCCGGGAGGGATTGGTATCGCGCCCGGGTTCACCGCGGGCACGCCCAGTTGGCCGGCGAGCTCGCCGGTGCTGGCGGACACGTCGGCCATGTTCTGCGATTGGCCTAATTTGATCGCGCTTTGCAGCAACTCTTCCTTGTTCTGGATCGGCATGGCCTCGATGGCCTCGCACATGTGCTGGATCTCCTGTGCGGTCGCGTTGACCATCGCCTTGGTTTGGGTCACGGCGGCCGCCATGGCGTGCAGCTGCATGGCAATGGCCTGCGCCTGGGCGGCGTTCATCTCGTGGCCGCTGATGATCGTGCTGGCCTCGCCGAGCGCCGCCGTCGCCGCAGCACCCTCCCAGCCGTTGGACATGTTGGTCCATTGCCCCTGCAGCTGAGGCACCACGGTCCCGGTCAAATGCATCGCCAGCTGCTCGTACTGCTCCGCGGCGGCCGTGAGTTGTTCCTCATCGACATTCGGCCAGCCGGGACCCATCACGGTCTGTGACCCGTAAGGGGTGCTATCAGGCGGGACGCCCATGACGCGACCTCTCTCGACGTGTGCCGGGTGTGTAGATCAACATTACTGTGCAGCTCACCAGCTTATTGACACATTTTCGACGGCAGGCGCATTCGGGGCGGTCGCGGCGGGCTGGCACCATTCGACGGGTGACCGACCTGCATGTACACCGCTACGGCCCGCTTGGTCCGGTGCAGCTGCTGGCGATCCACGGTCTGACCGGCCACGGGCAGCGCTGGCAACCGTTGGCCACCCAGCAGTTGCCGGAGGTCGCTGTGGCCGCGCCCGACCTGCTCGGGCACGGCAGGTCGTCGTGGGCCGCGCCGTGGAGCATCGACGCCAACGTCGCGGCGCTGGGCGCGTTGCTCAAGGAGCAGGCCGACGCCCCGGTGGTGGTCGTCGGGCATTCCTTCGGCGGTGCGGTCGCGCTGCATCTGGCCGCCGCGCACCCGGACCGGGTGGCGGCGCTGGTGCTGCTCGACCCCGCGATCGGTTTGGACGGCCGGTGGATGCGCGAGATCGCCGACGCGATGCTGGCCTCCCCCGACTATCCGGACGTCGCGGAAGCCCGCGCGGAGAAGGCGACGGGTTCATGGGCCGACGTGGACCCGGCCGTGCTCGACGCCGAACTCGACGAGCACCTCGTCGCGCTGCCGGGCGGTCGCTACGGCTGGCGGATCAGCCTGCCGGCGATGATGTCCTACTGGAGTGAGCTGGCCCGCCCGATTGTGCTGCCGCCGAAAGGAATCGGGACGACGCTGGTGCGGGCGAGATGGACGTCGCCGCCCTATGTCGGCGACGAGCTCATCACCGGCCTGAGTGAGCGGCTGGGATCCGAATTCCGGCTGGTTGATTTGGATTGCGAACACATGGTGGCGCAAGCCAAGCCGGCCGAGGTGGCGGCACTGATCCGTGAGCGGATGCCCTGACGATGGCGAAGGTGACCGACGAGCAGGTCGAGCGGGTGCGGGACCTGGTGGCCGCGATCCCGCCCGGCCGGGTGGCCACTTACGGCGATATTGCTTCTGCCGCAGGGCTTTCCAGTCCACGCATTGTCGGATGGATCATGCGCACCGACTCCTCCGACCTGCCCTGGCACCGGGTGATCACCGCATCCGGCCGGCCCGCACGACATCTGGCCACCCGCCAGCTGGAACTGCTTCGCACCGAGGGGGTTCTGGCCGACGACGGCAGAGTCAAGCTGGCCGAGGTCCGTCACACGTTTTAGCTGCTCGAGTGTGGACTTGTGGCACGCTTTTTGGACGCAGGCGTGCATCAATCCCACACTCGGCGGAGGTTTCGAGGACTAGAGCACCAACCGCACCAGTGCCGCGGTGCGGGCCAGACCCGGAAAGGCCTCCGCCGTCGAACGCGGGTGCAATGCGTGCACAGCGAGCCGAAACATCAACGCCCGCAACAACATCTGCGGCCACTCCGGCAGGGCGTTCCAGCGTTCGATGAGTCCGTCATCGGCTTCGCCCCATGACAGCGCGTCGACAACGACCACGCCCGCCGCCCACGACGCCGGCCGCCAGTACGGCGTGATGTCCGTGATTCCCGGCGCCGCGGCGCCCGCGAAAAGCACCGTCCCGTAGAGGTCGCCGTGCACCAGCTGGCTCGGGCTCTTGGTACGTCGCCGCAGACCGGCCAGCTGGTGGATCAGCTCGATCGACCGCTGGCCGTCGGCCGACGGCGGCGCCACCCGCGCGTTCGCCGGCACCGAGGCCAGCGGCCGGTCTTCCCAGGCGGCCCGGTCGGCGGCGATGAAGACGTCGACGTCGGCCCAGGGCGCGGTAGGGCCCTGGGTCAGGAATCGCGGGCGCTCCAGTTTGCCGGTGGCCTCGTGCAGCCGGACCGCCGCGGAAACGACTTCGTCGTGCCGGGGTTCGGGTGTGCCGGCGACGAACGTGTCGGCGCGCCAGCCGGCAACCACATAGCGCCCGTCGGTCGAGCGGACCGGGCGGGCCAGCCGTATCCCGTCGACGAACAGTGTTTCGCGCACCTTGGCCGACCAGGCCGCGCGGGCATGGTCGGCCACCATCGATAGCACGACTTCACCGCACCGCCAGCCGCCTTCCCAACTGCCGCCCAGCGGCACGGGGCGCACACCGCTCAAACCGAACGCCGCCAACACATGCTCAGGCGGCGGCTCGACAGTCACGCGACCAGCCTAATCGCCGGTAGCTGGGGTTCTGGGTTAGTACATCACCATGTCGGGCTGCATTTGCTGAGCCCAGGCGACGATGCCGCCCTGCAGGTGGACCGCGTCGGAGAAGCCGGCCTTTTTCACCGCGGCCAGAGCCTCGGCCGAGCGCACACCGGTCTTGCAGTACAGCACCGGGATCCGGTCCTGCGGCAGTTTGGCCAGGCCCTCACCGGAGTTGATCGACGACTGGGGGATCAGCTGGGCGCCGTCGATGTGGTTGATGTCCCACTCCACCGGCTCGCGCACGTCGATCAGCGCCACCTTCTTGCCGGAGTCCAGCAACTCGCGCAGCTCGCGCGGGGTGATCGTGGCATCGGCGGCGGCGTCGGCGGCCTCGTCGGACACCACCCCGCAGAACTGCTCGTAGTCGATCAGCTCGGTGATCTTCGGCGTCGACGGGTCTTTGCGGATCGAGATCGTGCGATAGCTCATTTCCAGGGCGTCGTAGACCATCAGCCGGCCCAGCAGCGGTTCGCCGATGCCGGTGATCAGCTTGATGGCCTCGGTGCCCATCACCGACGCGATCGACGCGCACAGGATGCCCAGCACACCGCCTTCCGCACAGGACGGCACCATGCCGGGCGGCGGGGGCTCCGGGTACAGATCGCGGTAGTTGAGGCCCCGCCCGTCGGGGGCGTCCTCCCAGAACACCGAGACCTGGCCCTCGAAGCGGTAGATCGACCCCCACACGTAGGGCTTGTGTGCCAGCACGGCTGCGTCGTTGACCAGGTACCTGGTGGCGAAGTTGTCGGTGCCGTCGAGGATCAGGTCGTATTGCTCGAACAGTTCGACGGCGTTGTGCGGCTCGAGGCGGACCTCGTGCAACCGCACGTCTACCAGCGGGTTGACCTCGGTGATCGAGTCACGCGCGGACTGCGCCTTGGAGCGGCCGATGTCGGAGACGCCGTGGATGATCTGGCGCTGCAGGTTGGATTCGTCGACGACGTCGTAGTCGACGATGCCGATGGTGCCGACCCCGGCGGCCGCAAGGTACAGCAACGTCGGCGCGCCGAGCCCGCCCGCGCCGATCACCAGGACCCGTGCGTTTTTGAGCCGTTTCTGCCCGTCAACCCCGACGTCGGGAATGATGAGATGCCGGCTGTAGCGCGCGACTTCGTCCCGTGTCAGCTCGGCGGCCGGCTCAACCAGCGGTGGCAACGACGTCGACACCGATATCTCCTAGCGTTGCTTTTCGATTGCTGTCTATTAATCACAGCAGTTGCCCCGATCAACGGCAAACAGCGATAGAAGCTTCCCGGCGCGGTTCAGGCGATCGGATACGGCCAGGGATTGAATCGGCACGTCTTGCCGTCGGGCTTGACCCACTCGGGGTCGAACTTCGCGGCGTCGTTGTCCGACGTGGAAAAGGTCTGCTGCATCATCACCGGCGCCAGGCCGCCCTGCGCGTCGCACGACTCATGACGCAGATAGCCGATGGCGTGGCCGACTTCGTGGTTGATCACGTACTGCCGATAGGAGCCGACGTCGCCCTCGAACGGCACGGCACCACGCACCCATCTGGCCTCGTTGATGAAGACCCGGGGCTGTCCCTCCGGACCGTATGACGGGTTGTAACAGGACGTTTCCAACGGGAACTCGTAGCCGCAGCCTTCGCGCACCGTCATCGGGGAGCTCAGCGAGATGCGGAAGTCGGGGTTGCCCGGGGTGTTCCCGTCGATCCGGATGAACGCGAATTGCGGGTTGTGCGTCCAGCTCTTGGGATTGGCCAACGTCTGGTCGACCATTCGGGCAAACGCATCGTCGCCGCCGAATGCGGCCGGATCGATCCCGTTTTCGACCTCGACGGTGTACCGGAACACCTTGGCGGCGCCCTGACCGATCTGGGGTGTAGTGCCCGGAATGATGCGCCAGGTCTTGTCGCCGACCTGGGTGAAGGCGCCGCCGTCCGGCAGCATTCCGGTAGGCAGATTGGCGTCGAACACAGTGAGGCCGCGCGGCGGGGCGTCGATGATCGCGGTGCCCACCGACCCGATCGCCGGGGGGCCCTGCGCCGGATCCTTGGAGGCCGCAGGCGGTGCGCTGGTCCCGGTCGCCGTCTGGTACAACACCACCGCGGTCAGCGCGGTCAGCACGGGCAGCGCGTAGGCACGCCACCCGTAGGTCGACACGAACCGGCCCAGCCAGGTTTGTTTGCGCCACTGGCGCGGCCTGTCCCGGTTGGAACGCACTCGCCCGGAGCTCCAGGCGAGCGGATCCCGCTGGGCGCGCAGCGGTTCCCGCCAGTCGTCGCGGAGAACCGGTACGGGACCGCCCCCGCGTCGCTCCGGGTCGTAGGTCACCGCCCCAGAATCTCACATTCCCTGTTGAGGATGCCGCTAGCTGGGACTCTTGGCGTGCCCGCTCAAGCGTTGACCGCATCAATAACGAGCGTGCGGAGGTACGGGTAGTAGTGTCGTTGCGACGAGCGTGGCCGACGATATGTGGCCAACCAAGCAGATTGAGGACTCGATGAGCGATCTCGCCAACGCGGCCGCGAGGCGGACGGGGGACCCTGTCGCCCCCGCCAGGCGTGGCAATCGGCTGCCCCGCGACGAGCGCCGCGGTCAATTGCTTGTTGCTGCCAGCGAGGTTTTCGTCGACCGCGGCTATCACGCGGCCGGCATGGATGAGATCGCCGACCGGGCCGGAGTCAGCAAACCCGTTCTCTACCAACACTTTTCCAGCAAGCTCGAGCTGTATCTGGCGGTGCTGCAACGACACGTCGAGAATCTGGTGTCCGGTGTGCGCCAGGCGCTGCGCACCACGACCGACAACCGGCAGCGGTTACGCGCGGCCGTGCAGGCGTTCTTCGACTTCATCGAGCACGACGGCCAGGGCTACCGGTTGATCTTCGAGAACGACTACGTCACCGAGCCACAGGTCGCGGCTCAGGTGCGGGTGGCCACCGAATCGTGCATCGACGCCGTGTTCGACCTCATCAGCGCCGACTCGGGGCTGGATCCGCACCGGGCCCGGATGATCGCGGTGGGCCTGGTCGGGATCAGTGTCGATTGCGCCAGGTACTGGCTGGACAGCGATCGACCGATTTCCAAGGAAGACGCGGTGGAAGGCACGGTGCAGTTCGCCTGGGGCGGACTATCGCACGTCCCGCTCACCCGCTCCTAGCCGCACCGATGCCGAATCCGACGCGCCGAGCGTCGGCGACGCCGATCTCGACATAGGCAATCTTGGCAGTGTGGATCAGGAAGCGACGGCCCTTCTCGTCGGTCAAGGAAAGCACGGCTGGGCCCTCTGCGGCCTTGCTCAACGCGGCGCTGACCAGTTCTTCGACCTCGCTGGGCGTCTGCGCACTGGTGAAGACCAGCTCCCGCGGGCTGTCCGTGATACCGATCTTGACCTCCACGCCGGCCCCTTCCTAGTAGACGTTCTCAGCAAGAAGGCTAGTGGACGGTCTTCGGTGGTCGCGAAAGCCGGTCGGCGCCAAGCGTTCGCGGGCGTGAGTGTCGCCAAATCGTGACCAACACACCGGCCGCCACCCGGCGCTGGGTCCGTCGGCATCGATAACATCTGCACCATCAGCACCATGAATCACTTGGATACCGAGATCCAGGACTACCCAGACGAGCTGGTCTACGAGACCTACCCGGACGACGAACTGGTCGAGCCGGCCGATCAACGCTGGCGTCCGGTCGCCGTGATCGCCGCCGTCGTGTTCGTGCTGGCCGTGATCGCCACCGTCGTGATCCTCAACGGCGGCGACAGCACCTCGACGACGGCCACCGTGGCGCCGCCGACCCGCACGGTGATCGCCACCCCGCGGCCGTCTTCACCGCCCAGCGCGTCGCTGCCACCCGAGACGGTCACCACGGTGACGCCGCCTCCGCGGGAACCCAGCGTCACGGCCAGCCCCAGCGAGGCGCCCACCACGGCGGCGCCCCCGGAGGCCGCCCCGGCGCCGTTGCCGCCGGTGAGCCCGAACACGATCGTCTACCGGGTGACGGGCACCAAGGGGATGCTCGACCTGGTGAACATCGTCTACACCGACGAGCAGGGCCTGCCGCGAACCGACCTGAACGTGTCGTTGCCTTGGTCGAAGGCGGTGGTGCTGAACCCCGGTGTGCAGACGAAATCCGTTGTGGCGACAAGCATTACGGGCCGGCTCAATTGTGAGATCACCGATGCGCAGGGTCAGCCGGTCGCCATTTCCGCCAACAACTCGATGATCGCGACCTGCGCCCGCTAGGTCTGAGTGAGACGACCCGCTGCGCCCGGCTCCGCCGCGCTTGCGATCGTCGCTAGGCAAGCCCCAACTCGTGCATCCGCTCGTCGTGGGTGTGCTGCAACCGGTCGAAGAACCCAGTCAGCTGCGTTAGCCCGTCGGTCCCCGACACCACCAGGTCGACAAGCTCGTCGTGGTCGGCCAACACGTACTGGGCCTGCGTGATTGCCTCGCCGAGCAGCCGGCGCGACCACAACGCCAGCCGGCTGCGCTGCCTCGCGCTGCTGTTCACCGCCGCGCGGACCTCGGCGACCACGAATTGGGAGTGACCGGTCTCCGACAGCGTCGCGCGCACGACGTCGGCCACCTCGTCGGGCAGCCCGTCGGCGATCTCCAGATAGAAGTCGGCGGCCAGCGCGTCACCGACATAGGTCTTGACCAGGGCCTCCAGCCAGGTGCTCGGCGTGGTCAGCCGGTGGTAGTCGTCGAGCGCCGAGGCGTACCTCGACATCGCCGGCACGACGTCGACGCCGCGGCGTTCCAGGGCTTCGCGCAGCAGCTCGAAATGTCCCATCTCCGCGGCGGCCATCCGGGCCATCGAAATGCGGCCCAGCAGGTTCGGCGCCATCCGCGCCTCGTCGGTGAGCCGATAGAACGCGGCGACCTCGCCGTAGGCCAGCAGCGCGAACAACTCGTTGACGCCGGGGTGGTCGGCCGGGAACCGTGGCGTGGGCGGATCGGCCACTTCGTCGGCGCGCGAAAGCGAAGACATGGCAACACTCTAGGCGCGTTGGTGGCGACCCGTCCCCCTAGCCGCTCCGCGACTGGGGGTGCCCCCAGCGCCCGGCACACGCCGCGATCCGGGGCGGCAAAGGCCGACCAGCTATCATGGACCTCGGTGGTGGCGGTAAATCCTTACCGCCGCTACCCGCGAAATGTGCGTGCACGCAGTAGGCCCGCCTCGGCGAAGTGCAGGGCCCCGCGAACCGGCATCGGATTCGACACTCAGCTCGTGCGCGCGTGACCCGCAAAACGAACTGAGAAAAACCGATACCGAGAGGCACATCCCCCTACGCATGACTCCCGTCACTCACGCACCTCACCTCACTTTTGCCAGCCTTGGAGTTCGCGACGAAATCGTCCGCGCACTCGCCGAAGAAGGCATCGAGCACCCCTTTGCCATCCAAGAGCTCACGCTGCCGCTGGCGCTCGCCGGCGACGACGTGATCGGCCAGGCCCGCACCGGCATGGGCAAGACCTTCGGCTTCGGCGTCCCACTGCTGCAGCGAATCACCGACCCCGACACTGACCGCCCGCTCACCGGCATTCCCCGGGCCCTGGTCGTGGTGCCCACCCGCGAGCTGTGCCTGCAGGTCTCCGGCGACCTGGCCACCGCGGCCAAGCACCTGCATGCCGACGGCGGCCGGCGGTTGTCCGTCGTCTCCATCTACGGCGGCCGGCCCTACGAGCCGCAGATCGAGTCGCTGCGCGCCGGCGCCGACGTGGTGGTGGGCACTCCTGGCCGACTGCTCGACCTGGCCCAGCAGGGCCACCTGCAGCTGGGCGGGCTGGCGGTGCTGGTGCTCGACGAAGCCGACGAGATGCTCGACCTCGGCTTCCTGCCCGACATCGAGCGCATCCTGCGCCAGATTCCAGAGGATCGGCAGTCGATGCTGTTCTCGGCGACCATGCCGGACCCGATCATCACGCTGGCCCGCACCTTCATGAACCAGCCGACCCACATCCGCGCCGAGGCGCCGCAGGCGTCGGCTGTGCACGACGCCACCGAACAGTTCGTCTACCGCGCGCATGCGCTGGACAAGATCGAACTGGTGAGCCGGATCCTGCAGGCCCGCGGCCGCGGCGCCACCATGATCTTCACCCGCACCAAGCGCACCGCCCAGAAGGTGGCCGACGAGTTGGCCGAGCGCGGATTCGCCGTCGGCGCCGTGCACGGCGATCTCGGCCAGATCGCAAGGGAGAAGTCGCTCAAGGCATTTCGCACCGGCGGCATCGACGTGCTGGTTGCCACCGACGTGGCCGCCCGCGGTATCGACATCGACGACGTCACCCACGTCATCAACTACCAGTGCCCCGACGACGAGAAGACCTATGTGCACCGCATCGGCCGCACCGGACGGGCCGGGCGCACCGGCGTCGCCGTCACGTTGGTGGACTGGGACGAGTTGGCCCGCTGGGCGATGATCGACAAAGCCCTCGACCTGGGCTGCCCCGACCCGGCCGAAACCTACTCGAGCTCGCCGCACCTCTACACCGAACTGGACATCCCGACCGAGGCCCGCGGCACGGTCGGGACGCCCCGCAAGTCGCAGGCCAAGAAAGCCGCCGCCAGTGAGGACAAGCCGGCCCGCAAGAGCACCCGCTCACGGCGACGCACCCGCGGCGGCAAGCCGGTCACCGGACACCCGGTCGCCGCCACCAACGGTGACGCGCCCGCCGAAGCTCCCGCCGGCGAGGGCTCGCACAGCGGCCGCCGCCGTCGGCGCCGTCGGCCCCGCAAAGCGGCGGAGGCCGCCGCCAACGCCAACTGAGTCGGCGCGCCGCCAGCCCGCCCGATGGTCAAACCCGAACGCCGCACCAGGACCGACATGGTGGCGGCCGCCGCGATCGTGACAGTGGTCGCCGTGGTGGCGGCCCTGATCTGGTGGACCAGCGACGCCCGGGCCACCAGCAGCAGACCCGCCGCCGTCCCGGCACCCACCCCGAGCACGGCTCGCGGGGTGCCCGCGTCGCTCAAGCAGCTCTGGACCGCGCCCAGCGCGGCGACCAGCCTGCCGGTGGTGGTCGGCGGGTCGGTGGTCACCGGCGACGGGCAATCCGTGCAGGGACGTGATCCCGCCAGCGGGGACGTGCGCTGGAGCTACTCGCGGAACCGCCAACTGTGCGCGGTGTCCTGGGTCTACCGCTACGCCGTCGCGGTCTATCCCGACGACCGGGGCTGCGGCCAGGTCAGCACCATCGACGCCTCCACCGGCCGGCGCGGGCCGGCGCGCAGCAGCTACGCCGACAAACACGTCGACGTCTCCTCCGACGGCACGACCGTGCTCTCGGCCGGTAAGACCCGGCTGGAGCTGTGGCGTTCCGACATGGTCCGGATGCTGTCGTACGGCGAGATCGACGCCCGGGTGAAGCCGTCCTCGCAGGGACTGCACAGCGGATGCACGCTGACGTCCGCGGCGGCCAGCTCGTCGGCCGTGTCGGTGCTGGAGGCGTGTCCCAAACAGGCCGATCTGCGGCTGACGCTGCTGCGGCCGAGCAAGGAAGAAGACGAACCCGAGCAGAGGTATGTGCCGGAGCAGGGAATCGGCGCGGGCTCGGGCGCTCGGGTGCTGGCCGTGTCCGACAACAACACGGCCGTGTACCTGCCGTCGCCGCAGCCCCGGGTCGAGGTGGTCGACGCGTCCGGCACCACGGTGGCAAGCACGGTGCTGCCCAAGCAGCCGATGCCGTCGAACGTGGTGTCGCGGCTGGGCAACCTGGTGACCTGGTGGACCGGCGACGCGGTGCTGGTGTTCGACGCGGCCACGCTGACCTACCGCTACACGGTCGCGCCCGACGGGCCGACGGTCCCGGTGGGGCCGGCGACGATCATGGCGGGCCGGCTGCTGGTCCCAGTCGCCCGCGGGATCGGCGTCTACGATCCGGCCACCGGCGCGCACGAACGCGATATCCCGGTCGACCGGCCGGCGGGCACGGCACCGGTGCTTCCCGCCGTGTCTGGTTCGCAGATTCTGGAGCAGCGCGGCAACACCGTCGTCGCGCTGGGTTGATACCCGCTAGATCTCGGGCGTGAAGGTCGGCAGCGGCTTGCCGGACTTCCAGTGCTTGAGCAGCGCATTGGCCAAGTCGCGGTAGGCCGCCGAGCCCTTGTTCTTGCGTGCCGCCATCACCGACGAGCCCGACGCGCTCGCCTCGGCGAAGCGCACCGTCCGCGGGATCGGCGGCGCGAGCACCGGCAGGTCGTAGCGGTCGGCGACGTCGAGCAGCACGTCGCGGGTATGGGTGGTTCGCGGGTCGTACAGCGTCGGCAGCGCACCCAGTAAGCGCAGGCCCGGGTTGGTGATCTGCTGCACGTCGGCGACCGTACGCAAAAACTGCCCGACGCCGCGGTGCGCCAGCGTCTCGCACTGCAGCGGAACCATCACCTCGTCGGCGGCGGTCAGCCCGTTGAGGGTGAGCACCCCGAGCGACGGCGGGCAATCGATGACAACCACGTCGAACTGGTCGAGCTTGTCCAGCGCGCGCTTGAGCGCGTACTCGCGGCCGGCTCGCATCAACAGCATGGCTTCGGCGCCCGCCAGGTCGATGTTGGCGGGCAGCAGTGTCATGCCTTCGGCGGTGTCGACCAGCGCGGCGTTGGGCTCCACCTCGCCGAGCAGCACCTCATGCACCGACACCGGCAGCTTGTCGGGATCGTGGCCGAGCGAAAAGGTCAGACAGCCCTGCGGATCGAGATCGACGAGCAGTACCCGCCGCCCCTTGTCCACCATCGCGGCTCCCAACGAGGCCACCGTCGTCGTCTTGGCCACCCCGCCCTTCTGGTTGGCCACTGCCAGCACCCGAGTCTCTGCCATCAAGCGCCGCTCCTCCTCATCGCTTGGCTCCTGCATCGTCGCCGGCGCGGCCACACGGCCATCCTGGCATCTTCCCCATCCTGCCCGCGCGTCAATGGCGATGCGTTTCAGGCAGAATCGATCGGCATGGGCGTAGAGAACCATCGACTGGTACTGCTGCGCCACGGCGAAACCGAATGGTCGAAGTCCGGCCGGCACACCAGCCGCACCGATCTCGAGCTCACCGACGACGGACGCCGCCAGGCCGCCGCCGCCGGCCGGGCGCTCGCCGAACTGCACCTGGACAGCCCGATGGTGATCACCAGCCCTCGCCGGCGGGCGGTGTCGACCGCCGAACTGGCGGGGCTGGCCATCGACGACAAGTCACCCTTGATCGCCGAGTGGGATTACGGGTCCTACGAGGGGCTGACGACCGCTGAAATCCGCCAGACACAACCGGAGTGGTTGGTGTGGACACACGGCTGCCCGGACGGCGAGACCGTCGCCCAGGCCACCGGGCGCGCCGATGCGGCCGTCGCGCTCGCGCTTGAGCACATGGCGACGCGCGACGTGCTGTTCGTCGGGCATGGTCACTTCTCCAGGGCGGTGATCGCGCGCTGGCTCGAGCTGCCGCTGTCCGAGGGGATCCGCTTCGGCATGGTCGCCAGTTCGATCGCGGTGTGCGGCTTCGAGCATGGAATTCGCCAGCTCGGCGCGCTCGCCCTTCCGCGGCCATGACTGTCGAGCCGCCCTTCGTGCTGTGCGGGCCGGCCGGGATTCTGGTTGCCGACGGCGTGCAGGCCAGCTATCGCGATGTAGTCGCCGCGCAGGCCGCGCTGCGCTGCAGTGCGACGCCAATCGTGGTGGGCGCGTTACCATTTGACCTCACCCAGCCCGCCGCACTGGTGGCGCCGCGAACCGTGCGACACCCCGACACGCTGCCCGACTGGCCCGCCGGCCCACTGCCGCGGGTGCACATCGCCGGGGCGCTCCCGGCTCCCGAGGAGCATCGCGCCCGGGTGCAGCGTGCCTGCGACCAGCTGACCGCACCGGACAGCCTCCTGCACAAGGTGGTGCTGGCCCGAGCTTTGCGCCTGGCCGCCGATGACCCGCTGGACGCCCGCGTCATCCTGCGCCGCCTGGTCGCCAAAGACCCTGCCGCGTACGGCTATCTGGTCGATTTGACGCCGGCGGGTGAGCGGTATGCAGGCGCGGCGCTGGTCGGCGCAAGCCCGGAGCTACTGGTGGCACGTGACGGCGATCTGGTGACGTGCCGACCGTTCGCCGGTTCGGCGCCGCGTTGCGACGACCCCGAGCTCGACGCCGCCGCCGGTGCGGCACTGGCCGATTCGGCCAAGAACCGGCACGAGCATCAACTGGTCATCGACGCGATGGCCGAAGCGCTGCAGCCATTGTGCACCGAGGTGACGATCGCGCCCACGCCGCAGCTGAGCCGCACCGCAGCGCTCTGGCACCTGAGCACACCGGTCAGCGGCAGGTTGCGCGATACGTCCACCAGCGCAATCGATTTGGCGCTGGCCCTGCATCCCACCCCGGCGGTGGGCGGTGTGCCGACCGACGCCGCCGTCCGGCTCATCGGCGAACTGGAAGGCGACCGCGGCTTTTATGCCGGGGCGGTCGGTTGGTGCGACGCCCGCGGCGACGGGCGCTGGGTGGTGAGCCTCCGATGCGCGCAGCTGTCCGCGGACCGCCGAAGCGCACTCGCCCACTCCGGCGGCGGCATCGTCGCGGAATCCGATCCCGACGACGAACTCGCCGAAACGACAACGAAATTCGTCACCATCCTGACCGCGCTCGGAGTTCAGCCGTGACCATTCGGGTTCGCCGCGCCGCCCCTGCCGACGCCGCGGCCATTACTGCGATGATCCACGAATTGGCCGACTTCGAGCGCGCCCCGGACCAATGCACCGTCACCGAAACACAAATCCGCGCAGCGCTTTTCGACGAACCCATCACGCTTCGCGGGCACGTGGCCGAGGTGGACGGCGACGTCGCCGCGACGGCCCTGTGGTTCCTCAACTTCTCCACCTGGGAGGGCGTGGCGGGAATCTATTTGGAGGACTTGTATGTTCGGCCGCAGTTTCGCCGTCGCGGGCTGGCCCGCGCGCTGCTGTCGGCGCTGGCGCGCGAATGCCTGGACAACGGCTACAGCCGGCTGTCGTGGGCGGTGCTGAACTGGAACACCGACGCGATCGCCCTGTACGACGGCGTCGGCGGCCGGCCGCAGTCGCAGTGGATCACCTATCGGGTATCGGGCTCGGAGTTGGCCGAGCTGGCCGGACCACGCTGATCGCCGGAGATCCAGCGCAGGGCGGGCGGACTGAACAGCAACACCAACACGGCCAGCGCCACGACGCCCAGCGGAATCCCGGCCAGCGGCCGATGCGAGCCCACGGCGAAGTACCACGCGACCGGCAGCAGCAACAATTCGGCGAATACTGCGGGTCCGCGGCCCCACCGCTTACCGGCCAGCAGGCCGCAGCCGGCGGCCAGCACACCGCCTCCGATCAGCGCGAACCACACGGCCGTACCGAAACCGTTGACCACGCGCTGGTCGGCCCCGCCAAGACCCCGTAGCAGGAGTACCGCGGCCACCACCAGTGCCGCCGCGCCTTGCAGCGCCACGATCAGTCCCGCGCCACGCACGCTGGCCGGAACGCTCACAGCGTCAGCGTAGCGACCCATGCCCGCTGGATTTTCGCGCGGCGACCCGCT
>NZ_BFAB01000005.1:127632-348734 GCF_003402475.1 Mycobacterium sp. MFM001
GCACTCGCGATCGCCGCTAGGCTTTTGCGTCATGCGCGCCGTGCTGATCGTCAATCCCACTGCGACGTCGACGACCCCGGCAGGGCGCGACCTGTTGACCCACGCGCTCAAGAGCCGCTTGCAGCTGCGGGTCGAGCACACCACGCATCGCGGGCACGGCGGCGAGATCGCCCAGGCCGCCATCGAAGAGGGCGTCGACCTGCTCGTCGTGCACGGCGGCGACGGCACGGTGAGCAACGTGGTCAACGGCTTGCTCGGCCGCCCGGGCACATTGCCGACGGGCCATGTCCCGGCGGTGGCGATCGTGCCGGGCGGCTCGGCCAACGTGCTGGCCCGCTCGCTGGGCATCTCCCCGGACCCGATCAACGCGACAAACCAGCTGATCGGGCTGCTCGACCAGTACGGCCACCAGCAGAAGTGGCGCCGGATCGGGGTGATCGACTGCGGTGAGCGGTGGGCGGTGCTCAACGCCGGCATGGGCGTCGACGCCGAGGTGGTGAAGGCGGTCGAGGCGCAACGCGACAAAGGCCGCAAGGTCACGCCGGCGCGCTACATCCGCACCGCGATCCCGGCCGCGCTGGCCACCACCCGCCACGAGCCGACGCTGACGCTGCATTTACCGGGCCGCGAGCCGGTTAGCGGCGTGCACTTCGTGTTCGTGTCCAACTCCAGTCCCTGGACCTACGCCAACAACCGGCCCATCTGGACCAACCCCGACTGCCGGTTCGAGTCCGGGCTGGGCGTGTTCGGCGTCACCAGCATGAAGGTGATCCCGACCCTGCGGATCGTCCGGCAGATGTTTGCCAAGCGGCCCAAGATGCAGGCCAAGCAGCTGATCCGGGACGACGACGCGGCCTGTGTCCGGGTGACTTGCGACGGTCCGCCGATCGCCAGCCAATTTGACGGGGATTACCTCGGTGAGCGCGAGGAAATGACGTTCCGGGCCGTCCGCGACGCGCTGGCCGTCGTCGCCCCACCGGCAAAAAACCTCTCTGAGCTGCGTTAACCGGCGATTCGGCGGCCAATGGCGGCGCCATAGTAGTACACCGCCTTAAGGGTTTTGCTAACAGATCCTCAAAGTGACATTGCCCACGGACCAACGCACGCTATTGACATCTGTTGAGCCTGTGAAACGATCGAAGACATCGCGTGCAACGGTACGGAAATTTTCTTGTGCCCGCGTTAACAGCCGAAGAAAATAGCCGGTGCGCCCTGCTGCGCACTTAGTAAGGAGCAAAGACGTATGGATTGGCGCCACAAGGCGGTCTGTCGCGACGAGGACCCGGAGCTGTTTTTCCCGGTTGGGAACAGCGGGCCGGCGCTCGCCCAGATCGCTGACGCGAAACTGGTCTGTAACCGCTGCCCGGTGACCACCGAATGCCTGTCCTGGGCGCTGAACACCGGCCAGGATTCCGGCGTGTGGGGCGGAATGAGCGAAGACGAACGTCGTGCGCTGAAGCGTCGCAACGCCCGGACGAAGGCCCGCAGCGGAGTCTGACGGAAAACCCGGTTTAACCCTCGCGGCCCCGACAATGTCGGGGCCGCGAGCTTGCGTGCGGGGCCCGTGGCGATCGCGAGCGCGGCGAAGCCGGGCGCGGCGGGACGCGAACTATTGCACGAGCCTGGCGCGACGGCCGATCGGGACACGCAGGACGACGTCGGTGCCACCCTCGTCGGCGTCGTGCATCCGCAGCGACCCGTCGAGCTCCGCGGACACCAGCGTCCGCACGATCTGCAGGCCCAGCCGGTCGGATTTCTCGACGCTGAACCCCTCCGGCAGTCCGCGGCCGTTGTCGTGGACGACCACGTCGAGCCAGCGGGCTGAGCGGTCCGCGCGAATGGTCACCGATCCCTGAGCCGCCTCGGGCTCGAAGGCGTGCTCGATGGCGTTTTGCACCAGTTCGGTGATCACCATGATCAGCGCTGTCGCGCGGTCGGAGTCCAGCACGCCGAGCATGCCCACCCGGTTGATCCGGATCGGCGTGTCCACGGTCGCCACGTCGTTCATGATCGGCAGGATCCGGTCGATCACCTCGTCGAGGTTGACCTCCTCGTCGACCGACATCGACAGCGCGTCGTGGACCAACGCGATCGAGGACACCCGTCGCACCGACTCGATCAGCGCTTCCCGGCCTTCGGCGTTTGTCGTGCGGCGGGCCTGCAGCCGCAGCAGCGCCGCCACGGTCTGCAGGTTGTTTTTGACCCGGTGGTGGATCTCCCGGATGGTGGCGTCCTTGGACATCAGCGCGCGATCGCGGCGCTTGACCTCGGTCACGTCGCGCACCAGCACCGCTGCGCCGGCCGCCGTGCCGTGCACCATCAGTGGCAAGGTGCGCAGCAGCACCGCCGCGCCGCCGGCGTCGACCTCCATGCGCATGCTCGCTCCGCCGGCCAGCGAGTCCTGCACGTGGTCGGCCAGTTCCTGCGCCTCGAACGGGTCGGAGATCAACGGCCGGGTGACCTCGATCAGGTTGTGGCCCTCCAGTTCCGAGGTCAAGCCCATCCGGTGATAGGCCGACAGTGCGTTCGGGCTGGCATAGGAGACCACACCGTTGACGTCCAGCCGGATGAAGCCGTCGCCGGCCCGCGGACTGGAACGAGACATCGCCACGTCGCCGACGTTGGGAAACGTGCCCTCGGAGAGCATGTGGACCAGGTCGGCGGCACAGTCGCGGTAGGCGGTCTCCAGTGGACTGATTTGGCGGTCGGTGGCCACCGCGGTCTGGTGACTCAGCACCGCGACCACCCGCTCGCCGTAGCGGACCGGGACCGCCTCGACGTTCAGCCCGGTCTGTAGCCGCGAATCATCTTGCACCGCAACGTTTCCGCGCTGGATGGCGCCGGATTCGAATGCCGCGACCACCAGCGGCACCTTCTCGGGGGGAAAGACCGTGCCGACGGCGTCGCGCAGCAGGACGGTCGGCGCGGTGTTCGGCCGGCACTGCGCGACGCACACCAGCGTGCCGTCGTCGCGGCGCACCCACATCAGGTAATCGGCGAACGACAGGTCGGCGAGCAGCTGCCACTCTCCGACCACCGCGTGCAGGTGGTCGACGGCGTTGCCCGGCAGGACGGTGTGTTCGGCGAGCAGGTCACCGAGAGTCGACATCGCTCACTCCCGGCTTCGACGGGGCCAATAACTAACTGATGACGGCGATGAGGTCACCGGCCTGGATGACATCTCCCACCGATACGCTGACTTTGCTGACCGTGCCGGCGACTTCGGCCAGGACCGGAATCTCCATCTTCATCGACTCCAGCAACACCACGGTGTCGCCCTCGCTGATCTGGTCACCCTCGTTGACCACGACTTCGAGCACGCTGGCCACGATCTCAGCGCGGACGTCCTCGGCCATCATCACCCCGTTCGTCACCCAGCCGGTCGCATTTCTGTCGCCTTATCGAACCACAGCCAGCTGACGGCGGTGCGCCGAGACTGGTCCGGCCCCGAAGGCCGCCCGGATAAGCAAATCCCAAGATTCGTAAGCAAATCCATAGAGTCCGATCTGTGATCGTGTCGTGTTCCTCCTGTGACTATTGAATACCAGTGTTGCCTGAGTGACTTGAGTGTCTGAAGCGCTTTGGGTGCCTCAGTTGAGTGGAGGAGTAATTCTGTTGTCCGCGAACGTGTTTGCAATTCCGACGTCTTACGACCCACTGGTTCGAGCGGCTACCGGCGCGGGGCTTGCGCTGGCGGCATTCGCCGCGATCGGCTGCGGCAGCGGGGTCGCTGGGGCCACTCCCCAGCAACCTGTGCTCGTCGACGACCCGGCACCCGTCCCTGCCGTTTCCGGCAACGGGGTGAACATCGCCAACGCGATCTTCGGCGAGCTGGGGAATCTGCTGAATGCCGTGCTGCCGGGTAGCGGTTCGCTGTTCATGCCCGCGACCTCTGACCCGAGCCTGCTGTCGCCCGCAGGGACGCTCCCGAGCACCCTGCCGCCGGGGACGACGGCCCCCGGCACGCTCGGCACGATGCCTCCCGGGACTCTCGGCACGACGCCTCCCGGGACTCTTGGCACGCTGCCGCCAGGAACGACCGCTCCCGGCACCGCGTTGCCCGGCCAGACCCCGGCCCTGCCGACGACCCCCGGCACGCTCATGCCTGGCCAGTCCCCCGTCTTGCCGGCCACCCCAGGCACCGCCTTGCCCGGCCAGACCCCGCCCCTGCCGACGAGTCCCGGCACGCTCACGCCCGGCCAGACTCCCGGCTTGCCCACATCGCCCGGCATCCCGGCGCCGGCGGCGACCAGCCCGACGGTCCCGGCTCAAAACGTCCCGGTGGTCTAGCCCGGCCGCCAGGCAACAGCGGCCGCATGAAAGACTGACCTGCCGGTAAAGCTGCAAGGAGGATCAGTCATGGCCAAGCGTGGCCGGAAGAAGCGCGACCGCAAGCACAGCAAGGCCAACCACGGCAAGCGGCCCAACTCCTAACGCTGTCGGCCCCGGATGATCGTGGTGCGGCTGATCTCGAGCCGCAGCCGCTCGCGCAGGCCCTCCGGAGCCTTCTCGCCCCGGCACTTCATGGCGATCAGCGCCTTGATGCGCTCCTCGAGCCCGTAGTGCCGCAGGCATCCCGGGCATTCCTCGAGGTGCTGGCGCAATTTCTGTCGAGTCTCCGGCGTGCACTCGCCGTCGAGCAGGGTCCATACCTCCGCGAGCACCTCCGCGCAGTCGACGTCCGAGCTGGTGGCGCCGGAATCGCAGGAGAAGTCGGTCACGACGACACCTCCTCCGGCGCCTGGTCGCCGCGGAGGAAGCCCCGCTCCTTGGCGACATCGGCCAGCAAACCGCGCAGCTGACGTCTGCCGCGGTGCAACCGCGACATCACTGTCCCGATTGGTGTGTCCATGATCTCGGCGATCTCCTTGTACGGGAAACCTTCGACGTCTGCGTAGTACACCGCCATCCGAAAGTCCTCGGGCAAGGCCTGCAGCGCCTCTTTGATCTCGGTATCCGGTAGTGACTCCAGAGCCTCGACCTCGGCGGAGCGCAAGCCCGTTGACGAGTGCTCAGCGGTGGCAGCCAGCTGCCAATCGGTGATCTCGTCGGTCGGGTACTGGGCCGGCTGGCGCTGCTTTTTGCGGTAGTTGTTGATGTAGGTGTTGGTCAGAATGCGGTACAGCCACGCCTTGAGGTTGGTGCCCGGCGTAAACGAGCGGAAACCGGCGTAGGCCTTGACCATGGTTTCCTGGAGCAGGTCTTCGGCGTCGGCGGGATTGCGCGTCATGCGCAGCGCGCCACCGTAGAGCTGGTCCAGCAGGGGAATCGCGTCGCGTTCGAAGCGCGCCGTGAGCTGCTCGTCCGTCTCCTCTGCGGGATCGGGTGCGGGCACCTCGGGCCCGGTCGCGGCATCGCTGTCGGCCATCTTGGTTAACACTGTCCCTTCTGTCGCGGCATCACCGGACAGCCCGGGCACTACCGGACGCTCCAGTAGGCACATCGCCGTTGACACCAGACTCCCCTTCTGCCCAATCTAGAGGCTGCGACCGACAAGTGTCTTTTGGGTTTCTCCCGCAGAACCGCATCTGTCAACAGCATCGACCATCCCGCTATTTCCTGTGGCCGTTTAGCCGACCGCAGTCCGGTGCCGGGGCGCCCGGCGCTAATGTGACGCCATGTCTCTGAACGGCAAGACCATGTTCATTTCCGGTGCCAGCCGCGGAATCGGCCTGGCGATCGCCAAGCGGGCCGCCCGCGACGGCGCCAACATCGCGCTGATCGCCAAGACCGCCGAGCCGCACCCCAAGCTGCCCGGAACGGTCTACACCGCGGCCAAGGAACTCGAGGAGGCCGGCGGCCAGGCGCTGCCGATCGTCGGGGACATCCGCGACGGCGACTCGGTCGAGGCGGCGGTGGCGAAAACCGTCGAGCAGTTCGGCGGCATCGACATCTGCGTGAACAACGCGTCGGCGATCAACCTCGGATCCATCACCGAGGTGCCGCTGAAGCGGTTCGACCTGATGAACGGCATCCAGGTGCGCGGCACCTATGCGGTGTCGGCGGCCTGCATTCCGCACATGAAGGGCCGGGAAAACCCACACATTCTGACGCTGTCACCGCCGGTGCTGCTCGAACCGAAATGGCTCAAGCCCACGGCGTACATGATGGCAAAATTCGGAATGACGTTGTGCGCGTTGGGAATCGCCGAGGAGATGCGCGACGACGGGATTGCGTCCAACACGCTGTGGCCGCGCACGCTGGTCGCCACCGCCGCGGTGCAGAACCTGCTGGGTGGCGAGGCGGCGATGGCGCGGGCGCGCAAACCCGAGGTGTACGCCGACGCCGCCTACGTGATCCTCAACAAGCCTGCCACCGACTACACCGGCAATTCGGTGCTGTGCGAGGACGTGCTGGTGGAGTCCGGCGTCACCGACCTCTCGGTGTACGACTGCACGCCAGGCGGCGAGCTCGGGGTCGACCTGTGGGTGGAGTCCCCCAACCCGCCGGGGTATGACCAGCCGTAACGCAACGCGGGCGCTTGCCGCGCTGTCTGCAGCGGGTGTACCGCACGAGGTGGTGAAGTTCGGCCACGATCCGCGGGAAGGCTCGTTCGGCGAGGAGGCCGTCCACGCGTTGACTGGCGCGTATGACATTGCGGCCGAACAGATTTACAAGACGCTGGTGATCGCCGGACCCGACGGGCTGGCGGTCGCGATGGTCCCGGCTTTGGCGCGGTTGTCGCTGAAAGCCGCTGCCGCGGCGCTGGGGTTCTCCCGTGCGACGATGGCCGACCGGACCAGTGCGGAACGGGCGACGGGCTACGTGGTGGGCGCGGTGTCGCCGTTCGGGCAACGCCGGCCGCTGCCCACCGTCGTCGACGCCGACGCGCTGAATTGGGATCGGGTGTTTTGCAGTGCGGGCCGGCGCGGCTGGGACGTCGCCGTCGCGCCGGACGACCTGATCCGGCTCACCGGCGCGGTGACCGCAAGCATTCAAGTCTGATCCGATACGACGAGCCGGTACCCGAGGTCGAGCTCAGGCTTCCCCATGAGGTCGGCGTGGCGACGTGCCCACTCGCCGCTGTGCAGATCGGCCCGCAACCGTGACAAGCCCTCCCGCAGTTGAGGTTTCGCCGTCAGTGCGAGCATCGACATCCCGGCTCTGACCGTCGGATCGAGGTAGGCGTGCGGACGGCGCCAGTAGGCTCCGCCGAATCCGTCGACGCAATCGTGGGGGATCGGAACCGTCCGAATTGACGCATTGCCCAGCAGCGACACCAGTTTGGCGATGGGCACCGCCAGGCGCGTGCCGGTGTCCGCGGCGGCGGGCAGGTATTCGCGCAGCAGCCAGAATTCACGAAACACGGCGTCGTCCCAAGTGAAAATCACCACGCGGCGACGGGCGACGCGGATCATCTCGGCGACGCCCGCCGCAACGTCGGACCAGTGGTGAATGGTCAGGATTGCCAATGCGGCGTCGACGGCATCCGTGCGGATGGGCAGATGTTCGGCAACAGCGCGGATTACCGGCGCGGCGACGGCTCGCCGTTGGGCGATCATGACATTGCTTGGTTCGGCCGCGACGACGGTGTTCGGCGGTTCGTAGGAACCGGTCCCGGCGCCGATGTTCGCGACGGTCGCCATCCCTTGCAGTGCTTGGTCGATCACCTTGGCAATGCGTGGATCGGGTTGGCGCGTCGCCGAATACGAGCGACCGGTCCGGTCGTATCGGATCAATCTCGGGCCAGCATGGCGTGCACACTGTCGGCGAACGCAGCAGTGGTGAAGCAGGACGGTTCGGCGAACTCCTCCATCGTGAGCGCGTCGTGCCAGCCGGCGTCGGCCGCGGCGCGCAGCAGCGGCTTGGTCATCGCCACCGCATGCGCCGGCATCGCAGCCACTCGCGAGCACCACTCGTCGGCCGCCGGGAGAAGCTGGTCGTGCGCGACGACCTGCTGCACCAGCCCCAGCCGGTGCGCGGCGTGAGCATCGATGTGCTCGCCGCGCAGGTAATAGGCGAGCGCACCCTGGTAGCCGAGGCAGCGCGTGAGCGCCCAGCTGGTACCGACCTCCGGGATCAGGCCGAGCCGGCCGAACGCGGGCACGATCACCGCGCGCTCGCTGACGATGGTGATGTCACAGGTCAACGCCCAGGCCAGGCCGACGCCGGCGGCAGCGCCGTTGAGGGCCGCCACAAAGATGGTGTCCGACCCGGCGATAAGCCTTGCAATACCGCCGAATTCGCGACGAATCCACCGCCACACGTCGGCGACGCCCTCGGGTTGGGTCAACCCCTCGGTCGCCGTGCGCATCATCTTCAGATCACCGCCGGCCGAAAAGCCCGGGTCGGCGCCGGTCAGTACCACGGTGCGAACGTCGGGGTCCGCGGTGAGCTCCTCGAGCGCATGTCGCAGTTGACGAACCAGCGGCGCGGACAGCACGTTGAGCCGGTCGGGCTCGTCGAGGATCACCACCGCGCGGTCCCCGCGGCGGTCAACGCGGATCCGCTGCGGTGCTTGCGGGTCGTCGCCGTCGGCGACCATGCGGTTATAGAGCGACTCTGTCACCGGTCATCCTCCTTGGTGCGCAATACGATCCATGCTGCGTCGGCGAATTCTTCGATGACCGCTGCGGGCATTTCCGGCTCGTGGCCGACGATCCAGTGCCGACTGAATTCCTGTGCGGGACCGAACCATAACGCGGCGGTGATGCCAGGTTGTATCGGCCGCAGTACGCCGTAGGCGTGATGCGGGCGCCACCAGTCCCGGATGGCGGTGAAGAAGTCGCGATTGGAGTCGCGCAGGGCGGGGCTGTCGAGGCGGTCGCCGAGCAGCAACGCCGCCTCGACCCGGTTAGCCGCCACCCAGCGCAAGTGATGTTCGACGCCGCCGCGGATCCCGCCCTCGGCGGTGGCGTGTTCGCGCAGCATCGCGATGAAGCCCGCCTGGTATTCGCTCATCACCTGGGCGTAGACGGCGGCGGCCAGCGCCGGCTTGTCCGGGAAATGGTGATACAGCGCCCCCACGCTCACGTTCGCCTCACGGCGGACCTCGTCGAGCGTCGCAGCCAGAGCGCCGTCGACGGCGAACCGGCGCCGCGCTACTTCCATCAGCTTGGCCCGCGCATCCGTCCTCGGCACGAGAAATAATCTAACAGAACAGAGAAATCCTCGGTAGCCCTTTGGCCTCCGAAGACAAGAGCCCCGCGGAAGTTGAGCCCTTGCGGACGTCGTCGCGCCGCTGTGCCGCTGCCAAAGTGAACCGCACGTCCCTTGCAGAGAGGTAAATCCACATGACAATGCAAATCCACCCCGACGCCGACGCCGCTGCGTGGCGCGACAAGAAGCGCTACCTGTGGCTGCTGGGCTTGGTCGTCCCCACCATGCTGTTTTTGGTGCTGCCAATTGTGTGGGGGCTCAACCGGATCGGCTGGCACACCGGATCGCAGCTGCCGTTCTGGATCGGACCGATCCTCCTGTACGTGCTGCTGCCGACGCTCGACCTGTGGGTCGGGTCCGATGGCCAAAACCCGCCTGACGAGGTGATGCAGGAGTTGGAGAACGACAGGTTCTACCGCTATTCGGTCTACGCCTACATTCCGTTCCAATACGCCAGCACCATCCTGGGCGCCCACCTGTTCACCGCCTCCGACCTGAGCTGGCTGGGCTTCGAGGGGTCGCTCAGCTGGCTCGGCAAGCTGGGCGTGGCGATGACGGTTGGCGTCGTGGGCGGGGTCGGCATCAACACCGCGCACGAATTGGGCCACAAGAGAGACGAGTTGGAGCGGTGGCTGTCCAAGATCACCCTAGCCCCGGTCTGCTACGGGCACTTCTACATCGAGCACAACCGAGGACACCACGTGCGAGTAGCGACCCCTGAGGACCCGGCATCGTCCCGCTTCGGTGAGACGTTCTGGGAGTTCTTGCCGCGCACCGTCTTTGGCAGCCTGCGCTCGGCGTGGGAGCTGGAGGCGCAGCGGCTGCGCCGGCTGAACAAGAGCCCGTGGCAGCTGTCCAACGACGTGCTCAACGCCTGGGTCATGTCGGTGGTGTTCTGGGCGGTGCTGCTCGCGGTCTTCGGCCCGGCGCTGATCCCGCTGCTCATCATCCAGGCGATCTACGGTGCGTCGCTGCTGGAGTCGGTGAACTACCTCGAGCACTACGGCCTGGTGCGCCAGAAGCTGGACAACGGCCGCTACGAGCGCTGCACACCGCAGCACAGCTGGAACTCCGACCACATGGTGACCAACTTGTTCCTGTATCACCTGCAGCGGCACAGCGATCACCACGCCAACCCGACGCGCCGCTACCAGACGCTGCGCAGCATGGAGGGCTCGCCGAATCTGCCGGCCGGTTACGGCTCGCTGATCGCGGTGACTTACTTCCCGCCGGTATGGCGCAAGCTGATGGACCACCGGGTGCTCGAGCACTACGACGGCGACATCCGTAAGGCCAACATCCACCCGCGCGTGCGTGACAAGGTGCTGGCTCGCTACGGGGCGGTGGCGGCCTGATGGCCGCCTACCGCTGCCCCGGCTGCGGCTACGTCTACGACGAAGCCAAAGGCGCTGCCCGCGAAGGCTTTCCGCCGGGCACAGGCTGGGAGCAGATCCCCGACGACTGGTGCTGCCCGGACTGCGCGGTCCGCGAGAAGTATGACTTCGAACCGATGGAGGTAATGCAATGAGTGACTACAAACTGTTCATCTGCGTGCAGTGCGGCTTCGAGTACGACGAAGCCAAGGGCTGGCCGGAAGACGGCATCGCGCCCGGCACACGGTGGGACGACATCCCCGAGGATTGGAGCTGCCCGGACTGCGGCGCGGCCAAGTCCGACTTCGAGATGGTGGAAGTCGCCCGCGCTTGACGCGCCAGCAGACGCAAAAGTCCCCGAAACAGCGTGGTTTCGGGGACTTTTGCGTCAGTTCGCGGAACTAGTCGAACTCGATGATGCCGCGGATGTTTCGGCCCTCCCGCATATCAGTGACGGCGTCGTTGATCTCCTCGAGCCGGTAACCCCGCGACACCAGTTCGTCGAGTTTCAGCTTGCCGTTCTGGTACATCGACAACAGCATCGGAGTGCTCGCCCGCGGGTTCATCCCGCCGTAGATGGTCCCCTTCAACTGCTTGTGGAACAACGCCATATCGCTCAACACCAGCGGCACCAGCATCTCGCTGTACGGCGTCATCCCGGTCAGCACGCAGCTGCCGCCCTTGCGGGTCAACATCATCGCGGGCGCGATCAGGTCGGCGTGCACCACACCGGCGGTGATCACCACCCGGTCGGCCATCACGCCCAGCGTGAGTTCCCGCACCAGCGGCAGCGCCGCCTCGACTGATTCCGCGGTGTGGGTAGCGCCGAATATCGCTGCCGAATCACGCTTGAATGCAACCAGGTCCACGCCGACGACGTATTTGGCGCCGGCGGCCCGGGCGCCCTGCAGTGCGTTCATCCCGACGCCACCGATGCCGATCACGACGACGGCGTCGCCCGGTTCGGTCCCGGCGGCCACGGTGCCCGACCCCCATCCGGTGGTAACGCCGCAGGACACCAGCGCGGCGGCGTGCATCGGGATCGCGTCGTCGATCTTGATGACCGACTTCTCCGACGCCACCACGTATTCGGCGAACGTGCCCAGTTGCATGAGCGCCAACAAGTCCTCGCCGTCGACGTGGCGGCGCACTGTACCGTCGGTCGTCATCTCCCTGGCGAACATCCCGGCGCCCACGTCGCACAGGTACGTCGCGCCCGACACACACCATCGGCAGGCCCCGCAGGCGGGAATGAACGACATTGCCACCCGGTCGCCGGGCTGCACCGAGTGAACCTCCGGGCCGACCTCGGCCACCACCCCTGCACCTTCGTGACCGCCCAGCATCGGAAAGACCTCGGGGAACTCGATCCCGTTGGCGCGCATCATCTCCACGATTTCCGGCCCCGGAACGAGGTCGCCGGTGGCGAAGTGGTCATCGGAATGACACAACCCCGCCACCGACATCTTCACCAGCACCTCGCCGGTCCGCGGCGGGTCCAGCGTGATGTCGCAGATTTCCCAGTCTTTGCCGACGCCGCGCAGCACCGCCGCCCGGCACTTCATCGGGCCGCACCCCTCGGTGCGATGCCTAGCCGCCGCACCCCTCGAGCGGCGGATGCGCGCAACAGGCCCAGCGCGAACTTGACCCGCCGCCGCGACACCGGATACCACAGCATTTCCTTGGCGGGCGTCGGTATGCGCGGCGTCGTAATCGCCTGTGGCCGACAGTATTTGAGAAGGCCAGCGGCCCCTCCCATGCGGGTACCGACTCCCGAGTGCTTCCAGCCGCCCATCGGGATGTCGTAGGCGAACACATTCGAGATGGCGTCGTTGATGTTGACCGCGCCGACGTCGAGCTTGCGGGCGACCCGGTCGCCGCGGTCCTTGTCGCCCGTCCACACCGTGGCCGACAACCCGTACACCGAGTCGTTGGCCAGCCGGATCGCCTCGTCCTCGTCGGCCACCTTCACCACCGGCAGCGTGGGTCCGAACGTTTCCTCGGTCATGCACGACATCGATTGGTCGACGTCGACGAGAACCGTTGGCTCGAAGAAGGTTCCGGTTCCGGTCGGCTTGCCGCCGGTCACCACGCGGGCACCGGCCGCCACCGCCTCGTCCACGTGGCGTTGCACGATGTCGCGTTGCCTGGCGGTGGCCAGCGCCCCGACGTCGAACTTGAAATTGCGATCGTCCTGGCCCTGCCGCAGCCGTCGGACGTTCTCGGTGAGCTTGGCCACGAACTCGTCGTACACCGGCGCCTCGACGTACACCCGCTCCACCGAGACGCATACCTGACCGGAGTTATACATTCCGCCCCAAGCGATTCCGTTCGCGGCCCGGTCGAGGTCGGCGTCCGCCAGCACCAGGGCCGGGTCCTTGCCGCCGAGCTCCAGGCTGTAGGGAAGCAGTCGCTCCGCGCAGGCCACCGCCACCTTCCTGCCGGTTGCGGTGGATCCGGTGAACTGCACGAAGTCGACGTTGTCGATTACAGCCGCGCCGGTGTCGCCGAAGCCGGTCGCCAGCGCCAACACCGGCGGCGCGCCGATCTCGGTCCAGCCGTGGACGAACTCAACCGCGGACAGCGGCGTCACCTCCGAGGGCTTCAGCAGCACGGCGGCGCCGGCCGCCAGCGCCGGCACCACGTCCAGCGCCGGCATCACGAACGGGAAGTTCCACGGGGTGATGACACCGACCACCGGATACGGCCGGTACGTAGTGGTGAGTTTCTTCGTCGCGGCCAGCGGGTTGAACGAGCGGGGCTGCTCGTCGGCGAGGAACCGCTCGGCGTGACCGGCCCAATAGTCGAGCAGCGAAGCGGCGGCGGTCGGCTCGCTGCTGGCGTCGGCCCGGGTCTTGCCGGACTCGGACTGCACCACGTCGATGATGTGCTCGGCGTTGTCCAGCACCCACTCCTGGTACTTGAGCAGCCAGCGCTTGCGGCCACGCGGCCCGAGGGCTTCCCATTGGGGTTGGAACAATCGCAGCTCTCGCGCTTTCGCGGCGACGCTGTCGGCCGTCTCGATCGGTACGGCGCCCACCGCGCGCCCGTCGGCGGGGTTGCGCACGATGATCGTCGACGCGTCGGTCTTCTGTTCGGTCGCGGTCATCGTGGGATAGTGCCGCCGCGCAGCGCGAGCCGCCTAGAGTAGCCGACTACCTCAGTTTGATCGGTTCTACAGCAGCGTCGCCTGTTCGGGCTGCGGCTCGGCCGGCTCGATCAGTTCGGGCCCGTTGTTGCGCACGTTGTTGACCAGAGTCGAGATCTCCCGCATCCGGATGC
Organism: Mycobacterium sp. MFM001; assembly: GCF_003402475.1. GTDB lineage: Bacteria > Actinomycetota > Actinomycetes > Mycobacteriales > Mycobacteriaceae > Mycobacterium. The sequence continues at coordinate 141,387 of NZ_BFAB01000005.1, forward strand.
CGCGTATGTCGGGCGGGCCGGCCAGCAGTTCGTCGTCGGGCGGAGCGTCGGGATCCAGCCAACGGTCCCAGTCCTTTTCGGCCACCACCAGCGGCATCCGGTCGTGGATCTCGGCGAGCTCACCGACCGCGTCGGTGGTGATGATCGTGCAACTCAGCAGCGGGGAGGCGTCTTTTTCGGGCTTCCAGACCGACCACAGCCCCGCCATGAACAGCGGCTCGCCGTCCTCGCGGTACATATAGAACGGCGTCTTGCGGGTCTTTTTGCCCTCGGCGTTCGGCCGCCACTCGTAGTAGCCGTCCATCGGGACCAGGCACCGCTTTGATTTTGCGCTGGCGCGAAACGCCGGCGAGGTGGTGACCTTGTCCGCGCGGGCATTGATCAGCTGCGGGCCCTTGGATTCCGGAGCGCCATCGGGCCCCGCCTTGGCCCACGGCGGCACCAGCCCCCAGCGCATCAGCCGCACCCGCCGGGTGGGTTCGTCGTCGGGTTCGTCGTGGCGGCGGACCACCGTGGTGATCGTCGTGGTGGGTGCGACGTTGTAATTCGGCGCCGCACTCTCCGACGCGCGAGCCTCGTTGATCGCCTGGATCTTCTCCGCCAAAGCAGCGGGGTCGGTGGTGACCGCGAATCGTCCGCACATACCTCCCATCGTGCCGAATCGGTTGTCGGGCGGCGACCCGCTGCACCGGGCTTCGCCGCGCTTGCGATCGCCGCTGGGATGATGGATGCATGAGCACCTGGTCAGCGCCGACGATGCCCTCGCCTGTCAAGGCGACGGTGACCGTGCCGGGCTCGAAGTCGCAGACCAACCGCGCGCTGGTGCTCTCAGCGCTGGCCACCGGCGTCTCGACGATCAGCGGTGCGCTGCGCAGCCGCGATACCGACCTGATGATCGGCGCGTTGCAGACCTTGGGGCTGCGGGTCGAGGGATCGGAGTCCGAGCTGACGGTCAGCGGCCGGATCGCTCCCGCGCCGGATGCCCGGATCGATTGCGGCTTGGCGGGCACGGTGCTGCGGTTCGTTCCGCCGCTGGCGGCGTTGGGCGCCGCGACGGTCACCTTCGACGGCGACGAGCAGGCCCGCACCCGGCCGATCGCGCCGTTGCTGGACGCGCTGCGCGGCCTGGGCGTCGACGTCGACGGCGAGCGCATGCCATTCCGAGTGCGCGGCGCCGGTTCGGTCACCGGCGGCACCGTGGCCATCGACGCGTCGGCGTCGTCGCAGTTCGTCTCCGGGCTGCTGCTGTCCGGGCCGTCATTCACCGAGGGGTTGACCGTCCAGCACACCGGCGCGGCGCTGCCGTCGGCGCCGCACATCGCGATGACGGTGGCGATGCTGCGTCAGGCCGGCGTCGACGTCGACGACTCCGCACCCAACCGCTGGCGGGTGAGCCCCGGCCCGGTCGCCGCCCGGCACTGGGACATCGAACCGGATCTGTCCAACGCCGTCCCGTTCCTGGCGGCGGCCGTGGTCAGCGGCGGCACAGTGCGCGTCACCGGCTGGCCGGCGGCCGCGATCCAACCCGCCGACGCCATTCTGGGCATCCTCCGCAAGTTGGATTCGGTTGTGACGCAAGTTGATTCGTATCTCGAGGTGCGGGGGCCGGCGTCCTTCGACGGGTTCGACGTCGACTTGCGCGACGTCGGTGAGCTCACCCCCGCCGTCGCGGCGCTGGCGGCGCTGGCCACCCCGGGTTCGGTGTCACGGCTGAGCGGCATCGCGCATCTGCGCGGCCACGAAACCGACCGGCTGGCCGCGTTGAGCACCGAGATCAACCGGCTGGGCGGCAGCTGCCGGGAAACCCCGGATGGTCTGGAAATCACTTCTACGCCACTGCATTCCGGCATCTGGCGGTCCTACGCCGATCATCGGATGGCGACGGCGGGCGCCATCGTCGGCCTGCGAGTGCCCGGCGTCGAGGTGGACGACATCGCCACCACCGCCAAGACGCTGCCGCAGTTTCCGCGGCTGTGGGCCGACATGGTCCGGGAGTCTCGCGGTTGAGGCCGGGCGACTACGACGAATCCGACGTCAAGATCCGCTCCGGGCGCGGCTCGCGCCCGCGGACCAAGACCCGCCCCCGACATGCCGACGCCGAGTCGGCGATGGTGGTCAGCGTCGACCGCGGCCGCTGGGGTTGCGTGCTGGGCGGCGACCCCGACCGTCGCGTCACCGCGATGCGGGCGCGTGAACTGGGCCGCACCCCGATCGTCGTCGGCGACGACGTCGATCTGGTCGGCGACCTGTCCGGCCGGCCGGACACCCTGGCGCGCATCGTGCGGCGCGGCCCGCGCCGAACCGTGTTGCGCCGCACCGCCGATGACACCGATCCCACCGAACGGGTGGTCGTCGCCAACGCCGATCAGCTGCTGATCGTCGTCGCGCTGGCCGATCCACCGCCGCGCACCGGGCTGGTCGACCGGACGCTGATCGCCGCCTACGCCGGCGGGCTCACACCGATCCTGTGCCTGACCAAGACCGACCTGGCGCCGGCCGAGCCGTTCGCCGAGCAGTTCGCCGACCTGGATCTGACCGTGGTCACCGCGGGCCGCGACGACCCACTGGACGCCGTCGCTCCCCTGCTGTCCGGGAAAGTGACTGTGCTGCTGGGCCATTCCGGGGTGGGCAAGTCGACGCTGGTGAATCGCCTCGTGCCGCAAGCAGATCGGGCTGTCGGCGAGGTCACCGAGATCGGCAGGGGCCGGCACACGTCGACGCAGTCGGTGGCGCTGCCGTTCGGAGGCTCCGGCTGGGTGATCGACACCCCGGGAATCCGCTCGTTCGGGCTGGCCCACATCGAACCCGACGACGTGGTGATGGCGTTTTCCGATCTGGCCGAGGCGGTTTCGGATTGCCCGCGCGGCTGCGGGCACATGGGTCCGCCCGCCGACCCGGAGTGTGCGCTGGACACGCTGACCGGGCCGGCGGCCCGCCGCGTCGCCGCCGCCCGACGACTGCTGGCGGCGCTGCGCGACAGCTAGCCCTCCTGGTAACTCCACGCGCGTAGCTGTCCGGCGATGTTGTCGACATCGGGAAGCGCACCGGTGGCGACCTGGATGACGAATTCAAAGCGGTCGTCCTCCGGCGCACTAATCCACTGGCCGTTGATGGCGAGGAACGTCCGGCATGCTGTCCACGCCTGCCGCTTGTTTCCGTCTACCAGCGCATGGTTTCGTGCCAGAGAGTGCAGCAACGCGGCGGCCTTCAGATGCAGATCTGGATAGGCATCCTGGCCGAACACCGACGCACGAGGCCGGGCCAGCGCTGACTCAAGCAAGCCGTAGTCTCCGACCACGACGTCCGCGCCGACGGCCTCGCGACCAATGTCCAACAGGTCGTCGAGGTCTAGATATTCGGTCACGCGTCCTTGAGGCGCTCCAGAACCCCGGCTTCCTCACGCACGACACGCTCCAGCGCCGAGGCAACCTTCGACTTGTGGGCCCGCCGCGCGATGTATTCGTCGATGGCCGACAAGGCGACCGACTGCATCGACCGCCCCTCAGCGGCGGCCTGCCTGCGCAGCGCTTCCGCCTGCTCCGCGCTGGTACGCAGCGTCATACCCATGACCGTCATGATACCAGACTGATACCACGACTCGGCTTTTTACGCGGCGTGTCGCCCGGGTCCACGCACGCTCGCGCCGGAGGTGGCGCGCTTCCCGCGTCGCCAACCCCGCACCGTGGCGATCGCGGTCTTCAGGCCGCGGCGCCGGCCGGTGGCCGGATCGGTGTCACCAAAACCCTCGAGGCCGACGAACATTCGCTCGCTGCGCGTCTCGGGCGCGTTGTCGGCGGTGTCGCGCAGATACTTGTCGGGCAGCGACAGCTTGGCGATGGTCCGCCACGTCTTGGCGTACTGCAACAGGAACGGGCCCGTCGTGTACGGCAAGTCGTATTTGTCGCAGACCTCGCGCACCCGCACCGAGATCTCGGCGAGCCGGTTGCTCGGCAGATCCGGGTAGAGGTGGTGCTCGATCTGGTGGCACAGGTTGCCGCTCATGAACCGCATCACCGGCCCGGCGTTGAAGTTGGCGCTGCCGAGCATCTGCCGCAGATACCACTGGCCCTTGGTCTCGCCGATCATGTCGGTCTTGGTGAATTTCTCTGCGCCGTCAGGGAAATGGCCGCAGAAGATCACCGCATTGGACCACAGGTTGCGGATCACGTTGGCGGTCAGGTTGGCCGTCAGCGTGGACCGGTACGTCGCGCCCGGCGAAAGCGACGTCAACGCCGGGAAGGCAACGTAGTCCTTGAACACCTGACGACCGGCCTTGACCATGAACTCGTCTATCCGCTGGCGGGCTTCCTCGTTGTCCATCCGGCGCTTGACGATCTTGCCGATCTCCACATGCTGCAACCCGACGCCCCATTCGAAGAGCAGGGCGAGCAGGGTGTTGTACACCAGGTTGAAGACGTTGAAGCGTTTCCAGCGCTGATCCCGGGTCACCCGCAGCAGCCCGTAGCCGACGTCGTCGTCCATCCCGAGAATGTTGGCGTATTTGTGGTGCACGAAGTTGTGGGTGTAGCGCCAGTGCTTGGACGACCCGGTCATGTCCCACTCCCACGTGGAGGAGTGGATCTCCGGATCGTTCATCCAGTCCCACTGGCCGTGCATGACGTTGTGGCCGATCTCCATGTTCTCGACGATCTTGGCCACCCCGAGCGTGGCGGCACCGGCCCACCAGGCCGACCGCCGCTTGCTGCCCGCCAGCAGCACACGGCCGGCGACCTCCAGCGTGCGCTGAAACGCAATGGTGCGACGGATGTAGCGGGCGTCGCGCTCGCCGCGCGAGTCTTCGATGTCTTGGCGGATGGCATCCAGCTCGGTGGCCAGATTCTCGATGTCGGTATCCGTCAGATGGGCGAATACATCGATATCGGCTATTGCCATAGTCCTGCCTTCCTGCAGTACTGCAGTTGCTGACCTACGTCATCGTAACCTACGAATCCGTAGGTTACCTGTGAGTAGTCGTTAAATTTCCAGTACACAATCGCCCGACGCCGCGGAAATACAGGTTTGCACCCGGGTTCCGGGTTCGTGTTCGGCGCCGGTCCGCAGGTCGCGGACGTGGCCGTCCACCAGCGCCACCACACAGGATTGGCAGATGCCCATTCGGCAGCCGAAAGGCATCTGCACGCCCGCCCGCTCGCCGGCGTCCATCAGCGAGGTCGCCGCGTCGGCGACGGCGGTTTTCCCGCTTTTCGCGAAGGTGACCGTCCCGCCGGCCCCGGCCGGCGCGGCGCGTGACACCGCGAACCGTTCGAGGTGCAACCGGTCGCCGATGCCCGCCGCCGACCAGACACGCTCGGCGGCGTTGAGCATCGCTTCGGGTCCGCAGGCCCAGGTCTGCCGCTCTTTCCAGTCCGGCACCTCGGCGTCGAGGCGGCTCAGGTCGAGCCGGCCCTGGCTACGGGTGGTGCGCACCTGCAGCTGGTAGCCGTCGTGGTCGCGGGCCAGCTGTTCGAGCTCGCCGGCGAACAGCACGTCGGCCGCCGTCGGCGCCGAATGCAGGTGGACGACGTCGGTGATCTGGTCGCGGCGCACCAGCGTGCGCAGCATCGACATCACCGGGGTGATGCCCGATCCGGCTGTCACGAACAGCACGGCCGGCGGCGCAGGATCGGGCATTACGAAGTTGCCCTGCGGCGTGGCCAGTCGCACGATCGTGCCGGGCGCGACGCCTGCCACCAGGTGGCTGGACAGGAATCCCTCGGGCATCGCCTTGACGGTGATGGTCACGGTGCGGTCGCCGGTCACCGGGCTAGACGTCAGCGAGTACGACCGCCACCGCCAGCGCCCGTCGACCAGAAGCCCGATCCCGATGTACTGGCCGGGCTGGTAGTCGAAGGAAAAGCCCCAGCCCGGTTTGATCACCAGCGTCGCCGAGTCCTCGGTTTCGCGGCGGACTTCCAGGATGCGGCCACGCAGTTCGCGGGCCGACCACAGCGGGTTGGCCAGGTGCAGATAGTCGTCGGGCAGCAACGGCGTGGTGATCTGGGCTGCCAGCCTGCGCAACGCATGGCGGACAGGATGCCGGTACGTGCGAAAGACCTGCGCACGTCGGGTGTCGACGACCTCGGCGGACGGCCTGGAAACCTTTTTGCTCATCGACAACCTACGGTAGCGTAACCTACGCTCCCGTATCCAGTCTTTCAGAGCAGATCGAGCAGGAACGGCAGCTCCTGGGTCGCATACCAGGCCAGATCGTGGTCCTGGGCATCGCCGACCGCCAGTTCGGCGTCCTCGTCGCCGAGGTCGGCCGCATCGATGACCTCGATCGCCCGCCTCACGTCCGGCTCCGCGGCGGCGTTGTCGACGAAGGCGGCCACCACGTCGTCGATGGCCACCGGCGCGCCCAGGCGAACCACGGCGTCGTCGAGATCCGGACGCAGGGTCACATCGTCGAAGTCGGCCACCAGCACCGCACGCCGCGGCGGCAGTTCGTCGGTGGCGGTCGACAGCAGCCGCAGGGAGGCCAATGCCGCATCGCGCAGGGCCACCTCGCCGAGTTCGTCGTCGTCGCCCTCGGCGTAGGCTTCGCGCAGCGACGGCGTCACCGCGAACGCGGTGCCGTTGACCGGCCACAGCGAGCCGTCGGCCACCAGTTGCTGCAGCATGGCCAGCGTCGCCGGGATGTACACGCGCATCTACTGCGCCGCTTCCAGCAGCTCGTCGAGCGATTCGCTGAGCAACCCCGGCAGCACGTCGACGTCGCTCATCGCGTCCCGGTCGGCGTTGATGCCGAAATACAGCATGCCGTTGTAGGACGTGACCCCGATTGCCAGCACCTGCTTGTTCAGCAGCGGCGGCACCGCGTAGGTCTCCAGCAGCTTGGCGCCGGCGATGTACATCTGCGCCTGGGCACCCGGCGCGTTGGTGATCAACAAGTTGAATGCCCGCCCGCCGAAGCTGGGCAGGCTGGTGGCGACCCGGATGCCCATCGCGTGCAGCGTCGGCGGCGCGAAACCCGACAACGTCACGATGCTGCGGGCGTCGACCAGGCTGCCCGCGACCGGATCCGATTCGGTGGCGTGCGCGATCTGGGACAGCCGCACCACGGCGTTGCCCTCGCCCACCGGCAGGTCGACCAGGAACGGCGCCACCTCACTCATGGCCTGACCCCGGCCGGCCGCGTCGAACGATTCGTCGACGTACACCGACAGCGGGGCCATCGCCCGCACCGTCGCCGTCGGCGCCACCGCTTCGCCGCGGGACAGCAGCCAGTTGCGTAACGCGCCGGTGATCACGGCCAGCACCACGTCGTTGACGTCGCACTCGTAGCGGGCCCGCACCGTGCGGTAGTCCTCCAAGCGTCCGCGCGCGACGGTGAACCGGCGGTTGCGCGACACCGTGGTGTTCAGCGGACTGCTGGGCGCCCTGCCGCGCGCGAGCGTGCGGGCCACGTCGAACGCCCGCCGCCCGACGTCGACCAGTTGCTCGGAATTGGTTGCCAGTTCGGTGATTCCGGACCGCACGGCCTGCAGCTGGACGCCCGGCCGGATGGCCCACTCGCCGATGGCGCCCAGCAGCAGCCGGGCAGTGCCGGGTTCGCGGGCCGGCACCCAGATGTCCTCGGGGAACGGCGGCGGACGTCGCGTCCGGTCGGCGACGACGTGGCCGATCTCCAACGCGCCCAGCCCGTTGATCAGCGCCTGATGCGACTTGGTGTACAGCGCGATCCGGTTTTTGGTCAGCCCTTCGACGAGGTACATCTCCCACAGCGGCCGCGACTTGTCCAAAGGACGGGCGGCCAGCCGGGCGATCAGTTCATGCAGCTGCTCGTCGCTGCCCGGCGACGGCAGCGCCGAGCGCCGCACGTGGTAGGTGATGTCGAAGTCACGGTCGTCGATCCACACCGGCCGGGCCAGTCCCATGGTCACTTCGCGGACCTTCTGCCGGTAGCGCGGCACCTGCGGCAGCCGCTGCTCGATGGTGGCCAGCAGTGTCTCGTAGCTCAGCCCGGCGCGCGGACGGCGCAGGATCGCCAGCGATCCGACGTACATCGGGGTGGCGGTGTTCTCCAGCCGATAGAAGGAGGCGTCCGAAGGGGACAGTCGCCTCACGTCCGGTCTCCCTCTTGCCAATTCGCCGATACCGTCGCTCACGGTAACCGCCGCGCGGGTGCCTGTGCAGGGCGGGTACGCCGACGCGGCGGATGTGCAACGATGAAGCGTCTGCCACTCTCCAGCAGGCTCGTCCGTTCTTGCCCGCCCGACATCCCTGGAGAGTGCTGTGCACAGTGTCCGGCCCGTCGTCGACTACGAACCGCCACCACGAGACGTCCGGCAATGCCGGCCGCCGTCGGTCACCGCGTGGCGACGCCCGAATACCCGTCCGCCGCAAGTGTTTCCGGCACGCCCGCAGGCGACGAGCGTGCCCCCGCAGATGCGGCAGGCGGCGATCTTCGCCGACGCGGCACTGCGGCGCGTCTTGGAAGTGATGGATCGCCGCCGCCCGGCGGCGCAGTTGCAGGGCCTGCTGGACAACGGCCTCGTCGACTCGGTGCTGGCCGCCACCCGGATCGCGGCCAGTCGGTCCGGTGAGGGCGCGGCGGTCCTGCGACGACTGCGGGTGCAAGCGGCGGGCCCGTCAGCCGCCGAGGTGTTCGGAACCTACAGCCGCGGTCACCGGGTGCACGCCGTCGCCTGCCGGGTGGAGCGGCAGCCCGACACGCGATGGCAGGTGGTGGCGCTGCACATCGGCTAAATGCGCTATGCCGCAGTGCGTGCCGCCGCCGGCACCGGTCCGCCGGTGAACCGCGTCACCAGCGGGCCGACGATCGCCATCACGAAGACGTACGACGTGGCCAGCGCCGCCATGCCCGGAATCGACGAGCCGACCAGGCCGATGATGATCAGCGAGAACTCGCCGCGGGCGATCAGCGCGGTGCCGGCGCGCAGCTGACCTCGTCGCGCCACGCCGTCGCGCCGGGCGGCGAACACGCCGGTGGCCACCTTGGTCGCGGAGGTGACGGCGGCCAGCGCCAGCGCCACCGGCAGCATCGGCAGCAGGTGCTCCGGGTCAACCGTGAGGCCCACCCCGAGGAAGAAGATCGCGGCGAACAGGTCACGCAGCGGCCCCAGCACGCGACGCGCCCGCGAGGCCGTTTCACCGGTCAGCGTGAGGCCGACCAGGAACGCGCCGACAGCCGCCGACGCGTGCACGGATTCGGCCACCGCCGCCACCATCAGCGTGATGCCGAGCACCCGCAGCAGCAGCTGTTCGGAATCCGGGTGGGTGACCAGTCGGCCGACGTGATGGCCCCACCGGTAGGAGGCGGTGAAAGCCACCGTCAGCGCGGCGATCGCCGCCGCCATGCCACCCAGGGCGTGCAGCCAGGAGCCGCCCGACGCCAGCACCGCGAACAGCGGCAGGTAGCCCGCCATCGCGAAGTCCTCGAGCACCAGCACCGACAGCACCGCCGGGGTTTCCCGGTTACCGACCCGGTGCAGGTCCTCCAGCAGCCGCGCGATCACACCCGACGACGACACCGAGGTGACGCCGGCCAGCGCCAGGATGCCGACTCCGCTGAACCCGAGCAGCCAGCCCGCCACCGCGCCGGGCGCGGCATTGAGCACGACGTCGACGGCGGCCGACGGCAAATGCCGGCGTAGGCTGCTGGCGAACTCGACCGCCGAAAACTCCAGCCCCAAGGTCAGCATCAGCAGCACGACACCGATCGGGGCGCCGGTCGTGATGAAGTCACTGGCGGCGGCCATCTGCGCGATACCGCCGTTGCCGAGGAAGAGACCGGTCACCAAATACACCGGGATCGGCGACAGCGCGAACCGGCGGGAGACCGCGCCCAGGACGGCAAGCAGGGTCAGGATGGCGCCGAGTTCCAACATTGGCGCCACCGAAACCTGCATGGCTCAGCCCTTGTCGACGATTTGCTCGACCGCGGCGATGCCGTCCTCGGTGCCGATAACCACCAACACGTCACGCGCCCGCAGGATCTCGGCCGGCCCCGGTGAGGCGAGCACCTCCTCGTTGCGGACGATCGCGACGATCGACGCCCCGGTGCGGGTGCGCGCCTGGGTGTCACCGAGCGGACGGTTCACGAACGGGCTGCCGGGCGCGATATCCACCTGACCGGCCTCGAGCCCGGGCACTTCGCGGGTGAGTTCGGTGAACCGCTCGGCGATCCGCGGTGCGCCCAGGATTTGAGCGACGGCGTCGGCCTCGTCGTCGGTGAGTGTGAAGACGGGCTGCGCCTGGTCGGGGTCGTCGCGGGCGTACAGGACGATCTCGAAGTCGCCGCTGCGCCGCGCGACGATGCCGATCCGGTCGCCGTCGTGGTTGGTGAACTCGTAGCGCAGGCCGATGCCGGGCAGCAGCACCTCTTTGACGTCCACGGCTACCGCCGCTTGGTCGACTTGGGTGGTTTGGCCCCCCGGCCTTGCCGGCGCGCCGCCTCGCGCCGTTCGCGCCGACTGGCGCCGGCCGTCACCTTCTGCGCCCCGCCGCCGTTGTGCTGCACCTGCGCCGAGCCGTCCTCGGCGGGGCCGGAGTAGGTCAGCGCACGCGACTCATCCTCAATCCCCTTGGCGCGCAAGGCACTTGGCGCAGCCTGGCGCGGCTCGGCCGCTGCCGCACCGGCGCGCTGCTGGGCCCCGGCCGCTGCGGCAGTGGCGAACTCGGCCAAGTCCTCCGACTCGGCCACCGGCGCGACCTCCGGCGGCGGCACCGCTTCGACGGTGACGTTGAACAGGAAGCCGACCGACTCCTCCTTGAGGCCATCGAGCATGCCGATGAACATGTCGTAGCCCTCGCGCTGGTATTCGACCAGCGGGTCGCGCTGAGCCATCGCGCGCAGCCCGATGCCCTCCTTGAGGTAGTCCATCTCATAGAGGTGCTCGCGCCACTTGCGGTCGATGACGTTGAGCAGCACGTTGCGTTCCAGCTGACGCATAGCGCCGGGACCGGCGAGCTCCTCGAGCTCGGCTTCCCTTGCGGCGTAAGCCCTTTCAGCGTCTTTGATCAGCGCGTCGAGCAGCTCCTCGCGGGTCAGCTCGCCGGGCTCGCCTTCGGCCTCGGGGTCGAACAGATCCTTGTGGTCGATGCCGACCGGGTACAGCGTCTTGAGCGCCTCCCACAGCTTGGCCAGGTCCCAGTCCTCGGCGTAGCCCTCGGCGGTGGCACCGTCGACGTAGGCGGTGATCACGTCGACGAGCATGTCGTGGGCCTGCTGCTGTAAGTTCTCGCCTTCGAGGATGCGGCGGCGCTCGGCGTAGATGACCTTGCGCTGCTGGTTCATCACCTCGTCGTATTTGAGGACGTTCTTTCTGACCTCGAAGTTCTGCTGCTCGACCTGGGTCTGCGCGCTCTTGATTGCCCGGGTCACCATCTTGGCTTCGATCGGCACGTCGTCGGGCAGGTTGAGCCGGGTCAACAGCGACTCCAGCGCGGCGCCGTTGAAGCGGCGCATCAACTCGTCGCCCAGCGACAGGTAGAAGCGGGACTCGCCGGGGTCGCCCTGACGGCCGGAACGACCGCGCAGCTGGTTGTCGATGCGACGGGCCTCGTGCCGCTCGGTGCCCAGCACGTAGAGCCCGCCGGCCTCGATGACCTGCTTGGCCTCCTCGGCGGCCTCGGCCTTGACCTGTGGCAGCACCTCGTGCCAGGCCTCTTCGTATTCCTCCGGGGTTTCCACCGGGTCCAGGCCCTGGTCGCGCAGGCGCTTGTCGGTCAGGAAGTCGACGTTGCCGCCCAGCACGATGTCAGTTCCGCGGCCGGCCATGTTGGTGGCGACGGTGACCGCCCCGCGACGGCCCGCCTCGGCGATGATGCCGGCCTCCTGCTCGTGGTACTTGGCGTTCAGCACGTTGTGCGGGATGCGCTTCTTGGTCAGCAGCCGCGACAGATACTCCGAACGCTCCACGCTGGTGGTGCCGATCAGCACCGGCTGACCCTTTTCGTAGCGCTCGGCGATGTCGTCGGCGACCGCGAGGTACTTGGCTTCCTCGGTCTTGTAGATCAGGTCGGACTGGTCGGTGCGGACCATCGGCTTGTTGGTCGGGATCGGTACCACGCCGAGCTTGTAGATCTCGTGCAGCTCGGCCGCCTCGGTCTGGGCGGTACCCGTCATCCCGGCGAGCTTGTCGTAGAGCCGGAAGTAGTTCTGCAGCGTGATGGTGGCCAGCGTCTGGTTTTCGGCCTTGATCTCGACGTGCTCCTTGGCCTCGATGGCCTGGTGCATGCCCTCGTTGTAGCGGCGGCCGTAGAGCACGCGGCCGGTGAACTCGTCGACGATCAGCACCTCGCCGTCGCGCACGATGTAGTCCTTGTCGCGGTGGAAGAGCTCCTTGGCCTTCAGCGCGTTGTTGAGGTAGCTGACCAGCGGCGAGTTGGCGGCCTCGTAGAGGTTGTCGATGCCGAGCTGGTCTTCGACGAACTCGACGCCCAGCTCGTGCACGCCGACGGTGCGCTTGCGCAGGTCGACCTCGTAGTGGACGTCCTTTTCCATCAGCGGCGCCAGCCGGGCGAACTCGGTGTACCAGTTCGAGCTGCCGTCGGCGGGCCCGGAGATGATCAGCGGGGTGCGGGCCTCGTCGATCAGGATGGAGTCGACCTCGTCGACGATCGCGAAGTTGTGCCCGCGCTGGACGCACTCGTCGAGGGAGTGCGCCATGTTGTCGCGCAGGTAGTCGAAGCCGAACTCATTGTTGGTGCCGTAAGTGATGTCGGCGTTGTAGGCGGCGCGACGCTCGTCGGGCGTCATCTGCGCCAGGATCACGCCGACGTCCAGGCCGAGGAAGCGGTGCACCCGACCCATCCACTCGCTGTCGCGCTTGGCCAGGTAGTCGTTGACGGTGACGATGTGCACGCCCTTGCCGCCGATGCCGTTGAGGTAGGCCGGCAGCACCGAGGTCAGCGTCTTACCTTCACCGGTCTTCATCTCGGCGACGTTGCCGAAGTGCAGCGCCGCGGCACCCATCACCTGCACGTCGAACGGGCGCTGGTCGAGCACCCGCCAAGCCGCCTCGCGGGCCACCGCGAATGCCTCGGGCAGCAGGTCGTCGAGGCTTTCCCCGTCGGCGTGGCGCTTCTTGAACTCATCGGTCTTGGCCCGTAGCTCGGCGTCGGTGAGCTTCTCGACGTCGTCGGACAACGTGCCTACATAATCGGCGACCCGCTTGAGGCGCTTGACCATGCGACCTTCGCCAAGGCGCAGCAACTTACTCAGCACAGCTTTGTCCCTTATGGGTAGGAGTCTTGGGCGCTCCCCATCCTAGGTGACGTCGCTCTTTGGACGCCGGACGTCAGGCCAGCCGGATCAGCCCGTAGTCGTAGGCGTGCCGGCGGTAGACCACGCTGGCCTTGTCGGTCTCCTTGTCGTGGAAGAGAAAGAAGTCGTGGCCGACGAGCTCCATCTGCGAGAGCGCGTCGTCGACGGTCATCGGGGTCGCCGGATGCTCCTTGACCCGCACGATGCGGCCCGGCTCGTGGTAGCCGTCGGCTTCGGACGCCGGCTCGGCGTTTGTGGCCGGCGCCGTCGGCGGGACGGCCGCCGTGGCCGCGGCCACCGAGACGGGGGTCTTGTCGCCGTAGTGCACCTTGCGGCGGTCCTTGACGCGACGCAGCCTGTTCTCCAGCTTGTCGACTGCGGCCTCGAATGCGGCATAGAAGCTGTTGGCCCGGGCCTCGGCTCGGCTTATCGGCCCGCGGCCACGGGCCGTGATTTCGACGCGTTGACACGATTTGCGCTGACGCCGGTTGGGAGCGTGTTTGAGCTCGACATCGAACAAATAGATGGAGCGATCGAACCGCTCTAAGCGAGCTAATTTCTGCGAGACGTAGACGCGGTAGTGGTCGGGGATCTCCACGTTGCGGCCTTTGACGACGACCTCCGCGTGGGGCGTCGGTTCGGTCTGCTCGTCGGCGTCAGCCAGAACTTGGCCGGAATCCACGGTTTGCCTTGACATACTTGCCAACTCGTTTCTCTCGCGTCGCACGCAGCGTGCGTGCCCGGGTGCCAGATACACGCGCCGACGGGGTTCGCTTACTGCCGTGGCCGCCCGCCGGTGCAAGGTGTCGAGAACTCACCTCCTACCGTCGTGGTGTCGTGGCGCCTGATCTGGTATGCGGCGCCGCCGTGAGGCGTTCACGGGTGCTTGATGCCGACCGTAGCCGCGGCCAGGTGGATTTGCCAGTGCTTTCGCGTTTCGAGTTCTTCACGATCTGTTACGCGGCTGCTACGGCCAGCACGGCGGCCACGCGGATGCCTGCCGCGTGCAGGATGCGGACCGACTCGCATGCGGTGGCCCCGGTGGTGACGATGTCGTCGACGAGCAGTACTTCACCTTGGACCGGCCTCTGCAGCAAGACTCGGCCGGTGATGTTGCGCTCCCGCTCGGCGGTGCCCAGACCGGCGGAGTCGCGGGCGAGCGGCTTCATCCGGAGCGCCTGGACGACGGCGATGTCGGGGTGATTCTTGACCGCTGCGGTGGCCATTCGGGTGACGGGGTCGCCGCCGCGTTTTCGGGCGGCCGCGCGACGGGTGGGCGCCGGGACGATGGTCAGCGGCACGTCGAGCAGGCCCCAGGTGATGAGGCGATGGATGCCGAGGGCCAGCGCGTGGGAGAGCGGCTTGATCAGGTCGGTGCGACCGCGGTCCTTCATTGCGACGATCGCTTTTCTTCGCGCGCCGGCGTAGCGGCCGAGTGCGAACACCGGCACTTGTGGGTCGACGCGCGGGGTTACGACATGGGGCTGCTCTGGGGTTGGGGTCAGTTCGTCAGCGCAGGTGTTACACCAGCGGGTCTTCGGCGCGCCGCAGCCGCCGCATTCCAGGGGCAGGACGAGATCGAGCATGCACGCAGTGTGGCGGTGCGGGGTGACAAGGGGCGTCTACACGAGGTGGACAATGCGGAAATTGAAGTCCCCGATGTGTTGGCTTCCGGCCGCGGGCGGGCTCAACTGGCTCGAGGTATGGCCCGAACTGCTAGATGCTGCGCTGGCCAGCCGGCCGAGGATGCCGAGCAAACCCAACACAAGCAAGACGGTGCCGATCGCAATCAGGGCCGTGCCCGGCGAAGCTCCCGAAGGACGTGGCGGCGGATAGCCCGGATATGGCGGTGGAGGGTAAGGCTTTTGGGGCTGTTGCGGCTGGAATGGGTAGCCACCGCCCGGCGGTGGTGGCTGCTGCGGCCACGGGCCGGGCTGATACGGGCTACCTCCCGGCATTCCTGGAGGGGGCGGGGGGTAGCCCGGCGTATACGCGCCTGGCTGCATCCGACTGCGCGAGCGCTGCTGCAGGCCGATGATCAGCATCACCAAACCTGCCAGAGGAATACCGAACAGCCCGATCAAGTACCCCACCTGAACCGTGACGTTTCGCTCGGCGAGGAGGGTGGTGATCATTCGAGGATTCTAAGCGTGGCAGTCGGAGGCCGTCGGTTTACTTTGGTTTCCAAGCCACTCTTGGTCCACTGACAGGAACCTATTGTCGGGCGAGCGATCACTGGCAGCACATTTTGGGAGGCTCGGGCCTTTCGCCTAATTGGCGCAGCTCGGCGGCAACCGACGCTAGCAGTGCCCGGTACTGGTCGTGGGTCATCAGTCCGTGCTCATGGTTGCGGCCAAGGTGATACTCCGCGTTGCGTAGTTCCCGGATTCGAGCCTGCTGCGGCGTGAGTTGCTCTGACGCGGCGTGGCCGGCGATGACGTTTTCTATTGGGGTGAGCTGATAACCGCAGCGCGCCAGAAACTCGAGGTAGACGCTGCAGTATTCGCGGGCCGAGAATCGCCAAGTTTCTTCTTTGTCGATGCCCCATTCGAATGCCCCTAGTGCCATGGCCCACACCGCTGTCGCAGGGTTGCCGGTGCGCTGCAAAGCCACTGTGCCGCTGGACAATTCGTCGCCAATGCCAAGTAATTCTGCGGCAACGCTCATGCTCGCTGGACATAACAGTGTGGTCAGAAAGTGGAAATTTTCGGCAATGAAGAAGTCCACGTCCGCCGGCGGCCTGGCCGCGAACAGAAGATGCTCGCGGACCCACGCATGTCTAGTGTCGCGAACGGCTGCCGCAAGCCGCCGGTCCTCGTTTGCCACCCGCCAATCGATGAGGGCATACTCTCGAGCACTCGACCCCAGCAGGATCGGCTGCGCGCCTGTGAATGACTTGTTCGCCATCATTTCGCTGAGCGTGACCGCCCGTGCTGCGCCGCCTGAGAGGTAGACGGCGTCGATGACAAGCTCGGAATTCCGTGCAAGCCGGGCGAGCGTTTCACCTCCGCCCACGTAACGGCATATGCGATCCTCTTCCTTCAGGTCATCGCGGGTATAGATGAGCCCGAGAACGCGGCGCCGGGATAGGTCACGAAGATCGCGGTAGATACACCATCCCGCTGGGCCGGCCACCGATGGCAGCAATTGCCGCGAGATGGCGACGAGCAGATCGTCGACGGTTGCAGTTGCCGGGAAGTCCCAAAATTGCAAGTGTGAGTCCACATCATCAGCCATACAGACCGAACCCCGGTCAACGATCACGCGTACGTGCCCCGATTCGCCCACCGCACTCCTTTTCTCGCTGGCGCTTCGCTCACCGCGACGATCGACAGACCGATGCTTCGTACGGCGCCGGCAGTAGACTGATTATGCTGATTATGTCCGACCCCCGAACACAAACGACAATAGGCAGGTCAACACTCTCCGAAGCTTTTGACGATGTAGATTTCCGTCGTCAGGATCATTGGTGATCAAGAAACTATCCCGAATATGGCCCGCGCCGAGCCCAGCATCGCCGTTTCCACGAGGTACCGGATACAACGCGATTCATCGCGGTTAGCCATGTTATGAATGCTCTCTGTACCATACTGCGGCAAATTGTCGCCGGTAATACTATACCGGCGTACCGCGATTGCTCCCTGGCTGTTGCAAGAGAAGTTCATCGTGTTCGTGGCGACGACACGCTTCCACAAATTCAATTGCGGCGGTTTTGTCATCTAGAAAAATACGATACTGCTCGGGGGAGATTTGGTAATACTCTTCATAATCGACAATACCGTTGCTGACAGGTATCGATGCGTAATAGCGACCAGACGTCGACTCGATACCTAGTGAGTACCGGTCTTCCTTGGAGAAAAATGTGTCGTCGAACTTCATGAGGGCCTTCTCCTACTAATTAATATCTGTGCGAGTATAACCACCGTCGGGTATCCTTCCGCCATCGATAACAGCTTCTGACGCACCATCCGGCAATAAACCGCCGGGAAGCCACTGTTCGTTTGCGCCCGCTTCGTTGCCGGACGGGATGCGCAGATTGAACTCTTGCGGCTGGGCTATATCGATCCTGACGAGCTTTTTCGACTCAAGAAATCCGTCAGGCAGCCCAAGTGCTTTCTCGAGTGCGCGCGGGTCACCTTGAGTCGCATCCATCAGGGCGTCTGCCTCACTTTTTGGCATCACGAACGAGGTTCCATCGCGCTGGGCGATTCCCCATTTGTCAAGATTCGTCTCGGGCATGAATCGAGCTGCGCCATCGTGAAATTTTTCTAGATGGTTCTGAATGTATTCAGGCGATAAATAATCGGACGGATCAGGGCGATCACCCTTCTCCATTGCCAGGATCTCATCACGTTTTTCGTCGGTCAAGCCATTGGGTGACACGTCATCCGTGTGCGGTCCATCATGATCGGCGGGTGTGCCATTATCGGGTCCGCGTGAGCCGTCATGTCCGGATCCTTCACCAGGGCTGTGATGATCCGGCCCGCCATGGCCGCTGCCATCACCACCACCGGTGCCATGGCCGTCACCGCCGCCCGGCCCGCCGGGGTCGTGCGGTGGTGGTTCGGGTGAATGAGCCCCGCCCGGATATGAGTCCGGAATCGGCTCGTGGGCCGGAGACATCGGAGCAGCCTCAGGGGCATGCGCGCTTGCCAACGTCGGTTGGCCCGCGGATGCATCAGCAGTCACGGGCATGCTAGGCGTCTGGATGCCGGCGGACGGTGCGTGCTCACCAGCCGCCGCAGCAGAACCCACCGGCGCGGGTTCGTGAACACCACCGCCGGGCGCGGCGCCTGCAGGCGCGGTGTGGTCGGCTGCTGCCACCGGCGCAGGTTCGTGCACGCCTCCACCGGGGGTGGCGGGTCCGGGCGCTGGGTGCTCGACAGCTGGCGTCGGCGCCGGTTCGTGGATGCCGCCCGGCTCGCCGCCACCCGGATGGGGAGCCGAAGGGGCATCGATCGGTGGTCGCCCCGCACCGGACCCGCTCCCAGCTCCTGCTCCCGGTGCCGGGGCCGGAGCCGGCTCGGCCGGCCTTACCGACGGTCCCGGTTCGGGTGGTCGCCCGGGCGGAGCGGGGGCTGCGACTTCGCTGGGCTTGACCTCGATCGAGTTGAGATCGCGAGCGATGCTGGAACCCTTTGCGGCGACACCGGATTCCGCTCCTGCACCGAGGATTCCCTCACTGGCGCGTGCCGCTTGGCTTTCGGCCCGAGCCGCTTGTGCCGCTTCGTCGGCGGCCTTGGCACCCTCCGCGCCGGCCTTGGCTTCCCCAGCACCGGGAATCAACAACTGCGCGATAGTGCCGCCGACGTATCCCGCCCCCCGCATCGGATGATCGCTGGTCCAGTCCTTCGCGTCGACCATGCCCTTGGCCACGTCGAGCTTCTGGTCGAGGAAGCCTTTAGGGTCATGGGCAAATTGCATCGCTTGCTCCGCAAACGCGTTGACTGCTGTTGCGGGGTTGCCCATGGCCAAGAGCTTTGCGAGGTCTTTCGGGTGGGTAGCCAAATCCTCCAGGCTGCCGACGGTCCCGATAACGCTCTTGACGCCACCTTCGCTGAAGTCCAAGCCGGCGGTAAATTCGTTCGCCACGGCGTTGCCCACGGTATTGCCCAGGTAGTGGGTGAACTCTTTGCGGGCCCAGTTCTCGAATTCTGTTGTCAGATTGTCGAGTTCGTTCATGGCGTCCTGAAACAGCGTCGAAACGCTGTCGGCCTCGCGATTGAGGGTGTGCAGGACCTCCTTGATGTCGTTGGCGATCTGCTTGATGTCGTCCATCGGATTGTGCCCAGTGAAGAAGCCGACCACCTCTTGGGCCATTCCCGACGGGCTCAGCTTGTGCAACAAGTCGCGGATCGCGTTCTGTGACGACTCCACCTCGCCCGCAAAGGAATCCAAGGACGACGCAATCGATTCGCATTGCTTGCCGAAGCCGCCCACACCCGAACTCATTTTCGTCACCGCATCGGTGATCATTGACAGCTCTGGGATGTCGTGGCCCGACAAGTCGGCAGAGCACGCCGCGACCGCCTCGGTCATGCCCGTCACTGCCGAGCCGAACGTGCGCCAAGCTGCTGCCGCGGCCCGCAACGTCGCCGGGTTGCCATCCGGCCATGGACTGCCCACGAACTGTCGGACCACCGCCCACAACATCGGTTCGCCGACCGCAGGTCCGAACGGATTCGGCATCGTCGGGCCCGAGAACTTCGGCGGCTCACCCGGTGGTGGCACCGACGGCTCGGCTCCCCCGACGGTCGAGGCCGCCTCACTGTGGGCATAGTTCGACGCCGAGACCTCGATGCCGTACCCGATCTTGCGACAAGCGTTCACCGCGGCCTCAGCCGCCGAAAACAACGCCTGCCCACCTTGGCGATAGCTCAGCGCGAACGCCTTGCCGGCAGGATCGTCGCCACACATTTGGCCCGACGACGACAACGCCGACTCCAGCGCCTGCACGGCGGCCGCCAAGGCGTCGCCCTTTTCCGCGAGGTTCTTCCCGTCGCCGGCAAGCCGGACCGGATCGACCTCATAGCCACCCACGAGGGGTCAGCCCCAGTTGCGGATATTCGTTTGCATTGCGCCGTGGTAATTCTCGTGCGCACCGACGGCGATACGACGCAGATCGGCCAACGCCTGGCGCATCTCCTGCGCCCCTTCGGACCATCGCTGCTGCGCGGCGGCCTGGGCTTGCCCGCCGGTGCCGTCCCATGCAACACCCAACGACCGTTCCGCGGCCGTCACGTGTGCCAGCTTGTCTTCCATATGCTGCTCGAACTCCGACATCCGGTCCGCGGCCGCCAACAACGCCGCCGGATCCACCCGGAACGCACTCACGGCTACACCCCCGCCCCGTCGATGCCCGCGGCGCCCGCCTGATCGGTCTGCGAATACCGCGACGCAGCATCGGCCAACAAGGCCGACATCGTCGTCAGTCCCTGCAAGACCTTTGTCGCGCCCTCATGCCATTCACGCCAGACCGCGTTGTACGACGACGACGCCTCGCCGGTCCAGGAGCCACCCAACAACTTGCCGACTTCGTCGTCGATGGACCCCAGACCCGCACGCAACTCCTGCGCCACCGCGCCGAACTCCGCAGAGGCGTGCGTCAACTGCTCCGGGGTCACCCGCAACTCGGACATCGCACCTCCCCTGAACGAACGACCATAAAACGCTACCCCACCCGCGGAACCCCAAGTGACACCAATTTCGCATGTCAGCCCGGTCTCGAGACCTCACGATCCGCCACGAGTGGGGACTTAATGCACGCTTTTTGCAATTTTCCGTGTCATAACTGCACACTCGGCGGGCCGGTGACGGGCCAACCTAACCCGGCAGCACGGGCACCGCGCCGCCCACCATGAACGGCGCGACGCCCAACCAGCCCTGCGGACCTTCAGCGCCGGAGCCCGACAGCTGTAACACCCCGCGCGGATCGGCGACGTAGACCGTCGACGGGTTGGCCGCGATCGTCGTCACCGGAAGCTGCAAATTGCCGCTCGGCGCATCGGAATTCACTCCGTCGAGGTTCACATACGACACCGGATGCTGCGCGTCGGTGCGGCTGACCGCCAGGTCGTCACCGGTGCGCCAGGACAGCGACACCACCGACGAACCCAGACCGAAGCCGAGCCGCCGCGGAAAGGTCAGCGCGAACTGGCCGGCTTGCGTCTGCTCGATACTGGCGAGAATCACCTGCCCTTCGATGACCATCGCCGCCCGTGTCCCGTCGCGAGAGAGCTGCAGCTCAGTGATCGCGCCGGGGAAGCGGCTGGACACCGCGGCCGAATCCACCGGCATGCGCGCCGGCTGCCCCGACGCCGTCTCCTGAATCGCCCGCAGCACGTTGTTGCCGTCGGCCACCACCCACACCGCGTCGTCCAGCGACCAGCTGGGCCGCGAAAGGCTATGTCCGTCAGCGGCTTGCACCGCCTCGCCGCCCAAATCGCCGATCCACAACGACGCCTCCACATCGGGCGCACCCGGTCGCAGCGTCACCACCGACGCTGCCCGGTGCCCGTTGCGGGACAGCGCCGCCGCGCTCTGATTCGTCGGCCTGCCGAATGCCCCTGCCACCGGGGTAGAGCGCTGCCCGTCCAACGACACCATGGCCCCGCCGACCAACGCGTGCACACCGGCCGCCGCCCCTTCGTCCACCCCCGGATCGGTGGCGGCCACGTCGGAGGTCTTCCACCCGTCGGCGAACCGGTCGTCCAGTGCGGCGCCGTCGGCGTCGATCACGTACGGGCCCTTGATGTCTGCGCGCGCCAATGTCCAAATGACCTGCGCCGCAAGAAGTTGCCGGCTATGCGGGTCGACGACTGCCGGCGTCTCCAACTCGATGCGGGCCCCGCCGTAACCCCGGCCCACACCGGTTTTCCCACCGTCGGCGCGAGTCACCGGCCCACGCAGCCGGACCGGCGGACCGAGCATGTTGTGCACTGCTTTACTGATCTCCGGACGCGGGCCGGCGATCAGCTTGGAAACCAGCTCGGTGGCTAGCTGGTCCGGATCGGACACCGCGACGTAGCGCGGATCGGGAACAAGGGTCTTGCCCGTCGGGTCGGCGAAGTACAGCGTGTTGCGCTTGTACGTGGCCTGGAATTGCTGCCAGTCCAAGAACACTCCGTTGGGCAGTCGGTCGATGCGCCAGCCGCCGGGCGTCTTGACCAACTCGATCGGACCGGGATCGGGCAGCACGCCCTCGGCGGTCTCGAACACCCCCATATCCGACAGCGAACCGAGAATGTCGGCTCGCATGGATACCGAAACCCGGTCAGTGCCACGGGTTTCCACGAACACCACGTGGTCGATCAGCAACGCGCTACCGGCGTCGTCCCAGCCGTTGGATGCCTTTTGGGTAAGGAACTGCCGGGCGGCCAGGTGCCGGTTCGCGGGATCGGCTGTGGCCTTGAGGAATTCACGCAGTAGCAGATCGGGGTCCATGCCCGGCGTGGGCTTGGGCAGGTTCGACGGCGCAGGTCGCTCGACGGTGCCGATGGCCTGCGGCGCCGACGAGCTGGGCACACCGGCACAGCCCGCCAACACGCCCACCGCGAACAGCAGTGCGGCAAGCCGCCGCATCACGCGCCCCTTTCGGCATGCTCGCGCTGGCGGACCTGACGCTCGTTGCGGTCGCGGTCAATCGGTCTCATCGGCAGCGGGCTGGTGGTGACCTTGTGCCCGCGCACCAGCGGGAGCGTCAGCCGGAAGCAGGCGCCCTTGCCGGGTTCGCCCCACGCCTCGAGCCGGCCCTGGTGCAGCCGTGCGTCCTCGACACTGATCGCCAAACCCAGTCCGGTCCCGCCGGATCGGCGCACCCGAGACGGGTCGGAGCGCCAGAACCGGCTGAACACCAGCTTCTCCTCGCCCGGTCGCAGCCCAACTCCGTAGTCGCGCACCGTAACTGCGACGGTGTCTTCGTCGGCGGCCATCCGGATCCGCACCGGCTTGCGCTCCGCGTGGTCGATCGCGTTGGCGATCAGGTTGCGCAGGATGCGCTCGACGCGGCGGGAGTCGACCTCGGCGATCACTTCCTCGGGCGGCATGTCGACGATCAGCTTGACGCCGGCGTCCTCGGCCAGGTGGCCGACGTTGCCCAGCGCGCTGTTGACCGTCGAACGCAAATCGACTGCCTCGACGGACAATTCGGCCACGCCGGCGTCGTGGCGGGAGATCTCCAGCAGATCGTTGAGCAGGGTCTCGAACCGGTCCAGCTCGTTGACCATCAACTCGGTGGAACGTCGCAGCGCGGGATCGAGGTCCTCGCTGTGGTCATAGATCAGATCGGCCGCCATGCGCACCGTGGTCAGCGGTGTGCGCAACTCGTGGCTGACGTCGGAAGTGAACCGGCGCTGCAGGTTACCGAACTCCTCCAGTTGCGCGATCTGGCGCGACAGGCTTTCGGCCATGTCGTTGAACGACACCGCCAGCCGGGCCATGTCGTCCTCACCGCGCACCGGCATCCGCTCCGATAAGTGCCCTTCGGCGAAGCGTTCAGCGGTTCGCGCGGCGGCCCGCACCGGCACCACCACCTGACGGGAGACCAACAGCGCAATCCCGGCCAGCAGCACCAACAGCACCACGCCGCCGGTGGTCATGGTGCCGCGCACCAGCGCGATCGTGCTTTGCTCGTTGGCCAACGGGAAGATCAGGTACAGCTCCAGGTTGGTCACCCGCGACGACGCCGGGCTGCCGATCACCAGCGCCGGGCCGGAGAAGCCCTCGGTGTGCACGGTTGCGTATTGGTAGGCCACCTGCCCGGCCTTGACGAATTCGCGCAGGGCGCCGGGCAGTTGGTCGACGGGCCCGGCGGCGGCCGCGGGCCGGGGACCGTAGCCCGGCACCACCAGCACCGCGTCGAACGCGCCGGCCGTCCCGGCGCCGGACGTCGGGTCGGTTTTCGACGTCAACGTGTTGCGGGCCAGCTGCAGGCTGGAGTCCAGCGAGCGCGCCTCCTCGCCGCTGACGATGCCGCTGACCGTGGTGCGGGCCCGCTCGATCTGCTCGATGGCCGCGCGGACCTTCACGTCGAGCACCCGGTTGGTGACCTGGCTGGTCAGCACGAAGCCGAGCGCCAAGATGACGGCGAGGGACATTCCGAGAGTCAGTGCCACCACCCGCAGTTGCAGCGAACGGCGCCAGGCGACGGCTACGGCTCGACTCAACGCACTCATGCCCCGCATCAGTGGGCCAGATAGGCCCCAACGACCGCGAATGCGTCGCCGCGAGCCCCAAATCACGGGGGTCCGGCCTTGTATCCCACTCCTCGAACGGTCAGGACAACGGTCGGGTTCTCCGGGTCTTTTTCGACCTTGGCCCGCAGACGCTGGACATGCACGTTCACCAAGCGGGTGTCCGCAGGGTGACGGTATCCCCACACCTGTTCGAGCAGCACATCACGAGTAAACACCTGGCGTGGTTTGCGTGCCAGCGCCACCAGCAGGTCGAATTCCAGCGGTGTCAGCGAGATCTGCTCGCCGTTGCGGGTCACCTTGTGCGCGGGCACGTCGATGTCGACGTCGGCGATGGACAGCATCTCGGCCGGCTCGTCGTCGTTGCGGCGCAGCCGTGCCCGCACCCGGGCCACCAGCTCCTTGGGTTTGAACGGCTTCATGATGTAGTCGTCGGCGCCCGACTCCAGGCCGAGCACCACGTCGACGGTGTCGGTCTTGGCGGTGAGCATGACGATCGGCACGCCGGAGTCCGCGCGCAGCACCCGGCACACGTCGATGCCGTTCATGCCTGGCAGCATCAGGTCCAGCAGCACCAGATCGGGACGCAGCTCGCGCACTGCGGTGAGCGCCTGGGTGCCGTCACCGATGACCGCGGTGTCGAAACCTTCGCCGCGCAGCACGATGGTGAGCATCTCGGCCAGCGAAGCGTCGTCGTCGACGACGAGAATCCTTTGCCTCATGGTGTCCATGGTGTCACCAGTTCGCGACAAAACTCAGTTCCCACACCCGTGTTTCTTCCAGTTCAGCGGGCACCCAGCCGGGCAGCAAGCTCAGCGGGGTCGACGTCGGCGTCCACCACCAGCCAGCGCCCGCCCCACTCGGCGGCGGCCAAGCCGGCGTATACCGCGCCAGTTCGACGCTGCAGGTCGTCGTCGCGTTCGTAAGAGTCGCGCTGGCGGCCGGCTTCCTGGCTGGCCCGCTGCCGGGCGCGTTGGCCGGCTAATTCTGCCGAAACCCCAAGCAGCACTTGCCAATCCGGCATCGGCAGGCCCAACCGCCGGTATTCCATGTCATGTACCCAGCCCGCCACTTCCCCGTCGGCGTTCTGGTGCAGACGGGCCGCGCTGTAGGCGGCGTTGGATGCCACGTAGCGGTCCAGGATGACGACGTCGTGGCCGCGGCACAGCTCCTGGATGTGCTCGACGGCGCCGGCGCGATCCAGCGCAAACAGCATCGCCATCGCATACACCGACGAGGCGAGGTCGCCGTGCTGCCCGTGCAGCGCCTCGTGCGCGACGTCGGCGGCCACCGACTGGCCGTAGCGCGGGAACGCGCACGCGGCCACCGACTTGCCGGCCGCCTCGAAGGCTGCGCGCAGACCGTTCGACAGCGTCCGTTTGCCGGCGCCGTCGACGCCTTCGATCGCGATCAACACGGCGCGAGCTTATCCGCGTCGTCCGACGATTTGTGCATTTGCTGACTCGTCGACTCGGAGCTCACTACACTCGGAGACCCCAATTCCCGCAAAGAGGCACACAATGCGCAAACAGCTCGCCGCGGTTCTCGGCGGTGTCCTCGCGGTCACCGCCATCGGCACCGCGCCGTTCGCTGCCGCCGATGAGAACAGCTACATCAACGCGCTCAACCGCGACGGCATCGGATTCACCAACCGCGGCTACGCGATAGCGATGGGCAACGAAATATGCCGCGGCCTCGGCAGTGGGCTCTCACCCGACGATGTCGCCAATACGATCGTGCGCGCCGGCAATGCGCCCTACTCCGCCGCCCAAGCCAATCGGATCATCGCCGACGCGACTACACACCTCTGTCCGGGCTAGCCCCATTTGGCGGCTTCGGCTTGGTCGCGGGCCAGCATCGACACCGTGTTGGTCTCGTGCGTGCCCGCCATCGCGTGATAGGCCCGCACCAGATCGGCCATCGCCTGATTCCACTGCGCCTGCCACGCCTGATACGTCATCCCGGTATCGCCCTGCCACGCCGCCGACAACGCCGCCTGCTCACTGGCGATATCGGCCCCCAACCCCTGCATCGTGGCCGCATAAGAGGCCATGTCCCCGGCATGGGCCAGCATCGCCGGGTAGTTGTACATAATCTGCGACATCAGAAACCTCCCGTGTACGTCGACGCGGCCGCGGCATCAGAGGCCACATACGTGCCCGCCGCATCACCCAAATTGGCCTGCGCAATATCCAGCAGCGCATTCACCTTCGCCGCCACCTCCACAAACCGGGCATGGGCGGCCTGAAACGCCGCCGCAGACTCCCCGACATGAAACGCCTGCGCCGAGAGCGCCTCCTGCTCGGCCTGACCGATCGTCGAGCGCATCAACCCCGCCTTAGCCGCAAACGCCGACTGCGACGCCACCAACTGCGGAATATGGGCATCCAACATACTCATTACTTACTTCCTTTCCTCGTCAACCACCCAGCTGCCCGGCACCATGGGAACCCTTGGGCCAGCACCGAACTCATCACCCTCCAGCGTCGCCAACCCCGCCGCCCGCTCCGCGGCATCGCTACGCACCGTCCCCGCAAAACCCAACGAACCCGCACCCTGCCCCGAGGCCACGGTCGGCTCGTAGTCCATGTATTCGTAGCGGTGGCCGCGATCCATCGCCGCTGCCCGGCGCCGCCGGGCCCGCGCCTGCTCGCGAGCCGACGCGGCTGCGGGCGCCGCAGCGTCGATGTCCTCCGACGACGACTCCTTGGTCCCCCGACGCGCACGACTGCTGGCACTGCTTTGGGCCGACAATCCCGCCGCGCTCACCGCGTAAAAGCCTTCGGTCATTCCCGTGGTCGGGCCGAAGCCGACTTCCGGGCCACCACCGGCCGGTCCCCCACCGCTCGGCATGGCCGAACTGGTCGTCGCGCTCGACGTCGTCGGGGCGTTGCTCGCGCTGGTTTCGACACCGGTCGCCGTCGAAAACGCCGGCGCGGATCCCATTGGCGCCGGGATGGCCGCGGCCCCCGGCATGTCCGCTGCCGGAGGGACCGCGACGCCGGCGACGCCTGGGACTCCGGCCAGGCCCGCCAGTCCCGCCAGCCCCGCGGTAGCGGCGCCGGCCACCGCCGGAAAAGCGGCCATCAGCAATACCGGGGCCGTCTGTGCGAGGGCAAGAACGAGCATCAAATTATGGAAGACGAACCAGGCGAGCGCGGAGGCAAGGACTGGTGAGATTCCGGGGATTTGTGAGAAGAACGGCAAAATCGTGTTGACGAATCCCATCGGGTCGACGGGATACCCATTGGGGAAGAACAGCTTGGCCAGGGGATCCGCGAACCCCATGTTGTAGTTGGTTATCAGCTGCGCAAGCTGGTCCTGCCACGACGAACCACTGGTCGCCGCCTGTTGCGTGGCCGAGGTGTCCGCGCTGTTGAGCTGCGAACCGGATTGCGAGGCCGGGGCCATGGCTGCCGATTGCGTTGTCGCAGAGGTGGTTTCGCCGCCCGGTGCGACGATCTGCGGCGCCGGCACAGTCGGCGGGACGCCGGCCAGAGCCGATCCCGCGACGGCCTGATAGGTGCTCATCGTGGTAGCCGCTTGAACCCACATCCGAACGTAGTCGGCTTCGTTCAGCGCGATCGGGATGGTGTTGATCCCGAAGAAGTTGGTCGCCACCAACGTAGCGTGAACAGCGTGGTTGGCGGCGAGCTCGCCCAGCGTGGGCATGGCGGCCAGCGCGGTGGTATAGGCGCCGGCGGCGGTCTGGTGCAGAGTTGCCGCGACCGTGCTCTTCTCGGCACTGTCCAGCAGCCAGGTCAGGTACGGGCCGTGCGCCGCCACATACTTTTCCGCGGTCGGGCCTTCCCACGCCGCCTGCGCGCCGGCCAGCACCGCGGTGAGTTCGTCTGCGGCCGAAGCGTATTCGGCGCTCAACGAGGACCACGCCCCGGCGGCCGTCAACAGCGACCCCGGCCCCGGACCGCTGCTCAGCAGCGTCGAGTGCACCTCCGGCGGGAAGGCCATCCAGATTGGCGCCGTCATAGGCCGCCGGCAACCAGGTACGACGACGCGGCAGCGGCGTCACCCGTCGCGTAGCCGGCGGCGGCCTGGCCGACGCCGGCACCGGAGCGGCCCAGCTCCGTCACGCCCTGCGCGGCCGCGACGCCATGCTCGTTACCGGACGCGCTGAATCCCGCCGCCGTCTGCAGCGACACCGGGTCGACGGCGGGCGGAACCACCGCCGAAATCAGCGGGGCCGCACCGGCCTCCGCAGCAGCAAGCCGCGCTGTCAACGCTTCCACCGCAGCACCGGCCGCGGTCAGGCCCTCGGGAACAACTCGCAGGGACACGGACACCTCTTTCGGGATCGATCGTGCGTACCTACAAGTGGTCGGCGCGCGACGCGAATTAGTTCCTTCGGGGGTTCCTTTGTGCTCGGGCAGAGGAATGCGCGACGATACAGCGATGCGGTGTGAGGTTGCGCGCGAAGCGCTGTCGGCGAGGTTGGATGGTGAGGCTGCGCACGTGCCGGCCCAACGGGTCGACGCCCATCTGGGTTCGTGTCACGAGTGCCGTGCCTGGCTGATCGGAGTGGCGGTGCAGACCCGCAGGCTGTCCTCGGTCGAGGTGGGCCGCGCACCGGACCTGGTCGACCAGATCATGACGAGCGCCGGCGTCGCGCCGCTGCCGCCGTATCGCCGTTGGCTGCGGGATCTGGTGTCGGACTACCGGCGCTGCGGGCTGATCGTCGTGGGCCTGGTGCAGGTCGCGGTGGCGTTGGCCCAAATCGCGGGCATCGACTTCGGTTTGGTGTCCCACCACATGCATGGCGCTGCGACCGGGGCACACCTGCTGCACGAGTCCACGGCATGGTTCCTGGCCTTGGGCGTGGCGATGATTGCCGCCGGCATCTGGACCGCGGCGGCCGTCGGCGTCGCGGCGATCGCCGGCGCGTTTGCGATCGCGCTGTTCGGCTATGTGGCCGTCGACGCCTGCACCGGACAGGTCACCGCGGCGCGCATCGCCAGTCACCTGCCGATGCTGATCGGACTGGCCTTCGCGTTGCTGGTGGCCCGCGAACGGGTCGGGTCGTCCAAACCGGAGGCCGACGGCGGCGCCCAGACAACCGAGCTGGTGCTCACCGCCAGCGCTCCGGCCGCTCGGCGCCGCGGCCATCTGTGGCCCGTCAACCGCTCCGCCGCCTAGCCGTGCGGTCTACGACAGAGCGTCGTATTAGGGTGGGTGCCCATGGCCGCGCGTAGCGACGACGACGCCGTTACCGCACACGCCCTCGCCGCTGCGCGCGGCGACGCCGGGGCGCTCGAGACGTTCATCAAAGCCACCCAGCAGGACGTGTGGCGGTTTGTGGCCTACCTGTCCGACGGGTCCCACGCCGACGATCTGACCCAGGAGACGTTTCTGCGGGCCATCGGCGCCATCCGGCGATTCTCTGGACGGTCCAGCGCCCGGACCTGGCTGCTGGCCATCGCGCGCCGTGTCGTCGCCGACCACGTGCGCCACGTCCGGGCTCGGCCGCGCACCGCGCACGGCGCCGACCCCGAACAGCTACTCAACCGCGAGCGGCCCACCCGCGGATTCGAAGACGTCGTCGAGGTCACGACGATGATCGCCAACCTCACCGCCGACCAGCGCGAGGCGCTGCTGCTCACCCAGCTGCTGGGGCTGTCCTACGCCGACGCGGCAGCCGTGTGCGGCTGCCCGGTGGGCACCATCCGGTCTCGCGTCGCCCGCGCCCGCGGTGCGCTGCTGGCCGGCCTGGACCCCGACGAGGCGACGGGCTAACGCTCAGTAGCGGTAGTGATCGGGCTTGTAGGGGCCCTCGACGTCGACTCCGATGTACTCGGCCTGGTCCTTGGTCAGCTTGGTCAGCTGGCCGCCGAGCGCGGTGACGTGGATGCGGGCCACCTTCTCGTCGAGGTGCTTGGGCAGCCGGTACACCTCGTTGTCGTACTCGTCGTTCTTGGTCCACAGCTCGATCTGGGCGATCACCTGGTTGGAGAAGCTGTTGCTCATCACGAACGACGGGTGGCCGGTGGCGTTGCCGAGGTTCAGTAGCCGGCCCTCGGAGAGCACGATGATCGAGCGGCCGGTGTCGCCGAAGGTCCACACGTCCACCTGCGGCTTGACGTTCATCTTCGTCGCGCCGGACCGCTCGAGCGCCGCCATGTCGATCTCGTTGTCGAAGTGGCCGATGTTGCCTAGGATCGCCTGGTCCTTCATCGCCTTCATGTGCTCGAGCGTGATGATGTCCTTGTTGCCGGTCGCGGTGACGACGATGTCGGCCTCGCCGATCGCCTCCTCGACGGTCTTGACGTCGTAGCCCTCCATCAGCGCCTGCAGCGCGTTGATCGGGTCGATCTCGGTGACGGTCACTCGCGCGCCCTGGCCGGCCAGCGATTCCGCGCAGCCCTTGCCGACGTCGCCGTAGCCGCAGACCAGCGCCTTCTTGCCGCCGATCAGCACGTCGGTGCCGCGGTTGATGCCGTCGATCAGCGAGTGCCGGCAGCCGTACTTGTTGTCGAACTTGGACTTGGTCACCGAGTCGTTGACGTTGATCGCGGGGAACGCCAGATCACCGGCCGCGGCGAACTGGTAGAGCCGCAGCACACCGGTAGTGGTCTCCTCGGTGACGCCCTTGACCGACTCGGCGATCTTGGTCCACTTGGTCTTGTCGCTCTCGAAGCCCTCGCGCAGCCGGTTCAGGAAAATCTTCCACTCGGCGGAGTCGTCCTCCTCGGCGGGCGGCACCACACCGGCCTTCTCGTACTGCATGCCGCGCAGCACCATCATGGTGGCGTCGCCGCCGTCGTCGAGGATCATGTTCGCCGGCTCGCCCGGCCAGGTCAGCGCCTGCTCGGCGGCCCACCAGTACTCCTCGAGCGTCTCACCCTTCCACGCGAACACCGAGGTGCCCTTGGGCTCCTCCGGGGTGCCGTGCGGGCCGACCACCACCGCGGCGGCGGCGTGGTCCTGGGTGGAGAAGATGTTGCACGACGCCCAGCGGACCTCGGCACCCAGCGAGGTCAGCGTCTCGATCAGCACCGCGGTCTGTACGGTCATGTGCAGCGACCCGGAGATCCGCGCCCCCTTCAGCGGCTGCACCTCGGCGTACTCGCGCCGCAGCGACATCAGGCCCGGCATCTCGTGCTCGGCCAGGCGGATCTCCTTGCGGCCGAAGTCCGCCAGCGACAGGTCGGCGACCTTGTATTCGATGCCGTTGCGCACGTCGGTGCTCAGGGCGTTCTCGGTGGTCGTCATCTCGGGCGCACTCCTCATCGGTCAACTAGTTAGCTCGCATACACATTAGTCCTCGGTGCCGCTGGCGTGCGACCGGCTCAGGACTCGATCACACCGTAGCGTTCGACGGCGGGGGTAAGCAGGCGTGCCAGGTCGGCGGCGACGTCGTGGTCGGCCTCCGGCGGCATCGACACATAGCTCATCGCCAGCCGCACGATCGCGCGCGCGATGATGCCGGCGTCGTCGTCGCTGGCCTTGACCCAGCTGTGCTGGAACGTGTTGGCCAACCGCTCCGCGCAATGAGTGATGATCGGCCCGCTGTCGGTGGTAATGATCTGCAGCAGGTCGGGTTTGGCGACACCGGTGAGCAGTGAGATCACCAGCGGGTCGGCGGCCGACTCGGTGAAGAACATCCGGAAGCCCTGCAGGAACGCGGCGTAGACTTCGCCGACATTGGAGTAGACGGCGTCGTCGACGGCGTCCACCAGCCGGTCGGCCAGCCGCAGCGCGTAGCCCTGCGCCAGGCCTTGCCGGGAGCCGAACTCGTTGTAAATGGTCTGCCGGCTGATGCCGGCGGCGCGGGCCACGTCGGCCAGCGTGATCGCCGACCAGTCACGGGCCAGCAGCAGCTCGCGCATCGCGTCGAGCACCGAATCGCGCAACAGGACCCGCGACGCCTCGGCGTAGGAGACTCGTACGGGCCTGCCCGTACCATCTGCCGCTGCCACATGCGCGAGACTAGCCGTCAAGAACGTGCGACTTCTACCATCTCGAAGTCGGACTTGGCTGCGCCGCAGTCCGGGCAACTCCAGTCGTCGGGGATGTCGTCCCAGCGGGTGCCGGGCGCGATGCCGTCTTCGGGCCAGCCCTTGGCCTCGTCGTACTCGAAACCGCACTGCACACACACGAACAGCTTGTAGTCGGTCATGCGTTCGCTCCTATCGGTTCGAAATCGATCTTCTCGCGGACCGCGCAGTCCGGGCAGCACCAGTCGTCGGGAATCTGGTCCCACGGTGTGCCGGCCGGAAAGCCTTCCCTCGCAGCGCCTTTGGCCTCGTCGTAGATGTACCCGCACCCCGGGCAGCGGTACGACGGCATCACGCCACCGCCCCGTAGCGGGCCAGCACCTGGCTGCGGACACGCGGGTGAATGTTGGCCCGGGTGATGTCGCCGTCGTAGTGGGCCAGCACCCGGTGGTCCATCACCTTGCGCCACAGCGGCGGAAGGTAGGTCAGCCCGATCAGCGACGCGTATCCGCTGGGCAGGTTCGGTGCGCCGTCCATGCTGCGCAGTATCTGGTAGCGGCGCGTCGGGTTGGCGTGATGGTCGCTGTGCCGCTGCAAGTGGTACAGGAACAGGTTGGTCACGATGTGGTCGGAGTTCCAGCTGTGCTGCGGCGTGCAGCGCTCGTAGCGGCCATTGGCGTTTTTCTGCCGCAGCAGGCCGTAGTGCTCGAGGTAGTTCACCGACTCCAACAGCGAGAAGCCGTAGACGGCCTGGATGATCACGAACGGGATCAGCGCCGGGCCGAACACGGCGATCAGCACGGCCCACAGCACCACCGACATCGCCCAGGCGTTGAGCACGTCGTTCGACGGGTGCCACGGGCTCTTGTTCAGCCGGCGCAGCCGCTGCGCCTCCAGACCCCATGCTGAGCGCAGGCTGCCAATGACGCTGCGCGGGAAGAACTCCCAAAACGTCTCACCGAACCGGGCCGACGCCGGGTCCTCCGGCGTGGCCACCCGCACGTGGTGGCCCCGGTTGTGCTCGATGTAGAAGTGGCCGTAGCAGGTCTGAGCCAGGGTGATCTTCGACAGCCAGCGCTCCAGGGTGTCCTTCTTGTGGCCCATTTCGTGGGCGGTGTTGATGCCGATGCCCCCCAGCGCACCGACAGACAGCGCCAGGCCGATCTTGGCCGGCCAGCTGAGCGACCCCTCGAAGCCCAGCCAGCTCAGGTCGGATGCGGTGAACAAGTAGGCGCCCAGCACGACGCTGGCGTATTGGAACGGGATGTAGATATAGGTGCAGTAGCGGTAGTACTTGTCGTTCTCCAGCCGCTCCATCACCTCGTCGGGCGGGTTTTGCCCGTCCGGGCCGTAGCGAAGGTCGAGCAGCGGCAACACGACATACACCAGGATCGGCCCGATCCAGAACAGCACCTGCGATGCGGTGTGCCAGCCGGCCTGATTCATTGCCCACACGATCGGCAGGATCAGCATCAGGGCCGTCGGGGCGATCAGCCCGAGCAGCCACAGGTAGCGCTTCTTGTCGCGCCACAGCGTCGTGTCGGGACTTGTCGTGGTGGTCATGTCGCAACCTCCGTTGTGAGTCACAGCACGTTGGAGTTGACAATACCGCGCTTTGCGTCTCCTGTCTAGACATTTCATGGCTATTTGTAAAGCACCTGGCGTCGGTTAGGAAGCGACGTCGACGGCGGTCGGCTCCTCGGCCTGCCGGCCCGCCAACACCGAGTGCCGGCGGCCGTAGCCGTAGTAGATGGCGACGCCGACGACCATCCACACGCCGAACCGGATCCACGTCACCCCGGTCAGGTTGAGCATCAGCCACAGGCACGCGCACACCGAGGCGATCGGCAGCAGCGGCACCCACGGCGCGCGGAAACCGCGCGGCAGGTCGGGGCGGGTGCGGCGCAGGATGACCACTCCGGCGGACACCAGGACGAACGCGAAAAGCGTTCCGACGTTGACCATCTCCTCCAGCTTGGCCATCGGGAATACCGACGCCGCGAGGGCCACCAGCAGCGCGACCAGCACGGTGATCCGCACCGGCGTCCCGCGGCTACTGGTCTGCGCCAGCGCCCGCGGCAGCAGCCCGTCGCGCGACATCGCGAATAGCACGCGGCACTGGCCGAGCATCAGCACCATCACCACCGTGGTCAGCCCGGCCAGCGCCCCGATCGAGATGACGCCGGACGCCCAGTGCACCCCGTTCGCCGCGAACGCGGTGGCCAGGTTGGCGTGCTTGCCGCCGGGCCGGTCCTGAAGCGCGGTATAGGGCACCATCCCGGACAGCACGACCGAGACGGCGACGTAGAGCACGGTGACGATGCCCAGCGTGGCCAGAATCCCGCGCGGCACGTCGCGCTGCGGGTGCTTGGTTTCCTCGGCCATGGTGGCCACGATGTCGAACCCGATGAACGCGAAGAACACGATCGACGCGCCCGCCAGCACGCCGAACCAGCCGTAGTGGCTGGTGTGCGCTCCGGTCATCAGCGAGAGCACCGACTGGTCGACGCCGGTGCCGGCGTGATCGGCCTCCGGCGGCGGGATGAACGGCGAGTAGTTGGCGGCCTTGACGTAAAACGCGCCGACGACCACCACCAGCGCCACCACCGATACCTTGATCGCGGTGACCACGGCCGAAAAGTGCGCCGACAACTTGGTGCCCAGCGCCAGCAGCGTCGCCACCAGCGCGACAATCAACAAAGCCCCCCAGTCGAGCTGGAATGAGCCGAGAGTGATTGTGCCCCTGGCGATTCCGAACATGGTGTCCAGGTAGCTGGACCAGCCCTTGGCCACCACCGCCGCGCCGATGGCCAACTCGAGCACCAGGTTCCAGCCGATCACCCACGCCAAAAACTCGCCGAAGGTGGCGTAGGAGAAGGTGTAGGCGCTGCCCGCCACCGGCAGCGTCGAGGCGAACTCCGCGTAGCACACGGCGGCCAGCCCGCAGGTGATCGCCGCGATCAGAAACGAGATCCAGATGGCCGGGCCGGTGATGTTGCCCGCGGTCGAGGCGGTGACCGTGAAGATCCCGGCGCCGATCACCACCGAGACGCCGAACACGGTCAGGTGCCACCAGCTGAGGTTTTTGTGCAGCCGGCTATCCGGTTCGTCGGTGTCGGCAATCGACTGCTCGACGGATTTGATGCGCCATCGATCGGCCATGCACCGGGACAGTACCGACTACTGGGCGCACACGCGCGCCGACGCGAGGCTAGCGAATCAGCGCCCGATCCAGGTCGGGCTCGAGGTAGATCACCCGGGCGGCCGGCACCGCCGCGCGGATGTTGGCCTCGGCGGCGTCGATAGTGGCCGCCACGGTAGCCAGCTCGACCTCCGGGCCCACCGCGATCTTGGCGCCCACCAGCATCTCGTCGGGGCCGAGATACTGCGTGCGCAAATGGATCAGACGGTCGACGTGCTCTGTGTTTTCCAGGGCCGCCCGGATAGCGGCGGCTTCGGCCGCGGTGGCGCTCTCCCCGATCAGCAGGCTGTGCATCTCGACCATCAGGATGGTCGCGATGACGCCGAGCAGCAGGCCGATGGCGATGGTGCCGACGCCATCCCAGACCGGGTTGCCGGTGGCCGTCGTCAAGCCGACGCCGACGAGCGCGAACGCCAGCCCGATCAGCGCACCGGTGTCCTCGAGCAGCACCACCGGCAGCTCGGGATTGCGGGAGTTGCGGATGAACCGCCACCAGCTGCCACTGCCCTTCAGCGGCCGCGACTCGACCACCGCCGTGCGAAAACTGAACGCCTCCAAGGTGATTGCCACCACCAGGATCACCAGCGCCACCACCGGAGACGTCAGCTCGGCCGGGTGGGCGATCTTGTGGTAGCCCTCGTAGAGCGCGAAGACCGCGCCGAGGGTGAACAACACCAGCGCCACCACGAAGGACCAGAAGTAGCGGCTGCGCCCGTAGCCGAACGGGTGCAGCGCGTCGGCCTCCTTGCGCGCCGCGCGCTGCCCGAACAGCAACAGGGCCTGATTGGAGGTGTCGGCCACCGAGTGCACCGCTTCGGCGAGCATCGACGAGCTGCCGGTGAGAACAAACCCGACGAACTTCGCGGCGGCGATGCCGGCGTTGGCGGCCAGCGCGGCCAGGATCGCGCGGGTACTGCTTGGGGCGCTCACAGACCCACGGTGGCGCGGAACAACGTGGTCGGCTGATGCGCGACGAGCCGGATCGGTCCGTCGTCGGCGGCCACCCACGCCGCGGCGCCGCGTTCGAGTTTCAGCGTCCCGGATTTTCCGTGCACGGTGGTGCAGCCCTCGGTGCACAACAGGATCTGCGGGCCTTGCGAGGACCCGTGCCGCGACGGCGCGTCGACCTCGTGGCCGACGTGCTCGCCGTCGAGAGTCAGCACACACACCGCGAATTCGTCGGTCGGGGTGTCGTAGACCAGCCCCAGCCCCTCGCGGTGCGTCGGCGGGCGCAGCTGGTCCTCGGTGGTGGGCGTGAAGTCCAGCACGCGCAGCAGCTCCGGCACGTCGACGTGCTTGGGGGTCAGGCCGCCGCGTAACACGTTGTCGGAGTTGGCCATAACCTCCAGGGCAACGCCGCGCAGGTAGGTGTGCAGGTTGCCGGCCGCCAGGAAGATCGCCTCACCGGGAGCCAGGCTGATGCGGTTGAGCAACAACGCAGCCAGCACCCCGGCGTCGCCCGGGTAGCGCTCGCCCAGTTCCAGCACGGTCTTGGCTTCGGCCGCGAATTCCGTTGCGCCGGAAGTGATGTAGTTGATCGCGCCATCGAGCACGGCCGGGATCAGCGCGTCGATGTCGGGCTGCGGAGCGGTAATCCAGGTGGTGAACAGCGCGCGCAGCCCGTCGGCGTCGGACTGGTCGTTGAGCAGGTGCAGGAATGGCTCCAGGTCGGGGACCGACAGCGCGCGCAGCAATTCGACGGTGCGGGCGGCCGGACGGAACCCGGCCAGCGCCTCGAACGGCTGCAGCGCCACCAGCAGCTCGGGCTTGTGGCTGCTGTCGCGGTAGTTGCGGATCGGCGAGTTGATCGGGATGCCGAGTCGCTCCTCGCGCCGGTAGCCTTCGGCGGCCTGCTCGGCGCTGGGGTGCGCCTGCAGCGACAGCGGTTCGTCGGCGGCGAGGACCTTGACCAGGAACGGCAGCACGTCACCGAATCGGGAGCGGGCCGCCGAACCGAGCTGGCCGTCGGGGTCGGCGAGCAGGGCGTCCAACAACGAGGTTTCGCCGCCGGCGGCCTCCAGCCACGCCGGGTCGCCCGGATGCGCGCCGAACCAGAGCTCGGCTTCGGGGTGAGCGGCCGGGACGGGTCGCCCGGTGAATTCGGCGATGGCCGTACGCGATCCCCAGGCGTACGTCCGTATCGCTCCGCGTAGCAGTTCCACGTCTGTTGTCTATCCCCGCACCAGTCGCAAATAAACGGCGGCCATCTCCAGTCGGACGGCCAATATTGCCAGTTGCTGCTCGGCGCGCTGCGCGCCGACCTGGCCGGCGGCGCCGACGGACACATCGGGCACGTCCTCGGCGCCGACGATGTCGACGTCGCCGAGCGGCGCAACCCGCGCAGCGACGACGGTCCGGTCGGCCGCCAACGTCAGCGCGAGCACCCGCAGCCGCTCGGGCAGCGGTCCGTCGATCGCCTCGTCGTGGAACAGCGCATCCGCCGGATCGGCGAACGACGGCGTCGTGCGCAGCGCCACCAGCGCGTCGGCCAAACCAGTGGCCGCCACCACCTGGTGGCCGAGCCGCAGCAACACCGACGAGCCGTGCCGGGCCAGCGCCAGCGTCGCCCCGCAGTCGCCGGCCAACACCACGCTGCGCCCCGAGATCCGTTCGGCCAGCGCCTTGGCCGGGTTGGTGAACACCTCGCGTCCGGCGCTGTTGCGCAGTGCTTCGGCGTCCAGTTCGTCGGCCAGCACACCCAAGTCGGCACCGAGCTTGGGGTCCACGCTTTGCAGCGCGGCCAGCCCGGCGGCCAGGTAGCGGCCCAGGCCGAACTCATCGGGGACCCGCATCCGCGGCTCCAGCACTGCGACCCGCCCGGCGGTGGTGTCGCGCAACGGCCCTTCGTAGGGTGCCGCGACGACGACGCGGGCCCCGCGGCGTACCCCGGTGGCGGCGGCCCCGACCAGCGCCGGATCGCCGGGGTCGTCGCCGGCGACGATCAGCACGTCGAGCGCTCCGATCCACGGCGGCGCCTCGGCGGCCACCACGATCGGCGCGGCGGCCGAGCCGCCCAGCGTCGCGGCCAGCATGGTGCCGGCGGTCTCGGCGGTGCCGCGGCCGGCCACCCAGATCACCGTGCGCGGGGTGTCGCCGCGCACGGGGTCGAGCGCCCCCTCCTCGGATGCGGCGGCGGTGGCCCGTACCTGCGCGCCCGCGGTCGACGCGGCCCGCAGCAGCCCGTCGCGGTCGGCGGCGATCAGGGCGTCGGTGTCGTCGATGTCGATGGTGGCGTGGATGGCGTTCACGTGACTGCCTGTGTCAGCCCCGCGATTTCGGCGGCAACTTGTTGGACCACTGCGTCGACGTCCTCGGTGCAGCGTGCTTCGACGTTGAGCCGCAGCAGCGGCTCGGTGTTGGAGCTGCGCAGGTTGAACCAGCTGCCGTCGCCGAGGTCCACCGTCACGCCGTCCAGGTGGTCGATGGAGTGGATGCGGGTGCCGAACGACTTCAGCACCGCCTCGGTGGCCGCGGCGGCGTCGGCGACGGTGAAGTTGATCTCGCCGGAGGATTCGTAGCGTTGGTAGTCGGCGGTGAGCTCGGAGAGCGGCCGGTCTTGTTCGCCGAGCGCGGCCAGCACGTACAGCGCGGCCAGCATCCCGGAGTCGGCGCCCCAGAAATCGCGGAAGTAGTAGTGCGCGGAGTGTTCGCCGCCGAAGATCGCGCCGGTGTCGGCCATCAGCGCCTTGATGTAGGAGTGCCCGACGCGGGAGCGCACCGGTGTGCCGCCGCGCTCGACCACCAGCTCCGGCACGGCGCGGGAGGTGATCAGGTTGTGGATCACCGTCGCGCCGATCTCGCGGTTGAGCTCGCGGGCGGCGACCAGGGCGGTCACCGTCGACGGCGACACCGGCCGGCCGCGCTCGTCGACCACGAAGCAGCGGTCGGCGTCGCCGTCGAAGGCCAGCCCGATATCGGCGCCGCTTTCCTGCACATAGGCCTGCAGGTCTTGCAGGTTGGCCGGGTCCAGCGGGTTGGCCTCGTGGTTGGGAAACGAGCCGTCGAGCTCGAAGTACAACGGCGCCAGCGTGATCGACTCGATCGCGCCGAGCACTGCCGGGGCAGTGTGGCCGGCCATCCCGTTGCCTGCGTCGACGGCCACCTTCAGCGGGCGCAAGCTTGACAGGTCCACCAGCGAGCGCAGGAACTTGCCGTAGTCGTCGAGCACATCCTGGTCGGCGATGCTGCCGGCCGGCCCTTCGTAGCCCGGCACGCCGGCGACCAGGTCGTCGCGGATGGCGCCCAATCCGGTGTCGGCGCCGACGGGTTTGGCGCCGGCCCGGCACATCTTGATTCCGTTGTAGGCGGCCGGGTTGTGGCTGGCGGTGAACATCGCGCCCGGGCAGTCCAAGAGGCCCGAGGCGAAGTAGAGCTGATCGGTCGAGGCCAGACCGATCCGGATCACGTCGAGCCCCTGCCCGGTGACCCCGGACGCAAAGGCTGCGGCCAACGCCGGTGAACTATCCCGCATGTCGTGGCCGAGGACTACCCGCCCGGCGCCCTCGCCACGCACCAGCCGCGCGAACGCGGCGCCGACGTCGGCGACAAACGGCTCGTCGATCTCGTCACCGACGACGCCTCGCACGTCATAAGCCTTGATCACACGGTTGACAGCCGCGGCGGGCCGAGACATGACAAAGCTCCTGACTATCGAGACTCTTGGTGGTCAGCCTAACGGTTTTGGGGAGACCGGCTGACAGCTAAGCAGGCGTCTAGTCGGCAGGGTCGGGCAGTACCCGCAGATGGCCGCGGCGGCGCCCGGTGCCGGCGGAGCGCTGCCCGGCCGGGGTCAGCACAGCGCCGCTCGGGGCGGGGGCCGGGGCGGCGCCCGGATCGGAAAAACCGTTGACCGGTGGTGCGTCCGGTACCGCGGCGCGGCCCTCCCGCACCGCCTCGGCCAACGCGATCAGGTCGTCGTCGTCGGACGGCATGGGCAGCGGGCCGGCGTGACGGACCAGCTCCCAGCCCCGCGGCGCGGTGATGCGGCCGGCGTGGCTGACGCAGAGGTCCCAGGAGTGCGGCTCGCGGGCGGTGGCGAGCGGGCCGATCACCGCGGTGGAGTCGGAGTAGACGAACGTCAGCGTCGCCACCGCGTAATGCGGGCACCCGGGCCGACAACAGCGACGCGGAACAGTCACGATCGAGAGGCTATCGTGCGCAAACGCCGTCGCATCGGCTGACACGCGCATTGGACCGGGCTGCGATGTCCAACCGTTACCATCGGCGCGTGAGCGATTCGCGCAGCTCCGGGCGCAGGTCTGCTTCACGGCGCGGCCGCGACATGCGCGGCCCGCTGCTGCCGCCGACGGTGCCGGGCTGGCGCAGCCGCGCCGAGCGGTTCGACATGGCGGTGCTGGAGGCCTACGAGCCGATCGAGCAGCGCTGGGCTGACCGGTTGTCCGGGCTGGACGTGGCCGTCGACGAGATCCCCCGGATCTCGGCCCGCGATCCCGAGAGTGTGCAGTGGCCGCCGGAGGTGATCGCTGACGGGCCGATCGCGCTGGCCCGGTTGATCCCCGCCGGGGTGGATGTTCGCGGCAATGCGACGCGGGCGCGGATCGTGTTGTTCCGCAAGCCGATCGAGCGGCGCGCGAAGGACACCGTCGAACTCGCCGAATTGCTGCACGAGATTCTGGTGGCTCAGGTGGCCACGTATCTGGACGTCGAGCCTTCGGTCATCGACCCGACGATCGATGACGATTAGCGGGGCGGGCTAGATGATGCCGCGCTTGAGGCGACGGCGCTCCCGCTCGGAAAGCCCGCCCCAGATGCCGAACCGCTCGTCGTGCGCCAGCGCGTACTCCAGGCACTCGGTGCGCACCTCGCAGCCCAAGCAAATCTTCTTGGCCTCGCGGGTGGAGCCGCCCTTCTCGGGGAAGAACGCCTCGGGATCGGTCTGCGCGCACAGCGCGCGGTCTTGCCATTGGTCGGCGGTAACCGGCGCCGGCTCAAAGACTTCGGGCACTTCGGGCGCGCTGGGCACCAAACTCAAGTGGGGTCGCGCTGCGGCCCCCGCCGTCGCCGCGCCGGCATTGGTGTGCGGTGTGCTTCCCATCAGGCCCCGTAGGTGCTCATAGGACATGCTCCGCCTCCTCACCTGATTTCGTTGATTCGTGAATGTCGCCCACTGTTTTGATGTGCGGCCATCTCAATTCGAACAAACGATCGAATCTCGGTCTGCGACACCGAATCCGGCCGGCCAACCGGGAAATGACACTGATGAGATTACACACGTGTTATCAGCCGTGGTCAAGCGATTCGGAAGATTTCCATACCATCTCGTGACCAATTTTTGACGGCACTGCCACAGTTTGGCCGTCGGCGTGTCGGGTCGTCTCGTCGCCACGCGTACTGTCGTCCGGTGTGAAGGTCACGGTTTTGGTCGGCGGGGTCGGCGGCGCCCGCTTTCTTCTCGGCGTGCAACATCTGCTCGGCCTCGGCCAATTCGGAGGCGAGGGTGCATCCGGCGCGCACGAGCTGACGGCCGTCGTCAACATCGGCGACGACGCCTGGATGCACGGGGTGCGGATCTGCCCCGACCTGGACACCTGCATGTACACCCTGGGTGGCGGGGTCGACCCGCAGCGCGGCTGGGGTCATCGCGACGAAACCTGGCATGCCAAGGAGGAACTGGTCCGCTACGGCATGCAGCCGGACTGGTTCGAGCTCGGCGACCGCGACCTCGCGACCCACCTGGTGCGCACACAGATGCTGCGGGCGGGGTACCCGCTCTCGCAGATCACGGCCGCGCTG
The DNA here is from genome assembly GCF_003402475.1 of Mycobacterium sp. MFM001. GTDB lineage: Bacteria > Actinomycetota > Actinomycetes > Mycobacteriales > Mycobacteriaceae > Mycobacterium. Next base: position 183,213 of record NZ_BFAB01000005.1, read on the forward strand.
TGCGACCGCTGGCAACCGGGAGCGACGTTATTGCCGGCCAGTGACGACCGATGCGAAACCCACGTGGTCATCACCGATCCCGATGACGGCAACCAGCGCGCGATCCACTTCCAGGAGTGGTGGGTGCGCTATCGCGCGCAGGTCCCGACGCACAGCTTCGCGTTCATCGGAGCCGAAAACGCCCATGCTGCAACCGAAGTGCTCGACGCCATCGCGGATGCCGACATCATCCTGGTGGCGCCGTCGAACCCGGTGGTGAGCATCGGCGCCATCCTGGCCATCCCGGGTGTCCGGGGCGCGCTGCGGTCGACCGGTGCGCCTGTGGTCGGCTACTCGCCGATCGTCGGCGGAAAAGCCTTGCGCGGCATGGCCCACGAGTGTCTGTCGGTGATCGGCGTGGAGTCCACCGCCGAGGCGGTGGGCCGCCATTACGGCGCACGGTCGGGCACCGGCATCCTGGACGGCTGGCTGGTCCACGAGGGCGACCACGCCGACATCGACGGTGTGGCAGTGCGATCGGTGCCGCTGCTGATGACCGACCCGAACGCGACGGCCAAGATGGTCAGCGCCGGACTGGAGCTCGCGGGCGTCGCCGCACTATGACCGAACACGGTACCGCGGCAGCGGTCGAGATCCTGCCCGTCACAGGGCTTCCCGAATTCCGGCCGGGCGACAACCTGGCTGACGCCGTGGCCGCGGCCGCGCCGTGGCTGCGTGACGGCGACGTGGTGGTGGTCACCAGCAAGGTGGTGTCCAAATGCGAGGGCCGGCTGGTGCCGGCGCCCGATGACCCCGACGCGCGAGACGCCTTGCGGCGCAAGCTCGTCGACGCCGAAGCGGTTCGCGTGCTGGCCCGCAAGGGACGCACACTGATCACCGAGAACCGGCTCGGGCTGGTGCAGGCCGCTGCCGGGGTGGACGGCTCGAATGTCGGCGTGACCGAACTGGCGCTGCTGCCAACCGATCCCGACGCCAGCGCCGCCGCCCTGCGTGCCGCGCTGCGCGAGCGGCTGGGTGTGACGGTGGCGGTCGTGATCACCGACACGATGGGCCGGGCATGGCGCAACGGCCAGACCGACGCCGCCGTCGGCTCGGCCGGTCTGGAAGTGCTGCACGGCTATGCCGGGGCGGTCGACGCCCACGGCAACGAGTTGATTGTCACCGAGATCGCCGTCGCCGACGAGATCGCCGCCGCCGCCGATCTGGTCAAGGGCAAGCTCACCGGGATCCCGGTGGCCGTGGTCCGCGGGTTGCCGGTATCCGACGACGGTTCGACGGCGCGGCAGCTGGTCCGCTCGGGCACCGAGGACCTGTTCTGGCTGGGCACCGCCGAGGCGGTGGAAATGGGTCGCCGGCAGGCCCAATTGCTGCGCCGCTCGGTGCGCCAGTTCGCCGACCAACCGGTGCCGCACGATCTCGTCGAAGCGGCAGTCGCGGAGGCGTTGACCGCCCCGGCCCCGCACCACACCCGGCCGGTGCGGTTCGTCTGGCTGCAGACCCCCTCGGTACGCACTCGGCTGCTGGACCGGATGCGCGAGCGGTGGCGCGCCGACCTGGCCGGTGACGGCAAGCCCGCCGACGCGATCGAGCGTCGAGTGGCCCGCGGCCAGATCCTTTACGACGCACCCGAAGTCGTCATCCCGATGCTGGTGCCCGACGGCGCACACAGCTATCCCGACGCGGCCCGCACCCAAGCCGAGCACACCATGTTCACCGTCGCGGTGGGCGCGGCGGTGCAGGCGCTGCTGGTGGCGCTGGCGGTTCGCGGCGTGGGCAGTTGCTGGATCGGTTCGACGATCTTTGCCGCCGACCTGGTCCGCGACGAGCTGGGGCTGCCGGCAGAGTGGGAACCGTTGGGCGCGATCGCAATCGGCTACCCACAGCAAGCGCAGGAACCCAAAGAACCGGTGCCCGTCGCCGACCTGCTGGTGCGCAAGTGAACGTTCGGGAGTCGGCGATCGCGCTGCTGTCCGACTGGCAGGCCCCGGACCCGGCTCAGGACTCGGTGCGCCACGCGGTGCTGGCGTTCCTGTATGCCCGCGACGACGCCTGCCGGCGCGAATGCGTGCCCGGTCATGTCACCGCGTCGGCCCTGGTGCTCGACGACTCCGGCAGCCGGGTGCTGCTCACCCTGCATCCGCGGCTCGGCCGCTGGGTCCAGCTCGGCGGGCACTGCGACGACGGCGATGTCGACATTGCGGCGGCGGCGCTGCGGGAGGCCACCGAGGAGTCCGGCGTCACGGGTCTGCGGCTGGGCGAGTTGGCGGCGATCCATGTCCATCCCGTCACCTGCTCGCTGGGTGTGCCGACCCGCCATCTCGACCTGCAGTTCGTCGCCCACGCGCCGCCGGGCGCGCAGATCGCGATCAGCGACGAGTCGATGGATCTGCAGTGGTGGCCCGCCGACGAATTACCGGCCGACGCCGACGATGCGCTGGCCTATCTGGTCGCCCGCGCGTCGAATGTGGACTTGTGACACGTTTGCGGCGAAAATTCGTGCATTAAGCCCACATTCGGCGCGGCTCAGACGTCGCTCGAGTAGCGGATTCCGCCGTCGGGAATGGCCACCCCGGGCCACACCCGGGCGCCGCGCAGCAGCTCGCAGCGCGCCCCGATGTCGGCGCCGTCGCCGATCACACCGTCGCGGATCAGCGCCCGCGGCCCGATCCGCGCGCCGAACCCGATGATCGAACGCTCGATCACACTGCCGGCCTCAACCTTCACGCCGTCGAAGATGACCGCGCCATCCAAGCGGGCGCCCGGCCCGATCTCGGCGCCACGCCCGACGACCGTGCCGCCGATCAGCACCGCGCCCGGGGAGACCGCCGCGCCGTCGTGCACCAGCTGCTCGCCGCGCTGACCGCGCAGAGCCGGCGACGGCGCAATGCCGCGCACCAAATCCGCTGAGCCGCGCACGAAGTCCTCCGGCGTGCCCATGTCCCGCCAGTAGGTGGCGTCGACGTAGCCGCACACCTTGACCCCGTCGGACAGCAGCGCCGGGAACACCTCGCGTTCGACCGAGACCTCGCGGCCGCGCGGTATCCGGTCGATGATCTCGCGGGCGAACACGTAGCAGCCGGCGTTGATCTGGTCGGTGGGCGGGTCCTGTGTCTTCTCCAAAAATGCTGTGACCCTGCCGTTTTCGGTCGGCACGCAGCCGAAGGCGCGTGGGTCGCCGACGCGCACCAGATGCAGCGTCAGGTCGGCCGCGTTGGAGTGGTGGTAGTCGAGCAGCTGACCCAGATCGGCGCCGGAGAGCACGTCGCCGTTGAACACCATCACGGTGTCGTGCCGCAAACGGCCGGAGACGTTGGCGATTCCGCCGCCGGTGCCCAGCGGATGTTCTTCGGTGACGTATTCGATCTGCAGCCCCAGTTTGGAGCCGTCGCCGAACTCCGCCTCGAACACGGCCGGCTGATACGACGTGCTGAGGACCACGTGCTCGATCCCGGCGGTGGCGATCCGCGACAACAGATGCGTGACGAACGGCAACCCGGCAGTGGGCAGCATCGGCTTGGGCGCGGACAGCGTCAACGGCCGCAACCGGGTGCCTTTGCCGCCGACCAGGACGACGGCGTCCACTTCTGTCACGAGCGCCGCCTTTCTGCACTGCGCACCATCAACCGCGCGCGGATCGCCAGCCCCGCGCGAAACGCCCAACGCAGCGGTGCGCGCCACCACCCAGAATGCCGGTCGGCGAGGAAGAGGTAGGTGCTTTCGTGGTGGGCGACCAGGTTGCGCGCCGACTCGCGGCCGGTCGCGTGGCCCTTGTGGTGCAGGACTTCCGCCGACGGCACATAGACGTTCAGCCAGCCGGCGCGGCCCAGCCGGTCGCCGAGGTCCACGTCCTCCATGTACATGAAGTAGCGCTCGTCGAAGCCGCCGACCTGGTCGAACGCCGCCCGGCGCACCAGCAGGCACGACCCGGACAGCCAGCCCACCGGCCGCTCGCTGGGTTCCAGCCGTTCCTGGCGGTAGGCCGTCGACCAGGGATTGCCCTTCCACAGCTGCCCGAGGACGGCGTGCATGCCGCCGCGAACCAGGCTGGGCAGGTGGCGCGCCGACGGGTACACCGATCCGTCGGGGTCGCGGATCAGCGGGCCCAGCGTCGCCGCCCGCGGCCAACGGGCGGCCGCGTCCAGCAGCGCGTCGATGCTGCCCGGCCCCCACTGCACGTCGGGGTTGGCCACGATCACCCACTCGTCGGCGTCGCCGAGTTGCGCGACCGCCCGGTTCACCGCGCTGCCGTAGCCCAGGTTGGCGCCGGTGGAGAACAGCCGAACGTTCGGATAGCGCTCGACGGCAGCCTGCGGTGCGCCGTCGGTGGAGCCGTTGTCGGCCATCACGACGCTCAGCGGCCGCTCCGTAGCCAGCGACAGCGAAGCCAGGAAGCGGTCCAGGTGCGGGCCCGGCGAATAGGTCACCGTCACCACCGGCAGGACGTCGCTCACGCGTAGAGAGTAACGGGCTGGAGGCGATCGCAAGCGCGGCGGAGCCGGGCGCAGCGGGTCGCCGACCGACGGGCTAGGCGCGCAACGCCGCCGCCAGCGCGTCGCGCCACGGCCGCAGCGGCGTCAGCCCCGCCTCGGTCGAGAGCCGGGAGCCCAGTACGGAATAGCGGGGCCGGGGCGCCGGCCGCGGATTCTTGTCGCTGCTGATCGGGTGCACTCGCTCCGGGTCGGCCCCCACCTCGGCGAACACCGCACGGGCCTGCTCGAACCGACTGACCGCGCCGGCGTTGGCGGCGTGCACGACGGGCGCATCCACGCCGTCGTCGGCCACCTGCAGCAGCGCAGCGGCGAGGTCGCCGACGTAGGTCGGTGAGCCGGTCTGGTCGTCGACCACCTCGACGACGCCGTCCCCGGCGGCCAGTCGGCGCATGGCGGCGACGAAGTCGTTGCCGGCGCCGCCGGTGTAGACCCACGCTGTGCGCACCACAGTGCCCTCCGGCAGCGTTTTCAGGACGGCCACCTCGCCGGACAGCTTGGTACGCCCGTACGCGCTGAGCGGCCCGGTTTCGTCGTCGGGCTCGTAGGGGGTGCTTGCCGAGCCGCTGAAGACGTAGTCGGTCGAGACGTGGATCATCCGGGCGCCGACGTCCGCGCAGACCCGCGCGATGTGTTCCGGGCCCTCGGCGTTGACCGCGTGCGCCCTGGCCTCGTCGGTTTCCGCGCCGTCGACGTTGGTGTAGGCGGCGCAATTGAGCACCACGTCGCCGCTCTGGATGTTCTTTTCGGCGGCGGCGGGGTCGGTGATATCCCACTGCGACGACGCCAGGGCCAGCACGTCGCGTCCCCGCCGGGCGGCCTCCACCGCCAGAACGCTGCCGAGCTGTCCGCCGGCGCCGGTGATTACAAGCCTGGGCTGCATGCCCTTGAGTCTGGCACGCCGACGCACGCCGCTACCGGTGATACCGCTGTGACGCAAGTAGTCTGGAGTGATGCCTGCGCAACGTGTGGTTCGTGTGGTTGCCACCGTGGCGGCCATCGTCATCGTGTTCGGTACCGGGGTGGCGTGGAGCCAGGTCCGTTCGTTCGAGGACGGGATCTACCACATGTTCGCCCCGTCGCTGGGCCAGGGCGGCGACGACGGCGCCGTCGACATCCTGCTGGTCGGCATGGACAGCCGCACCGACGCGCACGGCAACCCGCTCTCGGCCGAGGAACTAGCGACGCTGCGGGCCGGCGACGAGGTGGCGACCAACACCGACACGATCATCCTGGTGCGCATCCCCAACAACGGGAAGTCGGCCACCGCGATCTCGATTCCGCGTGACACCTATGTCTCGGCGCCGGGCTTGGGCAAGACCAAGATCAACGGCGTCTACGGCCAGGTCAAAGAGGAGAAGCGGGTCAGCCTCGTCGAATCCGGCGTCGACCCCGCCGAAGCCGAGGCCCGCGGCACCGAAGCCGGCCGCGAGGCCCTGATCAAGACGGTCGCCGATCTGACCGGCGTCACCGTCGACCACTACGCCGAGATCGGGCTGCTGGGCTTCGCATTGATCACCGACGCTCTCGGCGGCGTCAACGTCTGCCTCAAAGAGGCTGTGTACGAACCGCTTTCGGGCGCCGACTTTCCGGCCGGCTGGCAAAAGCTCAACGGCCCGCAGGCGCTGAGCTTCGTCCGCCAGCGCCACGATCTGCCGCGCGGCGACCTGGACCGGGTGGTGCGCCAGCAGGTGGTGATGGCGTCACTGGCCCACCAGGTGATCTCCGGCAAGACGCTGTCGAGCCCGGCGACGCTGGAGCGCCTACAGGGCGCCATCCAGCGCTCGGTGGTGCTGTCGTCCGGTTGGGACATCATGGATTTCGTGAAGCAACTGCAGAAGCTGGCCGCCGGCAACGTCGCGTTCGCCACCATCCCGGTGCTCGACGAGGCCGGCTGGAGCGACGACGGCATGCACAGCGTGGTGCGGGTCGACCCGCACCAGGTTCAGGAGTGGGTCGGCGGGCTGCTGCAGGATCAGGCCCAGGGCAAGACCGAGGAGATCGCCTACACACCGGCCAAGACCGCCGCGAGCGTCTTCAACGACACCGACATCAACGGGCTGGCCGCGGCTGTGTCGGAAGTATTGAGCGCCAAGGGCTTTGGCACAGGAATGGTCGGCAACAACGAAGGCGCGCACGTGCAGGCAAGCCAGGTACAGGCCGCCAAGGCCGACGACCTGGGCGCGCAGGCGGTGGCCAAAGACCTCGGCGGTCTGCCCGTCGTCGCCGACGCGTCGGTGCCGGCGGGTACCGTGCGGGTGGTGCTGGCCAACGACTACACCGGCCCGGGATCCGGGCTCGACGGCGGCGCCTCGCCGATGGCCGTCTCGTCGAACTCGGGCACTGGCAACAACAACCCCGACGCTCCCCCGCCGTCGCCGATCCTGACCGCGGGCGCCGATCACCCGGAGTGTGTGAACTGAGCACGCTCAGCGCTGCGATTCTCGACCCGATGCTGCGCGCCGACCCGGTCGGCCCGCGCATCACCTATTACGACGACGCCACCGGCGAGCGCATCGAGCTTTCCGCGGTGACGCTGGCCAACTGGGCCGCCAAGACCGGCAACCTGTTGCGCGACGAGCTCGGCGCCGGGTCGGGCAGCCGGGTGGCGGTACTGCTGCCGACCCATTGGCAGACCGCCGCGGTGCTGTTCGGGGTGTGGTGGATCGGCGCGGAAGTGCTGCTCGGCGGCTCCTGGGACGCCGACGTGGCGTTGTGCACCGCGGCGCGGCTGGAGGAGGCCGACGCCACCGGGGCCGGCGAGGTGGCGGTGTTGTCGCTCGATCCGTTCGGCAGCCCCGCACCCGACCTGCCGGTCGGGGTCACCGACTATGCGACAGCGGTGCGGGTGCACGGCGACCAGATCGACGGCGAACGCAATCCCGGCCCGGCGCTGGCCGGCCGGGCGGTCGACGAGGTCCTCGCCGACTGCCAAATCTCCGCTGCCACAAGAGGTTTGACATCCTCCGACCGGCTGCTGTCGTCCATGTCGTGGGACCGGCCCGCAGAGCTGATCGACGGGCTCCTGTCGGTGTTGGCGGTCGGCGCGTCGCTGGTGCAGGTGGCCAATCCCGATCCGGCGGCGCTGTCGCACCGGATCGAGACCGAGAAGGTCACCCGGGTACTCGACTAGAGCCCACCCGCCAATACATATTGGTATCGCAATATTTCTATGTTAGGTTGGGCGCCACAGCGACGAAGGAGGAATGTGGCGATGGTGGTGCACGGGCTACTCGCGAAGGCGGCCGGGACGGTCGTCACCGGGCTGGTCGGAGTCAGCGCCTACGAGGCGCTGCGCAAGGCCGTGCGCTCGGCTCAGGTGCACAACGCGGCGGTCACCGCGACGGAGTGGAGTCTGCGCGGGACCCGGCGCGCCGAGGAAGCAGCGGAGTCGGCCCGCCTCAAGCTCGCCGACGTGGTGGCCGAAGCGCGCGAACGCATCGGCGAGGAAGCGCCTCCGCCCGCCGTCGGAGGCGACCACGACCACGAGCACTGACGTGCGCGTCGTTTCCGACGCGGCCGGCCGGATGCGGGTGCAGGTCGATTGGGTGCGTTCGAATTCGCGGCGGGCAGTCGCGGTGGAGGAGGCCGTCGACAAGCAAAACGGGGTGCGCACGGTGCACGCCTATCCGCACACCGGCTCGGTGGTGGTGTGGTACTCGCCGAAGCGCTGCGACCGTTCGGCGGTGCTGGAAGCCATCAAGTCGGCCGAACACGTTGCGGCCGAACTGATTCCGGCGCGCACCCCACGCTCGTCGGATGTCCGCAACGCCGAGGTGTTGCGCATGGTGATCGGCGGAGCGGCGCTGGCATTGCTGGGGGTGCGCCGCTACGTCTTCCAGCGCCCGCCGCTGCTCGGCCCGTCCGGCCAGCTGGTGGCGACCGGCGCGACGGTGTTCATGGGCTACCCGTTCCTGCGCGGCGCGCTGCGCTCGCTGCGGTCCGGACGCGCCGGCACCGATGCGTTGGTCACCGCAGCGACGGTGGCCAGCCTGGTGCTGCGCGAGAACGTGGTCGCGCTGACCGTGCTGTGGCTGCTGAATATCGGTGAGTACCTTCAGGATCTGACGCTGCGACGGACCCGGCGGGCCATCTCCGACCTGCTGCGCGGCACCGCCGACACGGCGTGGATCCGGGTCGACGACGGCAACGAGGTCCAGGTGCCGATGGACACCGTGCAGGTCGGCGACGAGGTGGTAGTCCACGACCACGTGGCGATACCGGTCGACGGCGAGGTGGTCGACGGCGAGGCGATCGTCGACCAGTCCGCAATCACCGGCGAGACCTTGCCGGTCAGCATCGTCACCGGGGCGCGGGTGCACGCCGGTTCGGTGGTACTGCGGGGACGCGTGGTGGTGCGCGCCAGCGCCGTCGGCAACGAAACCACGATCGGCCGCATCATTACCAGAGTCGAAGAGGCCCAACATGATCGGGCGCCGATCCAAACGGTCGGCGAGAACTTCTCCCGTCGCTTCGTTCCCATCTCGTTCGTCGTGTCGGCGATCACGCTGGCGATCACCGGTGATGTCCGGCGCGCGATGACCATGCTGCTGATCGCCTGCCCGTGCGCGGTGGGCTTGGCGACGCCGACCGCGATCAGCGCCGCGATCGGCAACGGCGCCCGCCGGGGCATCCTGATCAAGGGCGGTTCGCACCTGGAGCAGGCGGGCCGGGTCGACGCGATCGTGTTCGACAAGACCGGGACGCTGACCGTCGGCCGTCCGGTCGTGACGAATATCATTGCGCTACATAAGGATTGGCAGCCCGAGCAGGTGCTCGCCTATGCGGCCAGCTCGGAGCTGCACTCGCGGCATCCGCTGGCCGAGGCGGTGATCCGCTCGACCGAGGAACGCCGGATCATCATCCCGCCGCACGAGGAGTGCGAGGTGCTGGTGGGCCTGGGCATGCGGACGTGGGCCGACGGGCGAACCCTGCTGCTGGGCAGCCCGTCGCTGCTGCAGTCCGAAAACGTCACGGTCTCCCGAGAAGCGGCCGAGTGGGTGGACAAGCTGCGCCGCCAGGCCGAGACTCCGCTGCTGTTGGCGGTGGACGGCACGCTGGTCGGTCTGATCAGCCTGCGCGACGAGGTTCGCACCGAGGCACCCGAAGTGCTGAAGCAGCTGCGCGCCAACGGAATCCGCCGGATCGTGATGCTCACCGGCGACCACCCGGAGATCGCCAAGGTGGTGGCCGCCGACCTGGCCATCGACGAGTGGCGCGCCGAGGTGCTGCCCGAGGACAAGCTCGAAGTCGTACGCCAGCTACAAGACGAGGGCCACGTCGTCGGGATGGTCGGCGACGGGATCAACGACGCCCCGGCGCTGGCGGCGGCCGACATCGGGATCGCCATGGGGCTGGCCGGAACCGACGTCGCCGTCGAAACCGCCGACGTCGCACTGGCCAACGACGACCTGCAGCGTCTGCTCGACGTGCGGGATCTGGGTGCGCGGGCGGTCGAGGTGATCCGGGAGAACTACGGCATGTCGATCGCCGTCAACGCCGCCGGGCTGCTGATCGGCGCCGGCGGCGCGTTGTCGCCGGTGCTGGCGGCCATCCTGCACAACGCGTCGTCCGTGGCCGTCGTCGCCAACAGCTCCCGGCTGATCCGCTACCGGCTCGATCAGACCCGCGCCGCCTCCAGCGAGGCGTCACCAGGGCATCAACCGTCGGCCCTCCCCAAAGTGCGAGGAAGCACGTAGCCTGAGCCGATGAACGAGCAGCTTCATTCGCTTTCCCGCGAGTTGGCGGAAGTGGGCCGACTGGTCGACGACGACGACGTCATCAGCGTGGTCGAGCGGATGGTCAGACGTGCGGTGCGCACGATTCCGGGCTGCGAGCACGCCACGGTCACCGTGGAGGTTGCGCCGGGCAAGCTCGAGACGGTGGCGGGCGGTGAGGTCGCCGCGCTGGTACACCATCCCGACGAGCCGCGCCCGTGGGAAGGCCCGATCCTGGACGCGATCCGCTACCGCGAGCCGCGCCGGGTCGAGGACGCCGAGACCGAGCAGCGCTGGCCGGGGTTCAGCGAACGGATGCGCAGCGCCGGTTTTCGCAGTTGCCTCGCGTTGCCGCTGCCCGCGTTCCGCCGGCCGTCGGTGGGATGCACGCTGTTCTCGCCTCGTCCCAACCAATTCACCGAGCACGTCATGGATTTGGTGATGCTCTTCGCGTTGCACGCCGGCACCACGTTCGACAACGCCGCGCTTTACGACGATTCACGCCGCCTGGTCGACCACCTGCACGCCGCGCTGGCCACCCGCGACCTGATCGGCCAGGCGAAGGGGCTGCTGATGCGCCAGTACTCGTGCGACTCCGAGGATGCCTTCGACCGGTTGCGGCGTGCCTCGCAACACCACAACGTCAAGCTTCGGCACCTGGCCGCCGAGCTGGTCGAGGCGCAAGAGCAGGGCCGGCTCGAACCGGTGCTGAGCCGGTGGTTCGCCACCGGCGAGGAGTCCAGCATGGCGGCCGCCGCAACCTGACCGCGCGCCGCCGTCGCCCACCTGCAAACGGCATGCAACAATGTCGCCCGTAAGGCGATGACGACGCAGGAAGCCGGTGCAAATCCGGCGCGGTCCCGCCACTGTCATCGGGGAGCGACCCTCACACGCCACGGCCCACGGGTTGGAAGGCGAGGCGAGCAGCGATCCGAGAGCCAGGAGACTCGCGTCATCGCGTCCTGCGACCCGGGGCGGTGTACCCCGAGAGAGCTGACCGACGTCCGTGTCCCGCGTGTCATGGGCGGCCCTCGCCGCTGCCATTGCCTTGGCGCTGATTCCGTGCGCCTGCGCCTCCCTTGCCGATACCGGCCGCCCGCGCCCGGGCTGCATCGCTGACTTCGACCCGGACGCCGACTATTTCCCGGACAAGTCGACGGTCACCGACGCCGTCAACTTCACGATCAGCTATCACCGCAGCTATCAGGTCCTGACCGTCAGGCAGCCCTATCCCAACGCGTCTGCCGAGTCGTATGTGCTGGTGCGTTGCGGCGCCCCGGCCCCGCACCTGACCGGCGACCTGGCCCGTGCGCAGCAGGTCACGGTTCCGGTCACCGGCCTGTATTCGGCCTCGACCACCCACCTGGGCATGCTCGCCGAGCTCGACCGGACCGACGTGGTCGTCGGGCATGCGCGCGGCGCGCAGGTCGACGTCGAGGCTGTCGTCGCCGCCGATCCCGACGTGTTGGTGACCGCGGGCATCGACGATCCGGGTTACGCCCGGCTGCGCGACGCCGGCGTCGACGTCCTCGCCGACGCCGAGTGGCTGGAGGCCACCCCGCTGGGCCGGGCAGAGTGGGTCAAGGTGTTCGCGGCGCTGACCGGCACCGAGAAGAACGCCGGCGAACTGTACGCCAAGCTGCGCGGCGACTACGGCAAGGTCACCCAAAACGCCAGGGGCGCAAGGCCTCTCGAGGTGCTGGCCGGAACCATGCACCAGGGCGCCTGGTCCATGCCCGCGGGCGGCGGCTACGCCGGGCGACTCATCGTCGACGCCGGCGGCAGCTACCCGTGGGCCGGCGACACGAGTACCGGCAGCCTGCAGCTGAACTTCGAATCGGTGTTCGCCAAGGCCGGCCACGCACCGCGCTGGCTGGTGACTACCGACTGGAAGACGCTCGACGACGCGCTGGCCGCCGACATCCGCTACGGCCGCCTGACGGCGGTTCGCGACGGCCAGGTCTGGTCGGCGGGCAACGACTACTGGGAGCGTGGCGTCGCGCGACCCGATCTGGTGCTCGCCGATCTGGTGGCGATCCTGCATCCCGAACTCGCACCGGACCACCGGTTCGCCTTCTACCGGAAGCTGACATGAGCCGGGCGGCGGCGGTGCTGGCCGCGTTGGCCGGCGGGGTGGTTGTGCTGGGTCTGTTGGGGCTTGCGGTCGGGCCGGTGCGGGTGCCGCTGGCCGACACCGCCCGGGTCCTCGTCGGCGCGGCGCCGTCGGACCCGCGCTGGCAGGTGATCGTGGCCGACATGCGGCTGCCGCGAGCACTCACCGCCGTCGCCGCCGGCGCCGGCCTCGGGGTCGCGGGGCTGCAGATGCAGACGCTGTTTCGCAACACGCTCGCCGACCCGTACGTCCTTGGCGTCAGTTCCGGTGCAAGCCTCGGTGTTTCGCTGGTAGTGCTTGCCGCAGGATCAGGCTTCACCGCTGGCGGGCGTGCGGGCGTGGTTGTCGCCGCGGCGCTGGGCGCGGGGGTGGTGCTGGCTGTTGTTCTGCTGCTGGCTCGCCGGGTTCGGTCGGCCGCGACACTGCTGCTGATCGGCGTGATGGTCGGCGCGGCCGTCACCGCGATCGTCAGCGTGCTGCTGGTCTACGCCGACCCGCAGCGTGTTCAGCAGTACTTGCTGTGGGGGCTGGGCAGTTTCGCCGGCACCGGCTGGGCCGACCTGCGGCTGCTGTTACCGCTCGTCGGTGCGGGTGTGGCGGCTTGCGCGCTGACGGTGAGTCCCCTCAATGCGCTGCTGCTCGGCGAGGGCTACGCCCGCACGATGGGTATCGACGTGCGACGGCTGCGGGTGATCACCGTCGCGTCGGGGTCGCTGCTGGCGGGGGTGACGACGGCGTTCTGCGGGCCGATCGCCTTTCTGGGGCTGGCGGTTCCGCATCTGTCGCGTCTCGCGTTGGGCACCTCCGATCACCGGGTGGTGCTGCCGGGTGCGGTGCTGATGGGCGCGGCGGTCGCGCTGGGATGCGGGCTCGTCAGCCAGGTTCCGGGCAGCGACGCGGTGCTTCCGGTCAATGCGGTCACCGCGCTGATCGGGGCACCGATCGTCGTGGCCGTGCTGCTGCGCAACCGCCGCGGTGTGGGGATGGTGCAATGATCGAATTACCTGATCTGGCAATCGGTTACCGAGGTCGGCGCCACAGCAGGGTGGTGGCCGAGGGCCTGCATGCCAAGGCGCGCCGCGGCGAGCTCACGGTGCTGTTGGGCCCCAACGGCTGCGGGAAGTCCACGCTGATCCGCACTCTGTGCGGGCTGCAGCCCGCGCTCGACGGGCGGGTACTGCTCGACGGCGACGATCTCGCCGCGGTGGCGTCCGGCGAGCTGGCCCGGCGGGTGGCGGTCGTGCTTACTGACCGCATCGATCCCGGGCTGCTCTCAGCGCGCGAACTCGTTGGGCTGGGCCGCATTCCGCATCTCGGGTTTGGCGGCCGGCTGACCCGCGACGACCACGCCGTCGTCGACTGGGCATTGCACGCCGTGGGTGCTGCCCATCTGGCGGAGCGGCCCGCCGCCGAGCTCTCCGACGGCGAACGGCAGCGAGTGCTGACTGCCCGCGCGCTCGCCCAGCAGCCGTCAGTGCTGGTTCTCGACGAGCCGACCGCCTTTCTCGACGTGCCGTCCCGCGCCGGCCTGGTCGAGGTGCTACGCGGGCTGGCCCGCGACCACGGCCTGGCGATCGTGATGTCCACACACGACGTCGAATTGGCGCTGCGCGTCGCCGACCGGGTGTGGCTGCTGGGCAGCGACGGCACGCTGGTCGACGCTATCCCGGAAGAGCACCTGCTGTCCGGCCGTCTCGGCGAGCTGTTCGCGGTGGCCGAGCACGGCGGGCGGGCTGCGCGTGTCGATGCGCCGGACCCGCTGCGCAGCGCGCTAGGACGGCTGCTCACCCGGGAAGGCTGGGGCACAAGCGAACCCGCGGAGATCGTCGTCACCGCGCCTGATGCCAACCGGATCACCGTACGCACGGCCGGGTTCGCCGTGTCGGTCGCACTGAGCGGCCTGCCGGCGCTGCTTCGCGAGCTTCCGCCGAGCAGCCACCGATGCGCACCCGAGCCACAGACGGCGGCGATGCTGGCCGAATTGTCCACAGTCAGCCAGTATTTCGCTGTCGGTACCGGTCCGGTCGATCGTGGCTGGCGGCCGGTGCGGCGGCTCTACACGGACACCGAGCTGCTCTTCGCCATCGTGGGTCGCGTGCAGGAGCGCATCGACGCCTCGGAGCGCCGGGTCGCGGCGTCGACGTTATTCCTCGGCTTCGCCGCCCGGTTGTGGTCGGTCGGGCTCGGCGCGGTGGTCGGCTACCGGTTGCTGCCCGACCTGGACCCCGAGCAGCTGCTGTTCCGGGAGAGCGATGGCCGCATCGAGCTGCACGTCGAACATCCGGTCGCGTGGCAGGGTGACGATTTGGACGCGCTGCTGGCCGACATGGTCCTCGACACACATCTGGCCCCGCTCACGGCGGCGCTGCGCCGCCTCGGCCCGATCTCGGACAAGGTGCTGCGCGGCAACGCGGCGTCCGCGCTGCTCGGCGCCGCACGTGTCTTCGGCCGCGAGCCCGGCCGGCAACTGGCCCGCAGCTTGTGCGACGACGAAAGGCTTTCGGGCGCAATCTGTTTCGGCAAGGGCGGTTACCGCCGGACCAGCTGCTGCCTGTACTACCGCACACCCGGCAGCGGGCTGTGCGACGAGTGCGTGCTCACAACCAAGCCCAACCGCAGAAAGGATGCCTCATGACCCAGAGTGTCAGCCCTCCCGTCGTCGAGACCGAAGGCGGAGGGCGAGAACAGGTCTGGCCGCTGCCCACCGACGAACAGCGGCTCCTCGACCTGATCCACCTGTGCTTCGACGAGTACTGGGACGACATCTGGTTCGGCGTCCTGATCGAGGGTGCGGCATGGGAAGTGGCGGCACCCTGCCCGCCCAAACGCATCTCGATGTACGACGGGTACGCAACCGTCGACTTCGGCCGCTGGCATTTCCATCTGTGCATCGGCGAGCACACGGCGAGCGGGCCCGAGCTGGGCCGGATCCGGAAGTGTTCGCGCGCCGAGATGTATCGCCGGCTCGGCAGCGACGGATGCCCAACGTCGTGGGGTGTGCGCCTGTTCAACGGCCGCGACGAGCAAATGATGACGCTGATGCTGCCGAACCCGTTTTTGACTAACGACCAGCAGATTCGCGACGAGCCCGCCTGGGGCCAACTGGAGCTGTGGGACCGGCTGCGCGCCACCTACCTCGGGCTGGGCCCCGATCCACTTGACCGCGCCGGCAAGGGATTTCGGCACGGATGACCGCGCCCATCTGGATGGCCTCACCCCCGGAGGTGCATTCGACGCTGCTCAGCAGCGGCCCGGGTCCGGGCTCGCTGCTGGCGGCCGCGGGGGCATGGAACTCGCTCGCCACCGCGTACGCGGAGACCGCCGAGGAACTCACGGCGGTGTTGGACGCCGTGCGGGCTGGGGCGTGGGACGGCACGACGGCCGAGGCCTACGTGACCGCCCATGCGCCGTATCTGGCGTGGCTGATGCAGGCCGCCGCCGACAGCGCCGCCACGGCCGCCCAACACGAAACCGCGGCCGGCGCCTACACCACCGCCCTGGCGACCATGCCGACGTTGGCCGAGCTGGCCGCCAACCACGCCACGCACGCGGCGTTGGTCGCCACGAATTTCTTTGGCATCAACACGATTCCGATCGCGCTGAACGAGGCCGACTATGTGCGGATGTGGATTCAGGCGGCCACCGTGATGAGCACCTATCAGAGTGTTGCCACGGCCGCGGTGACCGCCACGCCGTCGACCACCGCGGCGCCGGCAATCATGAAAACCGACGCGGCCACAACGTCGTCCGACTCGCCGTCGGGCCCCGACGTCTCTGAGATCCAGCAATTCCTCGACCAGATCGGATACACCGACTTCTACAACAACTTCTTGCAGCCGCTGGCCAACCTGTTCTCGTCGCTGGCCTACCTCTATCCGGAGTTTCCCTGGCTCCCCATCACCGGCAACCCGCTTTTTCACCTCAGCCCGACGAACATCGCCTGGTTTCTGGCCGTGCCCCTCGATCCGGGTTCGTATGCCGCGATTCTGGCCGGCAACTTCGCGACCAATGCGGCCGAGATCGCGGCGGCGTTGGCTACCGGTAATCCCGGAACCGTGCTCATCACACTGGGATTCGTCACGGTCGAAGCGATCGGCTTTACCGTGACCGACACCATCCAGTTGCTTCACTACCTGATCGAGCAGACCGTCACGCTGATTCCCGTCATTCTCCCGCTGGTCGCCGCTTCCGTTGTCCCGCTGGGCGCCGCTCCCGGTGCGGCGGGCGGATTCGCCGGTTTGGCGGGTTTGGCAGGGCTGGCTGGTGTCCCTCCGCCAACCGTCGTGCCGGTCACGCCGCCGCCTGTTGCGGCGCTCGCACCGACCATGCCCCCGTCGCCCACTCCGGCTCCCGCCCCCGCACCCGCTCCGGCGTCGGCCCCCGCGGCTGCCCCGGCGCCCCCTGCGCCCGGGGCCCCTCCGCCGACACCGTCGCCGCCGACGCTGAACACGATGGACGCCTACGGCTACATGGTGGGTGGACTGAACGCGGATGCCCGCAGGGCGGCCAGCACCCGTTCGCGTCAGAGGAAGGCACCGGAGCCCGACACCGCCATCTCGCCGGCACCTGCCGTCACGCCGGAAGAGGAGGCGCAGGCCCGTCGCCGGCGACGGGCGAAGGTCAGCCAGCTCGGCCGCGGTTACGAGTACATGGACCTCGAGCCGGACGAGCCGTTGGCGTCGGATCGGGGCGCGGGAAGCCTGGGCTTCGCCGGAACGGTCCGCAAAGACGCTGCCAGCGCGGCGGGATTGACCCGGCTGTCCGACGACTTCGGTGGCGGCGCGCGCATGCCGATGATGCCGGGCACCTGGGGCGGCGACGACTGATCAGCAGGCGCAGTTCTGGCCGCGCCAGGAGCGGATGCCCTGCCACACGGCGACGACGGCGACGGCCAGGCCGATCACGGGGTCCAGCCACCAACCGCCGGACCACCACGCCGTCACAAACAGGCCGAGCATGACGGCGGCGGCCTGGATTCCGCACAGGTAGTTCTGGGTGCCCTCGCCCGCGGTGGCCGCCGAGCCCAACCGCACGGCCAGGATGTGCTTGGCCCGGCCGAGTGTCGGCATCAGGGCCAGGGCGATCGCCGTCAACACAATCCCGATCACCGAGGTGTCGGCGTGGCGCTCGTCGAGCAAGTGGTGCAGAGATTCCGCGGCGATGTAGGGGGCGGTCAGCCAAAACGACAACGCGACGCCTTGCTGGGCGCGTCGTTCAGCGGTGTCGGACAGCGTGCGCCGGCCGCTGAACCGCCACACCACCATTGCGCTGGCCAGCCCCTCCGGGGCGCTGCCCAGCGCCCAGCCGGTCAGCGCGATCGATCCGACCGCCAGCCCCTGCCACAACCCGATGACGCCCTCGGCGAGCATCGCGACCAGGCTGACCCAGGCCAGCCGTCGCGCCCACCGGGCCCGCCGATGCCAGGTTTCGTCCCGCGTGCAGCAGGTGTGGTCGACGAGACCGACGGAGTCACTGGGGTGGGAGACGGTCACCAGGCGATCTTAAAGGCTGGTTACGCTGCCAGCATGGCGCGCACTGACAACGACACCTGGGACCTGGCGACCAGTGTGGGCGCCACCGCGACGATGGTGGCCGCGGGACGGGCCCGCGCCACCAGGGCCGGGCTCATCGACGACCGGTTCGCCGAGCCGCTGGTTCGGGCCGTCGGCGTCGACTTCTTCACCCGGTGGGCCGCCGGCGAACTCGACGCCGCGGAGGTCGACATCCCCGACCACCCGTGGGGCATGCAGCCGATGACCGACCTGCTGACCGTGCGCACCCGCTTCATCGACAGCTTTGTCGCCGACGCCGCCGCGGCAGGCGTCCGGCAGACGGTCATCTTGGCCTCGGGGCTGGATGCGCGCGGCTACCGGCTGTCGTGGCCCGCCGATATGACGGTGTACGAGATCGACCAGCCGCAGGTGCTGGAATTCAAGGCCGCGACGTTGGCCGAGCTGGGTGCCGAGCCGACGGCCGAGCTGCGGGCGGTGCCGATCGACCTGCGCCACGACTGGCCGGCGGCGCTGCGGCAGGCTGGATTCGACGCGGCCCAGCCCGCCGCCTGGATCGCCGAGGGTCTGTTGGCGTTTCTGCCGCCGGAGGCCCAGGATCGCTTGCTGGACAACATCACTGAGCTCAGTGTCGACGGCAGCCGGCTTGTCGCGGAGATGTTCCTGAATTCGCCGGAATCCCTGCAGGTCATGAACGCCGCCACGCAGAAGTGGTACGAGCATGGCTTGGACGTCCACATCGACGATCTGTGGTATTCCGGTGGACGTCACGACATCGCGGCGTATCTGGACGAGCGTGGCTGGCGCACCACGCGCACACTGGCCAGTCAGTTGTTGTCCGACAACGGGTTACCTGTGCCGCCGCGCAGCGACGCCGAATCCGCCGAGAACTACTACTGCACCGCCGTGCGGGGCGCGGATTCGTGACTACCAAGCCGCTTGACGGTTTCCGGGTGCTCGATTTCACCCAGAACGTGGCCGGGCCGCTGGCGGGACAGGTGCTGGCAGACCTGGGCGCCGAGGTCATCAAGGTGGAGGCGCCCGGCGGGGAAGCCGCCCGTCAAATCACCTCTGTCCTGCCGGGCCGCCCGCCGCTGGCGACCTATTTTCTGCCGAACAACCGCGGCAAGAAATCGGTCGCGGTGGACCTGACATCAGCCGACGGCAAGCAGCAGATACTGAGGTTGGCCGACACAGCCGACGTGGTGCTCGAAGGTTTTCGGCCGGGGGTGATGGAACGACTGGGACTGGGTCCAAGCGAATTGCAGTCGCGCAACCCGCGATTGGTCTATGCGCGGCTGTCGGCGTTCGGTGGCAACGGCCCGAACGGCGACCGGCCGGGCGTCGATTTGATGGTGGCCGCCGAAGCCGGCATGACCACGGGCATGCGCACGCCGGACGGCAAGCCGCAGATCATCCCGTTCCAGCTGGTCGACAACGCCAGCGGACATGTGCTCGCCCAGGCGGTGTTGGCCGCGCTGCTCAACCGCGAGCGGCACGGCGTGGCCGATGTCGTCACCGTCGCGATGTACGACGTCGCGGTGAGTCTTCAGGTCAACCAGTTGACGGTGCACCTGAACCGGGCCAGCAACGACCAATCGCCGAAGCCCAAGGGGCGCAAGAGCGTTGGGTTCGCCACCCAACCGTCGGACGCCTTCCGAACGGCCGACGGCTACGTCGTCATCAGCGCGTATGTACCCAAGCACTGGGAGCTGCTGTGCCGGACGATCGACCGCCCCGATCTGCTCGACGACGAGCGGTTCGCCGACCAGCGGTCGCGGTCCATCAACTACAGCGAGCTGAGCGACGAACTCGAGGCGACGCTGTGTACCAAGACCTCGGCCGAGTGGGTGGAGCTGTTGCGCTGCAACGGCTTAATGGCATGCCTGCCGTGCACCTGGAAGCAGGTTGTCGACACTCCGCTGTTCGCGGAAAACGAACTGGCGCTTGAGATCGGCAGCGGCGACGAGGCCGTGACGCTGATTCGCACTCCGGCCCGCTATTCGACGTTCACCGCCGCGGCGACCGATCCACCGCCGGCAGTGGGCGAACACAACGCCGAATTCCTCACAGGCATCGAATAAATGAACAGCCGGTGTCCGGCCGGTGTCTTTGCTCTATGAACGCCTGCTCAGTAGATATGAGAGCGCATAGGATTGAGGCGGCCGGAAAAACCCTCGCTGACGTGCTGTTATAGTTGCGCCACTGTGACTTTCAGCAGCAGACCCGGATGGTGGCGATCGGCCATTGCGATCGTTGTCGCGGCCGGCGCCCTAGTCGCTGTCCTCGGATACGGGCTGGTGCGATTCGAGTTCGCTGCGTCTGCGCCACCGCCATCGGAGCTGGTGTCGCTGGTAGCCGACGATGTCGAGCGCGCGGAGACCGACGATGGCTCGACACCCATCACTCAGAAGGCGTTCGAAGCGGTAGCACTGCACCGCGCGCTACCGCCACGGTTGCGTTCGATGCCGCTGTTGCGGTGGTTTTCTGAGGCGATTCCCGTGCCCGCGGGATGGTCCCGGCTCGGCGCGGCTGCTCGCGGTGCACCTCCGACTTCCCTTGCCGGGCAACAACTCTTGACCCAGTTCTGTATCGCTCGCCGCTGATCGGTCAGCATTCGCCCGCTTGATCCGCTGCTCGTCTGCGTTATGCAGTCGCGAGCTGATACCCCATGTCTTTTTTTCTCGAGGAGAAGTCCATGTTCTTTGACTTTGGGTCATTACCACCGGAAATCAATTCCGCCCGAATGTATTTGGGTCCAGGTTCGGGATCGATGTTGGCCGCTGCGGCGGCCTGGGACCAGCTGGCCGCCGAGTTGCATTCGGTTGCCGCGGACTACCAGTCAGTGGTCTCGCAACTGGCCAGCGGGCCGTGGCTGGGGTCGGCGTCGATGTCGATGGCAGCCGCCGTCGCACCGTATGTCGAGTGGATGCGCACGACCGCGAGGCAGGCCGAACACGCCGCCGCCCAGGCCAGAGCCGCTGCGGGCGCGTACGAGTCGGCACGTGCGAGCACCGTGCCGCCGCTGGTGATCGCCGCCAACCGCTCGCTGCAGGAAACACTGGTGGCCACCAACATTCTGGGCCAGAACACTCCGGCGATCGCGGCCACGGAGTTCCACTACAGCGAAATGTGGGCCCAAGATGCTGCGACGATGTACGGCTATGCCGGCGCCTCCGCCGCAGCCTCGAAGGTGACGCCGTTTACGCCACCGCCGCCCACCACCAACCCGGGGGCAACACAGGCGGCCCTGTCACGGTTGACGTCGGCGATCCCAACCACGTTGCAGGAAGCCGCATCTCCCTCGCTTTCTACGTCGCGCATGTGGGAGAACCTGGAGGAGATGTGGACGACAATCACCATGGATCCACATTTCTGGTCCAGGACGGGCTCGACGATCACGTCCGTGATTTCGACCGGAAAGTCGCTGATTCCTGCGGCCAAGGCAGCCGAAAGCGGCGTGAAGGCGTCCGGCTCATTGCTGGGCGGAGGGCTGGGCTCGCTGCTGAACAGTAGTGCGGGCTCGGCCGGGTGGGCGGGTGCGGGCGGGCCGGGCGTCGCCGCGGGCCTGGGCCGGGCCGCGTCGATCGGGGCGCTGTCAGTGCCGCAGAGTTGGTCCGCGGCAGTGCCGGCGGCGAATTCCGTTGCCGCAGCTGCGTTGCCCGCGGGTTCTGGCGGCTTCAACGCCGTCCCGGTGAGCGGTCCGGCGGGGCCGGCGGGTGTGCCAGTCATGCCGATCACGGGAATGGCCG
This sequence comes from Mycobacterium sp. MFM001, assembly GCF_003402475.1. Taxonomy (GTDB): domain Bacteria; phylum Actinomycetota; class Actinomycetes; order Mycobacteriales; family Mycobacteriaceae; genus Mycobacterium. The sequence continues at coordinate 204,792 of NZ_BFAB01000005.1, forward strand.
GGCATGGCGCCGCGCGACTGGCCGATGCTGCCCGATTCCTGCCGCGGCCCAACATGCTTCCGCGGTGGCCGGCCGGGGGGTAATCAGGCTTCTGCTCGAGGTCGGTGTCGAAGAGACCACTCGGGGTTGTTCCGCAAACTGCAACTGTTCATGTCCAGCGGTTCGCGTTATGCCGCGTTCAAGTGACCCCGTCGGACTGCTCATCTTGGTGCTGGATGTACACCGCGACCTGTTCGATATCGGGAAATAAGGCAGGGCAATACGTCTTCACCTGCTCAATTTCGATGTCGACCGCGGTCCTCACAGGTAGCCGGTAGTGTTCGGCGATCGCTTCCGCTACCGCAGTAATTACACCCTCATCGTGAGCAGGCTCGCCGTTCAGATCGCTACCGAGGACGCGGCAGGTAGCTTCTTCGCTGTCGCCTACCGGATCATTCGGGTCGGCTCGCGCATCCACTGACCCCGAACCAACTGCGACCGTCAGGATTGCTACAGCGATGAGGGTTGAAAAACGGGGAAACATGAGTTCGACCTCCTCGTCAAAGGACGTTGCCCGAACGCATCGCAGCGTATTCCTCGGCGAGCTTGATCACCGATGAACGGCCGAAGTTTTGGTCGATCCGCAAACGACCCAGGCCTTGCTGCGCAACTGCATCAAGCAAGCACAGCCGTTGAGCCACACACAGCGTTCGGCAAGCGATTAGTCTGACGCGGCCCGCGGGTGAGTTTGGCCAACCCCTGTGGACAAAGTCCCAACTGGGGATAACCCGGGCCGGAACGGATCTCGCCGGTATTTCTTGTCAGTGGCCCCAAATAGTGTCGCAGTATGTTCGATAACGCGTTGCCGGACCTCGGGGAACTGAGTAGCGCCGATGACTCGATGGTGGTCGCGGCGGTTACCGGTTGGGGGCGGGCCGAAGCGGCGGCGGCGGCGCGCCGACTGGCCGCGATCGGCGAGCTGGTGACCCGCCGGGTGCACGGCGGGTCGCCCGAAGCCGGCCGGTGGTCGTGTGACAACTGGGACGCGATGGCCGCGGAAGTCGCTGCCGCCCAAGGCATTAGCCATGGCATGGCGTCGAGTCAGATGTATTTGGCGGTGGCCTTGCGCGACCGGTTGCCCCGAGTGGCGGAGTTGTTCGCCGAGGGCATGATCAGCTACGGACTGGTGCGCACGATCGTCTGGCATACCGATCTGATCAAGGACCCCGAGGCGTTGCGGCTGGTGGATAAGACCTTGGCCGAGGACGCAGCCCGTTTTGGGCCGCTGTCGGCGAACAAGACGGCGCAGGCCATCGAGGCGATCGTGGATCGGTATGACCCGGGGGCGTTGCGGCGCACCCGCGCCCACGCCCGCAGCCGTGATGTCGTGATCGATTCAGCCGACCAGCAGTCGGGCACTGCGCCGATGTGGGGGCGGTTGTTCGCCGCCGATGCCGCGGTGTTGGATCGGCGGCTGATGCAGATGGCTCATGAGGTCTGCGATGACGACCCGCGCACCATCGCGCAGCGCCGCGCCGATGCGTTAGGGGCATTGGCTGCCGGCGCGCAGCGGCTGGCGTGCACCTGCGGCAACCCTGATTGCCCCGCGGTTGCAGACGGCGCGGAGCGGTCAGCCAACGTGTTGATCCACGTTGTGGCGCACGAATCAGCGGTGCACGCGCAGCCCGACCCGCATCTATCGGGACAAACCACGCCTGCCCCGATCAGGCCGGACGAAGCCCTGTGTCGACCTCCAGATCCGGAGCCCGACGTGCCTGCGGTGACGTTGCCGCCCGCCGTGCTCACCGGTGGCGCGGTGGTCCCCCCGGTGCTGCTGGCCGAGTTGATTCGAAACGGTGCCAAGCTTCAGCCGCTGTGGCACCCCGGCGACTCCGCGCCGGAATCGGGATATCGCCCCTCGGTGGCGCTGGAGCGCTTCGTGCGCTGTCGGGACATGACGTGCCGGTTCCCCAATTGTGATCGTCCGGCGGAGTTTTGCGATGTCGACCACACGGTGCCCTATCCGTTCGGGCCGACGCATGCCTCCAACCTCAAGCTATTGTGCCGAAAACATCACTTGCTCAAGACTTTTTGGACCGCCTGGCATGATGAGCAATGGCCTGACGGCACCGTGGTGTGGACCTCGCCGACCGGGCACACGTACACCACGCGGCCGGGCAGTCGCCTGCTGTTCCCGAGCCTGTGCCTGCCCACCGGCGAATTACCTTCTGCGCCAACCACCGATCAGCCACCCGGTGACCGTGGGCTCATGATGCCGCTGCGGCGACGAACCCGCGAGCAAGACCGCGCCAAACGCATCGACGCCGAACGCGCACTCAACGCCGCCCACATAGCCGAACGCAACCAACCGCCACCCTTCTAGGGATTAGCGCAGCAACGCTCGCGCCATCACCACGCGCTGAATCTGGTTGGTGCCCTCATAGATCTGGGTGATCTTGGCGTCGCGCATGAAGCGTTCGACCGGGAAGTCGATGGTGTATCCGGCGCCGCCGAACAGCTGGACCGCGTCGACGGTGACCTCCATCGCCACATCGGAGGCAAAGCATTTCGACGCCGCGGAGATGAAACCCAGGTTGGGCTCGCCGCGTTCGGCGCGGGCGGCCGCGGTGTAGACCATCAGCCGGGCCGCCTCCACCTTCATCGCCATGTCGGCGAGCATGAACTGCACGCCCTGGAATGTGCTGATCGACTCGCCGAATTGCTTGCGGCCCTTGGTGTATTCGATCGCCGCATCCAACGCGCCCTGCGCAATACCGACCGCCTGCGCACCGATCGTCGGACGGGTGTGATCCAACGTCGCCAACGCAGTCTTGAACCCCGTGCCCGGTTCGCCGATGATGCGATCCCCCGGGATTCGGCAGTTCTCGAAGTACAACTCTGTGGTCGGCGAGCCCTTGATGCCCAGCTTCTTTTCCTTGGGCCCCACCGAGAAACCCTCGTCGTCCTTGTGCACCACGAACGCCGAAATCCCGTTGGCGCCCTTGTCCGGATCGGTCACCGCCATCACCGTGTACCAGGTCGACTTGCCGCCGTTGGTGATCCAGCTCTTGGAGCCGTTGAGAATCCAGTCGTCGCCGTCGGCGACGGCCCGCGTGCGCATCGACGCCGCATCGCTGCCGGACTCCCGCTCCGACAGCGCATACGACGCCATCGCCCCCTCGTTGGCCAGCGTCGGCAGCACCTGCGCCTTGAGTTCCTCCGACCCCCGCATGATCAGGCCCATGGTGCCCAGCTTGTTCACGGCCGGAATCAGCGACGCCGACGCGTCGACGCGCGCCACTTCCTCGATCACGATGCACGTCGCGACCGAGTCCGCGCCCTGGCCGCCGTACTCCTCGGGCACGTGCACGGCATTGAAGCCCGATGCGTTCAGCGCCGCCAGCGCCTCTTCGGGAAACCGCGGCGTCTCGTCGACGTCGGCGGCGTACGGAGCGATCTCTTTTTCCGCCAACGCGCGGATCGCCGCCCGGAGCTCGTCATGCTCCTCGGGCAGCTTGAACAGATCAAACGACGGGTCTCCAGCCCACCCAGCCATCCCGGCCCTCCTTAACTACTCGCCGGTAACTTTACCGCGCAGCGCCTCGTCCTTCGCCAGCACCGACTCGGCCAGCTGGTCCTGGAACTCCACCACCCGGCTTCGCAGCGCCGGATCGGATGCGCCCAGGATCCGCACCGCCAGTAAGCCCGCGTTGCGGGCCCCACCGATCGACACCGTGGCCACCGGCACCCCGGCCGGCATCTGCACGATCGACAGCAGCGAGTCCAGCCCGTCGAGCCGGCCCAACGGCACCGGAACCCCGATCACCGGCAGCGGCGTGGCCGAAGCCACCATGCCCGGCAAGTGCGCGGCGCCGCCGGCCCCGGCGATGATCACCTCGATGCCCCGGTCCGCCGCCCCGCGCGCATAGTCGAACATCCGCCCCGGCGTGCGATGTGCCGAAACCACCCCGACCTCGAACGGAACGTCGAATTCGGCCAGCGCATGGGCGGCGTCCTGCATCACCGACCAGTCGCTGTCGCTGCCCATGATCACCCCAACGCGGGGCTGCTGGGTCATATGCGCCGCTCCTTCTCATCGCTTCGCTCTGCATCGTCGCCGGCGCGGCCATGCGGATCCCATCCGTCGGTCCACTGCCCATGCGACAACCAGTGTGCCGCCAGCGCGGCGCGCTCACGCAGCTTCGTCAGCTGCTCGCGGTCCTCGGCCGGGAAGTGGCCGAGGAAGTTGACGTGCCCGATCTTGCGACCCGGCCGTTCGCCCTTGCCGTAGAGGTGAACACGGGCCTCGGGCATCCGCGCGAACAGGTGGTGCAGCCGCTCGTCGACGGTCATTGTCGGCGTCTGCGCGGCCCCAAGCACGTTGGCCATCACCGTCACCGGCACGGTGGCGTCGGTGTCGCCGAGCGGATAGTCCAGCACCGCGCGCAGATGCTGCTCGAACTGGCTGGTCCGCGCGCCGTCCATGGTCCAGTGCCCGGAGTTGTGCGGGCGCATCGCCAGCTCGTTGACCACCAGCTCGCCGTCGACCGTCTCGAACAGCTCGACGGCCAGCACGCCCACCACGCCCAGCTCGGCCGCCAATCGCAGCGCGAGCTGCGCAGCCCTGGCGCCGACGTCGTCGGGCAGCTCCGGCGCCGGCGCGATCACCTGCACACAGATGCCGTCGCGCTGAACCGTTTCCACCACCGGCCACGCCGCGCCCTGCCCGAACGGCGAACGCGCCACCAGCGCGGACAGCTCGCGGCGCATTGCCACGCGCTCCTCGACCAGCACCGGCACGCCGGAGCCCAGGAAATCGCCGGCGATCTCGCGGGCCTGCGCCAGGTCGTCGGCCATCCGCACGCCGCGGCCGTCGTACCCGCCCCGGGCCGCCTTGACCACCAGCGGACCGTCGACGCTGCGGGCGAAGGCGTCCACGTCGTCGGGCGCAGAGACGGCTGCATACCGCGGCACCGGCGCGCCCAGCGCGTCGAGCCGTCGCCGCATCACCAGCTTGTCCTGGGCATGCACCAGCGCCTGCGGCGGCGGCGCCACGTTGACCCCTTCGGCGACCAGCTTCTCCAGCAGCTCGGCCGGAACATGTTCGTGGTCGAAGGTCAGCGCGTCGGCCCCGGCCGCGACGCGGCGCAGGTCGTCGAGGTCGGTGTGCGAGCCGATCACGACGTCCGGGCTGACTTGGGCAGCGGGGTCGTCGGCGTCGGCGGCCAGCACCCGCAGGGTTTGACCCAGCGCAATCGCGGCCTGGTGTGTCATCCGGGCGAGTTGGCCGCCGCCGACCATCGCGACCAGCGGAGCAGCGGTGGGTGTACTCGTCACGCCGAATATGGTGTCATGGCCCGCCGACCGGGGTATTTACCGGCGGTGACACCGATGCTTCGCAGAGGCGAGCGTCAATACGTACACTGGCGAGCTGTGTCATTCACCGACGCCACGATCGAGCGACTGCCCTCGCTGATCCGGCCTTATGCGGAACGCCACCACGAGCTGATCAAGTTCGCCATCGTCGGCGGCACCACATTCGTCATCGACTCGGCGATCTTCTACACGCTGAAGCTGACCATCCTGGAGCCCAAGCCGGTGACCGCCAAGGTCATCGCCGGCATCGTCGCGGTCATCGCGTCCTACATCCTGAACCGCGAGTGGAGTTTCCGTCACCGCGGCGGCCGTGAGCGCCACCACGAAGCGCTGCTGTTCTTCGCGTTCAGCGGGGTCGGCGTGCTGCTCTCGATGGCGCCGCTGTGGTTCTCGAGCTACATCCTGCAGCTGCGGGCGCCGACGGTGTCGTTGACCGTCGAGAACATCGCCGACTTCATTTCGGCCTACATCATCGGCAACCTGCTGCAGATGGCGTTCCGGTTCTGGGCGTTCCGGCGCTGGGTCTTCCCGGACGAGTTCGGCCGCACCTCGGAGATGGCGCTGGAATCGGCCCTGACCGCGGGCGGCATCGCCGAGGCCATGGAGGACAACATCGAAGGCGGCGGCACCGTCACGCTGATGCGTGCCTGGCGGTCACGCCGGTCTCAGCTCGAAGATTCCTCCGAGCCCAGGGTGTCGAAAACCTCGTGATACAGCAGCGCGTGGACTTGCTCCACGCGCGGAATGTCGTGGAACTCCAACGGATCTTGTGACGCCGACTCGATGATCAGCGTTCCGGTGCGCAAGATCCGGTCGATGATGCGGTGCCGGAACTCGACGCTGTTAATCCGCGCGAGCGGGATGTCGATACCGCTTCGGGTCAGCAGTCCGTGCCGGAACATCACCCGCCGGTCGGTGATCACGAAATGCGTTGTGAGCCAATCGAGGAAGGGCAGGAGCGTCAGCCAGCCGACGACGATCAGCCAGATCGCCCAAATCACCGCGTAGATAACGTTTTTGGCGGTCGGTTCCCACTCGGTGGTGTTGACGACGGCCGACACGAACGACGCCAGCCCGGTCGCCACGATGAGGACGAAGATCGCGCCGATCAGCCGCTTCCAGTGCGGATGGCGATGCAGCACGACTTGTTCGTCGCCGGCCAGCACGTTGTCGGGGTAGGGCACGGCTGCACTCTAAACGCCGGGCCGCAGATGGGTGATGTCTCCGGCCGAGACCGTCTCGACCTGCCCGCCGGTGTCGATGCACAGCCGGCCCAGCTCGTCGATCGCCTGTGCGACGCCGACGATCTCGTGGTCGCCGGGCAGGATCGCTCGCACCCGGGTGCCCAGGGTCAGGCTGCGGTGCTGGTAGGCGGCGAACAGCGCCGGGTCGGCGCCGCCCGCAGTGCGCCACGCGTCGATGCGGGCGGCCAATTCGCGAAGTACCCTGTGCGCCAAGGTGTTTCGGTCAGCCGGCGATCCCAGCATCAGCAGCGAGGTGGCCGCCGGGTCGGGCGCTTCGTCGGCGGTCAGCGTCACGTTGAGTCCCAGACCGACGACGATGACCGGCGCCGGCGCCGCGACTTCGGCGAGGATCCCGGCCAGCTTCCCATCGCCGATCACCACGTCGTTGGGCCACTTCAATCCGGCGCTGACCCCGGCGACCGCAGCCAGCGCGTCGACCACGGCCACACCGGTGGCCAGCGGCAGCCAGCCCCATCCCGACCGCGGCACCGATGCCCCGCCCACGCCGACCGACAACGCGATCTGTGCGCGCGGCGGCGCCAGCCAGTGCCGGCCGTGGCGCCCGCGTCCGGTGGTCTGGTACTCCGCCATGAGCACCGCGCCGTCAATGTCTTCGCCGTTGCTCGCGCGTGCCAGCAGGTCGGCATTGGTGGACCCGGTTTCGTCGACCACGTCGAGCTGACGCCACGGCAGCCCGGGGCCGATCAGCCCGTCGCTGATCGCCGTCGCATCCAACGGCGTCCTGTGATCCATGGACACTCAGCCTAAGACGACGTACTGGATTGGGATCGGAATCTAAGGAACCGCTAAGCTCGACAGCCATGACAAGCGTTTCCGATGCCCACGTCGAAGCCAAGGCTGAACACGAGATCGACATCCACACCACCGCGGGCAAGCTGGCGGAACTGCGCAAGCGGACCGAGGAGACGCTGCACCCGGTCGGTGAGGCCGCCGTCGAGAAGGTACACGCCAAGGGCAAGCTGACCGCCCGCGAGCGCATCTACGCGCTGCTCGACGACGACTCGTTCGTCGAGCTCGACGCGCTGGCCAAGCACCGCAGCACCAACTTCGGGCTGGAGCAGAAGCGACCGCTCGGCGACGGCGTGGTCACCGGCTACGGCACCATCGACGGCCGCGACGTCTGCATCTTCAGCCAGGACGTCACCGTATTCGGCGGCAGCCTCGGCGAGGTGTACGGCGAGAAGATCGTCAAGGTGCAGGACCTGGCGATCAAGACCGGCCGCCCGCTGATCGGCATCAACGACGGTGCCGGCGCCCGCATCCAGGAGGGTGTGGTCTCGCTGGGTCTCTACAGCAAGATCTTCCACAACAACATCCTGGCTTCCGGTGTGATCCCGCAGATCTCGCTGATCATGGGTGCCGCGGCCGGCGGCCACGTCTACTCCCCCGCCCTGACCGACTTCGTGGTGATGGTCGACCAGACCAGCCAGATGTTCATCACCGGCCCCGACGTGATCAAGACGGTCACCGGCGAGGACGTCACGATGGAGGAGCTCGGCGGCGCCCACACCCACATGGCCAAGTCCGGCACCGCGCACTACGTCGCCTCCGGCGAGCAGGACGCGTTCGAGTACGTTCGCGAGCTGCTGAGCTACCTGCCGCCCAACAACTTCACCGATCCGCCGCGGTACGCGGTGCCGGTTCCCGAGGGCGCCATCGACGAGAACCTCACCGAGGAAGACCTCGAGCTGGACACGCTGATTCCGGACTCGGCGAACCAGCCCTACGACATGCACGAGGTGATCACCCGCATCCTCGACGACGACGAGTTCCTCGAGGTGCAGGCGGGTTACGCCCAGAACGTCGTCGTGGGGTTCGGCCGCATCGAGGGCCGGCCGGTCGGAATCGTCGCCAACCAGCCGACGCACTTCGCCGGCTGCCTGGACATCAACGCCTCGGAGAAGGCGGCCCGCTTCGTGCGGACCTGCGACTGCTTCAACATCCCGATCGTCATGCTGGTCGACGTGCCGGGCTTCCTGCCGGGCACCGACCAGGAATACAACGGCATCATCCGGCGCGGCGCGAAACTGCTGTACGCCTACGGCGAGGCCACCGTTCCCAAGATCACCGTGATCACCCGCAAGGCCTACGGCGGCGCGTACTGCGTGATGGGCTCCAAGGACATGGGCGCCGACGTGTGCGTGGCCTGGCCGACGGCACAGATCGCGGTGATGGGCGCCTCCGGTGCGGTCGGGTTCGTGTACCGCCAGCAGCTTGCCGAGGCCGCCAAGAAGGGTGAGGACGTCGACGCACTGCGGCTGAAGCTGCAGCAGGAGTACGAGGACACCCTGGTCAACCCCTACATCGCCGCCGAACGCGGTTACGTCGACGCGGTCATCCCGCCGTCGCACACCCGCGGTTACGTCGGCACGGCGCTGCGGCTGCTGGAGCGCAAGATCGCCCAGCTGCCGCCGAAGAAGCACGGGAACATTCCGCTATGACCGAAGAAACTCACGACCCGCACATCGAGGTCCTCAAGGGCAACCCGACCGACGAGGAGTTGGCCGCGCTGATTGCGGTGCTGGGCAGCGCCGGCGGTGGCGGAGGTGAAACCGGGCAGCCCGAACGCACTCGGTGGGGCTTGCCCGTCGACAGGCTGCGCTACCCCGTGTTCAGCTGGCAGCGGATCACGCTGCAGGAACGGATGCACATGCGGCGATGACCCGCCGCGGCACGACGATGATGCCGGCGGAGCCGGGATCGAGAAGTGGCGCATGACCCGCGTCGTGCTGGCGTCAGCCTCCCCGGGCCGTCTGAGGGTGCTGCGTCAAGCCGGTGTCGACCCGCTGGTGGTGGTTTCCGGTGTCGACGAAGATGCGGTCATCGCAGCGCTGGGGCCGAATGCCGCACCCGCCGAGGTGGTTTGCACGCTTGCGGCAGCCAAAGCCGACGAAGTGGTGGCCGGCCTTGACCCGGCGGTTGCGGCGGATTGCGTTGTCATCGGCTGTGACTCGATGCTGGAGGTCGACGGCAAGCTGGTCGGCAAACCCGGATCGGCGGACGTTGCACGGCGGCAATGGCATTCGATGGGCGGGCGGTCCGGACGGCTGCACACCGGACATTGCGTGCTGCGGGCGGACAGCGGCTCCGTCACCCAACGCGAAGCCGAAACAGGCACTACCACAGTGCATTTCGCCACTCCGACGGAAGCTGACCTGGAGGCATACGTCGCCAGCGGTGAACCTCTGCAGGTGGCGGGCGGGTTCACGATCGACGGGCTGGGCGGCTGGTTCGTCGATGCGATCGAGGGTGACCCGTCGAACGTCATCGGGCTGAGCCTGCCGCTGCTGCGGCGCATGCTGGGCCGCGTCGGTTTGACACTCACCCAAATCGGCTTCTAGCGCCCAGTGTGGGCTTTAGGTACGCGGTTCGGCGCCCAAGCGTGCTTTAGGCCCACGCTCGGCGCAGGCCAGCCGACGCCAACCGTGACCTAACTGCAATCTGGCGCGCCCGCCGCGGTTGCCGGGTTCGGCCGCAAAAGACCCGCACACTGGGCCGATGCCAGTCGAAGAAACCATGTGGGACGTCGGCGTCCCGCGCGACATCGACCGCTATGACGTCGAGCGCCTGCGCGCCGCGCTGGCCGACGTCGTCCGCAACCAACTGTCACCCGGCAAGCGACTGCTGCGGGTGGTCGCGTGGAGTCCCAACGCGGGCGCGCTATTCCGGCCCAAGCCGGGCACCCGACGCTTCGCGGTGGCCTACGAGGTCGCGCTGGGCATCTGACGCTCACCTGGCGGTAGGCTCGACACTGTGCCGCTACCACCAGATCCCAGCCCCACCCTGGCCGCCTACGCCCATCCGGAGCGGTTGGTCACCGCCGACTGGCTGGCCGGCAATATGGGCAAACCCGGGCTGGTCATCGTCGAATCCGACGAGGACGTACTGCTTTACGACGTCGGCCACATCCCCGGCGCAGTCAAGATCGACTGGCACACCGACCTCAACGACCCCAGGGTCCGCGACTACATCACCGGCGAGCAGTTCGCCGACCTGATGAACCGCAAGGGCATCTCGCGCGACGACACCGTGGTGATCTACGGCGACAAGAGCAACTGGTGGGCCGCGTATGCGCTGTGGGTCTTCACGCTGTTCGGCCACCCGGATGTCCGGCTGCTCAACGGCGGTCGCGACCTGTGGCTCTCCGAGGGCCGGGAGACGACGCTCGACGTCCCCACCAAAACGTCGACCGGCTACCCCGTCGTCGAACGCAACGACGCACCGATCCGCGCATTCAAAGACGACGTGCTCGCCATCCTGGGCTCTGAGCCGCTGATCGACGTGCGATCCCCCGACGAGTACACCGGCAAGCGCACCCACATGCCCGACTACCCCGAGGAAGGTGCGCTGCGGGCCGGGCACATCCCGACCGCGGTGTCGATCCCGTGGGCCAAGGCCGCCGACGACAGCGGCCGGTTCCGCCCCCGCGAGGAGCTCGAGCAGCTCTACGGGTTCATCGAGCCGGACGACAAGACCATCGTGTACTGCCGGATCGGCGAGCGATCCAGCCACACCTGGTTCGTTCTGACCCACCTGCTCGGCATCCCCGGGGTGCGCAACTACGACGGCTCGTGGACCGAATGGGGCAACACCGTGCGGGTGCCGATCGTCGCCGGCGAAGAAGCAGGAGCTGTCCCGGCCCGATGAGCATGCCCGCGCCGCTGGCCGAAGTGGTGTCCGACTTCGCTGAAGTCCAGGGCCAAGACAAGCTGCGGCTGCTGCTCGAGTTTGCGGAGGATTTGCCGGACTTGCCCGCCGAGCTCGAAGAGGCGGCCATGGAGCCGGTCCCGGAATGCCAGTCGCCGCTGTTCCTGCACGTCGACCCCAGCGATCCCGAGCGGGTCCGGCTGTATTTCTCCGCCCCGCCCGAAGCACCCACCACCCGCGGCTTCGCGTCCATCCTGGCGGCCGGGCTCGACGAGCAGCCCGCCGCCGACATCCTGGCCGTGCCCGAAGACTTCTACACCGATCTGGGGCTGGCCGCGCTGATCAGCCCACTGCGGCTACGGGGCATGTCGGCGATGCTGGCCCGGATCAAACGACGCCTACGCGAGCCTTAGACTCTCTCCGACAGACTTGTAAGAAAATCTCTTAGAGAAACGTCCAGCCATAAACAGGAGGCGCAGTGCCTAGTCACGCCAGCTCGAAGATCGCCAAGGTTCTCGTCGCCAATCGCGGTGAGATCGCGGTCCGGGTGATCCGGGCGGCCAGGGACGCCGGCTACCCCAGCGTGGCGGTGTACGCCGAACCCGACGCCGACGCGCCACATGTACGGCTGGCCGACGAGGCGTTCGCGCTGGGTGGCCAGACCTCGGCCGAGTCCTACCTGGACTTCGGCAAGCTCCTCGAGGCCGCCGAGAAGTCCGGCGCCAACGCGATCCACCCCGGCTACGGATTCCTTTCGGAGAACGCCGACTTCGCCCAGGCCGTCATCGACGCCGGGCTGATCTGGATCGGGCCCAGCCCGCAGTCCATCCGCGACCTCGGTGACAAGGTCACCGCCCGGCACATCGCCGCCCGCGCGCAGGCTCCGCTGGTGCCCGGCACCCCCGACCCGGTCAAGGACGCCGACGAGGTGGTGGCCTTCGCCAAGGAGTACGGCGTGCCGATCGCGATCAAGGCCGCGTTCGGCGGCGGCGGCAAGGGCATGAAGGTCGCCCGCACCATCGAGGAGATTCCCGAGCTGTACGAGTCGGCGGTGCGTGAGGCCGTCGCCGCGTTCGGCCGCGGCGAGTGCTTCGTCGAGCGCTACCTCGACAAGCCCCGCCACGTCGAGGCCCAGGTGATCGCCGACCAGCACGGCAACGTCGTCGTCGCCGGCACCCGCGACTGCTCGCTGCAGCGCCGCTTCCAGAAGCTGGTCGAGGAGGCGCCCGCGCCGTTCCTGACCGACGCGCAGCGCAAGGAGATCCACGAGTCCGCCAAGCGGATCTGCAAGGAAGCGCACTACTACGGCGCCGGCACCGTCGAGTACCTGGTCGGCCAGGACGGCCTGATCTCGTTCCTCGAGGTCAACACCCGGCTGCAGGTCGAGCACCCGGTCACCGAGGAGACCGCGGGCATCGACCTGGTGCTGCAGCAGTTCAAGATCGCCAACGGCGAGAAGCTCGACATCACCGAGGACCCGACCCCGCGCGGGCACGCCATCGAGTTCCGGATCAACGGCGAGGACGCCGGCCGCGGCTTCCTGCCGGCACCCGGGCCGGTCAGCAAGTTCGAGCCGCCGGCCGGACCGGGCGTGCGGCTGGATTCCGGTGTGGAGACCGGTTCGGTGATCGGCGGGCAGTTCGACTCGATGCTGGCCAAGCTGATCGTCTACGGCGCCAACCGCGACGAGGCGCTGGCCCGGGCCCGCCGCGCGCTGGACGAATTCCACGTCGAGGGCCTGGCCACCGTCATCCCGTTCCACCGCGCCGTGGTGTCCGACCCGGCGTTCATCGGCGACGGCAACGGCTTCTCGGTGCACACCCGCTGGATCGAAACCGAGTGGAACAACACGATCGAGCCGTTCACCGGCGGCGAGCCGCTCGACGAAGAGGACGCCCGCCCGCGGCAGAAGGTGGTCGTCGAGGTCGGCGGCCGCCGGCTCGAGGTGTCGCTGCCGGCCGACCTGGCGTTGTCCAACGGCAGCGGTGGCGACGCGGCCGGGGTCATCCGCAAGAAGCCCAAGCCACGCAAGCGCGGCGCGCTGGCCGGCGCCGCCGCCTCCGGTGACGCGGTGACCGCCCCCATGCAGGGCACCGTGGTCAAGGTCGCCGTCGAAGAGGGCCAGGAGGTCACCGCCGGCGACCTGGTGGCGGTCCTGGAGGCGATGAAGATGGAGAACCCCGTCACCGCGCACAAGGACGGCGTCATCACCGGCCTGGCCGTGGAGGCCGGCGCCGCGATCACCCAGGGCACAGTTCTCGCCGAGATCAAATAGTTGCAGCCCGTCCAGATCAACGCGGGCGGGTGGTATTTGCTCCCGCGCGACGACGCCGACTCCTACGAGTGGGCGGTGTGCGAGGCGACGACCGGCGAACCGCAGGCCGACGTGACCCTCGACCCGGGCACCGGCGAGATCGCCGCCCGGGCCCGGGACGGGCACGACGACGCCGCGGCCGCAGCCACCGAGGCGGTGCAGCGATTTGCTGCCGCAATAGGGGTGCGAAGCGCGCCGGCCCAGGAGTAAGGTCAAGACAGGTTGAGTTCACAGCCGCCCGGAACAACGTCAATGACGTGCGGGGAGGCCACCAACTGATCCACCCCGCCGTAAGGGGCCACCACTTGACGTGATCCACAGCACGATGCTCGTTGACTGATGGAGTCACCAATGTCCACAACTGAAGGATCTGCGGCCATCGCATTTCCGTCTCAACCGTGGGAAAGCCACACCGCCCGTTTCACCGCTCATCGCGACGCGTCGGCCGCTGTGGTCACCGCGAGCGGCGAGCTCGACGCGTCCAACGCGAATCAGCTCGCCGACTACGTAGCGCGCTGCGCAGGTCATTCCAAGTCGCTGGTCGTGGACTTAAGCGGCGTGGAATTCTTTGGCACCGCCGGTTTTTCGGCGTTGCACACGATCAATGTCCGGTGCGCCGGCGCGGATGTGCGCTGGGCGGTGGTTCCCAGTCACGCGGTGTCCCGCTTGCTGCGGATCTGCGATCCGGACAAGACGCTCCCGATCGCGGAGTCGGTGGCCGAGGGGCTGGCCGACAACGACGAGCCGCGTCGCCTACTCCAGCTGATCGCGCAGTCGCGTTAGCGATTTCGCCAGCAGGCGAGACACATGCATCTGTGAGATGCCGACGCGCTCGGCGATCTGCGTCTGCGTCATCGATTCGAAGAACCTGAGCACCAACACCGTTCGCTCGCGTTCGGGCAGCGCGTCCAGCAGCGGGCGCAGCGCTTCGCGGTTCTCGATCCGCTCGAGCCCGGAGTCCACATCGCCAAGTGTGTCGGCGATGGCGCGGGCGTCTTCGTCGCCGCTGCCGCCGCCGCTGTCGATGGACAACGTGTTGTAGGAGCTGCCCGCCACCAGACCCTCGATCACCTCGGTCCGGTCCATGTCCAGCTCGTCGGCCAGCTCCGACGCGGTGGGCGCTCGGCCGAGCCGCTGAGAAAGGTCCGCAGTGGCGGTACCCAGCCGCAGGTGCAGTTCCTTGAGCCGCCGGGGCACCTTGACCGACCAGCTGTTGTCCCGGAAATGGCGGCGGACCTCCCCCATGATCGTGGGCACCGCGAACGAGACGAAGTCCGATCCGGCGTCGACGTCGAAGCGCACGACGGCGTTGACCAACCCGACCCGGGCAACCTGCACCAGGTCGTCGCGTGGTTCGCCGCGTCCCTCGAACCGGCGGGCGATGTGGTCGGCCAGCGGCAGGCACCGCTCCACGATTTTGTCGCGCTGACGCTGGAATTCCGATGAGTCGCCCGACAGACTGGCCAACTCACGGAACATATCCGGAACATCGGCGTATTCATTGGGCCGCGAAGCCGAACCGCCGACAGCTCGCGCTGTCACCTGGTAGAGCCCGCCCGTCGCGTCGTCAACGTAATGCCGAATACGCCGCCGGACCCTTCGGGCCCGCGACCGTCGTGGAAGGTCTGGACGTCGTCGGTCAGCGAGGTCAGCACATGCCAGCTGAAGCTGCCGGGCGTCACCACATCGGAGGTCTGGCAGGCCGCCGACGCCTGGACCACCAATTCGCGCTCGCGCGGGTCGACCACCACAACCAGCGTCGCGTCGGGGGTCGCGGAGCGGATCAGCCGGGTACACACCTCGTCGACCGCCAGTCGCAGGTCGGCCACCGCGTCGAAATCAAGGTCCTCGAAAGCGCCGACGGCGCCGACCAGAGTGCGCAGCATCGCCAGATTCTCCAGGCGGGCGGCGACCCTGAATTCGATGGCGCGGTCACCTCGTTGCTGGGCGTTACCTGACACTTCGGTAGCGGTCATCTGGCCTCCCGGCAATATTTGACTGAGACTACCCCCGCGTTCGAGCCGGTTAGTCATGAGGAGCGCCGGGTATTCCACCGGCCATGGAAGAGGCCGACACCACGGAAGTTCGCCGTACACGACGATTTCGGCGCACAGCGGTGATCGCGGTGATAACGCTGCTCGTCGTGATCTTGGTGGCGATCGGGGTCTACGTGATCGCGTTTGTGATTCTGGCCCCGATGCTCGGGTAACCGGGTTGCTGCGCCGTTGCCGGCTGCTGTTGAAGTCATCATTGTGTAGACCTGATACCCCCTCGCCGCGGCGAGCGAAACCCAGGAGAGTGCGATGGACAACCGCGATCCTTTGTCCGACGAGGTTCCCGTCGCCGACGCCGTCGAGCAGGAGCAGGAAACCACCGCCGTGCCGGAGGCGCCCGACCGGGAGATTCCACCGGTCGAGGCGAATGCCTCGGACTGGCAGGAGCAGCGTCAGGAGATTGTCGGCGCCGACGACGACGACCGCGACTTCTACCGCGAGTGAGCTCTGCCAGACCTAGGCTGGTGACATGACGCAAATTCTGGTGCGTGCTGTCGTGGTCATGGTTTCGTGGGCGGTCGGGCTGCTGGTGGCGGCGTGGGTTGTCCCGGGTGTGGCGGTGTCGGCGTCGGGATTCATTGTCGCCGTGGCGATCTTCTCGATAGCGCAGGCGCTGCTGTCGGTGTTGATTTTGAAGTTGCCCCATGCATATGCGTCACTCGTGCTGGGCGGCACCGGCCTGGTGTTGACGGTGATCGCGCTCGGGCTGGCATCGGCGTGGACGGACGGGCTGAACTTGCGGGACATCGCGTCGTGGGTTGCGGCGACGGTGGTGGTGTGGCTGGTGACCACGATCGGGGCGATTTGCCTGCCAGAGGTGTTCGCGCGCAGTGAGGTCGGCCCGGCCTGAGCGGTCAGTGAGTAGCATTTGAGTTACCTGGTCCGATGACGGAGGGGAGCTGATGGGCGACACGCACCACAATCCGACGGATCCATTCCGGACCACCCAGCCACACGCCGGGATCACGATGAAGGACAACTTGTTCTGGCCGGGCTTCATTCTGCTGGCGGTCGCGGTGGCGGGGATGATCAGCACCGCGGCGGTCGCCGCCTATCGGCATTACGAGTGGCTTTCGGCGACAGTCGCGATCGCGGTGCTCGGAATCATCGCGGGGGCGCTGTGGTTCGTCATCGAGCTGCGCCGGGTGGCTCGCATCGAGGAGCAGCTGGAGTCGCGGCAGTCGTCAACCAGCTAGCGCGGGTCCGGCGATCGGCGGGACCCCCATCGTCAGGGTGACGAGCATCAGCATCAACAGGAACCATCCCGCGCCCTGCCATGCCCACCAGGTGCCGTGGTCGCGCCAGATGCGATAGGTGCGCACGAATGCCCACACTCCGCTGGCCAACAAGATGGCCGGAGCGCCGAATGCCAGCAAAGTCCGTTGCGGCGCACCGCAGGCGACGGTGTCGACAGCCACACCGCCGCATGTGCTGACCCACAGCGCCGCAACGATCAAAAACGCCACTCCGGCGACGCCAGCCAGCACCGCGAACCGAACGGCCGACTGGACGTCGCGGTCCTGGAGCCCCAAGTGGTCGCCACCTGAGCGCTGACGTGGTTTTTGCATCTGCCAACCTCTATTTTGCGTTCGGCTGCTTTGTGATGCATCGGTAAATCGGCGACTTGGGTTACATCGCCGTCGCGGCTTTGCCGCAGAGCCCTTGGCTAGACCCGACCTCACCGAGCTTGCCCGGGGTATACCCGGTGGTAGGAGGCGGTAAACACGTCACGGACAGCGTCTATCGCCTCGTCGATCTCGGCGCGCGAGACGGTCAGCGCCGGCCGGAAGCGCACGCCGTCGGCGCCGGTGGGCAGCACGATCACCCCCCGTTGCCACAACTCGCGGATCACCTCGTCGCGCTCGGCGGGGCCGGGCAGGCTGAACGCGCACATCAGGCCGCGGCCGCGGACGTCGAGGACGGCCGGGAAGTCGGCGGCGAGTTCGTCCAGGCGGGCCTTTAAGTAGCGGCCCTGGGCGGCGGCGTTGCCGAACAGCTCCTCGGATTCGATCACTTCCAGCATCCGGCGGGCGCGGACCATGTCGGTCAGGTTGCCGCCCCACGTCGAATTGAGCCGCGAGTTGACCGCGAACACGTTGTCGGCGACCTCGTCGACTCGCCGTCCGGCCATCACGCCGCACACCTGGGTCTTCTTGCCGAACGCGACGACGTCCGGGGCGACGCCCAATTGCTGGTAGGCCCAAGCGGTTCCGGTCAGCCCGCACCCGGTCTGCACCTCGTCGAAAATCAGCAGGGCGTCGTATTCGTCGCACAGTGCGCGCATGGCGGCGAAAAACTCCGGGCGGAAGTGGCGGTCGCCGCCCTCG
Organism: Mycobacterium sp. MFM001; assembly: GCF_003402475.1. Lineage (GTDB taxonomy): Bacteria > Actinomycetota > Actinomycetes > Mycobacteriales > Mycobacteriaceae > Mycobacterium. The sequence goes on from NZ_BFAB01000005.1 coordinate 222,754, forward strand.
CCCTGGATGGGTTCGGCGATGAAGCAGGCGATGTCGTGCGGGTGCGCTTCGAACGCCGCGCGGGCCTGGCGAAGCGACTCGGCTTCGAGAGCGTCCATGTCCGCTTCCGCGCGGATCACCGGCGCGTCGATGCGCGGCCAGTCGAATTTCGGGAAGCGCGCCACGTTGACCGGGTTGGTGTTGGTCAGCGACATCGTGTAGCCGCTGCGGCCGTGGAATGCCCCGCGCAGGTGCAACACCCGGGTGCCGAGTGCGGGGTCGACGCCGCGCGCCTCGTTGTGCCGGCTCTTCCAGTCGAAGGCGATTTTCAGCGCGTTCTCCACCGCCAGGGCACCGCCGTCGATGAAAAACAGGTGCGGCAGCGCCGGATCGCCCAGCACCCGTACGAAGGTCTCGACGAAGCGGGCCATTGGCACCGAGTACACGTCGGAGTTGCTCGGCTTGTTGACCGCGGCCCGGGCGAGTTCGGCGAGGAAATCGTCGTCGGCGGCCAGCGCCGGGTGGTTCATGCCCAGCGCCGACGACGACACGAACGTGAACATGTCCAGATAGCGCCGGCCACTGCGGGCGTCGACCAGATACGAGCCGGCCGAGCGCTCCACATCGAGCACCAGGTCGAAGCCGCCGAGCGTAATGCTGCGGCCCAGCACGTCCAGAACCCGGTCGGGCTGCAGCTGTTCGTCGGTGCGGGCCAGCACAGTCATGCCCCGATTTTAGCAACACGTTTACGCTTCTAAGGGCACGACACCGCAAGACTTACGGCACAAACTGCCTGCCACTGTAAAAAGTACGTAGAATGATCGTGCTTCGCGTCCGAACGTTGGCCGTGGTCCGGATCCGCTGCAACAGGTCCTCCAACGCCCGCGCGGACTCGACACGGACCAGCAGGATGTAGCTCTCCTCGCCGGCCACCGAGTGGCACGATTCGATCGCCTCGATGTGTTGGAGGCGGGCGGGCGCATCATCGGGTTGGGAGGGATCGAGAGGAGTGATGGCCACGAACGCCGACAGCAGGTGCCCGACCGCTTCGGGGTCGATCCGCGCCGAATATCCAGTCACCACGCCGCGCTCCTGTAGGCGACGCACCCGCGCCTGGACCGCCGACACCGACAGGCCGGCGCTGGCCGCCAGGTCCGACAACGTCGCGCGCCCGTCGGCGACCAGCTCGCGCACCAGGATCCGGTCGATGTCGTCGAGAGCCATGGCCGGACGATAGCCGACGATGAGTGCTGCGAAGAAGCTTGCGGCGTGGCAGCTGCGGGAGCGGTTCGCCGCCGGGCTGTCGGCGATGTACGGCGGCGAGGTGCCGGCGTACCCGACGCTGGTGGGTGTCAGCACGCAGGTCAACCGCGAATACGTGCAACGGCATCCGGACGCCGAACGTCTCGGGTCTTTCGACCGGGTCACCGCCGAGCGGCACGGCGCGATCCGGGTCGGCACGCCGGGCGAGTTGGCGGCCGTCGCCGATCTGTTCGCCGCGTTCGGCATGGTCCCGGTCGGCTACTACGACCTGCGTGACGCGGCATCACCGGTTCCGGTGGTATCCACCGCGTTTCGGCCCGTCGATGCAGAGGAGTTGGCGCGCAACCCGTTTCGGGTGTTCACGTCGATGCTGGCGCTGCGGGATGCGCGGTTCTTCGACGCCGATCTGCGGGCGCGGGTGCAGGCGTTCCTGGCGCGGCGGCAGTTGTTCGACCCGGCGCTGATCGCTCACGCGCGGGTGATCGCCGCCGACGGCGGATGCGCGGCAGGCGAGGCCGACGAGTTCGTCGGGCAGGCGGTGGCGGCGTTCGCGCTGTCGCGCGAGCCGATCGACAAGTCGTGGTACGACGAGCTGTCCCGGGTGTCGGCGGTGGCCGCCGACATCGCCGGGGTGGGCTCCACCCACATCAACCACCTGACGCCGCGGGTGCTCGACATCGACGAGCTGTACCGGCGAATGACCGCGCGCGGTATTGCGATGATCGACGCGATTCAGGGCCCGCCGCGCACAGACGGGCCGCAGGTGTTGTTGCGCCAGACGTCGTTTCGCGCGCTTGCCGAGCCGCGGCGGTTCCGCTGCGACGACGGCTCTGTTGTCGAGGGCGCTGTGCGGGTCCGGTTCGGCGAGGTTGAGGCCCGCGGTGTAGCGCTGACCCCGAAGGGCCGCGAACGCTACGACGCAGCCATGGCCTGTGCGGACCCGGCGGCGGTGTGGGGCGAGTACTTCCCGTCGAGCGACGAGGAGATGGCCGCCGGTGGGCTGGCCTACTATCGCGGCGGCGACCCGGCGAAACCCGTTGTCTACGAGGACTTCCTGCCGTCGTCGGCGGCGGGGATCTTTCGCTCGAACCTGGATCGCGACGCGTCGAGCCGCGACGGCGTCGACGACTCCGGCTACAGCATGGACTGGATGGCCGGGGCGATCGACCGGCACATCCACGACCCCTATGTCCTCTACGAAACCGAGGAGAACGCCGCATGAGCTTGCCCACCGCTGAGGAACTACGCGCCCGGGTGCGTGGCGCGCTGGACGCGATCGGCGCTGACGTCGCGCTCGGGGAGCCGGGCGGCCACGGGCTGCCGGCCGGCACGCCGATCACCGGCGACGTGCTGTTCACCGTCGACTCGGCTGCCGACGTCGACGCCGCGATTACGGCTGCGGCGCAGGCGTTCTCGTCGTGGCGGGCCACCCCGGCACCGGTGCGCGGCGCGCTGGTGGGCCGACTCGGCGAGCTGCTCACCGCGCACAAGGCAGAGCTGACCACGCTGGTGACCGTCGAGGTCGGCAAGATCACCGCCGAGGCACTGGGCGAGGTGCAGGAGATGATCGACGTCTGCCAGTTCGCCGTCGGGCTGTCCCGGCAGCTCTACGGGCGCGTCATCGCCTCCGAGCGGCCCGGGCATCGGCTGCTGGAAACCTGGCATCCGCTCGGTGTGGTGGGCGTGATCACCGCGTTCAACTTTCCGGTCGCGGTGTGGGCGTGGAACACCGCGGTGGCGCTGGTGTGCGGCGACACCGTGGTGTGGAAGCCCTCGGAGTTGACGCCGTTGACGGCGCTGGCCTGTCAGGCGCTGATCGAGCGGGCGGCCAGTGATGTCGGGGCACCGCCGGGAGTGAGCGGTCTGGTGTTAGGTGACCGCGAGGTCGGCGAACAGCTGGTGGACGACGAGCGGGTCGCATTGTTGTCGGCGACGGGTTCGGTGCGGATGGGCCGCGAGGTCGGGCCCCGGGTGGCGTCACGGTTCGGCCGGGCGCTGCTGGAGCTGGGCGGCAACAACGCGGCGATCGTGACGCCGTCGGCCGACCTGGATTTGGCGTTGCGCGCCATCGTGTTTGCCGCCGCCGGCACCGCCGGGCAGCGCTGCACCAGCCTGCGCCGCCTGATCGTGCACCGCTCGCTGGCCGACGAGGTCACCGAGCGCATCGCCGCGGCGTATCGCCAGTTGCCGATCGGCGACCCGAGCGCGGACGGCACACTGGTCGGCCCGCTGATCCACGAGACCGCCTACCGCGACATGGTGGGCGCGCTGGAGAAGGCCCGCGCCGACGGCGGGCAGGTCATCGGCGGCGAACGCCACCACCTCGGCCCGGAAAGCGCCTACTACGTCGCGCCGGCGCTGGTGGGGATGCCGGCGCAAACCGCGACCGTGGCCACCGAGACGTTCGCCCCGATTCTCTACGTGCTGGCCTACGACGACCTCGACCAAGCGATAGCAATGAACAACGCTGTGCCGCAGGGGCTTTCGTCGGCGATCTTTACCAGCGACATGCGCGAGGCGGAACGCTTCATCGACGGCTCGGACTGCGGCATCACCAACGTCAACATCGGCACCTCCGGCGCCGAGATCGGCGGCGCGTTCGGCGGCGAGAAGCACACCGGCGGCGGCCGGGAGTCGGGCTCCGATGCGTGGAAGGGCTACATGCGCCGCGCCACCAACACGATCAACTACTCCGACGAGTTGCCGCTGGCGCAGGGCGTGACGTTCACCTAGCGTCGCGGCCCTGCCTGCTGCGGCCGTAAGCGCCGCGGCGCAACTCCGTCAACCAGGCCGGCGCCAGCCCGACGTCCGCAGGGCTGTGGATCGTGGGATCGAAGACGAGGTCGCGGGCCTCGTCGCCGGCCAGCAGCCGGTTGAGCGTCAGCTGCCCCAGCGCCTCGAAACTCCCTGTCCCCCTGGCCTGTTCGACGACGAAAATCAGACCTCCGTCGTCGACCTGGTTGCGGACACTGTCCAGCGACACTCCGCCGCCGGCGATCTCGGTGATCAGCCGGGCGCGGATCCACCAGTAGTTCTGCGCGTAGTGAAGCGGCATCAGGCTCGACAGCGTCACGTTCGACCACGACGTCGCAGGCCGCACCCCGACGCGGGTGAGCAGTCCGGTACCGGTGGACGCCAACAGCACGTCCCAGCCGACCGGCGGGTAGGACGAGGCCGGCATCTTCCAGGCCAAGCCGACGATGTCGGGCAGGCCGCCGGGAGTCCCGATGCCCTTGGAGACCCGCGCGACCACCTCGCACGACGTGATCGGCAGTCCCTGGTCTGGCGGGGCCCACCGCTCGATCCAGCCGCCGGCGAACACCCCGTCGGGATGGAACACCCGGCGGCCCCGAAGGGCCGCGGCCCACCGGAACGGCGTGGTGACCAGGTCGGAGAACGCGATCGTCATCAGGCCGGCACCGAATCGGTTTCACGGTCCCAAGCGCGATGCTTGGTCAGCGCGGACGCGAACGCCTCGAAGAAGTCGTCGGACAGGTCGTCGGCGGCCGCCGTGGTCGTCACGACGCCATGGGAGTCAACAACTTTCGTGTCCTCGGCGGTCTGCTCGGCTATCCCGGCCTTCGGCAGCAACTTGACACCCTCCCCGAAAGCACCCACCGGCTTGTAGTGCTTGTACGCCTCGGTGACGAAGTGCATCGCGTACCCGTCGGCGGCCAGTGTCGCCATGGCGTCGGGCCCGCAGGGCAGCACCACCGCGTCGTAGAGCACCGACGCCACGCTGCTGATGGCGCGGTCGACGGCGATCTCACCGCCCGAGCCGCCCGACAGGCTGCCGCCGCCGACCGGAGCCAGCACCTCCGGGATGGCGCCGCGCTGCCGCATCGCCCGGATGAGCCGGTCCGTGCCCGCTACGTCGACACCGTCGGCGGCCAGCACCGCGATCTTGCGGCTCTCGATGCTGTCGGTGGCGGTGTTGAGTTGCGAAAGCGCCGGCGAGGCAGGCATTTTGTCGTCGACGGGCTGTTCGTCGGGCACCGGCAGCCCGAGTTGTCCTGCGACCTGCGCGGCCAGCTCATGGTCGACCAGGTTCAGCTGTTCGACCACCCGCGCCCGGATCTCGACGGTCTCCACGTGGCCGAGTTCGAACGCGTAGGCGGCCACGATGTGTTTGGCCTCCACCGGCGACATGCTCTTCCAGAACATCCGGGCTTGGCTGTAGTGGTCCTGAAAACTCTTGGCGCGCTGGCGGATCTTCTGCCCGTCCACCTTCTGGGTGTAGTGGCGGAACACGTCCTCGTCCGCCAGCGCAGGGCAGCCACCGCCCAGCGAGTTCTTGTAGTAACTCGACTTTCCTTTCGGAATGGCGATCTGTCCGTAGCCGTCGTGCTGGTTGGTGCGGACCTCGGCCACCGGCCGGTTGACCGGCAACTGGGCGAAATTCGGCCCGCCCAGGCGGATCAACTGAGTGTCCAGGTAGGAGAAATTGCGGAACTGCAGCAGCGGGTCGTTGGTGAAGTCGATGCCGGGCACCACGTTGGCGGTGTGGAAGGCCACCTGCTCGGTTTCGGCGAAGAAGTTGTCCGGGTTGCGGTTGAGCACCATCTTGCCCACCGGGCGAACCGGAACCTGTTCCTCCGGAATGATTTTCGTGGCGTCGAGCAAATCGAAGTCGAAGTTGAACTCGTCGCTCTCGGGCACCAACTGCACACCGAGTTCCCATTCGGGGAACTGGCCGACCTCGATGGAGTCCCACAGGTCGCGGCGGTTGAAGTCGGGGTCCTTGCCGGCCACCTTCTGGCATTCGTCCCAGACCAGCGAGTGCACACCGAGGCGCGGCTTCCAGTGGAATTTCACAAACGTGCCTTCGCCTTTGGCGTTGACCAGCCGGAAGGTGTGCACGCCGAAGCCCTGCATCATCCGGTAACTGCGCGGCAACGACCGATCCGACATCAGCCACATGATCGTGTGCAGCGTTTCCGGTTGCAGCGACACGAAGTCCCACAGGGTGTCATGCGCAGACTGGGCTTGCGGAATTTCGTTGTGCGGCTCGGGTTTCACCGCATGCACGAAGTCGGGGAACTTGATTCCGTCCTGGATGAAGAACACCGGAAAGTTGTTGCCGACGAGGTCGTAGTTGCCCTGGTCGGTGTAGAACTTGGTCGCGAAACCCCGCACGTCGCGCACGGTGTCGGCGGAGCCCCGCGAGCCCGCGACCGTCGAGAACCGCACGAACACCGGCGTCTGCTTGCCGGGCGTCGTCAAAAATTTCGCGACGGTGTAGTCGGCAAGCGAGTCGTCGTACGGCTCGAAATAGCCGTACGCGCCCGCGCCGCGGGCATGCACCACACGTTCGGGGATGCGCTCGTGGTCGAAGTGGGTGATCTTCTCTCGGGCGTGGAAATCCTCCAGCAGGGTGGGCCCGCGCTCGCCGATGCTCAGCGCGTCGTCGGTGTGGTCTACCCGAACACCTTGCTGTGTCGTCAGGTAACCGGTGTCCCGCTCGACGCGGTATTGGTCGAGCTGCTGCTGCTTGGGATTTGCGTTCTTGTCAGCCATTGCGTCCCTTCCCAGATAGGAATTCCAGCCCTGAGTACCCAAGTGGCGCTTTGGCAAACGGTGCACGCGCACCGCCGCAGGCTCGTTTGCTTGCGGAGTTTGCGTTATTGACGGACGCGTCGCTCGAGCAAACGGGCCGCGCCTCGCTGAGTGTCTGAAGCCAGCGAATTTCTGATGGAAGTAACATCGACCACATGCGAACGCCTAGGCGCCGGTTATCTCCTGACGATCGGCGATCAGAGTTGCTGGCGCTCGGTGCGGAGGTTTTCGGCAAGCGACCCTATGACGAGGTCCGCATCGACGAGATCGCCGAACGCGCCGGGGTGTCGCGCGCGCTCATGTACCACTACTTCCCGGACAAGCGCGCGTTCTTCGCCGCGGTGGTCAAGGGGCAGGCCGATCAGCTGTTCGAGACCAGCCATAACCTGCCGTCGCCGGGGCAGTCGCTGTTCGAAGAGGTGCGGACCGGCGTGCTGGCGTACATGCAGTATCACCAGGAGCATCCACACGCCGCGTGGGCCGCGTACGTCGGTCTCGGCCGTTCCGACCCGGTGCTGCTCGGCATCGACGACGAGGCCAAGGATCGCCAGATGGAGCACATCATGAGGCGCATCCTCGAGGTGGAGGGTCCGGAGAACAAGCTCGAACCGGACGTCGAGCGGGATCTGCGGATCATGGTCCACGGCTGGCTGGCCCTCACGTTCGAGGTGTGCCGGCAGCGGATCATGCACCCGTCGACCGATGCCGACCGCCTCGCCGACGCCTGCGCGCATGCGTTGCTCGACGCGGTTGCCCGGGTGCCCGGGATCCCGGAGCAACTCGCCAAAGCGGTGGGCCCCGACCAGCGCTGATCGCCGATCCAGGGTTTGCCGGTTGACGCCAACGTAATTTGGCAAACGTTCAACAGCTTCGACGTAGCATCGAAATATGGCAGGGCGCAGGCGGCGGTTGTCCCCGGATGACCGGCGCTCGGAGTTGCTGGCGCTGGGGTCGCAGGCCTTCGGCGAGCGGCCCTACGACGAGGTCCGCATCGACGAGATCGCCGAACGCGCGGGAGTTTCGCGTGCCCTGATGTACCACTACTTCCCCGACAAGCGGGCCTTCTTCGCCGCCGTCGTCAAGGACGAAGCCGAGCAGCTTTACGCGGCGACCGAGAATCCGCCCGACCCCGGAGGCACGCTGTTCCAGCGGGTGCGCGCCGGGGTGCTGGCCTATGTGGACTATCACCAGAACCATCCGCACGCCGCCTGGGCGGTGTATGTGCGCGCCGGCCGCTACGACCCCGTCCTGGTCGAAATCGACGACGAGGCCAAGAACCGCCAGATGCAGCGGATCATGGGGGCGGCCAGCGCGCTGGTGCCCGGAGGAATGAGCAACGGATTCGCCCCGGCCGTCGAGCGCGACCTGCGGGCAGCGGTGTTCGGCTGGCTGTCGTTCACCTTCGAGATGTGCCGGCAGCGCATCCTGGACCCCACGATCGACGCGAACTATCTCGGCGACACCTGCGCGCATGCGCTGCTGGACGCGATCGGCCGGGTGCCCGACATTCCGCCGGAGCTGGCCGCGGCGGTCTCGCCGGAGCGACGCTGATGTCGGTGCCGGTTGGCACCATGGCCGGATGAGCTCTGACCCGCTGGCCCGGTTCAGCGCCGTGACGCGCGACTGGTTCGCCGGCACCTTCGCGGCGCCGACGCCCGCGCAGGCCGAGGCGTGGGCGGCCATCGCCGACGGCCACCACACCCTGGTGATCGCGCCCACCGGCTCAGGCAAGACGCTGGCCGCGTTCCTGTGGGCAATCGATGACCTAGCCGGGTCCGCCGACCGCGAGCCGGGCACCCGGGTGCTGTACGTGTCGCCGCTGAAGGCGCTGGCCGTCGACGTCGAGCGCAACCTGCGCGCCCCGCTGGCCGGCATGACCCGGGTGGCCGAGCGACGCGGCCTGCCCGTCCCGCAGATCAGCGTCGGACTGCGATCGGGGGACACACCGCCCGCACGCCGCCGCCAGCTGATCAGCACGCCGCCCGATGTGCTGATCACGACGCCCGAGTCGCTGTTTTTGATGCTGACGTCGGCGGCCCGGCAGACCCTGGCCGGGGTGCAGACGGTGATCGTCGACGAGGTGCACGCCATCGCGGCCAGCAAGCGCGGCGCCCACCTGGCGCTGTCGCTGGAACGGCTCGACTCGCTGACCGAGCGGCCTGCCCAGCGGATCGGGCTGTCGGCCACCGTCCGCCCGCCCGAGGAGGTCGCCCGGTTCCTGGCCGGTGCGGCGCCGACGACCATCGTGTCTCCCCCGGCTGCCAAGACTTTCGAGCTGACCGTGCAGGTGCCGGTCCCCGACATGACCAACCTGGCCGACAACACGATCTGGCCCGATGTCGAGGCGCGGCTGGTCGATCTGATCGAAGCGCACAACTCGACGATCGTGTTCGCCAACTCGCGGCGCCTGGCGGAGCGACTTACCGCCCGGCTCAACGAGATTCATGCCGAACGCAGTGGTGTCGAACTGGATGCCGCAGGGAACCCGCAGGTGGCCGGCGGAGCGCCCGCACACCTGTTGGGCAGTGGCCAAAGCTACGGCGCGCCAACGGTCTTGGCGCGCGCCCACCATGGCTCGGTGAGCAAGGAGCAGCGCGCCGTCGTCGAGGAGGACCTGAAAAGCGGGCGGCTCAAAGCCGTCGTCGCGACGTCCAGCCTGGAACTGGGCATCGACATGGGCGCGGTCGATCTCGTGATCCAGGTGGAGGCGCCGCCGTCGGTGGCCAGCGGCCTGCAGCGCATCGGCCGGGCCGGGCACCAGGTCGGCGAGATCTCCCGCGGCGTGGTGTTCCCCAAGCACCGCACCGATTTGATCGGCTGCGCGGTCACCGTGCAACGCATGCTCGACGGGCAGATCGAGACCATGCGGGTGCCCACCAATCCGCTCGACATCCTCGCCCAGCACACCGTGGCGGCCGCGGCGCTCGAGCCGCTGGATGCCGACCGCTGGTTCGACACCGTAAGGCGCAGCGCGCCGTTCGCGACGCTGCCGCGCAGCGCGTTCGAGGCCGTGCTGGACCTGCTGGCCGGCAAGTACCCGTCCACCGAGTTCGCCGAGCTGCGGCCGCGGCTGGTCTACGACCGCGACACCGGCACCTTGACCGCGCGGCCGGGCGCGCAGCGGCTGGCGGTCACCTCTGGCGGCTCGATCCCCGACCGCGGTCTGTTCACCGTCTGGCTTGCCACCGAAAAGCCTTCGCGCGTCGGAGAACTCGACGAGGAAATGGTCTACGAGTCGCGGCCCGGCGATGTCATCTCGCTGGGTGCCACCAGCTGGCGGATCACCGAGATCACCCACGACCGGGTGCTGGTGCTCCCGGCGCCGGGTCAGCCGGCCCGGCTGCCGTTCTGGCGCGGCGACGACGTCGGTCGCCCGGCCGAGCTGGGTGCCGCGCTCGGCGCGTTCACCGGAGAACTGGCCGGCCTGGGCCAGGGTGAGTTTGAAAAGCGTTGCGCCGAATTGGGTTTCAACGACTACGCGACCGAGAATCTGCGCCGGCTGCTCGACGACCAGCGCGCCGCCACCACCGTCGTGCCCACCGACACCACCTTGCTGGTCGAGCGGTTCCGCGACGAGCTCGGCGACTGGCGGGTGATCCTGCACTCGCCGTATGGACTTCGGGTACACGGCCCGCTGGCGCTGGCGGTGAGCCGCCGGCTGGCCGAGCGCTACGGCATCGACGAGAAACCCACCGCGTCCGACGACGGCATCGTGGTGCGATTGCCCGACACCGACGGCGCCGAGCCGCCGGGCGCGGAGCTTTTCGTGTTCGACGCCGACGAGATCGACCCGATCGTCACCGCCGAAGTGGGCGGTTCGGCGCTGTTCGCGTCGCGGTTCCGGGAATGCGCGGCCCGTGCTCTGCTGCTGCCGCGCCGCCATCCCGGCAAGCGTTCGCCGCTGTGGCATCAACGCCAGCGCGCGGCGCAATTGCTCGACGTGGCACGCAAATATCCCGACTTTCCGATCGTGCTGGAGACCATCCGGGAATGCCTGCAGGACGTCTACGACGTGCCGATGCTGGCCTCGTTGATGGCTGATATCGCGCAGCGCCGGGTGCGGATGCTGGAGGCCGAGACGGCGACGCCCTCGCCGTTTGCGGCGTCGCTGCTGTTCGGTTATGTCGGGGCGTTCATGTACGAGGGCGACAGCCCGCTGGCCGAACGCCGGGCTGCCGCACTGTCGCTGGATGCCACGCTGCTCGCGGAGCTGCTGGGCCGCGTCGAGTTGCGCGAGCTGTTGGACCCGGAGGTCGTGGCCGCCACGGCCCGGCAGTTGCAGCACTTGTCGGCAGACCGGGCGGCGCGCGACGCCGAGGCGGTCGCCGACCTGCTGCGGCTGCTGGGCCCGCTGACCGAAGAGGAGGTCGCCGCCCGAGCCGGCGGCGCCGACGTTGGCGGCTGGCTGGAGGGACTGCGTGCGACCAAACGCGCGCTGACGGTGTCGTTCGCCGGGCAGACCTGGTGGGTGGCCATCGAGGACATCGGCCGGCTGCGCGACGGCGTCGGGGTGGCGGTGCCGGTCGGGGTGCCCGTGAGCTTCACCGAGACGGTCGCCGACCCGCTGGGCGAGTTGCTCGGCCGCTACGCCCGCACGCATGGCCCGTTCACCACCGCCGAGGCCGCCGCCCGGTTCGGGCTGGGCCTGCGGGTGGCGGGCGACGTGCTGGGCCGGCTGGCCGCCGACGGGCGGCTGGTCCGCGGCGAATTCACCGGCGACGACCAGTGGTGCGACGTCGACGTGCTGCGGATTGTGCGGCGACGCTCGCTGGCGGCGCTGCGCGCGCAGGTCGAGCCGGTCAGCACCACCGCCTACGCGCGCTTCCTGCCGGCCTGGCAGCACGTCGGGTCGGCGAACAACACAGGCATCGACGGGCTGGCCGCCGTCGTCGACCAGCTCGCCGGTGTGCCGCTGCCGGCCTCGGCGATCGAGCGGCTGGTGCTTGCGCCGCGGGTGCGGGACTACTCCCCCGCGATGCTCGACGAGCTGCTGGCTTCCGGGGAGGTGGTCTGGTCGGGCGCCGGGTCGATCTCGGGCTCGGACGGCTGGATCGCGTTCCACGCCGCGGATGCGGCGCCGTTGACGTTGGCCGCCGGCACCGAGATCGAGTTCACCGACGCCCACCGCGCCATCTTGGACACGCTGGCCGGCGGCGGCGCGTTCTTCTTCCGCCAACTGGCTACCGACATCTCCGAGAGCGAACTGAAAACCGCGCTGTGGGAACTGATTTGGGCGGGCTGGGTCACCGGCGACACGTTCGCGCCGGTTCGCGCGATGCTTGGCGGGGCCAGGCGGTCCCGGCCCGCGCATCGGCACCCGCGTCGTCCACCGCGGTTGAGCCGCTACAGCGTGGCGCACGCGGCGACCCGCGCCAGCGATGCGACGGTGGCCGGGCGGTGGTCGGCCCTGCCGGCTCCCGAGCCGGATTCCACGCTGCGCGCCCACTACCAGGCCGAGCTGCTGCTGGGGCGCCACGGCGTGCTGACCCGCGGTGCGGTCGCCGCCGAATCGGTTCCCGGCGGGTTCGCCACGCTGTACAAGGTGCTGACGGCGTTCGAGGACGCCGGGCGCTGCCAGCGGGGCTACTTCGTGGAGTCCTTGGGCGGCGCGCAGTTCGCCGTCGCCTCGACGGTGGACCGGTTGCGCAGCTACCTCGACGGCGTCGACCCGGAGCGGCCCGCCTACCGGGCCGTGGCATTGGCCGCCGCAGACCCGGCCAATCCGTATGGCGCGGCGCTGCCCTGGCCGCCCACCGACGGCGCCGCCCGGCCGGGCCGCAAAGCCGGGGCGCTCGTCGTCGTGGTGGACGGTGCGCTGGCCTGGTTTTTGGAGCGCGGCGGACGGACGCTGCTGAGCTTCACCGACGACCCCGAGGCCGCCCGCGCCGCGGCGGCGGCGCTGGCCGATCTGGTCGGCGCCGGCCGCGTCGAGTCGATTCTGGTCGAGCGTGTCAACGGCGTGCCGATCCTGCAATTGCAGGAGTCGACGGTGCACGCGGCGCTGACCGCCGCCGGGTTCGCGCGCACGCCCCGCGGGTTGCGGTTACGGTAATGCCCGAAGGTGACACCGTCTGGCACACCGCAGCGATGCTGCGCGACGCGTTGTCCGGAAAGACTTTGTCGCGCTGCGACATCCGGGTACCGCGGTATGCGACCGTCGATCTGACCGGCCAAGTGGTCGACGAGGTGCTCAGCCGGGGCAAGCACCTGTTCATCCGGGCCGGATCGGCCAGCATCCACTCGCATCTGAAGATGGACGGCAGCTGGCGGGTCACGGGCCGCCGGGCCGACCACCGGGTGCGGATCATCTTGGAGGCGGGCGACATTCGGGCTGTCGGCATCGACCTCGGCGTGCTGGAGGTCCTCGACCGGGAACACGACCAGGACGTGGTGGCGCACTTGGGCCCTGATCTGCTGGGCGACGATTGGCATCCGGGAATCGCGGCGGCCAATCTGACGGCCGACCCGCAGCGGCCGCTTGCCGAGGCGCTGCTCGACCAGCGGGTAATGGCCGGCATCGGCAACGTCTATTGCAACGAGTTGTGTTTCGTCACCGGCCTTCGGCCCACCGCACCGGTGAGTGCCGTCGCCAACTCGCAGCGGTTGGTCGCCCGGGCGCGAGACATGTTGTGGGCCAATCGTTCCCGGTGGGCACGTTGCACCACCGGCGACACTCGCCCCGGTCGCCAGCTATGGGTGTACGGACGGGCCGGGCAGGGCTGCCGTCGCTGCGGCACACCGATCAGCACCGACAACAGCGGCGACCGCGTCGCGTACTGGTGTCCGGCCTGCCAGCGCTAGTCGGCCTCGGCCGCATAGGCGACGGCGACGTCGGCGGCCAGCGCAGCATTGTCGGCGATCAGCTGCTGGTTGACCGCGACGCTGCGCCCGCCGGTCAGCTCCTCGACCAGCGCCAAGACGGCTGGTGTCACCGCTTGACCGGTCACTCCGGCTTTCTGCACCCGATCGACCGCCTCGGCCAGCACCGGCTCGATATCCAGCTCGGGGTCCGGCGCCCGGCCGAGCAGCAGCCCGGACGAGCCGACCAGCTGCCAGTGAACCGCGGCCACCTGAGCGGCGGCGGCCACGTCGTCGACGCGGGCAGCCACCGGCGGCCCGCCTTCGCCGCGGTAGAACACCGGGAGTGTGTCGGTTCGCCAGCCCAGCACCGGCACGCTGAGCGTCTCGAGCAGCTCGGCCGTCGCCGGGACGTCAAGGATGGCCTTGGCACCCGAGCACACCACCATGGCCAGCGTGCGGGCCAACTCCACCAGATCGGCTGAGATGTCGAGACTTTCGGCGAAGCCGCGGTGCACGCCGCCGATGCCGCCGGTGCCCATGAACCTGATGCCGAGGATGCGGCAAATGGCCAGCGTGCCGCCGACCGTGGTGGCGCCGAGCGCGCGCTGGGCCACGCACGCCGCGATGTCGCGTGCGCCCGCCTTGCGTGCCGCAGTCCCCGCCTCGGCGAAGCGCTCGAGTTCGGCGGCGCTCAGCCCGGCTCGCACGACGCCATCGGCGATGCCGACCGTGCACGGCACGGCACCCGCGGCGCGCACGCGCTGTTCGGCCTCCTGCGCGGCCTGCAGGCCGCGGCCCTGTGAGAAGCCGTGCGAGACCAGCGTGGTTTCCAGCGCAACGACCGGACGGCCCGACGACAGCGCCTCGGCGACCTCGTCGGCCACCTCCAGCACATCCGCCGGTGTCATGCTGTCCATCTTGCGGGAATAGAACGTGCGCCGTGGCGGTTAACCATCGCTGACTGGCCTGTGACCCCGATCACCGACGGGGCCCGGGTCGCGGTGTGAAGGATACGAGCGTGCTAACAGTGCAGAACCGCGTCAGCATCAAGGACACATTGCGGACCGTCGCGAACGCCATGGCCCACAACAGGAGAGAGAAAGCAGCTACGCCGGATCCTGCACCGCTGCGAATTCTGGCGCGAGGCCTCGAGCGCTGCTGACGAAGCGGCGATGAGTACCCGTGATCGGGTCGTCGAATTCGAGCGTGTGAGCCAGCAGCTGCAGCGGCCGGCTGAAGTCATCCGGTGCGACATCAATGACCTTGGGATACAACGGATCTCCGATGATCGGCAGGCCCAGCGAGGCCATGTGCACCCGCAGCTGATGGGTGCGGCCCGTGCGCGGCGTGAGCCGGTACAACCCGTCTCCCAGCGACTCCACCAGAGTCTCCGCGTTGGGCGTGCCGGGCTGCTCGACAGCCTGTAAACACCCACGGCGCTTGACGATTCGGCTGTGCACCACTCGCGGGAATTCGACATCAGGATCGACGGCCGCCCGCGCCAGATACGTCTTGTGCACGGTGCGGCGAGCGAACAGCGTCTGGTAGGCGCCGCGCACCTCGCGGCGCGCGGTGAACAGCAGCACCCCGGCGGTCAACCGGTCCAGCCGGTGGGCCGGCGACAGCTCGGGCAGCTCGAGCTCGCGGCGCAACCGCACCAATGCGGTCTGCGCGACGTGCCGGCCGCGCGGCATGGTGGCCAAAAAGTGCGGCTTGTCGACCACCACGATGTCGTCGTCGCGATACAGCACCGGAATATCGAACGGCACCGGAACTTCCTCGCGCAGTTCGCGATACAGGTACACGAACGAACCCGCGGGCAGCGCCGTCGTCTCGTCGACCGGAGTGCCGTTGGCGTCGACCACCTCCCGCGGCCGCACACCGAAGCGCGAATTCAGCTCGGCCAGTACCGGTCCGCCGCGTAACCGCAACCGCGCCGGCCCCAGCCCGTCGCGCACCGGCAACGGCGCCGGCCTCACGTTAACGGCACCGGCTCGAGAATCTCGGCGCGAGCCTCCGGAGCGGCGGCCCGCAGCGCATCGGCGGACGCGTCGTCGGGCTGGGCCTGCGAGAGTATCTCGGCCTCCACCCGCGCCGTGTACGTCTCGACCTCGCGGTCGATGTCGGCGGAAGTCCAGCCCAGGATCGGTGCGACGATCTCGGCCACCTCACGCGCGCAGTCGACGCCCCGGTGCGGGTACTCGATGGAGATCCGCATCCGGCGCGCCAGGATGTCCTCGAGATGCAGCGCGCCCTCGGCGGCAGCGGCGTAGGCGGCCTCGACCCGCAGGTAGACCGGCGCCGCAGCGATCGGGTTCAGCAGGTCCGGGCGGTCGTCGGCCATCGCCAGCACCTCGCCGATCAGCGAGCCGTAGCGGTCCAGCAGATGACGCACCCGATACGGGTGCAGGCCGTGCAGCTCGCCGACATGTTCGGTCTGGTTGATCAGCGCGAAGTAGCCGTCGGCGCCCAGCAGGCGCACCTTCTCGGTGATCGACGGCGCCACCCGGGCCGGAACATATTGCGCCGCAGCGTCAATCGCGTCGGCGGCCATCACCCGATAGGTGGTGTACTTGCCTCCGGCGATCGCGACCAAACCGGGCGCGGGCACCGCCACCGCGTGCTCGCGGGACAGCTTCGAGGTGTCGTCGCTTTCCCCGGCCAGCAGCGGTCGCAGCCCGGCGTACACCCCGTCGATGTCGGCGTGGGTCAGCGGCGTGGTCAGCACGGTGTTGACCGTGCCGAGGATGTAGTCGATGTCGGCCTTGGTGGCCGCGGGGTGGGCCAGGTCGAGATTCCAGTCGGTGTCGGTGGTGCCGATGATCCAGTGGCTGCCCCACGGGATCACGAACATCACCGACTTCTCGGTGCGCAGGATGATCGCGACGTCGCTGACGATGCGGTCGCGGGGCACCACGATGTGCACGCCCTTGGAGGCGCGAACCTGAAATCGCCCGCGCTGCTTGGACAATGCCTGAATCTCGTCGGTCCACACCCCCGTCGCGTTGACCACGACATGACCGCGCACGTCGGTGACCGCGCCGTCCTCGGAGTCGCGGACCCGCACCCCGGTTACCCGGTCACCTTCGCGCAGTAACGCGATCACCTGAGTGGACGAGCGGACCACCGCGCCGTAATGCGCGGCGGTGCGCGCGACGGTCATGGTGTGGCGGGCGTCGTCGACCACGGTGTCGTAGTAGCGGATCCCACCGATCAGCGAGCTGCGCCGCAGGCCCGGGCACAGCCTCAAAGCGCCTGCGCGAGTCAAATGCTTTTGCGCCGGAACGGATTTCGCGCCGCCGAGCTGGTCGTAGAGGAAGATGCCGGCCGCCACGTAGGGCCGTTCCCACCACCGCCTGGTCAGCGGGTACAGAAACGGCAACGGCTTGACCAGATGCGGCGCCAACGTCGTCAACGACAGCTCGCGCTCGAAGAGGGCCTCGCGGACGAGCCCGAACTCCAGCTGCTCGAGATAGCGCAGCCCGCCGTGAAACATCTTCGACGACCGGCTCGAGGTCCCGGAGGCGTAGTCGCGGGCCTCGACCATCGCCACCTTCAGACCGCGGGTGGCGGCATCCAGTGCGCAGCCGGAGCCCACCACGCCGCCGCCGATGACCACCACGTCGAATTGCTCGGCGCCGAGCCGCTCCCAGGCGGAGGCGCGTTGCGCTGGCCCCAGCGACGAAGCCGGCCAGAACTGATCGCTCACGGCGCAGGACTCCTGTTACTCGTCGGTAGCACTGGCCTAAGGCTACCGGCAGCTAGTCCAGATCGTCGTGCGCCATCAACCGGCGGGCCGCCTCGGTGATCGAACCCGACAGCGACGGGTAGACCACCAACGTGCGGGCCAACTGGTTGACGGTGATGCGGTTCTGCACGGCGACGGCGATCGGCAGGATCAGCTCCGAAGCGATCGGCGCCACCACCACCCCGCCGATCACCACGCCGGTGGCCTGCCGGCAGAACAGCTTGACGAAACCGTGCCGCAGCTCCGACATCTTGGCCCGCGCGTTGGTCCGCAGCGGCAGCATGATCGTGCGGGCCAGCACCGAGCCGTTGTCGATGGCCGACTGCGGCACCCCGACCGCGGCGATCTCGGGCCGGGTGAACACCGCCGCGGCGACCGTGCGCAGCCGGATCGGGGTGACGGCCTCGCCCAGGGCGTGCCACATAGCGATCCGGCCCTGCATCGCCGCGACGGACGCCAACGGCAGCAAACCGGTGCAGTCCCCTGCGGCGTAGATGCCGGGCACCGACGTGCGTGACACCCGGTCGACGGTCAGGTAGTTGCCGCGGCCCAGCTCGATGCCCACCCGCTCCAAGCCCAGGCCGGCGGTGTTGGGCGTCGACCCGATCGTCATCAGCGCATGGCTGCCCTCGACGCTGCGACCGTCGGTCATTTTCACCAGGACTCCGCCGTCGGTGCGGGTGACCGAGTCGGCGCGGGCGTTCTTGACCAGCTTGACCCCGCGTTCGGCGAACGACTCCTCCAATACCAGCGCGGCGTCGGCGTCTTCGTAGGGCAGCACCCGGTCCCGGCTGGCCACCACCGTCACCTCGACGCCGAGCTCGGTGTAGGCGTTGACGAACTCGGCGCCGGTCACCCCGGAGCCGACGACGATCAGGTGGTCGGGCAGCGAGTCCAGGTCGTAGAGCTGGCGCCAGGTCAGGATGCGCTCGTCGTCGGGCTGCGCCGACGGCAGGATTCGCGGGCTGGCGCCGGTGGCGATCAGCACCACGTCGGCGTCGAGTTCGGTGGTGCTGCCGTCGTCGGCGGTCACCTTGATGCAGTGCCGGGCCAGGCCGGGGCTGGTGTCGACCAGCTCGCCTTTGCCGGCGATCACCTCGACGCCCATCGAGAGCAGCTGGGCCGTGATGTCGGCGGACTGCTCGGCGGCCAGCGTCTTGACCCGCTGGTGGATTTCCGGCAGCGAGATCTTGGCGTCGTCGATGTCGATGTCGAACCCGAGGCGCGCGGCGCGGCGCAGCTCGGTGCGCAGCCCGGTGGAGGCGATGAACGTCTTGGACGGCACGCAGTCGGCCAGCACGGCCGCGCCGCCGATGCCGTCGGAGTCGACGACGGTGACCTGAGCGTCGCGCGCGGCGGCGACCAGCGCCGCCTCATAGCCGGCCGGTCCTCCGCCGATGATCACGATGCGGGTCGCCACGATCCCTAACCTATCGTGGGCTGGCGTTTAAGCTTTCCCCGTGCCGCTCTACGCCGCGTACGGGTCGAACATGCATCCGGAGCAGATGCTGCAGCGGGCGCCCCACTCGCCGATGGCCGGCACCGGCTGGCTGCACGGCTGGCGGCTGACGTTCGGCGGCGAGGACATCGGCTGGGAAGGCGCGCTGGCCACCGTCGTCGAGGACCCGAACTCGAAGGTGTTCGTCGTGCTCTACGACGTCACACCGGCAGACGAGAAGAACCTCGACCGCTGGGAAGGGTCCGAGCTGGGGATCCACAAGAAGATCCGGTGCCGCGTGGAGCGGTTGTCGTCGGACACCACGACCGATCCCGTGCTGGCATGGCTGTATGTGGTGGACGCCTGGGAAGGCGGTTTGCCGTCGGCTCATTACCTGGGTGTGATGGCCGACGCCGCTGAAATCGCCGGCGCGCCAGAAGAATACGTGCACGACCTGCGCACCCGGCCGGCCCGCAACATCGGCCCCGGCCACGGCGAGTAGCCGTGCACGCTCGCGGCTAGAAGGCGGCCGCCTGCTCGACGATGTTGACCATCACCCGCACCCCGATCGCCAGGGCCCGCTCGTCGAGGTCGAACGTCGGCTGGTGCAGGTCCAGCTGCGGACCCTGACCCGACCACACGCCCAGCCGGGCCATCGCACCGGGGACTTCTTCCAGATACCAGGAGAAGTCCTCGCCGCCGCCGGACTGCCGGGTGTCGGCCAGCACGTCGGGGCCGACGGCCTCGATGGCGTGCGCCAGGATCCGCGTCGACACCTCCTCGTTGACTACCGGCGGCACCCCGCGGTGATAAGCCAGCGTGTGCTCGATGCCGAGCGGCGCCAACAGTGACGACACCGCCTCGCGGATGATGTCCTCCAGGCTCTGCCAGGTTTCCCGGCTTGCCGTGCGCACGGTGCCGGCCAGCACGCCGGTCTGCGGGATGGCGTTGGCCGCCACGCCCGCGTTCACCGCGCCCCACACCAGCACGGTGCTCTTACGCGGGTCGATGCGGCGCGACAACACACCGGGCACCCCGGTGATCAGCGTGCCGATCCCGTAGACCAGGTCGGCGGTCAGGTGCGGCCGCGAGGTGTGGCCGCCGGGCGAATGCAGGGTGATTTCCAGCCGGTCGGCCGCGGACGTGATCGGGCCGGGTTTCACCGCGACCCGGCCGACCGCCAGCCGGGGGTCGCAGTGCAGCGCGAAGATGCGGGTCACCCCGGCCAGCGCGCCGGCGGCGATCGCGTCGATCGCGCCGCCGGGCATCAGCTCCTCGGCGGCCTGGAAGATCAGCCGCACCCCGACCGGCAGCTCGGGCACCGACGCCAGCGACAGCGCGGTACCCAGCAGGATCGCGGTGTGCGCGTCGTGCCCGCAGGCATGCGCGACGTTGGGCATCGTCGACGCGTACGGGGCACCGGTCCGCTCGGCCATCGGCAACGCGTCCATGTCGGCCCGCAGCGCGATCCGCGGCTCGTGGTCCGGGCCGAAATCACAGGTCAATCCCGTCCCACCCGGCAGCACCTTGGGGTTGAGCCCAGCGTCGGCCAACCGCTCGGCGACGAACTGCGTGGTGGCGAACTCCTGGCGGCCCAGCTCCGGGTAGCGGTGGATGTGCCGGCGCCACTCGATCAGGTCGTCGTGGTGGGCCGTCAGCCAGGATTCGGCGGCGTCGATCAGGCTCATGACGCCGTCCGCAACTCGCGCGCCGCCAGCACCCGGTCGCGTTGCTCCGGCGACTCGGCAAGGTGAACCACCGTGCGCGCCAACATGATTGCGCCGTCGAGCACCGCCTGGTCGGCGCTGGGGCCGGCCGCGGCGGCGGTGAAGGCGGGCTGGTGCAGCACCGCGCCGTCGGCGTCGACGGCCACCAGCGGGTGGATTCCGGGCAGCAGCTGCGTGATGTTGCCCATGTCGGTGCTGCCCACCGGCAGCGTCGGCTCCAGCTGTTCGTCGACCGGTGTGCGCCCCAGCCGCGCCATCTCGTCGCGCACAGTGCCGGCCAGCCATGGGTCGGGCTTGAGCGCCTGGTACGTCGGCTCGAAGTAGCCGACGTCGTAGTCGCAGCCGGTGGCCACCGCCCCGGCCAAAAAGCAGTCGCCGACACGCGCTTCCAGATCGCGCAGCAGCGACGCGTCCGGGGCCCGCAACGCGTACTGCAGTTCGGTGCGCGCCGGGATGACGTTGCTGGCCTGCCCGCCGTCGGTGACGATGCCGTGGACCTGCTGACCCGGCACCAGCTGTTGGCGCAGCAACCCGATGGCGACCTGCGCGACGGTCGCCGCGTCGGCGGCGTTGACGCCGAGAAACGGCGCGGCCGAGGCGTGTGCCTCGCGGCCGGCGTAGGTCACCCGGATTCCCGCCAACGCCAGTGAGCGGGCGGCCGCGATGTCCAGCGGCCCGGGATGAATCATCACCGCGGCCGCGACGTCGTCGAACACTCCGGCGTTCAGCAGCAACACTTTTCCGCCGCCGGACTCCTCGGCGGGGGTGCCGATCAGCGCGACGGTCAGGCCCAGTTCGTCGGCGACCTCGGCCAGCGCCAGCGCGGTGCCGACCGCCGACGCGGCGATGATGTTGTGGCCGCAGGCATGTCCGATCTCCGGCAACGCGTCGTATTCGGCGCACACGCCGATGACCAGTGGGCCGCTGCCGAAGTCGGCGCGAAACGCGGTGCCCAAACCGCCCGCGGCCGGGGTGATCTCGAAACCGCGCTCGGCGACCAGCGCTTGCGTCTTGGCGCAGCTGCGATGCTCGTCGAACGCCAATTCCGGTTCGGCGTGGATTGCGTGGGACAACGCGACCAGGTCGCTGCCACGGCGCCGCACCGCATTCTCGACGGCATCCAACGCGGTGGCTGTGGGCATTCTTGCAGTATCTCACCGGCTAGGCTGCCGCATTGTGACTGGTCCGGCGGATCCCCACGCACTCGCTGGCCGGGCGGCCGAACTCATCGCCGAGGGCACCGGCGTCGCCGAGCACGACGTCGCGATTGTGCTCGGGTCGGGATGGGCGCCGGCCATCGCCGCGCTGGGCCCGCCGACCGCGGTGCTGCCAATGGCCGAGCTGCCCGGGTTTACTCCGCCGACCGCCGTCGGGCACACCGGTCAGGTGCTGTCGGTGCCGGTCGGTGAGCACCGGGTGCTGGTGCTGGCCGGCCGGATTCACGCCTATGAAGGCCATGACCTCCTGCACGTCGTGCATCCGGTGCGGGCGGCGTGTGCGGCCGGCGCGCGGGTTGTCGTGCTGACCAACGCGGCAGGCGGGCTGCGCGACGACTTCGAGGTCGGCCAGCCGGTGCTGATCAGCGACCACCTGAACCTGACCGCGCGCTCTCCGCTGGTCGGGCCACAGTTCGTCGACCTGGTCGACGCGTACTCGCCGCGGCTGCGGGCGCTGGCCCGCGAGGTCGACCCGGCGCTGGTCGAAGGCGTGTACGCCGGCCTGCCGGGCCCGCACTACGAGACCCCGGCCGAGATCCGGATGCTGCGGGTGCTCGGCGCCGATCTGGTGGGCATGTCCACGGTGCACGAGACGATCGCGGCCCGCGCTGCCGGTGCCGAGGTGCTCGGGGTGTCGCTGGTGACCAACCTGGCGGCGGGGATCACCGGCGAGCCGCTCAGCCACGTCGAGGTGCTGGCGGCCGGCGCCGCGTCGGCGACCCGGATGGGTTCGCTGCTGGCCGATGTGGTCGCGCGCGTGTGAACCCGCCGGCGACGATGCAGAGCGAAGCGATGAGGAGGAGCGGCGCATAAACCCCGAGGACTGGATCACTCACGACCCCGACCCGGTGACGGCCGCCGAGCTCGCCGCATGTGACGCCGCCGAACTGGCTGCGCGGTTCGCCCGGCCGCTGACGTTCGGCACCGCCGGTTTGCGCGGGCCGGTCCGCGGCGGTCCCGACGCCATGAACCTCGCCGTGGTGCTGCGCGCGACGTGGGCGGTGGCGCAGGTCCGCAAAGCCGGCACCGTCGTCGTCGGCCGCGACGCCCGGCACGGATCGGCTGCATTCGCCGTCGCAGCGGCGGAAGTCCTTGCTGCCGCAGGGTTTTCGGTGGTATTGCTGTCCGGCCCCGTGCCCACGCCGGTGCTCGCGTTTGCGGTGCGCCATCTCGGCGCGGCGGCCGGCATCCAAATCACCGCCTCGCACAACCCGCCCGCCGACAACGGGTACAAGGTGTATTTCGACGGCGGAATCCAGATCGTCCCGCCCATCGACCGCGACATCGAAAACGCCATGGCCGCAGCGCCTTTCGCTGACCAGATACCCAGAGCTCCGGTCGAGCGCGCCGACACCGATCTGGTGGACCGCTATATCGAGCGCGCCGCGGCGGTGCGACGCTCGAAGGGTCCGCTCCGGGTGGCGCTGACCCCGTTGCATGGTGTGGGCGGTGCGGTGGCCGTCGAGACGTTGCGGCGGGCCGGCTTCGGCGAGGTGCACACCGTGGCCGGCCAGTTCGCACCGGACCCCGACTTCCCCACCGTCGCGTTCCCCAACCCCGAGGAGCCGGGCGCCACCGACGCACTGCTGGCGTTGGCCGCCGACGTGGCCGCCGACGTCGCGATCGCACTGGATCCCGACGCCGACCGCTGTGCGGTCGGGATTCGCACCCCGGACGGTTCTTGGCGGATGCTCTCTGGCGACGAAACCGGTTGGCTGCTGGGCGATTACATTCTTTCGCACGCTGAAAGCCCCGGGGCCGCCGTGGTAGCCAGCAGCGTGGTGTCGTCGCGCATGCTGGCCGCGATCGCCGCGCACTACGGCGCGCGCCACGTCGAAACCCTGACCGGCTTCAAATGGCTGGCCCGCGCCGACACCGACCTGCCGGGCGAAACATTGGTCTACGCCTACGAGGAGGCGATTGGGCACTGCGTCGACCCGGACGCGGTTCGCGACAAGGACGGCATCAGCGCCGCGGTACTGGTCTGCGACCTGGTGGCATCGCTCAAACAGCAGGGCCGCACGGTGCCCGACATGCTCGACGAGCTGGCTCGTCGGCATGGCGTGCATGTGGTGGGCGCTGTCTCGAAACCGCTGGGCGACCTGATGAGCCGACTGCGAACCGACCCGCCCCGTCGGCTTGCCGGATTCGGCGTCACCGCAACCGATCTGCGGCCTCGCACCGACGCGCTTGTCTTCACCGGCGGCGACAACGACATGTCGGTAAGGGTGGTGGTGCGGCCTTCGGGCACCGAGCCAAAAGTCAAGTGCTATATCGAGATTCGGTCTGGCGATCGCGACCGCGCGGCCGCGCTGCGCGACGAAGTGGTGGCCGAGATTCAGCGCGGCCCGAACTGGCGATCTCCGGCGTCGCCCAGACCCGGCACGATGTAGGCATTTTCGTCCAGCCCCTCGTCGACCGCCGCAGTGAACAGCCGGACAAACGGCGCTGTCTTCTCCAGCGCCGCAATCCCTTCCGGTGCCGCCACCACGCACAGCACGGTGATGTCGCGGGCACCGCGGCGGTGCAGCAACCCGATGGTGTGCGCCATCGACCCGCCGGTGGCCAGCATCGGGTCGAGAACCATCACCGGCTGGGCGCTCAGATCATCGGGCAGCGCTTCGAGATACGGGACGGGCGAAAAGGTTTCCTCGTCGCGGACCACGCCGACGAAGCCCACCCGGGCTTCCGGCAGCAGCGCGTGCGCCTGGTCGACCATCCCCAGCCCGGCCCGCAGCACCGGCACCAGTAGCGGCGGCGTGGCCAGCCGTACTCCGGTCGTGTCGGCCAGTGGCGTGTGCACCGGGACGGTTTCGCGCGGCGCATCGCGGGTCGCCTCGTAGACCAGCATCAGGGTCAGGTCCCGCAACGCGGCGCGAAACGCGACGTTGTCGGTGCGCTCGTCGCGCAGTGTGGTGAGCCGGGCCGCAGCCAGCGGGTGGTCGACGACACGCACTTCCACGGGAATCGACCTTAGTATTTTCGGGCCGGACACGCTTTATACTCCCGGCATGCGGCGCCGCAGCCGGCGACACGGCAGACGACAGCGGGCCGTCAGCCTATTCGGCGTCTTGGCGGTCTTGACCGCGGTAATGTCTTGGCCGCCAGCACATTTCGCGCCTACAGCACCTCCGGTGAACACCGCCGCCGCTATTCCCACGCCCGCGCACGTCGTCGTCGTGGTGGAGGAGAACCGCTCCTACGCCAACATCATCGGCAACCCTGCCGCCCCCTACATCAACTCGCTGGCCGCCGGTGGCGCGTCGATGACGCAATCCTTCGCCGAAGTGCATCCCAGCCAACCGAACTACTTCGCGCTGTTCGCCGGCAGCACACTCGGCGTCAAGGAGAACAGCTGCCCGGTCAATGCCGGCAATACGCCGAACCTGGGTTCCCAGTTGCTCAGCACCGGACGCACTTTCGCGGGTTACGCGGAAAGCCTGCCGGCCGTCGGCTCGCCGGCGTGCAGTTCGGCCAAATACGCCCGCAAGCACGCGCCGTGGGCAAACTTCGCCAACATCCCGCCCGCTTACTCGCTGCCGTTTTCGGCGTTCCCTGCCAATTACGCCAGCCTGCCGACCGTCTCGTTCGTCATCCCGAATGTCGACAACGACATGCACGACGGCTCGATCGCGCAAGGCGACACCTGGCTGTACCGCAACCTGTCGCCGTACGCCGAATGGGCGAAAGCCAACAACAGCCTGCTGATCCTGACCTGGGACGAGGACGACAACTCCCAACACAACCAGATCCCGACGATCTTCTACGGCGCGCACATCAGGCCGGGCACCTACAGCGAGCCGATCAGCCACTACAACGTGTTGTCCACGCTGCAGCAGATGTACGGGCTGCCCAAGCTCGGCCTGGCCGCGCGGGCCCCGGCGATCACCGACATCTGGGCAGGCTAGCCCGCTCGGGCAGCGCGGGCGGTCGTCGTTATTCTGTGCCGATGGCTGCTGACCTCGTGCCTATCCGCCTGAGCCTGACCGCCGGTGACCGCTACACGGTGTGGGCGCCCCGCTGGCGCGACGCCGGCGACGAGTGGGAGGCGTTCCTGGGCCGCGACGAAGACCTGTACGGCTTCGAAACCGTTGCCGACCTGGTTGCTTTCGTGCGCACCAGCACCGAGCACGACCTTGTCGACCACCCCGGCTGGCAGGAGTTCAGCACGGCCAACGCACACAAGCTGGACCCCGCCGAGGAGCACCAGTTCGACCTGATCGCGGTCGAGGAGGTAGTCGCGGAGAAGCCGACCGAGGAATCGGTCGCGGCGCTGGCGGGCACGCTGGCGATCGTGTCGTCCATCGGGTCGGTGTGCGAGCTGCCCGCGGTGACCAAGTTCTTCAACGGCAACCCGACCCTGGGCACGGTCGCCGGCGGCATCGAACACTTCACCGGCAAAGCCGGCCTCAAGCGCTGGAACGCGATCGCCGAGATCATCGGGCGCGGCTGGGACGATGTGCTCGCTGCCGTCGACGGCATCGTCAGCACACCGGAGGTGGACGCCGCGGCGTCGTTGAAGGCGGCCGACGAGCTGGCGGAACCGCCGGAGGAACCCGAAGAGACGGTGGCCGACGAGGACGTCGCCGAGGAGGCTTCCGAGGACGCTGAGGAGGAAGCCCACGCCGACGGCGACGCGGTGGTGCTCGGCGGCGACGAGGACTTCTGGCTGAAGGTGGGCATCGACCCGATCCGGATCATGACCGGCGCCGGCACCTTCTACACGCTGCGCTGCTATTTCGACGACCGGCCGATCTTCTTGGGCCGCAACGGCCGAATCAGTGTGTTCAGCTCCGAGCGGGCGCTGGCCCGCTATCTTGCCGACGAGCACGACCATGACCTGTCGGACCTGAGCACCTACGACGACATCCGCACCGCCGCCACCGACGGCTCGCTGGAGGTCGACGTCACCGACGACAACGTCTACGTGCTGACCGGGCTTGCCGACGATTTCGCCGCGGGTCCCGACGCGGTGGACCGCGAGCAGCTCGAGCTGGCCGTCGAGCTGCTGCGCGACGTCGGCGACTACGCCGAGGACAACACCGTCGACAAGGCGCTGGCGACCGAACGCCCGCTGGGTCAGCTGATCGCCTCCGTCCTGGAGCCCGGCTCTGTCGACAAGCCCACTGCGCCGTACGCCGAGGCGGTCCGCGAGTGGGAGGAGCTGGACCGGTTCGTGGAGTCGCGGCTGCGGCGCGAGTAGCGGTTGGCGCGCCGTCAAAGCGGCAGCAGCCGGTGATCGCGGGTGAACACCCGCCGCACCAGGCCGAGCGCGACCACCACCGTGGTGACCGCGACCGAACCCAGGATCAGAAACATCACCACCGCCTGCACGAGCACGGCCTGCACCGGCGACACGCCTGCAAGGATGAGCCCGGTCATCGCGCCGGGCAGAAAGACCAACCCGGTCGCCTTGGTGGTTTCGATCTGCGGGGACAGCGCCGATCGCAGCGCGATCCGCAGATACGGCGAGGCGGCCTGCCGGTAGGGCTGCCCGAGAGCCAGCCGCGCCTCGACCTCGGCGCGTTTGTCGCGCAACTCGTCGACCAGCCGCCGGGCCACCAGCACGGTGGCCGTCATCGAGTTGCCGATCATCATCCCGGCGATCGGCACCAGGGTGCGGGGCTGCAGCGGAAATACCCGCAGCCCGAATATCACTCCGAGCGTGACCACCGCCGCAGCGGTGAACGCGGCGACGGCCAACACGCCCAGCCGCGGCACCTCCGGCGCGCGCCGGCGTGCGACGTCACCCGCGTAGACGACCATGCCCGCCGTCCACGCCCACGACCACCACAGCGAGCGGCCCGGCGCGAACAGCAGCGTCAACGCGCCGCCCACCAGCAATAGCTGGACCAGCGCGCGCGCCGCCGCCCACAGCACCTGCCGTTCCAGACCGAGCCGCTGCCACAGCGATATCGCCGCCGCGAACCCCACCAACGCCAACGACGTCGCCAGCCCAACCCAGCTCACCTGACCGTTCATCTCGTCACCTCCCCGACACAGCGGCCCTGCTCGATGCGCAGCACCCGGTCGGCGATCCGCTCGACCTGCGCGCCGTCGTGCGTGACCCATAGCGCCGGTATCCCGTCGTCGTGGGCCAGTTCGCGCACCGCCGCTTCGATCACACCCGCGGCGGCGGCGTCCACCGCGGAGGTGGGTTCGTCCAGCAACAGCACCTGCGGGCGGGCAATGAGTGTGCGGGCCAGGCACATTCGCTGTGCTTCCCCGCCGGACAGCGCGGTCGCGTCGCGATCCAGCCACGATCCCGTCAACGCCACCCGCGTCAGCGTCTCGGCCATCTGAGACTCGGAGACCTCTGGGTCGGCGACACGCAAATTGTCGGCCACCGTGCCGGGAAACGGGGTCGGACGCTGAAAGCACATGCCGACTCGGCGCCGCAGCCACAGCGGATCGACATCGGCAATGTCTTTGCCGCAGAACGACACTCGACCGCTCGTCGGCACTTCCAGCCGGTTGCACAATCGCAGCAAGGTCGACTTGCCCGAGCCCGACGGCCCGAACACCACCGTGACGCCCTGCCGCGGAACCGCCGCGGTGAATCCGTCCAGCGCGCGGATTCCGCCCCGCTCCACTACGACGTCGGCGAAGTCGAACACCGAGCCGGCCGCCGCCATCGCGCTCAGCCGATCAGCACGGCGAACCGCGGCTTGATCACCTCGTCGATGATCGCCAGCCGCTCGTCGAACGGAATGAACGCCGACTTCATCGCATTGATCGTGAACCGCTCCAGGTCGCTCCAGCCGTACCCGAAAGCTTCTACCAGCCGGTGCATTTCGCGGCTCATCGACGTGTCGCTCATCAGCCGGTTGTCGGTGTTGATGGTCACCCGGAACCGGGCCCGGGCCAGCAGGTCGAACGGATGCTCGGCGATGCTGCCCACCACGCCGGAATGCACGTTGGAGCTGGGGCACATTTCCAGGGGAATTCGCTTGTCCCGCAAGATCGCCGCTTGCGGTCCAAGCCGCACCGTGCCGTCGTCGTCCAGGTCGATGTCGTCGACGATCCGCACCCCGTGACCGAGCCGGTCGGCGCTACAGAACGCGATTGCCTCGTGGATCGAGGGCAGCCCGAACGCCTCGCCGGCATGAATCGTGAAGCGCGCGTTGTTGTCTCGCATGTACTCGAACGCATCCAGGTGGCGGGTCGGCGGGTAGCCGGCCTCCGCGCCGGCGATGTCGAAACCCACGACGCCCTTGTCCCGGAACCGGATTGCCAGCTCGGCGATCTCGCGGGACAACGCGGCGTGGCGCATCGCGGTGACCAGGCAGCGAACGGTGATGGCCCGCCCCGCGGCTGCGGCGGCCTTCTCGCCGTCGGCGAAACCTGCCAGCACCGCGTCGACCACCTCGTCGAACGACAGCCCGCGGTTGATGTGCAGCTCGGGGGCGAACCGCACCTCGGCGTACACCACCGAGTCGGCGGCCAGGTCCTCCACGCACTCGTAGGCGACCCGGTGCAGCGCCTCGGGCGTCTGCATCACCGCGACGGTGTGGGCGAACGGTTCGAGGTAGCGCTCCAGTGAACCGCTGTAGGACCGAGTGTGAAACCAGCGGGCGAGTTCCTCGACGTCGGTCGCGGGCAGGTCGTCGTAGCCCAGTTGCCCGGCGAGATCCAACACGGTGGCCGGGCGCAGCCCGCCGTCGAGATGGTCGTGCAGCAGCGCCTTGGGCGCCCGCTGAATGGCCTCCAGGCTCAGCGGCGTCGTCATGCGGTGATCCGATCGATGACCAGCGGCCGCGGGGCCGGCGCCGCGTCCCCGACGCTCCAGCCGCCGTCGAGCTCGGCCATCGCCGCCGCGAAGCGTTCCGGGGTGTCGGTGTACAGCGTGAACAGCAGCTCGCCGGCGGCGACGGGCTCGCCGGGCCGGCGATGGATGCGGATCCCCGCGCCGGGCTGCACCCGTTCGCCCGGGCGGGACCTGCCCGCGCCGAGCCGCCATGCCGTCATACCCACTGCCATCGCGTCGATGTCGCCCATTGTGCCGCCCCGAGGAGCGGTGATGCTCTCCGAACACGCGCCAAGGGGCAACGGCACCGACAAGTCGCCGCCCTGCGCGGCAATGAGCGCCCGGAAGCGGTCCATCGCGGTGCCGTCGCGCAGGGTCTCCGCGGGGTCGCGGCCGTCGAGGCCGGCGAGCCGCAGCATCTCGGTGGCCAGCGTGACCGTCAGCTCCACCACGTCGGGCGGCCCGCCGCCGGCCAGCACGTCCAGCGCCTCGGCGACCTCCAGCGCATTGCCTGCCGTGTACCCGAGAGGGTGGTTCATGTCGGTGAGCAGGGCGTGCGTCGGCACACCATTAGCGTTGCCGAGCCGGACCATCGCGTGCGCCAGCTCGCGGGCCTGGCTTTCCGCCTTCATGAAGGCCCCGGAGCCGACCTTGACGTCGAGCACCAGCGCGCGGGCGCCCTCGGCCAGCTTCTTGCTCATCACCGAGCTGGCGATCAGCGGCAGCGACTCGACGGTGCCGGTGATATCGCGCAGCGCGTAGAGCTTTGCGTCGGCGGGCGCCAACCGCCCGGCCGCGAAGATCGCCGCGCCGATGTCGTGAAGTTGTTGGCGCACTTGGCTATTGGGCAATTCAGCGGTGAAGCCGGCGATGGATTCCAGCTTGTCGAGAGTGCCGCCGGTGTGGCCCAGCCCGCGGCCGGACGCCTGTGGCACCGCGGCACCGCACGCCGCCACGACCGCCACCAACGGCAGGGTGATCTTGTCGCCGACCCCGCCGGTGGAGTGTTTGTCGACGGTGACCAGGTCGCCGAAGTCCAGCCGCTCGCCGGAGGCGATCATCGCCGCCGTCCAGCGCGCGGTCTCGTCGGCGCCCATGCCGCGCAGGAAGATCGCCATCAGCAGCGCCGACATCTGTTCCTCGGCGATCTGTCCGGCGGTGTAGGCGTCGATCACCCAGTCGATCGCGGCGTCGGAGAGCCGGCCGCCGTCGCGTTTGGTCTTGATGACCGTCGGCGCGTCGAAGGTCATTGCAGCCTGTCCGGCCCGAACGCGTCCGGCAGCAAGTCGGCGAGCCGCCGCGGTCCGTCGGGGTGATCGATCAGCATCTCCGGCCCGCCGTGCTCCAACAACACCTGCCGGCAGCGCCCGCACGGCATCAGCAGTGACCCGTCGGCGTCGACGCACACCAGCGCGACCAGCCGGCCGCCGCCGCTCGAATGTAAGGCACACACCACACCGCATTCGGCGCAGAGACCTAGGCCATATGAGACATTCTCCACATTGCAGCCGGTGACCACGCGGCGATCGTCGACCAGCGCCGCGGCCCCCACCCGCAGTCGGGAATACGGCGCATATGCGCCCTGTGCGGCTTGGATCGCCTTGTCCCGCAGGCTATTCCAGTCGATCGCGGCTGCCGTCATGGCACTACCCGACGTGTGTGGAACGCATCAGCGCGCCCCGTTCACTGTTGGCCAATTCACAAGGCCACCCTAGGGTTTCTGACCGCGACCGGCAGCGGCGGCCGCGAAGTGGTTTATCCGCAGCTACAAATGGGATTAGAGTCCACCCGACGGTTCCGTGACCAGTTACTGGAGGGGGCTGATGACGACGACGTCTGCGGCGGCGCAAGAATCGCGCATCCGACCGCCGCGCCGGACCTTGTATCGCGGCGACCCGGGTATGTGGTCATGGGTCTTGCACCGCATCAGCGGCGCGACCATCTTCTTTTTTCTGTTCGTCCATGTCTTGGACACCGCGCTGGTGCGGGTGAGCCCGCAGACCTACAACGAGGTCATCAGCACCTACAAGACGCCGATCGTCGGGCTGATGGAACTCGGGCTGGTGGCCGCGGTGCTCTACCACGCACTCAACGGCGTGCGGGTTATCCTGATCGACTTCTGGGCGCAGGGCCCCCGCTACCAGCGACTGATGTTCTGGGCGATCGCGATCATCTGGCTGCTGGTGATGGTTCCGGCCGGAGTCGTGATCGGCATCCACATGGCGGAGCGCTTCTTATGACCACACCCGATCTACAGCTCGGCCGCGGCGACATCGCCCCGGTGCGACAGCGCAGCTACGACCGCCCGGCCGGACTGGACAACCCGCGGGCACCGCGACGCGGCTCCGGGATGCCCAACTTCGAGAAGTACGCCTGGCTGTTCATGCGCTTCTCCGGCATTGTGCTGGTCTTCTTGGCGCTGGGGCACCTGTTCGTGATGCTGATGTGGGACGACGGCGTGTACCGCATCGACTTCAACTACGTGGCGCAGCGGTGGGCGTCGCCGTTCTGGCAGACCTGGGACCTGCTGCTGCTGTGGCTGGCGCAGCTGCACGGCGGCAACGGCCTGCGCACGATCATCGGCGACTACACCCGCAAGGACTCCACCCGCTTCTGGCTGAACACCCTGCTGGCGTTGTCGATGGTCTTCACCCTGGTGCTCGGCACGTATGTGCTGCTGACGTTCGACCCGAACATCTCGGGATAGGCGAGTCATGATCCAAGAACATCGATACGACGTAGTGATCGTCGGCGCCGGCGGTGCCGGGATGCGGGCGGCCGTCGAGGCCGGGCCCCGGGCGCGCACCGCGGTGCTGACCAAGCTCTACCCGACCCGCAGCCACACCGGCGCCGCCCAGGGCGGCATGTGCGCGGCGCTGGCCAACGTCGAGGACGACAACTGGGAATGGCACACCTTCGACACCGTCAAGGGCGGCGACTATCTCGCCGACCAGGACGCCGTCGAGATCATGTGCAAGGAAGCCATCGACGCGGTGCTCGACCTGGAAAAGATGGGGATGCCGTTCAACCGCACCCCCGAGGGCCGCATCGACCAGCGCCGCTTCGGCGGGCACACCCGCGACCACGGTAAGGCCCCGGTGCGCCGGTCCTGTTACGCCGCCGACCGCACCGGCCACATGATTCTGCAGACGCTGTACCAGAACTGCGTCAAGCACGACGTGCAGTTCTTCAACGAGTTCTACGTCCTCGACCTGCTGCTCACCGAAACCGGCAGCGGCCCGGTGACTTCCGGTGTCGTTGCCTACGAGCTGGCCACCGGCGACATCCACGTCTTCCACGCCAAGGCCGTGGTGATCGCGACCGGCGGCTCGGGCCGGATGTACAAGACCACCTCCAATGCGCACACGTTGACCGGCGACGGCATCGGCATCGTGTTCCGTAAGGGACTTCCGTTGGAGGACATGGAGTTTCACCAGTTCCATCCGACGGGCCTGGCCGGGCTGGGCATCCTGATCTCCGAAGCCGTGCGCGGCGAAGGCGGCCGGCTGCTCAACGGCGAGGGCGAGCGGTTCATGGAGCGCTACGCGCCGACGATCGTCGACCTGGCGCCGCGGGACATCGTGGCCCGCTCGATGGTGCGGGAAGTCCTGGAAGGCCGCGGCGCGGGCCCGAACAAGGACTACGTCTACATCGACGTGCGTCACCTCGGCGAAGACGTGCTGAACGCCAAGCTGCCCGACATCACCGAGTTCGCCCGCACCTATCTCGGCGTGGACCCGGTCAACGAACTGGTCCCGGTGTACCCGACGTGTCACTACGTGATGGGCGGCATCCCGACGACGGTCACCGGACAGGTGTTGCGCGACAACACCAATACGGTGCCGGGGCTGTATGCGGCCGGCGAGTGCGCGTGCGTGTCGGTGCACGGCGCAAACCGGCTGGGCACCAATTCGCTGTTGGATATCAACGTCTTTGGCCGCCGGGCCGGTATCGCCGCAGCCAACTACGCGCTGGGCCATGACTTCGTCGACCTGCCGCCGGAGCCGGCCGGCATGGTGGTCGGCTGGGTCGGCGATATTTTGTCCGAGCACGGCAACGAGCGCGTCGCCGACATCCGCGGCGCGTTGCAGCAGTCGATGGACAACAACGCGGCGGTGTTCCGCACCGAGGAGACGTTGAAGCAGGCGTTGACCGATATCCATGCTCTGAAAGAGCGGTATTCCCGAATCACCGTGCACGACAAGGGAAAGCGATTCAACAGCGACCTGCTGGAGGCGATCGAGCTGGGCTTTTTGCTGGAGCTGGCCGAGGTCACGGTCGTCGGCGCGTTGAACCGCAAGGAATCTCGCGGCGGGCACGCCCGCGAGGACTACCCGAACCGCGACGACACCAACTACATGCGCCACACCATGGCCTACAAGCAGGGCAGCGAGCTGTTGTCCGACATCCGGCTGGATTTCAAGCCCGTCGTGCAGACCCGCTATGAACCAAAGGAACGGAAGTACTGATGCCGTCAGACGAGGTTATCGAGACCGCGGAACCCGGGGACCCGCCGCTGCCGCCGGTGCCCGAGGGCGCGGTGATGGTGACGCTGAAGATCGCCCGGTTCAACCCGGAAAACCCCGACGCGGCCGGCTGGCAGAGCTTCCGGGTGCCGTGCCTGCCGAGCGACCGGATGCTCAACCTGCTGATCTACGTCAAGAGCTACCTCGACGGCACGCTGACCTTCCGGCGGTCCTGTGCGCACGGCGTGTGCGGGTCGGACGCAATGCGGATCAACGGCGTCAACCGGCTGGCGTGCAAGGTGCTGATGCGCGACCTGCTGCCCAAAAAGCCGGGCAAGCAGTTGACCATCACGGTCGAGCCGATTCGCGGGCTGCCGGTCGAAAAAGACTTAGTGGTCGACATGGAGCCGTTCTTCGACGCGTACCGGGCGGTCAAGCCGTACCTGATCACCAGCGGCAACCCGCCGACGCGGGAGCGCATCCAAAGTCAAACCGACCGCGCGCGCTACGACGACACCACGAAATGCATTCTGTGCGCGGCCTGTACGACCAGTTGCCCGGTGTTTTGGCATGAGGGTTCGTATTTCGGGCCCGCCGCGATCGTCAACGCCCACCGCTTCATCTTCGACAGCCGCGACGAGGGCGCGGCCGAACGCCTCGACATCCTCAACGAGGCTGACGGGGTGTGGCGCTGCCGCACCACGTTCAACTGCACCGAGGCCTGCCCGCGCGGCATCGAGGTGACCAAGGCCATCCAGGAGGTCAAGCGCGCGCTGATGTTCGCGCGCTAACCCCTTTTTGGCGCGAGCGTGCGTGTCCCCGGCCGACACGCCTCCTGGTTTTCCGGGTTTGCGGCCGACGCGCCGCAGTCCCTGTCACACCTGGGCGACCTGTCTCGTCTAACGGGTATGACACAGGAAACCCGTATCGAACCCCTATCCCCGAAGAAGGCCCCGCTGTGGGTCCGCGCCGCCTACCGCTACGCCAAGCGGCGGTTCGGCGAAGTGCCCGAACCGTTTACGATCGTGGCCCATCACCCGCGGCTGCTGGCCGCCAATGCGGTCCACGAAACGATGCTCGAACGCGGCTCGAAAGCCCTGCCGGCGAGCGTGCGTGAGCTGGCGGTCTTTTGGACCGCGCGCACCATCGGCTGCTCGTGGTGCGTCGACTTCGGCTCCATGCTGCAGCGCCTCGACGGCCTCGACGTCGAAAGGCTCAAAGACATCGACAATTACGCGACGTCGCCGCACTACACCGACGACGAGCGCGCCGCCATCGCCTACGCCGACGCGATGACCACCGACCCGCACTCCGTCACCGACCAGCAGGTCGCCGATCTGCGGGCACGATTCGGCGACGCCGGCGTGATCGAGCTGAGCTATCAGATCGGCGTGGAGAACATGCGGGCCCGGATGTATTCCGCACTGGGCATCACCGAGCAGGGCTTCAACTCCGGTGACGCGTGCCGGGTGCCGTGGCCTTAGCAGCGATGCCAGCGACTCGCCGCGAAAACAGCGCTACAGTGGCGCAATGCGCGTCTGGGACCTGGGATCGGGTCGGCACATGGTTGCCGGCGCGTTCTCCGACCTCGCGCTCCACCATCACCCCGCCGTTCAAATCACGGTCGGTGGGCAGGGTGCGTTAACGGTTACCGGCGCCGATGATCGGCACGACGTGTGCCGGCTGGTTGTGGTGGGTAGCGGAGCACGCCATGCCGTGCGCTCAGATGCGAAATCCAAAGCGTTGACGCTGTATTTCGGCTTGCAAACACCGCAGGGCGACGCGCTGAACACATTGAGCCGCAGCCGCGGTCGCCGAGGTGTCTGGATCGTCGACGACGGACAGCAATTGGCCGAAGCCACAACCGCGTTGCTCGACGCCAACGGCCCGCATGCCGCAGCCGACTTCCTCGTCGATCAGCTGCAGGGAATGGCGCACCAGTGCTCTAGCGAGTCACGAGCCGTCCACCCGCAGCTACGGCAGGCGATCGAAGTCGTTTCGACCCGCGTGCCCGATCACATCGATCTGGCTTCGGTCGCAGGCGCCGTCGCGCTGTCGCCCGACTACCTCGGGAGGCTGTGCAAGCAGCAGACCGGCGTCTCGTTCTCGGCCGCCATCCGGTGGCAACGCCTGGTGACCGCCATCGGCCACCTGGTCGACGGCCACTCCGTCACCGATGCTGCCCACCTGGCCGGATTCGCCGACGGCTCGCACGCCAACAGGGTGTGCTGGGAGATGACCGGAGCGGCCCCACGCGAGTTCGCGCAAGCCGTTCGCAAAACCCGGATCTGACGGATCCATCCAAGCGTTCCCGTCGTGGTTGACCCACGCTTGGGATATGCCGGTGATGTCTCAATTCGAGCGAGCCTACTGCACCGAGTGTGCGCGACGCTGGCTTACCGTCACTGTCCGGTCTCAACTTCTCGGCCACGTAATGCGATTCGTCGGCCACAAAAACACATAGCGAACGGAGGCATCTCATGACAGTCCACGCAAAGGCGGCAGTGCTTCGCGCGCTATTCAAGCTGCCCACGCCGGTACGCCGCCTACTAGCAGGGCCGCCGGTCCGAATCGACGGCCAGGAGCAAGCGCTGGACGCGCAGCTCATGATCCGGCTCAAAAACCTTTCCGGCTCAGACGTTTTCACCGATCCAATCGCCGAGGCCCGTACGCGCTACGACGGACTCCCGCAACTCACCGGATACGAATCGCCGGTACCGGTCGCCACGCGGGAGGTCATCATCCCCGCTGAGCACGGCTACATCCCGGCGACCCTGTACACCCCTGCCGACCTCGCAACCCCGTCGGGGCTCCTGGTGTACTACCACGGCGGCGGCTTCTCCGTCGGCTCCCGCATCAGCCACGACCCGGTCGCCCGATTCTTGGCGATCAACGCCGGCGTACGAGTGCTGTCGGTCGAGTATCGACGCGCCCCCGACCACCGGTTCCCCGCTGCTGTCGAGGACGCAATCACCGCCTTCGAATATGCCTGCCGCACGACCGATCTGGGTGCAGATCCGGACCGCATCGCGGTCGGCGGGGACAGCGCCGGCGGCAATCTTGCAGCGGTCACCGCACAACAGGCGGTGCGATGGGGTGCTCCGCTGCCGAGGTTTCAGCTGCTGATGTATCCCCCGACCGACTTGAGCACCCGTTGGCCGTCGCGTGACCTCTTCAACCGGAGCTCCACCTTCACCGACCAGAATTTGCAGTGGGCGCTGGGCAACTACCTACCGCCGGGCACCGATCTGCGCGATCCGCGATTGTCTCCGCTACACGGTGACGTCAACGGCCTGCCGCCCGCCTATATCGCCACCGCGGGTTTCGATCCGCTGCGCGACGAGGGCGAGGCATACGCCGACAAACTGCAAGGCGCCGGTGTCCCGGTAGTACTGACCCGCCAGGCCGACCTACCGCACGCATTTTTGAACTTCGTGGGGCTCGGCGGTCGGTTCGCCCAAGCCGCCGCCGAGGCGGCCGAAGCGCTGAAACACGGCCTCGCCGTTGCTACCGAGACCGCAGCGGAGAGCCGGTGAACTTGTCCGGATTGGCGATATCCCATATGGCGCAGACCTTTCCGTCGCGCACCGTCATCGCCGTGATGCGGGGCATCATCTCCCAGTACTCACCGTCCCCGGGCGCACCCGGGGTGTAGGCGCCCAGTTCGCCGTTGACCAGCGCCAGCTGATTCGCCGTGACGAACGACGGACCGTAGCGTTGCGCCAAGCCGAACAGGAAGCGCGCCACCTTGTCGGCGCCGTGGATGACGCGGGCGGCGGTCGGCGCCTTGCCGTTGGAGTCGCCGGTGAACGTTATGTCGGGGTGGAGCAGCGCCACCACACCGGCCATGTCGCCGGAGGCAATGGCCGCCATCAGCTTGCCCACCACCTCGTTATGGCTCGAGTCCGGTTCTGGTGGCGGCGCGTCGGCGACGGCCTTGCGGGCCCGCGACGCCAGCTGCCGAGCGGCCGCCGCACTGGTGCCCAGCACCTCGGCGACTTCGGTGAACGGCACCGAGAAGCCGTCGTGCAGCACGAATGCCACCCGCTGATCGGGGGAAAGCCGCTCCAGCACCACCATCGCGGCAAAGCGCGCGTCCTCCCCGGCGACGACGGCCGAGAGCGGGTCGGCCGCGTCGAAACCGGTCACCACTGGCTCGGGCAGCCATTCACCGACGTAGGTTTCGCGACGACGCGCCGCCGACCGTAGCCGGTCGAGCGCGAGCCGGCTCACCACGGTGGTCAACCACGCTCGCAGGTCGGCGATCTCGGCCTCGACGCTGTTCCAGCGCAACCAGGCTTCCTGCACCATGTCCTCGGCGTCGGCGAACGTACCGGTCAGCCGATAGGCAACAGCCAGCAGATGCGGTCGCAACGCTTCGAATTCGTCGACCTGCTGGGCCGAGGTCATCACCCGAGCGTAACGTTCGCAGGCACGATGACCGAGAACCTCTGGCTCCACTTCGCCCGCCACGGCCCGGGCATCACCCCGCCGATCATCACCCGGGGCGAGGGCGTCCGGATTTTCGACGACCGCGGCAAAAGCTACCTCGACGCGCTGTCCGGGCTGTTCGTCGTGCAAGTCGGGCACGGTCGCGAGGAGCTCGCCGAAGCGGCAGCCCAGCAAGCCCGCACACTGGCCTACTTCCCTTTGTGGTCGTATGCCACCCCGCCGGCGATCGAACTCGCCGAGCGCGTCGCCCACTATGCTCCGGGCGATCTGAACCGGGTCTTTTTCACCACCGGCGGCGGCGAGGCCGTCGAGACCGCGTGGAAACTCGCCAAGCAATACTTCAAGCTCACCGGCAAACCCGGGAAATACAAGGTGATTTCGCGGGCCGTCGCCTACCACGGCACGCCGCAGGGCGCGTTGGCCATCACCGGTGTGCCGGCACAGAAGGCGCCGTTCGAGCCGCTGACGCCGGGCGGCGTGAAAGTGCCCAACACCAACTTCTACCGCGCACCCGAACCGTTCAACACCGACCTCAAGGCCTTCGGCCAGTGGGCGGCCGACCGCATCGCCGAGGCAATCGAATTCGAAGGACCGGATACCGTCGCCGCGGTCTTCCTCGAACCTGTGCAGAACGCCGGCGGCAGCATCCCGCCGCCCCCGGGCTACTTCGAACGCGTCCGCCAGATTTGCGACGAATACGACGTGCTGCTGGTTTCCGACGAAGTCATCTGCGCCTACGGGCGGATCGGGTCGATGTTCGCCTGCGACGACTTCGGTTACGTCCCAGACATGATCACCTGCGCCAAGGGGTTGACGTCGGGCTACTCGCCGATCGGCGCGATGATCGCCAGCGACCGGTTGTTCGAGCCGTTCAACGACGGCACGACGACGTTTCCGCACGGCTACACCTTCGGTGGTCACCCGGTGTCGGCGGCGGTCGCGCTGGTCAACCTCGACATCTTCGAGCGCGAGGGCCTCAACGACCGGGTCAAACACCTTGGGCCGCAACTCCGTAGCACACTCGAGCGACTGTACGATCTGCCGATCGTCGGCGACGTCCGCGGCGAGGGCTACTTCCATTCGATCGAATTGGTCAAGGACCAGACCAGCCGCGAAACCTTCACCACAGAGGAACGCCGGCGGCTGCTTCCCGCTTTGTCGTCGGCGCTGTACGACGCCGGGCTGTACTGCCGCATCGATGACCGCGGCGATCCGGCGATCCAGCTGGCCCCGCCGTTGATCAGTGGCCAGGGCGAGTTCGACGAGATCGAGTCCATCCTGCGCGCAGTGCTGGGAAATGCGTTGTGAGCAAACCGCGTATCAATCCGGTGCGGTGGCAGCCGCCACCCGTCGAACCGCTGCCGGATGTCCCCTCGCCGGACATCACCGTCGTCCCACTGCCGGGCAACGGCCCCGAGGACGTCGTCACAGACGCTGCCGGCCACATCTGGGCGGGCTTGGAAGACGGTCGTATCGTGCGGATTTCACCCGACGTCGGTGAGCCCGTCGTCGTCGCCGATACCGGTGGCCGGCCGCTGGGCCTGCATGTGGCTCGCGACGGACGGGTGCTCGTCTGCGACAGCTACCGAGGCGTGCTTGCGCTGAACCCGGATGACCGCACGCTGATGACGCTGGCGGACTCGGTGGCCGGCAGGCCACTGATGTTCTGTTCCAACGTCACCGAAACATCCGATGGCACAATCTATTTCACCGAGTCGACGTGTGACTTCCGCTTCGAGCACTACACCGCGGCGGTGATCGAAGCGCGCGGCCGCGGCGGCTTGTTCAAGCTCACCCCCGACGGCACCGTCATCCAGCTGGCCGACGGCCTGTATTTCGCCAACGGCGTGACGACGACGGCCGACGAGTCCGCGTTGGTGTTCGCCGAAACCCAGGCGCGACGGCTCTCGAAGTACTGGCTGAGCGGACCGCAGGCCGGGTCGGTCACGCCGCTGGCCGTGCATCTGCCGGGTATGCCCGACAACATCTCCACCGGCACCGACGGCCGGATCTGGGTGGCGATGGTGACCGAAGTCAACACGGCCCTGGAATGGCTACTGCCCCGCGCGCCGGTGCTGCGCAAACTGGCGTGGCGACTGCCCGAGCGGCTGCAACCGCAGATCAAGCCGGAGGTGTGGGCGGTGGCGTTCGATTCCGACAGCGGCCAGGTCGTCGCCGGGCTGCGCACCGAGCATCCGCAGTTCGGCGTCGTCACCGGGCTCGTGGAGAGCGCCGGCAGGCTGTGGATGGGCACGATCAACTATCCGGCGGTCGCCTACACGGACCTACAAGGCACTCATTTGTAACTTCTGCAACACCAGTCACAGCGCGGCTCCACGGAAATCCGTCGCCGATCGCCTAATCTGCACAGACGATGGCCCTCCTACGTTCTGCGTTGTGCCTGGCAGGGGCTCTTTTCCTGCTGGCCGCACCGAGCATGCCCGCCGCGCTCGCCGAGCCCAATGCGACGGCCGGTACCTGCCCGTATCGGGTGACTACCCCGCCGGCGGTCGATTCGTCGGAGGTGCCGCAGGCCGGTGACCCCCCGGTTCCGTTGCCGGTGCCCGCCGCGCCGGTCGGCGGCAACGCGCTGGGCGGTTGCGGCGTGATCGCCGCACCCGACACACCGCCGGTCCCCGGTGACATCTCCGCCGAGGCGTGGCTGGTCGCCGACCTCGACAGCGGCGCCGTCGTCGCAGCCAAAGACCCGCACGGTCGTCACCGCCCGGCCAGCGTCATCAAGGTGCTGGTCGCGATGGCGTCGCTGGGCGAACTCAATCTCAACAAGACCGTCGCCGGCACTCCCGAGGACGCCGCCGCGGAGGGCACCAAGGTCGGCGTCGCGCCCGGCGGCACCTACACGGTCAACCAGTTGCTGCACGGGCTGCTGATGCATTCGGGCAACGACGCCGCGCACGCGTTGGCCATGCAGCTCGGTGGCATGCCGGTCGCGTTGGAGAAGATCAACACGCTGGCCCGCAAGCTCGGCGGCGGTGACACCCGCGTCGCGACCCCGTCCGGGCTGGACGGACCCGGCATGAGCACGTCGGCCTATGACATCGGGCTGTTCTACCGATACGCCTGGCAGAACCCGACGTTCGCCGACATCGTCGCCACCCGCACCTTCGACTTCCCGGGCCACGCCGACCATCCGGGTTACCAGCTGGAGAACGACAACCAGCTGCTCTACCACTACCCGGGCGCGCTGGGCGGCAAGACCGGCTACACCGACGACGCCGGGCAAACGTTCGTCGGGGCGGCCAACCGGGACGGGCGACGGCTGATGGCGGTGCTGCTGCACGGCACCCGCCAGCCGATTGCGCCGTGGGAGCAGGCCGCGCACCTGCTCGACTACGGATTCGCCACGTCCCCCGGCACCCGGGTGGGAACGCTGATCGAACCCGACCCCGCGCTGGTGGCCGCCAAGCCCGATGCCGCCGACGACGGCGTCGCCAACCGGACCGCGCCTATCGTGCCGTCCGCCGACGCGCTGCCGGTGCGGGTGGGTGTGGCGGTGATCGGCACGATCATCGTGTTCGGATTGATGATGGTCGCGCGGTCGCTGAACCGACGGCCGCAGCGCGAATTCTCATGACAGCTCAAGGCTTCTCCGCCTCGACCGAGCGCTGGAACGGCGCCGGTGGATTCGAAGCGTGCGGCTGGTGGCTGCTCTCGACGAGCACCGGCTTGCTGCCACTGGCCATCGTCATCGCCACCGTGCTGGGAATCCTGCCGCATCGCTCATCGTGGGCGGTGGCCGCAACGCTGCCGAAGACATCGCCCGCGACCCGCGAGATGCGCTGAGCGACAGCCCGATCAGCACTAAGCTTGACTGTGTGACTGATGCCCTCTACGACGACGGCGGTCTTCGGCTTGATGAAAATGGGGTTACGATCCGGCGCTACTACTTCCCCTGGGCCGGGCCAAAGCGGTTCGGTTACAAGGTAATCCGTCATGTCGAGGTGCTGCCGCTGAATTGGCTGAGTGGGAAAGGCCGCGGATGGGGAACAGCACATCCGGGCTACTGGTTTCCACTCGACACGCGCCGGCCCGGCAAAAGCACCCTGCTGATATTCGATCTCGGCAGCCGGGTCAAGCCATGCGTCACGCCTGGCGAACCGGATCGCGTCATTGCGCTGTTGCGCGACCGGGTCGCGGTCGGCGGCAATGGCTGACTTGTCCCGTGGCCATGCCGGTCGCATGCTGGGCCTCACCGCGGCCAGCCTCGGGGTCATCTACGGCTACGACATCTCCAACATTGCCGGCGCGCTGCTGTTCGTCACCGACGAATTCGGTCTGAGCACCCGGCAGCAGGAATTGGTGACGACAGCGGTGGTGGTCGGCGAGATCGCCGGGGCGCTGGGCGGCGGCGTGCTGGCCAACGCGATCGGACGGCAAAAGTCGATGGTGCTGGTGGCCGCCGGCTATGCGATTTTTGCCCTACTCGGTGCGGTATCGGTGTCGGCGCCGATGCTGCTTGCGGCACGGCTGTTGCTGGGCCTGACCATCGGGGTATCGATCGTGGTGGTTCCGGTGTTCGTCGCCGAGTCCGCCCCGGCCGGGGTCCGTGGTTCGCTACTGGTCTCCTACCAGGTGGCCACCGTCGCCGGGATTATCTGCGGCTACCTCGCCGCCTACCTGCTGGCCGGATCACACGGATGGCGATGGATGCTGGGTCTGGCCGCAGCGCCCGCGGTCCTGCTGATACCGCTGTTGCTCCGGATGCCCGACACTGCACGCTGGTATGCGCTCAAGGGCCGGGTTGCCGATGCTCGTGAGGCGCTGCGACGGGTGGAGCCGGACCGCGACGTCGAGAGCGACCTCGCAGAAATCGACCGCGCCCTGCAAGAAGAAAGCGGCGGCGTGCTGGCCGAGATGCTGCGAGCGCCCTATTTGCGCGCCACCCTCTTCGTGATCGCGCTCGGCTTTTTCATCCAGATCACCGGCATCAACGCGATCGTGTACTACGGCCCACGGCTATTCGAGGCAATGGGTTTC
Source organism: Mycobacterium sp. MFM001 (assembly GCF_003402475.1). Taxonomy (GTDB): domain Bacteria; phylum Actinomycetota; class Actinomycetes; order Mycobacteriales; family Mycobacteriaceae; genus Mycobacterium. The sequence continues at coordinate 266,146 of NZ_BFAB01000005.1, forward strand.
GCCGGAAACTTCTCCCTGCTGGTTCTGCCCGCCTTGGTGCAGGCCGCGGCGCTGGCCACGGTGGTAGTCTCGCTGCTTCTGGTCGACCGGCTGGGCCGGCGCCCAATCCTGTTGTCGGGCATCGCGATGATGATCGCCGCCGACCTGCTGCTCATCGCTATGTTCGCCACGCATGCCCCGGCGATAGTCGGGTTCGGCGGCGTGCTGCTGTTCACCATGGGCTTCACCTTCGGTTTCGGCGCGCTGGTGTGGGTGTATGCCGGCGAGAGCTTTCCGTCGCGGCTGCGGTCGATGGGCTCCAGCGCCATGCTCACCGCGAACCACGTGGCGAACGCCCTCGTGGTTGGCGTCTTCCTGACGATGCTGCAGTCAGTCGGCGGCGCAGGCACTTTCAGCGTTTTCGGCGTCCTCGCAGTGAGCGCATTCACCTTCGTCTACCGGTTTGCGCCGGAGACCAAGGGCCGCCAGCTCGAGGAGATCCGGCACTTCTGGGAAAACGGCGGCCGCTGGCCGGACGAGGCGCCGACGGGTGCGCGGACATGCCCCTGATCGCCACCGGCACAACAGTTCTCGGGCAACAGGTCTGCAGACCTGGGTGGGTGGACGTGTCCGGCACGCGCATCCACGACTGCGGGCCCGGTTTGCCGCCACGCCCACCCGACATCGACCTGCCCGACGCCGTGATGGTGCCGGGTTTCGTCGACATGCACGTGCACGGCGGCGGCGGAGCCTCGTACAGCGACGCAGACATGGTGCGCGCCACGGAATTTCACCGCCGGCACGGCACCACCACGACGCTGGCCAGCCTGGTCAGCGGGTCGCCCGACGACCTGTTGACGGCGGTGCGCTCGCTGGCCGAGGCGACCCGGGCGGGCGTCGTCGCCGGCATCCACCTCGAGGGGCCGTGGCTGAGCGGGCAGCACTGCGGAGCGCACGACCCGGCAGTACTGCGCGATCCCGCCCCGGCCGAGATCGACGCGTTGCTGGCCGCCGGTGAAGGCGCGATCCGCATGATCACCCTGGCACCGGAACGCCCCGGCGCCGACGACGCCATCGCGCGTTTCGTCGACGCGGGAGTGGTTGTGGCCGTGGGACATACGGACGCCCGCTACGAGCAGACGCGGCATGCGGTCGAGCTCGGGGCGACGGTCGCCACGCATCTGTTCAATGCGATGCGCCCACTGCACCACCGCGAACCGGGACCGGCGCTGGCACTGTTGCAGGACTCGCGGGTGACCGTCGAGCTGATCGCCGACGGAGTACATGTGCATCCGGCCGTACTGCGCGCGGTGATCGAGGCCGCGGGACCCGAGCGGGTGGCGTTGGTCACCGACGCCACCGCCGCCGCGGGCCGCGGCGACGGCCCGTTTCGTCTGGGCACGCTCGACGTCGACGTCATCTCCGGAGTGGCGCGGGTGCGCGGGACGTCGACCATCGCGGGCAGCACCGCGACCATGGATCAGCTTTTCCGGACGGTGGCGGCCGATGCCGGGCTGGCCGCCGCCGCCCAGATGACGTCGGCAACCCCGGCCCGCGCACTGGGACTCGACGGCATCGGATGCCTGCGCGCCGGCCTTGACGCAGACCTCGTCGTGCTGGACCGGGACCTACAGGTGAGCGCGGTGATGGCCGGCGGCGAGTGGCTCAAGGCGCCCCTGTAGCGCCGGCACCCTGTCACATCTGCCTCCGGTGCGGCGTCATACCTATGAACCACACCCGATCCGGAGGTCACCATGAACGTCCTGCTGTGGAGCCTGCAAGTAATACTCGCCGTCATCTTCGCGGCGTCCGGGCTGGCGAAGATCAGCCAGCCCAAGGCACGACTCATCGCCAGCGGACAAACCGGCGTTGCGCCGTTCCCGTTGCCGGTGATCCGTGTCACCGCGCTGGCCGAACTGCTCGGCGCCGTCGGGATTCTGCTGCCGCGCCTTGTCGGCGTCGCGGAATACCTGACTCCGCTCGCCGCGGCTGGCTTCGCCGTCGTCATGGTCGGCGCCGTCAGCTCGCATGCGTACCTTCGCGAGCCACGTAACGTCGCACTGACGGCGATGATTCTGGTCGCCGCGGTCCTCGTCGCCGTCGGCAGAGCGGTCTGAAGGGATTAGCAATGCATGCATTTCGCGCTGCCGTCGAGACCGGCGAAATCAGCACCATCGGAAAGCTGTTCACCGACGACGTGGTGTTGCACAGCCCCGTCGCGCACCGCCCCTACATCGGCCGGGAGGCGGTCGCGACCATCGTCTCAGCGGTCGCAACCGTGTTGGAGGGGTTTCACTTCGAGAAGGAAATCAGCACGGACACCACGGCTTTGATGTTCCGCGCCACGGTGGACGGCCTGGACATCCAGGGCTGTGACTTCATCCATACTCGCGAAGACGGCTTGATCGACGAGTTGACGGTGATGGTCCGGCCGCTCAAGGCCGCCACGGTGTTCGCCGAGAAGATGAGTGCGGAGCTCGGAAAGGGCGAGCGCTCATAGCTTTTGCTATCGTCGACCCCGTCGGCAAGAGACACCGGACGAGGGGCACCGTACCCGGCCAGCGACAAGACGGCGCCGTGGAGGTGTGTGATGGCCTGGCTGGTGTTGGTGGTCTCGGGTGCGCTCGAGGCGGTGTGGGCGACCGCATTGAACCGCTCGGACGGCTTCTCGAAGCTGGCACCGTCGCTGGTTTTTGCGGTGTCGCTGACGCTGTCGATGGCCGGGCTGGCGTTCGCGATGCGCAGTCTGCCAACCGGAACCAGCTACGCGGTGTGGGTGGGCATCGGCGCGGCGCTCACCGTTGCCTACGCGATGCTGACCGGCGACGAGGCCGCATCACTGGTGAAAGTCGTGCTGATCGCCGGGGTGGTCGGCTGCATCGTCGGCCTGAAGCTGGTGAGCTAGCGCCGCCGGACCAGCCGGGAAATGCCCAGCACGCCAACGGCTCCCGCGGCCGCAGCAGTCAACGCCTGCCGCATGCTCAGGCCGTCGTCGACCTGTACCCGCGGGGTGATCACCGCCGGCTCGGGCGGCTCGACAGGCGTCGCAAGCAGGTTTTCCGGTGACGTCGCCGCCCACGCGGTGGCGAACAGCAGCAGCCGCGCGGTCACGTAGACGAACACCATCAAGCCCAGCACCGGTCCGAACGTGGCACCCGCCGGGGTGCGCAGCACCGACTGCAGATAGATCGACCCGACGAGCTTGAACAACTCGAAGCCCAGCGCCGCGAGCAACCCGGCCCGCACCGCGCTGGCGAAGCTGATCGACTCGCGCGGCAACCGGGCGATCATCCAGGTGAACACCAGCCACGATACCAACACCGACATCAACACGGAGACACCGCGCAGGATCCCGTCGAGCACCGGAAAGTGGTGAATCCCAAGCCAGCCAAGCAGTTTGGCCATCGGCCGGGCACTGGCCAGCACGCTCAACGCCAGGGTGGCCAGGATTGCCACGAACGAGGACCCCATCGCCGCCAAATCCGAGAGTTTGGTGCGGACAAAGCCCGGCGACTGGGCACGCTGCTTCCACATCGCGCTCAGCGCTTCGCGCAGGTTGGCCATCCAGCTCAAACCGGCCCATCCCGCGGCGGCCAGACCGATGATGCCGACCGACGCCCGAGAGTCGATCGCCGAATTCATCAGGTCGATCACCTGCTGCCCCAGATTGCCGGGGACGCTGGCCCTCACCTTGTTGTCGATCTGGTGCAAGATGTCGGGTCTACGTGATAGCACGAACCCGCCGACTGCGAAACCAACCATCAGCAAAGGGAATAACGCGAGGATCGTGTAATAGGTCAGCCCCGCGGCGAAGTAGTTGCCCTTGCAGTCGTCGAAGCGTTCATTGGCCAGCATGACGTGGTCGAACCACCCGTATCGCGTTCGCAGCCGATCGAGGATTCCAGGTCCGCCGGGTTCGCTCATCTATGGGGTAGGAATCCTAGCCGGTCGTAGACCCGGTCGACGGTCTTTGCGGCGACGTCCTGGGCGCGTGCCGCACCGTTGCCCAACACGGCTTCCAATTCGGCGGGGTCGGCGAGCAATTCGTCGACACGGGCCTTGATCGGTGTCACGAATTCGACGACGGCCTCGGCAGTGTCCTTCTTCAAATCGCCGTAGCCGCGCCCGGTGTAGCCCGCAACCAAGGTGTCGACGTCGGTGCCGGTCACTGCGGACTGGATGACCAACAAGTTCGACACCCCGGGCTTGGCGTCCGGGTCGTAACGGATTTCGCGTTCGCTGTCCGTCACTGCCGAACGAATCTTCTTGGCGGACAAGGACGGATCGTCGAGCAGGTTGATCAGGCCGGCGTCGGTGGCCGCCGACTTGCTCATCTTCGACGACGGGTCGGCCAGGTCGTAGATCTTGGCGGTCACCTTGGGGATGAGCAGGTCGGGAACCACGAAGGTGTCCGGGAACCGGCTGTTGAACCGCTGCGCGACGTCGCGGGCCAGCTCGAGGTGCTGGCGCTGGTCCTCCCCCACCGGCACCAGCTCGGCGTCGTAGGCCAGCACGTCGGCGGCCTGCAGCACCGGGTAGGTGAACAGGCCCACCGTCGTCGACTCACTGCCCTGCCGCGTCGACTTGTCCTTGAACTGCGTCATCCGCGAGGCCTGGCCGAAACCGGTGAAACAGCCCAGCACCCATGCCAGTTGGGTGTGGGCGGGCACGTGGCTTTGCACGAAGATCGTGCTGCGGGCCGGATCGATACCCAGCGCCAGGTACTGCGCGGCGGTGACGAGTGTGCGGCGCCGCAGCACCTCCGGGTGCTGCGGGATGGTGATGGCGTGCAGGTCGACGACGCAGAAGAACGCGTCGTGGTTGTCCTGCAGGTCGGCCCAGTGGGTCACCGCCCCCAACGCGTTGCCGAGGTGCATCGAGTCGGAGGTGGGCTGCACGCCGGAGAAGACCCGGCGCAATCCGGTTGCGGTGCTCATGATGACTCGATCTTTTCACGCCGCCGCCGAGCCGGATGCCCTGTGCTTGCGGTACCGGCGGTATCACCTTACTGTCGGCAGCATGGTCACCCGCGCACCTATCCATCTGGGCTCCGGCGAACCGGTCGTCCTGCTGCACCCGTTCCTGATCTCGCAGATCGTATGGGACACGGTCGCCCAGCAGCTGGCCGACACCGGCCGCTACGAGGTGTTCGCGCCCACAATGGCCGGCCACAACGGCGGCCCCTACGCCGGCACGTGGTTCCTGAGCTCCTCGGTGCTGGCCGACCACGTCGAGCGGCAACTCGACGAGTTGGGCTGGAACACCGCCCACATCGTCGGCAATTCGCTGGGCGGCTGGGTGGCCTTCGAGCTGGAGAGCCGCGGGCGCGCGCGAACCGTCACCGGCATCGCCCCGGCCGGCGGCTGGAGTCGGTGGACCCCGACGAAGTTCGAGGTGATCGCGAAGTTCGTCTTAGGCATGCCGGTCTGGGCGCTGGCCCGCTGGCTGGGGCCGCGGGCGCTGCGGTTGCCGCTGGCCCGCCGGTTGGCCACGCTGCCGATCAGCGCGTCACCGGACGGGGTCAGCGAGACCGAACTGCACGCGATCGTCGACGACGTCGCGCACTGCCCGGCCTACTTCCAGCTGCTACTCAAGGCGCTGCTGGGACCCGGCCTGGTGGACTTGGCGCACACCGCCGTCCCCGCGCACCTGGTGATCTGCGAGAAGGACCGGGTGTTCCCCGGGCCGAGGTCCCACCGGTACTTCCGGTCGCATCTGCCCGAGGGAACGCAAGTGACCGAACTCGACGGCCTCGGGCACATCCCGATGTTCGAGGCGCCGGGCCGGATCACGGAGGTCATCCTTGACTTCCTCGACCAGTACTGCACGCCGCCCCGGGCAATCGAGGCCTAGTCCCCCGCGAGCGCCTTTTCCAAGTTCTCGGCGATCGTGTTGAGGAATTCCTCGCTGGTCCGCCACTCCTGGTCGTCGCCGATCAGCAACGCTAGGTCCTTGGTCATCTGCCCGTTCTCGACCGTGGAGACCACGACCTCTTCCAGCTTCTCGGCGAAGTCGCTCACCTCGGGGGTGTCGTCCAGCTTGCCGCGGTGCTGCAATCCCCGGGTCCACGCATAGATCGAGGCGATCGGGTTGGTTGAGGTCGGCTTGCCCTCCTGGTACTGCCGGAAGTGCCGGGTGACGGTGCCGTGGGCGGCTTCGGCCTCGACCGTCTGGCCGTCGGCGGTCATCAGCACCGACGTCATCAGCCCCAGCGAGCCGTAGCCCTGGGCGATCGCATCGGATTGCACGTCGCCGTCGTAGTTCTTGCACGCCCACACATAGCCGCCCTCCCACTTGAGGCAGGCGGCAACCATGTCGTCGATCAGCCGGTGCTCGTAGGTCAGTCCCGCTTCTTCGAAGCGGTCCTTGAACTCCTCGTCGTAGATGCGCTGGAACTCGTCTTTGAACATTCCGTCGTACGTCTTGAGGATGGTGTTCTTGGTCGACAGATACACCGGGTAGTTCTCTTGCAGCCCATAGGCGAACGACGCCCGCGCGAAATCCTCGATGGATCGCTTGAAGTTGTACATCCCCATCACGACGCCCCCGTCTTCGGGAATGGACACCATCTCGTGGATGATCGGCTCACTGCCGTCGCTCGGAGTGAAGGTCAGCGTGACGCGCCCGGGCTTGTCCACCGCAAAGTTGGTCGCCCGGTACTGATCGCCAAAAGCGTGGCGGCCGATGATGATTGGCTTCTTCCAGCCGGGCACCAGCCGCGGAATATTCGAGATGATGATCGGCTCACGAAAGATTGTGCCGCCCAAGATGTTTCGGATCGTCCCGTTGGGCGAGGACCACATGTGCTTGAGATCGAATTCCTTGACCCGGGCCTCGTCGGGGGTGATCGTGGCGCACTTGACGCCGACGCCGTGCTTTTTGATCGCGTACGCCGAGTCGATCGTCACCTGGTCATCGGTGGCGTCGCGGTTCTCGATGCCCAGGTCGTAGTAGGCAAGGTCGATGTCGAGGTGCGGAAAGATCAGCAGGTCTTTGATCCACTGCCAGATGACGCGGGTCATCTCGTCACCGTCGAGCTCGACGACCGTGCCTTCGACCTTGATCTTGGATTTGCCGGACATGAAGCCCACAGTACAAGCGGGCGCCGCGGACGGGACGCGGCAAACTAGCCGGCTGCACCCAGCGCGGCGTTGAACGTCTTGCTCGGCCGCATCACCGCCGTCGTCATCGCGGCGTCCGGCGCGTAGTAGCCGCCGATGTCCACCGGCTTGCCCTGCGTCTCGTTGAGTTCGGCCACGATGTCGTCTTCGTTCTTGGCCAGCGCGTCGGCCAGCGCGGCGAAGTGTTCGCGCAGCTGCGGGTCATCGGTCTGCGCGGCCAGTTCTTGCGCCCAGTACATGGCGAGGTAGAACTGGCTCCCGCGGTTGTCGAGCTCGCCGGTCTTGCGCGACGGGCTCTTGTTGTTGTCCAGCAGCTTGCCGATCGCGGCATCCAGTGTCTTGCCCAGGATCTTGGCCCGCTCGTTGCCGGTCTTGATCCCCACGTCTTCGAAACAGGCGCCCAGCGCGAGGAATTCACCGAGCGAATCCCAGCGCAGGTGGTTTTCCTCCACCAGCTGGTGCACGTGCTTGGGCGCAGAACCGCCGGCCCCGGTTTCGTACATGCCACCGCCGGCCATCAGCGGCACGATGGACAGCATCTTGGCGCTGGTGCCCAGCTCCAGGATTGGGAACAGGTCGGTGAGGTAGTCGCGCAGGATGTTGCCGGTGGCGGCGATGGTGTCCTTGCCGCGGATCAATCGCTCCAGCGTGTACCGCATGGCCCACACCTGCGGCATGATGCGGATGTCCAGGCCCTCGGTGTCGTGGTCCTTGAGATAGGTCTCGACTTTCTTGCGCAGCTCGTTCTCGTGCGGACGCTCGTCGTCGAGCCAAAACACCACGGGCATACCGGAATTGCGCGCCCGGGTGACCGCCAGCTTGACCCAGTCCCGAATCGGCGCATCCCGCACGATCGGCATGCGCCAGATGTCGCCGGCTTCCACGTTCTGGCTCAGCAGCACTTCGCCGGTGGTGAGGTCGACGATATTGGCGACGCCGTCCTCGGGGATCTCGAACGTCTTGTCGTGCGAGCCGTACTCCTCGGCCTGCTGTGCCATCAGGCCGACGTTGGGGACGGTGCCCATGGTGGCGGGGTCGAATTGGCCGTTGGTCTTGCAGAAGTTGATGATCTCCTGGTAGATCCGGGCGAACGTGGATTCGGGGTTGACCGCCTTGGTGTCCTTTTGCCGCCCGTCGGCGCCGTACATCTTGCCGCCGGCGCGGATCATCGCGGGCATCGACGCGTCCACGATCACGTCGGAAGGCGAATGGAAGTTGGAGATTCCCTTGGCCGAATCCACCATGGCCAGCTCGGGCCGGTGTTCGTGGCAGGCGTGCAGGTCGCGGATGACCTCCTCGTGTTGCGAGGCGGGCAGCGACTCGATCTTGCTGTAGAGGTCGACCAAGCCGTTGTTGACGTTGACCCCCAGCTCGTCGAACAACTTCTGGTGCTTGGCGAAGGCGTCCTTGTAGAACACCTTGACGGCGTGGCCGAACACGATGGGGTGGCTGACCTTCATCATCGTCGCCTTGACGTGCAGCGAGAACATCACGCCGGTTTGGCGGGCGTCCTCCATCTGCTCCTCGTAGAACTCGCACAGCGCCTTTTTGCTCATGAACATCGAGTCGATGATGTCGCCGTCGAGCAGCGACACCTGTGGCTTGAGCACGATGGTCTGGCCGCTCTTGGTCTCCAGCACCATCTTCACGCCGCGGGCACGGTCCAGCGTCATCGACTTCTCGCCGTGGTAGAAGTCGCCGTGGCGCATGGTTGCCACGTGAGTGCGCGACGCCATCGACCACTCGCCCATGCTGTGCGGGTGCTTGCGCGCGTACTCCTTGACCGCCTTCGGCGCGCGACGGTCCGAGTTGCCTTGCCGCAGAACGGGGTTCACCGCACTGCCCAATACGTTGGCGTATCGCTTGCGGATCTCTCGTTCCGCGTCGGTCTTCGGGTTCTCCGGATAGTCGGGAACCTTGAACCCCTTTTCCTGCAGTTCCCGGATGGCGGCCACCAGCTGCGGCACCGAGGCGCTGATGTTGGGCAGCTTGATGATGTTGGTGTCCGGCGACTGCGTCAGCTGGCCCAGCTCGGCCAGGTTGTCCGGCACGCGCTGGTCTTCGCTCAGGTGGTCGGGGAACTCGGCCAGGATGCGGGTCGCCACGGAGATGTCGCTGGTCTGCACGTTGATGCCGGCCGGCTCGGTGAAGGCACGCACGATCGGCAGAAACGCGTACGTCGCCAGCAGCGGCGCCTCGTCGGTCAGCGTGTAGATGATGGTCGGCTGCTCGGCGCTCATGGTTTCTCCCGGCGTCGCTGTCGGTCAGGTCTTTTGGATCTGCACGTTTATGGCGGTGGTTGCCAGTATCCCGTACGAGGCGGAGCGGGGCGCCGCGGGTCGCCACCAATAGCCCAGTGGCATCAGGTCGCCGACGTGCGATAAGCTGCAGGTCGGTCATGAGCGCCAGCGCAAAGCCCCGGCTTGCTGGCCGGCAACCCTCCAACCGCGGTGGGGTGCCCCGGGTGATGACCAGGTTGATGTAGCCGAGAACCGGCTACGCGGCAAGCGCGGGTCCGCCGTGACGGGCCCCCCGAGTAGACAGGGAAACCTGATGCGCGCCTATTTGGGCCGGCCCATCGTGTCTCACAGTTGCTGAACGCAGGCCTGCCGGTTGACGTCGTCGTGCGATGGCGTCCCGCAGCCCTGCGAGCAACCCGAACCTTCCAGCAGAAAGCATGCAGATGAGCGCTGAGCAGACCACCGACAGCGATCCGGCCGCGCACTGGTCGTTCGAGACCAAGCAGATCCACGCCGGCCAGCGGCCCGACCCGGCCACCCACGCCCGGGCGCTGCCGATCTACCAGACCACCTCCTACACCTTCGACGACACGGCGCACGCGGCGGCGCTGTTCGGGCTGGAAGTGCCCGGCAACATTTACACCCGGATCATGAACCCGACCACCGACGTCGTCGAGCAGCGGGTTGCCGCGCTCGAGGGCGGGGTGGCCGCGCTGTTTCTGGCGTCCGGCCAGGCAGCGGCGACGTTCGCGATCCTGAACATTGCCGGCGCGGGCGACCACGTCGTGTCCAGCCCGCGGCTCTACGGCGGCACTTACAACCTGTTCCACCATTCGCTGGCCAAGCTCGGCGTCGAGGTCACGTTCATCGACGACCCCGACAACCTGGACTCGTGGCGATCGGCGGTGCGGCCGAACACCAAGGCGTTTTTCGCCGAGACCATCTCAAACCCGCAGATCGACATCCTCGACACGCCCGCGGTGTCGGCGGTGGCCCACGAGCACGGCCTGCCGCTGATCGTCGACAACACCATCGCCACCCCGTACCTGATCCAGCCGATCGCCCAGGGCGCCGACATCGTGGTGCATTCGGCCACCAAGTACCTCGGCGGGCACGGCTCGGCGATCGCCGGGGTGATCGTCGACGGCGGCACCTTCGACTGGACGGGTGGCCGCTTCCCCGGTTTCACCACGCCCGACCCGAGCTACCACGGCGTGGTGTACGCCGAGCTGGGTCCGCCGGCGTTCGCGCTCAAGGCCCGGGTGCAGCTGCTGCGCGACTACGGCTCGGCAGCCTCGCCGTTCAACGCGTTCCTGGTGGCCCAGGGATTAGAAACGCTCAGCTTGCGCGTTGAGCGGCATGTGGCCAATGCGCAGCGGGTTGCCGAGTTCCTCGCCGGCCGCGACGACGTGGTCTCGGTCAACTACGCCGGGCTGCCCAGCTCGCCGTGGCACGAGCGAGCAAAGAAGTTGGCGCCCAAGGGCGTTGGCGCCGTGCTGGCCTTCGAACTGGCCGGCGGAGTGGCGGCCGGCAAGGCGTTCGTCAACGCGCTGCAGCTGCACAGCCACGTCGCCAACATCGGCGACGTGCGCTCGCTGGTGATCCACCCGGCCTCCACGACGCACTCGCAGCTCAGCCCCGAGGAGCAGCTGTCCACCGGCGTCAGCCCGGGGTTGGTGCGGCTGGCGGTCGGCATCGAGGGCATCGACGACATCCTGGCCGACCTCGAGCTCGGTTTCGCCGCGGCCCGCGCGCACCGGGACTCCGCCGATCCGCAAGCCGTGGCGGCGTTCTGAGGGGGGCTGAGGTGACGATCTCCGACGTGCCGACCCAGACGCTGCCCGCCGAAGGCGAGGTGGGGGTGGTCGACATCGGCTCGCTGAAGCTGGAAAGCGGCGAGGTGATCGACGACGTCTGTATCGCACTGCAGCGCTGGGGCGAATTGTCCCCGGCGCGCGACAACGTCGTGGTGGTGCTGCACGCGCTGACCGGTGATTCGCACATCACCGGACCCGCCGGTCCCGGCCATCCGACGCCGGGCTGGTGGGACGGTATCGCCGGGCCGGGCGCACCGATCGACACCGACCGCTGGTGTGCGGTGGCCACCAACGTGCTGGGCGGCTGCCGGGGCTCGACGGGCCCCAGCTCACTGGCCCGCGACGGAAAGCCCTGGGGCTCAAGGTTTCCGCTGATCTCGGTGCGCGACCAGGTGGAGGCCGACGTGGCCGCACTGGCCGCCCTCGGCATCACCGAGGTGGCTGCCGTCGTCGGGGGCTCGATGGGCGGCGCGCGGGCGCTGGAGTGGATGGTCAGCCATCCCGACCGGGTCCGGTCCGGGTTGCTGCTGGCGGTCGGCGCGCGCGCCACCGCCGACCAGATCGGCACGCAGTGCACGCAAATCGCGGCGATCAAGGCCGACCCGAACTGGCAGGACGGCGACTACCACGGCACCGGGCGCACACCCGACGCCGGACTGCAGATCGCCCGGCGCTTCGCGCATCTGACGTACCGCGGCGAGGTCGAGCTGGACACCAGGTTCGCCAATGACGTCCAGGACGACGGCCGCTACGCGGTGCAGAGTTATCTCGAGCACCAGGGCAGCAAACTGGTGTCCCGGTTCGACGCCGGCAGCTATGTGGTGCTCACCGAGGCGTTGAGCCGCCACGACGTCGGCCGCGGCCGCGGCGGGGTGGCCGCGGCGCTGCGCGGCTGCCCTGTCCCGGCGGTGGTCGGCGGTATCACCTCCGACCGGCTGTACCCGCTGCGGCTGCAGGAGGAATTGGCCGAATTGTTGCCGGGCTGCTCGGGGCTGCAGGTTGTCGACTCGATCTACGGGCACGACGGCTTTTTGGTGGAGTCCGAGGCGGTCGGCGAATTGGTGCGGCAGACTTTGGATTTGGTGCGGTCGCGGTGACTCGCTCCAGGCAAGACCGCTCGCTGTCGTTCGGCGCGGAAGCGGCCGCCTACGAGCGGGGCCGCCCGTCGTACCCGCCGGAGGCCATCGACTGGCTGCTGCCGACGGGCGCCCGCGACGTGCTCGACCTGGGCGCGGGAACCGGCAAGCTGACCACCCGGCTGGTGGAGCGCGGGCTGGATGTGGTGGCCGTCGACCCGATTCCCGAAATGCTCGACGTGCTGCGCAGCTCGCTTCCGGACACCCCGGCGCTGCTGGGGACCGCAGAAGAAATTCCGTTGGCCGACAACAGTGTTGACGCGGTGCTGGTTGCCCAGGCGTGGCATTGGTTCGAGCCGTCGCGGGCGATTCCGGAGGTCGCCCGGGTCTTGCGCCCGGGCGGGCGGCTGGGCCTGCTGTGGAACACCCGCGACGAGCGGCTCGGCTGGGTGCGCGAGCTGGGCCGCATCATCGGCAGCGACGGCGATCCCGCCCGCGGCCGGGCCACTCTCCCGGACCCGTTCACCGGCGTCGAGCGTCATCAGGTCGAGTGGACGAATTACCTGACGCCGCAAGCACTTATCGACCTCGTGGCGTCGCGCAGCTACTGCATCACCTCACCGACCGAGGTGCGCACCAAGACGCTGGACCAGGTTCGGGAATTGTTGGCCACCCATCCGGCGCTGGCCAACAACAACGGCCTTGCGCTGCCCTACGTCACGGTGTGCGTGCGGGCCACGCTTTCGTAGCGCCGAATGTGGAGTTGTTGCACGGTGTTTCGCGATTTCCGTGCAATAAGTCCACACTCGGCGGCTTAGAAGTTCAGCCCGGAGAACATGACCCGGCCGGGGTCGTACTTCTGCCGCACAGCGGCCAGCTGGCCCATATTGGGGCCGAAGTACCGCGACGCCGGCTGGTTCGCTTCGAGGTAGTTCACGTAGCCGCCGACCGAAAATGGCTGTACCGCTTGGTGTGCGGTACTCAGCCAGCTGGTGGCCGCCGCCGGGTCACCAGTTTCGACGTACCACTGCACCAGCGCAGACTGCCGGCGCCACGGGAAGGCGGTGGCGTTCGGGGCGACGCCGGCCAGGGCGCCATCGAGGGCGTGCATGATCGCCAACATGCGGCCCGCGCCACGCGGAAAGGCGTTGACCGCCGAGGCGATTCCCTGGGCGGCGGCCGGCGTGATCGTCGTGAAAACATCGGAACCGCCGACATATCCCAGCGGCGACGGGTTGAGGTTCCCGACGGCCAGGTAGTTGACCAGGTCCAAATAGTTGAACGTGTGGTTCTCGGTCCCGGTCGGCTGCACCCCAACGGCTTTGGTGATGGCGCCCGCCACGCTGCTACCGGACCCGGCCGGGCAGGTGGCGAGGATACGACAGTGCGTGCCCATCGCGTCGACGGTGGCGTCGGCCAGGGCCCAGCTGTTTCGGTCGGCGGTCCGCAGCCAGTTCTGCCACCCGACCAGGACCGCAGCGAACGACTGCGGCGGGAAATTGAGGTTCACCGCGTCGACGTCGCCGGTGGGGAAAGTGGCGAAGGTCAGCGAGGTAGTCACGCCGAAATTGCCGCCACCGCCGCCGCGTAACGCCCAGAACAGGTCGGGGTTATTCGCCTGCGATGCGGTGACCGCCTGGCCGCTGGGCAGCACCACCGTTGCGGACGTCAGCGCGTCGCACATCAGGCCGGCATGCCTCGATTGCGCACCCAGCCCGCCACCCAGCGCGTGCCCGGCCGCACCGACCGACGGGCAGGTACCGGTCGGGATGCCGCGACCGGCGGCGGCAAGCGCCTGGTGGATCGCATGCAGATCGGTCGCGGGAGTCACCGTCACATAGCCGCTGCCGGCGTCGTAGTTGATCCCGCCGGGCAGCTGACGCAGATCGATCACCATGGTGCCGTTGGCCGTCGATGCCCCGACATAGGAGTGGCCACCCGCGCGCGGCGCGACCTTGAGGTTGTGGGCGGCGGCGAATGCCATTGCCTTCTGCACGTCGGCCGCCGACGAGGGAACGACGACGGCCGCGGGGGTCGAGTCGTTGTAGTTGGTGTTGAAAACCTGTTTGGCCGTGGCGAATTGGCCACCGTCACCCGGCGTGAGCACCTGCCCGCCGATGGCGGACGAAAGACCGCTCCAGCCAGCGGGATTCGGCTCCGCCCGCGCCCGCACCGGGCCCAATACCGCACCGGCGGCCAACGCTCCGGCCGCACCGCGTAGAAATGTCTTGCGTGAGAACTCACGAGCCACCGCCGCATTGTCAACCACGGGGCTGGCAAAAACCGGGCTGGCGCATGCTGTGTCAGGCGTGTCGAGCCAAACGTGCGCGAACCTTGACCTCGCCGTGTCGTAGACGTGATGCGGGTGACTCAGTGTTCCTTGGAAGCCCAACAGATGAGGAGCGCGACATGCGTCGCAATTGGATATCACCGGCAGCTGCCGCCGGCCTGCTCGCGGCGGCTGCGGCCTTTGCGACGCCGGCGCAAGCAGACTCGATCGACGACTCGTTTCTCTCGGCGCTCAACGGCGCCGGGGTCAACTACCAGGATCCGGCGGGCACGGCCGCGCTCGGCCAGTCGATTTGTCCGATGCTCTCGCAGCCGGGCGGATCATTCGCCTCTGCGGCGTCGAGCGTGGTCGGCAACAACGGCATGTCGCCGGCCATGGCGCAGATGTTCACCAGCATCGCGATTTCGATGTATTGCCCGTCGATGATGGGGTCGATCGCCAACGGCCAGATGCCGAATCTGCCTCAGGTGCCGGGGATGCCCAGTATCTAGCTAACGCGTGCCCAGCGGGTCGATCGTCGAGGCGATGTAGACCATCGTCGTCGCCACCACCGCCGTCGTCGCGAAGTCAATTCCCTTGCTGCGCACCACCAGAAGGCCGGCGCGGTCGTCGGACAACACCAGCCGCAGCACGGCGGCCGCCCCCACCCCGATGCCGATCAGCAGCGCGCCGCGGCGCCAGAAGTTCAAGCCCGCCAACAGGAATGCCGCCGCGAAGATCAGCCCGACCGACAAGATCGGCCACTGCGCCCTCCAGGTGGCACGCACACTCACCCGGCGGCCTCGGCCAGTTCGACGACGTTGGTCAGCAGGAACGCCCGGGTCAGCGGGCCGACCCCGCCCGGGTTCGGCGACACGTGACCGGCCACGTCCCACACGTCCGGATGCACGTCACCGACCAACCCGTCGTCGGTGCGGCTGACACCCACGTCGACGACGGCCGCGCCCGGACGCACCATGTCGGCGGTCAGCAGATGCGGCACACCGACGCCGGCCACGATGATGTCGGCTTGGCGAGTCAGCGCAGCAAGATCACGAGTTTTGGTGTGGCACAACGTGACTGTGGCGTTCTCAGAACGACGGGTAAGCAGCAGCCCCAGCGGCCGGCCCACCGTCACACCCCGGCCGATGACCACCACGTGCGCCCCGGCGATCGGCACGTCGTAGCGGCGCAGCAAGTGCACGATGCCGCGAGGGGTACACGGCAGCGGGCCAGGCGTGTTGAGCACCAGCCGGCCAAGGTTGGTGGGATGCAGGCCGTCGGCGTCTTTGTCCGGGTCGACGCGCTCCAGCGCGGCGTTCTCGTCCAACTGGCGAGGCAGGGGCAACTGCACGATGTAACCGGTGCACTCTGGGTTGGCGTTGAGCTCGTCGATGGTCTCGTCGAGCTTGGCCTGGCTGACGTCGGCGGGCAGGTCGCGGCGGATCGAGGTGATGCCGACCTTGGCGCAATCCGCATGCTTACCGCGGACGTAGGCCTGCGATCCCGGGTCGTCGCCGACCAGGATGGTGCCCAGCCCAGGCGTGCGGCCGGCAGCGGTCAGTGCCGCCACCCGCTCTTTGAGGTCGACGAAGATCTCGTCGCGTGTGGCCTTGCCGTCCAAAGTGATCGCACCCACGCTTGCATTGTTTCACGGGCGCCGACTGTGGGCTTGTGGCACGCCTTGAGGGCACGACGCGTGCATCAAGTCCACGCTCGACAGCGGGCTTATAAGCTGCCGAATATGCCCACCGACGTGTTTGGCCCGGCCAAGCTTGGTCCGCTGACGCTGCGCAACCGCATCATCAAGGCCGCGACGTTCGAGGCCCGCACACCCGACGCGCTGGTGACCGACGACCTGATCGAATACCACCGGCTGCCGGCCGCCGGCGGGGTCGGCATGACGACGGTCGCCTACTGCGCGGTCTCCCCCGGTGGCCGTACGTCGGGCGACCAGATCTGGATGCGCCCGGAAGCCGTTGCCGGGCTGCGCCGGCTCACCGACGCCGTGCACGCCGAAGGCGCAGCGGTCAGCGCACAGATCGGCCACGCCGGGCCGGTCGCCGACGCCCGCTCCAACAAGGCCACCGCGCTGGCCCCGGTGCGGTTCTTCAACCCGATCGGGATGCGGTTCGCCCGTAAAGCCACCCGCGACGACATCGACGACGTCATCGCCGCACACGCCAACGCGGCGAAACTGGCGATCGACGCCGGGTTCGACGCGGTCGAAATCCATTTGGGCCACAACTATTTGGCGAGTTCGTTCCTCAGCCCGCTGATCAACCGCCGCGACGACGAGTTCGGCGGCTCGCTTCAGAACCGCGCCAAAGTCGCCCGCGGCCTCGTCATGGCCGTACGCCGTGCCGTCGACACCCAGATCGCGGTGACCGCCAAACTCAACATGGCCGACGGCGTGCGCGGCGGCATCACCGTCGAGGAGGCGCTGACCACCGCGAAATGGCTGCAGGACGACGGCGGGCTGGACGCCATCGAATTGACCGCCGGCAGTTCGCTGGTCAACCCGATGTACCTGTTCCGCGGCGATGCGCCGGTCAAGGAGTTCGCCGGCGCGTTCAAGCCGCCACTGCGCTGGGGCATCCGGATGACCGGCCACAAGTTCCTGCGCGAATACCCCTACCGGGACGCCTATCTGCTGCGCGACGCCCGGCTGTTCCGCGCCGAGCTGACGATGCCGCTGATCCTGCTCGGCGGCATCACCAACCGCGAAACGATGGAGCTGGCAATGACCGAGGGCTTCGACTTCGTCGCGATGGCCCGCGCGCTGCTGGCCGAACCGGATCTGGTCAACCGGATTCGCGACGAGCGCGACGTGCGCTCGGCGTGCATCCACTGCAACCTGTGCATGCCGACGATCTACAGCCGCACGCGCTGCGTCGTCACCGGCGCACCGGACGCGCGCTGACGATGCGCGCCGCGTAGCGGCGGGCTGAGGAAGCGCGCCATCGGGCGGCCCGCTGACGCCCACGTCAAACCCAACCGCGCGCAAATGGATACAGTCGGTTCGGTGAACCAACCAGCTACAGTTGTCTCGATGAGTCAAGCAGCACCGCCGGCGCTGACGGTTCGGTATGACGGATCCCAACGCACGTTCGCACCGGGCCACGACGTGGTCATCGGACGCGACCTTCGCGCCGACATGCGCATCACGCATCCGCTTATTTCGCGTGCGCATCTGCTGCTGCGGTTCGACCAGGGCCGGTGGCTGGCGATCGACAACGGTTCGCTGAACGGCACCTTCGTCAACGGCCGTCGCGTCCCCGTCATCGACATCCACGACGGCCAGAGCATCAACATCGGCAACCCCGACGGGCCGCGGCTGACCTTCGAGGTCGGGCGGCACGCCGGAATGGCGGGCCGGCCACCGCGAACCGCGTCGATGCGCGTCGTCCAACCGTCCGGGGCGCCGCGCCCGTCGCACCCGCAACCGGCGCGCCAGCCGGGCGGGTCGTGGCCCTCGCAGTCGGCGCCGAGCCGGCCCCACCCGCCGGGTAACCATCCGCATACCGCGCCAGCACCACCGCAGCCGATGTATCCGCCCAGCGGCGGACAGCGACCGGCGGCGGCATACCCGGGCAGCCCCCCGCCGTCGGCGCCGCCGCCGAGCGTCCAGCCGCAGACCCGGATGGCTCCCGCCCAGGCCAAGCCGCCCGAGGTGGGCAACCTGGCGACGAAGATGATCCAGGTCTTGCGCCCCTCGGCCGCGGCACCGGAGAAGCCGAGCGGGTCGCAGACCATCGGCCGCGCCACCGACAACGACATCGTCATCCAGGACGTGCTGGCGTCGCGCCACCACGCTTTCCTGGTGCCGTCGCCGCTGGGCACCGAGATCCGCGACGCGCGCAGCATCAACGGAACGTTCGTCAACGGCGTCCGGGTCGGGTCGGCAGTGCTCAACGAGGGCGACGTGGTCACGATCGGCAACGTCGACCTGGTCTTTTCCGACGGCACCCTGGTCCGGCGCACCGAAGCCGCGACGCGCACCGGCGGCCTCGAGGTCAACAGCGTGCACTTCAAGGTCGACGGCAAGGAACTGATCGACAACATCTCGCTGACCGCCCGGCCCGGCACGCTTACCGCGATCATCGGCGGGTCCGGCGCGGGCAAGACCACGCTGTCCCGGCTGATCGCCGGATACACCCGCCCCAGCCAGGGCTCCATCACCTTCGAAGGGCACGACATCCATCGCGAGTACGCGACGATGCGCAGCCGGATCGGGATGGTTCCGCAGGACGACGTGGTGCACCGCCAGCTGACGGTCAACCAGGCCCTTGGCTACGCCGCCGAGTTACGGCTGCCGCCGGACACCAGCAAAGAAGAGCGTGCCCAGGTCGTGGCGGGCGTGCTCGAGGAGCTCGACCTGACCAAGCAGGCCGACACCCGGGTGGACAAGCTCTCCGGTGGCCAACGCAAACGCGCATCGGTCGCGCTGGAGCTGCTCACCCAGCCGTCGCTGCTGCTGCTCGACGAGCCCACCTCGGGCCTTGACCCGGCGCTGGACCGTCAGGTCATGCTGATGCTGCGGTCGCTGGCCGACGCCGGCCGCACCGTGCTGGTGGTTACCCACTCGGTGTCGTACCTCGACGTCTGCGACCAGATTCTGGTGGTGGCACCGGGCGGCAAGACGGCGTTCTGCGGACCGCCCAGCCAGGTCGAGTCCGCGTTCGGCACCAGGAACTGGGCGGAAATCTTCGCCAGCGTGGGCGCCGACCCCGACGAAGCCAACCGGCGCTTCATGGAAAGGGAGGGTCGACGACCCGAGCAGCATGTGCGGACCACCACCACCGAGCCTGGGGACCTGGGTGAGCCGGTGCACACCGACCGGTGGCGCCAGCTCTCCACGATCGCCCGGCGGCAGGTCCGGCTCGTCCTTTCCGACCGCGGTTACACCGTGTTCCTGGCGATCCTGCCGTTCCTGATGGGTGCGTTGTCGCTGACCGTGAAAGGCCCCAAACCCGGCCTCGGTGTTGCGGATCCACAAGGCCCCGCACCTACTGAGCCGCAGTACATCATGGTTCTGCTGTGTATCGGGGCGGTGTTCATGGGCACCGCGCTGACGATCCGCGACCTGATCGGTGAACGCCCGATCTTCCGCCGAGAACAGGCGGTGGGCCTGTCCACCACGGCCTACCTGCTGGCCAAGGTCGTCGTCTTCTCCGTGTTCGCGACCATCCAGGCGGCGATCGCCACCGCCATCGTCAGGATTGGCAAGGGCGCGCCCACCGCGCACCCGCCGTTCTTCGACAACTCGACGTTCTCGCTGTTCCTCACCGTCGCGGCAACCTGTATCGCGTCCGCGATGTTCGGCCTGCTGCTGTCGGCGATAGCACAGACCAGTGAGCAGATCATGCCGCTGCTGGTGGTGTCGATCATGTCGCAGCTGGTTCTCTGCGGCGGGATGGGGATCCCGGTGACCGGCCGGTTCGGCCTTAACCAGCTGTCGTTCGTGACGCCCGGACGCTGGGGATTCGCCGCTGGGGCGTCGTCGATCGACTTCCCGCACCTGGTGAAGGTTCCGCAAATCCCGACGGACGACCGCTGGTGGCAACACAGCAAGCACATCTACGTCTTCGACATGGCGATGCTGGCGGCGCTGTCGGTGGCCTACACCGTGTACATCCGGTGGCACATCCGGCTCAAACGCAAGTAGCGCTCAGCTGCCCGGCGCTGCGTTCAGCTGCCGGCCGGTTCCAGCGTTGCCAGCGCGTACTCGCTGATCGCGATCAGTGCGTCGGTGGCCGAGCGGCGATCGCGGGCATCGATGTTGATGATCGGGATGTGCTCGGGCAGCGTCAGCGCCTTACGCACCTCGGCCACGGGATACCTTGGCGCGCCCTCGAATTCGTTGACCGCGATCAGGAACGGCAGGTTGCGGTGTTCGAAGAAGTCGACTGCGGCGAAGCTGTCCTGCAGACGCCGGCAGTCGACCAGGATGATCGCCCCGATTGCCCCGCGCACCAGGTCGTCCCACATGAACCAGAACCGTCGCTGCCCGGGGGTGCCGAACAGGTAGAGCACCAGATCCTCGTAGAGGGTAATCCGGCCGAAGTCCATTGCGACAGTGGTGGTCCGCTTGTCGGGGGTGGCCTCCAGCATGTCGACACCCGCAGAGGTGTCGGTGACCATCGCCTCGGTGCGCAGCGGCATGATCTCCGACACCGCGCCCACGAAGGTCGTCTTGCCGGCGCCGAACCCGCCCGCGATGACGATCTTGGTCGAGGCGGTTTCCCGCGCCTCAGAGCGCTCGTAGGCCACGGAGCGTCCTTCCTATCAGTTCGCGGCGTTCGTCGCGGGTCGAACGCTCAGTCAAAGTCCGCCTCACCTGAAGGTAGCCCGAGGTCACCAAGTCGCCGACCAGGACGCGCGTAACACCGAGCGGCAAATCTAGCCGGGCCGAGATTTCCGCGACCGACGGGCTTTTGACACACAGCTGGACGATCTTGCCTCGAACGTCACTGGTTGGCCATTTGTGAAACAGGGCCGACTGCAGCGTCTGCACCGGCGCTTCCATGGGAAGGTCGACGGAGGTGTCGGTCCGCCCGGCCGTGAGGGTGTACGGGCGGACAAGACTCGCCTCAGCTGCGGGCGGCGGCTCGGGTCTTTCCATCGCGGCTCACGACTGCTTCACGAGGGCTGGGCAGCTCGCCGGGACGACTGCACGACGCCGCCCACCCGTTCGACAAGGACCGCCATCTCGTATCCGATCTGGCCGATATCGCACGACGTCGCGGCCAGCGTGGCCAGATGCGAGCCGTCGCCGACCCGCATCAGCAGCAGGTAGCCGTTCTGCATTTCCACCACCGACTGCAGCACCTGGCCGCCGTCGAACAGCTGCGCGGCGCCGGTGGCCAAGCTGGCCAGGCCGGACGCCACCGCGGCCAACTGGTCGGCCCGCTCGCGCGGCAGGTGCTCGCTGGCGGCCATCAGCAGCCCGTCGACGGACACCAGCACCGCATGCGACACCCCGGGCACCTCGCGGGCGAAGTTCGACACCAGCCAGTCCAGCGAGTTGCCGTGCGACTGGCGTAAGGGGTTGGTCATTCGTCAGATCCTTGATTCGTCTCACGGGCGTGCGACCGTCCGGCTCGCACGCCGCCGAAGTGGCTGCTGATGGAAGCGCGGATCGCTTCGGGGTCCGGGGCTTGGTGCCGACCGGAGCCAAATCCGCCGTTCGATGCTACCCCGTTGTCCTCGTCGGCCCGGTGGTGAGCGACCCCATTAATGCGGCTCGTGCGGTCCCCATGGTTGCCGGGCGTCTCGGGGGTGGCCCCGCCGGGAACCAGGCGGGCGCCGGGTTCGCGCACCGGCAGGCCCGTGTCGGTGTGCGCGGAGACCGGCACGTTCTCGACCTCGGCGGCCGCCGACCAGCCGCGGTCCCACACCGTCTTCCAGTCCAGATCGGCGCTGCGCGCCAACTCGTGCGGGTCGACCAGCCACTCGGAGAGCATCCGCTGATAGATCAGGTCCTCGGGTTCGGCCGGCTCGGCGACGGGCGCGGCGGCCTCGGCCGGCCAGTACTCGTCGGCTTCCGCCGAAGCGGGCTCGGCAGGTTCGGGTTCAACCCTCGGCCGGGTGAAGAACGACGACGTGTTCGAAACCGGTTGTGGCGCAGTCGGTTCTGGGTGCGGCTCGTCCTGTTCGCCCCACCATTGCTGCTCGGACTGTTGCTCCGGGGGTTCGGCCGGGCGGGCCGGCGCGCCGGTGATGCCGCTGGAGCCGGGGGTGCGCCGCGGCAGCAGGGTGGCCGGTGATTCGGGTGGGTGCGAGCCGTTGCGCTCGGCCGGTTCGGGCGGGGCGGCGAACTCGGCGGCGTCGCTGTAGTCCGCGGCGGCCGCCGCCTCCTCGACCGTGGCCATCCGCCGCTGCGCCGGGGCCGGTCGCGGCCCGGCGTACTCGTCGGCGCCCACCAGCACCGCCGGCGGCAGGTAGACCTCGGCCGTCGTGCCCGAACGGTGCCCGTCGCGCGAGGAATTGCGCAGCCGCACCCGGATCCCGTGCCGGTCGGCCAGCCGGCCGACCACGAACAGGCCCATGTGGCGGGCGTTGTCGGGGGTGACTTCGCCGCCGGCGCGCAGTCGCATGTTGGCGATGCGCCGGTCTCCGTCGGTCATGCCCAGGCCGGCGTCGACGATCTGGATGAGCACCCCGCCGTCGTTGCGCCGGCTGGCGGACACGCGTACCGGCGACATAGGCGGCGAATACCGCAGCGCGTTGTCGATCAGTTCGGCGAGCAGGTGGACGATGTCGCCGGCGGCGGCACCGAGGACCGTGCTGTCGGGCACGGTCGGCGTCTCGACCCGGCGGTAATCCTCGACCTCGGAGGTGGCGGCGTTGATCAGCGTGGACAGCGGCTGCGGTGCGCGCTGGTCACCGCGGGAGGTCTGCGCGCCGGCCAGCACCAGCAGGTTCGCGCCGATGCGGCGCATCCGGGCGGCCAGGTGGTCGAGCCGGAACAGGCTGTCGAGCCGCTCCGGGTCCTGCTCGTTGCGCTCCAGCCGGTCGATCAGCGACAGCTGCTGGTCGACCAGCGACCGGTTGCGCCGCGACATGGTCTCGAACATGTCGTTGACCAGCAGCCGCAGCCGGGCCTCGTCGCCGGCCAGCAGCAGCGCCTGGGTGTGCAGCTGGTCGACCGCGTGCGCCACCTGGCCGACCTCCTCGCTGGTGTAGACCGGCAGCGGCTCGGGGGCCCGCTCGTCGCCGGCCCGCACCCGGGCGATCTCCCGCTCGAGGTCTTCGTGGGCAACCTTGAGCGCGCCGTCGCGCAGCACCCGCAGCGGCTGGATCAGCGAGCGCGCCACCAGCAACACGATCACCAGCGCAGCCACGATGGCAGCCAGCACCAGCACGGTGTCGCGGATGGCGGCGTCGCGCCGATCATTGGCCCGGTCCTCGACCGCCTTGGTCACCGACGAGGTGGAGTCCTTGATGATTTGCGAGGCGATCGCGTCGGTGGTCTGGATCGAGCGCAGCAGCGCCGGGTTGTTGACCAACAGGCTGGCCGGGTCGGACATGATCGCCATCCGGGTCACCATCTGCTGCTGCAGCTTCTTGGCCTCCGGGGAGCCGACGCCGAGCACCTCGGCCATCCCGAACAGCGTCGACGGCTCGGTGCCGGCCAGGGTCATCATCGAGGTGCGCAGCTCTGGCTCGGGCAGGTCCCCGCCGCGGGTGACCAGCAGCTGCTGCATCATCATCTGGCCGCGGGCGCCGATCGCCCGGCTCAACCCCTGCGCGGTCGCCCGGATCTTCTCGTTGTCCACGCGGACCGACCCGTCGATGGCGTTCTCGGCGGTCAGCAGGATGGGCGCATAGCCGGTTACCCGGTCGCGCAAGCCGATGCTGTTCGACGACACCTTGTCCAGCAACGCCTGGCCACCGTTGAGCAGAACGCCGACGCCGTTGCGCACGTCGGCGGCGACGTCGGTGTCCGCCAGCCGCGACTGCAGCTCGGATTTGCGGGCCTCGTAGTTTTTCTTCGCGCCCTCGACATCACCGCCGTTGGAACTCGACAACAACGCCACGTCGAGCGCCGACATGTATTTGGTAATGGCCGGAACGACTTCGGCGCGGTCGGCCGCCAACCGAAGCTCGCTGGCTTCGTTGAGCGCGCCATAGATGCGTAATCCCCCGAAAACCATTGCCAGGATCAATGGCACCGCGACAATCGCGACGACTTTCCATCGAACCGGCCAATTGCGTAGCGACCATGTCGGCGGGCGTTTTACCGGAGCAGGTTCCGCGGTGTCCGGGGTGTCCGGCTCGACCACTTCGGCGGGCCGGGCGAACAGCGTCCCCAAACCGCGGCCGTGTGTACGCGCGTCGTTCATAAGACTTCCTGCTTAATTGCACCCGCCGCAGGGCAGACGGGCGAGCGATATGCGCCTGGCAATTCGACGAGTATGACAGCCTGCAGCCACCGCGGCCACAATTCTTACTGAACAGACAGAGTTCGCCGGACCGTGCCAGACGCCGCAAAGGATAGCTGAGCAAATTGGCGACGGACAACTGCGATGATCGTCGGATGTTCCGGCTGCTGTTTTACTCGCCGCGGATAGCACCCAACACCGGCAATGCGATTCGGACCGCGGCGGCCACCGGCTGCGAGCTCCACCTGGTCGAGCCGCTGGGTTTCGACCTGTCCGAACCCAAGCTGCGGCGTGCCGGGCTGGACTATCACGACCTGGCGTCCGTCACCGTGCACGCATCATTGGACGCGGCGTGGGAGGCATTGTCGCCGCCACGGGTCTTCGCGTTCACCGCACACGCGACGACGTTGTTCACCGACGTGCGCTACCAGGCCGGCGACGTGTTGATGTTCG
The DNA here is from genome assembly GCF_003402475.1 of Mycobacterium sp. MFM001. Taxonomy (GTDB): domain Bacteria; phylum Actinomycetota; class Actinomycetes; order Mycobacteriales; family Mycobacteriaceae; genus Mycobacterium. The sequence goes on from NZ_BFAB01000005.1 coordinate 290,988, forward strand.
GGCCGGAGCCCACCGGGCTGGATGCGGCGACGCTGGCCGACGCGCACATCACCGAGCGGGTACGGATCCCGATGCTGGCTGGGCGGCGGTCGCTGAATCTGTCCAATGCCGCCGCGGTCGCGGTCTACGAGGCGTGGCGCCAGCAAGGCTTCGCCAGCGCTTGAGCGTCGAGTGGCCACTTAATACACGCTTTTTGCCCCGAACCGGGACATAACTGGCCATTCGGCGAGAGCGTTACCAGGTGTTCCAGTGGGTGACTTGCTCGGCGGGCAGCCGCTTGGCGGGCTTGAAGTCGGTGCCCTTGGTGTAGGCGATCGGGAACAACCCGCCCTGGCTGTACTCGTCGAAGGGAATGCCGAGCACCTCGGCGGCCTGCTTTTCGCCGTCGCCGATCAGATGCAGCGTCGTCCACGCCGAACCGAGACCGCGCGAGCGCAGCGCCAGCATGAAACTCCACACCGCGGGCAGCAGCGATCCCCAGAACGACGCGCTCATCCCGGCCGGTGAATTGTCCGGCCGCCCTTGCAGACACGGGACGAGCATCACCGGCACCTCGTGGAAGTGCTCGTTGAGATATTTGGCCGACTCGTACACGAGGGGCCTGCGTTCGTCGCGACTGTCGCCGTACTCCGGCTTAGGCAGGTCGAGATAGCTGGTCGCGTTGGTGCGGTAGATATCGGCCAGCGCCTTTTTCTTGTCGGGGTCGTCGACGAACACCCACTGCCAGCCCTGGGCGTTGGAACCGGTGGGCGCCTGCAGGGCCAATTCGAGGCACTCCATCAGCACCTCCCGCGGTACCGGCTTTTCCAGGTCGAGGCGCTTGCGGACCGACCGGGTGGTGGTGAGGACTTCGTCGAACGACAGGTTCAGGGTCATGTAGCGAGACTACATTTTCACACTCGGCGCAAAAGGCGTCAGCGGAAGTCGCGGGACTTCGAGGCCATTCTCAGCGTGAGCTTGCCCAATCGCTCGGCCACGACAGTGACTGCGCCGCTTGCGTTTTGGACCTGGCCGCGGACCACCAGCGCCGACGCCGTCTGCGCCAGTTTGCGGTGCCGCGACCACACTCCCGGTGTACAGAGCACGTTGACCATGCCGGTCTCGTCTTCGAGGTTGAGAAACGTCACCCCCTGCGCCGTCGCCGGCCGCTGCCGATGGGTCACCGCGCCGGCGATCAGCACCCGGTCGCCGTCGGGCACTTCGATTAGTTTTTCGGCCGGCACGACGCCCATCGCGTCCAGGTCCTCGCGCAGGAACTGGGTCGGGTAGCTGTCCGGGGAGATGCCGGTGGCCCACACGTCGGCGGCGGCCAGCTCCAGCTCGCTCATCCCGGGCAACGACGGGATGTGCGACGACGAGCCCACCCCGGGTAGCCGGTCCGGCCGTTGGGTGGCCGCCGCCCCGGCCGCCCACAGCGCTTCCCGTCGCGACATCCCGAAGCAGGCCAGCGCCCCCGCGGTGGCCAACACCTCGGTCTGCGGCACGCTCAACTGGATGCGACCTGTCAGATCCAGCAGAGATGCGAACGGCCCGTTGGCTTTTCGTTCCTCGACCAGTTTCTCGGCCAGGTCGTCGCCGATATGGCGGATACTGCCCAGCCCGAGCCGCACCTCGGTCCCGGCGTTCTCCAGCGTGGCGTGCGCCAGGCTGGCGTTGACGTCCGGCCCGTGCACCGCCACGCCGTGCCGGCGGGCGTCGGCCACCAACGACTGCGGCGAGTAGAAGCCCATCGGCTGGGCACGCAGCAGCGCCGCGCAGAACGCCGCCGGGTGGTGCAGCTTGAACCACGACGAGTAGAACACCAGCGATGCGAAACTCAGCGCATGGCTTTCCGGAAAGCCGAAATTGGCGAAGGCCTCCAGCTTTTCGTACACTCGGTCGATCACCGCGTCATCGGCGCCGTGCAACGCCCGCATGCCGTCGTAGAACCGGCCGCGCAGCCGTTGCATCCGTTCGGCCGAGCGCTTGGACCCCATGGCGCGGCGCAGCTGGTCGGCTTCGGCGGCGGAAAACCCGGCGCAGTCCACCGCCAGCTGCATCAGCTGTTCCTGAAACAGCGGCACGCCAAGGGTTTTCCGCAATGCCGTCTCCATCGAGGGATGGTCGTAGACCACCCGGTCGACCTCGTTGCGTCGGCGAATGTACGGGTGTACCGAACCACCCTGGATGGGCCCTGGCCGGATCAGCGCGACTTCCACCACCAGGTCGTAGAACTCCCGCGGCTTGAGTCTCGGCAAAGTAGCCATCTGCGCTCGCGACTCCACCTGGAACACCCCGACGGAATCGGCCCGCTGCAACATCTCGTACACCGCCGGCTCGGAGAGATCCAGCTTGGCCAGGTCCACGTCGATGCCCTTGTGCTCGGCCACCAGGTCGATCGCATAGTGCAGCGCCGAGAGCATACCCAGGCCGAGAAGGTCGAATTTCACCAAACCGATTGCCGCGCAGTCGTCTTTGTCCCACTGCAACACGCTGCGGTTCTCCATCCGCGCCCATTCCACCGGACACACGTCGGCGATCGGACGGTCGCAGATCACCATGCCACCGGAGTGGATGCCCATGTGCCGCGGCAGGTTGGCGATCTGGGTGGCCAGCTCGATCACCTGCTCGGGAATGTCCTCCACGTCCGGGGAATCGGCCAGCCCGTTCCAGCGACTGATCTGTTTGCTCCACGCGTCTTGCTGACCTTGCGAGAAGCCCAGCGCACGAGCCATGTCGCGCACCGCGATTCGCCCGCGGTAGGTGATCACGTTGGCGACCTGCGCGGCGTAGTCGCGGCCGTATTTGTCGTAGACGTACTGGATGACCTTCTCGCGCTGATCCGACTCGATGTCGATGTCGATGTCGGGCGGCCCGTCTCGCACCGGCGACAGGAAGCGCTCGAACAACAGCTCGTTGGCGACCGGGTCGACGGCGGTGACCCCGAGCGCGTAGCAGACTGCCGAGTTGGCCGCCGATCCCCGACCCTGACACAGGATGTTGTTCTCCCGGCAGAATCGGGTGATGTCGTGCACCACCAGGAAGTAGCCCGGAAACTTCAGCTGCTCAATGACTTTCAGCTCATGGTCGATCTGCGCGTAAGCTTTCCGAGCGCGCTCGGGTGGACCGTAGCGGTCGCGGGCACCGGCCAGGGTCAGCTGGCGCAGCCAACTGTCTTCGCTGTGCCCGGGCGGCACGTCGAACGGCGGCAGCTGCGGGGCGATCAGCGCTAGCCCGAACGCGCACTGCTCGCCGAGTTCGGCCGCGGCACTGACCGCCTCGGGATGCCAGGCGAACAGCCGGGCCATCTCCTCGCCGGAGCGCAGGTGCGAACCGCCCAGCGGCGCAAGCCATCCGGCGGCCTCGTCCAGGGATTGGCGGGCCCGGATTGCGCCCATCGCCATCGCCAGCCGGGCGCGCGACGGCTCGGCAAAATGTGCGCCGGTGGTGGCGATCACGCTGACGCCGAACCGCGGCGCCAGCGCCGCCAACGCGGCGTTGCGTTCGTCGTCGATAGGCTGGCCGTGATGGGTCAGCTCGATGCTGACCCGGTCGGCGCCGAACCGGTCCACCAGGTCGGCCAGTGCATCGGCGGCGGCCTCCGGGCCCCTAGCGTAAAGAGCTTGCCGCACATGGCCTTTGCGACACCCGGTCAGGATGTGCCAGTGCCCGCCAGCCGCGTCGGTCAGCGCGTCGAAATCGAAGCGCGGCTTGCCCTTCTCGCCGCCGGCCAGGTGCGCGGCGGTCAGCTGCCGCGACAACCGCCGGTAGCCCTCCGCGCCGCGGGCCAGCACCAGCAGGTGCGGGCCCGGCGGATCGGGTGCCTCGGTGCGGGCGCCGGATCCCAACGACAGCTCGGCGCCGAACACAGTGGCGATGTCCAGTTCCGCGGCGGCCTCGGCGAAGCGCACCGCCCCGTACAGGCCGTTGTGATCGGTCAGCGCGATGGCGCGCAGATCCAGCCGCGCCGCCTCCTCGACCAGTTCCTCCGGCGTGCTGGCCCCGTCGAGGAAGCTGTATGCCGAATGCGCGTGCAACTCGGCATAGGCGACCGATGAGCGGACCGGCCGGTTGTCTCCCGGTGGCTGATACCGTCCGCGCCGGCGTGACCGAGGGCCGTCGTCCGGCGGCTCGGCGGCAACCGGCATGTTGGCCCGGCGGGGTTTGTCGCGCGGCGACCCGCTGCGCCCGGCTCCGCCGCGCTTGCGATCGCCGCGGGGTTTGCCGTCGAGCACCCGCTCCATTTCCGCCCAACTCGGCGGGCCGTTTCCCCAGCCCACCTGAACATCGTATCGAACTGACGTTCGATACGATGTCGAACGTCGACTTGTTGGGGAGATCGCGGGCAAATCGGCGCAACAAGTCGACGCTCGGCGCCGAAGAGGTTAGGCGCGACGGGCCACGATCACCGGCGTGCGGGATGCCTGCACCACCGCCAGGCTGACCGACCCGAGCAGCATTCCCGCGAAGCCGCCCCGGCCGTGGCTGCCCACCACAACCAGCTGCGCCGAGTGCGACTGTTCGATCAGCTGATCGGCAGGCCGGTCGCCGACCACCACCCGGCGCACCGCGACATCGGGATAGCGCTCCTGCCAGCCCGCCAGCTGCTCGGCGAGCACCCGCTCCCCGCCGGCTTGCATGCTGGCGAGATCGATCCCGGGCACGTCGAACAATCCCGTGTCATGCCAGGCGTACACGGCGACGAGCTCCACGCCCCGCAACGAGGCCTCCTCGAAGGCGAGCGCCGTCGCGGCATCGGAGACCGGCGAACCGTCGACGCCCACCACCACTGGGGAGTTGGCCGGGTGAGTCGCCGGGTCTTCGTCGTGGATGACCGCCACCGGGCAGTGCGCATGGCGGACCAGGTTGGCGCTGACCGAGCCCAGCAGAGTGCGTCGCAACCAGCCGTGCCCCCGGCAGCCGACGACGACCATTGCGGCTTCCTTGCTCAGGTCCACCAGCGTGGGAACGGTGTGCCCGACCACGGTCTCGGCGCCAACCTGCGGCGGGCCGGCCGCGCTCTGCTCGACGATCCCGGACGCCTCCTCAAGGTGGCGCTGCCCCTGCTCCTCCTGCCACTGCATGTAGCCCGGCGGCATCGGAGTCTCGGGAAACGTCATCACGACGGGCGGGGCGAGCACATGAACCAAGCTGAGTGGAACGCCACGCATGGCTGCATCGCGAGCCGCCCAGTCCACCGCCACTTTCGACGACGGCGATCCGTCCACACCGACCACGATTCCGCGACGCATCTGCTCACCTGCTCCCACGCTAAATCGCCGGCGCACTTAATGTCATTGGCATGTCGGTCATCATCGACCCGCGTCGCCACGACGCGGTGCTGTTCGACCTGAACGATCCGTCGACCGACGCGTTAACCGAGAGACTGCGCGACGCCGGTGTCGCCGCCGAGCCCGTCGGGTCGGCGGTGCGGCCGGGCCGGTGCGCCGTCGTCACCGCAACCGCGGACGGTGTCGCTGCCGCGCGGGCCGGCGGATTCGCGCTGGTCATCGGGGTCGATGCGACGGGATCCGGTGACGAACTGCGCCGTCGGGGGGCCGACGCGGTGGTCGCCGATCTGCGCGACGTGCAGGTGCGCACCGGGGATCGCCGCATGTCGGAGCTGCCCGACGGCATGCAGGCACTCGACGTGGCCGCCGCCGGCCGGCCCGCGGTGTTCTTCGACTTCGACGGCACGCTTTCGGAGATCGTCGACAACCCCGACTCGGCCCGGCTGGCCGACGGCGCGGCCGCCGCGCTGACGTCGCTGACGGCGCGGTGCCCGGTTGCGATACTGTCCGGCCGCGACCTCGCTGACGTCCGCGAGCGGATCGGGCTGCCCGGCATCTGGTATGCGGGCAGCCACGGTTTCGAGCTGACCGGGCCCGACGGCGAACACCACCACAACGAAGAAGCGGCGGCCGCGATCCCGGTGCTCGAGCAGGCCGCCGAGCAGTTGCGCGACCAGCTGCGGCAGATCACCGGAGTTGCGGTGGAACACAAGCGCTTTGGTGTGGCCGTGCATTACCGCAACGCCGAACGTGACCGGGTCGGCGAGGTGACCGCGGCGGTGCGAGCAGCCGGTCAGCGCAGCAAGCTTCGGGTGACCACCGGGCGTGAGGTCATCGAGCTTCGCCCAAACGTCGACTGGGACAAGGGAAAGACGCTGCGCTGGGTGCTTGACCACATCCGCGACGTCGAAGACGGTGGCCTGCTACCGATCTACCTCGGCGACGACATCACCGACGAGGACGCGTTCGACGCGGTGCGCGACGACGGCATCGGAATCGTGGTGCGCCACACCGAAGATGGGGATCGCGCCACCGCCGCGGGCTATGCGCTGGACAGCCCGGCCCGGGTCGTCGCATTCACCGAGCAACTGGCAAGCCAGATAGGACAACATCGATGACGACATTGATCCGGCGGTTGGGTTACCTGCTGTGCACACTCACCGTCGTCGTGGCGGGCTGCACGTCGGAAAGCCAGGCTCCCACTCCGCCGTCGTCCGCCGACCCGGTCAAGGCCCAGGCGGTCCTGAAGATCGTCCGCGACACGATGGCGCAGGCTCATCTGAAAGCGGCGCTTGTCCGGGTCACGGTGGACGGCAAGGAGATTGTCACCCAGGCGCTCGGCGACTCGATGACCGGCGTGCCCGCGACCACGAGCATGTTTTTCCGCAACGGCACGGTGGCGATGTCCTACGTCTCCACGCTGCTGCTCAAACTCGTCGACGAGAAGAAGCTGCGGCTGGACGACAAGCTGTCCACCTGGCTGCCCGACGTCCCGAACGCCGACCGGGTGACGCTGCGTCAGTTGGCACACATGACGTCGGGCTACCAGGACTACGTGAACGACGAATTCACTGCGGCCCGCGACGCCGACCCGTTCCGGCAGTGGACGCCCGAGGAGCTGCTCGGGTATGCGGTGCACAAGCCGTTGCTCTACGAGCCGGGAACCAATTGGAACTACGCCCGCACCAACTATGTGCTGCTCGGCCTGGCGTTGGAGAAGGCCACCGGCGTGGAACTACCGAAGCTCTTAGCCGACAAGGTGCTTGGGCCGCTGGCACTGATCAACACGGCCAACACGTATACCCCGCAGATCCCGGTGCCGACTCTGCATGCGTTCACCTCGGAGCGCCGCCGAGCGCTCAAGATCCCGCCCGGCACACCGTTTTACGAAGACGCCACGTTCTGGAATCCGTCCTGGATGATGCCCCGCGGCGCGGTCCAGACCACCAACATCTACGACCTCGAAGCCACCGCGGTGGGCATCGGCTCGGGCAAGCTGTTATCGCCCGAGTCGTACAAGGCGATGGTGACACCGGATCACGGCTACGGACTGGGGATCGTCATCTCCGGCAATTGGCTGCTGCAGAATCCGATGTCCGCCGGCGTGTCCGCGGTCGAGGCCTACCTGCCGTCGCAGAAGATCGCGATCGCGGTTGCAGTCACCTACGCGCCCACGGCGTTTGACGACCAAGGCAACTACCGCAACGAGGCCGAAACGCTGTTTGCGAAGGTCGGCGCCGAACTGGCGCCCAATGACGCGCCGCCGGAGTAATCAGCTGTCTTCGTCTTCCTCGTCCTCTTTGTCCTCGTCTTTGGGCTTGTCGCCGTCTTCGGCCTGCCCTACCTCGAGGGTGGCCCAATGACTGGGCGAGATGAGGACGGACCACTTTCCGGCCTCGCGCCCCATTTTGAGGACGCCGTTTTCGACTTCCCACTTGGTGCTGTCGTCGTAGTCGGTCTCTTGACCGTCGCTGTAGGTGAGTTTGAACGCCATGGCCGCAGAATGCCGCAATGACGCCCTCGTTAAACCTCGGTGTATTCCACCTCGCCGTCTTCGAGCACCAGCCGCGCGTCGCTCCCATCAGGTGCGGCGGCCTCGGTGCGGAACACCGCCTTGCCGGGTTCGGTGCGCCAGATCAAGGTGGTCAGCGTCTCGCCCGGGAAGACCGGCTTGGTGAACCGTGCGCTGATCGAGGTGATCGCGGCCGCGTCGCCCTTGCCGAGCTCGGCGACCAGCGCGCGACCCGACACCCCATACGTGCACAACCCATGCATGATCGGCTTGGGAAAGCCGGCCAGCTCCCGGGCGAACCACGGGTCGCTGTGCAACGGGTTGCGATCGCCGGAGAGCCGATAAATCAGCGGCTGATCTTCCCGGGTGGGCAACGGGATTCGGGCGTCGGGCTCGCGGTCGGGGATTTCGGGCGCGGCCGGCCGCTGTCCCGGCTCGCCGCCGAAGCCGCCTTCGCCGCGGATGACGAGCGTCGTGAGCGTCTCAGCGACCAGCGTCCCCGAATCGGGGTCGGTGCCGCGGCCGCGCAGCACGACGATGGCGTTCTTGCCCTCGCCCTTGTCCTGGATGTCAGCCACCTCGGTGACCACCGACAGCTTGCCCGCCGGCGGCAACGGTGTGTGCAGCCGAATGCCCTGCGAACCGTGTAAGAGCATGGCCCAGTTGAACGTTCCGATCTTGGCGGCCGCCCCGAATGCGGGACAGCAGATCACCGCATAGGTCGGCAGCACCTGCTGGGTGATGCCGTGGCTGTTCTCGGTGGTGAAGGACAGGTCGGCGGTGCCGGCGCCGACACCGAGCGCATAGAGCAGGGTGTCGCGGTCGGTCCACTCGAACAGCATCGGCTCGGTTGTCGCGCCGACAGCCTTGGGATCGATCGCCATCCGGGTCTCCTCTCGATCGGGTTCAGCGGCGTGGCCATTCCAGCCAAATTCACCACACTGAAGCCTCCGACAAGGCAGGCTATCGCCATGCCGAACCGCACCCTTATCTGGAAGGCTCTCGCCGCGCTTGTCGTGGGGATAACCGTCGGCGCCTGCTCGGGTGGCACACCGCACGTGCGCAGCATCACCCTGACCTTCGTCCGGCACGCCGAGTCCGAGGCCAACGCCGACGGAATGATCAACACCGAGGTGCCCGGGCCGGGTCTTACCGAACAGGGCGAGGGGCAGGCCGAGCAGCTCGCCCGTCAGCTGGCGCGCAACAAATACGACGGCGTGTACGCGTCGACAATGATCCGCACCCAGCAGACCGCGGCGCCGTTGGCCAAACAACTCCACGAGCAGGTCCAGATCCTGCCCGGCCTGCGTGAAATCGACGCGGGTTGGTACGACAACACCCGCTCGGACCGGGCCAGCCAGACCTATCTGTTGGCTCCCGCCGATTGGCTGAACGGCGACATCCAGGACGCCATCCCGGGCTCGATCAGCGGGAAAAAATTCAACGACCAGTTCAGTGCTGCCGTCCAGAAGATCTACGACAGCGGCGACAACAAGCCGATCGCGTTCTCGCACGGCACCGCGATCGCGTACTGGACGCTGATGAATGTGAAGAACCCCAACGACAGCCTCGCCAAGACCCATCCGCTGCCCAACACGGGGCGGGTGGTCGTCACCGGCAGCCCCGCGATGGGGTGGACGCTGGTGGACTGGGACGGCATCCGGGACTTCCGCTACTAGTTACGCGGATCGATCGCGTCACACGGCATTGACGGTTGCCGGTACCAGCGGTCACGATTGCATGCATGCGCTATGTCGTTACCGGCGGTACCGGGTTTATCGGGCGCCGAGTGGTGTCACGTCTGCTGGCCGTCGAGCCCGACGCCGAAGTGTGGGTGCTGGTCCGCCGCGGGTCGGTGGGCCGCTTCGAACAGCTGGCCGCTGAGTGGGGTGAACGGGCAAAACCGCTGGTCGGCGACCTGACCGCGGCGGATCTGGGGTTGACCGACGAGGCCGTGGCCGAGCTCGGCGACGTCGCTCATGTGGTGCACTGCGCGGCGGTGTACGACATCACCGCGTCCGACGCCGAGCAGCGCAGCGCCAACGTCGACGGCACCCGCGCCGTGATCGAGCTGGCACGGCGGCTGGACGCGACGCTGCACCACGTGTCGTCGATCGCGGTGGCCGGCAACTTCCGCGGCGAGTACACCGAGGCCGATTTCGACGTCGGCCAGGAGCTGCCGACGCCGTATCACCAGACCAAGTTCGAAGCCGAGCAGCTGGTGCGTTCGGCGTCGGGGTTGCGGTATCGCGTGTACCGGCCGGCGGTGGTGGTCGGTGATTCGCGCACCGGCGAGATGGACAAGATCGACGGCCCGTACTACTTCTTTCCGGTCTTGGCTCGGTTGGCTGTCTTGCCCCGGTTCACCCCGATCATGTTGCCCGACACCGGACGCACCAACATCGTGCCGGTCGACTACGTGGTCAACGCGCTGGTCTGGCTGATGCACGCCGACGGACGAGACGGCCAGACGTTCCACCTGACTGCACCGAAAACCATTGGGCTGCGTGGTATTTACCGCGGTATCGCCGCCGAGGCGGGATTGCCGGCGCTGCGCGGGTCGCTGCCGCGTTCGGTCGCCGCGCCGGTGCTGCGGGTGCGCGGCCGGGCGAAGGTGTGGCGCAACATGGCGGCCACCCAGCTGGGGATTCCCGCCGAAGTTCTCGACGTCGTCGACCTGGCGCCCACTTTTGTTTCCGACGAGACACGGAAAGCGTTGCGCGGCAGTGGGATCGACGTTCCGGAGTTCGCGTCCTACGCGCCGCGGCTGTGGCGGTATTGGGCCGAGCATCTGGACCCGGACCGGGCCCGTCGCGGCGATCCGCTGGCAGGCAAGCACGTCATCATCACCGGCGCGTCCAGCGGGATCGGGCGGGCCTCGGCAATCGCGGTGGCCGAGCGGGGTGCGACGGTGTTCGCCCTGGCCCGCAACGGCGAGGCGCTCGACGATCTGGTCGCCGAGATCCGCGCGGCCGGCGGCCAGGCCTACGCGTTTACTTGCGACGTCACCGATTCGGCGTCGGTGGAGCACACTGTCAAGGACATCCTGGGACGGTTCGACCATGTCGATTATCTGGTCAACAATGCCGGCCGGTCGATCCGCCGGTCGGTGGTCAATTCCGTTGACCGCCTGCATGACTACGAGCGGGTGATGGCGGTCAATTACTTCGGCGCGGTGCGGATGGTGCTGGCGCTGTTGCCGCACTGGAGGGAGCGGCGGTTCGGTCACGTCGTCAACGTGTCCAGCGCCGGGGTGCAGGCTCGCAGCCCCAAGTACAGCTCGTATCTGCCGTCGAAGGCGGCGCTGGATGCGTTCGCCGAGGTGGTGTCGAGCGAGACGCTGTCGGATCACATCACGTTCACCAACATCCACATGCCGCTGGTGCGCACGCCGATGATTGCGCCGTCGCGACGGCTCAACCCGATGCGCGCGATCAGCCCCGAGCATGCGGCGGCCATGGTGGTGCGCGGCCTGATCGAAAAGCCGGCGCGCATCGACACGCCGCTGGGCACGCTGGCCGAGGCCGGCAACTACTTCACGCCCAAGCTGTCGCGGCGGATCCTGCATCAGCTGTATCTCGGCTACCCGGATTCGGCGGCCGCGTTGGGTATCGAGCCCGCGGATTCTGTTGCGCCGCAGTCGTCGTCGCGGCGACGGCCGAAACGTCCGGTGCGCGCTGTCACTCGGGTGCGGGTACCGCGACCGGTGCGACGGGCGGTGCGTTTGGTACCCGGGGTGCATTGGTAATCCCCTTGGCGTGACCGCTGAGCTGTTGGCCGCGGCCGGCGTGTGCGTGATGCCACCCGTCGACGTCGCGCGCGGCCTCGGCGTCGACGAGGACGGGTGGACCGGATTCGCCGCGCATTGGGAGGAGTTGGCGCCGGATCCTTATGCGGCCGAGTTGGGCATTCGGCGGCTGCGCCGCTATGGCCATTACACGGTCGCCGACGGCGTCGCGACGCGGATGCCCACCGGCGCGTTCGTGCAACCGCAGGACTCGAACCCGCTCTATGTCGAGCGGGATCGCCACTTCGAGCCGCTGACTGAAGCGTTCGCCAGCGATCCGGTGTTGCGGCGGCTACTGAGGTTGCTGGGCCGGTTCGCGACGGCCCTTGACGACGTTGCGCAGTGGACCGTCAAGGTGCACCCGTTCCGGGTCGTCGCATTGGCGGGCGCCGATGGTCGGCCGACCCCCGAGGGGCTGCACCACGACGGCGTCACGCTGGTCACCTCGCTGCTGATCGACCGGCGCAATGCCGTGGGCGGCGAGAGCACGGTGTTCGACCTTGCGGGCCGGCGGCTGCTGACGACGACACTGTCGGAGCGGGGCACGCTGCTGTTGGGCGACGATCGTCGCACCGTGCACGGCGTCTCGCCGATCCGGCCAGTTGACGAGTCAGCGCCCGCGTTGCGCGACGTTCTGGTAATCACGTTCGCGTGACCACATCACCGATTTTTCTCGACGTCGACACCGGGGTCGACGATGCGCTGGCGTTGGTGTATCTGCTCGCCAGCCCGGAGGCCGACGTGGTGGGTATCGCGTCGACCGGCGGAAACGTTGGCGTAGACCAGGTTTGCGAGAACAACCTCGCTCTGCTCGACCTGTGCCGGGCGCCCGACATCCCGGTCGCCAAGGGCGCCGGGCAGCCGCTGAGCTGCCCGATGTGCCCGCCGGGAAAAGCCCACGGGCCCAAGGGTTTAGGTTACGTCGAGCTGCCCGCGAGTAATCGGCAGCTGGTCGGGTATGACGCCGCGACGGCCTGGGTGAAGGCGGCACGCGCCCACCCCGGGGAGCTGATCGGGGTGGCCACTGGGCCGCTGACCAACCTGGCGCTGGCGTTGCGCGCCGAACCCGCGCTGCCGACGCTGCTACGCCGGCTGGTGATCATGGGCGGCGCCTACGACTACCGCGGCAACACCAATCCGGTCGCCGAATGGAATATTCACGTGGATCCCGAAGCGGCGGCCGAAGTCTTTGCGGCGTGGTCTGATCCCATCTTGTGCGGGCTGGACCTGACCCAGCACATCGCGATGACGCCGGCGCACCTGGAGCGGCTAGCGCCTGGTCGTTTGGCCCGGTTCATCGACGACGCGATGCGGTTCTACTTCGAGGCCCACCGCGACGCCGGCCACGGGTATCTGGCGCACCTGCACGACCCGCTGGCGGCCGCGGTGGCGTTGGATCCGGATCTTGTGACGACCCAGCCAGCCACGGTCGACGTCGAGCTTGCGGGCACGCTGACCCGCGGCATGACGGTGACTGACTGGACAGGGCGCTGGGGACGAAAACCTAACGCGCTCATCGGTATTGGCGTAGACCCTGACGTGTTCTTCGATCGGTTCATCGACCGGGTCGGCGTGTTCGCGCAGCGGCTGGGCTAGGTCACTCGTAGATGCCCTCCAGATACCACCGCCGCTGGCGGTAGCACAGCAGCAGCGCCGTACCGGGATCACCGTCCACCAGCACCTGAGCCCGGGCGGTGCGACCTTTGGCCCGGTCCGGATCCCACCATCGCTCGTCGACCGGCCATGGCCCGGCCCACCAGCGCAACGGATCGTCACGACCGCGGACGGTCAGCCGTGCCGGGTCGGCAGAAAACAGCCCCCGGCTGGTCACTCGTATCGGATTGCCTTGTGCGTCAAGCAGTTCCACCGGGTCGTCGAGCAACACCGTCGGCGACGGTTCGGGCAATTGACCGGGCCAGGGTTGACGCGGGTCGGCCAAAAGCACCGGCTCGTCGCCCAGCGGTGTCAGCGTGATGCGCTCGGCCGGCCCGCGACCACCGGACAGCACCGGCACCTGCACCGCCTCCGGGCCGAGCAGGCCCTGCACCCGCACCAGCGCCCGTCGGGCCCGCAGCCGGTCGTCCTCACCCAGGCCACCCCATAACGGCAACTGGAGCGCCCCGGCAGAGATCACCTCCACCGCCTGCAGCCGCAGCTGGGTCACCGGCGCGGTGGGCCGATCGTCGACCTTCCGCTTGTTCAGCCAGCCGTCGAGCTGCCAGCGCACCCGGTCGGCGGTGGCGTCTTCGGTCAACGGCTCGGCGCATCGCCAAACCCGCTGTAGCTCTTCGCCATTGGCGGTAACGGCGTGGATGGCCAGCCGGGTGCATCCCACCCCGGCAGCCATCAACACCTGATGCAACGTAGCGGCCAGCGAGCGGCCGGCGAAGGCCGCGGCATCGACCCGGTCGATCGGCGGGTCGGGACGCAGCACGGCGTCGAGTTCCGCCGGCGGCTCACGCCCCGACGGCGCACGTTCCGGCTCGCCGCGGGCGAACCGGTGCGCGGTCACCGCGTCGGCGCCGAACCTCGACGCCACGTCGCTGCGGGACAATGCGGCGAACTGCCCGATCGTGCGAATCCCCATCCGCCACAACAGATCCGCCAGCTCCTCCCGGCCGGGCCCGGACAGGCTGGGCTCGGTGGCCAGTTGGCGGATCGACAGCGCCGACAGGAACCGCGCGTCTTCGCCCGGCGCCACCACCCGACCCGCGCGGGCAGCGAAGACGGCGGTGGACAGCTGATCGGCGATCCCGACTTGACACTCGGCGCCGGCGGCGGCCACCGCGTCGACCAACCGCTCGGCCGCGGTCTGCTCGGACCCGAAAAAGCGGGCCGCCCCGCGCATCGGCAACACCATGAGGCCCGGCCGCAGCACCTCGGCGCGGGGCACCAGATCATCGACCGCCGCGACGACGCCTTCGAAGAACCGGGCGTCGCGGTCGGCGTCCGCGGCCACCACATGCAGATCAGGGCAGCGAGCCTGAGATTCCCGGCGCCGCAGCCCCCGTCGCACTCCGGCCGCACGGGCAGCCGATGAGCAGGCGATCACTCGGTTGGCCAGGGTGACCGCGATCGGAGCCGTCGCGGGCAAGCCGGCGGCCGCTGCCGCGGCGACCGCCGGCCAGTCCATACACCAGATCGCCAGTACGCGGGAGGAGGCCATGACTCATCCCGTCCGGGCCATCGCCCGTCCGCGCGCGCACACGTCGAGCCGCACCTTGCTGATCCGACCGAAGCCGGGCTCGCCGGTCTCGTAACCGCAGACCCGGGCCTCCAGCCGCATCGACGCCCCCTGCCAGTCGCCGTCGGTGACCAGCAGGGTGCAGCCCTTCTGGTGCGCGCGGGCCACCACCGCCCGCGCCCGGCTCTGCGGCACCGAGCGCCCGCCGAGCCCGAGCACCACCAGATCCATCCCGTCCATGAGCACCGCGGCCACCTCGACCGGGTCCGTTCCGGCGTCCGGTATCACCGCGAGCCGGCTCAGGTCCGCCCCCATCTCCGCGGCGGCCAGCAACCCGATATCCCGTTGGCCGACGATTGCCACGTTGCCGCCCGCCGCCGTCACCGCGGCCACCATGCTCAGGGGTAGCGAACGGGCTCCCGACAGCACCGCCACCGTCCCCCGGGGCAACGCGCCGGGCAACACCTCGGCCAGCATCGGCGGGATCGGCAACCCCGCCTGCGGCTCCGGTAACGGCCCCCGGGAGCCGACTGCCCCAGACACTTTTTCGGACAACACAGCCATCTGCCGTCGCAGCTGTTTCAGCTGCTCAGCGCGGTCTTGAACTACAGCAGCGGCCGTCATGTATCGAATGTATGTTCGAACACTGACACCGTCAAGCAACGGGATACAGCTGGGGCAAATGGTGTTCCTGTGAGCCGGACCGGCGTCGAGATTGCGGTGAGGGCTGTGATCCAGGCCGTGTCACGACCCTAGACGCAATCTCGACGAAGAAGCCGACTACTCCCATTCGATGGTGCCCGGAGGTTTGCTGGTGACGTCCAGCACCACCCGGTTGACCTCGGCGACCTCGTTGGTGATTCGCGTCGAGATGCGCTCGAGCACCTCGTAGGGCACCCGGGTCCAGTCGGCGGTCATCGCGTCCTCGCTGGACACCGGTCGCAGCACGATCGGATGCCCGTAGGTGCGACCGTCGCCCTGCACGCCCACCGATCGGATGTCGGCCAGCAGCACCACCGGGCACTGCCAGATCTGGTGGTCCAGCCCCGCCGCGGTCAGCTCCTCGCGGGCGATCTGATCGGCCCGCCGCAAGGTTTCCAGCCGCGCCGCGGTGACCTCGCCGACGATCCGGATCGCCAGGCCCGGACCCGGAAACGGCTGGCGCGCAACGATTTCCTCCGGCAGCCCCAATTCCCGTCCGACCGCACGCACCTCGTCCTTGAACAGCAGCCGCAACGGCTCGACGAGTTTGAACTTCAGGTCGCCGGGAAGACCGCCGACATTGTGGTGGCTCTTGATGTTCGCCGCGCCGGTGCCGCCGCCGGACTCCACCACGTCCGGGTACAGCGTGCCCTGCACCAGGAACTCAATTTCCTTGTCGCCCACGATATCCCGCACCGCGCCCTCGAAGGCCCGGATGAACTGGCGGCCGATGATCTTGCGCTTGCCTTCGGGGTTGGTCACCCCCGACAGCGCCGCCAAGAAAGTCGATGCCGCGTCGACGGTGACCAAATGAGCCCCCGTCGCCGCGACGAAGTCACGCTGCACCTGCGCACGCTCACCGGCGCGCAACAGCCCGTGGTCGACGAACACACACGTCAGCCGATCGCCGATGGCCCGCTGCACCAGTGCCGCGGCCACCGCCGAGTCCACCCCGCCGGACAGTCCGCAGATCGCGTGTCCGTCACCGATCTGTTCGCGCACCTGCTCGACGAGCGCGCTGGCGATATTGGCAGGCGTCCAGTCCGCGCCGATGCCGGCGAAGTCGTGCAGGAACCGGCTGAGCACCTGCTGCCCGTGCGGGGTGTGCATGACTTCGGGGTGGTACTGCACGCCGGCCAGCCGTCGGGTCTGGTCCTCGAAGGCGGCCACCGGAGAGGCCGCGCTGGCGGCCACCACCTCGAACCCCTGCGGCGCGGCAGTGACGGCGTCGCGGTGGCTCATCCATACCGGCTGGGTCTCCGGTAGACCCGAATGTAGTTCGCCGCCAAGGGCTTTCAGCTCAGTACGGCCGAACTCGCTGGTGCCGGTGGGCGCGACGGTGCCGCCGAGCGCCTGGGCCATGGCCTGAAACCCGTAGCAGATGCCGAACACCGGCACGCCTAAGTCGAACACTGCGGGGTCGAGCTGCGGCGCGCCGTCGGCGTACACGCTGGCGGGCCCGCCGGAGAGCACCAGCGCCTGCGGGTCGCGGGCCTTGATCTCTTCGACCGACGCGGTGTGCGGAACCACTTCGGAGAACACTCGGGCCTCGCGTACCCGGCGGGCGATCAGCTGGGCGTACTGCGCGCCGAAATCGACGACCAGCACGGGGCGGGGCGATGCTGTGTCCACCGGGACAGTCTAATGAGCGCGTCGGGCGCGAAAACGCCGTCGGCCACGGCCGGGCATGGTGAAGTGTTACTGCGACGAAACGAGGGGGTCTGCTGTGCTGGGTTTGCCGGAAACTGTGCACGCGTGTCTGTTCGACCTCGACGGTGTTCTCACCGACACCGCGAGCGTGCACACCAAGGCCTGGAAGGCCATGTTCGACGCGTATCTGAAGCAACGAGCCGAACGCACCGGCGAAAAATTCGTCCCGTTCGATCCCGAAAGCGACTACCGCCAGTACGTCGACGGCAAGAAGCGCGAGGACGGCGTGCGGTCCTTCCTGGCCAGCCGCGACATCGAGCTGCCCGACGGCGACCCGGACGACCCGCCGGATGCCGAGACCGTGCACGGCCTTGGGAACCGCAAGAACGAGGCATTCCAGCAGACGCTGCACGACGACGGTGTCGAGGTGTTCGACGGGTCGCGGCGCTACCTGGAGGCAGTCGCGGACGCAGGGCTGGCCACCGCGGTGGTGTCGTCGAGCGCCAACACCCGCGACGTGCTGGAGATCACCGGGCTGGACCGGTTCATCAGCCAGCGCGTCGACGGGGTGACGCTGCGCGAGGAGCACATCGCAGGCAAGCCCGCGCCCGACTCGTTTCTGCGGGCAGCCGAGCTGCTCGAGGTCGAACCGGGCGCAGCGGCCGTGTTCGAGGACGCCCTGTCCGGGGTGAAGGCCGGGCGGGCGGGTAACTTCGGCTTCGTGGTGGGCGTCGACCGGGTGGGCCAAGCCGAGGACTTGCGCCGCAACGGCGCCGACGTCGTTGTCACCGACCTGGCCGATCTGCTGTAGGCCGCGACGATGATCACCGAGGACGCCTTCCCCGTCGAACCCTGGCAAGTACGCGAAACCCGCCTCGATCTGAACCTGCTGGCGCAATCGGAGTCGCTGTTCGCATTGTCCAACGGCCACATCGGGCTGCGCGGCAACCTCGACGAGGGCGAACCGTACGGCCTGCCGGGCACCTATTTGAACTCGTTCTACGAAGTGCGGCCGCTGCCCTACGCCGAGGCCGGCTACGGCTATCCGGAGGCAGGCCAGACCGTTGTCGACGTCACCAACGGCAAACTGATCCGGCTGATGGTCGATGACGAGCCGTTCGACGTGCGTTACGGCGAGCTGATCGACCACGAACGATGCCTCGACCTGCGCGCCGGCACGCTCACCCGCCGCGCGCACTGGCGCTCGCCGGCGGACAAGCAAGTGAAGGTCACGACGACCCGGCTGGTGTCGCTGGCCCAGCGCAGCGTCGCGGCCATCGAGTACGTCGTGGAGGCGGTCGATGAATTCGTCCGCGCCACAGTGCAATCCGAGCTCGTCGCCAACGAGGATCAGCCGCAGACATCGGGTGACCCGCGGGTGGCGGCCATCCTGGAGCACCCGCTGGAAGCTGTCGAGCACGAGCACACCGAAAACCGCTCGCTGCTGATGCACCGGACCAAAGCCAGTGAACTGATGATGGCCGCGGTGATGGACCACGAGGTCGAGGTGCCCGGACGGGTGGAGGTCTCCACCGAGGCCCGCGCCGACGTGGCCCGTACCACCGTGATCTGCGGGCTGCGGCCGGGCCAAAAGCTGCGCATCGTCAAGTATCTGGCCTACGGGTGGTCGAGCCTGCGCTCGCGGCCCGCGCTGCGCGATCAGGCCGCGGCCGCGTTGGCCGGCGCCCGCTACAGCGGGTGGCAGGGTCTGCTGGACGCCCAGCGCAAGTACCTCGACGAGTTCTGGGACAGCGCCGACGTCGAAGTCGACGGCGATCCGGCCATCCAGCAGGCGGTGCGCTTCGGGCTGTTCCATGTGCTGCAGGCCAGCGCGCGGTCCGAGCGTCGCGCGATCCCCGGCAAGGGTCTCACCGGCAGCGGTTACGACGGCCACACCTTTTGGGACACTGAGGGATTCGTACTGCCCGTGCTCACCTATACCGCGCCGTATGCGGCGGCCGACGCGCTGCGCTGGCGGGCGTCGACGATGGATTTGGCCAAAGAGCGGGCGGCCGAGCTGGGCCTCGAGGGGGCGACCTTTCCCTGGCGCACGATCCGCGGTCAAGAGTGCTCGGGATACTGGCCGGCCGGGACGGCAGCCTTTCACGTCAACGCCGACATCGCGATGGCGTTCGAACGGTATCGCATTGTCACCGGCGATGATTCGCTAGAGGAGGAGTGCGGCCTGACGGTGCTCGTCGAGACCGCGCGGCTGTGGCTGTCGCTGGGACACCATGACCGGCACGGTGTTTGGCACCTCGACGGTGTGACCGGACCCGATGAGTACACCGCGGTGGTTCGCGACAACGTGTTCACGAATTTGATGGCCGCGCACAATCTTCGAGTCGCCGCCGATGCGTGTGCACGCCACCCCGGGGCTGCGCACGACATGGGCGTCAGCACCGAGGAGATGGCCGCCTGGCGCGCCGCGGCCGATACCGCGCACATACCGTACGACGAGGAACTGGGTGTGCACGAGCAGTGCGAGGGCTTTACCACGTTGGCGGAGTGGGACTTTGAGACACACACCACCTATCCATTGCTGTTGCACGCTCCGTATGTGCGGCTGTATCCGGCACAGGTGATCAAGCAGGCCGATGTGGTGTTGGCCATGCAGTGGCAAAGCCACGCGTTCACCCGCGAGCAGAAGGCCCGCAATGTCGACTATTACGAGCGGCGCATGGTGCGCGATTCGTCGCTGTCGGCGTGCACGCAGGCGGTGATGTGCGCCGACGTCGGGCACCTGGAGCTGGCCCACGACTACGCCTATGAGGCCGCGCTGATCGATCTGCGTGACCTGCATTCGAACACTCGCGACGGTCTGCACATGGCGTCGCTGGCCGGCGCGTGGACGGCGCTGGTGGCCGGGTTCGGCGGCCTGCGCGACGACGAGGGCGTGCTGTCACTGGACCCGCACCTGCCCGACGGCATGTCCGGTTTGCGGTTCCGATTGCGGTGGAGGGGATCTCGGCTCACCGTGAGCATCACCCACTCCGATGTCACCTATACCCTGCGTGACGGGCCCGACGGGAAGTTGACCATCCGGCATGCCGGTGAGGAGCTCGAGCTCAGCACCGAGTCGCCGACGACGATCGAGTTGCATCCCTGCGAGCCGCTGTTGCCGCCGCCGTCGCAGCCGCCGGGCCGCGAGCCCACCCACCGGCACACGCTGGGCCGGGTGCGCGCCGCCATCCCGCAGAGCTGACCCGCGGTCAGTGCGGCTCGACGAGCCGCGCGACCTCCGCGCCGACGGCATCCTTGAGCTGAGAGTCGGGCATGTCGTCGAGGCCAGCCGCCGAACGCAGGAACGGTTCGAACAGACGCCAACCCAGTTGCAGCGCAACGGCATTCGCTACCGCCAGGCGAGCGCTGCGGTCATCGTCGTGTCGCGGCCCCACCTGCTCGAGCAGCAGCGATACGCCGGGGAAGCGGGTTTGCAGCTGGCCCGCCGGGTAGCCGTCGAGCAGGGTCCGCGCCATCACCCGCAGATGCCGGTCCAGGGCCCGGTCGATCTCCTCGGCCGACGCCCCGTTCGCCACTAACTCGGTCAGGCTGGCTCCAAGGTGGTCGAGGACGGCGCCGACCAGGCGCTCCTTGGTCCCGAAATGGCGAAACACCAAGCCGTGGTTGACCTTCGACCGAGCGGCGATGTCGCGGATCGACGTCGCGGCGGGACCGCGTTCGGCGAACAGATCCGACGCAGCGGTCAGGATGGCGGCCACCACCTGTTCCCGCCCGGCCGGCGACTGCTTGGCCCTTGACCTGGCTGTAGTCATGCGACTACAGTAGCGTACACCCTGGTGTAGTCAGATGACTACACATCAAATCGAGAGGACACCTCCAATGACGCTGACCGTGACCAAGCTGGGCAGCCGCATCGGGGCGCGGGTCGACGGGGTGCGCCTCGCTGGCGACCTCGACGGCGCCACGGCCGATGCGATTCACCAAGCGCTGCTGCGCCACAAGGTGATCTTCTTCCGCGGCCAGCACCACCTCGACGACGACGAACAGCTCGCCTTCGCGCGGCTACTGGGTACTCCGATCGGCCACCCGGCGATCAAGGCGGACAACGCGCCGGTGATCACGCCGATCGACTCGGAATACGGCAAGGCCAACCGCTGGCATACCGACGTGACATTTGTGGCGAACTACCCGGCGGCATCGATCCTGCGCGCGGTCACCCTGCCGAGCTACGGCGGCTCGACGCTGTGGGCGTCGACCGCGGCCGCCTACACAGCGCTTCCCGAACCGCTCAAGCACCTCGCCGAGAACCTGTGGGCGCTGCACAGTAACCGCTACGACTACGTCGCCGCGCCAACCGCCCTGACCGACCAGCAGCGTGCACTGCGAGAGGCTTTCGAGCAGACCGACTTTCGCACCGAGCATCCCGTGGTGCGGGTACACCCGGAGACCGGTGAGCGCACCCTTGTCGCGGGCGATTTCGTGCGCGGCTTCGTCGGTGTGGACAGCCACGAATCGCATGTGCTGCTGGAGTTGCTGCAACGGCGAATCACCATGCCGGAGAACACCATCCGCTGGAATTGGGAACCGGGCGACGTCGCGATCTGGGACAACCGGGCCACCCAGCACCGCGCCGTCGACGACTACGACGACCAGCACCGGCTCATGCACCGCGTCACGCTGATGGGCGATGTACCCGTCGACGTGCACGGGCAACGCAGCCGGGTGGTCAGCGGGGCACCGCTGGAGGCCGTCGCAAGCTAGCCGGCCGACCGGGTCGGCTCGCTGGGCTGCCACCGCAGCGCGCCGGGCGCGTCCGCGGGCACCACGGGGTTGCGCGGCGCGATCGGGTCCAGGCGGCGATACGGCTCGCCCTGGCGCGGACGCAGGTCGTCCTCGCCCTTGTTCGGCCACAGCGATGCGGCGCGCTCGGCCTGCGCGGTGATCGACAGCGACGGGTTGACGCCCAGGTTCGCCGAGATCGCGGCGCCGTCGTGCACCGAGAGCGTCGGGTAGTTGTAGACCCGCTGGTACGGGTCGATGACGCCGTGTTCGGGGCTGTCTCCGATCACCGCGCCGCCAAGGAAGTGCGCCGTGAGCGGGATGTTGAACAGTTCGCCCCAGGTGCCACCGGCCACGCCGTCGATCTTCTTGGCGAGGCGGCGGGTGACCTCGTTGCCGACCGGGATCCAGGTCGGGTTGGGCTCGCCGTGGCCCTGCTTGCTGGCGTAGCGGCGGATGCCGAGCCGGTTGCGCTTGGTGAACGTGGTGATCGAGTTGTCCAGGTGCTGCATGACCAAGGCGATCACCGTGCGCTCGCTCCACCGCCGTGGGTTGAGCAGCCGCAGCGTGCCGCGTGGGTCTTCGCGAGCGTTTTCTATCAACTGTTTCCAGCGCGGCACGTCGGTGCCTTCGGGGCCGGGTCCGTCGGTCATCAACGTCTGCAACAAGCCCATTGCGTTGGAGCCCTTGCCGTAGCGGACCGGTTCGATGTGGGTGTCCGACGTCGGGTGGATCGACGACGTGATCGCCACCCCGTGCGTCAGGTCGAGGTCGGGGCTGACCTCCAGGCGCCCGGCGCCCACGATCGACTCGGAGTTGGTGCGGGTCAACTCGCCCAGCCGGTCGGACAGCCTGGGCAGCTTGCCCTTGTCGCGCATCTTGAACAGCAGCTTCTGGGTGTTGTAGGTGCCGGCGGCCAGCACCAGGTACCGGGCGGTGAAAGTGCGCCTCGTGCGGCGCACCCAGCGCCCGGTGGGCACGGTGCGCACTTCCCACAGCCCGTCGGGTCGCTGCTCGAACGCGGTCACCGTCGTCATCGGAATGACTTGTGCCCCAGCCTTTTCCGCGAGACCGAGGTAGTTCTTCACCAGGGTGTTCTTGGCGCCGTAGCGGCATCCGGTCATACAGGACCCGCATTCCAGGCAGCCGGTGCGGTCCGGGCCGACGCCGCCGAAGTACGGGTCGGGCACCGTCTTGCCGGGCGTCTTGGTGCCGTCGGGCCCGAAGAACACCCCGACCGGGGTCGGCACGAACGTGTCGCCCACGCCCATCTCGTCGGCGACCTCTTTGACCACGCGGTCGGCGTCGGTGAACGTCGGGTTCTTGACGACGCCGAGCATCCGCTGCGCCTGCTCGTAGTGCGGCATCAGCTCGGCACGCCAGTCGGTGATGCCACTCCACTGCTTGTCGTTGAAGAACGGATCCGGCGGGACGTAGAGCGTGTTGGCGTAGTTCAGCGATCCGCCGCCGACCCCGGCCCCGGCCAGGATCATGCAGTTCTGCAGGAGGTGGATGCGCTGGATGCCGTAGCAGCCGAGCTTCGGCGCCCACAGGAACTCGCGCAGGTGCCAGGAATTCTTGGCGAACTCGTCGTCGGCGAAGCGGCGCCCCGCTTCCAGTACGCCTACGCGGTAGCCCTTCTCGGTCAGCCGCAGCGCCGTGACGCTGCCCCCGAAGCCCGAGCCGATGATCAGGACGTCGTAATCCGGTTCCACGCGGCCAGCCTAGCCCTCAGCTGCCGACGGTCAGGCCGACCTTCTGGAATTCCTTGAGGTCGCAGTAGCCGGCCTTGGCCATCGAGCGGCGCAGGCCGCCGACCAGGTTCAGCGAACCGAACGGGTCGTCGGACGGGCCGGTGAGCACCTGCCGCAGCGGCGGGCGCTCGCCGATCGCGACCTGAAGCAGCGCGCCGCGCGGCAGCGACGGGTGCGCGGCGGCCGCCGGCCAGAACCAGCCGTCGCCGAGCGCCTCGGCCGCCTCGGCCAGGGGCGTGCCCAGCACCACCGCGTCGGCGCCGCAGGCGATGGCCTTGGCCAGCTCACCGGACGTGTGGATGTCGCCGTCGGCCAGCACATGCACGTACCGGCCGCCGGTCTCGTCGAGGTATTCGCGACGGGCGGCGGCCGCGTCGGCGATGGCGGTGGCCATCGGCACGCTGATGCCGAGCACCTCGTCGCTGGTGGTCACGCCGCGCGTCGAGCCGTAGCCGACGATCACGCCGGCGGCACCGGTGCGCATCAGGTGCAGCGCGGTGCGGTGGTCGAGCACGCCGCCCGCCACCACCGGCACGTCGAGCTCGGAGATGAACGTCTTCAGGTTGAGCGGCTCGCCGTCGCTGGCGACGCGTTCGGCGGAGACGATGGTGCCCTGGATGACCAGCAGGTCCACCCCGGCGGCCACCAGCGACGGGGTCAGCGCCTGGGCGTTTTGCGGGCTGACCCGCACCGCGGTGGTCACCCCGGCCTCGCGGATGCGGGCGATCGCGGCGCCCAGCAGCTCGGGGTCCAGCGGCGCGGCGTGCAGCTGCTGGAGCAGCCGGATGGCCGCCGACGGCTCGGGCTCCTTCTCTGCCGCCTCGATGACCTGGGCGATCTTGGCCTGCACGTCGGCGTGCCGGCCGATCAGCCCTTCGCCGTTGAGTATGCCCAGCCCGCCGAGCCGGCCGAGTTCGATCGCGAACTCCGGCGACACCAGCGCATCGGTGGGGTGGGCGATGACCGGGATTTCGAAGCGGTAGGCATCCAGCTGCCAGGCCGTCGAGACATCTTGGGAGGAGCGGGTACGCCGCGACGGCACGATGTTGATGTCGGCGAGCTCGTAGGTGCGGCGGGCGGTGCGGCCCATGCCGATCTCGACCATGTCACGCATGAACGACCCGTTCACCGCACGTAGTAGTTGGGCGCTTCGACGGTCATCGTGATGTCGTGCGGGTGGCTTTCTTTCAGGCCCGCCGCGGTGATCCGGACGAATTGCGCCTGCTGCAGCGCCTCGATCGTCGTCGACCCGGTATAGCCCATGGCCGCGCGCAGCCCGCCGGTGAGCTGGTGGATGACCGTCGCCAGCGGTCCGCGGAACGGAACCCGGCCCTCGATGCCCTCGGGCACCAGCTTGTCTTCGCTCAACGCGTCGTCGGCGAAGTACCGGTCCTTGGAGTACGACTTACCCTCGCCGCGGCCCTGCATGGCGCCCAGCGATCCCATGCCGCGGTAGCTCTTGTACTGCTTGCCGTTGACGAAGATCAATTCACCGGGCGCTTCAGCGGTGCCGGCCAGCAGCGAGCCCAGCATGGCCGTCGACGCGCCGGCGGCCAGCGCCTTGGCGATGTCGCCGGAGTACTGCAACCCGCCGTCGGCGATCACCGGCACACCGGCCCGGCCGCACACCGCCACCGCCTCCAGGATCGCGGTGATCTGCGGGGCGCCGACGCCCGCGACCACCCGGGTGGTGCAGATGGACCCGGGGCCTACCCCGACCTTGACCGCGTCGGCTCCGGCTTCGACCAGCGCGGCGGCCGCCGACCGGGTGGCGACGTTGCCGCCGACCACCTCGACCCGGTCGCCCACCTCGGCCTTGAGCTTGCCGACCATGTCGAGCACCAGCCGGTTGTGGGCGTGCGCGGTGTCGACAACCAGTACGTCGGCGCCGGCGTCGGCCAGGGTCATGGCGCGCACCCACGCGTCGTCGCCGACCCCGACGGCCGCGCCGACCAGCAGCCGGCCGTCGCTGTCCTTGGTGGCGTTGGGGTGCTGCTCGGTCTTGACGAAGTCCTTGACGGTGATCAGCCCGGTCAGCCGGCCGCGGCCGTCGACAATCGGCAGCTTCTCGATCTTGTGCCGGCGCAGCAGACCGAGCGCCGCGTCGGCGGTGACGCCTTCCTGAGCCGTGATCAGCGGCGCTTTGGTCATCACCTCGGCGACGGGCTTGGACTGGTCGACCTCGAAGCGCATGTCCCGGTTGGTGATGATCCCGACCAGCTCGCCGGAGTCGCCGACCACCGGCAGCCCGGAAATCCGGAACCGCGCGCACATCGCGTCGACTTCGGCCAGCGTGTTGTCCGGGCGACAGGTGACCGGGTCGGTGACCATGCCGGCCTCCGAGCGCTTCACGGTCTCGACCTGCCCGGCCTGTTCGGCGACCGGCAGGTTGCGGTGCAGCACACCCATGCCGCCCGCGCGGGCCATCGCGATCGCCATCCGCGACTCGGTCACGGTGTCCATCGCCGAGCTGACCAGCGGCACCTTCAGCCGGATTTTCTTGGTCAGCTGGCTGGAGGTATCCGCCGTCGAGGGCACCACGTCCGAGGCCGCGGGCAGCAGCAGGACGTCGTCGAAGGTCAGCCCGAGCATGGCGACCTTGTGCGGATCGTCGCCGCCGGTGGGCACGACGTGCTCAGGGTTTCCGTTGACGCGCGCGTACGGGCTGACAATCAGGTCGTCGGTGGACATCGCCGGGTCCTCCATACGCAGGCGGAGTGAGAAACCCATCCTATCGGCTCGTCGTGACGCGGTGACGATGCACGCCGGGCGGCCGGTGATCCGCTGGCGCGATGCCTGTGAGGCTGCGTAATGTGGAGACGTGCGCGACTACCTCCCACCGGGTTTGCCGCCCGATCCGTTTGCCGACGACCCGTGCGATCCGTCGGCGGCGTTGGATGACGTCGAACCGGGTCAGCCACTGGACCCGCAGGAGCGGATGGCGGTGGAAGCCGACCTGGCCGACCTGGCGGTCTACGAGGCGTTGTTGGCGCACAAGGGGATTCGCGGCCTGGTGGTTTGCTGCGACGAATGTCAGCAGGACCACTACCACGACTGGGACATGCTGCGGGCCAACCTGCTGCAGTTGCTGGTCGACGGCACCGTCCGTCCGCACGAGCCGGCCTACGACCCCGAGCCGGACGCCTACGTCACGTGGGATTACTGCCGCGGGTACGCCGACGCATCGCTGAACGAGGCGACGTCAGACACCGAGGGGTTCCACGGGCGCCGCTGAGCGGGCCCGTTTCGTCATCCGCCGCCCGGATTGGGCTGTTGGCTTTGGCTTTTCGGCGCCGTTGACGGCGTCGCTGTGGTTGGGGTCACGCTGACCGCCGCCGACGCTGACGTCGGCGACGCGGCGCTAGGCGATGTCGGGGTCGGCGTTGCGGAGGCCGACGGCGTCGACGTCGGAGTCGAGGTGGTCGCGCTCGGGCTTTCCGTAGTGGTCGGGAGCGATGTCGTGGGCGCCGGCGACGTCGTCGACGGCGTCGTCGACTCAGCGCTGGATTCCGAAGCACTGACCGAAGTCGTGGGGGCCGAAGTTGCCGGTGCGACAACGGGATTCGGCGACGAGCTGGGCGCAGCCGTCGCATTCGGGTCCCGGGTGGAGACCTTGGCGTTGAGCTGGTTCACCTGGTCGATCAGATTCTGTTTACGGGTGCTGTCGTTGACGCTCTGCACACTGGTGCTGAGCGACGCAAGCTTGTCCTGCGCCTGAGACCACTGGCCCTGGTTGATCATTTGCTGGACCTGCTCGATCTCGGTTTTGGCGGACAGTTCGACACGGTCGTCGTGCACCGACTGCGGCTCACCGAACAACATCGAGTGCACGCCGTAGAGCGCGTCGCCGGGCTGGGCGCCGCCCACCATGGCGCCGAACCCGCCCAGCGTCAGCACGGCTGCGGCTACCGACCCCGCCAGTGCCAGGCGGCGACGGCTGGGCGGCCGCTCGGCCAGCCCCTGGTGCAGCGCCGCCATCGCCTCGCGGTCGGACACCAGTGCGCTCGCCGGTGGCCATCGCAAGTCGTCGCGCCAGTCCGCGAGCAGCGCGAACAGCGCGTCGTCGCCGGGTTCGCTGAGGTCGACAGGACTGCGGTCGGCGAGCGCGTCGAGCAGCCGATCGGTGCGTGCCACCGCGGCCAGGTCGGGCTGACTGAAATCAGGCATAGTCACGTCCCGCCCCAACGATCTCGGACTTCAGCCGCGCCAGCGCGCGGTGTTGTGCCACCCGGACAGCCCCTGCGCTGGTGCCGACGGCTGTGGCGGTCTCCTCGGCGCTCAGCCCGACCACCACCCGCAGGATCAGGATCTCGCGCTGCTTGTCCGGCAATACCTCGAGCAGTTCTTTCATCCGGGTGACGGAATCGGCTTCGATCGCCATTTCCTCAGGTCCGGCGTCGGCCGACCGCCGCTCCGGCAGCGTCTCTGCGGGATAGGAGAGGTCACGGCCGGCGGCACGATGCGCGTCGGCCACCTTGTGCGCGGCGATGCCGTACACAAAAGCCAGGAAGGGGCGCCCGCGATCTCGGTAGCGCGGCAGCGCCGTGATGGCCGCCAAGCACACCTCCTGCGCCACATCATCGGCCGAAAGGCCGCCCCGCTCGATCGTGCCCACCCGCGCGCGGCAGTATCGAACGACGATCGGGCGGATCGTCTCCACCACTTCGCGAAGCGCGTCCCGATCCCCTGCCACGGCGTCAGCGACGACAGCGTCGAGACGTTCTTCTTGGATTGTCATCGACCGCGGCATCTCCAACGTTACGAACCGGACGTGGCCCGGCGCGGTGGCACAGCTAAACCATAAGGGCCGATAGGCGGTTTCCGGGTTAGCCCGCGCTCCAAGCGCCCCCGGCGTGGCGCACCTCTTCGGCGCACGCGTCGCGGATGTCGCGCAGCTGTTGTGTTGTGCGCGTAGCGCTTCCGATGTCGACGAGCAAGCACGCCACAGCCCAGCGCAGTGGTACCAGCCCCAAATTGCCGGTGGTCTCCAGTGCGGCGTCGCCGACGGCACGCGCCTTTTCGACGTCCCCGGCGCTGCACAGCGCCGCGGCCAACACCACCTCACTTTTGGCTTGATGGCGCTGCGATCCGGCTGAGGCCGCCAATTCGGTTGCGGTTTCGGCGTGTCTCACGGCGGTGTGGCCGTCGCCGGAGGCCATCGCCAGTTCAGCGGCGACCCACGACCGGCGCACCTGCAGTCGGTGCACGGCGGCCTCCTTGGCCAGCGGCTCGGCACGGCCCAGCAACGCGGCCGACGCGTATAACCGGCCCATGCCGAGCGCGTCGGCGGCCAGACCGATCAGCGCGTCGGCTGCGGCCTCGGGGTCGTCGCCGGCGAGCGCCGACGCGCGACCGTCCCAGCCGCGGGCCAGGTCGTGCCAGCCGAGCTGGCGCAGGAACGACCCCTGCGTGCTGTGCGCCAGCGAGGCGAGTCGGCCCGCCGGCGCGAGGCGACGTAGTGTTGCCAAGTCGCTGCGGGCAGTGCCGTAGCGGCCCTGCCCGCCCGCGGCGATCGCGCGCAGCCAGAGCTGCTGCGGCGTTCTCGCGGTTGGCAGCGGCCAGCGGCCGGGCTCGTCGCCGAATGCGGCCGCCGCCAAGGTTGCCCCGGCCGCCGGATCGGAAGAGATATCAATCACTGTGAGCATTAGTTAAAAGTCTGTGGTTTCTGCGTTACGGCGATATTAACCGCTACGCCTGTGTCGGAAATTGCAACTCCCATCCGGCTGCTGCGTGAACAGGCAAATCGCCACATAGAGCGAGTTCGCGGTAGTACGCAGGGTCCCCGGCAATAGCATCGCAGCGATGAACGAAAAGTAAATTCTCAAGGCACAGTTGGATATTCGGCAGCTTGCACCGCTATTGACGGAATTTCATCGGCACCCCTACCTTTAATGCCGACGGGTAGTCATCGGCGACACCGCTCGAATCAGTTGACGATTTACGTGATCACAACTGGTCCCACATGCGCGTGTAGAGAGGGATTTCCATGCCACAGCCGGAACAGCTACCGGGACCCAACGCGGATATCTGGGAATGGCAACTGCAGGGTGTTTGCCGCGGCGTGGATTCGTCGGTGTTCTTCCATCCCGACGGCGAACGCGGCCGTGCTCGCATGCAGCGCGAGCGGCGGGCCAAGGAGCTCTGCCGGCGCTGCCCAGTGATCGAGCAGTGCCGCAGCCACGCGCTGGAAGTCGGCGAGCCGTACGGTATTTGGGGCGGCCTGTCGGAAACCGAGCGTGACGTGTTGCTCAAGCGCGACATGGGCCGCTCGCGCGGGATCCGCCGCACGGCTTAGCCCCAGAAGCCACGTAGGCAACCGCGACACGTAAACCGCTGCGCCGACGCGCCGAGGACGCGCGCAGTGGCTTCAGTTTCGAGAAGCACGCCGATCGCGATAACGGCAGGCGTTCGGCGCCGCACGCCCCTACTGTTCTGACATGCAGACAGTGCTGTTCGCGCTTGGCCTGGTCCTGTTCCTGGTGGGCCTGCTCACCGGGATGGCCGTCCCCGCACTGAAGAACCCCCGCATGGCGCTGTCGAGCCACCTCGAAGCGGTCCTCAACGGCATGTTCCTCGTGCTGCTCGGTCTGCTCTGGCCACACATCCACTTGCCGGATGCGTGGGGAGTTACGGCAGTAGCACTGATCGTGTACTCCGCCTACGCGAACTGGTTGGCGACGCTGCTCGCAGCGGCATGGGGGGCGGGGCGACGATTCGCGCCGATCGCTACCGGCGAGCACGTCGCCTCAGCGGGAAAGGAACGGGTCGTCAGCTTTCTGTTGGTGTCCCTCTCGCTGGCGATCGTGGTCGGCGTGGGCATTGTCATCGTCGGGCTTTGACGACCGCTGCCGGCACGCACAAAAGACGAAGCGCCCCTGGCCTTTAGAGCTGGGAATGCTCAAGCCGACGCGAACTCAACATCCAGGCCGAAAACCTGCACGGCGGCGGACTTGCCCTTCAGTGCGTGAAATCCCCTGTCGACCAGTCCGAGTGGTCGAGAAGCCAGTGCCTCCACTGACTGCTGAGTGAGAAGGATCGCGTCGCTGGTGGTCTTGGTGAGCTGCTCGACGCGAGCGGCGACGTTGACGGTGTCGCCGATCAGGGTGAACTCGAGCTTGCCTCCGCCGCCGATGGTTCCGGCGATCACAGAGCCGGTGTTGATCCCGATGCCGATCCGCATCTCCCCGCCGAACCGTTCGGCGACCAAGCGGTGAATCAGGACGGCGGCGCCCACGGCGGCGTCGGCATGATGGGCAAGATCGTTGGGGGCGTTGAAGACGGCCAGCGCGCCGTCACCGAGGAACTTGTTGACGTGCCCGCCGGCGTCGACGACTGCGGGTACGACGATCTCGAACAAGGCGTTGAGCCGGGCGACGGTGTCCTCGGCGGTGTTCGATTCGGCGAACGGGGTGAAGTCGCGAATGTCGATGAACATCACGGTCACTTCGCGGCGTTCGCCGGTGAAGATGTCGTCACCCTGCTCGAGAAGACGGGCCGCCAAGGCTGGGTCGACGTAAGTGCCGAACGCGGCCTGAAGTCGTTGTCGCTCAGACAAACCCGCCTGCATGCGGTTGAACGACGCCGCTAGCGCGCCGAGATCGTCGTCCTGGACCACTGGAAGCCGTTGGCTGTAGTCGCCCGCGGCGACGCGCTTGGTGCCTTCGGCAAGATCTCGAAGCGGCTGCAGGGCAGGCGCGAACGAGGCAGCCACTGCAATCGGTATCGCGACGCCCAGCGTCAGCCCACACGCGATCGCCACGGCGAGCGCGGGGCCGTACCTGGCCAGGTCGAACACGGCTGCCAGCATCGCGCTTGACAGGCAGAACACGAACGCGGTCATGATCATGGACAGGTTCGTCCAATTGGCGAAAGTCGGGCGAGAGCGAGGCAGGGAATCACCGATGCCCGTATCGCTGGCGATGGCGGCTCGGGCCGGCCGCAACGCTCCTTCCGCGAAGCTGTGCACTGAAATCAGCATGTTGGCAACGCCGTTCGCTGCCCCCAAGATCGCGTACTGGACCAGCCGCGGCCCGGTTACCCCTGCGATCGCACCAACAGCGACCATGAATAGAGCAGTCCACACCGCGTCGGACCCGACTGTCCGGCCAACCGCCCGCCGGGCATATGCGTATGTGGCGCTTAATACCGTCGTCGGATCGACCGCGCACCCCGCGACCCACTGCTCGACCGGGCGCAACCCCTTCATTCCAGGAAGAAGGAGCACGTACGCCCGCACCAGGACAGCGACAACCGTAAAGGCGGCTGCTTCGCCGTAGTGACTGGATCTTTCGAAGGCCACAATGACGAATGACCAGAGCAGAAAGACCGGCAGCGTCAACGGATACATCAAGGCGCAGAGCGCCCATGAGTACTTCGACCCGTACCGATCCCATACCCACTGGAAGATGCGGTCCATGCTGGGAGACTAAACGTAAATGGCCGCTGAGCTGCAGTTTTTGCGGAACAGCCCTCCGAAGGCAAGGCGGCTGTTACGGTCGCGTCAATGTTGAGCCGAGCAGGAGATAGCACCGTGAGAAAGCAGCTTGTATTCGCAGCGATCGCCGCGGCAGGTTTTGCCGTTGGTTTGATCGTCGCACCGTCGGCTCATGCCGACGACCAAGGATTCCTCAACGAACTCCAATCCAACGGCTTCGGAGGTTGGTCTGTCGGAGGCCAACAGATGCCTGATGGCGTCTTGGTGGCGCAAGGCTATATGGCTTGCAACAGACTGCATTTGGGCGAGTCACCGGACCAGTTGGTCGGACAGCTGAGCCCTAACGATGCCGGTACCGGCCGAATGCTGATCCAGGCCGCGCAGCACAACCTCTGTCCCGACACTCTGTAAGGGTCGTCTGAGCGCGCGTTTGGCCGTTGCTAGGGCGACGACGCCTGCGCGTGCTTAGGTCGGGGTTGTGAAATCCCTCGTTGTGTTGTTCCGCGACACCGTCGCGGTTCGGATAGCGGTTGCGGCCGTGCTCGGAGTTGTCGTCGCTCTCGCGGTGGGTAACACCGTCGGTTGGCGATTCGCGGTGTCCGGCTGGGTGGTTGCCGCCGGTGTCTACGTGGTGTGGACGCGACTCATCCTGGGCGGAATGGACGCCGACCAAACCTGCAGATACGCGACCCGGGAAGACCCCACCCGGTGGGCATCCGACGCCCTCATCGTGTCGGCGAGCGTCGCGAGCCTGGGCGGGGTCGGTTACGTCGTGGCCGCCGCGTCGCGCTCGGGCCCGGGAGCCATCGAAGCCGCCGTGGTCGGCATCCTGACCGTCGCGGCATCCTGGTTTGCCGTGCACACGTTGTTCACCGTGCACTACGCGCGGCTTTACTACTCGGGCGAGCCGGGCGGAATCAACTTCCACGACCCGGAGCGACCCCGCTTCCGGGACTTCGCGTATGTCGCTTTCACCGTGGGCATGACCTTTCAGGTGTCGGACACCGAGATCGGATTGACCTCCATCAGGGCGACGGTGTTGCGCCACGCGCTGCTGTCCTACCTCCTGGGCGCGGTCGTCTTGGCGGTCACTATCAACCTGATCGCGGGATTGGGTTCCAAGTTATGACCGAGCGGAAAGGGACGTAATGAATCTCTTTGGGCTGCATGGCAAGACCGCTCTGGTGACTGGCGCCTCGAGTGGTATCGGGAAGCAAGTGGCGTTGGCCTACGCGCAAGCCGGAGCTGCGGTGGCGATCGCGGCCCGACATGACGAGCCACTGCAGGAACTGGCCGCAGACATCGCCGCCAACGGCGGGACGGCGATACCCATCACGTGTGATGTGACACAGCCGGACTCGGTGGACGCGATGCTGAACCGAGTCGATGACGAATTGGGCGGGATCGACATCGCGGTGTGCAACGCGGGGATCATCAACTTCAACGGCTTACTGGATATGCAGCTGGAGGAGTTTCAACGCATCCAAGACACCAACGTCAACGGTGTCTTCCTCACCGCCCAGGCCGCGGCGAAGGCGATGGTCGCCCGGCAGCGCGCGGGGAGCATCATCACCACGGCATCGATGTCGGGCCACATCGTCAACACCCCACAGCAGGTAGGCCACTACTGCGCCTCGAAGGCCGCCGTTATCCACCTGACCAAGGCCATGGCCGTGGAGTTCGCGCCCCACAACATCCGGGTGAACAGCGTCAGCCCGGGTTACATCGTCACCGAACTCGTAGAGCCCTACATCGCCGAGTACCAAGCATTGTGGGAGCCGAAGATCCCGCTCGGACGCCTGGGCCGGCCGGAGGAACTCGTCGGCCTCTATCTCTATCTGGCGAGCGACGCGTCGAGCTACATGACCGGTTCCGACATCGTGATCGACGGCGGCTACACCTGTTGGTGAATCACGAAGCGCCCCCGGCGGTTTCGGACCGGGGGCGCTTCTGCAGAGTCCTCTAGTGAGCGTGACCGTGGTGGTGGTCGTCCTCCGGCTTGTCCACGACGGCGGTCTCCGCGTGTTCGATTTAAGGCGCACGCGCCGACCTTGGATGGTCGGCCGACGCTTGTAAAAGACCTTTGGCACGGGTCCGATATCAGTTCTAGCTGATATCAGCTAAACCTGATATCCTGTGGAACGTGCGGAAATGGGAGGTCGATGTGACCCTCATCGAAGCCTGGATCAACTCCCTCGACGATGAGGAATACGACAACTTGATAGCTGCGCTGGAGCAGTTG
The DNA here is from genome assembly GCF_003402475.1 of Mycobacterium sp. MFM001. Classification (GTDB taxonomy): domain Bacteria; phylum Actinomycetota; class Actinomycetes; order Mycobacteriales; family Mycobacteriaceae; genus Mycobacterium. The sequence goes on from NZ_BFAB01000005.1 coordinate 325,266, forward strand.
GAGGAACACGGCCCAATTACTCGCCGACCGTTCGTCGACACCCTCGAAGGCTCACGGCATCCGAACATGAAGGAGCTTCGCCCGCGCCCCACCAAGGCAGGGGCCCACATGCGCGTGCTGTTTGCTTTCGATATCAGATCGCAGGCGATCATGCTGATCGCCGGAGACAAGGCGGGAAATTGGTCCAAGTGGTATGCGAAGCACATTCCGATCGCCGACGACCTCTTCACCGCTCACCAGGAGCGCCTGCGTAGGGAGAAAACCGAAAAGACCAAAACCGCGAACCCGAAGCCAAGAAGGGAGAAGAAAACGATGACCACTCTTGATGACATGCGCCGTCGTCGTCCGGGCAACCGTGCTCGTATTGACGCAATCAAGGCTGAGATGGATCGCGAAGTTGCCCGGTATCGCCTCCGCGAATTGCGCGAGGCCGCTGGCTTCACACAGACGACACTCGCTGCGGCGATTGGCGTTGGTCAGAACCGTGTCTCCCAGATGGAGCATGGCGAGTTGGGCGCCAGTCGTGTCGACACTCTCCGCAAGTACGTTGAGGCGACCGGCGGTGAACTCGAGGTCTCCGTGAAGCGCCCGGACGGGTCACGGGTCGTCCTCAGCCTCTAGAGACGAAAGCACCCCCGGCGAATGCCAGGGGTGCTTTCGTTCCAGCCGTTGCTAGTGAGCGTGGCCGTGTTGGTGACCGGCGTGCTCGTCTTCCTCTTCTGGCTTCTCCACGACGGCGGTCTCGGTCGTCAGCACCATCCGGGCCACCGAGGCGGCGTTGAGCACCGCCGAGCGGGTGACCTTGACCGGGTCGATGACACCGTCTGCGGCCAAATCGCCGTAGGTCAGCGTGGCCGCGTTCAGTCCGTGACCGGCGGGCAGCTCGGCGACCTTGTTGACCACGACGGACCCGTCGAGCCCGGCGTTGGCCGCGATCCAGTACAGCGGCGCGCTGAGCGCCTCGGAGAACACGTCGACGCCCAGCGCCTCGTCGCCGGACAGTGACAACTCACCCAGCGCCTTACGCGCCTGGAGCAGCGCGGTTCCGCCGCCGGCCACGATGCCCTCCTCCACCGCAGCCTTGGCGGCGGCGACGGCATCCTCGACGCTTTCCTTGCGCTCCTTGAGCGCCGTCTCGGTCGCGGCACCGACCTTGATCACGGCCACCCCGCCGGCCAGCTTGGCCAGCCGCTCCTCGAGCTTCTCGCGGTCCCAGTCGGAGTCGGTGGTCTCGATCTCCGAGCGCAGTTGCTTGGCCCGATCGGCGATGGCCTCTTGGGTGCCGCCGCCCTCGACGATCACGGTGTCGTCCTTGCTAACCACCACGCGCCGCGCCGAGCCCAGCACGTCGAGACCGGCCTCGCGCAGCACCAGCCCGACGTCGGGGTTGACCACCTGACCGCCGGTCACCACCGCGAGGTCCTCCAGGAACGCCTTGCGGCGGTCACCGAAGTACGGCGCCTTGACCGCGACGGCCTTGAGCGTCTTGCGGATGGCGTTGACCACCAGCGTCGACAGCGCCTCGCCTTCGACGTCCTCGGCGATCACCAGCAGCGGCTTGCCCGCTTCGGCGACCTTCTCCAGCAGCGGCAGCAGGTCGGGCAGCGAGCTGATCTTGTCGCGGTGCAGCAGGATCAGCGCGTCCTCGAGCACGGCTTGCTGTGCGTCGAAGTCGGTGACGAAGTACGCCGACAGGAACCCCTTGTCGAAGCCCACACCCTCGGTGAACTCCAGCTCGGTGGACAGCGTCGACGACTCCTCGACACTGACGACGCCGTCATGGCCGACCTTGGTCATCGCCTCGCCGACCAGCTCGCCGAGCTGCTCGTCGCGCGACGACACCGTCGCCACCTGCGCGATGCCGGTCTTGCCCGACACCGGGGTCGCCGACGCCAGCAGCGCCTCGGAGACCGCGTCGGCGGCCTTGCCGATGCCCGAACCCAGGGCGATCGGGTTGGCGCCGGCGGCGACGAGCCGCAGCCCGGACTTGATCAGCGCCTGCGCCAGCACCGTCGCGGTGGTGGTGCCGTCGCCGGCGACGTCGTTGGTCTTGGTGGCCACCGACTTCACCAGCTGGGCGCCCAGGTTTTCGAAGGGGTCTTCCAGGTCGATCTCACGGGCGACGGTGACGCCGTCGTTGGTGACGACGGGCCCGCCGAATGCTTTGGCCAACACGACGTGACGGCCGCGCGGGCCCAGCGTTACCCGCACCGCGTCGGCGAGCTTGTCCGCCCCGACTTCCATTGCCCGGCGGGCGGTTTCGTTGAACTCGATCTGCTTACTCATAAGTCTTTCCTGTCCCGTAAAGCGGGCCGCCCCGGAAACCGCCCGCACTCGCGCGGGGATTGCCGGGGCGGAACACGCCTCTAGCTACTTGGAGACGACAGCCAGCACGTCGCGCGCCGACAGGATCAAGTACTCCTCGCCGTTGTACTTGATCTCGGTGCCGCCGTACTTGCTGTAGATGACGGTGTCGCCCTCCGACACGTCGAGCGGAATCCGCTTCTCGCCGTCCTCGTCCCACCGGCCGGGGCCGACGGCGACGACGGTGCCTTCCTGCGGCTTCTCCTTGGCGGTGTCGGGAATGACCAGACCGGACGCGGTCGTGGTCTCGGCCTCGTTGGCCTGTACGAGGATCTTGTCCTCGAGTGGCTTGATGTTCACGCTCGCCACGATTGGAGCCCTCCACTAGTTGGTAGCAGGTCCGGGGCGGTCGCCCCGGACTGTCCGAATTACCAGGTGCTTCGGCATTCGTCCGTGCCCTCGCATCGTCGTCGCGGGTGCCGACGCCAGGGGTTGTCCGATTGCCACCTAGCACTCTATACACGAGAGTGCTAGCACTCAAGGTCGGCCCGCTGCTTCTCTTGAGCTTGTGCACAAGCCGGGCGGGTACAGCCAAAATCCCTATGCTGATGACCTGATGATGGGGTCCCCACATGGCGGTTGACGTCGCGCTGCTGGATTCTGGCGACCATCCGACCAGACCACGCCCGCCGCTCGGGAACGCCGGCGATGCCGCGGACGGCGGAATCCTGGAGGGCCGCCGGATGGCCAATTACCTCGTGGGTCCGTGGGAAGTTGATGAAGCGCTCGCCACCGGCGGAGGCGTTCCAGTGGTGTTGAGGGATGCCGCCGCGTTGAGCTACCACGTAAGCTACGGCGCCCCGCTTGGCGATGTCGCCGCGGCGCACAACTGGGTCGCCGGCTGCGCCACTAGCGGCGGCGCATACAACATGACGAAGTCGCTTGCCAATTTCGTGCTGCGGTTCGCCAGCCCGTCCGACGCCAGCGCGGTCGCCGCCGAGATGGCCGCTCAAAGCAGCCACCTTCTGCAGATGCTCGGCGGCGGTGCCTGGATCCAAACCCGACCCACATCGATTCCACGCCACTCCGACACTCTGGCTGTTACCCACGGGTTCGAGGACGGGACTTCCCGGGTGTGGGCCTACACCACGCGCGGACCGTATGTGTTGTGCCAAGTCGCAAGTTCTACGGATGGCACGGACAGCGGGACCGACTTGGTCGCAAGGATGCTCGATCGGCAGGGCCCGTTGATCGACACGTTCACCCCGACACCCATCGATCAATTGGCCTGCCTGCCAATCGATCCCAGTGGACTGGCTGCCCGCATCCTGGGCGACCCGCGCCCACCGGTGGTCGATGTGGGACCGGTGGCCTACGAGCCGCGCGCGTGGCTACATTTCGAGCGCAATCCGCTCCGGGCGCACGCGCTGTTCACCGCTGCCGGGCTGCAAATGGCCGGTTACGGATTCACGCACGTCTACCAAACCCGGGATGCGGGTTCGGCCAGGATGATCGTCGACGCCTTCGCCGCGGAACTGACCGAAGACGGCTATGTTCCGGCCGTCGGCATCGCAGGCATGCCCGAGGCGAAATGCTTGGTGTGGCGCGACGCCGACTTGGACGAGACGTCGGTCTTCTGCCTGGCGGTTGCCGATCGCTACGCCTTCACCGTCACTCACGACAACGAGACAAAGGCTCATCAGATGGCTGTCGCCCAGTACCTGATGCTGACGAGCGACTAGCCAGCCGATAATGGAGCCCATGACTCGCCTCGCTGGCTTGGCCGCGCTGATTCTCGCGGCCTTCATCGGACTGGCCGGGGTCGCGCACGCCGACCCGAACGGCCAGATGTACGGCGACCCGGGGGCCGCCGCTCCCTATTGGCGCTACCAGCATCAGGAAGACTGCGGTCTGATGGCCGTCGCCGACGTGGTCGGCCAGCTGACCGGCAGAGAACCCACCCAGGTCGGCATCGAGCTGCGCGGCATCTTCACCAAGAGCGAAGTCCACCGCGGCGGCATCTATTTGTTCGACGGCACATCGCCCGAAGACCTGGTCGTGCTGCTGGAGAAATACGGCATCCAGTCCGACCTCACCACCGGTAACACCATGGAGGGACTAGAACAGGACCTGGCCGGCGGCCACAAGGTGATCGCCGGGCTCAACGCGGAAACCATCTGGAACTATCCGCCGGGCAAGGGTCAGCGCACCGACGCCGACCACGCCGTCGTCGTCACCGGCGTCGACACTCGCAACGACATGGTCCACCTCAACGACAGCGGCACCCCCAACGGTCGCGACGAGCAGATCCCGATGGCCACCTTCACGCAAGCCTGGGCTACCGGCAACAACCTGCTGATCGTCACCCGGCAAACCGGCCGTTAGCGCACTTGACCTTTCACCACCGGCAGGCCCGGGTCGCTGGCCACGTCCAGCGGCGACGGCGGCGCCCCGGCGGCCAGCAGGTGCGCGGCGAACGAGGCGATCATCGCACCGTTGTCGGTGCATAGCCGGGGCCGGGGGATCCGCAACGTCAATCCGGCTGTGGCGCACCGCTCTTCGGCCAGCTCGCGCAGCCGCGAGTTCGCTGCCACTCCCCCGGCGATCAGCAGGGTCCCGACGCCAAGGTCGGTTGCCGCGCGGACGGCTTTCATGGTCAGCACGTCGGCCACCGCCTCCTGGAAGCCGGCCGCGATGTCGGCGGTCGACGCGTCGGGATGGCTCTCCACGTACCGGGCGACGGCGGTCTTGAGCCCGGAAAAGCTGAAAGCGTACGGATCGTCGCGCGGGCCAGTCATGCCGCGCGGGAACGCAATTGCGTCGCGGTCGCCGGTGCGGGCCAGGTCGTCGAGAACCTTGCCGCCGGGATAGCCCAGCCCCAGCAGCCGGGCCACCTTGTCGTAGGCCTCCCCGGCGGCGTCGTCGACGGTGCTGCCCAGTTCGACGATCGGTTCACCGAGCGAGCGCACATGCAACAGATGGGTGTGTCCGCCGGATACCAAGAGCGCCACGCTTTCCGGCAGTGGCCCGTGTTCGTAGACGTCAGCGGCCAGGTGTCCGCCGAGGTGGTTCACGGCGTAGAACGGCACCTGCCAGGCGGCCGAATAGGCTTTGGCCGCAGCCACTCCCACCAACAGCGCGCCCGCCAGCCCCGGCCCGATGGTGGCGGCGACGACGTCTGGCTGCTCGATGTCCGCGGCTTGGAGCGCACGGCGCATCGTCGGGCCGAGAGCCTCCAGGTGCGCCCGTGACGCGATCTCGGGGACCACGCCGCCGAACCGGACGTGTTCGTCGACGCTGGAGGCCACCTCGTCGGCCAGCAGCGTCACGGCGCCGTCGGTGTCCAACCGGGCGATGCCGACACCCGTTTCGTCGCAAGAGCTTTCGATGGCCAGAACGATCACTGTGCCTCCCGCCTCATCGTATAGGCGTCGGCCCCGCTGACGCGGTAGTAGCGCCGCCGCACACCGACGTCGGTGAAGCCAAAGCTGCGGTACAGCGCGATCGCCGCATCGTTGTCGGTGCGCACCTCCAAGTGGACGACGCCGCCGTCGGCGAACTCCAGCAGTTCGTTGAGCAGCCGGCGGCCGATCCCGCGGCCCTGGAAGGCCGGGTCGACGCCGATGGTGTGCACCTCGTACTCGAACGGTGGTGTGCGGCCCAGCCGCGAGATGCCAGCGTAGCCCACCACCAGGTCGCCAGCACGCGCGGCCACGTAGCGGTTGTGCTTGGCGGCGAGTTCTCGCAGGAACGCGGCCTTCGGCCAGGGGTCGTCGCCGGGAAACAGCAACGCCTCCAGCTCGGCGCATCGTCGGGCGTCGTCGGGCGTCAGCGGGCCGAAAGTGACTTGTGCCGCAGGCGCTTTGGCGTCGGGCCGGCGCAGGTAGAGCGGTACCAGCGGCGGCGGGCTACCAGACCAATCGGTCACCGCGGCCACCAGCCCGCCCGGCGTCGGGTGGGTCGGCCCGCAGTGCGGCAGGTCGAACAGCGCCGCGTGCTCGGGCGAGCCGGCCACCACCTGAGCACCAGCGGGGTCGACGTCGGGTGGGGCGTTCACCGCCGGGCCGTCGACGCGGATCCCGTCTCGGTAACGCGCCCAATAAATCTCGCGCCGGCGCGCGTCGGTGACGACGAGCGCCTCGCCGGCGGTCTGCCCGCCGATGGCGTCCAGGCTGCACACACCGTACACCGGAATGTCCAGGGCGTGCCCGTAGGCGGCGGCGCTCGCCATGCCCACCCGCAGCCCGGTGAACGGACCGGGACCGCAGCCCACCACCACGGCGTCCAAATCGGCCATCGCCAGGTCGGCATCGGCCAACGCCGCCAACACATTCGGCGTGATGCGCTCGGCGTGGGCGCGGGCGTCGACCGTGACCCGTTCGGCCGGCACCTCGCCGTCGCGCACCACCCCGGCCGTCACGGCCGGAGTCGCGGTGTCGATCGCCAGGATCAGCATGGCCCGCTCCACCGCCAGGTCGCGATCCGCACGTCGGAGTTGGTGACCCGCTCGAGACGGACGTCGAGGTGACGCTCGGAAAGCCGTTCGGCCAAACCCTCGCCCCACTCGACCACCACGACGGCGTCCTCGAGATCGGTGTCCAAGTCTAGGGAATCCAGCTCGCCGAGCAGGTCGGCGCCGCTGTGGTCCAGCAGCCGGTACATGTCGACGTGGATCATCGCCGGCGCGCCGGCGCGCCGCGCCGGATGCACCCGGGCCAGCACGAACGTCGGCGACGTGACCGGCCCGTCGACGTCCATCGCCGCGGCAATTCCCTTGGCCAGCACGGTCTTTCCCGCACCGAGCGGACCGGACAGCACTACCACGTCGCCGGCGCGCAGGTGCGCGCCCAGCTGCGACCCGAGCGCCAGGGTGTCCTCGACCCGTTCCAGGGTCGCCGAACCCTGTTCAGGCACGGCGAAGGACCCGCTCACGCCAGCGCTGACTCACCGCGGCCAGCCGGCCCGGGGTAGCTCGCTTCACCAGCCGCACCAAGCCCTCGTTGATCGGATCCGGCTTGCCAAGCAATACAAGGTGACCCGCCCGACCGACGATGATCAGCTCGCAGTTCGGCAGTGCACTGGCCATCCTGCGCGAATACTCGGCGGGGGTGAGCAGGTCGTGGTCGCCGCAGACGATCAGCGTCGGGATCCGGCCCAGAGTGGCCAGTGCCGCGGTCTCGTCGTGCGTTTCCAGGGCGTGCAGAAACTCGACCATGGTCGGAACGGGCGTGCCGTGCATCATCTTCTGCGAAAACGCCACCACGCTGGGGCTGACGTTGAAGTCACCGTAGGAGGCCGCCCGCAGAATCGGGCCGATCAGTGACCGCGCCACGTGCCGGCCGCGGTGGACCAATTTGGGCGCGGACCGCGCGGTGAACCGGATGGCATCCAGCGCCGGGTTCTGCAGGATCTCTCCCAGCGGCGATTTCGCAACCCCTTCGGCCGCAGACGAAATCAGCGCCGCGCCGACGATCCGGCTGCCGTAGTGCTGCGGGTGTTGGCGGGCGTGCGACAACACCGTCATGCCACCCATCGAATGACCGACCAGCACGATCGGCCCGCGCGGCGCGATCACCTGCAGCACCGTCTCCAGGTCCTTGCCCAACTGGGTGATCGTGTACGTCTCCGGCGGCGCTTCCCCGGAGCGGCCGTGCCCGCGTTGGTCGTAGAAGATCATCCGGACCTTCGGGCCCCACTCGTCGCAGAGCCGCATCCGCTGAAAATGGAAGGCGCCCATGCGAAGACAGAATCCATGGGCGAACACCACGGTCAGTGGCGCGTCCACCGGCCCGACCTCGCGCACTGCCAGCGGCACTCCGTCGGGTGTGGTCACCACGTAGCTGCGGTCGCCGTCGATCGCCTCGAAGTTCTCGTTGACGTAGGGGTCGTCGACGACGACCCGGCGGGTCACCTGCCGGGCGACCGACACCGCGGCGATGGTGCCCACCGCGCTCAGCCCCGCCGCACCCGCCAACCAGCGCGCCTTGCGCCCGTCGTCACCGCTCAACGGTTTTCGGCCTCGCGGTAGGTTCTGGTGATGCGACCGCGCGGGCTGGTCACGACTTCGTAGTGGATGGTGTCGAGCATGTCGGCCCAGTCCTGTGCGGTGGGTTCGCCCTGGGTGCCGGGACCGAACAGGATCGCCTCGTCGCCCTCGGCGACGTCGGGCTGCCCCGGGCCCAGATCAACGACGAACTGGTCCATGCAGATTCGCCCGACGCCGCGGCGCAACCGACCGTTGATCATCACGTCGAGCCGTCCGCCGAGCGCCCGGAACACCCCGTCGGCGTAGCCGATCGGCAGCAGCGCCAGGTTGGTGTCGCGCTCTGCGATCCAAGTGTGCCCGTAGGACACCCCCTCACCGGCGTGCACCGGGCGAACCAGTGCCACAACGGTTTTCACGGTCATCGCCGGCACCAGGTCCAGGTCGTCGCGTTGGCAGAACGGGTTGAGCCCGTAGACCGCGATGCCGGGCCGGACCATGTCGAAGCCAAGGTCGGGCCGGGTCAGCGCCGACGGCGAATTCGACAGATGCGCGACCTCGTAGGGCAGACCATGATCGCGCGCCTGTCCGAGCATCTCCCGAAACCGTTGCGCCTGTAGGTCATTGGCGGGATGCTCGGGCTCGTCGGCGCAGGCCAGATGCGACATGACGCCCCGCAGCCGGATGGCGTCGTCGGCAATGGCGCGGCGCAACGCCGTCAACATGTCCGGATGCTCGGCCGCACGCACCCCGTTGCGGTTCATCCCGGTGTCGACCTTGACCGTCACCGTCGCGGTCCGGCCCGTACGGCGCACGGCGTCGAGCAGTTCGTCGAGTTGGCGCAACGACGACACCGCGATCTGGACGTCGGCGGCCAAGGCCGGCGCGAAGTCGGTGCCCGGCCGGTGCAGCCACGCCAGCACCGGCTCGGTGATGCCGTCGGCGCGCAACGCCAGCGCCTCCTCGATGGTGGCGACACCGAGTTCGGCCGCGCCGGCATCGAGCGCGGTGCGGGCGACCCGGCTGGCGCCGTGCCCGTAGCCGTCGGCCTTGACGACGGCCATCACCTGCGCGGCGCCGGCGTGCTCGCGCAGCACGCGCACGTTATGGGCAATGGCGCCGAGGTCGACGACGGCCTGGGCGATAAGACCCGGGGTTGTCACTATCATCCCGGCCATTGTCCCAGAGCCGCGAATGTGGGCTGGAAGCACGCTGCCAGCGGATTTGCGTGACATAAGTCCACACTCGGCGGCAAGGACGGCTCAGTGGGCAAAGTGCTGCTCGTCGAAATGGCCGCCGGGCTTGAGCTTGTCCAGGTGCGACAGCACGGTGCGGGTGTCGTCGTGCAACGCCCGCGCCAGGTCGGCCGACAGCCCCTCGCGGACCACGATGCGCAGCACCGAGACGTCGGTGGCGTTGTCGGGCATCGTGTAGGCCGGCACCTGCCAGCCGAAGGTGCGCAGCTCGTGGGAGACGTCGAACTCGGTGTAGCCGCGCTTCCCGCGCAGCCGGGCGGCGACCACCGGAATGGCCGACCCGTCGGAGATCAGGTCGAAATGCTCGCCGGCGGCCAGTTGCCCGGCCAGCCAGCGCGCGTTCTGCGACAGCGTCTGCATGACCTGCGTGTAGCCCTCGCGGCCCAGCCGCAGGAAGTTGTAGTACTGGCCGACGACCTGGTTGCCGGGCCGGGAGAAGTTCAGCGTGAACGTCGGCATGTCGCCGCCGAGGTAGTTGACCCGAAACACCAGGTCCTCGGGCAGGTACTCGCTGCTGCGCCACACCACGAACCCGATCCCGGGATAGGTCAGGCCGTACTTGTGGCCGCTGACGTTGATCGACGCCACCCGCGGCAGCCGGAAGTCCCACTTCAGGTCGGGATGCAGGAACGGTACGACGAACCCGCCGCTGGCGGCGTCGACGTGCACCGGAACGTCCACCCCGCCGCCGGCGGCCAGCTTGTCAAGCGCCGCGCAGATCTGCGCGACCGGTTCCAGTTCACCGGTGTAGGTGGTGCCCAGGATCGCCACCACGCCGATGGTGTTCTCGTCGACGGCGTCGACGACCTGCTCGGGGGTAATGACGTAGCGGCCTTCCTCCATCGGCAGATAGCGGGGCTCGACGTCGAAGTAGCGGCAGAACTTCTCCCAGACCACCTGCACGTTGGAGCCCATCACCAGGTTCGGGGTGCGTTTGCGCCAGTCCTTGCCGACCTTCGCCCGCCAGCGCCATTTCAGCGCCAGCCCGCCCAGCATCACCGCCTCCGACGAGCCGATCGTCGACACCCCGGTCGCGCTGGACGGGTCGTCGTCTTTGAGGCCCTCGGCGTGGAAGAGGTCGGCCACCATGCACACGCAGCGGCGCTCGATCGCCGCCGTCGCGGGGTATTCGTCCTTGTCGATCATGTTCTTGTCGAACGTCTCGGCCATCAGCTTGCCGGCCTCGGGATCCATCCACGTCGTCACGAACGTGGCCAGGTTCAGCCGCGAGCTGCCGTCGAGCATCAGCTCGTCGTGAATGAAGCGGTAAGCAGCCTCCGGGTCCATCGACTCGTCGGGCATCCGCAGCGCCGGCACCGGCGCGGTGAAGAGCCGGTTGGTGTAGGCGGGGGCGATCGCGTGCGCGGGCACGGAGGGGTGGGGCATGGGAATCCTTCCTATAGGCCAGCAAGGGCAGTGCGGATGTGGCCGATGATGCGCGACGCCGACGTCGGCGCCTCACGTGGTCCTGGATCGCCGGCGGACAGGGCCGCTGCGCGGGCATGCACGAACGCCGCCGCGGCGGCCGCCTCCCCGGTGGGCAACCCCGCGGCCAGCAGCGCGCCGATCATGCCGGACAGCACGTCACCGGAGCCCGCGGTGGCCGCCCAGGATTGCCCGGCCGGGTTGAGGTACAGCGGCCCGCCCGGTTCAGCGATGACGGTGACGTTGCCTTTGAGCAGTACCGTGGCGCCGAACGCGTCGGCGAGCTTGCGGGTGGCGCCGATGCGGTCGTCGCCCGGCGGAGCGCCGGCCAGCCGGGCGAATTCGCCGGCGTGCGGCGTCAGCACGGTCGGCGCGTCGCGGTTGGCGACCAGTTCCGGGTGCGCGGCCAGGATGGTCAGGCCGTCGGCGTCGACGATCACCGGCAGGTCGGTGTCCAACGCGAACCACAGCGCGGCGGCCCCCGCCTCCTCGGTGCCCAATCCCGGCCCGACCACCCAGGACTGCACCCGCCCGGCCGCGGCCGGGCTGGGCGCAGCGACGACTTCCGGCCAGTGCGAGAGCACCTGATCCAGCGCGCTGCCGACGTAGCGGACCATGCCCGACGTCGCCGCGACCGCGGCCCCGGTGCACAACACCGCCGCCCCCGGATACGTCGACGACCCGGCCAGGATGCCGGTCACGCCCTGGGTGTACTTGTCGTCGTTGGGCCCGGGCACCGGCCAGCGCGCCTTGGCATCGGCCGCTTCGAAGCTCAACAGGTCGGTGTCGGGCAGGTCGAGGCCGATGTCGATCAGCCGGACCCGGCCGCAGTCGGCGAGCGCATGCACAGGCTTGAGCCCGCCGAAGGTGACGGTCAGCGCGGCGTGCACGGCGGGTCCGGTGATCGCGCCGGTGGCCACGTCGATGCCGCTGGGAATGTCGACGGCGACCACCGGGATGTCGTCGACTTCGGCGAACACCTCGGCGGCCGCGGGTCGCAACGGCCCGGAACCGGAGATGCCCACGACCCCATCGATAACCAGATCGGTCGCGGCCGAAACGCTTTCGACGATGCGGCCACCGGATTTGCGGAACGCCGCCAACCCTTTGCGATGAGTGCGCTCCGGGTTGAGCAAGATCGCGTCGGCGGCGGCGCCACGACGCCGCAGGAACGTCGCCGCCCACAGCGCGTCGCCGCCGTTGTCGCCGGAGCCGACGACCGCGCATACCTTCCGGCCGGCCACGCCGCCGGTGCGGGCGGTCAGCTCGCGAATGATCTCGGTGGCCAGGCCGTAGGCCGCGCGTCGCATCAGCGCGCCGTCGGGCAGGCTGGCCAGCAGCGGCGCCTCGGCCTCGCGGATGGTCTCAGCCGAGTAGTAACGCCGCATTCGCTTGCATACCCTCCTCGTCGCACCCGCGCGTCACCAAGGTTACGTGGCCGGGCTGCCGGGTAGGCTCGATTAAGTGAGCTAAGTATCGACTACGGGAGGGCCGATATGCCACGAACCGACGACGACACCTGGGATCTGGCGAGCAGCGTGGGGGCCACCGCGACCGGCGTCGCAGTGGGACGGGCGTTGGCCAGCCGGGGCGCCAGCCCGCTGATCAACGACCCCTTCGCCGAGCCGTTGGTCCGCGCGGTGGGCGTGGACTTTTTCACCCGGTTGGCCAGCGGCGAGCTCAATCCGGCCGAGGTCGACGACAATGGCGAATTCGGCATGCAGCGCATGCGCGACATGATGGCCGTCCGCACACGCTTTTTCGACGACTTCTTCCTCGAGGCGGCCGGCCGCGGGATCCGTCAGGCGGTGATTCTGGCGTCGGGACTCGACGCCCGTGCCTACCGGCTGCCCTGGCCCGCCGGCACCGTCGTCTACGAAATCGACCAGCCGCGGGTCATCGAGTTCAAGACCGGCACGCTGGCCGAGCTGGGCGCCACGCCCTCCGCCGACCGTCGCTCGGTGGCTGTCGACCTGCGCCACGATTGGCCGACGGCGTTGCGCGGCGCCGGCCTGGACCCCACCGAACCGACGGCCTGGAGCGCCGAAGGCCTGCTGCCGTTCCTGCCGCCCGACGCCCAAGACCGGTTGCTGGACAACATCACTGAGCTCAGCGCCGCGGGAAGCCGGTTGGCCACCGAGAACCTGCCCGATGCCGCTCGGTCCGTGCCGATGATGGCCGAACGGATGCGGGAGGTGGTCGAACGCTGGCGCGCTCACGGGCTCGACATCGAGATGACGGACCTGTGGTACGACGGCGATCGCAGCGACGTGGTCGACTACCTCAACAGCCACGGCTGGGACGCCGCGGTCACCAACGCCACTGATTTGTTTGCCGCACACGGGCTTTCGGTCGCGCCGGACGACGACAACGACGCGGCCATGTTCGGCTCGCTGGGCTACGTCACCGCTGTGCGGAGCTGACGAGTGCGCCCGCGGGCCATCGGGTAGAAGCACAGGCCGATGAAGATCGCCGAGAAGTGGCCGATGGCAGTGAAATTCGGATCGGTCACCAGGCCTGCACCGTAGTAGACGATCAACGCCGCCAAGTAGATCCACCGCCACGGCGGCGCAATGCGATAGGTGAGCACCGCCATCACGCCGACCATGAAATAGCTGACGCCGACATCTCGCACATGCACCATCTTTTCGGGTTCCAGGTGCTGCTGGATCGCCAAATACAGCAACCCTTCACTGATATAGGTGGCGACAATGTGGGCGGTGAGACCGACTGTGAGCCAGCGTAATTGGCCAAGCCACCGCTCCGCCGGCGCCAGAAATAGTGTGAACAGCAGCAGGCACATCAGCCAGTCCCCGCCGTCGACCCAGAACAGGCTGGTGAACAGCACGTAGAGCGGGTCGGTGCCCAGGTGGTGAATGTTGGTGGAGCGGTGGACGAGCACCGTATGTAGCTCGTGACGGCTGAGTTGATGCTGCACGATCGTGGTAACCAGCAGCACCGCCAGCCACAGGTAGGTCAGCGGCGCGCTACGCACGAACCGCCACGCCGTGGCCAGCCACGCTTTCACGGCGATTCAGGATAGGCCCTTGATCACCTTTGACGTCGCCGCGTATCGTATCGGCCTATTACGAAACGACGAGTAGCGTAATCATGGGAAAGGATCGGCGCGATGCGCAGCCGCTACGCGGGCCAGCCCTTCACCACCTCGACGGCCGCGATCGCCGCTGCGCTGGAACAGGTCAGCATCCCCACGCTGCTGCTGTCGTGCGTGCACATCACCGGCGACCCGCGTTTCATCCGCGACTTCAAGCCGGCCGGGATCTTCCTCAACGAGGTGCAGGGCTTCATGTCGGAGGAGGACAAGGCGCGCGCCCGCCAGGCGGCGCTGCCGGTGATCACCGACTACCGCGACCGCGGCTGCCCCGAGCCGGCGCCGCTGCCCCGCGAGCTCATCAAGGAAATGATGGACTGGGCGGTCTGCGAGACCGTGCCCGACGACTACGTCGCGCTGCTTCTCGAAGAGATGGACCTCGAGGGGGTCGATCCGCGCCGGCCCTCCCCGCTCGACCCGGACCGCGCTTCAGCGTTGCCCGTCGTGGTCATCGGCTGCGGCGAATCGGGCATCCTCGCCGGAATCCGCCTGAAGCAGGCCAACATTCCGTTCGCCATCGTGGAGAAGAACGCCGGCCCCGGCGGAACCTGGTGGGAGAACACGTATCCGGGAGCGCGTGTCGACGTCGCCAACCACTTCTACTGCTACAGCTTCGAACCCAGCAACGACTGGACACACTTCTTCGCCGAACAACCCGAGCTGCAAGCGTATTTCACCAAGCTGATCGACAAGCACGCTCTGGGCGAGCACATTCGGTGGCACACCGAAGTGACCGCCGCGACGTGGGACGACGGCGACGGCATGTGGACAGTCAGCCTGCAGTCACCCGAGGGCCGGACGGCGCTGCGGGCTCGTGCTGTGATCACCGCCGTCGGGCAATTGAACCGCCCCTACATCCCGGACTTCGACGGCGCCGACACGTTCGAGGGGCCGTCGTTTCACTCGGCGGCGTGGGACCACTCCGTGGACCTGGCCGGCAAGCGCGTCGCGCTGATTGGCGCGGGGGCCAGCGGTTTTCAGATCGCGCCGGCCATCGCCGACGACGTCGCTGCGCTGACTGTGTTCCAGCGCACCGCCCAGTGGATGTTCCCCAACCCGATGTATCACGAGTCCGTCGGCGACGGCGTGCGCTGGGCGATGGACCATCTGCCGTTCTACGGCCGGTGGTACCGGTTCCTGGTCTTGTGGCCCGGGGCGGACAAAGGCCTCGACGCTGCGCGGGTCGACCCCGCCTACCCCGACCAGGATTACGCGGTCAGCGAGATGAACGCCGCCGCCCGGCTGATGTTCACCGACTGGATCACCAATCAGGTTGACGGCGACCAGGATTTGCTGACCAAGGTGCTGCCGGACTATCCGGCCACCGGCAAACGAACCCTGCAGGACAACGGCACCTGGCTGCGCACGCTGCGCCGCGACAACGTCGAACTGGTACGGACGCCTATTGAGCGGATCACTCCCAGCGGCGTCGTCACTGCCGACGGTGTCAGCCACGACGTAGATATCATCATCTACGCCACCGGTTTTCGGCATACCGATGTGCTCTGGCCAATGACGATCATCGGGCGCGACGGGATCGACCTGCGCAGCGTCTGGGGGCAGCGGCCCTATGCCTACCTGGGTATCACCGTTCCCGGATTCCCCAACTTCTTCCTCATCTACGGCCCGGGCGCGCATCTCGCACACGGCGGAAGCCTGATCTTCAACTCCGAACTGCAGATGCGCTACATCAACGCCTGCCTGGCGGAACTGGTTGAGGCGGACGCCCATTCCGTCGAGCCGACCGTCGAGGCGGCCCGAGATTGGCATCGCCGCACCCAGACCGAGATCAAGAAGATGGTGTGGTCGCACCCGGCTGTCAAGCATTCCTACTTCAAGAACGCCGACGGAGAGATCCACACCGTCAGCCCGTGGCGGCTCAACGAATACTGGTCGGCGGTGCGGGAACCCGACTGGTCGCAATTCGTAGTGCGGAAAGGATCGCAGTGAGTGGAGTAGTGATAACCGGTGCCGCGTCGGGCATCGGCCGGGCCTGCGCCGAGGCGCTGGTTGCCGACGGCCGGCGGGTGGCGCTGTGGGACGTCGCGCCGGCGGTGAAGGAAGTCGCCGCGGGCCTCGGAATGCCTTCTGCGGTGGTCGACGTGACCGACGACGCGGCGCTGCCCGATGCGGTCGCGGCCGCCGACAGCGCGCTCGACGGCATCGACGGGCTGGTGCACGCCGCCGGCCGGGTGCTGGCCGAGCCGGTCGGCGCGTATAGCGGCCAGTCGTGGGATGCCGTTCTCGACGTGAACCTGCGGGCGCAGGCGATGTTGGTGCAGCTGCTGTTGCCGCACCTGGAAAAGGCTGCGCGCGAAGGCGGTTCGCCGGCGGTGGTAGGCATCTCGAGCATCGAGGGGTTGACTGCCAACCCGTTCATCCCGGCCTACTGCGCGTCGAAAGCCGGGCTGCTGGGGCTGACCCGGTCGATGGCTGCGCAGCTCGGGCCGGCCGGCATCCGGGTCAACGCGGTGTGCCCGGGATTCATCCACACGCCGATGCTGCAGATCGCGCTCGACGTCGAGGAGGTCCGGGCGGGCTTCGTACAGGCCGCGCCGCTGGGCCGGATCGGCGAGCCAGCCGAGGTTGCGCAGGCAGTGGCGTTCTTGATGTCGCCGCGGGCGTCGTTCATCACCGGCACCCACCTCGTCGTCGACGGCGGCGTCACTTGCCGGCATCCCTGAGTTGTGCCGACCGGGCCATCGGGTAGAAGCACAGCCCGATCAAGATCGCCGCTAAATGCCCGATCGCGGTGAAGTTCACATGGATGATCAGCGGGACGGTGAAGACCAGGAACAGGACCGCGAGATAGCCCCATCGCCACGGCCGCGGGATGTGGTAGGCCAGCACTGCGATCACCCCGACCAGGAAGTAGCTGACTCCGATATCGCGGGCGTGCACCAGCTTCTCGGGCTCCAGGTGATGCTGGATCGCTAGGTACAGCAAGCCTTCACTGATATACGTCGCACCGATGTGCGCCGTCAATCCCACAGTGAGCCATCGCAATTGGCCGAGCCAACGTTCGGCCGGCGCAAGGAACAGCGTGAACAGCACCAGATACGGCGTCCAGTAGCGGCCGTCGATCCACAGCAGGCTGGTGAACAGCACCTCCAGCGGATCGCGGGCCAGGTGGTAGAGGTTGGTGGAGCCGTGCACCAGCACCGTGTGCAACTCTCGCCTGGACAGGTGATGCTGGATGATCGTGGTGACCAGCAAGACGGTCAGCCAGATATACGTCAGCGGCGCGGTGCTCACCCACCGCCAGACATACGCTAGGGCTGTGATTCGCGGCCGATTACGACCCTGGCCTCTGTTTCGCGCGCCGGCCACGCCCACTCGAACTACTCGACGGTGACGGACTTGGCCAGGTTGCGCGGTTTGTCGACGTCATATCCGCGGGCCTGCGCCACCGAGGCGGCGAACACCTGCAGCGGGATGGTCGACAGCAGCGGCTGGAAAAGCGTTGACACCGCGGGGATTTCGATCAAGTGATCGGCGTAGGGCCGCACCGTGTCGTCGCCCTCCTCGGCGATCACGATGGTGACCGCGCCGCGGGTCTGGATCTCGCGGATGTTCGAGAGCAGCTTGGAATGCAGCGTCGCGGAGTTCTTCGGCGACGGCATCACCACGATGACCGGCAGGTCGTCTTCGATCAGCGCGATCGGCCCGTGCTTGAGTTCGCCTGCGGCGAAACCCTCCGCATGCATGTAAGCCAGCTCTTTGAGTTTCAGCGCGCCTTCCAGCGCCACCGGGTAGCCGACGTGGCGACCCAAAAACAGCACGGTCTGCGACTGCGCGAACCGATAGGCCAGCTCGGCTACCGGCTTCATGCCGGTGAGCACCCGGGCCACCAGCTCCGGCATGGATTCCAGTTCGCGGTACTCGCGTTCGACCTCGTCGGGGTATTTGGTACCGCGGGCCTGGGCAAGCGCCAGTCCGACAAGGTAATTCGCCGCGATCTGCGCCAGGAACGTCTTCGTCGACGCCACCCCGATCTCCGGTCCGGCGCGGGTATAGAGCACCGCGTCGCATTCGCGCGGGATCTGTGAGCCGTTGGTGTTGCAGATCGCCAGCACCTTGGCTTTCTGCTCCTTGGCGTGGCGGACCGCTTCGAGGGTGTCGGCGGTCTCACCGGATTGCGAGATGGCCACCACGAGTGTGCTGCGGTCCAAAACCGGGTCGCGGTAACGGAATTCGCTGGCCAGCTCGACCTCGACCGGCAGCCGGGTCCAGTGCTCGATCGCATACTTGGCCAGCAGCCCGGAGTGATAGGCGGTGCCACAGGCCACCACAAAGACCTTGTCGACCTCGCGCAGCTCCTGGTCGGAGAGCCGCTGCTCGTCGAGCACGATCCGGCCGTCGACGAAATGCCCAAGAAGCGTGTCGGACACCGCGGCGGGCTGCTCAGCGATCTCCTTGAGCATGAAGTACTCGTAGCCGCCCTTCTCGGCGGCGGCCAGGTCCCAGTCGATGTGAAACTCGCGGTACTCGACGTCGGGGTTGCCGTCGAAGTCGGTGACCCGATAACCGTCGGCGGTGATCACCACCGCCTGGTCCTGGCCCAGTTCGATCGCGTCGCGGGTGTGCGGGATGAACGCGGCCACGTCGGAGCCGATGAACATCTCGCCGTCGCCGATCCCGACCACCAGCGGCGTGGAGCGGCGGGCGGCCACGATGGTGCCGGGCTCGTCGGCGTTGGCGAAGACCAGAGTGAAGTGGCCCTCCAGCCGGCGCAGTACGGACAACACCGACGCCGCGAAGTCGCCGGCCGTGTCGCCCTGCCGATATGCCTGGGCTACCAGGTGCACCGCGACCTCGGTGTCGGTGTCGCTGGCGAACTCCACCCCGGCGGCCTCCAGCTCCCGGCGCAGGATCGCGAAGTTCTCGATGATGCCGTTGTGGACGACGGCGATCTTGCCGGCCGCGTCGCGGTGTGGATGGGCGTTGCGGTCGGTGGGCCGGCCGTGGGTGGCCCATCGGGTGTGCCCGAGGCCGGTGCCGCCAACCAGCGCGGCCGGATCGGCCTCCTCGAGAGCGTGCTCGAGGTTGGCCAGCCGGCCGGCGCGCCGGCGGACGGTGAGCTTGCCGGCCCCGTCGAGCAACGCGATGCCCGCCGAGTCGTAGCCTCGGTACTCCATCCGACGCAGCGCCGCGACGACCACGTCGCAGGCAGACCGCTGCCCGACATAGCCGACGATTCCGCACATAGCTGACCAGGGTAGTGCAGGCGGCCCCCGCGGGTGCTAAACGCGCTGATCAGTGGCGTGCAAGCCAGTACAGTCGCGATATGTCCGGCGACACCGTCAACGGAATCCCCCGAGTCGACCCGCGGGCAGGCCGTGCAGCGTGGAAACGCGCAATGCTGGCCCTGGTGGCGACCAAACCCGGCGCGGCGATACACCGCACGCTCGCTGCCCCGCTGGACGCGCCGCTCATGCGGCTCACCCGCGGCCGGGTAAGCCTCGCCGCGGGCGCGATGCCGCTGGTGGTGTTGACGTCGACCGGCGCCCGCAGCGGCCAGCGGCGCGACACACCACTCGGCTATTTCACCGACGGCGACGACGTCATCCTGATCGCCTCCAACTATGGCGGCACGCGGCATCCGGCCTGGTACCACAACCTGCTTGCCCACCCGGAATGCGAATTGCATGTCGGCGAGAGCGGCGGCCGATTTGTGGCGCGCGAGGCGACGGGCGCCGACCGGGACCGGCTGTTCGACCTGGCCGCGGCTTACTACCCCGGCTACGCCAAGTATGCGGAGCGCACCGACGGCACTCGGACGATTCGTGTGCTGCGGTTGACGCCGGCCAGTTGATTCCAGCTAGCGGTAATGCGGCCTGCACCCGCGGCCACGACACTGGACTCGTGGCTATGGCTGAGCCGTTGCGGTGCGTGATCGTCGACAACAACCGCGACTTTCTCGATGCTGCGGCGCGGCTGCTCGAGCGGCAGAACATCAGCGTGGTCGGCGTCGCCGGGTCGTCGTCGGCCGGACTGCAATGCGTAGAGGCGCTGCGCCCCGACGTCGCGCTCGTCGATATCGAGCTTGGCGGCGAGAGCGGTTTCGACCTGGCCGAGCAGCTGGGCGCCCAGTCCAGGGCACCGGTGATCCTGATCTCCACTCATGCCGAGGAAGACTTCGCCGAGCTGATCTCGGCCAGCCCGGCGGTGGCGTTCTTGCCCAAGTCCACGCTGTCCGGTGCTGCGATCCGGGAAATCCTCAGCGCGAATCCAGGAACGTGATGACCGCCCGGACGCGACGGTGGTCGTCGTCGGTTTCGGGCAGATCCAGTTTCGTGAGAATGCTGCGGACATGTTTTTCGACGGTGCCCTCGGTCACCCATAGCCGCCGCGCGATGCCGGCGTTCGATCGGCCCTCGGCCATCAACTCCAATACCTCGAGTTCGCGGGGCGACAGCACTGCGAGCGGGTCGTCCCGTCGGCGTCCCGACACCAGTTCCTGCACCAGCGCCGGATCCACCACCGAGGCGCCTTTCGCGATCCGCTGCAGGGTGTCGACGAATTCACCGACGTCGGTGACGCGGCTCTTGAGCAGATAGCCGATTCCGCGGCCGCCGGCCAGCAGCTCCATCGCGTGCTCGATGTCGACGTGAGCGGAGAGCACCAGGATTCCGGTGTCGGGCAGCTCTTCCCGGATGGTCCGGGCTGCGTCGAGGCCCTCGGTGGTGTGGGTGGGCGGCATCCGGATATCAACGACGACCACGTCGGGCGCCTGGTCACGCACCAAGTCGAGCAGTTCTACGGCGTTACCCGCCTGGCCGACGACCGCGAACCCGGACCGGTCCAGCAAGCTGGTCAGACCTTCGCGCAGCAGGGTTTCGTCGTCTGCGACCACCGCACGCAACGGCGGCGGGGCGGTGCTCGTATCGGACGTCAGCGGTGCCTCCGAAGCAGTGCGTCGTTTGGGACACATCTTGCACCAACGGCGTCCGCCGGGTGCCGCAGTTATGCCGAAAGGCGTGCGTGGTTGTCGTCGAAGCCGGCCAGGTCCCGCCATGAGCGGATCGCGTGGCGGACCAGGTCGACGGCGCGGGCGGAATCGGTGGCTCCGGTTGCCCAGGCGTGGGCGCGCAGCGCGTGACCGGTAATGGCGTCAAGCGTCGCCGTGTGTTCGCTGTCCAGTGGTGCGATCGACTGACGGGCCGCCCGGACGGCATAGAGCGCGGCTCCCCCGAGCGTCGGCTTCAGCGCACTGACGGCGCTGTGGGCGGCG
Source organism: Mycobacterium sp. MFM001 (assembly GCF_003402475.1). Classification (GTDB taxonomy): domain Bacteria; phylum Actinomycetota; class Actinomycetes; order Mycobacteriales; family Mycobacteriaceae; genus Mycobacterium. Next base: position 346,580 of record NZ_BFAB01000005.1, read on the forward strand.
CTCCACTCGGTGACGGTCGGCGCGACGCCGGACGCAGCTTTGCGGTGTAACTCGGCGATATCCCGAACAGCTTCGGCCGCAGCGTCTTTGGCGTATCGGACGACCCCCCAGATCGGGTTGGCCAGCAATTCGGCGACCCAGGCATGGATCACCGCATCGGACACATCCGCCGTTCCCACGGTCTGCCAGCCCAGCTCGAGGGCAACGGCGCCGTCTCGGCACGACAAGTAGCCCTCCGGGCCGGCGAGCAGGTCGTTGCACCATTGGACGAACGCAGCCAGCGGGCGGGCCGAGCAGGCCGGGTAGTCGGTGATCTCGGTGTCGCCGTTGGCATACGAGATGGCGTTCATCGCGCATCCCGTGCCCGTTCCGGCCGGGTGTGATCCTGCGACCAGTCGCAGCTGGGGGGTGTTGTGCTGGTCCATTTCGCTTGCGTCCCTTCGCGGTAGGTGCCTCGTGACACCATCAAGGTTCGCGGTTGCGGCGGCGAATGTCGTCTAGGCCAGCAACCATCCCTTGCTCAGGCGACCTGCAATATCCGACTACCGGCTAGCAGGAATACCGCTCAGCCCTGAAACCGGGATGGTGACGTGCAGCGAGGTCCCCTGTCCCGGCCGCGACTCGACCCGGAATTGCCCGCTGAGCGCCTCGACGCGGTCCTTCAGCCCGATCAGCCCCGACCCGTTGCCGGCCTCGGCGCCGCCGATCCCGTCGTCGCCGATTGACAGGTACAAGTTCTGGTCGTCGGCGTGCGCGGCGACGTTGACCTCGTTGGCCTGTGCATGCTTGTCGGCGTTGGTCAGCGCCTCGGCCACCACGTAATAGGCGGCGACCTCCGCGGGTTCGGGCAGGCGTCGGTCGATGTCCGCGTCGAGCGTGACCGGAACGGCGGATCGGCGGGCGAGGTTGCGCAACGCCGGGCGCAGTCCACCCTTGGCGAGAATGCCCGGGTGAATGCCGCGGGAGAGATCCTGCAGCTCGGTGAAGATCTCGTTCAAACTCGAAACCGCTTCGGACAGTTCGCTTTTGACGTCGGTGAGGTCCTCGGGCACCGAGTCCTCGGTCATCCGCAGCCGCAGGCCCAGGGCGACAAGCCGTTGTTGAGCGCCGTCGTGCAGGTCGCGCTCGATGCGGCGTCGCGCGTCGTCGGCGGCGGCGACAATTCGCGCGCGGGAGGCGACGAGTTCGGCGCGGTTGGTGGCCGCAGCGATCGCGGTGGCGACCAGCTCGGCGAATTCGGCAGTGCGCTGCTCGGCGTTGTCCGGTAGCGATTCCGGTCGCGACGAGCCGACGAGCGCCAGGCCCCACATGCGTTCGTCGACGATGATCGGTGCGCCCACCCGGCAATTCATGCCCAGCTCGCGCATGCGTGCCGCCAGCGATCCGGCGGCGTTGGCCAGGCTCTCCATTCGGTGCGGGCGACCGGTGCGGAACACCTTTCCGGCCACGTTTTCGCCCTCTAATGTCAGGCGCTCGCCAACGCCTAGGCCGTGCGCTCCCTCTTGGGAGTAGCAGGCGACGGCGACGACCGCCGCGCCGTCGTCTTCGTAGCGGAACACCTCGGCGCTGTCGACGCCCAGGCATCGGCCCATCTCCTCGGCCACCGCATCGAACACCTCTTGCGGGCTGACTCCCCGTGCGACCAGGGTCGCCACCCGCCGCAGCGCAGCCTGCTGCGTTGCGAGGTGACGCAGCTGCTCCTGCTCACGGCGCCGCTCGCTGACGTCGCGGCCGAGGCAATAGAACAACTCGTGCTGCGGCACGATGATCCATTCGATCCAGCGCTGGGTGCCGTCGGGGCAGACGGCCCGGCTCTCGAATCGCACCGGTTCGCCGCTGCGGAAAAGCTCGCGCACCGACGCGGCGACGCCCTTGCGGTCCTCGGGCGCAACGAAATCCGTGGCCTTCGCCGACGCGTCGGGTGCGAATCCGAAGATCCGCTCGAAGGCCGGATTGACGCGGATCAGCCCCTGCTGGCCCGCAATGACCAACAGATCCGACGACAAGTCGAAAAACCGCTCCAGCTCCCGATGGCTGTCGATCAGCGCATCATCGCGTCTTGACGACACCCAGGGAGTATCCCTCGCAGGCCACGACATCCGGGGCGATTCACTACAGCCGTGCGCTACCGTCGTCTCAGTGTCAGGGTGAGGTG
>NZ_BFAB01000006.1 GCF_003402475.1 Mycobacterium sp. MFM001
CTGTGCGCGATTCCGGGATTCGACCCCGATTCGGTGCCAGCGTTTGTCGATAGCGGTCTGTGGGCGTATCACGGCACGCATTGGCTGATCGTTGACTTTGCCACCACTCAGACAACGCGCTCGGAGTTGGAAGCGCTCGACCGAGTACGCGCACGCGACCGAGAGAAGAAGGCGCGCAAGCGCGCTGCTCAAAGGACTGTCCCCGGGGACGCTCCCCGGGACTGTCCCTCGGGACAGGACGGGGGACTACACAGGCTAGGCAAGGCTAGGCAAGGCAAGGAAGAAAAGGGGACCAACTACGTAAGCGGCAGCGTCGAAAACGACGACATTCCTGACAGCGCATACGAGCGCGAGTGCGCCGAATACTTCGCTGCCGGCGCCGCTTACGAACCGCCGACCGTTGATGCCGATGGCTTCCCTCTCGACGAGTGGGGCAGCCGATGAGCTTCGCCAACTACGTCCAGGCCGCCTGCCGCTGCCGCCGCGGCTTTCTATGCCCGTTCTGCCGCCCCTGGATTCTCCCGAGGAAGGAAAGCTGTGACCAACGAAAGACTCAGGATCGTCCCGGCCGTCGCGCGCCTGGACGCCAAGCCGCGCAAACCGACCAAGGTGACGCGATTCAAACAGCAGCGCGAGCTGAAAGCCTGGCAGCGGAAAGCGGCTGAGCAGAAGTGAGTTGGCGCGACATTCCTGGCTTCGATGGTCTGTACGAAATCGCTCGTGACGGCCGGGTGCGGTCCCTGGATCGCGCAGTGCCCCAGCGCAGCCGCTACGGCACCACGCAGTACAACCACCACCACGGTCGCGTGCTGCGTCCGTACCGCTGTAAGAACGGCCGGCTGCGCGTGATCCTGCACGACCACACTCACCGCCGGCACATGCGTTACGTCGACCATCTCGTCGATGTCGTGTTCGGCGAAGCGCAGGCCGCATGAGCAAGCACAGTCACGGCCGACGCCGCAACGCACACACCCGCAACGCCATAACGCGGGCTCGTCGCCACAGCGCGCGGCGGATGCAGTTCGGCCCGCAGCCCCGACTCATCCGCGAGGCGCGCTCGGAAGTGACCGCGGACAAATCAGCAGCAGAAGTGATCATGAACGAATCGGGCCAGAAGTGATCATGACCTAGCAAACTCAGGCAAGCCACAGCGAACCCTCCGCGGGGATGGTCCTTATTAGACACAACGGCGGAAGTGATCATGAAATGCCGCTGATCGACCATCGACCCTCCCGATATAACCGCAGGTCAGGACCCCGACCATGCACAGATTCCCTAAAACCGCAGGTAGGGGGGGCTTTTAATCCCTCGGGAGGGCCTCAGGAGCGACCCCGCTCAGCTGGGCGTTTGCGCGCGCACTGTTGCGCATTTAAATCTGGCTATTGACACCATCACGCTCGGGAGAACGGAGCAGCAAATGAGCAAACTCAGCAAACAAGCCGTTGACCCTCCGCGGTCATTGGACCCCATGGCCCGTGAGGTGTGGGACCGCCAGGCCGCCCGGCTGTGGCGCGACGGCCGCTGGCACAGCATCGATCACGACCTACTATGCCTGTTCGCCGAGACGACCGCTTTGTACCTGCGCCTGAAGGCCGACGTGGACGAGCGGGGGTTTCTGGTGACGGGCCGCTCGGACACGGTGGTACGAAATCCCGCCTTGACGCCGCTGGCCCAGGCCCGCGCCGACCTGTTGCGGATCGCCAAGGCGATTCCGCTGGCGCTGCCGGCCGTGCAGGCTGACGGTTTCGGCGCCGAGGTGGACCGGCTGCTAGAGGAGCTGCGGTGAGCCGCCGCGAGTACTACTGCAGCGTCGACGAATATGCCACGCAGATCAGGGATTGGGGCATCTTCAGCAAGGAGGTCCGCGCGCATCGCGGTCAGCTGCCGCTGGACCCGAACGTGGTGTTCAACTTTGCCCGTGTCGCGGCCGTGTGGGAGCGGCTGCGCTGGGACATGCACACCAAGGGCACCACCCCGGGTGACCGTAACCGGCTCGACGAACTCACCGACCAATTGCAAACCCTGGCGACCCAGCTGGGACTAGGCAAGGTCGACCCGGATGGGTTCCTGCCCGGCGACCCGTCTGTGTACCTGGCTCACAACCGGGTCAGCGGTCTCGATCCGTGGTGGATGCACTGTTCCTACGACCCGAAAGCAAACGAAAAATGAAACAAGACGATCCGCAGTGGATTAACGAAATGCTGCGCACAGGAATGCTGGGCATTTTCAACTACGGGCTAGAACCGACGCCGCCGTGGATGAGGACCGCAATCGGTGATGTCGCCGAGCAGGTGAAGCGGAAGGTGCAGGGAGCGTCGACCCCGGTGCCGATTGGCGGTGGTCTGGATGCGGCGCCCATCAGTAGTGACGACGCGCTTTGGTACCGGGCCGCGGTCGCAACCCAGAACCTACTGGCGGACGCGCTCGGGACCGATGGGCCGTCGTATACGGAGTTTTGCGAGGTGTTATGGGAATTACCGCCGGCACCCGTTCCGAAATGAATGACACTAGTGTAAGCTTGGGGATAAGCCATCGGGCTTGACCGCCGCCCCGACCGCTGTGCCGCCGCTACGGCCGCCGCATCGCCGCCGGGACCGCCGCCAAAAACGCTGGTTTACAAATTGAAGAAAATGCTGTTGACCTGCGTAAATGGTCCAGCTAGTTTCTTCGTTCCCAATTCTTATGGACCTTAAGGGTTTAGATGAATGACGCTATGCTGCGCCACCGTGCGCAGGAATTGAAAGATGAGATCGCGCTGAAAACAGCGGATCTCGAAGGCGGCCGGATTACCGCCGCACAATACAAGTCCTTTGTCGACCGGGCCGTGGAGGAAAGCGGCGAGATCGAGACGCATCTCAAGGCCCTGGCAACAGGTGGCCGGTTCATGGCCAGCCAGGATGCCGCGCTCGAGTCCTTAGCCACTCAGGATTGGTCGAACGGCGCGCCCAGTATGAAGGCGTTTGGTGTCGGGTCTACCGTGCCTGGTTACCTTGATGCGGGCCAGGCTAACGAGTTGCGCGTTGCGTTGGAGACGAAACGGCCCTGCACGTTGGAGGTGGATGTCCGTAAGGCGTTCGCTTCCGGTATCCACTTCAAGACTGCGACTGCGGAATCGGCGTTGATAAACGGTCCGCTGCCGGGGATTATGCAGCCGAACCGGTTTATTTCGCTGCCGTATGAGCCGACGCGGATTGCCTCGTATTTGCCGGCTGCCGCTATGGACGGCCCCAGCTCGTATTGGTTGCAGCACACCTCCAACGCCGCGGAGGCGAACGGTGTCGCTGAGCTGGGCAGCAAACCGGACCTTGGGATGACATTCACCGAAAACAAGGTGTTGCCCCAAAAATTGGCCGGCCAGGCATCTGTCTCCATGGAATTCAATATGGACTACCCGGAATTGGGTGGCTGGATGCAGGCCGAGTTGCAGCGGTCGCTTATCAACCAGGAAAACAACTACATCCTGAATGCGGGCGCCGCGGGCGGCCCGACCGGGGCGGCGTTTACCGGCCTGTTGGGGGTTTCGGGAACTCTGACTCAGGATGCCACCGGCACGAACGGTCTCGACGCAATCGCGTATGCCGCGCAGGCGTTACGTAGCAGCACGGCGGCCTACAGTCCACCGGACCTGCTGATCCTTTCCCCGGCAACGGTTACGGCGCTGTTGACGACCAAGGACGACACCGGCCGCTACGTCTTGGACATGCTGCAGGGGCCAGCTGGAAATCTGACCTGGAATGGGGACGCCGCTGCTCATGCGACCACGAACCCATCACTGGGTGGGATTTGGCCGCAAGGCAATGAGGGCGGCAATCTGTCGCTATTCGGAGTCCCGGTCGTTCAGAGCACGCAGATAGCTAACGGCGTCGGCGTAATGCTGTCGATCCGCGGCGGGGCCGCAGTGTATTGGACCAGGCTGAATATGCTGATCATTTTCGATCCGTACACCGGCTTGACGAACAACACGTGGCGGTGGGTTATCGAATCTCGTATATCTCTGTCCACGCCGCGCCCTGGTGCGATCAACATCATCGAGAACCTTCCGTTCGTGTGATGAAGACACCGGAATTAGACCCGCAGGACCCGGATTACCTTTACAGGGCGACTCCGGTTCCCGCGGATTATCCCCGGCCGTCGCGGACAATCAAGGAATACGACGATCCGCCCGTTGCTTTCCTGGGCGGCGCTACGCCGGAGCCTGCGCCCGCGACCTCGGCGGGAGCGGCTATCACCGATGCGGAAGCTAAAGAGGCGGCTACCCCAATCCGGGTGCGCGTCAACAAACCGTATCGGGTCGTGCATCAGGGTGTGCCGTATACGGGTGGGGACAGGATATCTGTCCCGAACGACAAAACTACTGCCGCTTGGCTTGCCGCCGGGTGGGTAACGAAAGTGAGAAAATGAAATGGCGATAAGTACCGGCCAGGTGTCGGTTGGCACTACACCGACGAAGTTGTTCACAAGCGGCCCCGCGCCGATCAGCAGAGCACTCGTGTATTCCAGCGCGGCAGCGTTTATCGGTGGGTCGGCTGTAACCAGCACAACGGGTCTGCCGATCCCGGCGACCACACTGGTAGAGGTTCCGTTGACCGGCGCTGAGGACGACGCAGTATATGCGGTAGTCGGCTCGGGCACCGCGACCGTGTCGTACTTCTTCGTCGCGTGAAATACGTTGCCGTGCTGGGTTTCTCTACCCTCGCGGCACGAAGGGTTGCGCCTGCACCAGCGCCACCCACCGCGGCCGGGTTGGCGGTTCTTTATGCGGTTTCATCAGTCCCGCGCCCTTTCACCCGCCAGCCCGGCCGCACCTAAAACTCGACGAGAGGTAATCGCCTGTGGCAGAAGATGACTCAACGATTTGGGTGGACATCGCACCTCGGCTCGACGAGTCCGCGACCGAGCGCGAGACCGGCAAGCTGCGCGAGAAGTTCAAGAACGCCGGCCACAACATCGGTGACGCGCTCAAGGACATCACGCGGCCGATGTTCGAGGGCATGGCGGATGAGGCCGAGAAGTGGGCTTCGGGTATGGCCCGCAGCTTGGACCACGGCGGTATCTCCGAGGCACTGCAAAAGGTTGGCGACCAGGCTAAGGGGGTCACCGATGTCGTCGCCGGGATCGGCGATGCGTTCGGCGCGGACCTGAGCAGTGTGCGTGGCTTTGGCGACAGCGTCTCAGGGTACTTGGACAAGACCAACAAGGCAGTGGACAGCCTGGCGAAAGCACTGCACGGCGATGTGCTCAAGGGGGCCAACGACTTAGCGAACGCTTTAGGTGTGAAGTTGCCGCCCGCGCTTCAGCAGACCGCCGATAAATCCAAGACCCTGCTCGACACCTTCGGCACCCTCAAGGGTGAAATCAAGGACGTCACAACGCTATTCGGAGACTTTGAAAAGGACGCGCCCGGTATCGCGGGGGCGTTCGCGATGATTTCGGACGCGGCCGGACCTCTGGCGGCACTGCTGGGGACGATGGCGCAGACCTGGCCGACATCAAGCGTGAAAGATCAGATCGACAAAGCCACCGGCAAGAAGCCGCAGGACTGGTGGACGACAATCCTGGGGCCTTCTGTCGGCTCGCGCGCTGAGCGCGGCTACAACGATCTGTTCCATCATGGCGGCGGTGCGCCGGCGCCGGGCGCTGCGCCGCATCCGGCTGCCCCGCCTAACCCAGCAGGGGGAGGCACCGGACTCCCGTCGATGCTGCCGCCCATCGCTGGCGGCGCGCCGGGAATGCCTGGCGCCGCTTTGCCTCCCGGCGTTCCGAATATTGCCCCACCCGACACTGGCGGCGGTGCCCACACTTCCGCCGCCACGACCGGCGGCACGCACGCCGCCACCTTCGTCGACTTCACCTCACCCGCTGGCGGCGCAGGCGACAACGTAGTTCCGCGCCACATCGGCAGCGACAAGGGATTGACGCCGACCAGTATCCAGATGAAGGACATGGTGGCGTCGCTGTTCCCGCAGATCACCGATATCGGCGGCTGGCGTCCACCCGACGGCTACAACGAGCACTCGTCGGGTCAGGCGCTCGACGTGATGATCCCCGGCTGGAACACCCCGCAGGGCAAAGCGCTGGGCGACGCGATCTCGCAGTACGCGCTGAGCACCGGGCTTTCCGACTACACGATCTGGCAGCACGGCCAGCACAACCCCAACGGCACGTTCCAGATGTACGCCGACCGCGGTTCGCCGACGCAGAACCACATGGATCACGTCCACATCCACACCAGGCTGACCGGCTCTCCAACTGGCGGCGGCGGCGGCTTCCGCGCTTCCCCAGCCGGTTTCGGCCCCGGCGGCAGCATCCCCGGCGTCATCGGTAGTCCCGCCGGCATCCCCGGCGGTCCCGTAGCTCCCGGCGGCGGCCTTCCCGGCGCTCCCGGTGGCGGCTCGCTGCCCATCGGGACGCTGCCCAACATCAACCCCACCAACACCTACGGCCAGCAGCAGCCCACGCAGCTCGGCTCCGGCTCAGGCTTCGGACTGACCGGCGGTGGCCTGATCGGGATGGCCGAGCAGGCAGCCTCGATGGCGGCGGGCGCGTTTTCCTTCGGCGGCGGCTCGATGGCCGCGCAGCTGGCCTTCCAGGAGCTGAACCTCGCCGTGCAGAAGGGCGGCCAAATGGCCGCGACGGCGGCGATGGCACCCCTGGAAACCCTGTGGCTCTCGGGTGGTCAGATGGGGGCGCCCAGCGTCGGCGGCCCAGGACAAGCGGGCTGGATCGGCAAGTTGCTCGGCGGCATGGTCGGCTCTCAGTTCGGGCTGCCCAACATCGCCGGGACCGCGCAGCCACCCAAGCAGCAGAAGCAGCCGGGCGAAGAAGCCGACGATTCCAAGCTCGGCGCGGGTCTCGGTGGCGGCGACAAAGGCAAGCAGAGCGGTGGCCAGGGCGGTGGCGGCAACGGGCCAGCCGGGACCAAGGACGATCCCATCCACGTCAAAGGCACCGGGGGCAGCAGTCCGCAGGGCGCGGCCACCAGCGCCGCCAGCATGCACGCCTACATGAGCCCGATGATCGCCTAGGACGTCAGTGCTCGGTGCTCACCCGGTCATAGGTCGCCAGCTCGTCGCACTCATCGGCCACGGCGATCAATGCACGGGCCAGCTGGCGGGCGCGCGCCGGGGTCAGCGGCTCGGCGTCGGTGTGGATATACACCCGAATTTCGCGCTCGCACTGGCCGCTCGACCACTGGATACCGTCGACGTTGATCTGGATGGTGTCGCGCTCACCCTCGATCACGCGGCAGCTACCGGAAAAGCCCCGCGACGGCTCAGCCCAGCCGGTGCGGTGCGGTAGCTCCCAGTCCCAGACCTTCACGGCGCCGGCCGGTAGCGGGACGTCGAAGTGAATGGTGTCGTTGGTCATGGCTGCAACCTTTCATGGTCAGGTTGCCAGCGCGCCGATTCGGTCAGGTCATATCTAGGTCATGGACCCGTATTCGCTGATCTAACTACCGCTACCTAGCTGTGCGAATGTTGGTGCGCGGTACTGGGATTGAACCAGCGACCTCTTCCGTGTCAGGGAAGCGCTCTCCCGCTGAGCTAACCGCGCCCGGGTCAAAAAGAAATGGAGGTGGAGACGGGAATCGAACCCGTGTGCACGGCTTTGCAGGCCGTTGCCTCACCACTCGGCCACTCCACCGCTGGGGTTGATGCCACTTGCACCTTCCGAGCGGATGACGGGATTCGAACCCGCGACCCTCACCTTGGCAAGGTGATGCGCTACCAACTGCGCTACATCCGCGAGCCACGGACGAGATCGTCGCCCGTCGCGAAGCACGACGATAGTCCACCCAAGCGGGCCGCACAAATTTCTCGGTACAGCCCGGCGCGCCTCGCCGGCCACCGGAGCAGCGCGTTCTCGGAAAACGTCTCAGCGTGCTAATCTTCGACCTCGTTCGCCTTTCGGCACCGGTCCTGTAGCTCAGCGGGAGAGCGTCCGCCTCACACGCGGAAGGTCGCTGGTTCGATCCCAGTCGGGACCACCAAAATGTCAAGAGCCGGCCGTCACCTAAGTGGCGTCGTAAACGGTGGCTGCAGATGTTCGAACATCGGGAAATGACGCACGTTGAGTGTTGCCAACTCGAGGCCCTGCACGTCGGCGGTTGCCGCGATGAGGTAGTCGCCGAGTCCGATCGCGTTGTGACTTCTGCGGTATCGGCGCATCAGATCACCTGCGCGGCGCGTGATGATTTCGGTCGCGGGCTCCACGTGAAAAGACGCGAGCAGGCGCCACACCTCACGCCGCTCGGCACTTCTCATCCCACCGATTAATTCGGCGATCGACACCACGCTGATCGCGAGAGTTCCCTCCTTGCGCGTTTTGATCAGCCAGTCGCGGGCTGCTGTGACTCCCCGCAAATGAGCGATTAGTACGTCGGTGTCGACAAGGATCACGACGTGCTGCGCCACACCTGGTCGAGGTGCTCCTCTCGGCCACTGGGGCCGCGTGGGGGCTCCTCGAAGTCGCGAAGCGCTCCGAACGAATCGTTGATCGCTGCGAGGTCCGACACCAAGTCGTCGTCGGCGTTGTTGAGAGCCCGGTTCAGTAGCTGCCGGATGAGCTCGGCACGCGACACCCCTTGCTGTTCGGCAAGCTTGTCGAGGCTGGCCGTCTGCGCTTCATCAAGGTAGATGTTCGTGCGCTTCATACATCACAACATACACCGCTTCCCGACGCGCAGAGACGGTCAGAACTTGAACGACGGCATCGTCGGCAAGCTGAAGTGCGGCATCGACGGCATTGCGGGCGCCGCGGGCGGTGGCATTGAAGGCAACTTGGGCATGGCCGGAGCCGGCATTGCGGGCATGGAAGGCGCTTGCGGCGCCGGCATCTGCGGTGCCTGAAAAAGGGGCAGGTGCATCGGCGGCTCGGGTGAGGGCATGTGCACCGGCGGCTGGGGATCTGGCATCTGAATCGGCGGCGTCGGCAGGTGTATCGGCGGCGTCGGGTCCTGAACCGGCGGCGTGGGCACGTGGATTGGTGAGCTCGGCAGCTTCCAAGGCGGTGTCGGGTCCTGGATGGGCGGCGTCGGTAGGTGAACCGGCGGCGTCGGGTCCTGGATGGGCGGCGTTGGCAGATGTATTGGTGGCGTGGGCTTCTGAACCGGTGGCGTCGGGACGTGCACGGGTGGGGTCGGCTGCCGCACGGGCGGCACACGTACCGGTGGCGACGGTTGGCGAACCGGGGGAGTCGGTACGTGCACCGGTGGCGTCGGGTGCTGCACCGGCGGCTGCGGAACCGGCAGATTGATCGGAAGCTGCGGAACCGACGCCTGAACCGGCGCGGGCGCTGGCACATTCGCAGGCGCGGGAACCGGAATCCGGATCGGCACGGGCACCGGCACAGGTGCCGGCACCGGGGCCGCAGGAGGCGGAACCGGCGCAGGTGCTGCAGGCGGCGCGGGCAGCGCGAGCGGCGCCGGCGGCGCGACGGCATGGACCTGCGCGGGCTGCGGCGCCGGCGCGGCCATGTGTGCCGCCGGTGGTTGCGGCTCGGACACTGACGCCGCCGGCGGCGGGGCGGGCGCCGGCTCGATCGGCTCGATCAGCCTCTGCACCGGCGCCGGCAACAGCGCAACGGTCGGGCGAATGCCGATCGCCAACGCGACTTCCAACGCCACAGCAGCGGTAACGAAAACGACGGCCAATATGCTGCCGACCAACAGCAACGGCCTGCGCCCCTGCCGGACTTCGCCGACAGAGATAACAGCAGTATCGGCCTCGTCGTCTGCGACGGCGCTGTACGCCACATCGTCCGAACCGCCATCCGAGAATGCCTCGAAATAGTAGGGGTTCACGACACCGGTGCCGGGATCCTGCGCGTACGCCAACGCCGCCGTCGACGACGCGAACAACGGCGCGTTCGCCGACGCCAACGCCGCGCCCCGGGCCAGCGCCGTCTCCGGCTCCTCCGGCGCGCTCACCGGCAGCCATGTCGTCGCCTCCAGCGCCGGCTTGATCGGTGCCACATCGACACCCGAGCCCACCAGAAACAGCCCCTCTACGCCGTCCACGTCGGCGACCATCGCCGCAAGCTCGCCCACCACGTCGTCGCTGCGCAGCGGGCGGCGGCGCACATCGGTGACCGAGCCGTCGGAGGCGTCGACGACGGCCAGCGTCGCCGTCTCGGGCTCGACGAACAGCATCGCAGTCTGCTCGTAACCCATTGCATTGCCGACGGTTTGGGCCAACGCCGCCGCCGCCAAGAACGCCGACACCAGCATGACGTTCTCGACCTTGTGGGCCGCCAGCGCATCACGCAGCGCGGCGGCATCGGCCGGGTCGGTCCACGTCACCCCGGTCGACCTCAGCTCGTAGCCGCCTTCGGTGGCGCCCTCACGGGTGCCGAGGATGGCCGCGATCACCTGATCCGGTGTGCTGTGGGCGGTGTCGATGTTGTCTTCCTCGACCGTGACGCCGTCGGCGTCTTCGCCCTCGACCAGCACCATGCGAATTGTCTTGGGAGCCATCGATACCCCGAGTACGATGTCCACTTCTCCTCCAACGTCTCTTGCCGCCGAGCCACGGTCTGTGCGGAGGAGTGCACCGCGCGGGCCGCTACTTACATAGTTTGTCGGTCTAACAGCATTCGACGTTACAACGCCAATATTTGTGCCAGCTGTGAATTTCAGGCCACCCGGAACTGTTCGAGGTCAGCCTGTTTGACGGTCAGCCCATGCCCGGGCGCGCTGCGATCCGGCCGCAGCAAGCCGCCCGGCTCGGGCTCGATCACACCGTCGAACGCCAGCCCTTCGATCCGCACGTGGTCGTGGAAGTACTCGAGATGGCGCAGATGCCAGATCGCGGTGCCGACCTGGCCGCTGATCTGCGGCGCGCAATGCAGCGACAAATCGATGCCGCGCGCATCGCACAGCGCGGAAACCTTGAGCACGCCGGTGATCCCCAGCGCGCGGGTGACGTCGGCCTGTAGACAGTCCACCGCGCCGGCGGCCAGCATCTGGTGGAAGTACGGGAGGTGGTAGCCGTATTCGCCGGCGGCGATGTCCATTCCGGCTGGCCCCTGCGACGACAACTGCCGCAGGCCGTCCAGGTCGTCGGAGCTCACCGGCTCTTCGAACCACCGCACGTCGTACTCGGCGAAGCGTTGCGCCCACAGCAGCGCCTGTTTGCGGTTGTAGGCCCCGTTGGCGTCGACAAAGAGCTCGACGTCGTCGCCAATGGCCGAGCGGGCGGCCTGAACCCGGCCGATGTCGGCATCCGGATCGCTGCCCACCTTCATCTTGACCCTGGGAATGCCGGCTCCCACCCACCCGCACAACTGCTCGCGCAACGCGTCGTTGTCGTAAGACGTGAATCCGCCGCTGCCGTAGATCGGCGTGGCGTCCTGCACCGCCCCGAGCGTGATCACCAGTGGCTCGTCCAGCAGCCGTGCCCGCAAGTCCCACAACGCGATGTCGACCGCCGAAATCGCGCACGCCACCACGCCGGGCTTGCCCAGGTTGCGCACCGCGTGCTGCATCTGGGCCCACCGCGCCGGCGGCTGCAACGCGTCGCCGCCCTTGACGACGTCGGCCAGCTTGGATTGCACGACGGTCGCGACGGCGGTCCCGCCGTAGGTGTAGCCGATCCCCACCTGACCACCCGCTCGCACGCTCACCAGCACGAAGGTGGTCGAATCCCACGCCAGCGTGCCGTCGGCTTCGGGCGCGTCGGTGGGAATGGAGTAGGCCGAGACGTCGACGGATTCGACGGGGATCGCGGAGGCGGCACGCAAAGTCATGCCGGGTGACTACCCGCAACACAAACCGGGTATGCCGCAAACCGATGGACGCAACCCCGCATGTGCTGCGCGAGTACGCGTTGCTCGCCGACGGCGAGCGCGGCATCGTCGTCGGACCGCGCGGCGACTGCTGCTGGATGTGCTTGCCGCGCTGGGACAGTCCCGCTGTGTTCACCTCGCTGCTGGGCGGTGGCGGCCTGTATGCCGTCGCGCCGGATCATCCGCGGTACGTCTGGGGCGGGTACTACGAGAAGGGGTCGCTGATTTGGCGGTCGCGGTGGGTGACCACCGACGGGATCGTCGAATGTCGCGAGGCGCTGGCCTTCCCGGGCGATCCGCACACCGCGGTGGTGCTGCGACGCATCCGGGCGCTCGACAAGCCGATGCGCATGCGGATTTGTCTCGACATCCGCGCGGAATTCGGCGCCGAGCGCATGCACGACCTCGCGCTGCACGACGGGGTCTGGACCGGGCGGTCGGGTCCGCACCGATTCCGCTGGGCCGGTGCGGCCGACGCACAACGCGACGACGACGGCTCGCTGCAGGCGATCGTGCACGTCGTTCCCGGCCGCGACCACGACCTGGTTCTCGAACTGTCCGACCGCGAGTTGCCCGATGATGCCGTCCGGCCCAACGACGCCTGGCGCACCACCGAAAGTGCTTGGGCGCAAGCGGTTCCCGAGGTCTCCGGCACTCTGGCCGACGACGACGCAACAACCGCCTACGCGGTGCTGCAAGGACTGACCAGCAGCGGCGGCGGGATGGTGGCCGCGGCAACGATGTCGCTGCCCGAGCGGGCCGAACAAGGCCGCAACTATGACTACCGGTACTGCTGGATCCGCGACCAGTGCTATGCCGGGCAGGCGGTGGCCGCGGCCGGCGCGCACCCGCTGCTCGACGACGCGGTGCGCTTCGTCAGCGAGCGTGTCCTGGCCGACGGCCCCGGCCTGAAGCCGGCCTACTGCGTCACCGGTGATGCGCCGCCCGAAGAACAAGACCTCGACCTGCCGGGCTATCCGGGCGGCGCGGTCAAGACGGGCAACTGGGTGACCGACCAGTTTCAGCTCGACGCGTTCGGCGAGGCGCTGCTGCTGCTGGCGGCGGCCGGCCGCCTGGACCGCCTCGACGCGCAGCATTGGCGGGCAGCGGAAACACTGGTCGAAGCCATCGAGAAGCGGTGGCGCGAGCCCGACGCCGGGATCTGGGAAGTGGACGACCGGCGCTGGGCGCACTCCCGGCTGATCTGCGCGGCCGGACTGCGGCGCATCGGCGAAGTAGCGCCCACGCGGCAGGGTGCGGGGTGGCAGCGGCTGGCCGACCAGTTGATCACCGACGCCGACTCCGACTGCCTGCACCCGAATGGCAGATGGCAACGCGCGCCGGATGATTCGCGAGTCGACGCCGCGCTGCTGACACCGGCAATCCGTGGCGCGCTGCCGGCCGGCGACCCGCGCAGCATTGCCACGGTCGAAGCGGTGCGCAACGATCTGGGCCGGCACGGCTTCGTGTACCGGTTCCGGCCCGACGAGCGGCCGCTCGGCGAGGCCGAAGGCGCCTTCCTGCTGTGCGGATTCCTGATGGCGCTGGCCGACCATCAGCAGGGCAACGAGCTGGCGGCGGTCCGGTGGTTCGAGCGCAACCGCACGGCATGCGGCCCGCCGGGGCTGTTCACCGAGGAATTCGACGTGGCGCAGCGGCAGTTGCGGGGCAACCTGCCGCAGGCGTTTGTCCACGCGCTGCTGTTCGAGTCGGCGTATCGGCTCGCCGACTCGTGCGGGCCGGGCGTCGGCACCGGCACTGGAAAAGTCGGCTAGACAACGGCTTTCACCCGCGCACGGATTCGCTGGCGGCGATCGGCAGCCGGACGAGCGACAAGACGTGGTGCGCCGGGCTGCCCGGCGGCGCGATCAGCACGCAGTCGGCGGTGTTGCGACGGGCTTGGTGGTGAGCGTCGGCCAGGGTGCTGACTCCGGCCGACCCGAGGTGGGTGACCGAACTGAGGTCGACCGTCACCGGCTTGGTGCCGCCGCGGCTTTGCAGGGAGATCTGCTGGCCCAGCTTGGCCGCGGTCAGGGAGTCGACGTCGCCGACGACGACGATGCGTCCGTCGTCGTCGACCATGGTGCGGAATTCGTAGTCCATGCCGCGCTCGTCGACGACCGGGCTCACCCGCGGGTCGGTGACGATCCGTGCGGGGCGGGTGAGCCGGTGGGTCAGCGCGGCCGTGGTCCCGTCGGCGCCGTGCGTGACACGGATTTCCGAGACCAGCGCCTCGGCCACCGCCAGCCCGCGTCCGCCGTCGCGCGCCGAGTCGTCTCGTTCCTTCCACCGACCGTGGTCGGTCACCCACGCCCGCAGATTGCCGTGGCCGTCCAGTGCCGCCTGGACGACGATGCCGCCGGCCGTTTCGGCCGGATATGCGTGTTGGGCGGCGTTTTCGACGAACTCCGAGATCGCGTGCACGACATCCGAGATGTCCTCGGAATCGGCGCCGATGCCAGACAGCCAGTCGCGCAGCCGCGCCCGCACCGCGCGGGCGGCTTCGAGGTTTGCATCGACCGTCATCCGCAGCGGCGCCGGCGGCGTACGCCGTTGTGCCGCAAGCAGTGTCACGTCGTCGCTGTAGCCGGTGGTGCGCAGCAAAAGTTCTAATGTTTGCGTGCAGAGCCGGTCGATCGGCCGGGTGGTGGCGTCGAGCGGCAACCCGCCGCCCCCGAGAATCTGGGCGGCCAGGTCGGCGAACTCGGCGGTGCTGGCCGCCAGCGGGCGGCCCGGGCGTTCGATCAGGCCGTCGCTGTAGAGCAGGATGGCGTCGCCGATGTCGAGGGTCTCGCTGCGCACCGGAAAGCCGGTGCGGCTGCCCAGCGGGCCGGCGCCGGTCGGCTCCAGATAACGCGGTGTCGCATCGGCCGACACGACGAGCGGCGGCGGATGCCCGGCGGTGCAGTACCGGAATACACCGGTGCTGAGGCTGAGCGCACCGACGCACAGCGTGGACGATTTCGAGCCCGGCACCTCCTCGCGGAAGCGGTCGACCGCCTCCAGCGCCTGAGCGATGTCGCGGCGGTCGAGCAGTTGCATCCGCAGCGCGGTGCGCAATTGGGACATCACCGCGGCGGCTTCGACGCCGTGGCCCACGACATCGCCGACGACGAGCACCAGCTGGTCGCCGAGCGCCACCGCGTCGAACCAGTCGCCGCCGGCCGCGGTGTCTTCCGCGGCAACCAGGTATTCCGCGGCGATGTCGGCGCCGGGCAGCACGGGCACCGACGGCGCCAGCAACGCCTGCTGCATGACGGTCGCCGAATCGCGGACGTGACGGTACCGGTCGGTCATCTCCTGCGCGCGCGCCTCGGCGGCGATCCGGTCCCGCACCCGGGCGGTGACGTCGTCGATGACGAACTGGACCCCTTCGATGGACCCGTCCGGGCGGCGGCGCGGTGTCGCGAGGAAGTCGAAGAACCGCTCCTGAATGGTGCCGGAGCCGTCGACGTCGAGGTGCAGGCGCCACTCGCTCGCCGACTGTGGCTCGCCGGTTTGATACACCCGGTCGAGCATCTCGTGGATCTGCTGGCCAGCGAGCTCGGGGGCGACCTCGAGCAGCGGCTTACCGACCTCGGTGACCCGGGGAAACATGTTGCGGTACGCCTCGTTGACGGCGACGTAGCGATGGTCGGGACCGTCGAAGCCCACCAGGATGGTCGGGACGCTGTCGAACACGCGCCGAACATCGTCGGCCTTGCCGACGGTTCCGTCCCAGTCCATTTCGGCGGGCATTGGCCGTCCCTCCTGCCGCACCCCCGCAAAGGAGGCTATCAAGCCGCGCGGGGACGTAGGCGATGGTTTGCCACGACGCCCCCCGGGGTACGCAGCCGCCGTGGGTCTTGTTGTGCGCCTAAGGGGACCCAGCCGGCTGTATCAGATCCTGCGACTGGGCGGCTGGGTCGCCTTTGACCTACCGCGCACGGTCACCGCGCTGGGCGGACTACTGCTGCTGGGCATTGTGGTGGCACACGTCTACGTCCTGACCTGGGAGCCGGCGCTGCCGGCGTATTTCGTCGTCTACGCCGTCGTGCTGATCGCGGGCTGTCTGGCGGCCGCAGGGGTCATGTGGCTCGCTGTGAATCCCAGTCTCCCGCAACTGGGTTGGCTTGCGGGAGACGTAGTTTCGGTGATCTTCCTCGGCCTGTATCTGGTCAGCCGGGTCACCAGCCTGCCGGGGTTGGTGGCTTTGACCGGCCGCTGGGACGTGGCTCCCGGCTCTTTTGCGGCGGCGTTCGCACTGGGCTTCATCGCGGTGCACTTCTCGGTGCTGTTGGGGATCAATGTGGCGTACCCGCAACGGCAGAATTGGCGCGACTGATGACATTCGACTATCCGGTGTGGCTGCGGATCGACCACTGGCTCAACGTGCTGTTCTTGACGTTGCTGTTGCGCAGCGGCATCGAGATCCTCGGCACGCACCCCAAACTGTATTGGCACGACGACAGCAAGCCGGGCACCGAGTGGGCGCGCTTCACCACCAAGGAAATGCCGACCGACAAGCTCTACGACACCCTCGACGAAGAGGAGCATTACAGCTCGATCGTCGCCCTACCCGGCCACAAGAAGCTGGGCATGGGCCGGCACTGGCACTTTTTCGCCGTGATCGGATGGATTCTGGTTGGCCTGTCGTACTACATCCTGTTGTTCGCGACCGGCCAATGGCACCGGTACTGGCCCTATTCGTGGTCGATCTTCTCCGAGGCGTGGAACGACATCGTCGCCTACATGACGTTCAATCTGCCGTCGCTGTTGCCCAGTGAACCGCTGGATGCCATCCAGAAGTTGACGTACGCCGCTGTGATCTTTCTGCTCGCGCCGTTCCAGATCCTTACCGGCGCAGCTCAATCCCCGGCGGTGGAGGCGCGGTTCCCGTGGTATGTCCGAATGTGGGGTGGTCGGCAGTGGGCACGCAGCCTACATTTCTTCGGGCTGGTCGCGTTCGGAGTCTTCATCGTGATCCATCTGTCGATGGTCTTCTTCTGGGGCTGGGGCCAGCTGACCGCAGCCATGATCTTCGGCTCGGTCCGCAACATCAACTGGGCGACGTTCTTGTCCTTCGTGATCATCGGTGCGATCGTCGCCGTCCACGTCGCCGCGACGGTGTGGAGCCTGAAACGACCGGTGCAGGTTCACAAGATCCTGGGGGCGATCAACACCCCCGCCAAGCTGATGCTGTTGCGGCCGTTGGACTCCCGGCAGAACTATCCGGTGAGCAAGCTGTCCAGGGAACACCGCGTCAACGGCAAGCCGCCGTGCTCGAACGAGTACAAGGTGATGGCGGTGCACAACTTCGTCGACTGGCGGCTGCGAGTCGGCGGCCTGGTCGAAAATCCGGTGACTCTGGACTTGGACGCGCTGCGCGCGCTGGCCGAACCGGAGACGCAACGCGTCATGCACAACTGTGTGCAGGGCTGGACCAGCATCGGCCAGTGGAGCGGCATCCACCTGAGCCGGCTACTAGCGGAGGTCAAGCCGCTGCCGCAGGCGCGCTACATCTGTTTTCTGACCATGCAGGACAACAGCCGTGACGAGCCCAGCTCCGACGGGCTGGGCCAGTTCTACGAAGTGATGGATATGGAACTGGCCTACAAGCCGCAGACCATCCTGGCCTACGAGATGAACGGCCATCCGCTCCCGATCAAACACGGTGCGCCGCTGCGGCTTCGGGTGGAAACCCAGGTCGGTTTCAAGATGGCCAAGTGGATCAACCAGATCGAGTTCGTCGACGACCACAGCGGAATCGGCAGGGGCTTGGGCGGCTGGCGCGAGGACAACATCCATTACGACAAGGATGTAGAGATATGACCGACTGGATTCGCCCCGAGTTGATCCGGCTGGAGCCCGTCGAGTGCGACAAGGTGCTGGCGCAGCTCAACGCCAAGGGCGGACACTGCGAGGCCTGTGGCGCAACGGAATTCGACGTCGGTGACGCGCTGTACCTCGGTTTCCTGTTCCTCGACGAGGACGACGACGCCTACATGGTGGCGTTGACGTGTCGGAATCCGGACTGCCCCAAGCCGCGGACCGGAATCAAGCTGCGGGAGAAAGACTTTCTCAACCGCGATGCAACCGCAGCGCGCGCCGCGAGCTGGACCGTCGAGCTCCCCGATGCCGTTTAGCCTTCGCCGGCGGGCTATCGGTAAACACCGGCTGCGCCAGCTCGAATCGGTCGATCAGGTCGGATAGCCCGCGCAGCTCGTCGCACAGCGCTTGAAACCGGCGTTCTTCGGCCTCGTTGAGGATGCCCTGGGAGCTGTAATGCACCAGCCGTCGTAGCCGCCCGG
Source organism: Mycobacterium sp. MFM001 (assembly GCF_003402475.1). Classification (GTDB taxonomy): domain Bacteria; phylum Actinomycetota; class Actinomycetes; order Mycobacteriales; family Mycobacteriaceae; genus Mycobacterium. The sequence continues at coordinate 18,075 of NZ_BFAB01000006.1, forward strand.
CCAGCGCCGCGCCCCACCGGATGGAGAAGTCGTAGCTTTCGCCCTCGGCGAGTTTCTCCTTTTGCCCCAGCTTCTTCAGCGCCTCGATCTGCTCGTTGAGCAGTTCGAAGTCGTCGTCGATGCCGGTCGGCGTGGTCATGAGTACCTCACAGGTGTGGTTTGGCGACGCCAATTACAGAGTTGGTTCCGCGCAGGGTGAGGAACACCTGGTGCGGCCCAACGTCCATCCCCGACAGCGGCGCCGACTTCGCTTGGCCGGCAGGCAGGTTCGCGCGGTAGTCGACCACATGGATTATGTGCATGGTGTCGTTGGGGTAGCCGCCGAAGCTGTTCGCCTCGAGCGTCACGAGTTGCCGGTCCGTTGCTGCGTAGATCCTGGTGTCGTCGGTGCCGAGGTAGCGCACCGGAGACGACGGCAGTTGCGCGCGGCCGACCACCTCCAATCCTTTGCCGCCGCGGCGGGAGTCGACGGAGTAGAGCACGTCGTGCTGGTGGTCGGCGACATACGTGCGAGTCACCTTCGTGCTGTTGCCGGCCGATACGGCGACGTCCATGGCCATCGCGCCGCGCTCTTCCGGCGGCGACGACGGGCCTTTGTAGTAGCGGATTCCCGACGGTCCGTACACGTGGTAGTCGATCTCACGGCCGCGGTTGGAGCCGTCGATCGAATCCGCGTGCTCGATCTTGGCGGCCGGCAACTTGCGGTAGCCGTACTGCTCGACCGGGGTCACCGTGGTCCCGTCCGCCGACAGCGCGAGCAGGATGCGCATGCCGGCGTCTTCGGACAGATAGTCGGGGGCCGGGCCCGCGTCGAAGTGGGCGACGGGCCGCAGGGTGGCGATGTCGACGACGGCCACGCTGCCACGCTTCGGCTGCGGCACGAAGACATGCCGGTCGTCGCGTTGGCTGATCTGCAGGTTGCGTCCGGCGTCCAGTGGTTCGGACACAGTGGTGTGCGCGGTGTCCGGATTCTCGGCGCCGCTGACCTTGGCCAGCCGGTGGTCGTCGGTGAGCCCGAGCAGGGTGTGCGTGCCGTACGACCACACCGGGTTGTGCAGCGGCGCGCCGACGGGGATCAGTGTCACCTCTGGTGCGCTCTCCGGCTGGCTGGGCGACGAACAACCCGCGACGACGGCGGCGCCGACAGCTGTGGCGGCACACCAGCGCCGCAATCCGGTGACCACGTTCGATGCAGTACCCCGGCAATCGCGCCGCTACACCTGCGTTTCGCGCGCGAAGGCGTCGGGTAGCCGTTTATCGCGCGCACACCAACAGCCCGGCGCGCAAAATCCAGATATCGCAGGAGGAAACCATGGCAGCGCCTGCCGCCAAGACACCGACGGATGTCGTCGAGTTCCTCGTCAACCAACACGAGCAGATCAAGGGACTTTTTTCCGAGACGCTCAACGCCACCGGCAAGGACCGCAAGGAGCCGTTCGTCAAGCTGCGGCGACTGTTGGCCGTGCACGAAACCGCCGAAGAGGAAATCGTTCACCCGCGGGCCAAGCGCAAGCTGTCCAACGGCAGAGACGTCGTCGCGGCCCGGCTGGAAGAAGAGCACGACGCCAAGAAGGTCCTCGCCAAGTTGGAGAAGCTCGACGTCGCTTCGCAGGAGTTCGCTAAGGAACTGGCCACGTTCCGCGACGCCGTCGTCAAGCATGCCGAGCAGGAAGAGAAGCAGGAATTCGCCAAGCTGCAGAAGGAACTGAGCAGCGAGGAGCGCGAGAAGATGGGCCGCGCCGCCAAGCTGGCCCAGGCGATCGCGCCGACGCGGCCGCATGCGGGGGTGGAATCCCAAGTGGCCAACCTGATGGCCGGCCCGTTCGCGGCGATGCTGGACCGGGCGCGCGACGCCATCACGGGCAAGCGCTGACGCCGTGCAATGACCACCAGCGCGGCGCGCTATCTGCCCGATGACCGCAGCCTGGATTCGCTGCAAGCCGCGGCAAGCAGCTGCCACGGCTGCTCGCTGTACAAGGACGCGTCGCAGACGGTCTTCGGGCACGGGCGGGCGGATGCGCCGATCATGCTGGTCGGCGAGCAGCCGGGGGACCGGGAGGACATCGAGGGGCTGCCGTTCGTCGGTCCGGCGGGGCGGCTGCTCGCCCGTGCGCTGGACGACGCAGGCATCGATCCGGACCTGACGTATCAAACCAACGCCGTCAAGCACTTCAAGTTCACCAGGAAGCAAGGCAAACGGCGAATCCACCAAAAGCCCAGCCGCACCGAAGTTGTCGCGTGCCAGCCGTGGCTGCTCTGCGAAATCGAGGCGGTGCAACCGGAAGTGATCGTGTGCCTGGGCGCAACGGCGGCACAGTCGCTGCTCGGCAGCGCGTTCCGGGTCACCGCACATCGGGGCGAAGTCCTTCAGCTGCCTGTCGATCTGGACATGCAACTGGAGCCGGAGCCACGCGTGGTGGCCACCGTTCATCCGTCGGCGATTGTGCGCGACCGCAGCGAGCGCCGGCAGGATAACTACGCGTCATTCGTCGACGACCTTCGCAGCGCACGCAGCGGCATAGCGACCGTTTGACGCTCGTACTCGCGGGTACACGTCGCTTGAGACCACCGGCGTCGTCACCGCCGCCGTGGCATCCATTACCGCCGCCGTTGTTCCCTACCGGCAGTCGGCGGCGATGCCGGTGGTCCTCCTAAGCCAATAGATTCCGAAGGAGTACCAATGCCCAAGACTGCCGACTTTATCCTTGATCGCTTGCGGGAGTGGGGAATTCACCGTATATACGGATATCCGGGCGACGGCATTTTGTCGATGTTGGGTGCCCTGGATCGGGCCGGCGGCGACCCGGAGCTTATTCAGCCGCGGCATGAGGAGATGGGCGCGTTCATGGCGACCGCGCACGCCAAGTTCACCGGCGAGATCGGCTGCTGTCTGGCCACCTCCGGCGGCGGGACCATCCATCTGCTCAACGGCCTCTACGACGCCAAGCTCGACCACCAGCCGGTGGTGGCGATTGTCGGTCAGCAGAAACGGATGTCCCTGGGTGCGGCGTATCAGCAGGAGATCGACCCCAATTCGCTGTACAAGGACGTGTCTTCGGACTTCGTCCAGACCTGCATGGCGCCGGAGCAGGCGCGTCAGCTTGTCGACCGGGCGTGCAAGGTCGCACTGAACAACCGGACGGTGGCGACGATCATCCTGCCGGAGGATGTGGCGGAGGCCGATGCGGTGCCGTCGCCGCCGCGCATGCACGGCGCGGTGTTCACCGGCGTGGGCTGGACCAAACCGCGGGTGATTCCGCCCGAGTCCGAGCTGCAGAAGGCGGCCGGAATTCTCAACGACGGCAAGAAAGTCGCGATCGTTGTCGGCCAGGGTGCCGCCGAGGCGGCCGACGAGGTGGTCCAGGCCGCCGAGTTGCTGGGCGCCGGCATCGCCAAGACGTCGCTGGGCCGGGCTGTCTTGCCGGATGATCTGCCCTACGTCACCGGACCGATCGGGCTGCTCGGCTCCACCGCCAGCGAGACGATGATGTCCGACGCCGACACCCTGTTCTTCATCGGCACCAGCTTCCCCTACACGGAGTGGCTGCCCAAAGAGGGCCAATGCCGCGGCGTCGAGATCAACATCGATGGCCGGATGATCGGCACCCGCTATCCGATGGAGGCAAACCTCGTCGGGGGCTCCAAAGAGACGCTGCAGGAGCTGATTCCGCTGTTGCAGCGCAAGGACGACAGGTCGTGGCAGTCCAAGATCGAAAAGGAAGTGAAGACGTGGTGGGGTGTGCTCGACAAGCGGGCGCACGACAGGGCGAATCCGCTCAATCCGGAGCTGGTGGTGCACGAGTTGTCGAAACGCTTGCCCGACAACACGATCCTGACCACCGACGCGGGTTCGGTGGCGAATTGGTGGGCGCGGCACTTGAAGCTGCGTCCGGGCATGGCCGCGTCGCTGGCCGGCAACCTCGCCACGATGGGCCCGGGCACGCCGTATGCGATCAGCGCCAAGCTAGCTCATCCGGGCCGTCCGGTGATCGCCCTGATCGGTGACGGCGTGTTCCAGATGAACGGCATGGCCGAGATGATCACCGTCAAGCGGTACAAGGATCGGCTGTCCGACGGGCCGCTGATCTTCTGTGTGTTCAACAACGAAGACCTCAACCAGGTGACCTGGGAGCAGCGGGCAATGGGTGGTGAGCCGAAATTCGAAGGCTCACAGTATATTCCGGACGTTCCCTACGCGGAGTTCGCCAACCTGCTCGGCTTGACCGGGATTCGCTGCGACGACCCGGCGAAGATCGGGGACGCCTGGGACCGGGCGCTGGCGGCCAGCACACCGGTGGTACTTGAAGTGGTGGTGGACAAAGACATTCCACCCGTGCCGCCGCACATCAAGAAGATGATGGCCAAAAAGACGGCCAAGGCTGTGATGAAAGACCCCGACCGCGTCAGCATCGGCAAGAAGGGCGCCAAGCAGAAGATGCACGAGTTCACCGAGTCGATCAAGCAGACCGTCAAGGGTGACGAATGACGCAGACGGTTCCTGCCCGGCCCGACACCCGGTTTGTCGCCGGGATGGCGTCCGTCGACAAGGTCAACGTCGCGGGGCTGGAAAACCAGCTGCGTCGGCATGTCAGCGGAGAAGTGCGATTCGACGCGGGCACCAAGGCGATGTACGCCAACGACGCGTCGAACTTCCGGCAGGTCCCGATCGGGGTGGTGGTGCCCAAGACGCTCGAAGACGTCGTGCAGACGATGCGAGCGTGTCACACCTATGGCGCGCCGGTGCTGTGCCGCGGAGGCGGGACCAGTCTGTCCGGCGAAACCGTGAATGTCGCGGTGGTGATCGACTTTTCGAAGTACCTGACCGACATCATCGACATCGACGCCCAGGGCCGCCTGGTCACCGCGGAAACCGGGGTGATCAACGAGAACCTCAACCGGGCCACCGGTGAATACGGGCTGGTGTTCGGGCCGGACCCGTCATCGCATTCGCGCTGCACCATCGGTGGCAACATCGGAAACAACTCCTGCGGGGTGCATTCCATCCAGGCCCACCTGTACGGTCCGGGGCCGCGGACCTCCGACAACACCCATGCGATGGATGTCGTCACGTATGACGGAGCGCGGTTCACCGTCGGCGTCAACGAGGAGAAGGATCTCGATGCGATCATCGCCGCCGGCGGCCGTAAAGGCGAAATCTATGCGGCGCTGCGGGATTTGCGCGACGAGTACGCCGACGACATCCGCAAGGGGTTCCCGTCGGTGGACGAGCTGCCGCGGCGGGTGTCGGGCTACAACCTCGACGAACTGCTGCCGGAGAAGGGTTTCAACGTCGCGCGGGCTCTGGTGGGCACCGAGAGCACCTGCGCGGTGGCATTGACCGCGACGCTGATGCTGACGCCGGCGATGCTGCACCGCACACTGGTGGTGATCCACTACGACACCGCCGGCGAGGCCGGCGACGCGGGCCCGGACATCATGGCGTGGAAGCCGATCGGGCTGGAAGCCGTCGACCATATGCTGGTTCACGATCAGAAGATCAAAGGCACCAACGCCTCCGGGCTGCAGGCGCTGCCGCGATCCGATGCGACCGGGGCCTGGCTGTTTGTGCAGTTCGGTTCGGATTCGCCCGGCGAATCGCTCACGCGCGCCGAGGAATTCGTGCGCTGGCTGAAAAAGAAGAAGCATGTCGACGAGGACCGCATTGTGCTTGCCCGCAGCAAGCAAGACGGAGGCAACAGCGACGAGCTGTGGTCGATCCGCGAAGCGGGCCTGGGGTCGACGGCGTTCCCGGTCGACAGCGACGATCACTGGCCGGGCTGGGAGGACTCGGCGGTACCGCCGGACCGGATCGGCGACTACATCCGCGATCTGCAGCAGCTGTATGCCGACCATGGGTTGCGCGGCGCCATGTACGGCCACTTCGGGGAGGGCTGCATCCACTCCCGCATCAATTTCGACTTGCGGCACAAGGACGGGCTGGCTAACTACCGGCATTTCATGGAGGCGGCCGGTGACCTGGTGGCGTCGTACGGCGGGTCGATGTCGGGCGAGCACGGGGATGGCCAGCAGCGCGCCGAGTTGCTGGGCAAGCAGTACGGTCCGCGGCTGATCGAGGCGATGCGCAAGTTCAAGCTGATCTGGGATCCGGAGTGGAAGATGAACCCGGGCAAGGTCATCGACGCGTATCGCTTCGACGAGAACCTGAAGCTGGGTACTGACTACAACCCGCCGCGGCCGAAAGTGAAGTTCGCCTACAAGCAGGACGGCGGCGACTTCTCGCATGCGGCGCTGCGGTGCGTCGGCGTCGGGAAATGCCGGGTGCCGGAGGCGACGAGCACCATGTGCCCGAGCTATCAGGTGACGCGGGAAGAAAAGCACTCGACCCGTGGACGCGCGCGACTGTTGTTCGAGATGCTGCGCGGGGAAGTGATCACCGACGGCTGGCAATCGGCAGAGGTGGCCGACGCGCTGGACCTGTGTCTGGCGTGCAAGGGCTGCACCAGCGACTGCCCGGTGGACGTGGACATCCCGACCTACAAAGCCGAATTCCTGTATCACCATTTCCGGTCGCTGCGCCGGTGGCGGCCGCGGTATGCCTACGCGTTCGGGTTCATCGACCAGGCGGCTCGATTGGCCAGCGCGATGCCGGAGCTGGCGAATTTTGCCACCCAGACACCGGTGCTGTCGCGGATAGCCAAGTTGGTCGGTGGGATTGACCGGCGGCGGCCGCTGCCGACGTTTGCGCCAATGACATTGCAGCGCTGGTTTTCTGGTCGTCCGGTGGTCAATGAAAACGGGCCGCGGGTGATCCTGTTCCCGGACACGTTCAACAACCGGCTGCACACCGACGTCGGGGTGGCATGTGTGGAGGCGATCGAGGCGGCCGGCTGGCGGGTGATCATGCCTGGCGGGCATATCTGTTGTGGGCGACCGCTCTACGACTACGGCTTCTTGGATGTGGCGGAGCGCTATCTGCGCGACGTCTTGACGCAGTTGCGCGACGAGATCAGGGCCGGCACGCCGATCGTCGGGATGGAGCCGAGTTGTCTGGCGGTGTTCAAGGACGAGCTGCCCAAGCTGATGCCGCACGACGACGATGCAGATCGGTTGGTGCGCAACAGCTATCACTTCGCAGAGTTTTTCTCTAAGTTCGACGTCGAGGTACCGCGGCTATCGGGAACGCAAGCGCTGCTGTGGGGGCACTGCCACCAGCGGGCGACCGGCGGCGTCGACGCCGACCAGCAGGTGCTGGAGAAGATGGGCCTTGAGGTCGAGCCGGTTACCGGCGGCTGTTGCGGGCTGGCGGGCTCGTGGGGCTTCGAGGAAGGCAAATACGACATCTCGATGGATTGCGGCGAACAAGCGCTGCTGCCGGCGATCCGCAAGAATCCCGGCGCCTTGGTGGTAGCCAACGGGTTCTCCTGCCAGACACAGATCAGCGACGCCGGAGCGGCTAAGCCGATGCATCTGGGTCAGGTGATGGCGGGTGCCGCGCCTGCCCGCCCGACGCCGTCGCCGCGCGTCAGAGCCGCCAGGGTGGCTGCACCGTTGGCCGGGCTTGCCGTCGCCGGCGCCGGTGCGTCATGGGCGTTGGCATCCGTGCTCCGGAGGCGTTGAGCCACTACGGATCTTCGTCGTCATCGCCATCCCGGAGGAGTTTTTCGGGGTGGTGGTATTGGTTGACGCGGGGTTGGCCGTGGTCGAGGTGTGGTGGTGGGATCCATTCGGTGTCGCCGTGTGCGTTTTTGCGGGTGGTCCAGCCTTCTTCGGCCAGCGGGTGGTGTCCGCCGCAGCCCAGGGTGAGGTCGTTGATGTCGGTGGTGCGGCATTTCGCGTAGGGGGTGCAGTGGTGGGCTTCGCAGTAGTAGCCGGGCACTGGGCAGCTGGGGAAGCTGCAGCCGCGATCCTTGGCGTAGAGCACAATCCGCTGGGCGGGCGAGGCGAGGCGTTTCGTGTGATAGAGCGCCAGCGCTTGGCCTTTATCGAAAATCGCGAGGTAGTGATGCGCGTGCGAGCCCAGCCGGATGACATCGGACATCGGTAGCAGTGATCCGCCGCCGGTGAGGCCGTGTCCGGTGCCGGCTTCGAGATCGCCCAGGTTGGCGGTGACGATGATGCTGGCCGGTAATCCGTTGTGCTGCCCCAGCTCTCCGGACGCCAACAGCCCCCGTAGCCCGGCTAGCAGGGCGTCGTGGTTGCGCTGCCCGGTGCTGCGCGCGTCACGCTGGGCGGTCTGCTCACAGGGTGTCCGGTCCAGCACTGGCGCCGGGTCGTCGGGGTTGCACATGCCTGGGGCGGCCAGCTTGGCCCACACCGCTTCGATGGTGGCGCGCAGTTCCGGGGTGACCCAGCCGCTCAGTTGCGACATGCCATCGGGCTGCTGGCGGCCCAGCATCAGCCCGCGCCGGCGGGCCCGGTCCTCGTCGGTGAAATCGCCATCGGGGTTAAGGCAGTCGGTGAGCCGGGCGGCCAGCTTGGCCAAATCGTCGGGGCGATGCTGGCTAGCCAGGCCGGCCAGATGGGCTTCGGCGTGCTCGCGGGTCTCGGCATCAACGAACCCGGGCAGGTGGGCAAAAAAGCTGCGGATCACGCTGACGTGAGCGGCACCGATCTGGCCGGCGCGTTGGGCGGCGGCAGTCGCGGGCAACACCGGTTCGAGCGGTTCGCCGGTGAGCGCCCGGCGCTCCCCGAGCTCTTCGGCGTCGTGGATGCGCCGGGAGGCTTCGGCGGGGGTGATGCGTAGCCGTTCGGCCAGCGCAAAGCGCAGCGTGCCGCCCAGCTCGGTGTCGCTGGCCTGCTCGGCGAGCTGGTTGATCAACGGATGCTCTACAACAGGCAGCTGGCGACGCAGCGTTTCGCAGCACTCCAACATGGCCAACGACTCCGGGGTGGTCAGCACCTCGAAAGACAGATCCAGCGCGCGCTTCATGGCAGCCTGCAGCGCGTCGAAGACCTCGACGATCTCCTCACGGCTACTCGAACACATGTTCTAATACTATCACGCGGATGGGACTCGCGCTACCGCGGTCCGCAGGCAAAACGACAGTGGCGCAAGTGGTTACAGTGATCGGTGGGGCAGAATGCCAAAGCCGGTCTGTCGCATCCAGAGCCCCGTCCACGCCTGCCAGCAACCACCGAGGACAGAGGGGCTACTGGGACAGAATGCTTAAAGCTGGCGCTGCGCCCAACTCGATGCGGCAAACAGGCTCGCCAAGAGTCCGGCGCCGAGCAACGACCGCCGATGCCGTGTCAGCCAGAACTGCGCGCTGTGGCCGTGTGACTGGTCGTCGAACACGCCATGGGGCCCGTAGTCGCGACCGCCCGGGCCGTCCAGAGGTTCCCACAGATTCGCCGAGCGGTCTGGCTCGACCTTCTGGTCGGTCTGCTGCGAGTCGTATCCGGTTCGCGCGAGGTACCGGTCGAGCAGCGCCGGGGCCATCCGCTGCCCCATGATCGTGCCAACGGTGCTAGCGCCGACCCAGTACTGCTTGCGGCGGGGATGGTCGAGCGCATGCAGGACCCCGCGCGCGGCGACCTCCGGCTGGTAGATCGGCGGCACCGGCTGCGGATGCTTGTCCAGACGCGATAGCACCCAGGAGAACTGCGGCGTATTGACCGCCGGCATCTGCACAACGGTGACCCGCACCTTGCTCTTCTCGTGCATCAATTCGGTTCGCAGCGACTCGGTGAAGCCGTTGATGGCGTGCTTGGCGCCGCAGTACGCCGACTGCAGCGGAATCGCGCGGTCTCCCAACGCCGATCCCACTTGCACGATGACGCCGGAGTTCCGCGGCCGAAACCGCTTGAGCGCAACCATCGTTCCATACACGAAGCCGAGGTAGCTGATCTCGGTCACCCGGCGGAACTCCTCGGGCTTGATTGCGGCGAAGGGTGCGAACACCGAGCTGAACGCGACATTGATCCACGCGTCGATACGCCCGAACTTTTCCTCGACGCGCTGGGCGGCCCGTTCCACCGCGTCGTAGTCCGAGACGTCGGTCGGGATTGTCAGCGCCTCACCGCCAGCCGCGCGCACATCGTTGGCCGCCCCCTCCAGCCCGGTCTCGCCGCGCGCCAGCAGGCCGACCCGGGCGCCCCGCCGACCGAGCAGTTGCGCGGTGGCGCGACCGATTCCTGCGCTTGCTCCGGTGACGACGACGACTTGTGAATTTCCCATGGCTTAACGATGTCCCGATCCGATGGGCCGTAAACGTTAGTCGTCACGAACCGTTGACAGCTACTTACCGTTCGTGCACACTTACCGATATGGCCGCGTCGGCGGATGTCGTGCTGGATGCGTTGGGAGATCGCACCCGTCGCGCAATCCTGGAAAAGCTGGCGTCGGGCCCGGTTTCCGTCGGCGTGCTGGCCGACCAGTTGCCTGTTTCGCGCCCGGCCGTCTCGCAGCACTTGCGGGTGCTCAAGGGCGCCGACCTGGTCGTCGAATCGGTTGCCGGCACCCGGCGGCTGTACCGCATCAACCAGTCGGGGCTTCAGGTGGTGCGCGACTACTTCGACCGGTTTTGGGAGACCGCACTGGACAACTTCGCGATCCTGGCCGAAAGGAGCAAGGATGAGCACTGAATCCACCGTCGTCGAGGTTTTCCGAACGCTGAGCGTGCCGTTGACGCAGGCCCGCGCGTTCGAGTTGTTCACCGCGCGGATGACCGACTTCTGGCCCAAAGAACATTCGATCGGGAGCTCCGAGCTCGCTGAGGTGGTCGTCGAGCCCTACGGCGGCGGGCGCTGGTTCGAGCGCGGGGTCGAGGGCAGCGAATGTCAGTGGGGCCGTGTGGCTTCCTGGGAGCCGCCCCGAAAAGTCGTGCTGCTCTGGCAGATTGGCGCCGACTGGCGATTCGACCCGGACTTCGAAACCGAGGTCGAGGTGACGTTCACCCCGGAAGGCGCGGACCGCACGCGACTGGATCTGCGTCACCGCAACCTGCAACGCTACGGTGAGGCCACCGAGCAGATGCGCGCGATCTTCGATGATCCGGCCGGTTGGACCGGCACGTTGGCGAATTTCGCCGACCTCGTCACGGGCGCAGTGCAATGACCGAGACCATGCAGATGGCCTGCGAGGAACGCGGGGACTTCGCGAACCTGCTTGCCGGCCTGTCACCGGCGCAATGGGAGCAACCCACTCTGTGCGAGCGCTGGCGGGTGCGCGACGTCGTCGCCCATGTGCTCAGCTACGACGAGCTCAGCCGCTGGGAAGTGGTGCGGCGCTTCCTCAAAGGCGGCTTGGTGCCCGATCGCGTCAACGCGATCGGCGTCGCCGAGTACGCCACTCGCTCGCCCGAACAGCTCACCGAGTTGATGCACGTCTGTATCCCTCCCCGCGGCCTCATGTCGGCATTCGGCGGCATGCCCGCACTCGTCGACGGCACGATCCACCAGCAGGACATCCGACGGCCGCTCGGTATCGAGCGCGTTATTCCACCCGAGCGCCTGCAACGGGTGTTGGACTTCGCACTGCGTGCTCCCGCCGTGCGGGGCGCCTGGCGGGCCCGGGGCCTGCGTTTGGTGGCGACCGACGTGGACTGGTCCCACGGCAGCGGACCCGAAGTCACCGGTCCGGGGGAGGCGCTGCTGATGGCGATGGCCGCTCGCCCAGACGCGCTCAACCAGTTGAGTGGAGCAGGGAAAGAAGTTCTCGCCCAACGCATTCGCCGTTAGGCGGAAAGCCTTACCAGTCGACCGATGTCGACAGCGCGGCGTCCACGGTGTCGTCGACGGGGAGCAGCTCGCTCAGCCCGCATGCACCGACGATCCGCGCAACGCCCGGCTGATTGCTCACCAAACGCAGTTCGACGCCGCGCCGACGGCACCGCTCGGCCTCTTCGGCGAGCACCGCAAAGGCACAGCAGCCCATGAAATCCAGTCCGCTGGTGTCGATTACAAGCGCACCAGGCGGGAAAGCGGCGGCGCCCGCCTCGCTCAACAGGTGACGCCAGGTGGCCTCGTTCGAGGCGTCCACCTCGCCTCCGGCATGGACGATTACAGCCGGGCCGGTGCGTTCGACAGTGGTCCGCAGCGTGCTGTGCGCATCGGCCAACTCAGAGACGAGCCGACTGCTCAACATCATGTGGCGAAATGATGTTTCGGCGGTGGCAAAGTTCATGGTGAACTCCTTTCGAACGACGCTTCGCGTCGCGAAGGATGCCCGCCCTACGTGCCTGAAGACAGACGTCGCATTTGTGGATCACATTTATATAACACCAGTTCAACCGCCCTGTCCATGCCCAATTTCTTAAGGATTTGGGTGAACGCCGTTAAGCTACTGGGCGGTTGTCGGGTCCGATTCTTCGCTGTGCTCGGCCTCGAATTCGGCGATCGCCCGGGCGGTGCGTTTTCGCAGCAGGATCGCGGCGATGCCGCCGCCCAGCACGGCCACTACCAGCGCGATCCAGGAGAACCGCTCCAGCCAGCGCTCGGCCGCGATCCCCGCGTAGTAGATCACCGCGGTGGTGCCACCCGCCCAACACACGGCACCGGAAACATTGGCGAACAGGAACCGTGGATACGGCATTTTCAGCGCGCCGGCCAACGGCCCGGCGAAGATCCGCAATAACGCGATGAACCGGCCGAAAAACACCGCATGCGAGCCCCATCGCTCGAATATGTGCTCGGCAAGACCGACGTGGCCGGGACCGAAGTGCCGCGGAAATCGTCGGCCCAGCCAGTCGAACAGCGGCATGCCGAACCGCCGGCCGATCGTATAGCCGATCGAGTCGCCGACCGCGGCGCCGATCACGCCTGCCGCGCCGACGCCCAGCGGGTTGACCGCCAGCTCATGGCGCGACGACAGCAGTGCCGCAGTGACGAGCACGATTTCGCCGGGAAGCGGGACCCCCAAGCTCTCGATCCCGACCACGCCGGCGACGATCAAGTACACCGTCAGCGGCGGGATCGACTGCAACAGGGCATCTACAGGCACGGCATCACTTCGTGGCTTCGGGCAGGACGAAGCGCTCGACGGCCTTGGCGAAACCGTCGCTGTCGTTGCTGTCGGTGACCTCTTTGGCGGCCTTCTTCACCTTCTCGTCGGCGTTGCCCATCGCGATGGTCAGCCGGGAGTGCTTGAACATCAGGATGTCGTTGGGCATGTCGCCAATGGTCGCGATCTGTTCGGGCCCGAGCTTGTATTCCGCCGCAAGGTATTTGGCGACCGAGCCCTTGTTTGCCTCCGGATGGGTGACGTCGAGGTAGTAGGGCTGCGACGTCGACGCCGCGACGTGCTCCCCGAATCGGTCCTGCACCGCCTTGGTGGCCGCCGCGACGGCGTCGTGGTCGTCGCTCACGCCGACGATCTTGGCGACCGACTCGGTGTGGTCCTTCACGTCCGTCATGACCTTCGGCTCGAACTGGACGGTTTTCGACTCCTTGTCCACGTGGGCGCCGTCTGGGTCGGGGACATACCAGTCGGCCCCTTGATAGATCCACACGTCGAGGTCGAACGAGCCGATCACGTCGGCGATCTGTGCGACGAGGTCGTCGGGAAGCACCTTCTGTTCGATGACCGTCATGTCCGGTTTGACGAAGATGCCGCCGTTGAATCCCGCGATCGGGGTTTGCAGCTTAAGCGGATCGATCAGCATCGCCATGCCCTTGGGCGGTCGTCCGCTGGTGACGGCGAACAGCACGTCGGCGTCGTGCAGTTTGTGCACCGCGTCGATCGCCGCGTCGGTCAGTTTTTTCTCTTGGTCCACCAGCGTGCCGTCGACATCGGCGAGCAGTAGACGAATTCGGTCGGTGGCCACGTGACCGATGGTAGCCAGCGCCTCAGGCGACCCGGGACATGAGCTGCTGGCGGCGGGTGGACGCCCAGTCGTCGATGTCGATTCCGCTCTCGACGTCGCAGGCCGTCATCAGCAGCGCCGCCCGCGGAACCACCGCCAGGCCGTAGTCACAGGTGCGCCCCGGCGCAGTCATCGCCCACACCAGCACGCCGTCGTCCGCCACGGCGAACCGGCGCAGGCGCATCGGCGCGGAATCACCCGTGGGGGCCACCCCGATGGCGTCGCTGCTGCAGGCGGACACCGTGCTGAAGCCGTTCCACACCACCTCATGCGGGTCCAGCGGTCTGCCGTAGACGTCGATCGATTCGGCGTACAGCGCCGAGTTGCCGACGCGATAGGTCGCATCGGCGTGATCGGAGGCGTTGACGGGCAACAGCGGGGAGCCCTTGAACACCAGGGCCGCCAAGCATTCCGGCGGGCGAGCGCTGGTGAAGAGCTCGTCGCCGCGGGAGGCCGTCGTCGCGGGACCCATCGGCGTGCGGTCGCCGTCGTGCAGCAGGAGCTCGCGCGCCGACGCCAGCGACTTTCGGGGCGCGGGAGGTGGACCCGGCACGGTCGTTGGGTGTCCGGGCACCGACGTCGTGCACGCCGCCAACACCACTGCGAGGCCGGCTGCCCATGATTTCGCGGCCATGTTCGTACGCTACGGCAGGTAGCGTTTCTGCTATGCAGAAAACGGTTGCGCCGCAGTATCCGATCGAGTCGGTCGACAACGCGCTGAAGCTGTTGCTGCTGTTGGGTGAACAACCGTCGATCCGGTTGAGCGAGGCAACCCGATACCTCGGGGTGGCGTCGTCGACCGCGCACCGGCTGCTCGCGATGTTGGCCTACCGCGGGTTCGTGCGGCAGGACCCGGTGTCGAAGGCGTATCTGCCGGGCCCGGCGCTGACCGGGGTGGCGTTTGCGATCTTCGGCCGCATCGACATCGCCGGCACCGCGACGCCGGTGATGCGCGGCTTGAGCGAACGGCTGCGCGAGACAGTTCATGTCGGGATGCTCGACGGCGCCGCGGTCCGGTTCGTTGCCGCCGTGGAGGGCCCGACGGCGGTGCGGGTGGCGTCCCGGTTGGGCCGCGCCATGCCCGCGCACTGCACGTCGACCGGCAAGGTGATGCTGGCCCAGCTGCCGACAGCGGAACTGCATCAGCTGCTGCCCGAGGAGAACCTGGAGCGCATCACCGATCGGTCGATCGGCAGCCGCATCGCCTTGGAGGCCGAGCTGGCCCGTGTCCGCGAACAGGGCTACGCCGTCAACCGGGAGGAAAGCGAGGAGGGCGTGGCATCGGTCGCGGTGGTGATACCGACCCGGGCGCCGGGGCTTCGGCTGGCGCTCAATGCCGCGGCGCCGCAGCAGCGGCTACCCAAGTCGCAGTATTCGTCGGTGGCGGCCGCACTTACGGAGGCGGCCAAGGAGATTGGCGATCAGCTCTGATTTCCTCGAACGTCGAGTTATTGCGAGAATAGGCCAAAATTCGCCCAACAACTCGACATTCGACCGTCCTTACTCACCCAGCCTGGCCACTTCATGGCGCCACGCGGCGTCGGTGAAACCGGGCCCGAGATCGGGAAGGTCGTCCCAGTCCCGGTCGGCGATGTCGCGCAGGGCACCGTCGGCCGAAACGATTGTCAAGGCCATGCGGGCCAACGCGTCGACACTGATGGCCTGCAACACCGCCTGCTGCACGGTGGCCGCGGCGCTGGTGATCCCATGGCCGCGCAGGATCACCACGGGTCGGCCGCGCATCGCGGCAACCATTTCCTTGGCCAATCCGCTGTTTCGGATCAGCACCGCACGTTCGTAGACCGGCACGCCATCACGGGCAAGCCGGGCGCCGGGAATGTCGTACGCGCCGTAGATCGGCCGGATGGTGATGCCGGTGAGATCGGCGGCGACGACGGCGGGCGGGTGCAGGTGCGCGACCGCGCGGTACTGCGGGTTGGCGAGCAGGGTTTCGACGTGGATCGGCAGTTCGTGGGGAACCCGGTAGCCGTCGAGTTCTCCTGCGGCCGCGGCGCTTCCGTCGAAGTGGATGAGCCGGACGTCGTCGGGCCGGGTGAACGCCACACCGGTGTCGGTGTCGCTGCGGCAGCGGATCAGCAGCCGCTCGTCGTCGACCCGCAGGGATAGGTGACCGAGGATGCCGTCGACCAGTCCGCGCGCGGCGGCGACCCGGCATGCTGATGCCACCAGGGCGCGCTGTTCGTCGAGGGTCATAGCCCGAATCCGCCGTCGGGGTGGACGGTGTCGCCGGTGATCCCGCGGGATCTGTCGGAGGCAAGGAACACGAAACTCCAGGCATGGTCGTGACCGGTGAGCGCGACGTTCAACGGTGTGCGGGCGGCCAGGTCGTGCTCGCGGTCGGGGGTGTCGTCGAGGCGTACATCTTGTAGACCAAGGCTTTTCAGGCCACGCAGATCGGTGTTCAGTGTGCCGCCCGGCGCCACACCGTTGACCCGGATCCGCGGTGCCAGTTCGTGGGCGAGCGTGGCGACCAGTCCGCGCACCGCGAATTTCGATGCCACGTATAGCACCCCGCCGCGGCCGGGATAGAACGAGGAGGTGGATTCGGTCAGCACGATCGACGGGCCGTTCCCGGCTTGTAGCGCCGGCAGCGCCGCCTTCACCGATTGCAGATGGCTGAGCACGTTGGTGCGGAACATTTCGTCGAATGCCGCCTCGAGGACGCCGGCGGCGATGTCGGCGATTCCCTTGTAGAAGTCGAAGATTCCCACGCAGTTGACCAGCGTGTCGAGGCCGCCGAACGACTCCACAGCGGTAGCTACCGCCCGCTCGTTGTCCTCGCGGCTGATCGCGTCGCCGTCGACTACCGGGATGTCCGGGCATTGCTGTCGCAGCGCGTCGCATTTGCCGGGATCCCGTTCCAGCACCGCGACTTTGGCGCCCTCGGCACGAAAGGCGTCGACGAGGGCCCGGCCGATGCCGGATCCGGCGCCCACCACCAGTGTGCGTTTGCCGTCCAGCCAGCCGGTCATGGCAGCAGGGGCCCGTCGGTATTGCCCACCATTGCCTCCAAAGTGCGCGGGTTCTGGCGGGTCAGCGCCTCCAGCTCGAGCGCGTCCAGGCTGATCGACCGCCCGGACTTGGGCGCGGTGATCAGCAGTCGCGACCCGTTGCGGGTATCGACGCGGCACACCTCGACTTCGGCGAATTCGTTTGCGATGGTGAGGGTTTCATCGTTCACAGGAACACCGCCAGGTTCTGCATCCGCAACACCGACTCGTCGACCATGATGGTGCGGCGCGCCAGTTTCCATTGGCCGTCTTCGCGGCGCAGCACATCGCGGCGCCCACAGGACACCAGCGCGGACTCGTTGACATCGCCGCGGCTGCGGAAGAGCAGCTCCGCGGATTCGACGACCACATGGGCATCATCTTCGCAGGCGAACGTCCGAACGTTGGTGATGTAGTGCCGCAGCCGCGACGGCGGATCCTCGGTCCAGGCGTGTTCGGTGCGAAACCGGGCCACCCGCCGGGAGAGCGAGTACTTGTTCTCGTCGAAGTGCGCCATCCCCGGCGAGGTGTCGAACCCCGCGCCCAGCGCGGTGGTGACCCGCACCGGCATCAGGTAGTGGACGTCGTCGGTCAGGGTGTCCAGCCACGCCTCGTACTGCTGGGCGTCGAGCAGATAGGCCTCGTCGACCAGAAATTGGTGGGCCTGCAGATGCCTATCGTCGTTGAACGGCAGGGGTTTCATGCCGTCTCCAGATAGCTGGCCCACAGCTTGAGCAGTTCGCGCTGGTTGTTTTCGTTGTAGCCGACCTGGGCGCGTCCGGGTCCGTGAAATGCTGCGGCGGGCAAGGTTTCGACGACGGGGCGGTCGTCGGAGAGCAGGCCCATCCTGCTGTTGAGCAGCAGCCGGCGGGCCATCGAGCCGCCGGCGGTGGTGGTCAGCGACACCCAGTTCTCGACGTCGTCCTGCTCGAACATGCCCGTCGATCCGAAGCACATCAGATAAGCCTTGTACGAGTCCTTCTTGTATCCCGCTGGCGCGGCGGAATCCACCGCGAACCAGGAACATACCTCGGTTTCGTTCTCGCTGACCGGCTGCCAGAGCCTGATCGAGATGAACGGCAAAACCGCTTGGCCTTCCTGCACTTTGGGCCAGTTGTGCACGAAGCTCAGGTTCGGGAAGCACGACGCGGCCGAGATCATGAAGCCGTCCTCGCCGACCACTTGAAGGTGGCGCGGCGACCAGACCTCTTTGACCCGCTCGATCATGGCGTCCGGGTAGCCGACGTAACGCATGCGGTCGTCGAAGCCGCCCGGCGGGAGTTTGTAGGTGGTGCCGCCGCCCGGGCCGGCCCAGTACGTGGCGCCGTCCTTGCGCTTCTGCGCTTTGGGTTCGCGGAACAGCCCGATCTCCACGATCGACGTGTGCGTGTGTGGGGTGTGGTACATATCGCCGGCGAAATTCTCCGCGCCGATCTTCCAGTTGGCGTTGATCCGCCAGCGCTGCGGGCCGCGGACCTCCAGGCCGTCGCGGCTCTGCTTGGTGTAGTAGTCCAGGTAGAACCGAAAGTCGCCCAGGTAGTCCTCCAGCGGCTCGGCGTGGGGGTCCATGTTGATGAAGATCAGGCCGTTGTAAGTCGCGAGATTCGGTGCGGGCAAGAGCGTTTGGTTGGTTTTCGGGAAGCCGTCTTCGCCGCCGTAGGCTTCGCGGTGAAACGGCAGGCCGGTGAGCCGTCCGTCGTTGCGGTAGGTCCAGCCGTGGTAGGGGCAGCGAAAGTTCGAGGCGTTGCCCATTTCTGCGCGGCACACCTGCATTCCGCGGTGCAGGCACATATTAAAAAGAGCGCGTACCCGGCCCTCGACATCGCGGGTGATGATGAACGAGTCGGCCAGCACGCGGCGCACCACGTAGTCGCCGTCGTGCGGGATCTCCGACTCGTGGGCGACGAACATCCAGGCCCGGCTGAACAGCCGCTCCTTTTCCAGCTCGAAGATTTCTTTGTCGTTGTAGATGTGCGCGGGGATCATCCCGCGCCGCACGTCGTCGAAGATGCGGCGGTGATCGGTCATGGCATCCTCACGTGGTCTGCTGTGCAGAAAGCTACTCTACTACACAGAGATGCTGTATGGCGAGTGCGTTACCGTTGATGAAAGGCCTTCTGCCTCAAGGCTTCCGGCGAGTTAACGGCTCCTGTGAATTCACTGCGCGAACCGTCGCCCGAATAGCGCGTTGTCGGACCGTTCGGGTACCTTGGTCACGGCGCTGCACCGCATATGCGTATGGTGTTGTCGTATTTACTTGGGGTTCTGTGAAGCCATGCGTGCATTATGCGTATTTGGCTCCGCAGTTGAGGAAGGACTGATGCCGTGGTCGAGGCCACTCCGGAAAGTCGGTTGCAGAGGCGGGGGGCGCGACTGCTGTCCTTCATCGGACATCAGGAATGGCTGGATCGGCCCAGCTACCGGTTCGAGCACCTGCTCAGCTACGCCTTCAACGCGCTGGGCGGGGCCCGCGATCGAGTCTCCAACGCGCTCAACGGCGTCTGGCTCGGGCATCCGGTTCACCCGCCGCTGGCGTCGCTGACCAGTGGCGCGATCGGCACGACGGTGGGGTTGGACGCGCTCAGCCTGCTGCCGGGCCGGCCCAAATCCGAGCTCATCGACGCGTCCCGGTTCGCCTCCCGCGCGCTGGGGCTGGGCATCGTGGCGAACCTGGGCTCGGCGGTCACCGGCGTCGCGGACTGGCAGCACACCCACGAGGAAGACCGCCGCATCGGCGCGGTGCACGGCCTGCTGAACCTGCTGGCGACGGGCCTGTACATCGCGTCGTGGGTGGATCGGCGGCGCGGCCGGCACCGCCGGGGCATCGTGATCAGCGCGGTGGGCTACGCCATCACGGCCGGCAGCAGCTACCTGGGCGGCGCGTTGGTGTTCGACTCCGGAATCGGCATCGACCAGTCTGGCCGGCGGCTGCGTACGGCGGACTGGACGCCGGTGTTGCCGGTGGGGTCGCTGAAGAACGGCAAGCCGCAGCGCATCGAGGTCGACGGGGTCGGTCTGGTGCTGTGCCGGACCGGCAGCAACGGGGAGATCGCGGCGTTCGGCGAGTTCTGCCCGCACCTGGCCGCACCGATGGCCGACGGCTGGGTCGATCGCGGCCGGCTGGTGTGCCCGTGGCATGGCTCGCGCTTCGACGTCTGCTCCGGCGAGGTACTGCGAGGGCCGTCGGCGGCACCGTTGCCGCGCTACCAGACGCGAATCAACGACGGGATGATCGAGTTGCGAAACGAGGCCGCCAAATGAACGCCTACACCGTGTTGCAGGACCACCACAAGACGCTCAAGGGGCTGGTCAAGAAGATCTACTCGACGCCGGCGACCGCCCCGGAACGTCAGGACTATCTCGACGATCTGCTCGTCGAACTCGACATCCACTTCCGCATCGAGGACGACATCTACTACCCGGCGTTGGCCGCGGCCAGCACGTTGATCGCGATCGCGCACGCCGAACATCGGCAGGTCATCGACCAGCTCTCGGTGCTGCTGCGCACGCCGCCGAGCGCGCCTACCTACGAGGACGAATGGCATTCGTTCGCAACGGTTTTGGAGGCGCACGCCGACGAGGAAGAGCGCGACATGATCCCGGTGCCGCCCTCGGTGAAGATCAGCGACGCCGAACTGGTCGAGCTGGGCGAGAAGATGGCGGCCCGCATCGAGGAGTTGCGCGAATCCACCGCGCACCGACTGCGGGTGAAGGGGCGCAAGTCACTGCTGCGGGCCCTGTAGCTCCGAATTCCGCTCAGCGGCGGCCGATTCCGGCGACCATCATCGGCGTGAGCAGACGCGTGTGCTCACCGAAGCGGGCGGCGGCCGCGTCGGCATCGGCAGCGGAGAGCAAACCGGCGTCGACGACGGCGTCGCGGATGCTCTCGAACGACAGCCGGAAGAAGTCGAAGCCGGGGGAGTCGGAGTCGATCACCCGGGCGCGGCCCTCGCCGCGAATGTCGGCCAGCCCGGCGGCGGCCATGTCGGCGACGACGCGCCGGCCGTAGCGCGGGTCGAAGCCGGCCTGCGCCATGAACGCCATCACCGACTCGGTCACCCGCTCGAAACCCGGATCGGCGTCTTCGAATCCGAAGGCGGTCCAGTCGTAGTCCTCGATCACCAGCCACCCGGCCGGGCGTAGCGACGCCGCCAGCCGGTCGATGATCTCCCGGCGCTCGGCGAGGTGTTCGAGCACCAGACGCGCGTGGACCAGGTCGAACTCGTTCTGCGGTAACTCGTCGGTGCGGATGTCCACCCGTCGTACGTCGACCATGTCACCGGCCATCGGCTCGATGAACCGCGTGTCGATATCGATTGCCGTCACAGTGGCGCCGCGGCTCACCATCCACTGAACCAGTGAGCCGCCGCCCGCGCCGACCTCGAGACATCGCCAGCCGTCGGTGATGCCGACGTCGTCGAGCAGGGCCTGACTTCCGGGATCCCACAAGCTTTCGATGCCGGCCAGCCGGATCCTCTCGTCGGCGAAGCTCTGGTCGTAGACATAGCCACCCGCCACGGGCTAACGGTACCGTCAGCAGTCATGGCGGCTGCAGCGGAGCGTGTCGCGTCCCAGCGTGACATCACGGCGGAGATCGCGAGCATCGCAGCGCAGTACCAGGGCAACGACGAAACGCAGCCGCGACTGAACTATCCGCCGTACCGCAGCAGCGCGCTGCGCCATCCGCAATCGCCGTTCGTCCGCGTCGACCCCGAGGAACTCGAACGCCGTAGCCCGTGTTTCGGCGAGCAGGACGTCGACCCCGGTGATGCGGACCTCACGGCCGGCCACGCCGGTGAGCCGATCGGCGAGCGCATCGTCGTGACCGGCCGGCTGCTCGACACGGCGGGCCGGCCGATTGCGGGCCAGCTCGTCGAGATCTGGCAGGCCAATGCCGCCGGCCGCTACCACCACCAGCGCGACCAGCATCCCGCGCCGCTCGACCCGAATTTCACCGGGGTCGGCCGGTGCCTGACCCAAGCCGACGGAACCTACCGCTTCCTCACCGTCAAGCCGGGCCCCTACCCGTGGCGCAATCACCACAATGGGTGGCGGCCCGCGCACATCCACTTCTCGGTATTCGGAACGGCTTTCACCCAACGGCTGGTCACCCAGATGTACTTTCCGGGCGACCCGCTGTTCGCGTCGGATCCGATCTACCAGTCCGTTGTCGATCCCGTTGCGCGCCAACGGCTGATCGCCAGCTACGACCACGACCTCACCCAGCCCGAGTACGCGACCGGCTACCGGTGGGACATCGTTCTGGACGGTGGGCATGCGTGAATTCGCCTGCACGCCAGGGCAAACCGTCGGCCCGTTCTTCCATTGCGCGCTGCCGTATTCTGGCGACAACCGGTTGGTGGACGATGATCACCCGGACGCCATTCGGTTACACGGCACGGTGTACGACGGGGCCGGCGACGGCATCCCGGATGCGCTGGTCGAAGTCTGGCAGCCGGGTCCCGACGGGAGCGTCGTCGCGCAAGCCGGTTCGTTACGGCGCGGCGACGCGTTCACCGGGTGGGGACGATGTGCCACCGACGCGGCTGGGCGCTACACCTTTACGACGCTGACACCCGGGCCGCCGGGGTTCTTCGCGATCGCGGTTTTCGCCCGCGGGCTGTTGAACCGGTTGTTCACCCGTGCCTATCTGCCGGATAGCGAGCCCCTGCTCTCGGATACCCTGCTGTGTGTCGCCGAGCCGGCCGGGTACCGTTTCGACATCCACCTGCAAGGCGCGCGTGAGACGGTTTTCCTGGTGTATCGCGGTGATCCGCGATGACGAACCTGTTGTGGCCGGGCGATCACCGCGCGGGTGACCTGATGACCGACCAGGCTCTGCTCGCGGCGATGGTGGCAGTGGAATCGGCGTGGCTGGACGCGCTGGTTGGCGCGGGACTGGCGCCGGGCGATCCGGTGGACCTTCGCGGGCTGTTGCAGCCGCAGGACTGTGAAGCGCTGGCGCTGGGCGCCGAGGATGGCGGCAACCCGGTCATCGGCCTGGTGGCCCTGCTGCGCGAACGGGTCGGCGCGCCGCCTGGCCGCTGGATTCACCGCGGGCTCACCAGTCAGGATGTCCTCGACACCGCGCTGATGCTAGCTATTTGCGGGGTGGTCGAAACATTGGCAGACCAACTCGCCGAACAGATTTCGACGCTTTCCGCGCTTGCGACAGCCCATCGCGCGACGCCGATGGTGGCCCGGACCTTGACCCAGCACGCGGTGCCCACCAGGTTTGGCGCCAAGGCGGCGGTGTGGCTGAACGGTGTGGTGGACGCCTACCGGCAACTCGAGGCGCTGAGCTTTCCGGTCCAGATCGGCGGTGCCGCCGGAACACTCGCCGCGACAACCGAATTGGCCTCTTCAGAGGTCTCGGTCCAGCTGGTGCACACCACCGCGACCGCACTGGGTTTGGACTACCGGTTGCCGTGGCACACCACACGGGCGCCGGTCACGGCGATCGGTGACGCCCTGGTCGGCTGCACGGACGCCTGGGGCCACATCGCCTCGGACGTCGTCACGCTGGCCCGTCCGGAGATCGGCGAGCTCAGCGAGCCGGCCGCCGGAAGCCGTGGTGGATCGTCGACGATGCCGGGCAAGCGCAATCCTGTGCTGTCCATCCTGATTCGCCGCGCCGCGATGGCTGCGCCGCCGCTGGCCGCGACACTGCACACCGCTGCGGCGCTGGCCCACGACGAACGTCCCGACGGCGCCTGGCATGCCGAGTGGGACACCCTGCGCACGCTGGCCCGCCGGACCGTGGCTGCCGGGTCGCAATGCAGCGAACTGCTTGCCGGGCTGGACGTCCACGCCGAGCAGATGGCGGCCAACCTGGCCAGCGCCGACGTCAAGGGTGAACAGCGTGCTATCGCTGAACTCGTCGAGAAAGAGCCGTCGTCAACGTATTTCGGCGCCGTCGACCTGCTGATCGACGAAAGCGTGGACCGCGCGCAACGGATCGTGAAGGAACGCCGGTGAGCGTCCCCACCATCCGCGGAGCACAACTGGGCGGCACACCGGACCTGCCGCTGCTGGTCGTCGGGCCGTCGCTGGGCACGCCGGTCGGCACGTTATGGTCGGCCGCGGCACGGCGTCTGGCGGACAACTATCACGTCGTCGGCTGGGACCTTCCCGGCCACGGCGCCAGTCCGCCGCCGCGCGACGCCTTCACGATCGCGGACCTGGCCGCCGGTGTCGTCAAACTGGTGGACCGCACGCTGGGCGGCAGGCCGTTCACCTACGCCGGTGTGTCGGTCGCCGGTGCCGTCGGAATCCAGCTGCTGCTCGCTCACCCCGAACGCGTCCTGGCCGCCGCACTGATCTGCACTGCGGCCAGGATCGGCGATCCGGACGACTGGCAATCGCGAGCGCAGGTCGTTCGCACCGGGGGCACCGGCGAAGTCGTGTCCCGGTCGGTCCAGAGATGGTTCGCGCCAGGGTTTTTCGAGCGTGACCCGGAGTCGGCGCGAGCGCTTCTCGACGCGTTACGGAGGGTGGACGACGACGGCTACGCGCGGACGTGTGAGGCGCTGGCCGAATTCGACGCCCGCAAGCGGCTTTCCGAGATCGACACCCCGATTGTCGCCGTCGCGGGGGCGCACGACATCGCGACACCGCCGGACTCGGTGCGGTTCATCGCCACCAACGTGAGCCGCGGCCGGTTCGTCCAGGTGCCCAACGCC
Organism: Mycobacterium sp. MFM001; assembly: GCF_003402475.1. Classification (GTDB taxonomy): domain Bacteria; phylum Actinomycetota; class Actinomycetes; order Mycobacteriales; family Mycobacteriaceae; genus Mycobacterium. The sequence goes on from NZ_BFAB01000006.1 coordinate 42,531, forward strand.
GCGCACCTGGCGCCCGCCGAACAGCCCGACCAGATCGCCAATGTGCTTGCCACGCTGAAGAAGTGGAGATGAATTGACCGACAGTATGTACGACCGCGGGATGGCTGTGCGACGCGAGGTGCTCGGCGACGGGCATGTCGAGGGCGCCGAGGCCCGGACCACCGACTTCACCCGCGACTTCCAAACGCTGATCACCGAATACGCCTGGGGCGCAATCTGGACACGCCCCGGGCTGGACCGGCGTAGCCGCTCGATGATCGCGCTGACCGCGCTGATCGCCCGTGGCCGCGACGACGAACTCGCGGCGCACATTCGCGCCGCACTGCGCAACGGGCTGTCCCGAGACGAGCTCAAAGAGGTTCTGCTGCAGACGGCGATCTACTGCAGCGTGCCCGACGCCAATAGCGCGTTCCGGATCGCCCAGTCCGTCTTCGACGAGCTCGACTCGGCCTAAGCGGGTTTGTGCGCGACGATCGCGACGGCGATCAGCCGGTCGCGGTACTTGCGGAACGTGCGGCGCATGGTCAGCACTCGCCGCCGGGCGTCGCGGTGGATCAGCAGGTTCCTGGCGAACCGCAGCGCTCCCAGCACACCCTCGTCGGCGATCAGGCGCCGCGGCTGCAACAACGCCATCGGCGCCGTCGCCACCTCGTCGACCACCAGGCCGCACTCGGCCAGCAACGCGGTCCACTCGGTCACCGTCAGCGGGCGAGCGTTGACTTTGATTGCGCGAGCGAGGGATTGGCGCACGTCGGTCTTGACCTCGTCGGAGACGGTGTCCGGTGTGAGCGCGAGTTCGTGGATCGCGTAGCGCCCACCCGGCCGCAGCACCCGCGACGCCTCGGCGACGATGTTGTGCTTGGCGGCATCGCCCTGCATCGTGAGCATCGCCTCGCCGATCACGACATCGGTGGCCGCATCGGGCAGCCCGGTGTCGGCGGCGTCGGCGACACGGACGTCGCCGTGGCCGGCGACGAGATCGCGCACCGCCCGCGCGGCGTCGGGGTCCTGCTCCGCGCCGAGGTACGAACGCGGGTGGCGCGCCAGGATTTCGGTCGCGGTGCGGCCCAGCCCGGGTGCCAGCTCGAGCACGTCGGCGTCGGTGACGCCGGCGCGGGCCAAAAGTGTGCGGGTCAGCCCGATCCCGCCCGGTCGCAGCACCCGCTTGCCCAGCCGGGCCAGCAGCCAGTGGCCCTGGACGGCGTTATCGGCGCGATCAGCCGAGGGCAGGCCGGCCATCAGACTGCCTGTCGCACAGTCGGAGTCAGCGGCAGGATCTCGCGCTTCTGGTGCACGGTCAGGTACCGCAGCCCGTCGGGGCCGGCGCTGAACTGGCGTCGGGACCGCTTCGGCAGCCACAGCAGCGCGCCTGGGGCCAGCTCGATCTCGCCCTGCTCCGTGGCCAGCCGCCCGCTGCCGGACAGCACGTGGATCAGCACGTCGACGTCGGCGCCGGCGTGCGCGTCGATCCCGCCGCCCGGCGCCAGCGCAATGACATTGGAATCCAGGTCGCGATCGCGGACTTCCAGCTTCCACACCGCACCGGTCACGTCCGGCTCGGCCGCGACCTCGGCGGTGTTGGCGAGGATCCGGGGGAGCGAAGTCGCAGTGAGTTTGGTGATCCGGATCCGCCAGACCTTCGGCCCCTTTTCCACGTACTCCCAGCCGTAGCTGCCCGGGTAGTCGGTTTCGAACTCGTCGCGCAGGTGTTTGGGGTCGTGGTTGTTGACCAGCACGAACGATTCGCCGACGGCCAGTGCGCCGTAGGTGGCGAAGATCGTCGGGTGCTTCTGCGGCTTGGGCAACTCCCGGACGTCAAGTTCGTTCTCGGCCATGGATTTTCGAGCCTCCCTAGTTTTTACAATATGCCTTGTGTAAACTCTAGCGCATGACGTACGTGATCGGGAAGCCATGTGTCGACGTGATGGACCGGGCCTGCGTGGACGAGTGCCCGGTCGACTGCATCTACGAGGGCGGACGCGCCCTCTACATCCACCCCGACGAATGCGTGGATTGCGGAGCCTGTGAGCCGGTCTGCCCGGTCGAGGCGATCTACTACGAAGACGACCTTCCTGAGGATCTGCAGCCGTATCTGGCCGACAATGCCGCGTTCTTCAGCGAAACGTTACCGGGCCAGGACGGGCCGTTGGGCTCGCCGGGCGGAGCGGCCAAGGTCGGGCCGCTGGGTGTGGACACGCCGCTGGTGGCTAACCTGCCGAAGGGATGAGCGCAATCAAGGAACCAGTCGGCCGCCGCCGCGATGTGCTGCGGGTGCTGAAGGCGGCGGCTGCTCCGATGAGCATCGTCGCGATCGCCGACGAGCTGGGCGTGCATCCCAACACCGTGCGGTTCCATCTCGACTCGCTGCTGGGCGACGGGCAGGTGGAGCAGGTGAGGCCGGAGCGCAAGGGGCCGGGCCGCCCGGCGCTGATGTTCCGCGCCACACGTCAGATGGATCGCGGCGGTCCGCGGCGCTACCGGCTGCTGGCCGAAATCCTGGCGATGGGCTTCGCGGCCGACCGCGATCCGGGCGCCAAGGCACTGGCCGCCGGCCGCGCGTGGGGACGGCAACTGGAACCGCCCCGGCGCACCAAGGAATCGGTCGAGCACCTGGTCGACGTGCTCGACGAACTCGGGTTCGCCCCCGAGCGGCGCGGGCGCAAACAGCTCGGCCTGCGACACTGCCCCTTCCTGGAAATGGCCGAAGCGCGGCAAAGCGTTGTCTGCCCGATCCACCTCGGACTCATGCAGGGCGCATTGGAGAACTGGTCGGCGCCGGTGACCGTCGAACGGCTAGATGCGTTTGCTGAACCCGATCTCTGCATGGCGCACCTGGGCGCCGCGCGATGAGCCCCGCACCGGCAATCGCCGTCGCGGTCACGTTCGTGTGGTTGGGCATGGTGCTGGCCATCTCGTTCCTCGAGGCACCGCTGAAGTTCCGCGCGCCGAACGTGACGCTGCAGATCGGGCTCGGCATCGGGCGGCTGGTTTTCCGTGCGCTCAACACGGTCGAGGTCGTACTGGCGCTGGTCGTCGTCGCGGTCATCGTTGCCGACCCGCCGGCACCCGCGGTCATCGGGGCGTTCGTGATCGGGTTCGCCGCGCTGGCCCTGCAGTTGGCGGCGGTGCGGCCGCGGCTGAATCGCCGCTCCGACAAGGTGCTCGCCGGCCTCAACGCGCCGCGCTCGCGCGGCCATTACGCCTACGTCGGCTTCGAGTTGGTCAAGGTGATCGCCTTGGCCGTCGCCGGGATTCTTCTACTATCCAGCTGAAGACGTCACCAGAAAAGGACTTCCATGGAAACGATTTCGCTGACCAGCCTGGCCGACGAAAAACTGGCCGAGGCCCGCGAGACACGCAGCGGGCGCGCCGCGCACACCCTGCACGGCGGCCATACCCACGAGCTGCGCCAGACCGTGATGGCGCTGTTGGCCGGGCGTGAGCTGTCCGAACACGACAGCCCGGGACAGGCGTCGCTGCAGGTGCTCAAGGGTCACGTCCGGATCAGCGCCGGCGACGACTCCTGGGACGGCAAGACCGGCGACTACGTCGTGATTCCGCCGCAACGGCACTCCCTGCAGGCGGTCGACGATTCGGTGGTCCTGCTGACCGTCTTCAAGAGCCTCTAGCCGTTGCTGTCGACGCCCTGGTCGCGCGGTGTGGGGCTGCGGGTCCCGATCGTCAACGCGCCGATGGGCGGGGTGGCCGGTGGCCGACTAGCCGCCGCGGTCACCGCGGCGGGCGGGCTGGGCATGGTCGGCATGGGCAGCACCGGGTCGACGTCGTCGCTGACCGCCGAGCTGCAGCACGTGCGCGGGACGTTCGGAATTGGCTTGGTGGACTGGGTGATTCGCCAGGAGCCGGACCTGCTGGACGCCGCTCTGGACGCACAGCCGGCGCTGTTGTCGGTCAGCTTCGGCACCGACCTGTCCTGGGCCGCGCGCGCCCGTGACGCCGGAATCGCCACGGCCACACAGGTTTACGACGCCGACGGCGCCCGGCGGGCGGCCGACGCAGGGATCGACGTGCTGGTGGCCCGCGGCGCCGAAGGCGGCGGCCACGGAGAGGCTACGATCGCGACGCTGCCGCTGCTCGACGCGGTACTGGACGCCGTGTCGGTGCCGGTGCTGGCCGCCGGCGGAATCGGGTCGCCGCGAAGCCTCGCCGCCGTGCTGGCCGCCGGCGCTGCCGGCGCGTGGTTGGGCACCTGCCTGTCGGCCTGCGCGGAGGCGCTGACCACCGACGCCGCCCGCAAGGCACTGATCGCCGCCCGCGAGACCGACACCACCCCCACCCGCGTGTTCGACGTCGGCCGCGGATACCCGTGGCCGCAGCGGTTTCCGTCGCGGGTGCTGCGCAACGACTTCGTCGCACGGTGGGCCGGGCGGGAAGACGCGCTGGCCGACGATGCCGGCGCGCGGGCCGAGCTTGCCGACGCGATCGCCGCCGAGGACTACCGGATCGCTCCCGTCGACGCCGGGCAGGGCGTCGGGATGATCACCGGGGTGGAGCCCGTCGCCGCCGTCATCGAGCGGCTGTGCGCCGGCGCCGAACGCCTGCTGGCACGTTGGGCCGGCTAGCCCGCGGCAAGCACCACGCAACACCGGTCCGGGTGCGGATCGAGCCGGGTGTGCGGGCTGTGTGGCGCCAGCGCCTCGGCCACGCCAGCGATCAGCGCGTGGTTCATGCCGCAAGCCAATTCGGTCTGCTGGCGGGCCAGCGCGTGGAACGGGCAGTTGGCCAGACAGATCTCGTCGCCGACGCGGCGGGGTTCGTAGCCGTGCGCGGCCAGCAGCGCCGCCGCGAGCTCCAGCGCCGACTCGGCGTCGCGCGGCCGCTCGGCGTCCTGCGCTATCGCCCGGCCGTGGTCGTGGGCGATCCGGTGTAGCACGTCGACGGCGGGTACGCCCGTCGCGGCGGACTCGGCAATGGCGTCGGCCATCAGCCGGCCGGCCAGCTCGTACTCGCGCTGCGGCAGGCTGACCGCGATGTCGCGGCCCGCCCGCCGATACAGCTTCGAGGGGCGGCCCGCCCCCGGGCCCGAGCGTCCGGTCAACCGGGCGTAGTCGCATTCCAGCAGGCCCTCGGCCGCCAGCCGGTCGAGATGGAATTTCGCCTGGTGGCGGGCGATGCCGACGGCCTCGGCGGCCTGGTCGCGGCTGACCGGTTCGGCTTGTGAGCACACGAATCGGTAGAGCTGGCGGCGTACTGGATCGGCGAGTGCGCCGATCCCGGCGGCGTCACGCTGCAGGTCGTCCATCGAGCCCATTTCTAACTAACAAAACGCTTGACGTTACATTCTACAAGTTCTAACGTTCAAATTATTATCCGTTAGTCAGGAGGCAGTCATGGCCACCGATCAAGCCACCCCCGCAATCACGCTGAAGGATCCGGCGCACGCCGCATACCTGCTGCTGCGCGTCGTGTTCACCGTCGCGCCGATCGTGTTCGGGCTGGACAAGTTCTTCAATCTGCTCACGCACCCGCATCACTGGAGCATGTACCTGGCGCCCTGGATCGACGACATCGTTCCGGGCAGTGCCGACCAGTGCATGTACCTGGTCGGCGTGATCGAGATCGTCGCCGGCGTGCTGGTGGCCGTCGCGCCGCGCATCGGCGCGTGGGTGGTGGCGGCCTGGCTGGCCGGCATCATCATCGACCTGTTGACCTTGTCCGGCTACTACGACATCGCGTTGCGCGACTTCGGTCTGCTCGTCGGCGCTGTCGCGCTGGGCCTGTTAGCGCAATCCGCTCACACCGCGCGCACGTAGCGCTTGGCGATGACCCGCTGGCCCAGCTTGGTGAACGGGCCGGCGGCCTTGGCCCACCACGCCACCGGCCGGGAGAACGACGACACTTCGGCGAACACCGCGGCGGTCACCGGGTCGTGGCGCACCACGAACCGCTCCTCGCCGGACTCGGGGTGGCCGGGCAGCGTGCCGTAGGCAAATCCCTTGGCCTCGGGTTCGTCGACCACATACACCACCCGGCAGGGTGCTTGCAGCGGGCCGAGACCGACCAGCACCACCGCGCCGACCGTCACCACGTCGCTGCTGGCCTTCACCCGCAACCCGGCGCCACGCTGCATGCCCCAGTGCATGACGGCGTCGGCGGCGTCCTCGAAACGCTTTTGGCCGGCGCCGATTTGGGTGGCAAACCCGAGATGGTCATAGCCCGGTGGCGGCGGACCGGCGGTCGCGCCCACTTCGGGATAGGTCAACGGCAGATCGGTCAGCGTGTGCAAGTCCACGCGCTTCAGCTTGCCACGCGCGGCGGCGGCCACGCAGGCGCGGCGTACGGTCGAAAAGGTGACTGCACAAACCGCAAAAGCTCAAGCATCCGGCACGTTCACTCTCGGCGACATGACGGTCAACCGGCTGGGTTTCGGCGCCATGCGCCTGACCGGCAAGGGCGTGTGGGGCCCACCCGCCGACCGCGCCGAAGCCGTGCGGGTGCTGCGTCGGGCGGTGGAGCTCGGCGTCAACTTCATCGACACCGCCGACTCCTACGGCCCCTACGTCTCCGAAGAAATCATTCGCGAGGCGCTGCACCCCTACGACGGCCTGGTGATCGCGACCAAGGCCGGCCTGCTGCGCACCGGGCCGGATGTGTGGATCCCGCTGGGAAACCCGAGCTATCTGCGCCAGGAATGCGAGATGAGTCTGCGCCGGCTCGGGGTCGACACGATCGACCTGTTCCAGCTGCACCGCGTCGACGCCAATTTTCCGCTGGCCGACCAGGTCGGCGAGCTCGTCAAGCTCAAAGACGAAGGCAAGATCCGCCACATCGGCCTGTCCGAGGTCGATGTCGACCAACTGAGACAGGCCCAGCAGATCACACCGATCGTGTCGGTGCAGAACATGTACAACCTGACCGCGCGTGCCGCCGAGCCGCTGCTGGACGCGTGCACCAAGGAGGAGATCGGGTTCATCCCGTGGTTCCCGCTGGCCGCCGGCCCCCTGGCCGCCCCCGACGGCCCGCTGCAGCGGATGGCCGGCGAGCACGACGCCACCGCCTCGCAAATGGCGCTGGCCTGGCTGCTCAAACGCTCGCCGGTGATGCTGCCGATCCCCGGGACCTCCAGCGTGGCGCACCTGGAAGAGAACGTCGCCGCCGCCGAGATCACGCTGTCGGACGACGAATTCGAGCTGCTGGCGGCCATCGGCGAACAGAACGCCTAGCGGCGATCGCAAGCGCGGCGAAGCCGGGCGCAGCGGGTCGCCGCCATCGAGGCAATACGGTGTCCTGGTGGCACCCGAGAACACGCGACACCCCGGCGGCGGATTCAACCCGCCCGAGCCGACCACCAAAGGCGGTCCCGACTACGGCAGGTTCATCGAGGCGGTGCGGGTGCTGCAGGACCATGCCCGTGCCGTCGACGCACCCGACGAGGTGATCGGCGAGGCGGCCGATCTGTTGGAAAAGGTGTCCGACCTGTTGACGCCGTTCGACACCGACGAATGGCGCTCGCCGTCGGGCCGCCGGATGGACCTGCCGATGCGCGGCAACATCTCGTCGATACCGATGAAGATGAACAAGACCGACGACGGGCGGATCCGCGGCTGGGCCCGTTTCCGCCGGTTCCATTTGGGGCGCAACGGCGCTGTACACGGCGGCATGGTTGCGCAGCTCTTCGATTCGGTGCTGGGGCTGACGTCGGCGGTGCTCACGGGCGGCCCCTACCAGCGCACCGCCTACCTGCATCTGGACTACCGGCACATCGTGCCGATCGAGAAGGAGCTGCAGGTGGAGGCCGGAATCAGCCGGGTCGAGGGCCGCAAGATCTTCGTCTCAGGCCACCTGAGCGACGGCGACACCCTGCTGACCGAAGGCGAAGCGCTGTTCGTGATGCTCAAACCGGGCCAGGCGTAGCTGTTTCAGCGGTTCCGGTGGCGGCTCGGCGGCCCTGCTTGGCCACGGGCCGCCCCGATAGCATGGTCGTCGACCCACCGAACTTTGGAGACCGCCCCGATGACTGCAGCCCTGATCCGGGTACCAGCCGGAACGAGCGCTGCTGCGGCGGTACGCGAGGCGGGATTGCCCGGCCGCGGCGAGCCCGACGCGGTCGTGGTGGTGCGCGACGCCGACGGCAAACTGCGCGACCTGAACTGGGTACCCGAGGCCGACGCCGAGGTGGTCCCGGTTGCGGCCAACACCGAAGACGGTCGCAGCGTGATAAGGCATTCGTGCGCCCACGTGCTGGCGCAGGCCGTGCAGGAACTGTTCCCGGCTGCCAAGCTCGGCATCGGCCCGCCGATCACCGACGGCTTCTACTACGACTTCGACGTGCCGGCGCCGTTCACGCCGGAGGATCTGGAGGCGCTGGAAAAGCGGATGCGCCAGATCGTCAAGGAGGGTCAGCTGTTCTCCCGGCGGGTCTACGAGTCCAAGGAGCAGGCCCGCGAGGAGTTGGCCAATGAGCCCTACAAGCTGGAATTGGTCGACGACAAGTCCGGCGACCCCGCGGTGATGGAGGTCGGCGGCGACGAGCTGACCGCCTACGACAACCTGAATCCCCGTACCCGGGACCGTGTTTGGTACGACCTGTGCCGCGGCCCGCACATTCCCACCACCCGCCACATTCCGGCGTTCAAGCTCACGCGCAGCTCGGCGGCGTACTGGCGCGGCGACCAGAACAACGCCAGCCTGCAACGCATCTACGGCACCGCCTGGGAGTCGCAGGAGGCATTGGACCGTCACCTCACACTGCTGGAGGAAGCCCAGCGCCGCGACCACCGCAAGCTGGGCACCGAGCTGGACCTGTTCAGCTTCCCCGACGAAATCGGTTCGGGCCTCGCGGTTTTCCACCCGAAGGGCGGCATTGTGCGCCGGGAGCTGGAGGAGTACTCGCGGCGCAAGCACATCGAGGCGGGCTACGAGTTCGTCAACACCCCGCACATCACCAAGGCCGACCTGTTCCACACCTCCGGGCACCTGGACTGGTACGCCGACGGGATGTACCCGCCGATGCACCTCGACGCCGAATACGACGACGACGGCGCAGTGCGCAAGCCCGGGCAGGACTACTACCTCAAGCCGATGAACTGCCCGATGCATACGCTGATCTTCCGGTCGCGGGGCCGGTCGTATCGCGAACTTCCGTTGCGGCTCTTCGAGTTCGGCACCGTCTACCGCTACGAGAAGTCGGGTGTGGTGCACGGCCTGACCCGGGCGCGCGGCTTCACGATGGACGACGCCCACATCTTCTGCACCCGCGACCAGTTGCGCGCCGAGCTTGCGTCGCTGCTGCGGTTCGTGCTCGACCTGCTCGGCGACTACGGCCTGGAGGACTTCTATCTGGAGCTGTCCACCAAGGACCCGGACAAGTTCGTCGGCTCCGACGAGCTGTGGGCCCAAGCCACCACCGTGCTGGCCGAAGTGGCGGCGGACTCCGGCCTGGAACTGGTGCCCGATCCGGGCGGCGCGGCGTTCTACGGACCGAAGATCTCGGTGCAGGCCCGCGACGCGCTGGGCCGCAGCTGGCAGATGTCGACCATCCAGGTGGACTTCAACTTCCCTGAGCGTTTCGAGTTGGAGTACACCGCCGCCGACGGCTCCCGGCAGCGGCCGGTGATGATCCACCGCGCGTTGTTCGGGTCGATCGAGCGGTTCTTCGGCATCCTCACCGAGCACTACGCCGGCGCGTTCCCCGCGTGGCTGGCGCCCGTGCAGGTGGTCGGCATCCCCGTCGCCGACGACCACGTGCCCTATCTGGAAAGCGTTGCAGCGCAACTGAAAGCGCACGGCGTGCGCGTCGAGGTGGACACCAGCGACGACCGGATGGCCAAAAAGATCGTCAACCACACCAACCAGAAGGTGCCGTTCATGCTGCTGGCCGGCGACCGTGACGTCGCAGCCGACGCGGTGAGCTTCCGGTTCGGTGACCGCACGCAGATCAACGGGGTGCCGCGCGACGACGCCGTCGCCGCTATTGTGCAATGGCTCGCCGACCGCGAAAACGCCGTGCCCACTGCAGAACTGGTGAAAGTGAGTGGCCGTGGCTGACGAGGACGCGATCGTCGACCGGGGCGTGGGTGAGGCCGACCGGCTGCAGCGCTTGTGGACGCCGTACCGGATGAGCTATCTGGCCGAGGCGCCGCTGAAGCGGGAAAACTCCGATCCCGCACAGCTGTTCACCGACATCCCGCAACTGTCCGACGAAGACGGCCTGGTGGTCGCCCGCGGCGAGCTCGTCTATGCCGTGCTCAACCTCTACCCGTACAACCCCGGCCACCTGATGGTGGTGCCCTATCGGCGGGTATCCGAACTGGAGGACCTCACCGACAAGGAAAGCGCCGAGCTGATGGCGTTCACGCAGAAGGCGATCCGCGTCATCAAGGCCGTGTCGCGGCCGCACGGCTTCAACGTCGGCCTGAACCTGGGAGTCTCGGCGGGAGGCTCGCTGGCCGAACACCTGCACGTGCACGTGGTTCCGCGCTGGGGTGGCGACGCCAACTTCATCACGATCGTCGGCGACTCGAAGGTGATCCCGCAGCTGCTGCGCGAGACCCGCCAGCTGCTGGCCACCGAGTGGGCGAAACAGTCGTGAGCAAGTTGTTGTCCCGGGAAGGGGTGGCACGGGTCACCACGCCGGTGGCGAGGGCATTGCTGCGGCTCGGCCTGACCGCCGACGCGGTCACGATCATGGCTACCGCGGCATCGGTTCTCGCCTCGCTGACGCTGTTTCCGACCGGCCAGCTGTTCGCCGGGACGTTCGTCATCTGGTTCTTCGTGATGTTCGACATGGTCGACGGCGCAATGGCCCGGGAGAGCGGCAACGGCAGCCGGTTCGGGGCCGTGCTGGACGCCACCTGCGACCGGATCAGCGACGGCGCGGTGTTCTGCGGATTGTTGTGGTGGGCGGCGTTCGGGCTGCGCAGTCCGTCGCTGGTGGTGGCGACGTTGATCTGTCTGGTCACCTCGCAGGTCATCTCCTACATCAAGGCCCGCGCCGAGGCCAGCGGGCTGCGCGGCGACGGCGGATTCATCGAACGCCCGGAGCGGTTGATCATCGTGCTGGTGGGCGCGGGATTGTCCGATCTGCCGGTGTTTCCGCTGCCGTGGGCGCTGCACGTGGCGATGTGGCTGCTGGCGGTGGCCAGCATGATCACCTGCGCGCAGCGGCTGCACACCGTGCGGCACTCGCCCGGGGCGGCGGAGCCGCTGCACGCACCGGGGAAGAGCGAGCCGTGATCTCGCTCCCCGGAGTTGACGGCTTCCCGTTGGCTGACCGGGCAAGCGACTGGGGCTATGCGGCCGGCTGGATGGTAGTGCGGGCCATGCCGGAGTTCGCCGCGCGCAACGTGTTCGACGCCGGCGCGCTGTACGCGTCGCGAGGCGGCGGGCCGGTCCAGCTGCGCAAGAACCTGGCTCGCGTCATCGGCGTGCCGCCCGGCGACGTGCCCGGCTCGCTGATGCGGGCCTCGCTGGCGTCCTATGCGCGCTACTGGCGGGAAGCATTCCGGTTGCCGACGATGGACCACGCCAAGCTGGCCCGCCGGCTGCACGAAACGATTCTGGGACAACAACATCTGAATGCGGCGCTGGCGGCCGGCCGCGGCGCGGTGCTGGCGTTGCCGCACAGCGGAAACTGGGACATGGCCGGCGTGTGGCTGGCGCAGACGCACGGCACGTTCACCACGGTGGCCGAGCGGCTCAAACCCGAGTCGCTGTATCGGCGGTTCATCGCCTACCGGGAAAGCCTTGGCTTCGAGGTGCTTCCGCTGTCCGGCGGCGAACGCCCGCCCTTCGACGTGCTCTGCGAACGGCTGCGCGACAACAAGATCGTGTGCCTGATGGCCGAGCGCGACCTCACGCGCAAAGGGGTTCAGGTCGACTTCTTCGGCGAACCCACCCGGCTGCCCGCCGGGCCGGCCAAGCTGGCGCTCGAAACCGGGGCGGCACTGCTGCCGACGCACTGCTGGTTCGAGCGCGACGGCTGGGGCGCCGAGATCTATCCGGCGCTGGACTGCACCGGCGGCGACGTCGCCGCGATCACCCAGGCACTCGCCGAGAAGTTCGCCGCCAACATCGCCGAACACCCCGCCGACTGGCATATGCTGCAGCCGCAATGGCTGGCCGATCTGCCCCGCGAGCGTCGGGCCCGGTTGGAGGAGGCCTGATGCGCATCGGCATGGTGTGCCCGTACTCGTTCGACGTGCCGGGCGGGGTGCAATCGCACGTGCTGCAGCTGGCCGAGGTGATGCGCTCTCGCGGGCATTCCGTCAGCGTGCTGGCGCCGTCGTCACCGCATGTGAAGCTGCCCGACTACGTCGTCTCGGCCGGCAAGGCCGTGCCGATCCCGTACAACGGCTCGGTGGCCCGGCTGCAGTTCAGCCCGGCAGTGCACGGCCGGGTTCGGCGCTGGCTGGCCGAGGGCGACTTCGACGTGCTGCACCTGCACGAGCCCAACGCGCCCAGCCTGTCCATGTGGGCGCTGCGGGTGGCCGAGGGGCCGATCGTGGCGACCTTTCACACTTCGACCACCAAATCGCTGACGCTGTCGGTGTTCCAGGGCGTGCTGCGGCCCTGGCACGAGAAGATCGTCGGCCGGATCGCGGTGTCGGATCTGGCGCGGCGCTGGCAGATGGAGGCGCTGGGCTCCGACGCGGTCGAGATTCCCAACGGCGTCGACGTCGGGGCGATCAGTGCCGCACCGCTTTTGGACGGATATCCCCGGCCGGGCAAGACCGTGCTGTTCTTGGGCCGCTACGACGAGCCGCGCAAGGGCATGGCGGTGCTGATGGACGCGCTGCCTGCCGTGGTGCGCCGCTTCCCGGATGTGCAGCTGCTGGTCGTCGGCCGCGGCGACAAGGACGAATTGCGTGATGCCGCAGGGTCTTTGGCGGGTCACCTGCGTTTCCTGGGTCAAGTCGACGACGGCGGGAAGGCGTCGGCGCTGCGCAGCGCCGACGTCTACTGCGCGCCCAACACCGGCGGCGAGAGCTTCGGCATCGTGCTGGTGGAGGCGATGGCCGCCGGCACCCCGGTGGTGGCCAGCGACCTGCACGCGTTCCGGCGGGTACTGCGCGACGGCCAGGCCGGGCGGCTGGTGCCGGTCGAGGACAGCGCCGCGCTGGGGGCGGCGCTGGTCGCGGTGCTGGAGAACGACGTGCTGCGGGAACGGTATGTGGCGGCCGGCGCCGAAGCAGTGCGCCGCTATGACTGGTCGGTGGTGGCCAACCAGATCATGCGGGTGTACGAGACGGTCGCCGGCTCCGGCACCAAGGTGCAGGTGGCGAGCTGATGGTCTGGCTGGTCGCGGCGCTGGCCGTGCTGCTGGTGCTGCTGGCCGTGTTCGGCTCCTGGGTGTATCACACCGCCCACCGGCTGGACCGGCTGCACGTGCGTTACGACCTGTCCTGGCAGGCGCTGGACGGGGCGCTGGCCCGTCGCGCCGTGGTGGCCCGCGCGGTGGCCGTCGACGCCTTCCACGGCGCGTCGGAGGGCAAGCGGCTGGCGGCGCTGGCCGACGCGGCCGAACGCGCGCCGCGGCAGAGCCGCGAGGCGTGCGAGAACGAGTTGTCTGCCGCGCTGGCGATGGTCGACCCGGCGTTGCTGCCGTCGGCGCTGGTCGCCGAACTGGCCGACGCCGAAGCCCGGGTGCTGCTGGCCCGTCGCTTCCACAACGACGCGGTGCGCGACACGCTGGCGCTGCGCGAGCGGCCACTGGTGCGGCTGCTTCGGTTGGGTGGAACCGCTTCGCTGCCAAGCTATTTCGAGATCGCCGAACGCTCGCATTCGGCGGGGCACCGGTCGAGCAAGCGCACGTCGGCGCGGGTGGTGCTGCTCGACGACGCCGGCGCGGTGCTGCTGCTGTGCGGATCGGACCCCGCGCTGCCTGCGGGAAGCGCGCCGCGGTGGTGGTTCACCGTCGGCGGCCAGACCCGCGACGGCGAGGACCTGGCCGCGACCGCCGCGCGCGAGCTGGCCGAGGAGACCGGCCTGCAGGTCAACGCCGCCGACATGATCGGACCGATCTGGCGGCGTGATGCGGTCTTCGACTTCAACGGTTCGGTGCTCGACAGCGAGGAGTACTTCTTCGTCTACCGCACGCACCGGTTCGAGCCGTCGATCGCCGGGCGGACCGAGCTGGAACGCCGCTACATCCACTGCCACCGCTGGTGTGACGCCGGCGACATCGCTTCGCTGGCCGCCGCCGGCGAGACCGTCTACCCGCTGCAGCTCTCCGAGCTGCTGGCCGATGCGAATGCGCTGGCACAGACCCGCGAGCCCCGCCAGCTGCAGTCGATCAGGTAGCCGCTTCTGCCGAGTGTGCGGCCAGCTTCACATTCGGCGCCGAGCGTGCGGCCAGCTTCACGTTCGGCGCTTTGGGGGCCACCATTTAGACTGGTAGCCGTGACTTCGAATGGGCAGACCGGCACCGCGCGGGTCAAGCGCGGCATGGCCGAGATGCTCAAGGGCGGCGTCATCATGGACGTCGTCACCCCCGAGCAGGCCAAGATCGCCGAGGGCGCCGGCGCCGTCGCCGTGATGGCGCTGGAACGGGTGCCCGCCGACATTCGCGCCCAGGGCGGGGTGTCCCGGATGAGCGACCCCGACATGATCGAGGGCATCATCTCCGCGGTCACCATCCCGGTGATGGCCAAGGCGCGCATCGGGCACTTCGTCGAGGCGCAGATCCTGCAGTCCCTCGGCGTGGACTACGTCGACGAGTCCGAGGTGCTGACCCCGGCCGACTACACCCACCACATCGACAAGTGGAAGTTCACCGTGCCGTTCGTCTGCGGCGCCACCAACCTGGGCGAGGCGCTGCGGCGCATCAACGAGGGCGCGGCGATGATCCGCTCCAAAGGCGAAGCCGGTACCGGCGACGTCTCCAACGCCACCACCCACATGCGGGCCATCACCGGGGAGATCCGCCGGCTCACGTCGCTGTCCGAGGACGAATTGTTCGTCGCCGCAAAGGAATTGCAGGCGCCCTACGAGCTGGTGGTCGAGGTGGCCCGGGCCGGCAAGCTGCCCGTCACCCTGTTCACCGCCGGCGGGATCGCCACCCCGGCCGACGCCGCGATGATGATGCAGCTCGGCGCCGAGGGCGTGTTCGTCGGCTCCGGCATCTTCAAGTCGGGCGACCCGGCGCAGCGGGCCGCCGCGATCGTCAAGGCCACCACCTTCTTTGACGACCCCGACGTGCTGGCCAAGGTGTCGCGCGGGCTCGGCGAGCCGATGGTTGGCATCAACGTCGAGGAGATCGCCGCGCCGCACCGGCTGGCCGAACGCGGCTGGTAAGAACGATCCGTGGCGATCGAGCAGATCCTCGACCTCGAGCAACTCGAGGTCAACATCTACCGGGGCAGCGTCTTTTCCGCCGAGTCCGCGGCGTGGCAGCGCACCTTCGGCGGTCACGTCGCCGGCCAGACCCTGGTGTCGGCGGTGCGCACGGTCGATCCGCGGTTTCTGGTGCACTCGCTGCACGGCTACTTCCTGCGGCCCGGAGATGCCAAGGCGCCCACCATCTTTATCGTCGAACGGATCCGTGACGGCGGCTCGTTCTGCACCAGGCGGGTCAACGCGATCCAGCACGGCGAGACGATCTTTTCCATGTCGGCGTCGTTTCAGACCGACCAGAGCGGCATCGAGCACCAGGACGTGATGCCCTCGGCGCCGCCGCCCGACGACCTGCCGGGGCTGAAGTCGATGAAGGTGTTCGACGACGCCGGGTTCCGCCAGTTCGACGAGTGGGACGTGCGGATCGTGCCGCAGGAGAAGCTGGAACGCCTGCCCGGGCTGGCGTCGCAGCAGCAGGTGTGGTTCCGCCATCGCGACCCGCTGCCCGACGATCATGTGCTGCACATCTGTGCGCTGGCCTACATGAGCGATCTGACCCTGCTCGGCTCCGCGCAGGTGATCCACCTCGAGGAGCGCCAGCACCTGCAGGTCGCCTCGCTCGACCACGCGATGTGGTTCATGCGGCCGTTCCGGGCCGACGAATGGCTGCTCTACGACCAGTCGTCGCCGTCGGCGTGCGGCGGGCGGTCGCTGACCCAGGGCAAGATCTTCAACCAGTACGGCGAGATGGTCGCGGCGGTGATGCAGGAGGGCCTGACCCGCTACAAGCGCGACTTCCGGCCAGAGTGAGCGACCCACGCGTCGGCGTCCTGGCACTGCAGGGCGACACTCGCGAGCACATTGCGGCCCTGCGCGAGGCCGGGGCGTCTGCGGCGCCGGTGCGTCGCCGCGACGAGCTCGAGGCCGTCGACGCACTGGTGATCCCGGGCGGCGAGTCCACCACGATGAGCCACCTGCTGCGTGATCTCGACCTGCTGGAGCCGCTGCGCAAGCGGCTGGCCGACGGGCTGCCGGCCTACGGGGCGTGTGCCGGCATGATTCTTTTGGCGAGCGAGATCCTGGACGCCGGGGCGGGCGGGCGTGAGGCGCTGCCGCTCGGTGGCATCGATATGACCGTGCGGCGCAACGCTTTTGGGCGACAAGTCGATTCGTTCGAAGGCGATCTGGAGTTCGCCGGTCTCGACGATCCGGTGCATGCGGTGTTCATTCGTGCGCCGTGGGTGGAGCGCTGCGGATCCGACGTGCAGGTGCTGGCCCGTGCGGCCGGTCACGTTGTCGCGGTGCGTCAGGGCCCGGTCCTCGCGACGGCGTTTCACCCGGAGATGACCGGCGATCGCCGCATCCACCGGCTGTTCGTCGACATCGTCACCGGCGACGCCTGAACGCAGCCCGCCAAGGCATGATGTGGGCATGGCCGACATCGTGCGGGGCCGATTCGGGCGCGTCGCAAAGCTGGCGAGCCTTCCGGCGGGCGCGGCCGGGCGCGCCGCGCTGGGCGTGGGCAAGCGGATGACCGGCAAATCCAGGGACGAGGTCAACGCCGAACTTCTGGAGAAGGCCGCCGACGAGCTGTTCCAGGTGCTCGGCGAGCTCAAGGGCGGCGCTATGAAAGTCGGTCAGGCGCTGTCGGTGATGGAGGCCGCGATCCCTCCGCAATTCGCCGACCCGTTTCGCGAAGCGTTGGTCAAGCTGCAAAGCGAAGCCCCGCCGCTGCCGGCGGCCAAGGTGCACCGGGTGCTCGACGCGCAGCTCGGCACCAAATGGCGCGACCGCTTCCAGTCCTTCGACGACACGCCGGTCGCCTCGGCGAGCATCGGGCAGGTTCACAAGGGCATCTGGAAGGACGGCCGCGAGGTCGCCGTCAAGGTCCAATACCCCGGCGCCGACGAGGCGCTGCGCGCGGACCTCAAGCTGATCAAAAGGTTCTCCTGGGTGGTCAAGCAGATTGTGCCGCGAGCCGACGTAGACCGGATCGTCTCAGAGGTCAGCGAGCGCATCGAGGCGGAGCTGGACTACCGGCTGGAAGCCAACTATCAGCGTGCCTTCGCGAAAGCCTTTGCGGGCGACGAGAAGTTCTACGTGCCGGCCGTCGTCGCTAGCGCGCCCAAGGTCATCATCTCGGAGTGGATGGAGGGCCGGCGTCTTTCCAACATCATTGCCGAGGGCACCCGAGATGAACGAGACTCCGTGTGCGCCTTGCTTTTCGAGTTCATCTTGAGCTCACCGGCACGCGTCGAGCTGGTGCATGCCGACCCGCATCCGGGCAATTTCATGGTGCTGGCAGACGGCCGGCTCGGAGTCATCGATTTCGGCGCCGTCGCCGAGCATCCCGGCGGCCTGCCTCCCGAGTTCGGCGAACTGCTGTGCTGGGCGCGCGACGAACAGTGGGACGAAGTGATCCGGCTGCTGAAGAAGCTCGGGTTCATGCCGCGCGACTACGAGCTGACCGCCGAGCAAGTGGTGGAGTACATCGACCCGCTGTGGGCCTACATCGACCCGCTGCGGGCCGGTGAGTTTCATTTCACCCGCAAGTGGTTCCAGAAGACGGCATTGGTCACGACCGACCCGATGCGCGACGGATTCGCCGACCGGTTCAAGCTTGCCCGCCAGTTGACCATCCCGCCCGGCTGGGTCATGTTGCTCCGCACGCTCGGCGGCCTGCTCGGAGTCGCCGTGCAACTCGACGCGCACGTGGCGTACGCCACGCTGGTCGAGCGATGGGTACCGGGATTCTTCGAGGCCGACCAGCCGCCCACGTAGACTCGTCTGGCGAACTTTGCCAAGCGACGACAAGAGGTAGTAACCGATGAGCGGCCATTCCAAGTGGGCCACCACCAAGCACAAGAAGGCCGTCATCGATGCGCGCCGCGGGAAGAACTTCGCCCGGCTGATCAAGAACATCGAGGTCGCGGCCCGGGTCGGTGGCGGTGATCCGGCGGGCAACCCCACGCTGTACGACGCCATCCAGAAGGCGAAAAAGAGCTCGGTACCCAACGACAACATCGAGCGGGCCCGCAAGCGGGGTGCCGGCGAGGAGGCCGGCGGCGCCGACTACCAGACCATCACCTACGAGGGCTACGGCCCCAACGGCGTGGCGGTGCTGATCGAATGCCTGACCGACAACCGCAACCGGGCCGCCAGCGAGGTGCGGGTCGCCATGACCCGCAACGGCGGCAACATGGCCGACCCCGGGTCGGTGTCCTACCTGTTTGCCCGCAAAGGCGTGGTCACGCTGGACAAGAACGGGCTGACCGAGGACGACGTGCTGGCGGCGGTGCTCGATGCCGGCGCCGAGGACGTCAACGACCTCGGCGACAGCTTCGAGATCATCACCGAGCCGGGCGATCTGGTGGCAGTGCGCACGGCGCTGCAGGACGCCGGCATCGACTACGACTCTGCGGAGGCGGGATTTCAGCCGTCGGTCACCGTCCCCCTCGACGCAGAGGGCGCGCGCAAGGTGATGAAACTGGTCGACGCGCTCGAAGAGAGCGACGACGTGCAGGACGTCTACACCAACGCCGACATCCCCGACGAAATCCTGGCCCAGATCGAGGCATGACGCGGGGCGGGCTCTTCCCGCGTGTCCTACCGGCCGCTGTCGGTCCCGCCCAGTAGGGTATCGAACAACCGTTCGGCATCGAGGGAGCGTGGCGTGCGCGTGATGGGCGTCGACCCGGGACTGACCCGCTGCGGGCTGTCGGTGGTCGAAAGCGGCCGGGGCCGGCAGATCGTCGCCCTGGACGTCGACGTCGTGCGCACCCCGGCCGACCAGTCGCTGCCGAACCGGCTGCTGACCATCAGCGAGCACGTCGAGCACTGGCTGGACACCCACCATCCCGAGGTGATTGCCATCGAGCGGGTGTTCTCCCAGCAGAACGTGTCGACGGTGATGGGCACCGCGCAGGCCGGCGGCGTGATTGCATTGGCGGCCGCCAAGCGCGGCATCGCCGTGCACTTCCACACGCCGTCCGAGGTGAAGGCCGCGGTCACCGGCAACGGCGGCGCGGGTAAGACGCAAGTCACCGCGATGGTCACCAGAATCCTTGGGCTGCAAGCCAAACCGACGCCCGCGGATGCCGCCGACGCGCTGGCGCTGGCCATCTGCCACTGCTGGCGCGCGCCGATGATCGCCCGGATGGCGCAAGCCGAAGCGGCAGCGGCCCAGCAGCGCAAGAAATTCGCCGCGAAAGTCAAGGCCGCAACATGATCGCCTCGGTGCGCGGGGAAGTGCTCGACGTGGCGCTGGACCACGTCGTCATCGAGGCAGCCGGCGTCGGCTACAAGCTGATGGCGGCGCCGTCGACGCTGGCGACGCTGCGGGTCGGCAGCGAGGCACGGCTGATCACCGCGATGATCGTGCGCGAAGACTCGATGACGCTCTACGGCTTTCCCGACGCGGACACCCGCGACCTGTTCCTGACGTTGCTGGGGGTCTCCGGCGTCGGGCCCAAGATCGCGCTGGCCACGCTCGCGGTCTACGGCGCGCCGGCGCTGCGGCAGGCCCTTGCCGACGGCGACGTCACCGCGCTGACCCGGGTGCCCGGCATCGGCAAGCGCGGCGCCGAGCGGATGGTGCTCGAGCTGCGCGACAAGATGGGCGCGATACCGACCGCAACGGTCAACGGTCACTCGGTCCGCGGTCCGGTAGTGGAAGCCCTTGTTGGACTTGGCTTTGCGGTCAAGCAGGCCGAGGAGGCCACCGACAAGGTGCTGGCGGGCGAACCGGAGGCCAGCACGTCGAATGCGCTGCGCGCGGCGCTGGTGATGCTGGGTAAGAAATGAGCGAGCCCGACGAACGCGAGGTGACGCCGGCGCTGACCGTCGGCGAGGGCGACGTCGACGCCAGCCTGCGACCGCGCTCGCTGCGCGAATTCATCGGCCAGCCGCGGGTCCGCGAACAACTGCAGCTGGTGATCGAAGGCGCCAAAAACCGCGGCGGCACACCGGATCACATCCTGTTGTCGGGCCCGCCGGGATTGGGCAAAACGTCGCTGGCGATGATCATCGCCGCCGAGCTCGGCTCGTCGCTGCGGGTGACGTCCGGGCCGGCGCTGGAACGCGCCGGCGACTTGGCCGCGATGCTGTCCAACCTCGTCGAGCACGACGTGCTGTTCATCGACGAGATCCACCGCATCGCCCGGCCCGCCGAGGAGATGCTGTATCTGGCGATGGAGGACTTCCGCGTCGACGTCGTCGTCGGGAAAGGCCCTGGGGCGACGTCGATTCCGCTCGAGGTGGCACCGTTCACGTTGGTGGGCGCCACAACTCGCTCCGGCGCGCTGACCGGCCCGTTACGCGACCGGTTCGGGTTCACCGCGCACATGGATTTCTACGAGCCCGCCGAGCTGGAGCGGGTGCTTGCACGTTCGGCCGGGATCCTGGGCATCGAGCTGGGCGGCGAGGCGGCGTCGGAGATTGCGCGCCGCTCGCGGGGGACCCCGCGGATCGCCAACCGGCTGCTGCGCCGGGTGCGCGACTATGCCGAGGTTCGCGCCGACGGCGTGATCACCCGCGACGTCGCCAAGCAGGCGTTGGAGGTCTACGACGTCGACGAACTCGGGCTGGACCGGCTGGACCGCGCGGTGCTCTCGGCGCTGACCCGCAGCTTCGGCGGCGGCCCGGTCGGCGTGTCGACGCTGGCGGTGGCGGTCGGGGAGGAGGCCACCACCGTCGAGGAGGTGTGTGAGCCGTTTCTGGTGCGCGCGGGCATGATTGCGCGCACGCCGCGCGGCCGGGTGGCCACCGCGCAGGCCTGGACGCATCTGGGCATGGCGCCGCCGGTCGGGGTGATGGGCCAACCGGGACTTTTCGACGAGGAGACGGATTGATCACTGCCGCAATGGTTTTCGCTGCGCTGGCGGCGCTGTTACACGTCTACATCTTCGTCATGGAGTCGCTGCGGTGGACCGCGCCGCGGACACGTGCGACGTTCGGAACCACCCCCGAAGAGGCCGAGACCACGAAGCTGCTTGCCTTCAACCAGGGTTTCTACAACCTGTTTCTGGCGGTCGTGACCGGCGTGGGCATCGTCGCGCTGGCGGTGGGCAGTACCGCGGTGGGGTCGGCATTGGTGTTCGCCGGCGTGGGCTCGATGGCGGCAGCAGCCGCCGTTTTGGTGGCTTCGGCGCCGGACAAAGCGCGTGCTGCGGCCATCCAGGGCACGTTCCCGGTGGTCGCGATCGTTTTGCTCGCGATCGCGCTGGTCGGCTAGGGCGCCGGTTTAGCGCGGCAAACCGTTGGGGTACTCAGCACGGATTCGGCACCGCCGGTGTCGGTGTGTTGTGAGGAGATTCTGAAATGACCGACTCGCGAATAGGTCGCGGTGCGCTGCACATGCCACGCAGCCGCGGCGCAGTCAGCGGATTGCTCCTGATCATTCTCGGCGCGTGGGGCGCATTGATTCCGTTCGTCGGACCGTATTTCCACTGGGCCTACACGCCGGACAAGGAATGGACCTGGACTGCGGCCAGGGGTTGGTTAGAGGTGTTCCCCGGGGTCGCGGCCGTGGTGGGCGGCCTGCTGCTGGTGGGCTCGGGCAACCGCGCCACCGCGATGTTCGGCGGCTGGCTGGCGGCATTCGCCGGCGCCTGGTTCGTTGTCGGCCGCCCGTTCGCTTCGCCGCTGCGACTCGGCGACGTAGGTCAACCGGTGGCGTCGAACGACACTAAGCGCGCCCTGCTCGAAATCACCTACTTCTCGGGGCTGGGCGCACTGATCGTGTTCCTGGCGGGTGCCATCCTGGCGCGGTTGGCGGTCCGGACGGCGCGTGACGTGGAAGCGGCGGCAGCCGTCGCTCCCGCCGATGTGCCGCCGGCCGATGTGCCGCCAGCGCCGGAGTATACGCCCGCGCCCGAGGCGTCGCCGGATGCGGTCACCCAGGCTCGCGCCGAGCCGTTCCCGGCCGAGAAGCGCGAGGAAGGCAGGAGTCTGTTCCGTCGCCGCAAACGCGCCGACGCGTCGCGGTAGGGCTCGCGAGCTAGAAGCCAGGGTCGTGATTCGGCGGGAATCACGACCCTGGCTTCTGTTTCGCGCTCGTCAGAGTAAGCCGAGCAGCTGCAGGTCGGTGATGTACTTGACGATGATCGGCGCCGTGACATGTGGAATGTCTTTGTCCGGACCGATTTTCGCCTCTTGCACCGCGGCGCGGAACCGGTCGGTCGGTGCGATCGACCCGCGGATGGGCTTCTCCGGCTTCTGGTAGTTGTGCAACAGCGGCAGCAGCGACGCCTGGCGCTGCTTCTCCGGCAGAGCCCGCAGGCTGGTCTCGAACCGCTGCACCCACTCGCGGTAGTCGTCGATGCGCTGGACCGGATAACCGGCTTCGATCAGCCAGTCGACGTACTCGTCCATCCCGATGCCGTCGTCGTACGGGTTCATCACGTGATACGTCTGGAACGCCTCCACGTTCTGGGCTCCCAGCGTCGAGATCGCCTCGGCGATGAACTCGACCGGCAGACCGTCGTAGTGGGCGCGCTGCCGGTTGCCGTCGGCGTCCAGCTCGTAGAACGACTTCGGCGCGATACCGGTGGCCACCAGGGAAAGCATCATCCGGGTGAACATGTCCGGCAGGTTGAGCTGGCCCGCGTAGGTGGTGTCGGCCAGGATCATGTCGCAGCGGAACACCGCGACCGGCAGGCCGCACAGGTCGTTGGCCTCCCGCAGCAGCACCTCGCCGGCCCACTTGCTGTTGCCGTAACCGTTGGCGTAGCCGTCGTTGATGGCGCGGGTCGGGCTCATCACCCGGACGTCGGCGTCCTCGGTGAACTTGCCGGGCGCGATCTGGTCGCCCACGCCGATTGTCGACACGTAGGTGTACGGCTTCTTCTTGGTGGTCAGCGCGATGCGAATCAGCTCGGCGGTGCCCAGCGCGTTGGGTCCGAACAGCTCGCTGTAGGGCAGCACGTGGTTGACCAGTGCGGCGGGGTCGACGATCAGGTCGACGGTGTCGGCCAGCCGCTGCCAAGTCTGTTGATCCAGGCCAAGATTCGCCTCGCCCTTGTCGCCGGCGATGACCTCCAGGTGGTCGGCGGCCAGCTCTTGGTAGTGCGCAAGGAGTTCCGGGTCGCCGCTGTCGAACGTCTTGTCCAGACGTTCCCGCGCCGCCGCGTCGTCCTTGGCGCGCACCAAGGCGATGACCTTGCCGTCGACCAGGTCCATCCGCTCCAACCACTCCAGAGCCAGGTAGCGGCCCAAGAATCCCGTTGCGCCGGTGAGCAATACCGTGCGCACTTCGTGGTTGGCCCGCGGCAGATTCCGCGCGGCGGCCAAAGTCTCGGCGTCGAGGAACTTGTCCAGCGTCAGGTCTTTCGCGTGCACCTCGACGGCGTCGCGGTCGTGCACCGAAGCGAATGTCGGCCGTTTCGAGCCTCGGCGTTCGCCCTCGATGTAAGCGGCGATGGACTGCAGGTCCGAGGCCGGGCTGACGATCACGCCCACCGGCACGTCGACATCGAAGATCTCACGCAGCAGGTTGCCGAATGTCAACGCCGACAACGAGTCTCCGCCCAGATCGGTGAAATGCGCGTCAGGCGAGACGTCACTGGTCGATGCGCCCAGCAGCGCCGCCGCGGCCCGGCTCACCGTCTCGAGCACCGGCTTGTCGGCACCGTTTTGGCGCAAGGCCCGAAGCTCGTTGGCCTGGCCTTCTTCCAGCTCGGCGTAGAGCTGTTCGAGCCGCTCGCCGTAGTGCTGCTTCAGCTTGGGCCAGGCTAGCTTGCGGATGCCGGTCAGCAGACCGTTCTCCAGCGTGAAAGGCGTTGTCTCGATGATGAAGTCACGCGGCACCTCGTAGGACTGCAGCCCCGCTTCCTTGGCGACGGCCTGCAGCGACTCGGCAATCGCCGACTTCGGCGCGTTCGGCTCCGTCGGCACCACGACCGCCAACAGGTACGGGTGTGCGCTGTTGCCGTAGATGTAGATCTGGCGGACCAGTGGGCTGTTGCCGAACACCGCCTCCAGCTTGGCGAGCGTGACGAACTCGCCCTGCGCCAACTTCAGGACGTTGTTGCGCCGGTCGACGTAGACCAGCCGGTCTGGGGCGACCTCGGCCACCACGTCGCCGGTGTGGTAGTAGCCGTCGGCGTCCAGCACGTCGGCGGTGATCTCCGGGCGCTTGTAGTAGCCCGGGAACATGTTCTCGGTCTTGAGCAGCAATTCGCCTCGGGGATAAGGCTTGTCGGTGGCGAAGTAGCCCAGATCCGGGACGTCGGCCAGCTTGTAGTCGATCACCGGCGGCCGCTGCACCTCGCCGTCGAACAGGACCATGCCGGCTTCGGTGGAGCCGTAGCCGTCCATCAGGTGCATCTCGAGTAAGGACTCGACCCAGGCCTTCAGCTCCGGGGAGGTGGGCGCGGAGCCCGTCATCGCGAAGATGAACCGCCCTCCGAGAAGGTTCTGCCGCATGTCGGCCATCACGTCGGATTCGTCACGGCCGCGGTCGAGTTCGCGCTGATACTCCTGGTACAGCGTCTCCCAGATCCGCGGCACGAAGTTCAACTCCGTCGGCCGCACCAGCGTGAGGTCCTCCAGCAGGGTCGACAGGTCGCTCTTGGCGCCGAAATAGGCGGTGCCGCCGTTGCCGAGCGTGCCGTAGAGAATTCCGCGGCCCATCACGTGGCTCATCGGCATGAAGTTCAGCGTGATCGACGCGGCGCTGGGCCCGAACCAGTTGCGGGCGGACCGCCGCCACATCTTGGCGACGTTGCGCTGCGGATACATCGCGCCCTTGGGTGCGCCGGTGCTGCCGGAGGTGTAGATCAGCAACGCCAACGCGTCATCTCCGGCATCCACCGCCGGCACGGGCGGCAGCGACTTTCCGCGGTCCAGCACGTCGGCCAGGGTCTCGACGACGACCGGGCTGTCCGCCAGCCGGGTGCGCGCGGCGTCGATGGCCTCGCGGTGGTCGTCGACCTCCGGGTGCACGTCGAACACCACCAGCCGTCCGGGCTGGTGGCCGGACTGGATCAGCTCGACGGCGTCGGACAGGTAGTCGACGCTCGCGGCGAGCACAACAGGCTCGGTCTCGGCGACGATCGGCTGCAGCTGAGTGATCGCGGCGCTGGTCTGCAGCGGAACCGAGACGGCGCCCAGCTGGCCCAGTGCCACGTCGATCGTCGTGTAGTCGACGCTGGTGAACCCCAGCACGGCGACGCGGTCGCCGGGGGCGACCACGCCGTCGGCCCAGGCGGCCGCGAGAGCGCCGACACGGTCGCCGAGCTGGCGGTAGGTGATGGTGTCGAAGCGGGGGAGGAGTTGCGCCGACGTGCGACCGGTCGCCGGGTCGGTGACGAATTCGACGGCACGCTGACCGAGAGCCGGCCGGTCGGCGTAGCCCTCGAGGATGGTCTGGATGACCTGCGGCAGCGTGAGCCCCGGCTGCTCGACCGCGGCGGCGACGGCCTCGCTGGGCCGGGCGGCGGCGAACTGCGGGTCGCTGGTAGTCAGGTCGGCGATGCGGCGTTCCAGCCGCTCTTCATTGATTTCAATCGACATAACGGACCTCTAAGACAAATCACTGGGGAAGTTTGGCCGGCGCCACGCTGCGCCCAACAGAAAACTACGTTAGCAAAGCTAATATTATTCCGGAAGCGAGGCGATAAGTGACATCGGCCACCGTTTAGAGCTCGGCCAGCAGGCCGGCCAGCACCTCGAGAGCTTCGGAGAGCAGGTCGTCGCTGATGGTCAGCGGCGGTAGGAACCGCAGCACGTTGCCGAACGTGCCTGCGGTCAAGACGATCACGCCGGCGGCGTGTGCGGCGGCGGCGAGCTTGCCGGTCAACTCCGGGTCGGGGTCGGCGGAACCGGATTTCACCAGTTCGGCGGCGATCATCGCGCCGCGGCCCCGGACGTCGCCGATCCGGTCGTCGTCGGCCTGCAGCCGGGACAGCCGGTCGGTCATCAGCTGCCCGATCTGCCGCGCCCGCTCGACCAGCCCGTCGCTCTCGATCGTCGTGATGGCGGCCAGCGCCGCCGCGCAGGCGACTGGGTTGCCGCCGAACGTGCCGCCCAGCCCGCCGGGGTGAGAGGCGTCCATGATCTCGGCGCGGCCGGTGACGGCCGACAGCGGCAGCCCGCCGGCGATGCCCTTGGCGGTGCAGATCAGGTCCGGTTCGATGCCCTCGTGCTCGCAGGCGAACAAGGCGCCGGTGCGGGCGAAGCCGGTTTGCACCTCGTCGGCGATGAACACGACGTTGTTCTGGCGGCACCACTCCAAGAGCGTGGGCAGGAATCCTTCGGCCGGGACGATGAAGCCGCCCTCGCCCTGGATCGGCTCGATCACGAGGGCGGCCAAGTTGTCGGCGCCCACGAGCCGGCGGATCTCCCGGATTGCGCGCTGGGCGGCCCGCTCACCGTCGGTGGCCAGCTCCTTGTCGATCAACCCGTCGCGGTACGGATAGGACAGCGGCGCCCGGTAGATCTCCGGCGCGAACGGCCCGAAGCCGCTCTTGTAGGGCATCGACTGGGCGGTCAGGGCCATCGCTAGGTTGGTGCGGCCGTGGTAGGCGTGGTCGAACGCCACCACCGCCGGCTTGCGCGTGTGGACGCGCGCGATCTTGATGGCATTCTCCACCGCCTCGGCGCCGGAGTTGAACAGCACCGACCGCTTCTCGCCCGACCCCGGGGTGAGCCGGTTGAGCTCCTCGGCGACGGCGATGTAGTTCTCGTACGGCGTCACCATGAAACAGGTGTGGGTGAAGTCGGCGACCTGCGCGCGCACCGCGTCGACCACCCGGGGAGAGGCGTTGCCGATCGTGGTGACCGCAATCCCGGAGCTCAGGTCGATGAGCCGGTTGCCGTCGACGTCTTCGACGATGCCGCCGCCGGCGCGCACCGCGTACACCGGCATCGTGCTGCGCACCCCCCGGGCCACTGCCGCGGCCCGCCGCTTGGTCAGTTCCAGCGATGCAGGGCCGGGGATTTCGGTGACGAGGTGGCGACTCTGTTCGAGAGTGGTCACCTCAGCAGCCTAACCGCGCGGCGCGGTTCAGAGTTGGCCGAGCGGCCTGCACACGTTGTCGCCCGGCTTCCAGTACTGGCCTTCCGGGCAGTTCAGGGGCTGCGGCCCTTCGCCCAGCGGCCGGCACACGTTGGCGGTCGGGTCCCACCACTGGCCTTCGGGACAGTTCAGGGGCTCCGCCGAGCTCACAGCCGGCGTCGCGACCGCCACCAGCGCCGTCGCTGCTGCCGGCAACACCGCCACCGTCGCCAACCGTCCAACAAGGTTTCTCATCGCAGGCCTTTCAGGAGAGCGTACGAACGTCGCGCAGAGCTTATTTGACGCCACCGTCATCCGTCGAACGCGGGTCCGTCGATCGAGTCGACGGTAGTGAACGAGTCGACGGGCGCACGCCTGAGCCGCCTCGCCGCCCGGACCGGATGGCCCAAAGCGATCACCGCGGCCAACGCACAATGGTCGGGTGCGCCGAGCAGCGATTTCACCTGCGGCTCTTCGCGGATCGCAATCGTGGTGATCACGCCGCCGAGCCCTTCCTCGCGGGCGGCCAGCAGGACGCTCCACGCGAACGGGTAGATCGACGCGCCGCCGGCAAACGTGTACCGGTCGGCGTCGCGGTCCACCGCGGCCAGCATCGACAGGTCGGCGAACAACGCCAGCAGCACCGGCGCCGCATCGAAGTGTTCGGCGAATCCTCCTGGCGTTGCCGGGTTTTCGGCCGCCAGGGCGCGGGCCTCGGCGTCGCGGTCGTTGGTCGGCGCCCACGGCCGCAGGCCGGCGGCGCTCAGCGCCATGTAGTCGCGCGAACCCTGCAGGTACAAGTCGCGCAGCCGTCGTCGCCGCCCCGGGTCCTTGAGCACCACGACCCGCCAGGCCTGCGCGTTGGCGCCGCTGGGCGCGAACCGGGCGGTGTCGAGGATCCGGGCCACGGCGGCGTCGTCGACCGGCTGATCGGTGAAGTCGCGGACCGCGCCGGTGGTGCGCAACGCCTCGGTGAGTTCCATGCGTTTCTCCTAGCACCGCGCCGACGTGCGGCATGTAGCCCGTTGTCTCACTCCCGCTTTGCCACGTCAAGGGCTCGTATGTTTGAGAGGATGCCGTCATGCCCTCACCGCGGCAGGGTTCACGTGTCGGCACCATGTTCGGGCCGTACGAGTTGCAGGCGCTGCTCGGCGTCGGCGGGATGGGCGAGGTGTACCGCGCCTACGACACCGAGAAGGGTCGCACGGTCGCGCTGAAGCTGCTGCTCGACGACCTGGCCGCCGACGACGATTACCGGCGGCGCTTTCAGCGGGAGTCCCGGGTGGCGGCGCGGCTGGCCGAACCGCACGTCATCCCGGTGCACGACTGGGGCGAGATCGACGGCGTGCTCTACATCGACATGCGCCTGGTCGAGGGCCGCAACCTGAAGACCGTGCTGAGCGAGGACGGCCCACTGAGCCCGGAGGCGGCCGGCTCGGTGATCAGCCAACTGGCCAGCGCGCTGGACGCTGCGCACCGCGACGGCCTGGTCCACCGCGACGTCAAGCCGGAGAACGTGCTGATCACACCGGACGGCTTCGTCTACCTGGTGGACTTCGGGATTGCCTATTCGGGCGTCGACCCGGGCCTGACCACCACCGGTCACCTGGTTGGCTCCAAGTCGTACATGGCGCCGGAGCGGTTCACCAGCGAACCGTTCGGCCCGGCTTCCGACATCTACTCGCTGGCCTGCCTGCTCTACCAATGCCTTACCGCCACCGCGCCGTTCCACGGCGCCGACGT
The DNA here is from genome assembly GCF_003402475.1 of Mycobacterium sp. MFM001. Taxonomy (GTDB): domain Bacteria; phylum Actinomycetota; class Actinomycetes; order Mycobacteriales; family Mycobacteriaceae; genus Mycobacterium. Next base: position 71,560 of record NZ_BFAB01000006.1, read on the forward strand.
CAGCCAGCTGATCGCCGCGCACCTGTTCTCGGCGCCGCCGCGACCATCCCAGGTCCGTCCCGGCCTCAGCCCGGCGTTCGACGCGGTGGTCGCCAAGGGCATGGCCAAGCGGCCCGACGAGCGGTTCGCGTCGGCCGGCGAGCTGGCCAGGGCAGCGCTCGACGCCGCCGCTCCGCAGCTGACGCCGCACCTACGCGAGCCCGCCAAGCGGCCGGGCCGGCTGGTTGCCGGGGCGGCCGCGGCCGCGGTCGTCGTCGCAGCTGTTGTCGCGACCGTCGTCGTCCTCGCCCGGCCCGACCACCGGTCGTCGCCGGCCGCGCCGCCGCCGTCGTCGCGCACGCAGCAGGCGCCCAAGCCGACTCCCAAGCCGACGACGGCGTCGGCGCTGGCCCCGGCAACCTCGGGGATCTCGCTGCCCGACGCGGACGCGCACGGCTTTCTTCGTTACCCCGAGGCGCGATGCCATGGCGCGGACGTGGCGGCGCTGGCCGAGCGGACCACCAAGTCCGCACTGGTCGTCTGCAAATCGGCGGGCAGCGACACCTACTACTACCGCGGCGTGCGGCTCTCGGACGGGGCGGCCATCGAGTTGCCCGGGGCGATGCCGGCCGGCGACGGCTTCGACGCGATGAATCCCGAGGACGCCACCCGGTACGAGATGCGCCGCGACGGGTTGACGATCGTGGTGAACGGAGAGGTCGCGGACACCGAACCGATGGTCGAATATGCGGGCGAGTAGGGCACACTGGCGGTCATGGAACAACTGGTCGTCTTCTTGCCGCTGCTCGTCATCCTGGGCGTGTTCATGTTCTTCGCGTCGCGGCGTCAGCGGCGTGCGATGCAGGCCACGATCGACCTGCACGAGTCGCTGCAGGTCGGTGACCGGGTGCACACCACTTCCGGCTTGCAGGGCACCGTCACCGACATCACCGACGACACCGTGGATCTCGAGATCGCCCGGGGCGTGGTCACCACCTGGATGAAACTGGCCATCCGCGACCGCATCGAGCCCGAGGTACCCGAGCTCGACGAGACCGAAGCGGTCGAGCTCACCGCCGACCCGGAGCGAGCGCCCAAGGACTGAGTTCGGCTGACCGGCACGTACCCTTTGCGGGTGCGGTCGTAAATCAACGAGGAGACTCAACAACGTGGCATCGCCTTCGGCGCCGGTGCACCCTGCCCGCTATCTGACGGTGTTTTTGGCCCTGCTCATCGGCGTGTACCTGCTGGTCTTTTTGACCGGTGACAAGCGCGCGGAGCCGAAGCTCGGTATCGACCTGCAGGGCGGCACCCGGGTCACGTTGACCGCACGCACCCCGGACGGCTCGAAGCCGACCCGCGACGCGCTGGCGCAGGCGCAGTCGATCATCAGCTCCCGGGTCAACGGCCTGGGTGTCTCTGGTTCCGAAGTCGTTGTCGACGGCGACAACCTGGTGATCACGGTGCCCGGAAACGACGGCAACGAGGCCCGCAACCTCGGCCAGACCGCGCGGCTGTACATCCGCCCGGTGATCAATGCGCTGCCGGTCGAGACCGCTCCGCCGCCGGAGCAGCCAGCACCGGCCGGCACGCCGCAGTCCCCGGCCGGCGAGCCGGGTCAGGCGCCGGGGGAGGCGCCCGCCGCGCCGGGCGAGCTGCCGGGCCCCGCCCCCGGCGAGACTCCGCCGCCACAGCCGCGGCCCTACCCGCAGGAGCCGACACCCGCCCCGTCGCCGTCCCCTGCACCGGGGCAGGCGCCCACGCCGCCGGCGCCACCCGTGCAGCCCGCGCCGCCGGACCCGCGCAAGGACCTCGCCGAGCGCATCGCCAAGGAAAAGCAGTGGCGGCAGAGCACCAACAAAGGGGTGCAGTTCCTGGCGCTGCAATTCGAGGCCACCCGCTGCAACCAGGAGGACATCCTGGCCGGCAACGACGACCCCAACCTGCCGCTGGTGACCTGCGACAAGGACCACAAGTCGGCCTATCTGCTGGCGCCGTCGATCATCAGCGGCGACCAGATCCAAAACGCCAGCTCCGGCCTGGACCAGCGCAGCGGCGGCTACGTCGTCGACCTGCAGTTCAAGAGCGCGGCCGCCAACGTCTGGGCCGACTTCACCGCCGCCCACATCGGCACCCAGACCGCGTTCACCCTGGACTCGCAGGTGGTCAGTGCGCCGCAGATCCGTGAAGCCATCCCCGGCGGGCGGACCCAGATCACCGGGAACTTCACCCAGGGCCAGGCCCGTGAACTGGCCAACGTCCTCAAATACGGTTCGCTGCCGCTGTCGTTCGAATCCTCGGAGGCCGAAACCGTTTCGGCCACACTGGGTTTGACGTCGCTGCGGGCAGGCCTGATCGCCGGTGCGATCGGTCTGGCGCTGGTGCTGGTGTACTCGCTGCTCTACTACCGGGTGCTGGGGTTGCTCACCGCGCTATCGCTAGTAGCTTCCGGCGCAATGGTTTTCGCGATCCTGGTGTTGCTGGGCCGCTATATCAACTACACGCTGGACCTGGCCGGTATCGCGGGTCTGATCATCGGTATCGGCACCACCGCCGACTCGTTCGTGGTGTTCTTCGAACGCATCAAAGACGAGATCCGCGAAGGCCGTTCGTTCCGCTCGGCGGTGCCTCGCGGTTGGGGGAGGGCCCGTAAGACCATCGTGTCGGGTAACGCGGTGACCTTCCTGGCCGCCGCGGTGCTGTACTTCCTGGCGATCGGACAGGTGAAGGGCTTTGCGTTCACCCTGGGCCTGACCACAATCCTCGACCTCGTCGTGGTGTTCCTGGTCACGTGGCCGCTGGTGTACCTGTCGTCGAAGTCGCCCACGCTGGGCAAGCCGGCCTACAACGGCCTGGGCGCGGTTCAGCAGGTTGCGCGCGAACGCCGGGCCGCCGCGCATACGGGGGTAGTGCGATGACCGAACTCACCGAGTCCGAGGGCATCCTCGTCGAGGACGTCAACGGGGCCCAGTTGCCGCACCACAGTTTCCTGTCGCGGCTCTACACCGGCACCGGGGCGTTCGAGGTGGTCGGGCGCCGCCGGATGTGGTACGTGATCAGCGGGACGATCGTGGCGATCGCGATCGCCAGTATTGTGTTGCGCGGCTTCACTTTCGGCATCGATTTCGCCGGCGGTACCAAGGTGTCGATGCCCGTCGCGGCTGCAACGGGCACAGTGAAGGTCAGCCAGGTGGAAGACGTGTTCCGCCAGACGATCGGCAAGGACGCCGAGTCGGTGGTGATCGTCGGCAAGGGTGCGTCGGCGACGGTGCAGATCCGCTCGGAAGCCTTGTCCAACGACCAGACGGCCAAGCTGCGCAATGCGCTGTTCGACCGGTTCCAGCCCAAGGGGCCCGACGGCAAGCCCAGCAAGCAGGCGATCAGCGACTCGGCGGTCTCGGAGACCTGGGGCGGTCAGATCACCAAGAAGGCGGTGATCGCGCTGGTGGTGTTCCTGGTGCTGGTCGCCCTCTACATCACCGTGCGCTACGAGCGCTACATGGCGATCTCCGCGCTGGCGGCGATGTTCTTCGACGTGGGCGTCACCGCCGGGGTGTACTCGCTGGTCGGCTTCGAGGTCACCCCGGCCACCGTCATCGGGTTGCTGACCATCCTCGGGTTCTCGATCTACGACACCGTGATCGTGTTCGACAAGGTCGAGGAGAACACCCACGGTTTTCAGCACACGACGCGGCGCACGTTCGCCGAGCAGGCCAACCTGGCGGTCAACCAGACGTTCATGCGCTCGATCAACACCAGCCTGATCTCGGTGCTGCCGGTGGTCGCGCTGCTGGTGGTGGCGGTGTGGCTGCTGGGGGTCGGCACGCTCAAGGACCTGGCGCTGGTGCAGCTGGTCGGGATCATCGTCGGCACGTACTCGTCGATCTTCTTCGCCACGCCGCTGCTGGTCACCCTGCGTGAGCGCACCGAGTTGGTGCGCGGCCACACCCGCCGGGTGCTGCGACGCCGCAGCGGAGCTCCCGAAAAGCCTACGGAGCCAAGGGAATCGACCGAGACCGAGCCTAAGCGAGAGACCGCCGCGGCCGCTCCGAAGAAGCCCGCGCCGAGCAAGCCGGCTCCGGGCGCGCGGCCCGTCCGGCCGACCGGCAAGCGAAACAAGCGGTAACCCGATGGCTGCCTGGCGTCGGCGCGCTGCGGCCGTCTCTGCGGCGATGCTCGTGGCCTTGTCGCCGCTGACCGCGTGTTCGGGCAGCGCAGCCGGTCAGATCGACTACGCCGTCGACGGCGCGCTGGTCACCTACAACACCAACACGGTCACCGGCGCCGCCTCGGCGGGCGCGCAGGCGTTCGCCCGCACGCTGACCGGGTTCGGCTACCACGGCCCCGACGGGCAGGTGGTGGCCGACCACGACTTCGGCACCGTCTCGGTGGTCGGCGGCGCGCCGCTGGTGCTCGACTACCAGATCGCCGACAACGCCGTCTATTCCGACGGCAAACCGGTCACCTGCGACGACATGGTGCTGACCTGGGCCGCGCACTCCGGGAAATTCCCCGGGTTCGACGCCGCCAGCCAGGCCGGCTACATCGACATCGCCGGCATCGACTGCCAGCCCGGGCAGAAGAAGGCGCGGGTGTCGTTCGCGCCGGACCGCAGCGTCGTCGACTACGACGAGCTGTTCACCGCGACCTCGCTGATGCCGTCGCACGTCATCGCCGACGAAACGGGTGTCAACGTCACCGCCTCACTGCTGGGCAGGAACATGCCGGCCGTCGAGCGCATCGCCCAGCAGTGGAACACGATCTGGGACCTCAAGCCCGGCCTGGACACCAAGCGCTTCCCGTCGTCGGGGCCGTACAAGATCGAGTCGGTGTTAAGCGACGGCGGGGTGGTCCTGGTCGCCAACGACCGCTGGTGGGGCCCCAAGCCGATGACCAAGCGGGTCACGGTGTGGCCGCAGAAGGCCGACATCCAGGACCGGCTCAACAACGGCAGCATCGACGTCGCGGACGTCGCGGCCGGGTCGTCGGGCTCGGTGATCACGCCGGACAACTACCGGCGCACCGATGCGCCGTCGGACGGGATTCAGCAGCTGATCTTCGCGCCGCACGGCCGGTTCGCCGACACGCCGGTGCGCCGCGCGGTCGCGTCATGCACGCCGCGGGACGTGATCGCGCGTGACGCCGGGGTGCCGATCGCCAACTCCCGGTTGCACACCGCCGCCGAGGACGCCATCGCTCAGGCCGAAAACGTCCCCGAGGCAGGGCAATTCGTGAAGGCGAATCCGGACGCGGCCCGAAGCGCGCTGGGCGGGGCGCCGCTGACCGTGCGCATCGGCTACCGGGCGCCCAACGCCCGGCTGGCCGCCACCGTCGGCGCGATCGCCAAGGCCTGCGCACCGGCCGGTATCACGGTCTCCGACGTCACCTCGGACACCACCGGACCGCAGACGCTGCGCGACGGAAAGATCGACGTGCTGCTGGCCACCACCGGCGGCGCCAGCGGCAGCGGATCGACCGGCTCGCCGGCGATGGACGCCTACACGCTGCACACCGGCAACGGCAACAACCTGCCCGGCTACAGCAATGGCCAGATCGACGGGATCATCAGTGCGCTGGCGGTGTCGGCCGACCCGGCCGAACTGGTGCGGCTGCTGGCCGAGAGCGCGCCGGTGCTGTGGGCCGACATGCCGACGCTGCCGCTGTATCGCCAGCAGCGCACCCTGATGGCGTCGAAGAAGATGTACGCCGTCACGGCCAATCCGACTCGCTGGGGCGCCGGCTGGAACATGGACCGCTGGGTGCTGGTGCGGTGATTGCTGAGCTCATCGCATCGTTGACCCGGGAGATCGACGACTTCCCTACGGCGGGAATCCAATTCAAGGACCTCACCCCGCTGTTCGCCGACCATCGCGGCTTTTCCGCGGTGACCGAGGCGCTGGCCGACGTGGCGGCCGGCGCCGACCTGATCGCCGGGATCGACGCCCGTGGTTTTGTGGTGGGCGGCGCCGTCGCGGCCCGGCTCGGCATCGGCATGCTGGCCATCCGCAAGGGCGGCAAGCTGCCGCCGCCGGTGCGCGCCGAGCAATACGACCTCGAGTACGGCACCGCCACCCTGGAGATCCCGGCCGACGGAATCGAGCTGGCCGGGCGCCGCGTGGTCATTGTCGACGACGTGCTGGCCACCGGCGGGACCGTGGCGGCGGCTTACCGGTTGTTGGAGCACAGCGGCGCGCACGTGACGGCCGCCGCCGTCGTGCTGGAGCTGGCCGGGCTGGGCGGCCGCGACAGGGTTGCGCCGTTGCCGGTACACAGCTTGCGCTCTGTCTAGCCCGGCGACGATGCAGACCGGGTACCGCGATGAGGAGGAGCCGGGCAAGCATCTTGAGCGATATCCTTGGTGGTCGGAGGTGACAAACGTGGCGGACGACCAGCGCACGGCTACCCAGCCCCCCACCGAGCCGCTGCAGGTCCCCGATGCCCTGCCGGCCGAGCCCCGGATCGGGCTGAAGACCTCCACCAGCGCGTCGCGACGGGTGCGGGCCCGGTTGGCGCGGCGAATGACCGCTCAGCGCAGCACCGTCAGCCCGGTGCTCGAGCCGCTGGTGGCGGTGCACCGTGAGATTCATCCCAAGGCCGACCTGTCGATCCTGCAACGCGCCTACGAGGTCGCCGAGCAACGGCACGCCGACCAGATGCGCCATTCCGGTGACCCCTACATCACCCACCCGCTGGCCGTCGCCAACATCCTGGCCGAACTGGGGATGGACACCACCACGCTGGTGGCCGCGCTGCTGCACGACACCGTCGAGGACACCGGTTACACCTTGGCGCAGCTGTCCGAGGAATTCGGCGAGGAGGTCGGCCATCTGGTCGACGGGGTGACCAAGCTGGACCGGGTGGTGCTGGGCAGCGCCGCCGAGGGCGAGACCATCCGCAAGATGATCACCGCGATGGCCCGCGACCCGCGGGTGCTGGTGATCAAAGTGGCCGACCGGCTGCACAACATGCGGACGATGCGTTTCCTGCCGCCGGAGAAGCAGGCACGCAAGGCCCGTGAAACGCTGGAAGTCATTGCACCACTGGCACATCGGCTGGGGATGGCCACCGTCAAGTGGGAGCTGGAGGACCTGGCGTTCGCGATCCTGCACCCCAAGAAGTACGAAGAGATCGTGCGGCTGGTGGCCGACCGGGCGCCGTCGCGCGACACCTACCTGGCCAAGGTGCGCGACGAGATCGTCTCCACCCTGGGCGCATCCAAGATCAACGCGGTGGTCGAGGGCCGGCCCAAGCACTACTGGTCGATCTACCAGAAGATGATCGTCAAGGGCCGCGACTTCGACGACATCCACGACCTGGTCGGCATCCGCATCCTGTGCGACGAGATCCGGGACTGTTATGCCGCTGTGGGCGTGGTGCATTCGCTGTGGCAGCCGATGGCGGGCCGGTTCAAGGACTACATCGCCCAGCCGCGCTACGGGGTGTACCAGTCGCTGCACACCACGGTCGTCGGCCCGGAGGGCAAGCCGCTGGAAGTGCAGATCCGCACCCGCGACATGCACCGCACCGCCGAATACGGCATCGCCGCGCACTGGCGCTACAAGGAAGCCAAGGGCCGCAACGGCGTTCCACACCCGCACGCCGCCGCCGAGATCGACGACATGGCATGGATGCGTCAACTGCTCGACTGGCAACGTGAGGCCGCCGACCCCGGCGAGTTCCTGGAGTCGCTGCGTTACGACCTTGCGGTGCAAGAGATTTTCGTGTTCACCCCCAAGGGTGACGTGATCACGCTGCCCACCGGGTCGACGCCGGTGGACTTCGCCTACGCCGTGCACACCGAGGTCGGCCACCGCTGCATCGGCGCCCGGGTGAACGGGCGGCTGGTGGCGCTGGAGCGCAAGCTCGAAAACGGGGAAGTCGTCGAGGTTTTCACGTCCAAGGCGCCCAACGCGGGGCCGTCGCGGGACTGGCAGCAATTTGTGGTCTCGCCGCGGGCCAAGACCAAGATCCGCCAGTGGTTCGCCAAGGAGCGTCGCGAGGAGGCGCTGGAGGCCGGCAAAGAGGCGATGGCCCGCGAGGTGCGCCGCGGCGGACTTCCGTTGCAGCGCTTGGTTAATGGCGGGTCAATGGCCGCGGTGGCCAACGAGTTGCACTACGCGGACGTGTCGGCGCTCTACACCGCGATCGGTGAGGGGCACGTCTCCGCCAAGCACGTGGTGCAGCGGCTGGTGGCCGAACTGGGCGGCATCGACCAGGCCGAGGAAGACCTCGCCGAGCGGTCCACCCCCGCCACGATGCTGCGACGCCCGCGCAGTACCGACGACACCGGGGTCGCGGTGCCCGGCGCCCCGGGCGTGCTGTCCAAGCTGGCCAAGTGCTGCACACCGGTGCCGGGCGATGCGATCATGGGGTTCGTCACGCGCGGCGGCGGGGTCAGCGTGCACCGCACCGACTGCACCAATGCCGCGTCGCTGCAACAGCAGTCGGAGCGCATCATCGAGGTGCACTGGGCGCCGTCGCCGTCGTCGGTGTTCCTGGTGGCCATCCAGGTCGAGGCGCTGGACCGGCACCGGCTGCTGTCGGACGTCACCCGGGTGCTGGCCGACGAGAAGGTGAACATCCTGTCGGCGTCGGTGACCACGTCGAACGACCGGGTGGCAATTAGCCGGTTCACCTTCGAAATGGGCGACCCCAAGCACCTGGGACATCTGCTGGACGTCGTGCGCAACGTCGAAGGCGTCTTCGACGTCTACCGGGTGACGTCGGCGGCTTAGTGGTGGCGGCGCGCAACAAGCGTCGGCGCTTCAGTCCATAAAAGTAAACCAAAGTAGTTAATACAGGTTTTACGTACACGTAATCGGTACTTCGTTCACTGAGAGCATCGTGGGTGCCCATGGACGACCACGAAAAGGACCCGGCGGTGGTGTTGCCGTACCTCGTGGGCAGGCCACTTGCCGCCACCGAGGTCTATGAGGCGTTCGGCTATCGAAAATCGGCTTACTACAAGGCAGCTCGCGAGGGCCGGCTGATCACCGCCGACAACCTCATCAGAGCGGCCGAGTACTTCGGGCTGAATCCGGTTGACCTGCAGGTCCGTTACGGGTTGATCCGGCGCGAGGCGGTCGCCGAATACGTGGAGTCTGCATCCGGGCGACCAAGTCTGCGCGACCTTGCGCCCGACCCCGCCAAGCCGCCTGTCTGACGCTCATCGCGAGTACGTTGGAGTGTGACAATGATGTCCGCACTCATCCTCGTGACGCTGGCTGCCATCTTCTACAGTCTGTGGATCCGGCGCGACACCTGGCGCTCCCGCTGGGAAGCCGGTGCCAGCCTGAACATTGCCTTGCAAGGCTGCGCGGTGCTGCTGATGTCGCCATGGGCATCGGCGACACTGGGGCCAGTGCTGCACGGCGTATTCCGGCGCTGGAACGTGGAAGATCTGCTCGGCCACATCTGCCTCATCGTCGCGGTGACGGCGATAATCCACCACGGGCTGGCGCGGCTCGATCACGAACGTCAGCTGCGCCGCCTGTTTCGCCGACACGTCGAAATCCCACTGCGGTGGGGTATTCCACTGCTCGTGGCGGTGTTCGTCATCGCCGACGAGGGCTATCACCCCGACCTATTCCCCGCCCACGTCAGCACCGTCTGGTTCGGGGCCTACTGGCTGGTGCTGGGCGGTCTGCTCATCTACTTGTTCAGCTACGCGGGCAGGGTGATGCTGATCTTGCGGAAGGATGCGCGCTCAAGGTCGACGGTCAACCTCTACCTGATCTCGGCCGCGTTCGGGATTGCAGCGACGGCGATTCAGGTCATCACGGCCGAGCTCGGCATTGATATCACGCTGCCCGTCTGGTTGTGTGCCTGCCTGGGCGCCATCGGTTTTGCGTACGGATCCGCCCGATCCTGGCACGCGAAGGTTGCGTGGTTCACGCCCGGCATCCACCGGTCCTCTTGGTAGCCGGCGCTCAGTCCAGCATCAGCGACTTGATCGTCACCGGGGTGGCGGGTGCGCCGTCCTCGCCGCCGCCGGCAACCCCGGCCTTGGCGATCTTGTCCAGCGTGGCCAGCCCGTCGTCCTGGATGGTGCCGAAAACCGTGTACTCGGGCGGCAATTGCGAGTCCTTGTAGACCATGAAGAACTGGCTGCTGTTGGTGCCGGGCCCGGCGTTGGCCATCGCGAGCGTGCCGCGGGGGTAGACGACGGGCTGCTGCAGGGCGGGGTCGTTCGGCGGGTATTGGTCGGTCGGGTATTCGTTGGCGAACTGGTAGCCCGGGCCGCCGGTGCCGTCGCCCTTCGGGTCGCCGCACTGCAGCACGGAGAGTGTCGGCGACGTCGTCAGCCGGTGGCATTGCGTGTCGTTGAAGAAGCCCTGCTGCGCCAGGCTGGCGAAACTGTTGACCGTGCACGGCGATTTGCCGTTGTCCAGCATCAGCCCGACCTTGCCCTGATCGGTCACCATGCTGGCGCTGACCGTGGCCGGATCGGTAGGCACCTTGCCCGTCCGCGGCGGCTTGGCCGGCTTGCTGGCCGGCTCCGGCGACGGCGGGTACTGGCAGTTGGCGCCCAGTTCGGGCGACGGCTTGAACGACGGCAGCGGCGGCACTGCCGGCGCCTCGCCCGGTGCCGATGTCGTCGCCGAAGCGCTGCTGCTGGCGGGCGACGCGGTGTTGTGCTTGTGCTCGCGGTTGGTGAGCAGCACGGTCGTCACGACCGCCGCGATGACGACCACCGTCGCGACCGCTGCGCCGACGATCGCCAAAAGTCGGCGGCGGCGGGCTTGTTCGGCACGGCGTTCCAGTTGCCGTTCGAGTTTGCGTTTGGCGTTGGCACGTCGCTGTTCATTGGTCGGCACGACACCACAGTGTGCCAGTTCATGGTGAATGACTGTGCCGCACCCTGGCATGGGAAACTGGAGACCGTGTTGATCTCCGCGTTTCCGGCCGGGTTGCTGGCGTGCAACTGCTATGTGCTGGCCCAGCGGCCCGGGTCGGACGCCATCATCGTCGACCCCGGCCAGCGGGCGATGGGTCCGCTGCGGCGCATTCTCGACGAGAATCGGCTGACCCCGGCGGCGGTCCTGCTCACCCACGGCCACATCGACCACATCTGGTCGGCGCAGAAGGTGTCCGACACGTTCGGCTGCCCGGCCTACATCCATCCCGAGGACCGGTTCATGCTGACCGACCCGATCAAGGGCTTCGGCCCGCGGATCGGTCAGCTGTTCATGGCGGCGATGTTCCGCGAGCCCAAGCAGGTCGTCGAACTCGACCGCGACGGCGACAAGATCGACCTCGCCGACATCACGGTCACTGTCGACCACACGCCCGGGCATACCCGTGGCTCGGTGGTGTTCAAGGTGACCGATGACACCGACATCGTCTTCACCGGAGACACCCTGTTCCAGGGCTCGGTGGGCCGCACCGACCTGTTCGGCGGCAGCGGCCGCGACCTGATCACCTCGATTGTCGACAAGCTGCTGGTGCTCGACGACAACACCGTGGTGCTGCCCGGTCACGGCCCGAAGACCACGATCGGCGCCGAGCGCCGGCACAACCCGTTCCTGGAAGGCCTATGACCGGATTCCAGGCGCCGAAGGGCGTACCCGACTATGTCCCGCCGGATTCGGCGGCGTTCGTCGCGGTGCGCGACGGCTTGCTCGACGCGGCCCGGCGGGCCGGCTATGCCGACATCGAGCTGCCGATCTTCGAGGACACCGCGCTGTTCGCCCGCGGGGTGGGCGAGTCCACCGACGTGGTGTCCAAGGAGATGTACACCTTCGCCGACCGCGGTGACCGCTCGGTGACACTGCGTCCGGAGGGCACCGCCGGGGTGGTGCGCGCGGTGATCGAGCACGGACTGGACCGCGGCGCGCTGCCGGTCAAGCTGTGCTACGCGGGCCCGTTCTTCCGCTACGAACGGCCGCAGGCCGGTCGCTATCGTCAGCTGCAGCAGGTGGGAGTGGAGGCGATCGGTGTCGACGACCCGGCGCTGGACGCCGAGGTAATCGCGGTCGCCGACGCCGGTTTTCGGTCCCTGGGGCTCGACGGCTTCCGGCTGGAGATCACCTCGCTGGGCGACGACACCTGCCGACCGCAGTATCGGGAACTGTTGCAGGACTTCCTGTTTCAGCTCGACCTCGATGCGGAAACCCGCCGTCGCGCCGAGATCAACCCCATGCGGGTGCTCGACGACAAGCGCCCCGACGTCAAAGCCATGACCGCCGACGCCCCGGTGATGCTCGACCACCTCTCCGACGTCGCCAAGCAGCATTTCGACACGGTGCTCGCCCACCTCGACGCGCTCGGGGTTCCGTATGTGATCAACCCGCGGATGGTGCGCGGACTGGACTACTACACCAAGACCACCTTCGAGTTCGTGCACGACGGCCTGGGGGCGCAGTCGGGGATCGGCGGCGGCGGCCGCTACGACGGGCTGATGAAAGAGCTTGGCGGACAAGACTTGTCCGGCATCGGATTTGGGCTCGGCGTGGACCGCACCTTGTTGGCGCTGAAAGCCGAGGGCAAAACCGTCGGTGCTGCGGCCCGCTGCGACGTGTTCGCGGTGCCGCTGGGGGAGCAGGCCAAGCTGCGGCTGGCGGTGCTGGCCGGACAGTTACGGGCCGCCGGGGTGCGGGTGGATCTGGCCTACGGCGACCGCGGCCTCAAGGGCGCTATGCGCGCGGCCGACCGGTCGGGCGCGCGTGTCGCGCTGGTGGCGGGTGAGCGCGACATCGAGGCGGGCACCGTCGGCGTCAAGGATCTTGCGTCGGGCGAGCAGGTCGACGTCCCCGCCGATGCCGTTGTCGCCGAAGTCCTTTCCCGCCTGCGCCCTTAGCCGCGGGCGAGGGCGCGGGAATCGACTGTGAACTGATGGCTTTCAGTGTGCAACCAGGGCGGCCAGATCGCGAAAATGCCGCCCTACGTTCACTTTCGGCGCCAAGGATTCACACTCGCGCCAAAGGGGTGGGGCTCAGGTTCGGCTGTGCTTGACCTGGTTGAACGGCACCCCGCGATCGGCGGCGTATTCGCGGGGAAAGCCCAGCACCCGTTCGCCGATCACGTTGCGCGCCATCTCGGTGCTGCCGCCGCCCAGCGCCGCGGTCTGCCGGGACAGATAGCGCTCGCCCACACCGAGCAGCTCTCCGACGACACCTGCGGTACCCGCGATCTTCAAAGCGGTGTCGACCTCGAGTTCGATGGCCTCGGCGTGGAAGAGCCGGATCAGCGAACCGGCCGACGCCGGCAGCGAGCCGTCCAGCACGCCGCGGTAGACGTGATCGATCAGCTGATCGCGCACCGCACGGTGCACCAGCGCCCGGCCCGCCGCATCGCGAACATGCTCGGAGTCGCGCCCGATCGCCCGGGCCAGCGCGACGTAGTCGGGCGGGTGGTCCTGGGCGTTTTCGCTGCCGGTCCCGCTGGCGAACTCCGAGCCGCCGCCGACCGCGCGTCGCTCGTGGTAGAGCTGTCGTGACGCCACGTCCCAGCCCCGGTCGACCTCGCCGACCACGTCGTCGTCGCTCAGTTCGAGGTTGTCGAAGAACTCCTCGCAGAACTCCGTCGACCCGTTCACCTGGGTGATGCGGCGCAACGTGATCCCCGGGCTGTCGATGCGCGCCAGAAACATCGTCAGGCCGTCGTGTTTGGGCACGTCCCAATTGGTGCGCGCCAGCAGCAGCCCGTAGTCGGCGGCGAACGCGCCGGTGCTCCACGTCTTGGCGCCGTTGACGATCCATTTGCCGTCGCGGCGCTCGGCGCGGGTGATCACCCCGGCCAGATCCGAGCCGCCGCTGGGTTCGGAGAGCAGCTGGACGAGCACCTCGTCGCCGCGCAGCGCCGCCGAAATGTGTTGGCGCTTCTGCTCTTCGCTGGCCGTGTCGAGAATGGTGGCGCAGCAGATCGTGAAGGTCGGCGTGTTGAGGATCAGCGGCATTTCATAGCCGAGGCATTCGACGTCGAACGCCTTCTGATACTCGATGTCCAGCCCCAGCCCGCCATACTCGCGGGGGAAACAGATCCCGGCGAATCCGCCGTCGTAGAGCCGGCGCTGCAATTCACGGGCCCGCTGCCACGACGCTTCCTCGCCGCGGTCGGCGAACGGCGGGTTGTCCGGGTCGATGCGCGGCATGTTGTCGGCCAGCCACGCCCGGGCGCGCTCGGCGAACTGGGCCACTGATTCTGTCGGCATGCGACGCCTCTCGAGAGTGTCATTCGTCTAAAGCGGAAATGACATTACCATCGCTGGTCACGAGCCACCGCGGGGCTTGGTGAGCACGAACTTCTCCACCACCGTCATCGCGCCGAACGGCCCGGTCACCGCATAGTGGGTCGCCGTGATCGACGTATTGCCGCCCGGCGATCCCGGGTCGACGTCGAATGCCACGAAGCCGTACGGATTGTCGCGGTCGCGAAACGCCGACCAGGGCGCGTCCTCGGTCACGTAGATCGGCGCCTTGCGGCCGCGCGCCGGGTCGAATCCGTCGACGCCGGTCAGCACCCGGCAGCGCGGGTGCGGGAAGAACATCGTGTTCGACGGCGCCGACGTGCCGCCGCCGCCGATCACCACGTGCACGGTTCCCTTGCTGGTGTCTATCACGTCGGCGCGGGTGTCGACGGTAATCGGTGTGTGGGTCTCGTTGTCCACTGTGCCGCGCACTGGGTGTGAGCGTTCGTAATGGTGCTCGTGGCCGCACACCACCAAATCGACTCCGTAGCGGTCGAACAGCGGCAGCCATTGCTGGCGGATTCCGAGGTCGGCGCCGTTGGTCCGGTCGGCGGTCGAGATCGCCGTCTGGTGCATGCACACCACCACCCAGTCGACGTCCGAGTCCCGGCGCGCGTCGGCGAGTTCGTTTTCCAGCCAACGACGTTGCGCCCCACCGGAATAGCCGTGCACATAGAAGTTTCCGCCGTCCTGGAAGCAGACGTCGTCGTTGGACAGGCTGATCACCCGCACCGATCCGGCGGTGAACGAATACCACAGCCCGCGCAGCTCGGCGTCGGCTCCCGAGTCGGGCAACGCGAAGAACGCCTGATACGCCGCGAAGCCGACCGGGCCGTTGCCCAGCTCGTTTTCGTGATTGCCCACCGCCGGCATCCACGGCCGGTAGCGTGTCGAGCGGGTGTTGTTCTCGAACCAGTCCGACCAGCTGCGAACCCGGTCCGTGGCCAGGTTGGCGTAACACAGGTCGCCGTTCACGAGGTGGAACAGCGGACCGATGCGTTCGATCGCGGCGGTGGTGTCGCCGGCGGCCGGCGAGCCGAGGTTGTCGCTGGTATAGCTGTTGCCCATCCGCCTGCCGAGCGTCGGGGTGGCCTGGTCGCCGAAGCTGGTGAACGACAACGGCTTCCGGCCCGACGGAGCGGTGCGCATCGTGCCGAGCTCCGGGCCGGTGCCGTCGTGCACGGCCGCGTACACGTACTCGGTGTCGGGTGCCAGGTTGTCCAGCACGGCGTGGTTGACGCGAACCTCGGTGCGCGACTTGGCATCCCGATAGGTACGGGTCTGGGCCGGCACGGTGCGGCCGAAGCCCGACGTCGGGGTGCCGACCATCACCCGCGGGTTGTGCACCGGGTCGGTGGTGTGCCACGACACCACCACCTCGCGAGAGGCGTGCTTGCCGAATTGCAGATGCAAACCGCCCACCGGCGGCGCGCCGCTGCGATCCGGCTGCGTCCACAGCGCGGGACCCCGTGACTGCAGCAGCGTGGCCGCGGCACCGCCCACTCCCACACCGAGGATCGCGGCCGTGCCCGTCGTCAACACCGTTCGTCGGCTGATGCCGCCGGGTTCTTCGCTCACTCCTGTTTCTTACCGGACCCGGTCGCCGAGTGTGGGCTTGATGCACGCACCACGCGGCAAACCCGTGACGCAACCGCACACTCGGCAGCTGAGTAGCCTGGCAGATATGGCCACCACGTTCACTGATTCCAAGGCCGACTTGATGCAGCGCGCGCAGGACGCGCTGGCCGCCAACGTCGGCGAGTCGGGATTGACCACCCGCCAGAAGCTGGCGTTGACGTGCCGGGCGCTGTTCGACGCCGGCCACGACTCGGGGCTGGCAGGACAGATCACCGCGCGGGCCGAAGAGCCCGGCACCTACTACACCCAGCGGCTGGGGCTGGGGTTCGACGAGATCACCGACGCCAACCTGTTGCTGGTCGACGAGGACCTCACCGTGCTCGACGGCGACGGAATGGCTAACCCCGCCAACCGTTTTCACAGCTGGATCTACCGCGCGCGGCCCGATGTGGCCTGCATCGTGCACACCCACGCGTTCCACTGTGCGGCGCTGGCCATGCTCGAGGTACCGCTGGTGGTGTCACAGATGGACACCACCCCGCTCTACGATGACTGCGCGTTCCTGGCCGACTGGCCGGGAGTTCCCGTCGGCAACGAGGAGGGCGAGATCATCAGCGCCGCCCTCGGCGACAAGAAGGCAATCCTGCTGGCGCACCACGGCCAGGTGGTGGCCGGCGCCAGCATCGAGGAGGCCTGCTCGCTGGCGGTGCTCATCGAGCGGGCGGCCAAACTGCAACTGGCCGCTATGGCCGCCGGCACCATCAAGGAACTTCCGGAGAAACTGGCCCGCGAGGCGCACGACTGGACGCTGAGACCCGAACGCAGCCGGGCGAATTTCGCCTACTATGCCCGCCGCGCGCTGGCCCGCCACCCCGACGTCTTGACCAGCTGAGGAGCCTGCAGTGCCCGACATTCACGGCATCATCGCCTACCCGGTCACCCCGTTCGACGCCAGCGACGCCATCGACGCCGCCGCGCTGTCCACGCTCGTGGATCGACTGGTGGGTTCCGGTGTGCACGCGATCGCCCCGCTCGGCAGCACCGGCGAACTGGCCTACCTCGACGAATCCGAGTTCGACACCGTCGTCGACACCACGATTGCGGCCGTCGACAGCCGGGTGCCTGTCGTAGTCGGCGTGTCGGATCTGACCACCGCCAACACAATTCGGCGCGCGCAATACGCCGAGAAGGCCGGCGCCGACGCCGTGATGATCCTGCCGGTGTCCTACTGGAAGCTCACCGAACGCGAGATCGTGGCGCACTACACCAGCATCGGCGAATCGATCGGGATTCCGATCATGGCGTACAACAACCCGGCCACCAGTGGCATCGACATGAGCCCGGAGCTGCTGGTGAAGATGTTCGAGACGATCGACAACCTGACCATGGTCAAGGAGTCCACCGGCGACCTGTCGCGCATGCAACGCATCGACAAGCTCAGCGGGGGCGAGCTGCCCTTCTACAATGGCAGCAACCCGTTGGTGCTGGACGCGCTGCGGGCCGGGGCTTCTGGATGGTGTACTGCCGCACCATGTTTGCGGCCGCAGCCCTGCATCGACCTGTACGACGCGGTGCGCGCGGGCGATCCCGACAAGGCGCAGAAGATCTACGACGAGCTCAAGCCGCTGCTGGAGTTCATCGTCGCGGGCGGGTTGGCCACCACCGTCAAGGCTGGCCTGGAACTGCTCGGCGCCGGTGTCGGAAATCCGCGACGGCCGCTGTTGGCACTCGATGACGACGGGCGAGCCAAGTTGCGGGAGTTACTCGCCAACGCTTGACTTCTATCCGAACATCCGTTCGAATTGATGTATGCGGTGGGACCAGCAAGGGATCGCCGTCGACGACGGTGCGCTGCCTGGCCTAGAGCGCATCGGGTTCGTCCGCAGCGTGCGCACACCGCACTTCGACGGGATCACGTTTCACGAGGTGCTGTGCAAGTCGGCGCTGAACAAGGTCCCGGACGCGTCCGCATTGCCGTTTCACTACACCGTCAATGCCTACCGGGGCTGCTCGCACGCGTGCCGCTATTGCTTCGCCCGTCCCAGCCACGAGTACCTGGAGTTGAACTGCGGCAACGATTTCGACACCCAGATCGTTGTCAAGACCAACGTCGTCGACGTGTTGCGCCGTGAGCTGCACCGCAAATCCTGGCGGCGCGAGACCGTCGCGCTGGGCACCAACACCGACCCCTACCAGCGCGCCGAGGGGCGTTATGCGTTGATGCCCGGCATCATCGGGGCGCTCGCCGATTCGGGTACCCCGCTGTCGATCCTGACCAAGGGCACGCTGTTGCGCCGCGACCTGCCGCTGATCGCCGGGGCCGCCGCACAGGTGCCGGTGCGGGTGGCTATCTCGCTGGCGGTCGGCGATCCCGAGTTGCACCGGGACGTCGAACCCGGGACGCCCAGTCCGCAAGCCCGGCTGGGACTGATCACCGCGATCCGCGACGCCGGTCTGGACTGTCACGTGATGGTGGCGCCGGTGCTGCCGCACCTGACCGACTCGGTCGAGCACCTCGACGACCTGCTGGGCCAGACCGCTGCGGCGGGAGCCACTGGGGTCACGGTGATGGGACTGCACCTGCGCGGTTCGACGCGGGGCTGGTTCATGTCGTGGCTGGCGCGCACTCACCCGGAGCTGGTCGCCCGGTATCGCGAGTTGTACCGCCGCGGTGCCTATTTGCCGCCGCACTACCGCGACGAGCTGCAGGCCCGTGCGGCACCGCTGATCGCGAAGTACCGGCTGGGCGGTGATCGGCGCCGCCCCGCTGAGCCGGCTCAGGTGGCCGCCGCACCCCTGCAGCCGACGCTGTTCTAGCGGGGGCTATCCCAGCGCGCCGCGGAAGGTGTCGCACTGGTTGGGGTCGCCGGTCTGGTAGCCGACCGTGAACCAGTGCTGGCGCTGCTCGGACGACCCATGCGTCCACGACTCCGGGTTCGTGCGCCCGGTTGCCTGCCGCTGGATGCGGTCGTCGCCCACCGATGCCGCCGCCGACAGAGCGTCCTGAATGTCTTTGTCGCTCAACGGTTCCAGGTACGGCACGCCGGTGCTCTCCTGCTTGGTGATCGACGCGTAGTGCGCCCACACACCGGCGTAGCAGTCGGCCTGCAGCTCGGTGCGCACACCGTTGCCGCCGGCGCCTTGCGCGCCCTGCTGGGCGCGGCCGAGGTTGCCCTGCAGATTCTGGACGTGGTGGCCGAACTCGTGAGCCACCACGTACTCCTGCGCCAATGGCCCACCGCTGGAACCGAATTGGTCGACGAGCACCTGGAAGAAGTCGGTGTCGAAGTAGGCGGTCTGGTCCACCGGGCAGTAGAACGGCCCCACCTCGCTGGTGGCCGATCCGCAGCCGGTGCCGACCTGTCCGCTGAACAACCGCACCCGCGGGCGGGTGTAGCCGCGCATCAGCTGTTTCCAGACGCCGTCGACGGAGTTGCCGGTGGCCACCACGCGGCACTGCACGTACTTGTTGGCGTCGGAGCCGGTCCGGCATTTGTTCAGATCGAACCCCGGCGCCACATCCTCGCGGGTGTTCACCGTTTGCTGGCTGAGCACGTTGCCGGGGTCGACACCGAGCAGCATGGCCACCACGACGATCACTAGTCCGCCCAGGCCGCCGCCGATCGCAATCCCGCGACCGCCACCGCCCGACGACGAGGTGGTGCTGGTGTCGATCTGCATACCCTCGTTGAAGGTCATCGCGCGCTCCGTTGCATCTCGGTGGGGGCTTGCTTCAGCTTTCCACAGCGCGGTCCGGCTTGCCCGTGGTTGCGGCGAAGCGAGCGTTGGTGTAGCTGCGCAGGTTGGCCAGGAACCGCCGCAGCATCCAGTTCATGACCGGGCGGCCCAGGAACAGACCCAGCCGCGCCACACCGAGCGGCTTGATCGCCATGGTCCAGGTCAGCCGACAGCCTGCGCGTGTCGGTTCGACGCGGTAGTCCTCGGCGAACGCGCCAAGGCTGCGCGTCGAGCATTCGTTGAACCGAAAAGCCATGCGGGTGAACGGTTCCCAGACCAAGTACTCCTCGTCGCCGACGATGCCGCCTCGCATGTGCACGATGCGGGTGGTGCCCACGCCGCGCGGCTCGGGGCTGGTCCAGGTCACCTTGGTGATCACCGATGCCCAGCGTGGCCACGATTCGGCGTCGGCGAGGACTTCGAAGAGCTGCTCGGGTGTGATTGCCAGGTCGACGCTGTTGGCGAACCGATACGGCGCGGTCTCGGTGAAGCTTGCGTCGACGCGTTCGCAGGGAAACATTTTCGGCACGGGCACTCCTTGGGGTGGAATCGGGCAGGGGATCGAAGTCAGCCCGGCCCGTCGCTGGCGGCGGCCAGCAGCGGGACCAGGATGTCGCTGATCGGCGTGGGGATGCCGTGACGGCGGGCCTTGCGGATGATCACGCCGTTGCGCACTTCCCATTCCAGCGGGCGACGGGCCTCGCGGTCGGCAAGCATCGAGGTGCCCATGTCGGCGGGGGCGCGGCGGAACATCTCGACCATTTCGTCGACCACTTGCTCGCTCAGGTGGGCGTCCTCGGCGTGCGCCACCGCCAGGCATTCGGCCAGATAAGCGCGCGACATCGCGGCCACGTCGTCGCGGCGGAACATGCCCGAGCGCCGTCCGGTCAGCACCATCAGCCCGGCCAGCGCGTTGACCAGCAGTTTGCGCCACAGCGCGGTGGTGAAGTCGGGGTCGCAGTCCACCATGCAGCCTGCGCCGCGCAGCAGCTCGGCGACCGTCTGCGCCGCCGGTCCGGTGGGCAGCACCAGCCGGGCTTCGGTGCGCAGCCGCACCCACCCGTTGGGCTCGGTCTCGGCGCTGTACCAGACGATGCCGGGCACCACCGCCGACGACGGGCAGTGCGGCTGCACCTGCTCGACCTGCTCGATGCCGTTTTGCAGCACCGCGACGATCGTGTGCTCGTCGCACAGCGGGGACAGCCAGCCGGCGGCCTGGTCGTTTTGGGTGGCCTTGACGGCCAGTACCACCACGTCGACCGGGGCGTCGATCTCGCCGGGGTCGGTGCAGACCGGCCCGGGTACCACGATCGGATCGCCTTCGTCGGGCCGCAGCTCGATCCGGTCGCGCGCGGTGCGCCCGCACAACAACACGCGGTGACCGGCGGCGTGCAGCAGCGCAGCGACCGTCGTACCGACCGCTCCGGGACCTACCACGGCAATATGCATGACGATCGTCGAAACTACCCGCTCTACACTGGGCAGTCGTTCCCACCATTTCCAGAGGAGTATTCGTGCTGCGCACTCACGCCGCAGGTTCGTTGCGCGCCGCCGACGCCGGCCAGAAGGTGACGCTGGCCGGCTGGGTGGCACGCCGCCGCGACCACGGCGGGGTGATCTTCATCGACCTGCGCGACGCGTCGGGGGTATCGCAGGTGGTGTTCCGCACGGCCGACGTGCTCGAGCAGGCGCACCGGCTGCGTGCCGAGTTCTGCGTCGCCGTCGAAGGTGTCGTCGAGATCCGCCCGGAGGGCAACGCCAACCCCGAAATCGCCACGGGTGAGATCGAACTCAACGCCACGTCGCTGACCGTTCTCGGTGAGTGTGCGCCGCTGCCGTTCCAGCTCGACGAGCCCGCCGGCGAGGAGGTCCGGCTCAAGTACCGCTACCTCGACCTGCGCCGCGACGGCCCGGGTGCGGCAATTCGGTTGCGCTCCAAGGTGAATGCCGCCGCGCGGGAAGTGCTGGCACGCCACGACTTCGTCGAGATCGAGACGCCGACGATGACCCGCTCCACCCCGGAGGGCGCGCGTGACTTCCTGGTGCCGGCGCGGCTGCAGCCCGGATCGTTCTACGCGTTGCCGCAGAGCCCGCAGCTGTTCAAGCAGCTGCTGATGGTGGCCGGGATGGAGCGCTATTACCAGATCGCCCGGTGCTACCGCGACGAGGATTTCCGCGCCGACCGCCAGCCGGAATTCACCCAGCTCGACATGGAGATGAGCTTCGTCGACGCCGACGACGTCATCGCCGTCTCCGAGGAAATCCTTGCCGCGCTGTGGACGCTGATCGGATACGAGCTGCCCCGGCCGATTCCGCGGATCACCTATGCCGACGCCATGCGCCGATTCGGGTCCGACAAGCCCGACATGCGTTTCGGCCTGGAGCTGGTGGAGTGCACGGAGTTCTTCTCCGACACGCCTTTTCGGGTGTTCCAGGCACCGTACGTCGGCGCGGTGGTGATGCCGGGCGGGGCGTCACAACCGCGGCGCACGCTGGACGGCTGGCAGGACTGGGCCAAGCAGCGCGGGCACAAGGGGCTGGCCTACGTGCTGGTGGCCGACGGCGGCACGCTGGGCGGGCCCGTCGCCAAGAACCTGTCCGACGCCGAGCGCGCCGGTTTGGCCGCCCACGTCGGCGCCAAACCCGGTGACTGCGTGTTCTTCTCGGCAGGTCTGCCGAAGCCGTCGCGCGCGCTGCTGGGCGCGGCTCGCAACGAGATCGCCAAGCGGCTCGACATGATCGACCCCAACGCCTGGGCGTTCGTCTGGGTGGTCGACCCGCCGTTGTTCGAGCCGGCCGACGAGGCGACGGCCGCCGGTGAAGTCACCGTCGGCGGCGGTGCGTGGACCGCCGTGCACCACGCGTTCACAGCGCCCAAACCGGAGTACGCCGAGCGCATCGAGACCGACCCGGGGGCCGTGCTGGCCGACGCCTACGACATCGTCTGCAACGGACACGAAATCGGCGGCGGCTCAATTCGTATCCACCGCCGTGACATTCAGGAGAAGGTGTTCGCGGTGATGGGCCTCGACAAGGCGCAAGCAGAAGAGAAGTTCGGATTCCTGTTGGAGGCGTTCACGTTTGGCGCGCCGCCGCACGGCGGCATCGCATTTGGCTGGGACCGGACCAACGCGCTGCTGGCCGGCGCCGACTCCATCCGCGAGGTGATCGCATTCCCGAAGTCCGGCGGCGGCGTCGACCCGCTGACCGACGCGCCGGCGCCGATCACCGCGCAGCAGCGCAAGGAAGCCGGCATCGACGTCGTGCCGCCGCCCAAGGGTAGTAATGGAACCCGGTGACCTCGCCTCGGCCATCCCATTGGCGGCGACCCTCGGGATCGAGGTCGGCGAGGTCACGCCGCAACGGGTGACGGCGACAATGAATTGGGCCGAGAACCTCTGCACGACAGGCGGAATCCTGCACGGTGGAGCGCTGATGGCCTTCGCCGACACGATCGGCGCGATCTGCGCGGTGGCCAACCTGCCGCCGGGCGCCGGCACCGCGACAATCGAGTCGAAGACGAACTTCTTCCGCGCCGTACGCTCGGGTGCCGTCACCGCCATCAGCGAGCCGCTGCACGTTGGCCGGACCACGATCGTCGCGCAAACCAATCTCGCCGACGACCGCGGCAAGTTGGTCGCTCAGGTCACTCAGACGCAGGCAGTGCTGACGGAATAGGACTCGCTGCCAAGCGGGTTGAGGAGCCGCGACTTACGCCATTGGCCTACCTGCGCATCGACGGCAAGCTGATCGTCATCGGGTCCTTCGCCGGCGCCGACGTCAATCCCGCCTGGGTACACAATCTGCGCGCCAACCCGGCGGCGCATGTCGAGATCGGGACCGAATCCTTCGACGTGATCGCCCGCGAATTGCCGCCCGCCGAACGGGACGCCGCTTTCCCCAAGATCACCGCCGCGGCGCCGGGTTTCGGTGATTACCAGGCGAAGACCACTCGGGTCATCCCGCTTTTCGAGTTGCAGCCGACGAATTAGTGCGGGATCGCCTTCGACCACAGCTTGTGCAGCGTGGTGCGCACCGGATGCCCGGACCGCAGGATGTTGACCACTTCCGTCGGGAACAGTGTTTGGTCGGGTCCGCACTTCGGCCACGCCTCGGGTCCCTGATTGGCCAGGGTGCGTTCGGCCACAGCGATCTGCTGCTCCCGGGTGGCGTTCGCCGGTGAGCCGACGCCGCCGTTTTCGGCCCAGGTCGATGGCTTGAACTGCAGGCCGCCGTAGAACCCGTTGCCGGTGTCGGCCGACCAGTTGCCGCCTGACTCGCATTCGGCGACGGCGTCCCAGTTGACGCTGTCGGCGTATGCCACCCCGGTCGTGGGGTCGATGACCAGGGAGATCGCGACGACGACGATTGCCGCCTTCACCAATGACTTGCACCAGGTTTCTGCATTGAGTGCTCCACCAAATCGTGCCATTTAACACCAGTAACAAATGATCGTGAAAACTGTCAACAGATGAGTCAATTTTTATTTAGCGAGATTGATGGTGTCCCGGCGTTTCGAGTAGTCATGAGTTAATAGAAGTGTTATTGATGCAAATGATGCAATCGCTATCAAAGTGATGAATGTTATTAGAACAACTTACTGAGGTAGTAGTTAACTACTGTTGTTTCTGTTGCTTGTGATGTTTCTGAGGTGATTTCGGTATCGACGTGCCCTCTATTGAGGTAAGCAGG
Source organism: Mycobacterium sp. MFM001 (assembly GCF_003402475.1). GTDB lineage: Bacteria > Actinomycetota > Actinomycetes > Mycobacteriales > Mycobacteriaceae > Mycobacterium. The sequence continues at coordinate 95,735 of NZ_BFAB01000006.1, forward strand.
CGGTGCGAGTGGCGCCGGTGATCCTTGCAGCGGTCGTTGCGACGTGCGTGGACGACCTGGAAGCGGTCATCACGTTGCCTCGCCGAGGAACTCCTCGACCAGGCGTTTCGGCGCCTGCGTCAGCCAAGCCTCGGTGATCACCTCGCGCAGCCCGAGCTCGTCGATTTCGCCCAGTTTGACCAGCACCGCCGGATAGCCGTCGAAATGCGGGGTGGTGAAATACACAGCGGGCTCCTCGGCGATCAATGCGAACTTGACCCCCTCGTCGGCCACCCGTACACCGAGGATGTCGCCGCTGGGCGGTTCAATTCCCTGCGCCGCCAACGCTTCTCGATCGGATTTGCGCAGCGGCCGCTCCCAGGCAATCAGCTTCTTGCCGACCCGCCAGTCGTGTGGTGAGCGCTCTTCGATGAGCGGCAGCTCCCCGACGATGCCGACAACGTCGTCCCACGTGGCCACAATTCGATTGTGCTCCCGCAGAGCCGGTTAGGGTAGCTAGCTACGCACCCAATGTGCGTGTCGTCCGGATATGTTGCGGCGCTTGACCTCTCCCCGGCGTTCGAGCACGGTGAGGCTGCGGTAGACCGTCTCGATGACGATCGGTTGCCGAAAGTGCTCTTCGGTGTGTTCGCGCAGCTGGGCCGTGGTCAGTGAGTGGCTGGAGCGGGTGAGGTAGCTCAGCAGCGTCTGGCGCAACAGCTCTGGGCAGACGCGGTCATGCATCCGCGCTCAGCGCAGCTTGAAGTTTGGGAAGCAGCCCGGCCGTCTCTTCGTCGTCGGTCATCTTGTGCGCCAAGTCGATCGGGCTGACATCGTGGTTGTTCTTCGCGGCCGGGTCCGCACCGCGCTCGAGGAGAAGCCCGACGATCGCATCGGTCCCCGGAGCGTGGTACACCGCTCGCCACAGCGGGGTGTTGCCCCACCGGTCAGGCAGGTTCACGTCTGCGCCGACGCTCACCAGGAATACGGCGAGATCCTCGGCGCCGAGGTCGATTGCGCGGTGCAGCGGCGTCCTGCCGTCGTCGTCGACCGCGTCGATGTCGAGGCGCCCGTCACTGATCTGTTCTTTGAGTTCATCGGCGCCCATCAGCGCCGCGCCGTTGATGGACGAACTTTGCGTCATCTTTCCCCCAGATAACCGGCCGTCGAATTGCCAAGGCAGTCAACGGTTTACCGCAGCATCGCTAGCTGATTGTGATGTGTGGGCCGTCGGTGTACGTGATGGTCCCGTGCTGGAAGTGCTGTTGGCTGCCACCGGGAATCGGTTGCTCGTCGCTGGTCGGGTAGCCCAATTGCCCGCCCGCGCCGCCGTTTTGTAGCCAGGTGTTGCCGATCCCGCCCCAGAGGATGTGGGCGCCCGTGGTGGGCGACCAGTAGATGGCGCCGCCGTCGAACGTGCTGTACTGGCCGTCGCCCGGGCCGGGTCGCTCGCTGGCCGTCGGTCGCGCCAGTGCACTGTTCGGCCCGCCGACCGAGTTGTATTTCTGCAGGATCGCCCCGTGTAGAACGAATTCACCGCTCGGGGTCGGGATTTTCGTGCTCTCGGTGCCGGCGGCTGCCGGCTCACTGAGGCCGGTGCCGTTGGCATCGGCCGTGGGCTTGCCCGAACATCCGGCCAGCGCCGCGGCCCCGGCCGTCACAAGGGCAGCCGCCTGCCGCGTGCGCTTCATGACGATGCCCCCTTCCGCACCGACTTCCCCACGAGTTCGGCGTGCGAACCCCCGAAGTTGACGGATCGCAATCAACCCCCTGGTAGCGACCGCGATCCGCCAACCTCTCGAATCCTTGGACACAGTCCGTCGTATTGTCAAGGGTTCTGACGAAAATGCGGTCGATGTACACGTGTCTGGTAGACGGTGTGGCGACCCGCGATTCGGCCGCGACCGTTCCTAGGATCGCTCGGGTGACCGACCGCTACGGAACCGACGTTTTGGCCAATGACCCGCACCGATCCCGGCGCCCGCGCGCCACGGAACTGCCGGTGGAGCTCGGCATGGTCCTCGAAGACGCCCAGAGCGGCTATGTGGGCGCGGTGGTGCGAATCGAGTACGGCCGCATGGAACTCGAGGACCGCCACGGCCGCACCAAACCGTTCCCGATCGGGCCGGGCTACCTCGTCGACGGCCGGCCGGTGATTCTGACGAAGCCGCGCCGCCCGCTCCCCGAGGCGCCGAAGCGCACCGCGTCGGGCTCGGTGGCGGTGTCGGGGGAGCGCGCCCGGGTGGCGCTGGCCAGCCGGATCTATGTCGAGGGACGCCACGACGCCGAGCTCGTCGAGCAGGTGTGGGGCGACGATCTGCGGGTCGAGGGGGTGGTGGTCGAGCACCTCGGCGGCGTCGACGACTTGGTGGGCGTGGTCGAGCGGTTCCGGCCGGGCCCGGGCCGGCGGCTCGGCGTGCTAGTCGACCACTTAGTGCCTGGGTCGAAGGAGGCCCGGCTGGCGGACGCGGTACGACGCGGGCCGGGCGGCGCGCACACGCTGGTCGTCGGTCACCCGTTCGTCGACATCTGGCAGGCGGTCAAGCCGAATCGCCTTGGGCTGCAAGCATGGCCGGTGATTCCGCGCGGAGTGGACTGGAAGCGCGGGGTGTGCGAGGCGCTGGGCTGGCGGCCGGACACCGCCGCGGCGTGGCGGCGCATCCGCGGCCGGGTGCGGGACTGGAACGACCTCGACCCGGCCCTGATCGGCCGGGTCGAGGAGTTGATCGACTTCGTGACGGCTTCTTAGCTCGTCGGCGCCACCTGTCCGCCGGAGAGGCGGCGGTAGGTGTAGGTCTGGATGAGCAGCGCCACCGGGGCCGCGACGATGAGCCCGACGCCGCAGACCAGCGCGCCGACCAGCACGACCAGGAACTGCACCAGCCACGACAGCAGCGCGCCGCCGATGTTCGACCTGACCGTCCTGAAGCTGGCCTTCAGCGCCTCGAATGCCGGCAGCCCCCGGTCGGTCGCGAAGGCGATCGTGAACAGGGCGAAGAAGCTGAAGATGAGGCCCGGGATGATGAACAGCAGATAGCCGATTGCCGTGAGCACGCCGACCAGCAGCGCCGCCAGGATCACGACGCCGAAGTTGCGCGGCTTGAAGAACGAGCCGATGCTCACCGGCCGGCCGTCGGCAATGTCCAGCGTTCCGGACAACGTGGCCGCCTGCACGAACGTGCCGTAGACGAAGCTGACGACCTCCAACACGATCGTGCCGATGGTTCCGAGACTGGCGGAGAACATTCCGTTACCGGTGGAGGTGTCGCCCAGAAGGGCGAACACCAGGTAGTGCAACACCACCCCGATCACGCCATAAACCACGAACGAAACAATCAGTGGCAGTGGGTTTTTGGCGAACTTGTTCCAGGCCCAGATGAGCGCGTCACCGACACTGAACTGACTCGACGGGTAGCCGGTCGGCGGGTAGCCCGGGGGCGGATAGCCCTGTTGCTGCGGGTAGCCCGGCGGTGGTGGCGCGCCGCCATATCCCGGGGGCGGGCCGTAACCCGGCGGCGGCGGTGGCGGTGCGCCGTAGCCGGGAGGCGGCCCGGGCGGCGGACCGTACCCCGGAGGCGGTCCCGGCGGCGGACCGTAACCGGGCGGGGGCCCGGGCGGCTGGCCGTAGCCGGGCGGGGGCGGCGGTGACTGGTAGCCGGGTGGCGGATAACCGGGGCCACCGGGCTGCGGATCGGTGGGGCTGCCGGACTGCTCCGGTGGTTGGCTCATGTCCCGCTCCTACCTCGTCGGCGTGAAGTCTGCGCTCGCAGAACTTAGCAAGTATTGGGCAGCGCCGCCGGAAACGCGCCGTCCGTCGCTCGCCCGCGCGCGGTTCTCAGCGGCGCCGCCGTGGTATGCCTGAAACCGTGTCCGACGGTCTGTTCGACGTCCCCGACGCGGCCGGGCTCACCGATCGCCCCCAGGGCGGGTCGGCCGCGGCGCCGCTGGCGGTGCGAATGCGCCCGGCCACTCTCGACGAGGTGGTCGGGCAGGACCACCTGCTGCAACCCGGCTCGCCGCTGCGCCGCCTGGTCGAGGGCTCCGGCGTGGCGTCGGTCATCCTCTACGGGCCGCCCGGCAGCGGCAAGACCACACTGGCGGCGCTGATCTCACAGGCCACCGGCCGGCGGTTCGAGGCGCTGTCGGCGCTGTCGGCCGGCGTCAAGGAGGTCCGGGCCGTCATCGATCTGGCCCGCCGCGCCGCGGCACACGGCGAGCAGACCGTGTTGTTCATCGACGAGGTGCACCGGTTCTCCAAGACCCAGCAGGACGCGCTGCTCTCCGCGGTGGAGAACCGGGTGGTGCTGCTGGTCGCGGCGACCACTGAAAATCCGTCGTTCTCGGTGGTGGCGCCGCTGCTGTCGCGCTCGCTGATCCTGCAGTTGCATCCGCTGAGCGGCGACGACGTGCGCGCCGTGGTGCAGCGCGCGATCGACGACCCGCGCGGCCTGGCCGGGCGCGTGCAGGTCGACCCCGACGCCGTCGACCTCCTGGTCCAGCTGGCTGCCGGTGACGCGCGCCGCGCCCTGACCGCGTTGGAGGTAGCAGCCGAAGCCAGCGACCGCGTGGCCGTCGAAACCATCGAACAGTCGCTGGACAAGGCGGCGGTGCGCTACGACCGAGACGGCGACCAGCACTACGACGTGATCAGCGCGTTCATCAAATCGGTGCGCGGCTCCGACGTCGACGCCGCACTGCACTACCTGGCCCGGATGCTGGTTGCCGGCGAGGACCCGCGGTTCGTCGCCCGCCGGCTGATGATCCTCGCCAGCGAGGACATCGGGATGGCCGATCCGACCGCACTGCAGACCGCGGTCGCCGCCGCGCAGACCGTGCAGCTGATCGGCATGCCCGAGGCGCAGCTCACGCTCGCGCACGCCACCGTGCACCTGGCCACCGCACCCAAGTCGAACGCGGTGACCACCGCGCTGGGTGCGGCGATGGCCGACATCAAAGCGGGCAAGGCCGGACTGGTGCCCGTACATCTGCGCGACGGCCACTACTCGGGTGCCGCCGCGCTGGGCAACGCCCAGGGCTACCGGTACTCCCACGACGACCCGGATGGCATTGTGGCACAACAATATCCGCCCGACGAGCTGGTCGGCGTGGACTACTACCACCCGACCGGCCGCGGCGCCGAACGCGAAATCGCCGGCCGGCTGGACAAGCTGCGGGCGATCATCCGCGGCAAGCGCCGCTAACGGCTTTGCAGCGCGTCGGCCAGTGAGCGGCCGGCGTCGAGCACATGGCGTTCGGCGATGTCCCGCGCGCGCTCGGCGTCGCGGTCGGCGAGCGCCTCGACGAGCGCCTGGTGGTCTTCTAGGGCGTGGTGCTCGTGCTCGGGGAAGGCCGCCAGGAAGTTCGACGGCACCACCCGCACGGCCTGCCGGATCTGCGCCATCAGCCGCTGCGAGTGGGCCGCCCGATGGATCTCCCGGTGAAAGCGCCAATTCGCGTCGACGATGCGGCCTTCGCCGGAGTGCGATTCCACATCGGTGGCCAGCGCGCGCAGCCGCTCGATGCCGTCGGGCGTGACCCGCTGCGCAGCCCATGCCGCGGCCTGACCGGTCAGCACACCCAGGATGGTGAAGCTGTCGAGCACGTCGTCGGGGCTGATCCCGATCACCGTGATGCCGCTGCGGGGCGCCACCCGCACCAGCCCGTCGTAGGACAACTCGAGCAGCGCCTCCCGCACCGGCGTGCGGCTGGTGGCGAACTCGGTGGTGATGGCGTCCAGGTCGAGCCGGGTGCCGGCGGGCAGCGCGCCGGTCAGGATGCGGTCGCGCAGTTCGCGGGCGGCGCGCTCCCGCACCGTGCCGGCGATGTCGATGCTGGGCATGACCACGACTTTAAGCCATGCAGACATCTAACACTTGAAATCTAATATATCAAATGTTAGACATCAAGCCATGACCACACGACAGATGGCCCTCGTCGCCTTCATGCAAGCCGGCAACACCTCGGTTTATGCGGGCTCGTGGCGCCACCCCGCCACCGAGCACGGCTACCTCGACGCCTCCTACTACGCCAAGATCGGCCGGCAACTCGAAGAGGGTTGTTTCGACCTGATGTTCTTCGACGACCGGCTCGCGATGCCGGGCATCTACGGCGGCTCGGTCGCCGACGCGGTGCGCTACGGCGCGCGGCCGGTGAAGCTGGATCTGTCGATCGTGCTGGGCGTGCTGGCGCAGGCCACGTCGCGCATCGGGTTGGGCGCCACCTCCTCCACCACCTACTACCCGCCGTTTCACGTGGCGCGCACGTTCGCCACCCTAGATCACCTGTCGGGGGGCCGCGCGGCGTGGAACGTGGTCACCTCGGTCAACGACAGCGAGGCCCAAAACTTCGGCGTCGACGCACATTTGGGCCACGACGCCCGCTACGACCGCGCCGACGAATTCCTCGACGCCGTCGTCGGCCTCTGGGACACCTGGGAGGACGACGCCCTGCTGCACGACCGCACGGCCGGTCGCTACGCCGACCCGGCCAAGGTGCACGAGCTCGGCCACGTCGGCGAGTACTTCTCCGTGCGCGGCCCCCTGACGGTGCCGCGCGGCCCGCAGGGCCGGCCGGTGATCATCCAGGCCGGCTCGTCCGGGCGCGGACGCGAATTCGCCTCGCGCTGGGCGGATTTGATCTTCACCGGCGATCCCGGGATCGAGGTGGCGCGCAGCCACTACGCCGACCAGAAGGAGCGCATTGCCGCCGCCGGCCGCGACCCCGACACGGTCAAGCTCTGCCCGATGGCCTACGCGGTGGTGGGGGAGTCCGAGGACCACGCCAAGCACCGCGAGCAGGTCTTCCTCAACGACCTGGTGCACCCGATGGCGTCGCTGACTCTGCTCTCGGAGCTGATGAACTATGACTTCTCCCAACACAATCTAGACGACCCGATCACCGACGAGCTGATCGCCTCGGTGTCCGGCATTCGTGGCCTGGTGCAGAACCTGCGCACCCATATCGGCGACGCTGTCACGCTGCGCGACCTGGCCGGCCACCGCGCCACCCTGCTGCAGGGACCGCGGTTCGTCGGCACCGGTCAGCAGGTCGCCGACCAGATGGAGGAGTGGTTCCACGGCGGCGCCTGCGACGGATTCGTCTTGGCTGCAACGCATTTGCCCGGGGCGTTCGAGGACGTGGTGCGCATGGTGGTCCCGGAGTTGCAGCGGCGCGGCCTGTTCCGCACCGGCTACGACGGCGTGACCCTGCGCGACCATCTGGGCCTGCCGCGGCCGGCCTGCGTCAGCGCATGATGCTCGACGGCATCCGGATTCTCGACATGGCCACGCTGGCGGCGGCGCCGCTGGCGGCCACCTACCTCGGCGAGTTCGGCGCCGACGTCATCAAGGTCGAGCAACCGGGCAGCGGCGATCCGATCCGCAGCTGGGGACACCAGCGCGACGGCGTCGGGCTGATGTGGAAGTCGGTGTCGCGCAACAAGCGTGCGATCACTCTCGACCTGCGTGTCACCGAAGGCCAGGCGTTGCTGCGTCGCCTCGTTCAGCATGCGGACGCCGTGATCGCCAACACCCGGCCGTCGACGCTGCGGTCCTGGGGGCTGGACTACGACGCGCTGCGCGCCGTCAACGACCGCATCGTGATGCTGCACATCACCGGCTACGGGCTGTCCGGGCCGAAAAGCGACCGGCCCGGCTTCGGCACGCTCGGCGAGGCGATGAGCGGCTTCGCGCATATCACCGGCCAACCCGACGGGCCGCCCACCCTGCCGCCGTTCATGCTGGCCGACGGGGTGGCGTCGCTGAACGCGGCCTACGCGGTGATGCTGGCGCTCTATCACCGCGACGTGCACGGCGCGCCAGGGCAATTGATCGACGTCAACCTGATCGATCCGTTGGCGCGGCTGTTGGAGCAGACGCTGCTCGGCTACGACCAGCTCGGGCTGGTGCCGAACCGGAGTGGCAACCGCTGGGACATCTCCGCGCCGCGCAACACCTATCGCACCGCCGACGGCCGCTGGCTGGCGATGTCGGGCAGCTCACCGGCGTTGGCGCTGAGGGTGTTTCGGGCGATCGGGCGTGCCGACCTGGTCGAGGACGCCGACTTCGCCGACCCGCAGCGGCGGCTGGCCCGGGCCCGCGAGGTCGACCAGGTGGTCGCCGACTGGGTGGCGACCAAGACGCTCGCCGAGGCGATGGCCATTCTCGACGCCGAAAACGTCGCCGCCGCACCCGTTTACGACATCACCGACCTGGTCGCCGACGACCAGCTGACGCACCGTGAGGTGTTCGTCAAAGTCGGCGACGACGAACTCGGCGCCATGACCGTGCAAGCGCCCGTGCCGCGGTTCTCCGACACGCCGGGCCGCGTGGCGCAGCTCGGTCCGCGGCTCGGCGAACACAACACCGAGGTGTACGGCGAGCTACTCGGCTTGACACCCACCGATATCGACGACCTGCACGCCCGCGGCGTGCTGTAGCCAAGGAGACCTGCCAATGCTGTTGCGCCGCTCGGAACTTGCCGTTCCCGCCAGCAACGACCACATGTTCGCCCACGCCGCCTCGTCGCAAGCCGACCTGGTGTTCCTCGACTTGGAGGACGCCGTCGCACCCGCACACAAGGAGACCGCGCGCGCCAAAGCCGTTGCGGCACTGAACGAACTCGACTGGGGGCGCACGGTCCGGGCGATCCGGATCAACGGCCTCGACACCCGTTGGTGCCACGACGACATCATCGACGTGGTCACCGCGGCCCGCGAAAACCTCGACACGATCATCGTTCCCAAGGTGCGCACCGCCCGCGACGTCTGGTGGGTCGACGTGCTGCTGACGCAGCTGGAAGCCAAGCTCGGGCGGCCGCGCCCGATCCGGCTGGAGGTGCTGATCGAGGAGGTCGAGGGGCTGGCCAACGCGGAGGAGATCGCCGCCGCCAGCAGCAGGCTGGACGCGCTGATCTTCGGCGTCGGCGACTACTCGCTGTCGCAGGGCGCGCGGGTGGACACCAACTTCGTCCCACTCGGCGACTACCCCGGCGACTTCTGGCACTACGCCCGCACCAAGGTGCTCGTCGCCGCGCGGATCGCCGGGATCGACGCGATCGACGCGCCCTACCCGGACTACCGCGACCTCGAGGGCTATGAGCGTGACGCCCGCCGCGCCGGGCTGCTCGGTTACACCGGCAAATGGGCGATCCACCCGAGCCAGGTGCCGGTCGCCAACGAGGTGTATTCGCCGACGGCCGAGGAGATCGCACTGGCCGAACGCAACGTCGCCGCCTACCGCGACGGCGAGGCCGACGGCCTGGGTGCGGTGGGAGTGAACGGGGTGCTCGTCGACGCCGCCCATGTCAAGATGGCGCAGGCGACGCTGCAGCGCGCCGCCCTGATCGACGGCGACAGGGGAAGCGGATGAAGACCTTCACCGACGACGAGATGAACGCCCTGCTGCCGGCCGCCAAGACCTACAGCGTCGTCATCCTCACGCGGGGGCCCGATTTCGGCGGCGACGACACCCCGGCGATCATCTGGGAGCACGGTCGGCGCAACTTCGCGCTTCGCCACGAAGGCGTGCTGGCCGTGGTGTTGCCGGTTACCGACGGCTCGGATGTGTGCGGCGTCGGCGTGTTCACCGGGACCGTCGAGGAGACCACCGCGGTGATGCACGACGATCCCGGCGTGCAGGCCGGGGTGTTCACCTACGAGGTGCACCCCTGCCGGGGCTTCCCCGGCGACGCGTTGCCCTAGAGCTAGACCAGCTCGGGCACCCGCAACTGAGCGATCGCCAACTCGAACTCGCCGACGTCCACCTGGTCGGCGCCGAGGTCGCGAAGTATGCCGGTGCGCAGTGAGCGGGCCTGGTCGTCGCTGCGCCGCATCGCCTCCATGCTGTCGAACGTCGACGAGGACACGGCGCGGCACGACGTGCGGTCGAGCATCAGGCTGGCGCTGCAGAAACCCTCGAGTTCCTCGATCGCCGGCAGCACCGACTCCCGGTAGAACCCAATGGCCTTGTCGAACTGCTCGGGCCGGATCTTGAGCCAGGTGGCGCGCACGCCGGCGCCCCGCCCCGAGCGGTGGTCACGGTGCAGCACCGCGATCTCCCACCGGTCGACGGTGGGGGTGCCGCCGCCGAACACTTGCGCCGCGCGCTGCTGAAGCGGCCGGACCTGCTCGCCGCTGGCGTGCATTGTTTTCTCCGAGTCCCACGAGCTGGTGGCGATGCATCTGCCGGACTCGCGGTCGACCAGCAGCGACAGTCCCATGCACCCGTCCAGGTCCTGCAGAGCGGGCATGACCACGTCGCGGATATGCGCAATGCCGGCGTCGATGCACGACCGTTGCGCCTGGATTGTGGTAGAGCGCGCGTACACGATTCAACCCCTCCTTGCTCGGGGGCAGCGCCCCGGTGGCGCCACCGGTCCTATCAACACCTTCCTCCAATGTGATAAGCGTCGCAATGGTTTTGCCGCGGATCGGCGGCTCCGTAAATACCAGCCGGGCTCGACGACGTCGACCCGCTGCGCCCGGCTTCGCCGCGCTTGCGATCGCCGTACCCTGGATGACGTGGATACCGATGTGCTGGATGTGGACACCGCGCGTCGCCGGATCGTCGACCTGACGGACGAGGTGCGCTCGTTCTGCTCTTCGCGCGCTGACGGCCTGTGCAATGTGTTCGTCCCGCACGCGACGGCCGGGGTGGCGATCATCGAGACCGGCGCCGGTTCCGACGACGATCTCGTCGACACGCTCGAGCGGTTACTGCCGCGCGACGACCGTTACCGGCACGCGCACGGCTCGCCTGGTCACGGCGCCGACCATGTGTTGCCGGCCATCGTGTCGCCGTCGGTGACGGTGCCGGTGGCCGGCGGCGAACCGCTGCTGGGCACCTGGCAAAGCGTGGTGCTCGTCGACCTCAACCGGGACAATCCGCGGCGGTCGGTGCGGCTGAGCTTCGTCAAGGGCTGATCCTGCAGACCGGTAAGGTAGTGCGATCAAATTGGCGAGAAGGACAGCGACGACAACGTGCAGACACACGAGATCAGGAAGCGGTTCCTCGATCATTTCGTGAAAGCGGGTCACACCGAGGTGCCGAGTGCCTCGGTGATCCTCGACGACCCCAACCTGCTGTTCGTCAACGCCGGCATGGTGCAGTTCGTGCCGTACTTTCTCGGCCAGCGCACCCCGCCGTACCCGACGGCTACCAGCATCCAGAAATGCATCCGCACTCCGGATATCGACGAGGTCGGGATCACCACCCGGCACAACACGTTCTTCCAGATGGCCGGCAATTTTTCGTTCGGCGACTACTTCAAACGCGGCGCGATCGAGTTGGCCTGGACGCTGCTGACTAATTCCAAAGACGACGGCGGCTACGGGTTTGACCCCGAAAAGCTCTGGGCCACCGTGTATTTGGACGACGACGAGGCCGCCGGACTGTGGCAGGAAGTGGCCGGTCTGCCGGCGGAGCGGATCCAGCGCCGCGGCATGGCCGACAACTACTGGTCGATGGGCATCCCCGGCCCGTGCGGGCCGTCGTCGGAGATCTACTACGACCGCGGCCCCGAATACGGCCCGGAAGGTGGCCCACTGGCCAGCGAAGAGCGCTACATCGAAATCTGGAACCTCGTGTTCATGGAAAACGAACGCGGCGAGGGCACCAGCAAAGAGGACTACGAGATCCTTGGGCCGTTGCCGCGCAAGAACATTGACACCGGCATGGGCGTCGAGCGGGTCGCGGTGCTGTTGCAGGGCGTGCACAACGTCTACGAAACCGACCTGCTGCGCCCCGTCATCGACACCGTGGCCGCCAAAGCGCCGCGGCCATACGACGTCGGCAACCACGACGACGACGTGCGCTACCGGATCATCGCCGACCACAGCCGCACCGCCGCGATCCTGATCGGCGACGGTGTGAGCCCAGGCAACGACGGCCGCGGCTACGTGCTGCGCCGGCTGCTGCGCCGGGTGATCCGCTCGGCCAAACTGCTGGACATCGACGGCCCGATCGTCGGCGAGCTGATGGCTACCGTGCGCGACGCGATGGGCCCGTCGTATCCGGAACTGGTCACCGACTTCGAGCGGATCAACCGGATCGCCGTCGCCGAGGAGACCGCGTTCAACCGCACCCTGGCGTCGGGCTCGAAGCTGTTCGAGGAGGTGGCCGGCGCCACCAAGGCCTCCGGCGCCACCGTGTTGTCCGGCTCGGATGCGTTCACGCTGCACGACACCTACGGGTTCCCGATCGAGCTGACCCTCGAGATGGCCGCCGAAGCCGGTCTGAAAGTGGACGAAAGCGGCTTTCGCGAGTTGATGGCCGAGCAGCGCCGTCGCGCCAAGGCCGACGCCGCCGCCCGCAAGCATGCGCACGCCGACCTCTCCGCCTACCGCGAGCTGGTCGACGCCGGGCCCACCGAGTTCACCGGTTTCGACGAATTGTCTTCGGAGGCACGGATTTTGGGCGTCTTCGTCGACGGCCGACGGGTACCGGTGGTGGCACACGACGACGCCGTCGCCGCCGATCGCGTCGAACTGGTGCTGGACCGCACCCCGCTGTACGCCGAATCCGGTGGGCAGGTCGCCGACGTCGGCACGATCAGCGGCACCGGCGCGGGGGAGAGTGCCCGGGCGGCGGTCACCGACGTGCAGAAGATCGCGCACACCCTGTGGGTGCACCGGGTCAACGTGGAATCCGGTGAATTCGTCGAGGGCGACACGATTGTCGCGGCCGTCGACCCAAGCTGGCGCAAGGGCGCCACCCAGGGCCACTCGGGCACCCACATGGTGCATGCGGCGCTGCGACAAGTGCTGGGCCCCAACGCCGTTCAGGCCGGCTCGCTGAACCGCCCCGGATATCTGCGCTTCGACTTCAACTGGCAGGGCCCGCTGACCGAGGAGCAGCGCACCCAGATAGAAGAAGTGACCAATCAAGCCGTGCAGGCCGACTTCGAGGTGCACACCTTCACCGAACAGCTCGACAAGGCCAAGGCGATGGGCGCGTTGGCGCTGTTCGGCGAGCGCTACCCCGACGAGGTGCGGGTCGTCGAGATCGGTGGGCCGTTCTCGCTGGAGCTCTGCGGCGGCACGCACGTACACAATTCGGCGCAGATCGGGCCGGTGACCATTCTGGGCGAATCGTCGGTGGGTTCCGGGGTGCGCCGGGTCGAGGCCTACGTCGGGTTGGAGTCGTTCAAGCACCTGGCCAAGGAGCGGGCACTGATGGCGGGGCTGGCGTCGTCGCTGAAGGTGCCGTCGGAAGAGGTGCCTGCCCGGGTGGCCAACCTGGTCGAGCGGCTGAAGGCCGCCGAGAAGGAACTCGAACGCGCCCGGCTGGCAAATGCCCGGGCCGCGGCGACCAATGCGGCGGCCGGTGCGCAGCGCATCGGTAACGTGCGTGTGGTGGCGCAGCGGATGTCGGCGGGGATGACGGCCGGTGACCTGCGCTCGCTGGTCGGCGACATCCGCGGCAAGCTCGGCAGCGACCCGGCGGTGGTCGCGTTGATCGCCGAGGGGGAGGGCGACGCCGTGCCGTATGCGGTCGCCGCCAACCCCGCGGCTCAGGAGCTGGGGATCCGGGCCAATGACCTGGTCAAGCAGCTGGCCGGGGCGGTAGACGGGCGCGGCGGCGGCAAGCCCGACCTCGCGCAGGGCTCAGGGAGGGATCCGTCGGGCATCGACGCGGCGCTCGACGCGGTACGGGCAGAGATAGCGCGGGTCAGCTGAGTGGAATCTTCGCAACACCGCCGGCCGGACCGGCCCGGCGGAGACGATCCCGGACGCGGGCGGCGGCTGGGCGTCGACGTCGGCAGCGTGCGCATCGGGGTGGCCGCCAGCGACCCCGACGGCATCCTGGCCACGCCGGTAGAGACTGTTCGCCGGGACAGGTCCGGCCGCCACGTGCGCCGGCTGGCCGAGCTGGTCGCCGAGCTGGACGCTGTCGAGGTGATCGTCGGGCTGCCCCGCACACTGGCCGACCGCACCGGCCCGTCGGCCCGCGACGCGATCGAACTGGCCGAGCTGCTGGCCCGCCGGATCGCCCCGACGCCTGTGCGGCTGACCGACGAGCGGCTGACCACCGTCAGCGCGCAGCGCTCGCTGCGCGAGGCCGGTGTTCGCGCCAAGGGCCAGCGGGGCGTCATCGACCAAGCGGCGGCGGTGGCCATCCTGCAGGGCTGGCTCGACGAGCGGCGTGCAGCGCTGGAGGTCAACGGTGCGTGAGGGACGCGAGCGAGCAGCGCCTGAGGCGGTGGGGCCGCCCCGGCGGGTGCGCAGCCGCGCCGAGCGGCTGCGTGCCGAGCGTGGCCGTCGCCGTCGGCGCCTCGTCAGCGGGCTCGCCACAGCCGTGCTCGTCGTCGTGGTCGTCGCGGCCGTCTTCATCGGCTCCAAGCTGTGGCACATGTTCGGCTCGCAGAACGACTATCGCGGCAGCGGCAAACAGGACGTGGTGATCCAGATCCACTCCGGCGACTCGACCACGGCGATCGGCGAGACCCTGCACGACCGCGGCGTGGTCCGCACGGTCCGCGCGTTTGTCGATGCCGCGCACGGCAACTCCGCGATCTCGTCGATCCAGCCCGGCTACTACCGGATGCGCACCGAGATCCCGGCGTCGTCGGCCGTCGAGCGGCTCGCCGACCCCAACAGCCGGGTGGGCCGGCTGGTGATCCCGGAGGGCCGCCAGCTCGACGACACCACCGACGTCAAGACCAACGCCGTCACGCCGGGCATCTTCACGCTGATCTCGCGGGCCACCTGCGTGGAGCTCGACGGCGACAAGCGCTGCGTCGCGGTCAACGACCTGCGCGCCGCCGCCGCCAGCACACCGCCGGCGGTGCTGGCGGTGCCCGGTTGGGCCGTCGACCCGATGACCCGGATGGGCAGCGACCACCGCCGGATCGAGGGGCTGATCGCGCCGGGCACGTTCAACGTGAACCCGTCGGCGTCGCCGCAGAAGATCCTGTCGACGCTGATCAGCTCCAGCGCGGTCGACTACGTGAAGTCGGGGCTGGTGGACACCGCCAAGGAGATGAACATGTCGTCCTACGACGTGCTCGTCGTGGCGTCGTTGGTGCAGCGCGAAGCCAAGCCGCAGGACTTTCCGAAGGTCGCCCAGGTCATCTACAACCGGCTGGCCGAGCACCGCACGCTCGAGTTCGACTCGACGGTCAACTACCCGCTGGACCGCCGGGAGGTCGCCACCACCGACGCCGACCGCGCCCAGTCCACGCCGTGGAACACCTACCTGTCCGAGGGGTTGCCGGCGACGCCGATCTGCTCGCCGGGCACCGATGCGCTGTCGGCCGCCGAGCATCCCGAGCCGGGTGACTGGCTGTACTTCGTCACGATCGACGCGCAGGGCACGACGCTGTTCACCCGCGACTACCAGCAGCATCTGGCCAACATCGAGCTGGCTCAACACAACGGTGTCCTGGACAGCGCCCGCTAGACGGGCCGGCGTGCTCGGCAAGCCGATCGCGCATTCACGCTCTCCGCGGCTGCACCTGGCGGCCTACCGCGCGCTGGGCCTGGACTGGACGTACGAGCGCATCGAGTGCGACGCCGACGAACTGCCCGGCGTGGTCCGCGGCTTCGGCCCGGAGTGGGTCGGGGTGTCGGTGACGATGCCGGGCAAGTTCGCGGCGCTGCGGGTCGCCGACGAGCGCACCGCGCGCGCTGAACTGGTCGGCTCGGCTAACACGCTGGTCCGCACACCACATGGTTGGCGGGCCGACAACACCGACGTCGACGGCGTGACGGGAGCGCTCGGCGCGGCGTCCGGACAGGCGGTGGTCGCCGGGTCCGGCGGCACGGCACCGGCGGCGGTGGTGGCGCTGGCCGAGCTGGGGGTCAGCGGCATCACTGTCGTCGCGCGCAACCCGGACAAGGCCGCCCGGTTGGTGCAGCTGGGCGCCAACGTCGGGGTGCCGACCCGGTTCAGTGGGCTGGGCACGCCACTCGACGAGGCGACGGTGTTGGTCAATACGCTGCCGGCCGACGTTGCCGCGGAGTATGCGCAGACCCTGGCCGCCGTCCCGGTGCTGCTGGACGCGATCTACGACCCGTGGCCGACACCGCTGGCCGAGGCGGTGGCCGCGACGGGCGGGCGAGTGATCAGCGGCCTGCAGATGCTGCTGCACCAAGCGTTCGCGCAAGTCGAACAATTCACAGGCTTGCCGGCGCCGCGAGAGGCGATGATCGCCGCGGTGGGCTAGCGTGCGCCGCATGCTGATCGCTGCCACGTTGCTGTGGATGGGGGTGCTGACCGGCTACGACATTCGCCAGCGTCGGTTGCCCAACTGGCTGACGCTGCCGGGCTTCGCGGTGATCATGGTGTTCGCGATCAGCTTGGGCCGCGGTCCGGCCGCGGCGCTGGGCGCAGGGCTGCTGGCGACCTGCTATTTGCTGGTCCATGAAGTTGCGCCGGCGGCAATGGGAGCCGGGGATGTCAAGCTGGCGCTGGGCCTGGGCGCGCTGACCGGCTGCTTCGGCGTCGACGTATGGGTGCTCGCGGCAATCGGCGCGCCGCTGCTGACCGCGGTGATCGGGGGAGCGGCATGGCTCGGCTGGTCGATGAGGACCCTGCCGCACGGCCCGTCGATGTGCGCGGCTAGCGCCGCCGCGCTGGGCCTGGCCCAACTGTAAGACTGGTACCATATCTTGTACCACTAACAGGGAGGATTTGCGTGGCAATCACTGCGAGCGAGGCGCGCAAGAACCTGTTTCCCCTGATCGAAAAGGTGAACGCGGACCGCACACCGGTTGAGATCACGTCGAAGGCCGGTCGCGCTGTGCTGATGTCCGCCGATGACTGGGAAGCGTGGCAGGAGACTGCGTATCTGTTCCAGTCCCCGGCGAACGCCCGTAGGCTCCTCGACGCCGCTGACGCCCTGGACAAGGGCCGCGGAATCCGGGGCGAGCTCAGCGAGTGAACCTCGTCTTCGCGCCTCAGGCGTGGGACGACTACCTGTATTGGCAGGCCGCCGACCGTGCAGTGCTCAAGCGGATTAACAAGCTCATCGCGGACACCTGTCGGTCGCCGCAGGAAGGCATCGGTAAGCCAGAGCCGTTGAA
Source organism: Mycobacterium sp. MFM001 (assembly GCF_003402475.1). GTDB lineage: Bacteria > Actinomycetota > Actinomycetes > Mycobacteriales > Mycobacteriaceae > Mycobacterium. The sequence continues at coordinate 112,737 of NZ_BFAB01000006.1, forward strand.
ATACGGGCTCATCGGCGCCTGGTCCCGGCGGATCACCCAGGAACACCGGCTCGTCTACCGCGTCGTCGACGACGACCTGCAAATCCTCCAGGCGCGATATCACTACTAGCCAATTGTCGCTAGGCGCGGCGCGCGATACGGGACGAAACTAAACGGCTGATGCTGGCAGCGTTTGGCAGCGCTGGTGGTGGAGTCGGCAGCGCTCGGGCCCGGACCATTCGGACATGACAACCACATCGATCTCGACCACGTCCCGCCGCAACGACACCAGACGGTGGCGATCGATCGCCGCCGATCTCGCCTTCTGGACCGTCGCGGGGGGTGCCGTCGCCGCGCTCAGCGGCCCTCTCAGCCAGGCGTGGCACGTGCCGCGGGCCGTGCTTCTCGCCGGCGGGCTGTCATTCCTGGTCCTGGGGCCAGTCCTGCTGCTCGGCCTCAAGCGTGTTCGCCCGACGACCGGCGCACTGGTGTCCGCTTTCGTGGTGACCAACTTCCTGCTGGCACCGATCACGGTGGTTTCGGCCTTTCTCGGCTGGTTGCCGCTCAGCACCGCGGGCAACTGGGCGCTGGCCGACGCGGGCGCGGTCATGCTCGTGCTGGGCATCTGGCAGTTCACCGCGCTGCGACGCCGCCCCTGAGGCTTTTTCGCTGGCGGCGCGTGTCATGGGAAGATGGGACGCGTGTTGCGTTGGACCACTGCCGGTGAATCCCACGGCCGCGCGCTGGTGGCCGTGCTGGAGGGCATGGTCGCCGGGGTGGCCGTCACCTCCGAGGACATCGCCGACCAGCTGGCCCGCCGCCGCCTTGGCTATGGCCGCGGCGCCCGGATGAAGTTCGAACGCGACCAGGTGACGATCCTGGCCGGGGTGCGGCACGGCAGCACGCTGGGCGGGCCGATCGCCGTCGAGATCGGCAACACCGAGTGGCCCAAGTGGGAAGAGGTGATGGCCCCCGACCCGGTCGACCCGGGCGTGCTGGACGTGGCCCGCAACGCACCGCTGACCCGGCCACGACCCGGCCACGCCGACTACGCCGGCATGCTCAAGTACGGCTTCGACGACGCCCGCCCGGTGCTGGAGCGGGCCAGCGCCCGCGAGACCGCGGCCCGCGTCGCCGCCGGCACCATCGCCCGCCAGTTCCTGCGGCAGGCGCTGGGCGTCGAGGTGCTCTCCCACGTCGTCTCCATCGGCGCATCAGAGCCTTACGACGGCCCGCCGCCGCAGCCCGAGGATCTCCCAGCGATCGACGCCAGCCCGGTGCGCGCCTTCGACAAGGCCGCCGAAGAACGCATGATCGCCGAGATCGAAGCCGCCAAGAAGGACGGCGACACGCTCGGCGGCGTGGTGGAGGCCGTCGCGATCGGCCTGCCCGTCGGTCTCGGCTCGTTCACCAGCGGCGACAACCGGCTCGACGGCCAGCTTGCCGCGGCGGTGATGGGCATCCAGGCGATCAAGGGCGTGGAGATCGGCGACGGCTTTGAAACCGCGCGCCGCCGCGGCAGCCGCGCCCACGACGAGATGTACCCCGGACCCGACGGCGTCGTCCGCTCCACCAACCGGGCCGGTGGCCTGGAGGGCGGCATGACCAACGGGCAACCGTTACGGGTGCGTGCCGCGATGAAGCCGATCTCCACTGTCCCGCGGGCGCTGGCGACCGTCGACATGGCCACCGGCGACGAGGCCGTCGCCATCCACCAGCGGTCGGACGTGTGCGCGGTGCCGGCCGCGGGAGTGGTGGTGGAAACGATGGTGGCGCTGGTGCTGGCCCGCGCGGCGCTGCAGAAGTTCGGCGGCGATTCGCTGGCCGAAACCCGCCGCAACGTCGAGAGCTACCAGCGCGCGGTCGCCGACCGGGAAGCACCGGCCGCCCGGGGTACCGCGTAATGGCGCCGAAGGCGGTGCTGGTGGGCTTGCCCGGGTCGGGCAAGTCCACGATCGGCCGGCGGCTGGCCAAGGCACTCGGCGTCGAGTTGCTCGACACCGACGCCGCGATCGAAGCGCAAACCGGGCGCAGCATCGCCGACATCTTCGCCACCGACGGCGAGAAGGAATTCCGCCGCATCGAGGAGCAGGTGGTGCGTCAGGCGCTGGCCGAGCACGACGGCGTGCTGTCGCTCGGCGGCGGCGCGGTCACCACGCCCGGGGTGCGCGCCGCGCTGGACGGCCACACGGTGATCTTCCTGGAGATCACCGCCGCCGAAGGGGTGCGGCGCACCGGCGGCAACACCGCGCGCCCGCTGCTGGCCGGCGGCGACCGCGCCGAGAAGTTCCGGGCGCTGATGTCGCAGCGGGTTCCGCTGTACCGGCGGGTCGCTACGATCCGGGTGAACACCAACCGGCGCAATCCCGGCGCCGTGGTGCGCTACATCGCGTCGCGGCTGGAGGATCCGGAAATGACTCGACGGTGCGGGCGCCGCCGCCTGGACGCCGAACCCTCGTCGCCGTCCACCCCCGTCACGCCGGCCACCCTGGCCGCCGCCCGTCGCGCCGAGGCGGGCAAATGAGCCACCCAGCCGAACCGGTCACCGTGCAGGTGGCCGTCGACCCGCCCTACCCCGTGGTGATCGGCACCGGTCTGCTCGGTGAGCTCGAAGAGCTGCTCGCCGGCCGGCACCGGGTCGCGGTCCTGCACCAGCCGGTGCTGTCGGAGACCGCCGAGGTGATCCGAAAGCGATTGGCGGACAAGGGTATCGACGCGCACCGCATCGAAATACCGGACGCCGAGGCGGGCAAGGACCTGCCGGTAGTGGGATTCATCTGGGAAGTGTTGGGCCGCATCGGGATTGGCCGCAAGGACGCTTTGGTCAGCCTGGGCGGGGGAGCCGCCACCGATGTCGCCGGCTTTGCCGCCGCCACCTGGCTGCGCGGCGTCGACATCGTGCACGTGCCCACCACGTTGCTGGGCATGGTCGACGCCGCGGTCGGCGGCAAGACAGGGATCAACACCGACGCCGGCAAGAACCTGGTCGGCGCATTTCACCAGCCGGCTGCCGTGCTCGTCGACCTCGCGACGCTGGAAACGTTGCCGCACAACGAGATCGTCGCCGGGATGGCCGAAGTCGTGAAGGCTGGTTTCATCGCCGATCCGGTGATCCTCGACCTGATCGAAGCCGACCCGCAGGCCGCGCTGGACCCGAAAGGTGACGTGCTGCCGGAGCTGATCCGGCGCGCGGTCGCGGTCAAGGCGGACGTGGTCGCGGCCGACGAGAAGGAGTCGCAGCTGCGCGAAATCCTCAACTACGGGCATACTTTGGGTCATGCCATCGAGCGCCGCGAACGCTACCAGTGGCGCCACGGCGCCGCGGTGTCGGTGGGTTTGGTGTTCGCGGCCGAGTTGGGCCGGCTGGCGGGTCGGCTCGACGACGCCACCGCCGCGCGGCACCGCAGCGTGCTGACCTCGCTGGGGTTGCCGGTCAGCTACGACGCCGACGCGCTGCCGGAGCTGATGGAATACATGGCCGGGGACAAGAAAACCCGTTCGGGTGTCTTGCGATTCGTGGTTCTCGACGGGTTGGCCAAGCCCGGCCGGCTGGAAGGGCCGGACCCGGCGCTGCTGGCCGCTGCCTACGCGGAGGTTGGTGCCCGATGACAACGGTCAACGTGATCAACGGACCCAACCTCGGCCGGCTGGGCCGGCGGGAACCCGACGTCTACGGCGACACCAGCCACGACGACCTGGTCGCTATGATCGAGCGCGAGGCCGCCGAACTCGGGCTGAAAGTTGTTGTGCGGCAAAGCGACAGCGAAGCCCAGTTGCTGGAGTGGATTCATTCGGCGGCCGATGCGCAGGAGCCGGTGATCCTCAACGCCGGCGGTCTGACCCACACGTCGGTGGCGCTCCGCGACGCATGCAGCGAGTTGCGCGCGCCGCTGATCGAGGTGCACATCTCCAATGTGTATGCCCGCGAAGAGTTTCGGCGGCACTCGTATTTGAGCCCGATAGCGACCGGAGTGATCGTCGGCCTGGGTATACAGGGCTATGTGCTGGCGCTGCGCTACTTAGCCGGCGGCTAGGACTCGTCTTCGCGCTTGGTCTTCTCGGTTTCGGCCTCGGATTCGGCCGGCCGGGCCTCGGTGGGCCGTTCGACGTCGGACAGCTTGATTTCCTCGGTCGGGGATTCGCTGTAGGCCGGCTGCGGCGCCGTGGTTTCTTCGCGTTCGGCCGTGGCCACCGACGACGCCTGCGGCTGATGCGCAGCGCCGCCCTGGGTGGCGGCATCGTCGGGACGGACGGCGGCGAACACGTCGGTGTCCACGCGGTCCTCGTCACCGCCGCCGCGCTGCTGCGGTGCGTAGTCGCCCTTGCGGTCGATGAGCCAGCGGCCCAGCGTCGCTCCACCGATTCCGCCCAGGAACACCAGCAGCGCGGTGAACGCGGCGAACGTCGTCAGCTCGTTGATCAGCCCGCCGGCATAGAGGCCCTTGTAGAGCAATGAAATCAGCCAGGCGACCGCGCCGCTGACGATGCCGGCTACCAGGCCGGCCAGCAGCCACACCATCGCCAGGTCGCCGCGACGGTCCGGGTCGGGCTGCACCCGTGCGTCGGCGCGGCCGTCGATCACGCCCCACACCACGATCCCGATGATGAAGAGGATGAGCAGCACAATGCTGATCAATGCGGCCTGGGTTTGAAAGGCGTTGATCAACGTCCCCTGGAACAGGCGGACGACGACCATCGCGGCGGCGTAGACCAGACCGCGCAGCATCCAGTTACTCATGGGGCCACAGCGTAGACGAGTACCGTCGTCGGGCGTGACACATTCCCAGCGTCGACACAATCTGAGTTCGCGGATCGGCGCCGCCGGGCTGGACGCGATGCTGGTGAGCGACCTGGTCAACGTTCGCTACCTGTCCGGTTTCACCGGCTCGAACGCCGCCTTGCTGGTCTTCGCCGACGACCGCCCGCCGGTGCTGGCCACCGACGGGCGGTATCGCACCCAGGCCGCCGAACAGGCGCCCGACCTGGAGGTGGTGATCGAGCGGGCCTGCGGTCGCCACCTGGCCGGGCGCGCGGCGTCGGCTGGCGTGCAGCGGCTGGGCTTCGAAAGTCACGTCGTGACCGTCGACGGCTTCGACGCACTGGCCGACGAGGCGGGCAGCGCTGAACTGGTCCGCGCGGCCAGAACGGTGGAGGCGGTGCGCGAAGTCAAGGACGCCGGCGAGGTGGCGCTGCTGCGATTGGCGTGCGAGGCGGCCGACGCCGCACTGGCCGACTTGGTCGAGCGCGGCGGGCTGCGGCCGGGCCGGACCGAACGCGAGGTGGGCCGCGAGTTGGAGGCGCTGATGCTCGACCACGGCGCCGACGGCGTGTCGTTCGAGACGATCGTGGCGGCCGGGGCCAATTCGGCGATCCCGCATCATCGGCCGACCGACGCCGTGCTGGCCGCCGGCGACTTCGTCAAGATCGACTTCGGTGCGCTGGTCGCGGGTTACCACTCCGACATGACCCGCACCTTCGTGTTGGGCAAGGCCGCCGACTGGCAGCGTGACATCTATCAACTGGTCACGGCGGCACAGCAAGCCGGGCGCGACGCGCTGCACCCCGGCGCAGTCCTGTCCGAGGTCGACGGCGCCGCTCGCGAGGTGATCGCCGAGGCCGGCCACGGCGAGCATTTCGGGCACGGGCTCGGCCACGGAGTGGGCCTGCAGATCCACGAAGCGCCGGGGATCAGCGCCAGCGCCGCCGGTACACTACGTGCGGGCTCTGTGGTGACGGTGGAGCCCGGTGTCTATGTGCCCGACCATGGCGGCGTCCGCATCGAGGACACGTTGGTCGTGGGAACGCAAGGCCCCGAACTACTTACCCGGTTCCCCAAAGAACTGGCCATTCTAGCCTAGCTAAGCACTGTGCTTGACCTGCAAAGATGAGGTCAGAAGCAAGCGTTATGGGATAAATTAGCTTGGGGATCAGCTAACTCTCATCGAGAGAGGTCTCAGGTGGCGCCGACTTAGCAAGTCACCGACACCTCGCGGACTGACCGCATTCTGTGCCAATCACAAGTGATCAAGGCCTTCGGAGGCATACGCTGCCCCCTCTCAGGCAAGTTCAAAGAGGAGGTCAGCGGCCATGCTTCTCCGTGCAAATCTCATCGCGGCAGCCGTTGCCACCGCTGCGATTGGGGGCGGTATTACCGGCCCATGCTGACTCTGATGACGATGCTTTCCTACGGGCAATGTCCGCGCACGGCATCTCCGACCAGAAGGGGCCGCAGGCCCTTATCCAAATGGGCCATGAGATCTGTGGCCTATTGGGCGATGGCTATAGCGTCAACGGCCTCGCCCAGCATCTCGCGCTGAGCGAACAGAACGGCATGACCGACGACGACACTAAGTACTTGGTGCAGACGTCTGCCGCAGCGTACTGCCCGCAATACTTAAGCTAATCAGTTCGCGGGATGGCGGTCCCGGCTGCACCTGAGGTCAACCGTAACGGATCCTTGTGCGGCCGCGCTCTGGCGGATTACCGCAATTGGACCAGTGCCAGCGCGGATAAACTGCCCGGATGGAGGCGCTGACCACCGATCCCGCTGCCCTGGTGAAAGAGGCCGCGAACTTCGAGCGGATCGCCGGTGAGCTGAAGGGCATCATCGCGAAAGTGGAGCAGATCGCCGCCGACATGGGCGCCCATTGGCAGGGCACAGCCGCCGATGCCGCGCAATCTGCGATTCGCCGGTTCCAGCAGGCCGCCGACGCGCAGATCGCGCAACTTAATGAGATCTCGACGAACGTTCAGACCGCGGCCGCGAAATACAGCGCGACCGATGATGAGAAGGCCGCGGAGCTGGCGTCAATGATGAGCTTCGGAATGGGCGGCCCGCTGCCTACCGACCGCAAACCGTGGGAGTACAACCTCGACCTGAAAAGCCGCGTGACGACCCATGAGCCTGGTATGCCGGGTCCTCCGGTGAGCGCCGGGTCGGTCGCCAGCATCAACGACGTGTGGAATGAGCTGCACCGCTGCTTCAACTGCAACTTTCCCATCGGCGGTGCGCCGCAGCAGTTTCCGAACGTAGGCGACAAGCTGCCGCTTGAGCTCAAGGTGGGCAAGGGGATTGGGGTGAAGGTCGCGAACCTGCCGGTGCAGGTGACGCAGATCCAACGGACCGCCGACCAGATCAACATCGAGTTCGCCACCCTGCCGGGACATGAAGATGGCCTGGGCAGCACGATCCACTTTCAATGGATAAAAGAGGGCGGCGAGATGCACTTACACATACGGGGATACGTTGCGGAGGCCGGTCCTGGGTCGGAGGGCGGGCCGCAGTCTCCCCTGGAGCGCGGTGTCTACGGCGGCATCTTCGCCCCTGTCACCTGGCAGCCCTATATCGACAACGTGACTAAGCACATCGCTGAGGCCAAGGGTTACCCCACGTGGGACACGCCATGAGGTGGGCACGGATTCTGGGCGGTGTCGCTGGCGGTCTGCTCGCCGGTATTGCGTTGTGGGCGTTGGCCGCAATCCTGCTGGCGATCTTCGGCAGCACTCCCGGCCTCGCCATCGGCACAGCTCCCTTCGTAGCGTTAATCGTTCTGCTCGGCTTGCTCTGGTGGCGTCGTCCACTGATAGATGTCGTCTGGAAGGCGGCATTCGGCGCGGCTTTTCTCCTCCTTGTGGCGTGGGCCATCACGAATCTCATTGAGATTCCCAGCGCCGTCATGTTCGTCAACCTGCTCACCTAGCGGAGGTAGTCACTCCTTCTCACCTGGCGCATTCGGCAAACAACCGACGCGAGCCCGTGTAACCATCGGTACCCATGGATCTCTGGGCCGCAATTGCGAGAGCCGCCACCGCATGTTCGGTGTTTGCGTTTCTGACTGGATGTGCGTCGGCGCCACCTTCGTCGGCCGCGCCCACGTTGACCTGTGCAGACGTCGGTGGTGTATTCGTTGCCCACGGCACCGACGGGCGCGGCGATTGTGAGCCAGCAGATCCGCGCCCGAAATGCCATGTTCCGCCAGCCGACCAGGACGCCAATTACCTTGCGGGCCTGACCATGATGCCGCCCTTCCCGAACGGCACGCTCGACCCTTGGATGACGCCGTCGATGATCCAGAACGCGAGCAACAAGGACTGCTGGAAACAACCCGCCTATCCGTCATAGTCAGTCCGCCGTGGGGAGTTTCATCTTGAAACTGCCCGCGGGTTGTCCACAGACTGGGACAACCTTGGTGGGGCCGGTGGGGCGGGTGGGACTTGAACCCGCGACCTCGCAGATTATGAGTCTGACGGCTACGGCGACCCGCTCAGTGCCCAGGCTCAGAGCAAGTGATACCGCCATATGCCGTTAGAGCCGTCGAGCTTCTCCGAGCGCGCCTGCGCGCGGACGCCTGTCGATGAATTGACCGCCCCTTGTCGGACTGGCGAGGGAGAATGGCACCATGAGCAGGTTCGTCCGCAGGCGTGGGGTCGGCGGTGTGGCGCCTCGTCGGGTGGCCATGGGCGCCAACGATCGCAAACGGCTTTTCTGGCTTGTCGCCGCGGGGCTGGTCGTACTCGCCCTGTCGTCGCTGAACGGGCTGCTGTGGATCGTGGGCGTAGCGCTACTGGTGGCCGGCCTGACGGCGTTGATACGACAACCGATAGGGGGCAATTCGTTGACCGGAGACTGGCCCGGAGTCTCACGTGACGGGGAACCCGAATTGGTACGCGGCCCGCAACCCGGCTCGGCGAAGCGGCCGAACGAATACCAGATCCGCACCACACCCGTTCCTGCCGGGGCACATGGCGCCGACTGGCTCGGGCTTTTCAACTCCCAGTTGGCCGGGCCACCGTTCACTGCCTATCACGACGGGAACAAGATCATCGTTGAGTGCCGGCCGGATGACGAACCGACGTTGGTCGAAACGGTCGACGCGGCCATTGAGCACGCGAATGAACGGCTGAGGGCACTTTACGGTTAGGTCGGCTCACACGGCAGGCGCGCGAAATCACGTTTCCCGGTTGACTGTCAGGAGTTTACGATTTTGGCGTGGGGCAGTACCGACAGTTCCATTTCGATCAGCCCGGCCTTCGCGGTCGGCGTATGCGTGTTGTAGCGGAATGGCCTACCGACGATTACGACGTCCCGGTTGACCTGAAGCGTGGCACCGACGTGATATGCCTTAGTGACGAGACCAATGTTTTCTTGGCTCTTGAAGTACACCCTGTGGAAGATCCCAGCCAGGTCTTCAGGGTGCGCTACGACGACCTCGCACTGTATGACGATGGGACGCCGCTTCCGCCGCTTCCCAAGTACAACAGCGTGTTTCCCGTCCATGCAACCGGACTGAGCGGCCGACCGATGCGCGTGGTCGGTCGTCCGGTCAACTTTGTCGGGGAAATCCAAGACATTCCGGTGGACGTGATCGCCATTGACGACACGCCCGACGCCGAGCACAACCTTCTAGTCCGCGCCGCGGACGACCCGAACCGCACAGCCCGCATCTCCTACGACCAGCTGAACCTATGCGACATTACTTAAACGGTCCCAAGCGCCGTAGCGCCCGTGTTTAACTTCTCCCGACGCCAATGACCGGCGTCTCAATCGGAGGACTGAACAAGATGAAGGCTGTTGCGGCACTTATTGCGGCTACAGTTGCCGCGTTCTTGCTGGGCACCGGGGTCGCCAAGGCTGATTGCTACACCAGTTGTTATGACGGCGGTGACAACGGCTATCAGTGCGACACCAACTGTGACGACTGACGGCAACATACGAGCAAGTTTGAGGCTGCGCCGGACGGCTTGGGGGACACCCCCGGGCGCAGCAGGGCGAAAATTTTAAGGTGGGCCAGGGATGAGAAGAGAAACCCATCCCCGGCCCCGCAATGCGGACAAGGAGAATGCGCATTGACAGCCGCATGAAGAAAGGCGCAAATTCATGCGGTTTTGTTGCCGATCGCGTGGGCCTAGTACGAACCACCATCGGCATTCCCGGCCCCTCGGCACAGTAGGGGTTAACGAGAACAGTTCTACCCTTCGGCGATCTCCTCGCGGGTTTTGCGCCGACCTCGCCGCTGATCGTCGGGTGATGTTCCCACCACCACCAGATCAGAGTCGCCGTGCTCGGGTTCCATGGGATTGACAAATCCCGGAAACTCTCCGGTCGGGGCAATGGGCAGCCTACCGAACATTTTAGACCGCGAACGAAGCGGGCAGGCCGGTCAAAAGACCCACAGCCGTGGGCCGAACAACCGCCAGATTAAGACGCTCGATAACCGCCCAGCGTTGCAAGAACTCCGAAAAGTCGCTGGCGTTATAGCCGGGAGACAGCAGACGCAGACCCTCTCGGAGGATGACAAAACCGAAGCGGTCGGTATCAATAAAGACCATCTCGCCAGGAGTAACCTGGGTCGACAGGTAAACCTTGACCCCGAAAATCCGCTCGATAATGTCGGTAGTCGGGTCAGGAGTCGACAGCCAGCGGCCCAGGCTGTCCTTATTCTGCGCCACGATGGCATGGAAAGTCGCAGGATGAACGAACGCTTTATCCGCCACCGCCAGCGACTTAGACACCCGCATGGCATCAATGGTGGAGATCACGTAGTCAAACGTGTTAGCGCCGGTCGGCATAGTGCTGGGAACCGCGACCGTGATGATACCGGGGGTCTGAGTCAGGCCAACGATACCCGAAGTGCCATTCAACAGAAGATTGTTCTCTTCGTCGCTGAATTGCTTGAAAACTTCGGCGGTCAGGTAGCCCAGCAGCGATGGGCGATCGGAAAGCGTCTCATAAGAGGCGCCGAACGTGCATTTAATCGCCTGCGCGGCCAGGGTGGTCTCTCCGAAGTTCAACACCGCATCGGGAGCAGCGACGCCCTCACCGGTAATACCGGTGACCGTGTTGCTGGTCGTATTGTCCGAAATGAACTCATAGTTCAGCGTGGTTGACGATACGGTCGGCAACAGGTCTGCGATACGGGGTTCGTGGATGCGTTCGACCACGCCGGGCATAAGCTCGGCCGGCAACAGTGACTCAACGGTGTTGAATCCCTTGGTGGTCACGCCGTCCTCGACCAGCTTGACCTGAAAAGCGTGCCCGGTCTTCAAAGACTTAGACATCAGGTCAAGGGTGCGGGCATCAATCCGGAAAGGGTTGATATCCCGGCCCAGGGTGGTAATGCGGCGGCCGTGCTGGTCGAAATGCTCGGAGACGGGAGTGCCGTCGCCAGTGGCTTCGCTTGCGGCGGTGCCGAGGTCAGCAGAGTTGCTCATTTTGCTCATAGTTTTGTGTCCAGCTTCTAACTTCTGGCGCGCAATTTTCAGGGCTTCGGATTCCTCGAGCCATTGGTCTTCTTGGCGGTCGATGGACTTCTTCAGCCACGCCGGATTGCCTTTTGCTTTGCATACTTTGTAAAGCTCGTCAATCTCGTCAGAACGCGCCATAAGTTCCCGCTCACGGTTCTCAAGCTGTGAGAGGTTCACTGTGTTTTTACTTTCTTGGTGGTAGTTGATGGGACTACCAGCGGACGCTTTATTGCGGGTTACCTAAGTAAGCGGCAAGCGTCGGGTGGTTGGCTATGCCTGTGTGCGGGTTATGCGGGTCCGTGGGAGCGGCATAAGCGGCTTTGGACAGAGCCTTAAAGGTAATCGCGAATTACCTAAAGTGTTTGGGGGCGCAGCGACCTAGCCGCTGCCTCCCACCGGGAGGCCCATGGTGGCCTTCAGGATCGCGTTTCCGGTCTCCTGGTGGTCTGCGGTGTGGTTACTGACGCCGCAATCTGTGCAGCATTCACCGCGCTTGTTCGTAACTGGTCGGACAGCAGTCATCTCCGCCGTGGCGCCTGAAGCGGCCGAGACGGTCCTTGGCGATCAGCCGATTGCAGATGGGGCAGTCCTGGCGTTGCGCCTTCGGCCGGCGCCTCACTGGAACCACAGCCTCGCACACTCAAGCGATGAGTCGTTGAATATGCGCTGTGGGTCGCCGGGCAGGAATCCGTTCACGCTGTCGCCGAGGCCCAGCTTTTTGGCTAGCGCGCTCAGCATCTCGGTGACTTCACGGAATCTGGCGTCATCGTCGGGGGTAGTCGTGCGGTCGTGCTGCGCCAGCCGCATCTGCTCGAAGCGGGCGGCCACGAACGAGTACTTACGCACAAGCCGCTGTGCGGTGATCGGCATCCTGTAGGGGTCGCTGATCACGATGGTGTCTGTCATTAGTACTTCTCTACTAGCTGTTCGAATGACAAGCGGCCTGCGCGATACTGTTTGACCAGATCTTTAGGAAAAAACATTTCGGGTTTGGCACACATCAGCGTCTTAAGCATCATCTCCGCAATTTCACGCGCAGACTCAAAAGCGATCGGCAGAATGAAGGGGCTGCCGGCCACGGGTTCGACCTGCAGGCCGATCACGGGGTCGCCACCGTCCTTCGGTTGGGGGTCCACCAGGACGTCAAAGCTCTTGGCGTAGATGTGACCGGGGCCGCTGGGGTTAAGGCGCCGCTTGATGCGCTCGGAGTAGTACATTTACGCTCCAATTCGTTGAAGGGTGGTGGGAAGGTTGCCGGGTACGCTGGCTGAGCCAACATATATCGGTTGTTTTAGTAGCATGGGCCGATTCGATCGGCGCCCTACAGGGCTGATGACTACACGATTCGGGAGGTGGTCAGGCGTCAATAGGCGCTTGTGGAATTTGAAGTCCCGCCATTCCAGGAATTCTTCGTCAGCCTCCCAGATCAGATTCCCGGCCGAACAGTCCTGCACATCGCCGTTTTTATGGCGGACGCGGGCCGCCGGCCACCCAAAAGGCGGTTCACCATGAAACTGGAAAGCCACAAGCTCATCAAGCAAGCGTAATGTGCTGTCTCGACCGGGCGCTGGCACTGGGCCGTAGTAATCGTGGCCAAGGTCGACAGTGGGCAATCCGGCGATCGCGTCTGTAATCGACACCACGCGGCGATTGTGGTAGATCACGCCGGCCGCACTGACTTCCCAGCCGTCTAGTCCGGTGATTTTACGTCGCCGGAAGCGCACGTTTCTTTTCTTTCAAAAATCCGTCTTTCTGGTTAACTTCTGTCTTCTATAGTGGGTTGCGCTGGCAAAGCGACCAACAAATTACTCCGCTGGTAACTGCCAGTTCAGAGCGCGCTGGGTCGCGAGATGCCCGCGAGAAAGGTGAGCGCCTCGGTTACGTGAGTGACACTCGCGAAGGCGAGTGACCCGCAAACCCTGTCCTCATCCATGCGCGCCTTACCGAGACGGCTGGGTCCGCAAGAAAGCTCGCTAGCCCGCTACGCTCGCGGCGGAAACTTCGTTGCCTAGAGTTCCCTCTACTTCTAGTATTTCAGGAACCCCCCCGAAAGTGCGCATTAAAGTTGTTACATTCATTAAATCCCCGGTTCGCGGGCGGGCGCGTAGAAGTGCAAAACCGGAACCATTACGGGTTTTTACACCGCGCCGTAATTTTCCAGCACCCACCGCCGGGAAAGGGACTGGTGTACTTCGTGGGCCGGCATGAGGTGCCGAACCACATCTAGCTCGTCTCCGCGAAAGGAGTGGGTAGCGCCGCCGCGTAGGCAGTCAGCCGCCTTGCTGAGTATGCGAAGCGTGGCGGCGTCATAGTCCTCCCCGTCTTCTAGGGGTATGGGCAAGTCGGCCGCCACGTCCGTATACGTCTCGTTGATTGCGTCGCGCCACAGGTCCGCGTAGGTCATCACGCCGCCCCCTTGCGACGGCGACGGGCCTGCGCAGACTTCAGCGCAAGGGACTTGTAGAACGCTTTGCGGGCGCTTTCGGCCATTGCGGCGCGTTGGGCTGGCGGTAGCCGCTGCTCGGGGTCGACCTGCTGTTCGAAACGGTCCCAGGCCGCGAGACGGGCGGGAAGCGTTCGCGCGCTACGGTCTTGGGTCCGCGCCCAGCTTTCGTGGGCGCCGATCTGCGAACGCAACCGGCGCTCGGCGGATGTGGACATACTGCCCCTTCATCATTCTGGAGTGGCCCACGGTGGGCCGCTCTCTGTGGAGGAGGCAGGACGTCATGCCGTTGGACGCTACAGCGTTAAACCACTGCGCGCCAGGCTGATCCGTTACATTCACGAAATTTCCAGTTCAGAAATGTCTTACAGATCGCCGAGGTTTAGCTTGCGCGCCTCGGCTGCGGCACGCTCGGCGGCGGTTGCGGCGGTGTAGCGGTCAAGCATCTTGCGGCTGGACCAGCCTGCGACTGCCATTAGACCGCCCTCAGACCCGCCAGCGGCCAGCCAGCGCGTCGCCGCGGTATTCCGCAGTAGGTGAAGGTGGAAGCCCTCGATGCCGGCCTTTGCAGCCCGTGCCCGTAGCGCGTCATTGAGCCCGAAGTAGCCGAAGCCCTTGCCGCGCGCCCCCAGCCACAGATTGGGCGCGTCAGCGTAGCGGTGGGCGCGCCGCACGCGGAGGTAGCGGTCGATTGCCGCGGCGGTCTGCGGGCCAAATGGGGCTATCCGGCCCTTGCCGCCCTTGCCCCAGATGTTTACCAGCCCGCGGTGTGCGTCGGTGTCTGTCAGCTTCAGCCCGACAAGCTCACTGGAGCGGATCCCCGTCTCGGCCATGAGGCGCACGATGGCCGTATCGCGGCGGTCGGTGAAGCTACGCCCCTCGCACGCCTTGAGAAGCGCACGCAGCTGATCCTCGGTGAGGCCCTTAACCACCTTCGTCGTCAGCTGCGGCGCGGGCAGCCCGACGAGGGGGTTTGCGTCTAGCTCGCCCTCCTCGGCCAGCCACGCGGCGAACTGGCGTAGCGCGGCATGGCGTGCCCGTATCGTGGTCGGCTCTTTGCCGTCGCTGACCAGTTCGGCGGTGTAGTGCTGCACCTGGCCGCGGGTAAGCTGCGGCGGGTGTCCGTTCTCCTCGCACCACCGGAGATACAACCGGATCGCGCTCAGGTAGGAGGTAAGCGTCGTGCGTGACTTGTTCTGTGCGCGAAGGGCAAGCTCCCAGGAGGGAACTAGCTCCGCGAGGTCGGGCGTCAGCAAAGATTCAGCCATACCGGTTATCTTAGGGTATAGCGCTGTGCAAAGTGTTATATTGGGGGAAATCCTGCAAAAGCACAGGTCAAACCAACTTCAGATCAGTAGGCGGTTCCCCAAAGAACTGGCCATCCTTTAGGAGACTCGTGGCAACCACTGCCGACTTCAAGAACGGGCTGGTGCTGGCTATCGACGGCCAGCTGTGGCAAATCGTCGAGTTTCAGCACGTCAAACCCGGCAAGGGCCCGGCGTTCGTGCGCACCAAGCTCAAGAACGTGCTCTCCGGCAAGGTGGTCGACAAGACCTACAACGCCGGGGTGAAGGTGGAGACCGCCACCGTGGACCGGCGCGACACCACCTATCTGTACCGCGACGGCTCGGACTTCGTGTTCATGGACAGCGAAGACTACGAGCAGCATCACCTGCCGGAGTCGCTGGTCGGCGACTCCGCCAAGTTCCTGCTCGAAGGGATGCCGGTGCAGGTGGCCTTCCACAACGGCGCACCCCTGTACATCGAGCTGCCGGTGACCGTCGAGCTGGAGGTCACCCACACCGAGCCGGGCCTGCAGGGCGACCGATCCAGCGCCGGCACCAAGCCCGCAACGCTGGAGACCGGCGCGCAGATCAACGTCCCGTTGTTCATCAACACCGGCGACAAGCTGAAAGTGGACTCCCGCGACGGCAGCTACCTGGGCCGTGCTTGACGATGCCTGAGGCCAAGCCCGTCAAGGGACGGCATCAGGCCCGCAAGCGCGCCGTCGACTTGCTGTTCGAGGCCGAGGCCCGCGGTCTGTCCCCGGCCGAGGTGGCCGAAGCCCGCGCCGAGCTGGCGAAGGCCAAACCCGATGTGGCGCCGGTGCATCCGTATACCCAGACCGTGGCCCGCGGCGTCACCGAGCACGCCGCGCACATCGACGACCTGATCTCGTCGCACCTGCAGGGCTGGGCGCTGGAGCGACTGCCGGCGGTGGACCGGGCCATCCTGCGTGTCGCGGTCTGGGAGCTGCTGCACGCCGACGACGTGCCCGAGCCGGTCGCCGTCGACGAGGCGGTGCGGCTGGCCAAGGAGCTGTCCACCGACGATTCGCCGGGCTTCGTCAACGGGGTGCTGGGTCAGGTGATGCTGGTGACGCCGCAGATCCGGGCCGCCGCTCAAGCGGTCCGGAACCGCGAGTCATGACCCGGCTGGAGCTGCGGGTCGTCATCGCCGGCATGCTGGCCGCGACGGTTGTGCTGGGCGCGGTGGTCTGCGCCGCCTACGGGCAGGCGGCGATTGCGGCGGCGCTGGCGATCTATGCGCTGGGCGTGGGGGCGTGGCTGTATCACTGCATCGAGCGCTACGTGGTGGCGCGGCGCATCAGCACGGTTCGTTCGGCGGCCAGACCGTTTGCGCCGCTGCTTCCGGTGATGGCCGCGATCATGGGGTTGACCCAGGCCGTGGTGCGGTCGCTGTCCGACGTCACCGACGCGGCGCCGCGACGCTGGGATCTGCCGGTGCGACGGTGGATGGCGATCAACCGCAGGCCGACGCGCGGCGACGACCTCGACCGCTGAAAGCACCCCCACGCCGCTCCAAGGAGGGACAGACTGGCGACATGGACCGCGACGGCAACCGCCCGAGACGGCTTCGTGTTTCCGCGCTGGCGGCGGTAGCCAACCCGTCGTACTCGCGACTGGACACGTGGAATCTGCTCGACGACGCCTGCCACCAGCTCGCCGTCGTCAACCGGGCCGGACTGGACACCGCACACGAAGCGGCCCGGGCCAAACGCCTGATCAAGCGGCTCGCGGCCTATGAGCGGTATTGGCTGTACCCGGGCGCGGAGAATCTGGCGGCCTTCCGCGAATACCTCGACAACATGGCCACCGTCCGGCTGGCCGACGAGGTGTCGCTTGCGGTGCGGCTGCTCTCCGAATACGGCGACCGGGCAGCGCTGTTCGACACGTCCGGGTCGCTGGCCGACCAGGAGCTGGTGGCGCGGGCCAAGGAACAACAGTTCTACACCGTGCTGCTTGCCGACGACTCGCCGACGACGGCGCCGGAGAGCCTGGTCGAATGCCTGCGCGCGCTGCGCGACCCCGCCGATGACGTGCAAATCGAGGTGCTGGTGGTGCCGAGCGTCGAGGACGCGATCACGGCCGTTGCGCTCAATGGCGAGATCCAAGCCGCGATCATCCGCCATGACATACCGCTGCGTTCGCGTGACCGGGTGCCGTTGATGACCACGTTGCTCGGCGCCAGCGACCAAGTCGTGGCCAGCTACGACTGGGTCGAGTGCGGCGAGTGGATCCGCGAACTGCGGCCACACATCGACCTGTATCTGCTCACCGACGAGTCGATTGCCGCCGAGACCGAGGACGAGCCCGACGTCTACGACCGCACCTTCTACCGGCTCAACGACGTCACCGACCTGTACAGCACGGTGCTCTCCGGCATCCGGAACCGTTATGCCACTCCGTTTTTCGATGCGCTGCGCGCCTACGCCGCCGCACCGGTCGGCCAGTTTCACGCCCTGCCCGTCGCGCGCGGCGCCAGCATCTTCAACTCGAAGTCGCTGCACGACATGGGGGAGTTCTACGGCCGCAACATCTTCATGGCCGAGACGTCGTCGACGTCGGGCGGGCTGGACTCGCTGCTGGACCCGCACGGCGCCATTCGCGCGGCGATGGACAAGGCCGCGGTGACCTGGAACGCCAATTCGACCTACTTCGTCACCAACGGCACGTCGACCGCCAACAAGATTGTGGTGCAGGCGCTTACCCGGCCCGGCGACATCGTGCTGATCGACCGCAACTGCCACAAGTCGCATCACTATGGCCTGGTGCTGGCCGGGGCGTACCCGCTGTATCTGGACGCGTACCCGTTGCAGCCGTTCGCGATCTACGGCGCGGTCTCGCTGGAGACCATCAAGCAGGCGCTGCTCGAGCTGGAGGCCGCGGGACAGCTCGACCGGGTGCGGATGCTGCTGCTGACCAACTGCACGTTCGACGGCGTCGTCTACAACCCGCGGCGCGTGATGGAGGAGGTGCTGGCGATCAAGCCGGACATCTGCTTTTTGTGGGACGAGGCGTGGTACGCGTTCGCCACCGCGGTGCCGTGGGCCCGGCAGCGGACCGCGATGATCGCCGCCGAGCAACTCGAATCGATGCTGGCATCTCCGGCCTACGTCGAGGAGTACCGCAAATGGCGCGCTGAGATGGAAGGGGTCGAGCGCGCACAGTGGGTGAACCACCGGCTGCTGCCGGACCCCAGCCGCGCCCGAATCCGGGTCTATGCAACACATTCCACGCACAAGTCGCTGTCGGCGCTTCGGCAGGCGTCAATGATCCACATCCGCGACCAGGATTTCGCGGCGCAAAGCCGCGACGCGTTCGCCGAGGCATTTCTGACGCACACCTCGACGTCGCCCAATCAGCAGCTGCTCGCGTCGCTGGACCTGGCGCGCCGGCAGGTCGACATCGAGGGCTTCGAGATGGTCCGCTACGTCTACGACATGGCGCTGGTGTTTCGGCACCGGGTCCGCAAAGACCGGTTGATCGGCAAGTGGTTTCGCATCCTCGACGAATCCGATCTGGTGCCCGAGGAGTATCGCAAGTCGACGGTCAGCTCGTACCGGCAGGTGCGCCAGGGCGCGCTGGCGGAGTGGAACGAGGCGTGGCGTTCGGACCAGTTCGTGCTCGATCCGACCCGGGTCACCCTGTTCATCGGCAAGACCGGCATGAACGGGTACGACTTCCGCGAGAAGATCCTGATGAACCGGTTCGGCATCCAGATCAACAAGACCTCGATCAACAGCGTGCTGCTGATCTTCACGATCGGCGTCACCTGGTCGAGCGTGCACTACCTGCTCGACGCGCTGCGGCGGGTAGCCGCCGATTTCGAGCGAACCCAGTCCGCGGCCGGCAAGGAAGACCGCGCGCTGCACGAGCGCCGGGTCGAGGAGATCACCGAGGATCTGCCGGCGCTGCCCGACTTCAGCGAATTCGACAGCGCATTCCGGCCCGAGGGCACCTGCTCGTTCGGCGACATGCGGTCGGCTTTCTACGCCGGCTACGAGGATTCCGACCGCGAACACGTCCAGCTCGGCGCCGCCGGCCGCCGGCTCGCCGAGGGAAAGCCGTTGGTGTCCACCACGTTTGTGGTGCCCTACCCGCCGGGCTTTCCGGTGCTGGTTCCGGGCCAGGTGATCTCCAAGGAGATCCTGTATTTCCTCGCCGAGCTCGACGTGAAGGAAATCCACGGCTACAACCCCGAATTGGGCCTGTCGGTCTTCACCGAGGCGGCGCTGCAACGGATGGCCACCACCCGGCGCGCCGTCGCCCAGGCAAGCGGCAACGGCAAAGCGTCGGAGGTGGCGGTGGCGTCCACCCGGGCCATCCTCGGCTGAGGGATGCTCACCCGGTGATCACATTGGACCGCCTGGTCAACGTACTGGGTAGTTACGGTGTTCGCTTGCGGTGGTCTTCGGTGCCGAGATCGACCGAACTGCGCAGCGTGGTCATCCACGAAACCGGCGTCGAACGGCCCGTTCTGGGCGACGTACTGCTGGCGATCGGCGCAGGGTCGCTCCGGGAAGCAGTGCGGTGGGCCGCCGCCGCGCGTGCGGTCGTGGTGTTGACGCGCGGCGGTGACGAGCCGATCACCTTCGACGACGACGTGGAGGCCGGCGCGGTCATGGTGGTCGACGAGACCGTGTCGTGGAGCGAGCTGGCTGCGGTGGTCTACGGGCTGGTGCTGGAGGGGCGCGAGACCGAATCCGGCCGCGGCCCAACCGATTTGTTCGCGCTGGCCGACAGCCTCGCGGATGCGGTCGGGGGCGCGGTGGTCATCCACGATCGGCTCCTGCAGGTGCTGGCGTATTCGCGGCGGCAGCAGAACGCCGACGCTGCCCGGGCGGCGACCATCCTGGAGCGGCAGACACCCGAGCAGCTGCGCGAATTATTCGTTGCCCGTGGGGTATTCGCACACCTGGAAGATTCTGACGATCCTGTGTTCGTCGAGCCGGACGCCGAGCAGGGGTTGATCGGGCGCATGGTGGTGGCGGTGCGCTCGGGAGGAGAACTGATCGGGTCGGTGTGGGTGGCGTGCGCGGCGCCGTTGGACCGGGCCGCGCGCACCGCATTGGCCGAGGGGGCGCAGACCGTGGCAGTGCACCTACTGCGATCACGTGCCAGCGCCGACCTGGAGCGGCAGGTCGAATCCGAGTTGGTGATCCGGTTGCTGGAGGGCAGCGCCGACGCCGCCACGGCGGCCACCAGGCTGGGTTTGTTGCCGCACAGCCGATTACGGGTGATCGCGCTGCAAGCGTTCATCGGCGTGGAACGCGATGCCGCTCTGCTGCTGGCATTCGAGCGCGCCACCACCGGGTTCGGTTGGTCACGGCCGGGCCGCAGCGCCCTGGCCGGAAACACCGTCTACACCCTGCTTCCCGGCGACCAGGCGGCGGCGCGGCGCTGGGTCACCGGTTTAGGGGCCGCCCTTCCGGACGGAGCAACGGTGTTGGCCGGCATCAGCGGGGCGGCCGAGGTTTCAGACCTTGTCGCCGCGCGTCAGGAAGCCGACGAATGCCTTGCGCTGCACGAGTTAACGCCTCGGGCCGCGCCCCCGGCCTACGACGAGTCATGGGACGACATCCTGCTGCAGCGGCTGCGCACCGCCGCGCGCTCCGGCCGCTCGCCGGACCGTGGGCCGGTGGCCGAGCTGCGCCGCCATGATCACGCCAACGCGACCGACTATGTGGCCACGCTGCGGGCCTGGCTGGAGGCACAGGGCGATCCGACCGAGGCCGGTGCGCGGTTGGGAGTGCACGAGAACACCGTCCGCTACCGGCTGCGCAAGATGGCCGAGATCACTACCCTGCCGCTCGACGACGCCAAAAAACGGCTGGCCATGATGATCGAACTCGCAGCCACCGACCCCGACTGACGGTTCATCTGTCGAAAGGCGACAAAGCGCCTTGAAGCGATTGTCCGACCGGCGCAAAACTTGCGGCCTTCATCCACGCCACGATGGGCACATGACCACCCCACGACCCGACCGTCAACGGCTGAGCGGCCATTGGCGCGACGAAGACGCGTTCGCGCTGCGCCTGCCGCGTTGGCGCGTTGTGCGGTTGTTGGGCCGTAACCCGCTGGTACGGACCAGCGACCGGATCGAAGCGCTTGTTCTGGTGCTGGCCGTCGCGGTATCCGTGCTGGCGATCCCCGTCGCTGCCGCCGTCGGCACCGTCGTGCATGACGCCCGCAGCCAGGTCTACGCCGAGCAAGCTCAGGATCGGCGCTTGGTCAGCGGCGTCGTCATCGACACCAGCGTGGCCACCAAGCCACCGAGGAAGCCGGGCAAAACGATCGCGGTGAAGGCCCGCTGGTTTGCCAACGGCGCCGAACGCACCGGCGTGGTGGCCGCGGAACGCGCAGTCAAACCCGGCGACGCGATCGATATTTGGGTGCGCCACGACGGCTCCCCGGCCGGCCCGCCGACGAGAACCGCGGTGGACGAGGCGGTGGCCGCCGCCCTCGCGATCTGGTGGTGCGTGGTTCTGGTTGCCGTGGGGTTGTTCGCGGGCACACGGACAGTCCTCGACCGCGTCCGCTACGCGCAATGGCAGCGTGACTTCGACAAGCTGACCGACGGGCCCACCCGCCGGCCCTGAATCCGCTGGGCATTGTCGGAGGACGACAACGGCCCACCGCGGCATTGTCCAGTTCCGGCAAACACCAGTGCACCGATCCACAGCACGATGGGAATTGCCAACCAAATTCCAGCTCCGGAGGTGCGCGATGGGCGGCGTCGAACGGATCGACGGGGGACCCCGGTCGGCGATCGTCGTCGGCGCTGGCATCGTCGGATTGTCGACGGCGTGGTTCTTGCAGGATCGCGGAATCGAGGTCACCGTGGTGGACCGCACCGGCGTGGCCGCGGGCGCCTCCTGGGGCAACGCCGGATGGATCGCTCCGGGGCTGATTTGTCCGCTGAACTCACCGGGACTGCTGCGCCACGGACTGCGCGCGCTGCGCGACCCGGCCACACCGCTTCACCTGCCGTCGGCCGCCGATTGCCGGCGATCTTCGCGCAAACGGGCACTGCGGGCCACCGTAGCTCTCAACGAGGAATGCATCGAAGCCTTCGACGTGCTGATCGGCAATGGGGTCGACGCGCCGGTGACCGACGCACCGATCACTGCGGTGTTTCCCGCCGCCAAAGAAGCGCAACACATGCTGTGGCAGTTACAGCAGCTCGAAAACGCCGGCCAGACAACGTATGTCACGGGGTTGTCGGGTGAGGCCTTACGCGAACAAGTTCCGCTCGCGGCACCGGCCGTTACCGCCGGGCTGAACATCAACGCGCAGCGCTTTGTCGACCCGCGGCGATTTGTCGAGGCGCTGGGCCGCTCCGTGGTGGCGCGCGGCGCAGTGATGCAGAGGGTGGAAATTCGCGACGTGCTCAGTTCGGCCAGCGGTGTTGCGGTGTACCCGCACCGAGGCAGGCCGCTGACGGCCGACGTCGCGGTGATCGCCACCGGCGCACGGTTGTCGCGGCTGGCGAACCGCTGGCTGCGCGTCCCCGTGCAGGCCGGTCACGGCTACTCGTTCAGCGTCCCCGTGGACCGCCCGATGACGGGCCCCATCTACCTGCCGGGTGCGCGGGTGATGTGCACGCCATACAAGGGCGCCATGCGTGTTTCGGGCACCACCCAATTCCACCGCCCGCGCGATCCGTTCGCACCGGAACGGGTGGAGGCGCTCGTCGTCGCGGCCGCCCGCTTGCTTGACGGCGTGCGCTGGGCCGAGCGCAGCGACCTGTGGGCCGGTGCATGCGCGGTCACCGCGGACGGCCGCCCGTTGATCGGAGAGGTGTCGCCGGGCGTCTATCTGGCTGGGGGACATGGGATGTGGGGATTGGCGCACGGTCCGGTCACCGGTCGGCTCTTGGCCGAACACATCAGCACCGGCAAGCAACCCGAGCCTCTCACCGAATTCGATCCGCTGCGCAGAAGCGGCCACTGACAGGAACCAGAGCCAGACGCGACCCCGCCGTGCCCTACGGCTCTCACCAACTACCCAGTGCAGCGTGAAAGGAACGAACATGACCAACACACAACAACATCCGTGGATCTCTCCCCAAGCATACGAGCGGCTGCAACGCGAACTGGCGACACTTCGCGAGTTATCTGCCAACGGAACCGCTGACGGGGCTACCGACCCGAACGCCGCTGCCGTCCAACGCGCGTGGCGGGCGCGGATAAAACAGATCCATGATCTGCTGGCCAATGCCGTCGTCGGCGAGGACCCACCCGACGACGGGGTCGCCGAGCCCGGCATGGTTTTGACCATCCGCTACGACGACACCGGTGACGTGGAAACCTTCTTGCTGGGCGTGCGCGGCGCCGAATACGCCGATATGGAGGTGTACTCCAGCCAATCCCCGTTGGGTGCCGCGATCATGGGCGCACGTCCCGGCGAACGCTGTAGCTATCGGCTGCCCACCGGCGCCGCGCTGAGCGTCACCCTGCTCAACGCCGTCCCCTACGGCCTCCACAAAGCTGGCGAAAGCTGACACATCCGGGCCAAGACCGAGGGTTTTGTTCACCGGGATCGCAACGGTCGGCGTTTGAGCAGAAGTGGCGCAATCGTCGGCTGATCCCGGGTTTCGGCTGGTAACGCAGCAGCGCCGGGCGGCGCAATGCGTGCCGTCGCCTCGCCGCAGGCATTTCGGCTGGCCAGGACACCTCCGGTGCGCCGATAGCGTGACGGCGTGGCACTTGCCGTACCGATACCGATCCGCCGGGCCCGCGCCGACCGCGCGCGCCAGGTCGCCGACGTGCTGCGCCACCAAATACACAGCGGTGTCTACGACGACGGGCTGCCCACGGAGCAGCAGCTGGCAGCCGAGTTCTTCGTCTCCCGCAACACCATTCGTGACGCCCTGGCCGTCCTGAAGAACGAGGGGCTCATCGATCGCGGGCCGCGCGTGGGAACCCATGTCGCACAGCGCAAATACGATCACGGGCTCGACACGCTCCTGGGTCTGAAAGAAACCTTCAAAGGCTACGGCGAGGTCCGCAACGAGGTGCGGGCGGCAATGACCGTCGCCGCCCCGCCGTCAGTGGCGCAGCGGCTACACCTGGCGCCGGGCCAGCAGGTGGTGTTCATCGAACGGCTGCGTTACCTCGGCGGCCTGCCGCTGAGTCTGGACCTGACATACCTGGCTCCGGACGTCGGCGCCGAGCTTCTGGCCCAACCGCTGGAGACCAACGACGTGTTCGCCCTCATCGAGCGCCGACATCGGCTCGGCTCGGCGAGCCTGGCGCTGGAGGCCATTCCCGCCGACCCGCATTCCGCGGCAGCGCTGCAGGTACCTGACGGTGCGGCGCTACTCATGCTGGAGCGGCTCACCAGTCTCGACGACGGCAGACCCGTCGACCTGGAATACATCCGGATGCGCGGTGATCGAATCACCATGCGCGGCAGCCTCGTTAGGAGTTCGACGTGACACTGGTCAATCAGCGCGCCGACGTCCCGGTGACCATCGACGAGTCGCTGTGCATCGACGGCTGCACGCTGTGCGTCGACATTTGCCCGCTGGACTCGCTAGCCATCAACCCCGACACCGGCAAGGCCTTCATGCATGTCGACGAATGCTGGTACTGCGGCCCGTGCGCCGCTCGCTGCCCCACCGGCGCGGTGACCGTCAATATGCCCTACCTGATTCGCTGAGATGAACCGCCTCACCGTCCTCATGGCGTCGGTTGCGCTGGTCGCCGCCGGTTGCGCGCTGAACTCCACCGATGCAGTCAACGTCGTCGTGGGCTATCAGTCCAAGACCATCAATACGGTGACCGCCGGCACGCTGTTGCGCGCCCAGGGTTATCTGGAACGCCGACTCGACGACGTCACCAAACGCACCGGCACGAAATACCGTGTCACATGGCAGGATTACGACACCGGCGCGCCGATCACCGCCCAGATGGTCGCCGAGAAGATCGACATCGGCTCGATGGGCGACTACCCGATGCTGATCAACGGCTCCAAGACCCAGGCCAACGAGCGGGCCCGCACCGAAATCGTCTCAGTCACCGGCTATCAGCCCAAGGGCGCACTGAACATGGTCGTGGTGACACCGGCGTCGACCGCAGAAGCGATCACGGACCTGGCCGGGAAGAAGGTCTCCGCCAGTATCGGTTCGGCCGGTCACGGCACCCTGGTGCGGGCGTTGTCGAATGCCGGCATCACCGGCGTCGAGGTGTTCAACCAGCAGCCGCAAGTCGGGGCGTCGGCACTGGAATCCGGTCAGGTGCAGGCACTCTCGCAGTTCGTGGCCTGGCCCGGTCTGCTGGTCTACCAGAACAAGGCCAAACTGCTCTACGACGGCGCCGAGCTGAACTACCCGACGCTGCACGGCGTCGTGGTGCGCCGCGCCTACGCCGCCGCCCACCCCGAGGTACTCGACGCCTTCCTGCAGGCGCAGCTCGATGCCACCGACTTCATCAACACCAAACCGCTGGAGGCGGCGCGCATCGTCGCCGAGGGCAGCGGGCTGCCGGCCGAAGTCGTCTACCTCTACAACGGCCCGGGCGGCACCGCGTTCGACACCACGCTCAAGGCCCCGCTGGTGGACGCGCTGAAAGACGATGTGCCGTACCTGAAGTCGATCGGCGACTTCGCCGACCTCGACGTCGGCGGCTTCGTGCAGGACGCGCCGCTGCGGGCGGCGTTCGCGACTCGAAAGCTCGACTACGACAAGGCGGTCGGCCTCATCGACCACCCGCCGCGCAGCGGCGGTGAACTGTGGCTGGACGGATCGGACACCACCCAATCGGTCGCCGATCCGACCGCGTTGCTAAAAGCCGTGCGGGACGCCACCGCTCACGGCGCGCAGGTGCGCGCAGCCTATGTACACGACGCCGAACTGGGCACCCGCTGGTTCGCCGACAAATCGGTGTGGGTCCGCGACGGCCAGAACTACCTGCCGTTCGACACCCCGTCGGGTGCGCACCGTTACGTCGCCGCGCACCCGGGCAGCGTCGCCATCGACTACCAGCAGGCCCTGGCGGGTGCGGCGTGACCGCCGTCAGCATCGGTGCGCCGGCGACCGCGGTGCCCGTCGCCGCGCTGCCGCGCCGGGGACGGTCGCCGTGGCGGTCACGGCTGCTGCGGGTCGCGTCGGTGGCCGCCGCGATCGGGTTGTGGCAACTGCTCACCGCGGGCAACGTTCGGCTGTGGCTGCGGTTCGACACGCTGCCCACCGTCACCGAGATCGTGAATGCGCTGGGCCGCCGGCTGGCCACCGACGATTACTGGCTTGACTTGGGGCAGTCGCTGATTCGTATCCTCACCGGCTTCGGGCTGGCCGCTGTGGTGGGAGTCGCGACGGGCATCCTGCTGGGGCGGTCCCGATTGTTTGCCGACGTGATCGGCCCACTGACCGAGTTGACCCGGCCGATCCCGGCGATCGCGGTGGTGCCGGTGGCGATCCTGCTGTTTCCCACCGACGAGGCCGGCATCGTGTTCATCACGTTCCTGGCGGCCTACTTCCCGATCATGGTCAGCACTCGGCATGCGGTGCGCGCCCTGCCGACACTGTGGGAGGACTCGGTGCGCACCCTCGGCGGAGGCCGGTGGGACGTGCTGACCCGCGTCGTGCTGCCCGGCATCCTGCCCGGCGTGTTCGGCGGGCTGTCGGTGGGCATGGGCGTGGCGTGGATCTGCGTGATCTCCGCCGAGATGATCTCGGGCCGGCTCGGTGTCGGATATCGCACCTGGCAGGCCTACACCGTGCTGGCCTACCCCGACGTGTTCGTCGGCATCATCACGATCGGGGTGCTCGGATTCGCTACCTCGGCGGCGGTGGAACTGGTGGGCCGTCGGGTGACCCGGTGGCTGCCGCGCGGTGAGGAGAATGCCCGATGACGGCCGGCATGAGCCTGGAGTTGGATCGAATTCGATTGTCCTACAGCGGGTCTGCGGTGATCGACGACCTGAGCCTGACGGTGCGGCCGGGGGAGATCCTGGTGCTGACCGGGCCGTCCGGCTGCGGCAAGACGACGGTGCTGCGCGCGCTGGCCGGACTACTGAGGCCCGACGCCGGCCGGGTGCTGGCCGACGGCGCCGAGGTCACCACCACCTCCGGTGAGCGGGGAGTGGTGTTCCAGGACAACGCGTTGTTGCCCTGGCGCAGTGTGCGGTCCAACATCGAGCTGGCGCTGCGGCTGCGCGGCGAGCCGCGAGCAACCCGCCGCGCCCAGGCCGACCGGTGGATCGGCGAGCTGGGTCTGACCGGGTTCGGCGACTACCTGCCTAAAAACCTTTCCGGCGGCATGCGCCAGCGCGTCCAGCTGGCCCGGGGCCTGGCCGGTGCGCCCCGGGCGGTGATGATGGACGAGCCGTTCGGCGCGCTCGACACCCAGACCCGCGTCGCGATGCAGCGGCTGCTGATCGACACCTGGCGCACGCACCCGACGACGATCGTGTTCGTCACCCACGACGTCGACGAGGCGCTGACGCTGGGCGACCGGGTCGCGGTGCTGGGCCGGGCTGGGCAGCCGCTGCGCGCGCTGGTCGACGTGCCGGTGCCGCGCGGCGACCGGCCGCAGCCGGAGTTGCGATCGAAAATCATTGCCGCACTTGAGTACTCGGTGGCAGCATGATCCAGATTCCCGACCCTGCGACACCGACCAGGCTCGACTGCGACGTGCTGGTCATCGGCGGCGGCACCGCCGGCACCATGGCCGCGCTCACGGCCGCTGAAAACGGTGCGCAGGTACTGCTTTTGGAGAAGGCGCACGTGCGGCACTCCGGGGCGCTGGCGATGGGGATGGACGGTGTCAACAATGCCGTCATCCCCGGAAAGGCCGAACCGGAGGACTACGTCGCCGAAATCACCCGCGCCAACGACGGAATTGTCAACCAGCGCACCATTTATCAGACCGCCACCCGCGGGTTCGCGATGGTGCAGCGGCTCGAGCGCTACGGCGTCAAGTTCGAAAAAGACGAACACGGCGAATACGCGGTGCGCCGCGTACACCGCTCCGGCTCCTACGTGTTGCCGATGCCCGAGGGCAAGGACGTCAAGAAGGCGCTGTACCGGGTGCTGCGGCAACGCTCGATGCGCGAGAAGATCCGCATCGAGAACCGGCTGATGCCGGTCCGGGTCCTCGTGCAGAACGGCCGGGCCGTCGGTGCGGCCGCACTGCACACGCGCACAGGCGAATTCGTTGCCGTCGCCGCCAAAGCCGTGATCCTGGCGACCGGAGCATGCGGCCGGCTGGGCCTGCCGGCGTCGGGGTACCTGTACGGCACCTACGAGAACCCGACCAACGCGGGCGACGGGTATTCGATGGCCTACCACGCCGGCGCGGAGCTGTCCGGCATCGAGTGCTTCCAGGTCAACCCGCTGATCAAGGACTACAACGGACCGGCGTGTGCCTACGTGGCCAACCCGTTTGGCGGTTACCAGGTCAACGCGCTGGGGGAGCGGTTCGTCGACTCCGACTACTGGTCGGGGCAGATGATGGCCGAGGTGCGCAGCGAGATCGAATCCGCCCGCGGGCCGATCTATCTGAAGGTGTCGCATCTGCCGGACGAGACGCTGACGGCGCTGGAGAACATCCTGCACACCACCGAGCGGCCCACCCGCGGCACTTTCCACGCCAATCGCGGGCACGACTACCGCACCCACGACGTCGAGATGCACATCTCCGAAATAGGCCTGTGCTCCGGGCATTCCGCGTCAGGGGTGTGGGTCGACGAGCATGCTCGCACCACGGTGTCGGGGCTGTACGCCGCCGGCGACTTGGCCTGTGTGCCGCACAACTACATGATCGGCGCATTCGTCTTCGGCGACCTGGCCGGCGCACACGCCGCTTCGACGCTCACGGAAGTGCCGGCACCGCAAGGGCTTCCGCAGGACCAGCTGCGCGAAGCCCACGAACTAATCTACCGGCCGCTGCGCCACCCGGACGGGCCGCCGCAACCCCAGGTGGAGTACAAGCTGCGACGGTTCGTCAACGACTATGTGGCGCCGCCCAAGACGGCCGCCAAACTCTCGATAGCTGTGCGGACCTTCGAGCGGATGCGCGGCGAGATCGCCGAGATGGGTGCGCGCACGCCGCACGAGCTGATGCGCGCCGTCGAGGTGTCGTTCATCCGGGACTGCGCCGAGCTGGCCGCCCGCTCGTCGCTGACCCGCACCGAGTCGCGGTGGGGCCTTTACCACCAACGCTCCGACCTGCCTGCGCGCGACGATCAGCAATGGGGCTACCACCTCAACGTGCACAAGGGTGCCGACGGGTCGATGCAGTTCCTGAAACGTCCGGTGGCGCCGTATTTCATCTCGGTGTCCGGACTCGAGGTCGTGCCGCCCACCGACCAGACCGCGTACGCGGTGGAGCAGCCGCCATTGGTCGGCGGTCAGGCCCCTTCCACCACCCGGACGCGGATCAGTGCCGCAGCATCGAGCGAGCCGCCGTCGCCGCGGATCGCCGCCGCGCTGGCGCTCGAGGAACCGACCATCGCCAATCTGGCCGGGTTTCTTGCCGATTCGGATGCCGGCGTGCGGCGCACAGCGGTTTCAGCCCTGACCGAACACACACCGGACGGCTACGCCACAGCGCTGCTGGATGCGCTCGACGACACCGATCCGGGCGTGCGCCGGGTCGCCGCCGACGGCGTACGTGAACTCGTCGAAGTGCTCCCGCAACCCGAAGCCGCACGTGCGTATCTGATGTCAGCTGACGCTGTGGTCCGCGCCGTGGCCGTCTATCTGCTGGCCGCGCGCCGCGCCGGGGAGGCCGGGCACTACCGCCTGGCGCTCGACGACGCCGATCACCGGGTGCGGATCGAGGCGGTGCGCGCGCTGGTGTCCGTCGATGACGCGGACGGTGTCGCCGCGGCCGCCGGCGACGACAACCGGGAGGTCCGCATCGCGGCGGCCAACGGCCTGGCCACGCTCGGGGCGGGCGTGGCCACCGTCCGCGGCCTGATCGCCGACTCGGATCCGCTGGTGCGTGCGGCCGCGCTGGCCGCACTCGGCGAATTGGGTTGCGGCGCAGACGATGTGGCCGCCGTCGACCAGGCGCTGCGAGCGCCGGCCTGGCAGGTGCGCGAAGCCGCCGCGAAAGCTCTGTCGGGCGCCGCAGCGGAGGTCGCGGTTCCGCGGCTCACCCAAACCCTGGCCGACGAGCACCTCGACGTGCGCAAGGCGGCGGTACTGAGCCTGACCCGGTGGGCCGGCGAGCCCGGCGCGCGGGATGCGCTGGGCATCGCGCTCAAAGACGACGACGCCGACGTGCGCGCCTATGCCCGTCGCGCGTTGGCCGCCTCCGTATGACATTTGCGTCAAATTAGTGCAATCAGGGGCCGCACAAATGGCTACGCTTAATCAACGTGGTGACTTCGGCCGGAGCGTCCAATTCACGGCTGTCCGTAGATGACTGGGTCCAGGAAGGCTTCCGGGTGCTCGCCGAGGACGGCCTCAAGGGCCTGACCCTGGATCGGCTGTGCCGCCGGCTTGGCGTGACGAAG
Source organism: Mycobacterium sp. MFM001 (assembly GCF_003402475.1). Lineage (GTDB taxonomy): Bacteria > Actinomycetota > Actinomycetes > Mycobacteriales > Mycobacteriaceae > Mycobacterium. The sequence goes on from NZ_BFAB01000006.1 coordinate 143,175, forward strand.
GGCAGCTTTTACTGGCACTTCAGCGACATGAAGGCCTACCGCAAAGCGCTGGTCGACACCTGGGCCGCCGTCCGCGACGAGGACCGCTGGTACTTCGACGACCTGGCCGGCGACCCGCCCCGGCAGCGGCTGTCCCGGATGATGACAGCGCTGGTCGGCCCGCGGCACTGGATGCTGGAGCGTGCGATGCGCGAGTGGGCGCGCTCGGAGGAGACAGTCGCCAAGGCGGTACGCGCATCCGACGAGCGGGTGGTCGATGCCGTGCGGCAGGCGTTCCTCGACGACGGCTTCGACGCGGAGGAGGCCGACATGCGCGCCAACGCGACGTTTGCGGCCGGCATCGGATTCTTGCACCTGTCCGGGTCGCGGCCCAGTCCGCGGGCAGCCGGCCGCCGCGAGGACTTCATCGAGGTCATGCTGCGGCACTGACGCTGTCCATACCAAAAGGTATCGTACGGTCCCGGCCATGATCGCCGCAGACTTTGTCGACCGGTTGGCGGAACGCGCGGGCGAGGCGGAAAAGCTGCGACGGCTGCCGCAAGCCACCGTCGACGACTACCGCCAATCCGGGCTGGCGCGACTGCTGATGCCGGCGCGCTACGGCGGGCGACAGGCGGAGTTTCCCGAAATCTTCGGCGTGGTGCGGCAAATGGCGCACGGCTGTGCGTCCAGCGCCTGGACGCTGGGCTTCTACACCCTGCACAACTGGATGCTCGCGCTGCTGAGCGAGCAGGCCCAGGACGAGGTGTTCGCCGACGGGCCAGTGTTGTGCCCGGCGCCGCTGGCTCCGACCGGGCGAGGGGTGCCGGTCGACGGCGGCATCCGGCTTTCCGGGCGGTGGCCCTGGGCCACCGGCGTGATGGATGCCGACTGGGTGCTGGTCGGCGCCATCTGCGACCCCGACGGCAGCCCGTATCCCGCGCTGGTGCTGCTGCCGGCCTCCGACGTCCGCGTCGAGGATGTCTGGCATGTCGCCGGGATGTGCGCGACCGGCTCCAACGACGTCGTCGTCGACGACGTGTGGGTGCCTGGCCATCGGCTGGTCACGGTCGTCGACATCTACAGCGGCACAACGCCGGGCGCCGCACTGCACGACGCCCCGGTGTACCGCTGGCCGATGGTGCCCGCACTGGCGTTGACCGCGGCGATGCCGGCCCTGGGCTCGGCCGAACTGGTCGCCGACACCTACGCCCGTCGGCTCGGCGAGCGGGTGCTGGCGTATTCCGGTGTGGCGCAAAAGGATCAACCCGCCGCGCAAATCCGGCTGGGCGCGGCGCGGGTGCGGCTGCGCGCCCTGCACGCCTTGCTCGACGACACCGCGAACCGCATCCAGTCCGCTGTGCGCGCCGGTCAGCGGGTCAGCCGCGCGGCCCGCGCCGACGCCCGGGCCGCGGCCGCGCATATCGTGCACGAGTCCCGGTCGGTGATCGCCGTCCTGCTGGAGGCGTCGGGGGCCAGCGCGCAATTTCTGGACAACCCGTTGCAGCGCGCCAAGCGCGATGTCGACGTGATCTCGGGGCATGTGGTGTTCGACTACGACGTCAGCCGCGAACTCGCCGGCGCGCTGGAGATCGGCGCGAAAGTCTCGCCGATCGCAATGATCTAGGTTTGGCGAGCCCTACAGTCCCAGCGCCTGGTAGGTGCGGCGGACGAATTTCGGTTGCACCGCTTGCAGTCTGGCCTGCGACGTGTTGCCGGCGACGGCTGCGGCGGCGTCGGCGGACAGGGTGGGCATGTTCTGCACCAGGTACAGCAGAATCAACTCCGCTGCGGGATCGGCCTGCCACCACGTGCCGTAAGCGCCTGGCCAACTGAAGGTACCGAGCCCGCCGGGCCCGAACAGCGGCGTCGACTTGGCCGGATCGGTGACCACCGACAGGTTCAGCCCGAACCCGCGGCCGATCCAGTACGGTGCGCCCAGGAAAGAATGCCGCTTCTGCTCATCGGTGAGGCGATCGGTGCGCATCGCAGCCACCGACTCTTCCGAGAGCACCCGCACGCCGTCGAGAGTGCCGCCACGCAACAGCATTTCGACGAATCGCAGGTAGTCGTCAGCGGTGGACCACAACCCTCCACCGGCATTGGGGAATGCCGGCGGAGTCAGATGCGGCGGCCCCATCACGTCGTGGCGAAGCCGGTTGTCCTCGTCGAGCCGGTACATCGTCGCGGCACGGCGGCGGCCGTCGGCCGAAACGCAGAACCCGGTGTCGACCATGCCCAGCGGCTGCAGGATTCGCTCGTCGAGCACCTGGTGGAACGGCTTGCCCTCAATGCGCGACACCAGCACCCCGAGCACGTCGATCGAATGGCTGTAGGTCAGCCGCTCACCCGGCTGATGAACCAGCGGCAACTCGGCCAGCGCGGCCAGCCAGACGTCGGGACCCTGCCCGAACGGCAGCCGAACGTAGGCCCGGGAGATCGGGCCGCCGACCGAGAATCCGTATGCCAGCCCACTGGTGTGGGTGAGCAGGTCTGCGACCAGGATCGCCCGCTGCGCCGGATGCGTCTGGTCCAGCGGACCGTCCGAGTCGTCGAGCACGCGCATGTCGGCGAGCTCGGGCAGCCAGCGCGCGACCGGGTCGCGCAGCGCCAGCTTGCCCTCGTCGACCAGCGTCATCGCGGCGGCGACAGTGACCGGCTTGGTCATCGACGCGATGCGAAACAGCGTGTCGCGCTGCATCGGTAGCCCCGCGTCGATGTCGCGGAAACCGATCTCGTTGACCTGCAAGACTTCTCCGCGATGCCACACCACCGTGAGTGCGCCGGCCAGCAGACCGGCATCGCAGGCCGCGCGGATGGAGGTTTGGTTGCCGTCGAGATTCACGCCGTCAGGGTATCGGCTGGGCGTGGCCTTCCATTTGCTAGGCGGCGTGCAGGGCGGTCAGCGCAATGCCGATCCGAGTCTCGACCTCGCTGACCGTGACCCACAGCGGCCCGGGCAGCGGTGGCGCTGTCGAGTGATAGTGCGCACCGGTTGGTGTGATGAATTCCGCTGTGTGCCAGCCTGTTTCGTCCACAGTGGTGCTGACTCGCCAGCCGGGTGATTCCTTGACGTAGTTGCAGCGCTCGCAGGAACCGAGCCCGTTCGCTGCGCTGGTGGGCCCGTCGCGATGGTGCGGCCGGGCGTGGTCGCGGTGCCGGATCGGGGCATCGCAGTATGGGGTGCGACATCGCTGGTCGCGTAACCCGATAAACGTGGCCAGGCCCTTCGGGAAGCGGCGTGCCCGCGACTCCATCGCCACCAAGGCCCCGGAGCGGGGATGACGGTAGAGCCGGCGCAGCGTGGCCCGCGAGCGGGCGTCGGTGACTGCCTCGCTTATCAAACCGCGAGCAACAGCCGCCGGGATGGGGCCATAGCCGTCGACCACAGCCGGAGCGTTGTCGCCGCCGAGCAACGCCTCGTCGGAGATGACCAGGTTGACCACGACAGGTTCGGCGATCTCAGCGGGTCGTCCGGTGACGCGTTCGACCAACGTGTCTGCCATCACCTGACCGCGGGCGCGGTCATCGAATGTGGTGTCCGCCGCCCGCTTGAGCGCCGCATACACCGAGACGCCCTGTGCGACCGGCAATAACGCCGTCACCCAGGTCATGGTGTCGGGAGCGGGGCGGATCGTCACTGTGCGCTCCGAGGCGGCCTTCGCGGCACGATCGACCACCGCCTGCGCGTTGAGCCGGTAGGCGATGTTCTTTGCCGCAGCGGCGATCCGGGCATCACCCAGCCCGTCCAATGCGGACATGTCGGCGCACAGCTCGGCATCGAGTGTGCGGCGGTCCTCGACGTCCAAACAGGCCGACTCGCGCACGATCAGGGTGGCGCGCCACTCGGACAACTGCCCGACCTCCAGCGCCGCGAGCGTGTGCGGCATCTCGTACACCAGTGCCTTCGCGAAGCCTAGGTGCCGCCCACCCCGAGCCGGCGAATCCCGTCGCGCAAGCGCGATCTCGCTGGCCACCCCGCGCCCGCGCTGAGCCAACGGCACGCCCGCATCCGCCTCACTGGAGCGCCGTATTGCATCCAGAGCCGCCGCGGCGCGCGCCTGGCCTGCGGCAGCGGCCGATTTCACCCGCTCCAGCTCGGCGATCCGCGCGATCAGCGTCGCCTCGTCGGCGTGCGGGTCCACCGCCGCAAACCCGCTTGATTCGAACATAGGTTCGACTATACACGCCACGGGCGACACGCGCCGTCACGCGACAGCCGAAGTGCTACGCTGCCCGGCAGTCGACATCCTTTAACGATCCGTCCGGTGAGGCGGAGAAGGAGGTCAAGGTCTCGCATGGGTGCAGCGGGTGACACCGGCACCGGCCGCGAATTGATGTCGGCGGCCGACGTGGGCCGAACCATTTCTCGGATCGCGCACCAGATCATCGAAAAAACCGCGCTCGACGGGCCCGACGCGCCCCGGGTGGTGTTGCTGGGCATCCCTACCCGCGGCGTGATCCTGGCCGAGCGGCTGGCCGCCCACATCGCCGAATTCAGCGGGGTCCAGGTGGCCCACGGCGCGCTGGACATCACGCTCTACCGCGACGACCTGATGCAAAAACCGCCCCGCCCGCTGGAGGCCACCTCGATCCCGGCCGGCGGAATCGACGACGCTCTGGTGATCCTGGTCGACGACGTGCTGTTCTCCGGGCGCTCGGTGCGCTCGGCGCTGGACGCGCTGCGCGACATCGGCCGGCCCCGGGCCGTGCAGCTGGCGGTCCTCGTCGACCGCGGCCACCGCGAACTGCCGCTGCGCGCCGACTACGTCGGCAAGAACGTCCCGACCTCCCGCAGCGAGAGCGTGCACGTGCTGCTGCGCGAACACGACGACCGCGATCAGGTGGTGATCTCGCGATGAGCACCCGACACCTGCTGGCCGCCGGCGACCTGTCCCGCGACGACGCCACCGCAATCCTCGACGACGCCGACCGATTCGCGCAGGCGCTGGTCGGCCGCGAGGTGCGCAAGCTGCCCACGCTGCGCGGGCGGACGATCATCACGATGTTCTACGAGAACTCGACCCGCACCCGGGTGTCGTTCGAGGTGGCCGGCAAATGGATGAGCGCCGACGTGATCAACGTCAGCTCGTCGGGATCCTCGGTGGCCAAAGGGGAATCGCTGCGCGACACCGCGTTGACGTTGCGGGCCGCCGGCGCCGACGCGCTGATCATCCGGCATCCCTCGTCGGGTGCGGCGCACCTACTGGCCGACTGGACCGCCACGGAATCCGGTGGCCCGTCGGTGATCAACGCCGGCGACGGCACCCACGAACACCCGACTCAGGCGCTGCTGGACGCACTGACCATTCGCCAACGCCTCGGCGGCATCGAGGGCCGGCGAGTGGTGATCGTCGGCGACATCCTGCACAGCCGGGTCGCCCGCTCCAATGTCATGCTGCTGCACACCCTGGGCGCCGAAGTGGTGTTGGTGGCGCCGCCGACGCTGCTGCCGGTCGGCGTGGCCGACTGGCCGGTCACCGTCTCCTACGACCTGGACGCCGAATTACCCGCCGCCGACGCGGTATTGATGCTGCGGGTACAAGCGGAGCGGATGAACGGCGGCTTCTTCCCGTCGGCGCGGGAGTACTCGGTGCTCTACGGCCTCTCCGACCGGCGCCAGGCGATGCTGCCCGGCCACGCCGTGGTGCTGCACCCGGGTCCGATGCTTCGCGGCATGGAGATCGCGTTCTCGGTGGCCGACTCGTCGCAATCGGCTGTGCTGCAACAGGTTTCCAACGGAGTGCACGTGCGGATGGCCGTGCTGTTCCACCTCCTGGTGGGGGCGGAGGAGGTTGCGGCGTGAGTGTGCTGATCCGCGGTGTGCGGCTCTACGGCGAGGGGGACCGGGTCGACGTGCTGGTCGACGACGGCCAGATCGCCGAAATCGGTGCCGGGTTGAAGATTCCCGACGACGCCGACGTGATCGACGCCACCGGGCAGATCCTGCTGCCCGGCCTGGTCGACCTGCACACGCACCTGCGCGAGCCGGGCCGCGAATACGCCGAGGACATCGAAACAGGTTCGGCGGCAGCGGCTCTCGGCGGCTACACCGCGGTGTTCGCGATGGCCAACACCAACCCCGTCGCCGACAGCCCGGTGGTCACCGACCATGTCTGGCAGCGCGGCCAGCAGGTCGGCCTGGTCGACGTGCACCCGGTCGGGGCCGTGACCGTCGGACTGGCCGGAGCCGAGCTCACCGAGATGGGCATGATGGCCGCCGGGGCGGCGCAAGTGCGGATGTTCTCCGACGACGGCAAGTGCGTCCACGATCCGCTGGTGATGCGCCGCGCGCTGGAATACGCCACCGGCCTGGGTGTGCTGATCGCCCAGCATGCCGAGGAGCCGCGGCTGACGGTCGGCGCCGTCGCCCACGAGGGACCCAACGCCGCGCGGCTCGGCTTGGCGGGCTGGCCGCGGGCGGCCGAGGAGTCGATTGTCGCCCGTGACGCGCTCTTGGCCCGCGACGCTGGCGCCCGGGTGCACATCTGCCACGCCTCCACTGCGGGCACTGTAGAGATCCTGAAATGGGCTAAGCAGCAAGGGATTTCGATCACTGCCGAGGTCACCCCGCATCACCTGCTGCTCGACGACGGCAGGCTGGCCAGCTACGACGGAACCAACCGGGTGAACCCGCCGCTGCGGGAATCCGCGGACGCGGTCGCGCTGCGTCAAGCACTGGCCGAGGGGGTAATCGACTGTGTGGCCACCGATCACGCCCCGCACGCCGAGCACGAGAAATGCGTCGAGTTCGCCGCCGCGCTGCCCGGCATGCTCGGGTTGCAGACCGCGCTGTCGGTGGTGACGCAGACGATGGTGCAGCCGGGTCTGTTGACCTGGCGGGACATGGCCCGGGTGATGAGCGAGAACCCCGCCCGCATCGCCCGGCTGCCCGATCAGGGCCGGCCGCTGGAGGTCGGCGAACCGGCCAACCTCACCGTGGTGGATCCCGATGCTACGTGGACGGTGGCCGGGGCCGAGCTGGCCAGCCGATCGGCCAACACGCCGTACGAGTCGATGACGCTGCCGGCCACCGTGACCGCAACACTGTTGCGGGGCAAGCTCACCGCGCGCGACGGAAAGAGTCCGGCATGAATTCCGGAACACTGGTCGCGTCGCTGATCTTCGCCGCGGTGCTCGCGGTGCTGATCGCCTTCGTGATCCAGCTGATGATGCGCGGCTGGCGGCACCGCGCCGAGCGGCAGGCCACGCTGGTGGGCACACTGCCGCCGGTGCCCGACACCGTCGGCGCGCCGATCGTCGCACCCACCCGCGGCATGTATGTCGGCTGCACATTGGTGCCCAGCTGGCACGACCGGGTCGCCGTCGGCGACTTGGGCTATCGCACGAAGGCGGTGCTGACCCGCTACCCGGAGGGAATCATGGTGCAGCGCAGCGGTGCCCGACCGATCTGGATTCCGCAGGAGTCGATCAGGGCCATCCGAACCGAGCGCGGCATGCTGGGCAAAGCCATGACGCACCCGGGCATTCTGGCGATCCGATGGCGGCTGCCGTCGGGGGCCGAGATCGACACCGGCTTCCGCGGCGACAACCGCGACGAGTACACCCGCTGGCTGGCGGAGGCCGGCTGATGGACAAAGCCTTACTGGTCCTCGAGGACGGCCGGGTCTTCTCCGGCAAGCCGTTCGGCGCGATCGGCGAAACACTGGGCGAGGCAGTGTTTTCCACCGGCATGTCCGGCTACCAGGAGACGCTGACCGACCCCAGCTACCATCGGCAGATCGTGATCGCCACCGCGCCGCAGATCGGCAACACCGGCTGGAACACCGAAGATGCCGAGAGCCGCGGCGATCGGATCTGGGTGGCCGGCTACGCGGTGCGCGACCCGTCGCCGCGCCCGTCGAACTGGCGGGCCACCACGACACTCGAAGACGAGCTGGTTCGCCAGAACGTCGTCGGCGTCGCCGGCATCGACACCCGCGCCGTGGTCCGGCATATCCGCAACTTCGGCTCGATGAAGGCCGGCATCTTTTCCGGTGCGGCGCTGGGGGAGCCGGAGCTGCTGCTGGAGCGGGTGCGCGCCCAGCAGCCGATGCTGGGCGCCGACCTGGCCGGTCAGGTCAGCACCCCGGGCAGCTATGTCGTGGAACCCGAAGCGCCGCACCGGTTTACCGTCGCGGCGCTCGATCTCGGGATCAAGACCAACACGCCGCGCAATTTCGCCCGGCGCGGCATCCGCAGCCACGTGCTGCCGTCGTCGGCAACCTTCGAGCAGATCGCCGAGCTCAAGCCGCACGGCGTGTTCTTGTCCAACGGCCCCGGTGACCCGGCCACTGCCGACCACGTCGTCGGCGTGACCCGCCAGGTGCTGGACGCCGGAATCCCGTTGTTCGGCATCTGTTTCGGCAACCAGATCCTGGGCCGAGCGCTGGGCCTGTCGACGTACAAGATGGTGTTCGGCCACCGTGGGATCAACATCCCGGTGATGGACCACGCCACCGGACGGGTCGCGGTGACGGCGCAAAACCACGGCTTCGCGCTGGAAGGCGAGGCCGGACAGCGGTTCGACACGCCGTTCGGCCCAGCGGTCGTCAGCCACACCTGCGCCAACGACGGCGTCGTCGAAGGTGTGAAGCTTGCCAGCGGGCAAGCGTTTTCGGTGCAATACCACCCGGAGGCCGCGGCCGGCCCGCATGACGCGGAGTATTTGTTCGACCAGTTCGTCGACCTGATGGCAGGGGGGCGCTGATGCCGCGACGGACAGATCTCAACCACGTGTTGGTGATCGGCTCCGGGCCGATCGTGATCGGGCAAGCCTGCGAGTTCGATTATTCGGGTACCCAGGCGTGCCGGGTGCTGCGCGCAGAGGGCATACAGGTCAGCCTGGTCAACTCCAATCCGGCGACGATCATGACCGACCCGGAGTTCGCCGACCACACCTACGTCGAACCGATCACCCCGGCCTTCGTCGAACGGGTCATCGCCCAGCAGGCCGAGCGCGGCAACAAGATCGACGCGCTGCTGGCCACGCTGGGCGGGCAGACCGCGCTCAACACCGCGGTGGCGCTCTACGAGAACGGCGTGCTGGAGCGCTACGACGTCGAGCTGATCGGCGCCGATTTCGAAGCCATCCAGCGCGGCGAGGACCGCCAGCGGTTCAAGGACATCGTCGCCAAGGTCGGCGGCGAATCTGCCCGCAGCCGAGTCTGTTTCACGATGGACGAGGTCCGCGAGACGGTCACCGAACTGGGTCTGCCCGTCGTGGTGCGGCCGAGCTTCACCATGGGCGGTCTCGGTTCCGGCATGGCGCACAGCGCCGACGAGGTCGAGCGGATGGCCGGCGCCGGCCTGGCCGCCTCGCCGAGCGCCAACGTGCTGATCGAGGAATCGATTTATGGCTGGAAGGAATTCGAGCTCGAGCTGATGCGCGACGGGCACGACAACGTCGTCGTGGTGTGCTCGATCGAGAACGTCGACCCGATGGGCGTGCACACCGGCGACTCGGTGACCGTCGCGCCGGCGATGACGCTGACTGACCGCGAATACCAACGAATGCGCGATCTGGGCATCGCGATCCTGCGCGAGGTGGGCGTCGACACCGGCGGCTGCAACATCCAGTTCGCGGTCAACCCCAAAGACGGCCGGCTGATTGTCATCGAGATGAACCCGCGAGTGTCGCGGTCTAGCGCGCTGGCATCGAAGGCCACCGGCTTCCCGATCGCCAAGATCGCCGCCAAGCTGGCCATCGGCTACACCCTCGACGAGATCCTCAACGACATCACCAAGGAAACCCCGGCCTGTTTCGAACCGACCCTGGACTACGTCGTGGTCAAGGCGCCGCGGTTCGCGTTCGAAAAGTTCGTCGGCGCCGACCCGACGCTGACCACCACGATGAAGTCCGTCGGCGAGGCAATGTCGTTGGGCCGCAATTTCGTCGAGGCTCTCGGCAAGGTGATGCGGTCGCTGGAAACCAGCCGCGCGGGATTCTGGACGTCGCCCGACCCGCAGGCCTCCGCCGAGGACATCCTCGAGCGGCTGCAAACACCGACGGAGGGCCGGCTCTACGACATCGAGCTGGCGCTGCGGCTGGGCGCCACCGTCGAGCAAGTGTCGGAGGCTTCCGGGGTCGACCCGTGGTTCGTCGCGCAGATCGCCGAACTGGTCACGCTGCGCCGCGAGCTGGTCGACGCCGCGGTGCTCGACGCCGACCTGCTGCGCCGCGCCAAGTACAGCGGGCTGTCGGATCGCCAGATCGCCGCTTTAAGGCCGGAACTGGCCGGCGAGAACGGCGTGCGGTCGCTGCGCGGTCGGCTCGGCATCCACCCGGTGTACAAAACCGTCGACACCTGCGCGGCCGAGTTCGAGGCCAAGACGCCGTACCACTACAGCAGCTACGAACTTGACCCGGCCGCCGAGACCGAGGTGGTGCCGCAGACCGAGAAACCTAAGGTGCTCATCCTCGGGTCCGGGCCCAACCGGATCGGGCAGGGCATCGAGTTCGACTACAGCTGCGTGCACGCGGCAACCACGTTGAGCCAGGCCGGGTTTGAGACCGTGATGGTCAACTGCAACCCGGAAACGGTGTCCACCGACTACGACACCGCCGACCGGCTGTATTTCGAACCGCTCACCTTCGAAGACGTCCTGGAGGTGTTCTACGCCGAATCCCAGTCCGGGACCGGGGGACCGGGCGTCGCCGGGGTCATCGTGCAACTGGGCGGACAAACCCCGCTCGGTCTGGCGGAACGGCTCGCCGACGCCGGGGTGCCGATCGTCGGAACACCGCCCGAAGCCATCGATTTGGCAGAGGACCGCGGCGCATTCGGCGACGTGCTGACGGCCGCCGGATTGCCGGCTCCGCGGTACGGCACCGCCACCACGTTCGAGCAGGCCCGCCGGATCGCCGCCGAGATCGGCTACCCGGTACTGGTCCGCCCGTCATACGTGCTGGGCGGGCGGGGCATGGAGATCGTCTACGACGAGGAGACGCTGCGGGGCTACATCACCCGCGCCACCGAGTTGTCGCCCGAGCACCCGGTGCTCGTCGACCGCTTCCTCGAGGACGCCATCGAGATCGACGTCGACGCGCTCTGCGACGGCAGCGAGGTCTACATCGGCGGGATCATGGAGCACATCGAGGAGGCCGGGATCCACTCCGGCGACTCGGCGTGCGCGCTGCCCCCGGTTACCCTGGGCCGCACCGACATCGACAACGTGCGGCGCGCAACCGAGGCCATCGCCCACGGCATCGGGGTGGTGGGACTGCTCAACGTGCAGTTCGCGTTGAAGGACGACGTGCTCTATGTGCTCGAGGCCAACCCGCGGGCCAGCCGCACGGTGCCGTTCGTCTCCAAAGCCACCGCGGTACCGCTGGCCAAGGCGTGCGCGCGGATCATGTTGGGCGCCACCATCGCTGCGCTGCGCGAGGAAGGCCTGTTGGCGGCGTCCGGCGACGGCGCCAGCGCGGCACCGGATGCGCCCATCGCCGTCAAGGAAGCGGTGCTGCCGTTCCACCGGTTCCGGACCGTCGACGGCGCGGGCATCGACTCGCTGCTGGGACCGGAGATGAAATCGACCGGCGAGGTGATGGGCATCGACCGCGACTTCGGCAGCGCCTTCGCCAAGAGCCAGACCGCCGCATACGGGTCGCTGCCGGCGCAGGGCACCGTGTTCGTCTCGGTGGCCAACCGGGACAAGCGATCACTGGTCTTTCCCGTCAAACGCCTTGCCGATCTGGGGTTTCGGGTACTCGCCACTGAAGGGACAGCAGAAATGCTGCGCCGCAACGGGATTCCGTGCGACGTGGTTCGCAAGCACTTCCAGGAGCCGCGCGCTGACCGCCCGGCGCTGTCCGCGGTCGACGCGATCCGCGCCGGCGACGTCGACATGGTGATCAACACGCCTTACGGCAACTCCGGCCCGCGGATCGACGGTTACGAAATCCGCTCGGCCGCAGTCGCAATGAATATCCCCTGCGTCACCACGGTGCAGGGCGCGTCGGCCGCGGTCCAGGGTATCGAGGCCGGCATTCGGGGCGTGATCGGAGTGCGCTCGCTGCAGGAACTGCACAGTGCGCTGAACAACGGCGGCCGCTAGCGATGCCGGGTTTCGGCACCCGGCTGGCCGACGTGATGTCGCGCCGGGGACCACTGTGCCTGGGCATCGACCCGCACCCGGAGTTATTGCGGGCGTGGGGTTTAACGGAAACGGCCGACGGTCTCGCCGCGTTCTGCGAGACCTGCGTGGCGGCGTACGCCGACTTCGCGGTCGTCAAGCCGCAGGTGGCGTTCTTCGAGGCTTACGGTGCCGCGGGATTCGCGGTGCTGGAACGGACGATCGCCGCCCTACGCGAAGCCGGCGTGCTGGTGCTGGCCGACGCCAAACGGGGCGACATCGGGTCGACGATGGCGGCCTATGCCCAAGCGTGGGTTGGTGATTCGCCGCTGGCCGCCGACGCCGTCACGGCCTCACCGTATCTGGGCTTCGGCTCGCTGCTGCCGCTGCTGGACACCGCCGCTGCCCGCGACCGGGGGGTCTTCGTGCTGGCGGCAACTTCCAACCCCGAAGGCGCAGCTGTGCAGGGCGCCATCGCGGGAGAACGCAGCGTCGCGCAATCGGTGGTCGACGACGTCGCCGCCTGGAACAGCACACATGAATCCGGCTCGGCGGGCGTCGTCGTCGGCGCCACGCTGACCCACGTGCCCGATCTCTCCGGGCTGAACGGCCCCGTGCTGGTGCCCGGCATTGGCGCGCAAGGCGGTCGGATGTCGGCGCTGAAGGCATTCGGAGGAGCGCAGCTGCTGCCCGCCGTGTCGCGCGAGGTCCTACGGACCGGCCCCGACGTCGCCGTACTGCGCGCCGCAGCGGAGCGGATGCGCGACGCGGCGGCCAGCCTGTAAGCACAGGGCCGGCCGCCGCTCGTGCAGCGTGTCAGCGGTGGGCCGACGTGGCCGTGACCTGAGCCGGGTTGTGCTTGAGTTCCTTCTTGTCTTGCTTGAGAACCTTTTTGCGGTCGTGATGGTCGAGCTTGATGCTGGGGCTGGGCGCCGGCGCGGGCGCGCCCTTGCTGGTGGCAATCGGTGAATTACCCGGTGCCGGAGCGGCATTGGCCGTCGCGATCCCGCTGCCGAACAGCCCGGCCAAACCGATGCCGGCCGCGATCGAAGAGGCGCACAGTATGCGTTTTGCGTCCATGAGATCCAGTCCCTTTCTCGCGTTGTGGTGCTTTCGCCCTACCCGGATGACGTTATGCGCCAAAGCCGTTGAAAGGCTGAGCTCGAATTGTGAGGGGACTGACAATAACTATGGGGATTGCGTACGGCTGGTTGTGATTTCGCTGCGAATCTGGCTGTTACCCGGCACCGCGCGTGCCGTCTTGGGGTGTTTCGACGATGACCGTGGTGGCTTTCACCACCGCCACGGCGACACTTCCGGGTTCCAGCTTCAGTTCGCGCGCGGCCTCGGTGCTCATCAGCGAGACCACCGTGAACGGACCGCACTGCATTTCGACCTGGGTCATCACCTTGTCGGTAACCAACCTGGTGACCAAACCGACAAAGCGGTTGCGCGCCGAACTGCCGACGCCGAGCGGATTCGGGGGGAGCGCGGGGGCATTGGTGCGGGAAAACTCGGCCAGGGCGTCGCCGGCGATCACCTTGCGGCCCGACTGGTCCTGGCTGACCGGCAGGGCGCCTTGGTCGATCCATCGCCGCACGGTGTCGTCGCTGACCCCGAGCAGTTCGGCAGCCTCGCGGATCCGCATCATGGCCATCTTTCGATCCTACGGTGGCGGGGCCGTCGAGATCGGCGACCTCGGACGGCGATTTCGGGCCTCGCGGACCCCTACTACACAGCGTCGTTGACCTGTCCGGGGCGACGGGCGAGCTGCGTCGCACCGTCCACGCCGGGCGGGCGACACGCCCGACACGCCGTGACATGCGCAATTGGCCTCATCCGGGCATGTCGAGCCAGTTCGGCGCCTTCACCGGGAGGGGCAACGAGCCACCCGTACGTCCAGAGGGGAGCCCAAAAGACCTGCTAGACAGCATGTTCGGGGCCGGCGCCGAGCCGCAAAGCCCGGGGAGAGCGCGCTGGGCGGGACCGCCGCCCGCGACGCCGTCGTAGCGTCTGACAGCCCCACACGCTGGGGCTTTGTGGCTTCAAGCCGGGGGGCGGGTTAGATTTCGTCAGACAGCGTGGGTACGGTCGTCTGCGCTGGCTGGGACTACCCCGGCTGAGACAAACCAAGATCGATGAGACGGAGGAATCGTGGCCCTTCCCCAGTTGACCGACGAGCAGCGCGCGGCCGCGTTGGAGAAGGCTGCTGCCGCACGTCGAGCACGCGCCGAACTCAAAGACCGGCTGAAGCGTGGCGGCACCAACCTCAAGCAGGTGCTCAAGGACGCTGAGACCGACGAGGTTTTGGGCAAGATGAAGGTTTCTGCGCTGCTGGAGGCCCTGCCGAAGGTTGGCAAGGTCAAGGCGCAGGAAATCATGACCGAGCTCGAAATCGCACCGACCCGCCGCCTGCGTGGGCTCGGCGATCGTCAGCGCAAGGCACTGCTGGAAAAGTTCGACTTCTCCTAACCCGGAGCAGTCGGTGAGCGCCGACGGAGGACCGGACGGCGCGCACGACACACGCCATGGACGCGTGGTCGTGTTGTCCGGTCCCTCCGCGGTCGGAAAGTCGACGCTGGTCCGGTGTCTGCGTGAACGAATCCCTGACCTGCGCTTTTCCGTGTCGGCAACCACCCGGGCACCCAGGCCCGGCGAGGTCGACGGCGTCGACTACCACTTCGTGACCCCCGCTCAATTCCAGGAGCTGATCGAATCGGGCGCCCTACTGGAGTGGGCGGAAATCCACGGCGGCCTGCACCGATCCGGCACGCTGGCCCAGCCGGTCCGCGAAGCCACCGCCTCGGGGCATCCGGTGCTGATCGAGGTGGATCTGGCCGGTGCCCGGGCGATCAAGAAGGCCATGCCGGAGGCGCTCACGGTGTTCCTGGCGCCGCCGAGCTGGGAAGTCCTGGAGTCGCGGTTGGTCGGCCGCGGCACCGAGACGCCTGATGTGATTCGCCGCAGACTGGACACCGCCCGCGCCGAACTCGCAGCTCAGGACGACTTCGATGCGGTCGTGGTCAACAGTCGATTGGAAACTGCCTGCTCGGAATTGGTATCGTTGCTGGTGGAAACCGCCCCCGGCACGGCGTGACCCGCCATCTTCATCCGATTCACCACCAAGCGATTCGCCCCTCTACGCCGCCAGGAGAAAGACCTACGTGAGTACTCCCCAAGCCGACGCGCAACTGGCCGCCGTCCCCGACCAATTCGACCCGGCGTCGGGCGCGGTCGGCTACGACACGCCACTGGGCATCACCAACCCGCCCATCGACGAGCTGCTGGACCGCGTGTCGAGCAAGTACGCCCTGGTGATCTACGCGGCCAAGCGGGCGCGGCAGATCAACGACTACTACAACCAGCTCGGCGAGGGCATCCTCGAATACGTCGGCCCGCTGGTCGAGCCGGGCCTGCAGGAAAAGCCGCTGTCGATCGCGCTGCGCGAGATCCACGCCGACCTGCTCGAGCACACCGAAGGCGAGTAGCGGGCAGGCCGGGCGCGCTGTGGACAACCGCGATCGGGTCGCGAAGAGAGTCATCGTCGGCGTCTCCGGGGGCATCGCCGCCTACAAGGCCGCGACCGTCGTTCGCCAGCTCACCGAGGCCGGCCACCGCGTCCGGGTCATCCCCACCGAATCGGCGCTGCGCTTCGTCGGCGCCGCCACGTTCGAGGCGCTGTCCGGCGAGCCCGTCCACACCGGCGTCTTCGACGACGTCCCCGAGGTGCCCCACGTCGCGCTCGGGCAGGGCGCCGACCTGGTCGTCGTCGCACCCGCCACCGCAGACCTACTGGCCCGGGCCGTCCACGGCCGCGCCGACGACCTGCTGACCGCCACGCTGCTCACCGCGCGATGTCCGGTGCTGTTCGCGCCCGCGATGCACACCGAGATGTGGCTGCATCCCGCCACCCAGGACAACGTGGCTACGCTGCGCCGCCGCGGCGCCGTCGTGCTGGAACCGGCCTCTGGCCGGCTCACCGGCGCGGACAGCGGCGCCGGCCGGCTACCCGAGGCCGAGGAGATCACCACGTTCGCCCAGTTGCTGCTGGAGCGCCACGACGCCATGCCCTACGACCTGGCCGGCTGCAAGATGCTGGTCACGGCCGGCGGCACCCGCGAGCCGATCGACCCGGTGCGCTTCATCGGCAATCGCAGCTCCGGCAAGCAGGGCTACGCGCTGGCGCGGGTCGCCGCCCAGCGCGGCGCCGAGGTGACGCTGATCGCCGGCCACACCGCCGGGCTCGTCGACCCGGCCGGCGTCGACGTCGTGCACGTCAGCTCGGCGCAGCAGCTGCGCGATGCGGTCTCCAAACACGCGCCCGACGCTCATGTGCTGGCGATGGCGGCCGCCGTCGCCGACTTCCGGCCCGCCCAGGTTGCGACCGCCAAGATCAAAAAGGGCGCCGAGGCGCCGCCGACGATCGAGTTGGTCCGCAACGACGACGTGCTGGCCGCCGCGGTGCGCGCCCGCGCCGACGGGCAGCTGCCGAATATGCGTGCCATCGTCGGGTTCGCCGCCGAGACCGGCGACGCCAACGGCGACGTGCTCTTCCATGCCCGGGCCAAGCTGCGGCGCAAGGGCTGCGACCTGCTGGTGGTCAACGCCGTCGGCGAGGGCAAGGCCTTCGAGGTGGACAGCAACGACGGTTGGCTGCTGGCCTCCGACGGCACCGAGTCGGCGCTGCAGCACGGCTCGAAGACGCTGATGGCCAGTCGTATCGTGGACGCAATCGCCACCTTTCTGCACGGCGGTAGCGGGTAACTGCACATCGCGGGGCGCCCGAAGCGGCGGACGGCACGGCGATATAATTCGTCTAACTAACATTTTGTCGAGGATGGGAAGGATGCGGGTGTGAGCGAAAAGGGTCGGCTGTTCACCAGCGAGTCGGTGACCGAGGGACATCCCGACAAGATCTGCGACGCCATCAGCGACTCCGTGCTCGACGCGCTCCTGGCCGATGACCCCCGTTCCCGCGTCGCGGTCGAGACGATGGTCACCACTGGTCAGGTGCACGTCGCCGGGGAGGTGACGACGAACGCCAAGGAAGCGTTCGCCGAGATCACCGACACGGTCCGCAGCCGCATCCTCGACATCGGCTACGACTCGTCCGACAAGGGCTTCGACGGCGCCTCGTGCGGGGTCAACATCGCGATCGGCGCGCAGTCGCCCGACATCGCGCAGGGTGTCGACACCGCCCACGAGGCCCGCGTCGAGGGCGCCGCGGACCCGCTGGACGCCCAGGGCGCCGGCGATCAGGGCCTGATGTTCGGCTACGCGATCAGCGACACCCCGGAGATGATGCCGCTGCCCATCGCGCTGGCCCACCGGCTGTCGCGTCGGCTGTCCGAGGTGCGCAAGGGCGGTGTGCTGCCCTACCTGCGCCCTGACGGCAAGACGCAGGTCACCATCGCCTACGAGGGCAACACCCCGGTCCGGCTGGACACCGTCGTCATCTCCACCCAGCACGCCCCGGACGTCGACCTGGAGGGCATGCTGGCTCCCGACATCCGGGAGAAGGTGCTCAACACCGTGCTCGACGACCTGGCGCACGACACGCTGGACGCCTCCGACGTGCGGCTGCTGGTCAACCCGACCGGCAAGTTCGTGCTCGGGGGGCCGATGGGCGACGCCGGCCTGACCGGCCGCAAGATCATCGTCGACACCTACGGCGGCTGGGCCCGGCACGGCGGCGGCGCCTTCTCCGGCAAGGACCCGTCCAAGGTGGACCGCTCGGCGGCGTACGCGATGCGCTGGGTGGCCAAGAACGTCGTCGCGGCGGGGCTGGCCGAGCGGGTCGAGGTGCAGGTCGCCTATGCGATCGGCAAGGCCGCGCCGGTCGGGCTTTTCGTGGAGACGTTCGGCACCGAGACCGTCGACCCGGTCAAGATCGAGAAGGCCATCGGCGAGGTGTTCGACCTGCGGCCCGGCGCGATCATCCGCGACCTGGACCTGCTGCGGCCGATCTACGCGCAGACCGCCGCCTACGGGCACTTCGGCCGCACCGACATCGAGTTGCCGTGGGAGCAGCTCGACAAGGTCGACGACCTCAAGCGCGCGGTCTAGTTTTCCCGCGAACGTGCGGCTGGCCGCACACTCGGCGCCGACAGTGCGGCTGGCCGCACACTCGGTGGCTGCGCTAGGCCGTGAACCGGTAGTCGTCGAGGTCGAAACGCCTACTGCGCCAATAGGCTTCGACGGTGGTGGTGGGCCGTAGCGGCACGTCGCCGTTCTTGTCGAAGTAGTAGCTGTTGGCCAGCCGGCAGCTGTCTTGCCAGAACACCTGGCGGTGCCGGCGACGCATCATCTCGGCGAAGTACCGGTCGTTGGCCTCCTCGGTGACCTCGATGCGGGTCGCCTGGCGGCGCCCGGCTGCTGTCAGGCACCGCACGATGTGGTGCGTCTGCGCCTCGATCAGCGCGAAATACGACGAGCCGACGTAGCCGTACGGGCCGAACACGCTGAACAGGTTCGGGAAGCCGGGAATGCTGACGCCTTCATAGGCCTGTAGCCGATGCTGGTCCCAGAACTGGCTCAGCGACCGGCCGCCGCTGCCGGTGACCGCGAACGTCGGCACGCTGTCGGTGTCCATCACCTTGAAACCCGTTGCCAGCACCAGAACGTCGATCTCGTGGCTTTCGCCGTCGCTGGTGGCCACCGACGACGGCGTGACCTTGTCGATCGGCTCGGTCACCAAGCGGACGTTGTCGCGGTTGAACGTCGACAGGTAGGTGTTGTGGAAGCCGGGCCGTTTACAGCCGACCGCGTAACGCGGCGTGAGCTTTTCGCGTACCACCGGGTCCTCGACCTGCTGGCGCAGATAGGCCCGCCCGGCCGACTCCATCCACCTGGCCATCGGGAACACCGTGAAGTACTGCGCCGGGATCGGGAACGTCGCCTCGACGAAGGCCTGGCTGGCCAGCCGCTGCAGCGCCTTACCGCCCGGCAGGCGCATCGCCCAGCGCGCCGGCCGCGGCAGCGGCACGTCGAACTTCGGGAAGCACCAGATCGGTGTGCGCTGAAAGACGGTGAGCTGCTCCACAATTGGTGCAATCTCCGGGATCACCTGCACCGCGGACGCTCCGGTGCCGATGATGCCGACCCGCTTGCCGGTGAGGTCCTGAGAGTGGTCCCAGCGCGCGGTGTGCATGGTGATGCCGTCGAACGAGTCGACGCCGTCGATGTCGGGCAGCTTGGGCACGGTCAACACACCGCTGGCGTTCACCAGGAACCGCGCGGTGACGGTGCCGCCGGGATCGGTCTGCACCCGCCACAGCGCGTGCTCGTCGTCGAACTCGGCGCCCAAAACCTTGGTGTTGAACCGGATTTTGGAGCGGATGCCGTATTTGTCCACGCAGTGCTCTGCGTAGGCTTTCAACTCCTTGCCGGGCGCGTAGGTTCGCGACCAGTCCGGTCGCTGCTCGAAGGAGAACTGGTAGGAGAACGACGGAATATCCACGGCGATACCGGGATACGTGTTCCAGTGCCAGGTGCCGCCGACGCCGTCGCCGGCCTCGATCAGCAGGTAGTCACCGAGGCCGGCCTTGTCGAGTTTGATCGCGGTGCCGATGCCGGAGAATCCGGCGCCGACGACGACGGTGCGGTAGTCGGGTGTCATGCTCTCCTCCGTCCGATCACGTGCACACCGTGCTTGGGCCGCAGTGATCGCGGCTATCAACACCATCTCCATCAACGCGAAGCTTTACCCGATGCAGATCCGTCGCCCGCCGCCGAACGGCAGGTAGGCCGAGCGCGGCCGATCGGTGCCGCCGCGCAGGCGTCAGCGTGGCCATACCCCAACTGTAAATAGCCGAGCGACCGGTAGTAATGCGACTATGGGACAAAGACTTGGGAATTTAGGACACGGATGACGACGTGGTCGCCGGATCTGCGGCATCGGGTGTTCGCGTCGCGGGTGCTGTGCGAAGTGGCTGGCGAGCGCGGCATCGGGATGCCGGAGCTGCTTGCCGGCACCGGCATTGCGCCCGCCGACCTCGACGACCCGAACGCTCTCGTCACGGCCTGGGACGAAGTCGTGCTGGCGCGCCGGCTGCTCGAGCGGTTGGCCGAGGGCGGCGGCGTGGGCGTCGACGTGGGCAGGCGGTTCACGCTGACCCATCTCGGGTTGTTCGGGTTCGCGGTGATGTCCTGCGGCACGCTTCGGGAACTGATCACGATTGGCATGCGGTATTTCGCGCTGACGATGTTGCAGATCGACGTCGCGCTGTTCGAAGGCGCCGACGACTGCATGGTCGAGCTCAACGCCGACCATCTGCCCTCCGATGTGCGCCGGTTCTTCATCGAACGCGACATCGCCGGAATCATCTCAACCACAACCGGATTCGTTCTGCCTGCGGTGGCGAAGTACGCCGATCAGGTAACGGCGGAACTGGCGATCGACGAGGATGTGCTGCGGCCACTGCTCGAGCTGATCCCGTTCGAGAACGCCGCGTTCGGGCGGGCGCACAACCGGCTGCATTTTCCGCGGGCCATGCTCGACGAGCCGCTGCCCCAAGCGGATCCGCACACGCTGGAGATCTGTATCGCGCAGTGCGACGTGCTGATGCAGCGCAGCGAGCAACGCCGCGGTATCACCGCGGTGGTGCGCACCAAGCTGTTTCGGGATACCGGGGCGTTCCCCACGCTGCCCGACGTCGCCGCCGAACTCGACATGCATCCCCGCACGCTGCGGCGCCGGCTGGCCGAGGAGGGGACCTCGTTTCGGGCGTTGCTCAACGAGGCTCGCTCGGCGCTGGCGGTCGACCTGCTCTGCAACGTCGGCCTGACCGTCGACGAGGTGTCCAAGCGACTGGGTTACACCGACCCGTCGACGTTCTCGCACGCCTTCAAACGCTGGCACGGCATTGCGCCGAGCGCTTACTTCGATTAGCGGTTAGTCCGTTGGGGATGCTCAGTTCACGCCTGGTCGAGCAGGAGGAAGTGGGCGGTACCCTGCTCGTCCAGTTGCACGTCCAACGTCTTGTTGTCCAGGAAGTCGGCGACCCGCGGTTCGAGGAACACCCGTGCGCCCTCGCCCTCCACGACCTGGTCGCCTTCGCTGGGCTGCTCCGCCGCGCTGAGTTGCAACGTGCCCTGGCCATCCCCACTTGACCCGATCCGCAGCCCAGCACTCTCTGGGATGTTCGGCGCGCTGGTCACGGCCCTGACAGCTTCGACGGCTGCGGGCGTCAGTACTAGCATGTCTCGGCTCCTGTTCGACGGTCGTGTTCACGGAAGCCGCCCACTGTAATGGCGGATCGGCGCGCTCGCATCGGTCCAGGCCAGGAACGGTTACGCGTCACCGCGAGCTAGTGCAGCGCCTTTTTCAGCGCGGCCAGCCCGCGGTTGGCCGCCTCGGCAGCCGCGGGAACCAGCAGCGCGAAGCTGACGAAGCCGTGCACCAGCGTCGGCTCGTTGCTCAGTTCGACGGGAACGCCTGCGGCGCTGAGCAACTCGGCGTAGCGGGCGCCGTCGTCGCGCAGCGGGTCGTGCTCGGCGGTGCCGATATAGGCCGGCGCCAGACCGGACAAGTCGCCGGCGTTGGCCGGTGCCACTGTCGCCGGCAGGGTGGTCGGCTCGCTCATGTCGACGCCGGGCAGATACCACTCCAGGAACGCGTCGATGACGTCGCGGTTCAGGATCGGGCCGTCGGCGTTCTCGACGAACGACGGCAGCGACAGGTCGCCGGTCAGCGACGGATACCACAGCAACTGGAACGCCAGGTTCGGCCCGCCGTTGTCGCGGGCAAGCTGCGCCATCACCGCCGACAGGTTGCCGCCGGCGGAGTCCCCGGCGACCGCGATCCGCGACGGATCGCCGCCCAGCTCGGCGGCATGCTCGCCGACCCACTGCAAGGCGGCCCAACAGTCGTCGACGCCGGCCGGGAACGGATGTTCCGGCGCCAGCCGATAGTCGACCGAGACCACGATCGCCTCGGCGCCCACCGCGTGGGCCCGGGCCACGGCGTCGTGGGTGTCCAGGTCGCCGATCGACCAGCCGCCGCCGTGATAGAACACCACCACCGGCGGGGCGTCGGAGTCCACCGGCGGCCAGTAGATGCGGGCCGGGATGCCATCCGCGATCGTGCGGTCCTCGATTCGCAACTGCGGCAACATCTCCGGCGGGGCTTGCAGCTGGCGGATCCTCGCCCGCGCCACCTCGACGCCGTCGGCCGCACTGAACGTCGTCGGTATCGCGTCCAGCAGCGACTTGAGCAGCGGATCGATCTCGGGGCGGGCGGTCATCGATGCAGGCCCTTGCGCAGCGCGGCCAATCCGCGGTCCATCGCCTCCGTCGCGGCGGGCACCACGCCCGCGTAGCCGACGTAGCCGTGCACCAGCGTTTCGGCGTTGTGCACCTCGACCGGCACTCCGGCGGCCGCGAGCAGCTCGCCGTAGCGGATGCCGTCGTCGCGCAGCGGGTCGTGCCCGGCGACGGCGATGTAGGCCGGCGGCAGGCCGGCCAGGTTCTTGGCACGCCCCGGAGCCATCCCGGCGGGCGGGGCGGACAGGTCGACTTCGCCTGCGTACCAACGAGTGAACGCGGCGATGGCCTCGCGACCCAGAATCGGCGCCGATGCGTTTTCGCGGAACGACGGCAGCGACGAGTCCCACATCGTGGACGGGTACCACAACAGCTGGAAGACGATCGGCGGGCCGCCGTTGTCGCGGGCGCGCTGCGCGACGACGGCCGAGATGGTTGCGCCCGCCGAGTCCCCCGCGACCGCCAGGCGGCCGGCGTCGGCGCCGATATCCTCGCCGTGCCCCGCCACCCACTGCGTTGCCGCCCAGGCGTCGTCCACCGCGGCGGGGTAGGGATGCTCGGGCGCCAGCCGGTAGGCGACCGACACCACCACCGCATCGGCGCCCACGGCGTGCTGGCGGCAGGTGCCGTCGTGGGTGTCGAGATCCCCGACGACAAAGCCGCCGCCGTGGAAAAACACCACCACCGGTAACACGTCATCGCTTGGCGGCCAATAGATTCGGATCGCAAGCGGGCCGGCCGGGCCGTCGATGGTCTTGTCCTCGGTGCGGACCTCCGGGTGCACCGGACGCCGCGGCAAATCCCGCAGCCGTTGCCGCGCGGCCTGGACGCCGCCGTCCAGCGACAGCTGAAACGGCACCTTATCCAGTACCTTCAGCAGAATGGGGTCGATGGCGGGCCGGGTGTCCTCGGGCATGGAGACACCCTATGCACCGCGCATGGTGGTCGGTTGCTGGGTGGCCGCGGGCTGGGCCGGCGTCGCCTACGGGTTGTTTTTGACCGCGACGGTGCTGCTGTCGCCGCCGGGCGAAGAGCTGACCGGCCGTTTCATGGCCCAGCCGCTGTTCAAGGCGTCGATGGCACTGCTGCTGGCCGCCGCCGCGGTGGCCCACCCGATCCTGCGCGAGCGGCGCTGGCTGATGCTGGCGTTGGTGTTCTCGGCGGTCGGCGATGTGCTGCTGGCGATTCCGTGGTGGACGGCGTCGTTTGTGCTCGGGCTGGCCGCGTTCCTGCTGGCGCACCTATGTTTTCTGGGCGCGCTGATTCCGCTGGCGCGCCGGTCGTGGCCTCGTCTCGTCGGGGTCGCGGTCGTCTGCGTGGCGTGTGTGGCGCTGCTGGTGTGGTTCTGGCCGGGCCTCGGTCGCGACGGGCTGACGGTGCCGGTCGTGGTGTACATCGTGGTGCTGGGCGGGATGGTGTGTGCGGCGCTGCTGGCGCGGTTGCCCACTATCTGGACCGCGGTCGGCGCGGTGTGCTTCGCGGTCTCCGACGCGATGATCGGGATCGGGCGGTTCGTCCTGGGCAACGAGGCGTTGGCGGTGCCGGTCTGGTGGGCCTATGCGACGGCGCAGATCCTGATCACCGCCGGCTTCTTCTTCGGCCGCGCGGACTCCGCCGTCGAGCCGTGAGCACCACCTGGCAGCCCGCCGAGCATGAGCCGATCGCCCGGGTGCTGCCGATGTTGTCGGTGCCGCATCTGGACCGCGAATTCGACTACCTGGTGGCCGCCGAGCAGTCGGATGACGCCCACCCGGGGGTGCGGGTGCGGGTCCGGTTCCACGGCCGGCTGGTCGACGGTTTCGTCCTGGAACGCCGCACCGACACCGACCACGTCGGCAAGCTCGCCTGGCTCGACCGGGTGGTATCACCCGAGCCGGTGCTCACCCCCGAGATCCACCGCCTGGTGGACGCGGTGGCCGCCCGCTACGCCGGTACGCGCGCCGACGTGCTGCGGCTGGCGATACCCGCCCGGCACGCCCGAGTGGAACGCGAAACCCCAACGGCGCCAAGCCAACCCGTCGTTGCACCGGTCGACCGGGCCCGGTGGGAGGTGTATACCCGCGGCGGGCAGTTCCTGACCGCGTTGGCCGAGTCGCGGGCAGCCCGCGCGATCTGGCAGGGGCTGCCCGGCGACCTGTGGACGGACCGGTTCGCCGAGGCGGCCGCGCAAACCGTGCAGTCCGGCAGGGGAGTGCTGGCCATAGTGCCCGACCAGCGCGACGTCGACGCGCTGTCTGCGGCCGCCGCGAAGCTGTTCGACGAGTCCGCCGTGGTGGCGCTTTCGGCGGGGCTGGGACCGGCCGCGCGCTACCGGCGCTGGCTCGCGGCGCTGCGCGGCAGCGCGCGGCTGGTGATCGGCACCCGCAGCGCGGTGTTCGCACCGGTGGCCGACCTGGGCCTGGTCATGGTGTGGGACGACGGCGACGACACGCTGGCCGAGCCGCGGGCGCCGTATCCGCACGCCCGCGACGTGGCGATGCTCCGTGCGCACCAAATGCGTTGCGCCGCTTTGATTGGCGGATATTCCCGTACCGCCGAGGCGCAGGCGCTGGTGCGCAGCGGTTGGGCCCACGACGTCGTCGCGACCCGTCAAATAGTCCGTGCCCGCACCCCGCGGGTGGTGGCGCTCGACGAGCGCGTCGACGAACGCGACCCCGCCGCGCGCAGTGCACGGCTGCCGTCGGTGGCGTTGCGGGCCGCCCGCGCCGCGCTGGAGACCGGCGCGCCGGTGCTGGTGCAGGTGCCGCGCCGAGGCTATGTGCCGTCGCTGGCCTGCGGGCGCTGCCGTGCGATCGCCCGGTGCCGGCATTGCACCGGCCCGCTGTCGCTGCCCGAGCGTGGGTCGGGCGCGGTCTGTCGCTGGTGCGGCCGCGTGGATACGGCGCTGCGGTGTCCGCGCTGCGGTTCGGACGCGGTGCGCGCCGTCGTCGTCGGCGCCCGGCGCACCGCGGAGGAACTCGGCCGGGCGTTTCCCGGAACGGCGGTGATCACCTCAGGCGGCGACGCCGTCGTGGGCGCCGTCGGGCCTGGTCCTGCCCTGGTGGTGGCCACCCCGGGGGCCGAACCTTCCGGCGACTACGCGGCGGCGCTGCTGCTGGACAGCTGGGCGCTGCTCGGGCGGCAAGATCTGCGCGCGGCCGAGGACACGCTGCGACGCTGGATGACCGCCGCGGCGCTGGTGCGGGCCCGCGGCGACGGCGGAGTGGTGGCGGTGGTCGCCGAGTCGTCGATCCCGACTGTGCAAGCGCTTGTCCGATGGGATCCGGTCGGCCATGCGGAGGCCGAGTTGACGGCCCGCGCCGAGGTGGGCCTGCCGCCGAGCGTGCACATCGCCGCGCTCGACGGTCCCGCCGACGCGGTGGCGGCGCTGCTGGAGGAAGCCGAGCTGCCCGACGGCGCCGATTTGCTCGGCCCGGTGGACCTGCCTGCGGGGGCGCGCCGGCCAGCCGGGGTCAGCGGCGACGTGATCCGCATGCTGGCGCGTGTTCGCCGCGAGCAGGGTCTGGCTCTGGCGGCGGCGTTGCGTCGCGCCACAAGTGTGCTCAGCGCCCACCAGGATCACGAGCCGGTCCGGGTTCAGATCGACCCGCTCCACATCGGCTAGGGGCCTCGCCGGCGTCGAGTGTGCATCTACGGCGTTGAGTGTGCGTGTAGGGCGGCCTGCCGCCGAAAATCTACGCGAACAGCCAAAGAGGTAGTCCACTACGCATGTGCTCAGCGCCGCACACTGAGAGCGTTGTTGATGTGCTGGAATCGACCGACGTCGCCAAACTGCCACTGGCGCCGAAGAATCCGTTGCCCTACTGGCACCAGCTGCGGGCCGTGCGGTCGCTGATCGACGGTTTTCAGGAACTCATCGACGCCGGCGGCCCCATCACTCGTATCGTGCTTGCGCCCAAATGGCTTTTCCCGACCGTGGTGTTGATCGCCTCGCCGCAGGGTGCGCGGGACGTGTTGGGCCGCACCGACGAAATCGCGGACCGAGGCGGGACGACGATGGCGATCGAGCTGCACGGGCTGATGGGCGGCAACCTGCTAAATCTGCCGCACTGCCAATGGCTGCCGCGGCGGCGCACTCTACAGCCGATGTTCACCAAACAGCGTGTCCCGCGCTATGCCGGTCACATGGCGGCGGCGGCGCAGACGGTGGTCGACGGCTGGCGCGACGGGGCGACCGTGGACCTGGACACCGAGTGCCGCGCGCTTACTCTGCGCGCACTTGGGCACTCGGTGCTCGGACTGGACCTCGATGCCAAAGCCGACACCATCGGGCCCGCACTGCGCATCGCGCTTTCCTGGGTCGCCGACCGTGCGACCCAGCCACTGAACCTGCCACAGTGGCTGCCGACCCCCGGCCAGCGGCGGGCCCGCCGGGCCAACGCGACTCTGCACCACCTGGCCGCCGTGATCCTCGCCGCGGTAAGAGCCGACCCCGCCCTCGACGCGCCGCTGGTGCGTGCATTGATCACCGCAACCGATCCACTTACGGGCCAACCACTCTCGGATGACGACATCTGCCATGAGCTGGTGCTGTTCATGCTGGCCGGCCACGACACCACATCCACCACGCTCACCTACTCACTCTGGGCGCTCGGCCACCATCCCGACATCCAACAGCGCGTGTTCGATGAGGTGAGCGCGCTCGGCGACCGTCCGCTGACACCCGACGACGTGCCCCAGCTTGGCCACACCGTGCGAGTGCTGCACGAGGCCCTGCGGCTATGCCCGCCCGGTGCCGGAACGCCGCGCCTGGTCACAAAGGAATTGGTCGTCGACGGCTACCGCCTGGAGGCCGGCACCATGGCGGTGATCGGTTTCTACGCCATGCACCGAGACCCACAACTGTGGGACGACCCGCTGACATTCGACCCGGACCGGTTCCTGCCGGCGCGCTCAAAGGGCCGCAGCCGCTGGCAGTACCTGCCGTTCGGTGGCGGACCCCGATCATGTATCGGTGACCACTTCGCCATGCTCGAAGCCACGCTGGCGCTGGCCACCATCGTCCGCGCCGCCCGTATCGAATCGCTGGATGACGACTTCCCGCTGGCCACACCGTTCACCGTTGTCGCAGCTGAGCCGATCGTTGCACGTGTTCATGTTCGGGCGTCAGTCCGTGTCCCGTCGAGCAGCAGGCTTCGGGCGCTGGCATAAGCGCCGCCCTATCGGGGTAAGCAGAGGCTATGCCTCTCAACGTCACCCAAAAGCTGATCGAGTCGCACCTGGAATCCGGTGAGATGACGCCGGGCGAGGAGATCGCGATCCATATCGACCAGACGCTGACGCAGGACGCGACGGGCACGCTGGTGATGCAGGAACTCGAGGCCCTCGGACTCGACCGCGCCCGCACCGAGGTCAGCGTGCAGTACGTCGACCACAACCTGCTGCAGACCGACGAGAAGAACGCCGAGGACCACGAGTACTTGCGCACCGCCGCACAGCGATTCGGGTTGTGGTTCTCCAAGCCCGGCAACGGGGTGTCGCACCCGACCCACATGCAGCGCTTCGGCATTCCCGGCAAGACCATGGTGGGCTCCGACTCGCACACGCCGGCGGCCGGTTCGCTGGGCATGCTGGCGATCGGGGTCGGCGGCCTGGAGGTGGCGCTGGCCATCACCGGCCGCCCGCTGCACATCCGCATGCCCGAGGTGTGGGGTGTGCGGCTGGAAGGTGAATTGCCGCAATGGTGTTCGGCCAAAGACGTGATCCTGGAGATGCTGCGCCGGCACGACGTCAAGGGCGGGGTGAACCGGATCATCGAGTACTACGGGCCGGGCCTGGAAACCCTGACGGCGATGGACCGGCACGTGATCGCCAACATGGGCGCCGAACTCGGCGCCACCACAACGGTTTTCCCCAGCGACGATGCCGTCCGCGACTTTCTGCGGGCCGAGGACCGCGAGGACGACTGGGTTGAGCTGCTTGCCGACGACGGCGCCGGCTACGACGTCGAGGACACCATCGACCTGTCGGCTCTCGAGCCGTTGATCGCCAAGCCGTCCTCGCCGGGCAACGTGGTGCCGGTCGGCGAGGTCGCCGGCGAGGAGATCTCCCAGGTGGTGATCGGATCGAGCGCCAATCCCGGACTGCGCGATTTCGCGATCGCCGCCGCCATGGTGGCCGGACGGCAGACCGCGCCGCAGGTCAGCTTCGACATCAACCCGACGTCGCGGCAGATCCTGACCGATCTGACGAAGATGGGCGCCACCGCGGACCTGGTGATCGCCGGCGCTCGCATTCACCAGGCGGGCTGCATGGGCTGCATCGGGATGGGGCAGGCACCGGCTGTCGGGCGCAATTCGCTGCGCACGATGCCGCGCAACTTCCCCGGCCGCTCCGGCACCAAAGAGGACTCGGTGTGGCTGTGCTCGCCGGAAACCGCTGCCGCGTCGGCGCTGACGGGGGTGATCACCGATCCGCGCGAGTGGGCCCGCGAGGAGAAGATGGACTATCCGAAGCTCGACCTGCCCGACAAAAGCTCGGTCAACACGGCAATGCTGGTGGAGCCGCTGCCCGAAGACGAGGCGAAGAAGGTCGAACCGGTCAAGGGCCCCAATGTTTCTGACCTTCCGGAGCTTTCGCCGCTGCCCGACGAGATCGAGGCGCCGGTCCTGCTCAAGGTCGAGGACAACATCTCCACCGACGAAATCTCGCCCGCCGGTGCGCGGGCGCTGCCGTTCCGGTCCAATATTCCGAAGCTCGCGGAGTTCAGTTTCACCCAAATCGACGAGTCCTACCCGCAACGCGCGCAGGAGGCCGGCGAGGCCGGTCACATCATCGTCGGCGGCGAGAACTACGGCCAGGGCTCCTCGCGTGAGCATGCGGCGATCGCACCCCGCTATCTGGGGTTGCGGGTGGTGATCGCGAAGTCGTTCGCGCGCATCCACTGGCAGAACCTCGCGAATTTCGGCGTGCTGGCGCTGGAATTCGAGAACGCCGACGACTACGACGGCATCGACCAGGACGACACGTTGCGACTGCAGAACCTGCGCGACGCCCTGGCAGACGGGGACACGCTGAAGGTCGACAACGTCACCAAGGACTCGTCTTTCACTGTGCGGCACCGGCTTTCGCCGCGGCAGGTCAAGGACGTGCTCGCGGGGGGACTGATTCCACGCTTGGCGGAAGAAGAGGACTGAGGCTCATCGCTTCCGCGCGGTGAGCAGCAGGTACTCCCACTCCATGACGCCACAGCGCAAGTGCCGTCGGGCAAGTTCGACGAGTTGGGCGTCGAGGGTGGCGGCCAACACCCGATTGCGCCCGATCAGGCGGTAGGCGTTAATCGTTGGGCCGTAATGAGTTTTGAAGTACTCGTGGCACTCCTCGGGGCTGCCGAACCGGTCCACTCGCAATGTGCGCCGCTCCGTTGTGATTTCGCCGACTCGCTCACCCAGCAAGCCGGTGACGTAGTCCTCGCGCCCCCACAGCGCCGCCGGGGGCGTGCCGGGCACGAGCGTCGGCCGGTACGGCCTGATGGCGGCCAACATCTGGCCGAAGAAGCCCTCCGGTGTCCAGCTGATCAAAGCGATCGTCCCGCGGGACCGGCAGACCCGGACCAGTTCGTCGGCGGCGCGCTGGTGATGCGGCGCGAACATCACTCCGATCGCGGATAACACCACGTCGAACTCGCCGTCGGAGAACGGCAGGTTTTCGGCATTGGCTTCCCGCCAGTCGAGCGTCACACCTTCCGCAGCGGCCCGCATTTGGGAGCGCTGCAGCAGTTCCGGGGTGAGATCACTGGAGACGACTGTGGCGCCCCGCATCGCCGCCGGGATCGAGATGTTGCCAGAGCCGGCGGCCACGTCGAGCACGCGGTCGCCGGCGACAATCCCGGCGAAGTCGACCAGGACCGGGCCGAGTGGTGCCATCACCTGCTCGGCCATCAGGGCGTAGTCGCCCATCGCCCACATCGACCGGTGTGTGGTCGCCAGGGCTTCGGGTGTGCCGGCGTTCATCAAGACCTCCTGTGTATGCGTTACCCCTGGCTATAGTTCTAATAGGAAACAATTGCTATAGACAATAGTAGACGGCTGTTAGACTCCTGGATGTCCGCTGTGGCGAATGGAGGGAGAACAGCCATCTCGACCGACGACGTCACGGCGACTGCCGACTCCCTCGATGCGATCACTGACGCGTTGCTGACCGCGTCGCGGTTGCTCGTCGCCATCTCGGCTCACTCGATCGCGCAAGTGAACGAAACCATCACAATCCCGCAGTTCCGGACCTTGGTGATCCTGTCCAATCGCGGTCCGATCAACCTCGCCACGCTGGCGGGCCTGCTCGGTGTGCAACCTTCCGCGGCTGGCCGGATGGTCGATCGGCTGGTTGGCGCAGGGTTGATCGAGCGCCTGCCGCACCCGTCCTCGCGGCGTGAACTGCTGGCCAGGCTGACCGACCGCGGACGACACGTCGTCGGCCAGGTCACCGCGCACCGGCGCGCCGAGATCGCCCGCATCGTGGAGAAAATGCCGTCGCCGGAGCGCCACGGATTGGTGCGCGCGCTGGCCGCTTTCACTGCGGCCGGGGGCGAACCCGACGTTGACGCGTAGTCGCCGACGCCTCCCTAGACTGTGCCGGTGCGTCTTGTCTTCGCCGGCACCCCGGAACCCGCGCTGCCCGCGCTGCGCCGGCTGATCGACTCGCCGCGCCACGAGGTCGTCGCGGTCCTCACCCGGCCCGACGCCGCCTCCGGCCGGCGCGGCCACCACCAGCCGTCGCCGGTGGCCCGCCTGGCGCTCGACGCGGGCATCCCGGTGCTGCGACCGCAAAAGCCCAACACCGCCGAGTTTGTCGCCGAGCTGCGCGAGCTGGCGCCGGACTGCTGCCCTGTGGTGGCTTACGGCGCGTTGCTGCGCGACGAGCTGCTGGCCGTGCCGCCGCATGGCTGGATCAACCTGCACTTCTCGCTGCTGCCGGCCTGGCGCGGCGCCGCCCCGGTGCAGGCGGCGATCGCCGCCGGCGACACGGTCACCGGCGCAACCACGTTCCGGATCGAGCCGAGCCTGGACTCCGGACCGGTCTACGGCGTCGTCACCGAAACCATCCAACCCACCGACACCGCCGGTGATCTGCTTGATCGCCTTGCGGTTTCGGGTGCGG
The DNA here is from genome assembly GCF_003402475.1 of Mycobacterium sp. MFM001. GTDB lineage: Bacteria > Actinomycetota > Actinomycetes > Mycobacteriales > Mycobacteriaceae > Mycobacterium. Next base: position 174,588 of record NZ_BFAB01000006.1, read on the forward strand.
CGCTACTGGAAACCACGCTCGACGGGATCGCCGACGGCACGCTGACGCCGGTGCCGCAGCCCGCCGACGGGGTCAGCGTCGCGCCCAAGGTCACCGTCGACGACGCCCGCGTGCGCTGGGACCTGCCGGCTCACGTCGTCGAACGGCGTATCCGCGCCGTCACTCCGCATCCCGGCGCGTGGACGACGATCGGTGACGTGCGGATCAAACTCGGCCCGGTGCAGGTCGACTCCGACGCGCCAAACTCCTTGCAGCCCGGCCAGATTGACGTCGAGCGTCACAGCGTGCGGATCGGCACCGGCTCACAACCGGTTCAGCTCGGCGAAATACAGCCGCCCGGAAAGAAATTCATGAACGCCGTCGACTGGGCCCGAGGCGCCCGGCTGGACTCCGCGGCACGGGCGTCATGAAACGCGCACGCCGCAAGCCGCTGGATCCCGCCCGCAAAGCCGCCTTCGACGTGCTGCGCGCGGTCACCGAGCGTGACGCCTATCCCAACCTGGCGCTGCCCGCGCTGCTACGCGAACGGGGCATCCGCGGGCGCGACGCCGCCTTCGCCACCGAGCTCACCTACGGCACATGCCGCACTCGCGGTCTGCTCGACGCGGTGATCGGCGCGGCTGCCGGACGCAAGCCGGCGGCCATTGACCCGGTGCTGCTCGACCTGCTGCGCCTCGGCGCCTACCAGCTGCTGCGCACCCGGGTCGAGACGCACGCGGCGGTGTCCACCACCGTCGAGCAGGCTGGCATCGAATTCGATTCTGCGCGTGCTGGTTTCGTCAACGCCGTGCTGCGCACCATCAGCGCGCGCGACGAAAAGGAGTGGGTCGACGAGCTGGCGCCCGACCCGGTGGCCGATCCGGTCGGGCATGCGGCGTTCGTGCATGCCCACCCGCGTTGGATCGCCCAGGCCTTCGCCGACGCGCTCGGCGGGGCCGCCGGAGAGCTCGAGGCGGCGCTGGCCAGCGACGACGAACGCCCACAGGTGCACCTGGCCGCACGGCCCGGCGCCCTGACCGCCGCGGCGCTGGCCGAGGCGGTGCACGGCACCGTCGGCCGCTATTCGCCGTATGCGGTGTACCTGCCGGCCGGCGACCCGGGGGAGTTGCCCGCGGTGCGCGACGGCCAAGCGCTGGTCCAAGACGAGGGCAGCCAGTTGGTGGCCCGCGCGCTGACGCTCGCGCCGGTCGACGACGACGCCGGCCGCTGGCTGGACCTGTGCGCGGGTCCCGGCGGCAAGACCGCGCTGCTGGCCGCGCTGGGCGTCGACCGCCAAGCACGGGTGACCGCGGTGGAGCCGTCGGAGCATCGCGCGAAGCTGGTGGAGGACAACACTCGTGGGCTCCCCGTCGAGGTGCTGCAGGTCGACGGCCGCGACACCGGACTAGGCGGCGGCTTCGACCGGGTGCTGGTCGACGTCCCGTGCACCGGGCTGGGCGCGCTGCGCCGTCGTCCCGAGGCCCGCTGGCGGCGTCAACCCGCCGACATCCCGGCGCTCACAAAACTTCAGCGCGAACTGCTCGGAGCGGCGATCAGCCTGACCCGCCCCGGCGGTGTGGTGCTGTACGCGACCTGCTCGCCGCACCTGGCCGAGACGGTCGGCGTCGTCGCCGACGCGCTGCGCCGCCACCGAGTACAGGCGTTGGATACCCGGCCGTTGTTCGAGCCCGCCGGCGAGCTCGGCGACGGTCCGTATGTGCAGCTGTGGCCGCACCGGCACGGCACCGATGCCATGTTCGCCGCGGCGCTCGCGGTGCTGGATGGTCCGGCTTCTCCTCGCGCCGCTACTCGGCGCTCGTCGGCGCCAGACTAGGCTGACGAGCATGAATCGTCCCTTGATCGCGCCGTCGATCCTGGCCGCCGATTTCGCCCGGCTGGCCGACGAGGCCGCCGCCGTCGAGGGCGCCGACTGGCTGCACGTCGACGTGATGGACGCCCATTTCGTGCCGAACCTGACGATCGGGCTACCGGTGGTGGAAAGCCTGCTCCAGCACACGGACATTCCGATGGACTGCCATCTGATGATCGAGGACCCGGACCGCTGGGCGCCGCCGTACGCCGAGGCCGGCGCCCACAACGTCACCTTTCACGCCGAGGCCACCGACAACCCCGTCGCCGTCGCCCGCGACATCCGGGCCGCCGGCGCCAAGGCGGGCCTGTCCATCAAACCCGGGACCCCGCTGGACCCGTATCTGGAGATCCTCAAGGACTTCGACACGTTTCTGGTGATGTCGGTCGAGCCCGGGTTCGGCGGCCAGGAGTTCATCCCCGAGGTGCTGAGCAAGGTCCGCACGGTCCGCAAAATGGTCGACTCCGGCGAGCTGACCATCCTGGTCGAGATCGACGGCGGCATCAACGACGACACCATCGAGCAGGCCGCCGAGGCCGGTGTCGACTGCTTTGTCGCCGGATCGGCCGTCTACAACGCCGACGATCCGGAAGCCGCGGTCGAGGCGCTGCGGCGACGGGCCGCGGCCGTGTCCCCGCACCTGCGCCTCCAATGAGCACCGCGGCGGCCATCAGCCACGACGCCGCCATGCGCCTCGCCGTCGAGCACGCCGAGATGGTCAAGGGCGCGACGTATCCGAATCCGCCTGTCGGCGCGGTGATTTTGGACCGCGACGGGCGGGTGGCCGGTGTGGGCGGCACCGGGCCGGCCGGCAGCGCCCACGCCGAAGTGGTAGCGCTGCGGCGGGCCGGCAACCTGGCCGCCGGCGGCACCGCCGTCGTCACCCTCGAGCCGTGCAACCACCACGGCAAGACCCCGCCGTGTGTGGACGCCCTGCTGGACGCGCGCATCGCGTCGGTGGTCTACGCCGTCGCCGACCCCAACCCGCTGGCCGCCGGCGGCGCGGCTCGGCTCGCGGCGGCCGGCGTGAACGTCGTCAACAACGTCGAGGCCGAGCTGGTGGCGGCCGGACCGCTACGCGAGTGGCTGCACAAGCAGCGCACCGGGCTGCCGCACGTGACCTGGAAGTACGCCACCAGCATCGACGGGCGCAGCGCGGCCGCCGACGGCTCGAGTCAATGGATCACCAGCGAGGCCGCGCGCGCCGACCTGCACCGCCGGCGGGCGGCCGCCGACGCCATCGTGGTGGGCACCGGCACCGTGCTCGCCGACGATCCGACGCTGACCGCCCGACTGGCCGACGGCAAGCTTGCCGATCGACAGCCGCTGCGTGTCGTGGTGGGTAAGCGCGAAATCCCTTCGGAGGCAAACGTTCTCAACGACGACTCGCGCACCATGGTGATCCGTACGCACGACCCGGCCGAAGTCCTCAAGGCGCTGTCGGACCGCACCGATGTGCTGCTCGAGGGCGGACCGACGCTGGCCGGCGCGTTCCTGCGGGCCGGGGCGATCGACCGCATCCTGGCCTATGTCGCGCCGATCCTGCTGGGCGGGCCGATCACCGCGGTCGACGACGTCGGGGTGCCCAGCATTGCGCGGGCGCTGAAGTGGCGCTTCGACGGGGTGGAGCGAGTCGGTCCGGACCTGTTGCTCAGCCTGGTGCCGCGCTAGCGCTTACGCGTCGACGGCCTCGTGCTCCGGCAGCTCCGGCTCCTCGGCGTGGACGCTGCGGCTGGACAGCAGCAGACCGAGCAGCGCACCCACCACGCAGACGATCGCGGTGGCCGTGAAGATCCCGGCGTACATCTCCGCGAACGATTCCCGGTACAGGCGTCCTTGCAGGGCCAAGCGAACCACCAGGCTGGCGTTGGCCGGAACCTGCGCGGACTTGGTCGCGACGATCTCGTTGAACCGGTAGAACCCCCAGGCGCTCAGCGCCGCCACCCCGATCAGCATGCCGGTCATCCGCGCCACCACCACCAGCGCCGAGGCGATGCCGTGCTGGGCCGACGGGACCACTCGCAAGCTGGCCGACGAGAGCGGCCCGATCACCAGGCCCAGCCCGATCCCGGCGATCGCCAGATCAGTATCCAGCGCCGGCAGCGAGAACAAGCCGAAGATGTCGTGCCGGTCGGTCAGCAGGTCGAGCCGCCAGTGCGAGATCAGCCAGTACCCGGACGCCGCGATCAGCAGTCCGATGAACGTCATCGCCCGGTCGCCGATCTTGGTGGCGATCCACCCACCGACCACCGCGCCGATCGGCAACGCAATCAAGAAGCGCAGCAACATGATTGCCGCCTCGTCCTGTTCCTTGCCGAGCACGCCCTGGGCGAACAGCTCGACGTCGACGAGCGTCACCATCAGCGCCGCGCCGGCCGCCAGCGATGCGCCCAGCGCAGCCAGGAAGGGCCGGAAGTGCACGCCCGCGGGTTCGATCAACCGGGTCCGCGCGAAGCGCTCCCACAGCGCGAACACCACCGCGGCGACAATGGCCCCGATGACCAGCGGCCAGCCGTAGCTCGGCAGCGCGTCGTGGCCGTTGGGATTCGGGTTGTAAAGCCCAATCACCGCCAGGCCCAACGTGATTGCCAGCAGCACCCCGCCGATCAGGTCGATCTTCTCCGGCTCTGTGGTGCGCTCCCGCGACGGCAGGCTGAAGTGGATCATCACCATCGCGACGGCGGCCAGCGGCACGTTGATCCAGAACACGTCCTGCCAGCGGCTGGTCAGCCAGACAATGAAAATCCCGTACAGCGGGCCCAGCACACTGCCGAGCTCCTGCGCCGCGCCGATCCCGCCGAGCACCCCCGCCCGGTTGCGCTGTGACCACAGGTCGGCGCCGAGTGCCAGCGTGACCGGCAACAGCGCACCGGCGGCCAGCCCTTGGATCGTGCGGCCGACCACCAGCACATGCAGGTCGCCGGACAGTGCGGTAACCACCGAGCCGACGGCGAAGCCGGCCAGGCTGGCCTGCAGCAGCAGTTTGCGGCCGAACCGGTCCGACGCACGCCCCAGCAGCGGCATTGCGGCGATGTAGCCCAGCAGGTACCACGTGACGATCGGGGTGATCCGCTGCAGCTGGTTAACCGGGATGCCGACCGTGCTGATGATGTCGCGCATGATCGTGACGACGACATAGGTGTCCAGCGCACCGAGCAGCACGGCGAGGCTGCCGGCGCTGATCGCAATTCTGCGTCCAGCCTGCATGAACTCAGCTCACCTGTGGTTTCGTGACTTGGACCTGCTCACCCCAGTTGGACAACGTCATCTGGATGGTGTTGCCCTCACTCGGGTCCATTTTGGCCTGCACCAGTTGGTGATCGCCGTTCTCCTGGATCCAGACGGTGGCCGGCAGTGGTTGGGTCGCATTCACCGACGGCGCAAGCCGATTCAGTGCGTCGGGGGCGACCTTTCCGGTGATCCGGACGGTGTCTTGGCCACCGATGGTCTCGCGGCCTTCGGCCTTGGCGTCGGTGAAATTGGCCAGCACGTTTGCCAGGCCGTTGTCGGGGTTCAGGATCGTGGAAACGTCGTAGATGTCGGCGGCCGGACCGAGGTCCGTCCATACGTTCGGGGTGAGCGTCGCGTACAGGTTCGAGTCGTACACCACGAAGTCGGCGTCGATGTCAGAGCCGCCCACGACGACCTTGGCGTTGCCCTTGGCGGCCGTGCTGGGTGCGGTGGTCAGATCACCGGTGAGCGTTTTGATGGGCAGCCCCTTCACTTTTCCGCTCGTCGAGAGCACAACGTGCACGCTCTTGACGTTCTTGGTGGTCTGGCTGGACTGCTTGACCAGCGTGCTCGCATCCGGCAGCGGGCTGCTGTTCTTCTTGGACGCCGACGAACAGCCGGCAACCAGGGCGGCGGCGAAGCTGAGGGCGGCAAGGACGGCGATGAGGCGGCTACTTTTCCGCGGCGTCTGCATACGTTGCATCGTAGAGGGTGCCCGCAGCGGCGGCGTCGCGCGCCGAAGCGTGAGTCACTAATCTGAGGCGGTGTTCACCGGGATCGTCGAGGAACTGGGCGAGGTCGTCGACAAGGATGACCTCGGCGATTCCGCGCGCTTCACGATCCGCGGCCCCGTCGTCACCGCCGATGCCGGCCACGGCGATTCGATCGCGGTCAACGGGGTGTGCCTGACCGTCGTCGAAGTACTGCCCGGCGGGCAGTTCACCGCCGATGTGATGGGCGAGACACTCGGCCGGTCCAGCCTGGGTGCGCTCGCCGCCGGCAGCCCGGTCAACCTGGAGCGCGCGGCGGCCCTGGGCAGCCGGCTCGGCGGGCATATCGTGCAGGGCCACGTCGACGGCACCGGGCAGATCCTGGCCCGCACCCCGGCCGAGAACTGGGAAGTGGTGCGCATCGAGCTGCCCCAGTCGCTGGCCCGCTACGTCGTGGAAAAGGGTTCTATCACGGTCGATGGCATCTCGCTGACCGTCTCCGGGCTGGGCGAGGACTGGTTTGAGGTCTCGCTGATCCCGACCACCCGGGAACTGACCACGCTGGGCCGCGCCGCCCTGGGATCCGCGGTGAATCTCGAGGTCGACGTCATTGCCAAGTACGTCGAACGGCTGGTTCTGCATCCCACTGATTAGGCCGCCGCAATACCCGCGCCATCCTCGTGGTTCATACTGAATGCAACGCATGAGCCCTGCGACGGGGCTCGTGGAGAGACTAGGTGGCAAAGATGACGCGGTTGGACTCCGTCGAGCGGGCGGTTGCCGACATCGCGGCGGGCAAGGCCGTCGTCGTCATCGACGATGAGAACCGCGAGAACGAGGGCGACCTGATCTTCGCCGCCGAAATGGCCACTCCCGAACTGGTGGCCTTCATGGTCCGCTACACCTCGGGCTACCTGTGCGTGCCGCTTGACGGCGCCATCTGCGACCGGCTGGGCCTGTTGCCGATGTACGCGGTCAACCAGGACAAGCATGGCACCGCCTACACCGTCACCGTCGACGCGAGAAACGGTGTGGGAACGGGTATTTCGGCTTCCGACCGCGCCACCACAATGCGGCTGCTGGCCGATCCGGGAAGCGTCGCCGAGGATTTCACTCGGCCCGGCCACGTTGTTCCGTTGCGCGCCAAGGACGGTGGCGTGTTGCGCCGCACCGGCCACACCGAGGCCGCGGTCGACCTGGCGCGGCTGGCCGGATTGCAGCCCGCTGGTGCGATCTGCGAGATCGTCAGCCAGAAGGACGAAGGCGCGATGGCGCAGACCGACGAGTTGCGGGTCTTCGCCGACGAGCACGACCTGGCGATGATCGCGATCGCCGACCTGATCGAGTACCGGCGCAAGCACGAGAAGCACATCGAGCGGGTCGCCGAGGCCCGGATCCCGACCCGGCACGGGGAGTTTCGCGCGGTCGGCTACACCAGCATCTATGAGGACGTCGAGCACGTGGCGCTGGTCCGCGGTGAGATCGCCGGGCCCAACTACGACGGCCACGACGTGCTGGTCCGGGTGCACTCGGAGTGCCTGACCGGCGACGTGTTCGGTTCGCGTCGCTGCGACTGCGGCCCGCAGCTGGACGCGGCGATGGCGATGGTCGCCCGCGAGGGCCGCGGCGTGGTGCTCTACATGCGCGGACACGAGGGCCGCGGCATCGGCCTGATGCACAAACTGCAGGCTTATCAGCTGCAAGACGCCGGCGCCGACACCGTCGACGCCAACCTCAAGCTCGGATTGCCCGCCGACGCACGCGATTACGGCATCGGCGCGCAGATCCTCGTCGACCTCGGTGTCCGCTCGATGCGGCTGCTGACCAACAACCCGGCCAAGCGGGTCGGGCTCGACGGTTACGGGCTGCACATCATCGAGCGGGTGCCGCTGCCGGTGCGCGCCAACGCGGAGAACATCCGCTACCTGATGACCAAACGCGACAGGATGGGCCACGACCTGATCGGGCTGGATGACTACCACGAATCCGCCCACCTGCCAGGCGAATTCGGCGGGGCTCTGTGAGGGGAGCTCTGTGAGTCCAGCCGCCGGTGTGCCGGAGATGCCGGCACTCGACGCGTCGGGAGTGAAGCTGGCGATCGTGGCCAGCACGTGGCACACGACCATCTGTGACGCGCTGCTGGGCGGCGCTCGCAAGTTGGCCTCCGAATGGGGTGTGGACGACCCGACGGTGGTGCGGGTGCTCGGCGCGATCGAGATCCCGGTGGTGGCACAGGCGCTGGCGCGCGAGCACGACGCCGTCGTCGCGCTCGGTGTGGTGATCCGCGGCCAGACACCGCATTTCGACTATGTCTGCGATGCGGTGACTCAGGGGCTGACCCGGGTCTCACTGGACGCGTCGACGCCGGTCGCCAACGGGGTGCTGACCACCAATACCGAGGAGCAGGCGCTGGACCGTGCGGGGCTGCCGGAGTCGGCCGAGGACAAGGGTGCTCAGGCCACGGCGGCGGCGCTGAGCACCGCGCTGACCCTGCGTGATCTGCGCGCAAAGCCGTGACGTCGCAGCCGAACTGGGACGCCGAAGTTCGTCCGCACCTCACACCGTATTTCGCCTACATCGCGGCGTTCGTGATCGCGGCGGCGCACATCGGGGTGGGCCTGGCGCTCAAGGTCAAGTCCAGCGGGGTGATCTTCCAGACCGCGGACCAGGTCGCGATGGCGGTGCTGGGCCTTGTCCTTGCCGGCTTGGTGCTGTTGTTCGCGCGGCCGCGGCTGCGGGTCGGGCCCGCCGGGCTCTCGGTGCGCAACCTGCTGGGCTATCGGCTGGTGCCCTGGTCGGAGGTGGTGGGGGTGTCGTTTCCGGCCGGCGCCCGCTGGGCGCGCATCGACCTGCCCGACGACGAGTACATCCCGCTGATGGCGATCCAGGCCGTCGACAAGGACCGCGCCGTGGAGGCCATGGACACCGTGCGGACAGTGATGGCGCGGTACCAATCTCCGCGCGAGCAGACGTAGAGTCGCATCCGCGACGCCGCCCCAGTGCGATTCTGCGTCTTGTCGCGGCGGCAGACTAGCCTAGAAACCGTGCCTGACCCCGCCACGTATCGCCCCGCGCCCGGGTCCATCCCGGTCGAGCCGGGCGTTTACCGGTTCCGGGACCAGCACGGACGCGTCATCTACGTCGGCAAGGCCAAGAGCCTTCGCAGTCGGCTGACGTCGTACTTCGCCGACGTCGCCAGCCTGCATCCGCGTACCCGCCAGATGGTGACCACCGCGGCCAAAGTCGAATGGACCGTGGTGGGCACCGAGGTCGAGGCGCTGCAACTGGAATACAACTGGATCAAGGAGTTCGATCCGCGGTTCAACATCCGCTACCGCGACGACAAGACCTATCCGGTGCTGGCCGTCACCCTCAACGAGGAATTCCCCAGGCTGATGGTCTATCGCGGTCCCCGCAAGAAGGGCGTGCGCTATTTCGGGCCCTACTCGCATGCCTGGGCCATCCGCGAAACCCTGGACCTGCTGACCCGGGTGTTTCCGGCCCGCACCTGCTCGGCCGGAGTATTCAAGCGGCACAAGCAAATCGACCGGCCATGCCTGCTCGGCTACATCGACAAGTGCTCGGCGCCGTGCATCGGGCGGGTCAGCGCCGAGCAGCATCGCCGGATCGTGCTGGATTTCTGCGACTTCCTGTCCGGCAAGACCGACCGGTATGCGCGCAGCCTGGAACAGCAGATGAACAGCGCCGCCGAACATCTGGACTTCGAACGCGCCGCGCGGCTGCGTGACGACCTGTCTGCGCTGAAGCGCGCGCTGGAGAAGCAGGCCGTGGTGCTCGGCGACGGCACCGACGCCGACGTCGTGGCATTCGCCGACGACGAGCTGGAGGCCGCCGTGCAAGTGTTCCACGTCCGCGGCGGACGGGTAAGAGGCCAGCGTGGCTGGATCGTCGAAAAGCCGGGCGACCCAGGCGATTCCGGTGAGGCGAGGCTGGTCGAGCAGTTCCTGACCCAGTTCTACGCCGAGCAGGCCGAACTCGACGGCGCCGCCGACGAATCCACCAACCCGGTGCCCCGCGAGGTGCTGGTGCCGTGCCTGCCGCCCAACTCCGACGAGCTGGCCAGCTGGCTTTCGGAGTTGCGCGGTTCGCGGGTGGCGCTGCGGGTGCCGCGCCGCGGCGACAAAAAAGCTCTTGCCGAAACCGTGCAGCGCAACGCCAAAGAGGCTCTGCAGCAACACAAGCTGAAGCGCGCCGGTGACTTCACCGCCAGATCTGCTGCGCTGCAGAACATTCAGGAGTCACTTGGCCTGGCCGACGCGCCTCTGCGCATCGAATGCGTCGACATCAGCCACGTGCAGGGCACCGACGTGGTGGGCTCGCTGGTGGTCTTCGAGGACGGTCTGCCTCGCAAGTCCGACTACCGTCACTTCGCCATCCGGGAAGCCGCGGGCCAGGGCCGCTCCGACGACGTCGCCTCCATCGCGGAGGTGACCCGGCGCCGTTTCGCCCGCCACCTGCAAGAGTCGAATACCCTTGCACCGGAAGGTAAGTCACGTAAGTTTGCCTACCCGCCGAACCTGTACGTCGTCGACGGCGGCGCGCCGCAGGTCAACGCGGCCAGTAAAGTGCTCGACGAGCTCGGCATCACCGACGTGGCGGTGATCGGGCTGGCCAAGCGACTGGAAGAGGTGTGGGTGCCCAGCGAGCCGGACCCGATCATCCTGCCGCGCAACAGCGAAGGCCTCTATCTGCTGCAGCGGATCCGCGACGAGGCGCACCGGTTCGCGATCAGCTATCACCGCAGCAAGCGGTCCAAACGCATGACGGCGTCCGCGCTGGACGCGGTGCCGGGGCTCGGCGAGCATCGCCGCAAGGCGCTGGTCACCCACTTCGGATCGGTGGCCCGGCTGCGGGAGGCCAGCGTCGAGGAGATCACCGCGGTGCCCGGTATTGGCGTGGCGACCGCGACCGCAGTACTCGAGGCCCTGCGATGACCAGTCACAGCCAAGCCGAAAACACCGGCAGCACAACTGAATCCGGCATCGACGTCGTGCTGGTCACCGGGCTGTCCGGGGCCGGACGCGGCACTGCCGCCAAAGTGCTCGAGGACCTCGGCTGGTATGTCGCCGACAACCTGCCACCGCAGCTGATCACCCGGATGGTGGACTTCGGTCTGGCGGCGGGCTCGCGGATCACCCAGCTGGCGGTGGTGATGGACGTGCGATCCCGCGGGTTCACCGGGGACCTGGACTGGGTCCGCAACGACCTGGCGACGCGCAACATCACGCCGCGGGTGCTGTTCATGGAGGCCTCCGACGACATGCTGGTGCGCCGCTACGAGCAGAATCGCCGCAGCCATCCGCTGCAGGGTGAGCAAACGCTGGCTGAGGGCATCGCCGCCGAGCGCGAGATGCTGGCGCCGGTGCGCGCCACCGCCGACCTGATCATCGACACCTCCACGCTGTCGGTGCGGGCGCTGCGGGAGAGCATCGAACGGGCATTCGGCACTGAGGCGGTCGCCCACACCAGCGTCACCGTGGAGTCGTTCGGTTACAAATACGGCCTGCCGATGGACGCCGACATGGTGATGGACGTGCGGTTCCTGCCGAACCCGCACTGGGTCGACGAACTGCGGCCGCACACCGGCCAACATCCGATGGTTCGTGACTACGTGCTCGGCCAGACCGGCGCGGCGGAGTTCCTGGACACCTACCATCGATTGCTGTCCCTGGTTGTCGACGGCTACCGCAGGGAGGGGAAGCGCTACATGACCGTCGCTATCGGTTGTACCGGCGGCAAGCATCGAAGTGTGGCCATCGCTGAAGCGCTGGCGCGGCTGCTGGAACCCGATAGGCAACTGTCGGTGCGGGTGCTGCACCGGGATCTGGGCCGCGAATGAGCCCGCGCATTGTCGCCCTGGGCGGCGGACACGGCCTGTACGCGACGTTGTCGGCGGCCCGGCGACTGACCCCACATGTCACCGCTGTCGTCACCGTCGCCGACGACGGCGGTTCGTCGGGCCGGCTGCGCAGCGAACTCGACGTGGTGCCGCCGGGTGATTTGCGAATGGCGTTGGCGGCGTTGGCATCCGACAGTCCACACGGGCGGTTGTGGGCGACCGTTCTGCAGCACCGGTTCGGCGGCAGCGGCGCACTGGCCGGGCATCCGATCGGCAACCTGCTGCTGGCCGGGATCAACGAGATGCTGGCCGACCCGGTCGCCGCGTGCGACGAATTGGGCCGGATTCTCGGCATCAAGGGCAGGGTGTTGCCGATGTGCCCGATCGCGCTGCAGATCGAGGCCGACGTCTCCGGCCTGGAGACCGACCCGCGGATGTTCCGGCTGATCCGCGGCCAGGTGGCGATCGCGACCACACCCGGCAAGGTGCGCCGGGTGCGGCTGCTGCCCGCCAACCCGCCGGCCACCCGGCAGGCCGTCGACGCGATCATGGCCGCCGACCTGGTGGTGTTGGGGCCCGGATCCTGGTTTACCAGCGTGATCCCACACGTGCTGGTTCCGGGCCTGGCGGCGGCGCTGCAGGCCACCACGGCCCGGCGCGCGCTGGTGCTCAACCTGGTCGCGGAACCGGGGGAGACGGCCGGGTTCTCGGTGGAACGGCACCTGCACGTGCTCGCGCAGCACGCACCGAACTTCAGCGTCCACGACGTCATCATCGACGCCGAGCGGGTGCCCAGCGAGCGCGAGCGTGATCAGCTGCGGCGCACGGCAAAGCTGCTGGACGCCGAGGTTCGATTCGCGGACGTGTCGCGGCCTGGTACACCTTTACATGACCCGGGCAAGCTGGCCGCGGCGCTGGACGGGGTGAGTATGCGCGACACTGGTCAGGCAGCGTCCCCGGTGACAGCCCCGATGCCGATTGAAGGCGAACGTCAGCAAACGGGCGCAGACGGACCGAGAGGTGACGACGCGTGGCAATGACGGCTGAAGTCAAAGACGAGCTGAGCCGCCTGATGGTGAACTCGGTGAGCGCGCGGCGCGCCGAGGTCACCTCGCTGCTGCGGTTCGCCGGCGGGCTGCACATCGTCGGCGGCCGGGTGGTCGTCGAAGCCGAGGTGGACCTGGGCAGCATCGCCCGGCGGCTGCGCAAGGACATCTTCGACCTGTACGGCTACAACGCCGTCGTGCATGTGTTGTCCGCCAGCGGAATTCGCAAGCAGACCCGGTACGTGCTGCGCGTCGCCAACGACGGCGAGGCGCTGGCCCGCCAGACCGGTCTGCTGGACCTGCGGGGCCGCCCGGTGCGCGGGCTGCCGGCCCAGGTCGTCGGCGGCAGCGTCGCCGACGCCGAGGCCGCCTGGCGGGGGGCCTTCCTGGCGCACGGTTCGCTGACCGAACCGGGGCGCTCGTCGGCGCTGGAGGTCAGCTGCCCCGGCCCGGAGGCGGCCCTGGCGCTGGTGGGTGCGGCGCGAAGGCTCGGGATCAGCGCCAAGGCGCGTGAGGTGCGCGGTGCCGACCGCGTCGTGGTGCGCGACGGCGAGGCCATCGGCGCGTTGCTCACGCGGATGGGCGCGCAGGACACCCGGCTGATCTGGGAGGAGCGCCGGATGCGCCGCGAGGTGCGGGCGACGGCCAACCGGCTGGCGAACTTCGACGACGCCAACCTGCGGCGCTCGGCGCGCGCCGCGGTGGCTGCGGCCGCCCGAGTCGAGCGAGCTTTGGAAATCCTGGGCGACAGCGTGCCCGACCATCTGGCCGCGGCCGGCAAGCTGCGCGTCGAGCACCGGCAGGCGTCGCTGGAGGAGCTTGGCCGGCTGGCCGATCCGCCGATGACGAAAGATGCTGTGGCAGGCCGTATTCGGCGGCTGCTGTCGATGGCCGATCGCAAGGCCAAACAGGACGGCATCCCCGACACCGAATCGGCGGTGACCCCGGATCTGCTGGAAGACGCGTAGCGACCCCCGCACGCCCCATCAATCGTGGCGACTGAGCAGCGCGCTGATGGCCTGTTTCGCCTTGGCGATGTCCGGTTGTTCGCCGGTGATGATGTCGGCGTAGAGGAAAGATTCGACAATCCTCACGATGAGGTACGCGAGGTCGTGCGGCGGTAAGGGCGGCTTCAACTGCGCGTGCGTAATCTCCTCGCGCAGAATGATTTCCACGGCGGCAACCAACCGTTGCTGGACCGCGCTGGCGCGCGTGGTGAGGATTCTCAGCGCGCGTTCGGGCTCGCGGCGGAGGAAGTCCCGGAAGTAGTCGGCCTCGTCGAGGATGGTGGCGAATCGATCCATGATGGCCACGATGCGCTGACCGCCGCGCCCCGGTGCGCCGTCGACCGCCATCGCCAGCGTCGGTTCGGCGAGCGACCACAGGATTTCAGCGAGCAGATCGTCTCGGCTGCCGACCCAGCGGAACAAGGTGGCGCGGTTCACGCCAAGCTCGGCGGCCAGTTCCCGCATCTCGATCCGACGGCCGGCCATGAACCACCGCCGAGCGATGCGGAATGCGGTCAACGGGTCCGGCCGACGGTCCGCCGCCAGCAGACGGGTCAACTGTGTCTCGGTGATGTCGCACCTCCCGGCTGTCAGACACTGTCACATCGTCGCAACATCTTATCAAACATTGCACTATGAGAGCTAAGTCGCAAAGCATTGCAATGATGCAACATCTATGGATATGCTGCAAACGGTCTCAATGAACCTCCAGCGCCAGAACGGCTGCTGATCTTCCTCGCCAGCGAAGCCAGCAGTTATGTCACCGGCGTCACGCTGCCCGTCGAGGGCGGCATGCTTACCACCTGAGGAGTCGTCATGAACGTCGGATCGCATCTCTCGAAGCGGGCCGAGCTGAATCCGGGCCTGGAGGCGCTCGTGGACGAAGCCGCCGGTCTGCGGTTCACCTTCACCGAACTCAACGAGCGAGCCGATCGAACCGCCCGTGTGCTGACCGGGCTGGGGCTCGCCCAGGGTGACCGGGTCGCCGTGCTGCTGCCCAACGGGCACCACTTCGTCGAAACCTTTTACGGCGCCGCCCGGGCCGGCCTGGTGGTGGTCCCACTGAATTTGCGGCTGGTTGCCAACGAGCTGGCGTTCATGCTGAATGATTCCGGCGCAAAGGTTTTGGTGTACGACGCCGAGTACGACGCCGTCGTCGCCGAGCTGCACGATGGACAGACGCCGGTCAGGCACTGGATGCGCATTGGCGCTGACGGTCCAGGCTGGGCCGCGGATTTCGATGCTCTTGTGGCCCAGGCACCGTCGGACCGGGTGGCTGTCGAGGGTGACGGCGACGACCCGCTGTTCATCATGTACACGTCGGGCACCACCGGATTGCCGAAAGGCGCGGTGCACACTCACGACAGTGTGGAGTGGTCGATCATCACGGCGTTGGCCAGCGTCGACGTGCGGTTCCGCGACCGCTACCTCATCTCGCTGCCGCTGTTTCATGTCGGTGCGCTCAATCCGATGGCCTGTTGTGTCTATCGCGGCGCACCGATCGTGATGTTGCGCCACTTCGATGCCAAGCGGATCTGGGAAGTATTTCGCGACGAACGGGTCACCATCACGCTGGCCGTTCCCGCGATGCTGAACTTCATGCTGCCGACCTATCGGCCCGAACTGCGCGATTCGCTGCAGTTGCGCTGGATCATGAGCGGGGCAGGGCCGGTGCCGCCGTCGCTGATCGAGACCTACGCCGGTCTCGGCTACGAGGTCCACCAGGTCTACGGACTCACCGAGACCTGCGGTCCGGCCTGCGTCATCAGCCCCGACGACGCGATGTCACACGTCGGGTCGACGGGTAAGGCGTTCTTCCACACCGAAGTTCGCATCGTTGACGACAACGGCGTTGACGTCGAACCCGGTGTGCCCGGCGAGGTGCTGGTGCGTGGCCGCCACGTCATGGCCGGTTACTGGAACCGCCCGGAGGCCACCGCGGAGACCATCACCGACGGCTGGCTGCACACCGGTGACGTCGCGGTCCGCGACGCCGACGGCTTCGTCTACATCCAGGACCGCATCAAGGACATGATCATCTCCGGCGGCGAGAACGTCTACCCGGCCGAGATCGAAGACGTCCTGCTGTCGCATCCCGGCATCGCCGACGTCGCGGTGCTGGGCATGCCGTCGGTCAAGTGGGGTGAGTCGCCCCTGGCGGTGGTGGTGCGCGCCGACCCCGACCTGGACGAGGCCGCGGTGCTGGAGCATTGCAGCGGAAAGCTGGCCCGGTTCAAGCTGCCCAAGCGCGCCGTGTTCGTCGACGCCATCCCGCGCACCCCCACCGGTAAGGCATTGAAACGCGTTCTGCGCGAACAGTTCTCATTCGATTCTCCCGAATAGCCAAGGAGCCGCCCCGTGAAGCAACTTACCGGCCTGGATGCCGCTTTCCTCTACATGGAGACGCCGACGACGTTCGGGCACGTCACCGGGCTGATGATCTTCGAGCGGCCCAGCCCCGACTACGACCCGTATGCGGCGGTGTACGCGAAGTACGCCGCCCTGGTCGGGGAGCTCGAGCCGCTGCGACGGCGTCTGGTCGGGGTGCCGTTCGGGCTCGACCATCCCTACTGGGTGGCCGACCCCAATTTCGACCTCGCATTCCATGTCCGCGAAATGCACTTGGCCCGACCGGGTCTCGTCGACCAGTTGGCCGATCAGGTGTGCCGGATCGTCGGGCGACCGATGGACCGCACCCGCCCGCTCTGGGAGGTCTACGTCATCGACGGGCTGCAGGATGGGCGATGGGCGCTGCTGACCAAATACCACCACGCCACCATCGATGGCGCCTCCGGGCAACTGATGTTGCAGATCGTCACCGACACCGAGCCCGATGCTGCCGCGCCGGGGGAGGGTCCGTCGTGGGAACCCGAGCAGCTGCCCAGCACGGCCGAACTGCTGCGCCGCACAGTGGTCCACCTGACCGCCAATCCGTTCAAGGCGATGCGGGTACAGGCCCGCATCGTGCGCCAGCTCGCCGACGCCGCCGGGATCCACGGCGTCAGCAGTGCCGCCGGCCGGGCGGGGGCGGCCGTGAAATGGATCGCCCAATTCGGCGGCAGCAACCGACCGAACATTTCGCTGCCCAAAACCAGCGCACCGCCCACACCGTGGAACAAGACGATCAGCGGACACCGTCGATTCGCCATGCGGACAACCTCTTTGGAGAACGTCAAGCGACTCAAAACGGCCACCGGCGGCACCGTCAACGACGTCGTGATGGCGATCTGCGCCGGCGGGCTGCGGCAGTACCTGCTGGCCCACGACGCGCTGCCGGACCGCCCGCTGCGGGCCATGGTGCCGGTGTCGATCCGCACCGGCGACGAAGCGGACCCGTGGACCAACCGGGTATCGGCGATCGTCGCCGAACTGCCGACCGACTGCGACGATCCCGTCGAACGGGTCGCCCGCTGCCGTGCCGCGATGCAACGGGCCAAGCGGCTACACGAACTAGTGCCGGCTGCCGAACTGGTCGACCTCACCCAGCACTCGACCCCCGTGCTGGCCACCGCCGCCGTGCGGCTGGCGTCGCGGCTGCGGCTGGCCGACCGGGTGACCCTGCCGTTCAACGTGGTGATTTCCAACGTGCCCGGTCCGCGCCAGCCGTTGTATTTCGCCGGGGCAAAGCTGTGTCACCAATTCCCGGTGTCGATCGTCACCGACGGGCAGGGCCTCAACATCACCGTGGTGAGCTATCTGGACCGGCTGGACTTCGGCTTCATCGCCGACCGTGAACTTGTGCCCGACGTGTGGGACCTCGCCGATATGCACGTCGCCGAGATCGGCCGGCTTTTCGAGGCCACCGGCGCCGAGTGGGCCCAGCCCCCGCAGCCGGCGTTCCCGCGCCGCGGTCCGATGAGGTGAGGCGAGCCGAGACGGACGCCCCAGCGCCTGCCCGCTGGTGGCCCGACTGGGCTGGTCGGTGCCGACCCGCTGCGCCCGGCTTCGCCGCGCTGGCGGTCGCACTGGGTCGGTCTGGTGGCGACCCGCTGCGCCCGGCTTCGCCGCGCTTACGGTCGCCACTAAGCTGGCCGGTGGATCACACCAGCAACTAAGGAGACGAGAGACGTGACGGTCCGGGTAGGCATCAACGGCTTCGGTCGAATCGGACGCAACTTCTACCGGGCCCTACTGGCGCAGCAGGCCCAGGGCACCAGCACCGACATCGAGGTGGTGGCGGTCAACGACCTCACCGACAACGCGACGCTGGCGCACCTGCTCAAGTTCGACTCGATCCTGGGCCGGCTGCCTCAGGACGTCAGCCTGGAAGGCGACGACACCATCGTCGTCGGCAGCGCCAAGATCAAGTCGCTGGAAGTCAAGGAGGGGCCGGCCGCGCTGCCCTGGGGTGACCTGGGCGCCGACGTCGTCGTCGAATCCACCGGCATCTTCACCAACGCCGCCAAGGCCAAGGGTCACCTGGACGCTGGCGCCAAGAAAGTGGTCATCTCCGCGCCCGCCACCGACCCCGACATCACGATCGTGCTCGGCGTCAACGACGACCGCTACGACGGCAGCCAGAACATCATCTCCAACGCGTCGTGCACCACGAACTGCCTTGCGCCGCTGGCCAAGGTGATGCACGACGAGTTCGGGATCGTCAAGGGCCTGATGACCACCATCCACGCCTACACCCAGGACCAGAACCTGCAGGACGGTCCGCACAAGGACCTGCGCCGGGCCCGCGCCGCCGGACTCAACATCGTCCCGACGTCCACGGGCGCCGCCAAGGCCATCGGGCTGGTGATGCCGGAGCTCAACGGCAAGCTCGACGGCTACGCGCTGCGGGTGCCGATCCCGACCGGCTCGGTCACCGACCTGACCGCGGATCTGGCCAAATCGGCTACTGCCGAACAGATCAACGCCGCATTCAAGGCTGCCGCCGAGGGCAAGCTCAAGGGCATCCTCAAGTACTACGACGCCCCGATCGTCTCCAGCGACATCGTCACCGACCCGCACAGCTCGATCTTCGACGCGGGCCTGACCAAGGTGATCGACAACCAGGCCAAAGTGGTGTCCTGGTACGACAACGAGTGGGGCTACTCCAACCGCCTCGTCGACCTGGTCGCGCTGGTCGGTAAGTCGCTGTAAGCCGTGAACACCCTGGAAGACCTTCTTGCACAAGGGGTTTCGGGGCGCGGCGTGTTGGTGCGCTCCGACCTCAACGTCCCGCTCGACGACGGGGGAGCTATCACCGACCCGGGTCGCATCAGCGCCTCGGTGCCGACGCTGCGGGCGCTGGTCGACGCCGGCGCCAAGGTGGTGGTGACCGCGCATCTCGGCCGGCCCAAAGGCGGCCCGGACCCGAAACTGTCACTGGCACCGGTGGCGGCAGCCCTCGGTGAGCAGCTGGGGCAGCACGTGCAGCTGGCCGGCGATGTGGTCGGCAGCGACGCGCTGGCCCGCGCCGAGGGCCTCACCGATTCAGATGTCCTGCTGCTGGAGAACATTCGCTTCGACCCGCGCGAGACCAGCAAGGACGACGCCGAGCGGCTGGCGCTGGCCAAGCAACTGGTCGAACTCGTCGGCGACGACGGCGCTTTTGTTTCCGACGGGTTCGGGGTGGTGCACCGCAAACAAGCCTCGGTGTACGACGTCGGCACCCTGCTGCCCTCCTACGCCGGTACGCTGGTCACCGACGAGGTGAAAGTCCTTGAGCGGCTGACCAGTTCGACCGAACGCCCCTATGCCGTCGTGCTCGGCGGGTCGAAGGTGTCCGACAAGCTGGGCGTGATCGAAAAGCTGGCGACCAAGGCCGATTCCATCGTGATCGGCGGCGGCATGTGCTTCACCTTCCTTGCCGCGCAAGGCCTTTCGGTGGGCACGTCGCTGCTCGAGACTGAGATGATCGACACCTGCCGACGCCTGCTGGACACCTACGCCGACGTGCTGCGGCTGCCCAGGGACATCGTGGTTGCCGAGAAGTTCGCCGCCGACTCGACGCCGGACATTGTCGCGGCCGACGAGATTCCGGACGGCAAGATGGGCCTGGACATCGGGCCGGGCTCGGTGCAGCGATTCACCAAGCTGTTGGCCAACGCGCAGACGATCTTCTGGAACGGCCCGATGGGTGTCTTCGAGTTCCCGGCCTTCGCCGCCGGCACCAAGGGCGTCGCCGAGGCGATCGCCGCGGCGACTGCCAAGGGAGCGTTCAGTGTGGTCGGCGGCGGCGACTCCGCCGCCGCGGTGCGCGCGCTGGGCCTGCCCGAGGACGGCTTCTCGCACATTTCCACCGGCGGCGGCGCGTCGCTGGAATACCTTGAGGGCAAAACCCTGCCCGGCCTGGAGGTTCTGAACCGATGACCCGTAAGCCGCTGATCGCCGGCAACTGGAAGATGAACCTCAACCATTTCGAAGCGATCGCGCTGGTGCAGAAGATCGCTTTCTCGCTGCCGGACAAGTACTACGACAAGGTCGACGTGGCGGTCATCCCGCCGTTCACCGACCTGCGCAGCGTGCAAACGCTGGTCGACGGCGACAAGCTGCGGCTGACGTACGGCGCCCAGGACCTTTCGCCGCACGATTCCGGTGCCTACACCGGCGACATCAGCGGCGCGTTCCTGGCCAAGCTGGGCTGCACGTACGTCGTCGTCGGGCACTCCGAGCGGCGTACGTACCACGACGAGGACGACGCCCTGGTGGCCGCCAAGGCCACCGCCGCGCTCAAGCACGAGCTGACCCCGATCGTGTGCATCGGCGAGCACCTCGAGGTCCGGGAAGCCGGTGACCACGTGAGCCACAACGTCGAGCAGTTGCGGGGCTCGCTGGCCGGGCTGTCCGCCGAGCAGATCGGCCGTGTCGTCATCGCCTACGAGCCGGTATGGGCCATCGGCACCGGGCGGGTGGCCAGCGCTACTGACGCGCAGGAGGTGTGCGCGGCGATCCGCAAGGAGCTGGGCGCGTTGGCGTCGCCGCAGATCGCCGAGAGCGTGCGGGTGCTCTACGGCGGTTCGATGACCGCGAAGAACGTCGGTGACCTCATTGCCTGCGACGACGTGGACGGCGGTCTGGTCGGGGGTGCGTCGCTGGACGGGGAGCAGTTCGCCACCTTGTGCGCGATCGCCGCGGGCGGGCCAATTCCGTAAGTGCTCGCGGCTTGACCTCAACTGCTGTTGAGGTCATAGCGTGAGGACCATGTACTCCGATGCGATGGCCGAGGCGTACCGGCGTCTCGACGGGCTCGGCTACGAGCGCGGCGAGAACGACTTCGCCAACCACGGTCCGATGGCCGCTGAAGCGTTGTGCGCCTTGGGTTTTGGCGACGAGGTGGCGTCCTGGGTCGAGGACTACAAGCGCCGGATGGACCACCATGATCCGCCGGAGCCCCGATTCCGCATCGACCCGGCCGACGAACAGTCCTGGCGCGAGGCGTTGGGGCGGTTCGAGCGGGCCGGCGATTGGGAGGAACTGTTCCGCCGTGAACTTGCCGACCGGCCGTGGCGCGAGGTGCTGGCCCAGTGGTGGCCGCGGCTGGTGCCCGGCCTGCTGGCGGCCTTGACTCACGGGCTGATTCGCACCGCACATGCCGTGCGGTGCCTGACCGCTGCTGCCCACCCCGACGATGCGGCGCTGACCGAATTGGCCCGCGGGCTGGCCTACTGGGCGGCGCGTTACTCGCTGCTGCCCGGCGAGGTGGCTTTCGCCGGCGAGCGGACGATCGCCGAGGCGATCGCGGGCGTGGGTCGCGGCCGGTCGGACCTGGCGCAGCTCGAAGACAGTCCCGGCTACGCCGAGGCGTTGCGCGCGCTGAGCCCGCTGGACGCGGGCCGGCGGCTGAGCGAGATGACGTCGACGTTCGCCGGTGTCTACCTCGCCCACCCCGACGGGCCGCCGGTGCCGATGATTCACGGGGTGACGGCGCCGGCCGCCATGCGGATCGCGCTGGCGCAGCTACCCGACGAGCTCCACGACCCGTCGGTGGCCGCGATGTGGCGTGTTCACCTCGCGATGCTGGCGATGTTCACCCGGGACGTCGGCGCCGAAGCGCAAAGCCTCGAGATCGCATCCCGCGCCGGGCTGCCGTCGTGGCGAGACCTGTTCGGCCGGGCGGCGGAGAACGGCGACGAGCACGTGATCAAGTTCACCGAAGCTTGTTCCCGGGAGAATGCGCTGCAACCCGACCCACGGTTTCCCGCGGCGGTCCAGGCCGCGCTGGACCGCATCCATTTCAGGCCGCCGACCACCAGCCGGTAAGGTAGCGGCCATGCAATTGGCCCTGCAGATCATCCTGGTGGTCACCAGCGTGCTGGTGGTGCTCCTGGTCCTGCTACACCGCGCCAAGGGTGGCGGTCTGTCGACACTGTTCGGTGGCGGCGTGCAGTCCAGCCTGTCGGGGTCGACCGTGGTGGAGAAAAACCTCGACCGGTTGACGCTGTTCGTCACCGGCATCTGGCTGGTGTCGATCGTCGCGATGGCCCTGCTGATCAAATTCCGCTGACGTCAGCGCACGGTCCGGTTCCGCAAGGCGTTGAGCATGCCGCGCACCGCGTGCTCGGTCACTGACAACGGCGACATCACCGTCTCGCCGACACTCACGATGTAGTCGATCCGCTCGACGATGGCCTCCACGGGCTCGATCAGCGCGACGAGCCGGCGGGCCAGGTCGTCCAGGCCGGTCAGCGTGCCTTCGAAGTGGTCCAGCCCGGTGTCCAATCGCTCGACGGTGGAGTTCAAGGCCGACAGCGACTCGTTCAAGTCGTTCAACGTGGGTCCGAGACCCTTGAGCAGTGACTCGAGTTGCGCCACTGTGACGTCGGCGTTCATCGCCGCCTGGGCGAGGGTCTTGATCCGCTCCCGGGGGGCGCGTTCGGATTTGTCGGCCATGACGGCCATTATTGCCTCCGCCGGAACCGTCCGCGCCGACAGTGCATCTGATCGGTATGCACCAGCGACATTGTGAACGGGATCGGCGCCACCTCATGACACCGAGCGCCGCGCAACACGACACCGCTCGACGGCTCGAGGAGTATGCCGCGGGGTACGCCGACCGTCAGGCCGAGCAGCAAAGCTAGCCGGGCAGCTTGGCGGCCGCTTCGCTGTCGAGAAACCAGACGGTGTTGTCCCGTCCGGTGGCGCCGGCGGCCGGGCACGAGACGGGGTCGGCGCCGCCGACCGCGGCGGCGACGGCGTCGGCCTTTTCGCTGCCGGACACCATCATCCAGACTTCGCGGGCCCGCCGGATCGCCGGTAGCGTCAACGTGATCCGTTCCGGCGGCGGTTTCGGCGAATCGTCGACAGCGACCACCAGCCGGGTGGTTTCGCGGACGGCAGGTGTGTCGGGGAACAACGAATTGATGTGCCCCTCGGGACCCACGCCCAGGAAATGGACGTCGAAATCGGGTGCGGGCTCGCCCGGTTCGGCGTTGGCGGCCAGGACCTGTTCGTACGCGAGCGCCGCCGCGGCCAGGTCGCTGTCGAATTCGCCGTCGCGGGCCGGCATGGCGTGCACGTTGCGGGCCGGGATGTCGACGTGATCGAGCAGGGCGGCTCGGGCCTGCTTTTGGTTGCGCTCGTCGTCGTCTTCGGGCACATAGCGCTCGTCGCCCCAGAACAGATGCACGTTTGCCCAGTCGATGCGCTGCTGCTGGTCCTTGAGATATTTCAGCAGCCGGTTGCCGTTGCCGCCGCCAGTCAGCACGATCAGCGCGCGGCCCCGTGCTGCCACTGCCGCGTCGATGACACCGATCAGTCGCTCTCCTGCCGCGGCGACGAGAGCGTCGCTGTCGGGAAATGTCTCGATGCTGGTGCTCATATGTACTCCACCCGGTCGATGCCTTCGAGTGCGGAACGGTAGATCACGTCGGGGTCCAGCCTGCGCAGGTCCTCCGCCAAACATTCACGAGTTTCCCTGCGCGGCAACGGAACCAGCGCATCCGGCTTGGCGGTGCGACTCAATGTCGCCGTTGTGCCCTCCTGCGGGCGGCTCAAGGTGATCGTCTCGGTGGTGCGCACCAGCTCGACTTTGAGCTCGCCGACCGCGCGGCGCACCGGCCCGTCGATCCGGCTGGCCAGCCAGCCGGCCACCACGTCCAGCGCCGGCTCGGTCCTCAGGCCGGACACCAGCGCCGAGGTGATCGGCTCGTGCGGCGGCTGGTCCACCGCCGACGCGAGTAGCGCCCGCCAGTAGGTGATGCGGCTCCAGGCCAGGTCGGTGTCACCGGGCGTGTATCCGGGCAGCCGGCTCTTGATCGCCGACAGCGGGTCGACACCGTTGGTTGCGTCGGTGATGCGCCGAATCGCCAACTTGCCCAACGGGTCCTGGGCGGGCACAGCGGGAGCGATGTCCGGCCACCACGCCACCACCGGGATATCGGGCAGCAGGAACGGCACCACGACGGCGGCGGAATGGCCGGCCAGCGGACCGGACAGCCACAGCACCACGACCTCCCCGGCGCCGCTGTCACCACCGACCCGCAGCTGAGCATCCAACCGTGCCTCCGGGGCATCGGCGTCCCGGTTCATCACCACGATCACCCGGCTGGGATGCTCGTGGCTGGCGCCGTTGGCCGCCTCGATGGATTCCTCCAGCACGGCTTCGCTGTCCGGCGCGATGACCAGGGTCAGCACGCGGCCCATGGTGACCGCACCGACCTTCTCGCGTAACTCGTCGAGCTTCTTGTTGATTGCAGTAGTGCTGGTGTCCGGCAGATCGATGATCAATTGCGCCGCTCCTCCCCATCACTTCGTTCTGCATCGTCGCCGGCGCGGATCATCAGGGCCGCCGCCATTCCCGGCCTGTGCGGCGCAGCATCTCGAACGACGACGCGGGGCCCCAGGTTCCGGCCTCGTACGGCTCGGGCTTACCGTGAGCGGCCCAATTGTCCAGCACCGGATCGAGTACCTCCCAAGCCAATTCGACTTCCTCGTTGACCGGAAACAGTGACGGCTCACCGAGCAGCACGTCGAGGATCAACCGCTCGTAGGCCTCGGGTGAGTCCTCGGCGAACGCCGAGCCGTAGGAGAAATCCATGTTGACGTCGCGGACCTCCATCGCGGTGCCCGGCACCTTGGACCCGAACCGCAGCGTGACGCCTTCGTCGGGTTGCACCCGGATCACCAGAGCATTGGCGCCCAGCTCGTCGGTCATGGTGGCGTCGAACGGCAGATGCGGAGCACGCTTGAACACCAACGCGATCTCGGTCACCCTGCGGCCCAAGCGTTTTCCGGTGCGCAGGTAGAACGGCACGCCCGCCCAGCGTCGTGTGTCGACCTCCAGTGTGATGGCGGCGAACGTCTCGGTGACCGAATCTTTGGAAAACCCCTCCTCGTCGAGCAGCCCGACCACCTTCTGCCCGCCCTGCCAGCCGGCGGTGTACTGGCCGCGGCTGGTGGTCTCGTCCAGCGGCTGCGCGAGCTGTGTGGCCGAGAGCACCTTGATCTTCTCGGTCTGCAGCTCGGTGGGCTGAAAGCCGACCGGCTCCTCCATGGCGGTCAGGGCCAGCAGCTGCATCAGGTGATTCTGGATCACGTCGCGGGCGGCCCCGATCCCGTCGTAATAGCCTGCGCGGCCTCCCAAACCGATGTCTTCGGCCATCGTGATCTGCACATGGTCGACGTAGTGCGCGTTCCAGATCGGGTCGAACAGCTGATTGGCGAACCGCAACGCCAAGATGTTCTGCACCGTCTCCTTGCCCAGATAGTGGTCGATGCGAAACACCGACTCCTCCGGGAAGACGCTGTTGACCACCCTGTTGAGCTCGCGGGCGCTGTCGAGATCGTGGCCGAACGGCTTCTCGATGACCACTCGGCTCCACCGACCGTTTTGCGGCCGGGCCAGCCCGGACCGGTCCAGCTGCTCGCAGACCGTCGGGAACGACTTGGGCGGGATCGCCAGATAGAAGGCGTGGTTGCCGCCCGTCCCGCGCTCGGCGTCGAGCTTCTCCAGGCATTCGGCCAGCCGGGCGAACGCGGCGTCGTCGTCGAAAGTGCCTTGCACGAACCGGATTCCCTCGGCCAGCCGATCCCAGATCGCCTGGCGGAACGGTGTGCGGGCATGCTCCTTGACAGCTTCGTACACCTGCTGGCTGAAGTCCTGGTCGTCCCAGTCGCGACGGGCGAAGCCGACCAGCGCGAAGGTGGGCGGAAGCAGACCGCGGTTGGCCAGGTCGTAGATGGCCGGCATCACCTTCTTGCGGGCCAGGTCGCCGGTGACGCCGAAGATCACCAAACCGCACGACGGAGCGATCCTGGGCAGCCGCTTGTCGCGCTTGTCGCGCAACGGGTTTCGCCACTGCCCGGCGCTACTCCGGGCACCGGCCGGGCTCACTTGCTGGTCGAGTCGAGCTGGGCCTGGGTTTCCTTCAGCAGCTCGTTCCAGGAGTCCTCGAACTTCTCCACGCCTTCGTCCTCCAGCACGACGAACACGTCGGTCAGGTCGACGCCCACCGCTTCGAGCTTGTCGAACACCTCCTGGGCCGCCGTCGCGGTGCCGGTGACGGTGTCACCGGTGATGACGCCATGGTCGGCGACGGCGTCAATCGTCTTCTCCGGCATGGTGTTCACCGTGTTGGGCGCAACCAGCTCGGTGACGTAGAGGGTGTCGGAGTAGTCGGGATTCTTGACGCCGGTGGACGCCCACAGCGGCCGCTGCACCCGCGCGCCGTCGCCCTTGAGCTTCTCGAAGGCATCCCCGCCGACGAACACCTCCTGGTATGCGGCGTAAGCGAGCCGGGCGTTGGCAACTCCGGCCTGCCCGCGCAGCGCCTTGGCCTCGTCGCTGCCGATCTTTTCCAGTCGCTTGTCGACCTCGGTGTCCACCCGGGAGACGAAAAACGATGCGACCGAGTGGATCTTGGACAGGTCATGCCCGGCCTTCTTGGCCGCCTCCAGTCCCTTCAGGTAGGCGTTCATCACCGCGCGGTGCCGCTCGACGGAGAAGATCAACGTGACGTTGACCGAGATGCCCTCGGCCAGCACGGCAGTGATGGCCGGCAGGCCGGCCTTGGTGGCAGGGATCTTGATGAACAGGTTGGGCCGGTCGACGATCTTCCACAGCTCGACGGCCTGGGCGATGGTCTTGTCGGTGTCGTGCGCCAGCCGTGGGTCGACCTCGATCGAGACCCGGCCGTCGACACCGTCGGACGCCTCCCACTGCGGCGCGAGGACATCGCAGGCGTCGCGCACATCATCGGTGGTGACGGTGCGGATGGTGGCGTCCACGTCGGCGCCGCGCTCGGCGAGCTCGGCCAGCTGGTCGTCGTAGACATCGCTGTCCGCGAGCGCTTTCTGGAAGATTGTCGGGTTGGTGGTGACCCCGACGACGGACTTGGTGTCGATCAGTTCCTGTAAGTTGCCGGAGCGCAACCGCTCTCGCGACAAGTCGTCCAGCCACACAGATACGCCCGCGGCGCTCAAAGCGGCGAGGTTGGGATTCTGAGTCATCGAACTGCCTTCCTTCTCAGTTGTCGAGTGCTCGTTCGGCGGCGGCGACGACGGCCTCGTGGGTGAAGCCGAATTCCCGGAACAGCGTCTTGTAATCGGCAGATTCGCCGTAGTGCTCGATCGAGACGATCTGTCCGGTATCACCAACGAGTTTGTGCCAGCATTGCGCGACGCCCGCTTCGACGGCGACCCGGGCCGACACGCTGGGTGGCAGCACCTTGTCGCGATAGTCGTAGGGCTGTGACTCGAACCACTCCAGACACGGCATCGAAACCACTCGCGCCGCAATGCCCTTGTCCGCCAACGCTTTCGCAGCGGCCACCGCAATTTGTACTTCCGAGCCGGTGGCGATCAGCACCACGTCGGGCTCGTCGCCGCCCGCGTCGCCCAGGATGTAACCGCCGCGGGAGACGCCCTCATAGCTGGTGCCCTCCAGCACCGGCACGCCTTGGCGGGTCAAACAGAGCCCGACCGGGCCGCTGCCGTTGCCCCGGGCGAGGATGGTGCGCCACGCGTAGGCGGTCTCGTTGGCGTCGGCGGGCCGCACCACCGACAACCCCGGAATCGCGCGCAGCGCCGAGAGGTGCTCGATCGGCTGATGGGTCGGCCCGTCTTCGCCCAGGCCGATCGAGTCGTGCGTCCACACGTAGATGGTGTCGATGTCCATCAGTGAGGCCAACCGGACCGCCGGGCGCATGTAGTCCGAGAACTGCAGGAACGTGCCGCCGTAGGCGCGGGTCGGGCCGTGCAGCACGATGCCGGACAAGATCGCGGCCATCGCATGCTCGCGAACACCGAAGTGCAGCGTGCGGCCGTACCAGTGGGCGGTGAACTTCTTTGTCGAAATCGACGGTGGCCCAAAGGAATCCACGCCCTCGATGGTGGTGTTGTTGCTGCCGGCCAGGTCGGCCGAGCCGCCCCACAACTCGGGCAGCTTCGGTCCCACCGCGGCGAGCACTTCGCCGGAGGCTTTGCGGGTGGCCACGTCCTTGGATCCGGGTTCCCACTTCGGGATGTCCGCGTCCCAGCCGTCGGGCAGCTTTTCGGCCGTCAGCCGGTCCAGCAGTTCTTTGCGTTTCGGTTCGCGCTGCGCCCAGGCGTCGAACTCCGGCTGCCACTTCTCGTGGGCTTCCCTGCCTCGGTCCACCAGCTTGCGGGTGTGCGCCAGCACCTCGTCGCGGACCTCGAACTTCTTGTCCGGGTCGAAGCCGAGCACCTTCTTGATCTCGGCCACCTCGTCGTCGCCGAGCGCCGAGCCGTGGGCATCGCCGGTGTTCATCTTGTTCGGCGCCGGGTAGCCGATGATGGTGCGCAACTCGATGAACGACGGCCGGTCGGTGACGGCCTGCGCGTTGGCGATGGCCTCTTCGATGCCGACCACGTTCTCGCCGCCTTCGACTCGCTGCACATGCCAGCCGTAGGCCTCGTACCGGGCGGCGGTGTCCTCGCAGAGGGCGATGTTGGTGTCGTCCTCGATCGAGATCTGGTTGTGGTCGTAGAACACGATGAGGTTGCCCAGCTGCTGCACCGCGGCCAGCGACGACGCCTCGGAGGTCACGCCTTCTTCGATGTCGCCGTCGGAGGCGATCACGTAGATGTAGTGGTCGAACGGGCTGGTTCCCGGGGCGGCGTCCGGGTCGAACAGGCCCCGCTCGTAGCGCGAGGCCATCGCCATGCCGACCGCCGACGCCAGGCCCTGGCCCAGCGGGCCGGTGGTGATCTCCACCCCCTTGGTGTGCCGGAACTCCGGGTGGCCGGGCGTCTTGGATCCCCAGGTGCGCAGCGACTCGATGTCGGAGAGCTCGAGGCCGAAACCGCCGAGGTAGAGCTGGATGTACAGCGTCAGGCTGGAATGCCCGCACGACAGGACAAACCGGTCGCGGCCCAGCCACGTGGTGTCGCTGGGGTCGTGGCGCATGGTCCGCTGGAACAGCGTGTACGCCAGCGGCGCCAGGCTCATCGCCGTGCCGGGGTGGCCGTTGCCGACCTTCTGGACGGCGTCGGCGGCCAGCACCCGGATGGTGTCGACGACGGCCGAGTCGATCTCGGTCCAGTCGTCGGGGTGGTGCGGTCGGGTGAGCGCAGAGATGTCTTCCAATGTGGTCACGACTCAAGTCCTCGGGTCGGCAGCTGATTCATTCCCACCCTAGTGCGGGATCCTGCGTCGACGCAGGTGAAGATTTCGACGTACCACTTTCAATCGGCGGATAAACCGGCGCGCCAAACCGACCCTGCGGTGTGGGCAGCCGGACGGCGCGGTCTACCATCGTCTGTAGTAGAAGCTGCGCGCTGCTGCGATCCGAGGAGTTATTGCGTGAGCGTTCGCGGGCGCGTCGCGCCGAGCAAGGTACGCACCACGGTGCTCGCGTACCTGGCGCTGACCAAGCCGCGGGTCATCGAGCTGTTGCTGGTTACCGCAATACCGGCGATGCTGCTGGCCGACCGCGGCACGGTGAACCCACTGCTGATCGCTAACACGCTGATCGGCGGAATGCTGGCCGCCGCGGGCGCCAACACGCTGAACTGCGTCGCCGACGCCGACATCGACAAGGTGATGAAGCGCACCGCGAGACGGCCGCTGGCCCGTGCCACCGTGCCGACCCGCAACGCGCTGGTGTTCGGTTTGGCGTGCAGCGTCGGCGCGTTTTGCTGGCTGTGGTGGACGACGAACCTGCTGTCGGGTCTGCTGGCTGTCGCCACGATCGCGTTCTACGTGTTCGTCTACACGTTGTTGCTCAAGCGCCGCACCTCGCAGAACGTGGTATGGGGCGGAGCGGCCGGGTGCATGCCGGTGATGATCGGCTGGTCGGCGGTCACCGGCACGATCGGCTGGCCCGCGCTGGTGATGTTCGCGATCATCTTCTTCTGGACGCCGCCCCACACCTGGGCGCTGGCCATGCGCTACAAGGAGGACTACCAGGCGGCCGGCGTGCCGATGCTGCCCGCGGTGGCGACCGAGCGCCAGGTCACCAGGCAGATCCTGGTCTACACCTGGCTGACCGTCGCGGCGACGCTGGTGCTGGCGCTGGCCGCCGGCTGGCTGTACACCGCCGTCGCGGTGGTGGCGGGGGTGTGGTTCCTCGCGATGGCCCATCAGCTGTACGCCGGGGTTTGCCGCGGCGAGCCGGTCAAGCCGCTGCGGCTGTTTTTGCAGTCGAACAACTACCTGGCCGTGGTGTTCTGCGCGCTCGCGCTGGACTCCGCGATCGCCTTGCCGACCCTGCTGTAGAAATCGGACGGAACTTTTCCCTGCCGTCAGCCGACTAGTGCTGCGGTATGCGTAGCGGGGGCGAGGCTCGGGTATGACGGCGCCGATCTGGATGGCGTCGCCGCCGGAGGTGCATTCGGCGTTGCTGAGCAGCGGTCCCGGACCCGGGTCGTTGTTGGCGGCCACCGCGGCGTGGTCGTCGCTGAGCACTGAATACGCCTCGGTTGCCGACGAACTCACCGCGGTATTGGCGGCAGTTCAGGCGGGCGCATGGCAGGGACCGACGGCCGAGCAGTACGTGGCTGCGCATGCGCCGTATCTGGCGTGGCTGACGCAGGCCAGCGCCGACAGCGCGGCAGCGGCCGCCCAGCACCAGACCGCCGCCGTCGCCTACACCGCGGCGTTGGCGGCCATGCCGACATTGGCCGAGCTGGCGGCCAACCACGCGATCCACGCGGCATTGCTGGCCACGAACTTCTTTGGCATCAACACAATTCCGATCGCGCTCAACGAGGCGGACTACGCCCGCATGTGGGTGCAGGCCGCCACCACGATGACCACCTATCAGGCCGTCTCGAATGCCGCAGTGGCCGCGACACCCAGCACTGCGCCGGCGCCGCAGATCCAGAAAAGCAGCGACTCAGGGACCCAGGACATCATCGACAACGACGGCGGCAACCCGTACGACCCGAGCTGGTACGTCAACCGGGTCACGGAAATCACCGACACGCTCGGCAGGGACTTCGCGGAATTTCCGTCGAACCCCGCCGCGACGATAGCGCAGCTGGAGGCCGACATCCCGGCGCTCATCGCCGACGAAATCGGCCACCTCGGCGAGTTCATCACCGCATTCCAGCCGGAACTGATAGCGGCCGCAGCAGGGCTGGCTGCCGCCAACGTCGGATTCGCCGGCGGCTTCGCCGCGCTGGCCGGGCTGGCGGACCTGCCCCAACCCGCCGCTGCGGCGCCCGCCCCGGAGGCGGTGTCCGCGCCGGCTCCGTCCAAGACGTTGCCGGCCGCCGGACTCTCGCCGTCGGTTGCGCCGACCGTGTCGGCGTCGACGACCACCACCGCGTCGACGCCGGCGCCCGGCTCGGTCAGTACCCCCGGCCCGCCAGCGGCGACGGTGGCCCCGGTCGCCGCAGGTTTCGCCGCTCCCTACCTCGTCGGACCTCCCGGCATCGGATTCGATTCCAGCTTGAGCGCCAGCGACCGTGCCGGCGCCAAAAGGAAGACGCCCGAGCCGGACGCCGCCGCGGCGGCGGCGAGAGCCGCGCGGGAGCAGAAGCGCGCGAGGCGGCGCCGGCAAGCCGGGCTGCGCGGGCACGGCGACGAGTTCATGAACATCGAGGTGCAGCCGGACTGGGCGGAGCCGGCGGTTGCCTCGGATCAAAGCGCCGGACCGGTCGGTTTCGCGGGCGCGCTACGCACGGAAAGTGCTGCCGCGGCGGCCGGACTGACCACGCTGGCCGGCGACGGGCTCGGTAGCGGCGCAACGCTGCCGATGCTGCCGGGCAGCTGGGCATCGGAGCAGGGCGACCGCCGCTAAGCCCGACCATCTCCAGTCCGTGAGTCGGGCTTGAAAAACGGGCCACCATCGTATTCAATGCCAGATAATGAAAATCATGTTCATTAGTTGGGCGTGGGAGGAGTCGCCGGCATGACGTTGCGTGTGGTGCCCGAAGGCCTGGCCGCGGCAAGCGCGGCTGTCGATGCGTTGACCGCCCGGCTCGCGGCCGCACATGCGGGTGCGGCGCCGGTGATCTCCGCGGTGGTTCCTCCCGCCGCTGACCCGGTGTCGCTGCAGAGCGCCGCCGGACTCAGCGTGCGCGGTAGCGAGCATGCCACGGCGGTGGCGAGCGGCATACAGGAACTGGGGCGCGCCGGCGTCGGCGTCGCCGAATCCGGCGCCGGCTATGCGGCCAGGGATGCGGCCGCCGCGGCGACGTATGGGATCGCCGGCAGCTGATCGTGTCGGCACCGGTGTGGATGGCGTCGCCGCCGGAGGTGCATTCGGCGTTGCTGAGTAGCGGGCCGGGGCCGGGGCCGTTGTTGGCGGCGGCAGCTACATGGTCGTCGCTCAGTACCGAATATGCTTCTGTGGCAGACGAACTGGGCGTGTTGTTGGCGTCGGTGCAAGGCGGGGCGTGGGAGGGGCCTAGCGCGGAGGCGTATGTCGCGGCGCACGCGCCGTACCTGGCCTGGCTGACGCAGGCCAGCGCCGACAGCGCCGCGGCAGCCGCCGAACATGAGACCGTCGCGGGCGCTTACACCGCCGCGCTGGCCGCGATGCCGACGTTGCCCGAGCTGGCCGCCAACCACGCGATACACGGGGTGTTGGTGGCGACGAATTTCTTTGGTATCAACACGATTCCGATTGCTCTCAACGAGGCCGACTACGCCCGGATGTGGGTACAGGCGGCCACCACGATGGCGAGTTATCAGGGGATCTCCGGCACCGCGGTGGCCTCGACGCCACACACCACCGCTGCGCCGCAGATTCAGAAGTCCGACACCTCAACCCAAGACTCCGGGAACCCGTTCCCTGACCCGACGGTCGACAACCCGCTGGACGACCTCATTGCGAACATCCTGAAGAACTTCGGGATCAATTGGAATCCCGCCCAGGGCACCGTCAACGGGCTGCCCTACGACGCTTACACGAACCCGGGGCAACCGATCTACTGGGTGGTCCGTGCCCTCGAACTGTTTGAGGATTTTCAACAGTTTTTCGTATACCTCCAGACAAATCCGGCGTTGGCTTTCCAGTATCTGGTTGCCCTCGAGATGTTCGACTGGCCGACCCATATCGCCCAGATTGCCGGCTTTTTGGGCACCCAGCCGGAGTTGCTGGCGGCAGGAGCCATCTTCGCGATCGCGCCCTTCGGGGCCATAGGCGGCTTCGCCGGGTTGGCGGGCCTGGCCGGGCTGCCTGCGCTCCCTGCGCCGGCACCCGCGCCGGTGCCTGCGGCGCCGATTCCGCTGCCCGCCATCGCAATAGCTCCGACCGTGGCCGCAACTGCGGCGGCAGCCCCTGCGACCGCACCGGCGCCCGCGCCCACAGCCACGGCGAGCACGGCGGCCAGTTCCCCACCGCCACCGGGCTCGCCGCCGCCGGCCGGCGGTGCGGGTTTTCTCCCTCCGTACGTGGTGGGTCCGCCCGGAATCGGGGTCGGCACGGGGATGAGTACCAGTGCCAGCTCGAGTGCGAAACGCAAGGCACCGGAGCCCGATTCCGCGGCAGCTGCCGCGGCAGCGGCGTCACGAGAGCAGGCGCGAGCGCGCCGGCGCCGGCGCGCGAAGCAGTCCGAGGGCGGCGACAAATACATGGACATGAACGTCGAGCTCGACCCGGACTGGGATGGGCCGCCCGTGGCTTCGGGGCAGGGTGCGGGTTCGTTGGGTTTTGCGGGGACGGTGCGTAGCGATGCCGTGGAGCGGGCGGCGGGGTTGGCGACGCTGGAGGGTGATGAGTTCGGTGCTGGCCCAAGGGTTCCCATGGTGCCGGGCAGCTGGGTGGTTGACGAGGAAAGGAAGTAAGTGATGAGTATGTTGGATGCCCATATTCCGCAGTTGGTGGCGTCGCAGTCGGCGTTTGCGGCCAAGGCGGGGTTGATGCGCTCGACGATCGGTCAGGCCGAGCAGGAAGCGCTCTCGGCGCAGGCGTTTCATGTCGGGGAGTCCGCGGCGGCGTTTCAGGCCGCCCACGCCCGGTTTGTGGAGGTGGCGGCCAAGGTGAACGCGCTGCTGGATATTGCGCAGGCCAATTTGGGTGATGCGGCGGGCACCTATGTGGCCTCTGATGCCGCGGCCGCGTCGACGTACACCGGGTTCTGAGAGGGGTTATAAGCGATGTCGCAGATTATGTACAACTACCCGGCGATGCTGGCCCATGCCGGAGACATGGCCTCTTATGCGGCCACGATGCAGGGCTTGGGGACCGATATCGCCAGCGAGCAGGCGGCGTTGTCGGCGGCCTGGCAGGGCGATACCGGGATGACCTATCAGGCGTGGCAGGCGCAGTGGAATCAGGCCATGGCCGATCTGGTGCGCGCGTATCACGCGATGGCCGGCACCCACGAAACCAACACCACCTCGATGCTGGCCCGCGACCAAGCCGAAGCCGCCAAATGGGGCGGCTGACCAAGTTATCAGCGGCCGAGATTCGGTCGTCGAATGTGGCTGCGCAACGCTGTTGCGCGTAAGCCTTGCGAAACACGTTGTCGTCGCAGTGATTCTTCATACAGATTGGAGTGCCTGGCATGGCGTTGCACGTCGTGACGGCACCGGCGTGGATGGCGTCGCCGCCGGAGGTGCATTCGGCGTTGCTGAGCAGTGGTCCAGGGCCGGGGCCGCTGTTGGCGGCGGCGGGTACGTGGTCGTCGTTGAGCGCTGAATACGCTTCTGTGGCAGACGAACTGGGCGTGTTGTTGGCGTCGGTGCAAGCTGGGGCATGGGAGGGGCCAACAGCCGAGACGTATGTGGCGGCGCATGCGCCATATCTGGCGTGGCTGAGCCAGGCTAGCGCCGACAGCGCTGCGGCGGCGGCTCAGCATGAGACCATGGCCGGCGCGTACAGTGCTGCGCTGGCCGCGATGCCGACGCTGGCCGAGTTGGCGGCTAACCATGCGGTGCACGCGGCGTTGGTGGCGACGAATTTCTTTGGTGTCAACACGATTCCGATCGCGCTCAACGAGGCCGACTACGCGCGGATGTGGGTTCAGGCCGCTACCACGATGGCGACTTATCAGAGCGTTTCGGACACCGCGGTTGCCTCGACGCCACACACCACCACTGCGCCGCAAATCCTCGATCACGATCACAGCGGCCATGACCACGATGATGATGGGATCCATGACGGTGAGCTGAGCCCCAGGGACCCAGAGTGGTGGATCGATGTCGGCGGCGAGATGGCTCGATACGGTCAGCTTCTCCTGAACGATCTGCTCACCAACCCGGCTGCGCTGCTGACCGATCTTCCAATGGTGTTGGCCGACCTGGCGTTCCATGCGAGCCAGCTGCTGTCCACCGTGCTCCAATTTGCTCCCATGCTGATGGGGCCGGCTCTCGGCCTGGTCATTGCCGCCCTTGGCCCTGTTGCCGGCCTGGCGGGGCTGGCTGGGTTGGCCGCATTGTCTCAACCCGCGGTCGCGCCCGCCCCGGCGCCGGAGGCGGCTGACCCGAATGTGTTGCCTGCGATTGGGGTGTCCCCGACGGTGGCTGCGCCCGCGGGGGCGGCCGCGACGGTGGCTGCGCCCACAGCGACGGCCACGGCGAGCACGGCGGCGAGTTCCGCGGCTCCGCCTGCGCCGCCGGCCGCGGGTGCGGCAGGGTTTTTCCCGCCGTATGTGGTGGGTCCGCCCGGTATCGGTGTCGGGTCGGGGATGAGTACCAGTGCCAGCTCGAGTGCGAAACGCAAGGCGCCAGAGTCCGATTCGGCTTCTGCGGCTGCTGCGGCGCGCGAGCAGGCGCGGGAGCGTCGTCGGCGGCGTGCGCAGCAGTCCGAAGATAGCGACAAGTTCATGGATATGAATGTCGAGCTCGACCCGGACTGGGACGGGCCGACCGCGGCTTCACAGCAGGGTGCCGGGCCGTTGGGGTTCGCGGGCACGGTGCGTAGTGATGCCGTGGACCAGGCGGCGGGGTTGGCGACGCTGGACGGTGATGAGTTCGCTAATGGCCCAAGGGTTCCCATGCTGCCAGGGAGCTGGCAGCACGACGGTGAACCACGCTAGGGCACCAGCACGATCGAGCCGATGGTCTTGCGGTCCTGCAAGTCCCGATGTGCTTGCGCGGCCTCGGCCAGCGGATAGCGCGCGCTGACCGTCACGCTGATGGTGCCTCCGGCGATCGCGTCGAACAATTCCTCCGAACGCCAAGTGAATTCCTGCGCGGTGCGGGTGAAGTGGGCCAGCATCGGGCGGGTCAGGTACACCGAGCCGGCGGCGTTGAGCCGCTGCGGGTCAACCGGGGGGACCGGGCCGCTGGCCGCGCCGAACAACGCCAGTGTTCCCCGAATCGCCAGGCTGGCCAGGCTGGCGTCGAAAGTGCTGGCGCCGACTCCGTCGTACACCGCGGCCACACCGGCGCCGTCGGTCAATTCCCTGATCCGCCTGCCGAATTCGTCGGGGTCATCACCGGGGTAGTCCAGCACGTCGGTAGCGCCGGCTTGCCGGGACAACTCGGCCTTCGCCGGCGTCGACACCGTCGTGATCACCCGGACACCCAAACTGGTTGCCCACTGCGTCAGGATCAGGCCCACGCCGCCTGCCCCGGCATGCACCAGCACGGTATCCCCGGGCTGCACCGGATAGACCGACTTGAGCAGGTAGTGCGCGGTCATGCCCTTCAGCAGCGCCGAAGCGGCCACCTCGAAGTCCACCGGCGCAGGCACCTGAGCAGTCAAATCGGCTGGTGCCGTGCAGAATTCAGCGTAGCCACCCGACGCTGCGGCCGTCACCACCCGGTCGTCGATCGCCAGCGCCGTCACGCCGTCGCCGACCGCGGCTACGGTGCCGGCCACCTCGCTGCCCAGGATGAACGGCAACTCGCGTGGGTATTGCCCGGACCGGAAATAGGTGTCGATGAAGTTGACGCCGATCGCTTCGGCTTTGATCAGCACCTCGCCGGCGCCGGGGGAGGGCCGCGACTTGTCGAGGTAACGCAGAACTTCGGGTCCGCCGGTTTCGGCGACTTCGATCGCGTGCATGCCCACTATCTTGACGTCCTCCCCGACATAAGTCTGGAGATTCCAACCCGGGCTGGCTACTTAGACAGCAGGACAGCTGGGTTGGGGTTCACGGTTCGCAGACCGCCTGATGGCGAGGTCTCCCCGTGCTGGCACCGCCCGCCCGGCGGCGATGTTGCGTGCTGCGTTCACGTCGGCATTGCACGGTTCCGCTTTGCAGGCGACGCACGCGAAGACCGCTTGGCTCTTGCGGTTTTCCGGTGCGACGTGTCCGCAGACGGAGCATCGTTGCGACGTGTACGCGGCCGGGACCCGCTCGATGCGTCCCCCGGCTTTGTCGTCGAGGCGGGCAACTAACCGGCCCCATCCTTGACGATTGATTGCGCGGTTGAGGCCACGTTTCTGCGCGACCCGAACCCCCGGTTGTGCCAGCGTGCCGCGCGCCGAGCGGGTCATCGCCCGCACATCGAGGTCCTCCACCCGAATCGTGTCGAACTGGCGGGCCAGATTGGTCGTCGTCTTCTCGATCCAATCGCGGCGCCGATCGGTTTCGCGGGCTTTGAGTTTGGCGATCGCCAACTTGGTGCGTTGTCGGCGCTCGGAGCCGCGTTTGGCGCCGGTGAGGCGCTGCTGCAGGCGGCGCAGCCGGGTCTGCTCGCCAGGCGTCAGGGCGGGGCAGTGCAGCAGTTCGCCGGTGGACAGTGCGACCGAGACTGTTATCCCGCGATCGACGCCGACGACGCTGCCATCACCTGGGGCAGGAATCGGGTCAGGGATGTGCGCGAAGGCGAGGTGCCATCGTCCGGCCCGGTCCTGCGTGATGCGATAGGACTTGACGCCGGCGGGCACAGCTCGAGTCCAGCGGAATCGGATCCATCCGATTTTGGGGACCCAGACTCGCCCATGACGTCGGTTGAGCTTTTCGACGTGGTGGGGCTTGAGGTCGACTTGCCGGAAGCCTTCATGCACGCCAGCCTTGCGCCACGTCGGGCGGCGATGGGTGCCGGCGAAGTAGTTGCGCATGGCTTGGGCGAAGTCGCGCAGCGCCTGCTGCTGCACGGTTTGCGAGCCAGCGGCCAGCCAATCGTATTCGGCGCGGATTTCGGTCAACTGTGCCGACTGTTCGTGGTAATCAGGGCCACGGCGACCTCGCTGCCAAAGCTGTTGCTGTTCCACGGCCAGGTTCCACACAAACCGCGCATGCCGGCAATGCTCCACCAACGCTACCTGCTGAACTGGCGTCGGCAGCAATCGAAACCGAGACATAGCATGCAACGTAACGACCGCCACCGACAGCGATTGGCCTTGCAGCCGTCGCAGATCGGGATTGGCGAATTTTCCCGCATAAGATGTCGGGATTCCCGCAAGTGTGGAGTCCGCATGAAGTTGGCCCGGCCCGATATCCGCCATCCGCGCATCGTGCTGGCCGGAACCGGCAACGACGCCGGCCTGATCGCCGCCCTGCGCAAGCGCGGGTTGCACGCGCGGTCGATGCCGTGGGACGACCCCGACACGTTGCGCGCCGACCTGGTGATCCTGCGGGAGGCTCCCGACGACCGGGGTAAGGAGTTTCTGCGCTGGACCAAGCGGGCGTCCAACCTGCTCAACGCCGCCGACGTCGTCGCCTGGAACAGCGATCGCCGATACTTGCGTGACCTTCAGCACGCCGGGGTGCCGACGCAGTCGAAGGCTGAAAGCCTGACCGCGCTGGTCTTTTTCGGCGGCACGCAGTCGTACGCGTTCGGCCCGCAGGGGGCAGTCGATGCCGACTTCGAACTGTGGGATGTCGGGTATGCGGCGCTGCGCGCGGCGGCCGAACGCGTGAGCATCGGCACCGACGAATTGCTCTACGCCCGCGCCGACGTCACCGACGACCAGCGGTTGACAGCCCTGGATCTGGTGGCGCCGTCGCTGGGCTGGGAACTGCTGGACGACGCCACGCGGGAGGACGCGCAGCGCCAGTTCGCGTTGAGCGTCGAGTCAGCTCTGGAGCGGCTGGGGTTGGGTCCGCTCTCGCATCGACGCCCATAGCGCCGCAGTGGCCGCGGTGCACAAAGCAGCGCCGGCGACATGCACGGCGACCAGGACGGGCGGCACCCCGGTGAAGAACTGCACGGTCCCGACCAGGCCCTGGCCGCAGACCAGCAGCACCAGAACACCCAGCCGCAGCAGCACCGGGTGGGGGGCCTGGACGGCCAGCAGCCCAAAACCCAGCCCGACCAACAGCGCCAGGTAGGCCACCAGCAGCGACGAATGCATGTGCACCAGCGTGGTGATCTCGACCTTGAGCCGCGGCACGGTGCGCGTCGGGCTGGTGTCGCCGGCGTGCGGACCGGCCGCGGTGACCAGGGTGCCGGTCACCAGCACGGCGGCCAGTGTGATCGCGCTGAGCAGGGTGAGCCCGCGCAGGGGCTTGACCACTGTGGGGCTGACCACCCCGGCGTCGGGTTCGCCGATCTTGACGTAGAGCAGCACGGCCAGCCACACCATCGTCATCGAGGCCAGGAGGTGGACGGCGACCGTCCACCACAACAGGCCGGTGAGCACGGTGATGCCGCCGATCACGGCCTGCGCCACCGTCGAGGCGGGCATCAGCCACGCGTAGACCTGCACTTCGGCGCGGCGCCGAGCCCTGGTGACTACGAGCACCGCCAATGCTGCGGCGATCACCACCCCGAAGGTCACCATGCGGTTGCCGAACTCGACGGCCTGGTGGATGCGGGGCACCTCGGCGACGGCCACCGGGGTGAAGCTGCCCGGGAAGCACTGCGGCCAGGTCGGACAACCCAATCCGGACGCCGTGACCCGGACGATGGCGCCGGTGACGGCGATGCCTCCCTGCGTCAGGATGACCAGCGCCGCGATCATCCGCTGCGTGCGCACGCTCGGCATCGGCAGCAGGTCCACCAAACGCAGCAGCCAGCGACCGACGGGCATCGTCGTGGTCGTCACGGACCCGATCGTAGGCGACTGAGAACTACAAGCCGTAGTAGGGCGCTGAGTGTGTGGTTTCGTACGCGACGCGCCGATGCGGGCGTATGAATCCGCACACTCGGCGCGGGACCGGTCGCGGCCGAAGTCAGGTGAAGCGGAACCAGCGCAGGGCGGCCAATCCGCCCAGCGCGCCCCAGACGGCCAGGACGGCGACGCCGAACCAGTCGACCGACACGCTCATCGCCTGTGACAGCGCTTCGGTGAGCGCTCCGGACGGGGTGAGCCGCGCGGCCCACTTGACCGCGGTCGGCACCAGGCTGGTCTCCACGGTCAACGCGCCCAATCCGGCGAAGACGAACCACAGCAGGTTGGCGACGGCCAGCACGATCTCGGCGCGCAGGGTGCCGCCCAGCAGCAGACCCAGCGCGGCGAACCCGGCGGTGCCCAGTGCGATGATCACGGCGCCCAGCCCCAGCCCTGCGATGTCGGGCCGCCATCCCAGTCCAAAACCGATGGCCCCCAAGACAATTGCCTGCAGAAAGACGACAGCGACCACGGCCAGCGACTTGCCGGCGATGATCCCCCACACCGGCAGCGCGGTGGCGCCCAGCCGTTTGAGGGCGCCGTAGCGGCGGTCGAAGGCAACCGCGATCGCCTGGCCGGTGAACGCGGTGGAGATCACCGCGAGCGCCATGATCGCCGGGACAAAGGTGGCCGCACGGTTGTCGCCGAACGAGCCGAGCGGTAGCAGTGTCAGACCCACCAGCAGCGTGATCGGGATGAACATGGTCAGAAGCAACTGCTCGCCGTTGCGCAGCAACAGCTTCAGCTCCAGGCTGAACTGCGCCGCGAGCATCCGCCCGACCGTGTTGGGTCGCGGGTTCGGTGTGAAAGTCCCTGCGGGAAAAGGCGATTCGGTCATGATCGCAACTCTCGGCCGGTCAGATCCAAGAACACGTCCTCCAGGCTGCGTTGCTCGACGCGCATGTCGGTGGCCAGCACGTCGATTTGCGCGCACCACGCCGTCACCGTGGCCAGCACCTGCGGGTCGACGGGGCCTTCGACCAGATACTCGCCGGGCGCCAGCTCGCTGGCCCGGTAGTTCTCCGGCAGCGCGGAGATCAGCAGCGACAGGTCCAGCCGCGGCGGTGCGCTGAACCGCAACTGGTCTTTGGCGCCGCTGCGCATCAGCTCGGCCGGCGTGCCGGCGGCCACCGCCGCTCCGTGGTCGATGATCACCAGCCGGTCGGCCAGTTCCTCGGCCTCCTTGAGCTGGTGAGTGGTCAACACCACGGTCACGCCGTCGCGGCGCAGCGCGTCGATCAGCTCCCACACCAGCAGCCGGGCATGCGCATCCATGCCGGCGGTCGGCTCGTCGAGGAAAACCAGCTCGGGACGGCCGACCAGCGCGCAGGCCAGCGCCAGCCGCTGCTGCTGGCCGCCGGACAGCCGCCGGTAGGTGGTGCGGGCGGCGTCGGTCAGACCCAGCGTGGTCAGCAGCCAATCGGGGTCCAGCGGGTCGGCGGCATAAGCAGCCACCAGCTGGAGCATCTCGCCGGCGCGGGCGGCCGGGTAGCCGCCGCCGCCCTGCAGCATCACCCCGATGCGTTCGCGCAGCCGCGCATTGTCGGCGATCGGGTCCAGGCCCAGCACCTCGATGGTGCCGGCGTCGGGGCGGACGAAGCCCTCGCACATCTCGACCGTCGTCGTCTTGCCGGCCCCGTTGGGACCCAGCAACGCGAACACCTCGGCGGCGTGTACCTCGAGGTCGAGGCCGTCCACCGCCGTCGTCGACCCGTACCGCTTGGATACCCCGCGCAGCCGCAGCGGGATGTTCGAGGCGGAGGTCACGGGGACTCAGCGTAAGCGCCGGGTACCGGCGCGGGCTCCCGGGTCTCGGTGTCGCTCAGCACATCCGGGGACAGCGCGTCGTGCAGCAGCTCGGCGCCCTCGGCGCGAATTTGGCGCCACGGCAGGCGGGTGTAGGTCGTTGCGATCAGCAGCAGGACGATGATCGTGCTGGCCACCGTGGCATCGACGATCTGGAACAACGCGAAGCGGTCGCCGTTGGCGGTGGGCCCGAAGACGCCGACGACGATCGTGACGCCGATCGCCGCGATCCGGAAGCCGGCGCGGGTGGCCCAGGCGGCCAGCGGGATGATCGCCCACAACAGGTACCACGGCTGCACCACCGGGAACAGCAGCACCGTGACGCCGAGCGCGACGCCCAGCCCGCCGACGGGATGCAGCCTGCCGCGGAAGACCGCCCACAACAGCCAGCACACCATCACCGCGATGATCAGCACGCCGATGCCACGGGTCAGCGACAACACAGCGGTGGTGTGATCACCCAGGCCCAGCAGGATGCCGACCTGCCCGGTGCCCAGCGCCAACAGCGTCGGCGGCGACATCCAGCTGCGGACGACGTTAGCGGTGCCGAGGGTGAAGACCCAGCCGAAGCCCAGCCGGCTGGCCCAGCCGACCAGCGCCATCACGGCCAGCGCCAAGCCCGCCATCAGCCCGCCGGCCAGCAGGAACGCCCGCACGCTGCTGCCCCAGCGGCAGGCCAGCGCCATCGCGACGAACCCCAACGCTAGCAGCGACGGCAGCTTCACCTGCGAGGACAGCGTGATCAGGATCGCTCCGACCAGAAGCTCGACCAGCGGCACCCACTCGTGCCAGTGGCGCCGATGTTCGGGAATCAGCCGCCGTGTCGAGTCCACGCCCCGCAAGGCGAATTCGGTGCCGGTGAGCATCAGCCCGAGCATCAGCGCCTCGTTGTGGATGCCGGCGACCAGATGCATGATCAGCAGCGGGTTGGCGGCGCCCAGCCACAGCGCGCTGACCTCGGCGACTCCGCAGCGCCGGGCCAGTCGCGGGGTCGCCCACACGATCAGACCCACGCCGGCCAGCACCACCAATCGGTGACACAACACCGCGGCGACGAGGTTTTCGCCGGTCAGCGCCGAAATCCCGCGCCCGACCCACAAGAACAGCGGCCCATAGGGGGCCGGGGTCTCGCGCCACAGGCTGGGCACCGACAGCGTGAACACATGACCGAGGCCCAGGCCGGGAGCAGGCCCCACCCGGTAGGGGTCGAGCCCCTCGCGGCAGATCTGGCTTTGCGCCAGATAGGAGTAGACGTCCTTGCTGTACATCGGGGGCGCCACTAGCAGCGGGATGGTCCACAGCAGCAGGGTGCGGTCCAGCTCGCCGCGCGACATACGCCGATCGCC
The DNA here is from genome assembly GCF_003402475.1 of Mycobacterium sp. MFM001. Classification (GTDB taxonomy): domain Bacteria; phylum Actinomycetota; class Actinomycetes; order Mycobacteriales; family Mycobacteriaceae; genus Mycobacterium. The sequence continues at coordinate 217,737 of NZ_BFAB01000006.1, forward strand.
CAGCGCGAAGCGTCCCAGCATCAGCCAGGCCAGCGCCATCATCACCGCGCCGGTGGTGGTCATCGTCAACGAGACCGTCTGAATGCGCGACGGCAGGTTGAGGAGCCGGACCCCGAACGACGGGTCCTGCACCACCGGCCGCGCCCCGGCACCCAGCGCGCCGATCGCCATCAATACCGTGCCGGCGCCGCCGAACAGCCGAGTGCGGCGTACCGCGACCAGCTCGCCGGCGTCGAGCGGCGGCCCGACGGTCTGTTCGTCGCCATGCCAGCGGGCAATCGACGAACTCAGGGTGTGGTGGCGGGCAGCCATCAGTGCAGCGTAACTGCCGGGCAGGTGGGTCCAGCTGGACCGGTCGCCGGAATTGCGTCACACTGGTGTTGTGAAAATCCCGTCGGATGCGGCACTGGCCGCAGCTTCGACGCACGACGGCCACACCCGAAGCGCCGTCGTGCGGTTGTTGCTGGAATCCGGGACTATCACAGCAGGGCAGATCGGTGACCGGCTCGGGCTGTCCGCGGCCGGGGTGCGGCGCCACCTGGACGCCCTGATCGACGCCGGCGAGGCCGAGTCGGTTCCCGCCGCCGCCTGGCAGCAGGTGGGCCGGGGACGCCCGGCGAAGCGGTACCGGCTGACCGCGGCCGGTCGCGCGAAGCTGGACCACAGCTACGACGACTTGGCGTCGGCGGCGATGCGTCAGTTGCGGGAGATCGGCGGCGAGGATGCGGTCCGCAAGTTCGCCCGGCAGCGCATCGACAGCATTCTGTCCGATGCGGCGGCGCCCGAGGCCGACGTCGAGGGTAAGGCCGACCGCGTCGCGGCGGCACTGAGCAAGGCCGGGTACGTCACCACCACCACGCGGGTGGACGGCCCGATCCACGGTGTGCAGATCTGCCAGCACCACTGCCCGGTGTCGCATGTGGCCGAGGAGTTCCCGGAGCTGTGCGAGACCGAGCTGCAGGCGATGTCCGAGGTGCTCGGCACTCACGTGCAGCGGCTGGCGACGATCGTCAACGGCGACTGCGCGTGCACCACGCACGTCCCGCTGAACCCTGAGCAGTCCCTTCGGCGCACAGCCCGCGCCGAAGCCCCCACGAGCAAGCAAGGAGCGTCGTAGATGACGACCACCCCTGAGGTTCGCCCGATAGGTGGCCCCTTGGCCAAAGAAGCGTTGTCCCAGGAAGAGGCCATCGCTTCGCTGGGCCGGTACGGCTACGGCTGGGCCGACTCCGACGTCGCGGGCGCGAGCGCGCAGCGTGGCTTGTCCGAGGCTGTGGTGCGCGACATTTCGGCCAAGAAGAACGAGCCGGAATGGATGCTGGAGAACCGGCTCAAGGCCCTGCGCATCTTCGAGCGCAAGCCGATGCCGAAGTGGGGCTCCAACCTCGAGGGCATCGACTTCGACAACATCAAGTACTTCGTGCGCTCCACGGAGAAGCAGGCGGCCACGTGGGATGACTTGCCGGAAGACATCCGCAACACCTACGACAGGCTGGGCATCCCGGAAGCCGAGAAGCAGCGTCTGGTTGCCGGGGTAGCGGCCCAGTACGAGTCCGAGGTCGTTTACCACCAGATCCGCGAAGACCTTGAGTCCCAAGGGGTTATCTTCCTCGACACCGACACCGGCCTGCGGGAACACCCCGACATCTTCAAGGAGTACTTCGGCACGGTGATCCCGGCGGGGGACAACAAGTTCTCTGCCTTGAACACTGCGGTGTGGAGTGGCGGCTCGTTCATTTACGTCCCGCCCGGCGTACACGTCGATATTCCGTTGCAGGCCTACTTCCGGATCAACACCGAGAACATGGGTCAGTTCGAGCGGACGCTGATCATCGTCGACGAGGGCGCCTACGTGCACTACGTCGAGGGCTGCACCGCTCCGATCTACAAGTCGGACTCGCTGCACTCGGCGGTGGTGGAGATCATCGTAAAGCCCGGTGGCCGTTGCCGTTACACGACGATCCAGAACTGGTCGAACAACGTCTACAACCTGGTCACCAAGCGGGCGCGCGCCGAAGCCGGCGCCACCATGGAGTGGGTCGACGGCAACATCGGCTCGAAGGTCACTATGAAGTACCCGGCCGTGTGGATGACCGGCGAGCACGCCAAGGGCGAGGTGCTCTCGGTGGCGTTCGCAGGCGAGGGCCAGCACCAGGACACCGGCGCCAAGATGCTGCACCTGGCGCCGAACACGTCGAGCAACATCGTGTCCAAGTCGGTGGCCCGCGGCGGCGGCCGGGCGTCCTACCGCGGCCTGGTCCAGGTGAACAAGGGTGCGCACGGATCGCGCTCGAGCGTGAAATGCGATGCGCTGCTGGTCGATACGGTCAGCCGCAGCGACACCTACCCGTATGTCGACATCCGCGAAGACGACGTGACGATGGGCCACGAGGCCACCGTGTCCAAGGTCAGCGAGAACCAGCTGTTCTACCTGATGAGTCGCGGGCTGACCGAGGACGAGGCAATGGCGATGGTGGTGCGCGGCTTCGTGGAGCCCATCGCCAAGGAGCTGCCGATGGAATACGCGCTGGAGCTCAACCGGCTGATCGAGCTGCAGATGGAAGGCGCGGTCGGCTAGTGGCGAATCTGACCGAAGCGGTTGAGGGTTCGGCCCTGACCGCAGCCAACAAGGGCGAGGTTTTCACCTCGTTCGACGTCGACGCCTTCGAAGTGCCGCACGGCCGCGACGAGATCTGGCGGTTCACCCCCTTGCGGCGGTTGCGCGGCCTGCACGACGGGTCGGCGCGGGCCACCGGCAGCGCGAAAGTTACCGTCGCCGAACGTCCCGGCGTCACCGTGGAGACGGTGCGGCGCGGCGACGAGCGGCTGGGACAAGGCGGCATACCCGCTGACCGGGTTGCCGCGCAAGCGTTTTCGTCGTTCAACTCCGCGACGGTAGTGACGGTGAACACCGCCGAGCCGGTCGACATCGCGATCGAGGGCCCCGGCGAGGGCGCAACCGCATACGGCCACCTGCAAATCCGGGTGGAAGAGCTCGCCGAGGCCGTCGTCGTCGTCGACCACCGCGGCAGCGGAACCTACGCCGACAACGTCGAATTCGTCGTCGACGACGCTGCCCGGCTGACGGTGGTGTGGATCGCCGACTGGGCCGACGACGCGGTGCACGTCAGCGCGCATCACGCCCGGCTGGGCAAGGACGCGGTGCTGCGGCACGTCGCGGTCACCCTGGGTGGTGAGCTGGTGCGGATGTCGGCCAATGTCCGATTCGCCGGGCCGGGCGGCGACGCCGAGCTCCTCGGCCTGTACTTCGCCGACGACGGCCAGCATCTCGAGTCACGGCTGCTGGTCGACCACGCTCACCCCGACTGCAAGTCCAACGCCCTGTACAAGGGTGCGCTGCAAGGAGATCCGGACTCGAATCTGCCCGACGCGCACACCGTCTGGGTGGGCGACGTGCTGATTCGCGCAGAAGCCACCGGCACCGACACCTTCGAGGTGAACCGCAACCTGGTGCTCACCGACGGCGCGCGTGCCGACTCGGTGCCCAACCTGGAGATCGAGACCGGCGAAATCGTCGGCGCCGGACACGCCAGCGCCACCGGACGATTCGACGACGAGCAACTGTTCTACCTGCGCTCCCGCGGCATCCCCGAGGAGCAGGCCCGCCGCTTGGTGGTGCGTGGTTTCTTCAACGAGATCATCGCCAAGATCGCGGTGCCCGAGGTGCGGGAGCGCCTGACCAACGCCATCGAACACGAACTGGCCATTACGGAGAAGACAACAGCCTCATGACCACTCTGGAAATCAAAGACTTGCACGTCAGCGTCGAAAACCAAGCCGACGGCGGCGAGATCCCCATCCTCAACGGCGTCAACCTGACCGTGCGCTCCGGCGAGACCCATGCGGTGATGGGCCCCAACGGATCCGGCAAATCCACCCTGTCGTACGCGATCGCCGGTCACCCTAAGTACACGGTGACGTCCGGCTCCATCACGCTCGACGGCGCCAATGTCCTCGACATGACCGTCGACGAACGCGCCCGCGCCGGACTGTTTTTGGCGATGCAGTACCCGGTCGAGGTGCCGGGGGTGTCGATGTCGAACTTCCTGCGCAGCGCGGCCACCGCTGTGCGCGGCGAAGCGCCGAAGCTGCGGCACTGGGTCAAAGAAGTCAAGTCCGCGATGGAGGCCCTCGACATCGACCAGGCGTTCGCCGAACGCAGTGTCAACGAAGGCTTTTCGGGTGGTGAGAAGAAGCGCCACGAGATCTTGCAGCTGGGTTTGTTGAAGCCCAAGATCGCGATCCTCGACGAGACGGACTCGGGCCTGGACGTCGACGCGTTGCGAGTGGTCAGCGAGGGCGTCAACCGCTACGCAGAGGAAGTCCACGGCGGCATCCTGCTGATCACGCACTACACCCGGATCCTGCGATACATCCATCCGCAATTCGTGCACGTGTTCGTCGGCGGCAAGATCATCGAATCGGGTGGTCCGGAGCTGGCCGACGAACTCGAAGAGAACGGCTACGTGCGCTTCACGCAAACGGCGGCCACGGGGGCCTGACCATGGTCCCACTTGACGTTGCTGCGATCCGCGCGGACTTCCCGATCCTCAAGCGCGGGATGCGGGGCGGAAAACAGCTGGCCTACTTGGATTCCGGTGCCACGTCGCAGCGCCCGGTGCAGGTGCTCGACGCCGAGCGAGAATTCTTGACCACTTCCAACGGCGCGGTGCACCGCGGCGCGCATCAGCTGATGGAGGAGGCCACCGACGCCTACGAGCAGGGTCGCACCGATGTCGCGGAATTCGTGGGCGCCGAGGCCGACGAGCTTGTGTTCACCAGGAACGCCACCGAGGCGCTCAACCTGGTGTCTTACACCTTGGGTGACAACCGCTTCGAGCATGCGGTAGGCGAAGGCGATGTCATCGTCACCACCGAGCTCGAACACCACGCCAACCTGGTGCCCTGGCAGGAACTCGCCCGGCGCACCGGCGCCAGCCTGCGCTGGTACGGCGTGACCGACGACGGCCGCATCGACCTGGATTCGCTGCAACTCGACCAGAACGTCAAAGTGGTTGCCTTCAGCCATCATTCGAACGTCACCGGCGCCCTGGCCCCGGTGGCCGAACTGGTAAACAGGGCTAAAGAGGTGGGCGCACTGACCGTGCTGGACGCCTGCCAGTCGGTGCCGCACGAGCCGGTTGACTTCCACGCCCTCGACGTCGACTTCGCCGCCTTTTCCGGGCATAAGATGCTGGGGCCCAACGGGATTGGTGTGCTGTACGGCCGTCGCGAGCTGCTCGCGTCGATGCCGCCGTTCCTCACCGGCGGGTCGATGATCGAGAACGTGGCCATGGAAGCCTCCACCTATGCGCCGCCGCCGCAGCGGTTCGAAGCCGGCACCCCGATGACTTCGCAGGTGGTGGCGTTGGCCGCGGCTGCCCGCTACCTCGGCAAGATCGGCATGGACGCCGTCGAAAACCACGAACGCACACTGACCGCCGCCGCCATCGAGGGCCTGTCCGCCATCAAAGGTGTGCGGATCATCGGGCCGCAGTCCATGGAGCACCGCGGCTCGCCCGTGTCGTTCGTCGTCGACGGCGTGCATGCGCACGACGTCGGCCAGGTGCTCGACGACGACGCCGTCGCGGTGCGGGTCGGGCACCACTGCGCGCTGCCGCTGCATCGCCGGTTCGGCTTGGCCGCCACCGCACGGGCGTCGTTCGCGGTGTACAACACGCCCGAGGAGGTCGACCGACTGGTGGCCGGCGTGCAACGTGCCCTGGACTTCTTCGGGAAAGACTGAGCATGCGTCTCGAGCAGATCTATCAGGACGTGATCCTCGACCACTACAAGCATCCCCAGCACCGCGGGCTGCGGGAACCGTTCGCCGCCCAGGTGTATCACGTCAACCCGGTCTGCGGCGACGAGGTGACGCTGCGCGTGGCGCTGTCCGACGACGGCGATCACATCGCCGACGTCTCCTACGACGGGCACGGCTGTTCGATCAGCCAGGCCGCCACCTCGGTACTCACCGAGCAGGTGATCGGCCAAAGCGTCGGCCAGGCGCTCAAGACCGTCGCCGCGTTCACCGAGATGGTCTCGTCGCGGGGAACAGTGGAGGGCGACGAGGAGGTGCTGGGCGACGGCGTCGCTTTCGCCGGGGTCGCCAAATACCCGGCGCGGGTGAAATGCGCGCTGCTCGGCTGGATGGCATTCAAAGACGCACTGGCCCAGGCCAGCGCAAAGGAGGTAACGGATGAGCGAGACCGCCGCACCGGATAACGAACTGCTCGCCGACATCGAGGAGGCGATGCGCGACGTCGTCGACCCCGAACTGGGCATCAACGTCGTCGACCTGGGACTGGTCTACGGGCTGAACCTGGAAGAAGGCGACGAGGGCACCGTCGCGCTGATCGACATGACGCTGACCTCGCCGGCCTGCCCGTTGACCGATGTCATCGAAGACCAGTCGCGGTCCGCGCTGATCGGCGCCGGCTTAGTCGACGAGCTGCGGATCAACTGGGTGTGGAACCCGCCGTGGGGCCCGGACAAGATCACCGACGACGGTCGCGACCAGCTGCGGGCGCTCGGCTTCACGGTCTGAACGGCCGTTTTCTCCTCGCGGCGGCCCCCGTCGTGGCTACTCTGGGGCTGTGACCGATCCCGCAAAGGGCCGGGGGGCCAAGGAGACGGGCAGCAGCGCAGATCCGCATGTCGTCGTCTTGTTCGGTGCCACAGGCGATTTAGCACGTCGTAAGCTGCTGCCCGGCCTATACCATCTGTCCTGTTCCAACCTCGCTCCGGAGATACGCATCGTCGGGACGTCGCTGGAGGATCTCGACAACGAGGCGTTTCGCACGCTGGCCGACAAGGCATGCCGGGAATTCGCCAGGCGCAAAGCTACCGACGAGCTGCTGGAGCAGTTCACCAAGAACCTGGTTTACGTGCCGCAGGAGGCAGGTCCGGACGGCCTGGCGAAAGCTGTGCGCGAGCAGCTCGAGACACTCGGCGCTAACGCCCGGCTGCTGCACTATTTGAGCGTGCCGCCCTCGGCCGCGATGGCCGTACTGGAAACGCTCTACAAGGCGGACCTGGTTGAGCATTCCCGGGTGATCATGGAGAAGCCGTTCGGCACCGACTTGCAGAGTGCGCAGGAGCTGAACGCGGAGATTCACAAGAGATTCGAGGAAGAACGGATCTTCCGGATCGACCATTTCCTCGGCAAGGAGCCCGCGCAGAACATCCTCGCGTTCCGCTTCGCGAACGGGTTGTTCGAGCCGATCTGGAACCGGAATTTCATCGACCACATTCAGATCGACGTGCCGGAGAAGCTCACCCTTGAGGGGCGCGCGCAGTTTTACGAATCGACGGGCGCATTCCGGGACATGGTGGTCACCCACCTGTTCCAAATTCTGGCGTTCGTCGCGATGGAACCGCCCACCGCGCTGGCACCGCTCGCGATTACCGACGAGAAGAATAAGGTCTTCCGCTCGATGCGCCCGCTGGATCCCAACGATGTGGTGCGCGGGCAGTACAAGGGCTATCTGGACGAACCCGGGGTGTCGTCCGAGTCCGACAACGAGACGTTCATCGCGCTCAAATGTGAGATCGACAACTGGCGCTGGGCTGGCGTTCCGTTCTATCTGCGCACCGGAAAGGCCATGGCGGAGGGACAGCGGATCATCTCGATCGCATTCCACGAGCCGCCGAAGAGCATGTTCCCGCCGGGATCCGGTGTGGGACAACATGGTCCGGATCATTTGACGTTCGACCTGGCCGACGTGGCGAAGATGTCGCTGTCGTTCTACGGCAAGCGGCCCGGCCCGGGAATGAAGCTGGACAAACTGAGCCTGCAGTTCGCGATGCAAGAGACCGGCCACGCCCAGGAGGTGCTCGAGGCCTACGAGCGGCTGATCCTCGACGCCATGCGCGGCGACCGGACGCTGTACACCACCGCGGAGGGCATCGAGCGACTGTGGGAAGTGTCAGCGCCGTTGTTGGACGATCCGCCGCCGGTGCGCAGTTACGACATCGGCTCCTGGGGACCCAATTCGATCCACCAGCTGATCGCGCCCCGGGCATGGCGGCTGCCCTTCGAACGGGTCTGGCGCGGCAAAGACTAAGGCCGAGCAGACGCAGAATCGCATGCCGCCCCGGCATTTCGCGCGATTCTGCGTCTGCTCGCCATCAATAGGCGGGCTGGAATTCGCCCGCGGAGATCATCTCCTGCTCCGCGCGGATGATGTGTACGACGGCGTTGATCAGCGCCAGGTGGGTGAACGCCTGCGGGAAGTTGCCCAGATGACGCCCTGTGCGGGTGTCGATTTCCTCGGCGTAGAGCTTGAGTGGGCTGGCGAATGCCAGCAGCCGTTCGCAGAGCTGCTTGGCCCGGGTGAGTTCGCCGATCTCGACCAACGCGGACACCAGCCAGAACGAGCAGATCGTGAACGTGCCTTCCTCGCCGACGAGTCCGTCGTCGGTCTCTTCGACCTTGTAGCGCAACACCAACCCGTCGACGGTCAGTTCGTCGGCGATTGCGAGCACGGTGGCCCGCACGCGCGGATCATCCGCTGGTAGGAACCGGAGTATCGGAATCATCAACGCCGACGCGTCGAGTGCGGGATCACCGTATCGCTGGGTGAACACGCCGCGCTCGTCGACGCCGTGCGTCAGCACGTCGGCCTTGATCTCGTCGGCGATGCTGCTCCACTTCGTGGCGTACTCCTTCTCGTTGTGCATCGCGGCCAGCTTCGCGCCGCGGTCCAGCGCCGCCCAGCAGAACACCTTGGAGGACACGAAGTGCTGCGGTTCGCCGCGCACTTCCCAGATCCCGCGGTCGGGGAGCCGCCAGTTTTCGATCGCTTCCTCGACTTGCCTTTTGAGGATCGGCCACAGCCGTTCCGGCACGTGCGCGCGCGGCCGCACATGCAGATACACCGAGTCGAGCATGGTGCCCCAGACGTCGTGCTGGCGCTGGTTGTAGGCGCCGTTGCCGATTCGCACCGGCCGCGCGCCGTCGTACCCGGACAGGTGGGGGAGTTCCTCCTCGGTGAGCGTTTTTTCACCGCCCACGCCGTACATCACTTGCAGTGTCTGCGCGTTGCCGTCTTCGTCGACCGCGGCGTCCGACAGGAAATGGAAGAAGTTGTTGGCTTCCCGGTCCAGGCCGAGCGAATGCAAGCCCCACAGGGCGAACGTCGAGTCCCGCACCCACGCGTAGCGGTAGTCCCAATTCCGCACGCCCCCAGGCGTTTCCGGCAGCGACGTGGTCGCTGCGGCCATCAGCGCACCGGTCGGGGCATAGGTCAGGCCCTTCAACGCCAGCGCGCTCTGCTGCAGGTAACCACGCCACGGGTGATCCGGGAACTTGCCGATGGTGATCCACTGCCGCCAGCATTCGGAGGTCTGCCACATCTTCTTGGCCGCCTCCTCCTGCGTTCGCGGAGCCGGCAGCGGCGACCACGACAGCGCGACGAAGGCCTCGTCGCCCTCGACCATCCGGGTGCGGGCATTGGCCTCCGGGCCTTCGATGCCGAGCCGCAGATTGGTGGTGAGTTTGAGCGTGGGATAGGAATCGTCAAGGCCGCCCGCGCATGTCGCCGTCGCCTCCTCGTACACCTGCCCGGTGTAGGCCCACTTGGCTTCGTTGCGGTGGTAACCGAAGGCCGGCTCGCAGCTCACCTCGACTTCGACAGTTCCGCTCACGCACTTGATCACTCGCAGCAGGATGTGCTCGGCGTCCCAGTCGGTCGGGGCGCGCCGATGCGTCTTGGACCGCTTGTCGGTGTTGTGCCAGGCGCCCATGACCAACGCGTCGTGCACGGTCAGCCACCCCGTCTCGGTCTGCCACGTCGTCTCCACGATCAGGCCACCGGGGCGGTACACTCGCAGCGACGGAACGTTCTGGCCGTACGGGCCGACCCGGAAATGGCCGGCGCTGCGGTCGAGAATGGCGCCGAACACACTCGGCGAATCCGGCCGCGGCAGACACATCCACTCGACGGCGCCGTTCGGGGCGATCAGACAGGTGTTCTCGCAATCGGACAGAAATGCGTACTCGTCGATCGGCGGGAACGGACTGCGGGTCGAATTCGCGACGTCCAGCGCGCCCGGCTCGTCGTTCGGGTGGAAGTCGATGCGTTTCTTGTCGGCCTTCGGGTGCTTCGGCGCCGACTTCGTGGTGCTGCCCATCTGCACATCATCGTCCGCCGAGCCTGGCCTGTCTGCGAATTCGGGCGTCTGACCTGCGCAGACTGTTGGGCACAGGTCTATTAGCGCCAGGGCAGGTCGCTGCCCGCGCCGCGCCAACGCGACGGCGGGATCATCGGCGCGCCAAGCAGTCCGGACGCCTCGACGTGCTTGAGAGCGGCGTCGAGATGCCGGCGCATCCGGTGTTCGGCGCGACGGGGGTCGTTGTCGCTGATCGCTTTGGCGATCGCGCGATGTGACTTGGCGGCTTCGTCGCGGTCGAATTGAGTGATGTCCTGCTCGGCAGCAGCCCAGCGGACAGCCTGCTCGACGGCAGCCAAAACCGTTGTCAGCAAAGGGTTTCCACTCGCCCGCACCAGCAGCTCGTGAAATTCGTGATAGCCGGTGCCGTCCGGGGCGATACCGCGGTCGGCGACGGCGGTGAGCGCGGCCCGTTCGTCGGGGGAGGCGTACTCGGCGACGTGTGCCGCGGCGGCCGGCTCGAGCATCTTGCGGAATGCCAGCAAGTCACCCCACGTCGCGCCGGTGAGGGTGAGCAGCTGCACCAGCGAGCGGGCGACCCGCTCGGGTTCGGGATGGCGGATGCGCACACCGCTGCGGCCCTGGCTGGTGGCGGTGAGCCCCTCAGCGTCGAGCAGCCGCAGGGCCATGCGGACGGTTTCGCGGCTGGCTCCCAGCTGGCTGACCAGCTCGGCTTCCGGCGGCAGGGAGTCGCCGGGGGCCAGCTCGCCGGACAGGATGCGGCGACGCAGGGTAGCGGCGACCAGGTCGGGTGCGCGGGAGGCCTTGGCTGTGGTCACGCAACTTAGTATACTAAGTCGCCATGGTCATGGTGCCCGACGCCGCGGTGCTTCGCGGCGCGTTTCGGCCGATGCGATTCGAGGCGACCGTCGAGGACTGCGTGGTGACCTCCGGCGAGATCCCCGCCGACCTGTGCGGCGGCTTCTATCGGGTCGGGCCGACGTTCAAACGGCCCACCAAGCAGGGCGGCAACGGCCTGCTGGCGATGGACGGCATGGTGCAGGGCCTGACGTTCGACGGCGGTCGCGCCGATTTCCGCAACCGTTGGGTCCGTACACCCAAGTACTTGCTGGAGCAGCGGCACGGCCGCGGGATGTTCTGCTGGACCGACGGCGAGTGGACCGACTGGCGCAACATCGGCTTCGGCGCCGCGGTCCCCGACGAGTACACCCGCGGAATTCCGCAGGGCACCAACAACATCAACTGCTTTCCGTTCGGCGGCGAAATCCTCGCGTCGGGCGAACAGGGCAGCCCGCCCGTCGCGCTGGATCCGATCACGCTCGAAACCCGCGGGATCGTGCCGTGGTCGCCGCAGCTGTCCCGCGGCATCTTCGAGCAGGCCGGCTATGGCGATGCCGCGTTCACCGCACATCCGAAGTGGGACAACGGCACCTTGTACGGCTGGGCCTACAGCAACCGCAAACCGTACGTCACCGTGCACGTGGTGCGGGCCGACGGCACGGTGGTTTCCCGTGAGCTGTGGGACGCGCCGTATTCCTCCGAAGTCCACGACATGTGGCTCACACCGGAGTGGATGGTGTTGCCGTTTCAGGGTTTCGTGTTCGACCCAGACCGGATCGAGCGCGGGCTGCCGGTGCACGGCTGGAACCCCGAACTGCCGACCATGCTGGCGCTGGTGCCCCGCGACGACGTCGAGCACGGCGAAATCCGCTGGATCACTGCCGAAATCGAGCCGCAGTACATGATGCACACGCTGGCCGCCGACGTCACCGACAACACCCTGACCCTCGACGCGCCGGTCTTCCAGCGGCCACCGTTCCCGCTCGACGTCGACCGATTCGAGGGCGAGGACGTCTCGTTGTTCTTCAATTTGGCACGCAGCACGCTCGGCCGCTGGACGGTGGACTTGTCCACCGGCAGCGTCAAATCCGAGCTGCTCGATGACCGCCCCTGCGAGCTGCCCAAGGTCGACGAACGCTTCTACGGGCGCGGGCATCGATGGGGATACCTGATCGGTGGCGACGCCAAGGGCAACGGCATGCGCATGCACAGCCTGGTGGTGCGCGACCTGCACAGCGGCGACGAGCAGGAGTACCGGCTGCGCCACGAGCGCCCGGCCGTCGTGATGGAGCCGACCTTCGTGCCCCGCACACCCGATGCGCCGGAGGGCGACGGCTACTTGATGGTGCCGGTGTCCCGGTGGACCGAAAACCTCGGCGAATACGTCATTTTCGACACTGACGACATCACCGCCGGACCCGTGTGCCGCATCGAGATACCGTTCCTGCTGGGTTTCACCCCACACGGCCATTGGATGGATTTCCGGTGACGCTCAACGCTTTCGAAGAGCAGGAGTTACGGGCGTCGGTGCATGGCATCGTGGCCGGCTTCGGCAATGACTACTTCACCCACTGCAGCGAAACCCTGCAGCATCCCACCGAGCTGTGGGACGCGCTGGCCGCCGGCGGATTCGTCGGCGTGAACCTGCCCGAGGAATACGGCGGCGGCGGAATGGGACTGTCCGCCATGAACATCGTCGCCGAGGAAGCCGCCGCCGCGGGCTGCCCGCAGATCATGCTGATGATCTCGCCGGGCATCGTCGGCAGCCTGCTGGCCAGGCACGCCACCGACGAGCAGAAGCGGCAGTGGCTGGCGCCGATGGCCGCCGGGAGCGTCAAGATCGCATTTGCGATCACCGAACCCGACGCCGGCTCCAACTCCCATCAGCTGGCCACCACCGCCCACCGCGACGGCGACAAGTACTACATCAGCGGGCAGAAGACCTTCATCACCGCCGCCGACCAGGCCGACGCGCTGCTCGTCGTCACCCGCACCGGCACCGACCCGCGCGGCCGCGCACAGCTGTCGTTGTTCTTGGTCGACCGCGACACACCGGGCATCGATATGCACCGCATCCCAATGACTTTCGAGATCACCGACAAGTCGTTCACGGTATTCTTCGACAACGTGGCCGTGCCGGCCGACCGGCTCGTCGGCGGTGAGGGCAACGGTCTGCGCGTCGCATTCGACGGCATGAACCCCGAACGGGTGATCATCGCGGCGATCTGCAACGGCGTCAGCCGCTACGCACTGGACAAGGCGGTGGCCTACGCCCGCGAACGCCAGGTGTGGCAGGTGCCGATCGGCGCGCATCAGGGCGTCGCACATCCGTTGGCGGAAGCCAAGATTGCGCTGGAGTCGGCCCGGCTGATGACGCGCCACGCCGCCGAGAGCTACGACGCCGGAACCGACGCGGGGGAGGCCAGCAACATGGCCAAATTCCTGGCCGCCGACACGGCGATCCGCTGCGTCGACGCGGCCATCGAAGTGCACGGCGGCAGCGGATTCACCCGCGAGGTCGCGCTGGCCAACATGTACGAGTTCGTCCGGCTGTTCAAGACCGTGCCGATCACCCGCGAGATGATCCTCAACCACGTCGCCCAGCACAGCCTCGGGCTGCCGCGGTCGTATTGACCGCGAAACAGAAGCCTGGGTCGTGATTTTGTGCGCATCACAGCCCTGGCTTCTGGCTCGCGAGACGACCACTCGCTAATGGTGATGCCCGTGCGGCAGGCGGGGAATGTGGAAGTGGTGGTGTGGGCGGCCTATCGCCGGGCACGGTTCGAGGTCGATGCTGTCCGCGTGCAGCACGCCGCCGTCCTTCGTGCCTTGCGCCGCCAGACACCTGCCGTTCTGTATCGCTTGCGCATTGGTGACTGAATGCTTTTGGTACGTGGTCGAGTCGGTGACGGTCACATCGGTGTGCGCGGTCTTGCCCGCGGCGTCGGTGCTGTCGACGCCGATGGTGTTGCCCGTAACGCTTTTGACCGTCCCGGACACACCGGCGGGCGGTTGGCCCGTCGGGGGAGGGCAATTACCACCTTCGGATGGGCTGATGATCACTGACTGCGCCGAGACGGGCCCACCCGCAGCAGTGGGCTCGACGTCGACGCAGCTGCCTGGGGTGACGTCGGTCAGCTGAGCCGGACCCAGCTCGGTGATCATCGTCGTCGGCGTGTAGTCGACCGTTGCTGCCGTTCGGTCACGCTGCGTGAGCTGAATGGTGTCGCCCGATACCGATCGGACCATGCCTTCGACGTGGGCGTGACCGACGGGAGGCGGCGGCTTGGAGGCGGAAGGCGTCGGGCTTGGTGTCGCGCTCGCCGAGGTGCTGGGTTTGCCTGCGTTTCCGTCATCGGAGCCGCCGCATGCACCGACCGCCAGAGCGGCCATCGCGACGAGCGCGAGGGTCAGTCGATGTGTGGGCGCGGCCGTGGACCCCATCACACCAGTGGAGCCCGCGATCCTGGCAATCGGCTATGAAGCCGCTGTGAGGCCCGATTCCGCCCGAATAGAGTGGGCCCATGTTCTGGCTCTGCAGGACTTGTGGTGTGGAGCATGCGACCGCGTCGGGGGTCTGCGCGATCTGCGCCGACGAGCGGCAGTGGGTGCCCCGCGACGGTCAGCAGTGGGCGACGCTGGAGGAGCTTGCCGCCGAGGGGATGCGTTCCGAGGTCAGCGTGATCGAGGACGGCCTTGTCGGCGTCGGCAGCGCGCCGGCGTTCGGTATCGGGCAAGTGGGAAAGCTGGTGTGCACCAGCGGCGGCAACGTGTTGTGGGATCCGTCCGGTTTTCTCGACGACGCCGCCGTGACGGCGATACAAGAACGCGGCCCGGTCGTCGGGATCGTCGCCAGTCATCCGCACATGTACGGCGCGCAGGTGGAGTGGAGCCACCGCCTCGGCGGGGTGCCGGTGTACGTCAACGCCGCCGACGCCCAATGGGTGATGCGCCCCGACCCGGTGATCCGGCAGTGGTCGGACACCCTGGAGCTGACGCCCTCGCTGTCGGTGGTGCGGGTCGGCGGGCATTTCCCCGGCAGCGCGGTCGCCTGCTGGCGCGACGGCGCCGACGGCCGCGGCGTGCTGCTGGTCGGCGACACCGTCTTCCCCAATCCCGACCGGCGCACGGTCGGCTTCCTGCGCAGCTACCCCAACCGGTTGCCGCTGTCGGCGGCGGTGGTGCTGCGGATGGCCGACACGCTGGCCGGGCTGCGGTTCGACCGCATCTACGGGCTGTTCACCAACTCCATCGACAGCGACGGCCAGGCCGCGGTGCGGCGATCGGCGGCGCGACACGCCGCCTGGGTCCGCGGCGACTACGACTACCTGACCTGACCCGCGGAACACCACGGCGGCCCGCGACGTTGGGCAAAGGGTGACTACCCGAGACCTCACTGCAGAAGAGTTCAACGACACCATCAGCGGCAACGACATCGTGCTCGTCGACTTCTGGGCATCCTGGTGCGGCCCCTGCCGGGCATTCGCGCCGACATTCGCCGAGTCGTCGGAGAAACACCCCGACGTCGTCTACGCCAAGGTCGACACCGAGGCCGAGCAGCAGCTCGCCGCGGCGGCCGACATCCGATCCATCCCGACCCTGATGGCCTTCAAGAAGGGCAAGCTGGTGTTCAACCAGCCGGGCGCGCTGCCACCGGCCGCGCTGGAGGAGCTGGTGCAAAAGGTGAAGGACTTCGACATCGACGCCGCGATCGCGGCGCAGGAGCCCGACGCCCAGAGCTGACCCGTTACGTTCAGCGGGTGAGCTATGTACTCGTTGAACATCCGCGGCCATCGATCGCGCTGATCACCCTCAACCGGCCCGAGCGGATGAACTCGATGGCGTTCGACGTCATGGTTCCGCTCAAGGCAGCGCTGGAAGAGATCACCTACGACAACGCGGTGCGGGCGGTCGTGCTGACCGGCGCGGGCCGGGGTTTCTCCTCGGGCGCCGACCACAAGTCGGCGGGGGAGGTGCCGCACGTCCAGGGCCTGACCCGGCCGACCTACGCGCTGCGCTCGATGGAGATTCTCGACGACGTCATCCTGGCGTTGCGGCGGCTGCACCAGCCGGTGATCGCCGCCGTCAACGGCGCCGCGATCGGCGGCGGACTGTGCCTGGCGCTGGCCTGTGACATCCGGATCGCGTCGAGTGGCGCCTACTTTCGCGCGGCGGGCATCAACAACGGGCTGACGGCCAGCGAGCTGGGTTTGAGCTATCTGCTTCCCCGGGCGATCGGCTCGTCGCGGGCGTTCGAGCTCATGCTCACCGGCCGCGACGTCGACGCCGAGGAAGCCGAACGGATCGGCCTGGTCTCGCGCCACGTTCCCGACGACCAGCTGCTGGACACCTGCTACGCGATGGCCGAACGGATCGCCGCGTTCTCCCGGCCCGGAATCGAGTTGACCAAACGCACACTATGGACTGGACTGGACGCCGCTAGCCTGGAAGGGCACATGCAGGCCGAAGGCCTGGGACAGCTATTTGTTCGTCTGCTCACCGCCAACTTCGAGGAAGCGGTCGCCGCGCGCGCAGAAAAACGCCCGCCGGTGTTCACCGACGACAAACCGTAAGCAGCCGTCCGGCGACGATGCAGAGCGCGGAGCGCGATGAGGAGCAGCCGGACAACTTAACAAGGAGAGTGACCGTGATCACGGCAACGGACCTCGAGGTCCGCGCTGGCGCGCGCACGCTGCTCTCCACTGACGGTGCGGCCCTGCGGATTCAGCCCGGCGATCGCATCGGGCTGGTCGGCCGCAACGGCGCCGGCAAGACGACGACGCTGCGCATCCTGGCCGGCGAAGCCGAGCCCTATGCCGGCTCGGTGACCCGCACCGGCGAAATCGGTTATCTGCCGCAGGATCCCAAAGAGGGCGACCTCGACGTGCTGGCCCGTGACCGGGTGCTCTCGGCGCGCGGACTGGACACCTTGCTCACCGATCTGGAAAAGCAGCAGGCGTTGATGGCCGAGGTCGCCGACGACGACGCACGCGACCGCGCGGTGCGCCGCTACGGCCAGCTCGAGGAGCGATTCGCCGCGCTCGGCGGCTACGGCGCCGAAAGCGAAGCGGGCCGGATCTGCGCGAGTCTCGGGTTGCCCGAACGGGTCCTGACCCAGCCGCTGCGCACACTGTCGGGCGGCCAGCGCCGCCGAGTGGAACTCGCGCGCATCCTCTTCGCCGCGTCGGACACCGGCGCCGGCTCGGACACCACGCTCTTACTCGACGAGCCCACCAACCACCTCGACGCCGATTCACTGGGCTGGCTGCGCGATTTCCTGCGCGCCCACACCGGCGGGCTGGTGGTGATCAGCCACAACGTCGAGCTGCTGGCCGACGTCGTCAACCGGGTATGGTTCCTCGACGCCGTGCGCGGCGAGGTCGACGTCTACAACATGGGTTGGCAGAAATACCTCGACGCCCGCGCCACTGACGAGCAGCGCCGTCGCCGGGAACGCGCCAACGCCGAACGCAAGGCCAGCGCGTTGCGGGCCCAGGCCGCGAAACTGGGCGCCAAGGCCACCAAAGCCGTTGCGGCACAGAACATGTTGCGCCGCGCCGACCGGATGATGGCCGCGCTGGACGAAGAGCGGGTGGCCGACAAGGTGGCCCGAATCAAATTCCCGACGCCCGCGGCGTGCGGGCGCACACCGCTGGTCGCCAAAGGATTGACCAAGACCTACGGGTCACTGGAGGTGTTCACCGGCGTCGATTTGGCCATCGACCGCGGCTCGCGGGTGGTGGTGCTGGGACTCAACGGCGCCGGCAAGACGACGCTGCTGCGGCTGCTGGCCGGCGTGGAACAACCCGACGCCGGCGGGCTGGAACCCGGACATGGTTTGAAAATCGGCTATTTCGCGCAGGAGCACGACACGCTCGACGACGCCGCGACGGTGTGGCAGAACATCCGCCACGCCGCACCCGATTCCGGTGAGCAGGATTTGCGCGGGCTGCTCGGCGCGTTCATGTTCAGCGGGCCGCAGCTCGACCAGTTGGCGGGCACGTTGTCCGGTGGCGAGAAGACCCGGCTGGCGTTGGCCGGTCTGGTGGCGTCGACCGCCAACGTGTTGCTGCTCGACGAACCGACCAACAATCTCGACCCCGCCTCTCGCGAGCAGGTGCTCGACGCGCTGCGCAGCTACACCGGCGCGGTGGTATTGGTGACCCACGACCCGGGCGCGGCCGAGGCGCTCGACCCGCAACGCGTCGTGCTGCTGCCGGACGGCACCGAGGATCACTGGTCCGACGAGTATCGGGATCTCATCGAGTTGGCCTGACAGCGATTTCGCGAAATCGGTCCGACGCCGACGGTCGCTTCCTACGCTTAGCCGGGAGGGGTTCGGTTCCTAAGTGAAGCGGGGAGGCGCCGATGAGGAAATCGAAGAAACCGCGCGAGCAATTGTTGGCCGAGTTGCGTCATGCCTACGAGGGTGGAGCCAGCATCCGTACCCTGGTGGCCTCCACCGGGCGATCGTACGGGTCGATCCACAGCATGCTTCGCGAGTCCGGAACGCCGATGCGCAGCCGGGGCGGGCCCAACCACCGCACCCGCTCGGTGCGGTAAGCCGCCGCCCGGCCGAGTGTGAATCTGCCGACGCTGCACCGGCGTGTCGCGTCGTGAAATTCACAGTGGGGGGAGGGTTAGCCCTGCCGCACCGAACCCTCGACGAGATCAAGCACGGCGGTAAGGCGTTCCGGGTCTTCGCCGGACGCCAGTCGTGCGACTAGCCCGTCCAGCACGAGGTCCAGGTAGCACTGCAGCACATCGCCGGGGACGTCGTCACGCAGCCGCCCCGCCTGCTTCTGCCGACGCAGCCGAGCCGTCGTCGCCGCCGCCAGTTCCGCCGAGCGCTCGGTCCACCCGCGGTGAAACGCCGGGTCGTTTCGCAGCTTGCGGGCGATCTCCAAACGCGTGGCGAGCCAATCGAACTGGTCGGGTGCGGCGAGCAAGTCGCGCATCACCTGAATCAGACCCTCCCGCGAAGCGACAGCTGCCATCCGCTCGGCATCCTCGCGGGCCAACTCGAAGAACAGCGTGTCCTTGTCGCGGAAATGGTGGAAGATCGCACCCCGCGACAACCCGATGGCCTGTTCGAGCCGCCGCACCGTCGCCTTGTCGTAGCCGTACTCGGCGAAGCAGCGGCGGGCGCCGTCGAGGATTTGACGGCGCCGGGCCGCCAGATGGTCCTGGCTGACCTTCGGCACTAGGACTTCAGCATGTTGCGCAGCACGTACTGCAGGATGCCGCCGTTGCGGTAGTAGTCCGCCTCACCCGGTGTGTCGATGCGCACCACCGCGTCGAACTCGACCGGCTTGCCACCATCCTTGGACGCCTTGACCCGCACCGTCTTCGGCGTCTTGCCGTCGTTGAGTGCCTCGATCCCGGTGATGTCGAACACCTCGGTGCCGTCGAGCCCCAACGACTCGGCCGACTTGCCGTCGGGGAACTGCAACGGGATCACGCCCATGCCGATCAGGTTGGAGCGGTGGATGCGCTCGAACGACTCGGCGATCACCGCCCGCACGCCCAGCAGCATCGTGCCTTTGGCCGCCCAGTCCCGCGACGATCCGGACCCGTATTCCTTGCCGCCCAGCACCACCAGCGGAATGCCTTGCGCCGCATAGTTTTGCGCGGCGTCGTAGATGAACGCCTGCGGGGCATCGGACTGGGTGAAGTCGCGGGTGTACCCGCCGGCCACGTCGTCGAGCAGCAGGTTGCGCAGCCGGATGTTGGCGAACGTGCCGCGGATCATCACTTCGTGGTTGCCGCGGCGTGAGCCGTAAGAGTTGTAGTCCTTGCGTGCCACGCCGTGCTCGTCGAGGTACTGCGCCGCCGGGGTGCCCGGCTTGATGCTGCCCGCCGGCGAGATGTGGTCGGTGGTCACCGAATCGCCGAGCAGTGCGAGCACCCGCGCGCCGGTGATGTCGCTGACCGGTTGCGGCTCTGCCGACATCCCCTCGAAGTACGGCGGCTTGCGCACATACGTCGAATCCGGGTTCCACTCAAAGGTGTTGCCGCTCGGCGTCGGCAGGTTGCGCCACCGCTCGTCGCCCTTGAACACGTCGGCGTAGTTCTTGGTGAACATCTCTTGGTTGATCGCCGACGCGATGGTGTCGGAGACGTCCTTCTGCGACGGCCAGATGTCTTTGAGGTAGACGTCGTTGCCGTCCTTGTCCTGGCCGAGCGGCTGCGACTCGAAGTCGAAGTCCATGGTGCCGGCCAGCGCGTAGGCGACCACCAGCGGCGGCGACGCCAGGTAGTTCATCTTCACGTCCGGGTTGATGCGGCCCTCGAAGTTGCGGTTGCCCGACAACACCGCGGCGACCGAAAGATCGTTGTCGTTGATGACTTTCGAGATCTCCTCGGGCAGCGGGCCGGAGTTGCCGATGCACGTGGTGCAGCCGTAGCCGACAAGGTAGAACCCGAGCTTCTCCAGATACGGCCACAGGCCGGCTTTTTCGTAGTAGTCGTGCACCACCTGAGAGCCGGGCGCCATCGTGGTCTTCACCCACGGCTTGGACGTCAGCCCCTTCTCGACGGCGTTGCGGGCCAAAAGCGCCGCGCCCAGCATGACTTCCGGGTTGGAGGTGTTGGTGCACGACGTGACCGCGGCGATCACCACCGCGCCGTGGTCGAGCACGAATTCGCCGAGTTCCTTGGACTTCACCGGCACCGGGTTGCTGCTGCGGCCGGTCGCGTGCGCGGCGGCGGAGTGCACATGGTCGTCGGCGTGGCCGTTCGACACCTGCCCCGGGTCGCTGGCCGGGAACGTCTCGTCGACCACCTCGTCGAGCTTGGAGTACTCCTTCTTCTGCGGGTCGTCGCCGACGTAGTTCGGAAGTGTCTGGCGGAACGCCGATTTCGCATCCGAGAGCGCGATGCGGTCCTGCGGGCGCTTCGGTCCGGCGATCGAGGGCACCACGTCGGACAGGTTCAGCTCGAGGTATTCGGAGAACGCCGGCTCGTGCGCCGGGTCGTGCCACAGGCCCTGTTCCTTGGCGTAGGCCTCGACCAGCGCCAGCTGCTTGTCGCTGCGGCCGGTGAACCGCAGATAGTCGATGGTTTCCTGGTCGATCGGGAAAATCGCTGCGGTAGAACCGAATTCGGGGCTCATGTTGCCCAGCGTCGCGCGGTTGGCCAGCGGCACCTCGGCCACGCCCTCGCCGTAGAACTCGACGAACTTGCCGACCACGCCGTGCTTGCGCAGCATCTCGGTGACGGTGAGCACGACGTCGGTGGCCGTCACGCCGGGCTGAATTTCACCGGTCAGCTTGAAGCCGACCACCCGCGGAATCAGCATCGACACCGGCTGGCCGAGCATGGCGGCCTCGGCCTCGATACCGCCCACGCCCCAGCCCAATACGCCCAGGCCGTTGACCATCGTGGTGTGCGAGTCGGTGCCCACGCAGGTGTCCGGGTAGGCGACCCCGTCGCGTTCCATCACGACGCTGGCCAGGTATTCGATGTTGACCTGGTGCACGATCCCGGTGCCCGGCGGCACCACCTTGAAGTCGGAGAAGGCACCTTGCCCCCAGCGCAGGAACTGGTAGCGCTCGCCGTTGCGCTGGTATTCGATCTCGACGTTGCGCTCGAACGCATCGGCGCGGCCGAAGAGGTCCGCGATCACCGAGTGGTCGATCACGAGATCGGCCGGGGCCAGCGGGTTGACCTTCTCGGGATTGCCGCCCAACTCGCCGACGGCCTCCCGCATGGTGGCCAGGTCGACGATGCACGGCACACCGGTGAAGTCCTGCATCACGACCCGCGCGGGCGTGTACTGGATTTCAATGCTGGGCTCCGCCTTGGGATCCCAGTTGGCGATGGCCCCGATGTGGTCCTTGGTGATGTTGCTGCCGTCCTCGTTGCGCAGCAGGTTCTCGGCAAGGACCTTGAGACTGTAGGGGAGTTTCTCGGTGCCGGGCACCGCGTCGAGGCGATAGATCTGGTAACTGTCGTCGCCGACTTTCAAGGTGTTGCGGGCTTCGAACGAATTCACCGAATCTTTGTTGCTCACATCAACTCCCAGCTTTTCGAGTTCGCCGGCGGGCCGTGCCGGCGGTTGGTGCCACTTTAACAGTACGCTTGTCCTGCATTCCGGTGCCCACCCATGCGCCTCAGTCTTGTCCCGTCGCCACCGTGCTGTCAGCCGATCAGGGGAGGCGGTACGGTCTTGATCCGTGACCACCCCGCATGCGCCGTCCTACATTCCAGGCGAGATCTGCGGCACCGTTGGCCTCGATCCGTCCACCCCTCCCGATCAGTGCCTGGCGTTGGTCCGGGCGCAGGTCGACTTCGAAGGGGTCAGCGCGCCACCGGACGTCGCCCCGGCGTTACTCCAGGTGGTCAACCAGGCACGCGCCGACGGCATCGACCTCAAGATCGTCGTGCTCGACCACAACCCGCCCAACGACCCACCGCTGCGTGACGTCGCCACCGTGGTGGGCTCCGACCATCCCGACGCCACCGTGCTGGTGCTCAGCCCCTCGTACGTCGGCTCCTACAGCACGCACTTCCCGCGGTCGACGCTGGAGATCGGCGAAGACAATGCCAAGACCGGCAACCCGGTGGTCTCGGCGCAGAATTTCCTGCACCAGCTGAACACCCCGCAGTTTCCCTGGACGGCCTTCACAATCGTGCTGCTGATCGTGGTGGCAGCGGCCGCCGTTGGCACCCGAATGCTGCAACTGCGCGCCAGGCGTTCAGCAAAGGCGGCAGAAGAAACCGAAGCCCCGGCCGAGGACGTCGAACAGGGCAGCTAGCTCGCTATACGTGCTGACGGGACGTGGGCAAGCGCTCCCGGCAGCAAATCGATCAGGTCACCATTGGGTCACAATCATTTCAATTACAGACCTGTAATTTGTTACTAAAGTTTCAATAGAGACTGGTGTGACTTACGGTGCAAGTGATGCTTCCGTTCTAATCGCGCTTCCAGTGCCATCTGGGGCCGACGCCGACCGTCCCG
The DNA here is from genome assembly GCF_003402475.1 of Mycobacterium sp. MFM001. Classification (GTDB taxonomy): domain Bacteria; phylum Actinomycetota; class Actinomycetes; order Mycobacteriales; family Mycobacteriaceae; genus Mycobacterium. The sequence continues at coordinate 240,694 of NZ_BFAB01000006.1, forward strand.
CGTTGAGCCATAGGAGACTCATGAGACGCTTCCGCCGCGGCTCGCTATCTCGCTTGGCCGCCAGCCTGTGTGTGCTCATGGTGCTGTGCACGCCGGGGTTGGCGACGGCGGATCCGGGTGCGGGCCCGGACTCGCTGGCCGCGCTGATCGCCGACGTCGCCAAGGCCAACCAACGCTTGCAGGACCTCAGCGCCGCAATCCGGGCCGAACAGGAGAGCGTCAACAAGGCGCTGGTCGACGTGGAGACCGCACGCGACAACGTCGCCGCCGCCCAGCACGACGTCGAGGTCAGCCAGCAGGGTGTCAAAGACGCCAACGCGGCAATTACCGCGGCGCAGCAGCGATTCGACAGGTTTGCGGCGGCCACCTATGTCAACGGCCCGTCGGATGTTTACCTGACCGCCGCCAACCCGGACGACATCATTGCCACCGCCACCGCGGGCAAGGCGCTGTCTGTCAGCTCCCAGCGGGTGATGGAGAACCTGCAGCGGGCCCGCACCGAGCAGGTGAACAAGGAGTCGGCGGCGCGGCTGGCCAAGCAGAAAGCGGACAAGGCCGCCGCCGAGGCGCAGGCCAGTCAGGACGCGGCCGTGGCGGCGCTCACCAACGCGCACCGCACGTTCGCCGAACAGCAACAAGAAGTCAACCGCCTGGGCGCAGAGCGCGATGCGGCCCTGGCCAGGCTTGACGCCGCCCGCAGTTGGTCGGCGCCGGGGGGCGGAACCGGCACCGGCCCGCGGGCGGCGTCTTCCCCTGGGGACCGGTGGGATCCCGGCGCTCCGAGCGCGCCGCGCGCTCACAATCCGGGTCAATGGGACGGCGAGTGGGACCCCACCCTGCCGGCGGTGCCCAGCGCCAACGTCCCCGGCGATCCGATCGCCGTCATCAACACCATCTTGGGCATTTCGGCGACGTCATCGCAGGTCACCGCCAACATGGGGAAGAAATTCCTCCAGCAGATGGGCATCCTCAAGCCCGACGACACCGGCATCACCAACGGTCGGATCCCGCGGGTTTATGGGCGGCAGGCCTCGGAGTACGTGATCCGTCGCGGGCTGTCGCAGTTGGGGGTGCCGTACTCCTGGGGTGGGGGTAACGCGGCGGGACCGAGCCGCGGAATCGGCTCGGGGTCCGACACCGTCGGCTTCGACTGCTCGGGGCTGGTGCTGTATTCGTTCGCCGGCGTGGGCATCAAGCTGCCGCACTACTCGGGCTCGCAGTACAACCTCGGCCGCAAGATCCCGTCGTCGCAGATGCGCCGTGGCGACGTCATCTTCTACGGGCCGGGCGGTAGCCAGCACGTGACGATCTACCTCGGCGACGGCCAGATGCTCGAGGCGCCGGATGTCGGTTTGAAGGTCCGGGTCGCGCCGGTTCGCACCAGCGGCATGACGCCCTACGTCGTCCGCTACATCGAGTACTGACCGTGAAAGGACCTATGCGCCAAAGGATTTCGCGTCTCATCGGAGTGCTGTTGGTGGTGATCGGGCTGCTGCTCGGTTTGGCCGGTACCGCTGCTGCCGAGGACGGCGGCTGGGACCCGACGTTGCCGCCGGTGATCAGTGCCGGCGCGCCGGGGGACCCGGTCGCCATCGCCAACGCCTCGCTGAACGCCACTGCCCAGGCCACCCAGACCACTATGGATCTGGGGCGGCAGTTCCTCGGCGGGCTAGGGATCAACTTGGGCGGCAACAACACCAACACCACACCGGGCAAGATTCCGCGGGTCTATGGCCGCCAGGCCGTCGAATACGTGATCCGCCGGGCGTCGTCGCAGATGGGGGTGCCGTATTCGTGGGGTGGCGGCACCCCCAACGGGCCCAGCAAGGGTGTGGATTCCGGCGCCGACACCGTCGGCTTCGACTGCTCGGGGCTGATGCGGTACGCGTTCGCCGGGGTCGGGGTGTTGATCCCGCGGTTTTCCGGCGACCAGTACAACGCCGGCCGGCATGTTCCGCCGTCGCAGGCCAAGCGCGGCGACCTGATCTTCTACGGTCCCGGCGGCGGCCAGCACGTCACGATGTATCTGGGCAACGGTCAGATGTTGGAGGCGTCCAGCATCGCCGGCAAAGTCACCGTCAGCCCGGTGCGCACGCCCGGGATGACGCCGTTTGTCACCCGGATCATCGAGTACTGACTGGCCGCGTCGACGGAATCCTGGCGGCCTGGAATAGTTGGACGAGGGCACGTCGCTGCCCAGTCGCGTGGAGAGCTTCAGAAGGGTTGTATCGATGACATCAGCAGGTGGCGCCAGCGGGTACTCCGGCCCGGGCGGGCCGCCGACGACGCCGGCGCATGCGTCGTCGTCGGACGGTGGCAACGGACTGGCGGCCGAGGTGCACACCCTGGAACGGGCCATCTTCGAGGTCAAGCGGATCATCGTCGGCCAGGACCAGCTCGTCGAGCGGATGCTGGTCGGCCTGCTGTCCAAGGGCCACGTGCTGCTCGAGGGTGTGCCCGGGGTGGCCAAGACCTTGGCGGTGGAGACGTTCGCGCGGGTGGTCGGCGGGACGTTCGCCCGCATCCAGTTCACCCCCGACCTGGTGCCCACCGACATCATCGGTACCCGCATCTATCGGCAGGGCAAGGAGGAGTTCGACACCGAACTCGGCCCGGTGGTGGTCAACTTCCTGCTGGCCGACGAGATCAACCGCGCACCGGCCAAGGTGCAGTCGGCACTCCTGGAGGTCATGCAGGAACGCCACGTCTCCATAGGCGGCAAGACCTTCCCCTTGCCCAACCCGTTCCTGGTGATGGCGACCCAGAACCCGATCGAGCACGAGGGCGTCTACCCGCTGCCCGAGGCGCAGCGCGACCGCTTCCTGTTCAAGATCAACGTCGGCTATCCGTCGCCGGAGGAAGAGCGCGAAATCATCTACCGGATGGGCGTGCGGCCGCCGGAGCCCAAGCAGATCCTCAACACCGGTGACCTTTTGCGGCTGCAGGAAATCGCGGCCAACAACTTCGTCCACCACGCTCTCGTCGACTACGTGGTCCGCGTCGTCACCGCCACCCGCCACCCCGAACAACTCGGGATGAACGACGTCAAGAGCTGGATCTCGTTCGGCGCCTCCCCGCGTGCGTCGCTGGGCATCATCGCCGCCTCGCGCTCGCTGGCGTTGGTGCGCGGCCGCGACTACGTGATCCCGCAGGACGTCATCGAGGTCATTCCCGACGTGCTGCGGCACCGGCTGGTGCTGACCTACGATGCGCTGGCCGACGAGATCTCGCCGGAGATCGTGATCAACCGGGTCCTGCAGACGGTCGCCATGCCGCAAGTGAATGCCGTTCCGCAGCAAGGACATTCGGTGCCTCCGGTGATGCAGGGCGCTGCGACCGCGGCTAGCGGTCGGTGACCGAATCCAAGGCGCCGGCGGTCGTACATCCGCCGTCGATGCAGCGCGGCGACATCGACGACCCGAAGTTGTCGGCGGCGCTGCGCACGCTCGAGCTGACCGTCAAACGCAAGCTCGACGGCGTGCTGCACGGCGATCACCTGGGCCTGATCCCGGGTCCCGGTTCGGAGGCGGGGGAGTCTCGTGAGTACCAGCCCGGCGACGACGTGCGCCGGATGGACTGGGCGGTCACCGCGCGCACCACCCACCCGCATGTCCGGCAGATGATCGCCGACCGCGAACTGGAGACGTGGTTGGTGGTGGACATGTCGGCCAGCCTGGACTTCGGCACCAGCGTCTGCGAAAAACGTGACCTCGCGGTGGCCGCCGCGGCGGCGATCACCTTCCTCAACAGTGGCGGTGGTAACCGGCTCGGCGCGCTGATCGACAACGGGGCGCAGACCATCCGGGTGCCGGCCCGCTCGGGACGCCAGCATGAGCAGACCTTGTTGCGCACCATCGCGACCGCGCCCAAGGCACCGGTCGGGGTGCGCGGCGACCTGGCGGCCTCGATCGACGCGCTGCGCCGCCCGGAACGTCGCCGCGGAATGGCGGTGATCATCAGCGATTTCCTCGGCCCGATCAACTGGCAGCGGCCGCTGCGTGCGATTGCGGCCCGTCACGAGGTGCTGGGCATCGAAGTGCTCGATCCTCGTGATGTCGAGCTGCCCGACGTCGGCGACGTCGTCCTGCAAGACGCCGAATCCGGCGTCACCCGCGAGTTCACCATCGACGAGCAGTTGCGTGACGACTTCGGGAAAGCGGCGGCCGCACATCGCGCCGACGTGAAGCGCACCTTCCGCAGCTGCGGGGCGCCGCTGATGTCGCTGCGCACCGACCGCGACTGGATCGCCGACATCGTCCGCTTTGTCGAGTCCCGTCGGAGGGGCGCATTGGCGGGGCGCCAATGACACTGCCGTTGCTTGGCCCGATGACACTCACCGGGTTCGCTCACGCGTGGTGGTTTCTGTTCTTCCTGGTGGTGCTTGGCATCGTCGCGCTCTACATCATCGCGCAGGTGGCCCGGCATCGGCGGATGCTGCGGTTCGCCAACATGGAGCTGCTGGAAAGCGTTGCGCCCAAACAACCCACCCGCTGGCGGCACCTGGCAGCAATACTGCTGACGCTGTCGTTGGTGCTGCTGACAATCGCGATGGCCGGCCCGACACACGATGTGCGGATTCCGCGTAACCGCGCGGTGGTCATGCTGGTGATCGACGTGTCGCAGTCGATGCGCGCCACCGACGTCGAACCGAACCGGATGGTGGCAGCGCAGGTGGCCGCCAAGGAGTTCGCCGGCGAGCTGACTCCGGGCATCAACCTCGGGCTGATCGCCTATGCGGGCACCGCGACGGTGCTGGTGCAGCCGACCACCAACCGGGAAGCGACCAAGGCAGCGCTGGACAAGTTGCAGTTCGCCGACCGCACCGCCACCGGCGAGGGCATTTTCACCGCGCTGCAGGCGATCGCGACCGTCGGCGCGGTGATCGGTGGCGGCGACACTCCGCCGCCGGCGCGCATCGTGTTGTTCTCCGACGGCAAGGAGACGGTGCCGACCAACCCGGACAACCCCAAGGGCGCCTTCACCGCGGCGCGGACCGCCAAGGACCAGGGTGTGCCGATCTCGACGATTTCGTTCGGCACCCCGTACGGGTTCGTCGACATCAACGGCCAGCGCCAGCCGGTGCCCGTCGACGACACGACGATGAAGAAGGTGGCCGAACTCTCCGGCGGCAACAACTACAGCGCCTCGAACCTGCAGCAGCTCAAAGATGTCTACGCGACGCTGCAGCAGCAGATCGGCTACGAGACCATCCGCGGCGACGCCAGCGTCGGCTGGCTGCGGCTCGGGTCGCTGATCCTGGCACTCGCCGCGCTGGCGGCCGTGCTGATCAACCGCAGATTACCTACTTAATTCGGCGCCGAGGGTGCGCTTAATGCACACTTTCGCGCGAAAGGCGTGTCATAAGTCCACACTCGGCGATGCGATAGGTTGTCGGGGTGACTGACACAGCCACGGAAACCACCGAAGCGGGCAAGCCGCCCTTTGTCTCCCGATCGGTACTGGTCACGGGAGGAAACCGGGGGATCGGGCTCGCGATCGCGCGGCGGCTGGCCGCCGACGGCCACAAGGTCGCCGTCACGCACCGCGGATCCGGGGCGCCCGACGGACTGTTCGGCGTCGAGTGCGACGTCACCGACAACGACGCCGTTGACCGCGCCTTCAAAGAGGTCGAGGAGCACCAGGGTCCGGTCGAGGTGCTGGTGTCCAACGCCGGCCTGTCCGCGGACGCGTTCCTCATGCGGATGACCGAGGAGAAGTTCCAAAAGGTCATCGACGCCAACCTCACCGGGGCGTTCCGGGTGGCTCAGCGGGCGTCGCGCACCATGCAGCGCAAGCGGTTCGGCCGAATGATCTTCATCGGTTCGGTGTCGGGCACCTGGGGCATCGGCAACCAGGCCAACTACGCAGCCTCCAAGGCCGGCCTGATCGGCATGGCCCGCTCGATTTCCCGGGAACTATCGAAGGCCAACGTGACCGCGAATGTGGTGGCCCCGGGCTACATCGACACCGATATGACCCGCGCGCTGGACGAGCGGATTCAGGCGGGGGCACTGGAATTCATCCCGGCGAAGCGGGTTGGCACCGCCGACGAGGTCGCCGGCGTGGTCAGCTTCTTGGCCTCCGAGGACGCCTCCTACATCTCGGGCGCGGTGATTCCGGTTGACGGCGGCATGGGTATGGGCCACTAAGAGCACGAGGACGGACATGACAGGATTGCTTGAAGGCAAACGGATTCTGGTCGCCGGGATCATCACCGACGCGTCGATCGCGTTCCACATCGCCCGGGTCGCTCAGGAACAGGGCGCGCAGCTCGTCTGCACCGGGTTCGACCGGCTGCGGCTGATTGAGCGCATCCTCGACCGGCTGCCCGAGAAGCCACCGCTGCTGGAGCTCGACGTGCAGAACGAGAAGCACCTCGACACGTTGGCCGACCGGGTCGTCGAGGTGATCGGCGAGGGCAACAAGCTCGACGGCGTGGTGCACTCGATCGGCTTCATGCCGCCCAGCGGGATGGGCATCAACCCGTTCTTCGAGGCGCCGTACGAGGATGTGTCCAAAGGCATTCACATTTCGGCGTATTCGTATGCGTCGCTGGCCAAGGCGGTGTTGCCGGTCATGAATCGCGGCGGCGCGATCGTCGGCATGGACTTCGACCCCACCCGAGCGATGCCGGCCTACAACTGGATGACGGTGGCCAAGAGCGCGCTGGAGTCGGTGAACCGGTTCGTGGCACGCGAAGCCGGCCCGTACGGTGTGCGATCGAATCTTGTTGCCGCCGGGCCTATTCGGACGCTGGCGATGAGCGCAATCGTCGGTGGCGCGCTCGGTGAAGAAGCCGGCAAGCAGATGGAGCTGCTCGAGCAGGGTTGGGACCAGCGCGCGCCGATCGGCTGGGACATGAAGGACGCCACGCCCGTCGCGAAGACGGTGTGCGCGGTGCTGTCCGACTGGCTGCCGGCCACCACCGGAGACATCATCTTCGCCGACGGCGGGGCGCATAATCAGTTGCTCTGATGGACTTTGACGCGGTCCTGCTGCTGTCCTTCGGCGGACCCGAAGGCCCCGAGCAGGTGCGGCCGTTCCTGGAGAATGTCACCCGCGGCCGCAGTGTGCCGCCGCAGCGCCTCGACGAGGTAGCCGAGCATTACTTGCACTTCGGCGGGGTGTCGCCGATCAACGGCATCAACCGCGCACTAGTCACCGAACTGCAAGCCGAACTCGGCGGCAGCCTGCCGGTCTATTTCGGCAACCGGAACTGGGAACCCTACGTCGAAGGCGTCGTCGCGACCATGCGCGACAACGGAATTCGCCGTGCAGCGGTGTTCACCACATCGGCCTGGAGTGGCTACTCCAGCTGCACCCAGTATGTCGAGGACATCGCGCGGGCCCGTCGCCATGCCGGCGAGGGCGCGCCGGAATTGGTCAAGTTGCGGCCGTACTTCGATCATCGGCTGTTCGTCGAGATGTTCGCCGACGCCGTCAGCGCGGCCGCGCAGACCGTGCCGGCAGATGCCCGGCTGGTGTTCACCGCGCATTCCATCCCGGTGGCGGCCGACCAGCGATGCGGCCCACGGCTGTACAGTCGTCAAGTCGCTTACGCCGCAAGGCTGGTCGCGGAGAGGGCCGGTTACCCGCACTATGACCTGGTGTGGCAGTCGCGGTCGGGTCCGCCACAGGTGCCGTGGCTGGAACCCGATGTGGCCGACCATCTTTCGACGCTCACCGGTGCGGTGATCGTGTGTCCGATCGGCTTTGTCGCCGACCACATCGAGGTGGTGTGGGATCTCGACCACGAGCTGCGATCGCAGGCCGAACAAGCGGGCATCGAGTTCGCGCGGGCGGCCACCCCTAACGCCGACCGCCGATTCGCCCGGCTGGCCGTCGATTTGATCGACGAGCTGCGCGAAGGCCGCGAGCCGGTTCGGGTGGCTGGAGCCGATCCGGTGCCGGGTTGCGGCGCCAGCGTCAACGGCGCGCCGTGCGGGCCGCCGCACTGCGTCGCCGAATGGTCGTCGCCGGCCGGGCTCAGCCCCGCCAGGCCGACTGCAGAATCGCGCTGACCGCCGCCATTCGCGCTGAGCGCACCACCGCGGCCAACGGCCGCAGCGCATTGTTGGCGATCTGCGTCTCCGACGACGACTGTGTCGCAATCGGTGTCAGCCCGGCGCTGACGGTGACGATCGCGTCGACGTGCGCAGCAGTTTCCAGCACCCGCACCGCCCGGGTGGGCGCATGGTCCGGAATCCGATGGTGCCGCATGGATTCCAGCAATTGCTCGACGAGTCCGCGCGGATCGTCGACGTCGGCGCCGGAGAAACCGAGACCGACCGCGCTGAGCACTTCAGCGGCCGACCGTACCGCCGACCGTAGTTCGTATTCGGCTTCGCCGAGCTGATGGGCCTCGATTGCGGTCGCACCCGGCAGCGAGTAGACCGTCCACGACAACGCGGTCAATTCCGGTACCGCCGCGTCGTCGTGGTCGTCGTATCCGAACTCGGGGACCAGACCTACGGCTACGGACGAATCGTGGGGATCGGATACCAGCACCGCCTCACCGGCGGCGAGCGCCTCCTGCTCGAACCGGGTGCCGGCCGCCAGGCCGCGGACGTCGCCGGGCACCGGCAACACCAGGCTGACCGAGGGCGCCGGAATCCCCGTCCTGCCGGCCGCGGTACGCAGGGTCTGCAGCAGCGATACCACACCGGCGTCGTCGACATCCGGCCACGGCAGACCGGTGTGACCCGCCGCCACCGCATCGTAGGCGGTGACGGATTGCATTGGCGCCCAACATGATAACGCGTCGAGAACGTCGTCGGGGGCGGCCTGGCCGGCGAGCCAGGCGTTGGCCCATACCGAGAGCGTTGCGCTGGGGCACCACATGAACTCGCAGTGTAGTTGTTCGGCGCGATCGAGGCGGACCACGCGATATCCTGGCGACATGCCTGCCGCCCTGATCTGGCTGATCGTCGCGCTCGGTCTTGCCGGTGCGGAGGCGCTGACCGGCGATATGTTCTTGCTGATGCTGGGTGGCGGCGCGCTGGCCGCGGCGGGCAGCAGCTGGCTGCTGAATTTTCCGATCTGGGCCGACGGCGCGGTTTTCCTGGTGGTTTCGGTGCTGCTACTGGTGCTGGTCCGGCCGGCGCTGCGGCGACGGCTGACGCCGGCAGCGGGTGCGCGGACCGGTGTGCAGGCGCTGGAAGGCAAGAACGCGCTGGTTCTCGACCGCGTGGCCCGCGACGAGGGCCAGGTGAAGCTGGACGGCCAGATTTGGACTGCACGCCCGTTGAACGACGTCGACGTGTACGAACCCGGTGAATTGGTGACCGTCATGCATATCGACGGCGCCACCGCGGTGGTGTGGAAGAACGTCTAGAAAAAGGAGTTCGTGATGCAAGGTGCCGCCGCCGGCCTGGTATTTCTGGCCGTCCTGGTGATATTCGCCGCCATCGTGGTGGCCAAATCGATTGCGCTGATCCCGCAGGCGGAAGCCGCGGTCATCGAACGCCTGGGCCGCTACAGCCGCACGGTCAGCGGCCAGCTGACCCTGCTGGTGCCGTTCATCGACCGCATCCGCGCCCGGGTGGATCTGCGCGAGCGGGTGGTGTCGTTTCCGCCGCAGCCGGTGATCACCGAGGACAACTTGACGCTCAACATCGACACCGTGGTGTACTTCCAGGTCACCAACCCGCAGGCCGCGGTGTACGAGATCAGCAACTACATCGTCGGTGTCGAGCAGTTGACCACCACCACGCTGCGCAACGTGGTCGGCGGCATGACGCTGGAGCAGACGTTGACCTCGCGCGAGGTGATCAACCGGCAGCTGCGCGGTGTGCTCGACGAGGCCACCGGTCGGTGGGGGCTGCGAGTTGCCCGCGTCGAGCTGCGCAGCATCGACCCGCCGCCGTCGATCCAGGCATCGATGGAAAAGCAGATGAAGGCCGACCGGGAGAAGCGGGCGATGATCCTGACCGCGGAAGGCCAACGCGAGTCGGCGATCAAGCAGGCCGAAGGTCAGAAGCAGGCCGAAATCCTGGCCGCCGAGGGCGCCAAGCAAGCCGCGATTCTGGCCGCCGAGGCCGACCGGCAGTCGCGAATGTTGCGTGCGCAAGGGGAGCGGGCCGCGTCGTATCTGCAGGCGCAGGGCCAAGCGAAGGCGATCGAGAAGACGTTCGCCGCAATCAAAGCGGGCCGGCCGACTCCGGAGCTGCTGGCCTACCAGTATTTGCAGGTTCTGCCGAAGATGGCGCAGGGCGAAGCCAACAAGGTGTGGGTGGTGCCCAGCGACTTCGGTTCGGCGCTACAGGGTTTCACCAAATTGCTGGGTGCGCCCGGCGAGGACGGGGTGTTCCGGTATCAGCCGTCGCCCGTCGAGGAAGACCTGCCCAAGCCCGAGGACGACAGCGACGAGGTCGCCGATTGGTTCTCCACCGAAACCGATCCGGCGATCGTGCAGGCGGTGGCCAAGGCGGAAGCCGACGCGCGCAAGCCGGTCGAGGGAGTGCTCGGTGCACCCTCCGAGTTGACGCAATAGGGAGTGGTGATGACTGCGTTGACTTCACCCAAAACCTATGCGGCACTGGCTGCTTTCCAGGCCGGCGACGCGGTGGCCTGCGCGATTCCGATCCCTTACATCGCGAAATCCCTTGACACGCTGGGCGTTCCGCAGAACATTCGGTGGGTTCTCCCAGCGGCCAAGATAGCCTCGGTGATCGGTTTGCTCTCCGTCACCAGGTTTCCGGTGCTGGCCCGGCTGACCACCGCGATGCTGACGCTGTATTTCGTGCTCGCGGTCGGGGCGCACATCCGCGTGCGTGACCGGGTGGTGAATGCCATTCCGGCGGCATCATTTTTGGTGACCTACGCGGCGCTGACGGTGAAAGGCCCCCGCTAGTCGCGCGCCGGCACCAGGAAGCACACCAGGACCTTCACGAAGAGGAACAACGGGATCCAGGCCAGTGCGGGCGGTACCGGCAGCCAGATCAGGTTCACCAGCACCGCGGCCAGTGTCAATCCCACCGCCGCCAGCCGCTTGACGTCGGCCGGTGCGAATTCGACTGCGGCCCCGACGCTTATCAGCAGCGTGGCGTTCACGGCGGCCCACGCCCAGCCGATGTCGAAAAGAAGCGCGGCGGGAACCAGATACAGCAGCGCGTGGGCGATCACGAACGCGATCCGGAACCGGAGGGCGGCGGGGCCCGGGCGGTGATACCAGTGGTTGGCGGTCGTGCTCGAGGTGGTCACGATCCCGCCGACCAGATCGAAAACCATGACGGCAAGGACCAGAATCTGCGCCACCGACCAACCGCGCCAGCCGCCCACGTGCCGGATATAGCCCGCAAGCAATGCGATGAGCAGTGCGCCCACCACGACGCCGACGGTGCTTTCACCGCGGGTGCGCGACGGTCCGAAGAAGGTGCGCAGCAAGCCGGTGCCTGTCATGACCGGACGTCGAGGCGCAACTCGACCATCGGCAGCGGTGTATTGGTCTCGGTGATCGGACGTCCCAGCGTGTTCTCCAACACGCCCTTGAAGCCTGCCCACGCCCGGGGATGGCGGCTGATGTAGGCCGCAAGCGTCCGATCGGCCTCGTCCTGACTGAGCACGCGCGCCGTCGCCGGCGCGGGCGCGTGGCTTCCGGCGTAGACCCGCACCCGCGGGTTGGCTTGAATGTTGCGGAACCACTGCGCTTTTGCGCCGAAGCCGGAGGCCACCACGTAGCGGTCCGGTGCCGGGTGATCGATGACCTCGAGCACCACGTAGCGCCGCGCGCCGGACTTGCGGCCGATGTGTTCGAGCATCAGCAGCCGCGAGCCCAGCACCGCGCCGGCGCGTGCCTTGTAGATCCAGATCGGCGCGCGGACCAGCCGACGCGACCGCAGCAACTGTGCGGCCCCGGTTCCCAGTGACATGCTGCCTCCCTTTCGTTGTGGTGGGTCACGCGAGTCCGTCGCGGTAGATCGTGAAAACCTCGGTGGCCCAGCGGGCAATGCCGTCAGGCGAGAGCGGGTCGAAGCCGAGCAGCTCGGTCAGCCGTGGACGCAGGGTGAGCACCGCCAGGTCGTTGACCATCAAGACCGCCGCGCGCACAGCGGGATCCGTGCCGGCGCGGGCGGTTCCGGCTGCGACCATGGCGTCGAGGGTGTCGCGGCTGACGCGGTGAAGCCGCTCGAACAGCGCCGATCCGGCCGGGCCGGCGCCGATCAGCATTCGGCTCAGGTATGCCGGGATCGCCGAGTCCGGCGGCAGGTGAGTGGCCAGGCCGTCGAGCATGCTGGGCAACGCGGCCGGGTCTAACCCGGAAGTGGTTGTGCTCGTGGTCATTTCGTTCAGCACCGCCTCGATGCTTGCGACGACGTGATCGTCCACGGCCGCCACCAAGCCTTCCTTGGAGCCGTAGTGGCGGATCAGCAATGCCGGTGACACGCGCGCGGCGCCCGCGATATCGCGCATCGTGACGGCGTCGGGACCGCGCTCGGCGAACAGCCGAAGAGCTTCGTCGCGGATGCGGGCGCGCGCCGTGCGGTCATCGGACAGTGGTAAATGCACGTTTACTATTGTAAACGTTTGTTTAGTGCGCGCAAGGTGGCGTCGTTATGGGTACGCGGTCACGCTTCTGTTTACGCCCGAGGTTGCCGTCAAGCGGCTGCCCGGCTAGGGACCGTCGGTCGAAAACGAGGCTGAGGCACGCGAATTGGCGAAGGACGTGGAGTAGCTCAGGTTGCTCAAGACGAGTGCGGCGGAAGTGGTTGCGGCGGTAGCCGATAGCCGGGCGTGAACCAGTTGACCTTGCTGCGCCAGGACCGGGCCGACGCGTACGCAAAACCCGTCACGCCCAGGCATCCGCACAGCCAGACCGGCAGGGTGACGTCGATGCCCGCCCATGCTGTTGTCATCTGAATCACGTTGGCCGCCACGCCGAATCCGGCGGAGATCAGATAGAGATCCACGGTCGACTTCGAGCGGGGATCATGCCGCAGGATGAGCAGCACCCTGGCCGCGTAGCTCAGCAGGTAGATGAGCAGGCTGCCCAGCACCAGCCAGTACGCGCCCAGCCAGACCGTGCTGACGTGGGCCGGAAACAAGTCGGGGTGGTAGCGCTCGTCGGCGATGACGAACACCGAGACCAGGATCGCCACGCCGAGGCCTATGGGCCCTGCGACGTGCCGGTGTAGTAATCCCTGGACTTTCTCCTCGTCAGTGAGCCGCGCCAGCGCGTGGTCGATGATGGCCGCCACCGCGACGACCAGACACAGGTGACCCAGCAGATCCTCGACGTTCCACAGTCCCAGGATCCGGTGCAGGCGCGGCCCGAACGTGGCCGACGCCCACGGCGACATCAGTAGCACCGCGCAGCCTTGTAGCGCGATGTTGAGGGTGGCGCCTGCCTCCCAGCGTGACTGCCAGGTGTGGCGACGGATCCACAGGCTGCACACGATGGCAGCGAGGGTGGCGCTGATCAGGGCAGCCATCATCGACTCGATACGTCCGGACGGCGCTTAGACGGGCGGCTTGGTGGGATCCGGGCGAAGATCGCGCAGCTTCGGCAGGCCGGAGTCTGATTGCACGTATTCGGTGACCGCTTCGGGTTTGATCAACCCGTAGCGGACCTGCAGGTCGACCGGGTTGAGTCCGAAGTACTTCGCCACCTTGATCAGGTTGTCAGCGCTGATCAGCCTGCCCTCGCGCGCCGCCTTGTAGTAAGCGGACTTGCGGTAACCAAAGGCCTCGTAGACCTCGGTTGCGGCGAGCGGCCGGCCGACCAGATAGGGCAGCACCACCGCCGGGTCTTTGTCGCGGTCTTCCATGCTCTCGGACACTAGACCTCTTGAATGAACGCTGCGGCACCTAGCAGAAACCCGACCTGTTGTGTCGACCCCTATGGTCTACCGTGATGGACTTTTGTTCACATCACGATGCTCAGCCTGGGAGGCGTTGTTCACATGGGATCTGCTAATGCCGCGCAGTGCCTTGATTGCGGGAAGTCATTCACCGTCAGCAGCGGCGGCGGTTTCTTCTTCCACCTCCTGCGCTGCGAAGAGTGCGGTAAAACACGCGCAATCGGGTTCGACGAACTGGGCGACCTTCACCTGCGCTACCTCAAGGGCTCGACGATGCCGCACAGTGTGGCCAGCGCGAAGCACGACGAGCTCGTCCGGGAATACGTTGACGTCGAGCCCATTTCGGCGACGCAGTATTGGGCCGGCGTCGAAGCGCTGGCCGGGCATTGCGAATGCGGAGGCAATATCACCTTCGATGCGCCGGCGCGTTGCCCGGCCTGCCGCTCGCTGCAAATCGAGCAGGGCCCCGAGCTGATTCTGTACGACTGAGCCGACTGGCGAACCCTGACGCGGCCGCTAAGGTGGTAGTTAGCGTCTCTATGTTGTGACGTTGTCGTGACGTCCTGAGGCTAACTGGCAAGCAAACTCGTACTGGAGGGGCAGTGGACATCGTCCTCGGTGTGTCGATGGCACCCACGACGGTCCGCATGGTGCTGGTCGAGGGGGAAAACGCCGACGGAGTCACCGTCGACGAAGACGGCTTCGAGGTGCCCGCCGATGCCGACACGGCAAATACCGACGTGGCCGATCAGGTCATCGCCGCGATCCTGGGTACCCGCGAAAGCGCGGCCGAAGGCGATTACCACCTGGCGTCCACCGGTGTGACGTGGACCAGCCCGGCGGAAGCCGCCGCGTTGCGCGACGCGCTGGCGGCCCACAAGGTCGAAAACGTCATGCTGGTCTCGGCGTTTCTTGCGGCGGCCGCACTGGCCCAGGCCGTCGGCAGCGCTGTCGGATACGCCCACACGGGGCTGCTGTTCCTCGAACCGGACACGGCGACGCTGGCGATCGTCGACTCCGCCGACGGTTCGGTCACCGACGTGCGCCGCCGGCCACTGGCCGACGCCGATGCGCCGACCGAGTTGGCCGACATGATGGCGGGGCTCGAGTCGCTGCAGTCCCGCCCCGACGGAGTGTTCGTCGTCGGGTGCGGCGTTGACGTCACCGCGATCAAGCCGCAACTGGAGACCGCGACCGCGCTGCCGGTCAATGCCCCCGAGGAGCCGGAGACGGCACTGGCCCGAGGGGCGGCGTTGGCGGCGGCGAATGCACCGCTGTTCGCCTCCTCGACCGCGGCCGTTGCCTATGCGCAGGTTCCCGACTGGACGACGGCCGAAGTCGTGGATTCCGGTGCCGCAGCGGACTTTTCGGATTTGGGTGACCCGTACAGCGTCGACAACGAAACCGGCTCCGGGCGAAAGCCGTTCCTGGTGGCGCTCAGCGTGATGATGGTCTTTTTCGTCGGTGTGTTGGCGCTGGTCATTTCGCTGGCCGTCGCGGTCCGTCCGGCGGTCAGCCAGCGGCCGAGCTCCGGCGGCAACCTCGTCGTACCGGCCGAGCGGATGCCGGCGCCGGCTCCCAAGGCGGAGGTTCCGGCACCTCCCGCGGCGCCGCCGAACAAGGTCGAGCAGCCGGTGCCCGAGGTGCAGCAGGCCCCTCGCGAGGCGCCTGCTCCCGAGGCTCCGGCACCCGCAGCACCCGCACCCGTCGCCCCAGCACCCGTCCAGGTGCCGGCGGCAGCAGCACCCGCTCCTGAAGCCCCGGCTCCGGCGCCGCAGGCTCCACCGGCTCCGGCGCCTGCCCCGGCCCCGCCGCCCGCGGCGCCCGCACCCGTGCCTGTCCCGATACCGGTGCCCGTGGCGCCGGTCGTCCCGCAACTGCCGTCGATCTTCAATCCGCCCGGCAACAATTTGCCGTTCCAGCCGGGCGGCGGTGACCGTGACCGGGGCGGCTGGCAGCCCGGTGGCGGCGACCGCGACCGCGGTGGGTGGCAGCCCGGCGGCGGCGACCGCGACCGCGGTGGATGGCAGCCCGGCGGCGGCAACCGCGGTGGGGGCGGCTGGCAGCCCGGCGGTGGTGATCGCGGCGGTGGCGGATGGTTCCCCGGCGGTGGTGATCACGGTGGCGGCCGCGGCGGTGGCGGCGGCTTCGGTGGCATCGGGGGTGGATTCGGCGGGTTCGGCGGCGGTCACGGCGGCTTCGGCGGCCGCGGCCACTGACCCGCCGGATCCTCGGAAACCCTTGCCGCCCTGAGCCTTACGCCGGCGGCGGCGGGGGCGGCGGGCCCCACGGCGGCATCGGGCCACCAGGCG
The DNA here is from genome assembly GCF_003402475.1 of Mycobacterium sp. MFM001. Lineage (GTDB taxonomy): Bacteria > Actinomycetota > Actinomycetes > Mycobacteriales > Mycobacteriaceae > Mycobacterium. Next base: position 256,805 of record NZ_BFAB01000006.1, read on the forward strand.
GAGGCGGCGGTACCGGCTCGCCAGGCGCGGGCGGATGCTGGTGCGGATGCGGCCCGACCGGAGCTTGCGGCGGCGGCGCGGGCGGCATCGCCGCGGGCGGAGGCCCAGGAGGGCCGGCGTGCGGCGGCGGGAGCGGCGGCGGCGGTGGTCGCAAAGGCGCGTCGGCACTGCTCTGCCAACCGGGCGGCGGAGCTACCGGAGTCGACGTGATGGCGATGACCGCGGCCGTCAGCAACGCGCCCACAATGATTCCGGCCACCCCGGCGACGGCTGCCACGCCGACCGGATGGCGTAGCGCCGATGACCCGCTCCATCGTCGGCGTGGCTGCGCTGCAACGGGTTCGGCGGCCGGCGGCGAGCTTTCTGGTTCTACAGTGACGTTCTGCTTCTCTTCGGCGTTCATGGCCGTGACGCTAAGCAGCGAAGTTGAAGTGAACCTGAAGAAACCCGCGGTCGTCGTTTCTTCAGCCTGATCTCAGATATGCAGCGTTAAGAATGAAGCATGGCGGAGTTCAGCGTCGGCACACCGCGTGTCCTGGTGGTCGAAGACTCCGAAACCATCCGCGAGATGGTCAGCGAGGCATTGACCGACGCCGGCTACCACACCGAAGCCCGGCCCGACGGCAACGAGCTCGAGGAGGTTCTCGACGGCTTTCGGCCCGACCTCGTGGTGCTCGATGTGATGTTGCCGGGCCGCGACGGGTTCGCGCTCATCGACGTCATTCTCGAATGGGGAAAGGCGGGCATCGTGTTGATCACCGCTCGCGACGGCCTGCCGGACCGGCTGCGCGGCCTCGACGGCGGCGCCGACGACTACGTCGTCAAGCCGTTCGAGCTGGCCGAGCTGGTGTCCCGGGTCGGCGCCGTGCTGCGACGACGAGGCCGGCTGCCCGAGGTCGTCCAGCTCGGCGATCTGATGCTCGACGTCGACGCCGGGGTGGCCTCGCGCGATGGTCACCGGCTGGATCTGACGGCCACCGAACTGCGGCTGCTCGCATACCTCGTCGAGCAGCGAGGCCGGATCGTCAGCGCCGGGCAGATCCTGAACGCGGTGTGGGGCTACGACGCCTACGACCCCAACCTGGTGCAGGTGCACATCAGTGGGCTGCGCCGCAAGCTCGAGGCGCACGGGCCGCGGATCCTGCACACCGTCCGCGGCATCGGCTACCGGCTGCAGCCGCAGCGATCATGACCGCCGAGGCCTCGACACCAACACCGTCGCTGCAGCGCCGGGTGACGATCATCGTGCTCGGGCTGTTGGCAGTGCTGCTGCTGATCCTGGGGGTCACCATCGACGTGACGCTGGGGGTTCAGGCGCGACGCAACCTGCACGACCGGCTGGTGGCGGCCACGGCCCGCGCCGACGCGCTGGCCACCGCGCACACTCCACCGGCGCAGCTGGCCGCAGAGCTCACCGGCGGCAGCGTGCGGGCGCTGCTGGTCACCGCCGACGGCGCCACCTACGGCGACCCGGGAATCAGCCCGGACACCACCGCCGGCCCGACCGTGCCACCGCCACCGCCACCGCCGCGCCCGCCACTGCCGCCGCCCTTCGGCGGGCCGCCCCCACCGCCCCCTCCGCCACCGCCGGGGCACCGGCCGCCTCCGCCACCGGATGCCACCGCCACCGTGGTGGTGCATCCGCTCCCGACCGGCGGACGGGTCATCCTCGTCGCCGACACCACACAGACCACCCAGGTGACGCGGCAACTGCGGCAGCTGATGATCGGTGCCGGGGTGGCCACACTGCTCGTGGCGGCGCTGCTGTTGGTGGCGGCCAGCCGGGCGGCGCTGCGGCCGCTGGATCGGTTGACCGGGTTGGCCAGAGACATCACGACCGGTGATCGTGGCCGGCGGCTTCACCCGGATCGGGTCGACACCGAATTAGGCCGGGCCGCAAGCGCTTTCGACGGGATGCTGGACGCTTTGGAGGCCTCCGAGCAGCGGGCTCAGCAGGCCGCGGAAGCCGCGCAGCGCGCCGAGACGGCCACCCGGCGCTTTCTCGTCGACGCCGCTCACGAGCTGCGCACGCCGATCGCCGGGATCCAGGCCGCCGCCGAGCAACTCGCCAACTACGCCGGCCAGGAGGATCGGGGGCAGCATCACCGCGCGACGCTGCTGCTCTCCGATGCGCGACGGGCGGGCCGGCTGGTCGCCGACATGCTCGATCTGAGCCGGATCGACGCCGGGCTGCCGCTGGACCTGCAGGACGCCGACCTGACCGCCGTCGTCGACGCCGAGGTCGATCGTGCCGCCATGTTGGCGCCGCAGCTGACCATCACCCGGACCGGCGCCGACGCGCTGACCGTTCACGCCGATCCCACGCGGGTGGCGCAAATCCTGTCCAACCTGCTCGACAACGCCCGGCGGTACACCCCGCCCGGCGGCCGCATCACCGTCGACGTCCAAACACGCGACAGGACAGCCGAAGTCATCGTCACCGACACCGGCCCCGGGATTCCCGACGGCGAACGTGAGCGCATCTTCGAACGGCTGGTGCGCCTCGATGCCGCCCGCGCCCGCGACCATGGCGGCGCCGGGCTGGGCCTACCGATCGCCCGGGCCCTCGCTCGTGCTCACGGCGGCGACTTGACGTGCCTGGCGCATGACGGCGGTGCTCGATTCCGTCTGACGTTGCCTTATGGGCGGCGGTAGATGTGCGACCGGTGATCAATATCGAGGACGTGCACAACATGGTGCTTCTCGTCGATCCGGTAAACGATCCGATAGGTCCCGCGGCGGGCCCCATGGCATCCGGCGAGAGGGCCGAATAAGGGCTTGCCGACCCGCTGAGGATTGACCGCAAGCGCAGAATCGCAAAATTCGAGCACTGCGGCGGCGACTTGTTGCGGAAGGCGCTCGGCGATCGCTCTGCGCGCCGCAGGCTGGAACCGGATTTCGTACCGCGCTGGTTCGCTCACCCTCCTGTGGCGCGGCGGCGTGCCAGCTCGCGACGAACAGTTGCCATGTCGGTGCCGGGCTCGCCCCGTTCCAGCGCTGCCAGGCTCTCCGAGATGCGCGCAACAGCGTCGCGATCAGCCAGAATTTCCAGGGTCATCTCCATGCCTTCGAGGTCATCCACCGACAACAAGACAGCCTCGGCTTCTCCGTTACGGGTCAAGGTGATGCGCTCGTGTTGCTGACGAACCCGTCTGGCGAGTTCAGACAGGCGAGCCTTCGCTTCAGACAAGGGCACTGGTGTCGAGGCGATCGTCATAGGCACGAGTGTAGACCGAATTAGTCTATATTTTGACTAAAGAGCACTTACCGTGGCAGGGCCGGCTCTGCGTCATCCTCACGGTCCGCCTGCTGAGCGCGGTGCGCTCGGCGGTGATGACGGATCTCGTAGGACAGCAGCGACAACCCGACGATCCCGGTGCACAGCGACACCAAAAACAGCAGCGGGCTGACGTCGCCGGTGAGCGCGTCACCCAAGATCACGATCGCGGCCGTCCCGGGAAACACCCCCGCCAGCGTTGCCAGCGTGTAGGGCAGCACCCGCACCGCCGACGCGCCGACGGCGTAGTTCAGCACCGAAAACGGCACCGCGGGAATCAATCGCAGCGACATGACTGCCGGCCAGCCGCGGTTACGCAGCCTCGCATCGAGTGTCTCGACCGCTTGGTGGCGGACCAGCCGGCTCAGCTGCCAGCCGGCCGCCCGGACCAGCACCAGCGCAATCACCGCGCTGGTCGTACTGGCGACCACCGCCAGCGCCACGCCCAGCACCGGCCCGAACAGCAGCCCGGCGGCCAGGGTGAACGCCGTGCGTGGAAACGGCAGCACGGTCACGACGATGTGCGTAGCCAAAAACGCCACCGGGAACCAGGGCCCCACCGACGTGGCCCAGTCACGCAGTTGCACCGCGGTCGGCAGCGGAACGAACAGCGCGACCGCCACAATCACAGCCGCCGCCGCACCTGTCACCAAAATCCGCCGCCGGGGCACCTGACGTGCCGTCGCGACCACGGCAGACGCCAGGCCGCGCAAGGTCTCGGTGATTTTCCTGGTGGCGGAGGCCGTCACGACACCCAAGCTTACGTGGCCGCCGGTGAACAACCCGTTGCGCGCACCTGGCGTTTCCCGACCGGCTCCAGAGCGCTGACGCCCATCAATTAGCCTGGTTAGCAAGTGCAAGTCCCGACCAGGGGGCTGCCGCTTGCTGCGACAACAGGAGACGCCGGTGTCTGTTGATGTGTCCGCCGAGCCTGCCGACCTGGGGCAGGGCCGGGCCCGCTGGCGCGAGGCGGTGGCCGGCGTGTTGGCCAAGAGCGCACGGCGCGACGTCGACGAGCTCGGCCCCGAGCCCGAGCGGCTGCTGGACACCCCGACATACGAAGGCTTCGCCATCCGGGCGCTCTACACCGCCTTCGACGCCCTGCCCGAACCGCCGCTGCCCGGCGAGTGGCCGTTTGTCCGCGGCGCCGACGCGCTGCGCGACGTCAACTCCGGCTGGAAGGTCGCCGAGGCGTTCCCCAAAAACGGCGCCGACGACAACTCGGCGGTGCTGAGTGCGCTCAGCAATGGGGTCAGCGCGCTGCTGCTCCGGGTCGGCTCGGACGGAGTGCCGCCGACGCGGCTCGAGCAGCTGCTGGCCGGGGTGTACCTGAACCTCGTGCCGATCGTCGTCGACGCCGGCGCCGACTACACCGCGGCCGCCGACGTCCTACTCGGCTTGCTGGCCCAGCTCGACGACGGCACCACGCTGTCGGTCGATTTGGGTGCCGACCCGCTGACCGCGCCGCTCAGCGGACGTGAAGCGCCGTCGCTCGACGACGTGGTCGGAATGACGGCGAAAGTTGCCGACAGCCAAGGTGTTCGGGCGATCACCGTGGACGGGCCCGCGTTTCACAACCTGGGCGCCAACGCAGCCTGGGAGCTCGCCGGCAGCATCGCCGCGGCGGTGGCATATCTGCGAGTCCTCGACGAGTCGGGCCTGGCGATCGGAAAAGCGTTGCGCCAGATCAGCTTCCGGTTCGCCGCCGACGACGACCAGTTCGTGACGATCGCCAAGATGCGGGCCGCGCGGCAACTGTGGGCGCGCATCGCCGAGGTGGTCGGCGAACCACGCGGCGGTGCGGCGACCATTCACGCCGAGACCTCATTGCCGATGATGACCCAGCGCGATCCGTGGGTGAACATGCTGCGCACCACGCTGGCCGCGTTCGGCGCAGGCGTCGGCGGCGCCGACACCGTGCTGGCGTTGCCGTTCGACGTCGTCATTCCCGGCGGGTTTCCGGGCATGTCGACGAGCTTCTCGCGCCGCATCGCCCGCAACACGCAGCTGCTGCTGCTGGAGGAGTCGCACATCGGGCGGGTGTTGGACCCCGCCGGCGGGTCCTGGTTCGTCGAGGACCTCACCGAACAGCTGGCCCAGCAGGCCTGGCAGCACTTCCAGGCCATCGAGGCACGCGACGGGTTCGTCGACGCCCGCGACTACGTAGCCGGGCAGATCGCCGACGTCGCAGCGCGTCGTATCGACGACATCGCGCACCGCCGCACCGCCGTCACCGGCGTCAACGAGTACCCGAACCTCGGCGAACCTCCGCTGCCGCAAGCGGATTCGCCGTCTACGATCAAGCGGTACGCGGCGGGCTTCGAGGCGCTGCGGGACCGCTCGGATGCCTATCTGGAACGTACCGGGGAGCGCCCGCAGGTTTTGTTACTGCCTCTGGGCCCGCTGGCCGAGCACAACATCCGCGCGACGTTCGCGGCCAACCTGCTGGCCTCCGGCGGTATCGAGGCGGTCAACCCGGGGCCGGTCGCTGCCGACGGTATCGCGAAAGCCGTATCGGACGCCGGATCACCGGCCATCGCCGTCATCTGCGGGACCGACAAGCGCTACGCCGCCGAGGCCGCGGACGTCGTCGAGGCGGCCCGCAACGCCGGGGTGCAGCGGGTCTACCTCGCCGGGCCCGAAAAGGCTGTGGAAGGCGCTACCCATCGACCCGACGAGTATCTGACCGCGAAAATCAATGCAGTAGAAGCATTGTCGACTCTGCTGACCCGGTTGGGAGCCTGACCACGATGACCGCGAGTATGTCCGTTGTCGGCAGCTTCGCCGATGTCCCGCTGCACGGTGAGCAAGCGGGCGAGCCCGCCACCGAAGCGGCCGTCGCCAAGCACGTCAAGGCCGCGGCGTCGGCGCACGGCTACACCCCCGACCAACTCGACTGGCACACGCCGGAAGGCATTGTCGTCAAACCGCTTTACATCGCCGCCGACCGCGATGCCGTCGTCGCCGAGGGCTACCCCCTGGACAGCTTCCCCGGTGAGCCGCCGTTCATCCGCGGGCCTTACCCGACGATGTACGTGAACCAGCCGTGGACCATCCGCCAATACGCCGGATTCTCCACCGCCGCCGAATCCAACGCGTTCTATCGGCGCAACCTGGCCGCCGGTCAAAAGGGTTTGTCGGTGGCCTTCGACCTGGCCACTCACCGCGGCTACGACTCCGATCATCCCCGCGTGCAGGGTGACGTCGGAATGGCCGGTGTAGCAATCGATTCCATCCTGGACATGCGGCAGTTGTTCGACGGCATCGACCTGTCGACGGTCAGCGTGTCGATGACGATGAACGGCGCGGTGCTGCCGATCCTGGCGCTGTATGTGGTGGCCGCCGAGGAGCAGGGGGTGCCACCGGAGAAGCTCATGGGCACCATCCAGAACGACATCCTCAAAGAGTTTATGGTGCGCAACACCTACATCTATCCGCCCAAGCCGTCGATGCGGATCATCTCCGACATCTTCGGCTACACCAGCGCGAAGATGCCCAAGTTCAACTCGATCTCGATCTCCGGCTACCACATCCAAGAGGCCGGTGCCACAGCCGATTTGGAGTTGGCCTACACGCTTGCCGACGGCGTGGACTACATCAAGGCCGGGCTGGACGCCGGCCTGAACATCGACAAGTTCGCGCCGCGGCTGTCGTTCTTCTGGGGCATCGGAATGAACTTCTTCATGGAGGTCGCCAAGCTGCGCGCCGGGCGGCTGCTGTGGAGCGAGCTGGTCAGCCAATTCCACCCCAAGAACCCGAAATCCCTGTCGCTGCGCACCCATTCGCAGACCTCCGGGTGGTCGCTCACCGCGCAGGACGTCTTCAACAACGTAGCGCGCACCTGCATCGAGGCGATGGCCGCCACCCAGGGCCACACCCAGTCGCTGCACACCAATGCGCTCGACGAGGCGCTGGCACTGCCCACCGACTTCTCGGCGCGCATCGCCCGCAACACGCAGCTGGTACTGCAGCAGGAGTCGGGCACCACCAGGCCGATCGACCCATGGGCGGGCTCGTATTACGTCGAGTGGCTGACCCATCAGCTGGCTCAGCGTGCCCGCGCCCACATCGCCGAGGTCGGCGAGCACGGCGGGATGGCCCAGGCAATCGACGACGGGATTCCCAAGCTGCGCATCGAGGAGGCCGCCGCGCGCACCCAGGCTCGCATCGACTCCGGCCGCCAGCCGGTGATCGGGGTCAACAAATATCAGGTCGACGAGGACCACGAGATCGAGGTGCTCAAGGTCGAGAACAGCCGGGTGCGTGCCGAGCAGTTGGCCAAACTCCAAGAGCTGCGGGCGAATCGCGATCAGGACGCCGCCGACCGTGCGCTGGCCGACCTGAGCCGCGCCGCCGCCGCGCACGGTACTGCCGGCGAAGACGGTCTCGGCAACAACCTGTTGGCGTTGGCCATCAACGCCGCCCGGGCCAAGGCCACCGTCGGCGAAATCTCCGACGCGCTGGAAAAGGTGTACGGACGTCATCAAGCCGAAATCCGCACGATCGCCGGGGTTTACCGTGAAGAAGCCGGAAAGGTGAGCAGTATCTCCAAGGCCACCGAACTCGTCGAAAAGTTCGCCGAGGCCGACGGCCGGCGGCCCCGCATCCTGGTGGCCAAGATGGGGCAAGACGGCCACGACCGCGGGCAGAAGGTGATCGCGACGGCGTTCGCGGACATCGGATTCGACGTCGACGTCGGCTCGCTGTTCTCCACCCCCGAAGAGGTGGCCCGGCAGGCCGCCGACAACGACGTACACGTGGTCGGGGTGTCCTCACTGGCCGCGGGTCACCTGACTTTGGTGCCTGCGTTAAGAGATGCGCTGGCCGAGGTCGGCCGGCCCGACATCATGATCGTGGTCGGCGGGGTCATCCCGCCCGGCGACTTCGACGAGCTCTACGCCGCGGGCGCCACCGCCATCTTCCCGCCGGGAACGGTCATCGCCGACGCCGCAATCGGCTTGCTGCGCAAGCTTGCCGAGCGGTTGGGGTACACCCTCTAGCTCCATGACAACCGAGAACGGCGACAGCGTCGACGAACTCGCGGCTGCTGTCCGCAGCGGCGACCGCACCGCACTGCCGCGGGCCATCACCCTGGTGGAGTCCACCCGTGCCGACCACCGGGAGCAAGCCCAGGAATTGCTGCTGGCGTTGATGCCCGACGCCGGAAATGCCCATCACGTCGGCATTACCGGAGTACCCGGAGTGGGCAAGTCCACCGCGATCGAGGCCCTCGGCATGTATCTGATCGAGCGCGGCCATCGGGTGGCGGTGCTGGCCGTGGACCCGTCGTCGACCCGCACCGGCGGATCGATCCTCGGCGACAAAACCCGGATGCCGCGGCTGGCAACCCATCCCGACGCCTACATTCGCCCCTCGCCGACATCGGGCACGTTAGGCGGGGTGGCCAAGGCAACCCGGGAAACCATCGTGCTGCTGGAGGCCGCCGGATTCGACGTGATCCTCGTCGAGACCGTCGGTGTCGGCCAATCCGAGGTCGCCGTCGCCCACATGGTCGACACCTTTGTGTTCCTGACCCTGGCGCGCACCGGAGATCAGTTGCAGAGCATCAAAAAGGGCGTGCTGGAACTCGCCGACATCGTCGTGGTGAACAAGGCCGACGGCGACCACCTGCCGGAGGCGCGATCGGCCGCCCGAGAGCTTTCCGGAGCGATCCGGCTGATCTACCCGCGCGAGACGCTGTGGCGACCACCGGTGCTCACGATGAGCGCGCTGGAGGGAACCGGCCTGGACGAACTCTGGGACACTGTCGAGCGCCATCGCCAAGTGCTGACCGAGGCAGGCGAATTCGAGAAACGCCGGCGCGCGCAGCAGGTCGACTGGACCTGGCAGATGGTCCGCGACACCGTGCTCGAGCGGGTGCTATCCAACCCGGCGGTGCGCAAGATCCGCGCCGACGTGGAACGGCAGGTCATCGCGGGAGAGCTCACGCCGGCGATGGCTGCTCAGCAAATACTCAATGTTGCATCAGGCTAACGGAAGGATAACTTCACAATTGTTTGCGGACGAGGTCGGTAAATTCGATGGTATGAGGCTTGAAGTCGTGGGCAACCGGCGGTCGATGCTACCGAGCGCGGTCCACGGCGCGGCGGACCCGCACTTCGTCTGCGCAGTCCGCAGCTTTGCCAGCATGTTCCCCGGGCGCCGATTCGGCGGCGGCGCACTGGCGGTGTACCTCGACGGCGAACCCGTCGTCGACGTCTGGACCGGCTGGTCTGACCGGCGTGGTCGGGTGCCGTGGTCGGCGGATACCGCCCCGATGGTGTTCTCGGCGACCAAGGGCATGGCATCCACCGTCATCCATCGGCTGGCCGACCGGGGACTGATCGACTACGAGGCGCCGGTTGCCGAGTACTGGCCGGAGTTCGGCGAGAACGGCAAATCGGAAATCACGGTGCGCCAAGTGATGCGGCACCGAGCCGGCCTCTCCGCGTTGCACGGCGCCAGCAAGGAAGACTTGCTGGATCACGAACTGATGGAATCGCGGCTAGCGGCAGCGCCGGCGGGAAAGCTGCTCGGCAAACCCGCGTACCACGCGCTGACCTACGGGTGGCTGATGTCGGGACTGGCCCGCGCCGTCACCGGCAAGGGCATGCGCCAACTGTTCCGCGAGGAGTTGGCGGAGCCACTGGGCACCGACGGCCTGCATCTGGGCCGCCCGCCGGCCGACGCACCGACCCGGCCGGCGCAGATCATCATGCCGCAAAGCACCATTCCCAATCCGCTGTTCAACGCGGTGGCCCCCAGGATCGCCGCGCTGGAACTGTTCGCGGGAATGGGCGCAATGTACTTCCCTGGCATGAAAGCCGTTGTGCAGGGCGATATTCCGTTCCTCGACGGTGAGCTTCCGGCAGTGAACGGGGTGGTGACGGCCCGCGCGCTGGCCAAGATGTACGGCGCGATCGCCAATGGCGGCGAGATCGACGGCACTCAATTCTTGTCTCGCGAGTTGGTCGCCGGGTTGACCGGCCGGCACAGCCTGCGGTTGGACCGCAACATCGGGGTGCCGTTGTCATTCCACCTGGGGTATCACAGCGTGCCCTTCCACGCGATGCCCGGATTCGGCCACGCCGGACTGGGCGGCTCGATCGGATGGGCCGATCCGGCAAGCGGACTGGCGTTCGCCTTCGTACACAACCGGTTGCTGTCGCCGTTCGTGCTGGTGGATCACGCCGGCTTCGTCGCGACCGCCGCCTTGCTGCGACGGGGTGTCGCCCAGGCCCGCAGGCACGGGTTCGAGCGGGTTTCCGACTTCGGGTCGCCGTTCCCCGAGTCGGGGGCCGTCGCGGGCTAGGCGTCCTCCAGCCGGAAGCCGACTTTCATGGTCACCTGGAAATGGGCGACGCTGCCCTTCTCCAGGTGACCGCGCACCGATTGCACCTCGAACCAGTCAAGGTTGCGGGTGGTCTGCGCGGCGCGGGCCAGCCCACTGCGAATCGCCGCGTCGACACTGTCGGGAGAGGTTCCGACAATCTCGATCACCCGGTACGTGTGGTTGCTCACGCCGGCTCAGTAGTTGTTACAGACGGTGGCGACCTGCGCGATGGTGCCCAGATATTGCTGAGCCTGGGGTGAGCCCTGCAGCTGCTGGATCATCTGCTGACGCTGCGGCGGGGGTGAGGCGAGGAATCGCCGCAACGCCGACTGCGCCATCGGTGACGAGTTGAACTGCGCCGCGGCCGCCGGGTCCTGCGCATTGAGCGCCGACACCACTTGCGGGTAGGTGCAGGTGGTGTTCACGGCCGGATCCAGCGGATCTGCGGATGCGACACCGGCCGCAGCGGTCAAGGACAATGCCAGCGCCCCGGCGGCGGTGGCGAGCCTGCTCAACGACAGTGTGACCATGTATGGACACCTTTCCCGGTAGTGCGCCATCGAGGTTCGATGGCATCAAGCGAACGGTTACGTCTTTTATCGAGGCTACCAGCGTGTGCGTTACAGCCCGTCGGCGTCGAGTCGAACCGGCAGCATATGGCCGGAGTCGACTTGTCGGACAACCACTCCCAAAGGGGGGAGAAGGTCTGTAGTCCACTGCCGGTTTTAAATCCGCAGAATCGGATATGATCCCGCAATGCTCCCCGACGACACGGGTAAAGATCTGGCCACCGTGCTCTCGTACATGGCCGGCCGGTCGCTCAGCAAGGAGGAGCTGTGGACGGCAATGGAGCTGCCCCGATCCACCTACTATGACCAGCTGGACAAGGGCACCCTGATCACCGCGGACAACTTGCGGAAGGCGGCGGGGAACCTCGGCGTCAACCGTGCCGAGTTGCTGGCCCGGTACAGGTTGATCGACCCCGAGGAAGTCTTGTCGCTGGCTGCAGAGCTTTGCGGAGACCACCGGGTACAGGCCGCGTCGGTGAGCACCGACGTGAAGAGCCTTCCCAAGACGCGGAAAAAGGTTTCCCAAATGAGGCCGCGGCCGGACGCGCCGCCGCTGTAAGACCTATCGGCGCACCGCGGGGCGCTGAAACCACTTGGCTTTTTGTCGCCAGGCATGCGCCGAGGCCAACGCGAACACCGCGCCGCAGGCACACGCAAACAGCCACACCAGGCTCACACCCGAAGGACCTTGCAGCGGCGGGATCAACGCAGTGGCGATCCGCACGACGCAGGCCATGATCCCGCAGCCCGAAGCAGCCAGATACACATTGGCGGTGCGCCGCGATCGAGGGTCTTTGCGCAGAACCAGCAGCGCCCGCATGCCGTAGCCGAGGAGGTATGCCAGCGTCCCGCACAACAACAGCCAGTAGACGGTCAGCCAGAAGTCGGTGGGCACCGCAAAGAAATCCGGCCGGTAGACCTTGCTGCCGTTGCCGAGCGAAAAGGTGGCCAGCAGCAACGGGATACACAGCGTGGCAGGTCGCTCGACGAACTGCTTGAACGACGACTGCAGGGTGTCGTCGTCGGCCAGGCGGCCCAGCGCGTTGTAGACGATTGCCGACGCCGCGACGATGTAACAGTCATGCCCGAGGTAGTCCTCGAGGTTCCACTTGCCGGTGAGGTCGTGCAAGGCGACCCCGAGGGTGGCCGATACCGGCGGCGACATGAGCACCACCGCGCATCCCTGCAAGGCGATGTTGAGGGTGGCGGCTACTTCCCACCGGCAGTGCCAGGTCACTCGCCGTATCCAGAGACTCCACGAGATGGAGCACAGCGTGAGGAGGATGAGGACGCCGAGAGCCATCGGAGGTCTCTACGCGGTCTCGTTCAGCAGTGTCGGGGATTCAATCACTTCGCCTCCTCGTTGCCATCGCGTTTGCCCAAGCGCATGGCATCCAGGTCATGTTAGCGCCCGGCCCGTCACCCGAATTCGTCAAACGACAAACAGATCCGGAGCCGGCGCAGGTGCATGATTGACGCATCAGTCAACAACTCTTTAGTGTGCCGGTATGGCGCGGGCACTGGTGCTGGAAGCGCCGCGGCGCCTGGCCGCGCGGGAGTTTGGGGTCCCAGTGCTCGGCGACGACGACGCGCTGATCCGGGTGGCCGCCTGCGGGCTGTGCGGCACCGACCACGAGCAATACACCGGCAAACTGTTCGGAGGCTTCGCGTTCGTTCCAGGTCACGAGACTGTCGGGACTATCGAGGCGATCGGGCCGCGAGCGGCACAACGCTGGGGAGTGGCGGGGGGCGACCTGGTGGCGGTCGAGGTATTCCAGTCCTGCCGAGACTGTCCGGCGTGTAGGGCGGGGGAGTACCGGCGTTGCGAAAAGCACGGGCTGGCCGACATGTACGGGTTCATTCCCGTCGACCGCGAGCCCGGGCTGTGGGGCGGCTACGCCGAATACCAGTACCTGGCGCCCGACTCGATGCTGTTGGCAGTGCCGGCCAGCCTCGATCCGATAGTCGCAACGCTGTTCAACCCGCTGGGCGCTGGGATACGCTGGGCCACAACGGTTTCCGGTACAAAGGCGGGCGACGTGGTCGTGGTGCTCGGTCCGGGTATCCGTGGGCTGTGCGCGGCGGCGGCTGCCAAAGAGGCCGGTGCCGGGTTCGTGATGGTGACCGGCCTCGGTCCGCGCGATGCGGGCCGGTTGGCGCTGGCTTCGGACTTCGGTGCCGACTTGGCCGTCGACGTGGGAGCCGACGACCCGGTGCGCGCGCTGACGAAGGCCGCCGGCCGACTGGCCGACGTCGTCGTCGACGTCACTGCCGGCGCCCCGGCGGCATTCGCACAGGCGATCGCGCTCGCCCGTCCCGCCGGAACCGTCGTCGTCGCCGGCACCCGCGGTTTCGGTGTTGGCGCACCGGGTTTTTCGCCCGACACGCTGGTGTTGAAGGAACTGCGGTTGCTGGGCGCACTCGGGGTGGACGTCACCGCATACCGGGCGGCGCTTGACCTGCTGGCCTCCGGCCGCTACCCGTTCGAGAGCCTGCCGCGCCGATGCGTGGGCCTCGACGATGCTGAAGACCTGCTCGCCACGATGGCAGGCGAGCGTGACGGTGTCCCGCCAGTTCACGGAGTATTGACCCCATGACGAAACCCCGCGTGCCGCTTCTGCCCGTCGACGAGGCCAAGGCCGCTGCCGACGAAGCCGGCGTCCCCAATTACATGGCCGAGCTCAACATCTTCCAGGTGTTGCTCAACCATCCCGGCGTGGCGCGCGGGCTCAACGATCTGTTGGCCACCATGCTGTGGCACGGCGCGCTCGACTCGCGGCTGCGCGAGCTGGTGATCATGCGGATCGGCTGGCTCACCGCCTCCGAATACGAGTGGACGCAACATTGGCGCGTCGCGCAGGGCCTCGGGGTGTCCGCCGACGATTTGCTGGGCGTGCGGGATTGGCGGTCTCACAACGGTTTTGGAGCGGTGGAGCGGGCGGTGCTGGCCGCCACCGACGACGTCGTGCGCGACGGCGCGGTGAGCGCCGAGAGCTGGGCGGCGTGCGAACGCGAGCTCGGTGCCGACCGGGCAGTGCTCATCGAACTGATCACCGCGATCGGCGCGTGGCGAATGGTCGCCTCGATCCTGCGCAGCCTGCAGGTGCCTTTGGAAGAGGGCGTCGCCGGCTGGCCGCCCGACGGGCAAGCGCCCTAGGTGCGCCGAGTGTGGACTTGAGGTACGCGTCCGTCGAAAAAGCGTGTCACAACTCCACATTCGGCGACGTCAAACGATCCGATACGTCTGCACGGCGTGCGCGACGACATTGCCGTCGCTGTCGGTGGCGGTGATCTCGGTGAACGTGAGCTCTTTGCGCCGCCGCGTGGTGCGCGCGTGGCAGAGCAGATCGCACTGTTTGGCTGCGCCGGTGTACTGGATGCTCATCGCGACGGTGGAGGCCCGCATGCCCTTGTCGAAGTCGTGGTTCGACCAGGCCGCGGCCGCGCCGGCGGTGTCCATCACCGACGCGATCACCCCGCCGTGAAAGTAAACCCCGTCGTTGGTGAGGTTCTCGCGAAACGGCAGCCGGACGGTGACGTCGTCGGGCTCGTAGCGGTCGAACACGATGCCCAACCCCGCCAGGAACGGCGTCGTCGGCATCAGATCGCGCACTGCCAGACGGCGCTTGTGCTGCTGCTCGTCAGTCAACATGCACCGCACCCTACGTGTGATTGACACGTCAATCAATAACTCGGTAGCGTCATCGCCGTGCGAACCAGAGTCGCCGAACTGCTCGGCGTGGAGTTCCCGATCTGCGCGTTCAGCCACTGCCGCGACGTGGTGGCCGCGGTGACCAATGCGGGTGGTTTCGGCGTCCTCGGCGCCGTCGCGCACAGCCCGCAGCGGCTGGACACCGAGCTGTCGTGGATCGAAGAACAGACCGGCGGCAAGCCCTACGGGGTCGACCTGCTGCTGCCGCCCAAATACGTCGGCGCCGAATCGGGCGGCATCGACGCGCAGCAAGTGCGAGAGCTGCTGCCCGAGGAACATCGCGCCTTTCTCGACGAGCTGCTGGACCGCTACGGAATCCACGGCGCGCCAGGGGCTTTGCCGCCGACCGCGGGACTCAACGTGTCGCCGAAGGGCTACCAGCCGTTGCTCGACGTCGCCTTCGACCACGACATCCGGCTGATCGCCAGCGCACTGGGCCCGCCGCCACCCGATCTGGTCACGCGCGCGCACGACAACGACGTCCTGGTGGCTGCGCTCGCCGGCACCACCGAGCACGCGCGGCGGCACGCCGCCGCCGGCGTCGACCTGATCGTCGCGCAGGGCACCGAGGCCGGCGGCCACACCGGTGAGGTCGCGACCATGGTGCTGGTCCCCGAAATCGTGGATGCCGTTGCCCCGACGCCCGTTTTGGCCGCTGGCGGTATCGCCCGCGGGCGGCAGATCGCCGCGGCGCTGGCCCTGGGCGCCGAAGGGGTGTGGTGCGGATCGGTGTGGCTGACCACCGAGGAAGCTGAGACGCCGCCGGTGGTGAAAGACAAGTTCCTGGCCGCGTCGTCGTCGGACACGGTGCGGTCGCGGTCGCTGACCGGCAAGCCCGCCCGCATGCTGCGCACTGCGTGGACCGACGAGTGGGAGCGGCCCGAAAGCCCTGCGCCCCTTGGCATGCCGTTGCAGAGCGCGCTGGTCGCCGATTCGCAGCTACGGATCAACCGGGCCGCCGGCCAACCCGGCGCCAACGAACTGGCGACATATTTCGTCGGTCAGGTCGTCGGCTCGCTGGACAAGGTGCGGCCGGCGCGGTCGGTGGTGCTCGACATGGTGTCGGAATTCATCGACGCCGTCACGCGCCTCGACGAGTTGGTCGAGAAGTGAGCCCGGCGGGCACCCGCACCCGCCGGCGCCGTGCGGTCAGCGACGAGGACAAGTCGGCCCGGCGCGACGAGATCATGGCCGCGGCCAAGAAGGTCTTCGCGCGCAAGGGTTTTCACGCCACCACGATCGCCGACATCGCCAAGGAGGCGGGGCTGGCCTACGGGTCGGTGTACTGGTACTTCGACTCCAAAGACGAGCTGTTCCACGCGCTGATGGCCGTCGAGGAGCAGGCGCTGCGCGCTCACGTGTCGGCCGCTGTGGCTGCGCCAACCGACGGCGAGGAACCGTTCCGCACCGCCGTGCAGGCGACTTTGGAGTTCTTCGAAGCCGACAAGGCCACCGTCAAGCTGCTGTTCCGCGACGCCTACGCGCTGGGTGACCGGTTCGAAAAGCACCTCGGCGGCATCTACGAGCGGTTCATCGACGACATCGAAACGTTCATCGTGGTCGCTCAGGAGCGCGGCGAGGTGGTGGCCGCTCCGCCGCGGATGGTGGCCTACACGCTGGCGGCGCTGATCGGCCAGCTGGCGCATCGGCGGCTGTCCACCGATGACGGCGTCACCGCGGCCGAAGTCGCGGACTTTGTTGTCTCGCTGGTCCTCGACGGGCTGCGCCCGCGCTGACCGCCTACGACCTGGTATAAGCCCTGGTAAACCTACAGCGGCCATTCAGTGAATTCACAGGCGTGGTGAATTGACCCGTTCCAGTTCTTCGTGCATCATCGGATTTGTAAGCACCTCGTTAGGCGAGGCGTCTACACGGATACAGGCCACTGACCCCGAACGTCGAGAGACGCCCAGGGTCAGGACAGCTCCTCCCGGCTTAAGGGTTGAGCCCAAGTGGCTTCCGGGTTCCGGATACGCCGTGTAGTGCCGAAGCTCTGACGAGTGGGGTGCGGCCACCCGATCTATTCGGGTTCTGTACTCCTGCTTGCGTGCAACCAGCGCGGATCACCGCGCGTGACGTGCCGCGAGGAGGTGAGGGACGCATGAGTTCCAGTGACAGTCCGGACCGATATCCGGGCTTTGTTTCGTCCCGATCCGGCCTCCGGCACGCCGCTCTTTTCTGAGCCAGCGTTCGCCTTAACGGTCCGTTTCGGACGGGACATACGAATCCTGTTGTGCCCGTTTGATTTCCGCCTAGGAGGCGACCATGACCGCTGTACTGTACGACGACGTGGTAACCGCGACGCCGACGCCCACGCTGCGGGTAGTTCCTGCCCCCAAGCCGACGTCTGCGCCGGCGTCGAAGCAGACCTCCAGGCGGCCCGATCGTCCGTTCGGCGGCGACCCGCTGGTCGACGGGGCTGCCCGGCTGTTGTGTGTGCCGCTGCGGCAGCTCTACGCCGCGCTGTGGCGGGCGGGCATCCTGGAAGTCAGCGCCTGACATTCCGGTGGCGACCCGCTGCGCCCGGCCGTGCCGCGCTTGCGATCGCCACGAACCATCCGTCGCTCCCGGTGCCGAGATTCAACCTCGGTGCCGGGAGCGCTTTTATGCCCGGGCCGCGGCGATCTCCGCGGGCGTCGCGAGCGGCTCGTGGGGGTCCAGGTGCACTCCGCCGGCCTGCAGCGTGGTGTCCAGCAGCAGCCAGACCCACTCGGCCAGCTGGTTGATGAACTCCTCCTGCGAATACGCCCCGGGCTGCTGTAACCATTGCCGTGCGGCCGAATCGACGAAGCCGACGATCCCGAACCCCAACGGCTCGCCCGGCCGCACGTCGAGCTCGAACGCCTCCAGATAGTCGGCCAACAGTTGGGCCAGCAGGGCGCCCACGGTGGTTCGGATATAGCTGATCGCATCGGGTGCGTCGGCCTCGTCGGTCAACAAATGGCAGGCCAGGTACAGATACAGGTTGGTGTGGGTCGTCAACCAGCGGATATGCGCCCCGACACCGATCGACACCATTTCCAGCGGGCTGCCCCTCGGCTTCCACACCGGCTCCAACTCGGTGATCAGCATCCCCGCCGCCCGTCGCGCCACCTCACGATGCAGGTCCCCCGCCCCGTCGAAGTAGCGGTACAGCTTGGTCCGGGTGACCCCCACCTGCGCGGCGATCTGCTCGATGGACGTCGCGGGCCCGCATTCGGCGATCGTTTGCAGTGCCGCCTCGACGAATTCGGCGCGACGCCGTTCGCGTTGCCCGGCCCAGCGGGCCACCCGGCCGTCGACGGCTTCAGGCACTGAACGGCTCACGCCCGAGCCCGCCCTTTACATGGGACATGATGTACCTCTATTCTTCGGGGTACTGCGTCTACCAGGGGATTCGAGGATGCATCAGCTGGGGGTGAGTCTGCCATGACCGACAAGACACCGACATTGTATTCGTTGCTCGCCTCCGATTTCGGCGACAACACCGTCGCCGGCGAGTGCGCCGCGGCACGAACTCACCTTCAGGGCGCCGGTGTCGCGGTGATGACCGACACCGACGGTGCTTATGTCCACCGGTGCGACGGCAACGCCTTGGTTCAGGACCTCTCGGGCGTGGGTTACCTTGGCATGCAAGGCATTCGGGCGTTGCTGGCGCTGGCCGAAGACCGTGCGAAAGCCGGTGTGGGATGGCTGCGTCACACCTGAGCCGCGATGAGTGCGGATAGCCCGTCTTTGTAGGCGGCGAGGCTGTGCCGCCAGCCGACGTCGATCGGGCCGCCGCTGTCGACCAGGATTTCGGTGCCGACATGTACGTAAGGCGACGGCGGTACGTGCGGCACGATGTCGAGGAAATTGACGACCCGAAAACAGCTTTCGATGGCGGCGTTGAACGCGGCGGCAAAGTCGGAGAGCCCGACCCGCGGGCCGGCGAACGTGACGAGCCGCGGCTCGATCGTGTTCGGCGGCATCCCGCGGAAGATGTCCGGCGCGGCGAGCACGGCCAGCGCCGCACCGAGGCTGTGCCCGGTGATCAGGATCTGATCGCAGCCAGTAGTTGCGGCAGCCAGGTTCGCGGCGATGCTGGCGCGGACAAGCTCGTAGACCTCCTGAAAGCCGCTGTGCACCTGACCGAACCCGCTGATCGGGCGGTAGTCCTCAGGGATCGCGTCGAAGTCGGCCACCCAGTCGGCAACATCGGAGCTGCCCCGAAACGACACGAATGCAGTACGCGTGGCCGCGCTGTGTCCCATCAACCCGAAGATGTTGGTGTCCTTGGTCATTGCCGTGACGGCGGGATGCGGGTCGGTCATCGCGGCAAGCACCGCGGTCTGGACCTGAATCAGCGCGGTCTGAGTGAATCCCGACGGCAGCACGGCGGGGCTGCCGTCCATCACGGTGTAGGCCGCCGTCGCCAGCGGGAGGACCACGTCGCGAGCAAACGACGCATCGAATGCCACAGCGGCAGTCTAAGGACGACCTCGCAGGTTCCGCGCGGCTTTGACGGCGACTAGCGTTAGCCCATGGCGACCGATCTGACGCTGTATGTCGACGACGACCCCGGCGAGCTCGCCCGGGTGGGCGACGTGCTGGGCGACGCAGGCGTGAACATCGCCGGTCTGTGCGCCGTCACCAGCGGCGGGGGACAGGCCAAGATCCACATCCTGGTGCACGACGCGACGCCCGCGTTCGAGGCACTGCAGGGCGCGGGGATCGAAATCGCCGAGGAGCAAGAGGTGATCGTGCTCGACGTGGAGGACCGCCCCGGCGGGCTCGCGGAGGTTGTGCACAAGCTGGGCGCTGCGCAAGTCAACCTGGAGACCGTGTATCTGGCGACCAACACCCGGCTGGTGCTGGCCGCCGACAACCTCGCCGACGCCAAGGCCGCGCTGGGCTGAGCGCCTCTACGGGGCCAGCCGGGTGACGGCACTCCAGCGCTTGGTTCCCGGATTGCGGGGGTCAGGCGTGGGCAGGTACGCGGCAAAGCGGTACGGGAATTGCAGCCTGCCGAAGCGCTGTGCGGCCTGCAGTATCGGCTCGGTCTCGACGGGTTTCCAGCCGAGGTCCTCGAAGTGGGCCACACCGTTCGCTGGCCCGAACTTGAACGGCGCGTTCCCCATGACGGCCCGGGTCTTCCTGACCATCCATTTCTTCAAGCCCGCGCCCCAGAGATCGAGCACCCACCAGGCGACGCCCGGACGCCGGAAGGCCTGCGACAAGGTGGCGACGTCCCGTTCGTCCAGGTACATCAGCAGCCCCTCGGTCAAGATCAGCGCCTTGCCCGCGCCTTCCAGCGCCTCCGTCAAGAACGCGTCGCGGGCCGCGGGGTCGGCGAGGTCGACGGCCCAGCGGCTCAATTGGCACCGCGGTGTCTGGTCGGCGAGCGACTGCTCCTTCTCCGCCAGCAGTGCCGGCAGGTCCGCTTCTATCCAGGTGAAATCCGGTGGCAGGTCCAGGCGGTACGGCCGGGTGTCGAGGCCGGCGGCCAAGTTGAGCACCCGATCGCAACCCTCGCCGATGGCCTTGACGACGATGTCGTCGATCAGCTTGGTCCGCGCCACCAGGGCCCAGCTGACTCGCGGGGCTGCGGCGACGATGGCGTGGCCGCGCTCACCGGCGAGCCGCTGGGCGAGGTGATCACAGAACAGGGCGTCGGGGCGGGCGGACTCGGTGGCGCGGTAGGCCGCGATCCAGCGGGCCGTGTCGGAGACATTCGCGATAAGGGTGTCGGCGCCAGCCTCGAGTCGTGTCATGCGACTGACCTTACGGCTATCAGTCGCATCACACAACTAACCCGGCTAGCATGGACTGATCATGTTGGACCGCGACTATCCCGACCAGGTCTGCTCCATTGCACGCGCTTTGGAGGTGATCGGGCAGCGGTGGTCTGTGCTGATCATCCGTGACGTCTACCTGGGCCGGCATCGGTTCGACGAGCTGTGCGCCGGCACCGGCATCACCCGCAGCATGCTTGCCGCACGGCTGGCGCACCTGGTCGAGGAGGGTGTGCTGGAACGGCGGCGCTACCAGAGCCGGCCCGAGCGATTCGAGTACCACCTCACCGAGAAGGGCCGCGCGCTGTTGCCGGTGCTCGCACATCTGATGCTGTGGGGAGACCGCTACTACGGCGAGCCCGATGGGCCGCCGATGGCGTTGGAACACCACGACTGCGGCGGGCATCCCCAGGACCGCCTGCACTGCGACCGGTGTGGCGGCGCGCTCACAGCCGACGACGTCCGGGCTCGCCGGGCTCGATTTGCGCGCCGCCCGTAGAATCGGGCCAGCGGCGTCGATCCGGCCATCACCGGGGAGCCTTCGGAAGAACGGCCGGTCAGGCTCAGTAGAACCGAACGGGTAGGCCCGTCACAGCCTGAAATGAGCGGCCACGCCTCGGTGTGGCAAGCGGGGTGGTACCGCGGCGCTCGCGCTACAGCGCGTTCGTCGTCCCCGGCCAGAGAAGTGGCACAGGGAGACGACGCTTTGACTTACCCGAAGCTGGCCGGCGGCGCGCCCGACTTTCCGGCGGCCGAACTCGAGGTCCTCGACGACTGGCACCACGACGACACCTTCCGCGCCAGCATCGCCCGTCGCGCCGACGCCGAAGAGTACGTGTTCTACGACGGGCCGCCGTTCGCCAACGGCCTGCCGCATTACGGGCATCTGCTCACCGGCTACGTCAAAGACATTGTGCCGCGGTATCGCACGATGCGCGGCTACAAGGTGGAGCGCCGCTTCGGCTGGGACACTCACGGGTTGCCGGCCGAACTCGAGGTCGAGCGACAGCTCGGCATCACCGACAAATCCCAGATCGACGCGATGGGCATCGCCGCGTTCAACGAGGCCTGCCGCGAATCGGTGTTGCGCTACACCGACGAATGGCAGGCATACGTCACCCGCCAGGCCCGTTGGGTGGACTTCGAGCACGACTACAAGACGCTCGACCTGCCTTACATGGAGTCGGTGATCTGGGCGTTCAAGCAGTTGTGGGACAAGGGTTTAGCCTACGAGGGCTACCGGGTGCTGCCGTATTGCTGGCGCGACGAGACGCCGTTGTCCAACCACGAGCTGCGGATGGACGACGACATCTACCAGAGCCGGCAGGATCCGGCGATCACGGTCGGATTCCTTGTGCCCGAAGGGGAATTGGCCGGGGCGTATCTGTTGGTGTGGACGACCACACCGTGGACGCTGCCGTCCAACCAGGCTGTCGCGGTCAATCCGGACGTCACCTACGTGCAGGTGCGCGTCGGGGATCGTCGCTATGTGCTGGCAGAAGCGCGGCTGGCCGCGTATGCCCGCGAGCTCGGCGACGAGCCGGAGGTGCTGGGCCGCTACCGCGGCGCCGACTTGCTGGGCTTGCGGTATCTGCCGCCGTTTCCGTATTTCATGGACTCGCGCTTCAACGATTTGGCTAAAGCCTTTCAGGTGCTTCCCGGCGAGTTCGTGACCACCG
The DNA here is from genome assembly GCF_003402475.1 of Mycobacterium sp. MFM001. GTDB lineage: Bacteria > Actinomycetota > Actinomycetes > Mycobacteriales > Mycobacteriaceae > Mycobacterium. The sequence goes on from NZ_BFAB01000006.1 coordinate 279,128, forward strand.
AGGACGGTACCGGGATCGTGCACATGGCGCCGGCCTACGGCGAAGACGACAAGGAAACCGGCGACCGCGCGGGCATCGTGCCGGTGACGCCCGTCGACGCCAAGGGTCGCTTCGACGCCACGGTCCCGGATTATGCGGGCCAGCACGTCTTCGACGCCAACCCGCACATCATCCGCGATCTGAAGAACGGCACCGGTCCGGCCGCGGCCAACGGCGCGGTGCTGTTGCGTCACGAAACCTACGAGCACCCCTATCCGCACTGCTGGCGCTGCCGCAACCCGCTGATCTATCGGGCGGTGTCGTCGTGGTTCGTCAAGGTCACCGAGTTCCGGGACCGCATGGTCGAGCTGAATCAGCAGATCACCTGGTATCCCGAGCATGTCCGGGACGGGATCTTCGGCAAGTGGCTGGCCAACGCGCGCGACTGGTCGATCTCACGAAACCGCTACTGGGGCACGCCGATTCCGGTGTGGGTCTCCGATGACCCGGCGTATCCGCGGATCGACGTGTACGGCAGCCTCGACGAGCTGGAGCGCGATTTCGGGGTGCGCCCCGACAACCTGCATCGGCCCTACATCGACGAGCTGACCCGGCCCAACCCGGACGACCCCACCGGACGTTCGACGATGCGGCGCATCCCGGATGTGTTCGACGTGTGGTTCGACTCCGGGTCGATGCCGTACGCGCAGGTGCACTACCCGTTCGAGAACCGCGACTGGTTCGACGGCCACTATCCGGGTGACTTCATCGTCGAATACCTGGGCCAGACCCGCGGCTGGTTCTACACCCTGCACGTGCTGGCCACCGCGCTGTTCGACCGGCCGGCGTTCAAAACCTGTGTGGCGCATGGCATTGTGCTGGGCAGCGACGGGCAGAAGATGAGCAAGTCGCTGCGCAACTATCCCGACGTGACCGAGGTATTCGACCGCGACGGATCGGATGCCATGCGGTGGTTCCTGATGGCCTCGCCGATCCTGCGCGGCGGCAACCTGATTGTCACCGAGCCCGGCATCCGTGAGGGCGTGCGCCAGGTGATGCTGCCGTTCTGGAACGCCTACAGCTTCCTGGCGTTGTATGCACCGAAAGTCGGTACCTGGCGCACGGATTCGCCGCACGTGCTGGACCGCTACATTCTGGCCAAGCTGGCGGCTCTGCGCGACGACCTCACAGCGGCCATGGACGTCTGCGACATCTCCGGCGCGTGTGAGGAGTTGCGTCAATTCACAGACGCGCTGACGAACTGGTACGTGCGACGGTCCCGGCAACGGTTCTGGGAGGAAGACGCCGACGCGATCGACACCCTGCACACTGTGCTGGAGGTCACCGCCCGGCTGGCCGCGCCGCTGCTGCCGCTGACCACCGAGATCATCTGGCGCGGTGTCACCGGCGAGCGTTCGGTGCATCTGACCGACTGGCCGACCGCCGGCGATATCCCCGCTGATGGCGAGCTGGTGGCCGCGATGGACCAGGTTCGCGAGGTGTGCTCGGCGGCGTCGTCGTTGCGTAAGGCCAAGAAGCTGCGGGTGCGCCTGCCGTTGCCGAAATTGACGGTAGCCGTGGAGGATCCGCGGCGGCTTGAGCCGTTTACCGACCTGATTGCCGACGAGCTCAACGTCAAGAGCGTCGACCTCACCGACGACATCGCCCGCTATGGCCGCTTCGAGCTCACCGTCAACGCCCGCGTTGCTGGGCCACGGCTGGGCAAGGATGTGCAGGCAGCCATCAAGGCAGTCAAAGCCGGCGAGGGCGTCGTCAACGACGACGGCACGCTGACGGCGGGTCCGGCGGTCCTGCAGCCCGACGAATACAGCTCGCGGCTGGTGGCCGCCGAGCCGGAGTACACCGCCGCGCTGCCGGCAGGCGCCGGGTTGGTAGTCCTCGACGGCACGGTCACTCCCGAGCTGGAAGCCGAGGGCTGGGCCAAGGACCGCATCCGCGAACTGCAGGAGTTGCGCAAGTCGACCGGCCTCGACGTGTCCGACCGCATCAGCGTGGTGATGTCGGTGCCTGCCCAGTACGCGCCGTGGGCGGCAACGCATCGCGACCTGATCGCGGGCGAAATCCTGGCCACAAGTTTCGAGTTCGATGAACCCGCCGATGCCGTCGAAATCGGCGACGGCGTACGGGTGGCGATCGCCAAGGCCTAGGGTTAGCGGGCCGGTCGCAGCGCGTGCCGCGCGTACGGCCAGAACGGCATACCCGCAAGGAGCGTCGCGCCGGCGGCGATGAGACCGACTGCAGCGTCGACGCTTTCGCGCCCCTCCGACTTCCAGTACACGTCCTCGAGGTCGAGCAGCAGCGCCAGCTCGTCGACGATCATCGCGTTGGCCGCCCCGAAGGCCACCGCCGCGACAGGGTGGCGTCGTTGCCTGTCCGACCCGCGCAGGCCCACCGCGCCAACTGCCGAGAGCAACGCGATCCCGATGTTGTAGTGGTGAAAATGCCTGTCGCCCAGCTTTATCCCGCCGCCTGACGGACCGTGGCCGGCGTGAATCCAGTGGGTCAGCGCGCGCAGCCCGGTGAACGTGATGGTGAATGACGCCCAGGCCAACACGGCGGAGCGTTCGTCGGATTCCAGTCGTTGCAGCCATTCCTGACGCACCCGCGACCATGCCGTCGACATGTCGTTCCTCAGCCGGGCTTGACCGCGCGCCAGCGGAGCTTGCCGTCGTGCGTGTCGACCTGAATGTCGCCAAAACCCGCCGCGCGCAACCGATCCGGCAGCATTGCCGGCGAGACGGGGTTGCAGGTGTCGCGGAAATGCACGATCCGGAATCGAAGCGACCCCACGCTGTCGCTGCCCGCGAATACACCGCCGGGCCGCAGCACCCGGAACGCCTCGGCGAACAGCTGGTCCTGCAGTGCCGGGGTGGGAACGTGATGCAGCATCGTGAAACACACCACCGAGCTGAACTCGTCGGCGGGCAATCCGGTGGCGGTACCGTCGCCGTTGATGATCTGCGCCCGGTCGCCGTAGCGGGCCGCCAACCGCTGCGCCATCGGGGGGTCGATCTCGACGGCGGTGTAGTGCGGCGCCTTGTCGATCAGCACCCGGATGTTGGCGCCGTAGCCGGGCCCGATTTCGAGCACGTTGTCGCCCAGCTCTACATCGGCGAGCGCCCATGGCAGCAGCTGGCTTTCGACCGCCTTCGCCCACCGGTCGGAACTGCAGCACAACCGGTGACACAGGTTCATGGCCATGGACCAAGACGTTAGCGCAATACCATCGGCGATTGTGGACTCGCGGTGGGTGCTGCACTTCGACATGGACGCGTTCTTCGCGTCCGTCGAGCAGCTCACCCGGCCCACTTTGCGGGGCCGGCCGGTGCTGGTCGGCGGGCTGGGCGGTCGCGGCGTGGTGGCCGGCGCCAGCTACGAGTCGCGGGTGTTCGGTGCCCGGTCGGCGATGCCGATGCATCAGGCGCGCCGACTTGTCGGTATCCACGCGGTGGTGCTGCCGCCGCGCGGCGTGGTCTACGGGGTGGCCAGCCGCCGGGTTTTCGACGTGATCCGCAGCGTGGTGCCGGTCGTCGAACAGCTGTCGTTCGACGAGGGATTCGCGGAGCCGCCGGAGCTGGCCGGAGCCTCGCCGGGCGACGTCGAGCAGTTTTGCGAGCAGCTGCGGCGACGGGTGCGCGGCGAGACCGGCCTGGTGGCGTCCGTCGGCGCCGGGTCGGGCAAGCAGATCGCCAAGATCGCCTCGGGCATGGCCAAACCCGACGGCATTCGGGTTGTTCGGCGCGCCGAGGAAACACAGCTGCTCGCCGGCCTTCCGGTGCGAAGACTGTGGGGGATAGGGCCCGTCGCCGAGGAGAAGCTGCATCGGCTCGGCATCGAGACCATCGGCCAGCTCGCGGCGCTGAACGAGGCCGAGGTGGCCAGCATCCTGGGCGCCACGATCGGGCCGGCGTTGCACCGGCTGGCCCGCGGCATCGACGAACGCCCGGTCACCGAACGTGCCGAGGCCAAGCAGATCAGCGCCGAATCCACCTTCCCGGCCGACCTGACCACGCTGGAGGAACTGCAGGAGGCCGTCGGCCCGATCGCCGAGCACGCCCACCAGCGGCTGACCCGTGACGGCCGCGGCGCGCGCACCGTCACGGTGAAATTGAAGAAGTCCGACATGAGCACGCTGACCCGCTCGGCGACCCTGCCGTACGCGACCGCCGACGCGGCCGCGCTGATCGTGCTGGCTCGCCGGCTGCTGCTCGACCCCCGCCAGATCGGGCCGATTCGCTTACTCGGCGTGGGGTTTTCGGGGTTGTCCGATGTGCGTCAGGAGTCGCTGTTCCCGGATTTGGACGCCTCGGCCGACACGTCGCACTCCGACCACGCCGCGGAGGTGCCGGCGCAGCCGGACACCGCGGCGTGGCGGATCGGCGACGACGTCACCCACCGCGACTTCGGGCACGGCTGGGTGCAGGGCGCCGGCCACGGCGTCGTCACCGTGCGGTTCGAAACCCGCAGCACCGGTCCCGGCCCGGCCCGCACCTTCGCGTCCGACGCCGGCGACCTGGCCGCCGCCAACCCCGTCGACAGTCTCGACTGGCCGGATTACGTTGCGGGACTTGTCGAATCAGCCCCAGCGGCCGAGGACATCGCCGACCGGTAGACCGGCCGCCAGCGCCGCCATCACCAGCACCCGCACCTGGCTCGGCGGCAGTGTCGGCACCATCACCGCACCCGCGTCGGCCAGCTCGCGGCCCGGCCCGTAGCCCGGGCTGACCCGCGCGCCCGCGACCCGGCTCGACACCGCGACCACCACGCCGTCGGCGCAATGCCGGCGCACCCCGTCGATCACCGCCGCCCCGGCGTTGCCCGAGCCGAGCGCCTCCAGCACCACGCCGCGGGCGCCGGCGGCCACGCAGGCATCCAGCGCCACCGCGTCGTCGCCGGGATAGGTCGCGACGATGTCGACGCGCGGCGCGCCGGCCGCACTGAGCTTCCCCAGGTAGGGCCGGACTTTGTCGCGGACGATTTCCTCGACGGTCCCTAGCGGCTCGCCGGCGAATCCGGTTGCCACTTTGCGCAGGCCCAGCGGCTGCAACAGCCGGCCGCCGAAGGACACCAAGACGCCCAGCTCGCGGGCATCGGCGCTGGCAGCCACCGACAGCGCGTCGCGCAGGTTGGCCGGGCCGTCGGCGTCGGGCGCGTCCGCGCTGCGCAAGGCCCCGGTGACCACGACCGGCGCCGCGCCGTCGTAAGTGAGGTCGAGCCACAGCGCGGTCTCCTCGAGGGTGTCGGTGCCGTGCGTGACGACCACGCCGCGGGCGCCGACGTCCACCGCCGTACGCACCGCCGCGCCGATCACGTCCCAGTCGGCCGGCGTCAGTTGCGAGCTGTCCAGGGAAAGCACGTCGAGCACGTCCACGTCCAGACCGGCGGTCAGTTCGGCGCCGCCACGGGTCGGCCGGCGTACCCCGTCGGCGTCGGTGCTGGTGGCGATCGTTCCGCCGGTGCTGATCACCGTGACGCGGCTCATGCTGGGATGATAGGGGCGTGACTGACGAATCCCCTGTGGGGACGCCGCAAACCCCTGCGCCGCCGCGACGGCTGCGCCTGCTGCTCTCTGTCGCGGCGGTGGTGCTGGCGCTCGACATCGTCACCAAGGTTCTCGCCGTCAGACTGCTGACCCCGGGCCAACCGGTGTCGATCATCGGCGACACCGTCACCTGGACGCTGGTGCGCAACTCCGGGGCCGCGTTCTCGATGGCGACCGGATACACCTGGCTGCTGACCCTCATCGCGACAGGTGTGGTGGTGGGGATTTTCTGGATGGGGCGCCGCCTGGTGTCGCCGTGGTGGGCGATCGGGCTGGGCATGATCCTGGGCGGCGCGATGGGCAACCTGGTCGACCGGTTCTTCCGGTCGCCGGGCCCGCTGCGCGGCCACGTCGTCGACTTCCTCTCGATCGGCTGGTGGCCGGTGTTCAACGTCGCCGACCCGTCGGTGGTGGGCGGGGCGATCCTGCTGGTCGCGCTGTCGGTGTTCGGCTTCGACTTCGACACCGTCGGCCGGCGCAAACCGGGCGACGACCTGTTGGAGACCGCCGGCAAGCCCGACGAGCGCTGATGCCCGACCGGTCGATGCCCGTCCCGGAGGGCTTGGCGGGCATGCGTGTGGACGCCGGGCTGGCGCGGCTGCTGGGCCTGTCCCGCACCGCCGCCGCGGCGCTGGCCGAAGGCGGCGACGTCGAGTTGGACGGCGTGCCGGCCGGCAAGTCCGACCGGCTCAGCCCGGGTGCGTTGCTGCATGTGCGGCTGCCCGATGCCCCGGCGCCGCTGGAGAACACGCCCGTCGAGATCAAAGGCATGAAAGTCCTGTACTCCGACGACGACATCGTCGCCGTCGACAAACCCGCCGGGGTGGCCGCGCACGCCTCGGTCGGCTGGACCGGGCCGACCGTGCTGGGCGGACTGGCGGGCGCCGGCTACCGGATCACCACTTCGGGTGTGCACGAACGCCAGGGCATCGTGCACCGTCTGGACGTCGGGACGTCGGGGGTGATGGTGGTGGCCATCTCCGAGCGTGCCTACACCGTGCTCAAGCGGGCGTTCAAGCAGCGCACCGTCGACAAGCGGTATCACGCTCTGGTGCAAGGACATCCGGACCCGTCCAGCGGAACCATCGACGCGCCGATCGGCCGCCATCGTGGCCATGACTGGAAGTTCGCCGTCACTGCCAATGGCCGGCACAGCCTGACTCACTACGACACCATCGAGGCGTTCGTCGCTGCCAGCCTGCTCGACGTGCACCTGGAAACCGGTCGCACACATCAGATTCGGGTGCATTTCGCGGCGCTGCACCATCCCTGCTGCGGCGACCTGACCTACGGCGCCAATCCGAAACTGGCGAAAAAGCTTGGGCTGGAACGGCAATGGCTGCACGCCCGGTCGTTGGCGTTCGCTCATCCGGCAGACGGCCGGCGCATCGAGATCGTCAGCCCGTACCCCGATGATCTGCAGCACGCGCTGGATGTGCTGCGGGCCGAGGGGTGATCAGCCGGGTTTACGCGCCTCGACCAAAGTTCGGGTGGCGTGTGCGACGAACGGGCCGTCGGTCTGGATTCGTTGATGGAGTTCGCGCAGCCGGTCCCGGTAGCGGTCGATGCTGAAATCGGGCACGGTCCAAATCACCTTGCGCAGAAAATAGATAACCGCACCGACGTCGAAGAACTCAGCACGCAGCTGCTCCATGCGCATCTCCACGACGTGCAAGCCGGCCGCAATCGCCTGTGCCCGCTCGGCATCCGGGTGTCGCTCGGCCCCGGCTTGCGGCCTGGGGCCGAGGAAGAACTCGATCAGTTCGAGCATCGTTGCCGGACCGACGTGCTGCGCAAAGTAGGTTCCGCCCGGCCGGAGCACGCGGGCGATCTCGGTCCACCACAGGGTGTTTGGGTGCCGGCTGGTCACCAGGTCGAAGGCCTCGTCGACGAACGGTAGGGGCGGCTGATCTCCGGTTGCGACGACGACCACGCCGCGCGGATGCAACCGCTTGGTGGCCTGAGCACAATTGGGCGCCCACGACTCGGTGGCGGCCATCGTCGGCGGAAACTTTTCCGCGCCCGCCAGCACCTCGCCGCCACCGGTATGCAGGTCCGCCGCGGCCGAGACGGTCGCCAACCGCCGGCTCATCAGCCGCTGATAGCCCCACGACGGTCGCTGCTCGGTCGCGCGGCCGTCCAGCCAGGAGAAGTCCCAGCCTTCGACCGGCGCCGCGGCGGCTTCCGCAACAAGCTCGTCGAACGTGTGTGACATGCATGCATTGTCACGCTCGGCGACCTGTGTGCGGCTTAGACCCGCGCGGTCTCGGCGTCCGAGGCGATGTCGCCGGCCAGCGGCGCCAGAACGCCGAGTATCTCGTTGACCGTCTCGGGCGGCACACCGGCCGCCGACAGCGAGTCGGTCAGGTGCCCGGCCACCAGGTTGAAGTGGTGCATGGTGATGCCCCGGCCCTGATGTACCTGCTTCATCGGCGCGCCGGTGTATGCCTCCGGGCCGCCCAGCGCCGCGGCCAGGAACTCGGCCTGCCTGCCTTTGAGCCGGTTCATGTTGGTTCCGGCGAAGAAGCCCGCGAGCTCGTCGTCATCGAGCACCCGCATGTAGAAGTCCTCGACAACCATTTCGAGCGCCTCGTGGCCGCCGATCTTGTCGTAGATACTGGTCGCATTGCTCTTGCGAAACGGTGAAAGCATTCCCATGCGTCTAGGCCATCATCGGGCGGTTGCACGGCAGTTAGACCGTCGTCACGGGCGGATTACTCGATGTAACAAGCCGATTGCCCACGATTCACCCGCTGTGGTGTAGGACACTGTAGACCCATGAATCTTGGTGACCTCACAAGCTTTGTCGAAAAGCCGATCGCGGCCGTCTCCAACATCGTCAACACGCCCAACTCGGCCGGGCGATATCGGCCGTTCTATCTGCGGAACCTGCTCGACGCGGTCCAGGGCCGGACCCTGCACGACGCCGTCGACGGCACGATCACCCTGATCACCGGGGGATCGTCGGGCATCGGCGAAGCCGCTGCCAAGAAAATCGCCCGGGCCGGCGGCGAGGTGGTGCTGGTCGCCCGGACCCCCGAGAAGCTGGAGAAGGTCGCCGGCGCAATCCGTGCCGACGGCGGAACCGCCCGCGTCTATCCGTGCGATCTGTCCGACATGGACGCGGTTGCCGCGATGGCCGACCAAGTGCTGGCCGACCTCGGTCGTGTCGACATCCTGATCAACAATGCGGGCAAGTCGATTAGGCGCTCACTGGCGTTGTCCTACGACCGAATTCACGACTACCAGCGGACCATGCAGCTGAATTACTTCGGCGCGGTGCAACTCATTCTCAAGTTCGTTCCCGGCATGCGGGAACGCGGTTTCGGCCAGATCATCAACGTGTCGTCTGCCGGTGTGCAGACCCGCGCACCGCGCTTCGGCGCCTACATCGCCAGCAAGGCCGCGCTCGACACGCTGTGTGACGCGCTTCAGGCCGAAACCGTCAACGACGACGTCCGATTCACCACCGTGCACATGGCGCTGGTACGCACACCGATGATCAGCCCCACGACGATGTATGACCGGTTCCCGACGCTGACGCCCGATCAGGCGGCGGGTGTGCTCGCCGACGCGATCGTGCACCGGCCGCGGCGGGTCAGCCCTCCGATCGGGCAGTTCGCCGCTGTTGCCGATGCGGTCAACCCGTTGGTGATGGACTACGTCCGCACCCGCGCCTTCGCCATGTTCGACGACTCCGCCGCGGCGCAGGGCGGCGAAAGCGCCGAGGAGACAAGCACATTCGACAAGCGCAGCGAAACCTTTGTGCGGGCCACCCGCGGAATTCATTGGTGAGACGTCATGAGCCTGCCTAAACCGAGCAACCAGGCAGCCGTCGTCGTCACCGGCGCCTCGTCCGGCATCGGCACCGAATTGGCCCGCGGCCTGGCGCGCCGCGGCTACCCGCTGCTGCTGATCGCGCGCCGCAGGGAACGCCTCGACGACCTCGCCGCCGAACTCACCAAGAGATACTCCGTCGGCGTCGACGTCATGCCCCTGGATCTGGCCAAGACCCGGGGGCGTGCCGCGCTGGCCGACCTGGTCGGCCGCGAGCCGATCGCGGGGCTGTGCAACAGCGCCGGCTTCGGCACCAGCGGAGCTTTCCACGAGCTGCCGATCGAACGGGAAACCGAGCAGGTCACGCTGAACGCGTTGGCGCTGATGGAACTGACCCACGCCGCGCTGCCCGGCATGGTAGAGCGCGGCGCTGGAGCGGTGCTCAACATCGCCTCGATCGCGGCGTTTCAGCCGTTGCCGGGCATGGCGGTGTACTCCGCCACCAAAGCGTTCGTCCAGACGTTCTCCGAAGCCGTGCACGAGGGGCTGCACGGGACGGGAGTCTCGTGCACCGTCCTGTGTCCGGGACCGGTGCCCACCGAATGGGCGCAGATCGCCGACGCCGAACACGTGAATGTCGGCTTTGCGCAAGTCTCGCCGCACGACGTCGCCGAAGCCGCGATCGCCGGGATGCGGGCCGGTAAGCGCAGCGTCGTGCCCGGACTGGTGCCGAAAGTCGCCAGTATGGGCGGCCGGTTTGCGCCGCGCAGTGTGCTGCTGCCCGCGCTGCGGATCGTCCGGGACCTGCGCCGTTAGGACTTCTGCCGCGGCCTGATCTTGAACGAGATCCGCAGCTTCGTGCGGTAGGTGATCCCCCCACCCGAGTCCAGGGCCAGGTCCTGCTCGACGACCTCGGCGACCCGGATGTCGTCGATGGTCTCCTGCGCCCGGCGCACCGCCTCTGCCGCGGCATCCTCCCAAGACACGGTGCTCGTCCCGATCAAGTCGGTGACCCGGTACACGCTCATGCCTGTCAAGCTAGAACAGCCGGCCAGCGACTGTGGCGAAAAACGGGACTTTCCAGACACGGATCGCGACACGCCGAGACTCGTCGGTGCCCGGTCATAGACTGGCGTCTCTATGAACCAGTCCTTCGTGCACCTGCATAACCACACCGAGTATTCGATGTTGGACGGTGCTGCGAAGATCACGCCGATGCTCGCCGAGGCGGAGCGGCTGGACATGCCCGCGATCGGGATGACCGACCACGGAAACATGTTCGGCGCCAGCGAGTTCTACAACGCAGCCACCAAAGCGGGCATCAAGCCGATCATCGGCGTCGAGGCGTACATCGCGCCCGCGTCCCGATTCGATACCCGTCGCGTCTTCTGGGGCGACCCAGGCCAGAAGAGCGACGACGTGTCCGGCAGCGGGTCGTACACCCACCTGACCATGGTCGCCGAGAACGCCACCGGCCTGCGCAACCTGTTCAAGCTGTCGTCGCTGGCGTCCTTCGAGGGTCAGCTGAGCAAGTGGTCCCGCATGGACGCCGAGCTGATCGCCGAGCACGCCGAGGGGATCATCGCCACCACCGGCTGCCCGTCCGGTGAGGTGCAGACCCGGTTGCGGCTCGGGCAGCGCCGCGAAGCGCTGGAAGCCGCCGCCAAGTGGCGGGAGATCTTCGGTCCGCAGAACTACTTCCTCGAACTGATGGACCACGGGCTGGACATCGAACGCCGGGTCCGCGACGGGCTGCTGGAAATCGGCCGCACCCTGAACATCCCGCCGCTGGCCACCAACGACTGCCACTACGTCACCCGCGACGCCGCGCACAACCACGAGGCGCTGCTGTGCGTGCAGACCGGCAAGACGCTGTCGGACCCCAACCGGTTCAAGTTCGACGGGGACGGCTACTACCTGAAATCCGCGGCCGAGATGCGCACCATCTGGGACGACCAAGTGCCCGGCGCCTGCGACGCGACGCTGCTGATCGCCGAGCGGGTGAGCTCCTATGCCGACGTGTGGGCGCCGCGCAACCGGATGCCGGTCTTCCCGGTGCCCGAAGGCCACGACCAGGCGTCGTGGCTGCGCCACGAAGTGGACGCCGGGCTGCGGCGGCGCTTCCCCGACGGGCTGCCCGACGGCTATGCGCAGCGCGCTGCCTACGAGATCGAAGTCATCTGCGACAAGGGATTTCCGTCGTACTTCCTGATCGTCGCCGACCTGATCAACTACGCCCGCTCGGTCGACATCCGGGTGGGGCCGGGCCGCGGCTCGGCGGCCGGCTCGCTGGTCGCCTATGCGCTTGGCATCACCGACATCGACCCGATCCCGCACGGGCTGCTGTTCGAGCGCTTCCTCAACCCGGAGCGCACGTCGATGCCTGACATCGACATCGACTTCGACGACCGCCGCCGCGGCGAGATGGTGCGCTACGCCGCCGAGAAGTGGGGGCAGGACCGGGTCGCCCAGGTCATCACCTTCGGCACCATCAAAACCAAAGCGGCGCTGAAGGATTCAGCGCGGATCCACTACGGCCAGCCCGGCTTTGCGATCGCCGACCGGATCACCAAGGCGCTGCCGCCGGCGATCATGGCCAAAGACATTCCGCTGGCCGGCATCACCGACCCCAACCACGAGCGCTACAAGGAAGCCGCCGAGGTCCGCGGCCTGATCGACACCGACCCCGACGTGCGCACCATCTACCAGACCGCCCGCGGGCTGGAGGGCCTGATCCGCAACGCCGGCGTGCACGCCTGCGCGGTGATCATGAGCAGCGAGCCGCTGACCGAGGCCATTCCGCTGTGGAAGCGGCCGCAGGACGGGGCGATCATCACCGGCTGGGACTACCCGGCCTGTGAGGCCATCGGCCTGCTGAAGATGGACTTCCTCGGGCTGCGCAACCTGACGATCATCGGCGACGCGATCGAGAACATCAAGGCCAACAGGGGAATTGACCTCGACCTCGAATCGGTGCCGCTGGACGACAAAGCGACCTACGAGCTACTCGGTCGCGGCGACACGCTCGGGGTGTTCCAACTCGACGGCGGGCCGATGCGCGACCTGCTGCGCCGCATGCAGCCCACCGGGTTCGAAGACGTGGTCGCTGTGATCGCGCTGTACCGGCCCGGGCCGATGGGGCAAAACGCCCACAACGAGTACGCCGACCGCAAAAACGGCCGCCAGCCGATCAAGCCGATCCATCCTGAGCTCGCCGAGCCGCTCGAGGAGATCCTCGCCGAGACCTACGGCCTGATCGTCTACCAAGAGCAGATCATGCGCATCGCGCAGAAAGTGGCCGGCTACTCGCTGGCCCAAGCCGACATTCTGCGTAAGGCGATGGGCAAGAAGAAGGCCGACGTGCTGGCCGCCGAGTACGAAAGCTTCTCGGCGGGAATGCAATCCAACGGTTTCTCGGCCGCTGCCATCAAGGCGTTGTGGAACACCATCCTGCCGTTCGCCGACTACGCGTTCAACAAGTCGCACGCCGCCGGCTACGGCATGGTGTCCTACTGGACCGCGTACCTGAAGGCCAACTATCCCGCCGAATACATGGCGGGGCTTTTGACGTCGGTCGGCGACGACAAGGACAAAGCCGCGGTTTACCTTGCCGACTGCCGCAAGCTCGGCATCACCGTGCTGCCGCCGGACGTCAACGAGTCCGGGCTCAACTTCGCCTCGGTGGGCGCCGACATCCGCTACGGGCTCGGGGCGGTGCGCAACGTCGGCGCCAACGTCGTTGCCTCCCTGATCAATACCCGTACCGAGAAGGGCAAGTTCACCGACTTCTCGGACTACCTCAACAAGATCGACATCGCGGCGTGCAACAGGAGGGTCACCGAGTCGCTGATCAAGGCCGGCGCGTTCGACTCGCTGGGCCACCCGCGAAAAGGCTTGTTCCTGGTGCACACCGACGCGGTGGATTCGGTGCTGGGCACCAAGAAGGCCGAGGCGATGGGTCAGTTCGACCTGTTCGGTGGCGAAGACGCCGGCACCGACGCGGTGTTCACGATCAAGGTGCCGGACGAGGAGTGGGACGACAAGCACAAGCTGGCGCTGGAGCGCGAGATGCTGGGCTTGTACGTGTCCGGGCATCCGCTCAACGGTGTCGCGCATCTGCTGGCCACCCAGGTCGACACGCCCATCCCCGCGATCCTCGACGGCGACGTCCCCAACGACACCGCCGTCAAGGTGGGCGGCCTTCTCGCCTCGGTCAACCGGCGGGTGAACAAGAACGGGATGCCTTGGGCATCAGCGCAATTGGAAGACCTCACCGGTGGCATCGAGGTGATGTTCTTCCCGCACACCTATTCCGCCTACGGCGCCGACATCGTCGACGACGCGGTGGTGCTGGTCAACGCGCGGGTGAAGATCTCCGACGACAGGGTCTGCCTGATCGCCAACGAGCTTGTGGTGCCGGACTTTTCCAGCGCACAGGTGGACCGGCCGCTAGCGGTCAGCCTGCCGACCCGCCAATGCACCATCGACAAGGTCAGTGCGCTCAAGCAAGTGCTGGCGCGTCACCCCGGAACGTCGCAGGTGCATCTGCGGCTGGTCAGCGGTGACCGGATCACCACGCTGGAGCTCGACTCGTCGCTGCGGGTGACGCCGTCGCCGGCGTTGATGGGCGACCTCAAAGCCCTACTCGGCCCCGGTTGCCTGAGCGGGTAAGCCCCAAGCAGACGCCGAATGGCCACTTAATGCACGCGTCCGTCCAAAAGCCGTGTCACAACTGGCCACTCGGCGAGGGCGGGTTAGCCCACCTCCACCCGGACGATGACGCTGTCGCTCCACACGCCGCGAGCGCGGGCGCGCCGCAGCTTCTCGCGGATCGACAAGTCGCGGTGCACGTTGGTCACGCCCGGGACTTTGATCAGCGGGACGATGTTCCACTGCCAGCTGTACCGCTCGTGCAGCACGCGATTGCCGGCTTCGGCCTCGGTACCCGACAGGATCGTCGCGCGGCCTGCCAGCGTCCTCGCGCCCGGAACAACGCGGCCGCGGTAGTCACAGGCGGTGAGCTCGACGTCGGGACGCGCCGCCAGCCGGCGCGTCTTCGGGCCCACTTTGGTCCGAAATAGCAGCGCATTTCGATCGAGGGCAAACCAGATGGGGGTGTCGACAGGTGTGCCATCGTTCCGGAAGGTCCGCAGTAGGGCATAGCGCGCGCCGCGCAGTTCCTGCATGGCATCCAGTCAACGACTTAGAGTTGGCTCTAAGTCAAGACCGGGAGGGCCGATGCCTGCAGCATTGACGATTTCCGAGGTGGCCCGCCAAGCCGGTGTCGCCGCGACCACGCTGCGCTACTACGAGAAGATCGGCCTGGTTCCGCCACCGGCGCGGATGGGCGGTCAGCGCCGCTACGACGACGCGGTGCTGGCTCGCCTCGAGGTGATCCGGCTCTGCAAATCCGCCGGGTTCGCGCTGGACGAAATCCAGGTGCTGTTCGCCGACGACGAGCCCGGACGCCCGGTAAGCCGCGCTCTGGCCAAGGCCAAGCTCGCCGAGATCGACGCTCAGATGGCGTCGCTCGCCCGGGCCCGGGCAGTCATCGAATGGGGCATGCGGTGCACCTGCCCGTCAATCGACGCGTGCACATGCGGCATTCACACCGCCTTGCCCGCCTGAACCGGATCCTTGTAGGCCACACCGTCTTTCATCACAAAGTCCACTTGACCGGTGACCTCGATGTCGGTGAACGGATCGCCGGGCATCGCGATCAGATCGGCGATCTTGCCGTCGGCGATCACACCGAGGTCGTCGAGCCGGAGTAGTTCGGCGGCGACGCTGGTGGCGGCTTGCAGGGCACGCAGCGGAGTGATGCCGGTGGACACCATCGCCGGGAACTCGCGCCAGTTCTCGTGATGCGGAAACATCCCGGCGTCGGTGCCGAACGCGATGCGCACGTTGCTGGCAGCCAGCCGCTCGGCGGCATCCAGCAACGGGCCGCGGTATTTGCGGAACTTGCGCAGCGCGTACTCGGGAACACCGGCCAACAGCGGATCGTCTTCGCCGCGGCGGGCGCCGGACAGGATCGCGTACTGCGTCGGGACCATGAAAACCCCGGCGTCCTCCATCATTCGCAATGTCTCGGCCGAGGCGAGGTTTCCGTGCTCGATACTGCGTACGCCGGCGCGGACGGCGCGCTGGATACCTTCGTCGCCGTAACTGTGCGGTGTGACCGGGATATCGAGGTCGGTGGCCGTCGCGACCAGGACGTCCATCTCCTCCTGGCTGTAGGTGGCGCTGCCGGGATCGTCCGACGGCGAGGCGAAGCCGCCGGTCGCGGCGAACTTGATCCAGTCGGCGCCGGCCCGGATCTCCTGCCGGACCCGGGAGCGGATCTCGTCGCCGCCATCGGCGGCAGCCAATTCCAGTGGCCGCGCCGGCCCTTGATACTCGTCGGCGAGGAATCCGCTGAAGTCGCCGTGGCCACCGCGCGCCGAAATCATGTGTGGTGCCACCACCATCCGCGGCCCCTCGACCAGGCGGGCCGCCACCGCGTCGCGCAGGTCGATCGTCGGGTAGTCGACGTCGCCGCAACCCAAGTCGCGGATCGTGGTGAATCCGTTGCTCAGCAGGACCCGCAATACCGGCAGGGACATCAACGCCTTGGCGGTGCTCGAGTGTGCGGCCAGCTGCGGGCCCAGCGGCGGCGCCAATGTCACGTGGGTATGGCAGTCGATGAATCCCGGCGTCAGCGTGTGCCCAGACAGGTCGACTACCCGCGCATCGCCCGGCGGTTCGAGCGTCTCGGCGACCCGCTGGATTCGGCCGTCGGCGACGAGCACCTGTCGTGGAAGTGCGGACTCCGCGATCCCGTCCCACACGTTCGCACCGGTGATCAGCGTCGCCGCCATGTCGGCGAACCTACTCCTGCGCCGGTCGGGTTTGTGCTCTGATCGGGTAGGTAGCAAAGGAGAACGAGATGACGACAGCCGAGCGGCCGCGCACCATGCCCGCGGCATTTCAGCGCACTGCGGCCATCGATCCGGATGCCGTGGCGCTGCGCACGCCCGGTGACACCCAGACCTTGACCTGGCGCGAATACGCGGCGCAGGTGCGCAGGGTCGCGGCAGGGCTGGCAGGGCTTGGAGTGCGCCGTGGCGACACGGTGTCGCTGATGATGGCCAACCGGATCGAGTTCTACCCACTCGAGGTGGGCGCACAGCACGTCGGCGCCACGTCGTTCTCCGTCTACAACACTCTGCCCGCCGAGCAACTGACCTACCTTTTCGACAATGCCGGCACCAAGGTGGTGATGTGCGAGGCGCAATACGTCGACCGGATCCGCGCCAGCGGCGCGCCGATCGAGCACATCGTGTGCATCGACGGCTCACCGCCGGAAACGCTGTCGGTCGACGAGCTGTACGCCGCCGGTGCCGACGACTTCGACTTCGAATCCACCTGGCGGGCAGTGCAACCCGACGACGTCGTCACCCTCATCTACACGTCGGGGACCACCGGCAACCCCAAGGGGGTGGAGATGACGCACACCAACCTGCTGTTCGAAGGGGAAGCTCTGGGCGCCGTTCTCGGTGTCGAATTCGGTGACCGGATAACCTCGTTCCTGCCTTCGGCGCACATCGCCGACCGGATGATGGCGCTGTACGACCAGGAAGTTTTCGGCACGCAGGTCACCGTGGTGTCCGACGCCCGGGCGATCGCGGCTGCGCTGCCGGAGGTGCGACCCACGATCTGGGGTGCTGTGCCCCGGGTGTGGGAAAAGCTCAAGGCGGCAATCGAATTCGCTGTGGCCAACGAGCCGGACGAAGAGCGCCGTCTCGCGTTGCAGTGGGCGCTGGCACTGGCCGGGAAACGGGCCGAGGCGTTGATTGCCGGGAACCCGGTGCCGGATGATGTGGCGGCGGAATGGGCGACCGCGGACGAGTTGGTGCTGTCCAAGCTGCGCGCCAGGCTGGGGCTGGACCAGCTGCGCTGGGCGGTGTCGGGGGCGGCCCCGATTCCCAAGGAAACTCTGGGCTTCTTCGCCGGAATCGGTATTCCGATCTCGGAGGTGTGGGGCATGTCGGAGCTCAGTTGCGTTGCGAGCGTGGTGCATCCACGCGAAGGCCGGCTCGGGACGGTGGGCAAGCTGTTGCCGGGGCTTCAGAGCAAAATCGCCGACGACGGCGAGTTCCTGGTGCGCGGGCCGCTGGTGATGAAGGGCTACCGCAAGGAACCGGCGAAGACCGCCGAGGCGATCGACCCCGACGGCTGGCTGCACACCGGCGACATTCTCGACGTCGACGCCGACGGCTACCTGCGCGTGGTCGACCGCAAAAAGGAACTGATCATCAACGCGGCCGGAAAGAACATGTCGCCGGCCAACATCGAGAACGCGATCATGGCCGCCTGCCCGATGATCGGCGCCATGGTCACGATCGGTGACGGCCGGCCATACAACACCGCGCTGCTGGTCTTCGACGCCGATTCGGTGGGGCCGTACGCCGCCCAGCACGGTCTGGACCCGTCGGCTGCGGCGTTGGCCGCCGACCCACAGGTGATCGCGCGGATCGCGGCGGGGGTGGCCGAGGGCAACACCAAGCTGTCGCGGGTCGAACAGATCAAGCGCTTCCGGGTGCTGCCCACGTTGTGGGAGCCCGGCGGCGACGAGATGACGTTGACAATGAAGCTCAAACGGCGCCCGATCGCGGAGAAGTACGCCGCCGAAATCGAGGAGCTCTACGCCGCCGAGCCGGGGCCCGACGTGCACGAACCCAGGGCCGCCTCGACGGCGCAACCCGCTTAGGCGCGGGAGAGGGCCTTGAACGTCAGGCCGGACACGACGGACACCGCCGCGGCGGCCAGCACCGACGGCGCGGCGCTGGTGGTCAGCAGGCCGACGATCAAGAAGGTGACCAGGCCGGCGAGCAACGCGACCAGCTTGTAGCGCGGCCAGGGCACCCCGGCCAGCAGTACAGGTTGCCGCGTCGTCACAAAGTTCAGGATACCGGGCACTTGAGTTTTCGGCCAGCCGAAACACCGGATCCGGGGCGCCTTGCCTCTAAGGTGGGTGGCATGCCGCTATCAGGTGAATACGCCCCCAGTGCCTCTGATTGGTCCCGCGAACAGGCCGAGAAGTATATGGAGTCCGGCGGGACCGAGGGCACCGAGATGCAGGGAAAGCCCGTCATCCTGCTGACCACGGTCGGAGCCAAAACCGGCAAACTCCGCAAGACGCCGCTGATGCGGGTCGAGCACAACGGCGAGTACGCGATTGTCGCGTCGTTGGGCGGTGCCCCGAAGAACCCGGTCTGGTACTACAACGTCAAGAAGAACCCGCGGGTCGAGTTGCAGGACGGCGCGGTCAGCGGCGACTACGAGGCGCGCGAGGTCTTCGGCGACGAGAAGGCCGTCTGGTGGGAGCGGGCCGTCGAGGCGTGGCCGGACTACGCCAACTACCAGGCCAAGACCGACCGGCAAATTCCGGTGTTTGTGCTGACCCCTGTGCACTGAACTGCCTGTTAGGTGGCACCATTGACCGGTGTCCGCCGAACCGAGCCAGACGCCGAGCACCCCGGTCCCCGGTCCGCTGACCGCGGGCGACATCGACGCGGCGGCTGACCGGATTGCCGGCGTGGTCACACCGACACCGCTGCAGCTCTGCGAGCGGTTGTCGGCGATCACCGGCGCCAGGGTGTACCTCAAGCGAGAAGATCTGCAGTCGGTCCGGTCGTATAAGCTGCGCGGCGCCTACAACCTGCTGGTACAGCTGTCGCCGGAGGAGGTCGCCGCGGGCGTGGTGTGCTCGTCGGCGGGCAACCACGCGCAGGGCTTCGCGTTTGCGTGCCGGGCCTTGGGCATCCACGGGCGGGTCTACGTGCCGGCCAAGACGCCCAAGCAAAAGCGTGACCGCATCCGCTATCACGGCGGGGATTTCATCGAGCTGATCGTCGGCGGGACCACCTATGACCTGGCCGCCGCGGCCGCGCTCGAGGATGTGGCGCGAACCGGCGCCACCCTGGTCCCGCCGTTCGACGACGTGCGGACCATCGCCGGGCAGGGCACGATCGCGGTCGAGCTGCTCGACCAGCTCGACGGCGAACCGGATCTGGTGGTAGTCCCGGTGGGCGGCGGCGGCTGCATCGCCGGCATCACCACGTATCTGGCGGAGCGGACGACGAACACGTCGGTGCTGGGCGTCGAACCGGCAGGGGCGGCCGCGATGATGGCGGCGCTGGCCGCCGGTGAGCCGGTAACCCTGGACTATGTCGACCAGTTCGTCGACGGTGCCGCGGTGAACCGGGCCGGCACCCTGACGTACGCGGCGCTGGCCGCCGCCGGGGACATGGTGTCGATCACGGCGGTCGACGAGGGCGCCGTCTGCACTGCGATGCTTGATCTGTACCAGCACGAGGGCATCATCGCCGAGCCGGCCGGTGCGCTGTCGGTGGCCGGGCTGCTGGAGACCGACGTCGAGCCGGATTCGACTGTGGTGTGCCTGATTTCGGGCGGCAACAACGACGTGTCCCGCTACGGGGAAGTGCTGGAGCGCTCGCTGGTCCATCTCGGCCTCAAGCACTACTTCCTGGTCGACTTCCCGCAGGAGCCGGGCGCGCTGCGCCGATTCCTCGACGACGTGCTCGGGCCCAACGACGACATCACGCTGTTCGAGTACGTCAAGCGCAACAACCGGGAGACCGGC
This sequence comes from Mycobacterium sp. MFM001, assembly GCF_003402475.1. Lineage (GTDB taxonomy): Bacteria > Actinomycetota > Actinomycetes > Mycobacteriales > Mycobacteriaceae > Mycobacterium. Next base: position 299,095 of record NZ_BFAB01000006.1, read on the forward strand.
GAGGCGCTGGTCGGCATCGAGCTGGGATCGGCGGCCGACCTCGACGGGCTGCTGGAACGGATGCGGGCCACTGAGATTCACGTCGAGGCCCTCGAGCCCGACTCGCCGGCCTACCGCTACCTGCTGTAACTAGCGAAAGGGATTCTCCACCCGCACCCCGGCGTAATCCTCACCGTCGCTGAGATCCTCAGAAAGGGCGACATTGCAGCCCAGCGACCGCCCGGCCTCGATGATTGCGGCGTCCCAGTAAGAGATGCCCCACTCCCGCCGTGTTGCAAGGGCGGCCTGCATCAACCCGACCGTGATTGGTGCAACCGGAAATCGCATGAACGATTCCACCAACTCGACGGCCTGCTCATGTGTGATGGGATCCGGCTGGCTGCTTCGGGTCGCCTGGACGTAGAACTCCTGCAGCACTTGGACAGACAGTGCCAGGTCACGCGAAGCCAGAATCTCGTTGGCGCGTTTCGCTTTATCCCGCTCCTGCCGATCGCGTGATATCGCGTACAGCAGAACGGTGGTGTCAACGAACCGCACGCTCGTGGACGTCGTCGCGGCTCAGGCGGTCACTCGCACGGAAGCGCCGGATTTCGCTCTGGACTCGCCGCTGCTTTGCCTCAAGGCGAGCGAATTCCGCCTCGTGCTCGGAAAGCGAGTTAAGGAATTCTGCAACGAGGGCGCTGAGGGACTTGCCGAGCTCCGCGGCCCGAATCCGCGCCTGGCGATACACATCGTCCGACACCGAGACGGTGATGTTCTTCACAGATTCACAGTAACGCATTTTCTGTGATACGCGGTTTATACGACCTGGACCAGCAATTCGTCGTTGGCGCGAAAGATCGGTTCGAGCGGCACGTCGAATTGCGCGGCCATGGCCGTCAGCTCTTTCGACCAGACCAGCTCGGCCGACGAAACCGGGCCCCGGCCCGGTCCAGTCAGCAGCAACGCCACCGTGGTGCCCGGGGCGACGTCGTCGAGCAGCGTGCGCAGTGCTGACATCAGGTCCTTCAGGATTCGAGCCTGCGGTCGCGGTCGGATCGGCAGGTGGCTGAGGACCTTTGCCAAGCAACGATCCGGCCCGACAAAAGCGAACCACAGCATCCGCTCGCCGAATCCCAGTGGCCCCATCAGCGCACGCCACCGCTGACGCAGATCCTCCGCCGAATACACCGGGTCGGTAGCGGACTCGACCGGCGGAATTGGCAGCAGCTCGTGATGACTCATACGCGAATCATTCGCGGGTCCCGGGCCGGCCGGTAGTCAGCTATCCACAACCCGCAAGATCGCGAACGAATGGCCGGGCAGTTCGGTCGTTGTGTCGCCGACGTGCGGCGGGTCCCAGGCCAGCACCACCTGACCGGCGACCGGAATCTGCGCGGCGTCGGCACCGAGGTTGCAGGCGATCGCGAACCGGCCGCGGCGCATCACGATCCAGCGCCGGTCCTCGTCGTAGTCGATGGCCAGGTCGTCGAGCCACGGATCGGCCAGGTCGGATTCCTTGCGCCGCAACGTGGCCAGGTCCCGGTACACGCCGAGCAGCCGCGCGTGTTCGCCGGTCTCGACCTCGCTCCAGTCCAGTTTGGACCGCTGGAACGTCTGCGGATCCTGCGGATCGGGAATCTCGTCGGCGTCCCAGCCATGCTCGGCGAACTCTTTTTTGCGGCCTTCGGCGGTCGCGCGGGCCAGCTCAGGTTCGGGGTGCGAGCTGAAGAACTGGAACGGGGTGGACGCACCCCATTCTTCGCCCATGAAAAGCATTGCTGTGTAAGGAGATCCGAGCACCAGCGCCGCTTTGACGGCGAGCTGGCCGGGGGAGAGGTTCTGCGACGGGCGATCCCCGAGCGCCCGGTTGCCGACCTGATCGTGCGTACACGTGTAGGCCAGCAGCCGGGTGGCCGGAATCTTCGACGTGTCCAGCGGCCGGCCATGGCGCCGGCGCCGAAACGACGAGTAGGTCCCGGCGTGGAAGAAGCCGTTGCGCAACGTGGTGGCCAGCGTGGCCATCGAGCCGAAATCGGCGTAGTAGCCCTGTCGTTCGCCGGAGACCGCGGTGTGGATCGCATGGTGGATGTCGTCGTCCCACTGCGCGGTGAGCCCGTAACCGCCCTGGTCGCGGGGCGTGATCAGCCGCTGGTCGTTGAGGTCGCTTTCGGCGACCAGCGACAGCGGTCGGCCGAGTTGCGCTGCGAGGCCGTCGGTTTCGGCTGCAAGCTCCTCGAGGATGTGGATCGCGGTGGTGTCCACCAGCGCGTGCACGGCGTCGAGCCGCAGCCCGTCGGCGTGGAAGTCGCGCATCCAGCGCAGCGCACAGTCGATGATGTAGCGGCGCACTTCGTCGGAGTCGGCGTCGGCGATGTTGATGCCCTCGCCCCACGGGTTGCTGCCCGACGACAGATACGGGCCGAACCGCGGCAGGTAGTTGCCCGACGGCCCCAAATGGTTGAACACGGCGTCGATCAACACCCCGAGGCCCCTGCTGTGGCAAGCGTCGACGAACCGCACCAGCCCGTCGGGCCCGCCGTAGGGTTCGTGCACCGCATACCACAGCACGCCGTCGTATCCCCAACCGTGCGTCCCGGAGAACGCGTTGACCGGCATCAGCTCAACGAAGTCGACACCGAGATCCACCAAGTAGTCCAGCTTTTCGACAGCGGAGTCGAAAGTGCCTGCGGGCGTGAAGGTCCCGAGGTGCAGTTCGTAGATCACCGCGCCCTCGACCGACCGGCCGGCCCAGTCGCCGTCGGTCCAGGCCACCGTCGACGGGTCCCACAGTTGCGAGCGCTCGTGCACGCCGTCGGGCTGGCGGGCCGATCGCGGATCTGGCAGCACTGTGGGGTCGTCGTCGAGCAGATAGCCGTAACGGGCGTCGGGCGCGGTGTCGACGGTGGTGCGCCACCACCCGTCGGCTGAGCGGGTCATCGGATGCACCGCACCGCCGACGTCGAGGCGCACCTGCTCGGGCTTGGGCGCCCAGACCGCGAATTCAGTCACCGGCACGCTCCAGTAATACGACGGGCAACTCGGCGAACAGGTCGGCGGCCGCCGTCGATCCGCTCCAGCGCTTGCCTGTCAGCGTGTCGGTCCACGAGCCCGCCGGCAGCGGCACCACGGTGTCGCCCCAACCCGTGTCTTCCAGCCGGAACGTCCATCGGGTGACCGCGACCAGGACGTCGTCGCCGCGCCGGAACGCCACCAGATGATCGGCGGCGTTCCCCGCGGCGAGCACCGGGTGATAACCGCCCTGCAGGAAGGTGTCCGGGCGAGCGCGCCGCAGCCGCAGCGCCGCCGCGACCACCCGGATCTTGGGGTGCTGCAACGTTTTCAGCGCCTCGCGACGCGCGGTGTAGTCGACCGGCCGCCGGTTGTCAGGGTCGACCAGGCTGTCGTCCCACAGTTCGGTGCCCTGGTAGATGTCGGGGACGCCGGGGACGGTCAACGCCAGCAGCTTCTGGCCCAGTGCGTCGCTTTCGGCATGCGAATTCAGCTGGGCCAGCAGGCTAGTCAGCTCCCGGGCCGCCGGACCGTCCAGCACACTGTCAAGCCAGCGGTGCACGGCCTCTTCGAAGTCGGTGTCCGGGTCATGCCAGGAGGTGTGCCAGGCAGCCTCGCGGATCGCCTTTTCGGTGTAGGCGTGCAGCCGCTCTCGCAGCTCCGCGGTGACCTCGCCGTCGAGCGGCCACACCCCGAAGATGTTCTGCCACAGGAACAGCCCGGTGGCGGGATCAGGGGAGGGCGTGCGGGTCTCCCAGCGGGCGACGAATTCGGCCCACAGCGACGGCACCTGCGACAGCACACCGATGCGCGCGCGGACGTCCTCGCCGCGTTTGGTGTCGTGTGTAGTCAGCGTCGTCATGGTCTGCGGCCACAACCGGGCCCGAGTGGCGGCGCTGTGGTGGAACTCGGCGGCGCCGACGCCGAACCGTTGCGGGTCGCCGCCGACCTCGTTGAGCGACACCAGCCGGGCATCGCGGTAGAACAGGCAGTCCTCAACGGATTTGGCGGTCACCGCGCCGCACAACTGCTGCAGTCGCACCGCCGGCTCACCGCCGCCGGCCAGAGCGGCGGCGATCAGCTGCAGCGGCGGACCGAGTTCCGGTGTCGAGGCTTGCGTTTCGGCGAAAGCGGTCGGCAGTATCGATGCCAGTCCGCGGTAGTCGCTGCGGTACACGTCGATGTGGGCGAGCAGCGCAGCTACGGCGTCGGGCAGCAGCGGATGGTCGGCGCCGGCGGCCGCGACGATGCAGCGACGCAGCCGGGCCAGCTCGCTGGCCAGGGTGACGGTGGTGGCGACACCTTTGAGTTCGCCGAGCAGCGCCGGCATCGCCTGGTAGTCGACGCCGGCGGACTCGAACAGCGCTGTCAGCGCAGGTGCCCCGGCGGGGTCGACGAACAGCCCTCCGATTTCCCGCAATACGTCGTAGCCGGTGGTGCCGGCCACCGGCAGTGTCGGCTCCAGCGCCTCGTCGACGGCCAGGATCTTCTCGATCACGATCCAGGGCTGCGGTCCGAGCAGCTGGCGTAGCCACTCCAAATAGCCTGCCGGATCGGATAATCCGTCGGGGTGGTCGATCCGAACGCCGTCGACGAGTCCCTCGGTGACCCATCGGGCCACTTCGGCATGCCAGGCGTCGAACACCGCGCGGTCTTCCTGACGCAGCCCGGCCAGCGAGGTGATCGAAAAGAACCGGCGATAGCCGCAGACGCCGTTGCGCCAGCCGACCAGCCGGTAATGCTGTCGATCGTGCACCTCGGTCCCGGTACCGTTGCCGGTGCCCGGGGCGATCGGGAACGCCAGGTCGCCGAGTCGGAGCAGGTCGCCGTCCACGGCGAGGTCGGCGACGTCGTCGTCGGAACCCAAGACCGGCAAGATGATTCGGCCGTCACCGAGATCCCAGTCGATGTCGAAGAACGACGCATAGGCCGACGACCGGCCATGCTGCAGCACATCCCACCACCACGGGTTCTGCTGCGGCTGGTCGATGCCGACGTGGTTGGGCACGATGTCGACAACCAGGCCCATGCCGCGCTTGCGCGCCGCCGCTGAGAGCCGGGCCAGCCCTTCCGAGCCGCCGAGTTCTGCCGACACCGTCGTCGGATCGGTGACGTCGTAGCCGTGCGCGGACCCGCTGACGGCGGTCATGATCGGCGACAGGTACACGTGTGACACCCCGAGGTCGTCGAGGTAGTCCAGCAGGTTCTCGGCGTCGGCGAACGTGAACCCGAACCCACTGGATGCGCCGCGCAACTGCAACCGGTAGGTCGCGAGTATCGGATAAGCCATGCGTTACAACGTCTTACGCAAGACGAGCAGAGCACGGGCGGGCAGCGAGATCTCGTCGCCGTCGTTGACCACCAGCTCCACGTCACCGGTGGGATCGGTGGTGTCCAGCACCGCCGTCCACTCCCGCGCGTAGTCGTCGTGCGGCATCACGAAGTCGACCTCGTGGTCGTGGGCGTTGAAACACAACAGAAACGAGTCGTCGACGATCCGCTCGCCGCGGCGGTCCGGCTCGGGGAGCGCCTCGCCGTTGAGGAACACCGCGATGCTCTTACCGAAGTCGCTGTCCCAGTCCTCGGGTGTCATCTCCGCGCCGGCGGGCGTCAGCCAGGCGATGTCACGGACCTCGTCGCCCCTGCGGATCGGCTGGCCGGCGAAGAACCGGCGACGGCGAAACACCGGGTGATCGGTGCGCAGGGCGGTGACCTTGCGGGTGAAGGCCAGCAGATCGGCGTTCTTGTCGGCCAATGACCAGTCCATCCAGGACAATTCGGAGTCCTGGCAGTACACGTTGTTGTTGCCCTGCTGGGTGCGGGCCATCTCGTCGCCGTGCGCGATCATCGGCGTGCCTTGCGAGACCATCAGCGTGGCCATGATGTTGCGCATCTGGCGGGCGCGGAGCGCCAGGATGTCGGGGTCGTCGGTGGGTCCCTCGACGCCGCAGTTCCACGACCGGTTGTAGCTTTCGCCGTCGCGGTTCTCTTCGCCGTTGGCCTCGTTGTGTTTCTCGTTGTAGGACACCAGGTCGTTCAGCGTGAACCCGTCGTGGGCGACGACGAAGTTGATGCTGGCGGACGGGCGTCGCCCGGTTGCTTCATAGAGGTCCGACGACCCGGTCAGCCGGGACGCGAACTCGCCCAGGGTTGCGGGCTCGCCCCGCCAGTAGTCACGCACAGTGTCGCGATATTTCCCGTTCCACTCGGTCCACAAACCTGGGAAGTTGCCGACCTGGTAGCCGCCCTCGCCGACATCCCACGGCTCGGCGATCAGCTTGACCTGACTGACCACGGGGTCCTGCTGCACCAGATCGAAGAACGCGCTCAACCGGTCGACGTCGTAGAACTCGCGGGCCAGGGTGGACGCCAGGTCGAAGCGGAAGCCGTCGACGTGCATCTCGGTCACCCAGTACCGCAGCGAGTCCATGATCAGCTGCAGGGTGTGCGGGTTGCGGGCGTTGAGGCTGTTGCCGGTGCCGGTGAAATCCTTGTAGAACCTCAGGTCTTCGTCTTCCAGCCGGTAGTAGGCGGCGTTGTCGATGCCGCGGAAGTTGATCGTGGGACCAAGATGGTTGCCTTCGGCGGTGTGGTTGTACACCACGTCGAGGATCACCTCGATGCCGGCCTCGTGGAAGGTGCGGACCATGGTCTTGAATTCGGCCACCGCCGCGCCGGCCTGCCGGTTGGCCGCGTACTGGTTGTGCGGGGCGAAGAAGCCGAAGGTGTTGTAGCCCCAGTAGTTTCGCAGCCCCAGCTCGACCAGTCGGTGGTCGTGCAGGAACTGGTGCACCGGCATCAGTTCGATCGCAGTGACATTCAGCGACTTGAGGTGCTCGATGATCGCCGGATGAGCCAGGCCGGCGTAGGTGCCGCGCAGTTCTTCGGGGATACCGGGATGGGTCTGGGTCATCCCCTTGACGTGCGCCTCGTAGATGATCGTCTCGTTGTACGGCGTGCGCGGCGCGCGGTCCGACGCCCAGTCGAAGTACGGGTTGATCACCACGGAAGTCATCGTGTGCCCGAGCGAGTCGATCCTCGGGGGAGTGCCGGTGTCTGCGGGGTCCTTGGCCGCGGCGGCCATGTCGTAGGAGAACAGCGCCTGGCCGAATTTGAAGTCGCCGTCGAACGCCTTGCCGTACGGGTCGAGCAACAGCTTGCTGGAGTCGCAGCGATGTCCGGCTGCCGGCTCGAACGGCCCGTGCACGCGAAAGCCGTAACGCTGGCCGGGGCCGACGTTCGGCAGATAAGCATGCCAGACGTATCCGTCGACCTCCTCGAGGTTGACGCGGGTTTCGGCACCGTGCTCGTCGATCAGGCACAGCTCGACTTTTTCGGCGATCTCGGAGAACAACGCGAAGTTCGTCCCGCCGCCGTCGTAGGTGGCCCCGAGCGGATAGCTGTTGCCCGGCCACACCGTGGTCAGAGTGGGCACGCTGTCCGATTGCAGGCCTGAGCTATTCGATGCCATCAGATAAACCTATCCGTGCCGCAGATGGGTCACCACCAACCGGTTGCCGCAGCGATCTGCCGGCCGAGTTCGCCCGCCAGCGTCCGCATGTAGGTGGCGGACAAATGGTGAGCGTCGTGGTATATCAGCACGTTTCCCTCGACCGCGCGGCACATGTCGGCCCGGCAGATCGCATCGCTTAAGTCCAGTGGCTTCAGTAGCGGGAACTGCCCGACGAAATCGAGGGTCGGGTTGTGCTCGGACAGCACCTCGGAACGCTTGATCCCGCACGACTGCGCATTGCCGCCCTTGGCCAGGCAGTCGGCCGGCTGGAACGGGTTGCCGTCTTTGACGAGCCACGGCGTATCCCGCATGGCCAGAACCGGAATGTTGTTGTCGGAGAACGCTTGCCAGATGCCGATGTAGGTTGCCGGCATCACGTCTCCGGGTTTGATGTTCCACGGCCGGGTGGACGTGGTGAACACGTAGTCGGGACGGTCCGCGATCACCTTGGCCATGGTCTTACCCACCCACTCGTGGCACTGCGGGTAGGCCTCGTTGTTGCCCATGATCAACGGGACTTCCTCGGTGGACAGCGGGCAGCCCATCTTCAGGTAGGTCACCACCTTGAAGTGGTGCATGCGGCCCAGCAAGTCGAGTGCGGTGAGCCAGTGTTCGGCGTGCGAGCCGCCGGCCAGTGCGATGGTGCGGGTGGCGTCGTGGTCGCCGTAGGTGCAGTTGATCAGCGCGGGGTTGTTGAAGTCACTGATGCAGCCGTCCCGGGTCGACGGCGGCAGGTCGTTCTCGGCTTCCAGCACGGTGGGCCGCATCCGCAGCTTGGGCACCCGCACGTGTTTGACCAGCGCCCGCGCCCCCGGATAGTCGCGTGCGGAAAGCCCGCTGAGCTCCTTGCCGTCAGCGCGTTGCACGGTGACGTGCTCGCGCCAGGTGAACGACGTGGCGGTCAGCGTCACGCCGAGCAGCGCCACCACCGACCCGAGCGCGATCGTCGGCCGGCGCAGTCGTGTGCGCCACGGGATCACGGGGTGCGGCGTGGGATTGGCCGGCGCCCGGTACCGCAGCGGATCCTCGACGTGGCGCATGGTCAGGTAGGCCAGCACACCGGAGATCAGCAACACCGCGCTGCCCTCGAGGAAATTGGCCCGCCGGTGGCCGGTATAGGACAGCCAGAAAATCAGCAGCGGCCAGTGCCACAGGTACAGCGAATACGCCATCGACCCCAGGGTCACCAGTGGCCCGGTGGCCAGCATCCGGTTGGGCAGGGGCAGCCGGTCGCGGGTGCCGGGATCCGCCTGGCGGTTGGCCCCGGCCAGGATGAACAGCACAGTGGCGCCGACCGGGACCAGTGTCCACGGCCCGGGGAACTCCCGGACGCCGTCGATCAGCGCACCGCAGGACACGATCGCCGCCAGGGCGACGGTCGCCGCCAGCGTGCGCAGCCACATCGGCCAGCGGATGTAGGGGACCAGCGCGCCGGCCAGCGCCCCCAGCAGCAGCTCCCAGCCGCGGGCGAAGCTGTTGTAGTAGGCGGTCGCCTGGTTGGCCTGGTGAGCGAAGATCGCGAACACGAACGACGCCGTCGTCAACACGCTCAGCACCACGATGAACGTGGCCCGCAGCCGGTGCCCGAACCGGCGCCGGCACACATACGCCAGGCCGAAGACCAGCGCCAGGAACGCGATATAGAACTGGCCCTGCACCGACATTGACCAGATGTGCTGCAGGGGGCTGACCGCCTCGCCCGCGCGCAGATAGTCGGCCACGGTGTGCGCCAACTCCCAGTTCTGGTAGTAACCCAGGCTGGCCAGGCTCTGGTTGGCGAAGGTCTCCCAACGGGTCTGCGGCTGCACCAGGATGGTCAGCACCGCACATCCGGCCAGCACCACCACCAGCGCCGGCAGCAGCCGGCGGATCAGCCGGGTCACCTCGGGCAGCAGCGACAACGACGACGCGGGGTTGAGCGCGCTGCGAAGTACCTTGCCGCCGAAGAAGAATCCGGACAGTGCGAGGAACACGTCGACGCCGCCGGAGACCCGCCCGAACCAGACGTGGAACATTGCGACCAACGCGATCGCGATGCCGCGCAGGCCGTCGAGATCGTGGCGGTAGAACCCTGTCTTGCGGTTCCCCATCGCGGCTGGTGCAGAATCCGGGACGGCCACAGGCGCCGGGCGGGTCGGGGACAGGGCAATCATGATCGACAGTCAATTTACCTAACCTGTCGACCGTCCCCGGCCCCACACGGAGCGCGAATTACTCGATGATCCGGGTCAGGTAGGGAACCATGTTGGTGGTGCGGGCGGCCGAGACCGTGACGGCAGGCTCGGTCGCTTCGATCATCTGCCCGTTGCCCAGGTAGATTGCGACGCTCTGGCTGCCGCCGGGTCCGTAGCACATCAGGTCGCCGCGACGGGCCTGCGCGGGCGGGACCTTACGCCCGACGTTGCATTGCTCGCCCGAGGTCCGCGGCATCTTGATCCCGGCGCCGGCGAAGGCGTACTGGACCAGTCCGGAAGCGTCGAAGCCGACGGTTCCCGCGTTAGGGACGGTGACAGCGCCCGGCAGGGTGGGCGTACCCGGGTAGGTGCCGGCACGCGGAACCGTGCTGATCCCCGGGACGGAGTTTCCGCTTTGGCGGACGCCGTTGGTGGGCCCGGCAGCGTTGCCGCCGCCGTAGACGTACGGTACTCCGCGCTGAGACAGTGCGCGCTGGATCACGATGTCGATGGGCTGCCCATACCCTGTTCGCTGGTCGGCGGTCGCGAGCCCAGGGGCGACGACCGCGGGGGCCGCCAATACCGCCAGGCTGGCCGCGACGGCGTAAACGCGTTTCATGGGATTCCACCCCTCTCGACCGCTGCTTTCACAGCAGCCACTTAAATCACTCCTGTAACAGAGGGTACCGCTGGCCGGGGTGCCGGCTGACCTGCAGCGGATAAATTTGTCGGACCGTGACCGAACGGTGACCGCTGCTGTGCCGCGGCCAATTTCGCGGGGCCCGTTGTGATTTGGCTCTCAGCGCCTCAACGCCAATACGGTTCGCTGAACGCGGTGATCGCCGAGCCGGCCAACGAGCTGAGCATGACGATGGCGACCGCCAGCAGCGGCCAGAAGAACAGGTACCAGCCCTTCACGACGGACACGAACGGGCCGATCACCGCCGCGGCCGCCGCCGCACCGATCCCGCCCCACACGACCGGGTAGATCCACTGGTCGATCCCGAACGGCGCCGGCGGGCAATTGTCCGCCGGGCACACCTGGGCGAGGAAGCCGAAAAGATGCGACGGCAAACCCGTCGTGACGGCCACGACCACGACCACCACCCATATCGCGGCGGTGCAGATCAGGTCCCAGAGCGCCAGGCGCACCCGTGGCCTCGGCGGTTGGTCGGGGTCGGTGGTCATGTCGCCAAGTGTTGACGAGCAGACGCAAAATCCCCCAATTTCGTGCCGAAAAGGGGGATTTTGCGTCTGCTCGCCATGGACCTACCCTCGGTCTCCATGCCCGCGTTGACGCCACAGCAGATCAGCGCGATCGATGCCGCGCATCTGTGGCATCCCTACAGCACGATCGGCGCGGAAGCCGTGGCGCCGGTGGTGGCCGTCGGCGCCCGCGGTGCATGGCTGACACTGGTCCGCGACGGCGAGCCGGTCGAGGCCCTGGACGCGATGAGCTCCTGGTGGACCGCGATCCACGGCCACGGCCATCCGGTGCTGGACAAGGCGCTGGCCACCCAGCTGGACACCATGAACCACGTCATGTTCGGCGGGCTGACCCACGAGCCCGCCGCCCGGCTGGCCCAGCTGCTGGTCGACCTGACCCCGGCCGGCCTGGAGACGGTGTTCTTTTCCGACTCCGGGTCGGTGTCGGTGGAGGTCGCGGTCAAGATGGCGCTGCAGTACTGGCGCAGCCGCGGCGAGTACGCCAAACGCCGGCTGATGACCTGGCGCGGCGGCTACCACGGTGACACCTTCACCCCGATGAGCATCTGCGACCCCGACGGCGGCATGCACAAGCTGTGGACCGACGTGCTGGCGCCGCAAGTGTTCGCCCCGCAGGTGCCTCGCGACTACGACCCGGACTACAGCGCCACCTTCGAGGCCCAACTGGCCGAACACGTCGCCGAACTGGCGGCGGTGGTGGTCGAACCCGTCGTGCAGGGCGCCGGCGGGATGCGCATTCACGACCCGCGCTACCTGACCGACCTGCGCGACATCTGCAGCCGGCACGGGGTGCTGCTGATCTTCGACGAGATCGCTACCGGCTTCGGCCGCACCGGCGAGTTGTTCGCCGCCGACCACGCCGGGGTCAGCCCCGACATCATGTGCGTGGGCAAGGCGCTCACCGGTGGCTACCTCAGCCTGGCGGCCACGCTGTGTACCGCCGAGATTGCGCAGACCATCACCGCCTCGGGCCCGTTGTTGCACGGGCCGACGTTCATGGCCAACCCGCTGGCCTGCGCGGTGTCGGTGGCCAGCGTGGAACTGTTGCTCGGCCAGGACTGGCAGAAGACGGTTGCCGGCATCAGCGCGGGGCTGGCCGCCGGGCTCGAGCCGGCCCGCGGTTTGCCCGCGGTGACTGACGTGCGGGTGTGCGGCGCGATCGGCGTCATCGAATGCGACCGGCCGGTCGACCTGGCCGTGGCCACCCCGGCGGCGCTGGACCGCGGGGTGTGGCTGCGGCCCTTCCGCAACCTGATCTACGCGATGCCCCCGTTCATCTGCACACCCGCGGAGATCGCGCAGGTCACCTCGGCCATGGTCGACGTCGCACGCCTCGTGGGCTAGCAGTGGCGACCCGTCCCCCTCGCCGCTCCGCGGTTGGGGGTGCCCCCAGCGCCCGGCTCCGCCGCGCTGGCGATCGCCACTAGGCTCTTAGCCGATGACGCAGATCGACGTGTCGCCGCTGGCGTGGCTGGAGGCGGTGGAACAGCAGCGCCGCGCGGCCGGGTTGCGGCGCTCGCTGCGGCCGCGCCCGCCGGTGGCCACCGAGCTGGATCTGGCGTCAAACGACTATCTGGGTCTGTCGCAGCATCCCGCCGTCATCGAGGGCGGAGTCGACGCGCTGCGCACCTGGGGGACCGGCGCAACCGGGTCGAGGCTGGTCACCGGTGATACCGAGCTGCACCAGGAGTTCGAGACCGCGCTTGCCGAATTCGTCGGCGCCGCAGCGGGTTTGGTGTTCTCGTCGGGATACACCGCCAATCTCGGTGCGGTCGTCGGGCTGTCCGGTCCGGGATCGCTCGTGGTGTCCGACGCGTTCTCGCACGCGTCGCTGGTCGACGCGTGCCGGCTGTCGCGGGCCCGGGTGGTGGTGACCCCGCACCGCGACGTCGACGCCGTCGAGGCGGCGTTGGCGGCGCGCGACGAGGAGCGCGCCGTCGTCGTCACCGACTCGGTGTTCTCCGCCGACGGCGCACTGGCACCGCTGCGACAGCTGCACGAGGCGTGCCGCCGGCACCGCGCGCTGCTGATCGTCGACGAGGCGCACGGCCTCGGGGTACGCGGCGGCGGTGGCCGTGGGCTGCTGTACGAGCTCGGGCTGGCCGGCGCGCCGGACGTGGTGATGACGACGACGCTGTCCAAGGCGCTCGGCAGCCAGGGCGGCGCGGTGCTCGGCTCGACCGCCGTGCGTGACCACCTGATCGACGCCGCCAGGCCCTTCATCTTCGACACCGGGCTGGCACCCGCGGCGGTGGGCGCGGCGCTGGCGGCGCTGCGAGTTCTGGCCGCCGAGCCGTGGCGGCCGAAGGCGGTATTGCAGCACGCGCGCACGCTGGCACAGATCTGCGACGTCCCCGAGGTGCCGGAGTCGGCCGTCGTCTCGGTGATCCTGGGCGACCCCGAGGTGGCGCTGGCCGCCGCCACCACCTGCCTGGACGCAGGGGTGCGGGTCGGGTGTTTCCGGCCACCGACGGTGCCCGCCGGCACCTCGCGGCTGCGGCTGACCGCGCGCGCGTCGCTGGACGCCGACGAGCTCGACCTGGCCCGCCGCGTGCTCACCGACGTGCTGTCAGGCCGTTGACGGTCCTGGTCGTCACCGGCACTGGGACGGGGGTCGGCAAGACGGTCGCCACGGCGGCGCTGGCCTGCCATGCCCGCCAGGCCGGCCTGGACGTCGCGGTGTGCAAACCCGTGCAGACCGGCACCGATGCCGGCGACGACGACCTCGCCGACGTGGCCCGGTTGTCCGGCGCCACCAAACTGGTTGGGGTGGCGCGCTATCCCCGGCCGCTGGCCCCGGTGGCCGCCGCCGAGCTGGCCGGGATGAGCCTGCCCACCCGGGACGACGTGCTCAGCGCGATCCGCAGTATCGACCAGCCCGGCCGGTTGACCCTCGTCGAGGGCGCGGGCGGTTTACTGGTCGAGCTGGTGCGGGACGGAATCACGTTGCGCGACATCGCTATTGGTCTGGGTGCGGCGGTGCTGGTGGTGGCAACCGCCGAGCTGGGCACCCTCAACCACACCGCGCTCACGCTGGAAGCCCTTAGCACACAAGGACTTTCGTGCGCCGGACTGGTGATCGGCAGCTGGCCGGCGCAGCCGGGAACGGTTGAGACCACCAACCGCTGCGCGCTGGAGCGGCTGGCGCCGGTGCGGGCCGCGTTGCCCGCGGGGGCCGGATCCATGGGGCCCGCGGAATTCTCGGCAATGAGCGCGCAGGCGTTCGACCGCGACTGGGTGACGTCATTGGCCGGCTGATGGTTCACTCGATCGAGCTGGTCTTCGACCACGACAGCGAGACGGCCATCCGCCGGATCTGGGAAAGCCTGGCCGCCGCCGGCATACCCAGCCAGGCGCCGGCGTCGCGCCCGCACGTCACGCTGGTCGTGGCCGAGCACATCGCGCCGGACGTCGACGCGCTGCTAGCGCCCGTCGCGCAGCGGCTCCCGCTGACGTGCACCGTCGGGGCGTCGCTGCTGTTCGGCAAGAGCAGTGCCATTCTGACCCGGCTCGTCGTGCCGACAGCCGACCTGCTGGCGCTGCATGCGGAGGTGTACCGGCACTGCCTTCCGCACATGACGCCGGCACCCATGCCCAACTGCCTGCCCGGGCAGTGGACCGCGCACACCACGCTGGCCCGCCGGGTCGGCGGGCATCAACTGGGCCGGGCGTTGCGCATCGCGGGGCGCCCGGCGCAACTCGACGGCCGCTTCGTCGGGCTGCGCCGCTGGGACGGCAAGCAGCGCGCCGAACATCTGATCGGCTAAGCGGGAACCCGCGCCTGTTGCACCCGGGCGCGGCGCTCGTCGATCGCGCGACCCAGGTCCTGCAACAGCAGCGGTTTGTGCATCACCAACTCGACGAGGTGATCGCGGTCGATTTCAAGCGCCGTCACCTCGGTCACGGCATGCGCGTCGGACAGGTTGGGTTGGCGGGTCAGCGCGGTCACGCCGAGGAACGCGCCTTCGTCCAAAGTGCCGACCACGACGACCGATTCGTCCTCGGCGACCGCGGTCAACCGGATGCTCCCGGCGATCAAGAAGGTCATCTTGGCCGGCACACGACCGGCCTGCTCGACGATCTCGCCTTCCCCATAGCGGACGATTTTCGCGTGCGACCGCAGTGCCTGCTGATCGGTTTGATTGAGCCGCAATGCCGGAGCCACCACTGTCTGCAGCGCCTGTTCGATGCGCTCGGTTGTCGAGATGTCGTCGTCGGCGCCGTCGAGGTGAAGGCCCTCGCGCCGCGAGGCATACCAGAGCCACCGCAGAAACGTGGCCTGCGCCGCGGAGTCGTCTGCGGGCGACTTCAAGCCGATCGTTATGCGGTACTCGGCGCCGCCCGCGGGCATCGACGTTGCGGCAACGTCGGTTCGGCGTTGCGGCAATGCGGTGGCGACTCGCGTCAGCAGCGCGCACACCCGGTCGGGCGGGTCGGCTTCGGAGAACGTGGCCGTGATCACCAGGTGGTGTCCGCCCGGTGGACGGCTGAGATTGGTGAAGGAGGTAGTGGCGAGCACCGAGTTCGGGGTGATCTGCAGCCCGCGGCCCGTCTGGATGTGCACGGCACGCCAGTTGGCCTCCACGATCTGGCCCCGGGCGGCGGGGGTGTCCAGCCAGTCGCCGATCCGGAACGGCTGCTCGAACAACATGAACAGGCCAGAGACGATCTGCCCCACGGAATTTTGCAGCATCAGGCCGATGACCACCGACGTCACACCCAACGCGGTGAACAGGCCGCCGACCCGCACGCCCCAGACGTAGGACAAAATGACCGCCAGGCCCGCGCCGATCAGCAAGAACCGGGTCACGTCAAGGAAGATGCCGGGAATCCGCTGCCGCCAGGATCCTTGCGGTGCGCCCTCGAAAACCGTTGCGTTCAGCCCGGATAGCAACAGCACAAGCACCACAAAGCCGAACACCGTCGCGAGTACACGTACCGACGTAAAGTGGGCGGGCATCTTCGCCACCTGGACGAGCAGGACCAACAGCGCACCCAACGGCACCAGATACGTGCGCAGCAGCATGACGGGCCGAGCGAGGTGACTGCTCTTGCGGACAAGGCTCTGATGCCACTCGGTAAGGCCGATCAGCAGCAGCGGCAAGCCGAATACCAGGCCCGCGGCCCAGTAAAGCGTTGACGCGCCAATGCTGTTCACTGTTCCTCCGACAATTGCCAGATCTGCTGTTCGACGCCCCCGACGGTGATGCTGCCTGCCGGCACGAACTGGCGGATGTCGCGCATCGCCTCGTACACCTCTGCGGTGACATAAACTCCTGATTGCCCCGATTGTGTTGTGCCGCTGCGCATCTGGTACGCCAGGTTGACTGCTGCGCCCCACATGTCGTAGACCATGCTGGATCGCCCGACCAGTCCGCTGATGACGTTGCCGGTGTTGACACCGGCTTTCAGGGCCAGATGGTAGCCCGTGCGGCTGTTGAATCGCCGGATGATTCCCTGCATCTCGACGGCGAATTCAACGGTGCGGTGGATGCTGTCCAGGCGGGGAACGTTCAGCCCACAGCTGGCGAGGTAGCCGTTGTGCAGTGTGCGAATCGGTTCGACGCCAAGTGCTTCCGCGGCGGAGTCGAGCTCCTGGATCAGCTCGTCGACGATGCCCACCAATTCGTGGCCCGGTAGCCGGTTCGATATCTCGTCCAGGCCGATGATGTCGGCGAAGATGACGGTGACGTCGTGGTGTTCTTGGGCAATCTGTTCGCCCTCGCGGTAACGCTGCGCCACCGGCTCGGGCATCAACGACCCGAGCAGGCGGTCATTCTCTTTCCGCTGTTCGGTCAGCAGATCTTCTTTGATCTGCAAGTTCCTGCTCATCTCGTTGAAAGCGGCAGTGAGGTCACCGATTTCATCGTGTGAGGTCACCGGGATCGTGACGTCGTAGTTCCCCGAGCTGATCTCCTGCGTGCCGGCCTGCAACCGCCGGATGGGCCGGACGAATATCTGGGCCACCAGTAGCGCCGCGACGCAGACGGCGAAAACCATTGCCGTGGTGGTCACCACGAGTGTGCGGGTCAGCGACTCGATCCGGGCGTTGGCCTCGTCGGTTTCCCTGGTTGCCAAGATCGACCAGTGCAGGTCAGAATTCGGCAGGCTCAGCGGAGCGTAGGCGACCAATTCCCGACGGCCGAGATAGCTGGTGTCGATTGTGGTTCCGGACTCGCCGCGTTGGGCGGCGGCCACCGCCGCGGTCGCGACGGGTTGCACCAGTGTGGTGCCGCCCCACCTGATCGCCTTGTCGACGGTATCGGGCCGGGTCCCGGCCGCGACCGCCTCACGCTTGTATCTCTGGGGGTCTTCGAGGAATAGCCGTGAATCGGAACGCATTACGTTGTCGGGCCCGGCGAGATAAGTCTCGGCGGTGCGGCCCATGCCGGCGGCCTCCCAGTGCTTGTCGGCCGTCATGATGCGGTTCACCTTGGCGATCGGCAACGGCAGCGCCAGCACTCCCGCCGCTTTACCGGGCGGGCCGATAGGCGCGACCAGCCACGCGATGGGCGCGCCGAGTTGAGGCTGGTACGGCTGAAAGTCGGTGATCCACACGAAATCTGTGGAGTTCGCGGCCATTGCCTTCTGGTAGGCGTCGCGCAGGTTGGATTGCCGATAGGGGCCGTTCAAAATGTTGGTGCCCAGCGACGGGCTTTTCCGCACGCTGTAGACCACGTTGCCGCGGGTGTCGAGCAGCAACGCGTCCCGATATTCGAAACGGACGGCGATCTCGCGGAAGTAGTCGTTGAAGCGGGCATTCGCGGCCGACCAGGCGCTGCCGTCGCCGGCGTCGGAGGACGTGCCCGCGACGGTGTAGTGCGCTTGCAGATATTTCTGCGAATTGCTGTTGGGCAACAGCGCACCCAGATCCAGCTTGGTGCCGGTGTCGCGCTCGACCGGTTTGATCAGCTTGTCGGTGTAGTAGTTCACCAGCGCCTGCTGCTGGCCCGGATCGATCGTCGCGTTGGACAGTTGGTCGAAGCCGGCGGTGAAGGCCTGCACGGCATCCATTGCGGTGGACCCGCGGCTGTAGATGACAAGCGAATTCGTCAGGTCGGAGAACAGTGTTTCCACCGCCCGCTTCTGTGCCTCGCGCATTTGCGTCATCCGCTCGGATGCGGCGGGCACCAGCGCGTTACGCGCTGCGACATATTCGACCACGCCGATCACACCCAACGATGTGAGGCTGGACAGCAGCAACAGCACCATGACCTTGGACTGAATGCTGATCCGGGACAGGGTGCGCGGGCGACGCTTACGTTTAACCGGGCTGGTCGAGTGCGGCGACGTCAATTCGCTTCCTTTCGCCCCGGCGACCTACCCGCCGAACAGCAGATACAAACCGGTGAACGTGTAGCCCACCATAACCAGCATCATCGTGAGTTGCCCAGTGAGTTGATGGCCGGCCGGCAACAACCGCAGCGCTTTGTCATGGGCGGCGATCACCGCCACGATGTGGCCGGTCACCACGCAGGTCACCTTGACCGCGGCCAACGCCGAAGGATGCATCGACAGCGCATACGCCACGTGTAAATGGGCCAGCCCCAACAGGTTCCAGCCCCGTCCGAGCGGATCGGCCAGCGCGAAGACGGCCTGCTGGCCGCGCTCCACGAGATAGGACAGGTAGTGGGCGAAGATGTAGCCCACCACGATCGGGATCAGCGAGTGCGCCATCTGCCCGGGCAGCGCGCGACGCTGGTCGCGGTCCACCCCGCCCGTCGCCCGTGCAGCAAGCGAAAAGGTCAGCGCCACAACGCAGATGAATACCGCAAGCCCGATGGTCCGCAGCGCCGGCGACGGCACGGTCGGCGCGAGTCGGTCGGCGAAGTTGCGCCAGGTCGGCGACGCGGAGTAGCTGTCGAATGCGGTCGACCCGAGCAGCACCGCCACCATGGCGACCACCCCCGGCCGAACCGGCAGCGACGGCAGATGGTCGAACGGGTTGCCGATCACGATCTGCCCCGACACCGTGTTGCGGCGAAACGGCGAAAGCCGCGACACCGCCATGCTGTACACCCCGAACGGGTCGACTCGGGCCAGCCAGCGCTGCCCGCACAGCCATGCTCCGCCCAGCAGCACCACGGCATAGATCAGCAGCCACCACCTGACCCACGGCAGCGACGCCGGGTTGGGGCTGGCCAATTCCATCCAGACGAACGCGAACAACCCCGCCGCGGCGGGTCGATAACCCCAGCTTTCGGGATAGCACAGCCGCGGTCGGGCCAGCCGTTCCGGTACGACGCGCCGCAGCAGCAGATACACCGTGCGCACCGGCGAGATCACCCGCCACACCGGCCCGCACAGCAGCGACACCGCCACCAAGCCGACCCACAGCAGCACGTAGAACACTCCGAGGAGGGCGTTGCTCGGGTTTTGCCGCCCCCACAGCCCGGCCATCACGACCCAGGCGGTGAACAACAGCGTCGCGCCGGCCGCGATCGCGCGAGTCGCCCGGGCGTCCACCAGCGCGGTGACCACTTCCGGTAACGGGCGGCCAGGCTTATCCGGATCGAATCTCGGCTTGCGCCAAGCGAATGCGACCAACGCGAAGGTGAATGTCAGTGCCCAGGCGGCGCCGACCATCGCATAGGCATAGGGGACCGGAAGGTCGCTCGAGCCGCCCAGGCCGTGCGCCAGGACGGATGTCATTGGCGCCTCTCCTCCTCATCGCTTCGCTCTGCATCGTCGCCGGCGCGCGTCACGGCCGCACTTGGATGGTCGCGATCGTCCGGTCCAGGTGATGTAGTTCGACGTCGACGTTGCCCGGCACGTCGACGCTGAACTGGAAGGTCTGGTTAGGTGCGGCCGCAACCTGGAACTCGTGGTCCGGCACGGAGTGCACGTGCAGTTCGTCGGGGGCGTCGCTGGTGACCCGGAACGTGATCGGCTGGCGGACTTTGGCCTGCAGTGTGGCGTTAGCCGGGGTGACCTGGCCATGGGCGATGGTGACGTCGACGACGAGGGCGTTCGTCGATGAGCCCTTGTCCGGCGAACCGCCGCAGCCGACGAGACCGCACATCAACACCGCAGCCACCGTGACCAGCGCGCTGCGAACCGTCATCGACCCCATCACGCGGCTTGCGGTGGTGAACGGTCGGCCGCTGCTTCTTCGGGTTGGGTAGGGGCGGTGTCCGCGGCGTTGATGCGGCCGGCACCCCAGGTCAGCCCCGAGATGACCATCAGCGTGAAGATCAGCACCACGATGCCGCCGGCGGTGAACAGCCACGCGGGCACGTTCGGGTCACGTTCGCGCTGCAGGATCGACACCTCGAGCACGAACGGCCGCGTGCTGGAGCCCAGCGCGGGAATCTCCGGCGCGGGGATGGCGTCGTCGGCCGGGGCGTAGATGGGCACCGCGGTCATCGTGTAGCCGTCCTGGACACGCAGCAGGGTTTTCCAGCTGCCCCACACCGGGACGGGCTGAGTCGACTTGTAATGCCCCGGCCCGACCCGATCGAGCCAGTCGATGTACAGGCCGCGGTGGTGTTCCATCCGGCCCTGCCAGGACAGGATCGTCACCCAATCCGGGTGGTCACTCACGAGGGTGGGCGGGTTGATCTGCACGTCGGCGGAGACCATCCGCTGCCCGGGTGGGCTGGGCACGTCGGTCAGGGTGATGGTGGCCGTGTCTTGTTTGGGCACCCGGATGTGCAGTCCGTTGGCCACCGCACCGCCGATCACCAGCACGGTCAGCGCCACCACCGCGATGCCGATGCCCCGCCCGGGCAGGGGTTGACTGGTCAGCACCATGCCCAGCATCGCCCCGCACAGTCCTGTCAGCACCGCCGCCGGCACCGCCATGGCCAGCGCTTGGCCCCACAGGCTTACCGGCCACGGGTAGTGATAGACGGCGCCGATCCACAGCGACTCCAGCCACAACCCGATGGTGGCCACCAGCAAGCCGCCGACGGCGCCGAAGAGGAGCGGGCGTCGGATAAGCGGTGTGAGGGCCAGCAATTCCACTACTACTGCCGGACCCAGATACAGCGGGAACCAGTTGATCGGCGCGCCCAAAATCGGGCCGACGACGAGTGCGACGGCACCACGCAAGGCGATTGCGAACAGCGCCGCGATGATCGCCGCGCCGCGGCCCATGGTCAACCGCGCGGCCACGGTACCGACCGCGGCCGCCGCGGCGATCAGCATCGGCTGAAACGCCAGCCGGAACTGCGGCACACCGAAGTCGAATTCGATCTGCCACACCGACATCCCGATCAGCAACCCGCCGAACGACAAATACCGCAGGAACTTGATGAGCGAGCGCTCATCTCGCGCGTAGGTACCTTCGGCGGGCGTATCCGGCAGCGCCCGTCCGCCTTCATACTCGAGCATCAACACCGCAAACAGGGAGAACCCGGCGCCGCCGATCATCATCAGATGCGTTGGGCCCCATAGTGTTACGTCTTGGCCGAAGATGCGATGCCAGATATCGTCGAGCGGGAAGCCGATCAGTGCGTACAGCCCGCAGCCGGCCATCAACACGCCTCCGACCGGTGCATACCAGTCGCGGGTGATCCGTACTGCGGCCGGACCGGGCTTGTCGAACGGCAAGACGACAGCGATCGCGCCGGCCAGGAAGATGCCGAACAAACCGATCACGATGAAGTAGTGCGCGGGGTTGGCCAGCGGGCCCGGGTCGCGGCCATTGCCGATATGCCAGCTGACGTCCCAGATGAACCCGAACAGCGCACAGATGATCGACGTGGTGAACACCAATACCGGCAGCGCGACCCACGACGGCCGATTGAACTTGTCTGCCAACCGGTCCGAGATTCGGGCCAACCAGCTGATGCGATGTGTGCGATGCGCATAACCCACCCACAGCATGGCCAGCGCGATCACCATTGCGGCGATCGACAGACCGATCACCTGGTTCAGCCCGGCGCCACGCGCCGGCGCCTCCGCAACAACCGATAGTCCCACTGTTATCCCCTCCAGGGCCGGGAGATCCGATCGCGAGCGTCAAACTTACTTCACAGTAGGTTGCCGATCGGCGGTGAGTTCAAACTTCGGCTGAATTGGTTACGCAGCGCTCAATCTCGCTTGTCGCCAACCGGCGTGCGCTCGCCCTGGCCGGCGCTACGCCGGTCTCGCAGTGCGACGTACAGCACGACCGCGGCGACGATCACGGCCGGCAGGAACGCCGGCAGCGCCAGCAAGAGATAGTGGTGCGCCAGATAATCGACGTGTGCAGTGCTGAGTGTGGTCATGTCCGCTACCACTCAAGCTACCCCGACAGCCGCATCGCGCCCGGCTGGCGCGGGCGGGCCGATTGGGCTGCTATGCCGTCGATGAGCAACCGCAGCCCGAAGTGGAATCCGCCACTGGGATCGGCGGATGGCTCGATCACCGACTGCGTTTCGGGTATGGCGCCCGCGGCATCCCACTGCATGCGGGACTGCTCGTCGACGGTGGCGCCCAGTACGTAATACACGATGGTGCGGGCCGCCAGCTCCGACTGCTCCGGGGGCAGCCCAGCTTCGGCGGCCGCGTCGGCCAGCGACGTCAGGATCTGGGTGACTGCGTGGGATTGTCCTGCGGCGAAGCTCGCCGAGACCAGTTCGGCGCCGTCGGTGTGCGAGAGCAGGGCGTCGCGCAGGCGCGCGCAGATCGTGCGCACCCGGAGCGGCCAGGCGGCGTCCGGCCGGGCTTCGGTGCCGGCCGGCTGCAAGATCCGGTCGGCGACGGCGCCCAGCAGCTCTTGTTTGCTGGGGAAATGCCAATACAGCGCGCCGGGTGTGATGCCGAGCTCGCGCGCGAGCCGGCGCATGGTCAGATCGGCGATCCCGTACTGGTCGAGGATCGCCGCGGCCGCTTCGACGACGTCAGGTTTGTGCAGTTGCACGCCGTTACCCTAACCTGAACACCGTTCAAGAAGGGAGCACCACGTGACTCAGGCGGCGACTCGGCCCAGCACCGACACCGACAGCACGGACATCTTGGCCGTCGCACGTCGGCAGGTGTTGGAGCACGGCGAGGGACTGAACCAAGACCAGGTGTTGGCCGTGCTGCAGCTGCCCGACGACCGCGTCGAGGAACTGCTGGCACTCGCCCACGAGGTGCGGATGGCCTGGTGCGGGCCCGAGGTCGAGGTCGAGGGCATCATCAGCCTCAAAACCGGTGGCTGTCCGGAGGACTGCCACTTCTGTTCGCAGTCCGGGCTGTTCGCCTCGCCGGTGCGCAGCGCCTGGCTGGACATTCCCAGCCTGGTGGAGGCGGCCAAACAGACCGCAAAGACGGGCGCGACGGAGTTCTGCATCGTGGCCGCGGTGCGCGGACCCGACGACCGGCTGCTGGCCCAGGTCGCGGCCGGCATCGAGGCCATCCGCGACGAGGTCGACATCCAGATCGCCTGCTCGCTGGGCATGCTGACCGCCGAGCAGGTGGAGCGGCTCTCGGCGATGGGCGTGCATCGCTACAACCACAACCTGGAGACCGCCCGCTCGTTCTTCACCAACGTCGTCACCACCCACACTTGGGAAGAGCGCTGGCAGACGCTGGAGATGGTGCGCGACGCCGGCATGGAGGTGTGCTGCGGCGGCATCCTCGGGATGGGCGAAACCCTCGAGCAGCGCGCCGAATTCGCCGCCAACCTGGCAGAGCTGAATCCCGACGAGGTGCCCCTCAATTTCCTGAACCCGCGGCCGGGCACCCCGTTCGGCGATCTGGAGGTGCTGCCGGCCAGCGAGGCGCTCAAGGCGGTCGCCGCGTTCCGGCTGGCCTTGCCGCGCACCATGCTTCGCTTCGCCGGTGGCCGCGAGATCACGCTGGGCGACCTGGGCGCAAAGCAGGGCATCCTGGGCGGCATCAACGCCGTGATCGTCGGCAACTACCTGACCACGCTGGGTCGCCCGGCCGAGGCCGACCTGGAGCTGCTCGACGATCTGCAGATGCCGATCAAGGCGCTCAACGCCAGCCTGTAGAAACACTGGTGTGATGGTCGCCGATCTGCCGGCCCCGATCGGAGCCGGTGTGTACAACGTCTACACCGGCGCGCCGGCGGGCTCGTCGTCGCCGACGGCGGCGCAGCTCGGTTTGGAGCCGCCGCGGTTCTGTGCCGAATGCGGCCGCCGCATGGTGGTGCAGATTCGCCCGGACGGCTGGTGGGCGAAATGTTCCCGGCACGGTCGCGTGGATTCGGCCGACCTGGAGGCGCAGCGATGACCGCGACTACGCCGCGCTTCTCGCGCAAACGGGCGACGATCGCGGTGGTCGCCGGGTTGGTGGCCACCGGTGTGCCGGTGGGTGCACTGTGGGCGTGGCTGGCGCCGGCGGTGCACGGCGTGGTGGCGCTGACCCGCGACGGCGATCGCGTGCACGACTACCTCGGCAACGAATCCGAACACTTCTTCGTCGCCGCGTTCCTGATGCTGGGATTGCTGAATGTCGTTGCCGTGGTGGCGGCGGTCTTGGTGTGGCAGTGGCGCGCCCACCGCGGGCCGGCAATGGTGTTCGCGATCTGCATCGGCATCGCGGGCGCCGCGTCCGTCGCCGCCGCGACGGGTGCGCTATTGGTGCACTTGCATTACGGCACAACCGATTTCGATGCTGCGCCGGTGACCGAGCACAACCGCGTCTACTACTTCACCGAGGCGCCGCCGGTGTTCTTCGGTCAGGCGCCGCTGCAGGCCGCCTGCACCCTGCTGCTTCCGGTGGCCACCGCCGCGCTGGTCTACGCCGTGATGGCCGCCGCGACCGCACGCGACGACCTCGGCGGTCATCCCGCCGTCGAACCGCCTGAGCCGGAGTCGGTCACAGCGGACGTCGGTGCACCGTCCGTCCCGTGATCACCTTTGCCGCGATCACGGCCAGCCGGGCCATGCCGGTATAAGTCGCGGGGTTGAACATCGTCGGCCATTTGGTCCTGGCGCGACGAGTGCTCACCGGGCGACCCGCGAACCGGTCCTGCAGCCAGCGCAGCGCCATCGGCGCGGACAGCGGATGCAGCAGGATGTGCTCGCAGAATGCGTCGCGGTGATAGGTGACATCGGTGCCGCCGGCCGAATAGGCGTCGGCCAGCTCGTCGATGTCCTCGACGGCGATCAGGTAGTCGTGGACCGCCTGCACGATCAGCACCGGCGGTGTCGGCACCGTGGTGCCGAGCTTGATGTTGTCGAAGACGTACTGGACCTCCGGCATCGCCAGAACCTGGTCCAGCGGGCGGTCGAGGTAGTCGCCCATGTCTTTGCGGGCCATCCGGATCACCGCTTGCGCGGTGGTCATCGACTCCAAGTCGCAGAGCAGCGCGCGGCCCTCGTCGTTGGTGTGCTCCTTGATGACCCGGTCCAGGTCGGGGTAGAGGTGAGCGAGGGCGGCCACGACCAGCGCGGGCAAAC
The DNA here is from genome assembly GCF_003402475.1 of Mycobacterium sp. MFM001. GTDB lineage: Bacteria > Actinomycetota > Actinomycetes > Mycobacteriales > Mycobacteriaceae > Mycobacterium. The sequence goes on from NZ_BFAB01000006.1 coordinate 324,339, forward strand.
CGGAGAACAAACTGCCGTTGAGCTTGCGGAAGGTGTGGCCGAGGTCGCCGACGGGTGAGCCGAGCACCGCGCCGACGATGTCCAGCTCGGGCGCGTAGTCGGCGCAGACCTCGGCGGCCCAGGCGCTGGCCAGCCCGCCGCCGGAGTACCCCCACAACCCGACCGGCGCCGTCGAGGACAACCCCAGACGCTCGGAGTTGAAGGCCGCCCGGACGCCGTCCAGGATGCAGTAGCCCGGCTGGTAGGGGGCGCCCCAGATGCCGTGCGGACCCTCGTGGTCGGGGACCGACACCGCCCAGCCCTCCGCCAGCGCGGCGTTGACCAGCAGGAACTCCAGTTGAGCCAATGCGCCGACGGCTTTTGCGCCTCGCCGCAGCGCGTAGGACGGGAAGCAGCGGGATGCGACGGCATCGATGGCGCACTGGTACGACAGCAGCGGACACGCCTTGGGGTCCGCGTCTTGCGGCACGATCACGGTCGTCACCGTCGCCTCGGGCTGCCCGTTCATGTCCGTCGTGCGGTAGAGCAGCTGGGTTGCGGTGACACGCTGGGGGATCAGGCCCAGATACGCCAGCTCGACGTCGCGGGAGCGCAGCACGGTCCCGGGCACGGCGTGCTCGAAGCCGGGCGGCGGTTGGTAGAACGGGTCCTCGGACGGCAGGACGGGCCGGGCCTTGCGTTGCAGCTCCTCGTGAGGCGGGCGACCGATCCATTCGGCGCCGGTTGAGGTAGTCGCGAGGCTGGCAATGTCCATCGGGGCATTGTTACTTAAGAGGGCCCTAAGAATCCAGTCGACTCACCCGGGAGGTCGCAGCGCGGCGAACTCGTCGGTGACCCGCAGCTGCGAGTCGGTGAAGCGGTACAGCGCCGCCGGGCGTCCGCCGCTGCGCCCGGATTGCGCGATGGTGCCGGTCTGGGTGATGACGCGGCGACGGGCCAGCACCCGCTGCAGGTTGGTCGCGTCGACTTGGTAGCCGAGTGCGGCGCTGTAGATGTCGCGCAGCGTCGAGACCGCGAATTCCCTTGGCGCCAGCGCGAACCCGATGTTGGTGTAGGACATCTTGGCGACCAGCCGGGTGCGGGCGTGGGCCACCATCGGGCCGTGGTCGAACGCCATGGAGGGCAATGCGGTCACCGGATGCCAGCGGGTGTCGGGCGGCAGCTCGGGGGTGGCGGGGGAGGGCACCAGGCCCAGGAAGGTCGACGCGATCGTGCGGATGCCGGGCACCCGCGCCGGGTCGGAAAACACGGCGAGCTGCTCGAGGTGAGCGACCTCACGTAGATCCACCTTCTCGGCCAGCTGCCGCCGAACCGAAGTGGTCATGTCCTCGTCGTGGCGCAGCTGTCCGCCCGGCAGCGACCACGCGCCGCGGTACGGATCGCGCGCGCGCTGCCACAACAGCACGCTGAGCTGCGGTTTCCCGCTGTCGAGCTCGCGAACCTGGAACACGACGGCAAGCACCTCGTGCGCGGTGCTACCATGAATCACGTTTTCGATTGTAAGTCGAAAACCCGCCCGGGGCGAAAGGAACGGCGTTCATGACCGAAATCCTGAATCGCACTGATGCGCCGGCGGACGGCCTGATCGCCCGTGTCAGCGACTCACCCACTGGTTACACCGGCGTTGACGGCGACGAGCAATGGGCGGCGGAAATCCGCCGGCTGGCCGACCTGCGTGGCGCCACGATCCTGGCGCACAATTACCAGCTGCCCGCCATCCAGGACGTCGCCGACCACGTTGGCGACTCGCTGGCGCTGTCGCGGATCGCCGCCGCCGCGCCCGAGGACACCATCGTGTTCTGCGGCGTGCATTTCATGGCGGAGACCGCCAAGATCCTGAGCCCGGACAAGACCGTGCTGATCCCGGACCAGCGGGCCGGCTGCTCGCTGGCCGACTCGATCACTCCTGCGGACCTGCGGGCCTGGAAAGACGAACACCCCGGCGCCGTCGTCGTCTCCTATGTCAACACCACCGCGGCGGTGAAGGCGCTCACCGACATCTGCTGCACCTCGTCGAACGCCGTCGACGTCGTCGCGTCGATTCCCGAGGACCGCGAGGTGCTGTTCTGCCCCGACCAATTCCTCGGGGCGCACGTGCGACGGGTGACCGGCCGGCAGAACCTCCATGTGTGGGCCGGCGAATGCCACGTGCACGCCGGGATCAACGGCGACGAGCTTGCCGAGCAGGCCCGCGAGCATCCCGATGCCGAACTGTTCGTCCACCCCGAATGTGGTTGCGCCACTTCGGCTTTGTATCTCGCCGGAGAAGGAGCGTTCCCGGCGGACCGGGTGAAGATCCTGTCCACCGGCGGCATGCTCGACGCCGCCCGCGCCACCCGCGCCCGCGAGGTGCTGGTGGCCACCGAGGTCGGGATGCTCTATCAGCTGCGGAATGCGGCGCCCGGCACCGACTTTCAGGCGGTCAACGATCGGGCGTCGTGCAAGTTCATGAAGATGATCACGCCCGCGGCGTTGCTGCGGTGCCTGGTGGAGGGCGCCGACGAAGTCGACGTCGACCTCCAAACCGCTGCGGCGGCGCGACGCAGCGTGCAGCGGATGATCGAAATCGGTCAGCCGGGCGGCGGCGAATGACCCGCCTCTGGCAGCAACGGGCCGACGTCGTCATTGTCGGCACCGGGGTGGCCGGCCTGGCCGCCGCGCTCGCCGTCCATCGGGCCGGGAGGCGAGTCGTGGTGCTGAGCAAGGCCGACCGCAGGCCCGGCGTCACCGCCACCCACTACGCGCAAGGCGGCATCGCGGTGGTGCTGCCCGACAGCGACGACTCGGTGGACACCCACGTCGCCGACACGCTGGCGGCGGGGGCGGGCTTGTGCGATCCCGATGCGGTGACGTCGATTGTGGCCGACGGCTACCGCGCGGTGAGCGAATTAGTCGGTGACGGAGCACGATTCGACGAATCACAGCCCGGCCGATGGGCACTGACCCGAGAGGGCGGACACTCGCGGCGGCGGATCGTGCATGCCGGCGGCGACGCCACCGGCGCCGAGGTGCAGCGGGTGCTCGACCATGCGGCCGCGGCGCTGGATATCCGCACCAACCACGTCGCGCTGCGGGTGCTGCACGACGGCGTTGCGGTGACCGGCGTGCTGGTGAGCAACGCCGAGGGACTCGGCATCGTGCACGCGCCGTCGGTGATCCTGGCCACCGGCGGGCTGGGGCATCTCTACAGCGCGACCACCAACCCCGACGGTTCCACCGGCGACGGTATTGCGCTGGCGCTGTGGGCCGGCGTCGCGGTCAGCGACATCGAATTCATCCAATTCCACCCGACCATGCTGTTCGACGGCCAGGCCGGTGGGCGTCGACCGCTGGTCACCGAGGCGCTTCGCGGTGAGGGCGCGGTTTTGCTTGACGCGCACGGTGATTCGGTGACCTCCGGCGTTCACCCGATGGGTGATCTGGCACCGCGCGACGTCGTCGCTGCCGCCATCGACGCGCGGCTGCGCATGACCGGCGACGCCTGTGTCTATCTCGACGCCCGCGGCATTCCCGACTTGGCCACTCGGTTCCCCACCGTTACCGCGGCATGCCGGGCCGCCGGGATCGACCCGGTGCGCCAACCGATTCCGGTCGTGCCCGGCGCGCACTACAGCTGCGGCGGCGTCGTCACCGATGTCGAGGGGCAGACGGAACTGCCCGGCCTGTACGCCGCGGGAGAGGTGGCGCGCACAGGGATGCACGGCGCCAACCGGCTGGCGTCCAACAGCCTGCTGGAAGGTTTGGTCGTCGGCGGCCGCGCCGGAAAGGCCGCGGCTGCACACGCGGCGGCTGCCGGGCATCCGCACGCCACGCTGCCCGATGTGGCGCCCGCAACTGCGCTGGCGCGCAACGACTTACAGCACGTCATGAGCCGCGATGCGTCGGTGGTCCGCGACGCCGACAGCCTGCGGATGCTGACCTGCGCGCTCTCGACGGCACCGGTGCGGAACGTGGAGTGCCGCACCGACCTCGAAGACGTGGCATTGACCGTGACCGCCCGCGCGGTGGCGGCGGCCGCGCTGGCCCGCGACGAAAGCCGTGGCTGCCATCACCGCGCCGAATACCCCGATGCCGATCCCGTGCAGGCGCGCAGCGTCGTCGTTCGGGCGACCGAGGACAACACGGTGGCCGTTGAGGCGCCGGTTCCGGTGTGCTGATGGCCCTTTCGAACGCTGAGCTTGCCGAAGCCCGCGCCACGATCAGCCGCGCGCTCGACGAGGACCTGCGCTACGGCCCGGATGTCACGACGTCGGCAACCGTCCCGGCCGGCGCGACGACCACCGCGGCCCTGGTGACCCGAGAGCCGGGCGTGATCGCCGGCGTCGACGTCGCGCTGCTGGTGCTCGACGAGGTGCTCGGCGCGGACGGCTACCAGGTGCTCGACCGCGTCGACGACGGCGTGCGATTGCAGCCAGGGGCGCCGCTGCTGATGCTGAAGGCCGATACCCGTGGCCTGTTGACCGCCGAGCGGACCATGCTCAACCTGGTGTGCCACCTGTCGGGGATCACCACCGCGACCGCTGCCTGGGTCGACGCCGTGCACGGCACCAACGCGAAAATCCGAGACACCCGCAAGACGCTGCCCGGTTTGCGCGCTCTGCAGAAGTACGCGGTCCGCGTCGGCGGAGGAGTCAACCACCGGCTCGGCTTGGGCGATGCGGCGTTGATCAAGGACAACCATGTCGCGGCGGCCGGCTCGGTGGTGGCAGCGCTGCGGGCGGTGCGCGCCGCGGCACCAGATCTGCCGTGCGAGGTCGAGGTCGACTCGCTCGAGCAGCTCGACGAGGTCCTGGACGAAAAGGCCGAATTGGTGCTGCTGGACAACTTTCCGGTATGGCAGACACAAATTGCCGTGCAGCGCAGGGACTCTCGTGCACCGGAAACCAAGCTGGAATCGTCGGGCGGGCTGTCGCTGGAGAACGCGGCGGCTTACGCCGGCACGGGCGTGGATTACCTCGCGGTGGGTGCGCTCACTCACTCTGTCCGCGTGCTCGACATCGGTCTGGACATGTAGTTAGCGCCGCTCGGAGCTCCCGCGGCGTCTGGCCGACGTGCTCGCGCACCACACGGGTGAAATGCGGCTGGTCGGCGAATCCGAGAGTCGCGGCGATATCGGCCAGCGACAGGGCGTCGCGTCGCATCAGTTCGAGCGCTTGGCCGACCCGCACCCGGTTGCGATAGCGCGTCAGCGACACGCCCAGCTGTCTTGGGAAAGCCCTACTCAGCCGGTACGTCGATGTGTCGAGCAGCTCGGCGAGGGTGAACAGCCCACCGGCTGCGGGATGGCCGTCGTGGACGGCCGCCCGTGCTCGCTCCACCAGCCGCGCGTCGGAGGGAACCGGGCGATCGGTCAGCGGCGTGGACCGGTCGGTTGTCTGCCGCAGCGCGGCAGCGATCAACGCCAGCAGTTCCTCGGCGAGTTGGTAGTCGACGTCCGATCGTCGAGAAGCCAGCAGGCGGCGGTGCGCAAGCTCCATTTTGGCGTCGACGTACACCGTCGCACGGCGCGGTTCACCGACCAGCTGGCGCCACGATGCGGGGCTCAATTGCACCGAGGTACACACGTCGCCACCGTGCGGATGGGCGAACTGGTCGGTCTCGCCAGGCGCACCGAGGTATCCGACCGTCGGGTCGAGGTCGGCCGGCCCGTCGGCGCCACGCCGCCGAAACCGGCCGGACCGAACCACCACCAGCCGCCCGTCGACCGGTGACTCCATCGGCGACCATCCCGCATGGTCGGGCCGGCAGGTCCAGGCATGCAGGCTGAACTGCGGTCGGGCCGCGAGGGTCACCATCGACAGCACGGCGTGAGGTTAGCGCGCCAGTCCGACAACAACGCGCAAGAATCGTCAAGACCCGACGGCTGCGCGGCCCGAAACTGGCCGCATGGCATCCATAACCACGCAGATCGAGCTCGACGTCGACCCCGACCGGGCCTGGCAGGTGATCGGCGACTGGGCCGACGGGCCGGTTCGCATGGCGCGCGGCCACGTCGTCTCATCGGAGGCCGACGGCGCGCTGCGGGTGGTCACCTTCGCCAGCGGCACTGTCGCCCGGGAGCGCCTGGTCGCGCGCGACGACGCCGCGCGGCGGATCGTCTACTCCCTGATCGGCGACACCGTGCGACCCGAGCACGACAACGCCGTCATGCAAATCGTGCCGGACGGCGACGGGCGTTGCCGGTTCGTCTGGTCGCGCGACGTGTTGCCCGACGAGCTGGCCGCGCCGCTACATGCCGCAATGACGAACGCCGCCCCAATCATCAAGCGCACGCTGGAAGCTAGGCGCGAGTCAGAAGCCAGGGTCGTGATCTCCCGCGAACAACAGCCCTAGCTTCTGGTTGGCGGGCCGACTGGCTAGGCGATGTCGGCGACGAAGACGCCGACCCGACGCGCCTGCAGCCTCGCCAGCCACGGCAGGTCAGCGCCGTCGGAGCCGGCGGGCAGGATCCGCGGGTTGGTGAGGTGCACTGTCTTGCGGACGAAGCGCACGTCGGCCTCGCCGGCGGCCAGCACGTTCTTGACCCAGTCGGTCTTGCCGTGGCCCAGCGCGATCGCCAGCACATTGCCTTTGCGGTAAGCGGTCACGATCGTCTCGTACGGCTTACCCGACTTGCGGCCGCGATGCGTGATCGTCGCCATGCCCGGCAGATAGCGCGCGAACGGTCTGATCGCCGGGTTGAAGTACTTGACCTGAAAGCGTTCCAGCCAGGGCGGAAAGATCATCGGCACGCCCGGCGCACTGTTGGGTCGATCCTGTACGGACATGGCCGTCACTGTACCGGTCCGATAACCATTTGGCCTGCTCTGGGACAATGGTCCGTGTGAACGTGATGGCCCGCATCGACCTGCGCGGCACCGAGCTGTCGGCTGCTCGGCTGCGCACGGCGTTGCCGCGCGGTGGCGCCGACGTCGACGCCGTGCTGCCGACCGTGCGGCCCATCGTCGAGGCGGTCGCAGAGCGGGGCGCCGAGGCCGCGCTGGAGTTCGGTGAGTCGTTCGACGGTGTGCGGCCCGCGGCGGTGCGAGTAGCGGCCGCCGAGCTGGACGCCGCGTTGGCCGGACTGGACCGCGACGTGCTGGCCGCGCTCGAGGTGGCGATCGAGCGGACCCGGGCGGTGCACGCCGATCAGCGCCGCACCGACTCGACGACGGTGCTCGGCCCCGGCGCGACGGTCACCGAACGCTGGGTTCCCGTCGAGCGGGTTGGCCTGTATGTGCCCGGCGGCAACGCGGTGTACCCGTCGAGCGTGGTGATGAACGTGGTGCCGGCGCAGGCCGCTGGTGTCGGGTCGCTGGTGGTGGCCAGCCCGCCGCAGGCTGCGTACAACGGCCTGCCGCACCCGACGATCCTGGCCGCGGCCCGGCTGCTGGGGGTCGACGAGGTGTGGGCCGTCGGCGGTGCGCAGGCGGTGGCGTTGCTGGCCTACGGCGACACCGAATTGGATCCGGTCGACATGATTACCGGGCCGGGCAACATCTACGTCACCGCGGCCAAGCGGCTGTGCCGCTCGCGGGTAGGCATCGACGCCGAGGCCGGGCCGACCGAGATCGCCATCCTCGCCGATGACCTTGCCGATCCGGCACACGTCGCTGCTGACTTGATCAGTCAGGCCGAGCACGACGAGATGGCCGCCAGCGTGTTGGTGACCCCGAGTGCCGAGTTGGCCGATGCCACCGACGCCGCGCTCGCATTCCAACTGGAAACCACCGTGCACCGGAAAAGAGTGGATGCCGCGCTTCGCGGACCGCAGTCGGCGATCATCCTGGTCGACGACCTCGACGCCGGCATCCGGCTCGTCAATGCCTACGCCGCAGAACATCTGGAGATCCAGACCGTCGACGCGCCGGCTGTGGCGGCCCGGATCACCTCGGCCGGAGCGATTTTCGTCGGACCGTTTTCGCCGGTCAGCCTCGGCGACTACTGCGCCGGCTCCAACCACGTGTTGCCGACGGCGGGCTGCGCCCGGCACTCCAGCGGGCTGTCGGTGCAAACCTTCCTGCGCGGCATTCACGTCGTCGACTACACGGAGGCCGCGCTCAAAGACGTGTCCGGCCATGTCATTACGCTGGCCAAAGCAGAAGACCTGCCCGCGCACGGCGAGGCGATACGGCGGAGGTTCGAGCAATGACCGACCGCCCGACCCTCGACGACCTACCGCTGCGCGACGACCTGCGCGGCAAATCACCCTACGGTGCACCGCAATTGGCGGTCCCAGTGCGGCTCAACACCAACGAGAACCCGCACCCGCCGACCAAGGCGCTGGTCGACGACGTCGTGCGCTCAGTGCGTGACGCTGCAGGGGACCTGCATCGCTATCCCGATCGCGACGCGGTGGCGCTGCGCACGGATCTGGCCGCGTACTTGACCACGCAAACCGGTGTTGACCTCGGCGCCGAAAACCTCTGGGCGGCCAACGGTTCCAACGAGATCCTGCAGCAGTTGTTGCAGGCGTTCGGCGGGCCGGGTCGCAGCGCGATCGGGTTCGTGCCGTCGTATTCGATGCACCCGATCATCGCCGACGGCACCCGCACGGAATGGTTCCAGACGGTGCGTGCCGAGGACTTCAGCCTCGATGTCGACGCCGCCGTGGCCGCCGTCACCGAACGGCGGCCCGACGTGGTGTTCGTCGCCAGCCCCAATAACCCGTCCGGGCAAAGCGTTTCGCTGTCGGATTTGCGGCAGCTGCTGGACGTGACACCGGGGATCCTGATTCTCGACGAGGCCTACGGCGAGTTCTCGTCGCGGCCCAGCGCCGTGCAGCTGGTGCAGGAGTATCCGACCAAGCTGATCGTCACCCGCACGATGAGCAAGGCGTTCGCGTTCGCCGGCGGCAGGCTCGGCTACCTGATCGCGACGCCGGCGGTGATCGACGCCATGCTGCTGGTGCGGCTGCCCTACCACCTGTCGTCGATCACCCAGGCCGCCGCCCGCGCCGCGCTGCGGCACGCCGACGACACGCTGGGCAGCGTCGCCACGCTGATCGCCGAACGGGAGAGAGTCTCGGCGGCGTTGAGCGACATGGGTTTTCGAGTAGTGCCCAGCGACGCCAACTTCGTGCTGTTCGGTCAGTTCGCCGACGCGCCGACCGCCTGGCAGCACTACCTGGACGCGGGCGTGCTGATCCGCGACGTCGGCATCCCCGGATACCTGCGAGTGACCACCGGACTGGCCGAGGAGAACGACGCGTTCCTGGTGGCCAGCAAACAGCTCGCCGCCACCGAACTCGCCCAAACTTTAGGAGCGTCATGAGTCGTCACGCGCGGGTGGAGCGCAGCACCAAGGAATGCGACATCGTCGTCGAACTCGACCTAGACGGCACGGGCAAGGTCGAAATCGACACCGGCATCCCGTTCTACGACCACATGCTGACAGCGCTCGGCAGCCACGCCAGCTTTGACCTGAGCGTGCGCGCCAAGGGTGACGTCGAGATAGAGGCGCACCACACGATCGAGGACACCGCGATCGTGCTCGGGCAGGCGCTGGGTCAGGCTCTGGGCGACAAGAAGGGCATCCGGCGATTCGGGGACGCCTTCATCCCGATGGACGAGGCGCTGGCCCACGCCGTGGTCGACGTCTCCGGGCGGCCCTACTGCGTGCACACGGGCGAACCGGATCACTTGCGGCACTTCACTATTGCCGGCAACACCGTGCCGTATCACACCGTCGTCAACCGGCACGTCTTCGAAACGCTGGCCAACAACGCCCGCATCGCATTACATGTGCGGGTGCTGTACGGCCGCGACCCGCACCACATCACCGAGGCCGAATACAAGGCCGTCGCGCGCGCGTTGCGCCAGGCCGTCGAGCTTGACTCTCGGGTGACCGGAGTGCCGTCGACCAAAGGCGCCTTGTGAAATCTGTTGTCGTCCTTGACTACGGCTCGGGCAACCTGCGGTCGGCGCAGCGCGCGCTGGAGCGGGTCGGGGCCGCGGTAGAGGTCACGAACGATCTCGGTGCCGCCGCCTCGGCCGACGGCTTGTTCGTCCCGGGTGTGGGTGCGTTCGAGGCGTGCATGACGGGACTGCGGGGCATCGGCGGCGAGCGGGTGATCGCCGAACGCGTCGCTGCCGGCCGGCCGGTGCTGGGTGTGTGCGTCGGGATGCAGATCCTGTTCGCTCGCGGCGTGGAGTTCGGGGTGGAGTCCGTGGGCTGCGGCCAGTGGCCGGGCGCTGTCACCCGCATCGAGGCGCCGGTGATCCCGCACATGGGCTGGAACGTGGTGGCCGCCGCGCCCGGTACGGCGCTGTTCAAGGGGCTGAGCGCCGACGCCCGTTTCTATTTCGTGCACTCCTATGCCGCACAGCGCTGGGAGGGTGGACCCGACGCGCTGTTGACGTGGGCTACGCATCAGGTACCGTTCCTGGCCGCCGTCGAGGACGGACCGCTGGCCGCTACCCAATTCCACCCGGAGAAAAGTGGCGACGCCGGAGCAGCCGTGTTGAGCAATTGGGTTGAAGGACTTTAGTTATGCCATTGATTTTGTTGCCTGCCGTCGACGTGGTCGACGGGCGCGCGGTGCGACTGGTGCAGGGCCGCGCCGGCAGCGAGACCGAGTACGGCTCGGCGCTTGATGCCGCGCTGGGCTGGCAACGTGACGGTGCCGAATGGGTACACCTGGTCGATCTCGATGCGGCATTCGGGCGGGGCTCCAACCGTGAACTGCTCGCGGAGGTCGTCGGCAAGCTCGACGTGAACGTCGAACTGTCCGGCGGTATCCGCGACGACGACTCGTTGGCCGCTGCGCTGGCAACCGGATGCGCGCGTGTCAATCTCGGCACGGCGGCGCTGGAAAATCCGCAGTGGTGCGCGGCCGCGATCGCTTCGTATGGCGAGCGGGTGGCTGTCGGCTTGGACGTACAGATCATCGACGGCGAACACCGGCTGCGCGGCCGCGGCTGGGAAACCGACGGCGGCAACCTCTGGGATGTCCTGGAACGCCTTGACAGCCAAGGATGTTCGCGGTTCGTCGTCACCGACGTCACCAAGGACGGCACACTGACCGGCCCCAACCTAGATTTGCTGCGGGCCGTCACCGAGCGCACCGACGCCCCGGTGATCGCGTCCGGTGGAGTGTCCAGCCTCGACGACCTGCGCGCGATCGCCGGCCTCGGATGTGTCGAGGGCGCAATTGTCGGAAAAGCGCTCTACGCCGGCCGATTCAGCCTGCCGCAGGCACTGGCGGCGGTGGCGGAGTAGCCGCGATGGACCTCGAAGCGTTGGTGGCCCAGGCATCGGAGATCCTCGATGCCGCCACCGAGCCGTTCCTCGAGGGGCACCGGGCCGATTCGGCCGTCAGCAAGAAGGGCGACGACTTTGCGACCAAGGTGGATCTCGCCATTGAGCGCCAGGTCGTCGACGCGTTGACCAAGGCCACCGGAATCGAGGTGCACGGCGAGGAATTCGGCGGCGCGGACGTCGACTCGTCGTGGGTGTGGGTGCTCGACCCGGTCGACGGGACATTCAACTACGCCGCGGGGTCGCCGCTGGCGGCGATCCTACTGGGGCTGCTGCACGACGGCGATCCGGTTGCGGGCCTGACCTGGCTGCCGTTCACCGGCGAGCGTTACACCGCGGTCGTGGGCGGGCCCTTGATGAAAAACGGTGTGCCGCAACCGCCCTTGGAGCACACGGAGCTGGCCGAGTCGGTCATCGGCATCGGCACCTTCAACGTCGACTCGCGGGGCCGATTCCCGGGACGCTACCGGCTGGCGGTGCTGGAGAACCTGAGCCGGGTGTCGTCGCGGTTGCGCATGCACGGCGCCACCGGCATCGACCTGGCCTATGTCGCCGACGGGATCCTCGGCGGCGCAATCAGTTTCGGCGACCACGTGTGGGACCACGCAGCCGGGGTGGCGCTGGTGCGGGCCGCCGGCGGCATCGTGACCAACCTGGCCGGCGAACGGTGGACCCCCGAGTCGCGCTCGGCGTTGGCCGCCGCACCCGGCGTGCACGCCGAGATGCTCGAAATCCTGCGCCGCACCGGCAAACCCGAGGACTACTGAGATGAGCTTGGCGGTCCGGGTGATTCCCTGTCTTGACGTCGACGACGGACGGGTGGTCAAGGGCGTCAACTTCGAGAACCTGCGGGACGCTGGTGATCCCGTCGAACTGGCCGCGGCCTACGACGCCGAGGGCGCCGACGAGCTGACCTTTCTGGACGTGACCGCCTCGTCGTCAGGGCGCGCCACCATGCTGGACGTGGTGCGCCGGACCGCCGAGCAGGTCTTCATCCCACTCACCGTCGGCGGCGGTGTGCGCTCAGTGGCCGACGTCGACGTGCTGCTGCGGGCGGGGGCGGACAAGGTGTCCGTCAACACCGCCGCGATAGCGCGGCCCGAGCTGCTCGCCGAGATGGCGCAGGCTTTCGGATCGCAATGCATCGTGTTGTCCGTTGACGCCCGCACGGTGCCGCCAGGTTCGCCGCCCACGCCGTCGGGCTGGGAGGTCACCACGCACGGCGGGCGGCGCGGCACCGGCATCGACGCCGTCGAGTGGGCGGTCCGCGGCGCCGAGTTGGGGGTGGGGGAGATCCTGCTGAATTCGATGGACGCCGACGGCACCCAGGCGGGCTTCGACCTGGCGATGCTGCGGGCGGTGCGTGCAGCGGTGACGGTTCCGGTGATCGCCAGCGGCGGCGCGGGAGCTGCCGAGCATTTCGCACCAGCGGTGGCGGCTGGTGCCGATGCGGTGTTGGCGGCCAGCGTCTTTCACTTCCGGCAGCTGTCCATCGGGCAGGTGAAGGCGGCGATGGCCGCCGAAGGGATCACCGTGCGATGAGCCTCGACCCGGACATCGCCGCCCGACTCAAGCGCAACGCCGACGGGCTGTTCACCGCCGTCGTGCAGGAGCGCGGCAGCGGTGACGTGCTGATGGTCGCCTGGATGGACGACGCCGCGCTGGCCCGGACGCTGGAAACCCGTGAGGCGACGTACTTTTCGCGGTCGCGGGGTCAGCAGTGGATCAAAGGCGCCACCTCGGGCCACACCCAGCACGTGCATTCGGTGCGCCTGGACTGCGACGGCGATACCGTGCTACTGGTTGTCGACCAGGTCGGCGGTGCATGCCACACCGGTGATCACAGCTGCTTCGATGCCGACGTGTTGCTGCAACCGGAGGACTGACCGGAGCGACGGTGCGGTTCGTGCGCTGTCGGGATTTGACGTGCGGTTCTCGGGCCCGCAGGCGTCGCTCATCGAAGGTTCAATGCAGCGGTGGTAATCCTGGCCATGATTGCATGGTTAAAGCCGTGAACTGCCAAAATGGTGCCCGCGCATGGGTATAGTTTGGGATTCGCCGCCTTTTTCGGTAGCTGCAAGGAGACTGCGATGCAATACAAGTGCGCCTTAAATGGCTAACCAATTCTCCCAGGTACCCGCACCGTATGGACGCGATGAGTATGGGCGGCCAATGTCCGACAAAAGCCGGGTGGCTGCTGGTGGACTTCAACTGCTCGGTTTCTTCATAGTGCCGGGTGTCGGTCGCCTCTACCTGGGCTATACGGCGATAGGTGCGACCCAACTCATCCTGTGGGTGGTGGGGATCGCCACGACGATCCTGTTCATCGGCTTCGCGTTGATCCTCGGTGTGGCGATTTGGTCGCTCGTTGACGGCATCATCATCTTGTCGGGCAGCGTGCGCGATCCGCAGGACCGGGTGCTGAGAAGCTGAACTCAAGTGGGCCGCGTGCAAGGCTCGATCAGGTTGATGCCCGTGAAGCGCGAGGGCAGATCCGGGTGGTAGCAATTTGGGGTGCGGCACCGTTTAGGCGCGATCTGCTCATAGCGCAGTGGTGCGGTAACGCGTCACCATAGATCGATTCTTCCAGGCACAGGCGGAAATCAAATGGCAGCAGACGACGAAAACGCCGAGACGGAGGCCAGCCCTACCCAGGCTGCTGACGCCGAACCGCTTGCGTGGTCGGACGAGACCAGCTCTCAACCCGTTGTGGATTACGTTGAGCCGCCGCGCTCGCGTGGCGTCCTACTCAAAGCCCTGGGCCCCGCGGCGGCTGTGGTAATTGGGGCTATCGCGGTGGTGATGTTGACGCCGAACCATCATCAGGCATCACCACCAGAGCAAGTGCAACCACCGACTTCGCGGGCCGCGCCATCGCCTGCGCGGCAGGCACCACCACCTGCGCCGGTCGCACCGAGCACGCCATCTCCGTCGACGACACCCGCGCCCGCATCTTCAGTCACCTTCCACAAGCCGTACACACCGTTGTATGGCCTCGACTCCCAGTTCCCGAACGGTCCGCCAGGTTTGAATCGCGACCTTGACGAGCAGTTCTTGTCGACCCTCCGAGAACGCCAATACACGGTCGAGACCTTGAGTGGCAGGACGAAGTTGTTTCAATCAGCTGACTTCACATGCACAAAAATGAGCCAGGGCAATGAAGAGTCGACACGAGCCGCAGAGCAAGTTTGGGTGATCGACCAGCTTACGCCAGTATGGGGAATGGATTCGCTGTCTGCTATCAAGATCGTAAACGCGGCCATTGATGTTTATTGTCCGGCTTAGCCGGTGCCTGCGCACGGGGGTCGCAGCCCGGCTGTCCCTGAGCAATCCTCTGGAGCGCTCCGCCAATGCCCCGCCGGCTCATGCCCAGGCGGTGAGCAATCTTTCTTGTGTACTCCACCCCTTGGCAGCCAGCGCGACGATCAGCCGGTCGCGCTCTGCCGCGGTTAGAAACGGCTGGCCTGTTCACGCTGTCGATTCTTCAGGTTCCTCGGGAACCTTGGCGCTTCTGAGCTCAAGCACAACTGTTGCCAGGCGCCAAATCCGTTGTGTCGCAATGGCAGAGTGGCCGGCGGCTGCCAGGGGGTCGAGGTGACACGGGGACGAACTACCCGCTCGGCCGGCGCCACCCACGAGCGCGCGAAACATTTGAGGTGCGGTATGGGGTCTCCCGCGAAGGTGTGTCCCCAGGCAGCGACCCTCTGGGGCCAGACCGCTCGACCGCGACAGGGAGCGAGGTAGCCTTGCTCGTAATCCGCGTGTCGCGCGCAGCGGGGACGCCTGGCTGCCGCTAATTCCATCGATCAGTCAACGGATATGCCAGCACGCTGGCGTAAAACTCCAACCCCTTTGGATCTCCTCCTATCCTGTCCGGTGCGCCGTGAAACGGGCGATCGCAATTTCGGCGCTTGTGGCATCGGTGGCGCAAGCGCCAATGGCTGGCCCCAAGCACCCTGCGGGCCAGGCAAATCGATGGCTCCGCTGCTTGCTCGCGCTTGGCTGCCGGTACGGAGGACCCGTTATTAGCATTTGCGATGGACCCGTCCAGCCTGACGGCACCTGGCAACGTTGCGTGGCAGTTGCCCAGTTGATGTATCGCGGCGCCAGTTCCTACCTTGTGCCTGACAAGCCCTGCGGTGTGATGGGTCCTGACCAGCACTCTGGGGATCTCGCCTTCGCCGACCCATCGACGCACATCGACGACTGAACCTTCGCATACCAACCCGTCGGCCGTGGCGCGCCGACTATAGGGTTGGTGACCGTGCGAAAGTCCCCGTTGCTGTCATGGGCGCTCTGGGATTGCGGTGCGACGGGCCTGAATGCGCTTGTCATCACGTTCGTTTTCCCCGTGTACTTGACCGCCTCGGTGGGAGCCGGCGGCGGTACGTCGCCAACGAGTTCGCTTGGCCGGGCGATGACCGTTGCTGGCGTCATCGTCGCCCTGTGCGCCCCGATGACAGGGAGCTGGATCACCGACCCTCGGCGACGCCGCCACGTGCTGACCTCGCTCACCGTGGCTGTCGTGGTGCTGACCGCGGCGATGAGTTTGATCCGCGACGACCCCCGCTACCTTTTGCCCGGCCTGGTCCTGCTGGCCTCCACTGCAGCCTGCGGCGACCTGGCCTCCGTCCCATACAACGCGACCCTGCGGCTGATCTCCACGCCCGAAACCTCAGGCAAAATCTCCGGGTTCGGCTTGGCTGCAGGCTATGTCGGAAGCGTGGCCTTGCTGTTGACGGTGTATGTCGGCTTCATCGCGGGCGATGGGTCCACCGCTGGCGCGCTGGGTATTTCGACCGCCGACGGTCTGAACGTGCGGATGGCGATGCTGCTGACCGCGGCATGGTTTCTGCTTTTCGCGCTGCCACTGTTGATTTGGGCGCCTAAGCCACCGGCCATACCGGACCGTCAGGCAGCGTTGGGCGCCGCTCGCCAGCTCTGGGCCGATCTTGTCGCCGAATGGCGCCGCGACCGCAACGTCGTCTACTACCTGCTGGCCAGCGCCGTGTTCCGGGACGGGCTGTCAGGCGTATTCGCGTTCGGCGCCGTGTTGGGCGTCAACGTCTATCGCATCTCGGCGGCCAATGTGCTGCTGTTCGGTGTGATGGCCTGCACTGTCGCGGCCCTCGGCGCGGTGCTCGGTGGTCTGCTCGACGAGCGCGTCGGATCCAAGACCGTCATCCTCGGCTCGCTGGGTTCGATGATCGCCGTCGGGCTGACACTGCTCATACTGTCGGGGCCGCTGGCGTTCTGGGTGTGCGGCCTGCTGCTATGTCTGTTCATCGGCCCGACGCAGTCGTCGGCGCGTGCTCTGCTGCTGCAGATGACCGCCGACGGCAAGGAGGGATTGGCCTTCGGGCTCTATACCACCACCGGGCGAGCGGCGGCCTTCCTCGCGCCGTCGATGTTCTTCGCTTTCATCGATCTCTTCGGTGCCGACCGAGCGGGCCTGGGCGGTCTTTTGGTCGTGCTGACGGCGGGACTGCTGGCCATGCTGCCCATCCGCGCGCGGCGTGCTGAATCTGTAGCGGCGTAAGAGGCTACGCCGACGACCGCGCCCGCAACGTCGCCAACGCCTTGTCGGCGTGTGAGTTGAAATTGAACTCGCTGCCGATCACGTCGAGCACCTTACGGTCGGTGTCGATCACGAACGTCGTGCGCTTGACCGGCATCAGCTTGCCGAGCAGTCCGCGCTTGACCCCGAACTGCGCGGCGACGGTCCCGTCGGCGTCGGACAGCAACGGGTAGTCGAAGCTGTTCACACCGGCGAACTTGGCCTGCTTGTCCACCGCGTCGGTGCTGATCCCCACGCGCTGCGCGCCCACGGCGGCGAACTCGTCGGCCACATCGCGGAAGTGGCACGCCTCGCGCGTACAGCCGGGCGTCATAGCCGCGGGGTAGAAGAACAACACGACCGGGCCGTCGGCCAGCAGAGTGCTCAACTTGCGCGGCGTTCCGTTCTGGTCGGGAAGCTCGAAGTCAGGCGCGGTGTCACCGGTTTTCATGGGCGTCACGCTACGCCGGGGGTGACTGCGGCGCCGGACAAGATGCCTTGGAAGATGGGGGGATGCCCGCCGACCTCGCCACCACCTCGCGCGAGGACTTCCGCCTGCTCGCCGCCGAGCATCGGGTTGTCCCAGTGACCCGCAAGGTATTGGCCGACGCCGAGACCCCGCTGTCGGCCTACCGCAAGCTGGCCGCCAACCGGCCCGGCACCTTTTTGCTCGAGTCGGCCGAAAACGGGCGGTCCTGGTCGCGGTGGTCGTTCATCGGCGCCGGCGCGCCGTCGGCGCTGACCGTGCGCGACGGCCAGGCGGTTTGGCTGGGCGCCGTTCCGCAAGACGCACCCACCGGTGGCGACCCCCTGGAGGTGTTGCGCGCCACCCTGGAGCTGCTTGCCACCGCGGCGCTGCCGGACCTTCCGCCGCTGTCGGGCGGCATGGTCGGCTTCTTCGCCTACGACCTGGTGCGACGGCTGGAGCGGCTGCCCGAACTGGCCGTCGACGATCTGCAATTGCCCGACATGCTGCTGCTGCTCGCCACCGACCTGGCGGCCGTCGACCACCACGAGGGCACCATCACGCTGATTGCCAACGCGGTGAACTGGAACGGCACCGACGAGCGCGTCGACGAGGCCTACGACGACGCGGTCGCGCGCTTGGACGTGATGACTGCGGCGCTGAGCCAGCCGCTGCCGTCGACCGTGGCGACCTTCACCCGTCCGGAACCCAAGCACCGCGCCCAGCGCACCGTCGAGGAATACGGCGCGATCGTCGAGCGTCTGGTCCACGAGATTGAGCGCGGTGAAGCGTTTCAGGTAGTGCCGTCGCAGCGTTTCGAGATGGACACCGACGTCGAGCCGATCGACGTCTACCGCATGCTGCGGGTGTCGAACCCAAGCCCCTACATGTATCTGCTGCATGTTCCGAATGATGCTGGGGGAACAGCCTTTTCGATCGTCGGCTCCAGCCCCGAGGCGTTGGTGACGGTGCACGACCAGTGGGCCACGACGCATCCGATCGCCGGGACCCGCTGGCGCGGGCAGACCGACGAAGAAGACGTCTTGCTGGAAAAGGAGCTCCTGCACGACGAGAAGGAGCGCGCCGAGCATCTGATGCTGGTGGACTTGGGCCGCAACGATCTTGGCCGGGTCTGCGTGCCGGGCACCGTGCGCGTCGAGGATTACAGCCACATTGAGCGCTACAGCCACGTCATGCATCTGGTGTCCACGGTGACTGGGATGCTCGCCGAGGGCTGTACCGCACTCGACGCGGTGACCGCGTGTTTTCCCGCGGGCACTTTGTCCGGCGCGCCGAAAGTACGGGCGATGGAGCTGATCGAAGAAGTGGAAATGACCCGCCGCGGCCTCTATGGCGGCGTGATCGGCTACCTCGACTTCGCCGGCAACGCCGATTTCGCGATCGCCATCCGCACCGCGTTGATGCGCGACGGCACCGCCTACGTGCAGGCCGGCGGCGGGGTAGTGGCCGACTCCAACGGCCCCTACGAGCACACCGAGGCGACGAACAAGGCCCGCGCGGTGCTGGGCGCGATTGCCGCCGCCGAGACACTGACCGCCCCGGAGATCCATGGTTAAGCGGCGGCTAGCTCAGACGCTGCTCGTGATTGCCGCGGTCGGGCTATGGGTCGCGTCCCGGTTCCCCTGGGTTGCAATCCAGTCGTTCGACGGGCTGGGCCAGCCGAAGACTGTCACGCTCTCCGGCGCATCGTGGTCGACGGCGCTGCTGCCGCTGGCGATACTGCTGCTGGCCGCGGCCGTCGCGGCGGTGGCGGTGCGCGGCTGGCCGCTGCGGCTGCTGGCGGTTCTGGTGGCTGCCGCAAGCTTCGCGGTCGAATATCTGGCCGTCAGCCTGTGGGTGGTCCGCGACGTGGCGGCCCGAGGCGCCGACCTGGCGCACGTGTCGCTGCTGACGCTGGTCGGCAGCCAGCGCTATCACACCGGCGCCGCGATCGCCTTGGCGGCCGCAGTTTGCACGCTGGCCGGCGCCGTCCTGCTGATGCGATCTGCCGCCTCGGGCGACGCCACCAAATACGTCGCACCCGCGGCCCGACGCGCCCAAGCGCAGCGCGAAGACGGCCCCATGTCGGAGCGGATGATCTGGGATGCGCTCGACGAAGGCCGCGACCCAACGGATCGATCACAATCCGACTCCGACACCGAGGGTCGGTGACGAAGCGCGCGCTGACGGTCGCTACCCTTCGATGGACATCGTCAAATTGACGTCACGGCGGGGTCACAAGGGGAAGGACCGACACGCATGAGTTCGGCAACCGTGCTCGACTCCATCATCGAGGGAGTTCGCGCCGATGTTGCCGCCCGTGAAGCCGTCGTCCCGCTGGCCGAGGTCAAGGCCGCTGCCGAGGCGACGCCAGCGCCCCTCGATGTGATGGCGGCACTGCGCGAGCCCGGCATTGGTGTCATCGCCGAAGTCAAGCGAGCCAGCCCGTCCGCGGGCCGGCTCGCGTCGATTTCCGACCCGGCCAAACTGGCCCGCGCCTACGAAGACGGTGGCGCGCGCGTCATCAGTGTGGTCACCGAGCAGCGGCGTTTCAACGGGACGATCGACGATCTCGACTCGGTGCGCGCCGCCGTCAGTGTGCCGGTGTTGCGCAAAGACTTTGTGGTGGGCCCATATCAGATTCATGAGGCGCGTGCGCACGGCGCCGACATGCTGCTGCTGATCGTTGCGGCACTTGATCAGCCGGTGCTGGAGTCGATGTTGGAGCGCATCGAGTCGCTTGGCATGACCGCCCTGGTCGAGGTGCACACCGAGGAAGAGGCCGACCGGGCACTGAAAGCGGGGGCGCGGGTCATCGGGGTCAACGCTCGCGACCTGAAAACGCTGAAAGTCGACCGGGATTGCTTCGCGCGCATCGCACCTGGGCTTCCGACCGACGTGATCAGGATCGCCGAATCCGGCGTGCGCGGCACCGCTGATCTGCTCGCCTACGCCGGCGCCGGCGCCGACGCGGTGCTGGTCGGTGAGGGCCTAGTCACCAGCGGTGATCCCCGCGCGGCCGTCGCCGACCTTGTCACCGCGGGGAGGCATCCGTCTTGTCCGAAGCCAGCCCGCTAGATTCGTCGCGCGGCGACCCGCTGCGCCCGGCTCCGCCGCGCTTGCGATCGCCGCTAGACGGCCCGGAACTTCCACGTTCCAGCGCTGCCATCGCCGAACCGACCAGCCACGACCCCGATTCGCGCGGCCACTTCGGCGTGTACGGCGGCCGGTTCGTGGCCGAGGCGCTGATGGCCGTGATCGAAGAAGTCACCACCGCCTACGACAAGATCCGCACCGACCAGGGCTTCCTGGACACCCTCGACAAGTTGCAGGCCCGCTACACCGGTCGGCCATCCCCGTTGTACGAGGCCGCGCGACTGCGCGAGCACGCGGGCGGAGCGCGGATCTTCCTCAAGCGAGAAGACTTGAACCACACCGGTTCTCACAAGATCAACAATGTCCTCGGCCAGGCGTTGCTGGCGCAGCAGATGGGCAAGACGCGGGTGATCGCCGAGACGGGCGCCGGCCAGCACGGAGTGGCCACCGCCACCGCCTGCGCCCTTCTGGGACTCGACTGCGTCATCTACATGGGTGCCGTCGACACCGCGCGGCAAGCGCTCAACGTCGCGCGCATGCAGCTGCTCGGCGCCGAGGTGATCTCCGTCGAGTCGGGTTCGCAAACGCTGAAAGACGCGATCAACGAGGCATTCCGGGATTGGGTCACCAACGCCGACAACACCTACTACTGCTTCGGCACGGCGGCCGGGCCGCATCCGTTCCCGACGATGGTCCGCGACTTTCAACGGGTCATCGGGCTCGAGACCCGGGTACAGATCCAGGATCAGGCCGGGCGGCTGCCTGACGCTGTCACCGCCTGCATCGGCGGAGGATCCAACGCCATCGGGATCTTCCATGCGTTCCTCGACGATCCCGGAGTTCGGCTGGTCGGGTTCGAGGCGGCCGGCGACGGGGTCGAAACCGGAAGGCACGCAGCGACATTCAGCGGCGGCTCGCCCGGCGCATTCCAAGGGTCGTTCTCGTATCTGCTGCAAGACGACGACGGCCAGACCATCGAGTCGCACTCGATTTCGGCCGGCCTGGACTATCCCGGTGTGGGCCCGGAGCATGCCTGGCTCAGAGAGACCGGGCGTGCCGAATACCGGCCGATCACCGATGCCGAAGCGATGGACGCGTTCCGTCTGCTGTGCCGCACGGAGGGCATCATCCCGGCGATCGAATCGGCGCACGCGGTGGCCGGCGCACTGCAGCTCGGTATCGAAATGGGCAGCGGCGCAGTCATAGTCGTGAACCTGTCCGGTCGGGGCGACAAGGACGTCGAAACTGCGGCGAAGTGGTTCGGCCTGCTCGACGACAAGGACCGCTCGTGATCGTGGAGCAGAGCGAAACAAGCCGGCTGGCAGACCTTTTCAGCTCATGCCGGCAGGACAACCGGGCGGCCTTGATCGGCTACTTGCCGACCGGTTACCCCGACGTTCCGACGTCGGTCAGCGCGATGACCGCACTCGTCGAATCCGGTTGCGACCTCATCGAAGTCGGTATCCCGTATTCGGATCCAGGTATGGACGGCCCGACCATCGCGACGGCGTCGGAGGCCGCGCTGCGCGGGGGTGTGCGCGTCCGTGACACCTTCGCGACCGTCGAGGCGATCAGCGCGGCCGGTGGCCATGCCGTCGTGATGACCTACTGGAATCCGGTGCTGCACTATGGGGTTGACGCGTTCGCGCGAGACCTGGCGGCGGCCGGTGGACATGGTCTGATCACGCCGGACCTCATTCCCGATGAGGCCGACGAGTGGTTCGCGGCCTCAGACAAACACGGGCTGGATCGCATCTTCCTGGTCGCGCCGTCGTCGACGCCGCAGCGACTGGCCAAGACGGTCGAGGCGTCACGCGGGTTCGTCTACGCCGCATCGATCATGGGCGTCACCGGTGCTCGCGACGTGGTGTCACAGGCGGCACCCGAACTGGTGCGTCGGGTTCGGGCAGTTTCGGACATACCTGTCGGGGTTGGTCTGGGCGTGCGCTCGCGTGAACAGGCGGCGCAGATCGCCGGCTACGCCGACGGTGTCATCGTCGGCTCGGCGCTGGTATCGACGCTGGCCGACGGCATCCCTGCGCTCCGCGCGCTCACCGAAGAACTCGCCGCCGGTGTGCGGCAAAGGATTTCCTCACCATGACGACGACCGTGCTTGCCTACTTTCCCAGCCCGCCACGCGGCGTGTGGCACCTCGGGCCGGTTCCGATCCGCGCTTACGCGTTGTTCATCATCATCGGCATCGTGGTCGCCCTGGTGATCGGTGATCGCCGCTGGGAGGCCCGGGGTGGCGAACGCGGCGTCATCTACGACATTGCCCTGTGGGCCGTCCCGTTCGGGCTGCTCGGCGGACGCCTGTATCACCTGGCCACGGATTGGCGGACATATTTCGGCGAGGGCGGCGCGGGACTCGGCGCGGCGGTGCGAATCTGGGACGGCGGCTTGGGGATCTGGGGTGCGGTAGCCCTGGGCGGCGTCGGCGCGTGGATGGGCTGTCGCCGTCGCGGCATCCCGCTTCCTGCGTTCGGCGACGCGATAGCACCCGGGATCGTGCTAGCACAAGGAATCGGCCGGCTCGGGAACTACTTCAACCAGGAGCTTTTCGGCCACGAGACGACGCTGCCGTGGGGCCTGGAGATTTTCTATCGGCGCGATCCGGCGGGATTTGTCGACGTGCATTCTCTAGACGGTGTGTCGACCGGACAGCTTGCGATGGTTGTGCAGCCGACGTTCCTCTACGAATTGCTGTGGGACGTCCTGGTATTCGTCGTGCTGATCTGGTTGGATCGACGCTTCAGGATCGGGCACGGCAGGCTGTTCGCGCTGTACGTTGCCGGTTACTGCGTCGGGCGGTTCTGTATCGAGTTGCTGCGCGACGACGCCGCTACCCACATTGCTGGCATCCGAATCAATTCGTTCACATCGACTTTCGTGTTCATCGGCGCGGTGGTCTACCTCATTCTGGCCCCCAAGGGTCGTGAAGATCCGACCACTCTCGGCGGGACCGCCGCCGCCGAACCCGAGCGGGAGCCGGCGCTCGCTTCGGTCGGTGCCGTATCGGCCGCCGATGAAGCCTCAACGGCCGCAGCGCCTGCCGCCGAGGAGACCGCCGACGCGGAAACTGAGGCTGTGCCGGTAGAGGCCGAGGCCGAACCGGAAGCGGAAGCGCCCGAAGCTGAATTGGCCG
>NZ_BFAB01000007.1 GCF_003402475.1 Mycobacterium sp. MFM001
CCCTGGTAGCTGCTCGCGCAACTCAGCCGTGGCTGATACGCAACAGCTCCGAGAGGCTGGGCAGCTTGACCCGCGGCCGGCCGTGCGGCTCGCCGGCCGAGCGCTCGTACTCGTCGATCAGCTTCCAGTGCGCATCGGTGACGAGTTTCGGCTGCCGGGAGGCCAGCCACTCGGCGAGCTTGTCGGCGTGGTCGGCCCCGAAATCGGCGAGGCTGGCCCGCGACAGGTCGTCGAGCAGGGTGTCGACGGTGTCCTGGGAGTCCTTCTTGTTGGTGCCGATCACCCCGGTCGGGCCGCGCTTGATCCAGCCGACGACGTACTCGTTGCGGCTGCCGTCGACCCGGCCGCCGGTGTTGGGAATCGTTCCGCTGCGCTCGTCGAACGGCAGACCCGGTGTCGGCACACCGCGGTAGCCCACCGAGCGCACCACCAGCTGCACGGGCAGCTCCTCGCGCGCGCCGGTGTCCTTGGCCACCACCCGTCCGCTGTCGTCGCTGACAAGCTCGTTGCGGCCCAGCACGATCTGCTCGACTCGGCCCTCGCCCTTGATCTCGATGGGAGAGGTAAAAAACCGGAACACGAGTCGGCGGTGACCCGGGCGGGGCTCCCGGCTCGCATACTCCCGCAGCACCGCGATGTTCTGCTTACACGTCTTGCCGACCGCGGCCGCGTCGTCGTCGCTGATGCCTTCCAAATCCGCGGGATCGACCACCACGTCGACTCCCTGGAGGGCCGCGAGAGTGCCCAGCTCACGCAACTCCAGCGTCGTGAACGCAGTCTGCAGCGGACCGCGCCGGCCGATGATCACCACTTCCTGGACACCACACGGGCGCAACGAGTCCAGCGCGTGATCGGCGATATCGGTCTGGGCCAGCTCGTCGGGGTCGCTCACCAGAATGCGGGCGACGTCGAGGGCCACGTTGCCGTTACCGATGACCACGGCCCGCGCACCGGACAGGTCGGGGGTCATCTGCTCGAAGTGCGGGTGGGCGTTGTACCAGCCCACGAAGTCGACCGCGGCGATGCTGCCGGGCAGGTCCTCGCCGGGAATGTTCAGCGACCGGTCCGACTGCGCGCCGACGGCGTAGATCACCGCGTCGTACTGCTCGGCGAGCTCGGTGGCTTCGATGTGCTCGCCCACCACCACATTGCCGAAGAACCGGAAGCGGGGGTCGTCGGCGGTCTTCTCGAACTGCTTGCTGATCGACTTGATCTTCGGATGGTCAGGCGCGACGCCGGAGCGCACCAGCCCCCACGGCGTGGGCAGCATCTCCAGCATGTCCACCGCGACGTCGAGCTGGTCCGACGAGTCGGCGGCCTTCAACAGTGAGGCCGCGGCGAAGAAGCCGGAGGGGCCAGAGCCGACGATCGCGACGTGGTAAGGGCGCATACACCCCGATGCTAAACGGCTACTACCGCGTAGGTTGCCAAGGTCGCCAGGCCGGTAACGTGAGCAGCTGTGGAACCCGACCGTCAGGCTGATATCGCCGCCCTTGACTCCACGCTGACCACCGTGGAGCGGGTGCTCGATGTCGAGGGTCTGCGCAGTCGCATCGAGAAGCTCGAACACGAGGCCTCTGACCCGCACCTGTGGGACGACCAGTCCCGCGCGCAAAAGGTGACTAGCGAGCTGTCCCATACCCAGGGCGAGCTGCGGCGGGTCGAGGAGCTGCGCCGTCGCCTCGACGACCTGCCGGTGCACTACGAGCTGGCCGCCGAGGAGGGCAGTGCCGAAGAGCTGGCCGAGGCCGACGCCGAGCTCAAGGCGCTGCGGGCCGACATCGAGGCCATGGAGGTCCGCACCCTGCTGTCGGGTGAGTACGACGAGCGCGAGGCGCTGGTCACCATCCGCTCCGGCGCCGGCGGGGTGGACGCCGCCGACTGGGCCGAGATGCTGATGCGGATGTACATCCGCTGGGCCGAGCAGCACAACTATCCCGTCGAAGTGTTCGACACCTCCTACGCCGAGGAAGCCGGGATCAAAAGCGCGACGTTCGCGGTGCATGCGCCGTTCGCCTACGGCACGCTGTCGGTCGAACAGGGCACCCACCGGCTGGTGCGGATCAGCCCGTTCGACAACCAGAGCCGACGCCAGACGTCGTTCGCCGAGGTCGAGGTGCTTCCGGTGGTGGAGACCACCGACCACATCGACATTCCCGAAGGCGACGTGCGGGTGGACGTGTACCGCTCCAGCGGTCCCGGCGGGCAGTCGGTGAACACCACCGACTCGGCGGTGCGGCTGACCCACATTCCGACCGGCATCGTGGTCACCTGTCAGAACGAAAAGTCGCAGCTGCAGAACAAGGTGGCGGCGATGCGGGTTCTTCAGGCAAAGTTGTTGGAGCGCAAGCGCTTAGAAGAACGCGCTGAGCTCGACGCCTTGAAGGGTGAAGGCGGCAGCTCCTGGGGTAACCAGATGCGGTCCTACGTACTGCACCCGTACCAGATGGTCAAGGATCTGCGCACCGAATACGAGGTGGGTAATCCGACGGCCGTGCTGGACGGGGACATCGACGGATTCCTGGAGGCGGGGATCCGGTGGCGCAATAGGCGAGATGACGACTGATTCAAGGCTTTTCGCGACAGTGGCGGCCCAGCCGTGGCATGACATCTGGCGCGGCGACATTCGCCAATGGATTCTCACCAGCGGCCTGCGCATCGTTTTGCTGCTGATCGGGGCGGTGCTGGCGGCGCGGTTCGTCAATTGGCTGGCGCGAAAGGTGACCGAGCGCCTCGACATGGGCTTCGCCGAGAGCGACGCGCTGGTGCGTTCGGAGGCCACCAAGCACCGGCAGGCGGTGGCGTCGGTGATCTCGTGGGTGTCGGTCGTGCTGATCGCGATCGCGGTGGTCGTTCAACTGGCCGACATCCTGAACATTTCGGTGAAGGGTCTGGTGGCGCCGGCGACGGTGGTGGGGGCCGCGCTGGGTTTCGGCGCCCAGCAGTTGGTCAAAGACCTGCTGTCCGGATTCTTCATCATCGCCGAAAAGCAGTACGGGTTCGGCGATCTGGTGGAGCTCACCATTCTGGGATCGCCGACGGACGCCGCCGGCACCGTCGAAAACGTCACGCTTCGGGTGACCAAGTTGCGCTCGCCGGACGGCGAAGTGTTCACCGTGCCCAACGGCCAGATCGTCAAGTCGGTGAACCTGTCCAAGGACTGGGCGCGCGCCGTCGTCGACATCCCGGTGTCCACCACCGCCGACCTGAACCTGGTCAACGACGTCCTGCGCCAAGAGTGTGAGCATGCCCGCGCCGACGAGGTGCTGGGCGAGTTGCTGCTCGACGCCCCCACGGTGATGGGCGTGGAAAGCATCGAGGTCGACACGGTCACGCTGCGGTTGGTGGCCCGCACGCTGCCCGGCAAGCAGTTCCAGGCGGGTCGCGAGCTGCGCGTGCTGGTGGTGCGGGCACTGGCTCGCGCCGGCATCGTCACCGCCGCCGAGACGCGGGCGACCGTCGGCGCGATCGCCAGCAGCGCCGAACAAGAAACCCAGGAACCGACCAAGTGAAATTCTTTTCCCTCGACCGGTTGAAAAAGATCGGCCAGGACGCCGAGCGCGGCTGGCCGGGCTACTTGTTGGGCGGCCATGTGCGCACGTCCACGGTGGTGTTGGTGATCGCATTCGTGGCGGTGTGGTGGGTCTACGACTCCAACAAGCACACTCAGTCGTCGACCCCGACCCAGGTGCCCGCGACCCAGGTGGTGCCGCCCGGCTACGTGCCCGACCCGAACTACACGTGGGTGCCGCGCAGCCGGCTGCAGCAGCCGCCGACCACCCGGACGTGGACTCCGACCACCACCACGACCACAACGACCACCACGCCACCGACCACCACGACGACCACCACGACACCGCCGCCGCCGTTCCAACTGCCCGTGCTGCCGCCGCCGTTCGGTCCGGGAACGACGACGTCGTCGTCGACGCCGCCTCCGCCGGGCCCCGAGCCGGCTCCGGCGCCGCCGCCCATTCCGTAGCGTGGTCGGCCTCAGCGAAACTCACGGTTACACTGGCGTGCCGTGATGATCACCCTCGACCATGTCAGCAAGCAGTACAAGTCGTCGGCGCGACCAGCGCTCGACAACATCAACGTCAAGATCGACAAGGGTGAGTTCGTCTTCCTCATCGGACCGTCCGGCTCTGGCAAGTCCACGTTCATGCGGCTGCTGCTGGGCGCCGAGAATCCCACGACCGGTGACGTGCGAGTGTCCAAGTTCCACGTCAACACGCTGCCCGGCCGCCACATCCCGAAGCTGCGCCAGGTGATCGGCTGCGTCTTCCAGGATTTCCGGCTGCTGCAGCAGAAGACGGTGTTCGAAAACGTCGCCTTCGCTTTGGAAGTCATCGGCAAAAAGCCCGAGACGATCAACCGGGTGGTGCCCGACGTGCTGGAGATGGTCGGTTTGTCCGGTAAGGCCAATCGGCTGCCGGCGGAGCTGTCCGGCGGCGAGCAGCAGCGGGTGGCGATCGCGCGCGCCTTCGTCAACCGGCCGCTGGTGCTGCTGGCCGACGAGCCGACCGGAAACCTCGACCCCGACACGAGTCAGGACATCATGGACCTGCTGGAACGGATCAACCGCACGGGAACCACCGTGCTGATGGCCACCCACGACCATCACATCGTCGACTCGATGCGCCAGCGCGTGGTGGAGCTGTCTCTGGGCCGGCTGGTGCGCGACGAGCAGCGCGGCGTCTACGGGATGGACCGCTGAGTGCGCTTCTCATTCCTGCTCAACGAGGTCCTGACCGGTCTTCGTCGCAACGTCACCATGACCGTCGCGATGATCCTGACCACCGCCATCTCGATCGGTCTGTTCGGCGGCGGTCTGCTGGTGGTGCGGCTGGCCGACAATTCCCGCAGCATCTACCTCGACCGGGTGGAGACGCAGGTCTTTCTGACCGACGACATCTCGGCCAACGACCCGACGTGCGACAGCGCCCCGTGTAAGGCACTGCGCGAAAAGATCGAGGCGCGCAACGACGTCAAATCGGTGCGATTCCTCAACCGCGAGGACGCCTACAACGACGCGATCCGCAAGTTTCCGCAATACAAAGACGTGGCAGGCAAGGATTCGTTTCCGGCGTCGTTCATCGTCAAATTGGAAAACCCGGAGCAGCACAAGGATTTCGACGCTGCCATGCAGGGTCAGCCCGGGGTGCTCAACGTGCTCAACCAGAAGGATCTGATCGACCGGCTGTTCGCCGTGTTGGACGGTCTGTCCAACGCTGCGTTTGCTGTCGCGCTGGTGCAGGCGATCGGGGCGATCCTGTTGATCGCCAACATGGTTCAAGTGGCGGCCTATACCCGGCGCACCGAGATCGGCATCATGCGACTGGTCGGCGCCACCCGCTGGTACACCCAGCTGCCGTTCCTGGTCGAGGCGATGGTGGCGGCAACGGTCGGCGTCATCATCGCCGTCGTCGGCCTGATCGTGGTGCGGGCGATGTTCTTAGAGAACGCGCTCAACCAGTTCTACCAAGCGAATTTGATCGCCCGGATCGACTACGCCGACATCCTCTACATCTCGCCGTGGCTGTTCTTGGTGGGCGTGGCGATGGCGGGGCTGACGGCCTATGCAACCTTGCGCGTGTACGTGCGGCGGTAACGGTGGCCAAGAAGCCAGGGGGGCCCGCTAAGCCAGCCAGGCATGTCGTCGCGACCAACCGCAAGGCGCGGCACAATTATTCGATCCTGGAAGTGTTCGAGGCCGGGGTGGTTTTGCTCGGTACTGAGGTAAAAAGCCTGCGGGAGGGAAAAGCGTCGCTGGTCGACGCGTACGCCACCGTCGACGACGGCGAAGTCTGGCTCCGCAACCTGCATATTCCGGAATATCACCACGGGACCTGGACAAACCATGAACCGCGTCGTACCCGCAAACTGCTGCTCCACAGGCGCCAAATCGATGGTCTGATTGGCAAGATACGTGATGGTAACCTCGCGCTGGTGCCGTTGTCGCTGTATTTCTCCGAGGGAAAAGTGAAGGTAGAACTCGCTTTGGCACGTGGGAAGAGGGCGCACGACAAACGTCAGGATTTGGCCCGGCGTGACGCGCAACGTGAGGTGATGCGTGCACTGGGACGGCGCGCCAGGGGGATGAACTGATCGGCGCGGCGTACGCCCAGCTGTCCGCGGTCAGCTACGGCGTCAGCGACTTCGTTGGGGGTGTGGCCGCGCGGCGCGTGGCTGCGCTGCGCGTCATGCTGGTGTCGTACCCGGTCGCCGCGGTAATGCTTGGCCTGCTGGCGGTTCATGCCGGCGGTCCGATTCACCCCGGCGCCATCCTGTGGGGTTCGCTGTACGGGATCAGCCAGGCGATCGGCGTGTGGTGGTTCTACGCGGCGATGAGCTCCGGACCCATCTCGGTGGTCTCACCGCTGGCTGCGGTGCTCAACGCCGCCGTGCCGATTGCGGTCGGCGTCGCGATCGGGGAACGACCGGGCGAGACGGCGTCGGTCGGTGTCGTGCTGGCGATGATCGCGGTGTTTTTGGTCGGCCGGGAGTCGCCCGACGACGAGGACGTCCGCACCCACCGGTTCACCCGCCGGGTGGCGTGGTTGACGGTCGGCGCGGGGGTGGCGTTCGGGCTGGACTTCGTGCTGCTGCATCAGGCGCCGGTGGAGTGCCGGCTGTGGCCGCTGTTTTTCGCCCGCGCGTCAGCGACGGTGCTGGTGTTCGCGGTGGCGGCGGCGACCGGGAATTTCCAGATGCCGACCAAGACGCCGCTTCGGCTGGCGCTGACCGCGGCGCTGCTGGATACGTTCGCCAACATCGCGATGCTGATGGCGCTGCATGCGTGGCTGCTGTCGCTGGCCAGCATGCTGATCTCGCTGTATCCCGCCGCGACCGTCGTGCTGGCGATGGTGGTGCTGCGAGAACGGGTGACCCGCTGGCAGGGGCTCGGGATGGTGCTGGCGATGGTCGCGGTCGCGATGATCACCGCCGCTTGACGGGTGTCTAACATCGCGCGCCATGGTCACCCAACTGGATAAGTCCGACGTGCTGGCGGGTCTGTTCGCTTCGTGGGACGCGCTGGACCGACTGCTGGCCGGGCTGTCGGAGGAACAGTGGCGGACGCCGACGCCCTTACCGGGCTGGGATGTGCACGCCGTCGTTGCGCACATTGTCGGCACCGAGTCGGCGCTGTCGGGGGCGCCCACCCCGGAGGCCGACGTGTCGGGGCTTGCGCACATTCGCAACGACTTTGGTGCGACGAACGAGTGCTGGGTGCGCTTTTTGAGCGGCGAGCCCGGTGCCGAGCTGCATCAGCGATTCCTGGCAGTGACCGGGGATCGGCGCAAGTATTTGACCGACATGTCCGAGGAGGACTGGCTGGCGGTGACGCCGACGCCGGCGGGCGCCGACAGCTACGGGCGGTTCATGCGGGTGCGGGTTTTCGACTGCTGGATGCACGAGCACGACATCCGCGACGGGTTGGGCCTGCCGGCGTCCGAAGCGGAGCTGGTGTCGCCGGCGGCGCGGCTGGCGCTCGACGAGATGGCGGCGAGCATGGGCTACGTCGTCGGCAAGCTGGGCGGGGCGCCCGACGGCTCGCGGGTCGCGATCGAGCTGACGGGTCCGCTGGCGCGGGTTATCCGCGTTGTGGTCGACGGGCGCGGACGGGTGGTGGACGACTTCGGCGGGATGGAGCCGACGGCGACTCTTCGGCTCGAAGCGTTGGCGTTCACCCGGCTGGCCGGCGGGCGGGTGGCCGGTGCTCCCGTCGAGCTCGAGGGTGACCGTGAGGTCGGTGCCCGGATCGTCGAGCACTTGAACTACGTGATCTGAGCCGCTGTCTCGGCGACTGTGCGGATTCATACGCCTGCCTCGGCGTGTCTCGTATGAAATCGCACAACGGGCGCGCGGATGAATATCGAGTGGCCTGTTGTTGCAGATCGCGTACCATTGATTGTCCTGCCGAAAGTCGGCGGGGATGCTCGAAGACATGGGGCTGAACGGTTTCGACTTCGCGCATCGAATCAAGGGAAGCGTGCCGGTGCAGGCAAGAGACCACCGTAAGCGTCGTTGCAACCAATTAAGCGCCGATTCACATCAGCGCGACTACGCTCTCGCTGCCTAAGCGACAGCTAGTCCGTCAGACCGGGAACTCCCTCGACCCGGATCCTGGCGTCAGCTAGAGGGATCAACCGTTAGGTTCGGTCGCGGGGCCTAGCGGGACACCAAACAGCGACTGGGATCGCCGTCCCGGCTAGTTCGCGAGACCGGGAGATCCGAGTAAGGGCACAGCGAACTGCGCACGGAGAAGCCTTGAGGGAATGCCGTAGGACCCGGGTTCGATTCCCGGCAGCTCCACCACTTGAACAGCACAAACAAAGGCTTGGTTAGGCGGCGAGGATTCGTGTAGCGGCCCGGCTGCCGGCGGCAATCGCTGATTCCTGCGACGGTAAGGCCATATAGTCACCCGCCATCTGCACTGGCGCATTGGCCGGATAATCGTCGAGGAATCTTTGCAGAGCCTTGTAATAACCGACATCGGCCTGGCTAGCCGCATACGACCAGCGCGTGAGGTGCGTACCCAAATAGTGGTCGTGAAGCTCGGGGAAAAGCCGCTCGATCAGCTCCCGAGCGATGCCCGTCAGACGGTCATCACTCCAGGTCGTGAAGTCAATATCCCGCTGATTGGTAAAGAAGGCGGTGATGAGGCTAGTACCCGCCGGGGCGCGGTCGGGGGCTTTGATGTGTTCGAGAAATAAGGTGCTGATCTCGAGAGAAGCGGCTTTGGGCACCATCACTAGGAACGGTTCTTTCTCGGTGCGCCTGGAATACATGAGCTGCAACGAGCAGCAACCAGAGTCCTTCGAACTTGAAAGTAAATCAGCCCCAATCTCTTTCAACGGCTTATACATCTCGACAGCGGCTCGGAGCGGCGTGGCGATCACGCATGCGTCCGCACGTTCACACCCCGGTCCACCGGAGTTGCTTTGGTAATGAATTTCCACTCCGCTATCGGTATTCCGGACTTTGGTGACCGGGGAGCTGAGACGCATATCGAGCTTCTCAGCCAACTTCGTCGGGACGAGCTGCAACCCGCCCTTGAGGGTCTGCATCTTCCCCGACGCAGTGACCGCGCCGGCAAGAAATCCGACCACCGATGCCTCGTCCGGAGAACTGGTCACCATTGAGCGCGTCACGCCGTCGAGTATCAAATCGTTGAGCTCGCGCCCAAACACTCGGTCTATGTAAGCCTCGATGGACTCGGTGTCGTACTGAACATGATTGGTCAGGTCGTAAGGATTCATGCCATAGAGTGGTTTGATCAGCCGCACCCCACGCGCAATTAATTGCAGCTTCGCTAGAGGCGGCAAGAGCTTGGTGGTCAGAAATGACCGAAGAGGCTTACGCGTATTGAGGATATGAAGCTCACTGCCTTTCACCACAGCCACCTCGGGTGCGCAGTCAACCAACTTGTCCGACAAGCCCAGGTCGCGAACGAGCTTCATATATTCGGTGTAGTTGTCGGTAACGATCGTCGGACCGACATCGAACAGGAAGCCGTTTTCGGACTCAGACAGCACCCGCCCGCCGACACGGCCCAAGGATTCAAACACCGTGACGTGACAGCCCTGCTCATGTAACCGGTAGCCGGCGCTCAAACCCGCCAGCCCGCTGCCGACAATGACCACGCGCTTCATATCGACTTCTTCCAGCCGACCAAAGGACAAGGGGATCGTAGCGAGTAGAGGCGATAAGCAGGTGAGCAATCGGCATGGTTGGACACGCGTACTGACGGCGGCCAGTACAAAACGCCTGTTGACTCATGTTCGCCATGTCACGCTGTGCTGACCCATATTCGATATGCGCAGGTCAGACGCGTTATATACGTCTTTCGATTCCCGGCAGCTCAACCACCTCAATTAGCGTTCGGGACCCCCTAACTCTCGACCTAGAATTCCTCCATAGCGGTGTGCTATTTGGAGGTGCCGTTGCCTGAGCCGTTGCGGGTCGATCCGACCCAACTGAACCGGGTGGCT
Source organism: Mycobacterium sp. MFM001 (assembly GCF_003402475.1). Taxonomy (GTDB): domain Bacteria; phylum Actinomycetota; class Actinomycetes; order Mycobacteriales; family Mycobacteriaceae; genus Mycobacterium. The sequence goes on from NZ_BFAB01000007.1 coordinate 9,993, forward strand.
TCCCGGATTGATGGCCACGCCCGGGCGTTCAGAAGCGGCCACGAGGAGGCTGAGTCGTTAGCCGAGGGCGCAAAGCTGGGCTCAGGCGCTGCGGGCGCAGCTCTTGCGGGGATGGTGGAGGCATGGCGTAGCGCGGGCGCGCGGTTCGCCGCGCAACACGCGGCCTTCGCCGATGAGCACCGCCAGGCGGCGAGCGCCTACACAACGACCGACGATGGCGCGGCGGGGCACATCGACGACGCAGGCGCCGGACTCTGAAGTGGTGAGCCGTGTCGCTGGCCCTGAAGGAGCTGCTGGAATGGGCACCGGAGATCGGCGATCTGGCGAAGTCGACCACCAGCCTCGCGCAGAACTACACCAAGTCTGCCGAGTTCTACCGGCAGCACGCTTTTGACTTGGACTGGGCGGGTCAAGCTGGCGACGCGGCCCGGGCGTCGGCAATGACAAACGCCGTCCGCTACGAGGATGTGGCGGCGACACTAACCCAAGCCGCCGTCGGCATGAAGGGCGCCGAGGAAGAAGCCGAAGCGGTGTCCGATCAAGTCAAAGCCGTTCTGAATTACGCCGACCAGCCGCCCGCGGTGAAGGTCGACCCCTCGACCAACGAGGTAATCCCCCCCCAATACGGGCTATCTGACCGACGAGGCGGCGGCGCAAGTGGAAGCGAAGGCCGCCGACGTGGAGGCGAAGGTCGCGGCCGTGCTCGCCGAGGGCGAGACGGTGGATGCAGAACTGGCCAAGGCGATGGGCACCGCGGCGTCGGTCGGCGATCCCGGCGCCCAGCTTGTCAAAGACTGGAAACAAGGCGGCGACGGCAAAGACGGACCTAGCATCGACGGCAAGGCCAGGGTCAACGGACCCGCCGAACAAACACACGACGACCTGGGGGCGACGATTCCGGGCACCGGCATCCGGCTCGGCGGGGACGGCGTAAGTGAGCCAGGGAAACCCGGCTCCAACTATCCCCGCATTCACGTGCCGGCGCATGATGGAATCCCCGAGTTCGATGGACCCAATCCGTTGCCGGTGCGTCGCGACGCGAACGGAAATCCGCTTGAACGTCCCCTGCCGACAGGCACAGCGGTAGGTCCGGATGGTAAGCGCTACGGGTTCTACAGCATCGTGCCCTACAACAACCCGGATGGCACACCCAATGGGTCATACTCGACCAACGACACCGTTGTGGTGGACCTCGACCATCCCAATCAGGTTCTTTACACATTGCACGGTGTCTCCCAGGCAAGTGGCGTGTTCGACCCGAACAGCGGGCGCATGGTCATTGTTGGAAACCAGGGCGTCGGCGGACCGCGAACGATGTGGGAGTCCGCGCCGGTCAATCAGAACTCTGCGTGGGGCAACACCTTGCAGCAGCAGGGGACGTTCTCCGGTGCCATGAACGGGAACCGAGAGAGCCAGATCGTTGCGCTGCCCAACAACGGCGGGTACATGCTGGTCGGAGCCGCCGATGGCAGACCTATCGAGGGCGCGGTGGCCAGCACTCCTGAAGGTTTGCTCACTGCTGTGCCGAAGGAGCTTCTCGGGCCCATACCTGACAGCTCCGGCAAAATTGGGGTTCCCTATGGCCCGACGATCACAGGCTTCAGTACCGATAGCCACGGACATGTAGTGGTGGACATGCGAGTTAGCACGTTCACTAACCCCAAGCCGCTTCCGTACAACCCAGAGACTTACGACACCACGTTCACCGTGACGCCCTGACCCAGGAGGACCCGATGACCGCTGCTGCTCGACTGGTTGCCCGGATCGTTGCCGTTGTGTCCGCGGCACTGGTCATGTCCTGCGCGAGCTCCCCCCAGCACGCCGCGGCTTTGCCACCTGGGTTCCCCGACCTGAACAGCTTCACGCCTGTTGTGGTGGACGACGGCTATTTCATGCAGCTACGAGAGGGAACTTCCCGTCTGGTGAACTTCTCCACGCCCTACGACATCGTGTGCAATTTCTATGGGGGGGAGCAGCCGGTGACTGCACCGTCCCAGGGCATCGACTGCAATGGCGACTTTCCGGGAATGGACAGCTATCCGTGGCCGGGCGGAGTACCCGCTCGTCCCGGCGACTGCGTGCTCGGCGAAGTGCAGGCTGCGGGAGCGGCCTACCAATTTCATCGCAGCGCCTACGCCGGGTGCGACGGCAATCCTCCGACGCTGCCGTACGGCGGTAAGCCGCTTGGTGTCGGACAAAAATTGTCCTATCAGAACGTTACGTGTGCAGTCGGACCCGACAGGCTTGTCGCTTGCTTGGACACCACCAGCGGACAGCATGGGTTTGTGCTCAAGCCATCGGGGAGCGTTGCGTTCTAGCCTCCTTCGCGGCACCCTGTCCACCCCCGTCGTGCCAAGCTGTATCTCGCATGTGACTTTCCCGCGACCACAATGAAGGACGCTCGTCTTCATGACAGCGCTTGTGGCGATCTCCGCGCTTGTATCCGCACTGTGCATCGGCTACTACGTTGGCCGGCGCGCCGGCTCGAAGCCTCCAAGCTGGAAGAAGCGAACGAGTCGGGCAGCGCTGGGCAGGCTCACAATTAACCTGCTCGTGCTAATGGCTACACGGCGCATCCGGCAGCGCTTCCTGGCCCGTCGCGTGGCCGTCGACGCGGTCAGTATCTGGGGGCCGAGATTCGTTGAGCCGCTTGGCCTCCTGCGTGGAATCAGGTATGCAGGGTGGGCCGGTAGATGAGCTCCTGGATATTGCCGTCGAGTGTTCGGCTCTCGATCAGCTCGAGATCGAAGTCGGCCGCACCCTGAAAGATCGGGTCATCGCCGGTCTGACCGGTGATCACGGGAAAGAGCGTCACCTGGACGCGTTCGACCAGGCCGGCGGCCATCAGCGCTCGGTTCATCGACAGGCTGCCATGCGAGCGCAACGGCACCTCCGACTCCTCCTTCAGCCGGGCGACGACGTCGACGGCGTCGCCGCTGACGACGGTCGCCTCAGGCCAGTCGAGAGGTCCATCCAAGGTGGTCGACACGACCGTCGCCGGCAGGTGCCTCATCCGCGTGACCCACGGGTCGCGCACCTCGGACTCCTCGTTGCTCTCGGCCAGCATTTGCGCGAATAGGCGATAGGTATTGGCGCCGAAGACCATTCGCTGCGCCTCGTCGTATAGGTTGAGGCGGCGGTCGAGCAGTTCGGGGCCTTGCTTGCCCCAGTAGCCGCCCCAGTTGCCGCCGCTGACGCCGCCGAAGCCGTCGAGGCTGGAAAAGACGTCGAAGGTGTAGGTAGCGGTCATGCTGCTCTCCTGTGTGCGGTCGATGACGTTTCAGGGATACAGACTCGCAACCGTGGCGAAACTCATCGCCTTGTCAATTGCCCGCCTCGATAGCCGCGACTCTCGCGGAAGCGTCGGGCCCGCAAAAGCGTTGGAGATCCACTCTTCCGACCGCAAGCAGATCGTCGATGCGGCGTTTGAGGTCTCCGGAGGAGAGATGGGTATAGAGATTCGCGCCAGGGCAAGAAGTTTTGGCAAAGTCACGATGGCCGGCCAACGTGTTGGTCGCGACGCCGAAGGTCTGCGCGGCCCACGCAAATGCCAACGCGGCTCCGTGAAGTTGGGCCTCCGACACAACCTCGCGATCGAAGTCCCCAAGGCAGAGCACCAGGAAGTGGCCCGTTGTGTCGTAGTCCGTCGCAGTGTCGCCCGCGATCTCGGTGCTTCGCAGTTCATAGATGTTGCCATTGCGGTCGACGCCGACGTGATACGCGATATCGATCCAGCCCAGCTGGTCTTGGTGATATCGCTGGTCCTGGCGGAGGCGGCCAGGGGCATTGCGGTTGTCGCCGAGGACGACGGCCTCGTGGTGGAGGGTCATTCGGGTGATGGTGTGACGCTTGCCTCCGGGTCGGGCAGGTCGCGCGCCCCATGCGTCCCGGCACAGCAGGGGCGCCGAAGTGGCAGCTCGGGCTTCACTCGAGCAGGCGCTGACCATCGACGCCAAACCGACACTGGTTGCCAGCTGGAGCAACCGGCGGCGGTTGACGGGCGCATCCATGCCTCAAATCCCTTCAGCGACCGGTGAACATCGGAGATCGACGCTCGGCTGCTGCCGCCACACCCTCGCGGAAGTCGGCGGTCGCCTGCAGTCGGGTTTGCTCTTCAAGCTCATGTGCGGTTGCCTCCGCAACCGCCTCGGCGAGTCCGGCGCGCATGGTGGCACGGATACTCACCAATGCCAGCGGAGCCGACGCGGCGATGCGCTCGGCGAACCGAATCGCCGCTGGACGCACATCACCGTCGGCGGCCAATTCATCGACCAGCCGTGCTCCGCAGGCGATTTCGCCGCCGAAACGCTCACCGGTGAGCATCCACTCAAGTGCCCGTTGCTGACCGACGACACGTGGCAACGTGGCGGTAATCCCAAAGCCGGGATGAAACCCGAGCCGGCTGAAGTTAGCCGCGAATTTCGAGGAGGGCGCAGCCACCCGGAAGTCTGCGCTGAGCGCAAGCCCGAGTCCGCCGCCGATTGCGGCGCCGTGTACCGCTGCGACAACGGGTTTCGCGGTACGGAACAACCGGATGGCCTGAGCGTAAAGCTCGCCCGGTGACAAGCGATCCTCGGCGGGCCGCGAGAAGTCTGCGCCGGCGCAGAAGTGTTTTCCCTCCGCGCACAACACAATTGCCCGGCATTCGACGTCGTCGTCGAGCTGCTCGTACGCGTCGGCGATGCCCTTGATCAATGTGGTGTCAAAGTAGTTGTTCGGCGGCCGATGTATCTCCACCACGGCCACGTGGCCGGAGCGTTCGACGGTGACATCCGTTGGCGTCATAGCTCGTCCAGTAGTTCGCGCACGGCGGCATTGAACGCGTCGGGCTGGTCCATGTTCGCCGCATGCCCCGCGTCGTCGATGACGACCTTGCGGGAATTGGGAATGCGGCGGTGCATGTAGTCGGCGCTGGCCAGGAAGTTGGTGTCGTCGGCGCCGACGACCACCAACGTTGGCACCGTGATGGTGTCAAGCGAGGTTATGACCCGAGCGTCCTTTTGAGCCATCACACCGCGGGCGGCGCGAGGTAGCCCCTCGGGATGCTCGTGCACCGCCTGCTTGAGTTCCGCCGACAGGTCGGCCGGTGTTTCCCCTCGCTCGAGTTGCTGGGCGCGTCGTTCTACCCAGGCGTTCCACTTGTCGCGGGCTTCGTCGTTGCGGTAGCCCGGTCCGGTGTCGACCAACACCAGTGCGGCCACGCGTTGGGGATGGACGAGGTGGAAAGCCAGGGATAAGTAGCCGCCCAACGACATTCCGCCGAGCACGGCCCGATCAGCGCCCGCAGCGTCGAGGATGGCCGCCATGTCGGCGACGCTGATCTGCTCGCTGTAGCGATCCATGTCCTGGGGTGCATCGCTGGCGCCGTGGCCACGCAGATCCCACGCGATCACCGGCCGGTCGACACTCAACGCAGTGACATTGGGGTCCCACATGCCGGCGGTCGCGCCGAAACCGTGCGTCAGCAAAATGGGCACGTCCGCACCCTGCGGGTTATGCACCTTGAAAGCCAGCGTGACCCCGTCTGGGCGCTTCAGTCGGTCCACTGCACGATCTCCGATCCGGATTGAATGGCGGGGTACAGGGCGTCGGGGCCGCGGTCGACCAGGGCCGCGCCGAGCCGGTCCGCCCAGCGATTGTGCCCTCCGGCTTCGTCTCGCCAGGCCCAGAGTCGACGGGTCAAATAATGCAAGGGGTACTCCTTCGTCATGCCGATAGCGCCATGCGTCTGATGGGCGGCGGCCGTCACGAGCTGTGCGGCTCGGTCGGCAAGCATTTTTGCGCAAGCGATTTCGAATCCGCCTCGGCCGAGTTCGACCGCTTCGACCGCGCCGTCAACAGCCGACGCCACCACGGCGGCCTGTTGGTGGAGGGTGACCAAATGGGCTTGCACGGCCTGGAAACGACCGATGGGGCGCCCGAACTGCTCACGTTCGCGGCTGTAGCGCAATGTCATAGCCGCGACAGCACTTACAGCGCCTGCCATCAGCGCGGCACGCCCCAGTACGGTTCGCTCCCAGAGCGTTTGTTCGGTGATTTCGTCCGGTGCGTCTGCGCGTGCGGTTACCGGCACACCGTCGAAAACCAGTGTGTCCCGGGGCTCATCGGCGAGGTTGACTCCGCGACTGGCCGCCGGGCCGCCCACCGCAGCCGGTCCGGGTGCGAGCACCACGACGCCGTTGATCAGGCCGATAACGTGTTCGGCGCGGTGACCCCACGCCACGGCAGGCGCCGTACCGAAGAGCCGGTCGTCGTCGAGACGGAGCGGCGCATCAGGTGGCAGTACCGTGCGAACACCCTGCGGCAGGGCGAGACCGGCAGACGCCAGTAGCCACCCGCCGACGAGGCCGGCCTCGGCGAGGGGGACAGGCGCCGCGTGAGCTCCGGCGGCACGGAGCAACTGGACCGCGTCAGCGACGCTGCCGCCGGCTCCGCCCAACGCCTCGGGAACAGGGACGTCGCTGAACCCAGCGTGCTGCAAGGCATTCCATAGTTTCTGATCGTCATGGCTGTGGGCACCAAAGAGTTCGGCCGCGGCGTCGTACAGTTCGTTGTCGCTCATGACAAACCCTTGGCCGCGACAGATCGCAGGATCTCGTTGGTGCCACCCCGGATGGTGTACGACGGCGATTCCAGAACGGCGCGACGTAACAGGCCTTCGAACAACGACGGTTCTGGGCCGCACACGAGCTCGTGGTCCAACAACTCCCGCAATGAGCCCACCACATCCTGTTCGAACCGGGTGCCCATCTCCTTGATGAGCGCGGCCTCGGCCGCGGGCGTGCCGCCGGCGTCGATCGCCCTGGCTACGGCCAGCGATAGCCGTCGCAGCACCCAGTATTGGGCCGCGAGCTCACCGATCAGCCGGCTCCCGGCGGGACTGGCGGCGAGGTCTGGGCATTCGCGGATGAACTCCTGAACGAGTAGGAATGTCGAGATCCACCGGTCCGGGCCGCTGCGCTCAAAGGCCAGCTCGCTGGCGTTCTGCGCCCAGCCCTGCCCGATTTCGCCGATCACCATCTCGTCCGAGACCGCCACGTCGTCAAGGATCACCTCGGCGAAGTGGTCGGTGCTGCCATTCAGGAAGGGGATTGGCCTGACCGTCACGCCGGGGCCGTGCATATCGATCAGAAATCTACTCAGTCCGGCATGGCGTTCGCCCTCACCGGTTCGGCACAGGGCGATCATGTAGTCGGCGTACATGGCGTTGCTGGTCCACACCTTGGTGCCCGATACTCGCCAGCCGTCCGTGTCGCGCACACCGCGCGTCCGCACCGACGCGAGGTCGCTTCCGGCGTCGGGCTCGCTCATGCCGATGCAAAAACACAACTCGCCGCGGCAGATTCGGGGTAACAGCCACCGTTTCTGTTCCTCTGTGCCGTAACGCAATAGCACCGGGGCGATCTGCCGGTCGGCGACCCAGTGATGCCCCACCGGGGCGCCCCACCGCAGCAACTCTTCGACGACGACAAAGCGGTCGACGGCGGTGGCGTCGCGACCGCCGTAGCGAGCTGGGACCGCCATGCCGATCCAGCCACGCTCCGCCAGCGCGGCGGAGAAGTCTCGACTAACCTCAGCGCCCATCCCGAGGCCGGGCTCGAAAGTGCCCCAGGGCAGCGTCTCGGCCAGGAAAGCGCGAACCTGCTCCCGCAATTGCAGCTCCGACGCGGTGAGCGCAGCAGGCGATGCGGCCATGCTTGGCAGGCTAACCACATTCTCTGCGCCGACGAACGGGTTTATTCGTACGATGCCACGGGAAGCTGGTCGATAAGGTTTTCCGTCGCCGTCTCGGTGTGCGAAGCGCTTGCCTCCAAAGGAGGGTTGGTCTCGCATTGCCCGTTCCTGGGCGGCACCTTCAGCAGCATGCACAGGCCCATCGCCTCAGGACTCATCGTGGTGTCCTTTCGAAGCGGCGAGACAGGTTTGCCGTTCCAGCTGATCAGCTTCCAGCCGTCCTGAGGACTGCCCTGGATCACGACAATGCCGGTGTTGGGTAGCGGATCGAAAACCATGAGCAGCGGATCGGGGTTTTTGACGTTCATCAGGGTCCCGACCTCGATGACGAATTCGCTTGAAAACGCGACTTCGGTGATATTGCCGTCGGCGGCCCGGACCGGGTTGGTCATGGCATTGCCGTAAATCGTTTGAAGCGCATCGCGAAAGCGCTTGTCGAACACCAGCCCGTTAGGGTCAGTGGAGCCCGGGGTCAGCATCGGAGCGCTGCGTAGCCCAAGCGCCCACGCGAGTGGGCCTAGTAGATACAGGAGCCCCTGGAAGCTGAATTCCGGTAAGCCATCGTAAGAGCCGGCATTGATCTCGTTGAGGCCAGGCAAGACTTGCACGTTCATCCCGAGCAGTGCGGCCAACGGCGCAGCGGTCTGCTGCGTCCTGGTCAACTGCGATGCGAAGAGCCCGCCGAAAGGGCCCTGTGGCGCAAGGACTCTCGCGACGGCCTGCGCCTGCTGCTGGCCAAGCTGACTGAGTGCAGTTCCGGGCACCGCCGTGTCGATCACGCCTGCTGCATTGTCGACCGACTGCGCGTGTCGCACGAAGTCTATGACGATCGACTCGTCGGCCCAGGCTGGCGCCGATCCGATGTACAGAAGGGTCGTCGAAAACAGCACTGCAGCAGCAGAGCGGAATTGCGTTGTCAGCAATGGACGTGTGGATCCGTGCTGGCGGTCAGTCGGTCGATGGCAGATCTCCTTTCCGCTAATTACTTCGGTTCCGTTAGTCGGTTTGGCCGATCGTGGGGCGATCACCCATGTGGCAGAAGTAGACTCCTGTGGCAGAAGTAAAGTATCCGACTCTCGGGCGGTTGCGATGCAACAAATTTCACAGTCCGAGACCATGACGTGACTGTGTCGTTATGACGAGGACTTGCAGTGCCGGATCCAAGTTGCCTTTGACCTGCTCTCGATTACTGGCGGGTTGACCAACGCGGAACGCAGAAGATGCGGCTTTTCCGCCGGATCACAGGCGGTGCACATTTAATCTTCTGGCATGGATCGCATCTGGCAGTGGGCATGGAATCGGTGCGGCACGCGCTATACGTGGGTCCTGTGCGTGATCGCCTTTTTCGTTTCGCTGCCGATCTACCTCACCGTCTTATCGTTTCCGATCGTGGCCTTCGAGAACTCCGGCCGCTTCGTCGAGGCGGCACTCGTCACCGTCGTGGCCGTGCCGTTGCTGGAATGCATCATGGTCGTTCCCGGTCACCGATTGATTCGACTCGTCGAGCAGTGGGCAGCAGGCCGAAACGTCGATCGATTGGCAGCCCTGGAGGCCACCTACATCCAGGCTCGGAAGGCAGTTGTCCGAACGGTCTGGGGCGCTGGCGCATGGGGCGCCGTGTTAGCGGTCACCGTCGGTGCGCTCGCCGGAGCGACGTGGTCACGGCTGGCGCAATACGCGGTCCTGGGCGCCGTCCTCGTAACAGCGATTCAGCTGGTCGCTTATCACAGCATCGTCGAGTCAATATGGCGTCCAGTTCGAATCGAGCTCACCAGTGATACGGGAATTGGTGATTCACTGCCGCGCCCTCGGCCGACCTTCGCCACACGCTCGAACGTGTCCATGGTTGCTGTCGCGTTCGTGTACGGTGTTGGTGGCGCGGTATTTGCGGCCGTGTTCAAACGGGTCGATGACGCCCCGATCCTTTGCGTCCTGATCGGTGGGGCGTTGGCTCTTGCCTTCGCGGTGCCGATCTCCGTCGGACTCGGCTTCTCGCCCTCTCTGCAACCAATTCGCGACCTCGCCAGCGGCGCCGAACGCGTCGCGGCGGGGGACTATAGCCAGCGCCTGCCGGTCGTCCAGGATGACGACCTCGGGGCATTAGCCGCGTCGTTTAATCGCATGCAGGCGGGTTTGGCTGAGCGACAACGGCTTCAGAGTGCGTTCGGGACTTACGTTGACCCGGCCCTGGCGGCGCGGCTGCTCGAGCAGGGGGATGACGTGTTTACCGGTGAGCGCCGCGAGGTGACGGTGATGTTCGTCGACATCCGCGACTTCACCCCATTCGCCGAGGCGAATACCGCCGAGGACACCGTCGCCCGGCTCAACGCCTTGTTCGAGATCGTCGTGCCTGCTGTCGTCGACGCCGGTGGACACGTCAACAAGTTCCTCGGCGATGGTGCGCTGGCTGTCTTTGGCGCACCGAACGACCTCGCGGCTCATGCCGACGCCGCCGTGAACGCCGCGGCGTTGATTCACCGCTTAGTCGCCGAACGATTCGCCGGCGCGCTTCGGATCGGCATCGGGATCAATACCGGGCTTGTGATCGCCGGCACCATTGGTGCCGGAGGCAAGCTGGAGTTCACGCTCATTGGCGACACCGTCAATGTGGCAGCCCGCGTCGAGCAGCTCACCAAGACGACGGGCGACGCGATCCTTTTGACCCACCACACCGTTGACGTCCTCGTTGTTCGACCACGCGGGCTGATCGACCGGGGATTGCATAGCCTGAAGGGAAAGTCAGGTCCGGTGGAAGTCTTCGGGCTCGACCTACAGACTGCGTCGACCTGTTGACTCGGTCTACACATTTTTGTATTGAAATTTTCGCCTCACAAAGATAGTTGCTCAAAGCGGGCGAGGGCGGCGTCGAGGTCTGCCTCGTCGTAGACTTCCATTCGCTTTATCAGGCCACCTTCGACCGTGCAAATGTTGATCGCCCGCCACTCGGCATCAAACCCCTGCTGCGAGGTTCCACGGGCAGCATGGGTGATTACGCCTCCGAGTTCGCTCAGCCGATGTACCGCTTCGATATGGGCGCTGATGTCCGGCGTGAGGTCCCACATGGCAGGAAGATAGGCGGTCAGATCTTCCGTCTCGGTCGTTACGGTCGACCGATGATCGACGAAAACCGAATCCGTTGTCATGCCGGGAAGTTCATGCCGGTTGCACGCTGAATAAGACTGCGCGATGACTGACCACGTGTGTGCATAGGGTGCCGCTTCTCCGGCGGCATATCGGGTGTCGAGTTCCTCGAAGGCAGCGTCTATTTCGTCAAGTTCGAAGAAGACGCCCGCCGCGAGCCTGTTGTCAGCGTCGATCTCGATGACGTAGAGCAACTCGGTGCCGAATTCTCCCGGCCGCAGGTCGCGATTCACGTGGGTAAGGGCGAGGCGCTCCCCGCGAGTCGCGATGACTGCCGACGTCATGTTCGCTTCGAGCGCAGCGAAGGCTTGCATGCTTGCGATGTGGACGTCTCGACCGTGTAGGACGCCGGCGTTCACGACCCGGCGACGGTCGTCAGTGGAGACGTCGTCGGCAAGCAACGTCGCCATGGCATCCCAGTCGCGGGCAGCGAAGTAGGTCCAGAAGCGTTGGCCCACCTGGCTTGCCGCGTTGTCCAATCTCCGCACCTGCCGGCGCAATTCCTCAAAGCGTGCGAGCGCAGCATCGAGGTCGGCCTCGTCGAACAGCTCGCAACGACTCAGCAGACCGCCGTCGAACGTGAGCATGCCGATCTCGCGCCATTCGGCCCGGAAGCCCTTTTGCGACGTGCCCGATGCCACCTGCGTGACGACGGCTCCGAGGTCGCTCATGCCATGCACAGCCCCGACGTAGGCGGTTAAATCCGGCTCGTTGTCGAACAAGTCGCGGATGTAGGCGGTCATGTCGCCGGTCGCGAACGTTGCTCCGCGCCGATGGTCGATGTTGACCCAATCCGGGGTCCGCTCGGGTAGTTCATGTCTGTTGATCGCGGCGAAGCCGCGCTCGACGGCCGACCACGTTTGCGCGTGGGCGGCTGCTTCGCCCGCAACGTAGCGGGCGTCGAGTTCGGCGAGAGCGGCGTTGAAGTCGCCGGCATCGAACATGACGTGGGCCGAGATCTGGTTGTCGGTGTTGATCTCGACGACGCCGATCACGCCGCTGGAAGGCTCGGCCCAGTCGCGGAAAGAAAGGTGGTAGCGCCCGAGGACGAGCCGCTCCCCACGGGTCGCGACGCCGCTCACCGCGATGTTTAGCATCCCAATCTCGGCGAAGGACTGCATGTTCGCGATTTCGGCATCCCGGCCGCGCCGGACCCCCGCGTTCACCACCCGTCGGCGATCGTCGGTCAAGAAGTCGTCGGATAGCGTCTCGGCCATGACCTCCCAGTCGCGGGCCGCAAAGCGTGCAAAGTACCGCTCGAGCACTCGACTGGCCGTATTTTCCAATCGCGGAGCCGGCTCGCTTAGCTGATCGAATCGCGCAAGCGCGGCGTCAAGGTCTGTTTCGTCGAAAAGCTCGCTGCGGCTAATTCTTTCGCTATCGACCATCAGCAGATGGGTATACCGCCACTCTGCATCAAAGCCCTCTGGTGAGGTCCCACGCGCGACGTGTGTGACGACCGCTCCGAAGTCGCTCAGCCGATGCACGGCGTCGATGTAGCTCGTGATGTCGGGCGTGTCGTCCCATGCCGCACGCATGTAGCTGAACAACTCACCGGGTGCGAAGGCAGTTCCGCGCCGGTGGTCGATATTTACGCAATCGGGCGTGGTCGCAGGCGGCTCATGTCGATTGAACGCCGCGTAGCCTTCCGCGATGACCGACCACGTGTTGGCGTGGGCAGCCGCCTCGTCGGCGAGGTAGCGCGCGTCGAGTTCCGCGATGGCGGCGTCGATGTCGTCAAGGTCGAATGTGGCCCAGGCCCCGATCCGATGGTCGGCGTCGATCTCGAGCAGCCATAGCAGATCGACGTGGAATGCTCCGGCTTCCTCATCGCTCCGCGATAATCGCGAACGAATGAGGACGAGGCGCTCCCCACGGGTCGCAACGACGTCGGACGTCGCATCGGTGACCCCGAGGTCGGCCGCCGACCGGAAATCTTTGAGCTCAGCATCGCGGTCCTGCCGGACGCCGGCATTCACCACCCGGCGACGGTCCTCGGTTGAAATGTTGTCGGCCAGTAGCGCTGCCATGGCATCCCAGTCGCGCGCCGCAAAATGCGCCAGGAATTCCTCCACCATTCGGCTTGCTGTGTTTTCCAGCCGTGGTGCTGGCCGGCTGAGTTCTTCGAACCTCGCGAGAGCGGCGTCCAGGTCTGCCTCGTCGAAGAGCTCACAGCGGCTGAGTGAGTCGCCCTCAACGGCGAAGACGCAGATCATCCGCCACTCAGCAACGAAACCTTCTTGTGAAATCCCATGCGCCACATGGGTAGTAATCGCGCCGATGTTATTCAGCCGATGCACTGCCTCGATGTAGACCTCGCTCTTGCTGTTAGGCGAGTCGTCCCATGCGGCTCGGAGGTAGGCGATGATGTCGCCGGGGGGTATCGCTGCTCCACAACGGTGGTCGATGCTCACAAAATCCGGTGTTGTGGTGGGAACTTCGCGTTGGTTAACCGCAGCGTATGCCGCCGTGATCACCGACCACGCGCGCGCATAGGGTGCCGCTTCGCCGGTGAAGTATCGCGCGTCGAGTTCAGCCATGGCGGCTTCGAAGTCCTCGGGGTCGAACGCGCTGCGGGCTGCAATCCGCTCGTCGGCGCTAATCTCTATGACGCTGAGAAACTCGATATGAAATGCGTTGGGCTGCTGGTCTTCGGCGGAGATACAGCTCCGGCAGAGGACAAGGCGTTCGCCTCGGGTCGCGATGACCGTCGCCGTACTCCTCGTGGCCCCAATGTCGGCGAAGGCCCGCATGTCCATGAGCTGCGCATCTCGACCGTGTCGGATTCCGGCGCCTACCACCTGACGACGATCGTCTTGATAAAAGTTGTCGGCCAGCATCTCCGTCACGGCGTCCCAGTTGCCTACCGTGAAGTACCGTTGGAAGCGCTTGTAGGTTCGGCTTGCCGCGTTTTCCAGTCGCGGCGTCGACCGACAAAGCTGCTCAAAGCGCGCGAGCGCAGCGTCCAGGTCTGTATCGTCGAATAGCTCGCCGCGGCTGAGCAGGTCGCCTTCGACCGTGATAAGGAAGACTTCTCGCCACTCTGCGTCGAAGCCCTCCTGCGAGCTTCCGCGCGTCACATGGGTGACGACCGCTCCGATATCATTCAGCCGATGCACAGCCTCGATGTAGGTAGTGCCCTCTTGTGCGAGATCCCATGTGGCATGGATATATGCGATCAGGTCACCGGGCGCGAACTTTGTCCCTCGGCGGTGGTTGATGCTCACAAAGTCCGGTGTCGTTGCAGCGATCTCACGTCGATTGAGCGCAGCGTAAGCATCCGTGATTACCGACCACGTGTGTGCATGGCTGGCCGCTTCGCCGGCGAGGTATCGCGCGTCGAGTTCGGCCACAGCGGCCTCGAAGTCGTCGAGGTCGAACACGATGCGTGCCAGGCATCTTCCGTCGGCGTCGAGCTCGAAGACGGTCAGTAGGAGGGTGTCGAACGCATCATGCGAGGCTCTGATACGGCTGAGCACGAGGCGCTCGCCGCGGATCGCAATGACGTCTGACGTCAGCTCGATACCGACCTGGGCCATGCCCGAGAGTTCGGCGATCATCGCATCTCGGCCCTCTCGGAGGCCGGAGTTGACTACCCGGCGACGGTCATCGCTCCGAAAATCGTCGGCTACCATCTCGGCTATCGCACGCCAGTCGCGGGCCGCATAGCACACCTTGAATCGCTCGTAGAGTCGGCTTGCCGCGTTCTCAAGGTGCTGCACGCGCGGATGCTCTCCCTCCAACCGGGCGTGGGCGGCGTCGAGTTCAGCTATCGCAGCGTCCATGTCTTCGAGGTCGAACCACACCTGCAGCGCGATTCGACCCTCTTCGTCGATGCCGTAGAGACTCAGGAATTCGTCCTGCGGCGCTCCAGGGCTCACGTCGGCGCTGTCCGCCCTTACCCGAGAGAGAGCCAGGCGCTCACCTCGCACGGCGACAACCACGTGGCTGAGCCGCAAGTCGCCCTTCTCCAGAATCGGCCTATTCGCTTGTCCCCAGTCGTCCGACGACAAGTCAATCTGCCTGAATCCGACTATTTTCCGACGACTCTCCATGAGTGCATTGGGTGAGTACAACTGCCCGATTTCGTCCCAGGCTTGGCGATCAATGGCAGCGATCACCCGTTCACCTGCTCGCGCGCACGCGTTGTCGAGCTTGGCCTGTGGCGGCGATTCTGGGTGCAGTTCCTCGAATCGCGCACGTAGGGCGTCTAGTTCGGCAATTGCGGCATCCATGTCTTCGAGGTCGAACCACACCTGCAGCGCTATTCGTCCCTCCTCGTCGACGGCATACACCTGGAGGAATTCGTCCTGCGGCGCCCCAGGGCTCACGTCGGCGGTGCTTAGCACCAAGCGGGCGAGAGCCAGGCGCTCGCCCCGCACCGCGACGACGACATGGCTGGCCCGCATAACCCCCGTCTCGAGATCGCGCCTCGTCTGATGCATCACGTCGACTGCCGAGAACTCCGTCTGCTTAAAGCCGACGACCTTCCGGCGACTCTCGACGGAGCCTTGGGGTGCAAACAGCCGCTCGAACTCGTCCCAGTCTCCGCGGTTAATTGCGGCCATCGCGCGTTCGCTCGTTCGCGCGGCCGCGGTGTCTAACTCGATGCTCGGCGCTTCGGGTGGAGCCTGAGCGAGCGGCAGCTCCGCACCGAGAACGAGGCGTGCCTTATCTGCAAGTGCCGCAGCGCCTTTCCGCTCGTAAAGCTCCGCCGCCCGCTCGGCAGCAGTGCGTGCCGCAGCGGTGTCTCCAGCGGCTCCAAGAACCGTTGCCAGCGTTGAACATGCGTCGCCATGATCGACCAACGCGTCCGTACGCTCGGCCAGGCCGACAGCAGCTTCCGCAACCCGCCGAGCCTCGCCATGCTCACCCTGGCGTGACAGCAACAAAGCCCGAAGCGTTCGCCACGCGATCGACGCCTTTAGCGCGTGCCCGGCAAGACGCTCACTCTCCGAACATAATTCGTCAGCCTCGTCCTCGCGGTCTAGCGCAAGACAAGCGCGGCCCAGCAGCGCCGCCGTCTCCGCGGTATCCGCGTCCAGCCCCATCCGCCGAAAACCGTTGTACGCCTTGCGTAGACGCGGTTCGGCCGCCGCAGGATCGTCGCCGACCAGCTCGACGATCCCGGCAAACTGCTCAACCTCCAGCAGCGCATGACGCAGACCCAGCTCGGTGACCGTACGCCGCGCCGAATCGATCATCCGTCGCGCCGCGGCCGCGCGCCCCCGGAACGCCTCCAACACCGCCTGACAGCGCGTCGACGTCGCCTCTACCGCAGGCGAGTCCGTCGTAATCCGAAGCAGCCGCACCACGTCCAGGCACCGACCGCCAGCCCGTGGAACAGGATTGGGGCCCCACAGCGCCGCGAGTGGCGCACCTGCCAATACTGCGTTCACTCGGCGGTGTTCGCCCGCGCGGCGCGCAGCCGTCAGCGCATTGTCCAGCGCGATTTCGCAGTCGCCGATTCGTCCCAGCCGCGCAAGGCAACCCGCGCGCACGGTATGCGCCTTGGCTTCGCCGGCGGCGTCGTCCAATCCGGCCAGTTTGTCGGCGGCCGCGCCCAACGCGGCTTCCACCTCGTCCAGCCGCTCGGGGTGGGTCAGCATCGAGAGCTGACCGTCGAAGCACGTCGCCCATGCTGCCAGCCGCGCTGAATCGGCCGTCGTACCTTGCAATTGCGAGACCGCGCCCGCCGCCGAAGCCACGTCACCCGCGGCCAGCAGAGCCTCGCACCGCGCGATGAGCAGTTCGGCGGCCTGATCGTCACGGTCGGGCAGCTCGTCGTCAAGTTCCTCCAGCGCGTGCAAGGCACGGTCGTAGAGGTCGGCCGCCCCTTCATAGGCGAGTCGTGCCATCGCCTGATCTGCGGCACGCCGGCAGTACTCGACCGCCTTGGCCGCGTTACCCGCCCACGCGCATTCGAAGTAGTGGTGCGCCAATTCGGCCAGCAACTCGTCGTCGGCGTCGGACTCGCTCTCCAATGTGGCGGCGATGCGCTGGTGCAGCCGCATTCGCCGCACCGACGGGAGTTCGGCAAGCAGCGACTGCCGGACGATCGCGTGGTTGAACCGGTAACGACCGCCCGCTTCTTCGATGACGATCCCGGCCTTGCACGCCTCGTCGAATGCGTCGACGAGGTCCTGGTCGACAACCCGCTCGACGAGGTCGACGGCGAAGCGACTCCCGACGACCGCGGCCGCCGCAAGGGCCTTGTTCGTCTCCGCCGGAAGCCGAGAAAGCCGACGGCTCACAGCTTCTCGCACGCCCTGCGGCAGGGTGCTCGGATCCCAACGGCCGCCGCTTTCATCGACATGGCGCAGGGCCTCGATGAGGAAGAACGGATTGCCACCCGTCACGGACGCCAACGCTCGCGCCAGCTCCTCGTCGTCGTAACCGGCCTCTGCGACATACGCCGTCACCTCCTCCTCGTCCAGGCCGCTCAACTGAATGCGGTTGGCGGTGCCGTCACGGTGAAGGTCGGCGAGCATCGCCGCCAAAGGATGGGAGCGGTCGAGGTCCGTGCTGCGGTAGGTGCCGACGACATGCACCCGAGCCTTTTCACCGAAGCGCAGCAGGTGTCGTAGCAAGAGCAGCGTCGGTTTGGCGGCCCAGTGCAGGTCGTCGAGAACCATGACGAGGGGCGCATTCGCGGAAGCGAGTTCCAACAGACCGACGACGGCGTCGAAGAGTGCGTAGCGTTCGGTGTCCGGATCTGCGCGCGCCGGCGCCGCCACGTCGGGCAGGACATCGGCCATCGCGGGAATCAGTGGAAGCAGCGCTTCGACCCCGCGCATCCCGCGCAGCCGAGAAGCGCCCAAGCATGGCATCAGCGACCGCAGAGCTTCCGCGAACGGCTGATACGGCGCACCGAGGTCCTCGTCACAGCGTCCGTACAACACGACCGCGCCCTGCTCGTAAGCGAGGCGCGACCATTCGCCGGCCAAACGTGTCTTGCCCACACCTGGCTCGCCGGCGATCAGCACGGCCTGCATGCCACCCGCGAGCGCTGCCTGCCACGTGGACAGCAATCGTTCGAGCTCACTGCCGCGACCCACGAACGGCCCGGGGCCGGTCAATATCGCGGGCAGGCCGGGCCGCTCGATCGGCGCTTCGCTGGTCTCCTCCGGCCGCTCGGCGGTTTCCAGCCGCAGCTCGAAAACGTGCTCCGGGCGTGCCAGGTTTTTGAGCTGACGCATCCCGAGATCGGCGAGCACAACGTCGTCGGGCAGAGAGTCGACGACGAGCTCGGCGGTCGCTCCGGAGCATAAGATCTGGCCACCCGCGGCAAGCGACCGCAGGCGCGCGGCACGGTTGACCGCTCGGCCGAAGTAATCCCCGTCGCGAAGCTCGGCCTCGCCGGTGTGCAATGCCACCCGAATTCGCATGGGTTCCAACAGCTCCCACGGCTCGTGGGAGATGGCGTCTTGCAGTTCGATGGCGGCCGCCGCCGCCGCCGACGGTCGCTCGAACACCGAGAACGTCGCATCGCCCTCGCCGCGCGTCTTGATCAGCCGGCCGCCGCGCGACGTGACGACCTGTTCGACGAGCTCGTCGTGGCGGGCAAGCGCCACCGCCATCGCATCGGCGTCGGCTTCCCAAGCAGCGGTTGAGCCCTCGATGTCGGTGAGCAGAAACGTCACGGCACGTGTGACCGACGAAATATTCTGTGCCACAGGCATATCCAGCGCAGCATCCTGGGCAACGATCGCGGCCTCGAGCCGGCGAAGTTCCGGCCCGGGATCGACGCCCAGTTCGTCGGCCAGAAGCGACCGCGCCCGCTGATACGCGCCCAGGGCCTCACCCTGTCGGCCGGCGCGATAAAGCGCGAGCATCAGTTGGCCCCATCGCCTTTCGCGCAACGGTGCATCGGCGACCGCGGCCTCGAGCTCGCCGACGATCTCCGCCGCCCGGCCCGTCGCCAGCAGCGCATCGGCGCGATCCTCGTCCAGCGCGGCATGGCCCTCGATCCAGCGCGTCTTCTCCGATATTCCGCGGCGGGTATCGGGCAGTTCGGGAGTTCCGCGCCAGAGGGCCAGCGCCTCCTCGAAGGCGACCGCCGCCTGGGTGATGTCGCCCGCGGCTGCGGCATCTCGGGCCATCTTGGTGACCCGTTTGTAGCGCGAGGCATCGGTCTCGGCCACATTCAGGATCCAGCCCATTCCCTGCGTCAAAACGAAGCCGTCGCCCAGCGTGCGACGCAGCGCAGAGATGTGCGTCTGGAGGGCCTTGGCGGCGGTGCGCGGCGGGTCGTCGCCCCATAGCAGTTCGATCAGGGTTTCGGTCGACACCACCGACCCGCCGTGCAGCCCGAGCATCGTGAGGATGGCGCGCGGCTTGGCGCCCGGGATAGTGACCGGGGTGCCGTCTCGCCGGACCTGGAGAGGCCCCAAAACCCCCAGCTCCACCGCATGAAGCGTACTCACATCGCGATCTTGAGTGAGGCGATTCAACACCCGGTCAAGAACCAGTAAAGGCGCCTAGCGCCGGCGCCAGGTCGCCGGCCGCTTTTCGAGGAACGCGCACATGCCCTCTTGGGCGTCGTCGGCGCGGGCGTTCATCGCCATGACGGCCTTGGTCAGGTCGTATGCCCGGTGTTCGTCGAGCTCGATTTGCGTATAGAACGTTTCCTTGCCGAGCCCCACGGTCAGTGGGCTGGACGCCACGATGGCGTCGACGATGGTGCCGAGTTCGTGTTCGAGGGCCTCGGCCGCGACGACGCGGTTCACCAGGCCCCAATCGAGCGCCGTCGCAGCGGTAATCGGCTGGCCGGTAAGCAACATCTCCAGTGCGCGCTTGCGGCCGATTGCACGCGACAACGGCACCATCGGCGTCGAGCAGAAGAGGCCGATCTTGACTCCCGGGGTGGCGAAGCGAGCGCCGTCCGCGGCCACGGCGAGGTCGCACGCCGCGACGAGCTGACATCCCGCCGCGGTCGCCATTCCTTCCACCTTGGCGATCACCGGTTGGGGGAGGCGGTGGATGGTTTCCATGAGTTCGGTGCACACGTCAAACAGCCGTTGGTAAAACGGGACGTCGCGGCCGACCATCTCCGCCAAGTCATGGCCCGCGGAGAATGCCGGTCCGACCGCGTCGACGATGATCACCCGCACCTCGGGATCCGCACCGAGCCGCTGCAGGGTGGCGATCAGCTCTTCCATCAACTCGAGGCTCAGCGAGTTGCGTTTCTCCGGCCGGTTGAGGGTCAGACGCGCCACCGGGCCGTCCACGCGGACCAGAACGGGCGTCGTGAGCCTGCTCATGCACGCGAGCATACGACTAACGATGCAAATCCCACTGCCCGAAATCGGCCGCGAGGACCTCGTCGACGTCCACGTGCGTACCGCCCACGAGCACCCCCGGATTCGACGGGGTATTGACCACAACCTGATACAGCACCGCGGCAGGCTCGCGCTGACCGGCAGACCACCCGATGGTCTGCCACGCCCACCGGTGGCCCGCTGTCGTCGAGTGACCTATGACGTTGTCTTTGATCGCCCATCCGCAGGCCCGTGAATGCCCGTAGATGCCGGTGCGCTCCACTCCCAGTACCGAGTTGATTCCCCGAAACCATTGGGAGGCAGTGCTATTCCAGGTGTCGAGATCGATATCCTCGTCGACACTGAAGAAGATCGGCGCCGAATTCGGACCCCCGGCCGCGCCATGCAGTCGCATTGCTGTCTGAGCGTCGGCCACACCGCCGTCGTACCCGCGGGTGTAATCCGACGGGGTAGGCCAGCCCGGCTTGCCGTACTGATAGCAGCTGACGATGTGCAGACCCGCCGCGCGGAGCCCATCCGCGTACTCACGGGTGACGGGCTTAAAATCGAAGTCTGCGCCCGGCCGCGATTCGGCCACATAGACCAACGCTCCGTCAAAACCCGCCGCTTTGATCTGATCCGGCGCGACGATGTGCTCCGAGAAATCGATCAGCCGCATGGTGGCGGCCGACGCCTTCGGCGCATTGGCCGGCAGGCTCAATAGAACCGGTGCGGCGCAAGCGCATTTGAGCACGTCGCGCCTCGAAACAGACACGGCGCGATGGTAACAAAATCAGGTCCGCAATGGCCTCAGTAATGCATTGAGACCGTATTCGAAGACGGCGTCGTAGTCGGTGGGGGATTGCAGGGCCTTGACGAGCTCCTGGTCGGGCCAGTCGTCGGCCCACAGCGACGGGTCCTCCTCTTCGTGTTTGGCGCCACGTACGGCCGAGAACTGCATCACCGCAGAGGAAATGACGTGGACCTGCACCGCCCGCAGGACGAGCGCCGCGTCGGTACCGGTCACACCCAGATCGGCCAGCAGCGCGGCCAGCGTCTGCTGAATGGGCAGGAACAGCTGCGGTGTCCGGTCTCGTTCATGCGCAATGCGCAGAAGATGCTGTCGCTCGATCAACACTGTGCGCTGCGAGCGGGCAAGCGACGCAATGCGATCGACGGGAGTGTCACCCTCGATGGGCAGGTTCGCCATCTGACTCAGCAAGCGGTCGACCAGCATGTCGAAGAGTTTGTCGCGGCCTCCGACATGCCAGTAGATCGAGGTGACCGCAACCCCCAGTTCTTGGGCGAGGCCGCGCATGCTGAATGCCTCCACGCCGTCCTGTTCGATCAGCCGGGCCGCGGTATCAAGGATCAGCTCGGCGCTGATGGCAGTCAAGCCGGCTCACCTCCGGTCATGCGCTCCGATTCCGGCAGGCCGAGGTAGCGTTCGAGGTTGCGATGCACATTGATTACCCGTCGTTCCTCGTTGGACAGCACCACGTGCGTGAATCCCGGCTGGCGCAAACCGCGCTGAATTCCGGCTAGTACCTTGATGTCCTGGGTCATCACCAGACCCGGCTCGGCCTCGCCCGCCGTCAACCGAACGTCGACGGGCTTGCTTCGTGGCGCACCGGGCGGCATCCGCGTCCACAGCATCATCACCATTTCGCCGTGGTCGGGATCTGGTCCCGGCAGTGCCGTCATCACCGTCAGATGATCGGCGTTGGTCAGCAGCGTCATGTTCGGAAAGACGTTGTATTGGTGCAGCCGCATCACCTGATCGGTGGTGGCCCAACTCAGGTCGACCCCGCGTCCAGCCGCGAAAGTCCTTGTGTGCTGCGCGATCACATCGGCGACCGACTGGCCGGGCTGACGCTCTTCGTGCGGGAACGGGGTGCCCTCCGCAACACCCATCAATGCCCCCTGGGTGGTGACATACGCGTCCCACACCTCCTCGTCGCTGAGGGTGTGTTTGAGGTGAGGGCTCGGTACACCGTAGAGCTGGTCGGACTTGCCGGTATGCCCCCAGATCGCCTGTGGCGCATGGACGTCGTCGACGCACCGGTGTAATTCCGGGTGCAAGGTCTGGATGTGGTAGGTCTCGCTGAACCCGTCGGCGATCGTCTTCCAATTCGCATCGACCTCGACGGTCATGGTCGCGTAGCACCGGAAGTCGCCCAGCCCGCACCACGCAATGTCGTCCGGCACCGCCTCCAGGTAGTCGATCAACGGCATCGCGTCGGCGTCGAGGTTGACGAACACCAGCCGCTCCCACGTGTCGACGTGCGCCGCAATCAGGGGAAACTCCGACATTTGCAGCGCGCCGAATCCCTTGCGATTCGGAACCCGCTTGAGCGCACCGCACAAGTCCCATGTCCAGCCGTGATAGCCGCAGCGCAGCTCCCGCAAACCCGAGCCCGACCCGGCGCACAGCGAGTTGCCGCGGTGTCGGCACACGTTCTGGAACGCGCGCAGCTCGCCGTCGTCGTCTCGGACGATGAGCACCGAGTAAGGGCCGCAACGGTATTCGAAATAGTCGCCGGGTTCGGCGACGTGATCGACTGTGCAGGCGACCTGCCACACCTTCGGCCACATCCGCTCGGCCTCGAGCGCCGCGAAGGCCGGCGAGTAGTACCGCTCAGCCGGCACCCGAGTGGGGCGTCGCGGCGGCGGGCCGATCGCGTCCTCCCGCCGGGCACGGGTTTCTTGTGTCGTCATCGAAGCTCTCCCGCGGCGTCTGTAACGGTGTTACATTGCTCACTGTAGCGGCTGGCGGGGGCAGACAAGGGAGTAATCGTGTTCGACCTCAAGATCACTGGCGGGACGGTCGTGGACGGCACCGGCGCAGAGCGGTTCGACGCCGACGTGGCCGTCAAGGACGGCAAGATCATCGAAGTTCGCCGCCGCGGACCGGGCGACCCGCCGCTGCAGGGCGAGGCCGCGGAGACACTCGACGCCACCGGCAAGATCGTCGCGCCGGGCTTCGTGGACATCCACACCCACTACGACGGGCAAGTCAGCTGGGACGACCTTCTCGAGCCGTCGAGCACTCACGGCGTGACCACTGTCGTGATGGGCAACTGCGGTGTCGGGTTCGCGCCGGTGCAGCCCGGGCGTGAGCAATGGCTCGTCGAACTGATGGAGGGCGTCGAAGACATTCCGGGAACTGCGCTGTCCGAAGGGATTACGTGGGGCTGGGAGAGCTACGCCGAATATCTCGACGTGATCAGCAAACGCGAGCTTGCCGTCGACGTCGGAAGCCAGATCGCGCACGGCACCGTCCGCGCATACGTGATGGGGGAGCGCGGCGCCCGCAACGAACCCGCCACGCCGGACGACATCGCGGCGATGAGCCGGCTGGTGCAGGAAGCGGTTGAGGCCGGCGCGCTGGGGTTCTCGTCGTCGCGCACGCTTGCCCATCGCGCGATGGACGGCGAACCCGTCCCCGGAACGTTTGCCGCCGAAGACGAGCTGTTTGCGCTGGGACGTGCGATGGCGGCCGGCGGCGGGGCGGTGTTCGAGCTTGCACCGCAAGGCGCGGCGGGGGAGGACATCGTGGCGCCGAAGAAGGAAATGGAATGGATGCAGCGGCTGGGCGCGGAGATCGACGTGGCGTTGAGCTTCGCGCTGATCCAGGTCGACGCCGATCCGGGGCTCTGGCGTGAGCAGCTCGACATCTCGGCGGCCGCGCACGAAGAGGGCAGTCGCCTGCATCCACAGATCGCGGCGCGACCGTTCGGGATGCTGCTCGGTTTTCCCGGCCACCACGCCTTCAGCCACCGCCCGACATATCAGCGGCTGAAAGCCGAGTGCAGTCGCGAAGAGCTCGCCGCGCGGCTGGCTGGCCCCGCGGTACGGGCAGCCATCTTGAGTGAGGA
Source organism: Mycobacterium sp. MFM001 (assembly GCF_003402475.1). Lineage (GTDB taxonomy): Bacteria > Actinomycetota > Actinomycetes > Mycobacteriales > Mycobacteriaceae > Mycobacterium. The sequence continues at coordinate 34,006 of NZ_BFAB01000007.1, forward strand.
CGACATCCCGCCCGACCCAAATGTGTTGTTCGACGCCATGTTTGCGTTCGCGCAGCACTCGGTCGACCGGCTCTACCCGCTCGGCGAGCCGCCCGACTACGAGCCCACACCCGATCGCACCGTCGCCGCCATCGCCCGGGACCGTGGCGAGGATCCGCTCGCCACGATGTACGACCTGATGCTGGAAGCCGACGCCGGCGCGATGCTGATGCTGCCGCTGTTCAACTACGCCGACGGCAACCACGACGCGATCCGCGAGATGCTGACCCATCCCGCCGGCGTTTTGGGGCTGTCCGACGGCGGCGCGCACTGCAGCATGATTTGTGACGCGTCGTATCCCACGTTCCTGCTGACGCACTGGGCGCGCGATCGCCGGCGCGGTGAGAAGCTGCCGCTGGAATACGTCATCCGTAAGCAGTCCCACGACACCGCGCAGCTGTTTGGGCTCTCCGACCGCGGCGTGATCGATATCGGGAAGAAGGCCGATGTCAACGTGATCGACATGGATGCGCTGACGCTGCATGCGCCGCGGATGGCCTACGACCTGCCGGCCGGCGGTCACCGGCTCATGCAGGGTGCGTCGGGCTACAGCGCCACGATCGTCAACGGGGTCGTAACACGCCGCGACGGGGTCGACACCGGCGCGCGGCCCGGCCGGTTGGTGCGCGGAGCGCGTTAGGTTGTCGGCCTGGGCGGCGCGGTCATAGGCATTGCCGTCGGGCTGTGGGGGCGACGCGGCGGGCGAAGGCGGCCGGCCAGGCGTCGGAATAAGTTCGCTACGACCCGGTGTTCGGTGTGATCGTCACATTTCGACGACGGGAGCAAGCATGGGCATCGGCGTCCTCACCTTCGTTACGGACGAGGGCATCAGTCCAGTCGAGTTGGGTACGGCGCTCGAGCAGCGCGGGTTTGAGTCGCTGTTCCTCGCCGAACACACGCACATCCCGGTCGACGCGCAAACCCCGTATCCGGGCGGAGGCCCGATTCCGCCGAAGTACTACCGCACGCTAGACCCGTTTGTGGCGCTGACGGCGGCGGCGGTCGCCACCGAGAAACTGGTGGTTGGCACCGGCATCGCATTGCTGCCGCAGCGCGATCCGATCCTGACGGCCAAAGAGGTGGCGTCCCTGGATCTGGTGTCGCAGGGGCGATTTCGCTTCGGCGTGGGTGTGGGTTGGCTGCGTGAAGAAATCGCCAACCACGGCGTCGACCCCGCCGTTCGAGGGCGCCTCTCGGAAGAGCGGCTGCGCGCGATGATCGAGATCTGGACGCAGGACAAGGCCGAATTCCATGGGGAATTCGTGGACTTCGATGCAATCTACAGTTGGCCGAAGCCGGCGACCAAGCCGTATCCGCCGCTGTATCTGGGTGGCGGTGCCGCAAGTTTTAAGCGCATTGCCCGGCTGAAGGCCGGCTGGATCTCCTTGAGCCCATCGGCGAAAGCTCTGTCGGGTGAGCTCGAAGAGCTACGCGCGGTTGCAGGCAACGACGTGCCGGTGATCAACATCCACATGGGAGAAGAACCGAAGGCCAAGGACGTTGAAGGCTACCGTGACCTCGGGGTGGAGCACGTCTTGCTGGAACTGCCGACCGAGCCTCGCGATCAGACGCTGCGACGTCTGGACGAGTTACAGACCGAGTTCGTCAAACTGGGGTAAACGCGGGGTGCGCTGAGCATCACCGTGTGAGTGCTTGGTCGACCAATGTCTCGGCAGCCGCGCGAGCCTGCGCCCACGGTGACGGGTCCTCGAGTGACGTGGTGAGTGCGGCTGCACCCTCGTAGAGCACAGCCAGCTGGCTGCCCAGTAGGCCGGGGTCGGCGGCGCCTGCCTGCCGAGCCAACTCGGTGAGACAGTCGATGAAATTGTGCTTGGTTGCCCGGACGATTTGTTGAACTCCCGGCATTGCTCCTGCTGCCTCGACGGCCGCGTTGTGGAGCGGGCAGCCCCGCAGGGGTGCTCCAGTGGCGGTGGGCCTGTCGAACACGGCCAGTAGCCTTTCGCGCGGTCTCAGGCCGACTGCATGCCCAACGGGGTTGGCGACACGTTCCTTGATGCTGTGCAGGTACTCCTCCACCACTGCCGTCTTGCTCGGAAAGTGTTGGTAAAGAGTACGTTTGGAGACGGACGATTCAGCCGCGAGTCGCTCGACGCCGGTGGCGTTGATGCCCTCCCGATAAAACAGCTCTGCAGCAGTGTCCAGAATGCGCTGGCGTGCACCACGGCCACCCCTGCTTGTCGCACGCTGCTTGTCCATGCTGCGAGTATACCGATCGGTTTACAACGACGTCAGGGGCGTGTACGGTTACGGCGACGGAAGTACACCATTCGGTTTACTAGGAGCAGGTATGAAACAACGAAGGTCTGTGGCGCTGGTTACCGGCGTCTCCTCGGGAATCGGCCGGGCAGCGGCGAGCGCCTTGGCCGCGCAGGGTTTCGAGGTCTTCGGCACAAGCCGCAGCCCGGAACGCACCAAGCCCATCGCGGGTGTGGAATTGGTCCGGCTGGACGTCACCGACGCTTCGTCGGTCTCCGCGGCCGTCTCAACTGTCATCCAGCGTGCCGGTCGCATCGACGTCTTGGTCAACAATGCCGGTGCCGGCATCGTCGGCGCCGCGGAGGAGAGCTCAATCACCCAGGCGCAGCAGCTCTTCGACACAAATTTCTTCGGGCTAGTCCGGGTGACCCGTGAGGTGCTGCCTTTTCTGCGTGCGCAGGGCAGCGGGCGCATCATCAATATCAGCTCGGTGCTGGGGCTCCTGCCGGCGCCGTACGCGGCCTTGTATGCAGCCTCTAAGCACGCGGTCGAGGGATACTCGGAATCCCTCGACCATGAAACCCGCGAATTCGGTGTGCGGGTCTCGCTCGTCGAACCCGCCTACACGAACACCTCCTTCGAAGCCAACGCCGTCGAAGCCGATTCACCGATAGACAGCTACTCGAACGCTCGTGAGCACCTCCGGGAGGTTCTTAGCGCGGCGATACAGCACGGCGATGACCCCGTAGTGGTCGCGCAGGCGGTCCTCAAGGCGGCGACCAGCAGTGTGCCGAAGCGGCGGTACCCGGCGGGACCTCTAGCACGTCGGCTGGCGTTGTTGAAGCGGTTAGCTCCAGCCGCCGTGCTGGACAAGGGAATTCGTAAATCGAACGGGTTGGCGGCAGCGCCGAAACCCCGCCGCCGCAGCGAGCGACTGCACTTGGCCTCGTAAACGCTTACCCTGGCCGTATGGCCAAAAGCCGTATCCAGATCGCCCGGGTCTACGACGACCCGGGGCCGGACGAGGGTCAGCGCATCCTGGTGGACCGGGTATGGCCCCGCGGATTCCGCAAGAACGATCCGCGGGTGGGCACCTGGTGCAAGGACGTTGCGCCGTCGAAAGAACTGCGCGAGTGGTATGGCCACAAGCCCGAGCGCTTCGACGAGTTCGCCAAGCGGTACGAGAAGGAACTGCAGGGCAACGACGCGCTGGCGGACCTTCGGAAGCTCACGAAAAGCGGGCCCGTGACGCTGGTGACCGCGACCCGCGACGTCGAGGGCAGCCAAGCCGCGGTGCTGGCGAAGCTGCTCAAACGCCGCTGACGTCAGTACTCGTACTGCGCTAAATCGGCGTCGCCGTCGCGGCCCGACCCGTCGATCGACAACACCGCCGGCACCATCTCGCTGGTGACCATCCCGTGCTCGGCGGTCAGCTCGTCGACAATGTCGAAACTGCGCACGATCCACTCGGGCGTGTCGATGATGATCGTGACGACAGGCACTTGCCGCACCAACTGAAACAGCTTGTCGCCGTGAGGTTTATGGTCACCATGGAATCCCCAGATGCCGCGCAGCACGGTGGCGCCGCGCGCCATCCCCGACTCGAGTAACTGGCGCACGAGCGCGCGGTGAATCGGCACACCGCCGTGGCCGGTGGCTTCGCTGGTGTGCACCATGATCTTCTGCCACAGCGGCCGCCCCTGCTTGTCGGTCGCGGGCAGCCGGTGCGGCCGGGCCACCAGCTCTCCGTCGCGTTTGCACAGTCGCACCCGCTCGACCGTCAGCAAGGGGTTGGGCATCGCGGCGCTGAGCTCGGCCACCGCCGCCGACACCTGCGCCGCACTCCCGATCGAGATGATCATCAGCGGAACGTTGACATTGCGGCTGAAGAACCGGGCCCGGTAACGCTGCCCGTGCGCGGTGCCGTCGACACCGAGAAACACTCCGGCACCGGCAAATCCCTGCCGATGCAGCAGATCGCACACCGCCCGGAAGGCCGGCACCCCGCCGATACGCTCCTGCCGGCCGACATACACGGTGAGCTTGAGGGCGTCGCGCGCGTCGCTGGTGAACTCGCCGCCGACCAGTCGGGCACGTTCCAGCGTCACCAGACCGCGGCCGGTCATCGCCACCACGTCGTCGACCAGGCTGCTGATCTTCGATTCGACGTCGACGGCCGCGATTGCCACTGGCGGATCCTCGGACAGGCTCAGCGATTCGTCGGTGCGCAGCACATGGCGCATGCCGAAACTGGCGATGCCGCGCAGCATCACGCTGGTCGCAACTTCCTGGCTGCCGTACAGGTCCAGCATCGCGTCGGCCAGAAACCCTTGGCCCGCAGCGCCATTCACCGCGCGTTGGCGCTCACCGAAGTAGGTGGTCAGCTTCAGGCACGGCTGGCTCATAAGAGACTCGCGATCCACTGACCGAGCAGCGCCGCCGCCATGCCGAGCACCATGCTCACGACGATATTCGCGACGGCGAACCAAATCTGACGTTCCTCACCAAGCCGCTGGGTTTCCAGCATCCAGGTGGAAAACGTGGTGTACGAGCCGATGAACGCGGTGTCGACCAGCAGCGCGACGTGCCGGCTCAGCGCTAGACCGCCAACCAGACCCAGCACCGCTGCGCCGCTGATGTTCACCGTCAGCGTCCCGAACGGAAACGATCGCGCCACCCGGCGGCCCACTGTGCCGTCGACCATAAAACGCAGCACAGCGCCGATACCGCCGGCAATCAGCACGCCGAGCCAGACCATCAGCGCACTCGCACCCGTCGCACCGCGGCGGTGGCCAGGTACACCGCGAGCAAGCCCGCCGCGATGCTGGCAGCGATGTAGCCGAGTGCCAGGCCGTATCGCTGGTGCTCGATCATCTCCAACGTTTCGACCTGCATGGTGGAAAACGTGGTCAGCCCGCCGCACAGCCCGGTGCCGAGCAGCGGTCGGCGATAGCTCGACAGCGGCAGCCGTTCCAGCAGCCTGGTGGTGAAGTAACCCACCAAGAACGCGCCGACGATGTTGGCGGTGAACGTCGGCCACGGCCAGCGCGTGGGATCCGGCTCGGCCAGGCTGTTCAACCCTGCGCGGGCAGCGGCACCCAGCGCGCCGCCGACGAAGACAGCGGCCAACTCGCGGTAGTCGCGACCAGGCATCCAAGCAGCGTATGCGTGGCATCGGCAGAATTGGTGACATGGTGGCCAACCCGCGTGCCGGACAGCCGGCCCAGCCCGAGGACCTCGTCGACCTGCCACACCTGGTGACTGCGTACTACACGACGAAACCCGACCCCGAGGACGTCGCGCAGCAGGTGGCATTCGGCACGTCCGGCCACCGTGGCTCCGCGCTGGACGGGGCGTTCAACGAGCCGCACATCCTGGCAATCACCCAGGCCATCGTCGAGTATCGCGCCGCGGCGGGAACCACCGGGCCGCTGTTCATCGGCCGCGACACGCATGCGCTTTCCGAGCCGGCGTGGGTGTCGGCGGTGGAGGTGCTGGCCGCCAACGACGTGGTGGCCATGGTCGACGCCGCCGACCGGTACACGCCGACACCCGCGATCAGCCACGCCATCCTCAACTACAACCGCGGTCGCGCCGACGGACTGGCCGACGGCATCGTCGTCACCCCGTCGCACAATCCGCCCCGCGACGGCGGCTTCAAGTACAATCCGCCGCACGGCGGGCCCGCCGACACCGACGTCACCACCGCAATTGCCAACCGCGCCAACGAGATTCTGCGCGACGGGTGCTCTGCGGTGAAGCGGATTCCTCTACAGCGGGCGCTGCAGACCACGTTTCGCCACGACTACCTCGACGCGTACGTCGATGATCTGCGAAACGTGGTCGATATCAACGCAATTCGCGAAGCCGGGATACGAATCGGGGCTGATCCGCTCGGCGGCGCCAGCGTCGACTACTGGGGTGTGATCGCCGAGCGGCACAGCCTGGATCTGACCGTGGTCAACCCGCTGGTCGACGCGACGTGGCGGTTCATGACGCTCGACACCGACGGCAAGATCCGGATGGACTGCAGCTCACCGGACGCGATGGCGTCGCTGATCGCCCACCGCGACCGCTACGACGTCGCCACCGGCAACGACGCCGACGCCGACCGGCACGGCATCGTCACCCCCGACGAGGGCCTGCTGAATCCCAACCACTACCTCGCGGTGGCCATCGACTACCTCTACACGCATCGGCCGTCCTGGCCGGACAGCATCGCCGTCGGCAAGACCGTGGTCAGCTCGTCGATCATCGACCGGGTGGTCGACGGCATCGGCCGCGAACTGGTCGAGGTGCCGGTCGGCTTCAAGTGGTTCGTCGAGGGGCTGCTCGGCGGCAGCATCGGTTTCGGCGGCGAAGAGTCGGCCGGCGCGTCGTTTCTGCGCCGCGACGGCTCGGTGTGGACCACCGACAAGGACGGCATCATCCTCGCGTTGCTGGCCGCCGAAATCCTGGCGGTCACGGGGGCAGCGCCGTCGCAGCGCTACCGGCAGTTGGCCGGCAAATACGGGGAGCCGACGTATGCGCGTGTCGACGCGCCCGCCGACCGTGACCAGAAGGCCCGGTTAGCCAAGCTAACCGCAGACCAGGTGACCGCCACCGAGCTGGCCGGAGAAGAGATCACGGCAAAGCTGACGACGGCCCCTGGCAACGGCGCACCGCTGGGCGGCTTGAAGGTGACCACCGAGAACGCGTGGTTTGCTGCACGGCCGTCGGGCACGGAGGACGTCTACAAGATCTACGCCGAGTCGTTCCGCGGGCCAAAGCATTTGGCCGAAGTCCAGCGAGCTGCCCAAGAGGTCGTAGATAAAGTCATCGGGTGATCTTTGTCGCTCAGCGCCGGCGGGCACAGTTACCGCGCGCGGCCTGGGCGCTGATCGCGGCGAACGCGGTGGCCGCACTTGGCTACGGGGTGGTGTCCCCGGTGCTGCCCGCCTACGCCCGCACCTTCGGGGTCAGCATCGGCGCGGTGACGTTTGCGGTCACCGTGTTTTCGCTGACGAGGCTGTGCTTCGCGCCGCCCAGCGGGCTGCTGGTGCAAAAGCTGGGTGAGCATCGGGTGTACGTCGCCGGCCTCCTGATTGTCTCGGTGGCCACCGGCATGTGTGCGTTCGCCCAAAGCTATTGGCAGCTGCTGCTATTGCGCGCGATCGGGGGCATCGGGTCGACGATGTTCTTCATTTGCGCCCTCGGCCTGATGATCCGGATCAGTCCGGAGGATGCGCGTGGCCGGGTCGCCGGCCTGTTCGCCACCTCGTTTCTGATCGGCTCGGTCGGCGGACCCGTGGTGGGCAGTCTCACCGCGGGTCTTGGGCTGTCCGCGCCGTTCCTCATCTACGGAGGGGCAGTGCTGGTCACCGCGATCGCGGTGGCCTACAGCTTGCGGCGCTCGACGCTGGCCGCGCCCGTGGAGCAGACCCACTCGACGGTGACGGTGCGCACCGCGCTTCGGCACCGCGCGTATCGCTCGGCATTGCTGTCCAACTTCGCGACCGGCTGGTCGGTGTTCGGGTTGCGGATCGCGCTGGTGCCGCTGTTCGTCTCGGATGTGTTGGGCCGCGGCCCGCGGATGGCGGGTTTGGCGCTCGCGGTCTTCGCGCTCGGCAACCTGGTCGTCGTGCTGCCCAGTGGCCATCTGTCCGACCGGATCGGCCGGCGCCACTTGTTGATCGGCGGACTCATCGCTTGCGGTGCAACGACCGTGTGGCTGGGTACGACGACGTCGGTGCCGGTCTTCATGGTGGTGGCAGGACTGGCGGGCGCGGCGTCGGGCATCTTCGCCTCACCGCAGCAGGCCGCGATCGCCGACATTCTGGGCAGCACGGCGCGCGCGGGCACCGCGGTGGCGACGTTTCAGATGATGGCCGACTTCGGCGCCATCGTCGGGTCGATGGCGGTCGGCCAGATCGCTGAACACTTCACGTTCGGATGGGGTTTCGCGATCAGTGGCATCATCCTGCTGGCCGCGGCGGTGGCCTGGATGTTTGCGCCGGAAACCCGGGCGATGGACCAACTGACGGTGCCCGACGAATGGGAAGTGGGGACCACGGAGGACCTCGCCTGAAAACCCCGTTGCGGCACCATGGAGTTTGTGATGACGGACGGACGGCCGCGCTCGGCGATCGTGGTGGGCGCCGGCATCGTGGGGTTGTCGACGGCGTGGTTTCTGCAGGAGCGCGGCGTCGAGGTCACGGTGGTCGACCGCGTCGGCGTGGCCGCGGGCGCCTCGTGGGGGAACGCCGGCTATATCGCGCCGGGGCTGACGATGCCGCTCAACGAGCCGCGCATTCTGCGCTACGGCCTGCGCTCGCTGCTCAAATCTGATGCGCCACTGCGTATTTCATTGAGCGCCGACCCTTCACTCTGGCGTTTTCTGGCGCGGTTCGCGGCGAACTCCCGCGGCGCGGCGTGGACTCGCGCGGTGCGGGCCAACCTGGCGTTGAGCGAAGAATGCCTCGACGCCTACGACGTGCTGGTGTCCAACGGCGTCGACGCACCGCTCAACGATGCACCGGTCATGGCGCTGTTCCGGAAGTCTGGTGACGCCGCAGAGCTACTGGAGGAGTTGCAGCGCTTTCGGGATGCTGGCGGGCAGCACGCCTCTACTACCGAATTGACCGGTGCGGCACTGCGCGAACAGGTTCCGTTGGCATCGGATGCGGCCGCCGTCGGCATCCGCGTCGACGGGCAGCGATTCGTGGACCCGGGCCGTTTCGTGCAGGCGCTGGGCCGCTCGGTCGTCGAACGCGGCGCGACGCTGCTCCCCGAGGAAGTCGTCGACGTGGTGGGCGACGGCAACGGCGTCACTCTGCCGACCCGTAGCGGCTCGGGGTTGACGGCAGACGTGGCGGTGATTGCGACCGGGGCCTGGTTGTCGCGGCTGGTGGGTCGCTGGGTTCAGGTGCCGGTGCAGGCCGGACGCGGCTACTCGTTCACGGTGCCGGTGGAGCGCCCGGCTCTCTGCCCGGTTCACCTCCCCGAAGCGCGGGTGGCCTGCACGCCGCTCAACGGCAAGCTGCGGGTCACCGGGACGATGGAGTTGCGGGATCTAGACGCGCCGGTATCTGCCGCACGGGTCGACGCCATCGCCGAGTCCGCGCGCCCGTACTTCGACGGCGTCCGCTGGGAGGAACGCAGCGAGGAATGGGTCGGCCCGCGCCCGCTGACCCCCGACGGCCGTCCGCTGGTGGGGCAGGCGGCGCGGGGCATCTTCGTCGCCGGCGGGCACGGCATGTGGGGGATGACACACGGCCCGGCGACCGGTCGATTGTTGGCCGAGCAGATCACCACCGGTAAGCAGCCCGCCGCGCTGCGTGAATTCGACCCGACGCGCTAGCGCGCTGCGATTTCGGCGCGATAATTCTCGCTCAGCGTAATCTCGCTCAGCGTAAGAAAGCGCGCCCAAATCGCATGGGTGCTGATCAGCGACTTTGAACGCAAGTTGCTGGTGGTGTAGCTTCGATGGGCACGACTCGGGGCTATGGCGCAGCTGGTAGCGCACCACACTGGCAGTGTGGGGGTCAGGGGTTCGAGTCCCCTTAGCTCCACCGGATAAATGCGGTGTCGACAATCCGCGGGAACTTTTAGCGGGCCAGTCCGAGGAAGACGATCAAAGAGCGTTCGATGTCCGCCATGCGTGCGGACGGCACACGGCCGATACGCGAGCCAAGGTTCGCTCGTCGCACTGTAGTGATCTTGTCGATCATCGCGAAGCTGGGCGCAGTGATCTTCGTCGTCTCGTCATTCGGCAGGGCGACCCTGGATATCGGCGTGTCGGTGACCGTCGTGGTCAGTGGGATGACGACAACCGAATCTGTCTCCGCGAACAAGTCGTCTTGGACGATAATCGCTGGACGGGGCTTGGCCGCGTAGACACCGCCGGAGACGGTCCACAGCTCGCCACGGTTCACGCGTCGTCATCCAGCGAAGCGAGCGCGGAGATCTCCTCGACGAACTCCATGTCGTTGCTGTGTCGGTCGGCCTCCGCGAGCGCCAGCGCCTCACGGTGTGCTTCAGCGGCGAACGCTGGTGAGCGGACATCCGGTACCCAGATCTGGACGGGGCGGTATCCCCGCTGGCGCATGCGATCCCGGTACTCGCGGGCTCTGCGCGTCGACGTGCTCATGCTTTCCACTGTTGCATGAAACGCCTGTTGCATGCAACACGGGCCACCATTCGGCATGGTTGTGGGGGGTCAGGGGTTCGAGTCCCTTTGGCTCCCGCCTTAGCTCCACCGAAAACTGACCTCAGATGCCCTGGACTTCGTTGCTAGGCGAGGCCTATCGCGCCGCTTGTCGAATGTTCCTCCTGGGCCCGCGGTTCTACGTTGCTGCGTGCCATGGGTGGCTATGGGAGGACAGAAGTCTGCGATGGTGTACTTTCGTCCGATACGTGAGCTGTACTCGTTCGCGTCAGGGCGGTGCCAGGTAAAAGGCCCACACCGCACGGCTACCAAAGGAGTCTCGATGTCGGTTCCCCATGCGCCGCAGTCAGGCGACGCAGCGCACGTTGGCCAGCAGCCGCCGGCGGGCACACCACCGAAGAAGCGCCGTAAGTGGCCGTGGATTGTCGGTGGGATCGTCGGCCTATTAATCGTCATCGCCGCGTTTTCAGGTGGCCACGACGCAGAGAAGAGTGAGGCGAGTAGCGCCGGCAGCGGCGGGACTTCCGCCGCAGCCAAGCCAGGTAATGGCGCCCCCGCGGGAATGAACGTGCCCGTGCGCGACGGGAAATTTGAGTTTGTGGTCACCAAGGTTGAGCCTGGGCTGGCCGAGGTCGGTGACAACCCCTATTTGGCCCGAAAGGCACAGGGACAGTTCGTCATCGTTTCGATGAGTGTGAAGAACATCGGCGACAAGCCGCAGTCGTTCGCTCCCTCTTCGCAGAAGCTATTCGATGCTGACGGACGCAGTTTTGAGCCGGACACGACGGCTCAGATCGCGCTTGGCGACTCCGACGTTCCCCTGTACGACAACGTCAACCCAGGCAATGCGGTCGACGTCAAGGTCGTTTACGACATGCCGCAGAGTGCAGTTCCGACGACGATTGAGTTACATGACTCGGTGTTCTCGGGTGGCGCCAAGGTGTCACTCACTTCCTGATCGCGTTGGCATTTTCCACGGGGCCGAGCCGCCGACCGTGGCGGCTCAGCCCGTAGTCATCGACCTACCGCGGTCGACGAAAACACCGGTGGCGCGGCGGTCAGGCGGTCGTCGGTAAGCCGCCCGTAGACTGAGCCATCAGTCGCGCCAACGCTCCCCGAGCGCCCTTGTCGCTGTCGACACTTTCATCACAAGTCGGCGCTCGCGATTCCTGACCGGGACAAAGTGATAGTGCTTGTAGTAGAACGCCTGTGCCTCATCGTCTTTCGCATCAACGACGATAAGTCGTCCTCCGCCGATCTCGGATGCGGCGACGGCCTTGCCTAGTGCATCTAGGAGTAGCTGCTCGCCGTACCCGTGTCCGCGCAGTGTTGCACCGATTGCGAGACGGGCGATCAAGTAGCCGGGAATACGCGAATAGCCTCCGGCCGTCGACGCCGTGACGCCGTCATCTTTGCGCACGACCTCGGTGGGCAGATGGCGAAATAAGCGCAAACCTTCGTTTCCCCGGGCAGGGTCCACACGTATACGTGCGCGACTCCGCTGCTATCCGCGCGACGGGCATGGTTGACCAGCCAGGTGTTCAGCGGCTCCTTGCCGCAGTTGAATCCCTCCAGCGTGCGGTTGTCGTCCAGACGTGCCGATTCGAACATCGATCAGCGCCGCTTGAACAGCGCCGGCTTGCGAACCTAAACCAATACCTGCCGTGAAATCAGGCCTGGCGACTTCCAGCCCCGTTTTGAAGCCATCGCGACTGGCTATCCCTATTACGTGGACACAGCGCTGCCGCCTGTGCTCACTGTCCGGGGGGGCGGCTCTAAACGTAGCTTCTCAGCGGGTCACGATGTGGTCATCGGTCGTGACCTCCGTGCAGACCTGCGCATTATGCATCCGCTGATTTCACGTGCGCATCTGCTGCTGCGCTTCGATCACGGCCGCTGGCTGGCGATCGACAACGGCTCAATGAACGGCACGTTTGTTCAGAATCGCCGGGTACGGGTGATTGACATCCACAACGGACAGCAGATCAACATCGGCAATCCCGACGGGCCATGCCTGACGTTCGAGGTTCAACCGGACGGGCAGATGGCGGGTAGCTCACCGCAAACAGTGCCCGCGCGCGCCGTTCAACCATCGGGGACGTCGCGGGCCCAGATGAGCGCCCATCCCCGAGGCGGGTTCAGGGCCATCCAGTCACCGCCACCACGACGACAGCCGACGTATCCAAGCAGCAGGAGTCAGCGCCCGCCGGCGCGCGCGACTCGGCCAGCACCGGACCTGTCGAATCTGACAACGAGGGTGCTCCGGGCTTTGCGGCCCGGGAGCGAGGCGTCCCAAAAACCGGCCGGTTGCACGACGATTGGTCGCGCCACTGACAACGACGTCGTGGTTTCCGACGTGTTGGCGTCACGCCATCACGCGTTCCTGGTGGAGACACCGAACGGCATCGAGATCCGGGACGCGCACAGCGTCAACGGGACATTCGTGAACGGAGTGCGGGTCGGGTCCGCCGTGTTGAGCGAAGGCGATGTGGTGACTACCGGCAACGTCGACTTGGTCTTCAGTGGCGGCGTGTTGACTCATCACACCGAGGCCGGCACGCGCACCGGTGGTCTGGAGGTCGACGGGGTGCACTTCGCGATTGATGGGAAGGAGCTACTCGACAACATCTCGCTGACTGCTCGGCCAGGCACCCTGACCGCCATCATCGGTGGGTCCGGGGCGGGCAAGACCACCCTGTCACGGCTGATCGCCGGGCACACTTGCCCCAGCTCCGGCTCGGTCACCTTCGAGGGACACGACATCCACCGCGAGTACGCCTCGCTCCGCACCAGGATCGGGACCGTCCCGCAGGAGAACATCGTGCACCGCCAGCTGACCGTGAACCAGGAGCTGGGCTACGCGGCCGAACTGCGGCTGCCGCCCGACACCAGCAAAGCGGACCGCGCCGAGGTAGTCGCGAAGGTGCTCGACGAACTCGACTTGACCGAGCAGGCCGATACCCGGGTCGAGAAGTTGTCCGGTGGGCAACAAAAACGCGCTTCCGTCGCACTGGAGTTGCTCACCGGGCCATCGCTGCTGATCCTCGACGAGCCGACCACTGGTTTGGACCCCGCACTGGATTCGCAAGTCATGATGATGCTGCGGCAGTTGGCTGACGCTGGTCGCACGGTGCTTGTGGTGACACACTCGGTGTCCTACCTCGACCTGTGCGACCAGTTGCTGCTGCTGGCGCCCGGCGGAAAGACGGCGTTCGTCGGGCCGCCCGACGAGATCGGCCCAGTCATGGGCACCACCAACTGGGCCCAGATCTTCCTCACGGTGGGGGCCGATCCCGACGAAGCCAATCGGCGCTTCTTAGCTCAACGGCGGCCGCAGCCGCAGGTTCCGAAGGAAACGACGCCCGCGGATCTCGGGGAACCTGTGCGCATCGACGTGCTGCGCCAGTTTTCCACGATCGCGCGCCGCCAGGTTCGGCTGGTCATCTCCGACCGTTGGTACACGGTGTTCCTGGCGGTGTTGCCGTTCATTTTGGGGCTGCTCGCGCTGACTGTTCCCGGGAAGACCGGATTCGGCCTGGCTGACCCGCACGGTAAAACACCCGCAGAACCCGCGCAGATCCTGGTCTTGCTCGACGTGGGTGCTGTCTTCATGGGAACGGCGCTGACGATCCGCGATCTGGTCGGGGAGCGTCCGATCTTTCACCGGGAACAGGCGTTTGGCCTGTCGACACCGGCTTATCTGATGGCCAAGATCGCAGTGTTCACCGGGTTCGCGATCATCCAGTCGGCGATCGCGACGCTCATCGCCGTGCTCGGCAAAGGCGCCCCGACCCATGGAGCTGTGCTCCTTGGAAATGGCAGCTTGGAGTTGTTCGTGGCCGTTGCGTCGACGTGTGTCGTGTCGGCGATTATCGGACTGGTCCTGTCGGCGCTCGCGCGGTCCAGCGACCAGATCCTGCCGTTGCTGGTGGTGGCGATCATGGCCCAGTTGGTGTTCTCCAGCGGAATGATCCCGGTGACCGACCGGGCGGTGCTTGACCAGCTGTCCTGGCTGACACCGGCCCGTTGGGGCTTCGCGGCATCGGCGTCGACGATCGACTTGAACACCGTGGAGCCCGGTCCGTTCAGCCCGAAGGACAGCCACTGGAACCACACGACGGGTGCATGGCTACTCGACATCGGCATGCTCGCGGTGCTGGCAGCGCTCTACGCCGGCTTCGTGTGGTGGAAGATCCGGCTCAAGCGTCACTCTGCCGCTAGATGAAGTCCACGGCCTCGAGGGCGATGTGAACGGTTCGTATCAAACGGTTTTCGCTTGCAAACGACGGGCGGTGGCCGTTCCGCCTGCCGACGGTGGGGATTGTGGCTGGCCTGAATCAACTATGCAGTAGGCGATCTGTTCGACCGTGACGTGCGCCTCGATCGACAACCTTCGCAACAGTGCCGACGCCGCATCCGCATCTACACCGAACCGGTCCGTCAGCGTGTCCTGCGCCTGCCCGATGACATCCACCGACATCCTCGCGTCCCGCTGCTGCTCGCACGGGCGGCTCTGATCGTGTACGTGGGAAGTGGTCGGATCGTAGATCGCATAGCAGGTCGCACACATCCGCCAAGGTGTCCCGTTGGTATCGGGCCATTCCGGGATGACAGCGCGAATCTCCTCGATGGTGCGGCGTTCTGGCCCACTGCTTGTTTGTGGCGCTAGCGTCTCCCTCAGTCCACCAGAGGTCAGCATCTCGCAAATACCTTGGTGGGCTGCCGTATTCATCCGCTCGGACAACTGCAGCAGGGCACCCTCGCCGGCGCCATTCGGCAGGCTATAGGCCAGTTTCCGTAGCGTGACCGCGTACTCGCGCAATTCCCCGCGCACCCATCCCTCGACGGCACGGACGACGTCGCTACCCTGCAATGACCGATGGCCGTCCGCGGAGGTTGGTGCGGGCAGTTGGCTCGTCGGCGGGCGCGTCCGGTGTCCAGCGCCATTCGTTTGCAACACTTGAGCACCCCTCAGCCGGTCGATACTTACGTCAGGGACCGGGTCCGCATTGACCTGGCTGGGTCGGCCGCCGATAGGCCTATAGCATCGGCACGCCGCATTTGACGGTGGTCCAGTTAACCTGCGACTCGCTGCCTCCAGAACTCGCTCCCAGCAGCAAACGGGCCGTAGGTGAGAGACTAATCACTTACCAACCAGTCGACAAGCGCCCCGGGCAGAAGTCACTCATTACGATGACGGCAGGTAAGTAGTTGACGCTGTAACCTGTGGCCGTGGCTTTGGTAAGCCAGCCCAACACGCGTGAGCGGCTGTTGGACGCAGCGATCACCCTGTTTGCCAGGCAAGGCTATGCCCAAACCTCGATCGCACAGATCCAGCAGGAATGCGGACTGGCGGCAGGCTCGGGCGCGCTTTATAAACACTTCTCTTCGAAGCGGGAGCTCCTCGAAGCGGCGACCGGCCGCTTTGTGGACCGCCTTGCTAACGACGGAAAGCGCCTCGACAGCGAGCCGTCAAGCAACGCCGAGCAAGCGCTTCAACGCGCTGCGACGCTGATATGGGACGGCATCGACGACAACGCGCGCTTGCTGCGGATCATTTTCCGGGAGCCCATGTTCCCAGAACTTGCCGATCAGCTGTGGTCGGCGATCACCGCAAATGCCTATCAGCGCTTCGCCGCTGGGCTGCGTGCCGCCGCCCACGCTGGGACGATGCGGATCCCCGACCCCGACGCAGCGGCCGCGGTGCTAGTGGCATCGTTGGCCTATTACCCGATGGTCCGGCTGTTGATCGGCCATACGCCCGGCAACATCGACCAGGAACGCTATCGGGCAGCCTGGATCGAGCATGCCCGAACGTTCCTCAGACACGCCCGAGACAAGCCGGTCAGCGCTAGTCACGGATAGCTGCAAACTTCCAAAGACGTTCGGCACAATTCCGCCCACGCATCCTGCTCAAGCCGGTTAAATCCGATTATGAGTCCCAGACGCAAGGCGGGTTCCACCAAGATTGCCGTCGGTTCTCGCGTTCGAACAAGCAACTCGAAGACGGGGGTAGTCGTCGAGGACTTCGGCGATCTGGCCGGTGAGCAAGTGACCATCGACCCTGACCGGACCGTTCAGGCGCGCCGCTGGGCCGTCGGGCTCGACGACGGAAGCCTTGCATTCCTTGATGATGACTCCCTGACAGTGGTCGACTAAAGCGTCGTCATTCACGTCTTGCGGAGCCGGGGGACATCGCCGGGCGCACGTGGCAACGCATAAAGAGCCATACGACGATTCGCCATGTCGTGTTCTCCGAGGAAAACACAGCCGCTGCTCTCGCAGAACCGGCGCGCCATTGTGTTTCGGTGGTCCGGGTCGAACATGATCCGTCGACACAGCGGCTCGGCATTGAGCACGCTGGCCACAAAGTAGGGCAGGACGAATTTGGCGATTCCCTTGTTCATGATTCCCAAATCCGCGATCCCGGCGTGTATGCCCAGATCGTAGGGATCGCAATCGTAGCGGGTGGCGATGGAATCCTTTGCAGCGCGGTATAACTCGACGTAAGCGTGGTCTTGGCCCTCCATGCTGGCGATGAACGGCCGCGAATAGCTCCCGTCGAGCTGGGCGCATAGGTAACGACGCCACCGCGACGGCGGCCAGACGTACTCCCACGCTTCGGCCAAGTGCGGGCGGCTCATCCATTCGGCCAACATCTCCGCGTCGGCGTCGGGATCGGCCAACCGAAACGAGTACGGTGCGGGCACCTCTGCCTTGCAAGGCGGCGACGGGATATTGCGGATCTCGTCGGACAGATCGGTCAGTTCCCGCGGCAGGATCACGTCCTGCTCGTTGGATTCAGGTTTCGCTGCCGTATCGGATCGGGACGTCATCGCTTTATCGCCTCGCGAAGACTCTTCGGCCGGATGTCCGTCCAGTGCTCCTCAACGTACTGCTGACAGTCCGAGCGGCTGGCTTCGCCGTATACCTGGCGCCAGCCGGCCGGAATGTCGGCGAAGGTTGGCCACAGGCTGTGCTGCTCTTCATCGTTCACCACGACGACGAAGGTGCCGGTCTCGTCATCGAATGGATTGGTGCTCATCATCTCTCCTAGCAGGGTCGGTGGTCGGTATCTCGGTGCCCAGCACCCGATCGGAAAGCAGTCCCAGGCAACTCAAATTAGGGAAGCCCGGCCCCTGGTTCAGTCCAGCGAGGTTGGGCAGAAACAGCTTTGGGGCAACTCCTTCTACGGCGAGGTCGTAGCCGATCGCTTCTTGCAAGCGTTCGCCGCTCAGTGGTCCGCCCAGCCCGAGTTCAAGCAGATCGAGTGCATCCTGGCTGAACAGCGTGCTGAACCACATCGCGTCGACACCTGACCCGTCGATGACAAGGTCGAACCCGTGCACGGTTTCGAAGTTTTCGCTACCCCGGTCTGTGCTCAACGTGAGCCGGATCTGCCCGTCGCGAGCGACCGCATGAGCGACCCGACCGCGCAGGTGCCGGATCCGATCATCGGCCATCAGCAGCTCCTGCACGCTCGACGAGAACACTCCGCGGTCGGTGCGTGCGATCGCGTCCCGACGTTCGTGCAAGGTCAGCGTGGTCCAGTGTGTTGGATCAGAAAACAGGGAATTCTCGAAGAAGCTTTCCCCGCGGGTGAACAGGGTGACCTGTGGCGAGATCACGGTAATCGTCGAAACCGGATGTCCGCGAAGCTCGTTGAGCATGGCTGCGGCGGTCTCCCCGCCACCGATCATGGCGACTCGTTCGGCGGTGATTCGGTCGTGTTCTGCCGCGCGGTGCCAGAACTGCGCGATCGACAACACCCGCGGATTTCCTGGCAGCAGGGTCCGTTCCGCTTGGCCCGGCCCGGTGATCATCAGCGCATCCGCGTCAATGACGCTGTCCGGCGTGTGCAGCGCCCAGCGCTGGCCGGCGACGGCGATCCGTTCGACCTCGCCGTACACCACGGCCATCCCGATTCGCTCGGCGACCCAACGCAGGTACTGGCCCCACTGGCGATGGGTGGGCGCCGGGCGACAGCGGTCGATCCAGTCGGCGAACTGACCGCTGGCAATCAGATACTCCTGCCAGCTGTAGCGCGTCATCCGCTCGTCGAGTTCGGCGTTGCGGCGCGGCACCAGCGACGAGCGATAGGGAAAGCCGATGTCCTTCTCCGGGCTGGTGCCCAGGCTTTGGGCTCCGTTGGTCCAGCCGCCGCTGGCCTGCCAATTGGCGGCCACCCCGGTACGTTCGACGGCAATGACGTCGGGTGTGTCGACGCCCATCTCACGAAGCACCGACGCCTTGGCCGCGAGAGCCACCGCCTTGGCTCCCGCGCCGAGCACCGCCAGTGTGGTCACGGCACCGTCTCCTGTAGCGACTCTTCCCAGAGTGCTTGCAGTGCAGAGATGTCCGCGTCGCAGAGGATGTCGGGCAGTGCACGCCACTGCGTCAGCAAGATCTGCTGGTCTCCCGCACCAAGCAGGGTGGCCAAAATGACCAGCTCGTAACGCACCGCGGCGTCGGGTGCCGGCAGCTCCGGCAGACCGGCGAGCAGCCCCCGGTCGAGTCGCAAGCCGCTGCCGGCATCGCCGACGTCGGTGCGGCCCAGATAGTTCAGCAGCAGGTGCGGCCCTGCGTACTTGTCGAGTTCCGGTGCGGTGCAGGCGCGCATATAGCGCAGCAACCCGTAATCGACTCCGGCGCCGGGGATCGCGGCCAACTGTTCCTTGATCCAGAGTGGGTCTGTGGACTGCACCCGCAGCGGATAGATTGCACTCAGCAGGCCAACCGTGTCGGTGGTGTCGATCTCGCCGAACTCCGTGTCGTGAACCACGGCGTCGGCACGGCCGTGTGTTTCCAGCGCCAGCAGCGGCGGGGGAGTCGGCTGGCGGCGGTTCTGCCGCCACCGAGTCACTGTTCGCGCCGCCGCGCCGACCAGCAGCTCGAATATCGGCACATCCGACTCAAGGAGTCGACGGGTGAGTTGGGCGTCGCTCGCGGCGGATCGGACCACCAGATCTCGAGCCCGGTCGCGCTCGGGTTGTACCGGTCGAGCCCCTAAGCCGGGATCGTC
The DNA here is from genome assembly GCF_003402475.1 of Mycobacterium sp. MFM001. Lineage (GTDB taxonomy): Bacteria > Actinomycetota > Actinomycetes > Mycobacteriales > Mycobacteriaceae > Mycobacterium. Next base: position 53,430 of record NZ_BFAB01000007.1, read on the forward strand.
GCCTTCGAGCTGTGTGATCCAAAACTGCTCGGTGTCAAGCGTTTCAGCGCGCTGAATGAGTGCTTGGGCCCACTGGCGGTAGCTGGTGTGTTCGCGGATCGGCGCCGGCGTGTGCCCGTCACGCAGCGCGTGCAGAGCGGCGTCGAGTTCGCCGAGCACCACCCGCCACGACGCCGGGTCCATGGCCAGTACATGGGCGGCCAACAGCAACACTGGTCCTCCGCTCGGCGGCCGCAGCAGCACCGCCGCCAACATCGCACCCTGTTCGGGGTCGAGGCTGTCCAGCGCGCGTTGAGCATGGTCGGTGACCGTTGTGGGGAGATCGTCCGATACCGCTCTCTCGGTGAGGATGTCGTCGGCCGGTGCCGGCAACAGTGTCATCGTGGTGCGGTCCAGTCGGGTGCGCAGCACCTGATGGCCGTCGACGATGGTGGTTAGCGCGGTCCGCACCTGGTCGGCGGTGATGCCCTCGGGTAGCCGGATGGCCTCAGTCTGTGCCATCCGTCGCGGCTCGCCGTACTCATAGAGCCAATGGGCATTGGGCAGCAACGGAATTGGTGTGTCACTGTCGTCGACCTCGCGGGTGGCGCCAACGGATTCGGAGTCGATTGCGGCGGCAAGCTCGCGAACCGTGCTGCACTCCAGGATCAGCCGGGCACGCAGCGGGATGCCGCGGCGGCGGGCCGCCTGCACCACCGAGAGCGCCAGGATGCTGTCCAGCCCCAGCTGCAGGAAGTCGGTCATCACGTCGACCCGCGGAAGCTGCAGCATCTCGGTAAGCAGTTCGGCCAGTGCGGCTTCCGTTGGTGTTTCTGGTGTGCACGCCACCGTGGCGGCGGAATCGACGTCGGCCAGCGCGGTCTCGTCCAGCTTGCCGTTGGGAGTCAGCGGAATGTCGTCGACGACGACGATGCGCTGCGGGACCATGTAGCGCGGCAACCGTTCGCCAAGCATGCCGCGGAGTTCTCCGGCGGTGGGTTTCGCGCCGTCGGCGGCGGCCGCATAGGCGGTTAGTCGTGCACCGTCCTGCTGCTCACGCACCAGCACATGCGCATGCCGTACCGCGGGATGCGTTTCCAGCGCGGCGGCGATCTCGCTTGGTTCGACGCGGTAGCCCCGGATCTTCACCTGCGTGTCGGCGCGGCCCAGGTACCGCACCGAACCGTCGGGCTGGCGGCGCACCAGATCGCCGGTGCGGTACATCCGCTCGCCGGGCGCAAAAGGATCAGCGACGAATCGCATCGACGTCTCGCCGGCTCGGCCGAGGTAGCCGCGGGCCAGTTGCGCGCCGGCCAAGTACAACTCGCCGGGTGCGCCGTAGACCACCGGGCGCAGACCGGAGTCCAGTACGTAGCAGCGAGTCTGTTGGGTGGGACGCCCGATTGACGGCTCGTCGTATTCGGCGATACTCGCAACCACCGCCTCGACCGTGGTTTCGGTGGGGCCGTAGCAGTTGTAGGCCGCCATAGCGCTGCGGGCGCACGCGTTTCGGATCGCGTTCCACGTCGGCGCGCCGATGGCTTCGCCGCCCAACGCCAGCACGGTCAGATGCGCGGCGTCCAGCAAGCCGAATGCCCGCAGTTGCGCGAACATCGAGGGCGTGGTGTCGATCATGTCGATGCGGTGGTTGATGATCGTGCGAACCAGCGCCTCCGCGTCGGGCTGCGTCTGCTGGTCGACGACATGCACGGCGTGCCCGTCGAGCAGCGCGACCAGTGGCTGCCAGGCGGCGTCGAACGCGAACGACCAGGCATGCGCGATCCGCAGCGGGCGGCCCAGCCGGGCGGCGGCGGGCCGCAGCACGGCCTGGATGTGGTCGTCGGCGTAGGCGCTCAACGCGGCGTGAGTTCCGATGACTCCCTTGGGTTCTCCGGTTGTCCCCGAGGTGAAGATCACATAGGCGGCTTGGTCGGGTTCCACCTCGACGGGACGGAAATCGGCGGACTGATCGTCGGCGGTAGACAGCAGATCCTCGTCGGCGACGATGCTCGCACCCGTCTGTCGCAGGATTGACTCCACCCGCTCGGAAGGCATGCCAGGTTCGAGCGGCACACACATGGCGCCGGCCTTCAGTGTCGCGAGCATCGCGATGACGAACTCCGGGCCCCGCGAAAGGCGGATTGCCACTGGCGTTTCCGGCCCGGCGCCGCGGCTGTGGAGTAGTGCAGCCAGGCGGTTGGCGGCGGCGTCCAGAGCGGCGTAGCTCATTGTGCCAAGCGGCCAGCTGAGTGCGACGGCATCAGGTTTAGCGGCGGCGATCGCGGCGAAGCGGGTGTGGAAACCGGTGGCTGCGCGGGCCGGCGGCGTCGCTGCTGCCCGCACCGGCTGCGCCTCGTCGTCGAACAGCACGCTCACCTCGCGCAGCGGGCGATCCCACATCGACAGCAGCCGCTCGGCGGTGGCGAGCACGCGGCGGCCCAGCATGGCGCCGGTCGTCGCGCCGAGCGCACCGTCGAGCACTTCCACCAGCGTGACCAGTTCCCCGTCGGCCATGTGCGCGGCGACCGCGACCGGAAAATGGGTCACGCTCTCCAGCCCTGCTGGCTGGAATGTCACACCGCCAGCGGACAAGTCGCCACCTTCGACAAGACCTGCGGTGGGAAAGTTTTCGTAGACAAGCAGGGTGTCGAACATTTCGCCGAGGCCGCCCAGCGCTCGCAGCTGGGCGTGGCTCAGGTAGCTGTGATCCCGCAACATCGCCGCATCTCGTTGCACCCCATGGCATTGCCTACCGACGTCGCCATCCGGGTCGAGCCGCACCCGTAACGGGACGGTGTTGATGAACAGGCCGATCATGCTTTCGACACCGGACAATTCGGGCGGACGGCCGGACACCGTGACCCCGAACACCACGTCGTCGCGGTCGGTGAGCCGCGAGAGCACCAGCGCCCAGGCCATCTGCATCAGTGTGTTGACGGTGATGCCGCGGTCTCGAGCTCCCTCGGAAAGCCGCGCGGTGGTGTCGCGGTCGGTGCGCAGCTCGGTACGCCGGGGCAGCCCCCTGCCCGGCGCTTCGGTGCCCATCGCCGCCGTGAGCAGCGTCGGGCCGGACAGGCCGGCCAGGTGTTCACGCCACACCTGCTCGCTGTCCGAATGATCGCGGCCGGCAAGCCAGCCGATGTAGTCGCGGTATGGCCGCGGCTCGGCCGGCAGCGCGTGCACGTCACCGCCGGCCCCGTACAGGGCAATCATCTCCGCTGCGAACACCGGCAGCGACCAGCCGTCGATCACGATGTGATGCGCGGTGATCACCAAACGCCAGCGGGCATCTGGTAATTCGATGAGCAGGAAACGCATCGACGGCGTGCGCTCGAAGTCGAACGGCCGACGTCGCTCCTCGGTCTCCAGTTGTTCGATATCTTCGGGCGCGGCGCTGACGTGTCGCCAGGGCAGCTCGACTCGAGCCGGAACGATCTGCACCGGACGCGGGATGTCGCGGCTGACGAAGCTGGCCCGCAGATTCGGGTGCCGCTCCAACATCTTTGCCGCACAATGCTTGAGCAGCTCGACGTCGAGCGGACCGGAGATGTCGGCGGTCATCCCGATCAGGTAAGGGTCGTCTTCGCTGAATTCGCCCAGTGTGGTCAGCGAGTACAGCCCCTCCTGTAAGGGGCTGAGCGCCATGACATCCTCGATGCCCGGCGGTGCACCAGCTTCGGTGGCGGTCATGGCTTCTCACCCTGAGACGACGTCCACGATTGGGTCACTGCAGCCAGATCCTCGGCCGACAGTCCCGAGGTGCTCATCGGCGCGTGCCGGGTATCGATCTCCGCGCCGTCGGCCCCCGTCGCGCTTGCGTGGTCGACGGCGGCGGCCAGCAGCTGCACGGTCGGGTTCTCGAACACCATCCGCGGCGTTACGTGCATGCCGGCGTCTTTCGCCCGGGCGGCCAGCTGCACTGACAGAATGCTGTCACCGCCGAGCGCGAAGAAGTCGTCGAAGCGCCCCACCCCCGGGGTGGACAGCAGCTCGGCGAACACCGCGGCCAGCGCGCGTTCGGTGCCGGTTTGCGGCGGCTCGGCTTCGCCCGTCGTGCTCACCGCCGGCTGCGGCAGCCCGGGCCGATTCAGTTTGCCCGACTCGGTCTTGGGCATCTCGTCGAGCACCGTGATCGACGACGGCACCATGTATCCCGGTAGCACCGAAGCGGCTTTGGCGCGGACCGCCGACGCGAACGCCGCCTTGGCCGCGTCGTCGGTGATCGGCTCTTCGGGCACCACATAGCCGGCCAACGTGGTGCTGCCCTGCAGCTCCCAGGTGCGCGAGGCCGCAACCGCCACCCCGTCGGCCGCCTGCAGGGCGGCATCCACTTCGCCGAGTTCGACGCGGAAACCGCGTACCTTCACCTGGTGATCGGTCCGCCCGACGAACTCCAGTCGGCCCTCTTCGGTCCAGCGAGCTCGGTCGCCGCTGCGGTAGAACCGCACTCCGGGTTGGTCGGCATACGGATTGGCCACGAACCGCACCGCGGTCAGTCCGGGCCGTTTCCAATAACCTCGAACCAGTTGCCCACCGGCATAATACAATTCACCGACCACGCCGACCGGCACCGGCGCCAGGGCGTCGTCGAGCAGATACACCTGCGCATCGGGCATCGGGGTGCCCAGGATCGGGACCGGCGGAGTCAGCGGTCCGCGGACCAGTGCACCGGATGTCTCGGTGGCGCCGAAGTTGTTCAGCAACTCCGGTGTTGCGGCGTCGCCGCGCATCGCCAACAACCGCTCCTGCAGCGAGGTCGTCAGCGGCTCGGCGCCGCACACCAGCCGGGTCAGCGATCGCAGCGCGTCGGGCCACGAGTCGACGACCGTCGAGACCAGGCTGGGCACCGCCGTCACTTGAGCTATCGAGTGACGCCGGATCAGCGACGCGAGTGCTTCGGGGTCGCGGTGCTCGGCGTCGTCGGCCAGGATCGTGGTGGCCCCCGCCGCCAGTCCGCCCAGCGTTTCCATGCAGCCCTCGAGGAATGTCCAGGAGGCCTGCGCCAACCGAACGTCGTTGCCGGGCACCGGGTAATTCCATACCTGCCAGTTCAGCCGGGTGGTCATCGCCCGATGGGTGCCCAACACGCCCTTCGGTTTTCCGGTCGATCCGGAGGTGAAGACCAAATACATCGGGTCGTCTGGATGCGCCGGCCGCAACGGCTGTAAAGGCGTCCCAGCGGCCTCCATGGCCTCCTGCACCGCAGGATCGTCGAGCGAAATAAAGGTGACCCCAGGGGATTCGGGCATGGTGTCGAGAGCTTCGGTTGTCACGACGACAACCTGTGGCGCGACGTCGTCGAGCATGAACTGCTTGCGTGCAGGTGGATAGCCAGGGTCCAGCGGGAAGAAGCCGGCTCCGGCCTTCATGATGCCGACCAGTGCGACCACCATGTCGATGCTGCGCCGCGTCGACAAGCCGACCAATGATCCCGGCCCGATGCCGCGACCGGCGAGCAGCTGCGCAAAGTTGTCCGAACGGCGGTGCAGCGCAGGATAATCGATCTGTTCGCGACCACAGCGAAGGGCGATGCGATCGGAGCCACACTTCCGGCTCGGTTCGAGTAGTTCGGCGATGGTGAGTGGACGGTCGGCGGGCGGCTCGGCGCCGCGGCTCCAGTCGGTCAGGATGCGTTGCCGCTCCGCGGCGTCGAGCAACTGCACGTCGCGCAACGTCACCTCGACGTCAGTCGCGAAGGCGTCGACGACCTGTGCTAGCCAGCCGACCAGTCGCTCGATGGTGCTGCGGCGGTACAGCTCGGTGCGGTAGAGGATGTTGCCGTGGTACCCGGTGTCGGTGGCGAAGAAGCTGAAGCTCAAATCGGCATGCGCCATGTCGAATGCCGGCTCCAGCGCGGTGAATACGGTGTCACCGTCCGGACCGGTGTCGATCACCCGCTCGGCCGGCAGGTGATCGCGGACGTGGACGACCACCTGGAACAGCGGGTTGCGCGACAGCGACCGCACCGGGTTGACCGCATCGACCACCCGCTCGAACGGCAGATCCTGGTGAGCATAGGCGCCCAGCGCCGTTTCCCGGGCCCGCCCCAAAACCTCCCGCAGCGTCGGGTTGCCGTCCAGGTCGTTGCGGAGCACCAGGATGTTGATGAAAAAGCCGATCAGTTGGTCGAGTTCGGGCTCGGTGCGCGCCGCGATCGGGGTGCCCAACGGAATGTCCACGCCGCCACCGGCTTTGTGCAACACGACCGCGACCGCCGACTGCAACAGCATGAATTCGGTGATGCCCAACTCGCGGCTCAGCTCGGCGAGCTTGCCGCGGGTCTGCGGGTCGATGCTGAATTCGACGGAGTCACCGGCACCGCTGGGCACCGGCGGGCGCGGAAGGTCCGGCCGCAGCCCGGTGTCTTCCGGTATCCCCGCCAACTGTCGCGTCCAGTATTCGCGCTGCATCGCTGCGATGCTGGGCTCCCCGCCGGCGGGCTCGGCCAGCAGTGCGCCCTGCCAGGCGGCGTAGTCGCCGTACTGCAGCGGCAGCGGCGCCCAGGACGGCTGCTGCCCGCCGTGCCGCGCCCGATACGCGGTCAGCAGGTCGGCGAACAGCACCCCGCCCGACCAGTGGTCGATGGCGATGTGGTGCACCACCAACGAGACCACGTGCTCGTCGCCGGTGTGCAGCACCGCTGCCCGGATCGGCCATTCGTGGTCCAGTGCAAAGCAGTATCGGCGCTCGGCGTCCAGCTGCGTCCGCACCCACTCCTCCCCGTCGCCGGTCGCCTGTCGCACCGGCACTTCGGCCGCAGGGTGGACCACCTGGTATGGCACACCGTCGATTTCGGTGTAGTTGGTACGCAGGATCTCGTGACGCGCCACGACGTCGCTGACCGCGGCGACGAGAGCGTCGATGTCGCATGGCCCGCTCAACTTGGCGGCAAAGGGGATGTTGTTGGCGTCGCTGGGCCCCTCGATCTGGTAGGCGAACCAGGTCCGCAGCTGTGATGCCGACAGCGGCAACGGGCCGTCGTGCGACGTCTTGACCAGTGTGGGCCGCTTGATCCTAACCGCGCCCGACTTCAGCTGGTCGATCCGTTCGGCAACACGTGCGACCGTGGTCAGCTCGAACACGTCGCGGATACCGAGTTCGACGCCGCACTCAGACCGGATCGCGGCGACCAGCTTGGTGGCCACCAGGGAATGGCCGCCGAGGTCGAAGAACGAGTCGTCGGCGCCCACCCGCTCGTGGCCGAGCAATTGGGCGAACAACTCGGCGATGCGCCGCTCGCTGTCCGTTGTCGGCTCACGGTATTCGGCGGCCGCGGCGATCTCCGGCTGCGGCAACGCGTCACGGTCGATCTTGCCGTGCGTGGTGATCGGGATTTCGTCGAGCACGACATAGGCGGCCGGCGTCATGTAGTCCGGCAGCGCGGCGGCCACCCGCGCCCGGATGCGTTCCACGTCAACGGTTTCGGCGTCACCGTCGACCGGGGTGACATAGCCGACCAGGCTCTTACCCAATCCCGGCAGGTCGGCAGCGATCACCACGGTCTGCCCGACGCTGGGATCGACCGAGATCGCCGACGCGACCTCGCCCAACTCGATCCGGAAGCCACGAATCTTCACCTGCTCGTCGGCGCGGCCGACGAATTCGATGTCGCCGTCGGCGTTACGCCGGGCCAGATCTCCTGAGCGGTACAACCGGCCGCCGGGCCTGAACGGATCGGCGACGAAACGCTCGGCAGTCAGCGACGGCCGATTGTGGTAACCGTGCGCCATGTGTGTTCCGCCGAGGTAGATTTCGCCGATCACCCCGACCGGGACCGGCCGCAGGGCATTGTCGAGCAGATGCACCTGCGTGTTGATTTTGGGTTTGCCGATCGGCACGATGCGGGTGCCCTGGGTGCCCTCGACCGGGTAGCTCGTGGCGTTGACGACAGTCTCGGTCGGCCCGTAGAAGTTGTACAGCGACGCGTCGAAGGTGGCGTGGAACTTGTCTGCGATTTCACCGGGCAGCGCCTCGCCACCGACCGGGACCCGGCGCAGCGTGCGCCACTGGTTGACACCCGGCAAGGACAGAAACAGCCCGAGCAGCGACGGCACGAAATGCATCGAGGTGATGCCTTCGCGATACAACAGGTCGGTCAGATACCCGATGTCGCGCAGGCCGTCTGGTCGCGGGATCACCAGTCGCGCGCCGCAAATCAGTGTGCCGAAGATCTCGGCGATGGACACGTCGAAGCCGGGGGAGGCCACCTGCAGCAGCCGGTCGGTCTCGTCGACCTGGTATGCGTCGCCGAACCAGACGAAGTACTCGGCGATCGGCGCGTGCGGCACCGGCACACCTTTGGGCAGGCCCGTCGAACCGGAGGTGTAGATCAGGTAGGCGGTGTTGTTCGGCCGCAGCGGCCGGACCAGCTCCTCGGGGGTCGGGTCGGTCGGAGCGTACTCCGACAACTCCGTGACCGGCTCTCGCAGAATAATTTTGGCTTCCGCGTCGTCCAGGATGAACGACAGGCGATCCTCCGGATAGGTCGGGTCGACCGGCAGGTAGATCGCACCGGCTTTGAGCACGCCCAGTCCGGTGATGACCAGTTCGGGCGACTTGTCGAGCACCACGGCGACACGGTCCTCGGTGCCGACACCCTGCTCGATCAGCCAGTGCGCCAGCCGGTTTGCTTCCTCATTGATCTCGCGATAGCTGTATTGTCGGCCCTCGTAGACCACCGCGACGGCGTCGGGAGCCTGCGCGACCCGCTCGGTCATCAGCGCGGTCAGAGTGGTGGGCGGCGTGGAGAATTCCTCGCCGGTAGCGGCTCGGCGCAGCCAGTCCCTATCGGCGTCACTCAACAGGGACAACGCCGAGACGTCGGCGTCAGGGTCCGCCAGCGCGCTGTCCAACAGGATGGCGTAATGCTCGAGCAGCTGCCGGGCCAGCGGCGCGTCCAGCACTTCCACCAGGTACTCGGCGTCGACCAGAGCACCGTCGGCTGCGAATTCCACCATGAAATTCAGTGGTAGCTGGGTGAATTGGCCGCGCAACTCGCCGCGCCGGCATTGCACCCCCGGCGGGCAGAATCCGCCGCCGTCGGGTTCACGAAACCCGAAGCCGACTCGGGTCAGACGCTCCGCGCCGTGGCGACGGTCGGGATTCAATTCCCGCACCAGCCAGTCGAAGTTGACACGCTGATGGGAGAAGGCCCCGGCTGTGGTCTCGCGGGTCTGCGCCAACAGGTCGCGGAAGGTCTGCCGCGGGCGCGGCCGCGTGCGCATCACGACGGTGTTTCCGTAGTAGCCGATCGCGTTTTCGGTGCCGTCACCGCGATTGTTCACCGGCGCGGCGATCAGGAAGTCGGTGGCGTGGGTGTACCGGTGAATCAACGCAGAGAACGCGGCCAGCAGCACCATGTACGGGGTGGCACCGCTCTCGCGGGCCAGGGCTGCCACCCGCTCGACGGTGGCCGCGGGCAACCGCAGCGACTCGCCCCGTGACCGCCAGGTGCTCGGCACCACCGAACCGTTGGGGCCCGGAAGTTCCAGCGGCTCAGGCAAGTCCGTCATCCGCGGCCGCCAGTACGCCAGATCCTCCTCGAGGTCGCCGCCGGCAGGCGGAGACGCTGGTTCCATCGGGGCAGCATCGAAACGATCCGGGTCGGCATACGCGCGGACCAGGTCGGTGAAGAACGGCGCCCATGACCCGTCGTCCCAGGCGATGTGGTGTGCAGTGACCAGCAGCATCACTTCGTCGGGGGTCAGGCACACGACCGTGATGCGCAGCGGCGAATCCGCGGCCAAGTCGAAGGGCCGGCGGAACTCCCGCTGCGCCAGCACTTCCAGTCGCAGCTGCCGGGCCTGCTCGGCCAGCCCGGACAGGTCGTGTTCGGTCCAGCCGGGCCGCAAGTCGTCGTGCACAACTGGATACGGGTCGCCGTTGTCATCGGTGTGATACGTGGTGCGCAGCACCGGATGGCGGGACGCGACGGCGTCCACTGCCCGATGTAACCCTGCGACGTCGACAGCGCCGGTGATGCGGTAGGACATGCAGACGTTGAGCAGTGCACTGGTCGGGTCGATCGATTGTACGAACCACATCCGGAGCTGACCCGCGGACAATTCGCCCGTCGCGCCGCCAATGCGTTTGCGCTGCAGCAACTCCAAGCGCTGTTCATTGAGCGGGGCGTCAACGGTATCGGTCACGTGAGAGCTCCTCCCTTTCTCCCATGCCCGCCCTTCCCGATGTCACCGGCCGCGTTGGTGGGCCCGGTTCGGTCTGCGCCGTCGTCGGAGGGGGCGGACCGCAGCACATCGATGAGTTGGGCGCTGGTGATGCCGCCGAGCAATTGCGTCAGCGGAACCGCGTGACCGATCGCCCGGTCCAGCCGTTTTCGCAGATCGACTGCCAGTAAAGAGTCCAGGCCGAGATCGACCAGCGGCGCGTTCACGTCGACCGACGCCGGATCGCCGGCTCCCAGCAACGTGGCCACCTCGGCGCGCACGACCTGGTCGATCGGTCGCTCCCCGGCGTCGTCGCCGACGGGCTCGGCTTCCTGGACGGCAGTGGGTGCAGCGAAAGGCGTGAGGAATCCCTGGCTTTCGAAGAAGAGTCGCAGCCGGTCGAAGTCGGCGGCGAGTATCACCGGGTCGCCGTCGTGCTGGCAAAGACTCGCCGCGACAGCTTCGTCAGGATCCATCGGGACCAGCCCGGACCGCTCGATGCGGGCGATCTCGTCGTCACTGGCGATTTTGGTGTCCCGCCACAGTCCCCACCGCATCGAGGTGGCGTCCAGCCCCTTGGCCCGCAGCTGGGCGGCCAGGACGTCGAGCATCCGGTTCGACGCTGCATAGGCACCGTGTCCGTACCCGCCCCATAGTCCGGATACGGAGGAGCACGCCATGATCCGTGCGTCCCGCCGTAGCGGCCACGCTTCCGAGACCCGCGCCAGCCCGGCAACTTTGGCGCCGAACATATCTGCGAAGTCGGCCCCGGTAAGGCGATCGTGCGGGCCGAAAGTGGCGGTTCCGGCGGCGTGGATCAGCAGTGACGCGCCGTCGCCTGCATGCTCCGTCGCGGCGAGCCGCACCGAATCGGTGTCGGTGATATCGCACGTCGGCGCGCGCACGTCGACGTCGTGTCCCTCGCGCAGCCGGTCTATGTCGGCCTGCTCAACACCCTTGCGGCTCAACAGGATCACCTGGCGGGCGCCGTGGTCGACGCAGTGGCGTGCATACGCGCGGCCGATGGCTCCACTGCCGCCGGTAATCACGACGCTGTCCAGCAGGGTTGCGTCGAATGCGCGCTGCGGCATGGGTTCGTGAGATTCGCGCAGCCTGCGAACATAGCGTCGCGGCTCCCCGTTGCCGCTTTCACGCAGCGCCACTTCGTCGGCGTCGCCAAGGAACACGTCGAGGCAGGCGAGCCCCTCCTGTGCGGCGATGTTGCGGCTGGGCAGATCGAGGTGGCCGAATGTCTTGTCGGGGAATTCGAAGCCGATGCTGCGGTGCATCGCGGCGAGCGCCGCCTGTGCCGGCAGCCCGGCGGGTTCACCGGGCTGCACCTGTTCGCCGCAAGCGGTGACCAGCCACACGGTGCGGCACTGCGGACCCAAAAGCCGACGGTAATCCGGTGGGCGCGCGTCGATCAAAGCTTCGCTCGCGGCGACCGCGTCGGGCTGCTCGAACGCGGGGGCGATGATCACGGCGATGTCCGCGTCGTCGGGGGCAGCCAGCATGCAATCGTCGTGTGACCCAATGGCATCCGTCAGCCGCCGCGCTAACGAGCCTGCGGCGGCGCCGGGTTCCACAATCGCGATACGGCGGTTTGCCTGCCTCCTGGTCCCCGCTTCGTCAGTCGGCTCCCACTGCTCGTATGCCACTGCGATGGCCTTACCGGGCAACGGCGGTAACGGCTCTCGTTTCGCCCAGAAATGCACCGCATGCATCGGCGCGTTGGGAAAGCCGCGCAGCGGTGGATGGCCGCCGACCCCCGCCACGTCGGCCCATCGGTAACGGGGATCAGCCAGCGCGGCGGCGGCAATGTTGGCGGACAACTGGTCGGTGACGGGCTCACCGCGGGTACCGGATCCGACGAGCACCGTCGACTCGTCTTCGACGAGGTCGGTCAGCGCGGACAGCAGCGACGGGTGCGCCGACAGCTCGACGAACACATTGACGCCTCGTTCGATCGCCACTGCAACGGCGCGGTCGAACCGGACCGTGTTGCGCAGATTTCGGCACCAGTAATCGGTGAAATCGGTGCCGGCTCCTACCACCGCCCCCAGCGTAGAACTGACGAACTCTATGGGCGCATCTTTGAACGCCGCCGCTGGGAGCAGCTCTTCGAATATCGGCCGCAACGGGTCGAGGGCGCTGGTGTGCCCCGGATAGTCGACGGCAATGGACCGGGCGAAGATCCCGCGCTCTTCGGCGAGGCGCACGGCCGCGTCGACCGCGTCGCGGTCGCCGGAGAGCACCGTCGAAGACGCAGCATTGACGGCCGAAACTTCCAACCACCCAGGCGTTGTGGCTATCAGCCGCTCCGCTTCATCCACATCGACGCCCAGCACCGCCATGCCGTAGCGGCCGGGCAGCCTACCCACCACGGCGGCTCTGGCTCCGACGACAGCGACCGCGTCTGGCAGCTTTACGGCTCCGGCGACATATGCGGCCGCCGCCTCGCCGAGACTGTGTCCCACCGTGATATCGGGAAGAACGCCGCACGACCGCCAAACCTGTGCCAAGCCGACCGAATGAGTGAACTGCGCACCTTGTATCTCGACCTGTGACCAGCCCTGCTCGGCCGGGCCGTTCACGAGGTAGGGCAGCGGAGACGGCATGCCGGCGGTGACGAACGCTTCGGCGCAGCGGTCCGCCTCGGCCCGATAAATGGGCAGCTCTCGATAGGCGTCGGCCCCCATCGACGGCCACTGGTTGCCCTGGCCGGGAAATACGAAAGCTGTTCGGGCCAAGGTGTTTCCCGACGACCTGGCGACCAGGGGATGCTCATCGCCGTCAGCCAGCGCGCGAAGGGCGGTGGCGAGCTCGGCGACGTCGCCGGCCCGTACCACCGCGCGGTGGCGGCGCAGTCTTCGCATTCGCAACAGCGTGGAGGCCACCCCCGGCACGCAGGTCACTTTCGGCGCGCGGCCCAGGAATTCCAGGATCGCCGCGGCGTCCTGGGCGACCAGGTCCTGCGCGTGCGCGCTGAGCAGCACAGGGATACGGCGGTCCGGGAAGCGGGAGGCGGCCATCATACGGACTCCGGAACAGACACGATGGCGTGCGCGTTGGTGCCGCTCACGCCGAACGCAGAAACCGCGGCAAGCCGCTGTCCGTCCACGGCGGGCCACGGTGTCAGCTCTTGGGCGAGCCGCAGACCTTGCTTGTCCCAGTCGATCTCGTGACTTGGCTCGGCCGCGTGGAGCGTGGGCGGCACCGCGCCGTGTTCGGCAGAGACCAGAAGCTTTGCCAGACCCAATGCGCCCGCGGCGGCCTGCGCGTGGCCCACATTGGACTTGACCGACCCCAGCAAAGCGCCGCGGCCGGGTTCGGTCGCGCCGTATGTTTCCGACAGTGATCGCAACTCGGTACGGTCGCCGAGGCGGGTGGCGGTGCCATGTCCTTCGACCATCGTGATGTCTTCGGGGCGCACTCCGGCCTGGCAGATGACGCGTTCGAAGAGGCGCTTCTGCGCGTCGCCGCTGGGGGCGCTGAGCCCCGCGCTACGGCCATCCTGATTGACCGCGCTGGCACGGATTTCCGCGAGAATCCGGCGGCCGTCGCGCAGCGCGTGCGATTTACGTTGCAGCACAAATATTCCCGCACCCTCGGCCCACACAGTGCCGCTGGCCTGTGCGCTGTAGGGGCGGCAGTGCCCGTCGTCGGACAGCGCCTGTTGTTTTGAGAACTCGACAAAGTAGCCTGGTGAGCCCATCACGCAGACTCCTCCGGCCAGTGCCATGTCGCAGTCTCCGGCGCGAACGGCCTGTACCGCGACATGCAGCGCGGCAAGCGCCGAGGTGCACGAAGCGTCGATGGTCAGAGCCGGACCGGCCAAGCCGAGCGTGTAGGCGATTCGCCCCGAGACCACCCCGAGCGCAGTTCCGCTGAGCAGATGTCCCGTGTGCCGAGAGAACTCGGCCATCTCCGGCCCGTAGCCGGTCATGGATGCTCCGATGTAACAACCGACGTTATGGCCCTGCAGATCGTCCGGGTTGATGTCGCTGTTCTCCAGTGCGCGCCAGGCTACCCGCAAAGCGACGCGTTGCTGCGGGTCCATCGTGGTAGCTTCGCGCGGCGAGATCCCGAAGAACCCGGGGTCGAATGTCGTTGCCCCGGTCAAGAATCCACCGGAGTCGTGAATTGGCTTGAAGCCGTCGCGGCGTGAGCCGGCCAAGAGATCTCGGATCGGCCAGTCTCGGTTGGTCGGGAAGGGCGACAACGCTTCTCGCCGCGCTGACAGCAATTCCCAATAAGCCTCGGCGGTGTCGATATCGCCGGGCGTCTCAAGCGCCATGCCGACGACTACCACCGGTTCGTAGTCGAAGACGGCCGTCACCCGTTGGTTAGACATCGATGGCTCGGCTGGCGACGGCGTTCTTGTAGTTTTGGTGGCACGGGAACGGTTCGACTTCCTCCACCAAACCGCTCGATGCGCTCACGATTCCCTCCCCTCCGCCATAAGCTGGGTCCGGGTTCGTACGGAACCGGCTCTTGGTCGGCCGGCGAGACGACGACCGGTCCAGTTGCGGAGTCGACGATCGCCCCCCCAGGCGCAGCCACGGCGTTCGTGTGCGTCGCGGTAGGGATACCCGCGCCGACTGGCGACAAACACTTGACGCGCAACCTCAACCGAAATTGAAACTGGCGTATGTGCAATACCGTGGGAAGGCGCCTGCTTGGCCCGGAATTCGAGGGGGGTGGTAAGGCCGCTAAAAGGCGCGCCGCGCAACAATTTTCGTTAGCGTCAACCAGGAGGCGACGCCTTGGCAAACGGGCGTTAAATGTCGGTGATGACGCGCCTCGGGACGGTGTTGACGTGCTCGTCGAGGTAGAAGTGTCCGCCGTCGAACAGCGACAACGTGAAGGACCCTCGGGTGTGATCGGCCCACCGTCGCAGTGACTCGGCGTTCACACGGCGATCATGTCGGCCGCCGATGGCGTGGATATCGGCGCGAATCCGGGTTCTGTCGCTGCAGTCGTAGCGGTTGAGCGCCTGGTAGTCGCAACGCGTCGCATGGGCGAGCAACTCGGCGAACTCCTCGTCGGCCAAAAGCCGCGGATCCGTCCCACCCATTTCGGCGACATCGGCGAGAACTTCCGTGGTGCTGGTCGGCAGGTCGGGCAGAGCGGAAACCGTCGACGGGGGCGGGCTGGCCGACACCCATAGCTTGTGCACCGCAATACCGCACTGCTCGACGATCCGGGCGAACTCGAAAGCGACCACAGCACCCATGCTGTGTCCGAACAACCGCAGTGGCGCGGCCCGGTGCCAGGGGCCCGCCTCGAACAATCCGCCGGCCAGGTCATGAATGGTTTTGGGCGCCGGGTGGTTGAGACGCTCGGCCCGCCCCGGGTATTGCACGACGAACGTGTCACTTCCCGCGGCCAGGGCCATTGCCAATCGCCGATAGCTGGCGGCCGCTGCTCCGGCGTGCGGGAAGACCACGATAGCCCCGCTGTTGGGCGCTCGGTTGGGTCCCGGCATGTGTTTGATCCACGGCGCGAAGGACGTCGGCGCGTTCGTTCTGTCCATTTTCATGTGTTCCCCCCCGGGGGTCCTGCCACTCGCGGTCGTGAACCGGCGTCTACTCGCGACAACCGCGGTCGCTGCGTGACACATCTCCAGGCTACACACCACGATCATGTGCAAGTGACGCCGAAGATCCAGACGTGGGTTTGCTATTCGACAGGCGTCGACGTGCGGCGAAGCGCGCGCAAATACCAACGCAAACCGGTTTGCGTTCGGCGTGTGCGGGTAGCTGTTCCGTTAGCGCGCCATAACAGAGCTCCGAAGTTGACCGGAGGCGCAACAATGCCAGTCCAGACATATGGGGCCCACCGCCGAGATACCGCGTTCGGCGGCGAAGCCCGGCGGGACAATCGGCTGTCGTTCATGGATCAAGCCATGTTCCTCACGCAGCGTGCGACTGGGCGCAACGCGATCGTCCAGTGCGTCTGGATTTACGAGCACCCCGTCGACTTCGAGGCTCTGAGGCGTTTCCACCATCATCTGGGCGATGGTTTGTTGGGACGGCGCATCGAACGCTCGCCTCTGCCGTTCGCCCGCCACCGCTGGGTTCGCGATCGGGGGCCGACCGATATGGATATCGCCGAGCGCGCCCGTCCGCGCGCCGAGCTCAGCGACTGGCTCGACGAGCGTGGACAACTCCGCGTGGATGCCGAGCGGGGTCCCGGCTGGCATCTCGGTGTTCTTCCGCTGACGGACGGCTCGACTGCGGTGAGTTTGGTGGCTTCGCATGGTCTCGTCGATGGTCTCGGGATTGTCGGCGCCGTCGCCGATGCGGCCGCCGGCATTACGCGCGACTTCGGTTATCCACCGCCGCGTTCTCGGACCAGGCTGCGTGCGGTGGCGCAAGACGCCCGCCAAACCGTGCAAGGCATACCCGAGGTCAGGCGAGCGATTGCCGGGGCGGCGAAAATGGCGCGTCGGCGTCCGCGCGATCAAACTCCCTCGCCACCAACGAAACTCATCCCCGTCCAGACCACCGACCGCGACGAACCCGTGGTGGTTCCGGCGGTCGCAATTCACGTCGATCTCGACGATTGGGACAAGCGCGCGAAGGCTCTCGGCGGCAAGAGCCATCATCTGGCGGCCGGTTTCGCCGCCAAACTCGCGGAGCGCATGGGCCGTCGACGTGCTGGCGACGGCGCCGTCACCTTACAGATCCCGCTCAGCGACCGTACCGAGGCCGATTCCCGTGCCAACACACTGTCGTTCGTCAATGTCGGCATCGACCCAGCCAGGGTGACTTCCGATTTGTCCGATGCCCGTGCGGCGATCAGACAAGCGTTCGAGACTTTGCGGCAAGCCCCGGAACAGGCTTCGCCCCTGCTTCCGCTGGCGCCGCTGGCGCCATTCGCACCGAAGCGGGCGCTGAAACGGCTCACCGAAGCGGCGTTCTGCTATGCCGATCTACCTGTGGCGTTCTCCAGCATGGGCGACATGCCAGTAGTTGCCGGTCGCCCTGATGGCACCGAGGCCGAAATTGCGTTCGGGCGGGGGATGATTCAACGCGTCATGCGACATGACCTCGAACGCGCGTACGGCGAACTTGCCCTGTTCCTGCTGCGGACCGGCGGCAAGATGTGTATCACGGTCACCGCCTACCGACCTGGCGCCAAAAATTCGAAGTACGAATTGCGCGACTTGGTCGCCCGCACTCTGGCCGAGTTCCAGCTTGGGGGCGTGGTCGAGTAGTGCAGGCTGCGAATTAGTGGGTAACCGTCATCTCGTAGGACGTAGGTTTCGCGAAGGATTTCTGATGAGTAGCACGACAACCCCGAAAAGCCAGGCAACACAGCGGCCGCCGCCGGTCAGGCTGCCACCTGGGGTGCCGCGCGTGATTCCCAAAGTGGCGCAGGGCATCGCTTTCTTTGCCGCGCGGCGGTGGGTCACCGAACGCTTGGCGCGTCGCTACGGGGCTGCCTTCAGGATGGATGTGCCGGTATTCGGACGGCTTGTAGTGGTAGTCGACCCCGAGTTGGCCAAGTACATCTACACGAGCGGACCAGATGACCTCGGGGTGATAAAGCCGAACTTGAGCAGGCTGTTGGGATCCGGTTCGGTGTTCGGACTTGAGGGTGCCGATCACCGGCGCCGGCGCAAACTGCTGGCCCAACCGTTTCACGCCAGCAATATGAAGAATTACGAGCGCATCGTCGAAGAGGAGACCCTCCGCGAGATCGCCGATTGGCCCGAGGGCACTCCGTTCGCCACCCTGCCGCCGATGAAACAGATCACGCTGAATGTCATCCTGCGAGCGGTTTTCGGTGCCGAAGGTACCGAATTCGACGAGCTACGGGACATCATCGTGCCGTGGGCCAGACTGGGTGCGCGGCTGTCGGTCTTGCCGATGCCGCGCCGGACCTATGGTCGCTACACCCCATGGGGTCGGCTGGCGGGATGGCGGCGCAAGTACGACGCCGTCATCGACCGCATGATTGACAAAGGGCTGGCAGATCCGCACTTGGGCGACCGAACCGACATCTTTGCGTTGCTGTTACGCAGTGCGTACGAGGACGGCTCGCCCATGTCGCGACAGGACATTCGTGACGACCTGCTCACCCTTCTGGTTGCCGGACACGAAACCACCGCCACAACGTTGGCATGGGTCTTCGAACGGCTGAGCCGGCATCCGGAGGTGCTGTCCGCGCTGGTCGAGGAGGCGGACACCGACGACACCGAGCTGCGGCACGCAGCGATTTACGAAGTGCAGCGCACAAGGTCGGTCATCGATTTTTCCGGCCGTCGGGTGCGGGTGCCGGCGTTCGAGCTCGGTGAGTGGGTGCTTCCCCGGGATTACTCGATCATCGTCAGCCTTTCGCAATGCCACGCTAATTCCGACGCCTTCCCGGAGCCCGATCGATTCGACCCGCAGCGCTACATCGACAGCAAGCCGTCCACTTTCGCGTGGATCCCATTCGGCGGAGGAACGAGACGCTGCGCCGGAGCCGCGTTCGCGAAGATGGAAATGAACGTGGTAGTGCGGACAGTGCTGCGCAACATGACCATTCAGACCACCGAGGCGCCGGGAGAGAAGTTACAGGCCGGCGGCCTCGGCTTCCTGCCGAAAAAGGGCGGTCGCATCACGGTCCGCAGGCGTCGACCGCTGTAGGGTTAGCGCCGACCCGCCGCGCCCGGCTTCGCCGCGCTTGCGATCGCCGCGAGTTATTCCATCGAACGCCCGACTATCCAATACGCCCGCGCGGCAATCGATTTGCGGGGGATGCCGAAGTCGTTCTGCAGAACTCCTTTCAGCGACCGCGTGGTGCGGCTGTCGCTGGCCACCCACCCGAAGTGGTCTCGCGCATCGAACGCCTCCGATTTGACCTTTGCCACCAAAGCTTTTCCGTCCTCTGCACGGTCGACCCAGGTGACGGCCGCATCGCGCGCAACCGGCAGGTCTCTGTCGTCGTCGTAGCCCGCCTCCAGATAGACCCGAGCGGGTACATCATCGATGGCGTTGAGCAACGAGTTGATCGCCGGTAGTGAGGCGCTGTCGCCGACGATGATGTATCCGGCGGGGGGCGGCTGCGGGAGGGTGAACTTACTGCCCAGGACAGTGGCTTTGACGACGTCTCCCGGCTGTGCCGTCTCCGCCCATTGCGATGCCAGACCGCCGTGCAGCGCGAATTCGATGTCCACGCTGTCGGCCTCGGGATCGGGGTCGACGAGTGTGTATCCGCGTTGGTGCAGCCGATCTCCGTCGGCGAACCACATCCGGACCCACATCGTCGGGTGCGGCGGGTGCGCGCTCAGCATGCCGCCGGCGTCGAAGCTCAACCGCACATAGTGGGGAGTGATCTCTCGCCGATCGGTCACGGTGAGCCGGTAATCGTCTGCACCAAGTATTTTCAGCAGTGCGCCGCCCAAACCCCGCGTTCCTTGCTGTTCGCTCATGCCGTTATTTCGCTCGGGCCGGCACTTTGGTGAGGATGGCGGGCACGCCATCTTTGACCGGCCAGACGACAGCCGGATCATGCCGCGGAGCCCAGCCGGGCGGGTTTTGGATCCGGAAACGCTGAAAAATCTGGGCGAGCAGAAACTGTGCCTCCAAATAGCCCATCGCCGCACCGAAGCAGCGGTGTGGTCCGGCGCCGAAAGGCAGGTAGGCCAGATTGGGCCGTGCGCCGGCAATTTCCTTGTCATAGAACCGCATTGGTTCATAGGCCTCAGCGTCGGGTCCCCACCACCGCGGATCACGCTGCAGGTTGTAGATCGGTATGCCGATCAGGTTGCCGCGGCGGATGCGGTAGCCACCGATGGTGTCGTCGATCATCGCGAACCGCGGCTGTAAGAGCAGGCCCTGCAGTCGCTGGCCCTCGTCGAAGCACGCCTTGGTCCACTCCAGCCGGTCCAGGTCGTCGTAGGTGGGCCTGGCCCCGCCGAGCGCGTCGATCTCGTCGTAGAGCCGCTGCTGTGCTTCAGGATTTTGCGGGAGCAGCGCAAGCGTCCACGCCAACGCGGCCACGACGGTTTCGTAACCGCCGCCGATCAGCATGATGGCCTCGGTGATGGCGTCGCGCCGGCTGATCGGCGCACCGTCGTCGTAGCGCGCATCGAGAAGCACCTGCAGCATGTCGTCGTAAGACGTGCCGTCAGTTAGCCGTTCGTCGATCTGCTGCGTCACCCACCGCCGCATCCGCCACCATGCCTGCACCGGATTGCCGTCTCCCGGGAGGAGTCGCGGCGGCGGGCCCAGGAATAGCGGGGACGACGCGCTCGCCATCAGAGTGCGGATGTCGATGTCGAGTCTTTCGAGCACGTCGTCGGCCGGCTCGATGGTGAACATCGCGCGCATGAACGCCGGGATGACCACACCGTTGATCTCGTGCTGGAGGTCGATCGGTTCGCCGGTTTCAGCGAACCGCTCCCACGTCGCCAGGCGTTTGGCGAATTCGTCGGTGATCACGGCGGCGGCCTTGGTGAGTTGACCGCGACCCATCATCGGTGCCAGCAGCTTGCGCCGCTGCCGAAACTCGGTTCCCTCCAGGAACTGCATCGATGTGCCCAGCACATTTTTGGCCCAGCTGACAGGTCCGACCATGCTGTACTCGCCGTTGCGGTGCGCCATGACATGGCGCACGTGGTCGGGATGGTTCACGATCAGCACGTCGTACAACGGCAACGGCAGCCGGAAGACATCTCCGTAGACGGCGCCCAGGTGCTGCAGGTATCCGAATGGATCGGCCTTGAGCTCTGGAAGCACGCCGACGAACGGTCGCCCGCGCGGGCCCGGCGGTCGCGGCGCGTCGTCGAGTCGCCGCCGCGATCGCAGCAGGTCGCGGGCACGGCCGATGGGATTTCGTGTTATCCAGAAAATATCTTGCGTCGCGGTCATCGAATACACCTGGTACTCAGCGGCGAATAGCGTCAAACCCCCCGCACAGAGTCTCCCCGTTACTTCCGCAGACGAAACCGCGCAAGTTCCCCGCGGCCTACGCCGACGTCAGGCGGTGGCGAAGCAGTACATCCGGTAGGAGGTCTCCCCACTTTGCAGCCCGCGCCAGATCTTCGCTTGAGACGCAGCGACCGCAGCACGCACTGGCCCGCGCAACAAGCGCGGCGTGCGGCGCGTGAACATTTGCTGCGACCGCGGCAAACTCTTCTGCAGCCCGCGCACAACTTGCTCACTTATGTCCTCTTTGGAGATCATCCGCATCGGCGCGTCGGCCAGCGCAGTTTCCCACTCCGAGAAACGGTCATACCGGCGCACATCCGCGTACAGGAAGCAACCCCCCGGGCGCAGCACTCGCGCCACCTCGGCGAGGAAATGGGGAAGCGACGGGTAGCAATGCGACGCCTCGATATTGACCACAGCGTCGAAGGATCCGTCGTCGAAAGGCAAGTTTTGTGCATCGCCGCAGACGAACTCGAGGCCCGGCATGTCGTATGTCTTGCGGCAAACCTCGATTCCGGCCGGGTTCAAGTCCAGGCCCGTGTATGAAGCCGGCCCCATGGTGCGCATCAGATACGACGCTCCGCCGCCATGACCGCAGCTGACCTCCAGCACGTTCTTGCCTGTGAGGTCGGTCTGGGCCGCCGTGCGGTGGTAGAGCTGGATGCAGAACCGGTCAGGCTCGTCGGACTCGACTAAGGGCACGTCCATCGGCGGATCTTCCTCGTAGCCCAAATTCAAGAGCGCCACGTCGTCAGCGCCGTGACGGGTGATGAACGGGTAGTAATACTTCGCGAAGACTCTCCACGCGGGAGTGGATACAAGCCGGCTTGCCATACTCATGAAGAAGGTATTCCCAAAACGCGCCGCGGCAATACGGTGACGTGGCGCTGCGGGACCGGCAGTCAGCGGGTCTCGGTCCCCACGACCACACCCGCTGCCGCTTCCAGCGGCTTAACGATCGACGTGAAGTCGGACTCGGGTCCCTCCGCGTCCAGGGTTGCCTCCCAGAGCTGCGCGACGGCGTCAGCCAACTGAGTGGGGATTCCCAGCGCCTTTGCCTCGTCGAGGTACAGCCGCACGTCCTTGACCATCAGACCCGTCGCGAACCCGTAGTCGAAGGTGCGCGGAAGCACCGCCCGCGGAAACTTTTCCCGACTCGCATGCGTGGCGCCCGACCCGGCGTTGAGCACGTCGATCATGACCTGGGCGTCGAGGCCGGCCTTCACTCCCATTACCATGATCTCCGCCGTCGCGGCCAACGACGTGGCGGCCATCAAGTTGTTGACCAGCTTCATCGTTTGTGCTGCGCCCGGTTTCTCGCCGACGAATATGGCTCGGCCGATGGCGTCGAAAACCGGTGCGACGGCGTCGAACTCGGCTCGCGGCCCCGACACCATCACGGCCAGAGTCCCCGCTCGAGCGCCCTGCACGCCGCCGCTGACCGGGCTGTCCAGCAACGCCACTCCCTGCTTTGCGAGTAGCTCCTGATTACGTTGCGCTGCTTGGCTTCCCACCGTGGACAGGTCGATGAAGCGCTGGATACGGCTGCCACTCGCAACGGTCGCAGTCACGTCCATCGACGCCTGCGGCGTCGGCAGGCTGGCCATGACCGTGGCGACGCGATCGGCGACGTCCCGTGCGGATGCCGCACGCTCGGCACCCTCGGCCACGACGGATTCGACCGCTTCGCTGCGGGTGTCGAAGACGACGACATGATGGCCCGCGGCCACGAGGCGGCTCGCCACCGGAGATCCCATCTTGCCCAACCCGATAAAACCGATGTCCACTCCACGACCCCTAACCTCTGGTGGCTTGCATCGTACGAGCCGCCGTACCATCCGCGTGTGGCCCGCACATCCGACGACGCGCAGCGTCTGCGCGGCCTCAGGCTGTTACGCCGCGTCCGCGACCGCATCGACCGCGAATACGCGCAGCCGCTGGACGTCGAGGCGCTCGCCCGCGGGGTGAACATGTCGGCCGGTCACCTCAGCCGTCAGTTCAAGCTCGCCTACGGCGAGTCGCCGTATTCGTATTTGATGACCCGTCGCATCGAGCGTGCGATGGCGTTGCTGCGTCGCGGCGATCTGTCCGTCACCGAGGTGTGCTTCGCGGTCGGCTGCTCGTCGCTGGGCACGTTCAGCACCCGCTTCACCGAGCTGGTTGGCATGCCGCCCAGCACTTATCGGCAACGCACAGCAGGGGTGACCGAGGGCATGCCGTCGTGCATCGAGAAACAGGTGACCAGACCGATCAGGAATCGAGAAGCACCAATTCCCGCGCTGCACATACCGTGAGCGCCATGGACATCACCATTCACTCGAGCTTCCTGCCGCACGACGACCCGGAACAATCCCTGGCGTTCTACCGCGACGCCCTCGGTTTCGACGTCCGCCTCGACGTCGGCGCCGGCACGATGCGCTGGATCACGCTCGGCCCTCCCGGTCAAGACACCTCCATCGTCTTGTACCCGCCGGCCGCCACCCCGGGCCTCACCGACGAGGAACGCCGGGTCATCACCGAGATGATGGCCAAGGGCAACTACGGCATGCTGCTGCTGGCCACCAAGGACCTCGACGGCGTCTTCGAACAACTCCAAGCCCGCGACGTCGAGATCGTGCAGGAGCCCACCGAGCAGCCCTACGGGGTGCGCGACTTCGCTCTACGCGATCCTGCAGGCAACATGATCCGCGTTCAACAGCTGCGCTGAGCCGATTCCGTTGCGGCCCAACGCGATCCGTCAGGGCTTGCTGCGGCCCGAGCGGCTCAGCCGCCACTCGGGCGGGAAGTTCATGTCGTTGTCCTTCACGACGTTGTTCAAGCCCTTGCCGAAGGTACCTTCGGTGAGGTCGACCTCGTTGTCCTGGTCGTTCTGGATCAACGGCAGCATGCCTTCGACCATCCCGGTCAGCAAGCTCCCGAAGTACTCGCCCTTGTGCTGCTTGTACAGCTCGAGGAAAGTCTTCTGCACGGCGACGGTGTCGGTGGGCCGGGAGCGTGAGCAGGCCATCGCATACTTGAGCGTCTCTTCCTCGAGCTTGTCGCGCGGCGCCACGCTGTTGACAAAACCGCACTCGTACATTTCCTTGGCGCTGAAAGGCCGCCCGGTGAACAGCATTTCGGAGAACTTGCGTAGGCCCATCGTTTCGGCCCACCACCACAGCCGCGGGCCCCAGCCCACGTAGCGGAACGCCGGGTGGCCGAATAGCGCGTCGTCGGAGGAGATCACCAGGTCGGCATCGCCGGCCTGGTAGAAGTGCCAGCCGTAGCAGTAGCCCTTGGCCTCGACGATGCTGATCTTGCGCAGCTCCTGCAGGGGCCGGTTGCCCGCGGGGGCCTTGGCGTAGAAGTCGGTGACGGTGGACAGGTAACGATACGAGCCGCCCGGCGGGTATTTGACGTTGTCGTCGTTGATCGCGAGCTCATGCAGCAGCGGCATGCCGGGGTTTTCCAGCATTTCCCGCTGCTCGGGCAAATCACCGCCGCTGCCGAAATCCTCGCCCTCGCCGCGGATCACGACCACCTTGACGTCGTCGTCGACGTTGCACTTGTGGATCAGGTCGGCGTAGTTCTGCCGCATGCCGAGCGTGGTGGAGTTCTGCGCCTCCGGACGAGCGAAGGTGATGTAGGCGATCCGGTTCTTGACGTCCTTCTCGAACTTGATGAGCGGCTCGGCGTCCCTCTTCATTTGCTGGTAGTCGTATTCCGGCATCGTTGTCTCCCGTCTGTGTCGTTGCGACGGCCAGTGTCTCAGCATCGGACGCAGCGCGGGCGATTTGTACTTTCTGCTTAAAACACTTGATCTGAACTACGGTTGAGGTCCTAGCGTGCACAGCATGAACACATTCACCCCGGCCACGACGGCCTGGCCCCAGGAGCTTGCCTCGATCGGCGCCGTCCGCTTCGCCCGTCGCTCAGCGCACTTCGAGCAGACCGTCCGCTTCTACCGCGACCTCGTCGGGCTGCCGCTGTGCGCAACCTTCAAGGACAGCTACGGCAGCACCGGGGCGGTATTCGGAATGCCCGGGACCGCCGTCACCTTCGAAATCGTCCAAGCCGCCGAGCACGTCCCAGTCGACAGCCACGAGCAGCTGTGCCTGTTCTTTCCCGACGCCGGCGCGCAACGCCAGGCGACGGCCCGGCTGCGGACGGCAGGGATGCAACCAGTGGACTCGCACCCGTACTGGGCGGCGACCGGAGCGGTCATCTACCGCGACCCCGACGACCGCGAAGTTGTGTTCGCGCCCTTCGTCTTTGGCGTCAACGAGCCCGCCGCGGGCAGCGCCTTCGGCGAACACTGGACCGCACAGTGAAAGTCGCGATCCTCGACGACTACCAGAACGTCGCGCTCTCCACGGCCGACTGGTCGCAGGTGGCCGCGCGTGCGGAGATCACCGTCTTCACCGATCACGTCGCCGACCCCGACGCCGTCGTCGAACGGTTGGCGCCGTTCGACGTGGTGTGCGTGATGCGGGAGCGAACGCCCTTGCCGCGCAGCATCATCGAGCGTCTGCCGCGACTGAAGATGATCGCATCCACCGGGCCGTTCAACGCGGCCGTCGACGTCGCGGCGGCCAAAGAACGCGGCATCCACGTCAGCACGACAGGCGGCTACATCGAGTCGACCGTCGAGCTGACCTGGGCGCTGATCCTGACCGCCGCCCGCCGGATCGTCGACGAAACGCTCTCGGTGCGCGCCGGCGGCTGGCAGACGTCGGTCGGTCGCCAACTGGGCGGCACGGTACTGGGTGTGCTCGGGCTGGGCCGGATCGGCCGCCGGGTGGCGCGGGTCGGGGCGGCCTTCGGCATGGACGTCATCGCGTGGAGCACCAACCTGACCCCCGAGGCCGCCGCGCAGGCCGGTGCCACCTACGTGAGCAAAGACGAGTTGTTCGGCCGCGCCGACGTGTTGACCATCCACCTGGTGCTCAGCGAGCGCAGTCGCGGGCTGGTCGGCGCTGCCGAGTTGGGACTGATGAAGCGGACGGCGTTGCTAGTCAACACCTCGCGCGGCCCGATCGTCGACGAGACGGCCCTGGTCGACGCGCTGCGCTCCCACCGGCTCGCGGGCGCCGGGCTCGACGTCTTCGACATCGAGCCGCTGCCGGCCGAGCACCCGCTGCGGTCGCTCGACAACGTCGTCGCCACCCCGCACATCGGCTACGTCGCCGACCGCGTCTACCGCACCTTCTACGGCGAGGCCGCCGCCGAGATCGCCCGCTGGCTCAGCGCCGGATGAGCGCCGTCGCGACTCGAGGCGGCCGACCACCAGCATCACGATCGCGGCCAGAGCCCAGCCCAGCAGGATGTCGATGACGTAGTGCTCAGCCGAGTACACCAGCGTGAACGCCATCACCAGCACGTAGGCAGCCAGCAGTGGCCGCCACCGCGCCTTGACGCGCCGCCACAGGAACACCGCGACCATCGCCGACAACCCGGCGTGCAGCGACGGGATGGCCGCCACCAGGTTCACGCTGGCCTGCCCGGAGTCCACCAGCGCGCCCGCCGACTGCAGGTGCAGGGTGCCCCACCCGCGGGTGGAGATTCGCTCCACAAAAGGATGGGCACCGGCCTGGTGGGTGTGCATCGCGCCCAGCAGCCCGCCGTCGGGCACACCGGCGGGGCTCCGGAACATGCACGGCGGGTTGGACGGACCGCCGGCGACGTCGGTGGCGGTGCAGCGCGCGGCGGCCCACGGCGGCGCGGAGGGCATCAGCACGTAGCCGATCAGCGACGCGAACGACAACACGACGAACCGGCGGACGAACGCGGCCCAGTCGTCACGGTTGCGCAGCCAGAGCACCCCGGCGACCACGTACGGCAGCACGAAGAACGACATGTAGACGCCGCTGATGACCACCTCCCACCAGGGCGGTTGCGCCATTTTCAGGTGTTCCTGCAGCCACACCGTCGGCTCGATGCCGAAGAACAGCCACCGGTCCGCGGCGGGCTGGAACTGCCACAGCGTCGGTGCGCCGACCAGGCCGGCGGCGCCCCGGCTGAGGTCGTACAGCAACAGGACCAGCGCGAACGGCAGCCAGTCGCGAACGACGGCGAGCACCTGGCGGGGGCGGCCGATGCTTGCCGCGATCAGCCCGGTGGCGATGTAGAGCAGCAGCAGTTCGCGGTTGAAGGCGAGGCCGGCCGTCAGGGTCCGGTACACCACGACAAGGGCCCACACCGTGATGGCCGCGCGCCGGACCAGGATCAGCCGCCGCTCGCGCAGGGTGGCGCTGTCGCACGGCGCGACGTCCGACTGCGATTCGCGGGTGAACACCTGGACCTTTCGATCGGGCCGTTACGGAAACCAGGGCAATCGTGTCTGCGTCCGGTCGTCCTGCATAAGGGCATTGTGCTAGGGATCGGCGGCCAAGCCCGTCATTTCGACCGGCCACGGTGTCGACCGGCCTCCGATCACACCGGTCCAGACTTTCTACCCGATGAGCCGGACCTGTGCGCCGGCTGTGAAAACGCGGGCGGGTCAGCCGCTTTGGTCGTAGAGGGCGCGCACGGTGTCGATGGTGTCCGCCTCGGCGGGGCCCTTGTCGTCGCGGTAGCGCAGCACCCGGGCGAACCGCAGGGCAAGCCCACCGGGGTAGCGCGACGAGCGCTGCAGCCCGTCGAACGCGATCTCCACCACCTGCTCGGGCCGCAGTTGCACCACGTAGCCGTCGGTGGTGCCGACGGCCAATTCCCGGAATCGCGCGGTCTGCCAGTCCAGCATGGCGTCGGTCATGCCCTTGAACGTTTTGCCCAGCATCACAAAGCCGCCGGTCGCCGGATCGCGGGCGCCCAGGTGTATGTTGGACAGCTTGCCGCTGCGGCGCCCCGACCCCCACTCGACGGCCAGCACCACCAGGTCCAGGGTGTGCACCGGTTTGACCTTGAGCCAGCCGGCGCCGCGGCGCCCGGCCTCGTACGGCGCCGTCGGCGACTTGGCCATCACCCCTTCGTGCCCGGCGGCCAGCGTGGCGTCCAAAAAGCCGGCCGCGGCCGCCGGGTTGTCGGTGATCAGCCGGTCGACCCGGTTTTGCGCGGGCGCGATGTCGTCGAGCACCTCGATGCGCTCAGTGGTCGGCGCGTCGAGCAGGTCCACGCCGTCGCGGTGCAAAACGTCGAAGTAGAACACCGACAGCTCGTGCGCCGCGCGAGCCGCCGCGACGTCGACCGATCGGCCGAACCGCGACCCGGTCACCTGAAAGGGCTGCGGTCGGTTGTCGGGCCGCAGCGCGATGGCCTCCGCGTCGGCGATCAGCTCGGTGACCGGCAGCGCCAGCGTCGCCTCGACCACCTCGGGCAACCGGGCGGTGACGTCGTCGAGGCTGCGGGTGTAGACCGTCACTTGGTCGCCGGCCCGGTGGATCTGTACCCGCGCGCCGTCCAGCTTTGCTTCGAAAACCGCTGTGCCGCCCAGTCTTTCGAGTGCGTCGGCAACGCTGGTCGCGGTCTGCGCCAGCATCGGGCCGACCGGTC
The DNA here is from genome assembly GCF_003402475.1 of Mycobacterium sp. MFM001. Classification (GTDB taxonomy): domain Bacteria; phylum Actinomycetota; class Actinomycetes; order Mycobacteriales; family Mycobacteriaceae; genus Mycobacterium. The sequence continues at coordinate 81,970 of NZ_BFAB01000007.1, forward strand.
GGCCTACTTGCAGTGTGAACGCATCCAGCGCCGCTTCGCCGCCGGTCAGGGCGGCGGCGGCCACCGCGGGCAGAGCTCCGCCGAGCATCGCCGCGCGGCGCACCGCGGCGGCCGGAAGCTGCGCGGCCTGAGCGACGGCGTCGGCCATCACGCCGGCCAGCGCGCCCTGGCGCAACTCGCCCGTCAGCAACGCGCGGAGAAACGTCTGCTCGGTCTGGGTGGCGGCCGCGAACAGTTCCGCGACGGCGGCGGCGCGGCGGGCCTGTGATCCCGGTCCTGATATCGCACGTATCGCCGAGAAGGTGGCGTCGACGTCGGCGACCGTCAGGCTCGGCTGGGTGGCGGCAGCGGGTAGCGAACGCAAACTGGCCCAGCCGACACCGATTTGGCGTTGCGGCAACTCACCGGAAAGCCATGAGACGACGATGGCGACCAGCCCGGGATCCGCCTTGGCCTGGCTCAGCAGCTCGGCGATCCGCCCGACCTTGGCCCGCCGCGCCGAGGCGCCGCCCACCTCGGCCGAGGCGGTGGCGACGTCGATCAGGAGCACAGCTCAGCTTTGCACGCACCGCCGACAGGCTGTTTCGGGCAGCAGGCGTAGGGTCGGTAGCAGGTCGCTTGTCATTACTGCGCGACTTTGATTCTTTCGGCCGGCCCGCGACAGCGTGTGTCGGGCGACCCAGAGCCTGAAGGAAATGCCTGTGGATTACTCGAACCTGTTCTCTCACACCGCAACTCGTCCGGTTGTTCGGTCACGAGACGATTCCGCGGCACCGGTGGAGCACCCGGTGTTTTCCGACCGGCCCGCAGCGGAAGCGCCGGCCGAAAAGACACCTGGCTCGTAAGACCCGAGCTTGGCATGCCTGGCCGAGGACTGTGCGCGGCTTCGCGATAGCGTGCATGGGCAGTCATTCAGCGGCGACCCGTCCGCAGCGCCACCGCGCGCTTGCGATCGCCGCAACTCAACGAGGAGGTTTGAATGGAGATCAACGGCAAGAAGGTCGTCGTCATCGGCGGCGCGTCGGGCATGGGCCGCGCCAGCGCCGAACTGCTGGCCGAGCGCGGGGCAAGCGTTGCAGTGCTTGACCGCGAGGGCTCCGACGGCAAGGACGTGGCCGCGGGCCTCAAGGGCGGCGGCACGTTCTACCCGGTCGACGTCACCGACTTTGCCGGCACCGAGGAGACGCTGGCCGCGGCGGTCGACGCGCTCGGCGGGCTGCACGTGGTGGTGACGACGGCCGGCGGCGGCATCGCCAAGCGGACGTTGTCCAAGTCCGGCCCGCACGACCTCGAATCCTTCCAATCGGTGATCGATCTCAACCTCGTCGCCACCTTCAACATCAGCCGGCTGGCCGCCGCGCACATGGCCAAGAACGAGCCCGAGGACGAGGAGCGCGGCGTCATCATCAACACCGCCTCGATCGCGGCGTTCGAGGGCCAGATCGGGCAGGTCGCCTACACCGCGGCCAAGGCGGGCATCGCGGGCATGTGCCTGACCATGGCGCGCGACCTCGGCTCGATGGGCATCCGGGTACTCGCAATTGCGCCCAGCCTGTTCGCCACCGGACTCACTCAGGGCATTCCCGACGAGTACGCCACCGCGCTGACCAAGGACGCGGCGTTCCCGAAGCGGCTGGGCCGTCCCGAGGAATACGCCAAGCTGGTTGCGGCCATCGTGGACAACCCGATGCTCAACGGCCAGTGCCTGCGCCTGGACGCCGGGCAGCGCTTCGCGCCGAAGTAGGTCATTGGGCGCGAGACAGACGCTAGGGCCGTGATCCGCGCCGGATCACAGCCCAGGCGTCTGTCTCGCGGCCCGACCTAGATTAAGTACACTCTTTAGTCGGCGCACATCGACGAGGAGGCCCCCTGATGGGTATCGCATTGACCGACGACCATCGCGAACTCGCCGAGGTGGCCCGCGCATTCCTGACCTCGCAGAAAGCGCGCTGGGCGGCGCGCTCGCTGCTCGATTCGGCGGACGAGTCCCGCCCGCCGTTCTGGCATGACCTCGTCGAGCTCGGCTGGCTCGGCCTGCATATCGACGAAGAGCACGGCGGGTCGGGATACGGCCTGCCCGAACTCGTCGTGGTGATCGAAGAGCTCGGCCGCGCGGTGGCGCCGGGACCGTTCGTGCCGACCGTGATCGCGTCGGCCGTAATAGCCAAGGACGGCAGCGACGAGCAGAAGGCGCGGCTGCTGCCCGGGCTGATCGACGGCACCGTCACCGCCGGTGTCGGGCTCGGCGGTGACGTCAGGGTCGACGGCGGAGTGGCCACCGGCGACGCCGGAATCGTGTTGGGCGCCGGGCTCGCCGAGCTGTTGCTGATCGCCGCGGGCGACGACGTGCTGGTGCTCGACCGGGCCCGCGACGGCGTGACGGTCGACGTGCCCGACAACCTCGACCCGACCCGTCGCTCCGGGCGGGTCAGCCTGCACAACGTCCGCGTCGACGACGTCCTGCCGGGCGCCCGGGAATCCGCACTGGCGCGGGCCCGCGCGCTGCTGGCCGCCGAAGCCGTTGGTGGAGCGGCAGATTGCGTCGACGCCGCCGTCGACTACGCCAAAGTACGTCAGCAATTCGGCCGCACGATCGCCACGTTCCAAGCCGTGAAACATCACTGCGCCAACATGCTGGTGGGCGCCGAGTCGGCGACCGCCGCGGTGTGGGACGCATCCCGCGCGGCCGGGGAAGACGAAGAGCAATTCCGGCTCATCGCTGCCGTCGCCGCCACGCTGGCGTTCCCGGCCTACGCGCGCAACGCCGAACTGAACATCCAGGTGCACGGTGGGATCGGATTCACTTGGGAGCACGACGCGCATCTGCACCTGCGTCGCGCACTGACCACGCGTGCGCTGTTCGGTGGCGACGCGCCCGCCCAGGACGTCTTCGACCGCACCGCCGCCGGCGTCACCCGGGCCAACAGCCTGGACCTACCGCCCGAGGCTGAAGAACTGCGCGGCCGGGTGCGTGCCGATGCCACCGAGATCGCCGCACTGGACAAGAAGGGGCAGCTGGATCGGCTGATCGCGACCGGCTACGTGATGCCGCACTGGCCCAAGCCGTGGGGCCTTGCCGCCGATGCCGTCGAGCAACTGGTGATCGAGCAGGAGTTCACCGCGGCGGGCGTCAAGCGGCCGGACTACCAGATCACCGGATGGGTCATCCTGACGCTCATCCAGCACGGAACCCCTTCGCAGATCGAGAGATTCGTCGAGAAGGCGCTGCGCCAAGAGGAGATCTGGTGCCAGCTCTTCTCCGAGCCCGACGCCGGATCGGACGCGGCGGGCATCAAGACCAAGGCGACCCGGGTCGACGGCGGCTGGAAGATCAACGGGCAGAAGGTGTGGACCAGCGGCGCCCACTACTGTCGTCGCGGGCTCGCAACCGTGCGCACCGATGCCGACGCGCCCAAGCACGCCGGGATCACCACGGCGATCATCGACATGAAAGCGCCCGGCGTCGAGGTCCGGCCGTTGCGCCAGATCACCGGCGGCTCCGACTTCAACGAGGTGTTCTTCAACGACGTGTTCGTTCCCGATGAGGACGTCGTGGGCGAGCCGAACACCGGATGGACGGTGGCGCGGGCGACGCTGGGCAACGAGCGGGTCAGCATCGGCGGCGGCACGTCGTACTACCAGGGCGTCGGTGCGCAACTGGTGCAGCTGGCCCAGCAGCGCGCAGATCACTTGGCGGGCGCCACCGTTCGCGTCGGCGCCTTCCTGGCGGGCGAACACGCGCTGCGGCTGCTGAACCTGCGCCGCGCCGCCCGCAGCATCGAGGGCGCCGGTCCGGGGCCAGAGGGAAACATCACCAAACTCACGCTCGCCGAGCACATGGGCGAGGGCGCCGCGATCGGCGCGGCGCTGCTGGGGCCCGAGATCGCTTTGGCCGACGGACCGGCCGGGCTGGTCAGCAGGATGTTGATGGGCGCGCGTGGCATGGCCATCGCCGGGGGCACCTCGGAGGTCACCCGCAACCAGATCGCCGAGCGGATTCTCGGCATGCCGCGCGACCCGCTGATCAAGTAGGCGCGAAGACCAGCGCCTGCTCGTCGGGCCGAACCGCGACGGGCATCCCGCACGTCACCGAATCCGGTTCGCAGTCAACGATATTGGCGGCCAGTCGAAGCCCCTCGTCCAGCTCGACGATCGCGATCACGTACGGGGTCGGCAGATCGGGGTTATACGGGTGGTAGTTGACCGTGTAGGTGAACACCGTGCCGCGTCCGGATACCGGGCGGGCAGCCAGCGGGCCGCCGCAATCCGGGCACGCGCCGCTCGGCGGGTGCACCCAGCGGGCGCATGCGTCGCAATGCTCGACGAGTAACCCCCGATCTGTCACGCGAAATACAGTACACTCTTTTGGTGCCAAGCCGACACTACGAGAAGAACGCCATCGTGTCCGGAATCGGCATCTCGCGCATCGGCCGTCGCACCGGCATTCCCGGGCTGGAGCTCACCAGCGAGGCGGTGCGCGCCGCCATCGCCGACGCGGGACTGACCGCAGCCGACATCGACGGCATCGCCAGCCTCGGCGAGACGCCGGTGCCGGAAGTCGCCGCCGCACTGGGCATCGACGCGGTGGACTACAAATCCGGGTTCGGTGCCGCCGGCCTGCTGACCCCGGTGATGGCGGCGTGTCATGCGGTCGCGGACAAACAGGCCCGCCACGTGCTGGTCTATCGCACTGTCCAAATGATCGGTGGCTCAGTGCCGGCCAACGCGCAGGGCGAACAGTCCAGCATCGGCGGAATGGACGACATCACCGAACTCCTTGCCGCGCATGCTTATTCGGCGGCCAACTGGCTGGCGATGCACTGCCGACGGCACATGCACCTTTACGGAACCACCAAGGAGCAGCTGGGCTGGCTGGCGATCAACAGCCGGCGCAACGCTGCGTTGAATCCGCTGGCGGTATACCGCGAACCGCTGACCATGGCCGACTACCTGGCCGCGCGGCCGGTCTCGTCGCCGTTCGGGCTGCTGGATTGCGACGTCCCGGTCGACGGGTCGATCGCGGTGGTGGTTTCGGCCGCGGAGTACGCCGGCGACTGCCCGCAGCCACCGGTCGGGGTGGAAGCCATCGGCGGATCCGACGGCGCGGGCGGCTGGTTTCACCGCCCCGACTACCCGAAGATGGCGGCTACCGACGCGGCGGCGCAGATGTGGTCACGGACCTACCTCACGCCGGCGGATATCGAGATCGCCGAGTTGTACGACGGCTTCACGTTTCTCACGCTGGCGTGGCTGGAAGCGTTGGGCCTGTGCGGTGACGGCGAGGCCGGCCCGTTTGTCGACGGCGCCGAGCGGATCGCCCGCGACGGCGTGCTGCCGCTGAACACCTACGGCGGGCAACTGTCGGCCGGACGCATGCACGGCTACTGGGTGCTGCACGAAGCGTGCCTGCAGCTGCGCGGCCAGGCGGGTGCGCGGCAGGTGCCGCGCCGCCCGCAGGTCGCGGTCGTGGCCGCGGGCGGCGGCCCGATCGCCGGCTGCATGCTCCTGACATGCTGACCGGCGAACCACAACCGGACAAACGGGCTGCGCAGATCGCCCGCCGCATCGAGGCCGACATCATTCGCCGCGGCTGGCCGGTCGGCGAATCGCTGGGATCCGAGCACGCGCTGCAACAGCGCTACCACGTCAGCCGATCGGTGCTGCGCGAAGCCGTGCGCCTGGTCGAGCACCACCAGGTCGCGCGGATGCGACGCGGACCCGGCGGCGGACTGCTGGTCTGCGAACCCGACGCCGCCGCGGCGACCAACGCCGTCGTGATCTACCTGGAGTACCAAGGCACGACGGTCCACGATCTACTGGGCGCGCGTCTGCTGCTCGAGCCGCTGGCGGCGGTGATCGCCGCCGAGCGCATCGACGAAACCGGCATCCAACGGCTGCGCGACGTGCTACAGACGGCGTCGCAGCACGAATTCCACACAGCGCTGGCGGCAGAGTCCAAAAATCCTGTGCTGCAGCTGTTTATCGACATCCTGATGCGGCTGACAACACAGTTCGCCCGCGGTTCGCGCGCGGACGCCGGGGCGCTGGACCGGACCCGCGACGAGCACGCCGAGATCGTCGCCGCCGTCACCGCAGGCGACTCGGCGCGCGCCCAAACACTCAGCGAACGCCACGTCGAATCGGTGACGGCATGGCTGCAGCAACACCGCAAGTCCACTCGGCCGCGCAGACCGGACGCCGCACCCGCCAAGCGGGCCGAGGTGCTGGCGGGCGCCATCCGCGACGATATCGCCGCAGGCGGCTGGCAGATCGGGTCCATCCTCGGCAGCGAGGTTGAACTGCTGGAACGCTATCGAGTCAGCCGGTCGGTGTTTCGCGAAGCGGTCCGGCTGCTGGAATACCACGCCGTCGCCCGGATGCGCCGAGGGCCCGGCGGCGGCCTGGTGGTGGGAAAACCGCAGGCGCAGGCCAGCATTGACACCATCGCGCTCTACCTGCAATACCGTGAACCCAGCCGCGACGACCTGCGCCTGGTGCGCGACGTCATCGAAATCGACAATGTCGCAAAGGTTGTCGGCAGACACGACGCCCCCGAGGTGCGGGCCTTTCTCGACACCCATCGACAGGTCATCGATGACACCGGCGACGACCTTCGCAAGGCCGGCATGGAAGAGTTCCTGTTCCACAGCGGGATGGCGAAGCTGGCCGGCAACGCCGTGCTCGACTTGTTCCTGCGGATCCTGGTCGAGCTGTTCCGCCGGCAGTGGGCCGCCGCCGAGCAGAAGCCGCCGAGCCACGGCGATTTCGCCGACGTCCAGCATGCGCACCGGCGGATCATCGAGGCCATCGCGGACGGCGACGACAGCCTGGCTCGCCACCGCGCCCGACGTCATCTGGACGCCGCCGCATCGTGGTGGTTGTAGCGGTTTATGACGGCGGGGGAGCCGGGTAATCTCAGCCCCGGCGGGGGCGCCGGCAACGCAATCGAGGTGGCAATTGTGCAACAGCCACACGTCGACTCGGCGGGCTTCATGCACTCCGCGCTGTTCTACCGCGGCGACCGCGAATACCTCGACGCGGTAGTGCCGTTCATCCTGGACGGATTACGCAGCAGCGAGCCGGTATTGGTCGCAGTCCCCACCGGCCACCTGAGTTTGCTTCGCGACGGATTGGGCGATGCCTGCGCGGACGTGACGATGGCCGACATGGCCGACGTCGGACGCAACCCGGCCCGCGCGATGGGCGTAATGGCCACCTTCGCCGACCGGAACCGTGATCGGCGGGTGCGCATCGTCGGCGAACCGGTCTGGCCCGGCCGCAGCGCCGACGAATACCCCGGCTGCGTGGAGAACGAGGCATTGTGCAATGCGCTGTTCGCCGATCGTGAGGCGGCCGCGCTGTGTCCCTACGACGCCCGCGGCCTCGGCGAGAACGCTCTCGCCGACGCACGCAGCACCCACCCCCTGTTATGGCGGGGCGGCACGACAGAGTCCAACGCCGACTATGCGCCCGACGAGGCTCTGGCCCGGTACAACCAGCCGCTGCCCAGCGACACGATGGCGGTCACTTACACGGTGCGCGAGCTGGCAGATCTCAGTCCGGCGCGGTCGTTCGCCGCGCGCTATGCGCAGTGGCTGGGTCTGTCGCCGGAGGGCATCGCGAGCCTGCAGCTGATCGCCACCGAGCTGGCCACCAACAGCCTGCAGCACACCGGCGGCGTCTGCCGGCTGGCCTTCTGGCAGCACAACGGACACATCGTCTGCGAGGCCGGCGATGCCGGCCGGCTCGAGGATCCGCTGGCCGGGCGTCGCCCCCCGGCCGCGGACGCCCTGACCGGACGCGGGCTGTTTCTGGTCAACACGGTCGCGGATCTGGTGCGCACCCACGCGACTGCCACCGGAACGACGATCCAGGCCTACTTTCGGCTCGGCTGACAAGAAAGGAGTCGACCATGAGCATCGCACTATCGACCACCCTGCACACCTCCTTCGACGACGCGGTCGCCCGCACGCGGGAAGCCCTGGCGCAGAAGGGTTTTGGTGTCCTCACCGAAATCGACGTGAAGGCCACGCTGAAAGCCAAGCTCGGCGAGGACATGGAGGACTACCTGATCCTGGGCGCATGCAACCCGCAGTTCGCCCACCAGGCCGTCAATGTGTTCCGGCAGATCGGCGTGTTGCTGCCCTGCAATGTGGTGGTGCGCCGCGATCCGGACGCGGCGGACACGGTCATCGTCGACGCGATGGACCCGCGGCTGATGGTCGACGTGACCAAGGAGTCCGGGCTCGACGACATCGCCGACGCGGTGCGCGGGTTGCTGCAGGAGGCCCTCCGGGAGGTCTCCGAGCAGCCCGCGTAATGAACTTGCAGCCCGCCGGCAGGCGCGGCTAGTCTCGACAACCGTGCAGCATCTTCTCGTAGTAGCCAGCACCCGCAGCGGGGTCTGATCCAGACCGACCCCCCGCTGTGGGTCGGACGCTACTACCCGTCGGTCACTCCCTTTAGACCAGAGAAGACCGGCACATGGCAATCCCCGAACCACGTACGACTCGCATCGACGGCGCGCCCGTTTCGTTGCCGGGCGGGCTGCGGGAGGACGCCGAGACCATGTCGTGGAGCACCTTCACCGCCACCTATGCACCGACCGCAGGCCCAGTGCGGCTGGGCCAGTGGGAATGCACCGACGCCGAGCGGCCCGCCACCCGGCTGGGACCGCAGGCCCGCACGTTTCGCGCCACCCTCGGGTTCGGCGACCGCATCGAGACCGTCACCGCCACCGCGACGGGTCCCGTCGCCGCGCTCACCGAGATGCTCCACGAAAAGGGCATCGCCGTGGAGATGTTGCGGTTTCACCAACTGCGCGCCGACGACAACATCGCCACCTTCATCCGGGGCAGCGACGGCGCCCGGGCCGAGTGGGCGATGGGCTGGTCGGACGACGCGACGCAGTCCGCGTTGCGCGCGGTGATCGCCTGCGCCAACCGGCTGCTGACTGCTTAGAGCGGTCGCAGCACGATCGGCATGCCGTCCATCGGGATCGGCATCCCGCCGTAGTCCCAGCGCGGCTGGTAGCCGGGACGCGGCAGCTCCAGCCGATAGCGGCGCAGCAGCCGGTGCACGACGGTCTTGACCTCCAGCCGGCCGAACACCATCCCGATGCACTTGTGCGCCCCGCCGCCGAACGGCGCGAACGCATACCGGTGCTTCTTGTGCTCGCTGCGTGGTTCGGTGAACCGTTCCGGATCGAACTTGCGCGGTTCGGTCCACAGCTCGGGCAGCCAGTGGTTCATCCCCGGCCAGGTCACCACGTTGGTGCCGGCCGGCACGTAATACCCCAGCAGGTCGGTGTCGCGCACGGTCTGGCGCATGTTGAACGGCAGCGGCGTCACCAGCCGCAGCGACTCGTCCATCACCAGGTCCAGCGTCTCCAGCTTCTCCAGCGCCTCGATGTCCAGCGGGCCGTCGCCGAGCCGATCCGACTCGTCGCGGCAGCGTTCCTGCCACTCCGGATTGGCGGCCAGGTTGTAGGCCATCGTCGTGGTCGTCGACGTCGAGGTGTCGTGGGCCGCCATCATCAAAAAGATCATGTGGTTGACGATGTCCTCGTCGGTGAAGCTGTTGCCGTCTTCGTCCTCGGTGTGGCACAGCACCGTGAGCATGTCGTTGCCCTCGGCGCGGCGGCGCTCCTTGACCCGCTCGGTGAAGTAGTCCTCGAGGACTTTGCGGGCCCGAAGTCCTTGCCACCACTTGAACGGCGGGACGCTGGTGCGGATGATCGCGCCGCCGGCGCGCGTCGTGGTGGTGAACGCCTTGTTGACCTTGGTGACCAGCTCGTGGTCGGTGCCCGGCTCGTGACCCATGAACACCATCGAGGCGATGTCGAGGGTGAGCTCCTTCATCGCGGGATGGAACAGGAAGCGTGCGTCGTTGGTCGGCCAGTCGGCGACCACCGCCGTCGCGACCCGGTCGATGTGCTCGACGTAGCCGGCCAGCCGCGGACGGGTGAACGCCTCCTGCATGATGCGCCGGTGGTAGAGGTGCTCTTCGAAGTCGAGCATCATCAGGCCCCGGTTGAAGAAGGGGCCGATGACCGGATGCCAGCCCTTCTGCGAAAAGTCCTTGTTGCGGTTGGAGAAGATGGCCTGGGTGGCGTCGGGACCGACCGCGACGATCGACGGCAGGATCGGCGAGTCGGCGAAGAAAACCGGCCCGCGGGTCTGGTAGAGGTGCAGCGGGAAATCGGGGCCCTCGCGGAACATCTCGATGATGTGGCCCAGGACTGGGAGCCCGGAATCTCCCATGACCGGCTTCAGTCCACTGCCGGGCGGCGGCTCGGCCAATTTGTGTTGCTTCCAGTCGACGTCCAGCAGCCGCTTCTCGATCACCCCCATGCCGGGAATGGTGTTTACCGTCGGCGTCAGCCGGCGCTTGGCCTGGTCGAGCAGGTAGCGCGAAGTGCTGATGGTCGCCATCGAGGCTCCTTACCGGTTGTGGCAGCCGTCACTGAACCCCATCCTGACGACGAAACTTGACAGCTGTCAAGTTTGTCACAGCGGGCGCAGCACGATCGGCATGCCGTCGACCGGCACGGGCATGCCGGCGTAGTCCCACTTCGCCTCGTATCCGGGATGAGGCAGTTCCAGCCGGTATCGGCGCAGCAGCCGGTGCAGGATCGTCTTGATCTCCAACTGCCCGAACGTCATTCCGATGCACTTGTGTGCGCCGCCGCCGAACGGCGTGAACGCGTAGCGGTGTCGCTTGTGCTCACAGCGCGGCTCGGTGAACCGCTCCGGGTCGAACTTCAACGGATCCGTCCAGAGCTCCGGCAGCCGATGGTTCATGCCGGGGTAGGCGATGACGTTGGTGCCCTTGGGCAGGTAGTAGCCGAGCAGGTCGGTGTCGCGCACGGTCTGGCGCATGGCCCACTGCACCGGCGTCACCAACCGGATCGACTCGTTCATCACCAGGTCGAGCGTCTCCAGCTTCTCCAGCGATTCGATGTCGAGCGGGCCGTCGCCGAGCCGATCCGACTCGTCGCGGCAGCGCTGCTGCCACTCGGGGTGGGCGGCCAGGTGGTAGGCCATCGTGGTCGCGGTCGATGTCGACGTGTCGTGAGCGGCCATCATCAAGAAGATCATGTGGTTGACGATGTCCTCGTCGGAAAAGCTGTTGCCGTCCTCGTCCTCGGTCTGGCACAGCACCGTCAACAGGTCGTTGCCGTCCTTGCCGCGACGCTCTTTCACGCGGGCCGCGAAGTAGTTCTCCAGCAGCTCACGCGCTTTCAGGCCGCGCCACCAGGTGAACGGCGGCACGCTCGTGCGGATGATCGCGTTGCCGGCACGGGTGGTGATCGTGAAGGCCTTGTTCACCTTGGTGACCAGCTCGTGGTCGGTGCCCGGTTCGTGGCCCATGAACACCATCGAGGCGATGTCGAGAGTGAGCTCCTTCATCGCCGGGTAGAGCAAAAAGCGCGCGTCGTTGGCCACCCAGTCGTTCGAAACCACTTGGGACACAACCTGATCCATCTGCTCGACGTAGCCGACCAGCCGTGTTCGGACGAAGGCTTCCTGCAGGATGCGCCGGTGGAACATGTGCTCTTCGAAGTCGAGCAGCATCAGACCGCGGTGAAAGAAGGGGCCGATCACCGGAACCCAACCCTGTTGGGAGTAGTCCTTGTTGCGGTTGGAATAAATGACCTGAGCCGCATCTGGGCCTAATGCCGCGACCCCGGGCAGAACCGGCGAATCGCCGAATATCAGCGGACCTCTGGTGTGGTACAGGAACATCAGATAGTCGGGCCCGCCCCGCAGCATCTCGATGATGTGGCCCAGGATCGGCAGCCCGGCATCGCCCATCACGGGCTTGAGCCCGCTGCCCGGCGGCGGATCCGCGAGCTTTTTCGGCGGAAACTCGGTGTTGCGCAACTTGCGCTCGACGGCGGCCATGCCGGGAAAGTTGTTGAAGGACGGCGTCAGCCGGCGCTTGGCCTGGTCGAGCAGATAGTGCGGAGTGCTGATGGTCGCCATCGACGCTCCTTTCGGAGATTGTGGCCGCCGTCACTAAAACTCATCCTGAGGACGGGCTTGACGGCTGTCAAGTTTCGTTTTCTTCTTGTGTGGTGCAAGGTCGAACGGTGAGCACCCAGCAGGACTCCCGGCGCAGCACCGATCCGGCTGCCCCGACAAGGCGTGGGGACCGGCAGCGCCAGGCGATCGTGCAGGCGGTGCGTGAGCTGTTGGAGGAGAAGCCGTTCGCCGAGCTGTCGGTCAGCACGATCAGCGATCGCGCCGGGGTGGCCCGGTCGGGTTTCTACTTCTACTTCGACTCGAAATACGCTGTGCTGGCCCAAATTCTGGCTGAGGCGACCCACGAGCTCGAAGAGTTGACCCACTACTTCGCCCCGCGCGGGCCCGACGAGTCGCCGGCCGCGTTCGCCAAGCGGATGGTCGGCAGCGCCGCCCTCGTCTACGCGCACAACGATCCCGTGATGTCGGCCTGCAACGTCGCCCGCAACACCGACGCCGAGATCCGCGAGATTCTCGATCAGCAGGTCGACGGCGTGATCGAGCAGATCATCGGCATCGTCGAGGACGAGCTGAAAGCCGGTACCGCGCATCCGATCAGCGACGACATCCCGGCGCTGGTGCGCACACTGTCGGTCACCACCGCGCAGATGCTCTCCGGTGACAGCGCCTATCTCGGACCCGACGGTGACGTGCAGCGCGGGATACGCGTGCTCGAGCAACTGTGGCGTAGTGCGTTGTGGAGCGGGTCGACGGACTCCTAGCGGCCGCCCCGGCGACGATGCGGGCCGGCACGGCCCGAGGAGGAACGGGGCAGTCGCATCCGTCGGCGGTATCGTCTCCGCCATGGCGACGACCTACGCGGGCAAGAAGTGTTTTCTCACCGGTGCGGCCAGCGGCATCGGCCGCGCGACCGCATTGCGGCTGGCCGCCCAGGGCGCCGAGCTGTACCTGACCGACCGCAACGCCGAGGGGCTGGCGGAAACCGTGGCCGACGCGCTCGCGCTGGGCGCGAAAGTCCCCGAGCACCGGGCGCTGGACATCGCCGACTACGAACAGGTTGCCTCGTTCGCCGCCGACATCCATGCCCGCCACTCGAGCATGGACATCGTGATGAACATCGCCGGGGTCTCGGCGTGGGGAACCGTCAACCAACTCAGCCACGAGCAGTGGAGCAAGATGGTCGCGATCAACCTGATGGGCCCGATCCACGTCATCGAGACGTTCATCCCGCCGATGGTCGCTGCCGGCCGGGGCGGGCATTTGGTCAACGTGTCCTCGGCGGCCGGTCTGGTCGCGCTGCCGTGGCATGCCGCCTACAGCGCAAGCAAATACGGGCTGCGCGGGGTGTCGGAGGTGCTTCGCTTCGATTTGGCCCGGCACCGCATCGGGGTGTCGGTAGTGGTGCCCGGCGCGGTGAACACCCCGTTGGTCAATACCGTCGAGATCGCCGGCGTCGACCGCGAGGACCCCAACGTGCAACGCTGGATCAACCGCTTCAGCGGCCACGCCGTCACGCCGGAGAAGGCGGCCGAGAAGATTCTGGCCGGCGTCGCCAAGAACCGCTACCTGATCTACACCTCGCCGGATATCCGTGCGCTGTATGCATTCAAGCGGGTGGCGTGGTGGCCCTACAGCGTGGCGATGCGTCAGGTCAACGTGTTGTTCACGAGGGCGCTGCGCCCAAAGGCGTTGTCACGCTAGCGGCATCTGCAGTTCCAGCCGCACCCCGAGCAGGCGAACTGGGCGGTCCAGCTCGAACAGATTCAAGACCTGCAGTGCGGCGGCGACGACGGCGTCGGCGTCGACCGTGGGCTGGTCCAGCTTGCGGATCTTGGTGCGGGTGTAGAACGTCGCGGTGCGCACCGTGACGGCGACCCGGGTGACAACTCGCGACTCGGCGACCACCTCGCTCAACGTTCGTCGCGCCAATTCGGTTACCGCCGCGGCCATTTCGTCTCGGTCGGTCAGGTCGCGGGGAAAGGTGACGACGTGGCTGCGCGAGCGCGGCACCCACGGCTCGGCACTGACCACGTCGTCGCCGCCGCCGTTGGCCAGCAGCAACAGCCACAGCCCGGTGCGGGGGCCGAATGCCGACGTGAGCAGCTCGGCATCGGACTGCGCCAGCTCTCGGACCGTGGTGATGTCAAGGGTGGCAAGCTTTTTCGCGGTCTTCGGCCCGACTCCCCACAGCGCGTCGACCGGCCGATCACCCATCACCGACATCCAGTTGGCGTCGGTGAGCTGATAGATGCCGGCGGGTTTGGCGAATCCGGTGGCCACCTTGGCGCGCTGTTTGTTGTCGCTGATCCCTACCGAGCAGGACAGTCCGGTTTCACTGGAGACGACGGCACGAATCTGTTCGGCAAGTGCCACCGGATCCTTGACGTCGGCGCCGACGAACGCCTCGTCCCAACCCCACACCTCCACGGGGTGGCCGAGATCGCGCAGCAGCCCCATCACCTGCTCGGAAGCGGTGTCGTAGGCGGCCGGGTCCGACGGCAGGAAGGTGGCGTCGGGGCAGTGGCGCGCGGCGGTGCGCAGCGGCATGCCGGCGTGCACCCCGAACTGGCGCGCCTCATACGAGGCGCAGGTGACGACCTTGCGCGGTTCGGTCGGGTCGCCGCTGCCGCCGACAATGACTGGCAGCCCGGCCAATTCGGGGTGGCGCCGTAGTTCGACCGACGCCAGGAACTGGTCGAGGTCGACGTGCAGGATCCAGGTCATACGCCGCAAAGCTTGCGCGCCAAGCTTTCCCACGCGTCGCCCAAGGTGTCCAGGGTGTGGCCCCCGTGGATGAGTTGATGCTCGACGTAGTCGGGGTCGAGCAGGGCGAGCAGGGCATCGGTCTGAATGTCGAGGTCCCCGCTGGTGCCGGCCGCCTCCAGCAACACCCGTACATGCGTGTGCTGCACCGCGGCGGGCGCGCTGTAGCGGGTCTGCGGATCGCGGCTAGCCGCTGAGAGCAATTCGTGGTGAGCATGCACGAAGCAGAGGCGCTCCCGGCCGAACGCCACCAGTCGATCCAGCGGGGGCGCGTCCGGGCCCAGCGGCGGCGGGCCGAACAGGAACGCCTGCTGGCTGGCCCGCTCGTCCTCGTCGAGCAGCACCATCATCAGCCCGGCGCGGCTGCCGAAGCGGCGGAAGACCGTGCCCTTGCCGACGCCGGCGGCGGCGGCGATGTCGTCCATCGTGACGGCGTCGGCGCCCCGCTCGGCGATCAGCTGCCGGGCCGCCTGGAGCAGCAGTTCGCGGTTGCGTGCCGCGTCGCCGCGTTCTTGCGGGGCGGAAACGGGCAGCTCACCCGACCGATCGGCGAGGCTCACCACTGCACTGTAACCCGGCCGGAATAAATCGGACTACGGTCCGGTTTGGCCGTGCAAGGATGTAGACCAACAACCGAAGGGAATCCCGAAGTGCCGGACATCAAGATCATGGCGTTGGTGGGCAGCCTCCGTGCTGCGTCGGTCAATCGACAGATCGCACAGTTGGCGGTGGACCTCGCCCCCGACGGCGTGACGGTGACCGTCTTCGACGGGCTCGGCGAGCTGCCGTTCTACAACGAGGACATCGACAACGAGTCCGACGTGCCGGCGGGTGTCACCGCGCTGCGCGCCGCGGCCGCCGACGCCGACGCCGCCCTGGTGGTCACCCCGGAATACAACGGCACCATTCCCGCGGTGATCAAGAACGCGATCGACTGGCTCTCGCGGCCCTTTGGCAACAGCGCGCTGAAGGGCAAGCCGCTGGCGGTCATCGGCGGGTCGCTGGGCCGCTATGGCGGGGTGTGGGCGCACGACGAGACCCGCAAGTCGTTCGGCATCGCCGGTCCGCGGGTGGTCGAGGCGATCAAGCTCTCGGTGCCGCTCACGTCGCTGGACGGCCGGCATCCCAGCGAGCATGCCGAGCTGACCGCCAGCGTGCGCGACGTGGTCGGCAAGCTGGCCGCCGAAGTGAGCTGAACTTTCGTTTGCTGTGCGACGCCCGGAAGGCAGCTTCCGGGCGTCGTTTGTCGGTGGCCGGTGGTAGATCTGTGCGCGTGCTCCGGGCACGGCTGAAGAGGCCGAATTGTGATCTACGACACGCCGATGGGGAGGTGGCGGGCAGGCTTACGACCAGGGAATTTCATGAATGTTGTTCAGAAGATGTTGTATCCCTTCTTATTGTCACCCACTAGGTGTAGTGTTTCAGCACACCGACAGGCCCCGGGTTCACCCGGTCAGCCGGACCGCCAGGGCAAGGATTGATCAGCCCGCCTAGGCGGTCGGCGAACAGGGGAATTCCGGGGCGTGACGGTCTGCTGAACCAAGAGCGCAGATGCAGTACCAAGTAGTTGCCAGTCCCGTGTCACCTTCCCAGCAGAGGAGCCGTACCGCCGATGAGCATCACCGTGTACACCAAGCCGGCATGCGTGCAGTGCAACGCCACCTACAAGGCGCTGGACAAAGAGGGCATCGCGTACGAGAAGGTCGACATCTCGATTGACAGCGAGGCACGCGACTACGTGATGGCGCTGGGCTATCTGCAGGCTCCCGTCGTGGTGGCCGGCAACGAGCACTGGTCGGGCTTTCGGCCGGACCGGATCAAGGCGCTTGCCAGTGCTGCGCTGACCGCCTAGGAGATTGCCGTGCCGTCGTGCAGCTTGGTCTATTTCTCCAGCGTGTCGGAAAACACCCACCGCTTCGTGCAGAAGCTGGGCATTCCCGCCACGCGGATACCGCTGCACGGCCGCATCGAGGTGGACAGGCCGTACGTCCTGGTGTTGCCGACCTACGGCGGTGGCCGGGCCACCCCGGACATCAACGACGGCGGCTACGTCCCCAAGCAGGTGATCGCCTTTTTGAACAACGAGCACAACCGCTCGTTGATCCGCGGGGTCATCGCTGCGGGCAACAACAACTTCGGTGCCGAATTCGCCTATGCGGGCAATGTGGTGTCCCGCAAGTGTGGCGTTCCGTACCTGTACCGGTTCGAACTGATGGGAACCCCGGACGACGTCGAGGCCGTCCGCGCGGGTCTGGCTGACTTTTGGAAGGACGACACGTGCCACCAACCGCCGCAACTGCAGAGCGTGTAGCGCCCGCCGGGCACGCGTTGCCGGGCGAGACGGATTACCACGCCCTCAACGCGATGCTGAATCTGTACGACGCCGACGGCAAGATCCAGTTCGACAAGGACGTGCTGGCGGCGCGCGAATACTTCCTGCAGCACGTCAACCAGAACACGGTCTTTTTCCACAACCAGGACGAGAAGCTCGACTACCTGATCCGTGAGAACTATTACGAGCGTGAGGTTCTCGACCAGTATTCGCGCAACTTCGTCAAGAACCTGCTGGATCGGGCGTATGCCAAGAAGTTTCGGTTCCCGACGTTCCTCGGCGCATTCAAGTACTACACCTCATACACGCTGAAGACCTTCGACGGTAAGCGCTACCTGGAGCGCTTCGAGGACCGCGTCGTGATGGTGGCGCTGACGTTGGCGGCCGGGGACACCGGGTTGGCCGAGAAGCTGGTCGACGAGATCATCGACGGCCGGTTCCAGCCGGCCACTCCGACGTTCCTCAACTCGGGCAAAAAGCAACGGGGAGAGCCGGTTTCGTGCTTCCTCCTTCGCGTCGAGGACAACATGGAGTCGATCGGGCGCTCCATCAACTCCGCGCTGCAACTGTCTAAGCGCGGCGGGGGAGTTGCGTTGCTGCTGAGCAACATTCGTGAACACGGCGCGCCGATCAAGAACATCGAGAACCAGAGCTCGGGCGTCATCCCGATCATGAAGCTGCTCGAGGACTCGTTCTCCTACGCCAACCAGCTCGGTGCACGCCAAGGCGCCGGCGCGGTGTATCTGCATGCGCATCACCCCGACATCTATCGCTTCCTGGACACCAAGCGGGAGAACGCCGACGAGAAGATCCGGATCAAGACGCTGAGCCTAGGCGTGGTGATCCCCGACATCACCTTCGAGCTGGCCAAGAAGAACGAGGACATGTACCTGTTCTCGCCGTACGACGTCGAACGCATCTACGGCGTGCCGTTCGCCGACATCTCCGTCACCGAGAAGTACTACGAGATGGTCGACGATGCGCGGATCCGCAAGACGAAGATCAAGGCCCGCGAGTTTTTCCAGACGCTGGCCGAGCTGCAGTTCGAGTCCGGTTACCCCTACATCATGTTCGAGGACACGGTGAACCGGGCCAACCCCATCGAGGGCAAGATCACGCATTCGAATCTGTGCTCGGAGATCCTGCAGGTGTCCACGCCGTCGTTGTTCAACGAGGATCTCTCGTATGCAAAAGTGGGCAAAGACATTTCGTGCAACCTCGGGTCGTTGAACATCGCCAAGACCATGGACTCGCCGGACTTCGCGCAGACCATCGAGGTGGCGATCCGGGCGCTGACCGCGGTCTCAGACCAAACCCACATCTACTCGGTGCCCTCGATCGAGCAGGGTAACAACGACTCGCATGCGATCGGCCTGGGCCAGATGAATCTGCATGGCTATCTGGCCCGCGAGCGGATCTTCTACGGCTCCGAAGAGGGCGTCGACTTCACCAACATCTACTTCTACACGGTGCTCTACCACGCGCTGCGGGCATCGAATCGCATTGCGATTGAACGGGGTACGCACTTCAAGGGCTTCGAGCGGTCCAAGTACGCGTCGGGGGAGTTCTTCGACAAGTACACCGAGCAGGTCTGGGAACCCAAGACCCCCAAGGTGCGTCAGCTCTTCGCCGACGCCGGCATCCGCATCCCGACGCAAGACGATTGGAAGCGGCTGAAGGAATCGGTGCAGGCGCACGGCATCTACAACCAGAACCTGCAGGCGGTGCCGCCCACCGGGTCGATCTCCTACATCAACCACTCGACCAGCTCGATCCACCCGATCGTGTCGAAGGTCGAGATCCGCAAGGAGGGCAAGATCGGGCGGGTCTACTACCCGGCGCCCTACATGACCAACGAGAACCTGGAGTACTACCAGGACGCCTACGAGATCGGCTACGAGAAGATCATCGACACCTACGCCGCAGCCACCCAGCACGTGGACCAGGGGCTGAGCCTGACGTTGTTCTTCAAGGACACCGCGACCACCCGCGATGTGAACAAGGCGCAGATCTACGCCTGGCGCAAGGGAATCAAGACGCTCTACTACATCCGGCTGCGGCAGATGGCGCTGGAAGGCACCGAGGTGGAAGGCTGCGTGTCCTGCATGCTGTAGCTCCCGTCCCGAGTGGCCACTTAAGGCACGCGATTTGGCGTTTCGCGTGACACAACTGGCCACTCGAGGGCACCGACTGGCCAGTCTCCGCAGGTCAGCGACCGCAAGACGGTAAAGTGCTTGACGTGGTGAGAATCCCTCGACCCCACCCGGGCCCCAGGCCCGGGGGCAAGGTCGACGCTCGCAGCGAACGCTGGCGCGAACACCGCAAGAAGGTCCGCGGCGAGATCGTCGCGGCGGCCTTCCGCGCCATCGACCGGCTAGGGCCCGAGTTGAGCGTACGGGAGATCGCCGAAGAAGCCGGCACCGCCAAACCCAAGATCTACCGGCATTTCCACGACAAATCCGATCTGTTCCAGGCGATCGGCGAACGCCTGCGCGACATGTTGTGGGCGGCGGTCTTCCCGTCGGTCGACTTCGCCACCAATTCGGCTCGCGACATCATCCGGCGCAGCGTCGAGGAGTACGTCAACCTCGTCGAGCAACATCCCAACGTCCTCCGGTTCTTCATCCAGGGCCGCTTCCCGGAGCGCTCCGAGTCGACGATGCGGGCCCTCAACGAAGGCCGCGAGATCACCCTGGCGATGGCCGAGATGTTCAACAACGAGCTGCGGGAGATGGAGCTCGACCGTGCCGCGATCGAACTTGCGGCGTTCGCCGCGTTCGGTTCGGCGCAGTCGGCTACCGACTGGTGGCTCGGGCCTGAACCCGACAGCCCCCGGCGGATGCCGCACGACAAGTTTGTCGAGCACCTGACGACCATCATGATGGGCGTCATTGGCGGCACCGCGGAGCTGCTCGGCATCGAGATGGACCCGGACTTGCCGATCCACAGCGCGGCGCCGCGCGAAGCCAGCTAACCGCGACGCACGAACAGGGCGAGCACCGCACCCACAGCCGCTGCCACCGCGGCTACGACCATCGAGGCATGCAGCCCGACCATGAACGCGCCGTGGCTGCCCTGCGCCACCGCATGCGCCAGCGGCGCGGGCATGCCGGGAACTGTCGGCGTAACGCCCTGGGCCACAAGCTCTTTCGCGGCGGTCAACTTGGCGGCGATTGGTGCCGGAGTGCCGGCGGCGGTGAGCTGATCGACCAGCACCGACCCGACCCGGCTCGACACCACCGAGCCCAGAATCGTGGTGCCCAACACTCCGCCCAGCTGCACGGCGGTGCTCTGCAGGCCGCCGGCCAGTCCGGCGTCGTCGACGCTGGCGTTTCCGACGATCGCGTCGGAACTGGCGGTCAGCACCAGGCCGATGCCCGCGCCCAGCAAGACGAACGCCGGCCACAGCGCGTCGTACCCCGAGTCGGCGCGCAGGAACGCCAGCGAGAACAGGCCGCCCGCGACGGCGGCGAGCCCGACGACCATGGCCGGGCGCGGCCCGAACTTCTCGGTCAACCAGCCACTGAGCGGCGCGGTGACCATCAGCGTCAGGCTCAGCGGTAGCGTGCGCACACCGGTCTCGACGGGGGAGTAGCCCTGCACGTTCTGCAGGTACAGCGACAAGAAGAACACCGCGCCGAACAGCGCGAAGAAGTCGATGACGACCACTGCGGTGCCGATCGACAGCGACCGGTTGGCGAACAGCCGCATCGGCAGCAGCGGCTCGGCCGCGCGCAATTCGATCAGCACGAACACCGCCAGCGTCGCCACGCCCGCCAGCAGCACGCCGAGCGTCCGGCCGGCCAGCCAGCCCCAGTTCTGCGCCTTGATCAACCCGAACACGATCAGGAACAGCCCACCGGACAGCGTGGCGATGCCCGGGATGTCGAGGTGGTGTTCGCCGGCGCTGCGGGTCTCGACGATCGCGCGCGCGCCGATCAACAGCGCGGCGGCCGCGATCGGCGCATTGATGTAGAAGACCGACTCCCAGCTGACGTGTTCGACCAGCAACCCGCCGACGATCGGTCCGGCCGCGATCGACACACCCGATGCGGCGCCCCAGATCCCGACGGCGGTGTTGAGCTTCTCCGGCGGGAACGCGGCCCGGACGATGGCCAACGTGCTCGGCATCAGCAGCGCGCCGAACACCCCCTGCAGCGTGCGCAGCGCGATGACGCCGCCGACCGTGCCGATCAGCCCGATGCCCACCGACGTCGCGGCAAAACCGACCACGCCGATGAAGAACATCTGACGGCGGCCGAACCGGTCGCCGAGTTTTCCGCCGAAGATCAGCAGCGAGGCCAGGGCCAGCATGTACGCGTCGGTGATCCACTGCAGATCAGACAGCGACGCATGCAGGTCGGTGGCGATGCGCGGGTTGGCGATGGCCACCACGGACGCGTCGAGGCCGACCATGACGACGCCGATCGAGACGGCGATCAATGTCCACCAGGGGTTGCCCCGCATCCCGTCCTGGCTGGGCGCCCGGTGCCGGCCGGCGTGCGTCAGCTCCGGGGCAGTCAGTGTGACGGCCATGTGTGTGCTCCGTTCGTATGTGGAGGGTAGTTACCGCTTACGTTTGTCGAAGATACGCATAAGTGGATGCCTTCCTCCAGTTCGGCGGGTAGGGTCGACCTGTGATTTCAGGCGCAGCGCCGCGCGAAAAGGGAGCCAGGCCACTTCGTGCCGACGCCAAACTCAACCGGAACCGGATCCTGGCCGCCGCCGCCGAGCTGTTCGCCGAGCGCGGGCTATCGGTGCCACTGGAGGAGATCGCCGGCCGGGCCGGGGTGGGGGTGGCGACGCTGTATCGGCGCTTCCCGACCCGCGCGGACCTGGCGGCCGCCGCGTTCGAGCGCAACATCTCCCGCTACACCGAGGCAGTGGATCGCGCGCTGGCCAATCCGAGCGCCTGGGACGGGTTCCGGACGCTGGTGTTCGAGCTGGGCGAGCTGCAAGCCGGTGACGCCGGCCTGCGTGACCTGTTGACCACCGCCTTTCCGGCCACCAGCGCTGTCGAGCAGCGCACCAACGAGACCCTGGAGAAGCTCCGCGAGCTCATCCGGCGGGCGCAGGACGAAGGAAGTCTGCGGCCCGACGCGGTGGCCGGCGACGTCGTCGTCATGCTGATGGCCAACGCCGGGGTGCTGAAGACGACGGGCACGGCCGCGCCGGACGCGTGGCGGCGGTTCGCGGCGCTGATGGTCGACGCGTTCGGCGCCCGGCCCGAGGCGCCGCTGCCGGCCCCTCCGCCCGAACAAGAGCTGCGACGGTCGGTCGCGTTGCTGACCGAGGGCCGCTGAAGTACCCGGTACCGGCGTTCCCAGGTAGGATCGCCGCGTGACCATTACTGAGTCGGCGCCGCAGGACGCGGCACACAAATCGCCGGTACACACCCGCGCGGTGATCATCGGCACCGGGTTCTCCGGTCTGGGCATGGCGATCGCCCTGCAGCGCCAGGGCGTGGACTTCGTGATCCTGGAGAAGGCCGACGACGTCGGCGGCACCTGGCGCGACAACAGCTACCCCGGCTGTGCATGCGACATCCCGTCGCATCTGTACTCGTTTTCCTTCGAGCCCAAGCCGGACTGGAAGCACTTGTTCTCCTACCAGCCCGAGATTTGGGACTACCTGAAAGGCGTCACCGACAAATACGGGTTGCGCCGCTACATCGAGTTCAATTCGCTTGTCGAGCGCGGACATTGGGACGACGAGGAACACCGCTGGCATGTGTTCACCGCCGACGGGCGCGAGTACGTCGCGCAGTTCTTGATTTCCGGTGCCGGCGCGCTGCACATCCCGTCGGTCCCCGATTTCGAGGGCCGCGACGAATTCCGCGGCCCCACTTTCCATTCCGCCGAATGGGACCACAACGTCGACCTGGCCGGCAAGCGGGTGGCGATCATTGGCACGGGCGCCAGCGCCATCCAGATCGTGCCCGAGATCGTCGACCAGGTCGCCGAATTACAGCTCTACCAACGCACTCCGCCGTGGGTGATCCCCCGCACCAACGAGGAGCTGCCGGCCGGGCTGCGTCGCGCCCTGGCGAACATCCCCGGTTTGCGACTCGGACTGCGCACCGCCCTGTATTGGGGGCACGAGGTGGTGGCTTACGGAATGACCAAGCGGCCCAGTCTTCTCAAGGTCGGCGAGGTGCTGGGCAAGTGGAACATCCGCCGCTCGGTGAAGGACCGCGAGCTGCGCCGCAAGCTGACCCCGAACTACCGGATCGGCTGCAAGCGAATCCTGAACTCCTCCAACTACTATCGCGCCGTCGCCGACCCGAAGACCGAACTGGTCACCGACCACATCGCCCGGATCACGCCCGACGGCATCGTCACCGCGGACGGCAAAGAACGGCCCGCCGACGTGATCGTGTTCGCCACCGGCTTTCACGTCACCGACTCCTACACCTACGTCCAGATCAAGGGGATGCACGGCGAGGACCTGGTCGACCGCTGGAACCGCGAAGGCCTTGGCGCACACCGCGGAATCACCGTCGCCGACGTGCCCAACCTGTTCTTCCTGTTGGGCCCCAACACCGGGCTGGGACACAACTCGGTGGTGTTCATGATCGAATCGCAGATCCGCTATGTCGCGGACGCGATCGCGGCGTGCGACCGGCTCGGCGCGCAGGCGCTGGCTCCGACCCGCGCCGCGCAGGACCAGTTCAACGAGGAGCTGCAGCGCAAGCTCGGCCGCTCGGTGTGGAACTCCGGCGGGTGCAGCAGCTGGTACCTCGACGAGCACGGCAACAACCGGGTGCTGTGGGGCGGCTACACGTGGCAGTACTGGATGGGCACCCGCTCGCTGCGGCCCGCGGAGTACCAGTTCTTCGGGATCGGCAGCGCCGTCTAAGACACGCCCAGACACTAGGTGTTGTGTTGCGGTGCGTTGTCGGACCCCAGGGGTAGTGTTTGAGGCCTGGAGCACAGCCGACCATTCGTCCTGGTGAAGTGGGGTTCTGGTGACCGAAAAACTCAAGCTGATCGACCGCGTTTCGGCGATCAACTGGAACCGTCTGCAAGACGAGAAGGACGCCGAGGTCTGGGACCGGCTCACCGGCAACTTCTGGCTGCCCGAAAAGGTGCCGGTGTCCAACGACATCCCGTCCTGGGGCACGCTGACCGATCACGAAAAGCAGCTGACCATGCGGGTATTCACCGGGCTGACGCTGCTCGACACCATCCAGGGCACGGTCGGCGCGGTCAGCCTGATTCCCGACGCGCTTACGCCGCACGAGGAAGCCGTCTACACCAACATCGCGTTCATGGAGTCGGTGCACGCACGCAGCTACAGCAACATCTTCTCCACACTGTGCTCGACGGCCGAGATCGACGACGCCTTCCGCTGGTCGGAAGAAAACCCCAACCTGCAGCGCAAGGCCGAGATCGTGATGCAGTACTACCGGGGCGACGAGCCGCTCAAGCGCAAGGTGGCCTCCACTCTTTTGGAGAGCTTCCTGTTCTACTCCGGGTTCTATCTGCCGATGTACTGGTCGAGCCGGGCCAAGCTGACCAACACCGCAGACATGATCCGGTTGATCATCCGCGACGAGGCGGTGCACGGCTACTACATCGGCTACAAGTTCCAGCGCGGACTGGCCCTGGAAGACGCTGCCAAGCAAGCCGAATTGAAGGACTACACCTACGAGTTGCTCTTCGAGCTCTACGACAACGAGGTGGAGTACACCCAGGATCTCTACGACGAGGTCGGGCTGACCGAGGATGTCAAAAAGTTCTTGCGGTACAACGCCAACAAGGCGCTGATGAACCTCGGCTACGAGGCGCTGTTCCCACGTGACGAGACCGACGTCAACCCGGCGATCCTGTCGGCACTGAGCCCCAACGCCGACGAGAACCACGACTTCTTCTCGGGGTCGGGGTCGTCGTACGTGATCGGCAAGGCCGTCGTCACCGAGGACGAGGACTGGGACTTCTAAAGCTCAGATCCCTATCCAGACCCACTGCTGTCGGCCCCCATCCCATACCGGGTGGACCGGCCACGGCGACGGCGGCGGCGTTTGCGGGGGCGGCGGCACATCCGGCGGGGCATACATCGGCGCATACGGCGGCGGGGGCGTGTACCACGATGGCGGCGGCGGTGGCGGTTTGCACTCGTTGGTTGCCAAGATGTGCGACATGTTGGGGTCGCATTGCGCTGAGCTGACTCCCGGCGTCGCGACCATCGCAACAACGACCGCGGCGCCGGCGGCCAGGACGAACCTCATCATCGCGGCCTCCCGAGCGCGATCCATCTCCCACCTTGGCGTACTACAGCGTATGCCTGTGAGCGGCTTATGAGTTCTGTGAGTTGTGCGGCGTCGAGTGGCGGCGACGACCGGCCGGCACAACACTGGAGTTCGTGGCCAACCCTTCGTTTCTGAATTCGGTACTGCGCTGGCTGCAGGCCGGCTATCCCGACGGCGTTCCCGGACCCGACCGGGTGCCGCTGCTGGCGCTGCTGCGCAGCACGCCGCTGACCGAAGAGCAGCTTGCCGAGGTGGTGCACAACATCACCGCCAGCAAGTCAGATGGGTTGGCGGACGGCGAGATTGACCACGACGAGATCGCCGAGTTCATCTCCGACATGACGCATTACGACGCCGGTCCGGAAAACATTCACCGGGTGGCGGCCACGCTGGCCGCGGCCGGGTGGCCGCTGGCCGGGGTCAGTGTCGAGGAGGCCGACGCCTCACAAAGTTGAGGCGTCGATGACGAAGCGGTAGCGCACGTCGCTGGCCAGCACCCGCTCGTAGGCCTCGTTGACGTAGTCGGCTTCGATGACCTCGATCTCGGGTGTGACGCCGTGTTCGGCGCAGAAGTTCAGCATCTCCTGGGTTTCCGGGATGCCGCCGATGTTGGATCCGGTCAGGCTGCGCCGCATCAACGCCAGCGCGAACGCCGGCACCGGCATCGGGTGCTCGGGAATGCCGAGTTCCACCAGAGTGCCGTCGACGTCGAGCAGCTTGAGGTATTCACCGAGATCCAGGTTCGCCGACACGGTGTTGAGGATCAGGTCGAAGCTGTTGCGCAGCTTCTTGAAGGTGTCCGGGTCGCTGGTCGCGTAGTAGTGGCTGGCGCCCAGCCGCAGGCCGTCTTCCATCTTCTTCAACGACTGCGATAGCACGGTGATCTCGGCGCCCATCGCCTTGCCCAGCTTGACGCCCATGTGGCCCAGGCCGCCCAGGCCGATCACCGCGACCCGCTTGCCGGGTCCGGCATTCCAGTGCCGCAGCGGCGAATACAGCGTGATGCCCGCGCACAGCAGCGGGGCGGCGGCGTCCAACGGCAGCGCGTCCGGGATGCGCAGCACGTAGTTCTCGTCGACGACGATCGCCTGGCTGTAGCCACCCTGGGTGGGCTGACCGTCGCGGCCGACGCCGTTGTAGGTGGTGATCATGCCGCTGCCCTTGCAGTACTGCTGAAGCCCGGCCAGGCAACTGCTGCACTCGCGGCAGGAGTCGACGAAACAGCCGACCCCGACGCGGTCGCCGACCTTGTACTTGGTCACTTCGGAGCCCACCGCCGATACCACGCCGGCGATCTCGTGGCCGGGAACCACCGGGTAGTTGGGCTGCCCCCATTCGGCCTTGACGGTGTGGATGTCGGAGTGGCAGATGCCGGCGAATTTGATGTCGATGGCCACGTCGTGGGGGCCGGGATCGCGGCGCTCGATCGTGGTCTTGGTCAGTGGTGCGGTCGCCGAGGTGGCGGCATACGCGGAAACAGTGCTCATTCGGAAAACCTCGTACCTGCGCGTGTCTGTAGTTATCGGATTTTTGGGGGTTGGCCGCCAGAATAACCTAGGTAACCTATGTATTTCCATCGGTTGAGGGCAAGGTCACAACCCGGCGTTCAGTTGATCGGGGCGTTGATCCAGTGCAGGTCGTCGACGATGCCGCGGGCGGCGATCAGGCCCTGCCCGGTCTGCCATATCTCATTGTTGACGATGAACACCCGGTTGTCGCGGTAGGCCGACAGCTTGCGCCAGGGGTCGCTGTCCAAAACGGTGGGCGAGCGATCCTTGGCGGCCGGCGAAGCGAACGACACGTACACGATGTCGGCGTCGGCCGCGGAAAGATCGGCGCCGCGGGACAGGTCGGCGTCGCTGGTGCCGATCTCGATGTAGGGCTTGTCGGTGAAGCGCTGCGTCGGCGGGCGGTCGACGCCGACGGCGGCCAGCACGGTGGCGGGGAAGTTGTCGGACCCGCACACCCGCACGGTGTTCTCGGTGAACTGCACGACCGACGCCTGGTAGTGGGCGGCGTCGTGCGCCGCGCCCGTTTCGCGGGCCTTGGCGGTGAAGTCGTCGATCAGCGCGTCGGCCGCGCCGGCACGCCCGGTGGCCGTCGCGACCCCGCGCAGGTTGTCCTCCCATGCGGCCCCCGGCGCCCCGGTGAACACGGTCGGGGCGATCTCCGCCAGCCGCGGGTACAACTGCGGCGTCAACCGCGCCGAGCCCACGATCAGGTCCGGCTTGGCGGCCGCGACGGCGGCCACGTCCGGGGTGCTGCGGCTGCCCACCCCGGGCAGCCGGTTGACGAGCGTGCCCAGATACGAGGGCTGGCTCGACGAGCCGTCGGGCAGCGCCGCGGCCACGATCCGGGACTGCAATCCCAGCGCGCACAGGGCGTCGAGCGCATCGCCGGTCAGCGCCACGATGCGCTGCGGGTCGGCGTGCACGTCGACGACGTCGGGTTGCACGCCCGCCGCGTTGTGGGCCGGGCGCATCGCGGGTCCCGGAGCCGGCGCAGCCGGTTGCGGCGCGCACGACTCGTCGGGCCGGCGCTGGTTGCCCAAAACCCCCGCACCGGCGATCTGGGTGGTGCTGGTGATCACCGAGCGCGACGCAGGCCACGACGGCTTGCCGCCGGGAGCGCCGGATGTGCAGGCCACGGCCATAAAAGCGATGGCCGTCGCCGTCAGCGCAATGGCGGGTCGCAGACGGCTCGACAACACGCGTCCGACCGTAACACCGTGTCCGCGCGCACTTCGGAGCTCATTACGACGGTTTGTAGGACCCGGGCCTGCACGGCCCCCCTCAAAGGTTAGGATTCACAGAAGTTCCCGGTTGCCCGCCACACGTCTTGGAGGAGCTCTTGACAACCGAAGCGCCCCCGCTGGGAGAACTCGAGGCGAGTCGTCCGTTCCCAGCCCGCATGGGTCCCAAGGGCAACCTGATCTACCGCCTGGTGACCACCACCGATCACAAGCTGATCGGGATCATGTACGTCGTCACCTGCTTCGTCTTCTTCTTCATCGGCGGCCTGCTGGCGTTGCTGATGCGCACCGAGCTGGCCGCGCCGGGGCTGCAGTTCTTGTCCAACGAACAGTTCAACCAGCTGTTCACCATGCACGGCACGATCATGCTGCTGTTCTATGCCACCCCGATCGTGTTCGGCTTCGCCAACCTGGTGATGCCGCTGCAGATCGGCGCACCGGACGTGGCCTTCCCGCGGCTGAACGCGTTCTCCTACTGGCTGTTCTTGTTCGGCTCGCTGATCGCGATGGCCGGGTTCATCACCCCTGGCGGCGCCGCGGACTTCGGCTGGACCGCGTACACGCCGCTGACCGACGCCATCCACTCGCCCGGGGCCGGGCCGGACCTGTGGATCATGGGCCTGATCGTCGCCGGTCTGGGCACCATCCTGGGTGCGGTCAACATGATCACCACGGTGGTCTGCATGCGCGCGCCGGGTATGACGATGTTCCGGATGCCGATCTTCACCTGGAACATCCTGGTGACGTCGATCCTCGTCCTGCTGGCCTTCCCGCTGCTGACCGCGGCGCTGTTCGGGCTGGCCGCCGACCGGCACCTGGGCGCACACATCTACGACTCGGCCAACGGCGGAGTTCTGTTGTGGCAGCACCTGTTCTGGTTCTTCGGGCACCCCGAGGTCTACATCGTGGCGCTGCCGTTCTTCGGCATCGTGACCGAGATCTTCCCGGTGTTCTCCCGCAAGCCAGTCTTCGGCTACACCACGCTGGTGTACGCGACCATGTCGATCGCGGTGCTCTCCGTCGCGGTGTGGGCGCACCACATGTTCGCGACGGGAGCCGTTCTGCTGCCGTTCTTTTCGTTCATGACGTATCTGATCGCGGTGCCCACCGGGATCAAGTTCTTCAACTGGATCGGCACCATGTGGAAGGGCCAGTTGACGTTCGAGACACCGATGCTGTTCTCGATCGGTTTTGCGCTGACCTTCCTGCTCGGCGGTCTGACCGGTGTGCTGCTGGCCAGCCCGCCGCTGGACTTCCACGTCACCGACACCTATTTCGTGGTCGCGCACTTCCACTACGTGCTGTTCGGCACCATCGTGTTCTCGACCTTCGCCGGGGTGTACTTCTGGTTCCCGAAGATGACCGGCCGGCTGCTCGACGAGCGGCTGGGCAAGCTGCATTTCTGGTTGACGTTCATCGGGTTTCACACCACGTTTTTGATCCAGCACTGGCTGGGTGACGCCGGTATGCCGCGCCGCTACGCCGACTACCTGCCCACCGACGGCTTCCAGATGTACAACATCGTCTCCACGATCGGGGCGTTCATCCTTGGGGCGTCGATGCTGCCGTTCGTCTGGAACGTCTTCAAGAGCTGGCGCTACGGCGAGGTCGTCACGGTCGACGACCCGTGGGGCTACGGCAACTCGCTGGAGTGGGCCACCAGCTGCCCGCCGCCGCGGCACAACTTCACCGAGCTGCCCCGAATCCGTTCGGAGCGGCCGGCTTTCGAATTGCACTACCCGCACATGGTGGAACGGATGCGCGCCGAGGCTCACATCGGCCGAGGACCGCATCCCTCCGGCGGCGACGTCACCGAAGCCGACGACGTCGAAGTCCGCAGCTGACCGTCGTCTCGAGGTGACCGTGCCGAAGGTGTCGGTGCTGATCACCGTCACCGGTGTCGACCAGCCAGGTGTGACGTCCGCACTGTTCGAGGTGCTCTCGTCGCACAAAGTTGAGCTGCTCAACGTCGAACAGGTGGTGATCCGGGGCCGGCTGACGCTGGGCGTGCTGGTGTCCACCACGCCGGAGGTGGCCGAGGGCGACGCGCTGCGCGCAGACGTCGCGGCGGCCGTCCACGCCAAGGGCCTGGACGTCACGATCGAGCGCAGCGACGACCTGCCGATCATTCGGGAGCCGTCGACGCACACCATCGTGGTGCTGGGCCGCCCGATCACCGCGGAGGCGTTCGGCGCGGTCGCCCAGGAGGTGGCCAAGCTCGGCGTCAACATCGACGTCATCCGGGGCATCTCGGACTACCCGGTCACCGGGCTGGAGATGCGGGTCTCGGTGCCGCCAGGCATCGGCGGGCAGCTGCAGGCGGCGATGACGCGGGTGGCCGCCGACGCCGGCGTCGACGTGGCGGTCGAGGATTACAGCCTGTCGCGGCGGGCCAAGCGGCTCATCGTGTTCGACGTCGACTCGACGCTGATCCAGGGCGAGGTCATCGAGATGCTGGCCGCCCGGGCCGGCGCCCAGGAGGCCGTCGCCGCGATCACCGACGCCGCCATGCGCGGCGAACTGGACTTCGCCGCGTCGCTGCACCAGCGGGTGGCCACCCTGGCAGGGCTGCCCGTCGAGGTGGTCGAGGAGGTCGCGTCGCAGCTGGAACTGACCCCGGGCGCGCGGACCACGCTACGCACGTTGCGGCGCTTGGGTTTTCACGTGGGCGTGGTCTCAGGCGGGTTCCGGCAGGTGATCGAGCCGCTTGCGCACGAGCTGATGCTCGACTTCGTCGCCGCCAACGAGTTGGAGATCGTCGACGGCAAGCTCACCGGCCGGGTGGTCGGCCAGGTCATCGACCGGGCGGGCAAGGCCAAGGCGCTGCGCGACTTCGCCCATCAGGCCGGGGTGCCGATGGAGCAGACCGTCGCGGTCGGTGACGGCGCCAACGACATCGACATGCTGGCCGCGGCGGGGTTGGGCGTGGCATTCAACGCCAAACCGGCGCTGCGCGAGGTCGCCGACGCGTCGCTGAGCCACCCGTATCTGGACACCGTGCTGTTCATTCTCGGGGTGACCCGCGGCGAGATCGAGGCCGCCGACGCGGTCGACGGCGTGCGCCGCCGGGTCGAGATTCCGCCCGAGTAGGGTGCCAGGGTGGCCGAATCCGCAAGTGAGGCAGCCGACCCCGACCTGCTGATCGACTTTCACGACATTTCGCTGCGCCGCGACGGACGGGTGTTGGTCGGGCCGGTCGACTGGTCGGTCGAGCTCGACGAACGCTGGGTGATCCTGGGCCCCAATGGCGCCGGCAAGACGTCGCTGCTGCGCATCGCCGCCGCCGCCGAACACCCGTCGTCGGGGGTGGCGTATGTGCTCGGTGAGCGGCTGGGCCGCGTCGACATGTCCGAGCTGCGCGCCCGGGTGGGCCTGAGCTCCTCGGTGCTGGCGCAGCGGGTGCCCGGCCACGAAGCGGTACGCGACCTCGTCGTCTCCGCGGGCTACGCGGTGCTGGGCCGGTGGAAGGAGCGCTACGAGGACGTCGACTACCACCGGGCGATCGACATGCTGGAGAGCCTGGGCGCCGAGCACCTGGCCGACCGCACCTACGAAACCCTCTCGGAGGGGGAACGCAAGCGGGTGCTGATCGCCCGCGCGCTGATGACCGACCCCGAGCTGCTGCTGCTCGACGAGCCGGCCGCCGGCCTGGACCTCGGCGGCCGCGAGGAGCTGGTGGCCCGGCTGACCGACCTGGCCGCCGACCCGGACGCGCCGGCGCTGGTGCTGGTCACCCATCACGTCGAGGAGATCCCGCCGGGCTTTTCGCACTGCATGTTGCTGTCGGAGGGTCAGGTCGTCGCGTCGGGCCTGCTGCCCGACGTGCTGACCGCCGAGAACCTGTCCCGGGCGTTCGGGCAGTCGATCGCCGTGGACGTCATCGACGGGCGGTACTTCGCCCGTCGCACCCGCACCCGCGCGGCGCACCGGAGGCGGGCATGAGCGCACCCTTGCCGGTACGGCCGGCGGCGACGGTGATGCTGGTCCGCGACACCGACGACGGCATCGCCGTCTTTTTGATGCGGCGGCACTCGAAAATGCACTTCGCCGCCGGCGTGATGGTGTTTCCGGGCGGCGGGGTCGACGACCGCGACCGCAACGCCGAGATCGCCTGGGCCGGACCGGAACCGTCCTGGTGGGCCCAGCGGTTCGGCATCGAAACCGACCTGGCCGAGGCGCTGGTCTGCGCGGCCGCCCGGGAAACCTTCGAGGAGTCCGGCGTGCTGTTCGCCGGGCCGGCCGATGACCCGCACGGCATCGTCGGCGACGCCTCGATCTACCGCGAGTCGCGGCTGGCGCTTGCCGCGGGTGAACTGTCGTTCGCCGATTTCCTGCGCACCGAGAACCTGGTGTTGCGCGCAGACCTGTTGCGGCCGTGGGCCAACTGGGTCACCCCGGAGGCCGAACGCACCCGCCGCTATGACACCTATTTCTTCGTCGGCGCGTTACCGGCGGGGCAGCGCGCCGACGGCGAGAACACCGAATCCGACCACGCCGACTGGACGACCCCGGAGGCGGCAATCGAGGACTTCTCGGCCGGTCGCAGTTTCCTGCTGCCGCCGACCTGGACGCAGCTGGACTCGCTGGCCGGTCACACCGTCGCCGACGTGCTGGCGGTGCAGCGCAAGATCGTTGCGGTGCAACCGGACCTGGCGGTCAAGGGCGACAACTGGGAGTTCGAGTTCTTCGACTCCGACCGCTACAACCAGGCGCGGGGCCGGCGGTGGCCGTGACCGAGTTCGTCAGCGTCCACACCGACGCCAACCGGCCCGGCGTCGCGACCCTGTTGCTGTCGCGGCCGCCGACCAACGCGATGACCCGCCAGGTCTACCGCGAAATCGCCGGGGCCGCAGCGGAATTGGGCCGCCGTGACGACGTCGCCGCGGTGATCTTGTTCGGCGGGCACGAGATCTTCTCGGCCGGCGACGACATGCCGGCGCTGCGCGCGCTGACCACGGCGGAGGCCGAGACCTGGGCGCGGGTACGCCGCGAGGCCGTGGACGCCATAGCGGCAATCCCGAAACCGACCGTCGCCGCCGTCACCGGATACGCGCTGGGCGCCGGACTGACCCTGGCGCTGGCCGCGGATTGGCGCGTGGCCGGCGACAACGTGCGGTTGGGCGCGACGGAGATCCTGGCCGGCCTGATTCCCGACGGCGACGGCCTCGCGCGGCTGACCCGCACCGTCGGCGGCAGCCGGGCCAAGGAACTGGTGTACAGCGGGCGGTTCTTCGACGCCGAAGAGGCGCTGGCTTTGGGCCTGATCGACGACATGGTGGCCCCGGACCACGTGTACGACGCCGCCGCGGCGTGGGCCGCCCGGTTTGTCGACGGCCCGCCGTACGCGCTGGCCGCCGCCAAGGCCGGCATCGACGACGTCTACGCGCTGGCACCAGCCGAGCGGCTGGCCGCCGACCGCCGCCGCTATCTGGACGTGTTCGCCCGTGCCGTTAAGCTGGGCCACCATGACCAGGACTGATCCGGCGCCGCAGCCCCACGCCACTGCCGAGCAGGTGGAAGCAGCGCGGCACGACAGCAAGCTGGCCCAGGTGCTCTACCACGACTGGGAGGCCGAGAACTACGACGAGAAGTGGTCGATCTCCTATGACCAGCGCTGCGTCGACTACGCGCGCGACTGCTTCGACGGCGTTGTTCCCGACGACGAGATCCACCGGCTGCCGTACGACCGGGCTCTTGAATTAGGTTGTGGCACAGGCTTCTTCCTGCTAAACCTGATCCAGTCCGGGGTGGCCCGGCGCGGCTCGGTCACCGACCTGTCGCCGGGCATGGTCAAGGTCGCAACCCGCAACGGGCAGTCGCTGGGCCTCGACATCGACGGCCGGGTGGCCGACGCCGAGCGCATCCCCTACGACGACGACACCTTCGACCTTGTGGTCGGACATGCGGTGCTGCACCACATTCCCGACGTCGAGCTGTCGCTGCGTGAGGTGCTGCGCGTACTTCGGCCGGGCGGGCGGTTCGTGTTCGCCGGCGAGCCGACCACCGTCGGCGACGGCTACGCCCGGGCGCTGTCCACACTGACCTGGCGCGTCGCCACCAACGTCGCCAAACTGCCCGGTCTGGGCGCCTGGCGGCGACCGCAAGCCGAGCTCGACGAATCGTCTCGAGCTGCGGCGCTGGAGGCCGTCGTCGACCTGCACACGTTTGCCCCCGGCGACCTGGAAAGGATGGCCGCCGCCGCCGGCGCCGCCGACGTGCAGACCGCCACCGTCGAGTTCACCGCCGCGATGGTGGGGTGGCCGCTGCGCACGTTCGAGTACGCGGTGCCTTCTGAGCGACTGGGCTGGGGATGGGCCAAGTTCGCGTTCACCAGCTGGAAGACGCTGACCTGGGTCGACGAGAACGTCTGGCGGCGGGTGGTGCCGAAGGGCTGGTTCTACAACGTGATGATCACCGGGGTCAAGCCGTCCTGAAGTTCGGGCTCGACGACGTTGCCTACCTGGCATCGGAGGCGGGTTTCGCGGCGCTGGCCGAGGTGGCCGGCTTCGAGTTGACCGACTTGGTCGGGGATGTTTCCGCGATACGGGCCCGGTTCGGCGAGCGCACACCGGCGTTGGTGGAAACCGTGCTGCTGCGACGACGCGCGGCCGTCAAACTGCCGGGCACGGGCGATTGGCTGTTCACCGACGAGGCGCTGCAGCAGGCCAGCGCCGCACCGGTCGCCCGGCATCGCGCGCAACGGCTGGCCGGCCTCGTGGTGCACGACGTGACGTGTTCGATCGGCACCGAACTGGCGGCGCTGCGGGGTTGCGCCGCGCGGACGGTCGGCAGCGACATCGACCCCGTGCGGCTGGCGATGGCGCGGCACAACGTGGGAGATGTCGCGCTGTGCCGCGCCGACGCGCTGCACCCAGTCACCCGCGACGCGGTCGTCGTCGCCGACCCAGGGCGACGCAGCGGCGGGCGGCGCCGATTCAACCCGCGTGACTACCAGCCGGCGCTGGACGCGTTGCTCGACGTCTACCGCGACCGCCCGCTGGTTGTAAAGTGCGCTCCCGGAATCGACTTCGACGCCGTGCGACGTCTGGGCTTCGACGGCGAGATCGAGGTGACCTCCTACGGCGGCTCGGTTCGCGAGGCGTGTCTGTGGTCGGGCGCATTGGCCGAGCAGGGCGTGCAACGTCGGGCCACGGTGCTGGACCGCGGCGAACAGCTCACCGACGCCGAGCCGGACGACTGCCCGGTGCGGCCCGCGGGGCGCTGGATCGTCGACCCCGACGGGGCGGTGGTGCGGGCCGGTCTGGTGCGCCACTACGCGACGCGGCACGGGCTGTGGCAACTTGACCCCGACATCGCCTACCTGTCCGGCGACCGGTTGCCGCCCGGCGTGCGTGGTTTCGAGATTCTCGAGCAGCTGGCGTTCGACGAGCGACGGCTGCGTCAGGCGCTGGCGGCGCTGGACTGCGGCGCCCTGGAGATTCTGGTCCGCGGCGTGGACGTCGACCCCGACGCGTTGCGGAAGCGGCTGCGGCTGCGCGGCGGGCGAGCTTTGTCGGCGGTCGTCGCCCGGATCGGCTCCGGCGGGACGGTGTTCGTTTGTCGTCCGTCGCGATGAGCGCCCCGGTAGGCTGGCCGGGACGGCGGCTGCGCCGTCTTTTGAGTTTGCGAGGACACATCGACGATGCGCACTGTGATCGCGGCCGCACTGCTGGCGGCCGGAGCCCTGGTGGGCTGGCCGGCCGGGCCGCTGGCCGTCGCCGACCCGTCGTGCGCCGGCATGGGCGGCAGCGTCGAGAGCGGGCAGACGTGTCATGTGCACACCTCGAACGCCACCTACACGCTCGACATGAAGTTCCCGGTCGACTATCCCGACCAGCAAGCCCTGACTGACTACCTCACCCAGAACCGCGACGGGTTCGTCAACGTCGCGCAGACGTCGGGGCCGCGCGACCAGCCCTACCAGATGGAAGTCACCTCCGAGCAGTACCACTCGGGTAAACCGCCGAAGGGCACCCAGAGCGTGGTGCTCAAGGTGTTCGAGGACCTGGGCGGGCCGCGGCCATCGACCTTCTACAAGGGTTTCAACTACGACCTCGACAAACGCCAGCCGATCACCTTCGACACGCTGTTCGCGCCGAACAGCAAGCCGCTGGACGCCATCTATCCGATCGTGCAGCGCGAGCTCGGACGTCAGACCGGGCTGGGCGGCGCGATCCCGCCGGGCACCGGCCTGGACTCGTCGCACTACCAGAACTTCGCGATCACCGACGACTCGCTGATCTTCTACTTCGCGCCCGGGGAACTGCTGCCGCCGTTCGCCGGCCCCGCCCAGGCGCAGGTGCCGCGCAACGCGATCCCGCCGCTGGCGGTGTAGCGGGTCGTCGCGCGGCGACCCGTCCCCCTGGCCGCTTCGCGGCTGGGGGTGCCCCCAGCGCCCGGCTTCGCCGCGCTTGCGATCGCCGCTACGCGGGTGAGTAGCTGTACACCTGGCCGTCACTGGTGGCGGCGACCACCCGGCGGTCATGGCCGATCGACACCCCCACCGGGTAGCCGGTCGCTTCGGGCAGCGGATAGCTGTTGAGGGTGTGGCCGTCGCGCGGATCGAAGACGAGCAGTGACATGCCGTGTTCTTTGGCCACCGCGTAGCCGACGTCGCTTCCGGCCAGGCTCGACGTGGACAGCGGGTTGACGTCGTCGCGGCGCCAGACCTGTTCGGCGTGATCGCCGGCGTCTTTGAAGGCGACCAGCTGCGTGTCGGGACCGCCGCCGGACACGATCAGCCCGCCCGGCGTCAGGGCCGGCGGCGTCTGCGCCAAGAACTTCAGCGGCGCTGACCATTTCGGCTTTCCGTCGGCGGCGTGCAGCGCCCACAGCCGTTGGTCGCGGCCGTTGACGTAGACGGTCGAGCCGTCGGCGGACAACACCGGGCTGGCCAGCACCCCGGCTGCCACGGCGTCGCTGGTCCACTCCCGGGTGAGCAGCGGGTTTTGGCCACGGTGGTATTTCAGCCCGACCAGCGTCGCCGCGGGTGCGCCGGGTTGCCACAGTCCCAGCACCACCGACCCGCTCGCCGGAGAAAATGCCGGCGCCGCGGCAACCGGGCAGCCGGGCCGAGCCGGCTCACAGTCGGAAAGTCCACGGGTGGGATCGGTCGGATCGACGCCCTCCACCAGATCCAGCGGGCTACCGACCACGGTGCCGCGGTGGGCGTCGAACACCAGCACCTGACCCAGATGGGTCACCACCAGCAACTGACCGCCGTCGAGAATCCTTGGGGTGGAAGGCATTCCGATCACCGGGGCCCGCCAGCGGGTCCACTGGGTGGGCGGAAAGGACATCATCGCACCGGGCTGGCCGACATAGACGTTGTCGAAACCGTCGAACAGGGGGCCGGCGAAGCCGCCGCCCTGGACCAGCCGGACACACCAGCGCTGCCGGCCGTTGTCGTCGTTCTCCCACTCCATCAGCGAACAGCCGGCCGGGGTTTGCGCGTTGAGCGTCATCCAGCCCCGGCCGCTCAGCGCCGGTGCCGCGGCCAGGCTGCCCTTCACCGACCGCGTCCAGTCCAGCTTCAGCGCCGTCGCGCCTGCGGTGGCGGTGTAGCTGGTGTTGGACGCGTCGGCGTATTGCGCGGGCCATCCTGGGGCGGGGGCGGCGTCGACCCACGAGTCGGTGTTGCGGCAGCCGGAGAGGGTCAACAGCACCACTGCGGCGCACGCGATGCGCCGAGCGTGGGGGCTATGGCGAAAGATCCCGGCTTTTGTGTCCATAACCCCCACAGTCGACGCAGGGGCAGCGGGCCGGGACACGGTGCCGAGAGTAACGGGTGCTTGCTGGATTAAGCTCTCCGGCCATGACGACAATGTGGGGGGCGCCCCTGCATCGCCGGTGGCGGGGATCGCGGCTGCGCGACCCGCGCCAGGCCAAGTTCTTGACGCTGGCATCGCTGAGGTGGGTGCTGGCCAACCGGGCCTACACGCCGTGGTACCTGGTCCGCTACTGGCGGCTGCTGAAGTTCAAGCTGGCCAACCCGCACATCATCACCCGAGGCATGGTGTTCCTCGGCAAGGACGTGGAGATTCACGCGACGCCGGAGCTGGCGCAACTCGAGATCGGCCGCTGGGTGCACATCGGCGACAAGAACACGATCCGCGCCCACGAGGGCTCGCTGCGATTCGGCGACAAGGTGGTGCTGGGCCGCGACAACGTCGTCAACACCTACCTCGACATCGAGATCGGCGATTCGGTGCTGATGGCCGACTGGTGCTACATCTGTGACTTCGACCATCGGATGGACGACATCACGATGCCGATCAAAGACCAAGGCATCGTCAAGGCGCCGGTCCGCATCGGGCCGGACACCTGGATTGCCGCCAAGGTGACGGTGTTGCGCGGCACCACCATTGGCCGGGGCTGCGTGCTCGGCTCGCACGCCGTGGTCAAGGGCAACATCCCGGACTACTCGATCGCCGTCGGCGCCCCGGCCAAAGTGGTCAAGAACCGCCAGCTGGCCTGGGAGACGTCGGCGGCACAGCGGGCCGAGCTGGCGGCGGCGCTGGCCGACATCGAACGCAAAAAGGCCGCGCGCTAACCATTGTTGCGGGTCGGGTCGGCGGGCCACCAGATGCGGTCACCGATCAACGCGAACAACGCGGGAATGACCAGGGTGCGAACGACGAAGGTGTCGAGCAGGATCCCGAGTCCGACGATGATGCCCAGCTGAGTCAGCACAATCAGCGGCAGCACGCCGAGCACACAAAAGACCGCGGCCAAAACGATTCCGGCACTGGTGATTACACCCCCCGTCACCGACACCGCGCGCATCATGCCGTCGCGTGCGCCATGGCCGGCTGCTTCCTCGCGGGCGCGGGTGACCAAAAAGATCGTGTAGTCGACACCCAGCGCTGCGAGGAACAAAAACGCGAACAACGGTGTGCTGTTGTCCAGCGCTGGGAATCCGAAGACGTGAACGCTGGCCCAGCCGCCCAAACCCAGCGCCGCCAGCGCGCCCAGGATGGTCGCGGCGAGCAGCGTCGGCGGCGCGAACACCGAGCGCAGCAGGATGTAGAGCACAATCGCGATGACCACCAGAATGGCCGGAATCACCACCAGCCGGTCACGCGCGGCGGCGTCGCGAATATCGAGCGCCTGGGCGTCCGCACCGCCCACCACAGCACCCGGGTTCGTTGTTCTGAGTGAATCACGCAGCACCGCAATGGTTCTGAAGGCATCATCTGACGACGGTGCCGCCTCGATCACCAACGACCACTTCGTCACATCGGGCGATGAATTCGACGCAGTCGCCGACACCACGCCGGGTGTGGCGTTGATCGCTTGTTGCACTCGGGTTTTGCTTGACGTGTGTGCGATCACCGTGGTCGGGCTGGCCAGGCCGGCGGGAAAGTGACTGGCCAGCGCCTGGAACCCGGTCACCGAGTCGGCCTCGACTCGGAATTGTTCTGTCTGCGACAGGCCGATTCGCAGACCCAGCAGCCCGGTGCCCATCACGGCCAGTACCGCGATCGCAACTACGGCAACCAGGGCCGGGCGCCGGGCAACCGACTCGGCCACGCGATGCCATGGCCCCGACTCGACACCCGGATCATCGCCCGGGTGCGGGATCAGCGGCCAAAACAGCCGACGGCCACACAACGCCAGCACCGGCGGCAACACCACCAGCACCGAGACTGCGGCGACCACCAGGCCGCACGCCGCGAGCACGCCCAGACTGCGGGTGCTGGGGATTACGGCGAGCAGCAGGGTCAACAACGCCAGCACCACCGTGGCGTTGCTGGCCACGATGGCCGGCCCGGCCCTGCTTACCGCGCGGCGCAGCGCCTCGCGGTGGTCGGTGTTGCGGCGAAGCTCTTGGCGGTAGCGCGAAATCAACAGCAGCGCGTAATTGGTGCCGGCCCCGAATACCAGCACGCTGGTGATCCCGGCGGTGGAGCCGTCAAAGGTCAGCCCGGTCAACCCGGCCACGGCGGTGCCGACCGCCGTCGCGACCCGATCGGCGAACCCGATGACCGCCAACGGCACCAGCCACAGCACCGGCGAGCGGTAGGTGGCGACGAGCAGCAGCGCCACCACCGACGCCGTCACCGCCAACAGCGTGATGTTGGCCCCCGCGAACGCGTTGGCGATGTCGGCGCCGAATGCCGGTCCGCCGGTGACATGAGCGCGAAGGTCCGGCGGCAGGCCAGTCGCCGCGGCGCGCCGCAGCGCGGCCACCGTGTCGTCGAGAGCCAGGCCGGACAACCCTGCGCTGACGGTCACCACGCCGACGGCGGCCTGCCCGTCGGTCGACACGGTCATCGGGGGAGCGGGGCTCGCGACGGCCTGCATCCGGGCGTGCGCCCGGTCGGCGGCCGCCACGTCCGGCGCACCCAGCCGGGAGCCGTCCGACCGGGTGACCACCAAGATCACCGGTGTCCGGTCGCCGTCGGGGAAGCGGGCGGCGAGTGCTTCGGCGCGGGCCGATTCGGAGCTCGGAGGCAGCGCCACTGGCGCCTGGCCTGCGGCGGTGTTGGCACCGATCAGCGCGATGAAACCGGCGGCGACGAGCACCGCTGGAAGGGCGATCAACCAGGAACGGCGGCCGGTCACGGCGGCGGCAAGGCGGTCCCAGGTCACCATTTCAGTTGCTTGCTCTAACTGGCTCCCGCGCACCGGGTTTCCAGCCGATTCAGCGGTCCGGCAGCGCGTGCTCGACGATCGGCAGCCGGGGCAGCGGCTGACGTTCGCGACGCTTGGCCGCCAGGTATACCTGCGCGGTCTCCCCGGCCACGGTGTCCCAGTCGAAGTCGGAGGTGAGCCGTTCCCGCGCGGCGTACGCGCGGCGCTGTGCGGCGGCGGGATCGTCGAGCACTGTGCGGACCGCGGTCGCCAGTCGGGCCACATCGCGTGGCGGGCACGACATTCCGGTCTGGCCGTCGATGACCGCCTCGCCCAGGCCGCCGATGTTCGTCGTCACCAGCGGTGTGCCGGCGGCGGCTGCTTCCAACGCGGCGAGCCCGAACGGCTCGTAGTGGCTGGGCAGCACCGCGGCGTCGGCGCGGTGCAGCGCGGTCAGCAGGTCGTCGTGGTCGAGCCGCCCGACGAACTTGGTGGCTTTGAGTACCCGGTGCCGGCGGGCCTGCTCGACGAGCCAGTCCTGCTGGGTGCCCTCCCCGGCGATGGTCAGCGTGGTACCGGGATGGGTGCGACGGATGCGGGGCAGCGCGGCGATCGCGTCGTGCACGCCCTTCTCGTATTCCAGCCGTCCCACATACAGCAGTTCCGCCGGTCCGGTGCGCGTCCGCCGCGGAGCGAAAGGCCAACGGGCAGCGTCGATTCCGTTGCGGATCACGGTGATCTCGGCCAGGCCCGGTCCGAACAGCTCGGTGATCTCGTCGCCCATTGACGCCGAACATGTGATCAGCGAATCGGATTCACGCACCAGCCACGACTCGACGGCGTGTACCTGCCTGCTGATCGAGCCGGAAACCCAGCCGGAGTGCCGGCCCGCTTCGGTGGCGTGGATCGTGGAAACCATTGGTACGTCGTAGAATTGGGCAAGCGTGATCGCCGGGTGGGCCACCAGCCAGTCGTGCGCGTGCACCACGTCGGGCGTGAAGTCCAGTGCCAGGCCGGCGCGGGTCATGGCGTGGCCCATCGCCAGGGTCCAGGCCATCATGTCGTCGGCAAAGGTGAACTCGTGCGGGTCCTGTGCCGCTGCAACCACCCGCACGCCTTCGCTGATCTCATCCGACGACGGGTGCGTGCTCGGGTCGGTGCCCGTCGGGCGACGCGACAGCACGACGACCTCGTGACCGGCCGCGACCAGTGCCGTGGCCAGGTGGTGGACGTGGCGGCCGAGCCCGCCGATCACCACCGGCGGGTACTCCCACGACACCATCAGGATCTTCACGTGCGGGTCCACTTCCGGCGCGAGCGTGTGCAAAACCGCTCGGGACGCGGCGTGTTGACGGACAAACACGCACGCTCGCCGCAACAGAGCCTCATCGGGGGAGCCTTCGCGCGTCCAGCGCGCCGAACAGCCCGTCGGCGCGGTTCCAGCCGTCGGCCAGTCGCTGCGCCACCTCACGGCGCCCGGATGCCAGCGCGTCGGCGATCTCGCGGGTGGCATGCGCGTGCAGGTGCGCCCGGTAGCGCGCATAGTCCGCCGCAGAGTCCTTGCTGACCATGAACGGCCAGTCGCTGGACACCGTCAACAGCGTCTCGCGCAGGATCTGGTCGGCCACCTGGTCGCGGGGGGTCGGCCCGTCCAGCGATGCGGTCTGGGACAGCGCCTTGTCGACGGTGGAGAGCGCCGTGTCCACGACTTCGGTGTTGAGCTGCACCAGGTCGGCCACCTTCTCGCCCGCCCACACCTGCCAGTCCTTGCCGGAACCCCAAGAGCTGGGCGGTAATTCGACCGGCGCACCGACGAAGCCGTCGGCGATCGCGTCGCTCAGAGTGCCGACCCGTACCCCGGCCTCCGGCAGCGCGCGCAGCACCCGCTGCAGCCACGTCGGGCCCTCGTACCACCAGTGGCCGAACAACTCGGTGTCGAAGGCGGCCACCACATGCGCGGGGCGGCCGATCCGCTCGGATTCGCTCGTCAGTCGCGCGCGGACGACGTCGACGAAGTCGGCGACGTGGACGTCGACCGCGCGATCGGCCCGCTCGGGGTCGTAGGGCGCCTTGGCATCCGAGGGCACGTTGCGGCCGGTGACCCGGGCCGGCTTCAGGCCGGTGCGATGGTCGTAGGTGTGGAAGTCGCGGTAGGAGGCATGTCCGGGGTAGCCGGATTTCGGCGACCACACCCGGTAGCTGACCTGCAGGTCGCGACCGAACGCCACCACGTCCGTCTCGCCCACCGGCCGGCCCAGCGCGGTGTCGCCGTGCAGCGACGGGCCGTCGACCATGAAATGGCCGACTCCTGCTGCGGCATAGTCGTTTTCCATGCCGGGCGCGTAAGCGCATTCGGGTGCCCAGATCCCGGTCGGGGTGTGCGCCAACCGCTGCCGCGCGTCGGCCAGGCCTTCGCGCAGCGCGAATTCGCGCAGCCGCGGCGCCAGCAGTGGCTGGAACGGGTGGGCCAGCGGGCCGCCGAGCAGTTCCACCGTGCCGGCGTCGATCAGGCCGCGCAGCAGCGGGCTGCCGCCGTGGTGCCACAGCGTGGCGAAGTCGGCAAGCGCCCGGTCGGCTTCGGCGCCCTCACGAATCCCGAACTCGCGCAACGACGGTAGCGTCGCCGCCTCGGTGGCGCGAAGTTGCCAGTTGGCCAGCCAGTGATACATGCCGTCGAGGCAGTACGGGTCGTCGAGCTGGGCTGTCACCACCGGCGTCATGCCCAGCGTGATCACGCCGCGCCGGTCCTCGGCGGCCAGGGTGTGCAGCACCCGCAGCAGCGGCAGATACGCCGCAGACCACGACTGGTAGAGCCATTCCTCGCCGACCGGCCAGCGGCCGTGGTGGGCCAGCCACGGCAGGTGCGTGTGCAGCACCAGCGTGAACATGCCCGGCACCCGATTCGTCACGGGCGCACCGCAATTGCGACCAGATCGAGACTGTCGTCGATGTCGCGGTCTGCGGCGTCGACGAGGTCGAAGTCGTCGGCGGTGACCGCGGCGACGTCGGCCAGCAGCTCGGGCGGCCATGGCGCGTCGGCCAGGGCACGCGCGACCTGGGCGTCGATGATCGACCCGCCGTGCCGGGCGTCCATCTCGGCCAGCCGCGGTCCGTGGAATACCCCACTCATCGACACCGAGCCGAAGCCGGCGTCGACCAGCAGCTCGGTCAGCTCGTCGGCGTTGAGCTCGCGGGTGTGGAAGGGGTTGACGGGGGTGTCGCGGCCGGGCGAGAACGTGATCCGGTTGGGCGTGGACACCATCAGCAGCCCCGACGGCCGCAGCACCCGTGCGCACTCGCGGACGAACTGCGGCTGGTCCCACAGATGTTCGATGACCTGGAAGTTCACTATGGCGTCCACCGAAGCGTCGGGCAGCGGCAGCCGGCTCAGGTTGCCGTGCACCACGTCCACCCGCGGGTAGCGGGCCCGGACGTGGGCCACCGTGGCCTCGTCGTAGTCCAACGCGATCACCCGGCGCGCCACTTCGGCGATCAGATCGGCGCCGTAGCCCTCGCCGCACCCGGCTTCGAGCACGTCAAGGCCCGCGCAGCGCGGCGCCAGCCGCTGGTAGGTCACCTCGTGGCGGCGAAACCAGTAGTTCTCCACGTCCAGGCCCGGGATCGTGCGTTCGCCGGTCAGCGTCAGCACGGGATCGGGGAGGTCGGGGACGAATGCGTTCATTGCAAGGCAGGCTAGCCCCTAGTGGCCGGAAGGCGAATGGGTCACCGGAGACAGGTAGACAATCCGCCTACCACGACCCGCTATGGTGTGATGGCGAACCGCACAAAGTTACCGGCTAGTAACAAGCGCGTGTGGTC
Source organism: Mycobacterium sp. MFM001 (assembly GCF_003402475.1). Lineage (GTDB taxonomy): Bacteria > Actinomycetota > Actinomycetes > Mycobacteriales > Mycobacteriaceae > Mycobacterium. The sequence goes on from NZ_BFAB01000007.1 coordinate 126,450, forward strand.
GACGAGCACGTGACGCAGGTCCTGTCGCCGCCTGGCTGCAGGACTCCTTCGAGGAGGACGAAGCACACTCATGACGAACATCGTGGTCCTGATCAAGCAGGTCCCAGACACTTGGTCGGAGCGCAAGCTCACCGACGGCGACTTCACTTTGGACCGCGAGGCCGCCGACGCCGTGTTGGACGAGATCAACGAGCGCGCAGTCGAAGAAGCGCTGCTGATCCGCGAGAAAGAGGCTGCCGACGGCACCGAGGGATCGGTGACCGTGCTGACCGCCGGCCCGGAGCGGGCCACCGAGGCGATCCGCAAGGCGCTGTCGATGGGCGCCGACAAGGCCGTCCACCTCAAGGACGACGGCCTGCACGGCTCGGACGTCATCCAGACCGGCTGGGCGCTGGCCCGGGCTCTGGGCACCATCGAGGGCACCGAGCTGGTGATCGCCGGTAACGAGTCCACCGACGGCACCGGCGGCGCGGTGCCGGCCATCATCGCCGAATACCTCGGCCTGCCGCAGCTCACCCACCTGCGCAAGCTCTCGGTCGAGGGCGGCAAGATCACCGGCGAGCGGGAGACCGACGACGGCGTGTTCACCCTGGAGGCGTCGCTGCCGGCGGTGGTCAGCGTCAACGAGAAGATCAACGAGCCGCGTTTCCCGTCGTTCAAGGGCATCATGGCCGCCAAGAAGAAGGAAGTCACCGTCCTGACCCTGGCCGAGATCGGCGTCGAGCCCGACGAGGTCGGGCTGGCCAACGCCGGGTCGTCGGTGCTGTCGGCGAGCCCCAAGCCGCCCAAGACCGCCGGTGAAAAGGTCACCGACGAGGGCGACGGCGGCACCAAGATCGCCGAATACCTTGTGGCGCAAAAGATCATCTAAAACCACTAGACCTGAAAGACACGGAACACACTCATGGCTGAAGTACTGGTGCTCGTCGAGCACGCCGAAGGCGCGCTGAAGAAAGTCACCTCCGAATTGATTACCGCCGCCCGCCGGTTGGGCGAGCCCGCCGCCGTCGTGGTGGGTGCCCCCGGGACGGCCGAGCCGCTGGTCGACGGGCTGAAGTCGGCCGGCGCCGCCAAGATTTACGTCGCCGAATCCGACGCCGCCGACAACTACCTGGTCACCCCGCAGGTCGACGTGCTGGCCTCGCTGGCCGAGTCGTCATCGCCGGCGGCGGTGTTGCTGGCCGCTAGCGCCGACGGCAAGGAGATCGCCGGCCGGCTGGCCGCGCGGATCGGCTCCGGGCTGCTGGTCGACGTCGTCGACGTGAAGGAAGGCGGCAAGGCCGTGCATTCCATCTTCGGTGGCGCGTTCACCGTGGAGGCGCAGGCCAACGGCGACACCCCGGTGATCACCGTGCGGGCCGGCGCAATCGACGCCGAACCGGCCGACGGCGCGGGCGAACAGGTCACCATCGAGGTGCCCGCTCCTGCCGAGAACGCCGCCAAGGTCACCTCGCGTCAGCCCGCCGTCGCGGGCGACCGCCCGGAGCTCACCGAGGCCAGCATCGTGGTCTCCGGTGGACGCGGTGTGGGCAGCGCCGAGAACTTCAGCGTGGTCGAGGAATTGGCCGACTCGCTGGGCGGTGCGGTCGGTGCGTCGCGCGCCGCCGTGGACTCGGGCTACTACCCGGGCCAGTTCCAGGTCGGTCAGACCGGTAAGACGGTGTCGCCGCAGCTCTACATCGCGCTGGGCATCTCCGGAGCGATCCAGCACCGCGCCGGCATGCAGACGTCCAAGACGATCATCGCGGTCAACAAGGACGAAGAGGCGCCGATCTTCGAGATCGCCGACTACGGCGTGGTCGGCGACCTCTTCAAGGTCACCCCGCAGCTGACCGAGGCGGTCAAGACCCGCAAGGGCTAGCTTTTTCTGGGTGACCAGACGTCAAAGCCCCCGCACACCCGGCGTGTCGGGGGCTTTGACGTCTCCTCGACAGCTCACCGGCCGAGCCTGCACCAGCTGGTTTCCGTCCGCGTCGAACAGTTCCTTGGACCAGTGGTCGAGGAGCTCGGTGGTGTCCCAGTCGTCCGGATGGAAGCTGGGGCGGGTGTAAGAGGCGATGCGACGGCGGGTCTCGGCGCTCACCAACGGTGACTTGCGGAAATCGTTGAGGCTGCGCAGCAGCCGTCGCGGGTTGTAGGACGCGCGATCGCGGGCCATCGACCGGAGCGTCTGGATGACCATCTCGGTCAGGAAGATCACGGTGGCGATCCGCATGGCCCGCACCCGGGTCCGCTCGGTTCCGCCGACCGCGCGGAAGACGTCGAAGGCCACCGCTTTGTGCTCACACTCTTCGAAGGCGTGCCACAGCAGTATCGGGCGCACGTCGGATCGGCCGAGAAGGTCGAGCATCTCGTCGTCGGTGAGCAGAAGCTCCGCCAACGTCGCCGTGTAGTGCTCCAGGGCGGCGGTGCCGGCTAGCGCCATCTCTGTGGAGAACACCTTTTCCAGCTTGGCGAGCAACCATGTGACGTGGCGGTCGAACCGCGCGGTGGGATACCCCATGTCCTGGAGTCGGTCGTTGAGCATCCGGTGCTGCTGGCGGTGGGTGGCCTCCTGGGCGATGAATCCCTTGACCGCCTGCTGCAGTTCCGGGTCGGTGATCTGGTCGCGATAGTTGCGCACGGACCGGATGAAGAAGTCCTCGCCCTCCGGAAACACCGCGGACAGCATCGCGACCAAGTGGCTCATCACCAGGTCGTCGCCGGCGAAATGCTTGCGGGTGCCCGTGGGAAGCGCGAATTGGACCCGGCGGGCTTTCAATACTGGGCGCTGTGGCATTGGTCCTCCTGTCGGCAAGCTCACATGTGACTTTACGCCTAGTCAGATGGGAATGACAGACTGTAACCTGTGAGCCCCGCGCGGATCTATGGCGGCATGACCGCCGAGCAGCGTGAGGCCGGGCGGCGGGCGCGCCTGATCGAGACGGCGATCGAGCTGATGGGCACGCGAGGCGCCGCCGACACCACGGTGACCGCGGTCTGCGCGACGTCGGGGGTCACGTCGCGCTACTTCTACCAGCACTTCGCCGACCGCGACGCGCTGCTACGCGCCGTCGCCGAGCAACTCCGCACCACCATGCAAGAGGCCATCGTCAAGGCGATTCCCGAGGGCAACTCCGCGCCAGATGCGTTGGCGCAAGCCCCGATTCGCGCGCTGCTGACCATGATGGGCGACGATCCACGGCTGGGCCGGATCCTGTTCACCGAGTCCGGCACCGAGCCCACTCTGCGCCAGCTTCACAGTGAGCTGATGGCCAGCTTCGCCGAGTTGGTCTGGCAGCAGGCCCGGCTGCACCTGGACATCTCCGATTCGGCGGCCAAGGTCGGCGAACTCGCCGCAATCGTCGGCGTCGGCGGGGTGTTCGAGGTGTTGCGCCGCTGGGCCGACGGCGAACTCGACTACACCCCCGATCAGCTCGTCAAGCACTGCGCCGGGCTGCTGGGCAGCCTTGCCGGCTACGTCCTGGCAGACGGCGGCGCCGAATAGCGTCGGTATCCTGGGCGGGTCATGGTGTACCTCGACCACGCCGCCACCACCCCGATGCATCCCGCTGCCATCGAGGCGATGACGGCCGTGTTGAGCACCGTCGGCAACGCCTCCTCGCTGCACACCGCCGGTCGGGCGGCGCGGCGGCGGATGGAGGAATCCCGCGAGCTGATCGCCGACAAGCTCGGCGCGCGGCCGTCGGAGGTGATCTTCACCGCAGGCGGCACCGAGAGCGACAACCTGGCCGTCAAGGGCATCTACTGGGCGCGCCGTGACGCCGAGCCGCGTCACCGTCGCATCGTGAGCACGGCGGTCGAACACCACGCCGTCCTGGACGCCGTCACCTGGCTCGCCGAACACGAAGGCGCCGAGGTGACCTGGCTGCCTACCGGCGCCGACGGCTCGGTGTCACCGGCCGCCCTGCGCGACGTTCTGGAGAACCACGACGACGTCGCGCTGGTGTCGGTGATGTGGGCGAACAACGAGGTCGGCACCATCATGCCGATCGCCGAACTAGCCGCTATCGCAGCCGAATTCGACGTTCCGATGCACAGCGACGCCGTCCAGGCGGTGGGTCAGCTGCCGGTCGGATTCGGGGCCAGCGGGCTGTCCTCGATGAGTGTGGCCGCGCACAAGTTCGGCGGCCCGCCCGCAGTCGGGGCGTTGCTGCTGCGCCGCGACATCACCTGTGTGCCGTTGTCGCACGGCGGCGGGCAGGAACGCGACATTCGTTCCGGCACACCAGATGTCGCCGGGGCAGTAGGCATGGCCGCGGCGGCGCAGATCGCGGTCGACGGGCTGGAGGCCAACAGCGCGCGGCTTCGGGTGCTGCGTGACCGGCTGATCGACGGGGTGCTGACGGGGATCGACGACGTGCGGCTCAACGGCCCGCGGGAAGCCCGGTTGCCGGGCAACGCGCACTTCACCTTTGCCGGCTGCGAGGGCGACGCGTTGCTGATGTTGTTGGACGCCAACGGAATCGAATGCTCGACCGGCTCGGCCTGCACTGCCGGGGTGGCGCAGCCGTCGCATGTTCTTCTCGCGATGGGCGCCGACACTGCCAGTGCACGCGGATCGCTGCGATTGTCGTTGGGGCACACCAGCATTGACGAAGATGTCGACGCTGCGCTGCGGGTCCTGCCGGGGGCAGTCGCCCGGGCCCGGCAGGCCGCGCTGGCTGCGGCGGGGGTGTCGCGATGAAGGTGCTGGCCGCCATGAGCGGCGGCGTCGACTCGTCGGTGGCTGCCGCCCGGATGGTCGACGCCGGGCACGACGTGGTCGGCGTGCACTTGGCGCTGTCCACCGCGCCCGGCACGCTGCGCACCGGATCGCGAGGCTGCTGTTCCAAGGAGGACGCGAGCGACGCCCGCCGGGTCGCTGACGTGCTCGGAATCCCGTTCTACGTCTGGGATTTCGCCGACAAGTTCAAGGAAGACGTGATCGACGACTTCGTGTCGTCCTATGCCCGCGGGGAAACCCCCAACCCGTGCGTGCGCTGCAACGAGCGCATCAAGTTCTCCGCGCTGGCGGCCCGCGCGCTGGCGCTGGGTTTCGACACCGTCGCCACCGGGCACTACGCCCGGCTGGCCGATGGTCGGTTGCGGCGCGCCGTCGACCGCGACAAGGACCAGTCCTACGTGCTGGCGGTGCTGACCGCCCAGCAGCTGCGCCATGCCGCGTTCCCCATCGGCGACACCCCCAAGCCGCAGATCCGCGCCGAGGCCGCCCGTCGCGGCCTGGCGGTCGCGGAAAAGCCGGACAGCCATGACATTTGCTTCATCCCGTCCGGAGACACCCGCGCTTTTCTGGGCAGCCGTATCGGGGTGCGGCGCGGCACCGTGGTCGACGCGCACGGAGCGGTGCTGGCCGAACACGACGGCGTTCACGGCTTTACGATCGGCCAGCGCAAGGGGTTGGGCATCGCCGGTCCCGGCCCGGACGGCCAGCCGCGGTATGTGACGGGCATCGATGCCGACAGCGGCACCGTACGGGTCGGCGCTGCCGCCGATCTGGACGTGGGGGCGCTCACCGGGCAGAAGCCCGTCTTCACCGCGGGCGCGGCACCCTCGGGGCCCGTCGAGTGCGCGGTTCAGGTGCGTGCCCACGGCGAAACCGTCGACGGCGTAGCCGAATTGGTGGGCGACGAGCTCGCGGTGCGGTTGCGTGCACCGCTGCGCGGCGTGGCGCCCGGCCAGACGCTGGTGCTCTATCGCCCCGACGCCGACGGCGACGAGGTGATCGGCAGCGCCACGATCGCCGGCGCGTCCTAGCCCGGCACGTTGGCGGCGATGTTCGTAATCACGATGTCGGACACCGTCTCTGGGAAACCGCAGAACGTGACCTCCACCAACACCACTGATTTGAGCCGGTAATCGCGCCCGCAGGCGCCGGGACGGGTGTGCAACGACGAGGCATCGGCGTGCCAGTAGCCGACGTAAAGCGATCCGTCCGAACTGTCCGCGCAACTGCCGACCGTTGACACCAGCACGTCGAACGCGTGCCGGGCGGTGTCGGCGTCGCGATAGGCGGCCGCGCCCTCCGAGATCAGCCCGCCCTGCGGCGGATACTGGAACGTCGTCTTGTGGAACTCCTCGACGTCGGGTCCGAAGGTGGCCGTCTCGGCGTAGATGAACCGGCACTGCGGCGGCGCGTGCGCGGCAAGCTCGTCGAGGTCCACCGGCGACTTGCCGTCCATCGACGGGATGATCGTCAGGTGCTCGCCGCCTCCGGTGATCGCCTGCATCCGAGCCTGGTCGAGAAGGATCTGATCGACGTCGACGGGCGACGCGCTGAGCGTCCCGGGAAATGCCGGCACCGCCACGCCGTCGACCACCCGCGTGCACGCCGCCGCCAATAGCACGACACCACACACCAGCAGCGTGCGTGCCGGTATCCGCATCCTTTGAGGCTAGTCCGGCGACGATGCAGAGCGCGGAGCCGCGATGAGGTGGGGGCACCCCCAGCCGCGCAGCGGCGAGGGGGCGAGGCGGACAATCGAGCCTAGCCGGAGACCGTACGGTTGGCCGGTGACTGCTTTCGCGACGGCCAGCGGGACCGGATCGTGGCCCGGCATCGCTGCGCGGCAGGCCGCCGAGGTCGTGGTCGGCGAACTGGCCGGCGCGCTGGCCCACATCGTCGAGCTGCCCGGCAGGGGAGTGGGCGCCGACATCATCGGCCGCGCCGGCGCGCTGCTGATCGACGTCGCGATCGACACGGTGCCGCGCGGCTACCGGATTGCGGCCCGGCCGGGCGCCGTCACTCGCCGGGCGATCAGCCTGCTCGACGAGGACATCGACGCGCTCGAGGAGGCCTGGGAGACGGCCGGATTGCGGGGCAGCGGCCGCGTCGTCAAGGTGCAAGCACCCGGGCCCGTCACGCTGGCCGCCGAGCTGGAACTGGGCAACGGGCACCGCGCCATCACCGACGCCGGCGCCGTCCGCGACCTGGCCGCCTCACTGGCCGAGGGGGTGGCCGCCCACCGGGCGACGGTGTCGCGGCGGCTCGACACACCCGTCGTCGTGCAGTTCGACGAACCGTCGCTGCCGGCCGCGCTGGCCGGGCGGCTGACCGGGGTGACGGCACTGAGCCCGGTGCACCCGATCGACGAGACGCTGGCCATCACGCTGCTCGACGGCTGTGTGGCCGCCGCCGGCGCCGACGCTTTGGTGCACAGCTGCGCGCCCGATCTGCCGTGGAAGGTGCTGCAGCGCAGCAAGATTCACGCGGTATCGGTGGATGTCACCACATTGCAAGCCGCCGATCTGGACGGCGTCGCGGAGTTTGTCGACTCCGGCCGCACGGTGGTGCTGGGTGCGGTGGCAGCCACCGCCCCGCCGCGACGGCCCTCGGCCGAGGAGGTTGCCAAGGCGGCCGTCGCGGTAGTCGACCGGCTCGGGTTTTCCCGCGCTGCGCTGCGGGACAGGATCGGAATCACCCCCGCCTGTGGCCTGGCCGGCGCGACACCCGAGTGGGCGCGCACCGCGATTGAACTGGCCCGCAAGGCCGCCGACGCGTTCGCGAACGATCCCGACGCAATCTGAAACGCAACCACAGGGTTGCGCATCACGCCGGACCGTGTTCTACTAACATGCAACCAGGAGGTTGCATATGAGTACGGATCGCATCGAAAAGCAGGTACTACTTCGCGCGCCGCTGGACCGGGTCTGGCGCGCAATCAGCAACGCAGACGAGTTCGGGCAGTGGTTCGGCGTCCGCTTCGACGGGCCGTTCGTCGCCGGGGCATCGGTCACCGGGACGATCACCCCGACCACTGTCGACGACGAGGTCGCCGAACTTCAACAGTCGCACGCCGGGAACACAAGCACCTGGCAGATCGTCGCGGTCGAACCGCCGAGAAGGTTCGCTTACCGCTGGCACCCGTGCGCCGGCGAACCGGACGTCGACCAGGAGCCCACCACGTTGGTGGAGTTCAGCCTCGACGAGACACCCGACGGCGTGCTGCTGACCATCGTCGAATCCGGGTTCGACGCGCTGCCCGCCGCGCGGCGCTCGGACGCATACAAGTCCAACAGCGCCGGTTGGGCTCACCAAGTCGAACTGGTGCGAAAGTACCTGGCGCTGGAGCACAGAGTGTGACGGCACCGCTCTTCAGCGCACTGGGCGACCCGAACCGGCTGCGCATCGTCGTCAAGCTGTGCGATGGCGGGCCAAGCTCGACTTCCCAAGTGACGCAAGCGGTTCCGGTGACGCGTCAGGCGGCCACCAAACATCTGGAGCAGCTGGAGGCGGCCGGACTGGTCAGCAGCAGCCGCCGCGGCCGCGAGCGTATCTGGGCGCTGAAGACCGAGCCCTTGGCCGAGGCCAGTGACTACCTTGCCCAGCTGTCGCGCCGCTGGGACGCCGCCATCGACCGGTTGCGGCACTACGTCGAGGGTTAGCGTTGGTCGAGTTCTTTGATCAGCTTCTTCGGGGCAACCAGCCGGAACGAGGCGTCGACCAATTCGGCGATCTCGGTCCAGTCCAGCGTGCCGACCGTGAAATCCAGCCCCAGCCAACCGTGCGGGCCCAGGTAGGCGGGGTAGAAGATCCGGGCATCTTGTTCCAGCGCTCTCCGTTCGGCTTCGTCGGGCTTGAACAACAACGAGTGCGGGAACGATGTCATCTGGCCGGCGGCTTTGGAATTGCCGCCGTACATCGCGAACATTTTCGGCGCGCAGAAAACCGGTCGGCCCCACGAGATTTTCTCGAATGCGCCGGGAAAGCCCATCGCGATGCTGCGCAGCTCGGCCAGGCCCGGGTCGTCGTCGCGAAACATCACAGGATGCGGCATGGTGTCACGGTACGCACGAGGACTGTCGCCGGCCTTCGATAGCCTGCCAAGGTGAGCTCGCCAGAAGCCGACCCGGTTGCGCCCGACGTCCGCCGGCAATGGCGGGAACTGGCCGACGAGGTGCGCGAACACCAGTTCCGCTATTACGTGCGCGACGCACCGATCATCTCCGACGCCGAGTTCGACGAGCTGTTGCGGCGCCTGCAGGCTCTCGAGGAGCAATACCCCGAGCTGCGGGCCCCGGACTCGCCCACGCAACTGGTCGGCGGCGCCGGCTTCGCCACCGACTTCATGCCGGCCGAGCACCTGGAGCGGATGCTGTCGCTGGACAACGTGTTCAGCGCCGAGGAGTTCGACGCGTGGGCGGCCCGCGTCCGCGCCGAGGTCGGCGACGACGCCCACTATCTGTGCGAGCTGAAGATCGACGGCGTCGCGCTGTCGCTGGTGTACCGGGGCGGACGCCTGGTCCGCGCAGCCACCCGCGGCGACGGGCGCACGGGCGAGGACGTCACCCTCAACGCCCGCACCATCGACGACGTCCCCGAGCGGCTCACGGCCGGCGACGACTACCCGGTGCCCGACGTGCTCGAGGTGCGCGGCGAGGTGTTCTTCCGGCTGGCCGATTTCGAGGCGCTCAACGCCGCGCTGGTCGAGGACGGCAAGACGCCGTTCGCCAACCCGCGCAACAGCGCCGCCGGATCGCTGCGGCAGAAGGATCCTGCGGTGACCGCTCGCCGCAAACTGCGGATGATCTGCCACGGCCTGGGACACAGCGAAGGCTTCCGCCCGGCCAGCCTGCATGACGCCTACCTCGCGCTAAAAGCTTGGGGCCTACCGGTTTCCGAGCACACCACCCGGGTGGATGGGGTGCCCGGCGTGCACGAGCGCATCGCCTACTGGGGTGAGCACCGCCACGACGTCGACCATGAAATCGACGGCGTGGTGGTCAAAGTCGACGAAGTGTCATTGCAGCGCCGGCTCGGGTCCACGTCGCGGGCGCCGCGCTGGGCGATCGCCTACAAGTACCCGCCCGAGGAGGCGCAGACCAAGCTGCTCGACATCCGGGTGAACGTCGGGCGCACCGGGCGGGTCACCCCGTTCGCCTACATGACGCCGGTGAAGGTCGCCGGGTCGACGGTCGGGCTGGCGACGTTGCACAACGCGTCGGAAGTCAAACGCAAGGGCGTGCTGATCGGCGACACCGTGGTGATCCGCAAGGCGGGCGACGTCATTCCCGAAGTGCTGGGACCCGTCGTCGACCTGCGCGACGGCTCCGAACGCGAATTCGTCATGCCCACAACGTGTCCCGAGTGTGGCACCACGCTTGCCCCAGCCAAGGAGGGCGATGCCGACATCCGCTGCCCTAACTCGCGGTCGTGCCCGGCGCAACTGCGGGAGCGGGTGTTTCACGTCGCCAGCCGCGGCGCCCTGGACATCGAAGGGCTGGGCTACGAGGCCGGTATTGCGCTGCTGAAGGCGAAAGTCATTGGCGACGAAGGTGATTTGTTCACGCTCACTGAAGAGGATCTGTTGCGCACCGACTTGTTCCGCACCAAAGCCGGAACGTTGTCGGCCAACGGTAAGCGGCTGCTGGCCAACCTGGACAAGGCCAAGCAGCAGCCGTTGTGGCGGGTGCTGGTGGCGCTGTCCATCCGGCACGTCGGGCCGACCGCCGCCCGCGCGCTGGCCACCGAGTTCGGCAGCATCGACGCGATCACGTCGGCGTCCACCGAGCAGCTGGCCGCGGTCGAGGGTGTCGGGCCCACCATCGCCGACGCGGTCAAAGAGTGGTTCACCGTCGACTGGCATCGCGCGATCGTCGACAAGTGGCGCGCCGCCGGGGTGCGGATGGCCGACGAGCGCGATGCCAGCGTGCCCCGGACGCTGGAGGGGCTGTCGATCGTGGTGACCGGGTCGCTGACGGGCTTCTCCCGCGACGACGCCAAGGAGGCCATCGTCGCGCGGGGTGGCAAGGCCGCCGGCTCGGTGTCGAAGAAGACCGCCTACGTGGTCGCCGGTGACTCACCCGGATCCAAGTACGACAAGGCCGTCGAACTGGGCGTGCCGATCCTCGACGAGGACGGTTTTCGCAGGTTGCTGGACAAAGGCCCCGCCGGGATTGCGGGCACATAGCCTCGAATTCCCGTCATCGGGCCCGCCGGCGTCTGGTTAGACTTTCGGGGTTCACCGGCTCTGCGGTGCCGGCGCCGCCCGCCAAGCGGTGTTCGCCGCCTATTTCTGCGGGAGGAGTGCAGTGACGGATTCGTCGGGCGCGGGGCGCAACTACGGCGGTCCCAACCCGATCGGGGGACCCGCTCCGGCACCGCCCACCGGCTGGGTGCCGCCCGCGCCGCCGCAGGCACCGGGGCCGTGGCAGGCCCCGCCTGCCCAGCAACCGCCTCCGCCACCGCCCGGCTGGGGGCCTGCCGGCACGCCGGAATGGGGTCCGCAGTTTCCTGTGCAACCGCGCGGCGGGCGTCGTCACCGCAAGGCGCTGCTGGTGACGGTCGGGGCCGGTGTGGCGGTGATCGTGGTGATCGCCATCGTCGGCGCATTCACCTTGTTCGGCGGGGGCGGCGGCAGTGGCGCGGGCAGCCCGAGTGCCGCGGTCAAGGGCTACCTGGAAGCGCTGGCGCGCGGCGACGCGGAGGCGGCGCTGTCCGACGGCGCCGATCAGCCGGCATCCAAGGAGCTCCTGACTGACGACATCCTCAAGAAGCAAATCGAGAAGATGCCGATCTCCAATATCCGGATCCTCGGCGACAACGCGACCGACGCGTCCGGCATGGACCAGGTCCACGTGACCGTGAGTTTCGGTGACCAGAGTTCCGATGCCACGCTGGCAGTCAAAAAGGCCGATGGCCGTTGGAAACTCAGCGCCAGCGCAGTACGGCTGGACTTTACGCGCTTCACCAGCACCAATCAGGCGATGGAGACCCTCACCGCGTTCGGTAAGCCGGTCGGAAAATCCGTGGCCTATGTATTTCCCGGTTGGATCGACTGGGGTTCGAGCAACAAGAACATTGCCGCGAAAGGCAAACCGGTGCTGCTCGAGTCGCTGGCGTCCTCCGCCGGGGCCGCCGTCTTACCCACGCTCTCGGTCAGTGACGCGGGGCGGGCGGATATCGTCGCCGCTGTCAAGCAGCGGCTGGATACCTGTGCGCAATCGAAATCGCTGATGCCCGAGCAGTGCCCGCAGAAGATGTTTACGCCCGGCATCGTCGACGGGACGGTGACATGGCAACCGCCCGACGCCAACAATGCCGAAATCCGGTTCATCCCGTTGAAAATGTCGGCGCTCGTCACCATGCAGACCACCTTCGGGTTTACGGCTCAAACCAGGGACGGCTCGAGCGTGACGGGCAGCGCGCCCGCCATTCTCATTGGCGAGGCCGATCTTTCGCAAAGTCCACCGACGATCAATTGGCACTGACCATGACAACCGAACATATTCGACTTCAGCCCAACCGTCAGGACATGGACAACGCATACCGCGTTGTCAACGCGATCACTCAAGTGTTCTCCAGCAAGGTTGTCGGACAAGAGAATCTGCGCGAGTCACTGCTGATCGGGCTGCTCACCGGCGGCCACATCCTGCTGGAAAGCGTTCCGGGACTGGCGAAGACGACGGCGGCCCGGGTGGTCGCCGATTCGATCTCCGGTGGATTCCAGCGCATCCAGTGCACGCCGGACCTGTTGCCCAGCGACATCATCGGCACGCAAATCTATGACTCGTCGACCAATTCGTTCACCACCCAGCTGGGCCCAGTGCACACCAACATCGTGTTGCTCGACGAGATCAACCGCTCCAGCGCCAAAACCCAGAGCGCGATGCTGGAGGCCATGGAGGAGCGGCAGACCACCATCGCCGGTCAGCTCTACCCGATTCCCGACCCCTTCGTGGTGATCGCCACCCAGAACCCCGTCGACCAGGAAGGCACCTACCCACTTTCGGAAGCGCAGACCGACCGCTTCATGCTCAAGGAGGTGCTGCGCTACCCGATGCCGCAGGAGGAAGCCGAGGTCATCTTCCGCATCGACGCGGGCGTCTACGACCGCGATCGAAAGCCGCGCCCGGTGGTCGGTCTCGACGACATCCGGCGTCTGCAGCAGGTGGTGCGCAACGTGCACATGGATCAGGTCCTGGTGCACTATGCGAGCCAACTGGTACATGCCACCCGCAACGCCGAGCAATTCCTGCCGCCGCATTTGGCCAAACTGGTCGAGTACGGCGCCAGTCCCCGTGCCACCATTGCGTTTTGCCGTGCGTCGCGCGCACTGGCGGTGCTGAGCGGACGCAACCACGTGATTCCCGACGACATCCACAAACTCGCCCACCGGGTGCTGCGACACCGGCTGATTCTGGGATTCGAAGCGGTCCGGGCCAAGGTCACCCCGGAGATCGTGATCGACGCTGTGCTGGCTTCGGTTCGAGTTCCCTGACGCCGATGGGCAAGCACCTCAACCGGGCGCGCCTGTATTTCGGCACCGACACCCGCGGCCTGCTCGAGGGCGGACGGTACGCGCTGCTGCACACCCGCAGCCTCGAACTCGACGACCTTCGGCCGTACGTCGCCGGCGACGACGTGCGCGACATCGACTGGAAGGCATCGGCGCGGGCGGGCACGGTGTTGATCAAACGCTATGTCTCCGAACGGCATCACAAGATCCTGCTGGTCGCCGACGCCGGACGGAATATGTCGGCGCTGGCACCGAACGGCGAAATCAAACGCGACATCGCCGCCAACGCGATGGGCGCGATCGGCCTGATCGCGATGGGTCGCAGCGACGAAATCGGCATGGTGTACGGCGACTCGCGCGGCTGCGCCAACATCCGCAACCGGCGCGGCGAGACGCACATCGAAAGCATGCTCGAGCTCTACTACAGCAGTGCCACAACAGATCCGGGCCCGAGCGATATCGTCAGCCAGCTGGAGTATGTGACCCGCGCGCACCGCCGCCGGCTGCTGCTGATCGTGGTCTCCGACGAACCCGATGTCAGCGCGCGCCTCGACGAGGTGCTCAACCAGCTTGTCGGGCGTCACGAGCTGATCTGGCTGATGATCACCGATCTGCCCGCCGTCGGCTCGGACGAGGGCGAGCAGGACGGATTCGACGTGTCCAGCGGCAAATTCGTGCTCAACGGCGCCACGCTGGGGCCGCGTGTCGTCGCTGCCTACCAGGCGGCCGAGCAGCGGCGGGCGGTGCAGCTCGACCAGTTCCTCACCAGCCACCACGTCCGCTTCGCCAAGATCGGCGACAGCGCCGAGATCCGTCCGCGCATCGTCGAGATGGCCGAGGCGTATCGCAATGCCAGCTGACGACCTGCTGCGGTTTGTGAGCGGCCCGCTGCCGTTCTCGGCGTGGTGGTTGTGGGTCGGGTTGTTTCTCATTGTTGCGGTAATATGCTGGCTTGCAGGCATTTTCGTGTGGACCATGCCGCCGGCCCGGCTGCGCGCCATGCCGGTGATCGGCGGTCTGCATGCGCGGCTGCTGCGACGGCGTTTCGCGCGCTCGGTCGTCAGGATCTGCGGGCAGTACCGCAGCGGCGCCATTTCCGCGCGGCAGGCGGGCGCAGCGATCAGCCGCACGTTGCGCAGCTTTCTGTTCATGGCGACCGGAACGCGGGCGCAGTACCTGCATGTCGGCGACATCGCATCCGGGGAGCTTGCGCCGGCCGGGCCATTGTTGGAGGCGCTGGGCGACATTCAGTTCAACGGCGACAGCCGCGTCGACGTCGGCGCTGTGGGCCGATCCACGGAGGAGCTCATCCGGTCATGGAGCTGAGGTGGTGGCCGCTGATCGCGGTGGGCATTCTGTGCCTTGCGGGCTGTATCGCCGCGGCGGCACTGCTGCCGATGCCCAAGGTCCATCGTCAGCTGCGGCCGCTGGCCCACGTCGACCGCCTGACCAGGCTGCCCGAGTATGCACGGGTCTACCGGATCTATTTCCTGTCCATGGTCATCACCGGCGCATTACTACTGGCGACCTTCGCCACCGCGCTGGTCGCCAGCGCCAGGCCCATGGGAATGTCCTCGGTGACAAAGGAATTCGAGACGCAGCACCCCGACGACATCATGCTGTGCGTCGGAGAACCCGTCACCGATCCCACCACCGCCAACTTCCTCGGCTACTACGCCCAGCAAGCCAAGTCCTATGGCACCCAACGCATCGGGCTGACATCGACCAGCCTGCGGGTGGTCCCGCTGACTCGCGATCACCGATATGCGGCCGAGCGCTTCGAGCACCTCGGCAAGCTCGCGCGGACCCAGCAAGAGCTGGCCGCGAACAAGGCGGTGCCCGAGGGCGATCGGCGCGCACTGCAGACCGGGGTCGAGGAATTCAGCCAGCGGGTCAGCTACGTCGACTATGCGACCAGCCTCGAGGACAACCTCGCGTTGTGCCTGACCGGATTTCCGTCGTTCGAGGCCAAGAGCACCCATCGGCGGTCGCTGGTCTACATCGGCTACAGCGAGCCGCGGCCGCCGAACGAGACGCGGCCCGCCCTGTTCACCCAGCAGGCCGTGCAGAAGATGGCCGCAGACGCCGGTGTGCAGATCAACGCCATCTCACGTTCCGACGTCGCGCAGAGCTCGCCGCAGGCCAACGACACCCTGCGGTCGGTCGCCGAATCGAGCGGGGGAAAGTTCTTCCTGTACAACCCGTCCGGAATCGCATCGAGCGATTCCGGAGCCGACGCCACGCTGACACGCATCCTCGACCAAATCCGCGACAACCCGCCGCAGGCGACGCTGCCGAACGGCAAAGTGGTGTCGACCGAGTCGTTTGACTCGCCGCGGCTGGCGCTGATTGCCGCGCTGGCATTCGCCGCCCTGCTGGGGCTGTCACTGGCGGTGCTGCGGCGATGACGTTCAATCCGGTATTTGCGCCAGTGGTTCTCGTCGTGATCGCGGTCGCGCTGATCGCGGTGCGGATGGTGGCGCTGTATCGGGTGCTGGTCCGCACCGGCAGCGGCCGCTATCGGCGGGTGGTGTTGCGCTGGTGCGGTTTGACGCTGGCCGTTCTGCTGCTGGTGTTCGCGGCGGCGCGGCCGGGTATCGACCTGGCCGGCGGCTCGGCCGATCAACCCAACCGCACGACGGCGGCCGAGCCGAATCTGAACGTGTTCTTCGTGGTGGATCGTTCGGTGAATTCGCGGGTGGAAGACTACGGCGACCACCAGTCGCGAATGAGCGGGATCCGTTCCGACATCGACGCGCTGATCGGCGAGTACCGCCGAGCGCGGTTCGCGGTGATCTCGTTCGCGTCGAAAGCGACGCTCGATTGGCCGCTGTCCGACGACGCCTGGAGCCTGGCGTCGATGGTGCACGGAATGTCGTCGTACACGGTGGCCGCCCCCGACGCGATGTATCAGGCCGACGCGAGCGCCGCCAGGGACATCCTGGGCGAGCAACTCAAGTCCGCCGCGGATCTGTTTCCGGGTTCGGCGAGCCTGGTTTTCTATTTCGGTGCGGGCGACGGCGGTTCGCGTGTCACACGAGCCTCGTTCGATCCGCCACACAACGCGATCGCCGGCGGCGCGGTGTTGGGCTATGGCACCCCGACCGGTGGGCCGATCCCGCAGGGCTGGGTGAACGGTACGAAGGTCTACCAAACCGATCCGGCGACCGGCGCCGAGTTGACATCGGTCCTGGACGAGCAGGAACTGAAAAGCGTCGCGGGCGCGCTGAAAGTGCCGTATTTCCACCGGGATAGCGGGCAGGGCATCGCCGCTGTGCTGCCCGCGGTGGATGCGCCCGGGGTGACCTCCGACGATGCCGGCTCGCTGCGGGCTTCCAAGCTGATCGAGCGCCGAGAGCTGTATTGGGTGTTCACCGTGTTGTCGACGGTGCTGCTGCTGACCGAGATCGTGCTGACCATCCGCGAGTTCCGGCTCAATCGCATGGCGCGCCAGGATGTGTCGCGATGATGCTGCGCAAGGCACCGAATTTTGCGATCCGCCCGCGGCTCGAGGGTGCATTGGCGCGGTTGCGCTCGGGGCCATCGCGGATCCGGTTGCGGTGGCGACTGTTCCTGTTCTCCTTGCCGGTCGTCGTCGTGTTGTTGCTGGCGGCGGCCAAGATGATCAGCGTTGCGGTCGTGAGCAATTCGGCGATCAGCGATTTCGCCGGGCACGACATCGCCGCGCTGCGCGACGACGTCTCGGCGCTGAAGTCTTTCGACATCTTCGAGCCGGCCAAGTCGGCGTTCGCCGACGCGGATCTGGCGGTTCTGGAGGGCCGGCTGGATGACGCTGCCGCACTGTTCCGGAAGTCGTTGGCGCACACCAGTTTCGCGCAGTCCTGTCCGGCGCGGGTCAACCTGGAGCTGGTGATCGAGACGCAGGGCGATCTTGCGGCGCGCGCAGGCAACGTTCAGGTGGCAGAGCAGCGGTACAACAGCGCGATCACCGTGGTCAAGGAGGCCCCGCAGGGCTGTTTTGCCGGAAACGACGACCCGGACAAGGATCGTCGTCGCATTCGCCACGAAGCTCTGCCCCGGCTGCAGCAGAAGCTGGACAAACTGCACAAGCCGCCCCCGTCGTCTAGTCCGCCGGAGTCGCCGCCGCCGGATTCGTCGGGCGGCTCCGGCGGCGACGGGGGCGGCTCGGGCGGCTCAGGCGGCGGGTCGGGCGGGTCGGGTTCGCCACCGCCACCGGGCGAAGGCAACCCGCCGCCACCGGACCAAGGCCCGGGGTCGCCGCCACCGCCGTCGGGCCAGGGTCCGGGATCCCCGCCGCCGCAAGGCGGTTCGGGCGCGCCGCCCGCCGGACCCGGCGGCCAAGCAACCCCGGGCGGCGAGGGACCCGGCGGCGAAGGCAGTGGCCTCAACCCGGTGAGCCCCGATCGGCTGCCGAGCGTCGGCAGTCCCGGTGTCGCTCCGCGATTGGGCACCGGCAGCGGCGACCCGCTCGACCGGCTACGGACCCTGCTGGACAACTCAAACGCCTCTGGTGGGGCCAGTGAGTGACGCCGCCATGGCGTTCTCGGTCACGGTTTCCAGTCGGGCGAGCGGCCGAGGTGCCCGACGATGCGGTCGAGGTCGCTGGCGCCGTCGGGCGTGGCGATGGCCGGGCCGAACGGAGCGCCGTCCGAGGTGCGGAACTCGCCATCGGGAATAGCGAAGACAAGCGGTAGCACGGCAGCGACAACGTCATCGGGGAGCGTGAAGGGGACGCCGATGCTGCGGGCGACATCCCAGCCGTGCACAACGTAATCCACGAAGTGAAAGCCGATTGCCAGTGCGCCGGGAAAACGCGCTCCGGGTGCGAGTTCGGGCAACGCAAATTCCGCGTCGAGTACTCCGTCTGCGGCGAAAGCGTCGAGCACGTCCGCAGCAGCCGCGTCATAGGTGCCGCCGGGATCAGCCGCTACTGCGTCGGCAATCTGGGCGGGCTCCCACATGGCCAGGCTTTCGCCGCCGCCACGGGCCGCCGCGGCAAAACCCTGATGCTGCACGGTCATGTGGGCGAGCAGGTCGAGCATGTTCCAGCCTGCGCAGGGCGTCGGCCGACGAAGGTCGTCGCGCGTGACGGCCGAAACGACGTCGACAGACGCCAGCACTGTTGATCTGTGGGCGGGGCGAAGATCTGAAACGGTATGCATGCGCAGATCGTATGCGCACGCATATTATTTGTCAACGTCTACGCTTACCGCATGGCACCGAGGCGAAGGCGTCCCGATTTGGCGGCGATGATGGGGCCGCTGGTTCGCGAGCTGATCGCCGCAGAGATTCCCGTGCTCGAAGCACATGGGTTGTCGATGTGGGGCTACATCGTGCTGAGTGCGCTCGGGCGCTCGCCGGTACGAACTCAGGCCGCTCTCGCCGAGGCGATCGGCGCAGACAAGACGCGCATCATCTCCACGCTCGATGACTTGCAGGAGCGGGGCTATATCGAGCGCCGTCCCGACCCGGACGATCGGCGGGTGCGCCTACTTGCGCTCACCGAGGCGGGGCGGGCCACGAGAGATGCCGTGCAGCAAGAAATCCAGCGCGGCGAAGAGCGCTGGCTCGGGAAGTTGTCTGCCGACGATCGTCGCGTGTTCCTTCGCGTACTGCGCCAGTTGTCGGCCACGGATGACGGCTGATCGACGACTTCGACACGCTTTAATGCAGCAGCGTCGCCACGATGCCGGCCAGATAACCCAGCCGCGCCACCTCGGACGGCCGAAACGCCGGACCCCCGGGCCGGCCCAGCAGCAGCGCGGTGTTCGGCTCGCCCAGCGGTGCCGCCACCAAAGTGGTGTCCATCTCCCGCCAGACCCGCGGCACCCACTCAGCGCCGCCGTCCAGTGCGGCGGCGCGCTCGATCGGCATCCACGGCACCGCATCGGGCAGGGTTTCCGGAGTGCCGGAACTGCCGACGACCAGCTGCAGGCCTCCCGGCGAATCGCACAGCACCGCACACCAGCCCACCCGCAGGACCCGGGGCGCTTCGTCGGCCAGCACCCGCAGTTTGGCCGGTGTGGCGCCGGCCGCCGCGATGTGGTCGATGAGCTCGAGTTCGCGGTGCGCTTCCAGCAGGCCGGTGTGCGGCCGCAGGCTGTCCACCCGGACGCCGTTGAGCGCCTCGGCCGCGGTGATCAATGTGTCGGGCATCGCCGCGGCCGGCAGCTCGACCACCAGATCGTCGATCGCATAGCCGGACCCGCGCTCGACCACGTCGAGCGAGAGGATGTCGGCGCCCACCGAGCCGAGCGCGACCGCCAGCGAGCCCAGGCTGCCCGGTCGGTCGGCCAGCTGAACCCGCAGCAGATAGGAAGGCACGCGCACACTGTCGCACAGCCACGCGGCTGCGGCATTTCGGCGGGCACCGCCCGGCTGGGTACGCTTTTGCCTCGTGTCCCAGATCTCCCGTGACGAGGTGGCCCACCTGGCCCGGCTGGCCCGGCTGGCGTTGACCGACGCCGAACTGGACAGCTTCGCCGGCCAACTCGACGCCATCCTGACGCACGTCAGCGCGATCCAGGCCGTCGACGTCACCGGCGTCGAAGCGACCGACAACCCGCTCAAAGACGTCAACGTCACCCGCCCCGACGAGATCGGGCCCTGCTTGACACAGCAGCAGGCGCTCGACCAGGCGCCCGCGGCCGTCGACGGCCGCTTCGCCGTGCCGCAAATCCTCGGGGAAGAGCAGTGAGCGACCTCATCCGGCAGGACGCGGCCACGTTGGCGGCCAAAATCGCGGCCAAGGAGTTGTCGTCGGTCGAAATCACCCAGGCCTGCCTCGACCAGATCGAGGCCACCGACGACCGTTTCAACGCCTTCCTGCATGTCGCGGCCGACAAGGCGCTGGCCGCGGCGGGCGCCGTCGATAAGGCGGTGGCCGCCGGCGAGGCGCTGCCGTCCCCGCTGGCCGGGGTGCCGCTGGCGCTCAAGGACGTGTTCACCACCGCCGACATGCCCACCACCTGCGGGTCCAAGATCTTGGAGGGCTGGCGCTCGCCGTACGACGCCACCGTCACCGCGCGGCTGCGGGGGGCCGGCATCCCGATCCTCGGCAAGACCAACATGGACGAGTTCGCGATGGGCAGCTCGACGGAGAACTCGGCCTATGGCCCGACCCGCAACCCGTGGGACACCGAGCGGGTGCCCGGCGGGTCCGGCGGCGGCAGCGCGGCGGCGCTGGCGGCGTTCCAGGCGCCGCTGGCCATCGGCACCGACACCGGCGGTTCGATTCGCCAGCCGGCCGCGCTGACCGCGACCGTCGGCGTCAAACCCACTTACGGCACCGTGTCGCGCTACGGCCTGGTGGCGTGTGCGTCATCGCTGGACCAGGGTGGGCCGTGCGCGCGCACCGTGCTGGACACCGCGCTGCTGCACCAGGTGATCGCCGGGCACGACACGCGTGACTCCACGTCCGTCGACGCGCAGGTGCCCGACATCGTCGGCGCCGCAAAGGCCGGTGCGGCAGGCGATTTGAAAGGTGTACGCGTCGGGGTGGTGCGCCAGCTGCACAGCGGCGAGGGTTACCAGCCCGGCGTGCTGGCCTCGTTCAACGACGCCGTCGAGCAGCTGACCAAGCTCGGCGCCGAAGTCAGCGAAGTCGATTGTCCCCATTTCGATTACGCGCTGGCCGCCTATTACCTGATCCTGCCGTCGGAGGTGTCTTCGAACTTGGCGCGGTTCGACGCGATGCGCTACGGCTTGCGCGTCGGCGACGACGGCACCCACAGCGCCGAGGAGGTCATGGCGCTGACCCGCGCCGCCGGGTTCGGCCCAGAAGTCAAGCGGCGCATCATGATCGGCACCTACGCGCTCTCGGCGGGCTACTATGACGCCTACTACAACCAGGCCCAGAAGGTGCGCACGCTGATTGCCCGCGATCTCGACGAGGCGTACAAGTCGGTCGACGTGCTGGTGTCGCCCGCAACGCCGACGACCGCATTCCGGTTGGGGGAGAAGGTCGACGACCCGCTGGCCATGTATCTGTTCGACCTGTGCACGCTGCCGTTGAACCTGGCGGGCCACTGCGGCATGTCGGTGCCGTCGGGGCTGTCGCCGGACGACGGGCTGCCGGTCGGGCTGCAGATCATGGCGCCGGCACTGGCTGACGACCGCCTGTACAGGGTGGGCGCCGCCTACGAGGCCGCCCGCGGGGAGTTGCCGACAGCCATCTAGCGCGAACAGACAGAGAATCGCATTTCCTGCGACGGTTTTGTGCGATTCTGCGTCTGCTCGCCACGACGATGGCGGCGGCCGGGCAAGATGGGGACCATGCGGATCGGGGTTCTCACCGGAGGCGGCGACTGTCCAGGGCTCAACGCGGTCATCCGGGCGGTGGTGCGCACCTGCGACGCCCGGTATGGCTCGTCGGTGGTCGGTTTCCAGGACGGCTGGCGCGGCCTACTGGAAAACAGGCGAATCCAGTTGCACAACGACGACCGCAACGACCGGCTGCTGTCCAAGGGCGGCACGATGCTCGGCACCGCCCGGGTGCATCCCGACAAGCTGCGCGCCGGACTGCCGCAGATCATGCAGACCCTGGACGACAACGGCATCGACGTGCTGATCCCGATCGGCGGCGAGGGCACGCTGACCGCTGCGCACTGGCTTTCCGAGGAGAACGTTCCCGTCGTCGGCGTACCGAAGACCATCGACAACGACATCGATTGCACTGACGTGACTTTCGGCCACGACACGGCGCTGACGGTAGCCACCGATGCGATCGACCGGCTGCACAGCACCGCCGAATCACACCAGCGGGTGATGCTGGTGGAGGTGATGGGCCGGCACGCGGGCTGGATCGCGCTGAACGCCGGGCTGGCCTCCGGCGCCCACATGACGCTGATCCCCGAACAGCCCTTCGACGTCGAAGAGGTGTGCCGGTTGGTCAAGAGGCGCTTCCAGCGTGGCGACTCCCATTTCGTCTGCGTGGTGGCCGAGGGCGCCAAGCCGATTCCTGGCTCGATGATGCTGCGTGAAGGCGGCATGGACGAATTCGGGCACGAGCGCTTCACCGGCGTTGCGACCC
This sequence comes from Mycobacterium sp. MFM001, assembly GCF_003402475.1. Classification (GTDB taxonomy): domain Bacteria; phylum Actinomycetota; class Actinomycetes; order Mycobacteriales; family Mycobacteriaceae; genus Mycobacterium. The sequence continues at coordinate 148,701 of NZ_BFAB01000007.1, forward strand.
AGTTGGCGGCCGAGGTGGAAAAGCGGATCAACAAGGACGTGCGGGTGACGGTGCTGGGCCACGTGCAGCGAGGCGGCACTCCTACGGCCTACGACCGGGTGCTGGCCACCCGGTTCGGGGTGAACGCGGCCGACGCCGCACACGCCGGCGAATACGGCCAGATGGTGTCGCTGCGCGGCCAGGACATCGGCCGGGTGCCGCTGGCCGACGCGGTCCGCCAGCTCAAGCTGGTACCGCAGAGCCGCTACGACGACGCCGCGGCCTTTTTCGGCTGAGTCCACCCCGCGTTCACCCGTGGGCCACTAACCTTTCACCGAATTCCGGCCACTGCCAAGGTTTTCCGACACCGCAGACCGGTGCTACCGTCGGGAATATGAATAACCGCGGCCCTGATCGCGGCATGTTTGCGCAGACGGAGCCGCTGGCGGGACGGCGGCCGTCAGCGCGGCGACGCGACGATTTACGCCCGTACTCGCCGCCGTCGCCGGCGGACATCCGCGCGACGGTTCCGCTGACCAACATGGACGCGCCGGTCGAGGCTGAGCCGGAGCAGGCCGTGCTCGACAGTGTGGAAGTCGTCCCGGTCCCGGCCAAACCGGGCTGGCGCAATCTGCTCTCCAACCTGACTCGAAGCGAACCCGGACAGGGCAAACCGCGGGCCCACGAACGCAGCCTGCACGAGCGGATCCGCGTGCCGGTCGGCGGCGCCTTTCCGATCGCGGTGGTGAGCGCCAAGAGCGGTGTCGGCAAAACGGCCGTCGTCGAGGCGCTCGGCTCGACCTTTGCCGAGGTGCGCGACGACCGGGTGATCGCGCTCGACGTCGACACGGGCGACCTGGCCGACCGCCTCGGTCACCGAAATGGTTCTGGCTTAGAGGTTTTCGGGCATCGAGACTATGCGCACAGTGATTGGCAGATCAAGCGCGACGACGTCGTCAAAGCATTCTCGATGCTTCGCAAACGCTACCCGGTGCTGTTGATGGACTGCGGCAAGACACTCAAATCCAATGTGACCGAAGCGGTTCTGCTGGAATCTGCAGCGCTCGTGCTGGTGACCAACACGTCCATCGACGCGATCCGAAAGACCAGTACCATGCTGGACTGGTTGGGCCGCAACGGATATCAGAAACTGGCCGAGTCGGCCATGCTCGCGATCAACCACAGCGAGCAACGAAAGCCGCGAGCCTGGGTCGGCAAGGAACTTCGGGAGTTGTCGCAGCGATTCTCGCCCACACGCGTGGTGACGTTGCCGTTCGACCGGCACGTGCAGGACGAGAAAGAGATCGTCCCGTCGCGGTTGAGCCAGGAGAGCAGGCGCCGCTACCTGGAAATGGCTGCGGCGCTGGCCGACATGTTCCCCTCACAGCGCCGCCGCTAAGCCACCCCGTTGCGTTACGGATAGCTGTAACGTAACGAATCATGGTTGCGACGACGTTGACGTGCAGCGTTTGCGGCACCAGCTTTTATGCCCGCGCCGACGCGCGATATTGCTCACCCGCGTGCCGGCAGAAGGCCCACCGGGCCCGTAACGCGCAGCGCGCGCCGGCACGTGCCGAAGGTCAGCCTGGGCGCGTGGCTGCCCGGCCGCACCAACGGCTGGTCACCCGCTATCCCGGGGTGTTCGGCTCGTCCCGGCCGGCGCGAGACGATGCAGAGAGCGGTGCTGCATGGCCGACGAACTAGACGGTCAGACAGCCGATGCCGAGCAGGCGTTGGCCGCCGGTGCGTCGCAGCGGGTGGGCTCGTTCCGGTTCTATTTCGACGACCAGCGCTGGGAATGGTCCGAGCAGGTGCAGCGCATGCACGGCTACGAGCCGGGCACGGTGACGCCGACGACCGAGTTGGTGCTCTCCCACAAGCACCCCGACGATCGCCGGCAGGTGGCCGCCACCATCGACAACATCCTGCACACCCGTCTGCCGTTCAGCACGCGCCATCGCATCCTCGACACGGGTGGCACCGTGCACCACGTCGTGGTGGTCGGTGATCAGCTGATCGGGGAGCGCGGTGCGGTCATCGGCACCCACGGCTACTACGTGGACATCACCCCGACCTCCGACCGCACGGGCGAAGACTTCATCACAGCGAAGGTCGCCGAGATCACCGGCCAGCGGTCGATCATCGAACAGGCCAAGGGGATGCTGATGCTGGTCTACGGCATCGACGCCGACGCCGCCTTCGGTCTGCTCAAGTGGCGATCGCAGGAAAGCAACATCAAGCTACGGCTGCTTGCGCAGCAGGTCGCCGCGGACTTCTGCGCTGCCAGTCGAGATGGCATCCCGTCGCGATCGATGTTCGACCATCTGCTGCTCACGGCGCACGAACGGGCCGCCCGCTTGCCTGACGAGCCGGCGCGAACGATGTCCTCCTGAGCTTTGGTGAGGACCCGCCGCGCCCGGCTCCGCCGCGCTCGCGGTCCTCACTAGGATTTAGTCCATGACTGTTGCTGCGGCTGAGCTGCTCGACTACGACGACGTCGTCGCACGCTACGAGCCTGTGCTCGGCCTCGAGGTACACGTCGAGCTGTCCACCGCCACCAAGATGTTCTGCAGCTGCGCCACCACGTTCGGCGCCGAACCCAACACGCAGGTGTGCCCGGTGTGCCTGGGTCTGCCCGGGTCGCTGCCGGTGCTGAACCAGGCCGCGGTGGAGTCCGCTATCCGGATCGGGCTGGCGCTGAATTGCGAGATCGTGCCGTGGTGTCGCTTTGCCCGGAAGAACTACTTCTATCCGGACATGCCTAAGAACTACCAGATCTCGCAATACGACGAGCCGATCGCCATCAACGGCCACCTCGACGTGCCGCTCGAGGACGGCACCACCTGGCGCGTCGACATCGAACGCGCGCACATGGAGGAGGACACCGGCAAGCTGACCCACATCGGCAGCGAGACCGGCCGCATCCACGGCGCCACCACGTCGCTGATCGACTATAACCGCGCCGGCGTGCCGCTGATCGAAATCGTCACCAAGCCTATTGTCGGAGCCGGCGAACGGGCCCCGCAGATCGCCCGGGCTTACGTGACGGCACTGCGGGATCTGTTGCGCGCGTTGGGTGTTTCCGATGTTCGGATGGATCAGGGTTCGATGCGCTGCGACGCCAACGTGTCATTGATGCCGATCGGGGCTGAGCAATTCGGCATCCGCACCGAGACCAAGAACGTCAACTCGCTGAAAAGTGTCGAAGTCGCCGTCCGTTACGAGATGCAGCGGCAGGGCGCGGTTTTGGCCTCCGGCGGTCGGATCATTCAGGAGACCCGGCACTTCCATGAGTCCGGCTACACCAGCCCGGGTCGCACCAAAGAGACCGCCGAGGACTACCGCTATTTCCCCGAGCCCGACCTGGAGCCCGTCGCACCCAGCCGCGAGCTCGTCGAGCGGCTTCGCCAAACCATCCCGGAGCTACCGTGGTTGCGCCGCAAGCAAATTCAGCAGGAGTGGGGCGTTTCCGACGAGGTGATGCGCGACCTGGTCAACGCCGGCGCCGTCGATTTGGTGATCGCCACCGTCGAGCACGGCGCCTCCAGTGACAAGGCGCGGGCCTGGTGGGGGAGCTTCTTGATGCAGAAGGCCAACGAGTCCGGCGTCGACCTCGACGCGCTGCCGATCACCCCTAAGCAGGTCGCCGAGGTCATCAAGCTGGTCGACGACGGCAAGTTGTCCAACAAGCTGGCCCGCCAAGTCGTCGAAGGTGTACTGGCCGGCGAGGGCGAACCCGAACAGGTGATGACCGCGCGGGGTTTGGCTGTGGTGCGCGACGATTCGCTGATCCAGGCCGCGGTCGACGAGGCGCTGGCCGCCAACCCCGACATCGCGGAGAAGATTCGCGGCGGCAAAGTCCAGGCGGCCGGTGCGGTCGTCGGCGCGGTCATGAAGGCAACCAAGGGGCAGGCCGACGCGGCGCGGGTGCGCGAGCTGGTGCTGAAAGCCTGCGGCCAGGCGTAGACGGCTGAGATGGCCGACGAATCGTTCGACCGGCTGGTTGCCATGCTGGACTACACGATGTTCGTGGTGACCACCCAGGCAGACGGTCACCCGTCGGGCTGCCTGGTCGGGTTCGCCACCCAGACCAGTTTGAATCCGCCGCGGTTTCTGGTCGGGATGTCCAGACGCAACCACACCTTCGGCGTCGCAAGCCAATCCGCGCATCTGGCGGTACATGTGTTGGCGCGCAAAGACATTGGACTGGCCCGGCTGTTCGGGGGCCAAACCGGCGACCAGGTCGACAAATTCGCGCAGTGCTCATGGCACAGCGGTCCCGAGGCAATGCCGATTCTCGACGATGCAGCGGCATGGTTCGTGGGCAAGACACTGGACCGTATCGACGTCGGCGATCATGTGGGTTACCTGCTGGAACCGGTTGCCAGCTACGCGCCCGAGCGCGACGAAGGTCTCGTCAGCTTCTCCGATGTCACCGACCTCGAGCCGGGCCACGGGGCGTGATCCGGCCCGCCGACCGTGAATTGTGCGACGCGACACGCCGGTAGGACGTCGTGAGGGTCACAGTGGGCAATGGCGGACCGTCGCCGCTAAGTCTTGTCCTCGTTGGCCCGCGGGAATCCGCCGCCCTGCGGGAACAGCGGGAACACCACGTCGTCAAGCTTCTCCGCATCACCGGCGGTCTTGTTCACCGTTGCGCCCCAGACGTTTCCGTCCGGCGACATCCGCAACGCCCACGCGTGGGCGTGGGTGTCCTGACGCACCACATCGGGCTCGCCGGTGACCGCGCCCGTCGCCGGCGCGAGATGCACGGCGACGGTCTGCTTGGTGTTGATCAGGTTCACCAGCACCGTGCCGTCGAGGGCGGCGCAGCCGGCCACGCCGGGCCGGTCCGGCCAGGTCCACACCGTCGACACCTTGGAGTCCTTGGTGATGCGCTGCAGCCGGTCGGCGGTCGGCGCGCGGTCCACCACGTACAGCGACCCGTCGACCGGGTCGGTGCACAACCCGCCGCCCGAGCCGATGCCGGACAGGGCGGTGGTCGGCGGGGCCTGGTTGAGCGTGGTCGGCTGCTCGATCCGCAGCACTTTGCCCGCCGACGACCCCGGGTCGGCCGCCATCGCCGGGTTGCCCGCATCGCCGGTGAGCACCACCAGTGTGGTCGGGCTGGTGAAGATCAACGCGCCGGTATTGCCGGTGGCGCCCTTCGGGATTCCGGTCAGGATGTCCTTGGGGATGTCGCCGTCGGCGATCCGGATCACCCGGTTGTCGCTGGGCGTGCTGACGTAGGCATACATCAGCCGGTCCTGCTTGTAGGTCGGGGACAGCACGATGTCCATCAGCCCGCCGTCACCGGAGGGGTCCACCGGGATCACCGTCTTCACCTTCGGCTCGGCGCTGACCGAGACCTCTTTGACCGCGCCGGTGGTGCGCTCGGCGACCAACGCCGACTTGCTGTCCGGCAACATGATCAACCCGCTGGTGCTTTCCAGGCAGCCCTGCATCACCCCGGGGGCCGGGCACTCCTTGGGAAAGGGCTTGGCGGGCAGCGGTGGCGGCGGGGGAGGCGTCGACGTCGGCGGCGGGCGTCGATTCGGTTCGGTGGTGAACGGCTCGGACTGGGCGTCGTTGAACCGTGCGCAACCGCTCACGACGAGCAGCCCCGCACACAGCGCGACGAACCCGCACCGAACCGACCGCCGTAACCGCATGTCCGCAAGGTTACGGACACCGCGCCGGTCCCCGCCATGCCGACCCGCCCATGGGCCGGATAACGGGGAGGTCAAGGCGTCCGGCAAAGTGTCGCGGCCGTAAGTTGCTTGCCCTTAGGCTGGCAGTGTGACCGGTTCCTTTGACTTCACCCGCTGGCAGCGCCTGGAGGAGGCCGGCTCCTCGCCCAAGCGGGAAACCCCTCCGCCGCAGGAGGAGCCGCGTCCACCGCAGCGGGAGTCGGCGCCGCACAAACTGCTCGAGCCCGAGGAGCACACCGAAGAAGAGGTCGAAGCGGCCAGCGACGAGGACGCCGAGGCGGAGACCACCGCGACCGAGCCCGACGAGCCGGACGACGTCAGCGAGGACGTCGCACAGCCGGCCGCCGATCGGGACCCGCTGCCGTCGGTGCAGCCGCGGCTGGTCGACGATCCCCGGCTCAAAATCGCGAAACAACGGGGCACCCAGCATCTGGGCCTGATGGTGCTGCGAGCGGGCCTCGGGGCGGTGCTCGGCGCCCACGGCCTGCAGAACGCGTTCGGCTTGTGGGGCGGGCAGGGCCACGACGGCTTCACCACCTCGCTGACCGGCCTCGGCTTCCAGCACGCCGACATCCTGGCCTGGGTGGCCGCCGGCGGCCAGATCGCGGCCGGTGCGCTGCTGATCCTGGGCTTGTTCACCCCGGTGGTCGCCGCCGGCGCGCTGGCTTACCTGATCAACGGCTTGCTGGCCAACATCGCTGCGCAGCGCCAGCACGGACACCCCACGTTCCTGCTCGACGGCAACGAGTACCACGTCGTGGCCATCATCGCGGTGATCGCGATCCTGCTGGCCGGCCCGGGACTCTACGGATTGGACGCGGGCCGCGGCTGGGCGCGGCGGCCATTCATCGGATCGTCGGTGGCGCTGCTGGTGGGCATAGGCGTCGGCGTCGGCATCTGGGTGTTGCTCAATGGCGCCAATCCGCTGGCGTGAAACTCCGGCGCGTGCATCAGTCTGGTAAAAGCGCCGCTCAAATCCCCAATCTCGGCCGAACTGCCCTTACCCTGACACGCGTGACCAGTCAATCGCATGACGCACCTTGGCGGCGGCCGGAGGAATCCGAGGCGCCAACCCCGGGACGCCCGGCAACCGCAAGCCTGGTCGACCCGGAAGACGACCTGCCGTCAGCCACCTATGCAGGCGATTTCGAGACGACCACGATCCCGCACTACGACTCCAGCAGTTCGCGGGTGTCCAGTAGCGGATATGGCCTGATCGGCGCGTCGCAGCCATTGCCGTACGTCCAGCCGCCGGACACCGGGCGCCACTCGGTGTTCGGGCCTCCGGAAACCGACACCGCCGAGGACGACGAGCGGGTCCGTGCGGCCGGCCGTCGCGGCACCCAGGACCTCGGGCTGCTGATCCTTCGGGTCGGGCTGGGTGCGGTGCTGATCGCGCACGGACTGCAGAAACTGTTCGGCTGGTGGGGCGGGCACGGACTGACTGCGTTCAAGAACTCGCTATCCGATGTCGGCTACCAGCACGCCGACATCCTCACCTACGTCGCCGCGGGCGGTGAGATCATCGCCGGCGTGCTGCTGGTGCTGGGTCTGTTCACCCCGTTGGCGGCTGCCGGCGCGCTGGCGTACCTGATCAACGGCCTGATCGCCGGGGTGTCGGGCCAGTCGGACTCGCATTCCTTTCCCTACTTCCTGCCCGACGGCCACGAGTACGAGATCACGCTGATCCTGGTGGCCGCCGCCGTCATCCTGATCGGACCTGGCCGGTACGGGTTCGACGCCGGTCGCGGCTGGGCGCGCCGGCCGTTCATCGGTTCGTTCGCGGCGCTGCTGGCCGGTATCGGCGGCGGCGTGGCGGTGTGGGTGATGCTCAACGGCGCCAACCCGTTGAGCTAGCCGTAGGGATTGGGCACGCGGCCCGCGCTGGCCTCGGCCAGCAAGGGCAGCGTGGCAAAGGTGACTGCGGGCAGCCGCAACTCGCCGCCGGCCTTCAGCCGAGCACGACCCCAGGAGCTTTTGCTGAACCGCAGCCCGTCGATCTCCTCCCAGCGCACCGACCGACTGCCGAGCAGCGTCCGAACGGTCACGCCGTCTTCGTCGGCCACGGTGCGTAGCCGAATGATCAGCGCCGACAACACAATTGGGATCACCAGCAGCGGCGCGGTCAGCGGCCAGGTCAATACTGGCACCAGCAGGCCCAGTGTTAGGAAGCCCACCGCGAAATGCGCCATCGGCGAAACCCTGATCACCGCCGGCGCTGAGTGAGAAGCCACGCTGGCATCATGTCATTGCCGTTGAGATCGCGTTCACGGCTGTGCTTCTGCGTAAATCACGACCCTGTGTGCGATCTCGAGTCGGGAGGTCTACCGGACCGGATTTGACGGCTGACCTGTGCGGAGGCTACCGTCGAACGTTATGGACAGCCGCGAAATGCTCGTAGTACTCGGTCGGCGCGTTGGTGGCTGACTAGTTTTCGAGCACCAACGCGCAACCCTCGTACAGCAGCTGAGCTGGCGGGGGTTTTTTGTTGTCAACGAGACCACGAAGAGGACCCAGTGAGCGCACCCACCACGCGACCAACCGAGCGATCGGCCACAATGCCGGTTGCCAACGGCGCGTCTGCTGCATCTAAATCGAAACACGTTGCGCCGCAACAAGTTACCGGCGCACAGTCGGTCATCCGGTCGTTGGAGGAACTCGACGTCGAGGTCATCTTCGGCATCCCCGGCGGCGCCGTGCTGCCGGTGTACGACCCGCTGTTCGACTCGCAAAAGCTGCGCCACGTGCTGGTCCGCCACGAGCAGGGCGCCGGGCACGCCGCCAGCGGCTACGCCCACGCCACCGGCAAAGTCGGCGTCTGCATGGCGACCTCGGGCCCCGGGGCCACCAACCTGGTGACCCCGATTGCCGACGCGCAAATGGACTCGGTGCCCGTGGTGGCCATCACCGGCCAAGTCGGCCGGTCGCTGATCGGCACCGACGCCTTCCAGGAGGCCGACATCTCCGGCGTCACCATGCCGATCACCAAGCACAACTTCCTGGTCCGCAGCGGCGATGAGATTCCCCGGGTGATGGCCGAGGCGTTCCACATCGCGGCCACCGGGCGTCCCGGCGCGGTGCTGGTCGACATCCCCAAAGACATCCTGCAGGGCCAGTGCACCTTTGCCTGGCCGCCGCGGATGGACCTGCCGGGCTACAAGCCGAACACCAAGCCGCACAACCGCCAGGTCCGCGAGGCCGCGAAGCTGATCGCGGCGGCCCGCAAGCCGGTGCTCTACGTCGGCGGCGGCGTCATCCGCGGCGACGCCACCGAGGAGCTGCGCGAGCTGGCCGAGCTAACGGGCATCCCGGTGGTCACCACGCTGATGGCGCGCGGCGCCTTCCCGGACTCTCACCCGCAGCACCTGGGCATGCCGGGGATGCACGGCACGGTCGCGGCCGTGGCCGGCCTGCAGCGCAGCGACCTGCTGATCGCGCTGGGCACCCGCTTCGACGACCGGGTCACCGGAAAGCTCGACTCGTTCGCGCCGGAGGCCAAGGTCATCCACGCCGACATCGACCCGGCCGAGATCGGCAAGAACCGCCACGCCGACGTCCCGATCGTCGGCGACGTCAAGGCCGTCATCACCGACCTGATCGCCGCGCTGCGCCACGACGAGGCCAGCATCGAGATCGACGCGTGGTGGGACTACCTGCGCGGCGTCAAGGACACCTACCCGCTGAGCTACGGGCCGCAAAGCGACGGCAGCCTGAGCCCGGAGTATGTGATCGAAACCCTGGGCCGCATCGCCGGGCCCGACGCGGTGTACGTCGCCGGGGTCGGGCAGCACCAGATGTGGGCCGCGCAGTTCGTCTCCTACGAAAACCCGCGCACCTGGATCAATTCCGGCGGGCTGGGCACCATGGGCTTCGCTATCCCGGCGGCGATGGGCGCCAAGATCGCCCGCCCGGACGCCGAGGTGTGGGCCATCGACGGCGACGGCTGTTTCCAGATGACCAACCAGGAGCTGGCCACCTGCGCCATCGAAGGCGCACCGATCAAGGTCGCGCTGATCAACAACGGCAACCTCGGCATGGTGCGGCAATGGCAGTCGCTGTTCTATGCCGAGCGCTACTCGCAGACCGACCTGGCCACCCACTCGCATCGCATCCCGGACTTCGTCAAGCTGGCCGAGGCGTTGGGTTGTGTCGGATTGCGTTGCGAGCGTGCCGAAGACGTGGAGGACGTGATCAAGCAGGCCCGCGCGATCAACGACCGCCCGGTGGTCATCGACTTCATCGTGGGCGCCGACGCGCAGGTGTGGCCGATGGTGGCCGCGGGCACCAGCAACGACGAAATCCAGGCGGCTCGAGGCATTCGTCCGCTCTTCGACGACGAGGGCAATGAGGGGCACGCCTGATGAGCAGCGCTAGCAGCCATACGCTTTCGGTTCTGGTCGAGGACAAACCCGGTGTGCTCGCGCGGGTCGCGGCGCTGTTCTCCCGGCGCGGCTTCAACATCGAGTCGCTGGCGGTCGGTGCCACGGAGCAGAAAGACATGTCGCGGATGACGATCGTCGTCTCGGCGGAGGACACGCCGCTCGAACAGGTCACCAAGCAGCTCAACAAGCTGATAAACGTCATCAAGATCGTCGAGCAGGACGACGACAATTCGGTGGCGCGGGAGCTGGCGCTGATCAAAGTACGCGCCGACGCCAGCACTCGCGGCCAGATCATCGAAGCGGCAAACCTGTTCCGGGCCAGGGTCATCGACGTCTCCCCGGAGTCGCTCATCATCGAGGCCACCGGTACCCCGGCGAAGTTCGAGGCGCTGCTGCGGGTGCTGGAGCCCTACGGCGTGCGTGAGATTGTCCAGTCCGGATTGGTGTCGCTGTCACGCGGTCCGCGTGGCATCGGCACCGCCAAATAACTCATCGAAAGAAGGCGTGGCGATCGCCAGCGCGGCGAGGGCGCTGGGGGCACCTCCCGCTTGCGGGGGACGGGTCGCCACAGATAAGGAGAAGTCACAGTGGCAGTGGAGATGTTCTACGACGACGACGCGGACCTGTCGATCATCCAGGGCCGCAAGGTCGGCGTCATCGGATACGGCAGCCAGGGGCACGCGCACTCGCTGAGCCTGCGCGACTCCGGCGTGCAGGTGAAGGTGGGCCTGAAGGAAGGGTCGAAGTCGCGGGCGAAGGTCGCCGAGCAGGGACTCGAGGTCGACACGCCTGCCGAGGTCGCCAAGTGGGCCGACGTGATCATGCTGCTGGCACCGGACACCGCGCAGGCGGACATCTTCAAAAACGAGATCGAGCCCAACCTGCAGCCGGGCAATGCGCTGTTCTTCGGTCACGGGCTCAACATCCATTTCGACCTGATCAAGCCCGCGCCGGAGATCACTGTGGGGATGGTCGCGCCAAAAGGCCCGGGGCACTTGGTGCGTCGCCAGTTCGTGGACGGCAAGGGTGTGCCGTGTCTGATCGCGATCGACCAGGACCCCAACGGCGAAGGCGAGGCGCTGGCGCTGTCCTACGCCAAGGGCATCGGCGGCACTCGTGCCGGCGTCATCAAGACCACGTTCAAAGAGGAGACCGAGACCGACCTGTTCGGTGAGCAGGCCGTATTGTGCGGCGGCACTGAGGAATTGGTCAAGGCCGGTTTCGACGTGATGGTCGAGGCGGGCTATGCGCCGGAGATGGCCTACTTCGAGGTGCTGCACGAGCTCAAGCTGATCGTCGACCTGATGTACGAGGGCGGCATCGCGCGGATGAACTATTCGGTGTCCGACACCGCGGAGTTCGGCGGCTACCTGTCGGGCCCGCGGGTCATCGACGCCGACACCAAGGAGCGGATGCGCGCAATTCTGCGCGACATTCAGGACGGCACGTTCGTCAAGAAGCTGGTCGCCGACGTCGAGGCCGGCGGCAAGGAACTCACCCGGCTGCGCAAGGAGAACGCCGAGCACCCGATCGAGGTGACCGGCAAGAAGCTGCGCGACCTGATGAGCTGGGTCGACCGTCCCATCACCGAGACCGCCTGACGTTTGCGCCGAGCGTTCGTGTCCCCGCGCGACACGCCGTATCGCGCGGCGGTTTTACGCACGCTCGGCGGGCATCACGCTCACCAGACCACGTATCCGGCGTCGGCCAATGCGCGGGCGGGGGATCTGCCGTCCGCGCTGGCCGGCAGCTTCTGGTGCGGATCGATGCCTAGGCCCTCGCCGGTCACTCCGTAGAACGTCGTCGAGACCGGATCATCGGGCGGGTCGGGCGGATGATGCGAGCGCGCCCACCATCCAGTCTGCGATGCGGCGACCACCCGGTAGCCGCACATCGGCGGGTCCAGGTGGTAGAGCTGCATGTCGCCGACCGCGAACCGCCTATCCACAGTGTTCGGCACCGATCCGACCAGTCGTGCGACACCGGCGAACCTACGTTCCGACATGACAACCCCCTGACAGCTCAATGTTAAGTGCCGGGAAGTGCTGGTAACGACGGCAATTCAGGGCGAGAGTTTCGGCAGCTCGCGAATCCCGAACTCGCGGCGCAGCACCGTCCGCACGGCGTAGTAGCCGGCCATACCGTGCACCCCGCCGCCAGGCGGGGTCGCAGCCGAACACAGGTACGCCTTGGGAATCGGCGTCGTCCACGGGTTGAGCCGCGGTGTCGGACCGAGAATGGCTCGTACGGCGGAGTTTCCGCCGACCCCGATGTCACCGCCCACATAGTTCGCATTGTGGTCGGCCAACCGGGCGGCGGGCACGGCGCGGGCGGCCACCACGACGTCGCGGAAGCCGGGTGCAAACCGCTCGAATATCGCTGTGACAGCTTCGGTTTGGTCGACGGTCGAGCCCGACGGCACGTGTGCGTAGGTCCACAACGGTCGACGGCCATCGGCATCGATTCGGCCCGGGTCGCAGACATACGGCGTGGCGGCCAGCACCATCGGCCACTCGGCGTGCCGGCCGGCGGCCACCTCCGCTTCGGCCCGGGCCATCTGTGCGCGGGTGCCGCCGAGATGGAAGGTCGGCACCTGTGCCAGCCGCGCGTCGGACCACGGAATGTCTTCGCTGAGCACGAAATCGACTTTGGCCACGCCTGGTCCGAACCGATAGCGGCGCAAGGCCTTTGCATAACGCGACGGAAGTGCGTCCCCGTAAATCTGCAACAGCGCGGTGGGCGCGGTGTCGTAGAGCACGACACCGCCTGGTGGTTCGGTGATTTCGACGCCGGCGGTCAGCTGGCCGCCGTGTGAGCGAAGATCGGCGATCAACGCATCGGCGATCGCCTGGCTCCCGCCCACGGGGATAGGCCACCCGACCGAGTGCGCCAGTGTCGCGAGCATCAGCCCCGCGGCCGCAGACACCAGCGACGGCATCCGCGAAATCGTATGTGCGGCAACGCCACTGAACAGCGCACGGGCGTCCTCGCCAGACAGTGTCCGCCAGGCCGGGGTGGCCTGTGTGAGCATCCGTAACCCAAGATGCACAGCCGGCAGCACAGCGGTGGGCACCGAACGTTTGTCGCCGAGCAGCAACCCCACCACGGCATCGGAGTTTTCGACAAGCGGGCCCAGCAGCCGTCGCCACGAAGCACCATGTTCCAAGCCGTCGCAGGTCCGATCCAGGTCGTGATAGGCGATCGCCGCCGGACGGTTCGGCAGCGGGTTCGCGTAGGCCAGCTCCGGCACCGCCAATTTCACCCCGCGGGCGGGCAAGTCGAATTGCCGGAGGAACGGCGAGGCCAGCGCCAGCGGATGCACGGCTGAGCAGATGTCGTGCGACACCCCGGGAAACTCGGGGTCGGCGATGGTGCGTGAACCGCCGCCGAACGTCGGTTGCGCCTCGACGACCTGCACCGACAACCCAGCACGGGCACAGATGACGGCGGCGGTCAGCCCGTTGGGTCCGCTGCCGACGACGGTGACGTCCATCCTGCGATGGTAGGGACCGCCGCGGTCAGGTCAGGACAGGACGTATCCCGCTACCGTCCGGCGTCGCGCCGGCGCAGCAGCGGAAGAAAAATCGTGTCGACGATCTCCTCGATGGCTTCATCGGATAGCGGGCGCAAGGTCATCAAGATTTCGTAGCGGAACAGGTCCGCCGGCAGCCGAGCGATGCGGTCGGTGAGCTGGTCGGGTTGGATCTCACCGCGGTCGATGGCCCTCTGGATCACCGCGTCGAGGGCTGGGTTACGGCCACCGTGCACAAACGCGCTGAGATCGGCCAGGCTGGCGCCGGTCTGCCGGTAGAAGCCGCCCAGCTGGGTGAACAGCTGCGTCGCCAAACCGACCCTGACTTTGTTGGCTTGCTGCAGCAACGCGATCACGTCGCCCCGCAGGCTGCCCGTGTCGGGGGCGATCACTGGATCCTTGCCCACCTCGTAGAGCAGCGCGGCGAACACCAGTTCCTGCTTGCCGGGCCAGCGCCGGTAGAGAACCGCGCGACTTGTGCCCGCCCGCGCGGCCACCGAGTCGATCGTGAAGTCGTCGTAGCCATGCTCCGTCAACTCCGCCCATGCCGCCTCCAGCAGGGCTTCCTCCAGCGCGCGCCCGCGGCGCCTCTGCGACACACCGGTCGAACTAAGAGACATTGCGTTTCCTAACGGTGCGACCTATGTTTTAGATACAACACGTATCTTACCGACAGAAGGGTCGAATCCGATGCGCATTCTCATCTCCGGTGCCGGTATCGCCGGCCTGAGCACCGCGATCAACCTCGGGGCCGCCGGCCACGACGTCACTCTGGTCGAACGCGCCAACCACTTGCGCGTCAACGGATCCCCGATCGATATTCGCGGTGACGCGGTCGACATTGCCGACAAGATGGGTGTGCTCGGACAGATCCGCGAGCTGCGGATCGATATGAGCGAACGCGTCCAGTTCGTCGACCGCAACGGCACCGTGGTTGCGGAACCGCCGTGGGACCAGATCAACGACTCCGCGGACGATCTCGAGATCCCCCGCGAAGACCTCACCACCATCCTCTACAACCACCTCACGCCGTCGACGGAGCTGCGGTTCGGGGAATCCGTCGCCGAACTCGGTGGCGATGACCGTGGCGTCGACGTTCGGTTCGCCTCGGGCGAGCGGGACCGCTACGACCTGGTGGTCGGGGCGGACGGGATGCACTCGGCCGTTCGCCGCTTGGTGTTCGGTCCCGAACAGGAGTTTCTGCATTACCTGGGTTTCTACATCGCCCTGGCCGAACTGCCCGACTACACGCCGAGCGGACGCACCAACCCGATGTACAACTATCCCGGTCATCTGACCGGTATCGCCACCTACAACGACAAAGCCTTGGCGGTCTTCACGTTTCGATCCCCGTGGATCGACTACGACTACCACGACCTGGCGGCTCAAAAGCAGATCCTGGTCGATGCGTTCGCCGGCCATCGCGAGTGGCGAATCCCTGAACTGATAACGGCCGCGGTCGCAGACCCGGAACTGTACTTCGATTCGGTCAGCCAGATTCGAATGCCGGTCTGGCACCGCGGCCGTGTCGTGCTCGTCGGCGACGCCGCCCACTGCACCTCCAACCTGACCGGCCGTGGCACCAGTCTGGCCTTGACCGGCGCCTGGTCATTGGCCCAGGCGCTGCGCGACCACCCCGGCGACGTCGCCCAGGCATTTGCGCAATACGACCGCGACCGGCGGCTCGACGCGACCAGGGTCCAGGCGATGGCGGCGCCCGGAGGCGACCGTTTGGTGCCGGCGACCCAAGAGCAGATCGATGCGCGTAACCGAGAGTTCCAGGCCGCCATCGGCGCTCACACCGGCAACAGGTAATCGCTCGGCGGCCCGCCGCGCCCGGCTGGGCCACGCCAATCGATGCCCACTACGCTTGCCGCGTGAGCCTGCCTGTTGTTTTGATCGCTGACAAACTTGCCGAATCAACCGTCGCCGCCCTCGGGGATCAGGTGGAAGTGCGCTGGGTCGACGGCCCGGACCGGCAGAAGCTGCTGGCCGCGGTGCCCGACGCCGACGCGCTGCTGGTGCGCTCGGCCACCAACGTCGACGCCGAGGTGCTGGCGGCCGCGCCCAAGCTGAAGATCGTCGCGCGCGCCGGCGTGGGACTGGACAACGTGGACGTCGACGCCGCCACCTCACGCGGCGTGCTCGTGGTCAACGCGCCGACATCGAACATCCACAGCGCCGCCGAGCACGCGATCGCGCTGCTGCTGGCCGCGGCCCGCCAGATCACCGCGGCCGACGCGTCGCTGCGCTCCCACGAGTGGAAGCGCTCGTCGTTTTCCGGCACCGAGATCTTCGGCAAGACCGTCGGCGTCGTCGGGCTCGGCCGCATCGGCCAACTGGTCGCCCAGCGGCTGGCCGCCTTCGGCGCCCACCTGGTGGCCTACGACCCATACGTGTCGCCAGCGCGCGCCGCGCAGCTGGGCATCGAGCTGCTGACGCTCGACGAGTTGCTGGCCCGCGCTGACTTCATCTCCGTGCATCTGCCCAAGACGCCCGAGACTGCCGGATTGATCGACAAGGAGGCGCTGGCCAAAACCAAGCCCGGCGTCATCATCGTCAACGCCGCGCGCGGCGGGCTGGTCGACGAGTCGGCGCTGGCCGAAGCCGTCTCCAGCGGGCATGTGCGTGCCGCCGGCATCGACGTGTTCGCCAGCGAGCCGTGCACCGACAGCCCGCTGTTCGAATTGCCGCAAGTAATCGTCACCCCGCACCTCGGAGCCTCGACCGCCGAGGCCCAGGACCGCGCGGGCACCGATGTGGCGGCCAGCGTAAAGCTCGCGCTGGCCGGCGAATTCGTGCCCGACGCCGTCAACGTCGGTGCCGGCGTCGTCAGCGAGGAGGTGGCGCCCTGGCTGGATCTGGTGCGCAAGCTCGGGCTGCTCGCCGGCGCACTGTCCGACGAGCTGCCGGCATCGCTGTCGGTGCAGGTGCGCGGTGAGCTGGCCGCCGAAGACGTTGAGGTACTTCGACTTTCGGCGCTGCGCGGATTGTTCTCGGCGGTCATCGAAGATCCGGTGACGTTTGTCAACGCTCCGGCGATCGCCGAAGAACGCGGCGTTGCCGCCGACATCAGCACCGCCACCGAAAGCCCAAACCACCGCAGCGTCGTCGACGTGCGTGCGGTGGCCTCCGACGGCTCGGTCGTCAACGTGGCCGGCACACTGACGGGGCCGCAGCAGGTGGAGAAGATCGTCCAAATCAACGGGCGCAACTTCGATCTGCGGGCCCAGGGCACGAACCTGGTGATCAACTACATCGACCAGCCCGGCGCGCTGGGCAAGATCGGCACTCTGCTCGGCGCGGCCGGCGTGAACATCCACGCCGCACAGCTGTCCGAGGACACCGAGGGTCCGGGCGCGACGATCTTGCTGCGCGTGGACCGCGACGTCCCGGCGGATGTGCGCTCGGCGATCGCGGTGGCTGTCGACGCCAACAAGCTTGAAGTGGTTGATCTTTCGTGAAACTCGCGGTTATCCCGGGCGACGGGATCGGCCCGGAGGTGGTGGCCGAGGCCGTCAAGGTGCTCGACGCGGTGTTGCCCGGCGTGGATAAGACCGACTACGACCTGGGTGCGCGGCGCTTTCACGCCACCGGAGAAGTGCTGCCCGACACGGTGATCGACGAACTGCGGGCACACGACGCGATCCTGCTCGGCGCCATCGGCGACCCGTCGGTGCCCAGCGGGGTGCTCGAACGAGGTCTGCTGCTGCGGCTGCGCTTCGCGCTGGACCACCACATCAACCTGCGGCCCGCCCGGCTGTATCCCGGGGTGAGCAGCCCGCTGGCCGGCAACCCGGAGATCGACTTCGTGGTGGTCCGCGAGGGCACCGAAGGGCCCTACACCGGCACCGGCGGCGCGATCCGGGTCGGCACTGCCCACGAGGTGGCCACCGAGGTTTCCGTCAACACCGCGTTCGGGGTGCGCCGCGTCGTCCAAGACGCTTTCGAGCGCGCCCAGCAACGACGACGCAGGCTGACCCTGGTGCACAAGACCAACGTGCTCACGTTCGCCGGGACGTTGTGGTCCCGGACCGTGCAGGAGATCGGCGAGAAGTACCCCGAGGTCGAGGTTTCCTACCAGCACGTCGACGCCGCGACCATCCACCTGGTCACCGACCCCGGCCGCTTCGACGTGATCGTCACCGACAACCTGTTCGGCGACATCATCACCGACCTGGCTGCCGCGGTGTGCGGCGGAATTGGGTTGGCCGCCAGCGGAAATATCGACGCCACCCGGACCAACCCGTCGATGTTCGAGCCGGTGCACGGCAGCGCGCCGGACATCGCCGGTCAGGGGATCGCCGACCCGACCGCGGCGATCATGTCGGTGGCGCTGCTGCTGTCCCACGTCGGCGAGGACGCCGCGGCGGCTCGGGTGGACCGGGCGGTGGCGGCTCATCTCGCAACGCGCGGGAACGCACGACTCTCCACCGCCGAAGTCGGCGAACGGATCGCGTTCGAGCTCTAGTCTCCAGCCCGGGCGGAAGCACGCGGGTCGGGACGAACGGGATTGCGGCGAGCGGGAACAATCCGCACACCAGCCATGCGGTGGGATAACCGGCCGCCGTGATCAGCGCGCCGAACACCGGCGGCCCGGCTGCGGCGGTGAGTCGCTGAGTGGTGTTTTGGATGCCGAGCGCCCGCCCGCTCCAGTACGGCCCGGCGTACTCGGTGATCGCGGTGGACTCCAACCCGTTGTCGAGCACGGCGATCACCGCCGCGGCGACCATGACCACCACCTCGAGTCGCCAGCCCACCCGGTCGATCAGGCCCAGCAGGAACATGCTCAGCGCGGCGGCGATCGCGACCGTTCGCAGCGGTCGCATTCGCGAACCCACCCGGTCCGACCATCGCCCGGCCAGGATGCGCCCGACGGCGCCGAGCAATTGGGAGATAGTGACCAGCGCGCCGGCCGACGCGATCGACCAGTTGTGGTCGTTGATCAACCAGACCAACATGAACGTCACGGTCACCGTCTGCGGCATCATCAGCAGCGACGACGTGATGTGGATGCGCCGCAACACTTTTGGGCTGCGGCGATACGGGTTGGCCAGCTCCTCGTCGGTGGCGGCGGCGCGCGGCTTGCGTGGCGGGTCGATCACCCCGATCGCGCTGGCCACCGCCGACACCGTGCACATCAACGCCGGAAACATCAGGCCGGCCACGGGGCCACGCTCGGCCAGCTCCGGAATCACCAAGGCGCCCAAGGCAATCCCCACTGGCTGCGCCGTCTGGCGGATCCCCATCGCCAGCCCGCGGTGATGCGGCGGGAACCAGCCGGACACCAGCCGCCCGCCGGCCGTGTTGCAGCTGGCTGCTGCCATGCCGCCGACAAACAGGAACGCGCCGATCGCCATCAGCGAGTGCACCGTCGTCGCGGCGTAGGCCGCGGCCGCCGTCAGCGCCGAACCGACGGTGAGCACGATCCGCTCGCCGACGCGGTCGAGCAGGGCGCCCCAGGCGATCAGCGTGACCACCATGCCGAAGCTCGGCATCGCCGCCAACAAACCGGCCTCGGCCAGCGCCGTACCGCGTTCGGCTTCCAGCGCAGGGATCAGAAATGCGACGCCGTTGATGAAGATGAAAGCGCTTGCGGTGACGGCCAGCGAGATCGCCACCATCGACCACCGAGCCCCGGTACCGATCGACTCCGCCGCCATTCGATACATCGTTCCACACGCATGTGGCGGAGACGCCGGTAAAACTTACGTGCCGCGCGGCCGAGCGCGCACCGGCACAATCGGCAGCGCCAGGATCGGGAACAGCGCGCACACCGCGAACGCCAGCGGATAACCGCTCGCGTCGATCAGCTCACCGAACACCGGCGGCCCGGCGCCAGCAGTCAGCCGCTGCGTGGTGTTCTGGGCGCCCATCGCGCGTCCACTCCAGAACGGCCCGGCGAATTCGGGGATTGCAGTGAACGCCAACCCGTTGTCGAGCACCGTGATCACCGAGGCGATGACCATGACCGGCACGGCAAGCGACGAACCCAGGTGTTCGCTCAGCGCCAGCACCGCCATCACGATGGCGGCGCCCACGGCGATCATACGGATCGGCCGCATCCGCGAACCGAGCCGGTCCGACCATCGGCCGGCGGCGACGCGGCCCAGCGCGCCCAG
This sequence comes from Mycobacterium sp. MFM001, assembly GCF_003402475.1. Lineage (GTDB taxonomy): Bacteria > Actinomycetota > Actinomycetes > Mycobacteriales > Mycobacteriaceae > Mycobacterium. The sequence continues at coordinate 168,427 of NZ_BFAB01000007.1, forward strand.
CAGTTGCGAAACGCTGACCAGCACACCGGCCGCCGCAGGTGACCAACCGTGCGCGCGCATCAACCACACCAGCATGAACGTCAACACCACCGTCTGAGGCACCATCAGCAGCGCCGACGCCAGATGCAGGCGCCACAGCACCGCGGTGCCCCGGTAGGGGTTGGCGAGTTCGTCGGCGCCGGCCGCTGCCCGTGTCTTCCGCGGCGGATCGAGCACGCCGATGGCGCTGGCCACCGCCGCCGCCGCACAGACCGATCCCGGAAACAACAGTGCCACCGAGAAATCGCGTTCGCCGAGCTCGGGAAGGACCAAGGCCGCCAACGCAATTCCCAGCGGTTGCGCGGTCTGGCGAATGCCCATCGCCAGCCCGCGCTGGTCCTTGGGGAACCAGCCGGTCACCAATCGGCCGCTGGCGGTGTTGGCGCTGGCCGCGGCCATACCGCCCGCGAACAGACACGCTCCGATGGTCAGCATGGAGTGCATCGACGCCGCGCCGAATGCGGCCGCCGCGGTGAGGGCCAGGCCTACCGTCAGCACGACCCGCTCGCCGACCAAATCCAGCAGGTAGCCCCAGGCGATCAGCGTGAGCACCATGCCGAGGCTCGGCATCGACGAAAGCAGACCGGCTTCGGCCAGGCTGATGCCACGTTCGGCGTCCAGTGCCGGGATCAGGAAGGCGATGCCGTTGATGAAGACGGTGGCGCACAGCGTCGCCGCGAGTGAAATGCCCAGTAGTGACCAGCGCCGCGTCGCACTGATCGTTGCTGTCGGCACCCTTCCATGGTGCAGATGTCAGCCGACGGCGGCCAGCGCGTCGTGACGGCGATAGCTGCGGTCACCGCCGGTCTCGCGTAGGCCGCGGCCGACGAAGCGCCGCCGCGACCACTGCCCGAATTCTTCGGACAGGCGCGTGGCGCCCGGCAGCAGCCGGCGGAACTCGAACACCCGGTTGATCGCCGAGGTGGCCAGCACCGCTGCCTGCAGGGGCTTGTTGTCCGGCAAGCCAAGCTGGTCGGCGTTCGTCCGGCCCAGCATCAGCCGGCTGTAGGAGGACAGGAAGCCGCGCGCCAGCGACGTCAGCGGGTCTTCGTCGGGCGGGCCGGCGTGCAGCGCCTGGGCCAGCCGGTAGGAGTCCTCGTCGGGCCGGAACTCCGTGTCGGCCTCGAGCCAGAACAGCCGCCAGGTGTCGTCCTCGGTCGCCGGGACCAACTCCGGCTGCACGCCCATCAGCAGGCCGACGTAGCGCCAGAGGTGGAAGACCGCGTCGCGCTCGCGCGGCGAGAACTTCACCCCCATCGCCTGGCATCCGGCCAGGTTCGCCAGCGAGAACAGCATCAGCGTGCCGGCCAGCTGCACCTGGTTGAGCGGGTGGTCCCACGCGTCGAAGTCCCAGTCGTTGCGGCGGCTCATGGCCGCGCGCACCATCGCATGCATCAGGCGCACGCGCAGTGTGCCGGTGAATCCCGGCGCGAAGCGGTCCAGGCCGCCGGGGGAGGTGACGTCGATGAACCAGGTCGCGGTCTCGTTGAGCCGCCGCGGCGCCATCCGGCGCAGATCGCCGGTGCCCACCAGCGGCTTGTCGGCCTTCGACGCCAGGTAGCCGCCGGTGAGCGCCAGGCCGGGCAGCGCCAACCCGATGGCGACCAGCCCGGTCCGCATCGTCACCCGCACTGCCTGGTCGAGCTTGGCCTGGTCCAGCCAGTACGGCCGGTCGTCGACCTGGGCGAAGAATGCCACCAACTCCTCGGGCGGGTCATCGACGGCCTCGATGCCCTGCTCGACGGCGATGTTGAACATGCGCCGGCCCACTCCGGTCGGCAGCCGCTGCATCATCGCGACGACGTCGTCGGCCAGGGGGTCACCGACGTTGGCGAAGCGACGGAACGATTCCCGTTGGGCGACGGTGGCCCGCACGTCGCCGGGCGCCAGCAGGCGCATGAACACGTTGAACGGGAACGCGGTCAGGAACGGCGGATTCGGCAGTTTCTCGTTGCGAGGCGTCATTACGGGCCTTCCCATATGGACCATCTGGTGGCAGTCTTCACCAGATAGTTGGACCGGTCAAGGATGAGACAATCGAGCCCATGGCGGGCACGGCGCGCACCTACGGCGGTGCCACCCACACCGAGCGACGGTCCCGGCGGCAGGCCGCGCTGATCGACACCGCACTGGACCTGGTCGCCGCCGGTGGTGTCGGCAGCCTCACCGTGCGCGGCGTCTGCGCCCGGGCGCGGCTCAACGACCGCTACTTCTACGAGAGCTACCGCAACGTCGACGAGCTGGTGCTGGCCATGCTCGACGACCAGATCAGCCGGGCATTCAGCGCGCTGCTTCCCGCGATCGAGGCGGCCGCGCCCGATCCGGTGCTTCGTGCCCGCGCTGCCATCGGCAGCGGTCTGGATTTTCTGGCCGACGATCCGCGGCGCGGGCGGCTGCTGATCGAGTCGCAGACCACCGAGGGATTGCGAGCGCGCCGCCTGGAGCTGGTGAAGATGCTGGCCAAGGTGATGGCCGACCAGGGGCGTGCACTGCTCGAGGGGCAGGAATCGCTGGACCCCGACATCGATCTGGCCGCGTTCACGCTTGTCGCCGGCGGGTTCGATCTGGTCACGCTCTGGCTGCGCGACGAACTCGACATCAGCCGCGAGCACCTGGAGGACTTCTTGGTGGCGATGGTCACCGGCAAACGCCGGGGCGAGACGCTTTAAGCTCTCACGAATGCGCCTTGGCCGAATCGCCAGCCCGGACGGTGTCGCCTTCGTCAGCATCGAAGGCGAACCGCAGGACCCGACCGGGATGACTGCCCGTGAAATCGCCGAACATCCATTCGGCACACCGACGTTCACCGGCCGTTCCTGGCCGCTGGCCGATGTGCGGCTGCTGGCCCCGATGCTGGCCAGCAAGGTGATCTGCGTCGGCAAGAACTACGCCGCGCACGTCGCCGAGATGGGCGGCTCCGGAAAGGGCGCCGCAGACCCGGTGATCTTCCTGAAGCCCAACACCGCGATCGTTGGGCCGAACGTTCCGATTCGGTTGCCCGCCAACGCATCACCGGTGCATTTCGAAGGAGAGCTGGCCGCAGTCGTCAGCCGGCCCTGCAAGGATGTCACCGCCGACCGGGCGGCCGACAGCATCCTGGGCTACACCATCGCCAACGACGTCACCGCCCGCGACCAACAACAGTCCGACGGCCAGTGGACACGTGCGAAAGGCCACGACACCTTCTGCCCGGTTGGCCCGTGGATCGTCACCGACGTCGACCCGTCCGATCTCGAACTGTGCACCGAGGTCAACGGACAGGTCAAACAACGCAGCCGCACGTCGATGATGATCCACGACATCGGCGCCATCGTGGAATGGATCTCGGCCGTGATGACCCTGCTGCCAGGTGATCTCATCCTCACCGGCACACCCGAAGGCGTCGGGCCGATCGAGGACGGCGACACCGTCACCATCACCGTCGACGGAATCGGCACATTGACCAATCCTGTTGTGCGCAAAGGAAAATCGTGAACGTTCGGGTACGATTCTGCCCGTCGCCCACCGGCGTCCCTCACGTCGGGCTGATTCGCACCGCGTTGTTCAACTGGGCCTACGCGCGGCACACCGGCGGCACGTTCGTATTCCGGGTGGAAGACACCGATCCCCAACGGGACACCGAGGAAAGCTATCTGGCGTTGCTGGACGCGCTGCGCTGGCTCGGACTCGACTGGGACGAGGGCCCCGAGGTGGGCGGCCCCTACGGCCCGTATCGGCAGTCGCAGCGCGGCGACATCTACCGCGACGTGGTGGATCGACTGCTGGCGGCTGGCGAGGCATACCAGGCCTTTTCGACGGCCGAAGAGGTCGAGGCGCGCCATCTGGCGGCCGGCCGCAGCCCCAAGTTGGGCTACGACAACTTCGACCGCGATCTGACCGAGGAACAGCGCGCGGCATTTCTGGCCGAGGGCCGTAAACCCGTGGTGCGGTTACGAATGCCCGACGAGGACCTCGGCTGGGACGATCTGGTGCGCGGGACGACCACCTTTGCGGCGGGCACCGTGCCCGATTTCGCGTTGACCCGGGCAACGGGGGATCCGTTGTACACCTTGGTCAATCCCGTCGACGACGCGCTGATGAAAATCACCCACGTGCTGCGCGGTGAAGACCTGCTGCCGTCGACGCCGCGGCAAATTGCGCTGTATCAGGCGTTGATCCGCATCGGTGTCGCCGAGCGTGTCCCCGAATTCGCCCACTTGCCAACGGTATTGGGTGAAGGCACCCGCAAGCTCTCCAAGCGCGACCCGCAGTCGAATCTGTTCGCTCACCGCGACCGCGGCTTCATTCCCGAAGGGCTGCTGAATTATCTGGCGCTGCTTGGCTGGTCGATTGCGGGGGACCGCGACGTGTTCAGCATCGAGGAGATGGTGGCCGCCTTCGACGTGGCCGACGTCAACGCCAACCCGGCCCGGTTCGACCAGAAGAAGGCCGACGCGATCAACGCTGAGCACATCCGGCTGCTCGACCCCGACGATTTCACCGCCAGACTGCGGACGTACTTCGACGTGCACGGCTACGACACCGGGCTCGACGAGGCGGCATTCGCGGTGGCGGCGGGCCTTGTGCAGACCCGCATTGTGGTGCTCGGCGACGCCTGGGATCTGCTGAAGTTCCTCAACGACGACGAGTACGCGATCGACCCGAAGGCCGCGGGCAAGGAGCTCGGCCCCGATGCCGGCCCCGTGCTCGACGCGGCTACGACGGCGCTCGACGGCGTGACGGAGTGGACGGCGGCGGAGATCGAGAGCGCGCTCAAGGCCGCGCTGCTGGAGGGCCTCGGCCTCAAGCCGCGGAAGGCTTTCGGACCGATCCGCGTTGCTGCCACCGGCGCGTCGATCAGCCCGCCGCTGTTCGAATCGCTGGAGCTGCTTGGGCGCGACCGCAGTCTGCGCCGGCTGCGGGCAGCGCGTGAGCACTGAGCCCGGATTCTTTGGTAGTCTGCACGTCGGTCCTCGAGCGGTTGGCAGTAGCGGCGGCAAGACGCTCTGACCAGCGGTTTTAGGGCGCCAATGGGGTATGGTGTAATTGGCAACACAGCTGATTCTGGTTCAGCCATTCTAGGTTCGAGTCCTGGTACCCCAGCAAAGTTTGTCCACCACAAGCAATTAGGTGGGCATACGGCTGTGAGCTATGCTGACAGCTCGGATCAGTTCTGGCCCCGTCGTCTAGCGGCCTAGGACGCCGCCCTCTCACGGCGGTAGCGTGGGTTCGAATCCCATCGGGGCTACTTTTTTCCTGGCGTTTGGTCGCCTTTAGACGGCGGCCGGCGCGGTCGAACCGCCCACCGGCATCGCGGGCAGGCCCAGCTTGCGGTGATCCCACGACCGGGTGCGGCGGGCCACGATGCGCACCGCCACCCGCTTGTTCATCATCTGGTCCACCATCGGCTTCATGTCGTCGGTGTAGGGGCCGGTGTAGCGCTCCCACACGCTGACTCCCACCCGGAAGATCGCGTCGGGATCGTCGACGATCTCGGCCACACCTTCGAAGGACACCCCACGCAGCGTGTCGTAGGTGTTGCCGCCCTCCAGCAGAAAACTCACCCGCGGATCGCGCCGGAGGTTGACCGCCTTCTGCGACTTGGCTTTGGTCTCCAGCCAGATTTCGCCGTCCACCACCCCGTACCACATCGCGGTCAGGTGCGGCTGCCCGTCGGGCCCGATGGTGGCCAAGGTGCCGGTGCGGCTGGTGGCGACGAAGTCGGCGATCTCCGCCTCGGACATGACAATCTGCGCACGCTGGTTGGTTCCCATGGCTTGAAAGTGTGTCAGGTCGCCAATTCGACTCTGCGACGCGCTGGGCGCAATCTCGGCACAAGAACTACAGGAGGCGAGTCAGCTCGTCGGCGGCGGCCAGCAAGTCGGCGGCCCAGCGCGCGCCCGGCCGTCGTCCCATCCGGTCGATCGGCCCGGACACGGAAATGGCCGCGATCACATCGCCGCGACTATCACGCACGGGCGCCGACACGCTGGCGACACCCGGCTCGCGTTCGGCGGCGCTCTGCGCCCAACCGCGCCGACGCACTTCTGCCAGCGCCCGCTCACCGAATTTCGCCGACGGCAGGATGGCCCGCTGGGTAGCGGCGTCGCTGTACGCCAACAGCACCTTGGCGCCCGACCCCGCGGCCATCGGCAGCCGTGCGCCAACGGGAACGGTATCGCGAAGCCCCGCAGGCGGTTCCAGTGCGGCCACACAGATTCGCCAGCTGCCCTCGCGGCGGTACAACTGCACACTCTCGCCGGTGATCTCACGCAGCCGGGGCAGCACCGCGGCGCCTGCCGTCAACAACGGATCGGTGGCTTGGGCCGCCAACTCGCTGACTGCGGGGCCGAGCCGCCAACGACCCTCGCCGTCGCGCGCCAGCAGCCGGTGAACTTCCAGTCCGGCGGCCAACCGGTGCGCGGTAGCCCTGGGCAACCCGGTGCGGTCGCACAATTCGGCCAACCCGCAGGGTGATTCCGCAATCGCGTGCAGCACACCCACGGCTTTGTCGAGGACGCCGATGCCGCTATCCTGTCTCATATGGAGATACTATCGTCTCAGAATGTGAGAACAAGGCCGCGCACGCTGGCCGAGAAAGTTTGGGACGACCACGTCGTGGTGTCGGGTGGCGGAACCGAACCGGACCTGATCTACATCGACCTGCACCTGGTGCACGAGGTCACCAGCCCACAGGCATTCGACGGTCTGCGGTTGGCCGGCCGCCCGGTCCGGCGGCCGGATCTGACGCTTGCCACCGAAGACCACAACGTGCCGACGATCGACATCGACAAGCCGATCGCCGACCCGGTGTCACGCAAGCAAGTCGAGACGCTGCGACGCAACTGCGAGGAATTCGGCATCCGCCTCTACCCGATGGGCAACATCGAGCAGGGCATCGTGCACGTCGTCGGACCGCAATTGGGACTCACGCAGCCCGGCATGACGATCGTCTGCGGCGACAGCCACACATCCACCCACGGCGCATTCGGTGCTTTGGCAATGGGAATCGGGACTTCCGAGGTCGAACATGTGCTGGCCACCCAGACGCTTCCGCTGCGGCCGTTCAAGACGATGGCGGTCAACGTCGACGGAGAGCTGCCGCACGGCGTGACGGCCAAAGACATCATTCTCGCGGTGATCGCCAAGATCGGCACGGGCGGCGGCCAGGGCCATGTCATCGAATACCGCGGCAGCGCCATCGAATCGCTGTCGATGGAGGCCCGGATGACGATTTGCAATATGAGCATCGAAGCCGGCGCCCGTGCCGGAATGGTGGCGCCCGATGCGACGACGTACGAGTTCTTGCGTGGGCGCCCGCATGCACCGACCGGCGCCGAGTGGGATGCCGCACTGGCGTATTGGCAGCAGCTGCGCACCGACGAGGGCGCCGAATTCGACACCGAGGTCTATCTGGACGCCGCATCGTTGAGTCCGTTCGTCACGTGGGGAACCAACCCGGGTCAGGGTGTGCCGTTGGCGGCCGCGGTGCCGGACCCCGAGCTGATGACCGATGACGCCGCGCGTCAGGCCGCCGAGAAGGCGTTGGCGTACATGGACCTTCGACCCGGCACCCCGATGCGGGACATCGCGGTGGACGCCGTGTTCGTCGGATCATGCACCAACGGCCGCATCGAGGACCTGCGCGCGGTGGCCGACGTGTTGCGCGGCCGAAAAGTGGCCGACGGCGTGCGAATGCTCGTCGTGCCGGGGTCGATGCGTGTTCGTGCGCAGGCCGAAGCCGAAGGACTGGCAGAGATCTTCACGGCCGCGGGCGCCGAGTGGCGGCAAGCCGGCTGCTCGATGTGTCTCGGTATGAACCCGGATCAGCTTTCGCCCGGAGAGCGATGCGCGGCGACGTCCAACCGCAATTTCGAAGGGCGGCAGGGCAAGGGCGGCCGCACACATTTGGTGTCGCCGGTGGTGGCCGCGGCCACCGCAATCCGCGGAAAACTGTCCGCGCCGGCCGACTTGGACTGACGTAGAGGAGATAAGCATGGAAGCGTTTCGCACTCACACCGGCATCGGGGTGCCGTTGCGGCGGTCGAATGTGGACACCGATCAGATCATTCCCGCGGTCTATTTGAAGCGCGTAACCCGAACGGGTTTCGAAGACGGATTGTTCGCGGCCTGGCGCACCGACCCGTCTTTCGTGCTGAATCTCAGCCCATTTGACAGGGGTTCAGTACTGGTCGCCGGACCCGATTTCGGCACCGGATCCTCGCGCGAGCACGCGGTGTGGGCACTGATGGACTACGGATTCAAGGTGGTCATCTCATCTCGCTTCGCCGACATTCTCCGGGGCAATGCGGGCAAGGCGGGGCTGTTGGCGGCCGAAGTCGCCCAAGATGACGTGGAACTGCTCTGGAAGCTCATCGAGCAGTCCCCAGGGTTGGAAATCACTGTCAATCTTCAAGATCGGAATGTGGCCGCGGGAACGGTGGTGGTGCCGTTCAAGATTGACGACTACACGGCCTGGCGACTGGCCGAAGGCCTTGACGATATAGCCCTTACGCTGCGGAAACTCGATCAGATCGAAACTTTCGAGGCGACTCGCCAAACCTGGAAACCGCGCACTCTGTCGGCTTCCTGAACGCTGGATCGGAGCCGAATTCCGGGCCCGCGCCGCGACTATTTGACCGGCTGTCCACCGGCCAAGGGCGGCAACCGGTTTCCAAAAAAGTTCGCCAGAAGCCATTGAAATTGCGCGTGGCTCTTGGAAATCAGTGGTGTCAGGGTTTACCGTGTCCACTAGTCGGTCCAACAAGGACCACTGGTTTCGGAGGGTTTGCATGAACAAAGCGGAGCTCATCGACGTACTCACAGACAAATTGGGCTCGGATCGTAGGTCGGCCACCGCCGCCGTTGAGAACGTCGTCGACACCATTGTGCGGGCGGTGCACAAGGGTGAGAGCGTCACCATTACCGGTTTCGGCGTATTCGAACAGCGCCGCCGCGCAGCACGCGTGGCTCGCAATCCGCGCACCGGTGAGACGGTGAAGGTGAAGCCGACATCGGTGCCGGCATTCCGTCCAGGTGCTCAATTCAAAGCGGTTGTCTCTGGCGCACAGCGCCTCCCAGCGGAAGGACCTGCCGTGAAACGTGGTGTGACAGCGACCGGCGCACGCAAAGCGGCGAAGAAGTCGCCGGCCAAGAAGGCCACCAAGTCGACTGCCAAGAAGGCTGCGAAGAAGGCGCCGGCCCGCAAGGCTGCGAAGAAGTCACCGGCCAAGAAGGCCGCGACCAAGCGGACGGCTGCCAAGAAGGCCACCAAGCGGGCGCCGGCCAAGAAGGCGACCAAGTCGACAGCCAGGAAGGCAACGAAGTCGACCGCCAGGAAGGCAACCAAGGCTCCAGCCCGTAAGACTGCAGCCAAGAAGTCGCCGGCCAAGAAGGCGACTGCTCGGCGCGGCCGCCGGTAACACAACCACATACACGCGGATTCGTCGCGGTCCCGCTCTCGGGGTGGGCCGCGGCGAATCTGCGTGCTAGGTCAGCACGTTGGTGGCCAGTGCGCTGCCGATATGATCCGCTGCCACCAGGTGCCCGTTTGACAGCGACAGCACCCAGGTACTGCCTTTGCGGTTGCGGGATTTGTCGGGGCGCACACCATCGCGGTCACACCACCAGCCGATCAGATCCGGAATGACCTTGCCCTGTGTGCAGATGACCGGCGTGCGTTTCAACGCGGCGATCTGCAGGACTCGGCGGCGGCCGCGTTTCGGGTTGTCGGCATAAGCTTCTTCGGTCAGCGTGGGTTCGTTGCAGATGACCACGCCCAGTTCTTCGGCCAGTGGTTCGACGGTTTGGTGGCAACGCAATCGGTCGGCTGCGTACACGTCGGTGGCGCCGAACGCCAGCAGCTGACCGACCAGTGCCTCGGCCTGCGCGCGGCCCTTCTTGTCCAACGGCCGCTTGGTGTCGTCGCCTTTGAAGCGGGATTTACTGCCCGCGGTACCGTGCCGGACCACCAACACCGTCTGGGTATCGGTCGGATGTTTGGCGAACCGTCGCAAGACCTTTCGATCCTGTGAATACGACAGTTTCTTGACTGCGGCGGGCACGGGCAACCAGATCAGGTCGTCGACTTCACCGTTGGGACTAAAGCTCCCGTCGAGGCTGCACGCCGCCCAGTACCGCACCTTCTTGGTGCCTTGTTCGATCGGGTAGCTCACCGTCGTGATGCGCCGACCCAGGTGCGCCCGGTGACCAGTCTCCTCGAAGATCTCCCGCACCGCGGTCACCGGTTCTGTTTCACCGGGATCGACTTTGCCTTTGGGCAGCGACCAGTCGTCGTAGCGTGGCCGGTGGATCAGCGCAACTTCGGGCGCGGACTCGCGGTGCCCGGGCCGCCACAGCACGGCGCCGGCCGCGCACACGGTCTTACCCGCCGTGCGTTTCGGCGAGGTTTGTGTCGACACCCTCACTCCTGCAAGTCAATTCGGGCCCACCGGGCCCGGCGGCCGGAAGGTCGGGACGGGAATTTCGGTCACGTACTGCGGTGTCGCTCCATCAGCGATACCTGATGGTCGCGCACTGTGCGACCCTCCTGCGGCGATGCGGTCCACTGGCCGTCCGGCCCGAGCTCCCAGCACCGGGTCGCGGGATCCAGCGCCGAATTGAACATGTCGTCGAGTTGCGCGGTCAGCCGCGGATCTTTGACCTGAACCATCACCTCGACGCGCCGATCGAGGTTGCGATGCATCATGTCGGCGCTGCCGATCCAGAACTCGTCGATGGCGCGGAAATGCAGGATCCGCGAGTGTTCCAGGAAGCGGCCGAGAATCGAGCGCGCCACGATGTTTTCGGAAAACCCCTCCATACCGGGGCGCAGCGCGCAGATGCCGCGCACCACCACCTCGACGCGCACGCCGGCCTGCGACGCCCGGTAGAGCGCGTCGATCACCTGCTCGTCGACAAGCGCGTTCATTTTGAGCCGGATGCGGCCGTTGCCGTTTTCGCGGTGGGCGGCGACTTCGCGCTCGACGCGCTCGATGATGCCGGTGCGAATACCGTGCGGTGCCACCAAAAGGTTGCGATAGGACAGCTTGCGCGAATAGCCGGTGAGCGAATTGAACAAGTCGGTCAGGTCGGCGCCGATGTCGGGGTCCACGGTCAGCAGACCGATGTCTTCGTAAAGCCGCGCGGTCTTGCTGTTGTAATTGCCGGTTCCGACATGGCAGTAGCGCCGGATCGCCGACCCTTCGCGGCGCACCACCAAGCAAGTCTTGCAATGTGTTTTCAAGCCCACCAGCCCATACACCACATGCACACCGGCCTGCTCAAGCGCGCGGGCCCACCGGATGTTGGCCTGCTCGTCGAAGCGAGCCTTGATTTCGACCAGTGCCACCACCTGCTTGCCGGCTTCGGCGGCGTCGATCAGTGCACGCACAATCGGCGAGTCACCCGACGTGCGGTACAGCGTTTGTTTGATCGCCAGCACGTTGGGGTCGGCGGCTGCCTGCTCGATGAACCGTTGCACGCTGGTGGAAAACGAATCGTAGGGATGATGCACCAGCACGTCGCCCTCGCGCAGCGTCGCGAAAATGCTCTTGGGCGTTTCCCGGTCGGCGAATGCGGGATGAGTGGCGGGTACGAATGCCCGATCCTTCAGCGCGGGCCGTTCGAGGTCGTAGATCTGCCACAGCGACGACAGATCCAAAAGTCCCGGCACCTCGATGACGTCGCCGGGATGCACGTCGAGTTCGCGCAGCAGCAACTCCAACATGTTCTCGGTCATGTCGTCGGCGACTTCGAGCCGCACCGGCGAGCCGAACCGCCGGCGCGCCAGTTCCCGTTCGAGCGCCTGCAGCAGATCCTCGTCGCGGTCTTCTTCGACCTCGAAATCCGCGTTGCGAGTAATGCGGAACACGTGGTGCTCGACGATTTCCAGCCCGGGGAACAGCACCGGCAGGAACGCCGCGATCAGTTCTTCCATTGGCAGGAACCGGACTTCGGGGGTGCCGTCGGCACGCTTACCGCCGAGCTCGACGAAGCGATCGACGTTGTCGGGCACCTTGACCCGGGCGAAGTGGGTGCCGCCGTCGTCGGGCCGGTTCACGGTGACTGCCAGGTTCAGACTCAGCCCGCTGACGAACGGGAACGGGTGAGCGGGGTCGACCGCCAGCGGCGTGAGGACCGGGAAGACCTGCTCGTGAAAATAATTCGACAACTTGTCGCGTTCGGCCTCGTTCAGATCGGCCCATGTGACGACGTGAATGCCTTCCTCGGCGAGCGCGGGCCGCACCGAGTCGAGGAAGACGCGCGCATGCCGGCTGGCGATGTGCTGGGTTTGCTCGCCGATGCGACGCAGTTGTTCGCGGGGGGTCAGTCCGTCCGCGGAGCGCACCGACAGGCCCATCTCGTCGCGGCGCTTGAGGCCGGCGACTCGGACCATGTAGAACTCGTCGAGGTTGGAGGCGAAGATCGCCAGAAACTTGGCCCGCTCGAGTAACGGCAGCGACGTGTCGGCGGCCAGTGCGAGTACCCGCGCGTTGAAGTCCAGCCAGCTCAGTTCCCGATTGAGGTAGCGGTGCTCGGGGAGCTGGTCCTCGATAACGGCCGCTGCCGCGGTTGCGGCAGGCGGCGCGCCCGGCGCCGAGTCACCCGGATGCCACACCGTTTCGTCGGGCCGCGCCTCGGCGGCGGTGGCTTCCCTGGCTTCTGTTTCGGTCACCCTGCGATCATTACTCATCAGCGGGTCGTGCTGCCACCAGCCGGCCCACATCGATGCGCAGTTGGTGTGCTGTTTACCCCAGCGTTATCGGTGGGCGCCGATCGCGCGCGCGGTCGTCGGCCCGACCCCGAGGCGCCGGGCCACCTTCAGATCGTCGGGCGTGTCAATATCGCAGCGCAGCCCCGGCCATGCCCCGGTCAGCTCGATGGCACCCGAACGCCGATGCCGCGCCGCGGAATCCGGGCCGAACTGCGGATCGAGCGGGGTGTCGAACGCGCACAGTGCCGCGGTTCCGGTGCCGAGCCGGTCGGCGACGAAACTACGCCGATAGCCGCGTGCGGCGCCGATGGCCTCGGCAAGCTCCTGCGTCTGCAAAGCCGGTAAATCCCCTTGCAGCACAACGATATTCGGTGTCGACTCGGCCACCGACCGCTCGGCCGCGGTGATCGCGTTGTTCAGGGGGTCACGATGACCGTCCGGAGTCGGATCGAACAGCACGTCCGCGCCGAGGTCGGCCGCCGCTGCCGCCGCCGCGTCGTCGGGCGTGATGACAGTCATCGAGCGCAGCGACGCGACGCCCCTGGCGGCGGTGAGGGTATCGACGAGCATGGCCAGCACCACAGTTTCCCGGGTCTGCGCCGAGAACACCGGCGCCAGTCGGGTCTTCGCGGCCGCCAGCCGCTTGACGGCAATGATCAAGCCGACGTCACCAGCGGTGTCGGCCCGCTTGCCGTCCATTGCTTCATCCTGCCAAAGCCGGGCCCAGGCTAGGGTTGCCGCATGGTGAGCGGGGTCGCGGTGATGGGCGCCGGCGCGTGGGGCACCGCGCTGGCCAAGGTGTTGGCCGAGACCGGCGTCGACGTCACCCTGTGGGCGCGCCGGGCCGACGTCGCCGACGAAATCAATGCCACCCGGCGCAACTCCGGTTACCTGCCCGGTGTGCAACTGCCGCCGGGGATTCGCGCCACCGACGACGCCGCCGAGGCGCTGGGCGGCGCCTCCACGGTGCTGCTCGGTGTGCCGGCGCAGACCATGCGATCCAACCTCGAGCAATGGGCGGGGCTGTGGCGCGACGGCGCGACGCTGGTCAGCCTGGCCAAGGGCATCGAATTGGGCACGCTGATGCGGATGAGCCAGGTGATCGTCGCGGTGACGGGTGTCGACCCCGCGCAGGTCGCGGTGGTTTCGGGACCCAACCTGGCCAGCGAGATCGCGGAGGGCCAGCCCGCCGCCACCGTCGTCGCATGCACCGACTCCGGACGCGCCGTCGCCCTGCAGCGCGCGCTGAACGCCGGGTACTTCCGGCCGTACACCAACTCCGACGTGATCGGCACCGAAATCGGTGGTGCCTGCAAGAACGTGATCGCGTTGGCGTGCGGGATGGCGGCCGGAGTGGGCCTGGGCGAGAACACCGCGGCGGCGATCATCACCCGCGGGCTGGCCGAGATCATGCGGCTGGGCATCGCGGTCGGCGCCAAAGGCGCGACGCTGGCCGGGCTGGCCGGGGTCGGAGACCTGGTGGCCACCTGCACCTCGCCGCATTCGCGCAACCGGTCCTTCGGCGAGCGCCTGGGCCGCGGCGGGACGATGGAGTCGGCGCTGCAGGCCACCGACGGCCACGTCGTCGAGGGGGTGACCTCGTGCGAATCGGTGCTGGCCCTGGCCTCGAGTTACGACGTCGAGATGCCGCTCACCGACGCGGTGCACCGGGTCTGCCACAAAGGGCTTTCGGTCGGCGAGGCGGTGTTGTTGCTGCTGGGCCGCAGCACCAAGCCGGAGTGACGATCGCAAGCGCGGCGTAGCCGGCGGGTAGCCTCTTTAGGTTGTGACTGCCCGTGACCGCATCCGCGTCGCCGTCGTGTTCGGTGGACGCAGCAACGAGCACGCCATCTCCTGCGTCTCCGCGGGCAGCATCCTGCGCAACCTGGACCCGCAGCGTTTCGACGTGACCGCCGTCGGCATCACCCCGGACGGCTCGTGGGTTCTCACCGACGGCGACCCCGACGCGCTGGCCATCACCAACCGGCAGCTGCCCGGGATCACCTCGGCGTCGGGCGCCGAGCTGGCGCTGCCCGCCGACCCGCAGCGAGCCGGTCAGCTGGTGTCGCTGTCGCCCGGCGACCCCGACGTGCTGGCGTCCGTCGACGTCGTTTTCCCCGTTCTGCACGGGCCCTACGGCGAGGACGGCACCATTCAGGGCCTGCTGGAGATGGCCGGCGTGCCCTATGTCGGCGCCGGCGTGTTGGCAAGCGCGGCGGGCATGGACAAGGAGTTCACCAAGAAACTGCTGGTGGCCGAAGGGCTTCCGGTGGGCGCATACGCCGTGCTGCGGGCGTCGCAGCCGACGCTGGACATGTCCGAACGCGAGCGACTTGGGCTGCCGGTGTTCGTCAAACCTGCGCGCGGCGGCTCGTCGATCGGTGTCAGCCGGGTGACCGAGTGGGAGCAGCTGTCCGCGGCGATCGACCAAGCGCGCCGCCACGACCCCAAGGTGATCATCGAGGCGGCGATTCCCGGCCGCGAACTGGAATGCGGAGTGCTCGAATTCCCTGACGGCACAGTGCAAGCCAGCACAATAGGGGAGATTCGGGTAGCCGGTGTGCGCGGACGCGAAGACCAGTTCTACGACTTTGCGACCAAATATCTCGACGACGCCGCCGAATTGGACGTGCCCGCCAAGATCGACGACGAAGTGGCAGACACCGTGCGCGAGTTGGCCATTCGGGCGTTCCGCGCGATCGACTGTCAGGGCCTGGCGCGGGTGGACTTTTTCCTCACCGACGACGGGCCGCTGATCAACGAGGTCAACACGATGCCCGGATTCACCATGATCTCGATGTATCCGCGGATGTGGGCGGCCAGCGGGGTGGACTATCCGACCCTGTTGGCGACGATGGTCGAGACGGCGTTGGCGCGCGGCACCGGCCTGCGCTAACTGCTTTGGTCGAGTGTGGACTTGATACACGCCTGACGCGAATTCGCGTGCCACAACTCCACATTCGCGCTAACCGAGGGGTGCCGGGCTGATCGGGACGGCCGGCATCGTGCGGTCGATGACCTCGGACAGCTGCTGGATGGGCGTCGGGCCCACGCCCGGCGGCAGGGTGAGCGCCACATAGACCGGCCGGTCGACGGTGTACCACGTCGATCGGTCGTCCTGGCGAACCTCGAACCACTGCACCCGGTCGACGACCTGGATCGGCGCGCCGACGACGAAGTCGGCGGGACGGTCGAGGCCGCACCGCAATACGACGGGCTCATCCTGGGCTCGCCAGGCGGCGGTGCCGGCGGGCGCCGGCTGCACGGCTGCGGCGCGCGGGTAGTCGCCGAGTCGCTGCGGTAATGCGTCGAGTAGCGCCCGGCAGGCCGGATTTCCGGCCTGCGGCGCCGGCACGGCGGCAATCGCGACCGGTTGCTGCGCCGGGTGGCGGGTCGCCGCGATTGCCAGCACTGCGCCGATCGCGCCGACGGCGATCACCAGCGCGGCGATCAGCACGGCGCGCGGCGGGCCTTCGTAGTTGTCCACGTGCTTACACTCCCCGGAGTCGTTGGTGAACGTACCCGCCAGGAGGCCATGTGAGCACGCTGGGTGAACTCGGCGAGTTCGGCATGATCGGCCGGCTGGTGCGTCGAGGTCAGCCGCCCGCGGTTGCGCTGGGGCCCGGTGACGACGCAGCAGTGGTCCTGGCCGACGACGGCCGGGTCGTGGTGTCGACGGACATGCTGGTCGAGGGACGGCACTTTCGGCTGGACTGGTCGACGCCGCAGGACGTTGGCCGCAAGGCGATCGCCCAAAACGCCGCAGATATCGAGGCGATGGGTGCGCGGCCCACCGCGTTCGTCGTCGGGTTCGGGGCGCCGCCCGAGACGCCGGTTACCGAGGCCGATGCGCTGGCGGACGGCCTGTGGGACGAGGCCGAGCGCGTCGGCGCCGGTGTTGCCGGCGGCGACCTGGTCGGCAGCCCGCAGTGGGTGGTGGCGGTGACCGTGCTGGGTGATCTGGCGGGCCGCGAGCCGGTGTTGCGCTCCGGGGCGCGACCCGGTTCGGTGGTTGCGGTTGCCGGCGAGCTTGGGCGCTCGGCGGCCGGATATGCCTTGTGGTGCAACGGGTTTAGCGACTTCGAGGACTTACGGCGCCGTCATCTGGTGCCGCAGCCGCCTTATCGGCAGGGCCGCGCAGCAGCCGACGCCGGCGCGCAGGCGATGATCGACGTGTCCGACGGTCTGGTGGGCGACCTGCGGCACGTCGCCGAGGCGTCGGGCGTCGGCATTGACCTGAGCACCGACGCGCTGGCGGCCGATCGGCAGGCGTTGGTGCCAGCTGCCGAGGCCGTCGACGCCGACCCGTGGTCGTGGGTGCTCGGCGGGGGAGAAGACCACGCGCTGGTCGCCGCGTTCGCCGGCTCGGTCCCGCCCGGTTGGCGCGTCATCGGGCGGGTGCTCGACGGGCCGGCGCGGGTGCTTGTCGACGGACAAGAGTGGCAGGGATATGCGGGCTGGGAGTCGTTCGGCTCAGTAAGGTGACGGTCGTGCTGCTGACGAAAGGCCTGGCGTGACCGCGCGGCCGCTGCGTGAGCTCGTCGAGGACGGCTGGGCGCGTGCGCTGGAACCGGTCGGCGAAAAGGTCGCCGAGATGGGCCAATTCCTGCGCGCCGAAATCGCCGCCGGCCGCGGCTATCTGCCAGCCGGCCAGAATGTGTTGCGCGCCTTCACTTTTCCCTTCGACGAGGTCCGGGTCCTGATCGTCGGCCAAGACCCGTATCCGACACCCGGACACGCCGTGGGGCTGAGCTTCTCGGTGGCTGCGGAGGTCCGGCCGCTGCCGCGCAGCCTGGAGAACATCTTCGCCGAATACACCAGCGACCTGGGCTATCCGGTGCCGTCGTGCGGTGATCTGTCCCCGTGGGCAAAGCGTGGGGTGATGCTGCTCAACAGGGTGCTCACCGTGCAGCCCGGCAACCCGGCGTCGCACCGAGGCAAGGGTTGGGAGGCCGTCACCGAGTGCGCCATCCGCGCCCTGGTGGATCGCCGCCAGCCACTGGTGGCGATCTTGTGGGGCCGCGATGCGTCGACGCTCAAGCCGATGCTGGCCGGCGAGGAGTGTGTGGCGATCGAATCGCCGCATCCCTCGCCGTTGTCGGCGTCGCGGGGGTTCTTCGGCTCGCGGCCGTTCAGCCGCGCCAACGAACTGCTGGAAAAGATGGGCGCCGAGCCCGTCGACTGGCGACTGCCTTAGCCGCGGACGACCTTGCCGGCCTTGATGCACGACGTGCAGACGTTGAGCCGCTGCTTGTTACCGCCGGGGCGGGTCACGGCGTGCACCGTCTGGATGTTGGGGTCCCAGCGGCGGCTGGTCCGGCGATGCGAGTGCGAAACCGACTTGCCGAAGCCGGGGCTCTTCCCGCAGATGTCGCACACGGCGGCCATAGCTGAAACTCCTCAAATCTCTGGGGCCAACGACCGAGCCTCGGGTGGCCACGACAACCTGGTCAGGATAGCCGCCGCCGGGCGGAAGTGCCAAAACGATCAACAGTCGCCGGATACCTTATGACCGGTCCTGTCGCCGTCACTGGCTAGGCTGGCGCCCACCGTAGGAGGCGCGAGGAGGTGGGCCAGGTGTCGCAAATGGACACACCGGAACGCCTGCTGGACGGGGCCGCGCTGCGTGACTGGGCGCACACCGCCGTCGGCGACCTGATCACTCACATCGACGAGATCAACCGCCTCAACGTGTTCCCGGTCGCCGATTCCGACACCGGCACCAACATGCTGTTCACCATGCGCTCGGCGCTAGCCGAGGCCAACACCCAAGCACGGTCGGGCGACGTCGCGCGGGTGGCGGCGGCGCTGTCGGCCGGTGCGCTGAACGGCGCCCGCGGCAACTCCGGGGTGATCCTGTCGCAGATCCTGCGGGGGATCGCCGACGTAACCGCCGAGGCCGCCGCCCGAACCGGCGGTGAGCTGCACGACATCGACGCCGAAACCCTCGGCTCGGCGCTGCGGCACGGCGTGGACCTGGTCGTCGCCTCGATGGGCGGTCAGGAGGTCGCCGGGACCATCGTCTCGGTACTGCAGGCCGCGGCCTGCGCGGCGCAGCAGCACGCCGGCGAAGGACTGGTGAGGGCAATCACCGCCGCCGGCGATGCAGCGGTCGTCGCGCTGGAGAAAACGCCCGAACAGCTCGACGTGCTGGGTGACGCCGGTGTGGTCGACGCCGGTGGGCGCGGGTTGCTGGTGCTGCTCGACGCGTTGCGCACCACGATCAGCGGTCAGGCGCCCGCCCGCACGGTGTACGAGCCGTCGCCGCGCCCGCAGCCCGCCGACGCCGCCCCCGAGCAGCCCGCCCCGCAGTTCGAAGTGATGTACCTGCTCGGCGACTGCGACGCCGACTGCGCCGACGCGCTGCACGACCGCCTCGGCCAGCTCGGCGACTCGGTGGCCATCGCCGCGTCCGCGTCCGCGACATCCGAGGCCGGCTACTCGGTCCACGTCCACACCGATGACGCGGGCGCCGCCGTCGAGGCCGGTTTGGCGTTCGGCCGGCCGCACCGGATCCAGATCTCGGTGCTCAACGGCGGTCCCGCCGGCCTACCTCCGGGCAGCTGGATCCGCGAGCGGGCCGTGCTGGCCGTCGTCGACGGCGACGGCGCCGCGGAGTTGTTCGCCGGGGAAGGCGCCTGCGTCCTGCGGCCCGACCCCGACGCCGCCGACCCGACCACCGCGGTCAGCGCCCAGCAGCTGTTGCGGGCCGTGGTGGACACCGGCGCCGCGCAGGTGATGGTGTTGCCCAACGGCTACGTCGCCGCCGAGGAACTGGTCGCCGGCTGCACCGCCGCCATCGGCTGGGGCATCGACGTGGTGCCGCTGCCGACCGGGTCCATGGTGCAGGGCTTGGCCGCGCTGGCCGTGCACGAACCGGACCGCCAGGCCGTCGACGACGGGTACACGATGGCGCGCGCGGTCGGCGCCGCGCGGCACGGCTCGGTACGCGTCGCGACCGAGCGGGCGCTGACCTGGGCCGGCACCTGCGAGCCCGGCGACGGCCTGGGCATCGCCGGCGACGAGGTGCTGATCGTGGCCCCCGACGTCACGTCGGCGGCGACCGGTCTGATCGACGTGCTGCTGGCGGCCGGCGGCGAATTGGTGACGGTGCTGGTGGGCGCCGACGTCGACCCGGCTCTCGGCGACGCACTCCAGCAGCATGTGCACGACCAGCATCCGGGCACCGAGTTGGCGACCTACCACACCGGACATCGCGGCGATGCGCTGTTGATCGGGGTCGAGTAGGCATGGCGACGCTAAGCGACCGACTGGATTACCTCATCGGGGCGAAATCCGCGAAACCGCTCGACGAGGTGTTCGGAATCCGCACCGTCGACGACCTGCTGCGCCACTACCCGCGCAGCTACGTCGAAGGCGCGACGGTGCGCGGCGCCGGCGACGAGCGCCCGCCGGTCGGCGAGCACGTGACGCTCGTCGACACCATCACTGGGTCGGAACTCAAGCCAATGAAGAAACGCCCGAACGAGAAGTTCCTGATCGTCACCATCGGCTCGGGCCGAAACAGGGTGACCGCCACGTTCTTTCATCCAAAGAAGTGGTTCCGAGAGCAGCTGTCCAAAGGAACGCGGATCATGCTGTCCGGAGAGGTGGGCTACTACGGCAGCGTCATGCAACTGACCCACCCCGACTTCCTGATCCTGAACTCGCCGGACGGCAAGGACCACGGCAGCACGTCACTGCGCGAGATCGCCGGCGCGTCGCGGGCGGTCAGCGGCGAAGTGTTGCAGTCGGCCTTCGAACGGGCCTTCTTCCCGATCTACCCGGCCAGCGCGAAAGTCCAAAGCTGGACCATCTTTTCATGCGTGCGTCAGGTGCTCGCGGTGCTCGACCCCGTCGAGGACCCGCTGCCTGATGTGGTGGTCGCCGAGCACGGCCTGATCTCCGAGGACCGCGCGCTGCGCGCGATCCACCTCTCCGAAGACGAAGCCGAGCGCCGAAACGCCCGCGAGCGGCTGACTTTCGACGAAGCCGTCGGTTTGCAGTGGGCGCTGGTGTCCCGCCGGCACAGCGAACTGTCGCAATCCGGCCCGGCGGCCCCGCCGCAATCGGACGGTCTGAAACACGAACTGTTGCAGCGCTTGCCGTTTGAGCTGACCTCCGGTCAGCGCGAGGTGCTCGACGTGTTGTCCGCCGAGCTGAGCGCCAGCCGTCCGATGAACCGGCTGTTGCAAGGTGAGGTGGGGTCGGGGAAGACGATCCTCGCTGTGTTGGCGATGCTGCAGATGGTCGACGCCGGCTACCAGTGTGCATTGTTGGCACCGACGGAAGTGCTTGCCGCACAACATGTCCAGTCGATCCGCGACGTGCTGGGCCCGCTGGCACTGGGCGGTCAGCTCGGCGGCGCCGACAACGCCACCCGGGTGGCGTTGCTCACCGGCTCGATGTCGGCGGCGCAGAAGAAACAGGTCCGCGACGAGATCGGCAGCGGGCAGGCCGGCATCGTCGTCGGAACCCACGCGCTGCTGCAGGATGCCGTCGAGTTTCACCGGCTGGGCCTGGTGGTCGTCGACGAGCAACACCGGTTCGGTGTGGAGCAGCGAGACCAGTTGCGGGCCAAGGCTCCTGCCGGCATCACACCGCATCTTCTGGTGATGACGGCGACGCCCATACCGCGGACGGTGGCGCTGACCGTCTACGGCGACCTAGAGACCTCGACCCTGCGTGAGCTTCCCCGCGGACGTCAGCCGATCACCACCAACACGATCTTCGTCAAGGACAAACCGGCATGGCTGGACCGCGCGTGGCGGCGCATCATCGAGGAGGTCTCCGCCGGACGCCAGGCCTATGTGGTGGCGCCGCGGATCGACGAAAGCGACGACAGCGAGCAGAGCGAAGAGAACGGAAGGCCGTCGGCGACAGCGGTGCAACTGTTCGCCTCGCTGCGCCGACACGAGTTGGCGGGACTGCGGCTGGGCCTCATGCACGGGCGCCTGAGCACTGACGAGAAAGATGCTGTGATGGCGGCGTTTCGCGCCGGCGAGATCGATGTGCTGGTGTGCACCACGGTGATCGAGGTCGGTGTCGACGTGCCGAACGCGACGGTGATGCTGGTGATGGACGCCGACCGGTTCGGCATCAGCCAGTTGCACCAACTGCGCGGCCGCATCGGCCGGGGGGCGCACGCGAGCCTGTGTCTGTTGGCCAGTTGGGTGCCGCCGAATTCCCGATCCGCCCAGCGCCTGAAGGCCGTTGCGGAAACCCTCGACGGGTTTGCGCTGGCGGACCTCGACCTCGACGAACGACGCGAGGGAGATGTGTTGGGTCGCAGCCAAAGTGGCCGCCCCATAACCCTGAAGCTACTGTCACTGGCCAAGCACCGACAGGTCATCGAGTCGGCCCGCGACCTCTGCGAGCGGATGTACGACGAGAACCCGGCAGACAAGGGGATGGCGCTGCTGGCTGCGCCGTTCACCGGCAGCGATCGCATCGAGTACCTGGACAAGTCGTGAGCCGCAAGACGCTGCTGTGGTTGTCGGCCATCGCGGTGCTCGCGGTGGTGGTCGCCTACCAGGTGATGGCCGCGTCGGCGGGCAACCGCGCCGAGGGGTTCGCGGCGCGCGCCGACGTTCCGACCGTGCAGCCCGGTGTCGACGTGCTGGCCGGAATCGCGGTGGTGCCGGCCAGGATTCACCGCTACGACTACCGTCGCGCCGCGTTCGGCGACGCCTGGACCGACGACAACGACGCACCGGGGGGACACAACGGATGCGACACCCGCGACGACATCCTCAACCGGGATCTCGTCGACAAGACCTACGTGTCGATCAAACGCTGCCCCGACGCCGTGGCCACCGGCACACTGCACGACCCGTACACCAACGCGACGGTGCCGTTCCAGCGGGGCGCCCGAATCGGGGAGTCGGTGCAGATCGACCACATCGTCCCGCTGGCGTTGGCGTGGGATATGGGCGCCTACGCCTGGGCGTTTCCCGAACGCGTCCGCTTTGCCAACGATCCCGCCAACCTGCTGGCGGTCGCCGGAAAAGCCAACGAGGACAAGGGCGATTCGCAACCGGCGCTGTGGATGCCGCCCAACACCGCGTTCTGGTGCCAATACGGCATGCAGTTCATCGCGGTACTGCGCGGGTATGCGCTGCCGATGGATCAGGCGTCGGTCGACGTGCTGCGTCAGGCCGCGGCCACGTGCCCGGCCGGCTAGCGCGCGGGGTCAGATACCCGTGTAGGTCAGCGGATCCTCACGCACCCGCGTGCCGTCGTTCAGGCCGTTGAGCGCATCCATGTGCTCGGCGGCCAACTCGAAATCGAAGACGTCGAAGTTGGTGGCGATGCGCTCGGGCTTCCCCGACCGGAAGACCACCGCGTTGCCCAGTTGCAGATTCCAGCGCAACAACACCTGCGCGGGTGTGCGACTGTATTCCGCCGCAACGGAAGTCACCGTTGGGTTGTCCAGCAGCCTGCCGACGGCCAGCGGACTGTAGGCCTGGGTGACGACGTTGTGGCTGGCGTTGGCGCTGCGCAACTCGGCCTGGTTGAGAAGCGGGTGCAGCTCGACCTGGTTGACGGCGGGCGTGACGAAGGTGAGGTCGATGACCGTCGACAGGTGCTCCTCGGTGAAGTTGGCCACGCCGATCGAGCGAGCCAACTCCTGTGCGCGCACCTGGATCAATCCGCCGAAGCTGTTCACGTACTCGCCCAGTTGCGGCGCGGGCCAATGAATCAAGTACAGGTCGACGTATTCCAGGCCGAGCCGCTCCAAGCTTTCCTGACATGCCTCCTGCGACCTGGCGAACCCCTGGTCGGCGTTGGCGAGCTTGGTGGTGACGAACAACTCGGCCCGCGGGATCCCCGACGCGGCGATCGCGCGACCCACGGCGGCTTCGTTGCCGTAGACCGCCGCGGTGTCGATCAGCCGGCAGCCGGCCTCCAGCGCCGCCGATACCGCGCGTTCGGTCTCGTCGTCGGACAGCTCCGCGACACCGAGGCCGAGCACCGGCATCGTGTTCTCGTCATTGAGTGCAATAGAGGGGACGGTGGCGCCCGACTCGCCAGTCAACGTCATTCACCTGCCTGTGAAATTGAAGGTTCGTGGATCCGGACCAAGCCGTGTTCCGTCATCCAGCGAGGAGATCGACGCCATCTCGTCGTCGCTCAGTTCGAAATCGAACACTTCGAAGTTGCTCGCAATCCGCGCAGGGTTCACCGACTTGGGGATCACGATATTACCTAGCTGGATATGCCACCTGATCAACACCTGGGCAGGTGTCCGGCCAAGGGCGGCGGCGAGTGCGCTGATCGTCGGATGGTCCAGCAGCGAACCCTGGCCGAGCGGGCTCCACGCCTCGGTGGCGACGCCGAGACGGGAGTGGACTTCGCGCAACGCGGTCTGGGGCAGCCGCGGATGCAGCTCCACCTGGTTGACCGCGGGCACTATCCCGGTGGCGTCGATGAGCACCTGCAAGTGCTCAGGCTCGAAATTGCTGACCCCGATCGAGCGGATCCGGCCCTGATCACGCAGGCGCGCGAACGCCTTGAAGGTGTCGACGAACTTGTTCAGCTGGGGCATCGGCCAGTGGATCAGGTACAGGTCGAGATAGTCGAGGCCCAGCCGGTCCATGCTGGCGTCGAACGCGCTCAGCGTGCTGTCGTAGCCCTGATCGGCGTTCCACAACTTGGTCACCAAGTACAGTTCGTCTCTGGGCACGCCGGAATTGGCTACCGCACGGCCGGTCTCGCGTTCGTTACGGTAGGCCGCCGCAGTGTCGATATGCCGGTAACCGGCTTGCAGCGCGGCACCCACCGCCTGCTCGGTGTCCGCAGGTGGAATCTGGAAAACACCGAATCCCAGGGCGGGGATGGAATTGCCGTCGTTGAGCGTGACTAGGGGAGCAGCCATGACAAAAAGTCTGCCAGGCGTGCCCGGTCTGACCAGCCGGTTGCAGAACACCGCCGCCAATGTCGGCATGAAGGTCATTCCGTTCATCCCGACCGGCGTCAAGCGGCTGCTCGCCGGCGGCCGCTCGGTCACCATCGACGGCAACACGCTGGACCTCACGCTGCAGCTGACGCTGGCCGGGATGCGGGTGATGGGCGTCGACGGGCTGGTGACCGACGACGACCCGGCCGCCTCCCGCACCCAGATGCGCGATCTGACCGCCGCGTTTCCGGGCCCGCAGATCCACGTCGCGGTCAGCGACCTGTCGATACCCGGCCCGGCCGGCGACATCGGCGCCCGGCATTACCGGCCGGCCTGCGCGGAACCCACCCCGCTGCTGGTCTTCTACCACGGCGGCGGCTGGTGTCTCGGCGATCTGGACACCCATGACCAGCTGTGCCGGTTGGTGTGCCGCGACGCCGACATCCACGTGCTCTCGATCGACTACCGGCTGGCTCCCGAACATCCCGCGCCGGCCGCGGTCGACGACGCCTATGCGGCGTTTCGGTGGGCGCACGAGCACGCCGGCGACTTGGGCGCGATCCCCGGGCGGGTGGCCGTGGGCGGCGACAGCGCCGGCGGGAACCTCGCGGCGGTGGTGTCGCAGCTGGCGCGCGACGACGGCGGCCCCGCGCCGGTGCTGCAGTGGCTGGTCTATCCCCGAACCGACTTCACCGCGCAGACCCGGTCGCTGTCGCTGTTCGCCAGCGGGTTCCTGCTCACCAAGCACGACATCGACTGGTTCGAAGCGAACTATCTGGGCGGTTCCGGCGTCGACGCCGCAGATCCGCGGGTGTCTCCGCTGCTGGCCGAATCGCTGTCCGGGCTGCCGCCCGCGCTGATCACGGTCGCGGGCTTCGACCCGCTGCGCGACGAGGGTGAGCGGTACGCGACGGCGCTGCGGGCCGCCGGTAATGCGGTCGACCTGCGATGCCTGGGGTCGCTGACGCACGGCTTCGCGAACCTGTTCCCGCTGGGCGGCGGCAGCGCGACCGGCACCGCCGAGTTGGTCTCGGCGCTGCGGGCCCACCTGAGCAGGGTCTGAGTACGCTAGGGGCGATTGCCAGCCCCCAGCCGACAACCGGAGGTCAGCCAACCAGTGGCCAACAAACCCAAACGCCCCGGCTACGACCCGAAGCTCGCGAGTCGCCGACGCGATCGCGCATTCCAGATCGGGATCACCCTGATCGTGGTGATCTTTGCGGTCGTCGTGATCGGCTACATCGTCATCTCGCACGACAAGAAGACCGAACACGCAGGACGCGCGGTGCGGGTGACGTCGAGCAAGCTGGTCACCAAGGAAGGCACCAAAGACCCCAAGGCAGTTGTCTCGTTCTACGAAGACTTCCTCTGCCCGGCCTGCGGCAACTTCGAGCGGACGTTCGGGCCGACGGTCTCCAAGCTGATCGACTCGGGCGCGATCGCCGCCGACTACTACATGGTCGGCATCCTGAGCAGCCCGCACAACGACGACTATTCAAGTCGCGCCGGGGCCGCGGCCTACTGCGTGGCCGATGAAAACCTCGACGCGTTCCGCCGCTTCCACACCGCGTTGTTCACCAAGGACCTGCAGCCCTCCGAGACTGGTACGAAGTTCCCGGACAACGCGCAGTTGATCGAACGGGCCCGCCAGGCCGGCGTCGTCGGCAAGGTGCCCGACTGTGTCAACAGCGGCAAGTACATTCCGCTGGTCGACGGCATGGCGGCGGCCACCAATATTCACGCCACACCGACGATCCGCATCAACGGCCAGGATTACGATCCGTCGACCCCCGACGCGTTGGTCGCCAAGATCAAAGAAATCGTCGGGAACGTGCCGGGCCTCGACACGGCGGCGACGCCGGCGTCGTGACCACCGCGGTGTCCGCGCAACCGGGTGAGCCACTTGCGGATTCGCCCCCGTCGCCGGTCCGTCCGCTCAGCGCCTGGTGGGTGCTGATCGCCGGGGTGGCCGGCCTGGTCGCCTCCGCGACGCTGACGGTGGAGAAGATCGACATCCTGCTCAATCCGTCGTACGTGCCATCCTGCAACATCAACCCGGTGGTGTCGTGCGGCTCGGTGATGACGACCCCGCAGGCCTCGGTGCTGGGCTTCCCCAACTCGCTGATCGGCATCGCCGCGTTCACCGTCGTCGTGGTCACCGGCGTGCTCGCCGTCGCGAAAATTGCTCTGCCGCAGTGGTATTGGATTGGCTTGGCCGCCGGAACGCTGGCCGGGGCGGGGTTCGTCCACTGGCTGATCTTTCAGAGCCTGTATCGGATCGGGGCGTTGTGCCCGTATTGCATGGTGGTGTGGGCGGTGACCATCCCGCTGCTGGTGGTGGTCGCATCGATCGCGCTGCGGCCGGTGATCGAGGGAAACGCGGTGCTGCGCGGGCTCTACCATTGGCGGTGGTCGATTACCGCGCTGTGGTTCACCGCGGTCTTTTTGATGATCCTGGCGCGGTTCTGGGACTACTGGTCGACACTTCTCTAAAGGGTCTAAAAGGGGCGCGCGGATGATCTCCAAAGTGCTGGTTGCCAATCGCGGTGAGATCGCGATCCGCGCGTTCCGCGCCGCCTACGAGCTAGGTATCGGCACCGTCGCGGTCTACCCGTACGAAGACCGCAACTCGGTGCACCGGCTCAAGGCCGACGAGTCCTACCAGATCGGCGAGGAAGGCCACCCGGTGCGGGCCTACCTGTCGGTCGACGAGATCGTCGACACCGCCCGCCGCGCAGGCGCCGACGCGATCTACCCCGGATACGGATTCCTTTCGGAGAACCCGGAATTGGCGGCTGCGTGCGTCGCGGCGGGCATCACGTTCGTCGGTCCCAGCGCCGAGGTGCTGGAGCTGACCGGCAACAAGTCACGCGCGATCGCGACCGCCCGCGAAGCCGGCCTGCCGGTGCTGATGTCCTCGGCGCCGTCGGCGTCGGTCGACGAGTTGCTGGCTTTCTCGGAGAAGATGCGTTTCCCGTTGTTCGTCAAGGCCGTTGCCGGTGGCGGCGGTCGGGGTATGCGGCGCGTCAACGACGCTAGTGCGCTGGGCGAGGCCATCGAGGCCGCCAGCCGCGAAGCCGAGTCGGCGTTCGGGGACCCGACGGTGTATCTCGAGCAGGCGGTGGTCAACCCGCGCCACATCGAAGTGCAGATCCTGGCCGACACCCACGGCAACGTGATCCACCTCTACGAGCGGGACTGCAGCGTGCAGCGCCGCCACCAGAAGGTCATCGAACTCGCGCCCGCGCCAAACCTGGATCCAGTGTTGCGCGAACGGATTTGCGCCGACGCCGTGGCGTTCGCCCGCCACATCGGGTACAGCTGCGCCGGCACGGTGGAATTCCTGCTCGACGAGAGCGGTCAGCACGTGTTCATCGAGATGAATCCGCGCATCCAGGTCGAGCACACCGTCACCGAGGAGATCACCGACGTCGACCTGGTGTCGAGCCAGTTGCGCATCGCCGCCGGCGAGAGCCTCGACGACCTCGGGCTGCGGCAGGAGAGCATTCGGCCGCACGGTGCGGCGCTGCAGTGCCGGATCACCACCGAAGACCCGGCGAACGGGTTCCGGCCCGACACCGGCCGGATCAGCGCCTACCGCAGCCCCGGTGGGGCGGGCATCCGGCTGGACGGCGGCACCAATCTGGGTGCGGAGATCAGCGCGCACTTCGATTCGATGCTGGTGAAGCTGACCTGCCGGGGCCGTGACTTTCCGGCGGCGGTGGCCCGGGCGCGTCGCGCGATCGCCGAGTTCCGGATCCGCGGTGTTTCGACGAATATCCCGTTTCTGCAAGCGGTTCTGGACGACCCGGATTTCCGGGCCGGCCGGATCACCACGTCGTTCATCGACGAGCGCCCGCAACTGCTGACCGCGCGGTCGTCGGCCGACCGCGGCACCAAGATCCTGAACTACCTGGCCGACGTCACCGTGAACCAGCCGCACGGTTCCCGGCCGTCGGCGGTGTATCCGCACGACAAGCTGCCCGACATCGACCTGGAGGCCGCGCCACCGCCTGGGTCCAAGCAACGGCTGGTCGAGTTGGGCCCGGAGGGCTTCGCGCGCTGGATGCGGGAATCAGCGGCGGTTCTGGTCACCGAGACCACGTTCCGCGACGCGCACCAGTCGCTGCTCGCTACTCGGATTCGGACCGCCGGACTGCTGAGGGTGGCGCCGTACATCGCGCGGCTCACTCCGCAGCTGCTGTCGATGGAATGCTGGGGCGGGGCGACTTACGATGTGGCACTGCGTTTTCTGAAGGAAGACCCGTGGGAGCGGCTGGCAGCGCTGCGCGAGACGATGCCCAACATCTGCCTGCAGATGCTGTTGCGGGGCCGCAACACCGTCGGCTACACGCCGTATCCGGAGATCGTGACGTCGGCGTTCGTCGAAGAGGCCACGGCAACCGGGATCGACATCTTCCGGATCTTCGATGCGCTCAACAATGTCGAGTCGATGCGGCCGGCGATCGACGCAGTGCGTGAAACAGGTTCTGCCATAGCCGAAGTCGCGATGTGCTACACCGGCGACCTGTCCGACCCGGACGAGAACATCTACACGCTGGACTACTACCTCAAGCTTGCCGAGCAGATCGTCGACGCCGGTGCGCACGTGCTGGGCATCAAGGACATGGCCGGCCTGCTGCGGGCCGGCGCCGCCCAGCGGTTGATTCCTGCATTGCGCAGCCGGTTCGATTTGCCGATCCATGTGCACACCCACGACACCCCGGGCGGGCAGCTGGGCACCTATGTGGCGGCGTGGCATGCCGGGGCCGACGCGGTCGACGGGGCCGCGGCGCCCTTGGCGGGAACCACCAGCCAGCCCGCGCTGAGCTCGATCGTCGCGGCGGCCGCACACACCGACTACGACACCGGCCTGTCGCTGTCGGCGGTATGCGATCTGGAGCCGTACTGGGAGGCGCTGCGAAAGGTGTACGCGCCCTTTGAGTCTGGGTTGCCGGCGCCGACCGGCCGGGTGTATGACCACGAGATCCCGGGCGGCCAGCTGTCGAATCTGCGCCAGCAGGCGATCGCGCTGGGCCTGGGTGACCGCTTCGAGGAGATCGAGGTGAACTACGCGGCCGCCGACCGACTGCTGGGCCGGCTGGTCAAGGTGACCCCGACGTCGAAGGTCGTCGGCGACTTGGCGCTGGCGTTGGTCGGCGCGGGGATCACCGCTGACGAATTCGCCTCGGATCCATCGAAATTCGACATTCCCGAATCGGTGCTGGGATTCCTGCGCGGGGAGCTGGGCGATCCGCCCGGCGGCTGGCCCGAGCCGCTGCGCACCAACGCGCTGGCCGGTCGTGCGCCGGCCAAACCGGCTCCCGAGCTGAGCCCGGAAGACGAGGCGACGTTGGCGCTGGCCGGCCCCAAGCGGCAAGCCACGCTCAACCGGCTGCTGTTTCCCGGTCCGACAAAGGAATTCGAGGCCCATCGCGAAGCCTACGGCGACACGTCGCAGCTGTCAGCCAACCAGTTCTTCTACGGCCTGCGCCAAGGCGAAGAGCACCGGGTGCAACTGGAGCCCGGGGTGGAGTTGCTGATCGGGCTGGAGGCCATCTCCGAACCCGACGAACGCGGCATGCGCACGGTGATGTGCATCATCAACGGCCAGCTGCGACCGGTGGAGGTGCGAGACCGCAGCATTGCCAGCAGCATTCCCGCCGCCGAAAAGGCCGACCGCACCAACCCCGGCCACATCGCCGCGCCGTTCGCCGGCGTCGTCACCATCGGTGTGTCCGAAGGGGATCGGGTCAGTGCCGGGCAGACGATCGCGACCATCGAGGCCATGAAGATGGAGGCCCCGATCACCGCGCCGGTTGATGCCACCGTCGAACGGGTGGCGGTCTCCACCACTGCCCAGGTCGAGGGCGGGGATCTGCTGGTGGTGCTGCGCTGACCCGCATCATCGCCGGTGTCGCGGGGGGGCGACGAATCGCGGTGCCGCAGCGGGGGACCCGGCCGACCACCGATCGGGTGCGCGAAGCGCTGTTCAACGTGTTGAGTGCGCGACTGGATTTCGGCGGTGTCTCGGTGCTGGATCTTTACGCGGGCTCGGGGGCGCTGGGTCTGGAGGCGTTGTCGCGGGGAGCCGCGTCGGTGTTGTTCGTCGAGTCCGATCGGCGGGCCGCGGCGGTGATCGAACGCAATATCTCGACGCTGGGCCTGGCCGGGGCGACGCTTCGCCGCGGGAGCGTTTCGGCGGTGTTGGCCGGCGGCGCTGCAGCCCCGGTCGACCTGGTGCTGGCCGATCCGCCCTACGACGTCGACGCCGCGGAGATACAGGCGGTGCTGGGCGCATTGAACGCGCACGGCTGGGCAGCTTCCGGGACCCTTGCGGTTTTCGAGCGTGCTGTTGCGAGTGCGCCGCTGGTGTGGCCGGACGGCTGGGTGACGTTGCCGTCACGCCGCTACGGCGACACCCGGCTGGAGCTGGCCGAACGGTCCTCGGCGACCGTGTAGCGTCGTGAGCCATGAGTGGCGCGGTATGCCCTGGGTCATTCGATCCGGTGACGCTGGGACACGTCGACATCCTGGAGCGGGCGGCTGCGCAGTTCGACGAAGTGGTGGCCGCCGTGCTGGTCAACCCGAACAAGAAGGGCATGTTCAGCGTCGAGGAACGCATCGCGATGATCGAGGAGTCCACCGCGCACCTGCCCAACCTGCGCGTCGAGTCCGGCTCCGGTTTGGTGGTCGACTTCGTCCGGTCCCGCGGGCTGACCGCCATTGTCAAGGGTCTGCGCACCGGCACCGACTTCGAATACGAGTTGCAGATGGCGCAGATGAACAAGCACATCGCCGGTGTGGACACGTTTTTCGTGGCGACCACGCCGCGGTATTCGTTCGTGTCGTCGTCACTGGCCAAGGAGGTCGCCTCGATGGGCGGCGACGTCTCCGAGCTGCTACCCGAGCCGGTGAACCGCCGCCTGGCCGAAAAGCTTTCGCACGGCGCGTAATTCGCTACGGGTCGTCGTCTTCGTCGTCTGGCCTGAGCAGCTTTTCGGGGTGGTGGTATCGGTTGGTGCGGGGTTGGCCGTGGTCGAGGTGTGGGGGTGGGATCCATTCGGTGTCGCCCTTGGAGTTTTTGCGGGTGGTCCAGCCTTCTTCGGCCAGCGGGTGATGCCCGCCGCAGCCCAGGGTGAGGTCGTTGACGTCGGTGGTGCGGCATTGGGCGTAGGGGGTGCAGTGGTGGGCTTCGCAGTGATAGCCGCCTAGCGGGCAGTTGGGGAAGGTGCAGCCGTGATCCTTGGCGTACAACACAATCCGCTGAGCAGGCGACGCTAAGCGTTTCGCGTGGTAAAGCGCCAAGGCTTTGCCCTGGTCGAAAATCGCGAGGTAGTGGTGCGCGTGCGAGCCCAGCCGGATCACATCGCTCATCGGTAGCAGGGATCCGCCGCCGGTGAGCCCGTGGCCGGTGCCGGCTTCAAGATCGCCCAGGTTGGCGGTCACGATGATGGTGGCCGGTAGCCCGTTGTGTTGACCCAGCTCTCCGGAGGCCAGCAGTCCCCGCAGCCCAGCCAGCAGGGCGTCGTGGTTGCGCTGCCCGGTGCTGCGCGAGTCACGCTGGGCGGTCTGCTCACAGGGTGTCCGGTCCAGCACTGGCGCCGGGTCGTCGGGGTTGCACATGCCCGGGGCGGCCAGCTTGGCCCACACCGCCTCAATGGTGGCGCGCAGCTCCGGGGTGATCCAGCCGCTGAGTTGTGACATCTGATCGGGGCCTTGCTTGCCAAGGGTCAGCCCGCGCCGGCGGGCTCGGTCGTCGTCGGTGAAATCACCGTCGGGGTTCAGACAATCGGTGAGCCGGGCGGCTAGCTTGGCCAAATCGTCGGGGCGATGCTGGGCGGCGAGCCCGGCCAGATGGGCCTCGGCGTGCTCGCGGGTCTCGACGTCAACAAAGCCGGGCAGCCGGTGCATGAAGCTGCGGATCACCGCCACGTGACCGGCACCGATCTGTCCGGCGCGCTGGGCGGCGGCGGTGGCGGGCAACACCGGCTCGAGCGGTTCACCGGTCAGCGCCCGGCGCGCGCACAGGTCTTCGGCGTCGTGGATGCGCCGGGAGGCCTCGGCGGGGGTGATGCGTAGCCGTTCGGCCAGCGCAAAGCGCAGCGTGCCGCCCAGCTCGGTCTCGCTGGCCTGCGTAGCGAGCTGGGTGATCAGCGGATGTTCGACCGCGGGCAGCCGGCGGCGCACCGTCTCGCAGCGTTCCAGCAGTGCGAGCCGCTCCGGCGTGGTCAGCACGTCGAAGTCCAGATCCAGGGCGCGCTTCAGGTCAGCCTCGAGCGAGTCGAAGACCGCGACGATCTCCTCACGGCTACTCGAACGCATGTTCGAATACTATCACGCCGGGCGGACAGTCGCCAGCAGAATCCAGAGGCAAAACCAAAGTGACACAAGTGGTTACAGTGATTTAGGGGGACGACTGGCTCAGTACCTGTTGACCTTCGGCAAATCGGTCGAGAACTGGGGCCAGACGCCAACAACGCGGCGGGCCCAAGGAATTAGTGCAGGTCGTGTCATTTTGTCGGCTTTATAGTCGCTATGTGCGATCGTTGCGGGTCCATCCTGCCGGGCTTGGCGCGCTGGCTGACCACTGTGAAGCCTTGGCTGAACGATTGACCAGTGTTACCCCGCCCGCCTCGGGAGGGGCAGGCGGGACCATTGCGGCTGCCGTTAATGCGGTGCATACCGATATCGACACTGCCAGTGCTGCGCTCGTTGCCCGAATGCAGATGACGGCGGCCAAACTGAGCGCCGCCAGCGCCGCATACGCCGGACAGGACGCCGGGTCAGCGAGTGACCTCGATCGTGCGGCTGAATTTCTGCCTGCTGTGGGGAAGTAAGTGGGTGCGGAGGAGCTGCCCCTAAGCCTGTCGCAGATCGAAAATGTGACTGCGGACATAAGAACTCTCCATGCCGCGGCGGATTTTTGGAACAGTACGGCTTCGAAATGGGAGGAAGCCTTCAGCGCAGTCCATCAGCAGATCCAACGTCCGGGCGGGACATATTGGGAGGGCACCGCGGCCGATGCGGCGTTGAATAACCGGGCTGCTCCCGATCTGGTCAAAGTCCAAGGCTTAGCAACTCAGTTGCGCAACGCGGCCACGATCGCTCGCACGGGCACCGGCGACCTCTATGACGCCCAGCAGCGGGCTCTCACCGAGATCGATAAAGCGCGCGCCGCGGGGTTCAATGTCAGCGAGGATCTCACCGTCACGAGCCGCCAAACCGGCGGAGATGCGTTTGACGCAACACTTCGTCAGGCGCATGCCCAGGCCTGGGAGAGCAACATCCGGACCCTGGCAGGCAGGGTGGGCACAGTTCAACAGGGCATCGCCGACAAGTTGCCATCTGCAACGGCAGGCGTTAGAGGTGTCAGCTTCACTGAGTCACCTATATTTGCCGGCGGGCCAGTACCGCAGGAGCCGCCGCCCCCGCCGGTGCCGATGCCTCCCTACCAACCGAAAGTGTGGGCCGCCTGCCGGGCGCGCGGCCAGGATCCAGGCAAGGTTGTCAGGACGTTCTACCACGCGCCGATCAGCGCGGGGTTTCGATCGATGCCGCTCGGTGATTCCGTTTTGTACTGCGGCAACGACAAGTACGGAATGTTGCACATCCAAAAGGAGCACGGAGCGCAATGGCAACAGATTGCTGACTCAGGATTTCCGGGCGGGGGCAACTGGCGATACCTTGCCGATTACTCGATAGGCGCGGCGCTGGCCTACCCCGAGCGGGTGGAGTACAACCAAAATAACGACACGTTTGCCCTATACAGGAAGATCTCCAGGGCAGATGGCAGTTACGCATTCACGGTGCGCGTTGTTATTTCGGCAAGCGACGGGAAAATCATCACGGCCTTCCCGACGACGAAGGGATGAGCAGGTTTGACTGAGGACAGTGTGACGGTGCCCCCGCGAACCTACACCGGCCGGCGGGACGTCATCGCCGAGAAGCTGGAGCCGTATTTTCAGATCAGCTCTATGGTTCCGAAGAACACGAGGCCCACTTCGGAAGCCGCCGAGGAGTTCTGGGACAACTCGCTGTGGTGTAGCTGGGGTGATCGAGAAACCGGATACACCCGGACCGTGACTGTGTCGATCTGTCAAGTGCGCGACGGCCAAGAGCGTGCCAACGACACCCGAGAAATGATGAGCGAGGAGTGTTCGCCTGACTTGGATCTTGGGGGCCCGAACCCGGAGGCCTACGAGATAACTGGTCTATCGTCCGGCGAGTATGTGTTTGTGCTCGACTACCTAGGGACTTTGAGGGCCATCGTTGGTAACTGTTACATCGAGATCATGTCGACTGGGACGGGTATTGATCTGAGCGAATTAGCCGATGTGGCACTGGATATCGGCCGAACGGTCGGTTGCTCTGCCTACGAAAATGACTTCACGCTGCCGGACATCCCGGACGAATGGCGTAATCAGCCGGTCGGGTGGCACACCGAAGGTTTTCCCCCATACATACCCGGGGTGTCGGACCCAAAAGATCCTCAGACGTGATACGCCGCGCGCGACTTGGACTTGGTCTCATGCTGGCCATTCCTCATGAGCCAGCGGTCCTTCGTTCAACTGATCGCGCCGGGTGCGTCAGTCGGGAAGGTAGTCGTTCATCAGCTTGGTGAACCGTTGGCCTTGATTGCGCTCGATGTAGTGCGTCATCTCGTGAACGGCGATGTACCCCAAGCACTCCGGATATCTTTGGCAAGCTCCAGATTTGAATCACTCTGGTATCAGATGACTGCCGCCACCCTCAGCTGTGTTCGCGGTGCCCGTCATGCTCGCTGGGTGAGTCGCCCATCATCCGCAGCATCGGCACGCCACCGGTCGCCACGAACCTGGCGACCAATCCCACAGCCACAACCAGGAACACGATGTTCAGCCACGTCGTGTAGTTCCACGACACACCAGCATGCATCACCGTCGCGACGCGCTGGCGAGGAATGAGATGCATTGTGCCGAAAAGCAATTCGACCACGTATCCGGCCGCCACCATCGCGGCATAGAAGGTGCCTAGCAGCGTCAGCGTCATCCGAAAGCCGTAGTAGCGCCGGTAGATGTTCAGAATCGGCAGGATCAGCAGGTCGGCGAAGATGAACGCGATGACGCCGCCGAAGCTGATGCCCCCGTTCCACAGCACCGCCGCCAGCGGCACATTGCCGATCGAGCAGACGAACGACGCGATCGCCACCAGCGGTCCGACGATCGGCCCCCATAGCGCGGAAAGCGTCGGATCGTCAGCGAAAAAGAAGCTCTGCCAAAATGTTTCGGGCACCCAGGCCGCGATGGCGCCGGCGACCAACAGCCCGATCACCAGATCACGCAGGATCGCCGCCCATTCCATGACGAACACATGCGAGACAGCAGTAAAACCCTGTGGCGACAACAGCCGTCGCCAAAACGAGCCTTCGCCCTGCACCGACATGTCCATGGCCGCATGGCCTTCCATCGAACCGGCGATACTGCGTTCGGCCTGGCGGCGGGCGGCGTCGACAACCCGCGACCGGACGAAAACGCGGAACAGCAGGGCCAGCACCACGATCATCACGGGTCCGCCGACGAACTCCGCCGCCGTGAACTGCCAGCCCATCAGCAGCGCCAGGATGATGCCCAGTTCCACCACCAGATTCGTCGAGGCGATTTCGAAGGCCATCGCGGCGGTGAAATTGGCGCCCTTGCGGAACAGCGATCGGGCCAGCGCCACCGCGGCGTAGGAGCACGACGACGACGCGGCGCCGAGTCCCGCCGCTACCGCCAGGGTGCGAAAACGATCGTCACCTAATAGGCCGGCGATCGTCGAGCGTCGCACCAGGGACTGCACCACCGCCGACAGCGCGAAACCCAGGACCAGTGCCCACAGAATTTCCCACGTCATCGAGCCCGCCAGGCCCAGTGCGCGAAGTACGGCGTCCACCCGTCTCATTGTGGGGCGCGCTGGCGCACGTCGGTGCAGGCCGACATAATGACGCCAAGTGTGCAGGTGAGCGGCACAGCTCAGGCCCGTCAATATTCGACACACCGGGCCCGGCAACACTGTCACAGACGCAACACCAGGCACACTGGTAACAACAACGATGCCGGGAGGGTGTTGCGGTGTACCGAGTTTTCGAAGCGCTCGACGAGTTGGGCGCCATTGTCGAAGAAGCCCGTGGCGTGCCGATGACGGCGGGCTGTGTGGTGCCGCGCGGCGACGTGCTGGAGCTGATCGACGACATCAAGGACGCGATCCCCGGCGAACTCGACGACGCCCAGGATGTTCTCGACGCCCGCGACTCGCTGCTGCACGACGCCAAGACCCACGCCGACTCCATGGTGTCCTCGGCGACCACCGAGTCGGAGTCGATGCTCAACCACGCCCGCTCGGAAGCGGACCGGATCCTGTCCGACGCCAAGGCTCAGGCCGACCGGATGGTCGCCGAGGCTCGTCAGCACACCGAGCGGATGGTTTCCGACGCGCGCGACGAGGCGGTGCGCATTGCGGCCGCGGCCAAGCGTGAGTACGAGGCCACCACTGGTCGCGCCAAGGCGGAATGCGACCGGCTGGTGGAAGAGGGCAACGTCTCCTACGAGAAAGCCGTCCAAGAGGGCATCAAGGAACAGCAGCGTCTGGTGTCGCAGACCGAGGTGGTGGCGTCGGCAAACGCGGAGGCCACCCGGCTCATCGACGCGGCGCACGCCGAAGCCGATCGGCTGCGCGGCGAATGCGACATCTACGTCGACTCCAAGCTGGCCGAATTCGAGGAGTTCCTCAACGGCACGCTGCGGTCGGTCAACCGTGGCCGCCACCAGCTGCGGACCGCGGCCGGCATGCACGACTACGCGCAGCGGTAACGTTCTGCGCCCGTAGGATTACGGGCATGCCCAGGCAGCACAGTTCGACGGCCCAGCGGCATCCGATCTCGCCGCTGGCGATCAACATTTCGCGACTGGGACGCCGCCCCGGAGCGATGTTTTCGGTGCACGACACCGTCGCCAGCCCGTCCCGCATCGGGCTGGATCTGATCGCGATCGAGCGCGGTGCCCCACTGGAGCTGGATTTGCGGGTCGAGTCGGTGTCCGAAGGCGTGTTGGTGTCCGGAACGCTGGATGCGCCCACCGCCGGCGAGTGCGCCCGTTGCCTGACGGCCGTCACCGGGCACGTGCAGGTCGAGCTGACCGAACTGTTCGCCTACCCCGACAGCGCGACCGACGCGACCACCGAGGAAGGCGAGGTCGGTCGCGTCGTCGACGACATCGTCGACCTCGAGCAGCCCGTCATCGACGCCGTCGGGCTGGAACTGCCGCTGTCGCCGTTGTGCCAGGCGGATTGCCCCGGTCTGTGCCCGGACTGCGGCGTCCCGCTGGCCACCGCCGAGCCCGGTCATCACCACGACAAGATCGACCCGCGCTGGGCGAAGCTGACCGCGATGCTGCCTCCCGACGACGAGGCGCGACCGTGAGTGACCTGCTCGACGCGCTCGGGGTCGACCTCCCCGACGAGCTGCTGACTCTGGCGCTGACCCACCGCAGCTACGCCTACGAGCACGGCGGGCTGCCCACCAACGAGCGGTTGGAGTTCCTCGGCGACGCCGTGCTCGGCCTGACGGTCACCGACGAGCTGTTCCGCCGCCACCCCGACCGCTCGGAAGGGGATTTGGCGAAGCTGCGCGCCAGTGTGGTCAACACCCATGCGCTGGCCGACGTCGCGCGGGGGCTGACCGACAAGGGGCTGGGCGCGCACCTGCTGCTGGGCCGCGGCGAGGCCAACACCGGTGGCGCCGACAAATCCAGCATCCTGGCCGACGGGATGGAATCGCTGCTGGGCGCGATCTATTTGCACCACGGGATCGACACCGCCCGTGAGGTGATCCTGCGGCTGTTCGGCGGACTGCTGGACGCGGCGCCCACATTAGGCGCGGGCCTGGACTGGAAGACCAGCCTGCAGGAGCTGACCGCGGCGCGTGGCCTGGGCCCCCCGTCGTACCAGGTCACCGCCACCGGCCCGGACCACGACAAAGAATTCACCGCCGTCGTGATCGTGATGGACACCGAGTACGGCTCGGGGGTAGGCCGGACCAAAAAGGAAGCCGAGCAGAAGGCCGCGGCGGCCGCGTGGACCGCTCTCGACAGTGCCTGAGTTACCCGAAGTCGAGGTGGTTCGGCGCGGGCTGGCTGACCATGTGGTTGACAAGACCATCACCGCGGTTCGCGTGCATCATCCCCGCGCGGTGCGCCGGCACGAGGCCGGCCCGGCCGACCTGACGTCGCGGCTGCTCGGCGCGCGCATCACCGGCACCGACCGGCGCGGCAAGTATCTGTGGCTGACGCTGGACGACGGCGACACCGCGCTCGTCGTGCACCTGGGCATGAGCGGGCAGATGCTGATCGGCGCAGTCCCCAACACCGGTCACCTGCGGATTGCCACGGTACTCGACGACGGGACCGCATTGAGCTTTGTCGACCAGCGGACGTTCGGCGGGTGGCTGTTGGCCGACCTGGTGACTGTCGACGGCAGTGTGGTGCCCGCGCCGGTGGCGCACTTGGCACGCGACCCGCTGGACCCGCGCTTCGACGTCGACGCGGTGGTTAAGGTGTTGCGGCGCAAGCATTCCGAGATCAAACGGCAACTGCTCGACCAGACCGTGGTGTCGGGGATCGGCAACATCTACGCCGACGAGGCGCTGTGGCGGGCCAAGGTGAACGGCACGCGGCTCGCCGACACGTTGACCCGGCTGAAATTGACCGCCGTCCTAACGGCGGCTGCCGACGTGATGCGCGACGCGCTGGAGCAGGGCGGCACGTCGTTCGATTCGCTCTACGTCAATGTCAACGGCCAATCCGGCTACTTCGACCGGTCGCTGGACGCCTACGGCCGCGACGGCAAACCGTGCCGGCGGTGTGGCGCGGTGATCCGCCGCGAGAAGTTCATGAACCGCTCGTCGTACTACTGCCCACGCTGTCAGCGGCGTTGACGCGCACCGGTAGAAAAGAAGCCATGACGCAGCTATGGGTCGAACGCACGGGCACACGGCGCTACACCGGGCACAGCTCGCGCGGCGCTGAGGTCCTGGTCGGCTCGGAGGACGTCGACGGCGTGTTCACGCCGGGCGAGCTGCTCAAGATCGCGCTGGCCGCCTGCAGCGGGATGGCCAGCGACCAGCCGCTGGCCCGTCGCCTCGGCGACGACTACAACGCGGTCGTCCGGGTATCCGGCGCGGCCGACCGGGAGCAGGAGCGCTACCCGCTGCTCGAGGAGACCCTCGAGCTCGACCTATCCGGCCTGGACGACGCAGAGAAGGCACGCGTGCTGACCGTCGTGCAGCGCGCCGTCGAC
Source organism: Mycobacterium sp. MFM001 (assembly GCF_003402475.1). Taxonomy (GTDB): domain Bacteria; phylum Actinomycetota; class Actinomycetes; order Mycobacteriales; family Mycobacteriaceae; genus Mycobacterium. The sequence continues at coordinate 208,371 of NZ_BFAB01000007.1, forward strand.
CAGGTCTGCACCGTCGGCCGCACTCTGAAATCCGGCACCAAAGTCACCTTCGAGGTAACCGATGTCGGAGCCTGACGTCCGGCTGACCGCCTGGGTGCGCGGACGGGTGCAGGGGGTCGGTTTCCGCTGGTGGACCCGCTCCCGGGCATTGGAGCTGGGTCTCACCGGATACGTCGCCAACAAGGTCGACGGGCGGGTGCTGGTTGTCGCGCAGGGGCCGCGCGACGCGTGCGAGCAGCTGCTGCATTTGCTGCAAGGCGGCACCACGCCTGGTCGGGTCGACAACGTCGTCGCCGACTGGTCGCAGCAACCACAGGACATCGACGGATTCAGCGCGCGGTAACCGCACGCAGATCTGGACCGCCGGTAGTCTCACACGTCGTGTACCTCAAGAGTCTGACGCTCAAGGGCTTCAAGTCCTTCGCTTCGCCGACGACTCTGCGCTTCGAGCCGGGCATCACCTGCGTGGTCGGGCCCAACGGCTCGGGCAAATCCAACGTCGTCGACGCGCTGGCCTGGGTGATGGGGGAGCAGGGCGCCAAGACGCTGCGCGGCGGCAAGATGGAAGACGTCATCTTCGCCGGCACGTCGTCGCGGGCGCCTCTGGGCCGAGCTGAAGTCACCGTCACCATCGACAACTCCGACAACGCGCTGCCGATCGAATACTCCGAAGTGTCGATCACCCGGCGGATGTTCCGCGACGGCGCCAGCGAATACGAAATCAACGGCAGCAGTTGCCGATTGATGGATGTGCAGGAGCTGCTGAGTGACTCCGGCATCGGCCGCGAGATGCACGTCATCGTCGGGCAGGGCAAGCTCAACGAAATCCTGGAGTCGCGGCCGGAGGACCGCCGGGCGTTCATCGAAGAAGCCGCCGGGGTGCTCAAGCACCGCAAGCGCAAGGAAAAGGCGGTCCGCAAGCTGGAGGCGATGTCGGCGAACCTGGCCCGGCTCACCGACCTGACCACCGAGCTGCGCCGCCAGCTCAAACCGCTGGGCCGCCAGGCCGAGGTGGCCCGTCGCGCAGCGACCATCCAGGCCGACCTGCGCGACGCCCGGCTGCGGCTGGCCGCCGACGACGTCGTCACCCGCCAGGCCGAGCTCAACGACACCAACGAGGCCGAGGCGGCGCTGCGCCGCGAGCACGACGAGGCCGCGGCCCGGATGTCGGTCGCATCCGAGGAATTGGCGGCCCACGAGCAGGCGCTGGCCGCGTTGTCGCACAAGGCCGAAACGGCACAGCAGACCTGGTTTCGGTTGTCCGCGTTGGCCGAACGCGTCAGCGCCACCGTGCGCATCGCCACCGAACGCGCCCAGCATCTCGACGTCGAGCCCGCCGCCACCGGCGGCCCCGACCCCGACGCGCTGGAGGCCGAAGCCGAGCAGGTCGCCGCGCAAGAACAACAGCTGCTCGCCGAGCTGGCCGGCGCGCGCAGCCGGCTGGAGGCGGCCCGCGCGGAGCTGGCCCACCGCGAACGCCACGCCGCCGAAGCCGAAGCGGCGCACCTGGCGGCGGTGCGCGCCGAGGCCGACCGGCGTGAGGGCCTGGCCCGGCTGGCCGGCCAGGTGGAGACCATGCGCGCCCGGGTGGAATCGACCGACTCCCAAGTGGCCAAGCTTTCGGAGCGCATCGAGGAAGCCGCCGCCCGCGCGCAGCATGCCCAGGCCGAATTCGAGACGGTGCAGGGCCGGGTCGGCGAGCTCGACCAGGGCGAGGTGGGTCTCGACGAGCACCACGACCGGACGGTGGCGGCGCTTCGGCTGGCCGACGAGCGGGTCGCCGAACTGCAGGCCGCCGAGCGCGGCGCCGAACGGCAGGTGGCGTCGCTGCGCGCGCGCATCGACGCGCTGGCGGTGGGGCTCGAACGCAAGGACGGCGCCGCCTGGCTGACCGAAAACCGCAGTGGCGCAGGTATTTTCGGGACACTGGCGAAACTGGTCAAAGTCGCCTCCGGTTACGAGACGGCGCTGGCGGCGGTCCTCGGCGCGGCCGCCGACGCGGTCGCGGCCGACAGCTTCGGCGCGGCCCGCTCGGCGGTGACCGCGCTCAAGCAGGCCGACGGGGGGCGCGCGGCGATCGTGCTGGGGGACTGGCCCGAAGAGCCTGTGCCACACAGCGTTTTGCCCGACGGTGCCCGCTGGGCATTGGACCTTGTCGACGCGCCGCCCCGGCTGCGCGGCGCGATGACCGCCATGCTGTCCGGCGTCGCCGTCGTCGCCGACCTGACCGCAGCCCTGGATCTCGTTGCGGGACAACCGAAGTTGCGCGCGGTCACCCTCGACGGCGACCTGGTCGGGGCCGGGTGGGTGAGTGGCGGTTCGGACCGCAAGCCCTCGACGCTGGAGATCACCAGCGAAATCGACAAGGCCCGCGCCGAGCTGGCCGCCGCCGAGGCGCAGGTCAGCCAGCTGTCCGCGGCGCTGTCCGGGGCGTTGAGCGAGCAGGCCGCCCGCCAGGACGCCGCCGAGCAGGCGCTGGCTGCACTTAACGAATCCGACGCCGCGATCTCGGCGATCTACGAGCAGCTGGGCAGGCTGGGCCAGGATGCCCGCACCGCCGAGGAGGAATGGCGCCGACTGCTGCACCAGCGCGAGGAGCTGGAGGCCGGTCGCGCCCAGACCCTCGAGGAGCTCGGCGAGCTGGAGACCCGGCTACGCAACGCCGAGCAGACCCAGCCCGAGTCGGCCACCGAGCCCGTCGACCGCCAGCAGATCGCGGCCGCCGCCGAGGCCGCCCGGGCCGCCGAGGTGGAAGCCCGGTTGACAGTGCGCACCGCCGAGGAACGCGCGAATGCCGTTCGGGGACGGGCGGATTCGCTTCGCCGCGCCGCCGCCGCCGAACGGGAAGCGCGGGTGCGCGCCCAGCAGGCCCGCGCCGCCCGTGAGCATGCGGCTGCCGTGGCCGCCGCGGTGGCCGACGCCGGGCGGCTGCTGGCCGAAAGGCTCGACCAGGTGGTGCGCGCGGCGTCGCGCAACCGCGACGCGCTGGCCGCCGAGCGTCAACAGCGGTCGACGGCGATGGCGGCAGTTCGGGACGAGGTGAACGCGCTGGGCAACCGGGTCGCGACGCTGACCGAGTCGTTGCACCGCGACGAGGTGGCCAAGGCGCAGGCCGCGCTGCGCATCGAGCAGCTCGAGCAGATGGTGCTCGAGCAGTTCGGGATGGCGCCCGACGACTTGGTCGCCGAGTACGGCCCGGACGTCCCGCTACCGCCCTCAGAGCTGGAGATGGCCGAATACGAGCAGGCCCGCGAACGCGGCGAGCAGGTCACCGCGCCCGCGCCGATGCCGTATGACCGGGCCACCCAGGAGCGCCGGGCCAAACGCGCCGAGCGCGAGCTGGCCGAGCTGGGCCGGGTCAACCCGCTGGCGCTGGAGGAGTTCGCCGCGCTGGAAGAGCGTTACAACTTCCTGTCCACCCAGCTCGAGGACGTCAAGGCGGCCCGCAAGGACCTTCTCGACGTCGTCGCCGACGTCGACGCCCGCATCCTGCAGGTGTTCAGCGACGCCTACGCCGACGTGGAACGCGAGTTCGAGCAGGTGTTCGCGACGCTGTTCCCCGGCGGCGAGGGCCGGCTGCGGCTGACCGATCCCGACGACATGCTCACCACCGGCATCGAGGTGGAGGCCCGCCCGCCCGGCAAGAAGATCAAGCGGCTGTCGCTGCTGTCCGGCGGCGAAAAATCGCTGACCGCGGTGGCGATGCTGGTCGCGATCTTCCGCGCCCGCCCGTCGCCGTTCTACATCATGGACGAGGTGGAGGCCGCACTCGACGACACCAACCTGCACCGGCTGCTGCGGCTGTTCGAAGAGCTGCGCGCCCAGTCGCAGCTGATCGTGATCACGCATCAGAAGCCGACGATGGAAGTGGCCGACTCGCTGTACGGCGTCACCATGCGCGACGACGGCATCACCGCGGTCATCTCGCAGCGGATGCGTGGCCAGGAGCTGGTCGCCGCGGGATAGCCGCGGCCGCGAGTGTGAACGAGGCGACGCGACACGCCGAAAACCCGTCGCATGGTTCACAGTCGAGCGCTAGGGGCCCGCGGTTGCGCGTTACGCCCCTGGAACAATGACGGGGTGTCTGAAAGCCTCTGGATCGCAATCGCGGTCGTCGCCGCACTGGTCGTCATCGCCGCGCTGGTCTTCGGCCTGGTCCGCTACCGCCGGCGGCAGATCAGCCTATCGGCCCGCGGCGAGACCCTCGACCGCTCCGGCGGCTACACCGCGTCGTCCGGAATCACGTTCAGCCAGACGGAGCGCATTGACACCACCGGGCTGCCCGGCGTCGGCGACGACGCAGCCATTCCGCGCGACGCGCCCAAACGCACCATCACCGACATCGAGCTGCCCGAACCCGAGACTGCGGCACCACCTCCAGCGCCGGAAATCGAGGCCATCGCGCCGCCCGAGGGCCGGTTGGAGCGGCTGCGCGGGCGGCTCGCCAGGTCGCAGAACGCGCTGGGCCGCAGCGTGCTGGGCCTGCTGGGTGGCGGAGACCTCGACGAAGACTCCTGGGAGGAAGTCGAGGACACCCTGCTCATCTCCGACCTCGGCCCGGTGGTCGCCACCTCGGTGGTGACACAGCTGCGCAGCCAGCTCGCCAGCAAGAACGTGCGCACCGAGGCCGACGCCCGCGCGGTGCTCCGCGAGGTGCTGATCGGCGAGTTGCGGCCCGACCTGGACCGCTCCATCCGCGCGCTGCCGCACGCCGACCATCCGTCGGTGCTGCTGGTCGTCGGCGTCAACGGCACCGGCAAAACCACGACGGTCGGCAAGCTGGCGCGGGTGCTGGTCGCCGACGGCCGCCGCGTGGTGCTGGGCGCCGCCGACACGTTCCGGGCCGCCGCGGCCGATCAGCTGCAGACCTGGGCGGCCCGGGTGGGCGCCGAGGTGGTGCGCGGCGCCGAGGGCGCCGATCCCGCGTCCGTGGCGTTCGACGCCGTGGACAAGGGCATCGATGCCGGCGCCGACGTCGTCGTCATCGACACCGCCGGGCGGCTGCACACCAAGACCGGGCTGATGGACGAACTCGGCAAGGTCAAACGGGTGGTGAGCCGGCGCGCGGCGGTAGACGAGGTGCTGCTCGTGCTCGACGCCACGATCGGCCAGAACGGGCTGGCGCAGGCGAAGGTGTTCGCCGACGTCGTCGACATCACCGGCGCCGTGCTGACCAAGCTGGACGGCACCGCCAAGGGCGGGATCGTCTTTCGGGTCCAGCAGGAACTCGGTGTGCCGGTCAAGCTGGTCGGCCTCGGGGAGGGGCCTGACGACCTGGCGCCGTTCGAGCCCGCTGCGTTCGTCGACGCGCTGTTGGGCTGATCTCGCACGTAGCGATCGCAAGCGCGGCGCAGCCGGGCGCAGCGGGTCGCCACAATCGCCCCGTGAGAACCCTGTAACTTCTGCGAAACCGCGGCGCGCCCACGCGGAAACAACCACTGCTCATTGTTTGACCAGGTCAATCACAGGAGGTTGGGGCGCGTGGACCATTTCCCGATGCTGGGGGTGCCGGACACCGGAGATACCGCCTGGATGCTGGCCAGTTCCGCTCTGGTGCTGTTGATGACGCCGGGGCTGGCCTTCTTCTACGGCGGGATGGTCCGCGCCAAGAGCGTGCTGAACATGATCATGATGAGCGTCAGCGCGATGGGCATCGTCACGGTGCTGTGGGTGCTCTACGGCTATTCGCTGGCGTTCGGCGACGACGTCGGCAACGTCGCCGGCAACCCCGCCGAATACTTCGGCCTGAAGGGTCTCATCGGTGTCAACGCTGTGGCGGCCGACCTGGCCACCCACACCGCGGCGGTCGAGATCCCACTAGTAGGCACCTTGCCTGCAACCGTTTTCGTGGCCTTCCAACTGATGTTTGCGATCATCACCGTCGCGTTGATCTCCGGGGCGGTCGCCGACCGGTTGAAGTTCGGCAGCTGGATGCTGTTTGCCGCGTTGTGGGCGAGCGTCGTCTACTTCCCGATTGCGCACTGGGTGTTCGCGGCCGACAAGGCCGCGTCGGCCCATGGCGGTTGGATTCTCAACAAGCTGCACGCGATCGACTTCGCCGGCGGCACCGCCGTCCACATCAACGCCGGCACAGCGGGTTTGGTCCTGGCGATCATCCTGGGCAAGCGCAAGGGCTGGCCCGGCATATCGATCCGTCCGCACAATTTGCCGCTGGTGATGCTCGGCGCCGGGCTGCTGTGGTTCGGTTGGTACGGGTTCAACGCGGGCTCGGCCACCAGCGCCAACGGCGCCGCGGGTTCGACGTTCATCACCACCACGATCGCGACCGCCGCCGCCATGCTGGGCTGGCTACTCACCGAGCGCATTCGCGACGGTCATGGGACCTCGTTGGGTGCGGCGTCAGGCATTGTGGCCGGGCTGGTCGCGATCACGCCGTCGTGTTCGTCGGTGAATGTTTTGGGCGCGTTGGTGATCGGCGCGGTCGCCGGCGTCGCGTGCGCACTGGCAGTCGGCCTGAAATACCGGTTCGGCTTTGACGATTCGCTGGACGTGGTCGGCGTGCACCTGGTCGGAGGTCTGGTGGGGACCTTGCTGATAGGTCTACTCGCCGCACCGGAGACCGTCGCCATCGCCGGTGTCTCGGGCGTGTCGCCCGGACTGTTCTACGGCGGCGGCTTCGATCAGCTTTGGCGACAGGCCATAGGCGCCGGCAGTGTTCTGACCTATTCGGCGATCGGTACGGCTATCTTGGCTCTGGTCGTGAAATACACCATCGGACTGCGCCTCAGTGCGGAGGATGAAGCCTCGGGTATCGACGAAGCTCAACACGCCGAGGGCGGTTACGACTTCGCGGTTGTCAGCAGTTCGGTTATTGCTCACCACGACTCACAGGGCGGAGAAGAGGAACAACGACATGAAGCTGATTACCGCGATCGTCAAGCCGTTCACGCTGGAAGACATCAAGACCAGCCTGGAGGAGGCGGGACACCTCGGGATGACGGTCAGCGAAGTCAAGGGGTACGGGCGGCAGAAGGGTCACACTGAGGTCTACCGCGGTGCTGAATACTCGGTTGACTTCGTACCGAAGGTGCGGATCGAGGTTTTGGTCGACGACTACGCCGCCGACAAGGTTGTCGACAGCATTGTGCGGGCGGCACGCACCGGCAAGATCGGCGACGGCAAGGTCTGGGTCAGTCCCGTGGAAACCGTTGTGCGGGTGCGTACCGGCGAACGCGGCGTCGACGCGATCTGAGACCCGCCGTGAGCATCTGATCCGATCCGGGCCGGGATGACCAAACGCGGCCCGGATCGGCCCGGGGTGTTCGAATCGGACACCGCGGCAACCGATTTGGCTGCTGCCCGACAACAGTTGCTGTCCAGCCCGCCCGATCAGCTCGATGCGGCCGCGCTGCGTCGGGCCTGGGCCGAGCTGCACGAATTCTGGCTGGCCGCCAAGGCGAAGGAGATCGGCGTCACCGCCGGCAGTGGTTTCGCCGTCGTCGCGACCGGTTCCCTGGGCCGCGGCGAGTTGCTGCCGTACTCCGATCTGGACTTGCTGCTGGTGCACGACGGCATGCCCGTTGACATTGTCGGTCAGGTTGCCGAATCCTTGTGGTATCCGTTGTGGGACAGCAATATTCGCCTCGATCACAGCGTACGCACGGTTAGCGAGGCGCTGCAGGTTGCGGGCGAGGACATTTCCGCCGGCCTGGCCATGCTCGACGCGCGGCACATCGCCGGAGACGAGCAGCCCTCGGCGCGGCTGGTCGACGGCGTACGCCAGCAATGGCGAGCCGAAATCCGTTCGCGCTTCGGCGAACTCGTCGAAGCCACGCATTCTCGGTGGCGTCGCAGCGGCGAGATCGCGCACCGCGCCGAGCCCGACCTGAAGTGCGGCCGCGGCGGGCTGCGCGATGTCCAACTGCTCGACGCGCTGGCCGTCGCCCAACTCGCCGACCGTGACGGCGCTTCACTGACAGGCGCCTACCGGACCCTGCTCGACGTTCGCACCGAACTGCACCGCGTCTCCGGTCGCGGCCATGACTTGCTGTTGGCCCAGTTTGCGGACGAGATCAGCGCGGCGTTGCACGTCGGCGACCGATACGACCTGGCTCGCACGCTCTCCGACGTGGCGCGCACCGTCAGCTACCGGGTCGACGCCGGCCTGCGCACCGCCGCCAACGCGCTGCCGCGGCGCGGGATGTCGGCGATGCGGCCAAGGCTGCGCCGGCCGCTGGACGAGGGTGTGGTCGAGTACGCCGGGGAAGTGGTGCTGGCGCGCGACGCGCGGCCCGAGCGCGATCCCGCCCTTGTGTTGCGGGTGGCCGCCGCGTCGGCCGCCACCGGCCTGCCGATCGCGGCGTCCACGCTGCGTCGGCTTGCCGAGGGCGCACCCGAGTTGCGCACGCCGTGGCCGCGGGAGGCGCTGAACAACCTATTGGTTCTGCTGGCCGCCGGGCCGGCCATGGTGGGAACCATCGAGGCGCTCGACCGCACCGGCCTGTGGGGCCGGCTGTTCCCGGAATGGGAAGCCGTCCGCGACCTGCCACCTCACGACGTCGTCCACATCTGGACGGTGGATCGCCACCTGGTCGAAACAGCAGTCCGGGCAAGGGTTTTCACGACTCGGGTAGCGCGGCCGGACCTGCTGATACTTGCCGCGCTGCTACACGACATCGGCAAGGGCCGGGGCACCGATCACAGCCTGATCGGCGCTGAGCTGGCTACCCAGGTCGGCACCCGACTGGGAATGTGGCCTTCCGACGTCGAGATGCTCTCCACATTGGTGTTGCACCATCTGTTGTTGGCGAAGACCGCCACCCGCCACGACCTCAACGACCCGGACACCATCGCCGCCGTCTCAGAGGCCCTCGGCGGGGATCCGGTGCTGCTCGACGTGCTGCACGCGCTGACCGAGGCCGACGCGCTGGCCACCGGACCCGCGGTGTGGAGCGAGTGGAAGGCGTCGCTGGTTGCTGAACTGGTACGACGCTGCCGGCTGGTGATGGCCGGTGAGGCACTACCGCAGGCGGATCCGATTGATCCGGAATACCTTTCGCTGGCGGCGGACCACGGGGTGCACGTGGAGCTGCGGCGCGGCAGCAGCCGGCGCAGCTACCACGTGGCGATGATCGCCCCGGACCAGCGCGGCCTGTTGTCCAAAGCCGCGGGCGTGCTGGCGCTGAACTCACTGAGGGTGCATTCGGCGTCGGTGAACATCCACGACGACGCCGCAATCAACGAGTTCGTGGTGTCCCCGCACTTCGGATCCCCGGTCGCCGCCGAGTTGCTGCGCCAGCAGTTCGCGGCTGCCCTCGACGGCGACGTCGACGTCCTCGACATGCTGGAGCGGCGCGAAAGCGACACCCACCGCGCTCCGGTCCGCGAGGTGCCGACCGGCGTTCCGGTCCACGATTCGATCGCGCCGCCCCGCATCGTGTGGTTCGACGGGCCGCCGGGCCGGACGATCGTCGAAATCCGCGCCACCGACCGACCCGGCCTACTGGCGCGACTCGCCCGCGTGCTGGAGCGCGCCGGAGCCGACATCGCATGGGCGAGAGTCACCACGGTGGGGTCGATGGTCGACGACGTCTTCTGCGTTGTGCTGCCGGCTGGGCCCGCCCCGGATATGCGAGCGGCGATCGATCGTGTGCTGTTCGCTGCCTTGGACGAACCCCTGTCCGGCGACGACGCGAAAGCCGGCTAGCAACCGTCGGGGCAGGCCGCGCCCGGTGCCACGTCCGGCGGCGGCGGTGGGGGTGGGAACAGTGGTCGCTTCGGCGGTCTGCCGTACTTCTCTGGATGGTCGTTCGGATCGTTCGGCAAGTGTCCGAATGGTATTCCAGCGGGCCGGCTTTGAGCGCTCAGCGAGTACCCGGCTGTCACTGGCGGGTGGCCTGCTGGTTGCTCGCTGCCGATACCGACCAGTGGTAGCGCGGAAAGTGCGCCGACCACCACGAGCAATCTCAGCGCTGTCTGGTTCCCGGCGTGGGCCTGTCCGTGCGGGTGGCCAGCTGTCCGTTTCCCTCGCGACGGCTCCATACAGCCACTGTAGTCCGAAAAAGTGAACTACGGTGCTCTGATAAATACGCAAGCGGTCTTTAAGTTGTATTTCGTCCACTGAAACGAGCTATTGCCTGTGGTTATGGACGATCGGCGTCAAACCAAGAGACGGACCTACACAGGCTTCGGTGCTTCCGTGCCTGTGGCCGCCTGGGCGCCGGCGCTCAGAATGCCGAGAAACATTTCGTGCATCGCTTTGGCCTGTGCGCTGATTGCCTGATACATCTCGCCGTGCAGAGCGAACTGCGTCGCCATCAAGGCCGACACCTCGTCGTCGGCGGCGGGCGGCAGCCCGGCCGTCGTGTGCGCGAGTGCGCCGTCCTGCGTGGCCATCGCCACGCCCGCGTTCTGCAACATTTTTACCGCTGCCGACAGCGATTCCGGCCGAGCGTTCATAATGACGAAAACCTTTCTGCGAGAAGATGAGTCGATTGACGGGACGGTTCGCGCCGTCAGGCAAATACCGGTTTGGGCATCACTTTGGGCTTGACGCCGTAGCGTGGAGCGCCGATGCCGAGGCCCTGACGGCCGGCAGCGGATGCCATCCCCGGCATGACGCCCGGCACCCCTCCCGCAGCGCCGGTCTCCTCGGCGGCCACGGTCCAGCCCGTGCCCGCCAACGTCGCACCGGTCTCTGCCGGAGCGGCCGCCGACCATGCGGCCGGCACCGAGAGCCTTCCGACCTCGGACGCCGTGCCCATGCCCGCCAATACCGCGCCACCGCCGGCTCGCGTCGTCGCGCCCGCCAGCGTCGTGCCGAAGCCCGCGCCGTCGCCGATGGGGGTGACGTCGCCGATGGTGACGCCGTAGGGGGCAGCGTTAAGGAAGTGACCGAGGAGCGGCATGGTCGCGGTCAGCATCGCCTGGTTCCAGGCCGCGGTGACACCGATGTTGTAGACGACGTTTTGGACGAACGGGACGTTGAACAGGTTGTTGACAGCAGACAAGACGTCACCCGGACCACTGGCCTGCGCCACGCTGGCGGCCGGGTTGGCGGCCGAACCCAGGAGATTCTGCAAGCCGCCGAGCGCATTGTTGAGCGTCGACGTGGTCGCATTGCTGTTGACGGCGTTGCCGACCGCGGCAGCTTGCGCTAATTGCCCGCCGGGGTTGGTGTTCTGGGCCGGCGGTGTCAACGGCGACAGCATCGCGTTTGCTGCCGAAGCAGCGGCGTAGGCGTACATGGCGGCGGCGTCCTGGGCCCAAAACTCGGCGTACATGGCCTCGTTGGCCATGATCGCCGGCGTGTTCTGGCCCAGGATGTTGGTCGCCACCAGCGCCGCCAGTTGCGCGCGGTTGGCGGCGACCACTGGCGGCGGAATCGTGGCGGTAAACGCCGTCTCGTACGCCGCCGCCGACGCGGTGGCCCGGGCAGCCGCTTCCTGCAGCTGCCCGGAGGTGGTGTTGAGCCAGGCGATGTAGGGCTGAGCAGCGGCGGCCATCAGCTGAGACGACGGCCCCTGCCACTCCGAGCCGGTGAGTTGGGAGATCACCGCCTCGTAAGACGCCGCGTTCGAGCTCAGTTCCGCGCTCAGCGCGCCGAATGCGGAAGAGGCGGCCATCAACGGCCCGGCTCCGGCGCCGGCGTACATCAGTGCGGAGTTGACCTCCGGGGGTCGCGCTGCGAAATCGAAAAACATAGTGTTCTACGCCCCGTCTTCGTTTCGATGGGTTTCTAGGTGATGGTCGGCTTGGGGACGGTTGGCATGACCTTGGGTTTGACCCCGTAGCGCGGGGCCCCGAAGCCGGAGCTACCGCGACCGGCCGACGCCACTCCGGGCATTCCGGCCGGCACGGCCCCCGACCCGCCGGTGGTCGGCGCGGCGGTGGTCCAGCTCTGGGCCGCCAACGTCACCGGCGTGCTCGCCGTCGGGACTCCGCCGGCCCAACTGGGCGGCACGGAAAGGGCGCCGATCGACGCCCCCTGGCCGACCCCGGCCAGCACCGGGGCTGCGCCCAGGGCGCCTCCAGTAGCACCGACAGCACCGGCGGCCGTCGCCGGGTTGACCGAGCTGACCAAGCCGGCCGACAGACCGCCGAGGTCGGCCTCCGGAGCTTCTAACGCAGTGAGCAGACCACCGCCGCCCATGCCGATGAGGTCCGACTCGGCGGAGGCGAAGTTGCCCAGCTCATCCATCGGCATGGAGACCATGCCGCTCGACAAACCACCAGGACCGGTGTCGCCGAGGAAGTTGGCCAGGTTGTTGATCCAATCTGCGAGTCCGCCGCCCGACTGCGCGGAGGTCGAGGCCGCCGCGACCTGGTTGGCCGCTTCGGTCGTTCCGTAGGAGCCAGACGTGGTCTGCATGAGGCTCACGAATTGCTGGTGGATGGCCTGGGCCTGAGCGCTGACCGTTTGGTAGAGCTGACCGTAGGTAGAAAACACACCGGCCTGCAGGGCCGAGACCTCGTCGGAGGCCGCGGGGGCGACGGCTGTGGTCGGCGGCGCGGCGGCGGCGCTCTCGGCGGAGAACGCGTTGCCGATGCCTTCGAGCTGCGCCGCGGCGGCTGCAATCGCTTCGGGCACCGTTCGTACGAACGACATGTATTTCTCCTATGGCATAAACCGATCCCTAACGGGATTCGGTCAAGCGTTTCCGCTGCGTCGAGGTATCCGTCAAAAGGATCCTGTTACACGATCGCGGAAATCGACGGATAGCGCCTAGCTGGTTAATGGCTTTTTAACGTCCGCAGCCGAACTTTTAACACGCTGCTTGCGGTGTGCACGAGAGCTAAAGTAACCGGGCGGTTAAGGAAAGCTCACTGCAATTAATTTCATAAAAGTTACCGAATGCTCACCGTGGCATCGGACCCGCGTTTATCGCCCGGCTGACAGTTAAAAATGCATTACCAAATTATCTCTCGCCGGCGCGTGGCGTCCCGGCCAAGCCGGACGCCTCAACGGCGATGTCGTGTTCGGAAACCACTGCGGTACAGGGAGCTTGACCGGAAAGCTGGTCGACGCCGAGAATGCGCAGTTGCCGCGCCCGCCCTGCCCGCTGAGGAGGTAGCTTGACTTCTCCTCCGTTACACCACAAGGAAAGTCCGTACTTCGCAGCAGATCGTGGCGCCTATTGGCGCCACCTGCGCGAGCTGGGACCGGTAGTGGAAATTACGACTGGCGATCCGCTACTGCACGGCTACTATCTCACCGGGCGGGACGACGTGCGCGCGGCGCTGCTCGACCCCGAAACGTTTGCATCCCCTCCGAAAACCTTTGCGATCGCCCTGTTCGGTGTGCCGCTTCCCCAGGTGCCGCTCTCCTGCGCAACACGGGCGGAGCATGCTCGTTTCGGACGTGTCTTACATCCTCTCTTCAGCCCCAAAGGGTTGGCCCCGTTTGCTCCCGTCTTGAGTGCTCAGGCCGCGACGCTGGTCGACGCCGTCGTCGCCGAAAAGCAGTGTGATGCAACCAGTGTGGCCGATACCTATGCCTGCCAAGCGCTGCTTACGGTGTGCGGGTTGCCGGCGGACAACCGCAGAGCGCCTCGGCTGATCAGGGCCGCGGTAATCGGCGACTCCGGTGGGGGAGCGCAACTTGAACTCGTCAAGTGGCTGAACGTGAACCTGGACGCGGGGATGTGGAATCCCCAGCGGCCGCCGGGCGTGCTCTGGCCGCTGCTGGAACAACTCGCAAATGACCCGAACTTTCCACTCAGCAGGGTGGAAGTGATTGCGACCATCCTCTTGTTGTTCTCGGTTGCAGGCATCGAAATGGTTGCCGCTGCAATCTCTTTCGCACTTTTACATCTCGCGCGAGATCCACAACTGCAGGACCGGCTGCGCGAGGACCCAGCACAGCTTCCGGCGTTCGCGGAAGAGATTTTCCGGTTGGAGACGCCGGGTCCGGCCATTCCGCGTGTGACGACCAGGGACGTCACCGTCGGGGGCGTCACGATCCCCGCACGCAGCGCGGTATGGCTGGCCTTGGAAGCGGCGGGCAGAGCCAACGGCGGCGACGTGATTGCGACCGCCGGCAACGGAAAGGTTCGCCGGCAGCGGCATTGGGCCTTCGGCGGTGGCATGCACAGATGCTTGGGCATGCACCTGGCCCGTCTCGAGATGGCCGCGTTTTTGACCGAGTGGTTGCGTCGTGTCCCAAAGTTCGAGCTGGAGCCCGGCTTCATGCCGGCCGTCGCGCACAAACCGACCAGCGTGACTCACCTGAGCAGTCTCATGCTGCGCTGGAAGGCCCGGTGAGTGCGCTGCCAAGGCGGGCCGGTTTCGGATGACCGGCGACATGCGCGACGCCGAGCTGGAGCACCACATCAAAGAATTCCTGAGGGCGCTTGACCAACGTCCGGACGAACTGATCCAGAACAACCTGACACAAGTCGAAAAACCGGACCTGCGGGATATTGAGGACTTGCGACGCTATGTCAACGACCTCAAAACGATCTATGGGCAGGGCTTGGAGAACATGTACGGGCGGATAGCGTCACACGGTCTCGCCATTTGTGAGTTGACGGATGAAACCGAAATAACAGAACGGGTTGAGACGATGATGACGCTGGTGGCCGGAGATGCCGACGAAGTCCCGAAAGTGCTGGCGAGCCTTGAAGATGCCGCGAGGGAGCCGAATCCTGGGGCCCTCGTCCGGGTGTTCCTCACGGTTCTCGGTGCGGGGGCTCGTGGACTGCCGCGCCAGGGTCAGCTCGACGAATTGGTGGTTGACTTCACGACGTATTGCCTGGAGCGCTTCCCGCCTGCGGCCGGCGATTAGGGCTTGGCGCACGGACAGGGATCGGCTGCGCCGGCCGCGTACCGGGGAGCGGGTGCAAGGCCATCATGGTCGACGCCATGCGCGTAACGCCGCCTCGTGTGACAATGCGCTTCATGAGACGGTGGATGTTAGTGCTGAGCACGACCGCTGTAGTCGGTCTTGCCGTGTCTTCGCCCGCCGTTGCCGACAGCACCGACGACGCGTTTCTCGCGTCGCTTCAGCAAGCCAACATTTCGTTCCGAAACCCCGACCAAGCCATCACGGCCGCGCACACGGTGTGCCAGATGATAGCCAACGGAAAACAAGGCCCGGAAGTTCTTTCGGTGCTGCAGAGCGCCAATCCCGGAATCACGTCGGATGGGGCAAGGATGTTTTTGGGAATTTCGTTGAATGCGTACTGCCCTGAACGACTACCGCCGAGCGGCGGCGGAAACGACAACTAACAGGTTGCTTTTGCTTATAGCCGTCGGAATGCATCGCGAAATTACGGCATCACCGGCGGTTGATAATTACAAACATTTCTTCCGCCCCGGCTGGCTCCTCCTCGCACCGTGCCGGTGCTCGTCGTCGCCCCGCTGTGCTGATGGTGGCGGCCCGCCGCGCCCGGCTTCGCCGCGCTTGCGACCGCACGGTGCTGATGGCGCGGCTCTTCCTCGCACCGTGCCGGTGCTCGTCGTCGCCCCGCTGTGCTGATGTGGCGGCCCGCCGCGCCCGGCTACGCCGCGCTTGCGACCGCACGGTGCTGATGGCGCGGCTCTTCCTCGCACCGTGCCGGTGCTCGTCGTCGCCCCGCTACGCTGGGCGGCGTGTTTGAATCGCTGTCCGACCGGCTGACCGGCGCCCTGCAGGGGCTGCGCGGCAAGGGCCGGCTGACCGACGCCGACATCGACGCCACCACCCGCGAAATCCGGCTCGCGCTGCTGGAAGCCGACGTGTCGCTGCCGGTGGTGCGCGCCTTCGTCAGCCGGATCAAGGAGCGCGCCAAGGGCGCCGAGGTCTCCGGTGCCCTCAACCCGGCGCAGCAGGTCGTCAAGATCGTCAACGAAGAACTCATCGGCATCCTGGGCGGCGAAACCCGCCGGCTGGCGTTCGCCAAGACCCCGCCGACCGTGGTGATGCTGGCCGGCCTGCAGGGCTCCGGTAAGACGACACTGGCCGGCAAGCTGGCCACCTGGCTAAAAGCTCAGGGCCATACACCACTGTTGGTGGCCTGCGACCTGCAGCGGCCGGCGGCGGTGAACCAGCTGCAGGTCGTCGGTGAGCGTGCCGGGGTCCCGGTCTTCGCGCCGCATCCCGGCGCGTCCCCCGAGTCCGGACCGGGCGACCCGGTCGCCGTCGCGGCGGCGGGTCTGGAAGAGGCCCGGGCCAAGCACTTCGACGTCGTCATCGTCGACACCGCCGGGCGGCTGGGCATCGACGACGAACTGATGACCCAGGCCGCCGCCATCCGGGCGGCTATCGATCCCGACGAGGTGCTGTTCGTCCTCGACGCGATGATCGGGCAGGACGCCGTCACCACCGCGGAGGCGTTCCGCGAGGGCGTCGGCTTCACCGGTGTGGTGTTGACCAAGCTGGACGGTGACGCCCGCGGCGGCGCTGCGCTGTCGGTCCGCGAAGTGACCGGTGTCCCAATACTTTTCGCCTCGACCGGGGAGAAGCTGGAGGACTTCGACGTCTTCCACCCGGACCGGATGTCCAGCCGCATCCTGGGCATGGGTGACGTGCTGAGCCTGATCGAACAGGCCGAGCAGGTCTTCGACGCGCAACAGGCCGAGGCCGCCGCGGTCAAGATCGGGACGGGCGAGCTGACGTTGGAGGACTTCCTCGAGCAGATGCTGGCCATCCGCAAGATGGGACCGATCGGCAACCTGCTCGGCATGCTGCCCGGCGCCGGCCAGATGAAGGAGGCCCTGGCCGCCGTCGACGACAAGCAACTCGATCGGCTGCAGGCCATCATCCGCGGCATGACACCCGAGGAGCGCGCCGACCCGAAGATCATCAACGCCTCGCGCCGGCTGCGGATCGCCAACGGCTCCGGGGTGACCGTCTCGGAGGTCAACCAGCTGGTCGACCGCTTCTTCGAGGCCCGCAAGATGATGTCGTCGATGGTCGGCGGCATGGGCATCCCCGGGCTGGGCCGCAAATCGGCTACGCGAAAAGCCAAGGGCGGCAAGGGCAAGAAGGGCAAGAAGCGTGGCCCGACCCCGCCGAAGCGCAGCCCGGTCGGGCTGCCAGCCGGTTTCCCCGACCTGTCACAGATGCCGGCCGGTCTCGACGAGTTGCCGCCCGGTCTCGCCGATCTCGACTTGTCCAAGCTGAACTTCCCCGGCAAGAAGTAGCCGGATGCGGCTTCACGTCCGCGGCCACCGACTGCCCGACGACGAACCGGTGCAGTGGTGGATCGTCGACGGCAAGCTCAGCGCCGAGCCGGTCGCGGGCGCCGAAACCGTTTTCGACAAAGGCTGGATCCTGCCCGGCCTCGTCGACGCGCACTGTCACGTCGGCGTCGGCCCCGGCGGCGCCGTCGAGCTCGACGAGGCGATCCGGCAGGCCGAAACCGAACGCGACGCCGGTGCTCTGCTCCTGCGCGACTGCGGTTCACCGATCGACACCCGCAGTCTCGACGAGCGCGAGGACTTGCCCCGGATCATCCGCGCCGGACGGCATCTGGCCAAACCCAAACGCTATATCCCCGGGTTGCCGATTGACCTCGACGACGAGTCGCAGCTGCCCGCGGCGGTGGCCGAGCAGGCGCGCCGCGGCGACGGCTGGGTCAAGCTGGTCGGCGACTGGATCGACCGCGAGGTCGGCGATTTGGCGCCGCTGTGGTCCGACGAGGTGCTCAAGGCTGCGATCGACACCGCGCACGCCCACGGCGCCCGCGTCACCGCCCACGTCTTCGGTGAGGACGCGCTGCCCGGGCTGATCAACGCCGGCATCGATTGCATCGAGCACGGCAGCGGGCTCACCGACGAGACCATCGAGCTGATGGTCGAGCACGGCACCGCCCTGGTGCCCACGCTGATCAACATCGAGAACTTCCCGGGCATCGCCGAGAAGGCCTCGCGCTACCCGGTTTACGCCGACCACATGCGCGACCTGTATGCCCGCGGCCGTCAGCGGGTCGGTGCGGCGCGCGACGCCGGCGTGCCGATCTACGCCGGCACCGACGCCGGCGGCGGTATCAGTCACGGTCGCATCGCCGACGAGGTCGACGCGCTCAAGGGCATCGGGATGAGCCCGACCGAGGCGCTCGGGGCGGCGTGCTGGGACGCCCGGCGCTGGCTGGGCCGCCCGGGTCTGGAGGACGGCGCCTCGGCAGATCTGTTGTGCTACACCGACGATCCGCGTCGCGGCGCGGCTGTGCTCAACCGGCCGGACCTGGTGATCCTGCGCGGCCGGGTGTTCTGACCCGGCGAGGTAGGGGACTGGCCGTTAGCATCGAAGGATGTCGTTGGCCAGTGGCACGACGTTTGCTGAATACACCATCCTTCGGATGCTGGGCTTCGGCGGCATGGGCGAGGTGTATCTGGCGCAGCACCCCACGCTGACCCGCTACGACGCCCTCAAAGTCCTTCCCGCGGCGCTGACCGCCGACACCGAATTCCGTGAGAGGTTCACCCGGGAAACCGAGGCGGTGACGACGCTGTACCACCCGCACATCGTCGACGTGCACGCCCGCGGCGAGTTCGACGGCCGGCTGTGGATCGCGATGGATTACGTCGACGGGATCAACGCGGCCCAGCTCGTCGCCGAGGGGCATCCCGGCGGCATGCCCGCCGGCGACGTGCTGGCGATCGTCGCAGCCGTGGCGGCGGCGCTGGACTACGCTCACCGGCGCGGACTCCTGCATCGCGCCGTCAAACCCAGCAACATCTTGCTCACCAACCCGCAGGCTGGTGAGCAGCGAATCCTGTTGAGCGACTTCGGGATAACGCGATATCCAGGTCAACCGGGCTACGCCGCGCCCGAGCAATTACTGAGTGCCGACATCGACGGCCGCGCCGATCAATACGGGTTGGCGGCCACTGCCTATCACCTGTTCACCGGTGCGCCACCGGACCAGTCGCCGCGACTCAGCGCGCGACGCCCCGAGCTGGCGCGGCTCGACGACGTATTGGCCAGGGCCCTGGCCAAGAACCCCCGGGACCGATTCGGGCGGTGCGGCGACTTCGCTGCGGCGCTCATCGAGCGGGCCGGCGGCTGGACCGGTGAGCGCAGCCCCGAGGCCGCTCTCGCCGTCGTCGACTATCCCGACGACGCAGAGCCCGTCGCCCCGACCCGACGCCCGAGGCCGTGGCTTTTGCCGGCGGCAGCAGCAGTCGCGGTGCTATTGCTGCTGACCGGCCTGCTGGCCGGGTTCCTGCTCGGCCGCACGAACCACCCGACCGTCACCCAGGCCGGCCCGTCGAGCACGGTCCGCGCGCCGGCCGCTCTCCCCACGACCACCACCACCGCGCCCGTCATGCCCGCTCGGGACCAGCTGCTCGACGGCACCTACCAGGTGGACATCAACCGCTCCCAGCAGACGTTCAACGACAACCCGGACCCGCAACCGCCCGACGTCACCACGTGGTGGGCATTCCGTTCTTGGTGCACGTCCGCCGGATGTGTCGCCGCCGGAACGCAACTCGACGACAACGACCACCGAACGGCGAGCAATCCCGGCGGCACGCTCACGCTGGATTTCCGCCAGGGCGCCTGGCAATCACGGCCCGAAACGCTGCGGTTCCCCTGCATCGGGCCGAAGGGGACCGCGGACAGCGAGACGACGACGCAGGTGTTGTCCCTGCAACCGCAGATTCACGGCCCGTTGCGTGGCGTGATGACGGTGACCGTCGAAACCGACGAGTGCGCCCAGCAGGGCGGCCGGATCACGATCCCGGCGGTGGCCGGACGGGTCGGCGCTGCCCCGCCCGACGTCACAATCCCCGGCCCCGGGGCGGCCACCGACACCGCGGCACCGCCCACGACCGGCCCCGCTGCGCCGTCTACCGAAAGCCCCGCCGCCCCGCCGTCAACGCCGGGCCGCTGACCAGCATCGACAAAAAGATTGTAAGTACTCACTATCTCTGCTAGCGTCTGCTGCCATGGCCTATGACGTGATCGTCCGCGACGGTTTGTGGTTCGACGGCACCGGCGCCCCGCCGCAGGTCCGCCACCTCGGGATCCGCGACGGCGTGGTCTCCGTGGTGTCGGCCAAGCCGCTCGACGAGACCGGCTGCGGCGAGGTGGTCGATGCGGCCGGCAAGTGGGTGGTGCCCGGCTTCATCGATGTGCACACCCACTACGACGCAGAGGTGCTGCTGGATCCCGGGCTGCGGGAATCGGTGCGGCACGGGGTCACCACCGTGCTGCTGGGGAACTGCTCGCTGTCGACGATTTACGCCACCGCCGAGGACGCCGCGGACCTGTTCAGCCGGGTCGAGGCGGTGCCGCGGAAATTCGTCCTCGGCGCGCTGCAAGCCAAGAAGACCTGGTCAGGGCCGGCCGATTACGTTCGGGCGCTCGACGAACTGCCGCTGGGCCCCAATGTCGGCTCGCTGCTGGGTCATTCGGATCTGCGCACCGCGGTGCTCGGGCTGGGCCGCGCCACCGACGACCATGTCACGCCGACGAACGCCGAACTGGACCGGATGGCCGCCATGCTCGACGAGGCGCTGGACGCCGGTATTTTGGGCATGTCCGGGATGGACGCGGCGATCGACAAACTCGACGGCGACCGCTACCGCTCCCGGGCGCTGCCCTCGACGTTTGCCACCTGGCGCGAACGCCGCAAGCTGATCGGCGTGCTGCGCCGTCGCGGCCGGATTCTGCAGAGCGCACCCGATGTCGACAACATACTGTCGGGCGTGCTGTTCTTTTTGGCCAGCAGCCGAATGTTCGGTCGGCGCAAGGGTGTTCGGATGAGCCTGCTGGTCTCGGCGGACTCCAAGGCGATGCCGGGCTCGGCAACCATCTTCGGTCCGCTCACCCGCCTGCTCAACGCCGTCCTCGGTGCCAGCGTGCGGTTCCAGCATCTTCCGGTGCCGTTCGAGGTGTACTCCGATGGAATCGATCTGCCGGTCTTCGAGGAGTTCGGCGCCGGCACCGCGGCGCTGCACCTGCGCGACCAACTCGAGCGCAACCAGCTGTTCGCCGACACGGAATATCGCCGCACGTTCCGTCGCGAGTTCGACCGCCGCAAACTTGGGGCGTCGTTGTGGCACCGCGACTTTCACGACGCGGTGATCGTCGAATGCCCGGACGAGACGCTGATCGGTAAGAGCTTCGGCACGATCGCCGACGAGCGCGGGCTGCACCCGCTCGACGCGTTCCTCGACGTGCTGATCGACAACGGCGAACGCAACGTGCGCTGGACCACCGTGCTGGCCAACCACCGCCCCAAGCAGCTCGACAAGCTGGCCGCCGAACCCAGTGTGCACATGGGGTTTTCGGACGCCGGCGCGCATCTGCGCAACATGGCCTTCTACAACTATCCGGTGCGGTTACTCAAGCGCACGTTGGACGCCAGCCGCACCGGCGCGCCCTTCCTCAGCGTGGAACGCGCCGTGTATCGGCTGACCGCCGAGGTGGCTGATTGGTTCGGACTCGACGCGGGCACCTTACGGGAAGGGGACCGAGCGGATTTCGCGGTGATCGATCCGGCCGGTCTCGACGAATCCGTGGAGGGCTACTACGAGGAAGAGGTGCCGTTCTACGGAGGGCTGCGCCGCATGGTGAACCGCAACGACGCCGCCGTCGTCGCCACCGGGGTCGGCGGTGTTGTGGTGTTCCGCGACGGGCGATTTCGTGAGGGGTACGGCAGCACGGTCAAGTCGGGGCGTTTCCTGCGGGCGGGCGCGCGCCAACTGCAGCGGGTCTGACGATGGCCAGAACCCAGCAGCAGCGCCGCGAGGAGACAGTCGCGCGGCTGCTGGATGCCAGCATCGAGACAATCGCCGAAGTCGGCTACGCCCGCGCGTCGGCCGCGGTAATCACCAAGCGCGCCAACGTCTCTGTGGGCGCCCTGTTTCGGCACTTCGACACCATGGGCGATTTCATGGCCGCCACCGCCTACGAGGTGATGCGCCGTCAACTCGGCGAATTCAGCAAAAAGGTCGCCGAAATACCCGCTGACAAACCGGTTTTGGAGGCGGCGCTGACCATCTTGCGCGATCTGACCGCCAACGCCACCAACACCGTGATGTACGAACTCATGGTCGCCGCACGTACCGACGAAAAACTCAAAGCCACGTTGCAGAACGTCCTCGAGGAGTACGGCGCCAAGATCCACGACGCCGCGCGGGAGCTGCCCGGTGCCGACAGCATCCCGGAGGACGTTTTCCCGGCGCTGGTGGCGGTGATGACGAATACGTTCGACGGTGCCGCGTTGGTGCGGGCCGTGCTGCCGCAACCGGATATCGAGGCGCAGCGCATCGGGTTGCTGGCGTCGCTGCTGAACGAAATGTATGCGCCCGACGCCGAGTCTGGCTGAGCTGTTACCGGTCGGAGAGTTCGCTCAGCGCGTCGTCCAATGTGCGGTACAGCGACATGATCTCGCCCAGACCCAACAGGGTGAGTGGCCGGTGCGTGGCCGGCCCGTTGGCGACCACGGCGAATTTGCCTGAGCCACCGATGTTTTCGTGGGTGGCGATCAGCACGCTGATTCCCGCCGATCCCAGAAACTCGACATGGGACAGGTCGACGACCATTCCGGCCGGATTCTTGGCACGAGCGGATTCGATGGCGGCGGTCAGCCACGGCGCACTGAGCATGTCCACGCTGCCGGATACCGAGAGCACGACGAGCTGGTCGACCCACTTCTCGTCGACGTTGAAGTCGTCCTTGGCGGGTTGAGGAGAACCCTCCGCAGCGTGGTGGTGTTCGGCCATCATCGATCCTCGTTCCATGCGCACCTTTGTGCGGCCAGTTCGCGACGTCGGCATGCTGGCAAGGGCTGTGAGCTCAACCCACGAATGAACAGCGTCGACGGGTGTCGGCGCGGTGCCGCGGAAACCATATTCGACATCTGCAGAACAGGATGCCACGGCAGTGGCAGATTAGCGCACCGATCTAGAGCGTCCCGATGCCCGACTGCGGGTTGAGGGCGAAGCCCCAGTCCAGCAAGGTAGCCGCCTGGTCCCAGTAGGTCGGCCCGCCCTCGTGCACCAGCCCGTACATCATGGCGACCACCAGCCGGCGCCCGTCGCGGGCCGCGGCGCCGACGAACGTCTTGCGGGCGGCGTTGGTGAAGCCGGTCTTGCCGCCGATCGCGCCGGGATAGCGGTAGAGCAGTTCGTCCTGGTTGACGATCTGACGGTCGCCGCCGTCGCCCGGGAACATCGCCGACGGCTCGGCGGTGATCTCGGCGAACACCGGGTTGGCCAATGCGGCCCGGAAGATGACGGCCAGGTCGTGGGCGGTCGAGGAGCCCGAGCCGCCGGGGCCGTCGAGGCCCGACGGGGTCGCCGCGTGGGTGTTCACCGCGCCCAGCGACGCGGCCTTGGCGTTCATCTTGGCCACGGTGGCCTGCGGGCCGCCCAGCATCTGCGCCAGGGTGTTGGCAGCGTCGTTGCCCGACACCAGCAGCAGGCCGTCAAGGAGTTGGCGCGCCGTGTAGGTGCGGCCGGGTTTGACGCCCACGCAGTTGCACTCGACATGGGTGGCGGACTCGTCGGCGACCACGGTGGAGTCCAGGCTCAGCTCGTCGAGGGCGACCAGCGCCAACAGCACCTTGATGGTGCTGGCCGGCGGGTGCCCGACGTTTTCGTCGCGCGCGGCCAGCACCTGTCCGCTGTCCAGGTCGGCGACGATCCAGGTCTGCGCCGGGCCGTCGGGGATGGGCACCGAGCCGACCGGCTGCACGCTGGTATCGGCAGCGGCCGTCGCAGTGCATCCGAGGACCGCGAGAAAAGCCGCCACTGCGGCCAGAAGCCTCCGCATGGCCGA
Organism: Mycobacterium sp. MFM001; assembly: GCF_003402475.1. Lineage (GTDB taxonomy): Bacteria > Actinomycetota > Actinomycetes > Mycobacteriales > Mycobacteriaceae > Mycobacterium. The sequence goes on from NZ_BFAB01000007.1 coordinate 232,048, forward strand.
TTAGCCTAACCGGCATGCTCAGCCAAGCCGAGATCTCCGACAGGTTGGAGATCCAGCAGCTACTCGTGGATTACTCGACGGCGATCGATACCCGCCGGTTCGACGACCTGGATGCGGTGTTCACCCCCGACGCACACATCGACTACAGCGCCTTCGACGGCATCGTCGGCCGCTATCCCGAGGTCAAGGCGTGGCTTGCGGAGGTGCTGCCGAATTTCGCCAACTACGCCCACATGCTGGGCCTGCCGTCGATCCGCATCGACGGAGACACCGCCACCGCGCGGACGTTCTGCTTCAACCCGATGGTGTTCGGCGGCGAGGCGCCCAGCACGATGCTGCTGGGTCTTTGGTACGACGACGAGTTCGTCCGCACCGCCGACGGCTGGCGGATGAGCCGGCGCGTCGAGACCAAGTGCTTCGACCGGCGGCCCTGAGGCTCGCGGCCGGATTTCCGCCGGACCAGCGGGCTCTGGCACAATGGGCGGCTGCACACGCGAGGCAAAACCGGATCCCGGCATCCCGCCCGGATCGCTGAATTGCAGCGTGACACCACAGGAGCAATTCATGGCTGTGAAGATCAAGCTGACCCGGCTTGGCAAAATCCGCAATCCCCAGTACCGCATCGCCGTCGCCGACGCTCGCACACGGCGCGACGGCCGCGCCATCGAGATCATCGGCCGCTACCACCCCAAGGAAGAGCCGAGCCTGATCGAGATCGACTCCGAGCGCGCGCAGTACTGGCTGTCGGTGGGTGCCCAGCCCACCGAGCCCGTCCTCAAGCTGTTGAAGATCACCGGCGACTGGCAGAAGTTCAAGGGGCTGCCCGGCGCCGAGGGCAGGCTGAAGGTCGCCGAGCCCAAGCCGAGCAAGCTGGAGCTGTTCAACGCCGCGCTTGCCGCAGCCGAGGGTGGGCCCACCACCGAGGCGGCGACACCGAAGAAGAAGAAAGCCCCGGCCAAGAAGGCCGCCAAGGCCGAGAAGGCCGACGAGCCGGCCGAGAAGTCCGAAGAGCCCGCCGCCGCAGCCGACACCGCCGGCGAGCAGGCCGAGTCGCCAGCCGAAAGCTGACCCGACCATGAGTACCGTCGTCGTCGACGCCGTCGAGCACCTGGTCCGCGGGATCGTCGACAACCCCGACGATGTCCGGGTCGACATGGTGACCAGCCGGCGCGGCCGAACCGTCGAGGTGCACGTCCATCCCGACGATCTGGGCAAGGTGATCGGTCGCGGTGGGCGCACCGCGACCGCGCTGCGCACCCTGGTCGCCGGAATCGGTGGCCGCGGAATCCGCGTCGACGTGGTGGACACCGACCAGTAGTTCTGATGGAACTCGTCATAGGGCGGGTGGCCAAAGCGCACGGCATCGCCGGCGAGGTCGTCGTCGAGGTGCGCACCGACGACCCCGACAGCCGGTTCGCCCCGGGAACGGTATTGCGGGCCAAGGGATCTGACGGCCGCGAGCGTAACTACACCGTAGCGGCCGCCCGCGATCACGGCGCGCGGCTGCTGGTCCGGTTGGCGGGGATACACGATCGCGATGCCGCCGACGCGTTGCGGGGCAGCCTGTTGGTCATCGACTCGGCGGACCTGCCGCCGATCGACGAGCCGGACACCTACTACGACCACCAGCTGGAAGGCCTTCGGGTGCGCACGACAACCGGGCGCGACATCGGCACCGTCGCCGAGGTGCTGCACACCGCCGGCGCTGAGCTGCTGGCGGTTCGCCGCGACGACGGTGGTGAACTGCTGGTGCCGTTCGTCGGCGCGATCGTGACGACGGTGTCGCTGGACGCCGGCACCGTCGAGATCGACCCGCCCGAGGGTCTGCTGGAACTGGGGCAGTAGTGCGCATCGATGTCGTCACGATCTTTCCGGATTACTTGGAGCCGCTGCGACAGTCGTTGCCGGGCAAGGCAATCGAATCGGGTGTCGTCGAGTTCGGGGTGCACGACCTGCGGCGCTGGACCCACGACGTGCATCGCTCGGTGGACGACGCCCCCTACGGCGGCGGCCCCGGGATGGTGATGCGAGCACCGGTGTGGGGGGAGGCGCTCGACGAAATCTGCTCGGAGACTTCGCTTCTCGTTGTCCCCACCCCTGCCGGCAGGTTGTTCACCCAGGCGACCGCGCAGCGGTGGAGCACCGAGGAACATCTGGTGTTCGCGTGTGGTCGCTACGAGGGCATCGACCAGCGGGTCGTCGACGACGCCGCCCGGCGCATGCGCGTCGAGGAGGTTTCGATCGGCGACTACGTGCTGCCCGGAGGCGAATCCGCGGCGCTGGTGATGATCGAGGCGGTGGTCCGGCTGCTGCCCGAGGTCATCGGCAATCCGCTGTCGCACCAAGACGATTCGCATTCCAACGGCCTGCTGGAAGGCCCGTCGTACACCCGGCCGCCGACGTGGCGCGGGCTCGACGTGCCTGAGGTGCTGCTGTCGGGGGACCATGCCCGCGTCGCCGAGTGGCGGCGGCAAGCCTCCGAGCAGCGCACCCGCGAGCGCCGCCCGGACCTCCTGCAGTAAGCGCGTCTGCTCGCGCGTTAAATCCGGCCCTGCGGAAACATTGTCTTGACCGCCTGGGTGATCGTGGCCCGCGCGGCGGCGTCGTCGGAGGGCTGCAGCGACTCGATCACCATGATGTAGCGCCGGTCCGCGCCCACGATCCCGGTCGACAGGTGCATCCAGTCGCTGCCGATGCAGCACATCCAACCCTGCTTGACCGCAACGGGTTCGGCGTACAACCCTTCGGGGATGCCGAACCGCTGCGGATAGCCGTCGATCCCGATCGGGGTGGACTGCGCCAGATTCTTGACGATGATGTCGGCCCGTTCCGCGGGAAGGCCGCCGGAGCCGGCAAGCAGCATGTCGTAGTAGCGGATCAGATCGGATGCCGAGCTCATGGTGTCCCACCAGCGGCCGCTGCTGGGCGGCGTGGTGGAGGTCAGCCCGTAGCGGGCGGCGACCTCGGTGATGATCGACTCGCCGCCGCCCTGCGCCCAGAAATTCTCCGCAGCGCCGTCGTCGGAGGAGCGCAGCATGGCGTCGAGCGCCTGGCGGTCTTCCGCCGACAGGTGGGTCTTGCCCTCGGATTCCTGCAGCAACAGGTCGTCGGCGATGAACAGCTTGGCCACCGACGCGATGCCGATCAGCCGGTCGTTGCCGTTGGAGAACGTCTGGTTGGTGACGCGGTCGAACACCGCAACCGAGATCGTGGCGCCCTGGTCCGCGGCTTCTTCGGTGGCCTGCTGGATGCGGGCCGGCAACCCGGTCAGCGCGGCGGCGGGCACGGCCTGCGGCAATTCGGGAGGCATGACTGCCTGCACCAGCGGCGCGACGCGGCTCGTCCGGTGTTCCGGAGACCTGCTGTTGGCGGCGCCGTAGACCTTGGCTTCGCAGCCCGCGACCAGCACCGCCGCCAACACGGTGGCGACGAGCAGCATCAGGGGCCGCGCTCGCATGCGTCTCCTCAACCGGTTACCGAGAATGACCTGGGTCGGGCTCGCCACAACCGCCATCCGCCCGACCCGTCAGATTAACGTGTGGTTTTCCAGTTGGTGTGGTGCGACCCCGTTCATATGTACCACTCGCACGCCGTTGAGACGGCCGCGCTGAGCGGCGTTTTTGTGTGATTTCACTCCCTGCGGGCCATCTGGCACAATTGACCAGTTGTCTCCAGCAGTTTGCCGGCCGGCCGGGCTGTGCCGCCTGCTGCGAGATGCGCCCAGATGCCCGAACCATCGGCTCGGTTGACCGCTGAATCCCTGGTCGTACCGGCAGCCGCGAACCGCAAGGAAGTGTCTTCGGAAATGAACACGCTGGACTTCGTCGACAAGGCGTCGCTGCGCGACGACATCCCGGCTTTCGGCCCCGGCGACACGGTCAACGTGCACGTCAAGGTGATCGAGGGCAACAAGCAGCGCATCCAGGTGTTCAAGGGCGTGGTGATCCGCCGGCAGGGCGGCGGCGTCCGTGAGACCTTCACCGTGCGCAAGGAAAGCTACGGCGTCGGCGTCGAGCGCACCTTCCCGGTGCATTCGCCCAACGTCGACCACATCGAGGTCGTGACCCGCGGCGACGTCCGTCGCGCCAAGCTGTACTACCTGCGCGAGCTGCGTGGCAAGAAGGCCAAGATCAAGGAGAAGCGCTGAGTGTGCCGCAGCTGCCGCACCTCGCCCTGGCTACGCTGATCTGGTGACCGACACCACCGATTCGTCGCCGGAGGACCAACCCGATTCCGGCCCGGTCGAACCCAAGGTCGCTACTCGCGATCCCGCGACGCCCGAGGCCGAGACCACCGAAGAGCTCACAGGCAAGAAGCGCGCCGCGCTGCGGGAAGTCGCGATCCTGGCGGCAATCGCCGTGGTCCTCTACTACGTCATGCTGACGTTCGTGGCCCGGCCCTACCTGATCCCGTCGGAGTCGATGGAGCCGACGTTGCATGGATGCTCGGGCTGCGTGGGTGACCGCATCATGGTGGACAAGATCAGCTACCGGTTCGGCGAGCCGCGTCCCGGCGACGTCATCGTGTTCAAGGGACCGCCGTCCTGGAACGTCGGCTACAAGTCGATCCGGTCGGACAACACCGTGGTGCGCTGGCTGCAAAACGCGCTCTCGTTCGTCGGCTTCGTGCCGCCCGACGAGAACGACCTGGTCAAGCGCGTCATCGCGGTGGCGGGCCAGACCGTGCAGTGCCGCGCCAACACCGGCCTGACCGTCGACGGGAAGCGGCTGGACGAGCCATACCTGGATCCGGCGACGATGATGGCCGACCCGTCGGTCTACCCGTGCCTGGGCAACGAGTTCGGGCCGGTCACCGTGCCGCCGGACCGGTTGTGGGTGATGGGCGACAACCGGACTCACTCGGCGGACTCGCGCGCGCACTGCACCAGCGTCCCGGCCGACGCGATGAAGGGCCTGCTGTGCACCGGTGACCCGATGTCGGGCACCGTGCCGGTGGACAACGTGATCGGCAAGGCCAGGTTCATCGTGTGGCCGCCGTCGCGGTGGGGTGGTGTCGGTTCGGTGAATCCGCAGCAGAATCGGTAGTCATGGCCACCACTTGGCCGCCGCGAACGGTGATCCGCAAATCTTCGGGTTTGCGCACCCTGGAGTCGGCGCTGTACCGCAGTGGGCTGGGACCGGTGGCCGGGGTCGACGAGGTGGGCCGTGGAGCGTGCGCCGGCCCGCTGGTGGTGGCGGCCTGCGTGCTGGGCCCCGGCCGACTGGAAAGCCTTGCCGCCCTGGATGATTCGAAGAAACTCACCGAGCAGACGCGGGAGAAGCTGTACCCGCTGATCCGCCGCTACGCGCTGGCGTACCACGTGGTGTTCATCCCGTCGACCGAGGTGGACCGGCGCGGTGTGCACGCGGCCAACATCGAGGGCATGCGGCGCGCGGTCGCCGGGCTGTCGGTGCGTCCCGGGTACGTGCTGTCCGACGGCTTTCGGGTGCCAGGGTTGCCGGTGCCGTCGCTGCCCGTGGTCGGGGGCGACGCGGCCGCGGCCTGCATCGCGGCGGCCAGCGTGCTGGCCAAGGTCAGCCGCGACCGGTTGATGGTGGCGATGGAGGCCGAGCATCCCGGCTACGGGTTCGCCGAGCACAAGGGCTATAGCACGCCGGCCCACTCGGCGGCGCTGACCGAGCTGGGCCCCTGCCCGCAACACCGCTATTCGTTCATCAACGTGCGCCGGGTGGCAACCGGATCGGGCACCCGGGTGGTGGCCGAATGCAAACCGGGCTCTCCCGATGGAGGAAGATGGGACCAGAACGGCGAGCAGAAGGACGGCTGAGCAGATGAGTGCCGAAGATCTCGAGAAGTACGAAACCGAGATGGAGCTCTCGCTGTACCGCGAATACAAGGACATCGTGGGCCAGTTCAGCTACGTCGTGGAAACCGAGCGGCGGTTCTACCTGGCAAACAGCGTGGAGATGGTGCCGCGCAACGCCGACGGCGAGGTGTACTTCGAGCTGAGGCTGGCCGACGCCTGGGTGTGGGACATGTACCGGCCGGCTCGGTTCGTCAAGCAGGTGCGGGTAGTGACCTTCAAAGACGTCAACATCGAAGAGGTAGAGAAGCCGGAGCTGCGCCTACCCGAGTAGGTCTCGACTACCCAGCGACAGCTCGTCGTCGCCGAATTGCAGCTTGCCGCGGTTTTCGATGACCGTCCGTGCGACGTCGGCGAGCTTGATGTTGAGTTCCTGGGAGTTGCGGCGCAGCACGTCGAACGCCTCATCCTCGGAGATGTTGTGCAGCAGCATCAGCATGCCGACGGCCTTGCCGATCTCCCGGTTGGACAACAGCCCGTGACGCAGCGTGGCGGCGTCTTCCCCCCGGGCGATGGCGTTGATCGCCACGCTGGCGAACGCCGCCAGCACTATGGCCTGGTCGGCCGATTCGTTGTCGAAGCGGTTCGGGGTATCGCTGAACAGGTTCAGCGCGCCGGCTTTGCGTTGGTCTATCAGCAGCCGAAACCCCATCGCGCCGCGCACCGGTGTGTCGGCGACCAGCCGTGCGGCCAGGCCGTGCCATTGGGACGGCCTGGTCAGGTCGGTCTCGATTTGCGGGGTTTCTTCTTCGATGGCGTCGACGCACGGCCCGTCGCCGACGGCGCGCTCCATGTCGTCGATGCGTTTGGCGATGCGGTCGCTGGCACCGACGGTGACATAGCGATCGCCGCGGCGGGTCAGCAGGCTGGCGTGGTCGCAGCCGGGCACGACCAGGGTCGCGGCGATGCAGAGGGCCGCATACAACTCGGCGGGGTCCGAGCCCTGATAGATGATCTCGGCCAGCGCCGCGAACACCGTCGCAGGATCCGCCTTGACCGGCTGAACCGATCCCTCCGCGCCGATTTGTGCCTCGTCTGCCACGGTGTTCCTCATCTCAGGGCCTCCCGCCGACCGGGTGCGCCGGATCCCACGCTATACCTGGTCGGCTGCCCCGGTGGCCTCATCCCGCGGCAGGTGACTTGGGTACGACGCTGCTGCGCATCTTGCCGGCGATATTGCTGACGCCGCGTCCGGCCAATGTGCCCAGGAGCGCTTCGCCGAACATGCCGCTGCCAGGCATGGTTTCGGCGGCCACAGGGGCGGCGGGCAACGGTGTCGCCGAGCTGGTGGGCAGCGTGGCAGTCGCGGCCCAGGTCTGCGGTACCGACAAGGTGCCGACCAGACTGGCCCGGCCCATCCCGGCCGACACCGCCGGCCCGCCGACGCCCGCCGGCACTACCGGTCCCGTCGACCCCGCCAGGAACGGCCCGATTCCCTGGGCCTCGTCGCGCATGGCGTTGATCGTGATGGCGCGATTCGTGGTGGCAATGGCCGCACCCGAGAACGACGAACTCGAAATCGACGCCGTCGCGCTGGTGATCGACGGGATCTGCAGCAGCAGATCCGCGGGTGACGGCAGGGCGGGCGGCGCAGGGGCTTGCGCCGGCGCGGCGAGTTGCTGCATGGCCATCGGTAGTTGAGCGAGCAACTGCGGCGCGGCGGCCTGCGCCGGACTGCCCGCGGCCTGCGCGGCTGCCGCCGTTTGGGCGGCCACACCGGCCGGATCCGTGGTGCGGGGCGGGGCAGTGAACGGCGTCAGCCGCGACGCCGTCGCCGAGGACGCGGCATAGCCATACATCGCCGCGGCATCCTGGGCCCACATCCGGTCGTAGTCGGCTTCGGTGGCCGCGATCGCCGGGCTGTTCTGGCCGAAGAAGTTGCTCGCGATCAGCGACGTCAGCTGGGTGCGGTTCGCCTCGATCAGCGGCGGCGGAACCGTCATCGCGAACGCCGATTGGTAGGCGCCCGCAGCGGTCATGGCTTGGGCGGAGGTCTGCTCGGCCTGGGCGGCGGTGCTGTGCATCCACGCCACGTAGGGCGCGATGGCATTCGCCATCATCATCGACGACGGGCCCTGCCATCCCGTGGTGGTCAGCCCGGCAATCACCGAACCGTAGGCCGCAGCCGACGAGTTCAGTTCGTGCGCGAGTTGGCCCCAGGCGGAGGCGGCGGCCACCATGGAAGCCGAGCCGGGGCCGGAATACATTCTGGCTGAGTTGATTTCCGGGGGAAAAGCGCCAAAGTCCATGTCTGAAACCCTTTCTCGATTAAATCCGTGCGTTATCCGGCGGCCGGAGACCGCACTATGACCGGTTTGCTCTTCGCGCGAGGGCCGTCAAAGCCTTGCCGAGAAAGCGTCCCCAGCACCGATTGGCTGAACGCGCTTCCCGGAATCTGCGGCATATTTATCGCCTCGGCCGGGGTGTCTGGCAAAGCCAATGCGACCGTTCGGATCTCCGGCGCGGCCGTAGCCCAGTTCGGTGGCACCGACAAGGATCCGACCACCGTGCCGCGACCCATTCCCGCCGACACCGCCCGTACTGCCGAGCCGCCCAGCCGGACGGGAGCCGTCGAGACGAGACGGCCGAACTCGGCGCCCCTTTCCGCGTCCTGAGCCTGCTGGAACGCAAGGCGCTCGTTCGTGATGAGGATGTTGCGTCCGGACATCGCGGCGTTGGTGAACGAGAGCACGGTGTTCAGTACGTTCGGGATACGCTCCAGCGTTCCCACCAACAGCAGCGGGGACGGCGCCGACGGCGGTGCGGGCGCCTGCAGCGGGGCGGCGGCCTTGGCCACCGCGACGGATTGGGCAACCACCCCGGCCGGATCGGTAGTGGGCTTCGGCGGCGTGAATGGCGTCAATCGGCTTGCAGCAAGCGATGATCCGGCGTATCCGTACATCGCGGCCGCATCCTGTAGCCACATCTCGGCATAGTTTGCCTCGGTGGCGGCGATCGCCGGCGCGTTCTGCCCGAAGAAGTTGGTGGCGATCAGAGTCATCAACAAGCTGCGGTTGGCCGCGATCACCGGCGGTGGAACCGTCATCGCGAACGCGAACTCGTAGGCTGCCGCGGCGGCCTTGGCTTGGGCCGCGGTCTGCTCGGCCTGCGCGGCGGTGCTGTGCAGCCACGCCACATACGGTGCGGCAGCCGCGGCCATCGACGACGATGCCGGCCCCAGCCACCCCGCGCCGGCCAGCTCGGAGACCACCGATCCATAGCCGGCTGCGCTGGCCGACAGCTGGACGGCAAGTGCGTCCCAGGCTGCCGCGGCGGCCAGCATCGGCCCCGATCCGGGGCCGGCATACATTCTGGCCGAGTTGATCTCCGGTGGTAGAACCCCGAAATCCAGCACGAAGCCACCTCCTAGCCAGTCGCGATGGCGTTGGCTGCCTCGGTGGCGGCGTAAGAGCCGGCGCTGATACCCAATGTGCTGACGAACATTTCGTGAATCGCCGCGGCTTGGGCGCTGACCGCTTGATACAGCTGCCCTTGAACGGCGAACTGCGCCGCGGTCAGGGCGGACACTTCGTCGGCCGCGGCCGGTACCACGCCGGTAGTGGGGGCCGCCGCCGCCGCATTCTCGGCGGTAATCGTTGAGCCGATACCCGCCAGGCTGCCCGCTGCAGCGGTGAGCGCTTCTGGCTGTGCGGTAACGAATGACATGGGATTTCCTTTCTCTACGGTGATGACGTGTGACTCGACGCGCAATCCGCCGGGGGAGCCCTGGCCGCGATAACGAGCGCGCGAGTCCACGAGTGCATTTGCAGCACGTCGCGAGAAAGATTGGCAATCCATGCCATTCGCCGCCACCAGCCTTCTACCTACGGGTAGAAGCCATCAGCCGGGTGCGGCGGTTAAGGCGAGCTTCATCGCCTAGCCGGATGCTACGCCTCGGCCGACTGAGCGCGCAATGGAATGACCAGCCTGTGGATTGTTGTGCAACTGTGGATAACTGGCTGTTGCAGCGCGGCGCTTGACCGCACTTGTCGGGGCTGGCGCGCAGGGTAGCGGCATGACGACGTTGACGCGGGCCCAACTCGGAGCGCTGGGTGAGCGGTTGGCCGTCGACCACCTGATGGGGCTGGGATTGGAAGTGCTGACCCGCAACTGGCGCTGCCGATACGGCGAGCTCGACATCATCGCCGTCGAGCCGTCAACGCGCACTGTGGTTTTCGTCGAGGTCAAGACCCGCACGGGGGACGGCTTCGGCGGGCTGGCTTACGCGGTCACCGAGCAGAAGGTGCGACGGCTGCGTCGGCTGGCCGGGCTGTGGCTGGCCGGCCAGGATCGGCGCTGGGCGGCGATCCGGATCGATGTGGTCGGTGTGCGGATCGGCCGGCAGCGCACTCCGGAAATCACTCATCTGCGGGGAGTCGGCTGATGGCGCTGGGGCGCGCGTTTTCGGTGGCGGTGCGTGGATTGGACGGCGCGATCGTGGAGATCGAGGCGCACATCACCTCCGGCCTGCCGGGAGTGCACCTGGTCGGGCTGCCCGACGCCGCGCTGCAGGAGTCCCGCGACCGGGTGCGGGCGGCGATCACCAACTGCGGCAACCAGTGGCCGCAGGCCCGGCTGACGCTGGCGCTCTCGCCGGCCACGCTGCCGAAAATGGGCTCGGTTTACGACGTTGCCTTGGCCGCGGCCGTGCTCTCAGCGCAGCGAAAAAAACCGTGGCGGCGGCTGGAGTCCGTGGTGCTGTTGGGCGAATTGGCGCTTGACGGCCGGGTCCGGCCGGTGCGCGGGGTGCTGCCGGCCGTGCTGGCGGCCAAAAACGACGGCTGGCGGACCGTGGTGGTGCCGGTCGAGAACCTGGCCGAAGCCAGCCTGGTCGACGGCATCGAGGTCTTGGGTTTGCAGACGCTTCAGCAGCTGAAGGCCTGGCTGCGCGGAAGGGAGCAATTGGCCGGGCGCGTCACCGGCGCGATCACCGCACCAGAGCCGACGGCGGATCTGGCTGACGTCGTCGGACAGGCTCAGGCGCGCTTCGCCGTCGAGGTGGCCGCCGCCGGTGCTCATCACCTCATGTTGACCGGACCGCCCGGGGTCGGCAAAACGATGCTGGCCCAACGTCTTCCGGGTCTGCTGCCGCCGTTGTCGGACAGCGAGTCGCTGGAGGTCACCGCGATCCACTCTGTTGCCGGGCTGCTGTCGGATGCCACGCCGTTGATCACCAGGCCGCCGTTCGTGGCGCCGCATCACAGCTCCAGCGTCGCCGCACTGGTCGGCGGCGGGTCGGGACTCGCCCGGCCAGGCGCCGTCAGCCGGGCGCATCGTGGCGTGCTCTTTCTCGACGAGTGCGCCGAAATCGGGGTCAGCGCGCTGGAGGCATTGCGAACACCGTTGGAGGACGGACAGATTCGGCTTGCCCGTCGCGACGGTGTGGCATGCTACCCGGCCCGGTTCCAACTGGTGCTGGCCGCCAACCCGTGTCCCTGTGCGCCCGCCAATCCGCGCGACTGCATTTGCGCCGGAGCGGTCAAACGCCGCTACCTGGGTCGGCTGTCCGGGCCGCTGCTGGACCGCGTCGACCTGCGCGTCGAAATGCACTCGGTGCCCCGGGACGCCTTCTCGGCCGCGGAGGCCGAGTCGACGGCACAGGTGCGCGCCAGGGTGGCAGCGGCCCGCGCGGCCGCCGCCGAACGCTGGCGCGCACACGGCTTTTCCACCAACGGCGAAGTCAACGGCCCGCTGCTGCGGCGGAAATTCCGCCTCAGCCACGCCGTCATGGCACCACTGCGCACCGCGCTGGACCGCGGACTGCTGTCCATTCGCGGTATGGACAGAACACTAAGAGTTGCTTGGACATTGGCAGACCTGGCCGGCCGAACATCGCCGGGGATCGAAGAGGTTGCCGCCGCGTTGAGCTTCCGCCAAGCCGGGGCGTCGCGATGAGCGATCCGACGCTGCGGGCATGGGCCTATCTGTCACGGGTGGCCGAACCGCCGTGCCCGGAACTCGGCGCCTTGGTGGACCTCGTCGGCCCGGTGGATGCCGCCGAACGCATCCGGCGCGGCCAGGTCGACGACGCCCTGGCTCGGCACACCGAGGCCAGACGCGAAATCGACCGGGCAACAGACGATCTCGAGTTGCTCTTCCGTCGCGGCGGGCGACTGATCACACCGGACGACGACGAGTGGCCGGTGCTGGCGTTCACTGCCTTCGCCGGGCCGGCGATGGCCGCCAAACCGCGAAGCGGCCCGCCGATGGCGCTGTGGGTGCTGGGGGAGGAACGGCTCGACGAGATCACCCTGCGGGCGGCCGCCCTTGTCGGAACCCGGGCGTCCACCACATACGGCGAGCTCGTCACGGCCGACCTCGCGGCCGGGTTGGCCGAGCGTGAGGTGACGGTCGTCTCCGGCGGCGCCTACGGAATCGACGGCACTGCCCACCGGGCCGCGCTTGCCGCGGACGGCATCACCATCGCGGTTCTCGCCAGCGGTATCGACATCCCTTATCCCGCAGGGCATTCCGCGCTGCTCCACCGCATCGCCGGCCAGGGACTGCTGGTCACCGAATACCCGCCGGGTGTACGCCCGGCGCGGTACCGGTTTTTGACCCGCAACCGCCTGGTGGCCGCATTCGCCGGTGCGGCGGTGGTGGTGGAGGCCGGTCTGCGCAGCGGCGCGGCCAACACCGCCGCCTGGGCCCGCGCACAGGGCCGCGTGGTGGGCGCAGTGCCCGGGCCGGTGACGTCGTCGGCGTCGGCGGGTTGCCATGTCCTGTTGCAAAACGGCGCGGAAGTCATCACCCGCGCTGCGGACGTTGTCGAACTGGTGGGCCGCATCGGCGAGTTGGCCACCGAGCCGCCCCGGCCGACGACAGCGCTCGACGGCCTCAGCGACGGCGAGCGGCAGGTGTACGAGGCGCTGCCGGCCCGCGGAATCGCGACCGTCGACCAGATCGCCGTTACCGCCGGCCTGGCCCCGGAGCGGGTGCTCGGCCCGCTGGCGATGCTGGAGATGGCCGGGCTGGCCGAGCGGCATGACGGCGGCTGGCGCATCGTCCGGCGGCGAAAGGAGGTGTCCGTATAGTCGACGACGTGGCCGGTCGACCAGTACACACCTTCGAAGTAGTGCGCACCGAGGAGCTTGCGCCGCATATCGTCCGAGTGGTGCTCGGCGGCAGTGGGTTCGACACCTTCAGGCCCAGCGAGTTCACCGACTCCTACGTCAAGCTGGTATTCGTCGCCGACGACGTCGACGTGGCCGGTCTGCCGCAGCCGCTGACGCTGGACAGCTTCGCCGAGCTGCCCGCCGAACGGCAGCCCGTCATCCGCACGATGACCGTGCGCCGCGTCGACCCGGCCAACCGGCAGATCGCGATCGACATCGTGGTGCACGGCGAGCACGGCGCGGCCGGGCTGTGGGCCGTGGCGGCCGAGCCCGGGCAGCCGGCGTATCTGATGGGACCCGGCGGGGCCTACGCCCCCGACCCGGCCGCCGACTGGCATCTGTTCGCCGGCGACGAAACCGCGCTGCCCGCGATCAGTGTGGCCCTGGAAGCCTTGCCCGCCAACGCAATCGGCAAGGCGTTCATCGAGGTGGCCGACCCCGAGGACGAGATCCCGCTGACCGCCCCGGAAGGTGTGCAGATCAATTGGATCTACCGCGGCGGGCGCGCCGACCTGGTTCCCGAGGATCGCGCCGGCGACCATGCCCCGCTGATCGAGGCGGTCAAGACCACAGCATGGCTACCGGGTCAGGTGCACGCTTTCGTCCACGGCGAGGCCCAGGCCGTGATGCACAACCTCCGGCCCTACATCCGCAAAGACCGCGAGGTCGACGCCAAATGGGCCTCGATCTCCGGGTACTGGCGCCGCGGCCGCACCGAAGAGACCTTCCGGCAGTGGAAAAAGGAACTGGCCGAGGCTGAAGCAGCCGGCTGACCGCGGCCTGGCATTCTCAGCGCATGGCATTCGGCGATTACCAGTTCGAGATCTACCTGCAGGGCCTCGCCGGGGTGGTGCCGTCGCTGCCGATCGCATACGCCGAATTGGAGGCCAAAGCGCAGGCCGCGATGTCCCCGTCGGTGTGGTCGTACGTCGCCGGCGGCGCGGGCGACGAACGCACCCAGCGGGCCAACTGCGAGGCCTTCGAAGGCTGGGGGCTGATCCCGCGGATGTTCGTCGGCGCCGACGACCGCGACTTGTCCGTCGAGCTGTTCGGGATGACGCTGCCCGCGCCGCTGTTCATGGCGCCCATCGGCGTCATCGGCATCTGCGCCCAGGACGGCCACGGCGACTTGGCCACCGCACGCGCGGCGGCACGCACCGGTGTGCCGATGATGGTGTCGACGCTGACCGCCGACCCGCTCGAAGACGTCGCCGCTGAATTCGGCGATACCCCAGGCTTTTTCCAGTTGTATACCCCGAAAGACCGCGAGCTGGCGGCCAGCCTGGTGCATCGCGCGGAGGCCGCCGGCTATCAAGGCATCGTCGTCACGCTCGACACCTGGGTGCCGGGCTGGCGCCCGCGCGACCTGACCACCGCCAACTTCCCGCAGCTGCGCGGACATTGCCTTTCCAACTACACCAGTGACCCGGTGTTCCGCGCGGGCCTGCAACAGCCCCCGGAAGCCGACCCGCGGGCAGTGGTACTGCGCTGGGCGCAGCTGTTCGGCAACCCGCTCACCTGGGACGACCTGCCCTGGCTGCGCTCGTTGACCAGCCTGCCGCTGATCGTCAAGGGCATCTGCCATCCCGAGGACGCCCGTCGCGCCAAAGACGGCGGCGTCGACGGTATCTACTGCTCCAACCACGGCGGGCGGCAAGCCAACGGCGGGCTGCCCGCCCTGGACTGTCTGCCGGCGGTCGTCGACGCCGCCGATGGACTGCCGGTGCTGTTCGACTCGGGGATCCGCACCGGCGCCGACGTCGTCAAGGCGCTGGCGCTGGGTGCGACGGCGGTCGGCATCGGCCGCCCGTATGCCTACGGGCTGGCGCTCGGCGGGGTCGACGGCATCGTGCACGTACTGCGCACGCTGCTGGCCGAAGCCGACCTGATCATGGCCGTCGACGGGTATGCGACCCGGGAAGATCTCGATCGCGACGCGCTCCGGCGCGTCACCTGAGCCCGACGGCCGAGGTCTGTGACCGTAGGAGCGTGGAGGCGATCCTCGAGGAGTTCGACGACTACCTGGCGCTGCAGCGCGGGCGGTCGGCGCACACCCGGCGCGCCTACCTCGGTGATTTGCGGTCGCTGTTCGCATTCATCGACGAGCGTGCCCCGGGATCGGGTCTGTCCGGGCTGACGCTGCCGATACTGCGCTCCTGGCTGGCGGTGCAAGCGGGTTCGGGGGCGGCCCGCACGACCCTGGCCCGTCGCACCTCGGCGGTCAAGGCGTTCACCGCGTGGGCGACGCGGCGCGGCCTGTTGAGCACCGATCCGGCCACCCGGCTGCAGATGCCCAAGGCGCATCGCACGCTGCCGGCGGTGCTACGCCAGGATCAGGCCCTGGCCGCCATGACCGCCGCGAAATCCGGTACGCAGCAACGTGATCCGCTCGCGCTGCGGGATAGGCTGATCGTCGAGCTGCTCTACGCCACCGGCATCCGGGTCAGCGAGTTGTGCGGGCTGGACATCGACGACGTCGACACCGGGCATCGGCTGGTGCGCGTACTCGGTAAGGGTGACAAGCAGCGCACCGCGCCGTTCGGCGAGCCGGCGGCCGAGGCGCTCAGTGCATGGTTGTCCGACGGCCGCCCTGCATTGGCCACCGCGCAGTCCGGGCCCGCGCTGCTATTGGGTGCCCGCGGGCGGCGCCTCGACGTGCGTCAGGCCCGCACCGTCGTGCACCAGACCGTCGCCGCCGTCGACGGCGCACCCGACATGGGCCCGCACGGGCTGCGGCACAGCGCGGCCACCCATCTGCTGGAAGGCGGGGCGGACCTGCGCGTCGTCCAGGAGCTGCTCGGCCACTCCAGCCTGGCCACCACCCAGCTCTACACCCACGTGACGGTCGCCCGGCTGCGCAAGGTGCACGACCAGGCCCACCCGCGGGCCTAGGCCCGCCGAGTGTGGACTTGTGTCACGCTTTTTCGCCCGAAGCGTGCCTCAACCCCACATTCGGCGATCAGGAAAGCGGCTTCAGCCGGATCGGCGTCGACGCCAGCAGCCCCAGCGGGTCGACGTAGTCGGCGCGCGACGCCGGACCCCACATGGCGCCCCAATGCAGGCACGCGGCGGCCCCGCAGCCCGGATGACCGGACACCAATTCGCCGATCACGGTCGAGGCGCTCACTCGCTGTCCGGGCCGGACCGCCGCCCGCACCGGTTCGTAGCTGGTGTGCAAGCCGCCGGGATGGGCCAGCGACACCACCGGCCGACCGGCCAGAATGCCGGCGAACACCACCGTTGCGGGCCCCGCCGCGTACACCGGCTGGCCCGCCACGCCGGCCAGGTCCACGCCGCGGTGGCCCCGGTTCCAATCCGGCGACGGCGCGTCGAACGCCCGCATCACCGCCGGGCGCGGCCGCAACGGCCAGTCCAGCCGCACGTCGTCGGCAACCGCCGGGACGGCGCAAACCACCGCCACCAGCGGGATCGCCAAGAGCCGCACTCGCCGAGTTCACCCCGTCGCCGACCGCCCCGCCAGCCGGGCTGTGGACAAAGCACCCTCTACCTGCGTGTAAACTCATCCACGCAGTTCGCGTCAAGCGGGCTGACTTCGCGTGTCTGCCGCCGAACGGATGTCGCTCGGTCCCTCCCAAGGGTCTGGCATCCCGCAGACACCAGGGCCCGGCTTCACCCGTCGCCGGGCGACAACCGACACATGAAAGCTAGGCACACCCATGGCCGTAGTGACCATGAAGCAGCTGCTTGACAGCGGCACCCACTTCGGGCATCAGACCCGTCGCTGGAATCCCAAGATGAAGCGGTTCATCTTCACCGACCGCAACGGCATCTACATCATCGACCTGCAGCAGACGCTGACGTTCATCGACAAGGCGTACGAGTTCGTCAAGGAGACCGTCGCCCACGGCGGCACCATCCTCTTCGTCGGCACCAAGAAGCAGGCGCAGGAGTCGATCGCCGCCGAGGCCACCCGCGTCGGCATGCCGTATGTGAACCAGCGCTGGCTGGGCGGCATGCTCACCAACTTCTCGACCGTGCACAAGCGGCTGCAGCGTCTCAAGGAGCTCGAGGCCATGGAGCAGACCGGCGGCTTCGAGGGGCGCACCAAGAAGGAGATCCTGGGCCTGACCCGCGAGAAGAACAAGCTGGAGCGCAGCCTCGGCGGTATCCGCGACATGAACAAGGTGCCGTCCGCGGTCTGGGTCGTCGACACCAACAAGGAGCACATCGCCGTCGGCGAGGCCCGCAAGCTGGGCATCCCGGTGATCGCGATCCTGGACACCAACTGCGATCCCGACCTGGTCGACTACCCGATCCCGGGCAACGACGACGCGATCCGCTCGGCCGCGCTGCTGACCAAGGTGATCGCCTCGGCAGTGGCGGAGGGCCTGCAGGCCCGCGCCGGTCTGGGGCGCGGCGACGGCAAGCCCGAGGCCGAGGCCGCCGAGCCGCTGGCCGAGTGGGAGCAGGAACTGCTGGCCTCCGCTACCCCTGCGGCCGGCGCCGAGACCACCACTGACACCACGACCACCACGGAAGGCTGAGATGGCGAACTACACCGCTGCCGACGTCAAGCGGCTGCGTGAGCTCACCGGCGCCGGCATGCTCGACTGCAAGAACGCGCTGGCCGAAACCGACGGCGACTTCGACAAGGCCGTCGAGGCGCTGCGGATCAAGGGCGCCAAGGACGTCGGCAAGCGCGCCGAGCGCGCCACCGCCGAGGGTCTGGTCGCCGCCAAGGACGGCGCGCTGATCGAGCTGAACTCCGAGACCGACTTCGTCGCCAAGAACGCCGAGTTCCAGAAGCTGGCCGACGACATCGTGAGCGCCGCCGCGGCCGCCAAGGCCTCCGATGTCGACACGCTGAAGGCAGCCAAAGTCGGCGACAAGACCGTCGAACAGGCCATCGCCGAGCTGTCGGCCAAGATCGGCGAAAAGCTGGAATTGCGCCGGGTGGCCCACTTCGACGGCACCGTGGAGACCTACCTGCACAAGCGGGCCGCTGACCTGCCGCCGGCGGTGGGTGTGCTGGTCGAGTACACCGGCTCCGACAAAGACGCCGCGCACGCGGCCGCACTGCAGATCGCCGCGCTCAAGGCGCGTTACCTGAGCCGCGACGACGTGCCCGCCGACGTGGTGGCCAATGAGCGCCGCATCGCCGAGGAAACCGCCAAGAACGAGGGCAAGCCCGAGCAGGCGCTGCCCAAGATCGTCGAGGGCCGGCTCAACGGGTTCTTCAAGGACGTCGTGCTGCTCGAGCAGCCGTCGGTGTCCGACAACAAGAAGACCGTCAAGGCGTTGCTCGACGAGGCCGGCGTCACCGTGACGCGATTCGTCCGTTTCGAGGTCGGCCAAAGCTGATTTCGGCGCGATAATCGTCGCCCAGCGCACATAATCGCGCCGAAATCGCATAGCGTGTGCGGGCATGCGACACGTGCACGCCTTCGGCGACGACGCCCTGGGCACGCATGACGCCGTCGGACTCGTCGAGGAATTGCGGGCCGGCCACGTCTCGCCCGGCGAACTCGTCGAGGCAGCGATCGCCCGCACCGAAGCCGTCAACCCGACGCTGAACGGGCTGGCCTATCAGGCGTTCGACCGGGCGCGTGCCGACGCGTCGAAGCCGCCGAAGCCTGGCTTTTTCAGCGGTGTGCCGACGTTCGTCAAAGACAACGTCGACGTCGCCGGGATGCCGACAATGCGGGGCACCGACGCGTGGCTGCCCCACCCGGCGCGCGCCGACAGCGACTTCGCCAACGTGTATCTGGCCAGCGGCCTGACACCGCTGGGCAAGACGCAGATGTCGGAATTCGGGTTCAGCGCATCGGCCGAGCATCCTCGACTCGGGCCGGTGCGCAACCCGTGGAACACCGACTACACCCCGGGCGCCTCGTCGTCGGGATCCGGAGCGTTCGTCGCCGCCGGGGTGGTGCCGATCGCGCACGCGAATGACGGCGGCGGGTCGATCCGAATTCCGGCCTCCTGCAACGGATTAGTGGGCTTGAAGCCGACGCGGGGCCGGTTGCCGGTCGACGGCGAGCTGCGCCGGCTGCCGATCGGAATCGTCGCCAACGGCGTGCTGAGCCGCTCGGTGCGCGACACCGCGGCCTTCTACCGTGAAGCCGAACGGGCCTGGCAACCGCGCAGGCTCCCGCCAATCGGCGACGTGCGGCGGTCCGGGACGCAGCGGCTGAAGATCGCGGTCATCACCCGCTCGGTGGAACGCGAATGCGGCCCCGAAATCCGTGACCTGACGCTGAAGTCCGCGCGGCTGCTCGAGGAACTCGGCCACCAGATCGAGCACGTCGACACACCGCCGGTGCCAACCAGTTTCGCGGACGACTTCGTGCTGTATTGGTCGCTGCTGTCCCTGTTTCAGGTGCGTACGGGTCGGCACTTCTTCGGTGCGAGCTTCGACCGCACCCGGCTGGACAACCTGACGCTGGGGCTTGCTCGGCACGCCGGTCGCAACCTGCATCGGATGCCGCGGGTTGTCATGCGGCTGCGTGCGATACGGCGACGCACTGCGCAGTTCTTCCGGACCTACGATGCGGTGCTCACGCCGACCGTGGCCGACCCGCCGCCGCTGATCGGCCATCTCGACCCGACCGCCGACTATCAGCAGATCATTGACCGATTGATCGACTGGGTTGCCTTCACGCCGCTGCAAAACGTCACCGGTGAACCCGCAATATCGCTGCCGCTGGCCCAATCTGCGGGCGGTCTGCCGGTGGGCATGATGTTCTCCGCCGACCTCGGGCAGGAAGCGCGGCTGCTGGAGCTGAGCTACGAGTTGGAAGAGGCGCGCCCCTGGGCGCGCATCCACCGGAATGGCTAATCTGAGCCCAGCGCGTCGAGCATCCGTTTGAACTCGCGCTGCTCGGCCGCAGACAGCTTGCCCAAGATTCGGGCGTCGGCTTCCCGCACGGCGGCTTCGGCGCGTTTCAGCAACGTTCGGCCCGACCCGGTGAGTGTGGCCGGTAGCGCCCGCCCGGACGGCACCGATGCCGGCCGAGACACTGCGCCGAGGTCTTCCAACCTTCGCAACACGGTGTTCATCGCCTGCGGTGTGACGTTGCCGTAGCGCGACAGCTCAGCGCTCGACATCCCCGGGTACAGGGAAAGTATTCGCATGCAAACGAATTCGGGAAGCGAGAGGCCCAGCGGCCGCAGCGCCGCGGTCACCTCCGGGCGCAGCGCGGCCCCAACCCGGTGCAGCAAATAACCGAGCGGCGCGTCGTTCGTCTGACCCACATCAACCATCTTGACATATATCAGGCAGGTTGATATACAGGATGGCATGACTGAAACGCAGAAATTCGATTTCGATTTCGACCCGGCCTACCGCGGCGAGGCACCCCAGTTCGGCGAAGGCGTCCGCCCGCCATGGAGTCTCGGTGAGCCGCAACCGGAGATCGCGGCGCTCATAGACCAAGGCAAGATCCACGGCGACGTGCTCGACGCCGGCTGCGGCGAGGCAGCGGTCTCGCTGCACCTGGCGGCGTTGGGACACAACACCGTCGGGCTGGACGCATCGCCCACCGCCATCGAGTTGGCCCGGGCCGAGGCCGCCCGGCGCGGGTTGACCAACGCCACGTTCGAGGTCGCCGACATCTCGTCGTTCACCGGCTACGACGGCAGATTCGGCACCATCATCGACAGCACGCTGTTCCATTCGATGCCGGTCGAACTTCGCGACGGATACCAGCAATCGATCGTCCGCGCCGCCGCCCCCGGCGCGTCGTACTTCGTGCTGGTCTTCGACCGCGCCGGAATGCCGGAGAGCCCTGGCCCCAATCCGGTCACCGAAGACGAGCTACGCGACGTGGTGTCCAAGTACTGGGTGATCGACGAAATCCGACCCGCGCGGATTCACGCCAACTTCCCCGGCGGCCCGTCCCCGGAGTTCCCGGTGGTGGATCTGCGCGACGAGGGCAACGGACGCAAGTCGGTGCCCGCCTGGCTGCTGTCCGCCCACTTGGGCTGACCGGTCACAACCGCAGGAGTTGGCCGAACTCCTCGAGGTGGGCCCGCACATCGAGTGGTCCGGCATAGATTGCCGCCGCGCCGGCATGTTCCAGCGCCTCCCGGGCGATACCGCCACTGAGCACCGCGGCGGTCGGAACGCCGGCGCGGCGGCCCGCCTGGACATCCCAGACGGTGTCGCCGAGAAAAACGGCCTGGCCCGGCTGGGCGCCAATGCATTCCAACGCGCTGGTGACGATGTCCGGGTGCGGCTTGCTCTTGTCGGCGTCGGCCGCCGACGTCACCGCGGCCACCAGGTCCTCGGCGTCGAGCACGTCGCGCAGTACGGCCAACTCCTCTTCGCCCGCAGACGTCGCCAACACCGCCCGCCAGCCTTGGTCGGCGATCGCGCCGAGCAGCTCACGCGCACCAGGAAGCGTGCGCAGCGTGGACGCGCTGTCGAGGAAGTAGCGGGTGTGGCGCTTTTCGACGTCGGCGCCGTGTACCTCGGCGAACTCGTCGCCGAGCAGAATTTGGACCAGTTCCGAGCCCGACCGGCCGATCAGCCCGTGGATGCGCCAGCACGGCACCTCCTTGCCGACGTCGAGAAGTGCGCGATGCCACGCCACGACGTGGTGGAAGTTGGAATCGACCAGCGTTCCGTCGACATCGAAGAGCACAGCCGGTTTGGGTTCGACCATGACCACGCAATCCTTTCCATCAGTGGGCCAGCCGGTGAATACCCAGTCGGCGGTCCGCCAACCCCTCCCGTGATTGCCGGTCGCCGACATCGGGTAACCGGGTGCCGGAGCCGACCTCGAGGAGTGTTGTGGGCGACGTAAGGGAAATCGGCAAACGGGCCCGTCAGGAGGCCGAAGCCTACCGCGGCGACAATCCACGGCCGTTGGGTGGCTACCTGGTCGTACTGTTCGTGTACGGCACGGTGATCGCGGTGACGGCGATCATTGCCTCGCTCACCGGGCGCAAACTGCCCGAACGGTGGCTGACCCAAGACCTTCTCACGGTGACACTCGGGTCCCACAAGCTGTCCCGCACGTTGACCAAAGACGCGGTGACCAGCCCGCTGCGGGCGCCGTTCGCCCACTATGCCGGCACCGGCGGCCCTGCCGAGGTGCAGGAGGAGACCCGGCAGGACAGCCAGATGCGGCATAGCCTGGGCGAGCTGTTGACTTGCCCGTTCTGTCTGGACATGTGGGTGGCCACCGTGTTTGTCATCGGCCTGATCTTCGCGCCCCGGTTCACCCGGCTGGTGGCCGGCAGTTTCACCGCACTGGCCGGCGCCGACTTCTTACAGCTCGCCTACGCGATGGCGCAGCAATCCGCTCAAGGTTGACAAACAAGGAGGATTCATGCCCAAGACCACGAAGGGCGGCCAGGCCAAAAAGAGCGAGTTGCCCAGCACGCTTCAGCGCTCCAGCGGCAAGGCCCAGCGCACATTCGCCAAAGCGCATGACGCGGCCGCCGAAGAATACGGCAGCGAGGAGCGGGCCCACCGGGTCGCCTATTCCGCGGTCAAGCACAGCTTCGAAAAGGTCGGCGACCACTGGGAGCCCAAGAAGAAGAAAGGGCCGTCCGACAAGCGTTCCGAGCGCGGCGGTCTGCGCAACCCGATCCCGTCGGCGGAAGGCGTCGACGCCAACGCCAGCAAGAAGCATCTGCTCGACGTCGCGCGCCGCCTCGACGTTCACGGACGCTCGACGATGAACAAGGCCCAGTTGGTCGACGCGATCAAAAAGGCCAACCGTCGTGCCCGGACCCGGTGACCGGTTCGCAGCACTGACCGAAATCCTGGCGTGGTGGGTAGCCACCACGGTGTTCTGGATTGCGACCCTGACGTCGTTCACCGCCGCCGAACTCGCGGTGGCCGTGGGCGCCACGTTGCCCTGCGCTGTGGCGGCACGGTCTGCGCGACGGGCCAACCGGGGGCGCTGGCGGTTCCGCGTCGGCTGGTTGCGTTGGGCGGCAACCGTTTTGCGCGACGTACCGGTGCAAACCGTCCAGGCGTGGGCATACGTGCTGATGCGACGCCGGCGCGGCGTGATCAGCGCCGTGCCCTTGCCGGCCGAACCTGACCCGGTTGCGAACGCGCGACGCGCGCTGGCGGTGTTGGCGTTTGCCGCCACGCCGGGAACTGTTGTGCTGGACTGCGATTCACAGGTCCTGCTGCACCGGATCCGGCCGGGTACCGGTCGGCTGGCGACGGTGGTGCAGCGGTGAACCCGGGGGAGCTCGCGGCGCTGGCCTTGCTACTCGGCGTGTTCCTGCCCGGCGCCTGGATCGCTTCCCATGGTGAGCCCCGGAGCCGGCTGGTGGGATTGGAGTTCGCCGGCGTCGCGGCGGTCATGACGGTGATGGTGGTTGCTGTTGCCTGGCAACGGAATTCAGATCTGATCGTTGCATTGGTGTTGGCGTTGGTGACGTTGCCGGGAACGTTGGTGTTCACCCGGCTGCTGGTGGGTAAGACGTGATCGCGTGGTGCGTGGTTTTCGCCGGCATTGCGGTCATGGCGCTGTCCGCGTTGGGCGCCGCCACGCTGCCCCGGGTGTTCGACCGGCTGCACCTGCTGGCAGCCACGACGTCGCTCGGCGCGCCGTTGACCGGTGTGGGGCTGATGATTTCGCAGGGCTGGACCGAATCGTCGGCGATGATCGCGGTGACGGCCGTGTTGGTGGCAGTGAGCTCTCCGGTGATCTCAGCGGCGACGGGCCGGCTGGCGGCACAGCACGAGGGCCTGGTCGACGAGGACTCGCCGTCGTGACCCCCCTGGTGCTGGTGGTGATCACGCTAGTCGGGGTGACCGGCACGGTGGTCGCGCTGACCGGCCGCCCCGAGCAGCAGGCGATCCCGCTGTCTGTCTTCGGTCTGGCGTTGACGATGTTGTTCGTGGTGCTGCAGGCTCCCGATGTCGCGCTGTCGCAACTGGTGATCGGCGGGGTCGTGGTGCCGTTGATGGTCATGCTGACCTTTCGCGCCGTACGCCGTCACCAAGCTGAAGAGGACAGCCGATGAATCGCGGTGTGCGGACGGCGCTTTTCCTCGCCGGGGCGGGCGGGCTGGCGGTGCTGCTGTGGTTGGGTTTCGCGCAACTGCCGGCTTTCGGGCAGGCCCGGCACCTGTATCGGGATCTGGCTGTGCCGGCGGCGTTTTCACGCGCGACCGCCAACGTCGTCGCCTCGGTGAACTTCGATCAGCGCGCGCTGGACACCATGGGGGAGGAGACGATCCTGCTCGGGTCGGTGACGGGGGTGATGGCGCTGCTGCGCCCGGCCATCGAGGAGCGCGAATACCACGCACCGGGCCGCGGTTCGGCGCTGGACGCGACCCGGCTGGTCGGCTATCTGATGTTGCCGGTGACCATTGCGCTGGGTATCGACATCGTCGTGCACGGGCATCTCACGCCGGGCGGTGGTTTTCAGGGCGGGGTGGTGCTGGCCGCCGGGTTGCATCTGCTGTACATCACCGGCAGCTTCCGGGCGCTGGATCGGCTGCGGCCCGTCAACGTCTTCGACATCGGCGAGGCGCTGGGGGCGGCGGCATTCGTGGCGATCGGGTTGGCCGGGATGGTCGTCGGCGGAGTGTTTTTCGTCAACCTGCTGCCGACCGGGACCATGGGCAACTTGTTCTCGTCGGGTTCGGTGGTGCTGCTCAACATCGCCGTCGGCGTGGAGGTGGCCTGCGGGATGACGGTGTTGCTGGCGCAATTCCTGGCCCAGGAGATCACCGTGGTCAAGCGGGGTGACGGCGGATGAGCATCTACCCGTACTGCGTGGCCGGCTGGCTGGTGCTGATCGGCGCCTGGGGAATCATGCGCAGCCGCAACCTGATCCACGCAGTGGTGTGCTTGTCGGTCGCGCAGTCCGGCACTTATCTTCTTCTGCTGGCGATCGGATTTCAACGCGGCGCCGCGCCGCCGATTTTCGCCGGGCCCAATCCGCCGCCGCCGACCAACGTCGTCGATCCCGTCGTGCAGGCGATGACCCTGACCGACATCGTCATCCAGGCCACCGTCACCGCGCTGTTGCTGGCGCTGGCCATCCAGATCCACAAGCGCCACGGCACTTTGGATCCCGACGAGCTCTCGGCGCTGAAGGGCTGAGCCGGCCGTGCAGACGACTGCGGCGCAGCTGCTGCCGCTGCTGGTCGCGGTGCCCATCGTGGCGGGCTGCCTGCTGCTCGCGCTCGGTGCCCGGGCCTCGCGTACGACGGCGACGTGGCTGACATTGGCGGTGTCGATCGCCTCGGCCGGCGTTGCCGGGTTCGCTGCAGTGGCCGCACGGGAGCACATGCTGGTGACCTGGATCGGCGGCTGGTCCATGCTGGGGCGCGCAACGGTCGGCATCGCGCTCGCGGCGGACCCGTTGTCCGCCGGCCTGGCGACGTTGGTGAGCGTGTTGATGGCCTGTGCGGCGCTCTACAGCCGTCGGGGCCTCGACGAGGCCGGCCCCCGCTTCGATGCGCTGATGCTGCTGTTCCTGGCGGCGATGAACGGCTTTGTGCTGGCGAGCGATTTGTTCAACCTATTCGTGTTTCTGGAGCTGATGGGCGCCGTCGCCTATGCGTTGACCGGCATCAAGATCGAAGACAAGTCGGCGATCCAGGGCGCGCTCAATTTCGGGATCGTCCAATCGCTTTCGGCGTGCCTGTCGCTGGTCGGCATCGCGATGCTCTACGCGCAGGTGGGCCAGCTGGGCATGGCTCAGGCAGGGATGGCGCTGGCGCGGGGTGCACCCAAGGCGGTCACCGTCGCCGCGTTCGTGCTGATCCTCGCCGGGCTGCTGGTGAAGGGCGCCATTGTGCCGCTGCACTTTTGGCTGGCCGACGCACACGCCGTCGCGCCAGCCGGGGTGTGCGTGCTGTTCTCCGGCGTGATGGTCGAGCTCGGCCTCTACGGGATGTGGCGGGTGTACTGGGTGACGTTCGCCGGGGCGCTGCCGCGCTCGGCCGTCGAGCACACCTTCGTGGTCGTGGGGGTGCTGACGGCGGCAGTTGGCGCCGTAATGTGCCTGCTGCAGCGGCATCTCAAGCGGCTGCTTGCCTATTCGACGATCGGCCACATGGGCTTGTTTTTGGTGACCACTGCGACGCTGCGGCCCGAAGCGGTCGGCGGGACCGCGGTGTACGTGGTGGGCCATGCCGGGGCGAAGTCGGCACTGTTCTTGATCGTGGGGCTGCTGCTCGACCGCCATCAGACGGTCGACGAATTCGAGCTGTCCGGGCGTGGGCGAGGCCAATGGTTGTTGGGTGGGTTCTACCTGCTGGCGGCCGCGGCGCTGGCCGGGTTGCCGCCGTTCGGCACGGCGCTGGGAAAGTCGTTGTGCGAGGAGACGATCGAGTCGGGATGGGGTGCTGTGCTGTTCCTGGTGATCTCGGCGGTCACCGGCGGCGCGGTGTTGCGTGCCGGCGTGCGGTGCTTCACCCGATGGGGCAGTGGCGCGGAGGAATCCACGAACGGTGCGACGAAGGGGGAGGAGGAACCGGACACGGTGTTGAGCCGCACCCCGCCGAGCATGTACGTCGCGATCGCCGTGCTGTTGGCCGGCTGCCTCGCGGTCGGTGTGCTGCCCGGAGTATCCGAGGCCGCGCACGTTGCCGGACGACACTTCGTCGACACGGCCGGCTACCTGGCCGCCATCCTCGGGCACAGCACCAGTGCGCCGGCCGGTCCGGCGCCGGGTTGGTCTGTCTGGGGGATAGTCCTGGCGTTGATCGCAGTCACAGCCGCCGTCGGCGTGGCAGCTATTGGCTTGCGGGACAATAAATCTGCACTACGGCGTGTGTACGAACCGGCTGTCGCGGTGCTACACAAGGTTCACTCGGGACACGTTGGCGACTATGCCGCCTGGTTATTCGCCGCGCTGAGTGTGCTGGCGGCGGCGATGGGCATCCAGGTCCGGTGAGCAACACTCAGGAGATCGCTGGTCGGTATACTGCAGGTGGCGTCGGGGGTCGAGGGATTGACAAGTCGTCGTAGTCCGGCGTAAAAATCGGGAGCCCGCAATGAGCGACGAATCTCAACCTAAGCAGGACATTTATCTCGATTTGGGGCGGCTGGCGCGCAGCTTGCAAAGTCAGCAGGCGAGCGACCTTGATTCCGACCGACTGTTGCGCGGGGTGACCGAACTTGCCACGCAGATTCTGCCGGGGGTGGCGCATGGCGGCGTGGCACTCGTCGTCAACCGCCGCCGCCGAGCACTTGAATCGGTCGCTGCCACCGGGGCGGTCGCCAGAGCGATTGACAGGCTGCAGGACGAGCATCAGCAAGGGCCGTGCCTGGAATCGCTGTGGAACCAGTACACCGTCCGCGTCGACGACTATGACCAGGAGACGCGTTGGCCCGACTTCGTCGCCGATTTGGTCGAACAGACACCCGTGCGCTCTAGTTTGTCCATCCAGCTCTACACCAACGAAAATGAGCTCGGGACGCTCAACTTGTACTCTGAAGAAGCCGGCACCTTCACGCCTGAAATCGAGGAACTTGCGGTGGCGCTGGCCGCTCAAGCAGCTGTCGGACTCGCCGCCGCCCGCAGCAGCGACGACCTGCGGAGTGCATTGGCCTCGCGCGACATCATCGGCCAAGCCAAGGGCATCATCATGGAAAGCTATAAGGTCACTTCGGGCGAGGCTTTCATTCTGCTTACCAAGCTGTCGCAGAATTCGAACACACCCCTATACGAGATCGCTCGCAAACTCGTGTTCGCAGACCGCCCGCCGACATAGCACGTGCGGTCGCTCGAAGGCCTCGCCGACGGGCGATTCGCCATCTACATCAAAACGCATCGTGCACTGGCCGACGGGGTTTCGGCGATGCGGTTGTTACAGCAGACGGTCAGCTCAGACCCCGGTCAGCGCGGGATGCCGGCCCTATGGGAGACAACCGAGCCTGCCGCGAAACCCGCTGGGACACATGATGTTTTAGATGCTGGGTGGCGTGTGGTCAGTGCGACCAGAGACCTCGCGGGAGTACCGGCCGCGCTTGTCGACACCGCCTGGCGGGCGGTGCGAGGCCGCGGAGGTCCTCTGAGCCTGGCCGCACCGCATACCCCGCTCAGCGTACCAATAAGCGACGCAAGGACATTCGCCGGATGCACCTTCCCCATCGACCGGCTGCGGCTGGTCGCCAAGCACACCGAAGCCACCCTCAACGACCTCGTGCTCGCCATGTGCTCGGGCGCACTCCGCCGCTACCTATTGGCCCGCAACGCGCTGCCGACCGCGCCGCTGATGGCGATGGTGCCGGTATCGTTGCGCGGCGACGAGCCCGTTGTCACGGCGGGTGAGGTACCCGGCAACAACATCGGGACCTTGATGTGCTCGCTGGGCACTCACCTGGCCGACCCGGCCGAACGACTCGCGGCGGTGCAGACCAGTATGGGCGAGGGCAAGGCCGCGTCCGCCGGCCGCAGCCGGCTGCAGGTTTTGGCGATGAGCGCGCTCGGCGCCGCGCCGCTAGCGCTCGCCATGGCGCTGGGCCGTACGTCTGGCCCGCCGCGCCCGCCGAACGTCATGATTTCCAACGTTCCCGGCCCGGCCACCCCGCTGTACTGGAACGGCGCACGCTTCGACCCGCTCTACCCGCTGTCTGTTCCGGTTGACGGGCAGACCCTCAACATCACCTGCACCAGTACCAACGGCCAGCTCGCCTTCGGCTTGACCGGCTGCCGTCGCGCCGTTCCGGCGATCGGTACCCTCGCAGATTTCCTCGGCCGCGAACTCGACCTCCTTGACGTCTTCCATCGACTCCCCGCGT
Organism: Mycobacterium sp. MFM001; assembly: GCF_003402475.1. GTDB lineage: Bacteria > Actinomycetota > Actinomycetes > Mycobacteriales > Mycobacteriaceae > Mycobacterium. The sequence continues at coordinate 260,681 of NZ_BFAB01000007.1, forward strand.
CGAGCCGCCGTGATCGCAGCGCGCGACCGCGCCGACGCCGTCCTACCCGCCCAAGACCTGGATGACAGGTTCGGTCTCGACCCGGCAACCAACCCTGGACTTCATCGACACCGAGGGTTGCAGCGGGCTACGGGTGTACCCACGAGCCGGAACTCCTCACTCCTGTCTATCTGCGGGTCAACCCCTTTCTGGAAGAGGATGATGATGTCCGAGCCGCCGAACTGGAAGTAGCCGAACTCTTCTCCCTTGGCCATGTGCCGCCCGGCGGTCGAGGTGAGCACCACCGACGACACATGCGCCATACCCACCGGAATCACGGCGACGACGCCGATGTCGCCGCAGTCGGATTGCGCGGTGTCGATGGTCACCACGCCTCGCGTCTGGGAGAACTCGTATCCACTGCTGGCGCTGTCGCTGCCTTGGAGCTGCTGATCTTCGATGCCCACCTGCATGAAGACCTTGCCGTTGATCCGGAACGACTCGTTGACCAGGCCTCCGACCGGCAGGTGGTAGCGGTGATAGGCATGCACCGGCAGCATGTAGTGCACGAACGTGCCCCCGGCGAAGCTCTCGGCGTACTTGCTGCCTTCGATGAGTTGCTTGATGTTGCCGTACTTTTCGCTCTTGACAGTGGTGGCGGGAATGTACGACTCGGCGTCGATGTCGTAGGCGTGCTGGTAACTGCAGTCGGCCGGCCGGGTGATCACCGCATTGCTACCTGGTTCGGCGATCCGGCGCAACCCGCCGTTGATTTCTCGGGCAATGAATTGATTCGCGGTCAGCCAGCCGCTGGGAGCGTTCGGCGTGCCGTCGATCAGTGATTCGTGAAGGCGGTACTCGGGCGCGTTGTCCATGAACGACTGCAACGCCTCCGGGCTGAACGACTCCGGCGAGTCCAGGAACTCGCCCCACTCACGGGCAAACTCGGTCATCCACTCCCGGAACACGTCGGAGTCTTGCAGCGCCTTGTCGCCGACTTTCTGACTCGCCAGAAAGTAGAAGTGGCTCATCCGGTCGCTGAGCTCTTGGGCGCTGCCCTCTTGCTTCCAGGCTGCCGCATCCGTTTCGTGAGGGACCCACCGCACGAAGCGCTTCACATACTCCTCGTACTGACCGATGTCGGTGGGCCATTCCAGCGCCTCGAACAGCTGGGGGTCTAGGTCGGCCTCAGCCCACTCCCGGGCCTTGACCAACGAGCCCTCCAGCAGATCGGCCAGGCTCGGCTCGTTATCGAGCGTCTTTCGCAGTTTCGCGACGATCGCTTCGGGCGGGCCCATGGGGATACTCCTCGATGCTGTGCTTGTCCGTCCCATCGGAGATACCCGCAGAAAAGGTGATTTACCCGGCTTCGTCGCGGTTGTGGACGGGTACTCGGGTCACCTGGGAAAGGACGCGTGGGCGATGGCTGACAACATCGAAGAGAAACCCGCTCAGGCCTCGGTCGAGCCGGTACTGGACTCGGTCGGGCCCGACGAGCTCAGCGCCGTTCACCTGGTCATTGCCTCGGGCGAGCCGCAGCGCGTCGGCAGATTCTGGTTCTTCCTCGACGGCCAGCGCTGGGAGTGGTCGGACGCCGTGGCGCGAATGCACGGCTACGAGCCGGGGACGGTGGTGCCCACCACCGAACTGCTACTGCAGCACAAGCATCCCGAGGATCGTCAGCGCGTCGCCGCGGTGCTGGGCCGGGTGCTTTCGGGTGAGTCGAGGTCCGCGTCCTTGCCGCGCGGTTTCTTTCCGCCGTCGCGGGCAAGGTGTCAACCGACTCCGTGGCGCACGTGGACCACGCCCTGCTCACCTTGGACTAGTGAACGGGTGTACTTCTAACTGGCGAAACTTTCTAGGGGTTTGACCACTGCTATTCCGGTGGTACCGTCACTTTCAGTGAACAGCCGTGCTCATTAGCTTGAGTGCGCGCTACCGGATCTCCCGGCCCTGGAGGGGATGACTGTGGGACTAGCTGTTCTTGCCGAGGCGCCGGCGCGTGGCGCCGGGCTGAACCAGGTGATCGGTCTGTCGATCGCCGCGGCAGTGATCGCCGCGTTGATGCTGTGGACCGGCTATGCGCACCGCACCCACCGGATCACCTGGCTGGCGCGCGCCGCCGACTGGATGGGCCGGAAGTTCGACAACCCGCCGTGGGTGGCGCTGCCGGTGCTGGTATTCACCACGTCGATCATCTGTGCGCTGTTCGGGTTCATCTGGGACGTCAGCTGGCATATCGGCAACGGCCGCGACCCCGGCCCGCTGGCCAACCCGGCGCACTACTTCATCGTGATCGGTTTGTTCGGCATCTTTCTGGCCGGCGCGATCGCGGTCGTCGTGCCGTTCGAGAAACCCGGGCGGGCGGCGGTGCGCATCACTCGCGACTGGTACGCACCTGTCGGCGGCGTGCTGATGGCCGGTTGCGGGCTGTACGCGCTGATTGGCTTTCCGCTCGACGACATCTGGCACCGCATCTTCGGCCAAGACGTAACACTGTGGGGCCCAACCCATCTGATGATGATCGGCGGCGCCGGCTTCTCTTTGTTTGCGATGCTGATGCTGGATTACGAAGGGGGGCAAGTACTTCCCGACGCGCCGATCAAGGGACTGTTCGTCAGGCTTCTGCGCTACCTGTCGTTCGGCGGGTTGTTCATCGGGATGTCGGTGTGGCAGATCGAGTTCGACTTCGGTGTGCCGCAGTTCCGGTTGGTGTTCCAGCCGATGCTGATTGCCGCGGCGGCGGCCGTCGCGTCTGTGGCAGCCCGCATGACGATGGGGCGTGGCGGGGCGATTATCGCGGCGCTGTTCGCGATCACGTTGCGCGCCGCGGTGGCGATAATGGTCGGCCCGATTTTGGGTGCGCCGATCAACTGGTTCCCGCTGTATCTGGGTCCGGCGGTGGTGGTCGAATTGCTGGCTCTCACACCGCTTCTGCGCCGCCCGATGCTGTTCGGCGCCGTCGGTGGTGCGCTAGTCGGCACGGTCGGACTGTGGCTGGAGTCGCTGTGGATCGGCGCGGTGTATCACTACCCGTGGCCGGTCAGCGCCTGGGGCGAAGCGCTGGCGATGGCGGTGCCGGCGTCGGTGCTGACCGGAATCTGCGGGGCGATGCTGGGCATGGTGCTGACCGGTCAACGCCTGCCCGGCCGCGCGATCGGCATCGCGGTGGTGGCGCTGACGGTCCTGGTGATCGGCGGTGCGGTGGCCAATGGACTGCACATCCGAGTGCCCAAACACGACACGGCCATGATCACGTTGACCGATCTGCCCAGTCCACCGGGACAGCGGATGGTCTCCGCCGACGTGCAGATCAATCCACCCACCCTGGTCAGCGAGCACCCCGATTGGCTGACCATCTTGTCGTGGCAGGGCCGCATGGAGCACCACCGCGGCCTGGTCATCGACTGGCTCGACAAAGTCGGACCCGGCCACTATCGCTCCACCCAGCCCATCCCGGTGTGGGGGACTTGGAAGACGCTGGTGCGCGTGCAGGACGGCAGGACAATGACCGGGGTGCCGATCTACGCCCCGGCCGACGACGCCATTCCTGCGCCCGAGATTCCGGCATTGGGCTCCAGCACGCGGCCGTTCGTGCTGGAGGTGTCGATCCTGCAGCGCGAACGCGACCCGAACGTGCCCGCGTGGTTGTTCACCGCCGGCGGCATCGTGGTGCTGATCTTCACACTGATGGTCATCTCGGCGCTAACCTGGGGCGCCGGCCGGATCAACGCGGCCAATACCGTTCCCACCCAACCCGAAGAAGCAGCAGCCGACCTCTCCCCACCACAAGCCGCATGAGGGCATGCGACCTCGCGAATTACCGAAACCGCTGCTCAATCTGTTGTTACCGTGGGCTATGGGCGAACACTTCGACGTCGTAATCGTGGGAGCCGGCATTTCGGGAATCAGCGCCGCCTGGCATCTGCAGGAACGCTGCCCCACCAAGAGTTACGCCATCCTGGAAAAGCGGCCGGACATGGGCGGCACCTGGAACCTGTTCCGGTACCCGGGCATCCGATCCGACTCCGACATGTACACACTCGGCTTTCGCTTCCGGCCGTGGAGCGGCAGCTTGGCCATCGCCGACGGCAAGTCGATCCTGGAGTACATCAAGGACACCGCCGCCACGTATGGCATCAACCAGCACATCCGGTTCAACCACAAGGTCGTCGGCGTCGACTGGTCGAGCGCCGAGAGCCGCTGGAGCGTGCGCGTCGAGACAGACGGGCAGGACAGCACGATCAGCTGCTCGTTCCTGTTTTTGTGCAGCGGCTACTACAACTACGAGCAGGGTTACACACCAACGTTTCCCGGCCGCCAGGACTTCACCGGCCCGATCATCCATCCGCAGCACTGGCCGGAAGACCTCGACTACAGCGGCAAGAACATCATCGTCATCGGCAGCGGTTCGACATCGGTGACACTGGTTCCCGCCCTTGCTAATTCGGGGGCCAAGCATGTCACGATGCTGCAGCGTTCACCGACCTACATCATCTCCCAGCCCGAGCGTGATCCCGTCGCGTCCGGGCTTAACCGCTGGCTGCCCAAAGGCCTGGCCTACGCCATGCTCCGGTGGAAGAACGTGGTACTGCAGGTAATGCTCTACCAGCTGTGCCGACGGTTCCCGCAGCGGATGCGCAAAGTCCTGATGGCCCTTGTCAAAAGCCAACTGCCCAAGGGGTATGACGTCGAAAAGCACTTCGGCCCGCGCTACAACCCGTGGGACCAACGGCTGTGTGTGGTGCCCAACGGCGACCTGTTCCGTGCCATCCGCCACGGCAACGTCGAGGTGGTCACCGACACCATCGACCGGTTCACTTCGACCGGCATCAAGCTCGGCTCGGGCCGCGAATTGGCCGCCGACATCATCGTCACCGCCACGGGACTCGACCTGCAACTGTTCGGCGGGGCGACCGGCACAGTCGACGGGCAGGAGGTGGACCTGACCCAGACAATGGCCTACAAGGGCATGATGCTTTCGGGTCTGCCCAACCTGGCCTACACCGTCGGCTACACCAACATCGGGTGGACCCTCAAGGCGGACCTCGTGTCGGAATTCGTCTGCCGCATCTTGAATTACATGGACGCCAACGGTTATGACGTCGTGGTACCCGAGCAGCCGGCCCCGGACGTCGAAGAGCGGCCGTTCCTGGATTTCACCCCGGGCTATGTCCTGCGCAAACTCGACGAGCTGCCCAAACAGGGCTCACGCAAACCGTGGCGGCTGAACCAGAACTATCTGCTCGACGTGCAGATGATCAGGCGCGGCAAGGTCGACGACGAGGGGCTGCGGTTCACCAAAAAGCCTGTCTCGCTGGCGGCTTAGCGATCACACGTCGATCGTCACGCGGCAGCGCCACTCGTCGCCGGCGCGCCGGAATTCCAGCCCGGACAGCGCAACCGCCTTCGGTGACGCGCCGATCGTCGTGACGTCGTCAATCGAAGCCACCGGCATGGTCAGCCGGAACGTTTGTCCGCCGATGTCCACGTCGGCGCCCGTCGGGATAACTCCTTGCGTGTCAAGCAGATAGATCAGCTGGTCGAGCGCCGCCACCAAGCGGTCCTCGTCGTCGGCGGCAGCCAGATCCAACGTGACGGTGTCGACGGGCCTCGCATCGGAGAGGTCGACGAAGCTGGCCGCCAACCCGACAACCGCCTCGCCGAGACATGCCTCACGGGTCGGTCCCCACGCCTCGATCGTCACGTCGGCCGGATGCGGCACAGTTCGATGTCCGCTGCCGGCCACGGTCAGCCTTTCACCACGCCCAGCGGCACCAGCCGGGCAACCGTGCGGCACAGACCCGCCTGTTCGGCGACGGCGACGACTTCGGAGACATCCTTGTAGGCCGAGGGCGCCTCCTCGACCAGCCCGCGCGCTGACGCGCCCCTGACCTGAATTCCCTGCTGTCGCTCGAGTTGGTCCCGCAGCGCCTTCGGGGTCACCGAGCGGGCCGCCTGGTGCCGGCTGAGCCGCCGGCCGGCGCCGTGACACGTCGAATGAAACGCGCCGCCGCCTGGTACCCCGGCCAGCACATACGACGACGTCCCCATCGACCCGGGGATCAGCACCGGCTGACCCACGTCGGCCAAATCCGTTGGCAAATCAGGATGCCCGGGTGGCAACGCCCTGGTCGCACCCTTGCGGTGGACGCACAGCTCGCGGACCTGGCCGTCGACCTCGTGCCGCTCGATCCGGGCGAGGTTGTGCGAGATGTCATAGACCAACTCCAGCCCCTTGCCGGTGATGGACCGAAACACCTCGCTTGCCGACGATCCGAGGAGCTGTCGGTTGGCCCGCGCGTAATTGGCCGCGGCCGACATCGCCGCCAGGTAACGCCGGCCTTCGGCGGAATCGACTGGGGCACAAGCTAGTTGCCGGTCGGGAACCTGCAGGCCGTGTCGGCGCATGCTCTGGTCCATGCCTCGCACCTGGTCGGTGCAGATCTGGTGGCCAAGGCCCCGCGAGCCGCAGTGGATCATCACGCAGACCTGCCCGACGCGCAGCCCGAACGTCTTGGCGGCCGGCTCGTCGAACACCTCGGACACCGCTTGCACCTCCAGGAAGTGGTTCCCCGAGCCCAGGCTGCCGAGCTGGCGCATCCCGCGGGCGCGCGCCTGCTCACTGACCGCCGCGGGGTCGGCGTCGTCGAACGCGCCGCCGTCTTCGCAGCGCTCCACGTCCAGTCGAGAGCCCCCACGGTGCTCGACCACGTAGCGCGCACCGCGGCGCAGCACCTCGTCCAGTTCACCGCCGTTCACGCCCGACCACACAGCTCCCGGTCCGGCACCCCGCGGGATCCGCTTGCTCAATCCGTCCATCACCTTGCCGGCGACAGGGACGAAGTCCGCCCGGTCGAGGTCGGCGGCCAGCAGCCGGACACCGCACGAGATGTCGAATCCCACTCCGCCCGGCGAGATCACGCCGCCGTCGCGCACATCGGTGGCCGCCACACCACCGATCGGAAACCCGTATCCGAGATGGATGTCCGGCATCGCATACGACGCCTCGACGATGCCGGGAAGGGTCGCGACGTTCGCCACTTGCGCCAGCAGCGGGTCCAGGTTGGTCTCGGGCAGCAGCGATCGTGAGGCGAAGATCACCCCGGGCACCAACATGGCGCCGGATCGCTCGATGCGGAAGCGAAACGGTGTTTCCGCTGTCAGCGCCGACGGTGAGATCCGCATATCACCATCGTGCGCTATGTGGCTTTCGCGCCAGCGGAAAAGGGGTAACTAGCGGTGATGACCCCGATGCAGCTGGCCGCCCTGCTCGCGTTGGCTTCGGCGCTGTGCGTGGCGATTGGCGACGTAGTCCAGCAGCGGGCGGCGCACCGGGTCACCGACAAACCGGTCGGCCACCTCGAATTGCTGGCGAAGTTGCTGCGCGACGGACGGTGGTGGTTGGGCGCCCTGGTGCTGATCGCGAGCATCGGATTGCAGGCGGCTGCGCTGGGCGCGGGTTCGGTGTTGCTGGTACAGCCGTTGCTGACGTGTTCGCTGCTGTTCGCGCTGCCGATCAACGCGCGACTGTCGCAGCGCGCGGTGACCGGCCAGGAGTGGGTCTGGGCCGGCTTGCTGACCGCTGCGGTGGCGGTGATCGTCACTGTCGGCCACCCGCAGGCGGGTCGTACCGGCGCATCGCTGCACACCTGGGCCGCTGTGGTCGTGGCGTTGGGACCGCTGCTGGCTGGATGCGTGGTGTTCGGCCGCATTCGGGGTGGCGCGGTGGCCGCGGTGTTGTTCGCCTTCGTGTCGGGCTCGCTGTGGGGGGTTTTCGCGGTGATCACCAAGGAGGTTGTCGCCCGGCTCGGCGACGGTGGATGGGCGGTGGTCCGGACACCGGAGCTCTACGCCTGCCTGCTGGCCGTGCTCGGGGGCCTGGTGTGGAGCCAGTCGGCGTTTCGGGCCGGGCCGCTGACCGCGTCGATGCCGACGCTGCAGGTGTCCCAGCCGGTCGTAGGGGCAGTACTGGGTGTCGTCGTTCTCGGCGAAACGCTGGACACCGGTCGCGTCGGGATGGTCGGTCTGGTGGTGGCAGCACTGGCGATGACGACGGCCATCGTCCAGCTGGCGCGCGTGGAGGCTATCGCCGCGCGGTTGGGCGCCGAGGAGAAAACCCGACGACGCGGCGTGCTAACGCGATTGGCTCGCTAACCGCGGCGGCGACGCCTCGGCCGTCCAGTGCCGGCGTCCGACCGCGGCGGCGGCGGCTTCACCGGGCGCGAACCGTTCGTGCAGCCATGCCAACGGTTTTGGCGCCCACCAACTCCACGGGCCGAACAGGTGCATGAAGGCCGGAACCAGCACCATGCGCACGAGGGTGGCGTCGGCCAGTACTGCAAGGGTCAGCCCAAGCCCGAGCATTCGGATTAACGACACATGTGCCGGAATCAGGGCGGCGAACGAAATCGACATCACCAGCGCGGCCGCGGTGACCACCCGCGCGATGCCGGATATGCCCAGGGCCGTGCTCTCGTCGTTGGCGGCGCGCGCCTCGGCTGAGCTCGGTGGCAATTCGCGGGCGGCTCCGGATGCCAGCCAGTACTCCCGGATGCGCGAGACCAAAAACACCTCGTAGTCCATGGACAGCCCAAAAGCTATGCAGAACAACAACACCGGGATGTTGGCATTCAATGTTCCGGTGGGGGTGGTGCCCAGCGCGCTCAGATGACCGTCCTGGAAGATCCACACCATGGCGCCGAATGCGGCGGTCAGCGACAACACGTTGCACACCAGCGCCTCTAGCGGCAGCACCGCGCTGCCGGTGAGCAAGAACAATAATGCGAAGGTGATGACGGCGATCAGCAACAGCACGGCCGGCAGCCGTTTGGTGAGCGCGTCGACGCTGTCGCGGTTGGTTTGTGCCAGCCCGGCGATCTGCACCGACCGTCCTGCCGGTCCGGCGACCTGGTGCAACCGGTCGAGCTGTGAGTTGGAGGCTTGGGAGAAAAGCGGCGCGGTGCTGGCCACGGTCAAAAACGCGCTGCCGTGGGCGATTCCGGTCGGCGCCGCGGGCGGGCCCACCCGGCGCCCGGCCACGAATGTCGCGGTTGGGGCGGTCACCGCCGACACGTCAGGCACTCGCGACAGCTCGGCGCCGTAGCGATCCAGGTCGGCGGGGCTGACCCCACGGGCGTCGGGGACGACAACGAACACCGACGTGCCCAGGTCGTCGGCGAAATTGTTCTCCAGCATGTCGGCCACTTGACGCGACGACGCCGACGGGGGCAGCACGCGTTCGTCGGGAAAACCCCAGCGCACCCCCAAGAACGGGAGTCCGAGCAACAGCAGCACCGCGATCACGCTCAGCCCGACCGGGACCGCGTGGCGCGACACGAATTTGGTTGAGCGATACCAAAACATCGGGTTTGCCGGTTTGCGCGCATAGTCGGGTCGCGAGGGAAGCAGTCGCCGCGCCAGCGGGCGCACGTCCAGCGCGTCCAGTCGCGGACCCAGCAGCATGATGATCGCCGGGGTCACGACGACAGATGCCAGGGCCACGATGACGGCGGTCGCGACCACGGTGTAGCCGGCCGATTTCAAGAAATACATCGGAAATAGCAGCAACACCGCCATCGACAACGCGACCGTGGTCGCTGAGAACAGCACGGTACGGCCGGCGGTGGCCATGGTCCGAAACAGTGCCTGCTCACGGCCGCCGGCCTGGACCAGCTCCTGGCGGTAGCGGCTGATGATCAGCAAGGTGTAGTCGATCGCCAGGGCGAGACCCATCGCGATGCTTAGGTCCAGTGCATACGTCGACACATCGGTGGCGAAGCTGATGAGCCGCAACACCGACATGGTGCCGAGAATCGCCAGTGCCCCCAAGGCAATTGGCAACGCTGCGGCCACCAGACCGCCGAACACCCAGACCAGCACCGCGAAGCTCAGCGGAATCGCGATCGCCTCCATCATCAGCAAGTCGCGCGCGTTCTGCTGGTTCACCTCGGCATACGCCACCGCCATCCCACCGGCACGCACAGTGACGCCGTCGCGGTCATGCACCAGTTGCGCCGACAGCGTTTTGGCGTACTTCTGCGCGTCGTTCTCCCCGCCCTTGAGGTTGGCCACGATCAGTCCGGACTTGTTGTCCTTGCTGACCAACCTGGCGGCTGCCTGGGGCGGCGACGTCCACGCCGACGACACGTTGAGCACCCACGGCGAGCGTGCCAAGTGGTCGACGATGTCGGTGCCGACTCGACGCGCCTGATCGCTGCGGACGCCGGCCGGCGCGGTGATCACGATCATCATCTTCTGGTCGGTTTGGTCGAACTTGTCCCGCAGCAGCTCGGTCGCCCGCGACGACTCAGCCGTCGGGTCCTGAAAACCGCCGGCCGACAAGCTGTTGACCACCGGGACGCCGAACACGGCCGCCGCCAGCACCGCCAAAATGGCGACCGTGATGATGCGCCGCGGCGCCGCGATGGCCAGTCGGGTGATTGCGTGCAGCATCTCGGCGTCCTCCCGCAGTCGATTTCCCGGCCCTTACCGCTATACCCGATCCGGGCTGGCTGACCACAGCCGCCGTCATCGTGGTTGGCCGCGCGGCTCGATGGGTAAGCAGAACCGAAGCTGCACCCAGGTCTCGACAAATAAAAACCACATGGATGCCGATGAACAACATAGACGAAACCATCAGAATCCGATTTGCCAACGACGACGACTTGCAGGCGGTTTACGAAAGCCAGGCCCGGGTCTACGGAAATTCGGTGGAGCCTCGCGATATCGAGGCCTGGAAACGCAAGGTCAATCCCGAAGACATTCTGGTTGCCGAGGATATCTCCGATCCGCAAAACCCATTCCTCGTCGGTACCTCGCTTTACTACCGGCTGCAGATCACCGTGCCAGGCGGCACCAGCCTCGAAGCGGCCTGGCTGGCCATGATCACCGTCGCGGCGACGCATCAAAGACGAGGGATTTGGCAGCAGATCAGCGTGCAGGGCTTCGGAATACTCCAAGAGCGTGGTTATCCGATCCTGTGCGGCGTTCCGACTCGGCCGCCGGTGTACGAAATCCTGGGCGCCGGCGTGGCGAGTTATGCCCGGACGTACCAGATCGATCCGCATTCTGCGAAACTGCGATCCGCGCCCAGCCGAAATCCGGCCCGGGAGGTGCTGGCGGCCCAGGCGGAAAGCCACTTACCTCCGATTTATGACCGGTGGTTTGCCAAAACACCCGGCGCGTTGAGTCGGGACAGTTCGTGGTGGGGCGATTTTTTGGAAGACCGATTGACCCAGCGCGACAATGGCTCGCCGCTCAATTTCGTCATCCATCCAGACGGATTTCTGACCTACCGAGTGATCGGCGCGCCGGCCCATGCGTTTCGGCCGCCTTTCGGAAAAGTGGTCATCCAAGACTTCTGCGCGGTCACGGACCGAGCGCATACCGAGCTGCTTGCGACGTTGTCGGGCTTGGAGATGTTCGACAGCATCGAGATCGAGGTCCCGGTCGACGATCCGCTTCCGCTCAAATTCCAAGACCAGGCCGCCGCCCAAACGACCTGCCTGGGAGATTTTTTGTGGGTGCGGATCATGAACGTGCCCGAAGCGCTGGGGGCGCGCGTGTACTCCGCGGATGTCGACGTCGTCCTGGATGTCACGGATCCGCTCGGCGTCGCCGGGGGACAATTCCTGCTGCAGACTCGCGACGGCGTCGGGAAATGCGTGCCACACGAAGGCTCCGCGGACATCCAAATCGGGCTGGGCGAACTGGGAACCATCTATATGGGGGCGCACCGGGCGCTGGAACTGCACCGGGCGAACCGCATCACCGAACTGAATGCCGGTGCGCTGCACGACCTTGACGCCGCCTTTTGTACCGAACGTGCACCGTATTGCGGCACGCTTTTTTGATGCGCTACCCGCTCAGTGCCGGCCGCTCGTAGTGCGCGGGGTGCCGGGAGATGACGTGCCGGGCGATGTGGACGGCGTGGTCGGAGAAGCGCTCGTACAAGCAGCCCAGTAGGGCGACGTCGACGCCGGTCCGTCCCTTGTCGATCAGCGCGATCAGCAGTCGGCGGTGGAGTTCCTTCATGACGCCGTGGTCGTGAAGTGCGTGCACCGGTGTTCGTGGCTCGCCGGACAGCAGCGCTTCCTGAGCTGTACGAGCCTGTGCCGCCGCCAACGAACCCATATCGGCTACCGGCCCGCTCACCTGGTCGGCCACCGCATGACCCGGGTGGCGGCGACGCGCGATCTCGGCAACTCGCACCGCCAGTTCGCCCATGCGTTCCGCGTCGGCGGTGATGTGAAGCGCGCTGACCACCGAGCGCAGGTCGGCAGCCATCCGCGCTTGCGACGTCAACAAGAGGAACGCGGTTTCTTCTGCACTCGAACCCATCGCCGAAATGTCCTCGTGCCTACGGATGACACCGTCGGCTACCCCAATGTCGGCCTGTAGCAAGGCAAACGTGGCATCGTCCATCGCCTGCCCGGCCATCACACACATCTGTGCGAGTTGTGCGGTAAGCCCCGATAACTCGTACTGAAATCGGCTTCTCATGCCTATGAATCAGCCTGGGGTACAAGGGTTAAACCCTTCGCCGCGGTTTGTTACCGAACTGGGATGGAACCGCTTTGATGCGCGCAACACCATGGGAAGCCCAAATGGCCTCCGGTTATTGAACTTTCGTGACGGCTAGGCCAACCGGGTATGGCGCACCGTCGCATCGAGGTGCGCCACACCATCCGTCGACTTACTCGCCGAAGCCTCCGCCCGGCGTGTTGCCCGGCGCCAGCCCGGCCGAATTCCCGCCGAGGCGACTGGCGGCGAATGCCGCCCCCTGGTCGATGATTGCGCTGTCCTCGGCGTAGGCGTCGTGCGCGGCGAAATTCATCCCGTCAGAGCAGACCGGGTCCTCGGGCGCGCAGACCTTGATGGTCTTGCCCTGATAGGCGGGCCCGATGACGACCGGCGGCTCGCCGAGGAAGTTCATCGCCCGGACGTTGGGCATCCCGAACAGCACGACGGCCGCGACGTGGTCAGCGATGCTGGGGTCCAGCGGTTTCGGGACCGTCGCGGGGTCGATGCCGTCCGGCACTGCGGGAGAGGTGACGAAGCCCGTCACGGCCGCACCCTGGGAGTAACCGCCGAGCACCATCTTGGTGTTAGGGCAGTTCTGCGCCGTGGAGACGACGTGAGCCCCTTCGTCGCGAATACCGTCCAGGCCGGTCTCCCACTGCTCGGTGGCCGGGTAGTTGACCGGGTAGACGTCGAATGACCTTGGGCCGACACGGCTGTGCAGGTCGTCGACGAATGCCTGTCCGGTGGGGCCCACGCCGGGCTCTTCGCCCGTACCGCGGGCAAAGACCACCTGCACGTCGGGGCACGGTTGGGCGGAAGCGGATGGAGCGGCCGCAAGGCCGGCGAGGTAGCAGGCGCCGAGTCCTCCCGCGGCGACTGCCGCGGGAGCAAGGTAACGAATGAGGTTGTGATGTGCGATCATGCCGCTTAGGTGCCCATGCATGCGCGTCCCCAAACAGAGTTTTTTTGGCAATTTATTGAGGGCTTGAGTCCGGGTCGGGCGCGCCACGGTTGACGCGTCACCCCACGCCGTCCTTGCGCCCCGGTGCGCGTCATCTGGCGGCGATTCATCCGGCGGTAGAAACGCGGCTGCTCTGGGTACTCCGAGAACCTCTGGCTCGCTGGATTCGAAAGCGGGCGGAAAAAGGGTGGCCGGGCGGCCGAGATCGCAATTGGGAATCCCCCTGAACGAAAGGAGCGGGGATGAACGGGAACAAACAGCGCTGGATGCGTCGACTACTGGTTGCCGGCGTCGCGGTCGCTGCGTTGCCGGGGCTCGCCGGCCTGGGGAGCGTGCCGCCCGCGCGGGCGGCTGCGCCGGAATTTCTCCAGGTGCCCTCGCCGAGCATGGGTCACAACATCACCGTCGAGTTCCAAAGCGGGGGAGCGCCGGCGGTCTATCTGCTCGACGGCCTGCGTGCCCGCGACGACCGCAGCGGCTGGGACATCGAGACCAACGCTTTCAACGACTACGCCGGTTCCGGCATATCGGTGGTGGCGCCGGTGGGCGGGCGGTCGAGCTTCTATTGCGATTGGTACGGCTCGGCGAACGGCCAAACCTACAAATGGGAGACCTTTTTGACCAGCGAGTTGCCCGGTTACCTGTCGGGCAAAGGGGTCCGGGCGAACCGTAACGCAGTGGTGGGCGTGTCCATGTCCGGGTCGTCGGCGTTGATCCTGGCGGCTTACCATCCGGGGCAATTCGCCTACGCCGGCTCGTTATCGGCGTTGTTGAACCCCTCCAGCGGAAATGGGCCCACCTTGATCGGGATGGCGATGAACGACGAAGGCGGCTTCAACCCACAGGACATGTGGGGACCAACCGGCGGCCCGGGGTGGCAGCGCAACGATCCCACGGTGCAGGCTGGACGACTGGCCGGCAACAACACCCGGCTGTGGATCTACAGCGGCAACGGCACGCCGTCGGAAGCCATCGGTCAGGGCAGCTTGCCCGGCCAGGTGATCGAGCAGATCATCCTGCAAAGCAACGTCGCCTTCCAGGACGCCTACAACGCCGCGGGCGGGCACAACGCCACGTTCAACATCGACAGCAATGGCGTTCACAGTTGGGGGTATTGGGGTGCGCAGCTGGCGGCGATGAAGCCGGACATGCAGAGCACCTTGGGCGCCGGGGCAGGATCGGCCTGACGCCGGATCTGTAAAGCCTTGGCCGCTAAACGGTTTCGCCCTTGATGCCCAACGCGGCCTCGGTCGTCGGGTACATCGGCAGGAGCCAGCGCAGCCCACACGCCGCCACGATTCGCGCGACGATCGGGTCCTGGCTGACCAAGCACAGGGTCAGGCCGCGGCGCCGGCACCGTTCGGCCTCGCGCGCCAGCGCCGCGTAGGCGCAGCAGCCCATGAAGTCGAGGTCGCGAACGTCGACCACGACCCGACCGGGTACGGCCGCGATCGCAGCCATCTCGGCCAGCAGATATCTCCAGTCACGTTCGTTACTTGCATCTACTTCACCCGCGACGGAGATGATCACCGCCCTGCCGCGTTGCGACGTGGTGGCACTCAGCGCGCCGAGCGGCGCAGCGCGTTCGGAATTGGGCCGCGGGTTCGAATCAGCCCGCGAACGAGAAACTTTGATTGTTGCAGAGGCCATAACGCACTCCTATCGTGCGCGCCCCCGTGGGCGCCTTCGATGGATGCTGACCCTACGTTTCTGAAGACAGCGGGTTACTCCTTAGTAACCCCGATTGGTCACAATGTCCAGGCTTTATGAGAATTGGCTGCAGAAATGCAACAGTCGGCGGGGCTATGGATGGTGAGTGGGCGCCGTGATGCTGCCGATCGGCGGAGCGCCCTGCCGCGCTTTCCTCAGCAGGTAGCCGTAGCCGTTGGCGCGCAGACTGCACCTCAGCGAGATAGGCGCTTTGTGATCCGACAACCATTCGGTGATTGCCGGCCACTGTTTAGCGACAGGCTGACGGTCGACGTGCAGTAGTCGGAGCAATTCCGGGGCCGTCGCCGGCTCCATCAGGTCGGTAGTGCCACCGTCTGTCGCAGACGCCGTTCCCATCGCCGTACCTCTCGGTCAACCGGAAGCGGTGCATTCCCGGCCGGGCGTTAGCCAACTGCGCACGGTTTTACCGCGGGCGCAGTTACGTCCATGTTCGCCGTCTACCCTCAATTGAACAGCACCAAACAGACTTTCGCGGATTTTCGGCGAATTTCTTCGGGGATTCCTCGCGCCCAGCCGACGGGCGCCCGGTGGTCAGTGGCTTTGCTCCCGAGCGCCCGGGGGGACCGCCAGCCGATCGACGGGCGCAATCGCAGCGATTTCCGAATCGCGGTGAGGCCGCCCGTCCGGCTGTAGCAAATCGTGAAACCACACGTCGGGAATCGCCGGGTAGGGGTGGTCCCACGAGTCCCACGGAAAGTAGGTCTGAGTCTTGCCGGCCACCAGGCCCCAGTTGAGTGCGGCAACGTTGTACCGCTTGGCAATTGGCAGTATCCCCTCGACGGTGCTGCCCAGCGGCCGGGCCATGTACTCGGTACAGAGGATCGGTCGCCCGAACGGCAGTAGCTCAGCGATCCGTGCCTCAAACGCCGCCGGCTGGCCATAGTTGTGGAACGTGACGATGTCGGAGTTGGCCAGTTGGGTGTCCACAATTACGCTGCGCTGCCCCGGATCTGCCCACGCACCGCGCCACACCCCACTGGTCAGCGGCTGGCTCGGATCGACGGAACGCGCCCACCGGAACACCTGGGGAAGCAGGTCTGCGACGAGTTCCTGCTTGTCTTGTCGCTCGACCTGGTGATACACCCGAGAGGGATTGTCGGGTTCGTTCCACAGATCCCAGCCCAAAACACGGTCGTCGCTGCGGAATTGGGTCATCACCCCCGTGACATAGTCCTGGAGGACGCCGATGTAGGCGCGGTCGCCGAGGTGCTCGGCCCCGGGACTCTGAACCCAGCGGGAGTTGTGCACCCCGGGCCGGGGTGCGGGCTGCTCGCCCGGTTTGGGGAACGGATCCCAGCACGAGTCGAACAGGACGAACATCGGTTTGATGCCGTGGCGCGCCGCGATGTCGACGAACTGCGCGAGACGTCGCTGGAAGCCGCGGTAATCCTGGGCCCACAGCAGATCGTGCAGAAAGACTCGCGCACAGTTGAACCCGAGCAATCGGGCCCAGCCCAACTCGATGTCGATGCGGCGCGGGTCGAACGTCTCGGCCTGGAACATCTCGAGCTGGTTGACCGCGTTGGAGGTGATGTAGTTCGCGCCGACGAGCCAGCCTTGTGCTCGATACCACTGGTGTGCACGCTCGGCTGGCCAGCGGCCCGGTTCCTCCGCGTTGGCGCGCGGTAGCCGGGCCAGTGCTGTGCCTGCGACAAGCATCACCGGCAGCTTCAGGACCGTCCGACGATGCATGAGCTGCCTAACCGCGGGCCGACGTTCTGTTCTTAAGGAGCGGCGGGAGTCACTCCACCCGCACAAGGCCATTCTACACCAATTGCAATGCCCCCAAACGTGTTTGGGTGGCTGACGGTGGCTTGCGAGGTGCCTATAGAATAGGCCGCCCGCCGGTGACCGCCACCCGTGCGCCGGAGATGTAGCTGGCGTCGTCGGAGGCCAGCAGCACATAGACGGACGCCAGCTCGGCTGGCTGACCGGCGCGGCCCAGCGGCACGTTCTGTCCGAACGACTTCACTTTCTCCGCAGGCATCGTCGACGGGATCAGCGGCGTCCAGATCGGTCCGGGCGCCACGCTGTTGACGCGAATTCCCTTGTCGCCGAGGAGTTGCGCGAGGCTGGCCGAGAAATTCGCGATCGCCGCCTTGGTGGCCGCGTAGGGCGCCAACGTCGGGTTGGGGGTGTCGGAGTTGACCGACGAGCTACCGATGACCGACGAACCGGGACCCATGAACGGCAAAGCCGCCTTGGTGAGGTAGAAGTACGCTCCCACATTGAGTTTGAACGTGTAGTCCCACTCGTCGTCGCTGATCTCTTCCAGGGTTTGGTGGGTCATTTGGAAGCCGGCATTGTTGACCAGTATGTCGATGCCGCCGAATTCCTGTACGGCCCGGTCGATTACCGCGCGGCAGTGTGCCGGCTCGGAAAGGTCCCCGGGGACCAGCACGCATTTGCGGCCGGCCTCCTCAACGTAGCGAGCGACGTCGCGGGCGTCGTCGTCTTCGTTGAGGTAGGCGATCAGCACATCGGCGCCTTCCCGCGCATAGGCGATCGCGACGGCTCGTCCGATTCCGCTGTCGCCGCCGGTGATGACCGCCCGTTTGCCGGTGAGCTTTCCCGAACCGCGGTAGCTTTTTTCGCCGCAATCGGGGACCGGGTCCATTCGAGCCTGGACGCCCGGCACCGGTTGCTGCTGCTCGGGAAAACTCATGTCTTCTCCTTTCCGAAGGGTCGAATGTTCTTTTGCCGGCGGCCTATTTGGTCGGCTACCCGGGTGAAGAAACGCCTAATCACGAATGCATGCGTTTACCTGGCGGTAAGCGGCGTATTTGCCACAGTGCCCCCAGATTGTGTTTGAGGGTGTTTGAGGCCCGGACAGGTGGGTATGCGGCGATTGCGGGCGGCGACTACGACAAGTGCGGTCGTCGCATCGAAAACCAATCCTGAACGACGCGAACGGGAGGAGTTAGCGTGAAGTTCACCTCGACAACTGTGAAAACGGGGATAGGGGCCGCGGCACTTGCGGCTGCCGGTGTTTTCGGCGCGGGCGTAGCCTCGGCGGCGCCCCCGACCGTCCAGTCCTTGGGCACCAGTGAAGCGCTGTTCGACGGCCCGATGGTCACCAACTACACGGTGAGCAATCTGCAGCCGAGCAACGCGGTGATTCCCGGCTACACGCCGCAGGGCAAGCTCTACCAGGCCGACGTCACCGTACGGTCGGACGGCGGAACCGTTACACCGCTGATCTCCGACTTCAACGCCCGCGCGGCCGACGGGACAACCTACCGCGTCCTCGACACGGTCCCGGCTCCGAACGGGGTTCCGCCTGCGCCGCTGAATCAGGGTCAGCAGGCCAACGGCGAGATCTACTTCGACGTGACTGGCCCGCCGCCTAACGGCGTGGTCTACAACGACGGGGTAGAGGACGTCCTGATCTGGACGACGCCGTCCAACGTCACCCATCCCTGACCGGTTATCGGCGACCTCCCCGCGTCATTTTTGGCGCGGGGAGGCTGTTATCGGGTACTCAAACCGCCATGACTAATAGCGACCACCGACCTGCCGAGGTGCGCCGGCAGGCCCAAGAACAAGCTGACCGGGCGCGTGCGGCAATGGAGGACCGGCGCAGCGGAGCGCAGGGCGGCCTCTCCGGCTGGGTGGCCCGCCGCGCGGGCCGCTGGGATCTGTCCCGTCAGGACGAAGCCAGTTTGCACCGCCAGAAGTTCTTCTGGAATGTCTTGGTGGACTACTGGTTCCGGATGGAGATCGACGGCTGGGAGAACGTCGGCGAGCCGCCCGTGCTGCTGGTGGGCATCCATTCGGGTGCGCCGTTCGTGTGGGATGCGTGGACCGTCGGGCTGCAGTGGTGGCGGCGGTTCGGTTCGGAGCGCACGCTGCACGGCACCGCTCACGACGCGTTGATGGCCATCCCGGGCTTCGGCCAATTCTTCCGCTCGATGGGAGTGCTGCCCGCAGCACCGGATGCCATCGCCACCGCGCTGGCCGAAGGGCGTGACGTCGCGTTGTGGCCGGGCGGCGAGGTGGACTCGCTGCGGCCGTGGAGCGAGCGCGACCGCGCCAACCTGGCCGGCCGAAAAGGCTTTGTCAAGATGGCGATTCGCGCCGGCGTGCCGATCGTCCCGATTGCCACGGTGGGCGGCGCCGACGCTATGCCGGTGCTGATCCGCGGCGACAAGCTCTCCCATGCCCTGCGGCTGGATAAGTTGTTGCGGCTCAAGGTGTTCCCGCTGGCGGTCTCCTTGCCGTGGGGCATTGCTCCTGCGGCGCTGCCGCAGTTTCCGCTGCCGGCCAAGATCCGGACCCGGTTCATGCCCCCCGTCGAGCTGGACCACGACCCCGCCCGCGCCGACGACGACGAGTACGTCGACGCCAAATACCGCGAGGTGCAGGACAGCATTCAGCGCGGGATGGACGCATTGACCCGCAAGCGGGCGTTCCCGCTGTTCGGTTGACTACGACGCCCGCACCGGGCTGATCGCCCGCTCGCCGACGATCCAGCGTGGTTGCGGCGGGGTCATTGCCATGTAGCCGACCCCGCGGACCGTGTCCACGATCGACTCGTGCTCGGGACCGAGTTTGGCGCGCAGGCGTTGCACGTGGACGTCGACGGTGCGGGCCCGGTGCTCGTATTCGTAACCCCACACCTCATGCATCAGCCGGGTCCGGGTGAAGGCCTGACCGGCATGCTGCACAAGGTAATTGAGCAATTTGAACTCGGTGAGCGTGAGGTCGAGTTCGCGGCCTGCCAGCGTTGCGGTGTAGCGCGCCGGATGCAGCACCAGGTCACCGAACTCCAGCGTGCCCTCCAGGGTGCTGCGCCGGCGTGCGATCGCTAGGCGCAGCCGCGCCTGCAACTCCGCGGCACTGGCGTTGGCCAGCAACACGTCGTCGAGGTGCCAGTCGAAGTCCACCGCCACGAAATCGGCGGCGTCCACGACGGCCACCACCGCGATCGCGGGCGCCGTCGCGGTCAGCCGCCGGCAAGCCCTGCGGGCGGCAGGTAGATTGGCCCGCGCGTCGATGACCGCGACATCGGCGCGCTCGTGGCGGCCGGCGGTGCTGTCGCTGAGCGGGACCTGGCGGACGTCCTCGGCGAAGAGTTCCAGCGTCGGCAATACCGATGCGAAATCGGCTTCATCGGTAATCAGCAGGACGTCCACCCGAAACTCCAACCCCTGGTAGAGGCAAAGATTACCCGGATCCTTGGGAAAATATTCCGGTAAGCCGGAATTTCTGTCCGGCCCCGGACATGCGACAGGCCCGGTCCGTCGTCGCAGACCGGGCCCGTCCTTGTATCCAGCTACTGCTGGTGAGACTGCTCGCGCTTTTCCGAGGCGGCGGCGCTGCCGCGGGCGGCTTCGGCTTCGGCTTCCTTCTTGGCCGCGTCGCGTTGCGCTTCGGCCTTGTCCTGCTGGGCTTGACCCTCGCGGGCCATGTCGTCCTGGCCGAGCACGTTGCCTGCGGCTTCCTTGGCCTTGCCCTTGACGTCCTCGACGACGCCCTTCACGCCTTCCGCGGGTCCGCTCTTGTTGTCCTCCGCCATGGATTCCTCCTCATTGGCTGTCTTGCTCATGGACCGGCCATCGTCTCGACCGGTTGTCGGCGCGGCGCAAAGACTTCGTTATCTTCGCGCTCTTCCCGCCGCGTCTCGGCGGATTCCCGTCGCGCGGCACGCTCAAACCTCCGTTGTTTCGCCCACGCCGCGCCGGGTATTTGGAGGCGATGACGACGTCGCTGTGGCTGGCCGACCGAAGTCGGCAAAACGCGGAAATCAATCTGGGACAACCATCTGCCGACGTGGTGGTCGTGGGCGCCGGCATCACCGGCCTGACCACCGCCGTGCTGCTCGCCCGGGCCGGCAAGGACGTGCTGGTGCTGGAGGCACGCAGCGCCGGCGCGGTGACCACCGGCAACACCACCGGCAAGATCAGCCTGCTGCAGGGCACCGTGCTCTCGCAGATCGTGGCCCACCACGGCGCCGACCTCGCGCGCGACTACGTGCGGGGCAACCAGGAAGGCCAGGATTGGCTGCTGCACTATTGCGAGGCGAACGGGGTTCCGGTTCAGCGCGAGGACGCCTACACCTACGCGCAGTCCGCAGCCGAGGTGGAAACGGCGCGCGCGGAATTGGCTGCGGCGCGACTGGCAGGCCTCGACGCCGAATGGGACGACGACGCCGACGTACCGTTTCCCTACCACGGCGGCGTACGGCTGGCCAACCAGGCGCAGTTCAATCCAATGCCCTTGCTGGACAGTCTGATTGGTGAGCTCACCCAGCGCGGCGGCCGACTCGCCGAGGGTGTGCGCGTGCAGGGGCTGTCGCACCGCGACGGTCGCGTGCGGCTGACCGCGCGGACCGGCGACGCAAAGGTCGACGTGGATGCGGCGCAGTGCGTACTCGCCACCGGCATGCCGATCCTGGACCGCGGCGCATACTTCGCCAGGGTGAAGCCCAACCGGTCGTACTGCATGGCGTTCGAAGTTCCCGGTGCCATCACCCGGCCGATGTTCATCTCGGCCGGTTCACCGACCAGGTCGGTGCGATACGCGCCGGTCGGCGACGGCGAACGGCTCATCGTCGGTGGTGCCGGTCACGTGGTGGGCCGCAACAATCCCACCGCCGCTCTGGACGAGTTGGCGTCGTGGGCGCGCGAGCACTATCCCGGCGCCGCGCAGACTCACCAGTGGTCGGCGCAGGACTACACACCCGCCGACCATCTGCCCTATGTCGGGCCGATCTTGCCGGGCGATGAAAAGGTGTTGATCGCAACAGGTTTCAACAAGTGGGGGCTGGCCGCCGGGGCGGCGGCGGCGCTTCTGCTCAGCAGCCGCATCCTCGGCGGGCGGATGGACTGGTCGAAGGCGTTCGCGGCGTGGAGCCCGCACGAAATCAGCGGCATCACCACCGCCGTGCGCGCGAATCTCGAGGTCGCACTGCACATGGCCAAAGGGTGGCTGGCACCGGTGACGCGACTGGGCCGTGATGTGTCGACCGACGGCGGCGTGGTCAAGGGCCCGCCGTGGCATATGCAAGCGCAGTGCACGGTTGATGGTGTGCAGCACAAGGTTTCGCCGGTGTGCCCGCATTTGGGCGGCATCGTCAACTGGAATGACGCCGACAAGGCGTGGGAGTGCCCGCTGCACGGATCACGCTTCGCGCCGGACGGCACGTTGTTGGAGGGACCGGCGACTCGCGGCCTGACCCGGTCTTAACGCGAATTCTGCTCCACCTCGAACGCCGCGACCAGCCATGAGGCAGGATAGAAGGTGCTGTCCTGGGGGTGGCCGCAAGGCGCTCTCGCATGCGAGGAGTCTGATGACGGAGCAGGAGTCGACGAGTACCAACGGCGTCGAGGCATTTCCACCGGACAACGGCTATCCCGGCGCCGAACCGCCACGCCGGCCGCGCTACTCGCGGGTGTTGCTCAAACTCGGCGGTGAAATGTTCGGCGGCGGACAGGTCGGGCTTGATCCCGACGTGGTGGCGCAGGTGGCCCGCCAGATCGCCGAGGTGGTCCGCGACGGTGTGCAGGTGGCCGTGGTGATCGGCGGGGGCAACTTCTTCCGCGGCGCGCAGCTTCAACAGCGCGGCATGGAGCGCACCCGCTCGGACTACATGGGCATGCTCGGCACCGTGATGAACAGCCTTGCGCTGCAAGACTTTCTGCAAAAAGAAGGCATCGATACGCGCGTCCAGACCGCCATCACGATGGGTCAGGTGGCCGAGCCCTACATTCCGCTGCGGGCCCGCCGGCATCTGGAGAAGGGGCGGGTGGTGATCTTCGGCGCCGGCATGGGGCTGCCGTACTTCTCCACCGACACCACCGCCGCGCAGCGGGCCCTGGAGATCGGCGCCGAGGTGGTGTTGATGGCCAAGGCGGTCGACGGGGTGTTCGCCGACGACCCGCGGGTCAACCCCGAGGCGGAGCTCCTCACCGCGATCAGCCACCGGGAAGTGATCGACCGCGGGCTGCGGGTGGCCGACGCCACCGCGTTCAGCCTGTGTATGGACAATGGCATGCCGATCCTGGTGTTCAACCTGCTGACCGACGGCAATATCGCCCGCGCGGTCGCCGGTGAGAAAATCGGGACGCTGGTCACCACTTAAAGGGGAAGACGCGATGATCGACGAGACTCTCTTCGACGCCGAAGAGAAAATGGAAAAGGCCGTGTCGGTGGCCCGCGACGACCTGTCGACCATCCGGACCGGCCGGGCCAACCCCGGAATGTTCAACCGGATCGTCATCGACTACTACGGCACCAACACCCCGATCACCCAGCTGGCCAGCATCAACGTTCCCGAGGCCCGCCTGGTTGTCATCAAGCCGTACGAAAACAATCAGCTGCACGCCATCGAGACCGCGATCCGCAACTCCGACCTGGGGGTCAATCCGACCAACGACGGCAACGTGATCCGGGTGGCCGTGCCGCAGCTGACCGAGGAGCGCCGCCGCGAGCTGGTCAAGCAGGCCAAGCACAAGGGCGAGGAAGCCAGGGTTTCGGTGCGCAACATCCGCCGCAAGGCGATGGAGGAGCTGCACCGCATCCGCAAGGACGGCGAAGCCGGCGAGGACGAGGTCGGCCGCGCGGAAAAGGACCTGGACAAGACCACGCACCAGTACGTCGCCCAGATCGACGAGCTGGTCAAACACAAGGAAGGCGAGCTGCTGGAGGTCTAGCGGCCGCTCAGCAACGATGTCCGTGGCAGACACTGATACCGGCGCAGGCACCCCGGCGGAGGGGTCGGCGCAGAACAAGTCACGGGCGGGCCGCAACCTGCCCGTCGCGATCACCGTCGGCGCCGTACTAGGCGGGGCCGTCGTCGCGAGCTTGCTGTACGCCCCCCACGCGTTCGTCGGCATCCTTGCCGTCGGCGTGCTGCTGGCCACGCTCGAGGTGGGGCGGCGGCTAAGCGGCGCCGGCTATGTGATTCCGGTGATCCCGCTGGTGGTCGGTGGCCAGGCCACCGTCTGGCTCACCTGGCCGTTCGGGGCGCGCGGTGCGCTGGCCGGGTTCGGCGCCACGGTGGTCATCTGCATGATCTGGCGGCTGCTGAGCCGCCACGGTCGCCGGGCAGCGCCGGTTCCCGACGCCTCGCCGGCGAACTACCTGCGCGACGTCTCGGCGACGGTATTCCTGGCCGCCTGGGTTCCGCTGTTCGCGTCGTTTGCCGCGTTGCTGATCTATCCGCACGACGGGCCCGGCCGGGTGTTCTCCCTGGCGATCGGCGTGGTGGCCTCCGACGTTGGCGGCTACGCCGCGGGGGTGTTGTTCGGAAAGCACCCGATGGTCCCGGCGATCAGCCCGAAGAAATCCTGGGAGGGCCTGGCCGGTTCGCTGATCCTGGGGACGACCGCGACGACGCTGAGCGTGACGTATCTGGTCGGCAAGCCACCGTGGATCGGCGTTTTGCTGGGTCTGACCGTGGTCGCCACGGCGACCCTCGGCGATCTGGTGGAATCGCAGGTCAAACGCGATCTGGGCATCAAGGACATGGGCAGGTCGCTGCCGGGCCACGGCGGGGTGATGGACCGCTTCGACGGGTTTTTGCCGTCGGCGGTGGCCGCCTGGGTCGTGCTGACCCTGGTGCCATGAAGCTGGTGTTCGACGCACCCCGGCGGGCCCTGCCGCCGCGGCATTTCGCCGACCTCGACGAAGCCGGCCGCGCGGCCGCCGTCGCCGAGCTGGGCCTGCCGGCGTATCGCGCCAAGCAGCTCGCCCGCCAGTACTACGGCCGGCTGATCGCCGACCCGCGGCAGATGACCGACCTGCCCGCCGCGGTTCGCGACCGGGTTGCCGAGGCGTTGTTCCCGAGCCTCCTCGTTTCGGCGCGCGAGGTCACCTGCGATGCCGGCCAGACCCGCAAGATGCTGTGGCGGGCCGTTAACGACCCTGCCGGCACCACCTTCGAGTCGGTGCTGATGCGCTACCCGCAGCGCAACACCGTCTGCATTTCGTCGCAGGCCGGCTGCGGCATGGCGTGCCCGTTCTGCGCGACGGGCCAGGGCGGCCTGACCCGCAACCTCTCTGCTGCGGAGATCCTCGAACAGGTGCGTTCCGCCGCCGCGGAGCTGCGCGACGAGTTCGGCGACCGTCTGTCGAATGTGGTGTTCATGGGCATGGGGGAGCCGCTGGCCAACTACGCGCGGGTGGTCGCCGCGGTGCGCGGCATCACCGCCGGCTTCGGGATCTCGGCGCGGGCCGTGACGGTGTCGACCGTCGGTCTCGCCCCGGCCATCCGCAAGCTCGCCGACGAACGGCTGGGTGTGACGCTGGCGCTGTCGCTGCACGCGCCCGACGACGAGCTGCGCGACACGCTGGTGCCGGTCAACAACCGGTGGAAGATCGCCGAAGCGCTGGACGCGGCGCGCTACTACGCCGACGTCACCGGCCGGCGGGTGTCGATCGAATACGCGCTGATCCGCGACGTCAACGACCAGCCGTGGCGGGCCGAGCTGCTGGGCAGACTGTTGCATCGCACGCTGGGGCCGCTGGCCCACGTGAACGTCATCCCGCTCAACCCCACACCGGGCAGCGACTGGGACGCCAGCCCGAAACCCGCGGAGCGGGAATTCGTCCGGCGCGTGCGGGCCGAGGGCGTCTCCTGCACGGTTCGCGACACCCGCGGCCGGGAGATCGCCGCCGCCTGCGGCCAGCTGGCCGCAGACAGCTGAGCATTTGAACCAAATCCGGCCCGCTTTACGTGGTTAGGTTAAACACGAAAGTGGAGGCCTGCCATGAGGGTTCACTGTTCCATCCTGACGAAACTGCTTGCCCTGGTTGTCATCACGGTAGCGACCAGCATTGCACCGAGTGCGCTGGCGGCCGACGATCGGCTGAACTTCACCGCAACCACGCTGAGCGGCGGCCCGTTCAACGGCGCCAGCCTGCAAGGCAAGCCGGCTGTGCTCTGGTTCTGGACGCCGTGGTGCCCCTACTGCAACGCCGAAGCGCCGGGCGTCAGCCAGGTGGCGGCGGCGAATCCCGGGGTGACCTTCGTGGGCGTCGCGGCGCACTCGGATGTCGCGGCGATGCAGAACTTCGTGTCCAAGTACAACCTGAACTTCACCAACCTCAACGACGCTGACGGTTCGATCTGGGCGCGCTACAACGTGCCCTGGCAGCCCGCGTATGTGTTCTACCGTGCCGACGGCACATCGACGTTCGTGAACAACCCGACGGCGGCCATGCCCCAGCAAGAGCTGTCCGACCGGGTGGCGGCACTCAAGTAATCAGTGGACCAGGGACTGGTCGGTTTGGCGTTCGCTGCCGGATTGGTGGCGGCACTGAACCCGTGCGGATTCGCCATGCTGCCGGGCTATCTCGTTCTGGTGGTGCGCGGCGGCGGATCGTCGGGACTGACGGCGGTCGGCCGCGCATTGGTGGCCACGGTCGGAATGGCGCTCGGCTTCCTGACAGTGTTCGCAGTGTTCGGGGCGCTCACCGTGTCCGCGGCGACGGCGGTGCAGCGTTACATGCCGTACGTCACGGTGTTGATCGGCATTGTGCTTGTCGCCCTTGGTATTTGGCTGCTGTCCGGTCGAGAGCTGACCTTGCTGATGCCGAAACAGCTTGGCACGCAACGAGCCCCGACCGTTCGGCTGGGGTCGATGTACGGCTACGGCCTCGGCTATGCGATCGCGTCGTTGTCGTGCACCGTCGGCCCGTTCCTGGCGGTTACCGCTGCCGGTCTTCGCGGTGGATCGATTCTGGGCAGCGTCGTGATCTATCTGGCCTACGTCGCGGGGCTGACGTTGGTCGTCGGCGTGCTGGCCGTCGCCGCCGCATGCGCGAGCTCGGCGCTGGCCGATCGCCTGCGGCGGATCCTGCCGTTCGTGAACCGGGTCGGCGGCGCGCTGCTGGTGGTCGTCGGGCTGTACGTCGGCTACTACGGCCTCTATGAGGTGCGGTTGTTCAGCTTGCACGGTCATCCGCAGGACGCGGTGATCGCCGCAGCCGGCCGGGTCCAGGGCGCACTGGCCGGCTGGGTGCATCAGCACGGCGCCTGGCCGTGGGTGTCGGCGCTGGTCCTGCTGGTGGGGGCCGGACTCGCACATGCGTTGTACCAGCGGAAACACCGTGACACTTGAAATGACATCATGATGGTGTCACGATGACACTATGGATTTGCAGCCGTACGTCGACGGGGTCCGCCACGAACTGAACGTCGCTGCCGCGGTCGGCGGCCCCGATGCACAGGCGCTTGCCGACCGGCTGATCGCTCCGCTCGAGTCGGCCATCCGGTTGGCGCTGCTGGAGGCGCTGTCGAGCGGCGCCGAAGAAATCACCCGCGAGCTCGCGCCCCGCTCGGTGGAGGTCCGGCTGCGAGGCCGCGATCCGGAGTTCGTCGTCAGCGCGCCGCTCGAGGAGCCGGCCGACGAGGCGCCGGCGGCGAACGTCGACGACGACGGCGGCACCTGGCGAGTCACCCTGCGGCTCCCCGAATCGCTGCGGGCCGGCATCGAGGCGGCCGCCCGCCGCGACGGCATTTCGCTGAACGCCTGGTTGGTCCGCGCGGCTGCGGCGCGGGTCGAACCGGCGGCACGAACCGACACCCGCCACCGCGTCACCGGCTGGGTGCGTTGACACGAAAACCAAAGGAGGACAACGATGCCCACATTCGCGACACCCCAACCCATCTCCGCGCGAATCGACGCGGCCGCTGGCTCGATCCGGCTGATCGCCACTGACCGCACCGACACCGTCGTCGAGGTCCGACCGCGCGACGAAAGCCGGCCGGCCGACGTTCGGTCGGCCGAGCAGGCCCGAGTGTCCTATGCCAACGGGCAGCTGACCGTCGCGCCGTCGAAGTTCGGCTTCCTCGGCTATCGGATGGGCGCCGTCGACATCGTCGTCGAATTGCCCTCGCACTCCCGGGTCCGTGTTGCGGTGGCGTCCGCCGATGTGCAGGCCGACGGGGAATTCGCCGACTTCGACTTCGCATCGGCCAGCGGAAGCCTTGCGGCCCAAACCATTACCGGCAGGCTCAAGGCCTCGACGGCGTCGGGCGGAGTCGACATCGACGCGCTCGACGGTGAGCTGACGTTCCAGGCCTCCAGCGGCTCACTGTCGATCGATCGGCTGCAGGGTCGCGTGAAGTCGGCAACCGCGTCCGGTTCGGTTCGCATCACCGCGGCGGCCAGCGGCGCCGTCGTCGCGAATACCAGTAGCGGCGACGTCGCAATCGGTGTCCCGGAGGGAAGCGCGGCTCAGCTCGACATCATGACGGGATCCGGCCTCGTCACCAATCGGCTGCAGCCCTCCGACGGGCCCGAGGACGGTGACCAGACGCTATTAGTAAAGGTGCGCACCGGCTCCGGTGACGTCGACATCCACCGGGCCGTGGCGACGCTTACCTGATCCAGCCGCGGCGGCGGCCCCACCAGTCGCGCACGACCACGAATAGCGTCAGCACGGCGAAGCTGATCAAAAACCAGTTCTCGATGTGGCCGACGTGGTTGCCGCGCAGCATCAGCAGCAAAAACCCGGCGATGCACAGCCCGACGATGTGCCAGGTGCGGTGGTTGATCCTGCTCCAGCCCCATTGCGCGGAGGGCACTTCGGCAAGGTCGACCCCGGTGTAACGCTCCACCTCAGTACCGGCCACGGCTACTCCTCCACTTGGACTCCGACGCCCCGACATTCTGGCATACGCGGGAAAGAGCAATCGGGCTACGGGCCGGGCGGGGGCATCAGCACGGTGTCGATCATGTACAGCTGCGCGTTCGCGGTGCTGATGCCGCCACAGGTGACCGCGGCCTCGTTGACCTTCAGGCTGTCGGCGGTGCCGGTGACGGTCAGCGTGGTGTTGGCGTCAAGGGTCTGGTGCACGCCGTCGACCTGGGCGGGGGTCAGCTGCCCGTTGACCAGGTGGTAGGTCAGGAGGCTGTTCAGGAACGCTCCGTCGGTCTTGAACCGGTCCATCGTGGCGGGGTCGAGCTTGGCGAACGCCTGGTCGGTGGGCGCGAACAGCGTGAACTGGCCCTTGTTCACCGTGTCGACGAGGTTCACGTCCGGGTTCATCCGGCCCGACAGTGCCTGGGTCAGCGTGGTCAGCCGCGGGTTGTTCGACGCCGCGACGTAGACCGGGTCTTTGGCCATGCCCGACACCGAACCGGGCCCGGTGGGCACCTGCTGCTCGTACTCGGCACAGCCGGGGCCGACGGGATTGCCTGCGGGAGCGGCGGTTCCGCTGGTGGTCGAAGACGTCGGCGAGGTGACGACGACCGTGGTGGTCACGGTGGATGGCGGGGACTGGACGGGTTCGTGAACCTCGGTGGTACAGGCCGACGACCCCATCACCGCCAGCACAACGACGCCGGCCGCGGCAAGCGGTCTATTCATTTTTGCCATCCTCTCCCTGCCATTAGGTGTCCGTCCCCTTTCCCGGTTTGAGCTGACGCTAAACCCGCCGCGCGATGCGCGGCACAATGAATTGGTGACAAGCCCTGCTGACGGCCGCGCCGAACGTGAAGCTAGCCGCACGCTCGACGAACGCCTGCGCGTCCTGGTGCTGGGCAGCACCGGCTCGATCGGGACCCAGGCGCTGGACGTCATCGCCGCCAACCCGGATCGCTTCGAGCTGGTCGGGCTGGCCGCCGGCGGGGCCAACCCGGACCTGCTCGCCCGGCAGCGCGCCGAGACCGGGGTGACCAACGTCGCCGTCGCCGACGAGCACGCGCCTCTGAGTGACGTCACCTATCGCGGACCCGACGCCGTCACCCGACTGGTCGAGAACACCGAGGCCGACGTCGTACTCAATGCCCTGGTCGGGGCGCTGGGTCTGCGGCCGACGCTGGCTGCGCTGGCAACCGGCGCCCGGCTGGCGCTGGCCAACAAGGAGTCGCTGGTCGCCGGCGGGCCGCTGGTGCTGCAAGCGGCCAAGCCCGGCCAGATCGTGCCCGTCGACTCCGAGCACTCCGCGATGGCGCAATGCCTGCGCAGCGGCAGCCCGCACGAGGTCGCCAAGATCGTGCTCACCGCCTCCGGCGGCCCGTTCCGCGGCTGGTCGGCCGCCCAGCTCGAACACGTCACCCCCGAGCAGGCCGGCGCCCACCCGACCTGGTCGATGGGCCCGATGAACACGCTGAACTCGGCGTCGCTGGTCAACAAGGGCCTCGAGCTCATCGAGACCCACCTGCTGTTCGGCGTCCCGTACGAGCGCATCGACGTCGTCGTGCACCCGCAGTCGATCGTGCACTCGATGGTCACCTTCACCGACGGCTCGACAATCGCGCAGGCCAGCCCGCCGGACATGAAGCTGCCGATCGCGCTGGCGCTGGGCTGGCCGGACCGGGTGCCCGGCGCCGCGGCCGCCTGCGACTTCACCACCGCGTCGAGCTGGGAGTTCGAGCCGCTGGACGCCGCGGTGTTTCCGGCCGTCGACCTCGCCCGGCAGGCCGGCCGGACCGGCGGCTGCATGACCGCGGTCTACAACGCCGCCAACGAAGAAGCAGCCGCGGCGTTCCTGGCCGGGCGGATCCGGTTCCCGGCGATCGTGCGCACAATCGCCGACGTGCTGAGCGCCGCCGACCAGTGGGCCGTTTCACCCGCTACCGTGGAAGACGTACTCGACGCGCAGCGCTGGGCCCGCGACGCGGCCAGGCGCGCGGTCACACAGGAGGTCATACCCACTCGATGATGTTCGTCGTCGGCATCGTTTTGTTCGCGCTCGCGATCCTGATCTCGGTGGCGCTGCACGAATGCGGCCACATGTGGGTCGCGCGCGCCACGGGGATGAAAGTGCGCCGCTATTTCGTCGGCTTCGGCCCGACGCTGTGGTCGACCCGGCGCGGCGAAACCGAATACGGCTTGAAGGCTGTGCCCGCCGGCGGGTTCTGCGACATCGCCGGGATGACGGCGATCGAGGAGCTGCGGCCCGACGAACGCGACCGCGCGATGTACAAGCAGAAGACCTGGAAGCGCACCGCGGTGCTGCTGGCCGGGCCGGGGATGAACTTCTTGATCGGCCTGGTGCTGATCTACGGCATCGCCGTCGTCTGGGGGCTGCCGAACCTACACCCCGAGACCCGCGCCGTCGTCGGCGGAACCGCTTGTGTCGCACCGGAAGTCAGCAAGGGTGAACTCGGCCAGTGCACCGGCCCAGGCCCGGCGGCCATCGCCGGCATCAAGCCCGGCGACGTGATCGTCAAGGTCGCCGACAAGGACGTGCATTCGTTCGCCGACGTGCAGGCCGCCGTGCAGCCGCGAAGCGGGCCCACGCCGGTGGTGGTGGAACGCGACGGCCACCGGCTCGACTTCACCGTGAACGTCACGCAGACAAAGCGGTTCACGTCCCAGCACGCCGAGGCCGCATCGACCGTCGGCGCCATCGGAATCAGCAGCAGTGCGCTGTCCGGGCCCACGAAGTACAACGTGCTGACAGCGGTGCCCGCCACGTTCACGTTCACCGGCGACTTGTCCGTGGAGCTGGGCAAGTCGCTGGCCAAGATCCCCACCAAAGTCGGCGCGCTGGTGCACTCGATCAGCGGCGGAGAACGTGATCCCGAGACCCCGATCAGCGTCGTCGGCGCCAGCATCATCGGCGGCGACACCGTCGATCACGGCTTGTGGGTGGCGTTCTGGTTCTTCTTGGCCCAGCTGAACTTCGTGCTGGGCGCCATCAACCTGCTGCCGCTGCTGCCGTTCGACGGCGGACACATCGCGATCGCCGTGTACGAGAAGATCCGCAACATGATCCGGTCGGCGCGCGGCATGGTCGCCGCGGCGCCGGTCAACTACCTCAAGCTGATGCCCGCCACCTACGTCATCCTGGTCGTGGTGGTCGGCTACATGCTGCTGACCGTTACCGCCGACCTGGTCAACCCGATCAGGTTGTTCCAGTAGGAGATTCACTGATGTCTGTCGGATTGGGCATGCCGGAACCACCGGCGCCCACGTTGGCGCCGCGGCGCAAGACCCGCCAGCTGATGGTCGGCGACGTCGGCATCGGCAGCGATTATCCGATTGCGGTGCAGTCGATGACCACCACCAAAACCCACGACGTCAACGCCACGCTGCAGCAGATCGCCGAGCTGACCGCCGCCGGCTGCGACATCGTGCGGGTGGCCTGCCCGCGCCAGGAGGACGCCGACGCGCTCGCCGAAATCGCCCGGCACAGCCAGATTCCGGTGATCGCCGACATCCATTTCCAGCCCAAGTACATCTTCGCCGCGATCGACGCGGGGTGTGCGGCCGTGCGGGTAAACCCCGGCAACATCAAGGAATTCGACGGCCGGGTCGGCGAGGTCGCCAAAGCTGCTGCGGCGGCAGGCATTCCGATCCGCATCGGCGTCAACGCCGGCTCGCTGGACAAGCGGTTCATGGCCAAGTACGGCAAGGCCACCCCGGAGGCGCTGGTGGAGTCCGCGCTGTGGGAGGCGTCGCTGTTCGAGGAGCACGGCTTTTCCGACATCAAGATCAGCGTCAAGCACAACGACCCGGTGATCATGGTCGCCGCCTACGAGCAGCTGGCCGCGCAGTGCGACTACCCGCTGCACCTGGGCGTCACCGAGGCCGGCCCGGCGTTCCAGGGCACCATCAAGTCGGCAGTCGCGTTCGGTGCGCTGCTGAGCCGGGGGATCGGCGACACCATCCGGGTGTCGCTGTCGGCGCCGCCGGTCGAAGAGGTCAAGGTCGGCAACCAGATCCTCGAATCGCTCAACCTGCGGCCCCGCTCGCTGGAAATCGTGTCCTGCCCGTCGTGTGGCCGTGCCCAGGTCGACGTGTACACGCTGGCCAACGAGGTCAGCGCCGGTCTGGACGGCCTGGAGGTTCCGCTGCGGGTGGCGGTGATGGGCTGCGTGGTCAACGGGCCGGGGGAGGCCCGCGAAGCGGACCTCGGGGTGGCGTCGGGCAACGGCAAGGGCCAGATCTTCGTGCGCGGCGAGGTGATCAAGACGGTGCCCGAAGCACAGATCGTCGAGACGCTGATCGAAGAGGCCATGCGGCTCGCCGGAGAGCAAGGTACTGCAAGCGGTTCGCCCGTTGTGACCGTAAGCTGAGGGGCGCCCGCTTTCGCAGAAAGAACCACCATGTCGGCTCCCCCCATCCATCGCTTGGTCGATGAGCGACGGGTGTCGGTGGTGCGGGACGTCGCGGCGGTGTGCCGCGTTCTCGACCATGACCCCGTCGGGTCGTGCATGGTGGCCGCACGGGTCGCCGATCACGGGATCGAGCCGTCGGCTATCGGCGGCGAACTGTGGACCCGGCGCGGCGTCGACGAATCCCTTTGCTACGCAGGGCCAAACCTGATTCCGCTGCGCGGCGGGCCGGACGACTTGAATGCCTTCGCGGACGAGGCGATGAGCGGATCGCGGCGATGCTCGTCGCTGGTGGGCCGCGCCGAACTGGTGATGCCGATGTGGCGGCGACTGGAGTCAGCCTGGGGGCCGGCACGCGACGTGCGTGAGCATCAGCCGTTGATGGCACTGGGCCGCATGCCTAGTTACGCGATCGACCCTGAGGTGCGCCAGGTGAAGCTCACCGAAATCGACGCCTACCTGGTGGCCGCGGTCGACATGTTCATCGGCGAGGTGGGGGTGGACCCGCGGCTGGGCGACGGCGGTCGCGGCTACCGCCGCCGGGTGGCCAACCTGATCACCCAGGGCCGGGCGTGGGCTCGTTTCGAGCACGGTCAGGTTGTGTTCAAGGCCGAAGTCGGGTCACAGTCTCCGGCGGTCGGCCAGATCCAGGGCGTCTGGGTGCATCCCGATCGCCGAGGCCAGGGTCTGGGAACCGCAGGCACCGCGACGCTGGCGGCCGTGATCGTCGGCACGGGACGGATCGCCAGCCTGTACGTCAACAGCTTCAACACCGTGGCCCGCGCCGCGTACTCGCGCGTCGGGTTCACCGAGGTCGGCAGCTTCGCGACGGTGCTCCTCGACTGAGTCGGTTGCCCTCGAGCGTCACGCCAGCGTGACGCTCGGGTGCGCCGGCCACGCTGGCGTGACGCGCGTTGCCCTCGCTGTCTGGTCTCGGTGCGCCTCCGACAGATCAGCGTTAGCAATTCGTAACATCAGCCCCAATGGCAACAAAGACAACATTGGCATCGCAAGCCGCATGCCTGGTGCTTCTCGCAGCCGTCGCCTTACCCGCCTGCACGCCGCGGCCGGATGGCCCCGCCCCGGCGGCGAAGCTGTTCTTCGCCGCGCTGTCCACCGGCGACACCGCAGCGGCCGCCGACCTCAGCGACGACCCGAGCGACGCCCGCGAAGCGCTCAACGCGGCATGGGCCGGTCTGCAGGCCACCCACGTGGACACCGAAATCCTCGGCTCGAAGTACACCGAGGACACCGGCACGGTGGCCTACCGCTACACCTGGCATCTGCCCAAGGACCGGACCTGGACCTACGAGGGTCAGCTGAAGATGGCTCGCGACGAGGGTCGCTGGCTGGTCCGCTGGAGCACCACCGACCTGCACCCGCGGCTCGGCGAGCACCAGACGTTCGCACTGCGCGCCGACCCGCCGCGGCGGGCCTCGGTCAACGAAGTCGGCGGCACCGACGTGCTGGTGCCCGGCTACCTCTACCACTACACACTGGACGCCACCCGGGCCGGAGCGAACCTGATCTCGACGGCCCGCGCCGTCGTCGACGCGCTGCACCCCTTCGACGAGGCGCTGAACGACCCGCAGCAACTGGCCGAGCAGGCCAGCTCGTCGGCCAAGCCGCTGGATCTGATCACGCTGCGCGTCGACGACAACAACAACGTCGCACCCGCGATCGGTCAGCTGCCCGGCGTGGTGATCACCCCGCAGGCCGAGCTGCTGCCCACCGACGACCATTTCGCCCCCGCCCTGCTCAACGAGGTGAAAAAGGCCGTGGTCGACCAGCTCGACGGCGAGGCCGGCTGGCGGGTGGTCAGCGTCAACCAGAACGGCGTCGACGTCGCGGTGCTGCATGAGGTCGAGCCGTCGCCAGCGCCGTCGGTCTCGATCAGCCTGGACCGCTCCGTGCAGGACGCTGCCCAGCACGCCGTCGACACTCAGCCCGGCAAGGCGATGATCGTGGTGATCAGACCGTCGACCGGCGAGCTGTTGGCCGTCGCGCAAAACGGCGCCGCCGACGCCGACGGGCCGGTCGCCACCACCGGTCTCTACCCGCCGGGGTCGACGTTCAAGATGGTCACCGCGGGCGCGGCCATCGAGCGCGACATGGCCACCCCCAACACGCTGCTGGGTTGCCCCGGCGAGATCGACATCGGGCATCGCACCGTGCCCAACTACGGCGGATTCGACCTCGGGGTGGTGCCGATGTCGCGGGCGTTCGCCAGCTCCTGCAACACCACGTTCGCCGAACTGGCCAGCCGGATGCCGCCGCGCGGTTTGAGTCAGGCGGCCGCCCGGTACGGCCTCGGACTGGACTATCAGCTCGACGGCATCACCACGGTCACCGGTTCGGTGCCGCCGACGGTCGACCTGGCCGAGCGCACCGAAGACGGCTTCGGCCAAGGCAAGGTACTGGCCAGCCCGTTCGGCATGGCGCTGGTCGCGGCCACGGTGGCGGCCGGAAAAACCCCGGTACCACGGCTGATTGAAGGCCGGCCGACGACAGTCAACGGCGACACCACTCCGATCACCCCGAAGATGCTCGACGGCCTGCGGCCGATGATGCGGCTCGTCGTGACCAACGGCACCGCCACCGACATCGCCGACTGCGGTGCGGTGTTCGGGAAGACCGGGGAAGCCGAGTTTCCCGGCGGGTCGCATTCCTGGTTCGCCGGCTACCGCGGCGACATGGCGTTCGCGGCGCTGATCGTCGGGGGCGGCAGTTCGGAACACGCGGTCCGGATGACCAAGCGGATGTTCCAGACGCTGCCAGGCGACTACCTGGCGTGACGCTGGGCTTTCCCGCTGGTGGCGGTAGATTGGTACCGCTATGACGCGCCCCGACGAGCTGACCGAACTGCGGGTATCGGATGCCGACCGCAACGGCACGCTGCGGCGCCTGCACAATGCCGTCGCGCTCGGTCTGATCGATATCGGCGAGTTCGAGGAACGCTCGTCGCAGGTGTCGTACGCCCGCACCCGCAGCGAGCTCGACAGCCTCGTCGGCGACCTGCCCGGCCCGGGCGCGATCGTCACCTCGGCGGCCGACCGGGTCGAGCTGCGCGGCTGGCTGGGATCGCTCAAGCGGCACGGCGAATGGATGGTGCCGACCAGGCTGGCACTGGTGCGCCGGGTGGGCTCATGCGAATTGGACCTCGTGCATGCCCGCTTCGCCGGGCCGGTCGTCGTGATAGAGCTCGACATGAAGTTCGGTGGCGTCGACATTCGCCTGCCCGACGGCGCCAGCGCCTCGATCGACGACGTCGAGGTCTACGCCGGCAGCGCAAGTGACCGCCGCAAGAACCCGCCCGCCGAGGGGACGCCGCATGTGGTGTTGACCGGCCGGGTGGTGTGCGGCTCGGTGGTCATCCGCGGGCCGCGCCGGTCGCTGCTGCGCCGGCGCTAGCGATCGGCGCTAGCGCCTGAAAAGCCCGACCCCGACGCGCGCCAGCCGGCCCCATCCGCGTGGCCGGCCGAGCAGCTTGAGCATCAGCGGGCCGGCATTGAAGTACGAAACCCGCTGCGCAATCAGACTGTCGGTGAACGTGAACCGATCGACGGCGTCCCACGCGATCGGTTTGCCTCCATACGTTCCGCTCAAGGTGAATTCGATGAACACCTCCTGGCCGCTATGGCCGACGGCGTGCACGTCGGCGTGCAGGTCGGGAACCAGGACGAACAGCCGGTGAAACGCCGACCGGCACGCCTGCTTGCCCCGCAGGGTGCCCATCATGGGCTGGATCAGCACGATGTCGTCGCTCCATAACGCTTCGTGCTTGGCGAGGTTCGGCGTGCGCCAGGTGTCGGCGAACCGCTCGGCGAACTCGGCAGCGAACTCGGCGTCGACGTGCATGCTCGTCAATGTATCGGCGGGGTCCGACTACGCTGGCGACATGCCTGTTCGCACCGCGCTTTCCCCGGGCGTGCTGTCCCCGACGCGCCCGGTGCCCAAGTCGATCCCGCGCCCGGAGTACGTCGGCAAGTCCACCGCACGCGAGGGCAGCGAGCCCTGGGTGCAAACGCCAGAGGTGATCGAGAAGATGCGCGTCGCGGGTCGCATTGCCGCTGGCGCGCTGGCCGAAGCGGGTAAGGCCGTCGCACCCGGGGTCACCACCGACGAGCTGGACCGCATCGCCCACGACTACATGGTCGACCACGGCGCCTACCCGTCGACGCTGGGTTACAAGGGCTATCCGAAGTCGTGCTGCACCTCGCTGAACGAGGTGATCTGCCACGGCATCCCCGATTCGACGGTCATTGAGGACGGTGACATCGTCAACATCGACGTCACTGCCTACATCGACGGCGTGCACGGCGACACCAACGCGACGTTCCTGGCCGGCGACGTGACCGAAGAGCACCGGCTGCTCGTCGAGCGCACCCACGAGGCGACAATGCGTGCGATCAAGGCCGTCAAGCCGGGCCGGTCGTTGTCGGTGGTCGGGCGCGTCATCGAGTCGTACGCAAACCGGTTCGGCTACAACGTAGTTCGCGATTTCACCGGCCACGGCATCGGCACCACGTTCCACAACGGGCTGGTGGTGCTGCACTACGACCAGCCATCGGTCACCACGATCCTGGAGCCGGGAATGACGTTCACCATCGAGCCGATGATCAATCTCGGCGCGCTGGACTACGAAATATGGGACGACGGCTGGACGGTGGTCACCAGGGACCGCAAGTGGACCGCGCAATTCGAGCACACGCTGCTGGTCACCGAGACCGGCGCCGAAATCCTGACGCTGCCGTGACGCGCGTGCCGCGACTGTGCGGTTTGATACGCCCTCCGCGGCGTGTCGCGTATGAAACCGCACACTCGCCGCAACCACAGTGAGTGGTGCTCTGCTGGTGGCGGGCACCAGCTCCGACGCCGGCAAATCCATGGTGGTCGCGGGACTGTGCCGACTGCTGGCCCGCAAGGGCATCCGGGTCGCCCCGTTCAAGGCGCAGAACATGTCGAACAACTCGGCGGTCACCGTCGAAGGCGGCGAAATCGGCCGGGCGCAGGCCATGCAGGCCAGGGCCGCGGGCTTACAGCCGAGCGTCAGGTTCAACCCGATCCTGCTCAAGCCCGGCAGCGATCGCACGTCGCAGCTGGTGATCCGCGGCCGGGTCGCCGACTCGGTCACCGCAGCCGACTACTGGTCGCACCGCGAACACCTGGCGACCGTCGTGACAGACGAATTATCAAGTCTACGAGCAGAATTCGACGCGGTAATCTGCGAGGGCGCCGGCTCGCCGGCCGAGATCAACCTGCGGGCAACCGATGTGGCCAACATGGGATTGGCCCGGGCCGCGAACCTGCCGGTGATCCTGGTCGGCGACATCGACCGCGGCGGCCTGCTGGCCCACCTGTTCGGCACCGTCGCGATACTCGACCCGCAAGACCAGGCGCTGATCGCCGGGTTCGTCGTCAACAAATTCCGCGGCGACCCCGCACTGCTGGAACCCGGCCTGCGCCAACTGGCCGAGCTCACTGGCCGCCCCACCTACGGAGTGCTGCCGCACGCCGACGAGCTCTGGCTGGACGCCGAGGATTCCGTCTCCGTACTGGCCCACCGGGTCCTGGGCACCCCGCAGCCTCCGCGCGGCCGGCAGTGGTTGCGTGTCGCTGCGGTCAGGCTGCCGCGAATCTCCAACTCCACCGACGTCGAGGCACTGGCCTGCGAGCCCGGGGTGCTGGTGCGATGGGTCACCGAGCCTGCCGACCTCGCCGACGCCGACGTGATCGTGCTGCCGGGCAGCAAGGCCACCGTCGCCGACCTCCAGTGGGTGCGTGAGCAAGGGCTGGCCGACGGCCTGGTGGCGCACGCTGCGTCGGGCCGGCCGCTGCTGGGCATCTGCGGCGGCTTCCAGATGCTGTGCTGTTCGATCGACGACCCGGTGGAGACGCGATCCGGTCGCGTCGAGGGTTTGGGCCTTCTGGACGTCGATGTCGCGTTCGACACCGACAAGGTGCTGCGGCGGTGGCAGAACCCGTTGACCGGCTACGAGATCCACCACGGGCGGGTGACCCGCTGTGCCGAGGCCGCTTGGTTCGACGCGGACGCATCGCCGCAGGGGTATCGCCGCGAGCATGTGTTCGGCACCCATTGGCACGGGCTGTTCGACAACGACCATTTCCGCCGCCAGTGGCTGAGAGTCGCGGCCGCCGCGGCCGGCCGGAGCGGTTTCGTTGTGGCTGACGATGTCAATGTGGCGGCCCGCCGCGATGCCCAATTGGACGTA
Source organism: Mycobacterium sp. MFM001 (assembly GCF_003402475.1). Classification (GTDB taxonomy): domain Bacteria; phylum Actinomycetota; class Actinomycetes; order Mycobacteriales; family Mycobacteriaceae; genus Mycobacterium. The sequence goes on from NZ_BFAB01000007.1 coordinate 300,127, forward strand.
ATGGCCGATTTATTGGACGCTCACGCCGACATGGATGCCATTATCGGACTGCTCGACGACGGACCGCCGCCGCGCCCGACCCTCGTCGCCGACTTGACGTAGTCGCGTCAAACCCTCACTGCACCAAGGGTTTACGCCCGTCTCAGCAGCCACATGCGTCGCTTCGCACGCGGCGCCCGAGAAATCTGCGCCTGATAGTGGCCTGAGAGTCCGTGCAGAAACGCCCCGCGCACCGGCCAATTGGCGCTACCTTGCACAGGTGCCTTCGACGATGATGACCACCGTCGACGGATTCCCCATCGAGGTCAATCTGGCAGGTCCGGAAAAGGGTTCCGTCGTGGTGGTGTTGGGTGCGGCGCAGCGGGCGCTCGCCGCCTATGACCCGGTGTGCGAACGCTTGCACACCGCGTCGCTGCGGACGATTGTCATCGGGCCGGACCAACGGCTGACCCCCAAATCGGTGGTCGGGATCATGGACGTACTCGACATCAACTGGGGCGTGCTGGTCGGCGACCGCATCGGCGGCGAGTTGGCCTGGGAGTTGGCCGCCACCCGGCTCGACCGGTTCACCAGCCTGATCGTCATCGACCGTGGGCACCCCCGGGTCGCCGATCCGACCGGAGTGATCCGCGACGCCCACTGCCCGCCGGTGGAGATCAACACCACCGCGCTGGTCAGTACTCCGGCCTCCCAGGCGGTCGCGCGCGCCAGCCAACGTTGGGTCTACGCCGACTACCGCATCGTGGAGCTGCTGAGCCGGCGCAATGCGCAGGAGTCCACCGCACAACTGGCTGCCGAGATCGTCCTGCGCACCAGCACCTGGTAACCCAGCGGCGGATCGTGCCTACGGTGGTGGCGTGCACGCCTCAAGGATTGGCGGCGACCCGCAGCGCCTGGCTGCGCCGCGCTTGCGATCGCCGCAGAGACCGCCGGTGATCGGCATGACCACCTACCTGGATCAGGCCCAGACCGGAATTTGGGATGTTCGCGCCAGCTTTTTGCCGGCTGCCTACTTTCAGGGCGTCACGCTCGCCGGGGGTGTGGCGGTGTTGCTGCCGCCGCAGCCCGTCGACGCCGGCATCGCCGCGCGAGTGCTCGACGGCCTGGACGGACTGGTGATCACCGGCGGCAAGGATGTCGACCCGGCCGCCTACGGCCAGCCGCCGCACCCGGCCAGCGACGAACCCGGGCCGGAGCGCGACGCGTGGGAGTTCGCGCTGCTGCGCGGGGCGCTCGATCGGAAACTGCCGGTGCTGGGCATCTGCCGCGGCGCCCAGGTGCTCAACGTGGCGCTCGGCGGAACGCTGCACCAGCACCTGCCCGACGTCATCGGGCACAGCGGCCATCGGGCCGGCAACGCCGTGTTCACCACATTGGGGGTGCGCACGTTGCGCGGAACCCGGCTGGCGAAACTGCTGGGGGAGTCGGCCGACGTGCGCTGCTATCACCACCAGGCCATCGCCGACGTCGCCGACGGCCTGGTGGTCAGCGCGTGGGATGCCGACGGCGTGGTCGAGGCCCTCGAGTTGCCCGGCGACGAATTTGTGCTCGCCGTGCAGTGGCATCCGGAGGAAAGCCTCGACGATTTGCGGCTGTTCGCCGCGATCGTGGACGCGGCGCGGGCGTATGCGAGCGTGGCCTGATGGATCTGACTCAGCGGCTGGCCGGCAGGGTCGCCGTCGTCACCGGCGCGGGTAGCGGCATCGGCCTGGCCGCGGCGCGACGACTGCACGCCGAGGGAGCCACAATAGTCGTCGGTGACATCGACGAACGCGCTGGCGCCAAGGCGGCCGACGAGTTGGCCGGTTCGTTTGTGCCGGTGGATGTTTCGGACGAAGCCGCTGTCAACGCGCTGTTCGACACCGCCGCGGCAAGCCACGGCACGGTCGACATCGCGGTCAACAACGCCGGCATCTCCCCACCCGACGACGAGCTGATCGAGAACACCGAGCCGGCGGTGTGGCAGCGGGTACAAGACGTCAACCTCAAATCGGTGTACTTGTGCAGCCGGGCGGCGTTGCGGCACATGGTCCCTGCGGGCAAGGGCGCCATTGTCAACGTCGCCTCCTTCGTCGCGGTGATGGGTTCGGCCACCTCGCAGATCTCCTACACCGCGTCCAAAGGCGGCGTGCTGGCGATGTCCCGCGAGCTGGGTGTCCAGTTCGCCCGCCAGGGCATCCGGGTCAACGCGCTGTGCCCAGGCCCCGTGAATACTCCGCTGCTGACTGAGCTTTTCGCTAAGGACCCCGAACGCGCCGCACGCCGGCTGGTTCACGTGCCGATGGGCCGATTCGCCGAGGCGCACGAAATTGCCGCCGCCGTCGCGTTTCTCGCCAGTGATGACGCGTCGTTCATCACCGCGTCGACGTTCCTGGTCGACGGCGGCATCAGCGCCGCCTACGTCACTCCGCTGTAGTGGCTACCCGGCGGATGGTGAACGCGGAATCACGGTGGGCCGCATGTCGTATTGCGGAGTCGTACCGCCCGCAACGCGCCCGGCCATGTTCGTGATCGGCATCAGCGGCATGCCGGCAGGCGTGCTTGCCGGTGCCGCACTCACGCCGCCGGCGGGCACTACCGCAGCGGATTGGCTTGCAGCGCTTGGGATTGCGGTCCACGCTTGCGGCGCCGACAGCGGTCCGATCGAGACCGCTTTGCCTATGCCCGCGGACACCGCCCCACCTGCACTCAAGGCCGGCGTCGAGCCCAGCACGCCTGCGAGACCCGATCCGGCCGCCTTGACGCTCGAGGCGGCCGCGGCTGCCGGAACTGCGCCGGCTTTCGCGAACGAAAGCCCCCGCATCAGAAAAGTCAGCGGGTAGGTCGCGAATCTCGCTGGGATTGCGAGGGTATTCAGAGATGAGGTCAACGAAGACAGCGACGGTGTCCCCGGCGTCGACGGCGACGTGAGCCCCTGCAGCACGGAAGGCACCGACGACAGCACCTGCGGAGCTGTCGCCATGACGGTGCCCGCATTGCCGCCGGCCAGTCCCGCCGTCGTCGTGGTCGGCGGCGGTGCGCTGAACGGCGTCACCTGTGAGGCCGCCGCGGACGACCCGGCGTAGCCGTACATGGCCGCCGCATCCTGGGCCCACATTTGTTCGTAGTGTGCCTCGGTGGCGGCGATCGCCGGCGCGTTCTGTCCCAGCACATTGGTCGCGATCAGCGCCGTCAGCGCAGCGCGGTTGGCCGCGATAAGCGGCGGCGGGACAGTCATCGCGAACGCAGTTTCGTAGGCTGCGACGGCAGCTTTGGCCTGCGCGGCGGTCTGCCCGGCTTGCGCGGCGGTGGTGTGCAGCCAGGTCACATAGGGTGCGGCCGCGGCGGCCATCGCGGTCGACGACGGGCCCAGCCACGGCCCGGCGGTCAGCCCGGCGACCACCGACGAGTAAGAGACTGCCGCCGAGCCGAGAGCGGCGGCCAGGTCGTCCCACGCCGACGCGGCAGTCAGCATCGACCCCGGGCCTGGTCCGGAATACATTCGGGCAGAGTTGATTTCGGGTGGCAACAAGCCGTAGTCCATAAAAGACATCGAGTTCTCCTGGAAAAAGAAATGGATTTGTGCGACGCCGCAGCCAATGACGGGCGTCGATTACCGCGTCGCGAGCCAGCGCTCCACGGGGTCAGCGATCAGCGCTGACCGATCAGCGACGGGCGATGCAGAAGTGGGTTAGGAGATCTCGGCCGGAATGAGCCGTTGCTGGTGCACGAGCCTGCGTTCCATCCGGCCGCCACGAGATGCACGGCAACGAAATTGGTGACGGAAAGGCCTGCGATACCGGTATCACGCGCAGTGGAGTCGGTGGCCGATCGCGATGCAGGCCCGCGGACTTGAACGGTGTGTGACTCGCCGGTGACGACGCGTGGTCGAGATGCACCTGCTCGACGCTGACAGTGAGCGTCGTCGAATCGGTGTCAGGTGTGGTGCGTTCGACGCGCAGCAGCCAGCATCCCGCGACGGCGGCGAGCACGCCTACCACCGCGACAATGGCGATGGCCGATCGCGACGGTGTGCGCGCCTCGCTGGATTTCACAATGTCTCGAATCTAGCAGCGCGCAGGGAGAACGACAGCGCAACCGATGCGGCGGCTATCCGGCGGCCGGCGGATGTGCGATCACCGTCGGGCGGAACCCGTACCGAGGCGCGGCACCGTTCATGCCATGCCCGGGCGCACCCGCGAGTGGCATCCCGCCGAGCATGCTCGCCGGGCCACCTGTCGCAGCGTTCGGGGTAGCGCCCAGGCCGGCACTGGGCAACGCCGAGGCGGCTGCGCCGATCGGCGCCGTCCACGTCGGCGGGACAGACAGCGCTCCGATCGAACCGGCCTGTCCCAGCCCTGCGGACACGGCGCCGCCGAGACCTCCGAGCCCGCCCAGTCCACCAACCGGAGCCGCCAACGTGCCTCCCAGACTGTCCGCCGCAGCCGCTGCCGGTGCCAGCGCCTCTCCAGCGGCGGCCTCACCCGCTGCCGCGCCGCCGAGTAAACCCAGAAACGGCGCCATCGTGTTGCTCGGCATGTAGAACCCCGACGAAAAAATCGTGTTCCAGATGTTGGCGTTCGGACCCCAGGTATTCCAGAAGTTATCCAGTGCCGTATTCCCCGAGGACCCTCCGGTCAGCAGGCCAAGGATTCCCGAAAGGCCCGAGGACGACGATGCCGACGGTGATGCCATGCTCTGCAGTGTTTGAGGAATCCCAGACGTCAACTGCGAGAGGGCCGTTGTCGGCGTGGCGGTGCCGGTGGCCTGGGCAACTGCAGCGGTCTGAATGGCCGGTCCTGCGCCGTTGGTGGTTGTCGGCGGGGTAGTGAAGGGTGTCACCGTCGATGCGGCGGCCGAGGATCCGGCGTAGCCGTACATTGCCGCCGCGTCCTGGGCCCACATCTCGGCATAGTGTGCTTCGGTGGCTGCGATGGCCGGTGTGTTCTGACCCAAGAAATTCGTCGCAACCAACGAAGCCAGCAGCGCCCGGTTGGCGGCGATCACGGGTGGCGGCACTGTCATCGCGAATGCGGTTTCATATGCCGTCGCAGCAACTTGCGCCTGCACCGCCGTCTGCGAAGCCTGCGCGGCCGCCTGTCCCATCCATGTGACGTAGGGAGCTGCGGCGGCCGCCATCGACGCGGAGGCTGGGCCGCGCCAGGGCCCACTGGCCACTGTGGAGACAATCGACCCGTAATCGCCGGCGGCCGAGGATAATTCGGCGGCAAGGCCATGCCAGGTCGCGGCCGCGGTCAACAATGGCCCAGCGCCAGCTCCGGCGTACATCCGAGCGGAGTTGATTTCCGGTGGTAACGCTGCGAAATCCATTGCTGCGCTCCCTAGCCCGTGCAGACCGTGTTGGCGGCTTCAGTGACCGCATACGAGCCGGCACTGGTTGCCAGAACGGTCACGAACGCGTGATGAATAGCGGACGCTTGGGCGCTGACCGTTTGATACAGCTGGCCGTGCGCGGAGAATTGCAACGCGGTCAGCGCTGACACCTCGTCGGCGGCAGCGGGAATCAGGCCGGTGGTCGGTACTAGCGCTGCGGCGTTCTGGGCGCTCACCGCCGCGCCGACAGAGTGCAGGTTATCTGCTGCTGCAGAAAGCATTTCGGGTACGATGTTGACGAACGACATTGGACGGCTCCTTCGGAAAAAGACGCAAATGTGTCTAAGAATTGGCCTGGCTCAAGCCGGGACCGGATCGAACGGAACGATCAGTGGTTAGCGGTGCCTGTGCACCGTATGAGTGAGAACCCGCATGCGGCGGCGGGGGCGAACGCGACCTGGCATCAATCCAGGCCGGTTTGTCGACGCGCTTCAGCCGACGCGTTCGGCCTGCACGCTCCACTTCTCCTCGATGCGTCCGTAACGCCAAATAGCCATGGCAGCAATCCAAGTCACCGCGAACAGTCCAACGATGACGAAGCCGATCGCGTTGAGGTTGATGCCGCCGACCCAATCCCAAAATGGGCCGCTCCAGCCGAATTGGTCGGCGAGCAGCCCCAGCAGCTCGATGCTGCCGATGAGCAGGGCCACCGCAACGGATAGCCCGGTGATGGTGATGTTGTAGTAGACCTTGCGCACCGGATTGGAAAACGCCCAGCCGTACGCGAAGTTCATGAACGAGCCATCGATGGTGTCCAGCAAGCACATTCCGGCGGTGAACAGCACCGGCAGACACAAGATCGCATACCAGGGCAGGCCGGCGGCGGCGCTGGTGCCTGCTAGCACCAGCAGCGCAACCTCGGTGGCCGTGTCGAAACCCAGTCCGAACAACACGCCGACCGGATACATGTGCCACGACGCGGTGATCGATCCGGTGAAACGGCCCAGGAACCGGTTGAGCAACCCGCGATTGTTCAACTGCTCTTCGAGCTCGTTCTCGTCATAGACGCCGCGACGCATCCGGGCGAACACCCGCAGGATCCCGGCCAGGATGACCACGTTGATGACGGCGATCAGGTAGAGGAAAACGCCCGAGACGCTGGTGCCGATCAGGCTGGTGTAGTGATGCAGCGCCGACGAGTCCTCTTTCACTGGCCCGACGATGGCTTTGACGCCGATTGCCAGTAGTAAGGCCAGTCCGAAGACCACCGACGAGTGGCCGAGCGAAAAGAAGAACCCCGCGGCGAGCGGGCGCTGCCCGTCGTTCATCAGCTTTCGGGTGGTGTTGTCGATGGCGGCGATGTGGTCGGCGTCGAACGCGTGCCGCAGACCCAGCGTGTAGGCGGTCAGACCAATGCCGATGCCGAATGCCTTGTCCCCGACGGAAAAGTGTGCCGGCTCGACGACGAGCACCAGGGTGCACCAGCCGACGACGTGCAGCGCGACAATCACCGCGGACATTACGCCCAGGCGCAACCACTCGGTGGGCGTCAATGCCGCCCGCAGCCCCGACCACGACGATTTCTGGCGGGTGAGCGCATCACCGGCCATGTCGCTTCTCCTGCGCTGAGAAGAAAACCCCCGACCGCGACGACGGTAACCCACGCGCCCGCTTCATGCATGTGATTCGCAAGTATTCTGCAAATTTTTCGCAAATAGGTCGCGAATGCACTCATAGCCGCGTGCGTTGCTCGATGTCCTCCAGGAACTCCGCGATCATGGCTTCGGTCAGCGAGGGACGCGTCTCGTTGATCGCCGTCAGGTAATCCTGGGTCTGTGCCGGTTCGCCGCGACGGAACTCGACCTCCCGTTCGAACCCGAACTGCGCGCCCTTGCGGGCGGCGAATTCGATATCGGCCGGGGTGAACATCTCGCTGGCGTCCACCAAGGCGCCGACGTCAACAAAATCGGCGGCCGGCCCAAGGTAGCGGCGCCAAATCGCTGTCCGCGCCTTTGCATCTGGAGGTCGCACCGGAATGATGTAGTCGAACCGGCCGGGTCGCAGAAACGCCGAATCGAGCGACCGCACCGAGTTCGTCGCGCAGACGAGCAGCCTCTCGTCGCGCTGGCGGAACACCGGGATCAACTTGAGCAACTCGTTGGTGACCCCGTGAGCCGGATCCGACGGTATCCCCGAGCGCGCCCCGGCGATCTCTTCGACTTCGTCGATGAAGACCACGGCGGCTTCCAGCTCCATCAGCGTCATGAACGCCTCTCGCAGCGCGGCGGCCATTGCCACGTCGGGAGCGGCCAGCCGAGACGGGAACAACTCGACGAACGGCCAGCCGAGCCGGCCGGCGACCGCCTTGGCGAAGCTGGTTTTGCCGGTTCCCGGCGGCCCGAACAGGATCACCGCCTTCGGCGCCGAGACCCCGTACTGCTCGGCTACTCCCGGCTCGGTGAGCGGCAGCACAATCCGGCGTTCGATGATCTGCTTTTCCGATTCCATGCCCGCCATCGCATGCCACAGCCCGCGAGGCATCACCTGCGCGCCAAGTTCGGCCAGCAGGCCCGCGTCCGAGGCGCCGACATGGTCGGTTTTCTCGAAAAACGAAAGGTCGGTTCGCTCTTGATAACCCGAGTTGCGTAGCGCCGCGGTCCCCGTCGCCTCGGGCGGCAGCAGCGCGCCAATCCGGCGGGCACCGAGGGAACGCAGCCGAAGCTCGAGTTCGCCGAGCAGCGCGCTGCCGATGCCGCGGTTGCGCCAGCGGCTACTCAGCGCGACGAGCGAGATCCACGCTCGTTCGCCCTGGAAATGCGCGCCGGCCATGCCCACCAGCTCCTCGCCGACCACGGCGACGACAGCGGGCTGCCCAGACTTCGCCGCCGACACCACCTCCGAGATGAGAAAGGCCGGTTGTGCCTCGCCTGGAGTGCGACTCTGATCCCAGATCGAAATCGCCTGGTCCAAGTCGTCGTCATGAAAGTCGCGCAGCCGCCACGGAGGCATGTCGTCGTACCCTTCCGCTTACGGCGGGTGAGGCCGGTCAGAGCAGGGCACACACTCTGCATGAGCCGCAGGCGCTACCGAACCACCCAAATGGGTGCTTGACCGGGTGAATTGTGCCCGTCGCAGAGCGAGCCTAGGCCTGCGCCAATCGCCTATTCGTCACTCGCAACTGGCGGGCTGTGCTGACCGCGAGCGCCTCGATCTGTTCGGGCTGCAGCCGCCCGCACAGTCGGTCCCAGTGGATCGCGACGTCGTCACCGACCGCCACATCGGGCACCGCGCTGTACCCGTCGACCCAGACATCGAGTGCACGCGGCGACGGCTCGGAAAGCTCCAGCCCGTGACCGTCCCAGACCAGCCGACGGCACGACACCTCGACAGTTTCGCTGTCACGGGAAAGCACAGTGCCCCAAGTGATTCGGCAGTTATCCAGGACGCTGAGCGGGTGCTCGTCGAGGCTTCCCCCTTTTAGGCCCAGCAACCGTGACCACGGGTAGATGCCGAACACGTGGAAGCTGTGATTCGCGGCGGCCTCACGTGCCAGATCCGGCCCAAGATATGACCAGTAACGACCCGCCTGCGGACCGATGACGGCGAGCAACTCGTCGAGGAATGCCTTCGGGTCCACCTCGGCGCCGACACCGCCGCCGTGCCAATACGATTCGACCAGCCGGTAATCCAGCGGGTCGGCGATACCGGTCATCGCCGACAGCACCTGCAGATACGGCCAGGCGCCGGAAAACTTCGTCGCCGCTGTGCGCACCTCTTCTGCCGACCCCTCCCGCAGCGTTGCACCCAGCGGCGGGCCGCAAAAGCCGAGGGCATTGGGCGCATACGCGTAGCGGGCGAACATCTCCGCGCCCCGCGTGTCGACCGATACGGTCACGTCCGGGAACCCACCAGCTTGACCGCGTCGCGGTGCATGCGGCCGAAGTTGTAGTAGGCCGCGCACGCGCCCTCGGGGGACACCATGCAGGTCCCGATCGGGGTCTCCGGAGTGCATGCGGTGCCGAAAACCTTGCACTCCCAAGGCTTGAGCACACCTTTGAGCACCTCACCGCACTGGCAGGCCTTGGGGTCGGCGACCCGCACGCCGGGCATGTCGTAGCGCAGCTCGGCGTCGAACTCGGCGAAGTCGTCGTGCAACCGCAGCGCGCTCTGCGAGATGAAGCCCAGTCCGCGCCATTCGAAGTGCGGGCGCAGCGCGAACACTTTGCCCATCAGCGCCAGCGCTGCCGGGTTGCCGTTTTCGGGCACCACCCGCTTGTACTGGTTTTCCACCTCGCAGCGACCCTCGCGGAGCTGGGTCAGCAGCATCGCGACCGAAGCCAGGATGTCCAGCGGCTCGAATCCCGAGACCACCAAGGGCTTTCCGTAGACTTCGGGCACGAATCGGTACGGCCGGTTCCCGACGACGGTTGACACGTGACCGGGTCCGATGAACCCGGAGAGCCGCAAATCAGGTGATTCCAGGATGGCCTTGATCGGCGGAATGATCGTGACGTGATTGCAGAACACGGAAAAGTTGCGCAGGCCCAAATCGCGTGCCCGCACCAGCGTCACTGCCGTCGACGGTGCGGTGGTCTCGAAACCGATCGCGAAGAACACCACGTGTTTGTCCGGATTGTCGACCGCGATCTTGAGCGCGTCCAGCGGCGAGTAGACGAACCGCACGTCGGCGCCGCGCGCCTTGGCGTCCAGCAGACTGCCGTTGGAGCCGGGGACTCGCATCATGTCACCGAAGCAGGTGAAGATCACGTCGGGTTGTTCGGCCAGCCACATCGCGTCGTCGATGCGGCCCATCGGGATCACACAGACGGGGCAGCCCGGGCCGTGTACCAGTTCCACATTCTCCGGCAACATGTGTTCGATGCCGTGCCGGTAGATGGTGTGGGTGTGGCCGCCGCAGACTTCCATGAACTTGAAGTGCTCACCGGCGTCACCGGCCAGGTGCTCGATCGCCACCAGCAGTCTGCGGGCCGCCGCCGGATCGCGGAATTCGTCGACGAATTTCATGGTCACTCCTACACGATCGCGGACTTGTCGAAGGCTTCCATTTCGGTGGCGTAGGCGTCACCCATCATTTGGACCGCGGCCAGCGTGAGCAGCGCTTCGGTCTCGTCGATCTTGGCCATCGCGAACCCGACGTGGATCAGCACCCAGTCGTCGGGTTCGGGCATGTCTTTTTCCAGCAGCCGCACGCTGATCGTGCGCTGCACGCCACTGACGTCGACCTTGGCCAAATAGTTGGCCGGGTCGGTGATTTCGACAACCCTCCCGGGAATTCCAAGACACATATTCGGCTCCTTTCTCGTGGCGACCAGCTGCGCCCGGCTTCGCCGCGCTTGCGATCGCCACGTCAACAGATCCGCGGCAACGGGTCACCGACGAGCATGTCGACAATCCGGGTACCCCCAAATCCGGTGCGCACCACGACGGTTTCTGATGGTTCGGCGATGATTTCCCCGACCTCGGCCGCCTCGGCGCCCAGCGGATGGGACCGCAACGCGGCCAGCCCGGCGTCGGCTTCCTCCGGCGCGACGACGGCGACGAACTTGCCTTCGTTGGCGACGTAGAGCGGGTCGATGCCCAGCAATTCGCATGCGCCGCTAACCATCGGGTGCACGGGCAGCTTCTCTTCCTCGAGCAGCACCCCGAGACCGCATGCCTGGGCCAGTTCGTTGCAGACGGTGCCCACCCCGCCGCGGGTCGCGTCGCGCAGCCAGCGGGTGGACGGTGCGGCGGCCAACAGCAGTTCCACCAGCGGGCTCACTGCGGCGGTGTCCGAGCAGATGTCGGCCTCGATCGCCAAATCGCCGCGCGCCAGCATCACTGCCATCCCGTGATCGCCCATCGAACCGGACAGCAGCACCACGTCGCCCGCGCGGACCGACTGTGCCGAGAGCCTCCGTCCGGCGGGAATGACGCCGGCGCCGGTGGTGGTGATGAACAGGCCGTCGGCCGCGCCGTTGGGCACCACTTTGGTGTCACCGGTGACAATCTGCACCCCGCACGCCGCCGCGGCCGCCGCCATGTCCGCGGTGATCTCCTTCAGCTCGGCAATCGGCAGGCCTTCTTCGAGCACGAATGCCGCCGAAATCCATTGCGGCACAGCACCGGTCACAGCGAGGTCATTGACGGTGCCGTGCACCGCGAGTTCACCGATGGAGCCTCCAGGAAAACGCCTGGGCTGCACCACAAACGAATCGGTAGACAACACAATCCGCTCGCCGCTGGGCAATTCGATCACCGCGCCGTCACCCAGCGACGCCAGCAGCGGATTGGCGAACGCCTCCATGAACACCGCGTCCACCAGAGCCGCCGAGGCTTTGCCGCCCGCTCCGTGCGCCAGCGTCACGTGGTCGTCGAGCAACCGAGGCCGGCGTTTGCGGAACGACTCGATCCGTTCGATCACGTCGTTCTCGGCGAATTTCGGGCCCGACGCCAGGTATTCGCTTGCTGATTTAGGCATTAGGCAACCACTTCCATCTGTTGGTGCACCGCCAGCCACAATTCGTAGCCCAGTAGCGCTTGGGCTTCCTGGATGCGGTGCACGCTTTGCGAACGAACGACGAAACAGGCATCGACATCCTTGCTTTTGGCGAACGCGCCGCCGTCGTACCCGGCGAAACCGATGGTGTACATGTCGCGATGACGCGCTTCTTTAAGCCCCGCCATCAGATTCGGTGAGCTGCCGCTGGTCGACATCGCGATCGCGATGTCGCCCGGCTTCGCTCGTGCGATCAACTGCCGGGCGAACACCAGCTCGTATCCGACGTCGTTGCCCAGCGCCGTCAGGATCGCCTGATCGGCGGTCAGCGACCAGGACGGCAGCGGCTTCCCGATCGGCGGCCGGGCGAACAATTTCGCGAGCGTGGTGGAATCAGTGCAGCTGCCGCCATTGCCGAAGGTGAATAACCGCCCCCCGGCCGCGAACCGGCGCGCCATCTCGCCGGCGGCGGTGGCCAATAGTTCCGCATTGGATTCCACGGTGGAGCGGCGCAGCGCCAAGCTTTCGGTTGCTTTTGCCTGCGCCGAGGCGGTGAGATCGGCCAGCAGCGACGTGGCGTCGTCTTCCTGCGCGTCGATGAACGGGTACAGGAAGTTGGTCGGTTCGTCAGTCATCGGCGCCGCTCCTCCTCATCGCTTCGCTCTGCATCGTCGCCGGCGCGAGTCATCGGACGTCCTCCTCGCTGGCCCGGCTGATCGCCGTCCCCGCATGTACGAGCACGAGATCGCCCGGCGCGACAGGCTCGACCAGCGTGGTCGCGACGGTCTCGACCCCCTGGGCGGTGCGCACCTCCGCTGTGCCGTCCGCCGACGCCGCGCTGACCTCACCGAGGCGGCCCTCGTCGCTGCACGTGGTGCAGACCTCCTCTGCAGCAGCAGGTTTCAGCAGCCCCGGATGCTCGAAGCAAACATGGGTCAGTTCCCACAACAGGTGGTAGAACAGCACGAAGCCCCCCGTCGCGGGCACCCTGGGGTCCGGATCGTCAAGCCAGAGCACGTGATCCGCCATTCCGGCCGGCGGCCGCTCCCCGCTGCCGATCCACACCGTGGTGGCACCCCAGGCCGGGCATCGACGCATCACCGACCGGACCTCGCGATTATCGGCGCCGCCGACGCCGACCACGATGTCGCCGGGACGGACCGACACCCTGACCAGGTCCACCACGTCGGGTCCGGTCAACGCGACAGCCGGCAATGCCCGCTTGCCCACGATCACCGGATGGATGAACTCCACCGCGATGTGTAAGGCGTGCGGCTCCCACCCAGGTGCTATAGACCACATGGTGGCACCGGTCGCGAATCGCCTGGCCAGAGTGAGCGCGGTAGCAGCCAGATCGGCGGTCAGCTCGGCGCCGAGTCCGCGGTCAACCGCGGTGGTAGTCATGAGGACACCTCCTGTAGGAGTGAATTGTGTTGCGAGTCAAGCGCTGTCAGTATGGAGACTGCCGCCTGACCGAGCGCTAGTCCACCGTCATTAGATGGCACGATATGATGAGTCAGGACTTCGAATCCTGCCTGTTGCAGCCGTTCTCGGCATGCGCCAAGCAGCAACACGTTCTGGAACACCCCACCGGTGAGGCCGACCACTCGGACGGGCCCGGCGACCAGAGCAACCGCCTCGCCGACGGCGACGGCGACTGCCTCATGGAAGCCCGCCGCCAGCGCCGACGGTTCGGCTCCCGCGCGCAGTTCCGACACCATTGCCCGCACCAGGCCACGCGGGTCGATCACACCGTCGTCGCGCACCTCCAGCCGCAACGGCGCAGCCTCGCCGGCGGTTTCGGCTAGCACCTCGAGTTCTATGGCGGCCTGGGCCTCGTAGTCGATGCGGTGACGGACCCCGAGCAGCGAGGCGATCGCGTCGAACAGCCGGCCCATGCTGGAACACCGCACACAGCCCACACCGGTGTCCAGCTGCGAGCGCACGGCGGACAGCTCGGCGGGCGTCGCGGCCGTCACCGGCGGCAAATCCCGGCTCCAGTCGATGCCGGCGGTCCGCAACTGCGACAACGCCATCCGCCACGGATTGCGCACTGCGGCATCCCCGCCCGGCAGCGGCACCGGCATCAGATAACCGGCCCGGGTGAACCGGTGGCTGTCGCGACCGACCGCCAGGATTTCTCCGCCCCAGATGGTGCCGTCGCAGCCATATCCGGTGCCGTCGAAGGAGACACCGATGATTGGTTCGCCGATGCGGCCATGCTCGACCAGCAGCGAGACGACGTGCGCGTGGTGGTGCTGGACGAGATCCAATGGCCGGCCACCGGCATGGCGCTCGGCCCAACTGCGGGTCTGATACCCCGGATGCAGATCGGCGCTCAATCGCACCGGCTGGTGCCGGATTTCGCTGAGCTGGTCCACCGCGCGTTCGAACGCCCGCAGCGTCTCCAGCGTGCCCATGTCACCGATGTGTCCAGACATGAACGCGCGCGAGCCGTCGGTGAGGCAGAACGTGTTCTTCAGTTCGCCGCCGACCGCCAGCACGGCCGGGCCTTCGCGGCCGAGATCGACCGGCAGCGGCGCGTAACCCCGGGAGCGCCGGATGGGCAGTTCCCGACCGTCGAGGACGCGTACCACCGAGTCGTCGCAGGGCACGTGGATCGGCCGATTGTGATCGAGCACCGCATCGCACAGCGGCGGAAGCCGTTGTGCGGCATCGTCGGCGGTGAAGCAGATCGGCTCGTCGGAGCGGTTGGCGCTGGTCAGCACCAGCGCATCGGGCACCGGTGTGTCGACGGCGGGGATGGGCGCGAGCAGCAGGTGATGGATGGGAGAGTACGGCAACATCAACCCCAGCAATGGATTACCCGGCGCGACGGCCTCGGCGACCGGCGCGTGGGGGCGCCGTCGCAGCAACACGACGGGACGCGCCGGGCCGGACATGATCGCGGCCTCGGCGTCATCGATCCACGCAAAGCGGCGTGCCACGTCGAGATCCCGCACCAGCATCGCAAATGGCTTGGCACCACGCATTTTTCGAGCCCGCAACACGCCCAACGCCGCCTCGTCGTCAACGGCGCAGGCCAGGTGGTAGCCGCCGATACCCTTGATCGCCACCACCGCCCCGTCGGCCAGCGCCTGCTGCGCGGCGGCCAGCGCGGCATCCGCTCCGTCGACGCGGCCGGCGTCGGAGCGGAAGCACAGCGACGGCCCGCAGTGCGGGCAGGCGATCGGCTGCGCGTGGAAGCGGCGATCCGCCGGATCGTGGTATTCCGCGGCGCAACGCTCGCACATCGCGAAACCGGCCATGGTCGTGCCCGGCCGGTCGTAGGGCAGCGCGCGGACGAGCGTGAACCGGGGCCCGCAGTTGGTACAGGTCACGAACGGGTGCCGGTAACGGCGGTCGGCCGGATCGAACAGCTCGCGCACACAGTCCTCGCAGACCGCGATGTCGGGCGGAATCGGCGTAGTGGCCCCGGGGACCGATTGACTCTCGACGATCCGGAAACCGGCGTCGCACGTGGTCTGGACGTCGACGACGGAGATTTCGGTGATTCGGGCCAGCGGCGGCGCCTCCGCCCGCAGCCGGCGGGCAAACTCGTCAATGCGCGCGGCCGGACCTTGCGCTTCGAGAAACACTGCGCCGGAATCGTTTCCGACAAACCCGGCCAGACCAAGCTCGCCGGCAATCCGGTGCACGAACGGACGAAAGCCCACCCCTTGGACCACGCCGGTCACGGTGAACCGCCGCCGAACATCTCCGGATGGCAGCAACACGTCGGTCATGTCGCCCCACCGCCGCCGCGGCCCATCATCTCGAGACCGGCCATCGCCTGCTCGGCACCGGCCCGGTCTGTCTTTTCGACGGCGAATCCCATGTGGATGATCACCCAGTCACCGGGAGCCAACGTTTCCTCCGGCAGCATGCCCACATTGACCTTGCGGGTCTCGCCGGCGACGTCGACTAGCGCGAGTTGCCCGTCATAGCCGTCGAGCATCTGGACGACTTGACCCGGAATACCCAGACACATCTGTCAAACCTCTCGCAGGCTCTGGTCCCCGTCACGCAGCATCCCCACTGCCGACTCGACTGCCGCCACCGCATCCGGAATGGCGGCCTGGACGATCTCGCTCAAACCCAGGCCGTCGGAGACGTCGGCGACCTCGCACCCCACCACGACAGTCCGCGGAGCGACGCCGCCGAGGGCCCGAAGGCTCGCGAACACCGCTGCCGGGTCCATGCCGTGCGCATCCAGTGCCGGGGTCAAGTCGTGCGCCCCATGGTCGGCTTCGAAGACGTGGACCGTACCGGGGGAGCCCCGGTTGGGCACCGCGTCGACGAGCACTAGGGCGTCCCAACCGTCAAGGAGGTCATAGGCCAAGTGCATGCCTCCGATTCCGTAGTCGGTGGCGCGTACCCCATCCGACCCGGCGACCCGATCACACACAAAACGCATCACCTCGGGACCAAAGCCGTCATCACCGAGGAAGATGTTGCCGATCCCGGCTATCAGGATGCGGGACGCCACCACGTCGACAATGGCTCCGCTACATGTGCCGGATCTTCAGATACCGTCTGGCATCCGGAACCGATCGCAGCCCCAAACCAACCGCGATCAAACCGATCACCGCCAGAATGGCTACGAACACCCAACCTAAGATCTCCATGTCGGATTCCTTTCTTCGTGGACTTCGAGCGGTTCGACTTCGTCGGGCGCGAAGTACAGATAGCGGCCGTACCAGTCATGCAACTCGGCAGCGGGGTCATCTTCGACCACGACACCGACATGCTGGTTGCCGTCGACGTCCTCGTGTACCGAGGTCACGCGAGCGGTCTTGCCGGAGAAGAACAGATCTTGCGCGTCGGCACGTCGGGCGGGGTGCAGCCGCACCCGGCTGCCGCGGGCCACTCGCACACCGTTCACCAGGACGGCATCACTGTCAGGCCGGACGGCGTTGTCGGCCAGGGGATCCCACCACTGCACACCGTCGGATATCTCGGGAATGAGATCCGGCCGGCCCGCTGCACTGCCGGTGTGTGGATCGCGCAACACTCCGTGCATGCGCTGCATCGCCTCCGGTGACATCGCGTCGCAGCGATCGATGATCTGCGCAGCCAGCGGATCGGTCGCGCGGGCCTGCGCTTTTTCCTCCTCGGTCATCGTCATCACTCGCAAGGTGAGGATCTCGTCGATCTCGGTGGCGTCGTAGAGCGCGCCTTCGCTCTGCTCGGCGATCTCGGGATGGTCGTAGAGGATGATTGGCGAGATCAGCAGCAAGTCATGCTCTCCGGGCGGGCCGGCCAGCACCGGAAAGCATCGGTGTTGTTGGCAGCGTCCGGCGGCGGCCGCGGCGGACTCCGGAGGATCCAGCAACGAAATGAATTTTCCGCCAACCGCTTCGGCGATGATGTGCGTGCCGATCAGCGATCCGGCGATGGCATCGTGTTTGTCGGCTGCCCGCGCGCCGCTGTTGTGCACGGACACCGTGACACGGTCCAGACCCTGCTCACTCTCGACGTCGACAGTCAGCGACGCGCGTATCTCTTGCCGGCTGCGCACCAGCCTGCCGCCCCCGACCACTTCGATGTCGGTTCCCGACGGCACCGTCACCGGCACCGTCCACCGCCGGGGCGGCTCGTCGAGTTCGAAAGGACCGAAAGACAACTCACGCTCGACGGCCTCGTCCCAGGAAAGCCAGCAGCCGGACGCAGCGGTGAGTTCGTCGACCGGCTGGTAGCGCCCGTCGCCAAGACCTTGCTGGGCGCTGCGGTGCTGAAGTTGCAAGAATCGCAGCACCAACCTGATGGCATCGGCGGACACCAGGAATTGCGCCGACAGGCTGTCATCCTCGCCGATTCCGGTATCAGCGGCGCCCGGCGGGCCAAGAACACCCCATTGCCACCGTGATTGGTTCCTGCTCGACGAGGCGCGGTACGGGTAGAGCAGATAGCCCTCGTAGAGCACCGCGTCGGCGACCGCGCGGGCCCGGTCCCAATGAGAGCTCATGGGACCTCCTGGCGAGCCATTGCGAGCAGCGCGGTAACGGCGTCCTCGATCGACAACAGGCCGTGCGCCGACTTGTACGCGGCCAGCGCGGCCGCCGTGTCGTGGCTGAGCCGCACCCACCCGCTGCTGGGGTAGTGCTGCCGGATGAGATCCCGCCACACTGCAACCGGCATGTCGTAACGGTCTTCGCACTCCCACGGCACCTGTTGAACTGACAACCCACGCGTGCCCGCCGTGAACACCGTTCCGCTGAACAGGAACAGCAGCGGCACCGCGCCGTCTCGTAAGGCGTGGAAGTACTTGGCTGCCGCGACCTCGAAGTCGTACGTGCACGGCAACGGAAGCGCTGCCTCGGTTGCGCCGGTGAACCCCGGGACCATCGCCGTGCAGTGCTGCCAGAGGAACGTGCGCTGGGTGGTCGCCCAGCGTTCCCGGAGCCCGAAAAGATCGGTGAGCCCGGCGGCCTCGTCGTCGGAATAGCTACGCCGCAGCGGCTCGATCCGCACCTGAGCGCGTAGTGCGATCGCGTGCACCGGTTCCTCCGCGGACATCGAAACCTCGACACGCGCAGTCAGCGAAGGGGTGACTGCGTACGGTTCTGGGGCGACGTCGACGACGGCGAACGCAAGATCTGCCGCGCTCATCGTCGTCGCTCCGTACTGCGCGCGGCCAGTGTCGCGAAGAATTCGTCGATGTACTCGCGAGCCTCCTGCCCACCGTCGAAGCCGCGCCACAACTTTCGCAGCCGGCCCACGAATTCGTAGCAGGCATCGATCGGGACCAGATGGCAGACGGGCTGGCCCTCGTCGGGGACACGCACCAGCAGAGCTTCGACGTCGTCGGCGAGCAGTCCCACCCGGGGTTCGGCGGTGCTGATCGCGCTCCACGCACCGAGGTCGAGTTCGGATTCGCATGCTCCCGCCGGTCCCGGATAGAACGCCACGGTGCGGTCCAGCGCCGAGTTGCGGAAGAAGAACGCCAGACCGACCGGAATCTGCAGCGCCTCCCAGGCACGACGATCCAGTGCGAAATCCGGGAAGGCCAGATACCGGTCGGGCACTGCGCGATAGCGCAGCTCGGCTTCGGAGTCGGTGAACAACAGATAGCAGCCGCGGCAGACGCACATCAGCTGGCGGCCAGCGACATTCACGACGTGCTGGTGCGCGTCCGCGATGGGCTCCGAGCACATCTCGCACCGCTGGGCTGCGGGGCCGGGCGCACGGCGGTTGCCGGTGATGCGGGCCAAGACATCGTAGGGGCTGGTCATGCCGACACACCCACAGACTCGGCGGGCACGGCGAGGGACAAGACTCCGTCGCGCACCAGGAGCGGGATGGGATCCAGGTGTGTGCTCGTGTCATCCAGCCCGGCGCCAGCGTGGACGACGTCGAAACGGGCGTGACAGCGGGCGCACCGCAACAGTGCATCCTGCAGTTCCGCGCCCGCCAGCGAACCGTCACAACCCGGGCAGTGGTCGCGATAGGCGTAGCACCGGTCGCCTACTCGACACGCCAGCACCGGCATATCGGCGACCATGAAGCCGCCGACTTCGCCGGGGACGAGGTCCGCGAAGCCGGGCACCGGATGCCAGTGCGGCGCACTGCCGTTGGAATGAACTTTGGTGAGCAAGGATTCGGCTGGGATCACCGCCGCCTCGGCGTCGGCGGTGACGACTTCGATCGACGAAATCTCGGGCGCGGCAGCGCGAATCGCATCCTCGACAGCCAACTCCAACGTCACCGCCGACGACGGGCAGCTCTTGCAGCTGCCGGAGAACTGAAGGCGCACAGTATCATCGACGACGTCGAGCAGGTGCACGTCCCCGCCGTGGGACCCCAAATAGGGACGCACCCGGTCCAGCGCATCGGAGATACGGCGGTGCACGTCATGCGGATGCAGCCCGTGCACCAACAGCAGACTGGCCACCAAGTCGTCGCCGGCCAGCCGTTCGACCACTGCCGCATCGCCGACCAGATCCACGATCCGCGACAAGGTCGCACCGTAGAGTCCGACTACCTCGCGGACGAGTTGTTCGGCGCGCTCACGGGCGGCCACCCCGCCCGTCGAGGTCGCGTCCAGCAGCGTCTGGATCCGATCGCCCGCCGTGCGCCATTGCGCGTCCCCCTGTGATTGTTCCGGGCGATCTGCCATGCATCACTCCGTCGCTTGGGTCGGCGAGTGCAGCCGCTCCAGCGTCTTGCCCTTGCCCAGGTACATGTGGACCCCGCAGGGCAGACACGGGTCGAAGCTGCGCACCGTGCGCATGATGTCGATGCCTTTGAAGTGCTCGCGATCGTTCTCCTCGAAGATCGGCTGGCCCTGCACCGCGTCCTCGTACGGGCCCGGCGTGCCAAAGCTGTCGCGCGGGTTGGCATTCCACGGCGTCGGCGGGTACGGGTGATAGTTGGCGATCTTGCCGTCGCGAATCACCATGTGGTGGCTCAAGACTCCGCGCACCGCCTCGGTGAAGCCGCAACCAATGCCTTCGTCGGGCACCTCGAACTTCTCCCAGGTCTTGGTGCGTCCGGCTCGGATCTCGGCGAGCGCCTTCTCCGCGAAGTGCAGCGCGCATGCCGCCGCGTAGGCCTGGAAGTAGGTCCGCGCCCGGTCCCGTTCGATCGTGTTCGACCCGTGCTGCGGGATCTTCCATTCCAGTTCGACCGGACCCTTGAGCACGGTCTTGGGCAGGTTGATCTGCACACTGTGCCCGGTGGATTTGACGTAGCCGATATCGACCAGTCCGGCCAGCGCGGTCGCCCACAATCGGGCCAGCGGGCCGCCGCCGGTGTCCAGCGCGAGATGGTCTTTGCCGTCGAACCAGCGCGGCGACATCACCCAGCTGTAGTTGCCGCCGTCCATGTCCCGCTTCTGCGGGCGGGGGTTGGTGTGCTGGTTCCACGGGTGGCGCCGATCCACCGTGTTACCCAGCGGGTCGGTCTTGACGAACATCTCCTGATCGGCCCAGTCGTCGTAATACGAACTGCCCAAAAGGATCCGGATGCCCAGGTTGATGTCGACCAACGATGTGGTGACGAGCTTGCCGTCGATGACCACACCGGGTGTGACGAACATCTTGCGGCCCCAGGACTCCATGTCCTTGTAGGAGAAGTTGCAGTGCTCGGGATCCTGGAAGGAGCCCCAGCAGCCCAGCAGGGTGCGCCGCAGGCCCACCTTCTCGTAGCCGGGTATCGCCTCGTAGAAGAAGTCGAACAGGTCGTCGTGCATGGGCACGACCTTCTTCATGAACTCGACGTAGCGCATCAGCCGGGTCATGTAGTCGGTCATCAGCTGAACGGTCGCGACCGTGCCGACCCCGCCGGGGTACAACGTCGACGGGTGCACGTGGCGGCCTTCCATAAGGCAGAACATTTCCCGCGTGTAGCGGCTGACCTGCAGCGCCTCGCGGTAGAACTCGCCCGAGAAGGGGTTGAGGGAGCGCATGATGTCGGCGATGGTTTTGTAGCCGTGCATATCGGCGTGCGGAGCCGCGGTGTTCTCGGCTTTGGAGAGCACACCGGGGTTGGTCTCGGAGACCATCTTCTCGCAGAAGTCCACGCCGACCAGATTCTCCTGGAAGATGTTGTGGTCGAACATGTATTCCGCAGCCTCGCCGAGGTTGACGATCCACTCGCCGAGATGTGGCGGCTTGACGCCGTAGGCCATGTTCTGCGTGTAACACGAACAGGTGGCGTGGTTGTCGCCGCAGATGCCGCAGATGCGGCTGGTGATGAAGTGCGCGTCGCGGGGATCCTTGCCCTTCATGAACAATGAGTAGCCGCGGAAGATCGACGACGTGCTATGGCATTCCACCACTTCTTTGTTGTCGAAGTCGATCTTGGTGTAGATGCCGAGACTGCCCACGATCCGGGTGATCGGGTCCCATGCCATTTCCACCAGCTGGCCGGCTTCGCGCTTGGCCTGGGACGGCTCGGGGATGATCGTTGTCATCGGAATTCACTTTCTCAATCGCTGAATAACGGGCTTACCAGGTGCGGCGGGCGCCCGTGGTGAGTTCGGTGCCCTTGTGCCGCCAGCGCGGCTCCTTGTCGACGGTGCGCCCGGTGATGCCGCGCAGGTTGCGGATCAGCGAGCCGTACAGCCCCGACGCGGTCGTCGAAACCTTGCCGCCCGGCGGCTCGTCCATGAACGGCATGAACTTGTCCGGGAATCCGGGCATGGTGCACCCGATGCAGATACCGCCCACGTTCGGGCAACCGCCGATGCCGTTGATCCAACCGCGTTTGGGCACGTTGCATTTGACGACTGGGCCCCAACACCCAAGCTTCACA
Organism: Mycobacterium sp. MFM001; assembly: GCF_003402475.1. Taxonomy (GTDB): domain Bacteria; phylum Actinomycetota; class Actinomycetes; order Mycobacteriales; family Mycobacteriaceae; genus Mycobacterium. The sequence goes on from NZ_BFAB01000007.1 coordinate 322,196, forward strand.
ATGCATTTGGGTGATCCATACTCGGTGGCGAAGTCACCCTGCTCGTAGTAGCCGGCTCGGTCGCAACCTTCATGCACGGTGTGGCCGAACAGCCACTGCGGCCGCAGCGCGTCGTCGAGCGGGATCATCGGCGCCTGCCCGGTGGCCATGTACAGCAGGTAGGTCAATGTTTCGGACAGGTTGTCCGGGTGGATCGGGCAGCCGGGCACGCAGACGATCGGGATTCCGGCTTTACTCTTCCAATCCCAGCCGAGATAGTCCGGCACGCCCATCGCTCCGGTGGGGTTGCCGGCCATCGCGTGAATGCCGCCGTAGGTGGCGCAGGTCCCCACCGCGACAACCGCCGTGGCCTTGGGCGTGAGCCGGTCCAGCCATTCGCTGGTCGTCATCGGCTGGCCGGTCTCCGGGTTGTTGCCGAACCCGCACCAATACCCTTCGCTTTTGATCGCCTCGTTGGGTATGGATCCCTCGACCACCAAGACGAATGGTTCAAGCTCGCCACGGTCGGCTTTGAAGAACCACTCGAGGAAATCGTCGGCCCCGCCGTTGGGCCCACATTCGAAATCGATCAGTGGCCAGTGCACGGCGATCCTGGGCAAGCCGGGGAGTGCGCCCAGCGCGATCTCCTCGACGCTGGGCTGGGTGGCGGCAGTCAGCGCCACCGAATCACCGTCGCAACTCAGACCCGCGTTGATCCACAGCACGTGGATCAAAGTTTCTTCTGCCTTGACTGCTGCTTCCGTTGGCATACCGCAGCTTTCCGGGGCCGGACTGAGGTCCCTAACACCGCCGGAGTCGTCCGTCGGCCCGCTTACGCGGCGCTAATTCCTGGGTCTACTCCGGGAAAGTTGCCTTGTCAACGATGTTGTGGTGGGAATCGAAAACCTTTCGCGGAGTTGTCCTATTCGCCGTATTTCGCCGCGGCGCAGCGTATTCTGAACGCACATCACCAGCGGCGGGGCGCTAACTTTCGCGCGTCAAATTAATCGGGCCGGTTTCGTCGTCCTGCAAATTGATTGCATCTGAAAAGCCAATCGGGTCATGTGCTTTCCTGGTTGGGGTCACGCACGCCTGGGTACGCCACCGGTGATCCTCAGCGCAGCGCGCGCTGCGGGTCACAAGGAGGACCCATGGAAGACAACACATCTGGCGGCCAGGTACCGGAGGAACCACAATCCGAGCGAGGCGAGATGGGGTCGCGAGACACCGGATCCGATCAGCCGGGTGGCGGGCCTACCGGCCGGCCGGAAGGCGCAGTTCAGGGTGACGAAGCGGTCCCGTCGCACGGCGGCTCCGACGAAAGCCAAATCGGAGGCACCGGAAATCTCACGCCGCAGGCGACCGGGCCGGCAGTCCCGCCTTACGAGGGACGCCAGGCGGAAGCCAAGCCGACCGGGGAGAGCGATGCCGAAGGAGGCGTCAAACCCGTCGAGTCATGAAGAGGCTCCGCCGCGGAGAAGACGCCGGGCGCGAAGCCGCTCGGCGCGGATCAACTCATGTTGCAGCGCCCGCCACGAATCGCCGCAACCAGCCGAACCACGCCGACATGCCGGCCCCCGTGCGGGCGCTGACCGGCAAAACCGTCGCGGTCGGGTTGACGTCGCGGACACGGGCGATGTACGTGTCGACATCGACATCCAGATACGGGACCAGATCGATCTTGTTGAGCAGCACCAGATCCACGGCCCGGAACATCACTGGATACTTCAGGGGCTTGTCGTCGCCTTCGGTCACCGAGTAGACCATGGCCTTGGCATGCTCGCCGACGTCGAACTCCGCCGGGCATACCAGGTTGCCGACGTTCTCGATGATGACCAGATCCAGCGCGGCCAGGTCCAGACCCTGCAGCGCCCGGTTGACCATCGGCGCGTCCAGGTGGCATTCACCGCCGAATCCGTTGCCGGTGTTCAGCAGCGATATCTGAGCGCCGCGGCCACCGAGCTTGGCCGCGTCGAGGTCGGTGGCGATGTCGCCTTCGATCACCCCGACCGCGAGGTCGCCGGCCAGTTCGTCGAGGGTGGCTTCCAGGATCGTCGTCTTCCCTGAGCCGGGTGAGCTCATCAGGTTGAGAGCCCGAATCCCGTTGCGCTCGAACGCCTCTCGGTTATAGCCGGCGCGGATGTCGTTTTCGGCGAAGATCGACTCCAGCACGTCGATGCGCTCGGTGCCGGTGTCGTAGCCGCTGTGGTCCCCGTGGTCGTGCTCGTGGGTGTGCGGCAGGTCGTCGTGGTCGTGGGTGTGCACGGTTCCGTCGTCGTGGCGATGAAACCTACCCATGGTGAGCACCTTTCATGAAACGTCCAGTGAGGTCACCAGGAATTCGTCACCGTGCAGCACATCGACGTCAGCGCTCTCGCAGAGCGGGCACAACAAACACCACTGCGAGGCAATCGTCGAGCACCGGCCGCATGACCGGCAGTGCACCTCTGCGGTGACGAGCTCGAACTCCAGCTCGGCGTCGGGCATGTCCTCATAATCGCGGACAAGGCTCCAGCAGAACGACAGCGATTCGGGAACCACTTGGCGCAGGGCCCCGATCCGCACGCGGACGATGTCGACGTGGCGGCCGTCCGCATACGGTTTGACCACCCCGGCGATGGCCTGACACAGCGACAGCTCATGCACGGTGACTCACCGCCATTCCCACAGAGCCCCTGATCGCCGGCAGGCCCATGAACACCGTTCTACACCTGGCAGCCCGCCGTCGGAGGGCAACTGTCCGCAACGCTTTACCACGGGATCTGGCGGAGCGGCAGGGTTATCCTGAACCCGGCGGGGCGCAGCATGAAGCGTGATGAGTTGTTCGCCTCGATCGAGGCGGCGCGCCCCGGTCGCGATGACATCGTGTATCTCGCGCGGCGTGGCGACGAATACGAGTGGCGGATGGTGCCCGTGGACGGCGTGATCGCCGATCTTCGGCCCGCGGTTGAGCCCGATGTGTGGATGTCGCTCTCCGCGGAGTGGCCCGTCGACGACCCGCAACAGTTGCAAGCGTTCTTCGACGATCTGCTCGCCGAGCTGGAGTCGATGGCCGTCCATACCGATCGATGCCGCTGGCCGATCGACGACCCGTGGCCGCACACCCACTGATCGGGGCCACCATGGACTACCGGATTACTCCCGACGACCGCGCTCGGTTCAAACGCTGCCGGCGACAGTGGGATTTCGCGTCGCCGCACCGCCGCGGACTTGAGCCCATCGGCGCCGTCGATGCCGCCTTGCCGGCCGCGCTCAACGACGCGCTTGCCGTCTACTACTACCCGGGCACCTGGGACTGGCCACATGAATTGAAGCAATCGCTGGTGCACAAGGCCGCCAAACGCGCACTCGACGACGCCTGCGCAACCGACCAGCTGCCGACCGTGACGGCGCTGCTCGACACCTACGACGCCTGGGCGCGCACCGTCGACGACTTCGCGCCCATCAAGATCGGCCATGACGTTCAAGGCCTGGTGCCCGATCCGCGCGATCCGGACCGCGGGTTGGTGACCGCGGACGGATTGCCGGTGATCTACACCTGCCGGATCGATCTGCTGGCGGTCGACGCCGCCGACGAGTACTGGGTAGTGCGCCACCAGATAGTTGAGGAATGGCAGGAGCTGGACGCGTTGATTCGGGACGAGGCGGCGGTCGCAGGCTGTTGGGCCTGGGAACGCGAATACCTGGGAATGGAGATCGTGGGCACGATCCATAACGAGGTGCGCATCCACGGCCCGCTCGACCCGGCTGGTTCCGATCGCGCCACGAACGGGGTGTCGACACGGGTTCGTCAAAGCGAGCCCAGCGGCGGCGGTCGGGCGATCCCGCAGCACAGGCGGCACTCGGCGCGGGCGAAACGAGCCGACGAGCCAAACCGCGTCCGGCAGTGCACCGCGGCCCTGCTGCGGCGGACCCACATCCGCCGCAGTCGTGCCGAGATCGGAGCGGTCGGCACGTTGATCGGTGCCGAGGCCGTCGACATGACCAGTGACCCGGCGATCTACCCGACGTTCGCCCCCCACTGCCAGTCGTGCGAATTCAGCGGTCCGTGCCTGGCACAAACCGAGGGAGCCGACCCCGAACCCCTGCTGGCCCAACGGTTTCGCCGGCACCCGGCCGACGATCCGCGCAGGCCCCGGCTGGGCCAGTCGACGTGGGGCTTCGGCAGGGGAGCCGCACCACCCACGTGGTGAATACGCACCGATTGTGACCAATGTCAACGGCCGAATGTGACCGGCGCCATTGCCGGTCGCAGCTCTGACCACCCACCCTGACCCGATCGACATCTTTGTTCAGGGGAGAACCGGTGGCCATGGAGCCAAGTCATGTGGCGTTTGCCTACGACCTGACCCTCGATGAGGCACGTCGGCGTGCCGCCGTCCTCGAGGCGATCGGGGACGACTGGGACCCGGTCGAGGTGCTTGCCGAAGAGGAACGCGCCTACGCGATGCTGTACTCCGGCCTCGACGACGAACAGCAGCGTCTCTACGACGAGCTGGTGGTCGCCGGAGTGCTTCCGGATCGGAGGACCGGGCATGTTCCCGATTGATCCCACCGCCGATCGGAGTCGCCGCGCCTGGTTCGGCTGCCCGCAGTGCAAGCACGGCGCGGGTTGCACCGAGTGCCAGAGCACCCGCAACTGCCGTGACCACTGGCAGTACCTGTTGAGCAACCAGGCGTGGCTGCTGCATCTGCAATGCCCTGACTGCGGCCATCTGTGGTCGATCGACAGTCGGTCGTCGACCCGCGCCGCCTAACCCGGCATCAACCGCGGAAGGTGATCAGCGGGATCGCCATCTCAGCCGCGGTGGCGGCGCCGTGGAAGCCCACCAGCCGCGCCACTTCCGGTGGCTCATGATCGGTGGCCAGCACCGCGGTGTCGTCGGTGCACGTGACGACGACGTCGCCGATCCGCCGCAGGTGCTCGGGGCGCACCGGTCCGAACAACCCGGCCGCCACCGCGTGGTCGCGGCTGTACACCTCGGCGCGGCCGGCCAGCAGTTCGCTCCACGCGGCGACCACGTCGGGCGTCGCGCCCTCGACGGTATGTAGGTAGCGCACCCGCGGGTCCCCGGCCACCGCACGCACACCTGCGGCCAGCCGCCGGTCGGCATCGAGGTCGACGCGCGCGGCCGACGGCACGTTCAGCCCGCCGTGGTCGGCGGTGACCAGCAGCGCCGCGTCGGGCGGCAGCGCCTCGACCAGCCGCGTCAGCAGCGCGTCGACATCGGCCGCCGCAGCGTGCCACTCGGGCGAGCCGATACCGCACAGATGCGCGGCGGTGTCGAGTTGCGCGGTGTAGCCGTACACCAGGCCCGGTCCCGCGGCCAGGACATCGGCTAGGCGCCCGGCGTAATCGTCGTTCGGGACCGTCGCGTGGAACTTCGCGCCCCGGTAGGCCGCCTCGGTGAGGCCGCTGCCGATGAAGTGGGCCGGCAGCACGGCCCGCGCACTCAGGCCGGCCCGACGCAGCCGCTCGAACCAGGTCGGGACCGGCTGCCATGCCGCGGGTGGAGGATCGTCGCGCCAGAAGATGTGGTTCAGCACCCGGTCGGAGTCGGGCAGCTTAACGGTGAAGCCCAGGATGCCGTGCTCGCCGGGTGGCACCCCGGTGCCCAGAGACACCAGGCTGGTCGGCGTCGTCGACGGGAATGTGCAGGCCAGCTCGTCGAGCCGGCCGGTTTCCCCGGCCAGCATCGACGCAAGAAGCGGAGCGTCCGCGGCCAACTCCGGCAGCAGGTGCCAGCCCATCCCGTCGACCAGCACCACCGCGACGCGACGCACCTCGCCGACCCGCTCGGTCAGACCCAACGCGTCGACCGCATCCGGTGCCCCGAGCAGGGCAGCGGCGGCAGGCAGCACGTCGCAGATGGAACCGACCATGACGGTCAGTCTGGCAGCCGCGCCGCGCGTCCTGCGCGATACTGGATGGGTGACCAGGCCATCGGCGTTGGACCCGGCCGTCACCGAGCGGATCGGCGAGCTGCTGCGCGCGCACGGGCTGCGGCGAATGGCGTCGCGGATCGCGGTGCTGGCGGTGCTCGAGCCGGTCCACGGCCATCTCTCGGTGGCCGAGATCGACCAGCGGCTGCGGGACTGCCTGCCCGCCGGCGAGCCGCCACCGGACCTGGCGACGATCTATCGCACGGTGACCACCCTTGTCGACCAGGGTGTGCTGCATGCGCTGACTCTCGAAAGCGGCGTCACCACTTACGGTTTGGCCACCGACCCGCACCATCACGCGGTGTGCACGCGCTGCGGCGCGATCATCGAAGTGCCGGCGCAGCAGCTGACCTCAGCGCTGGAGCATGCGATGGCGGGCAGTTCGTTCACGCTGTCGGAGCGGGCCGGCCTGACCCTGCACGGCCTGTGCCCGCAATGCCAGGCCGACTCAGCGCAACCCGAGTAGCGCGTTCTCCACGACCTCCGCCAGCGCCGGGTGAATCCAGTACTGGCCGCGGGCCATCTTGTGGGCAGGCAGCCCGAAGCTCATTGCCTGAATCAGCGGCTGAATGATCGACGACGCCTGGTAGCCCATGATGTGTGCGCCCAGCAGCCGGCCGGTACCGCATTCGGCGACGAGCTTGACAATGCCGGTGGTGTCCTCCATCGCCCAGCCGTACGCCACGTCGCCATAGTCCTGGATCTTCACCGACACGTCGAAACCCTTTGCAACAGCCTGGTTTTCGGTCAGACCCACGCTGGCGATCTGCGGGTCGGTGAACACCGCGGACGGAACGTAGCGGTGGTCGGTGGCCACCATCGCCTCGGTGTCGTCCCAGTCGCAGAGCAGATTGTGTTGCACGACGCGGGCCTCGTGGTTGGCGACGTGCTTGAGCTCGTACGGCGACGACACGTCGCCCAGCGCGAAAACACCACGCGCCGAGGTCCGTTGGTATTCGTCGACCACCACCCGGCTGCCCGCGATCTCGATGCCGGCCTGCTCGGCGTCCAGCAGATCACCGTTGGGTTTGCGACCGGTGGCCACCAGCACGGCGTCGGCGCTCAGCGTCGAGCCGTCGTCGAGCTCCAGCACGATCTGCGAGCCCTGGTGATGCGCTCCGACGACGTTGCGCTGCGTGCGCAACTCCCATTTGGTCGACGCGATGCGGGTAAACCGTTCGCACAGCGTGTCATCGAGGTGCCGCAGCAGCGTGCCGCCCCGGATCACCAGCGTGATCCGGACACCCAGTGCGGAGAAGATATGCGCGAATTCGGCTGCCACAAAACCGCCGCCGATGATCACCAGATGCTCAGGCAACTCGGCGATCCGCATGATCGTGTCGCTGGTGTGGTGCTCGACGCCGCACTCGAGCACGGCCGGCGGTGCGACGGGCCGCGATCCGGCCGCGATCACGACCTGGTCGGCGGTGAACTCGTCGCCGTCATCGGTGCGCAGCAGGTAGCGCCCGTCCGGCTGGACCGGCCCGAATCTCGTGTGCCGGCCATAGACGTCGACGTTGGGGGAGGACCGTCGGTAGTCTTCGCCGCTGATCCCGATCGGGTCGATGCGCCCGAAGATGCGCGAGACGATGTCGTCCCAGCGCACCCGGTCGATGTGCGCGTCGACGCCGTAACGGGCGGCGTCGCGGACGGTTTGGGCGACCTCGGCGGCGTAGACGAACATCTTGGTGGGGATGCATCCCACGTTGAGGCAGGTGCCGCCGAAGGTGCCCTGCTCGCAGATCGCGACGCGCTTGCCGGCGTAGCGCTCGTCGAGAATGCTGTTGCCCGAACCGGTTCCGATGATCGCGAGGTCGTAGGTTTCCATCCTTCATCCATTCTCAAGACTGGGCGGGTTGAGTGGCGCCGACATAGTCGTCCAGCCAGAGGTCCAGCTGACGGTACGCGGCCTGCCGCGGCTCCGGCATGGACAAAAACACGTCGTGCTTGGCGTCTTTGATCGGGACGACGGTGCTGCGGTTACCGATGCAGCCGGCCCACCGGGAGATCTGGGTGACGTCGAGAACCGCGTCGCCGCATTGCAGCTCGACCGAATCGGCGTCCTCGGCCACGCTGTGATCCGAACGCAGAATCAGGTTGGGCACACCCACGTCGAGCCCGCGGTGCAGCCGCGCCTGTCCGCGCCGCACGGCGTGCAGCCAGCCGAACGTGATCGGGAAGCCGCCCAGCGGCTTCCAGGCCAGGTCGTAGTCGAACTCGCCGTGGTAGTCGCGGTGCAGGCTGGCCCCGTACCCACCCGGGCCGGGCGCCCGGGCCACCCGCCACTTGGCCACCCGCGCGATCGCGGCGATCAGCGCCGCGGTCAGCGGCCAGCGCACCACCGCCGGCCCGGGCAGATCCAGCAACGGGCTGTTGAGTACCAGGCCGCCGACGCCGGCCTGCTCGGTCGCGCCGCGCCGACGCAGCCGGTCCAGCCACAGCGACACGATCAGCCCGCCGGTGGAATGGCCGTACACCAGCACCCGGTTGGCGTGCTCACCGATGACCGTCAGCGCGTTTTCGAGCTCGGCGTCGTAGCGGGCCAGCTCGGTGGTGAAGTGCGGTGTTTGCCCGGCCCGCCGCGACCGCCCGCATTTCTGCAGGTCCAGCGCATAGAAGGCGAAACCGCGGTCGGCGAAGCGGTCGGCCAGCGCGGTGTGGAAGAAGTAGTCGGTGTAGCCGTGCACGGCCAGCACGGCATGGGACGCCGGCGCGGCGTCGCCGCGGCGCACCAGGGTCGCTACAAGCTCGCCCTCGCCGTCGGGATCCGGCCCCAGCTCGATGGTGTGCTGCCAGTAACCGGGCAGGACATCGCGCTGCCAGCCAGTCACGTTCGCCAGCTTAAAGCGTGCTCGATCGTGCCCGACCCGGCCGGGATAACCTGAGGACCAATGACCATGACCGCGAAGACCGACGTCGTGCTGGTGGGCGCGGGCATCATGAGCGCCACGCTGGGCGCGTTGCTGCGGCGGCTGGAACCGGACTGGTCCATCACGATCGTCGAGCGTCTCGATCACGCCGCCGCCGAAAGCAGCGCCGCATGGAACAACGCCGGTACCGGCCACTCCGGGCTGTGCGAGCTGTTCTACACACCCGAGCGGCCGGACGGCTCGATCGACGTCACCAAGGCGGTGCGGGTCAACGAGCAGTTCCAGGTCACCCGCCAGTTCTGGGCGTACGCGGTGGAGAACGGCATCCTGTCCGACGCGCGCGAGTTCCTCAACCCGATCCCGCACGTCAGCTTCGTAGAGGGCGCGCAACGGGTCGACTACCTACGGCGCCGCCGGGAGGCCCTGGCCGCCAACCCGCTGTTCGCCCACACCGAATTCGTCACCGGCGCCGACGAGTTCGCCCGCCGGCTGCCGTTGATGGCGGCGGGACGCGAGTTCACCGAGCCGGTGGCGCTCAACTGGGCCGCCGATGGCACCGACGTCGACTTCGGGGTGCTGGCCAGCCAGCTCATCGACTACGCCGTGCAGGGCGGCGCCACCGCGCTGTTTGGCCACGAGGTGCGCAACATCTCCTACGACGGCGGCTGGACGCTGACGATCCGCGACCGTCGCAGTGGCGAAAACCGCAACCTGAACACCAAATTCGTTTTCGTCGGTGCCGGCGGCGACGCGCTGCGGCTGTTGCAGCGAGCCGACATCACAGAGGTCAGGGGATTCGGCGGCTTCCCGATCGGCGGGCAATTCTTGCGGAGCCGGCAATTTGTCGACGCGCACCGGGCCAAGGTGTACGGCCTTCCCGCGCCCGGCGCGCCGGGGATCACCGCCCCGCATCTGGATGCGCGGATCGTCGACGGCACGTCGTGGTTGCTGTTCGGCCCGTTCGCCAGCTGGTCACCGAGGTTCCTCAAGCAGGGCCGGGTCACCGATCTGCCGCGCTCGGTGCGACCGGACAACCTTGTGTCGTTGCTGCGAGTGGGCGTGCGCGAGCGCCGACTGGTGAACTACCTGATCGGCCAGCTGCGCCTGTCGCAGTCCGACCGGATGGACGCGCTGCGCGAATTCGCACCCAGCGCAACGGATTCCGACTGGGAGTTGGTGACGGCCGGCCAACGCGTGCAGGTGATCCGGCGCGGCGGACTCGAATTCGACACCACGGTCCTGACTTCCGCCGACGGCAGCATCGCGGGCCTGCTCGGGGCGTCGCCCGGAGCGTCGACGGCGGTGTCGGCAATGCTGGAGGTGCTGGAGCGCTGCTTCGCCGACCGCTACCAGGCGTGGCTGCCGACCCTCAAGGACATGGTGCCGTCGCTGGGGGCTACGTTGTCGCGCGAGCCGGCGCTGTTCGAGGAGGTGTGGTCGTGGGGCAGCAGGGTGTTGGGCTTATGACGGTCTCGCTGCGCCGCGCGTGGGCCAAAGACCTTGACGCGCCGACCCTTTACGAATTGCTCAAACTGCGGGTGGAGGTGTTCGTCGTGGAGCAGGCCTGCCCGTATCCGGAACTGGACGGCCGCGATCTGCTGGCGGAAACGCGGCATTTCTGGCTGGAAGCCCCCGACGGAGAAGTGATCTGCACGTTGCGGCTGATGGAAGAGCACGCCGGCGGCGAGAAGGCGTTCCGGCTCGGGCGGCTGTGCACCAAGCGCCGCGCGCGCGGCCAAGGCCACACCACTCGGCTGCTGCGCGCCGCGTTGGCGGAGGTCGGCGACTATCCGTGCCGCATCGACGCGCAGGCCTACCTGGCGGACATGTACGCCCAGCACGGCTTCGTCCGCGACGGCGACGATTTCGTCGAGGACGGCATCCCGCATGTGCCGATGCTCAAGCCAGGTAGCCCGCCTCCTCCTCAGGCCGTTCCACGGCCTGCATCGTCGGCGGGCGAGCCAGGTAGCGGCGCGGAGGCCCACCCGTGAAGCCGTACCCGTTCAGCGCGATCGTCGGTCACGAGCAGCTTCGGCTGGCGCTGATCCTGTGTGCGGTACGCCCGGAGATCGGCGGGGTGCTGATCCGCGGCGAGAAGGGCACCGCCAAGTCGACGGCGGTGCGCGGCCTGGCCGCGTTGCTGTCGGCCGCTTCCGAAGACGCTCAGCTGGTCGAGTTACCGATCGGCGCCACCGAAGACCGGGTCGTCGGCTCACTGGACCTCCAGCGGGTGCTGCGCGACGGCGAGCACGCGTTTTCCCCCGGCCTGCTGGCCCGTGCGCACGGCGGCGTCCTCTACGTCGACGAGGTCAACCTGCTGCACGATCATCTGGTCGACCTGCTGCTCGACGCGGCCGCGATGGGCCGGGTGCACATCGAACGCGACGGCATCTCGCATTCTCACGAGGCCCGCTTCGTGTTGATCGGCACGATGAACCCGGAGGAGGGCGAGCTGCGCCCCCAGCTGCTGGACCGCTTCGGCCTGACCGTCGACGTGCACGCATCCCGCGACGTCGACGTGCGGGTCCAGGTCATCCGGCAGCGGATGGCCTACGAGGCCGACCCGGAGGAATTCGCCGCGCGCTACGCCGACGCGGACGCCGAGCTGGCCCGCCGCATCGGTATGGCCCGCGCCCTGGTGGACGATATCGCTTTGCCGGACAACGAGTTACGCCGCATCGCCGCGCTGTGCGCGGCGTTCGACGTCGACGGGATGCGCGCCGATTTGGTGGTGGCGCGCACCGCGGTGGCGCACGCCGCCTGGCGCGGTGCCGACACCGTCGACGAGCAGGACATCCGGGTTGCCGCCGAGCTGGCCTTGCCGCACCGGCGCCGCCGCGACCCGTTCGACGAGCCGGGCATCGACCGCAACCAGCTCGACGAGGCGCTGCAACAGGCGGCTCCGGACGACCCAGAGCCTGACCCCGACCCGCCCGGCGGCGGCCAGAGTGGGCCAGACGCTGCGCCGCAACGGGATTCGGCACCTCGACCTCCCAAGCCCAGCGCGCCGCCGTCGGCAACCTTCCGTACCCGGGCGCTGACGGTCCCCGGTGTCGGCGAAGGCGCGCCGGGCCGCCGATCCCGCGCCCGCAACACCACCGGCGCCGTGGTGGCCTCCAGCGACACCGACGGCCACGGGCTGCACCTGTTCGCCAGCGTGCTGGCAGCCGCCGAACACACCACTGATGGCCGACTTCGGTTGCAGCCCAATGATATTCGTCGTGCTGTGCGCGAGGGCCGGGAAGGCAACCTGGTGATCTTCGTCGTCGACGCGTCCGGCTCGATGGCGGCACGGGACCGGATGGCGGCTGTCAGCGGCGCCACGCTCTCGCTGCTGCGCGACGCCTATCAGCGCCGCGACAAGGTTGCGGTGATCACCTTCCGCCACGACGGGGCACGACTATTGCTGCCACCGACGTCGTCGGCGCACATCGCCGGGCGCCGACTGTCCCGGTTCGATACCGGCGGCAAAACGCCTCTGGCGGAAGGCTTGCTGGCCGCCCGCGAACTGGTGCTCCGAGAGAAGGTGCGCGACCGGTCGCGCCGCCCGCTGGTGGTGGTGCTCACCGACGGCCGCGCCACCGCAGGGCCGGATCCGTTGGGGCGCAGCAGCTCCGCAGCGGCGTTGCTTGTCGCCGAAGGCGTCGCCTCGGTGGTGGTGGACTGCGAGACATCTTTCGTGCGGCTGGGTTTGGCCGAGCAGCTGGCCCGCCAACTCGGAGCGCCGGCGGTGCGGCTGGAGCAGCTGCGAGCCGACTATCTGACCCAGGCCGTGCGCGGGGCCGCCTGAGATGCCCCAAGGCCGTCCGCTGCAGGTTCCCGACGACGGGCTGACCACCCGGGCCCGGCGCAACACGCCGGTCCTGGCGGTCCACACCGGCCCCGGCAAGGGAAAGTCGACGGCCGCCTTCGGTATGGCGTTGCGGGCGTGGAATTCCGGGCTGAACGTCGCGGTGTTCCAGTTCGTCAAGAGCGCGAAATGGAAGGTCGGCGAGGAGGCGGCATTTCGGCAACTCGGCCGCGTGCACGACGAACATGGCGTTGGCGGAGCGGTGGAATGGCACAAGATGGGCTCCGGCTGGTCATGGTCGCGTAAGGCCGGCAGCGACGAGGACCACGCGGCGGCGGCCGCCGACGGCTGGGCCGAGATCGCGCGGCGACTTGCCGAACAGCGCCACGACTTCTACGTGCTCGACGAGTTCACGTATCCGCTGAAGTGGGGCTGGGTCGATGTCGACGAGGTGGTGGACACCCTACTGGCCCGCCCGGGCAGCCAGCATGTGGTGATCACCGGACGCGACGCCCCTCGACGGCTGGTCGACGCCGCCGATCTGGTCACCGAGATGACCAAGGTCAAGCACCCGATGGACCTCGGCCGCAAAGGCCAGAAGGGCATCGAGTGGTGAGCACGCCCGCGGTCGTCATCGCCGCCCCCGCATCGGGCAGCGGAAAGACCACGGTCGCAACGGGTTTGATCGGCGCCCTGCGGCAGGCAGGCCATGTCGTCGCACCGTTCAAGGTCGGTCCGGACTTCATCGACCCGGGCTATCACACGCTGGCCGCCGGCCGCGCCGGCCGCAACCTGGACCCGGTACTGGTAGGGGAGCACCTCGTCGGCCCGCTGTACGCACACGGCGCCGCCGGCGCCGACATCGCCGTGATCGAAGGCGTGATGGGGCTTTTCGACGGGCGCATCGACCCCGGTACGGCGGTGCCGGCATCCGGTTCCACCGCGCACGTCGCCGCCCTGCTGGGCGCTCCTGTCGTCCTGGTTGTCGATGCCCGCGGCCAGAGCCACAGCATCGCCGCACTGCTGCAGGGCTTTTCGACGTTCGACAGCCAGACCCGCATCGCCGGTGTCATTCTCAACCGGGTCGGCTCGCCCCGACACGAACAAGTGCTGCGGCAGGCGTGCGAGCACGCCGGTGTGCCGGTGCTGGGCGTGATCCCGCGCAACGACGAAATCGAAGTGCCGACACGGTATCTGGGCTTGGTCACCGCGGCAGAATACGGTCGGCGCGCACAACAGGCCGTTGAGGCGATGACGGCACTGGTCGCCCGCCACGTCGACGTCGGCGCGGTATTCGCCGCAGCCGCAAGCCGGGTGATCGACCCGCCGTGGGATCCCGCGGCCGAACTCCCCGCGGCCCCCGGCGTCACGGTCGCGCTGGCCAGTGGAAGGGCGTTCACTTTCGGCTACGCCGAACATGCGGAGTTGTTGCGGGCGACCGGGGCGGACGTGGCCGAATTCGACCCGCTGGTCGACCCGCTGCCCGACAATGCCGACGCCGTGCTGCTGCCCGGCGGTTTCCCCGAGCAGTTCGCCGCGGAGCTGTCCGCCAACCACGTGGCCCGCGGCCAGATCAACGCGCTGGCCGCGGCCGGAGCACCGGTGCACGCCGAATGCGCCGGGCTGGTGTATCTGGTGTCCGAACTCGACGGATACCCGATGTGCGACGTGCTGGCCGGATCGGCGCGGTTCACCGAGCAGCTGACGTTGGGCTATCGCGACGCTGTCGCAGTGACCGATTCGCCGCTATACGACGCCGGCCAACGGATCGTGGGGCACGAATTTCACCGCACCACAGTCAGTTTCGGAAAAAGCTACGAACCGGCGTGGGTTTATGCGGGACACGGCGCCTGGGACGGCGCCGTACACGACGGCGTGCACGCCGCGTACCTGCACACCCACCCGGCGGCCGCGCCGGACGCGGTGGCACGCTTCGTGGCTCGTGCCGCGGCCTCTAGAGTTAGCCGGTGACCGAGAACGCCTATCTGGCCGGGTTGCGGCTGGCCGGCAAGAAGGTCGTCGTGGTGGGCGGCGGCACCGTCGCCCAGCGCCGGCTGCCGCTGCTGGTCGCCAGCGGCGCCGACGTGCACGTCATCACCCGCTCCGCCACCCCCGCCGTCGAAGCGATGAGCCGAATCCAGTTGTCGCTGCGCGAGTATCGCGACGGCGACCTCGACGGCGCCTGGTATGCGATCGCGGCCACCGACGACGCACACGTCAACGCCGCGGTGGTCGCCGAAGCCGACCGGCGGCGAATCTTCTGCGTGCGCGCCGACATCGCCGTCGAGGGCAGCGCCGTCACCCCGGCGACGTTCGACTACGCCGGGCTGTCGGTAGGCGTGCTGGCCGGCGGTGAGCACCGCCGCTCGGCGGCAATCCGCTCCGCCATCCGTGAGGCGCTGCAGGGCGGGCTCATCACCGCCGAGAGCGACGACGTGATCCGCGGAGGAGTAGCGCTGGTCGGCGGCGGCCCGGGCGACCCGGAACTGATCACCGTGCGCGGCCGGCGACTGCTCACCCAGGCCGACGTCGTCGTCGCCGACCGGCTGGCGCCGCCGGAACTGCTCGCCGAGCTGCCCCCGCACGTCGAGGTGATCGACGCCGCCAAGATCCCGTACGGCCGAGCGATGGCCCAGGACGCCATCAATGCGGTGATGATCGAGCGCGCGAAGGCCGGGCAATTCGTGGTGCGCCTCAAAGGCGGCGACCCGTTCGTGTTCGCCCGCGGCTACGAGGAAGTTCTGGCCTGCGCCGACGCCGCCATTCCGGTGACCGTCGTGCCGGGTGTGACGAGTGCCATAGCAGTGCCCGCGTCGGTGGGTGTTCCGGTCACCCATCGCGCCGTCAACCACGAATTTGTGGTGGTCAGCGGCCATATTGCGCCCGGGGAGCCCGAATCGTTAGTGAATTGGGATGCATTGGCCGCGCTGTCCGGCACGATCGTTTTGCTGATGGCCGTCGAGCGCATCGAACTTTTCACCGAAGCCCTGCGCAAAGGCGGCCGACCTGCGGATACGCCGGTGCTGGTGGTTCAGCACGGCACGACGGCCGCCGAACGCACGTTGCGGGCGACGCTCGCCGACGCGCCGGAAAAGATCAGGGCCGAAGGTATCCGGCCTCCGGCGATCATCGTGATCGGCGCTGTGGCCGCCTTCGGTACTTAAGCGAATCTTAAGATTACTGTAGGGTAGCCCCTTATGACGGCTCTTAATGACGTAGAGCAGGCTGTCCAAAGCTGGACAACTGAACGCCCCGAACGAGCGGTCCCGATGCCTTCCACACACACCTCAGTAACAGCGTTAGGCCGTATCGGCCGGTACTTGCCGACGTGGCTGACGTCGCGCAGGTTCGTTGCCGCGGTCATCGCGCTCAGCGGTATGCAGCTGATGGCGACCATGGACGGCACCATCGCCATCGTCGCGCTTCCCAAGATTCAAAACGAGCTCGGCTTGTCCGACGCCGGCCGCAGCTGGGTGATCACCGCCTACGTGCTGACGTTCGGCGGACTCATGCTGCTCGGCGGCCGGCTCGGCGACACCATCGGGCGCAAGCGCACCTTCATCGTCGGCGTCGCCCTGTTCACGATCGCCTCGGCGATGTGCGGCATCGCCTGGAACGAGCCCACTTTGGTCCTCGCCCGGCTGCTGCAGGGCATCGGCGCCGCGATCGCCTCACCCACTGCTCTGGCGCTGGTGGCAACGACGTTCCCGAAGGGGCCGGCGCGCAACGCCGCGACGGCGGTGTTGGGCGCGATGACCGGCGTCGGCTCGGTGATGGGCCTGGTAGTGGGCGGCGCGCTGACCGAATTGTCGTGGCGGCTGGCGTTTTTGGTGAACGTGCCGATCGGGCTGGTGATCGTCTACGTGGCCCGCACTGCGCTGCGGGAAACGCAGAAGGAGCGGATGAAGCTCGACGCCACCGGGGCCCTGCTGGCCACGCTGGCCTGTACTGCCGCGGTTTTCGCGTTCTCGGTGGGCCCGGAGAAGGGCTGGATCTCGGTTACCACCATCGGGTCGGGTTTGGTGGCTCTGGGCGCGTTCGTCGCATTCGTCATCGTGGAGCGCACGGCGGAGAATCCCGTCGTGCCATTCGACCTGTTCTTCGACCGCAACCGGCTGGCGACTTTCGCCGCCATCTTCCTGGCCGGCGGCGTGATGTTCACCCTGACCGTGCTGATCGGCCTGTACGTGCAGGACATCATGGGTTACAGCGCGCTGCGCGCCGGCGTCGGCTTCATCCCGTTCGCGATCGCAATGGGTATCGGGCTGGGCGCGTCGTCGCAACTGGTGTCGTGGTTCCCGCCGCGGGTCCTCGTGATCGGCGGCGGAATCCTGGTGTTGGGCGCGATGCTGTACGGCTCAACGCTGAACGCCAACATCCCGTATTTCCCGAACCTCGTGATGCCGATCGTCGTCGGCGGTATCGGTATCGGCGTGATCGTCGTCCCGTTGGTGCTCTCGGCGATCGCCGGCGTCGGGTTCGACCGGATCGGACCGACCTCGGCGATCACGCTGATGCTGCAGAACCTCGGCGGCCCGGTGGTGCTGGCCATCATCCAGGCCGTCATCACGTCGCGCACCCTCTACCTGGGCGGCACCAACGGCCCGGTGAAGGACATGAACGCCGCCCAGCTGCATGCGCTGGACCACGGCTACACCTACGGGCTGCTGTGGGTGGCCGGCGTGGCCGTCCTGGTCGGCGGTGTGTCGCTGCTCATCGGCTACACCTCCGCGCAAGTCGCGCACGCCCAGGAAGTCCAGCAAGCCATCGACGCCGGCGAGCTGTAACTCCGTCCCGCGAAGTTCCGCGAAGTTCCGCGAAGCAGAAGCCACGGTCGTGATCCAGCGCGGATCACAGCCATAGCTGCCGTTTCGCGGATCCCCAAGGCTCACAGATAGGCGGCGGCGACCTGCCGCGCCCGGCTTCGCCGCGCTTGCAGTCGCCGCATAGGCTTGCGCGCTGTGATCACCCGGATGTCCGAGTTGTTTCTGCGCACGCTGCGCGACGACCCCGCCGACGCGGAGGTCCCCAGCCACAAGCTGTTGATCCGGGCCGGCTACATCCGGCCGATCGCGCCCGGCCTGTACAGCTGGCTGCCGCTCGGGCTGCGCGTGCTGCGCAAGATCGAGCGGGTGGTCCGCGAGGAGATGAATGCCATTGGCGGGCAGGAGATCCTGTTTCCCGCACTGCTGCCGCGCGCCCCGTATGAGACCACGAACCGGTGGACTGAGTACGGCGACACCATCTTTCGGCTGCATGACCGGCGTGAGAACGACTACCTGCTGGCGCCGACCCTCGAAGAGATGTTCGCGCTGACCGTGAAGGGGGAGTACTCCTCCTACAAGGACTTCCCGCTGGTGCTCTACCAGATCGCGACCAAATACCGCGACGAAGCGCGCCCGCGGGCCGGCATCCTGCGTGCCCGGGAATTCCTGATGAAGGACGCGTACTCCTTCGACATCGACGACGCAGGGCTCAAGTCCGCCTACCACGCGCACCGCGAGGCCTATCAACGCATGTTCGACCGGATGCAGGTGCGCTACGTCATCGTCTCGGCGGTGTCCGGCGCGATGGGCGGCAGCGCCTCGGAGGAGTTCTTGGCCGAAAGCCCGATCGGCGAGGACACCTTCGTGCGCTGCCTGGAATCCGGGTATGCGGCCAACGTCGAGGCGGTCATCACTGCGCGGCCGGAGAGCCGGCCCGTCTACGGGTTGCCGGAAGCCGTCGTCCACGACACCGGCGACACCCCGACGATCGCGACCCTGGTGGAGTGGGCCAACAGCGCCGGCCTCGGCCGCACGATCACCGCCGCCGACACGCTCAAGAACGTGATGCTCGAGGTCCGCCAGCCGGGCGGCGAGCGTGAGTTGCTGGGCATCGGGGTGCCGGGCGATCGCGAAATCGACGAGAAGCGACTGGCTGCCGCCCTCGAACCGGCCGACTACAAACTGCTCGACGACGGTGATTTCGCCAAGTATCCGTTCTTGGTCAAGGGGTATATCGGGCCGAAAGCATTGCGGGACAACGAAATCCGCTATCTCGTCGACCCGAGGGTCGTGGACGGCACCAGCTGGATCACCGGTGCCGACCAGCCCGGCAAGCACGTCGTCGGTCTGGTCGCCGGCCGCGACTTCACCGCCGACGGCACCATCGAGGCCGCCGAGGTGCGCGACGGCGACCCCTCACCCGACGGCGCCGGTCCGCTGGTGAGCGCCCGCGGCATCGAGATCGGTCATATCTTCCAGCTCGGCCGCAAATACACCGATGCGTTCACCGCCGACGTGCTCGGTGAGGACGGCAAACCGGTCCGGCTGACCATGGGCTCCTACGGCGTCGGGGTGTCGCGGCTGGTGGCCGTGATCGCCGAACAACACCACGACGAGCTCGGTCTGCGCTGGCCGTCGAGCGTTTCGCCGTTCGACGTGCATGTGGTGATCGCGAACAAGGACGCCGAAGCCCGCACCGGAGCCACCACGCTCGCCCGCGATTTGGACCGGCTGGGCATCGAGGTCCTGCTCGACGACCGCCAGGCGTCGCCCGGCGTGAAGTTCAAGGACGCCGAACTGCTGGGGGTGCCGTGGATCGTCGTGGTGGGTCGCGGCTGGGCCGACGGCGTGGTCGAGCTGCGTAACCGGTTCAGCGGCGAAACCCGGGAGCTGACGGCAGGCGCCGGGCTGGCCACCGACATCACGGCAGCGGTCACCGGGTAGCCAGCGTCGACCCGCTGCACTCGGCTTCGCCGAGCTTGCGATCGCCGCACTAACCCGGCTAGTCGCTGCCGCCTGGGAAGGCGGTGGTGATCGGCCAGGCGCCCGCCGCCCGGTTCCACCGCGCCGCCAGCACACTGCTCTGGATCAATGCGGTGACGGCGAATCCGCGGTCCTGCGACGCCTCGGCCTGCTCGACCACCGCTCGCCAGGCCACCTCGGTGTCCTTTTCCATGCGCGCCGCGAGCCGGGCCGCATCGACCTCGTTGTCCACCCGCATGGGCAGCTGGTAGCCCGCGGCGGCGACCGGGGCGGTGACCTGACGTGCGTCCAGCATCCCGATGACCTGGTCGCGACGTTCCCGGTGCTGGTTCATCGAGGCAACCACCAGGTCGTTCATGGCCGGCGCGCACCGGGCGGAGACAATGCCGTAGCCGTAGATGACGGCGTGTTCGGTGCTCAGCGCCGCACATAACGCGTCGTCGTAGGCGGTCACGTTGTGGCGTCCCCGAACACCAGCGCAACGGTGTACGCGGCGGTACACGCGGCGGCGATCGAGCCCATCAGCCCGGCCCGGTATCCCGACTCCGTGATGGCCAGCTGACTGGCGCTTGCGGCCGACCCGCGCAACGAGCCGACGACGTCGGACAGTGTCGGTGGCGGTCCGGGCGGGGCGCTGCTCGTCGTTGTCGTCGTCGAACTGGAGGTGCTCGAGGTGATCCCGGCGACCCGGTCGATCTCGGCCGACAGCGCGTCCGCGTGCTGCGAGCGTTCGGAGGCGACCTGCCTCAACGCGGCAGCAACGCGCGGCGACTCTGCAGTGGCCGCGGCCGCTGCCTTTTCGCTGTCGTTGCGGGCCAACGTCAATTGCGCTTGCAGTGGGTCGACCTCGGGGGGCTTTTCCTGGCGTGAACCGCACGCCGACGCCGTGATCCCCAACGCGGCCAATGCGGCACCGCCGGCTAGCACGCGTCGCCTGGTCACGACCGGCACTGTCGGTGGCACAGCAACATCCTGCCATTGCGCGCGACGCTGGTACCAAAGCGGTGAGCGGGCATTCGCGGTCCCCGGCTGAGCGCGGATTCCTGGCGTATCGTTGGTTGCTGTTCCCCGGAACTTCATGACCGGACAACTCAAGATGAGGAGCTCGCCGTGGCCACCGGGCTACCTTCGCAAACGCAGGTGATCGAGCTACTCGATGGCGAGTTCGCGCGCGCAGGCTACGAGATCGAAGACGTCGTCGTCGACACCCGAACCCGTCCGCCGCGGATCACGGTGATCGCCGACGGCGACACCGCCTTGGACCTGGACACCATAGCCGCGTTGTCCCGATCGGCATCGAGGGTGCTCGACGGCGTCAAAAGCATTCACGGACAGTACGTGCTCGAGGTCAGCTCGCCCGGTGTGGAGCGCCCGCTGACCAGCGAAAAGCATTTCCGCCGCGCCCGCGGCCGCAAGGTCGACATGGCCTTGACGGACGGATCCCAACTGGTCGGGCGGCTCGGGGAAACCCGCGACAACGCCGTGTCGCTGGTCGTTCGCGACGGCCGCGACTGGGCGCTGCGCAGTATCCCGCTCGATCAGATCGTGGAAGCTGTTGTGCAAGTTGAGTTTTCGTCGCCCGCCCAACGGGAGTTGGAGCTGGCGACCCAAGTGGGTCGGGGTGCGGAAACGGAGGAGCGGCGCTGATGAATATCGACATGGCCGCGCTGCACGCGATCGAAGCGGACAAAGGCATTTCGGTGGATGTGGTCGTCGAGACCATCAAGTCGGCGCTGCTCACCGCCTACCGGCACACCGAAGGACACCAGCAGGACGCATACATCGACATCGACCGCAAGACGGGGGTCGTGCGGGTGATCGCCCGCGAGGTCGACGAGGACGGCAATGTGCTGTCCGAATGGGACGACACCCCTGAGGGTTTCGGCCGGATCGCCGCCACCACTGCGCGGCAGGTGATCCTGCAGCGGCTGCGCGACGCCGAGAACGAGCGCAACTACGGCGAGTTCTCCACCCGGGAGGGTGAAATCGTCGCGGGGGTGATCCAACGCGACAGCCGCGCCAACGCGCGCGGGCTCGTCGTCGTCCGGATGGGCAGCGAAACCAAGGGATCCGAAGGGGTGATCCCGGCGGCCGAGCAGGTGCCCGGCGAGACCTACGAGCACGGCGACCGGCTGCGCTGCTACGTGGTCGGGGTGACCCGCGGTGCCCGCGAGCCGCTGATCACGCTCTCGCGTACCCACCCGAACCTGGTGCGCAAGCTGTTCTCGCTGGAAGTGCCCGAGATCGCCGACGGGTCAGTGGAGATTGTCGCGGTCGCCCGTGAGGCGGGCCATCGTTCCAAGATCGCCGTGCGGTCGAACGTCCCCGGTCTCAACGCCAAGGGCGCCTGCATCGGCCCGATGGGACAGCGGGTGCGCAATGTGATGAGCGAGCTGTCCGGGGAGAAGATCGACATCATCGACTACGACGAGGACCCTGCCCGCTTCGTCGCCAATGCGCTCTCGCCGGCCAAGGTGGTTTCGGTCACGGTCATCGACCAGTCCGCGCGGGCCGCCCGGGTGGTCGTGCCCGACTTCCAGTTGTCGCTGGCAATTGG
The DNA here is from genome assembly GCF_003402475.1 of Mycobacterium sp. MFM001. Lineage (GTDB taxonomy): Bacteria > Actinomycetota > Actinomycetes > Mycobacteriales > Mycobacteriaceae > Mycobacterium. Next base: position 344,084 of record NZ_BFAB01000007.1, read on the forward strand.
TAAGGAAGGCCAGAATGCGCGGCTGGCTGCCCGGCTGACGGGCTGGCGGATCGACATCCGCGGCGATTCGCCCGAACACCCCGCCGGCCAGCCGGAACACGGCGCAAGCCACGGCATGGCCCACGACCGGTAGTGGCGATCGCAAGCGCGGCGGAGCCGGGCGCAGTGGGTCGCCACCCAACGGGCTAGCCGGTGCCGAGCGCCGGCCTGGTGCAGGTAAACTGAGCCGTGATCCAGCGCGAGACTTCGGCCTCGGCGCATCGACGCACCGAAGGACCGGTGCGGACCTGCGTCGGCTGCCGGAAGCGAGAGTTGGCCGTCGAACTGCTTCGAGTGGTGGCGGTGTCGAGCGAGAACGGCAAATCCGCCGTAATCGTCGACACAGCAGGTAACCTGCCGGGGCGGGGTGCGTGGCTGCATCCCTCACCGCAGTGCACACGCGAAGCGATCCGGCGACGAGCTTTCACCCGAGCGCTGCGCATCACCGGTTCACCGGATACATCCGCGGTGGTCGAGCATGTCGATTCGCTCGGCACACCCGGCAACAGGACAGGTAGCAAAGAACATGAGCACACCGTGAAGTCCCGATGACCATGCGTCATAGCTAAACCCGAGGCGCGGCCCACCACCGCTGTCGCCTCATGGACAGGAGATGTAGTGGCAGGCAAGGCCCGCGTACACGAGTTGGCCAAGGAACTCGGTGTTACCAGCAAGGAAGTTCTCGCCCGGCTGAGCGAACAGGGCGAATTCGTCAAATCGGCATCCTCGACGGTCGAGGCGCCCGTCGCGCGCCGGCTGCGTGAATCGTTCGGCGGCGGCAAGCCCGCCGCGGAGAAGACCGCCGGCAACGGCGCACCCGCGAAGGCAGCCAAGGCCCCGGCGCCGGAGAAAAAGGCGCCGGCCGCTGAGCCGCCCGCGCCGCCGGCCCCGCCCGCGCAGCCGCAAGCCGCGCAACCCCAAGCCGCGCCGC
>NZ_BFAB01000008.1 GCF_003402475.1 Mycobacterium sp. MFM001
CGGCGGCGGCCAGCGCCGCGTTGTCGCGGCCGTCGATCAGCGCGGCGGCGCGTTCTGAGGTCGGGGAGTACTGCTCGGCGGTGATGTCGCGGCCGGCCGGACAGGGCGACACTTCGCGGACCGGGCAGGCCGGCCCGTGCAGTGCTGAACGGGCCAGCCGCGTGGTGCAGGTGCGCACGCCGGTGAACCGGGCCAGCAGGGCAGCGGTGTCGGCGGCGTCGGCCCGGGAACGAAACGGGCCGATCGCACGCTGGTGCCGCGGCGCGCGCACCACCGAGAACCGCGGAAATGCCTCGTCGCTCAACACAATCCACCACCAGCGGTGCGGGAACCTCGAGCGCCGGTTGTACGGCGGGGCGTGCGCGGCCAGCATCCGCAGTTCGCGCACCCCGGCTTCCAGGGCGTGCGCGCATTCGACATGATCGACCGTCTCGGCCAGCGCGACCATCTCCTTGGTGCGGCCACGCGAGTCGGCGCCATTGAAGTACTGAAATACCCTGCGCCGCAAGTCGATTGCAGTGCCCACGTAGAGCACCTCGCCCGTCGGTCCGCGGAACAGGTAGACCCCCGGCCGGTGCGGCAGGCGCTCCGCCAGCACCCGCTTGCGGCGCTGGGCGGCGGTCACGCCCGGCAGATAGGAGCGCAGGTCCGCGTAGGTGTGCACCCCCTGGTTGCCGACTCGCTCGATCAGCGCGTGCAACACCTCGACGGTGGCGCGGGCGTCGTCGAGAGCCCGGTGCGTCGGCTGGTTGGCCACGGCGAACAGGCGCGCCAGCGCCGCCAGCCGCACGCTGGGGGCCTCCTCGCGGCTGAGCACCCGGCGGGCCAGCCGGACCGTGCACAGCACCTGGGGCCGCGACCACGGGATCCCGCACCGCTCGGCGGCGGCCCGCAGGAACCCGACGTCGAAGCGTGCGTTGTGAGCCACCAGCACTGCCCCACGGGAGAACTCGAGAAATGCGGGCAGCACCGCGGCGATCGTGGGGGCGTCGCACACCATCGCGGTGGTGATGCCGGTGAGCCGCACGATCTGCGGCGGGATGTCGCGCTGCGGATCGACGAGCGTGGCGAACTCGCCCAGCACTTCACCGCCGCGCACCTTGACCGCGCCGATCTCTGTGATGGTGTCGGTGGCTGCGCCGCCGGTGGTTTCCAGGTCGACGACTACGAACGTGGTCTCCCGCAGCGGCAACTCGGCGGCCCGCTTCACCTCGGGGAAGCTCAGCTGCTCGGGGGCGGGCACACCCATGGCCGAGACGTTAAGCGTCAGCACCGACATGTCGGTGGCAGCCGATAACCTACGGGCAGATCGGCTACTCGCAACGAAAGGACCAGGCAGATGGCACAAAGCAGCAGGCCAGACGACCCGGGCGGGGTGACCATCGACTGCGACGACTGCGCAGTCCGCGGGCCGGGCTGCCGCGACTGCGTCGTCAGCGTGTTACTAGGGGTACCGGAAACTTTGCTGGACGACGAATGCGCGGCGCTGGAGGTGCTCGCGGATGCGGGGATGGCGCCACGGCTTAGGCTGGTGCCGATTCACCGCCAGCGGCCCGGCGTGGCGTGAAACGCGGAAGTCTTGCTGATTTCTTAATGTTCTGCTGTTGGACATTGCCTATACCGTTTCGTAACCTGTCTGAGACCTAAAGCAGATGTGACGGTTTTGTCGACGGATAAGGACACGAAATCTTGGGGTCGGGGCTAGGCGATGGATGCTGGACTGAACGTACCCTCAAGCGGTTTGCTGTCGCCGCGATAACGAGCTTCGTTGCTTTCGCTGGCATCACCACCGCCAGTGTGCTGGCCGATCCTGCTGAAGACGCCGTAGCAAAGCTCAACGAGCTGTCGCGCCAAGCCGAGCAAACCACCGAGGCCATGCACAGCGCCCAGCTCGACCTCAACGAGAAGCTGGCTGCGCAGCATGCCGCCGAAAAGAAGCACGCCGACGACCAAGCCGCCGTGGAATCGACTAAGTCGCGCCTGGCAACCTTCCAGTCCTCCGTCAACAAGTTTGCTGCAGCGATGTACATGGGTGGCCGCACCTCTGGCATGGACGCGATCCTGACCGCCGAGTCGCCGCAGAACCTGATCGGCAAGCTGGCCGTGCAGCGCGTGATCGCCAGCGAGATGTCCGCCCAGATGGCCAGCTACCGGGCCGCCGGCGAGCAGGCCGCCAAAGCCGAACAGGCGTCGGCGAAGTCGGCCGCCGACGCCAAGACCGCGGCCGAGCAAGCGGCGGCGGTGCGGGCCGGTCTGCAGGCCAAGCAGAGCAAGTTGCAGCTGCAGATCGCCGTCGTCAAGTCGCAATATCAATCGCTGACCCCCGGACAGCGCACGGCGCTGGCCGACCCCGGCCCGGTGCCGCCGCCCGCTGCCACGCTGGCTGCGGCCGCGCCCGCACCCGAAGCCCTGCATCCGGGCGGCGGGCCGGAGGGTCCCCCGGAGGCGCTGCCCGGCGGCGCGGGCGGTAGCGGCGAGGGCGCCGTCGCGGTGCAGGCGGCCCTGACCCAGGTTGGCCAGCCCTACGCGTGGGGCGGCGCCTCGCCCGGCGGGTTCGACTGCTCGGGGCTGGTGATGTGGGCGTTTCAGCAGGCTGGCATCCCGCTGCCGCACTCCAGCCAGGCGCTGGCGCACGGCGGACAGCCGGTCGCGCTGTCCGACCTGCAGCCCGGTGACGTGCTGACCTTCTACTCCGACGCGTCACACGCCGGCATCTACGTCGGCGACGGGCTGATGGTCCATTCCTCCACCTACGGTCAGCCGGTGCGAGTGGTGCCGATGACCTCGTCCGGCCCGATTTACAACGCCCGCCGTTACTGAGTTCCGCCGCCTACTGCTGGCCTGCGCCCTTGTCGTCGAGCTGATCCTCGCCGCGGCGGCGCTGATCCGTCCGTCGCCGCCGCAGACCGTCGCGGACCGCACCGTTCGCGTGGTCAACCTCGGCGGGTCGGGTGCCGAGCCTCTGCTGGGCCGCGTCTCGGCGGAGATGCCAACGGCTGTCGATGCGGTGCAGGGCTTCTGGGGCACCGACTGGCCGCGCGAGGTCGTCGTCGTGGCCACCGGCTCGCAGCGCCAGTTCGAGGCCCAGGCCGGCGGTGGGCCCGAGGCGCAGTGGGCCGACATCGCGGCGGTGGCCGTCGCCGACCGGGTGGATCCGGCCCGCCGGGCCGCGGTCGGCCAGCGCATCGTGTTCGCCCCCGGCGCGAACGCCATGAGCGATTCGGCACTGCGAATTGTGTTGCGCCACGAGCTTTTCCACTACGCGGCGCGAGCTGACACCGCGCTGGACGCGCCCCGCTGGCTGACCGAGGGCGTGGCCGACTTCGTGGCACGTCCACCCGCCGCGGTGCCCGACGCTCATCCGGCGGCCCTGCCGTCGGACGCCGACCTGGACACACCCGGGCCGGCGCGCTCGCTGGCCTACGACCGGGCGTGGTGGTTCGCGCGCTTCGTGGCCGACAGCTACGGCGCGGCGACGCTGCGTGCCCTCTACGTGGCCGCGTGCGGGGCCGGCCATGCCGACCTCCCCACCGCCGTGCACGACGTGCTCGGCGCCGACCCGGCCGGTCTGCTCGTCGACTGGCAGCGCTGGCTAACCCGTTAACCTATCCCGGTGTCCCGGGTCCTGCTGGTTACCAATGACTTTCCCCCTCGGCCCGGCGGCATTCAGTCCTACCTGGAAGAGCTGGTCACTCGGCTGGCCGCGACCGGGTCGCACGCGCTGACGGTGTATGCGCCGCAGTGGAAGGGCGCCGACGCGTTCGACGCCCGCGCGGACGGCTATCACGTCGTGCGACACCCCGGGACCTTGATGCTGCCCGGGCCCGCCGTGGAGGCGCGGATGCGCCGGCTGATCGCCGAGCACGGTATCGACACCGTCTGGTTCGGCGCGGCGGCGCCGCTGGCGCTGCTGGCCCGCCGCGCTCGCCGGGCGGGGGCGAGCCGGGTGCTGGCCAGTACGCACGGCCACGAGGTGGGCTGGTCGATGCTTCCGGTGGCGCGGTCGGTGCTGCGTCGCATCGGCGAGGACACCGACGTCGTCACCTTCGTCAGCCGCTACACCCGGGCCCGCTTCGCCCCGGCCTTCGGGCCCGCGGCGGCGCTGGAGTACCTGCCGCCAGGGGTGGACACCGACCGGTTCCGGCCCGACGCTGCCAGCCGCGCCGAGCTGCGCGCCCGCTACCGGCTGGGTCAGCGGCCGACCGTCGTGTGCCTTTCGCGGCTGGTGCCGCGCAAGGGGCAGGACATGCTGATCCGCGCGCTGCCGGCGATCCGGAGAAGGGTGGACGGCGCAGCGCTCGTGATTGCCGGCGGCGGGCCGTATCTGGCGTCGCTACGGCAGCTGGCCCAGCGCTACGGGGTCCGCGACCATGTGACGTTCACCGGCGGTGTGCCCGCCGCGGAACTGCCCGCCCACCACGCAATGGCCGACGTGTTCGCGATGCCGTGCCGCACCCGCGGCGCCGGGCTGGATGTCGAGGGGCTGGGCATCGTGTTCCTGGAGGCGTCGGCGACCGGCGTGCCGGTGATTGCCGGATGCTCGGGTGGAGCGCCGGAAACCGTGCGGCACAACGAAACTGGGCTAGTGGTCGATGGTCGGTCGGAGCATCAAGTCGCCGACGCCGTCACCGAGTTGCTGGCCGACCCCGACCGCGCCGCGGCGATGGGCGCCGCTGGCCGGGCATGGGCGACGGCGCAGTGGCGCTGGGACACGCTGGCCGCGCGGCTGGCCGAGCTGCTTGGTTAGCTGTAGATCGCCTCGATATCGGTGGCGAACTTTTCGGCCACCACCTTGCGCTTGACCTTCATCGTCGGCGTCAGCTCGCCGGTGTCCTCGGTGAAGTCGACGGGCAAGATGCGGAACTTGCGGATCGATTCCGCATGCGAGACCGCCTGATTGGCCTGTTTGACGGCGGCGTCCACCTCGGCGACCAGGTCGGGGTCGGTGGTCAGGTCGCCCACCGAGCTGCCCGACGCCTTGCTGTTGCGCTGCTTCCAGCCCTCGAACGCCTCGGGGTCGATGGTGATCAGCGCCCCGATGAACGGCTTGGCGTCCCCGACCACCATCGCCTGGCTGATCAGCGGGTGGGCCCGCAACTGGTCCTCCAGCACGGCGGGCGCCACGTTCTTGCCGCCCGCGGTGACGATGATCTCCTTCTTGCGGCCGGTGATCGTCAAGAAGCCGTCGTCGTCGATGGCGCCGAGGTCACCGGTCTTGAACCACCCGTCGGCCATCGCCTCGGCGGTGGCCTGTTCGTTGCGCCAGTACTCCCGGAACACCACCCCGCCGCGCACCAGCAATTCCCCGTCGTCGGCAATCCGCATGCTGTTGCCGGGCAACAGCTTTCCGACGGTGCCGATCTTCAGGTCGCCGACCCGGTTGACCGTGATGGCCGCGCTGGTCTCGGTCAGGCCGTAGCCCTCGTAGATGGTCAGGCCGACACCGCGGTAGAAGTGGCCCAGCCGGGTGCCCAGCGGCCCTCCGCCGGAGATGGACGCGCGGCAGTCACCGCCCAGCGCCGCGCGCAGCTTGTGGTACACCAGCCGGTCGAACACCGCGTGCTTGGCCCGCAGCAGCAGCCCGGGGCCGCCGCGGTCCTGCGCTTCGCTCCAGTCGACCGCGGTCTGCGCGGCCATCTGGAAGATCCGTCCCTTGCCGTCGTTGTCGGCGTTTTGCGCGGCGGTGTTGTACACCTTCTCGAACACCCGCGGCACCGACACCACGATCGTCGGCTTGAACACCGAAAACATCGGCACCAGGTTCTTGATGTCGCTGGTGAAACCGACGGTGACCTTGTTGGTGAAGGCTGCCAGCGTGATCGCCCGGGCCAGCACGTGTGCCAGCGGCAAAAACACCAGCATCCGCTCGTTCTTGCCCAGCAGCGTCGGCAGCGACTCCTTGGCACCCCGGATCTCGTAGACCAGGTTGGAATGGGTGAGCTGACAACCCTTGGGCCTGCCGGTAGTGCCGGAGGTGTAGATCAGCGTGGCCGGGCCCTCGGCCCGCAACGCCTCGACCCGCCCGGTCAGTTCGGCCGGATCCACCGAAGCGCCTGCTTCGGCGAGCGCCTCGATCGCCTTGGGACCGGAGCCGTCGATGTGCATCACCCGGCGCAGCGACGGCAGGTCGCCGGTGAGTTCGGTGACGATTTTTGCGTGGGCGTCGGTCTCGGCCAACACCAGCACCGCACCCGAATCCTGCAGCACCCAGCGCACCTGCTCGGCCGAGGACGTCTCGTAGATCGGCACCGTGACCGCCCCGACCGCCAGAATCGCGAGGTCGAGGATCGCCCACTCGTAGCGAGTGGCCGAGAAGATGGCCACCCGATCACCGGCCTGCACGCCCTCTGCGATCAAACCGGCTGCCGCCGAACGGATTTGAGCAGCCGCCTGGGCGCAGGTGACGTCGGTCCAGGCGCCGTCGACCAGGCGCTGGAAGATCACGAAGTCGGGATCGTCGCGCTCATGCTCGAATACCGCGGCGACGACGTTGTCGCGCTCGCCCACGGTGAACGGGGCGGGAACACTGAATTCACGCACTCTTGTGACCTCGCTTGATGTCGACGGCTGAGTGCGCTCCAGCCTAGTCCGGACGTGACGCCGTTCACTTGCCGACCGCGGTATCCGCCGGCGCAGGGAATATGTGAAGCTAGCGCCGTGCACAGCATTCAAGTCGCCGACGAGACGTTTGTCGCCGCCGACGCCGCACAGGTCGGGGCGGCGGTCGCCGACCGGGCCAACTGGCGGCGGTGGTGGCCGGATCTGCGGCTCGAGGTCGTCGAAGACCGCGGCGCGTTGGGAATGCGGTGGACGGTGACCGGACCGCTCACCGGCACGATGGAGATCTGGCTCGAACCGGTGCTGGACGGGGTGCTGCTGCACTACTTCCTGCACGCCGAACCCTCCGGGGTCGCCGCGTGGCAGCTGGCCCGGATGAACCTCGCCCGAATGACGCACCGCCGCCGCGTTGCAGGCAAGAAAATGGCATTCGAAGTCAAGGCGACGCTGGAGCGGTCGCGTCCCGTCGGGGTCGCTCCTGTGGCTTGACCCCGGTCGGGCCGGTGCGGGGAGTACCGTTTCTGCGACAGACACTGGGGGTAGCACCCGCTTGCGGGGGAGAGGGAAGCAGCCAGGTGGCGGAGAAGACGGCACAGACGATCTATATCGATGCCGACCCCAGCACCGTGATGGACGTGATCGCCGACATCGGTTCCTATCCGGAGTGGGTTTCGGAGTACAAGGAGGCCGAGGTCCTAGAGGCCGACGCCGACGGCTACCCGAAGGTGGCGCGCATGGTGCTGGACACCACGGTGCTCAAGGACACCCTGGTGTTCTCCTACGACTGGCCCAAAGACCGTGGCTCGGTGCGCTGGTCGCTGGTCTCCTCCTCGATACTGCGTTCGCTCGAGGGCGCATACTTGTTGTCGCCCAAGGGTTCCGGCACCGACGTGACATACGAGCTCACCGTCGACCTGGCCATCCCGCTGATCGGGTTGATCAAGCGCAAGGCTGAGCGCAGGCTGACCGAAACCGCGTTGAAGGATCTGAAGAAACGAGTCGAGGCTGAGTGAGTCGGCAACGCCCGTCCTGGCCCGGATCAGTCTCTTCGTCGGCAAGGGCGGGGTAGGAAAGTCAACACTGGCGGCCGCCACCGCCGTCGCCGACGCGCGGGCCGGCCAACGGGTGCTCGTGGTATCCACCGATCAGGCGCATTCGCTTGGGGACGTGCTGGGAGTAGCGGTTCCGCCGACCGGTCGGCGCGACCCGGTCCGCGTGCTCGCCGACCTGGAAACCGGGGGAGCCGACACGGGTGGCGGGTTCCTGGACGCGCTGGCGCTGGACACGCTGGCGTTGCTGGAGGCGCGCTGGCGTGACGTCGTCGATGCGCTCGGCGGGCGTTTTCCCGAGTCGGAGCTGGATAGCATTGCGCCCGAAGAACTCTCGGCGCTGCCTGGCATCCAGGAAGTCCTCGGCCTGCACGAGGTCGGCGAGCTGGCCGCCGCCGGCCGCTGGGACCACGTCGTCGTCGACTGTGCGTCGACCGCCGACGCGTTGCGGATGCTCACGCTGCCGGCCACCTTCGGGCTCTACGTGGAGCGCGCATGGCCGCGGCACCGCAGACTTTCCGGCGCCGCCGACGACCGCTCGGCGGCGGTGGTGGAACTGCTCGAGCGCATCAGCGCCAGCGTCGAACGCCTCTCCGCACTGCTCACCGACCCCGCGCGCCTCGGCGCACACCTGGTGCTGACCGCAGAGCGGGTGGTGGCCGCCGAGGCGGTCCGCACCCTGGGCTCGTTGGCGCTGATGGGGGTTCGGGTCGAGGAGTTGATTGTCAATCAGATTCTGCTGCAAGACGATTCATACGAATATCGCAACCTGCCCGACCATCCCGCGTTCGACTGGTACGCCGAGCGCATCGGCGAGCAGCGCGCCGTGCTGGACGAACTGGACGCCACCATCGGTGACGTGGCGCTGGTGCTGACCCCGCACCTGGCCGGCGAGCCGATCGGACCCAAGGCGCTGGCCGAGCTGCTGGACTGTGCCCGCCGTCGCGACGGATCAGCGCCGCCGGGGCCGCTGCGTCCCATCGTGGATCTCGAATCTGGCTCAGGACTGCAGTCGGTGTACCGATTGCGGCTAGAGTTGCCGCAAGTCGATTCGGGCGCACTCAGTCTGGGCCGGGTCGACGACGACCTGATCATCAGCGCCGGCGGTATGCGGCGCCGAGTTCGGTTGGCGTCCGTGTTGCGGCGGTGCACAGTGCTGGACGCCCACCTTCGAGGTAGTGAGCTGACGGTGCGTTTTCGACCCAATCCGGAGGTGTGGCCGACGTGACCGCCGGCGACGATGCAGCGCGGCGCGATGAGGAGGAGCGGCGGAAATGACCGGCGTCCACCCCGACATCGGTCCGGAATTGCGGAAACTGGCGCAGACCATCCTGGACGGAATCGACCCGGCGGTGCGCGCGGCGGCGATGCGCGCGTCGGGCGGCGGCCCGGGAACCGGCAAATGCCAACAGGTGTGGTGCCCCGTGTGTGCGCTGGCCGCGCTGGTCACCGGCGAACAGCATCCGCTGCTGACCGTGATCGCCGAACACAGCGTTGCGCTGCTTGCGGTCATCCGGGCCATCATCGCCGAGGTCGACGGGACGATGACACCGCCGCCGCAAGGGCCGCCCGGCGGCGGCGCCGCGGAGCCGCCTGCGCCCGAGCCCGCCGCGAAGAGTCGTTACGAGCCGATCACGATCACCGTCGAGGAGTAGCGGAGTGCCGCGCGCTGTGGTCGCATCCACACTCGATCGGTACAGTTGGCGCAGACTACTATCCGGCGCGGGCGAGAGGGAGGGGCCATGTGGTACTGGCTTTTCAAGTACATCTTCATGGGCCCGCTGCTTGCTTTGCTGGGACGGCCGAAAGTCGAAGGCCTGGAAAACATCCCGCAATCCGGGCCGGCGATCCTGGCCAGTAACCATCTGGCGGTCGCCGACAGCTTCTACCTGCCGCTGGTGGTTCGACGCCGCATCACCTTCCTGGCCAAGGCGGAATACTTCACCGGTACCGGGTTGAAGGGATGGTTCCTGCGCTGGTTCTACAGCACCACCGGACAGGTCCCGATCGACCGCACCGACGCCGACACCGCCGATGCCGCATTGCGAACCGCCGAGCGGCTCCTTAGCGAGGGCAAGCTGCTCGGCATGTATCCCGAGGGCACCCGCTCACCCGACGGCCGGCTGTACAAGGGCAAGACCGGGCTGGCCCGGCTGGCGCTGCACACCGGCGTCCCGGTGATCCCGGTGGCGATGATCGGCACCAACAAGGTCAACCCGCCCGGCAGCAAGATGTGGCGGTTCGGCCGGGTCACCGTGCGCTTCGGCAAGCCGATGGAGTTCTCCCGGTTCGAGGGGTTGGCCGGTAACCGCTTCATCGAGCGGGCCGTCACCGACGAGGTGATCTACGAGCTGATGGGGCTCTCGGGTCAGGAGTACGTCGACATCTACGCCGCGACGGTCAAAGACCGCGGCAACGGATCGGCGCCCGCGAACGAGGCGCCGGCCCGTATCCCGGAGACCGCCGCCGGCTGAGGCCCCGTCAGCCGACCGCGGGGACCGCTGCCGGCTCGGGAACGCTCGATTCCCGCGGCACCGCGCGCGCGGTGACGGCGAACCCGGCCGTGAGGATGGTCGCCAGCGCCCACCACACATAAGACGCCCCGACGAGTTGGCGCCAGCCGGCCGCCGTCGTCTCGTGGTGTTTGGGCATCAGGTCGATCGGCGTCCACACCATCACCGCCACCCCCGCCGCGCTGACCACCCCCAGCGCGGCGCTGCGGCGGCGCCAGGCCAGCACGCCCGTCACCAACACCGCCGGCAGCATCCACACCCAGTGGTGCGACCACGACACCGGCGAAACCACCAACCCGAACAGGGCAATACAGATCACTGCGAGAGTCGGTTCGCCGGCCGCGAGCACGCGCCGCGCCGCCCAGACGGTCAGCGCCAACACAAGCAGGCACGCGGCCACCCACAGCGGGAAGCGTTCGTGCTCGCCGAGCCCGAGCCGGGCCAGTGCGCCCGTGACGTTCTGGTTGGTGTTCAGCGAAGCGGCGCCGATGCGGTCGGTCTTGCGCACGGTGTCCGTCCAGTACTCCCACGAGTCGCGCCAGGCCAGCGCGAACGCGACCAGGGTGGCCACCAGGAACGACGCCAGCGCGGTCAGCGCGGCGCGGCCGTCGCGGCGGAGCAGGAAATACAGCAGGAAGACCGCAGGGGTGAGCTTCAGCGCGATGCCCAGCCCCAGCATCAGCCCGCGCGGCCAGGGGGTGCGGCGCGGCAGGCAATCGGCGAGCACCAGCGTCATCAACACGACATTGATCTGCCCGAACGCGAAGTTCGACCTGATGGGCTCCAGCCAGATCGCCGACACCGCCACGATCACCACGGCCAGCCAGCATCGGTGCAGCCAGGCCGGCCCGGGCGCTACCCGCGAGGTGTCCCACACGTCGAGGCGGGTGAGCACGACCATCGTCGAGACCAGCAACAGCGCCAGCGTCGTCAGCGTGATCGCCACGCTGGCGGCCGGCAGTCCCAACCAGGCGAAGGGGCAGAACGCGATGGCCGCCAGCGGGGGATAGGTGAACGGCAGGTCCAGCCCGATCGGCGTGTGGAACTTCGCGTTTCCGGAGTAAAGCGGACGGCCGTCCAGCCACGCCTGACCGCCCATCCGGTACACGTCTATGTCGATGCGGTACTGCGCGTGCCAGATCAGCTGCCAGACCGCGTAGCCGAACACCGCGGCGGCGAGCAGCACCAGCAACGCCCAGACGGCGACCTGCCTACCCGCAATTCGCCCGCGCATACTGCCCACGTCGGGCGACTGCCGTCTACTCATGTCGCAGACAGCCTATCGGTGAGTGTGCCGCCACGCGGTATTGCAACGGGCGATACGCCCGAAGTGGGCGTACTTTTTTAAGGTGCTCGACTGGTTGCGGCATGACATCATCGGCCACGGGCGATTGCCCTTGCTGTGCTGCCTGGTCGCGTTCATCCTGACGTTCTTCGTGACGCGCACCTTCGTGCGCTACATCCGGCACCGCGCCGACCGCGGCACCCCGCCCAAATGGTGGGAGCCGCGCAACATTCACATCGGGTCGATGCACATCCACCACGTGGTCGTCGGCGTGGTCCTGGTGATGCTCTCCGGGATATCCCTGGTGACCCTGGCTCTCGAGGGCAATCAGGCCGAATTGACCACGGCGGCAATCTTTTTCGGTATCGGCGCAGCGCTGGTGCTCGACGAGTACGCGCTGATCCTGCACCTGTCCGACGTGTACTGGGAGGAGGACGGGCGCACGTCGGTGGACGCGGTGTTCGCCGCGGTCGCGGTCGGCGGACTTTTGGTACTGGGACTGCACCCGCTGATGTTCTTCCTGTCGTTCTGGCAGGACACCCACTCACCGCTGCTGCACGCCGCGGTGATCCTGGGGCTGGTGCTCACCCCGCCGCTGGCGATCGTCGTGTTGCTCAAAGGCAAGGTGTGGACCGGTCTGATCGGCATGTTCTTCGTGGTGCTGCTGGTCATCGGCGCGATCCGGCTGTCGCGTCCGCACGCGCCGTGGGCACGGTGGCGCTACACCAATCAGCAGGACAAGATGCGACGGGCGGTGCAGCGGGAACGCCAGCTGCGCCGGCCGGTGATCCGGGCCAAGCTGTGGGTGCAGAGCACGATCGCCGGTACGCCGCGTCTTCCCGACGAGCGCACCGTGGATGCGGCGCTGGACCTCGAAGTGCATGCCGCGCCGCCGCCCACGGGCCCGCTGCGTGTCCTGGTGCCAGGCGGCCACGGCTAGAACTCCATCGCCCGCCTTCTCCTCATCGCGGCTGTGCGCTCTGCATCGTCGGCGGGCTAGGCTTCCGCGTCGTGCGGTACTTCTACGACACGGAATTCATCGAGGACGGCCGCACCATCGACTTGATCTCCATCGGGGTGGCCGCCGAGGACGGCCGCGAATACTACGCCGTGTCCACCGAATTCGACCCGGAGCGTGCCGGCAGCTGGGTGCGTACCCATGTGCTGCCGAAGCTGCCGCCTCCCGCGTCGCCGCTGTGGCGGCCGCGCGCCCGGATTCGTTCGGATCTGGAGAGCTTCCTCGGTGTCGGCAGCGACGAGCCGATCGAACTGTGGGCGTGGGTCGGCGCCTACGACCATGTGGCGTTATGTCAGCTGTGGGGCTCGATGGCCGAGCTGCCGTCGGCAATTCCCCGGTTCACCAGGGAGCTGCGCCAGCTCTGGGAGGACCGGGGCCGTCCGCGGATGCCGCGCCGCCCGCCGGATGTGCACGACGCTCTGGTCGACGCCCGCGATCAGCTGCGGCGCTTCCGGCTGATCAACAGCGTTCGTCCTGATTAACAGGCTGCGGCGGCCGGTTACCATAGACCGGTGAGCTGGACCATTGACCTACCGATCGACCAGTTGCCGTCGCTGCCTCCGCTGCCGGAGGATCTGCGGGCCCGGCTGGACTCCGCGTTGGCCAAGCCCGCGGCGCAGCAGCCGAGCTGGCCGGCCGACCAGGCCAAAGCGATACGCACGCTCTTAGAAGCCGTGCCGCCGGTGACGGTGCCCTCGGAGATCGTGCGGCTGCAGGACATGCTAGCCCAGGTCGCGCGCGGGGAGGCGTTTCTGCTGCAGGGCGGGGACTGTGCGGAGACGTTCGTCGACAACACCGAGCCGCACATCCGGGGAAACATCCGCGCCCTTCTGCAGATGGCGGTGGTGCTGACCTACGGCGCCAGCGTGCCAGTGGTCAAGGTGGCCCGTATCGCCGGCCAGTACGCCAAGCCGCGGTCCGCCGACATCGACGCGTTGGGTTTACGGTCGTATCGCGGCGACATGATCAACGGGTTCGCCCCGGACGCCGCGGCGCGCGAACACGATCCGTCGCGGCTGGTGCGGGCTTACGCCAACGCCGGCGCCGCGATGAATTTGGTGCGCGCGCTGACCTCGTCGGGGCTGGCGTCGCTGCATCTGGTGCATGACTGGAACCGGGAGTTCGTCCGGACGTCGCCGGCCGGCGCGCGCTACGAGGCGCTGGCCGCGGAGATCGACCGCGGGTTGAAGTTCATGAGCGCATGCGGCGTGGAGGACCGCAACCTGCAGACCGCCGAGATCTACGCGAGCCACGAGGCGCTGGTGCTCGACTACGAGCGGGCGATGCTGCGGTTGTCCAACGCCGATGACGGCGAGCCCCAGCTGTACGACCTCTCGGCGCACTACCTGTGGATCGGCGACCGGACCCGGCAACTCGACGGCGCCCATGTCGCGTTCGCCGAAGTGATCTCCAACCCGATCGGCGTCAAGATCGGCCCGACCACCACTCCCGAGCTGGCGGTCGAATACGTCGAGCGCCTCGACCCGCACAACAAGCCGGGCCGGCTGACGTTGGTGAGCAGGCTGGGTAACAACAAGGTGCGCGACCTGCTGCCGCCGATCATCGAAAAGGTGCAGGCCACCGGGCATCAGGTGATCTGGCAGTGCGACCCGATGCACGGCAACACCCACGAGTCGTCCACCGGATACAAGACGCGGCACTTCGACCGCATCGTCGACGAGGTGCAGGGCTTCTTCGAGGTGCACCGCGCGCTGGGCACCTACCCCGGTGGCATCCACGTGGAGATCACCGGCGAGAACGTCACCGAGTGTCTCGGTGGCGCGCAAGATATTTCGGACACCGACCTGGCCGGCCGCTACGAGACGGCGTGCGATCCACGGCTGAACACCCAGCAGTCGCTGGAGCTGGCATTCCTGGTCGCTGAGATGCTGCGCGACTAGGTTTTGCCCTACGCCGAGTGTGGCGTTGTTGTACGTTTTTCGCGCAATAGCGTGGCACAACAGCACATTCGGCGCTCAAAGCAGTCCGGCGAGATTGCTGCCGATCGTCCACGCGGCTGCGGCAACCATCCCCGTGATGGCCAGCACCACCGCTATCCAGATCAGCACCATGCGCTGAGCGTGTTGCCGCGCCCAGATGAACTCGCTGATCTCGATGCCCGCGAATTGCCCTGGCGTGTCCGGGTATTCGGGCTCGTCCGACCACTCGCGGGTGAGCTGGCGGGTCGGGTGGCGCACCTTCTCGGTCGTCTGGTCGGCCCGACCGCGATACATCGCCGCCGACCGGTGCTGCGCCGAGTTGCGGGGTGCGGGCACGCGGAACTCCGGCAGGTCCAGGTCGTCGGCGAGGCCGTCCAACGCGGCGCCCATCTCCAAAGCGTCGGCGTATCGGCCGGCAGGGTCGCGCGCCGTCGCCTGCGCGACGAAAGTGTCGAATTCCCTTGGCACACCCTCGATTCGCGCGCTCGGTCGCGGCACGTCGGTGTCGAGCCGTTGATAGGCGACCGACAACCCGGAGTCGCCGGTGAACGGCGTCTGCCCGGTCAGCAGCTCATAGGTCACGATTCCCAGCGCATACACGTCGCTGCGCGGGGTGGCTTTGCCGTCGCGCACCTGCTCCGGTGACAGGTAGGCGGCCGTGCCGAGAATGACGCTGGCAGAAGTGATTCCGGCCGCCGCGACGGCGCGGACCAATCCGAAGTCGGCGATTTTTACCTCGCCGTCGTCGGAGATCAACACGTTCTCGGGTTTGACGTCACGATGCACCAGTCCGGCGCGGTGCGCGACGGCCAGCGCGCCCAGCACCGGGCGCAGCACCGCGGCGACGGCGTGTGGCGGCATCGGACCGCGTTCGGCCAGTAGCTCGCGCAGGGTGCCGCCCTCGATCAGCTCCATCACCAAAAACGGGTGCCGCGCGTCGAGGCCCTGGTCGTAGACCGCGACCAGCCCGGGGTCCTTGAGCCGGGCCACGCTGCGGGCCTCCAGCTGAAACCGGGTGAGGAATTGCTCGTCGCCGGCGTAGCGCGAGTCCATCACCTTCAATGCGACCGGCCGGTCCAGCCGTTCGTCGACTCCGCGGTACACCGTCGAGGTGCCGCCGGTGGCGATCTTGGCCGCAACGCGGTAGCGCCCGTCGAGCAACGCGCCGACCAGAGGATCCGTCACGGGCTCATCGTAGGCGCCGTCGCGAATTCGGCCCGAAACCTGCACTCAGCGCGCCGGAATCGGCTCTACACTGGGCGCGATGAGCAGTATTCCGGCCGGCGACGACGTCCTGGATCCCGACGAACCCACCTACGCCCTGACCGACGTCGCCAAGTTGCTGGGTGTGCCGGTGACCAAGGTGCACCAGCAGCTGCGGGAAGGCCACCTGGTGGCGGTGCGGCGCGCCGGCGACGTGGTGGTGCCGCGGGTCTTCTTCACCGAAACCGGCCAGGTGGTGAAAAGCCTGCCCGGCCTGCTGATGGTGTTGCACGACGGCGGTTACCGCGACACCGAGATCGTGCGCTGGCTGTTCACCCCGGATCCGTCGCTGACCGTCACCCGCGACGGCACCCGCGACGCCATCAGCAACGCACGGCCCGTCGACGCGTTGCATGCCCATCAGGCACGCGAAGTGCTGCGCCGGGCACAAGCTATGGCGTACTGAGACTTTCGGCCTCTTCGACGCGCGGCTCGGGTGCCTGATACAGCGTGTACCACGCGATCAGCGCGCAGCCGGTGGCGATGATGACGTGGATCCACGAGTACATGCCGTGGGCCCCATCGGGTTTGAAGATGACCATGACCCAGGTGGAAAACCCGGCGATCGCCGCGAGCGCCCGCCGCGACTGGGCGAGCGGGGCCACCACCGCCAGCGGCCAGGTGTAGTACCACGGCAGCGCGGCCGGCACGAACAACACCACGACCAGCATCGCCCACGCGGTCCCGGTGAGCGCCTCGCGGTCGTTGTGGCGGAACCGCCACCACAGCAGCGGCAACGCGACGGCGATGATCACGATCCCCGCGGCCCGGGTGACCTGTAGCACCGCGTAGAAGTTGACCGGGAAGAACCACCCGCCGATCGCGTGGACCAGGTTGGCCACGGCCGTCGGCACCGTCAGCCAGTTGATGATCTTGACCGACCCCGCCAGCGCAGTCAGCCAGCCCAGACCCACTCGCGCCACCGCGGACAACACCGCGAAGACCGCCACGAAGATCAGCACGGAGGTCGCGCCGGCCGCCGCGAAGGCACGCAGCGGCCGGTACCCCCGTCGGTCGCCGAGATGACGCATCCACACCCAGACCAGGAACGGCAATGCGATCCCGGCCGTGGCTTTGACCGCCACCGCGACGGCGACCAGCGTGATGCCCGCGACGGGGTGGCGCTCGAGGGTCAGCGCGATGCCGGCCATCATCAGCCCCACCATCAGCATCTCGTTGTGCACACCGCCCATCAGGTGGATGATCACCAGCGGATTGAGCACGCAGATCCACAGCGCGGTGGGCGCATTGGCGCCCAGATGGCGGGCTATTCGCGGTGTGGCCCAGATCAATAGCGCCAACCCGGGCAGCATGCACAGGCGCAGCACCATGGTTCCGGCGATCACATGATTGCCGACCGCCATCGTGACCAGCTTGGCGATCAGGATGAACGCGGGACCGTACGGCGCCGTGGTGATCGTCCAGATGGGACTGACGTTGTCCAACAAGGGGTTCGGGTTGTCCACTGGGCCGACGGCATACGGGTCGAGGCCGTCGCGCAGCAGCGCGCCCTGGGCCAGATAGGAATAGGTGTCACGGCTGAAGACCGGCACCGACAGCAGCAACGGCGCCAGCCAGAATCCGGTGGTGGCCACCATCGTGTATTCGGTTGCCTCGCCGGCGATTACCCGGCGGCCCAGCCGAAGCCAGGCGATCAACATCAGCGCGACACCCAGCCACAGCAGCACCGACGACAGCACCAGACCGTGCCCGAAACGCAACCAGGACAGGTGAAGCGTCTCCAGCACCGGATCGTGCGGTTTGGTGCTGCCCGCGCCGAGTCCGCCCGCGGTGATGAGCACGGCACCGCCGCCGCCCAGCAGCGCCGGCCGGGCCTCAGAAGACGCGGTGAATTCACGTAGTCGCGAAAGATATTGCGTGGCAACAGGCGTCGGAGTGGACATGCGGCTCAGGCGGATCGATTCGCGGTCAGCCTGGCCAGCTCGGACAGCCCTGCTTTGGCCGGCGCGTTGATGGGCGCAGCGGCCAGGGCGGCCAGTGCACGCCGGGTCAGCACGTCGATTTGTTCTTCCACCGCGGCCAGTGCGCCCACCCCTTCGATCACAGCGCGCATGTCGCGCACCTGCGGGTCGGTCAAGTCGGTGCCGATCGAGGACCGTAATAGGTTGGCCGCCACCGGATCCGACTTGTCGGCCATCTCGATCGCGGTGCCCAGCAGCACGGTGCGCTTGCCGGACCGCAGGTCGTCACCGGACGGCTTGCCGGTTACCGCCGGGTCGCCGAACACGCCCAGCACGTCGTCGCGCAGCTGGAACGCCAGCCCCAGATCGGTGCCGACCTCATGGAAAAGGGTGTGTACGTCGGGGCGATCCGCGGCCGCGGCGGCCCCCAGCTGCAACGGCCGCGACACGGTGTACGAGGCGGTCTTGTAGGTGTTGACTGTCATCGCCGAGGCGATCGACTCGGCGGCGCTGGCCTCGCCGACGATGTCCAGGTACTGGCCGCCGAGCAATTCGGTGCGGATGTCCGCCCAGACCTGCCGGACCCGGCGGCGCGCATCGTCGGGCAGATCGACCCCGGCGACAATGTCGTCGGCCCAGGCCAGCGCCAGGTCGCCGAGCAGGATGGCCGCCGACATGCCGAATCGTTCCGACGATCCGTTCCAGTGCCGATCGCCGTGCAGCACGGCGAATTTCACGTGCGTGGTCGGTCGGCCGCGGCGAGTCGCCGACGCGTCGATCACGTCGTCGTGCACCAGCGCCGAGGCGTGCAACAACTCAAGGGACGAAAACAGCAGCAGCACTTGCGCATTCGGGCTTGTGGGCGACACCGCGCGCCAGCCCCAATACGCAAAGGCCGGACGCAGTCGCTTGCCGCCGCCGAGCACGAACTCTTCCAGCGCCGCGACCAGCGCGTCGTACTCGGGTCCGATATGAGCTGCGTCATTGCGACGGCCACGCAAATACGCCCGCAACTGGTCGGTGATGGCGTCGGCGAACTCGACGGTTGCCGTTGCTTCGACGCTCAGCGCGCCGCCCCTTTCTCTCCTAGCCGCCCTGGGCCGACAGTCTATGTCGCCTGACGCCTATGCTGTCGTGATGACCTGCGCCTAGGTCGCCCGGCGTCGTCAGACGACGCGGCAGGGCGAGGCGCCGGCGGTCGGCCTGCCGCGGCGGGAAAGCTAGCCATCCGATGAGGAGCAGCCTTGTGAGTCTGAACACCATTGCGCTCGAGCTGGTGCCGCCCAACGTGGATCGCGGTTCCCAGCAAGCGATCGATGACGCCCGCAAGGTGCTGCAGTTCTCCGCGGATGCGGGACTCGACGGACGGATCGGACACGTCATGATTCCCGGGCTGATCGCCGAGGAGGACGACCGGCCCGTCGAGATGAAGCCGAAGCTGGACGTGCTGGACTTCTGGTCGCTCATCAAGCCCGAGCTGCCGGGGGTGCACGGATTGTGCAGCCAGGTCACCGCTTTTTCCGACGAGGCATCGCTGCGCGGGCGGCTCACGGATCTGGTCGACGCCGGGATCGAGGGCATTGTCTTCGTGGGTGTTCCGCGCACCATGCAAGACGGCGAGGGCTCCGGGGTGGCGCCGACCGACGCACTGTCGATCTACCGCGATTTGGTGCCCAACCGGGGCGTGATCTTGATTCCGACGCGGGAGGGCGAAACCGGTCGTTTCAACTTCAAGTGCGAGCAGGGTGCGACGTTCGCTCAGACCCAACTGCTTTACTCCGACGCGATCGTGCGGTTTCTGGCCGACTTCGCAAAGGAAACCGATCACCGGCCCGAGATCCTGCTGTCGTTCGGCTTCGTGCCGAAGGTCGAGAACCGGGTGGGTTTCATCAACTGGCTCATCCAGGACCCGGGCAACGCCGCCGTCGCCGAGGAGCAGGCGTTCGTCAAGACGCTGGCCGGCAGCGAGCCCGCGGAGCGGCGCAAGCTCATGCTCGACCTGTACAAGCGGGTGATCGACGGTGTCGCCGATCTCGGCTATCCGCTCAGCGTCCATCTCGAGGCCACTTACGGTGTTACGGCGGCGGCTTTCGAGACGTTCGCCGAGCTACTGGACTACTGGTCGCCGCCATCGCGCTAGCGGCGATCGCAAGCCCGGTGCAGCCGGGCGCGGCGGGTCGCCGCCATCGCGCTAGTCGGGCGGCTCGTCACCTGATTCGGCGAAGCGCGGCGAACGATCGCGGCCGTACCAGGCCAATCCGGCCACTATCCCGGCGACCGCGATGGACGCCAGGCCCAGCCAGAGCGCTGCGCCACGGAACGAACGGGTGCTGGGATCGGTGTAGCGGGCCTGGGCCGTCATCGTGCTGACCACGCCCGGCTTGAGCTTCCAGACCACCATGTCGGAATCGACTCGCTCGCCGTTGGTGGAGGTCACCGCGCCGGGGAAGGCAACGCTGAGCTGGACGTCGGCGTCGGGATCGGTCAGTGACGTCAGGTCCGCCCGGCCTTCCAGGATCACCAGATCGCCGGCTCGGCGCAGCGTCAGGTTCACGCCCTGAGCGTCGGGGTTCATGTTCGCCAGCTGCGGTAGCTCGGCGAAGGTCAAGTCGGAGAACACCGCTTGGGATCCCACGTAGCCGTCGCGGTCGTATTTGGAGATCGCCACCTTCTGGCTGAACGGGATGTTGGGGTCGAGCTGTGGTCCGGCGTCCTTGTCGTTGCGTGGTTTGGCGGCGGCAATGATCTCGCCGGACACCGTGTCGTCGGGGGAGATGGTGAGCGACGCCTTGACCCGCAGGCATCCGGTGGCGATCGGCACCACCAACAGCAACATGGCCATGGCAAGCAGGCGGCGCTGCGTCAGTCGCCGGGTCGGGGCATGCACCAGGTCATCGTGCCAGACCTGTTGCTACAGCGGCAGCGCACGGCCCAATATCGCGAACGCCCGTGGGTCCCCGGCGAAGTGGTAGCCGCGGATGATGTCGATGAAGCCCAGCCGTCGGTACAACCGCCACGCGCGGTTGGCCTCGCCGTTGATTTCCGGTGTCGACAACAGCACATTCGCCTCGCCTCGCCCGGCCAGCAGCCGCCGCGTCAACGCCTCGCCCAGTCCGCGGCCCTGCGCCCGTGGATGGATATGCAATTCGGTCAACTCGAAGTAACTGGTCATCAGGCGGGCGATCTCCGGGCCCGGCAGGCCGCCGCGCTGCAATCCCGACACCACTTGCTGCTGCCACCACTGATCCGGCGCGCCGCAGTAGCCGTAGGCCACGCCCAAGAGCGGCGCGTTGCTCAGTTGTTCGGCCGACGGTATCCCGCCGGGTTCGACGTCGACCTCCACCGCAGCGACGGCCTGCCAGCCGTGACGGTGGATGTGCTCCAGCCACATAGCGGCACGCTGGTTTTCGGTGCCGGCGGGATAACGCATCGCGTCGACGTACACGCCCAGGGCGTCGTCGAGGCGGCGCTGCATATCGTGCGGCGACAGATCGATGAGGAATGTCGCCAACTCGCGGTGTCCTCCTCGGAGGGTCATTGGTGCCATGCTTCCATCGCCATTATCTTCGCGGCGGTCTCGGTTCGGACCGGCAATCTGACGCAGTTACAATCTGCTGACGAACCAGTGGTACGGCGCAGATCGACCTCGTATCATCTGAGTTAGTTGCCCACATAACGGGTATCGTCACGTCATAGCTTGTCGGCAAGGAGGGACGAATGCCACTCTCCGATCATGAGCAGCGGATGCTCGACCAGATCGAGAGCGCTCTCTATGCCGAAGATCCCAAGTTCGCCTCCAGCGTTCGCGGCGGTGGATTACGCGCGCCCACGGCGCGCCGGCGGCTTCAGGGCGCTGCGCTGTTCGTAATCGGCTTGGGCATGCTGGTTTCCGGGGTTGCGTTCAAGGCCACGATGATCGGTAACTTCCCGATTCTTTCGGTGCTCGGCTTCCTGGTGATGTTCGGCGGTGTCGTTTACGCGATCACCGGTCCGCGGCTGTCCGCCAAGCCGGATCTCCCGGGGCCGCGGCAGCGTCGCAGCAAGGGTACTGGCGGTTCGTTCACCAGCCGGATGGAAGATCGGTTCCGCCGCCGCTTCGACGAGTAAGCGTCAAGCCGACCAAGGGGTAGCCGCCGGCTGCCCCTTTTTTGTTTGCGCCGGCCAGCCTGTTGGCTGCTCGATGCGCCGCCGTGACCCCAGCGTGACCCACTACGCCCCACCACGTCCTTGAAAGCGGTGTGAGCTGCGCATTTCTTCGCGGTAGTCAACTCCGTCCGGTGGCAGCTCCTCTCGGTCGTCTCCCGGCGAAAAGGGAAAATGCCGATGATCGGCCAATAAATGGGGCGAAGTGGGGGATTGTGGGGTATGGTGGCTGAAGTCGGGAGAGGCGGAGTGAAGGCTCCGCCCCGTGGCGGGAGGTGGCCAGATGTTCTTGGGCACCTACACGCCCAAGCTCGACGACAAAGGGCGGCTGACGCTGCCCGCCAAGTTTCGCGACGCGCTGGCAGGAGGGTTGATGGTCACCAAAAGCCAAGACCACAGCCTGGCCGTCTACCCGCGCGCCGAGTTCGAGCAACTGGCCCGCCGGGCCAGCAAGGTATCCCGAAGCAACCCGGAGGCACGGGCGTTCTTGCGCAACCTCGCCGCCGGCACCGACGAACAGCACCCCGACGCTCAGGGCCGAATCACGTTGTCGGCCGACCACCGCCGCTACGCCAACCTGTCGAAGGACTGCGTGGTGATCGGCTCGGTCGACTACCTCGAGATCTGGGATGCGCAGGCCTGGCACGACTACCAACAGACCCACGAAGAGAACTTCTCCGCGGCCAGCGATGAAGCACTCGGCGACATCATCTGAGGCGCATGCCCGTGCACCGTGGCCTCTGCCCGAACCGACCCTGACGTACTTCCCCAACGCCAGGTTCGTGCTCTCGGACAGGGACCTCGATGTGCGGGCGATCGCCGTCGCTCCCTGGGGAGGTGTTGCCGTGCCTGATGCCACAGGCGATTTCGGTCATGTACCGGTGTTGGCCGAACGCTGTGTCGAGTTGCTCACCCCGGCGCTGACCCGACGCCACCCCGACGGAACGGGTGCACTTCTCGTCGACGCGACCCTCGGCGCCGGTGGGCACGCGGAACGATTCCTGGCCGCACTGCCCGGTCTCCGGCTGATCGGCCTCGACCGCGACCCGATCGCGCTGGACATCGCCAGCAAGCGGCTGGCGCGCTTCGCCGACCGCATGACGCTGGTACACACCCGCTACGACGGCATCGCAGCCGCCCTCGCTGAATCCGGTTACGCCGCAACAGGTTCGGTGGACGGAATCCTGTTCGATCTCGGTGTTTCGTCCATGCAGCTCGACCGCCCCGAGCGTGGCTTCTCGTACGCGCAGGACGCGCCATTGGACATGCGGATGGACCCCGGCTCGCCAGTGAGCGCAGCCGACATCGTCAACCGCTACGACGAGGCCGAGCTGGCCGACATTCTGCGTCGCTACGGCGAAGAGCGCTTTGCCCGCCGCATCGCTGCACAGATCGTCCGACGCCGGGCGACAACGCCGTTCACCACGACGGGTGACCTGGTTGAGCTTATCTACCAGGCGATTCCGGCACCCGCCCGGCGCACCGGCGGACACCCGGCCAAACGAACGTTCCAGGCGCTGCGCATCGCGGTCAACAGCGAGCTGGATTCGTTGACCGCCGCCCTGCCGGTGGCGCTCGATGCCCTGACCGAAGGCGGACGCATCGTGGTACTTGCGTATCAGTCTTTGGAGGACCGGATCGTCAAGCGGGCGTTCGCCGATGCCACCGCGTCGCGTACGCCCACCGATCTGCCGGTTGAACTTCCCGGGCATGCAGCGCAATTCACGTCGCTGACCCGTGGCGCCGAACGCGCCGACGACACCGAAATTGAGCGCAACCCGCGCAGCGCCGCGGTCCGGTTGCGGGTTGTGCAACGACTGGAGTCAAGGAGGGGCGACCGATGAAGGCCAAACGCCAAGCGCCGCAGCGCCGCGACGGCGAGCGCCGTCGCGAGGCTGCCCCTCCAAAAAGCCGGCGCCGCCCGGTTGAGCCGACGACGGGTCGTCGTCCGAAAAAGGCCTCCGCGCCGGCCCGCGAGCCTCGGGCACCGCGGTCTGCGCCGCAGACCACGCCCACACCCCGGCTCGCTGAGCGCTCGGCCCGGCCCAAGAGCACCAGCCAGGCCAAGGCACGCGCCAAGGCGCGGAAAGCCAAGGCGCCCAAGGTTATCCGGCCACCGCTGCGAGAACGGCTGCTGACCCGGCTGGCGTCGATCGACCTGCGGCCGCGCACGCTGGCCGCCAAGGTGCCGTTCGTGGTGCTGATCATCGGCTCGCTGGGCGCCGGACTGGGCGTCACGCTGTGGTTGTCCACCGACTCCGCGGAGCGGTCCTACCAGCTGGGCAATGCCCGCAAGACCACTCAGCTTCTGCAGCAGCAGAAGGAGGCGCTCGAACGTGACGTGTTGCAGGCGCAGGCCGCTCCGGCGCTGGCCGAGGCCGCCCGCGGCCTGGGGATGATCCCGACGAAGGACACCGCCCACCTGATCCAGGATCCCGGCGGCAACTGGGTTGTCGTCGGCACGCCCAAGCCGGCCGAGGGCGCTCCGCCGCCACCGCTGAACACCAAGCTGCCGGACGAAAAGCCCCCTGCACCACCGGCTCGGCCCAATTCGGTCGAGGTGCCGATGCGGGTCACGCCGGGTGCGCCGGTCGTTCCGGGCCAAGCCGGTCCGGAGGTCATGGTCCGCGACCCCAATGGTGCGACGACGCTGGGCACCCAGCATTTGCCGCCCCCGGACATGCCGCCGGTGCCCGGCGCACCCGCTGCACCCGGCGTGGTTCCACCCCCGGGTCCGCTGCCCGCGCCGGGCCCGCCGCTTGTCGTGCCCGCGGCTCCTGATGTGGTGCCCCCAGCCGCCGCAGCGGCTCCGCCGGCAGCGCCGCCCGTCGCGCCGCCTGCAGCCGCAATGCCCGTCGTTCCCGTCGCACCGCCTGCCGCACCGCCGCCGACCAACGGTGAGCAGTTCGGTCCGCTGACCGTCACGACTCCGGGCGCGGCAAGGTGAGGGGCGCAAACCGCGGCCGCGGGCGGTCGTCGCAGCCGGCACAGCGCGGCCATGACGTGCGGAAGCCCAGGCGCACAAAGGAATCCGTCACAAAGGCCAAGAAGAACGCCGCATCGGGTCATTCGGCGCGGCAACGCCGTACCCGGCAGGCGGCCGAGCTGGGGGTGCGCGGCGCGTCGTTCGTCTTTCGGCACCGAGCCGGCAACGCGGTCATCTTCGTGGCGCTGCTGGTCGCCGCTGCCCAGCTGTTCTACCTTCAAGTCCCGCGTGCTTCCGGCCTGCGCGCCGAAGCCGCAGGGCAACTCAAGGTCACCGACGTCGAAAAGGCGGTGCGCGGCAGCATCGTCGACCGCAACAACGACCAGCTCGCATTCACCATCGAGGCCCGCGCGTTGACCTTCCAACCGCGCAAGATCCGCAAGGAACTGGCCGAGGCCAAACAGAAAGACGCCAAGGCGCCGGATCCGCAGCAGCGGTTGCGCGACATCGCCAAGGAGGTTTCGGCGCGGCTGAACAACAAGCCCGACAACGCGACGGTGCTGAAGAAGCTGCAAAGCGACGAGACGTTCGTCTATCTGGCCCGCGCGGTCGACCCGGCCGTTGCCACCGCGATCACCACCAAATTCCCGGAAGTCGGCGCCGAGCGCCAGGATTTGCGCCAGTACCCGGGCGGATCGCTGGCCGCCAACATCGTCGGCGGCATCGACTGGGACGGGCACGGTCTGCTGGGCCTGGAGGATTCGCTGGACGCGGCGCTGGCCGGAACCGACGGGTCGGTCACCTACGACCGCGGGTCCGACGGCGTGGTGATCCCCGGCAGCTACCGCAACCAGCACAAGGCCGTCAATGGTTCGACCGTGCAGCTGACCATCGACGACGACATCCAGTTCTACGTCCAGCAGCAGGTGCAGCAGGCCAAGAACGCCTCGGGGGCCCGCAATGTCTCCGCCGTGGTGCTCGACGCCAAAACCGGTGAGGTGCTGGCGATGTCGAACGACAACACCTTCGACCCGTCGCAGGACATCGGTCGCCAGGGCGACAAGCAGATGGGCAACCTGCCGGTGTCGTCGCCGTTCGAGCCGGGCTCGGTGAACAAGGTGATCACCGCGTCGTCGGTCATCGAATACGGCTTGTCCAACCCCGACGAGGTGCTGCAAGTGCCGGGCTCCATCCACATGGGTGGTGTCACCGTGCACGACGCGTGGAACCACGGCGTGATGCCCTACACCACCACCGGCATTTTCGGGAAATCCTCCAACGTGGGGACGCTGATGCTGGCGCAGCGCGTCGGGCCGGACCGCTGGTTCGACATGCTGCGTAAGTTCGGGCTGGGGCAGCGCACCGGCGTCGGGCTGCCTGGTGAGAGTGCGGGCCTGGTGCCCCCGATCGACCAGTGGTCGGGCAGCACATTCTCCAACCTGCCTATCGGGCAAGGGCTTTCGATGACGCTGCTGCAGATGACCGGCATGTATCAGACGATCGCCAACGACGGACTGCGGATGCCGCCGCGGATCATCAAGGCGACGATTGCACCGGACGGCACCCGCACGGAAGAGCCGCGGCCGCAAGGTGTTCGGGTGGTGTCATCCGAGACTGCGCAGACCGTGCGCAACATGTTGCGTGCCGTGGTGCAGCGCGACCCGATGGGCACTCAGCAGGGCACCGGGCCGGCGGCCGCGGTCGAGGGCTACCAGATCTCCGGAAAGACCGGGACGGCACAGCAGATCAACCCGGCATGCGGCTGCTACTTCGACGACGTGTACTGGATCACCTTCGCCGGGATGGCCACCACCGACAATCCCCGCTACGTCATCGGGATCATGATGGACAACCCGCAGCGCTCCTCGGACGGCGCACCCGGCCACACGGCGGCCCCGCTGTTCCACAACATCGCGGGCTGGCTGCTGCAGCGCGAAAACGTTCCGCTGTCGCCCGATCCCGGCCCACCGCTGACCCTGCAGGCCTAAGGCCCGAGGGGCCGTCTCCGCGACCCGTGACGCCGCCGGACGGATAAGGTGTCATGGCCGTTAACGGCGTTGATACGACGTCTGAAAACAGGCAACGACGGAGGTGATGAGGGGTGCCCACTGCGCTGCGGCCCAGCGCCGGGGCCGGCGTGCCGCTGTCGGTGCTGGCAGAGCAGATCGGTGCTGTGTCCGCAGCCGGCAGCGTGGTCCCTGAGCTGCCCGTCACCGGCGTCACGCTGCGGGCCCAGGACGCGCATCCGGGTGATCTGTTCGCCGCGCTGCCCGGCGCGTCGACCCACGGCGCCCGCTATGCCGGTGACGCGGTCGCGCGGGGCGCGGTGGCGGTGCTCACCGACGCCGACGGGGTCGCCGAGATGGCCACCACGGTGCCGGTGCTGATTCACCCGTCGCCGCGCACGGTGCTCGGCGAACTCGCCGCCACCGTCTACGAGCATCCGTCCGAGCGGCTTGCCGTGGTCGGGATCACCGGAACGTCGGGCAAGACCACCACGACCTATCTCGTCGAGGCGGGGCTGCGGGCCGCTGGTCGGACCGTGGGCCTGATCGGGACCATCGGCATCCGCATCGACGGCGCCGACGTGCCCAGCGCGCTGACCACCCCGGAGGCGCCCGCACTGCAGGCCCAGCTCGCGGCGATGGCCGAACGCGGCGTGGACACCGTGGTGATGGAGGTGTCCAGTCACGCGCTGAGCCTGGGCCGCGTCGACGGCGTGCGCTTCTCGGTGGGCGGCTTCACCAATCTGTCCCGCGACCACCTCGACTTCCACCCGACCATGGCCGACTATTTCGAGGCCAAGGCGCGGTTGTTCGACCCGGCCTCGCCGCTGCATGCCCGCACCGCGGTCGTGTGCATCGACGACGACGCCGGCCGCGCGATGGCCGACCGCGCCGAGGCTGCGATCACCGTCAGCGCCGCAGGCGGCGCCGCGGACTGGCGTGCCGAAGAGATCACCGCGGACGCCGGCGGCCACGATTTCACCGCCGTCGACCCCGCCGGCGTGCATCACCGGGTACGAATCGGGTTACCGGGCGGCTACAACGTCGCCAATACGCTTGTCGCACTGGCCATCCTGGATGTGCTGGGGGTGTCGCCGGAGCAGGCGGCGACCGGGCTGCGCGACATCCGGGTACCCGGGCGGCTCGAACAGATCGATCGCGGCCAGGACTTCCTGGCGCTGGTCGACTACGCCCACAAGCCGGGCGCGCTGAGCGCGGTGCTGATGTCGCTGCGTCGCCCCGGCAGCCGGCTGGCCGTGGTGTTCGGGGCGGGCGGCGAGCGCGACCCGGGCAAGCGGGCGCCGATGGGCAGGATCGCCGCGCAGCTGGCCGACCTGGTCGTGGTCACCGACGACAACCCGCGCGGCGAGGACCCCGCCGCCATCCGTCGCGAAATCCTTTCCGGCACAACCGAAGGCACGGCGGAGGTCGTCGAAATCGGCGACCGGCGAGCGGCCATCCGGCACGCGGTCGAATGGGCAGGACCCGACGACATCGTCCTGGTCACCGGCAAGGGCCACGAAACCGGGCAGAGCGGCGGCGGGCAGACCCGCCCGTTCGACGACCGGGTAGAGCTCGCCGCGGCGCTGGAGGAGCGCCGGTGATTCCCCTGACCGTCGCCCAGATCGCCGAGATCGTCGGCGGCGAGCTGGCCGACATCTCGCCCGGCGACGCCGCCGGCCTGCACGTCACCGGGACCGTCGAATTCGACTCCCGCAAGGCCACTTCCGGCGGATTGTTCCTGGCGCTGCCGGGTGCGCGCGCCGACGGGCACGACCACGCCGCGGCGGCGGTGGCCGCCGGGGCCGTCGCCGTGCTGGCCGCCCGGCCGGTCGGAGTGCCCGCGATCGTGGTGACCCCCGACCCGCAGATGTCAAGTCGCGCAGGGGTTCTCGAGCATGACACCGACGGGTCCGGCGCGGCGGTGCTGGCCGCGCTGGCCAAACTGGCGTCGGCGGTGGCCGCGCAGCTCGTCGCCAACGGGCTGACCATCGTCGGGATCACCGGCTCGTCCGGCAAGACGTCGACCAAGGATCTGCTGGCCGCGGTGCTCGCACCGCTCGGCGAGGTGGTGGCGCCGCCCGGGTCGTTCAACAACGAACTGGGCCATCCCTGGACCGTGCTGCGCGCCACCGAAAACACCGACTATCTGATCCTCGAGCTGTCGGCACGTCATCCCGGCAACATCGCCGCGCTGGCCGCGATCGCACCGCCCGCGATCGGGATGGTGCTCAACGTCGGCACCGCACATCTCGGCGAATTCGGCTCCCGCGAGGCCATCGCGGCCACGAAAGCCGAACTGCCACAAGCTATTCCGGCATCCGGAGTGGTCGTCCTCAACGTCGACGACCCGGCGGTGGCGGCAATGGCCGACAAAACCGCCGCCCGGGTTGTCCGCGTCAGCCGCGCTGAACCCGCCGATGTGTGGGCCGGTCCGGTGACCCTCGACGAGCTGGCCCGTCCGCAGTTCACACTGCACGCCGGTGAGCACGCCGTCGACGTCGGGCTGGCCGTGCACGGCGACCACCAGGTGGACAACGCGCTATGCGCGGCCGCCGTCGCGCTGGAATGCGGCGCAAGCATCGAGCAGGTGGCGGCCGCGCTGGCCGGCGCGGGGCCGGTCTCGCAGCACCGGATGCGGGTGACCACCGGCGCCGACGGCGTCACCGTCATCGACGACGCCTACAACGCCAACCCCGACTCGATGCGGGCCGGTCTGCAAGCGCTGGCCTGGATGGCCCGGGGCGGACGGCGCAGCTGGGCGGTGCTGGGCGAGATGGCCGAGCTCGGCGACGACACAATTGGCGAGCACGATCGCGTCGGTCGGTTGGCGGTGCGCTTAGATGTGTCTCGACTCATTGTCGTGGGAACCGGGAGGCCGATGAACGCCATGCACCACGGCGCGGTCATGGAGGGCTCGTGGGGAGGCGAGGCCACCATCGTCGCCGACGCCGACGCGGCCCTGGCACTGTTGCGGGCCGAACTGCAGCCGGGGGACGTGGTGCTGGTCAAGGCGTCCAACGCCGCGGGGCTGGGTGCACTGGCCGACGCGCTGACTGCTGGGCCGACGGGCGCCGCCCGATGATCCAAATCCTCATCGCCGTCGCCATTGCGCTGACGGTGTCGATCGTGCTGACCCCGATGCTGATCCGGCTGTTCACCCGGCAGGGCTTCGGCCACGAGATCCGCGAGGACGGCCCGCCGACTCACAAGACCAAGCGCGGCACACCGTCGATGGGCGGGGTGGCGATCCTGGCCGGCATCTGGGCGGGTTACCTGGGCACCCACCTCGCGGGCCTGGCCTTCGACGGCGGCGGCTTCTCGGCGTCGGGTCTGCTGGTGTTGTTCCTGGCCACCGCGCTCGGCGGTGTCGGGTTCGTCGACGACCTGATCAAGATCCGCCGGTCGCGCAACCTGGGGCTGAACAAGACCGCCAAGACCGTCGGGCAGATCACCGCCGCGGTGCTCTTCGGCGTGCTGGTGCTCGGTTTCCGCAACGACGACGGGCTCACCCCGGGCAGCGCCGACCTGTCGTATGTGCGCGAAATCGCCACTGTCACACTGGCTCCCGCACTGTTCGTGTTGTTCTGCGTGGTGATGGTCAGCGCCTGGTCGAACGCGGTGAACTTCACCGACGGCCTGGACGGGCTGGCCGGGGGAGCCATGGCCATGGTCTGCGCCGCCTATGTGCTGATCACGTTCTGGCAGTACCGCAACGCCTGCGCGACCGCGCCTGGGCTGGGCTGCTACAACGTGCGCGACCCGCTGGACCTGGCGCTGATCGCCGCAGCGACCGCAGGCGCCTGCATCGGCTTTCTGTGGTGGAATGCCGCGCCGGCCAAGATCTTCATGGGTGACACCGGGTCCCTGGCGCTGGGCGGCATCATCGCCGGGCTGTCGGTGACCAGCCGCACCGAGCTCCTCGCGGTGGTGCTCGGCTCGCTGTTCGTCGCCGAGATCGTCTCGGTGGTGCTGCAGATCCTCACGTTTCGCACCACCGGCCGCCGGGTGTTCCGGATGGCGCCGTTCCACCACCACTTCGAGCTGGTCGGGTGGGCCGAAACCACGGTCATCATCCGCTTTTGGTTGCTGACCGCAATCAGCTGCGGCCTGGGTGTGGCGCTGTTCTACAGCGAATGGCTCGCCGCGACCGGTGGCTGAGATGGATTTGTCCGGCACCTCGGTGCTGGTCACCGGCGGCGGAATCACCGGGCAGTCGGTGCTCACGGCGCTGCGCGAGCTGGGCGCGACGGCGACGCTGTGCGACGACGACCCGGCGGTGGCAACCCTGAGCCCGTCGGCCGCCGCCGAGCGGATCGCTGATTTTGCGCTGGTGGTCACCAGCCCCGGTTTCAAGCCGACCGCGCCGGTACTCGTCGCGGCCGCGGCGGCCGGGGTGCCGATCTGGGGTGACGTCGAACTGGCCTGGCGGCTCGACACGTCGGGCCGCTACGGACCGCCGCGGCGCTGGCTGGCCGTCACCGGCACCAACGGCAAGACCACCACCACCTCGATGCTGCACGCGATGCTGACCGCGGCTGGTTTGGACGCCCGGCTGTGCGGCAACATCGGCAACCCCGTGCTGGACGTGCTGCGCGAGCCCGCCGAGTTGCTGGCCGTCGAACTGTCCAGCTTCCAGCTGCACTGGGCGCCGTCGCTGCGGCCGGAGGCCGGTGTGGTGCTCAACATCGCCGAGGACCACCTGGACTGGCACGGCAGCATGGCCGACTACGCCGCCGCCAAGGCGCGGGTGCTGGGCGGCCGGGTCGCCGTCGTCGGACTCGACGATCAACGGGCCGCGGCGCTGCTGGACACCGCGCCGGCGCCGGTGCGGGTCGGCTTCCGGTTGGGCGAACCCGCCGCCGGCGAACTCGGCGTGCGCGACGGGCAGCTGATCGACAGAGCCTTTGTGTCAGCCGGCGCCGACGACCTGGCCCTGGCCGGGGTCTCCTCCATTTCGGTGCCCGGGCCGGTGGGGGTGCTCGACGCGCTGGCCGCGGCGGCGCTGGCCCGCAGCGTCGATGTGCCCGCCACGGCCATCGCGGACGCGCTCGCGTCGTTCCGGGTGGGCCGGCACCGCGCCGAACTGGTCGCCGTCGTCGACGGGATCAGCTATGTCGACGACTCCAAGGCCACCAACCCGCACGCCGCCGAGGCGTCGGTGCTGGCCTACCCGCGGGTGGTGTGGATCGCCGGCGGTCTGCTCAAGGGCGCGTCGGTCGACGAGGCGGTGGCCAGGATGGCGTCGCGGCTGGTCGGGGCGGTGCTGCTCGGCCGTGACCGGGCGAAGGTTGCCGAGGCGTTATCGCGACACGCGCCGGATGTCCCCGTCGTGGAGCTTGTGACAGGCGAGGATGCTGATATGCATGCGACTGCTGAGTCTCCTGTGACTCCTGTGACAAGAGTTGTTGCCCTGCCCGGTGAGGTCACCGGCAGTCGCGTGATGGCCGCCGCCGTGGCCGCCGCCCGCGACTTGGCCGCACCCGGCGACACTGTGCTGCTGGCCCCAGCGGGCGCGTCCTTCGACCAGTTCAGCGGCTACGCCGATCGCGGCGACGCGTTCGCTGCCGCGGTCCGCGCCACCACCCGGTAGGCGGTGGTGACCAGCGCACTGGCCCGGTTGCTGCACCGGGATCCGAAGGGTGGGGAAACCGCCCAGGCGCCGCGGACCCGGTTCGGCAGCTGGCTGGGCCGGCCCATGACGTCGTTTCACCTGATCATCGCGGTGGCGGCGCTGCTGACCACGCTCGGGTTGATCATGGTCCTTTCCGCGTCGGGGGTGCGCTCGTACGACGACGACGGATCGGCCTGGTTGATCTTCGGCCGTCAGGTGATGTGGACGGTGATCGGGCTGGTGGCCTGCTACCTGGCGCTGCGGGTGCCGGTGCGGTTGATGCGGCGCATGGCATTCTCCGGGTACGCGGTGACGATCGTGCTGCTGGTGCTCGTGCTGGTCCCCGGAATCGGCCACTACGCCAACGGTTCTCGCGGGTGGTTCGTGATCGCCGGGTTTTCCATGCAGCCCTCCGAGCTGACCAAGATCGCGTTCGCCATCTGGGGGGCGCACCTGCTGGCCGCCCGGCGGATGGAGCGGGCGTCGCTGCGGGAGATGCTGATCCCGCTGGTGCCGGCGGCCGTCATCGCGCTGGCGCTCATCGTCGCCCAGCCTGACCTCGGGCAGACGGTGTCGCTGGGCATCATCCTGCTGGCGCTGCTGTGGTACGCCGGTCTGCCGCTGCGGGTGTTCTGCAGCTCGCTGCTCGCGGTGATCGTCTCCGCGGCGATCCTGGCGGTGTCCGAGGGCTACCGGTCCGACCGGGTCCGGTCCTGGCTCGATCCGGCCGCCGACTCCCAGGGCTCCGGCTACCAGGCCAAACAGGCGAAGTTCGCGCTGGCCAACGGCGGTATCTTCGGTCACGGCCTGGGCCAGGGCACCGCGAAGTGGAACTACCTACCCAACGCCCACAACGACTTCATCTTCGCGATCATCGGCGAGGAGCTCGGCTTCGTCGGCGCGTTCGGGCTGCTGGCGCTCTTCGGATTGTTCGCCTACACCGGGATGCGCATCGCGCGCCGCTCCGCCGACCCGTTCCTGCGGCTGCTGACCGCCACCACCACGATGTGGGTGCTGGGCCAGGTGTTCATCAACGTCGGCTACGTGATCGGCCTGCTGCCGGTCACCGGCCTGCAGCTGCCGCTCATCTCGGCCGGTGGAACATCAACGGCGACAACGCTTCTGATGATCGGCATGATGGCCAACGCGGCACGGCACGAACCGGAGGCCGTCGCTGCGCTGCGCGCCGGGCGCGACGACCGGATGAACCGGCTGCTGCGGCTGCCGTTGCCCGAGCCGTATTCGCCGACCCGGGTCGAGGCGCTGCGGGACCGCCTGCGTGCCCGCCCGCAAAACCCCACGCCACCCGCCCGGCCGGCCCGGGCACGCGCGGCCGACCGGCCCGCCCGGGTGCGGGGGCGGCATGATGGAGGTGGCGATCGCAAGCGCGGCGCAGCCGGGCGCAGCGCGTCGCCACATCACAACCGTGGCGATCGCCGGCGCGGCGGTTCGCCACCATGGCACGAACAGCGGCACGCGCGCGGCGGGCGCGCTCGCGCACTGGAAGGTCAGCGTTACGGGTGAGGGATTCGGTCACAGAGCCGACCAGCGGGGTGAACAGCAACTCCCGGCCGGGCGGCGCGTCGTTGTCGGTGGTGCTCGCCGGGGGCGGCACGGCCGGACACGTCGAGCCCGCGATGGCCGTCGCTGACGCGCTGGTGGCGCTGGACCCGCAGGTCCGCATCACCGCGCTGGGCACGCCGCGCGGCCTGGAGACCCGGCTGGTCCCCGAACGCGGCTACCACCTCGAGCTGATCACCCCGGTTCCGTTGCCCCGCAAGCCCACTGGAGACCTGCTCCGGCTACCACCGCGGGTGATGCGCGCAGTACGGCAAACCCGCGCGGTGCTCGACGGCGTCGCCGCCGACGTGGTGGTGGGGTTCGGCGGATATGTGGCGCTGCCGGCCTATCTGGCGGCGCGCCGGCGTCGCGTCCCGGTGGTGATCCACGAGGCCAACGCCAGCGCCGGGCTGGCCAACCGGGTCGGGGTCCGCTTCGCGCAGCGCGTGCTTTCCGCGGTGCCCGATTGCGGGCTGCCGCGCGCCGAGGTGGTCGGCGTGCCGGTCCGCTCGGCTATCACGTCGCTGGACCGTGCGGCGTTGCGGTCGCAGGCGCGCGCGCATTTCGGCTTCGCCGACGACGCCCGGGTGCTGCTGGTGTTCGGCGGCTCGCAGGGCGCGGCGTCGATCAACCGGGCCGTCGCCGCGGCCGCCGCCGACTTGGCCGCCGCGGGCGTGGCCGTGCTGCATGCCTACGGCGCAAAGAACACGCTCGACCTGCGCGCCCCGGCGCCGGGCGACCCGCCGTACGTGGCCGTGCCGTATCTGGACCGGATGGACCTGGCCTATGCCGCCGCCGATTTGGCGATCTGCCGCTCGGGGGCGATGACGGTCGCCGAAGTGTCGGCCGTCGGCCTGCCGGCCGTGTACGTGCCGCTGCCGATCGGCAACGGCGAGCAGCGGCTCAACGCCCTGCCGGTGGTCAACGCCGGCGGCGGCCTGCTGGTCGCCGACGCCGAGCTGACGCCGGGTTTCGTGGCCGAGCAGGTGGCCGGGCTGCTCACCGACCCGCCGCGGCTGGCGGCGATGACGGCGGCCGCGGCGCGGGTCGGTCACCGCGACGCGGCCGAGCAGGTCGCGCGCGTCGCGTTGGACGTGGCGTGTGCCGTGCGCCGGGGGCGGCGATGACCGCAGAGCCGCTGCCCCGCGAGCTGCAACGGGTCCACATGGTCGGCATCGGGGGAGCGGGCATGTCGGGGATCGCCCGCATCCTGCTCGACCGCGGCGGCATGGTGTCGGGGTCGGACGCCAAGGAGTCGCGCGGGGTGCGTGCGCTGCGGGCCCGCGGCGCGGTGATCCGGATCGGCCACGACGCGTCGTCGCTGGACCTGCTGCCGGGCGGCGCCACCGCGGTGATCACCACCCATGCCGCGATACCGAAAACCAACCCGGAGCTCGTCGAGGCCCGCCGTCGCGGCATCCCGGTGGTGCTGCGGCCCGCGGTGCTGGCCAAGCTGATGGCCGGGCGCACGACGCTGATGGTGACCGGCACGCACGGCAAGACGACGACGACGTCGATGCTCATCGTCGCGCTGCAGCACTGCGGCAAAGACCCGTCGTTCGCGGTCGGCGGCGAGATGGGGGAGGCCGGCACCAACGCCCACCACGGCAGCGGCAACTACTTTGTCGCCGAGGCCGACGAAAGCGACGGCTCGCTGCTGGAGTACACCCCGAACGTCGCCGTGGTGACCAACATCGAATCCGACCATCTGGACTTCTTCGGCAGCGCCGACGCCTACGCCGCGGTGTTCGACTCGTTCGTGGAGCGGCTCGCCCCGGGCGGGGCGCTGGTGATCTGCACTGACGACCCGGGCGCGGCGGCGCTGGCGGAACGCACTGCGGCACTGGGGATTCGGGTGCTGCGCTACGGCTCGACGGGCGATCAGTTGGCCGGCAGGCTGCTGTCCTGGGAGCAGCAGGGCACCGGTGCGGTTGCGCGGATCGAGCTGGCCGGCGACACCCGCCCGTGGGTGATGCGGCTGTCGGTGCCCGGCCGGCACATGGCGCTCAACGCGCTGGGCGCGTTGCTGGCCGCCATCGAGACCGGCGCCTCGCCCGACTGCGTGCTCGACGGGCTGGCTGGCTTCGAAGGGGTGCGTCGCCGGTTCGAATTGATCGGCACCGCGGCGTCGGTCCAGGTGTTCGACGACTACGCGCACCACCCGACCGAGATCAGCGCGACACTGGCCGCGGTCCGCACCCTGCTCGAGCAGAGCGGTAGTGGCCGGTCGGTCGCGGTGTTCCAGCCGCATTTGTATTCCCGCACAAGGGATTTCGCGGCGCAATTCGGCCGGGCGCTCGATGCGGCCGACGAGGTCTTCGTGCTCGACGTGTACGCCGCGCGCGAACAGCCGCTGGCCGGTGTCAGCGGCGCCAGCGTCGCCGAGCACGTCAGCGTGCCGGTGCACTACCTACCGGACTTCTCCGCGGTCGCCGAGACGGTGGCCGCGGCCGTCGGGCCGGGCGACGTCGTCGTCACCATGGGTGCCGGCGACGTGACCATGCTGGGGCCCGAGATCCTCACCGCGCTGCGGGTGCGAGCCAACCGCAGCGCGCCTGGACGGCCGGGGATGTTGTTATGACCGAGCCGAACGATTCGCCGTCCGAGGTCGTGACCGAACCGATCTTCGCCGCCGGGCCGCCGCCGGAGGGAGCTCCGCCCGGGGAATTCGAGGGTCCCCGCCGGCGGGCCCGTCGGGAACGCGCCGAACGGCGTGCGGCGCAGGCCCGCGCGCGGGCGATCGAGCAGGCTCGCCGCGAAGCCAAACTCCGGGCCCGCGGAGAAAGCGGCGACGCGAAACCCGTTCCGCGCGGCGCGGTTCGGGGGCTGAAGATGGCGCTGGCGACGATCCTGATCTCGGTGATCGCCGTCGCACTGGGGTTGATCCTGTACTTCACGCCGGTGATGTCGGCGCGCAGCATCGTCGTCACCGGGACGGGGGTGGTGACCCGCGAGGAGGTCCTCGACGCGGCCAAGGTGCGGCCGGGTACGCCGCTGTTGCAGATTGACACCGGCGGGGTCGCCGACCGGGTGGCCGCCATTCGCCGGGTGGCCAGTGCGCGAGTGCAGCGCCAGTACCCGTCGGCGCTGCGGATCACCATCGTCGAGCGAATCCCGGTGGTAGTCAAGGACTTTCCGGACGGCCCGCATCTCTACGACCGCGACGGCGTCGACTTCGCGACCGCACCGCCGCCGCCGGCATTGCCGTACCTCGACGTCGACAACCCCGGCCCGAGCGACCCGGCGACCAAGGCTGCGCTCGAGGTGCTGACCGCGCTGCGTCCGGAGGTGGCTGGACAGGTGGGCCGGATCGCGGCGCCGTCGGTGGCCTCGATCACGCTGACCCTGACCGACGGGCGCACGGTGATCTGGGGGACCACCGACCGCACCGAGGAAAAGGCCGAGAAACTGGCGGCGCTGCTGACCCAGCCCGGGCACACCTACGACGTGTCCAGCCCCGACTTGCCGACTGTCAAGTAGGCGCGCTCCCGCGAACGTGCGGCACGCCGCACACTCGACGCCGAGAGTGCAGCTGGCCGCACGCTCGACACAGGGCCGGCGCGCGGTGGCCAAATCTCGAGAAAAATTTGCGTGTCGCGCGTCGGCGCGCCTGCGCGGATAGCGCCCGTCGTGCCCATACCGTTCTGTTTGCGCGGAACTACCTGACATAACTCTAACCCTTTAGTTGAGGTTTAGGTTTGCCAGGCGGCTACGCCACCAGGCCAAGTCCCACAGGGAGGAAGACGGAATGATGACCCCCCCGCATAACTACCTGGCCGTCATCAAAGTCGTGGGTATCGGCGGCGGCGGCGTCAACGCCGTCAACCGGATGATCGAGCAGGGCCTCAAGGGCGTGGAGTTCATCGCCATCAACACCGACGCGCAGGCGCTGTTGATGAGCGATGCCGACGTCAAGCTCGACGTCGGTCGCGAATCCACCCGCGGACTGGGCGCCGGCGCCGACCCCGAGGTCGGCCGTAAGGCCGCCGAGGACGCCAAGGACGAGATCGAGGAGCTGCTGCGCGGCGCGGACATGGTGTTCGTCACCGCCGGCGAAGGCGGCGGCACCGGCACCGGCGGGGCGCCTGTCGTCGCCAGCATCGCCCGCAAGCTGGGCGCGCTGACCGTCGGCGTCGTCACCAGGCCGTTCTCGTTCGAGGGCAAGCGGCGCGGTCTTCAAGCCGAGACCGGCATCACCACGCTGCGGGAAAGCTGCGACACCCTGATCGTGATCCCCAACGACCGGTTGCTGCAGATGGGCGACGCCGCGGTGTCACTGATGGATGCGTTCCGCAGCGCCGACGAGGTGCTGCTCAACGGTGTGCAGGGCATCACCGACCTGATCACCACGCCGGGCCTGATCAACGTCGACTTCGCGGACGTCAAGGGCATCATGAGCGGCGCGGGGACGGCGCTCATGGGGATCGGCTCGTCCCGCGGCGACGGCCGGGCGCTGAAAGCCGCTGAGATCGCGATCAATTCGCCGCTGCTGGAGCAGTCCATGGAGGGTGCGCGCGGTGTGCTGATGTCGATCGCCGGTGGCAGCGACCTGGGCCTGTTCGAAATCAACGAGGCGGCCTCACTGGTGCAGGATGCCGCCCACCAGGACGCCAACATCATCTTCGGCACGGTCATCGACGACTCGCTCGGCGACGAGGTCCGGGTAACCGTGATCGCGGCGGGCTTCGACGCCGCCGGGCCGGGCCGAAAGCCGATTGTCGGCAGCGGCCAGGCCCAGACCATCGCGCCGGGACAGGCCGGCAAGGTGGCCTCGCCGCTGTTCGAACCCGCTGACGCGGTCAGCGTGCCGCTGCCGACCAACGGCTCGACGCTGGACATCGGCGGCGAGGACGACGACGTCGACGTGCCGCCGTTCATGCGGCGCTAGCACACTGGGCAGGTGAGCGTTCGCATCCGGCGGGTGACGACCACCCGGGCGGGCGGCGTCTCGGCGCCGCCCTACGACAGCTTCAATCTTGGCGACCACGTGGGCGACGACCCTGCTGCGGTGGCGGCCAACCGAGCGCGGCTGGCCGCTGCCATCGGGCACCCGCTGATCTGGATGAACCAGGTCCACGGCGATCGGGTCGAGGTGGTCGACGGGCTGCGCGACGCCGCCGTCGACGACACCGATGCCCTGGTGACCGCCGAGCCTGGATTGGCGCTGGCGGTGCTGAGTGCCGACTGCGTGCCGGTGTTGATGGCCGACGCACGCGCCGGGGTCGTGGCCGCGGTGCACGCCGGCCGGGTCGGCGCAGCCGCCGGCGTGGTGGCCCGCACGCTGGAGGCGATGCTGGGCGTCGGCGCCCACGCCGACGACATTTCCGCTCTGCTCGGCCCGGCGGTGAGCGGCCGCAACTACGAAGTGCCCGCCGCGATGGCCGACGAGGTGGAGGCGGCGCTACCGGGAAGTCGCACCACCACCTCGGCGGGGACCCCAGGCCTGGATCTTCGGGCCGGAATCGCTTGCCAGCTCAAGGATTTGGGCGTAACGGCGATCGACATCGACCCGCGTTGCACGGTCGACGACACCAGCCTGTTCAGCCATCGCCGCGGCGCGCCGACCGGCCGGATGGCGTCGGTGGTGTGGATCGAATGACCGCCGTGCTGCACAACCGGGAATCCGAATTGGCCGACGCCTTGAGCGCACTGCGCCGGCGCCTTGCGGCGGCCGCCGAGGCGGCCGGACGCAATGTCGACGAAATTGAACTTCTGCCGATTACCAAATTCTTTCCGGCAACCGATGTGGCGATTTTGTCGCGATTGGGATGCGGGGCGTTCGGCGAATCCCGCGAGCAGGAAGCGTCGGCGAAGGTGCGACAAGTCGGGGAGTTGCTGGGACCCGCGGCGAGTTCGGTGCAGTGGCACATGGTGGGCCAGATCCAGCGCAACAAGGCCCGGTCGCTGGCAGCCTGGGCGCACACCGCCCACTCGGTCAGCAGCACCCGGGTGGTGAGCGCGCTCGACCGCGCGGTGGGCGCGGCGCTGCAGGAAGGCCGTCGCGAGCATCCGCTGCGGATCTACGTGCAGATCAGCCTCGACGGCGACGTGTCCCGCGGCGGCGTCGACGTCGCCCAGCCGGACGCCGTCGACGAGATCTGTGCCCAGGTCGACGCAGCCGATGCCCTGGAATTCGTTGGGTTGATGGCCATCCCGCCGCTGGACTGTGATGCCGACGCCGCGTTCGCGCGGCTGCAATCCGAGCATCACCGGGTCCTGCAGTCGCACCCGAGCGCGGTGGGTTTGTCGGCCGGCATGTCAAACGACCTGGAAACCGCCGTCAAACATGGTTCGACCTGTGTGCGTGTCGGTACCGCGTTAATGGGCCGTCGACCGTTACGGTCACCGTGAACTAGTCACTCCAGTCACATCTTCATCACAGACACCGAATCTTCAGCCGCCAAGAAGGGGTCCCGAGATGAGCACACTCCACAAGGTCAAGGCCTACTTCGGTATGGCGCCGATGGAGGACTACGACGACGAGTACTACGACGACGACCGCGCTCCCACCCAGCACGGCTACTCGCGCCGCCGGTTCGACGACGGGTACGACCGCTACGAGGGGCGCGACTACGACGACCCGCGCGGTGAGCCGACCGACTACCCGCCGGGCAGCTACCGCAGCGGCTACGCCGACGACCACCGCTTCCGGTCCCGCGACTTCGAACGCACCGAACTGGCCCGGCCGCGATTCGGGGCGTTGCGGGGCTCGACCCGCGGCGCGCTGGCGATGGATCCGCGCCGGATGGCCATGTTGTTCGAGGAGGGCAGCCCGCTGTCGAAGATCACCACGCTGCGGCCCAAGGACTACAGCGAGGCCCGGACCATCGGCGAGCGGTTCCGCGACGGCACGCCGGTGATCATGGATCTGGTGTCGATGGACAACGCCGACGCCAAGCGGCTGGTCGATTTCGCCGCCGGGCTGGCCTTCGCGCTGCGGGGCTCGTTCGACAAAGTCGCGACCAAGGTGTTCCTGCTGTCGCCCGCCGACGTCGACGTGACGCCGGAGGAACGTCGCCGGATCGCCGAGACCGGCTTCTACGCCTACCAGTAACCAGGCCCGCCACCCGTGGCCGGGTAGGCTGACAATCACCGCGCCGACCACCGTCGGTGCTGTCGTGAATGTCACATCCTCATCAGTAAGGTCGGGCTCTCGTTGGCGCTCTTCTTCAAAATCCTGGGCTTTGCGCTGTTCGTCTTCTGGCTCCTGCTGATCGCCCGGGTGGTCATCGAGTTCATCCGGTCGTTCAGCCGCGATTGGCGACCGCGTGGCGCCACCGTGGTGATCCTGGAGCTCATCATGTCGCTCACCGATCCGCCGGTGAAGCTGCTGCGCCGGCTGATCCCGCAGCTCACCATCGGCGCCGTGCGCTTCGACCTGTCGATCATGGTGCTGCTGCTCGTGGCGTTCATCGGCATGCAACTGGCCTTCAGTGCCGCCGTCTAACGCGTAAGACCGTTTGCGGCAGCGGCATTTTGGTTTCTAAGGCAGCGATTTCGCCGGCTCTTAAAGTTTGAAATTCGGTCTTAATTATCGGGCGAATCGGCAACCGGCGGGTCTGGTGTGACAGGATGGGCGGCAGTTGCAGTACGGCTACGACACTGTTCATGCCGATCTACACTTTCCAGATCGGTTTGACCGTCCAGACTCGAGGGGGCAAACAATGCCGCTTACACCAGCCGATGTCCACAATGTGGCCTTCAGTAAGCCGCCGATCGG
Source organism: Mycobacterium sp. MFM001 (assembly GCF_003402475.1). Classification (GTDB taxonomy): domain Bacteria; phylum Actinomycetota; class Actinomycetes; order Mycobacteriales; family Mycobacteriaceae; genus Mycobacterium. Next base: position 41,518 of record NZ_BFAB01000008.1, read on the forward strand.
CAAGCGCGGCTACAACGAAGACGAAGTCGACGCCTTCCTCGACCTGGTGGAAAACGAGCTGACCCGCCTCATCGAGGAGAACTCCGATCTGCGCCAGCGGGTCGCCGAGCTGGACCAGGAACTGGCCGCGGCGCGTGCGGGTGGCGGCGCCGCCGCCGCTTCGCCCACGCAGGCGATGCCGCTGTATGAGCCCGAGCCGGAGCCGGAGCCCCGACCCGCTCCGACGCCTGCGCCGGCACAGCCCGCAGCGTCCGCCGCCGTCAGTGAGGACCAGGCCATGAAGGCCGCCCGGGTACTCAGCCTGGCTCAGGACACCGCCGACCGGTTGACCGGCACCGCCAAGGCCGAGGCCGACAAACTGCTGGCCGACGCCCGCACCAACGCCGACCAGATCCTGTCCGAAGCCCGCCGCGAGGCAGAAAGCACGGTGGCCGAAGCCCGGCAGCGTGCCGACGCGATGCTGGCCGACGCGCAGACCCGCTCGGAAACCCAGTTGCGCCAGGCTCAGGAGAAGGCCGACGCGCTGCAGGCCGACGCCGAACGCAAGCACTCCGAGATCATGGGCACCATCAACCAGCAGCGCACCGTGCTGGAGGGCCGGCTCGAGCAACTGCGCACCTTCGAGCGCGAATACCGCACCCGGCTCAAGACCTACCTGGAATCACAGCTCGAGGAGCTCGGCCAGCGCGGCTCGGCGGCACCCGTCGACTCCAGCGCCACCAACGACGCCGCCGGGTTCAACCAGTTCAATCGGGGTAATAACTAACAGATCGAAGGCGCCGGGCCGGACGGGCGGTAGCGTGCTCGGCAGTCTTTAGTGTCTTGCCCCGCCGGCTGGAGGTTGAGCGATGCTGATTATCGCGCTGGTGTTAGCGGTGATAGGCCTTGCCGCATTGGTATTCGCCGTCGTCACCAGCAACGAGTTGGTGGCCTGGGTGTGCATCGCCGCCAGTGTGCTCGGGGTGGTGCTGCTGATCATCGACGCGCTGCAGGAACGTCAGCGCCGCGAAACCGGCGCCCCCGCCGATACATCTGCTGATGCTCCCAAGCCGCTGCCCGACGAGGCGAGCGCCGACTATGACTACGCGGACTATCCCGAAGACGCCTCCGGCGAGGCGGATACCGCTGCAGCCGACGAAGAGACCGGGGTGCCGGCCGAGCACGACCGCGGCGCCGACGACCGCTAGGTGCTAGGTGGGCGTCGCGAGCAGTTCGCGAACCTCGTCGTCGGTGACCTGATGGAAGTCGACGAACACCTGTCCCACAGCTTCGAAATCGGGTGGCATCGTCGCGCACACCACGTCGTCGGCCTCCTGCGCCAGCTGCTGGCACGCTGACGGCGGCCCCACCGGAACGGCGACGACGATGGCCTCGGGTTCCAATGCGCGCAGCGCCCGCACCGCGGCCAGCATGCTGGCACCGGTGGCGATGCCGTCGTCGACAAGGATCACCGTTTTGTCGCGCGGGTCTGCGAGCGGGCGTCCGCCGCGGTAGGCCTGCTCGCGCCGGTTCAGTTCGGTGGTCTCGCGGTCGATCACCGCGCGCACCTGCTCCCGGCTGATGCGCAGGCTGCTCACCACGTTGTCGTTCATCACGACGCCGCCGCCGCTGGCCAACGCGCCCATCGCGAGCTCCGACCACTGCGGCACACCGAGCTTGCGGACCAGGAAGACGTCCAGCGGGGCGTGCAGCACCGACGCAACTTCCCAGGCGACCGGAACGCCACCGCGGGCCAGTCCGAACACCAGCAGCGCGTCGTTGCCGCGGTACGACGTGAGTTCCTCGGCCAGTACCCGGCCGGCTTCCCGGCGGTCACTGAACGTGCGCCGGGATGCTCGCCGCAAAAAGCCGCTCGGTCGATTCATTCGTGTATCCGTCGTTGTCACGCCGGCCCTACCAGCCTACGGCTTCCCCGACTGCAACAGCACGAAACCGCAGCGCGGCGTTTGAAAAGTGGCCCATTGGGGCAATGCGAAGCGGCATGACAGCCAGTGCAATTGGAGGACGAAACGATGCTGTGGCTCGCCGTGCTGCTGGTCATCGTCGGAGCGGCGCTGGCGGCCTTCGGCGTCGTGCTCTTCACCAACGGCATCGGGGTGGCGCCGCACAAGCGGACGGCCGAGGACCCCACCGGAGTCAAGCGCGCCACCTCCCGGCTGTCGTGGCGAGATCTATTCGGGCGCATGCCGAAGAGCATCGGGGTCATCACCGCGGAGAACGCGAGCCGGGGAGACAAACTGGCGGCGTGGGGGTCGCTCAGTGTGCTGCTGGGCCTGGTGGCCTGGTGCCTGGCAGCGCTGGCATTGATCACATGGCTGGTGTGATCGCGGCTACGCCGCTCGCGTTCGTCGCAGCGCAACCCGAACGACAAACGACGACGCCGACGGACAAACCGCCCCCCCCATGTCAGAGTCTCCGGACATACCCGGGGGAGTTCACGGCCTGCTCACGCGTGGTGCGTACTCAGATTGCCGTCGTGCCGCCGTCGACAACCAACTCCATGCCATTGACATAGCTTGAGTCATCCGAGGCGAGGAAAAGTGCGGCCGATGCAATCTCCTCAGGGCGGCCCATCTTTCCCCGCGGGATCAGGGATTCAAACTGCGCCTTCGTCTCCTCGTCGAACAGCTGCTCCTGTATCGGCGTGGCGACCTGGCCCGGGGTCAGCACGTTGACCCGAATCCTCCTGTCCTTCAACTCGTTCAACCACACGCGGGCGTAGGCATGCAATACAGCCTTGCTGGCCGCGTACACACTCCAGTGAGGAAAACCTTTGACCGACGCGATCGACCCGGTCATGAAGATCGAGCCACCGTCGTTGAAAAGCGGCAATGCCTTCTGCACCGTGAACAGCGTGCCACGCGCGTTCAGCCCGAAAGTCGCGTCGAAGTGCTGCTCTGTGATCTCGCCGAGCTTGCCCTCCTCGCCCATCCCCGCACTCGCCCATAGCACGTCGACGGCGCCCTTTTCCCGCCTGACGGCATCGAACAACCGGTCCAGATCGTCCAGGTTGGCCGAATCCGCTTGCACGCCCGTCACATTCCGGCCGATCAGCTCGACGGCTTCATCCAGCGCTTCCTTCCGCCGACCCGAGATGAAGACGTGAGCTCCTTCGTCAACGAACAACTTGGCACCGGCCAGCGCCATCCCGCTTGATCCGCCAGTGATCACCGCTACCTTGCCGTCAAGCTTTCCCATCATCACCCCATCGATCGATTACCTGGTTGGCGAAGTCGAGCACCTGGTCAAGGGTTGGGAACATTGCGAAGGCATCCACGATTCCCTCGTCGGCCCCCGACCGGGCGAGGCGCCCGAGCCTGAGCGCAACCGAGCCAACGGACGTGCCCGGGTTCGGGGTTGATCCGCATGGCCGTCTTCAGCGCGATCGCGGCTGGCGTCTCCCGCCGCATGGCGGGCAATCGACCACAGGTGGTCGGTGCGGGTTGACTCACTCTAATGTCTGGCGGCCACGCGTTGGACTTCGGCTTAGCTGGCGTTCGTAGCGCGTTGCGTGGCGACGGCAGCGGCTCGGTGTTGGACGCCAGGTCTAGCTTGCAGCAACGAGGTGGCCAATTCGATATCAGCAAATGCCGAAAATCAGCTCTGACATTGCTGGCTAACAAATTGTGTCCGAGGGGGGACTTGAACCCCCACGCCCAGTAATAGGGCACTAGCACCTCAAGCTAGCGCGTCTGCCATTCCGCCACTCGGACCGACCTAAGTTGGCAGCCAAGGCTATCGGATAGGGGAGAGGAGACCCAAACCCGGCGACCCGTCTCAATGGTAGGAAAGGTGACTGTGACCGTTGCAACCGGCGTTCAGCCTGACCCGGCCGACGACGTGGTGGAGGTCGTCAGCAGGCTGATCCGGTTCGACACCAGCAACACCGGGGACCTGGACACCACCAAGGGAGAAGCCGAGTGCGCCCGCTGGATCGCCGCCCAGCTGGAAGATGTTGGCTACCAGGTGGAATACCTGGAGTCGGGGGCGCCCGGGCGCGGCAATGTGTTCGCCCGGCTACCCGGCGCGGACAGCTCGCGCGGTGCGCTGCTGATCCACGGCCATCTCGACGTGGTCCCCGCGGAGGCGGCCGACTGGAGCGTGCACCCGTTCTCCGGCGCGGTCGAGGACGGCTATGTCTGGGGCCGTGGCGCCGTCGACATGAAAGACATGGTGGGCATGATGATCGTGGTCGCCCGCCAATTCCGCCGCGCCGGGATCGTGCCGCCCCGCGACCTGGTGTTCGCATTCCTTGCCGACGAGGAGAACGGCGGCAGATACGGCTCGCACTGGCTGGTCGACAATCGCCCCGACCTGTTCGACGGCGTCACTGAGGCGGTCGGCGAGGTCGGCGGGTTCTCGCTGACCGTGCCGCGCCGCGACGGCGGGGAGCGGCGGCTCTACCTGATCGAAGCGGCCGAAAAGGGCCTGCAGTGGATGCGGCTGACCGCTCGCGGCCGCGCCGGGCACGGCTCGATGGTGCACGACCACAACGCCGTCACCGCCCTCGCGCAGGCGGTTGCCCGGCTGGGCCGGCACCGCTTCCCGCTGGTAGCGACCGACACCGTCATGCAGTTTTTGACCGCGGTCGGCGAGGAGACCGGGCACAGCTTCGACGCCGATTCTCCCGACCTGGAGGGCACCATCGAGAAGCTGGGGCCGATTGCCCGCATCGTGAAGGCCACACTGCGCGACACCGCCAACCCCACGATGCTCAAGGCCGGCTACAAAGCCAACGTGGTGCCGGCGATCGCCGAGGCCATGGTGGACTGCCGGGTGCTGCCGGGCCGCCAGGCCGCGTTCGAGGCCGAGATCGACGAGCTGATCGGGCCCGACGTCACCCGCGAGTGGGTCACCAGCCTGCCGTCCTATGAGACCAGTTTCGACGGCGACCTGGTCGACGCGATGAATTCCGCGCTGCTGGCCGTCGACCCGGACGCCCGCACAGTGCCGTATATGCTGTCCGGTGGGACTGATGCAAAAGCATTCGCGCGCTTGGGAATTCGCTGTTTCGGGTTCACCCCGTTGCGGTTGCCGCCGGAATTGGATTTCTCGGCGCTGTTCCACGGCGTCGACGAACGGGTACCCGTCGACGCACTGAGGTTCGGCGCCGACGTGATGTCGCGCTTTTTGACAAACTGCTAGCCGGAAAGACGAGAGGACTGATCATGATCACACCGCCCGACCCGTACGCGACGCTGCCCAAGCTGCCGTCGTTTCAGCTGCAATCGAAGTCGATCACCGACGGGCAGCCGCTGGCGACGGCCCAGATCAGCGGGATCATGGGCGCCGGCGGCGAAGACGCCAGCCCGCACCTGAGCTGGTCGGGCTTCCCGGAGGAAACCCGCAGCTTCGCGGTCACCGTCTATGACCCCGACGCGCCCACCCTGTCCGGCTTCTGGCACTGGGCGGTGGCCAACCTGCCCGCGACGGTCACCGAACTGCCCGAAGGTGTCGGCGACGGCCGCGAGTTGCCGGGCAACGCGCTGACCCTGGTCAACGACGCCGGCATGCGGCGCTACGTCGGGGCCGCGCCGCCGCCGGGGCACGGCCCGCACCGCTACTACGTCACAGTGCATGCGGTGGGCGTCGAAAAGCTCGACCTCAACGAGGACGCCAGCCCGGCGTTCCTGGGATTCAACCTCTTCCAGCACGCGATCGCGCGGGCGGTCATCTACGGCACCTACGAGCAGCGCTGACCCTTGCCGAATGTGGACTTAGTGCACGCGTTCGGGCCGCAAACGTGACACAACTCCACACTCGGCGGTGCTCTCGCGCTAGCGAGTGGCCGAGCCCACCGCGTCGCTCAGCGATGTGAACCCGCCGTCGTGCAGCCGGTGGGCGATGCCGTCGTGAATGTGCTTGGCCCACAAGCCCCCGCCGTAGATGAAGCCGGTGTAGCCCTGCAGAAGCGAAGCGCCCGCGGTGATGCGCTCCCATGCGTCGTCGGCGGTCTCGATGCCGCCGACACTGATCAGCACTAACCGGTCACCGACCCTGGCGTAGAGCCGACGCAGTATCTCGACTGCGCGGCGCGCCAGCGGCGGCCCGGAGATGCCGCCGGGGCCGAGCTGGTCGACGTCAAGCGTCAATAGGCCGTCGCGCGAGACCGTGGTGTTAGTGGCGACGATGCCGGCCAGGCCCAATTCGACTGCCAGGTCGGCGATTTCGTCGACATCGGCGTCGGCCAGATCCGGCGCGATCTTGACCAGCACCGGCGTGGACGTCTCCTCCAGCACAGCCGACAGGATGGGACGCAGCGTTTCGACCGCCTGCAGGTCACGCAGCCCCGGCGTGTTCGGCGAGCTCACGTTGACCACCAGATACGACGCCAGCGGGCCGACCAGCCGGGCGCTGACCCGGTAGTCGTCGGCGGCCTGCTCGGGCGGAACGGCCTTGGTCTTGCCGATGTTGACCCCGATCGGCACGTCGGGGCGGTGGCGTGCCAGCCGGGTCGCCAGCTCGGCCGCACCCCGATTGTTGAAGCCCATCCGGTTGAGCAGAGCCCGGTCGGCTGGCAGCCGGAACATTCGGGGAGCCGGGTTGCCCGGCTGCGGCTGAGCGGTGACGGTGCCCACCTCGGCGTAGCCGAATCCCAGCGCCCCCCACGTCTTGAGCCCGACACCGTCCTTGTCGAAGCCGGCGGCCAGTCCGAGCGGGCCGAGGAAGTGCACGCCGAACACCGTGCTGGCCAGTATCGGGTCGGCCGGAGCCAGCAGCCGGTGCAGCGGCCGGCGCAGCGGCGCGCCGGCGGTGACGCCGCGCAGACCCGCGAACACCAGCGTGTGGATGCGCTCGGGCGGCACCAGGAACAGCGCCCGGCGAAGCGCGCCGTACACCGTCAAAGTGCCGGCTGGTCGGGGCGACCGCCCTGTTCGATACGAGCCTTCTTGCGGCGCAACAAGACTCGTCGGCTACCGTCGGTGTAAAGCCGAACCCGGGTCAGTTCCCAGCCGCGGTACTCCGCTTCGATGGACAGCCGGGTGGAGGCGCTGAGCCGGGTGACGTCCGGCGGCAGGCGCAGCGGCGCCCACTCGTATTCGTCGGACATCTCGGCGTCCCAGCCTGCCGGCAACCGGTTGCGGCGCGGCGCGCTCAACGCGGACCCGCCGCGTGCTCGATGACCTGAACTCCCGCACCCACCACATACAGCGTGCCCGATGCGTCGTCGAACGCCAGCGTGTTGGGTTGCCGCACGGTTGGGTAACGTACCTTTTCGACGGGGATTCCGGTGGACAGATCGTAACCAATCACCAAATTCGCCGCGGTTTGCGACACCCAGGCCAGCCCGCGCGACCCGGCCAGACCGTACGGTAACTGCTTGACCGGGTAGGCCTGACGCAGAATCAGCGGATCGACGCCGTACACCAGCAATTGGCCGCCGCGGGTGTCGGTCACCAGCACCCGGCCCAGCGGGTCGGCGGCCAGCGTGGTGGCGCCCTGTCCGGCGCGCAACGACTGCCCGACGGCGCCGTCGGGGTCGATCGTGGTGACCGACGTCTGGCCGCGATCCAAGACGACCACCGTATTACCTTGTGCCACAATCGAATCGACGCGGCCAACGATCTTGGACCGATTGGCTACCGCTGACTCGGAGGACAGCGTGTAGACCGAGCCGTCCGCGGCGCCCAACACCAGCTTGTGGTCGGCGCGGCGGGCGATCGCGGTGAAGTCAACGTCGCTGACGTCGACCCGCGAGACCCGTCCGGCGGACAGGTCGACGACGAAGTAGCCGCCGCGAGTGGACAGATAGGCGCTGCCCGCGCCGTCGCCGGTCAATGCGCTCGCCGGGCCGGGCAACGCGATGACGCGCGGCGGTGCCTGCCCGGCGCCCAGCACGGTGACGGTGGCAGGCGACCCGGGCGAGCCGGGCGTCAGCAACACCAGCGAAGCGGTGCGGTCGTCGAAGATCGCCGCTTGGGCGTGGCCGTCCAGTTCGCGCACGGTGCCAGCCGGAACCGCCGTCGCCGGCGGGGACTCGGCGGGCTGCGCGGGCTCGATCGTCGGAGGTGCGGCTTCCAGTGCCTTCGGCGAGCAACCGAGGACCAGCCCCACCGAAACCAGCAGGCCGGCGACGCGTCGGTGAACTGCGGGTTTACAAAAACTGGGCAAGGGGTAACTCTCGAGGTATGCGACGGGTAGTCGGATTCGACTCCGATATTAGGGAAGATCGCCGGGCGGGACGCGGCGCCGTCGCCGATGCCACGGGCCGCTGGGAAGGTATGGTCGCCGCATGACCGTCGCCGAAGACCGTCAGTACGCCGACTCGGATTTCGTCATCGAGGACATGTGGACCGGGGTCTTCCCGGCCAAGGCGTTCGCAAGTGGATTCGGACACGTCGGTGATGGCCGCAGTTTCGCCTTCCGTGTCGAGCGGCGCTGGCTGCTGGTCGAGGTCTACCGGCCGCGCCTGTCCGGACCGGTCCCGCAGCCCGAGGACGTGATCGCCAAGTGCAGGCGAAGCGTGGTGGACATCGACGTCACCGACGAGCGCAGCCTTTCCGCCGCGGTGCGTGACGCCGTGGCTGTCGCCGAGCCCGTCTAGTCCCGCCGGAGGCACCGGGTACGGTCGTCGTCGTGTCTGCGACGGCGGCGATGTCTTGGTGGCAGGTCATCGTTTTGGCCGTCGTGCAGGGATTGACCGAGTTTCTTCCGGTGTCCTCGTCCGGCCACCTGGCGATCGTCTCGCGGCTCATGTTCGACTGCGACGCCGGCGCCTCGTTCACCGCTGTCACCCAGTTGGGCACCGAGCTCGCCGTACTGGTGTACTTCGCCCGCGACATCGTGCGCATCGTGAAAGCCTGGTTCAACGGCTTAGTGGTCAAAGCGCACCGCGACGCCGATTACCGGCTGGGCTGGTACGTGATCATCGGCACCATCCCGATCTGCGTGCTGGGGCTGGTGTTCACCGACGAGATCCGTTCGGGCGTACGCAATCTGTGGGTGGTGGCGACGGCGCTGCTGGTGTTCTCGGCGGTGATCGCGGCGGCCGAGCACTTCGGGCGACAGACCCGCCACATCGACCAGCTCACTTGGCGCGACGCCGTCGTCGTGGGTTTTGCGCAGACGCTGGCGCTGGTTCCCGGCGTCTCGCGGTCCGGGGCGACGATCAGCGCCGGGCTGTTTCTCGGCCTCGAGCGCGAGCTGGCCGCCCGGTTCGGCTTTCTGCTGGCCATCCCGGCGGTATTCGCGTCGGGGCTGTTTTCGCTGCCCGACGCCTTCCATCCGGTGAAGGAAGGAATGAGCGCCACCGGCCCGCAATTGTTGGTGGCCACGATCATCGCGTTCGTTGTCGGCTTGTCCGCGGTGGCGTGGTTTCTGCGTTTTCTGGTGCGCCACAACATGTACTGGTTCGTCGGCTACCGGATAATCGCCGGGGTGACCGTGCTGATCTTGCTGGCAACCGGGGTGGTGGCGGCGGTATGACGGTCATCTTGTTGCGGCACGGGCGATCCACCTCGAACACCGCACACGTGCTGGCCGGCCGTTCCGAGGGCGTCGACCTCGACGACAAGGGCCGCGAGCAGGCCGCCGGCCTGATCGACCGGCTCGCCGAACTGCCGATCCGGGCAGTGGTGTGCTCGCCGCTGTTGCGCTGTCGGCGCACGGTCGAGCCGCTGGCTGAGGCGCTGGGTCTGCAGCCCGTCGTCGAGGAACGACTTTCCGAGGTCGACTACGGCGACTGGACCGGCAGCAAGATCGCCGACCTGGCCAAAGAGCCGCTGTGGGCGGTGGTGCAGGCGCACCCCAGCGCCGCGGTGTTCCCAGGCGGCGAGGGTCTGGCGCAGGTGCAAACGCGTGCGGTTGCCGCGGTCCGCGAGCACGACCGGCGGCTTGCCGACGAGCACGGCGGCGACGCACTGTGGTTGGCCTGCACCCACGGCGACGTGATCAAGGCCGTCGTCGCCGACGCACTCGGTTTGCATCTGGACGGTTTTCAGCGCGTCACCGCCGACCCGGCGTCCATGAGTGTGATCCGCTACACGCAACTACGCCCGTTCGTGATGCACGTCAACCACACCGGCCCGCGACTGACGTCCGCCCTGACGGCGCCCCCGTCACCGGACGGCGAGGCGCCGCCGAGCGACGCGGTGGTCGGCGGTTCCACCGACTGAACCGGTGGTGCTGAGCCATTACGACGCAGCGGCAACTGCCGGTATTTTGGGAGATGCCATGGCCCGCGCAATTCACGTATTCCGCACACCCGACCGCTTCGTCGCCGGGACCGTCGGCCAGCCCGGCAACCGGACGTTTTACTTGCAGGCGGTCGGCGACTCGCGCGTGGTGTCGGTGGTGCTGGAAAAGCAGCAAGTCGCGGTGCTCGCCGAACGTATCGACGCGCTGCTGCTCGAGGTCAACCGTCGCTTCGGCACGCCGGTGCCGCCGGAGACCACCGAGGTCGAAGACCTCAGCCCGTTGATCACACCGGTCGACGCGGAATTCCGGGTCGGCACCATGGGGTTGGGGTGGGATTCCGAGGCACAGACCGTGGTGGTGGAGCTGCTGGCCGTCACCGACACCGAGTTCGACGCGTCGGTCGTGCTCGACGACACCGACGAGGGTCCCGACGCCGTGCGGGTGTTCCTGACGCCGGAGTCCGCGCGGCAGTTCGCAACTCGCACCAACCTCGTCATCTCCGCGGGCCGTCCGCCCTGCCCGCTGTGCGACGAACCGCTGGACCCGGACGGACACATCTGCGCGCGCACCAACGGCTACCGGCGTAGCGCGTTGCTCGGGTCTGACGATGACGTCGAGGGCTGACGATCGTGAGGTGTTGCGGCGCGGCGAGCTGACCGTCCTCGGACGCATCCGCTCGGCGAGCAACGCCACGTTTCTGTGCGAAGCGACGCTGGGGGAGCGCAGCGTGCACTGCGTCTACAAGCCGGTCGCTGGCGAGCAGCCGCTGTGGGATTTCCCCGACGGCACGCTGGCCGGCCGCGAGCTCGGCGCCTACCTGGTTTCGGCGCAGCTGGGCTGGAACATCGTGCCGTACACCATCATTCGTTACGGACCGGCCGGTCCGGGGATGCTGCAGCGCTGGGTCGACCAGCCCGGCGACGCACCGGGTTCAGAACCGGGGCCGGGACCGGATCTGGTCGACCTTGTTCCGGCCGACAAGTTGCCGCCCGGCTATTTGCCGGTGTTGCGGGCATATGACTATGCCGGCGACGAAGTCACGCTGGTCCACGCCGACGACATCCGGCTGTGGCGGATGGCGGTGTTCGACATCCTGGTCAACAACGCCGACCGCAAGGGCGGCCACGTCCTACGCGGCGTCGACGGCGACGTCTACGGCGTCGACCACGGCGTGTGTCTGCATGTGCAGGACAAACTGCGCACGGTGCTGTGGGGCTGGGCCGGCAAACCCGTCGACGACGACACGTTGGACGCGGTGGCCCGCCTAGTCGACGCCCTCAACGGGTCGCTGTGCGACGAGCTGGCCGAACACATCACCGCCGCCGAGATCGCGGCCCTGCGGCTGCGGTCCCGGGCGCTGTTGGACAACCCGGTCATGCCCAGCCCGGATAGGCATCGTCCCATTCCCTGGCCGGCGTTCTAGCGGCGATCGTCGTTTGCCAGACGTCGCCTGCCGGATCTGTAAACGACCGATAGTGATTGGTTTCGTGGTCCCTTTCGCCACTGTAATCACTTGTGTCACTGTGGTTTTGTGTGTGAATGGTGGTGGCGGTTGTCCGGTGGGCGTGATAACATTCGAATATGTGTTCGAGTAGCCGTGAGGAGATCGTCGAGGTCTTCGACGCGCTGCAGGCTGCCATGAAACGCGCCCTGGATCTGTCCTTCGAGGTGCTGACCACCCCGGAGTCGTTGGCCATGTTGGAGTGCTGCGAAACCCTGCGCCGCCAGCTGCCCGCCGTCGAACACCCGCTGATCAACCAGCTCGCCGAGCAGGCCAGCGACACCGAGCTGGGCGGCACGCTGCGCTTTGCGCTGGCCGAACGGCTGCGCATCACCCCCGCCGAAGCCTCCCGGCGCATCCACGATGCTGAAGAGCTCGGGGAGCGCCGGGCCATGACTGGCGAACCGTTAGAGCCGGTGTTGCCCGCGACCGCGGCTGCTCAGCGTGCCGGACAGATCGGTGTGGGTCATGTGGCGGTGATCCGCAGCTTCATGCACCGGCTGCCCGGCTTTGTTGATGTCGAGACCCGCGAGCACGCCGAGGCGCATCTGGCCGAGCTCGCCGGGCAGCATCGCCCCGACGATTTGGCCAAGCTGGCCGCCCGGCTCACCGATTGTCTGAACCCCGACGGTGATTTCACCGACGACGAGCGGGCCCGCCGGCGCGGGCTGATGTTGGGCAAGCAAGGCCCCGATCAGATGTCACAGCTCAGCGGCTGGGTGACTCCGGAGCTGCGCGCCACCCTCGAAGCGGTGTGGGCCAAGCTGGCCGCCCCGGGCATGTGCAACCCCGAGGACCCCGCCCCAGTGCTCGACGGCACACCGTGCGAACAGACAGTGAAGCGTGACTCGCGCAGCACCGGGCAGCGCAACCACGACGCCCTGCTAGCCGGACTACGGGGACTGCTGGCCTCCGGAGAGCTGGGTCAGCACAACGGGTTACCGGCCAGCATCATCGTGACCGCCAACCTGGGCGATCTGGAAGCCGGCACCGGACACGGACTCACCGGCGGCGGATCATTGCTACCGATGAGCGATGTGATCCGGCTGGGCTCGCACGCGCACCACTACCTGGCGATCTTCGACAAAGGCCAAGCGCTAGCGCTGTACCACACCAAGCGCCTCGCGTCGCCTGCGCAAAGGATTGTGTTGTACGCCAAGGATCACGGGTGCACGTTCCCTAACTGTCCGGTGCCGGGCTATTACTGCGAAGCCCACCACTGCACCCCCTACGCGAAATGCCGCACCACCGACATCAACGACCTCACCCTGGGCTGCGGCGGACATCACCCGCTGGCCGAAGAAGGCTGGACCACCCGCAAAAACGCACACGGCGACACCGAATGGATCCCACCACCACACCTCGACCACGGCCAACCCCGCGTCAACCAATACCACCACCCCGAAAAACTCCTCCGCGACGGCGACGAGGAGGAAGAAGATGGTGATCCGTAAGGCTCCGCGAGATCAGCCGTCGACCATACTGGACCGGGTGACCCCGAAGTTGACCGACGCGGCGCTTGCCGCCGACCTAGCCGTCGACGCCGGGCGGCTGCTGCTGGCGGTGCGCGACGAGGTCGGCTTCGACTATCCGTGGCGGCTCGGCGACGCCGGCGACATGTATGCCAACACGCTGCTGCTGCGGCGGCTGCGCGCCGAACGGCCGGATGACGCGGTGCTGTCCGAAGAGGCCTACGACGATCTGGCCCGGTTGCAGTCCGACCGCGTGTGGATCGTCGACCCGGTCGACGGCACCCGGGAGTTCTCCACGCCCGGCCGCGACGACTGGGCCGTGCACGTGGCGTTGTGGCGGCGCGACGGCGGTCCGCACGGGGCCATCACCGACGCGGCGGTCGCGCTGCCCGCGATGGGGGAGCTCTACCGCAGCGACACCGTCCACGCCCACACTTCGGCACATTCCGGGCCGATCCGGATCACCGCCAGCTCCACCCGGCCGCCCGCGGTGTTGTACCGGCTGGTCGAGCGGCTCGACGTCGAGGTGGTGCCGATCGGTTCGGCCGGGGCCAAAGCGATGTCGGTGGTGCGCGGCGACGTCGACGCCTACATCCACGCGGGCGGGCAGTGGGAGTGGGACTCGGCCGCACCGGCAGGTGTGGTGCTGGCGGCGGGCTTGCACGCGTCGCGCCTCGACGGCTCCGAGCTGATCTACAACCGGCCCGACCCGTATCTGCCCGACTTCCTGATGTGCCGCCCGGAGCTCGCCGACGTGCTGCTGGCGGCGATCGCAAGCGCGGCGTAGCCGGGGAGTTGGCCGGCTGAGCCGACGCTTAAAGTCGACGGTATGCAGTCCTGGCCTTCGGTACCGCCGCCGGCGCTGCCGGGACGCGGTCCTGAGCTACGGCTGTACGACACCTCCGACCGCCAAATACGACCGGTGGCGGCGGGGCACACCGCCAGCATGTACGTCTGCGGCATCACCCCGTATGACGCCACGCATCTCGGGCATGCCGCCACCTATCTGACGTTCGACCTGATTCACCGGCTGTGGCTGGACCTCGGCCACGACGTGCATTACGTCCAAAACGTCACCGACGTCGACGACCCGCTGTTCGAGCGCGCCGACCGCGACGGGGTCGACTGGCGTGACCTCGCGGACCGCGAGGTCACGCTGTTTCGCGACGACATGGCGGCGCTGCGGGTGCTGCCGCCGCGCGAATACGTCGCGGCGACCGAAGCCGTCGACGAGGTCATCGAACTCGTCGAAAAGATGCTGGCGTCCGGGGCGGCCTACATCGTCGACGGCGGCGACTATCCCGACGTGTACTTCCGCGCTGACGCCACACTGCAATTCGGCTACGAGTCCGGCTATGACCGCGACACCATGCTCGCCTTGTTCGCCGAGCGCGGCGGCGACCCGGACCGCCCTGGCAAGACCGATCCGCTCGACGCGCTGATGTGGCGGGCTGCGCGGCCGGGGGAGCCCAGCTGGGAGTCGCCGTTCGGGCCGGGCCGGCCGGGTTGGCACGTGGAATGCGCCGCGATCGCTCTCAGCCGCATCGGCACCGGCCTGGACATCCAGGGCGGCGGCACCGACCTAATCTTCCCGCATCACGAGTTCACCGCGGCGCACGCCGAATGTGTCAGTGGCGAGCGGCGTTTCGCCCGCCACTACGTGCACGCCGGCATGATCGGCTGGGACGACCACAAGATGTCCAAGAGCCGCGGCAACCTGGTGCTGGTGTCGGCGTTGCGCGCGCAGGGCGTCGAGCCGTCGGCGATCCGGCTGGGCCTTTTGGCCGGGCACTACCGCACCGACCGCTACTGGAGCACCGAGCTGCTCGACGAGGCCGCCGCGCGGCTGCACCGGTGGCGCAGCGCGACCGCGTTGCCCGCCGGCCCGGACGCCGCCGACACCATCGCCCGGGTTCGCCGCTATCTGGCCGACGACCTGGACACCCCGAAAGCCCTTGCCGCCGTTGACGGTTGGGTCACCGACGCGCTCGACTACGGCGGCCACGACGCCGCCGCGCCGCAGGCGGTGGCGACCGCGGTGGACGCCTTGCTCGGCGTGCAGCTTTAGCGCTCGCCGTGGCTGGCGTCAGAGCTTGATGTGGGGTCGCGTCGAACCGAGGGCCCGGGCGGCGATGAGCGCGGTCACGGTGGTGGCTTGGAAGTGCAGGCCGACATCTTTGAGGCCCCAGTGGATCGACACCAACGTCGCGGCCCCGGCTACGCACAGCAGCGTACCGATCACCAGGCCGCGCCCGGCCGTCTTGACGGGCGCGGCGCGGTCCCACCCGGGCAGCGGGTTGTTTTCCAAGGGTCGCAGCGCGATGAACAGAGTGGCGACGGCGGCGGCCATCAGCAGCAGCTGCGCGACGGTGACCACGGCGAAATGGGGCTGGCCGGGGTAGCGGGGCAGGCCGAGCTCGTCGAAGAGCAGATGGATGCCCAGCAGTGCGGGGATATGCCACAGGTACAGCGTCATGGCTCCGGAGTTGCCGAGCGCTGTGCACCACCACACGCGTGGCCGCTGCGCCCACCGGCTGATCGCCGGGGCGACGGCGATCGCCACCAGACTCAGGACGATGGCATGGCCGGCCATCAGCAACGACGGCGGGCTGGTGTTGGACAGGTGATGGTCGCCGGTGCCGACCATGCTCAGCTGATAGGGCCCCCACCACACCAGCGCGAGGTTCACCACGAACATCGCGGCGGCGATGGTGAGCGCGGTGCGGCCGGTGAGCAATCCGCGACGGTAGGCGACGCCGAACATGGCCGGGATCAACCAGACCGCGAGGTTCAGATAGCCGAGCGAGGTTGCGGCAGGCCAATGCAACCGGACGATGTCGATGACGGCGATGGCCCCGTAGACGGCGGTCACAGCGGCGGCCACGCGGGCGGTGGTGGTGATGCGGTACAGCGCTGGCATGGCGGCGAGCACTAACACGTAGGCACCCAGGAACCACAGCGCCTGGGTGCTGACACCGGCGATCGGGTCATAGACGTGTGGGGGCAGAACAAGGTGCAGGGCGGTCAGTGCGATCGCCCAGAATCCGAGGTAGTAGAACACCGGCCGGAACAGTCGCGTGCACCGTGTCATCAGCCAGTTGCCCCAGTTCGTGCCGGGCTGCCAGGACGTCAGGCATGCGGCGGCGCCGGCGAAGAAGAACAGCGGCATGATCTGGAAGACCCATGTCAAGGCTTGGAATACAACGGATTTGGTGAGCAGGTTGTCCCAGATGAGCACGCCGCCGCGGATCGTGCTGATCGCCATGACGGTGTGGCCGGCAACTACTGCGATCAGCGAGGTGATGCGGATGACGTCTAGTGCGCGGTCGCGCCCGGCCGGGGTCGCGGCCGCCAGCTCGTCGGGTGTGGGAAGTCCAGTCAAAGTTGTCATGGTGTGTTCAGATCCCTTTCGGTGAAGCGGTTTTCGCGGTGGTGAGTCAGTGTTGAAGACTGCGGTCGCGCTGGGCCAGGGAGCGGGCGTAACCGGTGCCCATGGCGAGCAGCACCAGGCCCACGACGATGAAGGCGGTCACCCGGAAGATGCCGTCGAGAGTGCCCAGATCGAACAGGAACAGCTTGGCCGTGGCTGCTGCGGTCAGCGCCAGAGCGCCGATCACCGCAATAGCCCGCTTCTGGTTCGACACTCGGCGCGCGTAGCCGAAAAGCGTGGCGGCCATGGCGATCCAGCAGATCGTGGCCGCCATGTGCCCGGCCAGGAACCCGTCGCTGGTGCCGCCGATCAGGACGCCGGCGGTCACGGTGAACATGGTGACGGCGTAGACGAGTTGCGCTGCGCCGGCGATGGCCAGCAGCCGGGTGAGGTCGGGATCGCGTGCGTCGATCAGGGTGTGCACCGGCGCCATGGCCGCCACATAGGCGATGGCCAGCAGGCTGGTGACCAGCGTGGCGATCGCGACCGAGGTCGGCACCGCGGTGCCCGTCAACAGGTTGCCCGGAGGGGCGTAGTGCAGGTATGCGGCCAGGCCGAAAAAGCCGAATCCTGCTGCCACCCAACGGGCGATCGCGTCGCGCCGGCCTGCGACCGCGACAACGATGGCCATCGCCAGCAGCACCGGCGCTTCGAGGTAGCCGTTGAACGCGGTGGTGACTGCGATGAGCGCCGACGCTGCGGACAGCACTGACCAGACCTGCACGACGATGCGGGGCAGTTCGCGGCCCAGCACGACGAGCGCGAGCAGGCCCGCGGCGAGGCTGGCGGTCAACAGCGTGGCCAGCACTCGGTCGACGGCCACGTCGCAGGCCAGCACCGGCACGGTTCCCACCGCCGCCAAAACAGCCAGCGCGGTCGTGTTGGTGATGGTGGACGCGAGCGCGAGCCCGGACACGATGGCCAGCAGCGCGGCCAAGCCGCAGGCCACGCCCACCAGCCACGGGTCGTCGGCGCCGATCGTGGCAAGGGCGATCAGCGCAGGCACGGTGGGGGCGGCGATGCGCGCGGCGTACATCCAGATCCAGTCCTTGCCCCACTGCACCGCCAGGGCCGCCACCGACAGGGCGAGCATGAAACCGATGACCATGAGATCGACGCCGTGCGTGATGGCGGGCGCCAGGCCGATCAACGGGACGACTACCAGCAATCCGAGATGTTCGGAGTCCCACCGCCGCGCCAAAGCCAGGCCGGCACCGCCCACGGCGGCGGCGATCGCCAGCCCGGCCGCGGCCGGCACCCAGCGGTAGATCGTGGTCACGGCGATGACGTCGAGGTAGCCGGTGGCAATACCGGTGGCGGCCAGCGCGATCGCGCCGACGCGCCCACCCGGCCGGCCGGCCAGCCGGGCCCCGACCGCAACGAGGGCGACGGCCAGCGCTGCGCCGCCGGCCACCCGGATCTGCGGGCGCAGCAGGCCGGCTTTGGCGGCCAAAACCAGCAGCAGCACGACGCCGACCAACGTGACGGCCACCCCGGCGACGGCCAGGATCTTGCCGATCACGCCCGAATCCGGCAGCTGCCACTCCCGCCGCTCCCGCGGCCTGCGGGTGCGCGGCGGCAGCCAGCCCGGCGGCGGTGGTGGTTCGCTGCGCTGCGCCTGCGCCGGCCGGGCAGCGTGCGACGGCGATGTGGGTCCGGGTTGCGCCGGGACGGGCCACGTCGCCGCCGCCCACGACGCGAAGTAGCGGTCGAGTTCGGCCAGGCCCGTCGAGACTCGTGACATCTGCCGCGAGATCGACTCGAAATCAGCAGACAATCGGGTGATAACGACATGCGGATCGGTCATAGCTGCCACGATCGCGGGCAACCGATCGAAATGGATGAGTAGAACTACCTGATTTCAGCCCGCTATTCGTGCAAGCCGTGCTCGATGGCGTAGCGGGTCAACTCCACCCGGTTAGCGACCTGAAGCTTACGGAAAGTCGCCTGAACATGGTTTTCCACCGTGCGGTGACTCAACGACAGCCTGCCGGCGATCTGCTTGGCGGACAGCCCCTTTGCCACCAAACGCAACACCTCGGTCTCCCGCTCCGTCAGCGCCGGAGTGGCGGGGCCCGCCTGCGGAGCGCGTTGCAGGCGGCGATACTCACCCAACACCAGCCCCGCCAAACCGGGAGTGAACACCGCCCGGCCCGCCGCGGTGGCGCGCACCGCCTGCGCGAGCTCGGCGCTCGAGGCGCTCTTGACCAGATACCCCAGCGCGCCGGCCTTCACTGCCTGCAAGACATCGTCACGCTCGTCGGAGGCCGACAGCACCAGCACCCGTGACGACGGCGAGACCTCGAGCACCGCGGTGGTGGCTTGGACGCCGTCGCCGTCGGCGAGCCGCATGTCCATCAGTACAACGTCGGGTTTGACCACCGCGGCGCGCCGCCGCGCCGAGGCCACGCCGTCGGCGGTCGCGACCACGGTGAAGCCGCCCTCGGCGAGATCGCGGGCGACCGCATCGCGCCAGATCGGATGGTCGTCGACCACCATCACCGTCAACGACGCCTGTTCAGCCACCATGTCGCTCCGCCCGTGGGACCGTGAGCTCCCATTCGGTCCCTGCGCCGACATCGGTGCTCAGCTGCGCGCTGCCGCCCAGCGCGGCCAGGCGTCCCACGATGGATTTCGAGATCCCCACATGTCCTTGCCGGACCGCCTCGTCGAGTCGGCCGGCCGGGATGCCCACCCCGTCGTCGCGGACACTGACCGTCACCGCGTCCCCCAGATCCTCCAGCAGCACGAACGCCCGGGCATCCGGACCCGCATGAAAGCGCACGTTGTCCAGCGCGTTGCCGACCGCCGCGTCGAGCTCGTCGGCCACATGCCGCACCAGCGGCACCGGCGTGGCCGGCAAGCTGATCGACACCCGCTCGTCTTGCCTGCGGGTCAACAGGGTGCGGATGTCGACCGTTGTCGCGTCGCCGTCGCGCGGCAAGTCCGCCGAGGCCACCAGCCGGCGCAACGCCCGTTCCTGTTCACCCGCCAAATCCGCGAGATCGGCGGCGTCGCCGCCGATCTCGCGGCCACGCTTGGATACCAGCGCCAGCACCTGGATTACACCGTCATGAACATGACGCGACAGGCGTTCGCGTTCCTCGACCGCGACCGACAGCCGGATCGCCTGCTGCAGCTCCTCGTGGGCGCGTCGAGCAGTCTGTGCGGCCATGCCGATGGCCAACCCGAGCGCGATCTCGACAATGAGGGTGGCGTTATGGCTCATGTCCAGGGTGAAGTAATTTTTGACGGCGAAATTGGTTGCCATCACGGCCATTCCCGTCACCATGCCGCCGGCAGGGCCGAACAGCAACGCTGCAGAAATCGTCGGATTGGTCGCCCACAACGTCGTGGGCCACGTCTGGTTGTCCGACGCCCACTGCGCCGACGCCACAACCCTGTTCGAGCACATCAACAAGACCACGACCACGATCTCGGCGAGCACCCACGCCGGCCGCCGCCCAAACCCCCGCAGATAAGCGACCGCGCACACCACGCTGAACCCGAGTAGAACCGCGCACAACGCCCACGCCAGCGCGGGCCGGCGCAAATCGGCATTGACCGCGACCTGAAACCCCAACGCATACAGGCAGCTCAGCAGACGAAAGACCTGCGCCGCCCGCCACAGCGGCGCGACCGGATCGCTGCGGCTGGACATCACCGGGCCATGCCTCATCTTGTCGAGTCGCCGCAAATTGCTACTAGCGCCCGTAGCCCGGACGTCGGCGCCGCAGGTAGCGCTCGAACTCGGCCGCCAGCGCGTCGCCGTCGATCTTGCCGAGTGCCTCGTGCATGTCGACCTCGGCGTCGCCGCGCTGCTCCAAGGAGGTCACGTACTCGGCGATCTCGTCGTCCTCGGACGTCATCTCGCTGACGGCCTGCTCCCACTCCTCGGCCTGCGCCGGCAGATCGCCCAGGGGCACCTCGATGTCGAGCACATCCTCGACGCGGCGCAGCAGCGCCATCGTCGCCTTCGGGTTGGGCGGCTGCGACACGTAGTGTGGCACCGCCGCCCAGAACGTCACCGCCGGGATCCCCGCGGCAACGCACGCGTCCTGGAACACCCCGGCGATGCCCGTCGGCCCCTCGTAGCGGGTTTCCTGCAGCCCGAAGCGCAGCGCCGACTCCGGCGAGTAGGCCGCGCCGGACACCGGCACCGGCCGGGTGTGCGGCGTGTCGGCCAGCAATGCGCCCAGGATCACCACGGTGTCGACGTTGAGCTTGTCTGCGACGGCCAGCAGCTCGGCGCAGAACGTGCGCCAGCGCATGTTGGGCTCCACGCCGTTCATCAGCACGATGTCGCGGTCACTGCCGGGCGGGCGGCAGTGCGAGATTCGCATCGACGGCCACACCAGCTCCCGGGTGACGCCGTCGACCTGGCGGATCACCGGCCGGTTGACCTGGTAGTCGTAGTAGGCCTCGTCGTCGATCTCGACGATGGGCTCGGCCTCCCAGATCGCGTCCAGATGCTCGAGGGCATCGCTGGCCGCGTCGCCGGCGTCGTTCCAGCCCTCGAACGCGGCCACGACGATCGTGTTGTGCAGTTCGGGCAGCCTGTCGCTGGTATCCGGCGAGGTCACGAACTCAGCCTAAAGCCTGTGGGAAGCTGGCGACGTGGCGACAAACCGACCCAAATTGATAGACGAGCTATGCTTGTGGGGATGACTTCCACCGGGTCGAGCTGAGCTGGGGCGTCCAGGCGTCGGGTGCCGACGTAGACTTTCACCGCCGAGAGGCGTTGCAACGGATACGGGTATCCGCCACGCTCGGCAGAGTCAAGGACGCCTTCCGCTACGGAAGGAACGTACGTGAACAATTTCGCGCCGAACATCCGCCCTGACTGCACCGACGAACTGACGGCTGCTCTGCGCCAGCGGATCATCGTGATCGACGGTGCGATGGGCACGGCGATCCAGCGGGACCGGCCCGACGAGGCCGGCTACCGCGGCGACCGGTTCACCGAATGGCCGACCGCTCTTCAGGGCAACAACGACCTGCTCACCCTGACGCAGCCGCAGATCATCGAGGGGATCCACCGCGAGTACCTCGAGGCGGGCGCCGACATCCTGGAAACCAACACGTTCAACGCGAACGCGATCTCGCTCTCCGACTACGACATGGCCGACCTGGCCTACGAACTCAACTACGCCGGCGCCGCCCTGGCCCGCAAGGCCGCCGACGAGTACAGCACCCCGGAGAAGCCCCGGTACGTCGCCGGCGCAATCGGGCCGACGACGCGCACCGCGTCGATCTCGCCGGACGTCAACGACCCCGGAGCCCGCAACGTCTCCTACGACCAGCTGGTCGCCGCCTACCTGGAGGCTGCCAACGGCCTGGTCGACGGCGGCGCCGACCTGCTCATCATCGAGACGATCTTCGACTCGCTGAACGCCAAGGCGGCGGTGTTCGCCGTCGAGACGCTGTTCGAGGACCGCGGACGCCGCTGGCCGGTCATCATCTCGGGCACCATCACCGACGCCTCGGGGCGGACGTTGTCGGGTCAGGTCACCGAGGCGTTCTGGAACTCGATCCGGCACGCCAAACCGATCGCGGTCGGCCTCAACTGCGCCCTGGGCGCGCCGGAGATGAGGCCGTACATCGCCGAGATGTCGCGGATCGCAGACACTTTCGTCTCCTGCTATCCAAATGCCGGGCTGCCCAACGCCTTCGGCGAGTACGACGAGACCCCGGAGCGTCAGGCCGGCTACATCGCCGACTTCGCCGAGGCCGGGCTGGTCAACATCGTCGGCGGTTGCTGCGGAACCGCGCCTCCGCACATCGCCGAGATCGCCAAGGTCGTCGAGGGCAAGCCGCCGCGCGAGGTGCCGAAAATCGATGTGGCCACCCGGCTTTCAGGCCTGGAGCCGCTCAACATCACCGACGACTCCCTGTTCGTGAACATCGGTGAGCGCACCAACATCACCGGCTCAGCCCGGTTCCGCAACCTGATCAAGGCCGAGGACTACGACACCGCGCTGTCGGTCGCCCTGCAGCAGGTCGAGGCCGGTGCGCAGGTCATCGACATCAACATGGACGAGGGCATGATCGACGGCGTCGCCGCGATGGACCGGTTCACCAAGCTCGTCGCCGCCGAGCCGGACATCAGCCGCGTCCCGGTGATGATCGACTCCTCCAAGTGGGAGGTCATCGAGGCGGGCCTGAAGAACGTGCAGGGCAAGCCGATTGTCAACTCGATCTCCCTGAAGGAGGGCGAGGAGAAGTTCATCCGCGAAGCCCGGCTGTGCCGCAAGTACGGCACCGCCGTCGTCGTGATGGCCTTCGACGAGCAGGGCCAAGCCGACAACCTGGAACGCCGCAAGCAGATCTGCGGGCGTGCCTACCGGATCCTGACCGAAGAGGTCGGCTTCCCGCCCGAGGACATCATCTTCGACCCGAACTGCTTCGCGCTGGCAACCGGTATCGAGGAGCACGCAACCTACGGGATCGACTTCATCGAGGCCTGCGCCTGGATCAAGGAAAACCTTCCGGGAGTGCACATCTCCGGCGGCATCTCCAACGTGTCGTTCTCGTTCCGCGGCAACAACCCCGTCCGCGAGGCCATCCACGCGGTGTTCCTGTTCCACGCCATCAAGGCGGGCCTGGACATGGGCATCGTCAACGCGGGCGCGCTGGTGCCCTACGACTCGATCGACCCCGAATTGCGCGAGCGCATCGAGGACGTCGTGCTGAACCGCCGCGAGGACGCGGCCGAACGGCTGCTGGAGATCGCCGAGCGGTTCAACAAGTCGGAGAAGTCTGACGACGCGGCTGCCGCCGAGTGGCGCGGTCTCCCGGTGCGCGAGCGGATTACGCACGCCCTGGTCAAGGGGATCGACGCCCACGTCGACGAGGACACCGAGGAGCTGCGGGCCGAGATCTCCGCGGCGGGTGGCCGCCCGATCGAGGTGATCGAGGGCCCGCTGATGGACGGCATGAACGTCGTCGGCGACCTGTTCGGCTCGGGCAAGATGTTTTTGCCCCAGGTGGTGAAGTCGGCCCGGGTGATGAAGAAGGCCGTCGCGTACCTGCTGCCGTTCATCGAGGCGGAGAAGCAGCCGGGTGACTCCAAGGACACCAACGGCACCATCGTGATGGCGACCGTGAAGGGCGACGTCCACGACATCGGCAAGAACATCGTCGGAGTTGTGTTGCAGTGCAACAACTTCGAAGTGATCGACCTCGGGGTGATGGTGCCCGCCGAGAAGATCCTCGCCGCGGCGAACGAGCACGACGCCGACATGATCGGCCTGTCCGGCCTGATCACCCCGTCGCTGGACGAGATGTCCAACTTCGCCGCCGAGATGGAACGCGAGGGTCTGCAGATCCCGCTGCTGATCGGTGGCGCGACCACCTCGCGCGCGCACACGGCCGTGAAGATATCGCCGCGGCGCAGCGGTCCGGTGGTCTGGGTCAAAGACGCCTCCCGCTCGGTGCCGGTCGCCGCGGCGCTCCTCGACGACAAGCAGCGTCCGGCCCTGCTGGAGGCCACCGAGAAGGACTACGCATCGCTGCGCGAACGGCACTCGCAAAAGAACGAGCGGCCGATGCTGACGCTGGAAAAAGCCCGCGCCAACCGGACGCCGATCGAGTGGGACGGCTACACGCCGCCGGTGCCCGCCCAGGGTCTCGGCGTGCGGGAGTTTCACGATTACGACCTTGCCGAGTTGCGCGAATACATCGACTGGCAGCCGTTCTTCAATGCCTGGGAGATGAAGGGCCGCTTCCCCGACATCCTCAACAACCCCGCCACGGGCGAGGCTGCCCGCAAGCTGTACGACGACGCCCAGGAGATGCTGGACACCCTGATCAAGGAGAAGTGGCTGACTGCCAACGCGGTGATCGGGTTCTTCCCGGCGAACGCCGTCGGCCCGGGTTTTGAAGACATCGAGGTCTACACCGACGACACCCGCACCGAGGTGCTGACCACGTTGCACAACCTGCGCCAGCAAGGCGAGCACCGGGAAGGCATCCCCAACCGCTCGCTGGGCGACTACGTCGCCCCCAAAGAAACGGGTCTGGCGGACTACGTCGGCGCGTTCGCCGTCACCGCGGGGCTCGGCAGCGGCGAGAAGATCGCGGAGTTCAAGGCCGCCCTCGACGACTACAGCGCGATCCTGCTGGAGTCGATCGCCGACCGGCTGGCAGAGGCGTTCGCCGAACGGATGCACCAACGGGTCCGCAAGGAGTTCTGGGGATACCAGCCGGACGAGCAGCTGGACAACGACGCACTGATCGACGAGAAGTACGTGGGAATCCGCCCTGCACCCGGCTACCCGGCCTGCCCGGAGCACACCGAGAAGGCGACGCTGTGGAAGTTGATGGACGTCCATGAGCGCACCGGTATCGAGTTGACCGAGTCGATGGCGATGTGGCCCGGCGCCGCCGTCAGCGGGTGGTACTTCTCGCACCCGCAGTCGCAGTACTTCGTGGTCGGCAGGATGGCCCAGGACCAGGTCGCCGACTACGCGAAGCGCAAGGGCTGGACCCTCAAGGAAGCCGAGCGCTGGCTGAGCTCCAATCTCGCCTACAACCCGGAGGACTGAGGCTGGCCGTGGCGATCGCAAGCTCGGCGCAGCCGGGCGCGGCGGGTCGCCACCATAGGAGGAGCGGCATGCAGGCACCGTGGTGGCTTCCCCCGACGGAGGCGGTGAAGAATCTGCGCGCCACGTTGGGGCTGCTCGCCGACTCACGTGGGCTCAGTCGCATTCGCTTTCTCGGCGCGGCCGAGCGAATCGGTTTGATTGCGGCACTGCGGAAGCCGGCGACCGTCGACGAGCTCAAACAGAGCCTGGGCATCGCCGACGTCGGCTTGCTCACGGGATTGCTCGACGTCGGTGTCGCGATCGGGGAACTGCGATGCCGCAAGGGCCGTTATCGCCTCAAAGGCAACCGAATTCGCGCTTTGGCGTCGCGCGACGGCGAGGGTCTCCGCGGGTTCACCGCGGAGCTGGCGGACTACCGCGGCGATGTCTATCGCGACCTGCCGGCGCGGCTACAGTCCGGCGAACGTGGCCCATACCTCGACGAATACGACGAGGTGGTCGCACGGGGTTCACGGCTGGTCGAACCCTTCATCGCCCGCTTCGTCCGCCGAGTCGTCGAAGGCGGGTCCGCTCAAGCAATGCTGGAAATCGGTTGCGGCACAGGCATATACGTTCGACACGCGGCAGAGGCGTGCCCGCAGCTGTCGGCGGTCGCCATCGACCTATCGGAACGCGTCGTCGCGCTTGCGTCGGGCAACCTGGCGGCGTGGGGACTAGCCGGCCGATGCAGGGTTCTGCATGCGGACATTCGTGACTCGAACCTCGCGGAGCTCGACGGCCCGTTCGACCTGATCACCCTGCACAACAACATCTACTACTTCCCGCCAGCAGAGTGGCGCACCTTGCTTGCGGATCTGCGAGGACGCCTTACGCCAACCGGCCGGCTGGTACTGACCTCGATGTTCGCCGGAAATTCGCTCTCCGCAACGGAATTGGATCTTGTCCTGCGTGCGACGGCGGGCTGTTGGCCGCTGCCAGAGCGCACCGAACTCGTCCACGCGCTCACCGACGCCGGCTACCGCGGCGCCGCGTTCCACCGGCTGCTTGCCACCGATCCGCTGTTCGGCGTCGTCGCCGAGCGCTAGCCGCGGCCCAGACGCCTCAGATACGCCTCCGCGGCGGCACGCGATTCGGGATCACCCAGCGCGGTCACCAGCGAGTCGGCGTCGTTCCAGGCGCGGGCGGTGCCGACCATGCCTTCGGTGACCGCGTTCGTGTGCCGCTTGGTCGCGGTCAGGGTCAGCGCCGACTTGTCGACCAGCACGCCGACCAGCTCGTCGACCGCTGCGTCGAGCTCGGCGGCGGGAACCACGCTGTTCAGGAAGCCCGCCGTCAACGCCTCCGCGGCGCCGAACGGTCGGCACGTCATCACCAGCTCCTTGGTCCGGGCCGGGCCGACCTCGCGCACCAGCCGGGGGATCCCGCCCCAGGCCAGCGGGATGCCCAGGTCGACCTCGGGAATGGAGAAGCGGGCGTCGTCCGCGGCGATCCGCAGATCGCAGGCCGCGGCCAGCACCACCGCGCCGCCGACGCAGTGGCCGTGGATCCGGGCGACGGTCACCGCCCGCATCGCCTCGATCGCATCGGCCATCCGCCGTCCGGCGTCGGCCGCCTCACGCGGCGGCGGGCCACCCTCGGCGGCGAACGACGCGAGATCGGCTCCGGCGCTGAACGCCCGGCCCCGCCCGGAGATCACCACCACCTTCACTCCGGGCCGGGCGTCGAGGTGGCGCGCGGCCTCCACCAGCTCGGTCAGGGTGGTGGTGGAAAGCGGGTTCAGCTTGTCCGGCCGGTTCAGCGTGATAGCCGCCCGGGCACCGTCGACGGCGACCTCGATCTCGGAGAAGTTCATGCCACACCGTACGTTGGAACCTCGTGAGAAATGACGTGACCGTCCGTGCTGTTCGATTTGCGTCGGCGGCCGCGATCGGCGGGCTGCTGTTCGGCTACGACGTTTCGGTGACCAACGGCGCAGTGAGAGCGCTGCAGGCCGACTTCCAGATCGGCAACGCCGTCCTCGGCTTCGCGGCTGCCTCGGGACTGCTCGGGGCCGCAGTGGGAGCGACGACCGCCGGACGCATCGCCGACCGCACCGGCCGCCTGGCGATGATGCGGCTGGCCGCCGCGCTGTTCTTCGCCTGCGGGCTGGGCACCGGGCTGGCGAGCAGCATCTGGATGTTCATCGCCTTCCACGTCGTGGGCGGTCTCGGCGTCGGCGTCGCGTCCGTGATCGGACCGGCGTACATCGCCGAGATATCGCCACCGGACATCCGCGGCAGGCTCGGCTCGTTGCAGCAACTCGCGATCGTGTTGGGCATCTTTCTGTCGCTGGCGGTGAACTGGCTGCCGTTTCACATCGCGGGCGGCTCTCGCGGCGAACTGTGGCTGGGCATGGCCGCCTGGCGCTGGACATTCCTCGGGGAGATGGTGCCGGCCGTCGTCTACGGCGTGCTGGCCTTCACGATCCCCGAGTCACCGCGCTACCTCATTGCCTCCCATCGGATTCCGGAAGCCCGTCGAGTGCTCTGCGGGCTGCTCGACGAACGTGACGTGGAGCCCACCGTGACCCGGATCGTCGACACGCTGCAGCGCGAAACACCGCCGTCCTGGCGTGACCTGCGCAAGCCGACCGGCGGCCTCTACGGCATCGTGTGGGTGGGCCTGGGTGTGGCGTGCTTTCAGCAGCTCGTCGGCATCACGGTGATCTTCTTCTACTCCGATGTGCTCTGGGAGCACGTGGGATTCGGCGAAGGCTGGTCGTTCACGATCGCCCTGGCCACCTCGGTGGTCAACGTGATCATCACCCTGATCGCGATCGCGTTGATCGACAAGGTCGGCCGCAAGCCGCTGCTGCTGGGCGGTTCGGCGGGCATGGCCGTGATGCTGGCCACACTGACCGTGATCTTCGCCAGCGCGCCGGTCGTCGGCGGCAAGCCGCATCTCGCCGGCGCTTCCGCAGTGATCGCGCTGATCGCCGCGAACCTCTTCGTGGTCGCGTTCGGCGTGTCGTGGGGGCCGATCCTGTGGGTGCTGCTGGGCGAGATGTTCCCCAACCGCATCCGGGCCGCCGCGGCGGGACTGGCGGCCACCGCGCAGTGGATCACCAACGCCACCATCGCCGTGACTTTCCCGGCGCTGCGGCACATGCTCGGCTTCGCCTACGGCTTCTACACGCTGTGCGCGGTGCTGTCGTTCGTGTTCGTGTGGCGATGGGTCCGCGAAACCAACGGCGTGGCCTTAGAAGACATGCACGCCGACGCCTTGCACGAGCACAACTGAAACTGCCGTGACTTTGCTGAGCGCCGCATGAAACAATCGCTGGCCGTGAAGACCTTCGACGATCTGTTCGCCGTACTCGGCGAGCGCGCCCGCGTCAGGCCGCCCGGCAGCAGCACGGTGGCCGCGCTGGACAGCGGGGTGCACGCCATCGGCAAGAAGATCCTCGAAGAGGCCGGCGAAGTCTGGCTGGCGGCCGAACACGAACCCGACGACGCCCTCGCCGAGGAGATCAGCCAATTGCTCTACTGGACGCAGGTGCTGATGATCGCGCGCGGGCTCTCGCTCGACGACGTGTATCGGAAGCTGTAGATGCTGCGCGTCGCCGTTCCCAACAAGGGGGCACTCAGTGAGCCGGCCGCCGAGATCCTCGCCGAGGCCGGATACCGTCGTCGCACCGATCCCAAGGACCTGACCGTCCTCGACCCGGTGAACAACGTCGAGTTCTTCTTCCTGCGCCCCAAGGACATCGCGATCTATGTCGGGTCGGGGGATCTCGACTTCGGGATCACCGGACGGGATTTGGCTCGTGAGTCCGAGGCGCCGGTGGCCGAACGCCTGTCGCTGGGCTTCGGCTCGTCGAGTTTCCGTTACGCCGCGCCCGCCGGCCGGGACTGGACCACGGCCGATCTGGCCGGCCGGCGGATCGCCACCGCCTACCCGAACCTGGTACGAAAAGATCTGGCCACCAAGGGAATCGAAGCCACCGTGATCCGCCTCGACGGCGCGGTGGAGATCTCCGTGCAACTGGGTGTGGCCGATGCGATCGCCGACGTGGTGGGCTCCGGACGAACCCTGAGCCTGCACGACCTGGCGGCCTTCGGTGAGCCGCTGTGTGATTCGGAGGCGGTGCTGATCGAGCGAGCCGACGCCGCCGAGCATCCCAATCCCGCCCGCGACCAGCTGGTGGCCCGGGTGCAGGGCGTGGTGTTCGGTCAGCAGTATCTGATGCTGGACTACGACTGCCCGCGTTCTGTCCTGGACAACGCCACGTCGATCACGCCGGGCCTGGAGTCGCCGACGATCGCCCCGCTGGCCGACCCGGATTGGGTGGCGGTTCGGGCGCTGGTGCCACGCCGCGACGTCAACGCGATCATGGACGAGCTCGCCGCGATCGGGGCCAAGGCGATCCTGGCCTCCGACATCCGGTTCTGCCGATTCTGATCTCGGCGGATGCTAGCGTCCTCGCCATGACGACCCACGTCCTTGTCCTGGTACTCGCTCTGCTGATCGGCGTCGTCGCCGGGTTGCGTTCGCTGACAGCCCCCGCTGTGGTCGCATGGGCGGCGCTGCTCGACTGGATCAACATGGACGGGACGTGGGCCTCGTGGGTCGGCCATCCGGTGACCGTCGCGGTGCTGACCATTTTGGCGATCCTCGAACTGGTCGCCGACAAGCTTCCGGCGACACCGAGCCGCACCGCCGCGATTGGGTTCGTCGCCCGGATTGTCTTGGGCGCGTTCGCCGGTGCCGTCATCGGCACGGCATGGGGTTATCGGTGGAGTTCGCTCGGCGCCGGCGCGGTCGGCGCAGTCCTTGGCACTCTCGGCGGCTATGAAGCCCGCACCAGGCTGGGCACCGCGCACGGTCACGACCTGCCGATCGCACTGCTCGAAGACACGGTCGCGGTACTCGGCGGATTCGCCATCGCGGTGACGACAGCCGTGCTGTGACAAGCCATTTCGACGCAATTGTGGTGGGCGCCGGCCAGGCCGGACCGCCGCTGGCAGGCCGGCTGACTGAGGCCGGACACCGTGTCGCGGTAGTGGAGCGAAAACTGATCGGCGGCACCTGCGTCAACACCGGCTGCATTCCCACCAAGACGTTGGTGGCCAGCGCGCATGCGGCCCACCTGGCCCGCCGCGGAGCCGACTACGGCGTCGGCACCGGATCGGTCAGCGTGGACATGGGATTAGTCAAAGCGCGCAAAGACGACATCATGCTCAAGGACCGCAAAGGTGTCGAGGACTGGCTAGCCGGTATGCACGGCTGCACGGTCATTCGCGGCCACGCCCGCTTCACCGATCCGCACACGCTGCGGGTCGGCGATGAACTGCTGCACGCAGACCGCATCTTTCTCAACCTCGGCGGCCGTGCTGTCGTCCCGGACATCGCCGGGCTTTCCGACGTCGAATTCCTCACCAACACCTCGATCCTCGAACTCGATGTGTTGCCGGACCATCTGGTGATCATCGGGGGCAGCTACATCGCGCTCGAATTCGCGCAGATGTACCGCCGGTTCGGCGCCGCGGTGACGGTTATCGAGAAGGGCCCGCGACTGGCGTCGCGCGAGGACGACGACGTCTCCGCCGCCATCCGGTCGATCCTGGAAAACGAAGGCATCGACGTCGTCGTCAACGCCGACGACATCCGGATCACCAAGCTGGACACCGGTTTTGAGCTGACGCCGCGGGCCGATGCACAACCGGTCACCGGCAGCCATCTACTGGTCGCCGTGGGGCGACGGCCCAACACCGACGACCTCGGCCTCGAGCATGCCGGCGTGCAGACCGACGCCCGCGGATACATCACCGTCGACGACCAGCTCAAGACTAATGTGGATCACATCTGGGCGATGGGCGACTGCAACGGCAAAGGCGCGTTCACCCACACCTCCTACAACGATTTCGAGATCGTCGCGGCCAATTTGCTCGACGGCGACCCGCGCCGGGTCAGCGACCGCATCCCCACCTATGCGCTCTACATCGACCCGCCGCTGGGCCGCGCCGGCATGAGCGTCGAGCAGGTGCGCGCGTCGGGCCGGCCGGCGCTGATCGGCCAGCGGCCGATGACCCGAGTCGGCAGGGCGGTGGAAAAGGGTGAGACACAAGGCTTTATGAAAGTCCTCGTCGACGCCGACACGAAACAGATTCTGGGAGCGGCCATCCTCGGCGTCGGCGGCGACGAGATCATCCACGCCATCCTCGATGTGATGTCCGCAAAGGCGCCCTACACCACCTTGTCGCGCACCATGCACATTCATCCGACGGTCAGCGAGCTGATACCCACGATGCTGCAGGAGATGTCGCCGCTGGAGTAGTCAACGACGTTGCACCAGAAGCGTTTGCGCCGACGTCCCGACAAAACCGTTGCGGTCGAAGATCTCCGCAGTGGTCACCCCGATCCCGTCGGGTCCGATCGAGCCGCGCGCCCGCAACGCAAAATCACTGCCGTGCGGGACCCGATGCAGATGCACCACAGTATCGGTGTTCATGAACGTGAACCGCTCCGGGTGCAGGGCAGCGCCGACGCCGTTGGCGGAGTCGACGACCATGGCCAAGTTCTGCAGCGGCGTGGCGTCCTCGCTGTCCACCACATGTACCAGTGGGCGCAGCCACCACACCGCCGCGCCGGTCGGGTCGTCTGGTTGCGGGCGCCAATCGATGGACTTCAGATATCCGCCGACGTTCCACCAATACGACGGCTGCGGTTTGGCTGGGCCTTCCACTATCGGCGGGTAGCGGTCGGTGGCCACGTCGGCGGTGTCGGTGGTGGCTAGCGCCCACGCGCCGAGTCGCGCCACCGCGCGGTCGCCGTGCCGCATTTCGGCCGCCAGCAACGAGATTCGCTTGCCGGGCCGCTCGACCCAGGCCCGCACCGAAACGGGCGCCACCGGAATGACCCCGAGGATGTCGAGACACAGCCGGCCGATCCGCAGCGGCGAACCCGTCAGCCGTTCTTCGATCGCTTTGGTCAGCAGCGCCAGCGGCGGTGAGCCGTGCTGAAGATCGGCCGCCCAGTTGCTGCGCGTGAAGTCGGTGGATTCAAACTGCACGACCTCGCCGTCGGCGCCGAGCCGACGGTAGTGGCAACCGATCACGCCGCCGGATCCGCGCGATGCAGAACGGCGTCGGGATCGCCCTCGTCGGGATGATCCGGCCAGCCCGGGTAGGGCGGCGGCGTTCCGCCGTAGACCGGGCAGTGCGCCTGGTGTGGGCACCAGTCGCACAGCCGCGACGGGCGTGGCCGGAAATCGCCTGTGGCGCCAGCGGATTGGATTGCCCGCCAGATCGCGATCAGCGTCTTCTCGAAGCGCAGCAGCTCGTCTTCGTCGGGGGAGTAGTCCAGCAGCTGCCCGTCGGCCAGGTAGACCAGGCGCAGCCGGGTGGGCAGCACACCCCGTGAGCGCAACAGCGCCACCGCATAGAACTTCATCTGGAACAGCGCCTTGAACTCGGCAAGCGCACGGGCTTCCGGTGGCGCCTTACCGGTCTTGTAATCCACCACCCGCAGCTCGCCGGTGGGCGCGACGTCGATCCGGTCGATGAACCCGCGCAGCAGCGTCCCGTCGGCCAGTTCGACCTCGACCCGCTGCTCGCAACTTTGCGGATCGAACCGCGTCGGATCCTCCAGCCGGTAATAGCCCGACAGTAACGCGCGGGCTTCGTCCAGCAGTTCGGCCAGCTGTGCCGCGTCCAATTCGGCGGCCAGCGTGGGTTCCTCGGCTAGCAGCTGCTCCCACGCCGGGCCCACCAGTGCGCGGGCGGTGTCGGGGACGCGTTGCGGCGCCGGCAGACCGTAGAGCCGTTCCAGCGCGGCGTGCACCAGCGACCCCCGCAGTTGCGCGGTGGACGGCGGCTCGGGCAGCCGGTCGATCGCCCGGAAGCGATACAGCAGCGGGCACTGTTTGAAGTCGGCCGCCCGCGACGGCGACAAAGCTGGTTTTGAAGCCGGCCGCGACCGCTCACCGCTCATACCCGCAGCCTAGGGGCCACCTACGACAACCCCGCGCATCGGCGTCGGCGCGTCTGCTGGCAGGCTAGACTGCTGTGTCCGCAAGCGGTCCGTTCAGCGTCGGTGATCGCGTTCAACTCACCGACGCCAAGGGCCGGCATTACACGATGCTGCTGAGCCCCGGCGGCGAATTCCACACGCACCGCGGGGCGATCGCACACGACACCGTGATCGGGCTGCCCGAAGGCAGCGTGGTCAAATCCACCAACGGCGACCCGTTCCTGGTGCTGCGCCCGTTGTTGGTCGACTACGTGATGTCGATGCCCCGCGGCGCGCAGGTGGTGTACCCGAAGGACGCCGCGCAGATCGTGCACGAGGGCGACATCTTTCCCGGCGCGCGGGTGCTGGAGGCGGGCGCCGGCTCGGGCGCGCTGACGTGCTCGCTGCTGCGCGCGGTCGGGCCGGCCGGGCAGGTGATCTCCTACGAGGTGCGCCCCGACCACGCCGACCACGCGCGCCGCAACGTGGAGACGTTCGTCGGCGACACGCCGGACAACTGGCGGCTGGTCATCGCCGACCTCGCCGACTGCGACCTGCCCGACGGCTCGGTCGACCGGGTGGTGCTCGACATGCTGGCGCCGTGGGATGTGCTCGACGCGGTGTCGCGGGTGCTGATCCCCGGCGGTGTGCTGATGATCTACGTCGCCACCGTCACCCAGCTGTCGAAGACCGTGGAGGCGCTGCGCGAACAGCAATGCTGGACCGAGCCGCGGGCGTGGGAGACGCTGCAAAGAGGTTGGAACGTCGTCGGTCTGGCCGTGCGGCCGCAGCACAACATGCGCGGCCACACCGCGTTCCTGGTGTCGGCGCGCCGGCTGGCGCCCGGCACGGTGACGCCGACTCCGTTGCGCCGCAAGCGTTAGTCGTCGCTGCGCTGCAGCCCGCGCCGCACCGACAGCAATTCGAACTCCGGATGCGCGGCCACCATGCGTTCGGCCGCATCGAGCACCTCGACGGCGTGATGCCGGTCGGCCGAGGCCATCGCCACCCCGATTCCGGCACGCCGGTACAGATCCTGCGACCCCGTCTCGGCCGCCGACACGCTGAGCTTGCGTTGCAACTCCGCCACCACCGGGCGGATCACCGACCGCTTCTGCTTGAGCGAGCGCACGTCGCCGAGCAGCACGTCGAACTCCAGCCAACCGATCCACATGTCAAGGAGTCGGTGTCGGGGAGGCCCCGCTTTGCGCGGTGCCGAAGGCGAGCAGCGTCTCCGCGGTGCGCTGCGAGAGCTGCCAGCCACCCTGGTAGGGCTTGAACTCCATCGGAAACGAGAACCCGGGCGCACCGGGATTGGGGGTGCTGACGTCGACGGTGGCGACGACGTCTCCGGGATTGCGGTCCGACCACGCGATGTCATGCGCCTCAAAGGTCATCGGCGCATAGCCGCCGCCCAGCAACGCGTTGGCGAATTTGTCCAGAGCCGCGGCGTTGTCGGGCGTTGCGCCCTCGACGAGGCCCAGCTTCTGGGCACCGGGCACGCCCGGGTCGGCGAGGCGGTACAGCACGTCGGTGAGCGCCTCGGGCGCCGGTACCGGCGCGCTCTGCGGCGCCGCCGGCGTGGCTGGTGCAGCCTCGGCAGGAGACGACGACGCCGCGGGGGCGGGAGTGCCCGAACCGCCGCTCGAACACCCCGACAGCCCGAGCGCCGCCACGATCGCGGCGGCGCTCACGGCTGCGCGGAGGTGCCTGGAAACCGGCACAGCACCAGCAGCGGTCAGCCCGCGGATTGGATTTGCTGCACCAGCGTCATCGCCGAGGCTCGGGACAGCTTCCAGGTGCCCTGGTTGACGAACGTGATGTTCTGCGTGGTCGGCGCCAGGGTCGGACCCGAAGCGGTGATGTCGGCCGACGCCGCGCCCGGGCCGGCCGGTGCGATGTTGGCCACCTGGAACGTCAGTGGCAAGGAACCGTGCTGTGCAGCCTGCTGCAGCTTGCGGTCGGCAATGCGGCCCTCGACCCCGCCGACGCCGCCCTCCACCAGATAGCCCTTGCTCGCGAACGGAACACCCGGGTTCTGCAAGCCGTTGAGGACACTGATCAACTGGTCGGGAGTCGGCACATCCGTCGCCGGATCGAGCGGCATCGGCACCCCGAATACCACGGGCACTACTTGCGACGCGGCCGGGGTAACGGATGCAATAGATGTCACACCGGCGGCCGCGGCACCGATCGCGGCGACGACTGCGGCACCTGTGGCTAGGGATTTCACGGTCACGAATGTCCTCTCGATTAGGCCAGATCGGTGTCATGTTAACGCTGTTGCCAGCGCGCCCCATTTCGAGTTCACGCATGAATCCGAAATCGCCGGTAGCGTTGAAGTATCCGCCGTGCCACATTTCCGGTGCGGGAAAGGAGCGCAACATGGGTGAGTCAGAGCGTGAAGCGTTCGGAAGCCCTCGCGAACAAGACCTGTCCAGCGAAGATGCCGCCGAGCTGGAGGAGTTGCGGCGTGAGGCCTCGATACTGCGCGAGCAGTTAGAGGGCGCGGTCGGGCCGCAAAGTGCCGCGCGCAATGCCCGCGATGTGCACCAGCTCGAAGCACGCATCGACTCGCTTGCGGCACGTAATTCCAAGCTGATGGAAACTCTCAAGGAGGCGCGTCAGCAGCTGTTGGCGCTGCGCGAGGAGGTCGACCGGCTCGGCCAGCCCCCGAGCGGATACGGCGTGCTGCTGGCCACGCATGACGACGACACCGTCGACGTGTTCACCTCCGGCCGCAAGATGCGGTTGACCTGCTCACCCAACATCGATGTCAAGTTGCTCAAGAAAGGGCAGACGGTTCGGCTCAACGAGGCGTTAACTGTCGTCGAGGCCGGGACCTACGAATCGGTCGGCGAGATCTCGACCTTGCGGGAGATCCTGGCCGACGGTCACCGGGCGCTGGTCGTCGGGCACGCCGACGAGGAGCGCATCGTCTGGCTCGCCGAGCCGCTGGTGGCTGAAGACCTGCCCGAAGGGATTCCCGACGCGCTGGCCGACGACACCCGGCCGCGCAGACTGCGGCCCGGTGACTCGCTGCTGGTCGACACCAAGGCCGGGTATGCGTTCGAACGCATCCCGAAGGCCGAGGTCGAAGATCTGGTGCTCGAGGAAGTGCCGGATGTCAGCTACGAGGACATCGGTGGCCTGACCCGTCAGATCGAGCAGATCCGCGACGCGGTGGAGTTGCCGTTCCTGCACAAGGAGCTCTACAAGGAGTATGCGCTGCGTCCGCCCAAGGGTGTGCTGCTCTACGGGCCGCCCGGCTGCGGTAAAACGTTGATTGCCAAGGCCGTTGCCAACTCGCTGGCCAAGAAGATGGCCGAGGTCCGCGGCGACGACGCGCGCGAGGCCAAGTCCTACTTCCTCAACATCAAAGGCCCCGAGCTGCTGAACAAGTTCGTCGGCGAGACCGAGCGGCACATCCGGCTGATCTTCCAGCGCGCGCGGGAGAAGGCGTCCGAGGGCACCCCGGTGATCGTGTTCTTCGACGAGATGGACTCGATCTTCCGCACCCGCGGCACCGGCGTCTCCTCCGACGTCGAGACCACGGTGGTTCCCCAGCTGCTGTCCGAGATCGACGGGGTGGAGGGCCTGGAGAACGTCATCGTGATCGGCGCGTCCAACCGCGAGGACATGATTGACCCGGCGATCCTGCGGCCCGGCCGCCTGGACGTCAAGATCAAGATCGAGCGGCCGGATGCCGAAGCGGCACAGGACATCTTCTCCAAGTACCTCACCGAGGAGCTTCCGGTGCACGCCGACGACCTCGCGGAGTTCGGCGGCGACCGCTCGGCATGCATCAAGGCGATGATCGAGAAGGTTGTCGACAGGATGTACGCCGAGATCGACGACAACCGGTTCCTGGAGGTCACCTATGCCAACGGTGACAAAGAAGTCATGTACTTCAAGGACTTCAACTCCGGGGCGATGATCCAGAACGTCGTCGACCGCGCGAAGAAGAACGCGATCAAGTCGGTGCTAGAGACCGGTCAGCCCGGTCTGCGCATCCAGCATCTGCTCGACTCGATCGTCGACGAGTTCGCCGAGAACGAGGACCTGCCCAACACCACCAATCCCGATGACTGGGCACGGATCTCGGGCAAGAAGGGCGAGCGGATCGTCTACATCCGCACGCTGGTCACCGGCAAGAGCTCGAGTGCCAGCAGGGCCATCGACACGGAATCCAACCTCGGCCAGTACCTGTAGCTCTCGGCCGTCGCCGCGAGCGTGCGTGGTTGTACGCCGACACGCCGCGAATGCCGGACAACCGCGCACGGTCGCGCCAAAAGCGGTTCGCCTAGTCTTTAGGTCATGCAACGGATTATCGGGACCGAGGTCGAGTACGGCATCTCGTCGCCGTCGGACCCGACCGCGAACCCGATCCTCACGTCGACGCAGGCGGTGCTGGCGTATGCCGCCGCCGCGGGTATTCAGCGCGCCAAGCGCACCCGCTGGGACTACGAGGTGGAGTCGCCGCTGCGCGACGCCCGCGGCTTCGACCTGAGCCGCTCCGCCGGCCCGCCGCCGGTGGTCGACGCCGACGAGGTGGGCGCGGCCAACATGATCCTGACCAACGGCGCGCGGCTCTACGTCGACCACGCCCATCCGGAGTACTCCGCGCCGGAATGCACCGACCCGCTCGACGCGGTGATCTGGGACAAGGCCGGTGAGCGGGTGATGGAGGCCGCCGCGCGCCACGTCGCCAGCGTGCCCGGGGCGGCCAAGCTGCAGCTGTACAAGAACAACGTCGACGGCAAGGGCGCCTCGTACGGTTCGCACGAGAACTACTTGATGAGCCGCCAGACGCCGTTCTCTGCCGTCATCGCCGGGCTGACGCCGTTTCTGGTGTCGCGGCAGGTGGTCACCGGCTCCGGGCGGGTCGGCATCGGGCCGGCCGGCGACGAGCCGGGCTTTCAGCTCTCGCAGCGCGCCGACTACATCGAGGTCGAGGTCGGGCTGGAGACCACGCTCAAACGCGGCATCATCAACACTCGCGACGAGCCGCACGCCGACGCCGACCGGTACCGCCGGCTGCACGTGATCATCGGTGACGCCAACCTCGCCGAGACCTCGACGTATCTGAAGCTGGGCACCACCGCGCTGGTGCTCGACCTGATCGAGGAGGGTATCGATCTCACGGACTTGGCGTTAGCGCGCCCGGTGCACGCCGTGCACGCGATCAGCCGCGACCCGTCGTTGCGTGTCGCCGTGGCACTGGCCGACGGCCGCGAGCTGACCGCCCTTGCGCTGCAACGGGTTTACCTGGACCGGGTGGCCAAGCTGGTCGACACCCGCGACCCCGATCCCCGTGCCAACGACATCGTGGAGACCTGGGCGCACGTGCTCGACCTGCTCGAGCGTGACCCGATGGAGTGCGCCGACCTGCTCGACTGGCCGGCCAAGCTGCGAATCCTCGAGGGCTTCCGGCACCGGGAGAACCTGAGCTGGTCGGCGCCCCGGCTGCATCTGGTCGATCTGCAGTACTCCGACGTGCGGCTGGACAAGGGCCTGTACAACCGGCTGGTGGCGCGCGGCTCGATGAAGCGGCTGGTGACCGAGCAGCAGGTGCTGGGCGCGGTGGACAACCCGCCGACCGACACCCGGGCCTACTTCCGCGGGGAGTGCCTGCGCCGGTTCGGCGCCGACATCGCGGCCGCCAGTTGGGACTCGGTGATCTTCGACCTCGGTGGCGACTCGCTGGTGCGCATCCCGACGCTGGAGCCGCTGCGGGGCAGCAAGGCCCACGTCGGGGCGCTGCTGGACTCCGTGGACAGCGCGGCGGAACTGGTGGAACAACTGACGACGTGAGCTTCGTTACCGGGGGAAAGGCCGGTGTCGACCGGTAGGGTAGAGGGACCGGCGGGCGTGTAATGCGCCGCCGATGACATAGCAGGAGGCAGCGATGGCTCAGGAGCAGACCAAGCGCGGCGGTGGCGGCGGCGACGATGACGACCTGACCGCCAGCACAGCCGCGGGTCAGGAGCGTCGCGAGAAGCTCACCGAGGAAACCGACGACCTGCTCGACGAGATCGATGACGTTCTGGAAGAGAACGCCGAGGACTTCGTGCGCGCGTACGTCCAAAAGGGCGGCCAGTGACCTGGCCGTTTCATCGCGATCGCCTGGCCACCCACTCAGCACTTCCCGGAGTTCCCGCTAACCCTGTAGACCTGTCCTCGTTCGCTGACTTCCTGCGTCGCCAGGCGCCCGAGCTGCTGCCGGTCGGTGCCGGTAGCGCCGAACCCGGCGCCGGCAGTTCGCTGCCGCATGGCACCACGATCGTCGCGCTGAAATACCCGGGCGGGGTCGTCATCGCCGGTGACCGGCGCTCGACCCAGGGCAACATGATCGCCGGCCGCGACGTGCAGAAGGTCTACATCACCGACGACTACACCGCGACCGGCATCGCCGGCACCGCGGCGATCGCCGTCGAGTTCGCCCGGCTCTACGCCGTCGAACTCGAGCACTACGAGAAGCTCGAAGGCGTGCCGCTGACGTTCGCCGGCAAGGTCAACCGGCTGGCGATCATGGTGCGCGGCAACCTGGGCGCGGCGATGCAGGGCCTGGTCGCGCTGCCGCTGCTGGTGGGTTACGACCTCGACGATCCCGACCCGGAGAAAGCGGGCCGCATCGTGTCGTTCGACGCGGCCGGCGGATGGAACCTCGAGGAGGAGGGCTACAAGTCCGTCGGTTCGGGATCGATCTTCGCCAACTCGTCGATGAAAAAGCTGTATTCACAGGTGACCGACGGGGATTCGGCGCTGCGGGTTGCCGTGGAGGCGCTCTACGACGCGGCCGACGACGACTCGGCCACCGGCGGCCCAGACCTGGTCCGCGGCATCTACCCGACGGCGGTCACCATCGGCGCCGACGGCGCGGCCGAGGTGCCCGAGCCGCGTATCGCCGAGCTGGCCAAGGAGGTCATCGAAAGCCGTTCGCGTGCAGACACTTTCGGCCCCGACGCTGGGCGGGGTGACTCGTGAGCTTTCCGTACTTCATCTCGCCCGAGCAGGCGATGCGCGAGCGCAGCGAGCTCGCACGCAAAGGCATCGCCCGGGGCCGCAGCGTGGTGGCGCTGGCCTACGCCGGCGGTGTGCTGTTCGTCGCGGAGAACCCGTCGCGCTCGCTGCAGAAGATCAGCGAGCTCTACGACCGCGTCGGTTTCGCCGCCGCGGGCAAGTTCAACGAATTCGACAACTTGCGCCGCGGCGGAATCCAATTCGCCGACACCCGCGGTTACGCGTACGACCGCCGCGACGTCACCGGTCGCCAACTGGCCAACGTCTACGCGCAGACGCTCGGCACCATCTTCACCGAGCAGGCCAAGCCCTACGAGGTCGAGCTGTGCGTGGCCGAAGTCGCTCATTACGGCGAGTCGAAACCCCCTGAGCTGTACCGGATCACGTATGACGGTTCGATCAACGACGAACCGCATTTCGTGGTGATGGGCGGCACGACGGAGCCGATTGCCAACGCGCTCAAGGACTCCTACGCCGAGAACGCCGACCTGGCCGACGCCGTGCGGATCGCGGTCGATGCGCTGCGGGCGGGCAGCAGCAACGGCGGCGATCAGCCCAGCCTCGGGGTGTCCATGCTGGAGGTGGCCATTCTGGACGCCAACCGGCCGCGGCGAGCGTTCCGGCGGATCACCGGCTCGGCGCTGGAGGCGCTGCTACCCAAGCCGGATTCGCCGTCGGGGAAGTCGGACTCTGGCAAGTCTAAGTCGGACGGTAAGTAAAGCCGACAGCTGTTTACAAGCGCGCCTCCCGTACCGTCGCGGCCGGATACCAGTACGCTCGAATCGTGCAGCGGCGAATCATGGGCATCGAGACCGAGTTCGGTGTCACCTGCACGTTTCACGGCCATCGCCGCCTGAGTCCCGACGAGGTCGCCCGCTACCTGTTCCGCCGGGTGGTGTCCTGGGGCCGCAGCTCCAACGTCTTCCTGCGCAACGGCGCGCGGCTGTACCTCGACGTGGGCAGCCACCCCGAGTACGCCACCGCCGAATGCGACAGCCTGGTGCAACTGGTCACCCATGACCGCGCCGGCGAACGGGTGCTGGAGGACCTGCTGGTCGACGCCGAGCAGCGGCTGGCCGACGAGGGCATCGGTGGCGACATCTACCTGTTCAAGAACAACACCGACTCGGCGGGCAACTCCTACGGCTGCCACGAGAACTACCTGATCGTGCGGGCCGGCGAGTTCTCCCGGATCTCCGACGTGCTGTTGCCGTTCCTGGTCACCCGCCAGCTGATCTGTGGGGCCGGCAAGGTACTGCAGACCCCGAAGGCCGCCACCTTCTGCCTCTCCCAACGCGCCGAGCACATCTGGGAGGGCGTCTCCAGCGCCACCACCCGTAGCCGTCCGATCATCAACACCCGCGACGAGCCGCACGCCGACGCCGAGAAGTACCGGCGCCTGCACGTCATCGTCGGCGACTCCAACATGTGCGAGACCACCACCATGCTCAAGGTGGGCACCGCCGCGCTGGTGCTGGAGATGATCGAAGCCGGGGTGGCCTTCCGCGACTTCTCGCTGGACAACCCGATCCGCGCCATCCGCGAGGTGAGCCACGACATCACCGGCCGGCGTCCGGTGCGGCTGGCCGGCGGGCGGCAGGCCAGCGCGCTGGACATCCAGCGGGAGTACTACGCCCGCGCCGTCGAGCACCTGCAGACCAGGGAGCCCAACGCGCAGATCGAGCAGGTCGTCGACCTGTGGGGCCGTCAGCTCGACGCCGTGGAAAGCCAGGACTTCGCCAAGGTTGACACCGAAATCGACTGGGTGATCAAGCGCAAGCTGTTCCAGCGCTACCAGGACCGCTACGACATGGAGCTGTCCGACCCCAAGATCGCTCAGCTCGACCTGGCCTACCACGACATCAAGCGCGGCCGCGGCGTGTTCGACCTGCTGCAGCGCAAGGGCCTGGCGGCCCGGATCACCACCGACGAGGAAATCGAGGACGCCGTCGACCAGCCGCCGCAGACCACCCGCGCCCGGCTGCGCGGCGAGTTCATCAGCGCCGCACAGGCCGCCGGCCGCGACTTCACCGTCGACTGGGTGCACCTCAAACTCAACGACCAGG
Source organism: Mycobacterium sp. MFM001 (assembly GCF_003402475.1). GTDB lineage: Bacteria > Actinomycetota > Actinomycetes > Mycobacteriales > Mycobacteriaceae > Mycobacterium. The sequence goes on from NZ_BFAB01000008.1 coordinate 83,682, forward strand.
CGCAGCGGACTGTGCTGTGCAAAGACCCTTTCCGGTCGGTCGACGAGCGGGTCAAACGACTGATCGCCAGCATGTAGCTCGCCCGGCGCCGATGCAGAGCGGGTAGCGCGATGAGGAGAAGCCGGGCAATTAAGGTGGGGCGCGTGGCGATCTCCAAAGTCGAACGGTTGATGAACCTGGTCATCGCCTTGCTGTCCTCCCGTAGCTACCTGACCGCCGAGAAGATCCGGTCCACCGTGGTCGGTTACGGCGACAGCCCAAGCGACGAGGCGTTCTCGCGGATGTTCGAACGGGACAAGAACGAGCTGCGCGATCTCGGCATCCCACTGGAGACCGGCAAGGTGTCGGCCTTCGATCCCGTCGAGGGGTACCGGATCAACCGTGACGCCTATGCGTTGCCCGATGTCGAGCTGACCCCGGAGGAGGCCGCGGCGGTGGCTGTCGCCACCCAGCTGTGGGAATCGCCGGAGCTGGTCACCGCCACACAGGGCGCGCTGCTCAAGCTCCGTGCCGGCGGGGTGGACGTCGACTCCGACGCGCCGGTGACCGTCGCGTCGCCCGCCAGGCTGGACGGAGTCCGCGGCTCGGAGAACAGCTTGGGAGCGCTGCTCTCGGCGATCGACGCGGGCCAGGCGGTGCAGTTTCCGCACCGGCCGTCGCGCACCGAGCCGTACACCACCCGCACCGTCGAGCCGTGGGGTGTGGTGACCGAGAAGGGCCGCTGGTATCTGGTCGGGCACGACCGCGACCGCGACGCCACCCGGGTGTTTCGGTTGTCGCGGATCGGCGACCCGGTCACACCGCTCGGCCCGCCGGGCGCGGTCACCCCGCCCGAGGGTGTGGACCTGCGCGCGATCGTGACCGAGGCCGTGTCCGACGCGCCGACCGGGGTGCAGGCCCGGGTGTGGGTGGCCGACGGGCGGGCCACCGCGCTACGGCGCGCCGGAAAACCTGTCGGCCCAAGGCAATTGGCGGGCCGGGACGGCGAAGTGCTCGAACTGGACGTCGGCTCCACCGATCGGCTGGTTCGCGAGGTCGCCGGCTACGGCGCCGACGCCGTGGTGTTGGAGCCGGAGTCGCTGCGCGACGACGTGCTGGCACGGCTGAAGGCGCAGGCTGAGGTTTCGGTATGACGCCGGTTTCGACGCGGCTGGTGCGGCTGCTCAACATGGTGCCGTATTTCCAGGCCAACCCGCGGATCACCCGTGCCGAGGCGGCCGCCGACTTGGGCGTGTCGATCGAGCAGCTCGACGAAGACCTCAGGCAGCTCTGGTGTTGTGGTCTTCCCGGCGGGTTCGGCGGCGACCTGATCGACTTCGATTTTTCCGGCGACACCGTCGAGGTGACGTTCTCGGCGGGGGTGGACAAGCCGCTGCGGCTGTCGTCGCCGGAGGCCACGGTGCTGCTGGTGGCGCTGCGGGCGCTCGCCGACATCCCCGGTGTGGTCGACCCGGAAGCGGCCCGCAGCGCGATCGCCAAGATCGAAACCGCGGCCGGTGTCGCCGCGCGTGGCTCGGGTGCCGTCGACGAGCCGGCGCCGGCGGAGAGCGACGCCGCTGCCGCCGTGCGCACCGCGGTGCGCACCAACCGCGCGCTCACGATCGACTACTACGCCGCTTCGCACGACACACTGTCCACCCGGGTCGTCGACCCCATCCGGGTGGTGCTGGTCGGCGACCACAGCTACCTGGAGGCCTGGTCGCGGGAGGCCGAGGGGGTGCGGCTGTTCAGGTTCGACCGCATCGTCGACGCGCAGGTGCTCGACGAGCCCTCGGCGCCGCCGGAACCCGCGCTGCAGGCCCCGCCGGACACCTCGCTGTTCGACGCCGACCCGTCGCTGCCGTCGGCCACGCTGCGGCTGGCGCCGTCGGCGTCGTGGATGTTCGACTACTACCCGATGCGGCTGCTGCGCGACCTGCCCGACGGGTACTGCGAGGCGGCCATGACCTACGCCTCCGACGACTGGATGACCCGCCTGGTGCTGGGGCTGGGGCCGGCGGTGCGAGTGCTGGCGCCCGAGTCGCTGGCCCAGCGGGTTCGCGATGCCGCGGCCGCGGCGCTGGAGGCCTACCAGGCCGCGGCGCGGTAGCATCGGGTGAACGTCTGGAGGTAACCAAAGTGGGCAGTCTTAGTCCGTGGCACTGGCTGATCCTGGCCGTCGTGGTCGTGGTGCTGTTCGGTGCCAAGCGGCTCCCCGACGCGGCGCGTTCGCTAGGCAAGTCGTTGCGAATCTTCAAGTCCGAGGTCCGTGAACTGCAGAACGAGAACAAGTCGGAATCTCCTGCCGGCCCCTCATCGGTGCAGTCGGAGCGGGTCGAGCCGCCGGCCGCCGACGGACGGTCGAGCTAACCTGCCGTCGACCCCAGCGTGCGGACGCGCCGCACGCGCTGTCTGACCGACCGTGCGCACCACCGGAATCCTGCGGAAGCTCGACCCGCGCCTGCGGCGCAGCCGCACCAATCCAGACGGCACGATGTCGCTCGTCGACCACCTCACGGAGCTGCGCACCCGGCTGCTCATCTCGCTGGGCACGATCGTGCTCACCACGGCGCTGGGATTCGTGTGGTACTCCCACTCGCTGTTCGGGCTGGAAAGCCTCGGTGAGTGGCTGCGTCACCCCTACTGCGCGCTGCCGGCGTCGGCCCGCGCCGACATCAGCGCCGACGGGCAGTGCCGGCTGCTGGCCACCGCGCCGTTCGACCAATTCATGTTGCGGCTCAAGGTCGGGCTGACCGCCGGCATCGTGCTGGCCTGCCCGATGTGGCTCTATCAACTGTGGGCGTTCATCACCCCGGGCCTGTACCGCAAGGAGCGCCGTTTCGCGGTGGCGTTCGTGATCCCGGCGGCGGTGCTGTTCGTCGCGGGCGCGGTGTTGGCGTATCTGGTGCTGGCCAAGGCATTGCACTTCCTGTTGACCGTCGGCAGCGACGTGCAGGTGACCGCGCTGTCCGGCGACCGCTATTTCGGCTTCCTGATCAACCTGCTGCTGGTGTTCGGGGTCAGCTTCGAATTCCCGCTGCTGATCGTGATGCTCAACCTGGCTGGGGTGCTGAGCTATGCGCGGCTGAAGTCGTGGCGGCGCGGCCTGATTTTCGCGATGTTTTGCTTCGCGGCCATTTTCACGCCCGGATCCGACCCGTTCTCGATGCTTGCGCTCGGGATGGCGCTGACGCTGTTGCTGGAATTGGCGATCCAAATCGCCCGCCTGCACGACAAGCGAAAAGCCAAGCGCGAAGCGCTGTCCGACCTCGACGACGACGAGGCCTCGCCGATCGAACCCCCGTCCGCGATACATGAAGACATCACCTGAACCGAGCGAGCTGGCGCGGTTCACCGCCGAGCTGGCCTTCGGCCTCGACCCGTTCCAACAACAGGCGTGCGCGGCGCTGGAACGCGGCCACGGAGTGCTGGTGTGCGCGCCGACCGGAGCCGGCAAGACCGTGGTCGGCGAGTTCGCCGTGCACCTGGCGCTGGCCGCCGGCGGCAAATGCTTCTACACCACGCCCCTCAAAGCGCTGTCCAACCAGAAGCACACCGACTTCGTCGCCCGCTACGGCAAGGACCGCATCGGGTTGCTCACCGGCGACCTGTCGGTCAACGCCAACGCGCCGGTGGTGGTGATGACCACCGAAGTGCTGCGCAACATGCTCTACGCTGATTCACCTCTGCTGCAAGGACTTTCGCATGTGGTGATGGACGAGGTGCATTTCCTCGCCGACCGGATGCGGGGCGCGGTGTGGGAAGAGGTCATCCTCCATCTGCCCGACGAGGTCCGGCTGGTCAGCCTGTCGGCGACGGTGAGCAACGCCGAGGAGTTCGGCGGCTGGATCCAGACCGTGCGCGGCGACACGGCGGTGGTCGTCGACGAACACCGCCCGGTGCCGCTGTGGCAGCACATGCTGGTCGGCAAACGGCTCTTCGACCTGTTCGACCTCGACGGCGAGACGCCGCGCGTTGATCCAAACCTGGTGCGCCACATCGCCAATCGCCGCGAGGCGGATCGGCTGGCCGACTGGCGGCCGCGCCGTGGTCCCGGGCGGCCCACCATGTACCGGCCGCCGCCGCGGCCCGACGTGATCAGGGTGCTCGACGCCGACGGTCTGCTGCCGGCGATCACGTTCGTGTTCTCCCGCGCCGGGTGCGACGCCGCCGTCGCCCAGTGCCTGCGCTCGCCGTTACGGCTGACCACCGACGAGGACCGGGCCCGGATCGCGGAGGTAATCGACCATCGCTGCGGCGATCTGGCCGACGCCGACCTGGACGTGCTCGGCTACTACGAGTGGCGCGAAGGACTGTTGCGCGGCCTGGCCGCCCACCACGCCGGGATGCTGCCGGTATTCCGGCACACCGTCGAGGAGCTGTTCACCGCCGGGCTGATCAAGGCCGTATTCGCCACGGAGACACTGGCATTGGGCATCAACATGCCGGCCAGGACCGTAGTGCTGGAGCGGCTGGTGAAGTTCAACGGCGAGCAGCACGTTCCGCTGACGCCGGGGGAGTACACCCAGCTGACCGGTCGCGCCGGCCGGCGTGGCATCGACGTCGAAGGCCACGCGGTGGTGATCTGGCATCCCGACATCGAGCCGGCCGAGGTCGCCGGCCTGGCGTCCACCCGGACGTTCCCGCTGCGCAGTTCGTTTGCGCCGTCGTACAACATGACGATCAACCTGGTGCACCGGATGGGACCGCAGCAGGCGCACCGGTTGCTGGAGCAGTCGTTCGCGCAGTTTCAGGCCGACCGGTCGGTGGTCGGGCTGGTCCGCGGCGTCGAGCGCGGGGAGCGGATGCTCGGCGAGATCGCCGCGGAGCTCGGTGGCAAGGACGCGCCGATCCTCGACTACGCCCGGTTGCGCGAACAGATCTCGCAAGCCGAACGCGCGCAAGCCCGTGCGTCGCGGCTGCAGCGACGGCAGGCCGCCAACGACGCCTTGGCCGCGCTGCGCCGCGGCGACATCATCACGATCCCGCACGGCCGCCGCACCGGTCTGGCCGTGGTGCTGGAATCCGATAAGGACAGCTCCGACCCGCGGCCGTTGGTGCTCACCGAACACCGTTGGGCTGGGCGGATTTCGTCGGCCGACTATTCGGCCGCCGCGGCGCCGGTCGGGTCGATGACGCTGCCCAAGCGCGTCGAGCACCGCCAACCGCGGGTTCGCCGCGATCTGGCGTCGGCGCTGCGGTCGGCGGCGGCCGGGTTGGCGATTCCGTCGGCCCGAGGCAGACGTCGGAGCCGGGCACCCGACGGTCCGGACATCGATCCCGAGCTGGCCGCGTTGCGCCAGCAGTTGCGGCACCATCCCGCCCACCACACGCCTGACCGGGAATCCCGGATGCGGGTCGCCGAGCGGTATTTGCGCATCGAACGGGACAACGCGCAGCTGCAGAAGAAGGTGTCCGCCGCCACCAATTCGCTGGCCCGCACCTTCGACCGGATCGTCGGGTTGTTGACCGAGCGCGGGTTCATCGCGCGCCCCGGCGACGACGATCCGCGGGTCACCGACGACGGCCGGCTGCTGGCCCGGATCTACAGCGAAAGCGACCTGCTGGTCGCCGAATGCCTGCGCACCGGCGCGTGGACCGGTCTGCGTCCGGCCGAATTGGCGGCGGTGCTCTCATCGGTGCTCTACGAGTCGCGCGGCGACGGCGGCCCCGGACCCTCGCCAGACGCGTTGCCTGCGCCGTTGCGGCAGGCGCTGCATCGGACGCGACGGCTATCGGCGGCGTTGCGCGCCGACGAGCAGCGACATCGGATCGCCCTGAGTCGTGAGCCCGACGACGGGTTCGTCGCGGCGATCTACCGGTGGGCGAGCAGCGGAGATCTGGCGGCGGCGCTGACGGCGGCGGACGCCGACGGCAGCGGCTCGCCGCTGTCGGCAGGGGATTTCGTGCGCTGGTGCCGCCAGGTGCTCGACCTGTTGGACCAGGTCCGCAACGCCGCCCCGCAACCGGATCTCAATGTCACCGCGAAACACGCAATCGATGCTATTCGGCGTGGCGTCGTCGCAGTTGACGCCGGGTAGGCTGAGGCCGCAGCTACGGTTGCATAGGCCAGCAACCGCGACCAAGAAGACCGGAGACACGATGAGCGGACCGCAGGGATCTGACCCGAACCAGCCGTGGCAGCCACCGCAGGGCGAGGATCAGCAATCCGACCAGCCGACGCAGCAGGCGTCGCCCTGGCAGCAGCCGTCCGGCGAGCAGCCGGCCTGGCAGCAGCCGACGGGTGAGCAGCCGACGTGGCAGGCGCCCGCCTACACGCCCACCGACTACCAGCAGTACCAGCAGCCCGGGCAGTTCTACCCGCCGTCGCAGCCCTATGCGCAGCCGCCGGCGTACCCGCAGACCGAGCAGTACGGCGCGCAAACCGGCCAATACCCGCAGCAGCCGGGCCAGTACCCGGGCCAATACGGCCAGCCGGGGCAATACGGCCAGTACCCACCGGGGCAGTACGGCCAGTACCCGCAACAGCCCGGCCAGTACGGCACGCCACCGACCGGCGCGAAGCGTTCGCGGGCGGTGATCGGCACGGTCGTCGGCGTGTTCGCCGCGATCCTCGTCGCAGTCGTCTTGGTGCTCGGCTTTTGGGCGCCGGGGTTCTTTGTCACCACCAAGCTGGACATCAACAAGGCGCAGGCCGGTGTGCAGCAGATCCTCACCGACGAGACCAACGGCTACGGCGCCAAGAACGTCAAGGACGTCAAGTGCAACGACGGTCAAAACCCCGTCGTCAAGAAGGGCGGCACGTTCGACTGCAGCGTCAGCATCGACGGCAGCAAGCGGCAGGTGACGGTGACCTTCCAGGACAACAAGGGCACCTACGAGGTCGGCCGTCCCAAGTAGCTCACCCTGGCAGCGAATCCAGCGCCTTCTGCAGTCGCGCGATCGACGACCCGACGCCGTAGCGTCCGGCAAGGTCGGCCACCCGCCGCGGGTCGGCCGCCGTCAGGGGTAGCGCGTCGGTTGGTGTCGACAACTTGACGGGCGCGTCGGTGGCCACCCGCACCACCGGGCCGGCGGCCTCGACGTAGTCGGCGGCGTCCCGCAGTTTGCGCCGAAGTCCTTTGGACAGCGACGATTTCGGGTCGTCGACGGCCTTGAGGATGCTCGCCAGCGAGCCATGCTGGGCCAGCAGCGTCGCGGCGGTCTTCTCGCCGATGCCCGGCACGCCCGGAAGCCCGTCGGACGGGTCCCCGCGCAGCAGTGCCAGCTCGGCGTAGGCCGCGCCGGCCCGGTCCGCCGGGATCCCGTAGCGGTCGGCGACCTCGGCCGGGCCCAGCAGCGTCGCGTTGGTCAGCCCGCGACCCAGGTAGAGCACCCGGACCGGGACCGGGTCGTCGCCGACCACCTGTAGCAAGTCACGGTCCCCGCTGACGACGACGACGGGGTCGCGGCGTTCGGCGGCGGCCAGTGTTCCGATCACGTCGTCGGCTTCGAAACCCGCCGCGCCGGCCGTGCAGATGCCGAATGCGTCGAGCATCTCCTCGATGATCTCCACCTGCGGCGACAACTCGTCGGGCACTTCCTCGACATCGACGTGCCCGTCCGGGTTTTCCTGCTCGACCCGGTGGGCCTTGTACGACGGGATGGCGTCCACCCGGAACTGCGGGCGCCAGTCCAGATCCAGGCACACCACCAACCGGCCCGGTCGCTGCCGGGTGATCACCAGCGCCATCGAGTCCAGGAAGCCGCGGACCGCATTGACCGGCCGGCCGTCGGGCGACGTGATCGACGACGGCACACCGTAGTAGGAGCGAAACCACATGCTGGCACCGTCGAGCAGCACTAGGGGGGCAGGCATGGGCTCATTGTCGTTGATGCAACTAGCCTTACCGAGGTGAACTCCCGATTCGCCTCAGACGTCTACGCCCGCCGGCTCGCCGCCGCGGCCGCGGCCACCGCCGACGCCGGGCTGGCCGGCCTGGTGATCACACCGGGCTACGACCTGCGGTACCTGATCGGTTCGCGGGCGCAGACGTTCGAGCGGCTCACCGCTCTGGTGGTGCCTGCGTCCGGAGACCCGAGGGTGGTGGTGCCGCGCCTGGAACTGGCCGCGCTGAAGGAGTCCGCGGCAGCGGATCTTGGCCTGGCGGTGGCCGATTGGGTCGACGGCGACGATCCCTACCGGCTGGTCGCCGCGACGCTGGGCGGCACACCGACGCGGACCGCGGTCACCGAGGCGATGCCGGCGCTGCACTTGTTGCCGCTGGCCGACGTCCTCGGCGTAGTGCCGGTGCTGGCCACCGGCGTGCTGCGCGAACTGCGGATGGTCAAGGACGCGGCCGAGGTCGACGCGTTGCGCAAGGCGGGCGCGGCCATCGACCGGGTGCACGCCCGGGTTCCGGAGTTCCTGGTGCCGGGCCGAACCGAAGCCGACGTCGCCGCCGACATCGCCGAAGCGATTGTCGCCGAAGGACATTCGGAAGTGGCGTTCATCATCGTCGGCTCCGGACCACACGGCGCCGACCCGCATCACGAGTGCTCGGATCGCGAACTGCGGGCCGGCGACATCGTCGTCGTCGACATCGGCGGGTCCTACGAGCCGGGATATCACTCCGATTCGACCCGCACATACAGCCTCGGCGAGCCCAGCGCCGAAGTGGCACAACAATATTCGGTGCTGCAAAGAGCACAACGCGCGGCCGTCGACGCGGTGCGCCCAGGGGTGACAGCCGAACAGGTGGACGCCGCAGCCCGCGACGTGCTGACCCAGGCGGGGCTCGGCGAGTACTTCGTGCACCGCACCGGCCACGGCATCGGCTTGTCGGTGCACGAGGAGCCCTACATCGTCGCGGGCAACGATCTGCCCCTCACCGCGGGCATGGCGTTTTCGGTCGAGCCCGGCGTCTACTTCCCGGGCAAGTGGGGCGCACGCATCGAGGACATCGTCGTCGTCACCGAGAACGGTGCGGAGCCCGTCAATCACCGCCCGCACGAGCTGGTCGTGGTGCCGATCGGCTGATCCTCGGCTTGGGCAGCGACTACGCTCAGGCGATGACCAATCACGACCGCGCCGCCGCCCGTCGGGAGATCGCCGACGCTCTGCTCAACGCCCTCGAACGCCGGCACGAGGTGCTCGACGCAATTGTGGAGGCCGACGACCGGAAGGCCGCCGTCGAAGCGATCGTCGCTCTGCTGGGCACCTCGCACCGGGGCGCCGAGGCAGTGATTGGGATGCGCCTCGATCAGCTCACCGAGGACTCGCGCAAGAAGATCGCCGCCGAGATCGAGGATTTGAACAGCCAACTGAGCTTCACGCTGAAGGAGCGGCCGGCCAGCTCGGGCGAAACGCTAGTGCTGAGGCCGTTCGCCGGCGAATCCGATCGGGACATTTTCGCCGCGCGGACCCAGGAAGTCGGCACCCACGGCGACGGCTCCGCCGGTCCCGCCGACAACCTCGACGACGAGATCCGTTCGGCGCTGGCGCGAATCGACGCCGAGGAGGCCGCCTGGTTCGTCGCGGAAGACGGCAACGAGAAGGTCGGCATGGTGTTCGGCGAACTCGCGGGCCACGAAGTGCACGTCCGGATTTGGATTCGGCCCGACTGCCGGCACCGGGGCTACGGGACGGCCGCGCTGGCCAAGTCGCGGCCGGAGATGGCCGCCTATTTCCCGGCGGTGCCGCTGGTCATCCGGGCGCCGGGCGCCCGCGACGCCCGCACAGGTTAGGCCGTTTGCCCGCGAGCTCTCTGAACAACTGCGCACGCTCGCGGGCAGCTCGAAGCTCAGCCTTTGCCGCGGTCGAGCAGGTCCGAGGAACCCAGTACCCGCTCCACCTGCACCTCGATCACCACCCGCCGCGGGTTGACGCGCGGCGTGCGATACCGCTGGGCGTAGCGCAACTCGGCGTCGCGGACGGCGTCGACGTCGCTGTTCACCTTGGCGCGGCCCTCCAACGAGAGCCACCGGGCGCCGTCGACCTGGCTCAGCACGGCGACCCCGCCGCGCTCCGCGTTGACGGCTTTTTGCGAGCCACCGGTGGTGATCACCCGCGCGATGTGTGTCTTGGGGTCGAAGGTGAAACCCACCGCCACCACATGCGGCGAATTGTCGGCGCGCAGTGTGGTCAACATGGCCAGATGACGTTCGGTGAGAAACGCCAGCGCGTCCTGGGTGAGCCGGGTGGTGGTATTCGCCATCGTTGCTCACGCTATCGCAGGCGATAATCGCAGCCGTGGATGACACGGGTGCCCGGCCAGTGGTGATTTTCGGTGGCCGCAGCGAGATCGGCGTCGAGGTCGCGCTGCGGTTGGCCCCCGGCGCCACGGTGGTGCTGGCCGCGCGCAAGGCCGACCAGCTCGCCGAGCAGGTGTCGATGGTGCGCGCCGCCGGGGCGGTGGCCGTGCACACCTGCGAGTTCGACGCCGACGACCTGGAATCCCACGGCCGGCTGGTCTCCTCGATCGTCGCGGAGTACGGCCCGATCGGCACCGCGGTGCTGGCCTTCGGGATCCTCGGTGACCAATCCCGCGCCGAGATCGACGCCGCGCACGCGGTGGCGATCGTGCACACCGATTTCGTCGCGCAGGTCAGCTTGCTGACCCACTTGGCCGCGGCCATGCGCGCGGCCGGCGGGGGATCGCTGGTGGTGTTCTCGTCGATTGCAGGGGCGCGAGTGCGCCGCGCCAACTACGTGTACGGCTCGGCCAAGGCGGGTCTGGACGGCTTCGCCAGTGGATTGGCCGACGCGCTGCACGGCACCGGGGTGCGGGTGCTGATCGTGCGGCCGGGGTTCGTGATCGGCAGGATGACGCACGGTATGACGCCGGCTCCGTTGCCGACCACCCCGGCGCGGGTCGCCGACGCTACCGTGCGCGCCCTGGCCAAGGGTCGGCGCTCGGTGTGGGTCCCGCGGGCATTGGGGCCGGCGTCTAGGGTGATGCGGATGTTGCCGCAGTTCGTCTGGCGCCGGATGCCGCGATGATCCGCGCCGGCGACGATGCAGAGCGCAGCGATGAGGAGGAGCGGCGCCCATGATCGTCGTGGTCGGCATCGGCGCCGACGGGATGGCCGGGTTGTCGGAGGCGTCGTCGTCTGAATTGCGCAGGGCCGCAGTGATTTACGGGTCGAGGCGGCAACTCGATCTGCTCGATGACTCGGTGGCGGCAGAGCGCCGGGAGTGGCCGTCGCCGTTGCTGCCCGCGCTGCGGGGTCTGCTCGACGAGCCGATCGATGTGCATGTGCTGGCCAGTGGCGACCCCCTGTTGCACGGCATCGGCGGCACGCTGATCCGGTTGTTCGGAGCGGAGTCGGTCACCGTTTTGCCGCATGTTTCGGCGGTGACGCTGGCGTGTGCGCGGATGGGATGGAGTGTGCAGGACACCGAGGTGATCAGCTTGGTGAACGCGGCGCCGCACACGGCGGTGCGCCGTGGCGGACGGGCCATCGTGCTGTCACGCGACGCGGGCACGCCAGCGGCACTGGCCGACCTGCTCACCGAATATGGCCGCGGCGACTCGGAATTCAGCGTGCTCGAACAGCTGGGCGGGCCGGCGGAGCGCTGCCGGCACAGCACCGCCGGCGGCTGGGCGACAGCCCCGCCGGACGACGTCGACGGCGTCAACGTGATCGCGGTCCGCTACCTGCCCGACGAACACATCGCAGCCGCGCTGCCCGAGGATGCGTTCAGCCACGACGGGCAGATCACCAAGCAGGGCATCCGTGCCGTGACGTTGTCGGCGCTGGCTCCTCGGCCCGGTCAGCGGCTGTGGGACGTCGGGTCGGGTTCGGGAAGTATCGCCGTGGAATGGGCACGGAGCGGGAAGGGTTGCAGCGCCGTTGCTTTCGAGCGCGACGAGGAGCGCCGCGGTCGTATCGAGCGCAATGCCGGCGCTTTTGGTGCCGATGTCGATGTGCGCGGCGCGGCGCCGGAGGCCTTCGCCGGTGCCGCGACGCCGTCGGCGGTGTTCATCGGAGGCGGCCTGACTCAGCGCGGTGTGCTCGAGGCCTGTCTGGAAAACCTGCCCGCGGGCGGACGACTGGTCGCCAATGCCGTCACTGCGGAGTCGGAAGCTGTTTTGCTGCAGGCTCATTCGATTCTCGGCGGGGAGCTGCAGCGTTTCCAGCACTATCGGGGTGAGCCGTTAGGCGGCTTCACCGGTTGGCGTCCGGCGCTGCCGGTCACCCAGTGGGCGATGATCAAGCCATGACGGTGTATTTCATCGGGGCTGGCCCGGGTGCGGCGGACCTGATCACCGTGCGCGGGCAGCGGTTACTGAGCCGATGCCCGGTCTGCCTGTACGCCGGTTCGATCATGCCCGACGACGTGTTGACACTCTGCCCGCCCGGTGCGCGGGTGGTCGACACCGGCCCGCTGACGCTGGACCAGATCGTCGCCGAGATCGCTTCTGCCGACGCCGCCGGCCAGGACGTGGCGCGGCTACATTCGGGCGACCCGTCGCTGTACAGCGCGGTGGCAGAGCAGTGCCGCCGCCTCGACGCGCTGGGGATCGACTACGAAATCGTGCCCGGCGTCCCGGCTTTCGCCGCAGCAGCGGCGGCGCTGGGCCGCGAGCTGACCGTGCCCGGGGTGGCGCAGACGGTGACGCTGAGCCGGGTGGCCACCTTGTCGACGGCGATGCCACCCGGTGAGGACCTGGCTTCGCTGGCCCGGTCGGGTGGCACGTTGGTGCTGCACCTGGCCGCCGCGCAGATCGACGCGATCGTCCCGCAGCTGCTGGCCGGCGGCTATCGCGCCGAAACACCCACGGCCGTCGTCGCTTTGGCCAGCTGGCCGCAGCAGACCATACTGCGCGGAACGCTGGCCGACATCGCCGGGCAGATGCACGACGCCGGAATCACCAAGACCGCCGTGATCATTGTCGGCGACGTGTTGGCCGCCGAGGGATTCACCGACAGCTACCTGTATTCGACCGGCCGTGTCCGGGGGAGCCGGCACTGATGCGAGTGTTGCTGCTCGGCGGCACCGGCGAGGCCCGCGCATTGGCGGAGCGACTGCACCCGGACGTCGAGGTGATCAGCTCGCTGGCCGGGCGGGTGCCCGACCCGGCGCTGCCGGTCGGCGCGGTGCGCATCGGTGGCTTCGGCGGCGTCGAAGGACTGCGAAACTGGTTGCGCGATGCGAGGATCGACGCCGTCGTCGACGCCACCCACCCGTTCGCGGCCACCATCACCGCGAACGCCGCACTGGCGTGCGAAGAGTTGCGGCTGCCGCATCTGGTACTGGCCCGTCCGGCGTGGGAGCCGGGCGACGCGATCGTGGTGATGTCCGATATCGAGGGGGCTGAAACGGTTGCACGTCAGGGATTTTCGCGGGTTTTCCTCACCACCGGCAGGTCGGGGGTCAAGGCTTTCGCCGACAGCGACGCCTGGTTTTTGATCCGCGCGGTCACTCCGCCTGATCCCGCTTCCTTGCCGCGCCATCACCAAGTGCTGTTGTCCCGTGGGCCGTATGACTACGAGGGGGAGTGTGAGCTGATGCGTGAGCACCGAATCGACGTGCTGGTGACCAAGAACAGCGGCGGCGACATGACCCGCGCGAAGCTGGACGCCGCTGCCGCGCTGAACATCCGGGTGGTGATGGTGGATCGGCCGCCGCTGCCGGCCGGGGTGACGACGCTAGGCACCGTCGACGAGGCAGTCACGTGGATACACTCGTCGAACGGCCACTTATGACACGCTATTTGACGAAAAGTGTGCCAGAACTGGCCACTCGGCCGGCCGAGGCGATGTAATGCACCCTGGCAGAATGCATTTAGCGGTGTGCCGACGGTTCGGTGAAGCTGTCCAGTCTGCCGACGGGAAGTGGGACCGCCCGACTCCGTGCGACGCGTGGGACGCGCGCGGAGTGCTGGAGCACGTGATCGGCTTTCACGACGTGCTGCTGCTTCGGCCGCTCGGCCTGAAGCCAGAGCGTCCCCGCGACGACCCACAGCAGCGCTGGGAGTTGACCCACGACGCGCTGAAGGGGGCGTTGGACCGTGAGCGTGTCCTCGACGTGCCACTGCCACATCTCACCCGAGATGTGTTAGTGCATACCTGGGACCTGGCCCGCGCGGTCGGCGCTGACGACCGGCTCGACCCCGGCTGGTGTGCAATGTTTCTCGACGGGCTGCCCGACGACCCCGATGCATTGACCGCGTCAGGGATGTTCGCTGCGCCGGTCGACAGCGATGACGACGCCGACATCCAGTCGAGGCTGCTCGCCCGCCTAGGCCGTGACCCGTCCTGGCAACCGCCGAATAGCCACTTATGACACGCTAATTCGCAAAAACCGTGCCACAACTGGCCACTCGCCATCAAGAGGGATACCGGCGCGGAGTGAAGACACGGTCGGTGGAATCCACGCAATACCACTGCGTTTGCGACGAGCCGACGATCAGCAGACAACGCATGTCCACCTCGGCCGGGTCCAGGTCGGCCAATCGCACCACCGTCACCTTCTCGTTCGGCCCGGACACGTCGCGCCCGATCACCACCGGTGTGCCGGGATCACGATGCTCCAGCAACAGGTCCCGCATCGCCGCTACCTGCCAGGTCCGGCTCTTTGACGCCGGGTTGTAGATCGCCAGCACCATGTCGGTGGCGGCCGCGGCGGATAGCCGTGCCTCGATCACATCCCACGGCTTGAGCCGATCCGACAGCGAGATCACCGCGTAGTCGTGACCCAGCGGCGCGCCGACCCGACTGGCCACCGCCTGCGCCGCGGTCATCGCCGGAATCACCCGCACCGACACGTCCGGCCACTGTTTGGCTTCCTCGAGCACCGCGGTCGCCATCGCGAACACGCCGGCATCACCCGACGACACCACCGCCACCGCCCGGCCCTGCTCCGCCAACGAGCACGCCAACCGTGCGCGCATCACCTCGTCGGTGTTGTCGCTGGCATGACGGCGCTGACCGTCACGGACCGGAACACGATCCAGATACGGGCCATAGCCGACCAGATCGGTGGCCTCGGCCAACTCGCGGCGGCTCTCGGGTGTCATCCAATGAAAGTGCCCGGGGCCCAAGCCCACCACCGCGACGCCGCCGCAGGGTGACTCACGGCGCCGCCCACCGGGCACCATCGCTAGCGAGAAGTACGGCACGCTGGTCTCGTCGACCGACCCGGCGGGCAACACCCGCTGCCCGCCGGTGCTGGCCCGCTCCACATACAAAGCGTCATCGAGCTGGCCCGCCATTGAAAGTGCTTCCCGCACAGCGGGATACGAGCGGCCCAGCTTCAGGACAACTGCGGCGTCGGCGTCGGAAAGCCGGCGCGCCAACTCGGCGACCGGCAGCGTGCCCGGCAACACCGACAGCACCTCGTCACCGGCCACCAGCGGGGTCGCAATCGCCGCCGACGCCGCGCTAACCGACGTCACCCCCGGCACGATCACCGCGTCGAACCGCTCGGTCAGCCGGGTGTGCAGATGCATGTAGGAGCTGTAGAACAGCGGGTCGCCCTCGGCCAGCAGCGCCACGTCGCGGCCGGCGTCCAGATAGGCGGCGATGCGCGACGTGGCCTCGGCGTAGAAGTCCTCGAGCGCTCCGGCATAGCCGCCGGGATGATCGGTGGTCTCGGTGGTCACCGGATACACCAGGTGCTCCTCGATCTGCCCGGGTCGCAGGTACGCCGAGGCGATGCCGCGGGCGATGCTGCGGCCGTGCCGCGCACTGTGATAGGCCACCACGTCGGCTTGCCCGATCACCCGGGCGGCCTTGACGGTCACCAGCTCGGGATCGCCGGGCCCCAGCCCGACGCCGAAAAGCGTGCCGCGCCTAGGCATTACCGGCTGCGATCGCGTTGACGGCGGCGGCGGCCATCGCGCTGCCGCCGCGACGGCCCCGCACCACCAGATACGACATCCCGCGCGGACGGTCGATCAGCTCCTGTTTGGACTGCGCGGAGCCGACGAAGCCGACGGGCCCGCCCAACACCGCGGCCGGCGCGGGTGCGCCCTCGTCGACGAGCTCGAGCAGCCGGAACAGCGCGGTGGGCGCGTTGCCGATCGCGACGACGGCCCCGCCCAGCCGATCCGCCCACAGCTCCACCCCGGCAGCCGAGCGAGTCGTCGCCCGCTTGGCGGCGAGCTCCGCAGCGGCAGGGTCGGCTACCAGCGACACGACCGGTCCGGCTGCCTTGGTAATCCCGGCGGCAACCATCGACGAGTCGCACAGCACCGGGGCCCCGGCGCCCAGCGCCGCGCTGGCCCGGGCGACCACGTCGTCGGTGTAGGCGACATGCTCCGCCACGTCGACCTGCCCGCAGGTGTGGATCAGCCGGACCACCACCTGCTCGACGTCGGCGGGAAACCGGGTCAGGTCCGCTTCGGCGCGAATGGTCGCGAACGACTGCCGGTAGATCTCGGCGGCGTCGCGCAGGTAGTCGAGCACCCGCTCACCTTAAGCGTTCTTCGCGTGGCGACCCGCTGCGCCCGGCTTCGCCGCGCTTGCGATCGCCACGAAGTAGCCGGTATCCGTCTGCGGTAGCCACCAGCACCTCGCCGACGGGCGGGCTGCCGCAGGCCCGCTCACAGCCGACGAAATGTCGCCTGACGCCCACCTCGTCCGCCTGCACTGCTAAAGCGGCGTCGGCGCGCACATCGGCGGCCGAATGCGCGCAGCCCGGACTTCCGGTACAGGCGCTGACCGACAGCCACGGCGAGGCCTCGTCGAACACCAGGCCCATCGGGGCCAACACTCGCAGCGCCGTGTCGGCCACCGCCTCGTCGAGGTTGCAGATCAGCACCGAGCGCCACGGCGTGACGACCAACGGCGCCTCGATCGCGGCCAGGTATTCGGCGACCCGGGCCGGCAAAACCCCCAAGGGCACGACGGCGCCGAGCGTTACCCGGCCGTCGTCCTGCGCAATCCAGCCCACCGGTGGCGTGCTGACGGGCGCGTACTTGGCACCGAGTTCGGCGCCGGGCACCAGCACTCGCGGCTCGGCCAATTCGACTACGCGCCAAGCTTTTCCGTGGATCTCGACAAACCGCACCGCAACCTCGACCAGCCTGTCCACGACCTCGTCGGCCGCAAGCCGGACACCCGTGTCGCGGCCGGCCAGCAGCAGCGCCACGCCGTCCCCAAGCACATGCACGCCGACGTCGGCGCCCAAACCCGACACGTCGCCGCGCCCGTCGTCGATGCCGAACCAGAACCGCCCCGGCAGCGAACCCAGTGCCGGCTCCGCCTGAATCGCCGCGTCCAGCTCACCGACCCACCCGCGCACGTCCGCGACACCGCCGACCCGGCCGGACAGCGGCGAGGCGACGATGTTGCGGACCCGCTCGTGCGTCGTCGACGGCAGCAAGCCGGCCGCGGCCACCGCCTCGGCGACCGCCGCGGTATCGGTGATGCCGCGGATCTGCACGTTGCCGCGTGCGGTCAGCTCGAGTGTGCCCGAGCCGAACCGGGCGGAAGCGCTGGCCAGCGCCGCCAACTGCGCGGCGCTGACCATCCCGCCGGGCAGCCGCACCCGCGCCAGCGCGCCGTCGGCCGCCTGATGCACCTGCAGTGCACCCGGGCAGGCGTCGGTGTGGCGGGTTCTCGGCACGTGTTCACGGTACGGGGTTGTTCGCAGCCGAATGCTCGAGATCGGCTCACCGAGCGGAAAACCCTTACCCGAGTCAATCGGCGGCACATAACGTCTGAGGCCGCAACCATGCGTTGCGTCGTATCTGCTTGTGCCCCAACCATGAGGACGTCCACACCGTGACCATCGCAGCAGCGCCGATCGGCACACAGCGCTGGACGCGTCGCAAATGGGAGATTCTGCGCGTCGCGTCGCCCGTGGCGCTGCTGGTGCTGTGGCAGCTGGGCAGCGCCATCGGCGTCATACCCCAGGATGTGTTGCCCGCTCCCTCGCTGATCGCCGAGGCCGGCGTGGAGCTGCTCGACAACGGGCAGCTCGTCGACGCGCTGCAGGTATCCGGGCTGCGGGTCGTCGAAGGTCTGCTGCTGGGCGGGCTGGTCGGGGTCGCGCTGGGAGTTGCGGTTGGGCTGTCCCGTTGGTTCGAGTCGACCGTCGACCCGCCCATGCAGATGCTGCGCGCGCTGCCGCATCTGGGACTGATCCCGCTATTCATCCTGTGGTTCGGAATCGGCGAGTTGCCCAAGGTGCTGCTCGTGGCATTAGGCGTGGCTTTTCCGCTGTACCTCAACAGCTTTGCCGCGATCCGCCAGGTCGACCCGAAGCTGTTCGAAACCGCTCAGGTGCTTGGCTTTTCGTTCTGGCAGCGGTTCTGTCGGATTATCGTGCCCAGTGCAGCGCCCCAAGTGCTGGTGGGCCTGCGGCAATCGCTGGCGATCGCGTGGCTGAGTTTGATCGTCGCCGAACAGATCAACGCCGACAAGGGGATCGGGTTTTTGATCAACAACGCCCGCGACTTCCTGCGCATCGACATCATCATCTTCGGGCTGATCGTCTATGCGCTACTGGGCATCGCCACCGACGCCGTCGTCCGTGTCTTCGAGCGCCGCGCCCTGCGCTATCGACAGTGAAAGGCCAACTGTGACAGCTACTTTAACAGCGAGCCGAAAGCGCACCGATGTCGCCGGGCAATTGCGTCGCGTCGACAAGTGGTACGGCAGCCGTCATGTGCTCGTCGACGTCTCATTGCAGGTGAAACGGGGCGAGATCGTCGCACTGGTCGGCCGCAGCGGCTCGGGCAAGTCGACGGTGCTGCGTGTGCTGGCGGGGCTTTCGACGGATCACGCCGGCGATCGCGTGACGGCCGGCGCGCCCGCGCTGGCGTTCCAGGAGCCGCGGCTCTTTCCGTGGCGCGACGTGCGCACCAATGTCGGCTACGGGCTCACCCGAACCCGGTTGTCGGCCGCACAGATTCGGCAGCGCGCCGAACGGGCGCTTGCCGACGTCGGGCTCGGCGACCGCGGCGACGCGTGGCCGCTGACGCTGTCGGGCGGTCAGGCGCAACGGGTTTCGTTGGCACGGGCATTGGTTGCCGAGCCGCAGCTGTTGCTGCTCGACGAACCGTTCGGCGCGCTGGATGCGTTGACTCGGCTGACCATGCATGCCTTGCTGCTCGACCTGTGGCGCCGCCACGGCTTTGGCGTCCTGCTGGTCACCCACGACGTCGACGAGGCTCTCGCGCTGGCCGATCGTGTGCTGGTCCTCGAGGACGGCAGGGTGATTCATGCGTTGAGCATCGACCATCCCCGCGCATCGCCCACCGAGCGCCACCGCGACGAGCTGCTTGGCCAGTTGGGGGTGCAGCCGCGGTGATGCCGGAGGTTGGGTGGGTGGATGCCCGGAGTGTGGAAAAACGTCCGGCTGGTTGGACGCTGCTCTAAACTCCGCAGCACGGGAGTTCCCGGAAAACACAGGCAGAATGACTGGCCATGTGGCCACGGGCAACAGGGAGCGGCGACGACGGTCGCTGGATTTGCCGAGGTCAGCCGGGTAGTCAACGGCCGTCGGGGGACTGAGCGAGGTGCCACTGTGGCAAGGCCTGAACCAGGCCCGGGCAGCACTACTTTCGGCCGGAATGTCGACAACGCCCGCGGTGGCTATCACGGATGGGCAAACTCGCGCGGACGGATCGGGCCCGGCGTAATCTGCCCCCAACAGCGCGTGGCTCAGGAGGCTCTGTACCCGGTGCAAACAGAGACCGCGTCGACGTGGCCGATAGTCGCCCGTGATGACGAGTTCCGCCAGGCATTGGCGGCACTCGAGAACGACTCGGAATTCCGTGGCGTTGCGCTGGTCGGTGCCAGTGGGGTGGGCAAATCGACGCTGGGCCGCGCGCTCGCCGCGGCTGTCGAGTCTCGGGGGGCGACGGTGCGCTTCGTGCTGGGCACCGAGACCGGGCACGCGGTGCCGCTGGGTGCGTTCTCGCGCGCGGTCACCGTCGCCGGAGCGCACGAGCCCGCCACGATGCTGGCCGCCGCGCACGCGACCCTGGAGACAGACACCAACCTGGTGGTCGTCGTCGACGACGCCCAGCTGCTCGATCCGCTCTCGGCCACGCTGGTGTATCAGCTCGCGGCGAACCGCACCGCGCGACTGGTCGTCACGATTCGGTCGGGCGAACCGATGCTCGACGCGGTGGCGGCGCTGTGCAAAGAGCGGCTGTTGCTGACGTTGCACATCGACGCGTTCACCCCCGAGCAGACCGGCGACCTGGCGCGCCGAGTGCTCGGCGGGGCGGTCGAGCCGCGCTTGGTCGACGAGCTCTACGCCCGCAGCGGCGGCAACCTGCTGCTGCTGCGCGGCCTGCTCAGCGCCGGCCGGGAAAACGGCGTCTTGGTCCACACCGAGGACGGCTGGCAGCTTCGCGGCCCGCTCCGGGCGGATCGCGAACTCTACGACCTGCTCGAGTTTCGGCTGCGATCCCTGACTCCCGAAGAGTTGGAAGCCGTGGAGATCTTGGCCACCGGAGAGCTCTTGGACTGGGAGATCCTGCGCGGGCTGTGCGACGCCGAGGCGGTGGCCCACCTGGAACGGCGGGGCTTGATCCAGCTGCTCGCCGACGGGTCCGACACCGTGGTGCAGTTGAATCACCCCGTTTTGGGCGACGCGGCCATCCGGCTCGCAGGTGTGGTGCGGTCGCGACAACTCAATGGCCTTCTGGCGCAAGCGCTTCAAAAGCACCTGCGGGCCGGAGGGCGACGCTCGCGACTGCCCGACCTGCGCGGCCAGATCCGACTGGCGCAATTCATGATGCGCAGCGACTTGGAACCAGACCTCGACGTGATCATCACCGCCGCGGCAAGCGCGGTCACCATGTCGAACCTCAGCTACGGCGAAGAGCTGGCCCGCTACGCGCTTGACTGCGGCGGCGGTCTGCAGGCCGCCATCGTGCTTGCCGACGCGCTGAGCTGGCAGGGGCGCGGTGACGAAGCCGAGGCGGTGCTGTCCGGGTTCGAGCCGGACAGCGGCAACGAGCTGCTGACCATGCGGTGGGGTTGTCTGCGCGCCGCGAACCTGTTCTGGCAGTGCGGTCGAACCGACGCCGCCCAACGCGTACTCGAAAACGTCAGGGGCCGCGTCGATTCCGAGGCAAGCGGCGCTATGGCGATGGCGCTGCAGGTCTCGTTTGCATTCTTCTCTGGTGACGTCGCGACCACCCTCGAGGTGGGTCCGAGCCTGTGCGCGTCCAGCGTGCTTCCGCTGGCGACGCTGTGGGCGGCGGTGCCGACGGCATGTGCGCTGGCCGGCGTCGGCCGGTTCGGCGAGGTTGCACCGATCGTCGACGCCGGGTTGCAGGCCGCGACGGCCAGCGAGTCCGGGCCGCAGCGGTTCGCCCTCGGATTGGCTGAGGTGATGGCACACACGGCCGCCGGTGATCAGCCGGCCGCCGAAGCGGCGGCGGAACGCTACGGCGCAATGGCCGCCGGTGTGCCCGCGGCGGACGCCATGGTGGCCGCCATATTCGGGCTCGTACACTTTGCCGCCGGTGAGCTGCCCTCCGCCTGCTCGGCATTCGCGGACTCCGTATCGGCGCTGTCGCAAGGCTTTCCGTCGGCATGGATGATGCTCGTCACCGCGTGGCAGGCGCAGGCCGAAGGCGCGCGCGGAGACGGTGACGCCGCGGCAGCAGCGCTGGAGAAATCCGGGCAAGCCTACGGCCCGCAGGTTGCGGTATTCCTGCCGGAACTCGAGTTGGCGCGGGCCTGGGAGCGGGCATGCGCCGGCGAAACCACTGCGGCGCAGTCGCATGCGATGCATGCGGCGCAGATCGCACGGCGATCCGGGTTGCCGGTCGTCGAGATGCGGGCGTTGCACACCGCCGTCCGGTTCGGCGATCGCTCGCATGCCTCGCGGCTGGGGGAACTCGCCAAGACGCTGAACACTGAAATGGCGGACGTGGTCGCGATGCACGCTCGCGCCCTGGCCGGCCACGACGGCGACCAGCTGGATTTGGCGGCCGACCGGTTCGCAGAGATCGGTGCGCTGGCGCTCGCCGCCGACGCGGCAGCACAGGCAGCGCGCGAACATGACCGCAGCGGACGCCGCGGCAAGGAATTGGAGTCGTCGACGCGGGCGCACTGGCTGGCCAGTCAGTACGAAATACGAACTCCGGCAGTCAAAGCCGCGGCCCGACCGTTGCCAATCACCGACCGTGAACGCGAGATCGCGATGTTGGTGGCCAGCGGCTTGTCCAATCGTCAGATCGCCGATCGGCTGTCGGTGTCGGTGCGCACAGTGGACGGACACCTGTACCGCACGTTCGCCAAGCTGGGTATCGAGCGGCGCGACCAACTGGTCAACTTGCTCA
This sequence comes from Mycobacterium sp. MFM001, assembly GCF_003402475.1. Classification (GTDB taxonomy): domain Bacteria; phylum Actinomycetota; class Actinomycetes; order Mycobacteriales; family Mycobacteriaceae; genus Mycobacterium. Next base: position 105,863 of record NZ_BFAB01000008.1, read on the forward strand.
AAGGGGTCCGCTCCGCGACGTAGCTATCCCGCCACCAGCTCAGGCTCCGGGACGGTGGCCTCATGCCGGACCTGACGCCGGCGAGCGGTGGCAACCCGCGCTATCACCGCGGGCCGCAGCAACCGCGTCGGCGGGTCGACGAGGTTCATCACCCGCACGAAGCCCTCGGTGACGACCGGATCGGAGGCGGCGGCGGCCAACAACCGCGCGGTGTACCAGTTCGACAATCGCATGGACACCGAACGTCGCCCCTGGGCCTGTGGCAGAGCAAGATCCGCACCTGACGCCATCTTCCAGACCGACTTGATCGGCTTGGCGGCCGCGCGGAAAAACCGCCGGGGCAGATCGTCGTCACCGCGAAGCAGGCAGTCGCGCAAGGCAATTGCCTCCAGGGCGGCCACCGACATGCCCTGTCCGTACACCGGGTTGAAGCTACAGATCGCGTCCCCGAACACCAGCAACCCCGCCGGGAAATGCAGCATCTTGTCGTAACGTCGCCACTTGCTGGCGGGGTAACGGTGGTGGCACACCTCGGACAGCGGCTCGGCCGCTTTCATCGCGTCGATCATCGGTGGCGGCGCGAACTCCTCGGCGAAGCGGACCATTTCGGTCGGTTCGGCGGGCGGCTCGTGTCCGCTGAGACCGGCCAACGTCAGCATCCAGGTGTCGTTCTCGTAGGCGAACAGCGCGCCGCCTGTCGGCCGCTCGGCCAGCGGGCCGATCAGAATCAGCTTTTCATCCAGCGTCCCAGGCGGTATCCGCAACAGCTGGCTGACGTAGGCCACCTTGACCACGATGTGTTCCTCGGGCGGACGCCGATAACCCAAATTCTCCAGAAACGCCGGTGTTCGGGCGGCCCGGCCCGTCGCGTCGACAACGAGATCGGCGTCCATGAAGACGTTCTCGCCGGTGTCGCGATCCGCGACCAGCGCGCCGGCCACCCGGCCGGACCCGGCGCCGAACAAGTTGACCACGTCGTGGCCGTCGAGCAATGTCACGTTGTCGAACCTTCGCAACCGCGCCCGGATATGAGACTCCAGAAACGGCCTGCTGGCCAGGTATGACGTCACCGCTCCCGGGTCGGCGAATCTGCCGGTGCGGTTCAGGTCGTGTCCGGAGAAGCGAAGCCACACGCGCGTGCCGTCGCCGCCCTCCAGGACGTTGGCGCCCGCGGTGACAAGCTCGTCGAGCAGTTCGGGAAACAGCTCGTCCAGAATGCGCGAGCCCGTGCTCAGCAGACCGTGAACGTGGCGGCTCTGCGGGACGCCGCGCCGGTGCACGGCGTCGTGTCGCAAAGTGTCGCGCTCCACCACCGTGACGGTGGAATAGAAGTCGGCCAGAACGCGGGCGGCGAGCAATCCGCCCATGCTTGCGCCCAGAACGACGGCGTGATCGCCGAGCCTGCTCATCGTGATCAGGCTTGCAGCTTGGCGAATTTTGCGGTGTCGTAGTGGATTTCGCCGCGCACCGCTTTGCCGTCGTCATCGAACTTCAGCACGTTGACGAACGGCGATTCGGCGGTGCCGTTGTCGTTGCCGAAACGGACGGTGCCGAGCACCACGACGTAGACCCCGCCGTCGATGTAGGTGCTCGGCTCGACGCTCACCGTCGACCAATGATCCGGCAACCGGCTCATCATCTCGATGATGGCGTCCCGTCCGTGGACCTCGCCGCCGGGCGCGATCTCCTCGGAGGAATACCAGACCGCGTCCTGCGCGTAGGCCTCTTTCAATGCGGCCAAATCCCCGCGGCTGAACGCTTCGTGCGCTGACCTGGCGGTCTCGACGTTCGACATTTCGCTAGCCTCCTTGGTCATGGTCGGGGCGACTGCACCCTGGCGACCAGTCGACTATTCCGCCGTCGCGCGGAGCCCCGATAGGGTAGTCGGCTACCTCAATTCCCGTTTGTCGGGGGCCGAACGGCTCGCGCGACGTAGGATCGGGCCAGCCGACGTCTGGAGATTCGGGTGGTTGACATGGCCGACAAACGCCCCTTGAAGATCGCGATCATCGGCGCCGGCATGTCCGGCCTGTGCATGGCCGTCAAGCTCCAGCAGGCCGGCATCGACTCGTACACCATTTTCGAGAAGGCCGACGACGTCGGCGGAACCTGGCGCGACAACACGTATCCGGGACTCACCTGCGACGTGCCGTCGCGGTACTACTCCTATTCGTTTCGGCCCAACCCGAATTGGTCGCATCTGCTGCCGCCGGGCCCGGAGATCCAGGCCTATTTCCGTCAGGTGGCCGACGAGCGGGTCATCCGTCCGCACATCCGCTTCGGCACCGACGTCACGTCGGCACGATACGAGGACGGACGCTGGCGGCTGACCACCGCCGACGGCGAGGAGTCGTTCGACGTCCTCGTCACCGCCACCGGCGTGCTGCGGGTGCCTCGCTATCCGGACATCCCGGGCCGGGAGACGTTCGCCGGCCCGGCGTTTCATTCATCGCGCTGGGATCACTCGGTATCGTTGCCGGACAAGCGAATCGGATTGATCGGCACCGGTTCGACCGGTGTGCAGATCACCGCGGAACTCGGCGGAAATGTCCGGCAGCTGACGGTGTTTCAGCGCACCGCGCAGTGGATCTGCCCGATGCCCAACTTGCGCTACTCTGCCCTCACCCGGGCGGTGTTGCGCCGCTGGCCGCGGCTGAACGATGTGCCGTACCGCTTCTGGGGTTGGTATGTGCGGTCCATGTTCGGCCGGGCACCGATACGTCCGGGCTTCCAGCGCAGACTCTTTGCGGCTCAGTGCCGATGGAATCTGCGGCTCTCGGTGCGCGACCCGGCGTTGCGGGCCAAGCTCACCCCGAAGGACCAGCCGATGTGCAAGCGGTTGATCTTTGCCGGCCACTTCTACCGATCCGTGCAGCAGCCGGGCGTTGAGGTGGTCACCGAGACGATCGACCACATCGAGCCGCGCGGGGTCGTCACCGCCGACGGCACTCTGCACGAGCTGGACCTACTCGTCTACGCCACCGGTTTCGACGCCCGCGCCTATGTGCGGCCGCTGCAAGTAATCGGCGAAGGCGGGCTGACTCTGGAGGAGGCCTGGGCCGACGGGCCGCGCGCGTATCGGTCGGTGGCTGTCCCGGGATTTCCGAACCTGTTCATGCTGATGGGTCCGCACTCGCCAATCGGCAACCAGTCGTTGGTGCCGATCGCCGAGGATCAGGCCGACTACGCGATGTGGTGGATCAACCAGATGCGGGACGGAAACATTCGTGCCGCCGCACCCACCGAAGTGGCCACCAAGGACTACAACGAGAGCATGAAAGCCGCGATGCCCCAGACGATCTGGGTGACCGGCTGCAACAGTTGGTACTTGGGCAAGGACGGGCTGCCGGAGCTGTTCCCGTGGACGCCCGAGCGTCACCGCGAACTGTTGCGCGAGCCCGAACTCGCCGACTTCGACATCCGCTGATCAGGACGTCCCGGCCCGTTTCGCATAACCGGTGCGCTGCCCGGCGTCCACGGCGGTGAACACCCGGTCGCTGCCCAATGCCCGGCCGAGCGCCTCGCCCAGCCGCTGCGGCAGGAACCGCTGAACGGCCACCGCTGCTGCTATCGATCGCGGAACCACCACGCGCGCTTTGGGTTTGACGATCAGACCGGCAATCGCCTTGGCCACGTCGTCGGGCTCGGCGTTGCGGAAACCCTTCGCGTGTCCCACACCGGCGATCATCTCGGTGTTGGTCAACGTCGGCAGCACCGCGGAGAAGTGGACGCCGCTGCCACGGTTTTCCAGCCGGACGGTGTCGGTGAATCCGAGCACGGCATGCTTGGTGGCGCAGTAGGTGGCAATGCCGGCCGTCGGCAGCACGCTACCCAGCGACGCGATGTTGATGACATGACCGCGACCCCGCGGCAGCATCCGCTGGGCCGCCAGCTTGGTCCCCAGGATCACGCCGTAGACGTTGACGTCGAGCAGCCGCCTGGTGACCGTGTCGGCCTCCTCGACCGCGCTGCCCACCGCGATGACGCCGGCGTTGTTCACCAGGACGTCGATGGGCCCGAGTTGCTCTTCGACCGCGTCGAGGAAATCGGTGAACGACTGGCGGTCCGTCACATCTAATCGGCGGTGGCAATCCAGGCTGCCACCCGCTTCGTTGGCGGCGGATTCGTCGATATCCCCGATCGCGACCTTGGCACCCGATTTGTGCAGAAGGGTCGCGGTGGCCAAGCCGATTCCGCGCGCCCCACCCGTGACCGCCACGACTTTTCCCGCGACAGACATGGGCCACATCATCGCACGCCGGCCGGCCTGCGGTACGAATGACGAGTGCCCGATCCCACCGTGCTGCTGCTGTCGACGTCCGACACCGACCTGATCACGGCCCGCGCCAGCGGCGTCAACTACCGGTGGGCCAACCCGTCGCGACTGCTGCCCGACGAGCTGCCGACGCTGCTGGACGCCGCAGACATCGTGGTGGTGCGCATCCTCGGCGGTTATCGGAGCTGGCAGGACGGCATCGACACGGTGCTGGGCAGCGGCGTGCCGGCCGTCGTCGTCAGCGGCGAGCAGTCGCCGGACGCCGATTTGATGGAGCGCTCCACGACGCCGGCTGGAATCGCGCTGCAGACCCACATCTACCTGGCCCACGGCGGTGTGCCGAACCTGCGTCAGCTGCACGCCTTCCTGTCCGACACGCTACTGATGACCGGCTTCGGGTTCACGCCGCCAGAGAGCACGCCGACGTGGGGGGTGCTGGACCGCGCCGCCGCCGCGCTTGCGGTCGGCCCGACGGTCGCGGTGCTGTACTACCGGGCCCAGCAGCTGGCCGGCAACACCGGCTACGTCGAAGCGCTGTGTCGGGCGATCGAAGCCGCCGGCGGCAGGCCGCTGCCGCTGTACTGCGCGTCCCTGCGCACCGCCGAACCCGACATGCTGGCGACGCTGTCGCAGGCCGACGCGATGGTGGTCACCGTGCTAGCCGCCGGGGGAGTCAAGCCTGCAACGGCCACGGCAGGCGGTGATGACGACAGCTGGAACGTCGAACACCTGGCGGCCCTGGACATCCCGATCCTGCAGGGGCTCTGCCTGACCAGTTCCCGCCAGCAGTGGCAGGACAACGACGACGGGCTCAGCCCGCTCGACGTTGCCAGCCAGGTGGCGGTACCCGAGTTCGACGGGCGCATCATCACAGTCCCGTTCTCGTTCAAGGAGATTGACGACGAGGGACTGATCTCTTATGTCGCCGACCCGGAGCGGTGCGCGCGCGTCGCGGGCCTGGCCGTGCGGCATGCCCGGCTTCGGCGGATTCCCAACGCCGACAAGCGAATAGCGGTGGTGTTCTCGGCCTATCCGACGAAGCACGCCCGGATCGGCAACGCGGTCGGACTGGACACCCCGGCCAGCGCCGTCGCGCTGCTCAGAGCAATGCGCGAGCACGGCTATCACATCGGCGAGCTGCCCGGCGTCGACGCGCAAGACGGTGACGCGCTGGTGCATGCACTGATCGAACGCGGCGGCCAGGATCCTGACTGGCTCACCGACGGCCAGCTGGAAGGCAACCCGATCCGGGTGTCGGCAGGTGACTATCGCGCCTGGTTCGCCACGCTGCCCGCCGAGTTCACCGACGCGGTGCAACAGCACTGGGGGCCGCCGCCCGGCGAGTTGTTCGTCGACCGCGGCAACGACCCCGACGGCGAAATCGTCATCGCCGCACTGCAAGCCGGCAACGTCGTGCTGATGGTGCAGCCGCCACGCGGCTTCGGGGAGAACCCGGTGGCGATCTACCACGACCCCGACCTGCCGCCCAGCCACCACTATCTGGCCGCCTACCACTGGCTGGACGCCGGGTTCAAAGCCGACGCCGTGCTGCATCTGGGCAAGCACGGCAACCTGGAGTGGCTGCCCGGCAAGACGCTGGGCATGTCGGCGGCGTGCGGATCCGACGCGGCGCTGGGCGATCTGCCGCTGGTCTACCCGTTCCTGGTCAACGACCCGGGCGAGGGCACGCAGGCCAAACGGCGCGCGCACGCCGTGCTGGTCGACCACCTCATCCCGCCGATGGCCCGCGCCGAAACCTACGGCGACATCGCCCGGTTGGAGCAACTGCTCGACGAGCACGCCAACATCGCCGCGCTGGACCCGGGCAAGCTGCCCGCCGTCCGCCAACAGATCTGGACGCTGGTCCGGGCCGCCAAGATGGACCACGACCTGGGGCTGACCGAGCGGCCGGAGGACGACTCGTTCGACGACATGCTGCTGCACGTCGACGGCTGGCTCTGCGAGATCAAGGACGTCCAGATCCGCGACGGCCTGCACATCCTCGGCCAAAAACCCACTGGCGAACAGGAACTGGATCTGGTGCTGGCGATCCTGCGGGCTCGCCAGCTTTTTGGCGGCAAGCACTCGGTGCCCGGGCTGCGCCAAGCGCTGGGCCTGGCCGAGGACGGCACCGACGAGCGGGTGTCGGTCGACGAGGTCGAAGCCGCGGCGCGGCACCTGGTCAAGGCGTTGCAGGACGCCGGCTGGGATTCGGCCGCTGTCGACGGGCTCAGCGACGACCCTGGGGTCGCAGCCGTGCTGCGATTCGCCGCCACCGAGGTGGTGCCGCGGCTGGCCGGTACGGGGGCCGAAATCGACCAGGTGCTGCGGGCTTTGGATGGCCGGTTCATCGCGGCCGGGCCGTCGGGCTCGCCGCTGCGCGGCCTTGTCAACGTGCTACCCACCGGACGCAACTTCTACTCCGTCGATCCCAAGGCGGTCCCGTCGCGGCTGGCGTGGGAAACCGGTGTGGCGATGGCGGATTCGTTGCTGGCCCGCTACCGCGACGACTACGGCGACTGGCCGCGGTCCGTCGGGCTGTCGGTGTGGGGCACGTCCGCGATGCGCACGGCCGGCGACGACATCGCCGAAGTCCTTGCGCTGCTGGGAGTTCGGCCGGTCTGGGACGACGCGTCGCGACGGGTGGTGGGCCTGACGCCGATTCCACTGACCGAGTTGGGCCGGCCTCGCATCGACGTGACAGTGCGGATATCCGGGTTTTTCCGCGACGCCTTCCCGCACGTGGTGACGATGCTCGACGACGCGGTGCGGCTGGTCGCCGACCTCGACGAACCCGACGACGACAACTACGTGCGCGCCCATGCGCAGGCCGACCTGGTACAGCATGGTGACGAAAGACGAGCCACCACAAGGATCTTCGGCTCGAAGCCGGGAACCTATGGTGCAGGGCTGTTGCAGCTGATCGACAGCCGCAACTGGCGCGACGACGCCGACCTGGCTCAGGTGTACACCGCGTGGGGTGGATTCGCCTACGGCCGAGGCCTGGACGGTCGCGAAGCCACCGACGACATGAACCGTTCCTACCGGCGCATCGCGGTGGCCGCCAAGAACACCGACACCCGCGAGCACGACATCGCCGACTCCGACGACTACTTCCAATACCACGGCGGCATGGTCGCCACCGTGCGCGCACTGACCGGGCAGGCACCCGCCGCCTACATCGGCGACAACACCCGCCCCGACGCCGTCCGCACCCGCACGCTCTCGGAGGAAACCACCCGGGTGTTCCGCGCCCGCGTCGTCAACCCGCGCTGGATGACCGCGATGCGCCGGCACGGCTACAAGGGCGCGTTCGAGATGGCCGCGACGGTCGACTACCTGTTCGGCTACGACGCCACCGCAGGAGTGATGGCCGACTGGATGTACGAGCAACTCACCGAGGCCTACGTGCTCGACGCGGAGAACCGGAAATTCATGGCCGAGTCCAATCCCTGGGCGCTGCACGGGATGGCCGAACGGTTGCTGGAGGCGGTCAGCCGCGGCATGTGGGCCGAACCGCAAGCCGACACCCTGGACGGGCTGCGTCAGGTGCTGCTGGAAACCGAAGGCGACCTCGAAGGCTAGCGCCTACATTAAGGCCATGCCACCCACATTTACCGACCTCGCCAAGTCGCGCTACGTCTTGCTGACCACCTTCACCAAGGACGGACGAGCCAAGCCGACTCCGGTGTGGGCGGCCCCCGACGGAGACCGGTTGCTGGTCATCAGCGAGGAAAAGTCGTGGAAGGTCAAAAGGATCCGCAACACCCCGCGGGTGACGCTGGCGGTCTGCGACCTTCGCGGCCGCCCGAAAAGTGAGCCGATCGAGGCAAGGGCCACGATCCTGGAAAAGACCTACAACGGCTCGGTCTATCAGGCGATCGGCGAGAAGTACGGCATCGTCGGCGCCGTCTTCAACTTCTTCAGCAAAATGCGCGGCGGCATGGAAAAGAACGTCGGAATCGAGTTGAGCGCCGCAAGCTGACGCCTATCCGGTTTGCAGGTGCTCCCTGAAGAACGCGAAGACTCGCGCCCACGCATCCTGGGTGGCGGCCTGGTTGTAGCCGAAACCGGTGATGCGAAGCAGCGGTTGGGCCGGCAGTTTGTTGGCGAAGCTGTGCCCGGCACGCGGATAGACCTTGACGTCGTTCGGAATGGCCTTCTGCTCAAGAACCCGCTGCAGCTTCGCGGGAGCCCCGATACCCAGAGGGTCGCGGCTGCCGAAGCTGGCGACGATCGGGCATGCGCCGTCCAACGTCTCGCTGAGGTGACGCGGCAGTGGGGCGCCGTAGAACGGTGCCGAGGCGCCAAAACCCTTGGGCGACATGACCAAAGCGAACTGGCCGCCCATGCAGAAACCCGCGATGCCGACCTTGCCGGAGCACTGCGGCAACGACAGCACGTGGTCTCGGGCAGCCAGGATGTCGTCCTGCGCGGGGCCGGCGCGCTGGGTCAGCAGCTCGCGCATGACCTTCGGGACGCAGCGTGCCCGGCCGCCGCGCGCGAACAGGTTCGGGGTGATCGCGATGTATCCCGCCGCGGCGATGTGGTCGTTGATCGACTCTTTGTCCGGCCCGTAACCGATGGCGTCGTGAATCACCACCACGCCCGGAAAGGGGCCCTGCCCGTCGGGAACATCGAGCAGAGCGTCGATCGGCCCGGCCGGGGTGTCCATCTGGATTGTCGTCACGAAAAGACATCTAACCGCGCTGCGCGCGGCGACGGAACTCCCGCGGCCGGCGCGAGCGTTGCCATCACATGGTGTCGCGACTGTTTCTCGTTTACGTCCTGGTCGAGCTGGCGGTGGTGGTGGCGCTGGCACACACGATCGGGCTCGGGTGGACCCTGCTGGTGCTGCTGGGCACCGTCGTCGTCGGCACCGCACTGGCCGGTTCGCAGCTCAAGCGTCAACTCGCAGACCTGGTGTCCGGCCGCAGCCCGGTGACCGACGGCGCGCTGACCGCTCTCGGCGCCGCGCTGCTCGTCGTCCCGGGACTGGTCACCAGCGTCGTCGGGCTGCTGCTGCTCCTGCCGCCCACGCGAACGGTCGCCCGCCCGGTGGTAGTCGCGATGGTCGCCCGCCGCCTTGGCCGGCCGCTGGTCATCGTCGACCGGCGCGTCCGACCCGACGTCATCGACGGCGAGGTCATCGACGTCACCGACGTCGAGCCGCCCCCGGCTGCCTTAGTTTTGCGGCTGTGACAACGCTGCTGCTGGGCGGTCGGGTGCACAGCCCGACGCACCCCGACGCGACCGCGATGGCGGTCCGCGACGGCGTGGTCGCCTGGCTCGGCAGCGACGACGTCGGACGCGGCCAGTTTCCCGACGCCGACGTCGTCGACCTCGACGGCGGTTTCGTCGCGCCCGCGTTCGTCGACAGCCACATCCATCTCACCGCCACCGGCCTGACACTCACCGGCCTGGACCTGCGGGCCGCCACCTCGCAGCGGCATTGCCTGCAGCTGATCGCCGATTACGCCGCCGCGCATCCCGACCAGCTGGTGTGGGGCCACGGCTGGGACGAGTCCGCCTGGCCGGAGAACAGCCCGCCGTCGACGGCCGACCTGGATGCCCTGCTCGGCGACCGGCCCGCCTACCTGAGCCGCATCGACGTGCACTCCGCGCTGGCCTCGACCGCGCTGCGACGGCGGGTCCCGGAGTTGGCAGCGGCCCACGGCTTCGCCGACCAGCAGCCGCTGGCCGGCGACGCGCACCACCTGGTCCGGGCCGTGGCTCGCGACCTTTTGAGCAGCGCTCAACTCGCCGAAGCCCGGGCCGCCGCACTGGACGCCGCCGCCGCGGCCGGCATCGTCGCCGTCCACGAGTGCGCCGGTCCCGAAATCGGCGGCCCGGCCGACTGGCGGCAACTGCGTGCCCTCGAGCACGGCGTCGACGTGGTCGGCTACTGGGGCGAAGCGGTGAGCAGCCCGGCGCGCGCCCGCGAACTGATGGCCGAGACCGGCGCGCATGGGCTGGCCGGCGACCTGTTCGTCGACGGCGCGGTGGGGTCGCGCACCGCCTGGCTGCACGAGCCGTACGCCGACGCCCCGGAGTCTGCCGGCAACTGCTACCTCGAACCGGAGGCGATCACCGCCCATCTGCGGGCCTGCACCCAGGCGGGCGTGACGGCCGGATTCCACGTCATCGGCGATGCCGCGGTGTCGGCCGCGGTCGCCGCTTTCCAGCGGGTGGCCGACGAACTCGGGACCGTCGCGGTTGCCCGCTGCGGGCACCGGTTGGAGCATCTGGAAATGGTGACCGCCGAGCAGGCCGCGAAGCTGGGCGCGTGGGGCGTCATCGCCAGCATGCAGCCCAACTTCGACGCGCTGTGGGGCGGCAGCAACGGCATGTACGCCCGCCGTCTGGGTATCGATCGAGGTAGCCGACTGAACCCCTTTGCGCTGTTAGCATCCCAAGGCGTGCCCCTCGCGTTCGGATCCGACGCCCCGGTGACGGGCCTCGATCCCTGGGCGAGTGTGCGGGCCGCAGCTCATCACCACACCCCGGACAGCGCGGTGTCCGTGCGGGCGGCGTTTGCCGCTGCCACCCGCGGAGGCTGGCGCGCCGCCGGGGTTCGCGAAGGGTTGACGGGCACTCTGGCGCCCGGCGCACCCGCGTCCTATGCGGTGTGGGACGTCGGCGAACTCGACGTCGCCGCCCCCGACAACGCCGTCCAGCGCTGGTCGACCGACCCGCGCTCGAGGGTGCCCGCTTTGCCGCGGCTGGGCCCAGGCGAGGCGCTACCGCGCTGCCGGCAAACCGTGCACCGGGGTGCCGTCATCTATGGCTAAAGAAAGGCGGCGCTTCGACGACGCCACCGAGATCCTCCCGCTGGTCAGCGATGACGACACCGGCGAAATCCCCGTGCCGGACGAGGACGACGACGTCGACCTCGAAGACCTCGACGAGGACTTCGATGATCGCGAACCGTCGAACCGCTTCGCCGAGGCGATCCGCGCTCGGCTTGCCGCGCTTGGCCCCGCCGTGCTGGCGCTGCCGCCGAGGATCGGCTACGCGCTCAAGCCGCGACTGCTGCGGCTGGGCGCTACGGTCGTCGCGGCACTGCTGCTCTACGCCAGCTTCCCGTCGACCAACTGGTGGTGGGCCGCCGTCGTCGCGTTCGCGCTGCTGGCCTGGGTGTTGACCCGGCCGGCGACGACGCCGGCCGGCGGACTGGGTTACGGCTTCTTGTTCGGGCTGACGTTCTACCTGCCGCTGCTGCCGTGGATCGGTGCGCTGGTCGGCGCGATGCCCTGGATAGCACTGGCGACGGTGTCTGCGGGGTTCCCCGCCATCTTCGGGCTGTCGGCCGTCGCGGTGCGCCGGTTGCCGGGCTGGCCGGTGTGGTTCGCGCTGGTGTGGGTGGCTCAGGAGTGGCTGAAGTCGACCGGACCGTTCGGTGGATTCCCCTGGGGCGTGGTGGCATTCGGTCAGACCGACGGTCCCTTCCTGCCGCTGGTCCGGCTTGGTGGCCCGCCGCTGCTGTCGCTGGGAATCGTGCTGATCGGTTGCGCCGCGACAGCAGTCGTGGTCGAGATCGCATCCTGGTGGCAAAGCCCGCATCGGGCGGAGCGTGTTCCGGCGGTCATGCTGCCGACCGTCTGCATCTGCGTGGTGTTGTTCGCCACGATCGTCGTTTGGCCGCCGGTCCGGCATTCGGGCACGGGCGCGGGCAACGAGCCCGTCGTCACCGTCGCCGCGGTGCAGGGCAACGTGCCGCGGCTGGGGCTGGACTTCAACTCCCAGCGCCGGGCAGTGCTCGACAACCATGTCCGGGAGACGCGGCGACTGGCCGACGACGTGCATGCCGGCCGCGCCCCGCAACCCCAATTCGTCGTCTGGCCCGAGGACGCGTCGGACATCGATCCGCTGGCCAACCCGGACGCGGGTCAGCTGATCACGGCGGCCGCCGAGGTGATCGGCGCGCCGATCCTCGTCGGAACCGTGCTCGACGTCCCCAACCGGCCGCCGGATCAGCCCGCTTACACGAACACGGTGATCGTCTGGAATCCGGGCAGCGGGCCCGCCGAACGCCACAACAAGCAGATCGTGCAACCGTTCGGCGAGTATCTGCCCTGGCCGTGGCTCTTCAAGCACCTGTCCGGATTCGCCTCCTGGGCCGGGCACATGGTGCCGGGCCAGAGCAGCGGGGTGGTGCATGCCGCCGGCATCCCGGTCGGGGTGGCCACCTGCTGGGAAGTGATCTTCGACCGCGCGCCGCGCGAATCGGTGCGCAACGGAGCCCAGGTGCTGGCCATGCCCAGCAACAACGCCACCTTCGAGCAGACGATGAGCGAGCAGCAGCTGGCCTTCGACAAGGTGCGCGCCGTCGAACACGATCGCTACGTCGTCGTCGCCGGCACGGTCGGCGTCAGCGCGGTGATCGCGCCGGATGGCCGGGAGCTGGCCCGCACCGAGTTCTTCCAGCCCGCGTACCTCGACAGCCAGGTGCGGCTCAAGACGGCGCTGACGCCGGCCACCCGCTGGGGCCCGATCGTGCAGTGGATCCTGGTCCTGGCGGGCGTCGGGGCCATCCTGGCCGGAATACTGCACAATGGATGGTTCCCACGCCCGAATCGTCGCTGGCTTCGGCCTGCGCGACGGGCCGCTGCGTCGGAGGACACCGACGACGAAGACCTGATCGACACCGACGACGAACCGCTCGACGAGGGCGGCCGACATTCCGCCCGGTGAGGGCCCGACAAAGGAGCTATATGACGGGGGACCGTCCCACCCAGCGCACGCTGGTGATCATCCCGACGTACAACGAGCGGGAGAACCTGCCGCTGATTCTGCGTCGCCTGCACGACGCCCGCCCCGACGTGCACGTGCTCGTGGTCGACGACAGCAGCCCCGACGGCACCGGCCAGCTTGCCGACGAGCTGGCCGTCGCCGACCCCGAGCGCATCCACGTGATGCACCGCACGGTCAAAAACGGCCTCGGCGCGGCCTACCTGGAGGGGTTCGCCTGGGGGCTGAGCAGGCAGTACTCGACGCTGGTCGAGATGGACGCCGACGGCAGCCACGCGCCCGAGCAGCTGCACCGCCTGCTGGACGCGGTGGACGGCGGCGCCGACCTGGCGATCGGTTCGCGCTACGTCGATGGCGGGACGGTCCGTAACTGGCCGTGGCGGCGCATCGTGCTCTCCAAGGTCGCCAACACCTATTCGCGGCTGCTGCTGGGAATCGGGGTCCACGACATCACCGCCGGCTACCGGGCCTATCGGCGCGCGGTGCTGGAGAAGATCGACCTGGACGCCGTCGACTCCAAGGGCTACTGCTTCCAGATCGACCTGACCTGGCGCACGGTCAGCAACGGATTCGTCGTCGTCGAAGTCCCGATCACGTTCACCGAGCGAGAACTCGGCGTGTCCAAGATGAGCGGATCCAATATCCGCGAAGCGCTGGTCAAGGTCGCCCAGTGGGGGATCAACGGGCGGTTCAACCGCAACCGGGCCGTGCCCGCCGACGAGCTCAAATAACCCAGGCGTGTGTCAGCTGCCGCGGCGGCGCGACCTGATCAGGTCGAGGCGCTCCTTGAGTAGCTCCTCGAGCTCCTCGACCGAGCGGCGCTCCAGCAGCATGTCCCAGTGGGTGCGCGGCGGCTTGACCTTCTTCGGCTCGGGCAGGTCGCCCTCGATCAGGGTGCCTTCCATCCCGTTGCGGCACAGCCAGGTGCCGGGGATCTCGGCGTCGTCGGCGAACGGAACGTCGAACTCCTCGCCGTTTTCCGTGCGATACCGTGCGATCTGACGCGGCGCCAGATCGTGGTTGCGGTCGGTCTCGTAGCTCACGGCTCCGAGGCGGCTGCCTCTCAGCACACGATCAGCCATCGTCAATACTCCTCTAAGTGCAATTCTCTCCGGGCTGGACAACGCTGTGGCGGTCCGCGCAGTTCCCGTGCGACGCGACCTTCCATGATACCGGGACCGCGGCGCAGAGGGCGTTAAAGTCGGGGCCGTGAGCCGCCGTGCCCGACCGCAGCCATGCCGCTGGTGTGGCCGCGACGTGACCGACACCGGGATGGGCCGCCGCCGGCAGTACTGCCGCCAGTCCTGTCGCCAGCGGGCCTATGAGCAGCGGGCCTCGATGAACGGGGCAGGAGGACCCTCGCTGCCGCCCGACGCCGTCGTGCTCTCCGCCGACGAGGCCGCCGACCTGTCCGACCGGGTCTATCAGGTGCGATGCGCCGCCGAGGACGTCGCCACCGCGCTCGAGGAGGGAGCCGGCGCGCCCGAGCTGCGCGAGCTCTGCGATGCGCTCATGCGGGCGGCCAAGGCGGCCGATGGCTGGCGCTGACCGCGACTGACCGTCTCCAAGCTGTGACCTGTACAGTCGCGCCATGGATCGCTGGGCGAGGCCGGTATTGGCCACGGACCCGGCTCACCGACTTTCGTGACTCGGCCGCATTCCGGGTTCGGCGACCGACGTTAGGCGAGGGGTAACAAATATGGCTGACCAACTCCAGCATGCGACCGAAGCGCTGCGCAAAGCGCTGGTCCAGGTGGAGCGGCTGAAGCGCAAGAACCGCGCACTGCTGGAACGGTCCGGTGAACCGATCGCGATCGTCGGCATGTCCTGCCGGTTCCCCGGCGGGGTCAACGACCCGGACGGCTTGTGGGACATGGTGGACCAGGGCCGCGATGTGATGTCGGAGTTCCCCACCGATCGGGGCTGGGACCTGGCCGGGCTGTTCGATCCCGACCCCGACGCGCCGCACAAGTCTTACGCCCGCCATGGCGGATTCGTCCACGACGTCGCGGGTTTCGACGCGGGCTTCTTCGGGGTGTCGCCGAGCGAGGCGCTGGCCACCGACCCACAGCACCGGATGCTTTTGGAGTTGTCGTGGGAGGCGTTGGAGCGGGCCGGAATTGACCCGACCGGGCTGCGCGGCAGCGCCACCGGCGTGTTCGCCGGGATCATCGTCCAGGGCTACGGCATGCTCGCCGAGGAGATCGAGGGCTACCGGCTGACCGGGATGACCTCCAGCGTCGCCACCGGCCGGGTGGCGTATGTGCTTGGGCTGGAAGGCCCGGCGGTGTCGGTGGACACCGCGTGTTCGTCGTCGTTGGTGGCGCTGCACATGGCGGTCCAGTCGCTGCGCTCGGGCGAGTGCGACCTGGCCCTGGCCGGGGGAGCGACGGTCAACGCGACGCCGACGGTGTTCGTCGAGTTCAGCCGGCATCGCGGACTCGCGCCGGACGGCCGGTGCAAGCCGTACGCGGGCGCGGCCGACGGCGTGGGCTGGTCCGAGGGCGGCGGCATGTTGGTGGTCGAGCGGCTTTCGGATGCCCGGCGATTGGGCCATCCGGTGTTGGCGGTGGTGCGCGGCTCGGCGGTCAACCAAGACGGTGCCTCCAACGGGTTGACCGCACCCAATGGCCCGTCGCAGCAGCGGGTGGTGCGCGCCGCGCTGGCCAACGCCGGACTCACTGCCGCCGAGGTGGACGCGGTGGAGGGCCACGGCACCGGCACCACGCTGGGCGATCCCATTGAGGCCCAAGCGCTTTTGGCAACCTACGGGCAAGACCGGTCCGAGCCGCTGTGGCTGGGGTCGATCAAGTCCAACATGGGTCACACCCAGGCCGCGGCCGGAGTCGCCGGTGTGATCAAGATGGTGCAGGCCATGCGCCACGAGACGCTGCCGGCGACATTGCATGTGGATTCGCCTAGCCCACATGTGGATTGGTCGGCGGGACGGGTGTCGCTGCTGACCGAGCCGCACCCGTGGCCGGCCGACGGCAAAGCGCGCCGCGCCGGGGTGTCGTCGTTCGGGATCAGCGGCACCAACGCCCATGTGATCATCGAATCCGTCCCGTCCGCGGATGCACCAGCCGACGAGGCCGTCAAGCCCGCGGTGCTGCCGTGGGTGGTGTCGGCGAAAAGCACTGCGGCACTGGAGAAACAAGCGGCCCGGCTGTCAGAGTTCGTGGCCGCTCGCCCGGAGCTGGATCCGGTCGACGTGGGCTGGTCGCTGGCGGGCCGGTCGACCTTCGAACACCGCGCGGTGGTCGTCGGTTCCGACCGGGAGCAGTTGCTGACCGGGTTGGGTGAACTGGCCGACGGGCTGCCCGGCGCACGCGTGGTGCACGGCAGCGCCACACCGGCCGGCAAAACCGTGTTCGTCTTTCCCGGCCAGGGTTCGCAATGGCTCGGCATGGGCGTCGAATTGCTCAACACTGCACCGGTTTTCGCCGAGCACATGCAGTCCTGTGCGGATGCCTTCGCGGAATTCGTCGACTGGTCGCTGATCGACGTGCTGCGCGGCGCACCGGGCGCCCCCGGCCTCGACCGGGTCGACGTGGTGCAGCCCGCGCTGTTCGCGGTCATGGTGTCGCTGGCCGAACTGTGGCGATCCGTCGGTGTGCGCCCGGACGCCGTGATCGGGCATTCGCAGGGCGAAATCGCCGCCGCCTACGTCGCGGGCGCATTGTCGTTGCGCGACGCCGCACGCGTCGTCACGTTGCGCAGCAAATTGTTGACGCAGTTGGCCGGCCGCGGCGGCATGGTGTCGCTGGCCTGCGACATCGAACAAGCACGAGAATTGTTGGCGCCCTTCGGTGATCGGATCAGCATCGCCGCGATCAATGGGCGGTCCGCGGTGGTGGTGTCCGGTGAAGTGCCGGCGCTGGAGGAGCTGATCGGGCACTGCGCCGAACGCGAACTGCGCGCGCGCCGCATCGACGTGGACTACGCCTCGCATTCCGTGGACGTCGAGGCGATCCGCGGCCAGCTGGCCGACGCACTCGCCGGCATCGAGCCGCAATCGTCACGCACCGCATTCTTTTCCACGGTCACCGGCAGTCTTTTCGACACCGCCGGACTGGACGCCGACTACTGGTACCGCAACATCCGGCAGACCGTCGAATTCGACCAGGCGGTCCGTAGCGCCTGCGGCCAAGGCTACCGAACGTTCATCGAATCCAGCCCGCACCCGGCGTTGATCGCCGGTATCGAAGACACCGTCACCGACCAGGGCGTGAACCCCATCGTCATTCCCACTCTCGGCCGCGACGAAGGCGGGTTCGACCGGTTCCTTACTTCCGCGGCGCAGGCCTTTGTGTCGGGCGTCGCCGTCGACTGGCGTGCCGTGCTGCCCGGCGGCGAGTTCGTCGAGCTGCCGACGTATGCCTTTGAGCGGCGGCGGTTTTGGCTCTCCGGCGACGGCGCCGCGCTCGATGCGGCCGGGCTGGGTCTGGCGTCCAGTGAACATCCGCTGCTGGGTGCGGTCGTCGAGCGGCCGGACTCCGGCGGCGTGGTGTTGACCGGCCGTCCCTCGCCCTCGTCGCAAGCCTGGCTGAACGACCACGCCGTGTCCGGCATGACGGTGTTTCCGGGCACGGGATTCGTGGAGTTGGCCATCCGCGCCGGCGACGAGGTCGGCTGCTCGGTGGTCGACGAGCTGACGCTGCAGGCGCCCCTGATGCTGCCCGCCTCCGGCTCTGTTGCGCTGCAGGTGGTCGTGGGGGCGGCCGACGAGACGGGTAAGCGCAGCGTGTCCGTGTTCTCCAGGGAGAACGCGGAGTCCGCGTGGACCTGCCACGCCGAGGGTGTGTTGAGCTCGGAATCGGTTGAGGCGGCAGCGGATTTGTCGGTGTGGCCGCCGGCCGGGGCCACGCCCGTCGACGTGACCGACGGCTATGAGCGGTTGGCCGCCGACGGCTACGGGTACGGCCCGGCGTTCCGCGGGCTGACGGCGATGTGGCGTCGCGGTGACGAGGTGTTCGCCGAAGTGACGCTGCCGGAGGCCGCCGGGGGAGTCAGCGGGTTCGGCGTGCACCCGGCGCTGCTGGATGCGGCGCTGCACGCGTTGGTCGTCGGTCACGACACGGCTGAACTGGCATTGCCGTTCTCCTGGCAGGGCGTGACGCTGCATGCGGCGGGCGCGTCGGCGGTGCGGGCGCGAATCACGCCGGCCGGCCCCTCGGCGGTGTCGGTCGAGCTGGCCGACGGGCTGGGCCTGCCGGTGTTGTCGGTGTCGGCGATGGTGGCCCGCCCGGTGTCGCAGCAGCAGTTGATGGCAGCGGTTTCCGGTTCGGCTGCCGATCGGCTGTTCGAGCTGGCGTGGTCGCCGGCTTCCGCCGGTACCGGTGCTACGCCGTCGTACGAGATCTTCGAATCGCTACCGGCAGCAGAGGATCCCGTCGTCGCCGCTTACGAGCGCACGCACGCCGCGTTGACCGCGGTACAGACCTGGCTGACCGAACGCGACTCGGGCGTGCTCGTCGTCGTCACCCGCGGCGCCATGGCGCTGCCCGGAGAAGACGTGACCGATCTGGCCGGAGCCGCGGTGTGGGGGCTGGTGCGCTCGGCGCAGACCGAGAATCCTGGCCGGCTGGTGCTCGCGGATGTCGACGGCCCCGTCGATGCCGCAACGATTTTGGCGATCGGTGAGCCGCAGGTGCTAGTGCGCGACGGAGTGGCATACACCCCGCGGGTGCGGGGCAGCCGCGCCGTCGACGGTCTGCTGGTGCCGCCGGACGGCGAGAAGCCCTGGCGGTTGGGCCTTTCGGCCGCAGGAACATTCGAAAACCTGCAACTCGAACCGGTGCCCAACGCCGACGCGCCGCTGGGGCCGGGCCAGGTCCGCGTGGCGGTCCGCGCCATCGCCGCCAACTTCCGCGATGTCATGATCACCCTCGGCATGTTCACCCACGACGCACTGCTGGGCGGCGAGGCCGCCGGCGTGGTGGTCGAAGTCGGGCCCGGAGTCACCGAATTCGCGGTCGGGGACGCGGTGATGGGATTCTTCCCCGACACCAGCGGCACGCTGGTCGCCGGTGACACCCGGCTGTTGCTTCCGATGCCGGCGGACTGGTCGTTCGCCGAAGCGGCCGGCGTCTCGGCCGTCTTCACCACCGCCTACTACGCGTTCCTGCACCTGGCCGACGTTCAGCCGGGGCAACGGGTGCTGATTCACGCCGCCACGGGTGGCGTGGGCATGGCGGCCGTGCAGCTGGCCCGCCATCTGGGGCTGGAGATATACGCCACCGCCAGCCGCGGCAAGTGGGACACCTTGCGGGCCATGGGCTTTGACGACGACCACATCGCCGACTCGCGCACGCTGGACTTCGAGGAGAAGTTCCGCACGGCCACCGGCGGTCGCGGGTTCGACGTGGTGCTCGACTCGCTGGCCGGGGATTTCGTCGACGCGTCGCTGCGACTGGTTGCCCCCGGCGGCGTCTTCCTGGAGATGGGCAAGACCGACATCCGCGATCCCGGCGTGGTCGCCGAAAACTACCCGGGCGTGCGCTACCGCGCCTTCGACCTCTTCGAACCCGGTCGGCCGCGCATGCACCAGTACCTGCTCGAGCTGGCACAGCTGTTCGACGACGGCGTATTACGGCCATTGCCGGTGACCACGTTCGACATCCGGCGCGCCCCGGCGGCGTTGCGGTATCTGAGCCAGGCCCGCCATACCGGCAAGGTCGTAATGACGATGCCGGACGCGTGGGCTGCGGGCACGGTGCTGATCACCGGTGGTACCGGGATGGCCGGTTCGGCACTGGCCCGGCACGTCGTCGCCGAACACGGGGTACGCCACCTGCTGCTGTTGAGCCGCCGCGGCGCCGACGCCCCCGGCGCGGCGGAGTTGGCCGCGGAGCTTCGCCAAGCCGGCGCGCAGGTGCAGGTGGTGGCCTGCGATGCGGCCGACCGCGAAGCCCTGGCCAAGGTGATCTCCGACATTCCGGTGCAGCATCCGCTGTCGGCGGTGATCCACGCCGCCGGGGTGCTTGACGACGCGGTCGTCACGTCGCTAACCCCCGACCGGGTGGACGCGGTGCTGCGCGCGAAGATCGACGCGGCGTGGAATCTGCATGAGCTGACCCGTGATCTGCACGTGTCGGCGTTCGTGATGTTCTCGTCGATGGCCGGCCTGGTGGGCTCCTCCGGACAGGCCAACTACGCGGCCGCCAACTCGTTCCTCGACGCCCTCGCTGCGCACCGGCGGGCCCACCGGCTGCCGGCGACGTCGCTGGGCTGGGGACTCTGGGAGCAGGCCAGCGAGATGACCGGCGGACTCGACGCCGCCGACCGGGCCCGGCTGAGCCGCAGCGGCGTCAAGGCGCTGTCCTCCGCCGAGGCGCTGCAATTGTTCGACACCGCAATGACTGTCGACGAGCCTTTCCTGGTGCCGGCACACATCGACACCGCCGCGCTGCGCAGCCACGCCGCGGCGGTGCCGCCGATGTTCAGCGAGCTGATCACCGCGCCGGCCCGCCGCCGGGTCGACGAGTCGCTGGCCGCTACCAAGTCGAAATCTGCTCTGGCACAACGGCTCCACGGACTTTCCGACGACGAGCAGCACGCCATGCTGCTGAACTTGGTGCGCTCGCATATCGCCACCGTGCTGGGTAACACCACCCCCGAGGCCGTCGACGCCGACAAGGCGTTCTCAGACCTCGGGTTCGACTCGCTGACCGCGGTCGAAATGCGCAACCGGCTCAAAGCCGCCACCGGACTGGCGCTTTCGCCCACCCTGATCTTCGACTACCCGACACCCAGCAAGCTCGCCGGCTACATGCGCACCGAGCTTGCCGGGGTCCCGCAGGAAATCAAGCAGGTTCCCGCGGTGCGCGCGACGGGCGACGACCCGATCGCCATTGTCGGCATGGCCTGCCGTTACCCGGGCGGGGTCAACTCGCCGGAAGACCTGTGGGACATGGTCGTCCAGGGCCGCGACGTGCTCACCGAGTTCCCGTCCGACCGTGGCTGGGACCTCGCCGGGCTGTTCAACCCCGACCCCGACGTGCCCGGCGCCTGCTACACCCGCACCGGCGGCTTCGTCGACGGCGTCGCCGACTTCGACCCCGGCTTCTTCGGCGTGGCGCCCAGCGAGGCGCTGGCGATGGACCCCCAGCAACGCATGTTCCTCGAACTGTCCTGGGAAGCGTTGGAACGGGCTGGAATTGACCCGACCACTCTTCGGGGCAGCGCCACCGGCGTGTTCGCCGGCGTCATGACGCAGGGCTACGGCATGTTCGCCGCCGAACCCGTCGAAGGCTTCCGGCTCACCGGCCAGCTGTCGAGCGTCGCCTCCGGCCGGGTTGCGTACGTGCTCGGCCTGGAAGGACCCGCGCTGTCGGTGGACACCGCGTGCTCCTCGTCTCTGGTCACGCTGCACATGGCGGTGCAGTCGCTGCGCTCGGGCGAGTGCGACCTGGCGCTGGCGGGCGGTGTCACGATCAACGCCACGCCTGACATCTTCGTGGAATTCAGTCGCTGGCGCGGACTCTCACCGGACGGGCGCTGCAAGGCGTTTGCCGGGGCCGCCGACGGCACCGGTTTCTCCGAAGGCGGCGGAATGCTGGTCGTCGAACGGCTCTCCGACGCACAGCGGCTGGGCCATCGGGTGTTGGCGGTGGTGCGCGGCTCGGCAGTCAATCAGGACGGTGCCTCCAACGGGTTGACCGCGCCGAATGGTCCGTCACAGCAGCGGGTGGTGCGCGCCGCGCTGGCCAACGCCGGACTCAGCCCGGCCGAGGTGGACGCGGTGGAAGGCCACGGCACCGGCACCACGCTGGGCGATCCCATTGAGGCCCAAGCACTTTTGGCAACCTACGGTCAGGACCGCAACGAGCCGTTGTGGCTGGGCTCGATCAAGTCCAACATGGGCCACACGCAGGCCGCCGCGGGCGTCGCGGGCGTGATCAAGATGGTGCAGGCGATGCGCCACCAGATGCTGCCGGCGACATTGCATGTGGACGAACCCAGCCCCCACGTGGATTGGTCTGCGGGACGGATCGCATTGCTCACCGAGCCGCAGCCGTGGCCGGCGGAGGGCAAAGTGCGCCGCGCGGGGGTGTCGTCGTTCGGGATCAGTGGCACCAATGCGCATGTGATCATCGAGGCCGCTCCGACGGTGGATGAGCCGGACGAAGAGCCGCCCACACCGCCGGTGCTGCCGTGGGTGGTGTCGGCGAAAACCGCTACGGCACTGGGCAAGCAGGCCGCCCAGTTGGCCGGCTATATCGACGACCACCTCGAGCTGGAGCCGCTCGACGTGGGCTGGTCGCTGGCGGGCCGGTCGGCGTTCGAGCATCGGGCGGTGGTCGTCGGCTCCGACCGGGAGCAGTTGCTGGCCGGGCTGACCGAACTGGCCGACGGCACCCCCGGCGGTGCAGTCATCCAAGGCTGCGCACTACCGGCAGGCAAGACCGTGTTCGTCTTCCCCGGTCAAGGCTCTCAATGGCTCGGCATGGGCATGGGCCTGCACGCCGCATACCCGGTCTTCGCCGAAGCGTTCAACACCGTCGTCGGCGAGCTGGACCGGCATCTGCTGCGGCCGCTGCGCGAAGTGATGTGGGGGCATGACGAAAACGTCCTCAACACAACGGAGTTCGCGCAGCCAGCGCTGTTCGCGGTGGAAGTGGCGCTCTACCGGCTGCTGGAATCTTGGGGCATGCGGCCCGACTACGTGATGGGCCACTCGGTCGGCGAGCTGACCGCCGCGCACGTCGCCGGTGTCCTGTCGCTGGAGAACGCCGCGGTCCTGGTGGCCGCGCGTGGGCGATTCATGCAGGCGCTGCCCGCCGGCGGCGCGATGATGGCGCTGCAGGCCACCGAAGAGGAAGTGCGGCCGCTGCTCGGCGACGACGTCGGCATCGCGGCGATCAACGGGCCGACGTCGGTGGTGGTGTCGGGCGCCCAAGAAGCTGTGGCCGCGGTGGCCGAAAGACTGCGCGCGCAGGGCCGTCGAACCCACCGGCTCGCCGTCTCGCACGCCTTCCATTCGCCGCTGATGGAACCGATGATCGACGAATTCTCCACGGTCGCAGGCGGACTCGCTCTCAGCCAGCCCAGCATCCCGATCATCTCGAACGTGACGGGGCAGCTGGCGGGCGACGACTTCGGGTCCGCGCAGTACTGGACGACGCACATCCGCCAAGCGGTGCGGTTCGCGGACAGCATCCGCTTCGCGCATACGGCCGGAGCCACCCGCTTCGTCGAGGTGGGTCCCGCCGGCGGGCTGACGGCCTCCATCGACGAATCGCTGCCGGACGCCGACATCGTCTCGGTGCCGATGCTGCGCAAGGACCGCCCCGAGCCCACCAGCCTTACCACCGCCGCCGCACAGGCATTCGTGTCCGGCGCCGCAGTCGACTGGCGGAAGATGCTGGGCGGCGGCCGGTTTGTCGAATTGCCGACGTATGCCTTTGAGCGACGGCGATTCTGGCTTTCCGGCGACGGCGCCACGGTCGACGCCGCCGGGCTGGGATTGGCATCCAGCGAGCATCCGCTGCTCGGCGCCGTGGTCGAACTGCCGACATCAGGGGGAGTGGTGCTCACCGGTCGGCTCGCACCCGCATCACAGCCCTGGTTGAACGATCACGCGATCGGCGGCGTGGTCCTGTTCCCCGGCGCCGGCTTTGTCGAACTGGTGATCCGCGCCGGCGACGAAGTCGGTTGCGGCGTCGTCGAGGAGTTGATGCTGGCGGCGCCGTTGGTGTTGCCGGCCACCGGCTCGGTCGCGGTGCAGGTCGTAGTCGGCGGCGCCGACGAAACCGGTTCCCGTGCCGTGTCGGTGTTTTCTCGCGCCGACGCCGGCTCCGGCTGGGTGTTGCACGCCGAGGGCCAGGTCAGTTCGGGAAGTGTCGAACCAGCCGCGGAGTTGTCGGCGTGGCCGCCGGTGGGCGCTGCACCCGTCGACGTGACAGGGATCTACGAGCACCTGGCCGCCTGCGGGTACGGCTATGGCCCGGCGTTCCAGGGCCTTACCGCGATGTGGCGCCGCGGTGACGAGGTGTTCGCCGAGGTGTCGCTGCCCGCCAACGCGGGCGTGTCACCGGCCGGATTCGGCGTGCACCCGGCGGTCCTGGACGCCGCGCTGCACGCGGTGATCGTGGCCACCAACGGCGCCGACGCGGATGGTGGTGTGCTGGTGCCGTTCTCGTGGCAACGGGTGTGCCTGCATGCCGCCGGGGCGTCCGCGGTGCGGGCCCGTATCGCGCCGACCGGCCCGTCGTCGGTGTCGGTCGAGCTGGCCGACGGGCTGGGGCTGCCGGTGTTGTCGGTGTCGGCGATGGTGGCCCGCCCGGTGACACAGCAGCAGTTGGTGGCGGCGCTGTCGGGCTCGGGCCCGGACCGGTTGTTCGAGGTGATTTGGTCACCCGCACCCGCGGGTACGGACGCCACGCCGTCGCGTGAGGTCTTCGAATCCTCGCCGACTGCAGGCGATCCGCTGACGGCCACCTTCGAGCGCACGCATGAGGCGCTGGCCGCGGTGCAGTCGTGGGTGTCCGAGCATGACTCGGGCGTTCTCGTCGTCGTCACTCGCGGCGCGGTGGCGCTACCGGGCGAGGTCGTCTCCGACCTGGCGGGCGCGGCGGTGTGGGGGCTGGTGCGCTCGGCGCAGACCGAGCATCCCGGTCGGCTGGTGCTCGCCGATGTCGACGGAGACGTCGACGCCGAGGCGATTCTGGCGGTCGGCGAGCCGCAGGTGGTGGTCCGCGGCGGCGTCACGCACATCGCGCGGGTGCACGGTAGTCGCGCGGTGGACGGGTTGCTGGTGCCACCCGGCGACGGAAAACCTTGGCGGTTAGGTCTTTCCAGCAAGGGCACATTCGAGAACCTGCTGATCGAGCCGCTACCCGACGCCGACGCGCCGCTGGCGTCCGGGCACGTCCGGGTCGCGGTGGAGGCAATGGCCGCCAACTTCCGCGACGTCATGATCACGCTGGGGCTCTACCCCGACGAGGACGCCGCGATGGGCGTCGAGGCGTCCGGCGTTGTCGTCGAAATCGGGCCCGGCGTCACCGAATTCGCGGTGGGCGACCGGGTCGCCGGCTTGTTCCCCGAGGGCACCGGCACCATGGCCACCACCGACCAGCGGCTGCTGCTCGGAATCCCCGCCGGCTGGTCGTCCACCGACGCCGCCACCGTGCCGGTCGTGTTTGCGACCGCGTACTACGCGCTCTCGACGCTGGCCGAGGTGCGGCCCGGCCAGCGGGTGCTGATTCACGCCGCCGCCGGCGGTGTCGGCATGGCGGCCGTGCAATTGGCCAGGCATTGGGGGTTGGAGGTGTTCGCCACCGCCAGCCGCGGCAAGTGGGACACCTTGCGCGCCATGGGTTTCGACGACGACCACATCGCCGACTCACGAACCCTGGACTTCGAGGACAAGTTCCGGGCCGTGACCGGCGGCCGCGGGATGGACGTGGTGCTCGACTCGCTGGCCGGGGATTTCGTCGACGCCTCGCTGCGCCTGGTCGCGCCCGGCGGCATCTTCCTGGAGATGGGCAAGACCGACATCCGCGACCCGGGCGTGGTCGCCGACAACCACGCGCAGGTTCGCTACCGCGCCTTCGACCTCTTCGAAGCGGGGGCCGACCACATCCGACGGATCCTGTCCGAGTTGGCCGCGATGTTCGCGAACAAGTCGCTGCGGCCATTGCCCGTCACCAGGTTCGACATTCGCCGCGCCCCGGCGGCGTTGCGGTATCTGAGCCAGGCCCGCCATGTCGGCAAGGTCGTGATGACGATGCCCGACGCGTGGGCCGCGGGCACGGTGTTGATCACCGGCGGTACCGGAATGGCGGGTTCGGCGCTGGCGCGCCATGTGGTGAACGAGCATGGCGTGCGTCACCTGGTGTTGCTGAGCCGCCGCGGCGCCGAGGCGCCGGGTGCGGCGGAGTTGGCCGCGGAGCTTCGCGAAGCCGGCGCGCAGGTGCAGGTGGTCGCGTGCGATGCGGCCGACCGCGACGCGCTGGCCGCAGTGGTCGGCCAACTCCAGCACCCGTTGTCGGCGGTGTTCCATACCGCCGGGGTGCTCGACGACGCGGTAGTCACCTCGCTGACGCCGGAACGGATGGATGCGGTGTTGCGCGCCAAGGTGACTGCGGCGTGGAATCTGCATGAGCTGACCCGGGATCTGCATGTGTCGGCGTTCGTGATGTTCTCGTCGATGGCCGGCCTGGTGGGCTCGTCCGGACAGGCCAACTACGCGGCCGCCAACTCCTTCCTCGACGCGCTGGCCGCGCACCGGCGCGCTCACGGCCTGCCGGGCATCTCGCTGGGTTGGGGACTGTGGGATCAGGCCAGCGGCATGACCGGCGACCTCGGGTCCGTCGACTTCGCCCGGTTTGCCCGCGACGGCATCGTGGCCATGACTGCCGGCGAAGCCCTTTCGCTGCTCGACACCGCGATGGTTGTCGACGAGCCGTTCCTGCTGCCGGCCCGCATCGATTTCACCGCGCTGCGCGCCAAGCACGACTCCGGCACGCTGCCGCCGATGTTCGTCGACCTGATCAACGCTCCGGCGCGCCGACAGGTGGACGACTCGCTGGCCGCCGCGAAATCGAAATCGGCGCTGCTGCAACGGCTGGAAGGACTGGCCGAGGACGAGCAGCACGCCGTGCTGCTGGATCTGGTGCGCTCGCACATCGCCACCGTGCTGGGCAACACCACGCCCGAGGCCATCGATCCCGACAAGGCGTTCCAGGAACTGGGTTTCGACTCGCTGACCGCGGTCGAGATGCGCAACCGGCTCAAAGCCGCTACCGGGTTGGCGCTTTCGCCCACGCTCATCTTCGACTACCCGAACTCTGCGGCGCTGGCCGGATACTTCCGCCAGGAGCTGCTCGGCGCCGACAGTCAGGTGCCGGAAAAGGTCGCACCCGGCGAGGCGGAAATCCAGCGCGTCGTCGCGTCGATCCCGGTCAAGCGCCTCCGCCAGGCCGGGGTGCTGGACCTGCTGCTGAGTTTGGCCAACGAAACCGACGGCACCGCCGCGTCCGAAGTCAGCGAAAAAGACCTCGCGGACATGGATCTCGACGACCTGGTCAACGCGGCGCTGCTCGACGACGACGAGTAGGCCGAGGTCGGTCAGTGAGAATTGCCGTCACCGGTGCCAGCGGCGTCCTCGGTCGCGGCATCGCGGCCCGGCTGCTCACCCTGGGCCACGACGTCGTCGGGCTGTCCAGGAAGCGCCCCGAAAGCTGGCCCAGCACAGCTGAATTCGTGCAAGCCGATATCCGCGATGCGGCCGCGGTGCGGCAAGCGATCTCCGGCGCCGACGTCGTCGCGCACTGCGCCTGGGCAACCAGTGATGAGGTCAACATCGGCGGCACCGCCAATGTCCTCGACGCGATGGCAAAAACCGGCGTCCGGCGCGTCGTATTCGCCTCCTCGGCGCACGTTTACGGTCAGCGCCGCACGCACGCGTCGCCGTCGACCGAGCACGAGGCGCTGGATCCGGCGTCCGCACAAGGCCGCCAGCAGGCGCGCGTCGAGGAGATGCTGGCCAACGGCAACACGGAGTGGGTGGCGATCCGCGCGGCGACCATCCTCGGCCGCAACGTCGACAACTGTGTGCTGCGGCTCTTCGCAGCGGCGCTCCTTCCTGGCGTCCACGCATCCGAGCGCCTGCAGGTGGTGCACGCCGACGACGCCCATCGGCTCTTCGTGCGGGCGATCCTCGACCCCGGAATCGACAGCGGGCCGGTCAACCTCGCCGCGCCGGGGGAGCCGACGTTCGCCGAAATTGCCGCCGCACTGGGCCGTCCGCTCGTGCGGATTCCCTCCGCGCTGCGCCGGTGGGCGGGCGGCTCGTTCGCCGAACTGCTCAGCGCCCCGCCGATGGACACCTCGCTGCTGTGCGACAAATGGGAATTCACCCCGACCTGGACGGCCCGGGAATGCATCGACGACTTCGCGCTGGCTGTGCGCGGTCGGGTGCGCATCGGCCGGGGGGTGGTGGCGCTGCCCTGGCAGCTCACCACTGTGCAGGACATTCCCTCTGTCGACGCACCGGCCGCGGACGGGACCGTGCCCGTGCTGGCCGGCCCCGAGGGCAGCAACGGCGAGTTCGACACACCGATCGACCCGCGGTTCCCGATGTTTCTGGCCACCAACCTGTCCGAGGCGCTGCCGGGGCCGTTCTCGCCGTCGTCGGCCTCGGTGGCGGTGCGCGGCCTGCGGGCGGGCGGTGTGGGCATCGCCGAGCGGCTGCGCCCGGGCGGCCTGGTCCAACACGAAATCGCCACGCGCACAGTCGGAGTGTTCGCCCACCGGCTCTACGGCGCCATCACCACCGCGCACTTCATGGCCGAAACGGTGCCGTTCGTCAAGCCCGAGTCGGTGGTCGCCAACAGCCAGTTCTTCGGTCCCAGCCTGGCCACGTTGCCGATTTTCGGCGAACAGCGGCTGCCGCCCGAGCCCCGTAGTGTGCCAAAACCGTTGCGCACCTTACGTAATCTCGGGATATTCGGCCTCAACCTGGTCGGGCTGAGCGCCGGCACGGCACGCGATACGCGCGACTACATCGCCGACGTCGACCGCCTGGAACATCTGACAGCCGGCGATCTCACCCAACTCGACGAACGCCGGCTGCTGAGCCTGATCCTGCTGGCGCGCGACCTCGTCGTACACGGTTGGGTGCTGGCATCGGGGTCGTTCATGACGTTCGCGGCGTTCAGCGTGCTGCTGCGCGGCCTGGGCGGGCGCAACATCGCGCCGTCGGCCGGGCAGGACCTGGTCAGTGCGCGCCTGTTGGGCGCGCTGCACCGGCTGGTGGCCGTGGCGCGGCGCGACCCGAACGTGGCCCGGATACTCGCCGAACCGGGCAAGCACCTCGATGCGCTGGCCCACAAGGCACCGGAATTCCATGCCGCCGTTCTCGCCGAGCTGGCATTGATCGGGCACCGCGGTCCCGCGGAAGTCGAGATGTTGTCGACCACCTACGCCGACGATCCCGAGCTGCTACTGCGCATGGTGGCGAAATCGCTGAATACGTCCACGATCCCGGAGCCGCGGCACCTGCCGATCCCCGTGCAGGCCCGGCCCGTCGCGGCGCTGGCCGTGCGTCAGCTGCGCGATCGCGAAGCTCGCCGCGACCGAATGGTGCGCGCCATTTGGGTGCTGCGACGACTGCTGCGCGAATACGGCCGCCGCCTGGTCGATTCCGGTGTTCTCGATGCCCCCGACGACGTGTTCTATCTCTTGGTCGACGAACTCGACGCGCTACCCGCCGACGCGGCAGACATCGTGGCGCGACGGCGCGCGGAACGCGCCAAACTGGCCGATATCAGTCCGCCCGCGGTGTTCAGCGGCAGCTGGCAGGCCGGCAGCACACTGGCGACCGTGCTGACCGTGGGTGAGACTCTGCACGGCCTCGGCGTCTGCGGGGGACGGGTGCGCGGGCGGGTCCGGATTGTGCGGCCGGAGACCATCGACGAGCTGGAACCAGGCGAGGTGCTGGTTGCCGAGGTTACCGACGTCGGCTACACCGCGGCGTTCTCTTATGCGGCCGCGGTGGTGACGGAGCTCGGTGGCCCGATGTCGCACGCCGCGGTGGTGGCCCGCGAGTTCGGCTTTCCCTGTGTGGTCGACGTCGCCGGCGCTACCCGGCGTCTGCCGCCCGGCGCGCTCGTCGAGGTCGACGGCGGCACCGGGGAGATCCGGGTACTCGACATCGGCCAGCAGTAGCAACAGGTTTCAGCAGCTGAACTTCTCGCCCACACCATCGGGTGGCGGTGACGACTGCAGGCATCCGAATGGTTGCACTCCGGCGGCGGCCAACCGAACCGCCGAGCGGTGGGCGTAATTCACGCACACCACCGCGTCTTGGTCGGCGCGACAACGATAGTCGCCGAACGACAACGACTTTCCGGCCGGCAGTTCGGGTCCGTCGCCGCGGGAGAACGGCCCGGGATCGGCACGCGCCGATCCGACTTGCAGGCTGGCGCCGTCGAAGTCCACCCATCCGCCCTCCCAGTGGCCGTACGCCGTCGCCGGTCGCGGCGGCGGATTGGTCAGGTCGACGAGGCAGGCCAGCGCGCCGTCGGTGTGCTTGGTGTCGGTCATGCAGGCGACTTTGCCAACGGTGAAAGCGATGTCGTCGCCGAGATCGGTGGTGACGCCGTTACGCGTCGCGCGGTGAAAACCGGCGGGGTCGGCGGGCGAACCGCCGTCGATCCACGCGATCACGTCGCCGATCGGCGCGCCCGCCGACGGGGCAGCCGGCTTGCTGGACGACGGCGGGGTTGCCGACGCGTGCGACGACGCCGGGCCCGGCGTCGACGTCTGTGTCGGGCGGCCGGTGATCTGGTGCGAACATCCGGCGACCAGGAGTGACGCTGCGAGCAGCGCGGCAATTCGCATGTCGTTAGGCTAGCGGGCGGCGTAGTTCGCTACCGTCGGAACATGCACGAACACACCGTCCGCGCACGCACCGCCGCCGGCACCGTCGAGGGCTTCACCCGCGACGGCGTGCACCGGTGGCGTTCCATTCCCTACGCCCGCCCACCGGTCGGGCCGCTGCGATTCCGGGCGCCGCAACCGGTCCAGCCGTGGTCGGGTGTGCGGCACTGCCACGCGTTCGCCAAATGCGCTCCGCAAGAGCGCCGCTACACCATCCTCGGTCCCGGCAAATTTCAGCCCAGAGGCGAGGACTGCCTGACGCTCAACGTCGTCACCCCCGAAGACGCGCGCGGCGAATCGCTGCCCGTCATGGTGTTCGTGCACGGCGGGGGATACATCCTGGGCAGCTCGGCAACTCCGCTGTACGACGGCGTCGCGCTGGCTCGCCGCGGATGCGTGTACGTGTCGGTGAACTACCGGCTCGGGGCGCTCGGCTGTCTGGACCTGTCGTCGCTGTCGACGGCCGATATCACCATCGACAGCAACCTTTTTCTGCGTGACCTGGTGATGGCGCTGCGCTGGGTGCGCGACAACATCGCAGAGTTCGGCGGTGACCCCGACAACGTCACCCTGTTCGGCGAAAGCGCGGGCGCCCACGCGGTCGCCACGATGATGGCCGTACCGCAGGCCAAAGGGTTGTTCTCCCATGCTATTTCTGAGAGCCCCGCCTCGGGTATGGTGCGTTCGAGCGAGCTGGCGGCCGACTTCGCGTCGCGTTACGCCGCGCTCCTCGGGGTACGCCGGCAAGATGCCGCCCATGCGCTGATGCAGGCGACGCCCGCCGAACTGGTTGGCGCGCAAAACCGTCTGATCGACGAGGGTGTGCGAGACATCCTGGGCGCCTTCCCGCTCGGCCCGGCGTTCGGCGACGACTGCCTGCCGCTGGATCCTCTCGAGGCGATGCGCCGCGGCGAGGCACACCGTATTCCACTCATCGTCGGCACCAACGCCGAAGAGGGCCGCCTGTTCACGCGCTTCCTGCGGCTGCTGCCGACCACGGAGCCGATGATCGAAGCGCTGCTGGCCGAGGTTGATCCGGCTGCGCGGGAACGTATTACCCGCGCCTACCCGGACTATCCCGAGCCGTCCGCATGCATCCGGCTCGGCGGCGACTTCGCCTTCGGCTCGGCAGCGTGGGAAATCGCGGAAGCCCACGGCGCCCACGCGCCAACCTATTTGTATCGCTACGACTATTCGCCGCGTACCCTGCGCTGGTCGGGTCTGGGTGCCACCCACGCCACCGAACTGCTCGCCGTCTTCGGTGTCTATCGCACCAGACTGGGTGCGCTGCTGACCGCGGCCGGCGATCGGCGGTCCGCGCTTCGGGTCAGCAACGAAATACAAAGGCGCTGGCGCTCATTCAGCCGCACCGGGGTACCGGGCGACGACTGGCCCGCCTATACTGACCCCGACCGCGCCGTCATGGTCTTCGACCGCAACTCCCATGTCGAATTCGACCCGCACCCCGAGCGGAGGATGGCATGGCAGGGCTTTTCGCTGGCGCGGTGATCTCACGATGATGCCACAGGCGGACACAGTCGTCGAACGCCCAACCGACCTCACCGCAGCATGGCTGACCGCTGTGCTGGGCACCGGGACCGTCACCGATTTCACCGTCGAACGCATCGGCACGGGCCAGATGAGCGAGTGCTACCGCGTCTATCTGACCAACAAAGATGTTGGTGCACAGCGAGATTCGGTGGTGCTGAAAGTCGCGGCCACCGACCCGGTGAGCCGTCAAACCGGGCTGAGCCTGGGTCTCTACGAGCGTGAAGTCCGTTTCTACCGCGAAGTTGCGCCGCGACTGTCCGGCCCAGTGGCGCCGTGCTACCACGCCGCGATCGACGCAGCGTCCGGCGCCTTCGACGTGCTGCTCGGCGACGCGAGCCCGGCGGTCGTCGGTGACGAGATCCGCGGCGCCACAGCCACTCAGGCCGAGCTTGCGGTGCGTGAACTGGCCCGCTTGCAGGGCCCGCTGCTCGGTGACGCCGCGCTCGCCGACGCGCCGTGGCTGAACCGGGACACGCCAGTCAACCAGGCGCTGATCACCCAGCTCTACGCCGGCTTCGTCGACCGCTACAGCGACCGGATCGCACCGCAACACCGCGCGGTGTGCGAAAGGCTGGTCGGCGCCTTTGACGCGTATCTGGCTCAGGAGTCGGACAGCCTGCACGGTCTGGTGCACGGCGACTACCGCTTGGACAACATGCTTTTCGGTGCCGTCGGCGCCGAGCGCCCGTTGACAGTAGTCGACTGGCAGACGGTCACCTGGGCTCCGGCGATGACCGATCTGGCCTACTTCCTCGGCTGCGCGCTGCCGGCGGCGGACCGGCGCATACAGTACGACGGGCTGCTGAGTGCCTACCACGATGCGCTCGGCGCAAACGCACCGATCAGTCTCGGCGACGTGCGTGAAGGCGTGCGCCGGCAGAGCTTCTTCGGGGTGATGATGGCCATCGTGTCGTCGATGCTGGTGGAACGCACCGAGCGTGGCGACGCGATGTTCATGACGATGTTGGAACGCCATTGCGAGCATGTGCTCGACACCGACGCGCTGGCGACGCTGCCCGCACCCGCGCCGCTGGAGCCCCTGCGCCCGTCGCACGACGACGAAGCCGCGCACACCGCGACCGGCGAGTCGCTGTGGAGTGAAAGCTGGTATGCCGACTTCACCGACGCCGCACAGGGTTTCGGTGGCTGGGTCAGGCTCGGGTTGATGCCCAACCAGAATCGGGCATGGCTGCACGCGCTGCTGTGCGGGCCCGAGATGCCGACGATCGCGGTCGTCGAGTTCGACGCCCCGCTACCCGCCGACCCGTGGGCGCTGCGAACGGACGCCGCCCACTTCACCCACTCCGCCGACACCCCGCTGCAGACGTATCGCGTTGGGCTGCAAGGCCGCGGCCAGTCTTACACAGATCCGTCCGCGCTGTTGCGTGGCGAGGCCGGTGAACCGGTCGAGGTGGCAATGGATCTGGTGTGGACCACCGACGGCACACCGTATCAGTACCGGCTGACCACCCGCTACGAGATTCCGTGCACGGTGTCGGGCAACGTCACCGTCGACGGCACCCCATACCGCGTCGACTCGGTGCCGGGCCAGCGTGACCACTCGTGGGGAGTGCGCGACTGGTGGGGGATGGACTGGAACTGGAGTGCACTGCATCTCGACGACGGAACCCACCTGCACGCCGTCGACATCCGGATACCCGGCACTGAACCGATCGGTATCGGTTATGTCCAAAACAACGACGCAGTCACCGAGTTGACTGCCGTCGCCGGTCGGGAAGTATTCGGCGACAACGGGTTACCGACCGAAGCGGCGTTGGCCGTCGACCCCGGCGGCATCACCGCGACGGTTGACCTGCGCGGCCACGCGCCGCTGCGGCTCGTCGGCGACGACGGTCGCGTCAGCCGGTTTCCGCGAGCGTGGGGCAGCGTCAGCACCGCCGACGGCCGAACCGGCGTGGGCTGGCTGGAATGGAACCGCAATCGGCCACCGCAGTGACTGCGACGCCGCCGATCGTGGTGATGGGGGTTTCGGGATCGGGGAAATCGACGGTGGGTGCGGCCCTCGCGCGTCGCCTGAACGTGCCTTTCGCCGACGCCGACGCCCTGCACCCCGAAGCCAACATCGCCAAGATGGCCGCGGGTAAACCGCTCGACGACAACGACCGTCACCCGTGGCTGGATGCCGTCGGGGAGTGGCTGGCCGATCACTGCGACGGCGGGGTGATGAGCTGCTCGGCGCTGCGGCGCACGTACCGCGACCAGTTGCGCGAACACTGCCCGAAGGTCCGGTTCTTGCACCTGAGCGGCTCACCGGAGCTGATCGCCGCCCGGCAGGCCGGTCGCACCGGCCACTTCATGCCCTCGTCGTTGCTGAAGTCGCAATTCGAGACCTTGGAACCCCTCGAACCCGACGAGCACGGGATCACGATCGACGTCGACAACTCCGTCGACACGATCGTCGAGAGCTACCTCAGCGCTTGACCACCTGGGTGCCGCCGGCCAACTCGTCGTGCTTGCCCTGCTTGGTCGGACTGGAACTGATCGTCGCGGCGATCACCACATAGGCGATGAAGGCCAGCAGGCCACCGAAGTAGGGCACGACCGCCAGCAGAGTGAACGCGTTGCGGATGGCCGACTGTTTCGCGTCGGGCCTGGGCGCGCCGCCGGCGCCGCGGACCGCCAGCCCGAGCAGCTTCTTACCCGGGCTGGAGCCCTGGGTGACTTCGAAGAGCACGAAATAGCTGAACATCAGCACACCGGAGAACAGTCCGGTCACCAGGAACCAATAGTCCTTGTCGAGCATGAACAGCGAGAGCACGAACGCGACGATGTTGACGATGATCCCGTCGATCAGCCGGGCGAAAAAACGTTCGCCGAGCCCGCCCGGTCGCCGATCAGAAGGCGGCGGGGGATACCCGTACTGCGGCGAATTGGGATCGGGCTGAGGTGTCGTCATTGTATTTACGATACTTAGCGATGTACGAATCGGTGGTGGCGCTGGCGGTAGCCACCCATTTCGCCTTCATCGCCTACCTGGTCGTTGGCGGGTTCGTCGCACTGCGCTGGCCACGCACCATCTGGCTCCACGTCCCCGCGGTGCTGTGGGGTGTTGCGATCACCACGGCGCATCTCGACTGCCCGCTCACCTGGGTGGAGCGGTGGGGCCGCGCGAAAGCCGGCATGCCGCCGCTGCCGTCGCAGGGATTCATCGCCCACTACATCACCGGGGTGCTGTACCCGGCCAGCTGGGCCGGGGCGGTGCAGGTTGCGGTGTTCGCCGTGGTGGCGGCGTCGTGGGTGCTCTATGGGTGGCACGCACGGCACCCGTCGACATCAACCCAGCGGTAGCGCGTTTCGCCAGGCCGGCTGGTTAACGGCACGGCGCAACCGCTTGCGACGGCCGTCGGCCCGCTTGCGCGCGGTATCGGCCAATTCGGTGCCGCGCTCACGGGCGGTTTCCGCGAACTCGCTACCGCGCTCACGGGCGATCTCGGCGAACTCCGCACCGCGCTCGCGGGCGATGTCGGCGAACTCCGCACCGCGCTCGCGAGCGGTTTCGGCGAGCTCAGCGCCCCGCTCACGGGCAGCCTCGACCAGCGGGGCGCTCCTTTCGGCCGCCACGCTGGCCAATTCGCGACCGCGTTCGGCGCCGAGCTGCAGGCCGTGACCGATCCTCTCCCCGAGATCACCGATCCGTTCGCCGAGCTCGGAGTCGAGCAGCGCGTTGTCGGATCCGCCGAGCGGCAGCGCACCCGACACGGCTTCGGAAATCCGGCCCGCGGCCCGTCGACTACGCCATCCCAGCGACGGCTTTCCCTCGGTGTCGGCTGCGGCGATGATCAGCCCGCCGAGCAAGCTCAAATCGGTCAGGAAGTCGCGGCGTTGCTGGGCTTTGCGCTGCGGGTCGGACTCGTTCCAAAACAGGTGCCCGCCAAGGCTGCCCGGGATCACGGTGAACGCCAAGGCCGCCGAGGCGATCCGCGGCATCTTCCCGGTGGCAAGCAGCAGGCCGCCACCGACCTGCACGGCCGCATTGATCCGCGCGGCCGTCTGGGGGTCGGCGGGAACCTTGGGCCCTACCGGATCGGGCAGTGTCCGCAAGGCGTCGAGGGTGGGCTGCGCAGCATCGGCGCTGCTCTGTGGGTTTCGCAGCGTCTCGACACCTTGGCCGATGAATACCGCTGACAACAGGGGGCGAGCGATTCTACGAAGCAACATGGCGGATATGTTCCCAGGCTGACCGATGCGCAAACCGATCAGTGGTCCGGCGGGGCGCCGGTACTGCGCATCCACAGTGGTAGCACCACCCACAAACCGGCCAGCGCGATCAGCGCACACGCCCCGGCGACCAGACCGGCGGTGTGGCCGGCGACCGAGTCGAAAATGACCACCGTGACGCCGACGAGCGCCAACCCCAGCAGCAACAAACCGGTGTACGCGAACCGATGCGCGGTCGACACCAGTGCTTTCAAACGATGCCGCCGAAACAGCAACCGATGCATCCCAACTGGCGCGACCAACAAAACGGTCGAGCTGATCGAGCAGGCGACGGTGGCCAGATACACCGCGCGCATCGCCGGCCCGAGCCCGTTGAACCGCTGCTGAAACGGCAACGTCAGCAGAAAACCGGTCAACAGCTGGACACCGGTTTGCACCACCCGCAATTCCTGCAGCAGGCTGGCCCAATTGCGGTCCAGTCGTTCGGTTTCCGTTTCCGAGCGGGCAGCTTCATCCCAAGGCTGATCGCGCTCCGGATGGTCGACGTCCACGCCTCGAGATCATGCCAGCCGCGCCTGGCGGCCGGCTTATTTCAGCAGCAGCCGCGCCGAAGTCTCCAGTCGCTCGGCGATCTGCGCATACGACGCGTAACCCATCCCCGCGCGCACCAGCGCCCCCGCATAGAGCAGTTCCAGCGATTCGACGACGTCGGGAGCGCCGTCCGAACCCAGCGCGGTGAGCAGGCGTTGGTGGATCTCGCGGCCGATGCGCAGCCGCAGATGCTTGACCTCGGGATCCTTGCCCAGCAACGCGTTGGTGACGGCCCCGGCCAGCTCGGGCTCGTCGGCGACCAGCAGCGCGATGTGCCGCAGTACCCCGATGACGCGGTCGGCGGGATCCGGCGAGTCGTTGGGCGGAACCGGCGTCGACGCCAACCGCCGCCAGAAAACCTCGGCGACAAGGTGCTCCTTGGACGCGAAATACGTGTACGCCGTCGCGGCGCCGACGCCGGCCACGGCCGCAACTCTGCGAATCGTCAACCCGGAGAAGCCTTCTCGGCTCAGCACCTCGATTGCAGCGTGGCCCAGCCGGTCGACGGTGTCGGCTTGCTTGGCGGTCAGCCGCCGTCTCGTCGACTCCCGGGCTACCGGGTCGGACACGTGTCCGGACACTACTACAACGTAGTATGGGCGGCAACCATATCTGCAGGTCCGATGAATGAGATTCAAGGTGATGACGAGCCACGCCGAGCGCACCCAGCGGTTATTCGAACTCGCCGAGCGGGTGACCGGCTTCATGCCCGCCGACGAGGGTCAGGCGTTGCACGACGCGGCGCTGCACTACTTCGATGGCGGTGTCGGAGTGGAGATCGGCACCTACTGCGGCAAGTCGACGGTGCTGCTGGGCGCGGCCGCAGCCGCGACCAACAGCGTGCTCTACACGATTGACCACCACCACGGTTCCGAGGAGCATCAGCCGGGCTGGGAGTATCACGACGCATCTCTGGTCGACGACGTCACCGGGCGGTTCGACACCCTGCCCACTTTCCGGCGCACGCTCGACGCCGCCGGCCTGGACGACAACGTCGTTGCGGTAGTGGGTAAGTCGGCCGTGGTCGCACGCGGCTGGCGCACCCCGCTGCAGCTCCTGTTCATCGACGGCGGTCACAGCGAGGCCGCGGCGCAGCAGGACTTCGACGGGTGGGCGCCGTGGGTGGCCCCGGGTGGCGCGCTGGTCATCCACGACGTGTTCCCCGATCCGCGCGACGGCGGCCAGGCTCCATATCAGATCTATTGCCGCGCACTGCAAAGCGGCGAGTTCGCAGAGAGGTCGGCGACCGGCTCGTTACGGGTGCTGGAGCGTACGACGGCTGCTGTCAGCCCGGTGGACTGAACGCGCACTCGCAGTCGTAGTCGCCTTCCAGCCCGCGCGGCAGGTCGGTGCCGCGGAAGATGCCGCTACCCGCTGTGGTGCACGACAGCGCATCGGCGGCAAGGATCACGGCGGCCCCGGTCCAGGTCGTCCGCTCCACGGGCCAGCGTTTGCCGTCGCTGAAAACCAAGCCGGTCCAATAGGATCCGTCTTTTTCGCGCAGGTGCTGCATCGCCGCGAACTGGCGTAGCGCCTCCTCGCGGTTGCCCATCGCGTCGAGTGCCAGGACCAGTTCACAAGTTTCGGCGCCGGTGACCCAGGGCCGGTCGTCGACGCATCGGATGCCGAGCCCGTCGACCACGAAGTCACTCCACCGTTCGGCAATCCGGGAATTCGCTGCCCGACCGCGCAGCGCACCCCCGAGAATCGGGTAGTACCAATCCATCGAATGGTGCGGCTTTTCGGTGAACGCCGACGGGTGCGCGGAGATCGCATGGCCCAGCCGGCCCAGCGCCATTTCCCATTCCGGTTGCGGCTCGTCGAGGTGGTTCGCCAACGCCACTGCGCACCGAAGGCTGTGGAAGATGCTCGCGCAGCCGGTCAGCAACGCCTCGGGCAGCGGTCCGGAAAGGCCGCGCGCCCAGCAGATTTCACCGTCCGGCTGCTGCAATTCCAGGACGAACTCGATCGCGTCGCGCACCGTCGGCCACATTGCGGTCGCGAACTCGCCGTCGCCGGTGACCAGCACATGGTGCCAGACCCCGACCGCGACGTAGGCGCAGAAGTTGCTGTCGCTGTTGGCGTCCTCGACGACGCCTGCCCGCAGTTGGATCGGCCAGGAGCCGTCATCGCGCTGTTCGCGCCGGCACCAGTCGAAGGCGTGGCGGGCCGGTTCGATCAGCCCGGCCGCAGTCAGTGCCATCGCGCATTCCACATGGTCCCACGGATCGGTGTGCCCGCCCTCCGACCACGGGATGGCACCTGACGGTTCCTGCACCGCGACAATAGATTCCGCCGTTTGCCGGCATTGTTGTGGAGTCAGGACGTCGCCGACGCCCGGTATGTCAGACCAGTTCAACGGCCGCCACCGGTTTCTCGAAGTACAGCGCGACGCTCTTGCCGACCAGCGGGTTGAGCGCCGATTCGGCCAGCCGGGTGATCCACGGCCGCTGCATCATGTCCCACACCAGCAGCCGGTGATAGGCCGCCACGGCCGGATGATCCGAATTCGACACTCCCACAGCACATTTCAGCCACCAGAACGGAGCGTGCAACGCATGTGCATGGTGGCTGTGGGTGTATCGCAGCCCAGCAGCGGTGATTTTGGAGCGCAGCCGACTGGCCCGGTAGATCCTGATGTGGCCGCCGTCGTTGCTGTGATAGTCGTCGGAGAGCAGCCAGCACACCTGTTCGGGCAACCACCGGGGCACGGTGACGGCCAGCGTGCCACCGACTTTGAGCACCCTGATCAGCTCGCCGATCGCGGTGTCGTCGGCGGGCACGTGCTCCAGGATTTCCGATGCGATGACGCAGTCGAAGGTGCCGTCGGGGTAGGGCAGCGCCAGCGCGTCGCCGACGACGGTCTCGGCGGTTGCCGAGGCCGGGGCTTCGCCGGCTTCCGCCATGGCGCGCAACAGGGTGCCGACCTGCTCCAGTTCGGCGGCGTCCTGGTCGAACGCCACCACGTCGGCGCCGCGACGGTATGCCTCGAAGCTGTGGCGGCCGGCGCCGCAGCCGACGTCGATGACCTTGGTTCCGGGCCCGACGCCGAGCCGGTCGAAATCGACGGTCAGCACGGCTCGGCCACCGCCGGCGGGGAGGTGCGCGCGATCGCGCGTTCGTAGACGCGGGCGGTCTGCGCGGCCACCGACTCCC
Organism: Mycobacterium sp. MFM001; assembly: GCF_003402475.1. Classification (GTDB taxonomy): domain Bacteria; phylum Actinomycetota; class Actinomycetes; order Mycobacteriales; family Mycobacteriaceae; genus Mycobacterium. The sequence continues at coordinate 145,755 of NZ_BFAB01000008.1, forward strand.
AGCTGAACACCTCCAGTGCTCGCCGGCGCCCGGCGGCCCCGAGCCGGCGCCGCTGCTCCGGTGACCCCAGCAGCTCGCCCACCGCCCGGATCAGCTCGGCGGCATCGCCCGGCGGGACCAGCCGGGCGCAGTCGCCGTCGGGTCCGAGCACTTCGGGCAACGCGCCGGCCCGGCTGGCCACAATCGGCGTACCACTGGCCATCGCCTCCACCGCCGGCAGCGAGAAGCCTTCGTAAAGCGAAGGGATACAAGCGATCTCAGCCGATGCGAAGAGCCCCGCCAGCTCGCTGTCGGACAGCCCGCTGGATGTGTGGACAATGTCGGAGATCCCGAGTTCGGCGATCAGCTTCTCGGTGGGGCCGTTGGGCTCCAGCTTGGCGACCAGCTGCAGTTCCAGGTCGTGTTCGACCCGCAACTTGGCCACCGCCTGCAGCAGATGCCCGACGCCCTTGAGCGGCCGGTCGGCGCTGGCGATCGCGATGATCCGCCCGGGCACTCGCGGCTGCCCCGACGGCGCGAACAGCCCGGTGTCGACACCGAGCGGCACGACGTGCAACTGGTCGGGTGTCACGCCGAAGTCGGTGATGATGTCGGCGGCCGACGACGACGAGACCGTCAGCAGGTCGGGAATGCTGCGGGCCACCCGCTCCTGCATCTTCAGGAAGCCATACCAGCGGCGTACCAACGGTTTACGCCACCATCGGGCTGCGCCGAGATCCACCAACCGGTCGCGGGTGATCGGGTGGTGCACGGTCGCCACCACCGGCAGTCCGGTGGCCGCGATGGTCAGCAGGCCATCACCCAGGCTCTGGTTGTCGTGCACGACGTCGAACTCGTCTGCCCGCTCCGCCAGCAGGCGCGCGGCCCGCAGGCTGAAGGTGCGCGGCTCGGGGAAACCCGCCGTCCACACCGTGCCCAGCTCGAGCAGGTCGATGCGGTCCCGGATTTCGCGCGGATGGGGGATCCGGAACGGATCGGGTTCCCGGTACATGTCCAGGCTGGGCACGGGCATCAGCACCACGCGCGGATCGAGGCCGTCGGGATAGGGCTGACCGGAGAACACCTCGACGTGGTGTCCGAGTTCGACGAGGCCGCGGCTCAGGTGCCGGACGTACACGCCTTGTCCGCCGCAATGCGTCTTGCTCCGATAGGACAGCAAAGCAATACGCATGCTCATGCCCGCTTCGCTGCGGCGTGGCCGGAATCAATCACGGCAGAGGGATCGGTCAAGTCGTCGGCGAACTGTCTGGACACGTGTCTGGACTATAATTTGACAGGCTACGTGATGCAACGTACCAGTAGCCTTGGCGCCTGCCGGCGATACGGTGGGTGATATGCGGGCGTTGATCATCGTCGACGTGCAAAACGACTTCTGCGAGGGCGGCTCGCTGGCCGTGAACGGCGGGGCCGCCGTGGCCCGAGCCATCTCCGACCACGTGAACGCCTCGGACTATCCGCACGTGGTGGCCACCCAGGACTTCCACGTCGACCCCGGCGACCATTTCTCCGACCACCCCGACTACACGTCGACCTGGCCGCCGCACTGCGTGGCCGGGACTCCCGGCGCGGAGCTGCACCCCGATCTCGACGCCAGCCGGATCGAGGCGGTCTTCCGCAAGGGCGCCTACAGCGCGGGATACAGCGGTTTCGAAGGCGTCGACGACGCCGGCACACCGCTGGCCGACTGGCTGCGACAGCACGGCGTCGACGAGGTCGACGTCGTCGGACTCGCCACCGACCACTGCGTCCGCGCAACCGCCGAGGACGCCGCGCGAGCCGGCTTCGCCACCCGGGTACTGCGGGACCTGACTGCGGGTGTGGGGGAGAAGTCCACCGCCGCCGCCCTCGACGAGCTGCGGAGCGCCGGCGTCGCGGTGTTGCAGAACGCATGATGGACCAGACGCAGTCAGCTCTGCTGGCCGCGGTCGAGCAATCGCCGCAGGCCGCCGCCGCACACGACCGCGCGGGCTGGGTAGGGCTTTTCACCGACGACGGGCGCGTCGAGGATCCCGTCGGCTCGCGACCGCATGTAGGCCCGGAGCAAATCAGCCGCTTCTACGACACCTTCATCGGGCCGCGCGACATCACGTTTCACCGCGACCTCGACATCGTCCGGGGCTCGGCTGTCATCCGCGATCTCGAGCTCGAGGTGGCCATGGGCCCGGCCGTCACGATGCACATCCCGGCCTTCCTGCGCTACGACCTGCGCGAGGCCGACGGCACATGGAAGATCGCGGCGTTGCGGGCCTACTGGGAACTGCCGAGCATGATGCTGCAGTTCCTGCGCAACGGACTGCCGGCCGTGCCCGCCGGTCTCCAACTGTCGCAAGCGCTGTTAGCCAACCAGCGATTGCGTGGAACCCTCGGCTTCGCGACTGGCTTTCGCCGCGCGGGCTCACGCCACAAACAGCTGGCCGGCATCTTCCTGGACGCTGTTGCCTCCGGAGACAAATTCGCCGCTTTGCGAACGCTCTCGCCCACGGCCACAATGACTTTCGGCGACGACGAGGACGTCGACGTCACTGATCTGATCGATCGGCTCGGCGGTGCCAACTGGACAAAGATCATCGGCGCGGGCCGCACCGTCGCGGCCTCGGTCACCGCACCGCAGGGCCGTGGCGTCATGTTCGCCGATATGGCCCAGCGCGGCACAGCAATTCAGCAGATCCGTTACTTCGCGGCCAGCAGCACCAATGACGCCGTTGCCAACAACAGGTAGGCGCCCGGAAACGCGATGTTGTAGAACACGCCGGCCCGAACATGGGTGACGATCGCGCCGACGAAGAACAACACCAGGCCCGCCGCGGCCGCGATGCCGATCGCCGGCACGACCAGACCCGCGAGCAGCCCGACGGCGCCGGCCAGTTTGAGCGTTCCGAGCATCGGCAGCCAGGAGCGCGGCACGCCCACCTCGGCCGAGTTGGCCAGTACGAACCCGGCGGGAATGTAGTCGGCCACCGCGATTCCCGCGGTGACCACCACGGTGATCGTCGTGACAACGAGGTATGCAATGCTCATGGCTGGTCTCCTTGGCAGCGGAACGTTGGTCTCACCTCGTTGACGAGTGCCGCGCAGGAAAGGTGACCCATGAGCCCCATCGAGGAGCTTGCGCAGCGGTTCGAGAAGGACCGACAACACCTGCGTTCGGTGGCATTTCACCTGCTCGGTTCCGCCGCCGACGCCGACGATGCGGTGCAATCCGCCTGGCTGAAGGCCAGTCGCGCCGATCCGGACACAGTCGAGAACCTGACCGGGTGGTTCACCACGATCACGGCCCGCGAGGCCATCGACCAGTTGCGCGCCCGCAGCAGACGAGCCGAGCGGCCGCTGGAGGAGCTGGATCATCCGGCAGTGGCACCCGCCGACGAGGACGTCCTGCTGGCCGACTCGGTCAACCGGGCGCTGCTGGTGGTCCTCGACCGCCTTTCACCCGCGCAGCGCGTTGCGTTCGTCTTGCACGACGTGTTCGCTGTGCCGTTCGAGACCATCGCCGAGCTGCTGGACCGCTCACCGGACGCGGCCAAGAAGCTGGCCAGCCGGGCCCGTGCGCGCCTGCACGCGGCACCGTCCGTCGAACCCACGCCGACGGCCGAGCACCTCCCGATCGTGCAGGCGTTCCTGGCGGCATCGCGCGGCGGCGACATCGCCACGCTGCTGCATCTGCTGGCCCCGGATGTGGTGCGCCGGGTCGACCGCGTGCTGGTGCCCGACGACGTGCCCACCGAAGTCCGCGGCGCCCGGCAGGTCGCTGAGGAAACCCGGCGCTTCACCGGGCGTGCCGCGGCCGGCACCGTGCTGCTCATCGACGGAGCACCCGGCATCGCGATCGCCCCGGGCGGACGGCTGCAGGCGCTGCTGGTCATCGCGATCGAGCGCGGCCGCATTGCGACCATCGACATCATCGGCGATCGCGATCGGCTGCGCGCCGCCGCCCTCGCACTGCCAGAATCAAAGCGCCATGGTCGCTAAGCCGTTCGGACGGCGGACACTGCTGCGCGGCGCCGGTGTGCTCGGCGCGGCGTCGCTGGCGCCGTGGCCGTCAGCGTGCGCACCCGACGACGATGCGCTGACCTTCTTCTTCGCCGCCAATCCCGAAGAGGCCGACGCCCGGATGCGTATCGTCGACGCGTTCGAGCACTGGCACCCCGACATCAAGGTGCGCACGTTGCTGTCGGGACCGGATCCCATGCAGCAGATGTCGACGTTCTGCGCCGGCGACAAGTGCCCGGATGTGCTGATGGCGTGGGAATTCAGCTACGCCGGGCTGGCCGATCGGGGAGTGCTGCTGGACCTGAACACCATGCTGGCCCGCGACCCGGCCTTCGCCGCCGAACTCAAACGCGACAGCATCAGTGCACTGTACGAGACCTTCACGTTCGACGGCGGACAGTACGCCTTCCCGGAACAGTGGTCGGGAAACTTCTTGTACTACAACAAGAAGCACTTCGCCGAGGCCGGTGTGCCGAAGCCGCCGGGACAATGGGATCGGCCGTGGAGTTTTGCCGAATTCCTCGACACGGCCAAGGCTCTCACCAAACGCGACCAGTCGGGGAGAGTGACCCGGTGGGGTTTTGTCGACACCTGGGTCGCCTCCTACTCGGCCGGGCTGTTCGGGATGAACAACGGTGTGCCGTGGTCGAATCCGCGAATGAACCCCTCACACCTCAACTTCGACAACGCGGCGTTCCTCGACGGGATACAGTTCTACGCCGACCTGTCCAACAAGCACAAGGTCGCGCCCACCGCATCGGAGACACAGTCGATGTCGACGATGGACCTGTTCTCCTCCGGCAAGGCGGCCATGGCGCTCGGCGGGCACTGGCGCTACCAGACCTTCGATCGCGCCGAGGGATTGGACTTCGACGTCACCGTCTTGCCCACCGGCCCACACGGTCACGGCGCCAAGTCCAACATCGGTACCACCGGCCTCGCCATTGCGGCGAGTAGCGGTCGCAGGCAGCAGGCGTGGGAGTTCGTGAAGTTCGCCGCAGGCCCCGTCGGGCAGGCGATCATCGGTGAAACCAGCCTTTTCGTCCCGGTGCTGCGCTCGGCGATCAACTCCGCCGGGTTCGCCGACGCGCACCGCCGGATCGGCAATCTCGCGGTGCTGACCGGCGGGCCGGCCCACTCCGAGGGTCTGCCGGTCAGCCCGGCGTGGGAGAAGATCAACGCGTTGATGGACCGCAATTTCGGGCCGGTGCTGCGAGGCAGCCGGCCGGCCACGTCGCTGGCGGGCGGACTGTCGCGTGAGGTCGACGAGGTGCTGCGCAATCCATGACGGCCATCGACTCGCGGCGACGTGCGTGGGCTGGGCGACTCTTCGTCGCCCCGAACCTGATAGCGGTAGCGGTGTTCATGCTGTTCCCGCTGGGCTTTTCACTCTTCATGAGCTTCCAGAACTGGGACCTGTTCACCGCCCCGAAGTTCGTCGGGCTGGCGAACTTTCGGCATCTCTTCACCGCCGACCCGCTGTTTCTCATCGCGGTGCGCAATACGGTGATCTTCACGGTCGGCACAATCGTGCCGACCGTCCTGATCAGCCTGGCCGTCGCCGGCCTGCTGAACCGGAAAGTCAAGGGCATCGGCATCTTTCGGACGGTCGTCTTCGTGCCGTTGGCCATGTCGTCGGTGGTGATGGCCGTCGTCTGGCAGTTCGTGTTCAACACCGACAACGGGCTACTCAACATCATGCTCGGTTGGATCGGCATCGGACCGGTCCCGTGGCTCATCGAACCTCACTGGGCCATGGTTTCGTTGTGTCTGGTCAGCGTGTGGAAAAGCGTGCCTTTCGCCACGGTCATCCTGCTGGCGGCGATGCAGGGGATTCCGGAAACCGTGTACGAGGCGGCCAGAATCGACGGCGCACGGGAGATCCGGCAGTTCGTCTCCATCACCGTGCCCCTGATCCGCGGCGCCCTGACGTTCGTGGTGGTCATTTCGATCATCAACGCGTTCCAGGCTTTTGACCTCGTCTACGTGCTCACCGGCCGCGACGGGGGACCGGAGACCGGAACCTACGTGTTGGGCATCATGCTTTTCCAGCACGCCTTCGCTTTCCTGGAGTTCGGTTACGCGTCGGCGCTGGCGTGGGTGATGTTCGCCATCCTGCTGGTGTTGACCGTTGTGCAGCTACGGTTCGCGCGTCGCCGGGCCTGGGAGGGCTGACCATATGATCAAACGCAGTGTCCTGCGCGCCGCCGCGCTGTATGCCGCGCTGGTCGGTGTCGCGTGGTGTGCAGTGTTCCCGATCCTGTGGGCGGTCTCGGGCTCGCTGAAGCGCGAAGGCGAGGTGAGCGAGGCAACGCTGTTCCCGTCGCACCCGCGATGGTCGAACTACGGGGAAGTCTTTGCCCTGATGCCGTTTTGGCGAATGTTTGTCAACACGCTTATCTATGCCGGATGTGTGACGGCCGGGCAGGTGTTCTTCTGCTCATTGGCCGGATATGCGTTCGCGCGGCTGCAATTCCGCGGCCGTGACACGGTGTTCGTGCTCTACCTGGGCACGCTGATGGTGCCGCTGACCGTGACCGTGATTCCGCAGTTCATCCTGATGCGGCTCGCGGGCTGGGTTGACACCCCGTGGGCGATGATTGTGCCGGGGTTGTTCGGCACGGCGTTCGGCACCTATCTGATGCGCCAGTTCTTCCGGACGCTGCCAACCGATCTCGAGGAGGCGGCGATTCTCGACGGCTGCACGCCGTGGCAGATCTACTGGCGGATCCTTTTGCCGCACGCCCGGCCTGCGGTCATGGTGCTGGCGGTGCTCACCTGGGTCAATGTGTGGAACGACTTCCTGTGGCCGCTGCTTATGCTGCAGCGCAAGAGCATTGCCACGCTGACGCTGGGCCTGGTGCGGATGCAGGGCGAGTACGTCGCGCGGTGGCCGGTTCTGATGGCCGCGTCGATGCTCATCCTGTTGCCGTTGATCATCGTCTACGCGGTGGCCCAACGCGCCTTCGTCCGCGGCATCGCGTTGACCGGATTTGGCGGCTGACCGATGGCGTCGGTGACCTTCGAGCAGGCGACGCGCCGCTATCCCGGCACGCAGCGGCCGGCGCTGGATGGCCTGGATCTGGCCGTCGACGACGGTGAATTCGTCGTGCTGGTGGGGCCGTCCGGATGCGGCAAAACGACGTCGCTGCGAATGATTGCCGGCTTGGAAACCGTTGACTCCGGGCGCATCCGCATCGGCGATCGTGACGTCACCGACGACGATCCCAAGGACCGCGACGTCGCGATGGTCTTTCAGAACTACGCGCTCTACCCGCACATGACCGTCGCGCAGAACATGGGTTTCGCGTTGAAGATCGCCAGAACCCCGAAGGCCGAGATCCGTGAGCGCGTGCTGGATGCGGCGCGGCTGCTCGATCTGGAGCCCTACCTCGACCGCAAACCCAAAGACCTTTCCGGCGGACAGCGCCAACGGGTGGCGATGGGCCGTGCGATTGTCCGCCGCCCGCAGGTGTTTCTGATGGACGAACCGCTGTCCAACCTCGACGCGAAGCTGCGGGTGCAGACCCGCAACCAGATCGCCGGACTGCAGCGGCGGCTGGGCACCACCACCGTGTACGTCACCCACGACCAGGTCGAGGCCATGACGATGGGCGACCGGGTCGCGGTGTTGCGTGACGGTGTGCTGCAGCAGTATGCGCCGCCGCGGGAGCTCTACCGCAACCCGGTCAACGTGTTCGTCGCGGAGTTCATCGGCTCGCCGGCGATGAATCTGTTCACGCTGCCAATGGCTGACCAGGCTGTGTCGCTGGGTGATTGGCTGATCCCGGTGCCGCAAGATATTGCCACCGATCAGGTGACGGTCGGCATCCGGCCAGAACACTTCGAGGTGGGCGGGCTCGGCGTCGAGATGGAGGTCGACGTGGTCGAGGAGCTCGGCGCCGACGCCTACCTCTACGGGCGGGTCGCCGCAACCGAGCATCCGGTGATCGCCCGCGCCGACGGCCACAACCCACCGGCGCGGGGCAGCAGGGTCCTTTTGCGGCCTCAGCCCGATCATCTGCATTTCTTCGGCGCCGACGGCTGCCGGATCTAGCGGGCCAAGCCGGCCAGCTCGATGCTGGTGTCCCACAGGTCGGCTGCTTTGGCGCGGTCGTAGGAGTCAGCGGACGAGCGGGTGTTGCGCTTGCCCGAAAAGTAACGGCCTGACGTGTTTTCCAACGCTGGGTCAGTGACCAGCCTGGCCAGCGCCTGGGCGGATTGCGTCGGGGTGTGCACGTTGATGCCCGGTACCACTGTCAGCGCCGGGAGGAGGTAGCGCCAGGCGAATGCCTGGAATCCCGAATAGTCGCGGGCCAGCCCGGTTCCCGGCATCAGACCCGGGTCGAATGCGTTGACGGTGACGGATGCCGGTCCGAATTCCCCTGCGGCTAACCGGCGGTCGAGCTCATAGGTCGTCAGCACATTGCACAGCTTCGACGTGGTGTATCGTCGGCGTCCGACTAGCGCCGCGTCCTTCGTGTCGTCCGTCGAGGGATAGGCCAACGAACGCGCGTCGGTGTACTGCGGTGCAGGCATGCCAGTGTGCCGGTCGGGATCGTGAGTATCGCTGGCCACCAGCACAATTCGTCCTGGCATCGTCATTGTGGGCAGGAGGAGGTGGAGGAGCAGGAACTGGGCCAGGTGGTTGACGACGAACGTGGTCTCCATCCCGTCGCTGGTACGACTGTCGCCGGATACGAGTTGGATGCCGGCGTTGCAGACCACCGCGCGCAGCGGCACGCGACGTCCAGACAACTCGGCGGCGAATCGCCGGACGTCGTCAAGCGATGTCAAATCCAGCGGCAAGCCGGTCACCTCGCTGCCGGTGTCGCGCGCGAGATCCTCGGCCGCTTTCGCGGTTGCATCCGCGTTGCGTCCGGTGATGATGACCGACCAACCCTCTCGGGCAAGCAGTTTCGCGGTCCGGTAACCCAGGCTGCCGGTGCCGCCGGTGATCAGGACTGCGGTCACGGTGTGGACTCCTCTCGGGTGGCGCGATTGATGGCAACGGGCGCCAGCGCGCGGATCGCCGTGAAGAGGTCGGCATACATCTGTCGCAGGTCGGTGGTCTCCGGCTCGAGTTGCAAGGCAAAGAAACAGCCGTCGGAGAAGGCGACCGCAAAGCGGGCAAGATCTTCGGCTGCACGGTGTGCCGTGTCGGCGTCGCACAGCGGCGTCAGTACATGCTCGATCGCCGACCGGAAGTAGGCCAAGGCGTGACCACGGACGCGTTGCACTGTCTCGGCGGCGGTCTCGTCGTGTTGGCCCTCGATGGCCAGCGTGTAGAACAACCGCAGGAAGTCTGGGTTGGCGGCGACGGCGTCCGCTCCTTGGGCTTGTAGCGCCTCGGCGTGCTGTTCCTCGGACCCGTCGAAGTCTTCCCAGCGCGGCAGCGCGGCAAACCATCGGTCGGCGCCGCGTTCCATCACCGAGGCCAGCAGGCCGTCTTTGCTGCCGAAGTGCCAATACAACGACGTCACCGGCACGCCTGCGGCCTTGCAGATCGCCGAAACCGGCGTTGCCGCGTAGCCTTTCTCGGCCATCAGCCGTTCGGCGGCATCGAGCAACTGGTCCCGCGATCCTGTGTCCTGCCGCGCACGGGTCACTCAGCTACTGTAGCGAGCGCTACATACATAAGCAAGTGTCAGGGCGTCCGGTCGCCAAGCGGACTCCGTGCTGTGCGAAGATGCCGGAATGGCGACGGAAGCGGCGCATTTCACTCTGGCCGAAAGCGGCGAATTCATCCCCACTCAATTTGCGCAAAGCCATTGGGGCGACGACCATCTCAACGGTCCGGCCGTCGTCGGGTTAGCTGCCAGGGAACTCGAACTCACCTGCGGATCACCAGATTTCATGCCGGCACGGCTGACGGTGGACTTGTTCAGGGCAGCGCGCGGAGTACCGACGACGGTCGTCGTGCGACAACTGCGCGACGGTCGACGAGTACGCAGCGGGGAATGCGACGTCTTACAAGACGGACGCACCGTCGCCCGCGCCACACTGCTGCAGTACCGGCGATCCGCTGCGCCACCGGGCCGCCTGTGGACGGCGCCGGTATCCTTCGAGGCTCCGCCCGAGCTGGATGACACGTCGCTGACGCGGATCGGAAGCGACCAAGGCGGGTGGAGCCGATCGCCGGGCGATCACCAGAACGATACACGTAAACGCTTCTACAACCGCGCCATCGAAGTTGTTGCGGGGGAGAAGAACTCGCAGTTCGTTCGGGCTGCGATGGGCGCCGAGGCGACCAGCCTGGTGACGAATCTCGGCACGAGGGGAGTGGGTTACATCAACGGGGATTTGAGCGTCGCATTGGCCCGTCTGCCGGTCGGAGAATGGATAGGCGTACAGGCAGACTCGCATTGGGCATCAGACGGAATAGCCGTCGGGACCGCAACGCTTTTCGATCAATCCGGTGCATTCGGATCCGGCATGACCACCGCGGTCGCCAATCCGGCAGCACAGATCGATTTCACCAACGATCCATTCCCCCAACGGAGCCCGTAGCCGCTAGGGTGCAGGACTTTGCTCAGCGTCGGCGCCACTGCGGGTCGTTGCGGTGCCGATGAAGTCGACCGCGGCGCGAATAGCGGGGCGATGCCGCAAAAGTCGGTAGTGCGCCAGCCGGCCGAGCCCCCGGGTGGTCATCAACTGTGCGCCGGGCCATGAGTCGACAACCTTGCGGCTCGACTCCCAGGGGCTGTCGAGATCGTCGGGATCGTGGATGAGCAGCATCGGCGGGTAGCCGGTACGGGCGGCAACCCGAACCATGTTGGTTTCTTGCAGCGGCATGTCGATACGGTGCTCGAGACGCCGATGCAGACCCGAGCGAATCCGCGGGCCGAAACCGTGGCGCGCCGCGAAGAGATCCAGGTAGAGCGGGAACTCGCCCATCGGCGCCAGGAAAACCAAACGGCCGACCTGCGTTCCCCATGCCGCCGCGAAGGTGACGGCGTTGGCGCCGAGTGAATGGGCAATGACGGCGCGGGCCGGTCCATGAGTGCGGATGACGGCCGCGACGGCCTCGGCGCACTCGATGGCCGTCGTGCGGCCGGGCGCGAGCACGCCCGGGTCGGACTCGTTGTGACTGGGCAGGTCGAACGCGATAACCCGATGCCCTGACTCGACGAGCGGGTTGATGAACACGCCCAAGTGCGGACGACGACCACCCCACCCGTGTACCAGGTAGACCGGCGGACCGTCGCCCCATGATTCGCCGACGATCCGGTGCCCGTCCCAGTAGGCCTCCAACGGCTCGCCCGGAGGGACGCCTGGCGGCATACGCAGGCTCGACTCGATCACGGGCGGGGTACACCACAGCTCGACGGCCCACCGCGATCCCAGGCCAGGCGCGAGTCGCTCCAACAACCAAAAGGTCCTGCGCACCCAGCCGGCCACTGGCGGCTGGACACCGGAACCGTTGACGTCGAGGGCAACCCCCGAAGCCCGTGCCGGCGCGGACGCGGTATCGCCGTTTGCTTCGGTCATGTTGCGCGATCCTAACCTGCGGCGATCTAACCGCGCCGCAGCGGATTGACTCTCATCGGGCTAGAAAGGGGCCGCGCTTGCGCAGGCTGGTGATTGCGTAGTCGGCCTAGTGGGTAGTCCTCTGACACTGACGTCCGGCTTGGGCTGGGCGCTTCTGATGGGAGGGCTCGATGAACATGTTCGTTCGCCGAATGGCGTGCGCCGTTGCGGTGGCGTTGGCGCCCATGACGTATGTGGCAGCAGTGTCGCCCGGCGTGGGCTCGGCTCAACCCCCTGATTGCGGTCCTGGCAATTGGTGGAATCCGGGTGCCAATGCTTGCCAGCCCACAGCGCCCCCTGACTGCGGTGCGGGTAACTGGTGGAATCCGGGAGCCAACGCGTGCCAGCCTGTGACGCCGCCGCCACCGCCTGACTGCGGGCCGGGCAACTGGTGGAATCCAGGCGCCAATGCCTGCCAGCCCGTGGCGCCGCCACCGCCCCAGTAACGGGTCGGAGCGTCACTGACCGGTAGATCTCACTGTTACGAAGCCGCCGAATAGCACTGCGCCCCAGCCGATTTCGTCACAGTGGCGATTTGCGGTGGCTTCGGTTGCTGGTATTCGCAACGCACATCAAGCCGGTGGCGTACCGACTCAACCAGCTTGGGCCTCAAAACATTTGGCCCGAGCACAAGCCGCACCGCTCGAACTGGTAACGGTGCATGTTCAAGAGGTGCGAGTTACTGCGGGTGGTGCAGGAAGTCGTCAAGCCAGCGCCCAATCTGGCGCAGACATTCTGGCTCGACGCTGCCGGCGCGACCGGTGATTCGGCTGTAGCTGATCGTGCGGGGCTGTTCGGTCATTGCCCACGTCGGTTTCGGCAGGCGTAGCCGCCCAGTGAGTCGGACGTGGTGGGGCGCGGGGGGAGAGGGAGGAAGGCTCATCGATCACCGGCTACGTGTGTCGAACCCGGTGTGGCCCGTTGAGCTGAAATCTGCATCGATTGAGCGCTGTCGCGCGTACCCTGGCCGGTATGGTCAAGACCAAGACCTGCGCACATTGCGGCCACACGTTCGAACCGAATAACTGGCAGCGGGATCTGTCTGATCCGGAGTGGCTTCCGGAGGCATCCGCCTATTGTTCGCATGAATGCAGTGACCAGTTCCATCGCGAAATGGTGCATTGCTGCTCGACTCACGTGAAAGAGAAGGCTCGGCGCGAAGCCGCCAAAACGGCGCAAGTAACGGGCACCCGATAACCCGCAACCAGCGGCGTGTGGTGTGCTGGATCTACGTCTGCGGATCCGGCGCGACTGCGTGCCGCGGTTGGTGCATCAGTGCACGAACCAGTGGGCGCGGCCCGACGGACCTAAGCATCTGGCTGGCCGGGCGGACCCGTACCCGCTTTGGCCACCAGAACCAGCGTCCCATCACGGTCATGATCGATGGCGTGATGAGCGATCGGACGACGAAGGTGTCGAACATGAGGCCGATGCCGATTGTCGTGCCGAATTGGCCGATCGCCCGCAGATCGCTGGTGATCATCATGGCCATGGTGACGGCGAATACCACACCGGCGGCAGTCACCACCGGGCCGGTAACACCCATGCCGCGGATGAGTCCCGTTTTCAGGCCCGCTCCGATCTCTTCCTCGATCCGGGACACCAGCATCAAGTTGTAATCCGACCCCACCGCCAAGAGCACGATTAGCGCGAATTCGGTTGCCACCCAATGTAACTGGAAATCGCCGAGATGCTGCCAGATCAGTGTCGAGAACCCGAAGGCGGCGCCCAGCGACATTACGATCGTGCCGACGATGACGCCCGCAGCGACCAAAGCGCGGGTGACGAGCACCATGATGATGAAGATGAGCACGATCGAGGCCACCGCGGCGATCATCAGGTCGTACTTGGCGCCGTTGGCGATGTCGTAAAACGTCGCAGCCGTACCGCCGAGATAGATGTCGGCGTTCTCCAGCGAGGTGAGTTTCAGCGCCTCCTTGGCAGCTTGGCGCTCCTGGTCGACGGACGCGATTCCCTTCGTTGTCGCCGGATCCACTGCGTGGGTGATGATGAAGCGGGCGGCCTTGCCGTCCGGCGACACCATCAAGCTCAACCCCAGCAGGAAATCCGGGTTTTGGAAGATCTCGGGCGGCAGATAGAACAGACTCTCCACCTGAGAGTCGTTGAAGGACTTGCCCATCACAGCGTTCGTGTCGGTCAGCCGATCGAACTGATCGATCAGGCTGTCGAACGTGCTGTAGATGGTCAGGGTCGTATCCCGGATCGCCGTCGACGTGCCGATAATCTGGGGGATGATCACCAGCAGTTCGTGCGTGGCTGCGGCCGTGTGGCCGAGGTCGTTGGTGAGGTTGTGGAACTGCTCGGCGAGCTGATCGAACCCGTCCAATGCGTCGAACAGCGATCGCAGCGACCAGCAGACCGGGATGTCGAAGCAGTGCTTCTCCCAATAGAAGTAACTGCGGATCGGTCTCCAGACGTCGTCGAAATCCGCAATATGGTCGCGGATTTCGTCCGTGATGGCCGCTGTGTTCGCCGCGGTTTTCGCGCTGTCATCCGCGGCGTTCGCGAGTTCCTGGGTCACGGTGTAGGTGCGCTGCAAGAGGGAGATCAGGGTGTCGAGGTCACCGACGATCTTCTTGATGTCGGCGATACGGTCCTTCAGATAGTTCAGGTTGCTGCGGATCGGCGCGCTTTGCACACTGAGCTGGAACGGAATGGACCCGTCTTGGATTGGCGGGCCGAGAGGTCTGGTGATGCTCTGCACCCGTTCGATGCCCGGCACCCGGAAGATGGCGCCGGCGATCTTGTCCAGGACCAGCATGTCTCTGGGATTGCGCAGATCGTGGTCCGATTCGATCATCAGCAGGTCCGGGTTCAAACGGGCCTGGGTGAAGTGTTGATCGGCCGCGGTGTACGCCTGCACCGAGGAAGCGCTCTGCGGCAAGTAGTACAGGTCGTTGTAGCGCGGGGTGAAGCCCATCAAGCCAATGGCGCCGACGAGCGCCAGGATGACGGACGTAGCGAGGATGGGCGCCGGCCACCGCACGATGGCCGTTGCCAGACGGCGCCACCGGGTGTAGTTGAACTCGCGTTTCGGGTCGAAAAGGCCGAAGCGGCTTGCGATCACGATCAACGCCGGCGTCAGGGTTACCCCGGCTGCCACCACCACCAGCAGACCGACTGCGCACGGAAACGCCAGCGAACTGAAGTATGGCAGCCGGGTGAATTTCAGACAGGCCAGCGCCCCCACAATGGTCAGGCCCGAGCCCAATACCACCTTGCTGACACCGGAGAAGGTGTCGTAATAGGCGGCTTCGCGGTCCAGCCCTCGTTCGCGGCCCTCCTGGTAGCGGCCGACCATGAAGATCGCGTAGTCGGTACCAGCCGCGATGGCCAGTGCCGTCAGCAAGTTCACGGCAAAGGTCGAAAGTCCCATGATGCCGGTGTCGCCCAGCAGTGCCACCACACCACGGCCAGTGGCCAATCCGACGAACAGGATGACCATCGTCAGCAGCACCGTGCCGATGGATCGGTAAACGAACATCAGCATGATCGCGATGACGATGATCGTGATGATCGTCATCCTGGCCAGGCTCTTGTTGCCGACAACGATCGTGTCGGCGGTCAGTGCTCCCTGACCGGCGACGTAAGCCTTCACCCCGGGCGGCGGCTTCGAGTCCGCCACAATCTGTCGAACCGAGGCAACCGATTTGTCGCCGACGGCTCCGCCTTGGTCACCGCGCAGGTTGACCTGGACGTAGGCGGACTTGTGGTCGTAGCTCTCGACACCCGAGGCGGTGAAACGCTGTCCCCAGAAATTCAGCGCATGCTCGACGTGTTCGGTGTCCTGCTGCAGCTTGTTGACCAGATCGTCGTAATACCGGTGGGCGTCTTGGCCGAGAGGTTTCTCACCGACCAGGGTCACCAGGACGAGGTTGTCGGAGTCGTACTCCTTGAATTTCTCGCCGATGTGCTTCATCCCGGTCACCGAAGGCGCGTCGGATGGCGAGAGCGGCACCGAGACGTCCTCGGCGACCTTCTCCAACTGTGGGACGAAGACGTTGACGCCGACCGCGATCAGCAGCCAGGACACGACGATCGGCAGCGCCAAGACGCGGATGATGCGGGCCACCCGCGGTTTGCGCTCAAGCTCGTAGTCCGGCGCGACGGGGATTTCGTCCGTGTCGCTCATATCGTCGGTCACGCGGATTTGTCCAAGCAGGAAACCTGAGCGTCCCGGGTGTTGACCTGCTGTTCGTCGACCAGTCTGCCGTCGACGGTGATTCGGCAGCCGATCGACGGGCTGTCACCTTGGGCGACGACATAGGCAAAGATTCCGGGCATCTGGGCGACGATCGTCTTCGACCACGGCAATGTGGTGAAGGTGGCCTTCTGCGGTAGCGCCTCGGCATCCATCCAGTTGACGACGCCGGTCGTCCCGGGGGGTCCCAGGATTTCGTAGATGGCGGTCTTGGCCGCGTACGGCGGGGTCGCATCGCGGGGATCGGGCTTGGGCAGGCCGGGTCCTGGGAAGACGCCATTGAGCCGGAATACTGCAACTCCGCCGATGATCAGTGCGACGACCACGACCAGCGGAACCCACGCCCGCTTGAGAATTGTCAAGACCGCGCCTCCTGCCTAGAAATGCTCGAACAGCCAGTATCAAAGGACCTCGTCACGTGCGCCACGGCTAGCCGAACACCATGGCTTCGTAGTTAATTCCTGCGGTGCGCCTTCGCTTCGGAGCCGCCCTGCAATCGGTCCGCATGGACACTGTCCGATCCGAGGAATGTTGACAGTGCGCTGAGCCCGTGACGGGGCGGCTCTCAGTTAGCCGCGGAACGTTCGCAGCCAAACCGTCCCGAAATACATCCGAGTGTCGGCGGAACTGCAGGAAACCTGAGAGTGCCGGATCAGCTCCAACGTGTCCGCGGCGCATCGGCCACAGGGGAGCCACCGTCGCGCACCAGCTCTATCGGTCGCATTTAGCCGGCACAGTCGGCCGTTCGAAGCGAAACACTCGTCACGCTTTGGCCTCCAGTTCGATGGGGAAGGTGTCGAGGTACTCCGCAAAGGTGGGTTGGAGCGCATCTACAGTCAGCGAGTACTCCTCGAGGCTGTAGGTGTTGGTCCCGTAGTGATCTTGGGGGTGAGCCGTGAGCCAGGCACGCATCCGGTTCTCGGTTTCCTCGGTGAGCGGATCGCCCGCCCAGGCGTAGATGCGGCGCATGACGTCGAGCGGGTCGCGCATCATCTCGGAGTAGTACATGTGGAAGAAGCGGTCGTCGCCGATGCGTTCACGCGCCCGCAGTGGCCTGTCGACGTGGTAGCTCATCTGCCACTGAGCCTTCCGTCCCATGTCTGGGAGATCGATCGAATCAGGTTGCAGTGTCAGCTTTTTGGGCAGCTTCCAGAGATTGGCCAACGACCCGGTTGCGCGGTAGGGGTCGCGGTGCGCCCAGATGAGTCGAGCGTCGGGGAACACCTTGAGTAGTGACTCGATGTGCACGGAGTGGGACGGCATCTTCAAGCTCCACGTTCCGGGGGCGGCGGACTGGAGCACCTGCAGATATCGCTTCTGATATTCGTAGGTGGTCGTCATGTCCGCCTTTTCGAACAACCACTCGGCGTACCGCGACGTCTTCATGAACGCATCCCACGACAAGCCCTTGAAATCCTGGTTGTGGATGAACATGCACTCGGTCGGACCGTCGGCGTCTTCCCAGTGTGGGACGGACATGTGAGCGCTGCGCAGCGCATTGAGCAGCTGGTTCTGCTCCTCGATCAGCGCCAGGCACCGCGGGTCGGTGCGCAGGGTGTCGCTGGTGGCCGGGGGGATCGGATGGACACACTCCCAGTGCAGTAGCGACCGCCGAGCCGGGTCCTGGTCGAGCAGGTAACTGATCACAGTCGTACCCGTGCGAGGCATGCCCAGTATGAAGATCGGGCGCTCGACGGATGCGTCGAGAACCTCGGGGTGTTTCTCGGCGTAATCATCTACTTGGAGGCGGCGTGCGAGCGCTTTGACGGAGTTGTCGATGATGTAGTCCCGACCGTGTGCGCTGAACGCAGTCGACGTGGCGAGTTCATCGAGCATGATGTCGAGTCCTGGGCGCCACGACTCGGACTGCGTTTGCGAAACGCCGGTCGCCTCTATGGCAAGACGCAGCACGTCGTCTGACGTTGTCACGTCATCGAATTGGCTCATTGAAGGGCGCTCCTAGACCGTCAGGTAGCCGCCGTCGACGGCGACAGTCGTTCCGGTGATGTAGGACGCAGCGTCGCTGCACAGGAAGAGAACAGTCGGCGAGATTTCCTCAGCGAGGCCCATCCGGTTCATCGGCGTGTGCCGCATCTCCACCTCGAGCGCTTCGGGGAAATCGAGAACCGGCGCGGTCATTCTCGTTTTGATGAGCCCCGGCGCTACCGCGTTGACGCGGATGCCGTCGTCGACCCAGCGTCGCGCGAGGTTCTTGGTGAAGGCCACCATGCCGGCCTTCGACGAGCTGTAGGCAGGCACCAGCACGGCAGAGACGAACGCAGACATTGAAACGATCGAGACGACGCTGCTGCCGCCCGCCAAGGTGCTGGCCCGGAGCCGTTCGTGACATGCCATGGTCAGCCGCATGTGCGCAAACATGTTGACCGCCACCGAACCCGCATATCCTTCGGGGTCCCATTCGTCCTTCTGGGCGGCGTATGGTGCGCCCCCGTTGTTGACCAAGATGTCGAGGTCGCCGAGCGATTCGGGAAGGGCGTCAATCGAATCGGTGTCGGACTGCTGGCATTGGACGAAGGTCAGGCCCGTGAGATCGACGTCCGGATAGTCCGACGCATTGGCTCGCGTTCCCGTGACGGTGACCTTCGCGCCCGCGGCGGCGAAGTCGGACGCGATGGCGTAGCCGATTCCGCTGGTGCCTCCGGTCACCAAGACGTTGGCTCCGGAGAAGTCGAACTTGATCGAGTTCATTCGGTTGCCCTTAATTCGTCAATCGTCTTGGTGATCCAGGCTCGTTCCCAGAAGTTCTCGGTGCTCGCCAGCAGGGCCTGGTGGGCGTCTACGGCGACGGCTCGTGCATCCGCGTGGCCTGGCTCGATTTCCAGCACGAGGTCGGTGAGCTGCAGCGCTCGCAACGGCCGACCGTCGTCGACGTGCTCACGGGCCGCCTCGACAAGTGGTTCCGCACCGGCAATGCGCACGACATCCTCGGCCACGGCTGCCGGCGCAATTGCGAACAGCTCGGTGGTGGAACGGTGTTGGAACCAACCGGCGTACATCTCCCAGATGGCGCGGACGTTCCACGGCGTTCTGCCGTAGCCTTCGCCGATGTCCAGATCGGCCGGCACAGCGACCGTTCGCATCGCCGTGTATACGTCTGCGCCGCCAGCCATGAGTTCGACGGTGCGGTCGTGAACCGACTGCATGGCGTCTCGCATGGCCGTGACTTCCTCGGCGATCCGGTCAGCCCCCTCGATGGGATCGAAATGGCCCGTGATCAATCGCTCCGGAGCGAATTCGAGCACGGTGTTGAGCGACTCGATGTAGAGGACAGGGTCGCGATAGCGGTCGCCACGGATCGTCATGAGGTTCGGTACATGTCCAAACAGTGGACCGAACAGGTTGCCGGTGAACAAGATTCGCGCGTCGGGCAACCAGACCACCAGCGCGTCGGTGGTCTCACCGCCCGGTGTCCAAGCCAATTCGATGCGGCGGCCACCGATCGTCATCTGATGACGCCGGTCGAAAGTGGTCGTCGGCTCGGGGAACGACATGTCGATCGTCGCCGGGTCAGTTGTATCGAAGTATTCGAGCGTTGCGGACAGGAACTGCGGGAAGGCGAAGGAGGCCTTGGCACCGCGGTAGCCCATGAGTCGTGTGTTGTCGTCGCGCCAGTACCGGTAATTGGAGTGCATCACTAGATCGGTGCCAGGCTCGAGAAGCGCCTTGACTCCGCCCCAATGGTCCGCGTGACCCTGCGTGATCACGATCGCTCGTGTCGGGCCCGACACTTCGGCGAATGCCTTGCGGTGGCGTTCACCCTCGAAGAAGGCACCGCCGTTGATGATCACGCGACCGTCATCGGTGCCCAGCGCATAGGAGTTCGAGATGCCTGGCGACATCCACACGTCGTCGCCCAGAGCGGTGGCGGGATCGCCAGTGGCGATAGCGAGGGCGTCGACGCCCGGTCTTTCACGATGTATGCCTGCCATATCGTCTCCTCGACGCCTCGAAAATCTTGCAGTCAAACGGCTTTCGCCGTATCCAACGGCTGAGCGACTCCCGAAGATGTCGCGTGCAACATCAGGAAAACGTCACAACGACCTTGTCCGCAGCGCCGGCGGTGGCCGCCAGGCGCAGTGCCTCCTCGACGTCATCGAACGGAATCTTGTGGCTGATGATGACGGCGTACTTCTGCCAGTTAGCCACCAGATCCTTTGTCACTTCGAAGATCTCGTCGGGGTATCCACAGGATCCGACGATCTCGATTTCGTTGCCCATCACGTTGAGCAGCTCCACCGACACGGGTTCCTTATGGACACCCACGATCGTCAATCGCGCACCCCTCTTTGCCGCCGACAACACGGTGTCGACGACGGCTTTCGCGCCCGCAGCGTCGAGGTAGACATCGGTCCCGACCCGACCGCCGAACATCGACTCGCCCTCGCCGTGCAGTTCCAAGAGCCGAGTGACGACATCCTCCTTGGAGGGGTCAATCACGGCGTCGGCGCCAACTTGCAGCGCCTTTTCGAGACGGCGCGAGATTGGGTCGACCACGACCACGTGGCCCACGCCGAGTGATTTGAACGCCAGTACTGCACCGAGGCCCACCGGTCCGGCTCCGAAGACGACGACCTTGTCTCCGGTTCGAGGGTTGCAGCGATTGGCGCCGTGTAGGGCGACGGCCATGGGCTCGTTGAGCGCTGCGACCTCCCACGGCACGTGCTCGGGTATCACCTCGAGACTGCGTCCTCGCACAGCGTTCTCGACGAGTAGGTATGGCGCCAACGCCCCTGTGGTGCCGCCGTTTCCGATAATGCCGCTCGGTGCGCTCATCGGGTTGACCACCACATGATCCCCGACCTGGATGCCTACGACTTCCGCGCCCACCTCGACGACCTCACCCGCGGGTTCGTGGCCCAGAGGCATGCGACCCTCCATGGGTGGGACCCCGCCCATGGATATGTAGATCCCATCAGACCCGCATACGCCGCAAGCACGCATTCGCAACAGGACGTCGTTCGGCCCGGTTCGCGGCTTTGGAACCTCGACCAACTCCGTCTCTCCGGCGGCGATTACTGTCGCCTGCTTCATGACAGCGGCCGATCGTCGTTTGCGCGTGCGGAGTCGGGTTCCCCCATGGCAAAGAAGCTCTCGAGCACGGGCTGCATTACCCGGTTAACGAGTTCAATTCGCGGACCGGTCGGTCCTTTGCAGTAGGCCCAGAGTGTCTCGCCTTCGGGGGTTAGACCCCGGCCCTCGACAACAAAGTGACTTTCTTGCAGCGCCGTGATGTCGCCGTCGATGTCGTCGGACCAGTATCCGAGGTGGTGTAGGCCCGAATTCGAGGGGGCCCACAGGGTGTTGGGAACGGCCTGGACGAGTTCCAGGCGTGGTTCGGTCAGTGAGAACGCCAGTCGCAGGGGAACGACGTGAATTTCGCCGTTGATCTCGACCGTCTGGTCCACCTCGAAATCCTGAGTCCACCGATGACCCGCGACGTTAGAGAGGAACGCCATCTCGGCGTCGAAGTCGTCCACGACGAGTCCGCAATGATACAGATCCTCTGCCTTCATTTTCCTTGCCCTTCTTCCATTCTCGTTGCCTTTCTTCGTGCGCAGGGTGGGACGGCCGTCAGATGGACGCGAGTAGTTGGCGCGCTGCTTCGATGCCGGGACGCAGTCGTTCGACTGCCCCGATACCCGCGAGGGCCGCCTCGCGCTGCGGCATTTCGAGGCCGACGACGACGTCTCTGGGGAGCTCGGCCAAGTACTCCTTGAGGGGCACCTCGCCTGTACCCGGGACCAGGCGCTCGTTCATGGCCTCGAAGTTGTAGTCGTCGAATTGGCTGACCATGGTGGTGTCGGACAGCTGGATGTATCCGATGCAGTCCGCTGGAACTTCTGCGAGGTCGGCGGGTCGCGTGCCCAACCGGGCGATGTGCATGGTGTCGATCAGCAGGCGGAATTCGGGGCGGTCGACGTACTTAACCACCGTCATGCCCGTGGCGAGGTCTCCGACGGTGAAGCCCGGCACGACTTCCGTGACTGTACTCAGTCCACGCTGGGAAGCCATTTCGGTGATCGCGGCGAACTCGTCACAGCTTCGCCGTAGATCGGGCTCGAAGCTCACGACATTGATCTGCTCGGCGCCCAGTTCGGCCATCACGTCGAGATCGGCTGCCACACTGGCGGAGTCACGTTCGGGGAGGATCAGCAGTCCCTCGCCCAGCGAGATCTTCACACCGGTATCGGCCAGGGCGGCGACCACCTCGCGCCGCAGACGTTTGTCGTCCTTGAGGGAATACGTCGGGTAACCCAATTCTGGCAGCGGCACGCCGTATAGCGCCGTGGAGATGTAGCGGCAACCCAATTCTGCAGTGAGAGAAATGAATTCGAGTGGCGGCATGCCGAAGATGCTCAAGAATTCGATACCTAGCCGGTCCATTGCGTACTCCCGATCGGTGTGATGTCTCAAGCGCCCAGCATGACGAGGCCGCCATCGACCGCAAGCAGTTGGCCGGTGATGAACCCAGACCCCTCGCCAGCGAGGAAAACCACGAGCGGACCAAGGTCCTTGGCCGGGTCGCCGAGGGTTCCCCCCAGCGGGATGGCCAACTTCATCTTCTCGTCCATGAACGCCGCACCTTCGGGGCCGAGGAAATTTCGCAGGCGATCCGCCCCGGGTGTCTGCATTGCCGGCGCGATCGCGTTCACGGTGATGCCTGCACTGGCCCACGCTTTGGCGGCGGAACGCGTCCAGGCGTGCACCGCTCCCTTCGTGGCCGCGTAGACCGCCGAGATGGGACTGCCCATGACCGCTTCTGCGGAGCCGAAGTTGATGATCCGGCCTCCCGAGCCCTGCATGATTCGGTGAGCGGCTTGATTGACGTGAATGGTCCCGCGCACGTTGATTGACACGAGCCGATCGATGTCGGCGTCGGTGATCGCTCCCGCGATGCCCGGTAGCCAGAGGCCAGCAGCATGGATGACGGCGTCTAAGCCCCCCATGGCCGCCGCGGCTGCGTCGACCGTCTCGTTGACGCTGGTGACGCTGGTGACGTCGCAGTGAAGCCAGGTGGCTTGGGAGCGCTCCGGCGACGGCGCCTCATGGAAGGTGGCGACAACGTCGGCGCCGGAATCCACGAAGACGTCGACGATCGCTGCGCCGATGCCGGTGGCCGCGCCGGTAACCAGAACTCGTCTGCGGCCGGTTGCGTTCGACTCCGTTTCAGGCATGTCAGGCAGTCCCATGTAATCCGGAGTCGACGGCGGCGAAGCACCCCTCCATGTCGACTCCTCTATATTTCTAGAGCTTTCCCTCTATGACTATAGAGGTATCGTTGTGCGAGGGAAAGCCTTGATTTCGAAGGAGCGTCATGAGCCTGCAAGGTCTGGCCGGCAAGGTCGTTCTCGTCGCCGGCGGCGCCACGGGCATCGGTGCCACGACCGCCGCGCGACTCGCAGCGGAGGGGTGCCATGTCGTGGTGGGCGACATCGCCGCCGAGGCGGCTCAGGAGACGGCGCGCACGATCGTCGAAGAGGGCGGCACAGCCACGGCCGTCACCTTCGATCTGGCTGATCCCGCGTCGGTCGCCCATCTCGTCGCCGAGACGGTGAAGACTTACGGCCGACTGGACGCGCTATTCACAGTTGGCGCCGACATGAGTTCCCTACAAGGCGATTCCGACGTCGTGGACATCGATTTCGACTTATGGGACCACGTCATGGCTGTGACGCTGCGCGGTTACGTCGCCGCGATGAAGTACTCCATCCCACACATCCTCGAACGCGGTGGCGGCGCAATCGTGAATATGTCGTCGGCCGCGGCCTTTCAAGGTGAGCCCGCCCGGCCGGCGTATGCCGCATCGAAGGCGGGCGTTGGCGCGCTTACGCGGCACGTGGCGACGCGCTGGGGTAAAGAGGGGATCCGCTGCAACGCCGTGGCCCCGGGCTTCACCGCCACGGAGGCGATACGTTCGGTGCCGCAGTGGCCGGACCTCGAAAAGTCGGCGCTCAAGCGAATCCGGGGTCCGCGGGTCGGCCGACCCACCGACATCGCAGGCGTCGTCGCCTTCCTGCTGTCTGACGAGGGCGCCTGGATCAACGGCCAGGTCATCAACGTGGACGGGGGGACGGTCCTGCGTTGACCGATACACTCGTGCGCATTGCCACACCACGAAAACGCGACGGCGACGAACGCAGACGCGAACTGTGCGATGCCGGGATCCGCGTACTTGCTGAGCAGGGTTCGCGCGGGCTCACCCACCAACAGGTGGATCGCGCCGCTAACGTCCCGGACGGCACGACGTCCTACTACTACCGGACCCGGGCTGCACTATTGCGCGGCGTCGGCGAACGAGTCGCGGCCATAGACCGCGAGAATCTGCGCTCGTTCACTGATGCCGCGACCAAGACTGACTCTCCCTTCGGTCGATTGGCGGAGCTGATCGTCATGCAGTCCAGAGGCGACGGGCTGCTGCTCAACATTGCGCGTCAAGAACTGCTGCTGGCTGGGGCGAGGGATCCCGCCCTAGCCGAAACCTTCGAATTGTTCGTGTCCCGGGTTGTCGCGATGACGCACGACGCCATCGCAGCACTCAACTTCGGGCCGGTCGATGAGGACGTACGCAACGCACAAGGAGACGCGGTCATCACATTGATCGCGGGATTGTTCACACGGTATGCCTCCGGCGATCGGTCCATGAGCGATGCGAAGCATATCGAGAGGCTTCTCGAAGCAGTCGTCACTGGCATTGCCACCCAAGCACTCGAACACGCGAGAGACTGAAGCGCCGCGCGCCCTTCCACAACCGCAGCACGATGTCGAGGAATTCCACCGTTCGCTTGCCGCGCTTGGTGAAATCGACACCGTAGCCTTCGCTGTTTGGGAGCGCGGCTCGAACGCCGATTCCCCTGCCCCGCAGCAGTATTCGTCACTGTGACGAATCAGTAGAGGCGTCCGCCCTGCCACAAGGGGAGCGGCCGGAGACTTGTGATCTTCGGATTGAGCGGTAGGGACGTCGGCATGACGGGGCGATCGAATGTCGCCCCTTAAAGGCCGGCAGTCGAACAAGGTTGAGCGTGGGGTCGATCGAGGCATCGAGGCGTTTCAAGTGCCACCGGCAAGAGCGTCGAATATTGCTGTGTGCCAAAGTGATTGCGCCATCAGACCGGACCCTCCCAAAACGTCACTGTGACGAATATCGGATACTCGAGTGGCTGTCGAAGCGGGGTCGTATTGGCCCCTTCGCGGGGTGGGATGTCGCGGTCGGCGACCACGCGACGGCGGGCGCGCAACGAGACGACGCTTGGCGCTTGCGGCCTCAGTGGCGCCTGCGTCGGGCGCTTTCGGCCGTGCCTCCCGTGTGTAGGCCGCTAGACATTTGCCGATAAGCGACATTATGTCGGGTAAAGTACGCCGTGTTCATCAGATGAATCACGGGTCTGACGCGTCTACGACCCGTCACAGATCGAGCACAAATCGCAGCGCTTGGTCAATCAACTGCATCTGGTCTGCAGTAAGCATTCCCTGGCGAGATGAAAGGCGATCCACGGAGACCACGCGCAGTTGGTCGCAGCGAGCGTAGGAGGTGCGGTCCAGTCCGGTGCTCTCTGACTCGAGTTCGACATGGCTTCGCAAACCGTAACTAGCGGTCGTGATCGGAACGACGACCACCAGGCCACCCGGTCCGTTATTGAGAATGTCGACGGACACCACTACCCCAGGGCGTCGAAAGGCGGGCTCGTGGCCAATTGGCTGGCCGAGGTCGACGTAGTAGACCTCCCCTCGCCAAATCAAGCCAGGGCGTCCCACTCGTGTCGCTCGGCCAGATACTGCTCCCACAGTTTGGGGTCGTTACGCAGGCGCTGGTAATCCTCGTTGAGTCCCCGCAGGAATTCCTGCCGTTCCAAGGCGTCGATGGCTGCGTGAACGACGTCGACTACGGCGGTTTGGCGAGCCTTGGCCAAAGATTGGAGTCGCTCAGAATCTCGACGACGGATGCGGACCGTCGTGGTTTCTGCTGCCACGGGTCCAGTGTAGACGAAATGTAGACATTGGGCCGACTGTGCGGATTGCCCCTCGCGTTCGGGCAAACGAACGCCACCGCTGCCCTGTCGCGCTGGACAGGATGACGCTGAGCTTCTAGATCGGTGTTACAGGCGGCCCAATTGCTCGGGCAACAATACGGCGGGACCCAGTTGGGCGCGGGTTACTGGTAACCGCCTGCACATTTCCTAACCCCTGGATCGGCGTGGCCGAGCTAATCACGGAGCGACCGCGCAGCGGCTCGGCGACGGTCGATTATCTGAGTCTGGTGTTACCCGGAGCTTCCCAGCGTTAGTCTTTGGCGATGATCGCCGGGGAGAAGGCGCCCGACTTCACTCTTTATGATCACACCGGTCGGCCTCGGAGACTGTCCACGCTCCTTTGCAAAGGGCCGGTTGTGCTGTTCTTCTTCCCATTAGCGTCCTCCCCGATCTGTACCGTCCAGGGCTGTCATTTTCGGAACCTGAGCAAAGAATTCGCCGCGATGGGCGCCCAGCGGGTGGGCATCAGCACCGACACCGTCGACAAGCAGGCCCATTTCGCCCAACAGCGCTCGTTCGACTATCCGCTGCTCTCCGACGTGGACGGCGTGGTCTCCGAGCTGTTCGGGGTCCGCCGAGGCAGGCTCGCCAAGCTGCGGAGATCTGTGGTGGCACGTCAGGCGGTCCGGCGTCGCCGGCACACTCGGCGCCGTGGCCTGCTGGCCCGGCTGCTACCGGTCCGAAGGGTCACATTCGTCATCGACACCGACCGCACCATACTCAAGGTCATCTCCAACGAGGTGCGCGCATCGGTGCACGCCGACCAGGCCTTGCGGTTCTTGCAGAACCACAACGTGCCAACTATCGGAGAAAAGCACACCGCCGCGAATCAGCCGCCGCAACAAGGCAAGAGCGAACCGACCGGCGATTGGTTCAGAGAGCCGGAAACCGCGGACGAGCCGAGCCTGGCCCGGCCATACACGCTGGCGGCAGCCCGTACCAACTCCGATGGCAACCTGGCACTCGAGGCTCCAGTCGAAGCGCTCGGTACTACAGCGAAGCCGCCGCGATGGCGGAAAAACGATGTGCGGGGCCAGATCCTGACGTATTGCGCACAGAGCCCCTCGGTCGCAGAGATCGCCGCTGGTCTGTCGTTGCCGCTCGGCGCGACGCGCTTCCTGGTCGACGACTTGGCGGCACAGGGTTATTTGCGGGTGCGCGCCCCCGCCAGTGACTCGATGACACTCGACGAACGACGCGAACTGATAAGAAAGACCCTGCGCGGCCTACGAGCACTCTGAGGGCTCGGGGCGCCGCCTCGACATGGCATCAGCCGCCGCTAGGTGCAAGGATATTGCCCGTTGAGCCGGCAATTCGACGGCGGCGAGTAGGAACCGCTCAGCACTCCCCTGAAACCACCTGTGGCTGAACCACCGGGTGCAATGACTCGATTCCAATTCGCGGGGGTGACGACAAAGTGGGTGCCAGATTGGGTAACGGTGCTATTCCACGCATGCGAGACGGATTGCCCTACCGGCATGTCGAATTCAAGCTTCCAATCGCTTAGCGGCGTCATGCTCGCATTGGCGATGGTGAAGCGGGCGATGAAACCGGTCTGCCAGGTATGTTCCACCGACAACCTGGCCGTTACCGCAGCCGCATGAGCAATGGGCGTGACAGCGAGTCCAAACATGGCAACTATCGATGCCGACACCGTTATGTGAAGCGCTGTGCGCCAGCGCATCACATAGTTCTTTAATGCGGCCATAGCAGCCAACACTAAAACCGAACAGTCGATATCGGCCTTCGCATCGCGGTACGCTGCGGTACCTTTGCTCAACCGAGACCGACACGAAATCTTGGCCTCGATTCATGCTGAAGCATGTATCGGGCCCATCGAACATCAACGTCACGCCGCGGGTACACGACTGACGACATCGGCGAACTGCCGACGTCGTTGGATCGCTCACCACTTCGAAATCAAGCACGGACTGTATCTGGCAGTGATGAATGAAATCGCGAGCGAGATTGCCGCGGTTCAACTCTCCCCGGAAATCGCACCACTAATCATCAACGGGCTCAACGCTTTCCAGGTCAGCCCAAACACCACCGTTTCCTGGTCGCAGCGTGCCAGCATCCACTGGCCGGGTACGTGACATAGTTGTGGCATGACTCGCGTACGGTTGAGCACCATTGTCGATGCAAAGTTGTTGGACAGTGCGCGCAGCCTGCGCGCGGGCATCACCGACGCCGCCCTCATCGACGAGGCTCTCGATGCTTTGATAGCTCGTCACCGATCGCTTGAAGTAGATGCGAGCTATTCCGCTTATGCCAAGCATCCAGCCGATGAACCCGACGAGTGGGGCGACCTTGCATCGTGGCGGCGAGCCGTTGGTTCTGCTCGCCGCCAAGGCGTCATCGACTAAAGGTCGCCGGTGAAATCAGCACTGAGCCAGCGGTCGGGGCGAATCGTGAACAACACGTTGTCCGAAGTCTCGAAGTTACGAACGAATGCCCGTCCACCTTCCTCGCCGAGGTAGCGGATGGCGATGGCCTCCCGCACGTCCTTCGGGCTCGGCGAGGTGGTCTCGACGACGGTGCCTTCGACGACCACGTACTGGTATGGCGGCTCCTCGCGCTGCACGACCAGCGTGACCACACCCGCATGCTCGATGAGCCGAGCCTTGCGAGACCCCGGCGAGGTGCCGATACGGATGTTCCCGCCGGGGACGTAGTCATACCAGATCGGCACACTGGCCGGGGGTCGCCCGTCGTCGGCTGCCACGGACAAAACAGCGACGTGCTTGGCCGCGAGGAATTCCTGACGTTCGGTTTCGCTGAAGGGTTTCACGCCGACTCAGAACGCAAACTCTGCAGTTCTATTCCCCCGCAGTGGATGGAAGCACGGTGACCTGGCTATTCTCGCTTTTGTCATGACGCATCGAGCGGATGCTCTCGGCGGGCACCGTCGGGCCGTGGCCGTCGCCAAGGCGCTCGCCTTGCTGGGATCGGCCGCGATAGTCGTTGTCACCGGCATGGGGTGGGTCGGCTACCACGCTGCATCGACTGGTATCACCACATCCGAGGCATTGGCGGATGAACCGCCGCCGGCCGGCAGTGACCAAAACATTTTGATCATGGGCCTGGATGGGCGTCGCGACCAGCGGGGCCGTCCGCTGCCGCCGGATATCTACGACGCGCTGCATGCAGGCGGCGAAGATTCCGGTGAGGGTGACGCCGACGCACTCATCGTGCTGCACTTGCCCGCCGGGAACGCTCCGGCCACTGCAATCTCCATCCCCCGCGACGACTATGTCGACCTGGCCGGGTGTCCGACCTCGAGCTGCCGGGGCAAGATCAAAGAGGCCTACCGGTTCGCCTACCAAAAGGTCATTGACGACGGCTCCGACGGCGCCGAATCCCCCGCCGCGAAAGAACAGAAGGCCCGCGAGGCGGGTCGTAAAGCCGAAATCAGCACAGTCAGAAAGCTTTTGGAGATCCCGATCGACCATTTCATCGAGGTCACCTTGGTCGGGTTCTTTCAAGTCGCGCGCGTCGTCCAACCGATCACGGTGTGCCTGAACGAGGACACTTCGGACCGCTACTACTCCGGCGCGGATTTTCATCGCGGCACCCAGCAGATCAACGCTGACCAAGCGATGGCGTTTGTGCGGCAACGCCGCGACACCGACAACGAGTTGTTCACCGACCTCGACCGAACTCGCCGCCAGCAGGCGTTCATCGTCTCGCTGGTAAACGCCCTGCGCCGCAATGGAACATTGTCGAACCCCGCGCGACTGCGCAGCCTGTTGGACGTCGCCAAGCAAAACGTCGCCGTTGACGCGGGTCTCGACTTCGAAGGTTTTCTGCGTGACGCATCGGCGTTCCCCGACCGACCGGTCACGCTGTACACGTTGCCGGTTACCGATTTCGGTGCAATCTCGAACGGCGAAGACGTCAATTTCATCGATGTGTCGACGATCCGCTCCATCGTGCGCAAATTGGTCGCACCAAGCTCACCCACTGCCGCCCCGCAGACAGCCAACGCCGCACAGCCCAACGCAGGTACCATCGCGCTCGACGTCGTCAATGCCTCGGGTGTGGAGGGCGAAGCTGCTCACCTCGAAAAGTCATTGGCGACAAAGCCGTTCATAGCGGGGATGGTCAGCACCGCCGACTCCATCAGTCAGTCGAGCACAATCATCTACGGACCCGGCGCAAAAGCAGCGGCCGGAAAGCTCGCCGGTGAATTAGGCCTCAGCGCCAGCGCATCCGACAACGTTGCCCCCAACACGGTGCGGTTGACCGTCGGGACCGACATTGCCAACCTGGAATACCCCAACCACACAACAGAGTCGCCGACCACGACCGTCACCACGGTGTCGGCCACCGCCACCGGCACGCAGCAACCATCACCGACCGACCTCACGCGCATGGCCGCCGACAACATCCCCTGCGTGAGATAGCCAGCTACCCAAGCTATTTCACTGCGGATGGGTTGCCAAGTAGTCGGCGACCGGGATCGGCGAGGTTGCGGCGTAACCGACTGGCAGCAGGACGTCGCCAGCCGTCGTGTGGTAGTAGATCTCCCACCGGTAGTAGGCGGCGAAGCTCGCGGGCCCGGTTGCGAGCACTGCGGCGTAGTCGTCGATCGCCCGGACGTACTGGTCCGAGTGGTTGTACCGGAAGAGGGCGTGGTCTGGGTCATCAGCGAAACCGTTGGCGGCGAGGTAGCGCCCGGCGGCCATGATGCTGTCGTGCGGCGAATGGATGTCGCCGCCGTCGCCGTATGCGGCGAACGTCGACGGCAGAAACTGCATGGGCCCTTGTGCGCCGGCGTCGCTGGTGCCGGCGATGCGGCCGAAACCGGTTTCGACCAGGTTGACGGCCGCAAGGTAGTTCCAGCCGACGCCGGTCGCTGCTTCCGCTTCGCGGTAGGAACCGAGCAGCTCGTCCGCCGGCGGTGGAGCATCGACGCGCCAGGCGGGCAGGGTGTCCTTCAGTTCGCTCGCGACCATCGCGCTGAGTTGACGTCGAGCATCGATGTTGCGGTCGTAGACATCCAGCAGCGACGGCGGGATGCGCGGGCGTACGATTGCGTCCCACTCAGGATGCCAACCGAGGGCGCGATAAGCCTTTTGCTGCCCAAGCGCGGCCGCCAGCAGCACGCTCTCCGAGGACGCCGGGTCGTGCAGCGCTTGCTCGTCGGCGACCAGGTCGTCGGCAATTTGCACGGGGTCCGATGCCGGCTGCCGTTGGGGCGACGGGACCGTCGCCGCAGCCTGCTGTGTCGTGGTGGACGGCGATGCGATCGCCGACCTGGTCGGCCCCGAGCACCCGACGGCCGCAAACGTCACCGCGATGGCAACCAGCGCCATCCCGCAGCGCGATCC
This sequence comes from Mycobacterium sp. MFM001, assembly GCF_003402475.1. Lineage (GTDB taxonomy): Bacteria > Actinomycetota > Actinomycetes > Mycobacteriales > Mycobacteriaceae > Mycobacterium. The sequence continues at coordinate 176,879 of NZ_BFAB01000008.1, forward strand.
CCTAGCTCGGCACACCACTGCCGCTATTGTCGGCGACCGGGATGCTTATCACCAGTGCGACTCGTTAATTGGAGCGCCCGTCAGCATGTCCACGTGGTAGCTGCTGGCAGTCCACGGCGGTGAGCCGGCAGTCGGTGTGAGTGTGACCGTTACACGCCGCTTGCCCGCGGTGAGAAAGCCAGGTACCAGATACGTGTCCTCGAGCCAGCGGTGTGTGTCGTTGCTGCGCGGCTGTAACCAGGTACCGGCGGGAACGCCGTCGATGGCAACGTCGGCCGACTGGAACCCCACGGCTTGGTCCGACGTGCGGTGCAGCAGGATGCCGTGGTTGTCCGCGGCGACTGCGACGTCGAAGGTGCTCGCAGCTTCGGTTGCGTGAACTATCCCGACGACGGGGCGGTCGTCCTCGCTCCCCTCATATTGACTGGCGAGTAGATGGTCGGTGGCGTCACCATCGTTGTACCCGTGCAGGATTCGGCTGACGGGATCGGTGGGGTTGACATCGTCGCTCGGCGTGGCGGTGTCGTTTGGTTGTTCGTAGAGGAAAGCCGTTGAGCTGTAGTCGGGTTGAACCATATTGCGTTTGCCGTGCTCGATGCCGAATCGGATCGCCGAGTGGTAGTTGATCGCCTCGGCGAGCATGAGCCGATAGGCAGCCACGCAGTAGTCTGCGCATCCGCCCGCGGCCGTGCGTTGATCCGGCTGCCCGGTGAGCGGATCGCTGAAGTGCTTGCCGTTCTTGAAATACCAGCCGCCCTCGTAGAAGTCCTCGGTGCCGGTGCCGTACCACTGAGGCGATGCGGCGCCGTCTGTGTATACGCGTTCTGCGCCTTCCAGAAAGTACGGGGCGTCATCGCTGAACGACGTCTTGATCCGAGAACCGCGGATCGTGTGGCTGACGCCAACGAATTTCCCGTGGCCATGTTCATCGGCGAACAACCAGTCCTGACCCAACGTCGTTGGTCCGGCGTGCGAGCGCGCGGTGAAGTAGCCGGCGCGACCAGTCGCTAATGCGGGCGCCCACTGGGGGTCGGGCGTGATCGCGACATCGCTGTCGATACTCGGTACGGGGTCGCCCGTCGTATTGACGAGGGTGACACGCGCCGAGCGGGCGAAGGGCATCGGCCACCACTCCGACAACGACAGCGGACCGTCGGGCTGCGGGATCGCGGCGAACATCAGCGATCGCACGTCGTTGGCGCCCAGTCCGGCGCCGAAGAATTCGCCAAGCGGCGAGTCGACCCTGGTTTCGCCGTCGAACTCGATCTGCAGCCGCAACCCGGCAAGGAGCTGATCCGTCGCGTCCGGTAACCACAGGTGCAACGCCGAAATACTGCCCGGCCCAGCTGATTCCGCAATCATCAGGCCATGCCCCGCGGGAAGTTCGACGACGTGATTGGACTGCGCTGCCGAGGGTGCAGCCGGTTTGGGATCGGCGGTACCCGCGGCGCGCAGTGTGGCGAGTACGTCGAGTGCGGTGTCGGCGCGCGAGAAAGTGGTCACGCCGTCGGCTGTCGAGAAGTGGCGGTAATCGACGTGGTAGTACTGCAAATTAGATGCGACGCTGATCCGCATCGACTCCCGATATGGCATCGGTACCTTGACGTAAACTCCCCCGGGCGACTGCGCGGCGTTGGCCACCAGCGGCCACACGAACGGCGCACCGAGCGCTCCATCGACCACCGATTGCAAAGGCGCGTCGACGGCGGTCTTCCCATCGAGCTCGATGCGGATCGTTTCCATCGCAGTCACGTCGCCGCCGTCGCGGGTGAACCAGATTGAATCAACCTCTCCCGCACCGCGATCCTCAGCGATGACGCAGCCGACACCAGCTGACGCCAGGCATCCCCCGCTGCCGTTCTTGTTACCGGTGGAGATGTCGAAATCGCCGCCGCTGCGATCGAAACTCGACACCTGCAGGCTTTGTGTGTCGGAGCTCAGGTACGGCAACCGATCCAATCGCCGATAGGTATCCCAGCCCACCAACCGGGCGCCGGGACTTGCGACGACCGGTTCGGCCGACGCGCTGCGTACGGCGCCGACCCCGGCCACCCCCGACAGCAGCACGAACACCGCAGACAACGCCCGAGCGGCCAACCGCATAGCGACAAACGTTACTTTTCGGCACGGTAGGCGGATACTGCATGCGGACCCAGGCAGATCCCCACTGTTGGCCGATCGAGAGGCAATCGGTGACTTATCCACACCGGCGGTGTGCTGTGACCGGCGCCGGCACCTGGGCGCCGGGGTGACCGCGGATCGCTGTTTTGCCAGCGTGATGCTCGACGAGGAACTGTGGCGCTCGCTGGCGGCAATGGGTGCAGACCACCAGGTGGCCTGGGTGCATGGATGCGCCCTCGAGCATGGCCATGACGGGGACCACAGGGCCTTGGCTTACCACGGCGGCGGGCAGGACTACTGGGTGCTATGGGACGAGAAGAGAAAGCCGCGCCTCTACACGGCCGGCGACGTCAAGCCGCCCACTCAGCCGCGACCGGCGAAACCGCCGACCATCACCAACGCATCCCCCACATCCATTTCTGAGCAGCCGGATCCGCCAAAATCGGTGTCCGAGCCCGATGCGCTGTGGGCTATCGCCGCGGCCCTGGAGCGTCTGGCCGATGTGATCGCCGCCGCGTTCGATCCCAACGACAAGCCGGGCCGGCACAGCGGCGGCCGCAGCAGCCTGGATCCCGACTGACGCGGGGTGCGTTGGCAGTATCTGGCAGTTCCTTGCGTGGACCTGGCACCAGCCGTTGAGCTTCGCTTATCGGGTTGGTACTGACAGGTCCAGGGAGGAACGCCGACATGCCACAACTTGCCCTTAAACAAGCCACTATCGAATACCAGGAGCTGGGCCCGCAGGATTCGCCGCATGCGCCGGTACTGTTCGTCCACGGCATCCTGGTCGACGGACGACTGTGGCGTGAGGTCGCCGAAGGGCTGGCACGCCGCGGCTTTCGGTGCATCGTGCCGAATTGGCCGCTGGGCTCGCACACCATCCCGGTCACCGAACCCACCGCACTATCGCTGGCCGGTGTCGCCGAGATCATCAACGACGCGATGGTCGCCCTCGATCTTTCCGACGTCACGCTGGTCGGCAGCGACACCGGAGGAGGGATATGTCAATTGGTCGTCGACGCCTACCCGGACCGCATCGGCCGCCTGGTGCTGACCAACTGCGACGCCTTCGACAAGTGCCCGCCCTTCCCCTTCGACATCGTGTTCGGGTTGCTTCGGGGGCCTATTTCGATCAAAGCGCTGTTCGGACAAATGCGGTTGCGGGCGCTGCGTCAGTCGCCACTCGGCTTCGGTCTGCTGGCCAACCAGCCCGATCCGCAGCTCACCGCCGCGTGGCTGCGGCCCTGCCTCGAGGACTCACGCATCTGCCGCGACCTGGCAAGGCTGCTGCGTCAGGTCGCCACCACCGACCTCACCGACGTCGCCACCCGCCTACCCCAGTTCACCAAGCCCGTCACCCTCGTGTGGGGCCAGCGAGACCGCTGCTTCACCCCGGAGCTGGGCCGGCGCTTGGCCGGGTTGTTCAGCAATGCGAAGCTCGTCGAGGTGCCAGACGCGAAAACCTTTGTCGCACTTGACGAGCCGGAGACAGTGATCGACGCGATAGCGGCGATCGGCTAGGCCTTTAGCACCGCGAGACAGCGGGCTGGGCAAAGAGTTTGCCCCATTCATGGCGCGCCGCCGACTGAGCATCGCTGAACGTGCGGGATGCTTTTCCGCCGCTGCCCGCGAGATGGACCAGTGCCCACGCCATCGCGAACACCGGCATCCTGTGACGCTGTGCCGCGCTGAGCAACTCGTGCAACGCCGTCTCCGAGCTGCACCGACGTAGGCCGATCAGAATGCCCTGCGCCGTATCGAGGATGCGACCGTTTTGCGGGTCAGAAGAGATCTGGGCGTGGCCCGGGTCCGCCATCATGCCGTGCTACCTCCCTTGTAGCCCTCCATGTATTGCCACCCCACATGGCGACAAGGAATTCGGTTGAGGTGCGCGAAACTTGCAAATGGCTTCGCTATTTGCGCACTGTGCCATGATTTGTGCATCCCTCGCGTCGCGCCAGATCACCGTTCGCATCGGTATATACCTGTGATCATCTCGATACGTAATCCCGCATCGCGACAAAGGAAGTGTCAGCCGTGGGGCGCTTCCGAAATCTTGGTGTCCGGCTTGCCGACTGTCTGGCAGTACGTCATGGCCGACAGGCGCGTCGCCGTTATCTCTATGCCGTTGGGATCAGTCCCGCTCTTGTCCTTGAGCATTTTGCTGATCTCTTCGTTTTGCTTCTTCTCGTCCTGAGTGGTGAAGTCCTTGCATTTCGTATCGCCACCGGTGTTGACGATCTGCGAGGCGGAGCATCCGCTGAACAAGAGCGCGGCGATCGCGATCGCAGCGGCTGCAATTGGCTTCATCGTGGGCCTTCCTGAATCGACGTGGTAACCACTTATACACCGACTTCGTTGACTCAGAAGGCTTTACCCCTTCGGGGCTACATTTGCGCCCAGACGATCTTGGTTTGCAGGTAGGTCTCGATACCCGCCTTGCCCGACTCGTAGCCCCAACCGGATTGCTTGTATCCGCCGAAGGGCATGGAGTGATCGAACTGCATCTGGCAGTTCAGCCCGACCGTTCCGGCCTTCAGCCGCTTGGCCAACCGGTGCGCCCGGCCGAGGTCCCGCGTCCACGCCGTGGCGGCCAACCCGTAGGTGCTGTTGTTGGCCAGGGCCACCGCTTCGTCATCGTCGTCGAACGGCAGGATCGTGACCACGGGCCCGAAGATCTCCTCCTGGAAGAGCCGGCTCCTGTCCGGGTCGACGTTGGTGACCACGGTCGGGTGCACGAAGTATCCCTTGCGGTCCAGCCGGTGCCCGCCAGTGACCAGCTCGACGCCGTCGGCCTTGCCGGCCTCGAGGTAGCCCAAGACGCGGTTGAGCTGCTTTTGGCTGATCAGCGGGCCGATCATGGCGCCCTCTTCCTTGGGGCCGCCCAACTGCATGCTGTTGGCCATGTTCGCGATGCCCTCCACGACCCGGTCGTACACGCCGCGCTGGGCGAAGATGCGTGATCCGCACACACAGGCTTGCCCGGAGTGGATGAACGTGCCGAACGACGCCATCGGGATGGCCATGTCCAAGTCGGCGTCGTCGAAGATCAGGACCGGCGACTTGCCGCCGAGTTCCAGCGTGACTTTGTTGAGGTTGCTGCTGGCGGAGGCGTGCACGATTTCGCGGCCGACCTCGGTCGATCCGGTGAAGGCGACCTTTTCGACGTCGGGGTGCGCGGTGATGGCCGCGCCCGCGGTGTGGCCGTAGCCCAGCAGCAGGTTGACCACGCCCTCGGGCACTCCGGCCTCGGCCAGAATCCGGTCGAGCACCAGCGCCGACAGCGGGGTCTCCTCGGCGGGCTTGACGACGCTGCTGCAGCCCGCGGCCAGGGACGGCGCCAGCTTTGCGCAGAAATTGAACACTGGGCCGTTCCACGGGAAGATCAGCCCCACCACGCCGTAGGGCTCGCGCAGCGTGTAGACGTGCTGATGCGATTCGATGCCGGTCAGCCCGCCGGTGTTCACGTCCCGGGCGATGCCCTCGATCTTCGTGCACCAGCCGGCGTAGTAGCGGAACCACTCGGACCCGACTTTGGTGATGATCTGGGCCTGGGCCGGCGGAATGCCGGCGTTGACGGACTCGAGTTCGGCCAGGATTTCCGCGTTTTCGTCGATCAGGTCGGCGATCCGCCACAGCACCCGGGCCCGCTCATAGTCGGCCATGCCCGACCACACCCCCGATTCGGCGGTCTCCTTCGCGCGCGCCACCGCCTCGTCGACGGCTTCCGGGCCGCAGTCGGTGAACTCGGTGAGTTGCTCTTCGGTGGCGGGATCGATGATCGGAATCACCTCGCCGGTGCCCGGTCGTTTACGAATCTCGTCGAGCACATCCTGGACCGTCATAGATCTCCCCTTCTCGCGTCGTTGCGGGAATCGCCAGGCCGTAGGTTATGCGCTTAACCACCCGATGTCCAGGCTACGTGGAGGCCCGCACGATCAGGTGTGCGACGTCGGTGGGCTGCGGAGCCGGCGGCGGCGGATAGCCCAACTCGGTGAGCACCGCCGCGATCGCGGCGTCGGTCACCGCAACGGGATTGAACTCCACCGTGGTCAGCGGTGGCGAACTGATCTCCCCCATCGGATTGGCGTCCACGCCGATCACCGCAAGGTCGGCCGGACAGCGCAGCCCCGCTTGGCGGATGCCGTAAAGGACCAGACACGCGATCTCATCGCTTTGCGCGCACACCGCGGTGACGCCGGCGTTGACCCAGCGGGCCACCACGTCGGCGGCGTTGTCGACGGTGACGTCGTCGACGCTGACGGGCGGAAGCTCATGCGCCGCAGCGGCGCGGGCAACACCTTCGAGCCAAAAGTCGCCCAGCGCACGCCATTTGGCGATCGCGGTGTAGGCAAACGCGATCTTGCGGTGCCCGCGGGAGACCAGGTGCTCGACGCGGAGCGCTCCGACAGACAGGTGGGGATCACCGAGGGCGGGCAGCGTCCCGATCTCGATCAAGGGCACATCGGCGGCGCCTACCGCGCCGCGGGCGTCCTCGCTCAGCGGGAACAGGCTGGTGACGGCGATCGGGTCGAGGCTTTCGACCGCGTCGATGACGTGCTGGTCGTCCTCGGTCTCGAAGATCTGCACCTGCAGCAAACCGCGGCGGGCCAGTTCGGTGGTCATCCGGCTGCCGGCCTGCATCGGCATCTCGCCCACCGCTATCCGCGGCACCACGTACAGGACCACGCCGCTCTTGCCGCTGGCCAGATTGCGCGCGGCGACGTGCGGCCGGTAGCCCAGCTGCTCAGCCGCACGGTAGACCGCCTCGCGGGTGCGCGAGGAGATGCGCCGGCCATGGGAGTTGTTCAGCACATAGCTGACCGTCGCGGTCGACACGCTCGCCAGACGGGCCACGTCGGCGTGCGTGGGGCGCGCGGCTTTGGCGACGTTCGCTGCCTCACCGTCTGGATCAGCCATGCCTCATCGTGGCACGACGGGATGCCATCCGGCACCACCGCGGGTTATGTTGCGCCCGATGAAATTCGTACTGGCCGGCTACGGGAGTCGCGGCGATGTCGAGCCGTGCCTGGCAGTCGGCCGCGAGCTGCTGCGGCGCGGTCACGACGTGCACGTGGCGGTTCCGCCCGACATGCTCGGCTTCGTGGAGCCGCTGGGGCTTGCCGCGGTCGGCTACGGGCAGGACACGCAGCAGCAAACCAGCGCGGCCACGGAACTCCTTCGCCGAGTGCAGAATCCGGTCGTTGCGTTGGCCGAGGTCGCCGAGCGGGTCACCCGGGCCTGGTTGGACAAGAGCACGACGCTGACGTCCTTGGCAGACGGCGCCGACTTGCTCCTGGCGGGCATGAACGAGCAAGCCCTCGCCGCCAATGTCGCTGAGTACCACGACATTCCGCTGGCCGCACTGCACTTCTTCCCGGCACGGATCTGGTCGTCCGGCCCGATGTATGGGCCGATCACGAAGACGGCCGAAGAGGCGCAACGCCGTGCACTGGGCCTGCCGGAAGCAACCGGACACGTGTCACTGGAAATCCAGGCCTACGACGAGCTCTGCTTGCCCGGCCAGGCGGCCGAATGGGTGGAGCGCGACGACCGGCACCCGTTCGTCGGCGCGCTGACGCTGGGGTTGCCGACGGACTTGGACGACGAGGTCTTGTCGTGGATTGCGGCCGGAACGGCGCCGATCTACTTCGGCTTCGGCAGCACGCCGATCGCCTCCCCACAAGATCTCGTCGACATGATCGGCGCTGCCTGTGCGCAGTTAGGCGAGCGGGCGTTGATATGCGCGGGCGCAACCGACTTCAGCAGTATTCCGCCGGCCGAAAACGTGAAGATCGTTCGCGCGGTGAATCACGCTGCCGTGCTTCCCGCTTGCCGCGCCGTCGTCCATCACGGGGGCGCCGGCACCACGGCCGCCGGCATTCGGGCCGGAATTCCGACATTGATCCTCTGGCACTGGTTGGATCAGCCCATGTGGGCAGCTGGTGTCGAGCAGCTGAAAGTTGGTTCTGGACAGCAGTTTTCGACTACCACGCGGGCGTCTTTGGTCACGGCCCTACGCGCCATCCTCACTTCGCAATACGCCAGCCGGGCCGCCGAGGTGGCCGCCCAGATGAGCACGCCGGCCGAAAGCGTCGCCCGCGCCGCCGAACTGCTGGAAGATGCTGCCCGCCAACGTCAAACGGGCCACACTTCGCGTCGCCAGGCGGCGTCGAAGAACATCCACTCGTAGCGGGCGGCCGTGACGAAATGCTCCCTCGCGCGAGCTTCTTCGGCGGCGCCCAGTGTCGCGCCCACCTCGTCGGTCAACGCCAGCACCTCGGCGACCAGGGTCTGGTACTGCTCGTCGGCGTATGTGTCGATCCACCGTTGGTAGCGCGGGTCCGGCGACCCGCGGGTGATCAGCTCCGTCCCCACCTCGGCGTAGATCCAGTAACACGGCAACACCGCCGCTAGCCCGTCAGCGAAGCTGCCGCGGTATCCGGTGGCCAGCAGGTAACTGGTGTAGGCGCGCGTCGTCGGCGCAACCGGCACGGCGTCGAGGTTTTCGATGCCGAGTTCGGGCAGCAGCGGTTCGTGCAGTGCCAGTTCGACGTCGACGGTGGCGGCGGCGTGCCGCGCGAACATGCCGGCACCGGCCAGGGTCGGCGCCTTGCTGCCGATGACGGTCAGCGTTCGCGCGAAATCCGTTAAGTAATGCGCGTCCTGCACCACGTAGTGGGCGAAAGCCGCCGGGTCGAGCCGGCCGTCGGTGAGGCCGGCCAGGAATGGGTGATCCAGTATCGCGGCGTACGTGCCGGCGGCATCGGCCCACAGTCGTCCGGTCCAGCCATCTCGCCTCATTCCTGCGATGATTCCAGGTGTGCAACGCACCGATGTCGGGGTGATCGGCGCCGGAATTGTCGGCTTGGCCACTGCTGTCGCGCTGACCGAACGCGGCGCCTCGGTGACCGTCTACGAGCGCGGCGTGCCGGGGCAGGGTCAATCGGGCGGCCAGTCACGCATCTTTCGGCATGCCCACGATGATCCCCGCCTGGTTGCCTTCGCCAAGTCCAGCCGGCGGGTTTGGGATGAGTGGGCCGACCGTTTCGGGGTCGAATTGGTCTCCGGCGATGGCGTGGTGGCAATCGGTCCGACCGCCGAGCGCCGCCTCGCCGTCCTGCACGACGTGGGTGGGCTCCCGGTTCGCCGCATCGACGCCGGCGAACTGCACGACCGGCTGCCGATTCTCGCCGACTTCGACGGTGCCGCGGTTCTCGACGAGCGCGGCGGCTCGATTCGCACGACGGCGGCTATCGGTGCGCTCACCGCCGCGCTTCCCGGCGCGCTGGTCGCCGACGAGGTGCTGCTCGTGCGTCCCACGCCGGATGGCATGGTCGAGGTCCGCGCCGGCGGTGTCACCGCTGAACACGCCAGCGTGGTGGTGTGCGCCGGGCGCGGCACCGCTTCGCTTGCTCGCGGCGTCGGCCTGGCGTTGCCGGTCCGCACCGGCGCTCACGTCCGCCTCACCTATGACGTCCGCGGCGAGCCGCCGCCGACGTTGGCGTGCCTGCAGGACGGCAGCGATACCTTCGGTGAAACGGGCATCTATGCCGCGGCGGAACCGGGCAACCGCCGCTACGCCGTGGGGCTCAGCAACTATGTCGATGCCCCCGACGGCGGCCTGCTGGACCCGGCGGCCCTGGCCCAACTCGCCGAGCGGGCAACCCGTTACGTCGAACGTGCGCTGCCCGGGCTTGATCCCAAGCCCGTCGACGTCCGCCACTGCTGGGTCACCGAATTACCCTGGGGCTCAGACGGCGTGGGCGTCTGGGAGGCCGACGGCATGTATTTTGTTGCGGGACATAATCTTTTCAAGCACGCACCGGCGCTCGGCCGCGCGCTGGCGGCCGCAGCCACGGGTGACGGTCTGCTCGACGAGCTGCGGCCCGACGCCAAGTTGGGCGACGCTACGGCGCGCCCAGTGCGCCGCTGAGATATTCGGCGCGGCAAGCGCGGCGCGCGAGCTTGCCGCTGGTGGTCCGTGGAATTGCACCGGCAGGCAGCAAGCGCACGTCGGAGACGGTCAGCCCGTGCCGGTGTGTCACCGCTTTCCGGATCGCCTCGATCGCCGGCTGCGGATCTGCGCGCGCGGTGCCCGCGGCACGTTCGGCGATGATCACCAAACGGGTGTCGTCGTTCGCCGGCACCGTGAAGGCGGCGACGTAACCTTTCCGCACTGTCTGCGAGGCCTCCGCGGCGGTGGCCTCGATGTCCTGCGGATAGTGGTTGCGGCCGTCGACGGTCACCAAATCGACAATGCGGCCGGTGACATAGAGCGCCCCGCCGAGATAGGTACCGAGATCCCCGGTCCGCAGCCAGGTGCCGTCGCTGCGTGAGCCCTCGGCGTGGCTGCCTTCTGGGAGCCGGGCCTGCAGCGTGGCACCGAAGGCCAGCCGGGTCTCGCCGGGCCGTCCCCAATAACCGCGGCCGATGTTGTTGCCCTGCAACCAGATTTCCCCGACTTCGCCGTCGGGCAGTTCCTCGCCGGTGCCCGGGTTGACGATCACGGCCCACTGGCTGCGGGCGACCCGTCCGCAGGACACCTGCGCCACTGCGGTGGGGGCATCCGCGCCGACGCGCACGGCATGACCGGCGCCCAGTTGCTCGCGGTCCAGATACACCACCGACGCTTGCGCATCCGGATCGATGGTCGAGACGAACAGGGTTGCCTCCGCCATCCCGTACGAAGGCTTGAACGCGGTGCGCGGCAACCCGTACGGCGCGAATGCCTCGTTGAACGCGGTGATCGCCTCGATGCTGACCGGTTCGGAGCCGATGATCAGCACGACGTTGCTCAGGTCGACGTCCTCGCCAGGGGCGGGCAGGCCGCGCTGTACGGTCCACTCGTACGCGAAGTTCGGCGCGGCCGTCACCACCCGGCTGCGCCGCGATTCGGTGGCCAAAGCATGAATCCAGCGCTGCGGCCGACGCACAAACGCGGTCGGAGACATCAGGGTCGAGTGTCCGCCGTACACCGCGGGGAAGCCGATCATCGACAGACCCATGTCGTGGTAGAGCGGTAACCAGCTGACGCCGTGGGTGTTTCGGTCCAGCAGGTCGATCGACAGGATCATCTGTATCAGGTTTGTGCCGACCGCCCGGTGGGTGACCTCGACACCGACCGGCGGCCGCGTCGACCCGGAGGTGTACTGCAGGTGGGAGATGGCGTCGATGTCGAGGCTGACGGGAACGAACGCATCGGCCGCCGAGTCGGGTATCTGATCGATGACCAGTACGCGCGGCTGTTGGCCGTGTGGAAGCGCCGCCAGAAAAGCCTCGACGGCGCCGGTTGCCGCGGTGGTTGTCAGGACCACGCTCGGCTGGGCGTCGCGCAGCGCGATGTCGAGACGTTCAGCGTGGCCGGGCAGTTCCGGCGCGAACAACGGCACCGCGATGGTTCCCGCCTTGACCGCGGCGTAGAACCCGGCCACATAGTCGAGGCCTTGCGGCGCGAGGACCGCCACCCGATCACCTGGAGCTGCGATGTCTTGCAGGCGTGCACCGATGGCTCGCAATCGGACGCCGAACTGAACCCAGGTCAGTTCGACGGCCTGTCCCTCATTGGAGCGGGTGTAGTCGAGGTAGCGGTACGCGATCGTGTCACCGACGTTGGCGATGTTGCGGTCGATCAGGGAAATCAGGTTGACGTCCGCGGGTAGCGCGATGCCGCCGTCGGCGTCCAGGCAGTCCTCGATCTGTAGCAAGCCCTGACCCATGCTCGCAGTCTATTGACGCACAGCGCCGAATCACCGCCGTGCTTCGACGAAGTAGCCTCGCGGCACATCCGGCACGTCCATCGGCGTGACGGGGGCATACCACCGATTCCATTTATTGCCCGGCTCCGCGACGTCGGTCACGGTGGCAGACCAGCCCAGGCGCTCGGCCAGCTCGGCGGGTTCGTCGGTGGCGAACAGCCACGGCGAACCTTGCTGCGCCATAGCCTCCCGAACCGCCGCCATCGTCGGCGAGTCCAGCAGGGTCTTGCCGACAACGTCGTACAGCAGCACGGAATTGGGCGCAGACAACGCGTCCACGCGGTCGAACAGCGTGCGCACGGCGGTTTCGTCGAGGTATTGCAGCAGGCCTTCGATCAACCAGGCCGTCGGGGTCTGCGGATCGAATCCCGCCGACTGCAGGGCGCCGGGCCAATCGTCGGCCAGGTCGACGCCGACGGCCACGCGGTGACAGCGCGGCCGGTCGTCGGCAAGCAGATCCGCTTTGGCCGCGATCACCTCGGGCTGGTCCACCTCGTAGACCGTCGTCTGGTCCGGCCAGGCCAATCGATAGGCCCGCGCATCCATTCCCGCCGCCAGGATCACGACCTGCTTGGCCAGCTGCGTCGCCCGCAGCAAGGCCTCGTCCCAGAACCGGGTACGGACCACGATCTGCATGGTGGACTGTTCGCCGGATGAGGCGAGCGCTGCTTCGAGCAGCTCGCGCCCGGTCTCCCCTGCCAGTTTGGCTGCGAACGGATCGGTGAAAAGCCCGTCGTCGCGGGTGGATTCGTTGGCGCGGATGGCGGCTACCAGTAGCGCCGTGTCGGCCACGGCCTTATGTGTCATGCGGCAATCATCGGGGGCTGAGCACGGTTTGGCTTGTAAATTTTGGTCCTGCTAGTTCGACGTGACCGGGCAACCAGGATCGGCGCTGCGTGTACTGGCTGGGCGTCATCGCAGTGAAGGACCGAAACTCGCGCACGAAGTGCGCCTGATCGAAGTAGCCCAGATCGGCGGCAATCGTCGCACCGCGCGCCTCACCGCCGTTGAGCCGTTTCAGAGCGGCCTGCAATCGTCGCACCCGCAGATATGCCTTGGGCGCCAGACCTACCTCTGCGCGAAACACAGCTGTGAGCCGCTTCGACGAAAGCCCGGTCAGCTCAAGGATAGTGGCGACGCGCAGCGACGGACTGCGCTCGACGCGCCCCAGCGTCGCCGCCACAGCCGGATGCTGCTCACGATCGTCACGGACCATACGCCTGCGCAGGAACGACTCCAACAGCACAATCCGGGACGCCGCTGAGGAAGCCTCGACTAGCCGCTCCCGCAGCACCGTCGCGTCGTGACCCCAGAGCTCGGACAGACCGATGCAGGAATTCTCCAACTCCCCCAACGGGATTCCCGTGAACAGCAGTGCACCACCGGGCCGGAAGTGGATCGTCATGACCGTCTGTGCGGCGTCGATGCGGGTGACATACGAGGCGACGCCGGCGCCGGCGATGAACGCCGGCGGCACGTCCAGCCGGGTGTGGCCGTCGGCCGCATAGAAGTCGACGCACGAGCGGCCACTGACATCGATGACGATGGTGGCCGCTCCGCGTGGCAACGCCCGACTCCGGTGTTGGTCGCCGACGTCGCGCGCCCAGTACCCGAAGTAGTCGATGTAGTCAGCCAGCGGCGGCCGGGGCCGGTGCAGCTGCGGTCCGGCGGTCATTGACCGTCGATCTCGCCGGAGATCCCGCGCTCGATGCTCGCCTGGGTCGAGGCCGGCAACACGACGAGACCATCGAGTTCCTTGCGGGCAACGTCGTAGGCGTTCTGGCGCTCCTGCGGTGTTGCGCCGGCGTCAGATGCCACCCGCAACAGGTTTTCGGCGCGGGCAATCCGCTGCTGCTCGCCTCGGGAAAAGTTGTTGCGGCGCAGCCGTTTTGCCTCCGCTTCGGCGATATTGAACGCGGTCACATAGTCTTCGACAGCGGCCAGGTAGCGGGCGGCCGTGTCGTTGTCGTCGAGCAGATCTTCGGCTTTGGCCGGTCGCAGAAGGTCGGCCCGGAGCTTGGCCTTGTGGAAGCCGATCGTCAGCGGGTGGCGCATGTCGGTCATGAGTGGGAATTCCAGAAGCTTGGCGAAGTCCAGTTCGTACTCCAGCCAGCGCGTGTCCGTTCGGTCGTGCTCCGCCATGACCCGGGTCAGCGACCGCCACCGGGCCGCCGGGTTACCGGTGCCAGATTCTCTAGGCCGGTTGCCTTGTTCTCGCGCCCGGTTGAAGGCTTTGATGGCTGCAATGATCATGCCGGCCAGCGGCAGTGCCAGAACCAGAAACTCGGCCAACCGGAACAGCAAACCCACATGGCCAGGATGCCACTGCCCTCACAACGGTGACTCATGCATGACCAGCGTGATGAACACGTAGGCCATGCACATGAGCAGGTTCAGCGATGCGAGAACCAGCCCCGCGACAATGAGCCAATGGACGGCATGGCGTCGGCTGCGCCTCAACCTCGCGTGACGCTGCTCGCGCATGAGCTCGGTCGCGGCGAGCGCGAAGTTGACGTCGACCAGTTCCTCGGAGAGGAAGGGAGCACCGGCCGCGATCTCCTGGAGCCGCGACGCCGGAATTCCGACACCCACGCCGGCGAAACGCCGACTCATCCGTCGCGCCCGTCTGCGGCTGAGTGACGCGTGATCCCCGCCCGACAGGTTGGACGAGGCCGTCATAGCGATCACTTTAATGCGAGGAGGCCGTCGCGGACGACCCGATTACGACCGCGTCCGCTCGCGAACCTTGTAGGTCGCCGGCCACGATTTCCTGGAGTCGTCGCCCACCAGCGGTGTGCCCAGTCCCCCGACTTTGATGTCGTAGGCCTCCTTGCCGGCACCCACTTCACGCTTGACGTGTTCGTGAGCCAGGTAGTACAGCTCGTCGATGGTCGCTTCGTCGTAGGCGACGAACGTGGTTTTGCGGGCGACGCTGTCCGACGCGCTCGTCATTGTGGTGAACAGGATGTGCGACGCCAGGGCCGCCAGCGCGAACAGCGTGAGCGGGACGACCCAGTAGCCGACGAACGGCAAGGGCCGCGTCGAGTCGAGAATCGTGGCGTCGGTAAAGACGAGTGACGGGATCGACGAGGACACCGTCATGGCGGCGAACACCGCCACCCACATCCAGGTCAGCAGCGTCGTCACCCGCCCGAAAGCCTCGCTCTTGACCGCGTCCGCAGACTGGTCTGCTCCTACGGACTCGGCGACGAACGGCCTGCCGATCAGCACACCCGTCAGCGCCACAGCGAAGAGCGCCGCGCTGCTCAGCGGCAGCAACCACCGCTCGTGGAACGACTGGCTCATCGTGAAGCTGAGAGCCGCCAGCACCACAAACGTTGCGGCAGCGCCGCTTTGGAGAGTGCCGCCCGGCAGCCTGCGCGCGCGGCCGAGCAGCCAGGCGGCGATCGCGACCGCCAACGCGACCACTGCCGAAACGGCGAACGGGACGTTACCGACAAGTACCCAATAGACGATCCACGGCGCGAGGCCCACCAGCATTCCCACGATGGGTCAGTGTATGGCGGGTGCGAATGAGCGGTGCCGTGCCCGTCCTCGGCTATCGTTGACTAGGTGCGATACAACCCTCCCCCCAACTGGCCCAAGCCGCCCGAGGGTTGGGTACCACCACCTGACTGGTCGCCAGACCCGTCCTGGCCGCCCCCGCCGAAAGGCTGGAAGCTCTGGGTCGAAGATCCCGCTGACTCGCAGAAAACCAAGTCGCGGCTGGAGCGCCTTCAACGCAGCGACGACGTGGAGTACTTCGGCAACGACCGGGCGTGGTCCGACGACTCCGAGTCGGTAGCGCCCGTCGACCAGATGAGCGCCGAGCCGCTGCCGGCAGGGCCCACCGAGGTCGCACCCGAGGATGTTTCGGTGCACCATCTCGGGCATCGCGCCGCGATCCGTTGGGACGACGAGCACAGGTACGACCTGGGGACCATCGTCGCCGTGTCGGCCGATTCGTCGGCGATCAGCGTCAAACTCGCCGGGCTCGAAAAGCCGGTGTCGTTTTCGCGGGAGGAACCGCGCCGCGCCGCCAATCCTCGCCTCTACGTGTGGGTTTAGGTCTCATCGCGCGGGCTCGCTGATCTGCACGAGCATCTTGCCGATGTTGGCCCCGGTGAACAGGCCGTTGAGGGCGTCGACGCACGACTCGATGCTCTTGTAGACGGTTTCGCGGTGCGCGAGCAGACCCTCCTGCTCCCACCGGCGCAGCGCAGCGAAGGCCTCGTCGAACCGGCCCCACTCGTCGAGTGCGTTAAACCCTTGCATCAGCGCGGTTTTGGACAGCAGGTTGACGTAGTTGGCCGGGCCTGGGTGCTCACCGGTCAGATAGCTCGAGATCACGCCGCACAGCACGACCCGTGCCTTCGGTGCCAGCCGGCCCAGCACCGCGTCGAGGATCGGCCCGCCGACATTGTCGAAGTAGACGTTGACGCCCCGCGGACAGTGCTGCTTTAAAGCGGCGGGTAGGTCGCCGGCGCGGTAGTCGATGCACGCGTCGAACCCGAAGTCCTCCACCACCACCCGGCACTTTTCCGGCCCGCCCGCAATGCCTACCACCCGTGCCCCGGCGATCTTGGCGATCTGCCCCGCCACCGAACCGGTGGCGCCCGCCGCGGCCGAGACGACCACCGTTTCGCCCTGCTGGGGCCGGCCGATGCCCGTCATCCCGAAGTAGGCGGTGGCGCCGGTCGGGCCGTAGACCGACATCACCGCAAGTTGGTCGACCTCCGGCCCCGGGACAGGTGTGGTGAACACGTCGTCGCGCACGATCACGTATTCCTGGAAGCCCGTCAGCGTGGTGACCACGTCGCCCACCGCATACGCGTCGCAGCGGGTCTTCACCACCTCGCCGATCCCCGCCGCCCGGATGACCTC
The DNA here is from genome assembly GCF_003402475.1 of Mycobacterium sp. MFM001. Classification (GTDB taxonomy): domain Bacteria; phylum Actinomycetota; class Actinomycetes; order Mycobacteriales; family Mycobacteriaceae; genus Mycobacterium. The sequence goes on from NZ_BFAB01000008.1 coordinate 193,642, forward strand.
CCCCAGCTGGACCGGCGGCAGATAGCCCGGCTGGTCGTTGAGCCACGTCCGAACGGCGGCGTCGATTCCCACGTAAGTGGTGCGGACCAGTGCCTCGCCGTCGGCGGGTTCGGGCGCCGGCGACGCGACCAGCTCGGTGTCGTCGGGCTGTACCAGACCGGTCGGACGGCGACGGAGCACAATCTGGCGGTTGGTGAGGTCGGGCACGCTGCGAACCTACCCAAGGCGGAGCAGCCGCCGTAAAAAGCCAGAATTTTCTTAGTGTCGCGGTATTGACATCGGGGTACTGCCCGGCGGTGAACGGCAGCGAAGGGCAAGTCGCCGACCCTGCCGCTCCCCAAACCAGTGATAACCGACCAGCTAGGCCCTATCCGCTTGTGCACCAACGGTTTTGGGCATCAACGGCGATGCCGGCGCGCCAGCGGTCTAGCGTGGCCGGTTGGGGTAGCACCGTGAATTCGGTGCCACCTGTGGGTATCAGACGAAACAACAGGCAGGACAACACGCCCGGGCTAGACTCGTGTCGTCTGGGGGAATCGCGCTGAACAGGAGCGTAAAACCATGGCCACCACCATCGAAGCGGACACCGAAACCCGCACACCGTTCGAGGACGAGGTCGCAGCCACCCAGCGGTACTTCGACAGTCCGCGCTTCGACGGCATCACCCGTCTCTACACGGCTCGCCAGGTCGTAGAGCAGCGCGGCACGATCCCCACCGACTACACCGTGGCGCGAAAGGCGGCCGAGGCGTTCTACCAGCGCCTGCGCGAGCTCTTCGCCGAACACAAGAGCATCACCACGTTCGGCCCCTATTCGCCGGGGCAGGCGGTGACAATGAAGCGGATGGGCATCGAGGGCATCTACCTCGGTGGCTGGGCGACCTCCGCCAAAGGTTCCACCACCGAGGACCCGGGGCCCGACCTGGCCAGCTACCCGCTGAGTCAGGTGCCGGAAGAGGCCGCCGGGCTGGTGCGCGCGCTGCTGACCGCCGACCGCAATCAGCAGTATCTGCGCCAGCGGATGAGCGAAGCCGACCGGGCCGCCACCCCGGCCGTCGACTTCCGGCCGTTCATCATCGCCGACGCCGACACCGGCCACGGCGGTGACCCGCACGTCCGCAACCTGATCCGCCGCTTCGTCGAAGCCGGGGTCCCGGGATATCACATCGAAGACCAGCGCCCCGGCACCAAGAAGTGTGGCCACCAGGGCGGCAAGGTTCTGGTGCCCTCCGACGAACAGATCAAGCGGCTCAACACCGCCCGATTCCAGCTCGACATCATGAAGGTGCCCGGCATCATCGTCGCGCGCACCGACGCCGAGGCCGGCAACCTGATCGACAGCCGCGCCGACGAGCGCGACCAGCCGTTCCTGCTCGGCGCCACCAACGTAAAGATCCCGTCGTACAAGTCGTGTTTCCTGGCGATGATGCGGCGCTTCTACGAGCTGGGCGTCAAGGACCTCAACGGTCATCTGCTCTATGCGCTCCCCGACGGCGAGTACGCGGCCGCCGACGCGTGGCTGGAACGCCGCGGCATCGCCGATCTGATCGCCGAGGCCGCCGGCAAATGGCAGCAGAACGGCACCCAGCAATCGCTCGACGCCATCTACGACAAGGTCGAGGCGCGGTTCGTCGACGTGTGGGAAGACGACGCCGGGCTGATGACCTACGGCGAGGCCGTGGCCGAGGTGCTCGAATTCGCCGAGAGCGAGGACGAAGCCCGCGACATGAGCGCCGCCGAATGGGGGGAGTTCGCCGCTACCGCGTCGCTCTACACCGCGCGGCAGAAGGCCAGGGAATTGGGCGCCGACGCCCGGTGGGACTGCGAGCTGGCGAAGACGCCCGAAGGCTATTACCAAGTGCGGGGCGGCATCCCGTATGCGATCGCCAAATCGCTTGCGGCGGCGCCATTTGCCGACCTGCTGTGGATGGAGACCAAGACGGCGGACCTCGCCGACGCCCGCCAGTTCGCCGAGGCCATCCACGCGCAGTTCCCCGACAAGATGTTGGCCTACAACCTTTCTCCGTCGTTCAACTGGGACACCACCGGCATGACCGACGAAGAAATGCAGGCCTTCCCGGCAGAACTCGGCAAGATGGGCTTCGTCTTCAACTTCATCACCTACGGCGGTCACCAGATCGACGGGCTCGCCGCCGAGGAATTCGCGACCGCACTGCGGCAGGACGGCATGCTGGCGCTGGCCCGCCTGCAGCGCCAGCTGCGGCTGGTCGAGTCGCCGTACCGCACGCCGCAGACCCTGGTCGGCGGCCCGCGCAGCGACGCCGCGCTGCTCGCCTCCTCCGGTCGCACCGCGACCACCAAGGCGATGGGCAAGGGCTCCACCCAGCATCAGCACCTGGTGCAGACCGAGGTGCCGAAGAAGCTGCTCGAAGAGTGGCTGGCGATGTGGAGCGAGCACTACCAGCTCGGCGAGAAGCTGCGTGTGCAGCTACGGCCGCAGCGCGCCGGTTCCGAGCTGCTCGAGCTGGTCATCTATCGCGAAGGTGGCGACGCCAACGAGAAGCTCGCCAACGTGATCTTCGGTCAGTTCCAAGACCGGCGTGAGGTCAACATCCTGACGGTGCGCGACCAGAACACCTTCGAAGAGAAGCTGCGCCAGAAGCGGCTGATGACGCTGATTCACCTCTGGCTGGTGACGCGATTCAAGGCCGACTGGGTGCACTACGTCACGCCCACCGAAGACAACCTGTACCAGACCGAGAAGATGAAGTCGCACGGCATCTTCAACGACGTCCATCAAGAGGTCGGCGAGATCATCGTCGCCGAGGTGAACCATCCGCGCATCGAGGAGCTGCTGGCGCCCGATCACGAGGCACTGTGGCGGCTGATCCGCAAGGAAGACTAGCGAATTTCGTCCTGGTACTTCTTGGTCATGTGGTCGATGGCCTGAAGTTGGGTCTGCGCCAAGCCTTCTCGTACATCGCTGGCTCGTGCGGCGGCATCGAGGGTCGGCTGCGCCTGACCCTGGAAATGCGGCATCACTTCGGCGGCGAACAGTTCGGCAGATCGCTTGGTGGCTGCCGGATTCGCCCACTCGTGGGCCATCTGCAGCATGCAGCCGAATCCGCCGGACTGATCCCACAGCCGCTGCACCTGGGCGCGGGCCCGCTCGGGGGTGCCGATCACGCCGGCGCCGTTGTCGTTGATGATGTCGATCATCTCGTCGAGCCGATCCCCCGGCATGGTCATCTGCGGGAACGCCGCCACCTTCTGGAAGTAGTGGAACCACGGCTCGATGCCGAATTTCACGTCGGCGCGGGCCTGTTCGTCGGTCTCGGCGATGTGGAAGGGCCCGACCAGGCTCCAGTTGCTGCGGTCGACGTGCGTGCCGAACGCCGCGGCGCGCTCTTCGACAATGCCCCAGTGGTAGGCCAGCGCGTCGAAGCCTTCGATCGTCAGCGTCGCGCCGATCGACAGCAGCCCGATGCCGTGCTTGCCGGCCAACCGCGCGCCGGTCGGTGACGCGACGGCGGCGACGGCCAGCGGGATGCCGCCGTCGGTATACGGCGCAAGTTGTAGCCGGGCGTCGAACAGCTCGTGGGTGGCGGTCTTGGCGGTAACCGTCTCCCCCGCCAACAACCGGACGACGATGTCGAGGTTGGTCTCGAGAAGCTCGCGGGTGTCGGTGGGATTCAGTCCGATCATCGCGGAATCGGTCGGCAGCGAGCCGGGTCCCATCCCGCCGATCACCCGGCCGTGGGTGAGGTGGTCGAGCAACATCAGCCGGTCGGCGACCCACAGCGGGTTGTGATACGCGAGCGAGATGACGCCGGTGCCGAACCGGATCCGTTGCGCGCGTTGGGCGGCCGCGCCGATGAAGACCTCCGGTGAGCTGATGATCTCGCTGCCCGCCGAGTGGTGCTCGCCGATCCACACCTCGTCGAAACCCAGCGCGTCGAGGTGTTCGATGAACTCCAGGTCACGCTGTAACGCCAGCGTCGGGTTGGTACCAGCACGGTGAAACGGTGCGATGAAATATCCGAACCTGAGCTTGGCCATGGCCGAACCCTAAACCTGGTGCCCGCTTTTAGGGCGGCCGTTTCGGAAACTGCGGCGGCGGCTATGTTCTCGGCATGGCTATCACCGAGTCCCGCGAGGTTGTCATCGAAGCAACGCCCGACGAGATCATGGATGTCTTGTTCGACCTCGAGTCGCTGACCGAGTGGTCCTCGACGCATCAGGAAGTAGAAGTACTCGAGCGCGACGACCAAGGGCACCCCACCAAGTCCCGGCAGGTCGTGAAGATCGTCGGCATCAGCGACGAGCAGGTACTGGACTACACCGTGCACGACGACGGGGTGAGCTGGACGCTGGCCAGCTCGAAACAGCAACGCGCTCAAGACGCGCGCTACACGCTCACTCCGCAGGGCGACTCCACCCGCGTCCACTTCGAGCTCACCGTCGACCCGGTCATACCGGTGCCGGGATTCCTGATCAAGAAGGGATCGAAGGGCCTGATGGATACGGCGACGGAGGGGCTGCGCCAACGCGTCCTCGAGGTCAAGCAAAACAAGTAGCACGACCGGCGTGCGGGCCCGCGCCACCGAAGCAGCCCGGGCCCGCACGCAACGAGGTCACCGGTTAGATCACGGCCAGCCGCCGCAGACGTTGCCGACGCAGCCGCCGCCACCGCCCGGGCCGCCACCGCCGCCACCGACGCCGGGAATCTGGCCACCGCCGCCACCGGGGCCGCCGCCACCGGT
>NZ_BFAB01000009.1 GCF_003402475.1 Mycobacterium sp. MFM001
CGGCTTGACATAGGAGAAACTCATGACGACGCTCGATCGCGTTGAGCTGGATCAGGTTTAGGTCGTCCAAACGGACGACACCGTACTGGTCAGCCCGCTCGAGAAGCTCTGTTTGCGTCACCTCCCGCGCTGCGGTCATTGTTGGGACTACGCACCACCCGTCTTCTATCTCGTAAGCGTCATCTAGTCGATCGAGCAGGCGCCACGCCGGTTGGCCGACTGAGTCAACGCGCTTGCCGAGCGACGGAACTAGTCTTAGGAGCTCGTCGAGTGGCAGGATCAAACCGATCAGTGTGCGGGTGGCCTCAGCCATGTTGGCAAGTGAGACGTTCTCGGAGATGGTGCTCAGCATCGTGCCGCGCGCCTTGGCCTCAATCTGCCGGACCCGCTCACGCGTCAAGTTGTGGCGGCGGCCAATCTCGTCGAGTGTGACTGCTTCGTCAGCAAAGAGGCGCTCGCTGAGGATTTGAACCGCCCGCGGATCGAGCACCTTCAGTGCTTCGTCAAACAGCGTGGCGACGTCGAGCCCAAGCTGGTCTTCACTGAGTATGTCGATAGCGCTGAGGTCCTTGAGGCGTTGGCGTGCCTTTGCGACCTCATCCGGCATACCAGATGGAAGTTGTGCTTCCAGCAGCCTTTGACTTGGTACACCGAGCGTGACATACCAGTATGCGATCCGGGTGAAGTCATCCATGACGGATGCAAGCCAGCCCGGGACGTTTGATGCGTCATACGCCTGCGAATGAGTACGGGAAAAGCGCTTGTCATTGGTGACCATCGGTGTGGCGACCGACGTCGACGCGTCCGCTAGCGCCTGGAGGATCGCATCGACCGTCCCGACACCGATCTGCCGCCAATCCATCATCGAGTCGAGAGCGACATTGGATAGGTCGGCGGCAAGGACGCAACCCTCCCGACCCAGAACATTGGCGGCTCGGGTCGGCAGTTGGAGTCTCCGTAGCTCGAGGTCGGGCGGAAGGCCAGGGAAGATCTGACCAATCGTCCACCGCGTCAGCCGCTCCATTGCGAGCTCCGAAATCGCGGCAATGCGCTGGCGCCTAATCGTGGCATCTGGGCTATTGGTCGGTTCGTTCCACCACGGGGACGATTCCGGCTTGGTCACCCCCTTCAGCCACGGAAACGCATCGAGCCAAGAGCGAGGCTGTAGGTCATGAAAAGAGCTGTCCTCCGTCATATTGCATTCCCTCCTCTCGGCTATGCGGCTCTTTATAGCGCGACGCTCCGACAGGTAGTCCTGCCGGTGGAGAGGCAGAATCGTTTTGCGGCCCGGAGGTGTTTCAGCCACGGCCTTAGACTCGCAGCAGCCGGTGTTGCCAAGTGCATCCTGCCAACGTGTCCGCCCCGACCGAAGCCAAGTCTCGGCCTCGTCCAGCGACAACTCCCGACCGTCGTGCGCCGTTAAGTACAGATGATCAGGGTTACAGCATCGTTCTTTGCTGCAGTGCCGCCTAACATGAAACATGTTGCCTGGTAATAGGTTCACGCCGCGTCCGTGAGCGACCATCCAAGCCCAACGATGCGGCGCCAACTTCGGAAGATCGCGGTGATGGCGGTCATCACCCCGGGCCCGACAGGCCACGGGGCCGCTGATCGGGGCTAGCCAGCAACCCTCGTCATCTATCTGGCATAGCGCTGCAATTGACGCGAGGTTGTCGTCCAAAACCAGTCGACCACTGTGTTTTTGGCGATCGGCAGTACCGCTTACCGCTAGGGAACTCGTCTCGACGACTGGCGCTACCGAGCCGGACTTTATGACAGCGGCTGCTTCTTCCGCTGTCAATTCTTCCCCGCCCGACAAGCTTGGAAAGAGATGCATTGGGTTGCAGCAGTTTTTGTTAGAGCAACGACGTCGAATCTGAATGAGGTAGCTCGGGACAGAATTCGCAGTATGGCCGTGTGCCACTATCCAAGCCCAACGGTGGAGAGGAATCTTCGGCAGATCGAGAACTGGCCGCCGATCATGAGGCGCCCTGCAACGGACAGCTTTATTTGTCGGCGTAAGCCAACAGCCATTTGCTGTTATCTCACACATCGCTGCTATCTCGTCTAGATCGTCATGGACGACGCGTATCCATGGATCCATTTCTACTTCTGTGTGCATTCCACGTGTGGGTGGTCTCTTTGACAGTGGTGAGACGTGCTTCGGGTTGCAACAGCGCTTCGTACCGCAATCGCGCTGCAATTCGACGGACTTCGCTAGCGCAGGATCGTGTGCATAACCGTTTGCAACTAACCACGCCCATCGACGCAACTTAAACACTGGAAGTTCATCATCAGGGCGAACGTCTCCGGATGCTCGACAACGAAAGCGTCCGGTAATCTCTGGAACCCAGCACCCGCTATCGGCGACGTCGCATAGTTCAGCGAGGTCTTCCAGACAATCGCTTAGGACGATGTGCAAGCGAGTTTGTTTTTTCCCCGTCCCCACGTTTTCCCCTCAGGTTCCAGGGTGAACCACGGCAACCTCCCCCACGGAAGGCGTCGCGCTGTTGCGGCCAGCTATGCGTCCAGCCACGTCCACGACGTACGGCTCAATAGCTGCCAACTTTAGCTTGAATTTGCTGCGATGCAGCAACATTGGGAAAGATGACTCTCGAATTCCCGCCTTTATGAGCGATGCCGGCAGCGACTTCGCGCCGAACGTGGCGTCGTCGTCGCAATCACTTGGGGCACATAGCTGATGCGACGCGTACAGCGCTCGGTCCACGATCACTCCTGTTCGTTCGAGTGGCGTCTCAATCCATCCAGAGGGCATCCGCATTAGCCGGGTGCCTACACGAAGCAGAGGCAGTCTACATATGTGGAAGATAGCGCACTCGCGTGGAACATCTGGCGGTAGGACCGATATCTAGTTTTTGGTTGATGCGGTCGTCGCGACGCGCGGTAGGTAGGCCGCGTGCTGATTAGCCACGGCTCATCCAAACGCCCGCGTCCGCTGCCTTAGCAGGTCATTCGACAAACACCGCCATCGACGCGGTAAATCCATGCAGCGCATTGCGGCCCGCGATCGGGCCGATCTCCCCAGCGGCGAAGAAGCCGGCCAGCGGAATCCCGCCCAGTAGGTCGCTGATCATCGACGCGTCGTGGTCGGCGACCCCGAACATCCGTCGTCCCCGCGCATTACACGTGAACACCAGCGCGCCCACCGGACGCCCCGGCAGCTCCGCCGCAGCACTCTCCATGGTCAATCGCAAGTCCTTCGAAGCCCCGGCCGCGTCGCGCACCTGGAACTGCACCGTCGCGCCGACTTCGACAATCTCGCCGATCTGGATCGCGCCGGTCGATGGGTCGGCGCCGAGCAGCCCGCGAATCATGAAGTCCCCCTGGCGCGGAGCCGCCAGGTGCTCGTCGACCACGATCCCGACCTGCAGGCCGCGACTGACCAATTCCTGCTCGTCGGCCGGCATCCCCGCGACGATCTCCCGCAGCCGCACCAGCGGAGGTTGGCCGCCCAGCTCCGTGATCACTGAGCCATCCGCGCCGGTGACGATGTAGGGATAGCCGATCGGCCGGCAGCCCTGCGACACGATCGGTACGCACCGCACGCCGGGCAGGCGCACGCCGAGCAGGCCGGAGCTCAGCACCTCGTGGTCGCGGAACATCCGGGTATCGCCCCGCCGCCGCGCACCGCTCACCAGCCCGCCCACGACCGTCGTACCCGGCAGATCTGCGTTGAGGTGATCGACGAGCAGGTCGGCCGGGAACGTGTACGGATCCGGCAGCAGCAGGTGCAGATCGTGTGCCGTGCGGTCGAACTGGTAACCAGTGATGAGCGCGCCCGTGTCGGTGCGGATGAACTCCATCTGGAATGTCTCGGCGGTCAGGCCGGACGCCAGCCACACCGCCACCGCCGGCTCATCCTCGATCTCGCGGCGCCCGGCGACGATCGCCTGCGCGATGCACCCGATCAGCGCGTGCGCCTCGACCGTCTCCTGCACCGCCTTGAGTACGTCGACAGCCTGGTCGGTGTGGGCTCGCGATCCGAACAGCACGGCCAGCGACGGCGCCTCACCCGCGAGCTCGTCGCGCGCGTGCGCTGCCGCCTCCGCCGCGGCCCGCCGGGCGTCGGGCGCGGTGGAAACCCCGACTCCGATCCGCACCCTTCCATGATGCGCCGCGCGGGCGGCACACCATTAGGTAGCAGTTCTGCTACCATCGTTCCATGGCCACCATTCCCCAGAAAGAACTTCGCAACAACGTCGGCGAGGTGCTGCGCCGAGCGGAAGCCGGCGAAGAGATCACAATCACCGTCGCCGGCCGCCCGGTTGCGCAGCTTGGCCCGGCCATGCCGAGGCGATGGGTCAGCGGGCCAGCATTGCGCGCGGTCTGGCGCGGACCCGCCCCGAAAACGCTTGGCGCAGACCTCGAACGGTTTCCCGGTTCGATTACCGACCCGTTCGAGTAGCAGATGCGCGCAGTCCTTGACACCTCCGTGCTTATCGGAGAGCAACCGCCTCCGCACGTCGAAGCCGCGATCAGCGTCGCCTCGGTAGCCGAACTCCACTTCGGTGTCCTCGTTGCCGGCGACGACGATGAACGGGCGGTTCGAACCCAACGGCTGGGTGCAATTGAATCCGCGTTTGACCCGTTTCCGATCACGGTAGATATCGCTCGAGAGTGGAGTCGGTTGTCAGCGGCCGTCAGTAACCGGGGCGGCCAGCCGCGGCGTCGCGCAATCGATCTCGTAATCGCTGCGACCGCAAACATTTACGGCGTCCCGCTGCTCACCCACAACACCGGCGACTTTCAGATCATCGGTGATCTCGTCGACGTTCGCCATCCATCGGAGGTTGAGCCGCCTGAGTCGGGAGCAACCTCGACCCGCCGACCAAACTGATCCTCATGCAGATCCCGTTCGCCGACAGGGTGCTCGGTCGCCTCGGCCGCCGCGAGGCCGCGCTCGAGGCCGTCGAGGAGCTCGAGGAAGAGGTCGTCGACTCCGACCTCGCCGAGCTGCCACCGGCCGAGCCGGCCCTGCTGCTGCAGAAGATGGAAAACCGGCTCGTCCGCCACCACCTCGCCAACCCCGACGTGTTGAGCAACGACGAGCTGCGCAAGCTGCGCTACATCCTCAACTTCGCCCGGCTCGCCGACTTCGAACCGGGCGCGGCGGGGCCGGGCGGCAGCCGCGGGCGCGGGGACATCTCCGTCGGCGCGGAAATCGCGCCGTGGCGATCCCGGGTCGCCGACGCGCTGTTCGGACCGCTGCGCGAGGAGCCGGATCCGATCACGGCGCTGACGACGGCACGCGATGCGCTGGCATGTCTGGCCGCTGACCAGGACGACCAACGCCGAGTCCTCATCGAGCGCCACAGCAACGACTTCTCCGCCGCGGAACTGGACGCCGAAGTTGGCTACAAGAAGCTCGTCACCGTCCTCGGCGGCGGCGGGGGAGCAGGTTTCGTCTACATCGGCGGCATGCAGCGGCTGCTGGAGGCCGGCCACGTGCCGGACTACATGATCGGCTCGTCGTTCGGGTCGATCCTGGGCAGCCTTGTCAGCCGGGCCCTGCCGGTGCCGATCGAGGACTACATCGCCTGGGCGAAAACGGTGTCATACCGCGCCATCCTCGGGCCCGAACGGCTGCGCCGACGCCACGGGTTGGCCGGCATGTTCGCGCTGCGCTTCGATCAGTTCGCGGCCGCCATGCTCAGCCGCGAGGACGGCCAGCGAATGCGCATGTCCGAGCTGGCAATTCCGTTCGACGTCGTGATCGCCGGCGTGCGCAAGCAGCCGTATTCCGCGCTGCCGTCACGGTTTCGCCGTCCCGAACTGGCGGCGCTGCAATTGCGGGCGATGCCGTTTCGCCCGATCGGCATCGGTGCACAGGTGGGCGCTCGGATGTGGCAAGTGGCCGCGTTCATCGACCTGCGGGTGGTCAAGCCGATCGTCATCGGCGGCGACGACCCGGCCCGCGACTTCGACGTCGTCGACGCGGCGTCGTTCTCGTCGGCCATTCCCGGTGTGCTGCACCATGAAACGAGCGACCCGCGGATGATCCCTCTGCTCGACGAGCTCTGCGAAGAAAAGGACGTCGCGGCCCTGGTCGACGGCGGCACGGCCAATAACGTGCCCGTCGAACTGGCGTGGAAGCGTGTTCGCGACGGCCGGCTGGGCACCCGCAACGCGTGCTATTTGGCGTTCGATTGCTTTCACCCGCAATGGGATCCGCGGCACCTGTGGCTGGTGCCGATCACCCAGGCGGTCCAATTGCAGATGATGCGCAACCTGCCCTACGCCGATCATCTTGTCCGCTTCGGGCCGACCCTGTCGCCGGCGAACCTGGCGCCCTCCGTCGCGGCCATCGACCGCGCGAGCCGATGGGGGCGGCGAAGCGTCGAGAAGGCTCTTCCGGTGACATCGGCGCTGTTGGAGCCGACGTGGTGGGAAGGTTCGGCACCGCCGGTTGCCGCTGAGCCTGCGACCCGCGCGAAGTCGGTGGCGTCGCCGATGAGCGCGGTGATGGCCGCGATGCAGGTTCCGACGAGTCGCTTTGCGCGGTGGCGAAACCGGTTGACATGAAACTGCGGACGGCTCTTGCTGCTGTTTTGCTAACGCTCGCTGCGGCCGGCTGTGCAGCGCACAAAACAGTAGGCGGCAGCGCGCCGGCAACGCCGACGCCGGCTGGCGGCCCTGACTTCGCGCCAGTCTCCAAGCTGATAACCGATGCGATTACGGCAGAACGGCTACCAGGTGCTGTGGTTGCGATCGGGCATGGTGGAAGTGTCGTCTTCCAGAAGGCGTTCGGCTCTCGCACGCTTGACGGCGAGCCGATGACCGAGGACACCATCTTCGACCTGGCGTCGCTGACAAAGTGCCTCGCAACGGCGACCGCCCTCATGCAGCTTTACGAACAAGGCAAGGTTGCGTTCGACGATCCCGTACAGAAGTATCTGCCCGACTTCAATACGACAAACGACCCGCAGCGTGCAAAGGTGACCGTGCGCATGTTGCTCACGAACACCTCGGGCGAAGGGATAGATGTCAACCTTCAAGACCCGTGGGGACTGGGCCGCGCCGACAAAGCCGAAGGCATTCACCGTGCGCTCACCACGTCGCTACAGTCCGGCCCCGGCGAGGTTTTCCGTTACTCCGACATCAACTACATTCTGCTGGGCGCGCTGCTCGAGAAGGTCACCGGCGAGCCAGAAGATGTCTACGTTCAGCGCAATGTCTTTGCGCCGCTTGGCATGACAGACAGCGGCTATCTACCACCGGCCAAAGCCTGCGGCCCGCACGCGGTGCGAGGAGCGGCGATTGCGTGGGCGCCCGGGCCGCAAGAGCACGCTTGCCCGGCAGGGACATGGAGCACGAGCCTTTTGCCGCGCGTCGCACCGACTGCACTTGACGAGGAAAACAGCGGCGACCCAAGCCAGAATCCCGATTACGGATATCTGCTTCGGGGCACCGTGCATGACCCGACGGCGCGCCGCATGGGAGGAGTAGCCGGGAATGCCGGTGTGTTCTCGACGGCGCACGATGTCGGCATCTACGCGCAGGCCCTGCTCGATCGGCTCGCGGGCCGTCCGAGCGAGTTTCCGCTGAAGCAAGCGACATTGGCGTTGATGACGACTCCGCAGCAGCCCGGACATACCGCTGGGCAAATCGAAGCGGCGAACGAGGCCCGCGCAAAGACAGACCCTCCGCGTTATCCGGCGATCAAGGGGCAAAACCTTTTTGGCTTCGGCTGGGATATCGACACGGCCTATTCCCAGCCGCGAGGCAGGATCTTTCCCGTCGGAAGTTTCGGCAACACAGGCTTTACCGGAACCTCGCTGTGGATGGACCCCGGCTCGGATACCTACGTCATCCTGCTCGCGAACTCAATCCTGATACGAGGCAGTACACCGATCTCGGACCTGCGTGGGGAGGTTGCTACGGCGGCGGCCCAGGGCTTGCACGTTTACGGGAGTTGACGCGCGTCTTTGCGACCAAGGCACGCATATTTCGGCAGTGACCGCCGCCCCATCCGCCACGCCATTCCGTGAACTCTCGATTACTCGTTACAGCTGTCTTTTCGGTGCAGTTCGGCTCCGTGTGCCTGCACACAATTGCGCCCGTCAATTTGTGCATCAGCGATGTAACTAACCCCCGATACAATTCCCTCATGTCCGCGTCCGAGCCGCTGCGCGTCACCGCCGCGGGCTTGCGTGCGTTGGCACAGACCTGCGACACCAACGCTGAAACCTTGACCGTCACCGCCCCAGGCGGCGCCGCGCAGCAGGGGTCCCCCAGTGAAATCGGATCGGCCTGTGCGGCGGTCGACTCTCGATGCAGCGCGGCGGGATCGTCGTTCGCTGGCTGGACCACAGCGTTGGCGGCCACTCTGACGGCTGCTGCCGCGAAGTACGACAGGCAGGACCAGTCCAGTGCCGACCACCTCGCCAATCAGGTTGTGTAAATGTCGTTGCTCGGAGAGGTGCCGACGCTGGAGTGGGTGGAAAACTACACCACCGCTCCGCTATGCGACGCCGGTGCACGCTGGCGGGCCACGGCGAAAACGTGGGACGGGTTTTTCACGCAGCTTGCCCGCGATGTCCAGCGTCCAGGCGGCACCGAATGGACCGGGGTAGGCGCGGACGCCGCGCAAGGTGCCGCCGACAAAGCTCAGTTCGTCGTCCGCGGCGCCTCGAACCAGCTCAACGCCGCCGCCGACACGGCGACGTTCGGCAAGGACCAGCTCGATGGGTTGCGCCTAAAAACCCTGTCGTCCATTCAGTCCGCCCGCGACGATGGGTTCGTCGTCGGCAGTGACCTCTCAGTCACCGACACGAAGCAATATTCGCGCGACGACATTTACGCCGCTCGCGAGCAATACATGCGCGCACAGCAAGCCAAGTCACACGCCGAGGACATCCAAACCCATGCGGCACAGCTCCTCGGGATGGACCGCGAGTACGGGCGAAAGCTGCTCGCGCAAACCGAGGGGTTGGACCAAACCAAGCTTCCCGAGCTGGGTGGCGGTACCGACGGGCACGTGCAGCTCGTCGACGACCACAAGGAAAGTGGCGGCGCCACTCCGGACGGTGACCGCAAGCACAATCAGGAGGAAGCCTTCAAGCAGCTCTACGGGCGCTCTCCGGTCAGCGCGAACGATTGGGAGATGGCGGCTGCCCTGGACCCGCACACCTACAATCCCGACTTCAAAGGCACGCCATCGGAGGTCCGCGTCGTCAAGATCAACCCGGTGCCAGGGCAAGGAGTGGTGCGGGTGTCGCAATGGATTCCGCAACACGATGTCACAAGCTTTCCGCCGAACAAGCGCGACCTCGGCAACAACAGAGGTCCGGACGCACACTTCGACCCTGAGAACACGAAGGTGTCGACGTACATCGACTACGAGCACGGCATCGTGGTGATGCGCCAGAATCCATCCGTGGAAATGAATCCTGATGGCTCGCCGGGTCAGGTCAAGGTTGGCGTTCCTCAGGGCAGCGTCACGCAGACCCCGGATGGAGCGGTACGGATCAAATACGACGCCGGAAACCCGTTCGCTCCGGGCGCTGCGACGAATCCGCAGGGACCGATTGGGGACCATCGCGCAACTGTCAACGGTGATCTGGTCTTTACCCCAGGACCGGGAGGCGTGCACGTTGACGGCACACGGACGGATTACCCGTCGATGGAGATTTATCAGGACATGCCGAACGGCAGCACACACACGGTGCTGATAGACCCGGCGCAGTCGGGAAGCAGCGCGGGACCGGCGTTGAATCTGCCGTTCCACCATGATGTCGGCATTGGGGGACGCGCGTTCGAGCCGTTTGACCGAGGTGGGTGGAATCCTCGCTACGACGTGTCCGCACCGCTGCCGCCCACGCCGTTCGGTCCGGTCACCGCGCCGCCGTCGGTGCCGCCACCACCTAGCGGCGGAGGGGTCTGGGCATGACTGATGAACGAAGACAAACGTCCGTGTCGATGCCGGAAGATGCCCAGATGAGCTTGCCGGACACCGGGGTATGGCGAGTAGCCACTTGGTTTGTACCGGTCACCGTTCAGGTGGTGTTGGCGCTGTCAGCAGGCGCGATGTGGGTGTTGTCGAAAGGTCCGCTTGGTGGGCGTGACTCCTTCGGGTCTCTGGTGCTCACCGGGGCGACCGTTGGTACGGCAATTTCGTTGCTGGCCGGCGGGTACTTGGCGCGGTCGAAGGAACCACCGCGCCGCCGCGCCATTGGTATGAGCATCGCAGGGGCCGGAATTGCCGTCTTCGTCGGCGCGGCCGCCTACGCCTTATGGTTACTGCCGTGGCTGGAGCCCGGCGACTAATGGCTGGCGCACAGGAGTCACCGGTGGCGCCGCGCTACGGTCCGACCGGCTTCGTCGCTGCCCTGGTGACCGTCGCCGTCTTCGCGACCGTCACTTGGGTGTGGACACCGTACGTCTTGTTGTCGCTGTATTCCTTCGGGGTTGCGTCCGCGATTGTATTGCCGGTCGCAGGATTGCTACTGCTGCTTGGCAATAACGCCGCACAGGTTGGACGCGGCATCCTCATCGGGTACCTCGCAACACCGCTCACCGCAGCGATCGTCATCATTCCCGTGGCCGTGTTCGCCTGCGTCACTTGACGTAAGCGGACGAATTGCCAAATCCCGCGCATGGCGGTGCGGGCAGTCTCGATGCATTCGAGAGCGTAATACGAACTACCCCAAGCGAATCCGTCATTGACGGACACCGAGTAGCGATGCTGCCATCACTGGACCGCACGTCTAACCGTAGTAGGCGAAGCTGCATGTAGGCCGGGGTTCGCTCTTGAATGAGGCCAGCTTGTCGCCGTCCATGATGATGGAGCAGGTGAGGTCTGTGTCGCCGCCGTCGGCGGTTACCTCGGACTCCACCTCGTTGTAGACGGTGTACTGCTTTTCCCACGGCAGCGCCACGTTGGTCTCGGTCTGCTCTGGGCCTGCGTTGATCCGGTACCGGATTGTTACGGGTGCGCTACCGCCACTGACCTTCATCACTGCGGTACCCACTGGCTTCCCGGTGGGCGCCGCTGGGGTCAATGTTGTCGTTGCCAGCGAAGTGATTGGAGCGCTATCGGTTTCTGCCACGGGTGTTCCGGCGATCGTGGTGCAACCAGCCGCCATTACGCCAGCCGATACAAAGCTCACGGTCACAGCGGCCGCATAACGCCCAGAGCGCATGCCCGGAGCTTACGACGGCCAACAGCAGTGTCGGGATGGAAACGACGGAAACTCCTCCGCGCTTCAGCCGTTGTGAGCCGTCGCCCGCAGACGAGGCCACAAGCCACAAAGCGCAGAGCAGGCGGCAGTAGTTGCGTCAGTGGTAGCGCTAGGAACGTACTGGTAGACGCTCCATCGTCGTGCCGTCCAGGAGGCGGCGGACCTGCTGCGAGTCCCATTGCTACCTGCTTGGTTGTAGCATCCGCTCCGTCGTATTCCAGTCTGTTGCAAAGAAAATCGTCCGCTCAACCCGTTTATATTCGTTCTGATATACGATGGGCGTCGATCCGAAGCCATCTGATGGCTTGGCACAACTCCGCCGCCGGGAAACGCTATCGAGAGGCAAACATGGATAACAGCGTGTTCTACGACCTCGCCGAAACCCCCGAGGAGGCGGCCAACCTCACCGCGCGCGGCCTGTTGGTGATCGCCATCGAGCAGCGAATCCGGGAAGAAGGATGGACGCAGACCGAAGCTGCCGCGCGTCTTCATGTGACCCAGCCCCGAGTCTCGGATCTGCTGAACGGGAAAATCGACAAGTTCAGTCTTGACGCGCTTGTCAACATGCTCGCACCAGTTGGGCTGACATTCGAGGTCCGACCGGTCGACCGTCCAGCGGTGCGGGTGGCGAAGAAGGTCAAGGGAGTTTCCCGGAACCGTTCAGCCAAGGCCACGTCGCGCAAAGCGCTGAGCAGGCGCTGACGACGACGTCCCCGTCCTCGATGCAATCACTTCTGCCAAACGAATCTGTCGGCCGGCGGTGCGCAATTTGCCCGCCTCTCAGCGACAACTCAAGGCACACAATGGATTTGTCGCTATGAGGCGGGCACATTGCATAGTGGTCCCGGACCGTGACTATTGAGACTGGTGTGACGCGCAGTCGGATTCCGCTGCCGAGCCGACCACCGGTCCGTCGTGGACATACGGGTTGATGGCGGCCGGATTTCGGGCTGAAAAGCCGCTCGCTACAGCCCCAGCGCGGCGCGCAAGCGGTCGACGTCCATACCCCCGCGGCCCGCTGCGTCGGACGGGAAGCTGTCCAGCAGCTTGATCAGGTCACCGCGCCGGGTCGGGTCGTCGGCGGCCTGCCTCGGGGTGTGGCCGTCGAGCGCGGGAATGGGCTGATCCAGCCACTTGCTCTCGTAGCCACGGATGAATTCCTCAAGGGCCGCAGTCACTTTCGGATCGTCGTCATCGAACTCGTCGTCGCCGACACCAAACTCCTCGGCCAGCTCCGCAGCGTCGCGCGCGTCGCGCACCGGGCGGCGGAAATCGTCGAGCACCTTCATCTCGGGATCCAGCCGCGCCAAGGTGGCCAGCACCCGGTCCATCCGCTTCTCGCTGCTGGTCGCTACGTCCAGCGTGCTGCCCTGGAGGCTCATCGAGGCCCGAAGCCGCTGTGTCCCTTCGATTTCCACGTGCTCAAACCACTGCGGCTCGTCGGCGTCGACGCGGTCATAGGTGTCGTCCAACGCGGCCTCGATGCGGTCCGGGTCGCTGACGCGCACGGTAGCCTCGCAGATCGCCAACGGGTCGCCCTCGGCGTTGATCAGCGTCGGCGGTACGAACCGGCGGCTCAACTCCGCCACCAGCGTCACCGGGTCGGGTTCCGTGTCGAGCAGGTCGATCAGCCGGTCACGCTCATGCAGCGCAACGGGTTCCAGCCCACCGAAGAACTGCATGGTGTCGTCCCCGACGGGTATCGGGCGGGCGCAGATCAGCTGTCCGGGTTTCAGCGAACGGCTGGCCGTGCGCTCCTGCACCTCCTGGATGTCGCCGGTGCGCACGTCGCGCAGCGTGACGCTGTGGCCGGGTTGCACCCGTTCGACCTCGAACACCGACCGCTCCGCCAGTAGCCACTGCTCGGCGAGCAGCCGCTCGTCGTCGGGCAGCAGCGATCCGCGCACCTCGAGGAAATCCGCGAATGCGCCGCCCTCGAACAGCACGGCGTCCTGCACCAGCGGGTCGTTCATTGTCGCCCGCACTGCCTCGAGATCACCGTCGATGTGGCGGCAACGTTCGTAGGCCACCTCGGCCTGCAGCTCGCCCCAGCCGGCCAGCGCATGCTGGATCGCCTTCGCGTACAGCCAGCGCACCCGCTGGGGCAACGGCAGCTGCTCGCGTCCCAGGTGGCATTTCTTGTACTTGCGCCCAGAACCGCACCAGCACAGCTCATTTCGACCCAAGTCGGAGCGCGGCTCGGCGCGGTGCTGCTCCAGCAGTTCCACCAGCGGGTCGTCCGGGTCGGCGCCGGCGCGGCGCAACAACGCCAAACCCCGCTCGGAGTCGCCGCGATCGGAGGCGATGTGTGCCAGATCGAACAAAGGCAGCGGCCAGTCCGGATCCATCGACTCCGCGGCCAACAGCTCCCGTTCGGCCGCCTCGATGTCGCCGATGCGCTCGAGCGCCACCGCGCGCAGCCACCGGCACGCCACCCGCGCCGCGCGGGGCACCGTGGGCTCCAGCAGTTCGGCGAGCATGCCCAGCGCGGCGGCCCCGTCGTCGTACATGTCGACGGTCTCGGTCACGAGCAGCTCAGCGAGCTGGGGGTCGGCAAGCACGGCGCCGATCTCGCCGACCGATGCGGGCAACTCAGGTGACTGCTCCGCATCGAGCAGCTGCGCTATTCCCTGGTACAGTTCGATCAGCGTGTACAGCGCGGCCGCATCCTCGATGTCGAGGTCGTGAAGCTTGGCCAGCATTTCGCAGCGCTGCTCGAAACGCCAACGGTCGAAATCGAACCCGGCGGGTGCGAACGAATCCAGGCTGCGTACCAGCCCAAGGTCGTCGATGATCTCGGACAGCGGCGGCAGCGGCTCGGTGAACAATGCCGGGTCGTCGATGCACGCCGTCCATACCGCTGCGCCGATGTCGGTGGGCTCGTCGGCGTCGAGCATCGCGGCCAGTCGCTGGCCCACGTCGGCATCCGCGACGTCGCTGACCCGCTCGACCGCGAATCCCTGCTCGGCGAACCGCACGCCGACCAGATCGCCTTCGGCCATGCCCAATCGCGCCAGCGCGCCCGCGGTCAACAGCAGCACGCCCCCTTCGGGGACCGCCTCGTCTGGGATGCCGCGCTCTTCGAGCAACTCGTCGTCGTAGTCGACCATCACGACTCGCGCCGGCGACCCGTCGGCGAACCGCTGATACTGCTCGTACTCGCACAGTGTGGTGGTCGGCTCCAGATCGGGGCAGACGTTGAGAATGTCGTGGGCCAACTCGTCTGCGCTCAGCCGGTGGGTGAACACCCGCCCGGGCAGCACCGTCGGCAGCCACACCCACCGGTCGTCGACCAATTGTCTTGCCGGGAACTCGATTTCGAGGTGCAGCTCCTGCAGCGCCTCATCCGGATCGGCGATGCCGCGCTCGCGTAGCCGTCGTGCGATGTCGTCCTGGTGCAGTGGACCGTGTTCGGCCAAAATTTCCGCAAGCGCGGTGCCGGGTGCGTCAGCCACGCCGACCACCCTATGCCGCAGCTGGTGGGGCGTGAAGTCATCAGTGCGGGCGTCCGAAGTTGTCGGACCCTGTGGCGAGACTGGCGACGCGTTTCCAGACGATCAGATCGCCACTATCGTGGTCATTGACGAGCAGCGCAGACGTGGACCCGTGCAGATTCGGATCGTAGGAGAGGAGGTGCCGCAGTGGCTGCAGTAGATGCCGTCTACATTGCTGGCGCATCGTCGATGCGTGCTGCTGCAGACGCCATTTCCACCTTCCTGGAAGTACCCGTCTCAATGCTTGATGACGGCCGTCCCTACAGTCGCCACCCAAATTGTCGGAGCAACCACCGGCCCGGGCGGTCCGCCGCGGATGGCCCTCGACCGGACAGGATTTGGTTGTGCGAATCGCATCTGCCACACCAATCCCTCGATTTAACCGGTCCACAATGTGCCCGCCTCACAGCGACAATTAGGCGCCCAAGGGAGATTTGTCGCGCGTAGGCGGGCAACTCACTAGGTGGTTCGGTCGCGTGACTGGTGGGACGGAAGTGACCCAATGCCCGCCGGATACTCAGCGCGCCGCACCGTCCGGAAGCTCGCCGTCCTCGCCGGAGCGAGCATGCGCGCGCCATTTTCGGTATCCGCGGTGCGCTGCGAACGCGCCGACGACCGCCGTCACGCACCACACCGCAATCGCCGCGTAAGCCAACGCCGCCGACCGGTCCGCGATCGAGGCGCCCAACGAGGTGTAGACAAACGCCCGCGGCACCGAACCGATAAACGCGCCAACGGCCATCTGCCACAACGGAACTCCGAACGCGCCGAACGCATACGCGGCCAGCGCATCCGATATGCCGGGAACGAAGCGCTGGCCCACAACCGCCCACAGCCCGCCTCGTTCGATCAGCGCGTCGACGCGGTCCGCGCGTTCCGCACCCAATAGCGCCCGCGCGCTGTCTCGGCCCGCCCGGCGGCCGACCAGGCTCGCGACGACCGCCGTGCCCACCGTCGCACCCAGCGTCACCGCGATGCCCAGTACCGGACCGAACAGCAGCCCGCTGCCGGCGGCCAGCATCGGGCCCGGCACGAAGATCGCGCCGAGCACCGCCGACGCCACCACATAGGTGAGCGGCGCCGCTGGTCCCGTCGCCGCGACCGCGCGTCGCACCGCCTCGACGTCGACAATGTGCCTGATGGCGATCAGGTAGAACATCACGAGCAAGAAGGCGGCGAACACCGCGAGCCGCACAATGTGGCGTCGTCGCGAGGAGGTGGCGTTCATGCTGACCGCGATTCTTCCGTAAGGTCGAACCGTGGCGAGAACCGACAACGACACCTGGGAGATCACCGAGAGCGTGGGCGCGACGGCGCTGGGCGTGGCCGCCGCCCGCGCGGCGGAAACCGAGAGCGACGATCCGCTGATCAGCGATCCGTTCGCGCGGATTTTCCTCGACACCGTCGGCGACGGGGTGTGGAACTGGTACGAGGCTCCCGAGCTGCCCGCCGAGGTCGTCGAAGCCGAACCCGAGCTGCCGGCGCGGATGCGCACGCTGGTCGACTACTTCGCCTCGCGGACCGCCTTTTTCGACAACTTCTTCCTCGACGCCACCCGCGCGGGCATCCGTCAGGCGGTGATCCTGGCCGCGGGCCTGGACGCGCGGTCCTGGCGGCTGCCGTGGCCCGACGGCACGACGGTCTACGAACTCGACCAGCACAGGGTGCTGGACTTCAAGTCGTCGACGCTTCGGGAGCACGAGCCGACGTGCCATCGGGTCGAAGTCGCGGTGGACTTGCGCCACGATTGGCCAACGGCGTTGCTGCAGGCTGGTTTTGACGCATCCGCCCCGAGTGCCTGGTCGATCGAGGGGCTGCTGATGTACCTGCCGGCGGCGGCGCAAGACCTGCTGTTCACCCGCATCCAAGAGCTCGCGGCCGTCGGCAGCCGGATCGGCGTCGAGGCGCTCGGACCCAACTTCGCCGACCCCGAGGCAGTCGCGCAGCGACGCGAGCGCATGGAGCGGGTCCAGCAGTTGATGGCCAAGGTGGATCCGCAGCGCCAGGTCCCCCGCAGCGACCAGCTGTGGTACTTCGAGGAGCGCGAAGACGTCGGCGACTGGCTGCGCCGGCACGGCTGGGACGTGGCGGTGACGTCGGCCGACGAGCTGATGGCCGGCTACGGTCGTCAACCCGCCCAGGACACCGAGCAGGCCGCCCCGTGGAATCTGTTCGTGTCCGGGCAGCGGGTCTAGCGCAGCCGCACCATCCGCGTCGTCGAACTCTCGTCGAGCTCGACGAGATCCGAGCGGGACCGCAGAAAATCGCTGAAAGACTTGAATCCCAAAGCCTTTTCGCTGAACGACGGGTCCATCCGCTTCATCTGCGCTTTGACCGCGGAGTTGTGCAGCCATTCGGCGTCGTCTTTTTCCATGCCGATGCGCAGCGCGCGGGTCAGCAGACCGGTGGCCGCGGCCTGCGGGTCGGGCGGTAGCGGTTCCTCGGCGTTTTTGGTGCGCCGCTTGGGCGTTTGCGCGGGCTCGGGCACCGGGACGCCGGGCAACGCGTCGTAGGTGACGAACTCGTCGCACGCCGCGGCCAGCGCGCGGCTCGACGACCCGGCCACCCCGACGCCAACCACGTAGCGGCCCAGCCGTTTACAGCGCTGCGCCAACGGGATGTAGTCGGAGTCGCCGGCCACGATCACCACGTGGGTCAGGTCGGGCAGCCGGAACATGTCCTCGACCGCATCGACCGCCAGCCGGATGTCGGCGGCGTTCTTGCCATAGGCGGCCGCGGGGAACAGCTGCACCAGATCGACCGCGCGGCCCACCAGCTGCTCGCGGTAGCCGGTGTTGACCTCGGCCGACCAGTCCGCGTAGGCGCGGGTGAGCACCAGCGTGCCGAACGACGACGCGAAGTCGATGATGGCCCCGACGTCGACGGTGGCCCGCCCCAGCCGATCCTTGTCCAGGCCCTTGGCCTTGTCCTTCTGAAACGAATTGCGGCCATGGACCTGGTCGTAGCGCGAGATCACGATGTTGTCGAAGTCGAGGTAGACCGCGACACGTCCCGCATCGGCATCTGTCATGAGCCCAGTCTGTCAGCGTCCCGGGGCAGCGGTTGGCAAACTGCCCGGCCGCTAGAGGCCGCGACACTTAAATGGTTGCGACGACACGCCGATGCGCTTCGCAGTGAGTTAAGTTTCGCTGATGCCGACCCGGCGACAGGAGGAGCCAGTGAACGACGACACGGCCGCGCAGGTCGGCATTCGGACCACCGAGGCGATCGGCTTGCTCATCGACGCGGTAGAGCAGATACCCTCCGAAAGTTGGGATATGCCATCGAATCTCGAAGGCTGGAGTATCCGCGACCTAGTGGGTCACGTCACTGGCAGCGCGACCAAGGTTGTGACGCTTGTGGAGGGTGGCGACATCTGGCAGGGTCCTTCTGAGCCGGATGAGTGGAAATGCGACGACCCGGCCGCGCGGGTTCGTGAGCTGGCTGCCCGGTTGCAGGACGCACTGCCCGGCGCGGACCTGGACGCGATGCGGCCGTCGCCGCAGGGAGAGGTCCCGTTGCACCGGGCGCTGGCCTATCCCGTTGCCGACCTGGCCCTGCATAGCTGGGATCTGTACCGCTCACGGCAGCAGGCGTTCGAGCTTCCTGAGGACCTGCTGACGTTCTGCCGCCAGTTGGTGGAATCGGTGTCCGACGACATGCTGCGACGGCCCGGCGGGTTCGGCCCGGCACAACCGGTGCCCGAGAATGCGACGCCCACTGCCCGGCTGATGGCCTTTCTCGGGCGTTCAGTTGACTAGCAACAAGTACTAGACCGCTTGCAGCCGCTTCGCCAATCCGCTTGCTCGCGCCACCCGCCGCTCAATCGCGGCCCGGACCGACGCCTCTGATCCGACCACGCGCACCTTTCGCTTCGCGCGGGTCACCGCGGTGTAGAACAACTCACGGGTCAACAGCCGCGAATCCTCCGACGGCATCAGCACGGTGACCTCGTCGGCCTGGCTGCCCTGAGACTTGTGAATCGTCATCGCGTGCATGGTGTCGACGTCGGAAAGACGGCTGATCGAAAAGTCAAGTGGTCCAGTGGCACCCGAGATAACGGCACGAAGGCCATCAGGACCTGCGACTACCACACCGGTGTCGCCGTTGTAGACGCGTAATCCGTAGTCGTTCGCTGTCACCAGTAGTGGCCGTCCGGCGTACCACTCCGACCAGGGCGGCAGACCGGTTTCCTCGGACAGCCATTTCTCGATCTGACGGTTCCATTGCCGCACGCCAAAGGGACCCTCCCGGTGCGCGCACAGCAGCCGGTGCTCGTCCAGGATCGCCAGCGCTACGTCGACGGCGCCCAATACTGCGGCTTCGTGCAGCCGAACTACCTGCGGCACCAAGATCGAACGCAGCCGATCTGTCTCGTTGATGAACTCGATGTGCTCGTCGCCTGATCGCAGCAACTCCAACACGCGATCCGTGTCGCCGAGCCGGATTGCGTCGGCAAGGGAGCCTATCGACTGCCCAAACCGGTGCGACGTCCGCAACGCCGCCACTCGCGCATCGGCGCGCGCGGAAAGTCCGTCGACCAAGTCCGCCAGCACCGCCCCGGCCTCCACTGACGCCAACTGGTCCGCGTCACCGACGAAAATCAACCGTGCGTCCGGCCGTACTGCCTCCAGCAGTCGTGCCATCATGGTCAGCGACACCATCGATGTCTCGTCGACCACAATCACGTCGTGCGGCAACCGGTTTCCGCGATTGTGGCGAAACCGCGAGGAGGTCTTCAGTTTGGAGCCGAGTAGCCGATGCAGAGTCACCGCCTGCAACCCGCCGAGCCGTGACCGGTCGACGGCATCCAGTTTCTCGACCTCGATTGCCACCGCCTCTTGCAGCCGCGCCGCCGCCTTGCCTGTGGGCGCGGTCAGCGCAACGCGCGGCCTTGCCGGCCCGGCTTGTTCGGCCAGCAGCGCCAAGAGCCGCGCGACCGTCGTGGTCTTCCCGGTGCCTGGTCCACCGGTCAGCACCGTAACCGACTGCGAGAGCGCAATTTCCGCCGCCTCGCGCTGCTCCTCGAACCCCGATGGGAAGAGCCGTGCGAGATCCGGGAACTTGTTCGTCGGCTGCGCGGAGAGTAAGCCGAGCAGGTCGTCGCACACTTGCTTCTCCTCGCGCCAGTACCGGTCGAGGTAGAGCAGCCGGTCGTCGTAGAGATGCAGCACCGGCGGCTCGCCGAGCAACGCGCTGCCGCGTACGGTCGACAGCCAGTCCGCGGGCTCTGGCCACGGCAGTTCGTCCCCGCCGATGGCGGTCGCAATGCTGGATAGGTCCACGCACACCGAACCGCCGCGCAGCGCACGTACCGCGAGAGCGACCGCCAGGGCCACCCGCTCGTCGCGTTCTTCACCCAGCTCGCAGATCCGTTTCGCCACATGCGCATCCGCGATGTCGAGCACTCCGGCCTCGCCGAAGGTCTGCAGGATGCCGGTGCTGCCGATGGCAAGCGTCATGCTGCCTGCCTTCCCTGGTCGAGCAGGTCCGACAACGCCACCACAAGCTCCGCCGGCGGCTGCCAACTGAACGCACCGCAGCCCGGTGTGTCGGGACCGCACATGCCGCGGATGAACAGATACAGCACCCCGCCCAGATGCACAGCAGGGTCGTAATCGGGCTGGCGTTGTTGCAAGAACCGATGGAGGACAACGACATACAGCAGGGCTTGCAGCGGATAGTCGGAATGCAGCATGGCTTCGACCAGCCGCGGCTCGGTGTATTCGGACGCCGCATCGCCCAGGTAGTTGGTCTTGTAATCCACCACCAGATAGCGTGGCCCGGGGAGCCGCAGCACTACGTCGATCGAGCCGGCCAGATACCCGCGAAGGGACTGGCCGCCCAATCCGGGGGATGTCAGCCGGTCGGCATATGCCGCCAACAGGTCACCGGCAGGCAAGTGTCCCCGCAGCAGGTCGCCGACGTCATGCAGCGACACGTCCGGGACGGAGCCGCGCAGGTCGCCACCGGCCAGCGGGATCTCGAAGTCCAACTCCCGCAACCGGTCCCGCATACCGATCTGGCGAAGGGTCAACCCGGCGGCCAGCGATCCCAGTGAGGTGTCGTGCATCGGCACCAGCGCAGCCGCCAGATCGGCAGCGGCGACGTCGACCGGCCACCACACCATGTGCCGCCGCACCTGCTTCTCGAGCTCGGCCACCAGATCCGGCGCGGACGGATCTGCCGTCTCCAATACCGCATGGACCAGCGACCCGAAAGTCGCACCGGCCGGCTTACCCGCCAGTGGCGAGACGACGTCCAAACCCGGACTCGGAGGCGTGAGCACCACGCTTTCCACCTCATCGTCACGCGTCCCGACCTCCGGCTCACTCTCCACGCCGATCGGCTCTGCGCCGCGCACCAGCGCCGAATACGACGTCCGCCGCCAGGCGGTGTCGATCGCGCGGTGGAAGTGCCGCACCTCGAAGTGGGGGATAGGTGGTGCGCCGGGAGCGGCCGATGGTGTGACGATCACCGATTCCTCCACCGAGGGGCCGCCCGCGGCCTCCCATTGCTTGAACACCGCCCAGGCATCCTCGTCGGTGATCCGCGGTGCGCACCGGTCTGGTACCTCGGCCTGATCGACGCTGCGGCCGCGCAGCAGTCGCGACAGCCCGCCGTTCACTTCGTCTTTGGTCGGTGCCCACCACGCCACCACCTGCGACTGCGCGCGGGTCAGCGCGACGTAGGTGACCCGAATGTTGTTGCGTGCTTCCTCGGCCCGGTACAGGTCGAGAACACTGGTCGGTGCGCTACCGCCGATGTACAGGCAGCGCTTGTCGGTGTCGTCGTGGTAGAGCAAGATGTCGTCGGCGCGGACAAAGCGGTTGAACGCGAACGGCAAGTACACGATCGGGAACTGCAGTCCCTTGGCCACGAATACCGTCATGATCTGCACCGCGGCCGCATCACTGTCCAGGCGGCGGTTGTGCTCGGATACACGGCTGCGGGTGTCGCACTGGCGTCGCAGCCAATCCCGCAGCGCCGTAAGGCTGTAGCGTTCCCGGTGCGCGACCTCGTGCAGCAACTGCGCAATGTGGGCCAGGTCGGTCATGTGGCGCTCACCGCCGTGCTGGGCCAGTACCCGGCGACCCATACCGCGCAGCTGCGCGGCCTCGAACACCGCCGCCACCCCGCGCAGCCGGGCGTGGTTGGCCCACTCCCGGACTAAGCCCGCCACCCGGTCGGTCAGCGCATCACCTTCGGCAGCAAGGGTTTCCGCGGTTTCCCCGAAGAACATCGTGCACGCCGCGGCGCGGACCAGACCGCTGCGGTGCGGCGCGTCGAACGCCTCCAGCAGACACAGCCAGTCCTTAGCGGCCTGCGAGTCAAACACGTCAGTGTCGCCCGTGTAGATCGCCGGAATCCCGGCCGACGCCAGAGCATCCCGGCAGGCGCGGGCGTCCTTGTGCTGCTCGACGATCACCGCGATATCCCCGGCCCGAACCGGCCGGCCGTCATAGGTGGCGCCGCTGGCCAAGAGCGCTGCGACGTCGGCGGCCAGGTCGGCGGGAATGTGGCGGCGCAGCACGTCGATCGGAACGTTGTCGTCATCGTCATATCCGAGAGTCGGCCGCTTGACGACGCGCAGTCGAAACGGTGCGTTGCGCGGCGCACCGGCCAGCCGACACCCATCATGATGCGCATCGATGTCGTGAACGACGATCTCGGGGTGGCCGAGCGCCGCGCCGCGCAGCACGGTCTGCAGGCTGTCGACGAGCACGCGGTCGCTGCGCCAGTTGACACCGAGCGTGTAGCGGGTGTCGGCGTCGCGGGCGGCCTTCAGATACGTGTAGATGTCGCCACCGCGGAACCCGTAGATGGCCTGCTTGGGGTCGCCGATCAGGATCAGCGTCGAGTGTCCGCTGAACGCGCACTCCAGTACCCGCCACTGGATGGGGTCGGTGTCTTGAAACTCGTCGACCAGCACGATCCGCCAGCGCCGCCGCATCCGGTCCCGGGCCGGAGAGTCCTCGGCTTCAAGGGCTTTCGCAAGCCGGGTGAGCAAGTCGTCGTAGCCGAGGATGCGCAGCCGACGCTTGCGGCGCTCGAGTTCATCGATCACCGCGCCGGCGAACCGCAGTCGAATTCCGGCTTCGCTGTCCGGGGCTGGGTCGAGCGGTCGCCAGACCGCGCACGGATCCTCCACGACTTCGCGGGCCAGCGCGAGCGCCTGCTTGTAGCTGAGCGCCGGCTGGTCCTCGGCCCGCCCGAACTGCGCGAGATAGAGGTCGTCGACGATCTCGGTGACCAGATCGTCGAGGCTTTCCTGCAGCTTGACGTCGGCAGCGGTATCACCGGCCACGCCAAGCGATCTCAGCACCCGGCCACAGAACTCGTGTGTGGTGGCGATGGTGGCCGCATCGAAGTTGGCCAGGGCGTCACGTAGCCGCCGCTGCCGGGTCGCGCGGTCGCTGCCGCTCAGCAAGTGCTCGACAAGGTTATTGCCGGCGGGCGCGCGGCCCTCGAGCGCGGACACCGCCTCGACGATCTGACCGCGGACCCGCTCGCGCAACTCGCGGCTGGCATTGCGGTTGAACGTGATCAGCAGCATCTCGTCGAGCGTCACGTCTGTCTCGGCGAGATAGCGGGTAACCAAACCGGCCAGCGCGAACGTCTTGCCGGTGCCGGCGCTGGCCTCCAGCACGGTGGTGGACCCGCTTTTGGGCAGCGGACCCCGTATGTCGAAGCGGTCCATCAGCCCGGCTTCCCTTCGGCGGCCAATAGCGGCAGCCAGAGTCTTTCTGCAAGCGGACCAAGTCCATGGTCGACCAACACGTCGAAGCGCGGATTGGACCCCCAGACCCGGACGTGCGCCTTCTCGCTGTCCTCGCCGTCGTGAGAACTGCTGCTCTCCCACTTGCTGCGCGCGAACCTGACCGGATCCCGTCCGCGGTAACGCTTTTCCGCCCACGCGTAGGACGTCTTCAGGGGCAGCGGGAGCGGCTCGCGATGGCCGGTGTCGAACAGCATGACCAGATCGCCGAGCACCGCCAGCGGATCGGGCGGTGCGTGCAAGCAGCACGCGTCGACACTGTCGTTCGAACCGCGCCCGATGCAAATGGCAGTCCAGTCGCGATCCGGGTCGCCGGCGGCAAGCGCGACCAGCGAAATCCACGCCTGCAACTTGTGTTTCGGGCCCAGCCGTGAGTAGCTCACCTCGACGATCCGATTGCCGAACACGCGGTTCACCGTGCCCGTGACGCGTCGGCCATTGTCGAGGTCGACGGCGACGTCATGAGCTCGCGCGTGCACCCGTTGATGGCGCAGCGCGGAGATCGCCAGCTGGACAGCTTGGCCGCTGATCTCATGGGCCTTGCGCCACCCCAGCCGCCCGGGCGGCAGCGTGCCGCGACGCCACTCGGCCTCCTTGGCCACCTCGAGGTCCATGCCGCGCAACATGTCGTGCAGCATGCGGTCGCCGACGGCCCACTCTTGCAGCGGGCTGATGTCGACCGGCATCGCATCCTCGACGCTGTCGACGTCCCACGGCAACGTGTAGTCGAGCTGACGGAAGAACCCCTTGACCGGGTCCTTGAAAAAGTCGAGCAGGTCGGCCAGGACCACATCGTTTATGGGCGGAGCGGGCAGCTGATCGGTAAAAAACCGTTGGGGTGCAGTGCGTTTCCCGGCAGCTGCTTCGGCGGCTGCCAAGGCGGTGGGATCGAAGCTGAACGGCCGGCGGGGCACCAACGCGCCAGGGATGACGTTGTGGCGGTCGAACGGCTGCAGCGGGTGTTTGGTCAGGACGTGTTCCCGTACCGGCTGCTCGGTGGTCTGGTCCAGCGCGTCGAGCAACTCCGCCAACGGCACCGCCGGAGGGCGTGGATGCCCGGCATGTTCGTCGGCTCCGCTGTAGGTGATTACCAACGTCTCGGTGGCCGCACAGATGGCGTCGAGCAGCAGTTGGCGGTCCTCCGAACGGATGTCACGCTCACCGGTCATCGGCTGCCAGGTCAGCACGTCGTCACCGTCGGGGACACTCAGCCGCGGGAAAACGCCGTCGTCGAGGCCGAGCAGGCACACCACCCGGTGCGGCACCGAGCGCATCGGCACCATGGTGCACACGGTCAGCGTGCCGGTGCGGAAGTTGGCCCGCGTGGGGCGCCCGGCCAATTGCGTCGACAGCAGCGCGCGAACGTCGGCCAGCCGCATCAGTGTCGACGCGCGAGACCCGGCCTGCTTGAGCACGTCGCCGAATTCGCGCTGCAACTGGGCTTCCTGCCACGCCTCCCCGGGGCAGGTGAGCAGGGCAACGCCTTCCGACAAGGTCTCGAGCCAATCGCTCAATGGCTTTGTGCCGCTGAGTCGTTCGACCACATGATGCAGGCGCTCGACGAACTCGGTCAGCCGCCCGGCCAGCTCCACCCCGTTGCTGCCGACGTCGTCGAGCGGCAGCGCGGCGCCCAGCCACGCCTGCGAGTCGTCCGACATCGCGACGCCGACCAGGATGCGGTCCAGCCCGAACCGCCAGGTGTTGTGCACGATGTGGTCGAGGCCGTACGGCGCGCGATGCGCCTTGTCGAACCCCCAGCGGATGTTGGCGTCCCGCACCCAGTCGGTGATGGCCTCGAGATCGTCGTCGGTGAACCCGAACCGGGCGCGAACCGGCTCGGCCTGGGCAAGGTTGAGCACCTGGCTGGCGGTCGCGCGGGTGCCGGCGATGGCGAGCAGTTCGGCGGCGGTCGCGAGCAGCGGGTTGGTCTGGGTGAGCGCGCGGTCGGCGAGCCGGACCCGCAGCCGGTGCGCCGGATGGCTGTCACCCGCCGTCTCGCCGAGCCCGAAGCCCGCGACGATCAGCGGCGCATAGGTCTCGATGTCCGGGCACATCACCACGATGTCGCGCGGCTCTAGCGTCGGGTCGTCCTCCAGCAGGCCGAGCAGCACCTCGCGCAGCACGTCGACCTGCCGCGCGGGGCCGTGGCAGCTGTGCACCTGCACCGAGCGGTCGGTTTCGGCCGGCACACGCCCCGATGACTGCACCGCGTTGGCCGCGATGTCGGCCTGTAGCCAGCCCAGCAGCGTGTCGGGTTTGGTTGCGCCGGAAAGGTATTCGTCGGTCGCGGGATTGGTGGGCAGGCTGCGCTGCAGCTCGCGCAGATCCCGGCCGAGGGTTTCCAGCAGTGGATGCTGCGCCTTGTGCCGGCTGGTGTCTTCGGCGCGCGGGACAGCGCCGTGCACACCCTGCAAAGCCCGCCACAGCTCGTCGCTCGGATGCGGCAGCCACAGGTGCAGGTCGTGGTGGGTGGCCAGCGCGTCGAGCAGCTCCACCTCGGTGCAGGCCAGCCGGGTGTGCCCGAACAGCGACAGCCTTTCGGGCAGATCGGTAGGGCCCTCGCGCAGCCGGGCCAGCGTCTTCTGGTGCCGAAGGTGCGGCGGGTCGGCGGGCATCGCGGCGACGAGCGCCCGCCACAATTCGGGCTGCCAGGCCAGGTCGGGGTCAACGCCGGCGCGTCCGTCGAGCCAGTCGACCAGCAGCTGCGGGCGCTGCCGGGCATACGACGCGAACAGCCCCGCCAGCCGTCGCGCCACCGAATACCTTCGGCCGCGGCGCAAGTCGTCGTCGTCCGAGCGGCCCAGATGCGTTGCCAGCGTGCGGCACCACGGCTCGTCCAGGGAGCAGTCGATGACCTCCAGCAGCGGCCACGTCATGGCCTCCGGCGACCACGGGTCGTCGTCGACGGTCCCGGTGATCTCGGCGATCAGCGACGCCGGGCTGCGGAACGCGACCCCGGCGCAGACCCCGAGCCTCTGCGCGAGCCGCTGGCTCAGCCACCGCTCCACCCCGCGCGCCGGCACCAGCACCAGTTCCTCGGCGAACGGGTCGGGCAGCGGGTCGGCCAGCAGGGCACCGAGCCCGTCGGCGAGCAAATCGGTACGTTCGGCACGGTGGAGATGAAGCGCCATTGCGGTGCCACCATAGACGGCCGGGGCAGACGAGGGAGCGATTGAGATGGAAACCTGGGATGCGATTCGCGCGCGGCGCAACGTGCGCCAGTATCGGCCAGAGCCGGTGTCCGAGGCCGACCTGAACCGGATCGCCGAGGCGGGCTGGCGGGCGCCGTCGGCGAAGAACCGCCAGCCGTGGGATTTCGTGATCGTGACCGATCGGGCTCAGCTGCAGGAACTTTCCACGGTGTGGCAGGGCGCCGGCCACATCGCCGCGGCCGCGGCCGCGATTGCCCTGGTGGTGCCGGAGCCGCCCAGCGAACGCCGGAAGGTCACCGATCAGTACGACGTCGGGCAGGCCACGATGGCGATGATGCTCGCGGCCACCGACCTCGGCATCGGCACCGGCCATTCGTCCGTGGGCGATCAGGACAAGGCCCGCGCCATCCTGGGTGTGCCCGACGATCACCTGGTGGCCTACCTGCTCGGCATCGGCTATCCCGCCGACCGTCCGCTCACCCCGATCCGTCAGCCCAAGAGGCGGCCGTTCGACGAGGTCGTCCACCACGGGCGCTGGTGAACCGGATGCACGATCACAAGGGCGACTACGGGATCGACGGATCGTTCAAGACCGTCCCGGCCGGCGTGCAGTTCGGTGGTCTGGCCATCCAGGCCGCCGCGCTGCTGCTGTGGTCGGTGCTCAGCTGGGCGCGGGGCCGGCGGCGCAGGGCGGCGCTGACCGGCGCCACGGGACTCGGAATCGTCGCTCACACAGCGCTTTACCTCTATGCGACGCGATCCGGCAAGTTCGTCGTGTGGGACCGGATTCTCGACGAACTGCGTCTGCAGGGCGACGAAACCGTGCTCGACATGGGCTGCGGCCGCGGCGCCGTGCTGGTGGCCGCCGCCAAGCGGCTGCCGCGTGGCCGCGTGATCGGAATCGATTTGTGGCAGCCCGACCAGACCGACAACTCGCCGTCGGCCACGCTGAAAAACGCGGACCTGGAGAAGGTGGGGGACCGCATCGAGGTGCGCACCGCGGACATGACCGCGCTGCCGTTCGACGACGAGAGCTTCGACGTGATCGTGAGTAGCCTTGCGATACACAACATTCCGACTCTCGAAGGCCGTCGGCAGGCGCTGCGCGAGGCGGTGCGGGTGCTGCGCCCGGGCGGTCGGCTCGCGATCGCGGACCTGTGGGGTACCCGGCAGCATGCCGACGATCTGCGCGAGCTGGGGTGGATGCGTGTCGGGCGGCGCAATCTGGGCTGGCGGATGTGGTACGGCGGCCCCTGGGCGTCCACCCGTCTGGTGACCGCCACCAAGCCGGGCTAGTGTCTCGTGTCATTAATTGCGCGCCGAGCGTGGGGGGTATGTACACAATCCGACCACTTTTCGTCCATATCCCCCACGTTCGGCGAGCCGAAGCGAACTGAGCGCTACCAAGCCGGGCTAGGAGCATGCTGGTAGCCATGACCAGAAACGAGATCACCGAACAAATCGTCGTCGCGCGATTGACCAAGGGACTGACCTGGCAGGAGCTGGCCGACGCCATCGACCGACCGGTGGTGTGGACCACCTCAGCGCTGCTCGGCCAACACCCGATTCCCGCCGAGCTGGGCAAGGTGCTCGTCGAGATGCTCGGGCTCGACGAGTCGGCCGTCGCGGTCCTGGCCGCGGCGCCGATGCGCGGCGGCCTGCCCACCGCGGTGCCCACCGACCCGACCGTCTACCGCTTCTACGAAGCGCTTCAGGTCTACGGGCCGGCGCTCAAGGAGCTGATTCACGAGCAGTTCGGCGACGGGATCATGAGCGCGATCAACTTCAGCGTCGACCTGCAGAAGAAACCACACCCGACCGGTGACCGGGTGGTGGTGACGTTCGACGGCAAATTCCTTCCCTACGACTGGGTTTCCGGAGAGGGCTGAATGGGCAACAAGACGGATCTGGTGCTGTCCGGCGGCGGCGTCAAGGGCATCGGCCTGGTGGGCGCCGTCGTCGCGCTGATGGAGGCGGGCTATGAAATCCCGCGCGTCTCAGGCACTTCGGCCGGCTCGATCGTCGGCGCCATCCTGGCAGCCGGCTACGATCAGCTGACCCCCGAAGAAGTCCGGCACCTCACGATGACGGTGCCCTACCGCAAATTCCTCGACCCGGGACCGATCGAACGGATCCCGCTGCTCGGCCCGGCCTGGGGTCTGCTCAGCGAACAAGGTATCTACAAGGGTGATTTCGCGCACGACTGGATCCGCTCGGAGTTGAAGAACCTCGGCGTCAGCACCTTCGGCGACTTGGCCATCGAGGACGACTACGTGCTGCCGGAGCGGCGCTACCGGCTGGTGGTCACCGTGGCCGACGTGACCACCGGCCAGCTGGTGCGGCTGCCGTGGGATTACCGCCGGCTCTACGGGCTGGATCCCGACGAGCAGCACGTGGCCGACGCGGTGCGCGCGTCGATGTCGATCCCGTTCTTCTTCCGTACCGTCAAACTCACCAGCGCCAGCGGCCTGACGTCCACGTTGGTCGACGGCGGAATGCTGTCGAATTTCCCGATCGACTCGTTCGACCGCCCCGACGGCAAGCCGCCGCGCTGGCCCACGATCGGCGTCACCGTGTTGCCGAATCTGCCGCAGGGCAACGACAAAGTGATCCCCGCCCTGGCGCCGCTGCACTGGTTCGGCGGCCCGACCCTGCTCGAAGATCTGCTCACCACGATGATCGTCGGCCGCGACCAGGCCTACCTCAACCAGCCGTGGATCAGCGCCCGGGCGATCCGGGTGGACTCCACCGACGTCGGCTTCCTGGACTTCGGCATCTCCCGCGAACAGATGGAAGCGCTGTACCAGAAGGGTTACGAGGCGGCGCAGGAGTTCCTGTCCACCTGGAACTGGACCCAGTACCGGGAAAGCTATCGACGGTCCTAGCTGGTCAACACCTGCGGCGAGAGCTCCTTGAGCATGCCGTTGGCCCACCGCATCTGCCGCAACGTCTCGGGATGGCAGCGCTTCGTAAGGGTAAGCAGCTCTTCGTCTTTGGTGGCTTGGGCGGCCTGGCCCAGCAGCTCCCATTCCACCGACGTGGCCGCGGCCATCCGGTGGATCCGCCGCAGGTCGGCCAGCAGCATCAGGCCCGGTTCCGGGCGCTTGCGCAGCAAGCCGCTCAACCGGGACTGCAGAAACCCGGTCAGCGCGCCGGTGCGCGGTTCGGCTGAGAGCCGCAGCCCGTAGTGGCGGCCGTGAGTGGCGAGCTCCTCGAGATGATTCTGCGACCACTCGGCCAGGTCGTGGGCGAGGTGAAAGATGTCCTGGTCGCTGCGATGCCGTGCGGCCATCACGTTGAGCCGGTGGGCCAGTTTGCGTTCCGAGCGATGCAACTCGCAAAGCGCCAGTTTGATTTTCACGACTGACCCACCAGGACTTTCGCCGCGACCTGCCCGTTGACCGGTGTCGCCTTGTCACCGGTGCGACGCAGTTGCGCGGCCGCTGTCTTGAAGGTCGGCTGCTTGGACGCCGGATCCCAGTCGGTGAATGTGAGTTCGTTGCCGGCCCGATGGTGTCCGCGCCGGTCTTGAGTGTCCCAATACCCGTAATGGAACGGCACGAACAACACCCCATCGCGGATACCGCTGATCCGGGCTGCGCAGCTGATGCTGCCGCGCGGCGTGCTCACCTCGACGACGTCGCCCTCTTCAATGCCGAGACGACGGGCATCACGCTCCGAGACCTCCACCCACACCTCGGGCGCGGCGTCCTGGAGTTGCGGCGCCCGAGCGGTTTTGGTGCGGGTGTGGAAGTGATACAGGGTGCGGCCGGTGATCAACGTGAACGGGTAGTGCGACGACGGCGGCTCGTGCGGCGGAACGTACTGCGCCGCTTTGATGATCGCCTTCCCGGAGGGGTTCATCGCGCGATATTCGGTGGGTTCCAGCGGCGCCCCGGTGATCATGTCCTTGCCGTAGGCCTCGCAGTAGTCGGGATGCGCCCAGAACGTCGCGTCGACGTAGAGCCGTTCGGTGCCGTCGGGATTCTCGGCGTTGCAAGGCCATTGGATGCCGCTGCCGCCGCGCAGCTTCTCATAGCTCAGCCCGGTGTAGTCGCAGGGCCGGCCGGCGCTGCATTTCTTCCACGCCTCGAACGCCGACTCGGAGTCGGTCCACGGCGGGAACGGCTGACCGTCCTTGTCGCGGAAGTCCATCCGCCGGGCGTAGTCGAGGAAGATCTCGAGATCCGACCGTGCGGAACCCGGTGGCTCGACAGCTTTTTCGGACAGATGCACGGTGCGGTCGGCGTTGGTGAAGGTGCCGGTCTTCTCGCCCCAGGCCGCGGCGGGCAGCACCACGTCGGCCAGCTCCGCCGTCTCTGTCATGAAGATGTCTTGCACCACCAGGAACAGCCGTTTCTGCGTCAGGATGTCGCGGATGCGCGCCAGCTCTGGCAGCGAGACCGCTGGGTTGGTGGCGGTCACCCACAACATCCGCAGCGTGCCCTCCTCGGCGAAGCGGAAGATCTGCATCGCGTGAGTGGGCGGAGCATAGTGTGGAATCTGTTGCGGCTCAAGGTTCCACAACCGTGCAAGCTGTTCGATGTGATCGTCATTGGCCCAGTTGCGGAAGCCGGCCAGATCCCCGTCGGCGCCGCATTCGCGGGTGTTCTCCGCGGTGGGCTGGCCGTTCATCTGCAGTACGCCGCAGCCCGGCTTGCCGAGCATGCCGCGGATCAGGTGAATGTTGTTGACCTGCACGGCCGCCGCGGTGGCCTGGTGCGACTGGTAGAAACCCTGCAGCACCGTCGAGAGCAGCCTCTCCGCGGTGCCGATCAGCCGGGCGGCCTCGCGAATGTCGTCGATGTCGACGCCGCAAATATCTGCGACGCGCTCCGGCGGGAATTCGCACACCCGCTTACGCAGCTCGTCGAAACCTATTGTGTGCGCGTCGATATAGTCTTGGTCGATCCAGTCGTGGGCGATGATCTCGTGCAGCAGACCGTTCATCAACGCCACGTTGGTGCCCGGTAGCGGCGCCAGATGCACGGTGGCATGCAGCGCCACCGGGGTGCGCCGCGGGTCGACGCACACGATCGCCGGCGGCTTTCCGCCCGCCAGCCGATCCAGCATCCGTGCCCACAACACCGTCTGCGTTTCGGCGACGTTGTGCCCGAACAACGCGATCACGTCGGCGTGGTCGACGTCGGTGTAGGAACCGGGCTGCCCGTCGCACCCGAACGATTCCTTCAGCGCCTCAGCGGCCGTCGCGGTGCACAGCCGGGTGTTGCCGTCGACGTGGTTGGAGCCGATGGCGCCGTGCGCGATCACGCCCTGGGTGTAGTACTCCTCGAGGAACAACTGCCCCGACGTGTAGAAGCCGATCGAGCTGGGGCCGTGCCCGTCGAGCAGTTCGCGGCTGCGTCGCACGATCCGGTCCATCGCGGTGTCCCAGTCGCACGGCTGCAACTCGCCGCGAACCCGCACCATCGGCGTGGTGAGCCGGTCGGGGGATGCGTTGGCCTGCCAGCCGAACATGTCCTTGGGGTCGAGGCGCCCGCGGTTGACCCGGTCGACGGCGCGGCCGCGGACGCCCACGATGCGCCCGTCTTTGACCGCGATGTCCAGGCCGTCGCCGTTGGAGTGCAACACCGCCGCCGACTGCACCCAGCGCTCGGGCGTGATCCCGTCGGCCAGGAAGTGGTCGACACGTTCCGGCCACGGCTCACCGGGCTGGTACGGGGTTCGCAGCCCCCACGGCTGGGCGATCGGGTCGACGGCGGCCATGCCCGAGGCGTACCCGACCTGGGCATTCCGAAACTTCGCGCCGTTACAGCCCGAATTCCGCCGCCATGCCGTCGATTCCGGCGCGGATGCCGGTCAACGCGTCGGCTCGGGTCCGCAACTTCGTCGCGGCGTGCGCCTTCTGGTTCAGACCGGCGAATTCCCGGGCGGCTTCGACGGCGCGCTCGACGACCACGTCGGGCATCACGATCTCGTCGATAAAGCCCGCGGCGACAGCGGTTTCGCCGAAGAACGTCTTGGCCAGCCCGGCGGCTTGCTGATACGCCGACGGCGTCAGCCGCAGCTTCATGACCTCAAGGGCCGCATAGGGAATCGTCATGCCGATCGCGACCTCGTTGGCCTGAATGTTGTAGGCCGGGGCGGCCACCCGATGGTCGCCGCTGGACAACAGGAACGCGCCCATCGCGATCGCGTGGCCGGTGCAGGCCATCACCACCGGCTTGGGGTAGGACAGCAGCCGATGGGTCAGCTCGAACCCGCCCTTGAGCATGTCGATCGCGGGCTGCGCCTCGCCGGAGGTCAGGATCTTCAGGTCGAACCCGCCGGAAAACACCCGGTCGTTGCCGGTGATCACCACGGCGCCGACGTCGTCGCGGTCCGCGGTGTCGAGCGCGTCGTTCAGCGCCTGCTGCATGGCTGGGCCCAGCGCATTGACCTTGCCGTCGTCCATCGTGATGACCGCGATGGATTCGTCGTGGCGATAACTGACCGGGCTGCTCATGGGAGTCGATTGAACCACGGCGCGGCTCAGACCCGGTGCTTACCGACCGCCTCTTGAGGCTGGCCCCAGCGCAGGTGCACATCGGTCGGGCCGTCGAGCTGCTGGCGGGCGCGCCACCGTTCCTGGGTTTCGTCCGCCGCGCGATTGATCCGGTCGATCTCGCGGCGGACGACGTCGGGGCGCGGCTCAGTGCTGGCGTAGTGGAAGTACCTCAGCACACCACGCAGCAGCTCCAGCTTCTCTTTTTCCCGCTTGGCCAAGTCGTGCGTCGACATCAGCTCGACCCGCTGAACCGGCGGCAGCGCACCCCAATCCAGCACCACCTGGGTCTCGAACTGACGCCGCGCGGGCCGCCAGAACTTCCAGCGCGGCCGGTCGTCGGGACGGTCGTAGTAGGTCACCGTGCCGGTGAAGCGGGACTCGATGTCGTCGCCGAGCTCGGCGCGCTCGATCGCCGAATCCCACACCGTGCGCCACTCCTGGTTGGGCGCCAGCGTCGCCAGCTCGTCGGGCAGTTGCAGTTCGACGACGTCCGCGTACCCGTCGGAGGTGTTCTCGTAGGCGGCGACGGTCGGCGGGTGGGCAAACGCGAAGCGGATGTTGTAGGCCGCGGTCTTGCCGAAGTTGCGCACCACCAGTTCCATCACGTGCCAATCCGCGGCATGTGGCTGCATGCACATGGCGACGTGCGGGCGGGTCTCTTCGATGGACAGCTCGCGGTGGCGCCGGACCTGCCGGTTGGCCCAGAACAGCGCGAACACCCCGACCGCGAGCACGGCCCAGGTACCCAGCGCCAACCACGTCGTCGAACCCGCGGTGATCAGCTCATGCCAGCGGTCCTGGATCCAGCTCACGAGAATCCACCCTCCGCCTTTGCCGCCGTGGTTGGTGCGATCTTAAAGGCTGGCTCAACCGCCCATCAGCATGCGCCACTGATCGAGGTTTGCCGGGCGGTAGACGTAGTTGGTGCGTTTGACCTCCGACAGCTGCGCGCTCGGCTCGGCCGAATACCAGTGCCCGGGAAACACTGTCGGATCGCCGGGAAGCTGCGCGAGCTGTTGGAGGCTGCGGTACATCTCGTCGGAGTCGCCGCCGGGAAAGTCGGTGCGCCCGCAGCCTTCCAAGAACAACGTGTCACCGGCGACCAGGCGGCCGTCGAGCAAGAAGCACTGGCTGCCCGGCGTATGGCCGGGAGTGTGCAGCAGCTCGATGTCGATGTCGCCGACGCTGACTTTGTCGCCGTGCTGGTGTGCGGTCAGATCTCCCATGGAGATCCCGGTGACCCGCGAAACCCACTGTGCCTCATGGGAATTGACGTGCACAGGCACACTGGCGCGCTCCAGCAGCTCGGCCAGTCCTTTGAGCTCGAAGCCCATCATCGACCCGCCGACGTGATCGGGGTGGTGATGGGTGACCAGCACCCCGGACAGATGCATGCCGTCGGCCTCGAGCGCGTCGAGCAGATCACCGGCCGCGTAGGCCGGGTCGACCACCACGGCGTCGCCGGTCTGGCGATCACCGATCAGGTAGGCGAAGTTGCGCATCTGTGTGGCGAACATGTCGCCGGGGGCGAAATCGCGGCCGGAAAGCAGTTGGCGAAAGTACAAGCGGTCCGAGTCAGGCACGCCCTCAAGACTACGACGTGCTGTGTGCTGCCTCACGGGGCCTGCCTGCGGGTTTAGCCCGAATTTTGCTGGTTGGCGTGCTGCCCGACTGGGTATCGTTGGATTATGTCGTTTGCCACGGTTGAGATCGAGATTGATCAGACCCTGGTCGACGAAGTGATACGCCGGTATCACCTTCGGAGTGCCCGGGAAGCGGTCAATCTTGCGCTTCGGATGCTCGTCAACAGTTCTGACGCCGCAGAACCTTCGCCGGATGTCGAGGAAGCGGACGACCCGTTCGACCTCGACGTGTTGGACCCCCGGCGATCCAGGCGAACCGGCTAGCCGTTCCCGGGTAGTTCTGCGCGACGCCACCGCGTGATCCGCCACGCGGTTTGGTCGCGTTGCGGCCCAGGCTGTACCCTCTTTTAGGCCCGCGAACGACCCGACTGGTCGCTACGGGTGAGCGCCCCCTTAGCTCAGTCGGCAGAGCGTTTCCATGGTAAGGAAAAGGTCAACGGTTCGATTCCGTTAGGGGGCTCGGCGGACGCCGAGCAGGCTGGCGGCGCGAGGCGATGTAGCTCAGTCGGTTAGAGCGAACGACTCATAATCGTTAGGTCGCCGGTTCGAGTCCGGCCATCGCTACAAGACAACAACGAGACGTGTGAAAGAGAACTGACGTGGCCTCCAGTACCGACGTACGGCCGAAGATCACTTTGGCGTGCGAGGTGTGCAAGCACCGCAACTACATCACGAAGAAGAACCGCCGCAACGACCCCGACCGGCTGGAGCTGAAGAAATTCTGCCCCAACTGCGGCAAGCATCAGGCGCACCGCGAAACCCGTTAGGTCCTCACAGCAGTGTCTTTGGGCGACAAGATCGTCGGGATGCACTACCGCTACCCCGACCATTACATCGTTGAGCGGGAGAAGATCCGGGAATACGCGGTCGCTGTCAAAAACGACGACCCGGCGTTCTTCGAGGAAAAGGCGGCTTCCGACCTGGGCTACGGCGGCCTGGTGGCGCCGCTGACGTTCATCTCGGTGTTCGGCTACACGGCGCAGGCGGCTTTTTTCGAGCACGCCGACATCGCGACCAACGACGCGCAAATCGTGCAGGTCGACCAGGTGCTGAAGTTCTTCAAACCGATCCAGGTCGGCGACAAGCTCTACTGCGATGTCTACGTGGACTCGGTGCGACAGGCGCACGGCACCGACATCATCGTCACCAAGAACATCATTACCAACGATGCAGGCGAAGTAGTACAAGAGGCCTACACGACCCTGGCGGGACGTGCCGGCGAAGGGGAAGAGGGTTTCAGCGATGCCACTGCGTGAGTTCGATTCGGTGAAGGTGGGCGACCAGCTTCCCGAGAAGGTCTACCCGTTGACCCGCCAGGACTTGGTGAACTATGCCGGCGTCTCGGGCGACCTGAACCCGATCCACTGGGACGACGAGATCGCCAAGATGGTCGGCCTGGACACCGCTATTGCGCACGGCATGCTGACGATGGGCCTGGGCGGCGGCTACGTCACCTCGTGGGTCGGCGACCCGGGCGCGGTGACCGAGTACAACGTGCGGTTCACCGCCGTCGTGCCGGTGCCCAACGACGGCAAGGGCGCCGAGATCGTGTTCGGCGGCAAGGTGAAGTCGGTCGACCCCGAAAGCAAGACCGTGACGATCGCGTTGACGGCCACCACCGGCGGCAAAAAGATCTTCGGCCGGGCGGTCGCGTCGGCGAAGCTGGCGTAAGCATGGCGATCAAAACAGACATCCGCGGGATGGTCTGGCGTTATCCGGACACCTACGAGGTGGGCAGAGAGAAGATCCGGGAATTCGCCAGGGCGATCAAGGCCGACGACCCGGCTTCCCTGGACGACGACGCGGCCGCCGAACTCGGGTACGACAGCCTCGTCGCGCCGCTGACGTTCGCGACCATCTTCGCCAAGCTGGTCCAGAGCGACTTCATGCGCAGCGTCGACACCGGCTACGAGACCATGCAGATCGTCCAGGTCGACCAGAAGTTCATCTTCCACAAGCCGATCATGGCCGGCGACGTGCTGCACGCCGAGATGCACATCCAGTCCGTCGACGAGCGGTTCGGCGCCGACATCGTCGTCACCAGGAACATCTGCACCAACGCCGCCGGCGAGGTCGTGCTCGAGGCCTACACCACGATGATGGGCAACGAGGCCACCGACTCGGTTGCCCTCAAGTGGGACATGGACGCCGGGCAGATCGTCAGAACGGCTTGATTAGTACCTAGCCGCGGCGCCGATGTACACTCGGACCTCGGGGTTTTCCCATCATCAGCACGCTTTCCGGCTTTGACCAGGCGGATGCGCGCGTCATGTGAGGCCCCGTGCGGGTTGGCCTGCCAACCGGCGAAGGGGCGTAGCTCAACTGGCAGAG
The DNA here is from genome assembly GCF_003402475.1 of Mycobacterium sp. MFM001. Taxonomy (GTDB): domain Bacteria; phylum Actinomycetota; class Actinomycetes; order Mycobacteriales; family Mycobacteriaceae; genus Mycobacterium. The sequence goes on from NZ_BFAB01000009.1 coordinate 37,109, forward strand.
CAGCGGTCTCCAAAACCGCAGGTTGCAGGTTCAAGTCCTGTCGCCCCTGCTGAGGGAGCAGGAGATGGTGGACACTGGAAGGCGACCACCCAGTCGAACTTAAGGAGCATGCGGTGAGCGACGAGCGCGACGGTGCCGACGCAGCCGAGGCCAACGAAACCGAGGAACAGCGCGGCGGCCGGACGGCGGTGGTGACGCGACCGCAACGTCCCACCGGCAAGCGGTCCCGTCAACGTGCGGAGGCTGAGGAGACCTCGGGGGCCATCGAGCTCACCGGGGAGGAAGCCGACGCCAAGACCAAGAAGGCGAAGAAGGCCAAGAAGGCCGGGACGCAGCGGGGCCCCAACCCGTTCGTCTACGTCTACAACTACCTCAAGCAGGTCGTCGCCGAGCTGCGCAAGGTGATCTGGCCGAACCGCAAGCAGATGATCACCTACACCTCGGTGGTGCTGGCGTTCCTGGTGTTCATGGTGGCGCTGATCGGGCTGGCCGACTTCGGCCTGGCCAAGCTGGTGATGCTCGCGTTCGGCAATGGCTGAGCGAGCAGAAGTTATAGAGAGGACTCAACCCGTGACTACCTTCGAGGGCGACACGCCCGCGGGTGAAGCGGTCGACGTAGAAGAGACCAGCCCACAGGCCGCTGCCCCTGAAGAGCCGGCCGAAGAGGTCGACCCCGCCGCCGCGCTGAAAGCAGAGCTGCGCACCAAGCCCGGCGACTGGTACGTCATCCACTCCTACGCCGGATACGAGAACAAGGTCAAAGCCAACCTCGAGACGCGTGTGCAGAACCTGGATGTCGGCGACTACATCTTCCAGGTGGAAGTGCCCACCGAAGAGGTCACCGAGATCAAGAACGGCCAGCGCAAGCAGGTCAACCGCAAGGTGCTGCCGGGCTACATCCTGGTACGCATGGACCTGACCGACGAGTCGTGGTCCGCAGTGCGCAACACACCCGGTGTGACCGGGTTCGTCGGCGCGACGTCGCGCCCGTCGCCGCTGTCGCTGGACGACGTGGTGAAGTTCCTGCTGCCGCAGGGCGCTGCGAAGAAGCCCGCCAAGGGTGCGGCGGCCGCGGCTGCCCCCGCCGAGGGCGGGCTGGAACGGGCTCCCGTCGAGGTGGACTACGAAGTCGGCGAGTCGGTCACCGTCATGGACGGGCCGTTCGCCACGCTGCCGGCCTCGATCAGCGAGGTCAACGCCGAACAACAGAAGCTCAAGGTGCTGGTGTCCATCTTCGGCCGCGAAACACCTGTCGAATTGACCTTTAACCAGGTCTCCAAGATTTAGCTGGGCGATTTCGGCGCGATAATCGTCGCTCAGCGACGAATACCGCGCCGAAATCGCTGGAGAAAGGAAAACAATGGCCCCGAAGAAGAAGGTCGTCGGGCTGATCAAGCTCCAGATCGAGGCCGGGCAGGCCAACCCCGCGCCGCCGGTCGGTCCGGCGCTCGGCCAGCACGGCGTCAACATCATGGAGTTCTGCAAGGCGTACAACGCCGCGACGGAAAACCAGCGCGGCAACGTGATCCCGGTGGAGATCACGGTCTACGAGGACCGCAGCTTCACGTTCGCGCTGAAGACTCCGCCGGCCGCCAAGCTGCTGCTGAAGGCCGCCGGCGTGGGCAAGGGCTCGGCCGAGCCGCACAAGACCAAGGTCGCCAAGGTGACCTGGGACCAGGTTCGCGAGATCGCCGAGACCAAAAAGGCGGACCTCAACGCCAACGATGTCGAGGCCGGCGCGAAGATCATCGCCGGTACCGCCCGATCGATGGGCATTACGGTCGAATAGTTTTCTCGGCCGCGTCGGACGACGATGCGGGCCGCTAGCGGCCCGAGGAGGAGTTCGACAGACAGAGTGGGAGGGCTCGCTTCGGCCCGCTTAGCAACCACAGATAGGAAATCCAATGAGCAAGAACAGCAAGGCATATCGCGCCGCCGCCGAGAAGGTGGACCGTTCGCGGCTGTACACCCCGCTGGAGGCGGCCAAGCTGGCCAAGGAGACGTCGTCGGCCAAGCAGGACGCGACGGTCGAGGTGGCCATCCGGCTCGGCGTCGACCCCCGCAAGGCCGACCAGATGGTTCGCGGCACCGTCAACCTGCCGAACGGCACCGGTAAAACCGCCCGGGTGGCGGTGTTCGCGGTGGGCGAGAAGGCGGCCGAGGCCGAGGCCGCCGGCGCCGACATCGTCGGCAGCGACGACCTGATCGAGAAGATCCAGGGCGGGTTCCTGGACTTCGATGCTGCGATCGCCACGCCGGACCAGATGGCCAAGGTCGGTCGCATCGCCCGCGTGCTGGGCCCGCGTGGCCTGATGCCCAACCCGAAGACCGGCACCGTCACTCCCGACGTCGCCAAGGCCGTCGCCGACATCAAGGGCGGCAAGATCAACTTCCGGGTGGATAAGCAGGCCAACCTGCACTTCGTGATCGGCAAGGCGTCGTTCGACGAGAAGAAGCTGGCGGAGAACTACGGCGCGGCGATCGACGAGGTGCTGCGGCTCAAGCCGTCGTCGTCGAAGGGCCGCTACCTGAAGAAGGTCGTCGTCTCGACGACCACCGGGCCGGGCATTCCGGTCGACCCGTCGATCACCCGCAACTTCGCCGCCGAATAACCCCTGCCGCCGAGTGTGAATCCTGCGACGGCCCACCGGCGCGTCGCGTCGTGAGATTCACACTCGACGCGGGGAAAGTTCGGCGATCCGGCGCTGTAGGAAGGCTCGGGCCGGCTCGGATCCGGTGCAGGTCAACGCCTTTCGATACCAGGTCGCCGCTTCGGCGGCCCGGCCGTCGCGGCGTAACAGATCCGCGCGGATCGACGGCACCAGCGCCGAGCGGGCCAGCCGCGGGTCGTCGGCCACCACGTCCAGGGCGGCCAGCCCGGCGGCGTAGCCGTCCCGAAAGCCCACGGCCAGAGCGCGATTCGCGCGTGTCACCGGCGAGTCGGCGATGGCCAGCAGCCGGTCGTAGGCGGTGCAGATCGTCGCCCAGTCGGTCTGCTCCCAGCTGGGTGCCGTCGCATGCACGGCGGCGATCACGGCCTGAGGCAGATACGGCCCGCTCGATCCCTCCGCCCGCCGCAGCCGGTCCAGGCCGCGGGCGATGCGGCCGCGGTCCCAGCGGCTGCGGTCCTGCTCGTCGAGCGGGATCAACGCCCCGGCGGCGTCGACCCGGGTTGTCCGTCGCGAATCATGAAGCAGCACAAGGCCTGCCAGCGCGTGGGCCTCTCGCTCCGAAGGCATCAGCGCGCACAGCTCGCCGGCCAGCCGGACGCCCTCGTCGCACAGCTCGTCGCGGATTGCCGACGGCCCCGCTGTCGACCAATACCCCTCGGTGAACACCGAGTAGATGCAGCCCAGCACATGCGGGACCCGTTCGGCCAGCAGCTCGGCCGGCGGAACCCGCAGGGGGATGTTGGCGTGCCGAACCTTGTTCTTGGCGCGGGTGATTCGCTGACCCACCGCGGCCTCGGTTTGCAGCAGCACCCGGGCGATCTCGGCGACGGTCAGCCCGGAGACCAGCCGCAGCGTCAACGCCAGCTGCGAGACCCGGTCGAGTGCGGGATGGGCGCAGGTGAACATCATCCGCAGCTCGTCGTCGCGGACCGGATGCGGGTCGGAGCTGTCGGTTCGCGCCCTGATCTGCTCGACCACGGCTGCCAATTCCTTTCCCGGGCGCGCTGATTCGCGGCGCAGCCGATCGCGGGCGCGGTTGCGCGCCACCGTCAGCAGCCATGCGCCCGGCTTGTCGGGCACGCCGTTGCGGGGCCATACCCGCAGCGCCTCGGCGCAGGCTTCCTGGACGGCGTCTTCGGCGACGGTGAGGTCGCCCGACCAGCGGGCCAGTGCCGCCACGGTCGGGCCCCATTCCTGCCGGAAGACGCCGTCCAGGTTGGCCATGCTCTTACAGGTGAGAGACTCCCGCCAGCTGGCGTAGCTCCACAGTCGAGGCGGGGATCATGCCGGCCAGTTTGACAGCCTCGTCGCGGTCGGCGGCGGTCAACAGGTAGAAGCCGGTGGCGATCTCGGCGCTTTCGGCGAACGGGCCGTCGGTCAGCAGCACCTCGCCATCACGCACCCGCACCGTCGTCGCGGTCGCCGGCTCATGCAGTGCGGCACCGCCGACAATGTGATCTCCTGCGGCAGTGGCGAATTCGCCGTGCCGTGCCGCTTCGGCCTCCCACTCGGGCGTGCCGGGGGTGTTGACCGATGCCGGGGGCTCGAGGAGCAGTGCCAGCCACTGCCCGCCGCCGGCGCGCGACCACTCCGGATCGAACGTGTGGTAGGTGGGCCGCACTTCGATCGCGCCGTGCGCGGCGACCGGGACCTCGCGGGCGAGCGCCAAGGCCTCGTCGAGGTTGTCGGCTTCGAATACGTAGTAGCCGCAGGCAATTTCGGCGCCTTCGGCGAATGGGCCGTCGGTGACAACCGGGGCGTCCGGGCCGCCGGCGATGCGCGCACCGGTCGCTTGCGGGGTCAACGCGTCGCCCGCCCGGATTGCCGAGGCCGACTTGGCGTGGAAGTTGTCGAACGCCGTCATCATGGCGGCCCGCTCGTCGGGCGTGTAGTCCCGCTCCTTGCTGATCAACAGGGCCAGGTACTGCATTTCGTCGTCTCCTCCGGTAGTGAGCGGAACCCTGTGCTCCACTCTCTACCTGTCCGACGAACGAGGCGACGCGAATCCGACACTGGGCTTGGCGGCGACCCGCTGCGCCCGGCTTCGCCGCGCTGGCGATCGCCGCTCGGCTTAAGCGGCGCCCGGCTTGAGGTAGGTGACCAGGCTGCAGTCGAGCATGTCCTCGCGGAAGTAGTGCTCGCAGCCGCGCAGGTACTTCATGTAGCGCTCGTAGACCTCTTCGGACGCGATCTCGATGGCCTTGTCCTTGTTGGCTTCCAGCGCGTCGCCCCACAGCCGCAGCGTCTTGATGTAGTGCAGCCGCAGCGAAAGCGGTTCGGGGACCACGAAACCGGCCTTCTCGCCGTGCTCGACCATCATGTCGGTGGACGGCAGCCGTCCACCCGGGAAGATCTCGGTGACGATGAACTTGATGAACCGGGCGGTTTCGAAGGTGATCTTCTTGCCCCGCGCGTTGAGGGTGTACGGGTGGTAGCTCACGCTGCTCTGCACGGTCATCCGCCCGTCGTCGGGCAGGATGTTGAAGCAGTTCTTGAAAAACGGGTCGTAGTTCTCGTGGCCGAAGTGCTCGAACGCCTCGATGGACACGATCCGGTCGACGGGATCGCTGAAGTCCTCCCAGCCGCGCAACAACACCTGCCGCGAGCGATCGGTGTCGATGCCCTCGAGGACCTGCTGGGCGCGGGCGTGCTGGTTCTTCGACAGGGTCAGGCCGATGACGTTGACGTCGTATTTTTCCACCGCGCGCTTCATCGTGGTGCCCCAGCCGCAGCCGATGTCCAGCAGCGTCATGCCGGGTCGCAGGTCCAGCTTGTCCAGATTCAGGTCGACCTTGGCGATCTGGGCTTCCTCGAGGGTCAGGTCGGGCGGCTCGAAGTAGGCGCAGCTATACGTGCGGGTGGGGTCCTGGAACAGCGCGAAGAAGTCGTCGGACAGGTCGTAATGCGCCTGGATGTCCTCGAAGCGCGTCCGCGTGTTCACGGGACTGACTTGCTTGTCAGGCATCGTGTGTCGTCGCCTTCCTGCCACCGATCATCGACTGGTGAAAGCACAATACCCGGCTTGGAGGGCGCGCTCGGTGTTCGGCACCTACTTTGCCAGGGTGAATTGATTGACATCGATGTAGCCGATACGGAATCCGTTGGCGCAGCCGGTCAAGTAGCGCATGTACCGCTCGTAGACCTCCTCGGACTGGATCTCGATGGCTTTGTCCTTGTTGGCCTGCAGCGCGGCCGCCCATAAATCGAGCGTGCGGGCGTAGTGCGGCTGCAGCGACTGGCGCCGGGTCAGGGTGAAACCGGCGTTGGCCGAACGCTCTTGGACCATCTCGATCGAGGGCAGCCGCCCGCCCGGGAAGATCTCGGTGACCATGAATTTGATGAAGCGGGCCATTTCAAACGTCAGCGGGATGCCGCGCTCGATGCACTGAGGCCCGGTCAGCCCGGTGATGGTGTGCAGCAGCATCACACCGTCGTCGGGCAGGACGTCGTGAGCCATCTTGAAGAAGTCGTCGTAGCGCTCGTGGCCGAAGTGCTCGAATGCGCCGATCGACACGATCCGGTCGACCGGCTCGTCCCACTCTTCCCACCCGTGCAGCAGCACCCGCCGGCTGCGCTGGGTGTCCATCTCGTCGAATGTCTTCTGCACGTGGACGACCTGGTTTTTCGACAGGGTCAGGCCGACGACGTTGACGTCGTATTTTTCGATCGCCCGGCGCATGGTGGCGCCCCAGCCGCAGCCGACGTCGAGCAGCGTCATACCGGGCTGTAAACCCAGCTTGCCCAGCGCCAGGTCGACCTTGGCCATCTGGGCCTCTTCCAGCGTCATGTCGTCGCGCTCGAAGTAGGCGCAGCTGTAGGTCTGCGTCGGGTCGAGGAAGAGCCGGAAGAAGTCGTCGGACAGGTCGTAATGGGCCTGTACGTCTTTGAAATGGGGTTCTAGTTTTCGCGCCATAATTGCGCCTCTCCAGGGTGTGACGTCGCAATACCGACTGAGCGGGGACGACGACACCCATACCCGCCGGACATGGTAATCGAACAGCCCTCACGGGCTGAATACGAAAACGGCGCGTCTTACGTTCAAGCCTCGGCGAAATTGCGGGTGAGTTCGGCGATCACCCGGTCCCACAGCTGCTCGGGAAGCTCGTGGCCCATGCCCTCGAACGGCACAAAGCGCGCGCCGCGGATGGCCTGCGCCACCGCGCGCCCGCCGGAGGGCCGCATCAGCTTGTCGGCCAGGCCGTGGATGACCACGGTCGGCGCGGTGATCTGCCGGTCGTAGCGGACCAGGCTGCCGCTGGCCAGGACCGCGCTGAAATGCCGGGCGATCCCCCACGGGAAGTAGCTGCGCTCGTAGCCTTCGATGGCTTCCTCGCGGATCCGCTGCTCAGGCGCCGGGTAGGCGGGGCTGCCGATGATCCGGGTGACCCGCACCGCGTTGTCGACGACGACGTCCCGCGGCGAGTTCGGCGGCGGGCCCTTGATCACGGCGAACAGCGCGCGCGGCGCCGGCGGCGGCAGGAACCGCCGGTTATTGCTGGAGAAGATCACCGCCAGCGACCGGGTTCGTGCGCTGTGGCGGGCCGCGACGATCTGGGCGATCATCCCGCCCATCGAGGCGCCGACGACGTGGGCGCGCTCGATGCCGAGGTGGTCGAGGACCGCGACGGCGTCGTCGGCCATGTCCTCCAGCGTGTAGGGCGCCTTGCCGGGCAGGCCCAACCAGAACCGGATCATCCGGGGGAGCTTCCGGGGGGACTTGACGCGCTCGGTCTTGGTGGACAGCCCGACGTCGCGGTTGTCGTAGCGGATGACGCGATAGCCCTCGGCGACCAGCTTTTCGCAGAACGCGGCGCGCCACAGCAGCAGCTGCGCGCCCAGCCCCATGATCAGCAGGACCGCCGGGTCGCCCGGGTCGCCCATGTCCTCGTAGTAGAGGTCGATGTCGCCGGACCGCGCGGTGCCCTTGCGGACCTGCACTAGACCTCCACGTCGCTTTGGTGCTCGCGGCTGACCTCGACCATGAAGTTGGCGAAGTAGCCGGTGAGCTGCGGGTCGGACATCATCTGCCACTTGGGCGCCAGCAGCTTCATGTACCGCTCGACGTAGAGGAACTGCTTGCCGATCAGCACCAGCTCGCGGGGCAGTTTGACGTCGTAAGCGTCGGCGAGCGCGGAGAGTTGCCGGCCGATGTCGGCATACGACATGTCGCCCAGGGTCTTCATGGTCAGCGGCGTGGAGAACGCCTCCAGATCCTTGGCCGCCTGCGCTTCGGGCTTGACCGTGCCCACGGCGCCCATCAGCACGACGATCTTGCCGGCGGCGGCGTGGTCCTTCTTGACCAGCAGCGCGTAGACCAGCTCGCGGAGGAGCCAGCGGGTGCGCGGGTCGATGCGGCCCATGATCCCGAAGTCGAAGAACACGATGCGGCCCTGGTCGTCAACGTAGAGGTTGCCGGCGTGCAGGTCGCCGTGGAACAGGCCGTGCCGCAGGCCGCCCTCGAACAGGCTGAAGATCAGCGCCTTGACCAGCTCGACGCCGTCGAACCCGGCCTTGCGGATCTCGGCGGCGTTGTCGATGCGGATGCCGTGGACTCTTTCCATCGTCAGGACCCGCTCGGTGGTGAAGTTCCAGTACACCTCGGGCACCCGGATGTTGCGGCCCAGCGGCGAGGCGTGCAGGTGGGCGACCCAGGCCTCCATCGACTGCGCCTCGAGGCGGAAGTCCAGCTCCTCGGCCAGGTTGTCGGAGAAGTCGGCGACGACGTCCTGGGCGGACAGCCGCCGGCCCAGCTTGGCCAGTTCGACGGCCTGGGCGAAGCGCTTGAGGATCTGCAGGTCGGCGGCGACCCGGCGGCGGATGCCCGGCCGCTGGATCTTGACGACGACCTCCTCGCCGCTGTGCAGGGTGGCGTAGTGCACCTGCGCGATGGACGCCGACGCGAACGGCTTCTCCTCGAACTTGGCGAACAGCTTGGCCGGCTCGGCGCCCAGGTCCTCGACGAAGAGTTTGTGCACTTCTTTCGGGTCGGCCGGCGGTACCCGGTCGAGCAGCCCGCGGAATTCCCGGGACAGCGATTCGCCGAACGCGCCCGGGCTCGACGCGATGATCTGCCCGAACTTGACGTAGGTGGGGCCCAGGTCGGAGAAGGTTTGGGGGAGTTGCTTGATCACCTTCTGCTGCCAGGGGCCGCGGCCGGGGAGCTTGGTGACGATGCGGGCGGCGGTGCGTGTGAGCTGCCAACCCGTCGCGCCGATGCGGGCCGCTTCGACCGGCAACGGCACCCGGTCAAGCTTGGCTAGCTCGCGATGATTGTTGGAACTCATCAGTGCAGTGTGCCAAATCGCCCAATTCCCCGCCGCGAGCGTGCGTAGATGTACGCCATTTGCGCCCGTGCGGCGGCATTCTGCGCACGCTCGCGGCCAGAAGGCTAGGGAGCGCGCGTGAAGTTTTCCTGGAGCGTCTCGACGATCGGGCGCCACACCGGTTCGGGCAGGTCGTGGCCCATGCCGTCGACCACGACGAACCGCGCGCCCGGGATGGCCGCGGCCAGCGCCCGCCCGTTGCGGGGCTTCACCATCGGGTCGTGGGAGCCGTGGATCACGACCGTCGGCGCGGTGATCGCCTTGCTGTAGGCCAGCAGGCTGCCCGTGCCCAGCAGCGCGTCGACCTGGCGCAGCCTGCCGGGCGGATAGGTGCAGCGCTCGGCGAGCTGCTCGACGCGCTTGCGCAGCTCGGCCTCGGGCGGCAGGAACTGGGGCCCGTTGAACACCGCGACGTTGCGCACCTCGTAGGCCAGCTTTTCCTCGTCGGACGCGTCCTTGCCCGGGGCGTCGAACCTCAGCTTGATCACCCGCCAGGCCGGCAGCGCGGACAGCGGCTTACCGGTGGCGGACATGACGAGGCCCAGCGAGGCCACCCGCTGCGGCTCGGTGGCGGCGAGGATCTGGGCGATCATGCCGCCCATCGACGCGCCGACAACGTGCGCGCGCTCGATGCCCAGGTGGTCGAACAGCGCGACGACGTCACGCGTCATGTCGACCAGCGTGTAGGGCACCGGGCTCGAGCGGCCCAGCACATAGCGCCATGCCCGCCGGTAGACCGAGCCGTCGGCGCGCAGCCCGTGCAGCTTGGCCGACAGCCCGGTGTCGCGGTGGTCGAACCGGATCACCCGGTAGCCGGCGTCGACCAGTTGCGCGCAGAAGCCGTCGGGCCACATCGGCAACTGCGCGCCCAGCCCCATGACCAGCAACACCGGCGGATCGGCCGGGTCGCCGAGGTCCTCGTAGTACAGCTCGACGTCGCCGGGGGCGATGCCGTTACGGGTCAGCACGCCCTCTATGGTGCCTTTTTCCACGGCGTCACCCATGGCCGCGGTTCCCAATTCTCCAGGCCGGCGATCAGCTCGTACATCGTTGCGCCGTCGATGCTTTCCCGGATGATGTCGGCGTGCCCGGCGTGGCGGGCCAGTTCGTTGATGACGTGCAGAATCACCCAGCGCACCGACCATGCCTCGAGGCCCTGAGGGAACCACGGAATGTCTTCGGGCACAGGGACTTTCGCGTCCAGATCGGCGGTCTGGACCAACCGCAGCGATTCCGCGTTCTGCTTCTCGAAGTCGGCGAGCAATCCGGCCAGCGTCTCGTCGGGCCGCATCACGTACTGCTCGCCGAACTCCTTGGCGATCTCCTCGAACGGCCGCCGGTCCTTCGGCGGAGCGTCCGGCGCCGCGGCGACCCGCGCCATCCAGATGCGCTGCAAACCCGTGGCGTGCTTGACCAGCCCGCCGATCGACAGCGCGCTGACCGTCGGGGCGGACCGGGCCTGGTCGTCGGTCAGGCCGTAGGAGACCGCGAAGTACGCGCTCTGGTGATAGGCGAGGTACTCGCGCAGCGCACTGCGTTCGTCGGCGACGGGCGGGGCAAGAGCGGGCATGTCGGTCCTTTCGGTCGATCCGGCCAAGCTTTTCACCACTAGCGGACAGTTTCTGTCCTATGAGTGCGGCAGAGTATCGGCATGGCCGAGTGATGCCGGCCCGGCTGCGCCCGCCTTGGTGCCGCCGTTACCCGATGATGCCCAGCCGCTCGACGAGCACCAAAAACGCCGCCGCGAAGTCGTTTCCCGCGGTGTCGGCGCGCACCCGGTCCCAGTCCACCTGCTCGCGGACCGCTCGGACGGACGGCAGCAGCGACGCGAAGTCGCAATGGTGCTCGGTCAGCGCGCACAGCTTCTGGATCACCACTTGCGTCGGCCGCAACACCGGCATCCGGATGGCCAGCACGTCGCGCTCCTCGGCCGAACCGATCAGGTCCGCATCGACCGCCACCCCGTTGATCCGGTGCAGCACATCCACGACCGCGTCGTCGACGCACGCCTTGAACAGCCAATCCTCCGGCGTGCGGTCGATGCTGAATCCGGCGTCGGCCAGCGTCTTGGCCGCCACTTCGACGTCGGGCTCGGTGACGACGAAATCCACGTCGTGCACGGGTTCCGGTGCGCCGTAGACCCACAGCGCATAGGTGCCGGCCAGCGCGAACTGCGGGCCGTTCGCCTTCAGCGCCGAGGCCGCGCGGCGCAGCGCCTCACGCAACTCGTCGTTGCGGGCGAACAGCTCTGATCCGTGCGCGGTCATGATGGGTAGGTAATACCCATGCGGATGGCCACCTTCAACATCCTGCACGGCCGCAGCGTGCACGACGGGGCGGTCGACGTGAACCGGCTAGCCGACTGTGTGCGGCGGCTGGACGCCGACGTGCTGGCCTTGCAGGAGGTCGACTGCGACCAGCCCCGCTCGGGGATGGCCGATCTGACCGCCGTCGCGGCCGAGGCGATGGGCGCGATCAGCCACCGGTTCGTCGCCGCGATCTCCGGCACGCCGGGTGCGACGTGGATGGCCGCCACCGGCGGCGAGCAGCCCGGCACCGCCGCTTATGGCATCGCGCTGTTGTCGCGGTATCCGGCGCTGAGCTGGCAAGTGCTGCGGCTGCCGCGGATCGCCATGAAGTTCCCGATGTATCTGCCGGGTCCGGGCCGGGTGCAGGTCGTCGACGAAGAGCCCCGGGCGGCCGTGCTGGCCCGGCTCGACACCGATCTGGGCGAGCTGACCGTCGCCAACACCCACTTGTCGTTCGTGCCGGGCTGGAACCGGGTGCAGCTGCGCCGGCTGATTCGCGATCTGCGTGGTTTCCCCGGTCCGCGGGTCCTGATGGGGGACCTCAACATGAGCCCGCCCACGCCGCGGCGCTGGACCGCCATGCGTCCGCTGGCCACCGCCAAGACATTTCCGGCCGATGCCCCCGACCGCCAGCTCGACCACATCCTCACCGACGACGCCCGGCTGGTCGTCGATTCGTGTGCGACGCCGACGTTGCCGATTTCCGATCACCTACCGGTCGTCGTCGACGTGACGAGGGCGAGCACAACCTCGTAGGGTGCGGGAGTGCAGGTCATCGCTGCAGAGTCGACGGAACTGTTCGTCGGCCCGCCGGACGCACCGCTGCAACTGGCCCGGATCACGGTCAGCGGCTGCGCCGAGCCGACGCCGATATGGGTCGACGGGGCCGGCTTGGCTGGCGAAGCGCGCATCGAAGCCGGCCAAACCGTCGTCGAAGTGCCTGTCGCGGTTGAGCATCCGGTGATCGGCCAGCGGCGGACCGCGCGGGTGCACGCCGACGACAGCTCCCTGGGGTTCGCGTTCATGGTCGCCGAGCCGGGCTGGACGATGTTCATGATCAGCCACTTCCACTACGACCCGGTGTGGTGGAACACCCAGGGCGCCTACACCAGCGAGTGGCGCGAGGACCCGCCGGGCAGGTGCCGGCAGGCCAACGGCTTCGAGCTGGTGCACGCGCATCTGGAGATGGCCCGTCGCGAGCCCGAGTACAAATTCGTGCTGGCCGAAGTGGATTACCTCAAGCCGTACTGGGACACCCATCCGGAGGATCGCGCCGACCTGCGGCGGTTCATCGACGAGGGCCGCGTCGAGATCATGGGTGGCACCTACAACGAGCCCAACACCAACCTCACCAGCCCGGAGACCACGATCCGAAACCTGGTGGCTGGCATGGGCTTTCAGCGGGACGTGGTGGGAGCTCATCCGGCCACCGCCTGGCAGCTCGACGTGTTCGGCCACGACCCGCAGTTCCCCGGGATGGCCGCCGACGCCGGCCTGACCTCGAGTTCGTGGGCCCGCGGCCCGCACCACCAGTGGGGCCCGATGCACAGCGACGGCGGTCTTTCCGGCATGCAGTTCTGCAGCGAGTTCGAGTGGATCGCCCCGTCCGGGCGCGGCCTGCTCACCCATTACATGCCGGCGCATTATTCGGCCGGCTGGTGGATGGACGAATCCACGTCGCTGACCGAGGCCGAGCAGGCCACCTATCGACTGTTCGAGGATTTGCGCAAAGTCGCCTTGACCCGCAACGTGCTGCTGCCGGTCGGCACCGATTACACGCCGCCGAACAAGTGGGTCACCGAGATTCACCGCGACTGGGCTGCGCGCTACACCTGGCCGCGGTTCGTGTGCGCGTTGCCGCGGGAGTTCTTCGCCGCGGTCCGCGCCGAATTGGCGGCCCGCGGCCTGACGCCGTCGCCGCAAACCCGCGACATGAACCCGATCTACACCGGCAAGGACGTGTCGTTCATCGACACCAAGCAGGCCAACCGGGCCGCCGAGCATGCGGTCCTGGAGGCCGAGCGGTTTGCGGTGTTCGCAGGTGTTTTGGGTGGTGTTGAGTACCCGCAGGCGGCGCTGGCCAAGGCGTGGGTGCAACTGGCTTACGGCGCGCACCACGACGCCATCACCGGCTCGGAATCCGATCAGGTCTACCTCGACCTGTTGACCGGTTGGCGCGACGCGTGGGAGCTCGGTCGCGCTGTTCGGGACAGCTCGCTGGCTGTGCTGTCGGGTGCGGTCGACGGTGATGTCGTGGTGTGGAACCCGTTGGCGCACAGCAGGACCGACGTTGTCACCGTCCCTCTCGGCGCCGGCATCATGACCGCCGACGGTGCCAAGGTACCCGCTGTTGTCGACAATGGGTCGGTCACGTTTGTGGCCCGTGATGTGCCGTCGCTGGGCTGGCGGGCCTATCGAGTGGCCGCCGGCGCGCTGGATTCCTGGGAGCCGTTGGCCGGCAACGAGATTGCCAACGAACACTACCGGCTGAGCGTCGACCCGGCGCGTGGCGGCGGGGTCTCGTCACTGGTGCACGACGGCCGGCAGCTGATCGCCGAGGGCCGGGTGGGCAACGAGCTTGCCGTCTACGAGGAATATCCCGCCCATCCGACCGGCGGCGAGGGCCCCTGGCATCTGCTGCCCAAGGGGCCGGTGGTGTGTTCGTCGGAGGCGGCCGCGGAGGTGCAGGCGTATCGCAGTCCCGTCGGCCAGCGGCTGGTGGTGCGCGGCCGGATCGGCACGCTGCTGCGCTACACGCAGACAATCACGCTGTGGCAGGGGATTTCGCGGGTGGACTGCCGCACCACAGTTGACGAGTTCACCGGCTCCGACCGGCTGTTGCGGCTGCGCTGGCCGTGCCCGGTGCCGGGTGCCATGCCGGTCAGCGAGGTCGGCGACGCCGTCGTGGGGCGCGGTTTCGCGTTGCTGCACGACGGCGACCGGTCGGTCGACGCCGCACAGCATCCGTGGACGCTGGACAACCCCGCCTACGGCTGGTTCGGGTTGTCGTCGGCTGCCCGGATACGGCTGGGCGACCGCGGCGATCCGGTGCACGCGGTGTCGGTGGCCGAGGTGGTCTCGCCGACGGAGGCCGTGTCCGGGTCGCTGGCGCGCGACCTGATGGTGGCCCTGGTTCGCGCGGGGGTCACCGCGACCTGCAGCGCCGCCGACAAGCCCCGCTACGGCTACCTCGACGTCGACTCCAACCTGCCCGACACCCGGATCGCGCTGGGCGGCCCGGGCCAGAATGCATTCACCAAAGCCGTTCTGGCCGCGGCAGATCCGGCGTACAGCATCGAGCTGGAGCGCCAGCTCGCCGACACCGGCCGGGCCCGGGTGTGGGTGCCGGCAGCGACGACGCTAGCGACGACGTGGGTGCCCGGCGCCGACCTTCGCGACCCGCGGGCGCTGCCGGTGCTGGTGATCGCCGGCCGTGACGACACCGACCTAGGCCCCGCGATCGCGGCGGTGACCGACGACCTCGCCGACGCCGAAATCGTTGTCGCCCAGCAAGCCCCGTCGGAGATGCAACGGTTCGAGCCGCACACCGTCGCGCTGCTCAACCGCGGGGTGCCCAGCTTCGCCGTCGACACCGACGGAACTCTGCACACCGCGCTGATGCGCTCCTGCACCGGCTGGCCGTCCGGCATCTGGACCGACGAACCGCGCCGCACCGCGCCGGACGGGTCCAACTTCCAGTTGCAGCACTGGACCCACACCTTCGACTACGCGCTGATCTCGGGCGCCGGCGATTGGCGGCAGGCCGAAATCCCGGCTCGCAGCGCAGAATTCGGCTACCCGCTGCTGGCCGCTGCGGGGGCGAGCGGTGGACTGCCAGCGACGGGCTCCCTGTTGCACATCGAGCCCGCCGGTGCGGTGCAGCTGGGCGCTTTGAAAGCGGCGGGCAACCCGCTGGCCCGCGGCAGTGCCGAACCCATCGACCCTCATTCGATCGCTCTGCGACTGGTCGAAATGCACGGCGCTGCAACCGAACTCGACGTACAATCGCCGCTCGGCAAGCTGTCGGAGCTTCGATCGGCCGACCTGTTGGAAACGCCGCAGCGAGCACACCCGAGCGCGCTGCACGGCTACCAAATCGCCACGGTGCTGGCGAAACTCGACATACCCAAGGTTTCCGACGGCGCCACGCATGTGCCGGATGTCGAAAGCGTCCAGCCGCTCTACGCGCGGTATTGGCTGCACAACCGCGGGCCCGCCCCGCTGGGCGGCCTGCCGGCCGTCGCTCACCTGCACCCGCAGCGGGTCAGCGCCGCCGCCGGTGACGAGGTAGTGCTGCGGCTGACCGTGGCCAGCGATAGCACCGACGCACCGCTGACAGGGCGCGTCGCACTGCGCTGCCCGCCCGGCTGGAGGGCCAGGCCCGCCGAACTTCCGTTCGCGTTGCAGCCCGGCGAATACCGCGAGACCGATGTGACCGTCACGATGCCGCCGCGTGCCGAACCCGGGCTGTACCCGCTGCGGGCACAGCTGCACGTCACCGGCGACGATGTGCCGACCGCCTGGCGCCAGACCGTGGAGGACGTGACCATGGTGACCGTCGGCGGCGTCGACGGCCGCGCGGCTTACTTCGTCGACGACCCCTCCGACATCGAAGTCAGCGCAGGCGATTCGGCGCGGTTGACCGTCACCGTCGGCACCGAGGCGTGCGCAGACCTGGCGCTGGAGGCACACCTGATCAGCCCGTGGGGCACCTGGGAATGGCTCGGGCCGGCCGCGCACGGTGCGGTGCTGCCCGCGCGCGGCTCCGTCGAGATCGGCTTCGACGTCGCGCCGCCCGCGTGGGTCGAGCCGGGTGAGTGGTGGGCGCTGGTCCGGGTGGGTTGCGCTGGGCACCTGCTGTATTCGCCGGCGGTGAGGGTGACGGTCCGATGATCGTCGCAACCGTCGCCGGCATCGGCGTCCCGGTCGACGAGGTGGACGCCCGGGAGGCGCGGCTGCGCGACGGTCCCCTGGCGGCCGCGCTGCCCAAGGCGGGCACCAGCGAGGGACGCCAACTGCGGCGCTGGCTGACCCAGCTGATCGTGACCGAGCGGGTGATCGCCGCCGAGGCCGCAGCACTTGGCGTGACCGACGCAGACCCACCCATCGAGTCCGAGCTGCTGCCTGATCCGACGGCCCGCCTTGAGATCGGCAGCGTGGCCGCCGCGGCGCTGGCGAACCCGTTGGCGCGCAAGGTGTTTGACCGCATCGCCGCCGACGTTGAGGTCAGCGACGCCGACGTCGCCGCCTACCACGCCCGCAACCCGCTGCGATTCGCCGCATCAGCGCCCGGCGGCGACGGCTGGCGACGCCCCGCGGCCACAGCGCCGTCACTGAACGACGTGCGCCCGCAAATCGCCGACCATCTGCGGGCAGCGGCCCGGCGCCGCGCATTTCGGGTCTGGCTGGACGCGCGCCGGGCCGCGCTGGTGCGACTGGCGCCCGGCTACGAGCATCCCGGCGACCCGCGACAGCCCGACAACACCCACCGGCACTGACGCCGCATGCTCACCCTGGCGCTCGACATCGGTGGCACCAAGATCGCGGTGGGCCTCGTGGATTCCGTTGGCGCAGTGGTCTATTCCACTACGAGGCCGACTCCCGCCACCGAGGTGTGGACCGTGGCCGAGGCAATGATCGGCGAGGCGTTGGACGTGGCCGGCGGCGCGGTAGCCGGTGTCGGTGTGGCGTCGGCCGGGCCGATCGACCTTGCCGCCGGGACCGTCAGCCCGGTGAATATCGCCGGTTGGCGCGGATTCCCACTGCGGGACAGGGTCGCTGCCGCGGTGCCGGGTGTGCCGGTGCGCCTCGGCGGCGACGGGCTGTGCATGGCGCTCGGCGAGCACTGGCGCGGCGCGGGGCGGGGCGCACGCTTCCTGCTCGGCATCGTGGTGTCCACCGGCGTGGGCGGCGGGCTGGTTCTCGACGGCGCGCCGTATCACGGCCGCACCGGCAACGCCGGCCCACGTCGGTCACGTGGTCGTCGACCCGGACGGGCGGCCGTGCTCGTGCGGCGGCCGAGGCTGCGTCGAGACCGTCGCGGCCGGCCCGTCGATGACACGCTGGGCGCGGGCCAACGGCTGGGGCGGGGCCGACGCCCTGGCGCTGGCCGAGTCGGCAGCGGCCGGAGAACCGGTGGCGCTGCGGGCATTTGAACGCGGCGCCGACGCGCTGGCCGCGATGATCGCTTCGGTGGCCGCGGTCTGCGACTTGGATGTGGTGGTCGTCGGCGGGGGAGTGGCCAACGCCGGCGGGCTGCTGTTCGACCCGCTGCGCGCAGCGGTCGCCGGTCACGCCGGCTTGGAGTTCATTGGCGACTTGCGGGTGGTACCGGCTGCCCTCGGCGGCGACGCCGGTCTGGTCGGGGCGGCTCGGCTCGTCGACCGCTGACCGCGGCGCTGCATGTGCTGTCGACCCCAGTCGCACAGCGTGGCGAGCACCGGGGCGAGCGTCAAACCGTAATCCGAAATCGAGTAGTGCACGCAGGGCGGGACGGTGCGGGCGTCGTGGCGCTCGATGATTCCGTCGTCGACAAGTTCGTGCAGATGGCGGATCAGCATCCGCTCGGTGATGCCCGGAATGCTGCGCCTCAACTCGGCGGTGCGCATCGGGCCGTCGCAGAGCCGCCACAGGATGGTGCCCTTCCAACGCCCGTCGATCACCGACAGCGCGGCGTCGATCGGGCAGTCGCTCTCGACTTTTTTCGACACCGCCATCGCAGCTCCCGGCCTCGCAGTCATGCTGACTAATTTGTCAGTACCTTGTTTTATGTCAGCGTAACGGACAGAGTTACGGCCATGACGGAAACCATCGAAATAGTGGCGGTGCTGATCACCGGCTCGTTGCTCGGAGCCGAGTTCGCAGTCGCCGCGTTTGCGAACCCGGTCTTCGCCGGTCTGCCTGACGAAGCCTTCCGCGTGGCCCGCAGCGACGCCAGCCGGCTACTGGGCCGGGTCATGCCGTTCTGGTATGCCGCCACACTCGCGGCATTGGTCCTCGTCACTGCGGTCGCGCGCAGCTGGCTCACCGGGATCGCGGCCGTTCTGATGACCGCCGTCGTGCTGCTGTCGGTGATCGTGCTGGTGCCGATCAACAACCGCATCGGGACGGGAGATTTCTCCCGGGCGCTGGCACGCCGCTGGGATCGCTTGCACTGGGTGCGGGTGGCGATTCTGGCCACCCTTTTCGTGGCGCTGACCGCCGCCTGTTTTGGCTGATCGCGGCGCAAACGCTATTGTGGTGGCCGATCCACCGAAGACCGTCGGTCACCGAGCAATCGGTTGAAGGTCCGGGAATTCCCGGCGGCCCACGCAGGAGGACGAGGCACGCTGATACTGCACGCCCCGACCGCTTCCTGCGTCGGGGCGTTCGTCGTTTCCGGGCCCGTTCGTGACGATCGCAAGCGCGGCGAAGCCGGGCGCGGCGGGTCGTCGCGCGACACTGAGACCCAAGGAGGTATGCATGGCCCGGGCTGACAAAGCCACCGCCGTTGCAGACATCGCCGAGCAGTTCAAGGCATCGACTGCCACACTGATCACCGAATACCGGGGTCTGACGGTGGCCAACCTGGCCGAGCTGCGCCGGTCATTGGCCGGGTCAGCCACCTACGCCGTCGCCAAGAACACGCTGATCAAGCGGGCCGCCACGGAGGCGGGCATCGAAGGTCTCGACGAGCTGTTCGTCGGGCCCACCGCGATCGCGTTCGTCACCGGCGAGGCCGTCGACGCCGCCAAGGCGATCAAGACCTTCTCCAAGGACCACAAGGCGCTGGTCATCAAGGGCGGCTACATGGACGGTCGCGCGCTGACCGTCGCCGAAGTCGAGCGCATCGCCGACCTGGAGTCCCGCGAGGTGCTGTTGGCCAAACTGGCCGGCGCGATGAAGGCCAACCTCGCCAAGGCCGCCGGTCTGTTCAACGCGCCGGCATCGCAGGTGGCCCGCCTTGCGGCTGCGCTGGAGGAGAAGAGGGCCGCCGAGGCTCCCGCCGAAGCGGCTCCCGCCGAAGCAGCCGAGGCTCCCGCCGAAGCAGCGGCCCCCGCCGAAACCGCCGAGGCCCCGGCCGAAGCGCCCGCCGAGACATCAACCGAATAACGCACACACCGAGGAAGGACCCACACCATGGCCAAGCTGTCTACTGACGAACTGCTCGACGCTTTCAAGGAGCTGACTCTCCTGGAGCTCTCGGAGTTCGTGAAGAAGTTCGAGGAGACCTTCGAGGTCACCGCCGCCGCGCCGGTCGCCGTCGCGGCCGCCGCTCCGGGCGCCGCCCCCGCCGCAGCCGAGGCTGCCGAGGAGCAGTCCGAGTTCGACGTCATTCTCGAGGGCGCCGGCGACAAGAAGATCGGCGTGATCAAGGTCGTCCGCGAGATCGTCTCCGGCCTGGGCCTCAAGGAGGCCAAGGACCTGGTCGACGGTGCGCCCAAGCCGCTGCTGGAGAAGGTCACCAAGGAGGCCGCCGACGAGGCCAAGACCAAGCTCGAGGCCGCCGGCGCCACGGTCACCGTCAAGTAGTTCGACGCACGACAACCCCCGGGGGCCTACACCCCGGGGGTTTCGTGTACCGCCGAACGCTGCGACCGCTCGACGCGCTCACGCGAATCACCCAGCGCGACAAGCAGATTCGTCGTCATAGCGGCGAGCACCGGCCCGACGGCGGCGCCGTCGTCGCCGTAGTAGCCCGCCAGTTCCAGCATCACGAAACCGTGTACTGCCGCCCAGAACTGGGCGGCGATCGCCACCACTGACGCGTCGTCGGACGCGGATCCCGCCGTGATCCGGCCCGCCAGCATCGACCGATGCACCGGACGCACCACGCGCGCGAAGCTCGGGTAGTGCTCGCTGATCTCGGCCACGCTCAGGCTGACGACGTTGTGCGCCGGCGCGTTGATGCCGTGTGCGCTGGTGCTGCCGAACATCAGCCGGTACATGTGTGGATGCTCAAGGGCATAGCGCCGGTAGGCGATCCCGGTGGCCACCAGGTCGGCAACCGGGTCGGCGCTCTCCGGGACGGTCAGCGCGTCGGCGAATTGCCGCAGGCCCTCTTCGGCCACCCCGGCGATCAATGCCCGCATCCCGCCGAAATGGGTGTACACCGCCATCGTCGACGTCCCCGCCCCGCCGGCGACCTTGCGGGTCTGCAGCGCGTCGGGCCCCTCCTCGTTGAGCAGCCTGACTGCGGCGTGCACCAACTCGTCGCGCACGCTGCGTTGCATCTGCGGGAAATTCATCGTTGCCATCCTGTCACAGCAAGCGTACGGTGCCTATAACAGCATAATATCAACGTTATAGGAGCTAGAGATGACCACCGCCACCACCACGCAGTCGACCAATCCCTATCTCGACGGCTTCCTGGCCCCGGTGCCCGCCGAGGTGACGGCGACCGATCTGCCAGTCACCGGTCACATTCCCGAACACCTCGACGGCCGCTATCTGCGCAACGGGCCCAACCCGGTCGCCGACGTCGACCCGGCCACCTACCACTGGTTCAGCGGCGACGCCATGGTGCATGGGGTCGCACTGCGCGACGGGCAGGCCCGCTGGTACCGCAACCGCTGGGTCCGGACCGCAGCCGTGTGCAGGGCCCTCGGCGAGCCCACGCCCGCAGTGCTCGACCCGCGCGCCGGGATGCTGTCCGTCGGTCCCAACACCAACGTGCTCAGCCATGCCGGACAAACCCTGGCCCTGGTCGAAGGCGGCGGCGCCAACTACCGGCTGACCGACGACCTCGACACCGTGGGGACCTGCGACTTCGACGGCACGCTTTCCGGCGGCTACACCGCCCACCCGCACCGCGACCCGGCAACCGGCGAATTGCACGCCGTCTCATACTCTTTCGCGCGCGGGCACCACGTGCAGTACTCGGTGATCGACGCGCAGGGACGGGCCCGACGGACCGTCGACATCGAGGTGAGCGGGTCGCCGATGATGCACGACTTCTCGCTGACCGAGAAGTACGTCGTGATCTATGACCTGCCGGTGACGTTCGACCCCGTGCAGGTGCTGCCGACGAACGTGCCGCGCTGGCTCGGCCTGCCCGCCCGGCTGGTGGTGCAGTCGCTGCTCGGCCGAGTCCGGATGCCCAGCCCGATCACCGCGATGGTCAACCGCAATCGCCAACCGATCAACCAGATGCCGTACCGCTGGAACCCGGGCTACCCGGCGCGCATCGGCGTCATGCCCCGCGAGGGCGACAACAAAGACGTGCGGTGGTTCGACATCGAGCCGTGCTACGTCTACCACCCGCTCAACGCCTACTCGGAAACCCGCGACGGCGCCGAGGTGCTGGTGCTCGACGTGGTGCGCTACGAGCGGATGTTCGACCGCGACCGGCGCGGCCCGGGCGATAGCCGGCCGGCCCTGGACCGCTGGACGATTAACCTGGCGACCGGCACGGTGTCCACCGAACGCCGCGACGACCGGCCGCAGGAGTTCCCGCGGATCAACGAGGGCGTGCTGGGTACCCGGCATCGCTTCGGCTACGCCGTCGGCACCGCGGGCGGGTACGTCCCCGATGGGCCATCCGAGATGTCCACGGCGCTCTACAAGCACGACTACGCGACCGGCTCCAGCGCCGTCGCCGCTCTCGACCCCGCCCTTTTGATCGGGGAGATGTCTTTTGTGCCGAACCCGGCGGGCCGCTCCGAGGACGACGGGATCCTGATCGGCTACGGCCATCACCGCGGCCGCGACGAGGGCCAGCTGCTGCTGCTCGACGCCGAAACCCTCGAGTCGGTGGCCACGGTGCACCTGCCGCAGCGGGTGCCGATGGGCTTCCACGGGAACTGGTCGCCGCGTGTCTAGCGGCGGGTGACACGCCTACCGGCGGGTAGCCGGCGATACGCGTGTTGCTGGCCGCCCGCGTAGGCTAAAGTGACTGAAACCACAGGCCAGACAGCAACGTCAGCGGGAGGATTCGCATGGGCAAGGCAATCCGGGTGGAAGGACTTACCAAGTCCTTCGGATCCCAGCGAATCTGGGAAGACGTCACGATGGATATCCCGCCGGGCGAGGTCAGCGTGCTGCTGGGCCCGTCGGGTACCGGTAAGTCGGTGTTCTTGAAGTCGCTGATCGGTCTGCTGCGCCCCGAGCGCGGCTCGATCATCATCGACGACACCGACATCACCGAGTGCTCGGCCAAAGAGCTCTACGAGATCCGCACCCTGTTCGGGGTGATGTTCCAGGACGGCGCGCTGTTCGGGTCGATGAACATCTACGACAACACCGCGTTCCCGCTGCGCGAGCACACAAAGAAGAAGGAAAGCGAAATCCGTGACATCGTCATGGAGAAGCTGTCGATCGTGGGTCTGGCCGGCGATGAGAAGAAGTTCCCCGGTGAGATCTCGGGTGGTATGAAAAAGCGTGCCGGGCTGGCCCGTTCGCTGGTGCTCGACCCGCAGATCATCCTCTGTGACGAGCCGGACTCCGGTCTGGACCCGGTGCGTACCGCGTATCTTTCCCAGCTGCTGATCGACATCAACGCCCAGATCGACGCCACGATCTTGATCGTGACGCACAACATCAACATCGCCCGCACGGTGCCGGACAACATGGGCATGCTGTTCCGCCGCAAGCTGGTCATGTTCGGCCCGCGCGAGGTTTTGCTGACTTCCGACGAGCCCGTCGTCAAGCAGTTCCTCAACGGCCGGCGGATCGGTCCGATCGGTATGTCGGAGGAAAAGGACGAGGCCACCATGGCCGAGGAGCAGGCCCACTTGGAGGCCGGCCACCACGGCGGCGGTGTCGAGGAGATCGAGGGCGTGCCCCCGCAGATCACCGCCACGCCGGGCATGCCGGAGCGCAAGGCGGTCGGCCGTCGTCAGGCCAGGGTCCGCGAGAACCTGCACTTGCTGCCCAAGAACGCGCAGCAAGCCATCCTCGAGTCCTTCGAGGGCACCGCGCAGGACTACCCGGCGCACGAGCGCGACTTCGGCGGCGAGGACGACCGCGGCCGCCATCGCGACTATGACGCGCCCACCGAGACAATCCGCACTCAATAGTCGACCCACGCCGCGGCAGTGCCGGGAAGGAGTTCTCGCTGACAAGTTGGCGCGTCAACCCTTGACGGACGAGCCGGAAGGGGTCAGTCTGTTGGGCAGCATGTGTGCAGGGAAATCCCGAGACGGCGGCCAGCGCCCGGATCGCCGAGGGTTCCGAGCACGGTAGTTGAGGAATGCGCAGTCCTGCGCTATTGTTGGACGTTGCGCTGGCTGCCTCCTGCCCATCTCACCCGCCACTTGACACCGTGGTCCTAGCCTGAGCCCGTTTCCGGCTCAGCGATCTAGCCGTGTGCGTGAGATTTGGACAGTTCGTCCGCCAGCCGAACCGACACAGTTATCGCGGCGAAAGGTCCGGTGGCCGCCGGCTCCCCGTTAGTCGCACGAGGTGCTGGAAGGATGCATCTTGGCAGTCTCCCGCCAGAGCAAGACAAACCGTCAAACTTCCTCCAATAGCTCCGTTCCCGGGGCACCCAACCGAATTTCTTTTGCGAAGCTGCGTGAACCGCTCGAGGTTCCCGGCCTGCTGGACGTGCAGACCGACTCCTTCGAGTGGCTGATCGGCACGCCGGAGTGGCGTGAGAAGGCGACCGCGCGCGGCGACGTCGCGCCCAAGGGCGGCCTCGAAGAGGTGCTCGACGAGCTCTCGCCGATCGAGGACTTCTCCGGCTCGATGTCGCTGTCCTTCTCCGACCCGCGCTTCGACGAGGTCAAGGCGCCCGTCGACGAGTGCAAAGACAAGGACATGACGTACGCGGCCCCGCTGTTCGTCACGGCGGAGTTCATCAACAACAACACCGGCGAGATCAAGAGCCAGACGGTGTTCATGGGCGACTTCCCGATGATGACCGAGAAGGGCACGTTCATCATCAACGGGACCGAGCGCGTGGTGGTCAGCCAGCTGGTCCGCTCGCCCGGCGTCTACTTCGACGAGACCATCGACAAGTCGACCGAGAAGACCCTGCATTCGGTCAAGGTGATCCCGAGCCGCGGCGCGTGGCTGGAGTTCGACGTCGACAAGCGCGACACCGTGGGTGTGCGCATCGACCGCAAGCGCCGCCAGCCCGTCACCGTGCTGCTCAAGGCGCTGGGCTGGACCAGCGAGCAGATCACCGAGCGGTTCGGCTTCTCCGAGATCATGATGTCGACGCTGGAGAAGGACAACACCGTCGGCACCGACGAGGCGCTGCTGGACATCTACCGCAAGCTGCGCCCGGGCGAGCCGCCGACCAAGGAGTCGGCGCAGACCCTGCTGGAGAACCTGTTCTTCAAGGAGAAGCGCTACGACCTGGCCCGGGTGGGCCGCTACAAGGTCAACAAGAAGCTCGGCCTGAACACCGAGTCTCCGATCACGACGACCACGCTGACCGAAGAGGACGTCGTCGCCACCATCGAGTACCTGGTGCGCCTGCACGAGGGCCACGCCACGATGACCGTCCCCGGCGGCATCGAGGTCCCGGTGGAGACCGACGACATCGACCACTTCGGCAACCGACGCATCCGTACCGTCGGCGAGCTGATCCAGAACCAGATCCGGGTCGGCATGTCGAGGATGGAGCGCGTCGTCCGCGAGCGGATGACCACCCAGGACGTCGAGGCGATCACGCCGCAGACCCTGATCAACATCCGCCCAGTGGTGGCCGCGATCAAAGAGTTCTTCGGCACCAGCCAGCTCTCGCAGTTCATGGACCAGAACAACCCGCTGTCCGGGCTGACCCACAAGCGCCGGCTGAACGCGCTGGGCCCCGGCGGTCTGTCCCGGGAGCGGGCCGGCCTTGAGGTGCGCGACGTGCACCCGAGCCACTACGGCCGGATGTGCCCGATCGAGACCCCGGAGGGTCCGAACATCGGTCTGATCGGCTCGCTGGCGGTGTACGCCCGGGTCAACCCGTTCGGCTTCATCGAGACCCCCTACCGCAAGGTGGTGGACGGCCGGGTGACCGACGAGGTGGTCTACCTGACCGCTGACGAGGAGGACCGCCACGTCGTCGCGCAGGCCAACTCGCCGATCGACGACGACGGCCGGTTCACCGAGGACCGCGTCCTGGTCCGCCGGAAGGGTGGCGAGGTCGAGTACGTGTCCTCGTCCGAGGTCGAGTTCATGGACGTCTCGCCGCGCCAGATGGTGTCGGTGGCCACCGCGATGATCCCGTTCCTCGAGCACGACGACGCCAACCGTGCCCTGATGGGTGCCAACATGCAGCGCCAGGCGGTTCCGCTGGTGCGCAGCGAGCGGCCGCTGGTCGGCACCGGCATGGAGTTGCGCGCGGCGATCGACGCCGGTGACGTCGTCGTCGCCGACAAGGCCGGCGTCGTCGAGGAGGTGTCGGCCGACTACATCACGGTGATGGCCGACGACGGCACCCGGCAGAGCTACCGGTTGCGCAAGTTCGCCCGGTCCAACCACGGCACCTGCGCCAACCAGCGTCCGATCGTGGACGCCGGCCAGCGCGTCGAGACCGGCCAGGTGATCGCCGACGGCCCGTGTACCGACGACGGCGAGATGGCGTTGGGCAAGAACCTGCTGGTGGCGATCATGCCGTGGGAGGGCCACAACTACGAGGACGCGATCATCCTCTCCAACCGCCTGGTGGAAGAGGACGTGCTGACCTCGATTCACATCGAGGAGCACGAGATCGACGCCCGCGACACCAAGCTGGGCGCCGAGGAGATCACCCGCGACATCCCGAACGTGTCCGATGAGGTGCTGGCCGACCTCGACGAGCGCGGCATCGTCCGCATCGGCGCGGAGGTCCGCGACGGCGACATCCTGGTCGGCAAGGTGACCCCGAAGGGTGAGACCGAGCTGACTCCGGAGGAGCGGCTGCTGCGGGCGATCTTCGGCGAGAAGGCCCGCGAGGTCCGCGACACGTCGCTGAAGGTGCCGCACGGCGAGTCCGGCAAGGTGATCGGCATCCGGGTGTTCTCCCGTGAGGACGACGACGAGCTGCCGGCCGGGGTCAACGAGCTGGTCCGCGTCTACGTCGCACAGAAGCGCAAGATCTCCGACGGCGACAAGCTGGCCGGCCGGCACGGCAACAAGGGTGTGATCGGCAAGATCCTGCCCGTCGAGGACATGCCGTTCCTGCCGGACGGCACGCCGGTGGACATCATCCTGAACACCCACGGGGTGCCGCGACGGATGAACATCGGCCAGATCCTGGAGACCCACCTGGGTTGGTGTGCGCACAGCGGCTGGAAGGTCGACGGCAAGCCCGACTGGGCGGCCAAGCTGCCGGAGGAGCTGCTGGAGGCCGAGCCGAACAAGATCGTCTCGACGCCGGTGTTCGACGGCGCCCGCGAGGAGGAGCTGCAGGGCCTGCTGTCCTCGACGCTGCCCAACCGCGACGGCGAGGTGCTGGTCGACGGCGACGGCAAGGCGATCCTGTACGACGGCCGCTCGGGTGAGCCGTTCCCGTACCCGGTGACCACCGGCTACATGTACATCATGAAGCTGCACCACCTGGTGGACGACAAGATCCACGCCCGCTCCACCGGTCCGTACTCGATGATCACCCAGCAGCCGCTCGGTGGTAAGGCGCAGTTCGGTGGCCAGCGGTTCGGTGAGATGGAGTGCTGGGCCATGCAGGCCTACGGCGCGGCGTACACGCTGCAGGAGCTGTTGACCATCAAGTCCGACGACACCGTCGGCCGGGTCAAGGTGTACGAGGCGATCGTCAAGGGCGAGAACATCCCCGAGCCGGGCATCCCGGAGTCGTTCAAGGTGCTGCTCAAGGAACTGCAGTCGCTGTGCCTCAACGTGGAGGTGCTGTCGAGCGACGGTGCCGCCATCGAGATGCGCGACGGCGACGACGAGGACCTGGAGCGCGCCGCGGCGAACTTGGGAATCAACTTGTCCCGCAACGAATCTGCCAGTGTGGAAGATTTGGCCTAATTGTTTTCTAGTCCCGAAACCCGAAAGGGAGTTACGTGTTAGACGTCAACTTCTTCGATGAGCTCCGCATCGGCCTGGCCACCGCCGACGACATCCGTCAGTGGTCCTACGGCGAGGTCAAGAAGCCGGAGACCATCAACTACCGCACATTGAAGCCGGAGAAGGACGGCCTGTTCTGCGAGAAGATCTTCGGACCGACTCGCGACTGGGAGTGCTACTGCGGCAAGTACAAGCGGGTCCGCTTCAAGGGCATCATCTGCGAGCGCTGTGGCGTCGAGGTGACCCGTGCCAAGGTGCGCCGCGAGCGGATGGGCCACATCGAACTGGCCGCTCCGGTGACGCACATCTGGTACTTCAAGGGTGTGCCGTCGCGGCTGGGCTACCTGCTGGACCTGGCGCCCAAGGATCTCGAAAAGATCATCTACTTCGCGGCGTACGTGATCACGTCTGTCGACGAGGAGATGCGGCACAACGAGCTGTCCACGCTCGAGGCCGAGATGGTCGTCGAGAAGAAGGCGGTCGAGGACCAGCGTGACGCCGACCTGGAGGCACGGGCTCAAAAGCTCGAAGCCGACCTGGCCGAGCTGGAGGCCGAGGGCGCGAAAGCCGATGCGCGGCGCAAGGTTCGCGACGGCGGCGAGCGGGAGATGCGCCAGATCCGCGACCGGGCCCAGCGTGAGCTGGACCGGCTCGAGGACATCTGGAACACCTTCACCAAGCTGGCCCCCAAGCAGCTGATTGTCGACGAGAACCTCTACCGCGAGCTCGTCGACCGCTACGGCGAGTACTTCACCGGCGCCATGGGCGCGGAGTCGATCCAGAAGCTGATCGAGAACTTCGACATCGACGCCGAGGCCGAGGCGCTGCGTGAGGTCATCCGAAACGGCAAGGGGCAGAAGAAGCTTCGTGCTCTGAAGCGGCTGAAGGTGGTGGCCGCGTTCCAGCAGTCCGGCAACTCGCCGATGGGCATGGTGCTCGACGCCGTCCCCGTGATCCCGCCGGAGCTGCGTCCGATGGTGCAGCTCGACGGTGGCCGGTTCGCCACAAGCGACCTGAACGACCTGTACCGCCGGGTGATCAACCGCAACAACCGGCTCAAGAGGCTGATCGACCTCGGCGCGCCCGAGATCATCGTCAACAACGAGAAGCGGATGCTACAGGAGTCCGTGGACGCGCTGTTCGACAACGGCCGTCGCGGCCGTCCGGTCACCGGGCCGGGCAACCGTCCGCTGAAGTCCCTTTCGGACCTTTTGAAGGGTAAGCAGGGCCGGTTCCGTCAGAACCTGCTCGGTAAGCGCGTCGACTACTCGGGCCGTTCGGTGATCGTGGTCGGCCCGCAGCTCAAGCTGCACCAGTGCGGTCTGCCCAAGCTGATGGCGCTCGAGCTGTTCAAGCCGTTCGTGATGAAGCGTCTGGTCGACCTCAACCACGCACAGAACATCAAGAGCGCCAAGCGGATGGTGGAGCGTCAGCGTCCGCAGGTGTGGGATGTGCTCGAAGAGGTCATCGCCGAGCACCCGGTGCTGCTGAACCGCGCGCCCACCCTGCACCGGCTGGGCATCCAGGCCTTCGAGCCAATGCTGGTGGAAGGCAAGGCTATTCAGCTGCACCCATTGGTGTGTGAGGCGTTCAACGCCGACTTCGACGGTGACCAGATGGCGGTGCACCTGCCTTTGAGTGCCGAGGCGCAGGCCGAGGCGCGGATCCTGATGCTGTCGTCGAACAACATCCTGTCGCCGGCGTCGGGCCGTCCGTTGGCCATGCCGCGTCTGGACATGGTGACCGGGCTGTACTACCTGACCACCGAAGTTCCCGGCGACAAAGGCGAATACGTGGCTGCGGCCAAGGACCGTCCCGAGTCCGGGGTGTACGCCTCGCCGGCCGAGGCCATCATGGCGATGGACCGCGGCGTGCTGTCCGTGCGGGCCAAGATCAAGGTGCGCCTGCAGCAGTTGCGGCCGCCCACCGAGCTCGAGGCCGAGTTGTTCGGCGTGAATGGTTGGCAGCCAGGGGATTCCTGGATGGCCGAGACCACGCTGGGCCGGGTGCTGTTCAACGAGCTGCTGCCGACGGGCTACCCGTTCGTGAACAA
This sequence comes from Mycobacterium sp. MFM001, assembly GCF_003402475.1. Taxonomy (GTDB): domain Bacteria; phylum Actinomycetota; class Actinomycetes; order Mycobacteriales; family Mycobacteriaceae; genus Mycobacterium. The sequence goes on from NZ_BFAB01000009.1 coordinate 66,393, forward strand.
GCAGATGCACAAGAAGGTGCAGGCTGCGATCATCAACGATCTCGCCGAGCGCTACCCGATGATCGTCGTCGCGCAGACCGTCGACAAGCTCAAGGACGCCGGCTTCTACTGGGCCACCCGCTCCGGTGTGACGGTGTCGATGGCCGACGTGTTGGTGCCGCCGCGCAAGCAGGAGATCCTCGACTCCTACGAGGAGCGGGCCGACAAGGTCGAAAAGCAGTTCCAGCGTGGTGCTTTGAACCACGACGAGCGCAACGAGGCGCTGGTGGAGATCTGGAAGGAAGCCACCGACGAGGTCGGCCAGGCGCTGCGTGAGCACTACCCCGACGACAACCCGATCATCACGATCGTCGACTCCGGTGCCACGGGTAACTTCACCCAGACCCGGACGCTGGCCGGCATGAAGGGTCTGGTGACCAACCCGAAGGGTGAGTTCATCCCGCGGCCGATCAAGTCGTCGTTCCGTGAGGGCCTGACGGTGTTGGAGTACTTCATCAACACCCACGGCGCCCGAAAGGGCTTGGCGGACACCGCGTTGCGGACCGCCGACTCGGGGTATTTGACCCGTCGTCTGGTGGACGTGTCGCAGGACGTGATCGTCCGCGAGGCCGACTGCGGCACCGAGCGCGGCATCACCGTCGAGCTGGCCGAGGCTGCGCCCGACGGCACCCTCATCCGCGACCCCTTCATCGAAACCTCCGCGTACGCCCGCACTTTGGGCACCGACGCGGTGGACGAGAAGGGCAACGTCGTCGTCGCACGTGGACACGACCTCGGTGACCCCGAGATCGACGCCCTGCTGGCGGCCGGTATCACCCACGTGAAGGTGCGCTCGGTGCTGACCTGCGCCACCGGCACCGGCGTGTGCGCCACCTGCTACGGGCGTTCGATGGCGACCGGCAAGCTGGTCGACATCGGCGAGGCCGTGGGTATTGTTGCGGCGCAATCGATTGGCGAGCCCGGCACGCAGCTGACCATGCGCACCTTCCACCAGGGTGGTGTCGGTGAGGACATCACCGGTGGTCTGCCCCGCGTGCAGGAGTTGTTCGAGGCCCGGGTGCCGCGCGGTAAGGCGCCGATCGCCGACGTCACCGGCCGGGTGCGTCTGGAGGAGGGCGAGCGGTTCTACAAGATCACGATTGTCCCCGACGACGGCGGCGAGGAAGTGGTCTACGACAAGCTCTCCAAGCGGCAACGCCTGCGGGTGTTCAAGCACGAGGACGGCACCGAGCGGCTGCTCGCCGACGGCGACCACGTCGAGGTCGGCCAGCAGTTGATGGAAGGCTCCGCCGACCCGCACGAGGTGCTGCGGGTTCAGGGCCCCCGCGAGGTGCAGATCCACCTCGTCAAGGAGGTCCAGGAGGTCTACCGGGCCCAGGGTGTGTCGATCCACGACAAGCACATCGAGGTGATCGTCCGGCAGATGCTGCGCCGGGTGACGATCATCGACTCGGGCGCGACGGAGTTCCTGCCAGGCTCGCTGATCGACCGTGCGGAGTTCGAGGCCGAGAACCGTCGGGTGGTGGCCGAAGGTGGCGAGCCCGCCGCCGGTCGCCCGGTGCTGATGGGTATCACGAAGGCGTCGCTGGCCACCGACTCGTGGCTGAGTGCGGCGTCGTTCCAGGAGACCACGCGAGTGCTGACCGATGCGGCGATCAACTGCCGCAGCGACAAGCTCAACGGTCTGAAGGAGAACGTGATCATCGGAAAGCTGATCCCGGCCGGTACCGGAATCAACCGCTACCGCAACATCCAGGTGCAGCCGACCGAAGAGGCGCGGGCCGCGGCGTACACGATCCCGTCGTACGAGGATCAGTACTACAGCCCGGACTTCGGCCAGGCCACCGGTGCTGCGGTGCCGCTGGACGACTACGGCTACTCCGACTACCGGTAATTTGCGCGGAAAGGGCCCCGGGTTTCCCGCCCGGGGCTTTTTCGTCTGCGCCGAACGTGCGGCAGGACGCACGTTCGACGTCGACAGTGCGGCTAGCCGCACTCTCGGGGCCTAGACTGAGCGCCGTGCTTATCGGTTCGCATGTAAGCCCGCAGGATCCACTGGCCGCCGCCGCGGCCGAAGGCGCCGAGGCGGTGCAGATCTTCCTCGGCAATCCGCAGAGCTGGAAGGCGCCCAAGCCGCGCGACGACGCCGCCCAGCTCAAGGCGTCGAGCATCCCGGTCTACGTCCATGCGCCATACCTGATCAACGTCGCGTCGGCGAACAACCGGGTGCGGATCCCGTCGCGCAAGATCTTGCAGGACACCTGCAATGCGGCGGCCGACATCGGGGCCGCGGCGGTGATCGTGCACGGCGGGCATGTCGCGGAGGACAACGACATCGACGCCGGTTTCGAGCGGTGGCGCAAGGCGCTCGACCGGCTCGAGACCGAGGTCCCGGTCTATCTGGAGAACACCGCCGGCGGCGACCACGCGATGGCCCGCCACTTCGACACCATCGGCCGGCTCTGGGATCACATCGGTGACACCGGCATCGGGTTCTGCCTGGACACCTGCCACGCCTGGGCGGCGGGCGAAGCGCTGGTCGACGCCGTCGATCGCATCAAGGCGATCACCGGCCGGATCGACTTGGTGCACTGCAACGACTCCAAGGACGGGCCGGGGTCAGGCCGCGACCGCCACGCCAACTTCGGCACCGGGCAGATCGACCCGGAGTTACTCGTCGCGGTCGTCAAAGCCGCTGGCGCGCCGGTGATTTGCGAAACCGCCGACGAGGGCCGCAAGGACGACATCGCCTTCCTCCGCGACCGCGTCGGCTAAGCCATGGTCGCTCGGCTCGCTGCGCTACTCGGTGTGCTCGTCACGGTCGCGGCGTGTGCGGCGTCCCCGCCCGCGACTGCGGAATTGCCGGACGGCACCAGCGTGCACAGGATCAGTATCGGCGGCCTGGACCGGACCTATCGGGTGTACAAGCCGGCCGGCCTGCCGGAGTCGGCGCCGCTGGTGGTGATGCTGCACGGCGGGTTCGGCAGCGCGCGGCAAGCCGAAAAGGCTTACGGCTGGAACCAATTGGCCGACTCGATGAAATTTCTGGTCGCCTACCCCGACGGGGTCGGGCGGGCCTGGAACACCGGCGGTGGATGCTGCGGGCAGCCCAGCCGCGACGGCGTCGACGACGTCGGCTTCATCACCGCGACCGTCACCGAGATCAGCCACGCGATCGGGGTCGACGCGTCGCGGATCTACGCCGCAGGGATCAGCAACGGCGGCATCATGGCCTACACGCTGGCGTGCCATACCGGCATGTTCGCGGCGATCGGCCCCGATGCTGCCACTCAACTCGACCCGTGCACGTCGCCGCATCGCACCTCGGTGATGCACATCCACGGCACCGGCGACCAAAACATTCGCTACAGCGGCGGACGCGGCGCCGGCGTCGCGCACATCGACGGGCCGCCCGTGCCGCAGGTGAATGCCTTCTGGCGCAACGTCGACCACTGCGCGCCGCCGACGAGCAGCACCGAGCGCCGGGTTACCACCTCGACGGCCGAGTGTCCCGACAACCGCAGCGTCGTCCTGATGACAGTCGACGGCGGTGGCCATGAGTGGCCGCAATTCGCGACGCCGACGCTGTGGCGGTTTTTCGCCGCCCACGCCGACTGAGTATTACGTCTCTTGTGCGGTTGTCGAAAAAGTGTAACACTGAGGGCATGCCAGACACGCATGTCGTCACCAACCAGGTCCCGCCGCTGGAAGACCACAACCCCGCCACGTCGCCGGTTCTCGTCGAGGCGCTGATCCGCGAGGGCGGCCAGTGGGGACTGGACGAGGTCGCCGAGCTCGGCGCAATCTCCGGTTCGGCCCAGACCCAGCGCTGGGGTGAGCTGGCCGACCGCAACCGGCCGATCCTGCACACGCACGATCGTTACGGCCACCGCATCGACGAGGTCGAATACGACCCCGCCTATCACGAGCTGATGCGCACGGCCATTGCGCACGGTCTGCACGCGGCCCCGTGGGCGGACGCGAAGCCGGGCGCGCACGTGGTGCGGGCCGCCAAGACCAGCGTGTGGACCGCCGAACCCGGCCACATGTGCCCGATCTCGATGACCTACGCCGTCGTGCCCGCGTTGCGGCACAACCCGGAGCTGGCAAAGGTTTACGAGCCACTGCTGACCAGCCGGGTCTACGACCCGGAACTCAAGGTGCCTACGGCGAAGGCCGGGATCACCGCGGGCATGTCGATGACCGAGAAGCAGGGCGGCTCCGACGTCCGCGCCGGCACCACCCAGGCCGTCCGCAACGCCGACGGCAGCTACAGCCTGACCGGGCACAAGTGGTTCACCTCGGCGCCGATGTGCGACATCTTTCTAGTGCTGGCCCAGGCGCCGGGCGGGTTGTCGTGCTTCATGCTGCCGCGGGTACTGCCCGACGGCAGCCGCAACCGAATGTTGTTGCAGCGTCTCAAGGACAAGCTCGGCAACCACGCCAACGCCTCCAGCGAAGTCGAGTACGACGGGGCCATCGCCTGGCTGGTCGGCGAGGAGGGCCGCGGTGTGCCGACCATCATCGAGATGGTCAACCTGACCCGGCTGGACTGCGCGCTGGGCAGCGCCACCAGCATGCGCAGCGGGCTGACCCGCGCCGTGCACCACGCCCAGCACCGCAAGGCGTTCGGCGCATACCTGATCGACCAGCCGCTGATGCGTAATGTGCTGGCGGACTTAGCGGTTGAGGCCGAGGCGGCCACCATGGTCGCGATGCGGATGGCCGGCGCCACCGACAACGCGGTGCGCGGCGACGAGACCGAGGCGATGCTGCGCCGGATCGGGCTGGCCGCCGCCAAGTACTGGGTGTGCAAGCGGGCCACCCCGCACGCCGCCGAGGCGATGGAATGCCTGGGCGGAAACGGCTACATCGAGGACTTCGGCATGCCGCGGCTCTACCGCGAGGCTCCGCTGATGGGCATCTGGGAGGGTTCTGGCAACGTCAGCGCGCTGGATACCTTGCGCGCCATGGCAACTCGGCCCGAATGCGTCGAGGTGCTGTTCGCCGACCTGGCCCAGAGCTCGGGCCAGGACCCGCGGCTGGACGCACACGTCGAGCGCCTGCGGCCGCAACTCGGCGATTTCGACACGATCCAGTACCGGGCCCGCAAGGTCGCCGAGGACATCTGCCTGGCGCTGCAGGGATCGCTGCTGGTGCGCCATGGCCACCCCGCCGTCGCCGAGGCGTTCCTGGCCACCCGGCTCGGCGGCCAGTGGGGCGGCGCCTACGGCACCATGCCCACGGGGCTGGACCTGGCGCCGATCCTCGAGCGTGCAATGGTCAAGGGATGACGCACGCGATCCGACCGGTCGACTTCGACAACCTGAAGACGATGACCTACGAGGTCACCGACCGGGTTGCGCGAATCACCTTCAACCGCCCCGAAAAGGGCAACGCGATCATCGCGGACACCCCGCTGGAGCTCTCGGCGCTCGTTGAGCGTGCCGACCTGGACCCCAATGTGCACGTCATCTTGGTCTCTGGGCGCGGTGAAGGGTTTTGTGCCGGTTTCGATTTGAGCGCCTACGCCGACCGGACCTCCTCGGCCGGCGGCACCGGGCCGTACCAGGGCACCGTGCTCGACGGCAAGACCCAGGCCGTCAACCACCTGCCGGACCGGCCGTGGGACCCGATGATCGACTACCAGATGATGAGCCGGTTCGTGCGCGGGTTCTCGTCGCTGATGCACGCCGACAAGCCGACGGTGGTCAAGATTCACGGCTACTGCGTGGCCGGCGGTACCGACATTGCGCTGCACGCCGACCAGGTGATCGCCGCCGCGGACGCCAAGATCGGCTACCCGCCGACCAGGGTGTGGGGAGTCCCTGCGGCGGGACTGTGGGCGCACCGGCTCGGCGACCAGCGCGCCAAACGCCTTCTGCTGACCGGCGATTGCATCACCGGCGCGCAAGCCGCCGAGTGGGGCCTGGCCGTCGAGGCGCCGGACCCGAAGGATCTCGACGAGCGCACCGAGCGACTGGTGCAACGTATCGCCGCCGTGCCGGTCAACCAGCTGATCATGGTCAAGCTCGCGCTGAACACGGCGCTGCTGCAGCAGGGTGTAGCGACCAGCAGAATGGTCAGCACCGTGTTCGACGGCGTCGCGCGGCACACGCCCGAGGGCCACGCGTTCGTCGCCGACGCGGTCGAACACGGCTTCCGGGACGCGGTCAAGCACCGCGACGAGCCGTTCGGCGACTACGGTCGCCAAGCGTCCGGGGTGTAGGCATGCGCAAGATGACCGCGCGCTCGGTCGTGCTGTCGGTGCTGCTGGGTGCTCACCCGGCGTGGGCCAGCGCCGCCGAATTGGTCAGGCTCACCGCCGATTTCGGCATCAAGGAGCCGACGCTAAGGGTGGCGCTGACGCGCATGGTCAGCAACGGCGACCTGATCCGGTCTGCCGATGGCTACCGGCTCTCCGACCGGCTGCTGGCCCGCCAGCGCCGTCAGGACGAGGCGATCAGCCTGCGGGTAAAGCCCTGGCGCGGCTACTGGACCACATTGATCGTCACCAGCATAGGCACCGACGCGCGCACTCGCGCGGCGCTGCGAACCACGTTGCACGACAAGCGTTTCGGCGAACTGCGGGAAGGAGTGTGGATGCGGCCGGACAACCTGCCGCTCGAGCTGGACGCCGAGATCCGTGGCCGGCTGCGCATCCTCAAGGCCCGCGACGACGCGCCCGACGAGCTGGCCGGTCGGCTGTGGGACCTCCCGGGGTGGTCGCAGGCCGGCCACGACTTGCTCGACGAGATGGCCGCCGCCCCCGACATTCCCGGCAGGTTCGTGGTGGCCGCCGCAATGGTTCGCCACCTGCTGAGCGACCCGATGCTGCCGACCGAGCTGCTGCCCGCCGACTGGCCCGGCGCTCAAGTGCGCGCCGCTTACCACGACTTCGCCGCCGAACTGACCAAGCGGCGCAACCAAACCCAACTAGTGGAGGCGACATGAGCGAGCCGGTACGGGTGGAACGCAACGGCCCCGTGACCACGGTGATCCTGAACCGGCCGGAGGCCCGCAACGCTGTCAACGGCCCGACGGCGGCCGCGTTGTTCGCCGCATTCGAGGAGTTCGACCGCGACGATGCCGCGTCGGTGGCCGTGCTGTGGGGTGACGGCGGAACCTTCTGCGCCGGAGCCGATTTGAAGGCCTTCGGCACGCCGGACACCAACCAAGTGCACCGCACCGGCCCCGGTCCGATGGGCCCGACGCGCATGGTGTTGTCCAAGCCGGTGATCGCCGCGGTCAGCGGGTACGCGGTGGCCGGTGGCCTGGAATTGGCGTTGTGGTGCGATCTGCGGGTCGCCGAGGAGGACGCGGTGTTCGGAGTGTTCTGCCGGCGCTGGGGAGTTCCGCTGATCGACGGCGGCACCATCCGGCTGCCGCGACTGATCGGACACAGCCGGGCGATGGACATGATTCTCACCGGCCGCGGCGTCGACGCCACCGAAGCCCACGCGATCGGCTTGGCCAACCGGGTCGTGCCCAAGGGGCAGGCCCGTCAGGCCGCCGAGGAGTTGGCGGCGCAGTTGGCCGCGTTGCCGCAGCAATGCATGCGGTCGGATCGGCTCTCAGCGCTACACCAATGGGGCACAACCGAATCGGACGCGCTGGACTACGAATTCGCCAGCATCTCCCGCGTCAGCGCCGAGGCGATGGAAGGCGCGGGGCGCTTCGCGGCCGGCGCCGGCCGCCACGGCGCCAGCGCCTAACGGCGCGAGCAGACGCACTAACCCTTGCTGATGTTGTTGCCCGAACCGAGGTTGTCGACTTTGGGGTCGCCGTTCTTGTAGGTGATCGTGTTGTTGAGTCCGACGACGCTGAGTTGCTTGTCGATCTTGTCGAAGGTGATCTTGTTGTCGGCGCCGCCGATGCTCACCGTCCCGCAGGTGCCCTTGACGGTCAGCGTGTTGTTGGAGCCGCCGACATTTAGCGACTTCCCGTCGGCGCAATCGAGATCGGTTGTGGTTCCGAATGATCCGTAGTTGATCGTGTTGCCGACCTCGAACTGTGCGCCGGTGCTTCCGCTGGTGGTACTGGTGCTGGTCGACGGCGTCGCATTCTTCTCATGCGATCCGCAGCCGGCCAGACCTGAAACCACCACTGCCGTCGACAGCGCCAGAATCGTGTACGCGCGCATTCTTCCTCGATTCTCCGTTGTAACTGGATTGTCGCTGGTGTAGAAACTCACGCCGCACGGTTGATGCGGTTGACCATGCCCAGTTCGCGGCCGCGGTCCCAAATGACCGGGTCGCCGCCTCGGAAGTAGACCGTCTCGTCGGAGCCATAGACCGTGATGTCGTTGACGACGGTGTCGGCGACGACGGTGTTACCCGAACCCATCACCGTCACCGCCCAGCAGGTTCCCAGCGCGTTGACGGAGTTGTATGTGCCGTTGACGATCAGCGTGGCGTTGTTGCAGTCCACCGTCTGCTCGACGCCTTCGCCGGTGATGTGGGTGTCACCGTTCTTGGCGGATGCGGTTGGGGCCCCGGCGAAGAATGTGAAACCAACGGCGATCGCACAGGCCGCCGACGTGCGACCAAGGGTCGTCCATTTCACCGCGCGTTCCTCTCGCCGTGGCGGGTGCTCTGCTCGAGGAGAGCCTACGTGCATCGCCCTGTCCGATGGCCGCCTTCCGGCATTTGTCAACTAGAGTTCTTCGCTGACCCTGATCCAATTGCGAAAGCGGGTCGAGGCAAACCGAAGGGCGATCACCATGGCAGCAGAGCCGGAAACACCGGGTGGTCGCTCGCGCGCCGGGGCCAAGTCGACGGCCCGCCCGGCGAAGCTGAGCCGCGACATCATCATCAACGCGGCGCTCACCTTCCTGGATCGGGAGGGCTGGGACGCGCTGACCATCAACGCGCTGGCGACGCAGCTGGGGACCAAGGGGCCGTCGCTCTACAACCACGTGCACAGCCTCGAGGACCTGCGCCGCACGGTGCGCATGCGGGTGATCGACGACATCATCACGATGCTCAACCGGGTCGGAGAGGGCCGGGCTCGTGACGACGCCGTGCTGGTCATGGCCGGCGCCTACCGCAGCTACGCCCATCACCACCCGGGCCGCTATTCCGCGTTCACCCGGATGCCGCTCGGTGGCGACGACCCCGAATACACCGCCGCCACCCGGGCCGCGGCCGCGCCGGTCATCTCGGTGCTGACCTCCTACGGCCTGGACGGCGAGGAAGCCTTCTACGCGGCGCTGGAGTTCTGGTCGGCGCTGCACGGGTTCGTGTTGCTCGAGATGACCGGGGTGATGGACGAGATCGACACCGACGCGGTGTTCTCCGACATGGTGCTGCGGCTGGCGGCCGGCCTGGAACGTCGCAGCGGAGCCAACGCGGGGTAGGCGGTTAATCGCCGCTTTGACCTGCCCGACCAGCGGCGGGTATTGTTGATGCTCGCGCCTGGCCTCGTACGGCGCCTTCGGTGACGAAAGGCGTGCCGCCGGGCCAATTCGCATGTCCATGACGCAACGGATGAATCCGGGGCGGGCGCGTGCGACACGCCCGGTCGCGGGGTACCGCGGTGGGGCGTAACTGCAGTACAGGGACTTACAACAGAAAGCCGGTAGATGCCAACCATTCAGCAGCTGGTCCGCAAGGGGCGCCGCGACAAGATCGGCAAGGTCAAGACCGCGGCCCTCAAGGGCAGCCCGCAGCGCCGTGGCGTGTGCACGCGCGTGTACACCACGACTCCGAAGAAGCCGAACTCGGCGCTTCGGAAGGTCGCGCGCGTCAAGCTGACCAGCCAGGTTGAAGTCACCGCATACATCCCCGGCGAGGGCCACAACCTGCAGGAGCACTCGATGGTGCTGGTGCGTGGCGGCCGGGTGAAGGACCTGCCCGGCGTGCGCTACAAGATCATCCGCGGCTCGCTCGACACCCAGGGTGTCAAGAACCGCAAGCAGGCTCGTAGCCGCTACGGCGCCAAGAAGGAGAAGAGCTGATGCCGCGCAAGGGCCCCGCGCCGAAGCGTCCGCTGGTCAACGACCCGGTCTACGGGTCGCAGCTGGTTACCCAGCTGGTGAACAAGGTTCTCCTGAAAGGGAAGAAATCCCTCGCCGAACGCATTGTTTACGGTGCGCTCGAACAGGCCCGCGAGAAGACCGGCACCGATCCGGTGATTACGCTCAAGCGGGCTCTCGACAACGTCAAGCCGGCCCTGGAGGTCCGCAGCCGCCGCGTCGGTGGTGCCACCTACCAGGTGCCCGTCGAGGTGCGTCCCGACCGGTCCACCACGCTGGCGCTGCGCTGGCTGGTCAGCTTCTCCCGGCAACGTCGGGAGAAGACCATGGTCGAGCGTCTGGCAAACGAGATTCTGGATGCCAGCAATGGCCTCGGGGCTTCCGTCAAGCGGCGTGAGGACACCCACAAGATGGCCGAGGCAAACCGCGCCTTCGCGCACTATCGCTGGTGACCGCCCCGGCGATGCGGCCGGAGGCGAAACGAACAGCTAACCAAGCAACGATGAGAGTGGGAAGACTTCTGTGGCACAGAAGGACGTGCTAACCGACCTGAGTAAGGTCCGCAACTTCGGCATCATGGCGCACATCGATGCCGGCAAGACGACGACGACGGAACGCATCCTCTACTACACCGGCATCAACTACAAGATCGGTGAGGTCCACGACGGCGCCGCCACGATGGACTGGATGGAGCAGGAGCAGGAGCGGGGGATCACGATCACCTCCGCCGCCACCACCACGTTCTGGAAAGACAACCAGCTCAACATCATCGACACGCCCGGGCACGTCGACTTCACCGTCGAGGTGGAGCGCAACCTGCGGGTGCTCGACGGCGCCGTGGCCGTGTTCGACGGCAAGGAAGGCGTCGAGCCGCAGTCCGAGCAGGTGTGGCGGCAAGCCGACAAATACGACGTTCCGCGGATCTGCTTCGTCAACAAGATGGACAAGATCGGCGCCGACTTCTACTTCTCGGTCAAGACTATGGAGGAGCGGCTCGGCGCCAACGCGGTGCCGATCCAGCTGCCGATCGGCTCCGAGAGCGAGTTCGAGGGCGTCGTCGACCTGGTCGAGATGAACGCCAAGGTCTGGCGCGGCGAAACCAAGCTCGGCGAGACCTACGACACCGTCGACATCCCGGCCGAGCTGGCCGAGACCGCCGAGGAGTACCGCACGAAGCTGCTCGAGATCGTTGCCGAGACCGACGAAGAGCTGCTGGAGAAGTACGTCGGCGGCGAGGAGATCACCGTCGACGAGATCAAGGCGGCGATCCGCAAGCTGACGATCGCCAGCGAGATCTACCCCGTGCTGTGCGGCAGCGCGTTCAAGAACAAAGGCGTGCAGCCAATGCTGGACGCGGTCGTCGACTACCTGCCGTCGCCGCTGGACGTTCCGCCGGCGACCGGGCACGCGCCCGGCAACGAGGACGAGGAGATCGTTCGCCACGCCAGCACCGACGAGCCGTTCTCCGCGCTGGCCTTCAAGATCGCCACGCACCCGTTCTTCGGCAAGCTGACCTACATCCGCGTCTACTCCGGCACCGTCGACTCCGGCAGCCAGGTCATCAACGCCACCAAGGGCAAAAAGGAGCGGCTGGGCAAGCTGTTCCAGATGCACTCCAACAAGGAGAACCCGGTCGAGAAGGCGAGCGCGGGCCACATCTACGCGGTGATCGGCCTCAAGGACACCACCACCGGCGACACCTTGAGCGACCCGAACCATCAGGTCGTGCTGGAGTCGATGACGTTCCCGGACCCGGTCATCGAGGTGGCCATCGAGCCGAAGACCAAGAGTGACCAGGAGAAGCTGAGCCTGTCGATCCAGAAGCTCGCCGAGGAGGACCCGACCTTCAAGGTGCACCTGGATCAGGAGACCGGCCAGACCGTGATCGGCGGCATGGGGGAGCTGCACCTCGACATCCTGGTCGACCGGATGCGCCGCGAATTCAAGGTCGAGGCCAACGTCGGCAAGCCGCAGGTGGCGTACAAGGAGACCATCCGCCGCAAGGTGGAGAACGTCGAGTACACCCACAAGAAGCAGACCGGCGGCTCGGGGCAGTTCGCCAAGGTCATCATCACCGTCGAGCCGTTCACCGGCGAGGACGGCGCCACCTACGAGTTCGAGAACAAGGTCACCGGTGGCCGGGTGCCCCGCGAGTACATCCCATCGGTGGACGCCGGCGCCCAGGACGCCATGCAGTACGGCGTGCTGGCCGGCTACCCGCTGGTGAATTTGAAGGTCACGCTGCAAGACGGCGCGTTCCACGAGGTGGACTCGTCGGAGATGGCGTTCAAGATCGCCGGTTCGCAGGCACTGAAAAAGGCTGCCGGACAAGCGCAGCCGGTGATCCTGGAACCGATCATGGCCGTCGAGGTCACCACGCCCGAGGACTACATGGGCGACGTGATCGGCGACCTGAACTCCCGCCGTGGTCAAATCCAGGCCATGGAGGAGCGCGGCGGCGCACGTGTCGTCAAGGCGCACGTGCCGCTGTCGGAGATGTTCGGCTACGTCGGCGACCTGCGGTCGAAGACTCAAGGCCGGGCGAACTACTCCATGGTGTTCGACTCCTACGCCGAAGTGCCGGCGAACGTGTCGAAGGAGATCATCGCGAAGGCGACGGGCGAGTGATCTTGCCCGGGGAGTAACCTTGCCCGGTCACTACCGGGGCACAACTGAAACCATCAACACTGCTTTTTTAAGCACCAACAAGTCCAGGAGGACACAGAAGTGGCGAAGGCGAAGTTCGAGCGGACGAAGCCGCACGTCAACATCGGGACCATCGGTCACGTTGACCACGGCAAGACCACGCTGACCGCGGCTATTACCAAGGTCCTGCACGACAAGTACCCGGAGTTGAACGAGTCGCGGGCATTCGACCAGATCGACAACGCGCCCGAGGAGCGTCAGCGCGGTATCACCATCAACATCTCCCACGTGGAGTACCAGACCGAGAAGCGTCACTACGCGCACGTCGACGCCCCGGGCCACGCCGACTACATCAAGAACATGATCACCGGCGCCGCCCAGATGGACGGCGCGATCCTGGTGGTCGCCGCCACGGACGGCCCGATGCCGCAGACTCGCGAGCACGTGCTGCTGGCCCGTCAGGTCGGGGTGCCCTACATCCTGGTCGCTCTGAACAAGGCCGACATGGTCGACGACGAGGAGCTGCTCGAGCTCGTCGAGATGGAGGTCCGTGAGCTGCTGGCCGCCCAGGAGTTCGACGAGGACGCCCCCGTGGTCAAGGTATCGGCGCTCAAGGCACTCGAGGGCGACCCGAAGTGGGTCGAGGGCATCGAGGAGCTGATGGCCGCGGTCGACGAGTCGATTCCGGACCCGGTCCGCGACACCGACAAGCCGTTCCTGATGCCGGTCGAGGACGTGTTCACGATCACCGGTCGCGGCACCGTCGTCACCGGTCGTGTCGAGCGCGGCGTGATCAACGTCAACGAGGAAGTCGAGATCGTCGGTATCCGCCCGGAGACCACCAAGACCACGGTCACCGGTGTGGAGATGTTCCGCAAGCTGCTCGACCAGGGCCAGGCCGGTGACAACGTCGGTCTGCTGCTGCGCGGTGTCAAGCGTGAGGACGTGGAGCGCGGCCAGGTGGTCACCAAGCCCGGCACCACCACGCCGCACACCGAGTTCGAGGGTCAGGTCTACATCCTGAGCAAGGACGAGGGCGGCCGGCACACGCCGTTCTTCAACAACTACCGTCCGCAGTTCTACTTCCGCACCACCGACGTGACCGGTGTGGTGACGCTGCCGGAGGGCACCGAGATGGTGATGCCCGGTGACAACACCGACATCTCGGTGAAGCTGATCCAGCCCGTCGCCATGGACGAGGGTCTGCGGTTCGCCATCCGCGAGGGTGGCCGCACCGTCGGCGCCGGCCGGGTGACCAAGATCGTCAAGTAGTTTCTGCCAGGCGTAATAAGCCCCCGAAATCTCGAATTTCGGGGGCTTTTACGTCTGCAGGAGTTGGAGCGGCTGCTCCAGTCGGGTGCGGTCACCGGCGAGGAGCATGCCAGCAAACGCGCCCAGATCATTGCCGAAATCCGAAGCAGGCAGCGGATCGGGCCCCACTAGAACACGTTTCAATTTTGCTGCTAGCCTGATTTGCAGTCGGTGGAAGGGGCGTCGTTTGTCAGGTTCGTTGCACGGCCGGGTGGCATTTGTCACCGGGGCCGCCCGCGGTCAGGGACGCTCCCACGCTGTCCGGTTGGCGCGCGAAGGCGCCGACATCATCGCGCTGGACATCTGCGCGCCGGTGTCCGACAGCATCACCTACCCGGCGGCCACCACGCAGGACCTTGCCGAGACCGTCCGCGCCGTGGAAGCCGAAGGACGCAAAGTGCTGGCGCGCGAAGTCGATATCCGCGACGACGCCGCGCTGCGCCAGTTGGTGGCCGACGGCGTCGAGCAGTTCGGCCGGCTCGACATCCTCGTGGCGAATGCCGGTGTGCTGAGCTGGGGACGGGTTTGGGAACTCACCGACGACCAGTGGGATGCCGTCATCGGCGTCAACCTGACGGGCACCTGGCGCACCATTCGCGCGGTGGTTCCCGCCATGATCGCCGCCGGCAACGGCGGGTCGATCGTGGTGGTCAGCTCGTCGGCAGGATTGAAGGCCACGCCGGGCAACGGTCACTACGCGGCGTCCAAGTACGGGCTCGTCGGGCTGGCCAACACGCTGGCACTCGAGCTCGGCGAATTCGGTATCCGGGTCAACTCCATTCACCCGTATTCGGTGGACACCCCGATGATCGAGCCGGAAGCAATGACCGAGGTTTTCGCCAGGCATCCGCATTACATCCACAGCTTCGCGCCAATGCCGTTGCAGCCCAACGGCTTTATGACGGTCGACGAGGTGTCCGATGTCGTGGTATGGCTGGCCGGTGACGGTTCGGGCACTTTGTCGGGTGCGCAGATTCCCGTCGACAAGGGCGTGCTCAAGTACTGACAATCACGGCCGCTACTCGTAAGCCAGTTGCAGACGTTCGAGGCGTCGCACCAGAAGGCTCGGCAGCCACCGGCCGGTTTCAGCCGCTTCGAGTTTCGACGTGTGATCAAGGAGCTGACGAAGCACGACACGGGCTTCCAACCTGGCGAGCGCGGCTCCGGGGCAGAAGTGCGTGCCCTTGCCGAACGTGATGTGCCCCTTCCCGGCGGGACGGTCGAGGCGGAATTCGTCCGGGTTATCGAAATGCGATGGATCGCGGTTGGCCGCTCCCCACAGCAGGAGTAGTCGCGAATGCGCGGGGAGGTCGACACCACACAATGTGGTGTCGCGGACGACGTGGCGGTAATGCCCCCGGAACGGTGGTTCGTAGCGCAACACTTCCTCGAGAAATGCACCGAGGAGGTCCGGTTGGTCGCGCACCCGCTGTTGGATATCTGGGCGCGTCGCCAAAATCCAAGCTGCGGAACCGATTAACGAGGCCGTGGATTCGCCGCCGGCACTGAACAGCATGATCATTATCGCCAAAGCCGTCACCTCGGCCACTTCGCCCGAGGCGCATGCTGTGGCGAGGTCGCCGAGCAGATTGTCCTGCGGGTTGGCCGCAGCCTTTTGAAACTGTTCGGTGATGTAGCCGCCGAGTTCCATCACCGCGATGCCTGAGGCGGTGAGCTGTTCGGAGTTGACGAGCCCTTCGACGACTTGGGTTGTGGCATAACCCCATCGGACGAGCCTGTCGATGTCCTCGTCGGGAACGCCGATGATTCGCCCGACAATCATCATCGGCAACCGATTCGCCACAGCGCTCATCCATTCGATGGATCCGTTGCGGCTGTTGGCATTCCACAACTGATCGGCAGTTTCCACGATGAAAGGCTCGAAGGTGCGAATGCGTTTGGCCGCCAATTGCGGTGTCAGCAACTTTCGATGGACGGCATGCGCGGGGTCGTCGGCCGTGGCCAGCGCCTGGGTTTCTCCGCCGAGTTCTCCCACCGGGAAAGCGGCCACTGTGTCGTCGGGCTGATACATCATCGTCGCGGTCAGGTTTGCGGAGAAATCCTCCGGACGCGCGATGGCATCGTTGATGGCATCCCAACTGCACACCGCATAGAAACCGGAATCGCCGATCTGGTGCACCGGACCCTCTGCGAGCATGCGCGCGTAAAGCGGGTAGGGGTCCTGGACGAACCGATCGTGGAATAGCTCGATACCGAGGCGACCATCCAAAGCCGTCATTTCTTCAAAATGCTCGGCGCCACCCTGCAGCGTCAAGCGGTTCGGTCGAAGCTGAAATCGCCGGTGGAGGCCGACGGAGGCTGTCGTCTCAATGAAGCTTGTCTATAAGGGGGAAGCCTGAAACATAGTGCCGTTCGTGTCTCAGATTTGAGAAGATGAAAGCCTTCGGGTGTGAGGGGCTCGTAACGATGGTTCGAGAAGATTGGGTCGTCGGCGGCGATCGTCGCCGGCTTGCCGCGGAGCGCATCTATGCGGCCGCCACGGAACTAATTGTCCGCAAAGGACTGGACGCCTTCGACATCGAAACTCTGGCCGCCCACGTCCACTGTTCGCGCGCCACCATCTATCGCTATGCGGGTGGAAAAGCCCAAATACGCGACGTGGTTCTGATGCGCATGGCGGCTCGCATTGTCGACACCGTCCGGCGCGCCGTCGAGGGTCTTAGCGGGTCGCAGCGCGTGATGACCGCGATCATGGTGGCGTTGGAAGAGATCAGGTCCGATCCGATGCGCCGGTTGATGCGCGACGCGAGTACCGCCCTCGACTTGGGGGATTTGCACTCGTCGCCGATGCTGGCCCATCTCGCCGCCGAGCTCACCGGCATCGCCGACGACGACCCCCAGGCGGCGCAATGGATCGTCCGCGTGGTCGTGTCGCTGGCGTATTGGCCAATCGGCGACAGCCTTCGTGAAGAAGACATGCTGAGGCGGTTCGTTACACCCGCGTTCAACTAGTCCCGTCATTTTTGCGCGGGTTGCGGGGTGGCGCACCGCTGGTCGCCGCGATCGTGTATGAACTCCACGTGGGGAATAGCGACAAAGGCGTAGTCATCGTCGGCGGGGGGCTCGCCGCCGCGCGGACCGCTGAACAACTGCGACGGGCGGACTACGCCGGCCCGCTGACGATCGTCAGCGACGAGGTGCATCTGCCCTACGACCGGCCACCGCTCTCGAAAGAGGTGCTGCGCAGCGAGGTCGACGACGTCACCCTCAAGCCGCGGGAGTTCTACGACGAGAACAACATCACGCTGCGATTGGGTTCGGCCGCCACCACGCTGGACACCACGGCCCAGACGGTGACCCTCGACGACGGAACGGTGCTCGGCTACGACGAGCTCGTCATCGCGACGGGCCTTGTGCCGCGGCGCATTCCGGCCTTCCCCGACCTGGAGGGCATCCGGGTATTGCGTTCGTTCGACGAAAGCCTCGCGCTGCGCAGGCACGCGTCCGCCGCACAGCGTGCCGCCGTCGTCGGTGCCGGTTTCATCGGCTGCGAGGTGGCGGCCAGCCTGCGCGGCCTGGGCGTAGAAGTGGTGCTCGTCGAGCCGCAGCCCGCGCCGCTGGCAGCCGTGCTCGGCGCCCAGATCGGCGAGTTGGTGGCGCGGCTGCATCGGGCCGAGGGAGTCGACGTGCGCACCGGCGTTGGTGTGGCAGAGGTCCGTGGCCAGGAGCATGTCGAGACGGTGATCTTGACCGACGGCGCGGAAGTGAGCGCCGATCTGGTGGTGGTCGGCATCGGGTCGCGGCCGGCGACCGACTGGCTGGATGGCAGCGGGATCGAGGTGGACAACGGTGTGCTCTGCGACGCAGCAGGGCGCACCAACGTACCCAACGTGTGGGCGCTCGGCGACGTCGCCTCCTGGCGCACCCCCGCGGGACATCAAGTGCGGGTTGAACATTGGAGCAATGTCGCCGAACAGGCACGGGCGGTGGTGCCCGCGATGCTGGGCCGGGAGACGCCGTCGAACGTTGTCGTCCCGTACTTTTGGAGCGACCAGTACGACGTCAAAATTCAGTGCCTGGGCGAACCGCACGCCACCGATATCGTGCACCTCGTCGAGGACGATGGCCGCCGCTTCCTCGCCTACTACGAGCGCGACGGTGTGGTGGTCGGCGTCGTCGGTGGCGGGATGCCCGCCAAGGTGATGAAGACGCGGGCCAAAATCGCTGCAGGAGCACCGATTTCCGACGTGCTGTAGCTGCGTCTGTTCGCGCTATTCCCAGGCGACTGGCGGGCCGTGCGGTGTGCACGCGGCCAGCACCTCGTCCGCGCCGCCGGGCCAGCTGCGGGCACAGACGAGGAACTCGACCGGAGAGTCGGGTGTTCGCCGTCGCGGCTCCAACATGAGGTGCACGAACGGCGACTCGGCGGTTGCCCGGTCCGCCAAGGACTCGATTGCGGTTGTCGTCGCGTGCTTTTCGTCGCCGGAAAGGTACTGCCACATGATCGAGTGCCACAGCACGGTCGTCGCGCCGGGAACAAGGCCGAGCTCGGCGACGGCGTCGGCGGCGCGGCGGCGCAGCAGCTGCGCGGGAACCCGCCGGGCGATGCTGATTGCGCCGCGCAACCGGTCGAGCCGGGCGGTCATGTCGGGCCAGACGTAGCTCAGCAGCGTCAGCTCCCCGTCGCGGCTGGTGGCGTCGACGGGCGCGATGTCGTAGCCGCGCCGTTCGACGATCTGCAGGGCGGCCGCCGGCGGCACGCTGCCCCGCCAGGCGTCGTCGATGCTCACCGGCGAATCGGGCGGACCCCACTGCCCGCCGCCATAGCGGTAGCAAAAACGGTCGGCGCGCAGGTTCAGCCCGGCGCTGCATCCTATCTCGAAAAGCCTTGTTGGCAACGCGAATCGGTGGGTCAAAATCAGCAGCGCGCCGATCAGCGCCGCGGACCTGCCCACCTCGTTCGTCTGCGGTGGCTGGTCGAGCGCCGCGCGAAGCACCTCGGCGTTCTGGGCCGCGGTCCGCGTGATCTCCGGCCACGCGGCCTCGGCGTCCCAGCGACCACCGGTGCTCGGATACCAGCGGCGCAGCGCCGGGGCGCGCCCGCCGAGCACCAGCCGGTGCAATCCGCCCAGCAGTCGCAGCGGCAACGCGTGCCGCACCGGATCGTGTTCGTGGCCGGCCAGGATTCCCGCGAACACGCCCCCGGCGTCGACGTCGGCGGCCACCCGCTCGAGCAGCTCGCCGTACATCGCGGATCCCAGCTCCGCGCAGGCCTGCGACTGGAGCCGCAGGGACCGCTGCAACCGGGTGCTCACCGGTCCAGTCGGTCCAGCCCGGCGCCGACGACGTCGAACGCATCACCGAGCGCCTGCGGCAGCGAGACGGATTCGTCGTCGAGCCAATGCTCGTAGGCGCTCAACGCCACCCCGAGCATCATCCATGCGATGGTCTGCGGCAGCAGGTCGTCGGGCGCGGCGCCGGTGCGGCAAGCGACGAACTCGGCGATCACCGCGCGCCAGCCGGCATACATCGTCATCGAATAGGCCTGCAGCTCAGCGGTTTGCAGGATCACACGCATCCGCTGCCGGTGTCGGACCGTCTCCGACTCGTCGAAGGTGTTGAACGCCAACAACGCTGAACGCAACGCCTCGCCGAGCGGCACGTCCGGATCGACGTGGTCGAAAAGCTCCCGTAGGTGTTCCAAATGGGCGTCGAAGTCGCCCCACGGGATCGCGTTCTTGGAAGCGTAGTAGCGGAACAGGGTTCGGCGGGCGATGCCGGCGGCCTGCGCGACGTCGTCGACACTGACCTCGGCGAAACCGCGGGCGGCGAACAAGCGGAGGGCGACATCGGTGATGTGGTGCGGCGTCGTCGAGCGGCGCCGGCCCACCCGCGACTGAGTCAACATGACCCGCCCTTCCATTTCGGCACTCGATGCCATATTCTGTCCGAGATTGTCGAACCCCTGACGACGAAAGGCAAGTTTATGGAGCCGAACCAGCAGATCGACACCGACGCCGAGCTGGTCACCGAGACCCTGGTCGAAGAGGTGTCCATCGACGGCATGTGCGGGGTCTACTGACCGTGCCCAGCCCGCCGGGCGGGTTCAATCCCGACGCCGGCTGGCGGTTGCACCCGCAAGTGGCGGTGCGCCCGGAACCGTTCGGCGCACTGCTCTACCACTTCGGCACCCGCAAGCTGTCGTTTTTGAAAAACCGCACCATCCTGGCCGTCGTGCAGTCGCTGGCCGATCACGCCGATGTCCGGGCCGCATGCCGCGCCGCGGGGGTCGCCGACGGCGAGCAGCGCCCCTATATGCATGCGCTGGGTGTGCTGGCCGACTCGAACATGCTGGTGCCCAAGGAGATTCAATGACAACAGTCGTCCCGCGGCTGATCGAGCAGTTCGAGCAGGGCCTCGACGCGCCCATCTGCCTGACCTGGGAGCTGACCTACGCCTGCAATCTGGCGTGCGTGCACTGCCTGTCGTCGTCGGGCAAGCGCGATCCGCGCGAGCTGTCCACCCGGCAATGCAAGGACATCATCGACGAGCTGGAACGCATGCAAGTGTTCTACGTCAACATCGGCGGCGGGGAACCCACTGTGCGGCCGGACTTCTGGGAGTTGGTCGACTACGCCACCGCGCATCACGTCGGCGTGAAGTTCTCCACGAACGGGGTGCGGATCACCCCCGAGGTAGCTGCGCGACTCGCCGCCAGTGACTACGTCGACGTGCAGATCTCGCTCGACGGCGCGACCGCGGAGGTCAACGACGCGGTGCGGGGCCCCGGGTCGTACGCGATGGCCGTCCGCGCGCTGGAGAACCTGGCCGCCGCCGGCTTCACCGACGCCAAGATCTCGGTGGTCGTCACCCGCCACAACGTCGACCAGCTCGACGAATTCGCCGCACTGGCAAGCCGTTACGGCGCCACGCTGCGCATCACCCGGTTGCGCCCGTCGGGCCGCGGCGCCGACGTGTGGGACGACCTGCACCCGACCGCCGACCAACAGGTCCAGCTGTACGACTGGCTGGTCGCCAAGGGCGAGCGGGTGCTGACCGGCGACTCGTTCTTCCACCTGTCGGCGCTCGGCGAGCCCGGCGCACTGGCCGGCCTCAACATGTGCGGGGCCGGCCGGGTGGTCTGTTTGATCGACCCGGTCGGCGACGTCTACGCCTGCCCCTTCGCCATTCACGATCGCTTCCTCGCCGGAAACGTGTTGTCCGACAGCGGGTTTGACAATGTCTGGAAGAACGCGCCGCTGTTCCGCGAGCTGCGTGAGCCACAGTCCGCCGGTGCGTGCGGAAGCTGCGGGCATTACGACAGCTGCCGAGGCGGCTGCATGGCGGCGAAGTTCTTCACTGGCCTGCCGATGGACGGACCGGACCCGGAATGCGTGCAGGGCCATGGCGCGCCGGCGCTGGCTCGCGAACGCGACAAGCCCCGGCCCGCCGTCGACCACTCGCGGGGACCGGTGCCGCTGACCCTGTCCACGCGTCCGCCGCGACGCATCTGCAACGAAAGCCCGGTGTAGCCGATGGCAGCCTGGTTCGAGACCGTCGCGGTCGCCCAGCAGCGCGCCAAGCGGCGGCTGCCGAAGTCGGTCTACGCCGCGCTGATCGCCGCCAGCGAAAAAGGCATCACGGTCGCCGACAACGTCGAGGCGTTCAGCGAGCTAGGTTTCGCCCCGCATGTGGTCGGCGCAGCCGAGAAGCGTGAACTCTCGACTACCGTTATGGGCCAAGACATCTCGCTGCCGGTGATCATCTCGCCCACCGGCGTGCAGGCGGTCCATCCGGACGGCGAGGTGGCGGTCGCCCGCGCCGCGGCCGCACGCGGCACGGCGATGGGATTGTCGTCGTTTGCCAGCAAGCCGATCGAGGAGGTTGTCGCCGCCAACCCCAAGTTGTTCTTCCAGGTGTACTGGCTCGGCGGCCGTGAGGCTATCGCGGAGCGCGTCGAGCGGGCCCGCGCGGCGGGCGCGGTCGGGCTGATCGTCACGACCGACTGGACGTTCTCGCACGGGCGGGACTGGGGCAGCCCCAAGATCCCCGAGCAGATGAACCTGGCAACGATTCTGCGGCTGTCCCCGCAGGCCGTCACCCGCCCGGGCTGGCTGTGGCAGTGGGGCAAGACGCTGCGCCCGCCGAACCTGCGCGTGCCCAACCAGGCGCGCAAGGGCGAGCCCGGCCCGCCGTTCTTCGCCGCCTACGGCGAATGGATGGGCACGCCACCACCGACGTGGGATGACATCGCGTGGCTGCGCGAACTGTGGGGCGGACCGTTCATGCTCAAGGGCGTGATGCGCGTCGACGACGCGAAAAGGGCTGTGGATGCCGGTGTTTCGGCGATCTCGGTGTCCAACCACGGCGGCAACAACCTGGACGGAACGCCGGCGGCCATCCGCGCACTGCCCGCCGTCGCCGATGCGGTCGGCGACCAGATCGAGGTGTTGCTGGACGGTGGCATCCGGCGCGGCAGCGACGTCGTCAAGGCGTTGGCGCTGGGCGCGCGTGCGGTGATGATCGGCCGCGCCTATCTGTGGGGCCTCGCCGCCGCCGGTCAACCCGGCGTCGAGAACGTGCTCGACATCTTGCGGGCCGGCATCGACTGTGCGCTGATGGGGCTCGGCCACGGCTCCGTTCACGACCTCGAGCCGGACGACATCGTGGTCCCGCCGGAGTTTGCCCGAGCGCTCGGAATGCCCGCCGCGGGCGGAGCCTGACAGCACCGCGACGAACCCGTCGAGAAGTCTGATACTCGCGTGGCAGGCGTGGCTGTGGTGACCGGTCGGGACGAATCGATCGGCAACCCCGGAAAAAATTCGTCGAGTCACCCAACAACCGGTGCACGACAGGTGAATTCGTCCTACCATCGGCGAGTGGCCGTCCTCGGCGAACTTGGCAGCTCGACGTCGAACCAGCTACAAGGCATGTCGGCGGCGCTGATGATCCCGGTGGGATCCACCGAACAGCACGGACCGCACCTGCCGCTGGACACCGACACCCGGATCGCCGGTGCCGTCGCCCGGGCGGTCGCCGCCCGACTCCTCGACGCAGCCGACGGGCTGCAGTGGGTGGTCGCACCGGCCATCGGCTACGGAGACAGCGGCGAGCACCAGAGCTTCCCCGGAACGATTTCCATCGGCACCGATGCGCTGGCCACCCTGCTCGTCGAGTTCGGCAGGTCGGCGACCTGCTGGGCGCAGCGGCTGCTCTTCGTCAACGGCCACGGCGGCAACGTCGCGGCTCTGGACCGCGCGGTGCGCCTGCTGCGATCTGAGGGGCGCGACGCCGCCTGGTGCGCCTGCGCCGCCGGCGGTGCCGACGCGCACGCCGGCCACACCGAAACATCGGTATTGCTGCATATTTCGCCCGGTGACGTGCTCACAGACCGGTGGTGTGCGGGAAACGGCGCGCCACTGGCCGACCTGCTACCGTCGATGCGAACTGGGGGAGTCGCGGCGGTCAGCGAGGTGGGTGTGTTGGGGGATCCGACGACGGCGACCGCGGCCGAGGGGGAACGGATCTTCACCGAGATGGTCGATGGCTGCGTGCGCCGGGTCGTGCGTTGGGCGCCGCGCGCCGACGGGATGCTGACATGACCCAGACCCGGCTGCCCGACGGGTTTGCTGTGCAGGTCGACAGACGTGTGCGGGTGCTTGGCCACGGCGCTGCTCTGCTGGGCGGGTCGCCCACCCGGCTACTGCGGCTGGCGCCGGCCGCCCAGGACATGCTGGCCGACGGCCGGTTGAAGGTGCACGACGCGGTAAGCGCCGAGTTGGCCCGCACCCTGTTGGACGCGACGGTGGCGCATCCCCGGCCCGCCGGCGGGCCATCGCATCGCGACGTCACCGTGGTAATTCCGGTGCGGGACAACGTATCTGGACTGCGCCGTTTGTTGGCATCGCTACGCGGACTGCGGGTCATCATCGTCGACGACGGGTCGGTCCAGCCGATCCAGCGGGACGACTTCGCCGACGCGCACTGCGACATCGAGGTGCTGCGGCACCCCGCGAGCAAAGGCCCCGCGGCGGCGCGCAACACCGGGCTGGCGGCCTGCACCACCGACTTCGTCGCGTTCCTCGACTCCGACGTGGTCCCGCGCCGCGGCTGGCTGGAGGCGCTGCTCGGCCACTTCTGCGACCCCACCGTGGCGCTGGTTGCCCCGCGCATCATAGGCCTGGCCCAGAGCGACCATCTGGTAGCTCGCTACGAGGCGGTGCGTTCGTCGCTGGATCTGGGGCAGCACGAAGCGCCGGTCATTCCCTACACGCATGTCGCCTACGTGCCCAGCGCGGCAATCATCTGCCGGCGTAACACACTGCGCGAGGTGGGCGGGTTCGACGAAAGTCTTTATTCCGGTGAGGATGTCGACCTCTGCTGGCGGCTGGTGGAAGCAGGTGCACGGCTGCGATACGAGCCAATTGCGTTGGTGGCACACGATCATCGCACCGATTTGCGCAATTGGATTGCACGCAAAGCCTTTTACGGCGGATCTGCGGCGCCGCTGTCGGCGCGCCACCCGGACAAGGCGGCGCCGTTGGTGATCTCCGGTTGGGCGCTGGCGGCCTGGATCCTGATGACCGTCGGCTCGGGATTGGGGTACCTGGCGTCGGTGCTCATCGCTGCGGTGACCGGTCGCAAAATCGCCAAGGCGATGGAGGGCCCCGACACCCAGGTGTGGGACGTGCTGGCGGTGGCCACGCGGGGCCTCTGGTCGGCGGCGCTGCAACTGGCATCGGCGATCTGCCGCCACTACTGGCCCGTCGCGCTGCTGGCCGCCATCGTGTCGCGGCACTGCCGTCGCGTCGTGGTGATCGCCGCCATCGTCGACGGCGTGGTGGACTGGCTTCGCCGCAGAGGAGCCACCGACGACGACGCCAAACCGATCGGGCTGCTGACCTATCTCTTGCTCAAACGCGTCGACGACTTGGCGTATGGAATCGGACTGTGGTGCGGAGTCGTGCGGGAACGCAATATCGGACCGCTCAAGCCACAGATCCGGGTCTGATTCCCAGTTGACCGCGGCCGGCCTGCACAGCGATGTGCTGATCATCGGTGCGGGAAGCGCTGGATCGGTTGTGGCCGAGCGGCTTTCCGCGGATCCCAGCTGTACCGTCACGGTGGTCGAAGCCGGTGTGGGCGCCGCTGATCCGGCCGTGCAGGCCCAGATCGCCAATGGCCTGCAGTTGCCGATCGGCGCGGCCAGTCCGCTGGCGCACCGCTATGTGACGACGCTGACCGAGCAGTGGGTCCGACGGGTGCACATCGTGCGAGGGGCCGTGGTGGGCGGGTCCGGCGCGGTCAACGGCGGCTACTTCTGCCGCGGGCTGCCCCGCGACTTCGACAACATCGGTCTGCCGGGCTGGACCTGGCCCGACGTGCTCGGTCATTTCCGGGCAATCGAAACCGACCTTGACTTTCGCGATCCACTGCACGGCAAGAACGGTCCCATTCATGTTCGTCGCTCTCATCAAATAAGCGACACTACAGCACATTTCGTCGACGGTGCGTTACGTGCGGGATTTCCCTGGATCGACGACCTCAACGGGGTAGACAGTGTGCCCGGAATCGGTGCAGTGCCGCTCAACATCGTCGACGGTGTGCGAACCGGGCCCGGAGCGGCGTTTCTGCAACCTGCTCTGCAGCGGCCGAACCTCACGTTGCTCGCGGCCACCCGGGTGCTGCGGGTGCGATTCAGCAAGGGGCGGGCGGTCGGCGTCGATGCGATCGCTGCCGGCGGACCGGTCTGTTTGGACGCCGATCGTATCGTGTTGTGCGCCGGAGCGATTGAGACCGCGCACCTGCTCATGCTGTCGGGCGTGGGCGACGCGTCAGATCTGCGCCGCGCGGGCATCGCGGTGCAGGTGTCGCTGCCGGTGGGCAAGCGATTCGCAGACCACCCCGAATGGGTGTTGCGAACCGACTGGACGGTGGCCCCGAAGCGCCCGGTGCTCGAGGTGGTGTTGAGCACCGCCGACGATCTCGAGATCCGCCCTTACACCGGCGGATTCGTCGCGATGGTCGGCGACGGCACTCCCGGCCATCCGGACTGGCCGCACATCGGCGTGGCGCTGATGCAACCACGGGCTCGGGGCCGCATCACGGTGGTCTCGGCCGATTACCGGGTTCCTCCGCTCATCGAACATCGCTACGACAGCGACCCGCACGACGTCGCACTGCTGCAGCGCGGCAGCGAATTGGTCCGCGAATTAGTCGGCCAGACAACCAAAGTCGGCGCGCCGGCGTGGTCGACGTCACAGCATCTTTGTGGGACGGTGCCGATGGGCGACGACGCCGACGACTCCGCTGTGCTGGACTCGCGCTGTCGCGTGCGTGGCGTCGACGGCCTGTGGGTGATCGACGGCTCCGCGCTGCCGAATATCACCAGCCGCGGACCTCACGCCAGCATCGTCATGCTCGGCCACCGGGCCGCCGAATTCGTCGGGTGAGCCAACGCACCGGGCGAAGTTGCTGCCCATTACGACCCGGCGCCCACACGCCGATCGCCCAGCGCCGTGTTCAGCGCGACCATCGACGCGATGACCAGCGACACGCCCATGCAGGCCACGGCGATAGTCCAGATTCGGGCGCGGTGAGAACCGAACCCGGTCATCAGATCGGTACGCTGATCAGGCCGGACGAAGGTGTCGACCATAGGGGGAGCGCCTCCTTTCGGCGGCGAGGGATTTTTGAGACTAACAGTCTCGTAGATAGACGGATAGTCTCGTCGTTAAACGGGAGGTGGTACCCATCGCCGGCAGTACCGATCCCCGGCCGGCGCGGTCGCGGGCTCGCTTGCTCGAAGCCGCTACCGCGCTGCTGCGCTCAGGGGGCCCCAGCGCGGTGACCGTCGATGCGGTCACCCGCGGTGCCAACGTGGCCCGCGCTACCCTGTACCGCCACTTCCCGAGCGGAAACGATTTGCTCGCAGCGGCTTTCAACAGCCTGATCCCACCGGCGCCCATGCCGTCGCAGGACGGCACGTTGCGCGACCGGCTCATCGAGTTGGTGGAGGCCCAAGGGCAATTGATCGCCGAGGCCCCGGGCATGCTGACCGCGATGTCCTGGCTGGCGCTGGGCCGCGACCTGGAACAGCTACCCGAAGCCCGTCACACGCCCGTCGACAGCGCGGCGATCAGCACGCTGCGCGAGCGCATCGCGCAGCAGTACGCCGCGCCCTTCGACGCCATTTTCGACAGCCCGGAGGCGGCCGAGCTGGGCGAGATCGACCGCACCCGAGCGATCGCCCTGCTGATCGGCCCGATGGTGGTGGGCCGGCTGAGCACGCTGCCGGATTTCGACTACCGCGAGTGCGCCCGCGCCGCGGTCGACGGCTTCCTGCACGTGCAGCGCACCCAGGGCAAGCCGATCAGCGAAGCTCGTAGCGAATCGGCAGGTGCTTGAGACCGCCGACGAACACGGTCGCGATCAGCTGCGGATCTCCGTTCAGCTCAATGGATTTCAGCCGCGGCAGCAGTTCGGTGAAGAAACTGTTCACTTCCATGCGGGCCAGCGCAGCCCCCAGGCAGAAGTGCACACCGTAGCCAAACGCCAAGTGTTTGTTAGGATCTCGGCCCACGTCGAAGCGGAACGGATCGTCGAACACCTCTTCGTCGCGATTGCCCGAAACGTAGGACAGGTAGACCGATTCGCCTTCGGCGATCGGCACGCCGCGCACGGTGGTGTCTGCGGTGGCCGTGCGCATGAATTCCTTGACCGGCGTGACCCAACGGATCATCTCTTCGACCGCCAACGGCATCAAGTCGAGGTTGTCGGTCAATCGCGCGCGCTGGTCGGGGTTTTCGATCAGCGCGTGCAGCCCGCCGGAGATCGTCGCGCTGGTGGTGTCATGGCCCGCGGTGGCGATGATCACGTAATAGGAGGCGGTGTCGAGGTCGGACAGTGGCTCGCCGTCGACGCGGGCGTTGGCGATCGCCGATGCGAGGTCCTCGGTCGGATGCTCCCGCCGGGACGCGGTGATTGCGTTGAAGTAGCCGAAGAAGTCGAGCAGAATCTGAAGCTGCTCTTCGGAGGTGTTGCCGCGCTTGAATTCCTCGTCGTCGCCGCCGAAGAGCTCCTGGGTGAGTCGCAGCATGCGGGGAAAGTCCGACTCGGGGATCCCCAGCAGCGACATGATCACGTACAGCGGGTAATTCACGGCGACTTCTTGCACGAAGTCGCATTCGGTGCCGGCCGCCATCATCTTGTCGACGTAGATCTTCGCCAGCTCGTCGACGCGAACCTTCAACGCGCGCATCGCTTTAGGCCGAAACCAGTCCGCGCCGATCGCGCGGACCACCCGGTGCTGCGGGTCGTCCATGTGGATCAGCGTGCGCAACCCCATTCCGGAGTCCAGTTGCGCACGCGCAAAGTCGTCTTGCTCGGCGGTGGCCAGCAGCGGCCGCGGCTCGTTGATCCACAGGTTGTTGTCGCGCTCGATGTCCATGATGTCGGCGTGTTTGGTGATCGCCCAAAACGGCCGATAAGGAGGACAGTCCACCAACGACACCGGCGCATGGGCCCGCAGGTGCGTCAGCGCCGCATGCAGCCGCGGCTCGTCGGTGTAAGACGTCGGATCGGCGAACACCTTGGCGGCCTCGTCGATGATCGGTGTGCTCATGAGGCTCCTAGACTTGACACCTGTCAACTTTTTCATTCTCGCACGGTCGCGAATATCCGGGAAGCGATTTGGGTCGATCCGTAAATTGGAGTTTCGTGCCGACCCGATTGCCTGACCGCCGACGAGCGTGGGCCGCCCTGCTGCTGGCGGCGACGCTGGTGGTGGGCTGCGGCCACGGCGGCAGCGCGGCACCGCAGAAGTCCCAGCCGGCGTATGCCGGACCGCTGGACGCCGCCGTGGTGCGTACGCCGGTGGGGCCGATGCGCGGCCTGGTCGCCGCGGATTATCGCCTGTTTCAAGGCATTCCGTACGCGGCGCCGCCGGTTGGCCCGCTGCGCTGGCAGCCGCCGCGGCCGGCGGCACGCTGGCCGGGAACGTTGGAGGCCAGCAAGCCGGGACCACAATGCGTCCAGGAAACCCCGCGCGACGCCCGCACGGTCAAGCCGACCGGCGAGAACTGTCTGACGCTCAACGTGTGGACTCCCACCGCGGGACGGGCCGACAAGCGCCCGGTGATGGTGTGGATCCACGGCGGCGGGTTCGTCAACGGCAGCGGCGACATCTACAACGCGCGCTGGCTTGCGGCCAAGGGCCACATCATCGTCGTCACGATCAACTACCGGCTCGGGGCGCTCGGATTTCTGGCACACCCGGCACTCGGCACCGGCAACGACGTCGGCAACTACGGGCTGGCCGACCAGCAGGCCGCGCTGCGCTGGGTACGCGACAACATCGCCGCGTTCGGCGGCGACCCGGCCAAGGTGACCATCGCCGGCGAGTCCGCGGGCGGTATGTCGGTGTGCGATCACCTGGTGGCGCCGGGATCGGCGGGCCTTTTCCGCGCGGCGATCATCCAGAGCGCGCCGTGTCAGGCGCAGGCCGAGCTGCCGGCCGCGCAGCACACCAGCGTGAACTACGCCGCAGCGGCGGGCTGCCCGGATCCGGCCCACGCCGCCGAGTGCCTGCGCGCGCTGCCTGAGAGCAAGTTGACGCGACCGCCCTGGTACTCCTTCATCGGCGACTCCGACGCGCTCACCGGCCCGGTGACCGGCACAGCGGCCTTGCCGATGGGGCCCGTCGCGGCGATGTCGGCGGGGCGGGCCGCGCGGGTGCCGGTACTGATCGGCGTCAACCACGACGAGTTCACGATGTTCGCGGCGCTGCGTTATCTCAAGCGCGGCCACGGCGTTACGCCCGCCGAGTATCCCGCCGTGCTGACCGACATCTTCGGCGCCGACGGGCGGGGAGTGCTGGCGCACTATCCACCCGAGCGCTACGGCGGCGACGTTTCGCTTGCCTACTCCGCGGCAGTCACCGACGGCGTGTTCTCCTGTGTCACCGACCGCATGGCCGTCGCGCTGAGCCGCGGCGCACCAGTCTATGGCTATGAATTCGACGATCCGCACGCGCCCGCACCGGATCCGTTGCGCCATGCGCCTTTTCCCGTCGGCGCCAGTCATTCACTGGAGCTGCGCTACCTGTTCAACGTCGGCGGAGCGCCACCACTGAATCCCGACCAGCACGCGCTGTCGGACCAAATGATCGCCTACTGGAGCCAATTCGTGACAACCGGTGCACCGAAGGTCGCGGGCCAGCCGCCCTGGCCGGCGGTGGGCGGGGACCACTCGCGTTGGATGTCGTTGCGTCCCGACGGCAGCCGGGTCACGACAACCTTCGAGGAGGCGCACCAATGCCCGTTCTGGGCGACGCTCAAGGGTAAGTCGTGAGCAGGGTCAGCCGGCCGGTGTGACCCAGGTGGTGATGTCGGCGTGCACGACCTCGACGCCGTTGCGGTCGGTGACGCTGACCGGCACCACCAGTTCGACGCCGTCGGTGATCTTCTCGAAGTCCGGCGGGTCCACTCGGGCCAGCGCCCGCAGCGACGTCGTCGCCTTTTCGAGGTACTGCACGTTCATCGCCTTGGGGATCCAGCGGTGGCTGCGCGGCACGGTGGCCTCCATCAGCATCCCCATCGCGACTTCGGCGGCGTTGCAGGACGCGATCGCGTGCACCGTGTGCAGATGGTTGTAGACGAAAAACCACTTCGGCACCCGCACCTCGGCCAGTCCCGGTTCCATCCTGACCACGTGCGGCAGCACCGAGACGAAGTAGGGGACTCGGGCCATCGCGGCTGCCGAAAACAGCCGCGATCCGCCCGGGCGCCCAGAGAGGCGTTTCCATGCGGCATAAGTGCTGGTCGAACCGGTCATGTCCACATATCTTACTTCAAAGTAAGATAGCTCCGGCGTTGAGTCTGCGCTGAGGGCGTCAACTCCTCGTACTTTTCCGCCCTGGACGCAGAATCAACCGTCCTTTCGGGCCCGGGGGAGGATTTGGCCGCCAACCCGATCTGGGGCATACTGTTCAGGTTGCCTTGCGCCGGGTTAGCGCCTGGCCGGGCATACGACCGGCGCCCAGACGGGCGCGTCCGGTCCCATCCTTGGAGCGTGGCGAATTTCGGTCGCGAACCAGGCTGCGTGAGGGCGACACACCCGACCGCGGGGGCCGGTGGACCAAGACAGGTAAACAGCGGCGCAACATCCGGCGCGACGCCAGACCAACCGGCGCGCCGTGGGACCTAGGTCCGGACATTGGAGAGTGAGGTAGGAGAAGCGTGGCGGGACAAAAGATCCGCATCAGGCTCAAGGCCTACGACCACGAGGCCATTGACGCCTCGGCGCGCAAAATCGTCGAGACGGTCGTCCGGACCGGCGCCAGCGTGGTGGGTCCGGTGCCTCTGCCGACAGAGAAGAACGTCTACTGCGTTATTCGCTCTCCGCACAAGTACAAGGACTCGCGGGAGCACTTCGAAATGCGCACGCACAAGCGGTTGATCGACATCCTCGATCCGACACCGAAGACCGTCGATGCGTTGATGCGTATCGATCTGCCGGCCAGCGTCGACGTCAACATCCAGTAGGAGACCAGAACCGATGGCACGAAAAGGCATCCTGGGCACCAAGCTGGGCATGACGCAGGTGTTCGACGAGAACAACCGGGTTGTTCCGGTGACCGTGGTCAAGGCCGGGCCGAACGTGGTGACCCGAATCCGCACACCGGAGCGCGACGGCTACAGCGCGGTGCAGCTGGCCTACGGCGAGATCAGCCCCCGCAAGGTCAACAAGCCGCTGTCCGGTCAGTACGCCGCCGCCGGCGTGAACCCGCGCCGGCACCTGGCCGAGTTGCGTCTCGACGACGCCGACGCGGCCGCCGAATACGAGGTCGGTCAGGAGTTGACGGCCGAAATCTTTTCCGCCGGAAGCTATGTCGACGTGACCGGCACCTCCAAGGGCAAAGGCTTTGCCGGCACGATGAAGCGGCACGGTTTCCGCGGCCAGGGCGCCAGCCACGGCGCGCAGGCGGTGCACCGCCGCCCCGGCTCCATCGGTGGCTGCGCCACTCCGGCGCGGGTGTTCAAGGGCACCCGGATGGCCGGCCGGATGGGTAACGACCGGGTGACCACGCAGAACCTGTTGGTGCACAAGGTCGACGCTGACAACGGCGTGCTGCTGATCAAGGGCGCTGTCCCCGGCCGTAACGGTGGGCTCGTCATGGTCCGTAGCGCGATCAAACGAGGTGAGAAGTAATGGCTGGCATCAAGATTGACGTCAAGGCGCCGGACGGCAAGAAGAGCGGCTCGGTGGAGCTGCCGGCCGAGCTGTTCGATGCGCCGGCCAACATCGCTCTGATGCACCAGGTCGTCACCGCGCAGCGGGCGGCGGCGCGGCAGGGCACGCATTCGACCAAGACTCGCGGCGAGGTCCGCGGTGGCGGACGGAAGCCCTACCGGCAGAAGGGCACTGGCCGTGCCCGGCAGGGTTCGGTGCGGGCGCCGCAGTTCACCGGCGGTGGCGTCGTGCACGGCCCCAAGCCGCGCGACTACAGCCAGCGCACGCCGAAGAAGATGATCGCCGCCGCACTGCGGGGCGCATTGTCGGACCGGGCGCGCAACGGTCGCATCCACGCGATCACCGAGCTGGTGTCGGGTCAGACCCCGTCGACCAAGAGCGCCAAGGCTTTCCTGGCCACGCTGACCGACCGCAAGCAGGTGCTGGTGGTCACCGAGCGCAGCGACGAGACCGGCGTCAAGAGTGTGCGCAACCTGCCCGGCGTGCATGTGCTGGCACCCGATCAGCTCAACACCTACGACGTGCTGCGTGCCGACGACGTGGTGTTCTCCGTCGAGGCGCTGAACGCCTACATCGCCGCCAACACTTCCGAGGAGGTTTCGGCCTGATGGCGACCGTCACTGACCCACGCGACATCATCTTGGCGCCGGTCATCTCGGAGAAGTCCTACGGGTTGATCGACGACAACGTGTACACGTTCCTGGTGCACCCCGACTCGAACAAGACGCAGATCAAGATCGCCATCGAGAAGATCTTTTCCGTCAAGGTGGCGGCGGTGAACACCGCTAACCGGCAGGGCAAGCGCAAGCGCACCCGGACCGGTTACGGCAAGCGTAAGAACACCAAGCGCGCCATCGTCACGCTGGCGCCGGGCAGCAAGCCGATCGACCTGTTCGGCGCACCGGCGTAGCCGAGAATAGAGAGACAAGCCATGGGAATTCGCAAGTACAAGCCGACGACTCCGGGTCGTCGCGGTGCCAGCGTCTCCGATTTCGCCGAGATCACTCGCTCGACTCCGGAGAAGTCGTTGGTGCGCCCGCTGCATGGCCGCGGCGGACGCAACGCGCACGGCCGGATCACCACCCGCCACAAGGGTGGTGGGCACAAGCGCGCCTACCGGGTGATCGACTTTCGCCGCAACGACAAGGACGGCGTCAACGCGAAAGTCGCGCACATCGAGTACGACCCGAACCGCACCGCGCGGATCGCACTGCTGCACTACCTGGACGGCGAGAAGCGCTACATCATTGCGCCGCAGGGGCTCTCACAGGGCGACGTTGTGGAGTCGGGTCCGAACGCCGACATCAAGCCCGGCAACAACCTTCCGCTGCGCAACATCCCGGCCGGTACGTTGATCCACGCCGTGGAGCTGCGCCCGGGTGGCGGTGCCAAGCTGGCCCGTTCCGCGGGCTCGAGCATCCAGTTGCTCGGTAAGGAAGGCACTTACGCGTCGCTGCGGATGCCCAGCGGTGAGATCCGTCGCGTCGACGTGCGCTGCCGCGCCACGGTCGGCGAGGTGGGCAACGCCGAGCAGGCCAACATCAACTGGGGTAAAGCCGGCCGGATGCGCTGGAAGGGCAAGCGCCCGTCGGTCCGCGGTGTGGTGATGAACCCGGTGGATCACCCGCATGGTGGTGGTGAGGGCAAGACGTCCGGTGGGCGTCACCCGGTCAGCCCGTGGGGTAAGCCCGAGGGCCGCACCCGTAAACCGCACAAGCCCAGCGACAAGCTCATCGTCCGCCGCCGGCGCACCGGCAAGAAGCACGGGCGTTAAGAGGAGTAGCCGATGCCACGCAGCCTGAAGAAGGGTCCGTTCGTCGACGACCATCTGTTGAAGAAGGTCGACGCGCAGAACGAGAAGAACACCAAGCAGGTCATCAAGACCTGGTCGCGGCGGTCGACGATCATCCCCGATTTCATCGGCCACACCTTCGCCGTCCACGACGGACGCAAGCATGTGCCGGTGTTCATCACCGAGGCGATGGTCGGGCACAAGCTTGGTGAGTTCGCGCCGACGCGCACCTTCAAGGGACACATCAAGGACGACCGGAAAGCCAAGCGGCGATGACTACCACGACTGAATTTCCTTCTGCGACAGCCAAGGCGCGCTTTGTGCGGGTGTCGCCGACCAAGGCGCGACGGGTGATCAACCTGGTCCGCGGCAAGTCGGTGTCCGAGGCGCTCGACATTTTGCGCTGGGCGCCGCAGGCGGCCAGCGTGCCGGTGGCCAAGGTGATCGCGAGCGCTGCGGCCAACGCGCAGAACAACAACGGGCTCGACCCGGCGACGCTGGTGGTGGCCAGCGTCTGCGCCGACGACGGCCCCACCGCCAAGCGGATCCGTCCTCGCGCCCAGGGCCGCGCGTTCCGGATCCGTCGGCGCACCAGCCATATCACCGTGGTGGTGGAAAGCCGTCCGGTGAAAGACGAACGCTCGTCGCAGTCGGCTCGGTCCCGTCGCGCCCAGGCGAGCAAGGCCGCCGCCAAGAAGGCGCCGGCGAAGAAGGCATCCGCCGAGAAGGCCCCGGCCAAGA
This sequence comes from Mycobacterium sp. MFM001, assembly GCF_003402475.1. GTDB lineage: Bacteria > Actinomycetota > Actinomycetes > Mycobacteriales > Mycobacteriaceae > Mycobacterium. Next base: position 101,072 of record NZ_BFAB01000009.1, read on the forward strand.
AAGCACCGGCCAAGAAGGCCCCAGCGAAGAAGGCATCCGCCGCCAAGTCCGCGGAAGCGGCCAAGAAGACCGATGAGGCTTCTGAAGCGAAGGGAGGCTCGCAGTAGTGGGCCAGAAGATCAATCCGCACGGCTTCCGGCTCGGTATCACCACCGACTGGAAGTCTCGGTGGTACGCCGACAAGCAATACGCCGAATACGTCAAGGAAGACGTTGCGATTCGGCGGCTGCTGTCCACCGGCCTGGAGCGCGCGGGGATCGCCGACGTGGAGATCGAGCGCACCCGCGACCGGGTCCGGGTGGACATCCACACCGCGCGGCCCGGCATCGTCATCGGCCGCCGCGGCACCGAAGCCGACCGCATCCGCGCTGATCTGGAGAAGCTGACCGGCAAGCAGGTCCAGCTCAACATCCTCGAGGTGAAAAACCCTGAGTCACAAGCACAATTGGTGGCCCAAGGCGTCGCCGAGCAGCTGAGCAACCGGGTGGCGTTCCGCCGCGCGATGCGCAAGGCCATCCAGTCGGCGATGCGCCAGCCCAACGTCAAGGGCATCCGGGTGCAGTGCTCCGGCCGCCTCGGCGGGGCGGAAATGAGCCGTTCGGAGTTCTACCGCGAGGGCCGCGTCCCGCTGCACACGTTGCGCGCCGACATCGACTACGGCCTGTACGAAGCCAAGACCACCTTCGGCCGGATTGGCGTGAAGGTGTGGATTTACAAGGGCGACATCGTCGGTGGCAAGCGCGAATTGGCGGCTCCGACGGCAGGGGGCGCCGAGCGTCCGCGCCGCGAGCGGCCGTCGGGCACCCGTCCACGCCGCAGTGGCGCCGCGGGCACCACGGCCACCAGCACCGACGCCGGACGGGCCGCATCGAGCAGCGAGGAGCCCGCCGCGGCTCCCGCCGCGCCGCCTGCCGAGGAGCAGGCCGTCGAAACGCAGAGCACGGAGAGCTGAATCATGTTGATTCCCCGCAAGGTCAAGCACCGCAAGCAGCATCATCCGCGTCAGCGCGGCATCGCCAGCGGCGGAACCACGGTGAGCTTCGGCGACTACGGCATCCAGGCTCTGGAGCACGCCTACATCACCAACCGGCAGATCGAATCCGCCCGTATCGCCATCAACCGCCACATCAAGCGTGGCGGCAAGGTGTGGATCAACATCTTCCCGGACCGTCCGCTGACCAAGAAGCCGGCGGAAACCCGGATGGGTTCGGGTAAGGGTTCGCCGGAATGGTGGGTGGCCAACGTCAAACCCGGCCGGGTGCTCTTCGAGCTCAGCTACCCCAACGAGGCGATCGCCCGGGCCGCGCTGACCCGAGCAATCCACAAGTTGCCGATCAAGGCACGCATCGTTACCCGAGAGGAGCAGTTCTGATGGCAGTGGGCGTTTCCGCTGGCGAACTGCGCGAGCTCACCGGCGAAGAACTGGTCGACAAACTGCGCGAATCCAAGGAAGAGCTGTTCAACCTGCGCTTCCAGATGGCGACCGGGCAGCTCAACAACAACCGTCGACTCCGCACGGTGCGGCAGGAGATCGCACGCATCTACACCGTGCTGCGCGAACGTGAACTGGGCCTGGCTTCCGGGCCCGAGGGTGAGGAATCGTAATGGCAGAGGCGAAGACTGGCGCCAAGGCCGCGCCGAAGAAGGCCGCCCCGAAGAAGGCCGCGGCTGCGGAAGCCCCGAAAGAAAAGGGCCCCAAGCACACTCCGCGCACGCCCAAGCCGCGGGGCCGGCGCAAGACCCGCATCGGTTATGTGGTCAGCGACAAGATGCAGAAGACCATCGTGGTCGAGTTGGAGGACCGGGTGAAGCACCCGCTCTACGGCAAGATCATCCGCACCACCAAGAAGGTGAAGGCGCACGACGAGAACAGTATCGCCGGTATCGGCGACCGGGTTTCGCTGATGGAGACCCGTCCGCTGTCGGCGACCAAGCGCTGGCGTCTGGTCGAAATCCTGGAGAAGGCCAAGTAGTTTCGCTCACGCCGGGCCGGCGGCCAGGGTGCCGTCGGCTTTGCCGTGAAACCGTGTTCCGAAGCGCTGGCTGGCGTCTTCGAGGGTGCGGCGCAGCCACTCGGCATCGTCGGGTGAGGCGAGCTCCAGCCGCATTCGGCGGGCCCGCATCGGAACCAGGCGCAGTGCGGTAAGGACACCGCTGCCGCGGTCGATCGTCGCGAAATACAGCAGGCGCAGCTCGTCGCGGTACGGTTCGTACCCGCCGATGCCCTCGTAGTCGTCGACGGTGTCGCCGCAGCCGTAGAGGATCAGCTTGCCGCGGTACACCTCGACCGGTCGCGGATGGTGCGACGAATGCCCGTGCACGACGTCGACGCCCGCGTCGATTAGTCGGTGCGCGAAGCGAACCTGGTCCGCCTCGACGCCGTATCCCCAGTTGGAGCCCCAGTGCAGCGAAACCACCCCGATGTCGCCCGGTCGCTTGAGCGCCACGACCCCGTCGGCCAGCTCGACGGCACCCCGTTCGGACAGGTCCGCGACGACGACTCCGGGCCGGCTCGCTGTGGCGGCCCAGTCTCGTGGGACGCCGCTGGACGTCATAGCGGCAGCGGCGATCACGATCCGGGTGTTGTCCGTAAGTCCAAGCACCGCAGGCTCTTTCGCGTCGTGGGCGTTCAGACCCGCGCCGACGGGCGCGATTCCGGCGGCGGTGAGCGCGCGCAGCGTGTCGGCGAGCCCGGTCGGGCCGAAATCCAGGACGTGGTTGTTGGCCAGCGCGCAGACGTCCGGCCGGACGGCGGTCAAGCACCCGAGATTGTCCGGATGCATCCGGTAGTGCACCGCCTTGTCCTGCGCGAAGTCGCCGTCGGCGGTGACGGCGGTCTCCAGGTTGAGAATGCGGACGTCGGGAGCGACGTCGTCGAGCACCGCCAAAGCATCGCCCCACGGCCAGGCATCGTCGACCGGAGCGGGAATCGGGCCGTTGGCGCGCTCGGCCAGCCGCACGTAGTTCCTCGCGTCGGTTACCGCCGGCTCGCGCAGCGTGGGATCGCCGGCATGCCGGAGGATCTGGTCGACGCCGCGGCCGGTCATCACGTCGCCGCACAGGAAAAGCGTCAGCTCGCCCGGCGTCACATGTCAGGTGTAGCCGCTGCGTTGTGGTTCCGGCAATGATGACGCTATCCGGCCGGTATAGTCGCCGCACCGACAAGGCGAACGGAGCCGGTGATGGCCACGGAGTTTCAGGGCAAAATCGAACTGGACATTCGGGACTCCGAACCGGATTGGGGTCCGTACGCCGCGCCCGTCGCACCGGACAATGCGCCGAACGTCCTCTATCTGGTGTGGGACGATGTCGGCATCGCGACCTGGGACTGCTTCGGCGGATTGGTCGAGATGCCGGCGATGACTCGGATTGCCGACCGCGGCGTGCGGCTCTCGCAGTTCCACACCACCGCGCTGTGCTCGCCGACCCGGGCGTCCTTGCTGACCGGTCGCAACGCCACCACGGTGGGCATGGCCACCATCGAAGAGTTCACCGACGGATTCCCCAACTGCAATGGCCGCATTCCCGCCGACACGGCGCTGCTCTCCGAAGTGCTTGCCGAACGCGGCTACAACACCTACTGCATCGGCAAATGGCACCTGACTCCGCTCGAGGAGTCCAACCTCGCGTCGACCAAGCGGCACTGGCCGCTGTCCCGCGGGTTCGAACGGTTCTACGGCTTCATGGGCGGCGAGACCGACCAGTGGTACCCCGACCTGGTGTACGACAACCATCCCGTGCCGCCGCCCAGCACACCCGAGGACGGCTATCACCTGTCGAAGGACATCGCCGACAAGACAATCGAATTCATCCGCGACGCCAAGGTGATTGCGCCGGACAAGCCGTGGTTCGCCTACGTGTGCCCCGGCGCCGGACACGCCCCGCACCACGTCTTCAAAGACTGGGCCGACAAATACGCCGGCCGCTTCGACATGGGATACGAGCGCTACCGCGAGATCGTGCTCGAACGGCAAAAGTCGATGGGTATCGTCCCGCCGGAAACCGAGCTGTCGCCCATCAATCCGTATCTCGACGTGACCGGCCCGGGCGGGGAGCCGTGGCCGTTGCAGGACACGGTGCGGCCGTGGGATTCACTCGCCGACGACGAGAAGAAGCTGTTCTCCCGGATGGCCGAAGTATTCGCCGGCTTCCTGAGCTACACCGATGCCCAAATAGGCCGGGTTCTGGACTATCTCGAGCAATCCGGCCAGCTGGACAACACCATCGTCGTGGTGATCTCCGACAACGGCGCCAGCGGCGAGGGCGGGCCGAACGGCTCGGTCAACGAGTCGAAGTTCTTCAACGGCTACATCGACACCGTCGAAGAGAGCATGACATACCTCGATCGTCTCGGCGGGCCCGAAACCTACAACCATTACCCGATCGGCTGGGCGATGGCGTTCAACACCCCGTACAAGTTGTTCAAGCGCTACGCCTCGCACGAGGGCGGCATCGCCGACACCGCAATGATCTCCTGGCCCAATGGGATTGCGGCCCATGGTGAAGTCCGCGACAACTATGTCAGCGTCTGCGATATCACCCCAACGGTCTACGACTTGCTGGGTATTACGCCGCCGGAGACGGTCAAGGGTATTCCGCAACGGCCGCTGGACGGCGTGAGTTTCACAGCGGCGCTACAGGATCCGACAGCCGATACCGGTAAACACACCCAGTTCTACACCATGCTGGGCACCCGTGGGATCTGGCACGACGGCTGGTTCGCCAACACCGTGCACGCCGCCACCCCGGCGGGCTGGTCGCATTTCGACGCCGACCGCTGGGAGCTGTTCCACATCGCGGCCGACCGCAGCCAGTGCCACGACCTGGCTACCGAACAACCCGAGAAGCTGGAGGAACTGAAGGCGCTGTGGTTCTCCGAGGCCGCCAAGTACAACGGGCTGCCATTGGCCGACTTGAACATCTTCGAAACGGTGACCCGGTGGCGGCCGTATCTGTCCGGTGAGCGGTCCACCTACACGTACTATCCCGATGCGGCCGAGGTCGGCATCGGCGCCTCTGTCGAGATCCGCGGCCAGTCGTTCTCGGTGGTTGCGGACGTCACCGTGGACAGCACCGGCGCGGAAGGTGCGCTGTTCAAGCAGGGCGGAGCACATGGCGGCCACGTCCTGTTCATCCAGGACGGCCGGCTGCACTACGTGTACAACTTCCTCGGCGAGCGGCAACATGCGATCTCCTCGCCCGGCGCAGTTCCGTTGGGCCGGCACCTGTTCGGTGTCCGCTACACCCGGTCGGGCACAGTGGCGGGCAGCCACACCCCGCTCGGTGAGGCCGTGCTGTACATCGACGACCAAGCCGTCGCGTCGCTGCCGGAAATGACCACCCAGCCGGGAACCTTCGGATTGGCCGGCGCCACAATCAGTGTGGGCCGCAACAGCGGTTCGGCGGTGTCCAGCCGCTACAAGGCGCCGTTCGCCTTCACCGGCGGCACCATCGCGCAGGTCACCGTCGACATCTCCGGCACACCGTACGAAGACCTGGAAAAGAAACTGGCACTGGCTTTTTCGCGTGACTGAGTTAACCGAGCTTGTCGACCTTCCGGGGGGATCGTTCCGGATGGGGTCCACCAGCTTCTACCCCGAGGAAGCGCCGATCCATACCGCCACGGTTGGTGCGTTTGCGATCGAGCGCCATCCGGTGACCAACGCCCAATTCGCCGAATTCGTTGCCGCGACAGGCTATCTGACCATCGCCGAGCAACAGATCGACCCCGCGTTGTACCCCGGTGCCGACCCGGCTGACCTGGTTCCCGGCGGGCTGGTGTTCCGGCCGACGCCGGGCCCGGTCGACCTGCGGGACTGGCGGCAGTGGTGGCACTGGGTGCCGGGCGCGAGCTGGCGCCATCCGTTCGGCCCGGACAGCGACATCTCCGGCAAGGCTGACCATCCCGTCGTGCAGGTGGCCTATCCCGACGCCGCGGCTTACGCGCGGTGGGCCGGGCGGCGACTACCCACCGAAGCCGAGTGGGAGTACGCCGCGCGCGGCGGAAGCACTTCGACCTACGCCTGGGGCGAGGAGGAAAGACCCGGCGGGCAGTTGATGGCCAACACCTGGCAGGGCCAATTCCCGTACCGCAACGACGGCGCGCTTGGCTGGGCCGGAACCTCGCCGGTGGGCACGTTCCCGCCCAACGGGTTTGGGTTGCTCGACATGATCGGCAACGTCTGGGAATGGACCACCACCGAATTCTCGGCGCATCACCGCCCCAACGAGCCGCCCAAGACGTGCTGCACGCCAACTGGCCCCGCCGATCCGACCGTGGCGCAAACCCTCAAGGGCGGCTCGCACCTGTGCGCGCCGGAGTACTGCCACCGCTACCGGCCGGCGGCGCGCTCGCCGCAGTCCCAGGACACCGCCACCACCCACATCGGGTTCCGCTGCGTGGCGGATCGGTGATCACCGGTCGTACTGGCCGGCGAGGTATTCGGCGCGGCAGGCGCCGCGGGCCAGCTTGCCGCTGGTGGTGCGGGGAATGGCGCCGGCGTTGACCAGGCGCACATCGGCCACCGCCACGCCGTGGGTTCGCGAGACCGCGGCCCGGATGGCGTCGGCGACCGGCGCCTGATCGGCCCGGCCCGCCCCCGCGGCGCGTTCGGCGATGACCACCAGCCGTTCACCGGCGTCGCCCATAACCGAAAATGCCGCGACATAGCCGGCGCGCACCGCCGCCGACGCCTGCGAGACCGTGGCCTCGATGTCCTGCGGATAGTGGTTGCGCCCGTCGACGATCACCAGGTCTTTGATCCGGCCGGCGATGTACAGCTCGCCGTCGAGGTAGAAGCCCAGGTCACCGGTGCGCAGCCACAGCCCGTTCATCGGCGAGCCCTCGGCGTGGCTGCCGTGCTCGAGGCGGGTCTGCAGCTTGTTGTGGAAGACCCGTTCGGTCTCGTCGTCCCGGCCCCAATAGCCGCGGCCGATGTTGTCGCCGTGCAACCAGATCTCGCCGACCGTGCCGTCGGGCAGTTCGGCATCGTTGTCCGGGCAGGCGATGACGGCCCACTGGTTGCGCAGCACCTGCCCGCAGGACACCAGCGCGACGGCGTTGGGGGCGTCGGGCGCCACCGTCACCACCCGGCCGGTGCCGAGTTGTGCGCGGTCGACGTGGATTGCGCTCGCGCGCGCCGCCTGGGCGATGCTGGCGACCGACAACGTCGCCTCGGCCATGCCGTAGGACGGTTTGACGGCCGTGGCCGGCAGCCCGTAGGGCGCGAACGCGGCGACGAACTGGTCGATGGCGGCCATCGTGACCGGTTCGGATCCGTTCAGCAGGCCGGTCACATTGCGCAGGTCCAGGGTTTCACCGTCGGCCGGTAACCCGCGCTTGGCAGCGAGTTCGTACGCGAAATTCGGTGCGGCAGCAAAGATTCGGCCGTGCACCGATTCTGCGGCCAGCTCCTTGATCCACCGATGCGGTCGCCGGACGAACGCCAGCGGCGACATCAACGTGATGTAGTTGCCGAACAGCGCCGGGAACATGATCATCATCAGGCCCATGTCGTGATACAGCGGCAACCAGCTGACGCTGCGGATGTTCATGTCCAACTCGCCGGCGATGATCATCTGCAAGACGTTGGTGCACACCGCGCGGTGGGTGATCTCGACGCCGGCCGGTGTCCGGGTCGAGCCGGACGTGTACTGCAGGTAGGCGATGTCGTCGGTGCCCAGCGTCGGGGCGACGAACGTCGAGCCCACCGAATCCGGCACCGCGTCGACGGCGAGCACCCGCGGCCGGCGCGACCGCGGAAGCTTGCGCAGGAATGCGCCGACGGCCTCGGCCGCACCGGTGGTGGTCAGCACGGCGGACGGGCTGCAGTCGGCGAGCACCGCATCCAGCCGCTCGGCGTGCCCGGGCAGCTCCGGCGCGAACAGCGGGACCGCGATGTTGCCGGCGTGGATGGCGGCGAAGAAGCCGGCGACATAGTCCAGGCCCTGAGGAGCCAGGATGGCCACCCGGTCACCGGGCCGGGTGACCTGCTGCAGGCGGGCACCGACCGCGCGCAGTGTGGCGTCCAGCTGGTTCCAGGTCAGCTCGGCGGCCACACCGTTGCGGTCGCGGCTGTAGTCCATGTACCGGTAGGCCGGGGCGTCCCCGTTTTCGGCGACGGTCTCTTCCAGGCACGACGGCAACGTGATCCCGTCGGGCAATACGATGTTGCCCGCGACGTCGAAGCAGTCCTCGATGTTCATTGTTGGCGCAACCAGGTTGTCGCACAGCGGATCCCGACCATGGATCAAATCTAATAAACAATCTAACAATCTGCGCAGTCGGGAGACCGTGGCGCTCGTCACCAATGACGGCGATTGTCGGCTGGGTCTCCCGCTGTGTGGCTGGTGCCGGCGGATCGGGCGACAATTTGGCGCTGAGCAGGCCGTCACCTAGACTCTAGGGGTTGCCGTGGGCAGACCTCGGCCGGCGACTTTGTCGGCCCCGCGTGCCCTTCGGTGATGAAGACCACGCACGTCAGGCCATGACGGCACCCTCTGCCGTGCACACGTTAACCAGGTCAGGAGATCTAGGTGATTCAGCAGGAATCGCGGTTGAAGGTGGCCGACAACACCGGCGCCAAGGAGATCTTGTGCATCCGTGTGCTCGGTGGCTCGTCGCGGCGCTACGCGGGCATCGGTGACGTCATCGTCGCGACGGTCAAGGACGCCATCCCGGGCGGCAACGTCAAGCGCGGTGACGTCGTCAAGGCCGTGGTGGTGCGCACCGTCAAGGAGCGCCGCCGCCCCGACGGCAGCTACATCAAGTTCGACGAGAACGCGGCGGTCATCATCAAGCCCGACAACGACCCGCGCGGCACCCGCATCTTCGGGCCGGTCGGCCGCGAACTGCGCGAGAAGCGCTTCATGAAGATCGTCTCGCTGGCTCCGGAGGTGTTGTAGATGAAGGTCCACAAGGGCGACACCGTGCTGGTCATCTCCGGCAAGGACAAGGGCGCCAAGGGCAAGGTGCTGCAGGCGTACCCCGCCCGCAACAAGGTGCTGGTCGAAGGCGTCAACCGAATCAAGAAGCACACCGCGGTCTCGACCAACCAGCGCGGCGCGCGGTCCGGCGGCATCGTCACGCAGGAAGCTTCGATTCACGTCTCCAACGTGATGGTCGTCGACTCGGACGGTAAGCCCACCCGCATCGGCTACCGCCGAGACGAGGAAACCGGCAAGAAGGTCCGTATCTCCAAGCGCAACGGCAAGGACATCTAACGATGACGACGGCAGAAAAGGTTCAGCCCCGGCTGAAGGTGCGCTACCGCGAAGAGATCCGTGACGCGCTGAACAAAGAATTCGGCTACGGCAACGTCATGCAGATCCCGACCGTGGTCAAGGTCGTCGTCAACATGGGCGTCGGCGACGCCGCCCGCGACGCCAAGCTGATCAACGGCGCGGTCAATGACCTGGCGCTGATCACCGGGCAGCGGCCGGAGATTCGCCGCGCCCGCAAGTCCATCGCGCAGTTCAAATTGCGCGAGGGCATGCCGATCGGCGCGCGGGTGACGCTGCGCGGCGATCGGATGTGGGAGTTCCTCGACCGGCTCACTTCGATTGCGCTGCCGCGTATCCGCGACTTCCGCGGCCTGTCGCCCAAGCAGTTCGACGGCGCCGGCAACTACACGTTCGGGCTGGCCGAGCAGTCGGTGTTCCACGAGATCGACGTGGACTCGATCGACCGGCCCCGCGGCATGGACATCACCGTCGTCACCTCGGCGACGACCGACGACGAAGGACGAGCGCTGTTGCGGGCCCTCGGCTTTCCGTTCAAGGAGAACTGAACAGATGGCGAAGAAGGCACTGGTCAACAAGGCGCAGCGTAAGCCGAAGTTCAAGGTGCGCGCCTACACCCGCTGCAGCAAATGCGGCCGCCCGCATGCGGTTTACCGCAAGTTCGGGCTGTGCCGGATCTGCCTGCGCGAGATGGCGCATGCCGGTGAGCTGCCGGGCGTGCAGAAGAGCAGTTGGTGAGGAGCGGCCGCTTATGACCGCGTTGGCGACGATGCAGAGCGCAGCGATGAAGAGGAGCAGCGCTAAATGACCATGACGGACCCGATCGCAGACTTTTTGACGCGTCTGCGCAATGCCAATTCGGCGTACCACGACGAGGTGACGCTGCCGCACTCGAAGATCAAGGCCAACATCGCCGAGATCCTCAAGCGCGAGGGCTACATCAGCGACTACCACGTCGAAGACGCCCGCGTCGGCAAAGCGCTTGTGGTGCAGCTCAAGTACGGACCCAGCCGGGAACGCAGCATCGCGGGTCTGCGCCGCGTGTCCAAGCCAGGTCTGCGGGTGTATGCGAAATCCACCAACCTGCCGCGGGTGCTCGGCGGCCTTGGCGTCGCGATCATTTCGACGTCCTCGGGCTTGCTCACCGATCGTCAGGCAGCCAGACAGGGCGTGGGCGGCGAAGTCCTCGCGTACGTGTGGTGAGGGGTAACAATGTCGCGTATTGGTAAGCAGCCGATCCCGGTTCCGTCGGGCGTCGACGTGACGATCGACGGCCAGAACGTTTCGGTGAAGGGACCCAAGGGCACGCTGGAGCTGTCGGTCGCCGAGCCGATCACGGTGGCGCGCAACGACGATGGCGCCATCGTGGTGACCCGGCCCAACGACGAGCGGCGCAACCGTTCGCTGCATGGGCTGTCCCGCACCCTGGTGGCCAACCTCGTCACCGGCGTGACGCAGGGCTACACCACCAAGATGGAAATCTTCGGCGTCGGTTACCGCGTGCAGCTCAAGGGCAACACGCTGGAATTCGCGCTGGGATACAGCCATCCCGTGGTGATCGAGGCGCCGGAAGGCATCACGTTCGCGGTGGAAACGCCGACTAAGTTCTCGATCTCCGGGATCGACAAGCAAAAGGTCGGCCAGATCTCGGCGAATATACGCCGGTTGCGCCGTCCCGACCCCTACAAGGGCAAGGGCGTGCGTTACGAAGGCGAGCAGATCCGCCGCAAGGTCGGAAAGACAGGTAAGTAGCCATGGCTGGAACACAGACAGACGCGCGGAAGCCGGTGGGGCAGAGCGTATCCGCTGCCCGTCGGGCCGCACGGCTGCGCAGGCATGCACGGCTGCGCAAGAAGATCTCGGGCACGCCGGAGCGTCCGCGGCTGGTGGTGCACCGGTCGGCGCGGCACATCCACGTGCAGCTGGTCAACGATCTCAACGGCACCACGCTGGCAGCGGCCTCGTCGATCGAGGCCGACGTGCGCGGCGTGGATGGCGACAAGAAAGCCCGCAGCGTGCGGGTCGGCCAGTTGATCGCCGAGCGGGCCAAGGCCGCCGGCATCGACACCGTGGTGTTCGACCGTGGGGGCTACACCTACGGCGGTCGGATTGCCGCACTGGCCGACGCCGCGCGCGAGGGCGGGCTGAAATTCTGATGACGAGCTTTGACAACGGAAGGACTGCATGATGACGGAGCAGCCGACTTCAGGGGGCGCCGCTCCGGACACCGGCAGCGCGCCCCGCAGTGAAGGACGCGCCGAAGGGCGTGAGGGCCGGGGCCGGCGCGACGACCGCGGCGGCCGCGGGCGCGACCGCGACGGCAGCAACTACCTCGAGCGGGTCGTGGCGATCAACCGCGTCTCCAAAGTGGTCAAGGGTGGCCGGCGGTTCAGCTTCACCGCGCTGGTCATCGTCGGCGACGGCAACGGGATGGTCGGCGTCGGATACGGCAAGGCCAAAGAGGTCCCGGCGGCGATCGCCAAGGGCGTCGAGGAGGCGCGCAAGAGCTTCTTCCGAGTGCCGTTGATTGGCGGCACCATCACGCATCCGGTGCAGGGTGAGGCCGCCGCCGGTGTGGTGCTGCTGCGCCCGGCCAGCCCCGGTACCGGGGTGATCGCCGGTGGTGCCGTGCGTGCGGTGCTGGAATGCGCAGGGGTCCACGACATCCTGGCCAAGTCGCTGGGCAGCGACAACGCGATCAACGTGGTGCACGCCACGGTGGCCGCGCTCAAGCTGCTGCAGCGGCCCGAGGAGGTGGCGGCCCGCCGCGGCCTGCCGATCGAGGACGTCGCTCCGGCCAGCTTGTTGAAGGCGCGGCGAGAGAGCGAAGCGCTGGCCGCGAGCGCAGCGCGTGAGGGAACGGCATAGACCATGGCAGAGCTGAAGATCACCCAGGTGCGCAGCACGATCGGCGCCCGCTGGAAGCAGCGAGAGAGCCTGCGCACCTTGGGTTTGCGGAAGATTCGCCAATCGGTGGTTCGTGAGGACGACGCCCAGACCCGTGGCTTGATCGCCGTCGTGCGCCACCTCGTCGAGGTAGAACCCGCGGAGGCTAAGAAATGACGATCAAACTTCACGACCTGCGGCCCGCGCCCGGGTCGAAGACCAAGCGCACTCGCGTCGGTCGCGGTGAGGGCTCCAAGGGCAAGACCGCCGGCCGCGGCACCAAGGGCACCAAGGCCCGCAAGAACGTGCCCGTGACGTTCGAGGGTGGGCAGATGCCCATCCACATGCGGCTGCCCAAGCTCAAGGGTTTCCGCAACCGGTTCCGCACCGAGTACGAAATCGTCAACGTCGGGGATATCAATCGGCTGTTCCCGCAAGGCGGTTCGATCGGCGTCGACGAGCTGGTGGCCAAGGGCGCAGTGCGGAAGAACTCGTTGGTGAAGGTGCTCGGCGACGGCAAGTTGGCAGTCAAGGTCGACGTCACTGCGCACAAGTTCAGCGGCAGCGCGCGCGAGAAGATCACCGCCGCAGGCGGTTCGGTCACCGAGCTGTAGGGCGAGCTGGGCCCACACCGCACGCACGGCGTGTCGGGGGCTTTTACGTCTGCTCGCGCACGCCCAGCACGTCGCGAAACAGCGCTTGGCGCACCGCGAGTTCTCGCGGATCGCTCCACAGGTGAAAGCCCAAGCGGTTCATCACATAACCGAAGCCGACGCCGGTGTCCGGGTCGGCGAAGCCGAACGACCCGCCCAGCCCCGGAGTGCCGAACGCTTTGTCGGACGAGCCGAATTCGAAACGCGGGACCGGTTTGCAATAGCCCAGCGAGAACACCGAGTCGACGTGCAGCACCTTGTCCCGTAGCCCGCGGCTGGGTGTGATTGCCGGCTGGGTCAGTGCGTCGAGAGTGGTTGGCGTCAAACCGATGTCAGTGCCACCGGTGGCCACGCAACCGTAGGCCTTGGCGACCGAACGGGCCGTGCCGATTCCGTTGGCGGCCGGTATCTCGACGGTGCGCATCTCGTCGAGGTTGTAGTCGCTGCGTGTCGGGTCGATGCCGTTGGGCAGGTTGGCCGCCCGGCTGATGAGGCCGAAGGGATTCAACAGGGCCAGCGCCAGGCGCGGCGGCAGCGTATTGAGATGCAGCAGCGCCTCGGCGCGTCGCCAGCCGTGTAGGTGAGCGACCCGGTCACGATCCACCGACGCGGGCAATCCGATGTGCAGGTCCAGACCCAGCGGAGCGGCGACCTCGTCGGCGAAAAACCGGCCCAGGGTGCGGCCCGCCGGATCGGTGTGCCGGATCAGCTCGGACTCATACCAGCCAAGCGTGAGGGCGTGATAGCCGTGCCGGGTTCCCGGCGGCCAGACCGGGGCCTGCGCCGCCAGCACCGCAGACACCTTGTCAGGGTCGGCCAGATCGGCCAGCCGCAGCGACGCGTCCAGCACCGGAAGTCCGGCTTGATGAGACAGCAGCTGCCGCACCGTCACCTCGGCCTTGCCGGCCTGCGCGAACTCCGGCCAGTAATCGGCGACCTTGGCGTCATAGTCGACGAGACCGCGCGAAGCAGCTACGGCAACGGCAAGGGACGCAACGCCTTTCGTCGTCGAGAACATGTTGACGAGAGTGTCCTGTTGCCACGGCGCCTTGGTGACGCCGTTGCGGTAACCGCCCCACAGGTCGACGACTTTGACGCCGTCGCGGTAGACCGCAACCGCGGCGCCGACCTCGCGGCCGCGCTCGAAGTTGGCGCGAAAGGCGTCCGCGACCTTGCCGTACCCCTGGTCGACGTCTCCGCCGATCAGCTCCGGCGACACCGTCACTTTGAGAACCATTGAGTGGTTATACCGTGCTCGGTCGCGCGGCGAGGGTTCTCAGTCGAACTCAGTCGGCAGGGTCGGGTCGCGATGGTGAGCCAGCGCCCGCTCCAACTGCTAGCGGTTGACGCGGCCCACCGACAGCGGCGGCAGCTCGCCGAGCCCGAACCATCCCACGGCCAGGGTCTCCAGCGCTGCCGGCGGCTGCACCGCCTCGTGCGCGCGGCACAGGAAGAACAGCTTGTAGACGTGTACGGGCAGTGGCGGCGGGTGGTGCTGCAACTCGCGGTCCCAGCACGCGATCAGCTTCACCGGCGAACTGTGATAGCCGGTTTCCTCGAGAATTTCCCGGGTGACCGCCGCCGACGGCGCATCACCCGGGTCAGCCCACCCGCCGGGCAATGACCAACGGCCGTCGGCTTTTTCACACATCAGCAGCACGCGCTCCTGCTCGTCGAACACCACGCCGCGCACGTCGATCTTCGGTGTGGCGTAGCCGGAGTCGCGGCCGAGTTCGACGGTGAGCTCGTCAGCGGGCCGGCCGCTGAGCGCCGACATCAGCTCGGCGGCAAGCCCGCGCAGTTGCCGGTAGCGGTCTTCGTCGTACTCGTTGGCGGCAAAGGTCAGCCCGTCCTGCGCGAGCGCGGCGAGCTTGATGCCTATTCGACGGATCACATCGCCAGGGTCGCGAGCAGACGCAAAGGACTCCATTTCAGCGCGAAATCGGGGACTTTTGCGTCTGCTCGTCATAAGAACGCAACCTTGGAATCACTTCTGCGGCAAGGCGTTCCATCTGCTCGCGGTCCTGCGCGACGTCGTCGCCGACCGGGTTGAGCAAGATCATCTCGGCGCCGGCGTCGATCACCTCACGCAATCCGCGCGCCACGTCGTCGGGCCCACCGAACACCGGCACCTCCTCGATGCCCCGCATCTGGCCGTAAATGCGGTGCAGGCCGGCCAGCACTCGCTCGCGGGCGCGCGCCACGTCGTCGTCGACCATCACGTAAACCCGCTTGCCGATCTCGTACCGGGCGGCGTCTTTGCCCTGGTCGGCCAGTTCGCGGCGCACCGTCTTCACCGCCTCGGCGAACGCGGCGGTGGTCGACGATCCCGCGCCCAAGAAGGCGTCGCCGTGGCGCACCGCCCGGGCCAGCGCCTTGGGCGCCTGCCCGCCGAACCAGATCGGCGGATGCGGCCGCTGCACGGGTTTCGGCTGGATCGGCAGGTTGTCGACCTGACGGAACCGGCCGTGAAACGTCACCCGCGGCTCGTCGGACCACGCCGCTTTCATCAACTGCAGGCCCTCGGTGAAACTCCGGACAAACGTGGCCTTATCCACCCCGAAGGCGGAAAACTGGTGATGGCCGCCGCCGGGGGCGACCCCGACGTCCAGGCGGCCGTTGCTGAGCTGGTCGACCGCCGTCACCGCGGCCGCCAGTTGCAGCGGATCATGCAGGGACGCAACGAGTACCGCGACACCCAACCGCAGCCGCTCGGTGCAGGCCGCGGCAAACGCCAACAATTCGAGTGGCGCCAGCAGCGGCGCCTCGCCGACGACCTGGTCCACCGTCCAGGCGCCCTCGAAGCCGAGCTCTTCGGCGCGGGCGAGATACGAGCGCACGCCCGCGGCGTCGAAGGGATTGGCGAGCTGAGGTATCGAGATGGAAAAGCGCACCCCATCACCGTAGGCCCGGTCATCGGTAGGCTCGACGACATGCTTGGTTTTCTGCCCGACCCACCCGGCATCGACGACGTGCGCGCGCTGGTACACCGGGTCGACACCGCCCGCCACCACGGCATACCCAAGGGCTGCGTGCTCGAACTCGACCTGCACGCCACCCCGCCCGAGACCGGCGGTTTCGACCCTCTGGCGATCATCAGCGGCGGGGGCCGACCACTGCTGCTCCGTGAGGCCGTCGCCGCCATCCATCGCGCCGCTGACGACCCGCGGGTGGCAGGCCTGATCGCGCGGGTACAGCTTCCGGCCGCCGCGGCGGGCTCGGTCCAGGAGTTGCGCGAGGCCGTCGCGGCGTTCACCGCCGTCAAGCCGTCGGTGGCATGGGCCGAGACGTACCCTGGCACGCTGTCGTACTACCTGGCTTCGGCGTTCGGCGAGGTGTGGATGCAGCCGTCGGGAACCGTCGGGCTGGTCGGATTCGCCACCAACGCGATGTTTCTGCGTGACGCGCTCGACAAGGCCGGCATCGAAGCGCAATTCGTGGCACGCGGTGAATACAAGTCGGCGGCAAACCGTTTCACGCAGGACCGCTACACCGAGGCGCATCGTGAGGCCGACAGCCGGCTGCTGGAGAGCCTGCACGCCCAGGTGTGGCAGGCCGTCGCCGAATCGCGCAAGATCGACCCCGCCGAGGTCGACGCGCTGGCCGACCGGGCACCGCTGCTGCGTGACGACGCGGTGAGCTCCAAGCTGGTCGACCGCATCGGCTACCGCGACGAGGCGTACGCCAGGATCGCCGAACTGGTTGGCGCCGAAGGGATCTCGCCGGAATCCGGAGATGCCGACGGCGACGACGCGCCGCCGCGGCTGTACCTGGCGCGCTACGCACGCGCCGGCGGCCCGCGGCCGGTGCCGCCGATTCCGGGCCGGCGGCCCAAGCCGACCGTCGCCGTGGTCACCGTCGCCGGACCGATCGTCAGTGGCCGCGGCGGCCCGCGGGTGCTGCCGTTCGGCACGCCCAGCTGCGGCGCGGACACCATCGCGGCGTCGTTACGCGAAGCGGCCGCCGACGACTCGGTGTCGGCGATCGTGTTGCGGGTGGACAGCCCCGGCGGCGAGATCAACGCGTCGGAAACCATCTGGCGTGCAGTGGCCAAGGCCCGCGGTCGCGGCAAGCCGGTGGTGGCGTCGATGGGCGCAATCGCCGCTTCGGGCGGCTACTACATCGCGATGGCCGCCGACGCGATCGTCGCGAACCCCGGCACCATCACCGGGTCGATCGGCGTGGTGAGCGGAAAGCTGGTGGCGCGCAACCTCAAGGACAGGCTGGGCGTCGGGTCGGATGCGGTGCGCACCAACGCCAATGCCGACGCGTGGTCCATCAACGCGCCGTTCACGCCCGAACAGCACGCGAAGGTCGAAGCCGAGGCGGACCTGTTCTACGCCGATTTCGTGCAACGAGTGGCAGAGGCTCGCCACCTGAGCACGGAGGCGGTGCACGAGGTGGCCCGCGGCCGGATCTGGAGTGGTGCGGATGCCCTCGATCGCGGATTGGTCGACGAGCTCGGCGGGTTGCGGACGGCGGTTCGCCGGGCCAAGGTGCTGGCCGGCCTCGACGCCGACGCCGAGGCCCGTCTGGTCGGCTACCCGGGGTCGTCGCTGTGGGAATTCCTGCGGCCACGGCCGTCGTCGCAACCGGCCGCGGCGTCACTGCCAGATGCGTTGGGCGCGTTGATCGGCCAGTCGGTCGCCGGACTGCTCGACCAGGTCGAGCGGACGTTCACCGGCACCAGTGCGCTGTGGCTGGGGGAGTCTCGGTTTTAGCGGTCGAGTGTGCCGCTGACGAAGATGATCTCGCCCAGCGGATCGTCGTCGTCCTCGAGCACTGGAACCTCGAGATCGTTGAGCACGAACAGCTCCTCGCGCGAGATGCCGCTGGCATCCCAGCCGTTGCCGCGCAGATACTCGACGACGTGGTTGCGCTCGCCGGCGTACACCAGCGATGCCATATCGATGTCGACGCCCTGCTCCCGCAGCGGCGCCGACATCTCCCGAACCCGGTCGGCGTCGAAATCCTTGATGCCCGGCACATATTCGGTGGCGATCGTGCTGCCCGGCACGCTGAGCGCGGTGATGTTGTCGAACAGCCGGTCCTGGGCTTCGGGCGGTAGGTAGATCAGCAGGCCCTCGGCCAGCCACGCCGTCGGGGCGGTGGCGTCAAATCCCGCCTCGCGCAAGGCAGCCGGCCAATCCGCGCGCAGGTCGATGCGGACCGTGCGCCGCGTCGCGGCGGGCTCGGCGCCGAGTTCTGCAAGTGTGGTCGTCTTGAAGTCGATGACCTGTGGCTGGTCGATTTCGTACACCACGGTCTCCGCCGGCCAGTGCAACCGGTAGGCGCGCGCGTCCAGCCCGGACGCGAGGATCACGGCCTGCCGGATGCCGGTGTTCACGGCATCGCTGAAGTAGTCGTCGAAAAACTTGGTGCGCACCGCCATTCCGTCGATCATCGCCTGCACGCGGGCCGGTGACGCATTCGGGATGGTCGACAGATCGAGCTCGCCGTCGATCATCTTGACGAAGAAGTCCACCCCCACCGCGCGGACCAACGGGTCGGCGAACGGGTCGTCGATCAGCTTGCGGGGATCCTTCGTCGCCAACGCCCGTCCCGCCGCGACCATGGTTGCGGTCGCGCCGACGCTGGAGGCCAGATCCCAGGTGTCGTCATGTGTGCGTGGCATGTGGGTCCTAACCGAGCGTCGCCGAGACGTAGCTCAGTTCACCGAAGGTGGCCATCATCTCGTCCTCCGGGAACTCGAAGCCGTTGCGGCGGTACAGCTCCCGGACCGGGTATTCGGTCACCTGCCAGTCGTGACGGGACAGATAGTCGATGACGACGCTGCGCTCGCCTTGGTAAAACAGGTCGCTCGCGTTGAAATCCAGTCCGAGCCGGCGCCACCGCTCACTGATTTTGTTTGCACGGTCGTCATTGAAGGCGGCCGGGTCGGGGACGTGTTCGGTAGCCAGCCGGCTACCCGGGGCGCTGAGCGCGGTGATGTTGTCGAACAGCCGATCCTGAGCCTCCGGCGGCAGGTACGGCAGCAACCCCTCGGCAATCCATGCGGTCGGCTGTCCGGTGTCGAACCCACCCTTGCGCAGGGCAGCGGGCCAGTCGTCGCGCAGGTCGATGCCGATCGCGCGGCGCTCCGCGGCCGGGGTGGCGCCGAAATCGTCAAGCGTGGTGGTCTTGAAGTCGATGACCTGGGGCTGGTCGATCTCGTAGACCACCGTTCCCGCCGGCCACTGCAGCCGGTAGGCCCGGGTGTCGAGCCCGGACGCCAGGATTACCGCCTGCCGCACGCCGGCGTCGGCGGCACCGGTGAAGAAGTCGTCGAAAAACCTTGTGCGAACCGCGATTTGCTGGATGCGGGTCTTGCGGTTCAGCACCGGGTCGTCGTCGAGGTTGACTTCTCCGTCGAGCAGGCGGACGAACTGAGGCACCCCCACCGCGCGGACCAGCGGGTCGGCGAACGGGTCGTCGAGCAGCGCGTCGGGACCCTGCGAGGCCAGCGCGCGCGAGAGCGCGACCATGGTCGCGGTGGCCCCCACGCTGGAAGCCAGATCCCAGGTGTCGTCGTGAGTACGTGGCATGCGAATCGCTCCTAGGAGGTCAGAACGCCGCTGACGTAGCGCATGTCAGCGAACGGCAGATCGTCGTCGATCGGCGGAAAACCATTGGTGGTGAACAGATCCTGCAGGGTGCTGCCGGTCATCTGCCACCCGTGGTCGGACAGGTAGGGCGCCGCCTCGTTGCGGTCACCAAAGTAAACCAGCTCGGTCATGTCCAGGTCGAAGCCGTGCTCACGCCAGCGCTCGGACGCCATTTGCATCCGCTCCCTCATCCGGTCCTGATCCCCAGGCCCTGGAGTCGGTGCACTTTCGGTGGCGATCCGGCTGCCCTGCGCGCTGAGCGCAGTGATGGTGTCCAGCAGGCGGTCCTGCGCGTCCGGTGGCAGATAGCCCAGAAGGCCCTCGGCGCTCCACGCCGTCGGCCGGCTCGGATCGAACCCGGCCGCCCGCAGCGCCGCCGGCCAGTCGTCGCGCAAATCGATGGCCACCGCGCGTCGCTCGGCGGTTGGCTCGGCGCCCAACTCGGCGAGGGTGCGGGTTTTGAACTCGATGACGTCCGGCTGGTCGACCTCGTAGACGACGGTGCTGGCGGGCCAGGGCAGCCGGTAGGCGCGGGCGTCCAGGCCGGCCGCCAGAATCACGGCCTGCCTGATCCCCGCCTTCGTGGCGTGGAGGAAGAATTCGTCGAAGAACTTGGTCCGTACGGCCATGTTGTCGGTCATGCGGTCCATGCCCGGCTGGTCGTCGTCCTGCAGGTCGGCGGGGTTCAACTCGCCGGTGGCCAGCCGGGTGAAGATGTCGACGCCGACGGCGCGGACCAGCGGCTCGGCGAACGGGTCGTTGATCAGCGGGGGGTCGCTGCGCGTTGCGACGGCCCGGGCCGCGGCGACCATCGTGGCCGTCGCTCCCACGCTCGATGCCAGATCCCAGGTGTCGTTGTCCGTACGTGCCATTTCCAGTCCCCTTCAAGTCGTTACTTAGCCAATATAACTTAAAGTCGGGTGGTCGGCCACCTGGTGATCTTGGCGAAACCCGCTTTGCCGCCGCCCGGGCGCGCGAGGCTTTGACGGTGGCGTACTTGACGGCAGGCAAGCGGGTATTGATCACCGGGGCGTCGTCGGGGATCGGCGCCGCCCTGGCGCGCCGGCTGGCCGCAGGCGGGGCAGTGGTCGGACTGATCGCCCGCCGGCGCGAGCGGCTCGAGGCGGTGCTGGCCGACTGCCGCCGCAGCACGCCCGCGTCGCGGATGTGGGTCGCCGACCTCGCCGACACCGCGCGTATCGAGCCGTTGGCGGCACAAGCCTGGGAGAGCCTCGGTGGCATCGACGTACTGGTGAACAACGCGGCGATCCCCAAGCGGCGCGCGGTCACCGAGCTCGACTCGGGCGTCGTGGAGGCGGTGATGCGGGTCAACTTCTTCGCTCCGATGCGCTTGTGCCTGGCCGTGCTGCCGCGGATGCTGGCGCGCGGCGACGGCGTCATCGTCAACGTGTCCAGCATGGGCGGCCGGTTGGGCATCGTTCACGAAGCCGCCTACTGCGCAAGCAAATTCGCGTTATGCGGCTGGAGCGAGTCGATGGCCGTCGATCTGCATGACACCGGTGTTTCGGTGAAGCTGATCGAGCCGGGGCCGGTCGACACCGAGATCTGGGATCAGCCGGACAACGAGCGCCCGCTCTACGACGGGCCCAAAGTGCCGGCGGACGAGGTGGCCGACGGCATCATCGCCGCGTTGGGCAGCGACCGGTTCGAGCATTACCTGCCGGACATGAAGGCGGTGGTCGACGTCAAGAACGCCGACCTCGACGCCTACATCGCCGGCGCCGCGGCGATGGCCCGACGATGAAGGCACTGGTCTTCGGGGTGCCTCCGGTCGACGGCTACGACGACGCTCTGGCCCACAGTCCCGTTGCGCTGCAAGACATCCCGGAACCTGGCTTGCTGCACGACGATTGGGTGATCACCCGGCCACGGCTGACCGGAATTTGCGGGTCGGACTCCAAACAGATCCTGCTGGATTTCGGCGAGGGCGACACCGACAACGCGATGGCCGCGTTCTGTTCGTTCCCGCAAGTGATGGGACACGAGGTCGTCGCCGACGTGGTGCGTGTTGGACCTCGCGCCCGGGGGCTGGACGTCGGGCAGCGCGTCGTGCTCAACCCGTGGTTGTCGTGTGGGCCGCGCGGCATCGACCCTTGCCCGGCGTGCCAAGCCGGCGATTACAGCCTGTGCTGGAGCTTTTGCGACGGCGACATCAAACCTGGCATTCACAGCGGAGTGTCGGCCGACGTGACCGGCGGCTACGCCGAGTTGATGCCGGCGCACGACAGCATGCTGTTCGCGGTTCCGGAGTCGGTGCCCGACGAGCTGGCGGTGTTCGCCGACCCGTTTTCCGTTTCGCTGCATGCGATTAGCCGTCATCCGCCGCCGGCATCCGGCCGGGTTCTGGTGTACGGGGCGGGGTCGTTGGGGTTGTGCGCCGTCGCCATCCTGCGAGCGCTCTACCCGGATGCGGCGGTGGCGGTGGTGGCGCGCTTTGCCGCCCAGGCCGAGCTGGCCCGCCGGTTCGGCGCCGATCTGGTGCTGGCACACGAGCCGCGGTTGGCAGTGGTCGAGGAGCTCGTTTCGTGGGGCGGCGGCCGGCTGCGCCATCCGCTGCAAGGTTTGCCGATGGCCCACCCGGGTGCCGTCGATGTCGTCTACGACACCGTCGGCAAGCCGGAAACATTCGAAGTTGGGGTGCGGGTGTTGCGGGCACGCGGAACGCTGGTGAAGGCCGGGGTGCATGCACCTGGCCGCTGGGAGTGGAGCCCGCTGTATTTCAAGGAGATCAGCTGGGTGGGCTCCAACGCCTTTGGTGTCGAGGAGGTGCACGGCGTCCGCAAGCACGCGATCGCCCACTACCTCGACATGGCGGTCGATGGCCGTATTGACTTGCGGCCCATGCTGACTCACACTTTTCGGCTGGACCAGTGGCGTGAGGCATTCCTCGCGATTGCCCACCAGCGCGAAAGCGGGGCGGTCAAGGTGGCGTTCGACCAGCGTTGAGGTTGCGCGAGCAGACGCAGAATCGCACGAATAGGCGTCGCGGAGTGCGATTCTGCGTCTGCTCGCGCTACGGGCGGGTGGCGCGGTAGTAGGTGAGTCGGCCCACGAAGCGATGCCGATGGCTGGCGACCTCATGGCAGTCGAACCCGGCCGCGCGCAACAGGCCGGGAATCGCGTCGCCGAGATTGCCGGCCATGTGGTGGTTGCGCAGCATCCGCCGCGCCGCCAGGCCGTCGCGGGCGGTCATGTCGCCGCCGATGTCGACCACGTGCAACCTGCCGCCAGGACGCAGCACACGAAAAACTTCCGCCGCGGCGTCGGCTTTCACGTCGTCGGGGAGATGGTGCAACATCATCGACGACAGCACCCGGTCGAATTCGCCGTCCGGGTAGGGCAGCTGCTGGGCGTAGGCCTGGTCGAAGCGGATACCGCTGAACCCCTGCGCTTTTCGTTGGGCCCGGGCCAGCGCGCGCGGGTCGGGGTCGCAGCCGATTAACTCGGCGCCGGGATGAGACCGCTTGGCGTGCAAGGTGACATTGCCTGTCCCGCAGCCGATTTCCAGAACGCGCTGATTGCGGTCGAGCTGAGCCTGCGCGATGAGGGTGTCGTGGACCTTGCTCATGCCGAGCAGCCGGGACATGAGGTCGTACGTGGGAAGAAAGATGTCCCGGCCGGCGGCGGGCAGGTAGTCGTGGTGGTTGGCCAGGAGTCGATGTAGACGATGTTCGGTCATGC
Source organism: Mycobacterium sp. MFM001 (assembly GCF_003402475.1). Classification (GTDB taxonomy): domain Bacteria; phylum Actinomycetota; class Actinomycetes; order Mycobacteriales; family Mycobacteriaceae; genus Mycobacterium. The sequence goes on from NZ_BFAB01000009.1 coordinate 124,158, forward strand.
TTACATGGTGAACTGTTGATGCCACCGTGAATTAGGCAATAGTCAGGAAAAGTAGGATTATCTTAAGGCCATGACCGCAGCAGCTCGGCTGGTTCGCCACCGCGGCGTACCGGTCTACGCGTACCGGGCCGACGTGAACACGCCGCCGGTCTCGGTGGTGCGGGGCGGCCGGGACGACGTCCTCGAACGTGGCCGCCATATCCACGACTTCCCGGCGCTGTGGTACGCGCATGCGACGGGGCTGGTGTACGTGGTCGCTCCCGGTGAGGTGATCGACCTCGAGCGGGTGAGTCGCACCGAAGGCGGGGTCGGGCTGTTCTTCGACCCCGCGGCGCTGGGCGGCGACGGGCGCTCGCCGTGGCCGGCGTGGCGGGCGCATCCACTGCTGTTCCCGTTCCTGCACGGACAGTCCGGTGCGCTGCTGGAGCTGACTGTTCCCGCGAAGCGCCGGCCGGTGTGGGACGCGACGATCAGGTCGATCGAGGCCGAGCTGACCTCACGGCAGGAGGGTTATCGTCAGGCGGCGCTAGCGCATCTGACGCTGCTGCTGATAGACCTCGCCCGGCTGGCCGGCGACGTCGTGGGCGATCTGCGGCGCAGCGGCGAACCGCTGCTGGCCGAGGTGTTCGCGGTGATCGACCGGCGCTACGGCGAGCCGCTGTCGCTGCGCGACGTCGCGGCCGAGCTCGGGATGACGCCGGGGCATCTGACGACGGTCGTGCGCCGCCGTACCGGGCGGACGGTACAAGAGTGGATCATCGAGCGTCGCATGGCCGAAGCCCGCAGCTTGCTGGCCGACACCGACCTTCCAGTGGCCGCAGTCGCCGGACGGGTGGGGATCGTCGACCCGGGCTATTTCAGCAGGCTGTTCCGCCGTATACACGGCACCTCACCGCGGAGCTGGCGGGCCGCCGCCGCCTGAAGTGCATGCAGACGACGGCGGAGATTACCGAGTCGCTGCGACCTAGCGCGCCGAGCGTGGGGGAAATGTACGCAATCCGACCACTTTTTGTCCATATCCCCCACGTTCGACGTCGCGCTAATTCGCGCGCAGATATGAATAGATGCCGGCGAATCCGGCGTTGACGTCGTCGGGGATCGGCACCGGGCCACCGAGAGCTCTTGCGCCCCAGACGATTTGCGCGGTCCGTTCAACTAACGCAGTGACGTGCAGCGCCTTGTCCGGCCGCGGGCCGACGGCCACCATGCCGTGGTTGGCGATCAGCGCCGCCGCCCGGCCCTCCAGCGCCTTCACCGCGTTGGCGCCGACGTCGGGGGTGCCGGATGCGGCGTACTCGGTGCAGCGAATCTCCCCGCCGCAGTAGACGGCGAACTCGTCGATGCACGCCGGAATCGGCTGGTGCGCAATGGCGAACATCGTCGCCCACACCGGATGGCTGTGGATGACGGCGCCGATGTCGTCGAAAGCCTTGTAACAGGCCAGGTGCAGCTTCATCTCCGTCGACGGGGCCCGGCCTTCTGCGGCATGCAGTACCTCGCCGTCGGGATCGACCAGCACCAGGTCGTCGAGCGTCATCTCGGCGTAGTCGACCGACGACGGCGTGATGACCAGGTTGCCGTCTTCCCGTCGCGCCGAGATGTTGCCCGCCGTCCCCTCGACCAGGCCACGTCGCAGCATGTCCTTGGCCGCGGCCAGTACCGCGGCCTCCGGATCGTCAACGAATCTCACGACAACACCTCCGGATTGACGATATGCACGGGACGACGGCCCGACAACAGGGCTTCTAGGTCGTCGGCGACCATCTGCGCCTGCCGCGCCTCGGTGTTCCACGTCGCCCCGCCGATGTGCGGCGTGAGCACCACATTCGGCATGCCCACCAGCGGGTGATCAACCGGCAGCCATTCGCCGACAAAGTGGTCCAGCCCGGCGGCGGCCACCTTGCCGCTGCGCAGCGCCTCGACCAGTGCGTCGGTGTCGTGCAGCTGCGCCCGCGCGGTGTTCACAAACACCACACCAGAGCGCATCGCGGCGAACTGCTTGGCGCCGATCAGCCCCGTCGTCTCCTCGGTGACCGGCGCGTGCAGCGACACGATGTCGGCCTCCGCGAGCAGTTCGTCGAGGCTGTGCCGGGCCTCGTCGTTGTACGGGTCGTAGGCGATCACCCGCATGCCCAGCCCTTCTAGCCGCCACTTCACCGCGCGGCCGACGGCGCCGAGCCCGACCAGCCCGACCGTCAACCCGGCGAGTTCCCAAGCACGGAACCGCTGATAGGGAATTGTGCCGTCGCGGAACACCTCTCCGGCGCGTACGTCGGCGTCGGCGGTCAGCACATGCCGGGTACAGGCGAACAGCAACGCAATCGTCATCTCGGCGACGGCGTCCGCGTTGCGGCCAGGGGTGAACAGCACCGGGATCCCGGCCGCGGTGGCACCGGCGACGTCGACGTTGTTGGGGTCGCCGCGGGTGGAGGCGATCGCCTGCAGATCCAGTTCGAAAACCGGACTACTGACCGAATCGCCTTCCACCACAACGACATCGGCGCGTTCGGCAGCAATCCGCTCGGCCAACTGCTGCGCGCTGTAGATGCGTAGTGGGCGCGCTTCGATCCACGGGTCGTAGATCACGTCGGCCAGCCGCCGCAGCTTGTCGAACCCGTCACCGCGCAACGGCGCCGTCACCAAAGCACGCATCACGATTGCCAATGCTGGCGTACGGTGACGCCCGTGTCACGCAAAGAGGTCACACTCGGCATCGACATCGGCAGCACCGCCGTCAAAGCCGTGGCCGCCGACGAGGACGGCCGGGTCAGCGCGCGGGCACGCATTCCGCACCAACTACGCGTACCGGCCCCGGACCGGCTGGAGCACGACGCCGACGAGGCGTGGCGCCGCGGCCCGCTGGCCGCCCTGGGCGAGCTGGCCCACCACAACGCCCGCGCCGCCGCGGTGTCGGCGATGGTGCCCTCGCTGACCGCTGTCGACCGGACCGGCCGCCCCCTCACCCCCGGACTGCTGTACGGCGACGGCCGCGGCCGCACACCCGTCGACGCCGGCGCATCGCTCCCGCCGACCGGCGAGGCGGCGGAGTTCCTGCGCTGGACAGCCGCCGAGGCACCCGACGCCGCCGGGTACTGGCCCGCGCCGGCGGTGGCCAACCACGCGCTGGCCGGCGACGCGGTGATCGACTTCGCCACCGCCTACACCAGCCTGCCGCTGTTCGACGGCACCGGCTGGAACGAACAGGCATGCAACGACTGCGGCGCGGCCGTCGAGGCGATGCCGCGGGTGGACGCCCCAGGCGCGGCAGGCGGACAGGTCCGCGACAGCGGCACAGTGCTTGCGGTGGGGGCGATCGACGCGCTGTGCGAGCAGCTGGTGGCCGGCGCCGACCAGGACGGCGACGTGCTCGTGCTGTGCGGCACGACGCTGATCGTCTGGGTGACCATTCCCGAACACCGGCAGGTGCCGGGCCTGTGGACCATCCCGCACACCGCCGCCGGCAAGAGCCAGCTCGGCGGCCCCAGCAACGCCGGCGGGCTGTTCCTCGGCTGGGTGGATCGCCTTCTCGCGCTGGCAGACCCGAGTACCGCCGACCCGCGGCGGGTGCCGGTGTGGTCGCCGTATGTGCGCGGCGAACGGGTGCCCTACCACGACCCGGACCGTCGCGCCATGCTCGACGGCCTGGATCTCACTCACGACGCCGCCGCGCTGCGCCGGGCCGCCTACGAGTCGTCCGGCTTTGTCGTGCGGCAGCTCGTCGAACGCAGCGGCGCCGCGGTCTCGCGCATCGTCGCCGCCGGCGGCGGGAGCCGGCTCCAGCCGTGGATGCAGGCCATCGCCGACGCGACCGGCCGGCCGGTTGAGGTGTCGGCGGTCGCGGAGGGGGCGGCGCTGGGCGCGGCTTTCCTGGCGCGAATGGCCGTCGGCCTGGAGTCGTCGATGACCGACGCCGCCCGGTGGGCGCGCATCGAGCGCGTCGTCGAGCCCGACCCGGCGTGGAAGAGCGCGACCGAGGACCGTTACTACCGCTTCCTGGAGCTGGCCGAGCGGCCGTCGCGGGTTATCGGACCGCGGTGATCGCAACCGTGTTGCGTATCGGTGCCGTCGCGGCGTCGTCGGGCAGCTCGAGGCCGTAGCTGGCCAACAGCTCGGCGCGGCTGGATATCGAGATCGTCCAGTCGTGGGCGGCCAGGTAGTCCGGCACGGCCTTGCGTTCGCCGTGGTACACCAGCTCGGACAGGTCCAGGTCCAGCCCCTGCTCGCGCCACTGCGGGGCCATCGCCTTGCTGCGTTCGGCCATGGCCGCGCCGCCGTCGGGGTGGTATTCGGTGGCCAGCCGGCTGCCGGGCGCGCTGAGCGCGGTGATCGTGTCGAACAGCCGGTCCTGCGCGTCCGGCGGCAGATACAGCAGCAGCCCTTCGGCGATCCAGGCGGTCGGCTTGGTTTCGTCAAAACTGTTGGCGCGCAAGGCTTCCGGCCAGTCGTCCCGCAGATCGACGGGCACGGTCCGCCGTTCGGCGGCGGGCTGAGCACCCAGCTTCGACAGCGTCGCCGACTTGAAGTCGACGACGGCGGGCTGGTCCAGCTCGAAGACGACGGTGCCGTCCGGCCACGGCAACCGAAAGGCCCGGGTGTCCAAGCCGGCGGCCAGGATTACCGCCTGGCGCAGTCCGTCGTTGGCCGCCGCGGTGAAGAAGTCGTCGAAAAACCTTGTCCGCACGGCGATGTTCGTGACGATGTGGCGGGCATCCAGCGGCAACGCGGCGTCCCCGGCATCGGGGAGCTCGCCGTCGAGCAGGCGGACGAAGTAGTCGATACCCACCGCCCGCACCAGCGGCTCGGCGAACGGATCGTCGATCAGCGCAGGCTCGGCGCGGGTGGCCAGGGCCCGGGCCGCGGCGACCATGGTCGCCGTCGCACCCACGCTCGACGCCAGATCCCAGCTGTCGCGGTCCGAGCGCGTCATCGCGCCAGCTCCGCGCTGAGGTAGACGACGTCGCCGAACGGGGCGTCGTCGGGATCGATCGGCGGCAGGCCATGTCTGGTCAGCAGATCCGTCGCGCTGGCCCCGGTGGTCTGCCAGCCCTTGCCGGTCAGGTAGGTCGCCACGTCGGTGCGGTGGTCGAAATAGACCAGGGCGGCCATGTCCAGCTCGAAGCCGTGGCGGCGCCAGCGGTCGGTTTGGCGTTGCATGCGGCGGCGCAGTTCCGCTTCGCCGAGATCGTTGACGTCCACCAAGCCTTCGGTGGCGAACCGGCTGCCGGGCACGCTCAGCTCGGTGATCTGGTCGAGCAGCCGGTCCTGGGCCGCGGCGGGCAGATAGCCCAGCAGCCCCTCGGCGATCCACGCGCTGGGCTGGGCCGGGTCGAAACCGGCTGCCGTCAAGGCGGCCGGCCAGTCAAAGCGCAGGTCGATCGCCACCACCCGGCGATCCGCCGTCGGCTGCGCGCCCAGCTCGGCCAGCGCGGCGGTCTTGAACTCGATCACCTGCGGCTGGTCGACCTCGAACACCGTGGTGCCGGCCGGCCAGGGCAGCCGGTAGGCGCGAGAATCCAGTCCGGAGGCCAGGATGACGGCCTGCCGGATGCCGGCGCGACCCGCGTCGGCGAAAAAGCCGTCGAAGAATTCGGTGCGGACGGCCATCGCGTCGGCGAACCGGCGCAGGCCCTTGGCCTCGTCGTCGTCGAGATCCTGCGGATCAAGCTCCCCGCTGGCCATCCGAGTGAAGAAATCGACCCCCACCGCGCGCACCAGCGGCTCGGCGAATTGGTCGTTGATCAGCGGATCGGGGCTTCGGGTCGCCACGGCACGGGCAGCCGCCACCATGGTCGCCGTCGCCCCGACACTGGAGGCCAAGTCCCAGGTGTCGCCCTCAAACCGCGTGCTGGTCATCCACGAACCCCTTTGATACTTAGCCAATGTAAGGACAGCAGAAACTGTACGCCTGCGTGCGGGGGACCGCTGCCTGCGCTGTTACTCTCGTAGACTGCTTGACGCGCGACCCTGCATATCCTGGCCTGCGGGTCGGCGCGCAACGCAGGACTAACCGACGCTGGCGCCAGACCAGCCCATTGGCATGCCGCGACCAGAGCCCGGCTGCGCAGGAGGAAGAGTGCTTTCGGCTTTCATCTCATCGCTGCGGACAGTCGACCTGAGACGGAAGATCCTGTTCACGCTGGGCATCGTCATCCTGTACCGGGTTGGTGCCTCGCTGCCCTCGCCCGGCGTGGACTACCCCAACGTGCAGAAGTGCATCGCGCAGGTCAGCGGCGGCGAAGCGGCGCAGATCTACTCGCTGATCAACCTGTTCTCCGGGGGTGCGCTGCTGCAGCTGACCGTGTTCGCGGTCGGGGTGATGCCCTACATCACCGCGAGCATCATCGTGCAGCTGCTGACCGTGGTCATCCCACGCTTCGAAGAGCTGCGCAAGGAAGGCCAATCCGGCCAGGCCAAGATGACGCAGTACACCCGCTATCTGGCGATCGCGCTGGCCATCCTGCAGGCCACCAGCATCGTGGCGCTGGCCGCCAACGGCGGGCTGCTGCAGGGCTGCAGCCTGGACATCATCGCCGACCAGAGCATCTTCACGCTGATCGTCATCGTGCTGGTGATGACGGCGGGCGCGGCGCTGGTGATGTGGATGGGCGAGGTGATCACCGAGCGCGGCATCGGCAACGGCATGTCGCTGCTGATCTTCGTCGGCATCGCGGCCCGCATTCCCGCCGAGGGCAAGTCGATCCTGGACAGCCGCGGCGGCCCGATCTTCGTCGCGGTCCTGGTGGCCGCACTCGTCATCATCGTCGGCGTGGTGTTCGTCGAGCAGGGCCAGCGCCGCATCCCGGTGCAGTACGCCAAGCGCATGGTGGGCCGGCGGATGTACGGCGGCACCTCGACGTATCTGCCGCTGAAGGTCAACCAGGCAGGTGTTATCCCGGTCATCTTCGCGTCGTCGCTGATCTACATCCCGCATCTGATCACCCAGCTGATCCGCAGCGGCACCGGCGGCGTCGGCAACACGTGGTGGGACAAGTTCGTCGGCAACTACTTGTCGAACCCCGCCGACCCGGTCTACATCGGCCTGTACTTCGGGCTGATCATCTTCTTCACGTACTTCTACGTGTCGATCACGTTCAACCCCGACGAACGCGCCGACGAGATGAAGAAGTTCGGCGGCTTCATTCCCGGCATCCGGCCGGGCAAACCGACCGCCGACTACCTGCGGTTTGTGCTGAGCCGCATCACGCTGCCCGGCTCGATCTACCTCGGCGTGATCTCGGTGCTGCCCAACCTGTTCTTGCAGATCGGCAACACCGGACAGGTGCAGAACCTGCCGTTCGGCGGTACCGCGGTTCTGATCATGATCGGCGTCGGTTTGGATACGGTCAAACAGATCGAGAGCCAGCTCATGCAGCGCAACTACGAAGGGTTCCTGAAGTGAGAGTTGTTTTGCTTGGGCCGCCCGGCGCCGGAAAAGGCACCCAGGCGGTCAAGCTGGCCGAAAAACTCGGAGTCCCACAGATTTCCACCGGCGACCTGTTCCGCAGCAACATCAGCGACGGCACCAAACTCGGCCTGGAGGCCAAGCGCTACCTCGACGCCGGTGACCTGGTGCCCTCCGAGCTGACCAACCAACTCGTCGACGACCGCCTCGACGACCCGGACGCGGCGTCCGGTTTCATCCTGGACGGCTACCCCCGCTCGCTGGAGCAGGCCAAGGCGCTGCACGACATGCTCGAGCGCCGCGGCACCAAACTCGATGCGGTGCTTGAGTTCCGGGTGCCCGAAGACGTGTTGCTCGAGCGGCTCAAAGGCCGGGGACGCGCCGACGACAACGACGAGGTCATCCTCAATCGGATGAAGGTCTACCGCGACGAGACGGCGCCGCTGCTCGAGTACTACCAGCACGAGCACGAGCTGAAAACCGTCGACGCCGTCGGCACCGTCGACGAGGTGTTCGCCCGCGCCCTGCAAGCCCTGGGTAAGTAGCCGTGATCGCCCTGGCCGGGCTGCGCAGCCGCAAGGTGGTGCCGCAGCGCAGCGCGGGTGAACTCGACGCGATGGCCGCGGCGGGGGCGGTGGTCGCGGCGGCGCTGCGGGCGGTGCAGGACGCGGCCGCACCCGGAACCTCGACCCTGGGCCTCGACGAGATCGCCGAGTCGGTGATCCGCGACGCCGGCGCGACGCCGTCGTTCCTGGGCTACCACGGCTACCCGGCGTCGATCTGCTCATCCGTGAATGACCGTGTGGTGCATGGCATTCCGTCCGCAAGCGAGATCCTGGCGCCCGGCGACCTGGTGTCGATCGACTGCGGCGCAATCCTGGACGGCTGGCACGGCGACGCGGCAGTCACGTTCGGTATTGGCCAGCTGGATTCGTCCGACGAGGCGCTGTCGGCGGCCACCAGGGAGTCGTTGGAAGCCGGGATCGCCGCGATGGTGGTCGGCAACCGGTTGACCGACGTCTCGCACGCCATCGAAACCGCCACGCACGCCGCCGAAAAGCGCTACGGGCGCGCGTTCGGCATCGTCGAGGGCTACGGCGGCCACGGCATCGGCCGACACATGCACATGGATCCGTTTTTGCCCAACGAAGGGGCTCCGGGGCGTGGCCCGCTGCTGGCCGTCGGGTCGGTGCTGGCCATCGAGCCGATGCTGACGCTGGGCACGGGCAAAACCACGGTGCTCGACGACGAATGGACCGTGACGACCGCTGACGGGTCGCGCGCGGCACACTGGGAGCACACCGTCGCGGTGACCGACGACGGGCCGCGAATCCTGACCCGCTGAACCGCAACCGGTCGCCGGTCGTATCACTGATGTGACCCGAGGTCCTCGCCTGCCCAGTGACGACGAACCCGAGGTTGTGGTCGTCGGGGCGGGGCCCGCCGGTCTTGCGGTGGCGCGCCAACTCGACCATCACCACGGCGTCAAGGCGCTCGTTCTCGATCGAGCCGCCGCGCCTGCGATTTCGTGGCGCAGACGCTATGACAACTTCCGGCTCAACACCAACGGATTCTTGTCGCATCTTCCCGGACAGCGGATTCCGCTGAACGCCGGCCGCTGGCCGACCAAGGAGGACATGGTCCGCTATTTTGACCACTACGTCGCGCGGCAGGACATCGCGCTGCGGCTCGGGTGCGAAGTCCACCGGATCGACCGCGTCGGCGACGCGTGGCAACTCGATATGTCGTCGGGTGAAATCCGAACCGCGGCAATCGTTCTCGCCACCGGGAACTACAGCGCACCCACTATTCCGGCCTGGCCCGGCCTGAGTGGCTTCACCGGCGAGATCGTGCACTCCGGGAACTTCATCAACGCCTGGCCCTACCGCGGGTGCGACGTCCTCGTCGTCGGCGCCGGCAATTCGGGCGCCGACATCGCCGTCCAACTCGCCAACAGCGGCGCCCGCCAGATCTGGCTTGCGGTACGTACCCCGCCGCACCTGGTGCGGCGGGCCATCGGTCCGGTCCCGTCGGACATCTTCCTCGAACTGTTCGCGCGGGTCCCGGCGCGGCTGGTCGATCCGTTGATCGGGCGCCTCAACCGCCTGATGTGGAACGACTTGGCGGCCTTTGGTTTTGGCCCACCGCCGCTCGGCCTGAAGGCGACGGTGGAAACGCGGGGCCGCATCCCCACGCTGGCCGACGAACTCATCGACACCGTGCGAGCCGGGCGCGTCCACGTCGTGGCCGCCGTCAAGGCGGTCGAATCCGACCGGGTGGTCCTGGTCGACGGCACGTCGGTCGCACCTCAGGCGATCATCGCCGCCACCGGTTTTCGCACCGACCTCGACGGTCTGGTCGGCCACCTGGGCGTGCTCGACGACTGCGGCACCCCGCGCGGCGGGTTTGCCTCGCACCTCGGCGATGGGATGTTCGCCATCGGATACGGCATCCCGCCCAACGGCCCACTGCGGGCGATTCGGCTCGCTGCCACGCCGCTGGCGAGGCAGGTGGCGGCCTACCTGTCGGCTGCATCGCACCGGGCGAAAAGCGCGGTGCTGCAATGATATCCGCCGACAAGGCGTTCTTCTGCGGCGCAGACGGCTACGAGGCGGCCCGTCGGGCAACGGTGTGGAACGGCCTGGTGCCCGACCGCTTTCCCGATGTGATCGTGCAAGCGCACGACACCGAAGACGTGGTGGCAGCGCTCCGCTATGCGCGCGCTCACGGGCATCGCGTCGGCGTACGTTCCGGCGGACACAGCTGGACCGCCAGTCACCTCCGTGACGGCGGTGTGCTGCTCGACGTCAGCCGCCTCGATCACTGCAGCGTCGACCCGGATCGGATGACCGCCGACGTCGGGCCGGGCAAGGTCGCCAGCGAGTTCGCCACCGAACTGGATGCGCAGGGGCTCTTCTTTCCCGCGGGCCACTGCGAAGGTATTTGCCTCGGCGGCTATCTGCTGCAGGGTGGCTACGGCTGGAACAGCCCGACGCTCGGGCCGGCCTGCGAGAGCGTGCTTGGACTGCAGGTCGTCACCGCCGACGGTGAACAGGTCTACTGCGATCCCGAAATCCATCCCGACCTGTACTGGGCGGCCCGCGGGTCGGGGCCGGGCTTCTTCGGCGTGGTCATTTCTTTCAGACTGCGGGTTCATCCCCGCCCGCCAGTGTGGGGCACCTGTTTGTACATGTATCCGATCGACGTCGCCGACGAGGTGTTCAGCTGGGGACGCGCGATCCGTTCCGAGATCGACGCCAGCGTCGAACTGCAGATCCACACCGCGCGTAGTTTTCCCGCGGCCGGCCTCACCGAACCCGGCATCACGATCGCCTCTCCCGTCTTCGCCGAATCGGAATCAGAAGCGGTCAAAGCCCTTGCGCCGCTGGCGACTTGCCCTGTCATCGACAAGGCGATCGTCAACCTTCCGTACGCGCCCACCACCTTGGCCAACTGGTATGGCGCCGTGATGGCCAGTTACCCCAAGGGCTACCGCTACATTGCCGACAGCATGTTCACCGCGGCTTCCGCCGACGAACTACTTCCGGGCATCCGCAGGATCATCGAAACAATGCCGCCGCACCCGTCGCATTTCATTTTCACAGGATGGAACACGTCCCCGGAGCGCGCCGACAAAGTGTACGGCCTGGAGGACGAAATCTACCTGGCGCTCTACACCATCTGGCGGGATCCGACCGACGACGAACGCTACCGGGACTGGGCCGCCTCCAACATGGCGGCGATGTCGCACCTGTCGACCGGCATCTCCCTCGCCGACGAGAATCTGTGCCGGCGTCCGGCGCGATTCATCACCGAACCCAACATGGCACGCCTGGACAGGGTCCGCTTGACCTACGACCCCGACGGCCGATTCCACAGCTGGATGTCTGGCGCCCACGCCGCAGGAGGGCCACACTGGGAGCACACATCGTGGCGGTGACCTCGACTGGCTGACCCACGTGTAGCGCGCCGGTGAACCAGATGGGCGTTTGAGTCGTATTTCACCGGAGGGCTGGTGATGGATATTCCGGAAGCCGACGCCGGGCTGGACCGGGCGCTGATGGCCGATGCGATGGCGCGGTTGTCCCCCGAACATCGCGTGGTGGTTCACCGCGCCTACTACCAGAGGTTGCCTATCGGGCAAATCGCGGCCGAGCTGGGAATCGCCGAAGGTACCGCGAAGTCGTGGCTGCACTATGCGCTGCGCGCCTTACGACAGACGTTGAGGGAGATGGGGGTGGCGCCATGACGCGCGCACACGGCCATGGCATGGCCCACAACGGTGAGCCGTACGGCGGCCATGACTATGCGATGTGGGACGCGGCCTACGTGCTGGGCTCACTGTCGGCCGCCGAACAGCACGAATTCGAGACGCATATCGGTACCTGCGCGTCATGCCGGCGGGCCGTCGACGAACTGGCCGACATGCCGGCTCTGCTGGCCCTGCTCTCTTCCGACGAGGTGGCCGCGCTCGACGACCGCTCTGCAGATGCTGCGCCGCTGCGCGTGCTCGACAAGGTCGGCATGGCGGCAAGCCGGCCGGCGACCAATACCGTGCCCGCCCAGACCGTTTTCCCAATGTTTCGGACCGCCAACTACGCGCCGGTGCCCGACGAACTCACCGCCCTCGATCTGCCGGTCGAAGGAAGCATCCCCCGCGAGCTCAATGGTTGGTACCTGCGCAATGGCCCCAACCCGCGGGACGCTCAGGGACATTGGTGCGTGGGCGACGGCATGGTGCACGGGGTACGGCTGGAGAACGGCCGCGTCGCCTGGTACCGCAACCGGTGGGTGCGCACCGAGAGTTTCCGCGATCCATTCCCCGCATACAACGCCGACGGCACGCGCAACCTGCGCTCCAGCGTCGCCAACACCCACGTGGTACGGCACGCCGGCAAAACCCTGGCACTGATGGAGACGTCGCTGCCGTACGAGATCACCAACGATCTGAAAACGTTGGGCGCCTATGACTTCGGCGGCAAGCTGGCCGACGCGATGACGGCCCACCCGAAGATCTGCCCGGACACCGGCGAGTTGCACTTCTTCGGCTATGGCAGCATCTCCGCGCCGCACGTCACCTACCACCGCGCGAATGCCGACGGCGAGCTGATCATCAGCAGACCCGTCGACGTTCCGGGGCTGACCCTGATGCACGACTTCGCGCTGACCGCCGAGCACGTCGTGTTCCTCGACCTTCCAGTGGTATTCGACCTGGGCGTTGCGTTGACGATGGAAGCCGATCAGGACGTGCCGTACCGGTGGGACGACTCCTACGGCGCGCGGCTCGGCGTGCTGCGCCGCGACGACCCCTTCGGCCCGGTGCGCTGGTTCGACATCGATCCCTGCTATGTCTTCCACCTTGCCAATGCGTACGACGTCGGCAATTCCATTGTGCTGCAGGTGGTTCGCTACCCGGAGTTGTGGCGAGAGGGCAGCGTGTTCGACACCGACGCGGCGTTGTGGCAATGGACGGTCGACCTTGAGGTTGGCGTCGTCGACGAGCAACAGCTCGACGACCGTGCTGTCGAATTCCCGCGGATCGACGACAGGCTGACGGGCCGGCCGGCCCGCTACTCGGTCGCGGTCGGCACCAACGCATTGGTCCGCTACGACCACTTACGCGGTACGACAGAAGAACACCGGTTCGGCGGCACCCCCGACGAGGCGGTGTTCGTTCCCGCGGGCGAGCAGTCGGACGAGTCGGCCGGCTGGTACCTGACCTACGTGTACGACCCGGTGCGCGACGGCAGTGATCTGGTGGTCATCGACGCTTCGGATTTCGGCGTCGAACCAATCGCCCGCGTGCGGATGCCGCGACGGGTGCCGCACGGCTTCCACGGCAACTGGATCACCGACTGAACAGAGGTTAGCCAACTGAACGAAATAGGCGTTCGATTCGTGTACTCACAGTGAGGCTGGTGATGGACGATCCGGTCCGGGATGCCACCGGGCGGGCGGCTCCGGAAGAGGCGCTGATGAAAGCGCTCTACGACGAGCACGCCGCGCCGTTGTGGCGTTTCGCGGTGCGGCTGACCGGTGACCGGGCCCGGGCCGAAGACGTCGTACAGGAGACGCTGCTGCGGGCCTGGCAGCATCCCGAGGTCATCGGCGACGGCGAGCGCTCGGCGCGGGCGTGGCTGTTCACCGTCGCCCGCAACATGATCATCGACCAAAGCCGAAGTGCGCGTTCGCGAAACGAAGTCGGCTCGCTGGACAACGCGCCGGAGCAGGCCGGTCCCGACGAGGTCAATTCGGCCCTGGACCGGATGCTGATCGCCGAGGCGATGGTGCAATTGTCACCCGAGCATCGTGCCGTGGTCGCCCGCTCGTACTACCGGGGCTGGACCACCGCTCAAATCGCCGCCGACCTCGGGATCGCCGAGGGTACCGTGAAATCACGGCTGCATTACGCCCTGCGAGCCCTACGACTCACCCTGCAGGAGATGGGGGTTACCCGATGATTACTCGATGGGGCGCCGGGCCAACCGATGACGGTGGGCGAACCCCGGGCGATGACCATGAGTACGCGATGTGGGACGCCGCCTACGTGCTGGGTTCGCTGTCGGACGCCGACCGGCACGAATTCGAGGCGCACCTGCGGGACTGCGCGTCGTGCCGCGGCGCCGTCGCCGAACTCAGCGGCATGCCGGCCCTGCTCTCACGGCTCGACGACAACGTCGTGGCCGAGATCGAAGCGGCCGATGACACCGGTGACGCAGCCGTGCCCCCGGAGATGCTGCCGTCGCTGCTGGCCAAGGTGGCGTGGCGGCGGCGTCGCTCCCGTGTGATCACCTGGACAGCCTCGGGCGCAGCGGCCGCGGTGCTGGCGATCGGCGTGTTCGTCGGCGTCAAGCCTCATTCCCCGGCCTCCGTGCCCGCGCCGCAGGCGAGTGCGCCGGCCGTCCCCGCCGCGCCACAGCCGAGCGCGTCGTCGCTGGAGATGGCGCAAGTGGGGACCAAGGCATTGGCCTCGACCGTGTCAGTCAGCGGCCAGCACTGGGGAACCTATATCGACATGAAATGCGTTTGCCTGGCGCCGGTGTACGCCCACCACGACAGGTTGGCCATGGTGGTTGTAGGGCGCGACGGTAGCCGCACCCAGCTGGCGACCTGGGTGGCCGAACCCGGCCACACGGCGAACCCGGCCGGAAGCATTTCCACACCGGTCGACCAAATCGCCGCGGTACAGGTGGTTTCCGCGGACAACGGCAACGTGTTGCTGGAACGCTCGCTGTAAATTCCACGCCGCGGTGAACCAAAGCCACCCGGTAGTCGTATTACTGGCATGGCCAGGCAACACCGGGTGGTCGACCACATCGTCGAACATCTCGCGACGATCGGAATCGACTATATCTTCGGTGTCGACGGTGCCAACATCGAAGATCTTTACGACGCAGCGCATTTCCGTTCCGACATCACTGCGGTGCTGGCCAAGCATGAGTTCTCCGCCGCGGCGATGGCCGACGGCTACAGCCGCGGCGGCGCCCGATTGGGTGTGGTGGCGGCGACATCGGGCGGGGGTGCGCTGAATCTTGTTCCGGGGCTGGGGGAATCGTTCGCCAGTCGGGTGCCGGTGCTGGCGCTGGTGGGCCAGCCGGCGACGTCGATGGACGGCCGCGGCAGCTTTCAGGACACCAGTGGCCGCAACGGTTCGCTGAATGCGGAGGCGTTGTTCTCCGCGGTATCGGTCTTCTGTCGACGGGTGGTGGCGCCCGCCGACATCGCGTCGGCTCTGCCCGCTGCGGTGGCCGCCGCGCGAACCGGCGGGCCAGCGGTGTTGTTGCTACCCAAGGACATTCAGCAAGGACTCGTCGCCGCGAATGGCTACCAACTCGATGGTATGGCGCCGCGGATCGGCGACCTGCATCCGATTGTGCGTGCACTGCGCCGTGTCAACGGACCGGTCACGATCATCGCCGGCGAGCAGGTGGCCCGCGATGACGCCCGCCGAGAACTCGAGGAGCTGCGCACCCTGCTGCGCGCACGGGTGGCGTGCGTGCCCGATGCCAAAGACGTCGCCGGCACACCGGGTTTCGGATCGTCGTCGGCACTCGGGCTCACCGGCGTCATGGGTCATCCCGGCGCGGCCGAGGCGGTGGCGGGCAGCGGACTGTGCCTGGTGGTGGGCACGCGGCTGCCGGTGACCGCGCGCGCCGGCCTCGACGACGCGCTGGCTGCGACCCGAACGATCTCGATTGGCTCGGCACCGCCGTACCTGCCGTGCACGCATGTGCACACCGACGACGTGCGCCTGTCGCTGAGCATGCTGACCCGCGAACTCTCCGGGGCCGGCCGGCCCACTGGCTTGCGGGTGCCCGACGCCGTGGCACGCACCGAACTGCGGCCCCCGGCTATTGGCGGTCCAGGTGTGCGCTACCGCGACGCGATGGCGGTCCTGGACGCTGCGCTGCCCGCCGGCGCCGACATTGTCGTCGACGCCGGCAACACCGGAGCGGCCGCAATTCACTATCTGCCGGTGCGGCGCGACGGCCGATTCGCGGTCGCGCTCGGCATGGGCGGCATGGGTTACAGCTTCGGCGCCGGTATTGGGATGGCGTTCGGCCGGGGCAGGCGCACCGTCGTCATCGCCGGCGACGGGGCGTTTTTCATGCACGGCATGGAGGTGCACACCGCGGTGCAATACCGGCTGCCGGTGACGTTCGTGTTGTTCAACAACAATGCCCACGCCATGTGCGTCACCCGCGAGCAGCTCTTCTACGACGACCTGTACAGCTACAACCGGTTCAGCCCAAGCAATCTCGGCGGCGGGCTGGCGGCCATGTTTCCCGGCCTGCCCTCGGTCGACGTCGCCGACCTCGACGCGTTACCCGCGGCATTGGAACACGCGCTGGCCGTCGACGGCCCGTCGGTGGTCAGCGTCGAATGCTGCGCCGACGAGATCCCGCCCTTCGCGGCGTTCCTGAACCAGGCTGTTCCGGCTGCCCGACAACACATTTCAACCCATGAGGAGAACCGAGACCATGTCCCTGCCAGCGCTTGACGATATCGACGGGGTGGTCCGCATCGAGACCTCGCCGTTGGAAGAAACCGCCCCGATGTTCATGGCGAAGATGCGGTCGGTATATCCGCACGACGAGGTCTTCGGCCAGTACTGCACGGTCAACGACTACGTCGACTGCCCGCCCGACGAATTGTTCGAATACTTGTCCGACACCCGCAGCCTCGAGGAGTGGACCTACACCCTGCGCGGCTTCACCCCCACCGAGGAGCCCGGCCTGTGGGAGGCCTACGACCGGTTGCTTCCCGACACCAAGATCTACACGCGCACTTACGCGAGTGCCGAGGCGCGCACCGTCGACTACCACTGCGCGTGGGATCAGGGCAAGCACCTGTGGATGATCTACCTGATGCGGGTGCTCGACGCGCAGGTGGTGCTCGACAAGCCCGGATCGGTTGTGCTGTGGACTAATTGCCGCCACCCGTTCTACGACCACAACCCGTACCCCGAGACCGCGCCGGTGGGCCGCACGGGTTGGGTCGGCGACTTCTGGGACCTGTTCGGCGCAGGGCACGGGCTGGAGCTGAACAACCTCAAGACGATCGCCGAATACCGTCACCGCAACGGTCTGCCGATCACGCCGGCATGGATGAGGTGACGGCGTCATGGACCAAGTCAGCTTGACCGACGTCTCCACCTATCTGCCCGGTGAGCCGATCAGCGCCGACTACTACGCGCAGTACGCCGAGTCCGACGAAATGCGCGACAATGTGATGTTCCGCGCACCGCGATTCCGCCATCACGTCGCGCCCGACGAGTCCGCGATCGACATGGTGGAACGCGCCTGTGCCGGGCTGGTCGAGCGTCATGGCCACGACGTCATCTCGGACGTCGACGTACTGATCACCCACACGCAGATGCCGGACATGCCGTTCTACGGCGCGGGCGGCGGCATCGCGCACCGCTTGGGCATGTGCCCGTCCTGGGTGCTCGACCTGCACAACGGCGGATGCGCGGCATTTGTGTTGGCGCTCAACGTCTCTCGTCGACTTTTGGTATCCGGTGAGGGACGCAGCGCGCTGATCGCGATTGCGCAGAACGCCGCCGGCCAAGTCTTCGACCAGCCCGGTGTGCGGCGCAAGGCCCAGTCGGCCATCCCTGGCGACGGCGCCGCCGTGGCATTGGTGACGCTGTCCGACCGATCACCGATCCTGGACGTCGAATGTCGCACCTACGGCGAATACGCCGGCGACATGACGATCGCCATGGATCCACCCCGCAAGTGGTGGCAGCCCGGCCCGGGGGAGGGCTGCATCGGGTTCACCGAAACCAAAATCGCCAAGGTACTGGCCCGCGGGAACCGTCAGGTGCCCGAGGTGGCGCTGGCGGTCTGCGATCGAATCGGATTGGCCGCCAAGGACATCGACCTACTGGTCACCAACCAGCCCAACCGGTTGTTCCTGCGAAACTGGCGCGAGGCGCTCGAGGTGCCGCCAGAACGTCATCGCGACACCTTCGACGAATGCGGCAACCTGTTCGGCGCCGGGATTCCGGTCAACCTGGACCGGGCGATCTCCGACGGTCAGCTCGAATCCGGGGACGTGGTGCTGATGGCCGCGTTCGCGCACGCCGGTGATTTCGCGGGGGCGGCCGCGGTTCGATGGGGCGGACGAGGG
Source organism: Mycobacterium sp. MFM001 (assembly GCF_003402475.1). Lineage (GTDB taxonomy): Bacteria > Actinomycetota > Actinomycetes > Mycobacteriales > Mycobacteriaceae > Mycobacterium. The sequence continues at coordinate 142,195 of NZ_BFAB01000009.1, forward strand.
TGATGTCGGCTGCGGCGATCGTGATGATCGACGACGCATTACCCAGCGCGGTCGATCCGTTTGCGTTGTCGCTCAACGAGAACCCGTTTCCGCCGTTGCCGGCAGTGCGCTCTGCGCTGATTCGCTCGATCGACGTGGCCAACCGCTACCCGGAATTTCTGCCCGAGCGGCTGCGCCGTCTGATCGCCGATCGGATCGGCGTGTGCGAGGAACAGGTGATACTCGGCGCCGGTGCGACGGGTGTGGTGATGCAGATCCTGCACGCGGTAACCGATCCGGGCGACACGATCGTCATGGCGGCGCCGACATTCGACGGCTATCCGATATTCGCGCAGATCGCCCGGCTGATCTCGAAGACTGTGCCGCTCGACGAGCACGGCCACCACGACCTCGAGGGGCTGGCCGACGCCGCGGCGACGGCCCGGGTGGTGGTGTTGTGCCGCCCCCACAATCCGACCGGCACGCTCGAGCCCGCCGTCGACGTCGTGCAATTTCTGCGGAGGGTGCCGCCGGACACGATCGTCGTGCTCGACGAGGCCTACATCGAGTTCGTCGCACCCGAGCACCGCATCGACGTGAAGGCGTTGGTTGACCGGTTTCCCAACGTGGTGGTGGTGCGAACCTTCTCCAAGGCATACGGGCTGGCGGGGCTGCGGATCGGTTATGGCCTCGGGTCCGCGGCCTTGATCCGGACGCTGTGGAGCAAGCAACTGCCGTTCGGCATGCCGATCACCAGCCTGTTGGCTGTGGCGTCGTCGTATCAGGCCGAAGGACAACTGCGACAACGTATTCGGATGATTGCTGCCGAGCGCCACCATCTGCGGGCGCGGTTGTCCGCGATGGGCGTGTACAGCACGGACGCGCACGCCAACTTCGTGTACTTGCCGCCGAGGGGTCGGCCGTGGCGCGAGGTGTTCGCGGGCGGCGGACTGCGGGTCCGCTACTACGCCGACGGCGGCGCGCGCGTCACCGTCGGCAGCCGGGCGTCGACGCAGGCGGTGCTGTCCGCGGTGGGAAAGTCGCACTGCTGACCCGATTCCGCCCGAAAGTGCGGTAAGAAAGGGCGTGGCCGCTTCGAGCTCCGACAACCGCGACCCGATCGCCGCTGCGCGGGCCAACTGGGAGCGCGCCGGCTGGGGCGACGTCGCGCAGGGCATGGTCGCGGTGACGTCGGTGATGCGGGCCCACCAGATCCTGCTGGCCCGCGTCGAGAATGCGTTGCGCCCCTACGATCTGAGCTTTTCGCGGTACGAGTTGCTGCGGCTGCTGGCGTTCAGCCGCACCGGGGCGCTGCCGATCACCAAGGCGTCCGACCTGCTGCAAGTCCACGTCACCAGCGTCACCCACGCGATCCGCCGACTGGAGGCCGACGGGCTGGTGCAGCGGGTGCCGCACCCCACCGACGGGCGCACAACGCTGGTGCAGATCACCGACCTCGGCCGCTCGACCGTCGAAGACGCCACGGTCACGCTCAACGAGCAGGTGTTCGGCGATATCGGGATGTCCGAGGAGGAATCGCAGGCACTGGTGTCGTCGATCGAAACGTTGCGCCACAACGCCGGCGACTTCTAGTGGCACTTCTTGCCGCGAGAGTTCGCAAACCCGGTTGTTACTCCGGCGTGTCGGCCGGGGACACGCACGCTCGCGCGGAGGGGGAGGGCAGCGGGATCGTCGCGGTGACCGCAGTGCCGGCGCCGGGGCGCGACCGGATGTTGAGCCGCCCGCCGACCAGCTCGGCTCGCTCGGCCATCGACAGCACCCCGTAGCCGCCCATCTCGTCGCCGCCCAGCGGATTCTCGAACGTGTCGAAACCCACTCCGTCATCGACGATTTCGAGCCGGGCGGTGTCGTCGTGTACAGCGAAGCGGAGCCGCGCCGTCGTCGCACCCGCGTGTTTGACGATGTTCTGCAAGCCCTCCTGCGCGATGCGGTACAGCGCGAGCTCGATGTGCTCGGGCAGCCGGGTATCGGACAGGTCGAGCTCGAGATCCAGGTCCGGCACCGAGCGGGCCAGGCTCGCCAGCCCGCCGGCCAGCCCGAGGTCGTCGAGCACCGGCGGGCGCAGCCCGCTGATCGCGGCGCGGGCCTCTTCCAGTGTCAGCCGGGCCAGTTGGCGGGCCTCGTCGACCTGCTCGGAAGCCTCCACCGGATCGTCGCCGACGGCCCGCGCCGCGGCATCCAGCCGGTAGGACAGCGTGATCAGCCGCTGCGAGATGCCGTCGTGGATGTCACCGGCCAGCCGCCGACGTTCGATCTCCTGCGCCTCGATCACCTGCTCGACGAACAACTCGTGGGCGCGTTCGCGCGCCACCAGCTGGCGATGCAGCCGCGCCTGATGCAACGCCCCGGCGATCAACCGGCCGATGACACGCAGCAATTCGACGTCGCCGTCGGTGAATTCGCGTCGCTCGACGGTATGCACGTTGAGCACCCCGACGAGTCCGCCCGGGTCGGTTTCCATCGGCACCGACACCATCGACGTGAAGTCGCGTCCGCGCAGCGACTGGATCGGCAAGTACCGCGGGTCGGCTTCCTTGTCGTGAGTGATCACGACGGGTTCGCGGTGGCGGGCCACCCAACCGGAAATGCCGGAGCCCAGCGGCAGCCGGATCTTTCCCACCTGGCCGTCGAACGGCGGCGTCGCGCCTGCCAGCGTCAGGGAGCGGTCGGTGTCGTCGAGCACGTGCACGAAACACACGTCGGTCCCGGTGGCGGCGGTGATCATCCGCGCGGCAGCGGCGGCCAGTGGTTCCACTGCGGGTCCGCTGGAGGCGGCCTGGATGAGCTCGCGCAGCAGCACCAATTCCCGGTCGGCGTCGACCAGATCGCGCACTGCGTTCGACGGGCGACGGCGCTCGGTCATTGGTAGATGCCTTCGCGGAGCGCCGTGGCCACCGCGCCGGTGCGGTCGGCAACACCGAGCTTGCGGTAGATCGAGCGCAGGTGGCTCTTGACGGTTTCCTCGCCGATGACGAGTTTGTTGGCGATCCCTCGATTGGACAGCCCACTCACCATGTACGACAGGATCTCGCTTTCGCGTTGCGTCAAACCTTGGCGCGCGCCGGGCCAGAACTCGTTGCGCTGCAACCGCGCCGCCGTGTCGGCCGCGCGGGCCGCCATCCCGGGGTCGATCACCGTTTCCCCGCTGTGCGCCAACTCCAGCTGGCGCACCAACTCGTCGCTGCTGATGCTCTTCAGCAGGTAGCCGCACGCCCCGACCCGCAACGCCTGGAACAGGTACTGCTCGTCGTCGTACACCGACAGCATCACGACCTTGCGGTCGGGCTGCCGTTCGCGCAGCTCCAGGCACAGGTCGAGGCCGCTGGAGCCCTGCATGCGCACGTCGCACAGCACGACGTCGGGCTGCAGTTCGTCGATCACGCTGACCGCCCGCTCCGCGCCGATCGCCTGCCCGACCACCTGCACCCTGTCCTTGAACGCGGCCAGCATCGCCTTGAGCCCCTCGATGACCATTTCGTGGTCGTCGACCAGCACAAGCCGCACTGGAGCCGCCATGGCCACCACCCTAAGCACAATTCGCCACGCCAATCCCCCTAATGGGGGAGGCCCAGACGACTGGCCGCCGGGCACGCTATGGGCGTGCAGACCACGGTGACACGTCCTGCCCGGACGTTCTGGTGGGACCGCGCCCCCGCGGTCGACGCCGACGTCCATCCGCTGCGTGCGGTGATCTTCGACTTGGATGCCATTGCAGACCGCAAACGTGAGCCGAGGGACGGTCTCGTTGACCTGGTCATGGATTTGTTCGTCGCAGGTATCTGGGTCGGCGTGGTGAGCCCCGGCCGTCGGGAACGGGTCGAGCCGTTGGTCCGCCAACTGGTCGGCGACGGGCTCGTCGAAACCATTGTCACCGTTGACGATGTGGCTCGGCCCGGCCGCGACGCCGAACTGTACCGGTTGGCGTTGTGGGAGCTGGGGATAACGCCAGAGAGCGCGTTGGCGTTCGCGGGTTCGGATCGTGGGTTCCATGCGGCGATGGCCGCCGGGTTGCCCACTACGGTCGTCACGAACGGCTATACCGGCGGCCAGGAGTCTGCCGATGGCTGCCAGCGGCTGCACCGCCACTGGTGGATCCGCCAAAAACGCGTCGGGACCTGTCGCGAGACAGAAGCCAGGGCTGTGGACGCGGCCGGATCGCGACCATAGTTTCTGTTTCGCGACGGCGACGGCACGGCCAGGGACTCAGTCGCGCAGCATCTCGATGACCGCGCTGAAGTCCTTGTCGGCGTTGTCGACTGCGAACTCGGCGTAGATCTGCGCCGCGTGGGTGCCCATCGGCGCCGTGGCGCCGGTCGACGCGATCGCATCCATCGCCAGCCCAAGGTCCTTGTTCATCAGGGCGGTCGCGAAACCGGGCTTGAAGTCGTGGTTGGCCGGCGACGTCGGCACCGGCCCAGGTACCGGGCAGTTGGTGTGCACGGCCCAACAGTTGCCAGTGGCGCCGGTGATGACGTCGAAGAGCGATTGCGCTGAAAGGCCGAGCTTTTCGGCCAACACGAACGCCTCACCGATCGCGATCTGCTGCACGGCCAACACCATGTTGTTGCAGACCTTGGCGGCCTGCCCGGCGCCGGCGTCGCCGCAATGAATGATTTTGCGCGCCATAGGTTCCAGCACAGAGCGTGCCTGCTCTAGCGCCTGCGAATCGCCGCCGACCATGAATGCGAGCGTGCCGGCGACGGCGCCGGCCACCCCGCCGGAGACCGGTGCGTCGAGCTGGGCGAAGCCATGCGAACCGGCCAGCGCATGCACATCACGTGCGTCGTCGACGGAAATCGTCGAGCTGTCGATGAACAGCGCACCTTCGGTCGCTGCCGGCAGGATGTCGGCGTAACAGCGCTTGACCGCATCGCCGTTGGGCAGCATCGTGATGACGACCTCGGCGTCGGCCACCGCGGCTGCGGCGCTGTCGAACACCGTCACGCCCTTGTCGGCCGCGGCGGCCGATGCGGCGGGCACCGGGTCGAAACCCCGCACGGTATGGCCGGCGGCAACAAGATTCGCCGACATCGGCCCGCCCATGTGGCCAAGCCCCAGGAACGCCACCGTTGACATCCAGCCCTCCTACGTGCCGGCGCGGACCCGGGCGGCCTCGGCGCGGCCGATGACCACCCGCATGATCTCGTTCGTCCCTTCCAGGATGCGATGCACCCGCAGATCGCGCACGATCTTCTCCAGACCATACTCGCGCAGATAGCCGTAGCCGCCGTGCAACTGCAGGGCTTTGTCGGCGACGTCGAAACAGGAGTCGGTGACGTACCGCTTGGCCATCGCGCACAGCTCGACCTTGTCGTCGGCATCGTCATCCAGCGCTGTCGCCGCGCGCCACAACATCATTCGCGAAGTCTGAAGCGCAGTCGCCATGTCGGCCAGCGTGAACCGGATGGTGGGCTCGTCGAGCAGCGGGGATCCGAACGCCTGGCGCTCACGCAGATAGGACGCGGCCTTGTCGAACGCGGCCTGCGCCCCGCCGAGCGAGCACGCCGCGATGTTGATCCGGCCGCCGTTGAGCCCGTTCATCGCGATCGAGAAACCGGCACCTTCGCCGTCCGGGCCGCCGAGCATCGCGTCGGCCGGCACCCGCACGCCTTCCAGCACCACTTGCGCGGTGGGCTGCGCGTTCCACCCCATCTTCTGCTCGTGGGCACCGAAACTCAGTCCGGCACTGCCCTTTTCGACGATGAAGGCCGATATCCCGCGCGGTCCCTCCGCCCCGGTGCGCGCCATCACCACGTACACATCCGAGGCGCCCGCGCCGGAGATGAACTGCTTGACGCCGTCGAGCACGTAGTCGGAGCCGTTCTTGACGGCGCGGGTGCGCAGCGCGCTGGCATCCGATCCGGCGCCGGGCTCGGTCAGACAGTAGCTGGCGATGACGTCCATCGACGCCAGCCGCGGCACCCAGCTCTTGCGCTGCTCGGCGGTGCCGAACGTGTCGACCATCCACGCGCACATGTTGTGGATGGACAGGAACGCCGCCGTGGTCGGGTCGGCGATGGCGAGCTGCTCGAAGATCCGCACCCCGTCGAGTCGGCGCAATGCGCTGCCCCCGACGTCGTCGCGGCAGTAGATCGCCGCCATCCCGAGCTGCGCCGCCTCCCTCAGCTCGTCGACCGGGAAGTGTTGGGAGGCATCCCATTCCAACGCATGCGGGGCAAGGCGCTTCTCGGCGAAAGCCGCCGCCGTCTCGGCGATCTCGCGCTCGTCGTCGTCCAGACCGAAGAATTGCATCGCCGAGCTACTTCATTGTCGGGATGACGAATTCGGCGCCGTCCTTGATGCCCGACGGCCAGCGCGATGTGACGGTCTTGACCTTGGTGTAGAACTGGATCGACGCAGGCCCGTGCTGGTTGAGGTCCCCGAAGCCGGAGCGCTTCCAGCCGCCGAACGTGTGGTAGGCCACCGGCACCGGGATGGGCACGTTGACCCCGACCATGCCGACCTGCACCCGGGAGGTGAAGTCGCGGGCGGTGTCGCCGTCGCGGGTGAAAATCGCGACGCCGTTGCCGTATTCGTGCTCGGACGGCAGCCGCAGGGCCTCTTCGTAATCGTGCGCCCGCACGATGCACAGCACCGGTCCGAAGATCTCGTCGGTGTAGATCGACATCTCCGGGGTGACGCGGTCGAACAGCGTGGGCCCGATGAAAAACCCGCTCTCCAGGTTGGCGTCCCCGAACGACAGGTCATCGCTGGCGCGCTCACGCCCGTCGACGACGAGTTCGGCGCCGGCGGACACGCCCTGGCCGATGTAGTCGCGCACCCGGTTCAGTGCGGCGCCGGTGACCAGCGGGCCGTAGTCGGCCTTCGGGTCGAGGCTGTGGCCGACCCGAAGGTTGTTGACGCGCTCGATCAGCCTGGCGCGCAAGCGGTCTGCGGTCTGCTCGCCGACCGGCACGGCGACGCTGATCGCCATGCAGCGCTCGCCCGCGCTGCCGTAGCCGGCACCGATCAACGCGTCCACCGCCTGGTCCAGGTCGGCATCCGGCATCACGATCATGTGGTTCTTCGCGCCGCCGAAGCACTGCGCACGCTTGCCGGCGGCGGTGGCTCCGGCGTAGATGTACTGGGCGATATCGGAGCTGCCGACGAAGCCGACCGCAGCGATGTCCGGGTGGGTCAAGATGGCGTCGACGGCTTCCTTGTCGCCGTGCACCACCTGGAACACCCCGGGCGGCAGGCCCGCCTCGACGAACAACTCGGCCAGCCGCACCGGCACCGACGGGTCGCGCTCAGAAGGCTTGAGAATAAACGCATTTCCGCATGCCAGCGCGGGCCCGGCCTTCCACAGCGGAATCATCGCCGGGAAGTTGAACGGGGTGATGCCGGCGACGACGCCCAACGGCTGGCGCAGCGAATACACGTCGATGCCGGGGCCGGCGCCCTCGCTGTACTCGCCCTTGAGCAGGTGCGGGATCCCGATGCAGAACTCGATCACCTCGATGCCGCGCTGGATGTCGCCGCGGGAATCGGCCAGCGTCTTGCCGTGCTCGAGCGACAGCATCTCGGCAAGTTCGTCGACATGCTCGTTGACCAATTCGATGAACCGCATCATCACCCGGGCGCGGCGCTGCGGATTCCACGCCGCCCAGCCCTTCTGTGCTTCCGCGGCCGAAGCGACCGCGGCGTCGACGTCGGCCTTGCCGGCCATGGGGACCAGCGCCTGCACCTGCCCGGTGTTCGGATCGAACACCTCGGCAGTGCGCCCGGACTGCCCGGCACTGCGCCGGCCATCGAGGAAGTGCGGAATCTGTGCGGTCATGGGGTGCCCTTACGAATATGCAAAAAGTGGATACTAGGACATCCTAGTATCGACGGGACGGGGTGGCAAGGTGCCGTTCGCGCCCGGATCTAGATCTAGATTGATGGCATGGCTTCGATCAATCGACGCAAGGTACTCACGGGTGCTGCGATGGCGGCGGGGGCCGCCGCGGCGGGATTCGGCGGATACGAGTTCCTGCGCAAGCCCGGCCGGAGCGAGTCGGTGAGCGGTGGCGGAAACAAGCCCAACATCCTGGTGATCGTCGTGGACCAGATGCGGGCACCGCAGTGGTTCCCTGCGCCCCAGCAGCTCCACACCCTGTTGCCCAATCTCGGCCGGTTGCAACGCAGCAGCGTGTCGTTCGAGTCGCACTACACCGCGTCGAACATGTGCACGCCGTCGCGCGGTGTGATGACCACCGGGCTGTATTCCCATCAGACCGGATGTCTGTTCACCGGTGAGGGACTGAGCGAGTCGACGCTGGCGCCCCGGTTTCCGACCTGGGGCACCATGCTGCGTGAGCAGGGCTACCGGACCTGGTGGTGGGGCAAGTGGCACCTGGGGCATTCGGGCGACACCACACCCGAAGGCCTTGAGGAACACGGCTTTTCCGGCGGCACGTATCCGTCACCGAACGGTTCACCCAGTCAGGGCCTGCACAAGGATCCCGGAATCGTAGATCAGTTCTCCGGCTGGTTCGACGCCAACGCCGGCAACGGGCCCTGGTGCACCACCGTGTCGCTGGTCAACCCGCACGACATCTGCTGGTGGCCGAAAAACCCGCTGCCCGAGGATGTTCCGCATTGGTTCGACGCGGCACCGGTCAACTTCGAAACACCCGACGATCTGCGCCGGCGCGGTAAGCCGCAACTGCAGATCGACTACCTCAACTTCATGTCGCCGCTGATGACCGGCACGCTGCCGTACTCCGGGCCGGACCTGGCGCGGCAGTGGGCGCGCTGCCTGGACATGTACCTGTGGCTCCAGCAGCAGGTCGACACCCAGATCGGCAGAGTGCTCGACAAACTCGCGTCACGCCCCGACATCGAGTGCAACACCGTCGTCGTCTTCACCTCCGACCACGGCGAGTACGGCGGCTCGCACGGTTTGCGCGGCAAGGGTGCCGCTGCCTACGAGGAGTCGATCCGGGTACCGCTGTACATTCGCGACCCACACGGACATCTCACACCCAAACCGGGCGACACCCGCAGGCAGTTGACCTCAAGCGTGGACCTGGCCCCGCTGCTGTTGACGATCGGGTACGGGGGCAACGGCTGGCGCACCGAACCCCGGTACTCCTATTTGGCGGCCCGCGCGGACCTTGCCGCGATCGCGCGCAATCCAGCGGAGCGGGGCCGGCCGTGGATTGCGCATGTCACCGACGACATGTCGGTCGAGGAGATGGCCACCCTGCTGAAGTCCCCGCAAATCCGGGCGGTGTTCGGCGGAGCCGACTTGCCGACCAACATTCCCACGTCCGCGCCAAATCACATCGTGGCGGTGCGGACCCCGGACGCCAAGCTGAGCATGTACTCGTACTGGAATCCCGGCGGCATGGAAATCGACACGACAAGGCAGATCGAGCGCGAACTCTACGACTACTCAACGCCGTTGGGTCGTCAGGAAGTCGACAACCAGGCCGGCCGCAACGGCAAGGAAGCAGCGTTGCAGGCCCTCATCGACCACGAGGTGCTGCCCGAAGTGCGGGCGCCGCTGCCGGCCTTCCTCAGCGACGCGCAGGAACAAGGTCTGGCCGACATGCGCCAGCTCGTCGCGCTGCGCGGAGGCTGACCCCCGGCCGCGGTGAACTTCTCGGCGACGTTCACCGTGTAAGCAGCATGAGTCAGTTGTTGATGGTCTACCTGTCGGCCGGGGCGCCGATCGCCGGGCTGGGCCTGGTGAAGCTGCAAGCGCGCCTTGAACGTTGGGACTACGAGCGCCACGTCGAGGACTGAGGTGATGCATCGGCCGCTGCGGGTTCTGGTTGTCGGCGCCGGTGTCGGCGGGATTTCCGTTGCCCGGGGACTGGTGCGCGACGGACATGACGTCACCGTGTTCGAACAGCGGCCCGACGTGTCCGCCGGTGGCGGTGCGGTGACGATATGGTCCAATGGCGCAACGGTTCTCGAGCAGCTGGGCGTCGACATGGACGGCGCCGGCCAGCTGCTCTCCACCGTGCGGGTCCTGACCGCGACGGGCCGCGCCATCGCCACCTTGGACCTGACAACCATCGAGGACCGGCTGGGCGCACCCGTGCGGATGGTTCCGCGCCGGGTGTTGCTGCAACGGCTGCTGGACGGCTTCCCGGTCGAACGCATCCGATGCGGCGCCCGGGCAGTCGAAGTGGTCGAGACGCCGAGCGGGGTGCGGATCGATTTCGACGACGGCAACTCGGCGGTGGGCGACGTGGTCATCGGCGCCGATGGCCTGCACTCGACAATTCGGCGTCTCGTCGGCGCGCGACCGGCGACGCCGACCGGGTGGTGCAGCTGGCAGGGTTTGGCCAGCCTTCCTGAGGTCGCCGAGGGCCGCGTCGCGCTGATGATGATCGGTCCGCATGGAAATCTCGGCCTGTGGCCGGCCGGCGGCTTCGCCGTGCAGTGGTGGTTCGACCTGCCGTGGTCGGCGGACTTCGCCCGGCCGCAACGGCCGATCGAGATGATCCGGTCTCATTTCACCGGTTGGTCCGACGTGGTCGACCGCCTGCTGGCGACGTTGACCGACGACGACCTGGCCCGTTCACCGTTCCCGCACTTTCGCCACCCCATTCCGGGCGCCGGCCGCGGCGCGGTGACCTTGCTCGGCGACGCCGCGCACACGATGCCGCCCACGCTTGCGCAGGGCACCAATCAGGCCCTGCTCGACACGATGGTGCTGCGTAAGGCTTTGCGCGAATTCCACCACGCCCCAAACGCGCTGCGCTGGTATGAGAACACCAGGCGGCGCAAGGTCCAGGCCGTGTCGTGGGTGACCACGCAACAGGTATCGCGCAGCGAGGCGCTGCTGCGGCCGGCTGCGATGATCTCGGATCGGTTGATGACCTGGGCGCTGGCAACGTTTCTGCGTTCGGTCAGTCATCACCGGATGTCCGTCGCGATCAGCCGCGAGCTCGAGGCCAGCGCTGTGGCCGCCGGGCTGCGGGGGTGACGAGCACCATGGTGCCGCCGGCCGGGCTGGCCCGCATCGTCGAATGGATTCGCCACCATCTCTACCGAATCCACCAACGACTGATACCCGCGCCGGCGGCGATGCTGGAGATGCTCATCGCGGCGTGGACGTCGCAAGCGATCACGGTGGCCGCCCAACTCGGCGTCGCCGACGCCCTAACGGAGGGTCCGCTGCCGATCGATGAGTTGGCGGCGCGGGTGGGTGCCGACGCCGACGCGCTGCAGCGGTTGCTGCGGGCATTGATCAGCCGGGGCATCTTCCGTCGTTGCCGCGACGGCCGCTACGCGCTGAATTCCCTTGCCGGTACCCTGCGTTCGGCGGCGCCCGTGTCGATGGCCTGCGCTGCGCAGTTCTACGGGTCGGCCGAACAGCGACAACGCTGGACCCTGCTGGCGGATTCGGTGCGAACCGGCAGTGCCGTCGTCCCGGCGTTGCACGGCACCGGCAGCTTCGACTACTTCGCCGATCATCCTGAACAAGCCGAGCTGTTCAACCACACGATGACAAGCATTTCGCAGTTGACGACGGCGGCGGTGGTGGCCGGCTACGACTTCAGCCGCTACCCGACGATCGTGGATGTCGGCGGCGGACAAGGCCAGCTGCTGGCCGCGATCATGCAAGCCGCGCCTGCCTCCCGCGGCGTGCTGTACGACCTGCCGGGTGTCGTGGCGTCAACGCCTAACCTGTTGTGTCAGAGCAATATTGCCGACCGGATACGAATCGTGACCGGCTCGTTCTTCGACAGCATTCCGAGTGGCGGCGACATCTACGTCTTGAAGAACATCCTTCACGACTGGCCCGACGAGCAGGCGGTGCAGATCCTGCGCAATGTGCGCGCGGCGGCCGGGTCTCACGCCGCGGTGCTGCTGATCGAATTGGTCATCCCCGACCACGACCGCGACTTTCCCGGAAAGTGGGCAGATCTGGAGATGCTGTTGAATCTGGCAGGCCGTGAACGCACCGCGGCCCAGTATCGAGACCTGCTCAGCCAGGCGGATTTCCGGATGACACGGGTGGTGCGCACCGCCTCGCCGCTCAGTGCGGTCGAGGCCAAGGCGGCCGCGGCAGGTAGGCACGAAGGGCGTCGGCGTAGGGGACGCGACCCGCGGCCAGCTGCTCGGTCAGGTATTGCTCGAAGGTGACCGTGCCCGCGGCGTGGTCGGGCGCCAGGTGGCCGCCGGCGCGGTAGGCCCGGAACACCTTGCCGGGCAGCCACACCGGGACAATCAGTCGTCGCTTTCCAACAATGGCAAGGTAGCTTCGGGCGAGGTCGGCAAGCGAGCGGACTTGCGGTCCACCGAAATCCGCTGCCCTGCCGACGGGTTCGCCGAGCGCGAGCCGGGCGAGCCGGTCCCCGACCTCACGCACGTCGACCGGCTGGAAACTCCAGCCGGTCGGCAGCACCAGGACGGGCGACTTGGCCAAGAAGCGCAGCAACACCGCGATCAAGTCGTGAAACTGCGTCGCCCGCAACACCGTCCACGGCAGACCCGATGTGGCGACCAACTGCTCGTCGGCCACCTTCCGCCGGTAGAACCCGAACGGGACGCGGTCGACCCCGACGATGGAGGTGTACACCAGATGCGGTGAACCGGCTCGCTGGGCGGCGGCGACCAGGTGATCCACGTGCTCGGCGCATTGCACGATCGTGTCGACACCGGACACCGCTGCGTCGAGCCCGGCGCCGGTCCGGAGGTCGCCCGTGAAGTGTTCGACGTCGGCACGGTGAGGACGGCGCCCGCGGCTGAGAACGCGGACATTCGCGTCGGCGGTCAGGAGTTGGTCGACCACCACGCGGCCCAGGGTGCCGGTGCCGCCGGTGACCAAGACGGTGCTCGTCATATCGTCAGATTGCCATGCGGGCCCCGCGCCGTGACCGTTAGCGTGCGTACATGGTCGATTTCGCTCTGCGCTCGTGCGGGTTGCGCGGACACGCGACATTTGCGCCCGACGAGCCCAAGCTGCGGGAGCGCCTGAAGGCCGAGACTCCGGCCGGAGAGGCATGGCGCTGCCTGCGGTGCGAGACGTTTGTCGTCGGCCCGCCGCGCCGCAGCGGTCCGGCGGATACCGCGCCCGAGATCCCGCGCGGACGATTGCTGCGGGACCGCACGCTGATGCGCGCGCTCGCCGTCGAACGTGCGGTCCGTGCCGTGGTCTTTCTGCTGTTGGCGGCCGGCGTGCTCAAGGTTCGCGGGTCACGCGAGCGGTTGCAGCAGGCGTTCGAGCAAGATCTTCCGTTGCTTCGCCCGCTGGGCAACCAGCTCGGCTGGAACCCGGACGACTCCAAGATCGTCCGCCACATCGGGCACCTGTTTTCGCTGTCGTCGTCGACGTTCCTATGGATCGCGGTGGCCTTCACCGCATATGCGTTGATCGAGCTCGTCGAGGCGGTCGGTTTGTGGCTGGTGCGCCGGTGGGGCGAGTATTTCGCGGTGATCGCGACCAGTGTGTTCCTTCCGCTGGAAATCTACGAGCTGACAGAGAAGGTGACGACGCTGCGCGTCATCGCGTTCCTGGTCAACGTCGTCGCGGTGATCTGGCTGCTGTGGAGTAAACGGCTCTTCGGGCTCAACGGCGGAGCCGAAGCCTATTGGAAAGAACACCGAGCGGAAAGCCTGTTGACCGTCGAACGAGCGGGCTTGGAAGAAAACGGATCCTAAGTGTTGGCCCGCAGGCCCTCGACGAAAGCCTGTGTCGCTTCCCAGGTGGGCAGCAAGCCGGAGGCACTGACCTCCTCGAGAGTCGGTGCGGCCGCATCTCTTTCGGACAGCACCAGCTCGTAACCACCCGGCCAGTCGATTCCGACTGCCGGGTCGGTAGCCAGGATGGTGTGCTCGCGTTGCGGGTTGTACTCCGCGGAGCACAAGTACATCACCGTCGAGTTGTCCTGCAGTGCAAGGAATCCGTGGGCCAGCCCTTCGGAGATGTACACCGACTTGCGGTCCTGGTCGTCGAGCACTGCCGACGTCCAGCGCCCGAATGTCGGTGAGCCGACCCGGATGTCGACGACGACGTCGAATACCGAGCCGGACAGGCAGGTCACGTACTTGGCCTGGCTGGGCGGCAGCTGCGCGAAGTGCAGCCCGCGCAACACCCCCGCCGACGAGACAGAACAGTTGGCCTGCATGACATTCAGGCGGTGACCCGCGAACGCGGTGAATTCGCGGTCGGTCAGCCACTCGAAGAACATTCCGCGGGAATCGCCGTGCACCGCTGGGGTGATCTCCCACGCGCCCGGGATGTCGAGTTCGCGTGCCTTCATGTCACTGACCGCGCTGTTGGTATCGCGCCTCGACGGCGTCTTTCAACGGACCCCACCATGATTCGTTGTCACGGTACCAGTCGATGGTGGCACGCAAGCCGTCCTCGAAATCGGTATGCTTTGGCGACCAACATAATTCGTCGTGCATCTGGGTGGGATCAATCGCGTAGCGCAGGTCGTGGCCGGCGCGGTCGATCACGTGGTCGAAGTCGTCGGGTCGGTGTCCCATCATCTCCAGTATCGTCCGCAGCACCGAGAGGTTGTCGCGCTCGCCGTCGGCGCCGATCAGGTAGGTGCGACCGATCTGGCCGCCTTCGAGGATTCGCCGCACCGCGGCGTTGTGGTCGTCGACGTGAATCCAGTCCCGGACGTTGGCCCCGGCGCCGTACAGCTTGGGACGTCGCCCGGTCAGCACGTTGGTGATCTGGCGCGGGATGAACTTCTCCACGTGCTGGTAGGGCCCGTAGTTGTTGGAGCAGTTCGAGATCGTCGCTCGCACACCGTAGGAGCGCACCCAGGCCCGCACCAGCATGTCGGCGCCGGCCTTGGTGGCCGAGTACGGGCTGGACGGGTTGTAGGGCGTGGACTCGGTGAAGCGGTGTGGGTCGTCGAGTCCGAGATCGCCGTAGACCTCGTCGGTCGAGACGTGGTGCAGCCGCACACCGTGGCGTCGCACCGCCTCGAGAATGGTGTACGTCCCGATCACGTTGGTGCGCAAGAACGGCTCGGGGTCGGCGAGCGCGTTGTCGACGTGGGTCTCCGCGGCGAAATGCACTACCGCGTCGGCCTCGGCGACCAGCCGGGAAACCAGCTCGGCATCCGTGATATCGCCCTGCACCAGTCGGATCTCGTTTTCGACCGGAGCAAGCGATTCGCGGCTGCCCGCATAAGTCAGCGCGTCGAGCACCGTCACCGTGTCGTCGGGATGCTCGCGCACCGTGCTGTGCACGAAGTTGGCGCCGATGAACCCGGCGCCGCCGGTGACCAGCAGCCGCATGGTCTAAAACCCTAGCCCGACGACGATGCGGGCCGCGCAAGGCCCGAGGAGGAGCCGGGCAATTAGGTGCAGCCCAGCAGCCGGATCAACTTTTGGCTGACAGTCCCAGTGCGGCGGCGAGTTCGGTCAACGCCGGCACCAGATTGTCGGGCTTGGTCAGAACCTGGATCGCCACGTGGTCGGCGCCGGCCTGCAGATGTTCGTCGAGGCGGGCGGCGATGGCATCGGGC
Organism: Mycobacterium sp. MFM001; assembly: GCF_003402475.1. GTDB lineage: Bacteria > Actinomycetota > Actinomycetes > Mycobacteriales > Mycobacteriaceae > Mycobacterium. The sequence goes on from NZ_BFAB01000009.1 coordinate 157,632, forward strand.
GTCCCGTAGGCCACCAGCGCGTCGATCAGCTTGTCGCTGCCCGGCTCGCGCACGTCGCTCTCGGTGAATCCCAGCCGGCGCCAGTTGTTCACGTAGTTGCTCAACCGCAGGTAGAAGCCGACGCTCTTGCGGCCGATCCGGCGGGCCTCCGCCGCGTCGGTGCCCAGCACCACCTTGTGTTCGGGCGCCAGAAACACCGTGTTGCCGACGAGTTCGCGGGCGTGTGCGGTGTGTTCGGGCGTGGTCAGATACGGATGAGCGCCGGCACTGCGCTGGGCGGCCAGCCGCAGCACCTTGGGGCCCAGCGCCGCGATCACCCGCCGGCTGGTCGGCACCGTTGCCGCGTCGAGTTCGTCGAGGTAGCTCACCAGCGCGTCGTAGGGCTTTTGATACTCCTGGGTGTGCTCGGGGTGGCCGACGCCGATGCCGAGCAGAAACCGTCCCGGATAGGCCTTTTCGATGCGCTGGTAGGACTCGGCGACGGTCGCGGCCGGTGACGACCAGATGTTGACGATCCCAGTGGCCAGCTGCAGCGCACTGGTTGCGGCCAGCGCCGGTTCCACCCACGAAAGGTCGGCGTCGGGCGATCCGCCGACCCAGGCCGCGCCGTAGCCCAGCGATTCGATCTGCTCCGCGAGGTCGGGGGAGAGGGTGCGGGTGCCCAGCCACACGCCGTAGCGGCCCAGGTCGGGTTTGAGCGAAACGGCCTCGGTCATGTAGGTCCTTCGGTCAGGCGGGGTTCAGTCCGAGCGCGCCGGCGAGTTCGGCCAGCGCCGGCACCAGCTTCTCAGGTCGGGTCAGCACCTGCACAGCGACGTGGTCGGCGCCGGCGTCGAGGTGTTCGCCCAGCCGGGCGGCGATCGCGTCCGGGGTGCCGTAGGCGACGACGGCGTCGACCAGGCGGTCGCTGCCCGGGCGGGCGATGTCGTCGTCGGTGAAGCCCAGCCGCTTCCAGCTGTTCAGGTAGTTGGCCAGGTTGAGGTAGATGTCGAGGGCCTTGCGCCCGACCGCCCGCGCCTCCTCGGCGTCGGTGGTGAGCACCACCTTGTGTTCGGGCGCCAGGAACGCCGACGGGCCGATCAGTTCGCGGGCGTGTGCGGTGTGTTCGGGCGTGGTCAGGTAGGGATGGGCGCCGGCGCTGCGTTGGGCCGACAGGCCCAGCACCCGCGGCCCCAGCGCGGCGACCACTCGGCGCTCGGCGGGCACGCCGTAGTCGTCGAGGCGGTCCAGGTACTCCACCAGCGCGTCGTAGGGCTTGCGGTACTCGGTGTGGGCCTCGGGGTGGCCCACGCCAATACCCAGCAGGAAGCGGCCCGGGTAGGCCTTGTCGATGCGGTGGAATGACTCGGCCACCGGCTTGGCCGGCGCCGTCCAGATGTTGACGATGCCGGTCGCCACCTGCAGCGTCGTCGTCTGCGCCAGGATGGGCTCCACCCAGTCCAGCTCGGCCGGCGGCGAGCCGCCCACCCACACGGCGCCATAGCCCAGGGCCTCGATTTCCTTGGCCTGCTGGGGGGTGACACCGCGGCCGAACGACCCGAAACGGCCGAGGTTTGGTTTGCTTGCTGCTGCGTCAGTCATGGTGTGTGGAACCTGACGCGGGACGGCTGCTATTCCGCTGGTCAAGCATTTTGGCGCAGCGCGGCAATGCGGGTATCGTGGAGCAACGGTGCGTCATCCGCGCCGGCTTTTTGCGTGCCCTGTCCTAGGAATTTGCGGAATTTCCTAACATCGGCCCACGTTTTGAGTCGAGCGAATGCTGCGCCGATTCGGGCGGATACCCGACCGAACCCAAGACGAGAATCCCTGGAAGGTTATGGCCAAGAAGGACGGTGCCATCGAGGTCGAGGGCCGCGTGGTCGAGCCCCTGCCCAATGCGATGTTCCGCATTGAGCTGGAAAACGGCCACAAGGTGCTCGCCCACATCAGCGGCAAGATGCGGCAGCACTACATCCGCATCCTGCCCGAGGACCGGGTGGTAGTGGAGCTGTCGCCCTACGACCTGTCCCGGGGCCGCATCGTGTACCGGTACAAGTGACCAAGCCCGAACTATCCGACCAGCGAGAAGACAGAACAGGATCGAAACAGCCGTGAAGGTGAACCCGAGCGTCAAGCCGATCTGCGACAAGTGCAGGGTGATCCGCCGGCATGGGCGGGTCATGGTGATCTGCTCCGATCCGCGGCACAAGCAGCGCCAAGGCTGAGCCACACACAACTGAATGCAGACCTCCCAGCACCACTGAGCGGATAGGCCGCTCATCCACGCCCGGAACGGAGGCCGGGCCCCGGAGCAGTTGGCCGGGAACGGACTGGGATCAGACCTCCGCGAAGAAAGAGGAACGCCACTTATGGCACGTCTAGTGGGCGTGGACCTTCCGCGCGACAAGCGCATGGAGGTCGCGCTGACCTACATCTACGGCATCGGCCGTACCCGGTCGAACGAGATTCTGGCCGCTACCGGCATCGACCGGGATCTGCGTACCAAAGACCTCACCGACGAACAGCTGACCCACCTGCGCGACTACATCGAGGCCAACCTCAAGATCGAGGGTGACTTGCGCCGTGAGGTGCAGGCCGACATCCGCCGCAAGATCGAGATCGGCTGCTACCAGGGCCTGCGGCACCGCCGCGGCCTGCCGGTGCGCGGCCAGCGCACCAAGACCAATGCGCGTACCCGCAAGGGCCCCAAGCGCACCATCGCAGGCAAGAAGAAGGCCAGGTAACCCATGCCACCCGCAAAGAAGGCCGCCGCAGCGAAGAAGGGTCAAAAGACCCGGCGGCGGGAAAAGAAGAACGTTCCGCACGGCGCGGCCCACATCAAGAGCACGTTCAACAACACGATCGTGACCATCACCGACCCGCAGGGCAACGTGATCGCCTGGGCGTCGTCAGGCCACGTCGGCTTCAAGGGCTCGCGTAAGTCGACGCCGTTCGCCGCTCAGCTGGCCGCCGAGAACGCCGCCCGCAAGGCCCAAGAGCACGGCGTGCGCAAGGTCGACGTGTTCGTCAAGGGCCCGGGTTCGGGCCGGGAGACCGCCATCCGGTCGCTGCAAGCCGCGGGCCTGGAGGTCGGCGCGATCTCGGACGTCACCCCGCAGCCGCACAACGGTGTCCGTCCACCCAAGCGTCGGAGGGTTTAGTCATGGCTCGCTACACCGGACCCGTCACTCGCAAGTCGCGTCGGTTGCGCACCGACCTGGTCGGCGGGGATCAAGCATTCGAGAAGCGGCCCTACCCGCCCGGCCAGCACGGCCGCGCGCGGATCAAGGAAAGCGAATACCTGCTGCAGCTGCAGGAGAAGCAGAAGGCGCGCTTCACCTACGGCGTGATGGAAAAGCAGTTCCGCCGCTACTACGAAGAGGCGGTCCGCCGTCCCGGCAAGACCGGCGAGGAGCTGCTGCAGATCCTGGAAAGCCGGCTGGACAATGTCGTCTATCGCGCCGGGCTGGCTCGGACCCGTCGGATGGCCCGTCAGCTGGTCAGCCACGGCCACTTCCTGGTCAACGGCGTCAGCGTGAACATCCCGAGCTACCGGGTGTCGCAGTACGACATCATCGACATCAAGGACAAGTCGCTGAACACGCTGCCGTTCCAGATCGCGCGCGAGACCGCGGGCGACCGTCCGATCCCCAGCTGGCTGCAGGTGGTCGGCGAGCGTCAGCGCATCCTGATCCACCAACTGCCGGAGCGGGCTCAGATCGACATCCCGCTCACCGAGCAGCTGATCGTCGAGTTCTACTCGAAGTAGTACCCCCTGTATCAACCGATACAGGTCTGAACGGCATCAAATAGCGGGTGCCGAGAAGGAGAAGAAGAAACACCATGCTGATCTCACAGCGACCCACCCTGTCCGAAGAGACCATCAGCGAAAACCGTTCGCAGTTCGTCATCGAGCCGCTGGAGCCGGGATTCGGCTACACGCTGGGCAACTCGCTGCGGCGCACGCTGCTGTCGTCGATTCCCGGCGCTGCGGTCACCAGCATCCGCATCGACGGTGTGCTGCACGAGTTCACCACCGTGCCCGGTGTCAAGGAAGACGTCACCGACATCATCCTGAACCTCAAGAGCCTGGTGGTGTCCTCGGAGGAGGACGAGCCCGTGACCATGTACCTGCGCAAGCAGGGTCCGGGTGAGGTCACCGCCGGAGACATCGTGCCGCCGGCCGGTGTCACCGTGCACAACCCCGACATGCACATCGCGACGCTGAACGACAAGGGCAAGCTCGAGGTGGAGCTCGTCGTCGAGCGTGGCCGCGGCTACGTGCCGGCCGTGCAGAACAAGGCATCAGGCGCCGAAATCGGCCGCATCCCAGTCGATTCCATCTACTCGCCGGTGCTCAAGGTCACCTACAAGGTGGACGCCACCCGCGTCGAGCAGCGCACCGACTTCGACAAGCTGATCCTGGACGTCGAGACCAAGAACTCGATCACCCCGCGGGACGCGCTGGCGTCGGCCGGTAAGACGCTGGTCGAATTGTTCGGTCTGGCACGCGAACTCAACGTCGAGGCCGAAGGCATCGAGATTGGGCCGTCGCCGGCCGAGGCCGACCACATCGCGTCGTTCGCGCTGCCGATCGACGACCTGGATCTGACCGTGCGCTCCTACAACTGCCTCAAGCGCGAGGGCGTGCACACCGTCGGTGAGCTGGTGTCGCGTACCGAGTCCGACCTGCTGGACATCCGCAACTTCGGCCAGAAGTCCATCGACGAGGTCAAGGTCAAGCTGCACCAACTGGGCCTGTCGCTCAAGGACAGCCCGGCCCACTTCGACCCGTCCGAGGTGGCGGGCTACGACGTGGCCACCGGCACCTGGTCCAACGATGCCGGCTACGACGACCAGGACTACGCCGAAACCGAACAGCTCTAAGCAGCCTGCACTAACCAAGGAGTCCCAATGCCCAAGCCCACCAAGGGCCGTCGCCTCGGCGGGTCGTCGTCGCACCAGAAGGCGATCCTGGCCAACCTGGCCACGGCGCTGTTCGAGCACGGCCGGATCAAGACGACCGAGCCCAAGGCGCGGGCGTTGCGGCCGTACGCCGAGAAGCTGATCACCCACGCCAAAAAAGGCACGCTGCACAACCGGCGCGAGGTGCTCAAGAAGATCCGCGACAAGGACGTGGTGCACACCCTGTTCGCCGAGATCGGGCCGCACTTCGCCGACCGCAACGGCGGCTACACCCGCATCATCAAAGTCGAGGCACGCCAAGGCGACAACGCCCCGATGGCGGTGATCGAGCTGGTGCAGGAGAAGACGGTGACCTCGGAAGCCAACCGGGCCCGTCGGGCAGCCGCATCGAAGGCTGCGCCTGTGGCGGCGGCCGCCGCGCCGCAGGCCGCGGTCGAGCCGGAGGCTGCGGTTGGTCCCGACGCCGAGGCCGCGGAGGCGGTCGAGGCGCCTGTCGAGGACGATGAAGCCAAGGCCGACGCCGACGAGTCCTGACGACCCTGTGGACGTGCCCGCCACCGACACCGGTGGCGGGCACGTTCGTCTGCGGCTCGACATCGCCTATGACGGAACGGATTTCGCGGGGTGGGCGGTGCAGGCGGGTCAACGAACGGTGGCCGGTGTGCTCGACGAGGCGCTGTCGACGGTGTTCCGCGCCCCGGTGCGGCTTCGCGCGGCCGGACGTACCGACACCGGCGTGCACGCCACCGGGCAGGTGGCTCATGCCGACGTCCCGGCCGATGCGCTGCCCAATGCCTATCCGCGCACGCGGCGTTCGGCCGAGCCGGAATTCGTGCCGCTGGTGCGACGGCTGGGCCGGTTGGTGCCCGCCGATGTCCGGGTACGCGATATCCGCCGTGCCCCAGTCGGTTTCGACGCCCGTTTCTCGGCGCTGCGGCGGCACTACGTCTACCGGCTTTCCACGGCGCCGTACGGGGTGGATCCGCTGCAGGCCCGGTTTGTGACAGGGTGGCCGCGGCCGCTGGATGTGGACGCGATGACGCGGGCGTCGCGAAACCTGTTGGGGCTGCACGACTTTGCCGCGTTCTGCCGTCAGCGCGAGGGCGCCACCACGATCCGCGATCTGCAGCGGCTCGACTGGTCCCGCGACGGCGATCTGGTCACCGCCCACGTCAGCGCCGATGCCTTCTGCTGGTCGATGGTGCGGTCACTGGTCGGGGCACTACTGGCCGTCGGCGAACACCGGCGCAGCCCCGAGTGGTGCCGCGGCCTGCTCGCCGCGACGCGCCGGTCCAGCGACTTCGCGGCCGCGCCGCCGCAGGGTTTGACGCTGATCGGCGTGGATTACCCGCCTGATGACGAACTGCAGGCGCGGACCCTGGTGACCCGCGACCTGCGGTCGCGCGACTGAGCTCAGAGCTTGCCGGCGACGAAGTCGGCGGCTTGGTTGACCATGCCGGCCTGGATGTACGCCGGCGCCAGGTGCTGAGGCCAGTTGTTTTGCCAGGTCTTCGGGTCGGCCGGGTTGCAGATCGGATCGTCGCCGTGGCACAGCTCGATGGTCCGGTCGTTGTAGGTGGGGTTGAAGTTTGTGATGGGCCCCACCCATTGACTTCCGTTGCCGAACAACGCGACTGCGGCGACGTGCTGGTCCACGCCAGGCGGCAGGGGGTTTTCGAAGCCGAACATCGGGCCGGGAGCCGCGAGGACCACGTCAGTGACGGCAGCACCGAGCGAGTAGCCGCCGAGCACCAGCCGAGTGTCGGGGCAGTTGTCGGCCATGTACTGAATGTGGCCGCTCATGTCGTTGGCACCCCGTTGCACGTCGGTGTTCGCGGCGTAGTTGACGGCGTACAGACCGATGTTCTTGTTGGGCACCCGGGACCGCAGCGCGCTGAGCAGCGCGTTGCCGATCTGCCCGGGCCCGGGCGGCTCCAGGCGGCCCCGGGCGAACACCAGCTGGACATCCGAACAGGACGCCGCCGACGCGGCGGGTGCGGGCACAGTCACCAACGCCGCTGCGACAAGCAACGCGGCGAGCACCGGTAGCCACCGGCCTATCGGGCGGAAACTCATAGCCCGATATTAGCCGGTCTAATTGATGTGCACCTCGGGTTGCATATGTTGCTGGCCGGCCAACAGTCTGGCCGCGATGAACGTCGCCGCCTGGGTGGTGTAGGTGGGCACGTAACCGTCGGTGTGGTCGCTCCACTCGTTGCCCGGGCCGGCGTGGCAGATCGGGTCGCCGGGGTTGCACAGGTCGATGGCCTTGGAACCCAGCAGTGCGCTCTGGGCGGAAATCGGGCTGCCCGACCGGTCGGCGATATTGCCGAAGGTGGCAAGCGCGGTGATCTTGTCGGCGTATTCGGCGGGCAGCGGGCTGCCGAACGACAGGCCTCCTACCGGGACCCCGGCCACGATGTCCATCACCGACGCGCCCTGCGAGTAGCCGCCCAGCACGATCTTGGTGTCCGGGCAGGCTTGCACCACGTCTTTGACCCGTTTGATGGTGTCGTTGGCGCCGTCGCCGCCGCCCAACTGCAACTTGCCTGCCGGGTAGTTCACCCCATACGCGTCGATGTTCATCCCGGTCTGCTGGCGCAACGAGTCGATCAAGGCCTGACCGACGCGTCCGACACCGGGCTTCTCGCTGGTCCCGCGGGCGAAGATCACCTCGACGTCCGGGCAGTCGACTGCGGAGGCGGACGGGACGCCGGCCGGGAGTGCGCTGGGGGCTACCAACATGGCGCCGGCGGCCAGTACCGCGGCGCCCAGGCGGTTCCAGCGACGGGTGTGGTGGTAAAGCACGAAGCGATAGTACCGGTTACCTGCGAAATCCTCATTTCCTGTGGATTGAGGGGTACGCCGGGAGCGGCCACCGGTTTATCGTGAGCCCGATTCCGGGGGAACAATGGCGACGACCCAGTTGCACCTCAGCGGGTATCGATTTCTGCTCCGTCGCATCGAGTCCGCGCTGCTCGGCCGGGATGCCCGCGCCCATCCGATGCGGGCAGTGGCGGCCGGTGCCCTCCTGGCGACCGCCGTGGTTGCCGGCTGTGCAGTACTGGCCGTGCTACGGCCGCAGGGAGCGTTGGGAGACGCGCCGATCGTGATGGGCCGGCAGTCCGGAGCGCTCTACGTCCGCGTCGGCGACACGTGGCATCCGGTGCTGAACCTGGCGTCGGCGCGGCTGATCGCGGCGACCAACAGCAACCCGCAGCCCGTGGCGGAATCCGCGCTGAGCCGCACCAGGCGCGGCCCGCTGATGGGAATCCCCGGTGCACCCCAATTTCTGCCCGAGCCGCTGAGCGCCGACGAAACCAGCTGGTCTGTCTGTGACAGCGACGCCGGCACGACGGTCGTCATCGGCTCCGGGGACGCGTCGCATCGGCCGGTACAGACCGTGCTGGCGACCGCCGGTCCCGGCGCGTCGACCTATCTGCTCTACGACGGGCGTCGAGCAGTGGTGGATCTCGCCGACCCCGTAGTGGTCCGTGCGCTGCGGTTGGACGGCGTTGTGCCGCACAAGGTTTCGCATGCCCTGCTGAACGCCGTCCCGGAGGCGCCGCCGATCACCGCGCCACGCATTCCCGGGGGCGGGCCGGGGCGGTTACCGGGATTCCCGATCGGAAGTGTGCTGCGCATCGCACGCGCCGACCGCGACGAGCATTACGTCGTGCTCGCGGGCGGGGTTCAGCGCGTCGGGCAGGTTGCCGCAGATCTCGCGCGGCTCAGCGACACTCGCGGCGCCCGCACCATCATCTCGGTGGCTCCCGACGTCATCCGCTCCGCTCCGGCGGTCACCGATTTGCCGGTATCCACATTTCCGGACCGGGCTTCGACGCCGGTGAACATCGACCACATGCCGCTATGCGCGACGTGGACACCCACGCCGGCGGGCGCCACCGTGTCGATTGCCGCCGGTGCTCTTCCCTTCCCAGCGGGCCAGCAGCCGGTCGCGCTGTCGCAAGGAGACGGCGCGGGCCCCGCCGTCGACGCAGTCGCCGTCCCGCCCGGTCGCAGCGCGTACGTCCGCGCGACCGGCTTGTCTGGCGACAACCCGGAAGCCGGCACCCGACAGTTGGTCACCGATACCGGCGTGCGGTTCGCCATCCGCGACGACGACGCCGCGCGGGCTCTGGGCCTGCCGCAGACGGCCATTCCGGCGCCCTGGCCGGTGTTGGCGACGCTGCCGGCGGGACCGGAACTGAGCAGAGCACGGGCGCTAGTCGCGCGGGACACCATCGGTGCGCCGTAGCCGGGCCTTCACGGTGCCGGCGATCAGCGTCACCGCAAGCAGCGCCAGGCAGATCGCCGCACCGGTGAACGCGGTGTTGCGAGAGCTGCGATCGGGAGCCGCGACTGGTGTTGGCGGCGCAACGGGCACCGGCCGGTCACGGGGCGGTGGATTCGCCGGGGCGTCGGTGCTGACGGCGGCGAGGACGTCGACGACGCCGTTGCCCACCAGCGAATCCCGTCCGCCCGGTGGATGATGCGCGGTCGTCTCGATGCGTTGCATGACCTGCCGGGCGGACAGCGCCGGGAATCGGGTGCGGATCAGCGCGGCCAGCCCGCTGACCACCGGCGCGGCGTAACTCGTTCCCGACAGCAGCTCTGAATCAGGCTCTGCACCAAGTGCATTCACTATCCCGTCGCCGGTCAGACTCAGCGACATCACCGCTTCACCGGATGCGGCCACGTCGACCCATGGGCCGGCGAGGGTGAACGGCGACGGCTCGCCGCGCGAGTTGACCGAGCCGACCGTCAGCACGTAGTCGTCGTACCACGCCGGGCTGACCGCGACAGTGGCGGTGTCCCAGGTGGTTTCGGGTTGCTGTGCCGGACACTGCGCCGTGCCGCCGGTGTTTCCGGCGGCCGCGATCACGACGGCGTTCTTGGTGTCGACGGCGTAGGCCAGCGCTGCGCCCAAGGCACGGTCGTCGAGCCGGGTATCCACTGAGACACAAGCGACCGAGGAGATGTTGATCACCGAAGCACCGAGGTCGGCTGCAGTTCGGACGGCTTTCGCCAACGTGTCCACATCACCGAATCCGGTAGTCGACGGATCGGCGATCGCGCCGAATTTGGTGCTGGACTGGCGGATGCTGATCAACGTGACGTCGGGCGCGACACCGCTGAAACCGTCCTGCTCGGGATCCGGTGCTGCGGCGATGATTCCGGCAACCGCGGTGCCGTGGCCGTCGCAGTCCTGCGTGCCGTCGCCGGTGGACACGTAGTCGCCGCCGGCCACCGTGTCGGGCAGCCGCGGATGCGGCGCGACGCCGGTGTCGATGACGGCGACTCGCTGACCCGAGCCGCGGCTGAGTCGCCACACCTGCGGAAGGTCGATGCCTGCGAGCTGGGTTGGCTTGTCGTCGTGAGTTGCTGGGACCGAGCACATTTCGCGCTGCACGGTCGGCGTCGGAGGGGCCGGCGGCGCCGGTTCGGGTAGCCGGCTGTGATCGATCGGCGGCGGCGTCACCGCGTGCGCGGCCGGCGGTGTCGTGAACGCGACGGCCAGGACGCAGCTTGCCACGCGCCACATCCACCCGGTCATGACAGGCTGAGGCCCCGGGCTGCACCGTAGAGTCCGCAGATCCAGCAGGCCAGCGGGACCAGGGCCGCCAACGCGAGACGCTCCAGCATCCCGAGGCCCCGCCAGGCGACAGGGGAAAGTCGCAGAGTCGGAACGACGAGAGCGGTGGCGCTCAACATCACCGTCGCCGCCGTCAGCCACAGGATGGAGGGCCGGAAGGCGATGGCGCCGGCGACGAAGGCGGCGCTGAGTGCGGCCGTGCCGCTCACCGCCAGCGTCACGGCTTTCGGCATGTCGCGGTGCGAGCGTGCTTGCGACAGCAGAACCGCACCGGTCACCGCGGCGAACACGACACCGATATGCCGGTCACCGGTGGGGCACAGCGCGACCGCTACCGCACCGGATGTGGCTGTGGTGGAGAACGTCCCGAGCAGACCAGTCAGGCAGGCATTGGCGCGGATCGCCTTGCCGGGCAGCATGTCTGCAGGCATATCGCCGGCCAGCCGGGGTGACAAACCTGCGACCAGAATCGAGATCGGTGCAGAAACCTCGATCAGGGCCAGCGCGGCCACGACGCAGGTCGCGCCGATCGCGGGCAGTGGGAAGGTGGTCAGGGTGGCTACGAGCGCGGCGACCGCTGAGCACAGCGAGCAGCCGGTCACCGCGGTGAATAGTGCTGTGTCGCAGCTGGTTAGCCGTAGCACGATAATGGCGGTCACAGCGGCCGTCGTCGCGGCGAGCAATGCGTTGGGGGCGGCTGGGCCGCCCGGGACCGCCAGCAGACCGGCGATCCCAGCGAATCCGATTGCCAGTAACCCCAGCAACCGCGCTGCGATGCCATCGCGGAATCCACGGTCTGCCACTATGGCAGCGGCAAGTGCGATACCGGCCACTGCGGCCGCAATCGCGGCACCGGCCTGCCGGGCCTCGTTGGCACACAACGACTGTCGTATCAGAAGCACAGCACCGACGGCGACCAACCAGAGCGCCGAGAGCGCGCCGGTGACCCGAGCTGCGTGCGGGGTCCACGGCCGGGCGGCCGTGGCGAGTGAGGTGGACACGGCTTCGGCGGCGTCGTCGAACTGTGGTGGCGGAATGTCGATGGACGACCGGGTGAGGATCAGCGTTTCGCCGTCGCGAATCGCTTGTTGCGCCAATGTCGTCGACGCTTCTAGAGGTCTGTGCCCCGGACGCGACAGCTGGTAGCGCGTCGGCTCGTCTTGGCGGCCGTGCTCGGCGGCCAGGATGTCCACGATCGGCGGGATCAGGGTTGCGATCGGCACACCCGCCGGCAGTGACAGGTCGACCCGGGCCTGATCGGCGTAAATCGAGAGCCGGCGCAGTTCTTGCACGGTGGGCACGTTAATCGGCGCCGGCGGTGGCGCGCGTACGTCAATCCACAGCTGACTTGCCCGTGATCACACCGGTGCTTAGCGTGCCATCGCGATGACCGTGGGTTTCGTGCCGCCGCCGCGGCTGCCAGCGCCGGCGTTCGACACCGCCGACATAGCGGTGGCCGCGCCGCCGCAGCCCGCCCGGCCGGCGCAGGCCGCGATGGCCACCCGGTTGTTGCCGGCCGCGATGGCCGGCGCCACCGTCGTGCTGATGGCGGTGGCCTTCTACTCTCGGTCCGGTATCGCGCGTATCCCGGTCCTCGTGGCGTTTCCGCTGATGATGCTGATCTCGGCAGTGGTATCCGCGATCGCCGGTCGCGACCGCTGGCGTGCCGACATCGACGACGACCGGACCGACTATCTCGCCTACCTCGGCGACCTGCGCGTTACCGTAATGAAAAGTGCTGCCGCACAGCGTGCGTCGCTGAACTGGCGGCACCCAGAGCCCGATGCGCTGTGGACACTGGTCGGCGGCGAGCGGATGTGGGAGCGGCGACCGACTGACCCCGACTTCTGTTGTGTGCGGATCGGCACCGGCCGCCAGCCCCTCGCAACTCGTCTGGTACCACCGCAGCCCCCCGGGGCGAACCGCTCGGACCCGGTCACAATCTCGGCGTTGCGACGCTTCCTGCACGCGCACCAGACAATCCGCGACGTGCCGGTCGCGCTCGACCTGCGCACGCTGCGCGCCCTGACCGTCGCGGGTGACAAGGCGTGTGCGAGGGGATCGCTGCGTGCGATGATCTGCCAGCTCGCCGTCATGCACAGTCCTGCTCGGCTGGCGCTCGTCGGCGCGATCGACGAGCGCGAGAGAGCGCAGTGGGACTGGCTGAAATGGCTGCCGCACAACCAACATCCGAGGGCCACCGATGACGTCGGCTCAGCCCGGATGGTGTATCGGACGCTGCGAGTAGCCGAGGAAGCTGTCCTTGACTTGCTGCGCGACCACGCGGCGCCACCGCAGGTGGTGATCATCGTCGACGCCGGTGGGATCGTCGGCTTGACTGTGGCCCAGGCCGGGGCCGAACACCTGACCATCGGCGACGACGTGGTCGCGCGCCCAGACCGCATGGATCTCGCCGCCGCGCTGGCGTGCGCGCAGCGGCTGGCCGCCTACCACGCCGACGATGCTTCCTCCGACGTTGTCCCTGCGTGGCAGCGGCTGCTGGGCATCGACGACTTAGCCACATTCGCACCGGCAGCATTGTGGGACAGCGGGTCTCGACGCGATAGACTCCGAGTCCCGATCGGCACGACCACCGACGGCAGCGCGGTGGAGCTCGACATCAAGGAGGCCGCCGAGAACGGTATGGGCCCACACGGACTGTGCGTCGGCGCTACCGGATCGGGAAAGTCCGAGCTGCTGCGCAGCATTGCTTTGGGCATGATGATCCGCCACTCACCCGAAGCGCTCAACCTGGTGCTCGTGGACTTCAAGGGCGGTGCGACCTTTCTCGGTCTGGAAAAGAGCCCTCACGTCGCGGCGGTCATCACCAACCTGTCCGACGAAGCGCCGTTGGTCGCGCGGATGCGCGAGGCGTTGACCGGCGAGATGAATCGCCGTCAGGAGTTGCTCAGGGCGGCTGGGAACTTCGACAACATCACTGCCTACCAGCAGGCAGGGCAGGGCGGAGTGCGGCTACCCAACTTGTTCATCATTGTCGACGAGTTTTCTGAACTGCTCAGCCAGCACCCGGATTTCGCGGAGGTGTTCGTGGCGATCGGCCGCCTCGGCCGTTCGCTGGGTATGCATTTGCTCTTGGCCAGCCAACGCCTCGACGAGGGCAGGCTGCGTGGGCTGGAGTCCCACCTGTCCTATCGGATATGCCTGAAAACACTGTCCGCCACCGAGTCCCGCATTGTGCTGGGTAGCTCAGATGCCTACGAGCTGCCCAATACGCCGGGAGAGGGATACCTTCGCGCTGGTACGACCGAGCCGATTCGCTTCCACGGAACATACGTATCCGGGCCATGCGGGCTCAGGGCCCGACCCGCACCGCGCCGCAGTACGCCAGCGCCGGTTCGGCAGTTCACGTCGGCGCCGTCGGGCCGGGTCACCCTGTTGCCCAATGGGATCGACGTAGACGACCGGCGCACGATCCTGCGGACCGTGGTGGACCGGCTATCCGGCCTCGGCCCACGCGCCCATGAGGTGTGGCTGCCGCCGCTCGGGGAGGCCCCGCCACTCGACAGCGTCCTGCGCGACTTCGAGACCACCGGTGTCTTAACCGTTCCGATCGGTATCGTCGACCGCCCGTTCGAGCAGTGCCGCACGCCGTTGACCGTCGACTTAGCCGGATCCGCAGGCAATGTGGCGGTGATCGGCGCGCCGCGGTCGGGCAAGTCGACCGCGTTACGCACGCTGATCACCGCCTTGGCGGCCACCCATGACCCAAGCCGGGTGCAGTTCTATTGCCTGGACTTCGGCGGCGGCACACTGACGTCACTGCAGTGCCTGCCGCACGTCGGGTCGGTGGCCGGCAGAGCCGAGTCCGAGCTGGTCGGTCGCACGATCGCCGAGCTGGAATGCCTCCTGACGGCGCGAGAGGCGGGCGTTCGCCAATCCAGGGCGCGCCACGACGATCGCTTCGGTGACGACGTGTTCCTGGTGGTCGACGGCTGGGCCGGACTGTCCAGCGACTATCAGGGGCAGATCACCGCCATTGCTGCCCAAGGGCTTTCGTTCGGGATACATGTGGTGGTTTCGGCTTCTCGTTGGGCTGAGCTGCGGCCGGCGCTGAAGGATCAGATCGGCACCCGCATCGAGTTGCGGCTGGGCGATCCGGCTGATTCCGAATTGGACCGCCGGCGCGCGGAGCAGGTTCCCGAGGGCAGACCGGGGCGAGGTCTGTGCCGCGACGGGCAGCACATGGTGATCGCGCTGCCCCGGGTGGGGATATGCCGTCACGGTACATCGACCGCACCGCCGATCCCGCTGCTGCCCACCCACGTCGACCTGGCGAGCCACGATGTGGGCAACCGGATCGTGCTGGGGTTAGAAGAACGGCAGCGCGCCCCGGCCACAATCGATTTCGGCAGGGACACGCATCTGCTGATCCTCGGTGACGTCGGATGCGGGAAGACGGCCACGTTGCGTACTCTCTGTCGCGAAATCGTGCGGACGGCGACGCCGTCGCAGGCGCGGTTGTTCATCGTCGACTTCCGGCGATCGCTGCTCGGCGTCGTCGAATCCGAACACCTCGCTGGCTACGCCATGTCCGTGGCAGCGCTCGGCACGCTGCTGCCCGCACTGCTCGACGTGCTGCGCCGCCGGATGCCTCCACCGCACGTCACCCAGACACAGCTGCGCGACAGATCCTGGTGGTCCGGGCCGGACATCTATGTCATGGTCGACGACTACGACGTGGTCGCCGCCACTAATCCGCTGACACCGATCCTCGAATACCTGCCGCATGCAAGGGATCTGGGCTTGCACCTGGTGGTAGCCCGGCGAAGTGGCGGCGCCGCCCGTGCCCTGTTCGACCCGCTGCTTGCCGAGTTGCGCGAGTCCGGCTGCATGGGGCTGATGATGAGTGCAAGCCCGGACGAGGGTCCGCTGATCGGGTCGGTCCGGCCGTCACCGTTGCCGCCGGGTCGCGGCACGCTGACCACTCGCGGCGACGGCCGCCAATTGGTGCAAGTGGCCTGGAGCGCGCCGCCGTGAGTGCGTGCGTGATCGAGTCCGGCCCTGGCACGGTTCGCCAATTATGTTGCGGTTCAATGGCGGATAGCGGCACCGCCGCTGTGGACGCCATCGACGATCCGGTCGTCTTGATCGACGAGCGCCCGGTCGCCGTCGAGTCGCTGTGGCGTAATGTCCTGCAGTCCCTACTGTGCGACCGACCTGAGCGTCTGATCGTCGTTCACCCGTCGTGGTGGACGGAGGCGCGGGTGGCGACCGTCGTCGCCGCAGCACAGGTCCTGGCCGACGATGTCGAGCTCCGGCCGCGGACGTCGCTGCTGGCGCAAGGTTCGCCGGTGCCGGCGGTGGTCGTGGAGATCGCGCAGCGAGTGGTGGTGGTCACCGGCGCTGAGGTAACGGCCGAGCCGCGCCGCGGAGAGCCGGAGCAGGTGGCCGACGCGGTCGCACGCGTCATTGCCCGAATGAGCGCTGCCACCGTAGTGATTGACGCGCCCGACTCCGTGCCAGGAGCGGACGTGGTGGCGACGATGATCGCCGAGCGATTGCCCGCGCGCCTGACCGTGCTGCAGGTCGACGACGCACGGTTGCAGCGGCTGGCGGCGTCCGCCTTTCCGGGCGACCCGGAAGGTGCTGGCGCTGTCGCCCGAAGCCGGTGTCGGCCTTGGGGAGTCATCGTGTTGGTCCCATTAGTCGCGGCGGCGCTAGGGCTGATTGCATACAGCCATCACGCCCCGCCGGCCCCGGGAAGCATGCCGACGACGTTTCTGGTCGAAGGCCGGGTTGCGGTGCAGGTGCCGACGGGCTGGACAACGCAGCGGGTGATCGCCGGGCCGGGCTCGGCACGGATCCAGGTGACGTCGCCGTCGGATCCGCAGCTGGCGCTCCATGTGACGCAATCGCCCGTCGGCGCGCAGACTTTGGTCGGCGCGGCCGAGTCACTCAAAAACGCCATCGATGCCGAACCGCCCGGCGTCTTCGTCGACTTCAATCCGTCCGGGGTCAGCGCCGGGCGCCCGGCCGTGACCTACCGCGAGGTGCGCGCAGATCACGACATCCGGTGGAGCGTCGTACTCGACGGCCAGGTGCGGATCGCGGTTGGCTGTCAGAACCGCCGGGGCGACGACGACGCCATGCGCGACGTGTGCGAGCTGGCGGTGCGATCCGCGCATGAGGTGAAGTAGTGGCGATCGCCATCGCGGCGAACCGGCGCGCAGCGGGTCGCCACCAGAATGTTGCGTGGAACCGAACGAATCCCACCGCCGTCGTATCAATGTGACCAACACGCTGAGCACCGATTTGGACCTGATGCGCTCCGTCGCGGCGAGCACGGACAGCCGCAACGAGGAGATCCGGGCGATGCTGCAGGCCTTCATCGGCCGGATGAGCAGTGTGCCGTCGTCGGTGTGGGGCGGGGCCGCGGCCGCCCGCTTCAAAGAAGTGGTGGATCGGTGGAACGCCGAGTCGATGAAACTGCACCACGCGCTGCACGCCATCGCGGAGACCATTCGCTACAACGAGACCGCGTTGCGGGAAGCCGCCGACGACCATGCGCACCGTATCGCCGCGGCCGGCGGGAGCCTGTGACACATGGACCCAGTGCTGTCGTACAACTTCGCCGAAATCGAATACTCGGTGCGCCAGGAGATCCAGGCCACGTCGGCCCGCTTCAACGCCGCGCTGCAGGATCTGCGATCGCAGGTCGCGCCGCTGCAGGAGCTGTGGACTCGCGAAGCCGCCGCTGCCTACCGCGTCGAGCAGCTCAAATGGCACCAGGCGGCCGCCGCGCTCAACGAGATCCTGGCCAACCTGGGTAATGCCGTCCGCGACGGCGCCGACGATGTCGCGGACACCGACCACCGCGCGGCCGGCGTCTGGGCGAGGTAAAAGACTCTGTGCGCGTCCCGATGGAGGGGAGCCGTCGGGACCGCACAGTTATTCGGGCGTTTTGACCTGCGCGGATGCCCGCCGGTAAGCTGCACCGTTGGCGTACGGTACGCCGGGGCTCGGGTCAATGTCGGTCGCCGAGACCATCCCCTGCCGTCGACGCCTGACCGGCACCCCGGGTCAGACCGGGATCCAACCCGAGAGAAAGTTAGGTAAGCACCGTGCCTACATACACGCCGAAGGCGGGTGACACCACGCGGTCGTGGTACGTCATCGACGCCACGGACGTGGTGCTCGGCCGCCTTGCTGTCGCGGCAGCCAACCTGCTGCGCGGCAAGCACAAGCCGACGTTCACGCCCAATGTCGACGGTGGCGACTTCGTCATCATCGTCAACGCCGACAAGGTCGCCATCAGCGGCGACAAGCTGCAGAACAAGCTGGCTTACCGCCACTCGGGTTATCCCGGCGGTCTGCGCAGCCGCACGATCGGTGACCTGATGCAACGCCACCCCGACCGCGTCGTCGAGAAGGCGATCGTCGGGATGCTGCCCAAGAATAAGCTGGGCCGCCAGATCAAGCGCAAGCTGCGCGTCTACGCCGGCCCGGAGCATCCGCACACCGCTCAGCAGCCGGTTCCATTCGAGATCAAGCAGGTGACGCAATGACAGAAGCGGCAGAGACCGAAGCGGTGACCACCGAGAGTCCGGAAGCGGCCACCCGCGCCGACTCCTTCGTCATCGAGCGCCCCATCCAGACCGTCGGGCGTCGTAAAGAGGCCGTCGTGCGCGTCCGGCTGGTGCCGGGCACCGGCAAGTTCGACCTCGACGGGCGCAGCCTGGAGGACTACTTCCCCAACAAGGTGCACCAGCAGCTGATCAAGGCCCCGCTGGTCACCGTCGACCGGCTGGAAAGCTTCGACATCTACGCCCACCTCAACGGTGGCGGCCCGTCCGGCCAGGCCGGGGCGCTGCGGCTGGCCATCGCCCGGGCACTGATCCTGGTCACCCCCGAGGACCGGCCCGCGCTGAAGAAGGCGGGCTTCCTGACCCGTGACCCGCGGGCCACCGAGCGCAAGAAGTACGGCCTGAAGAAGGCCCGCAAGGCACCGCAGTACAGCAAGCGCTGATCGGGTATCACTTTCTGGTCGCGAGCGTGCGCAGAAACGGTTGCCGGCTGGCGTGTCGGTCCGGGGACACGCACGGTCGCGGCGGATAAAGGATGGCTATGGGTCGACTGTTCGGCACCGACGGCGTCCGCGGGACCGCCAACCGCGAGCTGACCGCGGAGCTCGCGCTGGCCCTGGGCGGCGCGGCGGCCCGGCAGCTGGCTCGTGCCGGCTCGCACCGGCCGGTCGCGGTCGTCGGCCGCGATCCCCGCGCCAGCGGCGAGATGCTCGAAGCCGCGGTGATCGCCGGTCTGACCAGCGAGGGTGTTGACGCGCTGCGGGTCGGGGTGTTGCCCACTCCCGCGGTGGCGTATCTGACCAGCGCTTACGATGCCGACTTCGGCGTGATGATCTCCGCGTCGCACAACCCGATGCCCGACAACGGGATCAAGATCTTCGGACCCGGTGGCCACAAGCTCGACGACGCCACCGAAGACCAGATCGAGGAGCTGGTCGCTGCCGGGCCGGGATTGCGGCCTGTCGGCGCCGCAATCGGGCGCGTCGTCGACGCCGAGGATGCCCTGGACCGCTACCTGCGCCACGTGGGCAAGGCCAGCACGGACCGACTCGACGGCCTGACCGTCGTCGTCGACTGCGCCCACGGCGCGGCGTCGGTCGCGGCGCCCCGCGCCTACCGTGCCGCCGGCGCCCGGGTCATCGCGATCAACGCCGAACCCAACGGGCTCAACATCAACGACGGCTGCGGGTCGACGCACCTCGACTCGCTGCGCGCGGCGGTGCTCGCCCACGGCGCCGACCTGGGTCTGGCGCACGACGGGGACGCCGACCGGTGCCTGGCCATCGACGCCGCGGGTGAGGTGGTCGACGGCGACCACATCATGGTGGTGCTGGCGCTGGCGATGCGCGAGGCCGGTGAACTGGCCGGCAACACCCTTGTCGCCACCGTGATGAGCAACCTGGGCCTGCACCTGGCCATGCGCGCGGCCGGGGTCACCGTCCGCACCACCGGAGTCGGCGACCGCTACGTGCTGGAAGAACTGCGCGCCGGCGACTACAGCCTGGGCGGCGAACAATCCGGCCACATCGTGCTGCCAGCGCTGGCCACCACCGGCGACGGCATCCTCACCGGGCTGCGGCTGATGTCGCGGATGTCGCAGACCGGCTCGACGCTGGCCGGCCTCGCGTCGGCGATGCGCACGCTGCCACAGGTACTGATCAACGTCGAGGTGGCCGACAAAGCTGCCGCGGTCGCGGCGCCTGCGGTTCGGGCCGCGGTCCAGCAAGCCGAAGCGGAGTTAGGCGACACCGGACGAATCCTGTTGCGGCCCTCGGGAACTGAACAGCTGATTCGCGTGATGGTGGAAGCGGCCGAAGAGGACACCGCTCACCGACTGGCGACGGGCATCGCCGAATCGGTGCGCGCCGGGCGCTGAGGACGGAACCCCGGCCGGGCCCGACGCGTCGTAACCGGTATGGGGCAAGCCTTCATCGATGTTGCGGCGGTGCGCGCCGTCGCGAACCGGATCGACGACTCCGCGGAACTCATTGCCGGCGCTGCCCGTTCGCAGCTGGCCGGACTGGCATTCGGCGGCGCGGTGGCGGGGCGGGCACACATTGCGCGCGGCGACACGCTGCACACCGCGGTCAACCGTCTGGCCGATGAGCTATCGCAGTGGGCACGGGCGTCTTTCGAGATCGCCGCGGCGCTGCGGGGCGGCGCCGATCGCTACGTCGAGGCCGATCGGCGTGGCGCGGATCGGGTGAGCGGGTGAGCCCGCGATTTGATGTTGCGGCGCGGCTGGCAGAGGGCCGACCGGCCGTCGAGCACGCGCAAACATATGTGAGCGCCTGTCGGGCGTTGGGTTACCAGCATCCGGACCTGACCGCGCACGATAGGCAGGTTCTCGACTGGTACGAGACCGAGGATGGCCTGGATCTACATGCGCTGGAAGGTGATTGGACCGCGCTGCGGGCCGCGGCCAACGCGGCCGAGGAGGCGCTGACCCGCCAGCGTGAGCAGATTGCCGAGCTGGCCGCGGCCTGGCGAGGGCCGGGGGCCGACGCCGCGATGCAGTTCCTGCGGCGTCACTGTGACGCCGCAGGTGTCGTGGTCGCGCGCGTCCGTGCGGCGGCAGACGGCTATGGCGAGTTGCGGGACAAGCTGTGGCAGGCGGTCGATGGTAAGGCCGCGACGGCGATCGGCGTCGACGATCGCAGTGTGGCGCAGCGCCCGGCGTGGCTGGCTGCGGCGCACACCGTCACGACGGGATCGGCCGACCGGTCAGATGCCGAGGAGCTGGTCCGCGAGCAGGTAATGCCATACGTGGACAACGACATTCGCAATGACTGGTTGACTGTAATGCACTCGACGACGGCGTCGGCGGCCGCCGCCTACGACGCGGCAGTCGATGCCCTGACGGCCGTGCCGGGTGCATGCTTTGCAATTCCCGGCGACCTGGGACCGCAAGCGCCGCGCGAGGAGCTGTTGCGTGACGAACCGGCGCCGCTGCCGATGGCCGCACCGCCCGCCAGCACCGTGCCTGCCGCCCTTCCGCCACCGAGCCCGCCCCCTCCGCTGCCGGCCGGCATGCCCGACGAGCCCACGCCGCCGCCGCTGTCCGATCTGGCGGCTCCGTTGGGCGATGCTGCCGGTATGTCCTCGGGCGCAGGCGGTTTGGGTAGCCTCGGCGGGCTCGGCGGCGGTATCGGCGGTGTGGTCGGTGCGATTGTCGACGGGATCGGCGGTTTGTTGGGCTCGCTGGCCGACGGACTCGCCGATCCGTCGGCATCCGACGACCTACCGTTCGACGATGAGCTTGATGCCGACGAGCCGCTTGAGCAGGAAGACGACAAGGAAGTCGACGACGACGCTGCAACACCAGACGAAAACCCAACCGCTACAGAGGAAGTCGCCGACGAGACCGACCCTCCGGCTGCTGAACCGCCGCCACCTCCCGAGCCTCCACCCGCCGAGCCTCCACCCGCCGAGCAGCGGCCCGCCGAGCAACCGGCGGCCGCACCGCCGGAGGAATCTACTCCATGTGAGATCGCCGCCGACGAGTTGCCGCAGGCAGGGCAGTAAACCGAAGCACCTAGGGCAACAGGCCCTTCAGTTCCTCGACGTAACGCACGGACTCGTCGCGGTCGGTGGTCGCGGGCGTCGCCAACAGCGTCGTCACCCCGGCCTCGGCGAAGGCCGCCACCCGCTCGGCGACAAATCCGCGCGGACCGATCAGCGAAACCTGGCGCACCAATTCGTCGGGCACCGCGGCGATCGCCTCGTTCTTGCGTCCAGACAGATACAGATCTTGAATTCGGTTCGCGATCTCACCGAATCCGTAACGGGTTGCCAGGTTGTGGTAGAAGTTGCGGGTCTTGGCGCCCATGCCGCCGATGTAGAGGGCAAGCTGCGGTTTGACCCACGCCAGCCGGTCCTCGACGTCGTCGCCGATGGCCAGCGACGCGCCCACCATCACATCCAGCGGTCCCAGCTCCGGATCCCGTTTGGCGAAACCGGCGTCCAGCGCCGCACCCCACGCCGACCGGGCCTTCTCCGGATAGAAGAACACCGGCTGCCATCCCTCGGCAATCTCGGCGGTGAGCTCGACGTTCTTCGGGCCCAGCGCGGCGATCGATATCGGGATCCGTTCGCGTACCGGGTGATTGATGATTTTCAGCGCCTTGCCCAACCCGGTCCCGCGGTCGGGTGGCAGCGGAACCTGGTAGTGCTTGCCGCTGTGGGTGACCCGATCGCGACGCCACACCTGCCGGCAGATGTCGACCACCTCGCGGGTACGGCCCAACGGGGCGTCGAACGGCACACCGTGAAAACCCTCGATCACCTGTGGCCCCGAGGTGCCGATGCCCAACCGAAATCGGCCGTCGGACACGAAGTCCAGGCCCGCGGCCGTCATCGCCAGCAGTGAGGGGGTGCGGGTGTAGATCGGAAACACCCCGGAGACCAACTCGACGGTGGATGTCTTGGCGGCTAGATAGCCCAACTGGCTGACCGCGTCGTAGGAATATGCTTCGGGCACGACGGCGACGTCGATCCCGACCTTCTCCAGTTCGACCACGCGGTCGACGCCTTCACGGAAACCGCCCGAGTAATCCAGCATGATGCCGATTCGCATCGTGACTTTATACCACCCAACCGGTTGGTTGGTAAACTCAGGCCTTCAGCAGCGCGACGACTTTGTCCTCGAGAGCAACCGGCTCGTGTTCGGCCGTCTCGGTGTGGGGCAACTGCAGCTCCGGATCGGCGAACTCGCGATACGTCTTGTCGCCGGCGAGTGCATACAGCAGATATCCTGTCAGCAGCGCGCGCACCGTCTTCTGCGTTTTGCGGTCGGCGCCCGGCAACCCGAATACCGTCGTCAGCCGCCGCCCTTCGATCAAGCCGCCGGCCTTGGCCTTGCTCACGACGCGCAGCGTCGCCCCATCCCAGGCCTGCACGAGCTGAATAGCGTTGGAATGCAAGGTTTTAGCGTCACCGGGCGCGCTGAACACCACTCCGGGAACTTGCAGCGACGCTGCCGGCTGTTCGGCGGGCGGCGCAGTCACCGCCGGGAAAATCGCCGCGACGGCTTTGGGTTTGGCCGGCATCCCAGCCGCCGCGAACACCGCCGCCGAGCCACCGAACCCATGACCCGCCAGCCCCAGCTTGCTGGGATGCACGCTGATCTTGCCGGGACCGAGGCGCACTCCCGCGGCGATGTCGAGCGCGGTGCCCAGGTCGTATGCGAGGTTCAGCACCGAGGGCGCCAGCCCCTTCTCGGTGTCGGGCGCCGCGGCCACGATGCCCCACGACGCCAGATGCTCCAGCAGACCCGAGTAGCGCTCGACGCCGGCCAGCCAATCGTGACCGAAGGCGACGCCGGGCAGGTTCAGGCCGGCTTCGGGTGTGTACACCACCCCGGGCAGGCCGGCGAAGGCCAGGTCACCGCGCAGAACACGGTGTGGGCCACGCCGGGTCAGGGCGGCGAAAAGCTTCTTGGTGCTGGCCACGCGTTTCTCCTATGTCA
>NZ_BFAB01000010.1 GCF_003402475.1 Mycobacterium sp. MFM001
GGAGCCCCGCCCGCCGGCGGTTTCCGCGGCCGCCCGGGTGGCGGTGGTGGTCGTCCCGGCCAGCGCGGCGGCGCGGCCGGCGCGTTCGGCCGTCCCGGCGGCGCCCCGAAGCGTGGCCGCAAGTCGAAGCGGGCCAAGCGCGCCGAATACGAAAACATGCAGGCGCCGGTCGTCGGCGGCGTGCGGTTGCCGCACGGCAACGGCGAAACCATCCGGCTGGCCCGCGGCGCATCGCTGTCCGACTTCGCCGAGAAGATCGACGCCAACCCAGCCGCGCTGGTGCAGGCGCTGTTCAACCTCGGCGAGATGGTGACCGCCACCCAGTCGGTGGGCGACGAGACCCTCGAGCTGCTCGGCAGCGAGATGAACTACAACGTTCAGGTCGTCTCCCCGGAGGACGAGGACCGCGAGCTGCTGGAATCGTTTGACCTGTCCTACGGAGAAGACACAGGGGACGAGTCCGCATTGCAGACTCGCCCGCCGGTAGTGACCGTGATGGGTCACGTCGACCACGGGAAGACCCGGCTGCTGGACACCATCCGTCAGGCCAACGTCCGCGAGGCGGAGGCAGGCGGCATCACCCAGCACATCGGTGCCTACCAGGTGCCGGTGGACCTCGACGGCGACCCGCGGCTCATCACCTTCATCGACACCCCCGGTCACGAGGCGTTCACCGCTATGCGTGCCCGCGGTGCCAAGGCCACCGACATCGCGATCCTGGTGGTTGCCGCCGACGACGGCGTCATGCCGCAGACGGTGGAGGCCATCAACCACGCCCAGGCTGCCGATGTGCCGATTGTGGTGGCAGTCAACAAGATCGACAAAGAGGGCGCCGACCCGGCCAAGATCCGCGGGCAGCTCACCGAATACGGTTTGGTGCCAGAGGAATTCGGCGGCGACACGATGTTCGTCGACATCTCCGCCAAGCAGGGCACCAACATCGAGGCGCTGCTCGAGGCGGTGTTGCTGACCGCCGACGCGGCACTGGACCTGCGGGCCAACCCGGACATGGAAGCCCAGGGTGTGGCGATCGAGGCGCACCTCGACCGTGGCCGGGGCCCGGTGGCCACCGTGCTGGTGCAGCGCGGGACGCTGCACGTCGGCGACTCGGTGGTGGCCGGCGACGCCTACGGCCGGGTGCGACGGATGGTCGACGAGTACGGCGAGGACGTCGAGGCGGCGCTGCCGTCGCGGCCGGTGCAGGTCATCGGCTTCACGTCGGTGCCCGGCGCCGGTGACAACTTCCTCGTCGTCGACGAGGACCGCATCGCCCGCCAGATCGCCGACCGGCGCAGCGCCCGCAAGCGCAACGCGCTAGCCGCGCGGTCGCGCAAGCGGATCAGCCTGGAGGACCTGGACTCGGCGCTGAAGGAAACCAGCCAGCTGAACCTGATCCTCAAGGGCGACAACGCCGGTACCGTCGAGGCGCTGGAAGAAGCCCTGATGGGAATCCAGGTCGACGACGAGGTGGCGCTGCGCGTCATCGACCGCGGCGTCGGTGGCATCACCGAGACCAACGTCAACCTGGCCTCGGCGTCCGATGCGGTGATCATCGGGTTCAACGTGCGCGCCGAGGGCAAGGCCACCGAGCTGGCCAACCGCGAGGGCGTGGACATCCGCTACTACTCGGTGATCTACCAGGCGATCGACGAGATCGAGAAGGCCCTGCGCGGCATGCTCAAGCCGGTCTACGAGGAGAATCAGCTGGGCCGCGCGGAGATCCGGGCGCTGTTCCGCTCGTCGAAGGTCGGTGTGATCGCCGGATGTCTGGTCACCTCGGGTGTGATGCGCCGCAACGCCAAAGCGCGGCTGCTGCGCGACAACATCGTGGTCGCCGAGAACCTCACTGTGCAATCGCTGCGACGGGAGAAGGACGACGTCACCGAGGTCCGCGACGGCTACGAGTGCGGTTTGACGCTGGGCTACAACGACATCAAGGAAGGCGACGTCATCGAGACCTATGAGCTGGTCGAAAAGGAGCGTCACTAGGCATGGCTGATCCGGCCCGCGCACGCCGGCTCGCCAAGCGGATCTCGACGATCGTCGCGTCGGCGATCGAGTACGAGATCAAAGACCCGCGGCTCGCCGGTGTCACGATCACCGACGCCAAGGTGACCGCCGACCTGCACGACGCGACGCTGTATTACACGGTGATCGGTCGCACGCTCGAGGACGAGCCGGATTACGCCGGAGCGGCCGCGGCGCTGGAAAGCGCCAAGGGCGTACTGCGCAGCAAGGTCGGGGCGGGCACCGGTGTGCGGTTCACCCCCACCCTGACGTTCAGCAGGGACACGGTGCCCGACGCCGCGCACCGGATGGAAGAGCTGCTGGCCCGCGCCCGCGCCGCCGACGCCGATCTGGCCCGGGTCCGCGCGGGTGCCAAGCCGGCTGGCGAGGCCGACCCCTACCGCCTGAGCCCGGCGGACGCCGGCGGAGAGGGAGACGCCGGTGACGACGATCGATCCGACGACTGAGCCGGCCGTGCAACGCGTCGACGCGCTCGGCGCTGCCGAGATGCTGTCGGCCGCCGCGACCGTCGGAGTGGTCTGCCACGTGTATCCCGACGCCGACACGATCGGCGCCGGGCTGGCGCTGGCGTTGGTGCTCGACCAGTGCGGCAAGGACGTGCAGGTCAGCTTCGCCGCGCCAGCGACCCTGCCGGAGTCGCTGCAGTCGCTGCCCGGCGGTCGGCTGCTGGTCGACCCGGACGCTTTCCGCCGCGACGTCGATCTGGTTGTCACCGTGGACATTCCGAGCGTCAACCGGCTCGGCGGGCTGGCTGATCTGGCGGCCGGTGGGCAGGAGTTGTTGGTCGTCGACCACCATGCCTCCAATCAGCTGTTCGGCACCGCCAATTTCGTCGACCCGTCGGCGGATTCCACCACGATGCTGGTCGCCGAGCTGCTCGACGCGTGGGGCAAGCCGATCGATATCGAAGTGGCGCACTGCCTTTACGCCGGGCTGACCACCGACACCGGATCGTTCCGGTGGGCCAGTGCGCGCGCGCATCGGCTGGCGGCGCGGCTGGTCGAGCTCGGCGTGGACAACGCCGCGATCAGCCGGGCATTGTTGGACACCCATCCGTTCGCGTGGCTGATGATGCTGTCGCGGGTGCTGGGCTCGGCGCAGTTGGTGCCCGACGCCGTGGGCGGCCTCGGGCTGGTGTATGCCGTCGTGGACCACCGGGAGTGGCTCGACTCGCGACCGGAGGAAGTCGAAAGCGTCGTCGACATTGTCCGCACCACCGCACAGGCCGAGGTGGCCGCGGTGTTCAAAGAGGTTGCGCCGCAACAGTGGACGGTATCGATGCGGGCCAAGTCCGCGGTGGACCTGGCCGCGGTCGCCTCGACGTTCGGCGGCGGGGGTCATCGGCTGGCCGCCGGCTATTCGATCACCGGTTCGGCCGACGACGTGGTGACGAGACTCCGGGCCGCCCTCGGGTGAGCGAGGCCGGCGGCCGTCAGATCGCCGGTTTGGCGTTGCCTGCGCTGGGTGTGCTTGCGGCCGAACCGCTTTACCTGTTGTTCGACACCGCGGTCGTCGGCCGGCTCGGCGCGCTGAGCTTGGCCGGGCTGGCCGTCGGCGCGCTGATCCTGGGCCTGGTCGGTTCTGACTCGACGTTTCTGTCCTACGGCACGACGGCGCGATCGGCTCGGTATTTCGGGGCCGGCGACCGGGTTTCGGCCGTGGCCGAGGGCGTGCAGGCGACGTGGCTGGCCATCGGGCTGGGCGTGCTGGTCATCGTCGTGGTGCAAATCGGGGCGGTGCCACTGGTATCGGTGATCGCGTCGGGCCGCGACATCGCCGCCGCAGCGCTTGTATGGCTGCGGATCGCGATCCTGGGCGCACCGGCGATTCTGGTGTCGATGGCGGGCAACGGCTGGCTGCGCGGCGTGCAGGACACCGTGCGGCCGCTGCGCTATGTGGTTGCCGGGTTTGGTCTTTCGGCGTTGCTCTGCCCGTTGCTGGTGTACGGCTGGCTGGGCCTGCCGCGGCTGGAACTCGCCGGGTCGGCGGTGGCCAACCTGGTGGGCCAGTGGCTGGCCGCGCTGCTGTTCGGGCGTGCGCTGTTGGCCGAACGGGTGCCGCTGCGGCTCAACCGCACGGCACTGCGCGCTCAGGTCGTGATGGGCCGCGACCTCATGCTGCGGACTCTGGCCTTTCAAGCCTGCTTCGTATCGGCGGCAGCGGTGGCGGCCCGGTTCGGCGCGGCGGCGCTCGGCGCGCACCAGGTGGTGCTGCAGCTGTGGGAATTCCTTGCGCTGGTTCTCGATTCGCTGGCGATCGCAGCGCAGGCGCTGGTAGGTGCGGCCCTGGGCGCGGGCCGCATCGAAAACGCCAAGTCGGTGGCGCGACGGGTCACCGTGTTCTCGGCGGTCGCCGCGGCACTGCTGGCCGTGGTGTTCGCCGCGGGCGCGTCCGTGCTGCCCGAACTGTTCACCGACGACCGCTCCGTCCTTGCTGTGATCGGGGTGCCGTGGTGGTTTTTGGTGGCCCAATTACCTATCGCTGGAGTCGTTTTCGCCCTCGACGGGGTGCTGTTGGGTGCCGGCGATGCGTCGTTCATGCGCACCGCGACAGTGCTCAGCGCACTGGTCGGGTTCTTGCCGCTGACGTGGCTGTCGCTGGTTTTCGGCTGGGGCCTTGCCGGAATCTGGTCCGGCCTGACCAGTTTCATCGTGCTGCGGCTGTTGTTCGTCGGTGCCCGCACCATCTCGGGCCGCTGGGCGGTAATCGGAACGTGAGGATGCATGGCTAGTCAACGTGATCGAATGCTCAGCGGAGCGCTCTACCAAGCGAGCGACCCCGATCTTGTCGAGGGCCGCACCGCATGCCAGCGCTTGCTCGATGCGTTCAACGCGACGCTGGCCGACGACGACGAGCGCAGACAGCAGCTGCTGCACGAGCTGCTCGGATCGTTGGGCGACGGTTCGGTGATACTGCCGCGATTCCAATGCGATTACGGAAGCTACATCAGCATCGGCGCGAACAGTTTTCTCAACTACGACGCGATTCTGCTGGACTGCGCGCCGATCACCATCGGCGACGACGTGTCGATCGGTCCCCGCGCGCAGCTGCTCACTGCGCATCACCCGGTCGACGACTACGACACCCGCCGCGAGGCCTGGGAATCAGCGTCTCCCATCGCAATTGGCAACAACGTATGGCTGGGCGCCGGAGTCATTGTCTGTCCGGGAGTGGCCATCGGCGACAACTCGGTTGTCGGCGCCGGCAGTGTCGTGACCAGGGATGTGCCACCGGGCGTGCTGGCGGCCGGCAATCCATGCCGTGTCATCAGGGAACTGCGCGGCCGGCGCTAGTCGCTGGATTCAGCGCCGCCCGGATTGGATGGCGCGCTGGATGCGGGCGGAGAGCTCGCGATCCATCAGCAGCTGGTCGATCAGCGCTGTCAGCACCTCTTGTCCGGTGACGCGGGCGAGGCCGAGGCGATCGGCGGCGTCTCGTTGCCAGATGTCCAGCGCCCGGTGCTGGGCCGGCGTGAGATCAACCGTGCGCCGTGTGCGTCGGCCGCGTGTTTGGCCGACGGCGATGCGTTCGGTCGCGGCACCCGAGCCCGGGAATGTGGGCGGGGCGGTTCTGCCGGGCGTGCCGGACCGTTCGGCGTCGGCCTCGAAGCGATCGGCGCCAGCGCTCATTGATGCGGACCTTCCATCGGCGGACGGGACATTGGGCCAAACTGGCGAGTCAGCATATCAGTATGGCTTCACGGCGGAAATCGGCATCCGGAACCGGAGTATGAGAGCAGAGTAGTAGCTAGGCGTCATTAACGTTGCTGCCTAGACGAATGCCATTGCCGGGTCTGCATTCTTATCTCATCGCATACGGAAATACAAAAGTCGAGGCATCAGTAAGCCAGTATAACGTTGTTACCAGGACAAACATGGTCTTTTGATGCTGAAAAAGTATCTACTGAACTCAGGCAATCCCATTCTTGGAAATCCGGTCGCAGCTACTTGTGAAATCGCTGAAAGGTCGCTACAAAAGTTGCTGACAATCAATTAGCTGCGTTAAGTTGGTTATCGAACCAGCAAGGAAATATCTCTAGGAGGTTGTTATGTCGAGTTGGGCGGGTTCGGTGCGCCGGGTGGCGGTCGGCGCGATCGGTGCCGGTGCGCTCAGTGGTGCGATGCTCTTTGGCGCCCTCCCGTCGGCGCAGGCGACCCCGACCGTGGCAAGCAGCACAGCCGCGCCGGCGGCCCTGGGCAGCCCGGCCGACCTCAACAACGTCGTCGCCGCGGGTTGGCACGGCGCACCCATGCCGGAGCACTGGTGGCGTCATCACCACCGGTGGTGGCACCACTGGTGGTGGTGGTGGTGACCCGCGCGATCGAGGCGACACCCGGCCGAAAGGCCGGGTGTCGCCTCGACAGACGCATAGACCTTCTCAACGGACCGACTATTAAGGCTCATGCAATGACTTCCTCACGACGCACCATCCGCCAAACCTCGTGCCTGCTCATCGCACTCGGCGCAAGCGTGGCCATCCCGGCGTGCAGCCATTCCGCAGAACACCCTGCCGGCACCTCGTCGACGCAGTCACAACCGCCGTCGCCAACCAATACGCCGGCCGCGGCAGCGCCCGCCGGCTACGACATCGCACGCGTCGACAATGTCAAGAACGACTTTCCGGCCGGCTTCGCGCCGGAGGCCGAACAACCGAAAACGTTGGCGCAACACGATATTGACAGCTCAGGCATCACCGCATTCACCAAAGCGCAGATCGATCCGCCGCAATGCCGCTCGATGGTCATCCCGCCGAACGTCGAACCGTCCGTCGGCGCACAGGCGGCCGGCGTGCGCGGCGAAGGCGATCAGGGCAACATCTACGTCGTGGCGCTCCGGTTGCCGCAGCCGGTGCCGGCCGGTCAGCCGCCCGCGGGCTGCGATCGGGTCACTTTGTCCGGCGACCCGCAGGCGGCCGGAACCGCCGAGCGCGTCCCCGCCCCGCACATCGACGGCGTCACCACCACGGGGGTCAAGTTGAGCGCTGACGCCTCGGACGACCCCGACTACATCTACACGGCGGCGCTCGACGACCAGACGTCCGTCGTGGTGATGGGCAGTACGGACACGCAACTCAATCCGCAACAGTTGCTGCCGGACTTACTGGTCAAGGCCACATCGGCGGTCCGCGGCCAGTAGCCCGATTGGGGTAGCGGACTACGCGCGACAACGGCGCGTGGCGGGACCAGATTGGTCGTAGCCACGAAGGAGATCTCGAGTGTCATCGCATCGATTCCACCGCGCCAAAGTCGATGCAGGCGTCTACCAGTTGACGGATCGTCTGCATAGGCGCACAGCGCGCGTCTCAGGCGAGGACATCGTGACGACGTTGTCCGCATGGCTGGCCGAGCTGGGCGCTACGACACCATTTGTCGAAGATCTGGCTCGAGCGGTACTTGCCGGCGATTGGCCGAAGGCGCATGCGCTCGCCGACTATTTGTCGGTGGACGTGACGGTGATCGCACCCACGCACTTATCGCACTTGCGCGCGGCCGCGCTGCAACACCGCTTCCCGGTTGGCGGCAATGTCGTCGCCGCTGGTCCGGTATTGCCTGGCCGCGTTCGCCTCCAGCCATAGCCCCGCGCTGGTCTGCGACTCGTCGATGCGGTGGTAGGAGGCCAGCAGCGCGCGCACCGCGTTCTGGTTGTTGCCGACGATCGAGGCGGCCACCTGCCGGGCGGCGGGCAACAGCTGCTCATGCGGCACCACTTCGGTGACCAGGCCGGCGCGCAGTGCGTCCTGGGCGGACAGGTAGTCACCGGTGAGGCTCATCCGGCGGGCCAGGCCGACCCCGACCTTCTGCGGCAGCCGCACGCTCAGCCCCCAAGTCGGCAAAAGGCCCACCCGCGCATGGGTGTCGGCGAACCGGGCCTGTTCGGAGGCGATCAGGATGTCGCAGTACAACGCCAGCTCCAGACCGCCGGTGACGGCCGCGCCGTTGATCGCGCCGATCACCGGTTTGGTCATCGCCGGCCAGCGCGGCGAGATGTCCGGCAGCGCCGACTGCCCGCCCAGCTCCTTGAGGTCCAGCCCCGCGCAGAACACCGGGTCGGCGCCGGTGAGGATCACGACGTCGACGGCGTCGTCCTCCTCGGCCTGCGACAACGCGGCGAAAAACCGGTCCCGCAGCGCCGCGGACAGCGCATTGCGGGACTCGGGGCGGTTCAGGGTCAGGGTGCGGACGCGCTCGTCGGTGTCGATCAGCAGAATGTCGCTCATCGCATCACCGTAGCCAGGCCCACCTATGGTTGATGCATGTGCCGGAACATCACCGAACTGCGCGGACTCGAGCCACCGGCGACAGCCGTGGAGATCGAGGCGGCGGCACGCCAATATGTGCGCAAGGTCAGCGGCATCACCCGGCCGTCGGCGGCCAACGGCGAGGCTTTCGAGGCCGCGGTCGCACAAGTCACGGAGGCGACGACGCGGCTGTTGGCGGCATTGCCCGCGCGGCGTCAACCTCCGAAAACCGTGCCGCCGTTGCGCCGGCTCGCGACGACATGACGGCTGCGCTCAAGGAGTGGAGCGCGGTCGTGCATGCGCTGCTCGACGGTCGTCAGACCGTGCTGTTGCGTAAAGGCGGGATCGGAGAGAAGCGCTTCGACGTCGCCGCCGACGAATTCGTGTTGTTCCCGACGGTGGCGCACAGCCACACCGAGCGGGTCCGGCCCGAGCACCGGGATCTGCTGACCGCAGCGGCCGCCGACAGCACCGACGACCGGCTGATCGTCCGTGCAGCAGCCAAAGTTGTTGCGGCGCTGTCGGTTAACCGTCCCGAACACCTCGAGGCGATCGAGGACCTGCATATTTGGACCACCGAATCGGTGCGCAAAGACCGGCTGGACTTCCGGCCCAAGCATCGGCTGGCCGTGCTGGTCGTGCAGGCCATCCCGTTGGCCGAGCCGGTAACCCTGGGCCGGATTGCGGACTACGCGGGATGCACCAGTTGGGTGCAGGTTCCGATCGCGCCGAGCCTGGAGTCACCCGTGTACGACGAGGCGGCGCTAGCGCGGATCTCCGCCCGGGTCCGCGACGCCGTCGGATGACGTCTGGTCGACAAGCACCGCGCCGTCGGGCCGGTTTCCCAGTGTCTGAAGGGAAATCGGCTCGTCCGCCGCGGTGAGCCGAACGACCTGCGCCAGTTGCTGCGGAGCGTCGCATTGCACATAATGATCCGCGCCCGGCACTATCCAGTATCGGTTGCGCCCGGGCTTGTCCTTCAAGAACGTGTGCCACACGAAGTTGGCGACCCGAACCGGGGCGACGTTGTCGTGCAGGCCCCACACCAGGCTCGTGTTGATCCCACTCTTGGAAAGCGCCTGTAGCCAACTGGTTTCGTCGGCGGCGCGCTCGTTGAGGTACTGGATCGTGTCGGGCAGCACCGCAATCCCGTCGTTGTGCGCGAAACACCGTGACAGCGCCGCGATCTCGGGGTCGTCAAGCGTCCGGCGCGGCGTGAACGTCGTCGCGCCCAGCCCCGCCGCCAGCATGTCGGGAGTCGTGGCCCGCGCCGTGTCGCGCGCGGTAGCGGGGTCGAGTAGTGCGATCTGAAACGCGGTGAGGTTGGCCAGCGGCAGAAAGATGTTGGCGTTGGTCAAAATGACTTCTGTCGGTGGGACAGCCGCATCCGACGACGCGATCATGCCGACACTGGTACCGCGGTCGTGGGTGAGCATCGTGTAGCGGGTCAGCTTCCACACGTTGGTGATCGCGTGCATCAGCAGGCGGGCATCGTCGTACAGCGAATATTTGTATGGCGCCGGCGGTTTGTCGGAGAGGCCGTAGCCGGGGAAGTCCAGCAGGAAGATGTCGAACTCGTCGCCTAGTTCCCGGGTCAGCGCGAAGTAGTCGATGCTCGACGTCGGGAATCCGTGCACGCAGACTAGCGCGGGTGCTCCCGGAGTTCCGCAGCGTCGGCTGAAGACAGCGACTTCCGCTTCGTCATTGTCGGCAGTGGTTGAGCACCAACGGATTTGCGTGCCACCGTGTCGCCACTCGTCGAAGATGTCCATCGTTCATTCGACCGGGAGCAGCAGCCGCGAGTCGCCGAAATGCACGCTGTGGGTGGTCGGTGTCATTCGGCTGCCGCTGACCACCGGCTCACCGGTGCCGAGGTTGCGCGCATAGCGGGGATGCCAACCGCCGGCGACAAGCACGCGGATGCGCGAGCCGGCGCGGAATCGGTGTGCGACAGCGTCGAGTTCGAGCCGCACGGTGTCCGACGGTTCGGCCAGCCGCCGATAGCCGTCGCTGACGTTGCGCGAGCGTCCCCGCGCGTCGACCTCGCTGACCCGGGCGAACACGTCGACGTGCGGATTGTCCGAGCTGTGTGCCAGCTCTACGACCGGGTTGCCGTGCACGTAGAGGTCTTCAGTGAGTGCGTCGCCGGTGAACACCAGCACGTCGTCGCGGCGGGCGAGCCGGCTGTCGTTGCGGTATCCGCTGTTCGGTGCCAGCAGCGGGCCGCCGATCGTGGGGGTCGGGTCGGCCGGGTCGAAGCGGAACGTGGCCGGCGGGGCAGGGGTGGGCGGTGTGGCGGCCAGCCCGCCACCGGTTTGCAGGTACAGCGACCGGGTGGTGGTGGCCGGCGGCCAGTCGGGCAGCTCGCGCCAGCCCTCCCCAGTGACGAAGGCGCGCACGGTGTTCGGCCGTCGTGTGCCCGAGGCGGCGCCGAGATGGGTGTCCAGCCAGGCCAGGGATTCCCGGGTGATCGTGGGCAGGCCCCTGAAGAGGAGCTGGGTGTGGGTCCACGGACCGATGGTCAGCGCCACCTCGACGCCGCGGTCACGTAGATGCCGGTACTGCTGGATCGTCTGCCGCAGGAACAGGTCCTGCCAGCCGCCGAACAGCAGTACCGGGACTTGTACGCGATCCAGTGCGGCGGTCAACCGCAGCGGCTTCCAGAACGGGTCGTCGGGGTCGGAATGTTCCAGCCAGGACTCGTACCACGGCGCGGCCTTGCCCAGCAGCGCCCGGCCGGCGGCGCCCAGCGGTAACTCGAGGGCCGCACGGGCCACCCGGCGTCGGGCCCGCAGCTGATGGATGCCGGCCCGGATCCGCGGGCGATCCTCCTGGTGGGCGATCAGGTCACTCCAGCGCAGGAAGTCGTTGACCCCGAACGAGCCGGTGCCCCACGACGATGCGCTGAAATCGTGCGGGCCGGCGATGATCACCGCCGCGGCCAGTTCCGGCGGTGGATCCTGCAGGATCGCCCACTGGGTGAAACCCAGATAGGAGATCCCGACGGTGCCGAACTGGCCGGTGAACCAGGGTTGCTGCCGCAGCCATGCGACGGTGTCGGCGCCGTCGTCGGCCTCACGACGCATCGGCTCGAACACGCCGGCCGATCCGAACGTCCCCCGGACGCTCTGCAGCACCACGTGGTAGCCGCGTGCGGCGTACAGCGCGCCGAACGCCAGTGAGAACGGAAACCTGCGGCCGTAAGGTCCGCGCGCCAGCAGGGTACCGACGGGTTCACCGCCCGTGGGTGCATAGTGGTCGGCCACCAGCTCGACGCCGTCGCGCATCGGCACCCGAACGGGCGAGACCGTGTACTCGGTCGTCGGCGCCGGCAAGTGCAGCAGGCGGCCGAGGGCATTGCCGGTCAGCACGTGCAGCTTCGACCGCACGGGTCGGGCGGACGTGGTGGTCACCATTTAGAACACGTAGTAGGGCGAAAGCTCGTTGGCCCGTTGCAAATTGGTGGCCGGGCAGTCGACGTCGGGTTCGGAGTAGACGGTCGAGTAGAACAGCGCCTGCTGGATCAGCCCGTAGCTGGTCTTGAACGCCACCATGCACGAAACCCACCAATGGCTGTTGTGGTAGGTCGGCTTGAGCACCCAGTACTGCGCGGCGCGGTGCCCGTTGACGGTGGTCTCGAGGGCATCGGCCGGCAATGTCTGCTCGTAGCTGCGCCAGATGATCGGCTCGACCGCCAACTGGTAGTTGCCCGCGTCGTAGTGGCAGCGCAGCCCCTCCTCGTGCTCGGGCGGGGTGTACGAGAGGCCGAGCCGCTGGACGACGTCGAACGGGATGTCCTCGCACGGGTCGAAAGGGCTGGGGTCGGTGGTCGCCACGATCGGGCTTTTCATCGTGGTGGCCGGTTCCAGCGGTGCGCCGGTGGACCGCAACTGCACGGCCATACCGCCGCTGCCGGCCGGCGGGGCAGTCTGGCAGACCACGACAACTGCCGTCACCAGCGCGCCCAGTGCCGTGATCAGACGCAATTTGACGAGCCACTTTCCGGCCATGGCGGGGAGTCTAACGAGAACACGTTCCAATCCGCACCCGGTTGCCCGGCTAGGCTGAGGAGTCGTGGCGGCAGAAACGACGAGGCACGAGCCGACGCTGTGGGCGGTCTCCGACCTGCACACCGGTCACCTCGGCAACAAGCCCGTCACCGAATCGCTGCATCCGTCGTCGCCGGACGATTGGCTGATTGTCGCCGGTGACGTCGCCGAACGCACCGACGACATCCGGTGGTCGCTGGATCTGCTGCGACGACGGTTCGCGAAGGTCATCTGGGTGCCCGGCAACCACGAGCTGTGGACCACCGGCAAGGACCCGATGCAGGTCTTCGGCCGCGCGCGCTACGACTACCTGGTCCACATGTGCGACGAGATGGGTATCGTCACGCCGGAGCATCCGTTCCCGGTGTGGACCGAGCGGGGCGGCCCGGCCACGATCGTGCCGATGTTTCTGCTCTACGACTACACGTTCCTGCCGGAAGGGGCGACGACCAAAGCCGAGGGCCTGGCGATCGCCCGGGAAAACAATGTGGTGGCCACCGACGAATTCCTGTTGTCCTCCGAGCCGTACGGCACCCGCGAGGCCTGGTGCCGGGATCGGCTGGCGGCCACCCGCAAACGGCTCGAAGACCTCGACTGGATGACGCCGACCGTGCTGGTCAACCATTTCCCGCTGGTGCGCGAGCCCTGCGACGCGCTGTTCTACCCGGAGTTCTCGCTGTGGTGCGGCACCACCGAGACCGCCGACTGGCACACCCGCTACAACGCCACCTGCTCGGTCTATGGGCACCTGCACATTCCGCGCACCACCTGGTACGACGGGGTGCGGTTCGAGGAGGTGTCGGTGGGCTACCCGCGAGAATGGCGGCGCCGCAAGCCTTTCAGCTGGCTGCGCCAGGTGCTGCCCGACCCGCAGTATGCGCCCGGGTACCTCAACGATTTCGGCGGCCATTTCGTCATCACCGCCGAGATGCGCAAGCAGGCCGAAGAGTTCCGGAAACGGTTGCGGCAGCGGCAGTCCCGATGACCGAGACGACGCTGATGTCGTCGGTGTTGCCCGACGACGGTCACGACCTGGCGTTTGCGGAGTTGTATTCCGACCCGCCCGGGCTGGCGCCGCTGCCCGAAGAAGAGCCGCTGATCGCCCGTTCGGTGGCCAAGCGGCGCAACGAGTTCATCACCGCGCGGCACTGTGCGCGAATCGCGTTGGGCGAACTCGGGTTACCGCCGGTGCCGATTCTCAAGGGCGAGAAGGGCGAACCGTGCTGGCCCGACGGGGTGGTCGGCAGCCTCACGCACTGCACGGGCTACCGCGGCGCCGTGGTGGGCCGCAGCACCGCGGTGCGCTCGGTGGGCATCGACGCCGAACCGCACGACGTGCTGCCCGACGGGGTGCTGGACGCGATCACGCTGCCGGAGGAGCGCCACGAAATCGGCGCGCTGCCCGAAGGCATGCACTGGGACCGAATCCTGTTCTGCGCCAAGGAGGCAACGTACAAGGCCTGGTTCCCGCTGACGCGGCGGTGGCTGGGATTCGAGGACGCCCACATCGTGTTCGACGTCGAACCCGAGGGCTCTACCGGCGTGTTCGTCTCCAAGATCCTGATCGACGGCGACGCGCTGTCTGGCCCGCCATTGACCGCGTTGCGGGGGCGGTGGTCGGTGCAGCAGGGCCTGGTACTGACCGCGATTGTGCTATGACCGCTGGCCTTGTCATCGTCGACAAGCCCGCCGGTATGACGAGCCACGACGTGGTGGGGCGCTGCCGGCGGATCTTCGGCACCCGCAGGGTCGGACATGCCGGGACGCTGGACCCGATGGCCACCGGCGTGCTGGTGATCGGGATCGAGCGGGCAACCAAGATCCTCGGACTGCTGACCGGGGCGTCGAAGTCCTACGCGGCCACCATCCGCCTCGGCCAGTCGACGTCCACCGAGGATGCCGAAGGCGAAGTGCTGCATGAGGTTTCGGCAGAGCACGTGAGCGACGACGCGATTGTCGCGGGGATGGCCGAACTGCGCGGCGACATCATGCAGGTCCCGTCGACGGTCAGCGCGGTCAAAGTCGGTGGCCAACGGGCGTACCGGCTTGCGCGGGAAGGCCAGGCCGTCGAACTTGCGCCGAGGCCGGTGCGCATCGACCGCTTCGAGCTACTGGCAGTGCGCCGGCACGGTCGGCTGGTCGCCCTCGACGTCGAGGTCGACTGCTCGTCGGGAACTTACATCCGTGCGCTGGCCCGCGATCTCGGCGACGCGCTGGGCGTCGGCGGTCACTTGACCGCACTGCGGCGCACCCGGGTCGGGCGCTTCGGGCTGGATCAAGCGCGCACGCTCGACGAGCTGGCCGAAGAGCCGCGGCTGAGCCTGGATCTCGACGAGGTGTGTCTGCAGCTGTTCCCGCGCCGTGACCTGACTGCAGAGGAGGCCGACGCGGCTAGCCACGGCCGGCCGCTGCAAACGGCCGGCATCGACGGCGTCTACGCCGCCGCCACCGGCGACGGGACGGTGATCGCGCTGCTGCGCGACGACGGCCCGCGCACCAAATCGGTGGTCGTGATCCGCCCGGCCACGTTGTAGTTGTAGTTCCCACGGTCCATCTCCCATGCAGTTACATGCAGCCGAGCATGTATGCTGAGTCGGGACGATCAGACAGAAAGGTGCAGTCAAAGTGGTGCCACGCGTCGACGGTGAGGCCGTTCGGCGAACGCAGGCCGAACGCAGCGCCACCATGCGCGCGCGTTTGCTCGACGCCACCATCGACTGTCTCGTTTCCTACGGGTACGGCGGAACGACGACCCCCCGTGTCGCGGAAATCGCCGGAGTCACCCGCGGTGCTCAGGTCCACCACTTCGGGTCGAAAGAAGACCTGGTAGTCGCGGCCATTGAACATCTCGCGCAGCAGCGAGCCCAGGCCGCGATACGCGAACTCGGGCGGGTCCAGGGCAGCCCTGACCCCATCACGACGGTGCTGGATTTCCTGTGGGAGTCCCATCAAGGGCCGATGTTCATTGCGACGATCGAACTTTGGGTCGCCGCCCGCACCAACCCGGTGTTGGCGCGGCAAATCGAGCGAGTCGAGCCAGTCGTCAACAGCACGCTGATCGCCGCGATCGCGCAACTGATCCCGGACCAGGCGGCGCAAAAACAGATCCGCAACGTCGTCTACACCGCGATGGACGCTCTGCGGGGAATCCTCGTGGCAAGCTTTGTCGACCAGGACCCGCAGCGTGCCCGGCGGCGCTGGGACCGCGCCTGCGAGCACCTGCGTGCCCTCAGCGCCGGCATGTTGCCGGCGCTGTCGTCAGACTAATTCGGGACTCGACCGCCTTCGTCTGGCCCAATGCCGACCTCTTGCCTAGATACATTCTGGTGTGTATGTTTCTGGGCAGTGGAAAGGAGCGCCATGTCCAGCAAGGTTTACGTCGTCGGCGTCGGCATGACGAAATTCGAGAAGCCCGGTCGCCGAGAAGGCTGGGACTACCCCGACATGGCCCGCGAGTCCGGGACCAAGGCGCTGCAGGACGCCGGCATCGACTACAGCGCCGTCGAACAGGGCTACGTCGGCTACGTCTACGGCGAGTCGACGTCGGGGCAGCGGGCGCTCTACGAGCTGGGCCTGACCGGGATCCCCATCGTCAACGTCAACAACAACTGCTCGACCGGTTCGACCGCGCTTTTCCTTGCTGCCCAGGCGATTCGCGGCGGGCTGGCCGACTGCACGATCGCATTGGGATTCGAGAAGATGAAGCCCGGCTCGCTGGGCACGATGTACGACGACCGCACCCAGCCGATGGACAAGCACGTAATGGCCATGGCCGAGATCTCCGAAGTGCAGTTTCCGGCTGCGCCGTGGATGTTCGGGGCCGCCGGTCGCGAACACATGAAGCAATACGGCACCACGGCAGAGCATTTCGCGAAGATCGGCTACAAAAACCACAAGCATTCGGTCAACAACCCGTATGCACAGTTCCAGGAGTCCTACACCCTCGAGGACATCCTCGGGTCGAAGATGATCTACGACCCGCTGACCAAGCTGCAGTGCTCGCCGACCTCCGACGGCTCGGGAGCCGCGATCCTGGCCAGCGAACAGTTCGTCGACAAGCACGGGCTGGCGGGTCAGGCGGTGGAGATCGTCGGGCAGGCAATGACCACCGATTTCGAGTCGACGTTCGACGGCACCTGCAAAGCGTTGGTCGGTTACGACATGAATGTTCAGGCAGCACAACGGGTTTATGACCAATCCGGCCTGGGTCCGGAGGATTTCCAGGTGATCGAGTTGCACGACTGCTTCTCCGCCAACGAGCTGCTGCTCTACGAGGCGCTGGGCCTGTGCGGCGAGGGTGAGGCGGCCAAGCTGATCGACAACGGTGACACCACCTACGGCGGGCGCTGGGTGGTGAACCCGTCTGGGGGCCTGATCTCCAAGGGCCATCCACTGGGCGCGACGGGTTTGGCGCAGTGCGCCGAACTGACCTGGCAGCTGCGGGGTGTCGCGGACAAGCGTCAGGTCGACGGCGTCACGGCGGCCCTGCAGCACAACATCGGACTCGGTGGCGCCGCCGTCGTCACCGCCTACCAACGAGCGGAGCGTTGACCATGGGACACATCGAAGCAACCCGGGAACTGAGCGCAAGCCCCGAAGCGCTGTGGGAGACCGTCAGCGATTTGGCCAACTGGGACAAGTGGTTCACTGTGCACGAGAAGTGGCTGCAGGAACCGCCGGCCACGCTCACCGAGGGCGCGAAGCTGACCGCCAAGATCGTGATGCTCGGGATGGCGAACAAGATCGAGTGGACGGTCGAATCGGTCGACCCACCGCGCGGTCTCGTGCTCGGGGGGACCGGAATGGCCGGTGTCAAGGCGCAATTCACCTTCACCATCGAGCCAAACGGGGCCGGATCCAAGTTCACCGTCCGCGGTGACTTCGAGGGTGCGATGATCAAGGGCGCGCTGGGCAAGGCGGTGGAAAAGGATGGCATCAAGCAACTCGACAAGACGCTCGACCAGCTCGACGCATTGGCTTCGGCCGCATGACGGAAACGCTGGAGTTCGACGACAGCGGACTGGACCGCTGGACTGACGACGAGCGGTTTGAAGTCACTCGCGAGCGGCTGGCCGAATATGCCGCCGCCACCAATGATCCGATCGACGCGCATCGCAGAGGGGACGTGGCGCCACCGGTTTTCGCGATCGTTCCGGTTTTCGAGGCGCTGCTGACTCCCGCCGTCGACGTGATGCCCGTCGAGGCTATTCCGCGAATCGTGCATGGCGAGCAGGATTTCCACTTCCACCGCCCGATCCGACCGGGAGACAAGCTGGTCTCCCGCGGCAAGATGATCGGATATCAGGGCCTGGAGAAGGGCACCCGCGCTGCGATCCTGCTGGAATGCCGCACCGAGGACGGCGAACTCGTCAACGAACAGTACGTCACCACGTTCGTTCGCGGCCTGTCCGTCGGCAAGTCCGTCGGCGAACTGAGTCCCGACCACAAGTTCGACGACGCGTTGCGCTCGAAGGCGCCGGCGGCCAAGGTGGTGCAGCACATCGACGCCGACCAGACCTTCCGCTACGCCCCGGCGGCCGGCGACCCAATGCCGATCCACCTCGACGAGGAGGTCGCCAAGAGCGCCGGACTGCCGGGCATCATCGCGCACGGCTTGTGCACCATGGCGTTCACGTCATGGGCGGTGCTCACCGAGTTGGCAGACTCGGATGCCAACCGACTCAAGCGGTTCGCGGTGCGGTTCTCCAAGCCGGTGTTGCCCGGTGACGATCTGGAGACCCGAATCTGGGAGAAGTGCAGCGAAAACGGGATCACCAGTTACGCATTCGAGACGGCCCGCGGTGACGACTTCGTGATCACCGACGGGCTAGCGGAAATCAGGGAGACGCGCTGATGGGTGCATTGGAGGGGCGGGTTGCCGTCATCACCGGCGCTGCCCGGGGGATCGGGCGTGAGCATGCATTGCTGTTCGCCAAGGAGGGTGCCAAGGTCGTCGTCAACGACCTCGGCGGCGACAACACCGGCGAGGGAGCCGATGCCGGCCCGGCCCATGAGGTGGTCGACGAAATCGGCGCCGCCGGCGGCACGGCCGTCGCCAACACCGAGAACATCGCCACCTGGGACGGTGCGCAAAACGCTGTGCAGCAGGCGATCGACGAGTTCGGCCGGCTCGACGTCCTGGTGAACAACGCCGGCATTCTGCGGGACGCGTTCATCGCCGGGATGGACGAAGCGCAGTGGGATGCGGTTCTGGCCGTGCACCTCAAGGGCCACTTCGCGATGCTGAGGCACGCCGCCGCCTACTGGAAGGCGCAGTCGAAGGCGGGGGATCAGCCCAACGCCGCGGTGATCAACACCGCATCGGGTTCCGGTGTGACACTGCCCAATCCGGGCCAGGCCAATTACGGCGCGGCCAAAGCCGGAATCGCGGCCCTGACGTTGATCGCCGCCGAGGAATTGGACCGCTACGGCGTGCGGGTCAACGCGATCGCGCCGATCGCGCGCACCCGGCTCACGTTGGCCACACCCGGGATGGGTGCGTTGATGGACGAGCCCGAGGACGGCGAGCTCGACCTGTTCAGCCCGGCCAATATTTCGCCGCTGGTGGCCTACCTGGCCACCGACAAATGCCCGATCACCGGGAAAGTGTTCGCTGTACAGGGCGGCGCGATCTCCGAACTGGCCGGCTGGCATGACGTGAAAACCATTGAGACCGACGGTCCGTGGGAGATCGATAACATTGCCGCGAGGTTGTCATGATCGAATGGTCTGAGACCGACCTGATCATGCGGGATGCGGTCCGCGGTTTCATCGATAAGGAGATCCGGCCGCATCTCGACGCGCTGGAAACCGGTGAGATGTCGCCGTATCCGATCGCCCGCAAGCTGTTCAGCGAATTCGGTCTCGACGTGCTGGCGGCCGAAGCCGTCAAGTCGATGCTGGACAAAGAACGCGCTGGGGAAGCCGATCGTAAGCGGGAATCAAGCGGGCTGGGACCCCTGGGCGCGCAGGCGTCGATGGCGGCGGTGCTGGTGTCCGAACTTGCCGGTGTCAGTATCGGACTGCTCAGCACGATCGGTGTCAGCCTGGGTTTGGGTGCGGCGACGATCATGAGCCGCGGCACGCTCGCCCAGAAGGAACGCTGGCTGCCCGAGCTGATGACGCTCGAGAAGATCGCGGCCTGGGCCATCACCGAGCCCGACTCGGGCTCGGATGCATTCGGCGGGATGAAGACCACCGTCAAGCGTGATGGCGTCGACTACATCCTCAACGGGCAGAAGACATTCATCACCAACGGTCCCTACGCCGACGTCCTCATCGTCTACGCGAAACTGGACGACGGCTCGCCAGATCGGCGCAACCGACCCGTGTTGCCCTTCGTCCTCGAGGCCGGAATGCCGGGACTGGCCCAAGGCAAGCCGTTCAAAAAGATGGGCATGATGTCGTCGCCCACCGGCGAGTTGTTCTTCGACAACGTGCGGCTCACGCCGGATCGGCTGCTCGGTGAAACGGAGCAACACAGTTCCGGGGACGGCCGCGAAAGCGCCCGCGCCAACTTCGCTGCCGAACGTCTCGGCGTCGCGCTGATGGCGCTCGGCATCATCAACGAATGTCACCGGCTCTGCGTCGATTACGCCAAGACCCGCACGCTGTGGGGGCAGAACATCGGCCAGTTTCAGTTGATCCAGCTCAAGTTGGCGAAGATGGAAGTCGCCCGAATCAACGTGCAGAACATGGTCTTTCAGACGTTGGAGAAGATGCAGGCCGGCACGGTGCCCTCTTTGGCGGAGGCGTCGGCGATCAAGCTCTACTCGTCGGAGGCGGCCACCGACGTCGCGATGGAGGCCGTGCAGCTGTTCGGCGGCAATGGCTACATGGCCGAGTACCGCGTGGAACAGCTTGCCCGCGATGCCAAATCGCTGATGATCTACGCCGGCAGCAACGAGGTCCAGGTGACGCACATCGCCAAGGATCTGCTGGCCACATGATCACCGAAGCTCGGGTGTCGTACAACGGCGTGGCCACCCGGGCGTTGTCGGTGTCGGGTGACGGCACTCCGATCATCGCGCTGCACGGATACGCCGACACTGCCGACACCTGGCGCGGCGTGCTCATCGGTTTGGAAGCCGCGGGCCGGCGTGCCGTCGCCGTGGACCTGCCCGGCTTCGGTTACGCCGACCCGCGCGCACCGGGCCCGATGCTGGGGCAGTTCGACGGCTTCGTCGACGACATCCTGGCCCAGTGCTCGCCGGCGGTGCTGATCGGCAACTCGCTGGGCGCCGCCACGGCCGTACGCGCGGCGAGCCGCAACCCAGTTCGTGTCAAAGCCATTGTGGCGCTCGACGACCCGCTCAACGCCCGGCACTGGCTGGCGCGGTTGGCGCGGTCGCGCGAGGTTCCCGAGCGGGTGTGGTCGCGACTGGGACGGGTCCGAGTCCCGCCGACCGTGCTGCGCCGCGGCGTGCGCTGCGCACTCGCCCGGGCGCTCTATGGGCCGGCCGGATCATGCCAAGCCGAGGTGCTCGACCAGTGGTGCGATCGGCTGACGACCGCCAATGACCTTGCGTCGCTGGGCCGTTACGCGTTCCAGTACGCGATGGAGACCGCGGGGGGACACCGGAACCTGACGGTGACCTGCCCGACGTTGATCATCCACGGGCGCCGCGACCGCGTCATCCCGGTCGACTCCAGTCGCCGCTTACACCACCAGGTACCCGGCAGCGAGTTCGTCGTGCTGAACCGATCGGGTCACTGCC
Organism: Mycobacterium sp. MFM001; assembly: GCF_003402475.1. GTDB lineage: Bacteria > Actinomycetota > Actinomycetes > Mycobacteriales > Mycobacteriaceae > Mycobacterium. Next base: position 21,033 of record NZ_BFAB01000010.1, read on the forward strand.
CGCAGTTGGACGATCCCTGCGAAGTGGTGCGACTGGTGCTGGACTTCCTGCGAAGATCGGGGGATCACGTCGGGAGGGCGGGATGATCCGAGCGGTGCAGCAGGCGACGAATCTCGTCGGCGCCGCCGTTGTGGTGGCGCGGCGCGGCATGTTCAACCCGCTGCGGCCCGGCGAGGCGTTGCGCGGCTTTTCCGACGTCCGCCGCTACGGAACGTTCGGCGGGCTGGCCCGCCACGCCGCGGCCCGCTACGGTGACGCGCCGGCCATCACCGACGAGGCCGGCACGCTGAGCTTTCGTCAGGTGGAGGCGTCCTCGAACGCGTTGGCGCGCGGGTTGCGCACCCACGGCGTCGAGCCCGGCACGGTGGTGGCGATGCTGGGCAGGGGACACCATGCCACGATGCTTACGCTGATGGCCGCCAACAAGGTTGGTGCCCGGCTGGTGTTGATGAATACTGGATTCGCAGGACCGCAGCTGGCGGACGTCTGCGCCCGCGAAGGGGTCGGAGCGCTCGTCGCCGACCAGGAATACCTCGGCCTGCTCGACGCCATCCCCGAGCAGATCCCGCGGATCCTCGCTTGGTCCGAGGACTCGCCCCCGCTTCCGGCTGTCGAGCAGCTCGTTGTGGGCCACTCGCCGCAGCCGTTGCCCGCCCCGCTGAAGCCCGGCGGGCTGGTATTGCTGACAAGCGGAACCACCGGCACCCCGAAGGGCGCGCCACGCGACCGGGTCAATCCGCTGCAGACGGCTCAGTTGCTCGACCGTATTCCCTGGCCCGCAGGCAACACCTACTGCGTGGCCGCTCCACTGTTTCACGGCACCGGATTGGCCACCTGCTCACTGGGTTTGGCGTTGGGCAGCCGGGTCGTGTTGACGCGGCGGTTCGATCCCGAGTCGACGCTGGCCGCCGTTGCCGAGCATCGCGCCGCCACGCTGATTCTGGTGCCGACGATGCTGCAACGCATCCTCGACCTCGGGCCCGACGTGCTCGCACGATACGACACCTCGTCGCTGCGGGTGATCCTGGCCGCCGGGTCGGCACTGTCCCCAGGGCTGTGCGAACGAACACTCGACACGTTCGGCGACGTGCTCTACAACCTATACGGCTCAACCGAAGTCGCGATCGGCGCGGTCGCCACTCCGGCCGAGTTGCGCGCCGCTCCCGGTACGGTCGGTCGTCCGCCGATCGGTTGCGCATTGGCGGTTTACGACAGCGACCGCCGGCGGGTCAGCGAACCCGGCCGAACCGGCACGCTTTTCGTCTCCAGCGGGCTGAGCTTCAGCGGGTACACGGATGGGCGGAACAAGGAGACGGTGGATGGCTTGCTGTCGACGGGGGACACTGGCCATTTCGACTGCAATGGCCTGTGGTTCGTCGACGGCCGCGACGACGACATGATCGTCTCGGGTGGCGAGAACGTCTTTCCGCAGGAAGTCGAGAACCTGCTCAGCGACCACCCCGACATCGTGGAGGCGACAGTCGTAGGCGTCGACGATCCGGACTTCGGAAAGCGGCTTGCCGCATACGTTGTCAAGCACCCCGGCTCGGCCCTCGACGCCGACGCAGTCAAGGCGCACGTGCGCGCGCATCTGGCCCGGCACAAAATTCCCCGCGACGTCGTGTTCGTCGACCAACTGCCGCGCAACGAAACAGGAAAGGTCGTCAAGGCCAAGCTTGGGGAGTCCCAATGACATGGCGCCGCAACACCGTTCGGGACAAGGTCGTCGCGATCACCGGCGGCGCACGCGGTATCGGCAGGGCGACCGCTGAAGCATTTCTGCGCGCCGGTGCCCGCGTCGCACTCGGTGACATCGACACCGAGCTCGTCGAGAAGACCGCCGCCGAGCTGGCCGAGAAGACAGGCGGACAGGCCCACGGCGGTGCCCTCGATGTCACCGATCGTCGTTCGTTCGCAACGTTTCTCGACGAGTCGGAAGCCAGGTTGGGCGCACTCGACATCCTGGTGAACAACGCCGGCATCATGCCGACTGGACTGTTCGCCGACGAGGACGATGCGATGACCGACCGGATGCTCGGCATCAACGTGTGCGGCGTGCTGTATGGATCCAAGCTCGCGGCGCGGCGATTCGATGGCCGCGGCGGCCACATCGTCAACATCGCGTCGGTTGCGGGAATATGCCCCTATCCGGGCCTCGCGACCTATTGCGCCACCAAGCACGCCGTCGTCGGTCTCTCTAGGACGTTGCACTTCGAACTCGCCCCGGCAGGCATCGGCGTCACCGCGGTGCTTCCCGGAATGGTGCACACCGAGCTATCGGCCGGGCATGGCGCCCCGCGGTGGGTGCGGCCGATCACCGACGTGGAACCCGAAGACGTCGCGGCCGCGGTCGTGGCGGTGATCGGCAGCGGGCGAACCACGCTGGTTGTGCCGCGAAGGCTAGGCATCGTGTTGCGCGCGATGGACCTGTGGCCCGAGCGTGCGCGCAACGGGATGGCGCGCCTGGCGCGGTTCGACGCCGCCTTCACCCACGTGGATCCGCAACTACGCGAGGCGTACCACCGTCGGATCAGCGGAGCCGGTTAGGAATCCACGACCCAGATCGCGCACGCCGCGGGACTGCCCAGATCGACGGTGTTGGCCACGCCGTCGGCCGCCTCGACCGCCACCGAGATCATCCCGGCGAACTCGCGGCGGGTCAGCACCCGCAGTCGCGAGTCCAGGCTGATCCCGATGGAATCGAAGTAGCGCAGCATCTCCGGATCGGCGTCGGAGATGCGGGCCACGGTGCCGGCCTCGCCGTCGAGGCAGGCCCACAGCTGGCGCGCCGGCGGCGTCGGGACTTGGCCGTCGGATGCGGGGATCGGGTCGCCGTGCGGGTCACGGTGCGGATAGCCGAGCTTGGCGTCGATGCGGGACACCAGCCGGTCGGAGACCGCGTGCTCGAGCACCTCGGCCTCGTCGTGCACCTCGTCCCAGCCGTAGCCCAGCTCGTTGACCAGAAAGGTTTCCAGCAGCCGGTGCCGGCGCACCATCGCCAGCGCCGCCCGGCGCCCGGACTCGGTCAGCGTCACAGCGCCGTACTTCTCGTGGTTGACCAAACCCTGCTCGGCGAGCTTGCGAATCGACTCCGAGGCGGTGCTGGCCGACACCCCGATCCGGTCGGCCAGCATCTTGGTGCTGACCTTGTCCGGCGACCACTCCTGGGCGTTCCAGATGACCTTCAGGTAGTCCTGGGCAACAGGGCTGAGCTCGCCAGGCTCGTCGTCGGGGCGCACACACCGAAGTTTAAGCCCCGCGCCGTAGGCTTGCGGTTGTGCAACGGTGGCGGGGCCAGGACGAGATACCCACGGACTGGGGCAGATGCGTGCTCACCATCGGGGTGTTCGACGGGCTGCACCGGGGCCACGCGGAGCTGATCGCGCACGCGGTGAAATCGGGCCGGGCGCGTGGCGTGCCGACCGTATTGATGACCTTCGACCCGCACCCGATGGAGGTGGTGTTCCCCGGCAGCCATCCGGCGCAGCTGACCACGTTGACCCGGCGCGCCGAGCTGGCCGAGGAGTTCGGCATCGACGTGTTCCTGGTGATGCCGTTCACCACCGACTTCATGAAGCTGACGCCGGAGCGCTACATCCACGAGCTGCTGGTGGAGAACCTGCACGTGGTGGAAGTGGTGGTCGGCGAGAACTTCACGTTCGGCAAGAAGGCCGCCGGCACCGTCGAGACGCTGCGCCGGGCCGGGGAGCGGTTCGGGTTCGCGGTGGAATCGATGTCGCTGGTGTCCGAGCACCACGACAGCGAGACGGTCACGTTCTCGTCGACCTACATCCGCTCCTGCGTCGACGCCGGCGACGTGGTGGCCGCCGCCGAGGCGCTGGGCCGTCCGCACCGGGTCGAGGGCGTGGTCGTGCGCGGCGACGGGCGGGGCAAGGAGCTGGGCTTTCCCACCGCCAACGTGGCCCCGCCGATGTATTCGGCCATCCCGGCCGACGGGGTGTATGCCGCCTGGTTCACCGTGCTGGGCCACGGGCCGGTGACCGGCACCGTCGTGCCCGGCGAGCGCTACCAGGCCGCGGTGTCCGTGGGCACCAACCCGACGTTTTCGGGACGGACCCGCACGGTCGAGGCGTTCGTGCTCGACACCACGGCCGACCTGTACGGCCAGCATGTGGCGCTGGACTTCGTGGCCCGCATCCGCGGCCAGGAGAAGTTCGAATCGGTCGACGAGCTGATCACCGCGATGGGCGCCGACACCGAACGGGCGCGCGCCCTGCTGACCGTCAGTTGACCACTGCTAAACTGCCGCACGACACGGCGTGTGCTGCAGTTCGCGGCGGCCGCTGCCGATATCTGAACCTCGCGGACCGATTGATGGAGATATTTCGTGGCGCTGACGGCCGAGCAGAAAAAAGAAATCCTGGGCTCCTACGGCCTGCATGAGACCGACACCGGATCGCCGGAGGCGCAGGTCGCGCTGCTGACCCGGCGGATCGCGGACCTGACCGAGCACCTCAAGGTGCACAAGCATGACCACCACTCGCGGCGGGGGTTGCTGCTGTTGGTGGGGCGGCGCCGCCGCCTGCTCAAGTACGTGGCCCAGATCGATGTCGAGCGGTACCGCTCGCTCATCGAGCGGCTGGGTCTGCGTCGCTGATCCAAGCGCCGCCATGCGCGCGTGGCCCGCGGCCGTAGTCACCGCACTCGTCGTCGTCGGGGGGCTGACAGGTTGCTCGTCTGCGGCCAATGCCGCGGACCTCAAGGTCGGGGACTGCCTGCGGCTCGGCGGCACCGCCGACCGGCCGGAGGCAACCAAGGTGGCATGCGGCAGCCGTTCGTCGAACTTCAAGGTCGCGGCCAGAGTCGCCGACCGCGAACAATGCCCCGCCGACGTGGACTCGTCGTATTCGATGCGCAACACGTTCAGCGACTCCAAAAACACCGCCTGCCTGGACATCGACTGGGTGGTCGGCGGATGCATGAGTGTGGACCCGGAGCACAACGCCGACCCGGTCCGCGTCGACTGCAACGACAAATCGGCGCCACACCGCCAGCGGGCCACCCAGATCCTTCGCGATCTCGGAGACCCGGTCAGCGTCGACCAGTGCGCCAGCGGCGTGGGCTACACCTACTCCGAGCGGCGGTTCGCGGTCTGCGTGGAGGACCTGACGTAGGCAGCCCGGTGGAAACCGCCAGGTCGGCGTGTAGAGTGAGGACGTTCTGGGCCGGATCGGCCCGAACAGGTGCGGTTCGCGCAATCCGCGCGCACCGTCCCAGCGATGTCACGACGGGACCCGAAAAGGAAAGCCACGTCTGTATCGGGCGGTCTTCGGTAGTGGCGGCCGGGGCTTTCTTCCGGCCGCTTCGATCGACGGCCGTAGCCGCATCCAGGCCAGGCTCTGCGGGCTGTGCGTGACCACGCAAAACAGCTGAATAAACCAGAGAGGCCGCACGGACGTCATGTCTGTAGCTGAAATTGAACAAGGCGTGTTCGAGACGACCGCCGTCATCGACAACGGGAGCTTCGGCACCCGCACCATCCGCTTCGAAACCGGCCGGCTGGCCCAGCAAGCCGCCGGCGCCGTCGTCGCCTACCTCGACGACGAGAACATGCTGCTCTCGGCGACCAGCGCCAGCAAGAGCCCCAAGGAGCATTTCGACTTCTTCCCGCTGACGGTCGACGTCGAGGAGCGCATGTACGCCGCCGGGCGCATCCCGGGCTCGTTCTTCCGCCGCGAGGGCCGGCCGTCCACCGACGCGATCCTGACCTGCCGGCTCATCGACCGCCCGCTGCGCCCGTCGTTCGTCGACGGTCTGCGCAACGAGATCCAGATCGTGGTGACCATCCTGAGCCTGGACCCCAACGACCTCTACGACGTGCTGGCGATCAACGCCGCGTCGGCCTCCACCCAGTTGGCCGGCCTGCCGTTCTCCGGTCCCGTCGGCGGTGTGCGGGTCGCGCTGATCGACGGCACCTGGGTGGCGTTCCCGACGGTCGAGCAGACCGAGCGGGCGGTGTTCGACATGGTGGTGGCGGGCCGGGTAATCGGCTCCGCCGAGGAAAACCCAGATGTCGCGATCATGATGGTCGAGGCCGAGGCCACCGAGAACGTCGTCGAGCTGATCGAGGGCGGTGCCGGAGCGCCGACGGAAACCGTTGTGGCGCAAGGCCTGGAGGCCGCCAAGCCGTTCATCGCCGCGCTGTGCGCCGCGCAGCAGGAGCTCGCCGACGCGGCCGCCAAGCCGACCGCCGACTACCCGTTGTTCCCCGACTACGGCGACGACGTCTACTACTCGGTGTCTTCGGTGGCCACCGACGAGCTGGCCAAGGCGCTCACCATTTCCGGTAAGGCCGAGCGCAACAACCGCACCGAGGAGATCAAGGCCGAGGTGCTCGAGCGGCTCGCCGACACCTACGCCGGCCGGGAGAAAGAGGTCTCCGCGGCATTCCGCTCGCTGACCAAAAAGCTGGTGCGCCAACGCATCCTGACCGACCACTTCCGCATCGACGGCCGCGGCATCACCGACATCCGCGCTTTGAGTGCCGAAGTCGCGGTCGTTCCGCGGGCCCACGGCAGCGCGCTGTTCGAGCGCGGCGAAACCCAGATCCTGGGCATCACCACGCTGGACATGATGAAGATGGCTCAGCAGATCGATTCGCTGGGGCCCGAAACCAGCAAGCGCTACATGCACCACTACAACTTCCCGCCGTATTCGACCGGTGAGACCGGGCGAGTCGGCTCGCCCAAGCGGCGCGAGATCGGGCACGGCGCGCTGGCCGAGCGGGCGCTGGTGCCGGTGCTGCCCAGCGTCGAGGAGTTCCCGTACGCCATTCGCCAGGTCTCAGAAGCGTTGGGCTCCAACGGTTCCACCTCGATGGGCTCGGTGTGTGCGTCGACGCTGGCGCTGCTCAACGCCGGGGTTCCGCTGAAGGCGCCGGTGGCCGGCATCGCGATGGGCCTAGTCTCCGACGACGTCGAGATCGAGGGCGGCGGCACCGAGCGCCGGTTCGTCACGCTGACCGACATCCTCGGCGCCGAAGATGCCTTCGGCGACATGGACTTCAAGGTCGCCGGCACCAAGGACTTCGTCACCGCGCTGCAGCTGGACACCAAGCTCGACGGGATTCCGTCGCAGGTGCTGGCCGGTGCGCTGTCGCAGGCCCGCGATGCCCGGCTGACCATCCTCGAGGTGATGGCCGAGGCCATCGACCGCCCCGACGAGATGAGCCCCTATGCACCGCGGGTCACCACGATCAAGGTCCCGGTCGACAAGATCGGCGAGGTGATCGGCCCCAAGGGCAAGATCATCAACGCGATCACCGAGGAGACCGGCGCGCAGATCTCCATCGAGGACGACGGCACCGTGTTCGTCGGCGCGACCGACGGCCCGTCGGCGCAGGCTGCGATCGACAAGATCAACGCGATCGCCAACCCGCAGCTGCCCAAGGTCGGCGAGCGGTTCCTCGGAACCGTGGTCAAGACAACCGATTTCGGCGCGTTCGTGTCGCTGCTGCCCGGCCGCGACGGATTGGTGCACATCTCCAAGCTCGGCAAGGGCAAGCGCATCGCCCAGGTCGAGGACGTCGTCAACGTCGGCGACAAGCTGAGGGTGGAGATCGCCGACATCGACAAGCGCGGCAAGATCTCGTTGATCTTGGTCGCCGACGACGCCGCTTCCGAGGGCTCTGCCGATTCGGGGGCCGCGCCGGCCGATGCCGCGACCACCGGCAGCTAAGTCCGGCGCGTTGCGCCGCGGCAGGAACGGCGCCGAGCCGTCGGCCGCGGTGCGTCGCACCACCTTGCCGGGCGGCCTGCGCGTCGTCACCGAATACCTGCCCGCGGTGCGATCCGCGTCGGTGGGTGTCTGGGTCGGCGTCGGCTCGCGCGACGAGGGCGCCACCGTGGCCGGCGCTGCGCACTTCCTGGAGCACCTGCTGTTCAAGGCGACTCCGACCCGCACCGCGGTCGACATCGCGCAGGCGGTCGACGCCGTCGGCGGTGAGCTCAACGCGTTCACCGCCAAGGAGCACACCTGCTACTACGCGCACGTGCTCGACAGCGATTTGGAGCTGGCGGTCGACCTGGTCGCCGACGTGGTGCTCAACGGCCGCTGCGCGGCCGAGGACGTGGAGCTGGAACGCGACGTCGTACTCGAGGAGATCGCGATGCGCGACGACGACCCCGAGGACGCGCTCGCGGACGTGTTCCTGGCCGCGTTGTTCGGCGACCACCCGGTGGGCCGTCCGGTGATCGGCAGCGTCGCGTCGGTGTCGGCGATGACGCGCGCCCAGCTGCATTCGTTTCACCTGCGCCGCTACACACCCGAGCGGATGGTGGTCGCGGTGGCGGGCAACGTCGACCACGACGAGGTGGTGGCGTTGGTCCGCGAACACTTCGGGCCGCGGCTGGTCCGCGGGCGACGGCCGGTGCCGCCGCGCAAGGGCAGCGGACGAGTGACCGGACGACCCCGGTTGGCGGTGGCGAACCGGGACGCCGAGCAGACACATCTGTCGCTGGGTGTGCGCACGCCGGGTCGGCACTGGGAGCACCGGTGGGCGCTGTCGGTGCTGCACACCGCGCTGGGTGGCGGGTTGAGTTCCCGCTTGTTCCAACAGGTTCGCGAGTCGCGGGGGCTGGCCTACTCGGTGTACTCGTCGCTGGACGTCTTCGCCGACAGCGGCGCGCTGTCGGTGTACGCCGCCTGCTTACCCGAACGTTTCGACGAAGTGGTGCGCGTGACGTGCGACGTGCTGGAGTCGGTGGCCCGCGACGGCATCACCGACGCCGAGTGCCGAATCGCCAAGGGCTCGTTGCGCGGCGGGCTGGTGCTCGGGCTGGAGGACTCCAGCTCACGGATGAACCGGATCGGGCGCAGCGAACTGAATTACGGCGAGCACCGCAGCATCGAGCAGACGCTGCACGAGCTCGACCGGGTCACCGTCGACGAGGTCAACGCGGTGGCCCGCCGACTGCTGACCAAACCCTACGGTGTGGCCGTTGTCGGCCCGCACCGCTCGAAACGATCACTGCCGCAACGGCTTCGGGCGATAGTACAGTAGCCCCATGGTCTTGGGCTTCTGGGATCTCGCGGTGCCGGTGGTGGGCGCGCCGATGGCCGGCGGCCCCGGCACGCCGGAACTCGCCGCGGCGGTGTCCAATGCCGGCGGCATGGGCTTCGTCGCCGGCGGATACGTGACGCCTGAACGGTTTGCCGACGACATCGCGGCCGCGCGGGCGGCCACCAACGGGCCGATCGGCGCGAACCTGTTTGTGCCGCAACCCAGCGCGGCCGACTACGTCCAGTTGGACCACTACGCCGAGGCGCTCGACGAGCTCGCCGAGCACTACGACGTCGAGGTGGGCCGGCCCCGCTTCAGCGACGACGACTGGCAGCGCAAGCTGGAGGTCATCGCCGATGTGCGGCCCGAGGTGGTGTCGTTCACCTTCGGCGCGCCGCCGCCGGACGTCTTGCGCTGGTTCGGCGCGCTGGGGATCGTGCTGCTGATCACCGTCACGTCTGCGTACGAGGCCGGCATCGCGGCGGCCGCGGGAGCCGACGCGCTGGTGGTGCAGGGGCCGGACGCCGGCGGGCATCGCGGCACGTTCGCGCCGGACATGCCGCCCGGCCAGGAATCGCTGATCGACCTGCTGGACCGGATCGGCGCCACCCATCGGATCCCGCTGATCGCCGCCGGCGGCCTGGGCACCGCCGAGGACGTCGAGCGGGTCTTGCGCAGGGGAGCGGTGGCCGCCCAGGTCGGCACGGCGTTGCTGCTGTCCGACGAAGCCGGGACCAACTTCGCGCACCGAACCGCCCTGCAGAACCCGCAATTCGGCAAGACGACGGTCACCCGGGCCTTTTCCGGACGGTATGCGCGCGGCCTGGAGAACGACTTCACCCGGCTGCTCGACGACATCGCTCCGCTGGGCTACCCCGAGGTCAACCACATGACGTCGCCGATCCGCAAGGCCGCGGTCGAGGCCGACGACCCGCACGGTACAAATCTCTGGGCGGGAACGGCATTCGCCTCCGCGCGTTGCGAGCCCGCCGCCGAGATCGTCGCCTCACTCGTATAGCACGCGCACCGGGTCGGTGAACGGCAAACCCAGGTCGGCGGCGACCTGCTGTGACAGCAGTGCACCGTCGTGCGTCGAAAGTCCTTTGGCAAGTGCGGGATCCGATCGGCAGGCGGCTTGCCAGCCGCGGTTGGAGAGCGCGATGACGTAGGGCATGGTGGCGTTGGTCAACGCATACGTCGACGTCTTGGGCACCGAGGCCGGCATGTTCGTCACGCAATAGAACAAGGTGTCGTGGACAGCGAAGGTCGGGTCGTCGTGGGTGGTCGGCCGGGAATCCTCGAAACAGCCACCCTGGTCGATCGCGATGTCGACCAGCACAGCTCCCGGCTTCATGTGCGAGACAAGCGAATTCGACACGATAGTGGGTGCTTTGCCGCCGGGCACCAGTACCGCCCCGATCACCAGGTCCGCATGCTTGACGGCATCCTCGAGTTCGTACGCCGACGAGTAGCGGGTGTGCACCCGGCCGTCGAATTCGGCGTCCAGGCCCCGCAACTTGTCGATGTTGACGTCGAGAACCGTGACGGTAGCGCCCATCCCGCCGGCGACCCGGGCGGCGTTGCGGCCGGCGGTTCCGCCGCCGATCACCACCACATTGGCGGGCTCGACACCGGGCACGCCGCCCATCAACACGCCGCGACCGCCGCGGGTGCGCATCAAGTGATAGGCGCCGACTTGGGCGGAGAGTCGGCCGGCGACTTCGCTCATCGGCGCCAGCAGCGGCAGCGCGCCGACGGCCGTTTGGACCGTCTCGTAGGCGATCGACGTCGTCCTCGCCGCCAACAGCGCGTCGGTGCAGGATCGGGACGCCGCGAGGTGCAGGAACGTGAACAGTGTCTGCCCGCGCCGCAAGAGGGGGTACTCGGCCGGGGTGGGCTCCTTGACCTTGAGCAACAAGTCGGCCTCGGCCCACACCTGCTCGGCGGTGCTGATCAACTGCGCGCCCGCCGCCTTGAAGTCGCCGTCGCTGATCGCCGAGCCCTCGCCGGCGCCGGCCTGGACGAGCACGTCGTGGCCGCGCCGGGTGAGTTCGGCGACGCCCGCCGGCGTGATCGCCACCCGGAACTCGTTGTTCTTGGTCTCGGTGGGCACGCCGACTCGCATGATGACTCCTTCACGTTCAATTGTGAAGAAAGTTCGGCAAGCCAGCAAACAGGGCGATGATAATTCTGTAGAGTCGGGATATGCCGGTGCAGACAACGGATACGACGGGCGGGACCGGTAGCTCACCGAAGAATGTTCGGCCAGCCGACCTGGACGAGGTCGATCGCAAGATCCTGAGCCTGCTGCACGCCGACGCGCGGATGACCAACAGCGCCCTGGCCGAGAAGATCGGCCTCGCTCCATCCACGTGCCACGGTCGCTTGCGGCGGCTGCTGGATTTGGGTGTGATCCGCGGCTTCTACACCGACGTCGACCCGGTGGCGGTCGGATTACCTTTGCAGGCAATGATTTCGGTCAACCTGCAATCCACCGCACGCGGCAAGATCCGCAACTTCATTGCACAGATCCGGCGCAAGCCGCAGGTGATGGACGTCTATTTCCTGGCCGGCCCCGACGATTTCCTGCTGCACGTCGCCGCCCGCGACACCGAGGACCTGCGCGCGTTCGTCGTCGAAAACCTCAACGCCGACGCCGCCGTCGCTGGCACGCAGACGTCGTTGATCTTCGAGCATTTGCGTGGGGCGGCACCGATCTGACACCGATGAAGTCCTACGACGGCGGCCCGACGGACCCGCCGATCCTCGAGGAGACTATCGGCGAGAATTTGGAGCGCGTGGTGGCCGCGGACCCCGACGCGGAGGCGCTGGTCGAGGTGGCGCGGCGGCGCCGCTGGACGTATGGCGAGCTCAACGCCGAGGTCGATGTGATTGCGCGGGGGCTGATGGCGCTCGGGGTGGAGCGCGGTGAGCGGGTTGGGATTTGGGCGCCCAACTGCGCCGAGTGGACCATCGTGCAGTACGCGACGGCGAAGATCGGTGCCATCTTGGTCAACATCAATCCGGCGTACCGCACACACGAATTGGCCTACGCGCTCAAGCAATCCGGTGTCCGGACGCTGATTTCGGCAACCGCGTTCAAGACCTCGGACTACGCCCGCATGATCGACGAGGTGCGGCCTGAGTGCCCGACCCTGAAAGACGTCGTCTTCCTCGATGCCGACGACTGGGACGCTCTACGCGAACGCGGCGTGCCCGTCGATGAATTGCGCAGCCGCAGTGCATCTTTGAACAACCGCGACCCGATCAACATTCAGTACACGTCGGGAACCACCGGATTCCCCAAAGGTGCGACGCTGTCGCATCGCAACATCCTCAACAACGGCTTTTTCACCACCGAGCTGATCGGTTTGGGTCCCGCCGATCGGCTGTGCATACCAGTGCCGTTCTACCACTGCTTCGGAATGGTGCTGGCCAACCTGGGCTGCACCACGCACGGCGCCACCATGGTGATCCCCGCGTCGGCGTTCGACGCGGGCGCTACCCTGGGGGCGATCGAAGCCGAGCGCTGCACGGGTGTCTACGGCGTGCCGACGATGTTCATCGCGATGCTGGGTCATCCCGACTTCGCCGCTTTCGACCTGTCGTCGCTGCGCACCGGGATCATGGCCGGGTCGGTCTGCCCGGTCGAGGTGATGAAACGTTGTGTGGCCGAGATGAATATGGCCGAGGTGGCCATCGCCTACGGCATGACGGAGACGTCCCCGGTGTCGTGCCAAACCCTCATCGACGACGACCTCGAGCGGCGTACGGCGACGGTCGGCCGGGCGCACCCGCATGTGGAGATCAAGATCGTCGACCCGGATACTGGCGAGGTTGTCGAGCGCGGGCAGCCGGGGGAGTTCTGCACTCGCGGCTACTCGGTGATGCTGGGCTACTGGCGTGACGAGGCGCAAACGCGCGAGGTGATCGACGCCGACGGGTGGATGCACAGCGGAGACCTTGCCGTGATGCGAGAAGACGGCTACTGCAACGTCGTTGGGCGACTCAAGGACATGGTGATCCGCGGCGGGGAGAACGTGTATCCACGCGAGATCGAGGAATTTCTGCTGACGCATCCCGACGTCGACGAGGCGCAAGTGGTCGGCGTGCCGGACGAGCGCTACGGCGAAGAGATCTGCGCGTGGATTCGGATGAAGCCCGGGCGGCGCCCGCTCGACGCGCCGGCGGTGCGCGCCTTCGCCACCGGCAAGCTGGCGCACTACAAGATCCCCCGTTACGTCCACGTCGTCGACGAGTTCCCGATGACCGTCACCGGCAAGATCCGCAAGGTCGACATGCGCGAGGAGAGCATCCGATTGCTGCGCTTATCATCAGCCAATGACTGAGCCCTCCGCTACGGCCACCGTGCACATCAACGCGAGCGCCGACGAGGTGTATGCGCTGGTCACAGACCTGCCGACGCTGGCGTCGATGGCCGAGGAGACCGTCGCGATGCAGTGGCGCAAGGGTGACGGCGCCCGCCCGGGCGCGGTGTTCACCGGCGCCAACAGAAACGGCAGCCGGCGGTGGAGCACGACGTGCACGGTCACCGACGCCCAACCCGGGCGGGTATTCGCATTCGAGGTGCGCTCCGGCGTGATCCCAGTAGCGCGGTGGCAGTACGACTTCGCCCCCGCCGACGGCGGTTGTCGCGTCACCGAGAGCACCTGGGACCACCGGTGGCGCTGGATCCGCCGGGTAACGCCGTTAACTACTGGTGTCCGTGACCGCACCGCGGCCAACGCCGAGCACATCCGCCTCACCTTGCAGCGGTTGAAGGAACGCGCCGAGGCGTCATAGCCGTCGACTGCCGCGAATCCGCGACGATCGGTGAGAATCGTCGTTAACATATGGATGTGCTCACCGCGATTGAACGGCTACTGAGCTTTCAGCTGACCATCGTCGAAATCCTCTGCGTCGGTGTGGTGTTGGGCGTTCCCTACCTGGCTATGGGCATTGTCTGGACCAGCACCCACACCGCTCATCTGGACCAGCTGCAGGGCGTGCACCTGATGATGTCGCTACTTTTCTCGATCCTGCTGTGGCCGGCGCTCGGATTTGCCGGGTGTGCCTGATGCTGCTCACCACCTTGCGCAGGGTGCTGAACTATCCAGTCAGCATCGGGGCGCTCGTCGAAATTGCGCTGCTGGCCGCGATTCCCTACTTGATCGTCGGCGCTGTCGTGTCGGGTGCATACGGCGAGAAACTGCATCAGGTACAGGTCGAGCAGGGCAACGAGGCGTTGGTGACGCTGATGGCGTCCATCGTCTCGTGGCCTGTGCTGTTGTTCTCCCACTCATGCGGGAGCTGATCCTGGTGGGTCGTGGTTGGGTTTGTAGCGTTCGGGGTGGTGGTAGTTGTTGGTGCGGGGTTGCCCATGGTCGAGATGTGGTGGGGGGATCCATTGGGTGTGTCCGTTGGTGGATTTGGTTGTGAGCCAGCCGTGTTCGGCGATGTCGTTGTCGGGTTTGCAGGCTAGGGTGAGGTTGGTGATGTCGGTGCGTCCGCCGCGGGCCCAGCTGTGGAGGTGGTGGGCTTCGGTCCAGTAGCCGGGTGTGTCGCAGTTGGGCCGGGTGCAGCCGCGATCTTTCGCGTAGAGCACGATGCGTTGGTCGGGTGAGGCGATGCGTTTGGTGCGGCCCAGATAAAGCGGGCGGCTGTCGTGGTTGTCGAAGATGGCTAGGTAGTGGTGGGCGTGGCTGGCCATGCGGATCAGATCGGGCATGGGTAGCAGGGTGCCGCCGGCGGTGAGGGCGTGTCCGCTGGCCGCGGTGAGCTCGGCCAGGGTGGTGGAGACGATGGCGGTGACGGGTAGGCCCTTGTGGGTGCCGAGTTTGGGGTCGCCGAGTTGGCCGCGGACTAGGGCGTTGAGGGCGTCGTGTTGGCGTTGGGCGTGTCCGCGGGCATCGGTGCGGGCCAGCTCCTCGGCCGGCTCGCCGGCGGTGCAGGGTTGGGGGTCGTCGGGGTTGCACATGCCGGGGGCGGCGAAGCGGGCGAACCAGGCTTCCAGGTTGGCGCGCAGCTCGGGGGTGGCGGTCAGTTTGGCGATGCTCATGCCGTCGCGGCGTTGCGGTGCCCAGCTAAAACCGCGTTGGCGGGCTCTATCTTCGTCGGAGAAGGTGCCGTCGGGGTTGATGGTGATGGCGTAGCGCTCGGCGACCTTGGCCAGTTGGTCGGGGCGCAGGGCGGTGGCTTGGTCGGCCAGAAAGGCTTCGGCTTTTGTGACGATGGCCGCTGGGGTGTCGGCGGGTAGGTCACGGATGAAGCCCTGGATGATGCGCAGGTGCTGGGTGTCGAGTTGGCCCTCGCGCCACATCAGTGCGGTGGCGGGTAGTTCGGGTGGCTGCGGTTGGCCGGTCAAGGTGGTGCGCGGGGCCAGTTGGGTGGCGTCGTGCAGGCGGCGGCGGGCCTCGGCGCAGCTGATGCGCAGCCAGTCGGCGACCACTTTGTGGACCGCGCCGCCGATGTCGGCCGGGACTTCCTTGGTGAGCCCGACGATGATGTCGTGGCCGGCCACGGCCTGGCGACGCGCGGCGGTTTCCAGCCGCTCCAACATGCGCAGCCGCACCGCCGGCTCGTAGCTGTCGACGTTGAGTTCGCGGATGCGCGCCACCGCCGCGTCCAGCGCATCCAGGGCCGACGCCAGCTCCGCTGCATCGGCCACGCATGTCGAACTCATGTTCGAAACACTACTAGCGCCCACCGACAAGAGGAGGCCAAGAAGGAGGGGCTGTGGATCAAAGTCGAACTGTGCGCAAAATGCCGCCGCCAAGCGGCATTCGATCGGGGACACGTACGCTCGCGGCCAGGGGGACCCCCACTAGGCTGCACCTATGCGGGTTGGCGTGCTGGGAGCAAAGGGCAAAGTCGGTGCGACGATGGTGCAGGCGGTGCAGGCCGCCGATGATCTGACCCTGTCCGCCGAAGTGGACGCCGACGACCCGCTGACACTGCTGACCGACAGCCAGACCGAGGTCGTCATCGACTTCACCCATCCCGACGTCGTGATGGATAACCTGAAGTTCTTGATCGACAACGGGATTCATGCAGTCGTCGGAACCACCGGCTTCACCGAC
This sequence comes from Mycobacterium sp. MFM001, assembly GCF_003402475.1. Lineage (GTDB taxonomy): Bacteria > Actinomycetota > Actinomycetes > Mycobacteriales > Mycobacteriaceae > Mycobacterium. The sequence goes on from NZ_BFAB01000010.1 coordinate 37,134, forward strand.
GAACGGCTGCAACAGGTTCGGTCGTGGCTGGCCGCCAAACCGGGCACCGCGGCGATCATCGCGCCCAACTTCGCGATCGGGGCGGTGCTGTGCATGCACTTCGCCAAGCAGGCCGCGCCGTTCTACGAGTCGGTGGAAGTCATCGAACTGCACCACCCACACAAGGCCGACGCTCCTTCAGGCACCGCGGCACGCACCGCCGAACTGATCGCCGAGGCTCGAAAAGACTTGCCGCCCAACCCCGATGCCACCAGCACCAGCCTGCCCGGAGCCCGCGGCGCCGACGTCGACGGCGTGCCTGTGCACTCGGTGCGGCTGGCCGGCCTGGTGGCCCACCAGGAAGTGTTGTTCGGCACCGCGGGCGAAACGCTGACCATCCGCCACGACAGCATCGACCGCAGCTCGTTTGTACCTGGTGTGCTGTTGGCGGTCCGCCGGGTGGCCGAACACCCGGGCCTGACAATAGGCATCGAATCGCTACTGAACTTGCAATGACCAGAGCGCTCCGTCTCCAGCTGCTGATCGCGTTCATGTGCGTGGCGCTGCTGGTGTACCTGGTGCTGCTCGGTCGCACCGCCCTGCTGCTGATCGGCTCGGGCCGCGCCGCCGGCATCATGCTGGGCGCCGCGCTGCTGATACTGCCCCTCATCGGGTTGTGGGCGATGGTGGCCACCCTGCGTGCCGGTTTCGCCCACCAGAAGCTCGCGCGGCTGATCGCCGACGACGGAATGGAACTCGACGTCAGCGCGCTGCCGCGGCGTCCCTCCGGGCGCATCGACAAAGACGCCGCCGACGTACTGTTCGACACCGTCCGCAACGAACTGCACGACGACCCGGACAACTGGCGGCGCTGGTACCGGCTGGCCCGCGCCTACGACTATGCCGGTGACCGCAGCCGCGCGCGGGAAGCCATGAAGAAGGCCGTCGAGCTGCAGGCGCACGAATGACCAAGAAGCTCTTGGTGATTCACCATACCCCGTCGCCCGCTACTCGCGAGCTGCTGGAGGCCGTGCTCGCCGGGGCCAGCGACCCCGAGATCGACGGCGTGGACGTCGTCGTGCGACCGGCGCTGGCCGGAACGGTCCCGGACATGCTCGACGCCGACGGCTACCTGTTCGGGACGACGGCCAACCTCGGTTACATGTCCGGGGCGCTCAAGCATTTCTTCGACACGGTGTATTACCCGAGCCTGGATCATGTGGCGGGCCGGCCATACGGTCTATGGGTGCATGGCAACAACGACACCGTCGGCGCGGCGACCGCGGTGGACAAGGTGGCTACCGGGTTGTCGTTGGCCAAGGCCGCCGACGTGCTCGAGGTCGTCGGCGGAATCGATGCCGCGATTCGCGAGCGGGCTTACGAGTTGGGTGGGACGCTGGCTGCGACACTGATGGAGTGAGCTGATGAGCGCAGTTATCGAGATTCCAAGGGGCCACAATCCGTTCCCGACGACGGGGGTGACCCGGGACCGCGACGGCATCCCGCACTACGACGAACTGCCGGCCACATTGCTGGACGTGCTCGCCCACCACGTCGAGACCCGGCCGGGCAGCGAGGCCGTCGCGGAAGTGGGCGCCGAACGCCTGACCTACCAACAGCTCTGGGACGCCGCAGCGCGAGTAGCCGGCGGTCTGCGCGCGGACGGACTGCAACGAGGTGACCGCGTCGCGCTGCGATACCCGGCCGGCCTCAACTGGGTGCTCGCGTTCTGGGGCACCGTCATGGCCGGCGGGGTGGCGGTCCCGGTCAACACCCGGTCGGCCGGGCCGGAGGTCGAGTTCATCCTGTCCGACGCCGGCGCCCGGGTTGACCTGGCCGCAGACACGGCCCTGCCCGACGGCGAACCCTATGTGGCGCAGGGACTCGATCGCACCGACGTCGCCGCACTGTTCTACACCTCGGGCACCACCGGGCGGCCCAAAGGCGTGCCCACCACTCACGAGGCGTTTCTGACCAACGCCGAAAACATGGTGCGCTGTGTGGGTCTCGAGCGTGACGCCGCCGAGGAATTCCGCACCCTCATATCGGTGCCGCTGTTCCACGTGACCGGCTGCAACTCCCAACTGCTGGCCGCCGCTTACGTGGGCGGCGCGTCGGTGATCATGCCCGCACTGGATCTTGTCCAACTGATACGGACATTGTCCGCCGAACGGATCTCCTCCATGGTGACCGTCCCCGCTGTCTACGCATTGCTGTTGAGGCACAACGATTTCAAGGACGCCGACGTGTCCGGCGTCCGGTGGGTCGGCTACGGGGGCGCGCCTATCGCGCCGTCTTTGGTGGCCGCGGTCAAGGATGCGTTTCCAAACGCGAAGGTGTTCAACGGGTACGGGATGACCGAAACCGCCTCGCTGATGACGACATTGCCCCACGACGACGCCGTCGAGCACGCCGACTCGGTCGGTTACGCGGTGCCCTCGGTGGACCTTGGTGTCGTCCCTTACGGCGACGACCCGACGGTGGGGGAGTTGGTGACGCGCGGCGCCAACGTGACGGCGGGCTACTGGAACCGGCCGGAAGCCACCGCCGCCACCATCGTCGACGGCTGGCTGCACACCGGCGACGTGGTTCGGGTCGACGACGCCGGGCGGGTGCACATCGTCGACCGGCTCAAGGACATCATCAACCGTGGCGGCGAGAACGTCTCCAGCGTCGAGGTCGAGGCGGCGTTGCTGTCGGCGCCCGGTGTCGCCGACGCCTGCGTGCTGGCGGTACCCGACGAAGTGATGGGTGAGAAGGTCGGCGCGGTGCTATACGGCGAGCAAATAGATGTACCTGCAGTGCTGGACCATTGCCGAGGGCAACTCGCCGATTTCAAGGTTCCCCAGTACGTCACCGTGGTCGACCAGCCGTTGCCCCGCAACCCCGGCGGCAAACTACTCAAAGGCCAACTGCGCGAACAGGTGCAGTGGGGTCCGGCGCTGCGATGACCCTGCTGGTCGCCAACCGCGGCGAAATCGCACTGCGGATCATCCGCACCGCAACCGAATTGGACATCGGCACCGTCGCGGTGTACGCCGAAGACGACGCCGACAGCCCGCATGTGCATGCCGCCGACGAAGCCATCGGCTTGTCGGACACCGGTCCCGCCGCATACCTGGATCACGCCGCGATGCTGGCGGCGGCCAAGCAGTCCGGCGCCGAGCTGATCCACCCCGGCTATGGGTTCCTGTCCGAGAACCCGGAATTCGCGCGCGCCTGCGCCGCAGCGGGATATACGTTCGTCGGGCCGGATCCCGACGCACTCGAGTTGTTCGGCAACAAGTCGGCCGCCCGCCGGGCGGCCGCCGAGGCGGGAATTCCGGTGTTGGCGGCCACCGAAGGTCCCAGCAGCGTCGAGGAGATACGGGAGTTTGCGGCAGGGCAGCCGGACGGCATCGTGATCAAAGCGCTGGCCGGTGGCGGTGGGCGTGGTATGCGAATCGTCAAAGACGCCGCCGCTATCGACGACGCGTACCGCCACTGCGCTGCCGAGGCCCAACTCGGCTTCGGCGACTCGGCGGTGTTCGCCGAGGCCTTGTTCGACAATGCTCGGCACATCGAAGTGCAGATCGTCGCGACACCAGACCGTGCCCTCGCGCTGGGTGACCGGGACTGCAGCATCCAGCGCCGCTACCAGAAGCTCGTCGAAATCGCGCCGGCGCAAGGAATTTCCACGGCGTTGCGCCGTGACCTGCACCGCGCCGCGGCCGTGCTGTGTGCCCGGGTCGGGTACCGCGGGCTGGCCACGGTCGAATTCCTGGTCGCCGGTGAACAGTTCGTCTTCCTCGAGGTCAACCCGCGAATCCAGGTGGAGCACACCGTGACCGAGGAGGTCACCGGGATAGACCTCGTCGCGCTGCAGCTGGGAATTGCTCGCGGCGCGTCGTTCCACCAGCTGCGGTTGCCGGCCGGCATCGTCGCCGACGGAACGGAAGTCACCGGAGCGCCCGCGGCGGTGCGCGGTATCGCGATCCAGACCCGGGTCAACATGGAGACCATCGACGCCGACGGGTCGGTCGTGCCTGCCGGGGGCACTCTCAGCGTGTTCTCGCCGCCGAGCGGCCCGGGAGTGCGCGTCGACACCTACGGGCGACCCGGGTTGACGCCGAGCCCGCGCTACGACTCATTGCTGGCAAAGGTGATCACCCACGTCCGCGGATCGTCGTTTCCCGCTGCGATGCGCAAAGCGCAGACGGCGCTGGAAGAGTTCGGCATCGAGGGCATCCGCACCAACATCGGGTTCCTGCGGGAGGTGCTGTCGCACATCCAGATTCAGTCGGAGGTGGTGACGACGGGATTCGTCGACGCGAACCTTCCCGCGCTGGCCACAGCCGCGATGTCGCATCACTCCGAAGTCCGCGTCGCACCTCTCGAGCTGTACCCGGGTGAGGAGGTACTGCGCGCACAACTTGCCGGCACCGTCGTCGACATCGCGCCCGACGGTGCCGAGTTGACCGCGGGCCAGCAGGTCGTCGTGCTCGAGGCCATGAAGATGCAGCACGTGCTGGCCGCACCGGATGCGCTGCGCACGGTGCGAAACCTCGTGACGCCGGGACAGGTCGTCGGAACGGGCGATCCGCTGGTGGTTTTCACCCGCACGAGGGCCGGTGCAACCGGCGAGACCGCGGCCGAACTCGACCTCGACCGCAGCCGCGCCGACCTCGACGAAGTCCGTCGCCGCCACCTGCTCACCCTCGACGAGGGCCGGCCGGCCGCTGTCGCCAAGCGGCACAAGCAGAATCGCCGCACCGCGCGCGAGAACATCGCCGACCTGGTGGACCCCGGCAGCTTCGTCGAGTACGGCGCGTTAGCGGTCGCCGCGCAGCGCAGCCGGCGCTCCGAAGAGGACCTGATCGCCAACACGCCGGCCGACGGCCTGGTCGCCGGACTGGCCCGAATCAACGGGGGCGAGGCCGCGGTGCTGTCCTACGACTACACCGTGCTCGCCGGCACGCAGGGCATGCGCAACCATGCGAAAACCGACCGCGTCTTCGATGTGGCTGCCCGCAAAGGGATTCCGCTGGTGCTGTTCGCCGAAGGCGGCGGCGGCCGGCCCGGCGACACCGACGTCGCCAACATCGCCGGACTGGACGTGCCGACCTTCCGCGCACTGGGCGCGCTGAGCGGACGGGTGCCGCTGGTGTCGATTGTCTCCGGACGGTGCTTCGCCGGCAACGCCGCGCTGGCCGGGACGTGCGACGTGATCATCGCGACTCCGGACGCCAACATCGGCATGGGCGGGCCCGCGATGATCGAGGGCGGCGGGCTGGGAGTGTACCGGCCGGAGGACATCGGACCGATCGACGTGCAGCGCCGCAACGGGGTAGTTGGCCTGGCCGCGCGCGACGAGGCCCACGCTGTCGCGCTGGCCAAGCAGTACCTGTCCTACTTTCAGGGCGGCATCGACGACTGGGAGGCGCCCGATCCGCGGCTGGCTCGGCATGTGGTGCCGGAGAACAGGTTACGGGCCTACGACGTGCACCGCGCCATCGAATCGGTTGTCGATGTTGATTCGGTGCTGGAGCTGCGTCCCGACTACGGCGTCGGCGTGGTCACCGCACTGGTCCGCGTCGAGGGCACGCCGTATGGGCTGCTGGCCAACAGCAGCCATCATCTCGGCGGGGCGATCGACGCCGAGGCGGCCGACAAGATCGCCGACTTCCTGATCTTGTGCGAATGCTTTGGGCTGCCGATCGTCTCGCTATGCGACACCCCGGGATTCATGGTCGGTCCGGACGCCGAAGTCGACGGTGCCGTGCGACGGATGAGCCGGCTGTTCGTGCACGGCGCACGGCTGACCGTGCCGTTCGGAATGATCATTCTGCGCAAGGGTTACGGCCTGGGCGCGATGGCGATGGCCGGCGGCTCCTTTCATGCCCCGGAGTTCACCGTCGCCTGGCCGACGGGCGAGATCGGCGGGATGGGTCTGGAAGGCGCTGTGCGGCTGGGGTTTTCCAAGGAGCTGGCCGCCGAGTCGGATCCCGTCGAACGGCAGAAGCTGTTCGACAAGCTGGTCGAGGCCGCCTACCAGCACGGCAAGGCGCTCACGTCGGCCACCACGTTCGAGCTCGACGACGTGATCGACCCGGCGGACTCCCGGGCGTGGATCGCCAGGTTGTCGCGGCGCTGAGCACGCGCCCCCGGCTGCGCTCCCATAATACGAACCTGACGTCAAATTCAGGTAGCATCGGTGGCATGGATACGACGGCGCCTGCTCGCCAACCGCCGGCGACGGTGCGTGGTGCCCGGACCCGGGCCGCCCTGATTGCCGCCGCACGCAAGGTGTTCGAGCGGGACGGCTATCTCGATGCCAAGCTGAGCGACATCACCAAGGCGGCGCGTTGCGCGACCGGGTCGTTCTACACCTACTTCGCGAACAAGGAAGAGATCTTTGCCGCCGTCCTCGCGGAAGCGCAGCAAGACATGATGCATCCGGGCATAGGCCGGGTGAGCGACACCGACAACCCGTACGCGGTGTTAGAGGCCAGCAATCGTGCCTACCTGGAGGCATACCGGCGCAATGCCAAGCTGATGGGTCTGCTCGAACAGGTCGCGCACGTGGACCCGAAGTTCCACGAGTTGCGGAGGCGCCGGGCCGACGCATTCATCCAGCGCAACGCTCGCGGGATCGCCGATTTGCAGGCGCGGGGGATCGCCGATCCCGGCATCGATCCGTTGCTCGCCTCGCGGGCGCTATCGGGCATGGTCAGCCGGCTGGCCTACAGCGTCTTCACTCGCGGGGAGGCAGACGACGATGCGCAGGTCGACTTCGAGGAGCTGGTGTTCACCGTGACCCGGCTGTGGGCCAACGCGCTGCGGTTCGGCGGATCATGACCGATCCGACAGTTGAACTTGAGTCCGGATTCAAGTAGGGTCGTGATTCATTCGGGCTCTACCCTTGTGAGGAAGAAGATCCCTTTGTGAAGGTTGACCAGAAGGTCGCCATCGTCACCGGCGGTGGCGGCGGCATCGGCGGCGCACTGGCCGCGAAGCTGACCCAACAGGGCGCGCAGGTCGTCGTCGCCGACCTCGACGCCGACGCCGCCAAGGCGGTGGCGGACGCAATCAACACAGCGCAACCCGGTAGGGCCGTCAGTGCGGGCGCGGATGCATCCGACACTGCGCAGATCCAGCGCTTGATCGATCTCGCGGAACGCGAATTCGGCCCAGTGGACCTGTATTTCGCCAACGCGGGCATCACCGGTGCGGCCGGCCTCGACGTCAGCGAGGCAGATTGGGACCGGTCCATCGACGTCAACCTGCGCGCGCACATCCGGGCCGCCCAATTGCTGGTGCCCGGCTGGATCGAGCGCGGCGAAGGATATTTCGTGTCCACCGCCTCGGCGGCCGGGCTGCTCACCCAGCTCGGTTCGGCCACCTACTCCGTCACCAAGCACGCGGCTGTGGGCTTCGCCGAGTGGCTCAACATCACCTACGGCGATCAGGGGGTGCGGGTCAGCTGCCTGTGCCCGATGGGAGTGAACACCAAACTGCTGTACTCCGGGGAACAGTCCGGCGACCCGCTGGGCGACCTCGCCACCCGCGCGGTCACCACCGCCGGCACCGTGTTGGAACCCGACGCGGTCGCCGACATCGTCCTGGAGGCTGTCGGCGACGAGCGGTTCCTGATCCTTCCGCACCCGGAAGTGCTGGAGATGTACCGCCACAAGGCAACCGATTACGACCGTTGGCTGCGCGGCATGCGCCGCTACCAGCGCAGTCTGCTGAGTTGACAGGAGCCGCGATGTCGCTGTTCGAATTGTCCGATCGCGCAAAGAAATACCAGGCGGATCTGCTGGAGTTCATGGATTCGCACGTCTACCCGGCCGAAGCCGTCTACGACGAGCAGATGCGGCAATCCGGCGACCCTCACTTCCAGCCGCCGATCATGGAAGAGCTCAAGGCCGAGGCCCGCGAGCGCGGACTGTGGAACCTTTTTCACCCGCACCCGGAGTGGGGGCCCGGGCTGACCAATCTGGAGTACGCGCCGCTGGCGGAGATCATGGGGCGCAGCCACCTTGCCTCCGAGGCGTGCAACTGCAGCGCACCCGACACCGGAAACATGGAAGTGCTCACGCTGTTCGGCAGCGACGAGCACAAGGAGAAATACCTCAAGCCGCTGCTCGCCGGGACCATTCGCTCGGCGTTCGCGATGACCGAGCCGCAGGTGGCCAGCTCGGACGCCACCAACGTGCAGCTGTCGATGGTGCGCGACGGCGACGGGTATGTGCTCAACGGCCGGAAGTGGTTCGCGTCCAACGCTTTACACCGGAACTGCAAAGTGATGATCGTGATGGGCAAGACCGACCCGACGGCCGCCCCGCACCGCCAGCAGTCGATGATGGTCGTGCCCATCGACGCTCCCGGCGTCACCGTGATGCGCGGCCTGCCCGTGTTCGGCTACCAGGACCGCGAGGGCCACGCCGAGATCGACTTCAAAGACGTTCGGGTGCCGGCCAAAGATGTGCTCAAGGGCGAGGGTGAGGGCTTCGCGATCAGCCAGGCGCGCCTCGGTCCCGGACGCATCCACCACTGCATGCGCGCAATCGGCATGGCCGAGCGGGCGCTCGAATTGCTCTGCACGCGTGCCCAATCCCGGGTCACCTTCGGCAAACCGATCAGCGAGAACGCCAACATTCAGGATTGGATTGCCGAGTCGCGCATCGACATCGAGATGATCCGGCTGCTCACCCTCAAGGCCGCCTACCTGATGGACACCGTTGGCAACAAGGCGGCGCAGACCGAGATCGCCGCGATCAAGGTCGCGGCCCCGCAAGTGGCGCTGAAAGTCGTCGACCGCGCCATCCAGGTACACGGCGGCGGCGGCGTCACCGACGACTTTCCGCTGGCCATGGCATGGGCACACCTGCGCACGCTACGTTTGGCCGACGGTCCCGACGAGGTGCACAAGCGCGCAATCGCCCGCCGCGAACTGCGCAAGTACCAGGAGGCAAGCCAACGATGACGTCACCCGACTTCAAAGGTCGCACCGCGATCGTCACCGGAGCATCCCGCGGGATCGGGCTGGCCATTGCGCAGCGGCTGGGCGAGGGGGGCGCGAACGTCGTACTCACGTCGCGCAAACAGGAGAGCGCGGACGCCGCGGCAGCGCAGGTGAATGGCAACGCGTTGGGTGTCGGTGCCCATGCGGTCGACGAAGAGGCCGCGCAACGGTGCGTCGAAACCACCCTGGACCGGTTCGGCAGCATCGACATCCTGGTCAACAACGCCGGAACCAACCCCGCCTACGGGCCACTGATCGAGCAGGACCATGCACGTTTTGCCAAGACCTTCGACGTCAACCTGTGGGCGCCGCTGCTGTGGACATCGCTGGTGGTCAAGGCGTGGATGGGCGAGCATGGCGGCGCGGTGGTCAACACCGCCTCGATCGGCGGTCTGCATTTCGGGGCCTACATGGGGATGTACAACGCGACCAAGGCTGCGCTGATTCACGTGACCAAGCAACTGGCGCTGGAACTTTCGCCGCGGGTGCGGGTCAACGCGATCTGCCCGGGTGTGGTGCGCACCCGGCTCGCCGAGGCGCTGTGGAAGGACCATGAGGACCCGCTCTCGTCGTCGATCGCATTGGGCCGCATCGGCGAACCGGTCGATGTGGCAGGCGCGGTGGCGTTTTTGGTCTCGGATGCGGCGAGCTGGATCACCGGCGAAGCCATGGTGATCGACGGCGGGCAGCTGCTCGGCGACGCGTCGGCGTTCCGGGGCTGACGGCCGCCGTCACCACTGCAGCCGGCGGGCCACCTCGCCATAGCGCTCGATGCGCTCCTGATTGGCCAGCGCGTTGTAGAGCACCAGCCGGGTGGCGAACCCGGCGTATTTCTCGGTGAGCGCGTCGGCCAGCTTGTCCCACGTCGACTCGGTGGCGAAGGCGGCCAGGTGCTCGTCGGTAATCTGGGCCGCCATGCCGGCGACGTCGCCGGCCTTCTGCTTTTCCCGGATCCGCGCGGTGGTGCCCTCGAAGCCGGCCTCGTCCCAGATGAACGCGTAATTGGGCGTGCTTCCGTAGAAGGCCAGACCGGCGCGCGCGGTTTCTCTTTCCTTGTCGCGCTCCTCGTCGCTGTCGCCCACGATCGTCATCTCCGGCACGATCACCGCGATGTCCGACACGGCTCGTCCGGCTTTCGCCGCTCCCTCGGCGATGTTCGGCAGCGCGTGCCGGGTGAGGTAGCCGGGCTCGGCCAGCGGATGGATGTGCACGCCGTCGGCCACTTCGCCGGCCATCCGCAGCATCCACGGATTCACCGCCGCAATATCGACTTTGGGGTCGGGACAGTCAATAGGGCCCGGGCTCCACTGCGGGGTGATGAAGTCGAGGTCGTAGAACTCGCCGTGGTAATCGAGCTGCCCGGACCGAAACGCCGCGAAGCACGCCTTCACCGCCAGCACGTAGTCGCGCAGCCGTGGGCCCGGCCGCTCGAACGCCGCGCCGTAGCGCCGCTCGATGTGACGGCGCACCTGAGTCCCCAGCCCCAGCCGGAATTTCCCGCCGGTGGCCTGCTGAAGTTCCCACGCCGTCGTCGCCGTGACGAAGGGACTGCGCGGGAATGCCACCGCGACGCCCGTCGACAACTCGAGCCCGGGCGCGGCTTGCGAGGCCACCGCGGCGTTGAGGTAGGCCGTGCGGCCGGTCTCGGTGAACAACAGACCGGAGAACCCGGCCGATTGAGTTCGCCTCGCCAAATCGCCGATCTGGCCCAGCGGCGCGGGCGTCGTCATCGCGTCGACGTGCATGGCGCCGGCGACTAGAGCTTGGCCCCGAAGAAGTCGCGCATCGCCGTCCAGTGCCGCTCGGCGGCGTCGGCGTCATACGGCGGGTTGTCCGGCACGGCGAAACCATGCTCGGCCGGATAGGTCTCGATGGTGTGCTCGACGCCGGCCGCGGTCAGCGCCTTGTCGAGCTGCTCGGCGTGCTCCGCGGTGAACGAGCCGTCGTTGCGCGCGCCGGCTACGTAGATGGCGCCCTGGATCTGGTCGGCCAGCAGATGCGGGCTGTCGGCGCTGTCGGTGACCAGCCCGCCGCCGTGGAACGACGCGGCCGCCGCGACCCGCTCCGGCTGGCGACCCGCCACCACCAGCGACGTCCGCCCGCCCATGCAGTAGCCGCACACGCCGAACCGGTCACCTTTGACCTCCGGCCGGTCGGCGAGGTAGTTGAAAAACGCCTCGGCGTCGATCGCCATCTTCAGCGGCGTGACGGTGCCGATCATCGAGAACAGCCGCTGACGTTCTTTCGGGTCGCTGAACGCGGTCGACATGTCGAACGGCTCCCAGTCGCCCGAGCGGTAGTACACGTCGGGCAGCAGCACGACGTAACCGAAACCGGCCAGCTTGGCGGCCATCTCGTAGAAGGTGTCGCGCACCCCGCCGGCGTCGGGATACATGACCACACCGGGCCACGGGCCCTCCCCGTCGGGGGTATACAGGCGGACCGTGCAGTCCCCGTCTTGGGTGGTGACACTGTCGGTGATGTTCGGCATGGTTACCGTTCTACTCGCTACGCTGAGGGGCGTGCCGATCGCCACACCGTACGAGGATTTGCTGCGCCTGGTACTCGAGCAGGGCACGCCGAAAGCCGACCGCACCGGCACCGGCACCCGCAGCCTGTTCGGTCATCAGATGCGCTACGACCTCTCGGCCGGCTTCCCGCTGATCACCACCAAGAAGGTGCACTACAAATCGGTGATCTATGAGCTGCTGTGGTTTTTGCGCGGCGACTCCAACATCGGCTGGCTGCACGAGCACGGCGTCACGATCTGGGACGAATGGGCTTCTGCCACAGGCGATCTCGGACCGATCTACGGTGTTCAGTGGCGCTCCTGGCCCACGCCGTCGGGCCAGCACGTCGACCAGATCAGTGCCGCGGTGGACTTGCTGCGCACCGACCCCGACTCGCGGCGCATCATCGTGTCGGCCTGGAACGTCGGCGACATCCCGCAGATGGCGCTGCCGCCGTGTCATCTGCTGTTTCAGTTCTACGTGGCCGAGCAGAAGCTGAGCTGTCAGCTCTACCAGCGCAGCGCCGACCTGTTTCTCGGCGTGCCGTTCAACATCGCCAGCTACGCGCTGCTGACTCACATGATGGCCGCCCAGGCCGGCCTCGGGGTGGGCGAGTTCATCTGGACCGGCGGCGACTGCCACATCTACGACAATCACGTCGAGCAGGTGACCGAGCAATTGCGCCGCGAGCCGCGGCCGTATCCCGAACTTGTTCTGGCGCCAAGGGCTTCGATCTTCGACTACACCTACGACGACATCGTCATCAAGAACTACGACCCGCATCCGGCGATCAAAGCGCCCGTCGCCGTATGACGAGCCTGATCTGGGCCCAGTCGACGTCGGGGATCATCGGCCGTGCTGGCGGCATTCCGTGGCGGCTGCCCGAGGACCAGGTCCGCTTCAAGGAACTCACGATGGGCCACACCGTGGTGATGGGCCGGCTGACCTGGGAATCGCTGCCTGCCCGGTTCCGGCCGCTGCCCGGCCGCAGAAATGTCGTGCTGACCCGCCAGCCTGGTTACGCCGCCGAAGGTGCGCAGGTCGTCGAAACCATCGAGCAAGCACTCACCGAACCGGAGACGTGGGTGATCGGCGGCGAGCAGATCTACGCGCTCGCAATGCCATGGGCCACGCGCTGTGAGGTCACCGAGGTCGAGATCGACCTTCCCCGCGACGACGGCGACGTGCTGGCTCCGGTTCTCGACGAGACGTGGACGGGCACGACGGGGGAGTGGCTGACCAGTAGCACGGGGCTGCGCTACCGGCTGCACAGTTATCGGCGTTGATAGCAGCAGCCGTTCGAGCGTGACATACTCGGCTGGGAGCGGTTTTACCGTGTGTGCCAAGCATTTCAGAAGGGAGAATATTCAGTGACAACTGGATCTCAACCCAAGTTCTCTCGCGTGGTGGTTGGCTACGATCCGGTGGCTGTCGATGCGTGTATCGACGAGTTGATCGCCAAGCAGCAGTTACTGCTCGACGACATCGAGACCCTAAGGGCCCGGCTGAAAGAATCGTGCGATGAAGTAGCGGCCCTTCGGAAAGAGGTCGCTTTCCTCAACGACACCTCGCCGTCGCCGCACGCAGTGCCGCAGCGGATGTCGAAACTGTTGCGGCATGCCATCGACGAGGTGTCCGAGATGCAGGCCGAGGCCAAGGCCGAGGTGCAGGCGCTGGTAGCGACCATCGAGTCCGAGGCTGAAACCGCGCACCGAAAGCACGAGGAGCTGTTGGCGGACATGGCCGCGCAGCGAAGCGCCCTGGACGCCGAGTGTGCCGAAACCAGGAGCCAACTCGAAGCCGAGTGTGCCGAAACGAGGCGCCAACTCGAAGAGGAACTGGCCGGCAAGCGCGCAGAGGCGCAGTCGGAGATCGACGACGCGATGCAAAAAGCTCAACAGGAGCGCGACCAGCTGCTCGCCGAGGCCAGGCAGGAGGCCGAGCGCCTTCGCGAGGAGGCGCGCCGAGTGGTCGACGAGGCCAGTGCGCAGCGGATCAAGATCCTGGAACAACTGATGGACGTCTACCGCGGGGTTGAAACGATTCCGGCCGCTTTGGAGTCGGCGTACCAGGATCGCGACAAACCGCCGGAGGCCGGCGTGGTGGTGCCCTTCGAGCAGAAGAGAAGCACTGGCTAACACGCTGACCGCGGCACAGGCCCGCAGGATAGCCGTTGCGGCGCAGGGGTTTAGCGAGCAGCGCCCCGCCAGGCGGATCGATCGTGCGCATCTGCGGCGGTTGATATCCAGAATTCAAGTGCTGCAACTGGATTCGGTGTCGGTCACGGTGCGTGCGCACTATGCGCCGGTGTTCAGCCGGCTCGGCCCGTACGACCGCGACGTGCTGGACCGGGCGGCGTGGAGCCACAGCACGCGTTCGCCGCGGCTGTTGGTCGAGTACTGGGCGCACGAGGCGGCGCTGATGGCCGTCGACGACTGGCCGCTGCTGCGCTGGCGGATGCGGCAGTACCGACACGGCCGCTGGGGCACCCACATCGTCAAGGCCAACCCGCGGCTAGCCGACGACATCGTGGCCGCCGTCGCGCAACTCGGGCCGTGTACCGCCGGGCAGATCGAGGCCCACCTGGCCGCCGAACCGCGGACCACCAAGGGCGCCTGGTGGAACCGCAGCGACACCAAGTGGGTCGCCGAGGCGCTGTTCGCCGCCGGCGTGCTCACGACCGCCACCCGGGTAGGGTTCGCCCGGCACTACGACCTGACCGAGAACGTGCTGCCGCCCGACGTGCTCGGACGGCAGGTCGACCACGCGGACGCCATCCGCGAGTTGGTGCTGCGGGCCGCCGCCGCGCTGGGCGTGGGCACCGAGGCCGACATCCGCGACTACTTCCGGTTGAGCGCCCAGCAGGCCAAGCCGGCGATCGCCAAGCTGGTCGCCGACGGCGAGCTGGAACGGGTGAGCGTGGACGGCTGGTCGGCGCCGGCCTATCTGCGCGCCGGGCAGGCGGTGCCGCGGCTCGACCGCGGCACGGCGCTGCTGTGTCCGTTCGATCCGCTGATCTTCTTCCGGTCGCGGGTGGAGCGGCTGTTCGGATTCCACTACCGCATCGAGATCTACACACCGGCGGCCAAGCGCCGGTACGGCTACTACGTCTGGCCGTTCCTGCTCGACGGTGAACTGGTCGGCCGGGTCGACCTCAAGGCGGACCGTAGCCGCGATGCGCTGCACGTGGTGGGTGCCTTTGTTGAACCGGAGCAGTCGCCGTCGCGGGTGGCTGCGGCGCTGGCCGACGAACTGGCGACGATGGCGTCGTGGCTCGGGCTGAGTGACGTCACGGTCGGCGACCGCGGCGACCTGGCCGGCGAACTGCGCGCAACGATCAGCTAGGCCACACCTGTCGGGCAACCCGCTGAAAATTCCCGCCGAGCACCGCGGTGACGTCGGCATCGGACCAGCCGCGCTCGCGAAGGTGCCCGCCGATCGTGGCGAAGGTTTCCGGTGGCATCCATTGGATGGGTCCCCAGCGGGTGTAGCTGTCGTCGAAGAATTGCGTGTTGGCGTCCAGTTCGGTGACGAAGTCGGCGTAGTCGAAGGAGAAGTCGGTGCTGATGCCGACGTGGTCGATCCCGACCAGTTCGACGGCGTATTCGAGGTGACGGGTCATCGCCTCGAGGGTGGGGGTGTTGGGGCCCAGGAAGATCCCGACGCCGGTGATGCCCACGACGCCGCCGGTGGCCGCGCAGGCGCGCGCCTGGTCGTCGGTGATGTTCCGCGGGTGATCCCACACTGCCCGCATGCAGGAGTGGCTGTAAATGACTGGGCTGCTGGAGATTTCGCACATGTCCAGGCCGGTGCGGGCGCTGCAGTGCGAGCCGTCGGGCACCATACCTGCAGCGTTCATCGCGCCGACCAGCGACCGGCCCCAGGCCGTCAGCCCGTCGTCCCGCGCGTCGAGGCATCCGCAGCCGGCGGCGTTGGCGTAGTTGTAGGTGGGCAGCATCGTGCGCACGCCGAGATCGGCGAACACCCGCACGTTGTCGAGATCGCCGTCCAGCGGCCGCGAGTCTTCCAGGTCGAACGCCACCGCCGTGCGGCCTGAGCGGGCGATCGTCGGGACATCCTCGGCGGCGTCGGCCAACTCGAGGTCGGGGTGCGCGTCGATTGATCGCCGGAAGTGGTTCAACAGCGCCGACGCGTCGTCGAAGGAGTGCGGTGCGTACCCGGCGTTGACGGACACGAACGCCCCGCTCGGGTAGCGGGTCAGCTCCGAAACGTCGGCGTCGAGTTGCAGCGGCAGGCACGCGTGTTGGTCCCACAGCAGTGGCGTCATGTAGAGGAATCTTGGTCGCTCGGGACTCGCTCGATCAACACTGTCCCGGCCGCCCGATAGGGTGAGCGCCGTGGCCGAGACCGCGCCGCTGCGCGTGCAATTGATCGCCAAGACCGAGTTCTTGGCGCCCCCCGACGTGCCGTGGAGCACCGACGCCGACGGCGGTCAGGCGCTGCTCGAGTTCGCCGGCCGGGCCTGCTACCAGAGCTGGTCCAAGCCCAACCCGAAGACCGCGACAAACGCCGACTACCTGCGGCACATCATCGACGTCGGGCATTTCTCGGTGCTCGAGCACGCCAGCGTGTCGTTCTACATCACCGGGATCTCCCGATCGTGCACCCACGAGCTGATCCGGCACCGGCACTTCTCCTACTCCCAGCTCTCCCAGCGCTACGTGCCGGAAAAGAATTCGCAGGTCGTGGTGCCGCCGGGGATGGAAGACGACCCCGAGCTGCAGCAGATCCTGACCGCCGCGGCCGACGCCAGCCGCGCCACCTACACCGAGCTGCTGGCCAAACTGGAGGCCAAGTTCATGGCGGGTGAGCCCGCCGGAAGTCTGGGGGTCCTGCGGCGCAAACAGGCCCGTCAGGCCGCCCGTGCCGTGCTGCCCAACGCCACTGAGACCCGCATCGTCGTCACCGGCAACTACCGGGCCTGGCGGCACTTCATCGCCATGCGGGCCAGCGAGCACGCCGACGTGGAAATCCGGCGGCTGGCCATCGCGTGCCTGCGCCAGCTCGTCGACGTCGCGCCCGCGGTGTTCGCCGATTTTCAGATCGCCGCGCTGGCCGACGGCAGCGAGGTCGCGACCAGTCCGCTTGCGACGGAGGCTTGAGGAGGCCAGGTAACCTTGGCACCGTGACTACCGGCGGAATCGACGTCCACGCCCGCCTGGGCGCCCTGCTCACCGCGATGGTGACGCCGTTCACGCCGGACGGTTCCCTGGACCTGCCCGCCGCCGCGCGGCTGGCGAACCACCTCGTCGACGCGGGCTGCGACGGGCTGGTGGTGTCCGGCACCACCGGCGAGTCGCCGACCACGACCGACGCCGAGAAACTCGCCCTGCTGGGCACTGTGCTGGAGGCGGTCGGCGACCGCGCCCGGATCGTCGCCGGCGCGGGCACCTACGACACCGCACACAGCGTCCACCTGGCCAAGGCGTGCGCCGCCGAGGGCGCACACGGACTGCTGGTCGTGACGCCGTACTACTCGAAGCCGCCGCAGAGCGGGCTGATCGCCCACTTCACCGCCGTCGCCGACGCCACCCCGTTGCCGGTACTGCTCTACGACGTCCCGCCCCGGACGGTGGTGCCGATCGCCCCCGAAACGATCCGCGTGTTGGCGTCGCACCCGAACATCGTCGGTGTCAAAGACGCCAAGGGTGCCTTGGACATCGGTGGGCAGTTGATCGCCGAAACCGGGCTGGTCTACTACTCGGGCGACGACGCACTGAACCTGCCCTGGCTGGCGATGGGCGCCGTCGGCTTCATCAGCGTGTGGAGCCACGTGGCCGCGGGTCCGCTGCGAGAAATGTTGTCCGCGTTCAACGCCGGCGACGTCGCGACGGCCCGCAAGATCAACGCCTCATTGGCCCCGCTCGGTGCAGCCCAAACCCGGTTGGGCGGGGTGACGATGTCGAAGGCCGGCCTGCGCCTGCAGGGCATCGAGGTGGGCGACCCACGGTTGCCGCAGATGCCCGCGACCGGCGCAGAAGTGGACGCGTTGGCGGCCGACATGCGTGCCGCGTCGGTGCTGCGGTGAGATTCAAGTGGACGTAGCCCTCTCCCCGCCAGGTCCCCTGACTCCTGGCGGGTTGCGGGTCACCGCGCTCGGCGGCATCAGCGAAATCGGCCGCAACATGACGGTTTTCGAGCATCTCGGCCGGCTGCTGATCATCGACTGCGGGGTCATGTTTCCCACCCACGACGAGCCGGCCGTCGACCTGATCCTGCCCGATCTGCGTCACATCGAAGACCGGCTCGACGACGTCGAAGCGCTGGTGCTGACCCACGCGCACGAGGACCACATCGGCGCAATTCCGTTCCTGCTCAAGCTGCGCCCTGACATCCCGGTCGTCGGCTCGAAGTTCACGCTGGCGCTGGTCGCGGCGAAATGCCGTGAGCACCAACTCAAGCCGGTATTTTTCGAAGTCTCCGAAGGCCAGCGCAGCACGCACGGCGTGTTCGAATGCGAGTACTTCGCGGTCAACCACTCGATTCCCGACGCGCTGGCGATCGCGGTGCGCACCGGCGCAGGCACCGTTCTGCACACCGGCGACATCAAGCTCGACCAGCTGCCGCTCGACGGGCGCCCCACCGACCTGCCCGGCATGTCGCGACTCGGCGACGACGGCGTGGATCTGTTCCTGTGCGACTCGACCAACGCCGAGATTCCCGGTGTCGGACCAAGCGAAAGCGAGGTCGGCCCGACGCTGCACCGGCTGATCCGCGGCGCCGAAGGCAGGGTGATCGTGGCCTGCTTCGCCTCCAATGTCGACCGGGTGCAGCAGATCTGCGACGCCGCAGTGGCGTTGGGCCGGCGGGTGTCGTTCGTCGGGCGGTCGATGGTGCGGAACATGGGCATCGCTCGCGACCTCGGCTTTCTGCGGGTCGACGACTCCGACCTGATCGACATCGGCGCCGCGGAGATGATGCCGCCCGAGGGGGTGGTGCTGATCACCACCGGCACCCAGGGCGAACCGATGTCCGCGTTGTCGCGGATGTCGCGCGGCGAGCATCGTAGCATCACGCTGAGCGCCGACGACCTGGTCATCCTGTCGTCGTCGCTGATCCCGGGCAACGAGGAAGCCGTCTACGGCGTGATCGACTCGCTGTCCAAGATCGGCGCCCGTGTAGTCACCAATCAGCAAGTGCGCGTGCATGTTTCCGGTCACGCCTATGCCGGCGAGCTGTTGTTCCTCTACAACGGGGTGCGCCCGCGCAACGTCATGCCGGTGCACGGAACGTGGCGGATGCTGCGCGCCAACGCCAAGCTGGCCGCTCGCACCGGGGTGCCGGAGGAGTCGATCCTGTTGGCGGAGAACGGCGTCAGCGTCGACCTGGTCTCCGGCAAGGCCAGCATCGCCGGCGCGGTGCCGGTCGGCAAGATGTTCGTCGACGGGCTGATCACCGGCGACGTCGGCGACATCACCTTGGGCGAACGGCTCATCCTGTCATCGGGTTTCGTGGCGGTCACAGTGGTGGTGCGTCGCGGCACCGGCCAGCCCGCGGCGCCGCCGCATCTACATTCGCGGGGCTTCTCCGAGGACCCCAAGGCGCTGGAGCCGGTCGCGCGCAAGGTGGAGGCCGAGCTGGAATCGCTGGTGGCCGAGCATGTTACCGATCCGGTTCGGATCGCCCAGGCGGTGCGCCGCACGGTCGGCAAATGGGTGGGGGAGACGTATCGCCGCCAGCCGATGATTGTGCCGACTGTGCTGGAGATCTAGCGTTTTTCGGCATACGCCGACCACTCGACTTGCGACGCGGATAGGTTACGGCCGGTCGGCCTGACGTATCGTTCGACGATGTCGTCGGGGCCGATCTGTTCGACCAGCCGCCAACCGAATTCGTCGAGAAACGCCGAGACCTCCTCGGGCTGTATTCCGAAGTGCCACAGTTGTTGCCGCTGGCACACCTTGCGGTAGAGCGCACGCGCGCCGTACAGGTTGACGCCGTCGATGAAATCGCGCCGGACATAGGTGAACACCAGCCGACTGCCCGGCGCCACCGGCCGCAGCCCGGTCAACGTGGCTCGCACGGCGTCGGCAGAGAGGTACTGCGTCACGCCTTCCCAGATGAAGAACGTCCGGTAGTCGGTGCGATAGCCCTGTTCGGCCAAAGCGGTGAGCAGATCGTCCCGCTCGAAGTCCAACGGCACCAACCGAACCGACCTCGGCAGCTCACCCAGCACGCGTCGCACCGTCGCCGCCTTGCGGTCGATGTTGACGGGTAAGTCCACCTCGAAGATCGGGATCGGAGTTGTGCGCGCCAACCGGTAAGCGGTGGTGTCCATTCCGGCGCCCAGCACGACCACCGCGTCGACGCTGTCGAGCGCCTCGGTGAGTTTGTCGGCGATATAGCGCTTGCGGCAAGCGAAGTTGGCCCACAGCCCCGGGCCGCTGCGTTCGATCGCGGTGGTCATCATGCGGCGCAGCAGTGCGGGTGGTGTCGCGGCAAGCAGCCACCGCGTGGGTGTCGGCAAGAACCGCGCGGCCAGGTCATCCTCCACCAGCCGCCGCTCCGGCGGCTCGTGCTGTTCGACGGCCGCGAGCACCATCGGGCCGAAAGCTGTTTGCGCCGCCGGGTTTCGGGCCATCGCTACCGCTTGTTCAAAAAGCCGGCGTCGACCGGCAACGTGATGCCGGTGATGTAGCGCGCTTGGTCGGACACCAGCCACGCCACCGCGTTGGCGACGTCGTCGGGCTCCAACACCTGCACGGGCAGTGCGTTGCCCATGTCCGGCGGCGAGCCGGTCTGGGCGACCAGGTCCGCCAGCCACTGTCGGGTGTGCTCGTTGTTGATCATCGGCGTGTCGACGCCGGCCGGGTGCACCGAGTTGACTCGAATACTATGCGGCGCAAGGTGGTTGGCGTAGACCCGCATCAGCCCGACCAGGCCGTGCTTGGCGGCCGCGTAACCGATGGAGCCCGCGTCGGCGCTGCCGATGCCGGCCAGTCCGGCGGCCGAACTGATCAGCACGATCGACCCGCCGTCGCCCTGGGCGATCATCGTCGGGATCGCGACCTCGACGGTGTGGTGTACGCCGGTCAGGTTCACGTCGATCACGTCGTACCAGCCGTCGGCGCCGGCCTGCATCGGGGCGATGCCGGCGTTGGCCACCACGATGTCAAGCCGACCCAACTCGTCGAGACCGGCTTGCAACGCGGCGGCCAGCGACTCCCGATCGCGCACATCGCCTTGGCGTGCCACGATGCGGGCCCCGGTGTCCTCGACGAGCTTGACGGTGGCGGCCAGGTCGTCGGCGGTGGCCAGCGGGTAGGGCACGCTGGCGATCTGAGCGCACAGGTCGACGGCGATGATGTCGGCGCCGTCGGACGCCAGTCGCAGTGCATGGGCGCGGCCCTGACCGCGGGCTGCGCCGGTGATCAGCGCGACCTTGCCGGTTAGCGGCCCACCCATCAGGGGCGCAACTGGCCCTTGGCGGGGTCGCCGGCAACGACGGGTTGGAGCATCTTGATGTCCGGCGCACCGGCCAGATGCTCGCCGGCGTCTTTGAACATCGCCCCTATCGCGGGCGCAGTGCTGTGGGCCTTGAGCGCGTCGGCGTCGGCCCACTGCTCGACGAACACGAACGTCTCGCCGGATTCGTGCAGCGAGTACAGCTGACAGCCCGGCTCGTCGTGCACGTCTTTGACCGCGCGGGTGAGGATCTCGCGGACGGTGTCGACCGATTCGGGTTTGACGGTCAGGGTGGCGACGACAACGACGGGCATGCGATGACTCCTCACTGAGTGCAAACCGGACAGGCGTCAACCCTACTCAGGTGTCGACCCAAATGGTCAGGGCAGCCACCACGATCGCGAATACCGCGAGCCCGATGGCGTCGGCCACGCCCGGTCGCGGCGAAACTGTTCTCCCCACGCGCAATTCCCGGGCGATCAGGAACAACGGAAACGTCACGCTGATCGCGATCGCCGCTCCGCCGAGAATGTAGAGCCACACGAACCTGACACCGTGCTTTCTGGCCTCGACGACCATGAGCACCGCTGCGGCGAGGAAGAAGAGCAGGATGTCGGCCGTCAGCGACCGCGACGCCGCCGTGATTTTCGAGTCGTCCAGGAATGCCGTGAGGAAGCTGTCCGGGTGGCCGAAGTAGGCCGCGTTCTGACTCCACGTCGCCACCAATGCGGCGAGCGCAATGACGGCATAGACGACACAGAGAACCTTGCTGGTGGTCGGCACGCCCTGCTGCGGAGCTGCAATTTCGGTCATTGCGGGATGCTAGGACGCGACGGCGACGGAACTGACACAATTCTGTGACCCGTGTGGCACATGGTGTATCTGAGGCTTGTGCGACTAGGCTTGGGCCCATGGCTAGTAAGACCGCCGCGCGATCGCGTGCCCGAACGAGCAGGTCAAAGGCCGGTTCGCGGTCAGCGACCCGGCCTGCCCGTCCGGCGCCGCCGCGCCGCAAGCCACCGAAGCGACGCCATCCGTCGCCCGTCGCCGGGGTGGGCGCCACCGTCGGCCGGGGCGTGCGCGCAACCTGGCTGATGCTGGCCAAGGGCACCGGCACCGCGGCGCGGTCGGTTGGCCGTGCCCGCGACATCGACCCCGGACACCGCCGCGACGGGATCGCCCTGGCGCTGCTCGGGGTGGCGGTCGTGATCGCGGCCAGCTGCTGGTTCGACGCAGCCCGCCCCGTCGGTGCGTGGATCGACTCCGTGCTGCGGCTGTTCATCGGCTCGGGCGTCGTCCTGCTGCCGGTGGTCACCGCCGCAGTGGCGGTGCTGCTGATGCGCACCGAGCCGGACCCCGACGCGCGGCCGCGGCTGGTGCTCGGCGCGGCGATGGTGACGCTGCCCGTGCTGGGCCTGTGGCATCTGTGGGCCGGTTCGCCGGACACCCCGGACGGGCGCCGGCACGCCGCGGGTTTCATCGGCTTCGCGATCGGCGGCCCGCTCTCCGAGGGCCTGAGTGTGTGGATCGCCGCTCCGCTGCTGTTCATCGGTTCGCTGTTCGGGGTACTGCTGTTGACCGGCACCACGATCCGCGAGGTGCCCGACACGGTGCGCGCCATGTTCGCCACCCGGATGTTCGACGAAAGGTATCTCGACGAAGCCGAGCCTGAATCCGAAGACGTTGCGACCGAAGACTTTTCCGACGGCTACTACGACGACGCGTCCAGCTATGGCGACGAGTCGCAACCCTGGCCGTCCGGCAACGATCCCGTCGCCCCCGACGAAACGCCGACCGTGCCCGAGCCCACCGTGTCGCGCAGCCGTCGTAAGGCCAAGCGGGACACCATGGTTGTCGACCGCGTGGTCGAAGGGCCCTATACGCTGCCGTCGCTTTCGCTGCTGGTCGCCGGAGATCCGCCCAAGCGGCGCAGCGCCGCCAACGAGGCGATGGTCGACGCCATCACGTCGGTGCTGCAGCAGTTCAAGGTCGACGCCGCGGTCACCGGCTGCACCCGCGGCCCGACCGTCACCCGCTACGAGGTCGAGCTGGGCCCGGGCGTCAAGGTGGAGAAAATCACTGCGCTGCAACGCAATATCGCCTACGCGGTGGCTACTGAGAGTGTCCGGATGCTGGCCCCGATCCCCGGCAAGTCCGCGGTCGGCATCGAGGTGCCCAACACCGACCGGGAAATGGTGCGGCTGGCCGACGTGCTCACTGCGCCGTCCACCCGTCGCGACCACCATCCGCTGGTGATCGGGCTGGGCAAAGACATCGAGGGCGACTTCATTTCGGCCAACCTGGCCAAGATGCCGCACCTCTTGGTCGCCGGCTCCACCGGCTCCGGCAAGTCCAGCTTCATCAACTCGATGCTGATCTCGCTTCTGGCCCGGGCCACCCCGGAGGAGGTCAGGATGATCCTGATCGACCCGAAGATGGTGGAACTGACGCCGTACGAAGGCATTCCGCACCTGATCACCCCGATCATCACCCAGCCGAAGAAGGCTGCCGCCGCGCTGGCCTGGCTGGTCGAGGAGATGGAGCAGCGCTACCAGGACATGCAGGCCTCGCGGGTGCGCCACATCGACGATTTCAACGCCAAGGTGCGCTCCGGGGAGATCACCGCGCCGCTGGGCAGCCAGCGCGAATACCGGCCTTACCCGTACGTGGTGGCCATCGTCGACGAGCTGGCCGACCTGATGATGACTGCGCCCCGCGACGTCGAGGACGCCGTCGTGCGGATCACCCAGAAGGCCCGCGCGGCCGGTATCCATCTGGTGCTGGCCACGCAGCGGCCGTCGGTCGACGTGGTGACCGGGCTGATCAAGACGAACGTGCCCTCGCGGCTGGCGTTCGCGACGTCGTCGCTCACCGATTCACGGGTGATCCTGGACCAGGCGGGCGCGGAGAAACTGATCGGGATGGGCGACGGCCTTTTCCTGCCGATGGGCGCCGGCAAGCCGATCCGCCTGCAGGGGGCGTTCATCACCGACGAGGAGATCCACGCCGTCGTCGCCGCCTGCAAGGAGCAGGCCGAGCCCGAGTACACCGAAGGCGTCACCACCGCCAAACCCACCGGCGAGCGCAAGGACGTCGACCCCGACATCGGCGACGACATGGACGTGTTCCTGCAGGCCGTCGAGCTGGTGGTGTCCAGCCAGTTCGGCTCGACGTCGATGCTGCAGCGCAAGCTGCGGGTCGGCTTCGCCAAGGCGGGCCGGCTGATGGACCTGATGGAGACCCGCGGCATCGTCGGGCCCTCCGAGGGGTCCAAGGCGCGCGAGGTGCTGGTCAAGCCCGACGAGCTGGCCGCCACGCTGGCGTCCATCCGGGGGCTGGGCGACGACGGCGAGTCGGACGAGGACTAGCTCACGCCTGCACCCGGGACTGTGGCGCGCAACACACACCGACGGGGGTTATCCCCGCCGAATAGCGTTTTAGTACAGTGCAACTGGAATCTATGGCAGCTCCGACTCACCCACAGTTCGTGACCGGTCTCTCGCCGGGACCCATAGGGAAGTCAAACGGCACGTCGGGGCCATCCGCAGGAAACACTCGTAGGCCGCTCGTCCTCAACGGGCATCAGCTTCGCTAGTGACCGCAGACGACTCGACAGGCCGCGAATGGTGGCCAGGTGCCCGCGATCAGGCTCTGGCCCTGTCGAGTCGGCTCTCTCGTCTGGCCCGATTACGCAAGGAGACCGACCCGGCTGCGGCCGGCGCCGGCGCGGAGGCGGGAAAGCAGCTGACCGGCGCCGTCGTCATCATCGCGCTCGTCTCGGCGATCTCAGGCATGCTCTACGGCTACGACACCGGCGTCATCTCCTGGGCTCTGTTGGAGCTCACCGAGGAATTCAGCCTCACCGCCGGCTTGAAGCAGATGGTCGCCGCCAGCATCCTCCTCGGCGCCGTCGTCGGGGCATTGACGTGCAGCTGGCTTTCCGATCGGTGCGGCCGCCGCGGCACATTGTTGATGCTGGCGGTGGTGTTCATCGTCGGCGCGCTGTGGTGCGCCGACGCGTCCGACGCCGCTGTGTTGTCGCTGGGACGGCTCGTGCTGGGCTTCGCCGTCGGCGGGGCCACGCAGACCGCACCGATGTATGTCGCCGAGCTCTCTCCGCCTGCCTACCGGGGACGGTTGGTGCTGTGCTTCCAAATCGCCATCGGGGTGGGCCTTCTCATCGCTACCCTCGGCGGGGTCTTCAACTCGATCTCGTGGCGAGGGGCGATCGGAATCGCGTGCGTACCCGCCGCGATCATGCTGTGGCTGTTGCTGCGCCTCCCGGAAAGTCCGCGCTGGCTGGTCAAGCAAGATCATCGGAACGCTGCACGAGCCGTGTTGGAGCGTGTCCGGCCCGACGGCTACGACGTCGACGTCGAGTTGGACGAAGCGATCGAACTCGCGCGCGTCGAACGCACGGCCAGCACCCGGGGGTGGCGCGGGCTGCGCGACGCCTGGGTGCGCCCGGCCCTGGTCCTGGGTTGCGGCATCGCGGTGTTCACGCAGCTCAGCGGCATCGAGATGATCATCTACTATTCGCCGACCATCTTGACCAACGACGGCGTGTACCGGTACGTGGCTCTGCAGGTGTCGGTGGCCTTGGGCGCGGCCTACCTGATCGCCCAGCTGGTCGGGTTGGCCATCATCGACCGGGTGGGTCGACGCCGGCTCACCCTCATCATGGTGCCGGGTGCGGCGATCAGCCTGTTCGTGCTTGGCCTGCTCTTCGTCACCAGCAACAGCGGTCACGAGGTAATCCCGTACATCATGATCTGCCTGATCGCCTTCATGCTGTTCAATGCCGGCGGTCTGCAGCTGATGGGCTGGCTGACCGGCTCGGAGACCTATCCGCTGGCGGTGCGACCCGCGGCCACCGCCGTACAGTCGGCGACGCTGTGGGCGACCAACCTGCTCATCACGCTGACGATGCTGTCGCTCATCAATGCGATCGGGCCCGGGCTCTCGATGTGGCTCTACGCGGCGTTCAACGTGGCGGCGTGGATCTTCGTGTACTTCCGCATGCCCGACCTGACCGGTAAGAGCCTGGAGGAGATCGAGAACAAGCTGTTCGAAGGGAAATTCCGACCGTCGGACTTCACGCGCTGAGGTATTCGGCGAAAGTGCGGCCAGCCGCACGTTCGGCCCCGAGTGTGCGGCCAGACGCACGCTCGACGCGTCAGAGCAACAGCAGCATCCGCGAATTGCCCAGGATGTTCGGCTTGACGTAGCTCAGGTCCAGGAACTCGGCGACACCGATGTCATAGGAGCGGCACATCTCCTCGTACACCTCCGCGGTCACCGGGGTGCCCTCGATCTCGGTGAAGCCGTGCTTGGCGAAGAACTCCGTTTCGAAGGTCAACACGAACAGCCGCTTCAGCTCGAGATCGCGGGCGACCTCGAGCAACCGGTCGACGATGGCATGCCCGATGCCGCGGCCGGTCATGGCCGGGTCGACGGCGACGGTGCGCACCTCGCCGAGATCGGACCACAGCACGTGCAGCGCGCCACAGCCGACGACCTCGCCCTCGTGTTCTGCGACCCAGAACTCCTGGACGGACTCATACAGCGTCACCAGGTTCTTTTCCAGCAGGATCTTGCCGGCATACGTGTCCACGAGACGTTTGATCGCCGGGACGTCGGAGGTTCGCGCGCGCCGCACAAGCACGGCTTGCACAGTAGCGGTTTCGGTTTGGCGGGTCGCCGCCATTCGGCCCAGCGGTAAGCAACCGATATTCTGATGGCCGTGTCGGGACAGCCTCAAACCGGTCCACTGGTCCGGCGTGTCCGCGTCACCAATCTCGCCAACATGCTGACGCTGCTGCGATTGGTGTTGGTCCCGATTTTCCTGCTCGCGCTCTTTGCCGGCGACGGGCACCAAACCCCAAGTCGCATCGTGGCTTTCGTGATTTTCGCGGTGGCCGTCGTCACCGACCGCTTCGACGGTGCGCTGGCGCGCAACTACGGCATGGTGACCGAATTCGGCGCGCTGGCCGATCCGATTGCGGACAAGACGCTGATCGGTGCGGCGCTGATCGGACTGTCGATGCTCGGCGACCTTCCGTGGTGGGTCACCGTGCTGATCCTGGTCCGTGAGGTGGGCATCACCACACTGCGATTCGCTGTACTGCGGCGCGGCGTGATTCCCGCCAGCCGGGGCGGCAAGCTCAAAACCCTGGTGCAGGCGGTCGCGATCGGATTGTTCGTGCTGCCGCTGTCCGGATCCTGGCACGTCACGGCGTCGGTGGTGATGGCGGCGGCCATCGTGCTGACCGTCGTCACCGGTGTGGACTACGTCGCATCCGCAGTGCGCGACGTTCGGCGCCGATCCACGCCTGCATGACGGGGAACCAATCCGCGGCCAGTCGGCGTTGACCTAGGTGACCACTGTCAAGCCCGACCGGACCGAGGGGAGCACTATGCCGTCACTGCTGCGAGAGGTCATCGGCGACGTGCTGCGCCGGGCCCGGACTTCGCAAGGCCGCACGCTGCGTGAGGTGTCCGACGCCGCACGCGTCAGCCTCGGCTACCTGTCCGAGGTCGAGCGGGGCCGCAAAGAGGCGTCCAGCGAGCTGTTGAGCGCGATCTGCGACGCCCTGGACGTTCCGCTCTCGGAGCTGCTGGTCGACGCCGGCGAGCAGCTGGCCCGCCAGGAGCCCGCCAAGGCCTCCGCCGCCAACATCGATCCCGACACCAAGGTCGTTATCCCCCCGGTGGTCTCGCTGGCTTTGGCATGAGAACCGCCTGACGCACGCCCAACAAGGGTGTGGCGATCGGCACAGAACCGATAAATTGGCGGCAGTAGTCCATCAATCCGAAGGCGGAGCTCACTTATGGCCAATCCGTTCGTCAAAGGGTGGAAGTACCTCATGGCGTTGTTCAACGCCAAGATCGATGAGCACGCCGACCCCAAGGTGCAGATCCAGCAGGCCATCGAGGAAGCCCAGCGCACCCATCAGGCGCTGACGCAGCAAGCCGCGCAAGTGATCGGCAACCAGCGCCAGCTCGAGATGCGGCTGAACCGGCAGCTGGCCGACATCGAAAAGCTTCAGGTGAATGTGCGCCAGGCGCTGACCTTGGCCGACCAGGCCACCGCCGCCGGAGACTCCGCCAAGGCCACCGAATACAACAACGCCGCCGAGGCGTTCGCGGCCCAACTGGTGACCGCCGAGCAGAGCGTCGAAGACCTCAAGGGATTGCACGACCAGGCGCTGCAAGCCGCGGCGCAAGCCAAGAAGGCCGTCGAGCAGAACGCGATGGTGCTGCAGCAGAAGATCGCCGAGCGCACCAAGCTGCTCAGCCAGCTCGAGCAGGCCAAGATGCAGGAGCAGGTCAGCGCGTCGCTGCGATCGATGAGCGAACTGGCCGCCCCGGGCAACACCCCGAGCCTCGACGAGGTGCGGGACAAGATCGAACGTCGCTACGCCAACGCGTTGGGCGCCGCCGAGCTTGCGCAGAATTCGGTTCAGGGCCGCATGCTCGAGGTCGAGCAGGCCGGCGTGCAGATGGCCGGGCACTCGAGGCTGGAGCAGATCCGCGCGTCGATGCGCGGTGAGGCGCTGCCGGCGGGGGGTCAAGGCAATGCGCCCACTCCGGCGACCGCCGCCGACCCCGCTGCGGCCGAGAAGCCGCTCGGTCAGCAGTAGCCATGGCGGTGAAGTCGCAGCAGAGAGCCATGGCGAGCGGACCGTGGCGTTCGCTGCTGCAGCGCTGGTTCGACGTCGCCACCGACGTGTCCGACTTGGTGGCGCGAAAGATCAACGCCGCCACCGATCCTCGGGCACGACTGCTGCGCCGACGCCGTCGCGCGTTGCGGTGGGGCCTGATATTCGCCGGCGCATGCGCGTTCTGGGCGGTGGTGACGGTGTTGCTGGCGGCCTGGGGATGGTTCGCGCTGCTGCTGGTCGGCACCGGCTCGATCGCGGTGGGCGCGGCGATTCCGGCGACGCTGTTGCTGCTGCGCTACCGGTGGCTGCGATCGGTGCCGGTGCCCGCCCAACGGCCGGCGAGCAGCCGCCGACTGCCGCCACCGGGTTCGGCGGCGCGGCCGGCGATGTTCGCGCTGGGCGCCTCCGAACGTGGCCTCTTTTCACTGCTGGGTGTCATGGAACGTGGAAACATGTTGCCCGCGGCCGAGATTCGTGACCTGACCGCCGCGGCCAACCAGACCGCCGCGGCCATGGCCGCCACAGCGGCGGAGGTGGTGTCGATGGAGCGGGCGGTGCAATCCGCTCCACAGTCCCGGTCACATTTGGTGCCCACCATCAACGCGTTCACCACGCAGTTGAGCACCGGCGTGCGACAGTACAACGAAATGGTCACCGCCGCAGCACAATTGGTCTCCGCGGCAAACGGTGACTCGGCGGCGACGACGCCGATGTCACAGCAACGCTATCGCGACGAGCTGGTGGGTGCGACGGATCGGCTGCTGGGTTGGGCGCAGGCCTTCGACGAGCTCGGCGGGCTGCCGCGAGCCTAGACGTCGTGGCTGCGGTACTCCGCTGAGTCGGGGCGCGGGCCGTAGCGTTCGGCATAGCGCCGGTGCATGTCGGCGTCGCGTTCCCGTCGTCGTGCGTCGACTAGATCTGGATCCAGGTTGTGCATCCGCAGCATGTGGCGGCGCCACACCTTGTTCAGTGCATGCGAGAAATACACGAACGGGATCAGAATCGGCAGCGTCATGCCCAGGTGGACGTCCAGCGTCGTCGGGATCAGCCAGAACGGGGCGAGCACCAGCACCGCCGGAACCGCGACCCGGATCATCATCCGGGCTGTCGCGCCCTTGCCGGCCAAGTCGTTGCGCACCCAGTCCCGCATCGAGTCGGGCAGCGGATGCCCATAGCAATACCGGATGTACTGGATGACGCCCGGCCGGTTGGCGCTCATCGGTGTCCTTAGAAAGATGTCCGCAGCGACGGGATCACCAACGCGGCCAGGCCGCGCGCCGTCGCCTTGAACATGTCGAAGAAGTCGAAATAGTCGCGCCAGAGGGTGATTCGGCCGTCGTGCACTTCGAACACGCCGCAGACCCAGAACTGCAGTCGCAGTGGCCCGAAGATCAGCGCATCGGTGCGCTCGGTCAGCACCGCGGCGCCGTCGGCGGCGATGCGATGAATCTTCACGTCGAACCCGGCGCGGCCCTCCATCCGCCGGAACAGCTTCATTGCGCGGTGCCTGCCGTAGATCGTCGGAAGCCCGACGTTCTCATACACCAGGTCGTCGGCCAATGCGGCGTTCGCTGTGTCGAAGTCCTGGTCGGCCAGCGCGTTCAGGAAGACCTCGACCGTGCGGGTGTTCTCAAGGGTTTGCTCGGTCATGGTTGCCAGCGTATCCAGTGTGCGCTGTGACAGGGTAGGGCCCATGCGCGTCGCCGTCGTCGCCGGTCCCGATCCGGGGCACTCGTTTCCTGCGATCGCGTTGTGCCAGCGCTTCATTGCCGCCGGCGACACGCCGGTGCTGCTCACCGGAATCGAATGGCTCGACGCCGCCCGCGCCGCCGGCGTGCACGCCGTCGAGCTGGCCGGGCTCGACCCCACCGCCGCCGACGACGACCGCGACGCCGGTGCCAAGATCCACCAGCGCGCCGCGCGAATGGCCGTGCTCAACCTCGGCCCGCTGCGCGACCTGGCTCCGGATCTGGTGGTGTCCGACGTGATCACCGCCTGCGGCGGGATGGCCGCCGAACTGGTGGGCATCCCGTGGGTCGAGCTCAACCCGCATCCGCTGTATCTGCCGTCGAAGGGCCTGCCGCCGCTGGGCAGCGGTCTGGCGCCGGGCACCGGCATCCGCGGCCGGCTCCGCGACTCGGTGATGCGGGCACTGACCGCGCGGTCCTGGCGTGCGGGTTTGAAGCAGCGCGCGGCGGTTCGCGTCGAGATCGGTCTGCCGGCCCGCGACCCGGGACCGTTGCGGCGGCTGATCGCCACGCTGCCCGCGCTGGAGGTGCCCCGCCCGGACTGGCCGGCCGAGGCCGTCGTCGTGGGACCGCTGCACTTCGAGCCCACCGACCAGGTGCTTCCGATCCCGCCCGGAAATGGGCCCGTCGTGGTGGTGGCGCCGTCGACGGCGTTGACCGGGAGCCGCGGGATGGCCCAGACCGCGCTGGACTGCCTGGTGCCCGGAGCGGGATTGCCCGCGGGCGCGCGGGTGGTGGTGTCGCGGTTGAACGGCCCCGACCTGGCGGTGCCCGACTGGGCCGTCGTCGGGCTCGGACGCCAGGACGAGCTGCTGGCACACGCCGACCTGGTGGTGTGCGGCGGCGGGCACGGCATGGTGGCCAAGACGCTGCTGGCCGGCGTGCCGCTGGTGGTGGTTCCCGGTGGCGGCGACCAGTGGGAGATGGCCAACCGGGTGGCGCGCCAAGGGAGCGGGAAGCTGATCCGGCCGCTGACCGCCGAGGCGCTGGTCGCCGCGGTCGGTGAGGTATTGGCGACGCCGAGCTACCGCGAGGCCGCCCGACGGGCCGCGGCCAGCATTGCCCAGGTCGCCGATCCGGTGGATGTGTGTCGCCAAGCGCTCGCTGGGTAGTTTGTAGCCCGTGCGGCTGACGGAGTTTCACGAGCGCGTGACCTTGCGATTCGGTGCCGCCTATGGCGCCTCGGTGCTGGCCGATCATGTGCTGAGCGGGTTCGACGGGCGCACCGCCGCGCAGGCGATCGAGGACGGCGTTGACCCGCGCGACGTGTGGCGGGCATTGTGCGTCGACTTCGACGTTCCCCGCGAGCAGTGGTAACGCCTGCGGTCACCCGTTAAAAATCCGTAAGGATTCGGGAGCCATCCGTCAAGAACTCGTTTGAGTTAACCCCGCTGTCACAACAGTCTGCTGACGCGACCTAACCTCTGAATTGGGTTGGTACCCAACAGCATTGAGGAGGAGCGTTATGCCTTTGGCAACTATTCAGCCAAAAACGCTGGCGGCAGCCGCTGCAAACTTGCAGGGGATCGGCGCGGCGATGGCGGCAAGGAACGCGGCCGCGGCCGTCCCGACAACCAGGCTGGCCCCGGCCGCCGGCGATGAGGTCTCGGCCCTTACCGCAAGCCAGTTCGCCATGCACGGCGCGACATATCAAGAGGTCAGCGCGCAGGCGGCCGCGATCCATCAGATGTTCACGGCGCTCATGTCGGCGGGCGCAGCGATGAGTGAGGAGAAGCCATGTCTTTCGTGACCACCGTGCCCGAGGCGTTGACGGCCGCGGCCACGCAACTGCAGGGAATCGGTTCCACGATGGCCGCCCAAAACGCGGCGGCAGCAACCCCGACTACGGCTGTGGTTCCCGCGGCCGCCGACGAGGTGTCAGCCCTGCAGGCAACCCAGTTTGCCGCCTACGGCAATCTCTACCAACAGGTCAGCGCCCAGGCCACGGCGATTCATGAGATGTTTGTCAACACCTTGGGCGCCAGCGCAGGTTCGTATGGCGCCACCGAGGCCGCCAACGCGGCCGGCGCCGGTTCGGGGTCTGGCGGACTCCTCGGTCTGTTCACCGGCGCCGCATCCGGACCGTACGGGCTTCTCCCCAGCGCCATGAGCAACATGGGCATCATCGGCGCCATGCAGGCGGGCAACTTCGGCTCCGCCGCGTCGGATCTGTTCGAGTTCGGAAGCGCCGGGCTTTCCGCTCCGGGCGAAATGGGCCCCGAGGTCGGGGCCGTCGGAGCAGTCGCTCCGACCGGCCCGAGCGGAGCGGTGCTCACGACGGCCGGTGGTTCGGCTGGCATCGGCGGGATGCCGGTGGCGGCGGGGGTCGGCCAGGCGGCCTCGATCGGCCGGTTGTCGGTCCCGCCCGGTTGGGCCGGCGCGGCCGCTGCGTCCAGTACGGCCCCTGCGACGTTGACGGGCGCAGGCTGGACCGCCGCCGCCCCGCAAAGCACGCCGGTGACAACCATGCCGGCAGGGATGCCGTCGGTGGCCTCCGCCGGACGCGCAGGTGTCGGCTTCGGCGCACCGCGCTACGGCGTCAAGCCCACGGTGATGCCCAAACCGGCAGTCGTCTAGCAATCAAATCGGTTATCAGAGAGCAGGTTTCACGAAATGGATTTCGGAGTATTGCCGCCGGAGATCAACTCGGCGCGGATGTATGCGGGCCCGGGTGCGGGGCCGATGATGGCCGTCGCGGCGGCGTGGCATGCGCTGGGCGCCGAACTCGCGACGACGGCAGCGTCCTACGAGTCGGTGATTTCGGCGCTGACCGGTGAGGAGTGGCTGGGTCCGTCGTCGGCGGCGATGGCCGCCGCGGCCGCGCCCTACGTGGCATGGATGAACTCCACCGCTGCCGCCGCCGAACACGCGGCCGCCCAGGCCACGGCATCCGCGGCAGCGTTCGAGGCGGCGTTTGCGATGACGGTGCCGCCGCCGGTGATCGCCGCCAACAGGGCGCAGTTGGCGGCGCTGGTCGCCACCAACTTCCTCGGCCAGAACACCCCGGCAATCGCGGCCACCGAGGCGCACTACGGCGAAATGTGGGCCCAGGATGCGGCCGCCATGTATGGCTACGCGGGCTCCTCGGCGAGCGCCGGGGTACTGCAGCCGTTGTCCTCTCCTGCGCCGACCACCAACCCGGCCGGGCTGGCCGGCCAGGCCGCTGCGGTGTCGGGCGCCGGCACACAGGCACAGCTGTCGCAACTGGTCTCCACGTTGCCCGGCGCGGTGCAAGGGATGGCTTCCCCGCTGGCGGGATCGGGCGGGTCCGGTGGTTTCCTGTCGGATTTCATCAACTCGACGCAGAACATCGGGATTTGGAACACCATCCAGACCTACAGCCAAGCGGCGGGAAACGTCGCAGCGTGGAACATGTTCGGCGGCATCATGGGCGGCATCGGGGCCGCGAAGGCCGAAAATGCGCTGCCTGCGGCCATGGCCATGGGTGCCGGCGAGGCGTCGGGAGGGACGGTCCTGATGGGGACCGTGGGGCCGGTGAGCTTTGGCGGCCTCGCCGGGGCGCCGGTGGCTGCGGGTCTGGGTCAGGCGTCCTCGGTCGGCGGGTTGTCGGTGCCGGCCAGCTGGTCGGCGGCCACCCCGGCGGGCACCGGTTCGGCGACGCTGGCCGGCACCGGATGGACAGCCGCGGCAGAAGAAACCACGTCGGTGGCGGCGGTGCCGGCCGGGATGCCGGCGGTGGCTTCGGCCGGGCGCGGCGGGTTCGGCTTCGGCGCACCGCGTTACGGCTTCAAGCCCACGGTCATGCCGAAATCGGTGGTGGTCTGATCTCCTAACGGCATGATGGGTGAGTGTTCGAGCGATTCACCGATGCGGCTTACCCGCCAGCTGGTAACGGGTCGCCGCCGCCTCGGTGATCGCTCTGCGCTCTGCCAACGTCAACCCCATCCACTGGGCGTACGCGCGCATTTTTGACGAGTCAACGCGTACGGCGCGCCTCCTTGCCATCGAACACACGTTCGTTACTGTGGAGCGTGTTCGAACGCTGCGACGCTGGTCAGGCCGTCTTGTCGGTGCCCTTCTCTAGCGTCATGGCCAATTGACCGACACCGGTCAACCGAACACCGACTACAGGAGAAGCACATGGCACAGGTCCCTGACCGCGAGAAAGCTCTCGAACTGGCGATAGCCCAGATCGATAAGAATTACGGCAAAGGTTCGGTGATGCGCCTCGGTGACGAGGTGCGCCAGCCGATATCGGTCATTCCGACCGGGTCGATCGCACTCGACGTTGCCCTGGGCATCGGCGGCCTGCCCCGTGGCCGTGTCATCGAGATTTACGGCCCGGAGTCCTCGGGTAAGACCACCGTCGCCCTGCACGCGGTGGCCAACGCCCAGGCCGCCGGCGGCATCGCGGCGTTCATCGACGCCGAGCACGCGCTGGACCCCGAGTACGCCAAGAAGCTCGGGGTGGACACCGACTCGCTGCTGGTGTCTCAGCCCGACACCGGTGAGCAGGCGTTGGAGATCGCCGACATGCTGGTCCGCTCCGGCGCACTGGACATCCTGGTCATCGACTCGGTGGCCGCACTGGTGCCACGTGCCGAGATCGAAGGCGAGATGGGCGACAGCCACGTCGGACTGCAGGCCCGGCTGATGAGCCAGGCGCTGCGGAAAATGACTGGCGCACTGAACAATTCGGGTACCACCGCGATCTTCATCAACCAGCTGCGCGAAAAAATCGGGGTAATGTTCGGCTGCGGATCCTGGTACACCAATGTCACGCTGGCCGACGGCTCGACCGAGAAGCTCGGCAAAATCGTGGACCAAAAAATGGATGTCGAGGTCTTGTCCTATGACTTCGAATCCGGACAGATTGTGCCGCGCAGGGTAACCAACTGGTTCAACAACGGCAAAACCGAAGAGTTCCTACACTTCAAAGTTGATCGAGCCGGCGGCGGGTCAGGGCATGGCCAAGCCCGCTTGGCGATGACGCGTAACCATCTCATTCGGACCCCGGGCGGCTGGCGTGAAGCCGAAGAAATCAAAGTCGGTGATCGAGTCATGCTGGCGCAACCGAGTCTGCTCAGTGATCAACAATGGGAAGTTGTGCTGGGTACGTTGATGGGTGACGGATGCCTATCTCCACCAGTGCGACAAGATTCGGAATCTGCCCGGCTCCGTATGGGACACGCAGCGAGGCAGTCGGACTATCTTGACTGGAAAGTCTCGCTGCTGGGGAATATCCCTCACTGCCGCACCAGTAACAGCAAGGGCGCAGTGTTCGCCGACTTCACCCCACTCGCCGAGCTTCACGAGTTGAGGTCCGCGGTGTATTTGGGCGACGGCAAGAAAGTCCTTTCTGAGGAATACCTCAAGGCGCTTACGCCGTTAGCGTTGGCGATCTGGTACATGGACGATGGAACATTCACTGTGCGCTCCAAGGGGCTGCAGCAGCGTACCGAGGGGGGTAGCGGGCGCATCGAGATCCATGTGGAGGCCATGAGCGAGGGATCGCGCGTGCGCCTTCGTGATTACCTTCGCGATACCCATGGGCTCGATGTCCGTTTGCGATACCCAGGTTCGCGGGGCAAGGCAATGCTGGTCTTCTCTACGCAGGCCACTGCCAAATTCCAGGAACTCATCGCGCCGTATGTGCATCCGTCCATGGAATACAAGCTGCTGCCGCGCTTTCGCGGTCAGTTCAACGTGGAACCGCAGTTTGTTGCGCCCACGATGCAACTGATGCCAGCACGTGTTACCGACATCGAGTCGAAGACGAACTATCAGAAGATGGACCGCTTCGACATCGAAGTTGAGGGGTCGCATAACTACTTCGCCGACGGCGTGATGGTGCACAATTCGCCTGAAACGACAACGGGCGGAAAGGCTTTGAAGTTCTATGCCTCAGTTCGCCTGGACGTCAGGCGAATTGAAACCCTTAAGGACGGCACGGACGCGGTCGGTAACCGCACCAGGGTCAAGGTCGTTAAGAACAAGGTGTCTCCGCCGTTCAAGCAGGCGGAGTTCGACATCCTCTACGGCAGGGGCATCAGCCGGGAAGGTTCACTGATCGACATGGGTGTGGACCAGGGCTTCATCCGTAAGTCCGGCTCCTGGTTCACCTACGAAGGTGAGCAGCTCGGCCAGGGCAAGGAGAACGCCCGGAACTTCTTGCTGGAGAACACCGAAGTGGCCCACGAGATCGAGAAGAAGATCAAGGAGAAGCTCGGCATTGGCGCCGTGGTGACCGATGACGAAGTCCTGCCCGCCCCCGTCGACTTCTGACGGAGCGCCGGCCCGCGAGGAGCAGGCGCGGGCATTGTGCCTGCGCCTGCTCACCGCACGGTCGCGCACCCGCGCAGAGCTCGAAGGTCAGCTGGCCAAACGGGGATACCCCGACGACGTCAGCACCCGGGTGCTGGACCGGCTGGCCGACGTCGGCCTGATCAACGACGTCGACTTCGCCGAACAATGGGTGCATTCCCGCCGAACAAATGCCGGAAAAGGCAAGCGGGCGTTGGCTGCTGAGTTGCGCACCAAGGGCGTCGACGACGACGTGATCACCGCGGTGCTCGACGGCATCAAACCCGCCGCCGAACGCGATCGGGCCGAGAAGCTGGTGCGGGCCAGGCTGCGCCGGGAGTCGCTGAACAATGAGGACGAGGACGCACGAGCCACCCGAAGGCTGGTGGCGATGCTGGCGCGCCGTGGCTACAGCCAGACCATGGCGTACGACGTGGTCGGCACAGAATTGGCTGCCGAACGGGAGCGGCGGCGCGTCTAACCTGGCGCCTGTACCACTGGGGCGCCGGGCGCGCCCTCCGGCTCGATGGTTGTGGCCTCCAGCGGTGGACGGCGGGTGCGGCGCAGCCGCTGTTCGATGCCGAAGGCGACGCTCGACAGCGCCATGTTGACGGCAATCATCAACGCGGCGATAACCGCCAGTGCCGGAAGAAAATTGCCGTACTGCGAGCCGACTACCGTGCCCTGACGCACCATCTCGACGAACGTGATCTGATATCCGATCGCCGTGTCCTTGAGCACCACCACGAGTTGCGACACCAGCACCGGCAGCATCGCGGTGACGGCCTGGGGAAGGAGCACCAGGCGCATGGTTTGGGTCCAGCGCAACCCGAGCGCCGCAGCGGCCTCCGACTGACCGCGCGGCAGCGTGTTCACTCCCGCCCGCACGATTTCGGCGATTACCGCGCCATTGTAGAGCGTCAACCCGGTCACCACTCCGGCGAGCGCCAGCTGCCGACCCGGAACGACGTCGTAAGCCGCATAGCAAAAGTAGGCGAAGATCATCAGGATCAGCACCGGGATGGCGCGGAAGAATTCCACCACGACCGCGCACGGCCACCGGATCGCCGAGACGGTCGACAACCGGCCCACCCCGAGCACGGCGCCGAGACCCAGTGCCAGCACAATCGACCAGGCCGCCGCCGTCAGCGTGCCCCGAACACCCGGCAGCACATAGGTTTTCCAGAGGTTCGCAGTCAGAAACGGCGTCCACTTCGCGGCCTCGAACTGCCCCTTGGCGTCCAGTCGGCAATACACCACCCAAAGCAGCAGCGCCGCAACCACAATCGTGACCACCGACAGCATCCGGTTGCGGAGCCGTCCGCGCGGGCCGGGTGCGTCGAACAGCACCGACGCGCCCGTCACCGCGCCACCGCCCAGCGTTTGCCCAGCCAGCCGAACAGCAGCCCCAGCGGCAGCGTCAGCACGACGAACCCGATCGCGAAGATGACGCCCACCTCGATCAGCGCTGCGGTGTTCTCGATCATCGACTTCATCAGCAGCGCCGCCTCGCCGACCCCGATCGCCGATGCGATCGTCGTGTTCTTGGTCAGCGCGATCAGCACCGAGCCCAGCGGAACGATGACCGCGCGAAAAGCCTGCGGCAGCAAGATGAGTCGCAGGTTCTGGCCGAACGTCAACCCCAGCGACCGCGCAGCCTCGGCCTGCCCCAACGGCACGGTGTTGACACCGGCCCGCACCGACTCGCACACGAACGATGCGGTGTAGACGGTGAATCCGAGCACTGCCAGTCGAAAATTGCTGTCGTCGATCGACGTCGGCGATGCCGAATCAGCCAGCGTCATACCCAATGTCTGGGACAGCCCGAACGAACAGAACAGAATGATCAGCGTCAGCGGGGTGTTGCGGACCAGGTTCACGTAGACACCGCCGATGCAGTTCAGCACCGGCACCGGTGCCAGCCGCATCGCGGCCAGCGCGGTCCCGAGTATCAGTGCGCCACCAGCCGACAGCAGACTCAGTTCCAGGGTGACCCAGAACGCCGAAAAGATCTGCGAGCGATACTCGTCGAACATGATCAATACCGATCGACCGCGGGTGGTTTCGGCACCGCAAGACCGGACGCCCCAAAGTTCTTCTCGAACGCCGCTTTCCACGACCCGTCGTGCTCCATCTTCTCGATCGCGTCGTCGATCTTGTTGCGCAGCGTCGTGTCGTCCTTCTTCAACCCGATTCCGTATTTCTCGACCGAAAACGGCTTACCGACCAGTTTGAAGGCGCCGGGGCTCTGTGCGGCAAAGCCCGCCAAGATCACGTCGTCGGTGCTAACGGCGTCCACTGCGCTGTTTTTGAGCGCTTCGACGCACGCCGAATACGTGTCGTAGCGCTGCAACTGCACACCGCTATACCGGTCCTTGATCAACTGCGCCGCTGTCGAACCCGCGACCGAGCACAGCTTCTTATTGCGCGCCAGCGACTGCGGACCGGTGATCCCGGTTTCGCCGGCGCGCACCAGCAAGCTCTGGCCGGCAACCAGATACGGGCCGGCGAAGCCGACCTTCTTCTTGCGGGCCTCGGTGATCGAGTAGTTGGCGACGACGTAGTCGACCTGCCCGTTGCGGATCAGCATCTCCCGTTGCCCGGCCGGGGCTTCGACCCACACGATGTCGTCGGCCGAGTAGCCGAGCTGCCGGGCGACGTAGCGCGCCACGTCGACGTCGAACCCGCTCATCGTCCCGTCCGGGTTCTTCAGCCCCAGCCCCGGCTGGTCGAACTTCACCCCGATCACGAGCTTGCCGCCCTGCCCGCCGCCGCATCCCGCAGCCAACACCGCCACCGCGAGCGCAACCAAGACAAGCCGCAGCATGGTGACCTTCTAGTGGTTGAGGATCTTCCCGAGGAAGTCTCTCGCACGCTCGGTCGCAGGGTGCTCGAAAAACGCAGCCGGTTCGGTGTCCTCGACGATCGCTCCGTCGGCCATGAAGACGACGCGGTCGGCGGCGTGCCGCGCGAAGCCCATCTCGTGGGTGACCACCAGCATCGTCATGCCGTCGCCGGCCAGCGCGGTCATCACCGCCAGCACCTCGGAGATCATCTCCGGATCCAGCGCGCTGGTCGGCTCGTCGAACAGCATCACCTTGGGGTTCATCGCCAGTGACCGCGCGATCGCCACCCGCTGCTGCTGACCGCCCGACAGCTGCGCGGGGTGCTTGTCGGCCTGATCGGCCACTCCGACACGCTCCAGCAGGGCCATCGCGGTGTCCCGCGCCTCGGCCTTCGACACCTTGCGGACCTTCATCGGGGCCAGCATCACGTTGGCCAGCACCGTCTTGTGCGCGAACAGGTTGAACGACTGGAACACCATGCCCACATCGGAGCGCAGCCGTGCCAACGCGCGGCCTTCGGCGGGCAGCTCGACGCCGTCGATCACGATGGTGCCGGAGTCGACGGTCTCGAGCCGATTGATCACGCGGCACAGCGTCGACTTGCCCGATCCGGACGGACCCAGCACCACGACCACCTGCCCGCGACCGACGTCCAGGTCGACATCGCAGAGCACATGCTGACCGCCGAAATACTTGTTGACCCCGCGCAACGAGATCATCGGCCCGGTGGCCTCCATGCGCTGTGACCTTACTGGTCGCCGTACCATGGCCCCGTGACTTCGACGGCGCTAGCAGGACGGACCTACCAGGTCCGCACCTACGGCTGCCAGATGAACGTCCACGATTCGGAGCGCCTCGCCGGGCTGCTGGAAGCCGCCGGCTACCACCGGGCACCCGACGGGGCCGACGCCGATGTCGTCGTCTTCAACACCTGCGCGGTGCGCGAAAACGCCGACAACAAGCTCTACGGCAACCTCAGCCACTTGGCGCCGCGCAAGCGGACCAACCCGGACATGCAGATCGCCGTCGGCGGCTGCCTGGCGCAAAAGGACCGCGACACCGTGCTGCGCAAGGCGCCCTGGGTCGACGTCGTCTTCGGCACCCACAACATCGGATCGCTGCCCACGCTGCTCGACCGGGCCCGGCACAACCGCGCCGCGCAGGTGGAGATCGCCGAGGCGCTGCAGGAGTTCCCGTCGAATCTGCCCACCGCCCGCGAATCCGCCTATGCCGCTTGGGTTTCCATCTCGGTGGGGTGCAACAACAGCTGCACGTTCTGCATCGTGCCGTCGCTGCGCGGCAAGGAGGTCGACCGCAGCCCGGCCGACATCCTGGCCGAAATCCGATCGTTGGTCGCCGACGGCGTGGTGGAAATCACGTTGCTGGGCCAGAACGTCAACGCCTACGGGGTCTCGTTCGCCGACCCGGCCCTGCCGCGCAACCGCGGTGCGTTCGCCGAACTGCTGCGCGAATGCGGACGCGTCGACGGGCTGGAACGGGTGCGGTTCACCTCACCGCATCCGGCCGAGTTCACCGACGACGTCATCGAGGCGATGGCGGAAACCCCGAATGTCTGCCCGGCCCTGCACATGCCGCTGCAATCCGGCTCCGACCGGGTGCTCAAGGCCATGCGGCGGTCCTACCGCGCCGAGCGCTACCTCGGCATCATCGACCGGGTCCGGGCGGCCATGCCGCACGCCGCGATCACCACCGACCTGATCGTCGGGTTTCCCGGCGAAACCGAGGAGGACTTCGCGGCCACACTCGACGTGGTGCGACGGGCCCGGTTCTCCGCCGCGTTCACCTTCCAGTACTCCAAGCGTCCCGGCACCCCGGCCGCCGAGCTCGACGGGCAGCTGCCCAAAGCCGTCGTGCAGGAGCGCTACGAGCGCCTCGTCGCACTGCAGGAGCAGATCTCACTCGAGGAGAACCGCGCGCAGATCGGGCGCACCGTCGAGCTGCTGGTCGCCACCGGGGAGGGCCGCAAGGACGACCGCACCGCGCGGATGAGCGGCCGCGCCCGCGACGGCCGGCTGGTGCACTTCGCGCCCGGAAATGCCGGCCCGCGTCCCGGCGACGTCGTCACCACGGTGGTGACCGACGCCGCACCGCATCACCTGATCGCCGACGGACAGCTTGTCACCCACCGCCGTACCCGCGCGGGTGACGCCCACGAAAGTGCCCCGCGGGGAGTGGGTTTGGGAATGCCGGCGGTGCGACGATGAACGCCAAAAACGACGGCGACTTCGACGCCTTCCGCGACGACATCGAAGCGGCTGAGCGCCGCATCGCCCGCGAAATCGAGCCCGGCGCAAGGGCTTTGGTGGTCTCCATCCTGGTATTCGTGCTGCTGGCGTCGTTCATCCTGCCGCACACCGGCGACGTGCGCGGCTGGGACGTGTTGTTCGGCAGTCACGGCTCCGCCGACGCCGCGGTGGCGCTGCCATCGCGGGTGTTCGCCTGGCTCGCACTGGTATTCGGTGTCGGCTTTTCGATGCTCGCGCTGCTGACCCGCCGCTGGGCGCTGGCCTGGGTGGCGCTGGCCGGCTCCGCGCTGGCCAGCGGTGTCGGCCTGCTGGCGGTGTGGTCACGGCAGACGGTGTCGGCGGGACACCCCGGCCCGGGCATCGGCCTCATCGTGGCGTGGATCACCGTGATGGCGTTGACTTTTCACTGGACTCGGGTGGTGTGGTCGCGCACGATCGTGCAGCTCGCCGCCGAAGAGCAGCGCCGCCGCGCCGCTGCGCAGAAACAGTCCCGGACGCTGCTGGAAACTCTGGACGACGACGAGACCGAGTAGCGCTTAGGATTTCAGCGCTTCGGCCGCCGCATCGGCCCACTGCCGCCACTGCTCGGCGTTGGCTTTGGCCTCCTCGGCCTCTTTCTCGCGCCCGGCCGCCTCGGCCTTGGCGGCCTGGCGTTCGAACTGCTCGGCACGGGCCTTGAATTGCTCGGCGCGCGCCTGCGCCTGCGGATCGGCCCAGTCCGACTCGCCGGCCTCGCGCACCTTCTTCTCCACGGCGCGCAGCCGTCGCTCCAACTCGGCCGCGCG
Source organism: Mycobacterium sp. MFM001 (assembly GCF_003402475.1). Lineage (GTDB taxonomy): Bacteria > Actinomycetota > Actinomycetes > Mycobacteriales > Mycobacteriaceae > Mycobacterium. Next base: position 79,630 of record NZ_BFAB01000010.1, read on the forward strand.
CTCCCGCGGCACCTTGCCGATCGCATCCCACTTCTCGGCGATCGTCCGCAGCGCTGCCCGGGCGGCCTCCAGATTGGAGGTGTCGATCTTTTCCGCCTCGGCCAGCAACGCCTCTTTGGCGGTGGCGTTGGCCCGCAGCTCGGCGTCGCGTTCGGCCGTCGCCGCGTTGCGCGCCTTGAAGAAAGTGTCCTGCGCGGCCTTGAAGCGGCGCCAGAGCGCGTCGTCGACGTCGCGCGCCGCCCTGCCCGCGCCCTTCCATTCGGTGAGCAGCTTGCGAAACTCGGCGCTCGTGGCGCTCCACTCGGTGGACTCGGACAGCTCTTCGGCCCGCTCGCACAGCCGCTCCTTGACCTCGCGGGCGCCGGCGCGCTCGCGGTCAAGCTCGGCGAAATGCGATCCGCGCCGCCGGTTGAACGTCTCCCGGGCCGCCGAATAGCGCTTCCACAGCGCGTCGTCGGTCTTGCGGTCCAGCCCGCTGATCGTCTTCCACTCGTCGAGAATCGCGCGCAGCCGATCCCCGGCGGCTTTCCACTGCGTCGAGTTGGCGGCCAGCTCCTCGGCTTCGGCCGCCAGCGCCTCCTTGCGGGCGGTCTGGGCGGCGCGGTGCTCCTCGCGGCGGGCGCGTTCCGCGGCGGCGACGGCGTCGGCGTGGTCGGCGATGGCGGCCAGCCGGGCGGCCAGCGCGTCGACGTCACCGAGCACACTCGCCGTCGGCAACGTCTCGGCCAGCGCAGCGGCGGTGGCTTTGATCTTGCGGGCGTCGCCGGTGCCCGACGCCAGCCGCTCCTCCATCAGCGCGACCTCGGTGCTCAGGTCGTCGAACCGCCGCCCGAAATGGGCGAATGCGGCCTCCGGGTCGCCGGCCTGCCAGGAGCCGATCACCCGCTCGCCGGAGGAGCTGATCAGCCACACGGTGCCGTCGGGGTCGACGCGGCCGAACCTGTGCGGATCGGTGGCCAGCGGCGCAATCACGGGATGCGGAGACGGTCGCGGGGTGGGTCGGGGACCGGGACGCGGCCCTGGCCGGGGCACCGGCCTGGATTCGTTGCTGCGTGGCTCGTCGGCCATCTACCGTCACCTACCCCTTCGCGCGGGCTCATCCCGCGCACCTGCCGCGCATTGCGGCGCCGCCTGCCATACCTCCCGGAGATATCCCTAGGGGTTCCCCATCAGTATTGAAGCAGCTTGGTGGACGCCGCACCCCCACCTTTTCGTTGCCGGCCCATGACACAGTGGGTGTACCCACCAGCCCGACGAGGGGATACCCATGGCAGATGCAGACATCGCCAGTCTGCTTGCCCTGGGTGCGGCGCTGTTCATCGCGATAGGCGACGTCCTTCACCAGCGCTCGGCGCACGAGGTCACCGACGAACCCGTCGGCAACATCGGCCTGTTCGCCAAATTACTGCGCGATCGGCGCTGGTGGCTGGGCAGCCTGATATCGGCGGGGGGCTTCGCGTTGCAGGCCGCCGCGCTCGGCTTGGGTTCGGTGCTGTTGGTGCAGGCGCTGCTGGTCAGCTCCCTGCTGTTTGCGCTGCTGGTCAGCGCGCGGCTATCCCGTCGCGCGGTGACCCGCTGGGAGTGGGTGTGGGCGGCGCTGCTGGCGGGCGCGGTGGCGGTGATCGTCACGGTCGGCAACCCGCAGGCCGGGCAGTCGCGGGCGTCGTGGCAGACCTGGGCGTGGGTGGCCGCCGTGCTGGGGCCAGCGTTGGTGGCTTGTGTGCTCGGCGCCCGGGCGATCGGCGGCCGGGTGGCGGCGGTCCTGCTCGCCATCGTGTCGGGTTCGCTGTGGGGCCTGTTCGCGGTGCTCACCAAGGGCGTCGTCGGCCAGATTCCGCACGGCGTCGGCGAGCTGCTGCGGACCCCCGAGCTCTACGCATGGGGGCTGGTCGCGCTGGCCGGCACCAGCTGGCAGCAGTCGGCATTCCGGGCCGGCGCGCTGACCGCGTCGCTGCCGACGATGACGGTCACCGAGCCGGTCGTCGGGGCCGTGCTCGGCGTCGTCGTGCTCGGCGAGACGCTGCACACCGGGCGGGCCGGATTCGTCGCCCTGGCGGCCGCGGTGGTCGTGATGGCTGCGGCCACGGTCGCGCTCGCCTACAGCGAGGCTGCCGCGACAGCGCCCCAGTCCGCTTAGTTATCAAGGCGCACAACGGATTTCGCTACAGCGACACGCCCGGGCCGCGAATACCGCCCAGTGCCAGCGACTTTTGTGACACTGGCAGACAACAGCAAGCCGCACACCGCGAGGGGGTCCACCCATCACGTATGTCGATATCGCGGCGGCGCTTGCGCTGGTCGCAGCACTGATCTCCGGGGTCGGGGACGTGATCCGCCAGCGCTCCGCGCAGGAGATCACCGACGAACCGGTCGGCCACGTCGAGTTGTTCCGCATGTCGCTGCGCGACACCCGCTGGTGGGTGGGCGGCGTCGCGGCCGCCGCCAGTTTCGGTCTGCAGGCCGTGGCACTGGCCCTGGGGTCGGTGGTGCTGGTGCAGGCGCTGCAGGTGACGGCGCTGCTGTTCGCGCTCCCGATCAACGCGCGGCTGACCGGCCAGCCGGTGACCCGCCGGGAGTGGATGTGGGCGGTGCTGCTGGCCGGCGCGGTGGCCGTCTTCGTGACCGTCGGCGATCCGGCTGCGGGCTATCAGCGCGCCTCGCTGGGCAGCTGGGCGGTGGTGGCCGCGGTGCTGGGCCCGGCGCTGGTGGTGTGCGTGCTCGCGGCGCGAGTATGCGCTGGCCCGGTCGCTGCGGCGCTGCTGGCGGTGGTGTCGGCCTCGTCGTGGGCGCTGTTCGCGGTACTGACCAAGGGTGTCGTCGACGTCCTGCCGAACGGCGTCGGGGCCCTGCTGCGGGCGCCGGAGCTTTACGCGTGGATCGCGGTCGCGTTGATTGGCACGGTGTTTCAGCAGTCGTCGTTTCGGGCCAGCGCCCTGACTGCCTCGTTGCCGACGATGACGGTGGCAGAGCCGGTGGTGGCCTCGGTGCTGGGGGTCACGCTGCTCGGCGAGACGCTCGACGCCGACGGCCCCGAGATGCTTGCCCTGGCGGCGTCGGTGGTCGTGGTGGTCGTGGCGACGGTCGCGCTGGCCCGCGGCGAGGCCGCGACCATGGCGGGCAGCGACGAAGCGCCGACCCGAACCGCTGGCCTCGCAGACGCCCCGGCAGTGGCGGCGGCCAGCGCCCCACTCGGCCCGACGCAATAGAGTGGCAGCAATGTGGAGGACCGATCTAGCAGCGCTGATCGCGCTGTGCGCCGCGCTGGCATCCGCGTTCGGGGATGTGATTCGTCAGCGCTCGGCGCAGGAGATCACCGACAAGCAGGTCGGCCACCTCGAGCTGTTCGGCATGTCGTTGCGCGACCCCCGCTGGTGGCTGGGCGGTATGGGCGCCGTCGCCAACTACGCGCTGCAGGCCGGGGCGCTGGCGTTGGCTTCGGTGATGTTGGTGACGTCCCTGCAGGTGACGGCGCTGCTGTTCGCCCTGCCGATCTACGCGCGGTTCACCGGCCACCGGGTCACCCGCTGGGAGTGGATGTGGGCGGCGGTGCTGGCGGTGGCGCTGGCCGTGGTCGTCATCGTCGGGGACCCGACCGTCGGCCATTCGCGGGCGTCGTTCGAAACGTGGATCGTGGTCGCGATCGTGATGGGCCCGGCTCTGGTCTTGTGCGTGCTGGGAGCGCGGATCTGGTCCGGCGGTCCCACGTCGGCGGTGCTGCTGGCGGTGGTGGCGGGTTCGTCGCTGGCGTTGTTCGCGGTGCTGACCAAGGGTGTCGTCGAGGTGCTCGAAGGCGGCTTCGGGGCGGTGCTGCGGACACCCGAGTTCTACGCCTGGATACCGTCTGCGCTGGCCGGCATGATCTTTCAGCAGTCGGCGTTTAGAGCGGGCGCGCTGACCGCGTCGCTGCCGACGATCACCGTGGCCAAGCCCGTCGTGGCCTCGGCGCTCGGTGTCACCGTGCTCGGCGAGTCCCTGCGGATCGACGGCGCCGAAGGCTTCGTGCTGACCGCGGCCGTCGCGATGGTCATCGTCGCGACGGTGGCGCTGGCCCGCGGCGAGGCCGCCACCATTGCCGCCGGCGCCGGCCGGGACGTGACGAGCGCTCGCGAGTCCACGGCGTCCGTGGGGCGCTAACGTGCTGGGCGCTATTGCGATCATTCCGTCGGCGCCGGTGCTGGTCCCCCAGCTGGCCGGGGCCGCGGCCGTCGAGGTGGCCGACGTCCGGGCGGCGGTGATCGCCGCGGCCGCCGCGCTGCCCCCGCGGTGGGTTGCGGTCGGAGTGGGCGCGACGGACGCCGTGTTCGGCCCGGAAAGTGTCGGCACGTTCGCGGGTTTCGGCGCCGACGTTCCGGTGCTGTTGGGGCCCGACGCTGCCGGCGCGCCAACCGAGTTGCCCCTGTGCGCGTTGTTCACCGGCTGGGTGCGCGGGCAGGCGCAGCCCGACGCGCGCGCCCAGGTGCGGGTCTACTCCGCCGGTCTCGGCGCCGACGCGGCGCGGGATTGCGGACGGCAACTGCGGGCCGAGCTCGAGCAGGCAGCCGACCCGGTCGGCGTGCTGGTCCTCGCCGACGGCGCCAACACCCTGACCGCCGCTGCGCCCGGCGGCCACCACCCCGACGACGTCGACGTCCAGCGTGCGCTCGACGAGGCGCTGGCCACCGGCGACCTCGCCGCGTTGGGTGCGTTGCCGGAGCGGGTCGTCGGCCGGGTGGCGTTCCAGGTGCTGGCGGGCCTCGCCGAGCCGGCGCCGCGATCGGCCAAGGAGCTCTACCGCGGGGCGCCCTACGGGGTGGGCTACTTCGCCGGCGTCTGGCAGCCGTGAGGCCGCTGGCGATCGTCGGGCCGACAGGCACCGGCAAATCGCAGTTGGCGCTGGACGTCGCCGAGCGGCTCGGCGGGCAGATCGTGAACGCCGACGCGATGCAGCTCTACCGCGGAATGGACATCGGCACCGCGAAACTGCCTGTGGCACAACGCCGCGGCATCCCGCACCATCAGCTCGACGTCCTCGACGTCAGGCAAACCGCGACCGTCGCCCGCTACCAGCAGGCGGCCGCCGCCGACGTCGAGGCCGTGATGGCCGGGGGAGCGGTGCCGGTCATCGTCGGCGGGTCGATGCTCTACGTCCAGTCGCTGCTCGACGACTGGTCGTTCCCCGCGACCGACCCGGCGGTGCGAGCCCGCTGGGAGCAGCGGCTGGCCGAGGTCGGAGTGGCCTCGTTGCATGCCGAGCTCGCGGGCCGCGATCCCGCCGCGGCCGCGTCGATCCTGCCGTCGGACGGCCGGCGCATCGTGCGGGCGCTGGAGGTGCTGGAGCTCACCGGGCAGCCGTTCGCGGCGTCGGCGCCGGACATCGGTACACCTCGATGGGACACCGCGATCATCGGATTGGATTGCGACACAGAGCTTCTCGACGAGCGACTGGCCCGGCGCACCGACGCGATGTTCGAGCAGGGCCTGGTCGGCGAAGTCGTCGAGTTACTGGACTGCGGGCTGCGCGACGGCGTCACAGCGTCCCGGGCACTGGGCTACGCGCAGGTGATCGCCGACCTCGACGCGGGCGGCAGCGGCGATGGTGCGCGGGAACCGACGTTCGTCGCGACCCGCCGCTATGTGCGACGGCAGCGGTCCTGGTTTCGCCGCGACCACCGCATCCACTGGCTCGACGCGACCGCCGGCACCGTCGACGACGCGATACGGGCCTGGCGGCACGTATCCTGAGCTGGTGAATTTCGCCAAGGGCCACGGCACGCAGAACGATTTCGTGCTGTTGCCCGACGTGCACGCCGAGCTGGCGCTGAGCCCGGCGGCCGTTGCCGCGTTGTGCGACCGGCGCCGCGGGCTCGGCGCCGACGGGGTGCTGCGGGTCACCACCGCCGGCGCCGCGCTGGCGGCCGGAGTGCTCGATCGGCTGCCCGACGGCGTCGACGCCGGCGACTGGTACATGGACTACCGCAACGCCGACGGCTCGGTCGCCCAGATGTGCGGCAACGGCGTCCGGGTGTTCGCGCATTACCTGCGGGTCAGCGGGCTGGAGTCGCGCGACGACTTCGTCGTCGGATCGTTGGCCGGCCCGCGGCCCGTGAGAATGCACCACGTCGGCCCGGTCTACGCCGACGTCACCGTCGACATGGGCAAGGCCAACCGGCTCGGCACCGGGGAAGCCGTCGTCGGTGGTCACCGGTTCGCGGGCATCGCGGTCGACGTCGGCAACCCGCACCTGGCGTGCGTGGACGCCGACCTGACCGCCGAATCCTTGGCTGCGCTGGATGTCGCCGCGCCGGTGAGCTTCGACACCGCCCAGTTCCCGGACGGCGTCAACGTCGAAGTGCTGACGGCGCCCGCCGACGGCGCGGTCACCATGCGGGTGCACGAGCGCGGGGTGGGCGAAACCCGCTCGTGCGGCACCGGGACCGTCGCCGCCGCCGTCGCCGCGCTGGCCCACACCGGCCTGGCCACCGGCACGCTGACCGTCCGGGTGCCCGGCGGCGAGGTCGTCGTCACCGTCACCGAGGCCACCAGCTACCTGCGCGGGCCGTCGGTGCTGGTGGCCCGCGGCGACCTCAGCGAGGAATGGTGGCGTGCCGAGCAGCGTTAATTGGGATGCGTGCCGCCGTCGAAGCGGGCACCATCGTTATTACCTATGACTGAATTTCCCGAACTCACGCCCAGCGCTGGCGAATTGGCGCTCGACGACCGCTCGGCGCTGCGACGTGTCGCCGGGCTGTCCACCGAACTCGCCGACATCTCCGAGGTCGAGTACCGCCAGCTGCGCCTGGAGCGGGTCGTGCTCGTCGGCGTGTGGACCGACGGCAGCGCCGCCGACGCCGAGGCCAGCCTCGCCGAGTTGGCCGCGCTGGCCGAAACCGCCGGTTCCCAGGTGCTCGAAGGCATGATCCAGCGCCGCGACAAGCCTGACGCGTCGACCTACATCGGCTCGGGCAAGGCCCAGGAGCTGCGCGAGGTGGTGCTGGCGACCGGCGCGGACACGGTGATCTGCGACGGCGAGCTGTCCCCGGCGCAGCTGACCGCGCTGGAGAAGGCCGTCAAGGTCAAGGTCGTCGACCGCACCGCGCTGATCCTCGACATCTTCGCCCAGCACGCCACAAGTCGTGAAGGCAAGGCGCAGGTGACGCTGGCGCAGATGGAATACATGCTGCCGCGGCTGCGCGGCTGGGGTGAGTCGATGTCCCGGCAGGCCGGTGGCCGCGCCGGCGGCAGCGGCGGCGGAGTGGGTCTGCGTGGCCCCGGTGAGACGAAGATCGAAACCGACCGGCGCCGTATCCGCGAGCGAATGTCGCGGCTGCGCCGTGAGATCAAGGCGATGAAGCAGGTCCGCGACACTCAGCGCAGCCGCCGGCTGCACAGCGACGTGCCGTCCATCGCGATCGTCGGCTACACCAACGCCGGCAAGTCCAGCTTGCTCAACGCGCTGACCGGCGCCGGGGTGCTGGTGCAGGACGCGCTGTTCGCCACGCTCGAACCCACCACGCGCCGTGGACAATTCGACGACGGACGGCCGTTCGTGGTCAGCGACACGGTCGGTTTCGTGCGGCATCTGCCCACCCAGCTGGTCGAGGCGTTCCGCTCGACGCTGGAAGAGGTCGTCGACGCCGACCTGCTGGTGCATGTGGTCGACGGCTCCGACGTCAACCCGCTGGCCCAGATCAACGCAGTGCGCCAGGTGATCTCCGAGGTGATCGCCGACCATCACGGCAACCCCGCGCCGGAGCTGATCGTGGTCAACAAAGTCGACGCCGCAAGCGATTTGGCGCTGGCCAAGCTGCGCCGCGCACTGCCGGGCGCGCTGTTCGTCTCCGCGCGCACCGGAGAGGGCATCGACGCGCTGCGCCGGCGGATGGCCGAGCTGGCCGCCCCCACAGACACTGCCGTCGACGTCGTGATCCCGTACGACCGTGGCGATCTGGTGTCGCGCGTGCACGCCGACGGGCGGGTGCAGCAGACCGAGCACAACAGCGACGGCACCCGCATCAGGGCCCGCGTTCCGGTGGCGCTGGCCGCCAGTCTGCGGGAATTCTCGGCAAACGGCGATCAATCAGACGTATAGCATTGTGCTGGAATAACTTTCGCCTGCGTGGGGATGGGCGGACGAGCAGATCCCAAACATGCGGTATGCTGTGAGCCGAACGTTGGTGTCACGAGGAATGACGCCAATACGTCGTGGAACGCCCCAGTGCATCCGCACAAGCTCTTCTCGCGGCGATCGATTTTGCCGACCGGCAATCTCGCCCCCTGTGTGCGCTTGCGCCGCTTGACATCTCGTCGCGGCAGCTCGCACAACCAATGCCTGAAAGGCACTCAAGCAATGACGACATCCTTCGCCGATCTCGGCGTGCCCACACCACTTGTCCAGGCGCTCGCCGCCCGTGGTGTCACGACGCCGTTTCCGATTCAGGCCAACACCCTTGCCGACACACTGGCCGGCCGTGACGTGCTTGGCCGCGGCAAAACCGGCAGCGGCAAGACCCTGGCCTTCTCGCTTCCGCTGGTGAGCCGGCTCGCCGACGCCACGCGACGCCCGTCGCGCCCCTCAGGCCTGGTGCTGGCGCCGACGCGCGAACTGGCCACCCAGATCTGCGAGGCGCTCGAACCGCTGGCCGCGGCCTACGGGCTGAAGGTCACCACGATCTTCGGTGGCATCCCGCAGGCCCGCCAGGTGGCCGCGCTCAAGAGCGGTGTCGACATCGTGGTGGCCTGCCCCGGACGGCTCGAAGACCTGATGAAACAGCGTCTGGTCAGCCTGGACGCCGTCGAGATCACTGTGCTCGACGAGGCCGACCACATGGCGGACCTCGGCTTTTTGCCCGGCGTCACCCGCATCCTGGCGGCGACCCCGGCCGGCGGCCAGCGGCTGCTGTTCTCCGCGACGCTGGACAACGGCGTGGACAAGCTGGTCAAACGTTTCCTGCGCCACCCGGTGTCGCACTCCGTCGACGAGGTCAGCGCGCCGCCGGCGGCGATGACCCACCACGTGTTCCACGTCTCCGGCGCCGGCGACAAAAAGGAACTCGTGCACCGGCTGGCCTCCGGCGCCGGCCGCCGCATCCTGTTCATGCGAACCAAGCACCAAGCCCGCAAGCTCGCCAGGCAGCTCACCGAATCCGGCGTGCCCGCGGTCGACCTGCACGGCAACCTGTCCCAGCCTGCGCGGGACCGCAACCTCGCCGCGTTCGCCGCGGGGCGGGCGCGCGTCCTGGTCGCCACCGACATCGCCGCGCGCGGTATGCACGTCGACGACGTCGAGCTGGTGGTGCACGTCGATCCGCCCGCGGAGCACAAGGCGTACCTGCACCGATCCGGTCGCACGGCACGGGCCGGCAGCGCGGGCGACGTGGTCACCGTCGTGCTGCCCGAGCAGCGCGACGACACCCGGCGATTGCTGCGCAAGGCCGGAATCACCGTGACGCCGCAGCTGGTGGCGCCCGACTCGGCGCCGGTGCGGGCACTCGCCGGCGAGCTCGCGCCGCTTCGCCGTCCGGCCGGCCATGACCACCCGGTTGGGCGTTCCCGCCAGCAGCGACGCGGTCCCGGCGGACAAAGTCCCCGGCAGCACAGCCGCCGCAGGGCCCGTCGTCCCCAACAGATCACCGGCTGACGCCCGGCGGCAAGCCCGCCGCCGCCGACCAACCGCCCGGTTGGTATATGTTGGGCGGCAGAGTCCCCATTCGCCGGAGGTTGATCCATGGGTAGCGCCGTCAAATATGAGCGCACGCTGTTCGAGCCCGAGCATGACCTGTTCCGCGAGGCCTACCGCGCCTTTCTGGACCGCCACGTCGCGCCCTTCCACGACGAGTGGGAGAAAGCCAAGATCGTCGACCGCGGGGTGTGGCTGGAGGCCGGTAAGCAGGGCTTCCTGGGCATGGCGGTGCCCGAGGAGTACGGCGGCGGCGGCAACCCCGACTTCCGTTACAACACGATCATCACCGAGGAGACCACCCGGGGCCGCTACAGCGGCATCGGCTTCGGGCTGCACAACGACGTCGTCGCGCCGTATCTGCTGCGGTTGTGCAACGACGAGCAGAAGCAGCGCTGGCTGCCGAAGTTCTGCACGGGGGAGCTGATCACCGCGATCGCGATGACCGAGCCCGGCACCGGCAGCGACCTGCAGGGCATCAAGACCCGCGCGGTCAAAGAGGGCGACCACTACGTGCTCAACGGCTCCAAGACGTTCATCACCAACGGCATCAACTCAGACCTGGTGATCGTGGTGGCCCAGACCGACCCCGACAAAGGCGCGCAAGGCTTTTCGCTGCTGGTCGTCGAACGCGGCATGGAGGGATTCGAGCGCGGCCGGCATCTGGACAAGATCGGCCTGGACGCCCAGGACACCGCAGAGTTGTCGTTCACCGACGTGCACGTGCCCGCGGAAAACCTGCTCGGGCAGGAGGGCATGGGCTTCATCTACCTGATGCAGAACCTGCCGCAGGAGCGCATCTCGATCGCGATCATGGCGGCCACCGCGATGGAGACCGTGCTCGAGCAGACCGTGCAATACACCAAGGAGCGCAAGGCTTTTGGCCGGCCGATCGGCAGCTTCCAGAACAGCCGGTTCCTGCTGGCCGAGTTGGCCACCGAGGCCACCGTGGTGCGGATGATGGTCGACGAGTTCATCCGGCTGCACTTGGAGGAGAAGCTGACCGCCGAGCAGGCCGCGATGGCCAAGTGGTACTCCACCGAAAAGCAGGTGCACCTGATCGACCGTTGCCTGCAGTTGCACGGCGGCTACGGCTACATGCGCGAATACCCCATCGCCCGGGCCTATCTCGACGCGCGGGTGCAGACCATCTACGGCGGCACCACCGAGATCATGAAGGAGATCATCGGCCGCGGCCTCGGCGTCTAGCCTTCGTTGTAGCCGTCGTGGGCCCGGTGGGCCCGCTCGAGCAGTTCCATCAGCTCGTCGGATTCCCGGATTCGCGCGCGGTATTTCATTGGCAGCGCTTTGATCTGGTCCTCTTCGCCCACTAGCCGGGAGAAGATCTTCTCCCGCTCGACCGGATCGACCTCGTAGTGGCGGTCCAGGTACTCCGTCGCGTGCCGGCGGGCGTTGGCGACGGTGTTCTGCACCCGGCCGCGCTCCGAGGTCAGCGACGCCACGGTCGTGATCACCAGGATGACGACGATCACCGTCAGCGAGACGGTGGTGCTGACCTCGCCGACCGGAACGGGCTTGCCGCCGTTGATGAATGGGACGTTGTTCTCGTGCAGCGCCTGCAGCATCAGCTTGACGCCGATGAAGCCCAGAATGCCCGCCAAGCCGTAGGACAGGTAGATCAAGCGGTCCAGCAGACCGTCGATCAAAAAGTACAGCTGCCGAAGACCCAAGAGCGAGAACGCCGTAGCGCTGAAGATCAGGTAGACGTTCTGAGTCAGACCGAACAACGCCGGGATCGAGTCGAAGGCGAACAACAAGTCGCTGCCGCCGACCGCGACCATCACCAGCAGCATCGGCGTCATCACCCGCTTGCCGTTTTCGACGATGAACAACCGGTCGCCGTCGTAGCGATCGGACGTGCGCAGGAAACGCTTGGCAATACGGATGACCGCAAGGTCCGCGGTACGTCCCTCCGACGCCGTCGGCCTGGCGAGGTTGCCCGCGGTGATCAGCAGGACGACACCGAAAAGGTAGAACGCCCAACCGAACAGGGTGATGAACGCGGCGCCCAGGAAGATGAATCCGGTGCGCGCCACCATCGCGACCACGATGCCGAACAACAGCACTTTCTGCTGGGCGGCCCGCGGTACGGCGAAACTACCGATGATCACCAAAAAGACGAACAGGTTGTCGACGGAAAGCGCTTCGTTACTCAAGTAACAGGCGAAATATTCGACGCCCATCGTGACGTCACCGAAGATCATCACGGCGACGCCGAAAAGCATTGCGATTCCCAGATAGGACGCCGACCAGACGGCGGCCTCAGGTAGCGTCGGCGCGTGCGATTTACGCACATGGAAGAAATAGTCGAACGCCGTCAGGCCGATGAGTATGACGATGGTCAGGGTCCAGACCAGCGCGGAAACACCCATGTCAGATGCTTTTCCTCCTGTGGCGTTCCGCGCTGAGCCCTTCCGGCACGGTAACGCACCCCTCGTGAATGTGCAGCGCACCGACCGCGACACCGACGCAGTCGGGCATCATTTCGACATCGGCTGGATATCTGTTTCCGTAATGTCTGCGATATGACTTCGCAATTCTCGTTGCGCTGGCGCAAAGTAGTGGAGCCCCGCGACGATGCGGGCTTTGGAGGTGTGGTGAGACGGCAGCAACGGCGATTCGGCGCGGCGGTGCGGCATGTGACGCTCGGTGTGGCGGCAGTGGCGTTGGGCGCTTTCCTGGTGATGCCCACTGCGGCGGCGTCTCCGGAAAGCGACGCCGACGACGCGATCACCGCCGCCTGGGAGGCAGCCGGCGGCGAGAACTCCGACCTCGGCGCCAAGCAGGGCGACGTCTACGCCGTCGGCGCCGGGTTCGCCCAAGACTTCGAGCACGGCAAGATCTTCTTCACGCCGCAGACGGGTGCGCGGTCGATATATGGCGCGGTGCTCGACAAATACCAGTCGCTGGGCGGACCCGCGGGCAGCGACCTTGGCTTCCCGACCATCGACGAGGTGCCGGGCCTGGCCGGACCCGACAGCAGGGTCAGCACGTTTTCGGCCAGCGACAAGCCGGTGATCTTCTGGACACCCGAGCACGGCGCGTTCGTGGTGCGCGGCGCGATGAACGCGGCCTGGGACAAGCTGGGTAGCTCCGGCGGCGTGCTCGGCGTGCCGGTCGGCGACGAAACCTACGACGGCGAAGTCGCCACCCAACCGTTCAGCGGCGGCAAAGTCTCCTGGAACCGGCTGACCAAGACGTTCACCACAACCCCGCCGGAGCTGGCGCAGCAGCTCGCGGACCTGCAGGTCCCGATCGACCCGAGCGCGGCCATCAACATGGCCTGGCGCGCGGCCGGCGGGGAGTCCGGTCCGCTGGGCGCCAAACAGGGTGGGCAGTACCCGATCGGCGACGACGGGCTGGCCCAGAACTTCGCCGGCGGCAAGGTTTTCTTCAGCCCCGCCACCGGCGCCAACGCCGTCGAAAGCGACATCCTGGCCAAATACGAGTCGCTGGGCGGGCCGGCCGGCAGCGACCTGGGTTTCCCCACCGCCAACGAGGCCGACGGCGGGATCAAGCCGGCCAGTCGAATCAGCACGTTCTCGGCCAGCGACAAGCCGGTGATCTTCTGGACGTCCGACCACGGCGCGTTCGTGGTGCGCGGCGCCATGAAGGCTGCCTGGGACAAACTCGGCGGCGCCACCGGCAAGCTCGGCGCGCCGGTGGGCGACCAGAGCGTGGACCGCGACGTGGTCAGCCAAAAGTTCACCGGCGGCAAGATCGCCTGGGACCGCGCGAAGAACACCTTCAGCACCGAGCCGGCGAACCTGGCGTCGTCGCTGTCCGGCCTGCAGATACCCGGACAGAACGCGCCGGCCGGTCCGGCACGGCCCGCCGGCACCGGCGCCGGCGCCGGCCCCGGGCATGCGTGGCACTGGTGGTGGCTGCTGGCCATCATTCCGGTGCTGCTGCTGATCGGACTGGTTGCGCTGGTCGCCCGCGGGTGGCAGCGGCGGCGGCGCCGCGCTGCCCCGCGCGTCGCGGCGTTCGAGCCCGAACCCCAACCCGACACGGAGGCCGGCTATGACAGCGCCCCGGAGCCGGATCGGCGCTGGGCCGCCGACGCCGAAGGCGAGCCCGCCACGTCGCCGTTCTCGCGCGCCTACCCGGAACCTGCGGAGCCGTCGCCGATGGCCGAGGCCGGCCGCCCAGACGCCGGCTGGATGCCCAGAGCCGGCACCGACGTGGCCGAGGGCCTGGTGACGGAGGAAACGCCCAGCGCCGCAACCCCTTCCGAGTTCGGCCAGGACGTGGAGGAGGACGAGGACCCCGACGCCGTGGACACGGCGCCGACGCGGATTCCCACCGAGAGCGAGCTGCGCTCGGGCCGGCATGCAGCCGCCGACGGAGACACCGAGGAACCCGGCGGGCCTGCCCACCCGGCGATCCACCTTCCGCTGGACGACCCGGACGAGGCGCCGGAGGGCTACCCGGTCAAGGGTAACGCCAGCTTCGGCCTGTACTACACGCCCGACAGTGCGCTCTACGCCGACGCGTTCGCCGAAATCTGGTTCGCCAGTGAGGAAATCGCGCAGGTCAACGGTTTCACCCGGGCGGAGTAGCCGCCTTAGACCTTGCGGATGACGGTGACGACCTTGCCGAGCACGGCGGCGTCGTTTCCGGGGATGGGATCGAACGCCGGGTTGTGCGGCATCAACCAGATCTGGCCGCCGGTGCGCTTGAACGTCTTGACGGTGGCCTCGCCGTCGATCATCGCCGCGACGATGTCGCCGTTGTCGGCGACGTTCTGCTGACGCACCACCACCCAGTCACCGTCGCAGATCGCGGCGTCGACCATCGAGTCGCCGACCACCCGCAGCAGAAACAGCGCGCCCTCGCCGACCAGTTCGCGCGGCAGCGGAAAGACGTCCTCGACGGCCTCCTCGGCGAGGATCGGCCCGCCGGCCGCGATGCGCCCCAACACTGGCACAAAAGTTGGCTCCGGCAAGGCATCCGAGCCTGACACGTCGGTGAGCACCGTGGGCCCGGCGGTCTCGTCGGCGCCGCGGACGTCGACCGCGCGCGGCCGATTCGGGTCCCGGCGCAGATAGCCCTTGCGCTCCAGGGTGCGCAGCTGGTGCGCCACCGAGGACGTGGACGTCAGTCCGACCGCGTCCCCGATTTCCCTGATGCTCGGCGGGTAGCCGCGGCTGGTGACCGAGGCGCGGATGACGTCCAGGATGGTGCGCTGTCGCTCGGTCAGGCCGGAATCCGTGGATCGACGGCTGGTACCCGGGGTATCGCTGCGCTCGCTCATAGGAACGAATGTAGACCCAATCACGCCGAAGCTCAAACATGTGTTCGAGGCGTGTCGCCCGCTCGCCGGGAGCTTGTCGGTGGCCCGGGTTACCGTCCGAGTCGCAATGCAACAATTCGATCACACGTTCGGAATTCGAACGCACTATCGATTACAGTTCGAACAGGCGATCGATACGGCATCGACGGAAGGGGCACCACATGACTATCATCGAGACAATCCGGCCGGACCTGCCGCGCCGAGCTCGGCCGATGCGGGTTGGCCCCGCCGGCCAGCGTGACCGGCGGCCACGCGGTCCGCGGCCGTCGCGGCCGGCCGTCGCGCCGCCGCACTACCGGGGCACCGGCGTGTCGATGTCCGTTGCGCCGCACCGGCCGCGGTCGATCACGCCGGCAACCACGGTGGCGCTGGCCCTGCTCGCCGCGCTCATCACGGTGTGGCTCGGGATCGTCGCCCAGTTCGGCGCGGCGGTGCAGGGGGGTGCCGCGGGCCAGGTGCCCGACCGGCTCGCCGTGGTGCGGGTCGAGCCGGGGGAGACGCTCTCGCATCTGGCCGCACGGGTGGCGCCGGACGCACCCGCCGGGCAGGTGGCCGAGCGGATCCGGCAACTCAACGGCCTCGAAACCGCGTCGGTGGCGGCGGGTCAGACCCTGATCGCGCCGGTGGGCTGACAGCGCCGTGCACGGCAGCACGACGCTGGGCCTATCTGGTCGCGCGCGGGTACGCTCGGGATGTTCTGAGGTACCCGGCTATCAGCGCGGCGAAGGAGCGGCCATGCACTGTCCGTTCTGTCGTCACCCGGATTCCAGGGTGGTCGACTCCCGGGAAACCGACGAAGGTCAGGCCATCCGGCGCCGCAGGTCATGTCCCGAGTGCGGGCGGCGGTTCACCACCGTCGAAACCGCGGTCCTCGCGGTGGTCAAGCGCAGCGGGGTCACCGAGCCATTCAGCCGGGAGAAGGTCATCAGCGGCGTGCGCCGGGCCTGCCAGGGCCGCCAGGTCGACGACGACGCGCTGAACCTGCTGGCCCAGCAGGTCGAAGACACCGTCCGCGCCAAGGGATCGCCGGAGGTGCCCAGCCACGAGGTCGGCCTGGCGATCCTGGGGCCGCTGCGCGAACTCGACGAGGTGGCATACCTGCGGTTCGCCTCGGTGTACCGGTCCTTTTCCTCCGCAGACGATTTCGAGCGCGAGATCGAGGCGCTGCGCGCGCATCGCAAGGTTTCGGCGCCCGGCTGAGCTTGCTGGTGGCGACCCGTTGCGGCCGGCTTCGCCGACCTTGCGATCGCCGCTAGGCTTCGTGCATGCCGCCCGACTTGCATCCCGACCTGAAAGAGCTTGCGCCGCTGCTAGGCACCTGGACGGGCCGGGGGTCGGGGAAATATCCGACCATCGAGCCGTTCGACTATCTCGAGGAAGTCGTGTTCGGCCATGTCGGCAAGCCGTTTCTCGCCTACGGGCAAAAGACCAAGGCCGCTGCCGATGGCAAGCCTCTGCACGCCGAAACGGGATACCTGCGAGTGCCGCAACCCGGTCATGTCGAGCTGGTGCTGGCCCACCCCAGCGGGATCACCGAGATCGAGGTCGGCACCTACACCGCGGACGGCGACGTCATCGACATCGAGCTGACCGCATCGACGATCGGCCTGACACCCACCGCCAAAGAGGTGACGGCGCTTGGCCGCCGCTTCCGCGTCGACGGCGACGAGCTGTCATATTCGGTGCAGATGGGGGCGGTCGGCCAGCCATTGCAGAACCACCTCAGCGCGGTGCTGCGCCGTAGCGACTAGACGAAGTGCGTGACGCCGTCGTCGACCACCCGACCGGCAACGCGAACCCATCCCTCCGGGTGCCAGGTTGTCTCGATCACCGATCCCTTGCCTTGGACGATGGTCAGGTCGCGGCTCAGGTAGTCGGTGATGCGTACCGCCGCCGACCCGGTCGCTTCGTCCTCGGGGACGCCCAGGCCGGGCGCAAACATCCTGGCGCGCAACGATCCCGCCGCCTCGTCGGTCCAGGCCCACAGGTAGTGGCCGATGTCGTCGGGAAAGTCGGCGGGGTCGGCGGAGGCCAGCTCGTCCAGCGACTCGAGATCGTGGATCGCCATTTCGGGAGCCCATTCCGAGCGGGCGTGGATGGCGGTGACGTCGTCGTCGTAGCTCACCTGCACGATGCCGGCCGGCAGTTGCAGGGTACGGATCGGCGTGCCCCGCTGGCGCAGCCACCACGACAGTCCCACCGACGGGTGTCCGGCGAACGCGAGCTCGCTCATCGGCGTGTAGATACGGGCATGCGCGGTCGTCAACCCGGGCGCGGGCAGGTCAACGAATATCGTTTCGCTGTAACCCAATTGGCGTGACAGCCGCTGCCGGTCGTGGACATTAACGCTGCCGGCATCGATGACACCGAGCGGATTGCCGAAATTGCCGGCCGAGTCGGTGAAAACGCGCAACACCGTCACGTCGATGCTCATGGGGTGAGCCTACGACGCCGCGACATTCAGGTGGCGCTGCGTTCGTCGGAGCCCATG
Organism: Mycobacterium sp. MFM001; assembly: GCF_003402475.1. Lineage (GTDB taxonomy): Bacteria > Actinomycetota > Actinomycetes > Mycobacteriales > Mycobacteriaceae > Mycobacterium. Next base: position 97,093 of record NZ_BFAB01000010.1, read on the forward strand.
GCGTTCAACACCGCAACCCGGGTGTCGCGCGAACCGGAGACCGTCCCGGCGCCACCGCCGTTGCGCAGCAACTCGCGCAGCGCGGCGTGGTCGCACTCGGCGGGCTCGGTGGTATCGATGAATCGCTCGACGACTTCAATGAAGCGGTCGGGGTCGTCGTGGAACGGGAAATGCCCGGAGCGCTCGAAGATCTCCAGCCGCGAACCGGGCATCGCGGCGTGTGCCATCCAGGCGTGGCTGACCGGCACCACCACATCGTCGGTGCCCCAAATGATCTGCGTCGGAATGGATTCCATCAAATAACATCGGTCCAGCACGGTGACCATCTGACCGCGCCAGTCCACCACGGCGCGCAGGGTGCGGGTGAACGCCGAGGATGCCATCGGCTCGGGCAGGTCGGCCAGTATTCGCAGCACGTCCGGCAAGTCGCGGCCCAGCGCGGTGGAGCCCAGCAGCAGGCCCGCCGCGCGACCCGCGATCTGCACGGCCGGCAGCACCAGCGGCAGCCGCAGCAGCGCCAGCGCCTCGGCGCCCAGCGGCAGCGAGGCCAGTCGCAGCACCAGGTTCACGTCCTTGGTGATACCGCCGGCGCCGACCAGCACCAGCCGTTCGACCAATTGCGGGAATTGGTAGGCGAATTGCATCGCCACCCCGCCGCCCAGCGAATGGCCCACCACGGTGACGCGCTCGATGTCGAGCACCGACAACAGGTCTCGCATCCCGTTGGCGTAGGCCGCGGCCGAATAGTCGGCGCGCGGCTTGTCCGACTGCCCGTGGCCGAGCAGGTCGACCGCGATCACGGTGAACCGCTGCGCGAGCCGGGCGTGTACCGGCCCCCACGTGGTCGAGTTGTCGCCGATCCCGTGGATCAGCAGAATGACCGGCCCGGAGCCCGCTATTCGGTAGGCCCGCCGATACCCGTGGATGGTGCGGAACTGCAGTGACGGCGTGACCTCACGCACCGGGCGGAGTCTGGTCATGTCGCCAACTGTATTGCGCCGCCCGGCGCGGCGCTCAGGACGGATCGTCGTCGTCGAACTTCTTCTGGGCCTGCTGCGCCAAAAACCGCTCGAACTCCGCGCCGAGTTCCTCGCCGCTGGGCAGGTCCTCGTCGCGCGTCAGCAGCGACCTGTTCTCCTGGGCGGTGACGTACGCGTCGTACTGGCGTTCGAGCGCCGCCACCACCTGGGCCACCTCGGGACTGGCCTCGACCTGCTCGTCGATCTTGGCCCGGATGTCCTCGGCCGCCTCTTCCAGCGCCTGCAGCGGCAGCTGCAGCGACCCGGTCTTGCCGACCTGCTCGAGCAGGGCCTGCGCGGCGGCCGGATAGTCGGTCTGGGCCAGGTAGTGCGGGACGTGCACAGTGAACCCGACCACCTCGTGGCCGTGCTGTGCCATCCGGTACTCGAGCAGGTTCGACGCGCTGCCGGGCACCTGGACCTCGGCGATCCACGGCGTGAAGTCGGCAATCAGCTCGCGGTTGTTGGAGTGCGCCGTCATGGTCACCGGCCGGGTGTGGGGGACCGCCATCGGGATGGTGCCCAGCCCAATGGTCTGCCGGACCCCGAGACGCTCGGCCAGCAGCCGCACCGCGCTGATGAAGCGCTCCCACTTGAGGTCCGGCTCCATGCCGGCCAGCAGCAGAAACGGGGTGCCGACGCTGTCGTGCAGGGCGTACAGGCTCAGCTCGGGGTCGTCGTAGCTGGTGAAGTGGTCGGTCTTAAACGTCATCAGCGGGCGCCGCGACCGGTAGTCCAGCAGCTCGTCGATCGCGAACGACGCCACCAGCTCGGTGTCCAGCGTCTCCCTGAGGTGGGTGGCGGCCAGCCGGATCGCGTGACCTGCGTCGGAGAAGCCTTCGAGGGCATGTACCAGTACCGGTCCGCGGCCATCCGACGACGACAACTGCGGCGCGGGGAACTCGAGCTCATACATCCCGTTCTGTTCGGGCTGGTAGTGCTGTCCCTGGTCCGGGGGCTGGTGATCGCCCATCAATGTTGCCTCCTCGTCGCGGTGCCGGTATCGCACCGCCTCACACATTCTCTCTCAGATCGGCGGGTGAGGTCCGCCTCTAGGTCGAAACGCGATGCGCCAAGGCCGCATTCCACATGATCGGGCATGATCGGCAGCGATGCGCACAGTGGTGGCGGGCCTGTCGGTCCTGGCAGTGATGCTGGCCGCGTGCGGGCAGCGGGCCGCATCCGCACCGGTCACCGGCACATCCGAGCAAGCCGTCGCGCACGGCGTTTCGGCAGCTCCGCTGCCGTCCGATCCGCGGGTGGGCGCCATCTTTCTCGGCGGCGGCGACCTGCACACCTGCACCGGGTCGGTGCTGCATTCCGCCCGCGGCGACCTGGTGCTGACGGCGGCGCACTGCCTGGCCGCCGGGCCGCCGACCGGCTTCGTTCCCGGTTTTTCCGGATCTGCCGCGCCGACAGAGGTCTGGACGGTCGACGCCGTGTATCTCGATCCGCGCTGGCTGTCGGCCCAGGACCCGCGCGCCGACTATGCGATCGCGCGGGTCAGCCGCGCCGACGGCACGCCGATTGAACAGCAGACCCGCTCGGCACTGTCGCTGGGCAGTGCGCCGGCGCCGGGCACCCGGGTCAGCATCGTCGGTTATCGGGTCGGGGTCGGTGGCACGCCGATCGGCTGCCAGGCCGAAACCACGCTGACGCAGGGGAGCTATCCCACGCTGCCCTGCGCCGGGCTGGTCGACGGCACCAGCGGCGCGCCCTGGATCACCGGGTCGACGGTGACGGGCGTGATCGGCGGCCCGGACGGCGGCGGCTGCGAGGAGAGCGTGTCGTACTCGGCGCCGTTCGACGAGCAGACGGCCGCGCTGCTGGCGCGCGCCGAGGCCGGCGGCCCGGGGGACGCCGCCCCGCAAGCCTTCAACGATCCGTGTTAAGCGCGGAACTGGTTGAGCGCCCGCATCTTGTTGGTCACGTCCAGCGCCGCGACCTTGTAGGCCTCTGAGAATGTCGGATAGTTGAACACCGCGTCGACCAGGTAGTCGACGGTGCCGCCGCAGCCCATCACGGCCTGCCCGATGTGCACCATCTCGGTGGCGCTGGTGCCGAAGATGTGCACGCCCAGCAGCTTTCGGTCTTCGGTGGACGCCAGCAGCTTGAGCATGCCGTAGGAGTCGCCGGCGATCTGCCCGCGGGCCAGTTCCCGGTAGCGGGCCACGCCCACCTCGTAGGGGATTGCGTCCTTGGTCAGCTCGACCTCGGTGGCGCCCACGTAGGACACCTCGGGGATCGAGTAGATGCCGATCGGCTGCAGCTCGGTCATGCCGTCGGTGGGCTCGCCGAACGCGTGGTAGGCGGCCAGCCGGCCCTGGTCCATCGAGGTCGCGGCGAGGGCGGGGAAGCCGATCACGTCGCCGACGGCGTAGATGTGGTCGACCTTGGTGCAGAACTGGTCGTCGACGAAGATCCGCCCGCGGTGGTCGGTCTCCAGGCCGGCGTTCTCCAGGTCGAGGTCCTCGGTCTGGCCCTGCCGCCCGGCGGAGTACATCACGGTCTCGGCGGGGATCTGCTTGCCGCTGGCCAGTGTCGTGACGGTGCCGACGGAGCCGACGTCCACTGCGGTGACTTCCTCGCCGAACCGAAACGTGACGGCCAGGTCGCGCAGATGGAATTTCAGCGCCTCGACGATCTCGGGGTCGCAGAAGTCCAGCATCGTCTCGCGCTTTTCGACGACGGTCACCTTGGTGCCCAGCGCGGCGAACATCGACGCGTATTCGATGCCGATCACGCCTGCGCCGACCACCACCATCGACGACGGCAGCGACTTGAGATCGAGGATACCGTCGGAGTCCAGCACGCGTTCCTCGTCGAACTCGACTCCGCCGGGGCGTACCGGCGTGGTGCCGGTGGCGATGACGATGTAGTCGCCGGAGACGGTGACGCGTTCGCCGCGCGACGCGTCCTCCACCAGGATGGTGTGCGGGTCGACGAAACGGCCGTGACCCACAATCAGGTCGATTCTGTTGCGCATCAACTGGTTTCGCACGACGTCGACCTGTTTGCCGATAACGTGCTGGGTGCGGGCCAGCAGGTCGGCCGGCGTGATCTTGTCCTTGACCCGATAGCTTGCGCCGTACAGTTCGCGCTGACTCATCCCGGTGAGGTAGACGACCGCTTCGCGCAAGGTTTTCGACGGGATGGTCCCGGTGTTGACGCAGACCCCGCCCAGCATCCGGCCGCGCTCGATGACGGCGACCGACTTGCCCAGCTTGGCCGCGGCGATCGCCGCCTTCTGCCCACCCGGACCTGAACCGATGACGACTAGGTCGTACTCCCGCATCGAACCCATGAGTAGACATCTACGCTGATTCGTCAAATCTCGCACGCTGACGCGCGATGCACAGTCGCGAGTTCATCCCCAGCCTGGCTATCGCGAGGCCCGGGCGGGCGAACCATGACGGTGCCGGTTGCCAGCGTTCGTCCCATGACAACGCATCGAGCAGACTTTGAACTGAACCGCCCCGGCGCATTGATCGCGGCACTGCCGGCCGTTTTGGGTTTCGTGCCGGAGAAATCACTGGTGCTGGTGTCGATCGACGCCGGCGAGCTCGGCTCGGTCATGCGCGTCGACCTGTCCGACAAGCTGCCCGACCGGCTTGGCCACCTCGCTGACGTCGCCGCCGCAGCCGATCCCGAGGCCGCCATCGCGGTGCTCGTCGACGCCGACGGCGCCGGTTGCCCGGTTTGCAACAAGGAATACCGGCAGCTGTGCGCGACCCTGACCGACGAATTGTCGCAGCGCGACATCGTGTTGTGGGCCGCGCACGTCGTGGACCGGGTGGCCGCCGGCGGGAGGTGGCACTGCGTCGACGGCTGCGGTTCCGGCGGGGCCGTCGACGACCCGTCGTCCTCGCCGCTGGCGCTGGCCGCCGTGCTGGACGGCCGGCGCCTCTACGCGCGGCGGGCCGACCTGCAGGCGGTCATCGCCGCCGACGACAGTGCCGAACTCGCCGCGCTCGTCGAGGAACTCGCCGCCGCCCGGGACGCGGCGTGCCGCGCGGATCCGGTCGACTGCGGCCGCCGCGACGTCGAAGCGGCGATGGCCGCCGCCGCACGGGTCGCCGACGGGCACGAGCTCGGCGATGCCGAGTTGGCGCGGTTGGGCTGCGCGCTGACCGATGTGCAGGTCCGCGACACGCTCTACGCGTTGGCAGTCGGCGAGGATGCCGGTGCGGCCGAGTCGCTGTGGGCACTGCTGTCGCGCCGGCTGCCCGCGCCGTGGCGAACTGAGGCGCTGGTGTTGCTCGCGTTCAGTGCCTACGCCCGCGGCGACGGGCCGCTGGCGGGCGTGTCGCTGGAGGCCGCGTTGCGCTGCGAGCCCGGCCATCGGATGGCGGGCATGCTGGACACCGCGTTGCAGTCGGGGCTGCGGCCGGAGAACATCCGGCAGCTTGCGCTCACCGGCTATCGGCTGGCCCGCCGGCTCGGGGTGCGGCTACCGCCGCGGCGGACGTTCGGCCAGCGAGCGGGTTAGACCTTCTCCACCTTGACGGCGTGGGCCATCTCGTGCGGCAGGCTCACATTTTCGTGGCCCGGTATCACGATGGTCACCCCGCCGGCGGGGTTGGTCTCGACAGTCACCCGCGCGTTGGGCACCACGCCGGCGTCCTTCAGGCGGGTGATCAGGTCGATGTCGCCCTGGACGTGCTCGGTGAGCTGGCGCACGACCACCGCCACCGGCGAGCCGGCCGGAAGCTCGGTCAAACGCACCAGGTTGGCGTCCTCGGCGCCCGTCTCCACGCCGAGGTCCAGCAGCCCCGGGATCGGGTTGCCGAACGGCGAGGTGGTCGGGTTGTTGAGCACCTGCACCAGGCGACGCTCGACGTCCTCGCTCATCACGTGCTCCCAGCGGCAGGCCTCGGCGTGCACGTCTTCCCACGGCAGCCCGATGACGTCGACCAGCAGCCGCTCGGCGAGCCGGTGCTTGCGCATCACGGCGATGGCCAGCGCCCGGCCCTTGTCGGTCAGCTCGAGGTGGCGGTCGCCGGCGACGTGCAGCAACCCGTCGCGCTCCATCCGGGACACGGTCTGGCTGACGGTGGGGCCGCTTTGGTCGAGCCGCTCGGCGATACGCGCACGCAGCGGCGTCACGCCCTCTTCCTCGAGGTCGTAGATCGTCCGCAGATACATCTCGGTGGTATCAACCAGATCGTTCATTCCGCACCCTCCGTCGCAGCTCGAGTCTACTTGGCCAGCTGCGTGAATGGTTCGCTAACACACTCGCCCGGTTTGGTGGCGACCCGCCGCGCCCGGCTATGCCGCGCTTGCGATCGCCACCGCATGGCGGCTGGCAGCAGAATGCCCGCCGCAATCGCGGCGGGCATCCTCTGTGCTCGCTCAGCTGGCGTAGGAGCGTAGCCGGTCGGCGCGTTCGCCGTTGCGCAGCTTGGCCATCACCTCGCGCTCGATCTGGCGCACCCGCTCGCGGGACAGACCGAACAGCTTGCCGATCTGGTCCAGCGTGCGCGGCTGCCCGTCGTCGAGACCGAAGCGCAACCGGATCACCTGGTGCTCCCGCTCGTCGAGGGTTGCCAGCACGCTGCGGATGTCGGTGTGCAGCAACTCGGCGATCACAGCGTTCTCGGCCGACATCGCTTCGGCGTCCTCGATGAAGTCGCCCAGCGGGGCTTCCTCCTCGGAGCCCACCGGCATGTCGAGGCTGACCGGGTCGCGGCTGTGCTCGAGCAGGTCGTTGATCTTGTCGACCGGGATGCCCGACTCGGCGGCGAGCTCCTCGTCGGTGGCCTCGCGGCCGAGGTTCTGGTGCATCTCCCGCTTGATCCGCGCCAGCTTGTTCACTTGCTCGACGAGATGAACCGGCAGCCGGATGGTGCGGCTCTGGTCGGCCATCCCGCGGGTAATCGCCTGCCGAATCCACCAGGTGGCATACGTCGAGAATTTGAATCCCTTTGTGTAGTCGAACTTCTCCATTGCGCGGATCAGTCCGAGATTGCCTTCCTGGATCAGATCCAGCAGCGGCATCCCGCGACCGGTGTAGCGCTTGGCCAGCGACACCACCAGCCGCAGATTGGCTTCGAGCAGATGGCGGCGCGCCGCCTGGCCGTCGCGAACCACGGCCTGCAAATCACGTTTGCGGTTCTCGCCGAGGCGCTTACGGGTCTCCAGCAGATGCTGGGCGTAAAGCCCGGCCTCGATGCGCTTGGCGAGTTCGACCTCGTCAGCGGCATTGAGCAACGCCGTCTTCCCGATGCCGTTCAGATACACGCGCACCAGATCCGCGGCGGGGCTTTGAGCGTCCAGATCGCTGTCAACCCGGCTTGTGGTGGCATTTGCCATAGCGGCCTCCTGATCGGCTTGAACTGTCATGTGGTCCAACGACCAACCCGAGCCAAGAGTTCCCACCGCACGCCGATCTCACACGCTTTGACGTGCAGAAATGTGCTCGCGACCTGTGAATGTGCTGAGAAACGCGGCAGGCGGGCGATTACTCGGAACCCGTGCCGTCCGGCGACTCGGGTTGCGGCGCCGAATGGCGGCGCGGCTCGAGCGCGGGCCGCTCGGCGGTGGGGAAGATCGGGGTGCGCCGACGGGTGTTGTCGAACCGCCGCGGCTCGTCGGCCCGGCGCGGCGGCCGGTCGTTGGCAATCAGCACCGCCATCCACGGCAACGGAATCGACGCGACCAGAATCAGAAGCGAGATCAGACCGTTGTGCCAGGCGCCGTAGGCCAGCGCGGCCAGCACCAGCGCGGGAATCCGGAATGCCATGAGAGTCAGGTATTTGCGCACCCGCTGCCGGTGCTGCACCTCATAGGAAGGCGCAGCCGCGGTGATCAGCACCGGCCGACCGTCGTCGTCGAAACCCAGCTCGGGGCCGTGCTTCATCTCTTTACTGTCCCACACTCCGTCGGCTCTGTCGTAACGGGTTTCCGGCACAATATGAGGCATGCAGACCCAGACGATCGAGCGCACCGACACCGACGAACGCGTCGACGACGGGACGGGCAGCGACACTCCGAAATACTTCCACTACGTCAAGAAGGACAAGATCGCCGAGAGCGCGGTGATGGGCACGCACGTGGTCGCGCTGTGCGGCGAAGTGTTCCCGGTGACGCGCTCGGCCAAGCCGGGCTCGCCGGTGTGCCCGGACTGCAAGCGGATCTACGAGCAGCTCAAGAAGAGCTGACCGGTTCGGCGCTGACGCAGGGCGCGCAGTTCGCGCCGGCGTCGTCGGTGTCGTCGCCGTTGCCGATCCCGGTGCGCGACTTCAGCCAGCGCCGCAGCCGGTGAGCATGGGTGGCCGGCGCCGGCCACTCCTCCTGGATGGCGGCGTTGAGCTCGGCGCCCAGCATGATCGCGAACCCGCCGAAGAAGGCGAACAACAAGAAGGCGATCGGGGTGGCCAGCGCGCCGTAGGTGTAGCCGGTGCTGTTGATCCAACGCAAATAGAAGCGCAGGCCCAGGGTGGCGATCAGGAAGACGGCGGTGGCCAGCATCGCGCCGAGGACCAGCCGGTGTGTCGGCAGCGCTTCGGGCAGCGCGACCCGGTACAGGATCATCACGGCGACCAACAACCCGCCGATCAGTGCCGGGTAATAGCCGATGTCCAACCAGCTGTCGGGGACGAATTGCTCCACCTTCCGCGGGCCCTGCACCATGAGCGGCGCCGTGGCGATCAGGAACAGCAGCATCGCGACGTACAACCCCAGCGCGTAGAAGCGCTGACGCACCGGATGGCGCAGAGGCGTTTGGTCGTGGGCTTCGACCACCGCATCGACGAACGCCGAGACGGCCGACGAGCCCGCCCACAGCGAGATCACGAAGCCCAGCGACACCACTTCGCCGCGGGCACCCTTGTCGATGTCACTGATCGTCGGCTTGATGATCTCGTTGACGACGTTGTCGGAAAAGAAGCTGTGCGCCATGGTCACCAAGCGATGCTCGATGGCGGGCAGGGTGTCCGGACCGAACAGCGGTGCCACGTAGGCGAGGCTGCCCAGCATGCCCAACAGCAGCGGCGGCAACGACAGCGCCGACCAGAACGCTGCCTGCGCCGACTCGGAAAAGATGGAGTCGTCCCAGCTTTTCGAGAGCGTCCGTCGTGTGACGCGCCAAATGTGGTGGCGCGAGGGCTTCGGGATCTGGCTGCTCATTCAGTCCAGGATTCCTGACGTGACGTCATGCCGTCCGGATTGCCGACGGGCGAGTTGTGGCTTACGACTCCACCGGGGCGCTGACTTCCAGCACGGCGGCCAATTCGATCAGCTTGGCCTCGTGTTGGTTCGCGTGATGCTGGCAGAAGAGAAGTTCGGCACCTGAGGGCAGCTTGGCACGCACGCGGGCGGCGGCGCCGCACCGGTCGCATCGATCAGCCCTGGTGAGTTCCGGACTGGTCAAGGTTGCGTTCATGGCTACTCCTTCTGGCCTAACTCCACTGTCTCAAATGTCGGGGGGTTTGGCCTTCTTCCCCATGGGTTACCCGGTGTGTCGTTTCTCACGCCTGCCGAGTTACCGGCTCGGGCAGGCTGGTTCGGGTGAACTCGGAACCCGCGGTGCTGCTGCACCTGTGTTCAACAGACGAGTGGTCGCGGGCGCAGGCCCTCGGCGAGCTTCGCCCGGAGTCACTGGCCGACGCCAGCTACGTCCATCTGTCGACCCCCGAACAAGTGCACCTGCCGGCCAACCGGCTCTACCGTGGTCGCACCGACTTGGTGCTGCTACACATCGACCCGGCCCGGTTGGCTTCGCCGGTGCGTTGGGAACCCGGTGTAGCAACGGATCCGCAGGCGATGCTGTTCCCGCATCTGTACGGTCCGCTGCCAATCGGCGCTGTGATCGACGTCACCAGTTACCGGCCCGGCGCCGACGGCGTCTTCCCGCCGGCCACGGAATCTATGTAGGCGTCGGCCTCGATCTCCACGAGCAAGTCGGGCGCGATGAGCGCCGAGACCTCGACCATGGTGGCCGCGGGCCGGATCTCGCCGAAGACTTCCGCATGTACTTCGCCAACGTCGCGCCAGCGCGAAATGTCGGTGACGTAGATGCGGGTGCGCACGACATCGGCGAGGGCCGCGCCGGCTTCGCCGAGAGCAATCTCTATGCGGCGCAAGCAATCCCGGGTCTGCGCGGCGATGTCGTCGCCGGTGCCCGTTGTCCCCGATACGACCACATGCGGGCCGACCCGCACGGCCCGGGAATAGCCGACCGTGGATTCGAAATCCGATCCGGACGAGACGAGGACGCGGCGCGATGGCATGCCGTCAGGCTATTGCATTGCCCCGCAATATCGCTCAGTCGAGATAGTCGCGCAGAACCTGCGAACGGCTGGGGTGGCGCAGCTTCGACATCGTCTTGGACTCAATCTGGCGGATGCGTTCGCGGGTGACGCCGTAGACCTGGCCGATCTCGTCGAGGGTGCGGGGCTGGCCGTCGGTGAGCCCGAAGCGCAACCGTACGACGCCGGCCTCGCGCTCGGAGAGCGTCTCCAGCACCGACTGCAGCTGGTCCTGCAGCAGGGTGAACGAAACGGCGTCGACCGCTACTACAGCTTCACTGTCCTCGATGAAGTCGCCGAGTTGGCTATCACCCTCGTCGCCGATGGTCTGGTCCAGCGAGATCGGCTCGCGGGCATACTGCTGGATCTCCAGGACCTTTTCCGGGGTGATGTCCATTTCCTTGGCGAGCTCTTCGGGAGTGGGCTCGCGGCCCAGGTCCTGCAGCAGCTCTCGCTGGATGCGGCCGAGCTTGTTGATCACCTCGACCATGTGCACGGGGATGCGGATGGTGCGGGCCTGGTCTGCCATCGCGCGGGTGATCGCCTGGCGGATCCACCATGTCGCATACGTGGAGAACTTGTAACCCTTTGTGTAGTCGAACTTTTCGACCGCGCGGATCAGACCCAGGTTGCCTTCCTGGATCAGGTCGAGAAATGCCATGCCGCGACCGGTGTAGCGCTTGGCCAGTGACACCACCAGCCGCAGATTCGCTTCGAGGAGATGGTTTTTCGCGCGATCGCCGTCACGACAGATCCACATCATGTCGCGGCGCTGGGCGGCCGGCAGTTTCTCGCCGCGCTCGGCCATCTCGGCCATCAGCTGAGTGGCGTACAGGCCGGCCTCGATGCGCTTGGCCAGCTCGACTTCCTCTTCGGCGTTGAGCAGCGCCACCTTGCCGATCTGCTTGAGGTAGGCGCGCACCGAGTCCGCCGACGCGGTGAGCTCGGCGTCCTTGCGGGCCTGGCGCAACGCCTCGGACTCGTCCTCGTCCCACACGAAATCGCCTGAGGCCTTGTCCTTTTCGGTGGGCTCGGCGATCTCCTCGTCGTCGTCGGACGCCTCGGTGCTCACCGCGGCCGGGTCGGCCTCGCCCTCGGGCTCGCTTTCGGTGTCGTCGTCGCCTTCGGACGACACGTCGTCCTCGAGGTCCTCCAGGCTGATGTCGGCCTCCAGCTCGATGTCTTCGCCGGGCTCGGCGTCCAGTTCCGGCTCGGCGTCGAGCTCATCGACCTCTTCCTCGAGGGCGTCGGCTACGACTTCGGCGCCCTTCGGAGCATCCTTGGCCGACGTCGCCTTCTTGGCGCGTCCACGCGCGGGCGCCGACTTGGTGGCGCTTTTCGCCGGTGCGCGGCCCTTTTTCGCGGTGTCGGCCGCCGCCTTGGCGGTTTTGGCGGGTGTTTTGCTGGCTCGCGTTGCTGTCTTGGTAGCCCGTTTGGCGGGGGCAGCGCCGTTGGCGGACTTGGCCGCGGATCGCTTCGCCCCGGCTTTGGCGGGGGACTTGGTAGCGGTGCGCTTCACCGGCTCATCGGTTGCCGGGCTTGCTTTGGTCGCTGCCACGAAAACCCCTTCGGTCGCCTCAAGTTGTCACGCCGAGCCTTCGGCGCGGTTGGCGTGCGCTACCGAAAGTGTCGGCTATGTCGGATGTCGGCCTTGATATCAGCTTGGATGCTCGCCGCTAGTGGTTGGGCGGCTGCCGGTGACCATTGTAACGACACACAGGGGTGGTGCCGCCCCGAGCGCGCAAATTCAGTGGGTGACGTCGCTGGTAGCAGCCATCGCCGCGCCGACGATCCCGGCGGTGTTCAGCAGCGCGGCCGGAACCACCGGCGTCCGGTTCTCCAGCAGCGGCACCCATTTGTCGGCCTTGCGGCTTATCCCGCCGCCGGCGATGAACAGGTCGGGCCAAAACGCGTTCTCGAAGGCGACCAGCACCTTGGTCACCTGCTTGGCCCACTTCTTGTAGCTCCAGCCCTTGTTGTCCCGGACCGACGACGCGGCGCGGTGTTCGGCTTCTTTGCCGTCGACGTCGACGTGTCCCAACTCGGTGTTGGGCAGCAGTATCCCGTTGTGAATCAGCGCCGACCCGATCCCGGTTCCGAACGTGAGCAGGATTACCAACCCGGTCTGGTCTTTGCCCGCCCCGTAGCGCTCTTCGGCGAGCCCGGCGGCGTCGGCGTCGTTGAGGACGACGATCTCCTGACCGTTCAGCTCGGCGCTGATGATGTCGCGCGCGTTGGTGCCGATCCACGCCTTGTCGACGTTGGCCGCGGTCTGCACGACGCCCTGGGTGACGACGCCGGGATAGGTCACTCCCAGCGGGCCCGACCACCCGAATTCGTTGACGACGGCTGCAATGGTCTTGGCGACGGCCGGCGGGGTGGCCGGTTGAGGCGTCGCGAGCTTGTAGCGGTCGCCGATCAGCTGGCCGGTGTCCAGGTCGACGATCCCGCCCTTGATGCCGCTGCCGCCGACGTCGACACCGAAACCGCGCCGCTGCGGCGAGTCGCTACTGGTCATCGGATCTCCTCGGGCGAGACGGGCCTGTCCGACCACACCCTAATGCGTCGTTGCGCGGCCCACCGCGGGATCGGTGTGCTGCGCGCACTGTGCTGCGATAGACCGGTGACGACTCCTGACAACGAGCCCGCACGCCTGCGTGCAGTCGCCGAAGAGCTGGCCGGAGAGGCTGCCGCCTTCGTGCGCCGCCGTCGTGCCGAAGTGTTCGGCGCCGACGCCAACGGCGAGGCGAGCGCGGCGGTGCAGACCAAGACCACCCCGACCGATCCGGTGACCGTCGTCGACACCGAAACCGAGCGGCTGTTGCGGGATCGGTTGGCGCAGCGCCGATCCGGCGACCCGATTCTCGGTGAGGAGGGCGGCGGGCCCGCCGATTCGGCCGCAGCCGGCGCGGTCACCTGGGTGCTCGACCCCATCGACGGCACGGTGAACTTCGTCTACGGCATCCCGGCCTATGCGGTGTCGGTGGCGGCGCAGATCGACGGCGTGTCGGTGGCGGGCGCCGTCGCCGACGTCATGGCCGAGCGGGTGTATTCGGCGGCGACGGGCCTCGGCGCGCAGCTGGCCGACGAGAGCGGAACCCGCCGGCTGCGGTGCAGTGCGGTCGACGATTTGTCGATGGCGCTTCTGGGTACCGGATTCGCATACTCGCGGCGGCGACGCACCGCGCAGGCGGCGCTGGTGGCCAAGATGCTGCCGGTGGTCCGCGACGTGCGCCGCATCGGTTCTGCCGCACTGGATTTGTGCATGGTCGCGGCCGGTCGGCTCGATGCCTACTACGAGCACGGCCTGCACGTGTGGGATTCCGCGGCCGGGGCGCTGATCGCCGCCGAGGCCGGGGCGCGGGTGGTGTTGCCCCCGGATTCAGATGGCAGCGCCGGGCTGGTGGTGGCCGCGGCGCCCGGGATCGCCGACGAATTGCTCGGCGCCCTCGAACGATTCGACGGACTGGGCCCGATTCCGGACTGACCTCAGCAGCTGCTGGAGTGGACCTTGGACAGCAGCGCCGGATCGGCCGGCTCGGCGCCCGGGCGCAACCCGGCGAGCACGGCGTCGATGTCGTCGCTGTGCGCCAGCGCGGTGAAGTCGGTGCCCAGGGCGAGATCGACGGAGTCGTCGGCGCGGTCGTCGCGGAACAGCTCGGTGCACGGCGCCACCAGCCACACCGCCGCGGCGGCGGCCTGACCGGCCTCGCCGAACCGGATCTGGCCCTGACAGGTCAACCGGGTGCCCTCGTAGAGAGGATCGTTGGCGGCCGTCGGCTGGGCGAAGCCGAGGTCGTGCAGCGCGTTGGCGACATCGCCGGCCTGACCGCCGCGGCCGCTGGCGTTGAGGACACGGATCTTGGTGTCGGCCAGCCTGGCCGGGGCGACGTTCGTCATCGTGCTGCGGGACACCGGCTCACCCAACTGTGGCTTCGCCGGATCCCCCTGGCCGGGCGGCGGATTGCACACGGCGGCCTCGTGGACTTCGGGCGGGCGGGTCAGCGCGATCGTCCACACCACGGCGGTTGCCACAAGCAGAACGATCAGCAGGCCGATCGCGGGCCGGGCGTTGCGGCGCCGAAAGGGGCGACCGTGTTTGTCGAAGGCGGTGCCCTCGGTGATTAGCGCGACCACACGAGCACTCTAAACGTGATGTTTAGCGCCGGACACCGCGGTTAAATTATCTGTGTGACGCAAATCACACTTGAAGACGGCGGGATACGGGCACGAATCGTTTGGCGGATGCGTTCGACGCTGGTACAAAGCGTTGCTTGCACAGTTTTCAAGGGGGAGCGAGGGAGAGGCCGATGGCTACCGACTATGACGCCCCACGGCGAACCGAGACCGATGACGTTTCGGAGGATTCGCTGGAGGAGCTCAAAGCGCGGCGTAACGAGGCGGCATCGGCCGTGGTCGACGTCGACGAGTCCGAGTCCGCCGAGTCGTTCGAACTGCCTGGCGCCGACTTGTCCGGCGAGGAGTTGTCCGTCCGCGTTGTTCCGAAGCAGGCTGACGAGTTCACTTGCTCGAGTTGCTTTCTGGTGCAACACCGCAGCCGGCTCGCCAGCGAGAAGAACGGCGTGATGATCTGTACCGACTGCGCGGCCTGACGGGATCAGCTGCGCAATGCCGATAGCACCCGCTCCGGGTGGCGGCAGCTCACCAGCCAGTACGGTGTCGGGTCGTCGGGGTCGTCGAGCACGACGAGCACCATGGGACCGACCCACGCCCGGTGCATCACGTAGGCCGCGGGATCGAGCTGACGCCCCAGCGCCGCCGACTTGGCCGAGCGGGGGATTTCCGCGGAGCGGGCGATCACAGTGACCGGCAGATGCGCGTCGGCGGCCCACAGTTCGACGCCCTCGTCCCCAGTGGTGACCCGTATCTCCATTCGCCCCAACCACAGCAGCGCACCGCTCGCCACCGCGAACAGCACCGCGAACGGCACCCAGTTCGGCAGCGCGGGCACACCCTGGTTCACCTCTAAGGCCACGATCGCCGCGAGCGCGAAACCCGGCGGCCACCACCACCATGGCACCCACAAACGCTCGCGATACCGCACGCTTTGCGGCGCGACACGCGTACCCGACACGCGGTCAAGGGTAGTCTGTGCCCCCGTGTCGACCAGTCTGGCAGTTGTCCGTCTCGACCCCGGGCTTCCGCTGCCCAGCCGCGCCCACGACGGTGATGCCGGCGTCGACCTCTACAGCGCCGAAGACGTCGAAATCGCGCCGGGGCACCGCGCCCTGGTGCGCACGGGCGTCGCGGTGGCCATCCCGTACGGGATGGTTGGGTTGGTCCATCCGCGCTCGGGATTGGCTGCGCGAGTTGGGCTTTCGATTGTCAACAGTCCCGGCACCATCGACGCCGGCTACCGCGGCGAGATCAAGGTGGCGCTGATCAACCTCGATCCGGCCACGCCGATCGCCGTGCACCGGGGTGATCGCATCGCCCAGCTGCTCGTGCAACGGGTCGAGTTGGTCGACCTGGTCGAAGTGGCGTCATTCGACGAGGCCGGGCTCGCCGAAACCTCGCGGGGCGACGGCGGTCACGGCTCCTCCGGCGGACATGCGAGCTTGTAATGGCATTCGGTAGAGGCAAACCCAAAAACGACGACGCACGCGGCGCGGAAGTGGCGGCGGCGCAGCCGGAGCCGCCGGCTGAGCCCGAACCCGAGATCGAGCTCGACGGGCCGTTCGACATCGAGGATTTCGACGATCCCGCGGATGCCGAGGTGGCCCGGCTGGACCTGGGTTCGGTGCTGATCCCGATGCCGGCGGAGGGCCAGCTGCAAGTCGAGCTCACCGAGACGGGCATTCCCAGCGCGGTCTGGATCGTGACACCGAACGGCCGTTACACCATCGCCGCGTATGCGGCGCCGAAAAGCGCCGGCCTGTGGCGCGAGGTGGCCGGCGAGCTTGCCGACTCGCTGCGCAAGGACGGGGCCCAGGTGAGCATCCAGGACGGCCCGTGGGGTCGTGAAGTGGTGGGCACGGGGGCCGGCGTGGTGCGGTTCATCGGGGTCGACGGCTACCGCTGGATGATCCGCTGCGTGGTCAACGGCGCAGCGGAGGCCATCGACGCGCTGACCAGCGAAGCACGAGAAGCCTTGGCGGACACCGTGGTTCGTCGCGGCGATACGCCGCTGCCGGTGCGCACACCGTTGGCGGTGCAGTTGCCCGAGCCGATGGCGGCCCAGCTTCGGGAGGCCGCCGCGCAGCAGGCGGCCGCGCAGCAGGAGCAGCAGGATGCGTCCGCGCCCGCCGAGCGCCGCAGCGCCGCAGGGTCGGCGATGCAGCAGCTGCGCAGCAGCACAACCGGAGGCTAAGCGGCGTCGCGCAGTGCGGCCAGGCACGCGGCGCCCAGCGCGGCCGGGTCGGCGCCGATCTCGTCGAGCGTCACGGTCCGCAACGCCGCCCGCGGCGCGGCGGCCGCCCATTCGACACCGACCTCTAAGGGATGGATCGGGTCGTCGGTCGCGGCGGCGACGCCCAGCGGCGCGGCCAACCGGGCCAGCTCCGCGCGGCTCGGCGCCACGTACGCCGCCGCTGCGTCCATCGCGTCGGGCAGATCCGGCCACAGGCGCCGCCATGACCGGGCCAGCTCGTCGCCCAGCCATTGCGGGCTGGACGCCCGCATCTGCGCCGTCGTCGCGGCCAGCCCCTCGCGGCGCAGCTGCTGCGCCGAATGGTGGGCCGCCAGGGCGGCCGGGGCACCGTCGGGTGCGCCGGTCCAGGCGGGCAGCGCGGCCAGCACCGCCACCGCGCGGTCGGGATGCCGCAGCGCCCACCCGGCGGCCACCGCGGCACCGATCGAGACACCGCCGACGGCGATCGCGCCGCGCTGTGCGGCGGCGTCCAGCGCCGCCAGGTAACCCTCGACCAGGCGGCCCGGCTGCGGCGGGGGTGCCACGACCAGCGCACCCGCGTCGCGCAGCGGACTCCCGAACGCGCGGTCGATGTAGTCGTCGTCGGAGCCCGTT
Organism: Mycobacterium sp. MFM001; assembly: GCF_003402475.1. GTDB lineage: Bacteria > Actinomycetota > Actinomycetes > Mycobacteriales > Mycobacteriaceae > Mycobacterium. Next base: position 114,345 of record NZ_BFAB01000010.1, read on the forward strand.
CCGGGCAGCATGACCGTCGTCACACCGTGCAAGTCGAGGGGCACAGACTTGATACTGCCCGGTCTTTACGGGTACTCCATCGGGACCCCGAGGGGGCCGCATGGCGCCCGGGAACTAACCGGTCTACGGTGTCCGTTGGCATAACAGGATTCGGCTCGGCCGAATTGTTGAAAAAGAAGGTGATGGCGACGGCCGAAGGGTATCTGCGCCGGCTCACCCGTCGACTGACGGAGGACCCCGAACAGCGCGACGTCGAAGAGCTGTCCGACGAGGTGCTCAACACCGGCGCGCAGCGGGCGATCGACTGCCAGCGCGGGCAAGAGGTCACGATGGTCGGCACGCTGCGCAGCGTGGAAGCCAACGCCAAGGGTTGCGCCGGCGGTGTTCGCGCCGAGTTGTTCGACGGCACCGACACCGTCGCGCTGGTCTGGTTGGGCCAGCGGCGGATTCCCGGAATCGACTCCGGTCGCACGCTGCGGGTGCGGGGCCGGCTGGGCAAGCTGGACAACGGCACCAAAGCGATTTACAACCCGCACTACGAAATTCAGCGGTGACCGACCGTCCTGACCGATCGACGATTCTGACCCAGCTGGGCGGTGTCAGCGGGCTCGTCTACTCCTCGCTGCCGGTGGTTGTCTTTGTGGCCGTCTCCGCCGCCGTCGGCCTGATAGCCGCGATCAGCGCGGCGGTCGGGGTGGCCGCAATTGTCCTGCTGTGGCGGCTGATTCGGCGCGACTCCATCCAGCCCGCGGTGTCCGGGTTCGTCGGCGTCGCCATCTGCGCGGTGATCGCGTATGCGGTCGGCCAGTCCAAAGGCTATTTCCTGCTGGGCATCTGGATGTCGTTGCTGTGGGCGGTGGTCTTCGCGGTGTCGGTGCTGATCCGCCGGCCCATCGTCGGCTACATGTGGAGCTGGTTCGGCGGACACGATCGCGGCTGGCGCGACGTGCGAGCTGCGGTCTACGCCTTCGATATCGCCACGCTGACGTGGGTGCTCGTGTTCGCGGCGCGGTTCGTGGTGCAGCGGTTGCTCTACAACGCCGACCACACCGGCTGGCTGGCAGTGGCGAGGATCACGATGGGCTGGCCGTTGACCGCCGCCGCAGCCGTCGTGACGTACATGGCGATCAAAGTCGTGCAACGATCGCTTGGCGCTAGCCCTGAGCCCCCTGGTGCGTCGGCAGAAGCAGCTGGCGCAGCTCCGCCTCCACCTCAGTAACGGCGACGAACAGCAACTCGTCGCCGCCTTCCAGCGGTTCGTCGGCCTGCGGAACGATCACCCGGGGCCCGCGCAGGATCGTCACCAGCGCCGCGTCGCGGGGCAGCTGTAGTTTGCGCACCGGCTTGCCGCCCCAGGGGGTGTCGTCGGGCAGCGTGATCTCGACCAGGTTGGCCTGCCCCTTGCGAAACTCCATCAGCCGCACCAGATCTCCGACTGCGACGGCCTCTTCGACCAGCGACGCCAGCATCCGCGGCGTGGACACCGCCACGTCGACGCCCCACGCGTCGGTGAAGAGCCATTCGTTGCGCGGATCGTTGACCCGCGCCACCACCCGCGGCACCGCGAACTCGGTCTTGGCCAGAAGGCTCAGCACCACGTTGGCTTTGTCGTCGCCGGTGGCGGCGATCACCACGTCGAACTCCTCGAGGTGTACCGATTCCAGCAAGCTGAGCTCGCAGGCGTCGCCCAGCCGCCAGTGCGCGGCCGGGATGGCGTCGACGTCGAGATGTTCGGGGTTGCGCTCGATCAGGCTGACCTCGTGGCCGCTTTCGAGGAGTTCGCGGGCTATCGAGCGGCCGACCGCGCCGGCGCCGGCGATTGCGACCTTCATTGGCGCCGCTCCTCATCCCCGGCTACGCGGGCGATTGCGTCCTTCACGATTCCAAGTCCTCGCTCGGCGGCAGTGCTGCAATGGCCATCGCCTCGGCGGCACGGCCCGATATCGCGGCGATGTAGACCTGGTCGCCGGCCTGGATGACGGTCTTCGGTTCGGGCAGTAGCCCGCTGCCGAACCGGATCAGGAACGCGACGCGCGCGTCGGTGGCCGCCTCCAGGTCGGTGAGCCGATGCCCCACCCAGTCCTCGTGCAACACCACCTCGACGACGGCGACGGTGCCGGTGGGGTCGCGCCATTTGGTTGTTTCGCTCTCCCGGAGCAGGGCGTTGAGCAGCCGGTCGGTGGTCCACGGCACGGTGGCGATGGTGGGGATGCCGAGGCGCTCGTAGACCGCCGCGCGTTTGGCGTCGTAGATGCGCGCCACCACGCGCTGCACGCCGAAGGTCTCCCGGGCCAGTCGCGCCGAAATGATGTTGGAGTTGTCGCCGGACGACACCGCGGCAAAAGCCTCGGCCTCCTCGATCCCGGCCCGCAGCAACACGTCGCGGTCGAAGCCCAGGCCCAGCACCCGCTCACCGGCGAAATCCGGGCTCAGCCGGTTGAAGGCAGTGCCGTCACGGTCGATGACCGCGACGTCGTGGCCGATCCGGGACAGGCCGTCGGCCACCGAGGACCCCACCCGGCCGCACCCCATCACTACTACCCGCACCTGAGGTCCTCTCGGCTTCCCCTGCTCGTCGGGCTCCGGCGGCAACCGCGTTGGCCAGCCGATTTGCGCCCGGGACATTCTCGTCTAGGGAACGCTACCGCCAGCGCCCGGTGGGCTTACTCTTGGCTCTCGTGTCCAAACTTTCGACGGCGGCGCGCCGCTTGGTGCTGGGTCGGCCGTTTCGCAGCGATCGGCTGAGTCATACCCTGCTGCCCAAGCGGATCGCGCTGCCCGTGTTCGCCTCGGATGCACTGTCGTCGGTGGCCTACGCGCCCGAGGAAGTTTTCCTGATGCTGTCGGTGGCCGGGCTGGCCGCCTACTCGCTGACACCGTGGATCGGGCTGGCGGTGGCCGCGGTCATGCTGGTGGTGGTGGCCAGCTACCGCCAGAACGTGCACGCCTACCCGTCGGGCGGCGGCGACTACGAGGTGGTCACCACCAACCTCGGCGCCAACGCCGGCTTGACCGTGGCCAGCGCGCTGATGGTGGATTACGTTCTGACCGTGGCCGTTTCGACGGCGTCGGCCATGTCTAACATCGGCTCGGCCATCCCGTTCGTGGCCGACCACAAGGTGCTGTTCTCCGTCAGCGCCATCCTGCTGGTGATGGCGATGAACCTGCGCGGAGTCCGCGAATCCGGTGTGGCATTTGCCATCCCGACCTACGCGTTCATCGTCGGAGTCGGCATCATGCTGGTCTGGGGGCTGTTTCGAATCTACGTGCTCGGCGACCCGCTGCGCGCCGAATCCGCCGGATTCCAGATGCATGCCGAGCAGGGCAAGATCGTCGGTGTCGCATTGGCGTTCCTGGTGGCCCGCTCGTTTTCGTCCGGATGCGCGGCGCTGACCGGTGTCGAGGCGATCAGCAACGGGGTGCCGGCATTTCGTAAACCCAAGTCCCGCAACGCCGCCACCACGCTGCTGATGTTGGGCGTCATCGCGGTGAGCCTGCTGATGGGCATCATCGTGCTGGCCGAGAAAACCGGGGTGCAGATCGTCGACGATCCGGCCAAGCAGTTGGCCGGCGCGCCGCCGGACTACAACCAGAAGACTCTGGTCGCGCAGTTGGCGCAGGCGGTGTTCGGCAGCTTTCACATCGGTTTCCTGTTGATCGCCGCGGTCACCGCTTTGATCCTGGTGCTGGCCGCCAACACCGCGTTCAACGGCTTCCCGGTACTGGGCTCGGTACTCGCCCAGCACAGCTACCTGCCTCGCCAGCTGCACACCCGCGGCGACCGACTGGCATTCTCCAACGGCATCGTATTCCTTTCCGTGGCAGCACTTTCGGCGATCATCGCCTTCCGCGCCCAAGTCACCGCGCTGATCCAGCTCTACATCGTCGGGGTGTTCATCTCGTTCACGCTGAGCCAGATCGGGATGGTCAAGCACTGGACCCGGTTGCTGCGCAGCGAAACCGACCCGAGCGCCCGCCGCAAGATGAAGCGCTCGCGGGTGGTCAACACCGTCGGCTTCGTGTCCACCGGCACGGTGCTGCTCGTCGTGCTGGTCACCAAATTCCTTGCCGGAGCGTGGATTGCGGTGGTGGCCATGACGGCGTTGTTCATCATGATGAAGGCGATCCGCAGGCACTACGACTCGGTCAGCCGCGAACTGCAGCAGCAGGCCGCCCAAGACGAGGGCGTGGTGCTGCCCAGCCGCAACCACGCCCTGGTGCTGGTGTCGAAGTTGCACCTGCCGACATTGCGGGCGCTGGCCTATGCCCGCGCGACCCGTCCCGACGTGCTGGAGGCCGTCACGGTCAGCGTCGACGACGCGGAAACCCGCGAGCTGGTGCGCCAGTGGGAAGACAGCGATATCTCCGTGCCGCTCAAGGTGATTGCCTCGCCGTATCGAGAGGTGACCCGACCGGTGCTCGACTACGTCAAACGGGTCAGCAAGGAGTCGCCGCGAACCGTGGTGACGGTGTTCATCCCGGAGTACGTGGTGGGGCACTGGTGGGAACAGGTGCTGCACAACCAGAGCGCGTTGCGGCTCAAGGGCCGGCTGCTGTTCATGCCGGGCGTGATGGTGACGTCGGTCCCGTGGCAGCTGACGTCGTCGGAGCGGCTCAAGACGCTGCAGCCGCACATTGCTCCGGGCGACGCCCGGCGGGGAATCTTCGATTGACCGAACTCACCCTGGCCGCCGGCCCACCGGCGAACGGAGGAAGCTGCGTGGCCCGCCACGACGGCCGGGTGGTCTTCGTCCGCTATGCGCTGCCCGGCGAACGGGTGCGGGCGCGGGTCACGGCGGATCGGGGTTCCTACTGGCACGCCGAGACCGTAGAGGTGATCGAGCCGTCGGACGACCGGGTGGAATCGTTGTGTCCGATCGCCGGTGTGGACGGTGCGGGCTGTTGCGACCTGGCTTTCGCCGAGCCGGCGGCGGCGCGAGCGCTCAAGGCCGAGGTGGTGGCCAATCAGCTTGCGCGCCTTGGTGATCACCGCTGGGAGGGTGCCGCCGAAGCCCTGGCTCCGACCGGTCCGACCGGCTGGCGCACCCGGGTGCGGCTGGACGTGGGGCCCGACGGTCGTGCCGGCTTCCACCGCTATCACAGCGACGAACTGGTCACCGATTTGAACTGCGCTCAGCTGCACACCGGGATGACCGAGGGTCTGGATGCGCACGCCTGGACGCCCGGTGTGCACTTGCATGTTGCCGTCGACGACGACGCTGCGCGCCATGTGGTGTGCAGCACGCGACAGGGCCGGCGCACCTCGACCGAGGTGGTCGAGGGCAGCTACCAGGCTGTGCAGCGGGTGGGCCGGCGCAGCTGGCGGGTGCCGGTGACGGCCTTTTGGCAGGCGCATCGCGACGCGGCGCGGTTTTACAGCAGCTTGGTCACCGACTGGGCGCAGCCCGGCCCCGGCATGACGGCCTGGGACCTTTACGGCGGGGCCGGGGTGTTCGCCGCGGTGCTGGGCGATGCGGTGGGGGAGCCCGGGCGGGTGGTGAGCGTCGACACGTCGCGGGCGGCGGGGCGGGCCGCTCGTGCCGCACTGTCGGACCTCCCTCAGGTGGCGGTGGTCAACGATTCGGTACGCCGGGCCCTGGCCGCAGAGGATGCCCGCGCCGACGTGGCCGTCCTGGATCCGCCGCGCTCAGGCGCGGGCCGCGAGGTCATCGATCTGCTGGCCGCCGCCGAGGTGCCCCGGATTGTGCATATCGGTTGCGAGGCAGCGTCTTTCGCGCGTGACATCGGCTTGTACCGTAGCCGCGGCTACGTCGTCGAGAAGATCCGGGTGTTCGACTCGTTCCCATTGACCCACCACGTCGAGTGCGTGGCCCTGCTCTGCCGTTAACGCGACGACTGCTCGCGCCAGCGTTCCAATAACGCCGGGATCTCGGCGAGCAGGAAGGCATAGAAGTCGTGCATCTGCGTAAGTCGTTGCCCGGCAATAGTGTTCGGACCGGTCGCCGCAATGCCGGCCTGGGCCGCCGCCTGCATGGCTGCGATCACTACATTTTGGTTCGTAAACAACACTGCCCAGGCGTCGTCGCGGAGTCGGTAGTGGTCGCGTCGGCTGCCCGGGGCGGGCACCCGCTCGGCCAGGCCGACCGACGTGAGCATCTTGATGGCGCCCGAGATCGCACCCGAGCTGGCTTGCAACCGTTCCGCCAACTCACCCGAGGTCATACTGGTCTGTTCGGTGAACAGCAGAGCGGCCAGCACCCGGGCCGTCATCCGCTGCAACCCGTGATTGGTGAGCACCAGCGCGAGCTGCTCCGCGGCGTGCTGTGGTCCAAGGCTGTCGGCCATACACGATGCCTTCGCTCATAGAAGCTTCAGTAATTTCTGAAACTTCAGTATAGTAGGCCGCGGCGCTCCGGGAAGTCTGGTCGGAACTAGGTATTGGAATGCAGCCGCTGACCCGGAAGGACAACACACGTCCATGCAGGAAGTCCAGACTTCAACGACATCATCGAGTGCCATGACCGACGTGATCCGCGTCCGCGGGCTCACCTTCACCTACCCGAAGGCTTCCGATCCCGCGATTCGGGGGATGGACTTCACAGTCGGCCGCGGCGAGATCTTCGGATTTCTCGGTCCCAGCGGCGCAGGGAAGTCGACGACGCAGAAGCTGCTCATCGGCTTGCTCCGCGGCCACGGCGGTGAGGCCGCGGTGTGGGGCAGGGATCCGCTGGCTTGGGGTCCCGGCTACTACGAGCGCATCGGCGTCTCGTTCGAGTTGCCCAACCACTACCAAAAGCTCACCGGCCTGGAGAACCTGCGGTTCTTTGCATCGCTCTATGCCGGCGCGACCGTCGACCCGATGCAGTTGCTGGATGCTGTCGGGTTGGCGGACGACGCCCACACGCGGGTCGGCAAGTATTCCAAGGGAATGCAGATGCGACTGACCTTCGCCAGGTCGCTGCTCAATGAGCCGGAGCTACTCTTCCTCGACGAGCCCACCTCCGGCCTGGATCCGGTGAACGCCCGCAAGATAAAAAACATGATCCTGGACCTGAAAGCCCGCGGCCGCACCATCTTTCTCACCACTCATGACATGGCGACTGCCGACGAGCTTTGCAATCGCGTTGCCTTCGTGGTCGATGGCACGATCGTGGCCCTGGACAAGCCCACCGAGCTGAAGATCGCCCGCGGCCGGCGATCGGTACGTGTGGAGTACCGCGCCGACAACGGCCGTCTGGAGACCGCTGAGTTCAGCATGGACAGCTTGGCCGACGATCCGGAGTTCAACGCGGTCTTGCGCAACCACCATGTGGAGACCATTCACAGCAGGGAGGCCAGCCTCGATGACGTGTTCGTCGAGACCACCGGCAGGCGGCTGGAATGACCAGGCTGACAAGCGCGCTGCGGCTCGAGCTGACGCTTCAGCTCAGGCAGAAGTTCCTGCACGCGGCGGTCTTCTCCGGACTGATCTGGCTCGCGGTGCTGTTGCCGATGCCGGCCAGGCTGCGCCCGGTCGCCGAGCCGTATGTCCTAGTGGGTGACATCGCGATCATCTGCTTCTTCTTCATAGGGGGCAGCGTCTTCTTCGAGAAGCAAGAACGCACGATCGGCGCGATCGTTTCTACGCCGCTGCGGTTCTGGGAGTACCTGGCCGCCAAACTATCTGTGCTGCTGATGATCTCGCTGTTCGTTGCGGTGATCGTAGCCACAGTCGTTCACGGGTTCGATTACTACCTGATGCCGCTGGTGCTCGGCGTCGTGCTCGGCACGCTGCTGATGCTGCTGATCGGCTTCATCTCTTCGCTGCCATTCGCTTCGGTGACCGACTGGTTCCTGACAGCGACCATCCCACTCGCGGTCATGCTCGTGCCGCCAATCCTGCATTACTCCGACGTGTGGCCGAACCCGGTGCTTTACCTATTCCCCACGCAGGGAACGCTATTGCTGTTCGGTGCGGCGTTCGACCAAGTGAGCCCGGCGCCGTGGCAAGGGATGTATGCACTGGTCTACCCGGCCGTGTGCCTGGTGGCGTTGTGCCGGGCGGCCAAGGTAATGTTCGACCGCTACGTCATCGAAAGGTCTGGTCTACTCTGATGACGGCGTCAGGCCTCGCTGGCGCGCGGCCATTACTTGCATTCGGGCGCAACGACATTCGCGGCACCTACCGTGATCCACTGCTTTGGATGATTGTGGTCGCCCCGGTCATCTGGACCACCGGCGTTGCACTCCTCACGCCGTTGTTCACCAAGATGCTCGCCGATCGCTACCAGTTCGACCTGGTTCCGTACTACCCACTAGTCCTTACCGCATTCCTCTTGCTCACCAGCATCATCATTACTGGCGCGATCGCCGCGTTCTTAGTTCTGGATGAGGTCGACGCCGGCACATTGACCGCGCTGCGGGTCACCCCTGTGCCGCTGTGGGTCTTCTTCGGGTACCGGGCGTGCACAGTCATGACCGTCACGACGGTCTATGTGGTCGTAACGACGTCGCTCAGCGGAATACTGGAGCCTGGCCTGGTGGGCGTGCTGGTCCCGATCGGATTGCTCGCAGGGCTGTCGGCCGTGGTGACCCTCTTGCTGATAGTCGCCATGGCGAACAACAAGATTCAGGGTCTGGGTATGGTCCGCGCCTTGGGAATGCTTATCGCCGGGTTGCCGTGCCTGCCGTGGTTCATTCACTCAAGCTGGAACCTGGCCTTCGGGGTATTGCCGCCGTATTGGGCCGCCAAGGCGTTCTGGGTCGCCAGCGACCACGGCATCTGGTGGCCATACCTGCTCGCTGGCGTCGGGTATAACTTGGCGATTGCCTGGCCGCTATTCCGTCGCTTCCAAGCCAAGAACATGTAATCCTCGAAAGGGAGGCTGCCGACGGCGCCCGACTGCTCGTCGCACCGGCCTTCAACGAGTACGTGGCATTGAGGCATGGTTTTTCGCTGCATAGCATCGCTCGCGTGGATTTTGTCGATGTCTTGGTGGTGGGCGCGGGACCGACCGGCCTGACGCTTGCGTGCGGCTTGTTATTGCAAGGCGTCTCGGTGCGTGTGATTGACCGCGCGTCGGGTCCAGCAGTGACGTCGCGCGCAAACTTCCTGCATGCGCGCGGCTCAGAGGTGCTCGACCGGCTGGGCGCGTTGGGAACACTGCCTGACGAGTCGTTACGGGCGATGCGAATTACGACGTATCTGGGCGACAAGCCGATCATGAATCTGCAGTTCGGTGATCCTGGGCTACGCACGGCCGCCCCGCCGATGCTGGTGTCGCAAGCCAAGGTTGAAAGAGCACTGCGTGATCGGATGGCTGAGCTGGGCGGCGTGCCGGAATGGAATCGGATGCTTACCGCTGTCACGCCGGACGGCGACGGGGTGACCGCAGTGCTAAGCGGCAATCTGATCGTGCGGGCGCAATGGGTAGTGGGCTGCGACGGCACTGGCAGCACCGCACGCGCGTTGGCGGGCATTGGTTTTCCGGGTGTGAAGCTAAGCGAACGTTTCTTGCTGGCGGACGTCCACCTTGATTGGGATGTAGACCGTGCTGGGACAACGGGTTGGATTCACCCGAAAGGGTTGATCGGCGTAATGCCGATGCCCGATCCGCACGGGCGCGATGATTTGTGGCGGGTAATCGCGTATGACCCGGGAGGCGACGAAAAGCTCAGCGAACACGCGGTTCTCGACCGTCTCCGCCAGATCCTGCCCGAACGGACCCAGCGCAGCGTGCGCATCGGCGATGCGGTGTGGCTTTCGCAGTTTTCGGTACACCGGCGGCTTGCCGACGCATACCGCCACGGCCGAATTCTGCTCGCCGGTGATGCGGCCCATGCTCATGCTCCGTTCGGCGGGCAGGGAATGCTCACCGGCGTCGGGGATGCAGAAAACCTGGCGTGGAAGCTTGCACTGGTCGTCGGTGGTCACGCGACTGATCGACTGCTCAATAGCTACGAGGCCGAGCGGCGTCCGTTGGCCACCGAGGTGCTCCGCGGCACCAGCGCGATGACGCGGGTGAACGTGTTGAGTAACCCGCTTGGCCGGTTTGTGCGAGATCGAATCGTAGTCCGGCTGATCGGTTTGGCGGCGGTGCAGCGCTGGGCGACTTACTCCGCGTCGCAGCTGTGGGTCAGTTACCGCAAGGGACCGCTTGGTGGGCGGGGCCGTAATCCTCGTCCGGGTGATCGGATCGGTGATTTGCCTTGTACCCGAGAGGACGGCTCAGTGTCACGGTTGCATGCCGAGCTGGGCGGTAGTTGGGGATTGCTTGCGCCGCGCGATGCCGATCTGGTGGGCGCCAAGGCTGTTGGGAAGCGGCTCGGCGGGCATCTCAGTGTGCTGCGCTACCACGGTAAGGACATGATGCTTGTCCGACCCGACGGGCACCTGGGTTGGCGAGGTGATCCCGAGGACGTGCTCGGCCTTGACCGATGGCTGGCCAACGCGTTACACGCCGGGCGAGCCCGATAACCCGTGGCGTCGGTTTCGCGCAGCGTGAAATCCGCCTCGCATTACTTCGGTCGTGTCGTTGCCGGACTCGTCGTCGGTCCGGAACCTGGCGTTGGTTTGGGTGTCGATGTGGGAGTTGCAACGACCAGCAGTCCGCCGGATACCCATTGAATGGTGATGGTGGCTTGCGGAAGTGCGGTCTGAAGGTCGGCTTGCAGGCTAGCGACGTCCGGCTGGGTCTGCCCGATCAAGGTGACGGTGACTGCGGTGGCGGAGCCGTCGACACTCAAGACTGCGGTGCCCGGTTTGGATGATGCCCATTTGTCGGCGGTGTCGCGTGCGGTGGCGAGTGCTGTCTGGGCGCCGTTGGATCCGACGGTCCCGGGAGTTCGGGTCCAGGCCAGGCTGACCGGAATGCGGTGGTGGTAGCGCGCGTTGAGCAACGCTGCCAGGTTCTCGGAACTCTTGGGTGGGTGCGGCCCGGCGGTGGAGACAACCAACGTCCCGGCCTCATAGCTGAGGCCTTTCAAGCTCAATGATTGTGCGGCTAGCCACTTTTCGACCAGGGGACTCAGGTCGTTCAGCGGCAGCTGCGGCGTGTCCGGCTGGTCGTGTTCCGGGTCGCGCATCGGTATCCATCCCAACTGCACCGTAATTGGATGGCCCAGTGCGCGGCTGAGCGTTGCCGCCACCTCCTGTATCGGTGGGGGAGCCGTGGGGCCCGTGATGTCGGCTCGAATCGTGTTGTCGGAGGTGGTGATACGGCTGAGTCTGCTGCCGGAGTCGAGGAGATCCGTGATTGCTTGCGTGGCGACCTTGAGTTCGTGGGCCTGCCGGGTGACGGCGATAAAGCGCGGCGTGAGGATCAACGCGACAGCCAATGCGCAGACGGCGGCGATAGCCAGAGAGGTAAGAATCTGGCCGCGCCGGGTGCGGAACATCTCGCTGGGGACCAAGCCGGTCAGCAGGAACACCACCGCTGCCATCAGCACAATGCCGACCAGGTTTGTCAGAAACAGCAGTGCCGCACCACGAGCCAACTCGGGTTGGCCGCGCCCCAGCAGGACGCCAATTGCCGCCAGTGGTGGGACTATTGCAACGGCGACTGCGACGCCGGGCAACGCGACGGAGATCTGTTTGTGCACGGTGGCGATTGCTCCAGCGGCGCCGGCGCCCAGCGCAACAAGCAGGTCTCGAATGTCGGGGCTGGATCGCGCGACAACTTGGGCGGGCAGCCCGGTTCCCGCGGGTGGCAACAAAATCGCGATCAACCATCCGACCGCGATGGCGCCAGCCACGGAAACTGATACCAGCGCCAAGCCGCGCAGCAGCCGGGGGCCCCAGCCCATGATCAGACACGTTGCGATGCCCATGATCGGTGACATCAGCGGCGCGATCATCATCGCGCCGATCACAACCGCCGCAGAATTCTGCAACAGCCCGATGGCCGCAACAAGGCTGGACAGAAACATCAGGACTGCGAATCGCCATATCGCTGCGCTTGACGGCGCGACCATGAGCGCGTCCATGACCGAATTGCGGTCTTCGTCCGTTAGCCGATATACCGGCCACGACACTTTCGACACCATCCGGCCCGCCAACCCGGTCACTGCGCGCGTTCCCACAGCCCCCTCGATTTCGGTCAACGTTGGCATCGGCTGCCCGCTGATACCACCCATCAAACCGCTGTCAGGAGATGAAGGCCGTGCATCGACACACCTCCGGAGGGGCGCGGTTAGTGACCGAGAAGGCGCCGCTTCTGCTCGGTGAATTCTTCCTCGGTCAGAATCCCTGAATCCCGTAGTTCAGCGAGTTCGCGGAGCTCGGCGGCGATTCCGGTCACGGGTCCGTTTGGCGATGGGTTGGCGCTTGCACGAGTCGGCGCGGAGCGCTCTCTGCGGCCGAGTCCGGCGGTGCCGCCGAGGGCGCGGCCGGCCATGCTCGCCAGGGCCATCTCGCTGAAAAGCTGCCCCGAGCCTGCTGACGCAATCTCCGGGGCCGCAGCGGCGGTGGTCATCGGCAGTGCTGCGGCGACTTGACGGAATGCCGGGGCCGCTGCTGCCCATGACTGCGGGACCGACAACGCGCCGACCGAGCCGGCCTGACCCATGCCTGCCGACACCGGTGGCCAGCCCCAGCCAGGAAACGGGGTAAAACCTGGGAAGACGCCTCCGGTGTCTATCTGCGCGGCCTGCAGAGCAACAGCAACGCCGGCCGAATCCACACCAAACGAGCCGGCCGAATCTATCCCGAATGAGCCGGCCGAATCGATAACAAGCGCACCGAAGAGGTCGGCACCGAGGCCGGCCGCGGCCAGAGTCAACGCGGGGCTGGCATCAAGGGCGGGTGCCGCCAGCGGCGCGAGCGCATCGCCCGGAGTCGATGCCGCGGGCGACGCCAGGCTCTGCAGTGCTTGGGGCGCTGCAGAGATTGACGAGACAGCGGCCGGCACTCGGGTACCAGTGGCGGTGGCGCTGGCTTGGGCCACCGCGGCGGCCTGACCGGCCGTGCCGCCCCGGTTGGTGGCTTGATCCGGCGGGGTGAACGGCGTCAGCTGCGAGGCGGCGGCCGCGCTGCCGGCATAGCCATACATGGCCGCGGCATCTTGGGCCCACATTTCGGCGTAGTGCGCCTCGGTGGCCGCGATCGCCGGAGTGTTTTGGCCAAGGAAGTTCGTCGCCACGAGCGCGGCCAACTGCGCCCGGTTGGCGGCGACGGCCGGTGGCGGCACGGTCATCGCGAACGCGGTCTCGTAAGCGGCGGCGGCGGCCTTGGCCTGGGTGGCGGTCTGCTCGGCCTGGGTTGCGGCGGTGTGCATCCACGCCGCGTACGGGGCGGCCGCGCCGGCCATAGCCGTAGATGCAGGCCCGAACCATCCCCCGGCCAGCTGGGAGATCACCGCTTCATATGAGGCGGCTGCCGAGCCCAGCTCCGCAGCGAGCGCGTCCCAGGCCGCGGCGGCGGCCAGCATCGGTCCCGACCCGGGACCGGCATAGATCCTGGCGGAGTTGACCTCAGGCGGCAACATCGCGAATTCCATTGCTGTCCAAGCCCTTAACTGGCAGCAATGGCGTTGGCGGCTTCGGTGGCCGCATACGAGCCGGCGCTGGTGCTCATGGTGGCCACGAACTGTTCGTGGATCGCCGCCGCCTGGGCGCCGATCGCCTGATACAGCTGAGCCTGGGCGGCGAATCGCGCCGCGGTCAGCGCCGACACCTCATCAGCGGCAGCAGGGAGCACTCCCGTTGTCGGCGCAGCCGCGGTCGCGTTTGCGGCGCTCACTGCCGAGCCGATGCCCTGTAAGTCGCCGGCCGCCGCCGCCAGCATCTCCGGCTGCGTGGTCACGAACGACATTTGTTCCTCCTAACGTGACGAAATAGCGTTCCCCCAACGCAAATGGCGCCGAAACGGCTCGCCGAGCGGGCGGTCGAGGGCATCCATCACACCGATGTGCCCACAGCGGGCTCCCGCGGATAGGCCGGTCGTGCGCTGCGAGGCCAACAGACATGACCAGCTGCGGTCCCGGGTACCGATGTGATGCAAGATGCAACTGCCGGACCTCTGTTCGATCCAGCCGTGTCCGCACCCTTTGCACCTGACCTCCAGTTTCCGTCGCGCACCGACCCATCGGCCATCGGGTCTGACACCCATTCGGTGGGGGACCAGACCCGTATGGACAAACCTCTACCGCCCGGATCACCCTGGTGGCATGACGCGTCGAGCAGCGGTCATCAACGCGATGCGACGACGAGCGAGGATCCCGGCAGGTGGCCTGTTCCGCTGGGTCGTGTTGATCAACGGCCTGATCTTTACGCTCGGCACGCTGGTGCTCGTCATGTCGCCGGCAACCGTGTCGTGGCCCGTCAAGCTCACGGAGATCCCGGTTCTTGGTGTGGGGTTGGCGATCATGCTGACCGCCAACGCGCTGTTGCTGCGGTCTAGGCTTGCGCCCCTGGATCGGCTCGCCGCATCCATGTGGCGGGTTGATCCGCCCCAGCGCAGCGCCCGCCTGCACGACCGCGGTGACCTACAGCACCTGATCACATCGTTTAATGCCATGCTGGATCGGCTCGAATCAGAGCGCACGTCCGCGAGCGCAGCGGCGCTCGCCGCACAGGAGACCGAACGTCAGCGGATTGCGCGGGAGTTGCACGACGAGATCGGCCAGACCCTCACCGTGGCGCTGCTCACCCTCAAGCGGGCGGTTGACGGTGCACCCGCGGGGATACGCCGCGAACTGGCGGACACTCAGGAAATTTTGCGAGCCAGCCTCGATGAGATGCGTCGCATCGCTCGGCGGCTGCGCCCGGATGCGCTCGAAGATCTCGGTTTGCCGAGCGCGTTGCACGCGCTGTGCAACGAGTTCACTCAGGCGAGCGGCGTCGGTGTGGTCAAACACATCGCGCCGCAAGCTGATCGGCTCAGGGCCGACGTCGAATTGGTCTGCTATCGGGTCGCTCAGGAAAGCTTGACCAACATCGCCCGCCATGCCGGCGCCGACAAGGTCTGGTTGGACTTGCACACCACCGCAGACGATCTCATGCTGCGCATCGCCGACAACGGAAAGGGCGGGGTGGTCTCGGAGGGTGCAGGGATCCGCGGAATGCGCGAGCGCGCCCTGCTCGCCGATGCGACCTTGGCAATCACCTCACCGAGCAACGAAGGGACGGAAGTCAGACTCGTGGTGCCGCTAACGACCGGTCATGGCCAGTGATGGTGTCCGCTCCGGTGCGCATCCTGCTCGCCGACGATCACGCGCTGGTGCGGAGCGGCTTGCGGATGATCCTGGATGCCGAACCTGACCTGCGTGTCGTCGCCGAGGCCGCCGACGGGTGCGAGGCCCTTGCGGCCCTCGACGGCACCCCCGTCGACCTAGCCATCCTTGACATCGCGATGCCGCGGATGACCGGACTGCAGGCCGCGCGGGAGATCAATCGCAAGTACCCCCTCGTGCGGATGCTGATTCTGTCCATGCACGACAACGAGCAGTATTTCTTCGAAGCGCTCAAGGCGGGCGCCTCCGGCTATGTTCTCAAATCGGTGGCCGACCGCGACTTGCTCGAGGCCTGCCGGGCGACCATGCGCGGTGAACCGTTCCTATATGCCGGGGCGGTGACAGCGCTGATCCGCGAGTATCTCCGGCTGGCACAGCACGGAGACACGCTGCCCAACACCATTCTCACGTCACGCGAAGAGGAAGTGCTCAAACTGATCGCCGAGGGCTACTCGGCCCGCGAAATCGCGAATACCCTTGGCATTAGCGCCAAAACGGTGGACCGGCACCGAACCAATACCCTGCAAAAGCTTGGCCTGCGCGACCGCTTGGCACTCACCCGATACGCGATCAGGACCGGCCTGATCGAACCCTGATGGGCGTTGATTGCAACTACCGGCAACTGCGTTCGGAGGCGACAGCCTTCGCAATGCTCCCGGCTCCGGCGCAGACTCCTCCAATGTAGGCCTTGACCACGTCACGTGCGGACACCTCAGTGCCTTTCGGTAGCGCAGCCAGCCATGCGAGAGCATCATCCCGTTCGTTGTTGGCATACACCCGGACTGGAAACGGCAGCCAGGCGCCAATGCCGTGGGTTGAAGTCCGAATCCAGCCGATGTCGCTCGCAACCGCGCAGCCGTCGAGCAGCTGCACGTAAGCGAATCCCAGCCGGGCGTCCGCCCACAGTGCACCTGGCGTGATGCGCTGGAAGCTCGGGCCGAACTGGTAGAGCAGGCGCAACCGGCTGCCCGTTCGTCGTGCCCGATCGACTATCGGCGCAAAGGTCCGCCGGTAATCCTCGGCGGTCACCGTCCCGACGGCCTGCAGGGCCTGGATGCCAGCGGGCATGTCCGTAAGTTCCTTCAGCACAACGGCTCTTCTTTCAATGTGGATTAATGCGGAGACACAGCTTACTAGTGCAACTATTGCATAGTGCTACTATAGCGGATGACTCCATCCTTGGAGAGGTTCGCTTATGAGGGTCGCCATTGTCGGCGCTGGCATCGCCGGGCCGACGCTCGCGTACTGGCTATGGCGTTATGGCCACGAGCCGACGCTGATCGAGAAGGCGCCGCGGCTCCGCACGGGCGGGTATGCCGTCGACTTCTGGGGTGGCGGATACGCCGTCGCCGAACGTATGGGGCTCACCGCCGAATTGCATAGCACCGGATATGCGGTTCAGGACGTGCGGCTGGTGGACCGGAACTCGCGGGAGGTGGGGGGCTTCTCGGTGGATGCATTTCGGCGCAACGTCGATGGCCGGTTTGTCACTGTGCCGCGTGGTGATCTTGCGGCCATGATCTACCGCTGCATCGACGGTCATGTCGAAACCCTCTTCGGTGAATCGGTCTCGGCCGTCACTCAAGGTGACTCGGGCGTACGGCTCACATTCGAACGAGGCCGGCCACGGATATTTGACTTGGTCGTTGGCGCCGGTGGCATCCATTCGCCGGTGCGCGATTTGGTGTTCGGGGCCGAAGCAGCATTCGAGGTCGATCTCGGTTATCGAGTCGCCGCGTTCGAAGCCGAGGGTTACCGGCCGCGTGACGAACTTGTCTACCTCGCCTACAACGCACCGGGGCGGATGCTGGGGCGGTTCGCGATGCGCGAAGACCGGACGCTGTTTCTGTTCGTTTTCACCGCCGACCACATGAGCGGGCGTGATCCGCAAAACTTGGCTGAGGTCAACAACACGCTGCGTGACGTCTTCGGTGACGCCGGCTGGGAGTGCCCCGAGATCTTGCGCGAGCTGGACGGTGCCGCCGAGGTGTATTTCGACCGGGTTAGCCAGATCGTCATGGACCGCTGGTCGCAGGGGCGGGTGGCCCTCATCGGCGATGCGGCGGCCGCGGTCTCGTTGCTTGCGGGTGAGGGCGCGGGGCTTGCGATGGTGCAGGCCTACGTATTGGCGGGCGAGCTCAATCTCGCAGGCACAGATCACCAGGATGCATTTCGCCGCTATGAACGCCGGCTCCGGCCGATAGTTGAGGCCCGGCAGCGGTCGGCTCGGGGCTTCGCTTCGATGTTCGCGCCGAAGACGTCGATGGGCTTATGGGTCCGCAATCAGGTGTCCAAACTGCTGAACGTTCCGCAGGTGGCCGACTGGGCCGTCCGACGCGAGTTTCGCGACGACATCGAGTTGCCCGAATATGCCGTCTAGATGCCCACGACGGCATTGGCGCGTCCAGGATGGGCGGTTTATCCGGATAACTCGGTGGGTACGTCATCGCCCTAGCACTGTGCGGGTACCGGTAAGGCATGGAGGCGGGCAGTGTGCGGAGTAGCAGCCGAAGTACGGCGCGCAAGCACGTCGGGATATCGCTGCCTGCGCCTGCCGGAAAACATGACGATCATGGCGCGCACGCGCTGCCCTGGCATTGAGGCGTATCTGCAACGCCGACGACACCGGCAATGGCGCAGCCGAGGCTCCTGACGCAAAACAATCTAGCGCCCGTGCATACCGGCTGCGGTCACTGAAGCAGTCGGATATCCGTTAGCCGCTGCTGACCAGTCATGCGCTGGCATGTAAGTGAAATCCCCTGTGGTAGATCAGTCTCTCGCGGAGGCGGGCCGCCCTTGACCGTTCAGGCTGTCCCAAGAGGCGGAGGTGACAAACAGCAAGCTGACCCTGAAAAGCCCGGAGCGCCAAAGCCGTAACTGATACTCGCTCGACAGCACACGGTTTTCGTCCGCAGGCCGAACCCAAAGCCGCATTAGATACCAAAGACTTGGAAAGGCGACTTCAGTTGCCGCCCAACGAGTTAGGGTTCCGTCGCACCGCTGGTGACGACGTCGATCAAATGCGCTTGCCAGCGCTTGTGTATGACCAAAGCGGCACCCAAACATCTTGAAACCCAACAATATTCATGTTTCGATAACAGCGGGGACGGGTAGGTCGCGAAGGCCGAAGTTGACAAGATCACATGCTGTCCTGACGAGGGGGTGTGGTGTTGGATTACGGGGCGTTACCGCCGGAGATCAACTCTGGTCGGATGTATGTCGGTGCCGGGCCGGGGCCGTTGTTGGCTGCGGCGGCAGCCTGGGATGGGTTGGCGGTCGAGTTGCATTCCACCGCAGCGTCTTACACCTCGGTGATCTCGGGGTTGACTGCTGGCTGGCAGGGTCCGTCGTCGGCGGCCATGGCGGCGGCGGGCGCACCGTATGTGGGATGGATGAGCGCTACTGCGGCGCAGGCTGAGCAGACTGCTAACCAGGCCAGGGCAGCGGTGGCCGCCTATGAGGCGGCGTTCGCCGCCACAGTGCCGCCGCCGGTGATTGCGGCCAATCGCAGCCTGCTGATGTCGCTGATCGCGACCAACATATTCGGGCAGAACACGCCGGCGATCGCGGCCACCGAGTTCCATTACGCGGAAATGTGGGCCCAGGATGCGGCCGCGATGTATGGCTATGCCGCCGGTTCGGCAACTGCGTCGCAGGTGACGCCTTTCACGCCGCCGCCGCAGACCACCAACCCAGGCGGAGTGGGTGCTCAATCAGCAGCGGTCGCTCAGGCCAGTGCGACGGCGGCCGGCACGCATGCACACAGCTTGCCGCAAATGATCTCTGCGATGCCTCACGCGCTGCAAAGCATGGCAACACCGGTGTCTGCGGCGGCGCCCGCGGCGGCGGCGGAACCGCCAGCGCCAACTCAGGTTTTGGATGTGCTGAAGAACCTCACCATCGGGTCGCTATCGCCGCTCTCCCTTTATGGCACTCCGGGTACCAGCTTCCTTCTGGGCATACAGAGCTATCTGCTACCCCAGGCCGCGGCGAATTTGACGTCGGCGAACGAACGGCTTCATCGAGATCAGACCAAATTAGGGCTCATTGCGTCCGAGCCGGGTTCGGGGGTGCGGGTGATTAACGCACCTGGAAGCGCGGTTTCGGCGGGCGTGGGGCGCGCCGGTGCGGTCGGCGGCTTGTCGGTGCCCCAGGGTTGGGCGGCGGCTGCTCCAGCGATCAAGGAGGTTGCCGCAGCCCTGCCGCAGTCGAGTCTGTCCGCTGTACCTGCCGCGTTGGCCGCAGAGGGTCAGGGGACGGTGTTCAGCAATATGGCCCTGTCGAGTTTGGCCGGGGGTGCGCTGGTTGGTACCGGCGGCGGTGCTGCGCGTCCGGTCAGCGTAGCCGGCGCAGCGGGTGGGGCGGCTGCAACAGCGACGACGGCCAACATCTTCGTGATACAGGAGGCAGCCGAATGATGGCGCACCGACGGGGCTGGTATCCGGAAAAGCCCTGTGGTCGCGGGCTTTTAGCTCAGTTGCGACTCCGTCTCGATCCACCGCGGATTGGCCCCGAACCGTACTGTGGTCGACCCACTATCCATCAGCCAAGGCACGGCAACGTTTGAGATCCACACCAAGGAAACGGAGGAGAAATGTCTTTTGTCACCACACAGCCCGAGCTATTAGTGGCGGCCGCCGGCGATTTGACCGGTGCCGGCTCGGCGATGAGTGCACAAAACGCCGCTGCGGCGGCTCCTACCACAGGGATTCTTCCCGCTGCGGCAGATGAGGTTTCGGCGCTGACCGCGGCTCAATTTTCCGCGCACGCCCAGATGTATCAGGCCGTCAGCGCTCAGGCCGCGGCGGTTCATGAGATGTTTGTGAACGCGTTGGGCACCAGTGCCGGATCCTATGCGGCCACCGAGGTCGCCAATGCGGTGGCGACCGGTTAAGGGGCGCTGCAATGGATTTCGGGTTGCAGCCGCCGGAGATCAACTCCGGTCGCATGTACGCCGGTCCCGGATCGGGCTCGATGATGGCTGCTGCGGCCGGCTGGGACGGGTTGGCCGCCCAATTGCGGTCGACCGCAGCGGCCTACTCCTCGGTGATCTCGGGTCTGACCGCAGCATGGCAGGGCCCCTCCGCGGCGGCGATGGCGGCCGCGGTTGCACCATACGCGGCGTGGATGAATACCACCGCAACGCAGGCCGAGCGGGCGGCGACGCAGGCCAGGGCGGCGGTGGCCGCCTATGAGACCGCATTTGCCGCGACGGTGCCCCCTCCAGTGGTCGCCGCGAACCGCAGCCAGTTGATGTCGCTGGTCTCGACCAACGTCTTTGGGCAAAACACCGCGGCGATCGCGACCACCGAAGCCCAATACGCCGACATGTGGGCCCAAGATGCCGCCGCGATGTATGCCTACGCCGGTCAGTCCGCGGCCGCCAGTCGGGTGACACCGTTCACCCCGCCGCCGAAAACCACCGACCCGAGCGGGTTCGCCCGTCAGGCCGCAGCGGTGGGACAAGCCACCGCCACCGCGACCGGCACGAACACCCAATCGACATTGTCGCAGGCGATAACGGCCACCCCGCAGGCCTTGACGAGCCTCGCGGCGCCGGCCGCCGCTCCCGCCGCAGTTGACCCACCGTCGCCCATTTCAACGCTACTGAGCCTGTTGAGCTCGTCGTCGCCATTGTCAACGGGCGCATTGCTTTTCGAGGCGGTAGGCAAAGGTATGTTGCCGGCTACCAACACCATCATCAGCATCATCATGGGCCTGACAATCGGCGCCCGAACGCTCAACGACACCGCGGTCGCATTAGAGCCGGCGCTGCTGTCGGGGGCCGGCTGTGGGGAGTCCCTGACAGGACTCAGCGCCGCCGCCAATGGCCTGGGCGCAGCCTCCCCAGTATCAGCAGGTGTGGGCCGTGCCGGCTTGGTGGGGGCCTTGGCGGTACCGCCAAGCTGGGCTGCGGCCACGCCGACGGTCAGGTTGGCCGCCGCCGCGTTGCAGGGCACCAGTGCTGCCGCCGCACCGGCTGTCAGTGCACAGGCCGCCGGAGCCCTCGGTAGCCAGCTGGCCCTGGCGAGTTTGGCTGGCGGTGCCCTGGGCGGTGCCGCTCCTCGTTTCATCAGCAAAACGACCACGCGGATAGGCCGCACCGTCTCAGACAAGGACTGCGATAGCCAGACGCCGGACAAATTCAAACGTGCTCTTGCCGAAGCCGCGCAAAAGCCAGAGTCGGTGCAGCACTGGCACACCGACAAAGAACACCTCGACGACCTCTTGGATCAACTGTCGAAGAAGCCCGGCCTTCATGCCGTACACGTAGCAGGCAAACCCAAGACCACAGCGCTCAAAGCAAAGTGGGGCTAAACATGGTTGGTTGGGCCGCCGAGGTTGGCTCGGACCGGATAACTCAAGGATAAGGAGAGTCAAGAATGCCTACCCGGTTTATGACCGATCCGCACGCGATGCGGGACATGGCGGGCCGTTTTGACGTGCACGCCCAGACCGTCGAAGACGAAGCCCGCAAGATGTGGGCCTCAAGCCAAAACATCGCCGGAGCCGGCTGGAGCGGAACCGCCCAGGCCACCTCCTACGACACCATGGGCCAGATGAACACCGCGTTTCGCAACATCGTCAACATGCTCCACGGTGTGCGCGACGGGCTGATCCGCGACGCGGGCAACTACGAGGCCCAAGAACAAGCCTCCCAGCAGATCCTGTCCAGCTAGGAGAACCAGAAATGACGATCAACTACCAGTTCGGCGATGTCGACGCGCACGGTGCACTGATCCGCGCCCAAGCCGCCTCCCTGGAGGCCGAGCACCAGGCCATCATCCGCGATGTGCTTGCCGCCGGCGACTTTTGGGGCGGCGCGGGCTCGACGGCCTGCCAGGAGTTCATCACCGCGTTGGGCCGCAACTTTCAGGTCATCTACGAACAAGCCAACGCGCATGGCCAAAAGGTGCAAACCGCCGGCTCCAACATGGCGTCCACCGACTCCGCCGTCGGCTCCAGCTGGGCCTAACCGCAGGGGTTTTACACCATATCGTTTGGGCTTCGCTGTTCTGCGTGGTCCACGAGGGGTCGATATGGGCGATCCAGTGTTGCGCCTTGTGACTTACGAGTGTGTCGGCTCAGCGAGTTCTTGCAGCACAACACAATCCGCACCGGAACCACCGCGGCAGGTACGGCGGCAGGAGGCCCAAATCCTCGTAGTAGTGAATAGTGGACGCGGTCGGTGGCACGCGCCAGTTCGCCAATCTTCAGGTCCATGAATGCTGCTCTCACTTACGCTCTTGAACTTCAAGCGACTTGAAGGGGCACTCTGGAAGCGTGAGGCCTGGCCTGCAGGGATGTCAATTGGCTGGAAGCGATTAAGGAGCCAAGATCGCGATGGACATCGACTCGACTGCGGTTGCCTGCACGCTGGCAGCAACCGAACGCAAAAGTAGGTTGGCATGGATCAACGAGCTCAACGCGGCCGTGCTACGTGACCACCGTCGCGATGGCTCACGGATCGAACTCGCCTACGACCCTTCGGCGGCATCCCGAGTACGCGAGCTCGTTGATCGCGAGAAGGAATGCTGCCCGTTCCTGAACTTCACCATCCGGGAGGAAGACGAGGCATGCATCCTCGTAATCGAGGCGCCTGGCGACACGGGTACTGCCGCCGATGAACTACTCGCGGCCTACGTCGATAGAGGGCCCACCGGTGGACCCTAGCCCGCAGGACCTTTGGAGTGGCTGGTTGGCGTGATCGAGGTCATGAACGAAAGTTCCGGCAATGTTCTCGGCATACGGGGAAGTGGAAAGCTGAGCCGGGCAGACTACCGCGACGTGCTCGCGCCGCGTGTCCGATTGTTGCTCCGCCAATTTCGGAAGCTGCGGGTGTTGCTTCTGATGGACGAGGCTTTTGAAGGTTGGAGCTTGGGGGCCGCCTGGGCCAACACCGTCTTCGACGTGAAGCACCGGCGAAATTTTGAGAAGATCGCGATCGTCGGCGCCCCGAAATGGGAGGAATGGTGCGCGAAAACGGCCGCGACAGTGTTGATCCGCGGCGATTTGCAGACCTTTGATAAAGATCAATTGATCCCGGCTTGGGAGTGGCTGCGGGTGTAAATGCACAATCCGACGGGCCTCGGACTAGCCTACTTCATTGGCGGGTAAGGCATTTGCGCCTCGGCGATCACGAATAGTGTTGGTTATGCGAGCCGCCTCGGTCTGATCGCCACAGTGTGCGACGAATAGGCTTGCCGCTGTCGTCGGTCAGCGTGTGGACCCTTACTTGGGGTTGCTCCTCGTTGGCGGATGACAGGTGTCGCGGTTCTCGCGTGCTGAGGGTGCGGAGGGCGCCCGGGATTCTCAGCAGTCCGGCGACGGCCACGCTAACCCACGCCAGTAACGCATTCCAAAAGACCACCAGCGCAACCGTTTGCAGTGCCCGCTGGTGGATATTGGTGGCCATCATGTAGGTGGCGGCCGAGTACATACCGAGTGGGAATACGAGCGTCCACCACGCTCCAGTGAACTGCAAGAGCTTGGGCCGCTGTTCGATGCGGTGGAGCCCGAAGTAAATCAGCGGCGGTATCCATAACGTCGCCACGATCCAGCACACCATGGTCGCGGTATGCATGCCCTCAGCCAACCGGCCGCCTGCTTGCTGGTGAACGTAGTGACCGGCGACGACCGCAATCGCCATGGATCCCATCAGGATCCAGGCATCTGGCTCGAAGCCGTCGCGGTCGAGTCGCTCTGCGACCGCACGCCACGCCATCAGTGCAACCATCATGATGTAGAGGGCCAACGCCAATGCCCAGACCGCAACGGCAGCGATCAGCCACTGGGTATTCCCGGTGGTACTCGCCAGCTTGGCGGCCACGATCGCCAACCCGGATGTCGCGACACTTGACAACAGCCACGCGCCGTGGGCCTGGTCGCGCAATGCCACCAGTCGGCTACCAGTGAGATTGCGGATGCTGAGCACTCCGAGCAGCAGCCAAACCAACCCCGAAATCGCACCCAGTACCGGCAGTATTGCCGGGTAGGAGGTGGACAACCGGTTGGCCACAATCGTGCAGGCAGCGACGAACGTGAATAGTGGCAAGGTGATTTCAGCATCTGCCAAGCTCCATGGCAGGATCTGACGCTTGGCGGCCGCCGCGATGGCGGTCAGAACTACGAGCCCAACCAATGCCACGACGGCAAGGACACTGAGTGCATTGCTGAATGCGGTGTAGTGGTGATTCTGCGCGGCAACCGACAGGATGCCGGTGGCCATCACCACAGAAAAGACATCAGGCGACAGCGTGATAGCGCTCATTCGGATCACGACGGAGCACCACAGAATTCGGGGACGGGGTTCTCGATTGACATGCTGGCTCACCGCCGGTGCTGCTCGATTTCACCTTTGGTCGCAGTGCTTTTGCCGTGTCCGCACGACCAGAGCGCCCGCGCCAACTGCTCGCATACCCGATCAACACGGCATTGAACCATCCGCGGCCGGA
The DNA here is from genome assembly GCF_003402475.1 of Mycobacterium sp. MFM001. Classification (GTDB taxonomy): domain Bacteria; phylum Actinomycetota; class Actinomycetes; order Mycobacteriales; family Mycobacteriaceae; genus Mycobacterium. Next base: position 138,970 of record NZ_BFAB01000010.1, read on the forward strand.
CGGCGCCCATGCATGTCACGCCTCGTTACAGCGATTTCCCCGAGTCCTGGGATTTAGGCACGATCGAAACGGCCCCTTTGGATTCGAACAAAGCCAAGCGGACGTTCTCGGGCGTTTGATGTCCGTGCTCGCGCAGGATCGCGTCGAGGTCAACGCGGGTAATCCCACATCGTTTCATGTTGGGCTCCTGCAACTGCCCGTCGCGGATCAGCACCCGCACCGGTTTGTCGACCACGCGGCGCATCCACGGAATGAAGCGAAGACGAGCCACAACGTCGTGCGCGGCGACCAATGTCAGCAGCGCCGCAGCCCCGGTGAACCACGACGTATCCGCCGCGGTAGCGGTGCGGCCAATGACGGCGCCGATCGCGACGGCGGTTACCCAATCGAACGGCGTGAGCGCAGCGATGGTGCGGCGCAGAGTAAACCGGAAAGCTCCTGCCGCGGTGACAAATAGTGCAAGCGCCTTGAGTGCTGCGTAGCCGGCAGGGCGCCATCCATCGAATAACTGCAGCAGCACCTCTCGCATCACAACCACCCATCCCGCCGGGCCGGGTCGCCCTGGGCACGTGTAGGTGCTTCCGCGAAACGCGCCTTGCCTTGAACCATTGTCATCTCCTCGCTTGTTGTGACCGCGCCACCGCTAACGCGGTGGTGTAGCGGATCGCCCGGGTTCGTGTTGGGTAAACGGGGTATTCGCTGCGCCCGGCGCTACCTGGCGGTTGGTCACGAACCTGGTGTCTGCGCTGATAGCATCCGAGCGGTGCCGGCGGCCAAAGAGACTGATCCCGACGAGACCGGCGGGCGGTTGAGCGCATTCATCCGCAGTTCTGACTACGTGCGCAAGTGGCTCGTTCTCGGCATCGCGATCGGTGTCATTGCTGGCGCCGGGGCGGTGGTCTTCTTCCTGCTACTGAAATACGCCGGCGAGTTCCTCCTCGGTTATCTGGCGGGCTACCACATTCCGACCCCAGTCGGGGAGGACGGCAACCATGCCTCCTCAGGCATGGACCGACCGTGGGCCATTCCGTTGGTCACGACAGCCGGTGCGTTATTGTCGGCGATCATCGTCGCTTGGCTTGCCCCGGAAGCCGAAGGCCACGGCACAGACGAGGCGATCGAGGCGGTCCACACCTACCCCGGCAGCATCCGCGGCCGGGTCGTGCTGGTGAAGATGGTGGCCAGCGCGCTAACTATCGGCTCGGGCGGTTCAGGTGGTCGTGAGGGACCTACGGCCCAGATATCGGCAGGTTTCGGATCGCTGCTGACCCGGAAGCTGAATTTGTCTGACAAGGACGCCAGGATCGCGGTTGCCGTGGGAATCGGCTCGGGCATCGGCGCTATTTTCGGCGCACCGCTGGGCGGAGCCGTGCTGGCCACGGCGATCATCTATCGCGAAGACCTTGAGTACCGTTCGCTAGTACCCGGTTTCATCGCGTCTGCGACGGCATATGCGGTGCTGGGTTCGATCATGGGTTTCGAGCCTTTGTTCGGCTTTGTCGACGCCGAATACCGCTTCGAAGCCGCCTGGCCGCTGCTGTGGTTCGCGGTAATCGGTGTAGTCGCCGCCGCGACCGGCTACCTGTACGCCCGCGTCTTCTATTGGACGATGGCGTTGACCGATCGACTCCCCGGCGGAGTGCTCAAGCCCGCCATCGGCGGACTGCTGGTCGGGCTGCTCGGACTCGTGATACCTCAGGTCCTCAGCAGCGGCTACGGGTGGATTCAAGAAGCCCTCACACGGCAAACCCTGATGACGATTCCGTTGTGGATCGTCATCGTCCTGCCGATCGCCAAAATCGTTGCCACGTCGCTATCGATCGGCACCGGCGGATCGGGCGGGATCTTCGGCCCCGGCATCGTGATCGGCGCCTTCGTCGGGGCAGCGATCTGGCGGCTGGCCGACGTCTTCGACCTTCCCGGCGTGCCAGACGACCCCGGCATCTTCGTCGTGGTGGGCATGATGGCATGCTTCGGCAGCGTCGCCCATGCACCGCTCGCCATCATGATCATGGTGGCCGAAATGACGGGATCCTTCGCGGCGATACCCGGAGCGATAATCGCGGTGGGCATCGCGTCGTTGCTGATGTCCCGCAGTGGCGTAAGCATTTACCGGTCTCAGCGTCTTGATCGCGAGACGGCTGCGGCCGAACGCGCAGCCGCGCGCGAACGGCCAAGCTAGCCGACTTCTTACTATCGAGACATAGCTTTCTCGATGGCCGCTCGCTGTTGCTCGGACCGTGTCGAGCCCGGTTGGCGCACGTATCGAGACCAGGTCAAAACGGCCGCAAAAGCATAGAACGCCAAGAAAATCCAATACGCAGGCGTCTCTGTGCCGGTACTGAGATACGACTGCCGCAGCGCCAGGTTGATTGCCACGCCGCCGAGCGCGCCGAACGCCGCGACAAAGCCGATGACGGCGCCCGATGTCGCTTCGGACCAATGCCGGCGTTCGGCTTCACTGACGGCCAGCAAATGGCTGCGCGCATCGAAAACAGACGGGATCATTTTGTACACTGCGCCGTTGCCGAACCCAGACAGCATGAAAAGGACCATGAAGCCGCCGATATAGCCGATTATCGTCAGTGCTGTAGTGCAACCGGGATTATGAGCGTCGAGCGTGCTGACGCCGACCAGCAGTACGGTGGTAAACCCCATGGCGGCGAAGACCACCAGCGCGACGCGGCTGCCGCCGAGACGGTCGGCGATTCTGCCGCCATAGATTCGTGCCAGCGAACCCAAAGCCGGCCCGATAAAGGCAAACTCAGCGGAATGCAGCGCTGCCTGCGCATGAGTTTGACCGGCCGCAGCAAAGTTAACTTGCAGTACCAGGCCGAAGGCGAACGAGAACCCGATCCATGATCCGAAGGTACCGAGGTAGAGCAGCGCGAGCAGCCAGGTGTCACGCTCAGAAAGAATTTCGCGCAGATGGCTTACCTCCGTGGGATGCTCGAGGTTGTCCATGAAACGCGCCGCCCCGACTGCAGCAACAGTCAGCAACACGAGATAAAGTCCACAGACCCAGTACGGTTGGCGATGGCCGACAAGGGCGACCACGAGCAGCCCGATCAACTGGATCACGGGGACGCCAAGATTGCCGGCTCCAGCGTTGAATCCCAACGCCGAACCCTTGAGCCGATGTGGGTAAAAGGAATTGGTATTAGTCATCGACGCGGCGTAGTTGGCGCCGCCGCAGCCGGTCAGCGCCGCGCACACGAGGTACGGCCACAGCGGTAGGCCGGGATGCGCTAACAACGCGATCGTGGCACTGGTCGGTACCAGCAATATCAGGATTGAGAACACTGTCCAGTCACGACCACCGAACTGCGCGATACCCAACGAATATGGGATCCGCAGGCATGCCGCGACCAAAGTGGCGGTGGCGCCGAGCAGGAACTTGTCGGCTGCGGAAAATCCATACACGCTTTGCGGCATGAACAGCACCATCACCGGCCAGAGTGTCCAGATGCCGAAGGCGAGGTGATCGCAGGCGACCATCCAGAGCAGATTGCGACGAGCGATCGTACTATTGCCCGCTTCCCACGCGACCGTGTCTTCGGGGTTCCATTCCGAAATACGATGTGAGCGGGTCATTTACACCTTCCCTGTAGAATGCTAAGCGGACAATGACGCGCATTACCTTGTAAAACAAGGGCTTATCGGCATCCCATGAGTCATGGCCATGCTGCAGCAGAGCCTGGGTCATCGCTTTCGAGCGGTGAGAATCAGGTATTCCCAGTCCATCACGCCGTCAGTCATGTGCCGCTGCGCGAGTTCGGTAAGTTGCTTGTCGAGCGTCGCTGCCAGCACGGTGTTTGTGCCGATCTGGCGGTAAGCGTTGATTGTCGGGCCGTACTGGTGCTTGAAATATTCATGCACCGCCTCGGCGCTGTCGAAGCGGTCCACCCTCAACATGGCGCGCCTGGCGCAGATATCAACGACGCGGTCACCCAACAGCCCGGTGATATAGTCCTCACGCCCCCACAGCGCCGCCGGCGGCACACCTGGCGGCAGCGTCGGCCGGTACGGCCTAATGGCTGCCAGCATCTGGCCGAAGAATCCTTCTGGTGTCCAGCTGGTCAGGCCAATCGTGCCGCCGGATCGGCAGACTCTCACCAGCTCGTTGGCTGCCTGCTGATGATGCGGGGCAAACATCACGCCGATCGCTGAGAGGACCGCGTCGAATTCACCGTCTGCGAACGGCAGCCATTCGGCATTGGCTTCACACCATTCAAACGCCACACCCTGTTCCGCCGCCCGTAGCCGGGAGCGCTGAAGCAGCTCCGGTGTCAGGTCGCTGGAAACGACGGTGGCGCCCGTCTTGGCGGCGGGTATCGAAATGTTGCCGGAACCGGCGGCGACATCCAGCACGCGGTCACCCGGACCGATGTCGGTGGCGCCGACCAGCACCGGTCCGAGTGGGGACATCACCTGCTCGGCCATGAGCGCGTAGTCGCCGATCGCCCACACTGCCTGGTTTGTGGTTGCCACAGGCGCTTCGCCGCTAAGGGTGTCGATGCGCATCAAAATCTCCTGCCTAACAAGGGGTGGCTGCTCCAACACCCCCGTCGGTGGCACGGCAGCGAAACATCGCAACCCGAGCCAATCGTTACCTACAGCTATAGTAATACTAGGAAATAGTTTGTCTTTACCATAGTAGTTGCCTGCTAAACTGCTGGACGTGCCTGTGAACATCCCGGAGTCAGATCCCACAACGAAGCAAACCGGGCCCACCAAGGGGACTGGATAAGCGGACCAATGGCCACCAAAAGCGCGACGGCATCCGAGGAGTCAGTGGATGCGATCACCGACGCATTGCTGACCGCGTCGCGGTTGCTGGTGGCGATCTCGGCTCACTCGATCGCCTTGGTCGACGAGTCCATCACCATCCCGCAGTTCCGGACCCTGGTGATCTTGTCCAACCGCGGGCCGATCAACCTGGCCACGCTGGCTGGTCTGCTCGGCGTGAAACCGTCGGCCGCTGGGCGGATGGTCGACCGACTCGTCAGCGCCGGTCTGATCGACCGCAAACCGCATCCGACCTCACGGCGTGAATTGCTGGCGGCCCTGACGGCACGCGGACGAAAAGTCGTCGGGCAGGTCACGTCGCACCGGCGCGCCGAAATCGCCCGCATCGTCGAGAAAATGCCACAGTCCGAACGACACGGGCTGGTCCGTGCCTTGACCGCGTTTACCGCCGCCGGGGGAGAGCCGGCCGCATACCTCGATGTCGAGGCGTAGGCCAATCCACTTGATTATCGCTTCTCGGCTTGCGCGCATTGGTGATGCAGTGGATGGCTCGACCGCTTGTCTGTAACGGCGCCACTTGTCGTCGCCGATATCAGCCCGAGTCCCTCCGCGCCGCCGCCGCTACGTCACGAGCCGCCCAATGAGAACGTAGAGAGCCCAAGCGAAGATAGCCGTCATAACGACGATCTCTCGCCAGGCCAGCTCAGGGTTGGCTTGGATGGCAAAGGACATGAGTTTCCTTGGCGCAACGTCGGATTCGGGGGCAACGCTCTGGGCCAATGGCTTGCTGAAGCGGTGAAAGAAGATTTGGATTAGCAACATCCCGACAATCAGCCCGGTGATGAAGCTGAGTTCCCGCATTTCAGTCAGGAATAAAAGGACCACCAGCGTCACGATGATGATCAGTGTGACGCTGTCATAGATGCTGATAATGCGACCACCGCGCCGGTAATATGCCGCGATCCGTTTGATTCGGGTGGGGTAGGGCACCAGGAATCCGATCGCGAACTTCACAAGCCCCTGAACACAGAATGCGATCAAGATGATCGTGAGCGCGGTCGACATTTCAAGTACCTCCGAGCATGAAGTATCGCAGCCACAGATAGCCGGCCGCGAGTGCGATGGATACCGCGGTGACCAGTGCGCCCTTGCGGGTGAATTCCCAAAAGGAGATGGGATAGCCTGCGCGCCGGGCGATTCCGAGCATGACGACATTGGCGCTAGCCCCGACGGCAGTCAGGTTGCCGCCGAAGTCCGCACCGAGTGCCAGCGCCCACCACAGTGTGTCCGGATCGACCCCGCCGGGCATGGCCGCGACCAGTTCAGTGACGATCGGTGTCATCGTGGCGACGTAGGGGATGTTGTCGATGATGCCCGATACAGGTGCTGAGATGCCGAGGACCAGCATGGTGGTCAATGATTCGTCGCCCCCGGTCAGCTCGGTCGCTGCATGCGCCAGCTCGTCGATGACACCGGTTTTCACCAACGCGCCGACCATGACGAACAGGCCGGCGAAGAACAGCAGCGTGTCCCATTCGACGTTGGACAGGTAATCCGATCGCTGCAGCCCGGAGATCACGATCAGGATGCCGGCGCCCAGCAGCGCGACGACGGATGGTTCGATGTGAAGCACTGGATGAGCGATGAAAGCGGCGAACACGAGCGCCAGGACAACGCCGCACTTGACCAGCAACCCGCGGTCGCGAATGGCCTCGCGTTCGTCTAGTGACATGACGTCGGCCACCCGCTCGGCATCAACAGTGAAAGAGCCTCGGAACAACAGCGGTAGCAGTGCGACAAAGACGATCAACACGATGACGACGATCGGGGCCATGTGCACAAGGAAGTCGTTGAACGTCAACCCTGCGCGGCTGGCGATGATGATGTTGGGCGGGTCACCGACTAGCGTTGCGGCACCACCGATGTTGGAGGCGAACACCTCGGCCATCAGAAATGGCGCGGCGTTGATTGCGAGGCGGTCGCACACCAGCAGCGTGACCGGGGCGATCAACAACACTGTGGTCACGTTGTCCAGCAATGCTGATCCGACCGCCATCACCACGACGAGCAGGATCATGATCCGTAACGGAGAACCGTTGGCGCGTTTGGCCGCCCAGATCGCGACGTATTCGAAGACACCGGTGTGCCGGAGCACGCTGACGACGATCATCATGCCCAGCAGCAAAAAGATGACGTCCCAGTCGATTCCGGTGGCATGCGAGTAGAAGACGTCGTCGGAGCGGATCACCGGCAGTACCGAAACGACTGCCGCGCCCGCCAGGGCCACCAGTGTCTTGTTGAGGCGATCGCTGGCGATCAATGCGTAGGCGACGACGAAAACTGCTACCGCGACGATGCTCATGGGCGGCAGTGTGGTTCGCCGCCGCGCCTTACCGGGACAGCGTCGGAGATGACCGGCGATTGCCCCAGCACCGGGCCGAGCGCGGTTCTGCCAACGGTGTAGCCCATAACCCTTCCCCGGTCGTACGACAATGTCGCCGACCAGGCTTCCCGGCACACCGAATTGTCACGCTATCAGCCCCGGGTACCGGATGCGTCAAGGTTTCAACGCCGCCGCCAGCAGGCGCGATGCGGTGATCACTCCGTGTAGCGCGCCGTCCTTGACCACAGCGATAAGCGGACTTCGCGAGCGCGCCATCATCGCGGCCACTTCGATGATGGTGTCGTCCGCGTCGGCGGAGGGCACGTTGAGCAAGTGGTCGGGAAGCACGTCGCGCACCGCCTTGCCACCCAGCTTGTCGGCTGCGCGGTCCGCCATTGATTCGTCGATCACACCGGCCAGCGAGGGATCGTCTTGGACGTAGCGGGGCACGATGAACCGGACGACCTGCGAAGCCGGCAGCACCGCGTATGGCTTACCCGACGAGTCTGTGACCACGATCCCGGGCAACCGATGTTCGGCAAGCATTCGGGCCGCGTCCAGTGCACTGGAATCGATGGCTATGACCGGGAATTCCTCGGCGATGTCCTCTGCGCGCATACTGCGACGATACGTCGATTCCGGCCGGGGTAAGGGCGTGCGCTGGTTTTCAGCTCAACAGGAAGTAACGCACCCAGAGGTAGATCGCCGAGAGCGCCAAGGACATGGTCGTTACCACGACGCCTTTGCGGGTGAATTCCCAAAAGGAGATGGGATTGTCTGCGCGCCGGGCGATTCCGAGGATCACGACGTTGGCGCTAGCGCCCACGGCGGTCAGATTGCCACCGAAGTCGGTGCCGAGGGCAAGTGCCCACCACAGCACATTCGGATAGGCATGATCACTTACCGACGGGAGCAGCTCGGCGACGATCGGTGTCATCGTCGCGGCGTACGGAACGTTGTTGACGATTCCGCTGAACACCAAGGACACGGCCAGGATCAGCATCGTCGTCAACAATGCGTTGCCGCCCGTTGCCGTGGTGGCCAACCGTGCCAACTGGTTGATGACACCGGTTTTGACCAGCGCACCGACCATGATGAACAGGCCGGCAAAGAACAGCAACGTGTCCCATTCGACGCTGGACAGATAATCGGACCGCTCGACACCCGATATCACGATCAGGATCCCGGCGCCGAGCAGTGCGACCACCGACGGGTCCATGTGCAGCAGCGAGTGTGCGACAAACGCAGCGAACACCGCCACCAAGACAACACCACACTTGATCAGCAGGCCCGGGTCCCGGATGGCTTCGCGTTCCTCCAGAGCCATCACGTCCGCGACCCGCGCAGGGTCGACCGCGAAGGCGCCGGGAAACAGGCGCGGCAGCATTAGGGCCAGGACTCCGATGATGATGATCACCACCGGTGTCAGGTGAACCAGGAAGTCGTTGAACGTCAGGCCGCCGCGGCTGGCGATGATGATGTTCGGCGGGTCACCGACCAACGTCGCCGCGCCGCCGATGTTGGACGCAAAGGCCTCGGCCATCAAAAACGGCGCCGCGTTGATCTCGAGGCGATCGCACACGAGCAGAGTGACCGGCGCGATCAACAACACCGTCGTGACGTTGTCCAGGAGCGCCGAACCGAACGCGGTAACCAAAACTAGGAGGATCATGATGCGCAGCGGCGAGCCCTTCGCGCGCTTGGCAGCCCAGATGGCGACGTATTCGAAGACGCCGGTCTGTCGCAGCACGCTGACGATGATCATCATGCCCAGCAGCAGAAAGATGACATCCCAGTCGATTCCGGTTTCGGGAGAGTAGAAGATGTCGTCGGACCGGATAACCGGCAGGATGCACACAATCGCCGCACCCGCGAGCGCTATCAGCGTTTTGTCGATGCGGTCGTAAGTGATCAGCGCATAGGCGATCACGAACACCGTGATGGCGATAACGCTCATCTGCCGGCCCGTCGCTCGTCGCTCAAGCGGCTCCCGATCAACGTTTCGGGCCGCGCCCAGTGAGCGTTGCTGCGGCACTGGATGTCGAGACCATGGTGTACTCCCGGGTCGCTGGACAACGATGCCGACCAGGCTTCCCGGCTCACCGCAGCTCAACCTATATCAGCCGCGGGAGCGATGCTCAGCATGCCGGGCCATTCGTGCCCAGCCTGCGTACACTGGCGGGATGCTTGAACAGATCCGCGGGCCCGCCGATCTGCAGCACCTTTCGCAAGCGGAACTGCGCGGTCTAGCTCGCGAAATCCGCGAGTTTCTGATCCACAAGGTCGCCGCCACCGGGGGGCATCTGGGGCCCAACTTGGGCGTCGTGGAGCTGACGCTGGCGCTGCACCGAGTGTTCGACTCCCCGCACGACCCGATCATCTTCGACACGGGGCATCAGGCCTACGTGCACAAGATGCTGACCGGCCGCTGCGCCGATTTCGAGACGCTGCGCAAGAAGGGCGGGCTGTCGGGCTATCCGTCGCGCGCCGAGAGCGAGCACGACTGGGTTGAGTCCAGCCACGCCAGCGCGGCGCTGTCCTACGCCGACGGGCTGGCCAAGGCATTCGAGCTGACCGGGCACCGCAACCGGCACGTGGTCGCGGTGGTCGGCGACGGCGCGCTCACCGGCGGCATGTGCTGGGAAGCATTGAACAACATCGCCGCGGCGCGGCGCCCGGTGATCATCGTCGTCAACGACAACGGCCGCAGCTACGCCCCGACGTTCGGCGGCTTCGCGAACCACCTGGCCATGCTGCGGCTGCAGCCCAGCTACGAGCACCTGCTGGAGCGCGGCCGCACCGCGGTGCGCGGCATGCCGGTGATCGGCGAGCTGGTCTACCACTTCATGCACAGCGTCAAAGCCGGCGTCAAGGATGCGTTGAGCCCGCAGCTGCTGTTCACCGACCTCGGGCTGAAGTACGTCGGGCCGGTCGATGGCCACGACGAGCACGCCGTCGAGACCGCGCTGCGCAGTGCCCGCGGGTTCGGCGGACCGGTGCTGGTGCACGTCGCCACCCGCAAGGGCAACGGCTACGGCCCGGCCGAGAACGACGAGGCCGAGCAGATGCACTCCTGCGGGGTGATCGACCCGGCGACCGGCCTGGCCACCTCAGTGCCCGGCCCCGGTTGGACGGCGACGTTCTCCGAGGCGCTGATCGAGTACGGTGCCAAGCGCCGCGACGTCGTCGCGATCACCGCGGCCATGTCAGGCCCCACCGGGCTCACGGCGTTCGGGCAGCGGTTCCCGGACCGGTTGTTCGACGTCGGCATCGCCGAGCAGCACGCGATGACGTCGGCGGCCGGGCTGGCCATGGGCGGGCTGCACCCAGTCGTGGCGATCTACTCGACGTTCCTCAACCGCGCATTCGACCAGATCATGATGGATGTGGCGCTGCACAAGCTGCCGGTCACCATGGTGCTCGACCGGGCGGGGGTCACCGGGCCCGACGGCGCCAGCCACAACGGCATGTGGGACCTGTCGATGCTGGGCATCGTGCCCGGCATTCGGGTGGCGGCCCCCCGCGATGCCACCCGGCTGCGCGAGGAACTCGGCGAGGCGCTCGACGTCAACGACGGCCCGACGGCCATCCGCTTCCCGAAAGGTGATGTGGGCCAAGACATTCCGGCGCTCCAGCGCCGCTCCGGCGTGGACGTGCTTGCGCTGCCCGCCGACAGGCTGAACCACGACGTGCTGCTGGTGACGGTCGGCGCGTTCGCGTCGATGGCGCTGGCAGTGGCCGAGCGGCTGCGCAACCAGGGCATCGGCGTGACGGTGATCGACCCGCGCTGGGTGCTGCCGGTCTCGGATACGGTGTTCGACTTGGCGACGACGCACAAGCTCGTCGTCACGCTGGAGGACAACGGCGTAGCCGGAGGTGTGGGCTCCGCGGTATCGGCGGCGTTGCGTCGCAACGAGATCGACGTGCCATGCCGCGATGTCGGTCTGCCGCAACAGTTCTTCGACCACGCGTCGCGCGGCGAGGTGCTCGCCGAGGTCGGGCTGACCGAGCAGGACGTGGCTCGTCAGATCACCGGATGGGTTGCGGCCCTAGGCAGTTCGGTGGCCGAAGCCGAGATCCGCGAGCACCTCGACTAGGCTGCTCGCGCCACTAAGCCAGCGCCGCGACCAGGACCGGAACCACCAGCTCCCGCTGCCACGCGCGGGCCTGGCTGGCGCGCAGAAACTCGTCGACCGCTTGCCCGCCACCGCCTTCCCAGTCCCAGCACAGCCGTCGCACCAGGTCGGGGGAGATCAAGTTCTCCATCGGCACCGACACCCGCTGCGCCAACTCCCCGAGCGCCGTGCGAGCCGCCTCCAGCCGCGCCGCGGCTTCGGGTTTGCGCTTCGTCCAGCGCGCTGGCGGCGGCGGACCGTTGGGCTGGTCGTCGTCGTCGAGCGAACCAGTGTTCTCCCGGGCGGCCTGCAGCGCCGCCAACCAGGTCGCCGCGCCGCGGCGCTGCTTGCGCCCGCCGAATATCGGCAGGGCCATCAGGTCGTCTACGGTCTTCGGGTCGGCCAAAGCGGCGTCGATGATCGCCGAATCGGGCAGGATGCGGCCGGGCGCAATATCGCGGCGCTGGGCGATACGGTCACGCGCCGTCCACAATTCGCGGACCGCGGCCAATCCCCGCCGGTCACGCACCTTGTGGATGCCCGACGTGCGACGCCACCGGTCACGCCGGGTGGGTTGGGCGACGTAATTCCGCAAGTGCTCGAATTCCTCTGCGGCCCAAGCTGTTTTGCCTTGCTCAGCCAGCACGGCGGCGATCGCGTCGCGCAGGTCGATCAGGACTTCGACGTCCAGCGCCGCGTAGTTGAGCCAGGCCGCCGGCAGCGGACGCTTGGACCAGTCGGCCGCGCCGTGCCCCTTGACCAACCCCAGGCCCAGCAGCCGCTGCACCATCGCCGCCAGGTTGACTCGGTCGAATCCGGCCAGCCGGCCGGCCAATTCGGTGTCGTACAGCGTGGGTGGCCGCATGCCGACTTCGGCCAAGCACGGCAGATCCTGGTCGGCGGCGTGCAGGATCCATTCGTCGTCGGCGAGCACCTCGGCGACGGGCCGCAGCACGGCCAGCGAGTCGCCGCCGTGGCTGACCGGATCGATCAGCACGGTGCCGGCGCCGGCCCGCCGGATCTGAATCAGGTAGGCGCGGTTGGAGTAACGGAAGCCCGACGCGCGCTCGGCGTCCACCGCGAACGGTCCGCGGCCGCCGGCCAGCCGTTCGGCGGCCGCCTTGATCTCGGTGGCGGTCACCGACAGGTCGGGCACTCCGTCGGCGGGATGAAGCAGCGGCGTGGCTTCGGGTTCCGTGCTCTCGGTTTGATCGGGCGCCGCGTCGGGCATGTCAGGCGCGGGATCGCGAGCCGAGGTCGGTCACCCCCACCGGCGGCAACCCCGCGGCATGCTCGAGCACCTCGCAAAACGCCTCGACGTGAGTGCCGATGTCGAGCGTGGTCGCGGTCCACGACGCCCGCAGTTCCAGCTGATGGGCACGCGGCGGCCCGGAGATGTCGCCGTAGCGCACCGAGGTGGTGGCGGTGACGGTACCGCCGAGCGCGGTGACATGTTCGGCGCGCGCATCCAGCGCGTCAACCAACCAGCTCCATGCCACCTCGGGCAGCAGCGGGTCGACGGCTTCGCTGGAGTCCAGGTCGGCCTGGATGTAGGCGACCAGCCGCATGGTGCCGTCCCAGGCGTCGGCGCCGTCGGGGTCATACAGCAGGATCAGCCGACCGAACGCATCCCCGTCTGAGCGCTCCGGAACGATCGCGGCGTCGGGGTGCTTCACCTCCGCACCCAGCGCATAGCTGTACGGCGCGAGGCGCTGCGGGGGCCGGATGGGGCCCAGCTCGATTTCGGACCGCACGGTCGCGGCGTTCATCGCCGCCACTGCCTCGCGGAAGGGGACCGGTTCGGCTGAGGTCACGACATTTGACGGTAGACCTAACCCCCGACGAGGGGGAACAGGCGCGCCGCTCCCAGTCTGGGCTACTGGCGGGTATCCCCCGAGAACCGTGCGGGACGCTTCTCCCGGTGCGCCGCCAGCCCCTCTTGCACATCGGGCCCGCTGAACGCCAGAAACTCCAGGCCAAGCGAGGTTTCGAACGCGGGCGCGAACATCCGGTACCAGTGATTGAGGGCGTGCTTGGTGAACCGGATCGCGGTTTGCGCGCCCTGGGCCAGGTCGTTCGCAATGCGGGTCGCGGTGGCCAGCACGTCGTCGTCGTCGACGCAGGTCGAGACCAGGCCGATCCGCTCGGCTTCCTCGCCGGACAGCGACTCGCAAGTGAGGAGGTAGTACTTGGCCTTGGCCATCCCGACGAGCAGCGGCCAGCAGATCGCGGCGTGGTCGCCGGCGGCCACCCCGAGCTTGGTGTGCCCGTCGATGATCTTCGCGGTGCGACTGGCCACCGACACGTCGGCGAGCAGCGCCACTACCAGCCCGGCGCCGACGGCGGCGCCGCGAATCGCCGAGACCACCGGCTTGTCGAAGTTGACCATGTTGAGCACCAGGTCGCGGGCCTCGCGCATGATGCGCATCCGGTCGGGGAACTCGCCCATCGTTTCGGCGATCAGGTCGAAGCTGCCGCCGGAGGAGAACGCCTTGCCCTCGCCGCGGACCAGCACCACCCGCACGTCGGGGTCGCGGTCGATGGCCGGCCAGATGTCGGCGAGGTCCCGGTGCATCTGGGGCCCAACGGAATTCAGCCCGGGCGCGTCGAGAACCACCTCGAGCACGCCGTTGGAGCCCGATTCGATTCGCAGACTTGGGAACTCGTCGTAGTTGACCGGCGGTTGCTGTACTGGCATATCGACGAGGTTACGCAGGCGCCGTCTGCCGGCGTGCATCGGCCTTGATGTCCCCGCAGACGATCCGTTCGGCCAGCCGCGATGCCAGCGCCATGATGGTCAGCGCCGGGTTGGCGCTGCCCTGGGTGGGGCACACCGAACCGTCGGCCAGGAACAGGTTGGGCACCGCCCACGTCCGCTGGTCGGAGTTGACGACGCTGGTCTCGGGGTCGCTGCCCATGCGTGCGCCGCCGATCAGGTGCGCGAACCGCTGGATCGTCAACACATCCTGGGCGTCGGCCGCGTGCAGGATGTTGGTGATCACCTTGGTCGAGTACTCCATGTTCGCCTTGTCGTTGTCCGACAGCGAGTACGCGAAGTGCGCGACGGGAAGTCCGTACGGGTCGGTCTCCTCGGCCAGCGTCACCCGGTTCTCCGGATGCGGCAGCAGCTCGTTGAGCACCCCGATGGTGGCCCAGTGGTTGTAGTCGCGCATGTATTCGCGCAGCGCCGCGCCCCAATGCCCGTCGGCCAGCACATGTTCGGCCCACCCGATCGGCAGCGGGGAGACGGTCTGGATGGAAAAGCCGCGGGCGAAGCCGCGATCCGGGTCGGTCTCGTAGAACTGCTCCGACGACACCTCCGGCGGCGGCGCCTTGTACATCCGCAACTCTTCTGGCCAGCGGCCAGCTGTCTGCGACGCGCCCTGGACCATCACGTAGCGGCCGACCTGGTCGCTGTTGTTGCACAACCCGTTTGGGAATCTAGGGCTGGTTGAGTTCAGCAGCAGCCGCGGTGTTTCGATCGAATAGCCCGCCACCACAACCACTTTGGCCCGCTGGAATCGCTCTTGGGCCTCAGTGAAATACGTGACGCCGCTGGCATTTCCGGCCTCGTCGAGCTCGACCCGCGCGGCCATGCAGTTGGCCCGAACCTCGACGCCGTGGGCCAGTGCGTCGGGCAGATGCGTGACGAATGGGCTGGCCTTGGCGTTGACCTTGCAGCCCTGCAGGCAGTAGCCGCGGTAGATGCAGTGCGGCCGGTTGCCGAACGTGCCGTTGACGATCCCGACGGGGCCCACCCGCATCTCGATGCCGAGCTTGAGCGCGCCTTCCCACAGCTTCAGCGCCGCGGCCGCGACGGGGTGCGGCGAGTGCGGGTAGCGGTGCGGGTCGCCCCACGGCCAATCCTGGCCGGCGACCGGCAATTCCAGCTCCAGACGCTCGTAGTGTGGCTTGAGGTCGGCGTAACTGATCGGCCAGTCGGCGCCGACCCGGTCGCGGGTGAACGTTTCGAAATCGCTGGGGTGGAACCGCGGCGTGTAGCCGGCGTAGTGCACCATCGACCCGCCCACGCCGCGGCCGGAGTTGTTCTTGCCCAACTCGATTGGGTCCGAGCCGCCGATGATCCGCTTCTGCGTCCAGTACAGCTGATGCGACCCGGCCTCGTCGGACACCCAGTCCTCGTCGGGATGCCAGAACGGGCCGGCCTCCAGGATCACGATCCGCCAGCCGGCTCGGGCCAGCCGCTGTGCCAGCACCGAACCGCCCGCGCCGGCGCCGACGATCACCATGTCGACTTCTTCGTCGTCGGCATACCGGCGCATGGTGCGCTCACCGGGCAGGTCGCGCGAATGCACGTCGAGCAGGAATCGCGAATCGTTGTCGCGCGGCCCGACGGCGCCCTTGAGCAAGCCGCGCCAGAAGTCACCCATCGATGTCTTCCTTTTCGACGGTCTCGACCGGGTCCTCATGCGTGGCCCCCGGCGTTTCGAACGGCTCGCGGATGCCGACCCCGCCCAGCCGCATGAATCCCCGGGGATAAGCCGGTCCGCCGAAGCCGATCTCGTTCCACGACCACGGATGGCTGTAGAAGGCGGACAGGGCGCCGCGCATCACCACCGACCAGGCGCGGGAGACGTTGAGTTTCTCCCAGCTGCCGCCGTAGAGCTGGGCATCGGCGAACCGTTGCACGATCGATTCACGTGTCTTGGCGTCGGCAACCGCGAACGAGTCCGCGCCGGCATCCCGGGCCGCTTCATCGAGACCGGACAACACCAGCCGCCAGGTGTCGCGGTCGTCGGGCATGTCGTCGTACTGAAAGCCGTCCAGCTTGCCGTCGGCGAGCTTGGCGTCGACGAATTCGGCCACCGGGATCCGCGGCTCGCCGTCCTGAGCCAGCACGGTGTCGCAGAACGCCCGCAACGTCGGCTCCTGCTCGGCGTCGAAGAACCGCAGCGGCCCGGGCTCCTCCAACCGGGCCAGCACCACCTTCTTGGTGGCATCGTCCCAGCTCTCGACGGCGGACAGCACGTCGTAGTCGGGGTAGCGGCCGATCATCTGCGGGGTCTTGCCGCGGCGCTGGCGCGGCAGCCACGACGGGTGCAGCGGCTTGCCGTCCGGCCGCAGGTTCGGCAGGTGTTTACCGCTGGCGATATCGGGTCTGTCCGCCATGCTTACTTCTCGCGGCGCAGGATCGCGGCCAGCAGGCCCATGGCTCCGACGATGCTCATCAGCCCCGGCGCAGCGATCGGCGGTCCCATCGGCACGTTGTAGTTGGCCAGCCGCCAGCCGCCCGGCCTGCGGGCTACGCCACGAGCATGGAAGTACTGGCCCATCAGGCCGTTCACCGCGTAGACGCCCGCGGTGACCGGCAGCCACCGCTTGGCCCATCGCTTCGAGAACACCCCGGCCACGCCGGCCACCACCACCGGCGGGGTCACCACGATGGGGCTCCACATCCACTTGTTGCCGAAGCTGGCCTTGTAATGCTCGAAGTAGATCTCCGCCGTCGTGACCACCGCCGCGAACGCGGTCAATCCCGACAGCGACCGCTCGAAACGGCCGTGGGCGATATTGCGCAGCGCCCGGTCGACGAAGTACTCGGCCTCCTCGACCACACCTCCACCAGACTTGTCCATGAGCAACATCGGGCCTCTCCTTTTCTGTGGGCGATCCGCTGCGCCCGGCTTTCGCCGCGCTTGCGATCGCCACGTCCCTTTCTGTGGCGTCGCACTGCACATTCCCCGAAACGGCCCTGCGCACACGTGCCGTGGCACCATTGAGGCCGATGAGTAACCGTCGCGACCTTCCCGAGTCGCCGTACCTGGCGGCGGCCACGGGGCGCAAACCAGACCGCGTGCCGGTGTGGTTCATGCGCCAGGCCGGTCGCTCACTGCCCGAATACCGCGCGCTGCGCGCCCAACACAGCATGATGGCGGCCTGCTTCGATGCCGAACTGATCTCCGAGATCACTCTGCAGCCGGTGCGACGCCACGACGTCGACGCGGCGATCCTGTTCTCCGACATCGTGGTGCCGCTACGCGGCGCGGACATTGACTTGGACATCGTTGCTGACGTCGGACCCGTCATCGCGTCGCCGGTGCGCACCGCCTCCGATGTCGCTGGGCTGAAACCGCTTGACCCGCAACGGATTCAGCCGGTATCGGATGCTGTGGCGCTGCTGGTGTCCGCACTCGGCGATGTCCCGCTGATCGGATTCGCCGGTGCGCCGTTCACGCTGGCGTCCTATCTGATCGAAGGCGGTCCGAGCCGTCACCACGCCCGCACCAAGGCGATGATGCTGGCCGATCCGGACAGCTGGCATGCGCTGATGGAAAAGCTGACCGACCTCACCATCGGTTTTTTGCGGGTACAGCTCGACGCCGGAGTGGACGCCATCCAGGTGTTCGACTCGTGGGCGGGGGCGTTGTCACTGTCGGACTACCGCCGCTACGTGCAGTCACACAGCGCGCGGATCTTCGGCACGCTGGCCGAGCATGCGGTCCCGATGACGCACTTCGGAGTGGGCACCGCCGAACTGCTGGGCGCGATGTCGGCGGCTGGTGCGACGGTAGTAGGAGTCGACTGGCGGACCTCACTGATCGACGCCGCCTGGCGGGTCGAGGATGGCACGGCCCTGCAGGGCAACCTCGATCCCGCGGTGCTGCTGGCGGGCTGGCCGACGGTGGAGCGGGCAGCGCGTGCTGTGGTCGACGACGGCCGTCGCGCCGTGCAGGCCGGGGCATCGGGTCACATCTTCAACCTCGGCCACGGGGTGCTGCCGGACACCGATCCCGACGTGCTGACAGAGTTGGTGTCGCTCGTCCACTCGCTATGACCGCATCGTATTGCGTTGTCGGCGGGGGTATTTCGGGCTTGACTGCGGCCTACCGGCTGCGGCATGCGCTCGGCGACGACGCGACGATCACGCTGTTCGATCCGGCCGACCGGCTCGGCGGGGTACTGCGCACCGAGACAATCGGCGGACAGCCCATGGACGTCGGTGCCGAGGCGTTCGTCGTGCGTCGGCCCGAAGTGCCAGCGCTGCTCGCCGAGCTGGGTCTGGCCGACCGCCAACTGGCCACCACCGGCGCGCGGCCGCTGATCTACAGCGGCCGGCGGCTGCACCCGTTGCCGGAACGGACCGTCGCCGGCATCCCGTCGTCGCCGGCGTCGGTGGCCGGGCTGGTCGACGACTCGACGATCACACAGATCGAAACCGAGCCTCGGCGCCCTTTGGACTGGCAACCCGGCAGCGACCCGTCGGTGGCCGAGCTGGTGGGCGAGCGGTTCGGCGAGCAAGTGGTGACCCGGTCGGTGGATCCGCTGCTGGCCGGCGTCTACGCGGGCTCGGCGGCCACGATCGGGCTGCGTTCGGCCGTCCCCGCGGTGGCGGCAGCTCTCGACCGCGGCGCGGCCAGCCTGACCGATGCCATAGAGCGGGCGCTGCCGCCGGCGACCGCTGGGCCGGTGTTCGGTGCGGTGGACGGCGGGTATCGGGTGCTGGTCGACGAGCTCGCGCGACGCGCCCGGCCGAACTGGGTGCAGGCCGCGGTGACGCGGATCGAGCCGGGCTGGGTATTGCACGACGACACGGGCGCCCAATGGGGCGCCGACGCCGTGATTCTGGCCGTCCCGGCGCCGCGGCTGGCCGGCCTGGTCGAGGGCATCGCGCCGCGCACCGCGGCGGCCGCCCGCCGGATCGTCAGCGCGTCGTCGGCGCTGGTGGCACTCGCTGCGCGGGCCCAGTTCCCGGAACACTCCGGAGTTTTGGCCGCCACCGGAGAACCGTTGCACGCCAAGGCGATTACGTTGTCGTCGCGCAAATGGGGGAGCCGTGGCGACGTGGAATTGCTGCGGCTGTCTTTCGGCCGGTTCGGCGACAACCTGGCTGCATGCGCCTCCGACGACGAGCTGCTGGCCTGGGCAATGGCAGACCTGCAGACCGTGTTCGGGGTGGCCGTCGACCCGGTGGACGTGTGCGTGCGGCGCTGGATCGAGGCGATGCCGCAGTACGGTCCCGGCCACGCCGGCGTGGTCGCCGAGATCCGGGCCGGATTGCCGTCTGGCCTGGCGGTGGCCGGCAGCTACCTCGACGGCATCGGGGTGCCGGCCTGCATCGGGGCGGCCGGCCAGGCGGTCGAGCGGATCATGGCACGATAGGTTTCATGGCCAAACTCGACTACGACGCCCTGAACTCGCAGCTTCGCTACTTGATGTTCTCGGTGTTCTCCGTGCGACCGGGGGCGCTCGGTGAGCAGCGCGAGTCCGTCGTCGACGAGACTGCGACATTCCTCAAGCAGCAGGAAGAACGTGGCGTGGTGGTGCGCGGCCTCTACGACGTCGCGGGCATGCGGGCCGACGCCGATTTCATGATCTGGACCCACGCCGAGCGCGTCGAGGCGCTGCAGGGCACCTACGAGGATTTCCGTCGCACGACGGCGTTGGGCCGGGCATCTAACCCCGTGTGGAGCAGTGTCGCGCTGCACCGGCCGGCCGAGTTCAACAAGAGCCACATCCCGGCGTTCCTCGCCGGCGAAGAGCCCGGCAACTACGTCTGCGTCTACCCGTTCGTGCGGTCCTACGAGTGGTACCTGCTGCCCGATGAAGAACGCCGCCGGATGCTCGCCGAGCACGGCATGGCCGCTCGCGAGTACAAGGACGTCCGCGCCAACACCGTGCCGGCGTTCGCGCTCGGCGACTACGAATGGATTCTGGCGTTCGAGGCTCCCGAGCTGCACCGCATCGTCGATTTGATGCGCGAGTTGCGCGCGACCGACGCCCGACGCCATACCCGCGAGGAGACACCGTTTTTCACCGGCCCGCGGGTGCCTGTCGAGCAGCTGGTGGCCTCGCTGCCATGACTACTCACTACGACCCCACTGATCCGAGCCGCTTCGAGGAGATGTACCGCGACGAGCGGCTCGCGCACGGCTTGCCGGCGGCCACGCCCTGGGACATCGGCGGCCCGCAGCCCGTGGTACGGCAGCTTGTCGCGCTGGGCGCCATCAAAGGGGAGGTTCTCGACCCGGGTACCGGCCCGGGCCATCACGCGATCTACTACGCGTCACAGGGTTACTCGGCCACCGGCATCGACGCCTCGCCGGCCGGGCTGGAGCGGGCCAAGGAGAATGCCCGCAAAGCCGGGGTGTCGGTGAACTTCCAGCTTGCCGACGCCACCAAGCTCGACGGGTTCGACGGCCGCTTCGACACGGTGGTCGACTGCGCCTTCTACCACACCTTTTCGACGGATCCGCAGTTGCAGCGCTCCTACGCGCAGGCTCTGCACCGCTCGACCAAGCCCGGAGCGCGCCTGTACATGTTCGAATTCGGCCCCGGCAACGTCAACGGCTTCCAGATGCCACGATCGTTGTCCGAGGACGACTTTCGTCAGGTCTTCCCCGACGCCGGTTGGGAGATAACGTATCTCGGCCCGACCACCTACCTGGTCAACATGAGCGTGGAGACGCTCGAGATGATGCGTGCACGTAATCCCGATATGGCCGAGCAGATGGAGCCGCTCATCGAGCGCCTCCGGATCATCGAGCCCTGGCTCACCAAGGGCCGGGCGCATGCCCCGTTTTGGGCCATGCACGCCACGCGACTGGACTAGCCACCGATGGGCGAGCCGGTACACGTCGATCCCACCCGCTACGAGAACATGTACGCCGATCAGCAGGTCTCGCACGGCTTGCCCGCGGCCACACCATGGGACATCGGCGGTCCGCAGCCCGTGATAACGCAACTGGTTGCTCTCGGGGCCATCAAGGGCGAAGTCCTCGATCCGGGGACCGGCCCGGGCCACCACGCCATCTACTATGCGTCCCAAGGCTATTCGGCGACCGGCATCGATTCCTCGTCGACCGCAATCGAGCGGGCGCGGGAGAACGCGCGCAAGGCCGGGGTGTCGGTGAACTTCCAGGTGGCCGACGCGCTGGCGCTGGAGGGTTTCCAGAACCGTTTCGACACCGTCGTCGACTGCGCTTTCTATCACCTGTTCTCCGATGTGACGAAGCTCAAGACCGCGTACGCGCGGAATCTGTGGCGAGCGACCAAGCCCGGAGCGCGGCTCTACATGTTCGAGTACGGCCCGGGCACCGTCAACGGCTACGGTGCGCCGCGCTGGCTATCCGTCGACGACTTCGTACAGGTCTTCCCCGCCGCGGGTTGGCAGATCACGTATTTGTGGCCGACCACTTATCAGGTCAACCTCAGCGTCGAGGCGTTCGAGATGATGATCGCGCGCAATCCCGACAAGGCGGACCAGCTCAAGCCGATGGTGGAACGGTTCCGGCTGATCCAATCGTGGCTTCCTGATGGTCGCGCGTATGCCCCGTTCTGGGAGATGCACGCTACCCGCCTGGATTAATCTCAACGCTCAGGCAGGCACCAGCCGCAGGCAGATCGAGTTGATGCAGTAGCGCTGGTCGGTGGGCGTCGGATAGCCCTCGCCTTCGAAGACGTGACCCAGGTGGCTGTGGCAGTTGGCGCACAGCACCTCGACGCGCCGCATGCCCAGCGAGTCGTCGGGCCGCAGGATCACCGCATCGGAATTCGCTGGGTCGAAGAATGACGGCCAGCCGCAATGGGATTCGAACTTCTCGCTGCTGCGGAACAACTCCGCGCCGCAGGCCCGGCACTGATAGACGCCCTCGGTCTTGGTGTCGGTGTACTCGCCGGTGAACGGGCGCTCGGTGCCGGCCTGGCGCAGCACCGCGAACTCTTCGGGCGTGAGTTTCTGTCGCCATTCGTCGTCGGTCAGTTGCACGCGTGGAGAACTCATGCATCCACGCTAGCGCTAATGGCGGTGACCCGCCGCGCCCGGCTTCGCCGCGCTTGCGATCACCGCGCTGCGCGACTCCTCGGCCGTCAGCCACGCCGGATCGATGCCGTTGTCGAGCCGGTTTTCGGCCTTGGCGTCCAGGTAGCGGAAGTACAGCACGCAGAAGACCACGATCAAAAGCAGCGACCAGCCGTAGGTGATCTTCAGGTATTCCAGCGGCCGGCCGACGTACATCCAGTTGAACAGCAGCCAGCGGTCCATCGTCAAAAAGCCGTAGATGCCCAGCCACGCCGGCCAGTTGCGGATCACCGAGTTGGGCAGTACCACGGTCATCAGGAACGGGAACAGCATCATCGAGTAGTAGCCCTGGGCCAGCGACAGCACCAGCCACGACCACAGCAGCAGCACGCCGGACGACGTCAGCAGCCAAAAGCGCGGATCGCGGGTCCGGTAATAGCGGTACAGCAGCCACAGGCTGCCAATTGCCAGCAGTGTGAACAGGATTCGCATGAACAGGATCAGCCAGGTTGGCAGCCCGAAGTACACGCCGTTGCCTTCGATCGAGCTGTTGAAGTAGTCGCGAACGCCCAGCATGTAGGGCACTGTGCGGGTGACGAAGTCCAGCGGGTGCACGACCAGCGGCAGCGCGGCCAGGTTGAACACCGCCGGCACCACGAGGGCCGCCACCACCGACCGCCACTGCCGATTCAAAAGCGGCAACAGCAGCAGCGGTAACAGCACGGGTTTGACCACCAACGCCAGCCCGATCGCGATCCCGGCCCACCACTCACGGCCGTTCAGCAGCCACCGGAAGAACAGCACCTCCAGGAGCAGGATGCAGCCGTTGATGTTGGTGAAAACCAGTGTGTTGGTCACTGATTCGGTGCAGAACATCGCCAGCAGCAGCGCCGGAGCCGCCACCGAGGTGACAGTGAAGTTGAACATCCGCAGCAACAGATACGCCGCCAGAACGATCGCCACCGTGTTGCAGGCGATGAACAGGTATCGCGACTCGGTGAACGGCAGGTACCCGAACGGCGCCATGATCAGCGTGCCGCCGGGCGGGTAGAGGTAGTGCGGGTCGACGTAGTCGAAGTGCTCGTTGTAGATGTCCCAGCCGTGCCGGAAGTTCAGCACCGCCCGGTATACCGGCTTGAAGTCGTCGGTGATGTTGCCGTTGGTGGTCACCACGACGCTGCGGTGGATGATCGCCAGGATCGCGGCCGGCCACAACACCGACCGCAGCACGGTCGCGACGCTGGGCGCGCTGGTGCGGGGACGAAACAGGGAATCGAGCGCCGTCACCCGCGCAAAATATCAGGCGGGACAGTAGGTGTCGGTGTCGGGCAGCTTGCCGCTGTCCAGGTAGCTGATCAGTGGCGGCACTGCGCAGGAGGAGTAGATGGCCGCGCCGTGGCCGATGCCCTGCCACATCACCCGCTTGCTGGCCGCCCCGGCGTTGATGATCGTGGCGGCCGCCGCGGCGACGCCCTCCGAGCCGACGATCGGGTCGTTTTGCACACCCAGCAGCAGTGCGTTGACCTTGAGGCTTTTGGGCGGCTGCGGCGGGGAGGTGCTCGGCCAGTGCACGCATTTGACCAAGTTGAGCGCGGCGACGGTGCCGAACTGCGGGTAGAGCTTCGCCCAAGCGACCACCAGCTGGCGCACCCGGTCCGGCGTCGGGCGGTTGAGCGCGTCGCTGCAGACGTTGACGAACTGCCCGTCGGTGGCGCGGGTGGATTCCGCCCGGTTGATCAGGCTGGTCAGCAGGTTGGTGTCGCCGGAGCGGGCGTTGGCCAGCGCGGTGGCCAAGTCGTTGGTGGTACTGACGCGGTCGCCGCTCGGGAAGCCCAGTGCGGTCGAGATGGCGTTGGCGACGGAGGCGACGGACGCTCCCGCGGGGCCGTGGCCCGCGCGGGCGTCGGCCAGCAGCCCGCTGACCGCGCCCTTGGGATCGGGACCCAGCGGGCAGTTCACCGCCGCGCATTGTGCGGCGAACGCGTCCAGGGCATCCTGCTCGCCCTTGACCCGCTGCTCGGCAGCAGCTTCGGCGCCGACGCCCAGCGGGATCGGGGAGTCCAAGACCAGTCGGGACACCTTGTCGGGGTGCGACCCGGCATAGGTCAGCGCCACCTGGGCACCGTTGCCGATGCCGAGCAGCGCCAGCGACGGCACGTCCCAAATGCTGCGCAGCCGCTCGATGTCGGTGGCCGAGTGCGTGTTGTCGTACGCCGAGTCGCCCGGGGCGATGGTGTCGGTGCAGCTGGTGGTGGCGTTCTGGGTGACATCGGCCAGGTTGGCGACGGGGTCGTCGCCGGCCTCGAACTGCGCCTGGTCGCGCATCTCCTGGCGGTCGAACTGGTCGCGGCAGTCCACCGGGCTCGACATGCCCATGCCGCGGCGGTCGACCGCGACGATCGGGTGGCCGCGCAGCACGTCGGCGCCTGCGCGGGACAGCCACACCGGCAGTTGCACCGACGACGGCAGATCCGAGCCGGTGGTGAACACCAGGGGGCCGGCGTCCGACGGCGTCTGCACCGAGCGGGCGCGAACCACGCCGATGGTCAGCGTTCCCGCCGAGCCGTTGACCGGGTCGAGGTCGGCGTCGTAGTTCGCGCAGTCGAGTTTGACGCCGGGCGCAGCGGGGACCGCGGCGTCGCCGAACACCCGCGAGGTGCAGTCATGCCACGACAGGTCGTTCTTCGGCGCGGCGATCGGCGGGGGGCCGCCGGACGGACGTGCCGACGTCGCCTTGCCTTGAGGGTGGGCGCCGGAGTTGGTGGCGAAACGCGGGTTGGCGGCCAACCCCGGCACGCAGCCGGTCACCAACGTGCTCACCGCGATCAGGGCCGCGGCGAAGGTGGCTGGCCGGCTCATGCGACCACAGTAGCTATGCGTCTCGGACATAGCGGGTGTACAGGTAGCCGTCCTCGTCGGACAGGACGTGCGCGCAGCGCATCGGCGTCTGCACCTGCCCGGGACCGGTCGCGATGCGGCGGGCCTGACCGCCGACCACACACGGCGCGATCGTCAGGCACAGCTCGTCGAGCAGGCCGCGCTCGACGAACGAGCTGAACAGCATCGGGCCGCCCTCGGTCAACACCCGATGCAGGCCGCGGTCGGTCAACGCGGCCAGCATGGCGCCTTCGTCGACGCGACCAGGGTCGTCGCGCGAGCAGTCGATAACCTCGGCGAGCCCGGCGAGCCGACTCTGCGTCTCTTCGGCGGCCGCCGTACAGGTCAGCACCAGCGGCCGCACCTCAGTGCGGGTGAACACCTGCAGCTCGCGGTCCAGGCGACCCGACTTGGTGACGATCGCAAGCGGCGGGACTTCGCTTTGGCCGCGAGCCTGCCGATGTTGCCGCTGCGTGACGCTCGGGCGCGCGCCGGAATAGCTCTCGATGCGGACCGTGCCCGCGCCGACCAGGATGACGTCGGCGAGGTCGCGCAGCAGGTTGAACAACGCCCGATCTAGGGCACCGCCCAGCTGGCCGGTGGTGCCGGCGACCGTGGCGCCGCCGTCGAGGCTGGCGATGAAGTTGGCCCGCACCCACGTCCGCCCGGCCGGGTAGGCATACAGCTCGGCCAGTTCGCCGTCGTCGACTCGGCGTGCTGAACCGAGCAGGGTGAGGCCCATGAGGTTGATTGCAGCACGTCGCTACAGTGCGTGCATGCGTCGGGTGGGACATTTGGTGGATCGGCACCCGAGCGTCTCACCCGAGCGACTGATCGCCCAGCTGACGCCGCCGCCGACATTCGCCGACGTCAGCTTCGCGTCGTATCACCCCGATCCGGCGGAGCCCAGCCAGGCCGCCGCCGTCGAGGCCTGCCAACGGTTTTGCGAGCAGGCCGTCGAGCGGCGGGCCGGCCGCCGCAAGCTGTTCGGCAAGCGCGAGGTGCTGCCCGGTGTGGGGCTCTATCTCGACGGCGGTTTCGGTGTCGGCAAGACGCATCTGCTGGCGTCCGCGTACCGCGCGGTTCCCGACGGCAGCAAGGCTTTTGCGACGTTCATGGAGCTAACGCAGCTGGCCGGGGTGTTCGGCTTCGCCGAATGCATTGACCTGCTTGCCGATTACACGCTGGTGTGCATCGACGAGTTCGAGCTGGACGATCCGGGCAACACCACGCTGATCTCGCGGATGCTCTCCCAACTGGTCGAGCGAGGCGTGTCGCTGGCGGCCACCTCGAACACGTTGCCCGAGCAGCTCGGCGAGGGCCGGTTTGCCGCCCAGGACTTTCTGCGCGAAATCCACACGTTGGCAAGTATTTTCACCGTTATCCGGATCGACGGCCCGGACTACCGGCACCGCGACCTGCCGCCGGCGCCCGACCCGCCGTCCGACGAACAGGTCGCCGGGTGGGCCGAGGAAGTCGACGGCGCCACGCTGGACGACTTCGACGCGCTGTGCGCACATCTGGCCACCATGCACCCGTCGCGCTATCTGACGCTGATCGAGGGCGTGACAGCGGTTTTCCTCACCGGCGTGCACGGCATCGACGACCAGAACGTGGCGCTGCGGCTGGTGGCGTTGACCGACCGGCTCTACGATGCCGGTATACCAGTCACGGCGTCGGGGGAGAAGCTGGACCACATCTTCAGCGACGAGATGCTCGCCGGCGGATTCCGCAAGAAGTATCTGCGGGCCACGTCGCGGCTGCTGGCGCTGAGCGCTACAGCTCGCGAACCATGACGTAGTCGTGCTCGACGCCGGCGCCCACTCGGAATGTCCTGGTGCCGTTGACCGTAAAGCCGTGCTTGGTGTAGAAGCGTTGCGCGCGTTGGTTGTTCTGGTTGACACCGAGCCAGACGCGGCCCGATTCGGCGGCGGCTTTCAGCGCGGCATCCATCAGCGCCGTCGCCACCCCTGTGCCGTGGTGGTCAGGCAGCACGTACATCTTCGACAGCTCGTCGCCAACGAGCATGGCATAGCCGACAATTCGATCGTCGTGCCGGGCAACAAGAACCACACGACTGGGATCGGCCAGGTACTCGGCAAAGCATGCCGCGGACAGGTTATCCGCGATGAACGCCGCCATGTCCTCGGCCGTCACCGACGGCGGACACGCCAGCGGAAACGTGCGCGCGGCGACGGCGGCGAGCTCGTCGATATCGGCGGGATCGGCTGGCGCTATAAGTTCCACTGCGCGAGGTGCACGCCCGTCTTCCTGTCCAGCAGGACGACGTTGGAGACCGGATCGCGGTAGGCGTCCCAATACACGCCGCCGCGGACTACCGAGCCGGCCGGCGCATTCATCAGCGCGACGTCCAGCGCGTCGGGCGCATCGGAGGGCCGGGGCTTGTACGCGTCGGCGAACGGCGTGACGCCGACGAAGCTGAAGTCGACTGCCATCTGAGACGGGGTGGGCACCCTGATCGCGTGGATCGCCACATCGGCGCGTTCGACCGTGCTGTCGGGGAAGCTCTTGACCGGGACGCCGCTGCGCTGATAGCCGAAACCGGGCGGGGGATCGACTGGCTGGACGAAGCTGACGGTGACGTCGGCGATGATCTTGCCGTTGTCCACCCGCAGCGTGTCGCCGATGTGCCCGATCGGCGCGTCGCCGGCCGATGCAGGGGGAGCAGTGACGAGCCCCGCGACAACGACGGTGATCAAGGCAACCAGCCAGCGGTGCATGTTCCCTCCTCGGCGACCTTCGCATGATGGCACATCCGCGAAGCGCTCAGTCCGCCTTCCCGGACACCAGAGATTCCAGCACCGCGGTCAGGTCGGCCTCCACCCGGTCCTTGTCGATACCGGCGCGGTGCAGCGGCCCGGCGCCGTCCTCCAGTTCGAGCAGTGCGAGCAGGAGATGTTCTGTGCCAATATAGTTGTGCCCCAAGCGAAGTGCTTCTCGGAAGGTCAGCTCCAGCGCTTTGCGGGCCGGGCCGCTGAACGGGATCAGGGCCGGCGGCTGCTCGACCGCCGGCGGCAATGTGACGGCCGCGCGGACGGATTCGGCGTCGACCTTTTGCGCCGTCAGCAATTTGGTGGCCAGCGCATCGGGGTCGCTGAGCACGCCCAGCACCAAGTGGTCCGGGGTGATCTCGCCGTTGCGGGCCTCGTGCGCGACGTTCTGGGCGGCGACGACGGCGTTGCGCGCCCGGGGTGTGAAGCGCTCGAAACCCTGATCGGGATCGAGAGCCCGCGGCACGAAGCGCTTCTGGGCGGCCTGTTTGGTGACGCCCATGCTCTTGCCGATGTCGGTCCAGGAGGCGCCCGAGCGGCGGGCCTGGTCGACGAAGTGTCCGATCAGGTGGTCGGCGACCTCGCCGAGATGCTCGGCGGCCAGGACGGCGTCGCTGAGCTGATCGAGCACGTCGGGGTGCACTCGCTTGATGGCATTGATCAATTCGTCAAGGCGGATCGGATGGGTAACGGATGTCGGATCGGGCATGCCGTCAACTCTAGGTTGACGGAGGCGATTCGTCAACCGCAGGTTGACGGCGCAGGTCGTAGGACAAGCGCCCCCGTGTCGGCGATGATGGAGCCATGAGGCTTCTACCGGTGCTGGCCGCCGTCGCCGCCATGGTCGGGTTGGCCGCGCCGGCGCATGCGGACCCGAGCGGCGTCGATGCGCAGTTCATCGCCGCGCTCAACAAGGCGGGCATCACCTATGCGAGCGCGGATCAAGCCGTCGAGGCCGGCAAAACGGCGTGCCAACTGCTGGACCAGGGTCAGTCGGACGTGGAAGTGGTCAAGAGGGTGACGGACCTCAATCCGGGATTCACGATCTCCGGCGCGGCCAAGTTCACCGCGATTGCCGCGAGCGCGTATTGCCCGCAATACGTGAATGGCGGCGGTGGCAATCCGGACGGCGGCGGCGACGCCAGTTAGCTTGGGCTAGAACGCCAACGACGTGATCGGGCGCAAGCCTAGTATCCGTGGATGGCTATTAATCGACGCAAGGTGCTCGGAGGAGCCGGCCTTGCCGGGGCCGCAGCATTGGGCGGAGCAGGTGTGGACCGCGCTTTGTCCAACAGCCCTTCCGGCTATCCAACAGTTAAGGACGAGCCAATGACCGACGACGCCGCACGCTTTGGTGATCCCCGGATACCGGCCGAGCTGATCACCGACCAGTCGCATGTCTTCCGTCTCGGCGTGCTGCCGACCACCGATTTCGATGGTGGCTCGCTGCGCCAGGCGCACGAGGACAATTTCCCGATCCTCAAGGGCCAGCAGGCCAGTGTGGTGTTTGTGACGTTGCAGCCCGGCGGTATTCGCGAGCCGCACTGGCATCCGAGCGCGTGGGAGATCAGCGTGGTTGTCAGCGGCGTTGCCACCTGGACGCTGCTTGATCCGCAGGGACACGACGAGACGTTCGATGCGCATCCCGGAGACGTGGTTTTCGCGCCGCAGGGGTCGTTGCACTACTTCGAGAACACGGGCAAAGAAGATCTGCACGTGATCATCGTCTTCAATGCCAGTACTCAAGAAGGCAAGGACGACATAGGGATTGGGGCATCGATCAGCAAGCTGCCGCCGCGGGTGCTGTCGGCAGTCTTCGGTGTTCCGGCCGAGACGTTCGCCTCGTTCAGGAAGATCGACAAGTCGATCACGATCCTGAAGTAGGCGGTTAACGGTCGGCGTGTCAGAAGCGGATCGCCGCGCCGGCATCCTATCGTCGAGACGTGCACTACGTGTCTAGCGTTGGTGATCGCCGACAGGCTGATGTACGCCTACGGCTGCACCAAGCAGCTGTCTGACCAGCTGGACAAGTTACGGCGGCGCATCTTGCGCAGGCCGCAAGAAATTATCGTGCACGGCTCCACCGCACACGTCGGCGCGGTTGGCGCCACGCCGGGGAATTCCCTTAGAACGACCAGGGAAGTCGCCCCGTGAAGACTTCCGAGTTCATCGCATTGGCCGAGGCTGAGATCACCAAAGGCTGGTGCCGTCACGCGACGGAGGACGAGCACCGAAATGTCTGCATGTTCGGGGCATATCAGCGCGTGTGGGCACACCACAGCTGTTCCGGGACGCTGCTGTATCACGCACTCACCCTCACCGCGGCCATGATTGCCGAACTTGGGCTGGGGCACCTCTCCGATTTGCTGGGGCCGGCGGCGCCCGAGACGGTGATCGCAACCTTCAACGACCACCGCGCTAAAGACAAAGACGAGGTGCTGGCGGTGATGGGCAAGACCCGGTTGCACTGCCAGGAGGCCGGGGACTGACCAAGACCGTGGCCGATCTCGACCTCGCGCCAACCGCGACTACTTGCTGTCGCCGCCGCTGCCCTGCATGTATTTGGGGCAGTACGCGACCGACGCGAGCGCCACAAACTTGGCCGCATCCCGTTGCGCGAAACCGGGATTGGACTGCTGGAGCTGAGTGACGATTTCCGGCGCACCTTTGCCGTCGTCGAGCATCCCGCACACGCCTTTGGCGTTCGCGACGGCGCGATCTGGGCTCTGATAGGTGATGCCGGCATTGTTGAGCGCTTCGAGGAAGCCCGCATCATCGCCGGAAGGTTCCGCGAACGCGGGTGCGGCCATGCCGATAGCAGCGACAACGGTTGCTGCGGTGAGTAGTGATCTCATCGGTTGTTGATTGTCTCACCGCTGCGGCATTGTCGCTCGACGAGCATGCCCTAGTTGGTGCTGATTTATTGCCGGCTTTCGGCGTGGCTGAGCGGGATTGGCGTGGGTGGGCCGACAAGATCGGTGTGTGGCTTTGGGACGGGAAGCGGCGAAATGAAGGACACCGGCGAACCCGATCGACTCGGCGAACTCCGCTACCAGGCCGGCGCGACCGCAACCGCCGTGCACGACGAGCACGGCAACCTGATCTGGGAGGTGATGCGGCACAGCGACGGGCTGGTGCGCACCACCCGCAAGCTGGCGCAGGTCAGCTACTGGAAGACAGCGAATGGCTGACGTCATGGAGAGGTTCGCCGCGTGACGCTTTTCTACCCAGATGTCAGTAATAACAACTGGTCCAGCGACCAAGACGCGATTGACTTCCTAGAGCAACTGATCCCACAAGGATTCGCTGGCGTCGTCCACAAAGTTTCCGAAGGGGATTATTACGAAGATCCTTACTGGCCCGTCGTCTTGCAATGGTGCCAGCAGAACAACGTGGTTTGCCTCGGATACCACTATGTGACGGAAGACGATCCGGCGAGCCAAGCACAAACATGGCTCGGCAACAACGGCGGATCAGTTGCCATGGCGGACTGGGAAGCCAACGGTGGCGATTTCTCGAATTATCAGGCGGTGGCGGCGGCGTTCGACGCGGCCGGGGTGACCGTCTATGTCGGGTATTGCCCGCAGTGGTACTGGTCGGAGGTCGGCGGCGGTGACCTGTCGGGTATTCCGACGCTGATTTCGTCGGCCTACCCGGACGGGTCGGGTTACGCCAGCGTGGTCTACGCCGCCGCCGGTGGAGATTCCGGCGAGGGTTGGGACCCCTACGGGGGTGCCACTCCGACGATCTGGCAGTTCACCGACAGCGCCTACGTCCCGCCGTTCACCGGCATCGACTGCAATGCCTTCAAGGGCACCGACTTGGCGGCGGCGTTCGGCCTCGCCACAACCCCATCACCACAGGAGGACGGTTTCTTGAGCGGTTTGACCCAAGCGCAGCAGGAAGACATCTACAACCTGGTCGTGCTCAGCGCGCAGCAGCTCCTCGGTCTGCTGGAGCCCCCGATGCCGCTGCTGCCCGGCTCGCCGACGTCGCTGGGCGGTGGGTGGGCGCAGCTCGGGCGGAACAGCGAAGGCCAGAGCATCACCCCGGTGGACGCCCTGAGCGTCACGGAGACTGGCAACCAGAGTTCGCTGGGCTCGACCGTCGCGGCGCTGCAGAAAGCGATCGGCACGCCCAACCCGGACACCACCGGCATACTCAACGAGGTCACCGCCGCCGGTGGGTCGGGGATTCTGGGCCTGCTGTCGGGTCTGATCCAGTCGCTGCCGTCACTCAACGTCCCCGGCTCCGAGCAGACCACGTAGCCGCTCACGGTGCAGTTACGGCAAGCGAAGCCAACGTATTTCAGGCGCGACGGACGTTACCCCGGGCGCCGGAATCCCGGAAGTTTCGAAGAATTCGCGATGGCTCTGTGAGCGGAATCGGCTGCACCACAGGGCTTTCGGTCGGTGATCACTCGGCCCAACTCTCGCAACGGCCGTTCACCGAGGACACGCCATAGCCGGGCTAAAACCGGAGGCCAAGTATGGAAGAGGGATAAGGTTTAAGTGCGACGCGAAAAGGCCATCGGCTGTCGACAGTCGGTCGCGCACAGCCTCTAGCGGACAAGCGAAGGAGCATCGGAACTTCAGAACGAAACGCCAACTAGGGAGGTAGGAAAACTCATGACAAGCCCTAACGTGGGTGCCACCGCGCAATCCGTTTCCGACAAGCTCGACGGCATCGGCCCATCTGGCCCGCTGAGCTACCGCGAAGTGGATCAGCTCGCCCCGATGGCGATCTTCGGCCTAGCCTCCAGCGCCCCGTATCCCGAAGCGCCGAAGCAAACCACAACGTCTGTTCTCGACATCACGACCACGCTCGGCAAGATCCACACCGCCACCTATCAGGCGTCGGACGGCAATACCTACAACGAGTTCGACGCTTTGATGACGATCCTCGAGTGGGTGCTGGCGCAGAAGAAGGCCGCTGGCTGACGTGGCCACGACATGGTCGGACGTTTCCGACAAGCTCGACGGGCTGTATTACCCGCCGCAATACTCGGGCAATCTGCCGATCGTTCTGCTGACGTGGTCGGGCGCCGGTGCGAACATGTGGGACACGACTCCGCCCCAGCCGGCGGCTGTCGGGTTAGCCGCGGCGACAGCGTTCCCGCAAGTCTTTTACTGGCAGCCGGTCGGCAACTACCCGGCATCGATCGTGAACCCGCCGTTGGGTCAGTCGGTCGAAGACGGCTACAACGAGGGTGTTCGGCTCGCGACCCAGGTGTGGTCGGACAACCTGATCATCCCCCTCGGTTATTCGGAGGGGGCGATTTGTGGCAGTCACTGGTGGCGCGACTTTGTTCTTGCCAACAATCTGGCTAGCCGTGTGCCGGCTGGCTTGATGTGGGGAAACCCTTGCCGCTCACCCGGTTTCGCGAATGGCAACGCCTATGCCGGATGGGGGATGCCAGGAATGGTCGACGGCGTCCTGACGGGCGGTATCGCGGGACCAGATGACCTGACCCCTGACCAAACCCCGTCGAATTGGCTCGATTTCGTCTGGCTGGGCTCCGACGGCGGGGCGACAGAGCTCTACAGCAGCTGTCCCGTGGGGCCGAACCCGTGGACCGCTGAAGCCCCGCCCGGCTACGTCGAAACCACGGTCTATAACGCCGTGTATGACCCAAGCCTCGGCACGGTCGCAGAGGTCGCCGCGGATGTCGGCATGCCGATCGCCGACGCAGAGGCAATAGCCAACGGGTTGAATTTTCTTGGGGCTGGCGCCGCGGCCGATCACTACGACTACGACATCACCCCGATGGTCAATTACCTGACGAACGTCGTCGCGCCGATATTCGCATAGCTTCCGTTTAGACGGCCGCTAGTTTTGCCACCTGGTCATTGAAGACCTGTACCGCGTCGGTTTCTCGATCCAGGCCGGAATTAGATTTGATGAACACGCCTCGGTACGTACCGAAAACCGCGGCGTTCCCGTCCATGTCTACGGCCCCCGCCCAGCTGGGTACCCCCGCGACATCGATCGGTTTTATATGCCAGGTCACCAAGGGGATTGCCGGGCCGGAGCCGGTGACCGTGCCACAGTTGTTTAAGAGGGTCTGCATGTCGGGAGGATCGGAAGTCGTAGTGAGGTGAATGTCCATTCCGCCCGCCCCGACTACGCCGGCATAGCCACTTTGCGGTGTGTTGTAACCCACGACTAGAGGCGAGCATTCGGATGGAGAAACCTGGATATCCACCCTGTTCCCGCTGATAGCGCGAACGAATTTTGAGCCCGGAATATCCGGAAATGAGGACTGGTCAACAAACATTGACTCGGTCAACTGTGTGACGTCGTGCTTTTGTGATGTCGGCGCTTCGATAACCGGCAACCCCTTGGCGGACGGGGCAATCGAGCAGGCGACCGCGACAGTCAGCAAACCGATCGTTGTGAGGGCGAACAGTTCCCGGCTACGCGAACGGCAGCCGTGCTGAGCGGGCACGATTCCTCCCTTGAAGCCGGCCAACGCCGTCAGTTTGCTTGAGCAGCTGAAGCGTTTGTGGCTTCACGAGTCTACGGAAATTTGCCCAATCGATCGGACTTCATCCGGACGCATCGGCTCGGCTTCGTAGCGGTCAGCTGCGGCTTCATAATCGGCATGTGTACGGCGGCACTTGTGCTCGCTCATGGCCGGGTCACTAGTCCTTCCGATCACCGCTGGCTCGCACTTCAAACGCGGCCCTCCGACGTAGCGACCGCCGGTCGACCCGGTGTGACCGCTTCTTGATGGCCTTGCGGATCCCCGCTCGCTGTATGGACGTGAGCATGTGACGTGCCCGGGTAAAGGCGTCCCACTCGTCGGCGGTCGTCTGGTGCTCACTGCGCATGACGCCACGGTTACATGCGACGATTAGCAGCCGCAACCGGTATTTTTTGCACTATCGGGAGTTAAGCGAATTGCCGCACTGATCGACCGCCGGGCGGGCTTACGATCTGTTGGTATCTGTTGACGCTGCTAAGGGTGCCGATGGTTGAGCCGTTGCGGGTCGACCCGACCCAGCTGAACCGGGCCGCTTCCCAGATCGACGAGCATGCTCGGGCTTTCAAAAGCGGGCACGAGGC
Source organism: Mycobacterium sp. MFM001 (assembly GCF_003402475.1). Taxonomy (GTDB): domain Bacteria; phylum Actinomycetota; class Actinomycetes; order Mycobacteriales; family Mycobacteriaceae; genus Mycobacterium. The sequence continues at coordinate 173,713 of NZ_BFAB01000010.1, forward strand.
GGCCGAGGTGCTAGCGGAGGGCGCGAGGTTGGGCTCGGGCGCAGCCGGCGCCGCGCTGGCGGGAATGCTGGCCGCGTGGCGGGGCATGGGAGCGCGGTTCGCCGCACAACACGCCGTCTTGGCCGACAAGCACCGCCAGGCGGCGAGCGCCTACACCACGACCGACGGCGGCGCGGCGGCGCAGATCGGCGACGCTGCCGCCGGGCTGTGAGGTGGTGAGCCGGTGTCGCTGACGCTCAAGGAGCTGCTGGAGTGGCCACCGGAGATCGGCGACCTGGCCAAATCCACCACCAACCTCGCGCAGAACTACACCACCTCTGCCGAGTTCTTCCGGCAGCAAGCTTCTGACCCGTCCTGGGAGGGCAAAGCTGGCGACGCGGCGCGGGCATCGGCGCTGGCCGGCGCCGCACACCAAGAGGAAGTCGCTGCGACGCTGAACCAGGCCGCCGCCGGCATGAAAGGCGTTCAGGCAGAGGCGGAAGCTCTCTCCGACCAGATCAAAGCCGTCCTCAACTATGCCGACGAGCCACCCGCTGTGAAGGTCGACACCACGACCGGCGAGGTCACCGCGCCCAACACCGGCTACTTCACCGACGAGTACGCAGCACAGGTGGAAGCGAAGGCAGCGGACGTGCGAGCGAAGGTCGCCGCGTTGCTCGCCGAGGGTGAGACCGCGGACGCTGACCTGGCCAAAGCGATGGGCATAGCGGCGTCTGCCGGCGAGCCGGGCGCCCGGCTCGTTGACGAATGGAAACAAGACCCGGCAGGCTTGGGCCCTCTTAAGCCCGGCGAGGTTCGCGACCTCGGGCCGATCGCGGGGACGGGCGCGGACGGCGCGATACCGGGCATCGGTGCGGCCGATCTGGGTGAGGTCGTTCAGCTCCCAGACGGCAGGTATGTCGCCATCTTCGGGGACTCGTTTGCCGGCGACAGGATGGGGGCGGGAACGCACTACCCGTCGGTTGCGGTGCCCGTGACGTTCGACGCACAGGGCAAACCGCATTTCGGCGCGCCGCTCACCGGGCCCGACGGAAGTCCGAACGTGTTGTTCCCGCCGCCTCCGCAAGCGGCGGGCAAGAACACGCTGCCCGCCGGCAGTATCCGGATGCGCGACGGCACGACGTACATGATGGTGGACGGCACCACCAAGCTGAACCCCGATGGCGGTTCGTGGCTGACCAAAGTCACCAACGACCCCTCGCAGGGCTGGCAACCTATCGATAAATCGTGGCGTGCCCAAAATGATGCGCCGACGCAGATCAGCGGATTCCAAGCCGCCGACGGCAACGTGTACATCGCGGCCGACTCATTCGACCGCAGCCAAGGGGTCACCATGTACCGCGTTGACCCCAGCCAGGTCACCAACCGCGATGCTTGGCAGCCTTGGACCGGCCACGGCTGGGGCGACCCCCACCAGGCAGCCGTGCCAGTGACTCAGCCAGGTGTCACTTTTGGTGAGCTCAGTTTCAGGGACGTCGACGGTAAGGCTGTGCTGTCAGGCTTCAACCAAGCAACCGGGAACACCGAGGTCCGAGTGGCCAATGACCCGACGAGCATATTCAGCGGCGGCACACCGTCGACTGTTGTCGCACAAGGGGGTAACTGGGGCGATCCGGGTAAGTTCCCGCAGAACTACGGCGGCTATATCCTCCCAGGTTCTACGCTTAACGACCTCCGGCTTTTCGTGAGCCAATGGAACACAGACACTAACGTGCCGTACGACGTGCGGGAATTCCAAGTTAATCCGAAACACTAGCCATCCTGATAGGAGCGGACATGACAGCTAAGGCACTAATCCTTGCCACCGCAGTCGTCGGCGCTGCTGTAACCGGTGCTTGTAACGCCCACGCCGATGTCCCAACCTTCCCCGACATCAGCGGCTACGCCCCCGTTAACGCTCAGGACTACACCATCGCGCTACCCAACACCGGACGCGCGCCACTCAACATGGTGTATTTCCTGACCCCAGACGGCATCACGTGTGCATTCGGTAACCCGCCGTCGGCCGCCTGCACCGGAAACAACTTCCCGGCTGTCCCTCCCGCGAGCGGAGACAGTGTGAATTCGATTAGTACGAGTACAGGGCTGGGACAGACGAATGCTCCGATTGCCGCACAAGGCCGGCCGATCAAGACGCTGCCACCAATGCACTCCATCACGGTTAACGGTGTGATCTGCGGGGTCGACGGCGGAGGAACCACCGCGTGCAAAGACCCCCAGGGGCAAGGATTTGTGCTCTCGCCCAGCGGCTCTGGCTGGCTTCCCCACGTGTAAGTGCGAAACAACGCGCGCCGGGCCAAATTCCACGTCGAACGAGGAGCGTGGCTGTGGATGGTGACCGCGTATCACTCCACCCTCCCCGGGCTTGGAGCTCTCGCAGATGCGCGGCTCGCTACCAGGTACGGTCGACCTGGGTGCAGCCGAACGGGCCGGTAAGCGCGGGACGGGATAGCGGATCCATGATGAGCAGTGTCCGTCCCGCCGCTGCACCCTCAAGCCCCCGTAGCTCAATCGGAAGAGCAGCTGACTTTTAATCAGCGGGTACGGAGATCGAAACTCCGCGGGGGTACTAGTCTGCGCAACCATGCGCGACATCGACTGGCAATCAGTCCCCGACTCCAGCTGCTTATTGCATGGCCATTGCATGACAGCTAAAAGCAGTACTAACTACGCTAATCTAACTGCAAAAGCTGTGGTGCGCGGTACTGGGATTGAACCAGCGCAATCGGTTTGCTGACATTTACTTTTTGACCAGCGCAGAAGCTCATTTACCTGCGCTGACACCGAACAGTACAGCGTGAGCCAAGCGGAAGCAAGCGGAAGCAAGTGTGCTATGGTCAGGTCACGGACAGGTCATGACCTGACACTGGAAAGAGCACAGTGACGCGCGGAGCGAACAGAAAGAACCGGCAGTCGGGCACCTTCGGCTCGGTGGACAAGCTGAAGACGGGTTACCGCGCGCGCTACTTCGGGCCGGACGGCCGCCGATACAAGGCGCCGACGCTGTTTCTCACCAAGCGCGAGGCCCGGTCGTGGCTGTCACTGCGCCACGCCGAAATCATCCGCAAGGCATGGACACCGCCGGAGGCCGAACTTCCCGCAGAACCGAAGCTGACATTCGCCGAGTACGCCGAGCAGTGGATGCAACAACGCGATCTGAAGGACCGCACCCGCGAGCACTACACAAAGCTGCTCGACCAACATCTACTCAAACAGTTCGGCTCCCTGCCGCTGGCGTCGATCACGTCCGAGGACATACGGGCCTGGCACGCCAAGATGGGCAAGCGGGGTACACCGACCCTGCGAGCACATTGCTACGGGCTGCTGCGCACGATCATGGGCACCGCCGCCAGCGACGGCAAGATCGCGCTAAATCCGTGCGTGATCCGCGGAGCCGGCAGCGCCAGGCGCATTCACCGCATCCGACCTGCCACACTCGACGAGCTCGAGATCATCACGAACGCGATGCCCGAGCAATACCGGCTGATGATCCTGCTCGCTAGCTGGTGCGCGCTGAGATTCGGTGAGCTGACCGCGCTGCGCCGCATGGACATCGACACCAGCGACGAAGTGATCCGGGTACGCCGTGGCGTGGTGCGTGTCGGGGGCGGCTTCCAAGTCACCACACCCAAGTCCGACGCTGGGGTGCGCGATGTCGCGATCCCGCCGCATCTGCTCCCGGCTGTCGAGGACCATCTATCGAAACACGTTGGTCCTGAACGCGATTCGCTGCTATTCCCGGCGCAACACGGGGAGTATCTGGCACCGGCGACGTTGCAACGCCATTTCTACAAGGCTCGTACGGCGGCTGGCCGCGACGATCTGCGCTTCCATGACCTCCGGCACTCTGGGGCGGTGCTCGCCGCCGCGACCGGCGCCAGCCTCGCCGAACTAATGGCGCGCCTAGGACATTCGACACCGCAGGCCGCGATGCGCTACCAGCACGCCGCCCAGGGCCGCGACCGCGAGATCGCTGCGTTGCTGTCGAAGATCGCTGCGGGCGGGGGAGTGTGATGCCCACCTATGCCGTGACCTGTTGTGGGCGCCTGGTCGCTCGGCTCGACGACGACCGGCCCGGGGGTGGGCTAGGCATCGCATCGGCGCCCGGGTCAACTGCTTTGGTGCTCGGTATGGGCATTGAAATCAACGGCGTGCAACCTTACGAGATGTCGCAGGAGCAGGTCACGCGGACCTGGGCCGAGTCCGCGGTGTCTCAAACCGTTTGGGAGAACGGACATATCACCTGGACTATCCGGTGCAGGGAATGTTCGAAGCAAGCGGAGATGACCGAGACGAACTACCTGCGCATTGCCGACGCGCTGCTGACCGGCACACAGCACGAAATTCCGCTCAGCATGTTGTGCGTCATGCTGTCGCGGTTTTCCGTGTAGTATTACCGCTGCGCTCATAGCGCTCCCCGTCTCCGGGCACCGGTCGGACGGCATCGTTTCGATGCTGAAAGGCCCAAGATGCCCGACACTTTCACAGCACGCCGCCGGTACATCAAAATCGCCGAGGCTGCCGAATATCTACAGGTCACCGACCGCACAATCCGCCAGATGATCGCCGATGGCCGGCTGCGTGCGTACCGAAGCGGCGGCCGGCTTGTTCGCCTGGACCTCAACGAGGTTGACGCCGCAATGCAGCCGTTTGGCGGTGATGCCGCATGACCGATCCACAGAAGGGACCACCTAAAGAAGTGTGGGGCGGGCCCGCGCCACACGAGCCCACACCCGGCATCACCACCGCTCACACTACCGCAGTCGGCAGACAACTGCGGGTACGCCGTGCCGTCGACCAATACCGTCGGCATCGGCAAGCGCGTGTTGAGCATGTGTTGGGCGGCTGCTGGTGGTGTCAGGGTATGGCCGATGGCCGCGAGATTCTGGCCGAGCACCGTAAGGCCGCGAGATGAGCGCCGCCATTGCCTCGCAGCAGGTTTCATGGTGGG
>NZ_BFAB01000011.1 GCF_003402475.1 Mycobacterium sp. MFM001
TCCTGCGGCGGCTCGGGTTCCGGTGCCGCCTTGGGGGCGGGCGGCTCGACCTTGGCCGGCGGCGGAGCGGGCGCCTTGGCGACCGGCGCCGGCGTCGCCTTGTGGACCGCGTGCTTCACCGGTGCGGCCGGCTTGTCCGGAAGCAGTCGCGGGCCTACCGCCAATGACACCGAGGCCACCAGCGTCACTGCGCCGGCAACCAGCATGGTCAGCGCCCCGGCGTAGCCCCGCGGGCGCGACGGCTCGGGCCGTTCGATGCGTGCCTCAAAGGACTCGACCAGCGGCGCATCGGTGAAATCGGTGTTCTGCGCCGCTGCCAGGGCCGCGCCACGCGCCAGGGCCAGCGGCGTGCCGTTTTGGGTGAACACCGGCACCGGCAACGCCTTCTCGAGTTGCCACGAGAGCGCGTCGAGGTCGCGATCGGGGCCGACGACCACCACGCCGCCCGGTCGCCACGAGCTCCGGTCGAACATTGCGATCAGCCACTCGGTGAGCCGCTCGGCCCCGCCGTCCAGCTGTTTGACAGCGGTTTCGGCCCGGTCATCGGAGTCGTCGACCATCACCACAGTCGTCGAGTCGCCCTCGAGTAGGCACACCGCGGCCTTGTCGTAGCCGACGACGGGTGCGATGCCCCGAGCCAACAGCTCGGCAGCATCGACCAACCGGATCGGCACGACGTTGTGGAACCCCGCCCCGGTCAGCGACTCCATCAGCAGCGCGGCCTCGGCCGCCGCGTCGTCGGTCCATGTCACGCCGACAGCGTGAAGGCGCTGATCGCGCCGTGCCGCCGCCTCTTGGGCATCCAGTACTGCCGCGGTCGCTTGCTCGGAGGTATCGGCTGCACGCGTCCCGCCGCCGGTGCGCACCTCGAAGTCGTCGTGATCCACGATCGTGCCGTCGGCGTGGCGGCCTTCGACAAGCACCCAGCCGCCGGCCGCCGGCGTGAGCGACAGCCCTAGTACCGTATCCAAATTCGCACCTCAATCGTGCCCCTACCTGCGACGTTGCCGTCTGAATAGCGGTGGTTCGCAGCGCCCGAACGGGACCGGGGCAATGTGGTCATCGTCGGCGTACCCGGGGTGAGCCTACGCGGGCATCGCGGCCTCTGCTGAACGGGTGTCGACCAATCCGGGGTGGTTCGCGGGCGGCAAAAGTAGCCACGGCCGGCGGCACGCGTCCAATAGCAAGGGCGCGAAGCAGGTGGTAGCTGCGGATACAGAACCGCGACATGTTTGCGCTGTGATCGACATATGGACTACCACACGGTAAGTTCTGCCCAGGGTGCGCGACGGCATACGACAAGGGGCACGGTATGACAGACGTGAGCAAGAAGGTGCGGGGCTGGGCGCGGCGGCTGACGATCGCCGCGATCGCAGCGGCTGCACTACCCGGCCTGGTTGGCCTTGTGGGTGGAGCTGCGACCGCGGGAGCGTTCTCCCGGCCCGGTCTGCCGGTGGACTACCTGCAGGTGCCGTCTGCTGCGATGGGCCGCAACATCAAGGTCCAGTTCCAAAGCGGCGGACCCAATTCCCCGGCCGTTTATCTGCTCGACGGTTTGCGTGCCCAGGACGACTACAACGGCTGGGACATCAACACCCCGGCCTTCGAGTGGTACTACCAGTCCGGTTTGTCGATCGTGATGCCCGTCGGTGGGCAGTCCAGCTTCTACACGGACTGGTACAACCCGGCGTGCGGCAAGTCCGGCTGCCAGACCTACAAATGGGAAACGTTCCTGACCAGCGAACTGCCCGGATATCTGGCCTCCAACCAGAATGTCAAGTCGACCGGCAGCGCCGCGGTCGGTATCTCGATGGCTGGCGCATCGGCGATGAACCTGGCGATCTACCACCCCGGCCAGTTCATCTACGCCGGTTCGCTGTCCGGCTACCTCAGCCCGTCCACCGGGCAGGGCTGGATCGGCATGGCGATGAATGACGCCGGCGGCTACAAAAAGGAAGACATGTGGGGGCCGGACAGCGACCCGGCATGGGTGCGCAATGACCCCACGGTCAACGTCGGTCAACTCGTCGCCAACAACACCCGGCTCTGGGTTTACTGCGGCAACGGCACCCCGAACGAACTGGGCGGCGCCAACCTCCCGGCCACGTTCCTCGAGAGCAATTTCATGATCGGCGGCAACAAGAAGTTCGAAGAGGCGTACAACGCGGCCGGTGGCCACAACGCCGTCTTCAACTTCCCGCCCTACGGCACCCACAGCTGGGAGTACTGGGGCGCCCAGCTGCAGGCCATGAAGCCCGATCTGCAAAGCAGCCTGGGCGCCGGTGGAGGTGCCGGCTAACCCGACTGACGACTAAGAAAACTGCGCTCGACGATGATCCGTCGAGCGCAGTTTTTGTTGGCCCACTCCCCTTTTCCGAACACCACCAATGCGCGCACAATCGGAATACGCCACACAGATAGCTCGACCAAAGAAGGAAGGTTCTGTGCGATGAAGGCCAAAGTTGGCGATTGGCTGGTCATCAAGGGGACGACAGTTGCACAGCCAGACCATCGTGGCTTGATCACCGAGGTGCGCTCGGCCGACGGGTCGCCGCCCTACGTGGTGCAGTGGGCCAGCGACCATGTGGCGACGGTGTTTCCTGGCCCCGACGCCCTCGTCGTCTCATCTCAGGAGATGGACGCCGCCGACACCCGGGCCGCGCACCGGGTTCACTGAACCCGGTCGGTCACGTCCACCCAGGCCGTCGTGTCGCGGCGGTGGTCGTTCATGTTCCGGCACTGACCGTAAAGACGAGCGACTCCGAGGTTGGGATAGTCGTCGTCGCGGTACAGAATCGCGGTGACGCCGTTCTTGTTCAGCGTTTTACCGAACAGATGCCGGTTGGGGGGCTGCCCTTCCGTCCAGCCGTGCGCCACCAGGGCCGCCCCGATGTCCTGGAAGTAAATGTCGGGGCGGGCGTCGGCCGGCACGGTGAAGTTCAGATAGACCGCACCCTGATACGGCGGGCTGTCGCGGTCCTTGCACGACATCAACAGGTAACCCGCGGTCGCTTTCTGTAAGTGCGCGACGTCGACGAGATGCCTTGCCTTATCAACGACTTCGTTCTCGCTTTGCTCGTCGGAGACGGTTTGGGCGGGCCGGTCGAGGTCGGCGGGCGACGAATGCAGCCTGCCCACCGCCAGGAATGCTCCGCCCAGCACCAGCGAAATCGACAACGCGGCGGCGAGCAACGCTCGGGCAGCCGGCGAGCGAAGCCAGCCTGGTTGGACTGCGGCCACGCACCAGGCTAACTCCCGGCTAGCCGCCGAGCGCTGCGATGAGCTCCTTGATCTTGGCCGCCTCGTCGTCGGTGGGCTGCTCGTCGGCTTCGAGTGCGTCGAGAAGGTCTGCCGTCAGCCCGGCGCCGTTGGCGGTCTCTTGCGCGGACAACTTGGCCCGGCGGCGAGTCACATACAACTGCTGGCCCAACGTCGCCCCGGGTCCTTCCGCGACCCGTTCCATCAACTCGTCGTACTGAGTCCGAACCCCACTGAGCGCCACGATGACCGACGGCGTCGACCGGCCTCGCGACGCCGCTTCGGTGAGCGCCGTCTGCAGCTTGCGCAGACCGGACAGGATCACCCCCGCGCGGCCGGAGAACTCGGGATCGCCGGAGTCCGGCAGGGCCTCGATCGACGCGGTGAACATCTGCATTGCCGCCTCGACCAAGCTGACAATGACCGGTGCCTCACCGTCATCCAGCGCGCCGTCGCCTTTGAATCGATTCATGTTGTCGTCAGGCCTCACTGATCTCCGTGTCGATGGTGATCACTCCATGTTGAACGTGGTGGAGGACGTCGAAACGCTAGCGCGTCTCGAGCGTCGATACAAGGGTCGCCGCGGCTCTTGTGCAGGTGCCTTATAGCGGCCAGAGTGAATATATGACGGACCAGAAATTGATCGAGCACTGGATTCAGGGCTGTGCGGTGCAGCGGATCATGTTCCGCGATGGTCTCGTGCTGAATCTCGAGGATTACAACGAACTCGTCATCTCCGCGCCGCTGCGGCTGACTTTGCCGGCCACGCCCACCGCGCCCAGCGAAGTCGTTTCGATCGACCCGAATGACCCGGCTGAGCAGGAGCGGGCGCTGTTCGATTTCTCCGGCGCGGAGTGCACCGAGGTCTTGTGGGATGACGCAGGGGATTTGCACCTGGAGTTTTCCGACGGCCACCAGATCGACGTGCCGCCCGACGAGAACGTGACCGCATGGGAGCTCTACGGCAAGTACCACGGGTATGCCGCTTGCCTGGCCCGCGGGAAAGTGCGCGTAGTGCGCCACGACATGCCGGAAAATTTCGGCGACGAGTAGCTCGGCGGATTTACGACGGCGGTCCATAGCGGACTGCCGGAAGTCATTTCGCTACGTAAACGTAGGATTTGTTTGCTTTTGTTTGTGTCGACGTTTTGTCGCCGCGCAATGGGTCGCCGATCGGCGCAAGACATGCTTGGATCAGCCCCATGCAAGGGTCGGCGACGGTTCATATGGCAGCACCAGCGGAGAAGATCTGGAATCTGATTGCGGATGTTCGCAATACCGGGCGGTTCTCCCCCGAGACGTTCGAAGCGGAGTGGCTCGACGGCGCCAGCGGTCCCGCGCCCGGTGCGCGATTCCGCGGTCACGTCCGGCGCAACGAGATCGGGCCGGTGTACTGGACTACCTGCCGCGTCACTGCCTGTGACCCCGGACGGGAATTCGGCTTCGAGGTGCTCGTCGGAGACCGCCCGGTGAACACCTGGCACTACCGGCTGTCGCCCAGCGGGGACGGCACCGACGTGACCGAGTCGTTCCGGCTCGCCTCGTCGCCGCTGACCACCCTGTACTACTGGGTGTTCGGCGGCTGGTTGCGCCAGCGCCGCAACATCCGGGACATGACGAAGACACTGCAGCGCGTCAAGGAAGTGGCCGAGAGCGAGTGAAAGACAGGGTGCACTGGTTCGCACTGCACGGGTTCGTCCGCGGACTCGCCTCCCTGGCTGCCCGGCGAGGTGATCTGCAGTCCCGGCTGATCGCCGATCCGAGCGTCAAGGCGAATCCGGTGCCGTTCTACGAGGAGATCCGGCGCCGCGGCCCGCTGGTGCGAACCCGCATCGGACACCTGACCGCGGATCATGCTGTCGCACATGAACTTCTGCGATCGGACGACTTCCGGGTGCTCTCGATCGGATCGAACTTGCCGGCGCCGCTGCGCTGGCTGGAGCGTCGCGCCCGCGACGATCTGCTGCACCCGCTGCGGCCACCGTCGCTGCTGGCCGTTGAGCCGCCGGAGCACACCCGCTACCGCAAGACCGTGTCGTCGGTGTTCACCCCGAGGGCGGTGGCCGCATTGCGGGACCGCGTCGAGCACACCGCGCTGACCCTGTTGGATCAGCTTGCCCGCGAGCCGGGTGTCGTCGACATCGTCGACCGGTATTGCTCCCAGCTGCCCGTCGCGATCATCAGCGACATCCTGGGTGTGCCCGACCACGACCGGGGCCACATCCTGGAGTTCGGCGAGTTAGCCGCGCCCAGTTTGGATTTCGGGCTCTCCTGGCAGCAATACCGGCAGGTGCAGGCGGGCATCGCCGGTTTCAACCGCTGGCTGGCCGAGCATCTGCGCCAGCTGCGGCGCGCACCCGGTGACGATCTGATGAGCCAACTGATCCAGACGACCGAAAGTGGTTCTGCCGAAACGTATCTCGATGAGCGCGAACTTCAGGCGACCGCCGGGTTGGTGTTGGCCGCCGGCTTCGAAACCACAGTGAACCTGCTGGGCAACGGAATTCGTCTGCTGCTCGATGCGCCCGGCCATCTGCAGACGCTGCACCAGCGTCCGCAGCTGTGGCCCAACGCGGTCGAGGAGATCCTGCGGCTGGAGTCGCCGGTTCAGCTCACCGCACGGGTGGCGCTCAAGGACACCGAAGTCGCCGGAACGCCCGTTTTGCGCGGCGCGCTGGTGGTGATCTATCTCGGCGCCGCCAACCGCGACCCGGCCGTATTCGACGAGCCGAACCGGTTCGACATCGAACGGGCCAATGCCAACCGACATCTCGCGTTTTCCGGTGGCCGCCACTTCTGCCTGGGCGCGGCGCTGGCCCGGGCCGAAGGCGAGGTCGGGTTGCGGACCTTCTTCGAACGCTTCCCCGAGGTGCGGTCCGCAGGCGCGGGCAGTCGACGCGACACTCGCGTTCTGCGGGGCTGGTCGTCGCTGCCGGTGGCGCTGGGCCCGGCGCGAGCGATGGCCGCCCGCTAGCTATTACGCGAGGCTGTCCGGATCGGCCAGCGGAATCACAATGTGCGACGGGGTGGCCCCACCCTGATGGACCTGATAGCGGCCACCCGCCAACGCCCGCCGCGACGGCTTGGTGGGCACCAGGTTCGGGAAGTCGTAGGTGGTCAGGGTGAGACACAGGCGGTGGTCGGGAGCGATCAACGCGGCGGTCGGGAAGATCTCGACGTCGTAGCGGGTCACCTCGCCGGGTACCACGGGTTCGACGGCGTCACGGGTGGACAGGTGATGCGGCCGCAGTACGGTCCCGTCGTCCAGATACCAGGTGCGATCGGGGTCCAACGCGCGATGCGAGCCGAGCAGCGCGCCCTGCGTCAGCGGGCGGCTGGCCCCGTCGGGCGCGACGTCGTCGAGGTAGGCCACCCACAGGGTCTCGGTCGTGTCGGCCGTCGCGTGCAGGGTCAGCGCGATCGGCCCGGCCACCAGCGTGGGCGAGGTGAACGGCTCGGTGGTGTAGGTCAGCGCGCCGCGCTGTAGGCGCCGGCTGTCCAGGTCGTAGCGGATCCGCCCGCCGCGCTGGGCGGCGAAGAAGCTGTTGAGGCCCAGGGTCCACTGCTCCAGGCTGCGGCCCGCCAGCGGGCCCCGCGCCTTGTAGTTGAGTGTCACCGCGCATTCGTCGTCGACGGGTTCGCGGGTCAGCCGGCTTTCCGGAGACAGGTAGAAGCGGGTGGGCGTCGCCTCGGCAACCGGATATTCGCGAGCATGACACCACTGCGAGCTGCCGATCGCTTGGAAGGTCAACGGGGATCCGGTCAACGCCGCGTCCGGATCGTCCTTCAGCCAGTGGTCGAACCAGCGCAACTGCAGCGAATTCAGGTGCAGGCCACCGAAATTCGACACGTGATACCACGGCCCCATCATCAGCCGGAATTTCTCGGACACCCGCTGGCCCGGTTCCATCGGCGAGCGCTCGGGCCGGCCGGCGAAAGCATTCTGCAGCGTGGCGTAGTTGAGCGGCGCCCCGCGCTGGAAGGCGTCGTTCCACCCGCCGACCAGGAACACCGCCACACCGTTGGCGGCGATATCCCCGATGACCGCACCCGGGCGCATCGCGTCCCAGAACGGCCCGTCGTACGCCACCTCGCCGCCCTTCATGGCGTCCGCGACCAACGGCCCGAAGTAGCGGCGCTGGTCGCGCCCGCGCTGCCGCACCGCGGCGAGGCCGCCGGCCCGCGGCCGCGGATGACCACCGGGGGTGAGCACCTCCAGCGTCGGGTTGACGACGTTGAGCAGCGTGTAGACCGCCCCGTACGCCCGGATGGTGCGCAAGTGCGGCACCCCGCCCATCGCCGCCGCGTCGCGGTAGAAGTCGTTGGCGGCCATCACCGGGAAAATCGCCTTGAGCGGCGAGTCCGGCCCGACGGCGGCGGCGGTGAACAGCTGGTTGATCGCCAGGTAGGAGATACCGAACATGCCGACCCGGCCGTTCGAGTTGGGCAGCGTCGACGCCCAGTCGACCAGCTCGACCCCGTCCCGGGTCTGCCGGTCGCCGAACATCTCGAACGAGCCGCCGGACGCGCCGGTGCCGCGGACGTCGACCATCGCCTCGATGTAGCCGCGCTTGATCAGATACGGCGTGGCGCCGCCGCCGATCTGCGCGGCCGGCGGCGGGGCCTTCTTGCCGTACGGCGTCACGGACAGCAGCACGGGAAACGGCCCGGTTGCGGGCTGCCCGCTGTCCGGGTCGGTCGGGTAATGGATGTCGGCGCGCAGCACGACGCCGTCGCTCATCGGGATTTCGACGTTGTGCCGCACGCCGTGTCCATAGACAGCGGGCCCCGGTGTCCACGGCGAGAACGGCGACGGACTTTCCTTGCGCGCGCGTACGGTTGCGGCCCGGCCGGCCACCGCCGTCGCGCCGAGGGCCGCCAGCGCCAACCCTGCCCGCCGCGCCAACCGCAGCCCCCTCGTCTTGGGCATCGCTTTCCTCCCGCATCGTCGGCTTCCCAGACTCTAGAGCGTGCCCGCTAATGGACACGTGTCCAGCGGCGTGGTTATAGTGCCGCCTGTGACTTTCGACACGATCATCCGCAACGGCCGCTGGTTCGACGGAACCGGTGGGCCGTCGGCGATCCGCAACATCGGCATCCGCGACGGCCGCATCAGCGCGGTCACGCCGCACGACCTCGACGCCGCGGGCTGCCCGCAGGTGATCGACGCGACCGGCAAGTGGGTGCTGCCCGGTCTGCTCGACATCCACACCCACTACGACGTCGAGGTGCTCGACGGGCCTGCGCTGTCGGAATCGCTGCGCCACGGGGTGACGACGGTGTTCGTCGGCTCGTGCTCACTGTCGACGATCCACGTCGACGGGGTGACCGCGGGCGATCTGTTCGGCCGGGTCGAGGCCATTCCGCGCGATCATGTCATCGCCGCGGTGGACAAGCACAAAACCTGGCGCAACTGCGACGAGTACGTCGCCGCGTTGGAGGCGTTGCCGCTGGGCCCCAATGTGGCCGCATTCATCGGGCACTCCGACATCCGCGCTGCCACAATGGGTCTCGACCGCGCCACCCGTAAATCCGTACGGCCCACCACGGCTGAACAAGCCGAGATGGAGCAGATGCTAGCCGATGCGCTGGCTGCCGGGTTTGTCGGAATGTCGTCGCAGCAACTGCTTTTCGACAAGCTGGACGGCGACACCTGCCGGTCGCGGACTCTGCCGTCGACGTACGCCAAGCCGCGGGAGCTGCGCCGCCTGAAGTCGTTGCTGCGCCGCAGCGGCCGGGTTTTCCAGTCCGGACCCGACATCACGAACCCGCTCAACCTTGGGTCGCAGGTGGCTCAGTCGCTGGGCGTGTTCCGCAAGCCCCTGAAGACCAGTCTGCTCTCCGCCGCCGACGTCAAGGCCAACCCGTTCGCGATCCACGCCTTGGGCCCGCTGGCCCGCCTGGTGAACCGGTTCGGCGCCGACTTCCGTTGGCAGCATCTGCCGGTGCCGTTCGAGGTGTACGCCGACGGCATCGACCTGGTGGTCTTCGAGGAATTCGGTGCCGGCGCAGCGGCTTTGCATCTGCGCGACGAGCTGGAGCGCAACGCGTTGATGCGCGACTCGGATTACCGGCGCCGCTTCCGCAAGGACTACGAAAGCAAGTTCGCCATGCGGGTGTGGCAGCGCGACTTCTTCGACGCCGAGATCGTCGCCTGCCCGGACCCGTCGGTGATCGGGAAGTCGTTCGGCCAAGTCGGTCTCGACCGCGGCGGGCTGCATCCGGTCGACGCGTTTCTGGACCTGGTGCTCGAACACGGCACCGCATTGCGCTGGCGGACCACGATCTCCAACCACCGGCCGCACGTGCTCAAGAAGCTGGCCCGCGATTCCGGTGTGCAGATGGGTTTTTCGGACGCTGGCGCGCACCTGCGCAACATGGCGTTCTACAACTCCGGGTTGCGGCTGCTGCGTCACGTCCACGACGCCGAGAAGGCCGGCCGGCCGTTCATGACGATCGAGCATGCGGTGCACCGGCTCACGGGCGAGCTGGCCGACTGGTTTGCGCTCGATGCCGGGCACTTGCGCGAGGGCGATCGGGCCGACCTGGTTGTGCTCGATCCCGCGCGGCTGGACTCCGCGTTGGACGAGTACGCCGAAGCGAAAATCGAGCAGTTCGACGGGATGTCGCGGATGGTCAATCGCAACGACGACACGGTGAACGCCGTCTTCGTCGGCGGGCAGGCGGTATTCCTGGACGGCGCCCCCACTGCGGTGCTCGGCAAGCAGCGCACCGGCAGCTTCCTGCGCGCCAAGACCGCGGCTGCCCCGACGAAAGGTGAGTTGGCCCATGCCAGTTGACGACGCCGTACTCGGACTCTGGCGGGCGCTGTCTCAGCGGGACTGGGATGCGGTCAAGACGTTTCTTTCGCCGGACTGCATCTACGTCGACATGCCGGTGGGGCCGACACTGGCCGCTCGCGGCCCCGACGACATCGTCAAACGCCTCAAGGTCGGTCTGGAGCCGTTGGCTGGTTATGAAAACCACGACGGTCTGCTGCTGTCCAACGGCGCCGACGCGATGTACGAGCACTCCGAGACGTGGAAGTGGGCGAGCGGCGAAACGGCACTGCTCAAGTTCGTCAGCGTGCACCGCGTCGAAAACGGCAAAGTGACGCTGTGGAAAGACTATTGGGACATGGGCTCGATGGTCAGCCAGGCGCCCGCCAGCTGGATGGAAGACCTGGCCGGCACCGACACGTCGTGGATTTACGACGCGACGGGGTTGATCTAGCGGGCGGCCGTCAGCGCTTGGCCTCGACGAGCTCCTTGAGGCGCTTGAGGGTCTGCGCGGCGTTGCGGCCCACCTGTCGCACCGCGACGCGATCGGCGATGTAGCCGAGAAGCCCGCCGGGCGCCTGATAGGACAGCCGGAAGATCACCTTCGTCTGGCCCTGCCCCGCATCGCGCAGCCGGAACCGGCCGCGCAGGGTGACCCCGGTGATTCCCACCCAGGCCAGGTCGCGGGCTTCGTCGAACTCGACCACCTCAACCAGGCCGCCGACCGGCACCGAGCCGATCTTCCAGTGCACGGTATAGCGGGCCCCTACCCCGGGCGGTTGCTCGTTGGCCGTCTCCCAGCGCTCCAGGCTGGTCATGAACAACGGGTAGCAGTCGGGGTCGCTGACCACCTTCCACACCGCGTCGCGTTCGGCGTCGATCACGCAGCGGCGTTCGACGCGCATCAGCCGATCACCGGGAATCGACGTTCGGCGGCGAGGCGATCCACGCCGGCTTGCAGGCTTGCCATCACCTTGTCGTGCACGGCCTGGTCGTCGCCGTCGACGTCGATGGGCTCCTGCACCTCGACCGCGATCTTGGCCGGCAGCGGAATGTGCCCGGCGAGGTCGCTGATGTTCAGGCCCCACGGCAACGCCAGCGAGATCGGAATGCTCTTGAGCCGCAGCAACTTATCCGTCATCAGCAGTCGGGCCAGCCACTGCCCGCGGGACAGGAACAAGGCGGTCTCCTGGCCGCCGACACTGGCGACCGGCACGATCGGCACACCGGTCTCGCGCGCCAGCCGCACGTATCCCATCCGCCCGCCGAAGTCGACGGTGTGCCGTTCCCACGACGGCCGGAACACTTCGTAGTCGCCGCCGGGATAGACCAGCAACGCTGCCCCGGATTCCAGTGCCAGCCGGGCGTTTTCGGGGTTTGCGGCGACGGTGCCGAACTTACGCAGCCAACCCAGCGGCGGCGCCGACACGACCAGGTTGTGGGCCAACTGGTAGAAGGGCCGCTCGACGCCGAAGTACGAGCAGAACGCCAGCGTGAACACGAACGTGTCGGGCGGCACGTTGCCGCCGCTGTGGTTGCCGACCATCAGCACCGGGCCCTCGGCCGGGATGCGGTCCAGGCCGCGCACGTCGGCCCGGAAGTACAGCGATGCCAGCAGCCAGGTACCGGGCAGTTGGTCTCGGATGTAGTCGGGATCGCGCTGGTCGAGGTCGGCCTTGGGCACCCGCGACGCCACCTGCGTGCGGACCCACTCCTTCAGATCCCCGAGTCCGGCCATAACCGCCGTTTATACCCAGCGCCGCCCGTCGTCAAACGCCGTAGAGGCGTGCCGCGTTGGCGTGCCCGATCAGGTCGACCACCCGGATGGCGTCGGGCTCCCTCCAGTCGCCGTCGGCCACGAATCGACTCAGTACCTTCCCAATGCCTTTGCGCCACAACGTGGCACCGAGAAAGTGCAGCTCCGCCGGACCGAACCCGTCCGACGAGTAGACGATCTTGCGGAACGGCGCCAACTCCAGCAGCCGGGCGATGAACGCCGGAGCCCGGGCACCCAGGTAGTTGATGGAGAGGCCGCCGTCGAGGTAGACGTTGTTGAACGCCTGGGCCAGGTAGCCGGCTTCGCGCTCGTAGGGGTAGCAGTGCAGCAGCACGATCGGCGTGTCCCCTGAGCGGCGCAGGAAGTCGAGCAGATACAGCGGGTTGGCTCGGTGCAGATCGCAGTCCCGGTCGCCGAAACCGACGTGGAACTGCAGCGGCTTGCCCAGCCGCAGCGCCTGGTGCAGCCCGAAGCGGAGCAGCACCCGGTCGCGCAGCCGGGTCCCGCCGCCGTCGCGCCACCGGGCCGCGGCCTCGTTGACCTCCGCGGCCGACGGCTCGGTCAGGTCGCCGTCGAATCCACCGCGATAGGCCAGGATCGATTTGGTGCCGACGGCGGTGGCCACGCGCCGGTGCAGGATCTCCTCGAACGCCGAGGCGTAATCGCCAGGCGCCTGCGCGGCCTGCTCGGCCACCTGCTCCAGGCGAACCACCTCGTGTGCGCGGGCTCCGGACAGCTCGGCGAGGTGCGGGACGTCGGCGACGCCCTCGGCGTACCCGGTGTCCACCAGCCAGTCGGTCACTCCCGCCGCGCGTAAGAAAATGCGAGCCAACTCGAGCTCGCTGAACTGACAGCGGCGCTCCCAATAGTCGTCGGCTCCAGCATGTTTCGCCAAACCCAGCAACGGGGCGCAGTGAGCGCGCACGGCAAACCCGAGTTGCGAGTCGAATCCGGAGTCGAAGTCGGCCAGCGGTTCGGTGTTGGCCTCGTTCAGGCCGTTCTCGAACCGCTGCCTGTCCCCTGCCGCCAGCCAGCAGCCGTGCACATGCTGATCGATCAGCGGCACGTCCGCGACGTGGTGCGCCAGCTCAGACACTCCAGGCCATCCGGAACTTGTCCGCCAACTCCTCGGGTTGCAGGTCCGCGTAACGCTCGTGTTCGAGACGGCGGACGGCGACAATCACGTCGACCGCGGCATCGCCCAGAATGGCGCGCATTCGAGACGAATTATCCAGCGCGGCAATGGCTTCCGATTGCGCCTGCGGCAGCTGGACGATGCTACCGCGGGTGCGCTCGGCATCGGACATTGTGGCCGGGTCCACGGTGGTTTCCCCTGGCAAAGTTGCTTTGTGCGTGATGCCGTCCAGTGCCAATCCGAGGATCGCCGCCGATGCGAAATACGGGTTGGCCGACGGGTCGACGACCTTCACCTCGACGTTGCCGCCGTAGGGGTTGGCCGGCCCGCTGGCGACGAAACGCAGTGCCGCCTCCCGGTTCTCGGCGCCCCAGCACGCGTAGGCACCGGCCCAGTTGCCGGGCCGGGTCCGCAGACCGGACACGATCGACCCGCACAGAACTCCCTGCGCTTCCGGCAGCCCGTCGAGCACGCCGGCCAGCGCGCTCTCCCCCGTCGTCGTCATGCCGTGCGCACCGCTGCCGTCGGAGAACAGCGGCCCTTCGGCTGTTGTCAACGAAAAATGCTGGTGTGCACCGGATCCCACGCCGTCGACGAACGGCGCCGGCGACAGGCTGACCCGCAGCCCGTAACGCCGCGCCGCCCGGCCAACCAAAAGGCGGGTGAGCACCAGCTGATCGGCGGCCGCCACCGGCGGTTGCGGCGTCAACGAGATCTCGAATTGGTTGATGCCGTATTCGGGATGGAACTGTTCGATTCCGACACCTGCCGCGGTCGCGGTGGCCGACACGTCACGAACGAACTCCTCGTACTCGAGGATTCCGGCCAGGCCGTACTGCGCCCACAGCGTCGACGGCAGCCGGCTGCCGTCCGGATTGACCAGCATGAACTCGATTTCGTGGCCGACGACCGCGTTGATGCCTTGTTCGGCCAGCGCTGCCTCGACCCGCTGCAGTGTCCCCCGGCTACACGCGGGCACCGGCGTGCCGTCCTGCTCGAAGAATCCCGCCGGCGCCCACGCCAGCCCGTCGCCGATGATGCGCAGCGCCGACGGATCGATCCGGACGCGTTGATCACCGACCACGCCGATGTTGTCGGTGAACGCAATGCCGGTCTGGTCGATGGTGAAGGCATGCCAGACCAGGCTGGCGCCCATGCCCGGGACGGCAAATGTGTTGGTGCGCCGTATCGGCACCGCTTTGGCAAGTACGAGACCGGCCGGGTTGACGACGGTGCCGATCACCGCGTCCACCCCTTCGGCCTCCAGCTGCGCGATGGCGGCGGCGGCAAGCGGGGTGGTGCTCACGGGCGGTGAATCAGGCTCGGCTGGGCAGGGTGAGCTTGCAGCTCTGCCCGATGTCCAGGGTTCGCAGCACGCGTCCCATTCCGACCCACAGTGCACACGACAACGCCAGGTCGGCGAGCAGCTCGTCGGAAAAGTGTTCGCTGCAGCGCTTCCAGAAGTCCTCGTCGTCGCGCAGCACGGTGTGCTCGGTGGCGAACCGGTGCGCGAATTCGGCGGCCAGCCGCTCCTGTTCGCTGTACCCCGGCCAGGTGCGCCACTCCGACGCGTGTGCGTAAAGCTCTTCGTCCACTCCGGCCGCGGGTCCGTCGCCGTCGCGGGTGTTGAGGCAGACCTCGCATTCGTTGTCGTGCGCGATCACTGTCCGTGCGAGTTCACGGGTGCGCATCGGCAGCCGGTTGCGGTTGTACACGGCGTCGCTGAACGCGCCGATGGCGCTGCCCAGTTCGGGTGATTTCAGAATCCAGCCGGCCAGGTCGTCGTCAGGGAATGGTCCGATTCGGCTCATGGCGGGATGGTACGCCACCGGTGAGTTGCCGGTGGCCCTCATGCCAATCACGTTGGGCCACAACCCGGTGTGCGATCCGATCGAGGGCCGCTTCGACCTGTGCGCGGTCCGGGCGGCCCTCGAAGCCGGGAACCCGCGCAAGTTTGTCGATGACCCAGTCTCGAATCAGTCTCGACACGAACTCGACCTGCTGGACACCGGACGGCGTGAGCCACAGCCGGTCGATGTCTCGTGCGGCGTAGCCGGCGCGTACCACGCCGTCGAAGACGGGCTCCAGGACTTCGTAAGGAACTCCCACGTCGTCGCCGATGTCGGTCAGCCGCGCCGCGCCGAATATCCGGGCATACCGGTGGATTCGCAAGACCGCCCACAGGCCGGCGACATCGAGTCGGCAATCGGGCCGCATGGCGATGCTGCGCAGCCGCATACCGGGAGTGCCAGCCAGCATGCGTCCGATCGCGGACTCCAGCAGTTCGTCCGACGTCTGGGCGGTCGGCATCGCGAATCCGTCACCCATGTCGGCGGCCCTGTTGCCGATGTCGCGCAACGGCACCTCCCGAAGGAACAGGGCCAACACGAACCCGACCGCGGCGACCGGCGCCGCCCACAGGAACACCTTGGACAGCGAATCGGCGTAGGCGGTGACGATCGGGGCCGCGACGTCATGCGGCAGGCGGCGCAAAAGCTCGGGTGAACTCGCCGCCGCGGGCGGTGTTCGGCTGGCCGCCAGTGCGGGGCCCAGCCGGCTGTGCAGGAAGTTCATGAACAGCGACCCAAAGATCGCGGCGCCGAACGAGCTGCCGATCGTGCGGAAGAAGGTCACGCCCGACGTGGCGACACCCAGGTCGTCAAAGCTCGACGTGTTCTGCACGATCAGGACCAGCACCTGCATACACAGCCCGATGCCGGCGCCCAGGATGACCAGGTAGAGCGACTGCAGCAGCGTCGACGTCGACGGCCCCATCCGGGACAGCAGCACGAACGCAAGCGCCATCACCGCGGTTCCGGCGATCGGGAAGACCTTGTAGCGGCCCGTCCGCCCGACCAGGACACCGCTGCTCATCGACGTGGTCAACATGCCGACCACCATCGGCAGCGTGCGAAGACCGGACGTCGTCGCCGACACGCCGTCCACGAACTGCATGTAGGTCGGCAAGAACGTCAGAGCGCCCAGCATCGCGAATCCGACCACGAACGAGAGCACGCAGCACACGGTGAACACCGGGCTGGCGAAGAGTCGCAGCGGCAGAATCGGTGCGGCCGACCGGCTTTCCACCCAGACGAAGATGCCCAGCGCGACGGCGGAGCCCACGAACAGGCCGATGATCGTGGACGATCCCCAGGGATAGGTGGTGCCGCCCCAACTCGTGGCCAGCGTCAGGCCGGCGGCGCCGAGCCCGACGAAAACGATTCCGGCATAGTCGATCACGGGCCTGGCGCGGTCGGCCAGCGACGGGATCGTCGCCGCGGCGACGAAGAACACCACCACCGACACCGGGACGTTGACCCAAAACGCCCACCGCCAGGTCAGGTCGTCGGTGAAATAGCCGCCCAGCAGCGGACCGACCACCGTGGTGACACCGAACACCGCGCCCAGCGCGCCCTGGTAGCGGCCGCGTTCGCGCAGCGGAATCACTTCCCCGATCAGCGCCGTCGCGGTCACCGTCAGCCCGCCGCCGCCGATGCCCTGCAGCGCGCGGGCCAGCACCAGCATGATCATCGAGTGCGACAGCCCGCACAGAATCGAGCCGGCGAGAAAGAACACCACGGCGCCCTGGAACACCGTCTTGCGGCCGAACAGGTCCCCGAGCTTGCCGACGAGCGCGGTGACGATCGTGGAGGCCAGCAGATAGCTGGTGACCACCCACGACTGGTGTCCGGCCCCGCCGAGGTCGGCGACGATCGTCGGCAGCGCGGTTGCCACGATCGTTTGGTCCAGGGCAGCGAGCAGCATGCCGAGCACGATCGCCAGAAAGATGAGGTTGCGCCGCTGCGGGCTGATCAGCGTGCCACTGGGCACCGCGTCTGCGCCGACAGGTGCCGATGCAGACGGTGCCGTCATACCAGCCTTTCTTACCTCATGTCGTCGGCGGTCGGGCCACGCACTGTGCGCTGTAGAGCGCCTCGCCGAGCTTATCCATCAGCTCGAGTTGCGTTTGGAGGTAGTCGATGTGGTCTTCCTCGTCGGCCACGATCTTTTCGAAGATGGTGGCGCTGGTGCTGTCCTGTTTCTCGCGGCACAAGACGATTGCCGGCCTGAGGCGGTTGACGACCTCGAGTTCGAGCGCCAGGTCGCTTTCGAATTGTTCGCGCAGTGTCTGTCCGACACGCAGTGACCCGATGCGCTGATAGTTGGGCAGACCGTCGAGCAGCAGAATGCGGTCGGTCACCATTTCCGCGTGTCGCATCTCGTCGAACGACTCCGCGCGGGTGTGCGACGCCAGTTCGGTAAAGCCCCAATTCTCTTGCATTTTGGAGTGCAAAAAGTATTGGTTGATCGCGGTGAGTTCACTGGTCAATTGCTCATTGAGCAGCCGCAAAACATCCGGGTCACCTTGCATTGTCACTCCTCATACAGCGTGCCGTGCGTACCGACGGCTAACGCTACAACACGTCAAAACCCTTGTCACCCAAGGTAATACTCAGTTCGGTCAGCTTTCCCTAAGTAAAGCAAGGCTACGTTGAACGTGCCCAAAGCGCGTTGGCGATTATTCACCGAAATTGCCTGGCGACCGCTCGGTACAAGTCCGTCGGCGGGAGGCCCGGTCCGCCAGCCACTCGGCCGACTCGCCGATCGGGGACTTAGGTTAGACTTCGCTAACCGACTTAGGTTAGACTCCACTAACATGAGGCCCGTTCACCTCGGAGTGTGCTGATGTACGTCTGCCTTTGCGTCGGCGCCACCAACCACACCGTGTCTGAGTGTGTGGCCCGCGGTGCGTCGACGTCCAAGGAAGTGGCCGCGGCCTGCGGCGCCGGTGCCGACTGCGGGCGGTGCAGGCACAATCTGCGGGCGATCATCGCGGCGGCCCGACAGCTCGAAACCAGCGCCTCCTAGTCCCCACGCGACCTCACTAGCTCCCGCGCCGGCCGGTGAAGTCGGCCAGCGCCGTAGCGTTGGCCTGCGAACCCATCAGCTCGGCGAAGTGAGCGTTTTCCCGGGCGCTCGCAGCGGCGATCTCGGGACGCAGCGGTTCGACCATGGTGTGCTTGACCGCCATCAGGCTCGAAATCGGCCGTGAAGCAAGGATTTCGGCGTGCCGGCGGGCCTCGGTGAGCAGATCGCTCGGCTCGCACACCTTCCAGACCAGGCCCATCCGCAGGGCTTCGTCGGCGTCTACCCACTCCGAGGACATCAGCAGCCAGGCTGCGTTCTGCCGGCCCACCAGCTGCGGCAACAGGTACGACGACGCCGCTTCCGGCGCGACGCCCAGGCTGGTGAACGGGCATTTCAGCCGCGCCGTCGACGACATGAACGCCAGGTCGGCGTAGCCGAGGACCGTGGCGCCGATTCCTATCCCCACACCATTGACGGCGCAGATCAGCGGCTTGGGGAATCGGCTCAGGGCGTCGATCAGCCCGGGGAAGCCGTGCTTTCCGGGGACGAAGTTGGGGTCGGTGATGCGCGCCTGCATTTCGCCGAGGTCAGTGCCTGCGCTGAAGGCGCGCCCGGCGCCGGTCAACAGGACGACGGCGACGTCCGGGTCCTCGGCGGCGGCCAACAGCGCGTCGGCGGTGGCGTCGTAGAGCGCCTCGTTGAACGCATTGAGTGCCTCCGGCCGGTTCAGCGTCAGGGTGCGCACGTTGTTGGCGTCGTCGATCTGCAATGTCACGGCTGGGCTCCTACCTGTCATCGTGTACCGCCAAACAGAAACCAGGGTTGTGATGTTGCGGAGATCGCAGCCATACCTTCTGTTTCGCGGTCAATCCGGTCAAGCAAACGGTGTCTTGAGGACGTAGCGGCTGGTCGGGACGGTGTCGATGTTCTCGTTGGCGCCGAACGCCGACGTGCTGGCCACCATCCGGCTCACCCGGTCCTCCAGGTCGGTGTCGTCGGCGGCTCCGAAGAAGGCCTTCAAGTCGGTGATCGCCTCGGCCGGGAACAGCTCTTCGACGATGCCCGCGATGGGCGGCGCGTCGGGGGTCAGCGCGCGCACCACCCAGTTCTGGGTGTAGCCGAACGTCGCCTGGGTCTCGATCGCGACCGGCGTGTGGTCGCGCTGCCAGCGGGCCAGCCAACTGTCCTGGTCCAGGCTCGCGGGCCGACGCAGCAGCGCGATATTGGCCAAACCCGTTGTGCGGCTTCCAAGTTCGAGTGGCGCCGGTAGCGGGACGGATTCGGTGACCAGATATGCGGCGAGCTGGTCGCACTCGGCGTCCAACAGCGTGAGTGCGGCGGCGATCTGCTCGCCGTAGCACTGCTGCGTCCACAGGCTCACCACCGCGACCACCGGCGGGTCGAGCGTCGTGAGCGTCATCAGCGAGTCGCGCACTACGCCGTCGCGGACATTGACGGCCAGGCCGGGAACATCGAGCGCCAGTACCGCGTCGGCGACCGGGCCGCGCTGGCGGGCGCACCAGTCGTCGTCGCACGTGGCGGCCCGCATCAAAGCGATGACCTTCTCCATTACTGCTGCTCCCGGGCCCACCGGGGCGTGATGAACACCCCCTGCGCTTCGACGGTGACGCCCTCGTCGTCGGCGAGGTGGCCCGTCGCAAACGTCTTCACGCCGTCGACGCGGGTGGTCGTCGCTTCGGCATGCAGGCGGCCCAACCGGGTGGCCCGCACGTAGCGCAGGGTGATGGTTCCGGTGAACCGCGGATTCACGCCGTCGCTGGCCGCTTCGCCCAGCACATGGTCGAGCACCAGGGCGGCGACTCCCCCGTGTACGTGACCGGGCGGACCCTCGTACGCGGCGCCCAGATCGAAGTCGCACCACACTTTGCCCGACGGGTCGTGCTGGATTGCCAAAGGCGGCGCGACGGGGTTGCGCACCCCGATCACGACGTTGCCCCACGCCATCCGCTCACCGGTGGACAGGTAGCGCACCCCGTATGTGCCGTCGAGCTGCTTTTGGCGCAAACGTGCTGTCGCCGAATCGATTTCGGCCTTGGCCGCAGCGACGGCTTCTGCGTCGACTTCGGTCCGGACGGTGGCGTCGATCAGCTCGCGCACCGACTGCGCAAGCGGCTCGTAGATTGCCCGCAGCCGCTCGACCTCGGCGGCGCTCAGGTTCTCCAGGGTGAAGTCCAGCATGACCAACTAGAACATGTTCTCATTGCGGGCTCGCGATCGGGTCCACCGCTACCGGACCAGGCGTACGTGCTGGTCGGCGCTGACCAACTCGCCGATGGTTGCGGCCAGCTGCCGGTAGGGGGCTTCACGGCCGCTCGACGAGCGGAACACCAGCCCGATGCGTCGGCCCGGGCGTGGCGTGGCGAACTTCGCCAGCCCCAGCCGGCTGCGGGCGGCTTCGACCGAGACCGCGCTCTGCGGGATCAGCGTCACTCCCAATCCGCCGGTCACGCATTGCACCGCGGTGGCCAGCGAGGCGGCCCGGGTGTTGGCGAGGTCGGCGCGCACACCGGCCTTGCGGCAGACGTCGAGGGCCTGGTCGCGCAGGCAGTGACCCTCGTCGAGCAGCAGCAACGGCAGGTGAGCCAGCGCCGTCGGCGGCACCCGCTGCTTGCCTGACAGTGGATGTCCGGGCGGCAGCGCCAGCACGAAGTCCTCGTCGTAAATCGGGATCTCGGTCACCCCGGCGGTTTCGGACGGCAGCGCGATCAGCGCGGCATCCACCGAACCTTCCCGCAATGCCGCCAGGAGCCGTTCGGTCTGGTCCTCGATCACCCGCAGCGTCAGCCCCGGCAGCCGGTCGGCCAATCCCGCCAGCACCGTCGGCAGCACGTAGGGCGCCACCGTCGGGATGAGTCCCAGCCGCATGGTCCCCTGCAACGGGTCGGAGGCGCCGGCCGCCGCTGCGGCGAATTCCTCGACCGCCTCGATCGCCGTCTGGGCGTACGGCAGCAGCTGCCGCCCCTCGGGTGTCAAGAAGACACGCCGGGTCGAGCGCTCGACGAGATGAACGCCAAGCCCGGTCTCCAGCGCCGAGAGAGCCTGCGACAACGTCGACTGGCTGACGCCGAGAGTTGTTGCGGCACTGCTGAAATGTTGTTTCTCGGCTACCGCGACGAACGCTCGGAGGCCGGCGATCGTCGGTTGATAACTCTTATCGGTCATGCCTATTAGTATAGTGGGAAATATCACCTTTAATTCTAGGTCGATTTTAGGCACGATGGGTTTTGAGACAGAAGTCCCACTTAGACCCGATCGTGACCAAAGGAGTGACATGGCACTGCTGACCATCGGTGACCAGTTCCCGGCCTACCAGCTGACCGCCCTGATCGGCGGTGACCTCTCGAAGGTCGACGCCAAGCAGCCGGGCGACTACTTCACCACCATCACCAGCGACGACTACGAGGGCAAGTGGCGGGTGATCTTCTTCTGGCCGAAGGACTTCACGTTCGTGTGCCCGACCGAGATTGCCGCGTTCGGCAAGCTGAACGACGAGTTCGAGGACCGCGACACCAAGGTGCTCGGCGTCTCGGTGGACAGCGAATTCGTGCACTTCCAATGGCGCGCCCAGCATGAGGACCTCAAGAAGCTGCCGTTCCCGATGCTCTCGGACATCAAGCGCGAGCTCGTCGAGGCCACCGGCGCGCTCAACTCCGAGGGCGTCGCCGACCGGGTGACCTTCATCGTCGACCCGAACAACGAAATCCAGTTCGTCTCGGTGACCGCCGGTTCGGTGGGCCGCAACGTCGACGAGGTGCTGCGGGTGCTCGACGCGCTGCAGTCCGACGAGCTGTGCGCCTGCAACTGGCGCAAGGGCGACCCGACGATCGACGCGGGCGAAGAGCTGAGGAAGTCGGCCTGATGAGTATCGACACCCTTAAAGAGGCTCTGCCCGAGTACGCCAAGGATCTCAAGCTCAACCTGGGGTCGATCAGCCGCAGCACGGCGCTGAGCGAGGAGCAGCTATGGGGCACGCTGCTCGCCAGCGCCGCGGCCACCCGAAATGACCGGGTGCTCAGCGAGATTGGTGCCGAAGCCGCGGATTATCTGTCGGCGGAGGCATACCAGGCCGCGCTGGGTGCCGCGTCGATCATGGGCATGAACAACGTGTTCTACCGTGGCCGCGGCTTCCTCGACGGCCAATACGACGACCTTCGGCCGGGGTTGCGGATGAACATCATCGGCAACCCCGGTGTGGACAAAGCCAATTTCGAGCTGTGGTCGTTTGCGGTGTCCTCGATCAACGGGTGTTCGCACTGCGTGGTTGCCCACGAGCACACGCTGCGCGAAGCCGGCGTCGACCGGGAGGCGATCTTCGAAGCGCTGAAGGCCGCCGCGATTGTGGCCGGCGTGGCGCAGGCGATCACCACGGCACAGACACTGGCCAGCGTCGCGACGTAGCCCGGCGACGATGCAGCCCGCAGCGCGGGCTGAGGAGGAGCCGGGCAATTGGACGTAGACTCGCGCTCTGTGGGACTCAGCGAGGTTGACCTCCAACACTTGCGTCGCTGCGTCGAACTTGCACGTGCCGCACTCGAGAACGGCAGCAGCCCTTTCGGCTCGATCCTGATCGATGCTGACGGTCAGACTCTCTACGAAGACCGCAACCGGTGCACGGACGACGACCTGACGCGGCACCCGGAGTTCGCCATTGCCCGCTGGGCAGCGGCGAACCTCGCCCCGGCGCAGCGCATCCGGACCACCGTCTACACCTCCTGCGAACACTGCCCGATGTGCGCCGCGGCGCACGGCTGGGCGGGCTTGGGCCCCATCGTGTATGCGACCTCGTCGGAGCAGCTGTGGGGGTGGCTGGCCGATTGGCATGCGCCGGTACCGCCGGTGGCACCCTTGTCGATCACCACAGTCGTGCCCGCGGCGGTGGTCAGCGGCCCGGCTCCGGAGCTCGAAGACGAGATGAAATCCCTCTACGCGGCGCGCTTTCGGTCGTGAGCACGCCTGCGTGGACCGAGCATGTGATCTGGTGGCAGATCTATCCGCTGGGCTTCGTCGGCGCTTTCCCCGCGGATCAGCCGGCGGATCCCGGCGAGCATCGGCTGCGGCGGATCGCTGACTGGTTCGACCACGCTATTACGTTGGGGGCCTCGGGGATTGCGCTGGGGCCGATCTTCGCCTCGCGCACCCACGGCTACGACACCACCGACCACTACCGGATCGATCCGCGCCTCGGCGACGACGCCGACTTCGATTTTGTTGTGGCCGAGGCGCATCGACGCGGTCTTCGCGTCCTGCTCGACGGTGTGTTCAACCACGTCGGTCCCGAGTTCCCCCGTCACCGCGAGACGTGGTTTCGGGATTACAGCTTCGAAGGCCACGGCGATCTCACCACGCTGAACCACGACAATCCCGAGGTCGCCGAGTATGTGGCCGACGTGATGGCGCACTGGCTGGGACGCGGCGCCGACGGCTGGCGGCTGGACGCGGCTTATGCTGTGCCACCGAAGTTTTGGGCTGCAGTGCTGCCGCGGGTGCGCGACCGTCATCCCGACGCCTGGTTCGTCGGCGAGCTCATCCACGGCGACTACGCAGCGATGGTCGACGAGGCAGGCTTCGACTCGGTCACCCAGTACGAGCTGTGGAAGGCGATCTGGAGCAGCCTCAACGACGGCAACTTCTACGAGCTCGATTGGACGCTTCAGCGGCACAACGCATTTGTGCAACGCTTTGCGCCGCTGACCTTCATCGGCAATCACGACGTCACCCGCATCGCCAGCCGGCTGGAAAATGCCGAGCACCTGGCGCATGCGCTGGTGCTGCAAATGACCGTCGGCGGCATTCCCAGCGTGTACGCCGGCGACGAACTCGGCTACCGCGGCGTCAAGGAGGAGAGATTCGGCGGTGACGACGCCGTGCGCCCCGAATTCGGTTCTCCCCCGGCACCTCTGGACGAGCACGGCACGCAGGTATGGGCGCTGCACCAATACCTGATCGGGTTGCGCCGTCGCCACCCGTGGCTTTTCGGGGCGTCGACAACCACGCTGCGATTGGACAACCGGCACTACGTCTATCGGACACACCGCGGTGACGAGGCGCTGATCGTCGCGCTCAACATCGACGAGTCGCCGCTGCAGATGTCTGTGCCCCGAGCCCAAGTGATCGCCGGGTCGGGAGCGCCGCCGGCGGAAGTCGTCGACACGCTGGTGGTCGAACCGCACGGCTGGCGCATCCTGGCGCCTACCTGAGCCGCTCGAGCGTGAGCGGGTCCTCTTCGCCGTCGTAATACTTGTCGAGCAACTGCACGAAGTCCCGGTTGTCGTCGATGGCGTGGGCGAACAGCGTCATCGACGAGCGCACCTTGAGGTCGTCGGGTGAGCCGAAGATCTCGCCGATCGAGCGGCCCGTGATGTGGTTGACCAACTGCGTGCACTCGCGCAATCGCGGTCCGAGCACGTCGTGATCCAGATACGCCCGGGCCTCTTCGAGCGAGGAAATCGCATACCGTTCGGCCGTCGGGCTGCGGCCCAGCCCGGCGATCTGGGGGAAGATGAACCAGATCCAATGGCTGCGTTTGCGTCCGGCGCGTAACTCCTCGACTACGGTGTGGTACACGCCGGCCTGCGCGTCGACGAAACGCTGCAGATCGAAGGGGTCGGTTGCAGAGTCCATGCCACCACAGTCGCACAGACGGGTTCCCAAGGTCCGCGACCTCGCGCCGCTGATCCGATTCCGCAGGCCCCGCTTCGACCGCACCCAGCGCCGCCTCGACGCGGCGTTGACCATCGACGACCTGCGGCGCCTCGCCAAGCGGCGCACTCCCCGGGCGGCGTTCGACTACACCGACGGTGCCGCCGAGGAGGAGATCTCGCTGGGTCGTGCTCGGCAAGCCTTCCGCGACATCGAGTTTCACCCGGCGATCCTGCGCGACGTGACGACGGTGCGAACCGGATGGGACGTATTGGGCGGACCGGTCGCCTGGCCGTTCGGCATTGCGCCGACCGGTTTTACCCGGCTGATGCACACGTCGGGTGAGATCGCCGGTGCTCGTGCCGCGGCGGCAGCCGGCATCCCGTTCTCGCTGTCGACGCTGGGTACCGCATCGATCGAAGACGTCGTCGACGCTGTTCCGCAGGGCCGCAAATGGTTTCAGCTCTACATGTGGCGTGACCGGGACCGGTCGATGGCGTTGGTGCGCCGCGCAGCCGACGCCGGATTCGACACATTGCTGGTCACCGTCGACGTGCCGGTGGCCGGCGCCCGGCTGCGCGACACTCGCAACGGGATGTCGATTCCGCCGGCGTTGACGCTACGGACCGTGCTCGACGCGCTGCCCCGTCCGCGCTGGTGGTTCGACCTGCTGACCACCGAGCCGCTGGCGTTCGCGTCGCTGGACCGTTGGTCCGGCACCGTCGGCGAATACCTGGACACCATGTTCGATCCGAGCGTGACCTTCGCGGACCTGGCGTGGATCAAGACGCAGTGGCCGGGCAGGCTCGTCGTCAAGGGAATCCAGACGCTCGACGACGCCCGCGCCGTCGTCGACGTCGGCGCCGACGGCATCGTGTTGTCCAATCACGGTGGCCGCCAGCTTGATCGGGCGCCGGTGCCGTTTTATCTGCTGCCGGTCGTCGCCCGGGAACTCGGTACCGACACCGAGATTCTGCTGGACACGGGCATCATGTCGGGCGCGGACATCGTCGCCGCCGTCGCGCTGGGCGCGCGCTGCACGCTGATCGGGCGGGCCTACTTGTATGGGCTGATGGCCGGAGGCGAAGCCGGCGTGCGGCGCGCCGTCGAGATCCTGACCGGCCAGGTGGCCCGGACCATGCGGCTGCTCGGGGTCAGTTGCCTCGAGGAGCTCGCCCCCAAACACGTGACCCAGCTGCGGCGGCTGGTGCCGTTTTCGCCAGCTTGACCGCCCTGGCGCGGTTACTCTTCCGTTTACGCAGGTCGATAGGAGGAGTTCCCATGAGCTATCGCCGTGTTTTGTGGGTGCTCGCTGCTTTGGCGGTGACGCTTGTTGTCCCGGTCCCGGCTCATGCGGAGCCGCCGGCGCAGTGCTTGAGCAACACTCCGAAGGGCAAGCAGGTCTACATCCCCTGCGATCTGATGAACGCCCGCGTCAACTACCCGCCAGGGCAGCGCTGTGTGGGGCCGCTCGACGACTATCCGCCCGATGTGCGCGAGTGGTGTGGCTAAGGGAGGGTGAGCCGTCCAGTCCGGCCAGCTGGCGCCACGAGTCGATGGCGTGGCCGGTGACCTCGACGATGCGGCTCGCCATGCTGGTGCGCGCTGCCAACGCGTGGGCGCGCACGGCATAAGCGGTCACTTCCTCGACCGTTACCCGCAGGCGGGTATCCACGAGCGTGGTCGATTCGTAGGCGGCCCGCACGGCATAGAGTCCGGCGGCGTCGAGGGTCGGGGTCAGCGCACGGGCGGCGCGCTCAGCAGCGTCCCAGGCGGCCACGGGCGGCATGTTTCCCGACGCCGCGGCGCGGTGCAGCTCGGCAATGTCGAGGATCGCTTTGACCGCAGTGATTTTCGCGTACCGAAGCACACCCCAGGTCGGATTGGCCAGAAGTTCGGCCAGCCATGCGTGAACGACGGCGTCGGGGACATCGGCGGTTCCCACGGTCCGCCAGGCAAGGTCGAGGGCGAGCACGCTGTTTTCCGGTGACAAATAGCCGTCGGCGCCGGCCAGCACGTCGTTGCTCGATTGGACGAGCAGGCTCAGTGGACGGGCCGAGCACACCGGAAAGTCGGTGATCTGATCGTCGCCGGTGATGTAGGAAATCACGTTCATCGCGCAGCCTTTGCCCGAACCCGGCTGGTGCGATCCCTTGGCCAACCTCAGCGGGTGGGTGATGCGGTAGAGGTCCATACGGGTTGGCTCCTTTCACCTTCCGTCACTCGAGTACGGCGACTGGTTATTCAGTTAAGACGTGTGAAACGGTCGCCGGGTTCACGCCGTCCGGATCTGTAACCGCCTTAGACAGTTACAGATTGCGCCCAACGATGAAACCTGTCAAGGTGGTTACTTGTGAAGTTCGTCTACCTGAGCGGGCGCCACTGCCTGGACTTCGTAGGCACCGTGAAGCGCCGCGATTCGGAGCGCGAAGAACTGTTGACGGACCCGAAACTGTTGTCGGACTGGGCCGTTCAAGCCGGGCTCGTGGACGCTGGCATCGGCGTCACCGACGAGGATCTCGCGACCGCCATCGCGTTGCGCGAAGCCATCCACCGGACTGTGATCGCCCGGATCGAGGGCCGGCGGCCCACGCTCGCCGACGTCACCCTGCTCAACGAGTGCGCATCCCGACCCCGGCTCACGCCGCGATTGCTCCGAACCGGGTCCGTTCGTCGCGACGGCGTCGCATCGCAGCTGCTCGCCACCCTGGCCGCGGACCTACTCGACCTGCTCGCCGGACCCGATATCGACAACGTCAAGCGGTGTGCCCACCCCGGCTGCACCCGGCTGTATCTCGACTCGTCGCGAGCCAAGACCAGGCATTGGTGCGGGATGAGCACCTGCGGCAACCGCGCCAAGGTGCAGGCTTTCCGCGCCCGACAGCGCAGCCGGGAACAAACCCCGTCCAACCAAGGTTGAGTGCACAAGACTTAACTTTGGAGGATTGATGGCTGAAGCCAAATCAGTGCCCGTTTTGTTTGTCAGCGACCCGATCGTGCTGCCGGGAATGGTGGTGCCGATCGCGCTCGACGAGGCCGCTCGCACGGCCGTCGACGCGGCCCGCGCCAGCGAATCAGGCGAGCTGCTGATTGCGCCGCGGCTCGAGGACCGCTACCCGTCCTACGGGGTGCTGGCGACGATTCTGCAGGTCGGCCGCATCGCAGGCGGCGGCACCGCCGCCGTGGTGCGCGGCGAGCAGCGGGCGCACATCGGCGTCGGCGCCGCCGGCCCCGGCGCGGCCCTGTGGGTCGAGGTGACCGAGGTCCCCGAGCCCGACCCTGACGACGAGACCCGCGCGCTGGCGGCGGAATACAAGAAACTGCTGGTGGCGATGCTGCAGCGACGCGAGGCGTGGCAGATCGTCGACGTGGTCAACCGGATCACCGACCCGTCGGCACTGGCCGACACGTCCGGGTATGCGTCGTACCTGACCGACGTGCAGAAACGCCAGCTGCTGGAGACTGAAGACGTGGCCGAGCGGCTGCGCGTCCTGATCGACTGGACCAGCGACCACCTGGCCGAGGTCGAGGTCAACGACAAGATCGCCCAGGACGTGCGAACCGGCATGGAAAAGCAGCAGAAGGAGTTCCTGCTGCGGCAGCAGTTGGCCGCGATCCGCAAGGAGCTGGGCGAAGACGACGCCGACAGTTCCGACGACTACCAGGCCCGCATCGAGGCGGCCGACCTGCCGGAGAAGGTGCGCGAAGCCGCGCTGCGTGAGGTCGGCAAGCTGGAACGCACCAGCGAACAAAGCCCCGAAGGCGGCTGGATCCGGACCTGGCTGGACACCGTGCTCGACCTGCCCTGGAACGTCACAACCGAGGACTCCACCGACCTGACGGCTGCGCGGGAGATCCTGGATGCCGACCACCACGGCCTGGACGACGTCAAGGACCGCATCGTCGAGTACCTGGCCGTGCGGGCCCGTCGCGCCCAGCGTGGGCTGCAGGTCGTCGGCGGCCGGGGCTCCGGCGCGGTGATGGTGCTGGCCGGCCCGCCCGGCGTCGGCAAGACCTCGCTGGGTGAAAGCGTGGCCCGCGCGTTGGGCCGCAAGTTCGTCCGCGTTGCCCTGGGCGGCGTGCGCGACGAGGCCGAGATCCGCGGCCACCGGCGCACCTACGTCGGGGCGTTGCCCGGCCGCATCGTGCGCGCGATCGCCGAAGCGGGGTCGATGAATCCCGTTGTGCTGCTTGACGAAATCGACAAGGTCGGCTCCGACTTCCGGGGCGACCCGGCGGCGGCGTTGCTCGAGGTGCTCGACCCGGCGCAGAACCACACGTTCCGCGACCACTACCTCGACCTGGATCTGGACCTGTCCGACGTCGTGTTCCTGGCGACCGCCAACGTCGTCGAAAACATCCCGTCGGCGCTGCTGGACCGGATGGAGCTAGTCCAGATCGACGGCTACACCGAGGACGACAAGCTCGCGATCGCCCGCGACTTCCTGTTGCCGCGGCAGCGCGACCGGGCCGGGCTGACCGCCGACGAAGTCAGCATCACCGACGCGGCGCTGCGCAAGATCGCCGCCGACTACACCCGCGAACCCGGCGTTCGCCAGTTCGAGCGGCTGCTGGCCAAGGCGATGCGCAAGGTGACGACCAAGATCGCTGCGGATCCGGTGACCATCGACGAACCCGACCTGGTCGGCTACCTGGGCCGGCCGCGGTTCACTCCGGAGTCGGCCGAACGCACGGCAGTGCCGGGCGTGGCGACCGGCCTGGCAGTGACCGGACTGGGCGGCGACGTGCTCTACATCGAGGCCAGCGCCAACGACGGCGAGCCCGGGTTGCAGCTGACCGGTCAACTGGGCGACGTGATGAAGGAATCCGCGCAGATCGCGCTGTCCTACGTGCGCTCGCACGCCGCGGAGCTGGGCGTCGACCCGGCGGCACTCGACCGGCGCATCCACGTGCACGTCCCCGCCGGCGCGGTGCCCAAGGACGGGCCGTCGGCCGGGGTGACGATGGTGACGGCACTGGTGTCGATGGCCACCGGACGCCAGGTCCGCGCCGACGTCGGGATGACCGGCGAGGTGACACTGAACGGCCGGGTGCTGCCCATCGGCGGCGTCAAGCAGAAGCTGCTGGCCGCCCAGCGCGCCGGGTTGTCAACGGTGTTCATCCCGGCTCGCAACGAGCCCGACCTGGACGACGTGCCCGCCGAGGTGCTCGAAGCGCTGGAGGTCAAGCCGATGACCGACGTCGCCGACATCGTCGCGCAGGCGCTGGAACCGGCAGATGCGGCGCTGGCGGCGGCGTAACGTTCGCCAGCGTGAGCACTGTGAAACAGCGCCTTGTTCATGGCGCGCAACGGCTCGTCGTCAACCCGGTCGGTCGGAAGATGCCAGTCACCATGCTGGAAACCATTGGCCGCAAGTCCGGCAAGCCGCGGCGCACCGCGGTCGGCGGGCGGGTGGTGGACAACCAGTTCTGGATGGTCTCCGAGCACGGCGAGCGGTCCGACTACGTGCGCAACATCCAGGCCAATCCCGCGGTGCGGGTGCGGCTTCGCGGGCGGTGGCGCACCGGAACGGCCCATCTGCTGCCCGACGACGACGCGAAGGCGCGACTGCGCAGCCTGCCGGCGCTCAACAGCGCCGTGGTCCGTGCGGTGGGTAGCGACCTGCTGACCATCCGGGTCGACCTGGACTGACCGCCGCGTCTCGCCGCCACGAAACGGGTACACCGTGCGATATGGACAAGCACGCCCAGGTGGTGCGACGACTGCTGAAGGTCGCCGGCACCACGTACGCCGCCGAGGCGGGCGTCCGGGTCGCCGACAAACCGATGCCGCTTTTTCAGTTGCTGGTGTTGTGCATGCTGGCCAGCAAGCCGATCGACGCGTCGATCGCGATGTGCGCCGGCCGCGAGCTGTTCAAAGACGGTCTGCAAACGCCGAAAGCGGTGCTGGCGGCTAACCGGCGCACGATGATCGACGCGTTCGGCCGCGCCCACTACGTGCGCTACGACGAAAGTTCGGCCACCCGGCTCACCGACATGGCCCAGCGGGTCCGCGACGAATACTCCGGTGATTTGCGTGAATTGGCCCGGCGCAGTGACCACGACGTACGAGCGGCCACCGGGCAGCTCACGCGGTTCAACGGCATCGGTGCCACCGGCGCCGACATCTTCCTGCGGGAAGTGCAAGACGTATGGACTTGGGCGCGGCCGTATTTCGACAAGCGGGCCATCGGCGCGGCCAAAAAACTTGGCCTGCCCGCCGATCCGGGAAAACTGGGTTCGCTGGCGCCGCGAGCCAATGCACGCCTGGCCGCGGCATTGGTGCGGGCTTCGCTGGACGCCGACATACGGCGGCAGGTGACCGGTTGAGTCGCCGGTGACGGTGCGGATCGGCACCTCCGGATGGTCATACGACCACTGGGCTGACGTGCTCTACCCGCCGGGCCTGCCGTCGGCGCGGCGGTTGGCCCGCTACGTCGAGGTGTTCGACACCGTCGAGTTGAACGCGAGTTTCTATCGCTGGCCCAAGGATTCGACGTTCGCGGGGTGGCGTGAGCAGCTGCCGGACGGATTCGCGATGACGGTGAAGGCGCACCGCGGCCTGACCCACTATCGGCGGCTGTCCTCACCGGAGCCGTGGATCGAGCGGTTCGAACGCTGTTGGCAGACACTCGGTGACCGCCGCGGCGTACTGCTGGTTCAGCTGCATCCCGAGCAACGCCGCGACGACGAGCGGCTCGACTCCTTTCTGGCCGCCATGCCGGCGTCGATACGGGTGGCCGTCGAGCTGCGGCATCCGTCCTGGAACGACCCGGCCGTATACGCGCTGCTGGAGCGACGCAATGCCGCCTATGTGGTGATGAGCGGCGCCGGACTGGCGTGTATCCCCCGCGCCACCACCGACTTTGTGTACATCCGGATGCACGGCCCGGATCCCGACTCCATGTACGCCGGCTCCTACCCCGACGACGAGCTGCGCCGCTGGGCCGAGCGGATCACCGGATGGGACGGCGAAGGCCGCGACGTCTGGATGTACTTCAACAACGACCCGCACGGCCACGCCGTGCGCAATGCGCTTTTCCTCAAGGACCTTTTGCACTGAGTCCAGCCGAGTAGGGTGGACACCATGGCCAGCTCAACCACATTCGTCATCATCGGCGGCGGGCTTGCCGGCGCAAAAGCCGCAGAAGCCATGCGCGACAAGGACTTCGACGGGCACATCGTGCTGGTTGCCGAGGAGGAGCATCTGCCCTACGAGCGACCGCCATTGTCCAAGGAGTTTCTGGCCGGCAAGAAATCGCTCACCGATTTCACCGTGCACGAGTCGGCCTGGTACACCGACCACGACATCGACCTGCGGCTGGGCGCGCGGGCGGTTGCCGTCGACGCGTCGGCGCACGGCGTCACGCTCGGCGACGACACCACCGTCACCTACGACAAACTCTTGCTGGCCACCGGGTCGCGGTCCCGGCATTTGCCGATACCCGGAGCCGACGCTGCCGGGGTTCACTACCTGCGGACGTTCGAAGATGCCTCGGCGCTGAATTCCATTCTGGCCGAAGGCTCTTCGCTGGCAGTAGTGGGCGCGGGGTGGATCGGTCTGGAAGTGGCCGCCAGCGCCCGCCAGCGCGGCGTAGACGTTACCGTCGTCGAGACCGCCAAACTGCCGCTGATGGCCGCGCTCGGTGAAGAGGTGGGCACCGTGTTCGCCGCTCTGCACCGCGACCACGGTGTCGACCTGCGGTTGCAGACCCAGGTCCAGGAGATCACCACCGCCGACGGAAAGGCAACCGGCCTCAAGCTGGGCGACGGGTCCACGGTCAGTGCCGATGCCGTGCTGGTGGCCGTCGGCGCCCAGCCCAACATCGAACTCGCCGAGCAAGCCGGGCTGTCGATCGGTGACGGCGGCGTGCTGGTCGACGCGTCGCTGCGCAGCAGCGACGCGGACATCTACGCGGTCGGTGACATCGCCGCCGCCGAGCATCCGTTGTACCGCACCCGTATTCGCACTGAGCACTGGGCCAATGCGCTCAAGCAGCCCGCGGTGGCGGTCGACGGAATGCTCGGAAAGCCAGGCGAATACGCCGAACTGCCCTACTTCTTCACCGACCAGTACGACCTCGGCATGGAATACGTCGGATATGCACCCAGCTACCACCGGGTGGTATTTCGCGGCGACGTGGACGGCCGCGAGTTCGTCGCGTTCTGGCTGGACGCCGAAAACCGGGTGCTGGCCGGGATGAACGTCAACATCTGGGATGTGCTCGACGACATCAAAGCCCTGATCCGATCGCAGAATCCGGTCGACCCCGACCGGTTGGCCGACCCGCAGGCCCCGCTCAGTTGACGTCGAGCGGCCGCCAGCTGCGGTCGATGACGGCGGGTAATTCAAGCGCCTGCAACCGTTCCCGCTCAGTGCGCCGTCGTTTGATCCGCAGCCGGGCATCGCCCGGCATGGTGAGCAGTTCGTCGCAGGTCAGGTAGTATACGTCGTCCACCGCATCGATGAGTTCTGCTGCCACCCGTCGAGACCCCAACTCCCGCAAGGCCATTCGTAATTCATGGGTGTACCGCATGGTGGTGTCGCGCGCCAGCTCCCGGGACAGCCGGGCGTTGGCTGCCATCCGCTCCGGGAGCGTTTCCGCGAATACATCCGGCGGCGCCCCCCCACCAATCGGCGCCGCCGCCGCATGTGCGGTGGCAATGAGCAACCTGGCCGGATCATCACCGAACACGGGGTTTGCCAGTTCGGCTTCGCCGGGCCCCCGGTGGGAAATCCTGCTCATGACCGCCTTGATCTCGGCGGAAGCACTCAGGGAAAGCGCGCGCACGCTGTCGAGATCGCCTTTTGCCGCCAACGCACGCACCCGCGGGTCGCGCCGCAGCACCGCCTCCAATGCAGCCGTTTCGGTCGCGACGCGTCGGCTGTCCAGCAGCGCCTCGACACCCGGTACCGGTGCGTGCGCGCCGGTGCGTTCCAGCGTTGCCGCGGTGACGCCGCTGTCGATCAGCCAGAGCGCGGTCAGGCTCCAGCCCTGGTGAATCCGGTCGCGCAGCAAGCGAATCCGGGCCTGCAGCGCGGCGTCGGACAACGAGGCAAGTTGTGCGGTGTCGAGGTGCTCGGCCGTCGCCGCGGCGCTGTAGGCCTGCGTCTCGGATTTCAGGTGGCGCAGCATCGCCAATGCCCGGGTCACGACGACGGCCTTGGCCGCCGATCCCAGCAGCCCACCGGCCAGCGGCGGACGGCCCAGCGGCAGCAGTTCGCCGACCGGTGCGTCGCCCACCGAGTGCTGCAGGACCGCGTTCTCGTCCCAGCCGGGTAGCTGGCCGGCGGCGATCACGCCGGCCGACACCCCGACGTAGGGCCGATGGCCGAACACCGCGATGGCGCGGCTGCCCCACTCGGCGGCCATCACGCCGCCCAGCGCCATCACCTGGCCCATCACCCGGTTAGCCAGCCGCAGGCCGGACAACTGGACGTCGAGCGTCATCGGGGTCAGCGGGCCTGGCAGCGCCTCGCCCAGCGTCGACGCGGCGAAGACCGGGAACCGGGGATCGATCCTGTCGTCGAATTCGCCTTCCAGCCCGTCCGGCGCCGCGCACTGCAACGGCGTTCCGTCGGGCGGGCCGGAGCGTGGCACCGGCTCATAGGGCAACGGCAGATGACCGGGAAGGTCGATGGCACCAGCGCCGTCGAGCTTGCGGCCGGACAGACCGCGCGCCGTGTCGACGAGCGCGTCGACCGCCGACCAGCCCGGCTCAAACTGCCAATCCTCTTGCATCACAGCAAGATCCATGTCCGGCGTCAGCTGCGTCCAGATGGGCAGCCGATGCGGGCGGGGCCGCTGGTCAGCCGCGCGCAGCAGGTGCCGCGCAACCACCACGTTGGTGGTGTCCGGGGTCGCGACGTTCACGACACCGGTGGTGGTGGCCGTGGCCGCGACCGCCAGGAAACGGACCAGGTCGTCGACGTGCAGGAGCCGCAGCGGCCGCAGCGACTCCTTGCCGCGCATCACGGTGGCCACCGTGCGGCACACCGCCCAGTCGAGCTGGCGGCCCATGAGTGGCGCTACGCGCACGATCAAGCTCGGGGCCCAGCCGGTGGACACCAACTTCTCGGCCTGCTGATACAGCCCGGGCTCTCCGGCGGCGTGCGATACGAAGATCAGCCGGGCGCCGGCACGTGCGGCGGCGTGCGCGACGTGCACCAGACCGTTGATGCCCGCGGTGCCGGGCGCGGTGGGATCGACCGGGGCGAGATGCACCACCACATGCGACTCATCGGCAAGTTGCTGCAGTACTGGGCCGCCGAGCCTCGCGCAAACAAAATCGACCTCAGAGTCCAGGTTGTGGTGCGGATGTCGCGCGATGCCACTGACCGAGTGTCCCGCGGCGATCAACTGCCGGGCCAGTGTGCGACCCATCATCCCGGTGACGCCGGTGACCAGGATCCGCATACTGCTCACCTCCCCGGTGTCTACCCCGACAATAGACGCGCGAGGAGGGTTCCCAGGAAGCTTTTGACCCTAACGTCGATTTCGTGACCTACCTGTATACCTAGCGCAAAGTGGCGGTGCCGTCGGGGCGGACGGTGACCTTGGCGCCGGCGATGTCGTCCCGGACGGTCGCCTCGGCGGCCGCCGCATCGGGGATCACGGCCAGCGTGCGCGACTCGTCGGGGGTGCGGACCGCCAGATAGGCCTTCTCCGGGCGGCCGTCCCGGTCGAACGGCGTGGTCCAGGATTCGACGGTGCCGACGCCGTCCCATTCGACCACCGCCGGTCGGGTCGGCTCCCGGTCGACGACCGATTGCACGTCCTCCCAACGGAATTCCGAGACCGGCGGCTCGGTGCCGTACACACCGAAGCTGTGTTTGGTCAGATAGCCGCCATTGGCGGTGATCAGGCCGCGCCGCCCGGGGTTTGCGATCAGCAACTCGGCCATCGTCGCAATCGAGTGCGTGACGTAGTTGCTCCACGGCCCGCCGGCGAACGTCAGCCCGCCGGTCACGGTCAGCGGCCGGCTCGGGTCGTCGACCGGCAGCCCGAGTTCGGCGGCCGCGATCTGCACAGCGGACGGGAAGCACGAATACAGGTCGACGTGGTCGACGTCGTCGACGCCGAGCCCGGCCAGTTGCAGCGCACGTGCACCGCCGATCCGGATTGCCGGGCAGCGGTGCAGTTCGGCACGCTCGCTGATCGCGTAGGTGTCGTGCGCATCGGTGCCGGCGTACGGGTACACCCAGCGTTCGGTGGGTATCTGCAGTCGCGCCGCGGCCTCCGCCGAAGCCAGCACCAGCGCGGCGCCCTGGTCGACCATGTTGTTGGAGTTCATCAGCTTGGTGTAGGGCCAGCTGATCATCCGGTTGGTCGGGCCGGCCTGCCAAATGTCCTCAGCGTCAAGGGGTTTGCGGATCCACGCATGCGGGTTGTCAACGGCGACGGCGTTGAACCGCGCCCACAGTTCACCGATGCGCCTGCGGTGGTCTTCGATCGGCTCGCCGTTGCTGATCCGCAGTGCCTGCTCGAACAGTGGATAGACGTGAGCCGGGCGGGCGAGCTCGATGCGCTCTTCGGCCGGCCCGGCCATCGGGACGTTCTCGTCACCGCCCGGCGCGAGCGGGACCGAGCCGTCTTGCTCCGTCCAGGTCAGTCTGCGGCCCTGCGCCTTCAACTGCATTCTGGTGCGCCAGGTTTCGGCGCCCGCCACCAGGACCACGTCGGCGCGTCCCTGCTGGATGTCCAGGCATGCCCGGTTCACCAGCGTCTGCGGCACGTTGCCCCCCACCCCGCTGTAGCGGGTGGCCGGGTTGTCGGCGCCGATGCGCTGCCCGAGCAGCATGCCGGGATCGCGGTAGCGCGCCGATAGCAGGTTCACCACCCGAATCGAGTCCACCGCCGCGAGGACCCGCTGGTCGGCGGCCTCGCAGGCCGCGGCGAC
Source organism: Mycobacterium sp. MFM001 (assembly GCF_003402475.1). Taxonomy (GTDB): domain Bacteria; phylum Actinomycetota; class Actinomycetes; order Mycobacteriales; family Mycobacteriaceae; genus Mycobacterium. The sequence goes on from NZ_BFAB01000011.1 coordinate 36,380, forward strand.
CATCAGGTCGACCGGCTCGATGTCCGGGTTGTCCTCGAACTGGTTGACCTGGCCGCAGCCGATCAGCACTGGTGTGCGTGGGTCAACGGGCAATGGAAACAAGCCTTCCGTGTTGCTGGTGCGCGCTCTGCGACGTATTGCCGTCGGACAGGGGCCAGCTTGCCGAAAGACTATCGAACGACCGTACCGCGACCGGTGCGACCGTGCGGTCTCCGAAATGAACATAGGCTGCGGTGTCTACCGACGGCGCGGACAATCGGACGGATGAGTCTGCAAACCGCGACACCGGCCACCCTCTCCGACGACGAACTCGCCCTCATCGACGCCTACTGGCGGGCCGCCAACTACCTGTCGGTCGGCCAGATCTACCTGCTGGACAATCCGCTGCTGCGCGAGAAGCTGGCACCCGACCACGTCAAGCCGCGGCTGCTCGGCCACTGGGGCACCACCCCCGGACTGAACCTGATCTATGCCCACCTGAACCGGGTCATCCGCACCCGCGACACCAACGCGATCTTCATCACCGGGCCCGGGCACGGCGGCCCCGCACTCGTCGCCAACGCGTATCTGGAAGGCACCTACAGCGAGGTGTACACCGGGATCGAACAAGACACCGACGGGATGCGAAAGCTGTTCCGCCAGTTCTCTTTTCCCGGCGGCGTGCCCAGTCACGTAGCGGCCCAGACCCCGGGCTCCATCCACGAGGGCGGCGAGCTAGGCTACGCCCTGGTCCACGCGTACGGCGCGGCGTTCGACAACCCGGATCTGGTGGTGGCCTGTGTGGTCGGCGACGGGGAAGCCGAAACCGGGCCGCTGGCCGCCAGCTGGCATTCCAACAAGTTCCTCAACCCGGCGCGCGACGGCGCGGTGTTGCCGATCCTGCACCTCAACGGCTACAAGATCGCCAACCCGACCGTGCTGGCGCGCATCGGCCACGACGAGCTCGAGTCGCTGCTGCGCGGCTACGGCTATCGGCCGATCACCGTCGCCGGTGACGACCCGGCCAACGTGCACCAGCAGCTGGCCGCCGCGCTCGACGACGCGTTCGACGGTATCGCCGCGATTCAGCGCGACGCCCGCAGCGGCGCGAGCGCCGAGCGGCCGGTGTGGCCGATGATCGTGCTGCGCACCCCCAAGGGCTGGACCGGGCCGAAGGTGGTGGACGGCAAGCAGGTCGAGGGCACCTGGCGCGCGCATCAGGTTCCGCTGGCCCAGACGCACGACAATCCCGCTCACCGCGCGCAACTCGAGGAGTGGTTACGCAGCTACCGGCCCGGGGAGCTATTCGACGACGACGGGCGGTTGCGTCCGGAGCTGCGGGCGCTGGCGCCCAGCGGTGATCGCCGGATGAGCGCCAACCCGCATGCCAACGGCGGTCTCCTGCTGCACGATCTGGATCTGCCGGACTTTCGCGATTACGCGGTGGACGTCTCGACGCCCGGTACGCAGACCCATGAAGCCACCCGCGTGCTGGGCACCTTCCTGCGCGACGTGATCGCCCGCAACCCCGACCGGTTCCGGCTGATGGGTCCCGACGAGACGGCGTCCAATCGCCTCGACGCCGTGTACGGCGCGACCGACAAGGTGTGGCTTTCCGAAACGCTGCCCGACGACGAGAATCTGGCGCCCGACGGCCGGGTGATGGAGGTGCTCTCGGAGCATCTGTGCCAGGGCTGGCTGGAGGGTTACCTGTTGACCGGCCGGCACGGGTTGTTCAACTGCTACGAGGCGTTCGTGCACATCGTCGACTCGATGTTCAACCAGCACGCCAAGTGGCTGGCGACCTGCCGCGAGCTGCCCTGGCGGCGGCCGATCGCATCGCTGAACTACCTGCTGACCTCGCACGTGTGGCGCCAAGACCACAACGGCGCCTCGCACCAGGATCCCGGATTCATCGACCTGGTGGCCAACAAGCGCGCGGAGATCGTGCGGGTGTACTTGCCGCCGGACGGCAACACGCTGCTGTCGGTGGCCGACCACTGCCTGCGCAGCCGCGATTACGTCAACGTGATCGTCGCCGGCAAACAGCCGGCGCTGGCCTACCTGAGCATGGAGGAGGCGATCGCGCACTGCACCCGCGGCCTGGGCATCTGGCAGTGGGCCAGCACCGCGACCGCCGAGCCCGACGTCGTATTGGCTTGCGCCGGAGACATTCCGACGCTGGAGACGCTTGCCGCCGCCGACATCCTGCGCCGCGAGCTGCCCGACCTGGCGGTGCGGGTGATCAACGTCGTCGACATCATGCGGCTGCAGCCGGAATCCGAGCATCCGCACGGGTTGCCCGACAGCGAGTTCGACGCGCTGTTCGGCACCGACACCCCGGTGATCTTCGCCTACCACGGCTACCCGTGGCTGATCCACCGGCTGACGTATCGCCGCGCCAACCACGACCACATGCATGTGCGTGGCTACAACGAGCGGGGCACAACAACGACGCCGTTCGACATGGTGATGCTCAACGACCTCGACCGCTTCCATCTGGTGATGGACGTGATCGACCGGGTCGACGGGCTGGTCAACCGCGCCGCCGTGCTGCGTCAGCAGATGGCCGACGCCCGGCTGGCCGCGCGCCGCTACACCCGTGAGCACGGCGAGGACGACCCGGAGATTTCCGGGTGGACCTGGGTAACCTAGGGAAATGACCACCGAACCGCACCCGCTGGCGGTGCAGCTGTCCGCGCTGCACCGCTTCCGGGTGTACGTCGACGTCGCCGTCGTCGTCGTGGTGTTGGCGGTGACCAACCTGATCGCGCACTTCACCACACCGTGGGCGGGCATCGCCACGGTGCCGGCCGCCGCCATCGGATTGGTGATCATGTTGCGCTGCAACGGCTTAGGCTGGGCCGAACTCGGCCTCGGCCGGGAACACTGGCGGGCCGGGGTCGGATATGCGCTGGCCGCGGTGACCGTGGTGATGTCGGTGATCGCGGTCGGTGTGCTGTTGCCGATGACTCGGCCGATGTTCATGAACAACCACTACGCGACGATCTCGGGTGCGCTGATCGCGTCGATGCTCATCATCCCGCTGCAGACCGTGATCCCCGAAGAGCTGGCGTTCCGCGGTGTGCTGCACGGCGCGCTGAACCGGGCGTGGGGATTTCGCGGTGTCGCGGTGGCGGGGTCGCTGCTGTTCGGGCTGTGGCACGTCGCGACGTCGTTGGGGTTGACCAGTAGCAACGTCGGCTTCACCCGGCTGTTCGGCGGCGGGGTTGTCGGCATGCTGGCCGGAGTGACGTTGGCGGTGTGCGCGACGGCCGTGGCGGGCTTCGTGTTCAGCTGGTTGCGGCGGCGCAGCGGCAGCCTGATCGCGCCGATCGCATTGCACTGGTCGCTGAACGGACTCGGTGCTTTGGCCGCCGCGCTGGTGTGGCACCTGTCCACGTGAGGGCGGCTCGCTACAAGTCGAGGACCAATTTCGGCGATCGCGACCGCGACACACAGACGAGCATCGACTCGTCGCGCTCGGCGTCGGTGAGCCGGTTGTCGCGGTGGTCGGGCGTCCCGGCGAGCACCCGCACTTTGCAGGTGCCGCAGAAGCCCTGCCGGCAGGAGTAGGCGACGCTGGGTCGGTGCCGGGCCAGTACCTCGAGCACCGTTTCGTCGGCGGGTACATGCAGCACCTCGCCGCTGCGTCCCAACCACGTCGAATGCGGTCCCGTCGCGTACGGGCGGAGCGCTGAACCGTTCGTAATACAGCGCTTTCGCCGCCGTGGTGTCGATGTTGTCGCGGACCAATTCGATCATCGGCGGTGGTCCGCACACGTACACCGCACCAGACCCCTCGATGACGTCATCGCCGAATTCGAGGCACTGCTCGGGAATACCGCGAGCGGGCGATAACAAACAGCTACACCAGGAGCACCGCCGCACCGGCGATGCGGCCCTCGCTGAGATCGGTGAGCGCTCGATCAGCTTGTCCCAGAGGGTATTCCGGCGTGGTGACGTTGATGTGATGCTGCCCGGCGAACTCCAGGAAGGCCCGCGCGTCGGCGCGGGTGTTCGACGTCACGGAGCGAATCTGCCGCTCCTGGAACAGGTGCCGCTGATAGTTCAGGATCGGGATGTCGCTCAGGTGGATACCGGCGATCGCCAGTGTGCCGCCGCGGTCCAACGCCTCCAGCGCCGGCAGCACCAGGTCACCGACTGGGGCGAACAGAATCGCCGCGTCGAGCGGTACCGGCGGCGGGTCGGTCGCGCCTTGCGCCGACGCGGCGCCCAGTTCCAGCGCCAGCTCGCGTGCCTGAGCGCCGCGGGTCATCACGTGCAGCTCCGCGCCCTGCGCCACCGCCACCTGCGCGGTGATGTGGGCGCTGCCGCCGAATCCGTACAGACCCAGCCGCCCGCCCGGCGGCAGCTCGGCGCGCAGCAGCGAGCGGTATCCGATGATGCCGGCGCACAGCAACGGCGCCAGCTCGCTGTTGCTGTAGCCGCCGGGCAGGTGATGTGCGAAAGCCGCAGGGACGGTGGCGAATTCGGCGTACCCGCCGTCGGCGTCCCAGCCCGTGTAACGGGATTTCGGGCACAGGTTCTCATCACCGCGGCGACAGTATTTGCACATCCCGCAGGTGTGTCGCAGCCAGGCGATCCCCACCCGGTCACCGACCGCGAAGCCGTCGCCGGCGTCGGCGCCGACCTCGACGACCTCCCCCACCACTTCGTGGCCCGGGGTTACCCGGTCGCGGTGCACCGGCAGGTCGCCCTCGGTGACGTGCAGATCGGTGCGGCACACCCCGCAGGCGTGTACGGCCACGAGCAGCTCGGACGGCTCGGGGCGCGGCACCTCGGTGGTAACCCGTTCCAGTGGCCCGGTGTTCATCGGGCCGGGTTTGCGTACCCGCCACGCACTCATCGTGGGGGCGGTCGGCTCGGACGCCATCACTCCATCATGCCGCGACGGACCGGCTGATGCCGATCCGCCACGGCCGCAAGGGTTTAGCGAGCTAGCCTCGCCCGCGGACGAGCCCGACGATCCACAGCAGGATCACCGAACCCAGTACCGCGGTGAACAACGTGAACCACCACCCGCCGGAGGCGGTATCGACGAAGAAGCTCAGCAGAAACCCGCCGATCAACGCGCCGACGATTCCGATCACGATGTTCATCAGAATGCCCGCACCGCCACCCCGCACGATCTTGCCGGCGATCCAGCCTGCAATGGCACCGATGATGATGTAGCCGATCCAGCCGACACTGGTCAGTGTCGTTGAACGGGCGAGGAACTCGGTAGCTGCCGTGACGTACATCCGGATCTCCTTGCTGTCGCAGGCAGTTCCAGCGGTTCGGCTGGACTATGACCCGGTATACCGCGCCAGGGTAACGATTCGGCAGCCATGTTGGAAACGGGTCGACTTAAAGCCAGCCCGGGCCGCAGGACGGATTGGCGCGTCTACAGAGTTCGTGTGCGCCCGGTGACAAACTTATAAATCAGCACCAAGATCACTGCACCGACCAGTGCACCCAGAAACGGGTGGGCGGTCGGCTGGCGCGGGATGAATTGATGGTCGAAGATGAGGGCGCCTAGCGTGCCGCCCACGAAACTTCCGGCGATGCCCAGTAGCGCCGTCGCGATCAAACCCATGGACTGCCTGCCGGGCACGATAAGCCGTGCGATTGCGCCGACGACAAGACCGACGATGATCATCCAGATGATGTGCAAGACCACGGCCAGCTCCTTTGACTATTGGCCTGCAAGCAGGACGGCGAGACGTTGAGCCCACTGCTGGACTGCTATTCGGTACACCGCGTCAGCGTAACGATTCGTCACGCAGACCGGACGCGGTCGACGCGGCTCATGTCGTCCGCGTGTTGCCCGTCGCCGACGTGGTGACCGGACCTTGCTCGCCGGCGGGAGCCGGCGCCGCCGGAGCCGGCTGCTGTTGCGGCGCGTTGGGCGGCGGCGCTGCCGGTGCTCCAGGTGCGGCCGGCGGTGGAGCTGCCGGTGCTCCCGGCGCTCCCGGAGCCGGAGCCGTTCCCGGTGCCGCGGCCGGCGGCGGCGCCAACGGGCGGACCGACTCGGCCAACGCCTTGGCAGCGTTTTGGTCCACCGGGTTATTGGAGGTCCCCAGCCACACGACAAACCAACGCTGCTTTTGCGCACCTTGCGCCGCGTTCGGGTTGCTCGGGCCGATCACGCCCGTCCAGATCTGGCCGTTGGGCTTGCTCGCGTCGCTGAACTTCACTTCGTAGTACGACGCGCTTCCCGACACGCCGTTACCGGCCAGCGGGACATTCGCCTGGTTGATCCGGGTGCCCGGGTAGGGCATGAAGAACTCGCCCATATCCGAAGCCAGCCGTGTCGCGGCCTTGGTGTTATCGGCTTCGGCACTGGCATAAAGCTTTTGGTCCAGCTTGCCGAGAACGATGCGGGTGTCGTTGGCGACGGCAGGCGGTTGCCCGGGCGCCGGCGGCGGGCCCGTCTCCTTGCTCAACAGCGCCGACCCGTAGTCGAGGTGGGTCGCATCCGATTCCACCCAGCCGGCCGGAATGACATAGCTGAACCCGCCGGGCGGATTGTCGACACGCCCCGGTTCGGGTGCGTTGGGGTCGGCCACCGGCGGCGTCGCGTTCGGGTCGGTTCCGGGCGGGGCGGCGACGGGGTCGGCGGTCGGTGGCGCGGCACTGGGGCCGGCCGGCCCGGGCGCGGTGTCGGGCGCTGCGTTGGCTCCCGGTGGCGGCGGGGGCGCCGGCGTCGTCGTGCCAGGCGGCGGGGGCGGATCGGCGCTTGCTGTCGTCGCCGGGAATGCGATCGTGGCGGCGCTGGCCGCGGCGATTGCCAGCGTTGCCCATAAGGCTTTCGGCCGTGTCGAGGTTGAGTCCACCTGCTTCATGGCGACGAACCTACCGTGTTACAGCCGTGACGCAAGTGTGGATTGCTGACATTGTGATTTGTTTGCCAGCTGTTATGCAGGCGCGGCTGGGCGGTGTGCCGGCGCGGTGTACAGCGCCACCTCCTGCGCCTTGACCGAGAACCATACGGATTGGCCCGGCGTCAGCCGCAACTCCGCGGCGGCCTCGACCGTGACGTCGGCGGCCAGCCCGGGCGCGCCATCCGGTTGGTCTGCCCCGCGCACGCGGACTGCGGGCCCGCGGGTGTCCAGCTCGGCGACGGTCTCCTTGACGGTATTGCGTGGGCTGCCGTGCGGCGGGTCCCGGTACACGGCCACCGCCGCCGGCGTGAATACCGCGACCGCCTGCTGTCCCGCGGCAAGCTCGTCGACGGCGGTGCCGTGCCACTGGTTCCCGGAGCAGTCAGCCAGACTGCCGTCGTCGCCGATCGTTCCGTTGACCAGGTTGACGCCGGCGATGCGCGCACCGAAATGACTGCGGGGCGCCGCCAAAACCTCAGCGACCGAACCGATTTCGGCAATCTTGCCCGACTCGAGCACCATCACGCGATCGGCCAGCGTGACAACGTCGAGCAGGTCGTGGGTCACCAGGATGGTGGCGCGCGCATCCCGGGTGACGATCTTGCGGAGCACTGCGCGGACGCCTGCGGCCGCGGCGACGTCCAGGCCGGACAGCGGCTCGTCGAGCAGCAGCACGTCGGGTTCGGCGGCCAATGCCCGAGCGATCGCCACGCGCTGGGCCTGGCCGCCGGAAAGCTGGCGCGGACGCCGATCGGCCAGCTGCTCGGCGTCCACCTCGCGCAGCCAGTGCATCGCCGAGGCCCGCTCCGCGCCGCGTGTCCCCCACATTCGACGTCGACGGCTGTGCGGCCCGAACGCCACATTGCCGGCCACGCTCATATGCGGAAACAGCAGCGGGTCCTGCAGCAGCAGCCCAACCCGGCGCCGATGCGTGGCCACATGCAAACCCGTTGCAGTGTCGGTGAGCGTGCGATCGCCCAGGCGGACGTGGCCCGCGTCGGGTCGAACCAGCCCCGCAATCACATGCAATGCCGTCGACTTGCCTGCCCCGTTCGCTCCCAGCACGGCCAGCACCTCACCCGGGGATACCGAGAACTGCACGTCCAGCTGGCGCTCGGCGACCACGGCACGAAGCTGCAATGCGGTCATCCGGCACCGACTCCGGTAAGCCGGCGGGTGCCGACCCCGAGCACGACGACCGCGGCGACCGCCACCAACAGAATCGACAAGGCCACCGCCGCGTCGGCGTCACTGACCCGCTGCAGGTAGATCTCCAGCGGCAACGTCCGCGTCACGCCCTGCCGCGAGCCGGCGAACGTCAGTGTCGCACCGAACTCCCCCAGCGAACGCGCAAAGGCCAGCACCGCACCCGAGACCAGACCGGGCAACAGCAGCGGAAGCGTCACCCGCCACCACACCGTCCCCGGCCGGGCACCCAGCGTCGCCGCCACCACCTCGTAGTCGGCTCCCGCCGTGCGGGCCGCGCCCTCCAGAGCAATGACCAGAAACGGCAGCGACACGAAGGTCTGCGCCAGCACCACCGCGGTGGTGGTGAACGCGATGCTGATGCCCGCCGCATCCAGATACCGCCCGATCAGCCCGAGCCGGCCGAACGCGTACAGCAGCGCAATGCCGCCGACCACCGGCGGCAAAACCAGCGGCAGCAGGATCACCGGTCGCAGCCACCGCACCATCCGGGCCCGGCTGCGTGCCAACACCAACGCCATCGGCACGCCCACCAGCACGCACAGGGCGGTGCTGGCCGCCGCGGTCTTGATGCTCAGCAGCAGCGCCGTACGCGACGACGGGCTGGTGATCAGCGACCAGAAATGTGGCCAGTCGACCTTGACCGCAACCGCCAGCAGCGGCAGCGCGACGAAGACCATCCCCGCGACCGCCGGGAGATACACCCAGCGCGGCAGTCCCGATGGCGCGTTCAACGCTGCTCGTCAGGGCTTGGCGAATCCGGCCTGGTCCAGGATCTTCTGCCCGGTTTCGCCGGTCACCAGGTCGACGAACTTCTGTGCCAGCGCGGCGTGGGGCGCCTTCTTGAGCACCGCGATCGGATACACGTTGACCGCGCCGGCGGACTCGGGGAACTTCACCGTGGCGACCTTGTCGCCGGCGTTCACCGCGTCGGTGATGTAGACCAGCCCGACGTCGGCCTGCCCGCTGGTCACCTTGCCCAGAACGTCGGTCACGTTCGGTTCCTCGCTGACCGGGTTGAGGTGCACGCCCGTCTTATCCTCGATGCGCTGCGTCGCAGCTCCGCACGGAACCGGCTGCTGGCACACGACCACGCTCAGCCCCGGTTTGGTGAGATCGGCGAACGACTCCACCTTTTTCGGATTGCCCGGCGCGGTGACGATGACCAAGGTGTTCGACGCGAAATTGACCGGCGTCCCGTTGAGCAGTCCGGCACTTGCGACGGTGTCCATTTGCGCCGTGTCCGCCGAAGCGAAGACGTCTGCGGAGGCGCCCTGGGTCAGCTGAGTGGCCAGCTCCGATGAGCCCGCGAAATTGAAATCGACGCTGGCGCCGGGGTTGTCGGTCTTGAAGTGCTCACCGATCTGGGTGAACGACGGCTTCAGCGAGGCGGCGGCAAACACCAGGATCGACTGCCCGGGCGGCGGTGCGGACGACGACGTCGACGCCGACGGGGAAGAGGATTTCGAACCACACCCGACCAGATTCGCGACCACGAGCAAAGACGCAAAGCCGGCAAGCAGCCAGGACCGACGCATGCCGTCAAACCTAGCTGGTCGGCGGCACGGGCGCGCGGCGCCCGAACCGTTATCCAATGTTGTCCGCTTCGGTGGCGCGTCCGGAGTTCCGTGGGTAGCTACTGTCCAGTAACATTGATCGGGATCGACGCCATCATGCGCTGCGATCTATGGATCCGGCGCTAACACGAGGAGGTCATGGCGGTGGAGGTGCTGGTCACCGGGGGCGACACCGAACAGGGCCGCGTCGTTGCCGAAGGCTTTCGCGATGCCGGCCACAAAGTGACGCTGGTGGGCGCGCGACGCGACGACCTGGAGGTGGTTGCGAAGGAGCTTGACGCCGACGCCATCGTCTGCGACATCACCGACCCGGCCAGCCTGACCGAGGTCCGTGGCATGTTCCCGCATCACCTGGACACGATCGTCAACGTGCCGGCGCCGCAGTGGGACGCCGGTGACCCGCGGGCCTACACACTGGCCGACCTGGCCGGCGCATGGCGCAGCGCGCTCGACGCCACCGTGCTCTCGGCGGTGATGACCGTGCAGGCCGTCGGCGACCATCTGCGTTCGGGCGGCTCGATCGTCAGCGTCGTGCCGGAAAACCCGCGCCCCGGCAGCGCCGACGCCGCGGTCAAGGCAGCGCTGGCGAACTGGGTGGCCGGGCAGGCAACGGTTTTCGGCACCCGCGGCATCACCGTCAACGCCGTCGCGGCGGGGCGTAGCGCGCAGCCCGGCTATGAGGGCCTGAGTAGCACGCCGCCGTCGGCCGCGGCCGAGGTCGCCCGGATGGCGCTGTTCCTCACTACGCCGGCGGCACGCCACATCACCGGCCAGCTGCTGCACGTCAGCCACGGGGCGCTTGCGCATTTCGCGTAGCTGAATCCGCTAACTAGATTTCTTGCCACCCTTTCGGCCGGCGGCCTTTTTCTGAGATGTGTTCCCGCCGCTACCCGAGCCGCTGCTGCGTTTGCTTTGACTGCTTCCTGAGCTCTTGCCGCCTCTGCTGGATGAGCCGGGTGAATTCGAAATCGCCGCTGCCCGAGACTTGCTCATTCCTTTCTTGCGCAAACCCTCGTATTGCTTGTCGTTTTTGACGCTCGGACCGTGATCTTTTGCCATTTGCGCCTCCTTTGACGTTGCTTCGGGTACCCGCTTTGGCATCACGAACCACGTCACGATCGAGGTCGCCGGTGTGGCTGATCACACAGCGTCGGCGTCGATAGCGGCCAACCCGGGCGACTACCGTGTTAATGAACGCAGTCGCCGTCGAGGAGCAACCCCCACAATGAGTGCCCAACCCGAAGACACTGCTGCACCCAATCGCCGGCATCGTGTCGTCGTCATCGGATCCGGATTCGGTGGACTGAACGCGGTCAAGAAGCTCAAGCGGGCCGACGTCGACATCAAGCTGATTGCCCGCACGACCCATCACCTGTTCCAGCCGATGCTGTACCAGGTCGCGACCGGCATCGTCGCGGAAGGCGCCATCGCCCCACCGACCCGGGTCATCCTGCGCAAACAACGCAACGTCCAAGTGCTGCTCGGCGACGTCACCCACATCGATCTAGCCGGCAAGTTCGTCGTCTCCGAGTTGCTCGGCCACTCCTACGAAACCCCGTACGACAGCCTGATCATCGCCGCGGGCGCCGGCCAGTCCTACTTCGGCAACGACCATTTCGCCGAGTTCGCTCCCGGAATGAAGTCCGTCGACGACGCCTTGGAGCTGCGGGGCCGCATTTTGAGCGCGTTCGAGCAGGCGGAACGGTCCAACGATCCCGAGCGGCGCAAGAGGCTACTGACTTTCACCGTCGTCGGAGCCGGTCCGACCGGTGTTGAGATGGCGGGCCAAATTGCCGAGCTTGCCGAATACACGCTGAAAGGCACATTCCGCCAAATCGATCCGACGAAGGCACGAGTGATTCTTCTCGACGCCGCCCCCGCGGTCCTGCCGCCAATGGGTGAGAAGCTCGGAAAAAAGGCCGCCGCACGGCTGGAGAAAATGGGCGTCGAAATCCAGCTGGGCGCAATGGTCACCGACGTCGACCGCAACGGCATCACGGTCAAGGACTCCGACGGCACTGTTCGGCGCATCGAATCGGCCTGCAAGGTGTGGTCGGCCGGCGTCTCGGCAAGCCCGTTGGGTCGGGATCTGGCCCGGCAATCGGGGGTCGAACTGGACCGCGCCGGGCGGGTCAAGGTGCTGCCCGACCTGACGATCCCGGGCCACCCCAACGTGTTCGTCGTCGGCGACATGGCGGCCGTCGACGGGGTGCCGGGCGTGGCGCAGGGGGCCATCCAGGGCGCCAAGTACGCCGCGACCACGATCAAAGCCGAACTCGCCGGGGCCAATCCGGCAGAGCGTGAGCCGTTCCAGTACTTCGACAAAGGGTCGATGGCCACCGTCTCGAGGTATTCCGCGGTAGCCAAGATCGGCCCCCTGGAATTCGGCGGACTCATCGCCTGGCTGGCCTGGCTGATGCTGCACTTGGTCTACCTGATCGGCTTCAAGAACAAGATCACCACGGTGCTGTCGTGGATGGTGACGTTCTTAAGCGGTCGCCGCGGCCAGCTGACGATCACCGAGCAGCAGGCGTTCGCCCGCACCCGGCTCGAGCAGCTGGCGGTGCTGGCCGCCGAGGCGCATCAGGGCGAGACGACCAAAGCAGCCAGCTAACGCGGCGGCGTTTCCAGGTTTTGCAGCCGGACCTGCCCGCGGGCGACGGGCCGCTCGTCGGCTCCGGTGATCGTGACCAGCCATAGTTGCTGCAGCCGGCCGCGATGCACTGGTTCGGCCCGGCCGTACACCATGCCGCTGCTGATGGCACGCAGGAAGTCGGTGTTGTTGTTGACGCCGACGACGGCGCCGCCGCCGTGTTCGCTCAGCCAGGTATAGGCGGCCACACTGGCCATGCTCTCGACCATCGAGCAGTACACTCCGCCATGCACAATCCCGAAGGGCTGCAACAGCTTTGGCTGAACCTCGAGCTGCGCACGCGCGCCGTCCGCAGTGAGCTCAGTGAAGACCAGCCCGAGGTGGTTGTCGAACGGTGCGCCGAATTCGGGCGGCACGACGGATCCTGGCAGCGGTTGCACGCCCTTGTGTCTACACCAACACGGGCGAGCCCCGCGCACCAGGCACGGGGCTCGCCGATCGAGTCGACCGGGGGTCGCTGCAGCCCTCAGGACTCGCCGCGGTCATTGTGTTGCTCGACGGAAATTAGCATAGGCAAGGCTGCCCTAACTTTGCAAGAGGCCGGTGCGCGGACGGGCCACGCACCGGCAGCCCGAAGCCAACCAGCGCGTCCAGCACCGCTTGACCTCGCCGCATGGCGGTCACCTCGTCGACGGCGGCCAGTTGCGGCAGCTGGGTCGCGGTTGCCACCACGGCGGACCCGACGATCTGCCACATCGCCGCCATCGAAAGCGCTCCGAAGCTGACCGTGTGCAACCGGGCGAACAGCGGCGCCAACGTCCGGTGGCAGCGGTGCGCGACCCACGTCGTCAACGCGGCCTCGCTCGGCAGCCGCACGATCGCTTCGGGCGGCTCGCCCGCAAAGCAGGGGTCGTCGGGCAGTGCACGCAGCGTCGGGTCGACCACCGCCGCCCAGTCGATGGCGCCCTCGGCGTCGACATGGACCCACAGGTTCTCGATGCCGGTGTCCCAAGCCCTGCCCTCGAGAACCACCAGCGCCACGACGCGCCCGAGCACCGTATGGACCAGCGTGGTCGCCAGTTCCCGGGCGGCGGAACGCACATCCATATCGGCGGCGGCACCGTCGAACATCATCTGGAGCCGGTCAGTGGTGAGGGCCGACGCGAGCGGCCACCACCGCCGCAGCGATACGTCGGCGAGCACCGCGACCCCGTACACACGCGGGCTGTGTGGATACAGGCCGCGAAGCCGCCGGCTGGATTCATGCAGCGGCAGCGTCCGCCCAATGGCCATCGCCGCGATCAGCGGGTCGTCCACCTCAGCCGGCACGGGGCCTCCTCGTCGCGCTCAGTTTGGTTAGGCTAACCATACTTAACTCGACCGGCGGCCGAAGGAGTTCTGTGACGACTTTCACACCGGTGTCCAATAGCCTGGGTTATGGCTGGTTCCCACGGGTCGATAGATCGTGTCACGATGGATTGGCGGTTCACGGCAGAGCGCTCGGTACGACGGACGGTAGTAAGCCGGAGTACGCTTGCGTCATTGCTCAGGAGATGAACGGATATGGCTAAGCTGACGCGTCTGGGGGACCTTGAACGGGCGGTGATGGACCACCTCTGGTCTGCGCCGGAACCTCAAACTGTTCGCCAGGTGCACGAAGCGTTGTCGATACAGCGCGACCTGGCGTACACGACCGTGATGACCGTCTTGCAGCGGTTGGCCAAAAAGAATCTGGTCTCCCAAATCCGCGACGACCGCGCGCACCGCTACACCCCCGTGCACGGACGCGACGAGCTGGTCGCCGGGCTCATGGTCGACGCGCTGGACCAGGCTGCGGACTCCGGCAGCCGGCAGGCGGCGCTGGTGCATTTCGTCGAACGGGTCGGCGCCGACGAGGCAGAGGCGCTGCGCCGGGCACTCGACGAATTGGAATCCGGCCAGCCCAACAGCCCAACCGCTGGCGATCAAGCCGAGGACTGAGAGAGACTGGCAGCGTGTCCGCGCTGGCCTTCACCATCCTCGCGGTGCTGCTTGTCGGCCCGGTGCCGGCCCTGTTGGCACGAGCGAGCTGGCCGTTGCGCGCCCCCAGGGCGGCGATGGTGTTGTGGCAGGCCATCGCCGTGGCCGCGGTGCTGTCGGCGTTTTCCGCCGGCATCGCGATCGCCAGCCGGCTGCTGATGCCGGGGCCCGACGGGCGGCCCACCGCCAGCATCGTCGGTGACATCGGGCGGCTCGGCTGGCCGTTGTGGGTGGCCTACGTCAGTGTTTTCGCGGTCACCGTGCTGGTCGGCGCACGGCTGGCGGTCGCCGTGCTGCGGGTGGCGATCGCCACCCGGCGCCGCAGGGCCCACCACCGGATGCTGGTCGACCTGCTCGGCGTCGGACACGAGACGATGCCCGCTCCGACCGGTGCCCGACCCCGCGACCTGCGGATCCTCGAGGTGGCGCAACCCCTCGCCTACTGCCTGCCCGGTGTGCGCAGCCGCGTGGTGCTCAGCGAGGGCGCCTTGACCAGCCTCGCCGACACGGAGGTCGCGGCGATTCTCAGCCACGAGCGTGCGCACCTGCGCGCCCGCCACGACCTCGTGCTCGAAGCGTTCACCGCGGTACGCGCCGCCTTCCCCCGGTTTGTCCGCAGCACCAGCGCGCTGAACTCGGTGCAGCTGCTCGTCGAGCTGCTGGCCGACGACGCCGCGGTGCGGGTGGTCGGTCGCACTCCCCTGGCCCGCGCGTTGGTGGCGTGCGCGTCCGGGCACACCCCGTCGGGCGCGCTGGCGGCCGGCGGACCGACCACAGTGGTGCGGGTGCGCCGACTGTCCGGGCGCGGCAACAGCCTGATGCTGTCGATCGGTGCCTACCTGGCGGCGGCCGCCGTGCTGGTGGTGCCCACGATCGCGCTGGCCGTGCCGTGGCTGACGGAACTCGAACGGCTGTTCATCGGCTAGCTATGCCACAGTGATCGGGTGAAAGGCTGGGACACGGCCCCGGGATCTGAGAGGCGGATACATGAGCTCGTCGCAATCGAACGGTAGCGCGCAAATCGGGGTGACCGGGCTGGCGGTGATGGGCTCGAACATCGCGCGCAACTTCGCCCGGCACGGCTACACCGTGGCGCTGCACAACCGTTCGGTCGCCAAGACCGACGCGCTGCTGAAAGAGCATGGCGCCGAAGGAAATTTCGTGCGCAGCGAAACCATCCCGGAATTCCTGGCCGCGCTGGAGAAGCCGCGCCGGGTGCTGATCATGGTCAAGGCCGGCGAGGCCACCGACGCCGTCATCAACGAACTCGCCGACGCGATGGAAAAAGGCGACATCATCATCGACGGCGGCAACGCGCTCTACACCGACACCATCCGTCGCGAGAAAGCGATGGCCGAACGCGGTCTGCACTTCGTCGGGGCGGGCATCTCCGGCGGCGAAGAAGGCGCGCTGAACGGGCCGTCGATCATGCCGGGCGGCCCGGCCGAGTCCTACAAATCGCTGGGCCCGCTGCTCGAGGAGATCTCGGCGCACGTCGACGGCGTGCCGTGCTGCACGCACATCGGGCCCGACGGCTCAGGGCATTTCGTCAAGATGGTGCACAACGGCATCGAGTACTCCGACATGCAGCTCATCGGCGAGGCCTACCAGCTGCTGCGCGACGGGCTGGGCCTGACCGCCCCGCAGATCGCCGACGTCTTCACCGAGTGGAACGACGGCGACCTGGACAGCTACCTGGTCGAGATCACCGCAGAAGTGCTGCGCCAGACGGACGCCAAAACCGGCAAGCCGCTGGTCGACCTGATCCTCGACGAGGCCGAGCAGAAAGGCACCGGCCGCTGGACCGTCAAGTCGGCGCTGGACCTCGGCGTGCCGGTGACCGGGATCGCCGAGGCGGTGTTCGCCCGCGCGCTGTCGGGAGCGGTCGAGCAGCGCAAGGCCGCCGTCGGGCTGGCCTCCGGCCGGCTCGGCGAACGGCCCAGTGACCCCGACACGTTCACCGAGGACGTCCGGCAAGCGCTCTACGCCTCCAAGATCGTCGCGTATTCGCAGGGGTTCAACCAGATTCAGGCCGGCAGCGCCGAATACGGCTGGAACATCACGCCCGGCGACCTGGCCACCATCTGGCGCGGCGGCTGCATCATCCGCGCGAAGTTCCTCAACCGCATCAAGGAAGCCTTCGACACCGACCCGGACCTGGCCAGCCTGCTCGTCGCGCCGTATTTCCGCAGCGCCGTCGAATCGGCGATCGACAGTTGGCGCCGAGTGGTGTGCACCGCTACCGGTCTGGGTATCCCGATCCCGGGATTCTCCTCGGCGCTCTCGTATTACGACGCACTGCGCACCGAACGGTTGCCCGCCGCGCTCACCCAGGCGCAGCGCGACTTCTTCGGCGCGCACACCTACGGGCGGATCGACGCGCCGGGTAAGTTCCACACGCTGTGGAGCGGAAACCGCAGCGAGGTACCCGCCTAGTCTGGCGACGATGCAGAGCGAAGCGATGAGGAGGAGCCGGACAAATCGAACCAAAGCAGGACAATCGATATCGATGAGGTTTCTGGACGGGCATCGACCCGGCTATGACCTGACGTACGACGACGTCTTCATCGTCCCGAACCGTTCGGATGTGGCGTCGCGGTTCGACGTCGACCTGTCCACCGACGACGGCTCGGGCACCACGATTCCGGTGGTGGTGGCCAACATGACCGCGGTCGCCGGCCGTCGGATGGCCGAGACGGTGGCCCGCCGCGGCGGGATTGTCGTTCTGCCGCAAGACCTTCCGATCACCGCGGTGCAGCAGACGGTGGACTTCGTCAAAAGCCGCGACCTCGTCGTCGACACCCCGGTGATGCTGGCGCCCGACGATTCGGTGTCCGACGCGATGGCGCTGATCCACAAGCGCGCGCACGGCGCGGCGGTGGTGGTGTTCGAAGGCCGCCCGATCGGCCTGGTCACCGAATCGGCTTGCGTCGGCGTGGATCGCTTCACCCGCGTGCGCGACATCGCCACCACCGACTTCGTCAGCGCGCCGGTGGGCACCGAGCCGCGAACGGTGTTCGACCTGCTCGAGCACGCTCCGGTCGACGTCGCCGTGCTGACCGCGGACGACGGCACCCTGGCCGGCGTCCTGACCCGCACCGGCGCGATCCGCGCGGGCATCTACACGCCTGCAGTGGATTCCGCGGGCCGGCTGCGGGTCGGCGCGGCCGTCGGCATCACCGGCGACGCGGCCGCCAAGGCCCAGGCCCTCGTCGAGGCCGGCGTCGACGTGCTGGTCGTCGACACCGCGCACGGACACCAAGTCAAGGCGCTCGACGCGATCAAAGCCGTCTCGTCGCTCGACCTGGGGGTCCCGCTGGTGGCCGGCAACGTGGTGTCGGCAGAAGGCACCCGCGATCTGCTGAGCGCCGGCGCGGACATCGTCAAGGTCGGGGTCGGCCCCGGCGCCATGTGCACCACCCGGATGATGACCGGAGTCGGTCGCCCGCAGTTTTCTGCCGTACTCGAATGCGCTTCGGCCGCACGGCAACTCGGCGGACGGATATGGGCCGACGGCGGGGTGCGCCACCCGCGCGACGTGGCGCTGGCGCTGGCGGCCGGCGCGTCGAACGTGATGATCGGATCGTGGTTCGCCGGCACCTACGAGTCACCCGGCGACCTGATGCGCGACCGCGACGACCAGCCCTACAAGGAGAGCTACGGGATGGCGTCCAAGCGCGCGGTGGTGGCCCGCACCGCCGCCGACAGCGCGTTCGACCGCGCCCGCAAGGCGCTGTTCGAGGAGGGCATCTCCACCTCGCGGATGGGTCTGGACCCCGACCGCGGCGGCGTTGAGGACCTGATCGACCACATCACCTCCGGGGTGCGCAGCACCTGCACCTACGTCGGTGCGTCAACGCTGGCCGAGTTGCACGAGCGCGCGGTGGTCGGGGTGCAGTCGGCGGCGGGTTTCGCCGAGGGACATCCGCTGCCCTTCGGCTGGTGAGCCGCGGTGGCAGTGGTTTTCGATACCATGTGAACTTCACGCGCAGCCGCAGCAAGGGAAAGGGATCACGTGCCGCAGGCACCCGTCGAGGCCGTTGGCTTCCGGGCCGAGGGGCCGTGTGCCGAATCCGAGGAGCCGGTTTCTAGACGGCCGGGCCGGCGGCCCGGCGGATTCGACTCCCGATGAACCTCGTCGTCACCCTGCTCAGCCTGCTGGCGATCGTGGTGCTGACCGCGGGCACCGCGTTGTTCGTCGCCGCCGAGTTCTCGCTGACCACCCTCGAGCGCAGCACCGTCGAGGCCAACGCCCGCGGCGGGGCCCGCCGCGACCGCTTCGTGCGGCGCGCTCACCACACGCTGTCCTTTCAGTTGTCCGGCGCGCAGCTGGGCATCTCGATCACCACCCTGGTGACCGGTTACCTGACCGAGCCGCTGGTGGCCGAGCTGCCGCATCCGGCGATGGATGCAATCGGGGTGCCCCACCGGATCGCCGACGCGGTGATCGCGTTCGTGGCACTGGTGATTGTCACGTCGCTGTCGATGGTGTTCGGCGAGCTGGTGCCCAAATACATCGCGATCGCCCGGCCGCTGCCGACCGCCCGTTTCGTCGCCGGGGTGCAGCTGTTGTTCTCGCTGGTGATGACCCCGGCGATCCGGCTGACCAACGGCACGGCGAACTGGATCCTGCGCCGGCTGGGCATCGAGCCGGCCCAAGAGCTGCGGTCGGCCCGGTCGCCGGCCGAACTGGTGTCGCTGGTGCGCAGCTCGGCGCGCAGCGGCGCGCTGGACCCGGTCACCGCCGCGCTGGTGCACCGGTCGCTTCAGTTCGGCACGCTGACCGCCGAGGAGCTGATGACGCCGCGCTCGAAAATCGTTGCGCTGCAAAAAGACAACACCGTCGCCGACCTCGTCGCGACCGCCACCGAGACCGGCTTTTCCCGCTTCCCGATCATCGACGGCGACCTGGACGAGACCGTCGGCATCGTGCACGTCAAGCAGGTGTTCGAGGTGCCGGCCGCCGAACGGGCACACACGCTGCTCACCGCCGTCGCGCAACCGGTCGCCGTGGTGCCGTCCACGCTGGACGGCGATGCGCTGATGTCGCAGATCCGCGCCAACGGCCTGCAAACGGCGCTGGTCGTCGACGAATACGGCGGCACCGCGGGCATGCTCACCGTCGAGGACCTGATCGAGGAGATCGTCGGCGACGTCCGCGACGAGCACGATGACGCCACGCCGCACGTGGTGGCCGCCGGTAACGGGTGGCGGGTGTCGGGGCTGCTGCGCATCGACGAGGTGGCCGCTGCGACCGGTTATCGCGCCCCCGAGGGCGAATACGACACGATCGGCGGGCTGGTGCTCCAAGAGCTCGGCCACATCCCGGTGGCCGGGGAGTCGGTGGAGTTGACGGCGTTCGACCCCGAAGGGCGTTCGGACAGCTCGGCCCGCTGGCGGGCCAGGGTGGTGCGGATGGACGGCCGTCGCATCGACCTGCTGGAACTGACCGAGGTGGGCCGTTGATGGCGGGCGATCTGGGCGACGTGCTCGCCATCCTGGCGACCATCCTGCTGGTCGCCGCCAACGCGTTTTTCGTCGGCGCCGAGTTCTCGTTGATCTCGGTGCGCCGCGACCGGCTCGAAGCCCTGGCCGAGCAGGGCAGGTCCAGTGCGGTCACCGTGATCCGGGCCGGCGAGCAGCTGCCGCTGATGTTCGCCGGCGCCCAGCTGGGCATCACGGTGGCCTCGATCCTGCTCGGCCGGATCGGCGAGCCGGCGGTCGCCGACCTGCTGCACGATTCGGTCGGCCTGCTCGGCCTTTCCGACGCCCTTCTGCACACGGTGTCGTTCGTGATCGCGCTCGCGATCGTGGTGACGCTGCATGTGCTGCTCGGCGAGATGGTGCCGAAGAACATCGCGATCGCCGGCCCGGAGAAGGCGGCGATGCTGTTGATCCCGGCCTACCTGGTCTATGTGCGGGCCGCCCGCCCGTTCATTGCGTTCTACAACTGGTGCGCCAACGCCATACTGCGGGCGCTCGGGATCCCGCTGCGCGACGAGCTCGACGTCACGGTGTCCACGGTCGAGCTGTCCGAGATGATCGCCGAATCGGTGTCCGAGGGCCTGCTGGACCCCGAGGAGCACACCCGGCTCACCCGCGCGCTGCAGATCCGCAACCGGGTGGTCGCCGACGTCGCGGTGCCGGTCGCCGAGATCCGCGCGGTGCCGGTGGCGGCCACCGGCCGCGGGCCGACGGTCGAGGCGGTCGAGCAGGCGTTGACCGACACCGGGTACTCCCGGTTTCCGGTCACCGACGTCGACGGGACGTTCATCGGCTACCTGCACATCAAAGACCTGCTGTCGCTGGATTTCGCCGACTCGCGTGCTGCGATCGACCCCGCGATCGTGCGACCGCTGCCCGAGGTTCCCCAGTCGATGCCGCTGCCCGAAGCGCTGTCGCGGATGCGCCGCAGCAAAAGTCACCTGGCGCTGGTCACCGGCGACGACGGCGCCGTGGTCGCGATGGTGGCGCTGGAGGACCTGGTCGAGGATCTCGTGGGCACCGTGCGCGACGGGACGCATCGTGTCTGAGGTGCTCGAACCCGCCCAGTGGATGCCCCGGGCGCAGGCCTATCGCGAGCGTGTCGAGGCGTTCCTGAGTTCGCATCGCCCCGGCGAGCCGCATCCGGTGTGGGACTTCCTGTTCAGCTACTACAGCCTGCGGCCGCGGCAGCTGCGGTGCTGGCATCCCGGGTACGGCGTGGTGCTGGCCGGCGAGCAGGCGGTCCGCCGCTACCGGGGCCGTCGCGGCTACACCCTCTGCACAGGCGGGGTGACGGTCGGCGACGCCTTCCTGCGCAGCCGCCTGGACACGCTGCGGTTCGTAGCACGGCTGCAGCGCGCGACCGCGCAGCGGCAGCCGCGGCTGAACTGCTTCGGGCTGCACGAGTGGGCGATGGTGTACCGCTCCGGCGCCGTGCGTCACGACCGGGTGCCGCTGCGGCTGGGCGCCGCGGGCACCGACGCCGTCGTCGACGCCGAGACCTTGCGCTGCAGCCACTTCGACGCGTTCCGGTTCTTCACCGCCGAGGCCGCGTCGCGCAACGCCGGCGCACCCAGCCGCGCCACCCAGCCGGACTGGGAGCAGCCCGGTTGCCTGCACTCCAACATGGATTTGTATAAATGGAGTTACAAGCTGAGCCCACTGGTCGACTCTGAGCTGCTGCTGGACTGCCTGGAACTGGCTGCGGCGGCGCGCGAAGTCGACATGCGGGCCAGCCCGTATGACCTTCGCAGCTACGGGTACACACCGATCGCCGTCGAGCACAGCGCCGGCCGCGCCGAGTATGTGCGTTGCCAGCGCGCCATCATGCTGCGCGCCGCTCCCCTGCGGGCGGCGCTGTCGGCGCGGTGTGACCTGCTGCTGCGGGCCGCCGGGTGCGGGTAATCAGGCTACTGGCCGGTAGGCTGAGTTAATTGCCGAGTGCAGAGGAACCGAGGAGAAAAAGATGACAGATCGCGTGCCGGTGGGGAACCTGCGCGTTGCCAAGGTGCTCTACGACTTCATCAACACCGAAGCTCTGCCCGGCACCGACATCGACCCCGACAGCTTCTGGGCCGGTGTCGACAAGGTGGTCACCGACCTGACCCCGCAGAACCGCGACCTGCTCGCCCGTCGCGACGAGCTGCAGGCCCAGATCGACAAGTGGCACCGCCACCGCGTCATCGAACCGCACGACCCGGAGGCCTACCGCCAGTTCCTCACCGAAATCGGTTACCTGCAACCCGAACCCGACGACTTCACGATCACCACCGCCGACGTCGACCCCGAGATCACCACGACGGCCGGTCCACAGCTGGTGGTGCCGGTGACCAACGCCCGGTTCGCGCTGAACGCCGCCAACGCCCGCTGGGGCTCGCTGTACGACGCGCTGTACGGCACCGACGTCATCCCGGAAACCGACGGCGCCGAGCAAACCAGCGGCTACAACAAGGTGCGCGGCGACAAGGTGATCGCCTACGCCCGCAAGTTCCTCGATGAGTCGGTGCCGCTGGAGTCCGGTTCGTGGGCCGACGCGACGGGCGTGTCCGTCGACGACGGCGAGCTGAAGATCGAAACCGCCGACGGATCCGTCGGGCTGGCCAGCCCGGAGAAGTTCGCCGGCTACACCGGGCAACTCGGTGACCCCGACTGGTCGGTGCTGCTGGTCAACAACGGCCTGCACATCGAGATCTTGATCGACCCGGAGTCGCCGATCGGCAAGACCGACCGCGCCGGGATCAAGGACGTCGTGCTGGAGTCGGCCGTCACCACGATCATCGACTTCGAGGACGCGGTGGCCGCAGTCGACGCCGACGACAAGACCCGCGCCTACCGCAACTGGCTGGGCCTGAACAAGGGCGACCTGTCCGCCGAGGTGGACAAGGACGGCAAGACGTTCACCCGGGTGCTGAACCAGGACCGCACCTACACCGCGCCCGACGGCAGCGAGTTCACCCTGCCCGGCCGGGCGCTGCTGTTCGTGCGCAACGTCGGTCACCTGATGACCAACGACGCGATCGTCGACGCTGACGGCAACGAGGTTTTCGAGGGCATCCAGGATGCGCTGTTCACCGGGCTGTGCGCGATCCACGGGCTGAAGGAGTCCGACGGCAACGGGCCGCTGATGAACAGCCGCACCGGATCGATCTACATCGTCAAGCCCAAGATGCACGGGCCCGACGAGGTGGCGTTCACCACCGAGCTGTTCAGCCGGGTGGAAGACGTGCTCGGGCTGCCGCAGAAGACGCTCAAGGTCGGCGTCATGGACGAGGAGCGGCGCACCACCGTCAACCTCAAGGCGTGCATCAAGGCCGCCGCCGACCGAATCGTGTTCATCAACACCGGTTTTCTGGACCGCACCGGCGACGAGATCCACACCTCGATGGAGGCCGGGCCGATGGTGCGCAAGGGCACCATGAAGAGCCAGCCGTGGATCCTGGCCTACGAGGACAACAACGTCGACACCGGTCTGGCAACGGGATTCGCCGCGCACGCCCAGATCGGCAAGGGCATGTGGACCATGACGGAGCTGATGGCCGACATGGTCGAGCAGAAGATCGCTCAGCCCAAGGCGGGTGCCAGCACGGCGTGGGTGCCCTCGCCGACCGCGGCCACGCTGCACGCCATGCACTACCACTACGTGGATGTGGTTGCGGTGCAAAAAGAACTGGCCGGCAAGAAGCGCGCCACAATCGACCAGCTGCTGACCATCCCCCTCGCCACCAAGGAACTGGCCTGGGAACCGGATGAGATCCGCGAGGAGATCGACAACAACTGCCAGTCGATCCTGGGCTATGTGGTGCGCTGGATCGACCAGGGCGTCGGTTCGTCTAAGGTGCCCGACATCCACAACGTCGCGTTGATGGAAGACCGTGCGACGCTTCGGATTTCGAGCCAGCTGCTGGCCAACTGGTTAAAGCACGGCGTGATCGCCGCCGAGGATGTGCGCGCCGGCCTGGAGCGGATGGCCCCGATGGTGGATCAGCAGAACGCCGGCGACCCGGCCTATCTGCCGATG
This sequence comes from Mycobacterium sp. MFM001, assembly GCF_003402475.1. Taxonomy (GTDB): domain Bacteria; phylum Actinomycetota; class Actinomycetes; order Mycobacteriales; family Mycobacteriaceae; genus Mycobacterium. The sequence continues at coordinate 60,143 of NZ_BFAB01000011.1, forward strand.
GCGCCCAACTTCGACGAGTCCATCGCCTTCCTCGCCGCCGAGGAGCTGATCCTGTCCGGCGCGCAGCAGCCCAACGGCTATACCGAGCCGATTCTGCACCGGCGCCGTCGCGAGTTTAAGGCCCGCTCGAGTGCCTGATGGGTAGGCACAGCATTCCGGACCCCGACGAGTCCGAGGAACCGGCAGACGACTACGAGTATCCGGACGAGCTTCCCGACGACCCCGGCTACGCCGACTATCGCGATTACTCCGATGAGTACGCCGACGAGCACGACGAACCCGACGACTACCCGAGCTTCGCGCGTCTGAGCCAGCAGCCGCCGACCCCGCCGCCGAGTCGTGGCGGTCATCGCGGCGCCGCCGACTGGGTGCGTCGCCACCGCAGCGACGGCGGGCGACGCGGCGTGAGCATCGGGGTGATCGCCGCCCTGGTGACGGTTGTCGTGGTGGTTGCCGCGGTCATTCTGTGGCGGTTTTTCGGCGACGCGTTGTCGCATCGCTCCCACACCGCCGCCGGTCGGTGCGTCGGCGGCAAGGACACGGTCGCCGTCATCGCCGATCCGTCCATCGCCGACCCAGTGGCCAAGCTCGCCGAGCGTTACAACGCCTCGGCGACGCCGGTGGGTGATCGCTGCGTGGCGGTCAGCGTCAAATCCGCGGGTTCCGACGCCGTCATCAACGGGTTCGTCGGAAACTGGCCCGACGAACTCGGAGCGCGACCCGGGCTGTGGATCCCGGGAAGCTCGGTGTCGGCGGCCCGGCTGTCAGCCGCCGCCGGGCAGAAGACCATCAGCGACAGCCGCTCGCTGGTCACGTCGCCGGTGCTGCTGGCGGTGCGCCCCGAACTACAGCGCGCGCTCGGCGGCCAGAGCTGGTCGACGCTGCCCGGGCTGCAGAGCAAACCCGACGGGTTGGCCGCACTGAAGTTGCCGGCCTGGGGATCGTTGCGGCTGGCGCTGCCGACCAGCGGCAACGGCGACGCGGCCTACCTGGCCGCCGAGGCGGTGGCCGCGGCGTCGGCGCCGCAGGGCGCGCCGCCCACCGCGGGCACCGGCGCCGTGCGCACGCTGCTCGACGCCCAGCCGAAGCTGCCCGACGACTCGCTGGACCAGGCGATGAACGCGCTGCTGAAATCCGGCGATCCGGCCGGCGCGCCGGTGCACGCCGTCGTCACCACCGAACAGCAGCTCTTCGCGCGTGGCGAGTCGGTTCCCGATGCCGCCAAGTCGCTGACCTCGTGGCTGCCGCCCGGCCCGGCTGCGGTCGCCGACTATCCGACGGTGCTGCTCAGCGGCTCGTGGCTGTCGGAGGAGCAGGTGACGGCGGCCAGCGCGTTCGCCCGGTTCATGCACAAGTCCGACCAGCTCGCCGAACTGGCCAAGGCCGGCTTCCGCGCCGAGGGGGTCAAGCCGCCGAGCAGCGACGTCGCCAGTTTCGCGGCGCTGCCGTCGACGCTGTCGGTCGGCGACGACGCGATGCGAGCCACCCTGGCCGGCACGCTGAGCGCGCCGTCGAACGGGCCAGCCGCCACGATCATGCTCGACCAGTCGATGACCACCGACGAGGGCGGCAAGTCGCGGCTGGCCAATGTTGTTGCCGCACTTGACAACCGGATCCGAGCGCTGCCGCCCAACTCGGTCATCGGGCTGTGGACGTTCGACGGCAAGGAAGGCCGCGCCGAGGTGTCGGCCGGCCCGCTGGGCGATCAGGTCGACGGCCAGCCCCGCACGGCCGCGCTCACCGCGGCGCTGGACAAGCAGTACTCGTCGGCCGGCGGGGCGGTGTCGTTCACCACGCTGCGGATGGTCTATCAGGCAGCGCAGGCCAATTTCCGTGAAGGACAAACGAATTCGGTGCTGGTGATCACGGCCGGCCCGCACACCGACCAGACTCTCGACGGCCCGGGTCTGCAGGACTTCATCCGGCGTAGCGCCGACCCGGCCAAGCCGGTGGCGGTCAACGTCATCGACTTCGGCGGCGACCCGGATCGGTCGACCTGGGAGGCCGTCGCGCAGCTGTCCGGCGGGACCTACCAGAACCTGGCGACCTCGGCCTCCCCCGACCTGACGACCGCGGTGACCACCTTCCTGGGTTGAGCCTCAACCGGTCGGCAGCTTCTGCGCGAACTCGACGACGTTGCCGTCCGGGTCGGCGATGTGCAGGGTCCGTTCGCGCCACGGGCGGTCGACCGGTCCGGTGAGGATCTCGGCACCGAGTGCGCGCAGCCGGTCCGCTTCGCTGTCGACGTCCTCGACCAGGAACCCGATTTCGCCGCACGGCGCGCTGCCCCCGTCGCGCCCGATCAGCATCGGCAGCTTCGACCGCTCGAACAGCGCGAACTTGGTGTTGTCCATGGCGAATTCGACGTAGCCGTCGCCCTCGATGCGCACCTGCAGACCGATCACGTCGCGGTAGAACGCCACCGAGCGCTGCAGCGACGCGACGTAGTTGATGACGTAGTCGACGCGGGTCATGCGCTCCACGGTAGCTAGGCGTAGGCCTCCACAGGCGGGCAGGAGCAGACCAGGTTGCGGTCGCCGTAGGCGCCGTCGATGCGGCGCACCGGCGGCCACACCTTGGGCCGGAAGCTCTTGCCGAGCGGATAGGCGGCCCGCTCCCGGGTGTAGGAGTGCTCCCATTTGTCGACAAGCAGGCACTCGGCGGTGTGCGGCGCGCCGCGCAGCGGGTTGTCGTCGACCGACCAGTCGCCGGCGCCCACCTTGTCGATCTCGGCGCGAATCGCGATCATCGCCTCGCAGAAGGCGTCCACCTCGGCCAGGCTCTCGCTCTCGGTGGGCTCCACCATCAGCGTGCCGGCTACCGGGAAGCTCATCGTCGGGGCGTGGAAACCGTAGTCCGCCAAGCGTTTTGCGACGTCGTCGATGGTCACGCCGGTCGCTTTGGTGATCGGTCGCAGATCCAGGATGCACTCGTGGGCCACCATGCCGTTCTCGCCGGTGTAGAGCACCGGGAAGTACTCGTCGAGCCGGCGGGCGATGTAGTTGGCCGAGGCGATCGCGGTCAGCGACGCTTTGCGCAGGCCGTCGGCGCCCATCATCCGCAGGTAGGCCCAGGTGATCGGCAGGATCGACGCGGACCCGTACGGCGCCGACGACACCGGCCCCCCGCCCGGCAACTCCGGCGCGAAGGGATGCCCCGGCAGGAACGGCGCCAGATGCTCACGCGCGACCACCGGCCCGACCCCGGGCCCGCCGCCACCGTGCGGGATGCAGAACGTCTTGTGCAGGTTCAGGTGGCTGACGTCGCCGCCGAACTTCCCCGGCCGCGCCAACCCGACCAGCGCGTTGAGGTTGGCGCCGTCGACGTACACCTGCCCGCCGGCGTCGTGCACCGCCGCGCAGATCTCGGCGATGTCGTGCTCGTACACCCCGTGCGTGGACGGGTAGGTGATCATCAGCGTCGAGAGCGACTCGGCGTGCTCGGCGACCTTGGCACGCAGGTCGTCGAGGTCGACGTCACCGTTCTCGCGGCACGCCACCACCGCCACCCGCAGGCCGGCCAGCGCGGCCGACGCCGCGTTGGTGCCGTGCGCGCTGGACGGGATCAGGCAGATGTCGCGGTGCGGTTCGCCGCGGCTCGCGTGGTAGGCGTGGATCGCCAGCAGGCCCGCGTACTCGCCCTGCGAACCGGCGTTGGGTTGCAGCGAGACCGCGTCGTAGCCGGTCAGCTGCACCAGCCAGGTCTCCAGCTGCGCGATCAGCCGGCGCAGCCCCGCGGTGTCGGAAGGCGGGGCGAACGGATGCAGCCGGGCGAACTCTGGCCAGGTGATCGGCTCCATCTCGGCGGCGGCGTTGAGCTTCATCGTGCACGAGCCGAGCGGAATCATGCTGCGGTCCAACGCCAGATCCTTGTCGGCCAGCGTGCGCAGGTACCGCATCATCGACGTCTCGGTGCGATATTTGGTGAACGCCGGATGCGTGAGGAACTCCGACGTGCGGGTCTCGATGCCGGCGAACGACGGCTCGGCCGGCTGCCCCCCGAAGGCCGCCAGCACCGCGGCGACGTGCTCGTCGGTGGTGGCCTCGTCGCAGGACACCGAGACGTGGTCGTCGTCGACCCGCCACAGGTTGATGCCGTCGGCCTTGGCGGCAGCGATCACCTCGTCGACGCGGCCCGGCACCCGCGCCAGCACGGTGTCGAAGAACGTGTCGTGCACCAGCGCCTCGCCCAGCGCGGCGGCGATCCGCTCGGCATGCCGGTGCACCCGGCGCGCGATCCCGGTCAGCCCGCCGGCGCCGTGGTAGCTGGCGTACATCGCCGCCATCACCGCCAGCAGCACCTGGGCGGTGCAGATGTTGGACGTCGCCTTGTCGCGGCGGATGTGCTGCTCGCGGGTCTGCAACGCCAGCCGGTAGGCCGGCGCCCCGTCCGCGTCGAGCGACACCCCGACCAGCCGGCCGGGCAGCTGGCGGGCATGCTTGGCGTGCACTGCCAGGTATCCCGCGTGCGGGCCGCCGAAACCCATTGGCACACCGAATCTTTGGCTGCTGCCGAATCCGACGTCGGCGCCGATCTCACCGGGCGGGGTGATCAACGTCAGCGCCAGCAGGTCGGCGCCGACCGCCACCAGCGCGCCGCGCTCGTGCGCCTGCGCGATCAGCGCGCTCCAGTCGGTGATCCGGCCGCTGGCCCCCGGCAGTTGGGTGATCACACCGAAGAACTCGCCGTCGGGCAGCCCGTCGCGCAGGTCGGCGGTGACGATCTCGATGCCCAGCGGCTCGGCGCGGGTCGCCAGCACGGCGGCGGTCTGGGCGAACAGGTCGACGTCCACGGCCAGCCGGTTCGAGGTGCCTTTGACCGCGCGGTGCATCAGGGTCATCGCCTCGGCGGCGGCGGTGCCCTCGTCGAGCATCGACGCGTTGGCGACCTCCAGGCCGGTCAAGTCGGCCACCATGGTCTGGAAGTTCAGCAGCGCCTCCAGCCGGCCCTGGCTGATCTCCGGCTGGTACGGCGTGTAGGCCGTGTACCAGGCCGGGTTCTCCATGATGTTGCGCAGCAGCACCGGCGGCGTGAGCGTGTCGTAGTAGCCTTGGCCGATCATCGACACCGCGACGGTGTTGGCGTCGGCCAACTCGCGCAACTCGGCCACCGCCTCGGTCTCGGTGGCGGGCGGCGGCAGCCGATCCAGGCCGGGCGCGGCGCCGGAGTCGGTCAGCGCGTCGAGGATGCCGGTGGGCACCGCCTTTTCGGCCAGGTGGTCCAGCGAGTCGACGCCGACGACCTCGAGCATGGTCGCGATGGCCTGGTCGTCGGGGCCGATATGCCGGTCGGCGAAAGCGAAGTGGTCGGACACTGGGGGCTCCTGACATGGGTAGAGGCCTGCGTGCCCTCTCCCTCTGTCGCTACCCGCACCGGGCGCCTGAGAGATTCGGCGCCGCCGTGTCGGTGGGCGCCTTTCCCCATCGGCGGGTGGCGGTCCCTCGGGGGCCGACACCGCTTTCCAGAGGCATCGTTATCTCGCGCGGTCCTGGGTGCCTGAGAGGTTGACGGAGAGGTGTTGCTCCTTCGGCGTCCGTGGCTGGCAACCACGGCTCTCTCCCGCTCGAGTGCGATGCGGGGATCAGTGTACTCGTGTGCAAAAGCGCTGACGAGGGAGCGCTCAGACGCTAGCCGATTTTGCGGTCGCGGTGCTTGCGGCGGGAGGCCAGCTCGTCCTCCGGGGCCGCGATCGACTCGCCACCGTCGGCGCGCTCGCCGGGGAAGTCCGCGATGGCTCCGGTCAGCTCGCGCATGGCCCCGGAGACGGCGATGCCGAACACGCCCTGCCCGCCCTGGAGCAGGTCGACGACCTCCTCGGCCGAGGTGCACTCGTACACCGTGGTGCCGTCGGAGAACAGCGTGATGTTCGCCAGGTCCTGCACGCCGCGCTGGCGCAGGTGGTCGACGGCGACGCGGATGTTGTGCAGCGAGATGCCGGTGTCCAGCAGCCGCTTGACGATTTTGAGGACCAGGATGTCTTTGAATGAGTACAGCCGCTGGCTGCCGGAGCCGGCGGCGCTGCGGATCGACGGAACCACCAGCGACGTGCGCGCCCAGTAGTCCAGCTGGCGGTAGGTGATTCCGGCGATCTGACACGCGCTGGGTCCGCGGTAGCCGACCAGCTCGTCGGGCACCGAGTCGTCGGGGAACAGTCCGGCCTGAACGGGTTCGGCCGGTGCACCGGCCGCTTCGTCCGGGGTGGCGGAGCCGGTCTCGAGGTCCAACTGATCCTGACGTGGTTGGTCGCCCACAGTGCTTCCTCTCGCCGATCGCGCTCGTTCATGGCTGCCCGGCAGCCGCGTTTGCTCAGGCCGAGTGCTTGTGAGCATACGCTTTTCGACTCGCTGTCGTGTTGGCCGTCGACATCAAAGTATGGCCGCCGCGACGATCACTGGATGCCCATCCGGCGGGCGTGTCGAAGTCGAACTCCCAGATGAGACGCTTCCGTGATCTCAGATTGCCGGTCAGGTGGCCTTGAAATCGTCGGGCGACACGCTGTCCAGAAATTCCTTGAACTTCTCCACCTCGTCCTCGCGGACCGCGCTGCTGGGCTCCTCGTCGCTCTCGTCGGGAATCAGCAGACCCGCCTCGGCGAGCACCGCCTCCTCGACGTAGATCGGCACCCCGACCCGCAGCGCGATGGCCACGGAATCCGAGGGCCGCGCCGACACGGTGATGTTGCGGTCGAAGATCAGGTCGGCGTAGAAGGTGCCCTCCTGCAGGTCGACGATGCGCACCTCTTTGAGCGAATGCCCAAGCGCGGCAATCAAATCCCGGATCAGGTCGTGGGTCAGCGGGCGAGGCGGCTCGACGCCCTGCTGCTCCAGGGCAATCGCCGCGGCCTCGGACTGGCCGATCCAGATCGGCAGGTAGCGGTCACCGTTGGCTTCACGCAGCAGCAACACCGGCTGGTTCTGCGGCTGCTCGACGCGAATGCCGACCACGCGAACTTCACCCATCTGTGTCTGCCCTCCGCACCATGCTGCCATGTCCCACAGACCTGGTCCGGCGTCGCGGTGGAACCCTCTTTTTCGCCCGTGCCGCCGGCCACCAAGCCGTCGAGAAAAGTCTAGTCCTTTAGCGGTGAAGAACGTCGCGCACGGCCGACTTGACCAACGACGTGTGCAACGTGATCGCCAGTGCGGCAACCTCGCGCGCCAGATCGTCGGCGCGGTCGCGGGCACCGGCCTTGCCGGCCTTGCCCGCGCCGAGCAGAGGCGCGGCGATCTGCGCGATGAGGTCGGATTGCCGGTCGGCCGCCGAGCGGAACGCGCGCAGATGACGCGGCTCGACACCGTACTCCGACAGCGCCCGCGCGCACTGCAGGATCACCACGGCGTGCTCGTCGAAGAAGCCGCCCGGCCCGGTGGTGATCACGCCCGCTTTGAGCAGCGCGGTCAGCGTCGTCTCGTCCACGCCGGAGCGCTCGAGCAGATCCTCGCGGCTCAGCCGAACCCGGGTGGGACCCACCGCGGCCGGGTCAGAGCCCGGTTCGCCGTTGACCGAGACCAATCGCGGTACGCCGTAAGGGGATCCGGACGGCGGCAACTCACCGTCGGGCTGCGCGTCCAGCTGCGCCTTGATCACCTTCAGCGGCAGATAGTGGTCCCGCTGCGCGGTCAGGATGAACCGCAGCCGCGCACAGTCGTAAGCAGTGAACCGGCGATACCCCGATGCGGCGCGCTGCGGCGTCACCAGGCCCTCGGCCTCCAGGAAGCGAATCTTGGAGATCGTCACATCCGGGAAGTCCGGCCGCAGCGACTCGAGAACCGCTCCGATCGACATCCCGGCCAGCCCGGGGGTATCCGGCGCGGTCACTAGCTTCCCGGTCCCCCGTCGTCACCGGGCTTCGGGCCGGTCAAGAACACCAGGCGGAACTTGCCGATCTGAACTTCGTCGCCGTTGGCCAGCACCGCCGAGTCGACCGGCTCCCGGTTGACGTAGGTGCCGTTGAGGCTGCCGACGTCGACGACGTGGAACTCGTCGCTCTCCAGCCGGAACTCGGCGTGCCGCCGGCTCACGGTGACGTCGTCGAGGAAGATGTCGCTGTCGGGATGGCGGCCGGCCGAGGTCGTCGGCTGGTCGAGCAGGAATCGCGACCCGGCATTGGGTCCGCGCTTGACGACCAGTAACGCCGAGCCGGCCGGCAGTCCCTCGACTCCGGAAACCGCGCTCTCACCGCCCGCTTGCGCGGGAGCGTCCAGCTCATTGAGGAAGTCGGCCCGAAAGACGGATGTCGTCTCCACGGTCACTTCGTCAGAAGTCTGGTCGTTGTCCTTCTCCGTCACCCGCTGCTCCTCACTGGCCGCTGTGGCGCTGTCTGATCGGGCCCGGCCGGCCGGTTTCCCACCTGCATCACCGTCGATGTGTCGACCGTACCGCGCACAGGGCCGCAATGTGCCCACCACCGCCGGATCGGCGGCTTCGTCTGATTGCCCGGCTCCTCCTCACGCCGCTTCACGGCGCGCATCGTCGCCGGGCGCATGGCACCCTAACAATTCTCATTCGGTGAGCGTGCCGCGGTACGCCTCGGCGTCCAGCAATTCCGCGAAGCTCTGCTCCAGGGCCGCACCGTCGAGCTGGAGGTCCAACAGCCAACCCGCACCGTATGGGTCCGAGTTCACCAATTGCGGGCTGCCTTCCAGATCGCCGTTGACGGCAATGACTTTCGCCGAGACCGGCGCGTAGAGATCCGACACCGATTTGGTCGATTCCACTTCGCCGAACGATTCGCCCGCGGTGAGGTCGGTGCCCACGTCGGGCAACTGCACGAACACCACGTCACCAAGCGCCGACTGCGCGAAGTCGGTGATCCCCACCCGCACGGTGTCGTCGCCGGTGCGGCGAACCCACTCATGCTCGGCGGTGTAATGCAGGTCGGGCGGGATATCGCTCACGATGGTCCTGTTCTTCTTCGAGGTGCTCACTTGACGGGCTGAGCGTATTGGCGTGGTTTTGGTTGTCGCAAGGCGGTGACGTCGACGCGGTCGGCTTGCTGCACCGACATTGTCCCGCCGACGCGTTTGACGCTGTCGACGGCGCCGCCGGGAATGTTCATCGCCGCGGCCAAGGTGGGCGGATCACCAATGGCCAGAATCGAATACGGCGGAGACAGGGTTTTGCCGTCGACGGTCAGCGCGCCGGGCGCGCCGATCACCCAGGTGTCGACGCCCACCCGCACGGCCTGCTGGCGGTCGCGGATCTCCAGGGCTTCGGCGCCGGCGGCCCGCAATTCGTTGATCACGTCGAGCATCGCCTCCGGCGCCACGCCCGGCCCCGGGTCGTCGATCGTCACGGTGACACCCGGACCGGTGGCGCCGACGGTGCCGATCAGGATCGACAGCGCGGCGAGCCTGGCCTGGGCGTTCTCGATGGCGGCCTGGTCGCTGCTGCCTGAGGCCTGCAACGTCGACAGCGTGCGTTGCAGTTCGGCCACTTCGGTGTTGAGCGTGGCCTCGCGTTGGCGCAGCGAATCCAGCAGCACCAGCAGGTCGGCCGGTCGGGCGGTGTCCAGGGCGTCCCCGGATTCGTTCTGGCGCACCTGGGTGACGATCGCGACGCCGAGCAGCAGGCACAACAGCACGGCCAGCGCGCCGAACACCGTGCGGCCGCGTCGCCACAGCCCCGAAAGTCCGCGCGGCTGAAGCTGACCGATCTCGGGCCGCGGCTGATGCGGCGGCAATTCGTGTCGGCCGTGGTGCTCACCCTCACCCATATTCGACTGGGGCGCTGCATCTTTGGCGTCGGAGTCGCTCACGTTGCCGCCTGCGTTCAGGCCCCGAACAGCCGGCGCCGGAGTGCGGCCGCATTGCCGAAGATGCGGATGCCCAGCACCACGATGATCGCCGTGGATAACTGTGTGCCGACGCCCAATTGGTCGCCGACGTAGACGATCAGCGCGGCCACCAACACGTTGAACACGAACGACACCACGAACACCTTCGGGTCGAAGATGCGTTCCAGATAGGCCCTCAATCCGCCGAATACCGCGTCGAGCGCCGCGACGACCGCGATGGGCAAATACGGTTGGATGACCTCCGGCACGCTGGGGTGAAAGACCAGTCCCAGCACGATGCCGACGACCAATGCCGCAACACCGATCATCGTCCTGCCCTTCGGATTTCTGCCACTACGCCCCAATCTGTTTGGCGAACTTGACATCTCGGACCGCACCGGCGGGCAACGTGAGCCCGTCGCGGGCACTCACGTTGACACCCACACCATACGAGGCCTCCAGCAGCCGCAGGCGGTGCAGGCCCGGGCTGCGGTCGAAGACATCCTGCATGGCGTGCGGCGGCCCCACCGCGAGGATCGTGTACGGGCTGCCGACCGGATTATTGTCGACCAGGATCGCGCCGCCTGCCTGCCGGATGGTCACGTTGGGCCCGATCCTCACGCCGCCGACGGCGATCGCCTCGGCGCCGCTGGCCCACAACGAGTTCACGACGAGTTGCAGGTCGCGGTCGAGGATGATCTGGCGGCTGCCGGCGACCCGCTGCTTGGAGACGTCGGAGAGGTTGGGGCCGGCGCCCGGGTCGGTCACTGTGACGGCGAGCCCCGGACCGATCACCGGCCCGCTGGCTGCGGCCAGGCTCAACGCGTCGAGGCTGGCCAGCAGCCGCCGACCTTCGGCGTCGTCGACGAGCGCGCGGCGCTGGATGTCATCGACCTGCGCGGCCAGCGCGTTGCGGTGCGCGGTCAGGCCGCTGGTGGATGTCTCCTCGGCGCGCACATTGCGCAGCAGCACCTGTTGGGCGGCGCTCACGCCGGGCGCCACCAGGCGGGCCTGCGCGACGGCGGCGGCGAACACCGCCGCCACCAACAGCGCCGCCAGCGCCTGCCACACCCAGCCGGCGACTCGCCGTCGCGGCGCATCCCCGCTTTCCCGGCGGGCGGCCGCCGCCGCGTAACCGGGGTCCAGGTGCTCGGAGAGCAGAGCCCGCAGCAGCGACGGCACCGGGATGACCTGCGGCCGCCCTGCCTCGTGGACGTTGCGGCCGGCGTCGGGGTCGTAGCCGCCGAGCGACGGGTTACCCATGTGCGTGCACCCTGGGCAGTCGGCGGACCACCAGAACCATCTGGGCCACGTACAGCACGAACGACCACAGGTACATGTAGAGGCCCCAGATCAAAAACGCCCAGCCGCAGGCCAGCACTACCCGGCTCCACTGCGCGTCCCACTGTCCCAACAGAATCAGCGGAAAGGCCGACATCAACGCGAACGTCGCGGCCTTGCCGATGTACAACACGGGCAGCGCGGTGAACCCGCGGGTGCGCAGCACCGGCAGCTCGGCGGCCAGCAGCGCGTCGCGCGCGAACAGCACCGCGATGATCCACCACGGCACGATGCCGCGCAGCCCGAACGCGATCGGGATGGTCACCATGTAGAGCCGGTCGACCGCGGGGTCGAGCAACGCCCCCAGCCGCGACGACTGGTTCAGCAGCCGGGCGATCTTGCCGTCGGCCCAGTCCGACGCGCCGCTGAACATCAGGATGGCCACCGCCCAGCCGTCGGCGTGCGCCACCAGCAACAGGTAGTAGAACACCGGGATCAGCGCCAGCCGGATCGCGCTCAGGACGTTGGGCACGGTCAGGACCCGATCGCGCGCGCCTGCGGGCTCCATGAGCCGTGACCCTAGCCGAATTGCCCTGCTCCTCCTCATCGCGCTCCCGCGCTCTGCATCGTCGCCGGGCTATCTGAACACCCCCGGCAGGCTCAGCGCGGAAAGCGTGTCGTCGGCCAGCGGGTTGTCGTGCACCATGTAGGTCCACGTCGACGTGGGCCGCGCCAGCTTCGACAGATCCACGCCGGGCTCCTCCTCGATCGCCGGGGAGGTTTCGAAGGTCTGCTGGGCGGCCTCGATCGCGTCGGCGGCCAGCGACGCGAACGCGTCGACGGCCATCCGGTGAAATTCGTCGAGCGGGTTCTGCCGGCCCAGCGCCCGCAGGTGGATGCTCTCCCGGATGTCCGCCAGATAGGCCAGATGGTCGGCCCAGCCGCGGTCGAGGTGGTAGAGCATGATCAGCCGGCAGATCTTCTCCAGCTGTTCTTCGGAGAGCGTTTTCGACAGCTCTTCGTAGCGTTCGGGCGCCAGCTCGGCAAGCTCTTCGCGTGCAGTTGCGGTGGACAGCAACGTGTTTCGCCGCTCGACGATGATCGCGCGCTGCTGGGCGATCAGCTGGTTGTAGCGCCAGGTGTTGGCGTGCACGTCGAGCATCCGGCCTTCGGCGACGCGCTGGGCGTGGTCCAGCAGCCCGGCCGCCTTGGGGCTGGTGATGCGGCCGTCGTCGTCGGTCTGGGTCGGCAGCTTGTTCGGTTCGAGGTTGGCGGCGACGACGTCGTCTTCCCAGCTGGAGAAGAACACCGTCGAACCCGGGTCGCCCTGCCGCCCGGCGCGGCCACGCAGCTGGTTGTCCAGCCGTTCGGTGTTGTGCCGTCCGGTGCCGATCACGTGCAGCCCGCCCAGCTCGACGACCTTCTCGTGGTCGGCCTCGTCGGAGCCGCCCAGCCGGATATCGGTGCCGCGGCCGGCCATCTGGGTCGACACCGTCACCGCGCCGAGCTTGCCGGCCTCGGCGATCACCCTGGCCTCCTCGGCGTCGTTTTTCGCGTTGAGCACCACCGCGGGCACGCCGCGGCGCAGCAGCCGCTCGTGCAGCTCCTCGGATTCGGCAACGTCGCGGGTGCCCACCAGCACCGGCTGCCCGGTCTCGTGCACCTCGATGATGTGCGCGACGACCGCGTCGTTCTTGGCGGCCGCGGTGATGTACACCCGGTCGGCTTCGTCTTCGCGAATGTTGGGGGTGTTCGGTGGAATTGGCGACACGCCGAGCTTGTAGAACTGGCGCAGCTGCTCCCCGGCTGCTAGCGCAGTGCCGGTCATGCCGCACACCGTTTCGTACCGGTTGATCAGGGCCTGCACGGTGATGGTGTCGAGCACCTCGCCGGTCTCGGTGGTCTCGATGCCCTCCTTGGCCTCGACGGCGGCCTGCAGCCCGTCGGGCCAGCGCTGCAGCTGGGCGATGCGCCCGCGGGAGGCGTTGATCAGGTGCACGGCGTCGTCGCGCACGATGTAGTGCACGTCGCGCTGCAGCAGCACGTGAGCATGCAGCGCCACGTTGACCTCGGTGAGCGTGGTGGCGACGTGCTCCTCGGAGTACAGGTCGATGCCGCCGAGCTTGGCCTCGACGTAGCGCGCGCCGTCCTCGGTCAGATGCACGTTGCGGCTGTCGGAGTCGGTCTCGTAGTGCTTGCCCGGATGCAGCTCGCCGACGAGCCGGATGATCTCCAGCCGAGGCGTCTCCCGATGGGTGGTCCCGGCCAAAACCAGCGGCACCAGAGCCTCGTCGACCAGCACCGAGTCGGCCTCGTCGATCAGGGCCACGTCGGGGTTGGGCGACACCAGGTCGGCGACGTCGGTGACCAGCTGATCGCGCAGCACATCGAAGCCGATCTCGTTGACCGAGGCGTAGGTGACGTCGCACTGGTAGGCCTCGCGTCGTTGTTCGGCGGTCGACTCGGCGGTGATCCAGCCGACCGTCAGCCCCAGCGCCTTGATCAGCGGGCCCATCCATTCGGCGTCGCGGCGAGCCAGGTAGTCGTTGATCGTGACGACGTGCACGTGCCGGCCGGCCAGCGCATAGCCGGCAGCCGCGATGGCCCCGGCCAGGGTTTTGCCTTCGCCGGTGGCCATTTCGATCACGTCGCCGGCCAGCATGCGCAGCGCGCCGAGCAGCTGCACGTCAAAGGGCCGTAGCCCGGTGGAGCGCTCGGCGGCTTCGCGGGCGATGGCCAGGAACTGCGGGATGTCTTTCGACTCGGCGAGGTCGTCGAGTTTGAGCAGCCCGGCGGCTTTGCGTAGCTGCTGGTCGTCGAGGCCGGCGGCCTTCTCGTCGTACTCGTCCGAGGCTTGTACCTCGGCGAGCGAACGGCTTTGGTTCTTCTCCGTGCTGGCGCCGAGCAGTTGCCAGAATCTGCTGCTCAGCCGACCGGGTTTGGCGCTGGTGGTCTTCGGCACAGCACAACGTTACGCGGTGCCCGCGCAGGCGCGTCACATCCTCGGGCCGAAGTCGATACGCACCGAATCGGACACCGGCTCGAAGCCGATCCGCCGGTAGATCGCATTGGAAACCGGGTTGGCCAGGTCGGTGAACAGCACGACGTCGGCGGCCCCGACGTCCAGCGCCCATCGCGCGGCCGCAGCAGTGATCGCCGAGCCGTATCCGTTACCACGGTGTGCCGGTGGTGTGTACACCGGTCCGATCCTTGCCGTCCCGGCCGCAGGGGCGGTGACCATCGCCGTGCTAACTGGTGCTCCGTCGACGCTCCACAGCAGCGCGGAGGCTTTCCCGCGCGGCCCGCGCGGCGTATTGCCCAATGCCTCGGCATGAAAATCGTCAAGCCACCTGTCGAGCAGATCGTCGTCATCGCCGGTGGCCGCCCGGTGCATGCCGCCGACGCCCACGGGCGGGCGCAGCACGCCCAACTTATGGAGCCGTTCCTCGGTGGTGATCGTGCCGACGCGCCCCGTGGCCTTTTGCCAGACTTGTGCGAATTGCATTGCGGTGGACCGTATTCCGCGTACCCCGACCAATTCCGGTCGCACCCGCGCAAGCTCGGTGACGGTGGCATCGATCGATTCCTCGCCTAAACCGCTGCACAACAGCGGGTATGGCGGGGTCTGCATCGCCGCGCCGCAGGGTTTCGAGCCTTCCCACACCGTGAGCAACAGCGGATCGATTGGTCGCCGAGCGCCATTCAGGAGCGTCAGCTCGACGGTGAATATCACCGGATCCCGGTGATACATCGCTTCTGCGGCAGCGCGGAAGTCGTCGAGCGAGTCGTGCAGCCGGACTTCCATCACGCCAGGTTGGAGCGGCGCGGGTAGGCCACGGCCGGGTCGGTCAGCACGTTGACGACGGCGGGCAGCCCGCTGCCGAACGCGCGCTCGAGGGCGGGCCGGAGCTCGGCGGGCGTCGACACCAGCTCGCCGTGGCCGCCCAACGCATGCACCACCTCGTCGTAGCGGGTGCCCGGCCGCAGTTCGGCCACCACCGAATAGCCGTACAGCGCTTCCATCGGGTGCTTTTCCAGCGCCCAGATGCCGTTGTTGCCGACCACCGAGACCACCTGCACGTCGTGGCGGACCAGCGTGTCCCATTCCATGCCGGAAAACCCGAATGCGCCGTCGCCCTGCAGCAGCACCACCTGGCGGTCGGGCCGGGCCAGCTTGGCGGCCAGCGCGTAGCCGGGCCCGGAGCCGAGACAGCCGAACGGGCCGCTGTCCAGCCAGGCGCCGGGTACGTAACTGTCGATCACCCGGCCGGCGTACGAGCCGAAGTCGCCGGCGTCGACGACGACGATCGCGTCGCGGTCCAGCAGCGGGGCCAGTTCGGCGTATACCCGCATCGGGTGCAGCGGAGCGCGGTCGTCGGCCAGTTCGGCCTTTTCGGCATCGCGGGCGGCGGTCTCGGCCGACCGGAGTTCGGTGACCCAGTCGTCGTGATCCGGCTGCGTCGTGTCGTTCAACGCCGACAGAATCGCCGACAAGTCGCCGTAGAGCCCCGCCGCGATCGGCCGCGGGTGCCCCCGCTCGGGCTCGACGCGGTCGGCCACGATCAGCTGGGTTTCCGGCCCGAACACCCCGCCGAAGCCGAGCCGGAAATCCATCGGCACGCCAAGCACCACGGCAACGTCGGCCTCCCGCAACGCTTTTGAGCGTGCCCGCGAGAACGCCATCGGGTGGTCGGCGGGTACCGTGCCGCGCGCCATCCCGTTCATCAGCACCGGAATACGGCGCTGCTCGACCAGTTGCAGCAGCGCGTTTTCCGCGTGGCCCCACCACACGTTGGTGCCGGCCATGATCACGGGCCGCTGCGCGCCGGCCAGCAAGCTCACGGCCCGGTCGAGAGCGTCGCCGTCGGGCGCCGGCGGCGACGGCAAGGTACTCAGCGCGCCAGGGGTCCTGTCGTCCTCTGCGACCGAAAACACATGGTCCATAGGGAAATCGACGAACGCCACCCCCGACGGCGCGGTGACCGTGGCCCGCAGCGCCTCGTCGACGAGCCCGCACACCGCATCGGCTGACTGCGCGGTGGCCGCGAACCGGGCCAGCGGCGCCACGAACGGCACGTGGTCGATCTCCTGCAGCGATCCCATGCCCCACCGCCCGGCCGGCGCGCGGCCGCCGAGCACCAGCAGCGGTGAGCCGTTCTGCTGCGCGGCGGCCATCGCGCTCATCCCGTTGGTGACGCCGGGGCCGGCGGTCAGCGCCGCGACACCGGGCAGCCGCGTCACCTTCGACCAGCCTTCGGCGGCAAACGTGGCGGTCTGCTCGTGCCGGGTGTCGATGAGCCGGATGTCTTCACTGCGGCAGCCGTCGTAGATCGAGAACAGGTGGCCGCCGGACAGCGTGAAGACCGTGTCGAGGCCGCTGGCTTTCAGCCGGCGCGCGATCAGCTGCCCGGCGTGCAGGGTGGCGCTGGGGGCTTCGGTGCTCACCCGGCGAGCCTAACGGCGGTTGCGGTAGCTTCGCGGAAAAGTTTCGTCGGCAAAGGTAGGCGTAGTGGAGTTGTTCAAGCCGTCCATCGATTGGGGTCATGCCCTGACGGATTCGTTGTCGTGGGTGGCCCTGGCGTGGGTGATCACCGCCGCGTGCGTGGTCGCGGTGCTCGTGGTGCTGCGCTTCGTCACGCCGTGGGGTCATCAGTTCTGGCGGATCACCGGCGGCTATTTCACCGGCCGGCACAGCGTCCCCGTGTGGCTCATGCTCGGTGTGCTGCTGTTGTCGGTGATCGTGGCCGTGCGTCTCAACGTGTTGTTCAGCTACCAGGCCAACGACCTGAACTCGTCGATCCAAACCGCGGTGCAGGGCATGGCCACCGGCGACGACGCCGTGAAACGCTCTGGGATGCATGGCTTTTGGATGTCGATCCTGATCTTCAGCCTGATGGCGGTGCTCCACGTGATCCGGGTCATGCTCGACATCTACCTGACCCAGCGCTTTATCGTGGCGTGGCGGGTGTGGCTGACCGACCGGCTCACCGGCGACTGGCTGGGCGGGCGGTCCTACTACCGCGGCCGCTTCATCGATTCCACGATCGACAACCCGGACCAGCGCATCCAGCAAGACATCGACGTGTTCACCACCGGCGTGGGAGCCACTCCCAACGTGCCGTCCAACGGAACCGCCACCACTTTGCTGTTCGGCGCGGTCCAGTCGGTGCTGTCGGTGATCTCCTTCACGGCCATCCTGTGGAACCTGTCCGGAACGCTGACCGTCTTCGGCGTCAGCATGCCGCGGGCGATGTTCTGGATCGTCATCCTCTACGTCTTGGTCGTGACGGTCATCGCGTTCTGGATCGGCCGTCCGCTGATCTGGCTCAGCTTCCGCAACGAGCTCACCAACGCCGCCTTCCGCTACGCGCTGGTGCGGGTGCGCGACGCCGCCGAGGCCGTCGGCTTCTACCGCGGCGAGCGGGCCGAGCGAGTGCAGCTCTCCGAGCGGTTCCGGCCGATCATCGACAACTACCTGCGATTCGTGAACCGGACCATCGGGTTCTCCGGCTGGAACCTGTCGGTGAGCCAGGCGATCGTGCCGCTGCCCTGGGTGCTGCAAGCGCCGCGGCTGTTCTCCGGCCAGATCAAGTTCGGCGACGTCACCCAGACCGCGACCGCGTTCGGCAGCATTCACGACGGCCTGTCGTTCTTCCGCAACGCCTATGACCAGTTCGCCAGCTACCGCGCCGCGATCATCCGGCTGAACGGTCTGGTCGATGCCGACGAGAAAGCCCGCGAGTTGCCCGAGATCTTCACCGCTGCAAGCGCCGACGGCGACGTCGACATCGAAGGCGTCGAGGTCCGCACGCCGGATGGGGACCAGCTCATCGAGTCTCTCGACGTACATCTGTCGGTCGGCGACGCGTTGGTGATCACCGGGCCGTCGGGCAGCGGCAAGACGACCCTGCTGCGCAGTCTTGCCGAGCTGTGGCCGTACGCGTCGGGCACATTGCGGCGTCCGGCTGCCGAGAACGAGACGATGTTCTTATCGCAGCTGCCCTATGTGCCGCTGGGCGATTTGCGTGCCGTCGTGTCCTATCCTGCTTCGTCCGGCGAGATTCCCGACAACCAGCTGCGCGACATGTTGGTCAAAGTCGTTCTGCCGCATCTGGTCGACCGCCTCGACGAGGAGCAGGACTGGGTGAAGGTGCTCTCGCCCGGCGAACAGCAGCGGATCGCGTTCGCCCGGGTGCTGTTGACCAAACCCAAGGCGGTGTTCCTCGACGAGGCCACCTCGGCGATGGACGAGGGCCTCGAGTTGGCGATGTATCAGTTGCTGCGCAACGAATTACCCGACACGATCGTGGTCAGCGTCAGCCACCGCAGCACCGTCGAGCCGCATCACGACCATCGTCTTCAGTTGCTTGGCGAAGGCCGGTGGCGGCTCAGCCGGGTCGAGGAAGAGCCGGCTCGGGTGTAGTCAGTCTGCGCGAGCAGACGCGAAAGTCCCAGACACGCCGAGAAACAAGGGCGTTTACGTCAGCTCGCGCAGGGCTGCGTGCGTCCCGGCGCGGCGGCCGAAGAACGATCCCTCGCCCAACTGTGTACCGCTGGCGTATCCCTTGCCGTCCTGGGCGATGTTGGAAGCGCACGCCCCGACGGCGTACAGCCCGGGCACGACGGTACCGTCCTCGCGCAACACCTGACCGTCCACCGAGGTGGCCAGCCCGCCGATGGTGAAACCGGCATACATGGCCTTGCCCAGCGACAGGTCGAACGCCCCCCACGGCCCCTTGTCTTGCGGCGCAAGGAATTCCGGTTGCTTGTGAAAATCAGGATCCTCGCCGCGGGCTGCGAACTCGTTGTAGCGGTCCAGCGTCGCCACCAGGTTACCCGCCGGAATACCAAGCGCCGCTTCCATTTCCGGTACCGTCTCCCAGCCATCGATCAGCGGGACCAGCGGTACCTGCGGGTGCCGCAGATGCGCCTCGTCGACGATCAAAAACGCCGCGCTGTCCGGTTGGTCCATCACGAAACCCGAAGTACGCGAATGGTAGGAGTCCTCGGCGACGAACCGCTTGCCCAGTTTGTTCACGATGATCCCGGTCAGCAGGATCGACGGCGGATACGCCGGCGCGGTGATAAAGATCTGATCCATGTGCGCCGTGGCGCCGCCGGCCGACACCCCCAACCGGATCCCGAGCCCGTCATCGTAGGTATTGCCCAGCACGAACGGCTTTTCGGCCAACTTCGGCGTGTACTTCGCGACCATCTCCGGGTTCATCACGAACCCGCCCGCGGCGATGATCACCGACTTGGCCCGCACCGCACCGGTTTCGGCGAACTGCTTCCACGTCACGCCGGTCACCGTCCCCGACCCGTCGAGAACCAACCCCGTCGCGCCGGTTTCGTAGCGGATTTGCACACCGAGGTTTTCGGCCCGCTTGAGCAGCAGGTCGATCACCAGCTTTGCCCCTTCGGTGTCGCCCGGCACCGGCACCTTGTGCCCGCGCGGCGCGGGCACCGCTTGATCCTTGAACGGCCACACCTTCTCGTTGCCGGTGTACATCAGCCCCTCGGTGTTGGGCTGGATCACCGCCTTTTCCGGGTAGTAGCTGCGCTCGAACTGAAAGCCCAAGTCCTCCAACCAGTTGAAGTGCTCGACGCTGCCCTCGCAGTAGGCGCGGATCTTCTCGTGGTCGGGTTCGCGCGACACCGCGACCAGATACTTGTACATCTCCTCGGGCGAATCGGCATGGCCGGTCGCCTGCTGGACCGCGGTTCCGCCGCCGAGATAGAAGTGGCCGCCGGCCATCGCGGTGGTGCCACCGGCCGCCGCGGCGCGCTCCAGCACCAGCACCCGCGCCCCGGCGGCGGCCGCACTGACCGCAGCGCAGCCACCGGCGATGCCGAAGCCGATCACCACCACGTCGACGTCATCCGACCACGACGACACCTCGTCCGCGTTGACCGTTGCAGGTATGTCCATACCGCTCACCGCTGCTCCTGTTTGATGTAGTCGAAGAACTGCCGGATCTCGTCACTGATGTGCGCGATCTCGACGAACGGCACACCGGCTTGCGGGGCGGACACGTAGGCGAAGCGCATACCGCCCGGCATCACGCCCTGCTGCGCCACCGTCGCGCCATGCGAGGTTGCCGCGGCCACCATCGCGGCAAAGTGCTCGGCGTTGTCCGCCTCGACGCAGAGGTGGTGCAGACCGGGCCCGCTGTCCCGCAGAAAGTCACTATAGATGTTAGGGCCGCGGAGCGGCTGAATCAGCTCCAGCTGCATGTCGCCGAGGTAGCTAAGCGAGATGCTGGCGACGAAGTCGGCGGGCTCGCCGTGGTAGCTGCAGGCGTCCGGGGCAAAGTGCACCTGCGGCATCCGGACCCACTTTTTGACGCCTAACAGGCCGGTGAGAGCCGTTTCTGTGGCATCGAGGTCACGCGTCACCCAGGCGATCTGCACCGGCGTCTCGAAGGAAAGGCTCATCGCATCGCAGAATAGCCCAGCGCCGCCCCGGGCAGAAAGATGTTGCCACGCGCGGCCACCAGCCTGCGGCCGTGGCGGGGCTGAACACGTTCTAATTCAGTGCCGGGTAAGCATGCCGACCAGCAGGCGCACCTGCGCATCGAACACCGCCTGCGGGTCGGTCAGCCTGGTTGCGCCGTACTGCCCGAACATCTCCAGGCTGATCGCGCCGACCACTCCGGCCCAGATCACCAGACACTTGGCGACGACGGAATCGTCGCCCGGAAAACCGAACTCGTTGCGAAGACGTTCGAAATCGGTCGACATCGGTTGCGGCGCAAGGTCGTTCGTCAAAACGATGTCGCCCGTGGTGATTCCGGCCGCGACGGCGTCGAGCAACGCGCCGACCACCCGGCTGCCGGGTGCGGTGTCCTCGGTCGGCGTGTGGTGTCCGGGTGCCGGGTTGCCGTACAGCAGCGCCCAGCCGGCCGGGTGGGCGAGGGCCCAGCGGCGGGCCGCATGCGCGATCGCGATGACGTCGTCGCTCCACAGCTCGGGCATCGCGTCGCGGGCCCGGTCCACGGCGTCGGCCAGGTCGGAACGGGCGTCGGTCAACAGCATGGTCAGCAGCTGCTCGCGGCTCGACACGTATCGGTACACCGCCGAGGACACCATGCCCAGGTCGCGGGCGATCGCACGCAGTGACAGCCCGGCCGCGCCGTGGTCCACCAGGTGGCGTCGGCCAAGCTCGATGATCTGCGTCTCGATCCGCTCCCGCGACTCGCGCCGTGTGCTCATCGGGCCAAGTGTGACACGACAGAGATCGGTGCTCTTGTGTTCTTCAGATCCCGGTAGCAGACGTTTATGCGGGTGAGCTCGGCGCGGCCCCGACGTCCTCGAGCACCTGCTGCGAGGTGACCCGCCAGGACACCGCCGCGGGCAGGTCACCCCACGTGCTGTTGAATATCCCGACGATCCGGGCCGGCCCGGGGCCGCCCAAATACACGGGTCCGCCCGAATCGCCCCTCTGGGTGACCACGCCGTTGCCCATCGTGAACCAGCCGTTGTTGACGCTTTCGACGGTCCCGCAGCTTTCGCCGGTGACCACCCCGAAGTGGCAGACGGGGTCGCCGGGCTTGACCGTCAGACCCGGATCGGACTGCAGCGGGCGTCCGTCGGGCAGCACGTTGTTCGCCGCGACGTCGCCGGCCAGCACGATCGACTCGTAATCGGTGATTTGCTGGTCGGTGGCCACCGTCGAGCCGTTCGGCGTGTTGTCCCGGAACGTCGCGAGATTACCGATGACGTGGTTGTCCTTGTCGGTCACCACCGGACCGTCCCCGCGGCAATGTCCGGCCGTGAACGCGATGTGGTACGCGGGGTCGACATAGCCCAGCGTGCACAGGTGATTGCCCTGGTGGATCTCCATCCCCGGGAACACCGCTACCGGCTCGGCGTGGGCCACCATCGGCGGCAATCCGGCCGCCAGCACAGCGGCGGTGAGCATCGCGGCAAACGCATGGCAGCGCACCGTCGACTCCAATCCGTCGGGGCCGACATGGTGCCGGCCGGCTGGTGAGGTTATCGACGCACCGCTTCCAAACGTTAGCGACGGACGGCGCGGCGGCCCGTCCGGTCGGGGAAGAACCGCCGCGCTCGCCGTCGGCTGCGGTCAGGGAATGGTCAGCACCTGTCCGGGCTGGATCAGGTCGGGGTTGGAGATCCCGCTGGCGTCGGCGATCGCCTGGTATTTGCTGCCGTCGCCGTAGAAACGCTCGGCGATGGCCCACAGCGTGTCGCCGGACTCCACGGTGTAGGTCCGCGCAGCCGGCTCGGGCTCCGGGGCGGGTTCGGGTTCCGGCGCCGGAGCCGGGATGGGCTCTTCGGCGGCGGGTGTCACTTGAGCGGCTTCGGGCTCCGGTGGCGGCGGCGCGTCGGTCTCGGTCTTGGTCGACCAGGCCGCCTGGTCGCCGGAGTAGAGCACCAGGTTGCGGTCGTCCTGCAGAACGAGCTTGACGTTCTTCTTGCCCTTGGTGTTGCTGGCCCACACCGGTTTGTCGGCGGTGTAGACAACGAAGTTGCCATCTCGCTGCACCTCGGCGCGCACCACGTCCTGGCCATTGGTACCCGTCGACCAGATCGCCTTGCCGCGCGACGCCAGCACCAGGTTGCCGTCGTCCTGCAAGGTCAGCGTGTAGGCACCGTTGCTCGAAGTGAGCGATTCTCCCTTAACGAGCTTTTGTCCTTCGGTGAGCGTGTCTCCCACGGCATTCCCTTCTCGTCGTCGCGGTCCGGCCGAGGTTCGACCGGGCCTCGTCGCATGTGCACGACGTGCCAGAGCTTACTGATCTTGCTTTTGCTACGGGCGGTTTCGGCTCGCCGCAATCGCAACCTTTGGTCGAACACCGGGTGAACACGCCGGCTCCCAACCCGGTGGCCCGAACACATAACCCAGCCGATCACGCAGCCTAGTCGCCGTCCGGAAATCGCGCGCTATCGCGAGATATTCGTGTGTCTGCAGTGTCCAGATGTTGAACGTGTCGACTTGCTTGGTCAGCCCGTAGTGCGGGCGGAACATCTCCGCGCAGAAGCTGCCGAAGAGCCGGTCCCAGATGATCAGAATCCCGCCGTAGTTCTTGTCCAGGTACTCCGGATCCATTCCGTGATGCACCCGATGATGCGACGGGGTGTTGAACACGAATTCGAAAGGCCGCCACATCCGGTCGATTCGCTCGGTATGCACCCAGAACTGGTAGATCAGGTTGACCGAAAAGCTGACGAAAACCATCCAGGGCGGAATACCCAACAGCGGCAACGGAATCCACATCAGGATCTCACCGCTGTTGTTCCATTTCTGGCGTAGCGCGGTGGCGAAGTTGAAGTACTGGCTGGAATGGTGCGCCTGATGGGTGGCCCAGATCAGCCGGACCCGATGGGCGATGCGGTGATAGCAGTAGTAGAGCAGGTCGACGCCGAGGATCGCGATGACCCAGGTGTACCAGCGGGTCGCCGACAAATGCCAGGGCGCAACATACGTGTAGATCGCGGCATAACCGAGCAGGGCCACGAACTTCCACCCGGCCGTGGTGGCCACCGACACCAGCCCCATTGAGATGCTCGCCCACGAATCGCGGGTGAGGTAGGCGCCGGACGCGGGTCGGTCAGCTCGTTCGATCTGCTCGAGTTTGCGTGCCGCCGTCCACTCGAGGATCAGCAGCAGCAGGAAAAACGGAATCGCGAACAGCACCGGGTCGCGCATCTGCTCGGGCAGCACGGACAGGAAATCCGCGATCGCATTCACAGCCCACACTGTATGCCCCACTCCCCCTGGCCGACCTGCGCATGGTCCACACTGATCGCTGTTGACGTCCTCCCAGACTTAAGTCCGGGGATTCCAACCCGATCTACCTATTCAGGCAGAGAGCCGAGTTGAGGTTCACAGTTCACAGACCGCCCAGCGGCGAGGTCTCCCTGTGCTGGCACCGCCCGTCCGGCGGCGATGTTGCGCGCCGCGTTCACGTCGGCATTACACGGCCCCGCTTTGCAAGCCACGCACGCGAAGACCGCTTGGCTCTTGCGGTTTTCGGGTGCGACGTGCACACAAACAGAGCATCGTTGCGACGTGTATGCAGCCGAGACGCGTTCAATGCGTCCCGCGGCTTTATGGTCGAGCCGGGCGACCAGCCGACCCCACCCTTGACCTCTGATCGCACGGTTAAGTCCCCGTTTCTGGGCCACGCGAACACCCGGTTGTTCACGGGTGCCGCGCGCGGAGCGAGTCATCGCGCGCACGTCAAGGTCCTCGACACGGATGGTGTCGAACCGGCGCGCCAGATCAGTCGTGGTCTTCTCGACCCAGTCGCGTCGCCGATCCGTTTCGCGCACTTTGAGTTTCGCTATCGCCAGTTTGGTGCGCGCGCGGCGATTGGAGCCATGTTGGGCGCGTGCCAGGCGTTGCTGCAGGCGACGTAGCCGGGCCTGCTCACCAGAGGTCGGTCCAGGTGCGTGCAGGAGTTCTCCGGTGGACAGTGCCGCCGAGACCGCCACCCCGCGGTCGATGCCGACCACGCTGCCATTCCCTGGCCCCGGGATTGGGTCGGGGACGTGCGCGAAGGCCACATGCCAACGGCCGGCCCGGTCCTGCGTAATGCGGTACGACTTGATTTCCGCGGGCATCGCCCGAGTCCGTCGTAAGCGGACCCATCCGACCTTGGGCACCCATATTCGCCCGTATCGCCGGTTGAGCTTTTCGATATGGCGAGGCTTGACCCCGACCTGGCGGAAGCCCTCATGCACGCCGGCCTTGCGCCACGTCGGGCGACGATGGGTGCCAGCGAAATAGTTGCGCATGGCTTGGGCGAAGTCACGTAGCGCCTGCTGTTGCACTGTCTGCGATCCGGCCGCTAGCCAGTCATATTCGGCGCGGACCTCGGTCAACTGGGCCGATTGCTCGTTATACCCAGGGGCAGGACGCCCTGGTTGCCACATCCGCTGCTGCTCGACGGCTAAATTCCATACGAACCGCGCATGCCGGCAATGCTCCAACAACACCGCCTGCTGAGCGGGCGTTGGCAACAATCGGAACCGAGACATACCTGCAACGTATCCACCGCGACCGACAACCGGCACAACCCGTCGCGTGGATGGCTAACGACGCTCAGCCCTGTACAAATGCCGAGGTTTCTCGCCAGAGGAGGTCTGATGAACCCCACGCTCAGGCCCACCCTTACCCAGCGGTTGCTCCGCGCCACCGGGGTGCGCAACCGACTGTTTCCCGTCGCAAAGCTCGACCACTGGGCCGCGCATCCGCGCCCGCCCTACTCGGGATGGCCGTCCAGGCGGGTTCTGAGCAAAATCGGCGTCGAGCGTGCGGATCTCGACGGCCGCCCGGTGTACGAGGTACGCCCGCGGCTGGCCGGCGACGGCCCGCTCAATGGTCATCTGCTGTATCTGCACGGCGGGGCCTACGTGCTCGACCTGCTGCCGCGGTTTCACTGGCCGGCGATCGCCGGGCTGGCCAATGCGTTGCGGCGCACCGTGACTGTGCCGATCTACCCGATTGCCCCCGAGCACACCTACCGCGACGTGTTCCCGTTCCTGCTGCAGATCTACCGGCGGCTGCTGGACACGCGGCAGCCGAATTCGATTGCGTTCATGGGTGATTCAGCAGGCGGCGGACTGGCGTTCGCCTTGTGTCACGCGGTGCGCGACGCCGGGTTGCCGCAGCCCAGCGACGCTGTGCTGTTCTCGCCGTGGGTGCACGTCGGGCTGCCCGATCCCGACGTGCCGGCCGTCGCCGCGATCGACCCGTTGCTCAACCTCGACGACCTGCGTGCCGCGGGAATCCGCTACGCCGGCGGCGATTCGCTGGACAATCCACTGGTCAGCCCCAGCGTCGGGCCGCTTGCCGGCCTGCCGCAGCTGACGATATTCACCGGGACGCACGATGTGCTCAACCCGGATACCCGCGCCTTCCACGACCGCGCGACGGCCAACGGCGTCGACATCGGCTGGCACGAACGCCCGGGCGCGGTGCATATGTGGGCGTTTCTGCCCGGGCGGCGCGCGGCCGACGCGCTGGCCGAGGTCGGCCGGGTGCTCGGCCGCTAATTCGATTGCGCCGCAGGCGGCATCGGCTCGCTCTGGTCGCCGGCATACCAGTGCACCGCGTAGACGCCCGGCTGTAGCGACAATTCGGCGACGAGTTGCTCGAGCCGCGACGGCGCGTGGCCGTCGGCCAGCAGATAAGCGGTCAGCGTGATGTTGTCGTCGGCGGCACGCCCGGTGTGAATCCCGCGCAGCGTGAGATCGTTGCTGCTGGTGCGCTGCACGATCTGGGCGCGGGCATACTTCTCCGACTTGCGGCGACAGACCAGCTGAAGCTGATAAGGCTGCTGGTCTTCGTCTTGCTCGACGACATTGTCGCGGTCGATCAGGTGCCCGAGCGGGCGGCCCAGCAGGTGGATGCCCACGATGGTGCCGGTGGCGATCAGGGCGAACAACAGGTGTCCGGCGGCGGCCAGCACGCCAACCGCGGCCGAACACCACAGTGTCGCAGCGGTATTGAGCCCCTGCACGTTGAACCCGTGGCGCAGGATGACGCCGCCGCCGAGGAAGCCGACGCCCGACACCACATAGGACGCGACGCGGGTGGGGCTGGTGTCGTTGGTGGCGACGGCGTAGAGCACGAACAAGGTCGATCCGGTGGCCACCAGCGCATTGGTCCGCAGTCCGGCCATCCGCGCCCGCCACTGGCGTTCAAGCCCGATCAGTGCGCCGCACCCCACGCCCACGGCCAGCCGCAGCGCGAAATCGGCGATGCTCAGCGTCTGCATTACCCGGCTCCCCTGTCGTGTCGGCCGTCCCGCTCTAGTGTGGACGACTCCGACGACAACGGCGCGCCGACGACGGCTAGATCGGCTGTGATGTGGGCGGCTTGCCCTTCTTCACATGCACCGCGTGCACGCCGGGCTTCGTCGACAACTGCGCGAGCAGACTCTCCAGCTGAGCCTCGTTGGTGTGCCAGTGCTGCACCGACTCCGGCGCCTGAGACATCTCGGCAAGGACACGCTTGAGCTTCTCGGGGGTTTTCTTGTCGTTCTCCGACGTCGGGCGGCCGACTTTGCCGACCGGTCCGCTGACCGCTTTCGGAGCCGCCGCCCCGACGGCGCTGCCCGCCATGCCGGCCAGCGCCAGCTGGCTGAACAGGCCACCCGTGCCCTCGGCGACGACGGCCGGAGCCGCGCCCAGGCCGGTGCCCTGCAAGACGCTGGCGGCCAGCCGGATCGTCGGGGTGGCCGCGGCCCAGCTGGGCGGCACCGACAGCGCTCCGACGAAGCCCGCCTCGCCGACGCCCGCCGAGACCGTAGAGGCGGCCGCACCTGCAGCGACGCCGGCGACGGACGTCGTCGAACCCAGACCCGCCGCCAGCGACCCCGATGCCGCGGCGGCCGCGGCCGCCGCCCCGGACTGGACCGCCCTGACGCCGGCGACCAGGCCGAAGATGATGGTGATCAGCACGTCGTTGGCGGGCAACATCAACTTGGGGATTGCCTCGATATAGGCGCTGAGCTGCGAGAACGACGGCGCGGCCGGGGCCGCGGGCGCTGCGGGCGCCGCCATGCTCTGCAGTGCCTGGGGCACGGTGGTGACGACGTGCGAGAGCGCGGACTGGGCGTGAGTGCCCGCAGCCGAGCCGGCGGCCTGGCCGGCGGCAGCGGCCTGGGCGGCCAACCCGCCGGGGTTGGTGGTCTGCGGTGCTGCGCTGAACGGCGTCACCCGTGAGGCGGCCGCCGACTGCCCGGCGTAGCTGTACATCGCGGCGGCATCCTGGGCCCACATTTCGCTGTACTGCGCCTCGGTCGCAGCGATCGCCACGGTGTTCTGCCCGAAAAGGTTGGTCGCGACCAGCGACGCGAGCTGGCTGCGGTTGGCCGCGATCACCGGCGGCGGCACCATCGCGGCGAACGCGGTCTCATACGCCGCCGCCGCCGCCCTCGCCTGCATGGCGGTCTGCTCGGCCTGGGCCGCGGTGGCGTTCATCCACGCGGCGTACGGTGCGGCCGCGGCCGCCATCGCGGCCGACGACGGGCCCTGCCAGGCTTGACCAGTCAGCCCGGTGACCGTCGAGCCGTAAGCCGTTGCGGCGGAACGTAATTCTGCGGCCAGCCCGTCCCAGGCGGCCGCCGCGGCCACCATCGAACCTGCCCCTGGACCGGCGTAGATGCGTGCCGAGTTGACCTCCGGCGTCAGTGCTCCGAAATCTAATGGGACGGTCATTCGTCCAACTCCGGTATCACGATGATGGTCGCCGTCGTGGCGGTCTCGACGCCACCCACGGAGCCGGCAGCGCCGCCGCCCACGGAGCGGGCGACGCTGCCGCCGGTGCCGGCCACCGCCCGCCCGGCGAGGCTCGATAGGGCCATCTGGCTGAACAGGCTGCCGGAGCCGTCGGCCATGACTGCCGGCGCGGCTTCGAGGCTGGCGGTCGGCAGCACGAACGCCGCCGGCCGGATCGCCGGCGCGGCGCTGGCCCACCCCGGTGGCACCGCCAGTTTGCCGACCAGCCCGGCGCGCCCAAGTCCCGCCGAAACTGACGGCATGACACCGGAGCTGCCCACCGCATGGGTGCCCGCACCGAGTTCGCCGGCCAGCAGTCCGCCACTGGCCGCCCCGGGCGAGGCCTTGGCGAGCGCTCCGGAGAGATTCTCCCCGGCCATCGGCAGCAGGACGTTCTGGAAGGCCAGCAGATAGGGCACGCCGGCAACCGGGAAATACGACAGGGGCGATGTCGGCCCCGTGATGAAGTCCAGGAACGACGTGACCGGATCCTGCGCCGGCGCCGCCGCCGCCGCCATCGGCGAGGTGAGGTTCTGCAGCGCCTGCGGCGTAGCCGTAACCAGTTGGGAGAGCGTCGATTGCGTGTTTGCGCCCGCGGTGGCCGCGGCTTTGGCAACTGCCGCGGACTGGGTGGCCATGCCCGCCGCGTTGGTGGTGTGCGGCGGCGGGGTGAACGGCGACAGCTGGCTGGCGGCCGCCGACGAGCCGGCGTAGCCATACATCGCGGCGGCGTCCTGCGCCCACATCTCGGCGTAGTGGAACTCGGTGGCGGCAATGGCCGGGGTGTTCTGGCCCAGGACGTTGGTCGCGATCAGCGACGCGAGCAGGCTGCGGTTGGCGGCGATCACCGGCGGCGGCACGGTGGCCGCGAACGCCGTCTCATAGGCGGCCACCGCAGCCCTGGCCTGGTTGGCGGTCTGCTCGGCCTGCGCCGCACTGGCGCTCATCCACGACACGTACGGCGCAACCGCCGCCGCCATCGATGCCGCCGTCGGGCCGTGCCACGAACCGCTGACCAGACCCTCGACGATCGACTGGTAAGCCGACGCCGTCGTGCTCAATTCGGCGGCCAGCGCGTCCCAGGCAGCGGCGGCGGCCACCAGCGGGCCTGCTCCCGGACCGGCGTACATGCGCGCGGAGTTGATCTCCGGCATCAATGCTCCGAAATCCATCGCTGCGTCCCTTCACTGACCCGGACGTGATCGCGGCCACAATACCGGCCGATACGCTGACCGCATACCTAGCGACAACGTTGGGCACGCGGCTCTCCCCTGTGGGTGATTATGAAGGTTCGCCAAGCAGAGGGCCCTGGGAAATCCCAAGAAGAATGCTGGCAAAAAGCTGTGAATGGGTTTCTGGCCGTGGCCGCGTATCTACCAACCGGCAGGTTTGCGCAGCACGCCGCGGTGTTGCCCACCAGGACGAGGCGACCGACCAGTGCAGTCGCAGTCACGCGCACCGCCACCGTCGAACGTCGAGCGGCGCGTCGCCGCCGCGACCGGGAGTGAGAAACGCTTAGTGCGTCAGCCCTTTGAGAGTTGTTGCGGGCAATAGTATTTCGCTGAAAGCATGGCGAAGTCGGATGCGTCCTCCATGGTGAATCCCGGATTGTGGGTTTTCACGTCGTGAACCAACTCCAGACCGGATTCGCCGTTATTCAGGCAGCCGCACACCGCTTTTCCGGCGCCGACGGCTCCGGCTGGGTTCGGATAGCGGATGCCGACTTGTTGCAGTGCAGCCAGGAAGCCGGCGTCGTCGCCACCGTCGTCACCAGGATTTCCGTATGCCGGCGCGGCGAAGCCGAGAGCGGCAGAAACACCGAGTACGACAAGTAGTGCCTTCATGACTCATCCTTTCGTGCCGACGGAGTCGGTGACTGCCTGCTAACCAAACTGCGCATCCGGCAGAACCCTGGGTTTGTCGCTGCTACCTCCGGAGAGATGCACCGCGTGCACGCCGGGCTTCTTCGCCAGTTGCTCGAGCAGGCTGTCAAGGCCGTCTTGGTCGACGGTGTGGTGCTGCACGCTTTCCGGTTTTTCCGATATCTGTGCGACCAGGCGCTGTAATTGTTCGGGCGAGTGGCTGTCTTTGAGATCCTTGAGCGGCTTCAAGCGGTTTCGCGCGCCGCTGCGGGTCAGAGCGGTCGGAGCCCCGGAGCCGAGCGCGCTACCCAGCATGCCGGCCAGCGGTAGCGAACTGAGCAGCTCGCCCTGGGCCACAGCGGCCGCCGGCACGGCGTCCGGCGCGGCGGCCGACAACGCGGCGGCGACAGTCCTGATGGCCGGGGTGGCCGTGGCCCACGTCGGCGGGACTGAGAGGTTTCCGGCCAATGTGCCGGCGTTGCCCATGCTGGCCGACACCGAGCTGGTCAGCCAACCGCGGCCATACCACGGCCCGAAGAGACCGCCTCCCAGCGCGTCTTTCGGTAGCGCGCCGTACACCGGGGAGGGGGCGAACTTGAGGAACTGCGACACCGGGAAGTTGACCAGGAGCCCGATGGGGTTGAACACGGAGGTAAAGGCGCTGACCGGACCTTTTACGGCGTTGATCATCCCGGTGATTGTTGATGCCCCGCTCGGCCCGAAGAGCCCGTTGAGCACGCCGTTGATGGTGCTGGTGTAGTCGGTGGACATGTTTGCCAGCCACTGCAGCAGCGGGTCGCCCGTCGTCAGCGGGTCGGCTGCTGACAGGAGGGACTGCACGCCGCCGGCCGGGCTGCTGGCAGCCTGAGCCACCGCCGCCGCCTGGCCGGCTACCCCGCCCGCATTGGTGGTCTGCGGCGCCGCGGTGAACGGCGTCAGCTTGGTCGCGGCTGCCGACGACGCGGCGTAACTGTCCATCGCCAGGGCGTCCTGAGCCCACATCTCGCCGTACTGGGCCTCGGTGGCCGCGATCGCCGGGGTGTTCTGGCCGAAAATGTTGGTCGCCATCAGTGACGCCAGTTGGCTGCGGTTCGCCGCGATCTCCGCCGGCGGCACATGCGCGGCGAATGCCGCCTCATACGCGCTTGCGGCGGCGGTGGCCTGCGCTGCAGCTTCGGCCGCCTGTGTAGCGGTGGCCTGCATCCAGGTCAGATACGGTGCGACGGCGGCCGCCATCGACAACGATGACGGGCCCAGCCATGGCCCGCTGGTGAGGCTCGAGATCACCGACGAATAGGAAACGGCGCTGGACTGTAGCTCGGCTGCGAGCCCGTCCCACGCGGCGGCGGCGGCCCGCATCGACGCTGATCCGGGTCCGCTGTAGATCCTGCCCGAGTTGATCTCCGGCGGAAGCGTTGCGTACAACATGCCTATCCCTTCACCCGGTCATCTGCGCCTCGGCGGCGCATTGTCTTGACTGTCATTCCGCAACCGCCGGGATCACGATGATGGTGGCCGCGGCGGGATCGGCCTCGGCGACGACACCGCCGAGTGAGCCCGCCGCAGTAGCGCCGCCCGCCGAGCGTGTCGCCGTAGCGGCGACGGCACGTCCGGCCAGGCTCGACATGGCCATCTGACCGAAGAGGGTGCCTTCACCGGCGAGCGAGGACGCGGGGGCGGCTGCCAGGTTCGCGGGTAGCACGGAGGCGACTGTCCTGATCGCCGGAGCGGCTTCGGTCCAGCCCTGAGGCACAGACAAACTTCCAACCACCGCCGCTTTGCCCAGCGCGCCCGATACCTGTCCTCCACCGAAGCCGGCGGAGCTCAGCACCGGATTCACCCCTTCCGCCAGCGGCGCCAGCGCCCCGGTGATGGGTTTCGGCCCGGCCAAAAACGCGGCGGCGCCCTGCCCGTTTTGGGCATAGGCGTAGGCCTGCCCGAACGACAAGAACGGGCCACCGAGCATGCCGCTCCACCCCACGGGAGATAGCGGGCCGGTGACGGTCGACCAGATCGAGTTCCAGTTCGTCAGATCCGTCGAAAGGCCCGCCGGCAGTTGCAGGTTCATCAATGTTGGTAGTGACAGTCCGGACAACAGGTTCGTCGACCCCGTTGTCGGCGACGAGCCGAGGCCGGTGGCCAGGCTTTGCAATGCCGTCGGGAGCGAGTTCACCAGCTGGGACAGCTGCGTGCCTATGTTCAAGCCGCCCGTGCTGCCGGCCTGCGAAACTGCGGCCGCTTGCGCCGCCGTGCCTGCGGTGTTGGTCGTCTGGGGTGGTTCGGTGAATGGCGTCAGCTGGGAGGCGGCCGCCGATGAGCCCGCATAGGCGTACATCGCGGCAGCATCCTGGGCCCACATTTCCATGTAGTGAGCCTCGGTAGCGGCGATCGCCGGTGTGTTCTGGCCGAGAATGTTGGTGGCGACCAGCATCATCAGCAGGGAGCGGTTCGCAGCGATCACGGGCGGCGGAACCGTTGCGGCAAAGGCGGTTTCGTATGCGGCCACGGCGGCCCTAGCCTGGTTGGCGGTTTCCTCGGCCTGCGCTGCGCTCGCACTCATCCAAGCCACATACGGCGCGGCCGCAGCCGCCATCGACGCCGACGACGGCCCCAGCCAGGGTCCGCTGACCACGCTGTCGATCACCGACTGATAGGACGACGCCGTCGAACCCAACTCGCCGGCAAGCTCGTCCCATGCTGCCGCGGCCGCCAGCATCGGGCCTGGCCCCGGGCCGGTATACATTCTGCCCGAATTGATCTCGGGCGGTAACGCCGCATAATCCATATCATCTAACCTCTAGTCGCCTGATAAGCCGCGTTGCGTCCGCGGCCGCCGTGGCCGGTACAAGTACAGGCCCAAAGTTCTGAAACAAGTGATCTCCGCCACAGGCACCGCAATCGTGATGTTCCCGAAACCTCCGCCATCACAACGATTTTGCGTTCCAGTTGTTTGCGTTGCGTTCCCACAAAGTTTCGCCGCGATAAATATCTGTCACGGTGGCTGCGTGGTGCCTGTGACCAACAGCGCTGTATCAGAGCAGCATTCAGCCCGAACGGGCGCCCGCCCGGATCAGCGCCTGGGCGCCAATCCGGTACTCAGGGGAGCAATGCGAAACACACTGCCGCACAACGTCGCCGGTGGAGGGCAGCCGGTTAGGAACCGCGATTGCGCCATTGTCGATGACGCCGACGTTGCAGATAAGCCACAACGCCGCGGCCGCGCGCCACTGGGTGCGCCACGTCACAGAATTCGGCTTTAATAGTCATGCACGTCTCCTAACGAGACAAAGCATCGCAGGCGATGCTGGCGCGGCGCTGGCCGGCAGCTGAGTATCACCTGAGAGGAGGACACCAAATATGTTGTGCCGGAACGTAAACCTTGCGTTAAGACAACATCACGCCGGCGATCGGTGCGGAGTGAGGCGACCAAAGCTAAACAACTTCTGGCCAGAAAGCTGGCCCGCCAAGATCTGTGACGCAAGCCACGCCACTCATTCACGGGCAGTAGGTGCTGACCGCGGTGCTCACCATCGGATCAAGATCCTGCGGCGCGATCCCATACTCCATCAGGCCGTTCTGCATCTGCCACGGCGCAGCGCCCGCGGATTTGTACGCACACACCATGTGACCTACCGTGACAAGCTTGTCGATTGGGTAACCGGTGACACCGGCTTCGGCCAGAGCCTTCAGGTAGGCGTCATCTTGTGAATCGGCGTGTGCGGACGGCACGCCGCTCGCCAGAAGTAGTGTCGAGAGCGCTGCCGCCGCTGCGATGGCAGTCGGTTGCATCGTTCATCTCCGATACAGGCCGTTGGGCCGACGAGCAAACCCCGACCTCGTCACGCTACACCGTCTCTAGGCCTTTTTTGGGCCATCCGGGAGCGACAGCGGTTGCTGCTATCCAGCGACCACCGGACGGCCGATCACGGTGGGCTTGAAGCCGTATCGCGGGGCCGCGAAGCCGAAGCCACGTCCGTTCCCCGAACCCGCCATCGGCATCCCGGGCATCCCCGGCATACCGCCCGGCTCGACATCCGGGACAGCGGCCGTCCAGCCGGCGCCGGGGAACGGCGTCACGGTCGAGTTCGCCACCGGTGTGACCGTGGTCCAGCTCTGCGGAACCGACAGGGCGCCAACCAATCTCGCCTGACCGATGCCCGCCGATACCGGTGACCCGCCGGTGATCGCATTGACGACGCGGGTTGCTCCTATCGCCGAGCCAACCCCGGGACCGCTGGGCAGCAGACTGCCACCGCTCGGAAGCAGCCCGTCCAGAGCGCTGTTCTGCGTGGCGCCGATCATGGCCATGTCCGCCATCATCGAGGTGACCACCGCCGGGTTGGTAACACCGGAAGACGTAATCGTGTTCCAGATATTGGCGTTCGGCCCCAGACCTCCGGTGTCCGGTGAATCCAGGATGCCCGAAAGGATTCCCGAGAGCCCCGAACCCGACGACCCAGACGCCGATGGTGAGGCGAGTTGCTGCAACGTCGTGGGCATCGCCGTAACCAGTTGCGACAGCTGGCTTTGCGTGCTGGTGCCGGCAGCCTGAGCGGACGCTGCGCCCTGCGCGAGCACGCCGCTCGGATTTGTGGTGTTGTTCGGTGCCCGAAACGGCGTCACCTTCGACGCGGCCGCCGAGTTGGCGGCGTAGCCGTACATCGCGGCGGCGTCTTGAGCCCACATCTCCCCGTACTGAGCCTCGGTGGCCGCGATCGCCGGGGTGTTCTGCCCCAGCACGTTTGTCGCAACGAGCGTGGCCAGCTGGGCGCGGTTGGCCGCGATCACGGGCGGTGGCACCGTCATTGCGAACGCCGCCGCGTGGGCGGCGGCCGCGGCTTTGGCCTGCGCGGCGGTCTGCTCTGCCTGCTCGGCAGTCGTGCTCATCCACGTTGCGTAGGGTGCAGCGGCGGCAGCCATCGCCGCCGATGACGGCCCCATCCATCCTTCGCTGGTCAGTCCGGCGATCACCGACTGGTAAGACGCGGCCGTCGAACGCAGCTCGGCAGCCAGCCCGTCCCATGCTGAAGCGGCGGCCAGCATCGGCCCCGAACCGGGCCCGGCGTACATCCGAGCGGAATTGACCTCTGGTGGCAGTGCTCCGAAATCCATTGCGGCAATCTCCTTTAACCTGCAGCGACAGCGTTGGCAGCCTCAGTGGCGGCATATGATCCGGCGCTTGCGCCGAGAGTGGACACGAACATCTCGTGAATCGCCGCCGCCTGGGCGCTGACGGCCTGGTAGAGCTGGCCGTGGGCGGCGAAGTGCGCCGCCGTCAAGGCCGAAACCTCATCAGCGGCAGCCGGAACGACCGTGGTGGTCGGGGCGGCTGCGGCAGCATTGTGGGCGGACATCGCAGCGCCAATACCGCGCAGGTCGTTTGCCGCTGCAGTCAACAACTCGGGTCG
Organism: Mycobacterium sp. MFM001; assembly: GCF_003402475.1. Classification (GTDB taxonomy): domain Bacteria; phylum Actinomycetota; class Actinomycetes; order Mycobacteriales; family Mycobacteriaceae; genus Mycobacterium. The sequence goes on from NZ_BFAB01000011.1 coordinate 95,725, forward strand.
GGTGGTCACAAAAGTCATCGGGCTCCTCCTTGCGGAACAGAACGAACCCGCGCCGGCACGGCGGTATCAGGGCGTGCTGAAGCCACGCACGTTCGGCAAAAGCCAAGGCGCGCTTGTCAGTTCACTCGGCGTCAGCCGAGTCAGATGGTGAAAACCATGCCGGGGTCGGATTCGAGCGAAACGGTCGTCGATCTCGGATAGGGACTATCACTCGGACTCAAAGTCGCTCTCACCTCCTCACGGCCAGGGCACACGCGGGTGCCAACATGGTGCACAACGGAGTGAGGCGCCGGCAATCAACCGGGCGCGGCACCCCTCTCGTCAGAGCTTTGGCACTGCACGGCGTATCCGGTTGTCCCGGAAGCCACTTGGGCTCAACCCTTAAGCCGGGAAGAGCTGTCCTGACCCTGGGCGTCTTTCGACGTTCGAGGTCAGTGGCCTATATCCGTGCAGACGCCTCACCTAGCGAGGTGCATGCAGTCGCCTATGTTGACACCAACACCGACGCGCGTCAACCCGACCCGCATGGGAGCGCCCGCAAAGCCACCATCGCGCCGGCACCGCCGACGTTGCTGTAGGCCGCCGTCGCGATCCGCCCAATCGCGCCGCACATAAGGGGCCTGACCAGGTCGTTCAGCCGCATTGCACTGACGGCATTCCGCCTCGTACGTCGCCTACAACCTATTTGCGAGGTGGCTGTCAGATGTCGGTGAAATCGCTGTCAGGCGCTACCGAGCTGGACGGCTTTGACCGCTAGCAGGATGGCCCCGACGACCAGGTAGCCCCGCAACGCCACCATGCCCAGCCGGGTCTCGGCCGACCAGGTCACCGGCCCCAGCATGGATAGCGGGGGCATCCGCCAGGTGGACCGATCGAGGCCGGCCAACGCAGCACAGAGCGGCTTCGTTTGCCGACGCCTCGACCATCGCAGCATGCCGACCACCAGTGCCGCGCAACATGTCACAGCGATGATGAGATGGCCTGCAATAGAGACGATGTCCAGCCCGGGGAACACCGTGGTCGTCATCAAGATGCCGGACAACAGCAGGAGCACGGCAACGATGAACCCGGCTACGACGTTGAGCCACGGACGATTGACCCACGGCCCCAACACTTCCCGGTCGTTGCACAGCAACAGCAAGAATACAGTCGCGCTGGGCAACAGCAATCCGGCCAGCGCCTGAACGCCGGTGGTGATCAGCCCCAGCGGCGCGTCGGGGATGAGCACGATGGCCGCTGCGACCACGACCATCCCGGCATAGGACAGGTAAAACGGTTTGGCGTCGGCGAAGCCGCGATGCAACGAGTGGTTGTGCCCGAACACGTCTCCGAACGCATAGCTGGTAGCGAGGGTCACCGCGGCCGCCCCGACAATCGAGGCGTCCAGCAATACGATCGCGAACACCGAGCCGAGCGTCGTGTTGTATTGGCCGAGCAGGTGGGCCAGCGCACCGGCGTCGACAAAGTGCCCGCGGCTGTCGGTGGCGCGAGCGGCCCAGTCCCCGGTCATCATCAACGCGGCCGCCCCGATCACCACGACGAAGGCACCGAGTGTGGTGTCGGCGCGCTCATAGCCGATGAAGCGAGGCGTGATGCGCTTGTCGACGACGTTGGACTGCTGGAAAAACAACTGCCACGGGGCGACGGTGGTCCCGACGATGGCGATGACCAGGAGCACCGCGTCGGAGGTGACGCCACCGGAAATGCCAGGAATGACAAGGGATTTCGCGGCCCGCTGCGGGTCCGGGTGGCACATCAGCAGCATCGGAATCTGCAGCAGGGTGATGGCGATGAACACCAGCATCGCGCGTTCCCAGCGCCGAAAGCTGCCGGTGGTCATGATCGCGATCAGTGCGACCGCCGCGAACGGGACGACGACCTGTCTGGGTAGCCCGATGTAGTCGGCAGCCATTGTGACGCCGATGAATTCGGTGACCAGCGTCAGAAAGTTCAGCAGGAAGAGGTCACCGACGGAGAACCACCCCCAGCCGCGGCCGAACCGTTCGTTGATCAACCGGGCATGCCCGACGCCGGTGACCGCGCCGAGCCGAACCACCATCTCCTGGTTGACAATCAGCACCGGGATCAACAGCAGCAGTACCCACAGCAGGCTGTACCCGTAGTTCTGGCCGGCCTGGACGTAGGTCGCGACGCCGCCGGCGTCGTTGTCGCCGACCATGACGATCAGGCCGGGCCCGATGATCGCCAGCATGGTGGCCAGCCGGACCTTCGCGGTGCGCGGACGGTCGGTGTCGCCGATGCTGATTCGGCCCAGGGCACCCTCGATGTCACCGATGTGGGCGGTGTCGAGCACCGCAGTGGGCGGCGGCGAGGCGGTTTCCTCGTCGACCGTGATGCGGTCCAAGGTGGTCACGCCTCGCCACCCCCCGCGGTCAGGCCCAGCTGGAGCCGACGGCGGAGTCGGTGCTGGCCATGTTGGAGCCGGCCGTTTGCACCTTCTGGCCGTGGGCGTTGGCCTGCTCGTAGATCACCTGGAAGTTGCGACCCAACTGGGTGATGAACTCCTGGCAAGCCGTCGAACCGGCACCACCCCAAAAGTCCCCGGCAGCAAGCACATCGCGAATGATCGCCTGGTGCTCAGCCTCCAAGGAAGCAGCCTGGGCACGAATCAAAGCGCCGTGGGCGTCGACATCGCCGAACTGGTAGTTGATGGTCATTTCTGGTTCTCCTAGGTTGTTTGGCCGGCGACCTAGCTGCTCAGAATCTGCTGGGACGCTTGCTCTTGTGCTTCGTAGTTGTTGGCGTCGCGGATCAGCCCGTCGCGCACACCGTGCAGCATGTTGACGATGTTGCGAAACGCAGTGTTCATCTGGCCCATGGTGTCGTAAGAGGTGGCCTGAGCGGTCCCGCTCCAGCCGGCACCGGCGATGTTCTGCGAGGACACCCACATCTTGCGGGCCTCGTCCTCCACGGTCTGAGCGTGCACGTCGAAACGGCCCGCCATGTCCCGCATCGCGTGCGGGTCGGTCATAAAACGCGTGGTCATGTAAATCTCTCCCTTTCTCGAAATCGGTTGCTAACTTCGGCTATCCGACGGCCGACCAACTGGGCACCATCGGCGGACGGACCAAGAACCGGTTGTCCGCAATGACGGCGCCGCCCGCTCCGCGTCCGGCCATACTCGCCGGCGCAACACCGGGCATACCTGCCGCGACAGCAGGCGATGCGCTCAACGGGGTGTTCCCCAATGCCGAGCCGAGCGGAGTCACGGGTGGTGCCATGGCGGTCCAGCTCGGCGGGACTGATAGTGCGCCAATCGAAGGCGCCTGGCCCAGGCTCGCGGATACTCCGCTGCCGAGACCGCCAAGACCGCCCAAACCGCCCAGTGGGCCAAGTACCGGTCCGCCGAGTGCGGCACCGAGCCCGCCGGTCGCTGCTCCCAATGCCTCTGCCGGTTCAGTTGCGTGCGCCATCAGACCTGTAAACGCGCCCAGCGTGTTGCTCGGCATGTAGAAACCGGACGAGAAAATCGTGTTCCAGATGTTCGCGTTCGGCCCCCACTGGTTCCAAAAGTTGTCCAGCGCAGTATTTCCCGAGCCCTGTCCGGTCAACAGACCGAGGATTCCGCCCAGCCCGGACGACGAGGACGACGTCGACGACGCCGGTGACGCCATCCCCTGCAGCGCGGTGGGCACCGCAGAGGTCAACTGCGACAGCGTCGACTGAGTGCTCGTGCCGGCCGCCGACCCGGAAGCCTGAGTCACCGCGGCCGCCTGGCCGGCCAGCCCGGCCGGGTTAGTGCTCTGCGCCGGCGCGGCAAACGGCGTCACCTTGGCCGCCGCCGCCGATGCACCGGCATAGCCGTACATCGCCGCGGCGTCCTGAGCCCACATTTCGCCGTAGTGCGCCTCGGTGGCCGCGATCGCCGGGGTGTTCTGCCCCAAGATGTTGGTCGCGACAAGTGCGGCCAACTGCGCGCGGTTGGCCGCGATCACCGGCGGCGGCACCGTCATCGCAAACGCAGTTCCATACGCCGCCGCGGCAGCCTTGACCTGATTCGCGGTCTGCTCAGCCTGTGCCGCAGTCGTGTTCATCCACGCGACATAGGGTGCGGCCGCAGCAGCCATCGACGTCGACGCCGCACCGCGCCAGCCTTCAGTGGTCAGCCCCGAGACGACCGATGCGTACGACGTTGCCTGCGTGCGCAATTCAGCGGCCAGCCCCTCCCAGGCCGAAGCTGCAACCAGCATCGACGAGGCCCCGGGGCCCGCATACATTTTGGCCGAGTTGATTTCGGGCGGCAACGCACCGAAGTCGAATACCGCAGTCATCGCAATACTCCTTACCCAGCAGCAATGGCGTTGGCGGCCTCGGTGGCCGCATACGAACCGGCGCTGGCACCCAACATGCGCACGAACATCTCGTGGACGGCGGTGGCCTGCGCGCTGACTGCTTGATACATCGCCGCGTGTGCGCCGAATTGCGTTGCCGTCAAGGCAGATACCTCGTCAGCAGCGGCAGGGACCACTCCCGTAGTCGGAACCGCCGCGGCCGCGTTCTGAGCAGCCAGTGCCGACCCGATACCGTCCAAGTGGTCGGCAGCTGCTGCGAGCAGTTCCGGCTGTGTGGTCACAAAGCTCATCGGACTTCTCCTTACGGAAGGCAGACTGGATCTGCAGGTGTACTCGTGCCGGGGCACGACAGGACCACGCGCGTTCGATGAAGAAGACGCGCGTACGTTAACCGAAGCGGCGCAAGCCGATTCAGATGAAGGGAACGATGCCGGGGTCGGTTTGGAGCGAAGCGGTCATCGATCTCGGATAGGGACTATCACTGGGACTCAAGTCGCTCTCACCTCCTCACGGCCGGGGCACACGCGGGTGCCAACACCATTACACACAGGGATGAGACCACCCGACAGCCAGCCAGGCGGAGCACCCCTCTCGTCAGAGCTTTGGCACTGCACGGCGTATCCGGTTGTCCCGGAAGCCACTTGGGCTCAACCCTTAAGCCGGGAGGAGCTGTCCTGACCCTGGGCGTCTTTCGACGTTCGGGGTCAGTGGCCTTTGTCCGTGCAGACGCCTCACCTAGCGAGGTGCTTGCAGTGGCAATCTTGGCACCAAGTTCGATCCGCGTCAACTCCAAATGGCAATCATGTGCGGTGATAACCGCGATATGTGCGGATGCCGAAATGCACTGTGAGCGACCGGCACTGGGAATCAACGCAGTGCCGGTCGCGGAAAGCGGGTTATCTGGATGTTGTGTGACAAATAGCTGGTGAGTTCCTGTGAACTTCCCGCGCATTACCTGTTGTCCACCAAAAGCCGTCGGCGGCAAGCGACTACGACGCCCGGCCGCCCAGGCAGGAGTTGAACAACCGAAAGCTTTCCGCCACCGAAAGGTAAACGGCGGCTGGCCATTACATGGTCGCGATCTGCTAACCGGCAGCCGGCGGGTGTGCCATCACGGTGGGCCGGAAACCGTATCGCGGCGCCGCAAAACCGAAACCACGACCAGTCGAACCCACCATCGGCATCCCCGGCATACCCGGCATGCCCGACATCTCCTCTGCTGCGGCCTGCGGCGCGGCGGTCCAACTGGAGACCAACGAGGCAGTGGCCGGCGTCGTGGCCGGCGCGGCTGACGCCCAGCTTTGTGGCACCGACAGTGCGCCGACCAAGGTGCCCCGACCGATCCCGGCGGTCACTGCCCCGCCGCCGCCCACGCCGAGCGGTGTGATCGCGGCGACTCCGGCACCAGGCATCACCGGCACGATTCCCGGTGCGATCTCACCCATGCCGTCGATGCCAAGCCCTCCCATGCTTGCGGCATGCATGACGGCGATGTCCGCACCGACCTGCGTGATACCGGCCAACGACATCGGAGTCATCGAGCTGCTGAGAAGGTTTGATGCCGCGTTGGTTATGTCTCCAGGGCCCAGCCCAAACGGCAAGGCAGGCGCTGCGGCAGGTGCGGCCAGCGCTTGCAGCGTCGTCGGCGTCGTGGTGACCATCTGCGACAGCGCGCTCTGTACACCGGTGCCGGCTGATGCGCCGGTGGACTGGGCGACCGCCGCGCTTTGTGCGGCCAGCCCGGCCGGGTTGGTGTTCTGCTGCGGCGCGGTGAACGGTGTCACCTTCGTCGCAGCCGCCGATGCACCGGCATAGCCGTACATCGCCGCGGCGTCCTGGGCCCACATCTCGGCATAGTGCGCCTCGGTGGCCGCGATTGCCGGCGTGTTCTGACCGAGCACGTTGGTCGCGACCAGCGACGCCAACAGGCTGCGGTTGGCCGCGATCACCGGCGGGGGCACGGTCATCGCAAACGCCGCTTCGTAGGCTCCCGCCGCGGCCCTGGCCTGATTGGCGGTCTGTTCGGCCTGCACGGCGGTGGTGCTCATCCACGCGGCGTAGGGCGCGGCGGCCGCGGCCATCGACACCGAACCCGGCCCCAGCCACGACCCCCCGACCAGGCCGGAGATCACCGAGGAGTAGGCCGACGCCGCCGAACTCAGTTCGGCGGCCAACCCATCCCAGGCCGATGCAGCGGCCAGCAGCGGTCCGGCGCCGGCCCCGGCATACATGCGAGCGGAGTTGAACTCTGGTGGAAATGCTCCGTAATCCATTGTGTCAACCCCCCTTTCAGAGCGCAGCGACGGCGTTGGCCGCCTCAGTGGCGGCATAGGACCCGGCGCTGACGCCGAGGGTGGACACGAACATCTGGTGAATGGCCGCCGCTTGCGCGCTGACCGCTTGGTACAGCTGCGCGTGCGCGGCGAACTGCGCCGCCGTCAGCGCCGACACCTCGTCGGCGGCCGCGGGCAGCACTGTGGTCGTCGGGGCGGCTGCTGCCTGGTTCTGCGCGGTCATCCCCGCACCAATCCCCTGCAGGTTGCCGGCCGCTGCCGACAGCAATTCGGGCTGTGTCGTCACGAAGGACATGGACTTTCTCCTTACGGATCAGTCCGACCCGGAAACGGGCCTCGGCCGCCGTGCTGCTTGCGGGGTGCGTCATTGCCCATAGGTCCCGAAAGCGGAGATATGTGTTGGCGCAAGCCGATTCAGACCGCGGGAACGCTGCCGTGACCGGATCGGAACGAAACGGTCATCAATTGCACGAAATATCAGCAGATTTAGATTTCGCCCCACCCCCTCACGGCCAGGACACACGCGGTGGCGCCACGGCGGCATACGGAGAGGCGAGTCGTCCGACGGGTCGGCCGGACGGCACCCCTCTCGTCGGAGCTTTGGCACCACACGGCGTATCCGGTTGTCCCGGAAGCCACTTGGGCTCAACCCTTAAGCCGGGAAGAGCTGTCCTGACCCTGGGCGTCTTTCGACGTTCGAGGTCAGTGGCCTATATCCGTGCAGACGCCTCACCTAGCGAGGTGCATGCAGCGTCATGCTTGCACCGGCAGTGATGGTGGTCAACCCGTTTGGAGTCCGCATTGGGGACAGCGCGGAGGTGACGTAGGGGCAAATTGCTGCAAAAGGCTATGCCGCGGTGCTGACGTCCAACGCGACCGCGCACAGGAGTGGCCCTGACCAGGCACTATTGTCGGAATTGAGGCTACTCGGCGCCGCGGCCGACGCGATATACCGACCACCTGCCAGTTGGGTCAGAGTTCGCTGACGACTTGCTGTGAACGCGTTTCACGTTTCGGGACGGCCAATCCGCCTGTCAATTCGGCAATTTCACGCGCCGCGAGGCAGCGTTTAGTCGGACTTCTTTTCGGCCACTGCCGCACCGAGTCCCTCGGCGAGGTCCTCGCGGGTCAATTCCTTGAACTTGCGCAGCTGGTCCTCGGTGAACTCGTCGAGATCGCTGGACAACACCGCGTCGAGGTCCTCGTCGTCGAGGCGGAAGCTGCGGTGGTCCCGGGCCTTTTCCACCACGTTGCGCACGAACCCCGCATTGCCCAGCGTGTCGATCCCCCGGATGAGATCGCCGTCTTCGGACAGGGTCTCGTCGGCGTAGAACTTCTCATACGACGGCCGCAGCACCTCGACGGCTTCGTCGGTGATTACGTCCTCGTTCTCGCGGCCCATCAGCTTGGTCAGTGCGATCAACTCGTCGGGCGTGTAGCTGTAGAACTCGATCACGGTCGAAAACCGGCGCCGCAGACCGGGATTCACTTCCAGCATCCGATCCATGGCCTTGGCGTAGCCGGCCCCGAACACCACCAGCTCGTCGCGGTGGTTCTCCATGTACAGCAGCACGGTGTTGATGATCGCGTTGCCGTAAGGGTCGCCCTGGTGGTAGCCCCGCTCGTGTAGCGTGTGCATCTCGTCGAAAAACACTGCGCCGCCGAGTGCTTCCTCGAGCATCTCCTCGGTGTTCTTCTCCGCGTCGGCCATGTAGCGGCCCAGCAGTTTGGTGCGGCTGGTCTCCACCACGGCCGGCTTGCGCAGCACCCCCAGCCCGCACAGCTGCTTGGTGAAGGCGCGAGCGACCGAGGTCTTTCCGGTGCCGGGCGGGCCCAGCAGCAGAGTATGGCGCGACGTCACCGGGACCGGCAGCCCCATCTTGGCGCGGGCCATGTTGACCTTCGTCGTCGACTTGATCAGTTTGATTTCCCGCTTGGCCTTCTCCATGCCCAGCATCGCGTTGAGCTCGGCATCGCCTTCGGCCAGATACTTCTTGGCCATCTCGGCGTGCCGGGCGGCCTCGGCCTGTTCCCGCGTCGGCGCGCTGTCCGGATCCCACGGATCCGTCCGTGCCTCAATGGTTTCCGGATCGGTCAGCACCAGCCGGTAGTTGGGATTGTCCAGCGCCTCCCGGGCGGGCGCGAATTTCGAATCCCGCGAATACACCCGGCGCAGCAGCTCGACGGCCTCGTCCTCGCGGCCCAAGTGCCGCAGGCACATGCCCTGGGTATACATCGCGACGTTCGCTGCACCGGGCACCCGCTCGCCCTCGATGGCCTCTTCGGCGCGGCGGGTGGCTTCCTCGAAAACACCCAGCGACGCCAACGCCGTGGTGGCCATCGCCGCACCGGCGGCCTTCAATTCGGGCTGACGCCAAGGCTTCCCGGGCGGAAACTGCGCCAGCACGTCGGGCCAGCGGCCGGTGCGGAAGTACAGCACTCCCCGCACATACGTGATCAGCTCCGCGTCGGATGGCAGCCGCGGCTCGGCCGCTTCGAGAATCTTGGCGGCTTCGTCGTATCGCTTGGCCTCGGCCAGGGCGGCCGCATAGGCCGCGGCCAGCGATTCCACGCTGGTGACCGCCAGTCGCAGGAACAGGCCGTCGGAGACCTCGGGGCGAAACTCCAACTCCGACAGCCCCAATCGACGGATCTCCCAGCCGAACGTCTTGACGGTTTCCCACGCATTGGTGAGCACTTCGATACTCGAATCGCCGGCCAGCACTCGCGCCAGCCAGGCATCGCACATGTCCGGATCCAGCCGGGTCGCCGTGGTGAACATCTGCAGCGCCACCTGCGGATTGTGGCTGGGCTGCAGCCCGTTGACGGAAATACCGGAGGCCAGCAGGCCCGCGACCATCGCGTTACGGGCATCCGTCGCGGCGGTCGGCGGCCTGGTCATCGAGGCGCCCCCGCGGGACTGGCGGTGTACTCCGGCGGCGCGGCCGCCGCGGCGTCAATCGGTACTGCCAGCTGTTCGTCGTCGGGCAGTGCCCGGCTCGGCAGCGCCAGCACGCGACCGGGTATCGGTGCCGGCAGGCTGGCGCGCACCGCGGCCAGCTGGCGTCCGGTGAGGCGATTCAGCCCGCCCCACACCTTTTTTCGCAGGCGTTTGTCGCTGTGGTACCGGACGATTGCCGACACGTCGATGTCACCACCGTTCGGGATGAGCCGGACCGTGACCACGGTGGCGTCGGTGTCGGCCAGCCACAGCTCCTCCAGGGTCTCCCCGTTGATGTCCGACGGCGACACCCAGAAGCTCGTCACGTACCCGTCGAGATGCCTGAGAAAGCGCCAGTACGGCCGGATTTGGCTCGGCTCGAGGCCCGCCAGCACGGCGTCGTCCACGTCGGCGATCTCTGCGGCGCTTAGCGTACGGGCCACGCACCGCCGGCCGTCGAGCTCTTGAGTCAGTCGCTCGGTGGCGGCCGCCAGCGTCGAGGCCAGCGAGTCGCGGGCAGCCACCGCGGCAACGTTGTGCTGCGGATCCATCCGCACCACCAGCCAGGTTCGGCGCTCTTCGAGCGGGCGTCCACCGTCGTCGGCAGCTCCGAAGTCGTCTTGTACCGCCGACTCGACGCCGGTGGAGCCGCTGCGCGTTCCCACCGAAACGACATCGACACCGTCGAGACGAACGTCGAATTGGCGCAACGCCGTTGCCACCGCCTCCACCGGCAGCACGCCCGACGACGTCGTGCGCTGGCGGTGCCGGCCCTGGGCCACGTCGGCAGGTCCCTCGACGGAGATGACCGTGACCAGGTGACCGCCGTACTCGCGGATCCCCACCACCTCCCGGCCGAACCGGCGCTGGTGGTCCATCGCGGGGGTGCACCCGGCGACCAACGCCTCGGGATCGGCGTACCAATTGCGTACTCGCGCAACCGGAGCCGAGGCCAGCGGAATCTCCCGGAAGGTCACCAGTCCGGCGATCGCCACCACGACGGCGACTCCGACACCCGACCACCAGGCGATGTGGTGCGCCTGCCAGGCGTCGGGGCAATGACTGGCAATCGCCAGCACGGCGACGTCGATGAGGAACACCGTGGTGATCCGCGGCCACGACAGGGCCAGCCCGAATTTGCGTTGCGCTTTCATCGGTCTCGCTCCGTTCGCCGCATCAGTACCGCCCCGCCGAACACCGCAGCGGCCAGTAGTAGCGCGGCGGCCAGCCCGCCGGCCGCCACCCACACCGGCGTCATGTTGCGTTCGGGAGGCGGTGGGGGCAGTTTCAGCGGCGACGACAATTGCTTGGCCACAACCGGCCCGTCGGGCACATCCCAGGTGAGCGCTGCGACCGGGTCGATGACGCCGTGGCCGACCTGGTTGTCCACTCCCCGCGCCGGAGGGCGGGCGGTGCGAAGCAGCCGGTTGATGACCTGGTGTGACGACAGCTCGGGGTATTTCGCCCGGACCAGAGCTGCGATACCGGAGACGATCGCGGTGGAAAAGCTGGTGCCGCTCGGGACCAGGAGCGTGTTGTCCGGACCGTCGATCGCGTTGATCAGGCTGTCGTCGCGCGGGGAAAGCCCGACGACGTCGGTGCCGGGCGCCGCGATCGACACCCACGGCCCGGCCACGCTCGACTTGTCCATCGGTGCGCCGGCGGCGTCAACCGCGCCGACCGTCAGCACATAGTCGCTGAACCATGACGGAGTCACCACCGTGTTCACACCGTTCCAATCGCGAGGATCGTTGGGCAGCAACGGATCAAAGAGCGGGTTCTGCTTGCAGTCCTTCTGGCTGGTGTCCCCTGCGGCGGCGACGATGACCGCGTTCTTGTCGACCGCCGCGTAGTGGACCGCGGCACCCAGATCGGTCTGGTCGAGGATGCTGCGCGCACTCATGCACAACACCTGGGAGATGTTGATCACCGAGGCGCCCATGTTGGCCGCGTGCACGATCGCTCGCGCCATGGTCCGGATGCTGTCCATCTTCTGGCGGGTTTGCGGATCCTCGTCGCCGGTGAACGCATCCTTGAGGGTGAACGCCTGGCTGGACTGGCGAATCGAGATCACCTCGACGTCGGGGGCCACGCCGCTGAACGCATCGGCCGGCGGCGCTGGGGGCGGCGGAGCGACCGGCCGGTCGACGGAGACCGTTTGGCCGCCGCCGGAATAGTTGGGCGCCACCACTTTTCCGCGTCCGTCGTTGCCCGCCGGAGCCTTGGGGGGCGCCGGCAGCCACGGCAGCCCGGGCTGGGCGGGCGGCTCTTCGGACGGTGGGGGCGGCACCATGGTCACCGTCTGGGGTGGCGGAGGTTGTACCGACATCGTGATGGTCTGCGGCGGCGGCGCCGGTGGCGGCGGCTCGTTGGTGGGAACGGGTGGGGGTTTGCGCGCCGGCGGCGGTGCGGGTTCGACTCCGGTGGCGGGCGCCGCCGCGATCATTGACGCCACGATCGTGCCGTGGGCGTCGCAGTCCGACAGCCCGTCGCCGCCGCCCATCACGTAATCCCCGCCGGGGATCAGGTGCGGCAGCCTCGGGTGCGGGGTGACCCCTGTGTCGATGACCGCGACCTTGACCCCGCCGCCGCGGCCGAACCGCCATGCCTCCGGCAGATTCAGCATGTCCATGTATTTCGGCTGCACCCGAAAATCGGTGCCCGGCAACACCCCAACCTCGGTGCAGTAGGAGCTCTGCCGCATCGGCTGCTCCGGCCCGGGCGGACTGTCCGGCGGTACTGCGGCCGGGTCGATCACCGGCGGGTTGATCGCGTAGGCGGACGGCAACCCGACGAATGCCGCGGACGCGACGATGAGCGTGGTGGCAGCTATTCCGGCCGCGCGGCTGCCGAGCCGGCTACCGGTACCGGATCGCTGCATAGACATCCATCAACCACAGTGCCAGCGGGAAGATCGGCATCAGGCAGAGGTATTCGATCCACTCCACGAACTTGCGGAACAGCGGGCTGTAGATGGTGTTGGGCACCACCGCCGCAGCGGTCAGGCCCGCCGCCGGCAACAGCACGAGGATCGCCACGCCCACCGACACCGCGATCGGCGACGACAGCACCAGCGCGTAGCGGGCCACCACGGCCGCCACGATGATCACCGCGGTCAACGCCAGCGTGATCGCCTGCCAACGGTCGACATACGAGCGGCCACGCAGCAGCAGGAACCCGGCTGTCGACGCGGCGAGCAGCACCGGCAGCCACCGCTGCCCGGTGTGCGGGTTGCACAATCCGGCCAGGCAGACCACCACCAGCACGCCGAACCCGACCAGCAGCCCGCTCAAGAACGACCGGGCGCGCTCGGCCCGCAGCAGCACGTCGCGTACCGACGCCGGTCCCTCGAGAACCGGGCGTCCGCCGCCAGAGACCGTCACCGTGGTCGGCAGGTCGGGCCGGGCCTCGAACACCCACCGGCTGGTGGCCGAGGGGAACACCGGCAACCGGATGCCGGACAGCCAGCGCGACATCGACGGCGCGGCGTGATAGCCGATCACACACGCCAGCAGCACGCAGCACATCAACGTCACCGGGCCGGTCGACAGCAGCATCCGCGCCGCACCCGCGAGCATCGCTGCCGCGCAGATCGTGACGAGCGCGGTGTAGATGCCCAGCCGTCGACCGGTCAGTCGCAAGGCCAGCATCGACGCGACACCGCCGACGGCGAAACCCAGCGCCGCATGCGGCGCGCCCACCGGCCCGGGGGGTGCTGCGGCCGCGGCGACGGAAAGCATCGCCAGGCCGCTGATCAGCACGAGGTCACCCACGCGCCGGCCCGCGACCGACGTCGCCCGCATCAGCACCAGCGTGGCGACCGTCAGCACGAGGACTGCGATCACGGCGGCAAGGCTCGCCGACAGCCACGACTCGTCCCGCCAGCGCCACCAGCCCAGCAGGGCGGCGGCCAGCACCACACCCACGGCGACCATCGCGGCGCCGACCTGCACCGCGACGACCGGGTCGATGGCGGCGAAGCGCTTGGACAGGTTGACCGACACGGCCGTCGAGATGTGCTCGATGACCTGAGAGCGGTGCTCGGTGTCCTCGACGAACCGCAGCCACAGCCGGTCGCCGTCGAAGATTTCCTGCTCGGTCAGCGACTGGTTGGCCCGCAGCGGTGTGCCGTCGATCAGGCATAACGCCCAGCGGCCGCGTCCGGTGGCCTCCAGTGGTGCGACGTCGAGTTCCCGGAGCCGGCTGTTGACGACCTTCAGCAGCGGGTCGACCATCACCGACACGGGGGCGTTGGCGTCCAGCAGCACGCCGATCTGCACGTCGGCGGCCATGATCGCGACCACTGCCGCTTGTGGGGAGGCAACCGCCTCCGCGCCGGGCTGGGGCGCCTCGGCGACTATCGCGGTCACCGCGACACCTCTTTGTCGAAGAATTGTGAATCCATGTGTCTCGCCTCGCGATTTATAATTGTGACTCCCGTCCCAATTCTCGAGCTAATTCTAGAGGATTTTGCGCGATTCGCACCACGAGCGAATGTTTGCTTGAAAGTCCTTGGTGGGCACGGTTTTTCCCGCGCAATTGTTAAACTCTGCGATGCGTTTTCCACTCGCCGTACGGCAGTGTGTCCAAAACGGTCTTCACCCCGACTTGCACCAGTTGCGGGGTGGCCGGGCAGATCGCCAGCCACGACTCGCCGGACCCCGCGGTGCGGGCCTGCTGGTACATCGCGATGCGCCCGCCGGATCCGTCTTTGAGCGAGAGCACCGACGCGCTAGGCGCCCTGGCGTCGTCGCGATACTGGCGGGCATAGACCGCAGCCTCGGCCGCCGGATCCGACAGCGCCTGGCCGAGCGCCGCCACCGTGGCGGCGCTGATGCCAAGGCGGCGCAGGTCGCCGCCGGAGAAAACGTTGAAACCCGATTCTTGCCAGGATTTGGTGACTTCGAGCATCTCCTCGAGCGGCACGTTGACGGCGTTGATCGCCGCGGGATCGGCGTGGTGGATCGACTCCAGCCCGTCGAAGACCAGCGCCGCGATCGAGGCGGTGTCGGTGACCGCCACGTCGTCGACGGTGATCTCGTCGCCGACCCGGACGGCCGACACCCAGTGCTGGCCGCGCCGGGCCAGCACCACCCGGAACTCGTTGTCGGGGATGTCGCGCGACCCGACCGGCTCCTCTTCGTCGCCCTCTTCCTTCTGCTTGACGCCGTAGAGCAGCTTGCCCCGCGACAGCAGCGCGATGACCTCCAGGTCGGGCGCCGCCAGCACCCGCATCCGGGCGGCCACCTGCTCGTTGACCGTCTCGTCGGCGACGATGCCCTGTTCGCGCATCACCGCCATGCCCGGGTGTTCGTTGAGCCAGTCGTTGGAATCGGTGGAGACATAGGGCCGGCAACGCAGCTCGGGGGCGACGTGCCGGATATCCAGCAGCGCCTGGAGCATCCAGAAACCCTCGACGTTGACGGTGATATCCGTCCGGGTGCCCTGTTGGTCCATCGCTACTCTCGTGTCGCTAGTAGTTGGTAACCGCAGGACGCGGCAGCACACCGACGTGGTGTGCTGCCGTGCCTTGGTTTGAGTTTGCTAAGCCCAGCTGGAGCCGACGGCGGAGTCGGTGCTGGCCATGTTGGAGCCGGCCGTTTGCACCTTCTGGCCGTGGGCGTTGGCCTGCTCGTAGATCACCTGGAAGTTGCGACCCAACTGGGTGATGAACTCCTGGCAAGCCGTCGAACCGGCACCGCCCCAAAAGTCGCCGGCAGCAAGCACATCGCGAATGATCGCCTGGTGCTCAGCCTCCAAGGAAGCAGCCTGGGCACGAATCAAAGCGCCGTGGGCGTCGACATCGCCGAACTGGTAATTGATCGTCATGGGAAGTGTTCTCCTAACGTTGTGAAAGCTTACGCAGATGCGGCCGAAACCGCAGTGGGTCAGCTGCTCAGGATCTGCTGGCTGGCCTGCTCTTGTGCTTCGTAGTTGTTGGCGTCGCGGATCAGCCCGTCGCGCACACCGTGCAGCATGTTGACGATGTTGCGGAACGCGGTGTTCATCTGGCCCATGGTGTCGTAGGAGGTGGCCTGAGCGGTCCCGCTCCAGCCGGCACCGGCGATGTTCTGCGAGGACGCCCACATCTTGCGGGCCTCGTCCTCGACGGTCTGAGCGTGCACGTCGAAACGGCCCGCCATGTCCCGCATCGCGTGCGGGTCGGTCATAAAGCGCGTGGTCACTTGAATGTCTCCTTACTGGTCTTGTGTTCTGGACCCAAACTCACGAGTGATAGCCGGACGGGTTACGCGGTGGCATAACCGCCGACCCGAATACACAACGGACGATCCCCCTTCCCCCTAACCGGCTGCCACCGTGCATGGGACAACGGTGGGACGAATTTCAGACCGCGAAAACGCCACCAGTGCCGCGCCGAAAAGGCGGGCGGTTTTGGCGGTTGTCGCGAAATCCATCATTCAACGTTACTTCGATACTCAGCCGGCCGCGATGGCGTTGGCGGCCTCGGTGGCCGCGTACGACCCGGCGCTGGTACCCAGCGTGTTCACGAACATCTCGTGGATGGCCGCGGCCTGCGCGCTGACCGCCTGGTACATCTGCGCGTGCGCGGCGAACTGTGCGGCCGTCAGCGCCGACACCTCGTCGGCCGCTGCCGGAACTACCCCCGTCGTTGGGGCCGCCGCAGCCGCGTTCTGGGAGCTCAGTGCCGAGCCGATCCCCTGCAGGCTGCCGGCCGCCGCCGACAAGGCCTCTGGCTGTGTGGTCACGAACGACATTTAGCTTCCTCCCTAGACAAAGTCCCAGCAATCGTTCCGTGCATGAGAATAGATGGCGGTTTCGGCCGCCGCCGCCGACGACGCCCGGTGTTCGCAAGTGTTCACCCAGCGACAACAACTGTTCATCTGCAGTAACAACTCAGTAACACCAGCGGCCGCTCAGGGCGCCGAAGTGAGCGACTACCTGTGCGAATTCTGCGCCCTCGGGTCGGCCATTGCCACGGGGGCGATGCCGGTGCCGTGACCGGTCGTCGGCCCTGAGAACGACAAGCGGGTGCGCGAGCGATAAAAATCTGGCCGCGGATAAGCCCGCGCCGCGTTAGTTGCACACATGCCCAGCAACCACCCGTGCCCCGACTCACGGGAAACGCACAGCTACCGCTCAGCGTTTTGCCGTTGGTCGATAGGTGAACAGTCGGTAAACTACTCGTGAACTATCCGGGTCCCAGCGTGTGACGCAGACAGACCATCGGGAGGTGTGGCCATGCCGAACTTGCCGGCTGTAGCACTGGAGAGCACGGTCGACCCCGCAGACCGGGTCACCGCGATCGACTTCATCAATCGTGTCAACCTGTTGTTCGACGCCTGGGACATCGACGCGATGATCGAGGCCTTCCTGCCGGACAGCGTCACGTACCACACCCACGGCGTCAATCGCGGCCGGGAGGAAACGCGCCGCTTCTTCCAAGAGATGTATCCGTACAGCGTGCCGGGGGTCAGCCGCATCGCGACCAACCCCATCGTCGATCCCGACGGCGACGACGGAGTGATCGTTCGCTACCACAACATGCTCATCCGCTATGCACCGGAAGCCACGGGGCCCAAGGTGGTCCGGGGCGATGTGCCCGACGGTCCCGACGACCTCCCGGCGATCTGGGTTTACTCCGCTGTGACGGACCGCCTGCGCCGCACCGATAAGGGCTGGCGGATTTTCGAACGCCACATCGGGACCACGACGATGAACGACCGGCTGCGCCCCGTCCCGTCGCGCCCAAGCTATATGGATCCCTACCTGCCGCGGGCGGCATCCTGGTGAGTCAGCCGACGCGCAGCGGCAATGTCTTGAGCGCGAAGGTCTTGGCCGGAAAACCGATCTCGGGCACGTAATCCGGCGCCAACGCGAAGTCGGGAATTCGTTTAAGCCACTCGTCGACGATCACCGTCAGTTCCATCCGCGCCAAATGCGAACCCAAACAGCGGTGCGGTCCGCCGCCGAATCCCCAGTGCCGGTGGACTTTGCCGTCCATCACCAGCTCGTCGGTGGACGTCGCGTCGCTGCCGTCGCGGTTGACCGCGGCCATGCACAACCGCACCTGCGAGCCCGCGGGTAGCGTCATCCCGCCGACGACGACGGTCTGGGTGGTGACTCGCGGCGCCACCGGCGCGGACGGCTCCAGCCGGACGATCTCTTCGATGAAAGCCCTGATCTGCCTTGGGTTGTCGCGCAGCATGGCGCCCAGCGCCGGCCTGCGTGCCAGTTCTAGCAAACAGAACCCTATTGCGGCCGTTACCGTGTCCAGGCCGGCCAGGATCAACAGGTGGCTCATGCCCAGCAGCTCGAGATCACTGAAAGCACCCTCGCCCGTCATCACCAAAGACAACATGTCGGTGCCCGGGTTCTGCCGGCGTTGCTTGATCGCGTCGACGAGGTACTCGAAAAGCTCACGCGCCGAATCGAGTTCGGCCTGCGTCGGATAGGGCGAGTCGGCGATGATGGCGTCTTTCCAGGCGATCAGACGGTCACGATCGTGCAGCGGCAGACCGTAGAGATCAAGGAACACCTGGAACGGATACACATTTGCCAGATCCGCCATCGCCTCGCACTCCCCGCGCTCGGCGATCGCCTCGATCATGGCCGCCGCATGTTCGCGCAGCACGGGCAGCGATTTACTCAACCCGTGCGGGCTGAAGTACGGCTGCAGGATCTTGCGGTAGCGGGTGTGCTCCGGCGGGTCGAACGCCAGCGGTACCACCGGCAGCGGACTGTCGGGCGGTTGGAGCGCCAATCGCGAGGAGAAGACCGTGGGATTACGCAGCGCCGCGAGCACGTCCTCGCGGCGGGTCAGGTAATAGAAGCCGTTCATGAAGACCACCGGCCCGGCATCGCGCAGGACCTTCCACCCGACACCGCGGTCGGCCGCCATCGGCAGCGAGGCGTAGTCGAGCATCGGCAGATGGAAGCTGCCGACCCCGCCGTCACCCACGGTGCTCATGTCAGGCATCGTATGCGCGCACTCGTGGCTTCTAGAATCGGTGTGATGCACGGTCGCGGAAGGACAACCCCATGAGAGTTCGTCTGGAACAGTCGAAATGCGTGGGGCATGCCCAGTGCTATGCGGTCGACCCGGATCTGTTCCCGATCGACGAATCCGGCTACTCCATCCTCGAAGAACACGAAGTGCGGCCCGAGGACGCGCAGGCGACTCGCGACGGGGTGGCGGCCTGCCCGGAGATGGCGCTCATCCTCGACGAGGATTGACGACACGTCTGATGGACGATCCGGCGCCCACATCGATCGATCCGTCGACGTTGCGCGAGGCCATGGCCCGGCGGTTGTTCCGCCGGGCGGTGGCCTCGGGCCAGATCACACTGCCGGCCGTCCCCGCCATGCTCGACGAATACGTCACGATGTGCCACACCGTCTTCGCCGGTATGGGCGTGGAATTCACCGACGACCAATTCGCCCAGCTGACGGCGGTGCTGGCGGCTCAGCTGGCCCAGGCCTACACGGCCTCTTCGCGTTCCAACATCGTCATCTCCTACCACGCGCCGTTCGGCACCACCCTGCACTATCGCGTCCAGGCGGAATCGTCGACGATCGAGACCGAGTACGACCACTGGGTCACCACCCGCGAGGGACCGCTGTTCGGCACCGAACCGGATGCCCGGGTGTGGGCTCTGGCGAGCGAAATAGCCGATCCCACAACGCATCCGGTTCTCGACATCGGCGCGGGAACCGGGCGCAACGCGCTGGCTTTGGCGCGACGCGGCCACCCGGTCGACGCGGTCGAGATCAGCCCGAAGTTCGCCCACATCATCCGCTACGAGGCCGAACAGGAATCACTTGACGTACGCATCATCGAGCGCGACGTCTTGGCGAGCGTGGATGGTCTGCGCCGGGACTATCAGCTGATCGTGCTCTCCGAGGTGGTGCCCGACTTCCGGACCACGCAGCAGCTACACGCCATGTTCGAACTGGCCGCCGGATGCCTGGCCCCCGGCGGACGTTTGGTGTTCAACACCTTCCTGCCCCGCAGCGGCTACTCCCCTGATGACGCCGCGCGAGAACTCGGACAACAGTGCAACACAATGATTTTCACCCGCGACGAGATGACGGCCGCGGCGGCCTCGTTGCCTCTCGAACTCGTTTCCGACGACTCCGCCGGCGAGTACGAGAAAGCCCATCTGCCCCAAGGGGCCTGGCCGCCCACCGGCTGGTACGAAAACTGGGCCAATGGCCTCGACCTGTTCGACGTCGCGCCGGCCGAATCGCCAATCGAGTTGCGCTGGCTCGTGTACCGGCGTCGCCCGTGATGTCAGCCGGCGAACGGCGGGCGTGACATCACCGTCGGACGGAACCCGTATCGGGGACCGGCACCTCCGGCATGTCCGGCACCGGCGCCGGCCAATGGCATGCCGCCCAACAGATTTCCGGCACCTCCGCCTTCGGGTGCGGCGGCGACGCTGCTGATGGGCATCGGGGCATGCGGGGCCGTCATCGGCGCTCCGCCGCTCCACGTGGGCGGCACCGACAACCGGCCGACTGCGCCCGCGTTGCCCAAGCCGGCCGACACCGCTGCCGGCGCGCCACCTCCGGCGCCTGCGCCGCCGCCCAGCAGGCCTCCAAGCCCGCCCAGGCCACCGGCAGCTCCGTTCGCAGCACCCGCGGCGGCCGACGGCGCAGAGCCGCCGATCATTCCCAGCGTCTTCGCCATCTGCACGAAGTTGTTACCCATACCGATGCTGAAGTAGGGCAGACCCTCGGTGTTGTAGAAGAAGCCGGCGAAGGGCGAGTAGGCGTTCAGCAGCCCCGACAGCGACGTGGGTGCGGTCGACGAACCGGTCAAGAGCTGCCAGATTCCGCCGAACGGATCCGTCGTGGTCGACGATGCGGTGGACGTCGGTGTCGCAAGGCTTTGCAGCGCGTTCGGCACCGCAGATTGCAGCTGCGACAGCGTCGACTGCGCGCTCGTGCCGGACGCGGTACCGGCGGCGTTGGTCACCGCGGCGGCTTGAATGGCCTGACCGGCCGGGTTGGTCGTCTGTGCCGGGGCGGCGAACGGCGTCACCTTCGTGGCCGTCGCCGCCTGGCCCGCATAGCCGTACATCGCGGCGGCATCCTGGGCCCACATCTCGCCGTATTGCGCCTCTAACTGCGCGATCGCCGGGGTGTTTTGGCCAAGGATGTTCGTCGACACCAGCTGCGCCGTCTGGGCGCGGTTGGCCGCGATGAGTGGCGGGGGCACCGTCGCCGCAAACGCCTGGTCATAGGCTGCTGCGGCGGCCCGGGCCTGAGTGGCGGCCTGCTCGGCCTGCGCAGCCGTGGTCTGCATCCACCCCACGTAGGGGGCCGCGGCGTTGGCCATCGACGTCGACGCCAGCCCCATCCACTCCTCGGTGGCGAGCCGCGTGACCACGGTGTCGTAGCCGGCGGCGGCCGAATTCAGCTCGGCCGCAAGGCTGTTCCAGGCCGACGCGGCGGCCTGGAACGACGACGATCCCGGACCGGCGTACATGCGCGCGGAGTTGATCTCCGGCGGTAACGCCCCGAAATCCAGCACTACTAGCCTCCTCAGCCCGCCGCGATCGCGTTGGCGGCCTCGGTGGCCGCATACGACCCGGCGCTGGTGCCCAGCGTGTTGACGAACATCTCGTGAATCGCCGCGGCCTGCGCACTGACTGCCTGGTACATCTGAGCGTGCGCGGCGAACTGTGCGGCGGTCAGCGCGGACACCTCATCGGCGGCGGCGGGGACCACGCCGGTCGTCGGGGCAGCGGCGGCGGCATTCTGCGCGGCCATCCCCGAACCGATACCCGTCAGGTTGGCGGCCGCCGCCGACAACGCCTCAGGCTGCGTTGTCACGAACGACATATGTTTTCCTCCCTCACAGACCGCAAAGACACCTCGATTAGTGAGGTTAGGGGCCGATTCCGCCCTGCACCCCGTCCAAAACCAAGTGTTCATTGGTGGACGGTTAGTGTTCACCCGCCAGCCACCGCTGTTTACCCACCGTTTGAATTGATGTCGCCTGACTCGGTGACGGCGAACACACCCGTCTACACCGAGCCCTGCGGGCCGACACGGCCCAGCATCGACCCGTCATCGGTGAGAGCGGCGCCGACCAGCGGCACGGTACGGATCGGGCGTAGCGGATCAGCCGTCTGCCATCGCGGTCACTATCGTGATATGGGCGATCGGCATTCGGACTCGTTGACTCCGAAGGGGACTGAGGCAGTCGCCAAACGCCAAGACCGGAGGACGAATGTCAATCCATTCGGCATCAGAACCGCTGCACGTGTGGGCCTTCGGCGATGCGCATGTCGGAACTGACAAGCAATTCGGCAGACACAGCCTTGCCGAGGCGATTTCGCAGTCCGAATTCGGTGGGAGCGAAGGCGGTCCGGCCTTCGCCTGGGACCTTGCGATCGATGTGGGCGACATGTCCGGTGCGCACCACAGCCTTCCCGATGACGCAGAAGGGCAAGAGGTGCGTCGACAGTTCTCGGTCTTGCGCAAGCACCGACGCGAAGACGTCTACAGCGTCTGCGGTAACCACGACCGAAGCGGTTTAGCCGAACCCGAGGCGTGGTGGTGGCGAAAGTGGGTGGACCCGCTGGGCGAACACACCGAATTCTCGGGTGTTGACGCCAAAGCCCGCCGATATCCCATTGACGGGACGTGGCAACGGTATTCCTTTCAGGTGGGCAACCTGCTCTTTCTGATGATGAGCGACCGCAACGAGCCCACCCAAACGGTGGGGCGGGGAACGCTCGGCGGTAATCCGGGCGGTGTGGTCAGCGGTGAAACGTTCCAGTGGTGGAAAGACGCGGTCCGCGACAATCCCGACAAGATCATCATTTCGGTGCACCATTACGTCCTGAAGGACACGACCGTCGCCTCAGGCGCATGGGAAGGTGTGCGCAAAGGCCCGGACGGACGTTGGCAGGAGCATTATCACCGATACTTCGAGCAAGGCACGCCACAGGGCGCGTCTTATCTGTATTGGGTTGACAGCAAACCGGATTCAGGCGCGTTCGAGAAGTTTCTGGCCGAACGGCCGGGACGCGTACAGATATGGATCGGCGGGCACACCCACACCAACCCGACTGACTCGTTCGGCGGCAAAACCCACATCGAGCGACGCTGGGGCACCTGGTTCATCAACGCCGCGTCGTTGAGCCGCCACCACATGCCGCTCACCACGTTGCCGATCAGTCGACTGCTGACCTTCACCCCAGGCAGCCGCGACGTGCGTGTGCGCTGCTACCTGCACACCAGCCAGCATGCACCGCAAGGCTGGTATCCCGAGGCGGAACGCACCCTGCGGCTCGACATCCCGTTCCGGCGTTGAGGTTCTGCCGTCCGACGCAGTGGCGTCAGCGAGACTCCAAGACGTAGTCGAAGCGGCGGTCCACCCAGTCGGCGAATCTTGGGGCGGAACGGATCTGACCGTCCGCCGCCAGCAGGTCGGCGAGCCGTTGCTGCGCGGCGATCACAGTGTCATCCAGTGGCGTCGGCTGGCGCAGAGTGCGGCCCTGTGCGACGGCGGCCACGACTGGGTCGAGGCCGGCTGACTCCGCGTACTTGGCCGCCCACGCCTGAGGGTGTTCGCGCGCCCAGACCGCGGCCCTGGCGTAGCGGGTCAGCAGGTCGGCCAGGGCGGTGTTGCGTTTCGGGTCGGCAAGCGCCTCGTCGGAAGCGATCGCGAACGAGTACTTGTACTTGCGCGAGACGAGACCGCGCACTGGGAGCTGCTGTTCGGCCTGGGCAGTGTAGGGATCCCACACCGCCCAGGCGTCCACCTGACCGTTGCGGAATCCCGACAACGCGTCGGCGGGCTGCAGGAAAACCAGGCGGACGTCGGCGGGTTTGAGTCCGGCCTTGTCGAGCTGGTCGAGCACGTTGGCGTGCGCCGAACTGCCCTTGGCCAGCGCAATCGTCTTGCCGCGCAGGCCGTCAACGGCCTGAATCGCCGAATCGGTGTGGACAAGAATCTGGTCGCCCGGGCCGCCTCCCTCGTACGCGGACAGCACCTTGATGCGGGCGTTGGCGGCTGCGCCGAAAATGGGCGGGGTGTCGCCGGTGATGGCAATGTCGACCTTGCCGGCGGTGGCGGCCTCGACCATAGGCGGCCCAGATGTGAACGTGGAGAACGTGATCCGATACGGCAGATGGTCGAGCTGCCCTGCCGCCCGCAGCATCGACTCGGTGCCGACGCTCTTTTGGTCCCCCACGTGCAGCGTCAGGTCGGCCAGCTGTGATAACGAAACTTTGGCCGGCTCGTGGGCGGGGCCGCTGGCAGCCTGGCGTGAGACGCATGCGGCGAGCAGCAGGGCGATAACGGCCAAAAGTACAGCGGTATAACGCCGGGGGGACATTGTTCTCCTCAGCTCCGCGCTCTAGCGATCAACTCAGGATGGTCACATTGTTGGCCATCTCAGCCCGCGAATGGTGGGCGGGCCATCACCGTTGGCTTGAACCCGTATCGGGGGCCAGAACCGCCCACGTGTCCAACGCCCGCACCAGCTAGGGGCATCCCGCCCAACAAGTTTCCGGCACCGGCGCCTTCTGGTGCGGCGCTCACGCTGCTGATGGGCAGCGGAGCATGCGGGGCCGTTAACGGGGCTCCGCCAATCCAGGTGGGCGGCACCGACAATCGACCGACTGCGCCCGCGTTGCCCAAGCCGGCCGACACCGCTGCCGGCGCGCCACCGGTTCCGTTTCCCAGCAGACTTCCGAGCCCACCCAGGCCACCGGCTATCCCCTTGGGAGCGCCTCCCGCGGCCGCGGGCGCGGACGCGCCGAGCAAACCCAGCGTCTTCGACGTCTGAATAGCGGCGTTGGCTATCCCGGTGGTGAAGTTCCCCATGCCTTCGCTGTAGTAGAGAACGGAAGCGGGCGCCACAAGGTCGGAGAAGATCGCCGACAGCGATTGGGGAGGAGTGGACGACCCGGTAAGGAGCAACCAGAATTCGCTCCACAGGTCCGGCGTCGTCGAGCTCGAGGACGCGGCCGACGCGGGCGTCGCGAGGCTCTTCAACGTACTGGGTACCGACGATTGCAACTGCGACAGCGTCGACTGCGCACTCGTGGTACTGGAGGTGGCGGCCGCGTGGGCGACCGCGGTCGCTTGCGTGGCCTGTCCGGCGGGATTGGTCGTCTGCACCGGGGCGGCGAACGGCGTCACCTTCGTGGCGGCGGCCGCCTGGCCCGCATACCCATACATCGCGGCGGCATCCTGGGCCCACATCTCGCCGTATTGCGCCTCGAGCTGCGCGATCGCCGGAGTGTTCTGCCCCAGCACGTTGGTGGCGACCAGTTGCGCCGTCTGGGCGCGGTTGACCGCAATCAGCGGCGGTGGTACCGAGGCCGCAAACGCCTGGTCATAGGCGGCCGCGGCCGCCCTCGCCTGAATGGCCGCCTGCTCGGCCTGCGCGGCGGTACTGCTCAGCCACGCCACGTGGGATTGCGCGGCATCCGCCATTGCTCCAGATGCCGGGCCCGACCACTCCTCGCTGGTGAGTTGGGTGACCACCTTGTCGTAGCCGAGGGCCGCCGAATTCAGTTCGGCCGCAAGGCTGTTCCAGGCCGACGCAGCAGCCTGGAACGACGCCGAGCCCGGGCCTGCGTAGATGCGCGCGGAGTTGATCTCCGGCGGTAACGCCCCGAAGTCCAGCACGGCCACCCTCCTCAGCCCGCCGCGATCGCATTGGCGGCCTCGGTGGCCGCATACGATCCGGCGCTGGTGCCCAGAGTGTTGACGAACATCTCGTGAATCGCCGCGGCCTGCGCACTGACCGCCTGGTAGAGCTGAGCGTGAGTGGCGAACTGCGCGGCGGTCAGCGCCGACACCTCATCGGCCGCGGCAGGCACCACGCCCGTCGTCGGGGCAGCGGCGGCGGCATTCTGCGCGGCCACCCCCGAACCGATACCCGTCAAGTTCGCAGCCGCCGCCGACAACGCCTCGGGCTGCGTGGTCACAAACGACATCGGGCGTCCTCCTCAAGAACCGTCTGCCTCAACGACTTCGAAACTCGCTTGGTAAGGGAGGTTAGATGGCAGATGCCGAGTCGTAACCCCGCCGACACTCGCTGTTCAGTTCATGGACAACATTCCTTGACCCCGGCACGACTCGCGCCGCCGAGCCGTCCAGCCGATTCGATGGCCGCTACCTGCACAAAGACCCCTTCGCCGCGCCCCCGGCCAGTTGGCCCAGACGGACAGTGCGGTCCTCCTCGCGGATAAAATCTCGGCGCGGATAAAGCTCGTGTGAGCCGGTTTGGTCCGGCCGCGGAAAGCCTGTCTGCCGCAAAGCGTTCGACGAAGTCGCGATCAACACGTGCCGGTCCTGGTCATCCGGCCGAGGGCGGCCGCGACACGACGCTGTGGCGGAACCCGTATCGGTGGACAAAGCCGCCGGTGGCGCGCCGGCCCGCTCCGGTCAGCGGCATTCCGCGGAGCAGACCCTGGGTACCTGGCGAAGCGCCGGATGCCTGGGCGCCCAGCGCCCCCGGGGCCTCAGACTCCAGCGCCGAGGATGTCGACCCGGCCCAACCCGGTGGCACCGACAGCTTCCCGATCGTGCCCGCTTGGCCCACATTCGCCGAAACTGCTCCGCCACCGCCATGGCCCAGACCCAGACCTGCGAATTGCGGTGTTGGATACCAAGCTCCACCGGCACCGGCCGTTGTTCCCCCGGGGCCAAGTGCCAGCTGCTGTGCGATCGAGATAGCAGAGTTGGGCATGCCCTCGAGGAAATAGGTCCCGCCAAAGATACGAGTGGTCAGCAGGGTCCTGATACTGCTGGAACCCAGGATGGCGTTCAGCTGGTCCCAGAACGACGAGCCTGACGACGAGGACGACGTGGATGTCGAGACTTGTTGCACCGCTTGGGAAATGGTGGAGGCCGAGGCCAGCTGCGGTGTCGTGGAGGCGGTGGTCTGCGCGGAAGAGCCTGCCGAAGTGCCTGCGGCTTTGGCGACCGCTGCCGACTGCCCCGCCAGCCCGGCGGGGTTGGTGTTCTGTGCCGGCGACGTGAACGCGGCCAACCTGGTGGCAGTCGCCGACGCCCCGGCATAGCCGTACATGGCCGCGGCGTCTTGGGCCCACATCTCCATGTAATGCGCCTCGGTGGTCGCGATCGCCGGGGTGTTCTGCCCGAAGAAGTTCGTCGCGATCAACGCCATCAACAGCGCGCGGTTGGCCGCGATCACCGGGGGCGGAACTGTCATCGCAAACGCCGCCTCATACGCCGCCGCTGCGGCCCTCGCCTGGTTAGCGGTCTGCTCGGCCTGCGCGGCAGTGGTACTCAGCCACGACACATAGGGTGCGGACGCCGCGACCATTGCCATCGATGCCGGACCGAGCCATGGCGAATTTGTCAGCTCGGAAATCACCGAGGCATAGCCGGTCGCCGCGGTATTTAACTCCGCCGCTATCCCGTCCCAGGCCCCCGCGGCAGCCAACAACGGTCCCGCTCCGGGACCCGCATACATCCGCCCCGAGTTGATCTCGGGTGGTAGCGCCCCGAAATCCATCGCTACGCTCGTCGACCGGCTGGTTCGCGTTTCGGGATGGTCTCGTCCGCGGCGCAGGAATTTGGGCTGCTCCCATGAGCGCGACCCAGACCTCGTGGCGCTTCGAACCGCGCCGCCCGGGCAGACATTTCCAGTTGCGTCGGCACGAGTGGAGACTCGCTTCCTTGTCAATAGCGTTCGGCATCAACCACATTGGGTGGTCGCTCGCGAATCGCGAGCGGTGTAGTGGATGACATTAAAGGGCCAGGGCCGAACCCATTGGCAACGCGGTGTTTACCCCGACGCCATCCAATGTCACCGGTGGGCTATCAACTGTTCATCCCGGCAGTGCGTTGGCCGCACCCGCGGCGGCCGTCACCTGGGCAAACAAAGCGAGGACCGGCCGCCGTCGGGAATTGACGGATGGGCCGCCGGCCGGCCGAGGCGGATAAAAATCTCGACGCGGATTAAGGCTTATCCGCTGCCGGGAAAAGCACAGACCTGCGCGGCAAACGGGCGCTAGCCGCTATCCGGCCGACGGGGGCCGGGTCAGCACGCTGTAGCGGAAGCCGTAGCGGTGGGTGAACCCGCCGGCGGCCCGCCGCCCGCCCGCCGAAAGCGGCATACCGCGAAGCAGCCCCGACGGTCCGCCATCCTCGGATGCGGCACCCAGGCTGCTCACCGAGGACAACGCGGCCGACTCGTTGGCCTGTGCAGCCCCGGCCGCCCAACTCGACGGCACGGACAACTGCCCGATCGAGCTGGCCTGGCCCACACTTGCCGACACGGATGAGGCGCCGCCGCTACCCAGTCCGCCCAGGCCGGCGAATTGCGGCGTCGGGTACCACGCCCCGCCCGACCCGGCCGTTGCCCCGCCGGGGCCAAACGTCAACTGCTGACTGATCGAGACCAGGAATTGCGAGATCCCGAGCGGGAAGTACCCGAACATGCCAGTGGTCTGCTTCAACAGCGCGGTCCAGTTGCCGGTCGTCAGCGCAGGGCCGGTGCCCAAGGGTGCCGGAAGGAACGACGACAGCGATCCGGTCGTTGTCGCCGAGCCCGTCGTTGTCGAGGTCGACGAAAGTTGTTGCAGCACTTGAGGCACCACGGCAGTAGACGCCAGATGTGAGGTGCCCGACGCGGCGGTCTGCGCCGACGTCCCCGCCGGCGTCGCCGCGGCCTTGGCCACCGCGGCGGCCTGGGCACCGAGACCCGCCGCGTTAGCGGTCGGCTTGGGCGGCGTAAACGGCGTCACCGTCGACGCCGCCGCCGACGCCCCCGCATACCCATACATCGCCGCCGCATCCTGGGCCCACATCTCCATGTAATGCGCCTCAGTAGCCATGATCGCCGGCGTGTTCTGCCCAAAAAAGTTCGTCGCCACCAACGACATCAACAACGCCCGATTCGCCGCAATCACCGGCGGCGGCACCGTCATCGCAAACGCCGCCTCATAGGCAGCGACCGCAGCCCGCGCCTGATTCGCCGTCTGCTCGGCCTGCGCCGCCGTCGCACTGAGCCACGACACATACGGCGCGGCCGCCGCCGCCATCGACATCGACGCCGGACCCACCCACGGACCACTGGTCAACTCTGACAGCACCGAGCTATAGCCGCTCGCCGCCAAAAACAACTCCGCCGCCAACCCATCCCAGGCCCCCGCGGCAGCCAACAACGGCCCCGCCCCCGGACCGGCATACATCCGAGCCGAATTCACCTCCGGCGGCAACGCGCCGAAATCCAGCACTACGTCCTCCTCCGCACGGCGCGGCGGTCATGGGTCTGGTAGCCAAATGCCTGATACATGTCGGCCCACGAAGCGCGGTGCGTAGTCACAGCCGAAATGCGCTTTCTTCCCTCAGTAACCCTCTGCATCAACACTGTTGAGCACGCGTGCTCGTCGCTGAACAGACGCTCTTCGGTGAGATTAATGGGCCGTACCGCAGTTAGCCGCCGACGACGCTAACTATTCATTCCTCGACAACTACTGTTCACCCGCGAATGACAATTGTTCATCCGTTGTTGGGTATGTGGACTCGGGCGCGGTCACTATCCGCCGGCTGGTGAGCGCGGGATCACACTGGGCCGAACCTCGAATCGTGGAGTGGCGCCGCCCACCGCGCCACGGCCGGCCATACTGGTGATCGGCATCATCGGCGGCACGCTCGTTTGGGCCGCCGCTTGCATTGCCGGTGCGGTCCCGGCCGGCAGTGCGGTGGCCGCGGCGGGGCTCACCGCGGGCGCCATCCCGGCCCAGCCGGACGGCACCGACAAGGCGCCGATCGAGGCTGCCCGGCCCATCCCCGCGGTGACCGCGGAACTGCTCCCGCCCAGGCCGGCAAAGCCGGCCGAACCCAGGGCATTCGTGGCCGAACCGAGCCCGCTGCCAAGGGCCATCGTGGTGATCCCCGTGGTGGCGGCCTTCGCGGCGGTATTGGTTCCGCCCATCATGAACATCCGCATGAGCATGCTCATCGGCATCATCGCCATCCTCGCAGGCATGGTCAGCATGCTCAGTGAGGACATCGACGACATACCCGACGTGGACGACGACGACCCGGTCCCCGACGATGCAAGGCTTTCCAGGCCTTGGGGTGACGCAAGTCCTTGCAGCGCTTGGGGTGTCGCGGCAAGCAGTTGCGGGCCTGCCGACATCACCGTCTCGGCGTGCGTGCCGGCGGAGGTGCCCGCGGCCTGGGCCACCGTGGCGGCCTGGGCGGCCAACCCGCTCGGGTCGGTGGTCTGCGGCGGCGCTGTGAACGGGGTCAGTTTCGCGGCAGTCGCCGACGCCCCGGCGTAGCCGTACATGGCCGCGGCGTCCTGCGCCCACATTTCGGCGTAGTGAAACTCGGTCGCGGCGATGGCCGGGGCGTTCTGCCCGAGCACGTTAGTCGCGACCAGGGTGGCCAGCAGGCTGCGATTGGCTGCGATCACCGGCGGGGGAACCGTTGCGGCAAAAGCGGTTTCGTAAGCCGCGGCCGCCGCGCCGGCCTGCGTGGCCGCCTGTTCGGCTTGGCCGGCGGTGACGCTGAGCCAGCCGACGTACGGGGTGGCCGCGGCCGCCATCGACGCCGACGACGGTCCCGACCAGGCCCCGCTGGTCAACCCGGAGATCGCCGAACCATACTGCGCCGCAGCAGAATCCAGCTCGGCGGCCAGTTCCTGCCAAGCCACCGCGGCGGCCAGCATCGGTCCCGATCCCGGACCGGAATACATGCGTGCGGAGTTGATCTCCGGTGGCAGCGCTCCGAAATCCAGCATTGCTCCCCCTCTTAGCCGGCCCCGACCGCGTTGGCAGCCTCGGTGGCCGCATATGACCCGGCGCTGGTGCCCAGGGTGGCGACGAACATGTCGTGAATCGCGGCGGCATGCGCGCTGACCGCCTGATACATCTGCGCATGCGCGGCGAACTGCGCCGCGGTCAGCGCCGAAACCTCATCGGCCGCAGCGGGAACCACTCCGGTTGTCGGAGCCGCCGCAGCGGCGTTCTGGGCGATCATCGTCGAGCCGATCCCCTGCAGGTTGCCCGCCGCGGCCGTCAACGCTTCCGGCTGTGTCGTCACAAACGACATCACGCACTCCCTTCACCACTACCCCGTCAGTCACTGCTTAGCGACGTTAACTAGGTAGCGTGAGCCGGCCACAAGAGCCAGCTGTGCGTCGGCTATGAGCCCTCTGTCAGGGCGGCGCAGCCGCTTAGCGGCGCACGTCGGTGGCCGCGACCTGGACGAACACGCCGGTGTCCTCGGCCATCAGCAGGCCACGGCCACGAGGCAGTGGGCCGCCCTTCATCTTGCCGCGGATGAAGCCCTCGTCGGGGTCGGCGTCCATCACCAGCAGCGGCGCGTTGGCCTGGTGCAGCGCCCGCAGCATCGGGTCGCTGCCCGCCGACGACCAGCCGCCGAAGGTGCGGGTGATGATTACGTGCAGCCCGACGTCGGCTGCCCTGGTCACCCACGGCGCCGCCTTGTGCAGCGGAGAGTCGAAGCCCGGCGGCAACTGCTGCACGTCGTCGATGATCAGGAAGATCTCCGGCCCGCTCCACCACGAGTGGGACAGCAACTCCTCGGCGGACAGTCCCGGCGGCGGCTCGCGGCGCGCCAGCGCGGCGGCCAGCTGGTCCATCATCGCGGCGACCCCGTCGAGGTTGTACGCGAAATTCTCGACGTAGTCGGACCCCAGCGTGGTCAGCAGCTGGCGACGCGGGTCGACCAGCCACACCTGCGCGGACGGCCGCGAGGTGGGTGGCGCGGTGCTGGCGCCGGGCGCGTAGATCCGGCCGATTTCGCGCATGATCGTGGCCAGCGTGGTGGTGCGGCCACACTCGCGACGTCCGGTCACCATCAGGTGCGCGTTGTCGTCGAAGTTGAGGTACACCGGCTGCAGGTCCAATTCCGATACGGCCCAAGCGATTCCGCCCGCGCCGACGCCCTGCCGGCGGTCGGCGGCGGCCAGCGCCTGCAGCTGCTCGAGCTCGAAGCGCGCCGGCAGGCGGCGCACCGGGCGGGTCCGGCCGACCGCCACCTGGCTAACCGCCGCGGCCACGCTGTCGGACTCGAACACCGCGTTGGACGTGGTGCCAAGGGCGGGCCGGGCCACCAGCGTGTGCAGACCGGACTGCGGGTCGCTGTCCAGGCGCACGTAGTTGACCGCGACCATGCCGCGGCCCGGCTTGACCGGGACGTCCTTGGCGAACCGGGAACGCACCAGCTTGGCGTCCTCCACCGCGGCCAGCCGCAGCTCGATCCGGGAGCCGAACCCGCTGCGCACCGGCGGCCGCAGCTCCGATTCCCGGTCGGCGGTGACGATCACGTGCACCCCGAACGACGGCCCCTGGTTGATGATCTGGTTGACCTGCTCGATCAGGACCTCGTTCTCCTCGGCCAGCGCCCGGTAGTTGTCGATCACCAGGTAGACGTCGCCGAAGCCGTCGTCCGGCACCGGCCCGGGCTCGCCGGCGAACTTGCGCCGCCGGAACATCTCCATCGAGGCGATCCCGTGCTCGAGGAAGCTGCGCTTGCGGTCGCGCACCAGCGCCAGCATCTCGGCAACGGTGCGGCGGACGCCGTACGGGTCGGTGGGGCCGACGACCTCGCCGACGTGCGGCAGGCCGGCCACCGTCGTCAGCGCGGTGCTGCTGTAGGCCAGGCAGTAGAACTGCACCTGCTCGGGAGTGTGGGTCAGCGCCGCCGCGCAGATCAGTGTCTGCAGCGCGGTGGTCTTGCCGGAACCGCCGGCGCCCAGCACCAGCACGTTGGCACCCGCGCCGGAGGTGTCCACGGTCCACGGCGGCTGGTCGTGCTTGTACGGGCGGTCGATGATCCCGACCGGGAACACCAGGTTGCGGGCGGTGCCGTAGTTCTGCTGCCAGGGCCGGCCCAGGAAGCGGTTGACCAGGTCGTCGATCGCGACCGGCTCGTCCAGCGGCGGGTGCCACAACCGGTACGGCTCGAACGGGATCTGGCGCAGCCGGTCGATGATCACCGTGCCGACCTTCGGCGTCCGGATCGCCTCTTCTTCCTCGTCGTCGACCTCAGCGACTTCGCCGTCGATGACGTCGACGTCCGGGTCGGCGACTTCGCCGTTCACCGTCTCCGGCAGAGCATCCAGGTCTCCGCCGCCCACGCTGACTTCGAGCGGCGTGAACGCGGTGGTAAAGAGTTGCGGGCGAATGTAATCGACGCTGTGCACCAGCGGCGCCTGGCCGTCCTCGTCGAGCGATACGCCGCGGCGGTAGTCGCGCCACAGGAACTCGGCCTGGAACCGGATGATCTCGTCGCCGCTCTTGCGGAAGTATCCCAAGCCCGCCTGGGCCGGCAGGTTGACCGCGTTCGGCACGCCGGCGGCCTGCGCCGCACCGGCGGTGCGCGCTTTCAGCACCAGCCGGTAACCCATGTTCTCCATGAGCTTTTCGGCCCGGCTCTCGATGGTCTGCGACGCCATCATCAGGTGGATCCAGTAGGCGCGGCCCTGCCGGCCGATCGAGTCGAGGACGTCGACCGCGGTCGGCATGATCCGGAACCATTCGTAGAACTCGTCGATGACGACCACCAGCATCGGCAGCGGCGGCATGTCCTGGCCGCGTGCGCGCAGCCGGGTGCGCATCTCGTTGTATTCCTTGGCGTCGTCGACGCCGGCGTTGTCGCACACCGCCTTGCGCCGGGCGATTTCGCCCCACAGCGCGTCCAGGAAGCGCTCCATCAGCGCCTGGTCTTCTTCGAGGTCGGTGATGATGCGCGACACGTGCGGCACCCCGGCGAACGGCTTGACCGCGGACCCACCCTTGAGGTCGGCGAGCACGAACTGCAGTTCGTCGGGTGGGTGCCCGAGCATCAGCGACTCGAGCACGGTGCGCACCAGCGTCGACTTACCCGAACCCGTCGTCCCGGACATCACGCCGTGCGGGCCGTCGCCGCCCTCGTCGAGCGACTTCATGTCCAAAAACAGCAATTCGCCGTTGTCGGAGCGGTTACCGAACGGCACCCGCAACCGCGACCGCCGCATCGAATCGCCGCGCCCGTTCCACAGCGCGTTGAAGTCGATCGATGCCGGGTCCTCGATTCCGTAGTAGGACAAGATGTCTCGCGCACCGATGTGCGCCACCCGCTGCCCGATCTCCTCGTAGGCCTCGGCGAGCCGCCACTGCGCCATGCGCTGCGAGAACTGTTCGGCCTCGGCTGCGCTCAGCTGATCGGCCAGCGCGAAGAACCACTTGTTGTCGTCGATCACCATCCAGGTGTCGCGGTCACGCGGCAGCGCCTCGATCACCCCGGTCTTGTCGAACGTCAGCACCCGCTCGGGCACGGCGGTCCACAGCGCCGCCCCGGTCAGGTCGAAGAATGTCACGCCGTCGACGCCGCCGGTGCTGACCACGTATTCCCACTGCGGGTCTTCGAGGTCGCAGATGACCACGTGGTGCGGGGTAGGTGTCTCGGCCGACGAACTGGCGTGGCGCGGCGTGAATGATCCACGGCCGGCGAACAATTCGGCTTGGTCGGCGCCGAACTCACGCACCGACCCGTACACCATCCGCGCGTTGCCGGCGGCGTCGCGCCGTCGCGGGTCACCGAAGTGCGGCAGCCACTTGACCCAATCCCATTGCGCCACATCAGAAGTGACGACGATCATCTGGACGTGGTCGGGACCGTGCGAGAACGCCAGCTGGCAGATGATCGCCCGCATCAGGCCCAGCGCCTGCTCGCGCTCGCCCACCAGCGAGTACCACGGCTCGACCAGCAGCGACACCATCTTGGGCAGGTTGTAGACGACGCTCTGATAGCGGCCGAACTCCTGCAGCGCCTTCCCGGTAACCGGCTCCAGCTCGATGTCGGTCGGCATGTTCTGCGGCTCGCCCCAAGTCACCTCGGGCCGCGTCATTCCCACGCCGACGCGCGCGACCCCGAAGTTGAGGTCCTTGCCGTCAGGCTTGCGCTCCCACATCCGGCTCGAACCCACCGCAGCCGACAGGGTCGTCGGCTCCGGGTGGTACCAGCGGTAGTTGGCGTCCATGGAGTCGGCGGACTCCTGGGCGGTTTCCCGCAGCATGTCCAGCATCAGCATGAACTGGGCACGCATCGCGTCCAGTTTGGGCCGGCTCATCTGCTGCTGGCCGCCGAACCGGCCGCCGAACATCATCATTGCGACGCCGCCGATCATGAAGATCGGGAAGATCGCGCCGGCGCCTAGGAACATCCGCGAGCCGCTGGCGACCGTCATACCGACCATGCCGACCAGAAGGCCGACCACCAGCACGCCGACGACGACCAGCCACCACGGCTTGCCTTCGGGAGGCGGAACGCTCAGCGGCGTCGGGAGGACGATGTTCTCCGGCTTGACTACCGGCGCGCGCTCCGGCGTGGGCCGCGCAAAGCCACGTTTCACTTCGGTACCGCCAATTCTGCAGGGTTCATGTCTTTGGGGAGGGTGTCGTGGCGCACCAGCGCGTCGGCCCGCGACAACGCCGGGCCGGGCGCCAACAGCCGCAACGCCACCCACGGCGCCGGGCTCGGTGTCGAGGTCAGGCCGAGCGCGGTGCGGGCGTCGCGGGTGTTGTCAACGCCGAACCGCACACCCGAATCCGACAGCCACCACAGCGATTCCGTCGTGGATGCGCCGGGGTCGTTGCCGGTGACTGCGACGAAGTTCGCGAAGTTGGGGCCGAAGTAGACCCGGTCGGCTTCCCGGCCGGAGTTGTCGGCCTTCACCAGCGACACCACTTTGTTGGACTCGGAC
Organism: Mycobacterium sp. MFM001; assembly: GCF_003402475.1. Lineage (GTDB taxonomy): Bacteria > Actinomycetota > Actinomycetes > Mycobacteriales > Mycobacteriaceae > Mycobacterium. Next base: position 130,979 of record NZ_BFAB01000011.1, read on the forward strand.
TGGGCCACCGGAATGGTGGGACCGGACACCACCTGGGTGCGCGCCCGCTCCTCACCGGCGGTCTTCTCCCACCACCAGCAGGTGGCGGGGTTCTCACGGATGTCGACCACGTCCAGCGGGCCGTCCGGATAGGCGGACAGATCCAGCCCGGTGACCACCGGCATTTTCGCCAGCGCGGGCGGCGCGACCGTCACCAGATGAGCACCCGGGGTGGCGCCGGCGTTCTGCAGGATCTGAGCCACCACCGGGGTGACGGTCTGCACGCCGTCGGTCAGTACCACCGAATATTGTTGCGGCCCACTGATTTGCGGCGTCACGAACACCGTTCCCACCGGGCCGGGGGCGCCGGGGAAATTGGCCGGGCTGCCGGCGTCGGGCACCTTGGGCACCGTCAGCTCGGGGCCGACGGGCAGAGCGTCGTAGAGCGCGCGGCTCATCGGCCGGGCCTGAGTGACCTGCTCGGGGGTGATGCCCAGCGGCAGCAGCACGGCCCGGTTGCCCGCGTCGATGCGCGAGCGGCGGCCTTCCCGGATCACCCAGGTGTCGTTGCCGTAGCGCAGCACCACCGCGTCCGATCCGCTGAGCACCCGCCGGTGATTCGACAGGTCCGGGGTGCCGTCGATCACCGTGACCGTCACCGGCGACGGTGCTCCGACGCCCGCCGTCGAGGTGACCGCGTCGCACACCAGCCACGACGACGACGCCGGCGTGGTCGGCGAGAACGACGACGGTGCGCCGGGGATGCCGACCATGGGCCCGTGGGGTTGCTGGGCGATCTGGCTCGAGCGCACCTTGTGCGGGTTGTCGGCGCGGCCGGCGATCAGCCGAGCCGAGGCCAGGTTCAGCGCCGGGTACAGCGTGTCGCCCACTCGGACGTAGAGCGCGCCGGAATCGCGGTCGGCGATGATCGGCGACTCGTTCAGTTGGCCGGAGGGGTTGATGAATGACCACAGCAAAGCGCCCAGGCAAATCACCGCGGCCGCCGAGACAGACGCCACCACGGCCAGCGTCTGGCGCCGGCCCGGTTCGATCTCCATGCGGACCCGCCAGCGGGTCAACGCCATCGCGGTCCGTCGTGCCAGGAATTGGTAGCCGGTTACCTGGGTGCGGGTCGACAGCCCGAGGCCGTACCCCGAGCCGCGCTGCCCACCTTGTTCAGACGGCACGGCGGATCACGCTCCGAACCGACGGAACGCCTGCAAAGTGCCGGTGGTCACTATTCACATCGATAACCGTAGGGCACCCCCGCCCACCTCGCCACGCGAGAAGCGGCGTCATGACCTGCCCCCGCGGTGGTCTACACCACAGTGTCATCACTTGCCATCTGTCCTGCTGGAATTGCCAAAAGCCTTCACTGGAATGGTAGCGACGCGGAGCAAAGTCGGCTCGTCTTGCAAGATGGCAGCATGACGCCCACTGCGCCGACGTTGACCGAACTCGCCGGGCGGCTGGGGATCGCCACCGACTACGAGGACTGGACCGGTCGGCGGGTGCCCGTCCCGGAAAGCACCGTGGTGGCCGTTCTCGCCGCGTTCGGGGTGGCCGCGAACACCGACGCGGAACGCGCCGCCGCGCTGTCAGCCCTGGACCGTTTGTATTGGTCGCGTCCGCTGCCGGCGACCGTGGTCGGGCGCGCCGGTGCGCAGACCCGGTTCTGGGCGCACGTGACCCACGGCCATCCGGCCGAGGTGTGGGTGCAGTTGGAGGACGGGACGCTGCGCCACGGGGTGCGGCAGGTGGACAACTTCGCCGCGCCGTTCGACCTCGACGGCCGCCTAGTCGGCGAAGCCAGCTTCGTGCTGCCCACCGACCTGCCGCTGGGCTATCACCGTCTGCATCTGCGCTCCGGCGACCAGGAGGCCGACGCCGCGCTGATCGTGACGCCTGACTGGCTGGGATTGCCGGAGCGGCTCGGCGCTCGTCGCACATGGGGTCTGGCCGCCCAGTTATATAGCGTGCGGTCGGGGCGGTCGTGGGGAGTCGGCGACCTGACCGATCTGACCGACCTCGCGGTCTGGTCGGCGTCGCAGCACGGCGCCGGCTACATACTGGTCAACCCCCTGCACGCGGCCACGCCGACCAAGCCGATGGAACCGTCGCCTTATCTGCCGACGTCGCGGCGCTTCGTCAACCCGCTCTACCTTCGGGTCGAGGCGATCCCGGAATTCGCCTACCTACCCAAACGCGGCCGGGTGTGGCGGCTGCGTGACCGTGCCCGCGACCGCGCGGCCACCTCCGACGCGATCGACCGCGACACCGCATGGGCGGCCAAACGCAAGGCGCTGCAACTCGTCTACCGGGTTCCGCGTTCGGCCGGCCGGCAACTGGCCTATGCGGCGTTCTGCGCACGCGAGGGGGTGGCGCTCGACGACTTCGCCACCTGGTGTGCGCTGGCCGAGGAGTTCGGCGGCGACTGGCACCAGTGGCCGGAATCGCTGCAGCACCCGGGCGCGCCCGGCGTCGCCGATTTCGTGGCCGGACACGCCGCGGAGGTGGATTTCCATCGCTGGCTGCAATGGCAACTCGACGAGCAGCTGGGCTCCGCGCAATCGCAGGCGGTGGCCGCCGGGATGTCGCTGGGCATCATGGCCGACCTGGCCGTCGGCGTGCATCCCACCGGCGCGGACGCCTGGGCGCTGCAGGACGCGCTGGCGCTCGGTGTGACGGCAGGCGCGCCGCCGGACGAGTTCAACCAACTCGGCCAGGACTGGTCGCAGCCGCCGTGGCGGCCGGATCGGCTCGAGGAGCAGGAGTACCAGCCGTTCCGGGCGTTGATCCGCACCGTGCTGCGGCACGCCGGCGGGGTGCGCATCGACCACATCATCGGGCTGTTCCGGCTGTGGTGGATCCCCGCCGGTTCACCGCCCACGCACGGCACCTATGTGCGCTACGACCACGAGGCGATGGTCGGCATCGTCGCGCTGGAAGCCCATCGCGCCGGGGCGGTGGTCGTCGGTGAAGACCTCGGCACGGTCGAGCCGTGGGTGCGCGACTATCTGCGGGCCCGTGGCGTGCTCGGCACCTCGATTCTGTGGTTCGAGCTCGACCGCGACGGTGACGGCGGTCCGCTGCCGGCCGAGCGCTGGCGCGAGTACTGCCTGTCGTCGGTCACCACGCACGACCTGCCGCCCACCGCGGGGTATTTGGCCGGCGAGCATGTGCGGCTTCGGGATTCGCTGGGGCTGTTGACCCGTCCGGTCGACGACGAACTCGCCGATGCACAGGCCGATCGGGAGGCGTGGCTGGCCGAGCTGCGCCGGGTCGGGCTGCTGGGCCGGCACGCCGACCTCGACGAGACCGTGGTGGCCTTGCACGAGTACCTGGGCCGAACACCGTCGCGGCTGCTGGGCCTGGCGCTGACCGACGCGGTCGGCGACCACCGCACCCAGAACCAGCCCGGCACCACCGACGAGTACCCCAACTGGCGGGTTCCGCTGTCCGGCCCGGACGGACGGCCGGTGCTGCTCGAGGACGTCTTCACCGACCCGCGGGCCGCCAGGCTGGCCGAGGCGATGCGCGCCCAGACGGCCCGTTAACCTCACGGGCAATGAAAGTCGCGGTGGTCGCCCCGGTCGGCGCCGGTGTCACGGCGGACCCCGCCTGGATGGCGGCGTTCGCGCGGCATCTGGAAACGTGCGGCTTCGAGTCGATCGTGGTCGTCGAGCACACCGTGCTGGCAACCCGCTACGACAGCGTCTACCCGTATGACAGCTCGGGCCGGGTGGAATTGCCGGCCGACTGCCCGGTTCCCGATCCGCTTGACCTGCTGGCGTTTTTGGCCGGCCACACCGAGCGACTCGGCCTGGCGACCGGGGTTCTGGTGCTGCCTAATCACCATCCGGTCGTGCTGGCCAAGCGGGCGGCCACCGTCGACGCGCTGTCGGGCGGGCGGCTTCGGCTGTGCGTCGGTGTCGGCTGGCTGCGCGAGGAAATCGAAGCCTGCGGAACAGCATTCGACAGCCGGGGCCGACGAGCCGACGAGCAGTTGGCGGTGCTGCGGGCGCTGTGGGACGACCAACCCCACGGGGTCAGTCATCACGGCGAGTTCTTCGGTTTCGACGACGTCACCTGCTACCCGAAACCCGTTGCAGGCGCTGGCATCCCAGTGCACATCGGCGGGCACAGCAGAGCGGCGGCACGACGGGCCGGGCATTTCGGCGACGGTTTCCAGCCGTTGGGGGTCGCCGGTGCTGAGCTCGGCTCGCTGCTGTCGCTGATGCGCGACGAGGCCTCGGCCGCGGGCCGCGACCCGGACCGCCTCGAGGTGTCGCTGGGCCACTCGGTCAGCAAGATCGACGCCGACCGCGCGGGCCGGCTGACCGAGCAGGGTGCTCACCGGATCGTGTTGGCCATGCCGCCGATCACCGACATCGAGCAGGCCAAGGACGCGTTGTCGGCCTGCGCGCAACGTCTGTCGCTGGCGACGTGACGCTCGACTACGCCGACCGAGCGGCTGTTTCCGAGCTGGTGCACCGGTACGCCGCCGGCGTCGACGACCGCCAATTCGACTCCGTGGCAGCACTTTTCACCGATACCGCCGAGCTCGCGGTGCCCGACCCGCCGGGCTCGCTGGAACCGGTCCACCATCACCGCGACCCGGGCGCCATCCGTGCGGCGATCGCCGCCGTCGCCGCCACCGCGCGCACCGAGCACGCGATCGTGGGAGAGGTCTACGACGACGGCGCAGCGCCCGGTACGGCACGCGGTCGCATTACCTGCGTTGCGCATCACTGGATTCAGCGAGCAGACGAGATCACCGACGTCGTCTGGCACCTACGTTATGACGACGAGTACCTGCGGACCGACGACGGCTGGCGGATCAGCCGGCGCGCGCTGACGATCAACGCGATCGAGACCCGGCCGGTGCGCCGGTTGCGGCCGCCCTAGCCGTGTCTTCCAGGAGATCGGCGGCCAGGGCGACGCTTTCGGCAGGTGTCGTCAGCCGGGCGGCGACCTCGCGGGCACGAGCGACGCATTGCGGCGAGAGGAGGGACCGCAGATCCGCCACCAGCGATTCCAGGGTGGTGTCCGAAAACTGGCGGCCCGAGCCGACTTTCAGCCGGGTAACGACGTCTGCCCAGATCGGCTGATCGAGCCAGCGCCACAGGATCAACGTCGGGACTCCGGCCCGCATCCCTGCGGCCGTGGTGCCGGCGCCGCCATGGTGCACCACGGCCCGGCACGCGGGCAGGACGGCCGCGTGGTTCACAGTGTCGGCAACCTTGACGTGGTCGAACTGCGGAATGTCGGCGAATTCGCTTGCACCAGAACAGATCAGCGCTCGCTCGCCCAATTGCGCGCATGCCTCGCCGATCACGGCGACCGTGTCGGCGGCGGAGGCCAGCCGCACGCTGCTGCCGAAGCCGAAGTAGATGGGTGGTGTCCCCGCGGCGATCCACGACAAGACCTCGTCGTCGGCATCCGTCGGCAACTCCAGCGTCAGCGCGCCGACGAAGGGCCGTCGGCCACCGCTTTTCAGCCATTCGGCGGCCAGGCCGGGAAAGCACAGCTCGTCGTAGGCCTGGATCTCCAGCGATGCGCCTTCGACCAACTGCCCTGCCGGCAAACCCAGTGCTTGGCGTTGAGCCTCGTCCGCGTGTGCCGTCGCGCTCTCGAAAAGCAACCCGGGCGCCAACACCGACGCCGGGAAGAAGTGCAGCGCGGCCAGCGGAATGCCGTAGTGCTGCGCGACGTTGGCGGCCAGCTCCTGCTCACTTGTGCCCGTCAGCAGCAGGTCGGCGCCCTTCGCCAGCCGCGTCAACGTCGCACCCGACTCCGTCAAGGCCCGGCTGACGTGGTCCAGCAGTTCGCTCATCATGCTGAGCGGATCGGCGGCGTGGCGAGCCTGCGGGTTCGGCCCGTAGGCGAGGCCGGCAAGTCCCGCCGACTCGACGATGCCGAGCATGTGCGGCGGGGCAGCGATACACACGTCGTGCCCGCGGCGCAGCAGTTCCCGCCCCACCGCAGCGAAAGGCTCGACATCGCCGCGACTTCCATAGCTCGCCAGCGCAAATTTCATCCGCAGAAACGTTAGTGCCGGGACGGCTGCGCTGCCGGGTTCGCGATGCGCGAGCGTGACGCCGTTCGTACCCGAGGGTCGGGTGTGATGAATCTCACTCTGGCCGCCGATCCTTGGATGGGCTGGTGCACACCGCCACCATGTACTAAATGCGCAGCGCCAGAAGGGTTTCCGCGGTGACAAGGAACATACTCCGCAATTGCGTTAATTAATCGCTATTTTTGCCGCAAGCTCGGAGCAAATAGATATTTGCTCCCGCAGATGCGCACGGAATCACACCGGGGTTGTGAAGCGCGCGCCGGAACCTCGCGATGACCAGCCAATTCACGGCCAGTGTTTCCTTTATGTTTACCGCGGTAACAATGGCGCTTCGTGTAAGTTCGGCCGCGTGACGACCACGGACGCTAATGGCCCCGAGGGGCGCATCGATTTGGCCGAGACCGACGTCGTACCTACAGACTCCACCCACCATGTCGACTATCCCGCCGATGTCGTCGACGTGGAAATGGAGCTGGAGCAGGGCTACCGCACCGAAGTGCACAAGGCCCATGACGTCGTCGATGTGGAGAACTACGGCGGCGGATTCGACCTCACCAGACGGGCCACCGCCCCGAAACTGCGGGTGGGCCGCGACAAGTGGTTCAATCTGCTCTGGCTGATTCCAATCGGCTTCGCGCTACTGGTCGCCGGGGTAGCGATCGGCAAGGGCCTCTACCACACGCCCGCCGTACGCGACTTCGTCGAGCGATACCCCGGTTCGGACCCGACCGGCGTCATCCCCGGCATGCCGGCCTGGATCGGCTGGACCCACTTCTTCAACCTGTTCATGATGATGTTCATCATCCGGACGGGCATCCAGATCCTCTGCGACCACCCGCGGTTGTACTTCAGCCGCAACTCCACCCCGGGCAAGGACGAGTGGCTGCGGGTCGGCCCGCCGGTCCCCGACGACGAGTACTGGACCGCCAACGCCGACACCGTCGCGCTGCCTCCGCAATTCGGGCTGCCCGGGTTCCGGCACTCCATCGGGCTGGCCCGGTGGTGGCATCTCGGCGTTGACGTCCTGTGGCTGCTCAACGGTGCGGTGTTCTACGTGCTGCTGTTCACCACCGGGCAGTGGCGGCACATCGTGCCTACCAGCTGGGACGTCTTCCCCAACGCCGCGTCGGTGGCCATCCAGTACCTGTCGCTGCACTGGCCGACCGACAACGGGTGGGAGGCCTACAACGGCATGCAGTTGCTGGCGTACTTCACCACCGTCTTCATCGCCGCGCCGGCGGCGCTGATCACCGGGCTCGGCATGTCGCCGGCGCTCTCGCAGCGCCTCACCGTCATCAGCAAGCGGCTGAACATTCAGATCGCCCGCTCGCTGCACTTCCTGGTGCTGGTCTACTTCCTGTTCTTCATCCTCGTGCACGTCACGCTGGTGTTCGCCACCGACGCGCTGCGCAACCTCAACCACATGTTCGCCGCCCGCGACGACAACGGCTGGGCCGGTTTCCTGGTGTTCACCGTGGCGATGCTGGTGACGGCGGTCGCCTGGGTGTGGGCCACCCCGTTCACCATTCGGCACCCGCGCGTGGTGCAGCGGGTTGGGTACGCGTTGATCGGTCCGTTCCAGCGGCTGCTGGAAAACCTCAACCCGAAGCCCGGCGCGTTCACCGAGGAAGACATCTCGCCGCATCACTGGCGTAACGGCCGGTTGCCGGAGACCGTCGAGTACAAGGAGTTGGAGAAGAACGACTTCGCCGACTGGCGGCTGCGGGTTTACGGGCTCGTCGAGAACCCGATGGAGTTCTCGCTGGAGGATTTGAAGGCGCTGCCCTACCACGACCAGATCACCCAGCACTTCTGCATCCAGGCCTGGTCGGGTGTCGCCAAATGGGGTGGCGTGCAGATGAAGACGCTGATGGAGATCGTCAAGCCGCTGCCCGAGGCCAAGTGGGTGGTGTTCTACTCGATGGGCCTGGGCGCCACCGGTGGGATCTACTACAACGCGCACCCCATCGACCAGATGTGGCACCACATGTCGATGCTGGCCTACAACATGAACGACCAGCCGCTGCCCTACATGCACGGCAAGCCGCTGCGGCTGCGCAACGAGCTGCAGCACGGCTTCAAGCAGGTGAAGTGGATCAAGGGCATCGAGTTCGTCGAGCACTACTCCGAAATCGGTAGCGGCTACGGCGGTTACAGCGAAGACCACAAGTACTTCGGGCGCCACCAGACGCTGTAAAGCGCGAGCAGCGTCAGTCGGTCTTGGGCAGCGGAATCCCTTCGCTGGTGGAGAATTCGGCGTCGCTTTGCGTCGACAGCCCCATCGAAACCAGCGTGCGCGCAAAGAACATGTCGGTCACGTAGGCCAGCGACACCGCCCACCGGTTGACGAATCGCGGTATGGCATAGAGGTGATACGACCGGGTGACCAACTTCGCCGGGTATCCCGACAGGTGCACGCCCAGCGGATTGGCGACAGCGGAGCGCGGCCCGAGATCGACGACCAGGCCCATGTTTTTGTGCTTGTACTGCTTCGGCTTGCCGTGCCCGAGGCTGGCGGCGACGTTGTTGGCCAGCACCTTGCCCTGACGGATCGCGTGCTGGGCGGTCGGCGGGGTGATCTTCCCGGGCTGGGTCACGTCGGGAACCGCGGCCGCGTCACCGGCGGCGAACACGTCCGGATGGCCGGGGACTGATAGGTCGGTCTGCACCGTCAAGCGGCCCTTTTCCGTTGGCAGGCCTAGTGTCTCGATCAGCGGCGCAGCCGTTACCCCGGTCACCCAGGCGACGGTGCGGGTGTTGACCCGCGAACCGTCGCTGAGCACCACATAGTCGGGATGTACTTCTCGCAGCGTCACGCCCAGCCGGACGTCGACACCGCGGCGCCGCAGCACGCGCATTGCCTTGTCCCCCAGCTTTTCTCCGACTTCGGGCATCACCTGTTCGGCCAGGTCCAGCAGCAGAAACTTCACGTCGCCGGGGCCGAAATCCATGTGCTTGGCGGCGGCGTCGGCCAGTGCGCGCAGCTGGGCGGTGAGTTCTGTTCCGGAGTACGACGCTCCGACGACGACGATTGTGCGACGCGCCTGTGCGCTTTCCGGGTCGGACTCCAGACAGGACAGCTCGAGTTGCTCGAGGACGTGGTCGCGGAGGTACAACGCTTCCGCGATTGACTTCAAACCCCTTGCGTAAGTGGATAATCCGGGGATGTCGAATAGCCGGGTGACCGATCCCGGGGTGAGCACCAGCCGATCCCAGGACAGCTCGCTGGCGCGCTGCTCGAGGTCGGTGAAGGTGAGGGTGTGCCGGTCCAGGTCGACACTTTCGACGCGCCCCCGCACCTTGCACACACCGTGGAGCGTGCCCGCCAACGGGATCGTGACGAACCGCGCGTCGACCACGCCGCCCGCCACGTCGGGCAGCAATGGCGTGTAGAGCATGTAGTCGACGGGCGAAATGATGGTGATGTCGACATTGCGTTTGCCCAGTTTGCGGGCTAGTCGGCGTGCGCACTCGAAACCGGTGAAGCCACTACCCACGATCGCGACGGACGTCATTGTCCCCACAGTAGCGACCCCGTCGGGTCGCGGGCTGACACTCACCCCACGACCCGGATCTGCTCCAACTGCGGGTCCGCGCAGTCGGGCAACGGCATGCCGGCCTGAAGGCCCGTGCGCAGGAATTCGATGACGGCATCGTTGAGCCGCTCACCAGGCACCACCACGGGAATGCCGGGCGGATACGGCGTGATCTGCTCGGCGGCGATCCGGCCCGCCGCCTTCTGCGCAGCCACGAGCTCGGTGGGCCCGAAGAACGCATCCCGCGGAAGCATCACGTTCTCCAGCTGCAGCTCATCCGGCGTCGGCAGCCGCATCTGTGGTGGCCGGTCGAACGAATCGGCCGCTTCTCGCCAGGCCGTCAACGCATCGACCAGACGGTCGGCGCTGTGTCGGTCGTCGGCAAAGGACAACGTCGCCAGGATGCGACGGTGGTCGGCCAGCCCCACGTCGAGGTAACGCTGCTCGCGCAGCCAGTCGCGGGCCTGATACCCCGACGTCCCGGTCGCCGACACGTCGAGCAGCACTTGCATGCGGTCCAGGTCGTGCGAGGCCTCCACGCCGAGCAGCTCGTCCTCGAGGACCACGATGTCGGGGATCCGGCTGATCCTGTCCCGCACCTCGGCGGCCAAATCCAGTGCGGCACCGAGCAATTCGCGTCCATGCTGCACCATCTGCCGTCGCCAGCCGTCCAGCGCGGCGTAGATCAGCACGTTGGGGCTCGTCGTCATCAACTGGTCGGCGCACGCCGAAAGCCGGTCGGCGTCAACCAAATCCCCTTGCACGTGGTAGACCGAACCCTGCTCGAAGCCGGCCCCCATCTTGTGCACGCTGACCACGCAGACGTCGGCGCCGGCATCCATCGCCCAGGTCGGCAGGCCGGGATGGAACGGCAGATGCGCGCCCCACGCCTCGTCGACGATCAACGGCTTGCCGCGCTCGTGGCAGATCTCCGCGATCTTCGCGATGTCCGCGCAGGTGCCGTACGGCGACGGACTGACGATCAACGCGCCTGCGGCGTCGGGGTATTGCTCCCACGCGCCGGCGACCCGCTCCGGTGACGGCGGGTGGGAAAGGTGGCGTTCGGTGTCCCACCGCGGGGTGATCCAGCACGGCTCGATGCCGGAGAAGATCAACCCGCCGACGATCGACTTGTGGCTGTCCCGCGGCACCAGCAGACCCCCATCCGACCCGCCGGCCACCGCCATCATCGCCGCCCTGACCGACAGCGAGCTGCCGCACGTCGAGAAGAACGCCGAGGACGCCCCGACGGCGTCGGCCATCAGCTTCTCGGCGTCGGACAGATAGCCGCCGGACGAACGCCAGTCGTCCAGCCCGCCGCTGGCCAGCACGTCGTCCCGGAACGGCTCGCGGCCCAGCACCGCCACGACCCGCTCGTCGGCGCCGCGGCCCCGGCGGTGGCCGGGCGGGCTGAATCCATATCGGTCGAGCCGGTGATAGTCGGCCAAAGCGTCCAGCAGCGGCGCCCGGCTATGGTCCATTACCCTGGCTTACCCAACGGCGACGTTTACTGCAATGCGGCCAGGTTGTCGATCGATCGGCGTACGTCGGACTTCAGCACCCGCGCCACCAGCCGTCCGATCGGGCCGTTGAGCAGCCCGCCCTTAAGCTCGGCGCTCAGATGAAAGGTCGACCCGGGATCGTTGTCGCGGACCGACATCGTCACCGCGAGCCGGATCCCGCCCCGGCCACGGCCATTCAGCTCGATCTCGTGTGGTTCGTCGTAGCGGGTGACCGTCCAATGCACGATGTTGCGAAAGCCCTTGACCTTGATGCACGACGACACGCAGGTGCCTTCCTCGATGCGCGACGGAACAGGGCTGCGCCAGCCGGCGAAGATCGTCATCCACTCGTCGAACCTGCTCAGATCCGAGGCCAGCTTCCACGCCGACTCCGGCTCGAGCTCCGACGACGTCGAAACCTCTACTCGCGCCACGCCGTTTCCATACCCTCCATCGGATCGGGTTAACCCGGGCCTAATTGCCCGGCTCCTCCTCATCGCGCTGCGCGCTCTGCATCGTCGCCGGGCCTAATTGATTGCCCGGCTCCTCCTCATCGCGCTGCGCGCTCTGCATCGTCGCCGGGCCTAGACGCCTTTCCAGGCCTCGTCGAGCTGAGCCGCCACGTCGATGACCTGCGCGGCCTGAGATTGCGGCGAATCGATTTCGTCAGCGACGTACTTGGCGATGAACCGCCGGATCTCTCCGTCGACACCGGCGATGACCCGCAGTACCTCGCCGCGGATGGTGTTCGACGAGACGTGGACGGTGATGTCGGATGCCCGCGGCTTGGCGACGTCGACGATCAGCAGCAGCGGTTCGGCGGCTCGCGCGGTGGCGCGGAGTGCGATGTCACCGTCGACCAAAAACCGCTGCTTGTCCAGTCGCAGGTCGACAAGCAGGTCGATCGCCAGCGGGATGTGGATGTCGAACGTGATCGCATCGCCGACCTTTCGCCGAAGCTGCGGCTCCTGGATCTTGACCTTGGCGCTGACCTTGGCGATCTTGCCGGGCCCCTGTCCGATCGGTTCCATCTCGAACTCGTCGCCGGCGATCTGGGCGAACGCGGCGCCGACCCGCTCCTCGGTGACCGCCACTTCGAAGAATCGCCGGCCGAAGTCCTCGTAGGTCATGTAATCGAAGTTCTGCATAAGTTGATACCGTCTCACGTCCTGTTCTGAGCCGACGGCTGATCCGCCTGTGTCGGCTCGAGCCTGGTGTTATCCGACTTCGGCGCGGGTAAACCGGCTGCCATGAGGCTGCGCCGAAGCAACGTGGGCGGGCCGGGCTACCGTCGCGTCCGGCGCGGCCGCGGCTTCTCGTACGTCGACGGACAGCGGGAGCCGGTCGACGATCCCGAGGTGCTGGCCCGGATCGAAGCACTGGTGATCCCGCCGGCGTGGAAGAACGTCTGGATCTGCGCGCACCCGAACGGCCACATTCAGGCGGTCGGCACGGACGCCGCCAGCCGGCGCCAGTATCTCTACCACGAGCGGTGGCGGGCAGAGCGGTCCGAGGAGAAATACGACCGGGCGCTGAGCCTGGCGAAACGGCTGCCCGACTGGCGCACGCAGGTCCTCGCCGATCTGCGTGGCCGCGGTTTGCGACGCGATCGTGTGCTCGCGGTCGCCCAGCATCTGATCGATCGCGGCTACTTCCGGGCCGGCGGTGAGGAGTACGCGCAGGAGAACGGCAGCTTCGGACTCGCGACGCTGCGCCGTGACCATGTGCGGCTGCATCGCGACTGCGTGGAATTCGACTACCCGGCCAAAAGCGGTGTGCGCCGGACAGTTTCACTGGAGGACCCGTTGGTGATCCGGGCAGTGCGGTCGTTGCTGCGTGCCGACACCCGGATTCCCCGTCTGCTGGTCTACCGCACGTCCGACGGCTGGAGCGAGCTGCACGCCGACGATCTCAACGCACGGTTTCGCGAGCTGGTCGGCGACGAATTCAGCGTCAAGGATCTGCGGACGTGGCACGGCACGGTGCTGGCGGCCGAGGCGTTCGCGACAGCGCGAGAGCCGACGTCGAAGACCGCCCGCCGCCGCGAGGAAGCTGCCGTGATGCGTTCGGTTGCCGAGGAATTGGGCAATACGCCGGCGGTAGCACGCAGTTCGTACGTGGACCCGCGGGTCGTGACGGCATACGAGCAGGGCATCACGATCGGTCCGGCATTGCGCCGCGCAGAGCGCGAGCGCACTCCACTGCGCCGTCAGCACGTGCTGGAGCAGGCCACTGCCCGCGTGATCAAACGAGTGTCCTGAAACCGTTGCGCCGCAACGGGCTACAACGTCTCAGTTGATCGGCCGCCGCGCACGAAGAATGCCGCGGCTACCGCAATGGCACCGATCACGGCCACCGGGATGGTCCATGACCGCCGGCTGGACAGCGCCGACTGACATTCGGCCACATAGTCGGTGTGCGGCACGACCTGGTTGAGGATCGGGATGCTGGCCACCGACTTGTTGTTCGCCGATTCGGCGCTCTTGGTGTCGCTGACCAGTGCGTTGCCGCAGCCGATGTCGCCGCCGTTCTGGTCGGACACCTTCACCGGCACCAGCAGTCCGATGATGCCGACGACCAGAACCACCGCGCCAATTGCCAGGACCAGCCGTCGTACGGTCACAATGTGCTCCTTTGCCCGTGCCCAATGTCAGGCGCATAACTACCACTCCGGATGAGCGGCTAAACCAGTGTGAACCACATCACACGCCGCCGCTTCGATTCGGCGTATCAGCTCGCGTGCTGCCGATAACGCTGATCCTTCGCGTGTGGCGCGGTGGGACGAGCCACGATCGCCACGCGGCCGCTCGCGCGGAGCGTGACCGCGCGGAGTTGGCGGCGGACACCGCGATCGCGGTGAAGCAGGCCGAGCTGCGGGTAGCCGCCGAAACACTTTGGGCCGAACGGCAACTCGCGCAGACGCGGCTGGCTCTCGAACGGAACTGCCCGCGAGCAGCGAAACTGCCTCGGAGACAGCGAATCTGCCGGCCCACGCGCGGCCCACTCCCGCGGTTCCCACCATCCCCGGCGTCACCAAAGCCGCTGCGCGCTGGATCGGCCCGCTGGTGCCGACGATCGTCACCCGCGCGATCGGCACCACAACCCAGCCGCTTCGCACCGCCCGTCAGGTGTTCGAGGAGTTCGAGGAGATCACTTTCTCGCTCAAGCGCACTCGCAAGGTGGTCGTACACACCGACGGGATTTCGGTGGAGGGTTCGCCATTCCAACACTCGAAATCTCCGGAACTCGACTGCCCCGATGGCCCACCGCAATTGCCGTCCGCGGGACTAGTTCGCGGCACGAAATAAGGTGATCTGCATTACTTCTCCATCGCGAAAACGAAACGGCAAGCGTACGTTCGTATTACACGACCATCGAATATCGAGCTGAAAAAGCGTATTTACCTAGGTTTTTGAGCTGGCTTATGTAGCCTGGATCACTGGTGGGCTTAAACGTAGTGGCTACCACAATTTTTGGCGGCTACCTGCGGTGTTGTTAATGTCCCGCCGCATGTTTGTTTTAGCAACGCTGATGACACTTATTCAACAGGTGTCGGGCACGCCGTATGTCACCGGCGGGGATTCTCCTGCGGGAACGGACTGTTCGGGCCTGGCTTCCTGGGTGTCCAATGCAGCCACGGATCGCCCGGTATTCGGGAATAGGTTCAACACCGGAAACGAAGAATCCGCACTGCTGGCCCGCGGGTTCCAGTACGGGACTGCGCCCGGCGCTTTGGTGATCGGCTGGAATGGCGGCCACACCGCGGTGACGCTGCCTGATGGCACTGCGGTGTCCAGCGGCGAAGGCGGCGGCGTGAGAATCGGTGGCGGCGGCGCGTACCAGCCGCAGTTCACCCACCACATGTATCTGCCGGTGGACCCGGAAGCGTTCGAGGACGCCCCGCCGCCTGCTGACGGCGCCGTTCTGGTCGGCGCGGTGGCTCCCGAGGAAGCCCCGCCCGCTCCGGACGAGGTCGTCGAGGCCGAGGCGCCTGCGCCCGAACCCGAGCCGGAGCCGGTGCCTGCGGCCGACGACGCCGCCCCGGCACTGTAAGTCAGCGCAAGAAACGCTCAACGTACGAACCGAAGCGCACGGCCAGGTCGTGCTCGTCGAGCCCGAACAAATCGGGCGACGTCGCGACCTGGCCGAGCCGTCCCCGCTGATGACCCGCCAGATATGCGGCCATCGCCGCGCGCGCCTCGGCGGTGAGCGTCTCGCCGGCGAGGTCGTAGAGCCGTTCGGCGACGCCGAGCTCGTCGGCCATGAAGTCGTCGAAGCCCACGTCGACCGAGCGGTCGGGACCGATGACGTCCCGGTCGCGCACCAGCGCGCCCAGCATCAACTCCAGCCGGTCGATCCACGACGCGGCGATGTCGGTGATCGGAACCGGCGAGCGGTGCATCCGCGCGGTGTAGGTGATCATCGTGATCATCGACAGGGCCACCGGCACGGGGTCGCGGTGGGTGAAAATCACCACCACACCGGGAAACACTGCATCCAACACCGGCAGCTGTTCGAGGTGTGACGGCGATTTGAGCAGCCAGCGCCGGCCGCCGCGCAGGAACTGCAGCGCCTTCAGCTGCAGGGCGAGGTATTCGTAGGCCGGCGTCTGGTCGTGGGCCAGGTAGTAGTCGCGCCAGCGGGGCACGTCCGCCAGGGTCTCGAACAGCATCGAGGAGAAGGCGTTGGCCAGCAGCTGGATCTCCTCGTGCACATGGTCGGTGGTCATCTCGTGCATGAGCCGAAAGTGCGGCATCACCGCGTTCATGAAGTCGACGGCCGCGTCCATCCGCGTCCGGCGCGGATCCGGCTCAATGCCCGCCTCGGCGGGCAGCGGAAACGGCTCGACGCTCTCCCAATAAGGAAGCGTGCGGAACGTGGGCGCCGCGGCGAGCAGGTTGTGCAGGTGGGTGGTGCCGGTGCGCGGCAGGCCCGCGATGACGACCGGTGGCAACAGCTCGATGTCGCGGATCTCGGGGTGGCGCGTTAGTAGGTCGGTGAGCAGCAGCCGGTTCTTCAGCCAACCCAGCAGCTGCGCGTGGAAGTTGACGACTCCCGGCCCGTGCATCCCGCTGACCTCGTGCAGCGCCGCGAGATAGACGTCGAGCCGCTCCCGGTAGTCGTCGGGGCCGAAGTCGTCGAGCCCGGTTTCCGCCGTGGCCTTGGCGTGCAGCGCGTCGGCGTCCAGCGGGCTGTCTGGCGCCATCGCGGCCATCAGGTCGCGGATCTGCTGGATTTCTGGGCTGAAGCGCGGTTCGGCGAGATCGTCCAGGTAGACGGTTGTGGCGTCGGTCACGGCGACTTATGTTACTTTGAGTTTCGTAATGACGACGGAAATTGGCCGGCCCCGCGACAAACGCATCGACGGCGCGGTGCTGCGCGCCACCGTCGAACTGCTCGCCGAGACGGGCTATGCCGATCTTTCAGTGGATGCGATCGCGCGGCGGGCCGGTACCAGCAAGCCGGCGATCTACCGGCGCTGGCCGGGCAAGGCGCATCTGGTGCACGAAGCGGCGTTCCCGCTCGACGACGCCACTGCGCTGCCGGACACCGGGTCGCTGGCCGGCGACGTGCGCGAGATGGTGCGCCGCACCGCCGCCGTGCTGACCACCCCGGCCGCCCGCGCGGCGCTGCCCGGCCTGGTCGCCGAGATGGCCGCCGACCTCACGTTGCACTCGGCGCTGCTGGAGCGGTTCGCCGGGATCCTGTCCCGCGGCCTCTCGCAGCGCCTCGCCGACGCCGTCGCGCGCGGCGAGGCCCGGCCCGACGTGTCCGCCGCCGAGGTGGTCGAAGCCGTCGCCGGCACCACATTCCTGGCGCTGCTCACCCGCGCAGACCAGCTCGACGACACCTGGATCGAGCGCACCGCCGCCCTGATCACGAGAGGAATCAGCGCATGACCCACCAATCGACCGCTGCCTGGCGCGAGCTACTGGACATCCTGGGCGGCCTGGATCGCTCGTTTCTCGAAGGCGACCGTGCGGTCACCGACGACCGGCACATCGCCGACGGCTACCGCATGCTCGCGACCACGCTGGGGGTCGCCTTCGATACCTATTTGTTCGCCGAACCCAGCCGGCCGATATTCGTGGACGTCAATACGCCGTTCCGGCGGGACCGGCGCTGGGGCGGCGACAACACCGACGCCTACTACTGCATCTGCCCGATCGACCCCAAACGGCGCTACCGGATCAGCGGCAACAAGGGTGACAGCGTTTACTTTTCGCTGACCGCCTACAACGAACCGTCGCCCGGCGCGTGGTCGGATCGGATCGTGGCGATCGTGCGCGACGACGACCTCGACGTCGACGCGGACGGCAACTTCTCGTTCGAATTCGGGCCGGAACCCGACGCGGCGGTGCTGATGACCCGCGACTACCAGGCCGACCCGCTGACCGGCCGCCCCGTCAGCTGGCGCATCGAGGCGCTCGACGAGCCCGACCCGATACGTCACGGCGACGCCGAAACCGCTGCCTCACTGCGGGCAAGCGCCACGTGGTTGCGCACGATGTTCGCCATTGTGCCCCTTGCCGTCGGCGCGCGCAGCGACGATGTGCACACACTGGGGCACGAAACCTCTTACAGTGCAAATCAATTCGCTGACCCTTACCAGGTGCCCGACGCGAATTTCGGCTGGTCGGCCCGTGACGCCTGCTACGCCTACGGCAGTTTCGTGCTCGCCGACGACGAGGCGCTCGTCGTCACCCATCGGCCGCCCGACTGCCGGTTCTGGAATCTTGTGGTGTGGAATCAGTTCATGGCGACGCACTGCGTTACCGACGCGCGCAGCTCGATCAACGGGCATTCTGCGGTGTCCAACGCCGACGGCTCGGTGACGATCGTCATCTCCCGCGGCATGACCGCTCACCCGAATTCGCTTACCACACTGGACTATCCGCGCGGTAATCTCGCGTTCCGCTGGTTTTTGGCCGACGCGGTGCCCGACCGGCCGCAGGTGCGCCTGGTCAAGGCATCGGATGCGCCGACGAACGTGGACTGAGCCCGTCTACAGCTCGGCGGGCACAGCGCACGTGCTTTGCGCTCGCGCTGCCCGCACCACACCCTCCGCGGTTCGGTATGCAGGGGTATCGAGGTGGAGCGGATCGATGGGCAATCCGGCGGCTCGGCGCAGCACCAGCACCGCAAGTGCGGTGTCGGTCCGACACGGCACGATGAGCAGCGTCGCGCTCCCGCTAGTGCCGGTGATCGTCATGACATGCTGGCGCTTTGCTTCCCAGCCATAAGAGTCCAGCTTGGGCGGACCGTGCGACGCCGACCAGTTGACGTTGATCCCGATGATGTCGCCCAAGCGAGTACCGAGAAGCGCGATCAACTCAGGCAGCTCCCGTGCGATGCTCGGTGTCCGGGGCCACCACGCCCCATCGATGTCATGGCCGAGGCGCAATGACAGGGTCAGCCGCACCGGAGTGCCACGAGGGCGCATTCCCCGACGCTACGCCACCAGGCGCCGGCCGTCCCTCATGGGCCAAGGCTGACCGGGTCGCCGACGTGGATGGTGCCCTCGGCGAGCACCTCCAGGTAGACGCCAGCGCAGGGCAGCGAGTCCACCCGGTTTTCGGCCACCGGCGTGCGCAGCGCATGCGGCGCCCGGGGCAGTGCGCCGTGCTCGAGCGTGGGCACCGCGCAGCGCGACGTGGGCTTCAAAACATGCAGCCGGGTCTCCCCTACCGTCAATTCCCTGCCAACCCAGGTGTTTTCGGCATAGGGCCGGTATCCGGGCGGTGTCTCGATCACCAGGTTCGGCCGGTAACGTAGCGCCTCGGTACCGATCCGCTCGCACGTGGCCGTGGTGATCGCATGCAGCGGCGCGAGATCGGTGAACGAGTCGCCCGGCGTCGCCTTGGCGATCTCGACGATGCGGGTGTCGACCTCGGCGTCCACGCCGAACTCCAGAACCTGCTCGGGGTCGGGCCGCTCGAGCGTGGCACCGTCCGGACGCTTGCTCACCAAGTGAACCGGCCGACCGAGCAGCCGGGACAGCACGTTGTCGACACCGGGTTCGTCGGCGGCCACGCTGGTTCCGTCGGGTACGCGGATGTGCACCCGGCCAGTGTCTGCGGTGGCGGAAAAGTGCAGCAGCTCGCGCCACAACCGCGGCTGTTTGGCGCTTGCCACCCGCCCGGTCGCGGCGTCTACCAGCGCCAGCCGCCGGTCGCCCGCGGCCCCGCCTTTGTCGACGAACAGCGTCGTCACCGTCTCGCCGAGCATCGACTTGACCGGGTAACGGCTCAGACTCTTCACGCGCATCTGCAGCTGGCCGGCCACGGGTTTCAGTATGCGCTCATCTCCTCGCCAGCACCCAGGCCACTCCGTCGGCGTCGTCCGCGGCGATCAGCTCGAGCTCGGCGCACGCAGTGGTCAGCTCGCCGGGAGCCGCGCGGAACGGCCCGGGCGCGGCACCCACCTCGCTGAGCGCGCTGATCGCGACCAGCCCGCCGGGCGCCAGCCGCCCGATGATCGCCCGATCGAGGCGACGGTCCCGGAACCGGTGACAGACGATGACGTTCGCCGGTGGACCGTTCGGCAGACCCTGATCAAGATCGACGACGTCGAACCGGCAGCGATCGCCGACGCCGCATCGCCGGGCCAGATCCCGCGCCTGACCGATGGCCACCGGCGAGACGTCGAATCCCCGGACCTCCATGCCGCGACGAGCGAACCACACGGCGGCAAGCCCCTGCCCGCAGGCCAGATCAAGAGCATGCCCGCCGGTCGGGAACAGCTCTTCGAAGCCGGCGAATACCGAGGGCAGGCCGACCGCATCCACGTGCGCCGGCCCGCTGCTGGCGTATTTCTCGTCCCAGCGGACGCGATCACTCTCGGCCACTCGGCTACACCGCTGGCTGTACGGATAACGCTGTGCCAGTTTCCTTTTCGGCGAAATCCACCACACGCGCGGCAGCGTCGTAGTCGCACGCGACCGCCGAGCGGCCGATGAGCACCGGGCCGCCTCGCAGACCGAGCCTGCCGCTGACACCGACATAGCTGCCCGGCGGTATCGGCTCGCTGATGCAATACAGCGTCGGCACCGCGCCCGCGTCGATGTCGTTTGCCAACCGCCCGGCCACGAACTTCACCGCCTTGTGCGCCAGCGACATCAGCGGCGAGTCGCCGACGTGCGACAGGTTCGAGGCCACCCAACCCGGGTGCGTGAGGTGCGTGACGACCGGCGACCCCGCGGCACGCAGCCTGCGGTCGAGCTCCAGCCCCCACAGCATCACCGCGAGCTTCGAGGCGGCGTACGCACCCATCGTCGTCCACTTGTGGTGACGCAGGTGTAAGTCGTCGAGCCGCAGCGTCGCCGACCGGTGTGCGTCCGAGCCGACGTTGATGATCTGCGAGCGCACCCGGGGCAGCAGCAGATTGGTCAATGCGAACGGTCCCAGCAGGTTGGTGGCCAGCGTCGTCTCGAAACCCTCGGCCGTCTCGGTGCGGCGCTGCGTCAGCGTGCCGGCGTTGTTGATAAGGACGTCCACCTCGCCGTCGATCAGGTCGGGGAAAGCGCGCACCGACGCCAGGTCGGCCAGATCGAGCTTGACCACCGACGTCGACCCACCGATCTCGGCCGCGCGCTGCTCGCCCAGTTCGGTGTTGCGCACCGCCATGATCACGTGCGCGCCGGCGTTGGCCAGGGCGCGCGCCGTGCCCAGTCCGACCCCGTTCGTTGCTCCGGTCACGACGATGCGCCGGCCGGTCAGGTCGCCGAGCCGGCTCAGTGTCCACGGTGATGTCACGGCCATTACACTAACCGGCCAAGCATGTGGGACCGACGGAAAGCGGGGTCGTTCAGGGTGATTCGCCGTGAGTGACAGCGCAGTCGAGATCACCAACCTGATCTACCGCTACGCCGAACTAATGGACGCCGGCAACCTGGACGCGGTGGCCGGGTTGTTTGCGCACGGTCGTATCTGTGGTGTGGAGAACGGGCCGCCCGAGACGGTGTTCGCCGGGCCCGCCGCGGTCCGCCGGATGTACGAGATGGCCATCCGCATCTACGAGGACGGCACTCCAAAAACCCGACACCACACCGGCAATGTGCAGCTCTATATCGACGACGCCGACGGGACAGCGAGCAGCACGTCCTATTACTGCGTCACCCAGGCCACACCGGCGTTGCCGTTGCAGGTCATCGTGACTGGGCATTACAAGGACACCTTTCACCGGCTGGACGGCACGTGGTGGTTCGACACCCGGACGATGTTCATCGACCAGGTCGGTGACGTCAGCCACCACCTGAAGTAGATTCCCCGGCCCGGATGTCCTCGCGGAGTTGGCCTTTGGCAATCTTTCCGCCGGACGATCGCGGTAGTTCGTCGACGACAATGAGCCGTTCGGGTAGCAGTTCCTTGGAAACGCCCAGCGCAAGCAGATGTTCGACGAGTTGCGGCAAGTCGATGCTGGCGCCCGCGAGTTCGGCGTAGACACAGACCTTTTCGCCGAACACCGGATCAGGCATCGCCACCGCCGCCGCGACGGCGATCGCGGGATGGGTCATCACGGCGTCCTCGACTTGGGCGGCGCTGATGTTCTTACCGCCGCGCAGGATGAAGTCGGAGGTTCGGCCGGTGACCCGCAGGTAGCCCTCAGCGTCGATCTCGCACATGTCGCCCATCCACATCCACCCGTCGCGAGTGAAGAGCTTGTCGTGGTCGGTGCCGTCGAGATAGCCGAGGCTGGTGGCGGGGCCACGGCACGCGGGTTGCCCGCGCCCCGTCGCCGTAACATCCCGATCGCCGTCGAAAAGCCGGACCGACATTTCCGGCACGATGCGCCCGGCGGTACTCAGCCGACGCTCCTGGGAGTCGTCGATCGTGGTTGCGCTGAGCAGGCCGGTCTCATTCGAGCCGTAGAACTGCAGGATGGTTGCGCCGGTGAGTTCCTCGAACGCGGCGGCCGGCCGATACGGCAGCGCTTCGCCGCCGGTGAAAACGACGCGCAGCGAGCGCAAGTCGTAGTCCAGGCGGACGGGATCGGCCATCAGCATCGTCAATTGTGTGCTGACACAGCACAATACGGTGACTTTGTGACGGGCGATCGCCTCACATGTCGCCGCGGTGGTGAATCGCTCCAGGGTTACCGCGGTGGCGCCCAGGTAGATCGGAGTCGTGTGACTGGTCCAGATCCCGAAGCCGAACGGCGTCGGTATGACGGGCAGGAAGATGTCCTCCGGCGTCAAGAGCCCGTTGGCGACGGCTTTCTGATGGAAGTAGTGCCAACGGTTCTGCGTGTGCACCACGCATTTGGGCGATCCGGTGGTTCCCGACGTCGAGTTGATCAGGAAGACGTCGTCGGGGCCGAGTTGGCGTGCCGGCGTTCCGGGCGTCGCGTCGGTGGTCAGACGAAGCGTGTCATCCATCACGTGCGTGATCATGTTCGCCACTGTTCCGCGCTGTCGATCGGCGATCAGGAGCTTGGGCTGAGTGCTGCGCAGTATCGCTGTGACTTCGCGGGTACCGGCGCGCGCACCGATACCGACAACGACAGCACCGCAGCGTTCGATGGCCACGAACAGCACATGGATAGCGGCCGAGTCGGCGTGCCACACCGCGACCCGGTCGCCGGGCATGACTCCGATCCCGGCTAGTTGTTCGGCTAAAGCAGTTGCGGCAGTATCGAATTCGCGCGATGTCAGGCGCCTTGCCGGGTGGTCGATATAGGCGACACGGTCGGGCGCGGTTTCGGCGTTACGACGTACCGCATCCGACAGCGTCGAGTCGATCCACCAACCCGCCGCCCGATACCGCGCCGACTCCTCCGCAGTGAATGCCGGCGAGCCCGCGATCTGCGTCATGGGAGCACCGTAACCAGTCGTTCACCGCGAAAACGGCAGCCCAGTGTTTACTCTTCTTCAATGCACGCGAAGAAGACGGCTATCGCCACAGCGGCGATGGTGCTCGCGGGTTGCGGGGGGTCAAGCCATTCGGTGGCCACCGTGACGTCCACGGTGCAACCGGTGATCACCAAGACAGTGACGGTCACCGTCCCGCCGCCAGCGGCTCCGCTGCCCAAAACGACCATGGACACCGATGGCACCTACCGGATCGGCACCGACATCGAGCTGGGCACTTACCGCACCGGCGGTCGGAGCGCCGAAGGAGAATCGGATTGTTATTGGGCCAGGCTGCACAGTCTCAATCCCACGGACATCATCGACAACAACATCGGCAACGGTCCGCAGGAAGTCGCGATTCAGCCGAGCGACGTCGCATTCCTGACACACAGCTGCCAGCGCTGGGAGAAGACGCACTAACCATCCGGCAAGACGTCCGTCAACCACGTCAGGCTGATTTACGCTCAGATCATGCGCGATCGGGACGCGATCGACGCCGAGTTGCGGCGCCTGGCAGCAGCGCGCCAGTCCACCCGCGAGCAGGGTGGTGCGCCGTCCACGCGTGAGTTCGACGCACTTCTCGACGAGCGCCTGGGACATCTTCCGGAGGCCGCCCTCACCGAGGCGCGTCAAGCGTCCAACGTCAGGCCTTACCGACTCAAGGGTGTGCAACGGCGCTTCGGCCTGCTCGCGGCGTTGCCGCTGTCCCTGATCGCTGTCGTCGCGGTGGTCGTGGTGATGTTCACGTTCCACAACACACCGCCGCCGGAGCAGCCGGCGGAAGCGCCGCCGGCACCGTCGCACGCGCCACCCCAGCCGGCCCCGCCGAAAGCTCAGCCGCCGCCGCTCGACATGGTCGACAAGGCGTTCATCGGCGCATTGAAACAGGAGCAGGTGCCGATCCCCAGTCGCGAATATGTGACGAGCCATGGGCATGCGGTCTGCGACTTCCTCGCGCAGCAACAGAACTTCGAGGACGCCGTCCATTTCGTGCAGCAATCGTCGGTGTGGGATGCCAACCAAAGCGCCTACGTGACTGCAGGTGCCATCGTCTCGTACTGCCCGCAATACCTACCGACAAGCTCCGACGAGATGCAGCACGCTTCCCAGACTCCTCTCCCCGACCTGCCGAACATCCAGGGTGATCTGGAAGGAATCGAAGGCGTTTTGCAGGGCATCCGCGACGATCTGCAAGGCATCACAGGGCAGCAGTAGCCCGGATCGTCGCCGGGCTGACATGATCGACGGAGATGAAAGCACTCCGCATCGTGGCGGCAACCGCCATAGCTCTTGCGCCGCTGCTGGCGGTAGCCACCACACCCGGTGTGGCACACGGGGCTCCCTGCGTCGGCGCCGGATCGAATCCCAGCTTTTGCGACGAATGTCTGTTTTGGGTGTCGGAATATCACCTTCGATCGCCCCGGTCGTGCTACGAAGAAGGGCCGCCGCCCCGCCCGGCCCAGCCGCCGTCGAGCAGCGTGCCGGTGCAGCTTCCGCCACCTCCCCCGCTGCCCGCTGTGCCCCAGCCCCCGCCGCCGAGCGTGACGCAGGTCGTTCCGAGTCCGCCCACGGTTCCGGCTCATGGCCCGAAGATCAATCCGCTGCCGCCGGGGGTGTCGCGAAACGCCCCAGTGGTGGCGGCGCCGATGGGACTGGATGCGCCACCGCAGGCGGTCAAGGCCGCGAAGGAGGCACCGCCCACGCGGGTTAATCCCAGCATGGACAAGATGCTGCAGGTGGTGGATTTCAATCACCAGGTGCAGACCGTGGTCGACGCCCACAACGGCAACGTCGACGTCGTAAAGGCCGACAACAAGTCGCTGCCGCGCCCCCGCCATTGGGACTACATCGACTACGACGCCTACCACCGCCCGATGCTTTACAACCCGCTCAATGAGGCGATGACCTTCCGCTATTTCTACAACGGCGCCTACCGGGAGGCGTATGTGCCGGCCGGCGGTCGGATCGTGCTCGACGCCGCCGTCGCCGGCCTGTTCCCGTTCACCGCGGTCGGCGAAAGCCATTTGGCGACGGGCAGCTTCAACGGCGGGGCATGGATACCGCCGGAGGGTTGGGACGGCCCCCCACCACCGGACTACAAGCCGCCGGCGCCCCCGGAGGTGTACCGAGACGTCGTGGCCGACGTTCCCGCGGATGCCAAGACCGTCGCAGTCGGCCAGGTACAGCTGGTGGGCCGCGACGACAGCCAGTCCGCGGGCAGCCGGGACACTTTCCTGCTCGACGACTCGACATTTGCGTGGGGTCAGATCAACGATCCCGGGAGCAACACCCAGATCAAGGTGACCAAGACTCAGTCGCTGCCAGGCGTCGGGCCGATCGACAATGGCAGTTACTTGGTGGCGCTGGCCGCGCTCGAGGAGCCCGGCCACTCCTCCGGACCCTGGTGGCCCTCGGCGCTGGGCTATGGGGCGTTGGCGCTGGCGGTCGTCCTCGTCGCCTGGGGCCTCAGCCGCGGGAATCGGGAAGAAGAGACCTGACGGCTTTGGGGTTTCGCTGAGCATCAGTGAAACAGCGTATACTCAGCTAATACCTAGCCCTGGCGGATTAGCTGGCGTGAGTCTAATTGCTGGGCGCTTGGGGGTATGAGGTTGGTCCCGCGTGGGGGAGCGCGCGGATGGGGGTGGTTACGGTGGACGGCCGTGCAGTCGAGCCTGAGGATTTCGCGCCGCAGGACTACACAATCCCGCTGGGAGTGAATGCGGGATGCGTCGGGCGGGTTATCAACCGCATGTGGCGCAATGTGGCGGCCTACGTGACGTTGCAACACGACAAGGCGTGCAGCGCCGCCATGCAAGGAGTGCGGGAATGGCCGCCGCTCCTTCCGATCACCCAAGCTGACTACCTTGTCGCGTTCTCCAGAGGCCGTGTTTCTCGTGAACAGGCCAAGGAACGGCGCGCCGTCATTCAGAGCAAGTGGGTGGCGGGGCAGACACCCAGTGAGTCCGCCGCCTGTTTGCGTGACAGCTGGGCGGTCGAGCAGCGGCACATCGCTTGCCTACGGCGTCAACTCGCCACCATCAGCGCTGAACTGGAACACGCCGAGGAACGGTTGCGCGAGCTCCAACAGCGCATCGACATCGCGGAGGAACCGGAACATGTTGCGCACTAAGCGATTTGGATGCGAAGTGAGGAAGGCACTTCTTCGGTCGGGCTGACAGTGTCGGGCTGACAGGATTTGAACCTGCGACCACTTGACCCCAGATAGCCGAACGCGCTGCGCGGGTGTTCACCGGCAACCGGTCTGCGCCGGTCAGTGGCCTTTCACGACATCGGCGGACATTGACGAACCGGCCCGAAACCAATGTGGTTGGCGTATGCCTCACAACACACGCCGCGGGGGGTGGAGCTTGAATTGGTGACGAAGTTAGTGTGCGTCCATGCGGTTCACGGCGATCACGGTTAGCAACATCGGCGGCGTTGTTGACCAGCGGATCGAGCTGCCAAAGTCACCTGTTGTCGCATTTGCGGGTCCGAACGGTACCGGGAAGACAAAGCTGCTTGCAGCCATGCTAAGCCACTGGGCAGGCAATTTGCCGCCACCACGTCACAAAGCAAAGGCCGAGGCAACCCTCGAGGTCGAGCTCGACCAAACGGACCGCGACGCCCTGGTTGCATTTAGTGAAGAGGTCGGGTGGGGTTCACCTGAAATCCCCGAAACCGTTGAGCTCACAGCCACCCGCAGCGACATGGTCGGCACGCAACGTGCTGCCAAGCCCGCAGTAACAGCCCTCGAACAATTCGGAACCCACCAGGCCCTGTTGCAAATCGCCCCGAATCTGAACCCGATGTATCTGCCGGCGGAGCGACGACTGCTCCCGGCTGGCACCGCCGGTATCGACCTCGCGCAGCTCGCCGAAGCGTTCGCTTATCAGCAGACGGCGCAGTCCCGCGCCGCGATCCAGAACTACGGAAGGCTAGACGACCAAGAGTTCGAGCAATTTGCCAAAGCTTTGTGCGTAGCCGATCGGTTGGACGACGACCCGGATGAGGAACCCGCGCCGCCCCTGTCGCGGGTTGAATGGCCCGAGTTCGTGGAGACGGTCAACGCACTTTTGCATCCGAAAAAGCTCTTACCGTTGAGCAAACAGCACCCGGACCAATTGCGCATCCAACTCGCCAATGGCGACGTTCATGCAGTGCCTGACCTATCCAGCGGCGAACGACAAGCCTTAGTAATCATGAGCAGGGTTCTCAGGGCAGGAGCGGGACACAGCGTGGTCCTTGTTGACGAGCCCGACGCCTACTTGCACCCAAACCTAAGTCGCCGGCTCATCGAGGCCCTTGAGAGCGGCACCGGTCACACAGGCCAACTCATCTTGGCCACACACAGTCCGGCCATCCTGGACCGAATCCCGACCGATTCGATCGTCAGACTCGATTACGACTCCGCCGCAAGGCGTGTGGCGAACGAGTCAGGCCTTATTGAGCTCTACAAAACCACCGGATTCAAAGCCAGCGCGCTAACCCAGTCGGAACTGCTAGTGGTAACTGAAGGTGACTCCGACGATGTGGTTCTAAAAGCGTTATTCCCTAGCCTAGCCCGCGCCGCGGTGCAACAAGGTCAAGGCCGGCGCGGTGTGCTTCAACGCGTCAAGCACCTACTCGAGTACGACGTACCCGTCGTTGGTCTAGTTGACCGTGATGTTGAGCCGCCAACACTCGATGCAGTACTCGAACCTCATGTTTGCATCTTGCCGACCGCCGACCTTGAAGGTGCGTTCCTTTCAGACGACGCGGCACTGCAGGTCATGGTCGATCAACGTTACGCAAAAGCCGAGTATCGCGACGTTGAAGCATTGCGAGCAATTCGCGACAGCCTTTATGCCGCGAAGCGCGACAACACCATCGCTGAACTGGCGCAACGAGAACTACGCGATAGCTTCGGCATCCAATGGCCAAGTTCACGAGCAGATGACGCGCTGAACCTGCTACGTGCGACGAGTTCGCCCCCCTCCAACCCGACTACGGCGGACATCGAGGCGGCAATTCAGCGCGCATCGGATCGGTGGGCCGAGCACGCCACAAAGCCGTGGAAGTTGGTGCGAGGCAAGTACATTCTCGGTCAGTTCACGCGTACATGTACGAATTGGACGAAGGGATCGACCCTGCTTGAAGCAGTGGCTGGACAACAACCCAAGCTGACCGCCCTTCAAGAGTTCGAGCAGAAGATCGACACTCTGCTTGCCTAGGCGAATCACATCTGCTCGCTGACATCCCTGGCACAGATCATCCCGACGGCCGGTCTTCCGTTTTTTGCGTCGCCCGAAAAAATTCCTAACTATCGCGGGGAAGTCAGCCGGCCCGGGGGCTCGGATTTCTTGCCGGGCGGTCGACTGTCGACGTCTCGGCGGGCGGTCAGGCAGATTGCTCGGCCTGGCCGCTACCAATCGCTGTACGGAATACTTGACGACAGGACTTTTGGAGGCGCAGCGCCTTCGCCGGGCTTGATTCCCTTGAACCCGTTCCGCTCCACATACATTGCAAGCGGCTGCATTCTGAGGTCGGCGTGGGCACCGGGACCCACTGTAATCGTCGTCAATGCACCGTCTACGAGTGGGATCTTCACGCGGGGCATCATGCCGTACTTACTAGGGGTGAAGAAGTTACGCAGCGGTCCGGGCTGCACAATTCGGACCTCGCGTTCTTCTGCGAAGCTTTTGTCCTTCATGAATGCAGCCTTCTCAGCGACCAACTCCGAAAGTTGGCGACGTTGGTGCCGTACCCGATCTCGGTTACCGGCACGGCGGTTTCGGGCGCCATGCCAGCCAACACATCGGCCATGTGGTCGTCGTTTTCAATGAGGGTGGTCCAGTGCTTGCGCCAGCCAGCCGTGATCTTGCCCTTGTTGATCGCCTCGTTGACCTCGGCTTCGATGTCGGCCTTTCGGGCTGCGGCGGCGATCCGCCGACCCTCTGCGGCATTCGGCGGCCGTCGCGTGGTTGGAGTCGGGTATGCACATCAAGGCCGTTGCCGACCTGCTCGGGCACTCATCCATCGCTATTACCGGCGACGTGTACCGCCACACATCCGACGACACGGCGTGGGCCGCAGTCGCCGGCCTCGCGGCAAAACTAGGGATCTGACGAGCTTCAGCCGAGGAGATAACCGAAGGGGCATCAGCTCGGGTTAGAGCCCGAGCGGCGGGTGGTGAACCCCTCCGGTGGTTTCGCCAAATGGAGCTTGAACATCACCACCTCCTCTATTCAGTTCCACGTCCACCGATACCGACGAATGTCCGCGAACGGCCGCGGGTTTGGCGTATGCGTTGGCGTATGGAGGCCGTAGAACGCAATCGAGGCGGCCCCGGATTCCTCCGAAATCGCCTCTGACCTGCGCTAATTTTGGTCGGGCTGACAGGATTTGAACCTGCGACCACTTGACCCCCAGTCAAGTGCGCTACCAAACTGCGCCACAGCCCGGTGCCGCCGAAAGCACACTGGCGGCAGGTCGAAAGCCTACAGCAGACGGCGGTTATCGCTCGAACCCAACGCACGGCGATCAGACTGTGGATGAATGCCCAACTGGGGATAACCGCGGCCCTGGACGCGCGAACGGAAAACTTGTCGGCCTGTTGCCTCATGTCAAGA
>NZ_BFAB01000012.1 GCF_003402475.1 Mycobacterium sp. MFM001
CCCTGGTAGCTGCTCGCGCATCACAGCCCGGCGAAGCGTTCCTTCACTGACTCCGCCGTGAGCCCGTAGTCGGCAAGCGAATACGTGTGCTTGGGCGCCCGCGGGCCGGTCTTGCTCTCCGCGTGGCTCTTTTCCATCGCGGCCCGGGCCTCGTCGGTCAGTGTCAGACCGAAGTGGCGGTAGATCCGTTCCACCGTGCCCAGCGGGTCGGCGATGAAGTCGCTGTACTCGACGTCGTAGAACTGCGCCGAATCGTATTTGGCCCGTGCGGCGTTGAACCGCTCCAGCCCGCGCGACCAGGTTTCCATCGAGTCGTAACCGATCTGGGCACCGGTGAAGGTGTTCGACCAGCCCTCGGCGGTGTGCTGGGCCAGCGAGCACATCGACGCCATGATCGTCTCGACCGGACGGTGGGTTTGGATGACGATCGCGTCGGGGTAGGTCGACATCAGTGCGTCGAGCGCGAACAGATGGCTGGGGTTCTTCAGCACCCACCGCTTGTCGGCATCGCGCAGGCCGATCAGCTGAAGGTTCTTGCGGTGCCGCCGATATGCCGGTGTCCAGTCCTGCCGGGATAGCCACCGCGCGTACGTCGGCAGGTGCGCCAAGGTCTCGTACGACACCGAATGAAACGACTGTCGCAGCAGCTGCCAGCACTCCTCGAGTTCGTCGGCGGCCATGAAGTGCAGGCCGGTGTAGTCCGGGTTCTCCTCGTGGTGGCGGTTGAATTGCGCATCGATCTGCTGATGAACCGGATTGGATTCCCAGGTTTCCCGCGGCGGGCGCGGCTGCGGGTATTCGGCCAGCCACATCTGCAGGCCCTGATGGGCCGGGTCCGCGCCGAGCAGCCGGTGCAGCGCGGTGGTGCCGGTGCGCACCAGGCCGGTGACGAAGATCGGCCGCTCGATCACGACGTCGGCATGCTCGGGATACTGCTTCCAAGCCGCCTCCGACAGCAGCCTGGCCACCAGCGCACCGCGAAGAAAGAACCGATTCATCTTGCTGCCCAACGGAGTCAGGTCCGCTTCGCGCCGATAGGACTCCAGCAGCACCGCCAGTGCCTCGCGGTAGTTGTCGTCGTCTGTGCCGAAGTCGTCCAGCCCGATGAACTTCGACGCCGAGGCGTGCAAGTCGTCGACGGTGCCGACATCGGTGCGGTCGGTCACGCTTTGTACTCCCCGCAGTTGACGTCCAGTGTCTGTCCGGTGATGCCGCTGGACAGATCGCTGGCCAGGAAAAGAATCGCCGATGCCACCTCGTCTTCGGTGGGCAGCCGCTTGAGGTCGGAATTGGCGGCGGTGGCGGTATAGATGTCGTCGACCGTGGTTCCGTACTTGCCGGCCTGATGGGCGAAGTACCCTTTGAGGGTGTCGCCCCAGATATAGCCGGGCGCAACGGAATTGACGCGGATACCCTGTTCGCCCAGCTCAGTGGCCAGCGATTGCGACATGGCCAGCAGCGCGGACTTGGCCATCTTGTAGGCACCGTACTTGGCCTGCGAGTGGCGGATCACCATCGAGTTGACGTTGACGATCGAGCCCTTAGCCTCGGCAAGCGCGGGTGTGAAACCCTGAATGAGTCGCAGCGCGCCAAGCACGGTGAGCTCGATGGCATCCCGGATATGTTGAAAGCTCGTGCCCGCCAACGGTTTCATCGACGGCACCCGAAACGCATTGTTGATCAACACGTCAACCTTGCCGTAAGCCGCCAGGGACGCCTCGACCAGATTGGCCACCTGATCGTCGTCGGTGATATCGGTGGAAACCGCCACCGCGCGCCGCCCGCTGTCGGTGATCTGCTTGGCGACGTCGTCGAGACGCTCCACGGTGCGGGCCGCCAGCACCAGGTCGGCACCGTCCCGAGCACAGCGGCGGGCCAGCGTGGTGCCCAGCGCAGGGCCCACCCCGCTGATCACCACGACCTTGCCGTCGAGCATTCCGGCCATCACTACCCCAGCATTCTGTTGGCGATTTGCGTCTGGCGCTGCGCAATTCGCGCACGCCAGGCGTCATCGGAAATCTTGTTGTGCTCGTAGTACGGCAGCGCGGCCGGCACCGCGTCGAAGTCGACGAGCTCGACGCTCGGCCCGTCGGCTTCGGTCAGCTGACGTGACACCCGCTGCCAACGGAACTGCAGGAAACCGCGCCGGTGCCCGAGCGTTTCGACCCAATTGGTGACGCCGGGGTTCTGGTCGGCCACCACAATCCGGATCTTGCCGTCGGGATCCGCTTGGGCCTGAGTGGCATTCAGCGACGTCTGGTGGTTGATGTAGTCCAGCGAGATGTACCACATGCTGCCCAGCTGGAAGCCGAGGTACGGCGCGTCGGTCACCGGCAGGGTGATCACCAGCGCCTGGTCGGGCCGCAGGTCGAAATGCCCGACCGACGAGTACTGCGTCGCCAGACCGCCGGGCGTCAACCGCGGCGGAACCATGGTGTTGACCGGGATGTCGAGATAGAACCACTGGGGAAACTGCAGCCAGGTCTTGATCCGCTGGACGAGTTGCTTTCCCGCTGTGGCGTAACGCTTTTCGATGGTGGCCCGGGTCAGCGGCGGCGGGGCGGTGCCCGCAGTGTCGACTCGTGATATCGCGATCGTGCCGCGCTGCTGGGACCAGTCGCCGTAGACTTCGCGGACGACGAGCTGCGCGGGCTTCTTGGGTGTGAAACGCCATTCGAAGCTGCCGTCGGAGGCAATGTCGAGTTCACGGTCGTCGAACGCGGCCTCGCTGACCGGCACGCCTTCGTCGGTGTACTCGCCGCCCAAGAGTTGGAAGCTCAGGTCAGTGGTGGTGCCACGCACTCCGGACACCACGTACGCGTGGCCTGGCTGTACGCGGGTGCCGAAGTACATGGTGTCCGGATTGTCCAGACCCATCTTGGTGAACGGTCCGGTGCCGCTGAGGAAGAACGGGTGGTCCCGGTCGTAGTGGAAGGCCAGATGGGTACAGGCGGCGACGCCTTGGGCCAGGTACTGCAGTCCTTCGAGTAGGTCGGCCTCTGTCTCGATATGTGGTGCGGCGGCCACGAGTTCCTCGGCCTCGGCGATGGCGGCAGCAAGTGGCTCAGAGAACACGCCTAGACGCTAGAACGTGTTCTAGTTTTCGTCAATGGGCGAACATTCCGCGGCGTTGACCGCGCCGTTCAACGACGAGCGCGACTCACTAGGGCGGGCACGCGTGGGACAGCTCGATCAGGTGCTGGCGTACGTCGGGATGCCGGTTCAGGTAGTCGATGACGTTGCCGTTACCGCCGTCGGCCGAAGCCTTGGCCTGCAGCTGCGCATGGAGGTCGGGATGGCGCTGCAGGTACGAGTCGATGGAACTACCCACGTCCTGATTGCAATCCGCAGCGGCTGTGCCGGCCAGGGGTACCGCGATCACCGTCGCGGCGGTCGCACTGAGTAGTCCGCCGACGAGCAGGCCGTACAGCCCGCGGTGACGTGTCTTGGATGTGCTCATGCGGGCCAGGTTACTCGGGCTACCTTTGTGCGGCCTGTGCGCTGGCTTGCTCCCGCTTGATCTCCAGCGCGATGTCGATGAGCTGGTCCTCCTGGCCACCGATCAACTTGCGCTGACCCGCTCGGTGCAACAGCTCGTGGGCGGGCACGCCATACCGCTCGGATTGCCGCACAGCGTGCTTGAGGAAGCTCGAGTACACGCCGGAGTAGCCCATGATCAGCGCGTTGCGGTCGAGCAGGCATTCCGCCGGCATCGCCGGGCGCACGACGTCCTCGGCGGCGTCGGCGATGTCGAAGAAGTCGATGCCGGTCTTGACGCCGATCTTGTCGAACACGCCGATCAGCGCCTCGACCGGAGCGTTGCCGGCACCAGCGCCGAAGCGACGAACCGACCCGTCGATCTGCTTGGCGCCGGCCCGAACCGCCTCGACCGAGTTGGCCACCCCCAGACCGAGGTTCTCATGCCCGTGGAAACCGACTTGGGCGTCGTCGCCAAGCTCGGCAACCAGCGCCGCGACCCGGTCGCGCACACCCTCGAGGACCAGTGCGCCCGCGGAGTCCACAACGTAGACGCACTGGCAGCCGGCGTCGGCCATGATGCGCGCCTGCGCGGCCAGCTTCTCCGGCGGAATCGTGTGCGCCATCATCAAGAACCCGACCGTCTCCAAGCCCAGTTCGCGGGCCAGCCCGAAGTGCTGGATCGACACGTCGGCCTCGGTGCAGTGGGTGGCGATCCGGCAGATCGAGCCGCCGTTGTCCTGTGCCTCTTTGATGTCCTCTTTGGTGCCCACCCCGGGCAGCATCAGGAACGCGATCTTGGCTTCCTTGGCGGTCTCGGCCGCCAGCTTGATCAGCTCCTGCTCGGGGGTCTTGGAAAAGCCGTAGTTGAAGCTCGATCCGCCCAGGCCGTCGCCGTGGGTCACCTCGATCACCGGCACCCCGGCCGCGTCGAGCGCGGCGACGATGGCGTGAACCTCGTCTTTGGTGAATTGGTGGCGTTTGTGGTGGCTGCCGTCACGCAACGACGTGTCGGTGATGCGGACATCCCAGATGCTGGTCATCGTGTGCCTCCCGCAACGCTGAGAGTCTCTTTGGCGATTTCCTCGCCGACCTTGGTCGCCGCCGCGGTCATGATGTCGAGGTTGCCCGCATACGGCGGTAGGTAATCCCCGGCACCCTCGACCTCGATGAACGTGGTGACCAGATGGTTGCCCCCGTTGACCACCGAGGGCTCATCGAACTGCGGCTCGTTGAGCAGCCGGTAGCCGGGCACGTAGGTCTGCACCTCGGTGACGACGTCGTGAATCGACTGCGCGATCGCGTCGCGATCAGCGTCCTCGGGGATGGCGCAGAAGATGGTGTCGCGCATGATCATTGGCGGGTCGGCCGGGTTGAGAATGATGATCGCCTTGCCGCGTTGGGCGCCGCCGATGGTCTCGACGCCCTTGCTGGTGGTCTTGGTGAATTCGTCGATGTTCGCGCGGGTGCCCGGGCCGGCACTGACGCTTGCGACGGAGGCGACGATCTCGGCGTAGGGCACCTCCACGACGCGACTGACCGCGTACACGATCGGGATGGTCGCCTGACCGCCGCAGGTGATCATGTTGACGTTCGGGGCGTCGAGGTGCTCCCGCAGGTTGGCCGGCGGGATGACGGCCGGCCCGACGGCCGCCGGGGTCAGGTCGATGGCCCGGATGCCGGCCTCGGCGTATCTGGGTGCGGCGGCCTTGTGGACGTAGGCGCTGGTCGCCTCGAACAGCAGGTCTGGCTTCTCGGACTGGGCGAGCAGCCAGTCGACGCCCTCGTGCGTGGTCTCCAGGCCCAGCTTGCGCGCCCGGGCCAGGCCTTCACTGTCCGGGTCGATGCCGACCATCCAGCGCGGCTCCAGCCACTCCGAACGCAGCAGCTTGTACAGCAGGTCGGTGCTGATGTTGCCCGACCCGACGATTGCGACCGAGGCCTTGGACGGCATGAACGCTCCTCTTATTCGAACTATTCGAACGACAGCCGGACGGACCCGAGGCCGGTGAACTCGGCGACGAAGTTGTCGCCGGGCCGGGCGTCGATGGCCCGGGTGCACGAGCCGGGTAACACGATGTCACCTTTTCGCAGCCGTACACCAAAGGATTCCACCTTGCGGGCCAGCCACGCCACGGCCGTGACCGGGTTGCCCAGCACGGCGTCGCTGCGGCCCTTGGCCACGACCTCGCCGTTGCGGGTCAGCACGGCGTCGATCGCGGTGATGTCGATGTCCTTGGGCGACACCCGTTCCGTGCCGAGCACGAACCCCGCCGAGGACGCGTTGTCGGCGATGGTGTCGCACAGCGCGATCTTCCAGTCGGTGATGCGGGTGTCGATCAGCTCGATCGAGGGCGCGAACGCGGCCGTCGCCTCGAGCACGTCGTCCTCGGTGCATTCCGCGCCGGGCAGGTCGTCGGCCAGGATGAACCCGACCTCGACCTCCACCCGCGGATAGAGGTAGTTCGCGGCGGGGACCGGCTTGTCCTCGAAGACCTGCATCTCGTCGAGCAGGTGGCCGTAGTCCGGTTCGTCGACGCCCATCATCTGCTGCATCGCCTTGCTGGACAGGCCCACCTTGTGGCCGACCACCCGGGCTCCCTCGGCCACCCGCTGACGGATGTTGATCAGCTGGATCTCGTAGGCGTCGACGACGTCGATCCCCGGGTGCCCAGCCGTCAACGGCGCGATCGGCCGACGGCTGCGCTCGGCCTGCGCCAGGTCGGCGGCCAGCTCGTCACGGGTGGCAACCGGGATCATTTGCCGAAGTCCCCTCGTCGGTGTGACCGGGCCAGTAGCGCCCGACCCGGGCAATTCTATAACGTGTTCTACATGACAGCTCAGGAGTTCGACGTCGTCGTGGTCGGAAGCGGCGGCGCCGGCATGGTTGCTGCCCTCGCCGCCGCTCACCGAGGTCTCTCGACAATAGTCATCGAGAAGGCCGCTCACTACGGCGGCTCGACCGCGCGCTCGGGCGGCGGCGTCTGGATTCCCAACAACGAGGTGCTCAAGCGCGACGGCGTCACCGACACCCCCGAAGCGGCCCGCACCTACCTGCACGGAATCGTCGGCGACATCGTCGAGCCGGAACGCATCGACACCTACCTGCAGCGCGGGCCCGAGATGCTGTCGTTCGTGCTCGACCACACGCCGCTGAAGATGTGCTGGGTGCCCGGCTACTCCGACTACTACCCGGAGGCCCCGGGCGGCCGGCCGGGCGGCCGTTCGATCGAGCCCAAGCCGTTCAACGCGCGCAAGTTGGGTCCCGATCTGCCCGGGCTGGAGCCGCCGTACGGCAAGGTGCCTTTGAATGTCGTTGTCATGCAGCAGGATTACGTGCGGTTGAACCAGTTGAAGCGGCATCCCCGCGGCGTGTTGCGCAGCCTGAAGATCGGCGCGCGCACGATGTGGGCGAAGGCGACCGGTAAGAACCTGGTCGGGATGGGGCGCGCGCTGATCGCGCCGCTGCGAATCGGTTTGCGGGAGGCCGGCGTTCCGGTCCGGCTGAATACCGCGTTGACGGATCTCTACGTCGAGGATGGCGTGGTGCGCGGGGTTTACGTCAACGACGGCGAGCTCATCAAGGCCCGGCGCGGGGTGATCCTGGCCTGCGGCGGTTTCGAGCACAACGAGCAGATGCGGGTCAAATACCAGCGTGCGCCGATCACCACCGAGTGGACCGTGGGCGCGGCGGCCAACACCGGTGACGGGATTCTGGCCGCCGAAAAGCTGGGCGCCACTTTGGAACTGATGGAAGACGCGTGGTGGGGTCCGACGGTACCGCTGGTGGGCGCGCCGTGGTTCGCGCTGTCGGAGCGCAACTCGCCGGGCTCGATCATCGTCAACATGTCGGGCAAGCGGTTCATGAACGAGTCGATGCCCTACGTCGAGGCCTGCCATCACATGTACGGCGGGGAATACGGCCAGGGGCCCGGACCGGGCGAGAACATTCCGGCGTGGCTGGTGTTCGACCAGCAGTATCGCGACCGCTACATCTTCGCGGGTTTGCAGCCCGGGCAACGCATTCCGCGCAAGTGGCTGGAATCAGGCGTGATCATCCAGGCTCCCAGCTTGGAAGAGCTGGCTTCAAAGGCGGGCTTGCCGGCCGACGAGTTCGTCGCGACGGTGCAGCGGTTCAACGGCTTTGCGCGCTCGGGCGTCGACGAGGACTACCACCGCGGCGAGAGCGCCTATGACCGCTACTACGGCGACCCCACCAACAAGCCCAACCCGAACCTCGGCGAGATCAGCCACCCGCCGTACTACGCCGCCAAGATGGTGCCGGGCGACCTGGGGACGAAGGGTGGCATCCGCACCGATGTGCACGGGCGAGCGCTGCGCGACGACGGCAGCATCATCGAAGGCCTTTACGCTGCAGGCAATGTCAGTGCCCCGGTGATGGGCCACACTTACCCCGGTCCGGGCGGGACCATCGGCCCGGCGATGACATTCGGGTACTTGGCGGCGCTACACATCGCAGGGGAGGCCTGACATGCCGATCAATCCGGACGTCGCACTGGGCGCCGAGTTCGGTGACGTCGAATTCTCGTGGACAGCAAGTAATGTGCAGCTCTACAACCTCGCGCTGGGAGCCGGCGCAGACCCGATGAATCCCAGCGAGCTGAGCTACGTGATAGATCACAAGCCGCAGGTGCTGCCGACCTTCGGCTGTGTGGCGGCTTCCTTCAACGACATCGAGCCGCCGAAGGTCAGTTGGCCGGGCGTCGACATCGACCTGGCCAAAATTCTGCACGCCTCGGAGCAGGTGAGCGTGCCCGCGCCGTTGCCGCCGTCGGGCAGTGCCCGCGCGGTCAGCCGGATCGTCGAGGTGTGGGACAAGGGCAAGGCCGCGGTCGTCGTGTTGGAAACGGCGGTGACTGCGTTGGACGGGTCGCCGCTGTGGACCCAGCGCCGCTCGATTTTCGCCCGCGGCGAAGGCGGATTCGGCGGCGAGCGTGGGCCGTCGACTACTACGGACGCGCCGGACCGCGCGCCGGATGTCGAGCTGGAGATGCCGACGCTGCCGCAGCAGGCCCTGCTCTACCGGTTGTGCGGGGACCGCAATCCGCTGCACTCCGATCCCGAATTCGCCGCTGCTGCAGGGTTTCCCAAGCCGATCTTGCACGGGCTGTGCACCTTCGGCATCACGTGCAAAGCGATCGTCGACGCCTGCCTGGACAGCGATGTTAGTCGGGTGGCCTCCTACGGCGCCCGCTTTGCCGGCGTGGTTTTTCCCGGCGAGACGTTGCGGGCGCAGCTGTGGCGTGAGAACGACCGCGTGGTGGGACACGTCGTCGCGCCGGGACGTGACGACGCGGTAGTGCTTAGCGGCGTAGAGCTGGTCTCGGCGTAGCTCTTTTCGCCGAGTGTGCGGCTAGCCGCACTTTCGTTCCCGAGCGTGCGGCTAGCCGCACAGTCGCCGAGCCAATGCCGTGCGAACACGGCTGACGATTTCGGCGGGCCGGTCCCCTGCGACGACCCGGATGACGATCCATCCGAGACGCTCGAGCGTTTCCAGTCGCCTGACGTCCCAGTTGTATTGTCGACGATCGCTGCGGTGGTGGTCACCGTCGTACTCGACAGCGACTTTCGGGTCTACCCAACCCATGTCGAGGTATGCGATGGCATTGCCGAATTCGTTGAGCACAGGAATCTGCGTCCGCGGCCTTGGCAGGCCGCCCTGGATCAAGACGACGCGCAGCCACGACTCTTTGGGTGACTGCGCCCCGGCGTCGAACAGATCTATGGCGTAGCGTGCTCCGGCGATGCCTCTGCGGCCGGCGTATCGGCGAAGCAGCAGATCCACGTCGTCCGCCTTGATCTTCGTTGCCCTGCCGAGCGCGTCGATGGCTGCGACAGCTGTCATGGTCGGGTACCAACATCCGAAGTCAAGGGCCGTCCTCGCCGGTGAAGTGATGGGCATTCCGGCCACCTCCTCTACCTCGTCTTCTTCGATACGTTCACGATGCGTTCGGATGCCCGGCGCGCTGCGCCCGTTGTTGTGAATCAAATCCACGACCAGCGCATCGTCAACCCACTTGCTGCCATGCAGGGCGGCTGCTGCGAATCCTGCGACCACGCCGCGGCGGCCGGTCCACAGCCAGCCTGCCTTCGCAAGTAGCTGCGCGGTGCAGTCGATATCGCGTTCGACATAGACATCTGGAAACAATCGCCGATGTCGTGTAGCCAGTTCGGTCTTGGTCAAGGTGCCTGTGGCGATGGCTTCGCTGCCGATGAACGGCTCTCCCATGACCCCGCAGGCTTGCACGACCAACCGCGGGTGTCACTTCAGCCGCCCAGTGTGCGGCTGGCCGCACACTCGGTCGCGAACGTGCGGCTCGCCGCACGCTCGACGAGCGGAAGGGGGTTAGCCCAGGATCAGGCCCGATGTGGGAACACCAGTACCCGCAGTGACCAGCACGTGCTCGACGTCGTCGACCTGGTTCACCGACGTGCCGCGCAATTGCCGCACACCCTCGGCGATTCCGTTCATGCCGTGGATGTAGGCCTCACCGAGCTGGCCGCCGTGCGTGTTGATCGGCAGCCGGCCGCCGATCTCGATCGCCCCGTCGGCGATGAAGTCCTTGGCCTCGCCCCAGCCGCAGAATCCCAACTCCTCCAACTGAATCAGGGTGAAGGGAGTGAAGTGGTCGTAAAGCACAGCGGTTTGGATGTCGGAAGGCTTGAGCCCCGACTGCGCCCACAGCTGCTTGCCGACCAAACCCATCTCGGGTAACCCGTCGAGCTCAGGCCGGTAGTAGCTCACCATCGTGTACTGGTCGGGGCTGGACCCCTGCGCCGCGGCCTCGATGACAGCCGGGCGGTGTTTGAGGTCTTTCGCGCGCTCGACCGACGTCACTACGATCGCGACCGCGCCGTCGGTCTCCTGGCAGCAGTCCAGCAGCCGCAGCGGCTCGGCGATCCACCGCGAATTCTGGTGGTCCTCAATGGTGATCGGCTTCTCGTAGAAGTAGGCCTTCGGGTTCTTGGCGGCGTGCTTGCGGTCGGCCACCGAGATGGCGCCGAAGTCGCGACTGGTCGCGCCGGACAGGTGCATGTAGCGCTTCGCGATCATCGCGACCTGTGCCGCCGGTGTGGACAGGCCGTGCGGGTACGAGAACGAGTTGTCCACGCCCGTCGAATCGGCGTTCTCGCTCAGCCGGGTCTGCACCTGGCCGAACCGCATGCCGGAACGCTCGTTGAAAGCGCGGTATGCGACAACACAATCCGCTACCCCGGTGGCGACGGCCATCGCGGCCTGCTGGATGGTCGCGCACGCCGCGCCGCCGCCATAGTGGATCTTGGAGAAGAACTTGAGCTCACCGATGCCGGCCGCACGCGCGACGGCTACCTCGGTGTTGGTGTCCATCGTGAATGTGGTCAGCCCGTCGACGTCCGACGGGCTGAGCCCGGCGTCGTCGAGGGCATCGGCCACCGCCTCGGCCGCCAGCCGTAACTCGCTGCGGCCGGAGTTCTTCGAGAAGTCGGTGGCACCGATCCCGACGATCGCGGCCTTACCGGACAGCATCAGGGGCCTCCAAGGTAGCGGTGGCGACCACGTGATCGCCAAGGCTGTTGCGGCCCACCACTTTCACGGTGATCAGGCCGTCTTCGACGGCGGTGACCTCACCGGAGAACGTCACGGTGTCGTAGGCGTACCACGGCACGCCCAGCCGCAAGCCGATCGACTTGATGACCGCCGACGGGCCGGCCCAGTCGGTGATGTAGCGCTGCACCAGGCCGGTGTCGGTGAGGATGTTGACGAAGATGTCTTTGGAACCCTTGGCCTGCGCCTTGTCCCGGTCGTGGTGGACATCCTGGAAATCCCGGGTCGCTAGCGCCGTCGACACGATGAACGTCGGGTCACCGTACAGCTTGAGCTCCGGCAGCGTAGTACCCACGGCTGTCATGCGTCCGGCTCCCACGCATACAACGTCCAGTCCGGAAAGTCCAGATACGTTGCCCGGACCGGCATTCCGATCTCCACGCGCGACGGGTCGACCCCGCGCAGCTCGCCGAGCATCCGCACCCCCTCCTCGAGTTCGACCAGCGCGATGACGAACGGCAACGTTCGGCCGGGCACCTTCGGCGCATGGTGCACCACGAAGCTGAACACGGTGCCCTTGCCGCTGGCCACGACGTAGTCGATCGGAGCTTCTTTGTCCTGCCACACCGCCGGCACCGGCGGGTGCTGCAGACTGCCGTCGGCGCGCTTCTGGATCCGCAGTTCGTGCGCCTTGATGCCGTCCCAGAAGAACTGCGTGTCCTTCGACGACGACGGTCGCATCAGTGCGTCGGGGTCGAGGTCGTCGGGCACCGCCGGCTTGTCGGCCTCACGCGGCCGGAATTTCAGGATGCGCCAATTCATTTCGGCGACATCCTCGTCACCGACCTGCCAGGTGATGTGCTGATTGATGAAATAGCCTTCGCCCAGCGCGGTCTGCTTGGGACCGACCACGTCGGTGAGCTCGGCGCTGACGCTGACTTCTTCGCCCGGCCGCAGATAGCGGTGGTAGGTCTGCTCGCAGTTGGTCGCAACGACCCCGACGTAGCCGGCGTCGTCGAACAACGTGATGATGCGGCCCAGCGGGTCGTCGTCCGGCCGCACGCCGCCCAGGCCCATCATTGTCCAGACCTGAATCATGGCCGGCGGCGCCACGATTCCCGGGTGGCCGGCGGCCTTCGCCGCCGCCTCGTCGACGTAGATGGGGTTCGCATCGCCCATCGCGTCCACCCAGTGGTGGATCATCGGCAGGTTCACCGGATCCCGGCCCAGGCGCGGCTTGCTCTTGCCCGCCGCTTTCACCTGCTCGACGGCGGCCTCGAAATCGCTCATCGTGGCACCCTCGGCACCTTGAGACCCGAGGCCGCGATCATTTCCCGCATCACTTCGTTGACGCCACCCCCGAACGTGATCACCAGGTTGCGCTTGGTCTGCGCGTCCAGCCAGGCCAGCAGCTCCGCAGTCTCCGGCTCGGCCGGGTTGCCGTACTTCCCGACGATCTCCTCAGCGAGCCGACCGACATACTGAACCCGTTCGGTACCAAAGACTTTCGTCGATGCGGCGTCAGCGACGTTGATGTCCTCGCCAGCCGCCGCCACCTGCCAGTTCAGCAGTTCGTTGATCCGCCACATCGCGTGGATCTCGCCCAGCGCGCGCTTGACGTCGTCGTGGTCGATCGGCGTGACGCCGTTGCCGCCCGGCTTGGACGCCCACGCGTGCACCCGGTCGTAGATGCTGGCGAACCGGCCGGCCGGACCCAGCATCACCCGCTCGTTGTTGAGCTGGGTGGTGATCAGCCGCCATCCACCGTTCTCCTCGCCGACCAGCATGTCGGCGGGAACACGGACGTCGTTGTAGTAGGTGGCGTTGGTGTGGTGGGCGCCGTCGGACAGGATGATCGGCGTCCAGGAGTAGCCGGGATCCTTGGTGTCGACGATCAGGATCGAAATGCCCTTGTGTTTCACCGCATCCGGGTCGGTGCGGCAGGCCAGCCAGATGTAGTCGGCGTCGTGCGCGCCGGTGGTGAAGATCTTCTGGCCGTTGACGATGTACTCGTCGCCGTGCCGAACAGCGGTGGTGCGCAACGACGCAAGGTCGGTGCCCGCCTCCGGTTCGGTGTAGCCGATCGCGAAGTGCACCTCGCCGGCCAGGATCGCCGGCAGGAACTTCTTCTTCTGCATCTCGCTGCCGTACATCTGCAGGGTGGGCCCGACCGTCTGCAGCGTCACCGCGGGCAGCGGCACGTCGGCCCGATGCGCTTCGTTGACGAAGATCTGCTGCTCGATCGGTCCGAAGCCCAGGCCGCCGAACTCCTTTGGCCAGCCCACGCCGAGCTTGCCGTCCTGGCCCATCCGCCGGATTACCGCGCGGTACGCTTCGTTGTGGCGGTCCGACTCCATCGCCTTGCGCTCTTCGGGCGAGATCAGGTTCGAAAAGTATTGCCGCAGCTCGGCTTGCAGCTGCCGCTGCTCCGGCGTCAGGTCGACGAACATTGCGCTCCCACCAGATCGAGACGATGCGACGGCCCGCCCAGCAACCGGGTCAGGTCTTTGATCGTCGAGTAGTACCGCGGCATCGGATAGGTGATGTCCATGCCCATCCCGCCGTGCAAGTGGTGGCAGATCTGCATCACCGGCGGCGCCTGCGAGGTGATCCAGTAGCCGAGCACGTCGAGGTCGTCGTCGGCGTCGCGGCCCTCGGCCAACCTCCACACCACCGACGTCGACGCCAAGGAGATTGTGCGCGAGGCGATGTAGACCTCCGCGAGTTGCGCCGCGACTGTCTGGAACGTCGAGAGCGGCTTGCCGAACTGGTGCCGGTTGGTCACGTAGTCGGCGGTCAGGCGCAGCGCGCCAGCCACCAAACCGGCGACATACGCTCCCACCACAGCCAGCGCCAGTTGATTCACTCGGTGCGTGGTCGCCTCGTGCAACACACCGTCGACCTCCGCGTCGGAGAACGTCACCGCGTACTCGTCGGATCCGTTGGAGGTCGGGGTGCGCACCAACTCCACACCAGAAGCCTTGGGCGACACCACGACGACGGCGCTGTCGGCAGTCACGATCATCCACTCGGCTTGCTCGGCATAGCCGACGCCGATCTTGGTGCCGGACAACCGGTTACCGGACAACGTCACAGCAGGCCGCTCCGGCAGTGCGACGCCGGGTTCGTTCAGCGCCGCGGTGAGAATCGATCCCTTGGCCAAGCCTGCGAGGTAGCGGTCCTGCTGCTCGGAGGAGGCCAGGTCCAGCAGCGGCACGGCACCGAGCCCGA
Organism: Mycobacterium sp. MFM001; assembly: GCF_003402475.1. Lineage (GTDB taxonomy): Bacteria > Actinomycetota > Actinomycetes > Mycobacteriales > Mycobacteriaceae > Mycobacterium. Next base: position 14,255 of record NZ_BFAB01000012.1, read on the forward strand.
GAGTCGCCAGGGCCGGACCGACGAAACCGCGCCGGCCGATCTCGGTCAGTGCCGTCGCGACTTCGGACAGGCCTACCCCGTCGCCGCCCAGTCGTTCAGGCACCGGCAACGCCGTCACACCGCCGGAAACCAGTGCCTCCCAGCTCAAATCGCGGTCCAGCACCGACGTGACCACGTCGGCGACAGCCTGCTGCGCCGGGTCGAGGGTGAAATCCATCAGTGCACCACCGGACACTTACCGGTGTAGTCGACCTGCCAGTGCTTGATGCCGTTCAGCCACCCCGACCGCAGCCGCTCGGGCGTCGAGAGCGGTTTGAGGTCAGGCATGTGATCGGCGACTGCGTTGAAGATCAGGCTGATTGTCATCCGCGCCAGGTTGGCGCCGATGCAGTAATGCGCCCCGGTGCCGCCGAAGCCGACGTGCGGGTTCGGGTTGCGCAAAATGTCGAACGTGAACGGATTCTCGAAGACTTCTTCGTCGAAGTTGGCCGAGCGGTAGAACATCACCACCCGCTGCCCCTTCTTGATCTGCACCCCGGAGAGCTCGTAGTCCTCCAACGCGGTGCGCTGGAACGCGGTGACCGGGGTGGCCCAACGGACGATCTCGTCGGGCGCGGTCTCCGGGCGTTCCCTCTTGAACAGCTCCCACTGCTCGGGGTTCTCGGAGAACGCAATCATGCCGTGCGTGATGGAGTTTCGGGTGGTCTCGTTGCCGGCGACAGCCAGCATCACCACGAAGAACCCGAATTCGTCGTCGGAGAGCTTCTCGCCGTCGATGTCGGCCTGAATCAACTGGGTGACGATGTCGTCTCCGGGATTCTTGGCCCGCTCCTCGGCCATCTTCATCGCGTACATGATCAGCTCGGCCGACGACATCGCCGGGTCGATGTGCGCGTATTCGGGATCCTCGTTGCCGGTCATCTCGTTGGACCAGCGGAAGATCTTGTCCCGGTCGTCCTGGGGAACGCCCAGCAGACCGGCGATGGCCTGCAGCGGCAGTTCGCATGACACCTGTTCGACGAAGTCACCGGTTCCCGCCGCGGCGGCGGTCTTCGCGATGTTCTGCGCGCGGGCATCGAGTTCGTCGCGCAGCCGCCCGATGGCACGCGGGGTGAACCCACGCGAAATGATCTTGCGCAGACGGGTGTGGTGCGGCGCGTCCATGTTGAGCATGACGTTGCGCTGGAGGTCGATTTGCTCGCGCGTCATCTCCGGCGGCCAGACCGGGATGGCACAGTCCTGCTGAGAGGAGAAGACGTCACTGCGGACGGAGATCTCCTTGACGTCCTTGTGCTTGGAGATCGCCCAATAGCCCTTGTCCCCGAAGCCGCCGGTTCCACCCGGAACGTCGACCCAGAAGATGGGCTGCGCCTTACGCAGCTCGGCAAGCTCCTTGACCGGCAGACCCTTGACGTTGATATCAGGATCGAGGAAGTCGAACCCGGGGGGAAGATTAGGGGTAGGCATCGCTGGCTCCTCATTGCAACGTGTTCTAGTGCCAGTAAAACACGGCTCCACCGCAGACCAAAAGGTGTGAGCGCATCCTCGCTTGTCAGAGTAATGAAACGTGTTCTAGCCTGACCGCATGGGTAACCCGGTAATCGTCGAAGCCACCCGCAGTCCGATCGGCAAACGCAACGGCTGGCTGTCGGGGCTGCATGCCACCGAGCTCCTTGGCTCGGTGCAAAAGGCGCTGGTAACCAAGGCCGGCATCGACCCCGGTGCCGTCGAGCAGGTGATCGGCGGATGCGTCACCCAGTACGCCGAGCAGTCCAACAACATCAGCCGCACCGCCTGGCTGACCGCGGGTTTGCCCGAACAGGTCGGCGCCACCACCGTCGACTGTCAGTGCGGCAGCGGCCAGCAGGCCAACCACCTGATCGCCGGGCTGATCGCGGCCGGTGCCATCGACATCGGCATCGCCTGCGGCATCGAGGCGATGAGCCGCGTCGGCCTGGGCGCCAACGCCGGCCCGGACCGCAACTGGCGCGCCGAATCGTGGGACATCGACATGCCCAACCAGTTCGAGGCCGCCGAGCGGATTGCCAAGCGCCGCGGCATCACCCGCGAAGACATCGACGAGTTCGGGTTGGCCTCACAGCTGAAGGCCAAGCAAGCCTGGGACGAGGGTCGCTTCGACCGGGAGATCTCGCCGATCGAGGCGCCAGTGCTCGACGAGCAGAAGCAGCCGACCAGTGAGCGGCACATGGTCAGCCGCGACCAGGGTCTGCGCGACACCACGCTGGAGGGCCTGGCCGGGCTGAAGCCGGTGCTTGACGGCGGTATCCACACCGCGGGCACGTCGTCGCAGATCTCCGACGGCGCCGCGGCGGTGCTGTGGATGGACGAAGAAAAAGCCAAAGCACTCGGCCTGAAGCCGCGCGCCCGGATCATCAGCCAGGCCAACGTCGGCGCCGAGCCCTACTACCACCTGGACGGCCCGGTGCAGTCGACGGCCAAGGTGCTCGAGAAGGCCGGCATGAAGATGGGCGACATCGACATCGTCGAGATCAACGAGGCGTTCGCGTCGGTGGTGCTGTCCTGGGCGCGGGTGCACGAAGCCGACATGGCCCGGGTCAACGTCAACGGCGGCGCGATCGCGCTGGGCCATCCGGTGGGCTGCACCGGCAGCCGGCTGATCACCACCGCGCTGCACGAGTTGGAACGCTCCGATCAGAGCACCGCGCTGATCACGATGTGCGCCGGCGGTGCGCTGTCGACCGGCACCATCATCGAGCGGATCTAGTGGTTTCCGACGCCGATCGGATCGCGGCGGCCCAGTCCTACATCGACGCGCTGGTCACCCACAACGGCGACGCGGTTCCGTTCGCGCCGGACTGTGTGCGAATAGAGCAGGGCATCAAGACTGGTTTCTCCGGAAATCATTTGCGGCGCAGCCTGAATCGGGGTCCGCAGTTCCGGCTGATCGAGGCGACGACGCTGCCGGATTTCACCGTCGACGGCGAGGTGGTGCGGGCACGGTTCGACGTGATCACCAAGCCGTCGCTCGCCGGCCGGCGGGTGGGGGCGCACGTGGACGAGACGTTTCTGGTCCCGGATGGCAAGATTCACCACATCCATGCTCGCCTCCGCCCATTCATCCAGCGATAGGGATCACCGATGGCCAATCCGCCGCGTGCACTGAACTCCGCCGGCACTGGCGTCTTAATCAAGTGGATGTCGCGCACTAACGCATTGCTGTACAAGGCGACCGGCGGCAAGCTCGGCGGCAAGTTCCTGCAGGGCGCGCCGGTCGCATTGCTGACGACGATCGGCCGCAAGACGGGCCAGCCGCGGGTAAGTCCGTTGCTGTACCTGCGCGACGGCGACCGTGTGGTGCTGGTCGCGTCGCACGGCGGCCGCGAGAAGAACCCGATGTGGTACCTGAACCTCAAGGCCAATCCCAAGGTTTCGGTTCAGATCAAGAAAGAGGTGCTCGAGCTCACCGCGCGCGACGCCACCGAGGAAGAGCGCGCCAAGTACTGGCCGTCGCTGGTCGAGATGTACTCCTCCTTCGAGGACTACCAGTCCTGGACCGATCGGACCATCCCGATCGTGGTCTGCGAGCCCTGATTACGCAGCGGCACTGGATCCGCAACTCGCGTGTCCTCGCGTGGTTGCTGAAATACTTTGCCCGCGCCCACATCTGGGTCTATCGCCGCACTAACGGTCGGCTGGGCGCCAGACTCTTGTGGTTCCCGGCGGCGCTGTTGACCACCATGGGCCGCAAGTCCGGTGAGCCGCGGACCACTCCGACGCTGTACCTGCGCGACGGCGACCGGGTGATCCTTCCCGCTTCCTTCGGTGGCCGCGCCGAAAATCCGACCTGGTACCTCAACCTCAAGGACAATCCTGACGTCGAGGTCCAGATTCGTTCCGAGCAGCTGCGTTTGGTGGCCCGTGATGCCACCGACGAAGAGCGGCAGCGCTACTGGCCGTCGCTGATCAAGATGTATCCGCCGTACCGCGGGTACCGGCAGGCCACCGACCGGGTGATCCCGTTGGTGGTATGCGAACCGCGTTAGGCCCCGTACACCGGGACCGGCGGCCGCGCCTTGGCCAAAAGGTCGGCGACGACGGGTCCGAGCTCGGCGGGATCCCACTTGGCGCCCTTGTCGACCTGCGGGCCGTGCGCCCACCCCTCGGCGACGCGGATGATGCCGCCCTCGACCTCGAAGACCTTGCCCGTCACGTCTTTCGACTCGCCGCTACCAAGCCAAACCACCAGCGGTGAAATGTTTTCCGGTGCCATCGCGTCGAAGCCCTCGTCGGGCTTGGCCATCATTTCCGCGAAAACGGTCTCGGTCATGCGGGTCCGGGCGGACGGCGCGATCGCGTTGACGGTGACGCCGTAGCGGCCCATCTCGGCGGCGGCCACTAGCGTCAAAGCGGCGATACCGGCCTTGGCGGCGCTGTAGTTGCCCTGCCCGACGCTGCCCTGCAGGCCCGCGCCGGAACTGGTGTTGATCATCCGCGCGTCAACGGTTTTGCCGGCCTTCGACAGGCCGCGCCAGTACGACGCCGCGTGCCGCATCGTGGCGAAGTGACCCTTGAGGTGCACGGCGACGACGGCGTCGAACTCCTCTTCGCTGGTGTTGGCGATCATCCTGTCCCGCACGATGCCGGCGTTGTTCACCAGGACGTCTAGACCACCGAACGTGTCGACCGCGGTCTGGATCAGCTCGGCCGCCTGGTTCCAATCCGCGACGTTAGATCCGTTGGCGACGGCTTCGCCACCGGCAGAGGTGATCTCGTCGACGACGCTCTGTGCCGCGCTGCCGCCGCTCGCCGGCGATCCGTCCAGGCCGACCCCGATGTCGTTGACGACGACTCGCGCACCTTCGGCCGCGAAGGCCAGCGCGTGCGCGCGGCCGATACCGCCGCCTGCTCCGGTGACGATGACCGCTCGGCCGTCGAGCAAACCCATATCCGTTGTCTCCTCTACTTGATCGCGCTCGTCGTGGCGAGGTAGTGCGGCGGTTCGCCGCCCCCGTGGACCTCCAACGTGGCACCGCTGATATAGGACGCCGCGTCGGATGCCAAAAACCCTGCGGCCCAGCCGATATCCTCCGGCTTTGCCAGCCGGCCGAGCGGCACATTCTTCGAAATAGCGGCAATCGACTCGGCGTCGCCGTAGAACAGATCGGCCTGTTCGGTTTCGACCATGCCGACCACCAGGGCGTTCACCCTGACCTTCGGCGCCCATTCCACCGCCAGGGTCTGGGTGAGGCTTTCCATGCCCGCCTTGGCCGCTCCGTATGCCGCGGTGCCCGGTGTAGGCCGTCGGCCGCTGACGCTGGTGATGTTGACGATCGAGCCGCCGTGCTCCTGAGCTTGCATCTTGTCGTTGGCGTGCTGTGAAACAAACAGCGCGCCAAGGAGGTTCAGCTCGATGATCTTGCGGTTGAACTTCGCGCTGGAATCGGCGGTCAGCACGTACGGCGAACCGCCGGCATTGTTCACGACGACGTCGAGGCGGCCGTGCCGGTCGAGGACCGCGTCGATCATCGCTTTGACGGCGTCGTCGTCGCGGATATCGCAAGAGTGGAACTCGTACGGCAGGCCCTCGACCGGGCGGCGCGCACAGGTCACCACCGTCGCGCCCTGGCCGGCGAAAACCGAGCTGATCCCGGCGCCCACCCCCCGAACGCCGCCGGTCACCAGCACCACCCGGCCGGACAATCCCAGATTGAGCCCTGCTGCGCCGTCGGTCACTGTGCTAGCGTACCAAGCAAGTGCTTGCTCAGGTACTCGACCCCCAGGAAGTGCAATGCCGATCACGTCCACCGTCAAAGAACCGGGCATCGTCGCCGTCACGGTCGACTTTCCCCCGGTCAACGCCATCCCGTCGCAAGGTTGGTTCGAACTGGCCGACGCGCTGACCGCCGCCGGCGACAACCCGGACACTCACGCGGTGATCCTGCGGGCCGAGGGCCGCGGCTTCAACGCCGGCGTCGACATCAAGGAGATGCAACGCACCGAAGGGTTCACTGCGCTGATCGACGCGAACCGCGGCTGTTTCGCCGCGTTCCGAGCGGTCTACGAGTGCGCGGTGCCGGTGATCGCCGCGGTCAACGGATTCTGTGTCGGCGGCGGCATCGGGCTGGTGGGCAACGCCGATGTCATCGTGGCCTCCGACGACGCCACTTTCGGGTTGCCCGAGGTGGAACGCGGCGCGCTGGGCGCGGCCACTCATCTGTCCCGACTGGTACCTCAGCACATGATGCGACGGCTGTTCTTCACGGCGGCCACCGTCGACGCCGCCACCCTGCATCACTTCGGCTCGGTCCACGAGGTGGTGCCTCGAGAACAGTTGGACGAGGCAGCATTACGGGTGGCCCGCGACATCGCCGCCAAGGACACCCGGGTGATCCGGGCCGCCAAGGAGGCGCTGAACTTTATCGACGTGCAGCGGGTCAACACCAGTTACCGCATGGAGCAAGGCTTTACGTTCGAACTCAATCTCGCCGGGGTTTCCGACGAGCACCGCGACGCATTTGTGAAGAAGTCATGACTGATAAACGGACAACTCTTGACGAGGCCGTCGCCGAACTGCGCAGCGGCATGACCATCGGAATCGGCGGCTGGGGGTCACGGCGTAAGCCGATGGCGTTCGTGCGCGCGATTCTGCGCACGGACGTCACGGATTTGACGGTCGTGACCTACGGCGGACCGGATCTCGGACTGCTGTGCTCGGCGGGCAAAGTGCGCCGGGTCTACTACGGCTTCGTCTCGCTGGACTCGCCGCCGTTCTACGACCCGTGGTTCGCTAAAGCGCGTACGGGCGGCTCGATCGAAGCCCGAGAGATGGACGAGGGCATGCTGCGCTGCGGGCTGCAGGCGGCAGCGCAGCGGCTGCCGTTCCTGCCGATCCGCGCCGGCCTGGGCAGTTCGGTGCCGGACTTCTTCGACGGCGAATTGCAAACCGTCACTTCGCCATACCCGTCGCCGGACGGCGGTCACGAGACACTGATCGCGATGCCAGCGCTTCAGCTGGATGCGGCGTTCGTGCACATGAATCTCGGCGATGCCCGCGGCAATGCGGCCTACACCGGTATCGATCCCTACTTCGACGACCTGTATCTGATGGCCGCCGAGAAGCGCTACCTGTCGGTCGAGCGTCTGGTGCCGACCGAGGAGCTGGTCAAGGCGGTGCCGCCGCAGGCGCTGTTGGTCAACCGGATGATGGTCGACGCGGTGGTGGAAGCGCCCGGCGGGGCCCACTTCACCACGGCGGCACCCGATTACGGGCGCGACGAGAAGTTCCAGCGGCACTACGTCGAGGCCGCAGGTTCCGAAGAGGGTTGGCGCGACTTCGTCGCGACCTATCTGTCCGGCAGCGAGGCCGACTATCAGGCGGCGGTCCGCAAGTTTGGAGCACAGTCATGATCACCCGAGCCGAAATCTGCGTGACCGCATGCGCCGAGCTGTTCCGCGACGCCGGCGAGATCATGATCAGCCCGATGACCACCGTGGCCCTGGTCGGCGCCCGGCTAGCCCGCTTGACGTTCTCCCCTGACATTCTGCTGACCGACGGCGAAGCCCAACTGCTGGCGGGCACCCCGGCGCTCGGCGCCGCGGGCGCGGTCGAGGGCTGGATGCCATTCGGCCGAGTGTTCGAGACACTGGCGTGGGGTCGGCGGCATGTGGTGATGGGCGCCAATCAGGTTGACCGCTATGGCAATCAGAACCTGTCGGCGTTCGGGCCGCTGCAGCACCCGACGCGGCAGATGTTCGGGGTTCGCGGCGCTCCCGGTAACACGATCAACCACGCCACCAGCTACTGGGTCGGCAACCACTCCAAGCGGGTGTTCTGCGACTCGGTCGATGTGGTTTCCGGAATCGGCTACGACAAGGTCGATCCCGGCAATCCGGCGTTCCGGTTCGTCAACGTGCACCGGGTGGTATCCAATCTCGGCGTGTTCGATTTCGGCGGTCCCGACCACACGATGCGGGCGGTGAGCCTGCACACCGGCGTCTCCCCCGACGACGTGCGGGAAGCCACGTCGTTCGAGGTACACGGGCTGGACCAGGCTGGAGAGACCAGGCCGCCGACCGAAGACGAGTTGCGGCTGATCCGCGAGGTCATCGACCCGAAATCGTTGCGGGACAAAGAGGTACGTTCATGATTATTCCGCCTCCTCCTCATCGCTTCGCTCTGCATCGTCGGCGGTGGCTATGAGACTGCGCACGCCGCTGACCGAGCTGGTCGGCGTCGAGCACCCGGTCGTACAGACCGGAATGGGCTGGGTGGCCGGCGCCCGGCTGGTCTCGGCGACCGCCAACGCCGGCGGGTTGGGCATCCTGGCGTCGGCGACCATGACCATCGACGAGTTGGCCACCGCGATCAGCAAGGTCAAGGACGCCACCGACAAGCCCTTCGGTGTCAACATCCGCGCCGATGCGGCCGATGCCGGCGACCGGGTGGACCTCATGATCCGCGAAGGCGTGAAGGTGGCGTCGTTCGCGTTGGCGCCCAAGCAGGAGCTGATCACCCGGCTCAAAGAGGCCGGCTCCGTGGTGATTCCGTCGGTCGGTGCGGCCAAACACGCTCGCAAGGTGGCCTCGTGGGGTGCTGATGCGGTGATCGTGCAGGGCGGCGAGGGCGGCGGCCACACCGGGCCCGTCGCGACGACGCTGCTGTTGCCGTCGGTGCTCGATGCCGTGGACATCCCGGTTGTGGCGGCCGGTGGGTTCTTCGACGGGCGCGGGCTGGCGGCCGCTTTGTCGTACGGTGCGGCCGGGGTGGCGATGGGCACCCGGTTCCTGCTCACCTCGGATTCGACTGTGCCCGATGCGGTCAAGCGGCGCTACCTGGAGTCCGGACTCGACGGCACGGTGGTCACCACCCGCGTCGACGGCATGCCGCACCGCGTGCTGCGCACCGGACTGGTCGAGAAGCTCGAGAGCGGCTCGCGCGCACGCGGTTTCACCGCCGCCGTGCGTAACGCCGCCAAGTTCAAGAAGATGTCGCAGATGACCTGGCCCTCAATGATCCGCGACGGCCTGGCCATGCGGCACGGCAAGGAGTTGACCTGGTCGCAGGTGGTGATGGCGGCCAACACCCCGATGTTGTTGAAGGCGGGCCTGGTCGAGGGCAACACCGACGCCGGTGTGCTGGCTTCCGGTCAGGTGGCCGGCATCCTCGAGGACCTGCCGTCGTGCGCGGAGCTGATCGCCACGATCGTCGCCGACGCCATCAAGCACCTGCAGGCGGCTTCGGGACACATCACCTAGCGCGAGTGTGAATCTCACGACGCGACACGCTGATTCACGGTCGTGGAATTCACGCTCGTGGGCTGGCCATCCCACCCGGCTGCGTACATCGCTGTTTTTACCCGACCGACGAGTGTGGCCTCACGGAAGCGGAGCAGGTCGGCGCTGACCCGGATAATCACCCAGCCCAGGGCAACCAGCGCCCAATGGCGGTCGATGTCGCGCTGTCGCTGCTCCGGATCGGTCCAGTGCTGCGGGCCGTCGTACTCGATTCCGACCCGAAGGTCTCGGTAGCCCATATCGACTCGCGCCACGAACTCGCCGTACTCGTCGTCAACCGTGATCTGGGTCTTCGGCCGGGGCAGACCGGCGTCGATCAGCACCAGCCGGGTGCGGGTCTCCTGCGGGGATTCCGCGCCGCCGTCGACGAGCGACAGTACCCGACGGAGCCGGTTCAAGCCCCGCATCCCGGGGTGTACGGCGATAACGGCCTCAACCTCGTCGATACCGACCCCGGTGGCATTGGCCAGCGCGTCAATGCGCTGCAGGGCCAGTAACCGCGACCCGGTTCGCCGCCCGATGTCGAAGGCGGTGCGCGCCGGGCCGGTGACCGCAATCCCGTCGACGGTCACCACCTCGCCCGGCTGCAGGGTGTCGGTGTGAACGACGAGCCTCCGCGGCGGTTTGCGGTTGTCGTGCACCAGCTCGGCGTCGAGGTCCCGGCTCACCCACTTGGCGCCCAGCATTGCGGCAGCAGAGTTACCGGCGACTACACCGCGACGCCGCGACCACAACCACGCCGCTTCCGCCCGCTGGCGTGCCGTCAACTCGACGCCCCACGGCGCATAAACGCCCGGGTAGACCGGTTCGTACAGCGTCCGCATCGCCCGCTCGGGAATTGTCTTCGCGGCTAGCATCTCGGCCCCCAGGAATGGCCAGGCCAACTCCCCCATGGCGGAAGCTTGCCAGCGCCCGCCGAATACCGCCTACCCGCGTCCACAGCCCCGCCGAGTGTGAATCTGACGACGCGACACGCCGTGAGGGCGTCGTCAGATTCCCAGCCGACGCACCGATCAGGTCTCCACGACCAGCAGCGTGTGGCCGGTCGGGTCGCGGAACCAAAACATCGGCGGCACCGGTTCGCCCATGCGCGCTACCTGGGCATCGACGTCGACGCCGAGTTCTCGCATCGCCGCGTGGGTGGCGTCAATGTCGCTGGTGGTCAAGGTGATTCCGGTGTTCATCGGCTGCACCTCTCCGCCATCGGGCGGGGGCGGGGCAAGCGCGATGCCGGTGGTGCCCTCGGGTGGGTAGACCTCGATCCACCGGTGGCCGCCACCGAACGGCTGGTCGGTTCGCTTCTCGAACCCCAGCGACTCGTAGAACTCGACCGCTTTGTCCTGCTCGGGTGTCGGCACGCACACCAAGCTGATCGTGGTCAGACCAGTCATTTTTCTCCTCCGTATGCTTCGGCGATTTCTTGCGAACTGGCCCACCGGCTGTATGTCGGCGACTGCGGCCAGCCGTCGGGTGAGTCCTGCCAGTCTTCCTGACGGCCGTAGGGCAGGATGTCGATCAAGGCAAACGAGTGGCTCAGCTGTTCGGTGCCACGCCCGTCGGTGTGCCAGGTCCGGTAGACCCGATTCCCGTCGCGCAGAAAGACATTCACTGCGAACCCGCCGCCAGGTGGCGCACCGACGTCGGCGCCGAAGGGGCTGTTCGCGGTTGAGTACCACGTCATCCGGTTGCCCACCCGCCGCTTGTAGGCGAGCGCTTCGTCGATCGGTCCTTGCGTGACGATGACAAACCGGGCGTCGTAGTTGTCCAGGAAGCCCAGGCGGGTGAACTGTGAAGTGAAGCCGGTGCAACCCGGGCATTGCCACGTTTCGCCGGGGAACCACATGTGGTGGTACACGATCAACTGCCTCTTGCCGTCGAACACATCGACCAGCCGCACCGGACCGCGCTCACTTTCCAGTACGTAGTCGGGCATTTCGACCATCGGCAGCCGGCGGCGTTGCGCGGCGATGGCATCGAGCTCGCGGGTGGCCGCCTTCTCGCGGACACGCAACGCGTCCAACTGCTGGTGCCAGGTCTCGGCGTCCACGACCGGCGGTAATCCTGGTGCAGTCACCAGCCATCCTCCATTTGCTATGTTCACGCCGTCAACATTGATAATGTTCACACCGTACACTTTGAGGCGGAGGAGGTCAAGCGTGAGCGGTTACCACCACGGAGATCTGCGCGCCGCCCTGATCGAGGCCGGCCTCGAGCTCACCAAGACAGGCGGTCCGGACGCGCTGACCATCAGGGAAGCCACACGGCGAGTCGGGGTTTCGCCCAACGCCGCGTATCGGCACTTCGCCGACCGGGAAGCCTTGCTGCAAGCCGTCGGGACTGCGGTGCAGCATCGGATGACGGAGCGGATGCGGGCATCGGTGCGCCGGCGTACCCCGACCGAGCTGCTGCGGGCCGTCGGCCTTGGCTACATCAAGTTCGCACTGGACGAGCCGGGGTGGTTCGCGGTCGCATTCTTCGGGACTGAGCAGTTCGCCGAAACAGGCAGTGCGCCACCGTATCTGGCCTTGGTCGAGGCGCTCGATGCCATGGTGGAGGCCGGGCTGCTGTCACGCAAGCGGCGCGACGGCGCCGAGTGGCCATGCTGGTCCGCCGTTCACGGCTTCGCCGAACTGGCTCTGCATGGGCCGTTGCGGGGCGCGAGCCGGCGAGAAGTTGAGTCGCTGGCAGCACGCACGGTCGATGACATCATTGCGGGTCTATCGCGTTGAAACGGCGACGCTTTCGCGTCGAGAGCGTGCATGTGTATGGCTACGCCGTATCTACCACGTGCCATCTGTAACGGGTTCGCCACCGGAGTCCTTCAGCGAAATAACCGTGGCAGGGTCAACGGGAGTGAACGCGTCCTCCTTGTCGGCCAGCAGCGTCCCGACGGTCTTCACCTGAGTCAAGGTGTGGCTGGGTGCGAGATCGCTGGCGTCGGCGTCGAAGTAGTCAAACCACGGCAAACCCGCGCTCACATAGCTCTCCCGGTCGACCGGAGTCGGAGGCGGAACCTCACCCGTGATCGCCGTCCACTGCGCTGGCGAGCACAAGTGCACGAAGACCCGCCACGAGCGGTTCTCGTCGTAGTCGGATGGCGAGCGTTCGTCGCGGTAGACCTCCTGCCGCATCCGTCCGCCCGCTCCCAGCCCCATGGACGGCGCCGGCTGGATGCCGGTCATGGCCAGGCAGTCGACGACGCGAGCCCGCTCCGTCCGCCACTTCTTCAGTGCCTCCGAGGTGAGGCCGACGGCGCGCAACTGGATGCCGCCGTGGATCTCCTCTCCGGTGATCTGGCCTTCCACCGTGGCGCCCGAACCGAGTGGTACTGCGACGAATTGGCGGATGAACCCGTCGCCGGCGTTGATGCCGTCCAGCCACGGCTGGTCGGGCAGGGCGACGTAGTTCTGCGGTTTTCTCTTCAGGCGCTCGCGCCACTTTTTGCCGCTGACCGCGCACACCTTGCCGACACCGACCTGCAGCGCAGCGGGCTCGTCGGAATCGAACGAAAGCCACATGGCCTCTCGCTGATAGATCGGCAGCATCACCCCGCCGCGGGTCAGCCATTCAGCGGGCGCGGTGTCGGGATAGTCCTCGACCCGCCGCAGCGGGAACCGTCCCAACCCGGGCGGTAGCGGATGCAATCCTGTTTCCGGAATCCGCAGGGTCCGTTGGAAACTCACTCGCGCTGGGCCGAGCCTCAATTCGTCGCCGTCTACCGTGACTGCCGACTTCGTTGCCATTGCCAACCTCCATCTCGTGTTGGCTCAGGTCTAGCAGCACCCTCTGACACGCCCGCGAGTGTGAACCACACGACGCGACACGCCGACGCGGCGTCGCGGATTTCACACTCGGCGCAGATGAGCGCCTATAGGCGCTCAATAACAGTGACGTTGGCGGTGCCGCCGCCCTCGCACATCGTCTGCAGCCCGTAGCGGCCGCCGGTGCGCTCGAGCTCATTGAGCATCGTGGCGAACAGCTTGGCCCCGGTCGCGCCCAGCGGATGACCCAGCGCGATCGCGCCACCGTTGGGGTTCACCTTCTCCGGGTCGGCCTTGATCTCCTTGAGCCAGGCCATCACCACCGGCGCGAACGCCTCGTTGATCTCCACGACGTCGATGTCGTCGATCGACAACCCGGTCTTCTCCAGCGCGTAGCGGGTCGCCGGGATCGGGCCGGTCAGCATGAACACCGGGTCGGCGCCGCGGGCACTGATGTGGTGGATGCGGGCCCGCGGGGTGAGCTTGTGGTCCTTGACCGCCTGCTCGGAGGCCAGCAGCACCGCGCTGGCGCCGTCGGAAATCTGGCTCGCCACCGCCGCGGTCAGCCGCCCGCCCTCCGACAGGGTCTTCAGCCCGGCCATCTTCTCCAGCGACGTCTCGCGCGGGCCCTCGTCGATCCGGAACCCATCCACGTCGACGATCTCGTTGTCGAAGTGACCGCCGCGGATCGCGGCCAGCGCCCGCTGGTGGCTGGTCAGCGCGAACTGCTCCATCTCCTCGCGCGACAGGTTCCACTTCTCGGCGATCAGCTCCGCGCCGCGGAACTGCGAAATCTCCTGGTCGCCATAGCGATGCAGCCAGTTCTTCGACTCGTTCGTGGGCGAGGTGAAGCCGAATTCCTTGCCTACGACCATCGCCGACGCGATCGGGATCTGGCTCATGTTCTGCATGCCGCCGGCAAGGATCACATCGGCGGTACCGGACATGATCGCTTGCGCGCCAAAGGAAATTGCCTGCTGGCTGGAGCCGCACTGCCGGTCGACGGTGACACCGGGCACCTCCTCCGGGTAGCCGGCCGCCAGCCACGCGTTGCGGCCGATGTTGCCGGCCTGCCCGCCCAGCGCGTCCACGCAACCGACGATCACGTCGTCCACGGCGGCGGGATCGACGTCGACACGGTCGAACAGGCCATGAAATGCGAACACCCCCAAGTCAATCGGATGTACGCCGGCCAGCGAGCCGTTGCGCTTGCCGACCGCGGTCCGCACGGCATCGATGACGTAGGCCTCAGCCATTTCCAACTCCTTCTGTAGTGATTCCGCCTAGGACGATGGCGAGGTATTGCCGGCCCACCTGTTCGGCGGTGAGCGGTCCGCCGGGTTGATACCAGCGCACCGACACCCAGGTGGTGTCCCGGATGAATCGGTAAACCAGGTCGACGTCGAGGTCCGGACGGAAGTAACCCTCCTCGATGCCTTGCCGCAGCACGTCGACCCACATCTTGCGCTGTTCTTTGTTGCGTTGCTCGATGTAGGAGAACCGCGGCTGCAACTGCAACCGCTTGGCCTCGTCCTGGTAGATGACGACCTGCGCATGCCGGTGCTCGATCGCGTCGAACGACGCCATGAACAAACCCTTGAGCCGCTCCAGCGGATTCGGTTCGGTGTCAATGATTTCCTGGTAGCGGGCGAACAGCCAGTCCAGAAAGCTGCGCAGCACCTCGTCGACCATCTCCTCCTTGGAGGAGAAGTGGTGATACAAACTGCCGGAGAGGATTCCGGCGCCGTCGGCGATGTCACGCACGGTGGTTGCGCGCAGGCCCCTTTCGGCCATCATCGTCGCGGCCAGTTCGAGAAGTTCCTCGCGCCGGTTCATGGGTGCTGGCTCGAAACCGAAATCACTTCTCCAGTCAGGTAACTGGAGTAGTCGCTGGCCAAGAAGGCGATCGTGGCCGCCACCTCCCACGGCTCGGCGGCCCGGCCGAACGCCTCCTCGGCCGACAATCTGTCGAGCAACTCCGGCGACGACGTCTTGTCCAGGAATTTGTGCCGGGCAATGCTGGGCGACACCGCGTTGATCCGTACGCCGTAGTCGACGGCCTCGATCGCGCTGCACCGGGTCAACGCCATCACGCCAGCCTTGGCCGCAGCGTAGTGCGCCTGTGAATGCTGTGCGCGCCAACCCAATACGCTGGCGTTGTTGACGATCACGCCGCCGTGATCAGCCTCCCGGAAGTAGCGCAGCGCCGCCCGGGTAACGCGAAACACCGACGTCAGCGTGACATCGAGCACGCGGTCCCACTCTTCGTCGGTCATGTCGACCACCGGCGTTTGCCCGCCGAGCCCGGCGTTGTTGACCAGCACGTCGATGCGGCCCATCCGCGCGGTGGCCGAAGCGATCAGGGCGTCGACCTGCACGCTGGAGGTGACGTCGCACAGCACATGCTCCACGCGCCCGAGCCCCAGTTTCGACAGTTCGTCGGCGGTCTCGGTGAGGCGCCGCTCGTGGTGGTCGGAGACGACGACGTCGGCGCCCTCGAGCAGCGCACGGCGCGCGGTCGCCGAGCCGATGCCGGTGCCCGCCGCCGCGGTGACGATCACGACCTTCCCGGACAGAAGTCCATGGCCATCAATCTCTTTCGGCGCGACCGCTAACGTCATCCTTTGACCTCTCGGGGTAGGCCGAGCACCCGCTCGGCGATGATGTTGCGCTGGATCTCATTGGAGCCGCCGTAGATGGTGTCGGCCCGGGTGAACAGGTAGAGCCGCTGCCACTCGTCGAAGTCGCCGTCGGTGAGCACCAGGCCGGCCTTGCCTCGGACCTCCATTGCGACCTCGCCGAGTTCTCGATGCCAGTTGGCCCACAACAGTTTCGAGACGTTGTCTTGCCCGGGCTGCTCGACGTCCATGGTGGCCAATGCGTACGAACGCATCGCTCGCAGCCCCGCCCAGGACCGGGTCAGCCGTTCGCGGATCAGCGGATCGTCCGCGGCGCCAGTGCGTTTGGCCAGCTCGACGACGCCTTGGAGTTCGCGTGCGTAGACGATCTGCTGGCCGAGCGTCGACACCCCGCGCTCGAAGGTCAGCGTGCCCATCGCCACCCGCCAGCCGTCCCCGGGTGCGCCGACCACCAAGTCGGCGTCGGTGCGGGCATCGTCGAAGAACACCTCGTTGAATTCCGAATCGCCCGTCAGCTGGACGATCGGGCGGATCTGGACACCAGGTTGGTCCAGCGGCACAAGCAGATACGACAATCCCGCGTGCCGCTTGGAGCCTTTCTCGGTGCGCGCCACCACGAAACACCACTGCGCCCAGTGCGCCAGCGACGTCCATACCTTCTGGCCGTTGATCACCCACTGGTCGCCGTCGAGCACCGCGGTGGTCGACACGTTGGCCAGATCGCTGCCGGCGCCGGGCTCGGAGTAGCCCTGGCACCACAGCTCGGTGACGTCGAGGATGTGCGGCAAGAAGCGCTGCTGCTGCTCGGGCGTGCCGTACTCGATCAGCGTCGGCCCGAGCAGCTCCTCGCCGAAGTGGTTGACCTTCGCGGGCGCGTTGGCGATCGCGTACTCCTCGTAGAACGCGACCCGGTGGGCGACCGACAACCCCCGACCGCCGTGCTCGACGGGCCAGCCGAGGCAGGTCAGGCCGGCCTTGGCGAGATGCTGATTCCAGGCGCGCCGTTCTTCGAACGCCTCGTGTTCGCGGCCCGGACCGCCGAGGCCCTTGAGCTTGGCGAATTCCCCGACCAGGTTCTCGGCCAGCCAGTCGCGGACCTCGGCCCGGAACTCCTCGACGTCCTGCATCCCTGTAGGCTAACCTACCAAGCACTTGCTTGCTAGGCCGGTGACGATGCGGGCCGTGAAGCGGCCCGAGGAGGAGCCGGGCAATTGAGCCCAGGCCGGGAGGAGCGTCGATGTCGACCCAGCCGCGGACCATTCCTGCGGCGTTGGAGCGCATCGCGGGTGAGCTTCCGGACCACCAAGCGCTGGTCACGGCGGATCGGACGCTCACCTTTGGGGAGTTGCGCGACGAGGTGCGCCGGGCCGCGGCCGCGTTGATCGCGCTCGGCGTGGACCCGGGCGACCGGGTGGCGATCTGGTCACCGAACACCTGGCACTGGGTGGTCGCCTGTCTGGCCACGCACAACGCGGGCGCCACGATGGTTCCGCTGAACACCCGCTACACCGCCTCGGAGGCCACCGACATTCTGGTCCGGACCAAGGCCCCGCTGCTGGTCGCGATGGGTGAGTTTCTGGGGTCGGACAAGCTGGCCGATCTCGACCGCGGCGCCCTTCCCGACTTGCGGCACATCGTGCGGGTGCCGATAGAGACCGACGACGGGACGTGGGACGAGTTCGTCGCGCACGGCACTGATCTGCAGGCCGCCGACGCCCGCGCCGCCGCCGTCAGGCCCGACGACGTCTCCGACATCCTGTTCACCTCCGGCACCACCGGCCGCAGCAAAGGCGTGCTGTGCGCGCATCGGCAATCGCTGGCCGGCTCGGCGGCCTGGGCGGCCTGCGGGAAGATCACCGCCGACGACCGCTACCTGTGCATCAACCCGTTCTTCCACAACTTCGGCTACAAGGCCGGCATCCTGGCCTGCCTGCAGACCGGCGCGACGTTGATCCCGCAGCTGACGTTCGACGCGGACCAGGCGATGCGCGCCGTGGCCGAGCACTGGATCACCGTATTGCCCGGTCCGCCAACGATTTACCAGACGCTGCTCGACCACCCGAAGCGTGCCGACTACGACCTGAGCTCGCTGCGGTTCGCGGTCACCGGCGCGGCGACGGTCCCGGTGGTGCTGATCGAGCGCATGCAGTCCGAGCTGGACATCGACATCGTGCTGACGGCCTACGGGCTGACCGAGTCCAACGGGTTCGGCACCATGTGCCGCGCTGACGACGACGCGGTCACCGTCGCCACCACATGCGGGCGCCCGATCGCGGATTTCGAGTTGCGCATCGGCGAGCAAGGCGAGGTTCTGCTGCGCGGTCCCAACGTCATGCTCGGCTATCTCGACGACCCGGAGGCGACGGCGGCCACGATCGACGCCGACGGCTGGCTGCACACTGGCGACATCGGAAAGCTCGACGGCGCAGGCAATTTGCAGATCACCGACCGCCTGAAGGACATGTACATCTGCGGCGGGTTCAACGTGTATCCGGCCGAGGTGGAGCAGGTACTGGCCCGGCTGGACGGCGTGCTCGACGCCGCGGTGATCGGCGTGCCCGACGAGCGGCTCGGGGAGGTGGGCCGGGCCTTTGTGGTGCCGCGTCCCGGATTTGAGCTCGACGAGCAGGCAGTGATCGCCTACACCCGTGAACATCTGGCGAATTTCAAGACCCCCCGTTCGGTGAGGTTTGTCGACACGTTGCCCCGCAATGCGGGCGGCAAGGTGGTCAAACCGCTACTGCGAGAGATGCCCTAGATGGACCTTGATTTCGACGACCAGACGCGCGCCTTTCAAAGTGAAGTGCGGGAGTTCCTTGCGGCGCATCGGGATTCATTCCCCACCAAGTCCTACGACACCGCCGAGGGCTTCGAACAGCACCGGCGTTGGGACAAGGTGCTCTACGACGCCGGGCTGTCGGTGATCACCTGGCCGGAACGCTACGGTGGGCGCGACGCGACGCTGTTGCAGTGGGTGGTGTTCGAAGAGGAGTACTTCCGCGCCGGCGCCCCCGGGCGGGCCAGCGCCAACGGCACGTCGATGCTGGCGCCCACACTGTTCGCGCACGGCACCGAAGAGCAACTGGATCGGGTGCTGCCGAAGATGGCCAGCGGCGAGGAGATCTGGGCACAGGCCTGGTCGGAGCCTGAGTCCGGCAGCGACCTGGCGTCGCTGCGGTCGACCGCGACGAAGACCGACGGCGGCTGGCTTTTGAACGGGCAGAAGATCTGGAGTTCGCGGGCGCCGTTCGGCGACAGGGCATTCGGGCTGTTTCGGTCCGACCCGTCCGCCGAGCGGCACCGTGGGCTGACCTACTTCATGTTCGACCTGAAGGCCGACGGGATCACCGTCCGGCCGATCGCCCAGCTCGGCGGCGACACAGGTTTCGGCGAGATCTTCCTCGACGACGTGTTCGTCCCCGACAACGACGTCATCGGCCAGGTGAACGACGGCTGGCGGGCCGCGATGAGCACGTCGAGCAACGAGCGCGGCATGTCGCTGCGTAGCCCGGCGCGATTTGTGGCCGCCGCGGAACGGCTGGCACAACTGTGGAAGTCCCAGGGCCGCAGCGCTTTCGGTGACCAAGTGGCCGACGCCTGGATCAAGGCCCAGGCCTACCGACTGCACACCTTCGGCACCGTGACCCGGCTGGCCGAAGGCGGCGAACTCGGCGCCGAGTCGTCGGTGACCAAGGTGTTCTGGTCCGACCTGGACGTAGCAGTGCATCAGACCGCGCTGGACATCCGCGGTGCCGACGGCGAGCTGGCCGACTCCTGGACCGACGGTTTGCTGTTCGCGCTCGGCGGCCCGATCTATGCCGGCACCAACGAGATTCAGCGCAATATCATCGCCGAGCGATTGCTAGGACTACCGAGATGAAGTTCGACCTGGACGAACAGCAGCGCGATTTCGCGGCCAGCATCGACGCGGCGCTGGCTGCAGCCGACGTACCCGGCGCCGTGCGGGCCTGGGCCACCGGCGACACCGCGCCGGGCCGCAAGGTGTGGGCGCAGTTGGCCGATCTGGGTGTCACCGCGCTGATGGTGCCGGAGCGGTTCGACGGCATCGGCGCGCATCCTGTCGACCTCGTCGTCGCGGCCGAACGACTCGGCCGCTGGTGCGTGCCGGGGCCGGTCACCGAATCCATTGCGGTGGCGCCCATTTTGCTGGCCGACGACGAACGGTGTGCAGCGCTCGCGGCGGGTGAGCTGATCGCGACCGTCGCGCTTCCGCCGCAGGTGCCGCGGGCCGTCGACGCCGACACCGCCGGCCTGGTGCTGCTGGCAGAAGACGGGCACGTGACCGAGGCACAGCGCGGAACGCAGCACGAGTCCGTCGACCCCAGTCGTCGGCTGTTCGACGTCACCGCCGACGGCGCGGCGTGGGACGCCGACGTCGCACGGGCCAATGAATTCGGCGCGCTGGCCACCGCAGCACAACTAGTCGGCGCCGGCCAGGCGCTGTTGGACGCGGCGGTCGAGTACGCCAAGCAGCGCGCGCAGTTCGGCCGGGTGATCGGCTCGTATCAGGCGATCAAGCACAAGCTCGCCGACGTGCACATCGCGGTCGAGCTGGCCCGGCCACTGGTCTACGGCGCCGCGCTGTCGCTGGCCCCACGTGATGTCAGCGCAGCCAAGGCCGCCGCGTCGGACGCCGCGCTGTTGGCGGCCCGCTCGGCGCTGCAAACCCACGGCGCCATTGGCTTCACCGCCGAGCACGACCTGTCGCTGTGGCTGCTGCGAGTGCAAGCGCTGCGGTCGGCCTGGGGTGACCCGGCGGCGCACCGGCGACGGGTGTTGGAGGCACTGTGATGACTGACGAACGGGAACTCCTGCGCGAGACGGTCGCGGCGCTGGTGGCCAAACACGCTGCGCCAGAGGCGGTTCGCGCGGCAATGGACTCCGAACGCGGCTACGACGAATCGCTGTGGCGGCTGCTGTGCGAACAGGTGGGCGCGGCTGCCCTGGTGGTACCCGAGGAATATGGCGGCGCGGGCGGCAGTCTCGGTGACGCCGCCGTCGTCGTCGAAGAACTCGGCCGTAGCCTGGTGCCCACCCCGCTGCTGGGCACCACACTGGCGGAACTGGCGCTGCTCGCCGCCGACAAGCCGGACAGCGAAGCGTTGGAAGGCCTTGCCGAGGGCACCTCGATCGGCGCCGTGGTGTTCGACCCCGACTATGTGGTCAACGGCGACATCGCCGACGTCGTGATTGCGGCCGACGGGGAGAAACTCACCCGGTGGACCTCGTTCAGCGCCGAGCCCGTCGTGCCGATGGATCCCACCCGTCGGCTCGCCCGAGTCACCGCCCAGCAGAGCCAGGCGCTCGGCGCGGACCCCGGCCTCGCCGACACCGCGGCCATCCTGCTGGCCGCCGAGCAGATCGGCGCGGCCGCCCGCTGCCTGGAGCTGACCGTCGGCTACACCAAGGAGCGGGTGCAGTTCGGCCGGCCGATCGGCAGCTTCCAGGCGCTCAAACACCGGATGGCCGACCTGTACGTCGCGGTGCAATCCGCGCGCGCGGTGGTCAACGACTCCGTCGGTGACCCGTCGCCGACCTCGGCAGCGCTGGCCCGGGTGGCAGCCAGCGAGGCGTTGTCCACCGTGGCAGCCGAAGGCATTCAGCTGCACGGCGGTATCGCGATCACGTGGGAACACGACATGCAGCTGTATTTCAAACGCGCACATGGCAGTTCGCAACTGTTGGGTCCGCCCCGCGCGCACTTGCGCCGACTGGAATCGGAAGTGTTCGCCGACCCCGTACGGTAGGCATATGTGCACTCGCTTGGTGTACCTCGGCCCCGGCGGCAACATCATCACCGGGCGGTCGATGGACTGGAAGCTGGACCTGGCGACCAACTTGTGGGCGCTGCCGGCCGGGATGAAACGCACCGGCCAGGTAGGCGCGAACTCCGTCGCGTGGACTGCGAGGTACGGCAGCGTGGTGGCCAGCGCCTACGACATATGCACCACCGACGGGCTGAACGAGGCCGGGTTGTCGGCCAACTTGCTGTGGCTGGCCGAGTCGGAGTATCCGGCGTATGACGGCAGCCGGCCGGGGTTGACCATCGCCGCCTGGGCGCAGTATGTCCTCGACAACTTCGGGTCGGTGGCCGAGGCGGTCGACGCGCTGGCCGGCGAACCGTTCGACGTGGTCACTGACGGCGTGCCCGGCGAGGACCGGCTGGCCACCCTGCACTTGTCGATGTCGGACGCCGATGGCGACAGTGCAATCGTGGAATACATTGGCGGCCAACAGAATATCCATCACAGCCGCGAGTACCAGGTGATGACGAACTCGCCGACGTTCGACCAGCAGCTGGCGATCAACGCCTACTGGGCACAGCTCGGCGGCACGGTGATGCTGCCCGGAACCAACCGGGCCGCCGACAGATTCGCCCGCGCATCGTTTTACGTCAACGCGGTGCCGAAGGTCGACGACCCCAGGCTTGCGCTGGCGTCGGTGTTCAGCGTGGTGCGCAACGTCTCGGTGCCGTTTGGCATCTCCACACCCGACGAACCGAACATCTCCTCGACCCGGTGGCGCACGGTTGCTCATCACACGCGCAGGCTCTATTTCTTCGAGTCGGCGTTGACTCCCAACGTGTTCTGGGTCGACCTGAACAAGCTCGACCTTGCCGACGGCACCCCGGTTCGCAAGCTGGACCTGGGCCGCAATGAGACGAACACGTTCGCCGGGGAAAGCTCGGGGAGCTTCGAACCCGCCGAGCCGTTTACGTTCTTGGGGATCACGCCATGAACAAGTCGGAGGCGCTGCGCGCCGGGATCCCGCCGTTCTACGTGATGGACGTCTGGCTGGCCGCCACCGAGCGTCGACGCACCCACGGCGATCTGGTGAATCTGTCGGCGGGACAACCCAGTGCCGGCGCCCCGGAACCGGTGCGTGTGGCCGCCAAAGCCGCGCTGGACAGCAGCCCACTGGGTTACACGGTGGCGCTGGGCATTCCGGAGCTGCGCGCCGCGATCGCAGCATCGTATCGGGAGCGCTATGGCCTGCAGGTCGGCGTCGATGACGTCGTGGTGACGACCGGTTCGTCGGGCGGATTCTTGTTGACGTTCTTGGCGTGCTTCGACGTCGGCGATCGGGTGGCGGTCAGCAGTCCGGGATACCCGTGCTACCGCAACATTTTGACGGCGCTCGGGTGTGAGGTCGTCGAGCTTGAATGCGGACCGGACACCAGGTTTCAGCCAACCGCGCAGATGCTCGCCAACCTCGACCCGCCCGTGGCCGGCGTCGTGGTCGCCAGTCCGGCCAACCCGACCGGGACGGTCATTCCGCCGGCGGAGTTGGCCGAGATTGCGTCGTGGTGCGATTCTGCCGGGGTGCGGCTGATCAGCGACGAGGTCTACCACGGACTGGTCTACGAGGGCGCGCCGGAAACCAGTTGCGCCTGGCAGACATCACGAAATGCCATGGTGGTCAACAGTTTCTCCAAATATTTCGCGATGACGGGCTGGCGGCTGGGCTGGCTGCTGGTGCCGACCGAGCTCCGCCGCGCAGTGGACCGCCTGACCGGAAACTTCACCATCTGCCCGCCGGTTTTGTCACAGCACGCCGCTGTCGCAGCGTTCACTCCCGATGCGGTCGCCGAAGCCGACGGGCACCTGCACCAGTACGCAATCAACCGCCGGCTCTTGCTCGACGGCCTGCGGAACATCGGCATCGACCGACTGGCGCCCACCGACGGCGCCTTCTACGTCTACGCCGACGTGTCGGACTTCACGACCGACTCGATGACGTTCTGCTCAAAGCTCCTGGCGGACACCGGCGTTGCGATTGCGCCCGGCATCGACTTCGACACCGTGCATGGCGGATCGTTCGTCCGGCTGTCGTTCGCGGGGCCGACGAGCGACATCGAAGAGGCGTTGCGGCGCATCGGGTCATGGCTACAAACATGAGCCTCGTCATCTCCGCCCATGAGCGGGCGGCGCTGGCGGAGGTCGCCCAGTTCCCTCTGTTGGCGGCCATCACCGGGCGACGGTCACGCCGATTCCCGGTCGGCGGCCGGATCCCTGCCGGTGCGCTGGCGTACGCCAGTCGCCGGCCGGTCCAGCCGCTGTCGGAAGTCGAACGGGCACTGCTGGTTTCGGTTACCAGCGGCGTCACCGGCTGGCATTACGGCATCACCCACAACCCCGGGTATGCGCCGTCGCTGCCCAACTATTCGGGGAGCGCGATTGGCCGAACGTTCCCCTCGGCCGCTGGCTTTCACACCAGCCAGTTGTTCTTCACCGACGACACCGGCGCGTACATGTTGCCCAACCGTGACGCGCAACCGCGCGAGTTCGACAGCATCGAGGATTGGATCAGCCACACCGCCGCCTCGTATGTCCGGATTTCGGACACTCGCCTGCAGCTGCCGCGCGAGGAACCACACATGGAAGGCCACAACCTCTGGATCGCCAACCACCCCGGCAGCCTGCTGGCCTACCCGGTTGCCGACCTCGCCGAACACCTGATGGAGAACCTGTGGTTCTTCGCCGCCAACGGCTACCTCATCACTGACGACATCAACGGTCGCAATATCCCCGGCGCCGAACGCTTTTCGGGGCTACCTCATGCCGACGACCCGATTCCGCTCTCATTCGTCGAGCAGTACACGCTGACCGAGGCCAGTGCGGAGCTCGCCGTCGGCGCCAACAACGGCGTGTTGGCGTTGCAGGCGCTGGGCCTGGGCGGCTGGATGTACGACGGCCTGAATCGGTTGTCGGTGTTGGATGGACTGGGCTTCGTCGCCGACGAAGACGAACGCTGGCCCTTCCCCAACGTCACCGGCCTGCCCGGATACTTCGAGACGCTCAGCCCGCCCCATGTGCCCTCAGTCGCAGCAGGGGTGGAGAAGCTGGTCGCCCGCAAGTACGGGCCCGGTGGTCCCTTTCACCCAGACACGCCCGGACCATGGTCGGACAGCCCGAAGGTACGCGCTTCCGCGCTGCCGCGGGAGGGCATCCAGGAGCTGGTCACGCTCGAGGCGTCGTACATCTACGACACCTTCGGCAAACTGCCCGGCACCGTTCCGACGGTCCACGTGCTGATGTATCTACAGGCACAACATCTCGACACCGATTTCTACGACGAGCTCTTCGGTCCCGGCGCTTATCTGGCGACGCACGCTGAACATCAGGCCCGCTGGCACGGCCAGTAGTTTCTGGATCGACGACGCCGTCGTTGCGGGATCTCCTAGCGGCGCTTTCTCTTGCGGCTCCTGCGACTTCGTCTATTCGACGGTGGCCGAAGAGCAGCTTTTGGATGTGGCGGGCTCGACCGCGTGCTCGCGGAGGGGCGGAGCCGCTCGTACATTTCCTGGATCGCCGCGAGGCGCACATCGAGCGCCGCAGATTCCATCAGCGTCGCGACGGCCATGGCATCGACCAGGCCGACTTCATCTAATTCGGCGATCTGGTCTCGCCGAGGCAATTCGTATGATTCGAACATGTGTGTGACTGTATGCATGCCCACTGACATTGCGACTCAGCTCTGCGAAGCCGTCTCATCGTGTCCGAGATGTTCCAGGACGCGAATACCGAAACCACCTACGCGCACTGAGACTGCACCTGAGAGCGCATCATGATGCGGCCCTATGATGTTATGATGATTCGGTGCGCACCACGGTCAATATTGACGATCACTTGCTCGCCCAGGCGAAAGTTCTGGCCGCGCGAACATCCCGATCGCTTGGCGCGGTGCTCGAGGACGCGTTACGTGTCATGCTGCGGCGCAGCGACGACGAACAGAGTCGCGGCGACTTCCGGTTGCCGACGCACGGTAGTGGAGGTTTGCAGCCCGGTGTCGACCTAGAAGACAAAGAAGCTCTCGCGGAGCTGTTGGGCGACAATGCTGCTCCTTGACGTAAATGTCTGTGTATTTGCCATCCGAGAAGACAGTATCGACCACGACGCGTACCGGACATGGGTTGACCAGGTCCTCACTGGTGACGAGCCCGTAGGGATAAGTGAACTCGTGCTGTCCGGCGTCATTCGGCTTCTCACCAACCACCGCATCTTTCTCCAACCCAGTTCGACAGCGCAGGCGATTGATGCATGCCGTGCGCTGCGATCGGCTCCGGCCACCATCCCGTTGCGCCCAGGACCGCGACATTGGGAAATCTTCGAATCCCTTTGCACGGAAGTAGGAGCAAAGGCCAACACGGTTCCAGACGCGTATCACGCGGCGCTTGCAATCGAGAACGGCGCCATGTGGATTACCACCGACCGCGGATTCGCCCGTTTCCCAGGCTTACGCTGGCGAGGGCCATTCGATTAACACCCTGGCGGAATTACAGCCAGGTGTCCTGGGTGGTCGTCGTCAGGAATGCCTCGAGGTCGTCGCGCCACTGCGCCGGTGTGGTCTTGTCGGGTTCGATGCCGGTGTAGTCGCCGCGATAGAACAGCAGCGGACGCGGCTTGATCTTCGGCACCTCGGACAGCGATTTCACCGCGCCGAACACCACGAAGTGGTCGCCGCCGTCGTGCACCGATGCGACCGTGCAGTCGATGTAGGCCAGCGAACCGTCGATGATCGGCGACCCGAGTTCCGATGGGGTCCAGTCGATCCCGGCGAACTTGTCGGCCTCCTTGGAGCCGAACCGCGCCGACACGTCCTTCTGGCCCTCGGTCAGCACGTTGACGCAGAACTTTCCGCTGGCCTCGATGGCCTGCCAGGACCGCGACACCTTGGTCGGGCAGAACAGCACCAGGGGCGGCTCCAGCGACAGGGCCGCGAACGACTGGCACGCGAAGCCGACCGGAACGTCGTCGTGCACAGTGGTGATGATCGTGATCCCGGTGCAGAACTGACCCAGCACGTTGCGGAACGTGCGCGGGTCGATCGGCGCTGAGCTCACTGGTTCCGGGCACCTACCGTGAAGTCGTGGCCCCACAGGCTCACTGCGGTGCTTTCCCGGGCGATCCAGTCGTGATCGTCGACTTTCCGTCCCTCGCAACCGAATTCGACATCAAAGCCGCCGGGCGTCTTCATGTAGAACGACAGCATCAGGTCGTTGACGTGCCGGCCCAGCGTCGCCGACATCGGCACCTTGCGGCGCAACGCCCGGTCCAGGCACAGCCCGACGTCGTCGGAGTTCTCCACCTCGATCATCAGGTGGACGATGCCGCTCGGGGTCGGCAGCGGCAGGAAGGCCAGGCTGTGGTGCCGTGGATTGCAGCCGAAGAACCGCAGCCAGGCCGGGGCTCCGTCGGCGGGGCGACCGACCAGTTGCGGCGGCATCCGCATCGAGTCGCGCAGTTTGAAGCCGAGCACATCGCGGTAGAAGTGCAGCGCCTCGTCGTCGTCGCGGGTGGACAGCACCACATGGCCCAAGCCCTGCTCGCCGGTGACGAACTTGTGCCCGTACGGGCTGACGACCCGGCGGTGCTCCAGTGCCGCACCGTGGAAGACCTCGAGGCAGTTACCCGACGGATCCTGGAATTGGATCATCTCGTCGACCCGCCGATCCGCCAGCTCGGAGGCGGTGGCCTCCTTGTACGGCGTGCCCTCGACGTCGAGGCGGTTGCGGATCTCTTGCAGCCCTTCGGCGTTCGCGCATTCCCAGCCTGCTGCCGACAGCCGGTCGTGCTCGCCGGGCACGATCACCAGGCGCGCCGGGAAGTCGTCCATTCGCAGATAAAGCGCGCCCTCGCATGCCCCGCTGCCCTCGACCATGCCGAGCACCTTCAGCCCGTACTCGCGCCACGCCGCCACGTCGGTGGCCTCGATGCGCAGATAGCCCAGCGACCGGATGCTCATCACGCGCCTCCCAGGAAATCGATGGTCAGCTTGTTGAACTCGTCGAACTTCTCCACCTGTGCCCAGTGTCCACACTGCCCGAAAACATGCAGTTGCACCCGCGGAATGGTCTTCAGCGCGACCAGTGCGCCGTCCAGCGGGTTGACCCGGTCCTCGCGGCCCCAGATCAGCAGCACCGGCTGGCGCAGCCGGTACACCTCGCGCCACATCGTGCCGGCCTCGAAATCGGCTCCGGCGAACGACTTTCCCATCGCGATGGTCGCCGCCAGGGATTCCGGCGTGCTGGCCAATTCGAAACGCTGGTCGATCAGTTCCGGGGTGATCAGCTTCTGGTCGTAGACCATGACACGCAGGAACGCCTCGAGGTTCTCCCGGGTGGGCTCGACGGAGAACTTGCCCAGCCGCTTGACGCCTTCGGTGGGGTCGGGTGCGAACAGGTTGACGCTCAGCCCACCTGGGCCCATCAGCACCAGCCGGCCGGCTCGGTCGGGGTAGTCCAGCGCGAAGCGGACGGCGGTGCCCCCGCCCAGCGAATTACCCACCAGCGGAACACGTCCCAGCTCCAGCTGGTCGAACAACCCCTTGAGCGCCCTGGCGGCGTAACGGTTGAACTGCCCGTGCTCGGCGCGTTTGTCGGAGTGGCCGTAGCCGGGCTGGTCGACGGCCAGCACGTGAAAGTGCTGCGCCAGCACGGCGATGTTGCGGGAGAAGTTCGTCCAGCTGGACGCGCCCGGCCCGCCGCCGTGCAGCAGGACAATCGTTGGGCCGCTACCGGCCTCGTGGTAATGCAGCTTCAGCGGTCCGTCGACGTCGACCTCGGCGTAGCGCGAGGTCGACTCGAACGTCAGCTCCTCGACGGCGGTCATCGGTTAAACCATCGTGTCGCCGGGCGGCAACCCGAACTCGTGGTTACCGAAGATCACGTAGGCGCGCTCGGGGTCGTTGGCGGCGTGCACCCGGCCGGCGTGCGCGTCGCGCCAAAACCGTTGGATCGGAGCGTCATTGGCCAGCGCCGTCGCACCGGACGCCTCGAACAGCCGGTCGACCGAGGCGATCGCCCTGCCGGTCGCGCGGACCTGGTCGCGACGGGCGCGGGCCCGCAGCTCGAACGGAATCTCCTTGCCGGCCACCAGACATGCGTACTCGTCGCTGACGTTACCGATCAGCTGCCGCCACGCCGCGTCGATGTCGCTGGCGGCCTCGGCGATGCGAACCTTGGCGAACGGGTCGTCTTTGGCTTTCTCGCCGGCGAAAGCCGCACGGATCCGCTTGCCCTGGTGCTCGACGTGCGCCTCGTAGGCGCCGTAGGCCATGCCGACGATGGGCGCCGAAATGGTGGTGGGATGCACTGTGCCCCAAGGCATCTTGTAGACAGGCGCGGTGTTGGTCTCATACCCGCCCGCGGTGCCGTCGTTCATCGCCTTGTACGACAGGAAGCGGTGCCGCGGCACGAAGACGTCCTTGACGACGATCGTGTTGCTGCCGGTTCCGCGCAGCCCGACCACGTGCCAGACGTCCTTGATCTCGTATTCGGTGCGCGGGATCAGGAAGCTGCCGAAGTCGACCGGCCGGCCGTCTTTGATGACCGGGCCGCCCAAGAAGCACCAGGTGGCGTGGTCGCAGCCCGACGACCAGTTCCACGCACCGCTGACCAGATACCCGCCGTCGACCACGGTGCCCGCGCCCATCGGCGCGTACGACGAGGAGATCCGCACTGTCGGGTCCTCGCCCCAGACCTCCTCCTGCGCCTTCTGGTCGAACAGCGCCAGATGCCAGTTGTGCACCCCGATGATCGAGCCCACCCAGCCCGTTGAGCCGCACGCACTGGCCAGCCGTCGCGCCGCCTCGTAGAACAGCGCCGGGTCGCATTGCAGCCCACCCCACTGCTCGGGCTGCAGCAACGTGAAGAACCCGACCTCGTCGAGCGCCTTGACGGTCTCCTCGGGCAGCCGACGCAGATCCTCGGTGGCCTGAGCGCGCTCGCGCAACTGGGGAAGCAGGTCGTCGATGCCGGCTAGGACCGACTGCGCGTCACGCTGTTGAATAGAGGCTGACATAGATCAAAGACTAGAACACGTTCCGATTTGTGTCGAGCAGGGTATTCCTGCGGCTGGTAGCGGTACCTAGTGGGTTTTCTGTAACCTGTTCTAGTTATGACGGGAGAGAGCGCCGTGACCGTTCCCGACGAGCCGCTCGGCAGTCACGTCCTGGAGCTGCAGGTCGCCGACGTCGTCGCCGAGACCGACGACGCGCGGTCTCTGGTGTTCGCCGTCCCCGACGGCGTCCAGATCCCGGCCGACCGGCTCCGCTACGCCCCCGGCCAGTTCCTGACGCTGCGCATTCCCAGCGACCGCACCGGCTCGGTGGCGCGTTGCTATTCGCTGTGCAGCTCGCCATTCACCGACGACGCGCTGACCGTCACTGTCAAGCGGGATCGCGACGGCTACGCGTCGAACTGGATCTGCGACCACGCCCACCCCGGCATGCGGATCCACGTGCTGGCGCCGTCGGGCAACTTCGTGCCCAAGACCCTCGACGACGACTTCCTGCTGATCGCCGGCGGCAGCGGGATCACCCCGATCATGTCGATCTGCAAGTCGGCGCTGTCCGAGGGCAGCGGGCAGGTGGTGCTGCTCTACGCCAACCGCGACGACCGCTCGGTGATCTTCGGCGACGCGCTGCGCGAGCTGGCCGCCAAATACCCCGACCGGCTGACCGTCGTGCACTGGCTGGAGTCGCTGCAGGGGCTGCCGAGCGCCACCGCGCTGGCGCAACTGGCCGGCCCGTACACCGACCGGCAGGCGTTCATCTGCGGGCCCGGCCCTTTCATGGAGGCGGCGCGGGAGGCCCTGGACGCGCTGAAAGTGCCTGCGGCCCAAGTACATCTCGAAGTGTTCAAGTCGCTGGAATCCGATCCGTTCGCCGCGGTGAAGATCGAGGACGACGGCGACGAGCCGCCGGCCACCGCGGTGGTGCAGCTCGACGGCGAAACCCACACGGTGTCGTGGCCGCGCGGAGCCAAGCTGCTCGACGTGCTGCTGGACGCCGGCCTGGACGCGCCGTTCTCCTGCCGCGAGGGTCACTGCGGCGCGTGTGCCTGCACCCTGCGCAAGGGCAAGGTGACCATGGAGGTCAACGACGTTCTCGAACAGCAGGACCTCGACGAGGGCCTGATCCTGGCGTGCCAGTCGCATCCGGAGACCGATTCAGTCGAAGTCACCTATGACGAATAGCCGCGGGCGTTAGGTTCTTGTGGTGATCAAGCAGCTGGGTGCGGCACTGGCGGGTCTCGCGGCGGCGTTAACGTTGGCGCCCCCGTCGTCGGCGGCAAGCAATACCGCCACCACGTTGATACCGGTCGACGAGGCCAACCAGCTGGAGACCCGCGTGCTGCTCGACTGCCATAAGCCGACCGGCAGCTGCGACTTCACCGTCGGGGCCGACTTGCGAACGCCCGACGGGGTCACCGGATTTCCAAACGACCTATGGGCACGGCAAAGCACCGAATTCCGCTCGCCGAACCGGATGGCCTACCTCGACGTGCATGCCGACGGTCAGTACGAGCGGGTCATGAAACAGGGTGGGACCGACGTGATGACCGACATCTACATGGGTGAGGGCCCACCGGAGAAATACCAGAGCAGCGGCCGGATCGACTCCACCGACTGGCACACCGGGCAACCGAAGACCGACGTCAGCGTCATCGTCTGCACACACATCCAGGTGGTCTACAGCGGGGTCAACCTCACCTCGCCGAGCACCTGCGCGCAGACCACGTTCTCGTAAGCCGCGAACGTCGACTTATTGGGCGAAATCGCGCTATTGAGCGCAACAACTCGACGTTGGGCACTGGCTACCGCGGTAGACCCAGCAATCGCTCGGCGGCCAGCGTGAGCAGAATCTGCTCGGTGCCACCTGCGATCGTCAGGCAGCGGGTGTTGAGGAAATCCTGCACGGTGGCGTCCTCGACGAGGCCCGCACCTTCGGTCAGCTCCATCCGGTATTCGGCCAGCGCCTGCCGGTAGCGCACACCGATCAGCTTGCGCACACTGGACTCGGCGCCCGGGTCCTGGCCGCCGACGGCCAGCTGCGCAATCCGCTGATCCAGCAGTGCGCCGGCTTGCGCGGTAATGATCAACTGCCCCAACCGATCTCGCTGAGCATCGTCGAGATCGCGCTCGGCCACCGCCTTGAGCAGTTCCTCCATCGGATTGCCCAGCGCAGTGCCGGTGGCCATCGCGACACGCTCGTTGGCCAGCGTGGTGCGGGCCAGCCGCCAGCCGTCGTTGACCGTGCCGACCACCATCTCGTCGGGCACGAACACGCCGTCGAGAAAGACCTCGTTGAACAAAGCGGCGCCGGTGATCTCCCGCAGCGGCCGGATCTCGATACCAGGCGAGGTCATGTCGACCAGGAAGTAGCTGATGCCCTTGTGTTTTGGGGCTTCCGGGTCGGTGCGGGCCAAGCACACACCCCACTGCGCTTTGTGCGCCGACGACGTCCACACCTTTTGCCCGGTCAGCTTCCAGCCGCCGTCGACCCGTTCGGCCTTAGTGCGTAGCGACGCCAGGTCCGAGCCGGCGCCGGGCTCGGAAAACAGTTGGCACCAAAAGATTTCGCCGCTCAGGGTGGCGGGCACGAAGCGCTCGATCTGTTCGGGTGTGCCGTGTTCGAGGATGGTCGGGGCGGCCCACCAACCGATCACCAGGTCGGGCCGCGCCACACCGGCCGCGGCCATCTCCTGGTCGATCAGCAGTTGCTCGGCCGGCCCGGCGCCGCGACCGTAGGGCGGCGGCCAGTGCGGGGCCAGCAGGCCCTTCTCAGCCAGCGCCGCCTGCCGCTTGTCCTCGGGCAGCGCGGCGATTTCGGCGACCGCTTCGGCGATCTCGGGCCGCAGGTCGGCAACATCGCTGAGGTCGATGGAGAGCTGACGCCGCACACCGGCCTCGGTCAACGCGGCGGTGCGACGCAGCCAGCGCGCCGAGCCGCCGAGGAACTGTCCGATCCCATAGGCGCGCCGCAGGTACAGATGCGCGTCGTGCTCCCAGGTGATACCGATGCCGCCGAGCACCTGGATGCAGTCCTTGACGTTGGCCTTGGCCGCCTCGATGCCGATGCTCGCGGCAATGGCCGCTGCGATGCGCAACTGCTCTGGGTCCGTGGCGGCGTGCGCGGCGTCGGCGGCGGCGACCGCGGTCTCTTCTGCCCGGCACAGCATTTCGGCGCAGATGTGCTTGATGGCCTGGAAGCTGCCGATCGGCTTGCCGAACTGCTCGCGCACCTTGGCGTAGGCGACGGCGGTGTCCAGCGCCCACCGGGCCACCCCGGCCATCTCGGCGGCCAGCACCGTCGCGGCCAGGTCCTCCAGGTGCGGCGCGTCGAGCACGGTCGCCGGCGCCGACGCCAGCACCACCCGGGCCAGCGGCCGGGAGAAGTCGGTGGCCTGCAGCGGCTCGACCGTCACACCGTCGGTGGTGGCGTCGACGAGCAGCCACTTGTCGCCGGCCGGCAGCAGCAACAGGCCCTCGGGGTCGGCGCCCAGCACCCACGGCAGGCTGCCCGACGCCCGTGAACCGTCGAAGTCCACGTCGCCGGTCAGAGCCAGCCCGGCGACGCGCTCACCCGATACCAGCGAGGGATCGGTCACCACCAGCGTGGCCAGCGCCGTCGTCGCCACCGGGCCGGGGACCAGCGCCTTTGCCGCCTCGTCGACCATCGCGCACAGATCGTCGATGCTGCCGCCCGCGCCGCCGCGGTCCTCGGGAACCGCGACACCGAACAAGCCCAGGCTGGCCAGGCCGTCGTACACCGGCCGCCAGGCCTCGGGCTTGCCCTGCTCGATGTCGCGGATCGCGACCTTGGAACGGGACTCAGTACCCACTCCGCCGGCCCAATCGCGCACCAACTCACGCGCCGCGAACTGTTCGTCGGTGATAGTGGCTGGCACGTTGAGGCTCCTCGGTCGACTAGAACGTGTTCTAATAGTGCCAGCGATTGACCGTCAAGTCGAACGCCATCGCAGCAGGACGCTCCGGTGTCCCGGCTGCAGCGAGATGGGAAATTCGCGCTCTGCGTGCGTATCGTTTGAGCGGGAACGCAACAGAAGGAGCTGCCCGTCACATGTCGTCGCCAGCGAACGCCAATTCGGGCCGCTCCGGGGATGCACAGCCCCGTGAGGTCATGAACGTGGCGGTTTTGGCCGAGTCCGAACTCGGGTCCGAGGCGCAGCGTGAGCGTCGCAAACGCATCCTGGACGCGACGATGGCGATTGCCTCCAAGGGCGGCTACGAGGCGGTCCAGATGCGGGCGGTGGCAGACCGGGCGGACGTCGCGGTCGGCACGCTGTATCGCTATTTCCCGTCGAAGGTGCATTTGCTGGTGTCGGCGCTGGGCCGGGAGTTCGAGCGCATTGACGCCAAAACCGACCGGTCCACGCTGACCGGCGGAACGCCGTATCAGCGGCTGAATTTCATGATCAACAGGCTCAACCGGGCGATGCAGCGCAACCCGCTGCTGACCGAGGCCATGACCCGTGCGTACGTGTTTGCCGACGCGTCCGCGGCGGGTGAGGTCGACCACGTCGAGAAGGTGATCGACTCGATGTTCGCCCGCGCGATGGCCGAGGGTGAGCCGACCGAGGAGGAGTACCACATCGCCCGGGTGCTCTCGAATGTGTGGACCTCCAACTTGCTCGCGTGGCTGACGCGTCGCGCATCGGCGACCGACGTGAGCAAGCGGCTGGACCTGGCGGTCCGGCTGTTGATCGGCGACCAGGAGCACCCGAAGATCTAACCGGCTTAAGCGGGCGGTCCTGCCGTGCGTCCGCGGACCAGCGTGGTGTCCAGCAGTTCGACCTTCGGCTGGTTTGGGGCCTCGTTCAAGAGCTCACCGGCGCGACGGCCTTTGTGCAGGCTTGGCTGCGCGACCGTGGTCAGCCCGCGACGCAGTGCTTGCGGCACGCCGTCGAAGCCGGTGACGGTCATCTGACCGGGCACATAGGTACCCCGGCCGCGCAGGTAGTCCATCGCCGAGAGGGCGAGGACGTCGGCGGTGCACATCAGTGCGGTGATCCGCGGGTTCGCCTGCAGCGCCACCTCCGCCGCGACACCGCCCGACGTGGGCGTGTGCTCGTAGCTTTCGACGACCGTCAGTGACTCCGGGTCGAGGCCGGCGGCCGTCATGGCGTCGCGGACACCGTGAATGCGTTCGGCTTGCACCTGAAACGTGGCAGAGCGCAAGCGTCCCGCGTTGACCACTCCTTCGCGGCGGTCGCGTCGCAGCCGCATGGTCAGCAGCCCGATATGCCGATGGCCCAGCGCGAGCACGTGATCGGCGAGCTCGCGCATCGCGGCCCGGTCGTCGATGGCAACCCGCGACGTTCCGGGAACGTCTTTGGGCTGATCGACTACGACCACGGGCAGCCGTCGCTGCAGCGCAACCTGCAGGTAGGGGTCGTCGTCGGACACCGAGTAGACCACGAAGCCGTCGACGCCCGCCGCGAGCACCGATTCGGATCCCTTGGCCACGCTCCGGCTCGGCCCGACGGCGATCAGCATCAGGCCCTGGCCCCGTTCCTCGCACGACTGTGCCAGTCCCGCAACGAAATCCAGCGCCGCCGGGTCGCTGAACGAATAGGTCAGCGGTTCGGTGCTGACCAGCCCGACCGCGCCGGCCTTGCGGGTGCGCAGCGACCGCGCGACCGGATCAGGTCCCGGATATCCCAGTCGCTTCGCGGCGGCCAGCACCCGCTGCCGCAGTTCTGGCGACAGTTGATCGGGCCGGTTGTAGGCATTGGAGATAGTGGTCCGCGACACCTTGAGCTCGGCAGCGAGCGAAGCCAGGGTCGCCCGCCGTCGCGGCGTGGGACTCATGCTCCGTGACGCTACCGGCTCAGCCGTCCTCGCCACGGGCTGCCGGCCGCGCGGGATCAGAAATCCACTCCGACCACGAGCCCGGAAACAACGCGGCGTCCCGCCCTGTCGCGGCCAGCGCCGCGACGAGCACCGAGGCGGTGATCCCGGAGCCGCAGTAGGCGCCGACGGCGCCTTGCCCCGCGAACAGCTCGTGCAGCTCTTTGTCGGGCAGGAATGTGCCGTCAGTTGCAAGGACGCGAGTGCTGGGCACGTTCGTCGCGCCCGGGATGTGGCCCGCGACCGGATCGACGGACTCGACGTCACCGCGGAAGCGTTCGGGTGCACGTGCGTCGAGCAGCGGGGCGTCCGCGGCCTGTTCCGCCGTCAGCGTCCGCCGCGCTCCGGAGTAGAGGTCGCTGTGCGACACCGTCACGTCTCCGGGCTCGGGTGCGACGGTCCCGGCGTCGAGCGCGCCGCCGGCCGCGACCCACGCGGCCAAGCCGCCGTCGAGGATGCGGACGTCGTCGAGCCCCGCTGCCGTCAGCACCCACCAGGCCCGCGCCGAACCGGCCCGGTTCCAGTCGTCGTAGGCCACCACAGGCACACCTCGACGGACGCCCCACCGTCGCGCGGCCGCCTCGACGCTGCGCCCGGACGGCAGCGGATGACGGCCCCGGCCGGTGGCCGTGTGATCGGTCAGCTCGTCCTCGAGCGACACGTACACCGCACCCGGTAGGTGGCCCTGCCGATAGGCTGCCCGCCCGTCCGGCTCGCTGAGCTGCCAGCGCACGTCGAGAATCGTGACCGGCTGGCCCTTGTCGATGCGCTGCGCCAACTCGGTCGCGGTGATCAAGACCTCGGCACGGGTACTCTCCACAGCCCTAAGCTAACGTCCGTGGCCTCCTCCGTGGATCTCAACGCCGACCTCGGCGAGGGCTTCGGCGTCTGGAGCCTCGGTGACGACGACGCCATGCTCGGCATCGTCACCAGCGCCAACGTTGCGTGCGGCTTCCACGCAGGCGACCCTGCCGGGCTGCTGCGGGTCTGCCGGTTGGCCGCCGAGCGGGGTGTGCGCATCGGCGCGCAGGTGAGCTACCGCGATCTGGCCGGCTTCGGCAGGCGCTTCATCGACGTCTCCGCCGACGATCTGCTCGCCGACGTCGTCTACCAGATCGGCGCGCTGCAAGGACTGGCCCAGGCCGCCGGCTCGGCCGTGTCCTACGTCAAACCCCATGGCGCGCTGTACAACACGATCGTCACACACCGCGAGCAGGCCGCCGCGGTCGCCGAGGCGGTGCGCTCGGTGGACCCTGGGCTGCCGGTGCTGGGCCTGGCGGGTTCGGTGTTTTTCGACGAGGCCCGGCAGCGCGGCCTTCGCACCGTCGCCGAGGCGTTCGCCGATCGCGCGTACCGGCCAGACGGCCAGTTGGTGTCCCGACGCGAACGCGGCGCGGTGTTGCACGATCCGGCGGCCATCGCCGACCGTGTGCTGACCATGGTGACCGCGGGGCGAGTCACCGCAGTCGAGGGGTCAACAATCGACATCCACGTGGAATCTGTTTGCGTGCACGGTGATTCGCCAGGCGCTGTGCAGATCGCCACTGCGGTGCGGGACCGGCTGAAAGCCGACGGCATCGACGTGAAGGCGTTCAGCTGATGCGGCTGCGGCTCGGGCGACCGGACATCGGCCGGTATGCACACCGGTTCACCGTTCCGGCCGCGGATTCCGGTGCGCCGCTTGCGGTGACGTGGATGGGCGTGTCCACGCTGCTGCTCGACGACGGATCGTCCGCGCTTCTGACCGACGGCTACTTCTCCCGGCCGAGCCTGGCGCGGGTCGCGCTGCGCAAGGTGGCACCCTCGCCGGCCCGGGTCGACGGCTGCCTGGCCCGGGCCAAGGTCTCGCGGCTGGAAGCCGTGATTCCGGTGCACACGCATATCGACCATGCGTTGGACTCCGCCCTGGTGGCCGACCGCACCGGCGCGCAACTGGTCGGCGGAGAATCGGCGGCCAACGTCGGCCGCGGCCACGGGCTGCCTGCCGACCGCATAACTGTGGCAACCTCTGGCGAGTCAATTGTGTTGGGGCCCTTCGCGTTGACATTGATCGAGTCGCAGCACTGCCCGCCCGATCGGTTTCCCGGCGCGATCACCGCGCCGGTCGTTCCTCCCGTCAAAGCCTCGGTGTACCGCTGCGGGGAGGCTTGGTCGGCGATCGTGCACCATCGACCGTCGGACCGGCGGTGCTTGATCCAGGGCAGCGCCGGCTTCGTCAAGGGCGCGCTGACCGGACAACGCGCCGACGTCGTCTACCTCGGCGTGGGACAGCTTGGCCTGCAGCCGGAAAGCTACCTCGTCGACTACTGGACCGAGACGGTGCGCGCGGTGGGCGCACGCCGCGTCGTACCTATCCACTGGGATGACTTCTTCCGCCCACTGTCGAAACCGTTGCGGGCGTTGCCATATGCGGGCGACGATCTAGACGCTTCGATGCGGGTCCTCGATCAACTGGCCGCAGCAGACGGGATCGCACTGGATATGCCGACGGTATGGCGACGCGAAGACCCCTGGAACTGAAGAACGTTGACCCTATTTCTCGCGCTGCTGCTTCTTGCTGTCGTGCTGGGGTTCGCGGTCGCCCGACCGCGGGGCTGGCCGGAGGCGTTCGCCGCCGTCCCCGCCGTCGTTGTGCTGCTTGGGGTCGGCGCGATCTCGGTGCATCAGGCCGTGGCCGAAGTGGCGAGCCTGGCGCGGGTGGTCGCGTTCCTGGGCGCGGTGCTGGTGCTGGCCAAGCTGTGCGACGACGAAGGCCTGTTCGAGGCGGCCGGCGCGGCAATGGCACACTCCCGCTTCGGGCCCCAGGGCCTGCTGCGGCAGGTGTTCGTCATCGCCGCCGTGATCACCGCCGCGCTGAGCTTGGACGCCACCGTGGTGCTGTTGACTCCGGTGGTGCTGGTCACGGTTCGGTGGCTGCGGGCGCCGGTGCGTCCACACGCTTATGCCAGTGCGCATTTGGCCAACGCCGCCTCGCTGCTGCTTCCGGTGTCGAATCTGACGAACCTGCTCGCGTTCCATGTCGCCGACCTGTCTTTCGTCAAATTCACGCTGTTGATGGCGCTGCCGTGGCTGGCCGCGGTGGCTACCGTGTACGTCGTCTTCCGCTGGTTTTTCCGGCGTGATCTGTCCGCGGTGCCGGAGCGGCAGGAAATCGGGCCACCGGCCCGGCCACCGGTGTTCGTGCTGGTGGTGGTCGCACTGACGTTGGCGGGGTTCGCGATCGCCGAAGCTGCCGGCGTGGCACCGGCCT
Organism: Mycobacterium sp. MFM001; assembly: GCF_003402475.1. GTDB lineage: Bacteria > Actinomycetota > Actinomycetes > Mycobacteriales > Mycobacteriaceae > Mycobacterium. Next base: position 52,857 of record NZ_BFAB01000012.1, read on the forward strand.
GGGCGGCGCTGGCCGGAGCGCTGGTGCTGGCCGTGCGCAGCCTCGCTCGGCGGCACACCTCGGTGGTCGAGATCGTGCGCGCGGTCAACGTGCCGTTCCTGTTGTTCGTGTTGGCGCTCGGTGTCGTGGTGCAGGCCGTGATGCTCAACGGGTTCGCCGACGGCATGCGGGCGGCGCTGCCGACGGGTTCGGGCCTGCTTGCCTTGCTGGGCATCGCGGCCGTCGCGGCGGTGCTGGCCAACATCGTCAACAACCTGCCCGCGACGCTGGTGCTGGTGCCGCTGGCCGCCAGCAGTGGGCCGGCGGCGATCCTGGCGGTGCTGATCGGGGTGAACATCGGACCCAACCTGACCTATGTCGGGTCGCTGTCGAACCTGCTGTGGCGCAGGGTGTTACGCCGCCACGACGTTCCAGCCAGCGTCGGTGAATACACCCGGCTCGGGCTGTGCACGGTGCCCACCGCGCTGGTCGCGGCGGTGCTGGCGCTATGGGTCAGCGTGCGACTGCTGGGCGTTTAGTAGCTGGGCGGCAGCGGCATGCCGAGATCGGCCATCACCGCACGCAATGCCGCGGGATCGTCGGTGATGATGCCGTCGACGCCGTCGTCGATCTGCCGCCGCATGGTCTCAGCGTCGTTGATCGTCCATGGAAGCACCTTGAGCCCCAACGCATGTGCCCGGTCCACAAACGGTTTGTCGACCAGCTGATACGCGGGTGAGACGATGCTGGCGCCGATCATCCTGGCCGCGACAAGCGGATCACCGACGACGGCGGGTTTGATTCCGGCCAGCCACGGCGAATCCGGTTGCCACGTCGCCTGGTTCCACAGCGTCACCACTGGAATCGACGGCTCCGCCTGTCGAACCAAAGGCAGGGTTCGCCAGTCGAAGCTTTGTATCTCGACGCGGTCGGTCTTGCCGGCCGCCCGGACAGCGGCAAGGATCACGTCGACGAACTCCTGCGGGCTGGCCGTCACGTTCGGCTGCTCAGGGTCGACTTTGGTTTCGATGTCGTATCGAACGTCGGCGCGATACGAGTCGGTGAGTGCGAAGATCTCCGGCAGCGTCGCGATCCGGTCGCCGCAGTCGAGTGTGCGGATCTGGGCGAGAGTCAGCTCGTGCACCAGCTTTCCGACGTACGGGTACTGCGGGTCTGCGGCCGACGCGGGCCCGGTGTCGGTGCACTTTTGCAGCTGCATGTCCTGGTCATGCCACACCACCGGTTGGCGGTCTTTGGTGATGCCGATATCGAATTCCAAAGTGCTGACGCCGATTTCGAGCGCGTCGGCGGCGCCGCGATGCGCCACCACGTCAAATTCACATGGCTGCGCGACGGCCGTCGGCTGTGCGCCCAGAAACGCGACGGCCGCCAGCGCAACCAGTGCGCGCAGGCGGCACGGCACCTTTAATGCCTGCGCTGGCGGGCGATTTCGGCGAGCACCACCCCGGCGGCCACCGAGGCATTCAGCGACTCGGCGGGGCCGGCCATTGGGATCGACACCACCGCGTCGCAGTTTTCCCGCACCAGCCGGGAGAGCCCTTTGCCTTCCGATCCGACCACGACGGCCACCGGGCCGGTGGCGTCCAGGTCGTCGAGCGTGGTGTCACCGTCGGCGTCTAACCCGACCAGCTGCACACCTTGGCCGGCCCAATCCTTAAGTGTTCGAGTCAGATTGGTGGCCCGCGCGATGGGAACCCGGGCCGCCGCACCCGCACTGGTTCGCCACGCCACCGCCGTCACCGAGGCCGATCGCCGCTGCGGGATCAACACGCCGTGGCCGGCGAACGCCGCGACCGAGCGCACGATGGCACCCAGGTTGCGGGGGTCGGAGATGTTGTCCAGCGCGACCAGCAATGCCGGCGGAGATTCCATCGCCGCCGCAACCAGGTCGTCGGGATGGGCATAGTCGTACGGGGGAACCTGCAGCGCGATGCCCTGATGCAGGCCGTTGGTGGTCATCCGGTCCAGGTCGGTGCGCGGCACCTCGAGGATTGGGATACCGGAATCGGCTGCGCGCGTGACCGATTCGGTCAGCCGCTCGTCTGCCTGAGCACCGAGCGCAACATAGAGTGCGGTCGCCGGCACACCGGCCCGCAGACACTCCAGCACCGGATTGCGGCCGAGCACCGTCTCGGCGGTGTCCTCGGTGCGTTTGGGTTGACGGCGCTGCTGGGCACGAAGCCGCTTGGCCGCGGGATGGTTGGGCCGCATGTGTGCCGGCGGCGTGGCCCCGCGGCCCTCGAGGCCGCGCCGGCGCACACCCCCGGATCCGACGGTCGGGCCCTTCTTGGTGCCGGGTTTGCGGACCGCGCCGCGCCGCCGCGAATTACCGGGCATCTGTTTCGGTCCCCAGCGACCATTGCGGCCCGTCGGCGGTGTCGGTGACTTCGATGCCGGCGTCTTTGAGCCGGTTGCGGATCTCGTCGGCCAGCGCCCAGTCCCGCTGCTCGCGGGCCTTCTCGCGTCGCTCCAGCTCGGAACGCACCAATACGTCGACGGCCGCCAGCGCTGCCGAGGCCTCGTCGTGGGACTCCCACCGCTCGTCGAGGGGATCGCAGCCGAGGACGCCCATCATCGCGCGGATGGCCGCGGCATGAGCCAGGGCGCCTTCGTGGTCGCCGGCGTCGAGCGCACGGTTGCCCTCCGCACGCGCGTGGTGCACCTCGGCCAGCGCGATCGGCACAGCGAGATCGTCGTCGAGCGCTTCGGCGAACCGCGGGGTCCACTGCCCCGGCTCGACGGCGCCCGCCCGATTGCGCACCCGGTGCAGGAAGTCCTCGATACCCACGTAGGCGTTGACGGCGTCTTGCAGGGCGGTCTCGGAAAATTCCAGCATCGAGCGGTAGTGGGCGCTGCCGAGGTAGTAGCGCAGTTCGGCGGGCCGCACGCGCGCCAGCATCGCCGGGATGGCCAGCACGTTGCCCAGAGACTTGCTCATCTTCTCGCCGCCCATGGTGACCCAGCCGTTGTGCAACCAGTAACGGGCGAACCCGTCGCCGGCCGCGCGGCTCTGCGCGATCTCGTTCTCGTGATGGGGGAACACCAAATCCATTCCGCCGCAATGGATGTCGAATTCCGGACCGAGATAGGTCCGGGCCATCGCCGAGCATTCGAGATGCCAGCCCGGCCGCCCGTGGCCCCACGGGGTCGGCCACGACGGCTCGCCGGGCTTGGCGCCTTTCCACAGCGTGAAGTCGCGTTGGTCGCGCTTGCCGCTGGCCACGCCCTCGCCTTGGTGGACGTCGTCGATCTTGTGGCCGGACAGCTGGCCGTAGTCGGGATAGCTCAACACGTCGAAGTACACGTCGCCGTTGCCGGTGTAGGCGTGGCCGGTGCAGATCAGCCGCTCGATCAGCTCGACCATCTGGGTGATGTGCCCGGTGGCGCGGGGCTCCGCCGACGGCGGCAAGACGCCCAGCGCGTCGTAGGCGGCGGTGAACGCCCGCTCGTAGGTGGCCGCCCACTCCCACCAGGGCCGGCCGGCCGCGGCGGCCTTGTTGAGGATCTTGTCGTCGATGTCGGTGACGTTGCGGATGAACGCGACGTCGTAGCCGCGGGCCATCAGCCAGCGGCGCAGAATGTCGAAGGCCACGCCGCTGCGAACGTGGCCGATGTGCGGCAGGCCCTGCACGGTGGCGCCGCAGAGGTAGATGGAGACGTGGCCGGGCCGCAGCGGGACGAAATCACGCACGGCGCCACTAGCCGTGTCGTGTAGCCGCAACTGGGCGCGATCGGTCACGACGTGCCAGCTTACCGGGCTACTACCAGCGCCGTTGCTATGGCCGCAAGGCCCTCCCCACGGCCGGTGAGGCCGAGGCCGTCGGTCGTGGTGGCCGACACCGACACCGGCGCGCCGAGCAGCCCGGACAGCAACTCCTGCGCCTCGTTGCGGCGCGGGCCGACTTTGGGCCGGTTTCCGATCACCTGGACGGCGGCGTTGCCGAGCCGCCACCCCTCAGACCCGATTAGCTCGGCGACGTGGCGCAGCATGTCGGCTCCGCTGACACCGGCCCAGCGGGGATCGTCGACACCGAACACAACCCCGATATCGCCGAGTTCCGCTGCCGACAACAGCGCGTCGCACAGCGCGTGTGCGGCGACGTCGCCGTCGGAGTGTCCCGCGCAGCCGTCGGCGTCGGGAAAAAGCAGGCCCAGCAGCCAGCACGGCCGCCCGGGCTCGATCGGGTGCACATCGGTGCCCAGACCGATCCGGACGTTCATTGCTTGACGAGCGCCTGCGCCAGAAGCAGGTCCAGCCGGGTGGTGATCTTGAAGGCCAGCGGGTCGCCGTCGACCACGTGGACCTGCCCACCGATGTGCTCGACCATCGACGCGTCGTCGGTGAAGTCGGCGGATGCGGCCCGCTCGTAGGCACGCTGCAGCAATTCGGTGGCAAAGCCCTGCGGAGTCTGCACCGCCCGCAGACCGGCCCGTTCCGGCGTACCCAGGACCACGCCGTTGGCGTCGACGGCCTTGATGGTGTCGGGTACGGGCAATGCGGGCACGACGGCCGAATGTCCCGACCGCAACGCCTCGACGACCCGGGCCACCAGTTGCGGGGGTGTCAAGGCTCGCGCGGCGTCGTGGACCAGCACGAAGTCCGGTTCGCCGGCGGCCGCCAATGCGTGGGCAACCGACTCGCTGCGGGTGGCGCCGCCAGCCACGATCGTGGCGACGTGGCCCAGGATCAGCTTGGCCTGGTCGGTGCGATCCGCGGGCACGGCCACCACCACGCGGTCGACCACCCCGGATTCCAGCAGGCCGGTGACGGCCCGTTCAACCAGGGTGTGCCCGTCGAGGTGAAAGAACGCCTTGGGAACACCTGCGGCCAGCCGCTCACCCGATCCGGCGGCCGGGACTACCGCGACCGTGCCCTTCACAGTCAGGAGGCTGCGGCCAGAACCTCGTCGAGGATGGTCTCCGCCTTGGCGTCGTCGGTGCTTTCGGCCAGCGCCAGCTCACCGACCAGGATCTGCCGCGCCTTGGCCAGCATGCGCTTCTCGCCGGCCGACAGGCCGCGCTCCTGGTCACGGCGCCACAGGTCACGAACGACCTCGGCGACCTTGTTGACGTCACCGGACGCAAGTTTCTCGAGGTTGGCCTTGTAGCGGCGCGACCAGTTGGTCGGCTCCTCGGTGTGCGGTGCGCGCAGCACCTGGAACACCTTGTCGAGGCCTTCCTGTCCAACCACATCGCGGACACCGACGTACTCGGCGTTCTCGGCGGGGACTCGAACGGTCAGGTCACCCTGCGCCACCTTCAAGACGAGATATTCCTTTTGTTCCCCTTTGATGGTCCGGGTTTCGATCGCCTCGATTAGCGCTGCACCGTGGTGTGGATAGACAACGGTGTCACCGACCTTGAAAATCATCTGGTTCGAGCCCCTTTCGTTGCTTCGATCTTAACACGGCGCCTCGACACACGCGGAACAACGGTGCAGGTCAGGGGCACCGCACGCCAAGGGTGGGGGTTGACAGACCGGTGAATTCGTGCATGGCACCGACCTTTTGGGAACCCGGCGGAGGGCACTGAAAGATGGTACTGCGCTGCCCAGAGCCGTCTCCAGCGCCCTGTGGTACCGCCCACGCGACCGACCTACTACTCTGCATAGTCGAACCGGGACGGCCGCTCGGCGACGATGCGGACCGCATGCGGTCCGAGGAGAAGCCGAGCAATCGGGCTTGAGCAGGAGGCTTTGAGTGAACCGCTTAGACAACCGCCGCTCGACGACCGTCGCCGCGTTGGCCGCCGGCAGCCTGGTCGGCGCGCTCCTGCTCACCGGCTGCGGCAGCGGCCAGCTCTCCCAGACCGCCGCCCAGGTGCCCGCCGTCAACGGCACCCAGTCGGTGATCAAGAACGTCGCGCTGCGCAATATTCACGTCCAGGCGGTGCAGACCGGCGACTTCCTGCGGCCGGGCCACTCCGTGGACCTGGTGTTCGTGGCCACCAACCAGTCGCCGGATACCACCGACAAACTGGTCGGCGTCACCACCGACGTCGGCACCGTGACGCTGTCCGGGGATACCCGCTTGCCGGCCGGCGGGATGCTCTTCGTCGGCACCGCCGACGGCCAGAACAACAAAGCCGTCAACTCCGTGGAGCCCGCCCACAACGCGAAGGCGACCGTGGCGCTGAGCAAGCCGATCACCAACGGCCTCACCTACAACTTCACCTTCGACTTCGAGAAGGCGGGAAGCACCACCGTGCCGGTGCCGATTTCGGCCGGACTTGCACCGCGCAAGAGCGAAACGCCGGTACCGGCCGAGCATCCTTAAGTCCCGATGTCGTACCCGGCGGATACCGTCGGTCCGTGGCCAAGGCTCGTTCGCAATACCGCTGCTCGGAATGCCACCATGTCACCGCCAAATGGGTGGGACGCTGCCAGGAATGCGGCACCTGGGGAACCGTTGACGAGGTGGCGGTGCTGTCCGCGGTCAGCGGCAATGCCCGCCGGTCGGTAGTCCCGGCCTCGGCCGCGGTGCCGATCAGCTCCATCGAGCCGCGCAGCGCCCGGCACTGCCCCACCGGGGTCGACGAGCTCGACCGGGTGCTCGGCGGCGGTGTGGTGCCCGGCTCGGTGACGTTGCTGGCGGGCGATCCGGGGGTCGGTAAGTCGACGTTGCTGCTGCAGGTTGCCCACCAGTGGGCGCAGTCCGGCCGGCGGGCGTTGTACGTGTCCGGCGAGGAGTCCCTCGGCCAGATCCGGATGCGGGCCGACCGGACCGGCTGCAGCCACGACGAGGTCTTCCTGGCCGCGGAGTCCGACCTGCACGCGGTGCTCGGCCACATCGACGTCGTGCGGCCCACCCTGGTCGTGGTGGACTCCGTGCAGACCATGTCGAGCACCGAGGCCGACGGGGTCACCGGTGGGGTCACCCAGGTGCGCGCGGTGACCACGGCACTGACGGCCGCGGCGAAGACCACCGGGGTGGCCATGATCCTGGTCGGCCACGTCACCAAGGACGGGGCCATCGCCGGGCCGCGCTCGCTGGAACACCTGGTCGACGTGGTGCTGCATTTCGAGGGCGACCACAACTCTGCGCTGCGCATGGTCCGCGGGATCAAGAACCGGTTCGGCGCCGCCGACGAGGTCGGCTGCTTCCTTTTGCACGACGGCGGCATCGACGGCGTCACCGACCCGTCGGGCCTGTTTTTGGATCAGCGGCCGCATCCGGTTCCCGGAACCGCGATCACGGTGACGCTCGACGGCAAGCGCCCGCTGGTCGGTGAGGTCCAGGCGTTGCTGGCCACGCCGCTGGACGGCCGGCCGCGCCGCGCCGTCAGCGGCATCGACCATGCCCGCGCCGCGATGATCATTGCGGTGCTGGAAAAGCATGCGCGACTGAGGATTTCGGCCAACGACACCTTCCTTTCCACCGTCGGGGGCATGCGGTTGACCGACCCGTCGACCGATCTGGCGGTGGCGACCGCGTTGGCGTCGGCCTACGTGAGCCTGCCGCTGCCCACCACGGCGGTGATGATCGGCGAGGTCGGCTTGGCCGGGGATCTGCGCCGGGTCACCGGGATGGACCGCCGGCTCGCCGAAGCGGCCCGGCAGGGCTTCACCACCGCCTTGATTCCGCCCGGATGCGGCGCGAAGCCGCCGGGTTTGCGGATCCTGGAGGCGGCCACCATCGTCGCCGCGCTGCAACACATGCTCGACATCGCCGAGCACGCCGCCAACACACCACCGCCACTGCGCCTGCTGGATCCACCGCCCGCATAGCACAATGGCTGGTAATGACTGCGAGCAAGGCGACCAGAATCGGCGTGGTACCGGCGGCGCGACCCACCCTGCGTGAGGCCGTCGGCAGGCTGGCGCCGGGCACTGCCCTGCGCGACGGCCTGGAGCGCATCCTGCGCGGCCGCACCGGCGCGCTGATCGTGCTCGGCTACGACGACAGCGTGGAGGCCATCTGCGATGGCGGCTTCTCCCTCGACGTTCGCTACGCGCCGACCCGGCTGCGCGAGCTGTGCAAGATGGACGGCGCCGTCGTGCTGTCCACCGACGGCAGCCGCATCCTGCGCGCCAACGTGCAGCTGGTGCCCGACCCGTCGATACCCACCGACGAGTCCGGCACCCGGCATCGCTCCGCCGAACGGGCCGCCATCCAGACCGGCTACCCGGTGATCTCGGTCAGCCACTCGATGAACATCGTGACCGTCTACGTCGCGGGCGAACGCCACGTGCTGGCCGACTCGGCGACCATCCTGTCGCGGGCCAACCAGGCCATCGCCACACTGGAGCGCTACAAAATCCGGCTCGACGAGGTCAGCCGCCAACTGTCCAGAGCGGAGATCGAAGACTTCGTCACGCTGCGCGAGGTGATGACCGTCGTGCAGCGGCTGGAGCTGGTCCGCCGGATCGGCTTGGTGATCGACTACGACGTCGTCGAACTGGGCACCGACGGGCGCCAGCTGCGGCTGCAGCTCGAGGAGCTGCTGGGCGGCAATGACACCGCGCGGGAGCTGATCGTGCGCGACTACCACGCCAACCCCGAACCGCTGTCGGTGGCCGAAGTCACCGCCACCCTCGACGAGCTGGACGCCCTTTCGGACACCGAGCTGCTCGACTTCACCGTGCTGGCAAAGGTTTTCGGATATCCGTCGACCGCCGAGGCTCAGGACTCGTCGATGAGCCCGCGCGGCTACCGCGCGATGGCCGGTATCCCTCGGTTGCAGTTCGCGCACGTCGACCGGCTGGTCCGCGAGTTCGGCTCGCTGCAGGGTCTGCTGGCAGCCAGCGCCGGCGATCTGCAGTCGGTGGAGGGCATCGGCGAGATGTGGGCCCGGCACGTGCGTGAGGGGCTCTCGCATCTGGCCGAGACCATCGCCGACCCGATCAGGTAGCTGCTCAGTTGCCGCCGGGAGCGGCCGGCCCGGGCGGCGGGCCAAGTTCACCGGGAGCGGGCAAGCCGGGCGGCGGCGGCGTTCCCGGCGGCGGTGCACCCGGCGCGCCCGGCGCACCCGGCGGCGCCGGTTCGGCCAGGATGAACGGCACCGGCGCCGAGCGTAGGTTGCCCAACTGCACCACCAGGTTGTAGGTGCCCGGTCCGATCGGCTGGCGCGGCAGCGGGCAGTGCGGCGCCGATCCCATGCCGGTCCAGGTCACCGCCGTCGTCACCTGCTCCCCCGGCGCGAAGGTCTTCACCAGCGTCTCGTTGGACGGCGCGCAGTCCAGGTTGGACCACAGCCGCTTGTTGTCCAGCGAATACACGTAGGCGGCCAGCACCGCGGCACCGACGTCGCGTTTGCAGGCCACCAGCCCGATGTTCGTGACGACCATCGTGAACTTCGGTTGGTCACCGATCACGTATTGCGGCGCGTTGGTCAGGCCCTTGACGGCCAGTGTCGAGTCGGGGCAGTCGTCGCCCTCCTTGAGCACCGGCGGCGGTTGCACGGCCGCGGTCGGCGTCTCGGACGGACCCGGGTTCTGCCCGGCCGGCGGCGTGACCGGCGTCTCGACCTGGGGCTGCTGAATCGGGGACTTCGCGGGGGTTGCGGCAGTGGGCTTGTCGCTGGTCTTCGCGCCCGCGCTGCTGCTCATGATCGCGACGATGGTGGCGACCACGATTCCGATCACGACGACCGCGATGCCCAGCGCTAGCCCCCTGCGCCGCCAGTAGATCTCCGGCGGCAATGGGCCCTGCGGTTCCAGATCCAGCACATTCACACCGTAAGCCCAGGTCACACTGACACGAGCGACCGTTCTCGGCGTGTCGCGAGGCTGGTCCGCCGGACGGTGACCCGGCGGGGCCACCAAAACCACCGATTCAGCAGCGCCACCAGCGAGGGAAGCAGCAACGTGCGGACGATCAACGTGTCCAGCAAAAGCCCGACGCCGACGGTCAACCCGGTCTGCGCGACGGGCTGCACCGTGCTCGCCATCAGGGCGAACATCGTGATCCCGAAGACGACGCCGGCCGTGGTCACCACCCCGCCCGTGCCGGCGAAGGCACGCACGATGCCGGTCCCGATGCCGGCGCGGACCTCCTCGCGGATCCGCATCGCCAGCAGCAGGTTGTAGTCGGCGCCGACGGCCACCAGCGCGATGAACGCGATCGGCGCGACGGCCCAGTGCATTTCCTGGCCCAGCAGGTGCCGGCACACCAGGCCGCTGACGGCCAGCGCCGAGGCGTACGAGACGATGACGGTCCCCATCACCGCCGCTGCCGCCACCGGGCTGCGCAGCATCACCGCGACGATCAGAAAGATCAACGCCAGGGTCGCGACCACCAGCAACCGAAAGTCGTGGGCGACGAAGACCTGCAGATCGCTGGTCACCGGGCCAACCCCGGCCAGGTCCACCTCGGTGGGCGTCAGTGTGCCTTCCTTGGTCGCTTCGGCCACCGCGGTCCGGACCTGTTCGGCCCGCCGGGCGCCGTCGGCTCCCCATTCGTTGCGGTCGCCGTAGACCAGCAGGTAGGTTGCGCGCCCGTCGGCAGACATCAAGTCTTTCAACACTTCTCGGTATCTCGGGTCGGACAGCGCGCGCGAGGGCAGGTAGAAGCCGCCCGCGGCGCTGCTGCGGAAACCAGCGTCCAGCTCACGCAGGTAGTCGGTGAGCTCACGCACTTGCGGGCCGAACGAGCCCATGGTGTCCCGCAGCTCGCCGGTGGCCGCCCGGGCCTGGCCGAGCACGTCGCGCATCGACTGCAAGGTCCGCGGCAACCCGGCCAAACCCGCCGTCGCCGCGCCGGAGCCGGCCGTCAATTTGACTGCTCCGCTGGATAATTCGCCGGAACTGCGGACCACGGCGTCCACGGGTTCGACGACACGCGCCACCACCGAGCAAATCGGATTGGCAGGGCAGTCGGCGGTGTTGGTGACGAATCCGCGCAACGGGTCCAGGTACTCCGACACGGTGCTGACGCTGGTGTGCAGACCGTCCATGCCGGCACGCATATCCTCGGCGCCCGAACTGATTTCGCCCAGGCCGGCGGCGCTGCCGGCCATACCCCGGCCCAGCTGGTCCACCGTCGCGGTCATCCGCGACAACATCGCGTCCAGGTCACCCACCCGCTGCAGACGCTGCACCAGCGAATCGATCCCGGCGCCGAATCGCTCACCGACCAGGCCCGCCTGATGACTCAGGGTCGCCTCGTCGGGCACGGTGCCGGCCGGCCGGCTGGCCGACTGCACCATCCGCACACCCGGTATCGCCATGATCTGGCGGCTGATCCGCTCGACGGCGATAAGGCCCGCGGGGTTGCGCAGGTCGTGGTCGGCGCCGACGGTCACCACGTCGGGAAACAACTGGTTCGCCGGGAAGTGCTGGCTTGCCGCCTGATAACCACGACTGGAGTCGGCGTTGGCCGGGGTGGCCGCGGGCTCGTTCCAGCCGGGCCTTAACCCGGCCACCGGCAACGCCAGGACAAGTACGACCATGCCGCTGGCAACCAAGACCGGTCCCGGCCAGCGCGCAACGATCACGCCGATCCGTCGCCAGCGGCGCGCGATGGTCGACGGTCGGGGTTCCAGCAGGCCTCGACGCCCGGCCAGGCTGATCAACGCCGGGGTCAGGGTCAGAGCCGCGACCATCCCGGCTAAAATGCCTATCGCACAAGGTATTCCGACGCTGCGGAACATGCCGACTTTGGCCAGGTTCAGGCAGGCCAATGCGACTGCCATCGTGAGCGCGGACCCCACGACAACCGGCGCGACACCGCGGTACGCCTGCTCCAGCGCACTCGCCCAACCGATTCCGCGTCTGCGGCCCTCGTGGTAGCGGCCGATCATGAAGATCGCGTAATCGGTTCCGGCGCCAAGCAGCATCGCCGCAATCAGCGCCACCGAGAACAATGACACCTCGACGGCGCCGTGCTGTCCCAATACCGCCACCAAAGGGCGCGCCACGGCCAGGGCCAGGCCCACCGTGATCAGCGGAACGGCGGCAGCAATCGGCGAGCGGTAGACGATCAGCAGCAAGGCCAGGATCACCGCGATCGTGGCGACGGTGATCAGCAGCATCTGCCGGTCGATGGCGGCGAACTCGTCGGAGATGGTGGCGCCCGGCCCGGTGACGTAGACATGTAGACCTTCGGGCGGCGCCAGCCGGGACACTGTGTGGCGCACCGCGTCAACTGCGTCGGCGGCCACCGAGGTGCCCAGCATCCCCGACAGCCGCAGCATCACATTCGCCGCATGCCGGTCATGGCTCAACGCGGCCGATTCGGTGAGCGGCAGCGCCCACAAATCAGTGACGGCGTTGACGTGCGCGGTGTCGGACCGCAGCGCTGCCATCAGCGCGTCATAGTAGCGGCGGTCGGCCGGCTGCAATGGCTGATTACGCTCCAGCACGACGTAATTGATGTTGTTGCTGGGAACGATGCCGAACCGCTCGGCCGCCCGCGTGGCCGCGGTTTGACTCGCCGCAGACGCCGGCATGAACGATCGGGAGTGCGACGCGACGACCCGCTCCAATTGCGGCACCAATACATTGGCCAGACCGGCTACGACGACCCAGCAGACCACGATGAGAACCGCGTGGCGGCTGGTGAAACGCGCGGCGCGGCCGGGCAGTTCACGCAACGGTCTGCTCCTCGCGCTGCACGGACCGCAGCCGCCGCGACCGGTGTGCGGCCGCGTCCAGCAGTGCCCGAAGTCCCGGCTCGGCGGCAGCGACCTCGGCGCGGGCCTCCTCCACCGAGATGTCGCTGTCCAGCCGTGCGGTCACCGCCGTCATCCAGCGCTGCTGCAATGCCAGCAAAAGGCCCTCCTCGCCGCCGAAAAGCCGCTCGACGTCGGGCAGGCTGCCATTGAAATGCAATGCAGCATCCGGATTTTCGGCAGCCCGGTCGATCAGTTCAGCCATGAATGCCATTCGCTCGTGCAGTTGTGTCCACGTCACGAAAGTGACGCTAGGGAAACACCCGGCGCCCGTCGTCGTGCCAGGGTTCGGTTTTCGGGCTCCTACTACGGTCGGATTCGAACTCCGTCCGCAGCATGATGTGCGGCCCCGCTAACCCTTCTACGATGGGCCGATGAGGCGCGTGATCGATTTCGTGTGCGATCGGATGCGGCAACGCGGCGACCTGATACCGCCTGGGTACTCCTGGAACTTCGTACTCGTGGTCGACACCACCATGGTGCTGTTCCTGATCGCGTCGGCGCTGCAGCGCAGCCGCGCCGACCTGCCCGCCGCCGGCATTGCCGCGCTACTGGCGCTGGCGCCGTTGCTGCTGTTCTTTTTGGCCGGAATCAGATTTCTGCCAGGCCTGGTCTGGGCCGCCTCATATGCAGCGACGGCCATCCTGCTCTTCGCGACCTCGACACCGGTCCACGGCGACGTGGCGCCGGTAGTTCTGGTGGTGGCCCTGGGATGTACCACCGCACTGGCGCCAGTGCTTTCCGGGACATTTGCCCTCGGATCGGCGGCGGCGCTGCTGGTGGTAGCAGCCGGGATGCACCGGCTTGACGAGCTCGCGTTGTATCTCGGCATGGTCGCAATGGGCTGGCTGATGGGGATTCTGACACGAATCCAGGCGCAGTTGATCGTAAAACAACAGGAGATGCAGGCGGACCTGGCTGAGCACGCCGTTGCCGACGAGCGGCGCCGTATCGCCCGCGAGGTGCACGACGTCATCGCGCATTCCCTTTCCGTCACAATGCTTCACGTGACGGGGGCGCGGCACGCGCTACAGCAAGACCGCGACATCGACGACGCGGTCGATGCGCTGACCGATGCCGAGCGGCTGGGCCGTCAGGCGATGGCCGATATCCGGCGTACGGTCGGTCTGCTCGATGCCGGTCCGGCCAAGATGGCCCCCGAACCTGGAATCGACGACATCCCTGATCTGGTCGACGATTTCGTCCAGGCCGGGCTGCCGGTCACGCTGCGCAGTGAGGGCGATACGAACCGGGTATCGGCGGCGGTCGGGTTGGCGCTCTACCGGATCACCCAGGAGTCGCTGGCCAACATCGCCAAACATGCACCAGGATCGAAAGCGACTGTACAGCTGGCTATTTCGCCATCTGCCACGGCGCTGTCGGTGGTCAACGCCATACCGGTGGCGGTGGGCGGCGCGCTGGCAACGCAAGGCGGTCGCGGGCTCGCCGGCATGCGCCAACGGGTGGAGCTGCTCGGCGGCGTGATCGACACCGGACCGTCCGGTAACGCGTGGTCGGTGCGCGCCGAGATCCCGTTGACTGACCCGAGTCCGCGCACCCGACGGTGCCCACTCTGACATGGACAACAACGAGATTTCCGTGTTGCTGGTCGACGACCAGGATCTGGTCCGCTCCGGCCTGCGGCGGATTCTGCGGCGCAAGGACGGATTCGTCATCGTCGCCGAATGCGCTGACGGCGAAGAGGTTCCGGACGCCGTGGCCGAGCATCGTCCGGACGTGGTGGTGATGGACCTACGGATGAAGCGGGTCGACGGCATCGAGGCCACCCGCAGGCTCGCCGCACCGGGTTCGCCGCCGGTGCTGGCGCTGACCACCTTCAACGACGACGAGCTACTGTCCGGCGCGCTGCGGGCCGGCGCATCCGGATTCGTGCTCAAGGATTCCTCGGCCGAGGAGCTGATCCGCGCGGTGCGGGCCGTCGCGCAGGGCGACAGCTATCTCGACCCGGCCGTCACCGCGCGCGTGCTCTCCACCTATCGCCGGGTCGCCGGCGAACACCGACCGGATGTCGTCGCCGAACTGACCGCACGTGAGCGCGACGTGCTGCGGCTGATCGGAGCCGGCCGGTCCAACGCCGAAATCGCCTGCGAGCTCTGCATTTCCGAGCTGACGGTGAAAAGCCACATCGGCCGCATCTTCGTCAAGCTCAATCTGCGCGACCGCGCGGCGGCCATCGTCTACGCCTACGACCACGGCGTCGTCACTCCGCGCTACGCGGACTAGGCCTCGTCGCCGATCTCACCGATGTGGTTGCGCAGCACCGCTCGCCCGTCGGCCAGGTGATAGGTGACGCCGACGACCGCCAGGGTGCCCGCGCCGACTCGCTCGGCGATGGCCGTCGACCGGGCCATCAGCTGTGTGCCGGTCTCGACAACATGGCGCGCCTCGAACTCGTCGACCCTGCTCATGCCCTCCCGCCGGCCCAACAGGATGGACGGCGTCACCCGCTCGACCAGGTCGCGCACATAACCTCCCGGCAGCACGCCGTCGTCAAGCGCGGACAGCGTCGCTTTCACCGCACCGCAGCTGTCGTGGCCGAGCACCACGATCAGCGGCACGTCGAGCACCGTCACCGCGAACTCGATCGAGCCCAGCACCGCGGAGTCGATCACGTGGCCCGCGGTGCGCACCACGAACATGTCGCCCAGGCCCTGGTCGAAGATGATCTCCGCGGCCACCCGGCTGTCGCCGCAGCCGAACACCACCGCGGTGGGCTTTTGCCCCTCGGCCAGTTTCGTTCGATGCTCGATGCTCTGGCTGGGATGTTCGGGCTTGCCGGCGACGAACCGCTCGTTACCCTCTTTGAGTGCCTTCCACGCGGTTATGGGATTGGTATTCGGCATGGCGCACATTCTGCCGTACCCGCCGATGATCGTCGCGGCGGAGGACCTCCTGGACTGGTACGACGCGCAACGCCGCGACCTGCCGTGGCGCGATCCGGGTGTCAGCCCGTGGCAGATCCTGGTCAGCGAGTTCATGCTGCAGCAGACGCCGGTGGCCCGGGTGCTGCCGGTCTGGACGGAGTGGGTGGCACGCTGGCCCACGCCATCGGCGACGGCGGCGGCCAGCCCCGCCGATGTGCTGCGCGCCTGGGGCAAGCTGGGTTATCCGCGACGGGCCAAGCGCTTGCACGAGTGCGCCACCGTGATCGCGCGCGACTATGACGACGTGGTTCCTGACGACGTCGAGACCCTGATGACGCTGCCCGGAGTCGGCGCCTATACCGCTCGGGCGGTGGCGTGTTTCGCCTACCGCCAACCGGTGCCGGTGGTGGACACCAATGTGCGACGGGTGGTGGCCCGTGCCGTGCACGGCCGAGCCGATGCGGGCACGCCGTCGGCCCGTGATCATGCCGACGTCGTCGCACTGCTGCCGGAAAATGGCGTGGCGCACCAGTTTTCGGCGGCTCTGATGGAACTGGGCGCGACGGTGTGCACCGCCCGGGCGCCGAAATGCGGACTGTGTCCGGTTACCCGGTGCCGATGGCGGCAGGCCGGCTATCCCCCGGCCGAAGGACCGGTACGGCGCGCGCAGACCTACGCCGGCACCGACCGCCAGGTGCGCGGCCGATTGCTGGATGTGTTGCGGGACAATGCGTCTCCGGTCACCCGGGCACAGCTGGACGTCGCCTGGCTGGCCGACACCGAGCAGCGCGACCGCGCGCTGGATTCGCTTCTCGCCGACGGCCTGGTCGCGCAGACGTCGGATGGCCGCTACGCCCTAGTCGGCGAAGAGGACCGCTAGAGTCGCATCGATCATCGCGTTGATCCGCTTGCTCGTCGCCCCGGTCCGAGTGCGCACGGCGATAGTGATGAGCGCAGCGGTCGCAACTTCGGCAAGCGCCCGCGGCGCCGCCGTTGACGACAATTCCCCTTCCCGCTTGGCTCGCTCGAACCGCTCGCCGAACAACTCGGTGAACCCGTCGAAGGTCGATTCGGCGATCGCAGCGACACGCTCGTCACGCCTGGCTTCGGTCACCGCCGTGCCGACCAGAAAGCAGCCGCGCGGCCCGTCGTCGCCGGCAAGGTAGTACTTCCGCGCGTTCTCATACACCGCGCGCAACCCGGCGCGCAGTGGCCGCGGCTTCGCCAGCTCGCTGGCCAGCGCCGCGTGGCTGTCAGCGGCGTAGCGGGTGATCGCCGCCTGGTACAGCTCCCGCTTGTCACCGAACCCCGCATAGATGCTCGGCCGGTTCATGCCCATCGCTGCGCTCAGCTCGTCCAGCGACGTCGCACCATAGCCATTGCGCCAGAAGGTATCCCGGGCGCGCTCGAGCGCTAGGCCGGGATCGTAGCGCCGCGGCCTCCCCCGCGGTCGTCTTGCCTGTTCCATATTTTTATACTACATTGCACAAAATGAAGACGTGTGACGTCGACGGTCGGCAGGTGCACTACATCGATACCGGCAGCGGGGAAGCGGTGCTGTTGCTGCACGGCTACCCGCAGAGCTCGTCATGCTGGCGGCATCAAATTCCCGCGCTGGCGGCGCGCTACCGCGTCATCGCGCCGGACTGGCCCGGCTTCGGCCGCTCGGAGCCGCCCGCGACGCCACCGACCTACGACGAGGAAGTCGAACGCGTCGAACGGCTCGTGTCGCGACTCGGACTGGACCGCTTCAATCTGATCGCGCACGACTACGGCGGATTTCTCGGGCTGGGCTACACGCTGCGGCACCCGGATCGGGTACTGCGGTTGGCACTGCTGAACAGCCGGGCGCACGGCGTTTTTCGGCCATGGTTCTACAACTTCTCGCTCGGACAGCGGTGGCTGGCCACGCATCGCATCGGCACAACCTTGGTGCGCCGTCTGCCGTTGCGGGCCCTCCACCACTTCGCGCTGAGCCGCTACCGCAAACTCGGCTGCTTCGACACCGGGCTCGAGGACGAATATCTCGGTTGGATGCAAACATCGGGCGGCGCACGAACATTCGTTGAGTTCTTCGCGAATTATCATGTACCGCAGGTCACTTGGCTGGCCGACGGCCTGTCGACAATCACCTGCCCTACCGCGATCATCTGGGGCGACCGCGACGCGTACATCCCGTTTAGTACTGCGCGTGAACTCGCCGAGCGCATCCCCGGCGCAGCGCTGACCCGGCTGAGCGGCGGAGACCACTACATCATGGAAGAGCGCCCAGACGAGGTGGCGTCGGCGCTGCTTGACCTGCTGTCCCGTCACCCCGTCAGAAACGATTCCACCGCTTCGCGATAGACCTCCGGCGCGTCGTCGTGTACCAGATGGCCGGCTTCCGGAACCAGTAGATAGCTTGCCCGATAGCCCCTTTCGCTCATCTGAAGCATCTGGCCGGGCGGCGTGACCGAGTTGCCGGCCTCGATCAGCAACGCCGGCGCCCGCACCGCCTTCCACTGCCCCCAGTAGTCGCGGGTGCCCCATTCGGCGGCGATCTCGATCCACCGTTCGACATGACCGTGCAGACGCCAGCCCGTCGCGGTGCGGTCGAACGACTCCAGGAAGTAGCGGCCGGCGATGTCGCCGAATTCCGCGAATACCTGCTCGGCTGAATCGAATTCGACGGGCAAGGCATGCAGCCACGGCTCCCAGGGTCCCGTGGTCCGGCCACGGAAATCCGGCGCCATGTCCTCGACCACCAGCGCCGACACCAGGTCGGGACGCTCGGCCGCCAGGCACCAGGAGTGCAGCGCGCCCATCGAATGCCCGACCAGCCGCGCCGGGGCACCGAGCGTGGCCACCGCGTCGCCCAGATCCGCCACGAAGCGTTCGGTGCTGATCGGGTGCGGGTCGGCGACGTCGCGGCCGCGGTGCCACGGCGCGTCGTAGGTGTACACGGCACCCAGCCTGGTCAGCCAGGGCAGTTGCCGCGACCACGTGGTCCCGCGCCCCATCAACCCGTGCACCAGCACCACCGGCTCGCCGCGCCCACCGCGATGGGTCAGCAGGTCGGCTGTCATGTCCGGCACGGTAGCCTGACGGCATGCCAGTGGTGAAGATCAACGCAATCGAGGTGCCGCCCGACGCCGGCCCCGAGCTGGAGAAGCGGTTCGCACACCGCGCCCATGCTGTCGAGAACCAGCCCGGCTTTCTCGGCTTTCAGCTGCTGCGCCCGGTCAAGGGCGAGGACCGCTACTTCGTGGTGACCCATTGGGAGTCCGACGAGGCCTTCCAGGCTTGGGCCACCGGGCCCGCCATCGAGGCACACGCCGGCCACCGGGCCAACCCCGTGGCGACCGGGGCGTCGCTGCTGGAATTCGAGGTTGTGCTGGACGTTGCCGGCTCTGGCTCGAAGGCATAGCCGGCGCCCGGGGCGGCACCGCGCGGCGGCACTCGGTGCCGTCGCCACGCTCGTCACCGCCCTGGCGCCCGGTTGCAGCCCACCGCCCACTCCGTCCGCGAACGCCGCGGATTCCGGCGTACGGATAGACATCAGGACGCCGCCCGGTCTGCGGGCCAAGCAGACCGTCGACATGCTCAACTCGGACTGGCCGATCGGACCGGTCGGGGTACGTACGCTGGCCGCACCCGACATGGTGGATTCCGTCGAGCACTCGATGGAAGAACTCTGGTGGGACCGTCCCTTCACCGTGGGCGACGTCGCGATCAGCGCTGGCGCGGCCACCTTGCAGCTCATCACGTCCTACGGCGCGCGCCAGACCGTTCGGATCCACACCGACGACGACACTCTGGTCGACGGGTTCGAGGTCACCACGCAGGCTCCCGTCATCTCCTCCTGGCGCGATGTCGATGCCACGCTGACCCGGACCGGCGCCCGCTACTCGTGGCAGGTCGCCAAGGTCGACGACGGGCGCTGCGATCGGGTGGCGGGCACCAATACCGCCGAATCTCTGCCGCTGGCATCGATTTTCAAGTTGTACGTGCTTTACGCCGTGGCCCAGGCAGTCAAAGACGGAACGGTTTCCTGGGATGACCAGCTGACCGTCACCGACAAGGGCAAGGCCGTCGGTTCCGGCTTGGAATTGCCGGTGGGAGCGCATATTTCGGTCCGTACCGCCGCCGAGAAGATGATCGCCACCAGTGACAACATGGCCACCGACCTGCTGATCGGAAAGGTGGGACCGCACGCCGTCGAGAACGCGCTGGTTGCGGCCGGCCATCACGACCCGGCCAGCATGACGCCATTCCCGACGATGTACGAGCTGTTCTCGGTCGCCTGGGGGCAACCGGATGTTCGTGAGCAATGGAAGCAGGCCGCCAACCCGCAAGCCCGCGCCCAGTTGCTGCAGCAGGCCAATTCCCGTGTCTACCAACCGGATCCGACGCGCGCACACTCGCCGGCATCGGGCTTCGGCGCGGAGTGGTACGGCAGCGCCGAGGACATCTGCCGGGTGCACACGGCGCTGCAGGCCGGCGCAGTCGGCAAAGCGGCGCCGGTCAAGCAGATCATGTCCGCGGTGCCCGGGGTCGACTTGGACCGCCGGCTTTGGCCCTACATCGCCGCCAAAGCCGGCGGCCTGCCGGGTGACCTGACGTTCAGCTGGTATGCCGTGGACAGGACGGGTCAGCCGTGGGTGGTCAGTTTCCAGCTGAACTGGGGTCGCGACCACGGGCCGAGGGTGACCGGCTGGATGCTGCAAATCGCCAAGCAGGTCTTCGCGCTGGTGCCGATGTCGCGCTAGTCTTTCGCGGTAGTCATGTGACGGCGGGGAAACCGGTGCATATTCCGGTGCGGTCGCGCCACTGTAACCAGCGTTCGACGCTGGAAGCCAGACCTCCCCGTCACATCGCGGATGAGGACGCGTAATCCTCGGAAGGCGGTCTGATGTTTCGGTTAGCTTCCGCGGCGTGGAATCGCCGGGACCGAATCGAGATCAGTGTGCTGCTGGGCGCGATCGCGCTGATGCACCTCGTCGGGTTCACGACGTTGTTCATGATCATCGCGCCGCGCCATTATCACGCCGGAAGCCAGATCTTCGGTGTCGGATTGGGGCTTACCGCCTACTTGTTCGGGCTGCGGCACGCATTCGACGCCGACCATATCGCCGCGATCGACAACACCACGCGCAAGCTGATGACCGACGGCCACAAACCGAAATCCGTCGGATTCTGGTTCGCGATGGGCCATTCCACGATCGTGCTGGTGATGGCGGTGCTGGTGATCGTCGGCGCCCACGCGGTCGGGGCGCTTGTCGACGACGGCTCACCGACCCGGCGTGCGCTCGGCTTCGCCGGCACCCTGGCCTCGGGGCTGTTCCTTTACTTGATCGCGGCCATGAACATCATCGCGTTGATTGGCATATCGCGCGCCTTCACCAAGTTGCGCCGCGGCGACTATTCCGACGAAGAGCTCGAAGCCGCTCTGAACGACCGCGGTTTTTTGGCCCGGGTGCTGCGCCCGATCATGAACCGCATCAAGCGGCCGGTGCAGATCTACCCCGTGGGACTGCTGTTCGGCCTTGGCTTCGACACCGCCACCGAGGTCGCGCTGCTCGCGCTGGCCGGCACCGGCGCCGCCGCCGGCCTGCCGTGGTACGCCGTCCTGGTGCTGCCGCTGCTGTTCGCGGCCGGCATGAGCCTGATGGACACTCTCGACGGCCTGCTGATGACGGCCGCCTACGACTGGGCGTTTATGCAGCCGATCCGCAAGATCTACTACAACCTCACGGTGACCGGGTTGTCGATTGCGGTGGCGCTGCTGATCGGATCGATCGAGCTGGTGTCGATACTGCACGACGACCTCAATTGGGTTGACCCCGTGACGAGTTGGATCAGCGGCATCAACCTCAACAACGCCGGCGTGGCGATCGTCGGGCTGTTCGCCGTCACGTGGATCGGGGCGATCGCCTACTGGAAGTTGGCCAACGTCGAACAACGCTGGCAACCTGCGCGGCCGGAATAAACCGCGGGTGGCCACTTAAGGTGGCCACCCGCTGATCGGTTTACTCGGCGCTGTGTGCGCCGCCCGCGCTGTGCGCTCCGGCCTTGGCCAGGTCCGCCTCGACCGGCTCGACGGGCTTGGGACTCCCGACGAACGTGAACTTGGCGTCCTCGCCGGCGCCTTCGCCGTCCCAGTTGTCGACGTCGACGGTGACGACCTGACCCGGACCGACCTCCTCGAAGAGGATCTTCTCGGAGAGAGCGTCCTCGATCTCGCGCTGGATGGTGCGCCGCAGCGGGCGGGCGCCCAACACGGGGTCGAAGCCGCGCTTGGCCAGCAGCGACTTGGCCTTGTCGGTGAGCACCAGCGCCATGTCCTTGCTCTTGAGCTGCTTTTCGACGCGGCCGATCATCAGCTCGACCATCCGGATGATCTCGTCGCGAGTCAGCTGGTGGAAGACGATGATGTCGTCGATGCGGTTGAGGAACTCCGGGCGGAAGTGCTTCTTGAGCTCGTCGTTGACCTTCTGCTTCATCCGCTCGTAGTTGTTCTCCCCGCCGCCCTGGGTGAAGCCCAGGCCGACAGCCTTGGAGATGTCGGCGGTACCGAGGTTGGACGTGAAGATCAGCACGGTGTTCTTGAAGTCGACCGTGCGGCCCTGCCCGTCGGTCAGCCGCCCGTCTTCGAGCACCTGCAACAGGCTGTTGTAGATCTCCTGGTGCGCCTTCTCGATCTCGTCGAACAACACCACACTGAACGGCTTGCGCCGCACCTTCTCGGTGAGCTGGCCGCCCTCCTCGTAGCCGACGTATCCCGGCGGGGCACCGAACAGCCGCGACGCGGTGAACCGGTCGTGGAACTCACCCATGTCGATCTGGATGAGCGCGTCGTCGTCACCGAACAGGAACTCCGCCAACGCCTTTGACAGCTCGGTCTTCCCCACACCGGACGGACCGGCGAAGATGAACGAGCCCGACGGGCGCTTGGGGTCCTTCAAGCCGGCGCGGGTACGACGGATGGCCTTCGACACGGCCTTGACCGCGTCCTCCTGACCGATGATCCGCTTGTGGATCTCGTCCTCCATGCGCAGCAGCCGGGTGGTCTCGGCCTCGGTGAGCTTGAACACCGGGATACCGGTCCAGTTGCCCAGCACCTCGGCGATCTGCTCGTCGTCGACCTCGGCGACCACATCGAGATCACCTGAGCGCCACTGCTTTTCGCGCTCGGCACGTTGGGCGACGAGTTGCTTCTCGCGATCCCGCAGCGACGCGGCCTTCTCGAAGTCCTGCGCGTCGATCGCGGACTCCTTCTCGCGGCGCGCCTCGGCGATCTTCTCGTCGAACTCGCGCAGGTCCGGCGGAGCGGTCATCCGGCGGATCCGCATCCGCGCGCCCGCCTCGTCGATCAGGTCGATCGCCTTGTCCGGCAGGAACCGGTCGTTGATGTAGCGGTCGGCCAGCGTGGCGGCGGCGACGATCGCGTCGTCGCTGATCGACACCCGGTGGTGCGCCTCGTATCGGTCCCGCAGGCCCTTGAGGATCTCGATGGTGTGCTCAACCGTCGGCTCGCCCACCTGCACCGGCTGGAACCGTCGCTCCAGCGCGGCGTCCTTCTCGATGT
This sequence comes from Mycobacterium sp. MFM001, assembly GCF_003402475.1. Taxonomy (GTDB): domain Bacteria; phylum Actinomycetota; class Actinomycetes; order Mycobacteriales; family Mycobacteriaceae; genus Mycobacterium. Next base: position 75,918 of record NZ_BFAB01000012.1, read on the forward strand.
ACTTGCGGTACTCGTCGAGGGTGGTGGCGCCGATGGTCTGCAGTTCACCGCGGGCCAGCTTCGGCTTGAGGATGCTCGCGGCGTCGATTGCGCCCTCGGCGGCACCGGCACCGACCAGCGTGTGCAGCTCGTCGATGAACAGGATGATGTCGCCGCGGGTGTTGATCTCCTTGAGCACCTTCTTCAGGCGTTCCTCGAAGTCACCGCGGTAGCGCGAGCCCGCCACCAAGGAACCGAGGTCCAGCGTGTAGAGCTGCTTGTCCTTCAGCGTCTCGGGAACCTCGCCGTGCACGATGGCCTGCGCTAAACCTTCGACCACCGCGGTCTTGCCTACGCCGGGCTCGCCGATCAGCACCGGGTTGTTCTTGGTGCGACGGGACAGCACTTGCATGACCCGCTCGATTTCCTTCTCGCGGCCGATGACAGGGTCGAGCTTGCCCTCCATCGCAGCGGCGGTCAGGTTGCGGCCGAACTGGTCGAGCACCAGCGACGTGGAAGGTGAGCCGGACTCTCCTCCCCGGCCTCCGGTGCCGGCTTCGGCCGTCTCCTTGCCCTGGTAGCCACTCAGCAGCTGGATCACCTGCTGACGCACCCGGGTCAACTCGGCGCCGAGCTTGACCAGCACCTGGGCCGCGACGCCTTCGCCCTCACGGATCAGGCCGAGCAGAATGTGCTCGGTGCCGATGTAGTTGTGGCCGAGCTGCAGCGCCTCCCGCAGGGAGAGCTCCAGCACCTTCTTGGCGCGCGGCGTGAACGGAATGTGACCCGACGGCGCCTGCTGGCCCTGGCCGATGATTTCCTCGACCTGGCTGCGCACGCCCTCGAGCGAGATGCCCAGTGATTCCAGTGACTTGGCGGCGACGCCCTCACCCTCGTGGATCAGGCCCAACAGGATGTGCTCAGTGCCGATGTAGTTGTGGTTGAGCATCCGGGCCTCTTCCTGCGCCAGGACGACGACCCTGCGGGCACGGTCGGTAAATCTCTCGAACATTGGTGGTTACCTGCTCTCCCTCACCATCGGTACTGCGGCGGGCTTTAGGTCGGTCCCTGCGTACCTGCCATCCACTGTAATGGGCGGCCCGCCGGGCTTCCTACCTCACGGTCGGCCGCACCAAAACGACACCAATGGCAACGCGGTGAATCGCCGAAACGTTTCCCGCGCTATCAGGTGATCAGTTCGCCACCAGCGAAAGACTGCTAGGTCAGATCGCGCGGCTTTCCCCCTCGCCGCTGCGCGGCTGGGGGTGCCCCCACCTCATCGCGACTGCGCTCTGCATCGTCGCCACGCGCCTCAGGTGGCTGCGTGGAATGCGTCGATGACGTCGGCCGGGATGCGGCCGCGAGTCGACACGTTGTGCCCGTTGCGGCGAGCCCATTCCCGGATTGCAGCGCTCTGTTCGCGGTCGATGGCCCCACGGCCACGGCCGGAGGAACGTCCGCGGCGGCGGCCGCCTACCCGACGGCCGGCGTCGACCCATTTCTTCAGGTCGCTACGCAGTTTGTTGGCATTCTTGCTTGAAAGATCAATCTCATAGGTCACTCCGTCGAGCCCGAATTCGACGGTTTCGTCGGCGGCGCCCTCACCGTCGAAATCATCGACCAAGGTGACGGTCACTTTCTTCGCCATTAGCTCCCTCAACTTCTTCCTGTGCACTTACTGTGCACGTCACATTGTCCGCCCCGTGGCACTAATCTGCCATAGCCGTGCATGGTATTCAATACCACGATCACGGTCACGAAGTAGTTCAGTTGGTGTGCGGACGAACAATCGGGAACAAAACTGTCTCTCTAATTGACAGGCCAGTCAAAGCCATCAACAACCGATCGATACCCATTCCCGTTCCGGTGCACGGCGGCATCGCGTACTCGAGGGCAGCCAAAAAATCCTCGTCGAGCGCCATCGCTTCGTCATCGCCTGCGGCGGCCGCTCGCGCCTGGGCCGCGAATCGCTCACGCTGTACCACCGGGTCGATCAATTCGGAGTACCCGGTGGCCAGTTCGACGCCGCGCAGGTACAAATCCCATTTCTCGGTGACCCCGGGGATGCTGCGGTGCTGACGGGTCAAAGGCGTTGTCTCAACCGGGAAATCCCGCACAAAGGTGGGGGCGGTCAGTCCGGCACCGACGGTGTGCTCCCAGAGTTCCTCGACCAGCTTGCCGTGCCCATAACCTCGATCGGCGGGTATCTCGATACCGAGCCGCTCGGCAATGCGCAGCAAGTGCTCGAGACTGGTCTGCGGTGTGATCTCTTCACCGATCGCTTCGGATAGGGACGGATACATTTGTATCGAGGCCCATTCTCCGTCGATGTCATAGATACTGCCGTCTGGCAACGGAAGTTGTCGGGTGCCGATCGCCTCGTCAGCCACCTGTTGAATAAGCTCGCGTGTCACAACTGCCGAATCGTCATAGGTTCCATACGCCTGATAGGTCTCCAACATGGAAAATTCCGGCGAATGTGTGGAATCGGCTCCTTCGTTTCGGAACACGCGATTAAGTTCGAACACCTTGTCAAACCCACCGACCACACAGCGCTTGAGGAAGAGTTCCGGCGCGATCCGCAGGTAGAGATCGATGTCCAGCGCATTGGAGTGCGTCACGAACGGCCGGGCCGCCGCGCCACCTGCCAATGTCTGCAACATCGGTGTCTCGACCTCAAGAAAGCCGCGTTGCTCGAGCGCGTTGCGTATCGCACGGACGACGGCAATTCGCTGACGTGCGACAGTGCGGGCCTGCGGCCGGACGATCAAGTCCACGTAGCGTTGCCGTACCCGCGATTCTTCGCTCATTTCTTTGTGCGCGACGGGCAGGGGCCGCAGCGCCTTGGACGCCATGTGCCAGGAATCGCCCAGCACGGACAACTCGCCGCGCCGTGAGCTGATCACCTCGCCGTGCACGAAGACGATGTCGCCGATGTCGACGTCGGCCTTCCACGCGTCGAGCGCTTCGGCGCCGACGCCCGCGAGGCTGATCATCACCTGCAGCTGAGTGCCGTCGCCTTCCTGCAGCGTCGCAAAGCACAATTTGCCGGAATTGCGGATGAAGATCACCCGGCCGGCCACGCCGACGTGCTCATCGGTGGTGGCGTCGGCCGGCAGGTCGGGGTAGGCGGCCCGGATCTGGGCCAGCGTGTGGGTGCGTTCCACGACCACCGGGTAGGGGTCGTGGCCCTCCGCCAGCAGCCGAGCACGCTTGTCGCGGCGGATTCGATGCTGCTCGGGAATATCCGGATCGGCGGAGTTCACGACGTGCCAGCTTAAAGCAATGCGCAGACCGGGCCGCGAAACAGAAGCCAGGGTCGTGATCGCAGGTCCGATCGCAGCCGTAGCTTCTGTCTCGCGATCGACTAGCGGGCCGTCTTGAGCCGTCCGCGCTGGCTGTCGCGGTTGCGTTCGAACACCAGCCGCAGCCCGTGCAGGGTGAGGTGCTGGTCGTAGTGGTCGACACAGTGCAGTTCGGACAACAGCAGCGGCGCGGTATGCCCGGTGGCCACCACCGCGACGTCGTCGCCGGCGAAGCCATCGACGTCGTCGCGGATGCGCTGCACCAAGCCGTCGACCAGCCCGGCGAAGCCGAACACCGCGCCGGCCTGCATGCACTCGACGGTGTTCTTGCCGACCACCGAACGGGGCCGCGACAGCTCGACTCGCCGCAACGCCGCCGAGCGCGCCGCAGCGGCATCGGACGACACCTGCACGCCGGGCGCGATGGCGCCGCCGAGGAATTCACCTTTGGCCGAGACCACGTCCACACAGATCGACGACCCGAAGTCGATCACGATTGCCGCCGACCTGTATTTCTGAAAAGCCGCCAGGCAGTTGACGATCCGGTCGGCGCCGACTTCTTTCGGGTTGTCGACCAGCAGCGGGATACCGGTGCGAACGCCGGGTTCGATCAGCACGTGCGGTACCGACGGCCAGTACTGGTCGAGCATGACCCGCACCTCGTGCAGCACCGACGGAACGGTGGACAGTGCGGCCGCGCCGGTGAGCCGTTCGGAATCGTCACCGATCAGGCCGTCGATGGTCAGCGCCAGTTCGTCGGCGGTGATTTCGGATTCCGTGCGAATCCGCCACTGCTGCACCACCTTCGCGTGCTCTCCTGCTCCGGAGAGCAAACCGACGACGGTGTGCGTGTTGCGGACGTCAATCGCGAGGAGCACGGCTACCGCGGGGAGAGCAGGTCGGATGCGTCATCGGGCACGAACGCAGGGTCGTGGCCCAGGTCGACGGGGCGATTGGCGGCGTCGACGAACACGATCCGCGGCTGGTAGCTGCGGGCTTCGGCGTCGTCCATGGTCGCGTAGGCGATCAGGATCACCAGGTCACCGGGGTGCACGAGATGCGCTGCGGCGCCGTTGATTCCGATCACACCGCTGCCGCGCTCCCCGGTGATGGCGTAGGTGACCAGCCGGGCGCCGTTGTCGATGTCGACGATGGTCACCTGTTCGCCCTCGAGCAGGTCGGCGGCGTCCATCAAGTCGGCGTCGATGGTCACCGATCCGACGTAGTGCAGGTCGGCTTGTGTGACGGTCGCCCGGTGGATCTTCGACTTGAGCATTGTCCGTAACATCAGTTCCTCCAGCATGTTTCGAGTCGACCGTCGGCTGCGACGGTAGTTCCGACATTGATGGCGATGTTGTCGAGAAGTCTGGTGGTGCCGAGTCGCGCGGCGACCAGCAGCCTTGCCGCGCCGTGGGTGGGTGCCGGCCCCAGGGCGGGGTCGCGCAGTTGCAGGTAGTCGACGTCGATAGCGGGTACCGCTGACAGCACGGCGCGCGCAGCGGCCAGTGCCGCCTCGGCACCGGCCGGCGCCGCGTGCATGCCGGCCAGCAGCGCCGCCGACAGCGTGCCTGCGAGTTCCCGCTGCGCCGGGTCGAGGTAGCGGTTGCGGGAAGACATTGCCAGCCCGTCGTTTTCGCGCACGATCGGCACACCGACCACTTGCACGTCGATGTTGAGGTCGGTGACCATCTGCCGGACCAGCACGAGCTGCTGATAGTCCTTCTCCCCGAAGAACACTCGGTCGGGGTGCACGATCTGCAGCAGTTTCAGCACGACGGTCAGCATGCCGGCGAAATGCGTTGGGCGCGCGGCCCCTTCGAGTTCGGCTCCCAGCGGACCGGGCTGCACTGCGGTGCGTGGGCCGTCGGGATACATCGCCGCCACGGTCGGCGTGAAAGCCACCTCGACCCCTTCGCCGCGCAACAACGCCAGGTCGTCGTCGAGGACCCGCGGGTAGGCGTCGAGGTCTTCGTTGGCGCCGAACTGCAGCGGGTTGACGAAGATCGACACGACAACCACCGAGCCGGGCACCCGTTTGGCGGCGCGAACGAGGGCCAGGTGGCCGTCGTGCAGCGCGCCCATGGTGGGTACCAGCATCACCCGCCGCCCGGTGTGGCGCAGCGCACGGCTGACGGCGGCCACGTCGTCGGGCGCGGAATAGACGTTGAGCTCACCGGCGCTGAATTTCGGCGTCGTGTTCAGGGTCATCGCGCCAGCACCTCGAAGACGTCGGCGGGGGCGTGCGCCCGCTCGGCGGTGCGCAGGGCGTTGACCCGGTATGCCCGGGCCAGCTGCGGGTCGACCGCGGCCAGCGCGTCCAGGTGTGCGACGAGGGCGTCGGCGTCACCGCGCGCGACCGGCCCGGTGAGCGCGGCCTGACCGCTCTGCAGGGTGTTTTCCAATGCCGCCCGGGTCAGCGGCCCCAGCACGCGTTCGGCGATCCCGTCGGGGTCGTCGAGGCCGAGCTCGCCGGGCAGCGCGGCCCGCAGGGCGTCCAGTGCGTCGCCGAGCACCGTGACGAGGTGGTTGGCGGCGTGGGCCAGCGCGGCGTGATACAGCGGGCGGGCCTCTTCGCGGACCCGGAACGGCTCGCCACCGATCTCTAGGACCAGCGACTGGGCGATCGCGTAGCCGACCTCGTCGGCCGCGGTGATCCCGAAGCAGGTGTCGGACAGCCGGGCGATGTCCTCGTCGGATCCGGTGAACGTCATCGCCGGGTGAATCGCCAGCGGAGTGCAGCCGGTCAGCGGCGCCAGCACGCCGACGCCGTTGGCGCCGGACGTGTGGGCAACGATCGTGCCGGGCCGCACGGCGGAGGTGGCCGCCAAACCGGACACCAGCCCGGGTAATTCGCTATCGGGCACCGCCAACAGCAGCAGTTCGGCGCTGCTGGCCACTTCGGGGACGGGGAAGACCGGGGTGTCGGGCAGCCAGCGCTGTGCCCGCTCGCGCGATGCCCGGGAGATGGCGCTGCATGCCACCACGACGTGGTCGACGCGCTCCAGCGCGACCCCTAATGCGGTGCCTACCCGGCCCGCGGAGATGATTCCCACCTTGAGCCGGGCCGGGCGCAATCCGTCGAACTGCACCATCGCAGACGACCCTCGCAAGTTCCTTGGTTCGTTCCAGTCCCGCGTGGCGGGTACCGGACGGTCACGAAGACTTTACCTGCCGGCCGACCTTTACCGCGACGTGGCGTTCGCCACGCTCACTCCTCGCGGCGTCGCCGCCGGCCGCCCCCGGTTGGGGTCGCCTGCAGCCGCGCCAGCAGTTCGGCGACCGATTGGCCGCCGGTTTGCGGCCCGTCGGCCTCCGACTCCTCGGCGCTGCGGTGCCGGGCCGCCGGCTGCGACGGCGACGACATCACCGGCGCCGCGTGCGACGGCTCTGGCTCCGGGCTGCTTTCCGCGGAGTGGCGGGCCCGCGCGCGGCGGCCCAAATCGCCGTACTGCCAACCTGATTCGGCTTCTGCCGGCTGACCAGGCCCCGGCTCGGACGCACTGGAGTGCCGGCCTCGTCGCTCGGCGGGCGGCGGCGTGGCCAGCGTCGGCTCCCGGACACCGGCGTCCTCGGTGGGCGGCGTGCCGCCCCAATTGCTGACGGGCTGCCAACCGGTGGCCGACGGCGCAGGAGCGGGCTGCGGCTGCGGCGGTGGCGGCGGTTCTGGAGCCGGTGGCGGCGGCGGTTCGAACCGCGGCTCGGCCGGTGGCGGAGGCGGCTCGTAGTAGCGACGGCGTGGCTGGGGCTGGGAGTCGTTCCGCTCTTGAGGAGCCCAGCCGCCGCTCTGCGGCTGCCGGTCCGGCGGCGCCCAGCGATCCGCCGACGGCTGCCGCCACGGTGAGCCGCGATACGGCTCGGCGGTCTGGTAGCCCGGCGGCGGCACCAGCGGTTCCTCCGGCACGTCGATGATCGAGCTGTCGTCGCTGGGACTGGGGGGCTCCTCCGCGCGGACCGACGCGACCCGATTGACCCGGTCGCGGGGGCTCTCGTTCTCCCGATCCCACTCGCTGTAGCCGCGCACGGTCGTGCGCTCGGTCTCCAGCGCCGGGCGCTGGTTCAGGTCGGTGTCGAAGAGGATCTCGAGATTGGTGCGCAGCGCGGACAGCTCGGCCCGCAGCGCCGCCACCTCGTCGGCGGCCTGGGCCCGCAGCTCCGACGCCAGCTCGCGGCGCAGCTGCGACTCCACCGTCAGCTCGTATTCGCGCCGCGCCGAGATCTCGCGGTCCAATTGCAGGTCGTAGACCAGCTTGAGATCGCGAACCCGCGCCTGGTCCACGTCGCTTTGCCGGCGGTAGATCACCGACACGAATGCGGCGACGACGGCAGCCCACAGCGCCAGGATCACCGCGAGTTTGAGAAGCTCCACCCGGTTGGTGAAAACCAACGCGGAACTGGCCCCAATGGCGAGCACCAGCAACGCCGTCAAAAGCAGCCAACCCGGCCTGCGGCCGCCGCGCCGGACCCGGGCGCCGCGGGACAGAACGGTCATGGCCCGACTGTACCGGGCCGAGGTCACTCCGCGTGTCGCCGCACTCCGGCGATTCTCACCTGCATTAACTCTCGGCGCCCTCACCGCGCTCGCCCGGGTCGAGCGGCGACCTACAGCAATGTTGTAGCCACAGCGCGGCAACCACCAGAGCCAGCGCGCTGACGGCCGCTACCGCTGTGCCGGCGGTGTCCTCGCCGGCCACCCGCAGCCACGACCGTCGCGGCAGCAGATACACCAGCACCCCGATCCACCACCCGAGCACCAGCGCGCCGACCCAGGCCGATGCCTTGGCGACCATCAGGCTGCGGGCCACCGCGAGCGGGTGCAGCCAGCCGGGTCCGTCGCCGATCTCGCCGTCGCTGATCTTGGTCCGTACGTAGCGTGCCCAGCCCGCCTCGGCAACGGCTACCGCGAGCAGCGACAGCCCGGTCCACACCGTGATCGGCGGAAACCACCGGTAGGTCAGCACCACCAGCAGGTATCCGACCACCGCAGCGCCGGTCACCGCGGCCGTCAGGTCACGTTTGCGGGTGGGTCCCATCAGACGTCTCGCGGGTGAAGCGCCAAGTTGGTCATCCGGACACCGGCGCGGTCGGCCGGGTCCAGCTCGTCCAGCAGCTTGGTGACGGGTCGCCGCCGGCCGGCCACGGTCAGCTCCGCGCCGGGATCGACGGCCAGCCAGGGCACCATCACGAAGGCCCGCAGGTGAGCCAGCGGGTGCGGCAGCGTCAGCCCGTCGTGCCGGGAGAACAACTCGGTGCCGTCGTCGTAGCAGGTGACCAGGTCGACGTCGAGGGTGCGCGGGCCCCAGCGCTGGCCGCGCACCCGCTCGGCGGCCTCCTCCATCTCCTGGGCACACCGCAGCCAGCCTTGCCCGTCGAGCTCGGGGTCCTCGGCGATCAGCACCGCGTTGAGGAACGGACCCTGCTCCACGCCGCCCCAGGCCGTCGTCTCGTAGACCGGGGACACCGCGCGCACCGCCTGGCCAAGCCGGTCGAGCACCGACTGCAGCCGGGCCAGCCGGTCACCGAGGTTCGAGCCGATCGACAAGACGACACGAGTCATACGGCGCCTCCCGCGGGTATCACCGATCCGCGGCCACCGCGTCGCGAGCGCCGCGCGACCACCGCGACGTCGGCGAAGGTCTGCGGGATCGGGGCTTGCGGTTTGTGCACGGTCACCTCGACGGCGTGAATTCGCTTGTCCTTCATCACATCCTCGGCGATCTCACCGGCGACGGTTTCGATCAGGTTGCGGGGCGGCCCGGCGACGATATCGGCCGCCCGCTGGGCCAGTACCCCGTAGTCATAGGTGTCGGACAGGTCGTCGCTGGCGGCGGCATCGACCAGGTCGATCCACACGGTGATGTCGATGACGAAGTCCTGCCCCTCGGCGCGCTCGTGGTCGAAGACTCCGTGCCGACCGCGAACAGTCAAGCCGCGCAACTCGATCCGGTCAGCCATCGGTCCAAGCCTCCAGCACCTTGAGCGCGTCGACGGTGGCCCGCACGTCGTGCACGCGTACTCCCCAGGCGCCATTCAGCGCCGCCAGCACGGATACCACCGCGGTCGCCGTCTCGCGCCCGTCGGGTGGCCTGGGCGCGCCGTCGGAATCGGCCAGCAGCGTGCCGAGGAACCGCTTGCGCGACGCCCCCACCAGCACGGGCACACCGGTGTCGACCAGCCGGGGCAGCGCGTGCAGCAGCGCCCAATTGTGTTGTCCTGTCTTGGCGAATCCGAGTCCGGGATCGATGATCAGCCTCGACGGGTCGACGCCGGCACGCACAGCAGCATCGACGCCGGCCAGCAGTTCGGCGCGGACGTCGGCCACCACGTCACGGTATTGCGGCACCTGGTGCGAGACCGAGCGCCAGTGCATCAGCACCCACGGCACATCGGCCTCGGCCAGCAGTGGCGCCATGCCGGGGTCGGCGCGGCCGCCGGACACGTCGTTGACGATCTGGGCACCGTTTTCCAATGCCGCCTGCGCAACACCGGCGTGCATGGTGTCGATGCTGACCGTAACGCCCTCTGCGGCAAGGTCTTTGACGACGGGCACCACACGGGCGGTTTCGACGTGTGGGTCGACCCTTGTGGCGCCGGGGCGGGTGGACTCCCCGCCGACGTCGATGATGGTCGCGCCCTCGGCCGCCAGCGCCAGGCCGTGCTCGACGGCGCGGTCGGCGTTGCGGTAGCGCCCGCCATCCGAGAACGAGTCGTCGGTGACGTTCACCACTCCCATGACCTGGATGCGTGTTGTGCTCACTTGCGAAGGATCAGTTCGAGCGCCTCGGCTCGAGATGCCTGGCTGGTCTTGAACAGACCTCGCACCGCCGACGTGGTGGTCACGGCGCCCGGCTTGCGGACACCCCGCATCGCCATGCACAGGTGTTCGGCCTCGATCACGACGATGACCCCGCGCGGATCGAGCTTGCGCATCAGCGCATCGGCGATCTGGGCGGTGAGCCGTTCCTGCACCTGCGGGCGCTTGGCGTAGAGATCGACCAGCCGGGCGATCTTCGACAAGCCGGTCACGCGGCCGTCGTCTCCGGGGATATAGCCCACGTGCGCTACACCGTGGAAGGACACCAGGTGGTGCTCGCAGGTCGAGTACAGCGGGATCTCCTTGACCATCACCAGCTCGTCGTGCTGCTCGTCGAACGTGGTGTTCAGCACGCTGTCGGGATCGGTGTAGAGCCCGGCGAACATCTCCCGGTACGTGCGGGCGACCCGCGCCGGCGTGTCCTCCAGGCCGTGACGGTCGGGATCCTCGCCGATCGCGTACAGCAACTCGCGGATCGCCGCCTCGGCACGGGCCTGGTCGAACACCGGTCTGCGCAGATTCGTGACACGTGAATCCGGCTGCGCCATCGAAGCCTCCGTTTGTTTCAGCCGCGCGCCGGCGGGTTGGACCTGCTCGGATCGCCGCCCTGCTGATCTGGCGCCTCCGGTGCGGGTTGACCGGGCGGCGGGTATGGCGGATAAGGCGGATACTGCTGGCGCGGGTATGCCGGCTGCGGCCAATGCTGCGGCTGCGGCCCCGGCGGCGGGTACCAGTAGCCGGGCGGCTGCTGCGGCGGCCAACCGGGTGCGCGCCATCCGGCCGGCGCTCCGTAATCGGGCTGAGTCGGCTGGTGGGCCGGAACCGGCTCCTCCGGACCGTGAGAACCGTTGGCGCCGTTGGTAGCCCGCTCGGACTCCGCTTGGGCGGCCTCGGCCGTCGCCTTAGCGATCGCGGCTTTGAACGCGGGCTCGGGCACCGGCGGAGGCCAGGGCTCGCCGCGCTCCTTGGCCAACTCGCCGGGGGTTTTGATCGGCGGCTTGTCCGACGGGATGCGACCGCCGAAATCGTCGAACATCGTTAGGCGAGGCCGCTTTTCGACGTCGGCGAAGATGGCCTCCAACTCGGCGCGGTGCAGCGTCTCCTTCTCCAGCAGTTCGCCGGCCAAGGTGTCGAGCACGTCCCGGTATTCGGTGAGAATCTCCCAGGCCTCGGTGTGCGCGGCCTCGATGAGCTTGCGGATCTCCTCGTCGATTTCGCGGGCCACCTCGTGCGAGTAGTCCGGCTGGGTGCCCATCGTGCGGCCGAGGAACGGGTCGCCGTGCTCGGTGCCGTATTTCACCGCGCCCAGCCGTGAGCTCATCCCGAATTCGGTGACCATCGAGCGTGCGACCTGGGTGGCCTTCTCGATGTCGGACACCGCGCCCGTCGTCGGCTCGCGGAACACCAGCTCCTCGGCGGCGCGGCCGCCCATTGCGAACACCAGCTGCGCGATCATCTCCGAGCGGGTCCGCAGGCCCTTGTCTTCCTCGGGCACCGCGACGGCGTGCCCGCCGGTGCGGCCGCGGGCCAGGATCGTCACCTTGTAGATCGGTTCGATGTCGGGCATCGCCCAGGCCGCCAGCGTGTGCCCGCCCTCGTGGTAGGCGGTGATCTTCTTTTCCTGCTCGCTGATGATCCGGCCCTTGCGGCGAGGCCCGCCGATCACCCGGTCCACCGCCTCCTCCAGCGCGGCCGCGGTGATGACGGTGCCATTCTCGCGGGCGGTCAGCAGCGCGGCCTCGTTGATGACGTTGGCCAGGTCGGCGCCGGTCATGCCGACGGTGCGCTTGGCCAGCCCGTCGAGGTCGGCGTCAGGGCCGATCGGCTTGCCTTTGGAGTGCACCCGCAGGACGGCCCGACGGCCGGCCAGATCGGGGTTGGACACCGGGATCTGCCGGTCGAAGCGGCCGGGCCTCAGAAGCGCGGGGTCGAGGATGTCGGGCCGGTTGGTGGCCGCGATCAGGATGACGCCGGCGCGCTCGCCGAAGCCGTCCATCTCGACCAGCAGCTGGTTCAGGGTCTGCTCGCGCTCGTCGTGGCCGCCGCCGAGGCCGGCGCCGCGCTGACGGCCGACCGCGTCGATCTCGTCGACGAAGATGATGCAGGGGCTGTTCTGTTTGGCCTGCTCGAACAGATCCCTTACACGGGAGGCGCCCACACCGACGAACATCTCGACGAAGTCCGAGCCCGAGATCGTGAAGAACGGCACTCCGGCTTCACCGGCCACGGCCCGCGCCAGCAGCGTCTTACCGGTTCCGGGCGGACCGTAGAGCAGCACGCCCTTGGGGATCTTGGCGCCCAGCGCCTGATACCGCGCCGGGTTCTGCAGGAAGTCCTTGATCTCGTAGAGCTCCTCGACCGCCTCGTCGACGCCGGCGACGTCGGCGAACGTGGTCTTGGGCATGTCCTTGGAGAGCTGCTTGGCCCGTGACTTGCCGAACCCGAAGCCCATCCGGGCGCCGCCCTGCATGCGGGAAAACATCACGAAGAGCCCAACCAGCAGCAGCAGGGGCAGCACGTAGATCAGCAGCGAGCCCAGGATGTTGCCCTGGTTGACCACGGTGCTGATCTGGGTGTTCTTGCCGCTCAGCGCGTCGAACAGCGGGACGGCGTAGCCGCTGGGGTATTTGGTGATGACCTTGTCGGATCCGTCGGTCTCGCTGTTTCCGCTTTTCAAGGTCAGGCGCAGCTGTTGCTCGCGGTCGTCGATCTGGGCGCTCTTGACGTTGTCGGCCTTGATCTGGGCCACCGCCACTGAGGTGTCGACGGGCTTGTATCCGCGGGTGTCGTCACTGAAATAGAAGAACGACCAGCCGAGCAGCAACACGACGGCGATCGCCGTCAGTGTGCGGATTACGTTTTTCCGGTTCATCAATCATCGGCCGTGGTCGGCCAGGTCCTTCCCCGATACACGCAGCTGGAATATCCCAGGTTACCGCTATAGCAACGAACTAAGGTTCCCGGCGGGGGGCTGGCCGAACCCTTCCGGCCAGGCTGAGCGTGTGCTTTGGTGAACACGTGCCTGATACCGTCCCGTCGACCGAGCGCATCATCGAAACCAACGGTGTTCGGTTGCACACCGTTGAAGCGGGCGACCGCGGTGCGCCCGTCGTGCTGCTGGCCCACGGATTTCCCGAACTGGCCTATTCCTGGCGACACCAGATTCCTGTACTCGCCGCTGCCGGATATCACGTGCTGGCCCCGGATCAGCGCGGCTACGGCCGCTCCAGCCGGCCCGACGAGATTTCCGCCTACAACATCGCTGACCTGTCCGCCGATCTGATCGGTCTGCTCGACGACGTCGGCGCCGAGCGAGCGGTGTTCGTCGGTCACGACTGGGGCGCTCCGGTCGCGTGGAGCTCGGCGCAGCTGCACCCGGACCGGGTGGCGGCGGTGGTGGGTATGAGCGTCCCGGCCGTACCGCGCGCCCAGGTGCCGCCGACGCAGGCATTCCGCAAGCTCTTCGGGGACAACTTCTTCTACATGCTCTATTTCCAGGAGCCCGGCGTCGCCGATGCCGAGCTGGGCGCCGACCCGGCGAAGACCATGCGCCGGATGATGAGCAGCCTGAAGGGAGACCGCGAGGCGGGGGCCCGGATGATCCGGCCGGGTCCGGAAGGTTTCGTCGAGCGGCTGCCCGAACCCGACGGCCTGCCGAGCTGGATCAGTGCGGAGGAACTCGACCATTACATCGCCGAGTTCTCGCGGACCGGGTTCACCGGTGGTCTGAACTGGTATCGCAACCTGGACCGCAACTGGGAGATCCTGGCCAATCCGGCTACGGAGACGATTTCGGTTCCGGCGTTGTTCGTGGCGGGCGCCGACGACCCCGTGCTGACCTTCATGCGCCGTGAGCGGTCCGCGGAGGTGGTGACCGGCCCGTACCGCGAGGTGATCATCGAGGGCGCAGGGCACTGGCTGCAGCAGGAACAACCCGACCGGGTCAACGAAGTGCTGCTGGACTTCCTCACTGGTTTGGAGCTGTCATGAACCGCCCGCTGAACTTCGGGGTCTTCATCACGCCGTTTCACCCGACCGGCCAATCCCCCACGGCGGCACTGGAATACGACATGGACCGGGTGGTGGCGCTGGATCGGCTGGGGTTCGACGAAGCCTGGTTCGGCGAACACCACTCCGGTGGCTACGAACTGATCGCCTGCCCGGAGGTGTTCATTGCCGCGGCGGCAGAGCGCACCAAGCACATCCGACTGGGCACCGGCGTGGTGTCGCTGCCGTATCACCATCCGCTGATGGTCGCCGATCGCTGGGTGCTGTTGGATCATCTGACCCGCGGTCGGGTGATGTTCGGCACGGGCCCGGGAGCGCTGCCGTCGGATGCCTACATGATGGGCATCGACCCGGTCGAGCAGCGCCGGATGATGCAGGAGTCTTTGGAAGCGATCCTGGCGTTGTTCCGCGCCGAACCCGGGGAACGGATCAACCGGCACTCCGACTGGTTCACGCTGCGCGACGCGCAGTTGCACATCCGTCCTTACACCTGGCCGTATCCGGAAATCTCCACGGCGGCAATGATTTCGCCGTCGGGCCCGCGGCTCGCCGGTGCGCTGGGCACGTCGCTGCTGTCGTTGTCGATGTCGGTGCCCGGCGGCTATGCGGCGCTGGAGAACACCTGGGAAGTGGTGCGCGATCAGGCTTCGAAGGTTGGCCGTGAGGAGCCGGACCGCGCCGGGTGGCGGGTGCTGGGCATTGTGCATCTGGCAGACAGCCGCGACCAGGCGATCGAGGACTGCACCTACGGGCTGCAGGACTTCGCCAAGTACTTCGGTGCGGCCGGGTTCGTGCCGCTGGCCAACCTGGTCGACGGCGCACAATCACCGCACGAGTTCGTCGAAGACTATGCGTCCAAAGGTAATTGCTGCATCGGCACGGCTGATGATTGCATCGCCTACATCGAGGATCTGGTTGACCGCTCCGGCGGTTTCGGCACGTTCCTGTTGCTCGGACACGACTGGGCATCGCCCGCCGCGACCTATCACTCGTATGAGTTGTTCGCGCGCAAGGTGATTCCGCATTTCAAGGGACAACTCGAAGCGCCGCGAGCATCGCATGAATGGGCGCGCGGCATGCGAGAGCAGTTGCTGGGCCGCGCCGGTGAGGCGGTGGTCAAAGCGATCAGCGAGCACACCGACGAGCTCAAGATGGAAAGTGAGAAGGGCTGATGCGCGCAGCGGTGTTGCACGACGGCCGCATGGTGTTTCGCGACGACGTGCCCGATCCGGTGCCCGGGCCGGGCCAGGTGCTGGTTGGTGTGCGTTCGTGCGGAATCTGCGGCTCGGACCTGCATTTCGCTGCGCACGGCGACGAGATGCTGGCGTTGACCGAGCAAATGGGCGCGGGTGTAGGTGCCGACCTGGGCCGCGACATCATCATGGGCCACGAATTCAGTGCGGAGGTACTGGAAGCCGGGCCCGACACCGATACGCATCCGCCGGGAACGCTGGTCACGTCGATGCCGGTGGTGCTATCCGACACCGCAGTCGTGCCGATCGGCTTCACCGACCGAGCAGCCGGCGCCTATGCCGAACGGATGCTGCTCTCGGCGCCGCTGCTCTTGCCGGTGCCTAACGGCCTGGATCACCGCCACGCCGCATTGACCGAGCCGATGGCCGTCGGGCTGCATGCGGTCAACAAGTCCGCGATCCAGCGCGACGAGACGGCGTTGGTGCTCGGCTGCGGCCCGATCGGCATCGCGATCATTGCCGCGCTGCGGGCGCGTGGCATCGAAACGATTGTGGCATCGGACTTTTCGCCGAAGCGACGCGAGCTGGCGGTGACCATGGGCGCGCATCAAACTATCGATCCCGCTCAGGGTTCGCCGTTCGACACGGTCGCACCGAAGGTGGTGTTCGAGGCGGTCGGGGTGCCGGGGATCATCGACGACGCGATGCGCCGGACGCCGGCGGGCAGTCGCATCGTGGTCGCAGGGGTATGCATGGAACCGGACACCGTGCATCCATTCTTCGGTATTGCCAAAGAGATCAGCGTGCAGTTCGTTTTCGCTTACGACCCGACCGAATTCGCCGAAACGCTGCGGGCGATCGCCGAGGGCGACATCGACGTTTCTCCCTTGATTACCGGGGAGGTGGGCCTGAACGGCGTGGGTCAGGCATTCGAAGACCTGGCCGACCCCGAGCGGCACTGCAAGATTCTCGTCACGCCGTAGCGCTAATTGGCCAGCGGGTTGCTCCGGATGTTGTGTTCGGCGGCCCGGTCGGTGGTCTCGTAGCCGGCGGCGGCCGTGTCCAGGCTCCCGGCGAACTCACGGCTGTCGTCGGCGGCCGCCTTCATCTGGTCGGCCATGCTGGTTTGCGCTGAGCGGCAGGCAGTTCCCGTCGCCAACGAGGGCATGCCGGCAGCCGCGTCGCCCAGCGGAACATCGACGCCCAAACCGGCGATATCGGACGCCGCACCACGAAAATCACCAGCAGCGCCGCGCAGCACGCCCGGATCGACTCTCAGTTCCTCGCCACCACCACTCATAACAGCCGAATTTACCTGGTCCGCAGGGGCTCACCTGACGGAAGTTTTTCGGAAAACGGCTCTGGCGCGATCTTGTCGGAGTTAGCCTGCGTCCTGACCCTTCAAACCGGGAGGGGGTGTTGCGGGGCGCTACGAAGCGGTCGTCATTCCGACCGTCGGGCCCCAGCCAAATTTCGACACGAACCATGCAAGACCAGCCTGCAAGAGCGAAAGGAACACCATGATTGGAGCCAGTTCTCGTACGCGCATTGCCGTCTTCGCGGCAGGCGGCGCAGCGATCGCCGCGTTTGCCGTTGCCGTGGTTCCCACTGCACACGCCGACGACGAATCCTGGGGCGCCATCGCCGTCTCGCCGGACGGGAAGTCGGTGGGAGTGGCGACGAACATGCCGAACGAGTACCAGGCCAACACGCATGCGACCTCCGATTGCCACCAAGACAACGCTGCCTGCAACGTGTTGATCACCTTCAAGTACCCCGACTGCGGCGCGGTCGTGAAGAACGGGGACCAGTATTTCGGTGATAGCGGCGCCACGGAGCAGGAGGCCGAGCAGAACGCCCAGAACCAAAGTCCCGGCAGCACGGTCCTCCGCTCGGCATGCAACAACGCGCCAGGCTCGAGCAGCACGCCTACAACCGCGAGCAGCACGCCGACAACCACCACCACTACGCCGGCAGGCGGGTAACGGCGGGGACCCGAACCTTGACCTTGCCCCTGGGGCAATCTCTAGGGTGAGGCAATGACTGAAACTGCCGAGCCCACAAGCGAACCGGAGTCTGCGCCAGGGAAGCCCACTAGGCTTCGCCGCGCTCTGACATGGGCCGGAATCGCTGCTGCGGGTGCCATTGTTGCCGCGGCCGTCTTCATTTCCGGTGCTGCGACGGGCTGGCTCCCCGGTTGGCATGGTCATTTCCGGACAGAGGCCTGCATGATGAGCAAGGACGACGCGCCAAAGGGACCCATGCCCGGCGACAAGGGTTGCTGCCCCAAGAAGGCGCCTGGCGACAGAGACTGCTGCGAGCTGACACGGCTACGCTGAAACCCTGCCGCAGCGGCAAGCTGCCGCGGGGCGAGGAGATCATCGTGGCTCACACGGTCGGCACTGCCGCCAAGGCCGTCGGCGTCTCCGCGAAGGCCATCCGAATCTGGGAAGCCAGCGGACTGCTCCCCGCTGCCGGGCGGACCGAGGCCGGCTATCGCCAATTCAGCGACGACGACATCGAGATACTGCGCTTCATCAGCCGCGCCAAGACGCTGGGGCTCACGCTCTCGGAGATCAAAAGCATCCTCGACCTGCACCGCCAGGGCACCGCACCGTGCGAACAGGTCACCACGCTGCTCGACGCCCACATCCGCGACATCGACCGCGCCATTGCCGAACTGAGCGCGTTGCGCAGCACTCTGTCTGCCGCGCTGCAGGGTGCACGCGACGACGAACATCGCGGTCGATCGGCCACTGTGTGCCGCATCATCGAAGGCTCCACAGAGATCTAACCCGAGGGCTCTTGTCGGCCGCCTGTGGCATAATCGAATGTATGTTCGAACCGCTTCCCGATCCAGCCGCGATGCGCGATCTGGGTCCGGCTGCGCTGGTGGAGGCCGTGACGTCGTCGCACAGGTCGGAGTCGATGCTGGTGGCCCGGCGGCTGGCGGCGGTGGCCGCGTTGTTGCGGCATCGTGTCGAGACGAGCGAAGCGGCCCAAGTCGAGCGCGGCTATGCGGCGATCGACGGCTTCGAGCAGACCGCCGCCGAGGTGGCCGCGGCAATGAATTTGTCGCCGATGGCGGCGAGCTATCTGGTGTCGCACGCCGAAGCGCTGGATGTTCGGTTGCCCAGGGTGGCGGCGCTGCTCGCCGAGGGGCGAACCGATTGGCGCACTGTGCGATTGATCATCAGCCGCACTGACCTGGTCACCGACGACGCGGTGATCGCGCAGTTGGACGAGTCGCTGGCCGCGCGGATCGGCAAATGGCACGGGTGGTCCAGGCAGCGAATCATCAATGCCGTCGATGCCGCAGTGCGCATCGCCGATCCCGACGCGGTGCGTGAGCGCCGCACCAAGGCTGAAGATGACCGCTACATCGGGATTACCGCCGGCGACAACGGGATGGCCGAGATTTATGGCAGCGTGGCCGCGACGGCGGCGACGGCGTTCGATCGGCGGCTGTCGCAGTTGGCCACGCAGGTGTGCCCGGCTGATCCACGGACGCTGGACCAGCGTCGCGCCGACGCCCTGGCGGCGCTGACCGAGGGTCGCCAATTGGGTTGCGCCTGCGGACAATCGGAATGCCCCAGCAGAGTCGATCCTGATCGCGTCCCGGGTGGGGCGCAGGTCGTCATCAACGTGGTGGCCAGCGAGCAGACCGTCAACGGCCAAAGTCACCGGCCGGGTTATCTGGACGGCTACGGGGTCATCGACGCCGAGCAGGTGCGGGCGCTCGCTGAGGCTGCGTGGCTGCGGTTGGCGGATCCTGCGACCAGTGCTGCGGCGGCGTTACGGTATCAGCCGTCGGCCGCGCTCGAGCGTGCTATCCGCTGCCGGGATTTGACGTGTCGCTTCCCTGGCTGTCATCGACGGGCGACACATTGCGACGTCGACCACACCATTCCCTTCAACCACAGCAACCCCGCCGCAGGCGGACTGACAGTAGCCAGTAACCTGAAATGCCTTTGCCGCCAACATCATCGGTTGAAAACGTTCGGCGGCTGGCAGGACAAGCAACTCGCGGACGGCACCATCGTCTGGACGTCGCCCACCGGACAGACCTACCGCACAAGTCCCGCCGGAGCTGACCTGTTCCCGCAAGCGCGCGCTCCTGCATGTGCGGCTCCGGCACCCACCAGGCGGACCATGGCCAAGCGACGAAGAGCACGAATTGCGCAGGTGCGCAAGCGCAACCGCGAGCAGCGACCCGTCAACGAGGCGCGGCGTCGTCTGGAGGAAGCGCGCAAAAGGGAAATCGCCTCGCGAAAGTTCCGGAATCACATGCGCGACATGCTGTTCCTGTTCAAGGGCACACCCAGCACCAGCCCGTTCTGCACCTGGGTCAACGACCCGCGCGAACCCGAAGAACTACCACCGGATTGGAAACCCGACCAACCCGAGCCGCAACCCCTGCCCGACGACCCGCCGTTCTGAGCCACGGCTACAGAAGTACGCCGGGCCGTCGGGCATCGCGACTCCGCGCGGATTTCCGGAGCCGGGCCCGAACCCGAGTGCCTCAAGGGCTCGATCGCGATAGCGAGGGCTCGCGCCGCGGGGACCGTCATGATTTGGCAATCCCTCGCATAGGGTGCCACTCATGCCATTGCGTCTGATCGCCATGTTGGGTCTCGTCGTCGCCGCGTTGTCCGCCTGCGACGGCAACCCCGGCCCGCTCAAAGACAATGCGCGGCAGGTGACCGTCGTCGGCAACGGACAGGTCCAAGGCGTCCCCGACACGCTGACCGCCGACGTCGCGATCGAATTCGTCGCGCCCGACGTCACCTCGGCGATGGACCAGACCAACCAACGTCAGCAGGCCGTCATCAATGCGCTCACCGGCGCGGGCATCGACAGCAAGGACATCAGCACCACCGACGTCACCCTGCAGCCGCAGTACACCGGCGGCGGAAACACGATCAGCGGCTACCGCGCCGCCAACTCGATCCGGGTCAAGATCCGCAAGACGGACACGGCCTCGCACGTGCTGGCCGTCATCGTCGACACCGGCGGCGACGCCACCCGGATCAACTCGGTCAGCTATTCCATCGAGGACGACTCGAAGCTGGTGAAGGACGCACGCGCCCGGGCCTTCAACGACGCCAAGGACCGTGCCACGCAGTACGCGCAGCTATCCGGGCTGAGCCTGGGCAGGGTGATCTCGATTTCCGAGGCCTCCGGCAGCACTCCACCCACGCCGACGCCACTGCGCGGGGCACCGATGGCCACCGAGGCCCCGCTGCAGCCCGGGCAGCAGACCGTCAGCTTCTCGGTGACCGTCGCGTGGGAACTCCACTAGCTCTGATAGACCCGCGGGTCCAGCGTCCCGATGTAGGGCAGGTCGCGATAGCGCTCGTCGTAGTCCAGGCCGTAGCCGACCACGAATTCGTTGGGGATGTCGAAACCCACGTAGGCGATGTCGACGTTGGCGCGCACCGCATCCGGCTTGCGCAACAGCGTGCACACCCGCAGCGACCGCGGGCGTCGGGTGGCCAGGTTGCGCAACAGCCACGACAACGTCAGCCCGGAGTCGACGACGTCCTCGACGATCAGCACGTCGCGGTCGTTGATGTCGCGGTCGAGGTCTTTGAGGATGCGCACCACGCCCGACGACGACGTCGACGACCCGTAAGACGCGACGGCCATGAACTCGAACTGGGTGGGCAGCGGAATCGCGCGGGCCAGGTCGGTGCAGAACAGCACCGCGCCCTTGAGCACGGTGATCAATAGCAGGTCGCGCGCATCGCCGGTGGTCAGGTCGCGATAGTCCTCGCCGATCTGCGCACCGAGTTCCGCGATGCGGGTCTGGATCTGCTCCTGGGTGAGCAGCACCGATTTGATGTCCCCCGGGTACAGCTCGCCCGAATCAGCTGTCACGTCCACAGCGTGCCATGCCGGCGGGCAGAGCTCTAGATCGGCTCGGCTTGCAGGGTCAAAACACCGCCGTGCCGGCCGGCCACCAATCGCTGGCCGTGCAGCTTCGACCCCACCGCCACCCCGCCCTGGCCACGCCACGTGGTGACCAGTGTGTTGATCCCGCGGATCTGCTTGTCGGTCAGGTTGATCGCACCGCCGGCCAGCAGCCAGCTGCGGATGACGCCGCGGCGCACCGGGTCCGGCAGCGCCCGCAACGCCCGCGCGTCGAGCCCCTCGTCGGTAACCGAGGTGGTCAGCGCCTGCGCGATCAATGTGTCGATCAGCCCGGTGTCCTCGCGTAACGCCGTCGCGGTGCGGGCCAACGCCTCGGCGACACCGCCACCGAGCACGTCCTCCAGCAGCGGCAGCACCTCGTGGCGCAGCCGGTTCCGGGTGAACCGGCGGTCGGCGTTGTGCGGGTCCTGCCATGCGGTCAGCCCCAGCTCCTCGCACGCGGTGTGCGTCACGGCACGCCGCACCCCCAGCAGCGGCCGGCACCACGGCGGATCGTACGGGCGCATCCCGGCGATGGAGCGTGCTCCCGAACCGCGGCCCAGCCCGAGCAGCACCGTCTCGGCCTGGTCGTCGAGGGTGTGGCCCAGCAGCACCGGACGGTCGCCACGGGCCGCCTGCAAAGCGACGTAGCGCGCCGTCCGCGCCGCCGCCTCCGGACCGCCGTTGCCGCTCACTGCCACCGAAAGCACTTGGGCGTCAACGCATCCCAAGCCGAGGGCTTGAGTGCGGGCGGTGACGGCGACTTCTGCAGAGCTGCTCTGCAGGCCGTGGTCGACGATCAGCGCGGTGGTCGGCTGCATGGCGGCGGCGACGGCGGTCAGCGCCAACGAATCCGCGCCGCCGGAAAGCGCGACACACCACTGCTCGGCGGTCGGGAGGTATTCCTTGGCGAACGCTGCGACAGCCGCGTACAGCTGTCCTACAGAACCCTGTCGATCCATCGTTGCGGGTCTTCGATCTCTGCCGGCAGCGGCAGCGTCTCGGGCGACGACCAGACGGCGTTGAACCGCTCCATCCCGACCCGGCCCACCACGTGGTCGACGAACGCCTTGCCGCGGGTGTACTGGCTGAGCTTGGCATCGATACCCAGTAAGGCGCGCAGAAGTCGTTGCAGCGGAGGCTGTTTGCGGTGACGGCGGTCGTCGAACCGGCGACGGATGGTCGCCACCGTGGGCACGACGACGGGACCGACGGCGTCCATCACGTGGTCGGCGTGGCCCTCCAGCAAGGTGCCGAGTACCAGCAGCCGATCCAGGGCCTGGCGCTGCGGCTCCGACTGCACGGCGCGCACCAGGCCCAGCACGCCCGACGAGTGAGCATCGGAGGGACCGCCGCGGCCGCGGACGAAGTCGGCCAGCCGGCCAATCACCTGGGCGACGTCCTCGCCGCTTTCCTGGGTCAGCACGCCCAACGCCTCCGACATGTAGCCGGACAGCCACGGGTTGGCGGTGAATTGCACGCGGTGGGTGACCTCGTGCAGACACACCCACAACCTGAAATCGGCTGGCTCGACGCGCAATTGGCGCTCAACCGCAAGCACGTTGGGGTACACCAGCAGCAGGCAGCCGGAGTCGCCGGCGGCGAACGGGTCGTACTGGCCGAGGATGCCGGACGCGACGAACGCCAGGACGGCGCCGGTCTGCGCGCCGGTGACCCGCCCGGTGATGAAGCCGCGCGGCTTGTCGGTGCCGCCCGTCATCACCCGCATCGACTCGGCCGCCGCCCGGATCCACGCCGGCCGGTCGACGATGCGCGCGTCGGGCACCACATCGCTGGTGTCCAGACCGGTCACGTCGCGCACCGGCGGCTCGGCCGCCTTGGCGGCGCTAGCCAAGTCGTCGATCACCTGGCGACGGGTGTAGTCGGTGGACGGCGGGCCGGGACGGGCCAGCCATTCGCCGACGGTGGCCGCGAACTGCCAGTCGACAGCGCGCCCAACGGTCAGCTCAGGTGGTGCAGTTACTTCAGGCATCCACACGACCATAGGGCGGCGGCGACGTTGTCGATCGCAATACGGCCAGTTGGGCCCGCGTCGTTGGAGATCAGCGCAAAAGTCAGCACCCGACCGTCGACGTCGGTGACCACTCCGGCCAACGAGTTGATGGCGGTCAGCGAGCCGGTTTTGGCCCGCAACCAGCCGATCGGACCGTTGTTGGTGGCCGGATTCAAGAACCGGTCGCCCAGTGTCCCGCTGCCGCCGGCGATCGGCAACAGGTCCAGCAGCGGGCGCAGCGCTGGCTGATCCGGCCCCGCTGCGGCCTGCACGACGTCGTTCAGCGCCTTGGCGGTCAGCCGATCGTCGACCGACAGCCCGCTCGAATCCTGAAGTGCCGCACCGGTGATGTCGACATGCGCGGTGCTCAGCCGGTTGGTCACCGCGTCGACGGCGCCGGCGAAGCTGCGCGGCCGGTGCATGGCCTCGGCGACCTCCCGGGCGATGCATTCGGCCATCACGTTGTCGGAGGCGTTCATCATCTCGAGCAACCGCTGGATCAGCGGCGCCGACTGCACCGCGGCCAACTGCCGCGCGGACGACGGCGCGGGTTGGGCCGCGATCGACACCTTCGCCGGGTCGACGCCGATCGCCTGGGCCAGCGCGCGACCGGCGTCAAGCGCCGGGGTGTGCGAACGGGTGGACTCGTCCGTTGCCGGCTGGACGCGCCCGCCGTCGAGCATCACCGACTCGATCGGGGCGACGTCGCCGCCGTCGATGTCGCCCGGATCCCAACCCGGCGCCACTTTGGGTCCGGTGAATGCCGAGATGTCGACCTGCACGGCGGTCGGTGTCACGCCGCTGCCGCGGACCTGGTCGGCCAGATCGCTGAGCCGGGCCGCATTGTGATACCAGGTCTCGCCACCGCGTGGGGCCCCCGACAGCGTGGGATCGCCGCCGCCCACCAGGATCACCACGCCCGGCTGGTCGGCTGCGACGACCTTGGTGGTCACCCGGGCCTCGCGGTCCAGCGCCAGCAGCGCGGCGGCGGCGGTCAGGGTCTTGTTGGTCGAAGCCGGCAGCATCGGGACGTTGTCCTGCTGCTGCCAGAGCTCTTTGCCGGTCATCGCGTCGGTGACCCGGCCGCCGAACTGACCCAGATTCGGGTCAGCCACGACAGCGGCCAGCGCCGCCGCCAGCCCGCTCGGCGTCGGCATCGGCGCGGAGTCGGCCACCGGCACGACGCCGGGCTTCGCGGTCACCGCGGGCGGCGGCGGCGCGATGTGGGCATTGCCGGCGCCGCGAACGTTCGCGGTGAAAAACGCAGCCGCCGCCACCAAAACGGCAACAACCGCCAGCACGGCCGCCCCCACGATCAGGTGGGTTGACCGCCGCCACTGAGAGGGACGCATGACACTCCTGACTGTCTGGTCCCATTCTGCCGAACCACGTGGCTCTACTAGGGTTGACCTCCGACGCCAGCGGATGAGCAGTGACTTTACGAAGGAGCCGAGACGGTGCAATTCGACGTGACCATCGAAATCCCGAAGGGCCAGCGGAACAAATACGAGGTCGACCACGAGACGGGTCGGGTTCGTCTGGACCGCTACCTCTACACGTCGATGGCCTACCCCACCGACTACGGCTTCATCGACGACACCCTGGGCGAAGACGGCGACCCGCTCGACGCCATGGTGCTGCTGCCCGAGCCGTTGTTCCCCGGTGTGCAGGTGGAGGCGCGGCCGGTCGGAATGTTCCAGATGACCGACGAAGCCGGCGGCGACGACAAGGTGCTATGTGTGCCGGCCGGCGACCACCGCTGGGATCACATCAAGGACATCGAGGACGTTCCGGCCTTCGAGCTGGACGTCATCAAGCACTTCTTCTCGCAGTACAAGGCCCTGGAGCCGGGCAAGTTCGTCAAGACGGCCAACTGGGTCGGCCGTGCGGAGGCCGAGGCCGAGGTGCAGCGCTCAATCGAGCGCTTCAAAGCCGCTGGCGGGCACTGAGATTCAGCCGCCCCATTTGGCGGCTTCGGCTTGGTCGCGGGCCAGCATCGACACCGTGTTGGTCTCGTGCGTGCCGGCCATCGCGTGATACGCGCGCACCAGATCGGCCATCGCCTGATTCCACTGCGCCTGCCACGCCTGATACGTCATCCCGGTATCGCCCTGCCACGCCGCCGACAACGCCGCCTGCTCGCTGGCGATATCGGCCCCCAACCCCTGCATCGTGGCCGCATAAGAAGCCATGTCCCCGGCATGGGCCAGCATCGCCGGGTAGTTGTACATAATCTGCGACATCTGCGTTAACCCCTCTCAGAACCCGGTGTACGTGCTGGCTGCCGCGGCATCAGAGGCCACATAGGTGCCCGCCGCATCACCCAAATTGGCCTGCGCAATATCCAGCAGCGCGTTCACCTTCGCCGCCACCTCCACAAACCGGGCATGGGCAGCCTGAAACGCCGCCGCAGACTCCCCGACATGAAACGCCTGCGCCGAGACCGCTTCCTGCTCGGCCTGACCGATCGTCGAACGCATCAACCCCGCCTTAGCCGCAAACGCCGACTGCGACGCCACCAACTGCGGAATATGGGCATCCAACATACTCATGACAACTGTCCTTTCTCTTGAGCGACTACTGACCGTCTAGTTGCGAGTGGCCTCCCCTCCGGGGTCTTCGCCCCAGCTGTCGGGCAGCATCGGCATCGTCGGGCCGCCGCCGTAGTCGTCGGCGGCCAGCGTGGTCAGGCCCGCCGCCTGCAGACCCGTCCTCGTCACCGTCCCGGCGAACCCCAGCGGGCCGGCGCCCTGCTCGGACGCGGTGACCGGTTCGCCGTCCAGATATTCGTGGCGGTATCCGCGGTCGATGACCGAGTGCAGCCGTCGTCGCGTCCGCTCTTGTGCCTCGGGCGCCGCCGCGCGGGCAGTCACCTCGGTGCTCTGCGCGGTGGGCTTCGTGGCTTTCGAGCGGGTAGACAGGCTCGCTTCGCTACTAAGACCGGCGAGGCCCACCATGTAACCGAAGCCCTCGGCGCCCGTCACCGGGACCGGCGGGATGGGCGGAGGCGCGGGCGGCGCAGCGGGCGCAGCCGCGCTGATCGGTGCCGCGACTGTCGGCGCGGCCGGTGCCACCGGGCTCGTCGGGACCATCGGAGCCATCGTCGGGGCAATCGCCACCGCCGGCGGCTGGATACCCAACACCGCGGGCTGCGGCGCGGGGGCCGCAACGGCGGCCGGCTGCGCCAGCCCCGCGAGACCCGACAGGCCGGCCAAACCGGCCAAACCCGCCAAGCTGCCGGCCAACGTGGGCATCATCAGGCTCACGCCGACGGTGATCAGCAACGGCAGTTCCTGGATCAAGAACCGCAACGTGCGCAGCGTCCAGTTGACGATCCGATAGGTCTGCCAGGCGATGAAGTACTCGATCAGCGCCGGCGCCTGCGACGGGTTCAGCAAGCCCTGCATGTTTTGTTGCAGCCAGGCCAAAGCCTGCGCATTGCCGTTGAAGAAGTTGCCCAGGTTCTGCAAATACTGGTCCGGAGACCAGTTGGGTTGGCCCTGGCCCGGGATCTGCTCGCCGTCGGGCCCGAACAACATCTCCCAGATCTCCTCGGGGGTGGGCAATTGAAACGACCCGGTGCCGCCGCCGCCACCGCCGCCGCCAGCGCCACTGCCTGCTCCGGCGCCTGAGCCGGCGCCGCTGCCTGACCCCGCCCCACTACCGGCACCGGCTCCGCTGCTGTTCTGGGCCGCCTTGGTGGTCGCCTGATAGGTGCTCATCGTGGTGGCCGCCTGAGTCCACATCCGTGCGTAGTCGGCCTCGTTGAGCGCGATCGGAATCGTGTTGATGCCAAAGAAATTCGTCGCGACCAACACGGCGTGGATGGCGTGGTTGGCGGCCAGCTCCGGCAACGTCGGCATCGCGGCCAGCGCGGCGGTGTAGGCGCCGGCCACGGTCGTATGTTGAGCGGCCGCCTCGGCGCTGAGCGTGCTTGCCAACGACAGCCACGCCAGGTACGGCAGGTGTGCCGCCGCGTACTGCTCGGCGGTGGGACCCTCCCACACCGCCTGCGCGCCGGCCAGCACCGAGGTCAATTCCGTTGCGGCAGCCTCATATTCGGCACTCAGCGCCGACCACGTTCCCGCGGCCGCCAGCATCGGGCCCGGCCCCGGACCGGCGCTCAACAACGTCGAATGCACCTCCGGCGGAAAGGCCATCCACACCGGCGCGGTCATCGTCAGCCGCCCGCCCCCAGATATGTCGATGCCGCCGCCGCATCGCCGACGGCATAGTTGGTCCCGGCCAGGCCCACACCCGTCCCGGCACGGCCCAACACCTCGACGCCTTTGGCCGCCGCCGCCGAGTGCTGGGTGCCGCGGGCACTGAACACCGCCGCAGCTTCCAG
Source organism: Mycobacterium sp. MFM001 (assembly GCF_003402475.1). Classification (GTDB taxonomy): domain Bacteria; phylum Actinomycetota; class Actinomycetes; order Mycobacteriales; family Mycobacteriaceae; genus Mycobacterium. The sequence continues at coordinate 103,489 of NZ_BFAB01000012.1, forward strand.
CGACACCGGATCGGCCGCCGGCGGCACCACCGCCGAGACCACAGGCGCCGCGCCCGCGTGCGCCGCCGCCAACTGCGCGGTGATCGCCTCGACCGCCGCACTGGTTGCGGCCAGACCTTCCGGAACCACACGCAATGTCATGACACCCACTCCCTTCGACGACCCATACCGAATGCGACAGCCCAGCCGAGCAGCCCGGCTGTCAAACCGAAAACCAGATGGAATGCCGCCCGCTCGGCCGAGATGAACGAACCTGCCAGCGCGACAAGGTGAATCGGTGCGGCGGCGAGCGCCAGCAACCACGGCCGCCGGCGCGCCCAAGCCGCTACGGCGTACAGCAACACCGCCGCGGCCAGATACCGCGCAGCGCCCCACGGGCCCGCCGCCAGGTGAAGCGCGAGCGTCGTCGCCGTCGCCGCTGCGCCGACCGCTATTACCGTCTCGCGCCTCACCAACGCAACGGCGACCAGCATGGCCAGCCACACCAGGCCGCGGTGCCCGGGCAACCCGAGCGGGGTACGGACATCCGCGTACGCAACGATCGCCGCGACCGCAAGCACCGGCAGGGCGACTTCACGCAGCATGTCCGTCGTCAGCACACGATCGGACGAACCGGCACCTGCCCATACCCGCACGTGCGGCAGCTTACCCGCTTTGCGTTCCTTGAATGCGCTATCGCGCAACCCATAGGGTGCATCCATGCGGATATGGGCCGCGCGGCTGATCACGGTTGTTCTCGTCGTCAGCCTGATTGCGTGTGGGAGGTCTGCGCCCGAGGAATCTCTGGTGGTGCAACAGCGCAGCCAGCTGCTCGCCCGGTTCACTTTGCCGCAGTTGCAAGACCTTCCGCAGGTCGAGATCCGGACGCCGCAATCGCGCGGTGCCCAAGTCCAGAAGGGACCTACCGTGCGGTCGGTCCTCGACGCGGCGCACGCCACCGGCGTCGCCACCGTGCGGGTGATAGGGCGCGATCCGGCCCAGACCCTGACGCTCGCCGAGCTCACCGATCAGGTCATCTTGGACGTCACCAAACGCCACACACTCAAGCTCGCCGGCACCAACCTCGACCTGAGTCGCTGGGTGCGCGATGTCACCGGTCTGGTGGTCAACCCATGAGCGCTGCACTGGCCGGGGTGGATCTGCTGATCGGCATCGACGACACCGACGACCTGTGGAGCCCTGGTACCGGGCGGCGGGCCCGGGCGCTGCTTCGCGAACTGGCGGCGGCCGGACTGGGTGATCCCGGCGGGGCGACGCGCCACCAGCTGCTCGTCGACGACCGAATCCCCTACACCTCGCACAATTCCAGCGCATGCCTGGCGTGGCGCAGCGTCGACGGGAACCCGGATGCCGTCGCGCCGCGCGTCATCGAACTCGCCGGAAAATTCCTGGAACAGGTGTGTCCCCCCGGCGCCGACCCGGGGCTGGCGGTGGCCATCCCCGGGAGCCTCGACATGGCACCGCTGGTCGAGTTCGGTTTCCGCGCCAAGCGAGAAGTGTTGCGCCCCAACGAAGCTCGTGAACTGGCGGCGACACTCGGCGTGCACCTGTCCGGGCACGGCGGCACCGAGGGCGGGGTGCTCGGCGCGCTGGCCGCCGTCGGGCTGCACCTGTCCGGCAACGACGGGCTGTTCATCACGCTCCCCGGCCTGGAAGAACTGCCCTACGAGGCCAGGCTCGACGAGCTGCTGGCCCGCGCGCCCATCGACCTGGCACGCGACGACGACGGCCGTCGGCCGCTGCCGGGCGAGTGCATCGAACTGGGCGACTGGGTACGGCCGGTACTCGTCGACGGCTTAGCGGTGTTGCTGCTCGAGCCGCCCCGCGAGCGGCCCGACGGCAGCCGCAGCTGGCGGACCGCGCCGCGCGCCGTCGTCAAGCAGCACTGACGGGCGACGGTGGCATGCTGGCACTGTGAGCCCGGTGCTGCATTTCGCCGCGAATTTCTGGTGGCTGGTGTTCCCGCTGGGCGGCGCGATCGGCGGCGGGCTGCGGGCGATCGCGGCAGCCAACGAGCGGCGGGCCGAACGGCGGCTCGAGCGGTACCGGTTGAAGCAGCAGGCCAAGATCGCAAAGGCCGAGGCATCCGGGCGGGCCCGAAACAATCAGGAGAGCTACCGGCGAGAGCTGACCAAGCTGCTCGCCGAACATGACCGGACCGACGCACGCTGGTTCGACTACGAAATCGACATCGCCAAGCTGCTCGACTTTCCGATGATGACCGATATGCGCAATCCGCTGACGATCGCGTTCCACAAGGCCAAGCGGCGCGCGGACTTGCTGCGCCCGGAGCGGCCCGAGGACATGGTCGACGACCGCGACGCGCAACTGGACTACCGCGACGCGGTGCACGAGTACGTCACCGCGTTCGAGGTCGCCGAGGTCGAGGCGATTCGCCGGCGTCGTAGCGACTTCTCCGCCGACGACCAAGAGCGTTTGGCCCGCGCGCAGAACCTGTTGCAGTTGGCGCAAGATGACGCGGCCAGCCCGCAGGAGCGGCAGACCGCTTACGCGCGGGCGAGCAAGGAGCTCGACGGGCTGATCGTGCTGCCGGCCCCGGCACGGGCCAGCATCGAACGGCGCATCGCCGGCCAGATCGAGGCTTAGTCGAGTCTTTCGACGGCGAGCTGACTCAGGTCGGTGTAGCAGTCGACGGCCATCGTCAGGTCGGCCTCGGCCAGAATCTGCGACACCACCGTCCGAAGCCCGTCGCGCCCGCCGACCGCAAGGCCGTAGGCGTAGGGCCGGCCGATGCCGACCAGTGCGGCGCCGAGCCCGCAGGCGCGCAGCACGTCGACGCCGTCGCGGATACCCGAATCGAACGTCACCGGCAGGTCGCCGACCGCCTCGATGACCGGTTCGAGATGGCAAATCGCCGGGACACCACCATTGGCTTGGCGCCCACCGTGATTCGAGCAGGCGATCACGTCGACGCCAAGCTGTTTGGCGTGCGCGGCATCGTCGGGCAGGCAGATTCCCTTGACGATCAACGGCAATTCGGTGATCTGCCGCAACCAGCTCAGGTCATCCCAGGTGAACGCCGGGTTGGCGAACACGTCCATCCACACCGCGCCGGCGTGCACCGGGTCGAGGTCCTTTTCGCTTGTCACCCCGGCTAATTCGCGAAAACGCGGATCCGAGGTGTAGTTGGCGATGCAGTCGCCGCGCAGCATCGGCATGAACCCGTGCGACAGGTCGCGCGGACGCCAGCCCACGGTGCCGTAGTCGACAGTGACCGCGATGGCGTCGAACCCCGCCTTTTCGGCGCGCTTCACGAAGCTCTCGGTGAGCTTTTCGTCCGCGGTCGGATACAGCTGAAATACCCCGAACGACTCGCCGCGCGCCTCGGCCACTTCTTCGATGGTCGCCGACGACAGCGTGGAGTACATGCCGACCAGGTCGAGCTCGGCGCACACCCGGGCTTCCTCCAAGTCGCCCTCCGGGCGGATGTTGCCGAGCACCCCGACCGGACACAGAAACACCGGCGACGGCAACGTGCGGCCGAGGAAGGTCACCGACATGTCGCGATCGCTGCGGTCCCGCAGCATGCGCGGTGTCAGGCCATAGCGGCGCAACTCGGTGACGTTGATGTCCTGGGTCTCCTCGTCGCCCGCGCCGCCCTTGACGTAGCCGTAGATCAGCGGGTTCATGTCCTCGTGGGCGCGGTGTTCCCATTCGGCAAAGGTGAACGGGAACGGAGAGGTTTTGTTGAGAACCCCGGCTTTGTAGAACTGGTATTGGTAGTCGCCGAAGTTACCCATGGCTCCTCCCTTACTCATGTGACAGCAGAAAAGGCTGATTACCCCGTCCGGCCGGTGGCTACACGCGGACCTTTCCTGAACCGAAATCCGTTGGGAGGAAATCGGTTTAATCGGTTTGGAGAACCCTGGTCCGGTACAGGCTGGCGGCCGCGGTGACGCCGAGCGTCACCACGATGACGGCCAGGCTGAGCAAAGTCGGAATTTCCGGCACATTGACGTGCTCGCCGCCGTTGATGAACGGAACATCGTTTTCCCGCAGCGCATGAAACATCAGCTTCACGCCGATGAACACCAGGATGACGGCAAGACCCCGGCCGAGATACACCAACCGCTCCAGCAGACCACCGAGCAGGAAATACAACTGCCGCAGACCCATCAACGCGAACACGTTGGCCGCCAACACCAAATACGGCTCGCGGGTCAGGCCGTAGATCGCGGGAATGGAGTCCAGGGCGAACATCAGATCCGTCGCACCCAGCGCCACGATGACCAGAAACATCGGGGTCATCGCACGCCCGGACCCCTCCTTCACGTAGAGCTTCAGGCCGTCCCAGCGGTCGGTGGTGTTCAGGCGGCTGCGAGCAAACCGGACGACGGCGTTGTCGGCGTCGCCGCCGGATCCCCCGTCGCGAGCCAGCTTGATGCCCGCATAGACCAGGAATGCGCCGAAGACGTAGAACACCCACCCGAATTGCTGGATCGCAATTGCGCCGAGCGCAATGAAAACAGCGCGGAACAACAACGCAATCACAATCCCGACAAACAGGGCTTGCTGCTGATAGCGCTTGGGCACGTTGAAGCTCGCCATGATGACGATGAAGATGAACAGGTTGTCCACGGACAGGCTGTACTCGGTGAGCCAGCCGGCGAAGAATTCCAGTCCGAATTTCGGGCCGTGGAAACACCACACCCAGATTCCGAAGAGCACGGCGAACCCGATGTAGGCGGACAACGCGATCGCGCATTCGCGCATCGTCGGTTCATGCGGCCGGCGGGCGATCACCACGACGTCGAACAGCAGGACCGCCATGGTCACGCCCAATGCGACGGACCATTCCAGCACGGAGACGTGCAACGGGAGACCCCCTCTCCCGTCCAGCATGTCAGGTCGGTGCAGGCCTCGCCCGTTAGTATTTTCGAACTGTGGAAGTGCCGTCGCTGTGACCGAGGTCGGCGGTACGGCGGCCTCCGCCGGGCCGATCGGGCGCAGCAGCGTCGCCCGGGTCGGCGCGGCGACGGCCCTGACCGCCCTGTGCGGCTACGCCGTGGTCTACCTGGCGGCCCGCGACCTGGCCCCGGCCGGCTTCTCTGTCTTCGCGGTGTTCTGGGGAGCGTTCGGGCTGGTCACCGGGGCCGCCAATGGATTGCTGCAGGAAACCACCCGCGAGGTCCGCTCGGTGCGCTACACCGACGTCGCGGCCGGACGTACCCATCCGCTGCGCGTAGCGGGGATGCTGGGGGCGGCCGCGGCGGTGGTGATCGCCGGCAGCTCGCCACTGTGGAGCGGGCAGGTGTTCGCCGAGGCCCCCTGGCTTTCGGTCGGGCTGCTCAGCGTCGGGCTGGCCGGGTTCTGCCTACACGCCACCCTGCTGGGCATGCTGGCCGGCGTCGACCGCTGGACCCAATACGGCGCGCTGATGGTCACCGACGCGGTGATCCGGGTGGCGGTCGCGACGGCCACGTTCCTGATCGGCTGGGGTCTGGTCGGGTTCTTGTGGGCGACCGTCGCGGGCGCGGTGGCCTGGCTGATCATGCTGGTGGTGTCGCCGACGACGCGGGCGGCGGCTCGGTTGATGACCCCCGGCGGCGTGACGACGTTTCTGCGCGGCGCGGCGCATTCGATCACCGCGGCGGGGGCAAGCGCGATTCTGGTGATGGGTTTTCCGGTGCTGCTCAAGGCGACGTCCGCTGAGCTGGGCGCCGCGGGCGGGGTGGTGATCCTGGCCGTCACCCTGACCCGGGCGCCACTGCTGGTGCCCCTGACCGCGATGCAGGGCAACCTGATCGCCCACTTCGTCGACGAGCGCACCGAGCGGCTGCGGGCACTGGTCGCGCCGGCGCTGCTGGTCGCCGGGATCGGCGGAGTCGGCGTGCTGGCGGCGGGGCTGATCGGCCCGTGGATCCTGCGTGCCGCGTTCGGCCCCGACTACGACGCCGGCAGCGCGCTGCTGGCATGGCTGACCGCGGCCGCGGTGGCGATCGCGATGCTGACGCTGACCGGCGCGGCCGCCGTTGCGGCGGCGTTGCACCGCGCCTATGCCGTGGGCTGGGTGGGTGCGACGGTCGCGTCGACGTTGCTGCTGCTGCTGCCGCTGCCGCTGGAGACCCGCACCGTCGTCGCGCTGATGTGCGGTCCGCTGGTCGGCATCGGCGTGCACCTGGCCGCGCTGGCACGACCCGCCGGGTGGTTCATCTCTAGGTAGTATGCGGCATCGAAATGGGTTATCCCGACGTCTGGGTCGTCGTTCCAGCCTTCAACGAAGCCAGTGTCATCGGCGAGGTGATCGCCGACGTCCGCTCGGTCTTCGACAACGTCGTCTGCGTCGACGACGGCAGCCGCGACGGCACCGGCGACGTCGCGCTGGCGGCCGGGGCCCATTTGGTGCGCCACCCGGTGAACCTCGGCCAGGGCGCGGCCATCCAGACCGGTGTCGAGTACGCCCGTCGGCAGCCCGGGGCGCAGGTTTTCGTCACGTTCGACGGCGACGGTCAGCACCGGGTGAAGGACGTCGTGACCATGGTCGACCGGCTGGCCGCCGGCGACGTCGACATCGTGATCGGCACCCGCTTCGGCCGCGGCGTCAGCCGACCGCCGCTGGCCAAGCGCCTGGTGCTGCGCACCGCGGCGTGGCTCAGCCCACGCGGGCGGCGGCTGGGATTGACCGACACCAACAACGGCCTTCGGGTGTTCAACAAGACCGTCGCGGACGGACTGGACATCACGATGAGCGGGATGAGCCACGCCACCGAGTTCATCATGCTGATCGCCGAAAACCGTTGGCGGGTAACCGAAGAGCCGGTCGAAGTGCTCTACACAGACTACTCGAAGTCCAAGGGCCAGCCGCTGCTGAACGGCGTCAACATCATCTTCGACGGGTTCTTGCGAGGAAGGATGCCGCGATGAACTGGATCCAGGTACTGCTGATCGTGTCGATCGTCGCGCTGCTGGTGTACCTGTTGCGTTCGCGGCGCAGCGCGCAGTCGAAGGCGTGGGTCAAGGTCGGCTATGTGGTGTTCGTGCTCGCGGCGGTCTACGCGGTGCTGCGGCCGAATGACACCACGGTGGTGGCACATTGGCTCGGGGTGGCGCGCGGCACCGACCTGATGCTCTACGCGCTGATCATCGCGTTCAGCTTCACCACGCTGAGCACGTATTTGCGGTTCAAGGACCTGGAGTTGCGTTACGCGCGACTGGCCAGGGCCATCGCGCTGGAGGGAGCACGGGCACCCGAACAGCGCTAGTCGGTGGGTGTGTGCCGAAAGTATTCGACGGTGCGGCGCAGGCCTTCCTCCAGCTGTACCTGCGGACGCCAATCCAAAACCTTTGCGGCCAAACCGATGTCGAGGCAGGAACGCTTGAGGTCGCCCAGCCGCGGCGGGGCGTATTCCGGATCGTCGGGCGCGCCGACAGCAGCTGCCACCGCCGAATGTAGTTGCCGGTCCGAGGTTTCCACGCCGGTGCCGATGTTGAACCGCTGCCCGCCACCTTTCTCGCCCGCGGCTCTGACGAAGGCGTCCACCACGTCGTCGACGTAGACATAGTCGCGGGTGTTGGTCCCGTCGCCGAACACCCGGGTGGGCTTGCCGGACAACAGCGCCTGGGCGAAGATGGCCACCACGCCGGCTTCGCCGTGCGGATCCTGGCGCGGGCCATAGACATTCGCCGGCGCGATGTGTGAGCATTCCAGCCCGTAGAGATGGCGGAACGCGTTGAGGTAAATCTCCCCCGCCACCTTGCCTGCGGCATACGGCGACGCCGGATCGGTGGGCACCGTCTCCGGAGTGGGGTAGACCGGCGGCGTCCCGTAGATGGATCCGCCCGACGACGTGTGCACCACCTTGCGCACACCGGTGCACCGTGCCGCCTCGGCGAGCCTGATGGTGCCGACGACGTTCACCGAGGCGTCGAATTGCGGGTCGGCCACCGAGTGCCGCACGTCGATCTGGGCGGCCAGATGGAACACCACTTCTGGCCGGTGTTCGGCGAGGATGGCCTGCATATCCGCGGTCACGATGTCGGCCTCGACGAAGACAAACTCGGGGTTGTCGGCCAGGTGCTCGAGGTTGGTGGCCCGTCCCGACGCGAAGTTGTCCAGGCCCACCACCGAGCCGCCGTCGGCGATCAAACGGTCGACTAGCGTCGACCCGATGAATCCGGCTGCCCCGGTGACCAGTGCGCGCACCGGCCCACCATACAGAGGGGTCGCCGCGGTCGCCGTAGCCCTGGTCGCCGTGCAGCTGGTAATCCGCGGGGTGCTGGCGTTTCGGGGCTACTTCTATTGGGACGACCTGATTCTGATCGGTCGCGCGGGCACGCATAACCTGCTGTCGCCGTCGTATCTGTTCGACGACCACGACGGCCACGTGATGCCGGCCGCCTACCTGGTCGCGGGCGCCATCACCAGGCTCGCGCCGCTGAACTGGACCGGTCCCGCGATCAGCCTGGTGGTGCTGCAGCTGCTGGCCTCGCTGGCCTTGTTGCGGGCGCTGCACGTCATCCTGGGCTGGCGGCCGGTGTTGCTGATCCCGTTGACCTTCGCGCTGTTCACGCCGCTGGGTATCACCGGTTTCGCGTGGTGGGCCGCGGCGCTGAACTCGCTGCCGATGCTGGCCGCGCTGGCCTGGGTTTGCGGCGATGCTGTGCTGCTGGTGCGCACCGGCAACCGGCGCTACGCGGTGACCGGCGTGCTGGTCTACCTCGGCGGCCTGCTCTTCTTCGAGAAGGCGGCAGTGATCCCGTTCGTCGCCTTCGCCGTCGTCGCACTGCTATGCCACGTCCAGGGCGAGCCCGCGTTGCGGACCGCATGGCGCGGTGGTGTCCGGTTGTGGACGGCGTCGCTGGCGCTGACCGCCGCGTGGATCGCGGTGTATCTCGTCGTGGTCGATCAGCAGCGCTGGAGCACCGACCTGGCGATGACGTGGGATCTGTTGCGCCGCTCGGTGACCCACGGGATCGTGCCGGGTCTGGTCGGCGGGCCTTGGGCGTGGGACCGTTGGGCGCCCGCGTCGCCGTGGGCGGTGCCGCCGGTTGCGGTGCGGGTGCTCGGCTGGCTGGTGCTGGCTCTCGCACTGGCGGTCACGCTGCTGCGCAAGCAGCGGATTGGGTTGGTGTGGCTGACCGCGGCCGGCTATGCGGTCGCGTGCCAAGTGCCGATCTATCTGATGCGCTCGTCGCGGTTCACCGCGCTCGAGCTGGCCCAGACGTTGCGGTACTTCCCTGACCTGGTGGTTGTTTTGGCGCTGCTGGCCGCGGTGGGCTTCTGCGCGCCGAACCGCCCGTCGTCGCACTGGCTGGATGCGTCCCTTGTCCGCAGCGTGGTGACGACGGGCGTGGCGGCGCTGTTCGTGGCCAGCTGCTGGTATTCCACAGCGACGTTTCTGACGTCGTGGCGCGACAACCCGGCCAAGCCCTATCTGCAGAACGCGCAGCGAAGTCTGGGGCACGCGGCGTCGACCGCGCCGCTGCTGGACCAGGACGTCGACCCGCTGGTGTTGGGCCGGGTGGCCTGGCCGGAAAACCTGGCCAGTCACATGTTCGCGCTTGTGCGGGATCGGCCCGAATTCGCTGCTGTCACAACGCAATTGCGGATGCTGGACAGTTCCGGCCGGCTGGTCGACGCGCGCGTGGCGTGGACCCGCGCAATCGTGCCCGGTCCCGCGCCGCAGTGCGGATACTTCGTGCAGCCCGACATGCCGGCGTCGCTTGCTCTCGACGGGCCGCTGCTGCCTGCGGACTGGACGGCCGAGATCAACTACCTGGCCAACAGCGACGGCTCGATGACGATGTCGCTGTCCGACGGCTCCCCCGTCAAGGTCCCGGTGCATCCCGGGCTCAACCGGGTCTACGTCCGGTTGTCCGGGGCGGGCAATGCGATCTCGGCGCGGGCGGACACCGCCGCGCTGTCGGTGTGCATCGCCTCGGGGCCGGTGGGATATGTGGTGCCGGTCTAGGCGCGAGGGTGCGCAGAATGCCAACGCTCGCGGCCCAAGAAAAGTGAGAGCCACCTAACGGAATCGAACCGTTGACCTGCTCATTACGAGTGAGCCGCTCTGCCGACTGAGCTAAGGTGGCATGCCCTGCGGGGCGGCACGAGTCTACAGGCCGGCCCGCAGCTCCTGGCCGATGGTGGCGACCATCGCGTCGACGGCGAACTTCGGCTTGACGTTGATCGCCAGCGCTTCGCGGCACTCCAGCACAGCCTCGATGCAGCGCAACAACCGCGCGGGCGTCGCGTGCGCGGCCATCGCGGCCACCCGGTCGGCCATGTCGGGATGGTTGGCCGCCACGCTGCGCGCCCCGGACGACACCAGCAGCGCGTCCCGGAAGTAGGTCGCCAGGTCGATCAACGCGCGGTCCAGGGCGTCCCGCGACGCCCGGGTCTGCCGCGACTTCTGCCGTCGCTCAAGGTCTCTGATCGCGCCGGTGGCGCCGCGCAGCGCACTCGCGGTGCCCTTGCCGGTGCCGCCCGCGCCCAGCGCCGTCCGCAGCTCTTCGGTTTCGGCCTCGTCGCGATCGGCGGTCAGCACCGCGGCCTCGGCCTCGGCGGCCGCCACCAACTCCTCGGCGGCCGCGTATGCCCGCGACGGTGTGGCCGCGTCGCGCGCCAGCCCCAGCGCTCGCTGCCGTCGCTCACGGGCCTCCGGGTCGGTGGCCAGCCGTCGCGCCCGGCCCACATGTCCACCGCTGACCGATGCCGCCCAATTCGCCGTCTCGGCGTCCAGTCCGTCGGCCTCGACCAGCACCTGCGCTATTGCCGCCGCCGACGGGGTCACCAGCGCGATGTGCCGGCAGCGCGACCGCAGGGTGATCGCGATGTCCTCGGGGTCCACCGACGGCGCGCAGAGCAGGAACACGGTCGACGGCGGCGGTTCCTCGACGACCTTCAGCAACGCGTTCGCCGCGCCCTCGGTCAGCCGGTCGGCATCCTCGATCAGGACAATCTGCCAGCGTCCGGTGCTCGGCCGCCGCGATGCGATCTGCACGATGGCCCGCATGTCGTCGACGCCGATCGACAGCCCCTCGGGAATCACCCGCCGCACGTCGGCGTGAGTACCTGCCATCGTCGTCGTGCAGGCCCGGCATTCGCCGCAGCCGGGCACCCCCGGCGAGGTGCACTGCAGCGCCGCCGCGAAGCACAACGCCGCGACCGAGCGGCCCGACCCCGGCGGGCCGGTGATCAGCCAGGCATGCGACATGGCCGCGCTGTGAGCCGAATCACCGCGCGCGGCCTGCGCCGCGGCCACCAGCTCGGCTTCGACCGGCTGCTGGCCGACCAGCCGCGCAAAAACCCCGGACATCACAGGCAACACTAGTGCCGGCTGCCGACACGCTTTTTGGCTACTTCTTCGTCCCCGCCGACCGATACGGTGGGTCCGTGAGCACGGCAGCGGAACTCCCTGGGCGGATCAGTGGATTCGTCCAGTGGGTGCTGCGTACCCCGTGGCCGGTGTTCTTGCTGAGCGTCATCCAGGCCGACATCATCGGCGCGCTGTTCGTGTTCGGCTTCCTGCGGTACGGATTGCCGCCCGAAGACCGCATCGAGCTGCAGGACCTGCCGGGCGTCAACCTGGCGATCTTCGGGTTGGCGCTGGTGGTCCTCTTCGGCATCGGATCGTCGATAAGCGTGCGGCTGCTTTTGCCGGTGTTCCGCTGGCAGCGCCGCGACGGCATGTTCGCCGACACCGAGCCAGCCACCACCGAGCTGGCCCGCAGCCGCGCGCTGCGGATGCCGTTCTATCGCGTGCTGATCAGCATGGGCTACTGGTCGGTCGGCGGCACCATCTTCATCGTCGCCAGCTGGCGCGAGACCAGCCACCTGGCACCGGTAGTGGCCGTGTCCGTCGCGCTGGGCGCGGCCGCCACCGCGATCATCGGCTACCTGCAATCCGAACGGGTACTGCGACCGGTCGCCGTCGCCGCGCTGCGCGGCGGGCAGCCGGAAAACATCGCAGCGCCCGGTGTGATCCTGCGGCAGCTGCTGACCTGGGGGCTGTCCACCGGCGTGCCGCTGCTGGCCATCGTGCTGGCCGTGGTGGCCGACAAGGCGTCCCTACTGCATGCACCGCCGGAAAGCTTGTTCAACCCAATCCTGTTGATGGCGCTGGTCGCATTGGTGATCGGGTTCGCCAGCACCCTGCTGGTGGCCATGTCGATCGCCGACCCGCTGCGCCAGCTTCGCTGGGCGCTCGGCGAGGTGCAGCACGGAAACTACAACGCGCACATGCAGATCTACGACGCCAGCGAGCTGGGCCTGCTGCAGGCCGGCTTCAACGACATGGTGCGCGACCTGGCCGAGCGGCAGCGGCTGCGCGACCTGTTCGGTCGCTACGTGGGCGAAGACGTGGCACGGCGTGCCCTGGAGCGCGGCACCGAACTGGGCGGCCAGGAGCGCGACGTCGCGGTGCTGTTCGTCGACATGGTGGGCTCGACCCAGCTGGCGTCCACCCGGCCGCCCGCCGAGGTCGTCAGCCTGCTCAACGAGTTCTTCCGGGTGGTGGTCGACACCGTCGGCCGGCACGGCGGATTCGTCAACAAATTCCAGGGTGACGCCGCGCTGGCGATCTTCGGCGCGCCGATCGAGCACCCGGACGCGTCCGGCGGCGCGCTGGCGGCGGCCCGCGAACTGCACGACGCGCTACTGCCGGTGCTCGGTTCGTTGGAGTTCGGCATCGGGGTGTCTGCCGGGCGAGCCATCGCCGGACACATCGGCGCGCAGGCCCGCTTCGAGTACACCGTGATCGGTGACCCGGTCAACGAGGCCGCCCGGCTGACCGAGCTGGCCAAGCTCGAAGAGGGCCACGTGCTGGCGTCGGCGATCGCGGTCAGCGGCGCGCTGGACGCCGAAGCGCTGTGCTGGGATGTCGGCGAAGTGGTCTCACTACGCGGTCGCACCGCACCCACCCAGCTGGCCCGGCCGTTGAATCTGGCTGCGCAGGAAGAGGTTTCCGACCAAGCTGGCGCGAAACAGAAGCTAGGGTCGTCGAACCCCTGAAATCACAGCCCTGACTTCTGTTTGGCGGCTAAGCGCTAAGCGCGTTTTTTGGCCGGCGCCTTGCGGGTGCTCTTCCTCGCCTTTTTGACCGGCCCGCGGGCGCGACGGTCAGCCAGCAGTTCGGCGGCGCGTTCATCGGTGATCGACAACACGTCGTCACCCTTGCGCAGGCTGGCGTTGGTTTCCCCGTCGGTGACGTACGGCCCGAATCGGCCGTCCTTGATCACCATTGGCTTGCCCGACGCCGGATCGGTGCCGAGCTCGCGCAGCGGCGGCGCCGAAGCAGCTTGCCGGCCACGGCGTTTCGGCTCGGCATAGATTTTCAGCGCTTCGTCGAGGGTGATGTCGAAGATCTGGTCCTCGGTCGACAGCGAACGAGAATCCTTGCCGCGCTTGAGGTATGGACCATACCGCCCGTTCTGCGCGGTGATCTCCTCGCCGGTGTCGGGGTCGACCCCGACCACCCGCGGCAGCGACAACAGCTTCAGCGCATCGTCGAGCGTCACGGTCTGCAGGTCCATGCTGCGCAATAGCGAACCGGTCCGCGGCTTGGGGCCGGTGGGTTTCTTGCCCTTCTTGGTTCCGGCAGCGGCGTCGCCGTCGTCGGGCGGCTCGGGCAGGACCTCGGTGACATACGGCCCGTAACGGCCGTCCTTGGCGACGATTTCGTGACCGGTCTCCGGATCGACACCCAGCGACCGGCCCTCCTGCGGCGTGGCGAAAAGCTGTTCGGCCACCTCGAGCGTGAGCTCGTCGGGAGTCAGCGAGTCGTTGAGGTTGGCCCGCTGCGGTTTCGGCTCGCCGTCGTCGCCGGTAACCATGCGTTCCAGGTAGGGACCGTTCTTGCCCACCCGGACGTAGATGGGCCGGCCTTCGGCGTCGTCGAACACCTTGATGGAGTTGACTTCTCGGGCGTCGATGCCTTCGAGGTTGACCCCGACCAGCTTCTTCAGGCCGCCCGAGCGGGCCACCGAGTCTGGGACGCCGTGGTCGCCGCCGAAGTAGAAGTGGTTGAGCCAGGTTGTCCGCTGCTCGTTGCCGGACGCGATCGCGTCGAGCTCGTCTTCCATCGCGGCGGTGAAACCGTAGTCGACCAGCCGGCCGAAATGCCGCTCCAGCAAGCCGATTACGGCGAACGCCACCCAGGACGGCACCAGCGCGCTGCCCTTCTTGTAGACGTAGCCGCGGTCCTGGATGGTCTTGATGATCGACGAGTACGTCGAGGGCCGGCCGATGCCCAGCTCCTCGAGCGCCTTGACCAGCGAGGCCTCGGTGTAGCGGGGCGGGGGGTTGGTGGAGTGCCCGTCGGGAGTCAGCTCGGTGGCGTCGACGCGCTGACCCTCGCGCAGATGCGGCAGCCGTCGCTCGGCGTCGTCGGCCTCGCCGCCGGCCAGCTCGTCGACGGTCTCCACGTAGGCCTTGAGGAACCCCGGGAAGGTCAGCGTGCGCCCGCTGGCGGAGAACACCACCTGCGCCGCGCCGGAGGCGCCAGCGATCCGCAGGCTCAGGGTCGTGCCGCGGGCATCGGCCATCTGCGAGGCGACGGTGCGCTGCCAGATCAGCTCGTAGAGCCGAAAGTCGTCGCCGTCGAGCTCGCGGCGCACCGCGTCGGGAGTGGCGAACGTCTCACCGGCGGGCCGGATCGCCTCGTGCGCTTCCTGCGCGTTTTTCACCTTGCGGGTGTACTGGCGCGGCGACGGCGAGACGTACTCCTCGCCGTAGAGCTGGCGGGCCTGGGTGCGGGCGGCGTTGATCGCCGACTCCGACAGCGTCGTCGAATCGGTCCGCATGTAGGTGATGTAGCCGTTCTCGTAGAGCCGCTGGGCGATGCTCATCGTGCGCTCAGAGGAGAATCGCAGCTTGCGACCGGCCTCCTGCTGCAGCGTCGATGTCATGAACGGCGGATACGGGCGGCGGGTGTACGGCTTTTCCTCCACCGACGCCACGCTCAACTGTGCGCCGCGCAGCCCGGTGGCCAGCTCGGTCGCCCGTGCCTCGTCGAGCACCACGACCTCGTCGGGCTTGCGCACGGCGCCCAGCGAGTCGAAATCCCGGCCGGTGGCCACTCGAAGGCCGTCGACGCTGGTCAGTCGGGCGGTGAAGGTCGGCGGGGAGGCGTTCGGGTCGGAGACGCTGGCGTCCAGTTCGGCGACGACGTCCCAGTAGGTGGCGCTGCGGAACGCCATCCGGTCGCGTTCGCGCTGCACGATGATGCGCGTGGCCACCGACTGCACCCGGCCCGCCGAGAGCTTGGGCGCCACCTTCTTCCACAGCACCGGGCTGACTTCGTAGCCGTACAGGCGGTCGAGGATGCGGCGGGTCTCCTGCGCGTCGACCAAGTCGATGTCCAGGTCACGGGGGTTCTCGGCGGCGGCGCGGATCGCCGGCTCGGTGATCTCGTGGAACACCATCCGCTTGACCGGGATGTTGGGCTTGAGGGTTTCCAGCAGGTGCCAGGCGATGGCCTCGCCTTCGCGGTCGCCGTCTGTGGCCAGGTAGAGCTCGTCGACGTCCTTGAGCAGGCCTTTGAGCTCGCTGACCGTGCTCTTCTTGTCCGGGCTGATGATGTAGAGCGGTTCGAAGTCGGCGTCGACGTTGACCCCGAGCCGGGCCCACGGCTCGGATTTGTATTTGGCGGGCACGTCGGCGGCATTGCGGGGCAGGTCGCGGATGTGGCCTCGCGAGGACTCGACTACATAGTTAGAGCCCAGGTAGCCGGCTAATTTGCGCGCTTTGGTGGGCGACTCGACGATGACGAGTCGGCGCGCGCTTCCATTGCCGCGATTACCGCGGTCTTCACCAGCCAACTGCGCTTACGCTCACTTTCCATTTCCGGCTGCATCGGGCGCCGGTGCCCCCCTGTAGACAACTGACAATGTGACACCCGGGACGGGCCGACGCAAACCGACCCCCCGGTTATTACCCTCCCAATGACCGCTAAACGTGCGGCCAGTTCGCCTTCGCCTCGACGACGTCGGGCGGCTCTCCCACATTTTCTACCAGGCGCGACAGCCGGCGCCGGCCGCTGATCCGCAATGCCGGCCGGGCACCGCGGGTGCCGATCAGGGTGGGCGCGATCCCGACCCGCATCATCGCCGACGCCAGCGGCGAATGGGTGTCCGGCGCGTGCGGGTCCAGACCCAGCAGATACCGGTCGGCCTCCGGGGTTCCAGCGGCCAGCGTCCAGGCTCGCAGTTCGCGCGGCCCGGGCAGCCACAGCGGAGGCACGGTCTTGACCGCGCCCCGGGTCCAGTCGGCGGCGATGGCGCGCAGCCGGGCGTCCACCGCGGTCCGTACCAGCGGAGTGTCCTCGTCGGTGCGAGTGATCTCCGACACCAGGCCGGCGTACTCGATCATCTCGGCCAGCGCCTCGGCCCGCCACAGCTCGTCCACCACCACCGACAGTCTGGCCCCGCCGCCGACGACCACGATCTGCCCAGCGGCGGCCAGCACCCCGGTGAGGTCGGTGACCGCGGGCGGCACCGACTCAGCAGAGAAAAAGGAGAGCTGGCTCACGTCACCGACAGTAGGCCAGACGTCAAATAGAGCGGCATAACGAAAACCCCCGCATGATCCCGTTGTGCAGGACCGCGCGGGGGTTTCGCCAGAAGTTGCTCAGATGGAGCGGACGCCGGTGGCCTGGGGCCCCTTCGGGCTTTGGCCGACCTCGAACTCCACTCGCTGGTTCTCCTCAAGGGTGCGGAATCCCGATCCCTGGATTTCCGTGTAGTGGACAAACACGTCGGCCGAACCGTCCTCGGGGGCGATAAAACCAAACCCCTTCTCCGCGTTGAACCACTTCACAGTTCCCTGTGGCATTTCTCGATCTTTCCTTTACTACTGGGTGCGGTGCACCGCCTTTCGGTGCCCCGGGCCCGCTGTGACCGCCATACCTCGCGGAGTCGCCGGAACTTCACCCGAGCTAGAACTCGCAGGAACCGCGGCCGCAACGTTGATCCTGCGAAAGTTTGACACGAACACAGAAGCTGCGACCGTGCATTAGTCAATCATGTTCGTCGCGTCGACGACAGCCTCCGGTGATCAATTCAATGAACAATTGCATTAAGAGGCGGATATGGAGGGGTGTCAGGTGACGTTCGGCAGCGACTTGCTTGCCGTTGCAGTCGCCGGCGGCGGGCCGGGTGAGCAGCAGCCGCTGCGTCACGTCGCCGAACTGCCGCCACGCGAGGGCCGGACACGTCCGTGGCCTGCGTGGGCCGACGCTGAGGTGGTTCGTGCGTTCGCCGAACGCGGCATCGCTGCGCCGTGGTCGCATCAGTTCGACGCGGCCGAACTCGCGCACGCCGGCCGCCACGTGGTGATCAGCACCGGCACGGCATCGGGCAAATCGCTGGCTTACCAACTTCCGATTCTGGGCGCGCTGGCGACCGATCCGCGGGCACGGGCGCTCTACCTCTCGCCCACCAAAGCCCTGGGCCACGACCAGCTGCGCGCCGCCCATGCACTGACCGCGGCGACGCCACGACTGACCGACGTCGCGCCGACGGCTTACGACGGCGACAGTCCCACCGAGGTGCGCCGATTCGCGCGGGAACGCTCCCGCTGGCTGTTTTCCAACCCGGACATGATCCACCTGTCGATGCTGCGCAACCATGCCCGCTGGGCCGTGTTCCTGCGCAACCTCCGCTATCTCGTTGTCGACGAATGCCATTACTACCGTGGCGTTTTCGGCTCCAATGTGGCGATGGTGCTGCGTCGGCTGTTGCGGTTGTGCGCGCGCTATTCCGGGGCGCCGACGGTGATCTTCGCCAGTGCGACGACGGCGTCGCCCGGCGAGACGGCCGCCGAGCTGATCGGTCAGCCGGTAGCCGAGGTCACCGAGGACGGCTCGCCGCAGGGCGCGCGCACGGTGGCGTTGTGGGAGCCGCCGCTGCGCGACGACCTGACCGGGGAGAACGGCGCTCCGGTGCGGCGCTCCGCCGGGGCCGAGGCGGCGCGGGTGATGGCCGACCTGATCGCCGAGGGCGCAAGGACTTTGACGTTCGTGCGGTCGCGCCGCGGCGCGGAATTGACGGCGATGGCTGCCCGCGCACGGCTGGACGACATTGCTCCGGAGCTGAGCGAACAGGTGGCGTCGTATCGCGCGGGCTATCTGCCCGAGGACCGCAGCGCGCTGGAACACGCGCTGGCCGACGGGCGATTGCGCGGCCTGGCCACCACCAATGCGCTCGAGTTGGGCATGGACATCGCCGGTCTGGATGCGGTGGTGCTGGCCGGCTTTCCCGGCACGGTCACCTCGTTCTGGCAGCAGGCAGGCCGGTCGGGGCGACGCGGCCAGGGCGCGCTGATCGTGCTGATCGCCCGCGACGATCCACTCGACACCTACCTGGTCCACCACCCGGCGGCGTTGTTGGACAAGCCAATCGAACGGGTGGTGATCGACCCGGCCAACCCGTACCTACTGGGTCCGCAATTGCTGTGCGCTGCAACCGAATTACCACTTGACGAGGCCGAGGTCCGGGAGTTGGGCGCCGAGCAGGTGGCCGGCTCGCTGGTCGACGACGGGCTGCTACGACGCCGGTCCGGCAAGTACTACCCGGCTCCGGGCGTGGATCCGCATCCGGCCGTGGACATCCGGGGACCGACGGGTGGGCAGATCGTGATCGTCGAAGCCGAGACGGGACGGTTGCTGGGGACAGCGGGCGTCGGCCAGGCGCCGGCGTCGGTGCACCCCGGAGCGGTGTACCTGCACCAGGGTGAGAGCTACGTCGTCGACTCGCTGGACTTCGACGAGGGGATGGCGTTCGTCCATGCCGAGGATCCCGGGTATGCGACGTTCGCGCGGGAACTCACCGACATCGCGGTCACCGGACCCGGGGAACGCAAGGTGTTCGGGTCGGTGACGCTGGGGCTCGTCCCGGTCACCGTCACCAGCCGCGTCGTCGGCTATCTGCGCCGGCGCCTGTCCGGAGAGGTGATCGACTTCGTCGAGCTGGACATGCCGACCCAAACGCTGGCCACCACCGCGGCCATGTACACGATCACGCCGGAAGCTTTGGAGCGCAACGGGATCGACCCGCCGCAAATCCCGGGATCGCTGCACGCCGCCGAGCATGCCGCGATCGGGCTGCTGCCGCTGGTGGCCAGTTGCGATCGCGGCGACATCGGCGGGCTGTCCACCGCGGTGGGCCCGGAGCCCGACGGCCTGCCCAGTGTGTTCGTCTACGACGGCTATCCGGGCGGGGCCGGGTTCGCCGAACGCGGCTTCCGCCAGGCCGGCACGTGGCTGGGCGCCACCGCCGCGGCCATCGAGTCGTGCGAGTGCACGTTGGGATGCCCATCGTGCGTACAGTCGCCGAAATGCGGCAGCGGTAACCAACCGCTGGACAAGGCGGGCGCTGTGCGCGTGTTGCGCCTGGTGCTCGCGGAGCTCGCCTGACGACCGACCCCTCGACGGTCGACATGGACGGCGCGACAAACGGCCGGACAACGCGAGCCGTTCTCAATCCCGGTGGGGCGCAGCAGCAAAATACCCGGCGCGAGCCGTCGTGTGCAACTCGCCTGCCAACGTGTCGACATTGCATACGAATTGACAGAAGTCAAACCTTTCCGGGATTCGACCGGAGGGCAAACGAGCTAATACCTACAGTCGCGATCGGTAAAATACGGGGACATGGCCCACGACTGGCTGCTGGTGGAAACGCTGGGCAACGAACCGGCCGTGGTGGCGCTCGGGCGTCAGCTCAGGAATCTGGTACCCATCACCGCTTTCCTGCGACGCAATCCCCACCTCGCCGCGATCCGCACGGCGATCGCGGAGTCGGCGCGGACCGGCCAGAGCCTGGTCAGCATCACCCCCAAAAACGACCGGGTGATCCGCACCGAGCCGGTGTTGATGTCCGACGGCCGAATGCACGGCGTGCACGTCTGGAGCGGACCGGCCAAGGTCGAACCGCCCGAGCGGCCGATTCCGGGCCCGCTCAAGTGGGACCTGACCCTGGGCGTGGCCACCGACACCCCGGAGTCGCTGGCCAACAACGGCAAGAATCCCGATGTCGAGGACACCGACGGTCGCGCGTTCGCAGAAAATTGGCCGGCGCGCGACCTGAAGCCCAACGAAAGCAAGGTGCTGGCGTTGGCCGTCAAACCCGAGCCGGGTCAGACGCTCTGCGCCACCTGGGATGCCAGCGATTGGCAAGGCAATCCGATCCGGGTCAGCTTCGTTGCGCGTAATGCCGTGGAACCGGGTCCCGACGGCCGCGACCACCTGGTCGCGCGCGGGATGAACTGGCGCGCCGAGCCGACCGCGCCGACGGAGCCGACCGATCACCTGGCGCAGCGGATCCTGCACGGGTTGGCGCAGCCGGGAGTTCACCGGGCTCTGCTCGATCTCAACACCTGGACGCTGCTGAAATGGCTCGACGAACCGTGCCCGTTCTACGACTGGCGTCGCAGCGCGCGCAACGCCCCACGCGTGCATCCCGACGACGAGCCGCGGTTGGCGGCGATGTCCGCCGAGTTCGTCAACGGCGCCGCCACCGCGGTGCTACGCATGCCCGGCGACGGCGACACCTGGGTTCCGGTGCACGTGACCGTCAACCGGGTGGAGCTCGAAGAGCAGACGTTCGCCGGACTGGTGTCGGTGCGGCTACCGACCAACGCTGAACTTGCCGAAGCGAGGCTGCCGAACCCCTAGCCCGCCGGACCCGCCCGGGCGGCGGCCCTCGCGCTGCCCCAGCCGCGCAGCGGGACCGCGACCCTGACGCTGACCACGGCGTCGAGCCCTCGCACTGTGCAGTCGATGTCGTCGACCCGCATCGCGCGGGCGACCGCCGCTGCCCGACCGCATGCCGTGTCGGCCCCCGCGGGCAGCCGCGCAGCCGCGGCCAGCGCGGCCAGATCGGCGGCCGCCTGGGCGCGGTGGCGAGCCACCACGGCCGAACCCAGATACGCGCCGCCGACGGTGACGGCCAACAGCGCCGCGACCATCGCGGCGGCAGCCACGGTCGCCGACCCGCGGTCACTGCGGCTCTGCCGCCGAGACGGCGGTGCCGGCGATCGCCAGCGCCGGCAGCAGACGGGAGCGGGCAGTGACTGTCGCGACCATGAACTCGCCGTCGCGGCGCACCTGCACCACTGCCCCGCCGGGCGCGACGCCGCGCGCCGCCGCGATCGCCGAGCGTTCGTCACCACGCGCCGCGAGCCGGGCGGCCTCGCGGGCTGCGTCCACACATCGCACCTGCATCGACACCGCGGTGACGCCCGCCAGACACAGCACCAGCACCGCAACGAGCGCGGCGATGCCAAGCGCCGCCTCGACGGTGCTCGCGCCGGCGTCATCGCCTAGGCCTTGGTGTTGAGCGCGCGGCCGATGATGTTGGTCAACGCGCTGACGATCGAATCGCCGGTGACGACCGTGTACAGGATCGCGCCGAACGCCGCCGCGGCCACAGTGCCGATAGCGTATTCGACGGTAGACATGCCCGACTCGTCGAGCGCCAGCAGCGTCGCACGCACTTTCATCGCCTGAAACATGTTGGCTAGCTTCATCTTTCCCCTCTCTCATCACCACAGCCCCGACTGCAGCACCTGACCGGCCAGCCCGGCGACCACCGGCACGATGCCCAGACAGACGAACGCCGGCAGGAAGCACAGCCCGAGCGGGCCGGCGATCAGCACCCCGGCACGCTCGGCGGCCGCGGACGCGGCGTGGGTGGCGTCCTGGCGGCACTGGCCGGCCAACTCGGCGACGCCGTCGGCCAGCGCGGCGCCTGAGGATGCGGAGCGTCGCGCCAGCCGCAGCAACGCCTCGGTCTGCGGGTCGACGTCCGGCGGCGCCGCCCAGGCCGTCGCCGGGTCGGCACCCAGGGCCAGCAGGTCGGCCGCTCGACGCAATATCCCCGCCAACAGCGGTGGTGCAGATGGCGCGGTGGCGGCCGCGGCTGTCGACACCGCCATGCCCCCGGCCAGACAGGCCGCGAACACGTCGAGGCTCGACGCCGCCGCCAGCGGATCCTGGTCGCGCACGGGCCGCCTTCGGGGCCGCGCCGCATAGCGCATCGTCCCGGCACGCCTGCGTACGGTCGACGGCCCGGCGCCAGTGAGCAGCGCCGCGGCCAGCAGCACAGCCGCGGCCGTGCTCATGTGCGTCGCTCCTCGATGCCAGCTGCGCCAGCATCATCGTCGTCGCCGCTCACGACGTGACCCGATCGGTGATGCGGTCCGACCACAACAGGCCCGCGCACGCCAGCGTCACCCCGACGACCAGCAGCCAGCCGCCCGCATGTCCGCCCAGCAGAAAGGCCACCGGCCGCGCCCCGATCGCCTGGCCCAGCAGCACCGACAGCAGCGGCAGGCTCGCCAGGATGGCGGCGGTGGCGCGGGCACCGGCCATCGACGCTGCCACGCTCGCCGAAAAGCGTTGCCGCTCGGCGATGTCGCGTTGCGCCGCCCGCATCAACGTCGACATCGCCAGACCGTGCTCACCCGCCAACTGCCAGCACACCGCCAGCCGCTCCCACTGCACGGGCAGCACCGAGGACTCGGCGGCGCCGCGCAGACCGGCGGCCACGTCGGCGCCCAGCCGCGCACGCGCCGACACTGCTCGACAACGCTCCCCGACTGGCCCGGTGGTTTCGGCTGCCGCAAGGTCGAACGCGTGCACCGGGTGAGCGCCGACCCGCAGTTCACCGACCAGCACGTCGATCGCGGTTTCCAGCGCCCGGCTCTCCTCGATGCCGCGACGGCGGCGACGGCGGCGCCGGTAACGCAGCCCCGCCGTCGCGGCCAGCACCCCGACAGCGAGAACGGTTGTCGGGGGCAACATCACGACGGCAACAGCCGCGGCACACACCGCCAGGCACATGGCGAAGGCCGGCGATACCCGCGGGCCGGCGGCCACGGTGACCGCAAGCCGTCGCCGCGGCGATGACGGCAACGCCACCAGCGCCGCCGCCAAAGCCAACGCGGCCACCGAAACGCCCGTCACGTCGCTTCCCGGTCCCGCAGCAGCCGGCGCAGCTCGACGATGTCGTCGGTCGGCCCGCGATCGACGTGCCACACCGTGACCGGCCGGACCTGCCCGCGACTGGAACGCAGCACCGCGATTTCGCTGACCCGTCGGCGTCCGGCACGGTCCCGGGCGACGTGCACCAGCACCTGGACCGCAGCGGCGAGCTGACTGTGAAGTGCGGCCCGGTCCAGACCGCCCAACGCGCCCAACGCCTCCAGCCGGGCCGGGACTTCGCCCGGGTTGTTGGCATGCACGGTGCCGGCGCCGCCGTCGTGACCGGTGTTCAGTGCCGCCAGCAGATCGACCACCTCGGCGCCGCGGACCTCGCCGACGACGATGCGGTCCGGCCGCATCCGCAGCGCCTGCCGGACCAGTTGGCGGACCGTCACCTCGCCGACGCCTTCGACGTTGGCGCAGCGGGCAACCAGCTTGACCAGATGCGGATGCGGCGGCGCCAGCTCGGCGGCGTCCTCCACGCAGACGATCCGCTCGTCCGGCGAGACCGCGCCCAGCATGGCGGCCAGCAGGGTGGTTTTCCCGGCGCCGGTTCCGCCGCTGACCAGGAACGCCAGCCGGGCGGCGATGATCTCGCCGAGCAGGCCGGCGGCTTGTGGCGCGATGGCGCCGGCGGCGGTCAGCGCGGCCAGGTCTTGAGTGGCCGGCCGCAGCACCCGCAGCGACAGGCAGGTGCCTCCGGTCGCGATCGGCGGCAGCACGGCATGCAGTCGTACCGCGAACTCGCCGGTGCCCACGCCGGTCAGCTGCCCGTCCACCCACGGCTGCGCGTCGTCAAGTCGGCGACCGGCCGCCAATGCCAGCCGCTGCGCCAGCCGACGCACCGCTGCCTCGTCGTCGAACCGGATGTCGCTGCGCCGCAAGCCGTTGCCGTCGTCGACCCAGACGCCGTCGGGCGCAGTGACCAGCACGTCGGTGGTGCCCTCGGCGCAGAGCAGCGGCTCGAGAATCCCGGCGCCGGTCAGCTCGGTCTGCAAGGTCCGCAGGCTGCTGAGTATCTCGGTGTCGCCGAGCACTCCGCCGGACTCAGCCCTGATCGCGTCGGCCACCACGGTCGGCCGCAGCGGCGCGGATTCCGCGGCCAGCCGCTCACGCACCCGGTCGATCAGCGAACCGGTCATGCGGCCGCCGTCACGGGACGGGGCGGCAACACCGCAAGCACCCGGCGGGCGGCAGCCGCCAGCGCGGATCGGCGCCCCAATCGCAGGCCGCCGTGCTCGAGTCGCTCCGCCAGCCGCGGCTCGAGGCGCATCATCGCCAGCAGTGGCACCCCGGCGATGTCGGCAATCTCGGCGGCGCGCAGCCCGCCGGGAGATGGCCCGCGCACGACCAGTCCGATGTTGGGGTTGAGGCCGGCGAGCATCGGGGCGACGGTCGCGGTGGCCGCACATGCCCGCACGTCGCAGGAGGTGACGACGACGACGAGATCGGCCGTGTCCATGGCGCACTGGCCGGCGTCGGTCAGCCGGCGCGGGACGTCGCACACCACGGTGGCCCCGCCGCGGCGGCCGGCGTCGATGATGGCATCGGTTGCGCCGGCGTCCATCTCGTATGCGCGCCGGGTGCCCGAGAGCATGCTGACGCCGCGGAATCGGGGCAACGCGTCGCGCACCGCCGACCAGGAGAGCCGTCCGCCCTGCAGCGTCAGATCGGGCCAGCGCACGCCCGGCGTGGTTTCACCGCCGAGCAGCAGATCGAGGCCACCACCCCACGGGTCGAGGTCGACCAGCAGCGGCTCGCGGGCCGTCTGCGCCAGCGCGGCCGCGAACAGCGACGCGCCCGCTCCGCCGCGGCCGCCGATGACCGCCACCACCCGACCGTGGGCATTCCCGTCACGCGCCGATTCGGTGGCCTCGGCGAGTTCGCGGACCAGTTCGCCGTCCTGGGCGGGCAGCGTCAGGACATGATGGGCACCGACTCGTGCGGCGGCCGCCCACGTTGCCGACGAGGGCTCGGTGTCGCTCAGCACGACGACGTGTGAGCGCCGCGGCAGCGAGCTTTCGGCACACCGCAGCGCCGCGGCCTCGTCCAACAAAACCGCCGCGGCGGCCGACCAACTTTTCCGGCTCACCGAGCCGGCGCCGGCATGCACCACACGCACACCGACGGCCGCCGCGATGCGATCGACCTCGGGGCGCAGTGCGGGTTCGGCAAGTACCGCCAAAACACCGGCGCCGTCGGGTGTGGTCCTCACCCGTTCACCGTGCCGGGCGGTGGCTGCGGGCGGCCAGCGTCAAACCGATATCTGTGGACAGACCCGGATCTGTGCACAACGGACCGCCGATGAAATCTGGAACGTGTTACCGGCGGCGAACTTGCCCGACAAAAGGGACGACCCCCGCCAGGGGGGGAGGAGGCGAGGGTCGTCGTGTATCAGCCCCGGGGGGTCGGGCTGATACACCCTCGGCTTAACGCCGAGTACTGCTTACTATACACACGACAGCGCTACCTAGCGCAAGTGCTGCTTGCAATAGAAAGCACGACGTCCAACTATGTGGACCCGACGGCGTAATGCTATCTGTAACAGGCGAACCCCGGCTGACCGGCTCTTTTGCCCATTGGTCTCGCGACGCGGCACTGGGCGGCCCTATGCTTGGCCGGTGTCCGTCTCCGACTCGGCCGCCCACCAGCAAACATCACCGCAAGCACCCGACGCCGCCGGTCCAGCCGCCCGCACAGCCGCGTTCTTCGACCTCGACAAGACCATCATTGCCAAGTCCAGCACGCTTGCTTTCAGCAAACCGTTTTTCAACCAGGGTCTGATCAACCGGCGCGCGGTG
This sequence comes from Mycobacterium sp. MFM001, assembly GCF_003402475.1. Classification (GTDB taxonomy): domain Bacteria; phylum Actinomycetota; class Actinomycetes; order Mycobacteriales; family Mycobacteriaceae; genus Mycobacterium. The sequence continues at coordinate 129,230 of NZ_BFAB01000012.1, forward strand.
CTCAAATCCAGCTACGCCCAGTTCCTCTATCTCCTGTCCGGCGCCGACCACGATCAGATGGACCGGATGCGCATTCACCTGACCAACATGTGCACCGGCTGGGACGTGGAACAGGTCCGCTCGATCGTCAACGAGACGCTGCACGACATCGTCACCCCGCTGGTGTTCGCCGAAGCCGCGGACCTGATCGCCGGCCATAAGTTGTGTGGCCGCGACGTCGTGGTGGTATCGGCCTCCGGTGAAGAACTTGTCGCGCCTATCGCCCGCGCACTCGGCGCCACCCACGCGATGGCCACCCGCATGGTCGTCGAGGACGGGAAGTACACCGGGGAGATCGGGTTCTACTGCTACGGCGAAGGCAAGGTGCAGGCCATCCGCGAGCTCGCCGCGCGCGAAGGTTATGCGCTCGAGCACTGCTACGCCTACTCCGACTCGATCACCGACCTGCCGATGCTGGAGGCGGTCGGTCACCCGAGCGTGGTGAACCCGGACCGCGCCCTGCGCAAGGAGGCCATCGCCCGCGGCTGGCCGGCGCTCAGCTTCTCGCGGCCCGTGTCGCTGCGCGACCGCATCCCGGCGCCGTCGGGAGCGGCGGTGGCGACGACGGCCGCGGTGGGAGTCAGCGCGCTGGCCGCCGGGGCGGTCACCTACTCGCTGCTGCGCCGCTTCGCGTTCTGACCAGCCAGCAAACACTCCGCCATTCACGTTGCACAGTCGTTTCATGGTTTTCACACATTTGACCCTTGATGTGATGGGGGTCACGTAGTACAAAGGAGACACGGAAGCCCGGTGAGGCCAAGGTCGATCCGGAAGAGAAGGTTCGATCTCCCGACCCGGGCCCCCAGCACGGTTCACGGCACCCACGCGGAGCCACAGCCGCGATAGAGGCAGAAGTGTTGCGGGCCTGCGTAATTGCGAAAAGCGGACGGCCAGGACGGCCCTTTGGGTGGGGCTATGGCCGAGCGCATCGCAAGATCGCCGAGGCCACCCACGCAGCCCACACGTTGCACGCTTGGTAACCGAGTTCCGTGCTAGCGGGCGGCGAGCCGACAATGTCGGATCGCCGCCCGCTTCGCATGTGCCGGGCCAGTCGCGACAGCGCTCGCTGGCAACGTTATTGGCCGAGTGATTCGGCGATCGTCAGCGCCTCGCGACCACCGTCGGCCATGGCCTTGCAGCACAGCTTCAGCCACGCCGCGATCCCGTCGGCAGTGCCCGACGCGAACCCGCGTGCGGCGTCGCGATAGTCGGCGGCGCGGCGCATCCACGTCACCTCCGGCACACCGAGCCCGTGCGGGTCCAGGCCGCTGGCGATGGTCACCAGCCGCGACACCGCACGCGCCACCACGCCGTCGGCGCTGCCGAACGGGGCCAGCGTCAGCAGCTCGCCGTGTGCGACCGCGGCAACCACCGGCGCCGGCGCCCGAGTGCCGCCGCTGACCAAGTCCGCGAGCAACTCGAGGCGCGGCCCGACATCGGCGTCGGTGCGTGGCCGACCCAGCCGGTCCTCGTCGACCTGGTCGGCGGCGGCGAGCATGTGCAGTTTGGCCAGCGCCTGCAGCGGCGCCCGCTGCCACACCCCGACCAGGTTGGTCTCGCCGCCTTCCAGCGCCTGCGCCACCCGTAGCGCACCCGCGAAGACCGGGTCGCTGGTGGCCGACTCGTCCAGTTGCAGCGGCCCGCCGTCGAGCACCGACGACGCCCGCGCCGCCCGCAGCGCGGCCTCGGCGGCCGTCACCGGCCAGCCGCGCAGGTTGGCCCGATGCCGATGCGCCCGCCCCAGCGCGTCGCGGGCCTGCTCGGCGGCGACGGCCACACCGGGTAGCTCCGTCAGCGGGGCGAGCGGGTCAGTGGTCACGATGTGCACCATAGGCGGGTATGGCTTCCAGCAGCTGGCGGGTGTACTCGTTGCGCGGCTTCGTGAACAGCTCCTCGGTGGGCGCCTGCTCGACGACCCGGCCGGCGCGCATCACCAGGACCTCGTCGGCGATCTGCCGGATCACCGCCAGGTCGTGGCTGATGAACAGGTAGCTCAGGCCGAGTTCGGCTTGCAACTCGGTGAGCAAGTCGAGAATCTGCGCCTGCACGACGACGTCGAGCGCGGACACCGCCTCGTCGCACACCACGACCTCGGGCCGCAGCGCCAGGGCCCGCGCGATCGCGACCCGCTGGCGCTGACCGCCCGACAGCTCGCGCGGTCGCCGGCCCAACAGCGACGCCGGCAGCGCGACCTGGTCGGCCAGCTCGCGCACTGCTTGGCGGCGCCGCCGCCGGTCACCGATCCGGTGGATGCGCAGCGGTTCCTCGATGGTGCGAAACACCGAGTACATCGGATCCAAACTGCCGTAGGGGTTCTGGAACACCGGCTGCACGCGCCGCCGATCCAGCGTGGCAATGTCCTGGCCGTCGAAAACGACACTGCCCGACGTCGGCTGCAGCAGGCCGAGCACCATGCGGGCCAGCGTCGACTTGCCCGAACCGGATTCGCCGGCGATGGCCAGCGTGGTGCCGCGACGCAGCCGGAACGACACGTCGTCGACGGCGCGCACCTCGGTGTGCCGCCACGGCACGCCCCGGGTTTGCCGATAGACCTTGGTCAGCCCGGTGGCAACGACGACATCGTCGCCCGAGCCGGGCGTATGCGCCGCGGGCACACGCAGCGACGGCGCGGCTGCCACCAGACGTTGGGTGTACGGATGCTGCGGCTTAGCCAGAATCGATTGTGCCGCACCGGTTTCCACCACTTCCCCGCGTTGCATGACGACCAGACGCTCGGCCCGCTCGGTGGCCAGCGCCAAATCGTGGGTGATCAGCAACAGGGCGGTGCCCAGTTCGGCGGTGAGTCGTTGCAGGTGGTCGAGCACCTGACGCTGCACGGTGACGTCCAGCGCGGAAGTCGGCTCGTCGGCGATCAGCAGCCGGGGCCGGCCGGCCAGCCCGATGGCGATCAGCGCGCGCTGGCACATGCCCCCGGACAGCTGATGAGGGTATCGCCGGGCCTGCGTCACCGGATCGCTCATCCCCGCGTGGGAGAGCAGTTCCACCGCATCCGTATCGCGGATATTGTTGGCGCGCAATGCCTCTGTGACCTGGAAGCCGACCTTCCACACCGGGTTCAGGTTGGTCATCGGGTCCTGCGGCACGTAGCCGATGCCAGAGCCCCGGATCGAGCGCAACGTGCGCCGGTCGGCCGACGTGATGTCGACGCCGTCGAACACGATGCGGCCCGCGGTGATTCGCCCGCCGGGCGGCAGCAGGCCGAGAACCGCTGCCGCCGTGGTCGATTTGCCCGAGCCGGATTCACCCACGACGGCGACGGTCTGCCCGGCCTCGACGGTGAGGTCCACTCCCCGGACGGCCACCTCGTCGCCGAAGCGAACCTCGAGCCCGTCGATGCTCAACAACGGCTCTGTCATGGCGCCGCTCTCCCCCGCGAGCGGGGGCGCCCCCACCTCATCGCTGCAACGTATCTCGTCGCCGGCGCGGTCATGTCCGTGCCGTCGGGTCGAGGGCGTCGCGCAGGACGTCGCCCATCATCATGAACGCGAGCACGGTGATCGCCAGTGCGCCCGCGGGATAGAACAGGATCGGCGAGCCCGCCCGCAGCCGGATCTGGTCCACGTTGATATCGCCGCCCCAGGACACCACCGACGGCGGCAGCCCGACCCCGAGGTAGGACAGCGTCGCCTCGGTGACGATGAACAGCCCCAGCGCGATCGTGGCCACCGCGATCACCGGCCCGATCGCATTGGGCACGGCGTGGCGTACCAAGATGCCAAACCTGCTCAGCCCCAACGCCTTCGCGGCCAGCACATAGTCGCTGCCGCGCACCTCGAGCACCGCGCTGCGCGCGATCCGGGCGATCTGCGGCCAGCCGAACAACGCCAGGATCGCGATCACCGTCCACACCGTGCGGTGATGCATCACCTGCATCAGCACAATGGCGGCCAGCAGCAACGGGATTCCGAAAAAGACGTCGGCGACACGGGACACCGCCGCGTCGATCCAGCCTCCGTAGAAGCCGGCCAGTGCACCCAGCACGCCGCCGACCACGAACACCGTCAACGTCGCGCCCAGCCCGACGGTGATCGACGCCCTGGCGCCGTAGATGGTGCGGGCGTAGATGTCGTGGCCCTGCAGGTCGGTGCCGAACCAGTGCGCCGCCGACGGCGCCAGCATGCTCTGGTCGGGATCGGCATAGCCCGGATCGGCGCCGGTGAACAACGACGGCAACACGGCCATCACGACCACCAATACGATCAGAGCCGCCGCGACAAGGAATTTCGGCCTGCGCCAGAGCTCAGCCATAACGAATCCTGGGATCTAGCGCCGCGTACAGCAGATCCACCAGCAGGTTGGTCACCAGGTAGACGACCACCAGCACCGTGACGATCGACACCACCGTCGGCGCCTCCTGGCGGGTGACCGCCTGGTACAGCACGCCGCCGACACCGTGAATGTTGAAGATGCCTTCGGTGACGATCGCGCCGCCCATCAGCGCGCCGAGGTCCGCGCCCAGGAAGGTCACCACCGGAATCAGCGAGTTACGCAGAATGTGCACCGTGACCACCCGCGGCCGCGACAACCCCTTCGCGGTGGCGGTGCGCACATAGTCGGCGTGAGCGTTGGCGGCGACCGCCGAGCGGGTCAACCGCACCACGTAGGCGAATGACACCGAGCCCAAAACGATTCCGGGCAACAACAACCGCGCGAACGTCGGCTGATCGCCCACCGTGACCGCGGCGATGCCCAGCCGAACCCCGAACACGAACTGCGCCAGGAACCCCAGCACGAAAATCGGGACCGCGATGATAGCCAGACTGGCGATCAGCACAGCGGCGTCGAAAATGCCGCCCTGGCGCAGTCCGGCGATCACGCCGAACCCGATGCCCAGCACCGCCTCGACCGCCAGCGCGATCAGCGCCAGCCGGACTGTCACCGGAAATGCTTGGGCCAGAACGGTTGTCACCGGTAGTCCGGAGTAGGCGCGGCCCAGGTCGCCGCGCAGGATGCCGCCCAGATAGTGCAGGTACTGCAGCCAGAACGGGTCGTCGAGGTGGTATTGCGCGCGCAGCTGCGCGGCCACCGCGGGGCTCAGCGGCCGGTCCCCGCCCAGCGCGGCGATCGGGTCTCCGGGCAACAGGAAGACCATGCCGTAGATCAGCAGTGTGGCGCCGAGGAAGACCGGGATCATGACCGCGATGCGCCGCGCGAGATACCAGCCCATGTCAGGCCTTGACGATGTGTTCATAGTCGGGCAGGCCGTTCCAGGTGAGCACGACGTTGCTGACCGCCGCGGACCGGCCGGCTACGGTGACGACGTACCACAGCGGTATGACGGGCATGTCCTGCAACAGGATTCGCTGCGCCTCGTTGGTCAGCGTGTAGGACTGCGGCAGGTTGGGGGCCGCAGCGGCGCGGGCCAGCGCCGCGTCGAAGCGCGGGTTGGAGTAGCCGACGTCGTTGGCGCCGGCACCGGTGACGAACAGTGGTTCCAAAAAGCTGAGCAGCGACGGGTAGTCGCCCTGCCAGCCAGCTCGAAACGCCGTGGCGATGGTGCGGTTGGTGATCTGGGTGCGAAATCCCGCGAAGGTGGGTTGCGGCGCGCCGACGGCGTCGATGCCCAGTACGTTCTTGATGCTGTTGGCCACCGCGTCCACCCATTCCTGGTGGCCGCCGTCGGCGTTGTAGCCGATCGCGTACTGCCCGCTCCACGTCGAGATGGCATCGGCTTGCGCCCACAGCTGCCGTGCCCGGTCGGGATCGAAGTTCAGCGCGTCGTTGCCGTCGATGTCGGGGTTGTAGCCCGGCAGCGAGCTGGCGGTGAAATCGCGGGCGGGCGTGCATGTTCCGGAGAAGATCTGCCGGCAGATCTGCGGGCGGTTGATGGCCGCGGCTAAGGCGAGCCGACGCAGCCGGCCCTCCTCTCCGGCGAAATGCGGCAGTCGCAACGGGGTGTCAAGCGTGCGGTTTGTCGCCGCGGGCGCGGCGACGGCGCGGTCGCCGAGGTCTTTGCGGTACACCGGCAGCACACTGGGCGGAATGCTGTCCAGCACATCGAGATTGCCCCCCAGCAGATCGGCGTAGGCGGTGTCGAGGTTCGCGTAGAGGACGAAGCGCAGCCCCTTGTTCCGCGGCACCCGATTACCGTGGTAGCCGGGGTTGGGCTCCAGCTCGATTTTGACGTTGTGCAACCAAGCGTCCCGGTCGGCGAGTCGGTAGGGGCCGTTGCCGATCGGGTGCTGCCCGAAAGCCGCCATGTCCTTGAACGCCACCGCCGGAAGCGGGTAGAACGCCGAAAACCCAAGGCGCAGTTCGAAGTCGATGGTTTCAGCCTTGAGTTGGACAGTGAAGTGGTAGTCATCGAGCACCCGCAACCCCGACATGGTGTGGGCGGTCGGCTCGGCGGCCGCGACCTCGTCGAACCCGGCGATCGGGCCGAACAGGCTCTGCTGCAGTTGGGCATTGGTGGCCAGCGCACCGTAGTTCCAGGCGTCGACGAACGAGTGCGCCGTCACCGGCGATCCGTCGGAGAACGTCCATCCCGGTTTGAGGGTGATCGTGTAGTGGACGTTGTCGGTGGTCTCGATCGACTGCGCGACCTCCAGCGACGGTGTGCCCTTGGCATCGTAGGACATCAGCCCCGCGAACAGCCGGTCGATGACGCGCCCGCCGTTGGTGTCGTTGGTGTTGGTCGGGATCAGCGGATTCTGTGGCTCGCCGGCGTTGACGACCACCGCGTGCGGGTTGACGGCCGGCCCGGCGCAGCCGGTCAGCGACAGCACCGCGGCGGCAACCACCGCTGCCGCCGCCACCGCACGCACCATGGCAGCGACACTAGTTAGGCTCAAACCTGTGACCGAAGCGCCGTCGTCGTACCCGCCGTCATCGGAGTTCGCAGCGCAGGCGAACGTCAGCGACGAGGCATACCGCGAGGCCGAACAGGACCGGTTGGCGTTCTGGGCCAAGCAGGCCGAGCGGCTGTCCTGGGCGACGCCGTTCGAGCAGGTGCTGGACTGGTCGGATGCGCCGTTCGCCAAATGGTTTGCCGGCGGCAAGCTCAACGTCGCCTACAACTGCGTGGACCGCCACGTCGAGGCCGGCCACGGCGACCGCACCGCGATCTACTGGGAGGGCGAACCGGTCGATGAGAGCCGCGCCCTGACCTACGCCGACCTGCAGGCCGAGGTCTGCAAGGCCGCCAACGCGTTGAGCGACCTGGGGCTGGTGGCCGGTGACCGCGTCGCCATCTACCTGCCGATGATCCCGGAAGCCGTCATCGCGATGCTGGCCTGCGCGCGGCTGGGCGTCATGCACAGCGTCGTCTTCGCCGGATTCACCGCCAACGCGCTGCAGGCCCGAATCGCCGACGCCGAGGCCAAATTACTGATCACCGCCGACGGGCAGTTCCGCCGCGGCAAGCCCATGCCGTTGAAGGAGGCGGCCGACGAGGCGGTGGGCCAGGACAGCCCCGTCGAGCATGTTCTCGTGGTGCGGCGCACCGGAATCGACGTGCCATGGACCGAGGGCCGCGACCTGTGGTGGCACGACGTCGTCGACTCCGCGCCGGCCGAGCACACGGCGGAAGCCTTCGACGCCGAACATCCGCTGTTCCTGCTCTACACGTCGGGCACCACCGGCAAGCCCAAGGGCATCATGCACACCAGCGGCGGGTTCCTCACCCAGTCGTCGTCCACCCACTACAGCATCTTCGACGTCAAGCCGGAGACCGACGTGTTCTGGTGCACCGCCGACATCGGCTGGGTCACCGGGCACACCTACAGCGTCTACGGACCGCTGTCCAACGGCGTCACCCAGATTCTCTACGAGGGCACGCCCGCCTCCCCCAACGAGCACCGGCATTTCGAGGTCATCGAAAAATACGGTGTCACAACCTATTACGCGGCGCCAACATTGATCCGCACGTTCATGAAGTGGGGCCGGGAGATTCCCGACGCGCACAACCTGTCCAGCCTGCGGCTACTGGGATCGGTCGGCGAGCCGATCAACCCGCAGGCCTGGCGGTGGTACCGCGACGTCCTCGGCGCGGGCAAGACTCCGGTGGTGGACACCTGGTGGCAAACCGAGACCGGCGCCGCGATGATCTCGCCGCTGCCCGGGGTGGCCGCCGCCAAACCCGGTTCGGCGATGACGCCGCTGCCAGGCATCTCCGCCAAGATCGTCGACGACGACGGCAATCAGCTCGGGCCCGGTGGCGAAGACGCCGGATACCTGGTCATCGACCAACCCTGGCCGGCCATGCTGCGCGGCATCTGGGGTGACCCGGAACGCTACCGCGAGACGTACTGGTCCAAATTCGCCAAGCAGGGCTGGTATTTCGCCGGCGACAGCGCCCGCTACGACGCCGACGGCGACATCTGGGTGGTCGGTCGCATCGACGACGTGATGAACGTGTCCGGGCACCGGATCTCCACCGCCGAGGTGGAGTCCGCGCTGGTCGGGCATTCCGGGGTGGCCGAGGCCGCGGTCGTCGGCGCCACCGACGAAACCACCGGTCAGGCGATCTGCGCGTTCGTCGTGCTGCAGGCCGATCAGCCGGAATCCCTGGGCGAGGAGATCCTGGACGAGCTGCGCGGGCACGTCGCCAAGGAGATCTCGCCGATCGCCCGGCCGCGTGAGCTGCACGTGGTGCCCGAGCTGCCGAAGACCCGCAGCGGCAAGATCATGCGCCGGCTGCTGCGCGACATCGCCGAGAACCGCGAACTGGGCGACACGTCCACGCTGCTGGACCCGGGCGTGTTCGACGCGATAAAGGCGGCTAAATAGCAGCGGGATTCGCGGCGACCCGCGGCGCCCGGCTTCGCCGCGCTTGCGATCGCCTTAAGTAGCCGGATTCGCCGACACCGGGACGAACCCGGCGCCCGGGCGGCCCTTGGCGGCGAGGTCGGCCAGCACCGCGTTGATCGACACCACGGTCGCGGGCGTGTGCAGCGGGATGTATTTGATGACGCAGGTCGGCAGGTTCTCGCTGAACGCGCCGTGGATCATCCCGACCAGCAGATTGTCGACGACGACCGGCGCCCCCGAGTCGCCCTGCTGGCCGCACACCTGCATCACGAGGGTGCCGGGGTCCTGGCCTGGCCCGAAGACGACGCCGCAGGAGTTTCCGGTGGTGCGGCCCTGCTTGCAGGCGATCTGACCGGCACCCGGATCAGGACCGATCCCGTCGATCGCGAAGCCGTCGAAGTTGGGCACCGGTGTCACCTTGGCCGGATCGAACCGGATCACCGCGTAGTCGAGGCTGTCGTTGCCGGCCACCATCGTGCCGACGGCGCCGCGGTTCTGCGCCGCCTCGGCGGCTACCTGAGCGCCCGGCCCGCCGCAGTGCGCCGACGTGAAGCCGACCAGCGCGCCGGCGTTGTCGTTGCCGATGCTGGTCAGTGTGCATATCGTGTCGCCGTCGATGACGATGCCCGCGCCGCCGCCCATCGGAACCCTGTCGTCGGCCGCGGCGGTGCGCGGAGCAGCGACGGCAAACAGCGAGGCCATCACTAATGCCGCAGCAACACGGAACAGCCGGCAGTGCGTGGTCTGCAAAGAGTTACTCCCGTCAACGACTCCGGCCATGAGACCCGGCTGGGTCAGTCTAGCGGAGCACGATCGGCCAGGGCCTCGTCTGGCCAGAGGCCGCATGGCAACATGAACCGCGACGACAATCGGGAGGACCGTCTGTGAGCAAGCCAGATCGCAAGAAGGCCGGTGGCAATGGGGTGCCCAGCACGCTGACCACGATCCCGTTGACCGACCCCCATGCGTTGCCCGTCGAGCCGTCGATCGGCGACCTGGTCAAAGATGCCACCGCGCAGATGTCGACTCTCGTGCGCGCGGAAGTGGAACTGGCCCGCGCCGAGATCACCCGCGACGTCAAGAAGGGACTGACCGGCAGCATCTTCTTCATCTCGGCGCTGGTCGTGCTGTTCTACTCGACCTTCTTTTTCTTCTTCTTCCTCGCCGAGCTGCTCGACACCTGGCTGTGGCGCTGGGTCGCGTTCCTGATCGTGTTCGGGATCATGGTGGTGTTCACCGCGGTGCTGGCATTGTTCGGCTTCTTGAAGGTCCGCCGCATCCGCGGCCCACGCCAAACCATCGAATCGGTCAAGGAGACCCGCACCGCATTCACGCCGGGCCACGACAAGGCCGGCCAGCAGGCGCTCGGCACGGGCGGAACACCGGCCGACCCTTCGGGCTGGTAAATGGCGCCACCAGACCCGTCGGTGACCCGTATCGACGGGCCATGGCGCCATCTGGACATACACGCCAACGGGATTCGGTTCCACGTCGTCGAGGCGGCGCCGACGGGCCCTGATGCGGGCACCCCGTCGACGGCGCGGCCGCTGGTGATCATGCTGCACGGCTTCGGCTCGTTCTGGTGGTCGTGGCGTCACCAGCTGCGCGGCCTGACCGGGGTGCGCGCCGTCGCTGTCGACCTGCGCGGCTACGGCGGCAGCGACAAACCGCCCCGCGGCTACGACGGCTGGACCCTCGCCGGCGACACGGCCGGGCTGATCCGCGCGCTCGGGCATTCGTCGGCAACCCTGGTCGGCCACGCCGACGGCGGACTGGTCTGCTGGGCCACTTCGGTGCTGCACTCCCGGCTGGTCCGCGCGATCGCGGTGATCAGCTCACCGCATCCGGCAGCGTTGCGCGCTTCGGCGTTGACCCACCGCGACCAGGCGCGCGCGCTGTTGCCGTGGCTGCTGCGCTACCAGGTGCCGATCTGGCCGGAGCGCTCGCTGACCCGGCACAATGCCGAGGAAATCGAGCGGCTGGTGCGCAGCCGGGCCAGCGCGAAATGGGTTGCGTCCGAGGATTTCTCCGAAACCATCGGCCATTTGCGCCAAGCCATCCAGATTCCGTCGGCGGCGCATTCCGCGCTGGAGTACCAGCGCTGGGCGGTGCGCAGCCAGCTGCGCGACGAGGGTCGGCGGTTCATGAAATCCATGGCGAGACACATCGGTCTGCCGCTGCTGCACATCCGCGGTGACGCCGATCCCTACGTGCTGGCCGACCCGGTCGAACGCACTCGGCGCTATGCGCCGCACGGTCATTACGTAACACTCTCCGGCGCAGGGCATTTCAGCCACGAAGAGGCGCCGCAGGACGTCAACAGCCACCTGACGCGGTTCTTCGGGCAGGTGTACGGCCCCGAGCTCAGCTGACGCAGGCGCCGGTGGCCACCGGCGCGGTGTCGCCGATCTTGGCCAGCTGGCTGGCCACCTCTTTGGCGGTCAGCACAAAACCCGTGTCGTTGTTGTCAACCGCCGCGCCGAACACCACCCCGAGCACCTTGCCGTTCAGGTCGATCAGTGGGCCACCCGAATTACCTTGCTCCACAGTGGCTCTGATCGTATACACCTCACGGTTGACGGTCGCGTCGCGGTAGATGTCGGGGCCGGACAGCTCGATGATTTCCCGCACCCGCGCCGGCGTTGCGACAAAACCACCGCCGCCGGGATAGCCCAGCACCAACGCGTCGGTGCCGCCCTTGACTGGGCTGTCGGCGAATGCCAGCGGCGGCGGCGGCAGGTTGGGGACGGCCAGAATGGCGATGTCGACGGACGGGTCGTAGGACACCACCGTGGCGTCGTAGGGATTGCCGCTGGCCTCGACCGTCACGTTGTTGGCGCCGGCCACCACGTGGGCATTGGTCATCACCCGGTCGGGAGACAACACAAACCCACTGCCTTCCAACACTTTCTGGCAGCTGGGCGCTATCGCGCGAATCTTGACAACGCTCGGCTGGGTGGCAGCCACGACCGGGTCGTTGGCCAGCCCGGCATCCGGTGTGGCCACCGCGGCGACGGGCGTGCGGCTGAACGGTTCCAGCACCTGCGGCAGACCGGAGGTGTCCAGCAGCGACGACAGCCGTTTGGGCACTGTTTTCAGCCAGGGCGGGGCAACCTGGTTGACCTCGGCCAGCACCCGTGAACCACGCACCGCCGCAGCAAGATTGGGCTGGCCGGACGACGACGTCAGCGGGGTGGCCAGCAGCCACGCGGCAATCAGCACCACCACCATCTGCACAGCCACCCCGATGAGCGAGTCGAAGAATCGGATGATGCGGCTGCGGATCGCGCCGCGCACCGCGCGGCCCAGCACGACGCCGGCAACCTCACCGATGACGACCAATCCCAAGATCAAAAACAGCGCCGCGAACAGCTTGGCGCGCGGAGCTTCGATGTGGGTGACGATGTGCGGTGCCAGCAGCACTCCGGCGACGGCGCCGAGCAGGACCCCGACGAACGACAGCAGCGAGCCCAATGCGCCTGAGCGCCAACCGGATATGGCCGCGATGAAGGCGACCGCGAGCACCGCGATGTCCAACCACTGTGACGAGGTCATCGTGCACCACCCTCATCGCCGACCAGAGCCATGGCTTCGTCGAGTTCACGGACGTCGGTGGTGTCCCATGGCTGCGCCCAACCCGCGACGTCGAGCATCGCGGAAATAACCTGGCCAGTAAAACCCCACACCAGCATCTCATTCAACAGGAACGCCGGGCCGGCCCAACGCCGGCCGTGGGCACTGCGATATACCATCAGCCGGTTCGCGGGATTGATGAAGGCCCGCACCGGAACCCGCGCGACGATCGCCGTTTCCGCCTCGTCGACGACGGCCACCGGTCCGGGATCGGACGAGTACGCGAGCACCGGGACGACGTGAAAACCCGACGGGGCGATGAACGTTCGCTCCATGGTCGCCAGTGGGTGCAGCCGTCCGACGTCGACGCCGGTCTCTTCGCGGGCTTCCCGTAAAGCGGTGGCCACCGGGCCGTCGTCCCCGGGATCGGATGCGCCGCCGGGGAACGCCGCCTGCCCGGCGTGATGGCGCAACGTGGAGGCGCGCACGGTGACCAGCAGGTCGGCGTCGTCGGGAACCCCGCCGTCGGCCGGGCCGGACTCCGGACCGGAGAACAGCACCAGCACTGCGGCGTCGCGGCCGTTGCGGCGCACCGACGCCGCGACCTTGGCGGCGGTCACCATCGCCAGCACGTCGGGCGGCAGTCGGCGGCGGAAGGCTTCCGGCACTTGGCCGACGTTGTCGACGAGCGGGCGCAGCCAGGACGGTCCGAGCTCCGGCGTCAGCGGAACCGCAGCGCTCAACCGGCCCTCCCTGGTCTCACCTCTGGCCTGAAACCGCGGCCGCGATCTCGTCGGCGGTGGCGAACGCCCGCGGCAGGGTCTGCGCAACGCTACCGTCCGGCGCCAACACCACTGTCGCGGGCATCACATTGGGTACCCGCAATGCGGCCGCGATCCGCCGCCGACCATCCTGCAGGGTCGGCAACCGAACACCGAGTTGCGCCAGCTGCAGCAACCCGGCCGTCTCGTTCTCGTCCTGGTGCACGGTCACCACGGTCACGGCCGATCCGACGCGACGCTGATACTCGGCCATCGCCGGCAATTCGGCCTTGCACGGTTTGCACCAATACGCCCAGAGGTTGAGCACCACTCGGCGTCCGGCCAGCGCGCGGGCCACCTCGACCGTCGAGCCGTCGGCCGCACATTCCACCGTGATGCCGCGCAGCGCGGGCGGCCCGTCGCTCGGACCGGCGGTTGGGCACGGCGGCAAGTCGGCGCGCTGGCGCGGCCCGGCCAGCGCCTCGGGGGTGTCGGCGTCGCGGTGTTCGCGGGGCCCGCTCGTCGACGGCGGCGTCGACAAGTGATAGGTGTCGCGCAACTCGACCAGCAGAGCCCCGAGCAACGCCGCGACCACCACCAGGATCGCGACGGTCCAACCGGCACGGGCGTTCATGGCCGACGGTCTACAAGCCGGCCAGCGCCAGCAGGTGGTCTTTTTCAGGGCCTTGAACCAGCGGCGCGGCGATCAACGGGTCGGTGGGCCCGGTGCCGAACGACGGGCAGTCCTTGGCCAGCACGCAGACGCCGCATGCCGGTTTGCGGGCGTGACAGACCCGGCGCCCGTGGAAGATCACCCGGTGAGACAGGTCGGTCCACTCCTCGCGTTCGATGAGCTCCCCGACGGCGTGCTCGATCTTCACCGGGTCGTCTTCAGTGGTCCACTGCCACCGGCGAACCAGCCGCTTGAAATGAGTGTCGACGGTGATTCCCGGGACACCGAACGCGTTTCCCAGAATGACGTTGGCGGTCTTGCGTCCCACACCGGGCAGCGTCACCAGCTCTTCCATGGTCGCCGGCACCTCGCCGTCGAACCGCTCGACCAGTGCCTGCCCCAGACCGATCAACGACCCCGCCTTGTTGCGGTAGAAACCGGTGGGGCGGATGAGGTTTTCCAGTTCTTCGCGGTTCGCCTGCGCATAGTCCAGTGCGGTGCGATAGCGGGCGAACAAGGCGGGGGTGGTGAGGTTGACCCGCTTGTCGGTGCTCTGCGCCGAGAGGATGGTGGCCACCGTCAGCTCGAGCGGATTGGTGAAGTCCAGCTCGCAGTAGACATGCGGAAACGCTTGTGCCAGTTTGCGATTCATTCGGCGAGCTCGTCGCACCAAGCCCAGACGGGTCTCTTCAGCCTTGGCCGTTGTCACGTCCGACAGCGTACTTTGAGGAATATCCACTGAATTTCGTAATCCCGTTGAGACCTTCGCCGTGTTTACTTCGTCCTTGTGTCGTGGCTGCTGGTGGCATTTATTCCGGGGTTGCTGATGTTGGCGACGTTCGGGCTCAGCCGTCTTGAAGCCGGCCTGGTCGACGACACGCTCACCGCGCGCGACGTCGCGGAGTTTTTCGAACAGGCCGAGGCCGTCGACATGAGCACGCTGGCCCGCGAAGGCATGCCCGAAGCGCTGGATTGCCTGCATCGCCGTCGCGCCGAGTACGTGATCTCCGAGCCTGCGCCGCCGGTCAGCCCACCGGCGTTGGCCAGGCCGCGGCACCGGCATTCCCGGACGAATCGGCAGTTTGGGCCGCCTCGGCACGCCAATCGTGTGTAGCGTTGGCACGTTGGGTTAGCGGCCTACCTTTAGACTCAGCTCACAAAGTAAAGGTGGGCCGTGCGCGCATCACATCTTCTTCCAAGCAGCTAAGGGGCAACGTGGACGAGATCCTGGCGAGGGCCGGAATCTTCCAGGGGGTGGAACCCAGCGCCGTCGCCGCGCTGACCAAACAATTGCAGCCCGTCGACTTCCCGCGCGGGCATACCGTTTTCGCCGAGGGGGAGCCGGGCGACCGGCTGTACATCATCATTTCCGGCAAGGTGAAGATCGGCCGGCGTTCGCCGGACGGCAGGGAAAACCTGCTGACGATCATGGGCCCGTCCGACATGTTCGGTGAACTGTCGATCTTCGACCCGGGGCCCCGGACGTCGAGCGCCACGACCATCACCGAGGTGCGGGCGGTCTCGATGGACCGCGACGCGCTGCGGGCCTGGATCGCCGACCGTCCCGAGATCGCCGAGCAGCTGCTGCGGGTGCTGGCCCGCCGGCTGCGACGCACCAACAACAACCTGGCGGACCTCATCTTCACCGACGTCCCGGGTCGGGTGGCCAAACAGCTGCTGCAGCTGGCCCAGCGGTTCGGCACCCAGGAGGGCGGCGCCATGCGGGTCACCCACGACCTGACCCAGGAGGAGATCGCTCAGCTGGTCGGCGCGTCACGAGAAACCGTGAACAAGGCACTGGCCGACTTCGCCCACCGCGGCTGGATTCGCCTGGAGGGCAAGAGCGTGCTGATCTCCGACTCGGAGCGGCTGGCCCGCCGCGCGCGTTAGCGGTCTCCGCGCTTACCGACGCAAGTAGTTCAGCTGCGCCTGCACCGACCACTCAGCGACGTCCCATAGCTTCTTGTCCACGTCGGTATAGACGTGTTCGACGACTTGGCGCACGCTGGCGTCGTCGCCGAGATCGCGTAGCGCCGAGCGCACCTGGTCGAGCCGCTGTTCCCTATGCTCGAGATAGCCGGTGGCGACCGCCGCGAGGTCGGCCAGATCCGGCCCGTGGCCGGGCAGCACCCGTCGCGGCCCCAGACCGCGCAGCCGCTGCAGCGACTCCAGATAGTCGGCCAGGCTGCCGTCTTCCTTGTCGATCACCGTCGTGCCGCGACCCAGCACTGTGTCCGCGGTGAGCACGGCGTCGTCGAGAACGAACGACACCGAGTCGGCGGTGTGCCCGGGCGTGGCCAACACGCGGATCGTCAGCCCCGCCGCCTCGATCACTTCGCCGTCGACCAGATGACCGCCGAGGCCGCGCAACCATCCGCTGCCCACCGCCCGCACCGGCGCACCGGTCGCGTCGACCAGTTTGTCGATGGCGTCGGTGTGGTCGCCGTGCCGATGACTGATCAGCACCAGCGCGATCCGGCCGACGGCCGCAACCCGGGCAATGTGCTCGTCGTCGTCGGGGCCGGGGTCGACGATCACCACCTCGTCGCTGCCCGGTCCGCGCAGCACCCAGGTGTTGGTGCCCTCCAGCGTCATCAGGCCCGGGTTGTCGGCCAACAGCACCGACGCGGTGTCGGTGACCGGTCGCAGCTGTCCGTACGCCGGATGCTTCAGGACCCCACCTCGACGACCAACTCGACTTCCACCGGCGCACCGAGCGGCAACTCGGCAACGCCGACCGCCGATCGCGCATGCGCGCCGCGGTCCCCGAACACGTCGGCGAGCAACTCCGAGGCACCGTTGACGACGCCGGGCTGACCGGTGAACCCGGGCGCGGAGGCGACGAACCCGACCACCTTGACCACCTGGGTCACCGCGTCGATGCCCACCAGCGAATCCACTGCCGCCAGCGCGTTGAGCGCGCACAGCCGGGCCAATTCCTTGCCCTGCTCGGGGCTGACCTCGATGCCGACCTTGCCGGCGCCGGCCAGCTTGCCGGCCTGCATCGGCAGCTGACCCGCCGTGTACACCAGGTTGCCGGTGCGCACCGCGGGAACATAGGAGGCCAGCGGCTTCACCACCGCCGGGAGCTCGATTCCGAGCTCAGCGAGCCGGGCCTTGGCAGACCCCCCGCTCACTTCGGGCGTTTCAAATACGCGACGTGTTGCTCACCCGTCGGCCCGGGCAGCACCGAAACCAGCTCCCAGCCGTCGGCGCCCCACTGGTCGAGGATCTGTTTGGTGGCGTGCGTCAACAGCGGGACGGTGGCGTACTCCCATGCGGTCGGTTGGGTCATAGCCCGAGCTTATCGGTCGGGTGACAACACGCGTTGGTTAGCATGCTTTGGTGGCGACCACACCGAGCATCGGCTGGCCAGCGCGACTGGAGAAGGCCCGCTTGCATTTCGTGACCGGCAAGGGGGGCACCGGCAAGTCGACGGTCGCCGCCGCGCTCGCACTGACCCTGGCGTCCGGCGGGCGCAAGGTGTTGCTAGTGGAAGTCGAAGGGCGCCAAGGGATTGCGCAACTTTTCGACGTGCCGCCGCTGCCCTATAAAGAGGTCAAGATAGCCACCGCCGAACACGGCGGCCTGGTGAACGCGCTGGCGATCGACATCGAGG
This sequence comes from Mycobacterium sp. MFM001, assembly GCF_003402475.1. Lineage (GTDB taxonomy): Bacteria > Actinomycetota > Actinomycetes > Mycobacteriales > Mycobacteriaceae > Mycobacterium. Next base: position 146,664 of record NZ_BFAB01000012.1, read on the forward strand.
CCGCGTTCCTGGAATACCTCGACATGTTCTACAACCTCGGCATCGCGGGTCGGGCGATGCGGCGCATCGGCGCGATCGAGTTCGCGACGACGATCGCCCCTGGCCTGCGCGACGTGCTGCTCACCGGAAAGATCAAGGAGTCGGTGATCCGCGTCGGCAAGAACCGGCAGCCCGTTTACGACGCGGTGGTGGTGGACGCGCCGCCGACGGGTCGCATTGCGCGCTTCCTGGATGTCACCCGGGCGGTGGCCGATCTGGCCAAGGGCGGACCGGTGTATTCGCAAAGCGAAGGCGTGGTCCAGCTGCTGCATTCCGACCAGACCGCCGTCCACCTGGTGACGCTGCTGGAAGCGCTGCCGATGCAGGAAACCATGGAGGCGATCGACGAGCTGCAGGAGCTTAATCTGCCGATCGGCAGCGTGATCGTCAACCGAAACATCCCGGCCTACCTGCAGCCCGACGATTTGACCAAGGCCGCGGAGGGCGATATCGACGCCGACGCAGTGCGAGCCGGGCTGGCCAAGGCCGGAATCACCCTGAACGACGCCGATTTCGCCGGCCTGCTGACCGAGACCATCCAGCACGCCACCCGGATCACCGCCCGCGCCGAGACCGCCGAGCAGCTCGACGAGTTGCAAGTGCCGCGGCTGGAGCTTCCCACGATCGCCGACGGCGTCGACCTCGGCAGTCTCTACGAGCTCTCCGAAGTGCTTGCGCAGCAAGGAGTTCGATGAGTACTACGCCGCCGAAGCTGGACCTGGCCACCATTCTGGCCGACAAAACCAACCGGGTGGTGGTGTGCTGCGGCGCCGGCGGCGTCGGCAAGACCACGACCGCTGCCGCAATGGCGTTGCGCGCAGCCGAGAACGGCCGTACGGTCGTGGTGTTGACCATCGACCCCGCCAAACGGCTGGCACAAGCGTTGGGAATCAACGACCTTGGTAACTCGCCGCAGCGTGTGCCGCTGGCTCCGGAAGTGCCCGGGCAGCTCTACGCGATGATGCTCGACATGCGCCGCACGTTCGACGAAATGGTGATCCAGTACTCGGGACCCGAACGCGCACAAGCAATTTTGGACAACCAGTTCTATCAGACGGTCGCCACCTCGCTGGCCGGCACGCAGGAATACATGGCGATGGAGAAGCTGGGCCAACTGCTGAGCCAGGACCGCTGGGACCTGGTGGTAGTGGACACTCCGCCGTCGCGCAACGCGCTGGACTTCCTGGACGCGCCGAAACGGTTGGGCAGCTTCATGGACAGCCGGCTGTGGCGGCTGCTGCTGGGTCCCGGCCGGGGCATCGGCCGACTGGTCACCGGCGCGGTCGGCCTGGCGATGAAGGCGCTCTCGACAGTGCTGGGTTCCCAGATGCTTTCCGACGCAGCAGGTTTCGTGCAGTCACTGGATGCCACCTTCGGTGGGTTCCGGGAGAAGGCAGACCGCACCTATGCCCTGCTGAAGCGGCGTGGCACGCAGTTCGTGGTGGTGTCGGCGGCCGAGCCGGATGCACTGCGGGAGGCGTCGTTCTTTGTCGACCGGCTCTCCGAGGAACGCATGCCGCTGGCGGGGCTGATCCTGAACCGCACCCACCCGATGTTGTGCTCGTTGCCGGTGGAGCGGGCCATCGACGGCGCCGAGACGCTGGAGAACGAATCCGACTCCGGCGCGCTGGCCAGGGCGGTCCTGCAGATTCACGCTGACCGGGCGGCGACGTCCAAGCGGGAGATCCGGCTGCTGTCCCGGTTCACGGGCGCCAACCCGCACGTCGCGATTGTCGGGGTGCCGTCGCTGCCGTTCGACGTCTGCGACCTCGAGGCGCTGCGGGCGATCGCCGACCAGATGACGGCTACTAACGGCGCGGCTTAAAAGCCCGGCTTAGCCAGCGCTGCGGTGCTTGCGCTGCGCAGCGAAGAACTCCGCCCAGGACTCCACCTCGGGATGCTGCTTGAGCAGTGCGCGGCGCTGGCGTTCGGTCATGCCACCCCACACGCCGAACTCGACCCGGTTGTCCAGCGCGTCGGCGCCGCATTCCAGCATCACCGGGCAGTGGCGGCAGATGACCGCGGCCTTGCGCTGCGCGGCGCCGCGGACGAAGAGCTCGTCGGGGTCGGCGGCCCGGCACAGTGCCTTGGACACCCACGCGATCCGTGACTCGGAATCAGCACGATGAACGGTGTTGGCTGACGGTGCAGTGTTCGCCTTCCGTGCCACGATCCGTGTACCTGACACCAGCGTCCCCTCTTCGCTCTCACCGTCAGTACGACGGCCCCCGACTCGCGTTGCAGATCGGCGATGCGATCTAGGCCACACTATGCACGTCGGTGTTACCTGTATCTCACTGTGCGTCTAAGTTAGGTGGTCAGGTGCCAATTGCGCAACGGTTTGATACACCCTTTTTTGGGACAACTGTGCCGTCCGATCATGAAGGGGACCGCCGGAAAGGTCGAACGAACCACCGAATAGGCCCTGACCTGTGACGCTGGCGAAAATATGCTCATCAGCCACTCGAGATGACTCCAGATGACTTCCGTCGCGGCGCCGCTAGTCTAGTAGCCATGCCGGAGCCGGAGCAGCCCCAGACCGCTATCACGGTCGCCAAGCTCGCCGGCTGCTGCCTGTTGGCCAGCGTCATCGTCGCGGCTCTACTGTTTCCTGCCGTCGGCGGCATCGGGCTGATGTCCAACCGCGCCTCGGAGGTCGTCGCCAACGGATCGGCCCAGCTGCTCGAGGGCGACGTCCCGGCCGTCACCACGATGGTCGACGCGAAGGGCAACACGATCGCCTGGCTGTACTCGCAACGCCGCTTCGAGGTGCCCAGCGACAAGATCGCCAACACGATGAAGTTGGCAATCGTATCGATCGAGGACAAGCGGTTTGCCGAACACAACGGCGTCGACTGGCAGGGCACGCTGCACGGGCTGGCCGGCTACGCGTCCGGCGACGTCGACACCCGCGGCGGTTCGACGATCGAGCAGCAGTATGTGAAGAACTACCAGCTGCTGGTGATCGCGCAGACCGACGCCGAAAAGCGTGCGGCGGTCGAGACCACGCCGGCGCGCAAGCTGCGCGAAATCCGGATGGCGCTCACGCTGGACAAGACCTTTTCCAAGCCGGAGATCTTGACCCGTTACCTGAACCTGGTTTCGTTCGGCAACAACGCCTTTGGTGTGCAGGACGCCGCGCAAACCTACTTCGGCGTGAACGCTTCGGAGCTGAACTGGCAGCAGGCGGCGCTGCTGGCCGGGATGGTGCAGTCGACCACCGCGCTCAATCCTTACACCAACCCCGAGGGTGCGCTGGCACGCCGAAACCTGGTGCTGGACACCATGATCGAGAACCTGCCGCAGGAAGCCGACGCGTTGCGCGCCGCCAAGGCGGAGCCGCTGGGAATTCTGCCGCAGCCCAACGAATTACCGCGTGGCTGCATCGCAGCCGGCGACCGCGCATTCTTCTGCGACTACGTACAGGCGTATCTGGCGCGGGCCGGCATCAGCAAGGAGCAGGTCGCGCGCGGCGGCTACACGATCCGTACCAACCTCGACCCCGATGTGCAGGCTTCGGTCAAGTCGGCGATCGACGGGTTGGCCAGCCCGGATCTCAACGGCATCGCCAGCGTGATGAGCGTGATCCGGCCGGGTAAAGACTCGCACAAGGTGATCGCGATGGCGAGCAACCGCCGATACGGTCTGAACACCGATGCGGGCGAGACGATGCGGCCACAGCCGTTCTCTCTGGTCGGCGACGGCGCGGGGTCGATCTTCAAGATCTTCACCACCGCCGCCGCGCTGGAGATGGGCATGGGCATCAACATGCAGCTGGAGGTGCCGGGCAGCTTCCAGGCCAAGGGCATGGGCAGCGGGGGCGCCAAGGGCTGCCCCAAGGAGACGTGGTGCGTGGTCAACGCCGGCAACTACCGTGGGTCGATGAACGTGACTGACGCGCTGGCCACGTCGCCGAACACCGCGTTCGCCAAGCTGATCCAGATGGTCGGGGTGCCGCGTGCGGTGGACATGGCGGTCCGACTCGGGCTGCGCTCCTACGCCGACCCGGGCACCGCCCGCGACTACGACGAAAACAGCAACGAGAGCCTGGCCGATTTCATCAAGCGGCAGAACATCGGCTCGTTCACCCTGGGACCGTTCGAGGTCAACGCGCTGGAGCTGTCGAACGTCGCGGCGACGCTGGCCTCCGGCGGCAAGTGGTGCCCGCCCAACCCGATCGACAAGCTGATCGACCGCGACGGCAATGAGGTCTCCGTCAGCACCGAGGCGTGTGACCAGGTGGTGCCGGAAGGATTGGCGAACACCCTGGCCAACGCGCTGAGCAAGGACTCGCAGCCCGGCGGGACCGCGTCGGGGTCGGCCGGGGCGGCGGGCTGGACTCTGCCGATGTCGGGTAAGACCGGTACCACCGAGGCGCACCGCTCGTCGGGCTTCGTCGGCTTCACCAACCAGTACGCGGCCGCCAACTATATCTACGACGACTCCAGCTCGCCGTCGGATCTGTGCTCCTCGCCGCTGCGGCGCTGCGGCGACGGCAACCTCTACGGCGGTAACGAGCCGGCCCGCACCTGGTTCAACGCGATGAAGCCGATCGCGGACAAGTTCGGCGAAGTGAAGTTGCCGCCGACCGATCCGCGCTACGTCGACGGCGGGCCGAACTCGCGAGTGCCCAGCGTCGTCGGACTGGACGTCGACGGGGCACGCCAGCGCCTGAAGGAAGCCGGTTTCCAGGTCGCCGACCAACCGACGTCGGTCAACAGCAGCGCCAAGTACGGGGAAGTGGTCGGAACGACGCCGAACGGCCAGACTATCCCGGGCGCCGTCGTCACCATCCAGATCAGCAACGGCGTCCCGCCCGCCCCGCCGCCACCACCCGAAGGTGCGCCGATCGGCTCGCAAGTCATCGAGATCCCCGGGCTGCCGCCGATCACGATTCCGTTGTTGCCGCCACCCGCGCCGCCGGGCGAGCCGCCACCGCCGCCGCCATAGTGTCGCGCAGTAGCATGCCTGCATGCCCGCATCCGCAGTTTTGAAAACCACCGGCGCCGTCGCGCTCGGCTCGGCCGCCGCCGGCATCGGTTACGCCTCGATCATCGAACGCAACGCGTTCGTCGTGCGGGAACTGACCATGCCGGTGCTGACGCCGGGCTCGTCGCCGTTGCGGGTGCTGCACATCAGCGACATCCACATGCGGCCGGGCCAGCGCCGCAAGCAGGCGTGGCTGCGGGAACTGGCCGGCTGGGAGCCCGACCTGGTGGTCAACACCGGCGACAACTTGGCCCACCCGAAGGCGGTGCCCGCGGTGGTGCAGACGCTGGGCGACCTGCTGTCGCTGCCGGGCGTGTTCGTCTTCGGCAGCAACGACTACTTCGGTCCGCGGCTGAAGAACCCGATGAACTACCTGACCAATCCCGGGCACCGGGTGCACGGCCAGCCGCTGCCGTGGCAGGACCTGCGCGCGGCGTTCACCGAGCGCGGCTGGCTGGATCTGACCCACAACCGTCGCGAGTTCGAGGTGGCCGGTCTGCACATCGCCGCGGCCGGCGTGGACGACCCGCACATCGCGCGCGACCGCTACGAGACGATCGCCGGCCCGGCCAGTCCCGCCGCCAATCTGCGGCTGGGGCTGACGCATTCGCCCGAACCGCGGGTGCTGGACCGCTTCGCCGCCGACGGCTACCAGCTGGTGCTGGCCGGTCACACCCACGGCGGTCAGCTGTGCCTGCCGTTCTACGGTGCCCTGGTGACGAATTCGGGCCTGGACCGCTCCCGGGCCAAGGGTGCGTCGCGTTGGGGTGCCACGATGCGGCTGCACGTCTCGGCGGGGATCGGCACGTCGCCGTTTGCGCCCGTGCGGTTCTGCTGCCGTCCCGAGGCGACGCTGCTGACGCTGATCGCCGCGCCGACGGGCGGTCGTGACTCGAACCGCGACCGGGGGCGTTCGCAGCCAACGTATTCGGTGCATTGACCCGCGTTGCAGACCGCAGCAGGCCGCGTGACTGGACAGACAACGCGATTCGGCTGATCGAGGCCGACGCCCGTCGCAGCGCCGACACTCATCTGCTGCGCTACCCGCTGCCGTCGGCGTGGAGCGCCGGCGCCGACGTCGAGCTCTACCTCAAAGACGAGACCACGCACATCACGGGCAGCCTGAAACACCGGCTAGCCCGGTCATTGTTTTTGTATGCGCTGTGCAACGGCTGGATCGGCGAGGACACCACAGTGGTCGAGGCGTCGTCGGGGTCGACGGCGGTGTCGGAGGCGTATTTTGCTGCGCTGCTTGGTCTTCCGTTCGTCGCGGTGATGCCTGCGTCGACCAGTGCTTCTAAAGTTGCGTTGATCGAATCACAAGGCGGCCGTTGCTATTTCGTGCAGCATTCGGGCGACGTGTACGCCGAGGCGGAACGGGTGGCCCGCGAGACCGGCGGGCATTACCTGGATCAGTTCACCAACGCCGAGCGGGCCACCGACTGGCGGGGCAACAACAACATCGCCGAGTCGATCTATGTGCAGATGCGCGACGAGAAGCACCCGATCCCGGACTGGATCGTCGTCGGGGCGGGCACCGGCGGCACCAGCGCGACGATCGGCCGCTACATCCGCTACCGGCGGCATGCCACGCAGCTATGTGTGGTCGATCCGGAGAACTCCGCGTTTTTCGCCGCCTACGCCGAGCGCCGCAACGACGTCGTCGTCAACGCGTCGTCACGCATCGAGGGCATCGGTAGGCCACGCGTGGAGCCGTCGTTTCTGCCCGATGTGGTCGACCGGATGGTCTCGGTTCCCGATGCCGCCTCGATTGCGGCCGCCCGTCACGCCAGCGCAGTGCTGGGTCGTCGGGTCGGCGCGTCGACGGGCACCAATCTATGGGGAGCTTTCGGCCTAATCGCCGAAATGGTTGCCGAAGGCCGCAGCGGGTCGGTGGTCACGCTGCTCGCCGACAGCGGCGACCGCTACGCCGACACCTACTTCTGCGACGAATGGGTCAAGGCCCACGGGCTGGACCCGGCCCCGTCGGCCGCGGCGCTGGCCGAGTTCGAACGCTCGTGCAGCTGGGCGTGATCCCAGGCTTCCTGCGCTTCGTTGGCCGGAGCGGTCACCAGTAGCCACAGCACACCGAGGACCAAGAGTCCGCCGAACACCACGGCACCAAGGACCGTCATGATTGTCTCGCTTCCGTTGCCGAATTCGGTGCATATAAACCGTACTGATACCGGCGGCTATTCCGCTGCATTGTGTGAGGCACGTCGCGCGGCTGTCCGCGGTGTGATCCACGCGGCACAGTCGTCGGGTTGCAACACTGTTCGGGTACCCGGCGGCTCCGGCGGGCCAATCCGCTTTGGCGGGCGGTCAGGCCAGTGCGATACGCTGTCGTGGCTTCACGCGGGGTGTGGCGCAGCTTGGTAGCGCGCTTCGTTCGGGACGAAGAGGTCGTGGGTTCGAATCCCGCCACCCCGACATTTTTATGCGTCTAACCGGGGCATTCCCTGGGTAACCACCTTCCTGTTATCTGCTCCCGGACAGGAAGAGGTGTGCAATGGCAAGCGCTCTGGTTGCCGACTTCGTGTTGGAACGACTGCGCGATTGGGAGATCGAGAAGGTATTCGCCTACGCCGGTGACGGCATCAACGGCCTGCTGGCAGCCTGGGGGCGCGCCGACAACCAGCCGAAGTTCGTGCAGGCCCGCCACGAGGAGATGGCCGCGTTCGAGGCGGTCGGCTACGCGAAGTTCTCTGGCAAGCTCGGCGTGTGCGCGGCGACGTCGGGACCGGGCGCGATCCATCTGCTCAATGGCCTCTACGACGCCAAACTCGACCGGGTTCCGGTGCTGGCGATCGTCGGGCAGACCAACCGCAGCGCGATGGGCGGCTCTTACCAGCAAGAAGTCGACCTGATGAGCCTCTTCAAGGACGTGGCCAGCGAGTACATCCAGATGGTGACGGTGCCCGAGCAGCTGCCGAACGTGCTCGACCGCGCCATCCGCACCGCGCTGACCAGGCGCACGGTGACCGCCGTCATCATTCCGGCTGACGTGCAGGAGCTCGAATATTCGCCGCCCACGCACGCATTCAAGATGGTGCCCTCGAGTCTGGGATTCGAATGGCCCGAGGTCGCAGCCTCCAAAGAGGGTGTGCAGCGGGCCGCCGAGGTGCTCAACGCCGGCGAACGCGTCGCCATGCTGGTCGGCTGCGGGGCGAAGGGAGCGGTCAAGGAGGTCACCGAGATCGCGGATCTGCTTGGTGCCGGCGTCGCCAAGCCGCTGCTGGGCAAGGACGTGCTCTCCGACGAACTGCCTTGGGTCACGGGTTCTATCGGGTTGCTCGGCACCCGGCCCAGCTACGAGCTGATGCGCGACTGCGACACCCTGCTGACCATCGGCTCGAGTTTCCCCTACACGCAGTTCCTGCCCGGGTTCGGCGACGCTCGTGGTGTGCAGATCGACATCGACCCGGCGTTGATCGGCATGCGCTACCCCAACGAGGTGAATCTCGTCGGCGACGCCGCGGCCACACTGCGGGAGCTGATCCCGCTGATTCAGCGCAAGTCCGACCGGTCCTGGCGGGAGAAGATCGAGAAGAACGTGCAGCGCTGGTGGGAAACCATGGAAATGGAAGCCAACGTGTCCGCCGAGCCGATCAACCCGATGAAGCTCTTCGCCGAGTTGTCGCCGAAGCTGCCGGACAACGCGATCGTCACTGCCGACTCCGGCTCGTCGGCGAATTGGTATGCGCGCCAACTGAAATTCCGTGGCAACATGCGGGGGTCCCTGTCGGGCAACCTGGCCACGATGGGTCCCGGGGTGCCCTACGGGATCGGCGGCAAGTTCGCCAACCCGGACCGCCCGGTGATCGTGTTCGCGGGTGACGGCGCGATGCAGATGAACGGGATGGCCGAGCTGATCACGATCGCGCACTACTGGAAAGAGTGGACCGATCCGCGGTTGATCGTCACGGTGTTGCACAACAACGACCTCAACCAGGTGACGTGGGAGATGCGGGCAATGGCGGGAGCGCCGAAATTCCCTGAGTCGCAAACACTTCCAACTGTGGACTACGCGGGCTTCGCAGCCAGTCTGGGCCTGGGCTCGGCGACGCTTACCGATCCGGGGCAGATTGGCTCCGCGTGGGATCAGGCGCTGGCCGCAGATCGCCCGACTGTGCTCGACGTGCACTGCGATCCCAACATCCCGCCGGTGCCGCCGCATGCGACCTTCGACCAGATGAAGGCCGCCGCCACGTCAGTGCTCAAGGGCGACGAGGACGCGTTCGGGATGCTCAGGGAGGGCATCAAGGTCAAGGTGCAGGAGTTCATTCCGCGGCGCCGCAAATAACTAGAAGGGCGGGTCGTTGCAGGCCGCAACGTGCTCGGCCTGGCGGCCCGCTTCCGCGGCGAGGCGCGCCTCGTTGATGCCACGCTCGTGGGCGATGCGCGCTGCGCGCTCCTGGGCCCGGGTACGTCGCCGGGTCGGCATCATCAGTCCGCGCTTCTCAGATGCCGGCGGTACCGAGGTAGGTAACGCCAATTCGCCCGTAGGAATGGCCAGAGCCGGGAAGAGCACGGCACCACCGGGTTTGGTGGTGTACGTGTGACCGGTTGGCGCTGTCCATTCGACTGTGCCATCGGCCAGCTGGCGGTCGGCCCAACCGCCGATGCCGGTGTAGAAGGTCTTCAAAAGATGGTGGTAACCGCACAGGAGCTTGAGATTCGACGGGTGCGTGGGGCCGAACGGAAACGGGACCGTGTGGTCGATGTCGCACACCTCGGCCGGCTGGTCGCATCCCGGAAACCGGCATGTCAAATCCCTCAGCCGCACGAATTCCGCCAACGCCGCCGACGGCCGATACCCGGGCTGTGCATCGGCCGGGGGTGTCGCGAGCGGCTTGAGCTTCGCCGTACCGGCGAGATCCCGCAACGCGGTTGCCGGCAGCGGCCCGAACCCGGGCAGATAGCCCGGCGCCTCAGAGTCGCCGCCAATGGTGGCCTGCTCGGCCAGCACATGAATGACCACGTCGGTGGCCGGCCGCCGTTGTGCCGCTGGGCATTCCGGTGAGCCGCACTCACAGCGGATGGTCTCCAGTCCGGCCACCAATGCACCGAGCGCGTCGGCGCGACGTTGCGCCTTGGTGCGCGGATCTGCCGGGCAAACGGTGGCCGCCAACGAGTCGAGCTTCTGGTCCAAGGCGGCGCCGTCCTGGCCGTGCAGCTGGGCCCACACGCCGGCCAGGCCGGACTCGAGCGGCGCGACTTCGACATAGCGATCCTCGTTGCGCTGGCCCGGCATCTTTTGGCCGGCCGGGTCGAACCGGGCCACCCACATGTCGATCCGCTCAATGAGTTTGGGCTCGGATAGCCGCATCCACTTGTGGCCATGTCGAGCGATCGCGGCATCCAGCTTGGCAACCAGCAGGGGATCGTCGACCAACTCGGTGCGGCGTACCACCGCGGCCATCAACCGAAAGTCAATGTCTCCCCGCGCGAAGACCTCGGCGACCCGAGGCAGCCGCTCACGTAGGTCGATCGCGTAGCGCAGCCGCCCGCGGGCCCGTCCCCGGCTGATGCCCAACGCCGCGCCCACCTCGGCCGCCACGTTCTCGTACCCGTCGATGGCCCAGTTGACCCGGTCGGCATCGTCCTCGGGTGCCCGGCGCGCATACAGCTCACCGATTGCCGCCAACTCGCGCGCGCACATCGCGTTCTGATTGCGCGCCGCCGTCGTGAGGGCGTCGACCACGCCGGCGTCGTCGACCCCGGCAAAAGGGTCCGTAGCCTGCGGCGATACGCCGTTATCGAACATGTATTCGACACTACACGCGCCCTATGACCGCGTTGACTCGTCCAA
>NZ_BFAB01000013.1 GCF_003402475.1 Mycobacterium sp. MFM001
AAGTCCCGGCTGCGGCGTAGCTCGCCTAACCAGTCCAAAAGCACGCAACTTGTGCAGACTTCTTGGCCAGAAACGAGCGGTTATCACGCCACTGTGAGGTCTATCGCAGTACGCTACATCCCGGTATCTCCGCGAAGGAGAGGGATCATGCAGTGGTTGCGGTGGTCTCCGAGAAAATAGCGGTCCGGATCGGCAGCCGCGGGCGGCGAGCGCGTCCGCGGAGACTGTCATTACCGCGGTACGGCGTTGGGACGCGACCGTGGTGAACTGGCAAGACAGTGCGACGGTGGCGTTCGCGATCCCACTGACGATCGGGCTGGCCGGCTTGGCTTTAGGCGTGATGGATTTCTTCAACGGCCCGAAGAAAGCGGTCGCGCGGCACCCGCGGCTCACGGCCGGCCCACCGAAACGCAACCGCTTATTGGGCGTCGACCATGCGAGGGCCCGGGCCGGGCGAAAGCTGTCGCAGCTGAAGTTGAGAGCCGAGGCGCGGAGCCAAGCACGAGCCGGCGCAGCAGAAGCCCGGGCCGATGAGGCTCGAGCGCGGGCAGGCGCGGCCGCAGCCGAAGCTCTGGCCGCCGAAGCCGGAATCCTGGCCGCCGAAGCCGAAGCTCTGGCCGCCGAGGCGCGGGCACAGATAGAAGCCGACGAGGCCGAAGCTCTCGCCGCAGAGGCGCGGTCGCGGGCAGAAGCGGCCGAAGCCGAAGCCGCGGCCGCTGAGGCGCGGGCGCAAGCAGCAGCCCGCGACGCTGAAGTTCTGGCCGTCCAGGCGCGGGCGCGAGCGCGGGCGCGGGTGGAAGCCGCCGAAGCTGAAGCTGTCGCTGCCCGGGCGCGGTCGCGGGCAGAAGCCGCCGAAGCCGAAGCTGCAGCCGCTGAGGCCCGGGCGCGAGCAGGAGCTGGCGAAGCTGAAGCTTTGGCCGCCGAGCTGCGGGCCCGCGCAGAAGTCGTTGAAGCCCAAGCTCTCTCGGCCCAGACCCGGGCGCGGACAGCAGCGCGCGAAGCCGAAGCTCTGGCCACCGAGGCGCGGACGCGAGCCCGGGCACGGGCAGGGGCCGCCGAAGCGGAAGCCGTGGCCGCCGAGGCGCGGGCGCGAGCAGAAGCCGCCGAAGCGGAAGCCGTGGCCGCCGAGGCGCGGGCGCGAGCAGAAGCCGGGGAAGCCGAAGCTCTGGCTGCCGAGGCGCGGGCACGGGCGATCAGGCTGCGGCGTGAAGCGGAAGCCAGTTCCAAGCGGCTTCTTCCGCCCGATTAAGTACGGCCGCCCTCAGCGATTGCGACCGCCGCGCTGGACGAGCCAGAGGCTTAACAGGACCGAGGCGATCACAGCGATGCTGAGCAGGATGGGACTTGTCATCGCAGTAAATCTATCCGGTGGTGGTCAACAACTCACTTCGATCTTGAAGTCAGCCGTAGCCGGTGTGTTGACGTCGTTCGGGTCAGTCCCCTGGGCAGTACCGGTGATGGTGTAGGTATCGCCGGCAAAAGCAGCCTTGGCCTTGCCAACTCCGGCGTCCGCAACGCCGGTGAAGCCGTCGAAGTTGTCGATGTGCACGGACTCAGGTTTGGGCTTCTCCGCATCGAGTCGCACGACCGCCTGGACGTGTGCAGGCGCCGCGCCGATGTCAGCGGTCAGCAGCCACTGCACCTGGCTACAGGAAACGGCGTGTGACGTCCGAGTGGTGTTGTTGACGGTGATCCGAGCCGTTTTCTGCGGCACCTTCTCCGAGCGCATGAAGCAACCCGAAGTGCCCAGCACCACCACCGAAGCCGTCACCGCGGCCGCGACGAACCGGGTTTTCACCGGCCACCTCCATTTCACGGGTTCGTCGCACGTCTTTCTACCAGTGCGCCGTCACTTTGGGCGGGTTCTTGGCGGAATCGGAAGGCCGTGAACTGACCGCCTGGAACAAAGATTAGGTTATAGTCTGCGTGGCTCGTGATCGACCCAAGGAAGCGAGGAATACCAGCACTTCGCTGTCGACATGCGATCGCGCGGACGGCTGCTGCCGCTCTGCGGAGGTCTGCCGCCGAGGCTGGCGTGGCCTTATCTCGAGCGCGCGGCCGCGGCGTCAACGCAGTAAGGAGAAACATGACCGTGAGGCCAACTCGAGTCGTCGTCTGGGCAACCGGAGGCGTCGGTTCCATTGCCATCGACGCGATTCGACGCCGCCCGGACCTCGAACTTGTTGGGGTGTGGGTACATTCGCCGGACAAGGTCGGACGCGACGCGGGCGAGCTCGCCGGTGGCGCGGCCATCGGTGTCGCGGCGACCAATGACGCCGAGGCGCTTATCGCGTTGCGCCCGGACTGCGTCGTGTACACCGCGAGCGGTCCGCAACGTGATGCCGGTGCGGTGCCCGATTATCTGCGCTTGCTCGAGGCGGGAATCAATGTGGCGTCGACGTCGTCCACCAGCTTGGTCTACCCACCCGCCTACTTTCACGCCGAGTGGCGCGACCAACTCGAGGCGGCCGCCAAATCCGGAAACGCCTCGTTCTACGTCTCCGGAATCTTTCCCGGATTCGGCTCGGATCAGCTTGCGCTTGTGTTGTCGACGCAGTCGAAAACAATTCGTGCCGTGAAGGTTTCGGAGATAGCGCTCAACGATCACTATCCGGTTGCCGACGTGATGATGGACGGGATGGGGTTCGGTCGTCCGCTCGACTTCGAACCGATGTTGAGCACGCCGGGCTTCATCGAGATGGCTTGGAGCGCACCAATTCGTCTGATAGCCGAGGGCTTAGGTGTGGAGGTGCAAGAGACTCGCGGCACGCTCGACCGCCGTCTGACGCACCGCGACATCGAGGTGGCCTTCGGGACGATCAAGGCAGAAACATGCGGGGCGGTGTCCACACGTGCGGCTGGCGTCGTCGACGGCCGCGAAGCGATCGTGATCGAACACGTCATTCGGATGGCGCGCGACGTGGCGCCAGACTGGCCGAACTCAGACTGCGACGCTACCTACCGCGTCGACATCGAAGGCGAGCCCGACATCCATTGCTCGATGACACTGGGGGAGGCCGAAGGCCACGGCGCCGGCCGGGGCGCGATGACGGCCACCGCCATGCGCGTCGTCAACGCCATCCCCTATGTGGTGGATGCGCCTGCGGGGCTTTTGAGTTCGCTGGACTTGCCGATCACGTTGCCCCGCCACGCGCTCTAGGTGAGCGAAACGCGGCCCATGATCAGATCCATGATGGGCTTTCCGGGCGGGAATGCTCCGGTGAGCGAGGACATCACGTGGCCGTTGTCGACGAGCAGGGTGATACCGCTGATGCCGCTGGCCGCCTGGCTGTTGAGGAAGACCATGGTGTTGGCCATCTGCTCGGGAGTGTGGACTCCGCAGCCGGTGGCGTCCCGGTAGTCCTGGGCGAAGGTGAGCCACAGGTCGGCGTTGGCGCGGGCCAGCGGCGTGTCGGTGGGGCCGGGGCAGATGGCGTTGATGCGCACGCCCTCTTTCAACAGGTCGAAGGCCTGGGTCGCCACGTAGGCGTTGATGGCCTTTTTGCTGAAGCCGTAGTGGATGATGCCCTCCGGCTCGTGGGCCGCGACCCAGGCATCGGCCGATTCGTAGTCAGGCGTGGCCAAGAACTCCTGAAGCAGCGGCAAGTCGTTCTCCCAGCCCATCCCGGCGACCGAGGAGATGAAGCAGATTGCCGAACCGCGCGAAAGCTTGCCATCGGCCCGAACCCGGTCGATGAGATGACGATGACCGATGAAGTTGACTCTCATCAGCTTTGGCCCGTCGGCAACACCGGCGGCCGAGAAGATTGCGTCGATGGGCCCCTCGACCTGGTCGATCGCGGAGTCGATCGAGGATCGGTCGGACAGATCCACGCTCACCTCGCGGGCAGCCTCATACGAGACCGGCGCATAGTCCATCACGATCACCTCGGCACCGAGCGCCGCTGCCGTCTGGGCGGCGGCTGCCCCCATGCCGGTGGCGCCACCCACGACGAGCACTCGCTTGCCGTCGTACCGGAATTGCTCGATGCCGGTCATTGCTCTCCCTCTTCTCTTGGCCCGCCACTCTGCGGACACGCAAAAACTCTACGGGGAACATATTTTTGGTTCAATACCCGATTTAGGGCGGGTGGTTAGCCGGTGTCCCGCTGTGCGACGCCACGCACGACCGTGTCGCGGGCATGGATCAGTGCCGCGCTCTTGCCCTGGTCGCGCACGATGTTTTCGGGCATCCAAATGACATCCATCACGCATCGGGCCAGCATCTCGATGGATGGAGTTTCGACACGGATGTCGCCCGAGCGAATCCCTTCGGACAGCAGTGTTTTGAGTTGCCGCAGGCGTGTGGTGAACAGCAGGCCGGGATTCGGAGTATCGGGCGGGGACTGCCGCATCCAGGCTAGCTGAATCTTCCACTCATCCGGGAACTGATCCAGCGCGTTGATGTTGACCCAGGCCAGCGCGTCCAATTTCTCGATCGGTGTCGCGTCCGCGCGAAGGACGTTGACGAAGCCGCCGCCGGCTTTCTTGCCGAACGACTCCATGATCGACGCAAGCAACTCGTCCTTCGAGCCGATCAGCCGATAGACGGTCCCGGTGCCCAGACCCGCCGCCGAGGCGATGTCGCGGACGGTGGTGACCTCATATCCTTTGCGGCCGAACTCGGCTCGGGCGACCGCCCGGACATGTGCCGCTTTGTCGTTGGCCTCGGAATCGGTCTCCGGCCATGTCTTGATCGCCGCCTCCGCAGCCGCAAATGCACTGGAGCGATCCAACTCTTGATCGCTGTGCTGGTGGCTGGCCAGCCCCTGCAGCATGATGCGGCACAGCAGCGCGGCGGCCTGATCGGCGGCCGCGGTGTGGCGTATGACGTCCAGACCGACGTGCATCATCGATTGGCACAACCGGTCCGCCAGCGTCGGAAGATCGATGTCCGCCCGGATGTAGCCGCTCCACCTGCCGGCACGCAGGGTTTGCAGCATCGCCTGTTGCACGGCGGTGGGGGGATGACGAAGCAGTTCCACCAGCTCGCGATTTGCGCTCGGCGCCTCGTAGAACGACATCTGCAGGGCCGCGCGGTGCGCCACGGCGCAGCGCGCTATCGCCGACCCCAGCTCGGTGATCGTTTCGGAGACCGGCCGCGAGCCCGGTTCGTCCAATTTCTGATATGCGGTGTCGCCGATGCGTTCCAGATCGGCGTAATACCGCCGGACCAGCTCGACCAGGATCGCTTCTTTGGACTCGAAATGGTGATACAAGCTTCCCGGCAGAATGCCCGCCGCGTCGGCGATTTCCTGCAGCGAGGTGCGCAACCCGGAGGAGGCGATCAGCGACGCGGCGGTTTGAAGGATCTCGGTGCGGCGCGTCCCGTCGTCGTAGGCGCCGTTGGAGGTTGCCGCCCCGGCTGGTTGCTGGCGCCCCACGTCACCTCCACAGCTTCCCGCAAGAGGGCCTTCTGACCGAATGTTTGGTTAAACGCTACCAGACAGTAGCTACTTTGCCGGGGGTCTGGCGTCACTGCGAGAATACGTCGATGCCCAGCCGCGCGCAGACGCCGAACACCTCCTCGAAAATCGACGCGGGCACCGTGAACGGTTCTGTCGCAGTCACTTCGGGTAGATGTGCCGCGATGTCGTCGGCGGTGGGGTTACTGCCAGGTTCGGCGAGCCAGCCTTCACCGAGGCCAACGAAGACCCTCGCGAACCGGCCGGCGCAGGCCGAGTAGTTCTGATGGGTGAACCCACAGGCCCGGCTGGCCAGGTAGACGACGACCGGCACGACGAGCTCCGGCTGAATCACCTTCAGAAAACCGGTCTGCTCGAGCGCCTTGGGGTCGCCGACGGTTTCGGTGACCATCCGGGAAAACCCGAACGGCAACACCGTATTAGCGCGGATCCCGTGCGGTTCGCCCTCGATGGCGATCACGTTCGCCAGCCCGACCAGTCCGGCCTTGGCGGCGGCGTAGTGCGCTTCCAGCGGTTGCCCGAACATTCCGCCGGACGACGAGATGAACACAAACCGGCCGTAACCCGCCGATTTCATCACTCGATATGCCGGCTGACTCAAATAGAAGCCGCCGTCCAAGTGGACACTGAGCATGCGCCGCCAGTCATCGGCCGACAGCTCCTCGAACGGGATGCTGGTGAAAATGCCGGCATTGCTGACCACTGCGTCCAGGCGGCCGAATCGCTCGACCGCCGACGCGACGATGGCTTCGCCGCCCTCCGGGCTGTCCACCGAGTCGTGCGACGCCACCGCTGTGCCGCCGGCGGCCTCGATCTCGGCGACAACCTGGTCGGCCACCACGGTGTCGGCGCCGTCGCCGTGCATGGAGCCGCCGAGGTCGTTGACCACCACTGACGCACCGCGCCGGGCTAACTCGAGCGCGTAGAGGCGACCGAGTCCGCGGCCGGCACCGGTGACGATCACGACTTGCTCGGTGAAATCGATCATGCCTGGCACCACCTGAGTTGATTGACTGCGGACAGCACGGACTCTAGGGTGGAACAGATATTTGGTCAACAATTGGCGGTGAGAGAGTCGTTGGCGAACCACACTGCAACCGATGCCCTGCAGCGGTGGAGCATGCTGGCGTCTGCGGTTGCCGGCCGCAGCGTCGACGTGGCGGCAACCGGCGCCGGTGAGCCGGCGTGGACGGACGGCAAGACGATATTTCTCGACGCCGACGTCGGCCCGCGCCACCAGTTACGGTCCGTAGCGGTTCAAGCGTGCCTTCTGGCAGCGGGAAGCCTGGAGCCGGCCGTCATGCGCCGGCTCGGCCGGCGGCCTGCCCTGACCGCGCGATACCTTGCGATAGAAGGACATCGGGCGCTCGCAGCCAACGAGGAATTGCTGCCGGCAGCGGTGTCTTTGCTCGTTGACCGCGACATGGCGGCCCGCAGCGACTCGCCGGCATGCTCGCTGGCACTGGCAAGCAGCCGTGCGGTCGGCAGCGAGCCACCGGCAGTATTCGGAGCTATTTACCCTCGAAAGCTGTTGGCTGCCAGCAAGAGCCGAACGAAAGACCCATCCGGTACGCATGTTGCTCGACAACAGCAGCGCAGGCCCTTGGCAGAGCTCGAGGACTCCGACCCGGAAGACATCGCGGACTTGTTCTCCAGCCCGGTCGGCGGCGGAGGTGCTCTCGGCCGGTGGCTGAAAAAGATGCTGGCTCCGGTGCGTCGGCTCAACGGCAATGGACCACCGGGTGCGGACGCACCGACGCACCGATTGCGGTCGGGCATGCGTGGCGGTGGCTCTGCCGTCGTATCGAACATGACCGCTGGCGTCGACGAGTACGACCTTGCCGGCGAGGTTGCTGGAATCAACTACCCCGAGTGGGACTTTCGCCGCATGCAATATCGGCCGGACTGGTGCACCGTGCAGGAAGTCGCGCCTCGACCCAGCGACGGCGCGTCGATCAGCGTGGCCGACGGGTACCGGTTGCGTCGGGCACTCGCCCGGCTCGCGGTGGGTCTGGATCGATATCACCGCCAGGTTCAGGGCGACGACGTCGATATCGATGCGGCGGTCGAGGCGCGGGTGGAGACCATCGCCGGATCAGCGCCCGACGAAGCGGTCTACGTCGACAGTCTGCGTCGCCGCCGCGACCTTTCCGTCCTGATCCTCCTTGACATCTCGGGTTCGTCGGCCGAACCGGGATCGATCGGCCATACCGTGCACGAGCAGCAGCGCACAGCGGCTGCCGCATTGACGGGGGCGTTGCACGATCTGGGAGATCGGGTGGCGTTGTACGGTTTTCATTCCCAAGGGCGGTCGGCGGTGCATCTCTTACCGGTGAAGCGGTTCGACGATGACCTCGACGCCCTGGCGATGCGGCGTCTATCCGGGCTGACACCCGGCGGCTATTCGAGATTGGGGGCCGCGATCAGGCATGGCGCCGCGGTATTGGAAAGTCGGGGTGGCACTCCGCGGCGGTTATTGGTCGTGCTGTCCGACGGGTTGGCCTACGACCACGGTTACGAACGCGACTACGGCGCGGCTGATGCGCGCCGCGCGCTGGCCGAGGCTCGTCGGCGGGGCACCGGCTGCCTGTGCTTGACCATCGGTGCCGCTACCGACGTTGCCGAGCTGCAGCGAGTATTCGGCAGCGCCGCGCATGTCACTATTCCGCGGCTCGAGCAACTGAACCAACTGATCGGCCCGCTGTTCCGGTCAGCACTGGCCTCAGCAGACCTTCGACGACGGATGGTGGCATGACTAGCCAAAAGCACGCGCCACGGCCCTACTACGTGCCTGTCGGCAACGAGGAGCATGTGTTCAAAGCGGCGTTCCGGCAAGGGTTGTCGGTGGTGCTCAAGGGCCCCACCGGTTGCGGGAAGACCCGCTTCGTGGAGGCAATGGCCTACGACCTGAACCGGCCGCTCATCACCGTGGCGTGCCATGACGACTTGACGACGGCCGACTTGGTGGGCCGATTTCTGCTGCGCGGCGGCGAAACCGAGTGGGTCGACGGGCCGTTGACGCGCGCGGTACGTGAGGGTGCCATCTGCTACCTCGACGAGGTGGTGGAGGCCCGCCAGGACACCACAGTGGTGCTGCACCCGCTGGCCGACCACCGCCGCCAGCTTCCCATAGAGCGGCTGGGGACGACGCTGGATGCGGCGCCCGGCTTCTGCCTGGTGGTCTCCTATAACCCGGGATACCAAAGCGTTTTGAAGGATCTCAAAGACTCCACACGCCAACGCATGGTGGCCATCGAGTTCGGATTTCCCACACCGGACGTCGAGGAGAAAATCGTTGCCTGCGAGGCGGGCGTCGATCACGAGACCGCAGTTGAGCTGGTGCGGTTCGGGCAGGCGATTAGGCGACTGGACACCGCGGGACTGCGCGAGGTGGCCTCGACCCGGGTGCTGATCGCCGCCGGGCGATTGATCGCCGAGGGACTGAGCGCACGCGAAGCGGCCCGGGCGGCCATCGCGGGGCCGCTCACCGACGACGCCGCAGTGACCAGCGGCCTGGACAAGATGATCGACGTGTATCTGCCCGGGCAAGGCGGACACGATGATTGACGACCGGACGCCAGCCGCGCTAGGGTCTGAACAAATTTTAGGTTCCACTGTGGGACGGCGGCCGTAGCGCTGCACCAATGGAGGTGAGATGTCCTACGAGAGCACCGCAGAGCCGATCAAGATCGGCTACCTGATGGACTTCCGGCTGCCCGAAGGGTTTCCGAAGACATATTTCGAAGACCTCACGCAGCCCTTCGATTTGGTCTTCAAGCAAGCCGCCGAACAAGGCCTGCTCGACCGGCCCATCGAGATCATCTACCGCGAGGTGGAAGGTCTGCCGAAGGGATCGGTCAAGGCGGTTATCGACGCCTATGGCGAACTGTGCGACGAGGGATGCCTGGCCGTCTTCGGTCCGAACATCACCGACAACGTGGTCCCTACCCGGGAGGCCATCGAGGAACGCTTCAAGGTGCCGGCGATCAGCGTCACCGGATCCGATGCTGCGCTGGGGGAGTGGGTCTTCTCGTTCCCGATGGGATCGCTGACCGACGAGCCGATCTTCTGGTCGGACCTGCTGGCCAAGGGCGGGCACACCGAGGTGGGCGTTCTCGTCGAACAATCGCTGGTGGGCAAGACCTATCTGGAGAACTTCCGTAAAGCCTGCCAGCGCAAAGGTATTCGCATCGTTGCCGAGGCAGCCATCGCGCAGACGGCCCAGGACGTAAGCGAGGCAGTCCGAACAGTTCACGACGCCAAGCCCAGCGCGCTGGTGCACTGCGGCTTTGGGTTCGGGATTGTCTTCATCAACCCGGCACTCGAGGCGCTGGACTGGAATCCGCCCCGATTCACCAGCACCGCGTTCCAGAACGCCTGGCTCAACCCGATCATGTGGAACGGGTTCATGGGCTGGACCGGCGTGGACCAGTACGACGAGGGCAACATGGTCGGGCAGAAGTTCCTCGACGAATACCACGAGGCGTACGGGCGGCGCCCGGAATGGTGTGTGCCCGTTGTCAACCGCGATGTCGCGATGACATTGGTGCGCGCATTGAGCGACGCGCATCCGTTGAGCCCGCGCGGGGTCAAGGAAGCCCTCGAGCGGGTGAAGATGATGCCTGCCGCCTCCGGCGCACCAGGCACCCGGGTGTCGTTCGGGAACTGGACCCGTCGCGCCTGGATGGGCGCCGGTTACCTGGTGGCGCGCAAGCTCGATCCCGACGGCGTCAACTCCCATCTCGTCGACCGCTTCGGAGAGGAATAACTGATGACCGCCGAGCAGACAGCGCCGTCCGCCGCAGCACCGACAGCCGAGCCCAGACGAGGATCGCCCTGGACCTGGGTATGGGTAGTAGCCGCACTAAGCGTGCTCGGATTCCTTCTTGCCAATGCCCGCACGGGTTTGGAGTCCGACCGGGTTCGTAACCCGGATGTCACCGGGACACCGCGACCAGTGCCAGTGCTGTTCGGCTTCCAACACTGGCTCGGGGTACTAGAGGCGTTCACGGTCGTCGTGATGGCCCTCATCGCCGTCACCTACGTGGTGGCGTGGCGCCGACACCCGTATCACCCGGTGTTGTTGATGGGCATCGTCACGACGCTGATCGTCTGGCAGGACCCCATCATGAACTGGGCGCCGTTCGCCGTTTACAACCCGCAGTTGCATCACCTGCCCGAGGATTGGCCACTGGTGTCACTGTCACCGACGGTCGAGCCGCTGCTGGTCCTGGGCTACATCATGTTCTACCTGGGGCCCTACTTCCCGGGCATCTGGCTGCTGCGCCGGATCCAGGCGCGTCGGCCCGTCGATTCCTTCGTGTGGCGCCATCCCTTGATCAGCCTGGCGATCTGCATCCTCCCGTTCGGGATGGTGCTCGACGCGGCACTGGAGATCACCCTGGTTCAAACCGGGATGTACATCTATTCCCAGGTCCCGATCGGGTCGATCTTCGTCGGCCAGACCCACCAATTCCCCTTCATCATCGAGATATTGGCGGTCAACTTCGTGATGGTGCCGGCCGGGGTGCTACTCTACCGCGACGACACCGGCCGCACCGTGGCCGAGAAATTGGCGCAGCGGGCGAAAATCTTCGCCAGCCGTCCTACCCTCGGCATGTTCGTGGTGATGCTGGTCCTGATCAACGTCGGCTACTTCTGCTACGGCGGTACGTTCGCCCTGGTGAAAATGGCGCACCTGTCACGTACCGTCGCCTGCCCGTGGCCGTACCCTGAAGCCAAAATCTATGACCCACAAGGCTTCTACGAGAAGGAGGGCCAGCCCGGTCCGTACTCGGTGGGCATCTGGTCGACCTGGTTGAGCGGTCAACCCAACGGACGCCCGAACGTCGAGCCACCGGCCGACGGCGGACGGTGTGGACCGGGCAATGGGTGATCCGCGCAGCGTCGTCATCACCGGTGCATCGCGCGGCCTGGGGTTCGCATCGGCCGTGCGCTTGTATCGCGAGGGATGGCGCGTAGTCGCGACGATGCGGACACCCGATGTGGGGCTTCCGCTTCTGCGAGAGGCGACAGGGGCGGTCGACGACCGGTTGATCGGCGTGCAGTTGGACTTGTTGGACAGCGCGTCGATTACCGCTGCGGCCAAGGCGATTGAAGAGGCCGTCGGGGCGCCCTACGCGCTTGTGCACAACGCCGGGATCTCCGCCGCCGGGATGGTGGAGGAGACTGATATGGCGTCGTGGCAGAGGCTATTCGCCACCAGCGTTCTGGGCCCCGTCGCGTTGACTCAGGCTCTGCTTCCGGCGATGCGGGTGGCGGGCGAGGGACGCATCGTGCTGGTATCCAGCGCGGCCGGGGTACGCGGTCAGCCTGCCACCGCGCCGTATTCGGCGGCCAAGGGAGCATTGGAGCGCTGGGGTGAGTCGATGGCGTGCGAGATCGCGCCGTTCGGGCTCGGTGTCACGGTCTTGGTGGCCGGCACCTATGACACCGAGATCATCACCGACGCGGGCACCACCGACGACCGCGACTTAGCCGGCCCGTACGCCCGGCTGCACCACACGATGAACACCCGCGGACGGTTCGCTATGCGTCTTGCCAGACCACCGGAGCGGTTCAGCGACGGCCTGCTCAAGGCACTGGACGACCGGGCGCCGTTCCGTCGCCGCGGTGTCGGCCCGGATGCCTCGATGCTGTTGGCTCTCAACAGGATTCTCCCGTCGTCAGGCATGCATCACTTGTCGCGGATCGTGCTCGGCATACCCAGGCAGGGATCAATGCGAGGCGGGGCATGGCCGTTGACGACGGCCCAAAAGGGGATGGTGTTCGCGACGCGTGTTATTCCGGCGCCGGTGATGCAACGCCTGGCGTCGTTGGCGGCCAAGCGCCGCAAGGGAACTGAAGGGTAACAATGGAGCAGCTTTTCGACGACCTGGAAGACTTCGGCGCCTTCGACGACGCGATATCCGGTGATGTGCGTGACCCCTACACCGAATTGGCGCGGCTGCGCCGCGAGGAGCCGGTGCAGCGACTCGAGACGTCGGGAGCGTTGCCGCACGAGGAATCGCTGCCGATGTTCATCGTGTATCGCCACGAGGATATCCAGGCGATGCTGCGCGACAACGAGACGTTCTCGTCGGCGGCCGTCATCGCGGCGTTCGGCCCTGTGCTAGGTGAAGGCGTCATGCTCGGGATGGACGAGCCCATCCATGGCCGGCTGCGGTCGCTCGTGTCAAAGGCGTTCTCGCAGAAGTCATTGGCGCGTTGGCAGGACGAGTTGGTCGGCCGGGTGGCCAATAGCCTGATCGACAACTTTGCGGCCAACGGCAAGGCGGATCTGGTCAAGGAATTCACCTTCGACTACCCGAGCCAGGTCATCGCGGGACTGCTGGGTCTGCCGGAAAAGGACTACCCACAGTTCCAGCGGTGGTCGATTTCGCTGCTGAGTTGGCTGATGAACCCGGAACGGGGGCTCGCGGCCTCGGCCGCCCTGTGCGACTACTTCGCGCCGATACTCGAGGCCCGGCGGGCCGAGCCGCGCGACGACCTGATCAGCGCGCTCGCTGCGGCCGAGATCGACGGACAGAAGCTCGCGGACGAGGAGATCTTCTCGTTCCTTCGACTGCTGCTGCCCGCCGGCGTCGAGACGACCTATCGGGCGCTGGGCAGCCTGCTTTTGGCGCTGCTGTCCGACCCGGCACAGTTGGATGCCATCCGCGCGGATCGGTCGCTGCTGCCGCAGGCGATCGAGGAGGGTGTGCGGTGGGAATCACCGTTGCTGACCATTACCCGGGTGGCGACTCGCGACACCGAACTCGGCGGCGTGGCGATCCCGGCCGGTGCGACAGTGATGCCGATGCTCGGTTCGGCGAACCGGCAAGAGGATCGCTACCCCGATCCGGACAAGTTCGACATCCACCGAGAGGCCCGGGCGCACCTGGGCTGGGGCCACGGTGTGCACGTGTGCCTCGGAATGCATCTGGCACGGCTCGAAATGCGCACGGCCATCAACCTTTTACTCGATCGGCTGCCGAATCTCCGACTAGACCCGGACGCTGATGACCCGCACATCCGCGGCCAGGTTTTCCGATCGCCGACGTCGGTCCCTGTTCTCTTCGACCCCCAATAGTCGGCCCCGCAAAGGCCGCACCTTGCCAATCGGTTAGTTTCCAGTAAGGCTCTCTGTAGGGCCCTCTGACGAGTGAGAAGAGAGTGACAGACATGACTGAGGCTGTAAAGGTCCGCTTCGAGTCCAAGATGATGATCGACGGCAAGCTCGTCGACGGCCAGGCCGGCACGTTCACCAACATCAATCCGGCGACCGAAGAGTCGATCGGCGAGGTGGCCGATGCGTCGAAGGAGGACATGCACCGGGCCATCGACGCCGCCCGGCGGGCTTTCGACGAGAGCGATTGGTCGACCAACCGCGAGCTGCGCAAGCGCTGCCTGTTGCAGCTGCACGACGCGATCGAAGATGAGAAGGAAGAACTGCGGGAGGAACTCATCCTCGAAGTTGGCTCTCCCCGGGCGATCACGTTCGGCCCGCAGCTGGACGCCCCGCTGGCCGACGGCCTGAAGTATCCCGCCAGGCTGATCGACGAGTACGCCTGGGAAACCGACCTCGGCGACAGGGTTATCAGCCTCACCGGCACCAACACGTCCATCAAGGTCTGGCGGGAGCCGGTCGGCGTCGTGGGCGCGATCGTGCCGTGGAACTTCCCGTTCGAGGTCACCCTCAACAAGCTCGGCCAGGCACTGGGAACCGGCAACACCGTGGTGCTCAAGCCCGCGCCCAACACCCCGTTCAACGCCACCCGGCTGGGCCGGTTGATCGCCGAAAAGACCGACATTCCGGCGGGTGTCGTCAACGTCGTCACCGCCTCGGATCACTTTGTGGGCGAAGAACTCACGCTGTCGCCAAAAGTTGACCTGATTTCGTTCACCGGGTCCACCGTGGTCGGCCAGCGGATCATGGAAAAGGGCGCCGCGACCATGAAGCGGTTGTTCCTCGAGCTCGGCGGCAAGTCGGCCACGATTGTCTTGGAGGACGCCGACTTCGGGCTGGCGTGCGCAATTGGCATCGCGCCATGCATGCACGCCGGGCAGGGTTGCGCCAACCCCACCCGGATGCTGCTGCCACAGTCCCGCTACGACGAGGGCGTGGAGATCCTCAAAGGCATCTACGAGAACGTCACGTGTGGCGACCCGCAGGATCCGGGAACCCTCTGTGGTCCGGTGATCTCGGAAAAGCAGCGCGACCGCGTGATGGGCTACATTCGCAAGGGCGTCGAAGAGGGCGCCACGGCCCTGGTAGGCGGCCCTGACGCACCGACCGGCTTCGACAAGGGATACTTTGTCCGCCCAACACTTTTCACCGATGTCGACAATTCGATGACTATCGCCCAGGAAGAGATCTTCGGCCCGGTCCTCTCCGTCATTCCCTTCGACGACGAAGAGGACGCCATCCGGATCGCCAACGACAGCATGTACGGGTTGGCAGGCAACGTGATGTCGGGCTCGCTGGAACGTTCACTAGCGGTGGCGCGCAGGATCCGGGCCGGCTTCATCGGTGTCAACGGCGGCGCTCCCTACGGCGCCGACACGCCGTTCGGCGGATACAAGTACAGCGGGGTGGGCCGGCAGAACGGCGTCGCCGGGTTCGACCAGTACACCGAGATCAAGTCTGTGGGATACCCCGCGGGCTGAGGGTTGTAGACGGATGGGGCTTCCGAAATCAGCTGTGGCGCCAGGACTTCGAGAACGACATAGGAAATGACCGGAGAAGCGGCAGCCAAGTACGAACCGGTTTTCGCGGCTGTCGCGAACGAGCGACGCAAGGTAGCAAGCCTGCTTGACGGCCTCGACGACGCACAGCTGGGGACGCCGAGCCTCTGCGCAAGTTGGGACGTCAAGACGGTAGCCGCCCATATCGTCAGTACAGTCACCGACGGTACGTCGACATTTCTACGGCTTGCACTACGTCGTAGAAGCATGGCTCGCGCGATCGACGAGCTGGCGCGACGTGGTGCGCGATTGCCGGCTGCCCAAATCGCTGCCAACCTGCGTCGGTGCGCAGATCGCCAAATTAGTCCGCCGTTGTTCGGGCCCGTGGACCCGCTCGCGGACATCTTGGTCCATAGTGGTGACATCAGAATCCCACTCGGTCTGCCATTCGAGCCCGACCCGCAGTTAGCAGCGTTGGCAATGGATTTCCTGACGGGCACGTGGCCGTTTGGCTTCGTTCCATTAGGCCGACTGCGTGGAATCCGATTGCGTGCGACTGATGTTCCTCGAGTCTGGAGGAGCGGAGCAGAGATTCGTGGGCCAGTTTCGGCCTTGATGATGGCTGTCTGCGGACGTACCGCTCTGCTGAGCCTGCTCGACGGGCCCGGGTTGCCGCGATTATGTCAGCGGTTGTCTGGATGAGCGCTTGTATTTCGTGCGTTTCTCCTCGGCCGGTCCAATGCGCGCGAGCATGTGGCTTTCGGACGTGGCTCGCGCCCGGGCGCACCGTTGGCTCGACCTGAAGGGCGAATCTCGCTCAACCGCATTGTCGACCGGATGTCCGACATCGCGATCTGAGAGGCGGCGCATTGCTCGCCGGACGCACGGCACTACACCTACGAAACCGACCTAGCAGATGCGCGGCCTGACCGAGCTGCATCTGGAATTCCATCAGATCCGGTGACCACCGCTCTTGCCGTATGCCTTACAGTTACGTCGATGGCCATACCCCGCTACCCGGACGACGTCACCTGCGAGTGGCTGTCGGCGGTCCTCAGCAGCGACCGTGGCGCACGCGTCGAGGTATCGGCCGTCGACGTCACCGCCATCGGTACCGGTCAGACCGGGGCGACCTACCGGGTGTCGGCGCGCTACGCGAGCAATCCTGGTGGCCTGCCGGATACCTTTGTGATCAAGCTACCGGCCCAAGACGATACGGTGCGCGACCGCGTCACGATCGGCTACCGCAGCGAATGCGCGTTCTACTCCGCGGTGGCCGACCGGGTGCGGGTACCGGTGCCGCGATGCTTCTACAGCGAGATCACCGACGACGCGATGGACTATGCCTTGCTGCTGGCGGATCAAGCGCCCGCGGTGCAGGGCGACCAACTCGCCGGCTGCGGCGAGCAGGAGGCACGGCTGGCCGTCACCGCGCTGGCCGGCCTGCACGGGCCCAGCTGGTGCGACCCGGTCTGGCTGGATTTCCCGGGAATTGCTTTCGCGCGGCCCGACGAAGCGTCGGCCCAGGGTCTCGGTGAGGTCGCGCGGATGAGTGCGGACATCACGCTGGACAAGCTCGGCGATCGGATGAGCACGGTCGACCGGGAAACCTTCACCACTGCAATGGGTTTGGTGACGCCGTGGCTGCTGGCCGAGCGGGACAGGTTCGCGCTGTTGCACGGCGACTACCGCCTGGACAACATGCTGTTCGATCGCGAGGCCAACACGGTCAGCGTGGTCGACTGGCAGACGCTCGGCATCGGGCTGCCCGCGCGCGATCTCGCGTACTTCACCGCCACCAGCCTCAAGCCGGAACTACGCGCAGAAATCGAAACGGGTCTCGTCGACGAATACCATCGGGCACTGATCGACTACGGCGTCACAGACTATGACCGCGAAACCTGTTGGCGCGATTACCGACTCGGCATGCCGCAAGCGCTGTTGATCTCTGCCTTAGGGTTCGCGTTCGCCACCGCCACCGACCGCGGTGACGAGATGGTGCTGACCATGCTGGCGCGCGGCTGCCAAGCGATCCGCGACCTGGGCACACTGGACCTGATCGGGGGGTAACTCCTCTACCGCGAGCGTGCATAGAATGCCGGGATTTTCGGCGTGTCGACGTACAAATACGCACGCTCGCGAGGGAGGAGAAGGGGATCAGTACTGCGTGGAGCCCTGATCGACCGGAATCGCCGCCGCAGTGACATTGCGAGATTCGTCGCTGGCCAGCCAGCAGACCGCGTCGGCGATGTCTTCCGGCTCGGCAACCCAACTCGGCAGGAACGGCGTAATCATGGTCATCAGCTGGGGATTGGCTTCGCTGGCCTTTCCCATTGCGGCGAGCATGTCCCCTGTTCCCATCGCCGTGTTGACCGGACCAGGGTGCACGCTGTTGACCCGAATCGAATGCTTGCCGAGTTCCGCGGCGAACGCACGGGCCATCCCGGTCACGGCATGCTTACTGGCCGTGTAGTGGACCATGTACGGCTGCATTTTGAGGCCTGCCGCGGAGCTGATCAAGATGATCGACCCACCGCGGCCCCCATCGATGATCTTTTGCGCACCGGCCATCACGGTATTCCACGTACCAGTCACGTTGACGTCCATGACATCCCGAAAGTCCTCGGGAGTGATGTCGTTCCAAGCCTGCGGAGCCGAGATGCCGGCGTTGGCGACGATGACGTCCAGCCGCCCCAGCGTGGCCACACCGTCGTCAACCGTCTCCCGCAGCCCGTCGAAGTCACGGACGTCGATTTCGGTGACCAGGATTCGACGACCGGTGGCCTCGACTAGTCGTACCGTTTCGGCCAGGTCTTCGGGAGTCGCCGAATCGTAAGGGACGCAAGACGGTAGCTTGCCGGCAACGTCGACCGCGATGATGTCGGCGCCCTCGCGGGCCATCCGCACGGCGTGCGCGCGGCCTTGACCGCGGGCCGCCCCGGTAATGAACGCCACCTTGCCCGCGAGTCGACCGGTCATGCGCGTTGTCCCTTCGAAGCCGCTCTCACCAGATTCGACCCGACGATCAGGCGCTGAATCTCACTGGTTCCTTCGTAAAGTCGTAGCAGGCGAACGTCGCGGTAGATCCGCTCCACCGGCACCTCACGCATGTAGCCGCTGCCGCCGTGAATCTGCACGGCGAGATCTGCGACCTTGCCGGCCATTTCGGTGCAATACAGCTTTGCTGCCGATGGTGCGATCCGGCGGTCCTGGTCGGTGATCCACAACCGGGCGGCCTCGCGAACCAGTGCGCGCCCGGCCATCACGCCGGTCTGCTGGTCGGCGAGCATCGCCTGCACCAACTGGAAGTTGCCGATCGGCGTGCCGCCCTGTGTCGCGGTGGCCGCGTAGGTCACCGATTCGTCGAGTGCCCGCTGCGCCGTTCCCACGGCGAGCGCGGCAATGTGGATCCGGCCGCGTGCCAGCGACGTCATCGCCGCCCGATAACCGAGGTCTTCGCTGCCGCCCACCAGCGCGCCGGCCGGCACATGCACGTCGCTGAGACCTACGTCGGCCGTCCAGGCGCCCTCCTGGCCCATCTTCGCGTCCTTGGTGCCGACCTGGACACCGGGTGTGTCGGCAGGGACCAGGAACACCGCGATGCCAGGCCCGGCGTCGTCGGCCGGCCGGGTGCGGGCGAACACCACGAACAAATCGGCGACCGGCGCATTGGTGATGAAACGCTTCTCTCCGGAAATCACCCAATTGTCGCCGTCGCGAACGGCTTTGGTGCGCAAGCCTGCGGGGTTGGATCCGGCCCCGGCCTCGGTCAACGCGAAGGATGCGACCACCTCGCCGGAGGCCATCGCGGCCAGCCAGCGGGACTTCTGCTCGTCGGTGCCGAACCCGACCAGGACCTGACCGGCGATGCCGTTGTTGGTGCCGAACATCGAGCGCAACGCCAAAGACGTGTAGCCGAGCTCCATCGCGAGCTCGACATCCTGCGCCAGGTTCAGGCCGAGCCCACCCCATTCCTGGGGGATGGCGTACCCGAACAAGCCCATCTGCCTGGCCTGGTCGCGCAGGTCGTCGGGCACCCGGTCGTTGGCCAGGATTTCCTGCTCGCGCGGGACGACGGCGGTGCGGACGAACTCGCGGGTCTGCGCGAGGATCTGCTGGAAGTCGTCGTCGTCGACGGTCGTCATCTGCGCCGCTCCTTCCGGGCCGCTACCGGGAGGGATCATATATGAAATAGGATGTCTGAGATTACGGAGGGTCGATGGGAGGACGGTGATCAGGTGTCGTTGCTGACCGGTCAGACGGCGGTCGTCACAGGCGGCGCGCAGGGATTGGGATTCGCCATCGCCGAACGATTCGTCGCCGAGGGTGCGCGGGTGGTGCTCGGCGACGTGAATCTCGAGGCGACCGAGGCAGCGGCGAAGCGCCTCGGCGGCGACGAGGTTGCGCTGGCCGTGCGCTGCGACGTCACCGCGGCGGCTGACGTCGACACGCTCATCGGAAGGGCTGTGGAGCGGTTCGGCGGACTGGACATCATGGTCAACAACGCCGGGATCACCCGTGACGCGACGATGCGCAAGATGACCGAGGATCAGTTCGACGAGGTGATCGCGGTGCATCTGAAGGGGACCTGGAACGGCACCCGCAAGGCGGCGGCGATCATGCGGGAGAACAAGCGTGGCGCCATCGTGAACATGTCGTCGCTGTCGGGCAAGGTCGGGCTGGTCGGGCAGACCAACTACTCGGCGGCTAAGGCCGGCATCGTGGGCATGACCAAGGCCGCGGCCAAGGAGTTGGCTCACCTCGGTGTTCGCGTCAACGCCATTGCGCCCGGCTTGATCCGCTCCGCGATGACTGAGGCTATGCCGCAACGTATTTGGGACGAGAAGGTGGCCGAGGTGCCGATGGGCCGCGCGGGTGAGCCGGCCGAGGTGGCCAACGTCGCGCTATTCCTGGCATCGGACCTCTCGTCGTACATGACCGGGACCGTGCTCGAGGTAACCGGCGGGAGGTTCATGTAGCCATGCGCCACGCCGTGATTTGCGAACCGGTGCGCACGCCGATCGGCCGCTACGGCGGGATGTTCAAGTCGCTGACCGCCGTCGACCTTGGTGTCGCCGCGCTGAAGGGGCTGCTGGACCGAACCGGCATTCCGCGCGAATCGGTGCAGGACGTCATCCTCGGGCACTGCTATCCCAGCAGCGAGGCACCGGCGATTGGGCGCGTGGTGGCGCTGGATGCCGGCTTGCCGGTCACGGTGCCCGGCATGCAGGTCGACCGCCGCTGCGGCTCGGGCCTGCAGGCGGTCATCCAGGCCTGTCTGCAAATTTCCAGCGGCGACAGCGATCTCGTCATCGCCGGCGGTGCGGAGAGCATGAGCAATGTCGTGTTCTACTCCACCGACATGCGCTGGGGCGGCGCCCGAACCGGCATCCGGGTGCACGACGGGCTCGCTCGCGGGCGCACCACCGCCGGCGGTCGGCACTACCCTGTACCGGGCGGCATGTTGGAGACGGCCGAGAACCTGCGCCGCGAGTACGGCATTTCGCGACACGAGCAAGACGAGCTCGCGGTGACGTCGCATCAGCGGGCGGTGGCCGCGCAGAAGAACGGCATCCTGGCCGAGGAGATCATTCCCGTGCCGGTGCGTGACGAGCTGATCGACACCGACGAGCACCCGCGCGCCGATACCACGGTGGAGTCACTGGCCAAGCTCAAACCCGTTCTGCTGGCTGACGATCCGGAGGCGACTGTGACCGCCGGCAATGCCAGCGGTCAAAACGACGCGGCGTCGATGTGTGTGGTGACGACACCGGAAAAGGCGAACGAGCTGGGGCTGACGCCGCTGGTGCGGCTGGTGTCGTGGGGAGTTGCGGCGGTGCCGCCCCACGTGATGGGCATCGGTCCGGTGCCGGCGACCGAGGTGGCGCTCGCCAAAGCGGGGCTGCAGCTGAGCGATATCGACCTGATCGAACTCAACGAGGCCTTCGCCGCGCAAGCACTTGCGGTGATGCAGGAGTGGGGGTTCACGGCGGCCGACCGTGAGCGGACTAATGTGCACGGTTCCGGGATTTCATTGGGCCATCCGGTCGGCGCGACGGGCGGGCGGATGCTGGCCACGCTGGCACGGGAACTCAATCGACGCGGGGCCCGCTACGGCCTGGAGACCATGTGCATCGGCGGCGGCCAGGGCCTGGCCGCGGTGTTCGAACGGGTTGCGTCCCAGTGAATATGCCGTTGACGGATCTCACCGTCGTCGAGGTGTCCAGCTTCGTCGCCGCGCCGCTGTGCGGAATGACGCTGGGCCAGCTGGGCGCCGAGGTGATCCGGGTCGACCCCATCGGCGGCGCTTCCGACGTGCATCGCTGGCCGCTGGCCGCCAGTGGGGCGTCGATCTACTGGACCGGGCTGAACAAGGGAAAGCGCTCGGCCACAATCGATTTGCGATCCGTCGACGGTCAGCAGCTGGTGCAGCGGTTGATCGTCGAGGGCGACGGCGTCGCGGTGACCAACGCTGCGGGACTGTCCTGGCTGTCGTATGAGACCCTCGTTGCGCTGCGCCCTGACGTGATCCATGTGCAGTTGCTCGGCCGCGGTGACGGGTCCACGGGCGTGGACTACACGGTCAATGCGGCCACGGGATACCCGTTGGTGACCGGCCCGCCCAATCACGCCGGCCCGATCAATCATGTGCTGCCGGCCTGGGACGTGTGCTGCGGACTGTACGCCGCGTTGGCGGTGACGGCCGCGGTGCGCCGTCGCGACCAAACCGGGGCGGGCGCTCAAATCAGCATTGCGCTCGAAGATGTCGCACTGGCCACCGCGGGCAATCTGGGCTTGCTGACCGAACCTCAAGTCAACGGCACCCAGCGGCAACGGCTCGGCAATGCCATCTATGGGCAGTACGGCCAGGATTTCACCAGCCGCGACGGCGTGGCATTCATGGTCGTGACACTGACCGGACGTCACCTCCGCGATCTGGTCGAGGTAACCGGAACCGGTGCCGCCGTGTCGGCGTTGTCCGAGGCTCTGGGGGTCGACTTCAGCGACGAGGGCGAGCGCTACCGGTATCGGGATGTGCTGAGCGGGTTGTTCGCCACCTGGTTCGCAGAGCGAACCGCGGCGGAGATCACCGAGGCGCTGTCGGCGACCACCGTGCTCTACGAGCGCTACCGCACCTTCGCCGAGGTCGCCGAAGACGAAAAGGTGACGGCAAATCCGTTGTTTTCGCGTCTGCACCAAGACGGGCTCGGCGACTATCTCGCTCCGGGCATGCCGGCCGCTCTTGACGGTCACCACCCGACGAGCAAGCCCGCACCTGCACTGGGACACGACACTGCCGACGTGCTGACCGAGCGGCTCGGGTTGAGTGCCGCCGACATCGAGCGGCTGACAACCGCGAAAACCATTGCCTGCTAGGAGAGGTATGTCATGACCAAGCTCGCCCAGACGGTTGGTCTCACCGAGTTCCAGACCGAGATCGTCGCGACGGTGCGGCAATTCGTGGACAAGGAAGTCATCCCCAATGCGCCGGAGCTAGAACGCACCGACAGCTATCCGCAGGACATCGTCGACAAAATGCGGGAGATGGGCCTGTTCGGCCTGATGATCCCCGCCGAGTACGGCGGACTGGGCGAGTCACTGCTGACCTATGCGTTGTGTGTCGAGGAGCTGGCGCGCGGCTGGATGAGCATCTCGGGGGTGCTCAATACGCACTTCATCGTGGCCTACATGCTCCGCCAGCACGGCACCGACGCGCAGAAGCAGCGGCTACTGCCACGGATGGCGACCGGGGAAGTGCGAGGGGCGTTTTCGATGTCCGAGCCGGAGTTGGGATCCGACGTAGCGGCGATCCGTACCCGGGCCGAACGCAATGCCGACGGCACCTACACGATCAACGGCCAGAAAATGTGGCTGACCAACGGCGGCAGCTCGACGCTGGTGGCGACGTTGGTGCGCACCGACGAAGGAGCCGACACGCCGCATCGCAATCTGACGGCTTTTCTCATCGAAAAGCCGGTCGGGTTCGGCGAAGTGGCACCCGGCCTGGTAATACCTGGCAAGATCGACAAGCTCGGTTACAAGGGCATCGACACCACCGAGTTCATCTTCGACGGGTATGTGGCCAGCGCCGACGACATCCTCGGGGGCGTTCCAGGACAGGGTTTCTATCAGATGATGGACGGCATCGAAGTGGGCCGGGTCAACGTGTCGGCGCGGGCATGCGGGGTGGCGCTGCGGGCGTTCGAGCTTGCGGTGCGCTATGCGCAGCAGCGCCACACTTTCGGAAAGCCGATCGCCGACCATCAGGCTATCGCGTTCCAAATAGCCGAAATGGCAACCAAAGTCGAGGCCGCACATCTGATGATGGTCAACGCTGCCCGGCTGAAAGACTCCGGCGAGCGCAACGACGTCGCCGCGGGTATGGCGAAGTATCTGGCCAGCGAGTTCTGCTCGGAGGTCACCCAGCAGAGCTTCCGCATTCACGGCGGCTACGGATACTCCAAGGAGTACGAGATCGAGCGGCTGATGCGCGACGCTCCGTTTCTGCTCATCGGCGAGGGAACCAGCGAGATCCAGAAGCAGATCATCAGCAAGCGACTCCTGGCCGAGTACCGAATATGAGCATTCCGGAATTCGCTGCGCGGCCGCAGCTGTCCGAAGACGTTGCGCGCTATGTTCGCAAGCGGATTTTCGACGGCACCTACTCGGCGGGGGAGTACGTGCGTCTGGATCAGTTGGCCGCTGAGTTGGGTATCAGCGTCACCCCGGTGCGTGAGGCGCTGTTCGAGCTGCGCGCCGAAGGGCTACTGGCACAACAGCCCCGCCGCGGTTTTGTGGTGTTGCCGGTCACGGGACGCGATCTCGCCGACGTCGCCAACGTCCAGGCACACGTCGGCGGTGAGCTTGCCGCACGCGCAGCGGTCAACATCGACGAGGACCAGCTGCGCGAGCTCAAGGAAATCCAGGCACAGCTGGAGGATGCCTATGCCGGTGGCGACGACGAGCTGACCGTTCGGCTCAATCACGACTTCCACCGGGCAATCAACGTCGCCGCCGATTCACCGAAGCTCGCTCAGTTGATGTCCCAGATCACCCGCTACGCACCGGAATCGGTG
Source organism: Mycobacterium sp. MFM001 (assembly GCF_003402475.1). GTDB lineage: Bacteria > Actinomycetota > Actinomycetes > Mycobacteriales > Mycobacteriaceae > Mycobacterium. The sequence goes on from NZ_BFAB01000013.1 coordinate 24,191, forward strand.
TTTCCGACCATCCCGGGCTGGCCGGCCCAGTCGATCAAAGACCACCGCCGAGTGCTGGCCGCGCTGGCGAAACATGACGCGGAACTGGCCCGCAAAGCGATGTCCGAGCACCTCGCCGCCGGGGCAAAGCCATTGATCGAGCACCTCGTCGAGCACGGGGTCGTCGACGAAACCAACAACTCATGAGCGCCCTATGCCGTCGGCTCCCGGTTGGTGTCGTAGGTTGCCATGCCGACCTCCAACCATGCGTTCAGCAGCTGTTGGTCTCCCGACGCGGCGACGACATCGTCGTCATCGAGTTGCTCCGCCGACGCACAGTGCACAGCGTCGTACCCGCGCAGCGAAAGACGGTGCACCAGTTCGGCCGCTCGAGCGACGATCTGCTCGTCCACCTCGATGACGTCCAGCTCTGACCACATCTGGTCCAGACGCCGACGCGCTCGGATGTGCGTGCCCTGACTGAGACGTCTCATTCTTCGCGCTTGCGCCAGCGCCGCAGCGGCTTCCAGGTAAAGCAGCCTCGACGACACGACGACGTCGGCGCTGTCCCAGAATCGCCGGCACGATTCGCTGGTTGGCTCACCGACCAGCAAGGGTACGAACGCCGAGGTGTCCAGATAGCCGATCACCTACGCTGCTCGCCGATAAGGTCACTGACCGTTCCACCCGCGGTCAAGGGGGCCGGGGCGGGTTGTTTACGCTTCCGCGCGCGCTGGATACGACCCTCCTCGCGGAGTTGCTCTAGCTTCGTCGGGCGTTGCACCGGCACGATGCGCGCGATCGGACGTCCGTGATCCGTCACCGTTACTGTCCGACCTTCGCGAACTTCCGCCAAGTGCCGGCTCAGCTGGTCACGCAGCTCCCGAACACCGACTTCCATGCCCGCCCCGCCTCTCAAAGTGGCGATTTCTTGTAAGTGTATTATAGCCACAAGATCGTCAGGCATGCTGCCGTTACTTAGAGGCCCCCGACTGCTGGGCCAAAGATCTGACGCAGTCGGCGACCGTCGACCTTGCCCGTGGCGCCCCGTGGAATCGCGTCATCCGAGTCGACCAACAGCCATACCGTCGGCACCTTGAAGGAGCTGAGTAGTTTGCGCGCCGCGGCGCGCAACTGTTCGACGGTCATCACGGCGGTATCACACACGACCGCTGCGCCCGCCTGATCGCCTTGCGTCCCAGGCACATTGGTAACATAGGCGGCTTCGACACCGTCGATTTCGCGCAACGCCCGTTCGACCTCGCCGGGATAGACGGTGGCGCCGCTGACTTTGAACATGTCGTCGGCTCTGCCGTGGTAGAACAGGAACCCGTCTTCTTCGAGGCGGCCGAGGTCACCGGTGGGGTAGAAACCGTCGACCGTGAACACATCTTCGCGGCTGCGTCGACAGATGCCGCGCAGCGTGTGCGGCCCCCGAATCTCGATCATCCCAACGGTTCCCGGTTGAACCGGCTCTCCAGTATCGGCGTCGGTGATCCGGACCTCCATCCCGGGAAACGGTTTGCCGCAGCTGCCCCAGGCGGATCGCGGCATATCGGTGTCGGCAGGATAGCCGCAGTAGGGGCCGAACGACTCGGTCATCCCGAACAGCGTTGCCCGCGCTCCGGGCTCCGAGCGTTGCCCGGGCGGCAGCAAAGCCTCCAGGCTACCCGGCCGCAGCGCCGACAAATCAGCCGAATCCGAGTGGCGCGCCAGCGCTTCGGCCTGATCGGGCCAGCCGCGAAACAGTGTGACCCGCTCACGCTCCAGCAGCCGCAGCGTGGTTTCCGGTCGGGGGGTTTCCTCCGTTACCAACGTGGCACCGGCCAGCAGCGCCGAGAGCACACCACCGCCGAAACCACCCACCCAGAAAAACGGCATCGGCAGATACAGGCGGGTATCCCGGTCGATGCAGCGGCTGGCCAGACCGGATTCCACGGCAGCCAGCGCACTGCCGTGCGAGTGCACGACGCCTTTCGGCGGCCCGCTACTGCCGGACGTGAACATGATGACCAGCGGGTCGCTGGGTGTCACCGCATCGGTGAGCGCGCCAAAGATCCGGGCAGCACGTTGGGTGGGGCGCATCGTTGGCACCTGGTCCGCGGTCCAGACGTGTCGCAGCCCCGGAAGCTGGTCACGCTGCAGGTCGTCGAGATAGCGGTGCCCGCGGAACTCCTCGACGCTGACCAGAAATTGCACCGAGGCGACCCGCAACTGCGCCGCCAACTCCCGCGGCTGCAAGAGGGTGCTCAACGGCACCAGTACCGCGCCGATGCGTGTCAACGCAATCGCGATCTGTACCCAGCGCGCGCTGTTGGGCATGATCAGCCCGACCCGCGTTCCTTTCACAATGCCGGCTTCGACGAATGTCGCAGCCAAATCGCGTGTGCTCGAGTCGAGTTCGCGGTAGCTCAGCAGGTCGGCCGGGTCGATCACCATCGGTTTGGCGCCGTGCTCAGCGGCACGCGTCCGCACGACCCGGTCGATGGTGTCAGACATCGAATACCTTCCTCAGCTGACGCACATCGACCTTGCCGCTGGCCAGCAGCGGAATGTCGGTGGGCCGCACCACCGCAAACCGCTTGGGAATCTTGTATGCCGACAGTTCGGCCCGCAGCCGCTCGCGAAGCGCCGCTTCGTCGAACGGCGTGCCGTTCTCCACGGCTACCACCGCGGCAACCACCTGCCCCCGTTCCGGATCGGAAATGCCGAGCACATGCGCGACGGCCCCGCCGGTGACTTTGGTGATCGCCTTCTCCACCTCCGCCGGTGCCACGTCGGCGCCGGCCGTCTTGATCATCGAGCCGCGACGCCGAATGAAATACACGAACCCGTCGCTGTCGACGGCCACCAGGTCACCGGTGTGGAACCAGCCGTCGGCGTCGAAGCATTCTTCGCGGCTGCGCTTGTAATACCGCTGCATCAGATACGGCCCGCGAAGGCACAGTTCGCCGAGTTCACCCTCCTGAACCCCCCGGCCAGAAGACGGGTCGATGACCTTGATGTCGAAGCCGGGCGCCGGTTTTCCGAACGATCCGCGCCGATGCTCGGGTTGGTCGGTTTCGTCGCCGCTGATCAGCACGACGCTGCCGGCCTCGGTGAGTCCGAGCATGTTGTGCCGCAGCTCGGGATCGGCCGGTCGCACCTCGGGTGCCATGATCGGATACAAGTTGCCGCGGCGCATCGACGACAGGTCGTGATCGGCGAAGCTCGGATGCCGCGCAAGGTGGGCGACCCCGGCGGCGAAACCGTTGGCGACCGTGGGTTTTTCGGCCTCGAGCAGGTCGAGTGTCGTGGCGGCGTCGGTGGCGTTGGAGCACACCAACGTGGCCCCGGCGACCAGCGTGGCGAGCACCGCGAACCCGAAGCCGCCGATCCAGAAGAACGGCGAATTGCAGAACAGCTTGTCATCGGCGGTCAAGCCGCGAATCTCGTTGAGATTCTTCTGGTGGTCGAGCAGCGTAGCATGCGTGTGCACCACCCCTTTGGGTGCGCTGGTGGTGCCCGACGTGTAGATGATCGCCAGCGGATCCGATCCGTCGACGTCGTCTTCCATTGCCGTCAACAACCGATCGTCGGCCAATCGGCCTACCCGGTCGACATCGAATAGCACATGACGCAGCTGGGGCACCCGGATGCTGAATAGCGGGTCGGCAGAGTCGAGTTCAACGTCCGACAGCACTTCCGCCAGCCGTTGCCGGTAATCGTGGGAGCGGTACGACGGGGCTGCGAGGAGGATCTCGACATCGCTGTCGACCAACTGCTCCTGCAACTCCGACGCGGTGACGAACGTGGAGAACGGGACGACGACGGCGCCGATCCGCGCCGCTGCCAGCATCGCCACGATGAAGGCAACGCCGTTGGGGTACAGCAGCCCTACATGAGTCCCCTTGCCGGCGCCGAGAGCGAGGAGACCACGAGCCAGCCGCGCCGAGCGCCGTTCGGCCTCGCCATAGCTGATGCGCTCGGAGTCGCAGACCAGAAATGGATGCCTCCCGCGCGCACTCGCCTGCAGCCGGAGGACATGGCCTACGGTGGGCGAGTCAGCCCGCATGAGCCGACTCGTTGAAGTAGGCGCGCACCGCAGTCAGGTCCGGCTTGCCCGACGGCGTTCGCGGAATCTGGTCGACAATCGCGATGTCGCTGGGGATCTCGTAACGCGCCAACCGCGCCCGAAGATGGTCCGTCAGGGCGGCCACATCCGCTGGCTCGCGTAGCTCCACCATCGCGACAGGCGTCTCCCCAAGGCGGTCGTCGCGTCGGCCGACCACCGCGGCGCCGGCCACCGCCGGGTGGCTCTCCAGCGCGAGTCGCACGTCGTCGGGCATCACCTTGAAACCGCCGCGGATGATCGCCTGGTCGGCGCGCCCGATGATCCACAGAAAGCCGTCGGCGTCGATGCGTGCCATGTCCGTGGTGCGCATCCAATCCGTCGACGGCCCCAGCTGCCCGGGTTTGACTTCGAGTAGGCCTACTTCGTCGGGCCCGAGCGGTGCGCCGTCGTCGCCGACCACCCGCAACTGCGCGCCAAGGCTGGCACGCCCCACGCTGCCGCGCTTGGCCGCCCAGTACGTGTGGTAGTCGGCCAATGTCCAGCCGGCGACGCCGCCCCCGAATTCCGTTGCGGCATAGGATGTCAACACCGGGATGCCGAACTTGTCATAGAAGGCATCCGCGTCATCAGCCGACAGCGGCGCGGTCCCCGATGTCACGGCCCGGACGCTCTGCAGGTCCTCGCGTGTCAAGTCGGAGTGCAACACCATCCGCAGCGCCGCAGGAACCAGCGACACCGCCCGAGGCTTGTGCCGGCGCACCGCGTCGGCCCACCGCTCGAGCTCGAACCGCTCCAACAGCGCGAACGGCCTTGCCTCCGCGACGCATTGCAGTACCCGAAACACCCCGCCGATGTGCACCAGCGGCGAGTTGACGATCGCCACACCGCGGCGCAGCTCCGTGGGCGCCGGTGACCGGTTGCCCTCAGGGCCCATCACGCTGTGCGCCAGCATGTCGTAGGTGAGGTCAATTCGCTTGGGCGGGCCGGTGGTTCCGCTGGTCAACATCCGCACCGCAACCCCGGGCCGTCGGACATCCTCAGCGGCGCCGGAACGAACCACCGCCAGCTCACCGATCGGAGCCGCCGAACGGGCAAGATCACTGGGTTCGCCGATTATCACCGGGAGACCGAGCTGTTCGATGTCGGCCTTGGTGCGGTCGTTCCCGCGCGACGGGTTGATCGTGACGACGGTCCCGCCGCTCAGCAGTACGCCCAGCAGCGCAGCCACATGAGCCGGCTTGTTGCGCAGCAGGATGCCCACCTGTCCCGTTCCGGCGAGGGAACGGAATTCGGCAGCCGCCTCGTCGAGCTCACCCCACGACAACCACTGGCCCTCATACTCGATGGCCGGTGCGTCGGGATGCAGAGCGAGGACGTCGGCGATGCGCTGACTGAGCCGATGCATCACCGGATCCTCGGCTGCACCGCCGTGCGCGCCTGGGAGGCGAGTTCGGCGGTGCCGATCGGATTACCGAGCCGGGTGTAGATGAGGTTCTGCTCCATGGCCGCGCGATAGGGCTTGTCGAGCGATTCCCAGATCGCCTTGACCGTTCCCTGGGTCGCCGACCGCGGTTTGGCCGCGATGGTCGCTGCGATCTCGTGCGCACGCGCCCAGAGCCGGTCGGGGGGGACCACCTCTGTGACCAATCCGATCCGCAGCGCGGTGTCCGCGCCGACGCGTTCGTCGTTGCCCATCAACGCTATTCGCAACGTTTCGCCCAACCCGATGCGGCGCATCAACCCAATGGGCTCCAGTGCGCAAACCAACCCCGCCGACACGTGCGAGTCGAAAAACGTCGCATCCGTGGAGCAGATCACCACGTCGGACTCGTTGACGAAATAGAACGCGCCGGCGGTACACATGCCCTGCACCGCGCACACCACGGGCTTCCACATCTTCTGCCACTTGGGGCTGAGCGCTTCACCGGGATCCTCGTGGTTCCAGATGTTTTCGGGCTGGCCGTACGGCGCCTTGACGTCGAGCCCGGCGCTGAATGCGCGGTCACCGGCCGCGCGCAGCACCACCGCGTGGACCGCGTCGTCGGCCTTGACGATCCGCCACGCCTCCGCCATCTCCTCGCACATCGTGCGGTTGAATGCATTCAAGTGGTCTGGCCTGTTGAGCGTGATCGTGGCGACCCGGTCGTCGGGATCGACCTCGAGCAGGATGGTTTCGAAGCTCATCGGCACTGCCACTCCGGTGCCCGCTTTTCGACGAAGGCTTTGGGACCTTCGAGTGAATCCTCGGTGTGCAGGTTGCGCTCCCGGAAGGCTTCGGCAAGCATCTCGGCCTCGTGCAGCGGCAGATCGAGGCCCTTGAGGATCGCCAGACGGGTGCCGCGCACGGCCAGCGGCGCGTTGGAGTTCACGATGTCGGCGATCTCGTGGGCACGTTCCAATAACCGCTCGTGCTCGACGATTTCGCTGATCATCCCGAGTTCGTAGGCCCGCTGGGCGCTCATCCGCTCGTGCTTGCCCATCAGCGCCATCCGCAAGGCGATCGAGCGCGGCAACACACGGGCCACCCTGACCACCTCACGCCCGGCCACCAGGCCGATGCTGACGTGCGGGTCGAAAAACGTCGCCTTGTCGGATGCGATGACGATGTCCCCGGTGGTCACCCAGTCCAGGCCGGCGCCGCAACAGATTCCGTTGATGGCGGCCAGCACCGGCTTGGCCATCGTCCGAAACGGCGGCGTACCCTCCTGCGGCGCTTCCCATTGTTCGTAGGTCGACAGATACGGCCGTTCGTTGATCACCTTGCCGTCACCGGGTATGGCCTTGACGTCGGCGCCGGTGCAGAAGGCCCGGCCGGTGCCGGTCACGATGAGAAGCCAGATGTTGTCGTCGTTTTCGGCTTCGTGGTAGGCGGCGCGCAACTCGGTGATCATGTGCGGGCTGAGCGCGTTGAGGGCATCCGGGCGGTTCAAGGTGATCGTGGCCTTGTGCCCGTCGACCTCGTATTTGACGGTGTCGAACGACATGGTCTTCCCTTCGTCAGCGCCCACGGAAATCGGGCTCCCGGCGTTCCCGAAATGCGGCCAGGCCCTCTTTGAAATCACCGGTGCGGCAGGACAACTCGAGATTGAAAAGTTCTTGCGTCATCGACTGGCTCAGCGTCGCGTGCTGGCCGTAATGGATCGCCTGCTTGGCCAGTCCGATCGCCACCGTGGGCCCGGCTGCCAGCCGGGCCACCAGGTCTTCGCCCATGTCGTCGAGGTCTGCCGGGTCGACGGCGCGATAAATCAGTCCCCAATCGGCGGCCTCCGATGCCTCGACCTGCTCGCCCAGCAACAGCATCTGCTTGGCCCGCGTCAGCCCGATCAGCCGCGGCAGCAGCCAGCTGGAGCCCGAGTCCAGGCTGAAACCCCGGGCCAAAAACGGCTCCCAGAACAGCGCATCCGACGCTGCCACGGTGAAGTCCGCCGCCAACGCCAGATTGCACCCCAGGCCGACCGCCCAGCCCCGCACGGCGCATACCACCGGCAGCTGGATGCCGTGGATCAGTTCGATGACGCGGTGGGCGGCGTGTGGGATGCGCCGCACCAGATCACCGGTCCGCGGCCGCGGCTGGCCGGATTCGTTCGTGGCGACCCAATCAGCGCCCGCGCAGAAGTCGCCGCCTGCACCACGAATAAGAATGGCGCGCAACGAATCGTCGGTGGCGGCCGCGGTCAGCGTGTCGACTAACGCGTCGATCATCGAATGGCTTAAGGCGTTGCGCCGGGAGGGCCGGTCAAGGATGAGCCGCAAGACCGGGCCGTCCCGTTGGGCCGTGAGTGAGCCGTCGTCGCGCGTGGAATCAAGCTCCTGACTCACCGTTGAATCCGCCCTTCCCCGCCACTACGGTTAGCCCTACAGTAGGCAATACGATTTCTGCCCTGTATAACTTAGCAAGGAAAGCCGGTCGGCGGAACATCCGCGTCGGGAAAGAGGACACAATGGCGCAGGCCAGCGGACCCGGAGGCGCCCGGTTCGGCGAACAACCGCTCGCCCAGACGGTCGCCGCTGCCGGCGCCATCCGGCGGCTCAGCTCGCTGCTGCTGTCGTTGGAACACCCGCATCCGACCGTGGACTCGATTCTCGCCCAGTGCGCCGACTGGGAACGTGAGTTGGCGGCGGCGGTACCGCCGGACGCCACGCCCCGCATCGGTGACGACGACAGCGGCAGCCGGCGGGTATATCTCGACCACGCCACCGACATCGGCGCGTTTAACCCGTGCTTTCCCGAATACCGCTTCGATCACCTCGACGGCCAGACTGGGTCGGGGCGGGTCACTTTCCCGCTGGTATACGAGGGCCCACCGGGATTGGTGCACGGCGGGTTTCTGGGTGTCTTCTTCGACTGTGTCATCCAGCACCAGAACTGCGTCACCGGGCTGTCCGGCAAGACCCGTTCGCTCAACATCGCTTTCCGGCGGCCGACACCCATCCTCACCGAACTGCGTTTCGACATCACCCGCTCTGAGGTCGAGCGCGGCATCATGTCGACGGCCCGGCTGTCGCTCGACGAGGAGGTGCTGTGCACCGGCGAGGTCGACACGCTGGCGATGCCGCCGGACAAGTTGACCGGATACCGGTTTGGCAAGCGACGAGCCGAGAAGTCCTGACATGGCGCGCATTCGCCAACCACGTGTCGCCGAAATCGTGGCCTCGCGGTTGCGCGACGACATCTTGTCCGGGCGGCTCAAGGAAGGCGACGTGCTGCCGTCGCAGGAGAGTATGTTCGGAGAATTCGGGGTGAGCCCGCCGGCGCTGCGCGAGGCGATCCACATTTTGGAGGCCGACGGCCTGATTTCGGTGCGCCGCGGCAACGTCGGAGGGGCGGTCGTGCATCAACCGACGGCCGAGCGGACCGCGCAGATGATCAGCATGGTTCTGCAGGCCCGGGCCGCGACGCCGGCCGACGTCAGCGAGGCCCTGATGCATCTGGAACCGATCTGCGCTGGCATGTGTGCCGCCCGCGATGACCGGATGACCGAAGTGGTGCCCTATCTTCAGGCCGAAATCGACGCACAGGCAGAACAATTCGACGATGTCGCCCGCTACGTTCCCAACGCCCGCCGATTCCATGAGGCGCTGGTCTCCCGATGCGGCAACGAACCGATGATCCTGCTGATCGGCTCACTGGAACTGATCTGGTCCGCGCACGAGTCGTCGGTGTGGAGCGACGACGGCACCACCGCGCCCATAGGCGGTAAAACCAGGCGCGCCGCGCTACGCGACCATCAGCGTCTGCTCGACGCAATCCGCGACGGCAATGCCGCACGAGCGGTCCGGCTGGCACAGGAACATCTGGCCGCTGCGCGTCGCAACACTCTTGCCTTCGGCACCGACAAAACCATTGAGGCCAAGCGGATGTCGAACGGCGGGCGAAGAAAGGAGTCGCTCAGATGACAGCGGCAGACGATCGTGTTCTCTTCGAAGTCGATCCGGCTAAGCGCATCGCGACGATCACGTTGAACAATCCCCAGCAGCGCAACTCGTACGACGCGACGATGCGCGACGCGATCGCGCGTTACCTCGATCGGGTTGCCGACGACGACGATCTCACCGTGGTGCTGTTGCGCGGAGCCGACGGCGTCTTCAGCACCGGCGCCGACATGAACAACGCCTACGGTTGGTACGGCTCGCCGGGTGTCAAGACACGTCCTAGTCAGCGCCGCCGATTAGCGGTGGATCGCAAATCGTTCGGCTTCTACCACAACCTGATGGGATTTCCGAAGGTCACCGTCGGCGAGATCAGTGGCTACGCCCTCGGCGGCGGCTTCGAAATGGCTTTGATGACTGACATTTCGGTGATCGCGCGCGACACGAAAATCGGGATGCCGGCTACCCGCTTTCTGGGGCCGGCGCTGGGCAGCCTGCACATGTTCTTCCACAGGCTGGGTCCGGTGCTGGCCCGGCGGCTGCTGCTGACCGGCGACATCGTCGAGGCCGGCGCCGTCGAGCATCTCGGAATCTTCACGGACACTTGCGATCCCGGGATGGTGACCAAGCGAGCCCGGTACTGGGCAGAGAAGGCGGCGAAAATGCCCGCCGATGGGGTGGTTATCGCCAAGGAAGCGTTCCGGCTCGTCGAACAGAGCCAGGTCTACCAGGGCGAAGAAGTCGCCAGCTACCTGTTCCACGCATTCGGGACGAACCTGCAATTCGCGCTGGGGGAGTTCAACTTCGTCAAGACCCGTGCGCAGCACGGAACCAAGGAAGCATTCCGGCTACGCGACGAACACTTCGACGTCCCCGAACCCGACGCGCAGTAGGTGACCTTTCACCGGGAGCGTTCACAGAATGCCGGTTTCCGCGGCGTGTCGTGTACAAACACGCACGCTCGCGCCGGAACGGGGCTTAGCGCGTGGCTTTGGGCCGTGCCCGAGGTTTCCGTTGCCGGGCAGTTGGTTTCGTCCTCTGCTCGATCAGCCGGCCGGCGTGGTCGAGGATGCACTCGAGGCCGTATTCGAAGTTGTTCTCGTCGGGCGCGCCGATGTGGTAGCCCTTGGCGGTCATCTGAGCCAGCAGGGGCGTGGTTTGAGCGTCGATGACCATGGCGTCGTCGATGGTGCGTGCCCCGTTCTCGGTCGCCTGGTTTTTTTGGTGCAGACGGTGCAGGACCACCGATCCGCGAACATGCACAGACACCGCGGAGTAGGTGTCGAAGGCCTCCTCCGGAGACAAGCCCGCCTCGACCAGACCCGCGATCGCCTTCTCGATTTCCTGAACTCCCAGTCTCGCTGCCTTGGGGCTCAGCGCGGACCGGATCAGAATCAGGTCGCACAGGATCGGGTTGCCCAGAAACGTCTTCCGCATCGAGCGGGCATGGTTGCGCAACGTCTCGCGCCAATCGCTGGCTTCGACATACGGCGTGGCGAACACGTACTTGCTCAGCGCGCGGTCCGTCATCGCGTTGAGCAGGTCGTCTTTCTTCCGGAAGTACCAGTAGATGCTGGTGACTCCCACACCGAGGTGCTTGCCGAGCAGAGGCATGCTCAGGTTGTCGATCGACACCTGCTCGGCGAGTTCGAACGCACCGCTGATGATGTCGTCGGGGTTGATGGACCCGCGTTCGCGTCGCTGACGCTTTTCGGCAGTCGCTTGCTTTGCCACGAGGGGCACCTCCATGAGATATCTACGCGGGTCCAGTTGACTGCGCCATTGCGGTCTGGTCACCGTTACGGTCTACTACTGTAATACCTATCGTAGGGGTTTTGGTACTTCATGGACCTCGGGCTGGCAAACGCTACGGCCGTCGTCGTCGGCGGCGGGCGCGTCATGGGACTGGCCACTGCGCGCTGTCTGGCCGACGACGGCGCCCGGGTGGCGTTGATCTCACGCTCTCGCGCCGATCTTGACCGGGCGGCAGCCGACTTAGCGGGCCGCGGCAGCCCCGATGCTATCGGATTGACGGCCGATATCACTGACGCCGGCGCGGTCGACGTCGACGGCGGCTCGGACTTCATGCAAGGAGCGGATGGTGGCGACGGCTTCTGAGGCACGCGCGTGGGCGCGCAGCGCGTTGCGCGGAATCGGCGACTCGCTGTACACGCCGTTTTGCGGCGCCGACGGCGACGACATCGACTGGGACGCGTATCGGACGCTGGTGCATTACTGCGTCAGCGATCTCGGTCATCCGCTGTTGTGGTGCACCAGTGGTATCGCCGAGTTCTGGTCGTTGACGCTCGACGAGCGTAAACGCTTGCTGGAGGTGGCGATCGAGGAGGGGCGCGCCGCTAACCCGGACGTCGTCGTACAGGCGTGCACGGCGGCGATGTCGGCCAAGGACTGCCTGGATTTGACGCTGCATGCCCAGCAGGCCGGTGCCGACATCGCCTACATCCAGACGCCGATGATGGAGACACACGGCGGCGAGGGCGTGCTGCGATTCTTCAAATACATTGCCAGCCATACGGATATCGCGCTCGGAATGTTCAATTCGCCGTCGTCGGGCTATGTGTTGACCCCCGCCGAAAGCGCTCGCATCTACGACGAGGTTCCCGCCGTCTGCGCCACCAAGGAGGGCGCCTTCCGGCCCGCTGCCAGTCGTCTGCTGCACGAACTGGCGTCCGGGCTGGTGCTCTGGGAATGCGACAAGACCGTCTACCGGGCCGGATGGCTGCGCGACGGGATCGTCTGCCCGGCCCAATTAGGCACCGCCGGCTACCTATTCGAGACGCCGCAGCGGCGCTTGCTCTCCGAGTACTGGGACTTGATCGTCAACGACAAACTCGTCGAGGCGATGGACTACGGCCGGGAATCCGGTCTGGACCAGTTCGACCTGGACCTCGGGTCGTGGTTCACCTGCTATCCGGGGCGGGCCGATTACTTCACCCACTGGGGTGGTGCGTTCAAGTACGCCGCGTCGCTGCTGGGTCTGCCGATCGGGGACTATCCGCATTCGCGGCCGCCGCAAGCCGAGTTGCCGGCGGAGGCCAAGACCCAGATCGAAAACGCCTACCGGCGGCTGGGATTGGTCGAGGCGTAAGCCGACTCAATTCTCATCGGCGATCAGCCGTTCGAGAAGTTCGACGATGTGTTGCTGGCCAGCGGCCGCCACGTCGAGCTTGCCGTGGATTTCACCGATATGGCCCTGCAGGTCGGTGACATGCCCCCGCAGGTCGGTGATGTCTTCGCGCACGGCATTGAAGCTGGCCGTGGTGGCTCGACGGAAGTCGCGCAGCTCGTCGCGAAATTCGGTGACGTCGCGGTCGGCCGCGCCGGCGAGGACATGCGCCGCAGCGGCGTCTTGTTCGCTTGCCCGAACCCGCTCGCTGAGTTGGTGCACCTGCGACTCCAAATTGGTCACGCGAGCTTCCAGGTTGTCGGGCGACATGGTCGTCAGCTTACCGAGTTCGCGTCGCGCTGCCAGTCAGTCGGCCAGCCCCACCAAATCCGACTTCTGACCAGCAATTGACGGCGTAGCCGGCGCCGGCCGTCACTTGCAAGGTCCCGCTATCGAAAGGTATACAGTATGAGTCATAGCTTTCAGTCGGACAGCCGCCAGGAGCGTCATTGTGAGCACACCTGACCATGACGCGGTGCTGTACGAAACGACGCCGACCGGCGTCGCGGTCCTGACGCTGAACCGCCCGGACCGGCTGAACACCTGGGGTGGTGACATCGCGACCGCTTACTACGCCGGTCTCGATCGCGCCGAGGCCGACTCGGACGTTCGAGTGATCGTGGTGACCGGTCGCGGCAAGGCATTCTGTGCAGGCGCCAATCTGGGGTCGACGGCGACGGTGGGCGAGTCGCTGGGGAACGGCGAGCGGCGCGATCTGTCGGAGTTGGTCGGGGAGCGGCAACCGTACTACCTCACCACGCTGAGCAAGCCGGTGATTGCGGCCGTCAACGGATCCTGCGTCGGCATCGGCCTCACTCAGGCACTGATGTGTGACGTCCGATTCGCTGCTGCCGGAGCAAAATTCGCCGCATCGTTCGCACGCCGCGGGCTGATCGCCGAGTACGGCGTCTCGTGGATACTGCCGCGGCTCACCGGCTGGGCCGTCGCGCTCGACCTGTTGCTGAGCGGCCGGACGTTCCTTTCCGAGGAGGCCGCCGAGTTGGGTCTGGTCAAGGAAGTCGTCGCACCGGAAAACCTGATGCGGCGCACGATGGATTACGCCGAAGACATCGCCGCGAACTGCTCGCCGGCATCGATGGCCGTCATCAAGCGGCAGGCCTACGGTGATGCCATGCGCGACGTCGCCGAGGCCAGCGCCCGAGCCGAAACCCTTCTGCAGGAATCGCTGCAGCGGCCCGATGTCATCGAAGGAATCACAAGCTTCCTCCAGAAGCGGAGCCCCAATTTTCCCGGGCTGAAAGGATCATCATGACGAACTTGGGCTATCAGGCGATCGACGTCGACAACCATTACTACGAGCCGCTGGACGCGTTTACCCGCCACTTGGACAAGAAGTTCAAACGCCGCGGCGTGCAGATGCTCAGCGACGGCAAGCGCACCTGGGCAGTGATCGGCGACCGCGTCAACCACTTCATCCCCAACCCCACCTTCGACCCGATCATCGTGCCGGGGTGCCTGGACTTGTTGTTCCGCGGCGAAATTCCCGAAGGCGTGGACCCGGCATCGCTGATGAAGGTCGAGCGGTTGGCGGATCACCCCGAGTACCAAAACCGCGACGCGCGCATCCGGGTGATGGACACCCAGGGCATCGAAACCGTCTTCATGCTGCCGACATTCGCGTGCGGCGTCGAGGAGGCGCTCAAGCACGACATCGAGGCGACGATGGCGTCGGTGCACGCATTCAACCTGTGGCTCGACGAGGACTGGGGATTCGACCGGCCCGACCACCGAATCATTGCGGCGCCGATCATCTCACTCGCCGACCCGGCCCAGGCGCTCGACGAGGTCGAGTTCGTGTTGTCACGCGGCGCCAAGCTGGTGCTGGTCCGGCCGGCGCCGGTGCCCGGCGAGGTCAAACCGCGATCGCTGGGCGACCGCACCCACGACCCGGTGTGGGCCCGGCTCGCCGAGGCCGGGGTGCCGGTCGGATTTCATTTGAGCGACAGCGGATATCTGCACATCGCCGCGATGTGGGGCGGCAAGTCCACGTTCGAGGGCTTCGGCGCCAAGGATCCGCTGGACACCGTGCTCCTCGACGACCGCGCCATCCACGACACGATGGCCTCGATGATCGTGCACGGTGTCTTCACCCGCCACCCGAAGCTGAAGGTGGTCAGTATCGAAAACGGTTCGTACTTCGTCTACCGCCTGATCAAGCGGCTGAAGAAGGCGGCCAACAACTATCCGCAACTGTTCCCCGAGGATCCGGTGGAGCAGCTGAAGAACAACGTGTGGATCGCCCCGTACTACGAAGACGACCTGCCGGACTTGGCCGAGGTCATCGGCGTCGACAGGATCCTGTTCGGGTCGGACTGGCCGCACGGCGAAGGCCTGGAGAACCCGGTCGCGTTCACCGAGGAACTCAAGGGCTTCAGCGAAACCGATATCCGAAAGATCATGCGCGACAACGCATTGGATCTGCTCGGACTCAAGGTGGGATCGGCGGCCTAGTGCCCGAGTGGACCATCGGCGCGGTTCTCGACGCGATCGCCGACGTCATTCCGGATCGGACGATGACCGTGTGCGGCGACCGCCGCAGCACCTTCGCGGAGTCCGCGGACCGGACCCGCAGGCTGGCAAACTTCCTCGCGGGCAACGGGTTCGGTGTACACCGCGAGCGCAATAGCCTGGAGCGCTGGGAGTGCGGCCAGGACCGGGTTGCACTGGTCATGCACAACGACCTCTACCCCGACATGGTGGTCGGGTGCCTGAAGGCGCGCACCGTTCCGGTGAACGTCAACTACAACTACACGCCGCGTGAAGTCGAGGAACTGTTCGACTACATCCGGCCGCGGGCGGTCGTCTATCACCGGTCGTTGGGCGCGAAGTTCGCCGCGGTGTTCAGTAGTGCCGATCTGTTGGTGTCCGTAGACGACGGAAGTCTCGCGCCCGAATTGCCCGGCGCTGTCTCGCTGGATGACGCACTGGCGCGAGGGGATACCGACCAGCCCGTGACGCCGTCGCCGGACGACGTGCTGATGATTTGCACCGGAGGCACCACCGGTCGCCCGAAGGGCGTGCTGTGGCGCCAATCCGACATCTACGTGTCCTCGATGGTCGGCGCCGACCATGAGTCCGCCGCGGAGATCCACGACAAGGTACGCGGGCCGACCGGTGCGCCGTGGTTTGCGGTGTCCCCGCTGATGCATGCCGCCGGGATGTGGACGGCGTTTTCGGCCATCCTGCACGGCACGACGGTGGTGCTCTACGACACCGGCACGAAGCTCGACCCGAAGGCGGTGTGGCAGACCGCCGAGCGCGAGAAGGTCGGCCTGATGACGATGGTCGGCGACGCCTATGCCGCACCATTGGTCGAAGAACTGCAGCGGGGCTCCTACGACCTGTCCTCGCTGTACGCAATCGGCACCGGCGGTGCCGCAACCAACCCCAAATACCAACGGGCACTGCTGGAATTGCTGCCACAGATCACACTGATCAACGGGTACGGCTCGTCGGAAACCGGCAACATGGGCTTCGGGCACAGTCGGTGCGATACGCGAACCGAGACGTTCACGCTTCGCGAGGGCGGATTGATCCTGTCCGAGGATTGCACTCGATTCCTGCAGCCCGGCGAACAGGAGGTCGGCTGGGTGGCCCGCGCCGGCCGGATTCCACTCGGCTACTTCAACGACCCGGAAGCCACTCGCCGAACATTTCCCGAGGTCGAAGGACGGCGGGTGGTGATCTCCGGAGACCGGGCCCAATTCGACGACGACGGCACACTGCGGTTGTTCGGCCGTGATTCGTTGGTGGTCAACACCGGTGGCGAAAAGGTGTTCGTCGAAGAGGTGGAAGAAATTCTGCGGGCGCACCCGGCTGTCGCCGACGCCTTAGTGGTGGGCCGGCCGAGCGAGCGCTGGGGTGAAGAACTCGTCGCGCTCGTCGCATTGCGGAATGGCGCCAGCGCGGACCGTGACCCGCTGCATGCACATTGCACGGGGCAGCTGGCGCGGTTCAAGGCGCCCAAGGAGTTCATCTTTGTCGAGCAGGTTCGTCGGCTGGGCAACGGCAAACCTGATTACCGGTGGGCGAAACGTCAAGTGAAAGAAAAGGCGCCGATGTCGACATGAAAGCGATCGATTGTCTGGTCAACGTGCACTTCGGCGAAACCGAGAAGCAGCCGAGCTGGATGCTGAAGGTTCGCGACGACTACTTCAAGGGCCCGAAGTCGATGTTCGAACCGGTCGAGCTGGCCGAGCTGCTCGACGAGATGGACGAACAGGGCGTGCAGAAGGCCATCCTGATGGACTCGCTGGCCAACCCCTCGGTGACGGCACGCAAATTCGTTGCAGCCCAGCCGGATCGGTTCGCGCTGGCGATGGGCGGTGTCAACCTGTTGCGTCCGGTCAAGCCGCTGCGGGAATTGACCGCAGTCGTCGAGGATCTGCCGGTCGCCTACGCGGTCGTGGGACCCAGCTTCTGGGGCGACGGGCAGTACCCGCCCAGCGACGCCGTCTACTATCCGCTCTACGCCAAGTGCGCCGAACTGGATCTACCGCTGTGCATCAACACCGGAATTCCCGGTCCGCCGATCCCCGGTGAGGTGCAGCATCCCATGCATCTCGACCGGGTGTGCGTGCGCTTTCCGGAGCTTCGGCTCTGCATGATCCACGGCGCCGACCCATGGTGGGACGTGGCCATCCGACTGCTGATCAAGTACCGCAACCTGCGGCTGATGACGTCGGCGTGGTCGCCGAAGCGCCTACCGGAAAGCCTGCTGCATTACATGCGCACCCGCGGTCAGCACAAAGTGATCTTCGCATCGGACTGGCCGGTGCTGCCGATGCGCCGCGTTGTGCCGGAAGCGCGGGCGTTGGATTTGCCCGCCGAGGTGCTCGACAACTATCTGTACAACAACGCTCAGGAGTTCTTCTTCGGCGACCGGGAACAGGAGCAGTGACGATGGACCGCTTCGAGCTGCGCAGGCTGGACTACAGCCTCACCGAGGATCACGAGGCGTTGCAGGCCGCCTATCGAGATTTCTTCAAGACCCGCTGTCCGATCGAGACCGTCCGCGCCGCAGAGGAATCCGGCTTCGACAAGAACCTGTGGGAGCGGCTGTGCGCGATGGGGGTCACGACGATGGCCCTACCGGAGTCCGCGGGCGGCGACGGGGCGACGCTGGTCGACCTCACCCTGGTGGCCGAAGAGATCGGCCGTTCGCTGGCGCCGGTGCCCTGGATCGACCACGTGTGCGCCGCCCGGTTGCTCGCGCGGCTGGGGGCGGTGGATGGCGACGTCGTCAGCGGCAAGCAGCTCGCGGCGCTGGACGCGCAAATCGACAGCGGCGCAGGACCCAGGCTGATCCCGACCGGGTCGATCGCGGACCACGTGATCGTGCGCGACGGCGACCAAGTTGTGCGCCTGACGTTCGCCACCCGCCCGGCGAAGGTCGACAATATCGGCCGGCAGCCGATGGCGTGGGTCGATCCGGCCGCTGCCGACACCCGCACGGTGTTGGCCAGTGGCGGCGATGCAGTGGCGAATTACGGTCGCGCACTGGACGAGTGGCGGCTCTTGATCGCGGCCGCGTTGGTTGGGCTTGTCGACGAGACGATGACCATCGCCGCAGAATTCGCTAAATCCCGTTACACGCTGGGAGTGCCGATCTCTACCCTGCAGGCCATCTCCCATCCGCTGGCGAACATGGCGATCACCGTGCAGGGCGGTCGCAACCTGGCCCGCCGCGCCGCCTGGTTTTTGGACAACGAACCCGACGAGCGGCCCGAGTTGGCGCCGTCGGCGTTCGTCTTCATGGCCGAGGAGGCCGCCAAGGCGGCAACCATGGCGGTGCACATCCAGGGCGGCCTGGGCGTTTCGGCCGAGGCCGCCGCGACGGCGTATCTGGTGCGGGCCAGGGGATGGCCGCTGGCGGGCGGAGACCCCGGCGCCAGCGCCCGGCGCATCGCCGAAATCGTTGCGGCACGCGAAGTCTAGGAGCAAAGCGATGGATTTCTCACGAGTCGAGCTGTCCGACGAGGACAAAGCGTTCCTCGACGAAGCGCGCGCGTTTCTGGCCACCCATGTGACCGAAGAGGTCAAGCGGCGCGATCGCGAGACCGGCGACAACTTCGACGAAGGCGTGCACCTGGCACTGGGCGCCGCCGGCTACTTGGAAGCGGAGTGGAAGCCGGAATCCGACGGCGGGTTTTCCCGGGTGCGCCGTCGCATTTGGGAGTTGGAGAAGCGCCGCGCACACGTGCCGTGGGTGACGTGGGGGACCACCGCGATGGTGGCGCGGTCGGTGGCGAAATTCGGCTCGAAGGAATTGCAGGACGAGGTGCTGCCGGGCGTCTTCAGCGGGCACGTCCGGCTGTGCCTGGGCTACACCGAACCCGAGGGCGGCTCGGACGTGGCCACCTGCAAGACGCGCGCGGTGCGCGACGGCGACGGCTGGATCATCAGCGGCTCCAAGATGTTCACCACCGGAGCCCACAACTGTCAATATGTTTTCCTGATCACCAACACCGATCCGGACGCGTCGAAGCACCAGAGCCTGACGATGTTTCTGGTTCCGCTGAATTCACCCGGCATCGAAATCCAGGGCATCCGAACGATCGACGGCGACCGCACCAACATCGTGTACTACAGCGACGTCCGCGTCGACGACAGGTACCGACTGGGCGAGGTCAACCAAGGTTGGACCGTGTTGCGTGAGCCGCTCAACGTCGAACACGGCGCGGTCGCGGCCGCGCCCGACGGGCTGCAGGACCCCTCGATCATGATGCACCAGGCCGGGTTCATGGCCGAGGCGGTGGACAAAGCTGCCAAGCGGGCGGGCCGCGGCCTGATTGAGGACGGCGCGGTCGCATATCGCTTGGGCCGCAGCGTCACTCGGATGGAAGCCGCGCTATCCACGCCGAGCATCTTCGGTCGGGTCGCGCTTGCTCAGACCATGCGCGACATCTCGCCGGACTTGATGGACATCCAGGGCGCCGCGTCGGCTCTGCCGCTAGGCACCGACGGCGCCACCGACGACGGCGCCTCCGAATACGTCTACCGGTTTGCTCCGTTGGTCGGAATCTACGGCGGCACACTGGAAGTATTCCGCAACATGATCGCCCAGTACGTCTTGGGCCTGGGCAAGCAGCTACCGCGAGCAGACGCAAAGTCCCCTATTTCCCATGGAAATTAGGGCACTTTGCGTCTGCTCGGCCAATGTGAGCCGAGCCCGGCCACGGTGACGCGACCGGGCTCGCTCACGATCCCGCCGCTAACGAACTACGGCACGAACGGCATCATGTGGTCGGGCATGAAGAACATTTCGTGACCAGTAGGTGCGACGAACGACTCGCCGCCACTTGGGGCGACGTTGACGCTCGGGTCGAAGCTGGTGGTCACGATGGTTGTACCGCCAGCCGTCTCCACCGCGTGACTGAAGATGGTGTAGTCAGTCGCGGTGCCGGTAACTCCGGCTGTGCTTCCGGGGTTGTGCGCGGTCGCCGAGTCGAAGCTGCCGAAGACAACGTAGGCCCCCGGTGATACCGCTTCGTTGTTTGGCGGGCCGACGGCGGTGACCGGCCCTGTGTTCACGGCCGTCGCCGAACTGGCGTTGGCGTCTGCAATTTGAGCTGTGCCGTTGTTAGCATTTGCGGTATCGAAGGTGACCGGCTGGGTAGCAGCACCGTCGTTCCCAATGGCCGCGTGACCGCCATGGGTAGCAGTGGCCGAGTTAGCAGTGACCGCCTCACTGCTGGTGCCAGCGGTGTTACTGTCGATGACACCCGCCGTGCTGCCAGTCCCGCTGGCGTTTGCCGTGTTAAGCGTGACATCGGCAGACCCGCCCAGGTTCCCAATGCCAGCACCGCCGCCGTTGCTGGCCGTGGCACTGTTGAAATCGACGTTGCCGGTGCCACCCGGTCCGGCGCCGAAGAAGCTGCCGTTCGACACGATCGCCTCGCCACCGCTGCTGGCCTTTGCGGAGTCGAACTGCACATCGCCGGTCGAGGGGCCAACGCCAACGGCTCCTACCGCCGCCACACTGCCTGTGCCGTTAGCCGTAGCAACGTCGTGCGAAACGGCGCCGGTTCCGCCGGCGTTTAGAACGTCCGCGGTACCGCCGTTGGATGCGGTTGCGGCATCGTTGGTGACGGTACCGGTGCCCGGCGTTAGATTTTCGATCGTCGCGTGACCGCCAGTAGTGGCCGTAGCGGTGCTGTTCTGCGCATCACTGATGAGCGCCGAGCTGGGCGTCTGGCTTGCGCTGCTGTTGCTGGCATAAGCGATGTCGTTCTTGTCAGTGCCGACTGAATCATTGGCAAGCCCGACCTCGGTGTTCGAGGCGGGACCGCTGTAGGTCGCGAGATCGTTCTGCGTGCCAGACAACGCTTGTGTACCGGCGTCGCTCTGGCCCGGAAGCGGTGCACCGGGGAAGGTGTCGATGACGACCTTTCCGTCATACGAGATGTCGACGTCGGCCCAAGCGGTGCCGGCCGCGGCGATCGGGAGGGCCGCGCCGGCCAGCATGGCGCCGGCAGCCATCTTCACGCGACGGCGTGATTTGTTACTCATTGGAATCCCTGTTCTCTCAATGGGTTCGGTGCGGGCGATGGCCCACAGTTACTGTGAAGCACCCCCTTTCGCGGTTCAGGTGGTGACCTGCGCGGCTAGATCCAGCTGGATCCGACCGCGGAGTCGGTGTTGAACATGTTGGAGCCGGCGGTTTGGACCTTGGAGCCGTGCGCGTTGGCCTGCTCGTAGATCACCTGGAAGTTGCGACCCAGCTCGGTGATGAACTGCTGGCATGCCGTCGAGCCGGCCCCACCCCAAAAGTCCCCGGCGGCAAGGACATCGCGGATGATGGCCTGATGCTCGGCCTCCAACGCCATCGCCTGAGCGCGGATCAACGCCCCGTGGGCGTCCACGTCGCCGAACTGGTAATTGATGCTCATTAGTGTCTCCTGACGTGAGAGTGTTTGTCCGGCAGCGGGTTAGCTGCTGAGGATCTGCTGCGAGGCCTGCTCTTGCGTCTCGTAGTTGTTGGCGTCGCGGATCAGCCCGTCGCGCACACCGTGCAGCATGTTGACGATGTTGCGAAACGCCTGATTCATCTGGCCCATGGTGTCGTAAGAGCTCATCTGGGCGATGCCGCTCCAGCTGGCGCCGGCGATGTTTTGCGAGGACGCCCACATCTGCCGGGCCTCGTCTTCCACGGTTTGGGCGTGCACGTCGAAACGTCCTGCCATTGCCCGCATTTGATCTGGGTCGGTCATAAAACGTGTAGTCACTTGACTGTCTCCTTACGTGCGTTCATCGAATAACTGGGGTCGCTGTGACCGGATACCAAAGGAATCCCTCCTTCCCGTCACACCTCAGTCAGCGCGTCGACCGGCGCATGCCCGTTGGTCGGCAGGTTCGCATTTCCGTTGGTCGGCAAGTACACGATGGTCGGCCGGTATCCGGGGACCGGCGCCGCGACTCCGGCGGCTGGGGATTCCGGGGCCCGGGGGTATCCAGCCGCTGGTGGCCGAGCCACCACCCCGGCAAGCCGCGGCCCGTATGTGGCAGCGCCTGTACTGCCGCTGCCCGCCGTCGCAGCCCGGGGTAGCCCACCGAAGATCATGGGGACACCTGACCCGCCGCCAAACCCGTTGCCCGGCACCCCCATTGGCACACCAACCAGCGGCACGCGGCCCAGCAGAGCCTCCGGAGCCGCCGCCGCGGCCCAACTCTGCGGCACCGACAATGGCCCCATCGACAGGGCCCGCCCCATCCCCGCCGATACTGCCGGGTTCAGCCCGGAACCCAGTCCGGCCGCCCCGCCCATCCCGGGCAACATCAATTGCAACGGCCGGGCAGCGCCGGCCGCGCCACCTACGATCGCCGGCGCAGCCACGCCCATCCTCGCCATCTGCGAGAACGCACTCATCATCTGGGTGGGCAGCATCAGGCCGTACACAATCGGATACATCAGGAAGAACGCGTTGGCAGGGTTCGAGAACAGGTTCGATAGCAGGGACGACGCTAGCGACGACCCGGTCGTCGACGATGACGCCGCCGGTGAGGCCAGTGACTGCAGCGCCTGGGTCCCCGCCGCCATCGCCTGGGGGGCCACCGCGATGGTCTGCGCATGATTGGCGACCGCACCCAGGGCGGACCCGCCGGCCGCGAGGTGCTGGGCGGGCAGCGCGGCCAAATTGGTGTTCGGTGTTGCCGGCGTCCACGGTGTCACGCCCGCGGTGATGGCCGCCGAGGCCGCGGCGTAGCCGTACATCGCCGCGGCGTCTTGGGCCCACATCTCCATGTAGTGGGCCTCGGTGGCCATGATCGCCGGGGTGTTTTGCCCGAAGAAGTTCGTCGCCACCAGCGCCATCAACAGCGCCCGGTTAGCGGCGATCACCGGCGGGGGCACCGTCATCGCGAACGCCGCCTCGAACGCCGACGCCGCCAACTGGGCCTGTCCGGCGGTCTGCGCGGCATGTGCCGCGGTGGTGTGCATCCACGTCACATAGGTGGCGGCCGAGGCCGCCATTGCGATCGACGACGGGCCCAGCCACGGTCCGCCGGTCAGGCCCACCACCACCGACTGATAGGCGGCAGCCGCCGACTCCAACTCGGCGGCCAGCCCGTGCCAAGCCGCCGCGGCGGCCAGCAGCGGGAACGGCCCCGGGCCGGCATAGATTCGCGCGGAGTTGACCTCCGGCATCAACAGCGCCCAGTCCATCGCTGCACCGCGTCTTTAACTCATCGCGGCCGCGTTGGCGGCCTCGGCGACCGCATACGAGCCGGCGCTGGACCCCAGGGTGGTGACAAACATCTGGTGGATCGCAGCGGCCTGCGCGCTCACCGCCTGATACATCGCCGCGTGCGTGGAAAACACCGCCGCAGTCAGCGCCGACACCTCATCGGCAGCAGCCGGAGCCACCGCCGTGGTCGGGCCCGCCACCGCCGCATTACCTGCAGCCATCTGCGAACCAACACCCTGCAAATCAAGAGCCGCAACCGTCATCATTTCCGGCTGCGTATTGACAAATGACATGTGCTTCCTCCTCAGAAATCGGTTCGCTCGGACAGTTTTCGGGAGCGGCGAGCCAAGCCCGGTCGGGGTATGTGCAGCCGGGCTTGGCTCGCCATCGCCAAGGCAGAGGCCTGCGTCCCGAAGTTCCGGGGGACCCATCCCCGGCTTCCCATCAGGTCATGGAGCTGCGCTGCCCTGGCGCACGTCATCCGATACGTGACGGCATGCGCAGAAAATTGCGCCGCCGTCAACGCCGGCACCTCATCGGCGCCCATCGAAAGGTTTTTTTGCAACCCGGCACTGCTGCTATGCCGTTCAGCAACGGGATAATTTATGTCCTGCAAATCATTGTTAACTATTGGTAAGTGCGCCGTCGTCGCGGCTACAACTGCCGTATTCCCTCCGTACCCGAAAGGCTCGAAACGATCGATATCGCTGACTTGGTTGTCGTTAACCACAGCTTTTAGCCGGGGTCTCTGTTCCGTCTCGCGCCCCTGGAACGACAAGCCTGCGCCGGTTGGGCGGACTGGATGATTGAGCGTAGAGCAGTCCTCATCAGTAGCTCTGACCTGCAACTTAGAGCCTGACTCGCCACCTCCAGGAGCATGACTCCGCTGTCGGCGGTGGCCGCTCCTATCGCGGTTGATTTTGTTGCGAGCCATATCGGCGTCCAATCCGTTCACAGCCCGTGAAGGGCGATGGCGGAATGCTAGAACCTCAAATATAGAAATGTCAATACCGCTGCGCGACTCCTAGGCGTGAAAGCCAACATTGGATTTATTTAGACTGGCTCATAGCAAAGTTCATAGCAAAATCAATTATTTATACACAATAATGAAGAAACTTAACCCTTTTTCGGCTCATTCCATGACGGATCACGTACGCGAACCGTTTCCGCCGATGAACCGTTACCGAACGATTCGTATGAGATGATTAGCCGGTGGCGGCCCCGGCAACAGCCGACTACGCGGAGGGCGTGGGCTTTCTGCTACGCCAACTTGGCTTTTACTCCACCACGGTGTTCGCCGAACAGCTCGCGACGCTCGATCTCACCGCGGCGCACGCGGGCATCCTGCGGGCGATCGCGGCAGAGACGGGCCGCAGTCAGCATGACCTCAGTGCTTATCTGGGCGTGGTGCCCGGTCGGTTGGTTGGTTACCTGGACGAGCTCGAGGAGCGTGGATATGTCGAGCGTCGCCGCAACTGCGGTGATCGCCGTCGCAACGCCCTGTACATCACTGCCGAGGGTAAGAAGCTGATGCGCAGGGTCGTTGGTCTGGCGCGCCAGCATGACAGTCAGCTCACCGCGGGACTTGGCCCGGAAAGTACCGCTGTATTGCGGGACCTACTCGCGACGGTAGCCCAACACGAGGGCCTTACGCCCCGTGTCCATCCCGGCTACCGCGCTCTGGACAGGTGGATGGCTCAGCCCCGCCGGTGATCCTTACCCGCAAAAAGCTCAATTTAATTGGAATGCTGTCAATTAACGAATTACCCGAATATTGCTGCAGTTCTGGTATTCGGCTAAACCGTGGATGGAGCCGCAGTAGCGTTTGCGCAGGACCTTGCTCAGGGAGGTTCGGCGTCGGGTGCAAGTGTGCAGCAGTTGGTCGGGATGGCCGCTGGTGGGCCGCGATAATGAGGTTCGCCAGGGCTTGGCTGTACTTGAAAACGAGAGTGAATTTCACGGTGTCGTCGTCGTCGGCGACAGCGGGACAGGCAAATCGACGCTAGCCCATGTGCTCGCCGAGGCCGGCGAGCGGCGCAGCTCTGCGGTGCGGTTTGTGCTGGGGACCGAAACCAGCAAGGCGGTCCCATTGGGTGCGTTCTACTGGTTGATGACTCTCGATGCGGTGCGTGAGCCTGCCGTGATGCTCGCCGCCGCGCAACGAACCCTGGAGCAGGAAAAGAATCTCCTCATCGTCGTCGACGACGCCCACTTGCTCGATCCGTTGTCTGCGACGTTGGTGTATCACCTTGCAGCCCTTGGTGAAACACGTCTGATCGTGACAATCTGCTCGGGCAACTCCGTACCGGATGCGGTGACGGCCCTCTGGAAAGAGCGACTGTTGCTTCGCGTGCACATCGACGCGTTGACCCGGCAACAGACGGAAGAGCTTGCGTGCACCGTGCTCGGCGACGCGGTCGAAACCCGGCTAATCGACGAATTACATCGGCAGACAGCCGGCAATCCGCTGATGCTGCGAAGCGTGCTGAGCGAGGCCCGCGATGGCCGTGTGCTGGTGCGCTCGAAGCACGGCTGGCAGCTGCGAGGTGCGCTGCGCGCCGACCGCGAACTCTATGACCTTCTTGAGGTCCGCCTGCAATCCCTGGCCGCCGAGGAGCTGGAGGCGGTAGAGGTGTTGGCCGCTGCCGAAGCCTTGAGCTGGGACACCTTGCGTGGGATTTGCGATGCCGACGCGGTGGCACGTCTCGAGCGCAGCGGAATGATCCAAGTAGTCGACGACGAATTACACGCTGTAGTTCGATTGGCAAACCCCCTCATCGGTGAAGTGGCCCTGAAGCGCGGTGGCGTTGTGCGTTCGCGGCAACTCAACGGCATGCTGGCACAACATCTTCGGAAGAAGATGCAGGCCAAAGAGCAGCGGTCGAGGTCGCCTGACGTGCGCACTCGGATACGGGCGGCCCAGTACTTGATGCGAAGCGACCTGTCGCCAGACATCGACCTGATCATCGAGGCCGCGGCGAGCGCGGTGGCCATGTCGAATGTTGCTCTGGGCGAAGAGCTGTCGCGATTCGCGTTCGACCATGGTGGTGGCGTGGCGGCAGCCGTCGTGCTGGCTGAGACGTTGAGGTGGCAAGGGCGAGCCGACGAGGCAGAGGCGGTGCTTGCCGACGTCGACCCCTCTGACGGCGCGACTCGATGGCTGACCGTGCAGTGGGCGTGTCTGCGGGCTGCGAATCTGTTCTTTGGTTGCGGGCAGGTAGAGCGGGCACGGCTGTTACTCACCCAGATGAGGGATCGCGTTGACTCCCCGGAGATGACCGGTCTCGTCACTGCCATGGAGGCGGCGTTTGCCTGTTTCTCCGGCGATATTCCAAGGGCGATCAATCTCGGGCTGCCCTTGTGCGCATCCGATAAACAACCGTTGACGATGACGTGGGCGGTTATCTCGACGGCCTGGGCGTTGGCGCTCGCCGGCCGGGTTGATGAGGTTCACCGGATTGCGAATGCCGGCGGGGCGGATGTGCTCGGCCAAATGGGACCGCACCGGTTCGTCATCGCGATGGCTGAGGTCATGGCGGCGACGGTCGCCGGTGATTTTCCAGCGGCCGAGCGGGTTTGGGAGCGTTATGGTCCGACAGCCACACTGGGCGCCGAGGCAGGCGCCTTCGTGCACGCGATACTCGGCTTCATGCACCTTGGTCGCGGTGCGTTGCCGGCCGCGTGTGCTGCATTCCGCGATTCGCTATCGGCTATGCCTCGCGGCTTTCACATTGGGGTGATGGCGGTGGCGACCTGGCGCGCACAGGCTGAGGGCGCGCGCGGCGATGGTGAGGCTGCCGCCGCCGCCTTGCGCACTGCGGAGGAAGCCTACGGACCCCAGGTCGCGGTGTTCCTGCCGAAACTTGAGCTTGCCCGGGCATGGGCGCGGGCAGCGGTAGGCGAGACGACGGCCGCCCGAATGCATGCGATGCGTGCTGTGCAGACCGCGCAACAATCCGGGATGTACGCCATGGAGATGCGCGCGCTGCACACGGCTGTCCGCTTTGGTGATCGATCGTGCACCGCACGACTCGCGGAACTTGCCACGACCCTGAACACCCCAATGGCGCAAGTGGTCGCTACCCATGCTCGCGGACTGTCCGAGCATGACGGCGACCTGCTCGACGTCGCGGCGTTGCGGTTCGCCGATCTGGGTGCATGCGCGTTTGCCGCCGACGCAGCGGCCCAGGCGGCTGACGAACACGCCCGAAAAGGCAATCATGGCAAGCAAGTCGCGTCCTCGACCCTGGCATATGGGCTGGCCACCCAATGCGGTCTGCGTTCGCCGGCAGTCGAGGCTGCGGCTCATCCGGTGCCTATCACCGGCCGTGAGCGCGAGATCGCGATGCTGGTTGTGGCCGGTCTGTCCAACCAGCAGATCGCCGATCGGCTGGTGGTTTCGGCGCGGACGGTAGACGGGCATCTGTACCGCATCTTCGCAAAACTTGGCATCAACCACCGTAGCCAGCTCGCCCACCTGATGAGCCTCGAGCGCTCCGAGACATGACGCTGGCGTACCGTTGCGAGCACTTGAGTTCCTGGCACTACTCTAACCGCGCGTCCCAGGCACTCTACTTGGGTCAATCTGCTGACAGCAGCTTCAAGGGAGCGTGATGCTTCCCGTATACCACATGTAGTCGAGGTGGCCAGGCGGGCCGTGGAGCACCTGCATACCAAAACAGGTAGTGCATTACTCATGCGCATTCCGGCACTACAGGCGAACCTGACCTGAGTACACGGGAGGCGTTGGTTCCACCATGACTGAATCTTGTCTGACACATACGGATGGTGTGGGCTTCCTGCTGGCCCAGCTTGGCCATCACGCCGCCAGCCTGTTCGCCGAACAGATGGCAACGATCGAATTGAGCCTGACACAAGCGGGCATCTTGCGTGCGATCGCCGCAATGCCTGGCAGCAGTCAGCATGCTCTTGGTGCTTACCTGGGCGTGTTGCCCGGTCGCTTGGTCGCGCATGTCGACGAGCTCGAGGAACGCGGGTATGTCGAGCGTCGCCGCAACCCCGGTGACCGCCGCCTGCACGCCCTCTATCTCACCGACGCGGGAAAGAAGCTGATGCGCAAGCTGTCTGGTCTCACGCGACAGCACGAAACCCAGTTCACCGCCGGACTCGCCCCCGAGGAATGCGGCGCGCTGCGGGACCTTCTCGTTACGGTAGCTCGACACCGAGGACTGAGGCCGCACGCCCACAACGGTTACGGCGCCCCGCACGTAGCGATCGCGGCCGGGTGAGGTGACGCGCTACCTGGTCAGCACCGTCGCAGCCGCGGTGCCCGGTGCGCCGTAGAGTTGGGCGAACCCGACCCGCGGCTTGCCGGCTACCTGCCGATCGCCGGCCTCACCACGCAATTGGCGTACCAGCTCGTGGATTTGACGCAGACCGGACGCTCCGATCGGTTCGCCATTGGCGATCAGCCCGCCGTCGGTATTGATCGGCATGGAACCGGTGATCTCGGTGGTGCCGTCGGCCAATAGCTTTTCCTGATCGCCGTCCGCGCAGAAACCGCATTCGGCCATGTGGATGATTTCCGCGCCCGCGTCGGTGTCCTGCAACTGGATCACGTCGACATCTTCTGGTGCGACGCCGGCCTTTTCGAACGCGGCTCTGGCGGCGTAAACGGTCGGCGCCACATCCTCGTCGACCGGCGCGAACGTGGTGTTCACCTCGTAGGCGCCATAACGGCGGGTGCGCACCTCGACCGCCCGCAGAAAAACCGGCGTGGACGTGTAGCGGTGTGCGATGTCCGCGCGGCACATCACCACAGCAGCCGCGCCCTCGTCGGGTGCGCAGAACATGTACTGGGTCAGCGGGTAATTCAGCATCGTCGAGCCCAGAATCTCGTCCTCCGGAATCGGCTTACGACGGAACGCATTCGGGTTGAGCGCACCGTTGCGGAAGTTCTTGGCCGCCACCTTGGCCAGGGTCTGGTGCGAAATGCCGTGGTCGTGCAGATAGCGGTTGGCCTTCATGCCGAAGAACTGTGTGGTGAGGTACTGTCCGTTCTCCGCATACCAGCGCGGCATCCCCACCAAAGCGGGATCCTCGGTGAAGGCGCCGCGCGGATGCTTGTCCAGCCCGACGGCAATCCCGATGTCATAGTCGCCCAGCCGGATTCCGTCGGCGCACGCCTTGGCGGCGCTGGCCGCGGTCGCACACGCATTGAACACATTGGTGAACGGGATGCCCGACAGCCCGACCATGCTGACGATCGCATCCGGGTTGGCCACCGTCCAGCTGCCACCCGTCGCGGCCTGGATGTCCTTCCATTCGACACCGGCATCGGCGACGGCGGCGAAGATCGCGTCGACGCCCATGTGCATCGCCGACTTGCCCTCGAAGCGGCCGAACGGATGCAGACCCACCCCGATGATCGCGACGTCACTAGTCACGCTATAGCTCCTGACTCTTTGAGCGCGGCAATCCGGTCCCAGTCCATCCCGAGCTCCATCAGCACGATCTCGGTGTGCTCCGAAGCCTGCGGGGCACGGGTAGTGGCGAGCGGCTCGTGGTTGAACTGAACCGGCCCGCGCACAACCTTGAACGGCGCTCCGCCGTCGCTGGCCTCGACTTCGACGATCATGTCATTGGCAATGGCCTGCTCATCCTCGGCGAGGTCGACCAGACTCTGGCACGGCGCCCATTGGCCCTTCATTGTCTTCAGGTGCTCGCGCCAGTACTCAAACGACTTGGCTCCAAAAGCTTTTGCAATCAGCTCGCTGGCCGCTTCGGAGTTCTGCATCAACGGCAGTACATCGGCGAAGCGGGGATCGTCGGCGGCTTCCGGAATGCCGAGGTGTTCGAAGGTATCCCGGATGTAGCCGGTCGGGCTGACGATGCACAGGTTGATGGTTCCGCCGTCGGAGGTTTGGTAGTTGCCCAGGAATGGATTCATCGGTGAGCCACCGGACTGCGGCATGGCAGCGCGCATGGTCTCGCCGGTATCCATGCCCTGGGTCACGCTGGCGCCGGCCGCCCACCAGGCGGTGCTCAACAGCGACACGTCAACCTCGAGGGCTTCGCCGGTGCGTTCCCGGTGCAGGAGTGCGGCGGAGATGCCGCCGGCGATATTCATGCCGCCGATCGAGTCGCCGAAAGCCGGAATCCCTTGTGCCAGCGGGGCGCCGAGCTCGGGTGGTGTCAACGCGTGGCCGATGCCGCTGCGGGTCCAGAATGCGGTGCCGTCGTAGCCGCCGACGTCGCGCTGCGGCCCCTTGTCGCCGTATGCCGTGCCACGCGCGTAGACGATGTTCGGGTTGACCGCGCGGATGTGTTCGACGTCGAACCTGTTCTTCTGCCGCGCAGCGGGCAGGTAGTTGGTCAGGAACACATCAGAAGTCCGGGCAAGCTCGTGCAACACTTCTTGGCCGCCCGGCGTGGACAGGTCAATGCCGACGCTTCGCTTGCCGCGGTTGGGGTGTTCGATCAGCGGATGCCGGTCGGGGTTGAGTTGGATGCCGCCCATGTTGACGAAGCCGCGCTGGGTATCGCCGCGCAGCGGGTGCTCGACCTTGATGACGTCGGCGCCCCAGTCGGCGAGGATGGCTCCGGCGGCGGGCACGAACGTGAACTGCGCGACTTCCAAGACCCGGAAGCCCTCCATGACCTTGACCATTTCCGAAACCTACTTGGCGTCGAACGTCACCGGAAGCGCAGTGGGCGAGCGGAACGGCTGGCCGAAGATGTGCGGGTCGTCGTTCATCTGAAGCTCGATGTTGGTCAGCCGATTCAGCAAGCATTCCAGCGCCACCCGCGTCTCCATCCGCGCCAGATGCAGACCCAGACAAGTGTGTTCGCCGGCGGCGAAGGAGATGTGTGGCATGTGCGGACGGAAGATGTCGAAGTCCTCCGGGCGCTCCCACCGTTGCTCGTCGCGGTTCGCCGAACCGATGCATACGTCAATGACGGACCGCGCCGGAATCTTGACTCCTTCCAATTCGGTGTCCTCGGTGGTGAACCGCTGCACCGTCGTCAACGGCGTCTCGAAGCGCAGCCCCTCTTCGATCGCCTTGGGGATCAGCTCGTGATCGGCTTGGACCGCGGCGAATTGCTCCGGATGGGTGAGCAACAGGTAGAGCAGGTTGCCGGAGGATCGGTAGGTGGTTTCCAGCCCGGCGGGCAGCAGCAGCCGCAGGAAGGAATAGATGGCCTCGTCGCTGAGCTTTTCGCCGTCGATCTCCGCGGTGACCAAATCGCCGATGATGTCCCCCGTCGGGGCGGCCTTGCGTGCTTCGATTTGCTCGAGGAAGTAGTCCTTCAACGCCGCCGACGCCTCGAAGGCGCGTTCATAGCGAACCGTGTAGCTGATCAATTCCACTGCGCGCCGGTGGAACATCGGCAGGTCTGCCTCCGGCAGGCCCAGCAACTTGGCGATGACCCGGGTAGGGAACTCGAACGTGAACTGCCGGACCAGATCTGCCTCGCCGGCATCGATGAATTCGTCGATGAGCGCATTGCAGATCGGCCGCACAATGGTGGGCTCCCAGCGCGCGAGGGCCTTCGACTTGAACGCCGCGCTCACCAGGTTGCGGTGTTCGCGATGCTTCTTGCCCTCCATCGCCAGGATGGTCGGGCCGATGAACAGGCCGATCGTGGTGTCGTACATCTTCGAGCTGAACACCCGGCCGTCGCGGAGCGCTTTGTTGACCGCGTCGAACGACATGGCGGCGAAGGATCTTTTGGGCCGCAGCGACTCGGGGGTTTTGGAGTAGTCCATGACCGTGCCGTCGAACACCCCGGCCTCTCGGCGTTTCTGCGCGAAGTACGGGTAGGGGTCGCGAAGGTAGCCGACGGGCTTGTCGTCGGTGGCGGTCGCGTCCACAAGTTCCACGGCGGCTCTCCGGCTCAGGTAGGCGGTCGTACTGTAAAGATTACAGTAGACTACATCGGGTGGAGTCATCTGAGCATCCGGGCGTACAGGCGATGCTTGAGCGCCAGCGGCAAGCGTTCGCAGCGGAGGGGCCACCCAGCGCCGCGGTCCGGCGCAACCGCATCGACCGGCTGATGGCGCTGTTGCTGGACAACAGCGACGCGTTCATCGAGGCGATGGCCACCGATTACGGCACCCGGTCGAAAGCAGCGTCGCTGTTCACCGAGATCGTCGGCATCATCTCGGTGGTCGAGCACACCAGAGCCCATGTGGCGCAATGGATGCGCCCGACCAGGCTGATGCCGGTTGCGCGGGTGTGCGGTCTGCGGGCCGAGGTGCAGCCGACACCACTGGGCGTCGTCGGCATCATCGGCCCGTGGAATTTCCCGGTCAACCTCGTGGTGCTGCCCGCGTCGGCGGCGTTCGCGGCCGGCAACCGGGTGATGATCAAGATGTCGGAGATCACCGCACACACCGCGGAGCTGATGAAGGCGACGGCGCCGAAATACTTCGATCCAACCGAGCTCGATGTCGTGACCGGGGGCCCGGACGTCGCGGCCGCGTTCGCGTCGCTGCCGTTCGACCACCTGTTCTTCACCGGCTCGCCGTCGGTCGGTGCGCTGGTGCAGCAGGCGGCTGCCGAGAACTTGGTGCCGGTGACGCTGGAGCTTGGCGGCAAGAACCCGGTGGTCGTTGCGCCGAGCGCCGACATCCGGCGGTCGGCGACTCGCATCGCGCGGGCCCGCATGGTCAACGGCGGGCAGGTCTGCGTCTGCCCCGATTACGTCATGGTGCCCGACGATCACCTCGACACGTTCGTCGACACCGCACGCGAAACGTTGCGCGCAATGTTCCCGACCATCGTCGGCAACGACGACTACTGCTCGGCCGTCAACGAGGCTAATTTCGACCGGATCATCCAGCTGATCGAGGACGCGACGGCCAAGGGCGCCATGGTCGAAACCATTGCGCCCGAAGGCGAGTCACTGCCAGACCGGGCAAGCCGCAAGATCGCGCCGACGATAGTTCGGGGCATCGACGACGGGATGCGGATCGCCGAGGAAGAGATCTTCGGACCGGTCTTGGCGGTGAGGGGATATTCGCGGCTGAGCGACGCCATCGACGACATCAACCAGCGACCCGCGCCGCTGGTGGCCTACTGGTTCGGGCCGGACGATGACGACTTTCGCACGTTCATCCGGAGCACCCGCAGCGGCGGTGTCGCACGCAACGACTTTGCCGCACAGATGATTCCGTCCGCCGCACCGTTCGGGGGAGTGGGCCGCAGTGGAATGGGCGCCTATCACGGCAAGGCCGGCTTCGACACGTTCAGCCACTACCGCACCGTGGTGGGCAACGATCTGCCGTTTTCCATCACCGGGACGGCGGCACCGCCGTTCGGCATGCCGTTGCGGCTCGGCGCCAACGCCGCGATGCAGTTCGCCCGCATGCGCACGCACCGTCGACTCCGGAAGGCAGCTCAGTGACCACCGTCGCGAATGACCTTGACCCGACGGCGTTCTCGGCATACTTTCTGCGCGATCAACATCGCTACGTGCCAACCGCGATCGCACGTGGCGGGTGGGGCCCGACGATCAGCGGGCATGTCGTCGGCGGCCTCCTGGCCCGGGCGGTCGAACACGCGGTCGACGATCCGGAGCTGCACCCCGCACGGCTGACCGTCGACCTGCCCGCGCCCACCGCGCTCGAATCGCTGGAGGTGCATACTCGCGTCCACCACGATCGGTGGCGGTTGCGGCTCGTGGAGGCTCTTCTCATGCAGCGGGGGGCCGCGGTGGCACGCGGGAGCGCGCTGTTTTTGCGGCGCGGAGAGCAGCCGGAGGGAGATGTGTGGTCACCGCCTGTGCAGATGCCGCCGCTACCCGTCGAGCAGAACGGCAACCACCCGTCGCTTTTCATCCGGACCTACGGCTGGGGCGCCGGCGTTCAGAATCCCGATCCCGAATGGGATGACGACGCACCTGGACCGAAATACACGTGGTTGGAAGAGACCCGCCCGCTGGTCGACGCGGAGCCATTGAGCGCATTCACGCGCGCGGCGATGGCCGGCGATGTCACGGCTTCCATCGCCAACTGGGGAACCCGCGCCTTGCAGTTCATCAACGTCGACTACACCCTCACGCTGAGTCGCCTGCCCGAAGGACCTCACATAGGCCTTGCCTCACTTGCCCACTACAGCGACGACGGGATAGCCGTCGGCTCCGCCGTGCTCGTCGACCACAACGGTCCGGTGGGCAGTGGTGTGTCTGTTTCATTGGCGCACTCGGGATTTCGTCCGCCCTCCGCAATGCCGCCGACCTGAAACAGCTCTCGTTGGCTCAATCGCGACGGCGTGAGTTGCGGCTGACCAACTGCACGCCGAGCTCGTCGGGCGGCACTGGATGGCCCTCTGTGCAACGAATTTCGACGGACGCTTCGGAACCGCAACCGAGGTGGATGAGTCGCAGCCGATGGCGGCCGGGCAGGTGCCGGCGGCCCCACTCGAACATCGCCCAGACCACCGGCATGAAATCGATGCCGGCGTCGGTGAGAACGTATTCGTCGCGGGTCCGCTGCCCCGGCTCGCGATATGGCCGTCGCGTCAGCAGGCCGAGTTCGACCAATTCGGCCAGCCGCGCCGAGGCAGCGGCCTTCGTGATGCCCACCCGACGAGCGAAGTCGTCGAACCGGGTGGTGCCGTAATACGCCTCGCGCATGATCAGCATCGCGGATTTGGTGCCGACCGCCGCCATGGTCTTCTCGATAGCGCACTCACCAACTGCCGACCACGCGTCACGATCGGCCAGCGCTCCCTGTAGGAGTGTCACGCACATCACCTCCAATCTGGGTTGCATCCAGTATACCTAGGTGTTTAGCTGGGTATAGCTATTGATACTTAGCATCGGCTCAAGGAGGAGTCATGGCATATCAGGGTCGAGACGCCGTCATCGTTGGTGCGGTACGGACACCCGTCGGCAAGGGCAAGGCCAGTGGCGCACTGCACGGCGTGCTGCCGGCCGACCTGCTGGCGCACAGCTTGCGAGAACTGGTTGAGCGCACCGGCGTGGAACCCGGCCAGATCGACGACGTCATCGCCGGCGCCGTGACGCAGGTGGGTGACCAGGCGGTCAACATCGCACGTAACGCCCTGCTGGGCGCCGGCTTTCCTGAGTCGGTACCCGGTACTACCGTCGACCGGCAATGCGGCAGCAGCCAGCAGGCCATCAGCTTCGCCGCCCAGGGCGTCGTCTCCGGCGCTTACGACCTGGTGATCGCCGGCGGTGTGGAGTCGATGAGCCGCGTTCCGATGGGCAGCTCGGTGTTGCCGGGCAGCAACCCGTTCGGCGAGGACATGACGCGCCGGTATCCCGACGGGCTGGTGCCGC
Source organism: Mycobacterium sp. MFM001 (assembly GCF_003402475.1). Classification (GTDB taxonomy): domain Bacteria; phylum Actinomycetota; class Actinomycetes; order Mycobacteriales; family Mycobacteriaceae; genus Mycobacterium. The sequence continues at coordinate 59,757 of NZ_BFAB01000013.1, forward strand.
AGGGCATCAGCGCCGAACTGATCGCCGCCAAGTGGGGATTCTCGCGCGCACAGCTCGACGAATTCTCCGCTGCCAGTCACGAGAAAGCGGCGCGGGCGACCAAGGAGGGGCTCTTCGACAACGAGTTGGCCCCGATCGCCGGGTTGAGCACAGACGAGATCATCCGGCCCGGGACCACGGTCGAGACCCTGGCCGGGCTCAAGCCGGCCTTCTACGATCCGGCAACCGAAGCGCGCTTCCCGCAGATCAATTGGGAGATCACGCCCGGCAACTCGTCGCCGCTGTCGGACGGCAGCGCCGCGGTGCTGATCGCGAGCCGCGAAACCGCGAAGAAACTCGGCCTGCGACCGCTGGCCCGAATCCACACCGCGACGGTGGTGGGCTCCGACCCCCTCTACATGCTGACCGGTGTTATCCCGGCGACCGAGAAGGTGTTACGCCGGGCCGGTCTGGACCTTTCCGACATCGACCTGTTCGAGGTCAACGAAGCGTTCGCTCCGGTAGTGCTGGCATGGGCGCATGACACCGGGGCCGATCTGGCTAAGACCAACGTCAACGGCGGCGCCATCGCTATCGGACATCCGTTGGGCGCCAGCGGTGCTCGCATCATGACGACGTTGGTCAATGCGTTGGAGCAACGCGGCGGTCGCTACGGCTTGCAGACGATGTGCGAGGGCGGCGGCACGGCCAACGCCACCATCATCGAACGACTCGGCTAGCGAACGACACTGCGATGACGACAGTCCTGGTGACGACCGCCAATGGCGATACCGGACGCCCGATGGTCGAGTACTTACTCAATAGGGGACTACAGGTCAGGGCGATGGTCCGCAAAGACGACGATCGGGCCCGACGTCTTCGCGATAGCGGTGCCGAAGTCGTGTTCGGTGACCTGCAGGCCCTCCGCGATGTTCGCGCGGCACTGGACGGCGTGCAGCGTGCCTATTTCAATTTCCCGGTCGGCGAAGGACTTGTCGAAAGTGCAGTCATGTTCGCCCAGGCAGCAAAGGAACAATGCCTCGAGCTGATCGTGAACATGTCACAAATCCAGTCGCGCCCCGCGGCCCGGAGTAAAACGACGCAGAACCACTGGCTCTCCGAGCAGGTCTTCGACTGGTCAAGAATCCCGACTACTAATTTGCGGGTCACGTTTTTCATGGAGTGGTTGACCTACATTGCCGAGTTGATCCGATACGGCCGCTACGTCATGCCATTTGACGCTGACAGTCGCTTCGCCCCGATCGCCGCACGAGATATCGCGTTAACCGCGGCCACCATCCTGGCCAAACCTGAGGGGCACGGCGGCCGCACCTACACATTGACCGGTCCCGTTGAGTACACCCATCGGGAGCTGGCTGCAGAGGTCAGCCGTGTCCTCGGTAAGGACCTACCGTTCGAACAAACCACCGTGACGACGTTCCTGGATCTTATTGGCATGCCTGATGACACGGCCAAGCTCAGGCATTTCGAGGCGGTGACAATCGATCAACAAGAAGGACGCTTGGCGGGGATCAGCGATGTAGCCCCGACAATAATCGGGCATCGCCTCAGCACGGTCGGGGACTTCGTAAACGAACACCGCTCGCTGTTCGAACTCGAGTACGCGTGTAAGGAGGACGATTGTGCCGCAGTCTGAGCCGCGTGAGATCAGCTTTGACGGAGTGCGAGTGCGCTACGACAGTGCCAAGAGCTACGACGAGCTGGTCGCCGCGCTGCTGGCCGATATCGGCGAAAAGCCAGTGCCGATCAACGACATAGCGGCGGGCACCGACAGCTGGGACGCTTACCGGGAACGGGTGGAATCCCACGTCGGGCCAAGCGGATTCATGCTGTTCGGCCTGGTCGACCACGGCGCCTGGATCACCAAGGCGGGTATCGACCGCAAGGTGTTGCGTGTCATCCTCGGCAACCCGCTGATCGCGATCACGATGCTGCGCCACGACGTGACCGCAGGGTTGTTCGCACCGGCCGAGATGCTGCTCGTCGACGAGGGGCAGGGCCGCAGCAGTCTGACCTACGTCAAGCCCTCGTCGTTGATGGTCGTCGAGCATAATCCCGAATTGCTCAGCGCCGCAGAGCAACTCGACGCCAAGTTAGCGGCACTGGTCACCAAGGTCACCAACGACTAGAGCCAGCCGGTGCGAGCGGCAGCAACCGGCGCTGCGGGGACGGGCGCCAATTCGCCGTCGCGCACACCATCGAGCATCCGTTTCACTGTGGCGACAATCTCCGGGCCGGCCGCGGCGAGCCCGGCCTTGTCGGCGTCGCTGGTCTCGTCCGGGTCGACGCCTGCCCGGGCCAGTACAGCGGCTGGGTCGGCCAGCTGACCGGCCAGCCAGGCCACCGGGTCGGCCGACAGCTCGGGGACGAAGTGTCGGCGTCCCGGTTCCCACCCGTCGAATCGCGGGTGGTGATGCGCCCGATCCAGCGTGCCGGGCGGACTTTCGGTCGACCCGAACAGGTCCACCCGCCAGACCGGGCGGCCGAGGATGATCGGGACGCCGGCGTAGATGGAACCTTGGGGCGCATCCCGGTCGACGAGGCGGAGTTCCAGTCTGACTCCCCGTTCCGGGGTCTCCTGACCTTCCAGCGGGCTCGGGTCGACGAAGTACATGTCGCCGATGACTACCCCGAGGGTCTCGAATCCGAACGCTGCAAACATCGCGTACCTTTCCTGAGTACCTCTTCGAGCGTAGACCCAGGCTGGGGTAGGCGATCGCCTAGCTGTCGCTGATCGCCTGTTCGCGCGCCCACCGGTAGTCCGCCTTGCCCGACGGGCTGCGCTCGATGACCGGACGGAACACGACTGCTTTGGGAAGCTTGTAGCGCGCCAACGACTTTGCCGCGTGCGCAATCAACTCGTCGGTGTCGGCGGCAGCTTCCTCGGCAAGCGCGACGACGGCGACCACCTCCTGGCCCCAGCGTTCGCTCGGCCGCCCCGCGACCACCACGTCGGCCACCGCGGGATGCGACGCGATTGCCGTCTCGACCTCCTCGACAAAAATCTTCTCGCCGCCGGAGTTGATGCACACCGAGTCGCGGCCGAGCAGTTCGACGGCGCCGTCGTCGCGGTGGCGTGCCCGATCGCCCGGGACGGCGTAGCGCACGCCGTCGATGACCGGGAAGGTCTTGGCGGTCTTGGCGGCATCGCCCTTGTAGCCCAGCGGCACGTAACCGCGCTGCGCGAGCCAACCCATCCCGTCGTGGCCGGGTGCCAGCACCGAGTCGAGATCTTCGGCGACGACGAAGGTGTCCGGGCCGGGGTTGAACGTGCCGGTCGACACCGCGCCCGTCGTCGAGAGATGGCTCATCTGGGCACCGGTCTCCGAGGACCCGACGCCGTCGACGACCATCGCGTTGGGCAGCACCTCGATCAGTCGCTGCTTGACGTACGGAGTCAGCAGCGCGCCGCCGTTGGCGATCACCGCCAGCGACGACACATCCGCGATGCCCTTGTCGATCGCGGCGAGCAGCGGCCGCGCCACCGCGTCACCGACCACCGTCACCACCGACACCTTCTCCCGCTCGATCGTGCGGACGACGTCGTCGCCGTCCAAATGGTCGACAACCGAGGGGAATACGACAGTCTGCCCGGTGGTCAGCGCCGTCATCACGGTCCACTGCGCGGCCCCGTGGATCAGCGGCGGCAAGACCATCAGCTTGGTGCCCGGCCCAGCCGTGACCCCCGCGACGATCTCGTCGAGGGAGCCGAAGGGCTCACCGGTCACCAGGTTTCGTCCGCCGAACGACGTCATGAAGATGTCATGCTGGCGCCACAGCACGCCTTTCGGCATCCCGGTGGTGCCGCCGGTGTACAGCACGTACAGGTCGTCCGGCGAGTGCTGCACCGGTGGTGCCGTCGGCGCACTGGAACCGACGACCTTCTCGTAATCGACTGCGCCATAGATCAAGTCGTTACCGGAGTCATCGGCGATCTGGATGAGCACCCGCAGCTGCGGAAGGTCCGGCAGTACCTCGGCCACCCGCGGCGCGAACGCGGCATGGTAGATCAGCGCGGTGGCGCCGGCGTCGGCGAGCAGGTACTGCAACTCGCTTTTGACATACCGGAAGTTGACGTTGAACGGGGCGACCCGCGCGGTGAAGGCGCCGAGCAACCCTTCGACGAATTCGTTTCCGTTGTAGGCATAGAGCCCGACGAGGTCCTGGCCCACCTCGTGCCCGGCCAGCGCCGAGCGTTCGGTGTGGCACCCCAGCCCCCGCGAATGCAGGTAGGTCGCGAGCCGGTTGGACCGCTCGAGGATTTGCGCGTACGTGTAGCGCTTGTCGCCCTGGACGACGAACTCGCGGTCCGGAATGGCCGCGGCGACGGCGGCCGCCACCTGCGGCACCGTGAACTGCGTTTCTGACATCGTGCCTCTCACGGTTGGCGGGGGAGCAGGCGGACCATGCAACTCATATGGAAGTGGTATCACGCCGCCGTGCGCCGCGTGGTGGCCGCCCACGTGGCGCGCCCTGGCACTCCTGGGTGATGCTCGCGGTGTGCGCCGGGGCCGCGAGCTCGTCGAGGCCGGTGCCAATGGCGCCGCTCCTCCTCATCGCTTCGCTCTGCATCGTCGCGGCGCGGTCATGCCGGCACGTCGTAGAACTGTGTCGCCCACTTCCGCAGCGCCATATAGCCTTTCGCGTCGGTCTTGGACAGCGGCGGATGCTCGACGTAGCGCTGGTAGCGCCAGATCTGCAGGTCGTCGAAGACGGTGGACAAGAACTGCTTTTCGATGACCTCGCGGAGCTTGCCGGACGGCACGTCGGCGGTGTCGCCGGGATTGCGTGGCCACCAGATGGAGTAGAACAAGTCGGAACACTCGTCGTCGACCGGTGTGCAGGTGAAGATCAGGCGGTGGTTCTGTGCGCCCTCGAAGACGCTGATCGCCCCGCCGAGTCCGAACAAGTGACTGTGGAACCGCAACGCGAGATCGTCGGGGTTGTCGCTGCTGGCGTCCGGCCAGCCGGCGACGAACTGCCACTCGTGGTTGACGATTTTCCAGTCCAGCACCTTCGGCGTCACCGTCGCGTGGTGTACGTACTCGAAATGTGCACTGTCGGGGGCGTTCTCGGCGACGATCTGCGGATGCACCGGTTCGCGCTCCGCACGCCGCGAGAACTCAGGGTACGCGCGGTAGTAGGCGGCGGGATCGGTCTCGAATTGCGGGAACTTGCCGAAGATGTCCGGCATCTCCCACTGCGGCTCTTTGCCGTCCGGCTGATGCCAGATGAATACGCAGTCATGCTGTTCGGCGACCGGGTAGACGCGCAACCTCAGTGCGCGGTTGGGCCGGTCCGGCTGATACGGAATGTATTTGTTGCAACCGTCGGGCCCCCAGCGCCAGCCGTGGAAGGGGCACTCGACGCAGTCGCCGACCACCTTGCCGCCGTGGCCGATGTGCGCACCGAGGTGCTTGCAGTGCGCTTCGAGGACGTGGAGCTCACCGTCCTCGTCGCGGTAGGCCACCATGTCCTCGCCGAAGTAGTGCAGCGGCCTGACCTCACCAATCGGAAACTCCGGTGACCAGCCGATCATGAACCAGCCGGTGACCTTCCAGGTGAATGGGACCTTCACGCCGTCGCCTCCCGCATCCGTGCGTTGATACTAAGGACATTACAGTAGTGGTTTCAGGTAAAGGAGGCACGGTGGACGACGAACTCGAAGCGATCCGGCAGTTGAAGGCGCGTTACTGCCGTTTCCTGGACACCAAGGACCTCGACTCGTGGCGCGGCGTGTTCACCAGCGATGTTGTGGTCACGTTGGACATGGCGGTGTCAACCGGCGGCGCCGACCCGCTGACCGCCCCGCCGATCGAGGGCGTCGACAACTTCGCTCCCACGGTGATGGGCGGTCTCGAGGGCGTGGCGACCATGCACCACTGCCACACCCCGGAGCTCACGCTCACCTCGGCCACCACGGCCACCGGTGTCTGGGCGATGGAGGACTGGCTGATCTTTCCCGACGGCCGCGAGTTGCACGGCGCTGGCCACTACCACGAGACCTACGTCAAACAGGACGGCGCGTGGCGGATCAAGACCCTGCATCTGACCCGAACCATCCTGAAGGTGACGGGGGATTCGCCTGACTAGGTACGCCGAGCGTGGGGAAATGCACATAACCCGACCACTTTTCGTCCATATCCCCCACGTTCGACGAGCCGAAGCTCAACGCCGCGATCGGGTCCAGCGTGTGGGGTCCGCCGTCCTGCGGGCTGGGTAAAGCAATACTGTAATTGTTACAGTATCAATTCGGCAGACGGTCGGCCCTGGGAGCAGCGATGGAACACCACACCCGAGCGCTCGTCATGGGTGCCAGCGGCTTCGTGGGTTCGCATGTCACCCGCCAGCTCGTGGAGCGCGGCGACGACGTGCGGGTGCTGCTGCGGCGAACCAGCTCGACCCGGGGAATCGACGACCTGGACGTCGAGCGTCACTACGGCGACATCTTCGACGAGCCAGCCGTGCGCGGCGCGATCGCCGACCGCGACGTCGTGTACTACTGCGTGGTCGACGCCCGTGCGTGGCTGCGTGATTCGACGCCGCTGTTCGCCACGAATGTAGGGGGGCTTCGTCGCGTCCTCGACATCGCCGCCGCGGCGAACCTGCACCGCTTCATGTTCCTGAGCACCATCGGCACCGTCGCGGTCGGCACTCGTGGCGCGCCGGCCGACGAGGACGCGCCGTTCAACTGGCACGGCAAGGGCGGGCCCTATATCGAGTCCCGCCTGCAGGCCGAGCAGTTGGTTTTGCAGTATGCGCGAGAACGCGGCCTGCCGGCAGTGGCGATGTGCGTCTCCAACACCTACGGCCCGCGAGACTGGCAGCCGACACCGCACGGCTCGCTCGTGGCGCGCGCCGCGATGGGGAAGATGCCGTTGTATGTCAAGGGCGTGGCGGCGGAAGTGGTCGGCATCGAAGATGCCGCCGCGGCATTGCTGTTGGCCGGAGAACACGGCCGCGTCGGCGAGCGCTACATCATCTCCGAAAGCTTCATGACCATGCGCGAAACCCTCGAAACTGCCGCCAACGCCGTCGGGGCCGAGCCGCCGCGCGTCGGTGTTCCGTTGTCGGTGGTTACTGCATTCGGTTACGCAGCAAGCGTGGGCGGCAAGCTGCTACGTCGCGATTTCCCGGTGAACGCCACCACCGTGCGGTTGATGCGGCTGACCTCGCCGCTGGATCACAGCAAGGCCGTCCGCGAGTTGGGCTGGCAACCCCGTCCGACATCGGAGGCGATACGGCGGGCGGCCCAGTTCTACATCGAGCGCAGGCATAGATGACCAACCGCGCACTCGACGTCACCCGCGAGCTGGCCCTGGTGCTGCCGCGCGCGGTGTCGGGTATCACCGCGTCGAACGGTTGGTCGCCGGCCTCGCCCCGCGGGGTGCGCCAGCTGGGCGAGGTGGTGATGGACGAGCTTGTGCTGGCGGGTTTTTCGCTGATGCCGGTCGATCTGGCGGTGCGGCCGCTGGACACCTGCAGCGCGGCGGCCGAGCAGCTGTCCGCACTGGGCACCGACGGTGCGCACGCCGACCCGCAACCACTGCGGGTGCGGTCGATCCGGCGTCGTCGCCTCGGGATGCTCGCCTACGAGCAAGTGACCTATGAGCACGACCCCGCGCTGCCGAGCACGCTTGAGGCGGCGGGTCTGGGTGGTCCCGCGACCGCGGTGGTGCACCTGTGTCGGCACCGCGACGGGCCGCGGCCGTGGCTGGTGTGGGTTCACGGCGCCGGCCAAGGTCGACCCGACGACCTGTTGGTGTCGCGGGCCGGGCGGCTGCAGCGACGGCTTGGCTTCAACGTTGCGGTACCGGTGCAGCCCGGGCACGGCAGCCGGCGCCGGCAGTGGCCGCCCTACCCGGACATGGATCCGCTGACCAACGTCGCCGGCATGATGCGTGCGGTGTCCGAGGTTCGGGCCATCGTGCAATGGGTTCAGCCGCAGGCGACAGCTGTTGTGCTATCGGGTGTTTCGATGGGCAGTGCGGTGGCGGCCCTGGTCTCGCACTTCGAGAAACGGGTCGACGCGGTCGCTTTGTACACGCCGATCCTGGGTCTCAATGCGATGATTGCGCAGCATCTGGCCCGCAGGGGAGGGGCGCGCGACGGCATCCGCGAGCTGTTGCAGTCTGAAGTGGTGTCCGCGCTGACGTCGGCGATCGACCCGCTGACCGTCGAGCCGGCGCCGCCGCCGCAGCGCCGGCTCATCGTCGGGGCATGGCACGACCGGATGGCGATGCGCGAGCCGGCGCTGGCCTTGCAGGAGCGGTGGCGCGGCCAGTTCCATTGGTACGACGGCAGTCACGTCGGCCATATCTTCTCCCGCCGCGTGCAGGCGGTATCGGAGCGATTCCTGCGAGAAGTGGTGAAGGAGTTGGGCATTGAGCGATCGGGTGCTTGACGAACTGGGCTACTACCTGCTTGCCGGTGCAGGTGGTGAAGGACCCGCGACGTTGATGGACGAGGCCCGCCGCGGCGAGGAGCTGGGCTTCGGCACCGCATTCATCTCCGAACGCTGGAACGTCAAAGAAGCGTCGTCTCTGGTCGGCGCCGCCTGCGCGGTCACCAATCGGATGCAGATCGCCACCGCCGCAACCAATCACAACACCCGTCATCCGCTGATCATTGCGTCGTGGGCAACTACCATGCACCGACTGTCCGGCGGTAGGTTCACGCTGGGCATCGGCCGCGGGATCGGCGCCATCTACAACGCGTTCGGTATCCCGACAGTGACGACCGCGCAGATGGAGGACTGGGCTCAGGTCATGCGCCGGCTGTGGCACGGCGAGGTGATCTTCAACCACGACGGCCCGATGGGCAAGTACCAGGTGCTGTTTCTCGACCCTGACTTCGACGAGGACATCCGGCTGGCGCTGGTGGCGTTCGGGCCGAAGACGCTTGCGCTGGGCGGCCGGGTCTTCGACGATGTCATCCTGCACACCTACTTCACACCGGAAACGTTGCAGCGCTGCGTCAAAACCGTGAAAGACGCCGCGGAACAAGCCGGCCGCGACCCATCCAGCGTGCGGGTGTGGTCGTGTTTCGCCACCGTGGGTGACCACTTGCCCGAACAGCTGCGGCTGAAGAAGACGGTCGCGCGACTGGCCACCTATCTGCAGGGCTACGGCGATCTGATGGTGCAGACCAATGGCTGGGATCCCGCTGTGCTGCAACGTTTCCGGGAAGACCCCGTGGTGACGTCGATTGCCGGCGGCATCGACCACAAGGCCACTCCCGAGCAGATCGAGCACATCGCGACGTTGATTCCCGACGAGTGGCTGGAGCCCTCGGCCACCGGATCGGCTACTCAGTGCGTCGACCGCATCCGCACAGAATTCGACTACGGTGCCGACGCGGTGATCATGCACGGGGCAACGCCCGACGAGCTGGAACCGATCGTCGCCGCATACCGCGCCGTGCAACCATGAGCGGTATGTCGAAGTACATGACGTACATAAAGGACAGAGTCATTATCGTCACCGGAGCCGGTAGCGGCTTCGGGAAGCTGATTTCGGAAAAGTGTGCCGCCGGTGGCGCGAAGGTCGTCGGTGTGGATGTCAACGCCGAGAACCTGAACCAGGCTTTCGACGATATCCGGGCCGCCGGCTTTGCGGGCACCGCCCATGTCGCCGATGTCACCGACATGGCCCAGCTCAAAGCGGCGGCCCGCACTGCCGTCGACACCTACGGCGCGATCGACGTGATCGTGAACAACGCGGGCGTGATGCCGCTGGCGTTCTTCGCCGACCACGAACGCGCATGGGAGAAGTGGCACAAGGCAATCGACATCAACATCAAGGGCGTCGTGAACGGCATCTCGGCCGTCTACGACACGATGGTCGAGCAGGGCCGAGGTCACGTCGTCAACATCTCGTCGATCTACGGCAACGCCGGAACTGAAGGCTCCGGGGTCTACAGCGCGACCAAGGCTGCTGTCGACGCGCTGTCGGAGTCATTGCGCGTCGAAGCCCAGGGCAAGATCAAAGTGACCAACGTCAAGCCGACCGGCGTGCTGGGAACCAATCTCGCCAGCTGGGTCGTCAACGAAGCAGCGGTGATCGGCATCGTCGGACAGAAGGCCGCCCAGTTCCTCGAGAACGTCGGCAATTTGCAGAACGGCACCCTTCGGCCCGAGCAGATGGACAGCGAATCAATGCAGTACTGGCTGATCACCCCCGACGACCTGGCGAACGCAGTGGTACACGTCGTCGACCAGCCTTGGGGAATCACCATCAGCGACGTCACCGTGCGGGCCAGCGGCGAGAACTACGTGTACTGAAGGATCAGGGCAGGATCACCGTCCGCGTGACCGGCTCAGGCACCGACTGGCGACTGTGCAGGCCGCGCTGCAGCGCGGCCAGCAGCGCGTCGCGGGTTTCACGGGGATCGATGAGCTCGTCGAAACCCATGTGTTCGGCCGACCGGTACGACGCCTGCAACTCCGCGTTGCGCAGCCGGACGGAGAGGTCTTCGCCAGCGTGCGACGCCCGGCTCAACGCCGCGGCGCTCATTGCGCCCATCGTCGCACCGGGATAGGCGAATGTTGCTGCCTGCGAGTCGAATCCGAGTAGCGACATCACCATCGACCCGAACCCGTACGCCTTGCGCAGCGTCAGATGCAGCTTGATCGTGGTGGCCGCGGTCTGCGCGGCGAACATCCGTGCGCCGGCGCGCAGCACCCCGGCGCGCTCGGACCGGCTTCCCGGCAGCATCCCGGGATTGTCGGCCAGGAACACGATCGGTAGGTGGAACGAGTCGGCCACCATGATGAAATGCGCTGCCTTGTCGGCGGCGTCGGCGTCGATGGAGCCGGCCAGCACCTGCGGCTGGTTGGCCACCACCGCCACCGGGTGACCACCCAGATGAGCCAAAGCACAGATGATCGCCCGCCCGAACTGCGGCTGCACCTCGAACCAGTCGGGCCGGTCGAACACCACGTCGAGCACCGCGCGCATGTCGTAGACGCGGCGGTTGTCGCGCGAGACGATGCCGAGTAGCTCAGGTGTCGGCCGCGGCTCGGCGGTGTCGTCGGCGGGCAGCGACGGCGGGTACGACCACGCGCTGGGCGGGAAATACGACAGGTAGCGGCGGACCTCGGAGAGCACCGCTTCGTCGTCCTCGGCAACGTTATGGATCACCCCGCTGGGCAGCGCGACATCCGGGCCGCCCAGGTCTTCCTTCGAAATGTCTTCGCCTGTCGACTCTTTCACGACGGGTGGGCCGGCGGTGAAGATCGCGCCCTGGTTGCTCATGATCCGGAAGTCGCACACCGGCGCCACCAGCGCGCCGTGCCCGGCCGACGGTCCCAGCACGGCAGCGACGGTGGGGACCCGCCCCGAGCACTGCGTCTGGGCGAGCAGGTCGGTCGGGCTGCGCCCGTAATGCCCGCCGGTCGGTCGGAAGCCGGCGCCCTCCAGCAGCATTACCAACGGAATCTTGTCGCGCAGCGCCAATTCCGCGATGCGGTACCGCTTGGAATTACCGCCCGGCCCGATGCTGCCCGCCAGCGTGGTGAAGTCCTCGGCGCCGACCATGACCGGGGAGCCGTTGATGCAGCCGGACCCCACCACGATCGCGTCCGCGGCTGCCTCACCGCCGACCAGCGTGCCCAATTCGCGAAACGAGCCCGGGTCCAGCAGCCGCTCCAACCGTGCCCGCGCGTCGAGCTTGCCCTTGCCGCGGTGCTTGGCGAGCCGCTCCGGCCCACCCATGCCGCGCGCATACGTACGCCGACGATCGAGGTCGTCGAGCGTCTCCTCCCAATCGGGCGGCTTCGTCATGGTCGTATCCTAACGTCCGTTGACCATACTGAATTGCTTACTGTAGCGTCAGCGAGATGAAGGTCGACGGCGGGCTTTTCTGCGACCTCGCTCGGGTGCCGGAGTTGGCGGGCACGCTCGAAAAACAGGACTACGACGGCTGCTGGACCGGCGAAATCAACCACGACCCGTTCCTGCCGCTGCTGCTGGCCGCCGAACACACATCGCGACTGGAACTGGGCACCAGCATCGCGGTGGCATTCGCGCGCAACCCGATGACCGTCGCCAACCTCGGCTGGGATCTGCAGACGTATTCTCAGGGCCGGTTCATCCTCGGGCTGGGCACTCAGATCAAGCCGCACATCGAAAAGCGCTTCAGCATGCCGTGGAGTCACCCGGTGCGACGGATGCGTGAATTCGTGCTGGCGCTGCACGCGATCTGGTCGGCCTGGACGGACGGCACCCCGCTGGCCTTCGATGGCGAGTTCTACACCCACAAGCTCATGACGCCGATGTTCACCCCTGAGCCGCAGCCGTACCCGGCGCCGAAGGTGTTCATCGCTGCGGTCGGCGAAGCGATGACCGAGATGTGCGGCGAAGTCGCCGACGGCCTACTGGCCCATGCCTTTACGACCACACGCTACCTGCACGAGGTGACGATTCCAGCGCTGCAGCGTGGCCTGCGTCGTGCCGGCCGTGACCGGGCCGACGTCGAAGTGGCGTGCCCGGTTTTTGTGGCGACCGATGACGACGCCGTCGCCCGTATCCGCAAGCAGATCGCCTTCTACGGGTCGACACCCGCCTACCGCAAGGTCCTCGAGCTGCACGGATGGGGCGACGCCGCGACCGAGCTGCATCAGCTTTCGCTGCAAGGCAAATGGGATGCGATGGGCTCGCTGATCGACGACGAGATGCTCGACGCGTTCGCCGTCGTTGCACCCGTCGAAAAGCTGGCAGCCGCCTTGCGCAGCCGCTGCGACGGCGTGATCGACCGGGTGATGCCGTCCCTGCCGCCCACACTTTCCGAGGACACCGTTACTGCCGTGTTGAAGGAGTTGCGACAGTGAGTACACCGACAATGGACGACGCCGCCAGACTGCTGGCCGATCCGATGGCCTATACCGACGAGCCGAAACTGCATGCAGCGCTGGCTCATTTGCGCGCCCACGCGCCCGTGTCGCGGGTCGAGGTGCCGAACTACCGGCCGTTCTGGGCGATCACCAAACACGTCGACATCATGGACATCGAGCGCGAGAACATGTTGTTCACCAACTGGCCGCGTCCGGTACTGACCACCGCCGAGGGTGACGACCAGCAGGTCGCCTTGGGGGTGCGCACCCTGATCCACATGGACGACCCGCAGCACCGGGAAGTACGGGCGATCGGCGCAGATTGGTTCCGCCCCAAGGCAATGCGAGCGCTCAAGGCCCGAGTCGACGAACTGGCCAAGATCTACGTCGACAAGATGGCCGCCGCCGGGCCCGAGTGCGATTTCGTCCAGGAGGTCGCGGTCAACCTGCCGCTCTACGTGATCATGTCGTTGCTGGGCATCCCGGAGGAGGATTTCCCGCGGATGCTGCGACTCACCCAGGAGCTGTTCGGCAGCGACGACACCGAATTCAAGCGCGGCACCACCACGGAAGACCAAACGGCTGTGCTGCTCGACATGTTCCAGTATTTCAGCGCAGTGACCGCGTCACGGCGCGAAAACCCGACCGAGGACTTGGCGTCGGCGATCGCCAATGCCCGCATCAACGGTGAGCCGTTGTCGGACATCGACACGATGTCCTACTACCTCATCGTCGCCGCGGCAGGGCACGACACCACCAGCGCCACCATCTCCGGCGGCCTGTTGGCGCTGATCGAGAACCCGGACCAGCACCGCCGGCTGCGCGACGACCTCGGCCTGATGCCGCTGGCCACCGAGGAGATGATCCGCTGGGTCACGCCGGTCAAGGCGTTCATGCGCACCGCCGCAGAGGACACCACCGTGCACGGGGTGCCGATCGCCGCGGGCGAGTCGGTGCTGCTCTCCTACGTGTCGGCCAACCGCGACGAGGACATCTTTGACGACCCGTTCGGCTTCGACGTCGGCCGCGACCCGAACAAGCACCTGTCCTTCGGCTACGGCGTGCACTTCTGTCTGGGCGCGGCACTGGCCCGGATGGAGGTCAACAGCTTTTTCAGCGAGCTGCTGCCGCGACTGAAATCCATAGAGCTCACCGGTGATCCGCAATTCGTCGCCACCACCTTCGTCGGCGGCCTCAAACACCTGCCGGTGCGCTACTCGTTCCGATAGCCGTCCGGCAAGATGGACGTCGTGAAGGATCGCGACGTGCGCTACGACGAGCACGCGGTGGTGGCGGCAGGACCAAAACGCGAGGCCGCCGGGGTGAAGGCGGTTCTGGTGTCGCTGCAGCGCGGGCTGGCCTCGATGGGCGCGCTGCGCACCGCCGCGGCGCTCGCGCGGGTGAATCAGCGGCACGGATTCGACTGCCCCGGCTGTGCCTGGCCGGAGGAGCACGGCGGGCGCAAGCTCGCCGAGTTCTGCGAGAACGGGGCCAAGGCGGTCGCCGAAGAGGCCACCAAGCGGGTGGTCACCGCCGACTTCTTCGCCCGGCATTCGATCGCGGACCTACAGGCGCGCCCGGAGCACTGGCTGAGCCAGCAGGGCCGGCTGGCCGAGCCGATGGTGCTACGCCCCGGCGACACCCACTACCGGCCCATCGCCTGGGACGACGCCTACCGGCTGATCGCCGACGAACTGCGCGGGCTGGACAGCCCCGACGAGGCGGTGTTCTACACGTCGGGGCGCACCAGCAACGAGGCGGCGTTCCTCTACCAGTTGATGGTGCGCAGCTTCGGCACCAATAACCTGCCCGACTGCTCCAACATGTGCCACGAGTCCTCGGGCGCGGCGCTGGTCGACGCGATCGGCGTCGGCAAGGGCTCGGTGACCGTCGAGGACGTCACGCTTGCCGACCTGATCATCATTGCCGGCCAGAATCCCGGCACCAACCATCCCCGGATGCTGTCGGTGCTGGAGAAGGCAAAAGCCAACGGCGCCAAAATCATTGCCGTCAACCCGCTGCCCGAGGCCGGGCTGATCCGGTTCAAGGACCCGCAGAAGGTACACGGCGTGGTCGGGCGTGGGGTGCCGATCGCAGATGAATTCGTCCAGATCCGTCTCGGCGGCGACATGGCATTGTTCGCGGGTTTGGGCCGGCTGCTGCTGGAGGCCGACGACCGCGCACCGGGCAGCGTGGTGGACCGCGACTTCATTGCCGCGCACTGCTCGAATTTCGCCGAGTACGAGGCGCATGCCCGCGCCGTCGACCTCGACACCGTGCAGGAAGCCACCGGCATTTCGCGGGATCAGCTGGAGCGCGTCGCGGCCATGCTGGCGCGGTCGCAGCGGACGGTCGCGTGCTGGGCGATGGGGCTGACCCAGCATCGCCATGCGGTGCCGATGATTTCCGAGATCGCCAACGTACTGCTGATGCGCGGCATGATCGGCAAGCCCGGCGCCGGTTTATGCCCGGTGCGTGGGCACTCCAACGTACAGGGCGACCGCACGATGGGCATCTGGGAGAAGATGCCCGAGTCGTTCCTCGCCGCACTCGACGTCCAGTTCGGCATCGTCAGCCCGCGCAAGCACGGCCTGGACACCGTCGACGCGATCCGCGCGATGCGCGACGGGCGGGCCAAGGTGTTCATGGGCATGGGCGGCAACTTCGCCTCGGCGACACCGGATACCGCGGTGACCGAGGCCGCGCTGCGCCGATGCTCGCTGACCGTGCAGGTGTCGACCAAACTCAACCGCAGCCACGTGGTGCACGGCGCGACGGCGTTGATCCTGCCGTCGCTGGGCCGCACCGACCGCGACATCCAGGGCGGTGTCAAACAGCAAGTATCCGTAGAGGATTCGATGTCGATGGTGCACCTGTCGCGCGGCAGCCTGCATCCCCCCAGCGATCAGGTGCGCAGCGAGGTCGCGATCATCTGCCAGCTGGCCCGCACCTTGCTGGGTCCGCAGCACCCGGTGCCGTGGGAACGGTTCGCAGGCGACTACGACACCATCCGCGACGCGATCGCCGCCGTCGTGCCCGGTTGCGAGGACTACAACGCCAGGGTTCGCCAACCCGACGGGTTCCAGCTGCCCCACCCGCCGCGCGACTCGCGCGAATTTCCCACCAGCACAGGGAAAGCCAACTTCGCCGTCAACCCGCTGCAGTGGGTGCCGGTGCCGGAGGGACGACTGGTGCTGCAAACGCTGCGCAGCCACGACCAGTACAACACCACCATCTACGGCCTCGACGACCGCTACCGCGGCGTCAAGGGCGGCCGGCGGGTGGTGTTCGTCAACCCGGCCGACATCGCAAAGTTCGGGTTACAAGCCGGCGACCGCGTCGACCTGGTCTCGGAGTTCACCGACGGCGACGGTGACGTCCAGGAGCGGCGGGCCAAGGACTTCATGGTTGTCGAGTACGCCACCCCGGTCGGCAATGCAGCCGCCTACTACCCCGAGACCAATGCTCTGGTGGCGCTGGATCACGTTGCGGCCAAATCGAATACGCCGGTATCCAAGGCGATCGTGATCAGGCTGGAGCCGGCTGCGGTCAGCTGATCCCGAAGTCGATGACTCCGCGGATGATCTCGCCGTTGAGCAGATCGGCGTAGGCGTCGTTGATGTCGTCGAGGCGGTAGCGCCGCGTGATCATCTCGTCGAGCATCAGCTGGCCGGTCTGGTAAAGCCTAGCCAGCCGGAAGACGTCCGCCCTCGGGTTGCAGGACCCGAACACCGTGCCGGCCAACGTCTTGTTCATCAGGATGAAATCCTGCAGGTTCAATCTGACCGAGTGGGTCAGCTGCGACGTCATGCCGGTGAGGACACACGTCCCGCCTTTGCGGGTGAGTTTCAGCGCGTCGCGGACGTCGTCGGGGGTGATCAGCGACGGCGCGACCACCACGGCATCGGCCATCACCCCATAGGTCAAGTCCCGCACCAGATCCAGCGCCTCGGCGGCGGTGGCCGCGCTGTGCGTCGCACCGAACCGCAGCGCCGACTTCTGCTTGAATTCCACCGGGTCGACGGCGACGATCTGCGCGGCGCCGTTGATGCGGGCGCCCTGGATCGCGCCGGTGCCGATGCCGCCGGCGCCGATCACGACGACGGTGTCGCCGCCACGGACCTCGCCGCGGTTGACCGCAGACCCGTATCCGGTGGGAATGGCGCACGCTAGCAGCGCGGCCGGCAGCAGCGGCAACTCGGGTTCGATCTTGACCAGTGAATCCGCCGCCACCACAGTGTGTTCGGCGAACGCGCCGATCTTGGAAATATGGCCCAATGGCTTGCCATCGGCGGTGTGGTGGCGAAAAGTGCCATCGGTCGGCATCCCCGGTGTCAGCGTGCCGATGCCGGCATCGCACAGGTATTCCATCCCCGTTGCACACCAACGGCATTGGCCGCACACGGCGACGAACGAGGTCACCACATGATCGCCGGGCGCGAATTCGGTGACACCGTCGCCGACTTCGCGGGCGATCCCGGAACCTTCGTGGCCGCCGATCGTCGGGAACATGGTCGGCAATCCGAGCGAGCGCAGCACCTCGTTGGGCGCCGACATGTCGCCCTTGAGGATGTGGTCGTCGGAGTGGCAGAGTCCCGCGGCGGCCATCTCGACCAGAACCTCACCGGCGCGCGGCGGGTCGAGTTCGAATTCCTCGACAGACCAAGGGCCTCCGACGTCGTGCAGGATTGCCGCGCGGCTCCTCATGACGCCGGCGTGAAGGTGACCGGCAACTTGTTGGGGGAGCGGAAGGTGAGGCCGACGATCCCGGTGTCGTCGTCGGGCGCCAGCTCCAGATTCGTGACCCGGTCGAACAAGCTGTTCAACATGATCCGGGTTTCCAGCCGGGCCAGGTGCATACCGAGGCACATGTGGATACCGCCGGCGAACGCCAGGTGTGCCTGCCGGGGCCGGTGGATGTCGAAGATGTTGGGATCGGTCCACCGGCTTTCGTCGCGGTTGGCCGATCCCATGCACAAATCGACTTGCGAGCCGGAAGGGATTGTCTGCCCGCCGATTTCGACGTCTTCGGTGGTGGTGCGCGGGACGTTGGTCAGCGGGGTTTCATAGCGCAGTCCCTCTTCGATCGCGGCGGGGATCAGGTTGCGGTCCCGGTAAACCTCCGCCAATTGCTCGGGATGAGTCAGCAGCAGGTACAGGAGGTTGCCCGACGAGCGGTAGGTGGTTTCCAGGCCGGCCGGCAACAACAGCCGCAGGAACGAGATGATGGCCTCGTCGGTCAGTTTCTCGCCGTCGATTTCGGCGCTGACCAGGTCGCCGATGATGTCGTCGGTGATTTTGCGCCGTCGCTGCTCGACTTGGTCGAGGAAGTAGTCGTATAGGTCGATCGACGCTTTCAGCCCGGCCTCGATGTCGACCGGGATCGAGATCAGGTCGAACGACAACCGGCGGAACAGGTCCAGGTCCTCGCGCGGCAGCCCCAGCAGCGTCGCCGCCACCCGGGTGGGGAATTCGAACGTGACGGCCTGGACCAAATCGGCTGCGCCGTCGTGCTTGATCTCGTCGACCAGCTGATTGCAGACCGGCCCGATCACCGCCGGTTCCCAGCGCTCCAGCGCGGTGGCGCGAAATGCCTTGGCCACCAGGTTGCGGTGGTCGTGATGCTCCTTGCCGCCCATCGCCAAAATGGTGTGCCCGATGACCAGGCCGATGGTCTGGTCGTAGCCGTGCGAGCTGAAGACCCGATCGTCGCGGAAGGCGTGAAAGACGTCGTCGTAGCCGAAGAGCACCCACTCGTCGGCGGGTTTGAGCTCGTCTGGCAGCTGCGATTGGTCGGTGAGCGAACCGTGCCAAACAGGTTCGGTGCGCCGCTTGTACTCGAAGAAGGGATACGGGCTGGTTTGGCCGGTGAGGTCGAGCGTGACGGTGCTGATTGCCATCAGCATCCCTCCTGAGCAGCCGATGAGGTCCGAGGGACCGAACATCGCTATCATAGTATAAATAGCAACGAAGCCCAACGACGGTAGTGCCGCGGGTTGAGACGTGGTCGAAGTGCTTGCCGCGGCCGGGAATTCAGCGGCGGCTAATTAGACTGGTTCGAATTTCGTGATCAGCCACTTGCCGTCGACTTTGGTCATCGACACGAGTACGCTGCTGGCCGCCATCGAAGGGTCAGGTCTGTCCTTGCTGGTGGTGCTCTGGTTGACGAAGACCAGTACCACCGCCGAGTCGGGGTGCATTTCCGACACGGCCGCCTGCACGACCTGAGCGGTGGTGGTCACCGCTTTCTCCTTGGCGGCCGGGGTCACGATCTGTTGAGTGAACTCGTCGTAGTAGTTCAGGAAGTCGCCGGTGAGGTGCGACTTGGCGGCCGCGAAATCCTGGGCGAGGGTGTCCGGTTTGTAGGACAGCAACGCGACGGTGCCCTCTTTTGCAGCGTTGACCGCCGCCTGTGCGGCGGCGTGGCTGGTCTGCTCGTCGGGCCGGTACTGCTTGAAATACAGCCAGGCGGCCAGCCCGCCGGAGGCCAGCAGCAACAGCACCAACACGACCGGAACGACCTTGAGCCGCAGCGTGATCTTCCCGCGCGTGGCCTTCTGCGGTGCTTGCTCAACCTCGGTGGCTTTGTCGATCTCCACGCCTTCGGTGGCCTCGACATCGCGCGCCTCGTCGGTGTTTTCTGCCTCCGTCTTGTCGTCCACGTTCACAGCACGAACTCGACTTTCGACATCTTGATTTGATCGCCGTCGCGGGCCACGCTGACCCGCAACCGGAACGACCGCGGTTCTTCCTTGGCGCCAGCGGAATTGGTGACGCGTTCGTTCGCCAGCACCAGCACGACGGCGGAATCCTTGCCCACCGATTCGATCGCGGTGGTCTTCGCCGATCCCTCCGTGACGACCTTGGACTGCTCGACTACGGAGGTGAAATCGGCGGCGCGCTTTTGGAAGTCGTCGCGGAATTCGCCGGTGGAGCTGTCGATTACCCGCTGCACGTCTTCCTTGGCCTTGTGGAAGTCCAGCGACATCATGTTGACGACGCCCTGCCGGGCCGCCGCAACGAACGCTGCGTCTCGCTGCCGTTGCTGATCGGCGGTGTGGTGGTGCCACATCATGTATCCGCTGGCGCCGAGCAGGGCGCAGATCGCGACGATCGCAGCGGCAGCCAGCGCTCTGGCTGCGATGCGCGCACGCTGCCGGCGCGGCGCTGACTCGGTGGGGGACTCGGCTGGTTCGGCCGGTTCGGGGGTTTCATCGACAGGCTCGTCGGATGTCGCCTCGGTGTCGTCGGCTGGTGCTTCGGCCTTGGCTTCGGCCTCGGCCTCGCGGCGCAGCCGGATTGCCCGCGCCCGGGCACGGGCCGCGGCGGCCAGCGCTTCGGCTTCGGCGGCTTCGGCCTCGGCCTGCTCGGCCAGCGCGAGGGCGTCCTCTTTCGCCTTGGCGTCGTCGGCTCGATCTTCGGCGTTAGCCACGGCCGACCCACCTTGTCAACGTCATTATCGACTGAACTCCGGTATCTCTTACTGTATTGGCCATTGCTACCATCGGAGGACCAGCGAACCCCCGACTGGGACCGATCGGCGAAGGAAGGCCGTAGCCAGGACCATGACTGCCGTCGACTCCCCCGAAAAGATACTCTTTGCCTCCACCACCCAAGCATTTCTTCAAAAAGAGGTGCCGCTGAGCCGGGTGCGGGAGCTGCATGCCGCGGGTATCGCGTTCGACCGGGACTGGTGGCGGCGCGCTGCCGAGCTCGGCTGGACAGGCTTGCTGGTTCCCGAGGAGCTGGGTGGGGGCAGCGTGTCGGAGAGCGGCGTCGCCGACCTGGCCATGGTCGCCGAGCTGCTCGGCAAGACCGTCGCTCCGGGTCCGCTCTATCCGGTCAGCGTCGTGCTGGCCGGGCTGGTGGATAGCGCCGAGCCCGAAACCCATGCCGCGATCATCGAATCGCTGATTTCCGCAGAGACCGTGGCGTCCTGGGCCGTCTACGAGCCGGGTCAGGGCTGGGCGCCTCACCAGCCGTCGGTAACCGCCACCGCGACAGACTCCGGCTACCGCATTGACGGCGTCAAAGACCGCGTGGAAGCCGGCGCACAGAGTGATCTGCTGTTGGTCGTGGCGCGCGCCGACGACGGTGTGCGCCAGTTCCTGGTGCCGACCGACGCGCCCGGGGTGAGCATCGAGCCGCAGCAGTCGATCGACTTGGTCAAGCAGTACGCCCGAGTGCAATTCGACGGGGTGCATGTCGAGGCCGCGGTCGGCAGCGCTGCCGAGACCGCCGCACTGATCGAGCGGCAAAGCCAGATGGCGCAGGTGCTGCAGTGCGCCGAAGTGGTCGGGATCTTGCAGACGGTGTTCGACTTCACCGTGCAGTGGGCGCTGGACCGGCATACCTTCGGCCGTCCGCTGGCGTCCTACCAGGCGCTCAAGCATCGCTTCGCCGATATGAAGATGTGGTTGGAGGCATGCCGGGCGACGACGGGCGCCGCGGTCGCCGACATCGCCGCTCGCTCACCAGAAGCCGGGTTGTCGGCCAGCATCGCGAAGTCGTACGTGGGGGAGATGTCGCCGCAGATCGTGCAGGGCTGCGTGCAGATGCACGGCGGGATCGGTGTGACGTGGGAGCACGACCTGCACCTGTATCTGCGGCGAGTTGCGTTGTATCGCTCCATGTTCGGCACGCCGGAAGAGCACAACCTGGCGGTGTACGCGTGGAAGGAAGCGTCGAGGTCGGCCTGATGACCGAGTCCGTCGACCAGTTCAGAGCCCGCGCCCGGGCCTGGCTGGCCGACAACATGCCACGCATCGACCCGGCGTCCCCGCCGGCCGCGCATCGCGACGACGAACGCAGCTGGCAGCGGGCCCGGGAACTGCAAAAGCGGCTCTACGACGGCGGTTTCGCCGGCATCTGCTTTCCGCGCGAATACGGCGGGCTGGGCTTGGATTACGAGTACCAGAAGACGTTCGACGAGGAGAGCGTCAACTATGAGATGCCGCTGATTCTCAACACGCCGACGTTCACGATCTGTTGCGCGACGCTGCTCGACACCGGCAGCGAGGAGCAGAAGAAACAACACATCGCGGCGGCGCTGCGCGGCGACGAGGTGCTGGTGCAGCTGTTGAGTGAACCGAGCGGGGGATCGGACCTGGCCGGTGTGCTCACCCGTGCCGACCGTAAGGGCGATCGCTGGGTGATCAATGGCGCAAAGACGTGGAGTACCAGTGCTTTTGCCGCCGACTACGGGTTGTGCTTGGCGCGCACCGACTGGGATGTGCCCAAGCACGACGGGCTGACCATGTTCTTGGTGCCGATCGCCCATCCCGGAATCACGTTGCGGCGCATCACCCAACTCAACGGCTCGACGGAGTTCTGTGAAGAGTTCCTCGACAACGTGGACGTCGGCGACGACGCGGTTGTCGGCGAGGTGAACGACGGCTGGGCGGTAGCGTCGCGTCAGCTCTACCATGAGCGCCGCGCGGTGGGGCAGAGCTCCGAATTCGCCAGCGGCACAGGCAGTGAAGGCGGCCGCTCGACGCCGGTGGACTATGTAGCGCTGGTCGAGAAGACTGGGCAGGCCGGCAACGAGCGGGTGCGGGAGATGGCCGGTCGGGTGCTGGTGCACCGGGCGGTCAGCGAGCAGCTGTCCGGGCATGTTTATCGGGGTGTCGAAGACGGCACGCTGCCGCCGGCGGCCGGCACGCTGATCCGGCTCTTTCACGCCGACACCGTGACGTTGGATATGGACACCGGTTTGGCGATCACCGGATCGACCGGGGTGGTCGGCGAGCCGGGGGAGGGCCTGGAGACCGGGCTGCGGTATCTGGCGCGGCAGACGGTCTGCATGGGCGGCGGCACAACGGAGATGGCGCGCAACGTGATTGGCGAGCGGGTGCTGAATTTCCCCCGCGAGTATGCCGCCGACCGCGACGTGCCGTTCAAAGACGTCCGACGCTGACCGTCTGCTCGCGCGGTTAGGCGGCAACCGGCTTGGCGACCTTCATCAACTTCATCAGGTTGCCGCCCATGATCTTCGCGACGTCCTCCTGCTGGAAGTCGGTGAGCTCGTCGACGAAGGAGATGGGGTCCTTCAGACCTTCGGGGTGCGGCCAGTCGGATCCGAACAGCACCCGGTCGGTGCCCACCATCTTGACGATCTCGCTGAACCGGTCCTCCCAGAACGGAGTGATGTAGACACAGCGCTTGAACGCCTCAATTGGGTCCTCGCTGAACGAGTTCGGCATCTTCTTGTACACGCCCTTGAGGCCCTTGAAGAGGTCCGGTACCCAGTCGGCGCCGTTTTCGATCGACAAGATCCGCAGCTCCGGGTTGCGCGACAGCGCGCCGTGGCAGACCAACGCACCCATCGCGTCCATGATCGGCCGATGGCCCATCGTCAGGGAGCGGAAGGCGGTCGGCTTGAACGGCAGGAACTCGTCGCCGGGCTCCCACACATTCGCAAAGTCTGAGTAACCGCTGTCCGAGGCGTGCATCGAGACGGGGATCTCGGCTTTGATGCAGGCCTGCCAGAACGGGTCGAATTCCTCCAGACCGAACGAGCGGCTACCGCGGTAGCCGGGCACCGGCGCCGGCCGAACCAGGACCGTGCGGGCACCGCGCTCCAGACACCACTCGAGTTCCTCCAGGGCCCGCTCGACGATCGGCAAGGTGATCACCGGGGTCGCGAAGATTCGGCCCTCGTAGTTGAACGTCCACGTCTCATACATCCACTGGTTGAGCGCGTGGATGACGTCGTGGGTCATCTCCGGGTCGTCCTTCATGCGCTCTTCGACCAGGCTGGCCAGCGTCGGGAACATCAGCGCGTAGTCGATGCCGAGTTCGTCCATGACCTCGAGCCGCGGGCCGGGCTCGCGGAAAGCGGGGATCGCCTTCATCGGCTCGCCCAGGATCTCGCGGTAGCTCTTGCCGCCCGCGCCGTGCCGGAAGTACTCCTCCTGGGCGCCGGGCCGGGCCACCACCTCGAAGGTGGGGTTGGGGATGTAGTTGCTGATGTGGCCGCGGACCACGATCTTGGTGCGACCGCGTACCTGCACGTAGTCGATGACGTGCTTGCGGTTGTCGGGCAAGAACTTGGTCAGCGCCTCCTGGGTTTCGTACATGTGGTTGTCCGCGTCGAACACTGGGAAGGACAGTTCGCGGGAGGGCATGACGACTCCTAGCTATGGTGATCCAGGTTAAGCGGTAATGACATTACCACCTTGATCCGTAAAGCGTAATAGTCGGCGTCGTATTTATGGCTGGTCCGCATCTCCGCGGTTGACGACCGCGAAATTCACCGTGGCGGTGGCGGCGAGCTCGTCGTCGCCGTTGCCGAAGATGTCCACCTGGGTGACGACGGCGCGCCGGCCGGCACGCAGCACCCGGGCCACCGCCCGCGCCGAACCGCCGGTAATCGGCCGCAGGTAGCGGATGAACAGGTCGGCGGTTGTCAGCCCCGCCCCGGCGGGCAGGTAGGTCAGCCCCAGCTGCCCGGCGGCGACGTCGGCGAGGGTGGCCAGCAGGCCGCCCTGGACCGCGCCGGAGGTGTTGACCACCTGTGGGCTGACCGGCAATTCCATCGCGTACCCGTCATCGGCGTCGCCGTCGCGCAACCCGATCTGGTCGAACAATTCACCCAGTGTCGGCACCGTCACCTCGCGCTCGTCGTCGGCGCCGAGCGCGCGGATGCAGAAGTCGTAAAGCTGTGCGGCGTCAATCGGTGCACCGCTCAATTCGGCTCCCAGCCAATGCAATCGCTGTGCGCCCAACACGGTCTGCATGACGATCGCGGCCGCCGCGCCAGCGTCGATACCCGGCCGGAAAACCCCTTCGGTGATGCCGCGCTGCACGATGTCGCGGATCAACTGGTGCAGCGGCGAGAGCACCCGGGCGTAGTCGCGGGGCCGGGTTTCGGCCAGATGCTGGTTGTAGAGGCTCAGCGCCCGGTTGAGGCTGTCCTGCGTGCTCGATTCCGGTTGTGCGCTGATCCGGTCGATCACCAGCTTCATCGCCGCGGTGCTGTCCAGCCCGGTGGTCTCGGCACGCCAGGATTGCGCCGATTGCGCCATGGTCTTGTCGAACAGGGCGAGCAGCAACTCGTCCTTGCTGGCGAAATGTTGGTAGAACGCCCGCAGTGACGTCTTGGACCGCGCGACCACTTCCTGGACGGTGAAATCGGTGCGCCCGGTTTCGCCGAGGATTTCGACCGCGGTTTTGATGAAACGCTCGCCGCGCGTTACTTCGACGTCGTCGTTCGTGCCGGCCATCCGCTCTCCTCTTCCGCCGCGCAACAAAGGCGCTACGAGAATGAGGTTACCGCAGCTACGGCTTAGCGGGGAGCCTGTCACGCCTGGGCGAGGGCGCGGTCGGCCAGGGTCGCCATTACGGGCGCCAACTGGTGGGCGTATTCAACCGACAGGTGATTCTGGTCGACGAAGACCAGGGTGTTGCCGACGATGACGGGGCAGCGGTCGGGGGTGCAGAACAGATCGGTGAGGTCTTGGTAGTGTCCGCCGCCGGCTTTGGTGGCGGCGGTCTCCTTGGCGATGCCGGATTCGTCCACCGCCGCGGACCTGGTCGGTGCGCAGGCCGTTGCGTCGTCGAGATGCCCCGACAAGCAGGTCGGCATCTCTCCATGCGGATCTGGCAGGGGGCCGAGAACCAGGACTTGCGCGCCGGTGGTGCGCAGCTGTTGCACCAGGCGGGTCAGGCTGTCGTTCCAGGCCGGTTCGTATGACGTGAAACCCGACGGGAACCCGTAGCGATCGCCGTATCGTCGCGTCACGCTGACCACGACCAGTTGGGGGTGTTCGTCGCGCAGCCGGCTGAGGATTCGACCGCGCCACTGCTCGCACTCGGTGTAGACCCGGTGAAGAGGCGGGGTGAAGAGGGGCAAGTCGATCGGTGGGCAACTCGCCTTGGCCAAAGTCTCTAGCCGCCAGTGCCGCTGCTCGGCCACCCGCTGGAAGGCCAGGCTCCACATCGCGGCGTTCGAGTCGCCGATCACGGCCACGGTGGTTTTGGACGAGGTGTCGCCCGACGCGCACTCCGGCTGTCCGGATCCCAACAGACCGCGCATGCAGGCCTCGACCAACATCGCCTTCTTTTCGGCCGCCGCGTCCGCAAGTTGAGGGACGAGGTTGGAGGGGATGGCTTTGAGGTTGGCGGAGGCGCTGACGGCGGCTTGGACTTGGGCGAAGGCGTGTTGGACTGCGGTGTCGTATGGCTGGAGGTTGTGGCCGGTGGGTGGGGGGCCGGTGGTGACGGTCAGGGTGGGTGCGGGTGCGCCGTGTCCGACGGGCGGTGGCACCACGATGAGCAGTGCGGCGCTAAGGCAGGCGGCGATGGCGGTGGCCGCGGCGCCCAGGGTGAGGCTGGCTGCGGCGGAGCGGCGAATGGGGGCGGCAAAGCGCAGCGGGTTTTCCAGCAGGTGCAAGGTGAGGAGGGCCAGTACGGCCGATAGGGCGGCCCCGGCGAGTTTGGCGGGCAGGCTTAGCGGGTGGCCGAACAGCGGTGGGGCCAGGACCAGGATGGGCCAGTGCCATAGGTACCAGGAGTAGGACATGCGGCCGATGGCGCGCATGGGTGCGGTGTCGAGCAGGCGCGCGCAGCCGTGTGTGGGTGTGGCGGTACCGGCACCGATGACCAGTGCGGCGCCGATCACTGGCAGCAGGGCGGCGATGCCGGGGTAGGGGGTGTTGGCGTTGATGATGGTGCAGCCCAACAGGATTAGGGCCAGTCCGGCCCATCCGGTGATCGCGCCCGGTAGGGCTGGTAGTCGGCGCCATTGGCCGACGGTCAATGCGATCAGCCCGCCCAGGGCCAGTTGCCAGGCCCGGGTGGGCAGGGAAAAGAACGCCACGAAGGGCAGCCAGTGGGTGGTGGCCAGCGACAGGGCAAACGAGAAGATGGCGATCAGTGCCAGCACCACCAGGTAGGGCCGTCGCGAGGAGGTGGCTTGGGCCCTGCTGCGTTTGCGCAGCCGGCGGATCAGCCAGGCGGTGCCCAAGATCAGCGGCGCCCACAGCAGATAGAACTGTTCTTCAACCCCTAGTGACCAGTAGTGCTGAAACGGTGAGGGTGGCATGTAGGGGGCCAGGTAGTCCACGCCTTGCAAGATGAAGCGGTAGTTGACCACGTACAGCGCGCTGGCGATGCCGTCGCCGAAGACGGTGCGGGCCTGCAACGGGGGCAACAGCACTGCGGCGCCGATCGCGGTCACCACCCCGACAGCGGCCGAGGCCGGCAGCAGGCGGCGGGCCCGTGCCCCATAAAAGCGGCCTAATCGCACGGTGCCGGTGCTACTGGCCTCGCGCCACAGCAACCCGGTGATCAAAAAGCCTGAGATGACAAAGAACACGTCCACGCCGATGTAACCGCCACCGACACCGGGCACATCGGCGTGAAAGAGCACCACCGCCAACACCGCGACCGCGCGCAGCCCCTCAATATCACCACGAAACCGCGACCCCGCCGGCCGCCCACCCTCCAGCCGCTCAACAGGACGCACACTCTCCGTCTGACTCAACATCACTCACTTGGTGTCAGGGGTCCGTTCCTCAAACAGAGTGATTGTTGCATTCCGTCAGGATCGAAGGGCTGATTCGGAAGATGAAGACCGCATTTCATTACCGAGCGTTGGCAACCGCCCAACGCAATTCGGCGACTTTACACTTGAGCAGGCAATTCTCTGCTTAGTCAGAGCTCGCTAATTCCTCAGCAGGCCAGTCTAATTGGGGCCTGGCCGATCGTCCCGATGGAAACGGGGCACTGAGGCGTCCACAGCAAAGATCGATCGACATGCGGACCCGGTCGGGCGAGGAATATTGGCATCCAGGGACTTCTCGCTTTCAGCAGGAAAACGCCAGTACAGGGGTTATGCTTCGGGACGGCTGAGCCGCGGGCGCGAGGCTGCCGCTTCGTTTCGCAGATGGCGCACAGGAAGTGAAAGGCCAGGATCACGCGATGAAATTTGTGCTGGCAAGTTATGGCACTCGCGGTGATATCGAGCCTAGCGTTGCTGTCGGTCGTGAGTTGCTGCACCGCGGGCACGATGTGCGCATGGCTGTCCCACCTAACCTGGTCGGCTTCGCCGAAGCGGCTGGATTGCCGGCGGTTGCTTACGGCCTGGATCCGCAGGCCATTCTTGAAGCGCAGCGCAACTTCTCGACGTGTTTCTACCGCAGCTTCTGGCGGATCCAGGAGCTGAAAAGGTTGTGGCGTGAAGCCTGGGAGATCGGTAGCCGATGCTGGTCGGAAATGATGACGACGTTGCTCTCGCTGGCCGATGGAGCCGACCTGCTGTTCACCGGTGTGAGTTTCGAGCAGCCCGCGGCGAATGTCGCTGAGTACTACGACATTCCGTTGGCCACCCTGCATTACTTCCCGGCGCGGGTCAACGCTCACAGCCTCTACCCGGCCATTTTGCCCGCTCCGCTGATCCGATCGATCAGGGCGGGCGACGAGTGGCTGTTTTGGCGCTTGACGAAGAAGACCGAAGATGCTCAGCGTCGCGAACTGGGTCTGCCGAAGGCAACCGGCCCAGCGGCGCGGCGAATCACCGAACGCGGAACACTGGAAATCCAGGCGTACGACGAGGTTTGCTTTCCGGGGCTGGCAGCCGAATGGGCGAAGTGGGATGGCCGGCGGCCTTTCGTTGGCGCGCTGTCGATGGACTTGCCGACCGATGCCGACGAGGAGGTCGCCTCGTGGATTGCCGCGGGAACTCCACCGGTATTCTTCGCTTTTGGCAGCATCCCGCTCGAGTCTGCTGCCGAGGCGCTCGCGATGATCAGCGGGGCTTGCGGGCAGTTGGGCGAGCGAGCATTGGTATGCGCCGGCGGTAGTGATCTCAGCGAAGTCCCACATTCCGAACACGTCAAAGTCGTTGGCGCCGTGAACTATGCGAGTACCTTCCCAGGCTGCCGCGTTGTCGTGCACCACGGCGGCGCGGGCACCACGGCGATCGGCTTGCGCGCCGGAGTGCCAGCGCTAATCCTTTGGACCACAGGCGATCAGCCGTACTGGGCAGTTGCGGTCAAGCGACTGAAAGTGGGCACTGCTCGGCGCCTGTCGACCACTACCGAGAAGTCGTTGGTCGCAGACCTCCGCAGAATTCTTGCCCCGGACTACGCTACCCGGGCTCGCGAGCTCGCCACCCGGATGACCAAACCCGCCGAAAGCATCACGGCCGCAGCCGATCTCTTAGAGGAGAGAGCTCGGGTGCGCGTTAAGGACTGATCGGCACCGCGCCTACAGCGTCAAGCCTGGGCGAGGGCGCGGTCGGCCAGGGTCGCCATTACGGGCGCTAATTGCCGGGCGTATTCGATCGACAGGTGAAATTCGTCGATGTACACCAGGGTGTTGCCGACGATGACGGGGCAGCGGTCGGGGGTGCAGAACAGATCGGTGAGGTCTTGGTAGTGTCCGCCGCCGGCTTTGGTGGCAGCGGATTCAGCGGCGATGCGGGCTGCGTTGACCGCTGTCGATCTGGTGGGGGAGCAAGCCGTTGCGTCATCGAGGTGGGCGGACAAACAGAACGGCACCATCCGCGACTGCGGATCGGGAATCGGTCCGAGCACCAGCACTTGGGCGCCGGTCGCGCGAAGCTGTTTCACCAGGCGTGTCAGGCTTTCGTCCCACGCGGGACCGTTTGATGCGAAACCGAATTCGGTACCGTAGTGACGTTTCATGCTCACGACGACCAGTTGGGTGTGTTCGTCGCGCAAGCGGTTGAGGATTTCACCGCGCCACTGGATGCACTCGGTGTATTCCCGGTGAAGGTAAGGGCTAGTGATGGGCAAGTCCATCGGTGGGCAACCTGCCTTGGCCAAAGTCTCTAGCCGCCAGTGCCGCTGCTCGGCGGCCTGCCGCAATGCCGGGGTCCACATCGCCGCATCCGAGTCGCCCATCACGGCCACCGTGGTTTTGGACGAGGTATCGCCCGACGCGCACTCCGGGTGCCCGACTTCGATCAAACTGCGAAGGCAGCCGTCGAGCAATGTCCGGAGAGCCTTGGCTTCGTCATCTTGGCCGGCCAGCGGCGGGGTGAGGTTGGAGGGGATGGCTTTGAGGTTGGCGGAGGCGCTGACGGCGGCTTGGACTTGGGCGAAGGCGTGTTGGACTGCGGTGTCGTATGGCTGGAGGTTGTGGCCGGTGGGTGGGGGGCCGGTGGTGACGGTCAGGGTGGGTGCGGGTGCGCCGTGTCCGACGGGCGGTGGCACCACGATCAGTAGTGCGGCGCTTAGGCAGGCGGCGATGGCGGTGGCCGCCGCGCCCAGGGTGAGGCTGGCTGCGGCGGAGCGGCGGATGGGGGCGGCAAAGCGCAGCGGGTTTTCCAGCAGGTGCAAGGTGAGGAGGGCCAGCACGGCCGAGAGGGCGGCCCCGGCGAGTTTGGCGGGCAGGCTTAGCGGGTGGCCGAATAGCGGTGGGGCCAGGACCAGGATGGGCCAGTGCCATAGGTACCAGGAGTAGGACATGCGGCCGATGGCGCGCATGGGTGCGGTGTCGAGCAGGCGCGCGCAGCCGTGTGTGGGTGTGGCGGTACCGGCGCCGATGACCAGTGCGGCGCCGATCACCGGTAGCAGGGCGGCGATGCCGGGGTAGGGGGTGTTGGCGTTGATGATGGTGCAGCCCAACAGGATTAGGGCCAGTCCGGCCCATCCGGTGATCGCGCCCGGTAGGGCTGGTAGTCGGCGCCATTGGCCGACGGTCAATGCGATCAGCCCGCCCAGGGCCAGCTGCCAGGCCCGGGTGGGCAGGGAAAAGAACGCCACGAAGGGCAGCCAGTGGGTGGTGGCCAGCGACAGGGCAAACGAGAAGATGGCGATCAGTGCCAGCACCACCAGGTAGGGCCGTCGCGAGGAGGTGGCTTGGGCCCTGCTGCGTTTGCGCAGCCGGCGGATCAGCCAGGCGGTGCCCAAGATCAGCGGCGCCCACAGCAGATAGAACTGTTCTTCAACCCCTAGTGACCAGTAGTGCTGAAACGGTGAGGGTGGCATGTAGGGGGCCAGGTAGTCCACGCCTTGCAAGATGAAGCGGTAGTTGACCACATACAGCGCGCTGGCGATGCCGTCACCGAAGACGGTGCGGGCCTGCAACGGGGGCAACAGCACTGCGGCGCCGATCGCGGTCACCACCCCGACAGCTGCCGAGGCCGGCAGCAGCCGGCGGGCCCGCGCCCCATAAAAGCGGCCCAATCGCACGGTGCCGGTGCTACTGGCCTCGCGCCACAGCAGCCCGGTGATCAAAAAGCCTGAGATGACAAAGAACACGTCCACGCCGACATAACCGCCACCGACACCGGGCACATCGGCGTGAAAGAGCACCACCGCCAACACCGCGACCGCACGCAGCCCCTCAATATCACCACGAAACCGCGACCCCGCCGGCCGCCCACCCTCCAGCCGCTCAACAGGACGCACACTCTCCGTCTGACTCAACATCACCCCGCGGTCGGTAAAAAGAAACACCATCCCAAGCAAAGTGATTCAAACATCCCCCAGCACCAAAAGAAGCGATTCGGAAGATGAAGACCGCCATTTCGTGACAGGGGCGGTCGAACACCGCAGCGGAAGCGCGGACGCAGCTTTGAAATTCTCTGCGCCGCAATTCGACAACTTGACGCTCAAGGTGGCGCACTTCGGCGCAGTTTCTACCGGCGCTGCGATCCTAGGCCAACGTGTCAAGCACGAAATCCATTGCTATGTAAGGTCTTTAACAGTCCGCCAGGTATCAATCGCCGGCAAGTGCGCGATCGGCCAGAGCCGCCATTACCGGTGCGAGCTGCCGGGAATACTCGATCGATACGTGGGCCTCGTCAACGTAGACCAGGGTGTTGCCGACAATCACCGGGCAGCGGTCGGCGGTGCAGAACAGCTTGGTGAGGTCGGCGTATTGTCCGCCGCCGGCTTTGGTGGCGGCGGTCTCGGTCGCGATTCCGGCTTCATTTACCGCCGTAGACCGGGGCGGCGAGCAAGCTGTCGCGTCATCGAGGTGCGCGGACAGACAAAACGGCATCAGTGCACCGGGATCCGGGATCGGCCCGAGCACCAGTACCTTGGCGCCGGTGCTACGCAGTTGCCGAACCAGGCGGCCCATGCTGTCGATCCACGGCGGGTCGTATGACGTGAAACCTGCCGGATAACCGTAGCGATCACCGTACGTGCGCGTCACGCTTACCACCACCAGTCGCGGATGGCCGGCTTGTAAGCGAGGGACAATCTGGCTGCGCCACTGCTCGCACTCGGTGTACTCGCGGTGCATGTAGGGGTTGAAGATGGGCAGGTCGATCAGTGGGCAGCCCGCCTTGTCCAGAGTTTCCAGCCGCCAGTGGCGCTGCTCGGCGACCCGCTGGAACGCCGGACTCCACATCGCGGCATTCGAATCGCCGATCAGCGCCACCGTCGTCGCCGACGTAGTGTCGCCCGTCGCGCACTCGGGCTGTTCGACTTGCAAGAAATTACGCAGGCAGCCGATGCGCATAATGGCCTGCTTTTCGGCCGCTGCATCCGAAAGTGGAGGAACCAGGTTCGAGGGTACTGCCTTGAGGTTGACGGATGCCGCAACCGCGGCCTGCACTTGGGCGAAAGCGTCCCGCACCGCTTCGTCGTAAAGATGAATGTTGTCGCCCGTTGGGGGAGAGGCGGCAGTGACCGTCAGCGGCGCAGCGGGCGCGCCACGCCCGACCGGCGCGGGCACGACTACCAACAACGCCCCGCTCACCGCCACCGCGACTGCTGTGGCGAGGCCACCAAGCGCAAGACTGCGGCCGGGCGAGCGGCGCATGAAACTAGCGAAGCGCAACGGGTTTTCGACGAAATGCAGGGTGAGCACCGCCAGGACGCCGGAAACAGCAGCCGCGGTCAGTCTGGCGGTCAACCCGAGTGCATGGCCCAGCAGTGGTGGTGCGAACAGCAATACCGGCCAATGCCACAGGTACCACGAGTACGACACCCGGCCGATCGCCCGCATCGGAGTCACTGCCAGGACACGCCCACATCCCCACGAGGGTGCGGCACAGCCGGTGCCGATCACGAGCGCGGTACCCAGCACGGGCAACAACGAGGCGGTGCCGGGATAGGGCGTGCTCGTGCCTAATATGGCGCAGCCCAACAGGATCAGGCCCAGTCCAACCCAACCCGCGATCGCCGCCAGTGCTGGCGGTAGGCGTCGCCACCTGCCGGCTGTGAGGGCTATCAGGCCACCGACGGCCAACTGCCAGGCCCGGGTGGGCAGTGAAAAGAACGCAATCGGAGGCAGGAAGTGCGTCGCCACAAGCGAGAGCGCAAACGACGCCAGCGCGACGAGTGCGAGGACGACCAGGTAGGAGGTTTGCGACGAAGTGGCTTGGGCTCTGGTGCGCTTACGTACACGCCGGATCAGCCACGCGGTCCCAAGGATCAAGGCCGGCCACAGCAGGTAGAACTGCTCCTCGACGCCAACGACCAGTAATGCAGAAACGGCGACGGCGGCAGGATAGGGGCGGAGTAGTCGACGCCTTGCAGAATGAAGCGGTAGTTGCCGACATACAAGGCGCAGGCAATGCCGTCTCCGAAGGCGATGCGGGCCTGCAACGGGGGCAACAGGATAACCGCGCCGATCGCGGTTACGACGCCGACAGTGGCCGAGGCCGGCAGTAGCCGGCGGGCTCGCGCTCCGTAAAAGCGACGCAGTCGGATGGTGCCGGTGCTGCTGGCCTCGCGCCAGAGCAGCCCGGTGATCAAAAAGCCTGAGATGACGAAGAAGACGTCCACGCCGATGTAGCCGCCGCCGACACCAGGGACCCCGGCGTGAAACAGGACAACTGCCAACACCGCCACGGCACGCAGGCCCTCGATGTCCGAGCGGAATTCCGTGTGTTCCGGGCGCCGACCCTGCATCCCTTCGACAGGGCTAACACTGCTGGACTGGCGCACAGACCCCCCTCGTAAAAAGCCGCGTTCTTCCAATGCAGGCATTGTGGCATTTCGTCAGAAGTGGAGGGCTGATTCGGGATGGAATGGGCTTTCGAGGTTTCGGAACGGTGACTTCAGCGGCGACGTTCCCCGAGGCTGGGAATGAGTTCACGCACTCGCGTTGCGGCGCCGCTGATTTCGTGAAACCCGTTCGGATCTCGACCAGTGACGACATTCGAGAATCGGCGGCCGGAGAGATGGCCCAGATCTGCTCTATTCGGGATAGTTCCGCGAGCCTTGAGGATCAGAAACAAACCTCGATAATTCGACGACACGCACACAACGCTGAATCCTGCAGTGTCCCATAGGGTTTAGTCGCCACCGCCGCGCCTAGCACGTTGGATGCCCAAACCAACTGAACCCGTGACCGCAGACCTCGAGCTTGACTCGGCTCCCACTCCGACTCGGACGGGACTACCGAGTGCGTGGAGCCTGACAACGGATGGGCGCAGGCGAGAAGCCCTTGCCCGATCACTCAGTAGTTGTTGCAGGTGGCCGCGATCTGTTGCATTACCGGAAAGTACGGCGAGCTCTGAATCTGCTGGGCCATTATCGCGCGTCGAGACCGCGGTGCCGAGAGGAACTGGCCCAAAGCGGCCTGCGCCTGCGGCGATGAGTTGAATTCCGCGGCAGCTTGCGGATTCTCCGCGTTGAGCGCTGCCACTGCCTGGTCATAACTGCAGGTGGTGTTGACGATCGGATCCGTAGCGGGATCTGCGGACGCAATCCCGGCCCCGGCAGCCAACGACAATGCCAGACCGCAAACCGCGGCCCCCAGTCTGATCACCGACAGATTGATCATTGTGAACTCCTCCCAGCTGATTTCATCGACTCTAACGGCTCAGCGCAACCCTTGCCCATGCTTTTCGGAACCAGACCAGACTAGTACGACGACGAAAATCGCGCCGCGCTCCGGCGTGTAACCGGCTGGGCAGCGGCAGTGCCGTGGCTGACGCGTGGCGGCCGAAACCAGATAGCTGGCAACTCGAATCAGGTCGGAGCCCGGGAACGGTTGTCCTGCTAGCTGTTCCGGTGTCTGCTGTCACAATGCGGCATGGTGGCGGCACGCCGTCGACAGCGAGGGTCAGCCCCGAGGGATGGGCCTTGGAATCGGGGCTGTGATCGCGTCCTCGTCGTCGTCCCTCAGCAGCAAGGCCCGGACTACAGGGCGCGGAGCGTACGGTCGCAGGAGGGCGCTCGCCGGCCGCGGGCGCACTACTTGCGGCCACCAGAACCAACGTCCGAACAGCGCGGCGATAGACGGTGTCATGAACGACCGCACGACCAACGTGTCGAACAGCAGGCCGAGCCCGATCGTGGTACCTACTTGAGCGATGATCTGCAGATCGCTGGCCGCCATGGACATCATGGTGAACGCGAAAACCAATCCCGCATTCGTCACGACCTTTCCTGTACCGCCCATTGCGCGGATGATGCCGGTCTTTACGCCGGCAGCGATTTCCTCTTTCATGCGCGATACAAGCAGTAGGTTGTAGTCAGACCCCACCGCCAAAAGAATGATCACCGACATCGGAAGCACCATCCAGTGCAATTTGATGCCCAAAACATACTGCCATATCAGCACCGACATCCCAAACGATGCTCCCAATGAAACCGCAACCGTACCCACAATGACGAGCGCGGCAATAAAGCTTCGCGTGATGATGAGCATGATGATGAAAATGAGGCAAAGCGAACCAACCCCGGCAATCAAGAGATCAAATTTGGACCCGTCTGCGAAGTCTTTATACGTCGACGAGATGCCGGCAAGGTAGACCTTCGCGCTCGCCAAGGGTGTTCCCTTGAGCGCCTCCTCGGCCGCCATCTTTACCTGCTTGATCCGTTTGATTCCTTCGGGCGTCGCGGGATCGCCGCGTTGGGAAATTATGAATCGAGCCGCTTTCCCGTCAGGGGAAAGGAAGGAATCCATCGCACGCTGGAAATCCTTGTTCTCGAACACTTCCGGAGGCAGATAGAACGAATCGTCGTTCTTGGCGGCGTCGTACGCCTGGCCCAATGCGCTCGCGTTCTCGCTCGTTTCATTCATCTCATCGAAAACGCCCGACATAGTGCTGTGCATGGTCAGCATCATCGTCCGCATGCTCTGCATGGTCGCGATCATCGGCGGGAAATTTTGAAGCATCTGAGGCATCAGCGCATCCATTTGATCAAGGTCTTTGATCAGGTCGTGCACCTTATCGCTGAGTATGTCGATACCGTCGATGGTGTCGAATATCGATCTGAGGGACCAGCAGATCGGGATCTCGTAGCAATGCTTTTCCCAGTAGAAGTAGCTGCGGATCGGTCTCCACATGTCTTCGAAATCCGAAACGTGGTCCCTCAACTCATCCATGACCAGGCTCATTTCTTTCGTCTTGGCGATCGTGGCATGAGTTGTGTTGTTGAGTTGTTGCATCAGACCGTACATGTGCTGCATGATGCCGATCATTTTCGCCATATCGTCGGCTTGTTTCAGCATGTCGTGCGTGCGCGCTTCCATATAATGCATGGTTTGTTTCTGGGCCGCACTTTGCATGCTCAGCAGAAAGGGTATCGATGTATGGGCGATTGGAGTTCCCTCGGGACGGGTTATGCCCTGGACCCGAGAGATACCAGGAACTCGAAAAGTGGCTTTAGCCAGCTTGTTCAGCACGATAAAATCTGCCGGATTGCGCATATCGTGGTCTGATTCGACCATTAAAATGTCCGGCATCATTCGTGACTGTGAAAAATGGCGGTCAGCGGCCGCAAACCCCAAATTGGCCGGAAGGTCTGCTGGGATATAGAGCCGATCGTTGTAGCTCGTTTTATAGCCTGGCAGCGTGAGCAGGCCAATCAGCGCGAGTGCGCACGCTGCAGTAAGGATGGGCGCCGGCCAGCGGACGATTGCGGTGCCGATCCGGCGCCAACGACGGACCCCTATTACGCGCTTGGGGTCGAAAAGGCCAAAGCGACTTCCGACCGCAATTACCGCCGGAACCAACGTGAGCGCGACTGCGACTGCAACGAACAGGCCCAGGGCGCACGGGACGCCCATAGTCTGGAACATGGGCATCCGGGTGAAGCTTAGGCAGAAGAGGGCTCCTGCGATTGTCAAACCGGACGCCAAAACAACTGGAGCTACACCACGATACGTGGTGTAGTAGGCCGTTTCGGGGTCCTCGCCGGCTTGCCGTGCCTCTTGGTATCGACCAAAGAAGAAAATCGCGTAATCGGTACCAGCCGCGATACCCAGGGACACCAGCAGGTTAATAGCAAAGGTCGATAGTACAAGAATATTGTGATGGCCCAGAAATGCGACGATCCCGCGGGCAGCCCCTAATTCAATGCCCACCGTCACCAATAGAAGAATTACGGTGATGACCGAACGATAGACAAGAAGTAGCATTGTGAAGATCATCGCGACTGTCACTATGGTGATCTTCAGAATCGATTTGTTGCCGCTGTGCTGCATATCCGAAACGAGCGGTGCTGCGCCGGTGACATAGGTCTTGACCCCGGGCGGCGGCGGCGTTCGCTTTATGATATCCCGGACGGCCGCCACAGATTCCTCACCCAAGGTCGTACCTTGGTTGCCGGCAAGATTGACTTGGACATATGCGGCTTTGCCATCCGAGCTTTGCGCGCCCGCCGCCGTGAGTCGATCTCCCCATAAATCGTGCACATTCTGCACATGCTTCGGATCGGCTCGTAATTCCCGAACCAATCCGTCGTAGTACCTGTGAGCATCCTCGCCGAGCGGCTGCTGCCCCTCGAGGACGACCATCGCGAAACTGTCCGAATCGAATTCTTTGAAATCCTTGCCCATGCGCAGCATGGCCTGCACCGCGGGC
Organism: Mycobacterium sp. MFM001; assembly: GCF_003402475.1. Taxonomy (GTDB): domain Bacteria; phylum Actinomycetota; class Actinomycetes; order Mycobacteriales; family Mycobacteriaceae; genus Mycobacterium. The sequence goes on from NZ_BFAB01000013.1 coordinate 97,334, forward strand.
GCATCAGTGGGGCTCAGCGCTACCGAATGCTCTTGCCCGACTCGCTCCAGCGATGGAACTCCGAAAGTCACAAGCAAAACCAGCGCCACCCAGGCCAGGATCACGAGCGGTGACAACCGGCGGATTGTCCGCGCGACGAAAGGCGATGGCGGGCGTTCGGTGCTCATGATGGCTTCACCAAGCAGAAGGTGAACACCCGCTAGCTCCTCAGCAGCAAGGAACGGACCAACGGTCGGGGTCCGACCGGCCGAAGTAACGAGCTGGCGGGGCGGGGCCGCACCTGTTGCGGCCACCAGAACCAGCGGCCCAACAATGCGGCGATCGACGGCGTCATGAACGCGCGCACGACCAACGTGTCGAACAACAGCCCGAGGCCGATCGTGGTACCGATCTGACCAACAATGGTCAGGTCGCTGACCACCATGGACATCATCGTGAAGGCGAACACCAGGCCCGCATTCGTTACGACCTTGCCGGTGCCGCCCATGGCGCGGATGATGCCCGTGTTTATGCCGGCGGCTATTTCCTCCTTCATCCGGGATACCAGCAGCAGGTTGTAGTCAGATCCCACCGCCAAGAGGACAATCACCGCCATCACTAGGACGACCCAGTGGATTTGTATGCCGAGTAGATATTGCCAGACCAGCACGGACAGCCCGAACGAGGCTCCCAGTGAAAGCGCCACCGTACCGACGATGACCAAGGCGGCAATAAAGCTTCGCGTCATGATCAGCATGATGATGAAAATCAGGCAGAGCGCCGCGACTGCCGCGATCAACAAATCGTATTTGGAGCCGTCCACAATGTCCTTCGCCATCGCTGCGGTGCCCGTGAGATAGATCTTGGAGTCTTCCAGGGGAGTGCCCTTGAGCGCCTCCTCGGCCGCAGTTTTTATTGCGTCGACCCGTGAAATACCCTCGGGCGATGCGGGATCGCCTCTTTGGGAAATAAGCATGCGGGTCGCCTTACCGTCCGGCGACAAGAACACTTTCATGATGCGTTGGACGTCTTTGTTCTTGAACGTGTCCGGCGGCAGGTAGAAGGAGTCGTCGTTTTTGGCGGCGTCGAAAGCCTTGCCCATGGCTGTCGCGTTATCGCTCGACTCCTCCATCTGGCTGAAAATTCCGGACATGGTGCTGTGCATGGTCAGCATCATGGTCCGCGTGCTCTGCATGGTTGCGATCATCGGCGGGAACTGCGTGAGCAGTTGCGGCATGATCAGATCGAGCTGATCCATATCTTTGACAAGGTCTTCCAACTTGTCGCTGACCTCGTCAATACCGTCGATTGAATCGAAGATGGACCGGAGCGACCAGCAGATCGGAATGTCGTAGCAGTGCTTTTCCCAGTAGAAGTAGCTGCGGATCGGCCTCCAGAAATCCTCGAAATCCGCTACGTGGTCTCGCAGCTCTTCCGTGATCGCCACCATCTCATGCGTTTCGCCGATCATGTGATGGGTTGTGTTGGTGAGCTGTTGCATCAGGCCATACATGCGCTGCATCAAACTGATCGTTTGCGCCAAATCGTCAGCCTGCTTGAGCATGTCATTCATGCGTTTTTTCTGGAACTGCAGGTTCGCCATTTGGCTTGCTTGCCCCATGCTCAAGATAAACGGTATCGACGTATGCGCAATGGGGTCCCCGGTAGGACGAGTTATCGCCTGCACACTGGAAATGCCCGGAACAGCGAATACGTTCTTCGCCACTTTGTTCAAAATCAGCATATCCGCCGAATTGCGCATATCGTGATCGGCTTCGATCAACAGGAGCTCCGGCATTGACATTCGGGACGAGGGAAAATGCCGCTCCGCGGCCGCATAACCCACATTGCCGGGAATATCTTTAGGGATATACTTCTGATCGTTAAAACTGGCTTTGAAACCTGGCAGGGCCAGTAGACCGATAAGCGCGACAGCCAAAGTGGCGGCGAGAATTGGCGCGGGCCACCGAACGATCGACGTGCCTACCCGCCGCCATCCCCGAGCCGAAATCCTGCGCTTGGGCTCGAAAAGCCCGAAGCGACCGCCACCCAGCGCAATGACGGCAGGTACCAGCGTGAGGGCCACCGCGACCGCAATGACCATACCCACCGCGCAAGGAACGCCGATTGCTTGGAAAGCGGATAGTCGGGTGAAGCTCAGACAGAAAAGCGCTCCGGCGATCGTCAAACCAGAGGCCAGCACAACCTTGGCAACGCCACGGTAGGTCGTATAGAACGCGGTTTCCCGATCTTCGCCGGCCTGACGCGCTTCTTGATATCGACCGAAGAAAAATATGCCGTAGTCGGTTCCCGCGGCGATCGCGAGGGATGTCAGCAGGTTGACGACATACGTCGTGAGCCCGACAGCGTGATGATGGCCGAGGAAGGCTACAGCACCGCGAGCCACCTGCAGCTCTATCCCCACCATCAGCAACAAAACAATGACTGTGACAATCGACCGGTAGACGAGGAGCAACGTAGTGCAGATCACTGCGAGGCTCACCAATGTAATAAGGATGACCGTCCTGTTACCGCTGTGGCCCATGTCGGCGGCCAGGGCCGCCGGGCCGGTGACATAAGCCTTGAGTCCGGGCGGCGGTGGCGTGTTCGCCACGATGTCGCGGACGGCTTCGGCCGATTCGTTTCCTTGGGTCTGGCCAAGCTCACCGGAGAGGTCCAACTGGACATATACGGCCTTGCGATCCGCGCTTTCCGCCGCGTCGGCCGTGAGTGGATCTCCCCAGAAATCTTGAATGTGCTGTACGTGTTTAGGATCGTCTTTCAGTTTACGAATCAAGCGATCGTAGTAGCGGTGAGCCTCATCGCCCAGGGGTTGATCGCTCTCCAAGACGATCATCGCCGCATTGCCGGAACTGGCTTCCTTGAAGTCCTCGACGATGCGCGTAATCGCCTTGAACGACGGCGCATCCGGAGGATTCAGCGATACCGAATTCTCTTTCTCGACTTGCTCGAGTGGGGGGACGGCGGCACCCAGGATCACAGTGATGACCAACCAGGCCAAGATGATAGGTGCCGACCATCGATGAATCGTCCGCGCAAAAAATGGCGGTGCGGTGTGGTGGTTGCCCAGCGGTTCGTAGCTCATGCGGCCTTCAGTAGGCAGAAGGTAAAGGCGTTTACTTCGTGCGAAGTTCGTTCAGCTTTTACTTCATCGTCGACCAAGATGCGGCAGCCGATAGTGTTGCTGTCGCCCTGCGCGACAACACTTCCCACGGCCGTCGCCTCGGTGGTCGCGAACTCCACCGACCACGGCAAGTGCGCCCCCTCAACTCGCTGGGGGTCGGCATTGACGTCGAAATAGCTAATGTCGGCCGTAGTCCCAGGTGGTCCGAAGATTTCGTACCTCAGGTGCTTGGCGTTGAAAGGTTTGGTGTCATCGACTTTGGTGTCGGCGTACGACGGCCGCTTCTCATTGCCGAATACATTGTGGAGTCGGGTCACGGTGAATCCTCCGCTGGCGATGACCACCAGTATGACCAGCGGAATCCACACCCGTCTCAAAACGCTGAAAATCGCGAATCTCCTCCACCTATTTCCATATCTGGCCGTGTCACCCGTTCGCACATGCAACTACACCGCGGCCGCGACACGCCAGACGGCATCTCGGATGAGGTGGACGTCGCAGGCTAGCTGTGCGGCGATCACTTCAAACGAGCAGCCCCGCGGGAGCCCGACCAGATCTTGACGAGTAAACCATGCCCGTGCCCTCCGTATCGGCTCGTTTCCAACGCGATATCGGATCGTAATGCATGGCACGTGCGTAACGGGGCGGTACGGCGTATGTTTGGCGTTCGCGCAGGCAGCGTAGCGATTGAGGGGCGCACCAACCGGTTGTGCCGCCGATCGTCAGGCCTCGTCCTGGCGGCGCCGACGTCCGACGCTTTGGTGACGTCGACTGGGGTGACTGCTCCATCGCAAAGAGTTGATCGAGTGCAGCTTGATACGGTCATGGATCCGGTGCCGGCACCCCGACGGGTTCTTCGAGAGGACATGTCAGGTTCGCCCAATACGAAGAGGACCTAAGTCGGCCGGGCGTCCGATGTCCTTGTCGCAGAAGCGCTTCGGTCGATCGCTGGCATCGCTCCGGGCCGCTCCTGAGTAATCCATGTCGTGGCAGCCTGGGACGGTCGCCGTAGTACGAGCACCGAAAACTACTTCGTCCTCGATAGGGTCGTGCCTGCTCAATTGCTAAACGGCGCAAAGCCAAACCTGCTCGGGGAGGTCACCGCACCGAAAGTCGCCACCACCGAAACCCGACGTCACCCGCCAATTTCTGGGCTGGGCCGGAAACCGCACCAGGAACTTTCTCGAAACCCCGGACCGACCCTGTGGCCTTCAGTAGAGTTTGGAACCGTTCCACTCGTGTCGACTAGGCGGTCTGGAGAGCTGGTGAGCATCAATCCGTTCGACGATGACAATGGCAGCTTTTTCGTCTTGGTCAACGACGAGGAGCAACACAGCCTGTGGCCGACCTTCGCAGATGTTCCGGCCGGTTGGCGCGTAGTTTACGGCGAAGCGGACCGTGCGGCGTGTCTGGATTACATCGAACAGAACTGGCCCGATATACGGCCGAAGAGTCTGCGCGACAGGCTGGCAGAGAGTAGGGCTTCTGACAAGTAAACCGTCTGGGTTTGGGGGAGTCCGGTGGACCTTAATGACGGGGAACTTCAGATAACGCGGGGGCGGCGGATGGAGCTTGACGACCGGGCACTTCCGGTGACGCGCGGGCAACTGGATATATGGCTTGCGCAGGAAACACATCCCGCTGGTACGGAGTGGCAGCTTGCCCTTTTCGTGAAGATCGAGGGCGCCCTAGATCGTGATGCCCTGGAATGGGCCATCCGCCGGGTGGTGACGGAGGCCGAGCCGGCCAGAGCCGCGTTTTTCGAGGTGGACGGCCAGGTTTTCCAACGGCCGATTGACTACCCGGACGTCGAGCTTCCGTTCTACGATCTCAGGCACGTGCCCGATCCCGTGCAGGAGGCGCACCAGCTAGCGGAATCAATCCGGCGTATCCCAATGCCGCCGACCGGGCCGCTCTTCAAGTTTGCGTTATTCCGGACTCAAGCCAATGAATTCTACTTATTTGCGTGCGGCCACCACATAGTCATTGACGGAACGGGCATCTTGCTGGTCGGCCATCGGATTGCCTCTGTCTACTCGGCGATCGTTTCTGGTGCACCAGTCCCTCCTGCGCTGTTTGGCTCATTACAGGACTTGGTCGACTGCGAGTTGGAGTACGAAGCCTCCGACGATTATCTGGAAGATCAGGCGTATTGGACTGGGAATCTTCCGTCGGAAGGCGGACTGGATTATCGATTGTCGCAGGCTGCAGGCGACGATGATGCGTACGCGCTTTCTGCGACAGTTCAGTTGGACCCCGAAGTCGTCGGCCGAGTTGACGAATTATCGCGAGCTTGGAACGTGCCCCGATCATCGGTCATCACCGCGGCGTGCGCGCTCCTGGTGCGTGGGTGGTGCGCTGACGGCTCAGAGGTGGTACTCGACTTCCCAGTCAATCGGCGGGTAAGTCCCGAGTCGAAGACGCTTCCCGGCATGCTCGCCGGGATTGTGCCACTGGTGCTGAGGGTTTCGCCGGATTCGACGCTTGCCGATTTCTCTGAGTACGTCGACACCCGGATCCGGGAAGCGTTGCAGCATCAGAGGTTCCCGGTGCAAGCGCTCGAACGCAAGACCCACCTCCGCAGCCCGGGGCAGCTGGCCGACCGGGTGAGCGTGAATTTCCTTCCGCCTGCGGTCACACTGTCCTTCGGAGGTGCTGCAGCACGGGCGTCATACACGAATCCCGGCATTGTCGGCGGCTTCGGATTGATCTTCTCCACCGCTGATGACCAGCTCTTTTTGAGCACGGTTGGTGGTGGGCAGCCTTGGTCGAGGTTTGACGTTTCGGAGCTGGCGAGGCGTTTGGAGCGGTTGTTGGTGGCGATGTCCGCCGACCCGAAACGGGCGGTGTCGTCGGTGGATCTGCTCGACGAGGCCGAATGGCTCCGGCTGGAGCAGATCGGTAACCGGGGGGTGTTGACGGCGCCGGCACCCTCGCCGGTGTCGGTTCCGGCGTTGTTTGGTGAGCAGGTGGCGCGAACGCCGGAGGCAGTGGCGCTGACCTGCGGTGGTGTCTCGTTGACTTACCGGGAGCTCGACGAGGCGGCCAACCGGTTGGCGCACGTGCTGGTCGCTCAGGGTGCGCGCCCGGGGGCCTGTGTGGGGCTGCTGCTTTCCCGGTCGGCCGAGGCAATTGTGGCGATCCTTGCGGTACTCAAGAGCGGCGCTGCTTATCTGCCGATCGATCCGGCACTACCCGCCGCCCGCCTGCAGTTCATGCTCGGCGATGCCTCGCCGATTGCGGTCATCACCACCAGCGGGCTGACCGAGCGGCTCGAGCCGCATGGCGTGACGGTCATCGACGTCAACGACCCCGCTTTGGATAGCCAACCCAGCAGCGCGATGCCGAGCCCGGCTGCCGATGACATCGCCTACCTGATCTACACCTCCGGCACCACCGGTGTGCCCAAAGGCGTTGCGGTCGCCCACCGCAACGTGACGCAGCTGCTGGCGTCGCTGGACATTGGGCTGCCGGCGCCGGGGGTGTGGTCGCAGTGGCATTCGTTGGTCTTCGACGTTTCGGTGTTCGAGATCTTCGGTGCGTTGTTGGGTGGCGGACGGCTGGTGGTGGTGCCCGAATCGGTGGCAGGCTCGCCAGATGACTTGCACGCCTTGCTGATTGACGAGCAGGTCAATGTTTTGTGTCAAACCCCGTCGGCGGCGGGGATGCTGTCGCCGCAGGGGCTGGAGTCAACGGCGTTGGTGGTGGCCGGTGAGGCCTGCCCGGCCGAGCTGGTGGATCGGTGGGCGCCCGGGCGGGTGATGATCAACGCTTACGGCCCGACCGAGGCGACGGTGTATGCGGCGGTCAGCGCGCCGTTGGAGCCCGGGTCGGGTGCGCCAATCGGATCGCCGGTACCGCGAGCGGCACTGTTTGTGCTGGATGCCTGGCTGTGTCCGGTGCCTGAGGGCGTTGTCGGTGAGTTGTATGTGGCCGGCGGCGGCGTGGGCTGCGGCTATTGGCGGCGCTCGGGGTTGACGGCGTCGCGGTTTGTGGCGTGCCCGTTCGGCGAGCCCGGGGCGCGGATGTATCGCACCGGGGATTTGGTGCGTTGGCGCGCCGATGGGCAGTTGGACTATCTGGGGCGCGCCGACGAGCAGGTCAAGATCCGCGGGTATCGCATCGAACTCGGTGAAATCCAGGCGGCATTGAGTGTCCTCGAAGGTGTGAATCAGGCGGTGGTGATCGCCCGCGAGGACCGCCCCGGCGACAAGCGGCTGGTCGGGTATGTCACCGGGACAGCCGACCCGCGCGAGCTGCGTAGCGCGATCGCCGAGCGGCTGCCGGCTTACATGGTGCCGGCCGCAGTGGTGGTCGTTGAGGCGCTGCCGCTGACAGTCAACGGCAAACTCGACAAGCGCGCTCTGCCGGCACCGGAATACAGCGATGTTGATCGGTATCGCGCCCCGACCACCGCGGTCGAAGAGGTGTTGGCCGGCATCTATGCTCAGGTACTCGGTGTCGAGCGGGTGGGCGTCGACGAGTCGTTCTTTGATTTGGGTGGCGATTCGCTGTTGGCGATGCGCTTGGTCGCCGCGGTCAATGCCGGTCTGGATGCTGGGCTTTCGGTGCGAACCGTGTTCGAAGCTCCCACCGTCGCTCAGTTGGCGCTGCGGATCGGCGGGGACGGCAGTGGGCTGCAGCCGTTGCGGCCGGTGGAGCGGCCGGCGGTCATTCCGTTGTCGTTTGCCCAAAACCGGCTGTGGTTTATCGACCAGTTCCAGGGCCCGTCCCCGGTTTACAACATGGCGACTGCGTTGCGGCTGTCCGGGCGTCTTGACGCCGACGCGCTGGGTCAGGCGGTGGCCGACGTGGTGGCCCGCCATGAAAGCTTGCGCACCCTGTTCGTCGCACCCGACGGGGTCCCGCAGCAGGTGGTGATGCCGGCGGAGCAGGCCGACTTCGGCTGGGACGTCGTGGACGCCGCCGGCTGGTCGGCCGACCGGCTCGATGAGGCCATCCATGCGGCAGCACGGCATACCTTCCACCTGGCCGCCGAAATTCCATTAAGGGCAAGGCTTTTCCGCATCACCGATGTCGAGCACATGTTGGTGATCGTGGTGCACCATATCGCCGCCGACGGCTGGTCGATCACTCCGCTGGCGCGTGATCTCAGCGCGGCCTACGCCAGCCGGTGCGCCGGGCAGGCCCCGCAGTGGGACCCGTTGCCGGTGCAGTATGTCGACTACACGTTGTGGCAGCGGGACCAATTGGGAGTTCTGGACGACCCCGAAAGCCGCATCGCTGCGCAGCTGGGCTATTGGCAAGATGCCCTGGCGGGATTGCCTGAGCGGCTTGACCTTCCCACCGATCGGCCGTACCCGCCGGTCGCCGATCACCTGGGCGCCCGGGTGGCCGTGCAGTGGCCGGCCGAGTTGCAGCAGCGAGTGGCGCAGGTCGCTCGCGAGCACGACTCGACCAGTTTCATGGTGGTGCAGGCCGCTTTGGCGGTGCTGTTGTCGAAGGTCAGCGCCAGTTCCGATGTGGCCGTGGGTTTCCCGGTCGCGGGGCGGCGCGATCCCGCACTCGATGAGTTGGTTGGGTTTTTCGTCAACACCTTGGTGCTGCGGATGGATCTGTCCGGGGATCCCACAGTGGCTGAGCTGTTGGCGCAGGTGCGTCAACGCAGCCTGGCCGCCTACGAGAACCAAGACGTGCCCTTCGAGGTGCTGGTGGAGCGGCTCAATCCCAGTCGCAGCCTGACCCACGCCCCGCTGGTGCAGGTGCTGTTGGCATGGCAGAACTTCACCGGGCACAGCGATCCCGCGGCGGGGATGGGGTTGGGCGACGTGCAGGTCACGCCGCTGCCGGTCAACACTCAGACCGCCCGTATGGACCTGTCGTTCTCACTGAACGAATACTGGAGCGACGCAGGCGATCCCGCCGGGATCGTCGGCGAGGTGGAATTTCGCACCGACGTTTTCGACCCGCAAAGCATCCAAACCCTCACCGAGCGGTTGCGGCGGATGTTGGTGGCCATCACCGCCGAGCCCACCCGACGCGTCTCGTCGCTCGATGTTCTCGACGACGTCGAGCGGACCCGCCTGGATGAGATCGGTAATCGGGCGGCACTGACCGCATCCACGCCTACGCCGGTATCGATTCCGGTGTTGTTCGCCGAGCAGGTGGCGCGAGCCCCGGAGGCGGTGGCGATCAGCTGTCAAGGCCGCTCGATGACCTACCGTGAGCTCGACGAGGCCGCTAATCGGTTGGCGCACCTGCTGATTGATCGGGGAGCGGGTCCCGGTACCTGTGTGGGATTACTGTTCTCCCGGTCGGCCGAGGCAATCGTCTCGATCCTGGCGGTGCTGAAGACCGGCGCGGCTTATCTGCCGATCGACCCGGTGCTGCCGGCGTCGCGGGTCGGCTTCATGCTCGCCGACGCCACCCCGATCGCCGTCATCACCACCGCGGGGCTTGCCGACCGGCTCGACGGGCACGACGTGGCGGTCATCGATGTCAACGACCCCTCCGTGTGTGCCCAACCCAACACAGCACTTCCCGCGCCCTCACCCGATGACATCGCCTACCTGATCTACACCTCGGGTACCACCGGCGTGCCCAAGGGAGTGGCCATCGCCCACCACAACGTCACCCGACTGATGGAGTCGCTGGATCCGGGTTTGGCTGCGCCGGAGCAAGTTTGGACGCAGTGGCACTCCTACAGCTTCGACATCTCGGGTTGGGAGATCTTCAGCGCTCTGCTGCAGGGGGGCCGGCTGGTGGTGGTGCCCGAGTCGGTGGCGGCCTCACCGGACGACTTCCACGCCTTGCTTGTTTCCGAGCAGGTCAGCATCTTGTGCCAAACGCCTTCTGCGGTAGGCGTTCTCGCCCCTGAGGGGTTGGAGTCGACCAAGTTACTGGTAGGCGGTGAGGCTTGCTCGCCCGAATTGGTGGATCGCTGGGCGTCCGGCGGCCGGGTGATGATCAACGAATACGGCCCCACCGAGACCACCATGTGGGTGACGTTGAGTGCGCCCCTGACACCGGGGTCGGCAGTGGTACCGATCGGTTCACCGGTGCCAGGGGCGTCCTTGTTCGTCCTGGACGGCTGGTTGCGTCCGGTGCCGATCGGGGTGATCGGCGAGTTGTACGTGGCCGGCGCCGCGGTGGGCTGCGGGTATTGGCGCCGGGCCGGGCTGACCGCGTCGCGGTTTGTGGCCTGTCCGTTCGGTGGTGCGGGACAACGGATGTATCGCACCGGCGATCTGGTCCGCTGGGGTGCTGACGGGCAGCTGCAATATCTTGGCCGTGCCGACGAGCAGGTCAAGGTCCGCGGGTATCGCATCGAGCTCGGCGATATCCAGGCGGCGTTGGCTGCCTGCGACGGGGTAGAGCAGGCGGTGGTGATCGTCCGCGAAGACCGCCCCGGCGACAAGCGGCTGGTGGGCTACGTGACCGGGACGGCCGACCCCGCGGCGACGCGCGCCGCACTGGCACCGCGGCTGCCCGAGTACATGGTGCCCGCGGCGGTGGTGGTACTTGACTCGTGGCCATTGACTGTCAACGGCAAACTCGACAAGCGGGCGCTGCCCGCTCCGGAATACACCGATGCCGATCGGTACCGCGCCCCCGGCAACGCCATAGAGGAGGTCTTGGCCGGCATCTACGCCCAGGTTCTCGGCCTGGACCAGGTGGGCGTCGACGACTCCTTCTTTGATCTGGGCGGTGATTCGCTATCGGCAATGCGCTTGGTCGCGGCGGTCAATACCGGCCTGGATGCCGGGCTTTCGGTGCGTGCGGTGTTCGAGTCGCCGACGGTGGCCCAATTGGCGCCCAGGATCGGCGGAGACGCCGGTCGGCTGGAGCCGTTGCGACCGGTGGAGCGGCCATCCGTTATTCCGTTGTCGTTTGCACAAAACCGGTTGTGGTTTATCGACCAGTTGCAGGGGCCCTCACCGGTCTACAACATGGCGACCGCATTGCGGTTGAGCGGCCAAGTTGACGCCGACGCGCTGGGCCAAGCCGTGGCGGACGTGGTGGCCCGGCATGAAAGTCTGCGCACTTTGTTCGCCGCGCACGAGGGCGTCCCGCAGCAGGTGGTACTGCCCGCCGAGCGGGCCGACTTCGGTTGGGACGTCGTGAATGCCACCGGCTGGCCGGCTGGGCGGCTCGATGAGGCTATCGATGCCATAGCTCGTCATACCTTTGACTTGGCCAACGAGATCCCCTTGCGGGCAACGCTTTTCCGAATCGCCGATGACGAACACATCTTGGTGGCGGTAGCGCACCATATCGCCGCGGATGGCTGGTCGATCACCCCGTTGGTGCGTGATCTGGCGGTGGCGTATGCCAGCCGGTCTGCCGGACAGCCTCCCGACTGGGCGCCATTGCCGGTGCAGTACGCCGATTACACGCTGTGGCAGCGCGCGCAACTGGGGAACCTGGAGGACAGCGACAGCCGCATCTCCTCGCAGTTGACTTACTGGGAGCAGGCGCTGGCAGGGATACCCGAGCGGCTGCAGTTGCCTACCGATCGACCCTATCCGCCGATTGCTGATCAGCGCGGCGCCCGGGTGAACGTGGACTGGCCGGCGGAGTTGCAGCAGCGGATCGCGCAGGTGGCTCGTGAGCACAACGCGACCAGCTTCATGGTGGTGCAGGCCGCCCTGGCCGTGTTGTTGTCGAAACTGAGCGCCAGTTCCGATGTGGCGGTGGGGTTCCCAGTCGCCGGGCGGCGGGATCCCGCCCTCGATGACTTGGTGGGCTTTTTCGTCAACACGTTGGTGCTGCGCGCTGATCTGACCGGGGACCCCACTGTCGCCGAGTTTTTGGCCCAGGTGCGCTCCCGCAGCCTGAATGCCTACGAGCACCAGGACGTGCCCTTCGAGGTGCTGGTGGAGCGGCTCAACCCGACCCGGTCGCGGACTCACCACCCGTTGGTACAGGTGCTGTTGGCCTGGCAGAACAACACGACCGCCGAGCTGGCATTGGGTGATTTGCGGATCACTCCGTTGCCGGTCGACACCCATACCGCCCGAATGGATCTCGCATTTTCTCTGACCGAGCGCTGGAGCGAGACTGGTGAGCCCGCCGGAATCGGTGGCGAAGTCGAGTTCCGCACCGACGTGTTCGACGCCGACAGCATCGAAACACTGATCAAGCGGCTGGCACGGGTGTTGACGGCGCTCACCGCCGACCCGACGCGACCGCTGTCGTCGATCGACGTGCTCGATGACGCTGAGCGTGCGCTGTTGGATGAGATGGGCAACCGCGCGACATTGACTCGGCCCGTGCCACCGGCGGCCTCGGTGCCCGCGTTGTTCGCCGAGCAGATGGCGCGCATGCCCGACGCAGTGGCGGTCAGCTGCCAAGGGCGCTCGATGACTTACCGTGAGCTTGACGAGGCGTCGAATCAGTTGGCGCACTTGCTGGTTGCGCAGGGCGCGGGACCGGGACAACGCGTCGCGGTGCTGTTTTCCCGGTCAGCCGAGGCTGTCGTCGCGATCCTCGCAGTGCTGAAAACCGGTGCGGCGTATCTGCCGATCGACCCGGCACTACCGGATGCCCGCCTCGAATTCATGCTTTCCGATGCGGCACCGATTGCCGCGGTCACCACAGGCGCGGTGGCCGGGCGACTGGCCGGGCATGACCTGTCCGTCGTCGACCTCGACGACCCAGTCGTGCATGCTCAGCCCACTGCCGCGCTACCGGCGCCGGCTTCCGACGACATCGCGTACCTGATCTACACGTCCGGGACCACCGGGAAACCGAAAGGTGTTGCGGTTACTCACCGCAACGTGACTCAGCTGCTCGAGTCCCTGGACTCCGGCCTGCCGGCAGGGGCGTGGACGCAGTGCCACCCCTATATCTTCGACTTCTCGGTGCTGGAGCTCTGGGGTGCGTTGCTGCGCGGCGGACGGCTGGTGGTGGTGCCCGAGTCGGTGGCAGCGTCGCCGGACGACTTCCACGCGTTGCTGGCGCGCGAACAGGTCAGCGTGCTGACCCAAACCCCGTTCGCAGTGGCGGCGCTCTCGCCGGTGATTGCTGGGTCGGCAGCATTGCTGGTGGGCGGTGAGGCCTGCCCGGCCGAGGTGGTGGATCGGTGGGCACCCGGGCGGGTGATGGTCAATGCCTACGGCCCGACCGAGATCACGGTTTATGCGGCGATCAGCGCGCCTTTGGTTCCGGGATCTGGTGCACCAATCGGTTCGCCGGTGCCAGGGGCGGCGCTGTTTGTGCTCGACAGCTGGTTGCGTCCGGTACCGCCAGGCGTGGCCGGGGAGTTGTATGTGGCCGGGCGTGGCGTGGCGTGCGGGTACGTGGGTCGCACCGGGCTGACGGCGTCGCGGTTTGTGGCCTGCCCCTTCGGCGGGGTTGGTGCGCGGATGTATCGCACCGGGGATCTGGTGCGCTGGCGCGACGACGGTCAGTTGGACTATCTGGGCCGCGCCGACGAGCAGGTCAAGATCCGCGGGTATCGCATCGAACTCGGCGAAATCCAAACTGCGCTGGCAAGTTTGGACGGTGTCGAGCAGGCGGTGGTGATCGCCCGCGAAGACCGGCCCGGCGACAAACGGCTCGTGGCTTATGTCACCGGCGCAGCAGAGCCTGCTCAACTACGCGTGAAACTGGCCGAGCGGCTGCCGGCCTACATGGTGCCCGCGGCGGTGGTGACGCTCGACGCATGGCCAATGACGGTGAACGGCAAACTTGACACCCGCGCGCTGCCGGCACCGGAATACTCCGATGCCGAGCGGTACCGCGCCCCCTCCACCCTCACCGAGGAGATCCTCGCGGGCATCTACGCCGAGGTGCTCGGTGTCGAGAGGGTCGGCGTCGACGACTCCTTCTTCGATCTCGGTGGCGACTCGCTGTCGGCGATGCGCCTGGTGGCCGCGGTCAACACCACGATGGATGCCGGCCTGGAAGTGCGTACCGTGTTCGACACGCCGACGGTGGCCCAGTTGGCGCCGCGCATCGGCGGGGACGCCGGCCGGCTCGAGCCGTTGGTGGTCGGCCCGCGGCCCGCGGTGATTCCGTTGTCGTTCTCCCAGCAGCGATTGTGGTTCATCGACCAGTTCCAGGGACCGTCCCCGGTCTACAACATGGCCACCGCGTTACGGCTGGCCGGGCACCTCAACGTCAACGCGCTGGGACAGGCATTGGCCGATGTGGTGGGCCGCCACGAAAGCCTGCGCACTCTGTTCGTCGCGCATGAGGGCATCCCTCAGCAGGTGGTGCTGCCGGCCGAGCGGGCCGACTTCGGTTGGGACGTCGTGGATGCCACGGGCTGGCCGGCAACCCAGATCGATGACGCGATCGGTGCAGCGGCGCGTTACACGTTTGACCTTGCGACTGAGATACCTTTACAGGCAACGCTTTTCCGTATCGCCGATGACGAGCACGTGCTGGTGGCGGTCGTGCACCACATTGCCGCAGACGGTTGGTCGATCACCCCGCTGATGCACGACCTCGGGGTGGCGTACGCCAGCCGCGCCGCCGGGCGCGCCCCCCACTGGAGCCCGTTGCCGGTGCAGTACGCCGACTACACGCTGTGGCAGCGCGCTCATCTCGGTGACCTTGACGATCACGAGAGCCGGATCGCCGCACAACTGACCTACTGGGAGCAGGCGCTGGCCGGGATGCCGGAGCGACTGCAGTTGCCCACCGATCGGCCCTATCCGCCGGTCGCCGATCAGCGCGGCGCCCGGGTGAACGTGGACTGGCCGGCCGAGTTGCAGCAGCAGATCGCGCGGGTAGCTCGTGAGCACAACGCGACCAGTTTCATGGTCGTGCAGGCCGCCCTGGCGGTGCTGCTGTCCAAGCTGAGCGCCAGTTCCGATGTGGCAGTGGGATTCCCGGTCGCCGGGCGACGCGATCCCGCGCTCGACGAGTTGGTGGGATTCTTCGTCAACACGTTGGTGCTGCGGGTCGACCTGACCGGCGACCCCACTCTCGCCGGGGTGCTGGCCCAAGTGCGGCAGCGCAGCCTGGAAGCCTTCGAGCATCAGGATGTGCCGTTCGAGGTACTGGTCGAGCGACTCAACCCGGTCCGCTCCCTCGCGCATTCCCCGTTGGTCCAGGTGGTGTTGGGCTGGCAGAACTGGCAGGACGAGGATCCCGCGGCCGGGCTGGCGTTGGGTGATCTGCAGGTGACCCGCCTACCGGTGGACACGCACACCGCGCGAATGGACCTGGCGTTCTTCCTCGGCGAGCACTGGAGCGAGGGCGGGGCGCCCGCCGGCATTCGCGGGGAGGTGGAATTTCGCACCGACGTGTTCGAGTCTGCCAGCATCGAGGCGCTGATCGAGCGGTTGCGCAGGCTGTTGGTCGCGATGACCACCGACCCGGTACGGGCTCTCTCCACGGTGAATCTGCTCGATGAGGCAGAACAGGCACGGCTGGATCGTTGGGGCAACCGGGGGGTGTTGGACCAGCCAGCGCCGACGTCGGTGTCGGTACCGGTGTTGTTCGCCGAGCAGGTGGCTCGCACGCCGGATGCGGTGGCGCTGAGGTGCGGGGGGCGGTCGTGGACCTACCGTGAACTCGACGAAGCGTCAAACCAGTTGGCGCACTTGTTGGTTGGTCACGGTGCGGGACCGGGACAGTGTGTGGCACTGCTGTTGTCGCGGTCGGCCGAGGCGATCATTACGATCCTGGCGGTGCTGAAAACCGGGGCGGCGTATCTGCCGATCGATCCGGTGCTGCCGGAGGCCCGGATCACGTTCATGCTCGACGATGCCACGCCGACCGCCGCGATCACCACCAGCGGCCTGGCCGACCGGCTTCGCGGGCATAGCGCGGTGGTCATCGATGTCAACGACCCTGCCATCGAGACGCAACCCAACACGGCACTGCCGGCGCCGCTTCCCGACGATGTCGCTTACCTGATCTACACCTCGGGGACCACCGGGATCCCCAAGTGCGTGGTGGTGACTCACCACAATGTGACCCAGCTGCTGGAGTCAGTGAATCACGGTTTGGATGCGCCGAACCGGGTGTGGTCGCAGGCTCATTCCTATGGCTTCGACATCTCCGGCTGGGAGATCTTCGGTGCTTTGCTGCATGGTGGGCGATTGGTGGTGGTGCCGGAAGCAGTGGCGGCCTCACCGGGAGACTTCCACGCTTTGATCGTCGGCGAGCAGGTCAGTGTTTTGTGCCAAACCCCGTCTGCCGTAGGGGTTCTCACCCCTGAGGGTTTGGAGTCGACGGAGTTGCTGGTGGGGGGTGAGGCCTGCCCGGCCGAGGTGGTGGATCGGTGGGCGCCCGGGCGGATGATGGTCAACGCCTACGGTCCGACCGAGACCACGATGTGGGTGACGCTCAGCGCGCCGCTCACGGCGGGCACGGGCGCGGTGCCGATCGGATCGCCGACGTCCGGGGCGGCGTTGTTCGTGCTGGATGGCTGGTTGCGTCCGGTGCCGGTCGGCGTGGTCGGTGAGCTGTATGCAGCCGGTCGTGGCGTTGCGTGTGGGTATGGGGGTCGGTCCGGGTTGACGGCGTCGCGATTTGTGGCCTGTCCATTCGGCGGCGTCGGATCGCGGATGTATCGCACCGGGGATCTGGTGCGCTGGGGTGCCGATGGACAGTTGCAATATCTCGGCCGCATCGACGAGCAGGTCAAAATCCGCGGCTATCGCATCGAACTCGGCGAGGTCCAGACGGCGCTGGCAGCTCTGGACGGGGTGCAGCAGGCGGCGGTGATCGCCCGCGAGGACCGCCCGGGCGACAAGCAGCTGGTGGGCTATTTCACCGGGACGGCCGACCCGGCCACCGTGAAAGCCGCACTGGCCGAGCGGCTGCCGGCCTACATGGTGCCGGTGGCGTTGGTGGCGTTGGAGGCCCTGCCGCGGACGGTCAACGGCAAACTCGACAAGCGCGCCCTGCCGGCGCCGGAGTACCAGGACGCCGACCACTACCGCGCACCCACCACTGCGGTCGAGGAGATCCTGACCGGTATCTACGCCCACGTCCTCGGCGCCGATCGGGTCGGGATCGACGACTCCTTCTTCGATCTGGGTGGCGATTCACTGTCGGCGATGCGCTTGGTCGCCGCGGTCAATGCCAGCCTGGATGCGGGCCTTTCGGTGCGGACGGTGTTCGAGGCGCCGACGGTGGCTCAACTGGCGCCCCGCATTGGCGGGGACGGGAAGCGGCTGGAGCCGCTGCGGCCGGCGGAGCGGCCGGCAGTCGTGCCGCTGTCGTTTGCGCAGAGCCGGTTGTGGTTCATCGACCAACTGGAAGGGCCGTCACCGGTTTACAACATTGCGGTGGCGCTGCGGATGGCCGGGGATCTCGATGCCGATGCGCTGGGTCAAGCGTTGGCCGATGTGGTGGGCCGCCATGAAAGCCTGCGCACACTGTTCGCGGCGCCCGGCGGCATACCGCAGCAGCTGGTAATCCCCGTCGAGCGAGCCGATTTCGGCTGGCAGGTGGTGGACGCCACCGGTTTGCCCGCAACCCGGCTGGGCGAGGCCGTCGAGGCCGCGGCGCGTTACAGCTTCAATCTGGCAGTCGAAATCCCATTGCGTGCAACACTTTTCCGTGTCACCGACGATGAGCACGTGTTGGTGACGGTGGTGCACCATATCGCCGCCGACGGCTGGTCGACCACCCCGCTGGTGCGTGACTTGGGCGTCGCGTATGCCAGCCGGTCCGCCGGACACGCTCCCGACTGGAACCCGTTGGCGGTGCAATACGCCGACTACACGCTGTGGCAACGCGCACAGTTCGGCGACCTCGACGATGACAACAGCCCCATCGCCTCCCAGTTGGCTTACTGGGAACGGGCGCTGGCCGGGATGCCCGGACGGCTCCAGTTGCCCACCGATCGGCCCTACCCGCCGGTTGCCGATTACCGCGGCGCCCGCGTGGCCGTGGAGTGGCCTGTCGAGTTGCAGCAACAGCTGGCCCGGGTGGCGCGTGAGCACAACGCCACCAGCTTCATGGTGATCCAGGCCGCCCTGGCGGTGCTGCTGTCCAAGCTCAGCGCCAGTTCCGATGTGGCCGTTGGCTTCCCGGTCGCGGGACGGCGTGACCGGGCCCTGGATGAGTTGGTCGGCCTGTTCGTCAACACCTTGGTGTTGCGGGTCGAATTGAGCGGCGATCCCACTCTGGCCGAGGTGCTGGCCCAGGTGCGACAGCGCAGTCTGGAGGCGTTCGAGCATCAGGACGTGCCCTTCGAGGTGCTGGTGGAGCGGCTCAACCCCAGCCGGTCACTGAACCACTCCCCGCTGGTTCAGGTGCTGTTGGCCTGGCAGAACTGGCAGGACCGGAACCCCGTCGGCCAGGAGGCGTTGGGCGAGCTCCAGGTTACTCAGCTGCCGGTCGACACCCGCACCGCGCGAATGGATCTGGCGTTTTTCCTGGCCGACCGGTGGAGCGAGGCCGGAGAGCCGGCCGGGATCGGTGGGGAAGTGGAATTTCGCACCGACGTGTTCGACGCGGCCAGCATCGAGGCGCTGATCGAGCGGTTGGAGCACGTCTTGGTCGCCATCACCGCGGACCCGTCGCAAGCACTCTCCACGGTAGATCTGCTCGATCCCGCCGAACATGCCCATTTGGACGAGATCGGCAACCGGATTGTGCTGACCCAGCCGGTGAGCGCGCCGATGTCGATTCCGATGTTGTTCGCCGAGCAGGTGGCACGCACACCGGAAGAGGTGGCGCTGACATGCGGCGAAAACTCGTGGACTTACCGCGAGCTCGACGAGGCGACAAACCGATTGACGCACTTGCTGGTTGCCCGGGGCGCAGGCCCGGGACACTGCGTGGCCCTGCTGTTGCCCCGGTCGGCCGAGGCGATCATGACAATTCTGGCGGTGCTGAAAACCGGGGCGGCTTATCTGCCGATCGACCGCGCACTGCCGGCGGCGCGGATCGGGTTCATGCTCGACGATGCCGCGCCGACTGCCGCGGTCACGACCGCTGATCTCGCCGGCCGGCTCGACGGGCATGACGTCGCCATCATCGACATCCACGATCCGCGCATCGCTACCTACCCGGCCACGAGTTTGCCATGGCCGACCGCCGACGATATCGCCTACCTGATCTACACCTCGGGCACCACCGGCGTCCCCAAAGGTGTTGCCATCACCCACCACAACGTCACCCAGCTGTTGGAACCGCTGGGCTGGAGTCTGGCGGAGCCAGGGCAAGTGTGGTCGCAGTGGCACTCGTATAGCTTCGACATCTCGGGCTGGGAGATCTTCGGTGCACTGCTGCACGGCGGGCGCCTGGTGGTGGTGCCCGAGTCGGTGGCCGGTTCACCGGATGACTTGCACGCGTTGCTGATTGCCGAACACGTCGACGTGTTGAACCAAACCCCGTCCGCAGTGGGGATGCTGTCACCGCAGGGATTGGAGTCGGTGGTCTTGATGGTGGGCGGTGAGGCCTGCCCGCCCGAGCTGGTAGACCGCTGGGCGTCCGACGGGCGAGTGATGATCAATGCCTACGGCCCGACCGAGACGACGATGTGGGCGGCGATCAGTCCGCCATTGGCACCGGGATCGGGCGTGCCGATCGGCTCGCCGGTGCCGGGCGCGGCGTTGCTTGTGCTCGACGCGTGGCTGCGTCCGGTGCCGGCCGGGGTGGTCGGCGAATTGTATGTCGGCGGTGACGCGGTGGGCTGCGGGTATTGGCGCCGCGGCCCGTTGACGGCGTCGCGGTTCGTGGCGTGCCCGTTCGGCGGACTGGGGTCGCGGATGTATCGCACCGGGGACCTGGTGCGCTGGCGTCCCGACGGACAGCTCGACTATCTGGGCCGCACCGACGAGCAGGTCAAGGTCCGCGGGTATCGCATCGAACTCGGCGAAATCCAGGCGGCACTGGCGAGTTTGGACGGCGTCGAGCAGGCAGCGGTGGTCGCCCGCGAGGACCGTCCCGGCGACAAGCAACTGGTGGGCTATGTGACCGGAATCGTCGACCCGGCCGCGGCGCGCACAAGGCTTGCCGAGCGGCTACCGGAGTACATGGTGCCGGCGGCGGTGGTGGTGATGGATGCGTTGCCGTTGACCGTCAACGGCAAACTCGACAAACGGGCGCTGCCCGCACCGGAATACGGCGATGTCGGTCGGTACCGTGCCCCGGCCACCCTCACCGAGGAGATCCTGGCCGGCATCTATGCCCAGGTGCTGGGACTGCAGCGGGTTGGCATCGACGACTCCTTCTTCGACCTGGGCGGCGACTCGCTGTCGGCGATGCGCCTGGTGGCGGCGGTCAACGCTGGCCTCGATGCCGGACTTTCGGTGCGCACCGTGTTCGAGGCGCCGACGGTGGCCCAGTTGGCGCCGCGGATCGGTGAGGATGCTGTTCGGCTGGAACCGCTGACAGCGCAACAGCGGCCGGCGGTGGTGCCCTTGTCGTTTGCGCAAAACCGGTTGTGGTTCATCGACCAGTTGCAAGGACCCTCGCCGGTCTACAACATGGCGGTGGCGTTGCGGCTGTACGGCGAGCTCGACGTCGACGCGCTGGGCCAAGCCTTGGCAGACGTGGTGGGCCGCCATGAAAGCCTGCGCACCGTGTTCGTCGCGCCCGACGGCGTCCCCCAGCAGGTGGTTGTTCCCGTCGAGCGCGCCGATTTTGCTTGGCAGGTCGTGGATGCCGCCGGCTGGCCGGAAAGCCAGTTGGGTGACGCGATCGACATGGCGGTTCGTCACAATTTCGACCTGTCAGGCGAAATACCATTCCGCGCAACGCTTTTCAGCGTTACCGACGACGAGCACGTGTTGGTCGCAGTGGGCCATCACATTGCCGCCGACGGCTGGTCGATCACCCCGCTGGTGCGTGATCTTGGCGTGGCCTACGCGAGCCGTTCCGCCGGGCGCGTCCCCGACTGGCGCCCGCTGCCCGTGCAGTACGCCGACTACACGCTGTGGCAACGCGCCCAGTTGGGAGACCTCGACGACACCGACAGTCCCATTGCCGCTCAACTGGACTACTGGGAACATGCGCTTGCCGGGATGCCCGAGCGGCTGCAGTTGCCCACTGACCGGCCGTATCCGGCGATTGCCGACCAGCGCGGCGCCCGCGTGGCCGTGGACTGGCCGGCCGAGTTGCAGCAGCGGATCGCGCAGGTGGCCCGTGAACACAACGCCACCAGCTTCATGGTGGTCCAGGCCGCCCTGGCGGTGCTGCTGTCCAAGCTCAGCGCCAGTTCCGATGTCGCAGTGGGCTTCCCGATCGCCGGGCGCCGAGACCCGGTGCTCGACGACTTGGTGGGTTTCTTTGTCAACACGTTGGTGTTGCGAGTAGACCTGGCCGGCGATCCCAGTGTCGACGAACTCATTGCTCAGGTACGACAGCGCAGCCTGGCCGCCTACGAACACCAGGACGTACCGTTCGAGGTGCTGGTGGAGCGGCTCAACCCCACCCGAAACCTGACGCATCACCCGCTGGTCCAGGTGATGTTGGCATGGCAAAACTGGCAGAACAACGATCCTGCCGAGTTGGCCCTGGGTGACCTGCACGTCAGGCAGTTGCCGCTCGACACCCGAACCGCCCGCATGGACCTCGCGTTCTCGCTTGGTGAACGCTGGAGCGACGCCGGTGAACCCGCGGGGATCGGCGGCGACGTGGAGTTCCGCACCGACGTATTCGACGCGGCCGGCATCGAGGCAATGATCGACCGGCTGCAGCGGGTCTTGGTCGCCATGACCGCCGAACCCACCCGGCGGCTCTCGACGGTGGACCTGCTCGACGCTGACGAGTACGCCCGCCTGGATGAGATCGGCAACCGGGCAGTGCTGATGCAGCCGCCGGGCGCGTCGGTGTCGGTCCCGGCGTTGTTCGCCGAGCAGGTCTCTCGCGCTCCCGAGGCGGTGGCGCTGACATACGGCGAGAACTCGCGGACTTACCGCGAGCTCGACGAGGCGTCAAATCGGTTGGCGCACTTGCTGGCTGCGCAGGGCGCTGGTCCGGGACAGTGCGTGGCGCTGGTGTTGTCGCGGTCGGCCGAAGCGATCGTGGCGATCCTGGCAGTCCTGAAAACCGGGGCGGCGTACCTGCCGATCGACCCGGCGCTGCCCGCGGTCCGGATCGGTTTCATGCTCGACGACGCGGCACCGATGGCCGTGATCACCACCAGCGGGCTGGCCGACCGGCTCGACGGGCATGACGTAGCCGTCGTCGATGTCCACGACCCACGCATCGCCGGCTACCCGGCCACGGGTCTGCCGGGGCCGGTTCCCGACGACATCGCTTATTTGATCTACACCTCGGGCACCACCGGCGTCCCGAAAGGTGTTGCCATCACCCATCGCAACGTCACTCAGCTGATGGGCTCGCTGGACGCCGGCCTGCCTGCGACAGGGGTTTGGCCGCAGTGCCACTCGCTGGCGTTCGACGTGTCGGTGTGGGAGATCTTCGGTGCGCTGCTGCGCGGCGGGCGGGTCGTGGTGGTGCCGGAGTCGGTGACCGCCTCCCCGGAGGACTTGCACGACGTGCTGGTTGCCGAACACGTCAGTGTGCTGACCCAGACTCCGACCGCGGTCTCGATGCTCCCCGACAAGGGTTTGGAGTCAACGGCATTGGTGATGGCCGGTGAGGCCTGCCCGGCCGAGGTGGTGGACCGCTGGGCGCCGGGCCGGCTGATGCTCAACGCCTATGGCCCGACCGAGACCACGATGTGCGTGGCGATCAGTGCCCCGCTGACCCCCGGGGCCGGGGTGCCGATCGGTTCGCCAGTGCCCGGAGCCGCGCTGTTCGTGCTCGACGGTTGGCTCCGCCCGGTGCCGACCGGCGTGGTCGGCGAACTCTACGTCGCCGGCGCCGGAGTCGGGTGCGGATATGTGGGCCGCGGGCCGTTGACGTCAGCGCGGTTTGTGGCATGCCCATTCGGGGGACCGGGTGCTCGGATGTATCGCACCGGGGACCTGGTGCGCTGGCGTGCCGACGGGCAACTGGACTATCTGGGCCGCGCCGACGAGCAGGTCAAGATCCGCGGCTATCGCATCGAACTCGGCGAAGTCCAAGCCGCCCTGGCCGGCTGCGACGGCGTGCAGCAGGCGGTGGTGATCGCCCGCGAGGACCGCCCCGGCGACAAGCGTCTGGTCGGCTACATCACCGGCACAGCAGAACCGAGCCGGGTGCGCAGCGCGATCGTCGAGCGGCTACCGGCATACATGGTGCCGGTAGCGGTCGTGGCGCTCGACGCGTTGCCGTTAACGCCCAACGGCAAACTCGACACGCGCGCCCTGCCGGCACCCGAATACACCGATGTCGACCGCTATCGCGCCCCCGCCAACGCAATCGAGGAGGTCCTGGCCGGCATCTACGCCGAAGTCCTCGGCCTCGAGCAAGTCGGGATCGACGATTCGTTCTTCGATCTGGGCGGCGACAGCATCTTGTCCATGCAGGTGGTGTCGCGGGCGCGGACGGCCGGTCTGACGTGTCGGCCGCGTGACGTCTTCGTCGAGCAAACGGTGGCCCGGCTGGCCCGCGTCGTCGGGACGGCCGACGGTGCCGGCGGACCGGCCGACGAGGGTATTGGCGAGGCAGCGCCGACGCCGATCGTGCATTGGCTGCGCAGCATGGCGGGCTCGGTGGAGCAGTTCAACCAGACGATGCTTTTGCAGGCTCCGGCGGGGGCGACAGACACCGACGTAGTGGTGGTGTTGCAGGCACTGCTGGACCGGCATGCCATGCTGCGGGCGCGAATTGACGGCGACGGCGGTTGGTCGCTGACGGTGCCAGAGGCCGGCTCGGTGGACGCCCGCACGTGCGTGCACACGGTCGACGCGTTGTCCGACGAAGCGGTGGCACAGGCGCGGTCGCAGTTGAACCCCGCCGCCGGCGTGATGGTGCGCGCGCTCTGGGTTGCCGCCACCGGCCAGTTGGTGCTGATCGTTCACCATTTGGCCGTCGACGGGGTGTCGTGGCGAATCTTGTTGGAGGACTTCAACATCGCGTGGGCTCAGCATCACAGTGGGCAGCCGGTGGAATTGCCGCGGACCGGGACGTCGTTCGCGCGATGGTCGTCGCTGCTGGCCGACCACGCGCACGACCCGAAAGTCCTTGCTGCGGCCCAGGTTTGGCGGCAGGTATCGGAGACCCCGGCAGCCCTGCCGGCAGTGCAGCCCACAGTGGACACCTACGCCACCGCCGGGAATTTGCCGGTGGAGCTGGATGTCGAGACCACCCGCACGCTGCTCGGCGAGGTGCCAGCGGCATTCCACGCCGGGGTGCAAGACATCTTGCTGATTGCGTTCGGGTTGGCGTTCGCGGAGTTCGTGGGCAGCAACGGCTCGCCGATCGGCATCGACGTCGAGGGCCACGGCCGCCACGAGGAACTTGCTCCCGATGTCGACTTGTCGCGCACCGTGGGGTGGTTCACCGCCAAATACCCGGTGTCGCTGGCTTTCAGCGGGATTGACTGGGCGCAGGTGCGATCCGGTGATGCCGAGTTGGGGGCGTTGATCAAGGACGCCAAAGAGCAACTTCGCGCTCTGCCGGAGCCGTTGAGCTACGGGCTACTGCGCTATCTCAACCCCGACGTCGATCTGGACGCCGCCGACCCGCCGATCGGGTTCAACTATCTGGGGCGCCTGGGCGGACCGGCGGCCGGGACCACCGACGGGCTGTGGCGACCCTGCCAGGACGGGTCGTCGGCTACCGCTGCCAGTGCGGCGATCCCGATGGCATTGGCGCACACCGTGGAACTCAACGCCGGCACCATGGACACCGAGGCCGGCCCGCAGCTGCACGCCAACTGGACGTGGGCGCCGTCGGCTCTCGACGAAGCACAAATCAGCCGGCTGAGCCGGTTGTGGTTCGAGGCCCTCGCCGGGATCTGCGAGCATGTGCGCCGCGGCGGCGGCGGGTTGACCCCGTCCGACGTGGCGCCCGCCCGCCTGAGCCGGCAGCAGATCGACGAACTCCAACAGCAATACCGGATCGCCGATGTATTGCCGCTGACCCCGCTGCAGCAGGGACTGCTCTTTCTCACCAGCACTGCACAGGACAGCGCCGACGACGTGTATGCGGTGCAGCTGGACATCACGGTGGCCGGCCCGCTGGATCCGCACCGGCTGCGCGAAGCGCTGCACACTGTGGTGAGCCGTCACCCGAACCTGGTCGCCCGGTTCTGCGAAGAGTTCGACGAACCCGTGCAGGTCATTCCCGCCGAGGCGACGGTACCGTGGCAGTACGTCGAGCTTGACAGCGGCGACGCCGCCGATCAGGTCTGCGCTGCCGAACGCGCCGCGGTCTGCGAGTTGACCGACCAACCGCCGTTCCGCGCTGCGTTGATCCGCACCGCGCCGGATCGGCACCGGTTCGTGTTGACTAATCACCACATTGTGATGGACGGCTGGTCGTTGCCGATTCTGCTGCGCGAAATCTTCGCCGGCTACTACGGCCAGCGACTTCCTGCGGCCGTGCCGTATCGGCGCTTTGTCACATGGCTGGCAGACCGGGACCGCGACGCCGCCCACGCCGCCTGGCGTGAAGTGCTGGCCGGTTTCGACACCCCCACCTTGGTCAGCCCACCGGACCGATTGGGACTCGGTCCGAGAAGTGTTCAGCCGCTTCGACTTTCGGAGCAGACCACCCGCGAGCTGACCGACTTGGCGCGCTCGCGACGCACCACGGTCAACACCGTGCTCCAGGCCGCGTGGGCGCAGATGCTGATGTGGTTGACCGGTCAGCACGACGTCGCCTTCGGCGCTGTGGTTTCGGGGCGGCCCGCCGATGTTCCCGGCGCGGAGTCAATGGTGGGGTTGTTGATCAACACGGTGCCGGTGCGGGCGCGCGTAACCGCGGAAACCACCGTCGCCGACCTGCTGAACGATTTGCAGCGCGCCCACAACGACACCCTGGAGCACGAGCACCTGGCGCTGCGCGACATCCATCGCATCACGGGCCACGATCAGTTGTTCGACACGCTATTGGTCTACGAGAACTATCCGATCGACACCGCGGCGTTGAGCAGCGTCGAGGGGTTGGCGATCACCGAGTTCACCACCCGCGAGTTCAACCACTACCCGCTGACGGTGGTGGCGCAGCCGGGCAACGAGTTGGGTCTGCGCGTCGAATTCGACACAGACGTGTTCGACGCCAGCACAATTGAGGCGCTCGTCGAGCGGTTGCAGCGAGTGTTGGTGGCGATGACCGCCGACACCACCCGGCGGTTGTTGTCGATCGACGTGCTCGACGAGAGTGAGCACGCCCGCCTCGCCGAGTGGGGTAACCGCGCGGTGTTGAGTGCCCCCGCGCATTCCTCGGCGTCCATTCCCGCGTTGTTCGCCGCCCAGGTGGCGCGTGCCGGGGAGGCGGTCGCGATCAGTTGCGAAGGTCGCTCGGTGACGTATCGGGAACTGGATGAGGCGTCCAACCGGTTGGCGCATCTGTTGGCCGGCCACGGAGTGGGCTCCGGGTCCCGTGTGGCACTGCTGTTTTCGCGTTCGGTCGAGGCGATCGTGTCGATCATGGCGGTGTTGAAGACCGGTGCGGCGTATCTGCCGATCGACCCGGTGATGCCCGGCGCGCGAATGCAGTTCATGCTCGACGACGCCGCCCCGGTTGCAGCGGTCACTACAAAGCGCCTGCGGTCGCGGCTGGACGGGCACGACCTTGTGGTCGTCGACGTCGACGACCCTGCCCTCGGTGCTCAACCCAGTACGCCGCTGCCGCCGCCGGCACCTGATGACATCGCTTACCTGATCTACACCTCGGGCACCACCGGAGTGCCCAAAGGTGTGGCGGTGGCCCACCGCAACGTGACCCAGCTGTTGGAGTCGCTGGACGCCGAGATGGCGCTGGGCCAGGTGTGGACGCAGAGCCACTCGTTGGCGTTCGACTTCTCGGTGTGGGAAATCTTCGGGGCGCTGCTGCACGGTGGGCGGCTGGTGGTCGTGCCCGATTCGGTGGTGCGCTCGCCGGAAGACTTGCACGCCTTGCTGGTTGCCGAGCAAGTCAACGTGTTGAGCCAGACCCCGTCGGCGTTTTATGCACTGCAAACCGCCGACGCGCTCTCACCCGAGGTGGGACGTCAGCTCAAGCTCCAGACGGTGGTGTTCGGTGGGGAAGCGCTTGAGCCGCAACGCCTTCGGACGTGGTTGGGCAACCATCCCGGGTTGCCGCGCCTGATCAACATGTACGGCATCACCGAGACGACGGTGCACGCCTCGTTCCGCGACATCGTGCACGGCGACGTCAACGACAACGTCAGCCCCATCGGAGTGCCGTTGGCCCACCTTGCCTTCTTCGTGATGGACGGCTGGTTACGTCCGGTGCCGGCCGGCGTGGTCGGCGAGTTGTATGTGGCCGGCGCTGGAGTGGCGTGTGGCTATGTGGGCCGGGGACCGTTGACGTCGGCGCGGTTTGTGGCGTGCCCGTTCGGGCGGCCGGGTGCGCGGATGTATCGCACCGGGGACTTGGTGCGCTGGCGTGCCGACGGCCAATTGGACTATGTAGGCCGCGCCGACGAGCAGGTCAAGATCCGCGGGTACCGCATCGAACTCGGCGAAATCCAGGCTGCGCTGGCAAGTTTGGACGGTATCGAGCAGGCGGTGGTGATCGCCCGCGAGGACCGCCCCGGCGACAAGCGGTTGGTGGGCTATGTGACCGGGACCGCCGATCCGGCGGCGGCGCGCGCCAGGCTCACCGAGCGGCTGCCCGCCTACATGGTGCCGGCCGCGGTGGTGGTGATGGCCAAGCTGCCGCTGACACCCAACGGCAAGCTTGACACCCGGGCGCTGCCGCCGCCGGAATACACCGACGGTGACCGGTATCGCGCACCCTGCAACGCCATCGAGGAGCTGCTGGCCGGCATCTATGCCCAGGTGCTCGGGGTGGAACGGGTCGGCGTCGACGACTCGTTCTTCGATCTGGGCGGCGACAGCATTTTGTCGATGCAGGTGGTGGCCCGAGCTCGTGCAGCCGGGCTGGTGTGCCGGCCACGGGACGTCTTTGTCGAGCAGACGGTGGCCCGACTGGCCAGGGTGGTCACGTTCGCCGACGGCGAGGCCGACCCGGTCGATGAGGGCGTCGGGCAAGTGGCCGCGACGCCGATTATGTGCTGGCTGCGCAGCCGGGACGGGCTGGTGGAGCAGTTCAACCAGACGATGCTGTTGCAGGCCCCGGCCGGGGTGACCGAGGCCGATGTGGCGGCGGTGTTGCAGGCATTGCTGGACAGGCATGCGATGTTGCGGGCGCGTGTCGACGACGACGGTACCGGGAGCTGGTTGTTGACCGTCCCCGAAGCCGGGTCGGTGGATGCGCGTGCGTGCCTGCACACAGTGGACGTGCTCTCCGACGAGGCAGTGGTAGCGGCGCGGTCGCGGTTGAACCCGGCGAGCGGCGCGATGCTCAGCGCCCTGTGGGCAGCTGAGGACAGCCAGTTGGTGTTGATCGTTCACCATTTGGCCGTCGACGGGGTGTCGTGGCGAATCTTGTTGGAGGACCTCAACATTGCGTGGGCTCAGCATCACAGCGGGCAGCCGGTGGTGTTGCCGGTGACCGGGACGTCGTTCGTGCGGTGGGCATCGCTGCTTGACGAGTACGGGCGACGGCCGGAGGTGGTGGAGCAGGCCGGCCTGTGGCGGCAACTCGAGGCAACTCCGGCGGTGTTGCCGGCGGTGCAGCCCGTGGTGGACACCTATGAAAACGCCGGGCATTTGTCGGTCGAGCTGGATGTCGAGACCACCCGGATGCTGCTCGGCGAGGTGCCGGTGGCGTTCCATGCCGGGATCCAGGAGATTTTGGTGATCGCCTTCGGCTTGGCGTTCGCGGAGTTCGTCGGTAACCCGGGTGCGCCCATCGGCATCGACGTCGAGGGCCACGGCCGCCATGAGGAGCTGGCCGCCGACGTGGATTTGTCGCGCACCGTGGGATGGTTCACCACCAAATACCCTGTGTCGCTGGCACTCCGCGGGCTGGACTGGGCGCAGGTGGTGGCTGGCGAGACCGGATTGGGGGAGCTGATCAAAGACGCCAAGGAACAGCTCCGCGCTGTCCCCGACCCTCTGAGCTATGGGGTGCTGCGGTATTTGAACCCCGACGTCGAGCTCGCCGAGTCGGACCCGCCGATCGGGTTCAACTATCTGGGGCGCCTCGGCGGTCCGGCGGCCGAGACCACCGGTGAGCTGTGGCGGGTCTGCGCGGATGGCTGGTCGGCGATCGACGCGGTCGGCGCGATACCGATGGCGTTGGCGCACACCGTCGAACTCAACGCCGGCACCATGGACACCGACGCCGGACCGCAGCTGCAGGCCAACTGGATGTGGGCCCAGTCGGCACTGGATCACGCCGGCGTTGATCGGTTGAGCCGGTTGTGGTTTGACGCCCTGACCGGTATCTGCGCGCATGTGCGACGTGGTGGCGGTGGGTTGACGCCGTCGGATATCGCGCCGGCACGTTTGAGCCAGCAGCACATCGACGAACTCCAGCAGCAATACCGTGTCGCGGATGTGTTGCCGTTGACTCCGCTGCAGCAGGGGCTGCTCTTCCACACCACCACCGCTAAGGGCAACGACGACGATGTGTATGCCGTGCAGTTGGATATCGCGGTGGCCGGCCCGCTGGACCCCGGACGGTTGCGTGAAGCGGTGCACACCGTCGTTGCGCGCCACCCGAACCTGGTCGCCCGATTCTGCGAACGGTTCGACGAACCCGTGCAGGTCATCCCCGCCGATCCGGCGGTGCCGTGGCGCTATATCGAGCTTGACGGCGACGACGTCGCGCAGCAGGTCGAACAGGTGTGTGCCGGCGAACGCGCCGCGGTCTGCGACCTCGGGGACCAGCCGGCGTTTCGGGCGGCGCTGATCCGCACCGCACCAGATCAGCACCGCTTCGTGCTGACCAACCACCACATCGTGATGGACGGTTGGTCGAAGCCGATTCTGCTGCGTGAGATTTTCGCCAGCTACTACGGGCAGCGACTGCCCGCGGCCGTCCCGTACCGCCGCTTCGTTACCTGGCTGGCCGATCGCAATCATGATGCGGCGCACGCTGCTTGGCGTGAGGTGCTCGCCGGGTTCGAGGCACCCACCTTGGTGGGCCCGCCGGAGCGGTTGGGGCTGGGCCGGCGAGACTTCGCATCGTTTTCGGTGCCGGAGGAGACCAGCAGGGCGGTCAGCGAATTGGCACGCTCCTGCCACACCACCGTCAACACCGTGCTGCAGGCCGCCTGGGCGCAGATCCTGATGTGGTTGACCGGACAGCACGATGTCGCCTTCGGCACCGCGGTCTCGGGGCGGCCCACCGATGTGCCCGGCGCCGAATCGATGGTGGGGCTGTTGATCAACACCGTGCCGGTGCGGGCGCGCATCACTGCGGAAACCACGATCGCCGGCCTGCTCGACGAACTGCAGAGTGCCCACACCAACACGCTTGAGCACCAGCATCTTTCGCTGCGCGACATCCACCGCGTCACCGGCCACGACCAGTTGTTCGACACCCTGTTCGTGTTCGAGAACTATCCGATCGACACCGCGGCGCTGTCCAGCGTCGACGGACTGGCCATCACCGAGTACACCAACCGCGAATACAACCACTACCCGCTGGCAGTCCAAGCGGCTCCGGGCAACGAAATAACCCTGCGTGTCGAATACGACACCGAGGTGTTCGGCGCGGCCAGAATCAAAGCGCTCGTCGAGCGGTTCAAGCGGGTGCTGGCGGCAATGGCAGCTGATGCGGGGCAGAAGTCATGACAGCCGACACCACTCGGCGACTGCTGTCGCTCGACTTCCTGGACGAGGACGAGCACGCCTCTCTGGATGAATGGAGTAACCGGGCGGCACTGATGGCGCCTGCGGGTTCTTCGGCGTCGATTCCCACAGCATTCGCCGAGCAGGTGGCGCGTGCCCCGGAGGCGGTGGCAATCAGCTGCCAGGGTCGCTCGATGACGTACCGCGAGCTCGACGAGGCGGCCAACCGGTTGGCGCACCTGCTGGCTGCCCGTGGTGCGCGCCCGGGTTGCTGTGTGGCGCTGCTGTTTTCGAGGTCAATCGAAGCGATCGTGGCGATCCTCGCGGTGCTGAAAACCGGGGCGGCCTATCTGCCGATCGACCCTGAACACCCGCGGGCGCGGATCGCGTTTCTACTCGGCGATGCGGCACCGATCGCCGCGCTCACGACGGCGGACCTGGCGGGGCGTCTCGACGGGCATGAGGTGGCGGTCGTCAACATCGACGACCCGGCTGTCGACACTCAGCCCAGCACGGCGCCACCGGATCCGGCTGCCGATGACATCGCTTACCTGATCTACACCTCGGGTACCACCGGTGTCCCCAAG
Organism: Mycobacterium sp. MFM001; assembly: GCF_003402475.1. Lineage (GTDB taxonomy): Bacteria > Actinomycetota > Actinomycetes > Mycobacteriales > Mycobacteriaceae > Mycobacterium. The sequence goes on from NZ_BFAB01000013.1 coordinate 128,632, forward strand.
GGAGTGGCCGTAACCCACCGCAACGTCACCGAACTGCTGGCGTCGGTGGACGACGATCTGCCCGTGCCGGCGGTGTGGTCGCAATGGCACTCCTATGCGTTCGACGTGTCGGTGTGGGAGATCTGGGGTGCGTTGTTGCGTGGCGGGCGGCTGGTGGTGGTGCCCGATTCGGTGGTGCGTTCGCCGGCGGACTTCCACGCCTTGCTGGCTGCCGAACGGGTCAACGTCTTGAGCCAGACCCCGTCGGCGTTTTACGCATTGCAAGCTGCGGATGCACTGCAGCGCGAACTGGCAGAGCAGCTGGAGCTCGAGGCCGTGGTATTCGCCGGCGAAGCCCTTGAGCCACAACGTCTTCGGGGGTGGATGGGCAGCCATCCCGGTTCACCGCGGCTGATCAACATGTACGGCACCACCGAGACGACGGTGCACGCCTCGTTTCGGGAGATCGTCCACGACGACACGAACAGCAATGCCAGCCCGATCGGGGTGCCGTTGGCCCATCTGGCCTTCTTCGTCCTCGATGCCTGGCTGCGGCCGGTGTCGCCAGGCGCGGTCGGCGAATTGTATGTGGCCGGCGCCGGGGTGTCGTGCGGCTATATGGGCCGGGCGGCTTTGAGTGCGTCGCGGTTTGTGGCGTGCCCGTTCGGCAGACCTGGCGCGCGGATGTATCGCACCGGGGACTTGGTGCGCTGGCGCGACGACGGCGAGCTGGATTACCTTGGCCGCGCCGACGAACAGGTCAAGATCCGCGGGTATCGCATCGAACTCGGCGAAATCCAGGCAGCACTGGCAAGTTTCGATGGGGTGGAGCAGGCGGCGGTGATCGCCCGCGAGGACCGCCCTGGCGACAAACGGCTGGTCGGTTATGTCACCGGCACAGCGGAACCCGCTCACATACGCGCGAAGCTGGCCGAGCGGCTGCCGGCCTATATGGTCCCGTCCGCGGTAGTGGTGCTGGCGGAGCTGCCGTTGACGGTGAACGGCAAACTCGACAAGCGCGCCTTGCCTGCACCCGAATACAGCGATGTCAACCGGTACCGCGCACCCGGTAATGCGGTCGAGGAGATCCTGGCCGGCATCTACGCGCAGGTCCTTGGTCTCGAGCAGGTCGGGGTCGACGACTCCTTCTTCCAACTGGGCGGCGATTCGTTGTTGGCGATGCGTCTTACCGCCGCGGTCAACGCCAGCCTCGATGCGGGCCTTGATGTGCGTGCGGTGTTCGAGACACCCACGATCGCCGAGTTGGCTCCCCGCGTCAGCGGAGGCAGCGAGCGGCTGGAGCCGCTGACACCGATGCCGCGGCCGGCCGTCGTCCCGTTGTCGTATGCGCAGCAACGGTTGTGGTTCATCGACCAGTTGCAGGGGCCCTCGCCGATGTACAACATGGCGGCCGCATTGCGGCTGTGCGGCGGGCTGGATGCCGACGCGTTGGGACGCGCGTTGGCCGATGTGGTCGGCCGCCACGAAAGCCTGCGCACCGTGTTCCCGGCAGTCGAGGGCGTCCCCCGGCAGGTGGTGATACCGGCCGAGCAGGCTGAGTTGGCGTGGCAGGTGGTGGATGCCGCCGGGTGGACACAAGACCGGCTGGCTGAGGCCGTCGACGCGGTGGTGCGTCACCCCTTTGACTTGTCGACCGAGATCCCGCTGCGGGCAAGGCTTTTCCGCGTCGCCGACGACGACCACGTGTTCGTGGCGGTGGTGCACCATATCGCCGCCGACGGCTGGTCGATCACCCCGCTGATGGGTGACCTGGGGACGGCGTATGCCGCCCGGTGTGGCGGTCAGGCTCCCGACTGGGCGCCGCTGCCGGTGCAGTATGCCGATTTCACACTCTGGCAACGCACCCAGCTGGGGGATTTCGACGACCCTGACAGCCGCATCGCCGCCCAGCTGGCTTACTGGCAAGCAGCCTTGGCCGGAATGCCCGAGCGGCTCGAGCTACCCACCGATCGGCCGTATCCGCCGGTCGCCGATCACCAGGGCGCCCGGGTAGCCGTCGACTGGCCGGACGAGTTGCACCAGGACATTGCCCGGGTAGCCCGTGAACACAACGCGACCACGTTTATGGTGGTGCAGGCGGCGCTGGCGCTGCTGTTGGCCAAGCTCAGTGCCAGTGCCGATGTGGCCGTTGGGTTTCCGATCGCCGGGCGCCGTGACCCCGCCGTCCACGAGTTGGTGGGCTGCTTCGTCAACACCTTGGTGTTGCGGGTCGACCTGACCGGCGATCCCAGCGTGGCCGAGTTATTGGAGCAGGTGCGCGCCCGCAGCCTGGCTGCCTACGAACACCAGGATGTGCCCTTCGAGGTGTTGGTGGAGCGGCTCAACCCAACCCGAAGCCTGACCCACCACCCCCTGGTCCAGGTGATGCTGGCCTGGCAGAACTTCGCCGGGCAAGCGAATGGCCCCGCCACCGGATCGGCTTGGGGGGATGTGGAAGTCAGCCCGTTGTCGGCGGACACTCACGTCGCCCGGATGGATCTGACATTCGTCCTCGGGGAACGCTGGTGCGATTCCGGGGATCCCGCCGGGATCGGCGGGGCGGTGGAATTTCGCACCGATGTGTTCGACGCGGACACCATCGAAACGCTGATCGAGAGGTTACGACGGCTGTTGGCGGCGATCACCGCCGAACCGTCACAAGCGATCTCATCGGTCGATCTGCTCGACGCGGGCGAGCGTGCCCGTCTGGAGCGATGGAGCAACCGGGCGGTGTTGGCGGTGCCGCCGTCCGCGTCGGAGTCGATTCCGGTGATGTTCGGCGCGCAGGCGGCGCGCGCCCCGCAAGCGGTTGCGGTCAGTTGCGGTGGTCGCTCCTTGTCTTACCGGGAGCTCGACGAGGCGTCGAACCGGTTGGCCCACTTGCTGGCCGAGCGTGGTGCGCGCCCCGGACAGTGTGTGGCGCTGTCGTTTCCGCGATCGGTCGAGGCAATCGTGGCGATCCTGGCGGTGCTCAAGACGGGGGCGGCTTATCTGCCGATCGACCCCGAGCATCCGCCGGCGCGAATAGCCTTTCTGCTTGGCGATGCGGCCCCGATTGCGGCGGTCACCACCGCGGAGCTGGCCGGACGGCTGGCCGAATTCGATTTGGTCGTCATCGATATCGACGACCCTGCTATCGAAGGCCAACCCAGCACGGCACTGCCGGCACCCGCCCCCGATGACGTCGCTTACCTGATTTACACCTCGGGCACCACGGGAGTACCCAAGGGCGTGGCGATCACTCACCGCAATGTGACCGAGTTGCTGGCGTCGGTGGAAGGACGTGTACCCGCGGAAGCGGTGTGGTCGCAGTGGCATTCCTATGCGTTCGACGTGTCGGTGTGGGAGATCTGGGGTGCGTTGTTGCGTGGCGGGCGGCTGGTGGTTGCGCCCGACTCGGTGGTGCGTTCGCCCGCGGATTTCCACGCGCTACTGGCTGCCGAACGGGTCAACGTACTGAGCCAGACGCCGTCGGCGTTTTACGCGTTGCAGACCGCTGATGCGCTCTCACCCGAGCTGGCGCAGCAATTGACGCTCGACGCCGTCGTGTTTGCGGGCGAAGCACTTGAGCCACAACGTCTTTCGACTTGGTGGACCAACCATCCGGGCTCACCGCGGCTGATCAACATGTACGGCACCACCGAGACGACGGTGCATGCCTCCTTCCGCGAGATCGTCCGCGGCGACGTCGATGGCAACGCCAGCCCGATCGGGGTCCCGTTGGCCCATCTCGCCTTTTTCGCCCTCGATGGCTGGCTCCGGCCGGTCCCGCCCGGTGTGGTCGGGGAGCTGTTTGTGGCGGGCTCCGGTGCGGGGTACGGGTACTGGCGCCGCTCGGGGCTGACCGCGACGCGGTTCGTGGCCTGCCCGTTCGGAGCAGCGGGGACACGGATGTATCGCACCGGTGACTTGGTGCGCTGGCGCGCCGACGGCGAGTTGGACTATCTGGGACGCGCCGACCAGCAGGTCAAAATCCGCGGGTATCGCATCGAACTCGGCGAGGTGCAGGCCGCACTGGCGAGTCTGGACGGGGTGGACCAAGCGGCGGTGGTGGCCCGCGAGGACAGTCCCGGCGACAAGCGGCTGGTGGGGTATGTGACCGGCACCGCCGACCCGGCCCAGATACGTGCCGCGCTGGCCGAGCGGTTGCCGGCCTACATGGTGCCGACCGCGGTCGTGGTGCTGGCCGAGTTGCCGTTGACGGTGAACGGCAAACTCGACAAGCGCGCCCTGCCGGCTCCGGAATACTCCGATGCCGATCGGTACCGCGCGCCGACCAACGCGATCGAGGAGTTGTTGGCCGGCGCTTATGCCCAGGTGCTGGGTGTCAAGCGAGTGGGAGTAGACGACTCGTTCTTCGATTTGGGCGGCGATTCGTTACTGGCGATGCGGTTGGTTGCCGCGGTCAACACCGGTTTGGATGCGGGCCTTTCGGTGCGCACGGTGTTCGAGGCGCCGACGGTGGCGCAGTTGGCGTCGCGGGTCGGTGGCGGTGCGGTTCGGCGTGAACCGTTGGTGCCGGCGCAGCGGCCATCGGTGGTGCCGTTGTCGTTTGCCCAGCAGCGGTTGTGGTTCATCGACCAGTTGCAGGGCCCGTCGCCGATGTACAACATGGCGACCGCGTGGCGGCTGCGCGGGCGCCTCGATGCCAGCGCGCTGGGCCAGGCGCTGGCCGATGTGGTGGCCCGCCACGAAAGCCTGCGAACCTTGTTCCCGGCGGTGGAGGGGATACCTCGCCAAGTGGTGATCCCTGCCGAGCAGGCCGACTTCGGTTGGGACGTCGTAGATTCCATCGGTTGGCCCGCAGCCCGGCTGGGGGAGGCCGTCGACGTTGTGGCCCGGCACAGTTTCGAGTTAGCAGTCGAGACCCCTTTGCGGGCAAGGCTTTTCCGAGTCGCTGACGACGAACATGTGTTGGTGGCGGTGGTGCACCACATCGCCGCCGACGGCTGGTCGATCGCCCCGCTGATGCGTGATTTGGCGGTGGCCTACGCCAGCCGATGCGCGGGGCAGGCCCCCGGGTGGGCGCCGCTGCCGGTGCAGTACGCCGATTTCACGTTGTGGCAGCGCGCGCAGTTGGGCGATCTCGACGATGACCAGAGCCCCATCGCGGCTCAGTCGGCCTATTGGCAGGACGCGCTGGCCGGGATGCCTGATCGGTTGGCGCTGCCGACCGATCGGTCTTATCCGCCGGTGGCCGATCACCGCGGCGCGCGGGTGGCTGTGGAGTGGCCGGCCGAACTGCAGCGGCGGATTGCGCAGATAGCCCGCGACCACGACGCGACCAGTTTCATGGTGATCCAGGCCGCCCTGGCTCTACTGCTGTCCAAGATCTGCGCCAGTTCCGATGTGGCCGTGGGATTCCCAATCGCCGGGCGGCGTGATCCCGCACTCGACGAGTTGGTCGGTTGCTTCGTCAACACCTTGGTGTTGCGGGTCGACACAGGTAGGGACCCCAGCGTCGCCGAACTTCTTTCCCAGGTGCGCTCACGCAGCCTGGCCGCCTACGAGCACCAGGATGTGCCCTTCGAGGTGCTGGTCGAGCGGCTCAACCCGACCCGGTCGCTGACCCACTCTCCGCTGGTGCAGGTGGTGTTGGCCTGGCAGAACTTCGGCGGGCAAGCCGGCGGCCCCGCGGGTTTGGCTGATCTCGAGGTCACCCCGCTGTTCGCGGACACCCACACCGCCCGGATGGACCTGGCCTTTTTTGTCGGGGAGCGCTGGAGCCAGACCGGCGAGCCCGACGGGATCGGCGGTGCGGTGGAGTTCCGCACCGATGTGTTCGACGCGGCCAGCATCGAAACACTCGTCGAGCGGTTGCAGCGGGTGTTGGTGGCCGTCACCGCCGACCCGACCCAGACCCTGTCATCGATTGACGTGCTGGACGAGGTCGAACGGGACCGGCTCGACGAGCTCGGTAATCGCTCGACGTTGACTGCGCCGGTCCCGCGGTCGATGTCGATACCTGCGCTATTCGCCGAGCAAGTGGTGCGTTGCGGCGACGCGGTGGCGATCAGGTGCCAGGGCCGCTCGATGACGTATCGAGAGCTTGACGAGGCGTCGAACCGGTTGGCGCACTTGCTGATCGGCCAGGGCGCCGGGCCGGGACGCTGTGTGGGGTTGCTGTTTTCCCGGTCGGTCGAGGCCCTAGTGGCGATTTTGGGGGTGCTCAAGAGCGGCGCGGCGTACCTGCCGATCGATCCTGTGCTGCCGAGCGCCCGCATCGGATTCATGCTCGTCGACGCCGCCCCGATCGCGGTAGTCACCACCGCGGGGCTTGCCGGGCGGTTGGCCGAATTCAGTGCGCCGGTGATCGGCATCGACGACGCCACACTCGGCGCCCAACCCGGCACCGCGCCGCCGGCGCCGGCCCCCGATGACATCGCATACCTGATCTACACCTCGGGCACCACCGGGATGCCCAAGGGGGTGGCGGTCGCCCACCGCAACGTGGCCCGGCTGATGGAATCAGTGGACCCGGGCTGGGCAGGGCCGGGGCAGGTATGGACGCAGTGCCATTCGTTTGGCTTCGACTTCTCGGTGTGGGAAATCTTCGGCGCCTTGCTGCATGGGGCCCGGTTGGTGGTGGTGCCCGAGTCGGTGGCCGCGTCGCCGGATGAGTTGCACGCCTTGCTGATTGGTGAACATGTCACCGTGTTGAGTCAAACCCCGTCCGCGGCGGGAATGCTCGACCCGCAGGGGCTGGATTCGACGGCGCTGCTGGTCGGTGGTGAGGCGTGCCCCGCAGAGGTGGTGGAGCGGTGGGCGCCCGCGCGGGTGATGGTCAACGCCTACGGCCCCACCGAGGCGACGGTGTGGGTGGCGATCAGCGCACCTCTGACGCCGGGGTCCGCTGTGCCGATCGGTAAGCCGCTGGAGGGGGCGGCGTTGTTCGTGCTCGACGGGTGGTTGCGACCGGTACCTCCCGGCGTGATTGGCGAGTTGTATGTGGCCGGAGCGGGGGTGGGCTGCGGGTACTGGCGCCGGGCTGCGTTGACCGCGTCGCGATTTGTCGCCTGTCCGTTCGGGGCGCTCGGGGCGCGGATGTATCGCACCGGCGATCTGGTGTGTTGGGGCGCTGACGGGCAGCTGCAGTTCCTGGGCCGGGCCGACGAGCAGGTCAAGATCCGCGGGTATCGCATCGAGCTCGGCGACGTACAGGCTGCGCTGGCCGACTGCGATGGCGTGCAGCAGGCAGTGGTCATTGCCCGTGAAGACCGGCCCGGCGACAAGCGTCTGGTCGGTTATGTGACCGGCACCGCCGACCCGGACGAGCTGCGCGCCACGCTGGCCGAGCGGCTGCCGGCCTACATGGTGCCGGCCGCGGTGGTGGTGCTGGAAGAACTGCCGCGCACACCCAACGGCAAACTCGACACTCGGGCGCTGCCGGCACCGAAGTTCAGCGGCGGCGAGTATCGCGCGCCGGCCAACCCCACCGAGGAAGTCGTGGCGGGCATCTACGCCCAGGTGCTGGGCCTAGAGCGGGTCGGTGTCGAAGACTCGTTCTTCGATCTGGGCGGGGACTCGCTGTCGGCGATGCGGGTGATCGCCGCGGTCAACGCGGCCCTGGATACCGATGTTGCGGTGCGTACCCTATTCCACGCTCCGTCTGTGCGAAGCCTCAGCCAACAGGTGGGCAGGCAGGACAGCGCGTTGGAAGTGGTACCGGTCGAGGTCCTCAAAGAGGGCACGGGAATTCCATTGTGCTGCGTTCACGAAGGCAGCGGGATCAGCTATCCCTATCGTGGTCTCGGCGATTATTTGGACGGCCCGATTATCGGAATCAACCAGATCCCGCACAATGGCGAGGCTAAACCCGAGTCGATTCGCCAGATGGCAAAAAACTATGCGGATCGGCTTCAATCCGTTTATCCGGACGGACCGTATAACCTTCTGGGCTGGTCTTTCGGAGGCGTCGTCGCGCACGAGCTGGCGATCGAACTTCGCAGGCGCGGATCCGAAGTCCGGCGTCTCATATTGTTGGACCCCGTGAACGGCGCTAACGACGCAGCGGACAGCCAAGCGTCAGACGAGACCCAGGTCGAAACTCACATCCTGGAGCGCTTCTTGCAATTAAGCGGCGTGGATATCGCCGAGCAGTCGCGGCCTCTCACGTACCGACAGGCGGAGGAGCTGATTCGCCAACAACACGCGGTAGTGGAGCTGGTTCTTCCGCCCAGAAAGCTCTTCGAGCACATGGTCCGAAGCGCTCACGCCAACCAGTTCTATCTGGTGGATCACGAGCCCGATGTGTTTGACGGCGATACCGTCATCTTCACCGCGGCACGACAGGAAAACGGGCACGATTCTACACCGCTGGAAGATTGGCGACCGTACATCGCCGGCGACATCACCGAATATCCCGTCGACTGCGACCACACCGAGATGATGACGCCCGGACCGCTGCGCACCTACGCCGACCGGCTCAAGCTCGTGCTGGACGCTTGAGGGCGCGCGGGATAGAGGGGTCAACCGTTGCCCAAGCCGCTGGCAATTAGCGAGACCCCACCAATAATGCAGAGCCCTACCAAAATTATTCGACGGTGCGCCAGCGTCCAATCGTGTAGCCGTTGCACTATCGCCTGGGTTCTGGCTGGTATGACCAGATAGCTGGCGAGTGTCAGTTCGACGATCACAAGCATTGCGACAACGAACGCGATGGAGGCGCTTACCTGCGTGGCCATTGCGGGTCCAGAGGCCACGATGATGGCGAGTACGTACAGGGCCTCATCGGGTGCCGGCCCCGACAGGAGGCCGATCACGAACGCGACCCACAGAGATCCGTTTTCCCAGGCGTTGTGGGCGCGATCGAGTAGGCGCCGAACCCCTGAGCCCTCCCTAGGGGCATTGTGGGCGCGGCTTAGTAGCCGCGAGAAAGCGTTGGGGGTATTGGAGTCCAAGACCAAGGTCGAGGCGTTGCCGCTTGACGTCGGAATTTGTGCCCGCTGACGCCGGCGAATCAGTGGACGTATTGTCACCAGCGCGGCGACCGACAGTGCGACCATGCCCAAGCCGACTTGAATATGCCGAGCGGTGGAACTTGTGGCGAAATGATCCACGAAGGATTTGAACATCGGTGTCCGGTGCAAGACCATCAGCGGAACCAACATGGCGGGAAAGCCTTCGATCAGGCAGCCCACCCAGAATGCGAGCAAATTTTGCACCGGCCGCGGCCGGGAGATCACGAGAAGGATGAGACCAAGACGCACCGGGTTTAGCGCCATCAAAAGCGCGAGCACCAACACCGAGCTCCACACTGGCAAAACACTACCGGCTCACCTGTTGTGTGTTGGCTCCTTTGAAGATTCAGCTCCGACCGGGCGCTGGAAGGCGGGCGTCATCGGCCGATGAAATGACACCACTTCAGACCTGCTCGATTCCCTGAGTGACCGGGGGCTCGAGTGTTAGCATCCGGTCCGTGTCTGAACGCGCGGCTCCAGTGCGAATCGGTATCCTCGGCGCGGCCCGCGTTGCGCCGTTGGCGCTCATCAATCCGGCCCGGGGACACGGCGAGGTCGAGGTGGCTGCCATCGCGGCACGCGATGTGGCACGCGCCCAAGCCGTTGCCGACAAGCACGACATCGCCCGGGTGCACGACAGCTATGAGGCGCTGATCGCCGATCCAGATTTGGATGCTATCTACAACCCGCTGCCGAACGGCTTGCACGGCAAGTGGACTCGGGCTGCGCTGGCGGCGGGCAAGCACGTGCTGTGCGAAAAGCCGTTTACTGCCAACGCCGCTGAGGCGCGTGAGATCGCCGAATTGGCCGAGAAGTCAGGGCGGGTGGTGATGGAGGGGTTTCATTACCGCTACCACCCGTTGACGCTGCGCGCCGAGGAAATCATTGCCTCGGGGGAGTTGGGCAAGCTGCAGCGGGTGGAGGCGGCCTTGTGCTTCCCGCTGCCCAAGTTCTCCGACATCCGCTACAACTACTCCCTTGCCGGCGGCGCGACGATGGACGCCGGATGCTATGCGGTGCATATGGCCCGCACATTCGGCGGTTCTACCCCGGAAGTCGTTTCGGCACAAGCGAAACTGCGTGACCCTCGCGTGGATCGGGCCATGACGGCCGAATTGCGGTTTGCAGATGGGCACACCGGCCGGGTCAGCTGCTCGATGTGGTCGTCGAACTTGCTGAAGTTCGGCGCCAAGGTGGTTGGCGAGCGCGGCGAACTACGCGCTACCAACCCAGCGGCACCGCACGTTTTCAATCGGCTGTCGATCCGATCAGCGGACGGCAAACGGGTAGAGCGCTTTCCGAAGCGCGCCTCGTACGCGTATCAGCTTGACGCATTCGCCTCGGCGGTGCTGCGGGGCGAGCCGGTGAAGACGTCGCCGGAAGACGCGGTGCAGAACATGACCGTCATCGACGCGATCTACCGCGCGGCCGGTCTGCCGCTCCGCGAGCCGGCCGAACTCTAATCCCTTCGCCCCGTTGGCAATTGGGTCGTTTAGGTCGCGAAGTGGGCCTGGTTGACGTGCTCGGCCACGCGTAAAGCGTTGGCAGCGATCGTCAAACCGGGACTCAGGCCGGCGCTGGACGGAAAGAACGAGCCGTCCACCACGTAGAGATTGTCCACTTCGTGCGCGCGGTTTTGGGGATCCAGCACACTGGATTTGGGGTCCGTACCGAAGCGGCATGTGCCGCAGACGTGGGCCAGGGCCGAGTTGTCTTTGCCGCCCCGCAGGGTGACTTTGCGGAACGGCTCCAGCACGTCGTTCAACTGCCGCAAAAATTCTGCACGCCGCTCGATCTCGCAGGCGTGGAAACGGTACTGGATCCGCATCCGCTGCCGGCCGTCTCCGTTTGACCGCTCGGAGGGCAGCACGCGGTTATCCAGATAGGGCAGGTCTTCCATGATCGCGGCCAGCATCAGTCCGCCGCTGAAGAACCGCTCGTAGACCCGCTTCGTCGCCGGCTTGATCATCCGCATCAGCCGTGGCCCCCAGCCCGGTCGGTTCAACAGAAACTCCATGGGCGGCATGGCGCCGCCTGACTGTACGGTGCCGTATTTCTGCCCTTCCCAGAAATAGAAATCGGTCATCCCGATCTGCTTGTTCGGGGCCGTGATCTTGCTGTCGGGCTGCGGCCAGATCTCGATGAAGTCGACAAGATGACGCATCAGGTTGCGCCCCACCAAGTCCGAACCGTTGGCCAGTCCGTTGGGCCAATCGCCCGAACGAGAATTGAGCAAGAGCACGGGGGTCGCCAGCGCGCCGGCGGCCAGCACTACCACCTTGCCTTTCAGGGTCAGCATGCCGGTGGGATGCTGGCAGATCACCTGCCGTACTTGGGTGCGGTCCGCCTCCAGTCGGACAACGCGGCACTCCGTCAGCAGGCGGGCGCCGTGCTCGGTGACGGCAGGCATCAGGCAGTTGCGGGCCGCGTCGTTTTTGCACGACTGGTGGCACAGATAGCTCTGACAGGTAGTACAGCCGTCCGTGTAGTCGCAGGCCATCGGCAGGTGGTAGGGATGCAGTCCGCGACCGGTCAGATACTCGACGAGCGGCTGGTTGTCCGCCGAAAAAGGCGGCGCCGCAGGCAAAGTGACTTCGGCCGCCTCAGGCCGCAGGGGATCGGCCTGGCCGCGAACCCCCAGCAGCTTCTCCGCCGCTGCGTACCAGGGGCGCAGCTGGTCGTAGGTGATCGGCCAGGCATCCGGCACGGTGGAATCCCCGGGGTTGCGGAAATTTTGCCGGGGAGTGAAATCGCGGTCGAAGAACCGCTCGCAGACCATGCCGTAGATGGCCGACGACCCGCCCGTTCCACTACCGATCAACGGCAAAAACTTCCGGGAGAAACGTCCGCTGACGTCCTCGATCTCGTCGGTGGAGCGTCCGCCGCGGGCCAAGGCATCGTAGTAAGCCTCGGCCGAACGGGCCGCCTGTGGCTCGACCAGTTCCGGATACGACGAACGAATAGTCCCCGGCGCCCCGGGCAGTGTTGAGCGCCCCTTCTCGACGAACAGCACCCTGCGCCCTGACCGGGCCAGCGAGTAGCCCAGCGTCCCACCACCCATTCCTGTACCGACGACAATCGCGTCCCACACAACGTCTTCCGCCTCGCGCGGATCCAGCTCGCCGTTAACCAAAATCGAGCTCCTCAGCGGACCATGCCGAAAGCTTTGCCCGGTTGGGACGAATCACGAACGTACCACCCGTCACGGCCACCCCAGTGCCGGAAATGTGGGTGGCGTTCCGTCGAATCGTCCACAATTCCGCTAGGGCAAAGACTCGCTCTTCTGCTGTCACTGCAGAGGCCATGATCGTCGAGGTGCAATCTGACGATCCGCCGCCGGGACGCCCCCTACCCATCTGTTCATCGGGTACTACCGCGTCTTACAGACCAGCGGGTCACCAAACTGGACGGCGGCAAGATCAGTTGCTTGGTCGACAAATGTAACTTTTTTCTGCAAGACGATTTGGTAATAAGCATTCAGGATGCGGTACTCACCTGCATGGTACTTCAAAAACAGATTGATCGGCCACCAAGGATTAGCTCGCACGCGGGGATAAAAATTCCCTAGAAAGTCGTCAAAAATTATCACACCGCCCTCTTTTAACAAGCGCCAAGAATTGATGGCATCCGTTAAGACGTCATCGGCATGGTGCGATCCATCGACATAAATGAGATCAAACTCTTGTTTTTCATCGATCAGTTGCGGTAAGACGTGCAAAGACGAGCCCTTGCGCTTCGTCAGCCGCTCTGCGCAGGGCGCAAGATTGCTATCAAACCGAGCCTCGAGATCATGCAAGTCTTGCGTTGCGTCGTACTTGTATCCCTCAGTACTACCGGCCCAGGTGTCTACCGCTGTCAACTGCCCTTTTGTGAAGTAGGTCAGCAGAAACAGGGTTGACCGCCCCTCCCACGACCCGATTTCAAGAATGCGTATAGGGTCTGTGCGAGCAAAAATTTTCGAAAATGTAGTAGACCACTGCAAAATGTTCATGTCAGCCATGTCAAAGAATAGTTCCTTGAACTGGCCTGTCGCCGCATACGCCTCAAAAGCCGCGCGAACCTCAGACACGTGCTTTGCTGCGCCCGATAGAATTCCAAGCTTGGTCAGAAGGTAGCGCAAGTTGTCTGCAAAGTAGTGCCACAGCACAGAGGGTCGTCCACTACCAACCCGCAGTAATACGGCAATGTACCGGGTCATCCAACGAATTTTGGTTGTGGTGGTTGGCCCTGTCATATTCCCCTTTAGTCTTGCTTGATAAGGTCGATGCGGTCTTATTCAACAGAATGATGAGTAGCGTTTTTTAGCCTAACAGGACAGCAGCTCAGGGCGCGCCGCTTTGGTCCGCCATTACAACCATCGAACGCAGCCACCGCCGACACTCGGCAAGGGCCGGACCGCTGGCCGGTCACGTGCTGCGGCGCACGGCGGCGCGAGGCGATATCGCCGGCCAGGTCGAACTCTGCAGCGTGTGCGCAGCCAGCTCACGTAAAGGAAGCTTTGTGTTCTCGGCACCTGTGGCCGCGACGCCAGTTGTGACTCGTCGCGCGGCTGACGCCTACCTGCGCCGCGCGCCCGCCGCTGTCCACCTTTGGGCGAGGAGTTTCAAGAACTGCTGACGATTGATTCGACTGCGGCCGGCGGCCCGGGTCCTTCTTCACACGGCGAGACGACACCACACAAGCCTCCACAAACTTCGCTTGTGTTGCATCGTCTACTGGAAACCACTGGGGATCACGTGCTCACTTTTCGACCGGAACCGACAATCGTCCACAAGGAAGGCGGGAATTGCCCCACAGCGATCCCGTCGATGTATGAAAGATGAGCGTATGGCCGCTGCGCATCTCCTGGCACAAGCGATCGCGTTTTTTCGCAGGTCTTCGAGCTTTCGGGGCGATTGCAGCAGACTTTGGTGTGGCATTCACGACCACCAGCGGATCCGGCACGAGGGGCACACTCACCGTCAGGCCGCCGGCCCAGCATGTCAACCGCGGGCGAGCGCGCGGTCGGCCAGCGCCCCGATTACCGGTGCCAATAGCTTCGAGTATTCGAGCGTCGCGTGTTGCCAGTCGAGGTACACCAGGGTGTTGCCCACGATGACCGGGCAGCGGTCGGCGGTGCAGAACAGATCGGTGACGTCGGCGTAGTCTCCGCCGCCGGCTTTGGTGGCGGCGGACTCAGCGGCGACGCCCCGTTGGTTCACCGCCTCCGACCTGGACGGCGAGCAGGCGGTCGCCTCGTCGAGGTGCTCGGACAGGCAGATCGGCACCGTCGAGCGCGGATCCGGGATCGGCCCGAGCACCAGCACTTTCGTACCCATGCCGCGCAGCTGCTGTACCACGCGGGTCAAGCTATCGATCCACGCCGGGTCGTATGACGTGATACCGGACAGCCAACCGATACCGGGACCGTACAGCCGCATCATGCTCATCACGACCAGCCGCGGGTGCTCGGCGCGTAACCGGGCGAGGACCTGACTGCGCCACTGCTCGCAGGCGGTGTACGCCATCCGACGCAGTGGGTTGGCGATCGGCAAATTCATCAACGGGCAGTCGGCATGGCTCAGGGTTTCCAGCCGCCACCGTCGCTGCTCGGCGACCTGCTGCAACGCCGGGCCCCACATTGCGGCATGCGAGTCGCCGACCAGGGCCACCGTCGTCTTCGAGGCGGTATCGCCCGTCACGCACTCATGCTGTTCGACGTCGAAAAAATTGAGCATGCAGCCGTTTCGCAAAATGGTGGTGAGTTCGGCTTGCGCGTCTGCGAGCGGCGGGTCGAGGTTCGATGGCACGGCCTTCAACTCGGCGGATGCCGCGACCGCGGCCTGCACCTGTGTGAACGCATTTTGCACTGCCGCGTCGTACAGATGAATGTTGTGGCCCGCGGAGGGAGGCGCCGCAGTGAGAGTCAGCGCCGCAGCCGGCGCGCCACGGCCAACTGGTGTAGGCAGCGCTACCGCCAGCGCCACGCCAACACAGACCG
>NZ_BFAB01000014.1 GCF_003402475.1 Mycobacterium sp. MFM001
CTATTTTCGAGAGAGACGCAAAGTCCCCTCGACACGCCGGGAAAAAGGTAACTTTGCGTCTGCTCACCAAAGGTAAATGACCAGCGTCTCAACTGGTCCGCCTGACCCGCCGATTCATGGAGGCGTCGTAGATGGATGGCATGGCGGAGCTGGTGCCGGTCCTGCTGGCCCACCAGTTCGACGAAGCCGCGCTGCAACGCTATCTGGGCGGGCGGCTGCCGGGGTTCGACACCGGGATGCAAGTGCGTCAGTTTCAGGGCGGCCAGAGTAATCCGACGTTTCATCTGAGTACCGCTGCCGGCGAGTACGTGCTGCGCAAGAAGCCGCCCGGCACGCTGCTGCCGCGTGCCCACGAGGTAGAGCGCGAGTACCGCGTGATGGCAGCCCTGGCCGACACCGACGTGCCAGTGCCACGGATGCGGCTACTGTGCGACGACGAATCGGTGATCGGCACAACATTTTTCGTCATGGACCATGTCCCCGGGCGAATCTTTCCCGACCGGGTGATGCGCGAGTGCACACCCGAGCACCGCGCCGCGATCTATGAGGATCTGGCTCGGGTGCTGGCGGCGCTGCACTGCGTGGATTGGCGCGCGGTCGGTCTCGAGGGCTTCGGCAAGCCCGAGGGTTACATGCAGCGGCAGGTCGCGCTGTGGACCAAACAGTGGCACGCCGCAAAGGTCGAGGACACCCCGGCGATGGACATGCTGGCGGCGTGGCTGCCCGAGCACTTGCCGCCCGACGACGAGCCGGCATGCATCGCCCACGGCGACTACCGGTTGGGCAACGTGCTGATCCATCCGACCGAGCCGCGCGTGGTCGCGGTGCTGGACTGGGAACTCGCGACCATCGGCCATCCGCTGGCCGACCTGGCCTATGCCTGCCTGACCTACCACCTTCCGGCCGACTCCACCGGCCGAAGTGGCGTGGCGGGCGAGGACTTGGCGGGCACCGGCATTCCCGACGAGGACGCATTTGTCGCGAGCTATTGCCGCCATGCGGGCCGGGAAATCCCTGACTCGCTCGACGTCTTCGTGGTGTTCTCCATGTTTCGGCTGGCATCGATCGGGGCGGGCGTCTATCGGCGCGGAATCGAAGGGAACGCGGCGGATTCGCGGGCAGCCACGTTCCGGGAGCGCTATCGCGAGCTGGCACAGATGGCGTGGACGCTGGCGCAGGATATGGATTAGTCCACAGACTGACCCGTCGCCGCACAGTAACCGGCGCGGTAGCCGAAAACCATTGCCGGGCCGATAGTTCCGCCGGCGCCGCCATAGGCCCGCCCGGTCACCCCGGCCATCGCGTTGCCGGCGGCGAACAGCCCCGGTATCGGCGCTCCGTTGACGTGCTGCACCCGCCCGTCGCGGTCGGTGCGCGGACCGCCCTTGGTGCCCATCGCGCCCACCGACACCGGCACCGCAAAGTAGGGGGCGGTGTCGATCGGACCCAATGTCTTTCCCGCCGGCGTGGTGGCGCGTTCGTCGCCCCAGTAGCCGTCGTATGCGCTTGAGCCGCGCCCGAATTCGGGATCGGATCCGTCCGCGACGTCGCGGTTCCAGTGTTCGACGGTGCGAGCCAGCCCGTCGGCGTCGATGCCGGTCTTGGTGCCCAGCTCGGCAAAATCGGCGGAGGCGTTGAACCAGTCCGGCACCGGCTCCCCTGGTGCGACCCCGAGGAACCCGTAGCGTTTCAGGTGCAGCGAGTCGAAGACGATCCACGCCGGGTCGTTGACGTAGCCGTCGCGCGGATCGAGGTAATGGAAGGCGCCGGCCATCGAGTTGTAGTCGCACGCCTCGTTGACGAACCGGCGGCCGGCCCGGTTGACGATGATGCTGCGCGGACGGGTTCGTTCCAGGCGTACGCTGCGGCTGCGCTGATGCCCGTCGATGGTGTCGCCGGGGATCTGCACAATCGGCACCCACCAGGCTTCGCCCATGTTGGCCAGCTCGGCGCCCTGTGACATCGCCATCCGCAGCCCGTCGCCGGTGTTGTTCGGCGGCGAGACCGCACCATGCATCGGCCCGCGCAGAAAAGCCTTGACCCACAGCGGATTCCACTCGAAGCCACCAGTGCCCAGGATGACGCCGCGACGCGCGCGAACCGTTCGTGAACCCACCCTGACGCCCGCGATGCCGTCGCCGCCGGCAACAAGTTCCTCTGCGCGCGCACCGGTCTGCGGCGTCACACCCAAGTCCAGCAATCCCTTGAGTAACCCGGCGATCAGCGCGGTGCCCGCCACACACAGGTCGGCGCCTTCATCGACGTCTGCGTGCAGCCGCGCGCGGGTCTCGGCGTCGAACCCGACATTGGACCAGTCGGCGGGAAACGACGTGATCGCATCACGCCACTCGCCCAACTGCGCCAGATCGTAAGGCGCAGCGGAAAAAGACCTACCGCCAGTAGGCCGCCCGCCCGGCAGCTCCGGTTTGTAGTCGGGGAAACCGGTCGCGATTTCAAAGCGCAGGCCACTGTGCGCCTCGACGAAATCGAGCATCGCCGGGCCGGTTTGCACGAACGTCTCGACCAGCGGCTCGTCCATCGACCCGAAAGACTGTGCCCGCAGGTAGCTCAACGCGTCGTCGACCGTCAATTCGCCGTCCGGGCAACGGTTGTGGGCCGGAATCCACACCACGCCACCCGACACCGCGGTGGTGCCGCCAACCGTCGGCGCCTTCTCGTACACCGCCACCGAGGCGCCGTGGGCGGCTGCGGTCAGGGCGGCTGTGAGGCCGGCGCCGCCGCTGCCGAGCACGACGACGTCGACTTCGTGGTCCCAAGAAGGCATCGAGAGTCCTTTCAGCTCAGAATTGCCGACAATTCCTTGGCCGCCTTGATCACCGCGTCCTTGCCGCGCAGCACGACGTCCTCGCGGTGCGAGATCAGGTTGATACACGTTGGCGGCGACGGCGGTTGGCGATGCACCGGCACTGCCAGGCCGTAGGTGTTCGGCTCGATCTCACCGTGGGTGATCACCCAGCCCTGCTCGCGGGCCCGCGAGACCAGGTCGCGTTCCCCGGGCCGCGGCGGCATGCTCGCCAGCAGCGCGATGCCGGCCGCGCCGCGGTGCAGCGGGTAGCGGCTGCCCTCGTGGAACGCCAGCTGGTAGGCGACCTGGGTGGGCACGATCACCGCGAGTGCCACCTGCTGGTCGCCCTCGGCCACCAGCAGCGACACCGTGGTGCCCAGATCGTCGGCCAACGCCCGCAGCGTTGGCACGCTCAGCTGGCGCATGTTGCGGTCGAACGACGCACCCAACACCGCCAGCCCCGCCGCCGGGCGGTACCGGCCGTCTTCGCCCTTGGCGACCAACCGGAACTCGGCCAGCGTGCCCAGCAGCCGGTAGGCGATCGTGCGGTGCACCCCGACGCCGTCGGCGACCTGTTGGACCGTCATGCCCGCGGGCGCGGCGGCGACCAGTTGCAGCGCGGCCAGCCCCCTGGCCAGCGTCTGCGAACCGTTCACCACCTTGACAGACCACCGATAGAGAGTGATGCTCTACAGATATTGCACATTAGTGTGCGATTTTAGCACACGACCTGAGCGGATACGAGAATGGGATTTCCGGTGACGGAGTACGAGAGCGTCTGGAGCGACTTGCAGGGTGTTCCGTTCGAGCAGGGCTACGTGGAGGCGGGCGGCGTCCGAACCCGCTATCTACATGCCGGTGACCTCGAAAGGCCGGTGCTGGTCCTCCTGCACGGTTCCGGCGGCCACGCCGAGGCGTACGTCCGCAACCTGGAGGCCCACGCCGAACACTTCTCCACTTGGTCGATCGACATGTTGGGCCACGGCTACACCGACAAGCCCGGTCATCCGCTCGAAATACCGCACTACGTCGAGCATCTGATCGCGGTGCTGGACGCCATCGGCGCGCAGCGTGCGCACCTGTCCGGTGAGTCGCTCGGCGGCTGGGTGGCCGCGCGGGCCGCCGTCGACCACCCGGAGCGGGTCGACCGTCTCGTGCTCAACACCGCCGGTGGCTCGCAGGCCGATCCCGAAGTGATGCAACGGATTATCACGCTGTCGATGGCGGCCGCCGAGAATCCGACCTGGGAGACCGTGCAGGCGCGGATCAAGTGGCTGATGGCCGACAAGTCCAAGGACTACGACGATTTGGTGGCCAGCCGCCAACGTGTCTACCGGCAACCGGGTTTCGTTGCCGCGATGCGCGACATCATGGCGCTGCAGGATCCCGAGATCCGGGCACGCAACCTGCTCGGCCCGGCTGAGTACGGCGCCATCACCGCGCCCACCCTGGTGCTGTGGACTAGCGACGACCCTACCGCCGACGTCGACGAGGGCCGCCGCATCGCCTCGATGATCCCCGGTGCGCGCTTCGAGGTGATGCCCGGCTGCGGGCACTGGCCGCAGTACGAGGACGCCAAGACATTCAACCGGCTGCATCTCGACTTCCTGCTGGGACGTATGCAGTGACCACCGACGTAGACGTCGTCGTGGTCGGGGCCGGCCCTGTCGGGTTGACGTTGGCCAACATCCTTGGGCTGCAAGGTGTTCGGACGTTGGTGGTCGACGAGCGTGCGTCGCTGATCGACTATCCGCGCGGCGTCGGTCTGGACGACGAGGCGTTGCGGACCTTCCAGGCGATCGGTCTGGTCGACACGATCCTGCCGCACACGGTGCCCAACCAGATCCTGCGGTTCGTCGACGCCAAGCGGCGGGTGCTGGCCGAGATGGCCCCGGCCGACGCCCGGTTCGGCTGGCCCAAGCGCAACGGCTTCGTCCAGCCGCTGGTCGACGCGGAATTACTGCGCGGCTTGGACAGATTCGAGCACGTCGAGGTGTGGTGGGACCGCCCGATGACCTCCTGCGCTTCGGCCGCCGATGCGGTGACCGTCGAGCTCGGTGGCGGTGACAGCGTGCGCGCACGCTATGTCGTCGGCTGCGACGGCGGGCGCAGCACCACCCGGCGGCTGATGGGGGTGTCCTTCGACGGCACCACCTCGTCGACCCGCTGGCTGGTCATCGACCTCGCCAACGATCCACTCGGCCATCCGAACAGCGAAGTCGGCGCGGACCCCGAACGCCCGTACGCGTCGATATCGATCGCGCACGGAATTCGCCGGTTCGAGTTCATGATTCACGCCGACGAGACCGACGAGCAGGCCGAGGACCCAGCGTTTCTCGCGCGCATGCTCGCGCCGTTCGTCCCGCACCCGGACCGCGTCGACGTGATCCGCCGCCGGGTGTACACCCACCACTCCCGGATCGCCGGCGCGTTCCGGCGCGGCCGGCTGCTGCTCGCCGGCGACGCCGCGCATCTGATGCCGGTATGGCAGGGGCAGGGCTACAACAGCGGTATCCGGGACGCCGCCAATCTCGGCTGGAAGCTGGCCGCAGTGGTGAACGGTCAGGCCGACGACGCGTTGCTCGACACCTACGACGTGGAACGACGCAAGCACGCCCGGGCGATGATCGACCTGTCCACGATGGTGGGCCGGGTCATCTCGCCGACCAACCGCCGGGTGGCCGCCGTCCGTGACCTGCTGGTGCGGTCGGCGTCAATTGTGCCTTCGCTCAAGCGATATGTGCTCGAGATGCGGTTCAAACCGATGCCGCGCTATGAGCACGGCGCCGTCGTGCACACCACACCGGACTCACCGGTCGGCACCTTGTTCGTGCAACCCCGGGTGGACATCCGCGACAAGCAGAACGTCATGCTCGACGACGTGCTGGGCACCGGTTTCGCCGTGCTGTGCTGGAACAACAACCCACGTGAAATCCTCGGCGCCGCAGCATTTTCCGATTGGCAAAAGCTGGGCGCCCGGTTCGTGGCGGCGCGGCCCCTGACCCAGCTGCACTGGACCGGACACGACGACCCCGACGTGGTGATCGTCGGCGACCGTGACGGTGACCTGAAAGCCTGGTTCGACGCCCGCCGGGAATCCGTGCTGTTCCTGCGTCCCGATCGCTGCATCGCCGGCGCCTGCATCGCCCAACTCGCACCGCAGTTGAGCGCCAAGCTCTTCGACGTCCTCACCTTGACTCCGGGAGGAAACCGTGCCGCTAGCCCTGTGCTGTACGTCTCACAGCCCGCTACTGAATCTGCCCGGGCCGTCGCAGGACCTCCTTGATGACATCGACGCCGCACTCGCCCAGGCTCGCGACTTCGTCGACGATTTCGACCCCGAACTCGTCGTGGTCTTTGCGCCGGACCACTACAACGGGTTCTTCTACAAGCTGATGCCGCCGTTCTGTATCGGCACATCCGCCCAGGGCGTAGGCGACTACGGCACGTACGCCGGACCGCTCGACGTCCCCGAGGACATTGCCGCCGGCTGCGCGAAAGCCGTTCTCGCAGCGGGCGTCGACATCGCGATATCCGCGTGCATGGACGTGGACCACGGCACCGCCCAGCCGCTGGAGAAACTGTTCGGCGACGCCACGGCCCGGCCGGTGATTCCGTTCTTCATCAACTCGGTCGCCACCCCCCTCGGACCACTGCAACGGTGCCGGGCGCTCGGTGACGCTGTCGGCAGTCACCTGGCCACGCTGGACAAGCGGGTGCTGGTGCTCGGATCCGGTGGGCTCTCACATGATCCGCCTGTGACTGTGCGCGACGGGCCGATGACCGCCGAGCAGCGGCAGGCCCGCCAGACGGCCGTGATCGACGCGGCCAGGACCTATGCCGATGGCACCAGCGACCGCCAACCGATCAATCCCGCCTGGGATCATCGCTTCCTCGACATCGTCGACTCCGGACAGCTGGCCGACCTCGACGGTTGGTCCAACTCGTTCATCACCCACGAGGGCGGCAACTCCGCGCACGAAATCCGCACCTGGGTCGCCGCTTTCGCGGCTATGGCCGCAGCAGGGCCGTACCGGACCACGGTGCGCTACTACAAAGCGGCCGCCGAGCTCATCGCCGGCTTCGCCATCCGGACGGCGGTGCCGACGTGACGCATGAAGTCGACGTATTGGTGGTCGGTTCCGGCGGCGGCGGCATGACGGCCGCGCTGACGGCCGACGCCGCCGGGCTGGAGACGCTGGTCGTCGAAAAGTCTTCGCATTTCGGGGGTTCCACCGCGCTGTCCGGCGGCGGGATCTGGGTGCCCGGTGCGCCTGCGCAACGCCGCGAGGGTTACACCCCGTCGCCCGACGGTGTCGTCGAGTACCTGCGCCGCATCACCGAAGGACTGGTCAGCGACGCCCGGATCCGCCAATACGTCGAGGCGGCGCCGCAGATGATGGAGTTCCTCGAACAGCTCAGCCCGTGGTTCGAATTCGTCTGGAAGCCCGGTTACGCCGACTACTACCCGGAGTTGCCCGGCGGTTCGGGGCTGGGCAGCACGATCAACGTGCCGGCGATCGACCTGCGCACGCTGGGGGACGAGGAGCAGCACCTGCTGCAGCCGCTGGCGCTGGCGCCGCGGGGAATCTGGCTGGGCCCCAAAGAGCTTCGGTCCTTCTATCAGGTTCGCCAGTCGTGGGCGGGCAAGGCAGTTCTGGTCAAACTAGTGTGGCGCATGGTCCGGGCGCGGGTTTTCGGCGACCGGATGGCGGCCATCGGCCAGTCGCTGGCGGCACGGCTGCGGCTGGCGATGAGGGACCGCGGCATCTCGCTGTGGCTGGACTCGCCGATGACGCAGCTGATCACCGACGCCGACGGCTCGGTGACCGGCGCCGTCGTCGTCAAAGACAGTGTGCCACAGCGGATCCACGCCCGCCGCGGCGTCATACTGGCGACCGGCGGTTTCGACCACGACCTCGCCTGGCGCAAAGAACACCAGCCGGTCGTCGACCACGACTGGAGCTTCGGCAACGCCGCGGCCACCGGCGACGGCATCCGCGCCGGCCAGCAGGTCGGCGCCGCCGCCGACCTACTCGACGAAGCGTGGTGGTTCCCCGCCATCCAATGGCCCGACGGCAGGCTGCAATTCATGCTCAACGAGCGCATGATGCCGTCGCAGTTCATCGTCAACGGCGACGGGAAACGCTTCTTCAACGAGGCTGCGCCTTACATGGACTTCGGCCACGCCATGCTCGAGGGACAGAAAACCGGTGTCACCCACATCCCGTGCTGGCTGATCACCGACCATCGGTCCTGGAACCGGTACGTCGTCGCCGGACACCTTCCGCTGCCGAAGATTCCGGGCGCGCCGGTGCCCACCGGCCGCAAGGTGCCGCAAGCGTGGCTGGAATCCGGTGTGGTCAAGTCCGCCACCAGCTGGGCGGACCTGGCCGCCAAGATCGGAGTCCCCGCCGCCGCGCTGCAAGACACCGCAACACGATTCAACGAGCTGGCCCGCAAGGGCCACGACGACGACTTCAACAGAGGTGACAGCGTTTACGACAACTATTACGGAGACCCCACCCTGGACAATCCCAACCTGTATCCCCTGGGCAAACCGCCCTACTACGCGTTCCAGATCATCCTCGGCGACCTCGGCACGTCGGGCGGCTTGCGCACCGACGAGCATGCCCGTGTGCTGCGGGCCGACGACAGCGTGGTGCGCGGCCTGTACGCGGTGGGCAATACCGCGGCGCCGGTGATGGGTCGCAGTTACGCCGGCGCAGGCGCCACGATCGGACCGGCCATGACGTTCGGCTACGTCGCGGCCAAACACCTTGTCACCCAACGGTCAACCCTTATTGGAGGTAACCAGTGAAAATCTCACTGTTCTACGAATTCGCGCTGCCCCGTCCCTGGGTGCCCGACGACGAGCGGATCCTGCTGCAGGAGTGCCTCGACGAGGTGGAGGCCGCCGATGCGGCGGGTTTCTCCACGGTCTGGCTGACCGAGCACCACTTCCTCGAGGAGTACTGCCATTCCACCGCTCCGGAGATCTTCCTGGCCGCGGCGAGCCAGCGCACCAAGAACATCCGGCTGGGTTTCGGCATCATGCATCTGCCGCCGGTGGTCAACCACCCCGCCCGGGTGGCCGAACGAATCGCCACCCTCGATCTGCTGTCCAACGGGCGGGTGGAGTTCGGCACCGGCGAATCCTCGTCGGTCGGCGAACTCGGCGGCTTCGGCATCGATCCCGCCGACAAGCGCGCCCAGTGGGAGGAGGCGCTCGAGGTGTCGATCCGCTGCATGATCGAAGAGCCGTTCACCGGGTTCAAGGGTGAGCACGTCGAGATGCCGGCGCGCAACGTGATCCCCAAGCCGATGCAAAAGCCGCACCCGCCGGTGTGGGTGGCGTGCACCAGACCGGCCACCGTGCAGATGGCCGCCCAAAAGTGCATCGGCGCATTGAGTTTCGCCTACACCGGCCCGGGCCCGCTGACCGAGCGGGTCAACGGGTACTACAAGGAATTCGAGGAGAACGGCGTGCCGGTCACCCCGGCGATCAACCCGAACATCCTGGCAATCGGCGGCGACCTGTCGATGATGGTCGCCAAGACCGACGAGCAGGCGCTGGAACGTCTCGGAAAGGGCGGCGGCTTCTTCTCGTTCGGGATCATGCACTACTACATGACCGGTGTGCACACGCCGGGCCGGACCGGGGTGTGGAAGCGCTATCTCGAAGAAGTCGAGAAGGATCCGACACTGGCCTACGGTCCCGGTCGCGGCGCGATCGGCTCGCCGGCCACCGTCCGGGAGTTCCTGCGCGGCTACGAGGAGAGCGGCGTCGACGAGATCATCCTGCTGCTCAACCCGCGCAGCCACGAAGGCACCATGGAGTCCATCGAGATCATGGGCAAAGAGGTGCTGCCCGAGTTCATCGAGCGCGACGCAAAAGCCGTGGCCGACAAGGCGAAACGGCTGGAGCCGGTCATCGAGAAGGTCGAGGCACGCCGCAGCGCCTCCACAGCACCGGAATTCGACGAAAGCTACTCGTTCGGCGGCTTGCCCACCGGCCGTGGCGGCAAGTTCACCGCCAGCGAGATCCCCGAGGCCATGGCCGAGATCAACGAAGGCCGGGTCCAGGCTGCGCAGCGCGCCAAAGAACAGCGGAAGTGATCGAGCAACGCTGGCGATACGACGGCCGCCGCGTGGTGGTCACCGGCTGCGCGTCGGGAATCGGCGCGCACGTCGCACGGCAGCTCACCGAGCTGGGTGCCGACGTCGTCGGGTTGGATCTCCAGGAGATGGACCTCGCCGACGCCGAATCGATCGACCGCGCCGTCGCCTCGATCGGCACCGGAGTCGACGCGCTATTCAACATCGCCGGGGTGTCCTCCGGCATCGGCGATCCGCTGCGCGTCGTCGCCGTCAACTTCCTTGGCCTGCGCCACCTCACAGAGGCGCTCACCCCGTCGATGCCGCCCGGCTCGGCGGTAGTCAGCGTGTCCTCGCTGGCGGCGGCCGGCTACCGCGAGCACCAACACGAGGTGGCCGGGCTGCTGAACACCACAACGATGCCCGAGGGAATCGACTGGTGCCGCCGCAACCCCGACGCGCTAACCGGTGGGGGCTACCGGTTGGCCAAAGAAGCAGTCATTCTCTACACCATGAAATCCGCCGCCGCCCTCGGCGCCCGGGGCATTCGGATCAACTGCACCGGCCCGGGCGTCACCGAAACCCCGATCCTCGACCAACTGCGCTCAGCCTACGGCCAGGCATACCTCGACGACATCCCCAAGCCGCTGGGCAGGGCCGCCGAACCCGACGAGCAGGCATCGGTGCTGGTGTTCCTGAACAGCCGAGCGGCCAGCTACATTTCGGGGCAGGTCATCTGGGTCGACGGCGGGGCAGTGGCTGGGGCGATCGCCGCCGAACTCGAGGAGGGATCCGCGTCGTGGCCGGCCTGACCGAATTCCGAAAGGTCGCAAAAGACGTCAGCAACTGGGGCCGCTGGGGTGACGACGACGAACTGGGCACGTTGAACTTCATCGACGCCGACAAGGTCGCCCAGGCCGCAAGCCTGGTCAAACGCGGCGCAGTCTTCCCGCTCGGCGTGGACTTCGGCTCTGCGGGGCCACAGGGCGCATTTCAGTTCCGGCACAACCCGATCCACGTCATGACCGTCGACGGCGGCGACGCCGCCACCCTGGCGCAGTACGGTCCGAAATGGACCCGCAACTCGGTCGCGCAGGAAGTGAGCGGTTACTTCGGCGACGGCCTGCTGCGTTTCAACGACGACATGATCATCATGCCGCTGCAGGCGGCCACCCAATGGGATGCGCTGTCCCACGTGTACTACGAAGACCAGCTGTACAACGGGTTCCCGGCCAGTTCGGTCACCAGCTACGGCGCCTTCCACTGCGGGATCGACAAGGTCGACGGCAAAGGCATCACCTCTCGCGGTGTGCTGCTCGACGTGGTCCGCCACCGCGGCGCGGACACCTTCCTCGAGCACGGCAACCCGATCACGCCCGAAGAGCTCGACGACGTCGCTCGCTCGCAACGCGTGACGGTCGGCCGGGGAGACATCGTGCTGATCCGGACCGGTTGGTGGGCACGGTTTTTGACGACCGGCGACGGCAGTGAGCCGGGCGCGGGACTGGGCTGGCGCTGCGCCTCCTGGTTCCACGACCACGACGTCGCCGCCGTGGCCGCCGACAATCTGATGGTCGAAGACCCGGTGTCCGGTGTCGAGGGCACGTTCTTGCCGATGCACTTGCTGTGCCTGCGCGACATGGGCCTGATGCTCGGCGAGTACTGGGATCTGACCGCGCTGGCGGCGGACTGTGCGGCCGACGGGGTCTACGAATTCCAGCTCGTCGCACCGCCGTTGCGAGTTGTCGGTGCCGTGGGCTCGCCGGTGAATCCGATCGCGATCAAGTAGGGATGAAGATGACACAAGCTGTTGGACCACTGGTCGTCGGTGTGGGCGGCACGCTGCGTTCGAACTCGTCGACCGAGCGGGCGTTGCGGCACTGCCTGGAAGCCGTTGAGCGACAAGGCGGCCGAACCAAACTGTACTGCGGTGAGGACATCGAGCTGCCGATGTACAACCCGCACGATCCGGCCCGCACCGCCAAAGCCGTCGAACTGATCGGCGCGCTGCGGGAGGCCGACGCCGTCGTCGTCGCCTCACCCGGATACCACGGCGGGGTCTCCGGGCTGGTGAAAAACGCGCTGGACTACATCGAGGACATGCGCGACGACTCCCGGGTCTACCTCGACAACAAGCCGTGGGGCTGCATCAGCTGCGCCTACGGATGGCAGGCGGCGGTGGGCACGCTGGATCAGCTCCGGGCGATCGGCCATGCACTGCGCGCCTGGCCCACTCCGCTAGGGGTCGCGATCAACTCGGCAGACCAGATCTGGGACGAGGCCGGCGGATTGGCGGACGCCGCTGTGCGGGCCCAGCTCGATCTGCTGGCCTCGCAGGTGCTGACGTTCACCCGGTCGGCCCCGGGCACTTCATGAACCCCTGGCAGCGCAAAACCGTCGTCGTCGACGGACTGATCACCAGCTTTCTGGAAGCCGGCGCCGGCGACCCCGTGGTCCTGCTGCACGGCGGAGAATTCGGCGCCAGCGCCGAAATCGGTTGGGAGCACACTATTCCAGCGCTCGCCGAGCACTACCATGTGCTCGCGCCGGACATGCTGGGATTCGGGGAGACGGCCAAAGTCATCGACTTCAACGACGGACGCGGAATGCGGATCCGTCACATCGCGCGGTTCTGCGCCGAAATGGACGTCGAGTCGGCACATTTCGTCGGCAACTCGATGGGTGCGATCAACTTGCTCGTCGACGCCACCTCCGATTCGCCGCTCCTGCCCGCGCGCAGCATCGTGACCATCTGCGGCGGCGGCGAGATCCAGCGCAACCAGCACATGGAAGCGCTCTACGACTACGACGCCACCATCGAGGGGATGCGCCGCATCGTCGAGGCGCTGTTCTGCGATCCCGCCTTCCCAGCCGACGACGAGTACGTGCAGCGGCGTCACGAATCGGCCACCGCGCCCGGCGCCTGGGAGGCCATCGCGGCGGCGCGGTTCCGCCGGCCCGGCGCGCCCCCGCCCCCGTCGCCGTCGAGCCAGCGCGCCTACGGGCGCATCGCGGTCCCGACGTTGGTGGTCGAGGGCGCCTGCGACAAGCTGCTCCCGCCCGGCTGGGCCAAAGAGATCGCCGACCAGATTCCCGACGGCCGCTGGGCAGTGGTCGACGCGGCCGGACACTGTCCGCAGATCGAGCAACCGGCGACGGTCAACCAGCTGCTGCTGGACTTCCTCCGTCCGCAACGCAGCAGTTGATACAGCTCCACGAATCGCCATTGACTTAGTTGCGACAACTGCAGCGTGTCTCGTGCGCTTAGTGTGATTTTTGTTACATAGTGTGGCCCATGGGGAACCTGAGTTGTCACGTCGCGTGCTGCCCAACGCGTGCTCCAGGGGGGACGAGGCAACGGTGACGACGGCGACGCAGGCGCCGGCCCGGCTCACCGAATACGTTCGCGAGCAACTCGAGCCTCCGCTGGCCACGGTCGGCGGCTTTGCCCGGATGTGTGTGCTGACCGGAAAGTCGCTGTTCCGGGTGCCTTTCCATTGGCGCGAAACCATCTACCAGTGCTGGTTCATCATGCGGGTCGCGCTGCTGCCCACCATCGCGGTCTCGATCCCGCTGACCGTGCTGATCGTCTTCACGCTCAACACTCTGCTGTCGGCGTTCGGGGCCGCCGACCTGTCCGGCGCCGGTGCGGCGCTGGGCGCGGTCACCCAGCTGGGGCCGCTGACCACCGTGCTGGTGGTGGCCGGTGCCGGGTCGACGGCCATCTGCGCCGACCTCGGCGCGCGCACGATCCGCGAGGAGATCGACGCGATGGAGGTGCTCGGCATCGACCCGATCCACCGGCTGGTGGTGCCGCGGGTCGTCGCCGCGACGTTCGTCGCCACGCTGCTCAACGGCACTGTGATCACCATCGGTCTGATCGGCGGCTTCTTCTTCGGCGTCAAGCTCCAAAACGTCTCGGGCGGCGCCTATCTCGCCACGCTGACCTTGGTCACCGGGTTGCCCGAAGTGGTGATAGCCATGGTCAAGTCGGCGATATTCGGCGTGATCGCCGGTTTGGTGGGCTGCTACCGCGGCCTGACCACCAAGGGCGGTCCCAAGGGTGTCGGCGTGGCGGTCAACGAGACGCTGGTGTTGTGCGTGCTCGCGCTGTTCGCGGTCAACGTGGTGCTCACCACCATCGGTGTGCGGTTCGGGACGGGGCGCTGAGATGTCCACTGCCACCGTCATTCGCGCCCGCTACCCGCGCACTGTCGCCAACCTCGAGCACTATGTCGGCGGCACCACCCGGGCAATCAGTCGCGCCGGGCAGATGACCCGGTTCGCGCTTGTCGGCAGTTGGTCGATCGGCTGGGCGCTGCGCCGCTACCGCCGCGAGACGCTGCGGCTGATCGCCCAGATCGGCATGGGCACCGGCGCGATGGCCGTCATCGGCGGCACCGCGTCGATCATCGGGTTCACCACGCTGTCCGGCGGCTCGCTGATCGCGATCCAGGGCTTCGCGTCGCTCGGCAACATCGGCGTCGAGGCGTTCACCGGATTCTTCGCCGCACTGGCCAACGTCCGCGTCGTCACGGCGGTCGTGACCGGCGTCGCGCTGGCCGCGACCGTCGGTGCCGGCGCCACAGCCGAATTGGGCGCCATGCGGATCAGCGAAGAGATCGACGCGCTCGAGGTGATGGGCATCAAGTCGATCGCGTTTCTGGTGTCGACCCGTCTGATGGCCGGGCTGGTGGTGGTCGTCCCGCTGTATGCGATGGCGCTCGTCATGTCGTTTTTGTCCGGGCAGACCGTCACCACGCTGTTCTACGGACAGTCGGTGGGCACCTACGAGCACTACTTCCGGACGTTCCTGCGCACCGAGGACGTGTTCTGGTCGGGGGCGGAGGTCATCGTGATGGCGGTGATCGTGATGATCACCCACTGCTACTACGGCTACACCGCCAGCGGCGGACCGGTCGGGGTGGGCGAGGCGGTCGGCCGATCGATGCGTTTCTCGCTGGTGTCGACGGTGATCGTGGTCCTGCTGACCTCCCTTGCGCTCTACGGCGTCGACCCGAATTTCAACCTCACGGTGTAGCCGCCATGACGATTCCGATCAAGGAACGCAAGACGCGAAGCTGGCCGGACCTGGTGGCGGGCCTGGGGTTGTTGCTGGCGTGCGCCCTGGTGCTTTCGTTGACGTACTGGCAGTTTCGCGGCAATTTCACACCCAAGACGCGGTTGACGATGCTGGCCGGCCGGGCCGGCCTGGTGATGGATCGCGGCTCCAAGGTCACCTTCAACGGCGTCAGTATCGGCCGGGTGGCCGAGATCTCCGAGGTTCAGCACGAAGGCGAGCCGGCCGCCAAGTTCACCCTCGACGTGGATCCGCAGTACGTGCAACTGATTCCGTCCAACGTCAAAGCCAAGATCCAGGCGACGACCGTGTTCGGCAACAAGTACGTGTCGTTCACGTCGCCGCAAAACCCGTCGCCGCAACGGATCACACCGCAGCACGTGATCAACGCGATCTCGGTGACCACCGAATTCAACACCTTGTTCGAGACGATCACCCAGATTGCCGAGAAGGTCGACCCGGTCAAGGTGAACCTGACGCTCTCCGCGGCCGCGCAGGCGCTCAGCGGGCTGGGCGAGCGGTTCGGTCAGTCGATCGTCAACGGCAACGCGATCCTCGACGACGTCAACCCGCAGATGCCCACCATCCGCCACGACATCCAGCAGCTCGCGGCCCTCGGCGACATCTACGCCGACAATGCACCGAATCTCTTTGACGCCCTGAACAATGCGATCACCACTGCCCGCACGCTGAACCGCCAACAGGCCGACGTGGATGCCGCGCTGTTGGCGGCGACCGGCTTCGCCAACACCGCGGCGGACACCTTCGAGAAGGCGGGGCCGTACCTGCAGCGCCTGCTCGCCGATCTGGTGCCCACCGCCCGGCTGCTCGACACCTACAGCCCAGAGATCCTCTGCACCTTCCGCAACTTCGCCAAACTCGTCCCCAAGATCGGGGAACTGGAAAGCGGCAACAGTTACTCTGCGCGGCTTGGTGTTTCGCTCAACGGAGCGGAGAACCCATACATCTATCCGGACAACTTGCCGCGGGTGAACGCCCGCGGCGGACCCGGCGGCTCGGCGGGTTGCTGGCAGCCGATCACTCGCGACCTGTGGCCGGCGCCCTACCTGGTGATGGACACCGGCAACAGCATCGCGCCGTACAACCACTTTGAAATCAGCCAGCCTATCGCCACCGAATACGTGTGGGGACGCCAGTACGGGGAGTACACGATCAACCCATGAAAATCCGCGGAACAATTATTCGACTCGCCGCCATCGCGTCAGTGCAGCTGTTGTTCACCGCCGTCATCGTCATTGTTTTCGGCCAGATCCGATTCGACAAAACCAACAGCTATTCCGCAGAGTTTTCCAATGCCAGCGGATTGCGGGCCGGGCAGTTCGTCCGCGCCTCGGGTGTCGAGGTCGGCAAGGTCAAAAGCGTCGACCTGATAGACGGGGACAAGCGAATCCGGGTCGACTTCACCGTCGACCGCTCGATCCAGCTGTACCAATCGACAACCGCAGCGATCCGCTATCAGGACCTGATCGGCAACCGCTATCTGGAACTCGACCGCGGCACAGGCGAAAACGCCGACCGGGTGCTTCCGCCCGGCGGATTCATCCCGCTGGCCCGCACCCAGCCGGCGCTGGACCTGGACGCGCTGATCGGTGGTTTCAAGCCGCTGTTTCGGGCGCTCAATCCCGAGAAGGTCAACAGCCTCGCGTCGGCCATCATCACCGTGTTCCAGGGTGAGGGCGGCACCATCAACGACATTCTCGACCAAACCGCGCAGCTGACCGAACATCTGGCGCAGCGCGACGACGCGATCGGCGAGGTGATCAAGAACCTGAACACGGTGCTGGACACCACGGTCAAGCACCGTAAGGAGTTCGACGCGACCGTCGACAACGTCGAGAAACTGGTCACCGGTTTGAAGGACCGCGCCGATCCGCTGGCGGCCGGCACGGCGCATATCAGCAACGCCGCCGGGACGGTGGCCGATCTGCTGGCCGACAACCGAAGCTTGCTGCACGACACCGTAAGCCACCTCGAGGTCATCGCGCAGCCGCTGGTCGACGGGCGCGACCGGCTCGAGAACATGTTGTCGAAGCTGCCGGATGCGTTCAACCGCATCGGTCGCGCCAGCGGCATCTACGGCGACTTCTTCAACTTCTACCTGTGCGACGCGTCGCTCACGGTCAACGGGCTGCAGCCCGGCGGACCGGTCCGCACGGTCAGGCTCTGGCAGCAGCCGACGGGTAGGTGCACCCGGCAATGAGAACGCTCGAACCCGCCAACCGGGTCCGCATCGGGGCGCTGGCGATCGTGGTGGCGCTGCTCGTCGTCGGCGTGGGCCAAAGCTTCAGCAGTGTCCCGATGCTGTTCGCCAGCCCGAGCTACTACGGGCAGTTCACCGACACCGGCGGATTGAGCAAGAACGACAAGGTGCGCATCGCCGGCAAGGACGTCGGCATTGTGCAGAGCCTCAAAATCGACGGCGATCACATTCTGATCAAGTTCTCGACGGGCACGCATACCGTCGGCACCGAGAGCCGGCTGGCGATCAAGACCGAGACCATCCTGGGAAAGAAGGTGCTCGAGATCGAGCCGCGCGGCCACGAAAAGCTGCGCCCCGGAGGCGTTTTGCCGCTCGGCCAAAGCACCACCCCATACCAGATTTACGATGCGTTCTTCGACGTCACCAAGGCCGCCGCCGGCTGGGACATCGAGACCGTCAAGCGGTCGCTGAATGTGTTGTCGCACACCATCGATCAGACCTACCCGCACTTGAGCGCCGCCCTGGACGGGGTGGCCAAGTTCTCCGAGACGGTGGGCAAACGCGACGAGGAGATCAGGCACCTGCTCGAGCGGGCCAGAAAGGTGGCCGACGTCCTCGGTGACCGCAGCAAGCAAATCAACGCACTGCTGGTGAACGCCCAGGCGTTGCTGGCAGCGTTCAACCAACGCGGGCGCGCCGTCGAGGCGCTGCTGAGGAACGTCGCGTCGTTCTCGACCCAGGTGCGCGGGCTCATGCGCGACAACCCCAACCTGCATCACCTGCTCGAGCAATTGCGCACCGTCACCGACGTATTGGCCAAGCACAAGAACGACCTGGCGTCGGTGCTGACCACGCTGCGGAACTACACCGCGGCGCTGAGCGAGGCGGTCGGCTCCGGCCCGTACTTCAAGGTGATGGTCGCAAACATCCTGCCGTACTGGATTCTGCAGCCGTGGGTGGACGCGGCGTTCAAGAAGCGTGGCATCGATCCCGAAGACTTCTGGCGCAGCGCGGGATTGCCGGCGTTCCGGTTCCCCGACCCCAACGGCACCCGGTTCCCCAACGGTGCGCCGCCGCCCGCGCCGCCGGTGTTGGAGGGCACCCCGGATCATCCAGGGCCCGCGGTGGCGCCCGGTTCGCCGTGTTCGTATGCGCCGCCGCCGGAATTGTTGCCCCGGCCCGGTAATCCGATGCCGTGTGCGGGCGTCGATCAGGAGCAAGGCCCGTTCGGGCCGAATGGGCCGTACCCGGCGTTACCCGACGTTCGGCCGTTGCCTCCCAACGCCCATGGGCTACCGCCGACGCCGGGGATCCCGATCGCCGGGCGGCCGGGCGAGGCGCCGCCGGACGTTCCGGGCACTCCGGTGCCGATCGCGCCGGGGCCGCCGGGCTCGCGCAGCGAGCCGCTGGGGCCGCCTGGCCCGGCCGCGCCGCCGTCGACGTTCGCGCCCGGGCTGCCGCCGGGACCGCCGGCACCGCCCGGACCCGGCCCGCAACTCCCCGCGCCGTTCATCACGCCTGACGGGACCGGAGGCCAGTATTGAGCACCATCTTCGACATCCACAACCTGCGGCTGCCGTCGCTGTCGCGGGCGTCGGTCGTCATCGGGTCGGCAGTGCTGCTGCTGAGTCTGATCGCCGCATTCGTCGGTTGGCAGGTCTATCACCGGCTGACGAATACCACTGTGGTGGCGTACTTTCCGCAAGCCGACGCGCTGTACTCGGGGGACAAGGTCCAGATCATGGGCATCCGCGTCGGCGCGATCGACAAGATCGAGCCGGCCGGCGACAAGATGAAAGTGACCTTCCACTACCAGAGCCGCTACAAAGTGCCGGCCAACGCGCAGGCGGTGATTCTGAACCCGACGCTGGTGGCGTCGCGGGCCATCCAGCTGGAGCCGCCGTACAAGGGCGGCCCGGTGCTGGCCGACCACGCGGTGATCCCCATCGAACGCACCCAGGTACCGGTGGAATGGGACGACCTGCGCAACCAATTCACCAACATCATCGACAAACTCGGCCCCACACCCGAACAGCCCAAGGGCCCGTTCGGCGACATCGTGGAATCGTTCGCCGACGGGCTGGCCGGCAAGGGCAAGCAGATCAACGCCACGCTGGACAACCTGTCCGAGGCCCTGACCACGCTCGACGAGGGGCGTGGCGATTTCTTCGCCGTGCTGCGCAGCCTGGCGCTGTTCGTGAACGCCCTGCACCAAGACGATCAACAGTTCGTCGCGCTGAACAAGGACCTGGCCCAGTTCACGAATGCGCTGACCACCTCAGATCAGGCCGCCGCCAACGCGATTCAGCAGACCGACGACTTGTTGGACACGGCCCGCACGTTCTTTTCGGAGAACCGTGAGGTGCTGGCCCACGACGTCAACAACCTCTCCGAAGCGACCACCGCGATCGTGCAGGAAACCCCGAGGGACGGTTTGGAGACCGCGCTACACATCCTGCCCACGATGGCCGCCAACGTGCTCGGGATCTACGAGCCCGCGCACGGCAGCCTGACCGGGGTGCCCGCGCTGGTCAACTTCGCGAACCCAATGCAGTTCATCTGCAGCGCAATTCAGGCCGGCAGCCGGCTGGGCTATCAGGAATCCGCCGAGCTGTGTGCGCAGTATCTGGCGCCGATTCTGGACGCGATCAAGTTCAACTACGCGCCGTTCGGGATGAACCTGTTCAGCTCCGCCGACACCTTGCCCAAGAACATCGCCTACTCCGAGCCGCGGCTGCAGCCGCCGCCCGGGTACAAGGACACTACGGTTCCCGGGATCTTTTCGCGGGATACCCCGTGGTCGCACCGAAACTCGGAGCCGGGCTGGATCGTCGCGCCGGGGATGCAGGGCGTTCAGGTCGGACCGTTCACGGCAGCGATGTTGACGCCGGAATCGTTGGAGGAGCTGATGGGTGGCCCGGACATCACCCCGCCACCGGCGGGGCAGAACATGCCCGGGCCGCCCAATGCCTACGACCAGAACAACCCGCTGCCGCCGCCGTGGTATCCGCAGCCGCTGCCGTCGCCGACGGCCGCCCCGCCGCCACCGCCGCCGGCGCAAGCTCCGCTCGGCGCCGCCGAAGGGCCAAGCCAGTGAGGCGCGTCCGCCAAGCACTGGCGGTGCTGGTGGCCGTGATGGTGCTGACGTCGTGCGGAAACTGGCGCGGCATTTCCAATGTGCCGCTGCCCGGCGGGCCAGGCAGCGGGCCAGGCTCCTACACCGTCTACGTGCAGATACCGAACACGTTGGCGCTCAACGGAAACAGCCGGGTCTTGGTGGCAGACGTCTTCGTCGGCACCGTGCGCGCCATCAACCTGAAGAACTGGGTCGCCACGCTGACGATAGACCTGGAGAAGGGTGTTC
This sequence comes from Mycobacterium sp. MFM001, assembly GCF_003402475.1. GTDB lineage: Bacteria > Actinomycetota > Actinomycetes > Mycobacteriales > Mycobacteriaceae > Mycobacterium. Next base: position 20,570 of record NZ_BFAB01000014.1, read on the forward strand.
GGCTGCCGAAGAACGCCACCGCCAAGATCGGCCAGACCAGTCTGCTGGGTTCTCAGCACGTCGAACTGGCCGCGCCGCCGAACCCGTCGCCGCAGTTGCTGAAGGACGGCGACACCATTCCCCTGAGGAACGCATCGGCCTACCCCTCGATCGAGCAGACCTTGGCCAGCCTGGCGATGGTGCTGCGCGGCGGCGGGATTCCGAACATCGAGGTGATCCAGAACGAGGTCTACAACATGCTGCATGGACGGGCCCAGCAGTTCCGGGACTTCCTGCACAAGCTGGACACCTTTGTCGCGAAGCTCAACCAGCAGCGCGGCGATGTCACCCACGCGATCGATTCGACCAACCGGCTGCTGGGCTACGTGGGCGGACGCTCCGATGTCATCGATCGGGCGCTCACCGAATTCCCGCCCCTGGCAAAGCATTTCGCGGACCAGCGAGATCTGTTCATCAACGCTGTCGACGCGGTGGGCCGGCTCAGCGACATCACCGACCAGACGCTGTCGGCTTCACGGGGCGATCTGCACCAGGATCTGCAGTTGCTGCAGCGACCGCTGAAGCAACTCGGCCTTGCCTCACCGTATTTGGTGGACGCACTGGGGCTGCTGCTCTCCCCGCCGTTCACCATCGACAGCGTGCCGAAGATCGTGCGCGGCGACTACATCAACGTCTCCGGGTCGTTCGACCTCACGCTGAGCACCATCGACAATGCGGTCTTTTCCGGAACCGGAATCTCGGGAATGCTGCGCGCGCTCGAGCAGTCGTGGGGGCGTGACCCGGCAACCATGGTCCCCGACATCCGGTTCTCGCTCAACCCGGCCGACGCCCCGGTGGAACGGGGTGAGTAACCGATGCTGACCCGCTTCATCCGCTACCAGCTGATCGTGTTCGCCATTCTGACGGTGGTCGCACTCGTCGCCCTGGGCTGGTATTACCTGCGCATCCCGAGCATGATCGGCATCGGCCAATACACGCTGACCGCGGATCTGCCCGCTTCGGGCGGTTTGTATCGCACCTCCAACGTGACCTATCGCGGCATCCAGATCGGCAAAGTGACCAAGGTTGTACCGACGGTGACGGGCGCGCGGGCCACCCTGTCGATCGACAGGCGCTACCGAATCCCCGTCGACGCCACCGCCAACGTGCATTCGGTGTCGGCAGTCGGCGAGCAATACCTGGACCTGGTGTCCACCGGCAATCCGGGAAAGTTCTTCTCGCCCGGCCAAACCATCACCAAGGGCACGGTGCCCAGCGAGATCGGGCCTGCGCTGGACGCCGCCAACCGCGGCCTGTCGGTGTTGCCCAAGAACAAGATCGCCTCGCTGCTCGACGAGACCGCGCAAGCGGTCGGCGGCATGGGGCCCGCGCTGCAGCGCTTGGTCGACTCGACCCAGACGATCGTCGGCGACTTCAAGAACAACCTCTCCGACGTCAACGACATCATCCAGAATTCCGCACCGATCATCGACAGCCAAGTCACCTCAGGTGATTCGATCGAACGCTGGTCTCACAACCTGAACGTCCTGACGGCGCAGGTTGCCCAGAACGACACGAGCCTGCAACGCATCCTGTCGAAGGCCCCACCGACCGCCGATCAGGTCGCCGAGGTGTTCAGCGACGTCCGCGAGGCGCTGCCGCAGACGGTGGCCAACCTCGAAATCGTCGCCGACATGCTCAAGCGCTACAACAAAGGTCTCGAGCAGTTGCTGGTGTTCCTGCCGGAGATCGGGTCTGTCGCGCAGTCCGCAATCGCGTCGGCCCCGGGGTCGGTGCTGATGGACTTCAACCTGTCGCTCAACAATCCGCCGCCGTGCCTGACCGGATTCCTGCCGGCGTCGGAGTGGCGGTCGCCGGCCGACACCAGCACGGCGCCGCTGCCGACCGGCACGTATTGCAAGATCCCCCAAGACACTCCGGCCAACGTGGTGCGCGGGGCGCGCAACCTGCCCTGCGTCGACGTGCCGGGCAAACGTGCCGCGACGCCGCGCGAGTGCCGCGACCCCAAACCGTATGTGCCCCTGGGCACCAACCCGTGGTACGGCGACCCCAACCAGATTCGCAACTGCCCGGCGCCCGGCGCCCGCTGTGACCAGCCGGTCAACCCCGGCCAGGTGATACCGGCGCCGTCGGTCAACAACGGACTGAACCCGCTGCAGGCCGACAAGGTGCCCGGCACACCGCCACCGGTCAACGATCCGCTGTCCCGGCCGGGTTCGGGCACGGTGCAGTGCAACGGACAGCAGCCCAACCCGTGTGTCTACACACCGTCGAGCCCGGCGGCCGTCTATCTACCGTCCAGCGGAGAAGTGGTGGGCCCCGACGGCGTCAAGTACAACCTGGAGAACTCCGGCGATATCGGCGACGACGGGTGGAAGCAGATGCTGGCGCCGGCTCCGGCTCGTTGAGATCGCGCTCAGGGCTGTTGATTCGCGAAAATCACGACCCTGCACGCGATCTCAAAGTGAGCCGGCCGCCTACTTGAGGTGGTCGACCAGGGCGCCGTCGGTGCCGAACAATTCCCGCCGCCAGACTTCCAGCAGCTCGCTGGTGTCGATGTCGTCGGGGTGGAAACCCGGCCTCATGTACTTGCGCAGATCCGCCATCACGCCTTTGAGCAGCGGTCCCCGGAAGACCCCGATCGTCTGGCGCCACACCGTGATCGGGTGCCATCCGCTGGGGTCCATCATGATCGACAGAATCACGCCGCCCGTGACGATCGGAATGGTCAGCACGTAGATCACCGCCATCACCCCGATGCGGATCCACTCCGGCCCGCCGACCGCCCGATAGACGTCGAACGCCACCGACTTGTGTTCCAGCTCCTCGATGGCATGCCAGTTGAGCAGGTTGCGGACCTCGGGATCGCCTGGGATGGCCTGCATCTCGTCGGAGAGCATCCGCTGAGCCAGTGTCGCCGTGTAGTGCTCGGCCGCCGCCGTCGACGCCAAATGCAGGTAGCCCGGCACCCGGTTCTCCCAGCGCACTATCAGTTTGTGGCGTCGGCTGTCGTGGTCGAACATGAACATGCGCACCAGCGGGTAACCCATCGCGACCAGTTGCTCGTTCAGCCGTCGATGCTCTTGGCCGTGCACCGACTCCTGGCCGATGAATCCGGCGACCCTCTTCTTGAGCTCCGGGTCGGTCACATGGTCGGCGAAGCGCCGCACCGACCTGATGAATCCCTCCTCGCCAGGCGGAAATATCGCCGACAGCAGCGCGGTCAGGTGGCTCAGCACGATGTCGCCCTCGACGAAGTGACGCTTCATCGGGCGGGGATCGCCGAACCTGAACCGGATCCGCCGGACCTTGGGATACGCTCTGGGCGAAAGGGTTTCGGCTGTCGCCCGCTGCACAGCACCCATGACGATCTTCTCCTTGGTTACTTGAGGTGGTCGACGAGGACGCCCTCGGAGCCGAAGAGTTCTTCGCGCCACTGCTCCAAAAGTGCTGTCGTGTCGATGTCGTCCGGGTGGAAGCCCGGACGCAGGTATTTCGCGAGCTGGCCGATCAAGCCCTTGAAGAACGGACCCCGGTACAAGTCGTAGGTCTCGCGCAGCAGCCGCAGCGGATGCCGCCGTGCGATCGGGTCGCGCGCCAGACCGATCGCCAACAAGACGGTGGTGAGCGGAATCATCACCGCAAGCAGCACGGCCATCACCGTGATGCGGGTGCGTTCGGAACCGCCTACCGCGCGATACACGTCGAACGCCACCGACTTGTGTTCCAGCTCTTCCAGGGCATGCCAGTTCAGCAGGTTCCACACTTCCGCGTCGCCGGGAATCGCTTGAATTTCAGCGCTGGACAACACCCTTTCGGCGAGCACCGCGGTGTAATGCTCGGCGGCCGCGGTCAGCGCCAGGTGGCGCCGGCCGCCCAGCCACTCTTCGAACCGAAGTCGCTTCTGCTTCAACGACTCTGAGTCCCACCAACCGATCGGGTAACCCCTCTCGATGAGCTTCTCGTTGAGCCGCCGATGCTCCTGCCCGTGGGTCGACTCCTGGCCGATGAAGCCGTTGACCCGTTTCTTGAGCACCGGTTCGGTGATCCGGTCGGAGTATCGGCGTACCGATCGGATGAATGCTTCCTCGCCCGGCGGGAAGGAGCCTGACAGCCCCGCCACGAAGTGGCTGAACACCATGTCGTTGTTGACGAAGTACTTGCCGTACGTCTCGTCTTGGCCGAACCGGAAGCGGATCCGCCTCGTCGTCGGATAACTGGCCTGCGTCGCGTTCGCCATGACTCCGATGGCCCTTCTTCGAACTTCCAGTACCTAGTACTACCAGTACCATGTGCCTGTCGTCACAGTACCGCGGGCCACCACGGCCCGCAAGAGTCAGGGAAACCAGCGCTAGGAGAGTTTTTCGTCCGGATCGAGCGCCAGACCACGCGCGGCGGCGGTTGCCGACAACGCGCCCCACAGGAAGGTGGTCAGCTGCTCGATGAGCTCGGCTTTGCTGATCGTCGGCTCGTTCAGCCAGCGCAGCACGCCGAGCGCCACCCCGCCCAGCAAAGCATCGACGGCGTATTGCAGGTCGTCCGCCTGCCCGCCGCGCGCCCGCAAGATGCCGGCCACCACCTCGGTGGTGGCGTTGGCCAGTGGCCTGCCGCCCTCGATCAACGCCTCGGTCGAGCGGCGCTCGGTGAACTGGGACCCGACCAGGAAGCGGAATAGATTGGGCCGCTCGTCGACCAGGTCGATATAGGTTGTCACCGCCGAGCGGACCAACTCCCGCGCGGTGCCGGCCTCGCTGAAACGGGGAACCACGCGCTCGAGCACCATGGCCTGCACCCGTTCGCCCACGGCGCTGAACAACGTGTCCTTGTCGGCGAAGAACCGGTAGAGCTTCGGCCGCGGAACGCCGGCCGTGCGCACCACGTCGTCGATGGACAGGTCTGGGCCGTATTCCTCGATCGCCCGCAGCGTCGCCTCGACCAACTCGGCCCGTACCGCGGCACGGTGCTCACGCCAGCGATCGACTCTGGCGTCGCCGGTCAATTCGGGCAGTCGCCCGCCGAGAGCCTCCGTGGACACCAGCCAATGGTATCCGCAGGCCGTGCTGAACAGCACGTACTCGATTGCGGCGGGCCGAAACGCACGGTCGTTCATCCTCGAAACGCCTAGGGTTGTCGGTAGGCTCGGCGTTCTATGCCGACTGTTGCCAAGCAACGACGCAGGTATGCGACGGAAGGTGGTTTGCGTGAAGTTCAAGCGATGCAGCGCCGCGCTGAGCCTGCTGGCCGCCAGTGCGCTGGTGTTCTCCGCGTGCGGCAGCAATTCCAACAGCTCATCGCAATCCAGCGCCGCGTCGGTGCCGGTGCAGTGCGGCGGCAAGCAGCGGCTCAAGGCCAGCGGCTCGACCGCACAAGAAAATGCGATGGAACAATTCGTCTACGCCTATATCCGCGCATGCCCGGGCCACACGCTCGACTACGCCGCAATCGGTTCTGGCAAAGGGGTGGAGCAGTTCATCGGTAACGCAACCGATTTAGCGGGCTCGGATGTGGCGCTGGATCCATCGAAGGGCCAACCCGACAGGGCGGCGGCGCGGTGTGGTTCGCCGGCCTGGGACCTGCCGGTTGTGTTCGGTCCGATCGCCGTCACCTACAACCTCAAGGGCGTGAGTTCGCTGAGCCTGGACGGACCCACGACGGCGAAGATATTCAACGGCGGCATCACGACGTGGAACGATCCGGCGATCGCCGGGCTCAACAAAGGCACCAACCTGCCGTCCACGCCCATCACCGTCATCTTCCGTAGCGACAAGTCCGGGACCACCGCAAACTTCCAGAAATATCTCGACGGCGCGTCCGACGGTGCGTGGGGTAAAGGCGACGGGGAGGAGTTCAACGGGGGTGTGGGCCAGGGCGCCGCAGGGAACAACGGCACGTCGGCGCTTCTGCAACAAACCGACGGGTCGATCACCTACAACGAGTGGTCGTTCGCGGTGGGCAAGCAGTTGAGCATGGCTCAGATCATCACGTCGGCCGGTCCGGACCCGGTCTCGATCTCCAGCGAAACAGTCGGCAAGACGATTAGCGGGGCCAAAATCGCGGGACAGGGTAACGACCTGGTGTTGGACACGTCGTCGTTCTACAAGCCGACGCAAGCCGGCGCCTACCCGATCGTGCTGGCGACCTATGAGATCGTCTGCTCGAAGTACCCGGATCCCGCGACCGGGCCCGCTGTCAAAGCGTTTTTGCAGGCCGCAATTGGCTCGGGACAAGATGGATTGGACCAGTACGGGTCCATCCCGCTGCCGAGGTCTTTCCAATCGAAACTCGAGACGGCAGTGAACGCCATCTCGTGATGAGCCGAAGGGAGCGTCGACGGTGACCGAGCCGGGTTCGCGGGTGGGGTCATGGTTTGGGCCCTACCAGCTGAGGCGGCTGCTGGGCCGCGGCGGTATGGGTGAGGTCTACGAGGCCGAGGACACCCGCAAGCATCGGGTGGTGGCGCTGAAGCTGATCTCGGCGCAGTTCTCCGGCAACCCGGAGTTTCGCGCGCGGATGCAACGCGAAGCCGACACGGCGGGACGCTTGACCGAACCGCACGTCGTGCCGATCCACGACTACGGCGAGATCAACGGCCAGTTCTACGTGGACATGCGGCTGATCGAAGGCACCTCGCTGCGCGCTCTGCTGGCGCGCAACGGTCCACTGAGCCCGGCGCGGGCGGTGGCTATCGTGAGCCAGATCGCCTCCGCGCTGGACGCCGCGCACGCCGCCGGGGTAACTCACCGCGACGTCAAGCCGGAAAACATTCTGATCACCGGCAACGACTTCGCCTACTTGGTGGATTTCGGGATCGCCCGCGCCGCAACCGATCCTGGGCTGACCCAAACCGGCACCGCGATCGGAACCTACAACTACATGGCCCCGGAACGGTTTTCGGGCAGTGACGTCACCTACAAGTCCGATATCTATGCGCTGGCTTGTGTATTGGCCGAGTGTTTGACCGGCGCGCCGCCGTACCGGGTGGACAGCATCGAACAGCTGATCGCGGCGCACCTGATGCAACCCGCTCCGCGGCCCAGCCAGCAGCGGCCCTCCGAGGTGCCGGCTGCCCTGGACGAGGTGATCGCCAAAGGCATGGCCAAGAATCCGGAGGATCGCTACCGCAGCGCAGGGGACCTGGCCGCGGCCGCCCACGAGACCTTGACCACAACCGACCAGCACCAGGCCACCTCGATTCTGCGGCAAGGCGAGAATGCCACCCTGCTGGGCAGCGCGGCCGATCCGCGTCTGGCCGGTTTCCGCGACCATTCCACCGGCTCGGGTCCCCGCCCCGACACGTGGACCCAGCCGGCGTGGTCACCGCCCCCCGACACCGGCGGCAGTCGCTGGCAGAGCCAGCCTCCTGCCCCGGCCTCGACCGGCCCCGCGGGTGCGCCGGACTTCAGCAAGGCACCCGAGGCCGACGACCAACGCAGGCGCTGGGCGATCATGGGCGCCATCGCACTCGTGGTCGTCGGCGTCGTGGTTGCCGCTGCGATCCTGCTGTTCGGGCCGTCGCATCCCTCCCAGAACGCGGGCGGACAATCGGTGCTGCCGTTCAACGGCCTGAACTTCCGCCTCTCGCCCGGCGGGGTGGCGCTGGACAGCTCCGGAAACGTGTATGTCACCAACCAGGGCATGTACGGCCGGGTGGTGAAGCTGGCACCCGGGTCGAGCAGCCCGTCGGTGCTGCCGTTCACCGGACTCTACGAGCCGCAAGGGGTCGCCGTGGATGGTGCCGGCGCCGTGTATGTCACCGACTTCAACAACAGGGTGGTGAAGCTGGACGCCGGGTCGAACAGTCAGACCACGTTGCCGTTCAACGGCCTCAACTATCCCGAGGGTCTGTGGGTGGACAGTTCCGGTGCGGTGTACGTCGCCGACCGCGGCAACAACCGGGTGGTGAAGCTGGACGCCGGCTCGAGCAACCCGACCGATCTGCCGTTCAACGGCCTCACTAACCCGGATGGTGTGGCGGTGGACGGTGCCGGCAACGTCTACGTCACCGACACCGACAACAACCGGGTGGTGAAGCTGGACGCCGGGTCGAACAACCAGAGCGACTTGCCGTTCACCGGTCTGTCCGCGCCCTGGGGTATCGCCGTCGACGGTGCGGGCAGCATCTACGTCACCGAACACGACAACAGTCAGGTGGTGAAGTTGCCGGCGGGGTCGGACAAGCCGGTCGTGCTGCCGTTCACCGGCCTCAACACCCCATTGGATGTGGCGGTGGACAAAGACGGGAACGTCTACATTGCCGACCGGGGCAACGACCGGGTGGTGAAGCTGCCGCCAAGCTGACGTTGGCGGGCGCTAACGTCGGCGCGCTGCCAGCAGGCGGGTCGCCGCGGCAGGGATCAGGTTAACGACCACCACCACAAGGATCAGGGTCAGCGCCGCGCCCCACACCCGCAAGAAGCCGGCGTGTTCGGGGTTGTCGAGCTCGGTGTAGATCAGCAGCGGCAACGTGGCCATGTTGCCGCTGAAGATGTCGTAGTTGATCGAGCGGCTGTAGCCGACCAGCACCAGCACCGGCGCGGTTTCGCCGATGATGCGTGCGATGGACAACAGGACACCGGAGATGATGCCCGGCAGTGCTGTCGGGATGACGACCCGCACGATCGTCTTCCATTTCGCAATACCCAAGGCGTAACTGGCTTCTCGCAATTCGTCAGGGACCAGCTTGAGCATTTCCTCCGTGGCGCGCACCACGATCGGCAACATCAGCAACACCAACGCCAGCGATACGGCGAAGCCGCTCTGCTCGAATCCCAAGTTCGCGATCCACAGGCTGAAGATGAAGAGCGTCGCCACGATCGAGGGCACCCCGGCGAGTACGTCGACCATGAACGTGGTCAACCGGGTCAGGCGACTCGGACCATATTCCGCCAAGTACACCGCGGTCATGATTCCGAGCGGCACCGCCAGCAGGGCGGCAACCCCGGCCTGCACCAGGGTTCCATAGAGCGCGTGATACACCCCGCCGGCAAATTGTTCCGGCAGGACACCGCGTAGCGAATGAGTCCACCAGTCGGGCCGGGTGATGGCGTACCAGCCTCGTTTGACTACCACCCAGAGCACCCAGACCAACGGCACCATCGCGACGACGAACGAGGTGAGGAAAAGTATTCGCGCGACGCTGTCCTTGATCCGCCGCCCGATGCTGATGTGGAGAAACGCCGCGCCCTTGACCGGCCGATAAAGCGTGACGCTGCTCATGTGCGCCGCTCCTCTCCCCCGCAAGCGGGTGGTACCCCCACATCACTCCGGCTCTGCATCGTCGCCGACGCGGGTCATGCGTTGACTTTCCCGCCGGCGACCGCGCGGGCAGCCGCGTTGACGATGAATGTCAGGACGAACAACACAAATCCGGCGGAAATATAGGCACCGGTCGGCAGCGGTTCGGTGAATTCGTTTGCCGCAGAGGCGATCTTGGAGGCGAACGTGTAGCCACCGTCGAACAGGGACCAATTCCCGGGCTGGGCCGCAGCGCGGATGATGACCAGCATCGCCACCGTCTCGCCCAGCGCGCGGCCCAAACCCAGCATCGACGCTGCGATGACACCGCTACGGCCGAACGGGAAGACGGTCATTCGGATGACTTCCCACTTCGTCGCGCCGAGCGCTTGCGCCGCCTCGATTTGCGGATGCGGAGTCTGCCGGAACACTTCTCGCGAAACCGACGAAATGATCGGCAGGATCATCACGGCGAGCACGACCCCGGCGGTGAAGATATTGCCGCCGCCGACCAATGACACGTTGCCCTTCTTGAACAGAAACAACCAGCCCAGGTCCCGGTTGAGCAACAGCTCGAACGGCTCGAGCATCGGCGCCAACACGAAAATTCCCCATAGCCCGAACACGATCGACGGCACCGCGGCAAGGAGGTCGACTATTGCGCCGAACGGACGCGAGAGTCGGCTCGGCGCGTATTGGGTGAGGAACACCGCGATCCCGACCGCCACCGGCACGGCCAACACTAGAGCGAACAACGAACTCAGCACCGTCACCATGAACAGGTCGTGGATGCCGAACACCAGATTTTCGGGATCGGTGGTGTCGAATTGTGCGCTGGTGAAGAAGTTCGCGTGATTCGCCAGCAGCGAGGGCACCGCGTTGACCAGCAGGAATATTGCGATCAGCGCGATCGCGGCGACGATTGTCAAACCGGCGGCGACGGCGACCGACTTGAACAGTCGGTCGCCGCGCCGCGCAGCCTCCACACTCGTCACCGTCAACTCCGGCGTACCGGGACGCGGCGGCGAACGTCGGGCCATCAAGCCTGGGGGATCAGGAGATGGCGTTGACCGAGTCCGACAACTTCGACTTGAACTTGTCGGGGATCGGGATGTACCCGTTGTCCGCCAGGCCATCCTGGCCCGGGCCGATGGCGGTCTCCAGGAAGGCCTTCACCGCGGTGCCGACCTGGGGGTCGGGGTACTTCGAGCAGACGACCTCGTAGGTGGCCAGGACGATCGGGTACGAGCCGACCTGCGTCGGCTTGTAGAACGAGTTGGTGTCGAGCACAAGGTCGTGACCCTGGCCCTTGATCGTCGCGCCGGAGATCGTCTTGCCGACCGAGTCGCTGCTGATCGACACCGGGTCGGGACCGGCCGAGGTGACAATCTGGGCCATGTTCAGCTTCTGCGCCTGGGCGAACGACCACTCGTTGTAGGTGATCGACCCTTCGGTGTTCTTCACCGCCGCCGACGTGCCGTCGTTGCCCTTGGCGCCCTCACCGACACCGCCGTTGAAGGTCTTTCCGTCGCCCTTGCCCCAGGCGCCGTCCGAGGCCGCGTCGAGATACTCCTGGAAGTTGGCGGTGGTCCCGGACTCGTCGCTGCGGAACACGACGTGAATCGGCTCGGCGGGCAGGTTGGCGCCGCCGTTGAGGCCCTTGATCGCAGGGTCGTCCCACGTCTTGATCGTGCCGTTGAAGATCTTGGCTGCGGTCGGCCCGTCGAGAACCAGTTTGTCGACGCCCTTGATGTTGTAGGTGACCGCGATAGGCCCGAACACCGTCGGCAGGTTCCACGCCGGCGAGCCGCACCGCTCCTGGGCTTTGGTTGCCTCGTCTGCGCTCAGCGGCACGTCCGAGCCCGCGAAATCGGTTTGTTTGCCCAGAAATTCGTTGATCCCTGCACCAGAGCCGTTGGCGGTGTAGTTCAACGTTTGACCCGAGCATGCCTGTTCGAACGCGTTGACGAAGCGGGCCATCGCATTGGCCTGTGCCGTCGACCCGCTGGCCTTCAGCGTTTTCTGCCCGCCGCAGGTGACCTTTGCAGACGACGAACCGGACGGCGCCTGGCCTTCATTCGCGTTGGTGTTGTTGTTGTTGCTGCCACACCCCGACAGCACCAGTGCACCAGTGGCCATGACACCCAGTGCGGTGCCAAATCGGTTGAGTTTCAAATCGGCTCCTTCGAACAGTAGAGGTGACGACAACTTTCACCGCGCCTACGGGTCAGGCCGAACCGCACGGCCAGTGGGTCCGCAGCCGTTGAAGGCCGGCACCGCGTAGACGCATCGTTGATCAAGGGCCCCACCGAGGCGAACGTATCAGCACGACGACCTCCCAGTCGAGAATTCCAGGTGCTTTTTCGGCGAACGGCGACGACGGGTCCGCCGCTGCCGCTAAATCAAGCACTTGACTTAACCGAGAGCGCGCCGATTAACTCTTCGATGTGGTCAACGAGTTAGCCGGCAAGGTCGCGATCGTCACCGGCGGAGCATCGGGTATCGGCGCCGGCATCGTCGAGAGGTTCCTGGCGGAGGGCGCCCGGGTGGTCGTCGGCGATATCGACGCCGACCGCGGCAGCGTGATCGCGGACGCGCACGGGCAGGCCGCCTTCCGGCGCACGGACACGGCCGAGCCCGACGAGGTCGGCGCTCTGGTGTCATTCGCGGTCGAGCGGTTCGGCGGCCTCGACGTCATGGTCAACAACGCCGGCATCTCCAGCAGGATGCACCGCAGTTTCCTCGAGGACGACCTCGCCGACTTCCAGCGCGTCATGGCGGTCAACGTGCTCGGTGTCATGGCGGGCACCCGTGACGCCGCGCGTCAGATGGCGAACACGGGCGGCGGCTCGATCGTCAACGTGTCGTCGATCGGCGGGATTCAGGCCGGCGGCGGGGTGATGACATATCGGGCCTCCAAGGCGGCGGTCATCCAGTTCACCAAATCCGCCGCAATCGAGTTGGCGCACTACGACATTCGAGTCAACTGCATCGCGCCTGGCAGTATCCCCACGCCTCTGCTGACCTCCTCGGCGAGCGGCATGTCGCCGGAACAACTCGAGCGTTTCGAACGGATGACCCGCGAGCAGATGCGCGCCGACCGTCCGCTGCAGCGCGAAGGCACGCCCGACGACGTCGCCGAGGCCGCGCTGTATTTCGCCACCGATCGCGCCCGCTATGTCACCGGGACCGTGCTGCCGGTCGACGGCGGCACCTCGATCGGCAAGCCGATCCGGCGGCGCAGCGCTCCGAAGGATTAAATCAATCGCTTGACTTAATGCGCGGGGAGGGGTTGACTAACCCCGTGACCACGGCGAGGGCCGCGCGCAGCGAGCGGGCCAGCACAACGCAGGAGGCAATCCTGACTGCGGCCGAGCGGCTGTTCGCCGAGCACGGTGTGTTCGCGGTGTCCAACCGCCAGGTCAGCGAGGCCGCGGGGCAGGGCAACAACGCCGCCGTCGGCTATCACTTCGGCACCAAAACCGATCTGGTGCGGGCGATCGAGCACAAGCACCGGGTGCCCATCGAGCGACTGCGCGAGCAGATGGTGGCCGAGATGGGCGAGTCCACCGAGATGCGGGACTGGGTGGCCTGTCTGGTGCGGCCGCTCACCGATCACCTTGCGGCGCTGGGCAATCCCACTTGGTATGCGCGCTTCGCCGCGCAGGTGATGACGGACCCGGCCTACCACAACATCATCGTCAAAGATGCGCTGACATCCCCGTCGCTGGTTCGGGTGATCGACGGCATCAACAGCTGCCTTCCCGAATTGCCCCACGACGTCCGGGTGGAGCGCAACGTGATGGCCCGCAATCTGCTGATGCACACGTGCGCGGATCGTGAACGGGCAATGGCGAGCGGTACATCGGCATCCCGCTCGTCGTGGCAGACGGCCGGATCCGGCCTCATCGACGCGATCGTGGGCTTGTGGCTGGCGCCGGTGAGCGAAAGAAGTAGCCGATGAAAGTCGTTGTCGACCAAGACAAGTGCGCGTCGTCGGGCAACTGCGTGATGCGCGCCCCCGAGATCTTCGACCAGCGCGACGAGGATGGTGTCGTCGTGCTGCTCAACGAGAACCCGTCGCCCGAGCAGGCCGAGGGCGCCCGCAGCGCCGCTGCGGGCTGTCCCGCGTCGGCCATCTACATCGAGGAGTGAGACGTGTCCGACACCCTCACCGGCACTACCGATACCGCCTCGGGCGTACCGGAATATCCGATGGCCCGCGACGGCGGCTGCCCGTTCGCGCCGCCACCGGACGTGATGGCACTCGCGGAAGCCAAACCGCTGTCGCGGGTGCGGATCTGGGACGGCAGCACACCGTGGCTGATCACGGGCTACGACGAAGTGCGGGCGCTGTTCGCCGACTCCCGGGTCAGCGTCGACGACCGTCGGCCCGGCTTTCCGCACTGGAACGAGGGCATGCTGTCGACCGTGCACAAGCGCCCCCGGTCGGTGTTCACCTCGGACGCCGAGGAGCACACCCGGTTCCGGCGGATGCTGTCAAAGCCGTTCACCTTCAAGCGGGTTGAGGGTCTGCGCCCGGTGATCCAGCAGATCACCGACGAGCACATCGACGCGATCCTGGCCGGGCCGCAACCCGCCGACATCGTCACCGCCCTGGCCTTACCGGTGCCGTCGCTTGTGATCAGCCAACTGCTGGGTGTGCCGTACGAAGACGCCGAGTTCTTCCAGCGCCACGCCAACATCGGGCTTGCCCGCTATGCCACCGGCGAGGACACCGCCAAGGGTGCGGCCGGGCTGGCCAAGTACCTGGCGAACCTGGTCGAGACCAAGATGGATAACCCGGCCGAGGACGCGGTGTCGGACCTGGCCGAGCGCGTCAAGGCCGGCGAGCTCAGTGTGCGCGAAGCCGCCCAACTGGGCACCGGCCTGCTGATCGCCGGGCACGAGACCACCGCCAACATGATCGGGCTCGGGGTGCTGGCGCTGCTGGAAAACCCCGACCAGCTGGCAGCCCTTCGCGACACCGACGACCCGAAAGTCGTTGCGAACGCTGTCGAAGAGCTGTTGCGCTACCTGTCGATCATCCAGAACGGCCAGCGCCGCGTCGCGATCGAGGACATCGAAATCGCCGGCGAGACAATCCGGGCCGGCGAGGGCATCATCATCGATCTGGCGCCGGCGAACTGGGACGCCAAGGTCTACCCCGAGCCGGCCGAGCTCGACGTGACCCGCGAGGGCGCAGGTCAGCACGTCGCGTTCGGCTACGGCAGACATCAATGCGTGGGCCAGCAGCTCGCCCGCGCCGAACTGCAGATCGTCTTTCACACACTGCTGCGCCGCATCCCGACATTGCGGCTCGCCGTGCCGATCGAGGAGATTCCGTTCAAACACGACCGCCTCGCGTACGGCGTCTACGAACTTCCGGTGGCCTGGTGAGATGACTACCCTCAAACCCGAGCCGATCCGATTGGAGGATCAATCATGACGAGCACCGTCTCGCTCTACCCGCCCGAAGGTTACGGCGCCCCCAAGGATCGGCGCGGACACGCCGACCTCGGCAACGTCGGCCTGCCCGAAGGCACAGTGGTTTTCTCTGCGGACAACCACATTTCGCTGGCCGAGGACATCTTCTACGAGCGCTTCCCGGAGAACCTCAAAGACAAGGCGCCGCGCATCTGGTACGAGGACGGCGCCTATCAGGTCGGCCGCAAGGGGCAGTCGTTCCTGCCGGGCGATTTCAGCGCGGTGCTGATGCAATACGACGATCTGCCGGGCGCCGGCAGCACCAACATCGAGGCACGCATCCAGGAGCTGCACGACGACGGCGTCGAGAAGGAGCTGGCGTTCCCCAACGCGATCCTGGCGCTGTTCCACTACCCGGACAAGGAACTTCGCGAGCTCGCCTTCCGCATCTACAACGAGTACATCGCCGAGCTGCAGGAGCGCTCCGGCGGTCACTTCTACGGCGCGGGCCTGATCAACTGGTGGGATCCGAAGGGCACCCGCCGGACACTCGCCGAGCTGAAATCGTTGGGCCTCAAGACATTCCTGCTGCCGTTGAACCCGGGCAAGGACGACGACGGCAACATCATCGACTACGCAAGTGATGCGATGAGCCCCGTGTGGGACGAAATCGAGGAGTCCGGGCTGCCGGTCACCCACCACATCGGCGAGACTCCGCCGAAAACGCCGTGCGCGTTCAACAGTGTGGTGGTCGGCATGATGATCAACATCGACGGGTTCCGGGAGACGTTCTCCAAGTACATCTTCGCCGGTATCCTCGATCGCCACCCCAATCTGCGGATCGGGTGGTTCGAGGGCGGGATCGCCTGGGTGCCATGGGCTCTGCAGGACGCCGAGCACCTGGTCGCATCGTATCAGCACATGTTCAACCGGCCGGTCGAGCATGACGTGCGCTACTACTGGGACAAGCACATGAGCGCGTCGTTCATGGTGGACCCGCTGGGCCTGCAGCTGATCGACAAGATCGGTGTCGACAAGGTGATGTGGTCTTCCGACTATCCGCACAACGAAAGCACGTACGGCTATTCGGAGAAGTCGCTGGCCGCGGTCGTCGACGCCGTCGGGCCGGAAGCCGCCGCAAAGATCGTCAGCGGCAACATCACCGAGTTCCTTGGTCTGTAAGGCGGTTTCGTGACGACGTTTATGCAGGCTCCGCCGTCTGCGCTGCAGATCCCGGATACCCCGGACCTTGACCGGATGCGTTCGGAGACTGGTGCGCGGCTGCGTGCGGCGATGGCCGACCGCGGGGTGGACGCGTTGATCCTGTTGGGCAACAACAACGTCGTCTATGCCACCGGGGCTAGCTGGCCGTTGGGTGACGCTGGGTTGTCCTACGTCGAGCGCCCGGTCGCGGTGGTGCGCGCCGACGATCCCTGGCCGCACCTGTTCCTGCCGTTCCGCGAGGGCACGTCGTCGGAGTCGGGGCTGCCCGCCGACCATCTGCACGGCCCGGTGTATCTGGAATTCGACGAGGGCGTGGAAAGCTTCGCGCGCACCGTCGCCGAACTGGTTCCCGCGAACGCGGTTGTCGCCGTTGACGAATTGACCGGGGCGATGCGGCGCGCGCAGCAGCGGCTGTTCCGGGCCGGCCGGCCCGTCGACGCTGCCCAGGTGATCGGCGCCGCCAAGCTCATCAAGACGCCCGACGAGCTGGCCTGCATTCGCACTGCATGCCGGATCACCGACCAGGCGATGGTCGACGTGCAGGCCGCACTCGCGCCGGGCATTCGGCAGATCGACCTGTCGGCGAGCTTCCTGCGCCGCGCGTTCGAGCTGGGCGCGATGGCCAGCATGCTGGAGCCGATCTGGCAGGTGATGCCTTCGAGCAAGGCCGACGGCGTGTGGACCACTCACGGTGATTTAGCGTTGCCGCTGTTGACAACTGAGCGTGAACTGACCGCCGGCGACGTGCTGTGGACCGATGTGTCCATCACCTACGCCGGCTACTGCTCGGACTTCGGCCGCACCTGGGTAGTCGGCCGCGAGCCGACACCGCGCCAGCAGGCGCAGTTCCATCGGTGGCAGGAGATCATGACCGCGGTGCTCGAGGTGACCCGACCCGGCGCCACCGCGGCCGAGTTGGGCCGGGCTGCGACGAAGGCCAACGGGGGCACCAGACCGTGGCTGCCGCACTTCTACCTGGGCCACGGGATCGGTGTGAACGCCGCCGAAACACCCATGATCGGAACCGATCTGGGCGACGAGTTCGACGAGAACTTCGTGTTCGAGCCGGGAATGGTGCTGGTGCTCGAGCCAGTGGTGTGGGAGGACGGCACCGGCGGTTATCGCAGCGAAGAGATCATCGTCATCACCGAGGAAGGCTGGATCCGGTTGACCGACTACCCCTATGACCCCTATGGGGCGCGCTGATGGCCACTGAGGTTCTGCCCGACGACCGGGCGCTGCGGTCCGGGCGTCGCGAGCGCGCGCTGGCCCAGATGGAAGCAAACGATCTCGACGTGCTGGTGCTCGGGCGGCAAGCCAACGTGCGTTATGTCGCCGGGGCACCGCAACTGTGGGTGGCTGGCACGCGCCCGTTCGGACCGACCTGTGTTGTCGTCCGGGCGACAGGGGCGATCCACCTGCTGTCCACCTGGGACGAGGGCGTTCCGGACGACATCCCGCACGAGAACCTCTACGGCATCGCCTGGAACCCGATGAACACCATCTCGGTGCTGCAGGGCATCGACGGCGCCGCTGACGCGAAACGTGTTGGCACCGACGCACTTTCCCCAGGCTTCGCCCAGTTGTTGCCGGTGGCTTTCCCTAACGCGGAGTTGGTGGACGGCGAGGCGGCCATGCGTGCCGCCCGTCGCATCAAGACCGCCGAGGAGGTGGTCGCGCTGCGCGAGGCCATCCGCGTCGCCGAGCACGCGCTGGCCGCTGCGGTTACCGAGCTGCGCCCCGGCGTCGCCGAAAAGACCTTGGCCGGCGTCCTGTTGGAGGCCATGACGGCCGGCGGCGTGAGCACTCCGTCGACACAGGACGCCGCGTGGGTGACGTCGCGGGAGCACCCGTGGCGGCGCGGCAGCGACGACGGGCGCGTGCAGGCCGGCGACCTGGTGGCGTTCTCTGCGGGCGTGCTCGGCGGCGGCTATACCGGAGAGGTCGGGCGCACCTGGCCCGTCGGCGAATCCGATGGCGCCGCCGACCTGTACCGCCGCTGGGATTTGTTGTGGGGCAGGCTGTACGAGACGTGCCAACCGGGCGCGCCGGCCGCGGAGCTGCTGTCCGCGTATCACGCCGCGGGCGAGCCGCTGCCGCCGATGCCGGTGGCGCGCGGGTTGGGCATGGGCTTCGACCCGCCGGTGGTGTCGGCGCATTTGCCGGCCACCGCAGCCGAGGAACACCTCGAGGCCGGCATGGTGCTGGCGGTCACCGGCTACGTCTGGGAACGCGGCGTCGGCGCGGTGTTCGGCCGAGAGGCGGTGCTGGTCACGGCCGACGGCCCCGAGGTGCTGACGTCGAGCCCGTCGTGGCAAGGCGTAGTCCATGCCTGACAAGGCTCCTCCGCCAGAAGAGATCATCCGCTACGCGAAGGACCCGAAGACCAAGATCGCGACGATCACGTTCGACCGTCCCGAGTTTCTCAACGCGCCCACCGTGGCGGCGCGGCTTCGCTACGCCGATCTGCTGCGCGGCGCCAATGTCGACGACGACGTCAAGGTGGTGGTGATCCGCGGCGTGGGCGACGACTTCGGCAGCGGCGCCGACCTGCCCGAGTTCATGGAAGGCCAGGATTCGCCCGCCTTCCGGCTCGCCGAGCTGCGGCTGGACGACGATGCTGTTAAATACCCGCCGAAGGGGTCGTTTCGCCACGGCGCCACGATCAGCGCGTGGTACGCGAATTCGCAAGCCGGCAACCGAGCGCTTCAGGAATTCAAGAAAATCAGCATCGTCGAGGCGAAAGGATACTGCTACGGCTGGCATTTCTATCAGGCCGCCGACGCCGACCTGGTGATCGCCTCCGACGACGCGCTGTTCGGTCACCCGTCGTTCCGCTATTACGGCTGGGGACCGCGAATGTGGACCTGGGTCCAGACGATGGGGCTGCGCAAATTTCAGGAAATGGTCTTCACCGGAAGGCCTTTCACCGCCGACGAGATGTTCGGTTGCAACTTCCTGAACAAGGTCGTGCCGCGCGACGAGCTGGAGGCCGAGGTCGACAAGTATGCGCTGGCGTGCGCGCGTAACCGGCCCACCGACACCGTCTTCATGCAGAAGATGTTCTTCGAGGTGGTCAAGCAGTACCAGGGCGAATACATGGGCAGCCTGCTGAGCGCGTTCTTCGAGTCGATGGGCAGCGGTGTCACCCCCGACGGGGACGATCTGATGCTCGACGACGCCATCGACAGCGGCCTGGGCGACGCGGTCAAAGACAACGACAGCAAGTTTCCGCCGGAGTTTCGGTTGAGCAAGTCCAGCCGCAAGAAGAACAAGAAGAAGGGGTAGCCGGTGGAGCCGCTGAACGGCTACACGGTCGTCGACCTTTCCAGCGGTATCGCGGGCGCCTATTGCACCAAACTGCTGGCCGACGGCGGTGCCCGGGTGATCAAAGTCGAGTCGCCGCAAGCAGATCCGCTGCGCCGATGGTCGGCCTCGGGCGCTCACATCGAAACCGACGGCGCGCTGTTCAGCTTCCTGGCTTGCTCCAAGCACAGTGTCGTCGCCGACCCCGCGACCGACGTCGACTTCGTGAACGAACTGCTGGCATCGGCGGACGCCGTGGTGTGGTCGTGCGGTTCGACAATCGCGGACGCATTCGAACCGGCTGAGATGCACCGCGCCCACCCGCATCTGGTAGTCACCGCGATCACACCATTCGGGCTGGAGGGTCCGTGGCGCGACCGCGCTGCCACCGAATTCACCCTGCAGGCCTGGTCGGGCGGAATCGTCGGGCTGGGCCGTGGATCACCTGATCGCGCACCGGTGTTCGTCGGCGGGCAGGTCGGGGAATACTTCGCAGGCGCCTATGCCAGTGCCGCGACGCTGACCTTTCTTCAGCGCGGCGGTCAGCTCATAGATCTGTCCATGCTGGAAACGGCGATCCTGGGCCTCACCTATTACCCGGTCACGTATTTCGAAATGCTGGGCCGGCCGTGGCGGGACGCCCGCAAGCTCACCGTCCCGGGTATCGCCCGCGCCAAGGACGGCCTGGTCGACGTCGGCTGTGGAACCGCGCAGCAGTGGTTCGACCTGTGCGCGATGACCGGTCACCAGGAGTGGATCGACGAGGACTCGCCGCTGTCGATCACCGAGCAGGCCAACGAGAAGGCCGACGAGATCTATGAATGGGTGGCGAGCCAGACCGTCGACGAGACCCGCGAGCTGGCCACCGCATTCCGGATCCCGAACGCGCCGGTGGCCAACGGCGCCAACATCACCGGCCTGGACCACTTCCAGCATCGCCGGTCGTTCACCACGAATCCCCGCGACGGGTTCTGCCGGCCCGACCACCCTTACCGCATGACGCCGGCGTTTCTGCGTGCGCCGCAGCCCGCGCCGCGGCTCGGTGAGCACACCGCACAGTACCGTCAAGCCCCTGGCCCGGCACGGCAGCCTTCCGGGTCAACTTCGGATCGCTTGCCGTTCAATGGCTTACGCGTGCTGGACATGACGACGTTCTGGGCCGGTCCATGTTGCACGCATTATCTGGCGATGCTCGGAGCCGAGGTCATCCACGTGGAGTCCACCAGCAAGCCCGACGGCACCCGACTGATCGCGGGCGTCCCGACGAGCGAAGACCAATGGTGGGAACGCTCACCGATCTTCTCGGGCCTGAACACCAACAAGAGAGGCGTGACGCTGGACCTGCAGACGTCTGCGGGACGAGATCTTCTGCGCCGGTTCATCGCAACGTCCGACGTGATCGTCGAGAACTTCACGCCGCGGGTGCTCGACCAGATCGGTGTGGATTTTGCCGCCGTCCAAAAGCTGCGGTCCGACGCAATCCTGTTGCGCATGCCCGGATTCGGGCTCGACGGGCCGTGGCGCGACAACCCCGCGTTCGCCTACGTGATCGAGGCCGCGTCGGGGCTGAGCTGGTTGACCGGCTATCCCGACCGCAACCCCTACGAGCCCTACTCGGTCGGCGATCCCAACGCGGGAGTGCATGCGCTCAACGCGCTGCTGCTGGCGCTGGAACACCGGCGCCGCACCGGCCAGGGCGTATTGGTCGAAGCCGCAATGGTCGACGCCGCGGTCAACATCGCCGCCGAGCAGGTCATCGAATACTCGGCCTACGGGGCACTGCTGGAGCGGACAGGCAATCGCGGGCCGACGGCCGCCCCGCAGAACCTCTACCGCACCGCCGACGTCGACGAATTCGGCCGGCTGGACAGCTGGGTGGCGATCGCCGTGGCCACCGACCAGCAATGGGCAGCCCTGTGTGACGCGCTGGGCCGACCGCAGTGGGTGACGGACCCGGCGCTGGGCACCGAGGCCGGCCGTCGAGCACACCACGATCTGATCGACGCGCACCTGGCCGCCTGGTGTGAGGACCGCCGCGGCGACGAGATCGTCGGTCGCCTGTGGGGCGCCGGCGTGCCGGTGGCGAAAGTGATGCAGCCTCACCGGCAGACCGAGTTGCCGCAGTTAGCTTTTCGCGGCTTTTTCGAACAGGTGGAGCACCCGGTGAACGCCTCGGCTCCGCACAGCACGGTGCCGATGCGCTTGTCCGGCGGGCCGCAGCGATTCCATCGCCAACCCGCGCCGTTGCTCGGCCAGCACAACCACGAGCTGCTCACCGAACTGGGGCTGACCGACCCGCAGATCGCCGAGCTGGAGGCCGATGGCATCATCGGACGAGCACCGGGGGCCGCGAGAAAGGCCAAGGCACAATGAAGTTCGGTATTCCGCTGGCCCGCGCGCATCCCGGGGTGTGGCCTGAGTTGACCCGCCGCGCCGAGGAGCTTGGATTCGAGTCGGTGTGGCTGCCCGAGCATCTGGTGCTGCCCGCCGCGATGAGCGGCAGCCCGCACCACGGCGACACGCACCCGCCGGTGCCGCCGCAGACGCCGATCTTCGACGCGCTGAACTATTTGTCCTTCCTTGCCGCGCAGACCCGCACCATCCGGCTGGGCACCTACGTCTACAACATCGGTCTGCGCCATCCGTTCGTCAGCGCCCGCGCCGCGGCCACCCTCGACATCGTGTCCGGAGGGCGATTCGATTTCGGGGTCGGCGCCAGCTGGCTGCGTGAGGAATGGGACGCGGTCGGGCTGGACTTCGACAGCCGCGGTGCCCGCGTCGACGAGGCGCTGCAGGTCTGCCGGGCGCTGTGGACCCAGCCCAGCATCGAACATCACGGCCGTTTCTTCGATTTCGGCGAAGTCATGTTCGAGCCCAAGCCGGTGCAGCCGGGCGGGCCGCCACTGCACATCGGCGGCGACGCCAAGGCCGCGCTGCGCCGGGTGGCCCGATTCGGCGACGGCTGGCTGCCGATGAACCACACGTTGGACCGGCTCCCGGACTCGGTGCGCACGCTGACCCGGCTGTGGACCGAGCAGGGTCGCAGCGGTAAGCCGTCCGTCACCACGTCGGTGCCGATCACGTCCGTGGCCGACGTGCGGCGCGCCGCCGACGCCGGCATCGACCGGCTGATCGTGGCGCCGTGGCAGCGCACCCGCGAAGCGCTCGACGGGATCGCCAGATTCGCCGACGAGTACATCGCGAAATCCCCTGTGGCAGGCTGATTTCGTGGCGATCGGCCCCTCCGACATTCAGCTGGCCGGCAGACCGGGCAGCCCAAGCTGGGACCCGGCTAATCCACCTGGGTGCTCTGACGATCCGGTGCCGGGTCGCCGAACCTGGAGCGGATGGCTCCCCACGGATCGGCGTACCGGCCGGGGCTGTCGCGGTAGGCCGCCCGCCGTCGCAGCAGCGCCCGCGCGAACGGGACCACAACGCGCATCGGGTAGCGTTTCCAGCCTGCGCGGGAGTGCATCTCGGCGACCATGTCGGGCCACGAGTGCCGCTGGAACTTCAGCGCTTGCTGCGCGCGCGTGGTGTCCATCCAATCGGTGACGAACCACGCGTCGTCGCGGCTCGGATCACCCGGTCGGCCCGTCGGGAGCACTCCGGCCATCCCGCGAGCGGCGGCAAGGGTTGGCCCCACTTCGCCCTGCCGCACCTTGTGTGACTCGTCACCGGCGATCAACAAGATCTCGCGTGCCACGTCCGCGGTGGTGGCCGCCGCAAACGCTGCTGCCACATCGCGAACATCGACGCTGTGCATACGCCCGTCGGTGGGCAGCGCGCTTTCGAAGAACAGTGCGTCGGCGCTGAACGGCATAGCGGCCGGATCGACGCTCAGCACACCGCCGAGTCGCAGCACCACCCACTCCAGGCTCGACGATCGCACGTGATGTTCGGCTTCCGCCTTGTGCTGGCTGTACAGGTCGGACGGCCGAACCGGCGTGCTCGCGGTGACCGCACCGGACATGCGGTGCGGGTTGCGAGCACCGTAGACGGCGTTGCTCGACGCATGGACGAAGCGCGGCGGATTCGGCTGAGCCTCGGCGGCGGCCACCAGTGCCGCGGTGGCGTCGACGTTGACCCTGCGAGCGAGTTGGGCGTGGCGATAGATCGTCGGCGGGATCACGGCCGCCAGGTGCACGATTGCGGCCGGCGCTACCGCGGACACCAGCCGATCCACCTGACCGGGCTCGGTCAGGTCGGTCAGGTGGACCTCGACCCCGGCCGGCAGCGTACGTGCCGCTTTGCGGTTGGCGGCAGTGCCGAGGTCGGCCACCGCCACCCGGCGCCCGTCGGCAGCCAGGCGCCGGACCGTCGCCGACCCGACCAGCCCGAACCCACCCGTGACAAGCACCGTTTCGGACATGCTCACCCCCTACGCCCCCCGGACATGGCCGCGCCCGGCGTGAATATGACATTCTCGATTTCAGAGAGTACTATATCCGCAGATAATGCGCTCTTTCCGGCGTATCGGGCGGGCTGTAGTCAAGGGGAGAACCAAGAACGATGAGCGAAGCCGACATCGCGGAGCTTGCCAAATGGGATCCCCGGTTCACCAAACGAATCATCGACGCCCTGCGGCCGGTGTTGCGCCGCTACTTCCGCACCGAGGTGCGCGGCCTCGACAACATTCCGCCTGCCGGTGGCGCATTGCTCGTCGCCAACCACTCCGGCGGCCAGCTGGCGGCCGACGTGCCGATCCTTGCCGTCGAGTTCTACGAGAAGTTCGGCTATGACCGCCCGATCCACACGCTCAGCCACGACATGATCTTCATCGGGCCGATCGGCACGGCGTTGCTGCGGACCGGTTTCATTCGGGCCAATCCGGAGAACGCCGCGAATGCCTTGCGGTCGGGCCACCTGGTGGTGGTGTTTCCGGGCGGCGACTACGACGCCATGCGGCCCACGTTGCAGCAGAACACGATCGACTTCGCCGGGCGAAAGGGGTATGTCCGGACAGCTATCGAGGCGGGTGTGCCGATCGTGCCGGCGGTGTCGATCGGCGGTCAGGAAACCCAGCTGTACCTGATGCGCGGGACGGGTCTGGCGAAACTGCTCGGTCCGATCGCGCGTGCGGCCCGGACCAAAATCCTGCCGCTGTCGTTCGGATTCCCGTTCGGGTTCAGCGTTTTCGCCACTTTCCCGCCCAACTTGCCGCTGCCGACCAAGATCGTCACCCACGTGCTCGAGCCGATCGACATCGTCGCCCGGTTCGGCGACGAACCCGACGTCGACGAGGTCGACGAGTATGTGCGCGAGGTGATGCAGCGGGCCCTGGACGAGTTGGCGCGCGAGCGCCGTTTCCCGGTGCTGGGCTGACACCGTGATCGACCGTGTCGGCCAGACGATCGGCCTGCTGGACACGTTGTGGCGGGCGCGGCTGATCGCGCCGATGCGGCCGGACAAGTACATCCGGATGGCTGCCGTGATGCGTCGCGAAAACCTAGCTGCCACATCAGGTTTCGCCTCAGCGGCGCAGCGATGTCCGGAACGCCCCGGACTCGTCGACGAACTGGGCATGTTGACCTGGCGCGAACTCGACCAGCGCTGCGACGCTTTCGCCGCTGCGCTGCAAAACCAGCCCGGTGGCCAACCGAAAACCATCGGGCTCATGTGCCGTAACCACCGCGGCTTCGTCGAGGGAGTGGTTGCGGCCAACCGCATCGGCGCCGACGTGCTGCTGCTCAACACGTCGTTCGCCGGACCGGCGCTGGCCGAGGTGGTGGCCCGCGAAGGCGCCGACACCGTGGTCTACGACGAAGAGTTCGCCGACAGCGTCGAGCGCGCGCTGGCCGACCGGCCCGACGCGAGACGGATCGTCGCCTGGACGGACAACCCGACAGGTGACGCCGTCACTGTCGAGAAGCTGATCGAGGCGCATGCCGGCCGACAACCCAAGCGCGCCACGGAAAAAGCGCGAACAGTGCTGCTGACCTCTGGCACCACCGGGACGCCCAAAGGCGCCCGGATGACCAGCGGTGAAGTGGGCGCGCTCAAGTCGATCCTGGACCGGACGCCCTGGCGCGCCGAGGAATCCGTCGTGATCGCCGCGCCGATGTTTCATGCCTGGGGGTTCTCCCAGTTGATCTTCGCCGCGTCGATGGCGTGCACGATCGTGACGCGGCGCAAGTTCGATCCGGAAGCCACCCTGCAACTCATCGACCGGCACCGCGCCACCGGATTAGCAGTGGTTCCGGTGATGTTCGACCGCATCATGGATCTGCCGCCGGAGGTGCGCAAGCGATACGACTGCCGGTCGCTGAGGTTCGCCGCCGCGTCGGGATCGCGAATGCGCCCGGATGTGGTCACCGCATTCATGGACGAATTCGGCGACGTGATCGTCAACAACTACAACGCGACCGAAGCGGGCCTGATCGCCAGCGCCACACCCGAAGACCTGCGCGCGGCACCCGATACCGCCGGAAAGCCGGCCCCGGGCACCGAGATCCGCATCCTGGACCAGGATTTGCACGAGCTGCCGACCGGCGAGGTGGGCCAGATCTACGTCCGCAGCGGCACCCTGTTCGAGGGCTACACGTCAGGTAAAACCAAGGATTTTCACGACGGCTTCATGGCCTCGGGCGACTTGGGTTATCTCGACACGGAAGGCCGGTTGTTCGTGGTCGGCCGCGACGACGAGATGATTGTCTCCGGCGGCGAAAATGTGTACCCCATCGAGGTGGAGAAGACGCTCGCGGCGCATCCGGAGGTCGCCGAGTCCGCGGTGCTCGGCGTCGACGACGTCGAGTACGGCCAGCGCCTGGCGGCGTTCGTCGTGCTCGTGCCGGGCGCATCGGCCACGCCGGAATCGCTCAAGGCGCACATCCGGGAAAACCTGGCCAATTACAAAGTGCCGCGCGAGATCATCGTGCTCGACGAGCTGCCGCGCAGCAGTACCGGCAAGATCCTGCGTGCCGAGCTGCGGGCCAAAGTAGGCGACGACTAATCGGGCGGGCCAGCGGGAGCCATCGCCGTGTCGACAACTGTCAGCTCCCCGGGAAGCCCTGCCGCTCTGCGTGTTTCGCCGAACGCGTGCACCAGTGCATCGGTCACCTCATGTACATCGTTGAAGGTACGGTCGTCGGAGAGCACTGAGATGTCCAGTTGGTCGGCGTAGCTCCAAACCGTGATGTTCAAGGCGCTGCCCGCCGAAAGGATTCCCACGGAATAGAACTCGGACACTGGTACGCCTTCGACGTGCACGCGTTCCCGCGGTCCCGGCACGTTGGAAACCGCGATGTTCATCGCTCTGTTGCGAGTGGCACGTTTCGATTGCCGGTGGAACAAAGCAGGAGCCAGCAGCGGCGGCAGGTATTCCATCAGCTGGCCCTGGAGTTTCGGGCCCAGCAGATCGAGGTCCTCCTTGGCCCGCGCCGTCGACAACGAAGTCAGTTTCACCCGTTCCAGTGGGTCGTCGATGTGCACCGGCAGCGACACCGACAGGCCGCTGATCTCGTTGCCGGTAATCCGGTCCGGCGACCTGTCGGTGCTGATCGGTACCGACGTGAGAATCGGCCGGTCTGCTCTGCCGTCGTAGCGCAACAGCAGTTCGCGCAACCCGCCAGCGGCCGTCGCCAGCACGATGTCGTTGAACGTCACGCCGAGGTGTTTCGCGGTCTGCTTGACGTCCGTGAGCGCCAGTGCCGCCGTCGCGAACGTCCGCACCGGCGACACCACGTGATTGAGAAATGTGGGTGGCGGGTTGAAGTTCTTGGCCAGATCAGGATTGTCGTCGCGCTCCTTGGATCGTTGCCGCACCTGCCGGAACCCACGAGCGGCGTCGCGAACCAGACCGGGCAGCGCGGCGACCTGCTGCAGGTGATCGCGGCCGGCCGCCCGCAGGAGCTCTGACGTCGACGGCTCGGCGCCTAAAGCGGTGCTGCCTTGCGAAACCTGGACCGAGTTCGGGGAATCGACCATCTTTGCGAGCAGGTTCGCCGATGCCATCCCGTCCGCCAGCGCGTGGTGCACCTTGCCGATGATCGCGAAGTGATTGTCCGCCAAGCCCTCCGCGAAGTGGAACTCCCACAGCGGACGGCTGCGGTCCAGCGGGGTGCTGGCGATGTCGCCGATCACCTGGTCGAGTTGTCGTCGACCGCCCGGGGCGGGAACGCGCACCCGTCGTACGTGGTAGTCGAGGTCCGGCTCGCAATTCTCCAACCACATCGGGTGGTGCAGCCGCCACGGAATTTCCACCAGCCGATAGCGCAGAGGTGCCAGGAGCCGGACATGCTGGGGGACAACCCGCCGAAACGCTTCGAAGCCGAATTCACCGTCGAAGCCGGCGGCGTCGACAATCCCGATCTTCAAGGTGTGGGTGTGCAGGTTGGGTGTCTCGCTGTAAAGCAGCATGGCGTCCATGCCGTTGAGTCGCTTCATAACCCACCTCGCTCCGCGACAATGGAACCACTTGGGGCCGTCCTGATCTGGCGATTTGACGAAACTCGAATTGCCTGTCCAGATTCCGACTATCGGCGCGCTCCGCCGGGTAAGCTGCCGAAATGCGCCCACCGCGACCTGCGCCGCTTTTACCAGCCAAGTGGCTGCGCAGGGCTCGTCCGATCGACTGTGCGATCGCGGTCAGCGACGCGTGTGCCGCCCTGCCGGTGATCGGCAAGCATTTGGCCCCGGTTGGCGTCGTCGCGGCGATGGGCGCGTGGTGCGCGCGGAACGCTCCCACGGTTCTCGGCTCCGCGGTACGCCGCAAGCAGCCGAACGGCGCCGACGCCCTGATCCCGGGCACGGTCCGCGAACAGACCACCGCAGCGGCCGCAGCTGCGCTGAGCCAGTTCTTGCCGATAGATCGTCTCGATGTGCAGTGGGCGGCCGAAGACCGGCTGCCGCCGGTGTTGCGGGCCGGCCGGCAGCGCCAACGTTTCCTGTACCGCAGCAGTGTGCGCTACGGCAGCGCGCCGGAGCAGGTGCTTGACGTGTGGCGGCGGCCGGATCTACCCAATCGCCCTGCCCCGGTACTGGTGTTCGTGCCGGGTGGCGCCTGGATCATCGGCGAACGAAAGTTGCAGGGCTACACCCTGATGTCGCATCTGGCCGCGCAAGGCTGGATATGCCTGTCGGTCGGATACCGTGTCTCGCCGCGGCATCGCTGGCCCAGGCACATCCTGGATGTGAAGGCCGCCGTGGCGTGGGCGCGTGCTAACGCCGACAAGTTCGGCGGCGACCGGAACTTCGTGGCCATCGCAGGTTGCTCGGCCGGCGGTCATTTGGCTGCGCTGACCGGATTGACCTGTGACGACAGGGAATTCAGCGCCGAACTAGCGGCCGACGCCGACACATCGGTCGACGCCGTGGTCGGTATCTACGGGCGCTACGACTGGGAGGATCGCTCCGCGCCGCAACGGGCGGAGTTCGTGCGGTTCCTGGAAGGAATCGTCGTGCGCAAGACGTTCGTCGATCATCCGGACGTCTTCCGCAAAGCTTCGCCGATCACACACGTCCGCAGCGATGCGCCACCGTTTCTCGTGGTTCACGGCACCAACGACACCGTGATCCCGGTGGACGAGGCGCGCGCGTTCGTGGAGCGGCTGCACGCGGTCTCCCGATCGACGGTCAGCTATCTGGAATTGCCCGGCGCTGGGCACGGCTTCGATCTGGTCGATCGCGCGCGGACCGGCACATCGGTCACCGCGATCGGGCTGTTCCTCAACGAGATGCACCGAAACCACCTGGCGCGCTTGGTCAATCCCGCCAGCTAGTAGTCCCACCCGTCGGCGGCCTGGTCGTCGAAGGTGCGGTCGATACGTTCGAACCTCCGGCGGATCGAGCCGCGTGATTCTCGGTGCGGCAGGATGTAGAGCCGGTTGGCCAGCATCGCCTCGACGGTCAGCCGAGCGACGTCGTCGGCGCCGAGGACATCGTCTTGTCCGACGGTGACCGGCTCCGAAACCGGTTGCGTCGCCGGCGTTCCGTAGTCGGCGCCGCGGTTGCGTTCGCAGTTGCCGATGTTGGTGGCGACGAGCATCGGGCACAGCACCGACACCCCGATACCGTCCGGTTTCACCTCGCGGGCCAGCGCTTCGGCGAGCGCGACAACGCCATATTTGGCAACGGAATAGGGCCCCAGCCCGACATTGGACACCAGCCCGGCGAACGACGACGTGAACAACAGATGGCCACCTTCGCCTTGCTCGAGGAGTCGCGGCAAGAAGGCCTCGACGCCGTGAATCGGGCCCCAGAGGTCGACGTCGATCACCCAGCGCCAGTCGTCGTGCGACATCTGCGCAACCGGCCCGGCCACCGCGACGCCGGCGTTGTTGAAAACGACGTGGACGCCGCCGATTAATCGGAACGCGTCGTCGGCGAGCCGGGCGACGTCGTCGCGGTGCCGGACATCGCAGACCACGCCGTGCGCCTCGAAGCCGTCGGCGCGCAAACCCGCCACGGCCGCGTCGAGCGCAGCCTGTTCGATGTCTCCCAGCACCACGCCGGCACCGCGGCGGGCGAGCTCACGCGCGGTGGCCAAGCCGATGCCGCTCGCGCCGCCGGTGATGACCGCGCCACGCCCGTCGAACCCGTCCATGAGACGGGACTCTAGCTACTTCAGGCAGCTGCCCGCATCAACCGGCAGGGTGACACCGGTGATGTAGCGGGATTCGTCGGACGCCAGGAACAGCACGGCGTTGCTGATGTCTTCGGGCTCCACCCAGCCGATCGGCAGCGTGTGCATCATCTGCGCGACGACCTTCATGTCGTCGGGCCCCGGGTTCTCGAGGTCGGGCCGGAACAGCTTCATCGTGCCCTCGTTCATGAACAGCGGGGTGTTCACGTTGGTCGGATGTACCGAGTTGACCCGAATCATGTGCTGGCCCAGCTCAACTGCGAACGTCCGCATCAGCCCCACCACGCCGTGCTTGGCGGCGACGTAGTGACCGGTGTGCGGGTAGGCCTTCAGGCCGCCGACCGAGCTGGTCAGGATGATCGAACCGCCGCGGCCGCCGGCAAGTATGTGCGGCACACCGGCTTTCACGCTCTTCCACACCCCGGACAGGTTGACGTCGATCATGTCGGTCCAGTCGCGTTCGCTGGTCTTGTCCAACGTCTGCCCGCCGTTGCCGATACCGGCATTGGCGATGATGACGTCCAGCCGACCGAGCTGCTCTACCCCGGCGTCGACAGCGGCCTTGAGCGCGTCGAAATCCCGCACGTCGACTTCGGCGGTGTAGATGCGGCGGTTGAGACCCTTGACCAGATCGGCGGTCTCGGCCAGATCTTCCGGTGTGGACAGCGGAATCTGCACGCTGTCTATCGGCTTACAGATGTCGACCGCGATGATGTCGGCGCCCTCCTGCGCCAACCGCACTGCGTGCGCCCGGCCCTGGCCGCGTGCCGCGCCGGTGATGAACGCGACCTTTCCTTCAACTCGCCCTGCCATCGTTACCTCGTTTCCGTTGACGTTTCAAACCTGCTGCGGCTCAGCGGATCACAGCCGGCATCGATTCCCAACCCCGTACCGTGGAGGTCGGGGACAGCTTGGCGACGCTGAGGTCGACGTCCCACTCGGGGAAGCGCTTCAAGACCTCTTCCAACGCGATGCGTCCTTCCAGCCGGGCCAGCGCCGATCCGAGGCAGTAGTGCGTGCCGACGCTGAATGACAGGTGCTGGCGGAGCTCGCGGTGGATGTCGAAAACGTCGCCGTCGGGCGGGAATTGGCGGTGGTCGCGGTTGGCGGCCCCGATCAGCATCATCATCACGCTGCCCGCCGGGACGGTCTGGCCGTAGTATTCGACGTCCCGGGTGACGTAGCGCGCGACATGCGGAGCCGGCGGCTCGAAACGCAGCAACTCCTCGATGGCACGCGGAATCAACGACATGTCGTCGACCAGTTGGCGCCGCTGGTCCGGGTGCTCGGCCAGCACCTTGCCCGTCCAGCCGATCAGCCGGGTGGTGGTCTCGTTGCCCGCGCCCGCCACCACGTTGACGTAGATCAGCAGCTCGTCGCGAGTCAGCCGACGGGTGGTGCCGGTCTCGTCGACGAACTCGACGTTGAGCAACTCCGTCATGATGTCGTCGGACGGGTGCTCGGCACGCCAGTCGATGTATTGCGCGAAGGCCTCACCGGTATCGAAGCCCTGCTGCGCGATTTCCATCGGCTTGCCTTCTTCGGTGCGCATCGTGGCGTTCGAGCGATCCCGGATGGCTTCCTGATCGGTTTCGGGGATGCCCAGCAGCATGCCGATCACCCGCATCGGCATCTGCGCGCCGAGATCGGCGACGAAGTCGAACCGATCGGCGCCGATCAGCGGATCCAAACAGCGCACACAGTATTCGCGGATCTTGCTTTCCAGCTCGTTGATCTTGCGCGGCGTGAACATCCGCGCGAGCAGCTTGCGGTGGATGTCGTGGACCGGCGGATCCTCGAAAATCAGGACACCGGAAGGGACTTCGATGTTGGCTTTGATCAGTTCCAAGATCGCCCCGCGGGCCGAGCTGAACGTTTCGTGGTCGACCAGTGCGTCGTCGACGTCGGCGAAGCGGCTCAGCGCGTAGAAGTCATGCGCTTCGTTGTAGTACAGCGGCGCTTCCTCGCGAAGCCGGCGAAACATGGGGTAGGGGTCGGCGTTGAGTTCGGGGTTGTACGGGTCGTAATACGCCTCGCTGGTAGCGCTGAGTGTCACGGGTATTGCTGCCTCTCACCGGAACCATGTTCTCGCGGGGATCTGCGTCCCTATTGCACCTGAACTCTGTCACCCGTGGCTACGGAGTGTCAATCTCGAATCCGTTTACGGCATCTTATGCTCTCATTATCCGAGAATACGCTTCTCGCAGCGGCATGATTGTGCGATATGTGAACGAATTCCCTTGCGCCCGAGTGCCTACTTCTCGCCCACGAATCCGCGTGAGCAGAAGTCCCACACCTCATCGGCGGTGATCGGGTGCACCGTCGCGTCGTCGGTACCGCCGCTGGACTGCGCGATGAACATCACGGTCTGCATGGTCATCGCGGCCATGCGCTTGGGGCTGATGCCGGCCCGGAGCTGCCCGGCCGCGTCAGCCTCTTCCATCAGCTCGGTCAGCAACGCCAGAAGCGGCGCATGAGCCACTTTGACCTCGGCGGGGTGTGACACCAGCAACCGGGGCGCGAAGTCGGTGAACAGCGGTCGCTTGGCCGTCGGGTCTGGGCGCGACGCCTCGAACAGCAGCTCGACTGCGACCTTCAACCGCTCGAGCGGGTCGGCGTGGCTGGCGGTCGCGGCGCGGATCTGGTCGGCGGACCGGCTCAACGCGTCTTCGAACAGTGCCAGCAGCAGCTCGTGCTTGCCGTCGAATTGCAGGTAGAAGCTCCGCAGCGATTGCCGCGAGCGGTCGACGACCTCTTGGACGGTAAAGTCCGTGCTGCCCTTTTCGATGATGATGGCCTGGGCGGCGTCCAGGAAGCGTTGGACGCGCTGTGCCGCCCGCAGCTTTGCCGTCTTGATGGAGCGCTCGACCGCGCGCTGCTTCCAGGCAGGCTCCTCGCTCGGGCTTGTCACCGGCGGCCCGGACGATTGCCGTGAGGGGAGAACATGATTGGACTGTACCGGAGAACGCCGTGCCATCGGTGTCTAGACCCCCTCACGGACGACGTGTCCGAGATTGTAACTTTCTCATCATGAGAATAGTATTCTCTTCGCGTTGTCCGCGGAAGCGAAATCCGTAACTGCGGGCTCTGTCGCCGAGGAGTACCCGTGCAGCTCGCGTTTGACGCCGATGTCGAAGCGTTCCGGTCCGAATTCGTCGCGTTTCTCGACGAGAATTTGCCCGACGAAGCATGCGCGGCCGAACGGCCACGCTCGACGTCGCACATTCCGGAGTGGGCAAGGCAGTGGCAGCGGCTGTTGTTCGACCACGGCTGGCTGCTGCCGGGCAACCCGCCGGAGTTCGGTGGACGCAACGCCACCGTGTTGCAGCAGTACGTGCACTTACAAGAGTTGTCGCGGCGACGGGTCTATCAGAGCTTCAACCCGCAGGGCATCGGCATCATCGCGGCGTCGGTGCTCTCTTTCGGAACCGACGAGCAAAAGCAGCGGTGGGCGGTACCGATCCTGCGCGCCGAGATGACCGCCGCGTTGGGGATGAGCGAACCGGGGGCAGGCTCGGATCTGGCCTCGCTGCGCACGCGGGCGGTGCGCGACGGGGATCACTTCGTGGTCAACGGGCAGAAGGTGTGGACGTCGGGTGCCCACGACGCCGACGTGCTGCTGACGTTCGTGCGCACCGACCCCGACGCGCCAAAACACAAGGGGATCAGCGTATTGCTGATCCCAACCGATACTCCCGGCGTGACGCGCCGGCCGTTCGCGTCGGCGTCGGGCCGCGACGACGTCGACTTCAACGAGGTGTTCTTAAACGACGCACGCGTGCCCGCCGAGAATCTGGTCGGCCCACTGAACGAGGGGTGGCGGGTGGCCAACGGCTCGCTCGGCCACGAGCGCACGATGCTCTGGCTGAGCTACGCCGACCGGCTGCGCGAGCTGATCGTCGATTTCCGTCCGTCGGGCGTGCTGGAGCGCGACGAATACGCCACGCTGGCCATGGATTTCGAGGCGTTGAGTCTGCTCGGATCGGCGGCCCTTGCCCGCGCCGACCGCGGCGAGGAGGATGTGCCCGGCCTCTCGGTGCTGAAACTGCTGGGATCGGAGGCCGTGCAGATTGCTTCCGAGCATGCGCTGAACGCCGCGGGCACCGACGGACTGGTCCACCCTGACGTCACGGGTCCGTACGCGCCGCTGAACCTCGATGCCCACTGCGGCAGTTGGTTCGATCGCTACTTTCGCAGTTTCGCCGGCACGATCGCCGGCGGCACGTCGGAGATTCAGCGCAACATCATCGCTCAGCGGGTCTTGGGCCTGCCGCGCTAACCCACACGCTCGTTGACTCTGCGTCCACGGCCTTACCTACTCGCACTTTTGCGCCGTCGACGCAGAGTCAATGTCGGTTTTAGAGTTGAGCCAGCCGCGGTGCAGCTCCGTTGGCCCGCAGGATGGCTCCCGCCTCCTTCGTGAGTTCCCGCGTGCTGCCGAGTAATCCATCCAATACCAGGGCTCGCTTCACGTGCCGATGCAGCTCGTGCTCGGCGGTGAAGCCGATCCCGCCGAGCACCTGCTGGCAGTGGCGGGCGGCGGTCAACGCCGCCTGGCCGGCGGCGGCCTTGGCCAATAAGCAGCCCAGGTCGTCGGACGCGGCAAGCAACGTGGCCTCCGCGCCCTCGACCGCGACGAGCGTTTCGGCCAGCCGATGCCGGATCGCCTGAAACGACGCGACCGGTCGGCCGAATTGCACACGGTCCAAGGCGTGTTGGCGGGCCAGCGACAGCATCGCCCTGCCGGCGCCCACCAGCCACCAGCCCAGCGCATGCCGTCCGGCGGCCAGCGGCACCGGCTCGCCGCCGTCCACCCGCTGTAGCGGCAGGTCACCGCCGAGCACCGAACCGGGCGTTCCGCTGCGTTCCCAGACGACCCACGAACCGCCGGCGTACGGCAGCGGCACAGTTCCGCCGCCGTCTCGTCCGGCGGCGCGCAGCACGACGTCGTTGAGCACCGGCGCATGGGCACCGGACTCGCCGAGTAGGCGGAACACCAAGGGGATTGCGGTGTCGGGCATTTCGTCGAGCATGTCGAGCCAGCCGAGGTCGGCCAGCGCCGCGTCGAGTTCCCCGCCCGAGGCCGTCGCCATCGTCTTGCGCAACGCATCCTCGAGCAGCTGCAAGGATTCGGTGTCCACGCTCACTCCTTGCCCAGATCCAACAGGCGGCGCGCGATGATGTTGCGCTGGATCTCGGCGGTGCCGCCGTAGATGGTCGCAGCGCGGGAGTAGAGGAATTCGGTGCGCCAGTCCGACTCGTCGAGCTCGACGACGCCGGGCAGCAGGTCGCGGGCCGTGTCGTAGAGGCGCTGCTCGGCGCCGGCCAGCAACACCTTGTCGATCGAGGTCTCCGGCCCCAGCCGCGCACCGTCGGCGAGCCGGTGCAGGGTGGCGCGGGACCGGCAGCGCAGAGTGTGCAGCGCTAAAAATGCTGTGCCTAAGGCGGAATCGTCCGTATCCATCGCCTCGGCGATCAGCCGGTCGAAGCGCGCGTACAGATACGCGATGCGCTGCCAGAAGCAGGTGGAGCGTTCGTAGGGCAGCAGGTCCATCGCGAGTCGCCAGCCGTCTCCGGGCTTGCCGAGCATTCGGTCGCCGGGGATCACCACGTCGTCGAAGTACACCTCGCAGAACTCGTCGACGTCGTGCATGGTGCGCAGCGGCCGAACGGTGATGCCCGGCGTGTCCATGTCGACGAAGAACGCCGTGATGCCGTCGTGGCCGGGCGCGGTCCGGGTCAGCAGGATGCATCGCGTCGAGTACTGCGCGAAGCTGGTCCACACCTTCTGCCCGTTGACAATCCAGTCGTTTCCCTCGGGCACCGCGCGGGTGGTCAGTGACGCCAAATCGCTGCCCGAACCCGGTTCGGAAAAGCCCTGACACCATTGCTCGGCACCGGACAGCAGCCGCGGCACCATGTCGGCGGCGAGTTCCGGCGGGGCGTAATCGATCATCGTGGGCGCAAGGACCTCGACCATCGAATACGGGCCGGGCTCGGCGAGCCCGCGGCCGACCACCTCTTCGCCGACGACCGCGCGAAGCATTGCCGGGCCGCCCAATCCGCCGACCTCGACGGGCCACCCGTAGCGCATCCAGTCGGCGTCGTACAGCGCCCGGTGCACACGGGCGAGCTGGCGCATGTGGCCCTGCAGCGAACGATCCGGCCCCGGCGTCAGGTCGTTGTCGTCGAGCCAGGCGCGCAGATCGGCCCGGAACTGCTCGACTTTCATGCAGGAGGACGACCGACGGCATGCGGTCGCCCGGAGTCGTGTACACCGCTGCGCCGGATGAACGTCATCGCGCGGGTTTTCAGCCGCCAGCCGTCGGCCGTGCGCACATAGGTGTCGTTGTAGTAGCCAATGCGCATGTCGTGGGTGGCATGGTCGATGAAGCACAGTGGCTGCGTGCCGGTCGCCGTGTCTCCGGAGATCTCGATCACCGGTGTCGCCGTCAGGAACAAGCCTTTGGGGGCCGCGTCCACCAGCACGGGAAACCGGTCCAGGGAATAGGTTTCGCCGAACGCACTGTAGGTGCCGTCCGGCGTGAACACAGCTACCAGCCCGTCGATGTCTTCCTGGGTGATGGTGACCGCATAGCGGGCGAGCAGCTGCTGAATCTCGACGAGGTCGTCAGTTCTTGTTGGCATACACCTTGCCGCCTTTCATGACGAACTGCACATTCTGGGTAACGCTGATGTCGGACAACGGATCTCCTGGCACACCGATGACATCGGCGAGCAGCCCCTCGGCCAGCCGTCCCCGGTCGGTGACGTCGATCAGTTCGGCCGCCGTGACCGTCGCCGCCCGCAGCACCGCCAGCGGCGGCAACCCCAGCTCCACCAGCGTGACGAGCTCGTCGGCGTTGCGGCCGTGCGGAATCGCCGGGGCATCCGTGCCGACCGCAATCTTGACGCCGGCCTCGTACGCGGCCAGCACCGACTTGCGCGCCCGGGGGAACATCTCGGCGGCCTTCTCCTGCAGCTCGGGCGGCGCATGCGAGACATCCATCGCGTCGGCCAGCCGGCGGGTGGTGACCAGGAAGGTGCCGTGCTCGACCATCATCGCGATGGCGTCGTCGTCGATCAGAAAGCCGTGCTCGATGCAGTCGATCCCGGCTGCCACCGCATGCCGGACCGCGTCGGCGCCGTGTGTGTGCGCGGCGACCCGCAGGCCCCGCCGATGCGCCTCGTCGACGATCGCGCACAGTTCGTCGTCGGAATAATGTTGGGCGCCAGGCGGTCCCGTCATCGACATGACACCGCCCGAGCAGCACACCTTGATCAGTTGGGCGCCGTGCTTGATCTGGTAGCGCACCGCCTTGCGGATCTCGTCGATGCCGTTGGCGATGCCTTCCTCGACGGTCAGGTCCAGCACGTGCGGCGCGAACGCGGCGAACATCGTCGGATCCAGGTGCCCGCCGGTCGGGGTGATCGCATGTCCGGCCGGCACCACCCGCGGGCCGTCGATCCAGCCGGCGTCGATCGCCTTGCCGAGCGCGACGTCGAGCAGATACCCGCCGGTCTTGACGAACAGCCCGAGGTTGCGCACGGTGGTGAACCCGGCTCGCAGCGTGCGGCGCGCGTTGCCGACCGCGCGCAACATCCGGGTCGGTGGGTCGTCCTGAACCTGTGACAGGCCGGGCTTTTCGCCGCGGCCGCCCATCAGCAGGTTGACTTCCATGTCCATCAGTCCGGGCAGCAGGATCACCTCGCCGAGATCGATGACGTCACCTTCCGGTGCGCCGCCGACACCGACGATCCGCTCGCCGTCGATCCGCAAGACGCCGGGCCGGACGATCTCGCCGGCGTCGACGTCGAGAAGCCCAGCTGCCTTGAGCGTCAACACGGTTCAGATCACCGGCTCCCTGATCAGCTCCACCCATGCGGCGCCGCTGTCGGGGACGCGGGGCTGCTTCCACGCCTCCACCGGAAATGACACCATGATCAACGACTGCATCATGTGCATGAGTGTGCGGGCGTCCTCTGGCAGGTCATCCAACGGGAACTTGTCACAGTAGGCGATCACGTCGTTCAGGCGGGGGAAGGCGACGTCGTAAAACTCCTGCAGTTCGCTCATCGACGAGGCCAGCCGTTTGGCGTAGCGCTCCGGCTCGGTGGCCAGATCCCAATCCAAAAACGGCTCCAGATCCGCGAACTCGGCAGGGAGCTTATTTGCGGTGGCCATTGTTGCGGTACTCCTTCACGTAGTCTGCGGTCGTCTTGTGCAGATGGCGGATCAAGACTTCCTGGTCGCACAGCAGGAACTCTTTGACGGCCCGGGTGCCGATCATGGTCTGGGTCGCTTCCAGCGTGTTGGCGTCCTGCAGCGCATACTCCTTGAACGTCACTGCGGCCAGTTCCTGGGCCAGGCGTTCGCGGGCGTTGCGCGGCGGAACGAAATACAGCGTGCACTCGAAGATGTGCTTGTCCACCGCGGTAGGCCAGTAGTGGTAGGTCAAAAACCAGCCCGGCTCCCAGATCAACAGCATGAAGTTCGGGTAGAAGAGCCACGAGTCGATGCCCCATTGCGGCACCCTCTTCACGTTGACGCCCGGTGGCAGCTCGAGGTTCTCGATGATCTCCGGCTTGTCCCATGGGCCGAACAGCCCGCTGCGCAACACCTGGTCCATCGGTTTGACCATGGACATGTCCGGGGGCGGTGCCTGACCGCCCCAGGTCGACTGCAGATTGTGTGGGCCGGCCAGTTCGTAATGCAGTGCCTCGTAGCCGAACTTCTGGATCTTGGCGGCTTCTTCCTTGGTGTACTGCCCCTGGTGCAGGATCGGCGCGTGGTAGAACTCGACGAACGCGTCGATGAACAGCTTCCAGTTGCTGCCGACCTCGGCCCGGTAGGAGTAGGTCTCGGTCATCTCCCCGAAGGGATAGCCCTCGATGCTCTTGGCAAGCGGTCCCAGGTAGTCGATCAGCGGTGCCGCGTTGTCGTCGAAGTTGATGAAGATGAAGCCTTCCCAGACCTCGCACCGGACTCCCGCCAATCCGTATTGGCTCTTGTCGACGTTGAAGAACTCGTCCTCCTGCTGGATGAACGTCAGCTCACCGTCGAGGTTGTAGCGCCACGCGTGGTATTTGCAGGTGAACTGCCGGCAGGTGCCCGACGTCTCCTCGTGTGGAAAGTCGTTCCATACCAGCTTGTTTCCGCGGTGACGGCACACATTGTGATAGGCCTTGACGGACCCGTCCTTGGTCTTGACGACGATCACCGACATACCCGGTCCGGCCGACGGGAGCTCCTTGGTGAAGTAGCTGCCGGTGCGTGGCAGCCGTTCCACCCGGCCGACATTGAGCCAGGTCCGCTTGAAGATCGCCTCGCGCTCGGCTTCGAAAAACGCGGGGTCGATCGAGTCGGTGTAGTCCACCGGCCCGGTGCCCAGGTCCGGATAGTTCTCGGTCCAGCTTCCCGCGGCCGGCTTGGTAAAATGTGGCACGGTTCTACCTCTCTTGTTCCACTTCGACGCCAAAGGTGTTCAGGGCCATCGCCAGTGCGGTGTAGCCCCCGATCGTGAAGACCAGATCCATCCGCTGTTTTTCGTCCAGCCGATCGCTCAGCGCGGACCAGGTCGCATCCGATAGGTTGGACTTCTCGTCGAGCTCGTCCACGGCGCCCACCACCGCGCGGTCGAAATCATCTGCCGGGTCGCCGGATTGGATCGCGGCGATGTCGGCGTCGGACAGGCCGGCTTTCTTGCCCAGCTTCACGTGGTGTGTCCACTCGTAGGTGCAGCCTCGCCGGTGCGCGACCCGCAGGATCACCTGCTCGCGGATGCGGGGCGGCAGCGTGGAGGCGGACAGCAGGTAGAAGCTGAACCGCAGGAACGCGCGGGTCAGGTCGGGATGGCGCACCAGGGTGGCCAGCAGGTTGCCCGCATCGTCCGGGTTCCGCCGCTCCTCGGGCAGCATCCCGGCCACCGCATGCCGGACAGCGTCGTCCCACTCGTCCGCCGGCAGCGGGGACAGCCGCATAGAGTCCTCCTCGGTTTGGAGAATCATATTCTCATATTTGACCAATAGATTTCCACGATCCGCCCGATTGGTCAATAGCGGCAAAGAAGGTGGTGGCCACCTGCGCAAACAAGGGCCGCGGAGGCCGGCTCAGGAGTAGCGTCGTTGCGCCGTCAGCGCGCCGCTACGCGGAGCAAGATGTTGATTCTCGCGATCTGAGAAGCTAATTTTCATAGAGAGGGAAAGGACCGTCCAATGAACAAAGACGACATGATCCTGATCAGCGTCGACGACCACATCGTCGAGCCGCCCGACATGTTCAAGAACCACCTGGCGAAGAAGTACATCGACGACGCTCCGCGGCTGGTGCACAACCCGGACGGCTCCGACACCTGGCAGTTCCGCGACACCGTGATCCCCAACGTCGCGCTGAATGCGGTGGCCGGCCGTCCGAAGGAGGAGTACGGGATCGAGCCAACCGGGCTCGACGAGATCCGGCCCGGCTGCTACAACGTCGACGAGCGGGTCAAGGACATGAATGCCGGCGGCATCCTGGGCTCGATCTGCTTCCCGTCGTTCCCGGGATTCGCCGGGCGGCTGTTCGCCACCGAAGACCCGGACTTCTCGCTGGCGCTGGTGCAGGCCTACAACGACTGGCACATCGACGAATGGTGCGGGGCGTACCCGGCGCGGTTCATCCCGATGGCGCTGCCGGTGATCTGGGACGCCGAGAAATGCGCCGCCGAGGTCCGTCGGGTGTCCAAGAAGGGCGTGCACGCGCTGACGTTCACCGAGAACCCGGCCGCGATGGGTTACCCCAGCTTCCACGACGACTACTGGACCCCGTTGTGGAAAGCGTTGTGCGACACCAACACCGTGCTCAACGTGCACATCGGGTCGTCGGGCCGATTGGCGATCACCGCACCGGACGCACCGATGGACGTGATGATCACCCTGCAGCCGATGAACATCGTGCAGGCGGCGGCAGATCTGTTGTGGTCCAAGCCCATCAAGCAGTATCCGGACCTCAAGATCGCACTCTCCGAGGGCGGCACCGGGTGGATTCCCTACTTCCTGGAGCGGGTCGACCGCACCTACGAGATGCACTCGACCTGGACGCACCAGAACTTCGGCGGCAAGCTGCCGTCGGAGGTGTTCCGCGACCACTTCCTGACGTGCTTCATCTCCGACCCGGTGGGTGTGACGCTGCGCAAGATGATCGGCATCGACAACATCTGCTGGGAGGCCGACTACCCGCACAGCGACTCGATGTGGCCGGGCGCTCCCGAGGAGCTGTGGCAGGTGCTGTCCGACAACAACGTGCCCGACGACGAGATCAACAAGATCACCCACGAAAACGCGATGCGCTGGTACTCGTTCGACCCGTTCAGCCACATCTCCCGCGAGCAGGCGACGGTCGGCGCGCTGCGCAAAGCCGCTGAGGGACACGACGTTTCGATACGGGCTTTGGCGCAGCACAAGGAGCGCTCGGGCTCGTCGTTCGCGGAGTTCGCCGCCAGCGCGAAGTCATTGACCGGCAACACTGACTGAGGCGGCACCCGCTGGCGAACAGACGCAGAATCGCACCATTCGGGCGGCAATCGTGCGATTCTGCGTCTGCTCGCGCGAAGGAGTAGAGCATGGATTTCGAGCTGACCGATGATCAGCAGCTGATCCGCAGCTCGGTCGCAGAGCTGGCGGCGAAGTTCGACGACCACTATTGGATGGAGCGCGACCAGGCGCACGAATTCCCCTCCGAGTTCTACCGGGCCATCGCCGACGGCGGCTGGCTCGGGATGACGATCCCGACCGAGTATGGCGGTCACGGCCTGGGTATCACCGAGGCCACGCTGCTGGCGGAGGAGGTCGCCAAGTCCGGCGGCGGCATGAACGCCGCCAGCTCGATCCACATGTCGATCTTCGGGATGCAGCCGGTGGTGGTACACGGTTCCGACGAGCTCAAGGCACGCACCCTGCCCCGGGTGGCCACCGGTGATCTGCACGTCTGCTTCGGCGTCACCGAACCCGGTGCGGGCCTGGATACTTCGCGCATCACCACGTTCGCCAAGCGGCAGGGCGATCACTACGTGGTCAACGGCCGCAAGGTGTGGATCTCCAAAGCAATGGAGTCCGAGAAAATCCTGCTCCTGACCCGCACCCAGACCTATGACGAGGTCACTAAGAAGACGGATGGCATGACGCTGTTCCTCACCGACCTCGACCGCAGCCGGGTCGACGTGCGGCCCATCCGCAAGATGGGCCGCAACGCGGTGTCCTCCAACGAGCTGTTCATCGACAACCTGGAGGTGCCGGTCGGGGACCGGGTCGGCGAGGAGGGCAAGGGTTTTCAGTACATTCTCGACGGGCTGAACCCGGAGCGGATGCTGATCGCCGCCGAGGCGCTCGGCATCGGGCGGGTCGCGCTGGACCGGGCGGTGAAATATGCCACCGACCGCGAGGTCTTCGGCCGGCCGATCGGGATGAACCAGGGCATCCAGTTCCCGCTGGCCGACTCGCTGGCCCGGCTGGACGCCGCCGAGCTAATGCTGCGCAAGGCCACCTGGCTCTACGACAACGGCAAATCCTGTGGGCGCGAAGCCAATACCGCGAAATACCTGTGTGCCGATGCCGGATTCACCGCCGCCGACCGGGCGCTGCAGACCCACGGCGGCATGGGCTACGCCGAGGAGTACAACGTCGCCCGCTACTTCCGCGAGGCCCGCCTGATGAAGATCGCGCCGATCAGCCAGGAGATGATTCTGAATTTCCTGGGATCGCACACACTCAAACTGCCGAGGAGTTATTGATGAGCCGGTATTTCGACTTGTCCGGCCGCGCCGCGCTGGTCACCGGAGCAGCGGGCGGCATCGGCTCCGCCGTCGCGACGGCGCTGGCTGACGCGGGTGCGGCGGTGCTTGTCACCGACGTCGACAAGGATGCGGCCGCTGCTGTGGCAGAACGCATTTCGTCGTCGGGCGGGCGCGCCGAGGCCGTTGCGCTGGACGTCTCGGATCGCGACTCGGCCGACGCCGCGGCCGCTCAGGCGGCTGCTCTCGCCGACGGCAAGCTGCACATCCTGGTGAACAACGCGGGTGTGACGCGGCCGGCAATGTTCGAGAAGACCAGCCAAGAGTCGTTCCGGTTGTTGTTCGACATCCACGTGATGGGCGCGTTCAACTGCACTCAGGCCGCGCTGCCCTACATTCCCACCGACGGCACCGGGCGCGTCATCAACGTGACGTCGGCGGCCGGGCTGACCGGCACGCTGGGGCAGGTCAACTACTCCGCGGCCAAGGCGGGCATCATCGGCTTCACCAAATCCCTTGCGCGCGAGTTCGCCACAAAGAACATCCTCGTCAACGCACTGGCGCCGCTGGCCGCGACGCCGATGACGGAAACCATCCGGACCAACGAGAAATTCGCGGCCAACATGATGAACCGCATTCCCTTGAAGCGCTGGGCAGAGCCCGACGAGGTCGCCGGCGCGTTCGTGTTTCTCGCCTCCGATGCGGCGTCTTACATCACCGGTCAGGTGCTGCCGGTGGACGGCGGCATGGTGATGTAGATGCCCGAATCACAGGCGCCACTCGCGGGAGTCACCGTGGTGGCGCTGGAACAGGCCGTGTCGGCCCCGATGTGCACCCGCGTGCTCACCGATTTCGGTGCACGGGTGATCAAGGTGGAAAACCCGAAGGGCGGAGACTTCGCCCGCTACTACGACGACGTCGTCAACGGGCTTGCCGCGCACTTCGTCTGGGCCAACCGCGGCAAGGAGTCGGTGACGCTCGACTTGAAAACCGCTGCGGGTCTGGATCTTCTGCATCGGTTACTCGACCGTGCCGACGTGCTGGTGTCCAACCTGGCGCCGGGATCCACCGCCCGGCTCGGTATCGGGTCCGATGCTCTGGCACAGCGCCACCCCGATGTGATCGCCGTCGAGATCGACGGCTACGGCGCAGGCGGCCCGCTGTCGCACAAACGCGCCTACGACCTGCTGGCCCAAGCCGAATCCGGTGCGTGCGCCGTCACCGGCTATCCCGGCGCCCCGGCCAAGCCCGGTCCGCCGGTGGCCGACATCAGCACCGGGCTGTATTCGGCGATCTCCATCCTGGCGCTGCTGTATTCGCGACGCGGCGGGTCTGTCAGCGTGAGCCTGTTCGACACCATGACCGACCTGATGGGCTACCCGCTGACCTACACCCAGCACTCGGGTATCGACCAGCAGCCGCTGGGCATGAGCTCGCCGGCGGTGGCGCCGTATGGCGCCTACGCTACCGCCGACTGCCAGACGGTCGTGCTGGGCACCACCAACGACCAAGAGTGGCAACGGCTTTCGCGTGAGATTCTGCAGCGCCACGACCTGGCCGACGATCCGCGGTTCGCCACCAACGCCGGCCGGGTCGCGCACCGCGACGTCCTCGACGAGGCGATCGGCGCCTGGTGCGCCGAGCACGACCTCGAGCACG
Organism: Mycobacterium sp. MFM001; assembly: GCF_003402475.1. GTDB lineage: Bacteria > Actinomycetota > Actinomycetes > Mycobacteriales > Mycobacteriaceae > Mycobacterium. The sequence goes on from NZ_BFAB01000014.1 coordinate 64,769, forward strand.
TGCAGAAGACCGCAGACGCCGCGGGAATCGGCAACGCGCGCTACAACGTGCCCAGCGAGGTGCTGGTACACCCGCAGTTGAGCGCCCGCGACCGCTGGCGTCAGGTCGACACCCCGGCAGGCCCGATCCCCGCTCTGCTGCCGCCGCCCGTCGTCGCCGGCTACCAGGCCCCGATGGGCGCGGTGCCGGGACTCGGGCAGCACACCGACGCTGTGCTCGCCGAACTCGGCCTGGCCGACGACGAAATCGCCGCGCTGCGTGCGCAAGGCGCCATCGGACCTGCGTATGCCTGAGCCCGTGCTGTTGTCCAGCGACCGCGACGGCGTGCGCACGCTGACCCTGAACCGGCCGCGGCGCAAGAACGCGATCAACCGGGAGCTGTGGATCGCGCTCGCCAAGGCGCTGACCGCCGCCGGCAAGGACCCCGACGTGCGCGCGGTCGTGGTCACCGGAGCCGGCGGGGCATTCTGTTCCGGCGCCGACATCTCCACACCCGACGACGCGCATCCCGTCGACAAACTACAGCTACTCACCGACGTGGCGCTGGCGCTGCACGAACTACCGCGACCGACGATCGCCAAGGTGACCGGAGTTGCCGTCGGCGCCGGCTGGAACCTGGCGCTCGGATGCGACTTCGTGGTGGCCACGCCGGAATCGCGGTTCTGCCAGATTTTCGCCAAGCGCGGACTGTCACTGGATCTGGGCGGGTCGTGGTTGTTGCCGAAAATCGTTGGGCTGCAACAGGCCAAGCGGCTCGCGCTGCTGGCCGAAACCATCGACGCCGACGAGGCCCAGGCGCTGGATCTAGTGACGTGGGTGGTGGCGGGCGACGAGATCGACGCCTTTGTCACCGACCTGGCCGCCAAACTGGTGGCCGGGCCGCAGATCGCGCTGGCGCAGACCAAGGCACTGCTCAACGAGGGTGCCGACCGGACGCTGCGGGATGCGCTGGCCAACGAGGCCCGCGCGCAGACCGTCAACTTCGCCACCGCCGACGCGGCAGAAGCCTATGCCGCGTTCGCCGAGAAGCGCGAGCCGTCGTTTACTGGTCGGTGGGCGGTTTCGAGATCGGAGCAGACAGATGCGTGAAGTAGTCATCGCCGAGGCGGTGCGCACCCCGGTCGGCAAACGCAACGGCGGGCTGTCGAGCATGCACGCCGCCGACCTGTCGGCCATCGTCCTCAATGAATTGGTGGAACGCACCGGGATCGACCCGGGGATCGTCGACGACGTCGTGTGGGGCTGCGTGTCGCAGGTCGGGGACCAGTCGAGCAACATCGGTCGCTACGCGGTGCTGGCGGCGGGCTGGCCGGAGAGCATTCCGGGTACCACGATCAACCGGGCGTGCGGCTCAAGCCAGCAGGCCCTCGACTTCGCGGTGCAGGCGGTCATGTCGGGTCAGCAGGACGTCGTGGTGGCCGGCGGGGTGGAGGTGATGAGCCGGGTGCCGCTGGGCGCCGCGCGGGCCACCGGGATGCCGTACGGACCCAAAGTCCTTGAGCGCTATGACAATTTCTCGTTCAACCAAGGCATCTCCGCGGAGAAGATCGCCAAGAAGTGGGGTTTTTCCCGCACCCAACTGGACGAGTATTCGGTGCGCTCGCACGAACTGGCCGCTGCAGCCCAGGACAACGGCGCGTTCGACGCGCAGATCGTCCCGGTGTTCGTCGGCGACGACGTCATCAACCAGGACGAGGGAGTGCGCCGCGGCAGCACGGTGGAGAAGCTGGCCGGGCTGAAGCCGGCGTTCCTCGACGACGGCGTCATCCACGCCGGGAACTCGTCGCAGATCTCGGACGGGGCGGCGGCTCTGCTGGTGACGACCGCCGCGATGGCACTGGAATTCGGGCTGACTCCGCTGGTGCGCTATCGAGCCGGGGCGGTGACCGGAGCGGATCCGGTGCTGATGCTCACCGGCCCTATCCCGGCCACCGAGAAGGTGCTGAAGAAGGCCGGCGTCTCGATCGACGCCGTCGGCGTGTTCGAGGTCAACGAGGCGTTCGCGCCGGTGCCGTTGGCCTGGCTGGCCGAAACCGGCGCCGATCCAGACCGGCTCAATCCACTGGGCGGTGCCATCGCACTGGGCCACCCGCTCGGCGCTTCCGGTGCGGTGCTGATGACCCGGATGGCATATCACATGCGGGACAATGGGATTCGCTACGGATTGCAGACCATGTGTGAGGGCGGCGGCACCGCCAACGCCACGCTGGTGGAACTGGTGGCCTGAGATATGCGTCGCGACCTGTTCACCGAAGACCACGAGGCGTTCCGCCAACTGGCCCGCGATTTCGTCGAGAAAGAGATCGAACCGCACTACGCCGACTGGGAGAAGGCCGGCCGGATGCCGCGGGAGATCTTCGAAAAGCTCGGCGCGCTGGGCATGTTGGGCATGGCCATCCCGGAACAGTACGGCGGCTCGGGCTTAAACGACTACCGCTACAACGTCATCCTGCAAGAGGAAGCCGCCCGGGCCCTGGTCACGATGGGCACCGTCCGCACGCAGCTCGAGGTGATCCTTCCGTACTTCCTGCACTACGCCAACGACGAGCAGCGGCAGCGCTGGTTCCCCGGTCTGGCCGCCGGCACGCTGCTGACCGCGGTCGCGATGACGGAGCCCGGCACCGGTTCCGATCTGGCCGGTATCCGCACCACCGCGGTGCGCGACGGCGACCACTACGTCCTCAACGGCGCCAAGACGTTCATCACCGGTGGCCTTCTGGCGGACCTCGTCATCGTGGTGGCGCGGACGTCGACCGATCCGGACAACCGCCGGCGCGGGCTGACGCTGCTGGTGGTCGAGGACGGCATGCCCGGCTTCGTCAAGGGCCGCGCGTTGGACAAGATGGGCTGCAAGGTGCAGGACACCGCCGAGCTGTCGTTCACGGATGTCCGTGTCCCCGTGGCCAATCGGCTCGGTGAGGAAGGTGAGGCGTTCGGGTACCTCGGCCACAACCTGCCGCAGGAGCGGATGACCGTCGCCGTCGGCTCGGTGGCCCAGGCCCGAGCGGCCGTCGCCGCGACGATCGACTATGTCAAGGAGCGCAAGGCCTTTGGCACGCCGGTGGCGTCGTTCCAAAACACCAAGTTCGAACTGGCGGCGATGTCGGCGGAGATCGAGGCCGCGCAGACGATGGTCGACCGGGCCGTCGCCGAACTGGTCGCGGGCCAGCTGTCCGGCGCGGATGCGGCCAGGGTGAAGCTGTTCTGCACCGAGATGCAGGGCCGCGTCGTCGACCGCTGTCTGCAGCTGTTCGGCGGCTACGGCTACATGATGGAGTATCCGATCGCCCGGCTGTACACCGATGCGCGGGTGGCCCGCATCTACGCGGGAACCAGCGAGGTGATGAAGGTGATCATCGCCAAGTCGCTCGGGTTGTGACCGCCCGCAGAAAATGTGCGGGCTGAGACCCTTGTCACATCGCCTCAACCAACCTACTGTGTGTTCAGTTGGTTGATTCGAAGGAGTCCGGTGACGCGGCCGTATGAGACGCTGCTGGCCAAAGGCGAGGACCGCAAACAGCGGATACTCAAGGTCGCGCAGCGGCTGCTGACCCGCAACGGGTGGCGCAACACGACCTTGGCGCAGATCGCCGGTGAGGCCGGCGTCAGCCCGGCCGGTTTGCTGCACCATTTCGAGTCCAAGGAACAGCTGCTGCACGCGGTGGTCGATGCCCGCGACGCCGACGACGACGCCCACGCCGACCGGGCCGGCGACCTGATCTCGGAAATCGCGGCGGTTGCGGATCGCTTCCACCGCTCACCCGAGTTGGTCGGGACTTACACCGTGCTGCTGGCCGAAAACATGGACCCCGACGCGCCGCTGCACGACCGCTTGCTCACCCGCTACCAGGACGCGGTCGGGATCATCACCGGCCTCATCCGGCGCGGCCAGGAGGCCGGCCAGTTCCGCATGGATATAGACGTCACCGTCAAGGCGGTGCAGATTCTCGCCTTCATCACCGGAATGGAGACCACATGGTTGCTCGACCCTTCGATACCACTGACCGAAGCGTTCAAGGAGTACGCGGAATCGCTGGCTCGGGACCTGGCACCGCCGAGGACGACGTGAGGTACCAGCTCGATGTGGTCGCCGCCGACGTCGTCGACGTGGTGAAGTTCGCCGGCGGCTGGCTGTTCGACCGGGCGATGGCCGGCTGGGACGTGACGGTCCTGGTCGCCGACCATCCCGACGAGCGGCCGCTGCAGATCCTCGGCGCCGGGGTTGTCGACCTCGAATACGCGCTGGCGACGGTGGGGCAGCGCCCGCGTCCGCAGACCCTGGCCGCCGCCGCCGACCTCATCGGATGCGATTCGAGGGTTCGGCAGGGCGTGCTGCAGGCCCTCGACCACGGCGTCACCGAGGTAACGCTGTGGGGAGAGACCTGGCCGCCCGAGCTGAACGACAATGTCGGGCTCGTCCAGCACCGGCTCAGCGCCGCCGCCCGAGCCTTCAAGGCCCAGGCCCTCGCGGCGGCCGGGATGCCGGCATGCCCCATCGGCGATGTCGAGTCCTTCCGCAGCGGCGCGATGGTGTCCCCGTCCGTCGCGGCCGACCTCATTCCCGCCAGCTAACCCCCGCCACTCTGCTCCGTTGACGTCGAAGCGCTCCCTATGGAAATGTAATACTCATAGCTGAGAGGGACATTCTCACTAGCTGAGATTGCGCGAACGGAGCAGCAGGATGGCGGACGAGTTGACCGCGATGGATTTCTTCCGGGACGACCGGCTCCTCGAGAACCCCTACGCCTACTTCGACGCGCTGCGCGGCAAGTGCCCGGTCACCCGCGAACCGCATCACGGGGTGACGATGGTGACCGGGTGGGAGGAGGCCGTCGAGGTTGCCAACAACGCCGAGACGTTCTCGTCGTGCATCTCGGTGACGGGTCCGTTCCCCGGCTTCCCAGTGCCGCTCGAGGGCGACGACGTGACCGAGCTGATCGAGCAGCATCGTGACGAGTTGCCGTTCAGCGACCAGCTGCCCACGCTCGACCCGCCTACCCACACCAATCACCGTGCGCTGCTGATGCGGTTGATTACGCCCAAGCGTCTCAAGGAGAACGAAGACGCCATGTGGGTGCTGGCCGATCGGGTGCTCGACGATTTCCTGGCGCCGGGTCACGGCGAGTTCATCAAGGGGTTCGCGGGCCCGTTCACGCTGCTGGTGATCGCCGACCTTTTGGGTGTGCCGGAAGAAGACCGCGGCGAGTTCGTCAAAGGCATTCACCGCAACGCGGGCGGCGGGGTCGGCAGCACCGGTGAAAAGTCGTTGTCGCACAGTCCACTTGAGTTCCTGTACGGCACGTTCTCGGACTACATCGAGGATCGGCGCCGATCGCCCCGCGACGACGTGCTGACCGGACTGGCGACCGCCACGTTCCCCGACGGATCGGTTCCGGATGTGACCGACGTGGCTCGCGTCGCCACCAACGTGTTCTCAGCGGGCCAGGAGACCACTGTGCGGCTGCTCGGCGCGGCACTGCAAGTCATCGGAGAGCGTCCCGACATTCAGGAGCGGTTGCGCAGTGACCGCAGTCTGATCCCCAACTTCATCGAGGAGGCGTTGCGCATCGAGAGCCCGGTCAAGGGCGACTTCCGGCTGTCCCGGGTGTCGACCAGCGTCGGCGGGGTCGAAATCCCTGCGGGCACAACGGTGATGGTGGTCAACGGGGCCGCCAACCGGGACCCGAGGCGATTCGAAAACCCGGACACCTTCGACCCGGCCCGCAAGAACGCGCGACAGCACATCGCATTCGGCCGGGGGATTCATAGCTGCCCCGGTGCACCGTTGGCGCGGGCAGAGACTCGGGTGGCGATCGAGCGGTTGCTCGACCGCACCACCGAGATCAGGATTTCGGAGAGCAAGCACGGGCCGGCCGGCGAGCGGCGTTATCAGTATGTGCCGACCTATATCCTGCGCGGCCTGACCGAACTGCACCTTGAATTCGATCTGGAGGATGGTCGGTGAAGGCCAGAGTCGACGAGGAGCGCTGCCGCGGGCACGGGATCTGCACCACCATCTGCCCGTCGGTGTTCGAAATCAACGACGACGGCTATTCGGTCGTCACCGTGGCCGAGATTCCCGCCGAGTTCGAGGACGCGGTCCGGGACGCCGTCAAAGATTGTCCCGAGCAGGCCATCGAAGCGAGTTAGGGGTTCAAATGCCAAAGGGCTACGTCATTCTCACCGAGGCCATCAAAGATCCGGAGGGGATGAAGGCCTACGCCAAGGCCGCCGGAGGCGCGATGGCCGGCGTCAACATCCTCGCGGTCGATACCGCCCCGAAGGTGGTCGAAGGCAGCTGGCACGGCGACCAGACCGTCGTGCTGGAATTCGAATCGGTCGATGCCGCACGTGCCTGGTATGAATCCGAGGGCTACCAGAAAGCGGCCAAGTTGCGGCAGGCGGCCGCCGACTGCAACGCGGTGATCCTCGCCGGTTTTGCCTGACGTGCAAGGAGTTTCGGTCATCACCGGCGGGGCCGGCGGCATGGGACTGGCGACGGCGAAGATCGTCGGCCGCGAGTATCCCGTCGTCATCAGCGATGTCGACGGTGATCGGCTGGATGACGCGGCGACCGAGCTGAAGGACTCGGGCATCGTAGCTACGGCGGTGGTCTGTGACATCACCGACCGGGAGTCCGTCGCGGAACTTGTCGAGACGTCGAGCGCGCTGGGAACGGTCGCATCCGTCATTCACACGGCGGGCGTGAGTCCGAGCATGGGCGGCGCCGAGATGATCATGCGGATCAATGCGGTGGGCACGGTCAACGTCAACGAGAGTTTCTTCAAGGTCGTCGGTGAAGGCTCCGCGATCGTCAACGTCGCGTCGATGGCAGCACATATGTTGCCTGAATCGTTTGTTCCGACAAAACGATTCAGCACAGCGCTGCGCGACGAGCGCGCATTCATGAAAAAGATGATGGCGGTGTGCGGCCTGGTTCCGGAGAGGGCGCGACCGGGCATGGCGTACAGCATCAGCAAGAGTTTTGTGCGGTGGTATTGCACGTCGCAGGCGGGCCGATTCGGGAGCCGCGGCGCACGTATCCTGTCGGTGTCGCCGGGCTCAATCGACACCGCGATGGGCCGGCTGGAAGAGCAAAGCGGTGCCGGTGCAATGGTCAACTACGCCGCGCTCAAGCGATTCGGGAAGGCGGAGGAGATCGCCGAACTACTGGCGTTTTGCGCGAGCGAGAAAGCCGGCTACCTCACCGGTACCGACATCCTGTGCGACGGCGGAACGGTGGCCTCGATGACATTGCGGGACAAGCTGACCGTGGGGCGCAAGCCGTAACCGGTTGAGCCGCAGTTAGAACGGTGGTGGCTCGCAAGGTGTCGCCGATTCGCGGTCTTTATGTCGCCGATTCGCAGCAAGGGTTTCGCCGATTTGCGTATATTTGCTTGCCGATCGGCGATACCTGGCGGCACCGATGCTGCGGGGTCCGCCCGCCGCTACTCCTTGATCGAGATGGCCTGCCGCGGGCACTGTCGCACCGCGTCGCGGATTTGTTCCTCGTTCTCCGGGGTGACTTCGTCCTGCAGGACGGTCAGCATGTCGTCGTCGCCGAGGTGGAACACCTCGGGGATGATGCCCATGCAGACGCCATTGCTTTCGCACAGACCGAAATCGACTTCGACTTTTTTCATCGCAGCACCTTCACCGGCACATTCAGCCAGCCCGCAACATTCTGCATGGTCACCCGCCGGCAATCTTCCCAATTCACCTCGTAGCGGGGCATGAAGTCCAGCAACCTATCCAGTGCGATACGGCTTTCCATTCGGGCCAATGCCGCGCCCAGGCAACTGTGAATCCCGTATCCCAACCCGAGATGTTGCGCCTCGGTGTGATCGCGCTCGATGTCGAAAGTGTCGGCGTCGGTGAAGGCATCGGGATCGCGGTTCGCCGCGGCCTTCATCAAGAACACCGGCTTGCCGGCGGGAATCGTGCCACCGCTGACGTGTGCTTCTTTCAAGGTGTAGCGGACGTTGTATTGCACTGGCCCCTCGTAGCGCAACAACTCCTCGACGGCACCCGGGATCTTGCTGCGGTCCTCGTAGAGCTTTTGCCATTGGTCGGGGTGGCGGGCGAAGATCACTGCCGCGCTGCCGATTAGCTTTGTCACCGTCTCTGCGCCCGCGCCGCCCAGCAACGTCGCAAAACCGCAGATCTCGATGTCGTCGAGGCGGCGCATCTTGCCGTCTTCGCCGGGGACTTCGGCGGCGATCAGTCGGCTGATCATGTCGTCCTGCGGCTTTTCGCGGCGCTCCTGCACCAACCCGTAGTAATACATTGCGGTCTCGACGTTGGCCTGCATGCCGGCTTCGGAGATTTCGATTTGTCCCGGTTCCCGGTGCAGGCTGGTATCGATCCAGTGCCGCACCTGTTGGCGGTATTCCTCCGGGACCCCGGCCATCGTGGTGATGACTTCGACCGGGAAAGGCGCGGAGAAGTCCTGCACGACGTCGAAGTTGTCGGGATCGGCCTTGCTCAGGTACTTGTCGATCGCCGCCTCGACCGTCGGCTGCTGCGATTGGACGGCGCGGGGCGTGAACGCCTTGTTGAGCAGACTCCGCATGTGCCGGTGTTCGGGCGGGTCCATGAAGATGATCGACCTCTGCTCGGGCGAAATGCCCTTGCGCACCATCGCCAAGTCGCAGCCACGGCTGGAGGAAAAGGTCTCGAAGTCCTTGAGGGCTGCGGCAACGTCCTCGTGGCGGGTCAACGCGTAGAAGTCTTCTCGCTCGTCGTAGTAGAGGGGGGCGTCCTCGCGCATTCGTCGATATATCTCGAACGGATTGTTGAAGAACTCCTCGGAGAACGGATCGAAGACCACCTTTGGCTTGGTCATTGCATCTCCTCAGCGGCGGGCTGGCGGCTGGAGCCTTTACGACGGAAGGCTTGACTGTAACGCTAACGGTAAATCACTTTTCTCGGGAAGAAAACACCTCAATCACGTTTTCCAGCACCCCGAGATCACTGCCCAGTTCGGCGGCGACGCCGCGCACCACGGCGACGTCTTTGCCGACGAATTCACCGGCCATTTGGGTGAACGATGCGACGGAGCCGCCCGCCGCGACCAGGTCCAGTACCCGGCTGGCGGCGCTGCCATGCGGAAGTGCCGCCAGCAGCGTCGGCTCGGGGATACCGAGCCGATCCCCGAGGTCGACTGACGCCGACAGCAACCCGATCTGCGCCGCGAACAGCGCATTGTTGACCAGCTTGACCTTCTGGCCGGCGCCGAGCGGGCCTACGTGCAGCACCGGATCGCCGTAGCAGCTCAATACCGGTCGCGCCCGCGCCACCGCCTCGTCGGTGCCGCCCACGAACAACGTCAGCTCGCCTGCGGCCGCGTTGTGCGGGCCGCCGCTGACCGGGGCATCGACCACCTCGACCGCAAGCGACCTGGCGATGTTCTCAACCGTGCGCGGACTTCCGGTGGTGTGCACGACCAATACCGATCCGGGAGCCATCGAGAGGCCGCCGTCCAGACAGACCTGGCGCACCTGTTCGTCGCTGAAGACGCAGACCACCACGACGTCGGCCTGGCTTGCCACCGATGCGACGTCCGCCACCGCCGTCGCACCCAATTGACTGACGGCTGCCCGCTTTTCGTCGGATCGGCCCAGCGCCCGGACAGCATGGCCCGCCTCGACCAGCCGGGCCACCATCGGCCGGCCCATCCGTCCTGCGCCGATGAATCCGACTCTCACCGGGGATGTTCCATCAGCGCCAGCGTGGCGTCGGCCGCATCAAGTACCGCGCCGCCGTCGACGCCGGCGGTCTCGGCGATGTCGGCGACCAGGCGGACATCCTTCTGCAGCAGCGCACCGGCAAGCCCGGCAAGGCGGTCCAAACCATCGGTGTCGCCGCCAAGAGCGTTGAGCGCGAAGCTGTTCCCGCTACCGCGCGAGATGACCTCAGTGAGGCGGTCCGGCAAGACGCCCAGTGCCTTGCCGAGCGACAGGGCGGTTGCCGCGGTTCCCAGGTTCGCGGTGAACAGCAGGTTGTTCAGCAGCTTGGTGGTCTGTCCGGAGCCCAGCGCACCGAGGTGCACGATCGGATCGGCGTAGGTCTCGAACACCGGGCGGCAGCGCTCCACCACCTCGGGGTCACCCCCGACCATCACCAGGAGACGACCTTGTTCGACGGCCGGGGCGCCTCCGCTCACCGGTGCGTCGATCACCGAGACATCCTGGGCCGCGGCCTTCTTGGCCAACTCTTGGCATGTCTTGGGATGCACCGTGCTGTGTACGACGATCACGCTGCCCGGCTTGGCGCCCGCCAACAGCCCGTCGGCGACTTCCTCCACGTCTGCGTCACCCACTACACACAGGCACATCAGGTCGCTGGCCGCGGCAAGTTCGGCCGGCGAGCCGGCCGCCTTGGCCGCCGTGTCGGCGAACGGCTCGAGCGACGCAGGCCTGCGCGCCCACAACGTCGTCGGGTAGCCGGCTTCGAGGATCCGCCGTGCCATCGGGGCGCCCTGGCTGCCCAGCCCGATAAATCCGACATGCATCAACCGGCCTCCAAATCCGCGTCGGGGGCTAAACATTCGTCGACGAAAGCAAACACGCTTTGGTGGTATTCGGCAGCGGTGTGGCCGAGGCTGAGGTTGTGGCCGGCGCCGTGTTGCTCGTTGACGGTGAATCGCGGCGAGGCGGAGAACATGGCAGCGATCTCGGCCAGCGCCGCGGCATCGGACTGCCACACCTTTTCGTGTTCGGCGACACTGAATCGTACCGGAACCCGCACCTGCGCGGCCAGTGCGGGAAAGTCACGGCGAGGCCAGTCGGTGACCATCGCCGCTTCGTACGGCGCGCCGGTGGCGGAGTTTGTGAGACCGCCGAGTACCTCGGGCGGATACAGCTCCGTGGGATACCACAGGAGCTCGCGCAGGCCAGGCGGCCGGTGGGTCGCGCTGGCCGCCTTGAGAACCTCGCGTGCTGCCGGATGGTAATGCCTTCCGGTGCCGGCCATTTCGATTCCGAGCAGATCTTCGCCGCGCGGATCGGCGGCCATCCGCAGCGCCAGCTCGCAGCCGTTCGAGTGGGCCACCACGAACAACCCGCTCGGACGGTCGCCGAGAATGCGGTCGACGGCGCCGTAGGCCAGCCGGACCCGTTGCTCGGGCTCGACCATTGCCTCCGGGTAGGGCGCGGAGCTGCCGTAGCCCGGTCGGTCGAGTGCAATCACCGTAAAGCCAAGCGCTGCACCGGTTCTCAGCAACGACAGCGACGGATGGCCTGGGCAGTCGAAATACGTTGCGGTGGTGCCTCCGCCGTGCAGTGCGACGACGACGGCCCGCGGCTCGCTGGCCTCAGCGACCAGCGCCGACATCGGGACGCCGTCGACGATCACCACCCGGGGGCCCGGCGAGGTCATGTGTCGGCCCGCAGCAGCAGCACGCCGCTCGGTGTCAGGCCGCCGCTGCTGACCACGCCGACGCTGGCATCGGCGACTTGGCGTTCGCCGGCCTCGCCGCGCAGTTGGCTGACCGCTTCGTGCAGCAGGCCCATGCCGTGGGTGCGGCCGTGGGACAGTTGGCCGCCGTGCGTGTTCAGCGGCAGGAGGCCATCGCGGGCGATGTTCTTGCCGCCGTCCAAAAACTCTCGGGCGCCCCCGATCTCGCAAAAGCCCAGCGCCTCGATCCAGGACAGGCAGTTCATCGTGAACCCGTCGTACAACTCGGCGACGTCGACGTCCTCGGACCGCAGCGAAGTTCGCGACCACATGTGTGCCGACTGGCCGAGCACCTGAGGCTCGTGGGTCAACGTGCTTTGGTCCCAGTCGATCCGCTCGATGATCTGGGTGCCCACCGCCTCCACCAGTACCGGCGGCTTGGCCAGGTCGCGGGCTGCGTCGACGGCGGACACGACGACGGCGATGGCTCCGTCGCAGGGCACGTCGCAGTCGTAGAGCCCGAACGGCGTGGTGATCGGCCGCGCGCCCAGGTAGTCCTCCATCGTCATCGGCGACCGATAGACCGCCGACGGGTTGAGTTCGGCATTCGCCCGCTGATTCAGCGCGATCCAGCCCAGCGTCTCCTTCGTCGTCCCGTACCGGTGCATGTGCCGCTGCGCGTTCATCGCCAGCGTGTGCGCGGCCGAGGTGGCGCCGAACGGATACTGCCAGCTGGCGGTTCGCCCGGCGGGCGGAACGATCTTGCCCTGCTTCATCAACTCGTTGTACGTGGCTTCCCACAAGGTGCGGAAGCACAGCACGTGGCGGGCCAGGCCGGCGGCAACCGCAAGCATCGCGGCGATCACCGACCCGCCCGGTCCGAAGGTTTCGATGCCGCCGTTGTGCCACACCGGCCGGATTCCGAGCGCAGCTTCGAGTGCGGTGACCCCGCCTTCGCCGAAGCCGCCGAGATTGCCGCCGCCGGGATATGTTGACAGGCCATCGATGTCGTCGAGACTCAGGCCGGCGTCGGCGATCGCGGCCTCGCAGGCCTGCACGGTCAGTTGCAGCGGCGGCACCATCAGCCGGCGGCCGATGTCCGACATGCCGATCCCGGTGAGTGCGACCTTGTCCTCGAACTTCTCGCGGCGCAGCATCGGCCGCACGTGCGCACCGAAACTCTCCGGCGCGATCTCGTCGACGGGTAGAGCGCCTAGGGGACCTGCTACCGGCCGGAACAACGGCAGCCACACGTCGTCGGCCTGCTCGAAGACGACCTCCACCGGCTGGCCGAGCTGAAGCTGATCAGGCTCGCACTCAATGATGTTGGTGGTCAACCGGACTCGCGGATCTTCGGCTATCGCCACCTGCGCCACCACGTACGGCGCCGGCAGGTCCGGCAGGCTGAACCGGTGATTGACGGTGAAGCCGGCCAGCGTGCCTCGACCCGACACCGCCCGCACACCTATGTTGTGGGACCGGCAATACCGGCACACCGGAGCGGGCGGATGGATCAAAGCATTGCAGTCGGTGCATTCCTGCAGCCGTAGCGTGCCGTCTTCGCCTGACTTCCAGAAGAACTCGTTGTCGGGCGTGAGCAGGGGCAGCGGGCGTCCGGTCACCGGGTGAACCCCCACTCCGCTTCGTTGTCCTCGGCTTTGACGCCGGCGGCAGGGTCCTCCGCAGTGGCGGACGACGGGGGATGGGTGCCGGTGGGTCGGTGCTCGCCGACCTCCATGATCGCGTGCACCGGGCAGTCCAGCAGTGCGCGCATGACGGCGTCGTGGTCTTCCTCGGCGACGGTGCCGTCGCCGATCAGCGACGCGTAACCCCAGTCGTCGAGCGAGAAATACTTCGGGGCGTGTCTGGCGCAGATGCCGAAGCCGTCGCAGATGGTGCGGTCCAGGCGGATCGTCATGCGTTCGGTCATAGCGACTCCACCTCGTAGGGTCGGTGGGCGCGAAACACCGCGGCATGGCATGTCTCGCAGGCGTTCTCGAGGTGGCGATCCACCGCATGCGGGAACTGGTTGAGCAAACTGGCCGCCATATTGCAGGCGGCGTCTAGCGTCGCGCAGGCGCCGCGACCGCGCAGCATCACCGACCAGCGCCGCAGCCGGGTCAGGTCCTCACTGGTCGCCACCCCGTCGCGCAACGCGCCGGCCACCGCTGCCATCGCCGCCGTGCCGTTGAAGCACGAGCCGCACTGCCCGGCGTTCTCGCGATCGAAGTACGCCAGCACCGACGCGGCGACGGCGACCGCGCAGTCGTCGGTGAGCACCGTGATGGCGCCGGCGCCCAGCCCGCTACCGAGCCTGCGCAGCGTCTCGTGGTCCAGCGTCGCGTCGAGCACGTCGCGGTTGAGCAGCCCCGCGAAGTAGCCGCCCATCAGCACACCCTTGACATGGTCAGGTGAAATACCATGCAGCCCAAGCAGTTCAGTGAACGGCAGACCGTGCGGGATTTCGTAGAGCCCGGGCGGCCGGCCGGCGCCGGTGATCGTCATCAGGAAGGTGCCCGGCGACAGCGGCGTGCCCTGGGCGCGAAACGCCGCGGCGCCATGCTCCTGCAAATAGGGCAGATTGGCCAGCGTCTCGACATTGCTTACCAGCGTGGGCAGCCCACCGACCCCCTCCTGGAACGGGCGGGGCGGCTTGTCGGTCGGCTTGACCGGGCCACCGTTGAGAGCGCGTACCGCTGCCGTCTCTTCGCCGGCCACGTAGCCCGGATCGACGAGTCGCACGCTCACCGCAACACCGAGGTCGTCGAACACCGCTTCCTCGACGCTGCGCGCCGATTGCGGGTCGGACACATAGACATAGGCGCGGTCTGCGCCCACGATCGCTGACGCCAGGCGCAGCCCGTCGAGCACCAGGTGCGGCCGGTTGCGCAGCAGCCAGCGGTCCTTGACCGAAGCCGGTTCTCCCTCTTCGCCGTTCGCGACGACGACAGCGCCACCCGCAGCGCGGCCGTTGTCCCGCACCGTGCGCAGTTTGACCGCGAGCGGGAACGCGGCACCCCCGCGGCCGAGCAGCCCGCTGCGGTCGACCTCGCCGAGCAGGTCGTCGGCCGACGCCAAGGGGCGGTAACTACTGGGCGCATCGCCCAGTAGTCGCGGTGCAAGGTCGGGCCAGGCGGCGACGGTTAGGCTGGGGGCCATGCGGACTGCGGTGGTGCGGGTCGGTGTCGACCCGTCGGGCGCGCTCACCGAGGCAGAGTTAGACAAGGGCATGGCCACCCTCCTGGAACTGGCGCAGGCGACCGGCGCCGAGGTGCTGCCGGTGTCCCCCCGCGAAGTACAGCTGCTGATCGCCGGCAGCGGCGCCGACGCGGTCAAGGAGACCGCTGTCGAGTTGTGCGCCAAGGCTTTCGGCACCAATCCGGTGCCGGGGGTCGTCACCTATGTCAGCCGTGGCACCGACGACGACGCGTACGGCGTACTGGCCGGCTTCGGGCTCACCGGCGAGATCCGGCGGGTTCCCGGCCACGAGGGGTTCGACGTCGTGTACGTGACGCTGCGCGAGGCCGATCTGGAGCGCATCCCGGAAAGCCGCATTCACACCGCGCTGGAGGCCTCGCTGAACTGCGAGGTCCACATTCTCACCACGTAAAGCCATCAGCCGTCCAGAAACTCGAGAATCGCGGGGGCGGCCTGCACCCAGGTGTCGAACATGTTGAAGCGGTCGACCTTGCCCGCCGCCCGTTCTTCGGCTGCACGTTCCCAGGCGTCCTCGGGCCACGGCGGATCGATCAACTTCGATCCCTTGATCAGGCAGCTGACCTCCAGCGAAGTGCGCTTGGGGTGATCCCAGTCGTTCTCCCCGCCGCGGATGATCAGTGTGGGAACCGTGATCCGGTCGAACATTTCGTCGTCCACCCCGGGAATGGTCTGGCCCGGCTTGGACACGAAGGCGTTGAGCCAGCGCAGCATCACCTTGAGGAACTCGTCGCGGTCGAAATCGAGGAATCGCTGCTTGTTGTTGGGGTTCTCCTCGATGCGTTCGCGCCACTCGGGGACCTTCACCACCCCCTCCATCCCGGTGCCGCGCGCCGCGAGGATGCTCGGAATCACGTAATACGAACCGAGGACGAAGGTTCCGTAGATGCCGCCGACGATGTTCCACACCACCAGCTTGGTCACCAGCTCGGGATAGAGCATCGTGGTCAGCATCGAATCCCGTGCGCCGCCCGAGCCGCCGGCGATGATGCACGGCCCGAGGTCGAGCCGAGTCAGCAGGCCGTGCAGTGTTTCGGCGCGCATGTGCGACTCGCTCTGCCCGTAGAACTGCACATCGGACGCCCCGCAGTTCGGCCGGTCCCACAGCAGCACCCGATACCCGCCGTCGACCAGCGCCTCGGCCAGCGGGCGAAGACCGGGGATCTCCTTGCTGAATCGGCCGCCAGGTGTCAACACGATGAGGTCGCCTGAGCTGCCGAGGATTTCGTAGACAACGTTGCCGCCGTTGATCTCGATGGAAGACACCCCTGCTCCGCTCATGCCTGCACCATCACGTCGTTGCCGACGACCCGCACCGGGTAGGTGCGGATACTCCATTCCGGTTTGACCGCCGTCGTCCCGGTGGCCAGCTCGAAACCCCATTGATGCCAGGGGCAGTAGATGTATTCCAGGTCGCGGACCATCACCGCATCGCCGGGCGCGGACTCATCGACGACCGTACGGCCACGGGCGCGCCCCGAACATAGCGGTCCACCCTGGTGCGGGCAGTAGTTCGCGATCGCGTAGAACGTGCCGTTGACGTTGTACACGCCGACGCCGTGCCGCCCGATCGGCACCAATTTATGTGTGCCGGGCGGAATTTCGTCCACCGTCGCGACGACGTGCTCGCGACCCTGGGCAAGCCGGGGCCGCTTGACTTCTTCGGGCATTCAGAACACCCGTACTTGACCTTCGAGCACCGGAACCGTCTCCGGCAGGTGATAGGTCTCGATGCCGTTTTTGAACATGACGGCCTCACGGGCGGCTTTGGGCAAATGCTTGACCAGCCAGCGCGGATCGTCGAAGGTCCAGTGCGGGTAATCCGAGGAGTACAGCAGGATCTTGTCGCACTCCATCCACTCCAGCGCCCGCGTCAGCTCGGTCTTGTCCTCCGGGTAGTCCAGCGGCTGGGTGGTGAATTTGATGTGCTCCTTGAGGATTTCGGACGGCTTGCGTTTGATGTCCATTCGCGGCTTGCGAGCCTCGTAGATGGCGTCCATCCGCCACATCAGCGGCAGCACCCAGGAAAAGGCGTGCTCGACGAACACGATTCGCAGGGTGGGGAAGCGGTCGAAGACGCCGTCGAAGATCAGGCTCATCACCTGGTTGGCGGCCAGCAGCGAGTAGGTCACCATGAAATCGTGGTTGTAGCTGGGGAATCCGACCGGCGGCATCGGCAGCATCTCGTAGTTGCTGCGCGACAGGTGGCAACTCACGGTGATGTCGTGCTTGGTGGCGGCCGCCCAGATCGGGTCGTACATCGGGTGGCCCCATGACGGCCGCGGCTCGGCCTTGATCAGGATCTGCGCCATGTAGGGGTGGCCGGCCCACTTTTCGATCTCGCGGGCCGCGCCCTGCGGGTCCTCGATCGCGACGCAGATCGAGCCGCGCCAACGCTCGTGCCAGTTGTTGTGGCTGTCCAGCCAGTGGTGGGCCTGCCAGTCGTTGAGCGCGGCGCACATCGCCTGGTGCGCTTCGGGCAGCCGCGGAGTGCGGCCAGCCGGCTCCAGGATCGCGATGTCGGAACCCGCCTCCATGATCAGTTGGCGGAACGCCATGTCCGGGTCGCTGCCCGGGAATTCGCCGTCCGGCGGGAAGGTATCCACCCGCATCGCGAAGGCGTGCGCGTAGTCCGGAGCGTCGTAGTAGATCAGCTCGCCCACTTTGTGGTCGAGGAAGAACTTGCTCCGCCACGGCTCCGGGATGTATTGAGTCAGCTCGCCGCGCTTGGGCACTGGGTGGACGTCGGAGTCCACGCACCGCACGGCGATGCGCTCGGCGGCGGGAACCCGTTCTTGAGTCTGTGTGAGCGTCATCGTGGCCTCCCTTTATCTACTGTGCGGCCAACGGGGCCGGAATGTCTATGCCGTAGAGCTCGGCGGCGTTGCGCCAGCAGAACTTGTCGCGCTGCTCGGCGGTGTACGCGCTCGGCACCGACAGCGTGCTCATGTGCCAGTGCGGGTAACTGGACCCGAACATCACCATGTCGTCCTTGCCGGTGAAGCCGAACCACTCGCCGGCGAACTCGACGTCGCCCGGCCCGTCGAAGCGGCCCGCGACGAAGTGCACGTGACCGGGCAGGTAGTCGCTCGGTATCCGCGGCGCCCACGGCGTCTGTTCGAGATGCGGACGTCCGAAGGTGTCCATCCGCCAGATGAACGGCGTCACGAAGTCTGCGCAGCCGTCGGCCCAGACGAACTTCAGCGTTTCGAACCGCTCGAACACGCCCTCGGCGATCATGTTCATCAAGTGGTACAGGTAGTTCAGCGACATGAAGCTGACGTACTGCTCGTAAGTGAGGGTGTGTCCCGACGGCGTCGGCGGAAACCCAATGCCCTCACCGGTTTCGATGTGCACCGCCACCGGAAGGTTCGCCTCGGCGGCCGCTTCCCACAGCGGCCAGAATTGCGGCTTGCCGTAGAGCTCGCGCGACTGCAGCGGGATGCCGATCTGCACCACCTGCGGGTGGTCTTTGTAGCGGGCGAGTTCGCGCAGCGCGCCGGCGATGTCGTCGGGATTGAGCCGGATCGTGCCGCGGAACCGCTGACCGTACTGGCCGTGCTCCAGCCAGCGCGACACCAGCATCTCGTTGTGCGCCGCACACAGCGCGCTGCCCAGGTGCCGGTCGGGCATGATGCCGCGGCCCATGGGGTGTAGGACCGCGACGTCGACGCCGCGCTCGTTGAACAGCTGGTGGCCGACGAAATCCGGATCCGATCCGGGGTAGCCACGGTCGGGCCCGTGGGTGTCGGGTGCGTATTCGCTGCCCGGGGCGCCGTACCAATCCATCTCGTAGTCGGGAAATCCGCGGCTTTTGAACGGCTCGCGAAGGAATTCGCGCAACTCGGGGGTGGACGCGAAGAAGATGTGCACGCTGGCGTCGATGACCGGCGTGCGGGTTCCGTCCGGGTGTTCTATCACCTAAACCACCCTCCGCGGCTCCGACCGCTGCGTCGGGCCAGTTGGCGATCCGCTAGGTAACCTAACATTCCACTTTACCGCCATTCAACGGGTTTCCGGTAAGCGTTTCGATTAATCGAACGGCTGGTGGCCGCGCCCTACTGTAAGTCAAGTTCTTCCAGCGCGAGAATAACATTCTGGGACGGCCCTGCCCAGCTGGCCCATGTCGCACGGGCCTCCGCCGCTGAAGACCCATAAGCCCAGGGACTCAGGGCAACAAGCCGTTTCGCCTCGACTGAGATGGATACTTTCGCTAATGAGAATGCTATTCTCGGACGATGCTTCTAGAGTTCGACGCTGATCAGCGGCTGTGGCAGGAAACGGTGCGCGATGTGGTCGCCAAGCAGTGCCCGCCGGCGCTGGTGCGCAGCGTGGCCGAAGACGGCGCCGACCCCTCCGCGGTGTGGAAGGTCTATGTCGACCTCGGCTGGACCGAGCTGAACGATCCGGCCAGCGCGGTGGAGCTGGCCATCGTGACCGAGGAATTGGGCCGCGCCACCGACCCCACTCCCTATCTGGCGACGATGACCCAGTTCGCACCGCTGGTCGGCGATCGGTTCGACCCGCACGGGTCGGGGACCGCCGTCTACAGCGGCGTCTCCGCGCGCCGGGACGGTGACGGCTGGGTGCTCGACGGCACCGCTCGCCATGTCCTGGACGGGGATCGGGCCGAGCGGCTGGCGGTGGTCACCGACGCGGCGGTGTTCGTCGTCGGCGCCGACCAGGTATCCGCCCGTCGCGCATCGGTGTTCGACCCGGTGCTGCACGTCGCCGACGTGACGTTCGCCGGGGTCCGGGTGCCCGACACCGCCCGGCTCGGCGCCGATACCGAGCGCGCACGCCACGTCGCGCTGACCGGGATGGCGATGACGATGGTCGGCGCCTGCCAACGCATCCTCGACCTGGTTCTCGAACACGTAAGCAGCAGGCAGCAATTCGGCGTTCCGATCGGCTCGTTCCAGGCCGTCCAGCACAAGGCCGTCGACATGTACGTGGCGGTGCAGCGGGCCCGGGCGCTGGCATACTTCGCCGCGCTGACGATCGCCGAAGACGATCCCCGGCGCCGACTGGCGGCCGCGATGGCCAAGGCGGCGGCCGGTGAGTGCCAATCGCTGGTGTTTCGCCACGGCCTGCAACTGCACGGCGCGATGGGCTTCACGTGGGAGAACGATTTGCAATTCGCGCTCAAGCGGGCCAAGGCCGGCGAGCTGATGCTCGGCGGCGCCGCGGAGCACCGGGCCATGATCGCCGAGGAATACCGTGCAACTCACCTTTGATTCCGACGTCGAGGCTTTTCGCGCCGAATTCGCCGCGTTCCTCGACGAGCATCTGCCCGCGGCGGCCGCCGAAGCGGTGGAACGGCCGAAGTCCGTGTCGCACATGCCCGCCTGGGCGCGCCGCTGGCAGCGGCTGCTGTTCGACAACGGCTGGCTGTTGCCCGGGCAGCCACCGGAGTTCGGCGGGCGCAACGCCACGGTGTTGCAGCAGTTCGTCCACCTCGAGGAGCTGTGCCGGCGACGGATCTACCACAGCTTCAACCCGCAGGGCGTGAATATCGTTGCGGCGTCGCTGCTCTCGTTCGGCAGCGACGAGCAAAAGCAGCGCTGGGCGGTGCCGATCCTTCGCGCCGAGATCACCGCGTCGCTGGGGATGAGCGAGCCGAGTGCGGGTTCGGATCTGGCGTCGCTGCGCACGAAGGCCGTGCGCGACGGCGACGAGTTCGTCGTCAACGGGCAGAAGGTCTGGACGTCCGGCGCGCACGACGCCGACGTGCTGTTGACGTTCGTCCGCACCGACCCCGACGCACCAAAACACAAGGGCATCAGCGCATTACTGATTCCCACTGACACCCCTGGGGTGGCTCGCCGGCCGTTCCCGTCGATCTGCTCGATCGACGACCTGGATTTCAACGAGGTGTTCTTCACCGATGCCCGGGTGCCGGCCGAGAATCTCGTCGGGCCGCTCAACCAGGGCTGGCGAGTGGCCAACGGGTCGCTCGGGCACGAACGCACGATGATGTGGCTGGGGTTCGCCGACCGGCTGGACAACCTGATCAGCGACTTCCACCCGAAGACCGCGCTGGAGCGCGACCAGTACGCGACCCTGGTGATGGATCACCAGGCGTTGCGCCTGTTGGGGTCGGCGGCGTTGGCGCGCGCCGCCCGCGGTGAACAAGACGTGTCGGCGGTGTCCGTGCTCAAGCTGCTCGGCTCGGAGGCGGAGCTCAAGGCTTCCGAGCATGCGCTGTCGGCGGCAGGCGCCGACGGGCTCGTCCACCCCGCACTCACGGGGCCTTATGCGCCAATGAATCTCGACCACTACTTCGCCAGCTGGTTCGAGCGCTATGCCCGCAGCTTCTCTGGCACTATCGCCGGCGGCACGTCGGAGATCCAGCGCAACATCATCGCCCAGCGGGTCCTCGGCCTGCCGCACGGGTAAGTGTGAAGCCGGCGCCACGCGCGACGTTGAGCGTGACGCCGGCTCCACGTGGGGTGGGCGGCTCAGTCGATGACGGCCGCTTCTTTGCGTTCGGTAATCGGCCTCGCGAGGCCCTGCTCGTCGCAAATTCGCTGCAGCCGCTCCAGCGTCTCGTCCAGGCCGGCGCCGAGCGGGCGGCCGGGAGTGAAGGTGGCCGGCAACTTTCGCATGCCCTGGATGACACCGATCGTTTCGTAGTGCACGGTGCCTTCGGGGTCACACTGGTAGTCGGGCATCCGGTCGAGCACCGCGGTCAGCATCGACTTGAACACGGTGCGGGCCACGTTGGACCCGATGCAGCGGTGCACGCCGATGCCAAAGCTGAAGTGCCGGTTACCCTTACGGTCCATCACGATCTCGTTGGGCTCCGGGAACACCGACGGATCACGGTTGGCCATCGCCCACGAGATCCACAGCCGCTCACCCTCTTTGAAGTGTGTTCCCTCGACTTCCACATCGTCCGAGAACGTGCGGCCGTCGCCGGGCGCCGGGGTGAAGTAGCGCAGGAACTCCTCAGTCGCCGGATCGAGCAGGGTGTCACGCTCGCGGCTGAGCCGCTCCCGCTGGTCGGGGTGCTGTGAGAGCCATTCCATCGCATGAGCGGTCAGCGCGGTGGTGGTGTCGAACCCGCCGCCGATCACCAACCCGAGGTTGCCCAGGATCTCGATGTCGGGAGCCGGCTCACCGTCGATTCTCATCTGCAGCAACGCATTCACAATGCCGGGCCGCGGGTTCTCGCGAATCTCCAGCATGTTGTTGAGCAGATCCAGCCCCATCTGGCGGTGCATGGCCACGACCCGCTCCATGTCGGGTGAGTGCTCGGGGGTGTACACGGACGCATGAACCGGCTCGCTGTAGATCGACCACTTCTTCAGCGGGATGCCCAGCATTGCCAAGGTCAGCACGGCCGGCACGATGTTGGCCAGGTCGTCGACGAAGTCGATGCGACCTTCCTCGATCTTCTCGTCCAGGCACGCGCGCGTCACCTCGTCGATGAACGGCTGCCAGCGCTTGACCGCGGCCGGCGACAGGTACGGGTTGAGCACGTTGCGATAGGTGCGGTGCTCCGGCTCGTCCATCTCCAGGATGCCGCCCCGAACGCCGCTGGCGCGTTTGGCCACCGGGATCGAAATGCCTTGGTAGCCACGGCGTTCGCCATTGACGTCGTGATCGTTGGAGACGGCGGGGCAACGGGCGAGCTCGAACACCGCCTGGCTGCCGGCGGCAACCCAGTGCCCGCCGTAGGTGTCGGTCCAGGCCACCGGGCACTTGGCGTGCATCTCCTCGGTGATCTTCTCGAACTGCAGCCGGTATTCGGGCGTGTGCCGGTCGAAGTGATACTGATTCTTCTTGCGGTCGCTCAACGCCCCGTCTCCGTCACTATGATCGCCTGCTCCGGGCAGGAATGAGCCGCTTCGCGCACCTTCGACTCCTGCTCGGGCGGAACGTCTTCGGTGACCGCCGAGGAGTGCCCTTCGATGTCGTCGAGCTCAAAAGAATCCGGCGCGATCATGGCGCACAGTGTGTGGCCCTGGCAGCGTTCCGGGTCGACCCAAACCTTCATCGTCTTCCCCTTACTTGCTGAAGTCGTACCACTTCAGGTAGCCGCCGGCGTCGACGCGCAACTGCACGCCGGTGACGTACCGCGCTTCGTCGGAGGCAAGCCACAGCACCGCGTTGCTGATGTCCTCGGGCTCGACGAACGGAATCCGCATCGCCTGCTGCACACCGAAAACCGGCTCGGCGTCGGCCCGGGTCGGGTTCTCGAGGTCCGGCCGGAACGAGCGGTACATCGGCTCGCTCTGCAGCATCGGGGTGTTGGTGTTCGTCGGGTGCACGACGTTGGCCCGAATCCCCAGCGGCGCAAGCTCGGTCGCGAGGTCGTGCACATAGGTCGACAGTGCCCGCTTGGAGTGCACGTAGGCCATGCCGCCCGGGTCGTTGCCGGGGTTGTCCTTCTTGGCCGTGTCCATCAGCGCCGCAGTGGATCCGGTGGCGACGATCGACGCGCCCTCCTTCAGGTGCGGCAACGCCACCTGAATCGCGTTGATGGTGCCGATCAGGTTGGTGTTGATCACGTCGCACCACGCCTGCAGCGGCGGTTGGCCTTTCATACCCGCAACGCCGGCCTGGGCGACCACGATGTCGAGCTTGCCGAATTCGGCCAGCCCGCTGTCCAATGCGGTACGAAGTTGCGACGCTTCGCGAACGTCGGCCTGCGCGATCACCACGCGCTGGCCGGTCTTCTCGATCAGCCGGGCGGTCTCGTCGAGGTCTTCGGGGCAGGCCATCGGGTAGCCGATGGTCTCGATGTCGTGGCATACGTCGACAGCGATGATGTCGGCGCCCTCTTCGGCCAGCCGCACCGCGTGGCTGCGCCCTTGACCGCGCGCCGCGCCGGTGACGAATGCGACTTTGCCCTCAACACGTCCCACAGGGTTTCCTTTCGATACTCATGTGTTCCGACCGCCGTTGACGCCCAAGATCTGTCCGGTGATGTAGCCGGCCTCCTCGGAGACCAGAAAGGCGCACGCGGCGGCGATGTCCTCCGGCTTGCCCATCCGGCGCACCGGAGTAGCGGCGATGTTCTTCTCGATATCGCCGAGAAAGCCTTGTTCCTCGGCCTTGCGCAGCATCGGGGTGTCGATGAAGCCGGGTGGCACCGCGTTGACGGTGATGCCGTTGGGGCCGTACTCCAGCGCCAGCGACTTGGTCAGCCCGTTGACCGCGGACTTGGCTGCCACGTAGTGGGCCATGTGTGGGGTGCCGGAATGCGTACTCGAGGAAGAGATATTGACGATGCGGCCCCAGCCGGCCTCCAGCATGTCGGGCAGCACCGCCTGGATCATGTGGAACACCCCGTTGAGGTTGACGTCGATGACGCGTTGCCAGTCCTCGAACTTGATGTGGGTGAACCGCTTGAACCCGTCGAGGCCCGCGGCGTTGACCAGAACGGTGACCGGGCCGAGCTGCTCGCGGATCGCCGACAGCGCGGCGTCGACCTGCGAACGGTCGGTCACGTCCGCGGTGAACGCGAGCTCGGTGTCCGAGGGTTTGAGATCGATCGTCGCGACCTGAAGGCCGTCCTTGCGCAGCCGCTGCGCGATGGCCAAGCCGATGCCCGATCCACCACCGGTGACGACGGCGGTCCTCATGCCCCGACCTTGCCAGAGGCCGTCTCAGTCACAAAGAATCTCCCTTCCGAATATGAGAACCCTACTCTCACGCCGCGCGGTGCCGCAAGGCTCACCGGAAACCGTGATCTGCCTGCGCAGACGGCGTCCGGTCGAAGCGGGCCGCCGCCCTGCGAGTACGGCAGTCTCGTTTCTCCCGTTTGGTTGAATTCTCGCACGCTGAATGTATGATTCGCCGGGGATGAGAATGAAATTACCGATGTGCCGAGGAGGCTGGCATGCCATCGCAGGACGCGGCTGCGACCATCGCAGGTGCTGACGCGGGGAGCGACGCCGGCGACCGGCGGCTGCTGATCGACGGCCGGCTGGTCACCGCCGACCGCACCTTCGCTTCGGTCAATCCGGCGACGGGCGACGTCCTCGGTTACGCGCCGGACGCGGGAGCTGCCGAAGCCCAACAAGCCATCGCCGCAGCCCGTCGCGCATTCGACACCACGAACTGGTCGACCGACGTCGACTTACGGATCCGCTGCCTGGACCAGTTGCATCAGGCTCTGCTCGACAACGCCGAGGAACTGCGGGCGCTGACGATCGCCGAGGTCGGCGCCACCCGAGCGCTGACCCAAGGGGCGCAACTGGACGAGCCGATCGGGATCGTCCGCTACTACGCCGATCTGCTGCGGACCTACCCGATGACCGAAGAGATCGGCGAGGTCGAATCGCGCGGCATGCTTCATCACCGCTGGGTGGAAAAGGAAGCGGCCGGGGTGGTCGGGGCCATCATCGCCTACAACTACCCCAACCAGCTGGCGCTGGCCAAGCTGGCGCCCGCGCTGGCCGCCGGATGCACCGTGGTGCTCAAGGGCGCACCGGACACCCCGCTGGTCACCTTGGCGCTCGGCGAGGTGATCGCCAACCACACCGACATTCCGCCCGGCGTGGTGAACGTTTTGACGTCGTCGGACCCGGCCGTCGGCGCCGCGCTGACCACCAGCCCGGACGTCGACGTCGTCACTTTCACCGGGTCCACGCCCACCGGCCGCAAGATCATGGCCGCGGCCAGCGAGACCGTCAAACGGGTGTTCCTCGAGCTGGGCGGCAAGTCGGCGGCCATCATGCTTGACGACGCCGACTTCGCCACCGCGAGCATGTTCGCGGCTTTTTCGATGGTCACCCACGCCGGGCAGGGCTGTGCTCTCACGTCCCGGCTGCTGGTGCCCCGCAAGCACCACGACGAGATCGTCGACATGGTCGCTGCCAACTTCGCGCATGTCCGCCACGGCGACCCGGCCGACCCGAAAACCTATATGGGCCCGCTGATCAACGAGCGCCAGCGCGACAAGGTCGACGGCATGGTGCAGCGCGCTGTGGCCGCCGGCGCCACGCTGGTCACCGGCGGCAAGAAGATCGACCCGGGCTACTTTTACGCGCCGACCCTGCTCACCAACGTCGACCCGGACAGCGAGATCGCCCAGGAGGAGATCTTCGGGCCGGTGCTGGTGGTCATCGGGTTCGACGATGACGACGACGCCGTGCGGATCGCCAACAACTCCATCTACGGCCTGTCCGGCGCGGTGTTCAGCGCCGATGCGGACCGCGCGCTGGCCGTGGCCCGCCGGATCAGGACTGGAACGTTCTCGATCAACGGCGGCAACTACTTCGGCGCCAACAGCCCGTTCGGCGGCTTCAAACAGTCCGGTATCGGCCGGGAGATGGGCGTCGCCGGACTGGAGGAGTTCTTGGAGCGCAAGACGTTTGCCGCACCCGTTAAGGCGGCGGGATGAAACCGTTAGAAGGTATCCGCGTTCTCGAGGTCGCCATGTACGGGTTCGTCCCGTCGGCCGGCGCGGTGCTGGCCGAGTGGGGCGCCGACGTGATCAAGGTCGAGCACGCGGTCACCGGCGACCCCCAGCGCGGGCTGCGCCAGACCGGTCTGTTGCGGGTCGAAGGCGATCCCAATCCCAACATCGAGCACGCCAACCGCGCCAAGCGCAGCATCGGCCTGGACATGTCGGTACCCGAAGGCAAGGACGTGCTCCTCGAGCTGGCCCGGCGTTCGGATGTCTTCCTGACCAGTTTCCTTCCGGGACACCGCAAGAAGTTCGGCATCGACGTCGACGACATCCGCGCGGTCAACCCGAAGATCATCTACGCGCGTGGCAGTGCCCTGGGACCGCGGGGGGCCGAATCAGAAAAGGGCGGCTACGACATGACCGCCTTCTGGTGCCGCGCCGGGACCGCCGCGACCATCACCCCGCCCGCAATGGAAGGGATGATCGGGCCGCCCGGACCTGCCTACGGCGACACCATCTCCGGGACCAACCTGGCCGGCGGCATCGCAGCCGCACTGCTCAAACGCGAACGCACCGGCGAGCCGTCGGTGGTCGACGTCTCGTTGTTGGGCAGCGGCCTTTGGTCGCTGGGACACACCGTGGCGTTGACCGTCCACCTCGGCCAGCGGATGGAGGCGTTTCCGCCCGGTGTGCACGGTTCGCCGATCAACCCGCTAGTAGGGCTCTATGCGACGTCGGACAACCGCTACATCTCCTTCGTGATGATGCAGGCGTCCAAGTTCTGGGCCGACGTGTGCCGGCACATCGATCAGCCCGAACTCGCCGACGATCCGCGCTTCGCCACCGACGAGAAGATCGCCGCCAACACCGCGGAGGCGGTGGAGATCCTGTCCAAGGTGATGGCCACCCGCACGCTGGCGGAATGGAGCGAACGGTTCGCGACGCTGTCCGGGCCGTGGGCGCCGGTGCAGGACACCCTGCAAGCCGCCAACGACGCGCAGATCCGGGCCAACGAATACGTGGTGCGGGCCGGCGAACTCGAATTGGTCGCCAACCCGGTGCAATTCGACGTCGCCGCACCCGCAACCGGCCCCGCGCCCGGGTTCGCCGAACAGACCGACGATATCTTGATGGAACTCGGTTACGACTGGGACCGCATTATCGAGCTCAAGACGGCCGGCGCCGTCACATAAGTCGGGGGACTCGATGCCGCACGTCGCTGCTATTGGCACTTACCTGCCGTGTTGGGGCGCGCCCCATCGGCGGGTGGCCGGCGACGACGAGGACGCCATCACGTTGGCCGTCGAAGCGGGCCGCGCGGCGTTGAGCGGCGGCGGCGCGGTGGAGCGGGTTGTCGTGGTGAGCCGATGTCTGCCGCTGACCGAGAGCAGCAACGCGGCGGTGCTGCTGGCCGGGCTGGGCCTGGATCCCGAACTGGAGGTCGACGAACGGCTCGGCGGGGCGCCGGCGACGCTGGACGCGTTGAGCTCGGCGCGCCCGCGCACGCTGATCATCGGCATGGACCTCGATCCGGCCGGCGCGGCAGCGGTATTGACCGCCGAGCACGGTCTGCATGTCCGAACCGCTGCCCGTATCGCGCGCAGCCTGCCGGTGCGTACCCGCAACGCCGTTGGGGTGGTGCACGATTACGGCGATCCGCGGCTGCTGCAGCAACGCGGCGTGGTGGCCTCACTGGAGGCGGCCTGGGTCGACACTCCGTTGGCCGTGGCCGGTGTGGAACACGAGCAGGCACTCGAACTGTCCACCGGACAGCAGCCCCGGCTACCCACCATCGGAGCAAGCTCAGGGCTGTTCGCGCTCGCCGACATGGCGGCCTCGGAAACCACCGGGCGGCTGGTGGCCGTCGAGCAGGCCAGCCTGTCCGGGATCACCGTGGTCGGCGGGGCGGCGCGGATCTACCGGCATCAGCCGCCGGCGCGCCAGATGCCGGAGACCACGTTCATCGCCGGCACCGATCTGGCGATCTCGCTGGCCGCTTACGAGCGGGCATTCGAGGCCAAAGTCCGTTGGGAGGCAGGCAAATACGCCGACAGCGACGACCTGGACTTCCCGCCGCGCTACCGCGTCGGTGACGACGGCGCGCTCGCCACCGACTACGAGCTGGTGCCGCTGCCGCGTACCGGGACCGTCTACACCGCGGTCTCGGTGCACATGCCGGTGCCGGGCTTGCGGACGCCGTATGCGCTGGTGATCGTCGAGCTCGACGACTGCAGCGTGCGGGCACTGGTGAAAGTGACCGGCGCCGAGCCCGACAGCGTCCGGATCGGCGAGAAGGGGCGTCTCGTTTTGCGCAGAATCGCCGTGCGGTCGGGTGTTCCCGACTACGGTTACGCCTTCGAACCCGAGGAGGCGGCGTGAGGCGAGTGGCCATCGTCGGCGCCGGCATGACGCCTTTCGCCGAGCACTTCGCGCTGGGCATCAAAGACCTGCTGCCGATGGCGTTCGCCGACTGCGCGGCAAGCGTTGACAAGGGGCTGGCCAAGCGCGATCTGCAAGCCGCCTGGTTCGGCGCTATGGGAACCACCGACGGCTTCCCGTCGGGCATCCTGGCCGACACCCTCGGGCTGCCCGACCTCCCGGTCACCCGGGTGGAGAACTCCTGCGCCACCGGCAACGACGCCGTGCGCAACGCGCTCTTCGGGGTCGCATCTGGCGCATTCGACGTCGCACTGGTCATGGGCGCCGATAAGCTCCGCGAAACCGCGTCGAAAGACCTGCTGTGGGAGTGGGAGGCGATGGCTCGCGACATGGCGTGGGACTATCCGCTGGGCTTGGTCGCGCCCGCCGGATTCGCCCTGCACGTCGCGCGTTACCTGCACGAGTCGGCCGCCACCAAAGAACACATGGCGATGGTCGCGGTCAAGAATCACCGGCACGGAGTCAACAATCCCAAGGCGCGCTTGCGTTTCGAGATCACCCTCGAGCAGGCGTTGAATGCGCCGACCGTGGTCAGCCCGTTCGGTCTCTACGACTGTGCGCCGCAGAGCGACGGCGCCGCCGCGCTGGTGCTCGCTGCGGAGGATGTGGTCGACCGGTTCACCGACCGTCCGGTGTGGATCCGGGGTGTCGGGCTCGGGTTGGATTCGGTGATGCACCAACACAAGCCGGATATGACGACATTTCCGGCCAGTGTTCGCGCCGCCAAACGCGCGTTCGCGATGGCCGGTCTGACGCCGTCGGATGTGCACGTCGCCGAAGTCCACGACTACTTCACCGGGATCGAGCTGATCAGTTACGAAGACCTAGGATTCGCCGAACGATTCGGCGCGCACAAACTCGTCGAGGAAGAAGTGACCAGTGTCGGTGGCGCGTTGCCGGTGAACCCCAGCGGCGGCCTGAAGTCGAAGGGCCACCCGCCCGGGGCAACTGGGGTGGCCCAATGCGTTGAGCTGTTCGCCCAGTTGCGCGGCGAGGCGGTCAACCAGGTCGACGGTGCACGAATTGGCTTGGCGCACAACATCGGTGGTCCGACGGCGGTTTCTGCCGTCACAATCCTGGAAGGACCGGGCGCCGATGGCGAGTAAAGGGGCGGAGCGCTGGTCTACAGGGATCAGCCTGCCGGGCGGCCTTTCCGGCGCAATGCAGGCTGTCGGCGGGCTTTTCGCGATGTCTGCCGACGCGGTGAAATTCGTGTTCCGCCGACCGTTCCAATGGCGCGAGTTTTTGGAGCAGTCGTGGTTCGTCGCGCGGGTCTCATTAGCGCCGACGCTGCTGGTGGCCATACCGTTTACGGTGCTGGTCAGCTTCATTCTCAACATCCTGCTGCGCGAACTAGGTGCTGCCGATCTGTCCGGCGCGGGTGCCGCGTTCGGGGCGGTCACTCAGGTCGGTCCGCTGGTGACCGTGTTGATCGTGGCCGGCGCTGGGGCGACGGCAATGTGCGCCGATCTCGGGTCGCGAACCATCCGTGAGGAGATCGACGCGATGGAGGTGCTCGGGATCAACCCGGTGCAGCGCCTGGTGACGCCACGCATGCTCGCGTCGGGATTAGTGGCCCTGCTGCTCAACAGCCTCGTCGTGATCATCGGAATATTGGGGGGCTACATCTTCTCTGTGTTTGTCCAGGACGTCAATCCGGGCGCGTTCGCCGCCGGCATCACGTTGTTGACCGGGGTGCCCGAGGTGATCATCTCTTGCATCAAAGCAGCTTTGTTCGGGGTGATTGCCGGCTTGGTGGCCTGCTATCGGGGCCTGACAGTCTCCGGCGGGGGCGCCAAGGCGGTGGGCAACGCCGTCAACGAGACCGTGGTGTACGCATTCATGTCGCTCTTTGTCATCAACGTGGTGGTCACCGCGATCGGCATCCGATTCTCGAGCAAATCATGACTGTACGAACGCTGCGAGCCACCTACCCCCGGACGTTTCGTGTCCTGGGCCAATGGCGTAGGCCGGTCGGCACTTTGGCCGCATTGGGTGATCACACGTTGTTCTACGGCCGTGCGATCGCTGGCATGCCCCACGCGGTCGTCCACTATCGGCGCGAGGTCATTCGCCTGATCGCCGAAATCAGCATGGGCGCAGGGACTTTGGCGATGATCGGAGGGACCGTCGTGATCGTCGGATTCCTGACGCTGGCCGCGGGCGGCACGCTCGCGGTTCAAGGCTATAGCTCGCTGGGTAATATCGGTATCGAAGCGCTGACCGGGTTCCTGGCGGCATTCATCAATGTCCGCATCGCTGCGCCGGTGGTTGCCGGGATCGGTTTGGCAGCCACCTTCGGTGCCGGTGTTACCGCACAGCTGGGTGCCATGCGGATCAGCGAAGAGATCGATGCACTGGAATCCATGGCGATCCGCCCCATTGAGTACTTGGTCAGCACCAGGATCATCGCGGGTCTGATGGCGATCACCCCCCTGTACAGCATTGCCGTGATTCTGTCTTTCCTTGCAAGCCAATTCACCACAGTCGTGCTGTTCGGCCAATCAGCTGGCCTCTACAACCACTACTTCGATACATTCCTGAATCCGATCGACTTGTTGTGGTCGTTCTTGCAGGCCATCCTGATGGCGGTCACAGTCCTATTGGTACACACCTACTTCGGCTATTTCGCCTCGGGCGGGCCCGAGGGCGT
The DNA here is from genome assembly GCF_003402475.1 of Mycobacterium sp. MFM001. GTDB lineage: Bacteria > Actinomycetota > Actinomycetes > Mycobacteriales > Mycobacteriaceae > Mycobacterium. Next base: position 95,839 of record NZ_BFAB01000014.1, read on the forward strand.
TGGGGTCGCAACGGGCAATGCGGTCCGTACTTCGCTCATCGTCGTGATATCGGTAACGCTGCTGGTTTCGCTTTCCATCTACGGCTCCAACGGAAATTTCAACCTCTCGGGATAAGGAAAGGATTCGATGCAACACACTGGGATACGCGCACTGACGGGTCTGGCGACCGTGGCCGTAATCGCTGCTATCGTCGCCGTCGCCGTGGGCTTGTTCCAGGGCGGTTTCACCGAAAGCGTGCCGGTGACTGTGATCTCGTCACGGGCGGGCCTGGTGATGAACCCGGACGCCAAGGTGAAAATGCGCGGGGTGCAAGTGGGTCGAGTTGCCTCGATTGAGTCGCGGCCGAACGGCCAAGCGGTTCTTCACCTGGCGATGTATCCCTCGAATATGCACTTGATTCCGGCCAACGTGCTCGTCGACATCACGTCGCCAACGGTGTTCGGCGCCAAGTTCGTCGACCTGGTGCCGCCGGCGGAGCCTTCGCCGCAGTCGCTCCACGCCGGTCAGGTGCTCGACAGCCAACACGTCACGGTCGAAATCAACACGGTCTTCCAACGACTCACGTCGGTATTGGACAGGATTGATCCCGCCAAGCTCAACGAAACCCTGGGGGCCTTGGCGAAGGCATTCAGCGGACGGGGCGAAAAGATCGGTCAGGCGCTCAGCGATCTGGATTCGTTTCTGGCGAAGCTGGATCCAAGCCTATCCGCATTGAGCCGAGACACCGCAATTTTTCCCGCAGTTGCCAGCGCCTATGCCGACGCGGCGCCGGACCTCGTCAAGACCGTCGACAATGCGGCAACGATCAGCAAGTCAATCGTCGATGAGCAACGCAATCTGGACGAGTTATTGCTCAGCGCCATCGGTTTGGCGGACGCCGGCAATGATGTCCTCGGCACCAACCGCCAGCCGCTGACAAATGTGCTACATCTGCTGGTGCCAACCACCGATCTCACTAATCAGTACAACGAGGCCCTCAACTGCGGTCTCGGCGGCCTCGCCGTATTGTCACATTCTCCGCCGCTAACGGAACCGGGCATCTACATTTCGGCCACTATTCTGTGGGGCTCTGAACGTTATCGTTATCCGACCGACTTGCCCAAGGTTGCGGCGACGGGCGGCCCGCAGTGTATGTATCTGCCGAAGGTGCCCTTCAACACCTATGCGAAGTATGTGGTCGCCGACACCGGCGCCAACCCGTTTAAGTACGGGAACCAGCAGCTGCTGCTCAATTTTGACGGACTCAAGCAGTTGCTGTACGGGCCGATTGAGGGGCCGCCGCGCAACTCCGCCCAGATCGGGCAGCCCGGATGAGAGGCTCCATGCGCGCGACGGCGGTCAAGTTCGGGGTCTTCGGGGTCGTGATGGCGATGCTGACCGCGTTCCTGTTCTTCATCTTCGGCCAATACCGAACCGGTTCGACGACCGGATATTCGGCGGTGTTCGCCGACGCATCGCGCCTGAAGACCGGAGATTCGGTGCGAGTGGCCGGCATTCGGGTGGGAACGGTTGGCGGCGTCTCGCTGCTCCCGGACAAAAAGGTCCTGGTGAAATTCAACGCCGACCGCAACATCGTTCTCACCGAGGGCACCAAGGCTGCCGTTCGCTACCTCAACCTGGTCGGCGATCGCTATCTGGAACTCGTCGACGGCCCGGGGTCGACCAAGCGGCTGCCGGCCGGGGGACAGATTCCCGTCGGCCGGACCGCACCGGCGCTTGATCTCGATCTGCTGCTTGGCGGGCTGAAACCCGTTATCCAGGGTTTTAATCCACAAGACGTGAACGCGCTGACCGCATCGCTCATCCAGATCTTTCAGGGTGAAGGCGGAGATCTGGAGTCGCTGTTCTCGAAGACCACATCGTTCTCGAATGCCCTGGCCGACAACGACCAAACGGTCCAGCAACTCATCGACAGTCTCAACACCGTGGTGGCCACCCTCGCAAAGGACGGCGACAAATTTTCCGGCGCAGTCGATCGCCTCGAGAGACTGGTCACCGGATTATCGGGCGATCGCGACACCATCGGTAGAGCGATCGAGTCGTTGAGCAATGGAACCGCGTCGCTCGCGGATCTGCTGTCCAACGCACGGCGTCCGTTGGCCGGCACGGTGGAACAGCTGAGTCGGGTGGCGCCACTGCTCGACCAGGACAAAGACCGAATCGACGCCACAATCCAGCTGATGCCGAAGAACTACCGCAAACTGGTGCGACTGGGCACCATGGGTGCCACGATTCCGTACTACGTCTGCTATTTGACGATCCGGGGCACCGATCTGAACGGCAAGACCGTAGTAGCCCCATTGTTTAGGTCAGAAGCGGGAAGGTGCGCGGAACCCCATGCTTAAGTACCGCGGAGTTGGGCTGATCAAGGCCGGATTCATCGGCGCAGTCTTGATTGTGCTTGTCATCCTGGTTGGCTTGTCGCCTGACCGGCTGGTGTCGATGGCGACGGCCGTCAGGTACCAGGCGTTGTTTTCTGAAGCCGGCGGCCTTGCCGTGGGCAACGATGTGACGGTGTCCGGCATCAAGGTCGGCTCGGTGTCAAATGTCGCCCTGCGTCACGGCGATGCACTGGTGACGTTCACGCTCAAGGGCAACATCCCGCTCGGGTCGGAGACCACCGCGCACATCAAGACCGGTACGTTGCTGGGCGCGCGCATGTTGACGTTGGAGTCGGCGGGCAGCGGCATGATGCATCCGATGGATGTGATCCCAACCTCGCGCACGTCATCGCCGTACTCGTTGACCGAAGCAGTCAGCGACCTCACCACCAACACCTCGGAGACCAGCACCCAATCGCTGAACCAGTCGCTCGACACGTTGTCCGCGACGCTAGACCAGATCGCGCCGCAACTGGGTCCGACCTTTGACGGGCTGACCCGGCTGTCGCGAACCCTCAACGGCCGCAATCAATCACTTGGCCAACTGCTCAAGAGCGCCAGCGACGTCACCGGGATCCTGTCCGAACGCAGCCAGCAAATAAACAAGCTGATCTTGAATTCCGACGACCTGCTCCAAGTGCTGGTCGCGCGGCGGCAAGAGATCGTCGAATTGCTGGCCAATACGTCGGTGGTGGCCCAGCAGTTGTCGGGATTGGTACACGACAACGAGAGCAAATTGGCGCCGACGCTGCAGAAGCTGAATTCGGTGACTGCGATGCTGGAGAAGAACCGCGACAACATCGCCAAAGCGCTGCCGGGCCTCGCGAAATTTGAAATCACGCTTGGCGAGGCCGTTTCCAGCATGTATTCCTACTCGGCGTTCGTGCCGAACCTCTCTATTCCGCAGATCTTCGGGCCGTTCCTCGATTATTTGTGGGGGTTCCGCACCTTCGATACGGCTCGCGGTCCGGGTTTCCCGTCGCCCGTACCGCGGTCGCTGATCCCCTTCCCGTACAACGGGATTCCGGAGTGCCCTGGTTGTACGTTGGGCGGCCGAATCGGAGGGACACAATGATCCCGCGCAACAGGCTGACGGTCTGGCTCGCAATCGCCTTGGCGGGACTCGTCGTTGTCGGTGGGGCTGTGCTTGTCCGCAACACGTTCTTCCGCCCCAAGACCATCACGGCCTACTTCACTACCACTACCGCGATCTATCCGGGTGACGAGGTGCGCGTCTCCGGTGTGAAGGTCGGCACGATCAAGTCCATCCAGCCCGAGGGGACGCGGGCCAAGATGATCTTGCACGTGGACCGCAGCGTGCCCATTCCAGCAGACGCGAAAGCGGTGATCGTCGCGCAGAATCTGGTCGCTGCCCGCTACGTCCAGCTCACGCCCACCTACCGGGACAGCGGCCCGGTCATGCGCGACGGCGCTTCGATACCGGTCGAACGCACCGCGGTGCCTGTCGAGTGGGATGAGGTCAAGACCCAATTGATGCGGCTGGCAACCGATCTGGGGCCAAGAAGTGGCGTGTCGGGCACGTCGGTAGGCCGGTTCATTGACAGTGCCGCCAACGCGCTGGAGGGTAACGGCGACAAATTGCGTCAGACGTTGGCCCAACTGTCGGGGGTGGGCCGAATCCTGGCCGACGGTAGCGGCAACATCGTCGATATCATCAAGAATCTGCAGACTTTCGTCACCGCGCTGCGTGACAGCAACGTCCAGGTCGTCCAGTTCAACAACCGGCTGGCCACCCTCACCAGCGTGGTCAACGACAGCAAATCCGACCTGGACGCCGCGCTGACAAATCTGTCCACGGCGGTCGGCGAGGTGCAGCGGTTCATTGCGGAAACCCGCGACCAGACCAGTGAGCAGATTGCGCGATTGGCGGACGCCACCCAGCCGCTCGTCGACCAGCACATGGCGCTGGAGAACATTCTGCACGGCGCGCCGACGGCGATCGCTAACTTCATGAACGACTACAACCCGGACACCGGAACCATCAACGGTGGATTCGGAATCGTGAATTTCGCGAATTCTACCCAGTCGGGTGCGATTGTTCCGTTGCCGATTCCCGGCTGCTCGCAGATGGCAAGCGTCGAGAATGTCACTTCGGTCGAGTCGGGCAAGTTGTGCGCCCTGTTCCTCGGCCCCGGATTGCGGGTGCTCAACTACAACAACCTGCCGTTCCCGGTCAACCCATTCCTGATGCCGTCGGCGAACCCGGAAAACATCATTTACGCAGAGCCGCGCCTGGCGCCCGGTGGGGAAGGTCCGAAGCCCGGAGCGCCCGAGATCCCGCCGGCGGTGTCCGCGTACACCGGCTTGCCGGGTGACCCGGTGGGACCCCCGGGGGCGGTGCCGCCGGCGCGGATACCGGGTGCCGCGATGCCGTTGCCGCCCGCGCCATCGGTACCGATGGAATCGCCACCGCCACCGCCACCGCCACCGCCTCTGCCGGGGCCATTGCCCGCTGAAGGGCCGCAGCCATGACGGCCCGGGTCGCCGTTCGGCGAGTGGTCGCCACTGGCTGCTGCGTGGTGCTGACCGCGACCGGATGCGCATTTCACGGACTGAATTCACTACCACTGCCAGGCGCGGTCGGACGCGGGGCGGGTGCCGACACTTATCACGTTGAGATCGCTAATGTCGCTACGCTGGAGTCGAATTCGCCGGTGATGATCGACGATGTCATTGTCGGCAGCGTCGGTCCGATGACAGTGAAGGGATGGCACGCCGACGTCGAGATCTCGGTAAAGCGCGATGTCGTCATCCCCGCCAACGCGGTAGCCAGCGTAGGTCAGACGAGCTTGCTCGGGTCGATGCACTTGGAGCTCAATCCGCCGCTCGGTCAGCCGGGGGTCGGGCGACTGCAACCGGGCGCCACCATCCCGCTGAACCGGGCGTCGACGTATCCATCGACAGAGCAAACCCTTTCGTCGCTATCGGTGGTCGTCAACGGCGGCGGGCTGGGGCAGTTCGGTGAAATCGTCCACAATTTCAGCGCCGCCCTGTCCGGTCGGGCGGGCGCCGTGCGGGATCTGCTCACCCGCCTGGACAAGTTCGTGGGCACGCTCGACCAACAGCGCGACAACATCGTGTCGTCCATCCAGGCGCTGAACCAGCTTGCCAGCACCTTCGCCGCACAGCACGACGTCCTCACCGAGGCGCTGCGCAAGGTCCCCCCGGCGTTGGAGGTGCTGATCAATGAGCGGCCGCGCCTGACGGAAGCGCTGGACAAACTTCGGGTCTTCAGCGATACCGCTACCAAGCTTGTCAATGACAGCCAGGCCGACCTGGTCAAGAACCTGAAAAACCTGGAGCCGACGCTCCGAGCGCTCGCCGACGTCGGGCCCGATCTCGATGCGGCGATCGCGGGGTCGGCGGTCTTTCCGTTCACTCAGAATTTTGTCGATCGTGCGGTTCGCGGCGACTACTTCAATGTTTTTGCAGAACTCGACCTTACGATTCCGCGCCTCAAGCAAGGACCGTTCTTGGGAACCCACTGGGGGCAGCTGAAGGCCATCGAACCACCGGCACCGGGTGACCCGCCTTACTTGAATTACACACTCGATCCCCTGCACGCCGGCGTGAGTGCTGCACCGCCCGGCCCGGCGCCACCGCCTAACGCTGCGTCGTTGCCGGGCCCACCGCCACCGGCCAATCCGCCACCGGTGCCGCCGGCGGATATGCCGTCACCTGCTCCCGCGCCGGGGCCCGCTGCTGTGCAGCCGGGAATCCCGCCCATGGAAGGCGGCGGATAGATGCTGTCGCGCTTCGTCCGAATCCAGCTGGCGATCTTCGCCATCGTCGGGATCATCGGTGTGGTCGCGATGGTTCTCTTCTACATCCAAGCGCCGACTCTGCTGGGCATTGGGCGGATGACGGTCACGTTGGAGCTACCTGCCACCGGTGGCCTCTATCGGTTTTCCAATGTGACTTACCGCGGCGTGCAAGTCGGCAAGGTGACGGCGGTAAACCTGACGCCTAACGGCGCGAAAGCGACGCTGTCCCTTGGTACCTCGCCCAAGATCCCGGCAGACCTGAAGGCCGAGGTGCGCAGCGTTTCCGCGGTCGGCGAGCAATATGTGGATTTGCGGCCACGAACCGACTCACCCCCGTATCTGCGCGACGGCTCAGTAATTGCCATGCGCGACACCACGATTCCGCAAGCAGTGGGGCCTATGCTCGATCAAGTCAGTGCGCTGGTCAACAGCATCCCTAAGAACAAACTCGGTCAATTACTCGACGAGTCGTTTCAGGCGTTCAATGGCTCCGGTTACGATCTCGCGTCACTTTCGGACTCGTCCGCGCGGATCGCCGGCGACGCCAACGCCGTCGTCGACCGCACCCGCGCCCTGATCGAGGACAGCGGACCGTTCCTGGAGGCGCAGGCCCAGACGACCGACTCGATCAGAACGTGGGCGCGCAGCCTCGCCGGCATCTCGGATGTGTTGGTTGCCGATGATTCGAAGGTTCGCACCGTGTTGCAAGAGGGACCCGGAGCAGCAAAACAAGCCACTGCCCTGCTCGAGCAGGTCAAACCGACGCTCCCGATTCTGCTGGCCAACCTCACCACGATCGGCCAGATCGGTGTCACCTACCACCCCGGACTGGAGCAGTTGCTGGTGTTGCTGCCGCCGCTGGTTGCCGTTGAGCAAACGGCCAACGGCACGAACTGGCCGAACGGTTTGGCCCATGGCGACTTCGCGCTCACCGTCGACGATCCGCCTATCTGCACGGTCGGCTTCATGCCACAAAGCCAGTGGCGATCGCCGGACGACGAAAGCGACATCGACACTCCGGACGGCCTGTATTGCAAACTGCCGCAGGATTCCCCACTCTCGGTGCGCGGCGCCCGCAACTACCCGTGCATGGACAAGCCCGGAAAGCGCGCCCCGACAGTGGAAATCTGCAAGAGCGATCAGCCCTACATGCCGCTGGCGATGCGCCAGCATACGCTCGGCCCGTCCCCGCTGGACCCGAACCTGCTTTCGCAGGGGATCCCGCCTGACGATCGGGTTACCGTCAACGACAGGATCTTCGGACCCGTCGAGGGAACACCGCTGCCGCCCGGGGCGGTCCCGCGCGGTACACCGCCGGGGCCGCGAGGAACCTACGGACCTCCGGGGCCGGGATACGCCGCGCCACCGGTGCCTTCATCGGCCAACATGTCGACACAGGCGGCTGATTTTCCGGCGATAGCGCCGCTGGATGTTCCTGCGCCGGGCGAGGTTCCGCAACGCCCGACGCCGCCCTCACCACCCGCGATGCCCACACCACCCGACAAAGCCGAAGGTGGGGGTCCGCAGGCGGCTCCCAGTTCGTTCGCGCCTGAGGTGCGTAAGCCCATACCGCGGGTCGCGACCGCCCGTTACGATCCGCGAACCGGTCGATATGTCGGTGGTGACGGCCACGTATACCAGCAGTCAGATTTGGTGAAGCCGGCTGAGGCCAAGAAGTGGCAGGACATGCTGCCCACCTGAAGCCGGTTACGGACGCCCGATCACCCGATCTTGTCCAGCCGCAATGGCATTTCGACGGTAAGCCATTGGTTCTGTCCGCAGGCGCCGCTTGGACCGATCGTCTTATCCTTGCCAGTCAGCGTCGGTGACCCGATCTGCACTGCACCGCTGCCGTTGGGGTCCACGGGATAGAAATAGAATTCCTGGCGCCCCGTGAATGCGGTACCGTCCTCGCACCTTTCCCAGTCGGGCACGTTGTGTGTGACATACCACTGGAGGCCGTCACGCAAACTTAGTGGTTCGGTCCACCCCTGAGCGCTTTTCACCGTGCCGCTGCATTCATTGAAGGTGGCGCACGTGGAGCTGATCGTCCACGTTGTGGTGACCACCGCCTCTTGATTGTACTGGCGATTGATCTTGGCCAAATTGCCGTTGGATGTGACTTGATAAGTCCCGTTGAGAGCGACATCTTCCTTCGTTGTCGCCCCAGCGGACGCGGTGGGGCCTAAGGCGCCGAATGCGTTGGCTGCCAACACTATCGCGGTAGCAATCGTTGCCGCTGAACGCATTGCGTCCTCCTTGACGCAGTTCGAACCGTTTACACGGGTTTCTCGGCGCCGGCAACGGCGTCGTTGAGCGATGAGAGTAGCACCGGCTCCGTCGTTGGGGTGCCGATTCGCGGCACCGGCCGCAGGAGCCATCACAGTGGGTCTAACTTTGCTATGAGCCAAGATCGGTTGACCTTTGTCAGCGTTACCAGGACACTGCTGGCTGTCGTCAACGGTTGTGGCTTTTCCTTACTTGCCGTGTCCTGGTTAAGGAACACCAATATGACGGCCGAATCCGGATGCAACTCCGACACGGCGGCTCGCACCACTTTGGCGGTCGCCGTGAGTTTCCCCTCCCGCGCCGTCGGTGCGAGGTATTGCTCGCTGAACTTGTTGTAGTAGGCCAGAAATTCACCGGTTAAGTGCGACTTCGCCTTCGCGAAATCGCGGTCCAGATTCTCGTATGAGTACGACACCACCGCCACGGCACCGTCCGAAGCCGCCTGGACTGCCTGACGTGCCGCCGTGTCGCCGATCCGCTGATCCGGACGGTACTGAAAAAAGAACAAACCGGCAGCAACGCCGATGGCGGCAGTGACCAAGGCTGCCGCAAGTATTGAACGCCAGCCCGCCAGACAGCGGAGGGCCAGGCGCGTGATCACGGCCAGTCCGCTGGCGCGCGCGGATCTGTCGGCAGACCCGTCCTCCGCATCGCTGACAGACGGATTCTCCATGGTGTCTGGCGACGACTTCTGCTCGACAGTCATTGCAGGAAGTCAACTCCGGACATCTTGAGTTGACCACCGTCTCGCTCGAGCTTGACGCTGAGCCGCCACAACATCGGAGGCCGTTTTGTGTTATCAGCATTGGTGACATCAGATTTCGCCGCGACAAGTGCGACTCCCGAATTGTCGTTCACAGACTCGACACCGACGGCTTCCACCGTCGCCTTGCTGACGACCTTCGATTCCTCGGCTTGTTGAACCATGAAGGCTGATCGCGCCTCGATTTGTGCCTTGAACTCGCCGGTGGACGCATTAATGATGCGCTGGACGTCCTCCTTCGCATGGTGGGGGTCAATCGACATGAACGTTATGACCCCTTGCCGGGCCGCCGCAGCGAACTCCGGGGCGAGCTGCCGTTTGTGCATGATGACGCGGTGCTGCCACACCATGTAGCCGCTCGCGCCGAGCGAGGCGGAGGCGAGCAGAACCCCGACGCCAACAACTACCGCTTTCCGTCCCGGCCGGCGCAGCCACCGTAGCCGCGCACTGGCTGGTTTTGCGACAGTTTCCTCGGCGTCGCCGTCGCCGGCAGTTTCGCCGAGGTCCCTCTCGTCGCTGGTTGCGGTATCGGCTGCTTGGCGCAGCCGTGTCGCGCGTGCCCGGGCCTCCTTAGCGCGCGCTTCCGCCTGGGCGGCTTGCGCGTCGGCTTCGGCTACCGAAATTGCGTCGGGATCGGACTCGTTGCCCGGAGCATCGCGCGGATCGTCGTCGAGCCCTTCCGGTGGACGCTGCCGCGGCGGCATGATGACCTCCTGGTCGGCTCCTGCACGGAGAACCACATTATCACTTGCTTCCAGGCGTTCATCGCCGCGATCGAACAGTGAGAGCCATATCGCTCGACGTGGGCAAATCGTCGATTGTTCGCGAACGAAGCGGGCACCGGTTTGCACAAGATTCGACGCCCGGGAGCTACTCGGTTCTGGCGGTCTTCTCCGAAGAGAAGAACTTTCTTTCCGACTGTGGCAGAGTAATCGGGTGCGATTCATCGTGGCAGTGGCTGCGGCGTTGCTGTGCATAGGTGGGCTGGCGGCACCGCCTGCGGCGGCCGGGCCAACTGTCTGCGACTACCCCGACTGCACCCCTGGCATCATGCCGCATGTCGTCCTGGGTGCGCCGTGCGACAACACCACCTATTACGTCTTCGGAACCGCAGACTACACAGTTCCCGTCACTTCACAGCCCGGGCGGCTGATGTTTTGCGGCTCGCCGAGGCGATACGAACCCCGATGGTTCCGGTCGCCCCCGATGGCGGGAGTCAAGGAGGAGGGTGCCGACTGCACCCGGTACCAGAACTACGTTGCGCAGGCGCCCGACGGTCTGTTTCTGGTCTGTATAGGCCATGACGGTCATACGACCTGGGTGCGCGCCGATACGTAGCGCCGTTACCGTCGTCTCAGTGTCAG
>NZ_BFAB01000015.1 GCF_003402475.1 Mycobacterium sp. MFM001
TTCCCCTGGTAGCTGCTCGCCGTGAGGTCTACACCTCGACGACGACAGCGCCGCCCTGACCGCCGCCCGCACACATCGCGGCGACCCCGATCCCACCGCCGCGACGACCCAACTCGTGCACCAGCGTGGTCAGCATCCGCGCGCCGGTGGCCGCGATCGGGTGGCCCAGGCTGCACCCACTGCCGTAGATGTTGACCCGATCCTCGTCGAGCCCGTATTCGCGGCACGCGGCGATCGGCACCGAAGCGAACGCCTCGTTGATCTCCCACAGCGCGACGTCGGCGGGCGACAAGCCGGCCCGGTCCAGCACCTTGCCGATCACCCGCACCGCGCCCAGCCCGGTGTCTCGCGGTTCGACACCGACGGACGCCCAGGTCTTGACGGCGCCCAGCACGGTGAGCCCGGCGGACCGGGCGAACTCCTCGTCGGCCAGCGTCAGCGCAGCGGCCGCGTCGTTGGTGCCGCTGCTGTTGCCCGCGGTGATCGAGAAGCCCTCGATTTCGGGGTGCAGCACTTTCAGCGACGCCAGCTTCTCCGGGCTGGTGTCGCGACGCGGGTGCTCGTCGACGCTGAACTCCACCAACGATCCGTCAGGCGTTTGGATTTTCAGCGGGACGATCTCGTCGGCGAACTTGCCGTCATCGATCGCGTTTATCGCGCGCTGATGCGACCGCAGCGCCCACGCATCCATTTCCTCGCGGGTGATGCCGACCGCTTGGGCGGTGTTCCAGCCCACGGTGATGGACATGTCGCGGGTCGGCGCATCCGGGGTCTCCACGTGGGTGGGCGGCATCCAGCGTTCTTCGAACTCCAGTGTCGGCCCGGGGATGCGCCAGTTCATCAGCGGGCCCGTCGACAGTGACTGCACTCCCCCGCCCACCACGACGCGCTCGACACCGGAGCCGATCTGGGCGGCGGCGTTGGCAACCGCGGTGAGGCTGCCGGCGCAGTGCCGGTTGACGGCCTGCCCGGGCACCGACACCATGTCCGACGCGGCCGCAGCGTAACGCGCCAAATCGCCGCCGCCGTAATGGGATTCGGCGAAGATCACGTCGTCGATAGCCGCGGGCTCCAGGCCGGATCGGCGGACGACCTCCTGCAACACGGTAGTGGCCAGCACCTCGGCCGGGGTGTTGACCAGTGAACCTTTGAACGACGTTCCGATTGCGGTCCGGACGGCACTGACGATGACGGGCTTTGGCATGCGGGCAATCGTAACAATTACCGTAGCGACGACGATAACCAGGACAGCGCTTCACAAAGCATGTACCATTTGGTACATGATTACCGACAGCAGCGTCGAAATCGACGCACCGGCCGCACTTGTCTGGGACGTGTTCAGCGACGTCGAGCGATGGCCGGAATGGACCGCCTCGGTCACCCGCCTGGTCGCCATCGACGGACTGGGTCTGGCCGTCGGCAAGCGGTTCGAGATCAAGCAGCCACGCATGCCCAAGCTCGTGTGGGAGGTCACCGAAGTGCTCCCAGGTTCCACATGGACCTGGGTACAGCGATCCACTGGTGGCACGGCTATCGCCCGCCACGACGTCGTCGCCACCACCGACGCGCGCACCCTGGTGCGGCAGCGGATCGATCAACGCGGCCCGATCGGCGCGTTGGTGGGTCGAATTATGCGTGGGATGACCCGCCGCTACCTCGAACTGGAGGCGCAAGGTCTTAAGACGCGCAGCGAGCAGCGTCGGCAAATTGATGGCCCGGCCTCCTGACGCGGAGCGGCGCCGCGAACTCCTCGACGCCCTCACCCGGGAGTTCGCGTCGGGCGGGATCGGCGACCGTTCGCTGCGCGACATCGCTGAAGCGGTAGGTACTAGCCATCGAATGCTGCTGCACCACTTCGGCTCTCGCGACGAGCTGTTGTTGGCCATAGTCGAAGAGGTCGAACGCCGGCAGATGGCGATCCTCCATGACCTGCCGGCCGATCCAGCCGACGGAGTGGCCGCGATGTGGGCCGACGTTCGACGCCCCGAGCTTCGCCCGTTCGAGCGACTCTTCTTCGAGTGCTACGCGCGGGGAGCGCAGGGTGAGAGTCCGTACACGCGGATGATTCCGGGGGTCATCGACAGCTGGTTGCACGAAGTCGACGTAATGGCCGACGGCACAACCGATCCTGCCCTGTCGCGCTTGGGCCTGGCCGTGATCCGGGGCCTATTGCTTGACCTCATTGCCACCGACGACGACGACGGCGTGAATGCGGCGGCCCAGGCCTTCGTCGACCTCATCCGGCAGCGTTCGCAATGAATCCGCGCATACGGATTGACGGTGCTTGCCGATACGACGGATCCATTCAAGCGACTGCGAACAGATCAGGACTAGCCTCGGTCCATGTTAAAGACGTACGCAGCCGGCCAGGCGACCGCCGCAATCGACATATTCTCGAGCTTGATCGAGCTGCGCGAGAGTAACGCCATCGAAGAGCGGCCGCGTGGGGTCGCCGATGACTGGGGCCGATGGACGGTAGCCGCGTTCCAAATAACGTAACTGGCAGCCGATTTCCATCAAAAGGAGTCTGGGAGGAGTGACCACATGCGTCTCGCGGCAGCTACTGTCGGCTTCGGCGTCTACACAACCGTCATGCTGCTGGTGGAACGGCGCATGCGCGCGTCCGGCGGTCCCGGGATCATTCCATTTGAGCTGGCGGGTAGCGCGGCTCGAGCTGAGGACATCATGGCCCGCTGGGGCAGCGACGGGCAGCGGGCCGCGCGGTTATCTCTGTGGCTCGACTTCGGTTACATGGCAACCTACGGCACACTCACGGGGCTCCTTGTCGACCGCGTACGTCGACGTCATGGCGATCCGGCTGCCCTGCCCGCCGCAGTGTTCGTTGCCGTCGCCGCGGACGCGGCCGAGGGTGTCTCGCTGTTGAAGGTACTCGACCACAGACACATTCGCGTCCATGCCCGGCTAGCGCAGATCGCTGCGCTCATCAAGTTCGCGATACTTGGCAGCGCCGTTGGATATGTTGCCGCAAACGGATTCGGTCCCAACGTCCGGAGCGGATAATCGTAGGTTCGGCCGACCGCCGTGCACTGAAAAGAAAGGATCCGAGCGTGACCGTGCCGTTCGGTTGGGAGTTTCCCTACGCGTGGCCGCGGACGCCGGTCCTGGCCGGCAACGTGGTGTGCACGTCGCAACCGCTGGCTGCGCAGGCAGGCCTTCGGATGCTCGCCGACGGGGGCAGCGCGGCCGACGCGGCGGTGGCCACCGCGATCGCTTTGACCGTGCTGGAGCCGGTGTCCGACGGCATCGGTTCGGACGCATTCGCCGTCGTCTGGGACGGCCGCCGGCTGCACGGACTGAACGCGTCCGGGCGCTCCCCCGCGGCGTGGACGCCGGAGTACTTCGGCGGCAAAGGCGTTCCCGCCCTTGGATGGAATTCGGTCACAGTGCCAGGTGCAGTGTCGGGATGGGTCGAACTCCACGCCAAGTTCGGAAAGCTACCGTTCGAGCGGCTCTTCGAACCGGCAATCGCCTACGCGCGCAACGGGTTTCTCGTGTCGCCGACCGTGGCGGCGCAGTGGGCTGCGCAGGTGCCGATCTTCGAATCGCAGCCCGGCTTCGCGGAGGTGTTCATGCCCGGCGGCCGGGCGCCGCAGGCCGGTGAGCGGGTCACGTTTCCAGACCACGCGGCCACGCTGGAGAAGATCGCCGCCACCAACGGCGAGACGTTCTATCGGGGCGAGCTGGCAGCCGCGCTCGAGGAGCACTCGACGGTCAATGGCGGTGCCATGCGGGCCAGCGACCTGGCCGCTCATCGCGCAGACTGGGTCGGCACAATCAGCGCCGGCTACCGCGGCTACACGGTCCACGAGATCCCGCCCAACGGGCAGGGCATCGTCGCGTTGATCGCGCTGGGCATCCTCGAGCAGTTCGAGTTGGCGTCGTATCCGCCGGATTCGGCCGACAGCGTGCATCTGCAGATCGAGGCGATCAAGCTTGCCTTCGCCGACGCGCAGGCCTATGTGGCCGACCTCGACCACATGGCGGTGGACCCCGAACGCCTGCTGGACAAGGACTATCTGGCGGACCGGGCGGCGTTGATCGACCCGAAGCAAGCCAAGCCGGCGTCGGCCGGAACTCCGCGCGGCGGCACGGTGTATCTCACCGCCGCCGACTCGTCCGGGGTCATGGTGTCGATGATTCAGTCCAACTACATGGGCTTCGGGTCCGGGGTGGTGGTGCCGGGTGCCGGTATCGCTCTGCAGAACCGCGGTGCGGATTTCGTTGCCACGCAGGGTCATCCGAACCAGGTCGGGCCCAACAAGCGGCCGTATCACACGATCATTCCCGGCTTCATGACGAGGGACGGCGCTCCGGTGATGAGTTTCGGGGTGATGGGCGGCACCATGCAGCCGCAAGGTCATGTGCAGGTGGTGGCGCGCATCGTCGACTACGGCCAGAACCCCCAGGCGGCCTGCGACGGCCCGCGGTTCCGTTGGGTGTATGGCAACCAGATCGCCTGCGAAGGCGGCTTCCCGCAGGCAACGCTGGACCAGTTGCGTTCCCGCGGCCACGAACTGGTCGTGGTCGACGACTACAACCAGTTCGGCAGCTGCCAAGCGATCTGGCGACTCGACGACGGCTACCTGGCCGTCAGCGACCCCCGCCGCGACGGTCAGGCCGTGGGGTTCTAGACCCGGACCGTGCCCTCCGCGGCGGCCAGGGCGATGTCGCTGCGAAAATGGCCACCGGGCAAGCGGATTGAACCCAACGTGCGATAGGCGGCCTCACGCGCGGCGGCGAGATCCGCGCCGGTCCCCACCACGGACAGCACTCGACCACCCGACGACACGATCGCGCCGTCGTCGCGCCGGGCCGTCCCGGCATGCAGCACTCCCTCGGCGTCGGCGCCGACGACGACATCCCCCAGCCGGGGCCGGCTCGGGTAGTTTTCCGCGGCCAGCACGACGGTGACCGCGGCGGCGTCGCGCCATTGCAGTTCCCCGAAGTCGGCCAGCCCGCCGGTGGCCGCCGCGTGCAGCAGCTGACCCAGCGGCGATTCCAGCAGCGCCAGCACCGACTGCGTCTCCGGATCGCCGAAGCGGCAATTGAATTCGATGACCGCGGGTCCGTTGGAGGTGATGGCCAGCCCGGCGTACAGCAGCCCGGAAAACGGACAGCTGCGTCGAACCAGTTCTGCCGCAACGGGTTCCACAACCCCGGAGACGATGTTGCTATACACCTCGTCGGGCAGCCACGGCAGCGGGGCGTAGGCGCCCATACCGCCGGTGTTGGGTCCGGTGTCGCCGTCGCCGACACGCTTGAAGTCCTGGGCCGCCAGCAGCGGAACCACGGTTTTGCCGTCGACGACACAGAACAGCGACACCTCGGGGCCGTCGAGGTAGGACTCCAGCAGCACCGGATGCCCGGCCTCGAGCAGCCCGGCGGCATGTGAGCGAGCGACGGCCCGGTCCTGCGTGACCACTACGCCCTTGCCGGCGGCCAAGCGGTCGTCTTTGACCACCCAGGCGGCTTGCCCGCTGAACCGGTCCAGCGCGGCATCCAAATGTGCTGGGTTGTCGACGATTTCGCTGGACGCGGTGCGCACACCGGCCGCGGTCATGACGTCCTTGGCGAAGGCCTTGGAGCCTTCGATACGGGCGGCGTCCTTGCTGGGCCCGAAGCAGGCGATGCCGGCGTCGCGCACCGCGTCGGCCACCCCGAGCACCAACGGGACCTCGGGGCCGATGACGACCAGATCAGCGTCGACGCGGCGGGCCAGCGCCACCACCTCGTCACCTGACGTGATGTCCACCTGGTACTGGTCGGCCACCGCCGCGGTGCCGGCGTTGCCCGGCGCGATGGCCAGCGCCTCGACCTGCGGGTCCTTGCCGAGCGCTACCAGCAGCGCATGTTCACGGGCACCGGAACCGATCACCAGGACGCGCACGAGACGTCAGCCTATCGCTGGTCACGGCCATACACTTGACAGCTATGTGTATGGTCTAGACACTGGGGTGTGCGTCAGATCACTCAGGGAGGCGGCCACACATGACGACAACCGAGCGTGCCTGTCCGTTCGGGGCGGGCTTCGACTTCACCGACCCCGACCTGCTCAAACGGGGGATGCCCGTCGCGGAGTTCGCCCAGCTGCGCAAGACCGCGCCGGTCTGGTGGAACGAGCAGGCGCCGGGCTCCAACATCTTCGACGACGGCGGCTACTGGGTGATCAGCCGCCACCGCGACATCAAAGAGATCTCCCGGGACAACGAGGTCTGGTCCACCAACGCGAAGGGCGCCGTGATGCGGCTGCCCGACGGGGTGACTGCCGAGCAGCTGGAACTGACCAAGGCGCTGTTGATCAACCACGATCCGCCCGAGCACACGCGGTTGCGCAAACTGGTGTCGCGGCTGTTCACACCGCGATCGGTGGCCTCCCTCGAGGAGAAGCTGGCGTCGGCCGCCCGCGACATCGTGCGGGCCGCGGCCGAGAAGGACTCCGGCAACTTCGTCGACGACATCGCGATGCGGCTGCCCCTGCTGGCGATCGCCGACCTGATCGGGGTACCCGAGGCCGACCGCGAGCGGCTGTTCGCCTGGACCAACGCCATCATGAACACCGACGACCCGGACTTCGACAGCGACCCGACGACGGCCAATGCCGAATTGATGGGCTACGCCTACACCATGGCCGAGGAACGCCGTCGCTGTCCGGCCGATGACATCGTCACCAAGCTGGTGCAGGCCGACATCGACGGAGAATCGCTGGGGGAAACCGAGTTTGCGTTCTTCGTGATCCTGCTGGCCGTCGCAGGCAACGAGACGACCCGCAACGCCATGACGCATGGCATCAACGCGTTTTCCGATTATCCCGACCAGTGGGAGCTCTACAAGCGGGAGCGGCCGGAGACCGCCGTCGACGAAATCGTCCGCTGGGCAACACCGGTGCACTGTTTCCAGCGGACCGCGCGCAAAGACGTCGAGATCGGCGGTGTCACGATCCGGGAAGGCCAGCGGGCCGGCCTTTTCTACAGCTCGGCCAACTTCGACGAAGAAGTCTTCGACCGCCCGTTCGAGTTCAACATTCTGCGCGACCCGAATCCGCACCTCGGCTTCGGCGGAAACGGCGCGCACTACTGCATCGGCGCTAACCTGGCCCGCATGGAAATCAAGCTGATCTTCAACGAGATCGCCGACCAGCTGCCGAACATCACCAAACTCGCTGAGCCGGAACGGCTCCGGTCTGGCTGGATCAACGGCATCAAAGACCTGCAAGTTTCCTATCACGGGTAGTGCGCACCCACGGCTGGGCCGGCGCAACCCCGGCGTCCGACGAGGAGGCCGTCGCCCGCATCCTTGCCGCGGCCGGCAAGGCCATCGACGAACGCGGCGCCGACATCAGCATCGCCGACGTCGCGCGGGCGCTCGGGGTGACCCGGCAGACGGTGTACCGGTACTTCCCCAGCACCGACGCGTTGCTGGTGGCGGCGGCGACACAGGCGGCGACCGGCTTCCTCGACCGGTTGGCTGCGCACCTGTCGGGAATCACCGATCCCGTCGACGCGGTCACCGAGGGAATCGCCACCGCACTGGAATGGCTGCCGAACGACAAACACATCGGGCTGCTGCTTGCGCCCGACCGGCACAATGCGTTCACCGCCGACGTCACCTCGGACGTGGCCCTGCAATTCGCCAACGCGATGCTGCGGCGATTCGACGTCGATTGGGCCGCAGCGGGTTTAGCCGACGCCGATGTCGGCGAGCTGGCTGAGCACTTGCTGCGCATCATCCAGTCGTTCGTCATCGACCCCGGCCGGCCGCCGCGGCAAGGTGCGGAGCTACGCCGCTACCTGCGCCGCTGGGTCGCGTCGGCCGTGGCTGGCTAGCTACTCGCCCTTGTGCATCTTCACCGCGGCGTCCACGTTGGCCTTCTTGTCCTCGCCGGCGCCTTTCTTGCGCTTTGCCACGACGGCGTCGACGGCGCCGTTGAGCGCCGATCCCAGCGGGAACCCCAAATAGTGGGTGAGGAAGACGGCCATCTCCTTCAGCTCGGTCTCGGTGAGTTCGCCGTTGAGAAGCGCGGCGTTGATTTGGATCTCGGCCAAGTCGCGATTTCCGATCGCGGTCACCGCGGTCAGCGTCATGATCCGCTTGTCGCGCATCGACAGCCCTGGCCGAGTCCAGATGCTGCCGAACAGGTGATCGACGGTCAGGTCGAAGTACGCGTCGCCCTCGACGTTGGGCATCTCCCAGCCGTAGACCTCGTTCATCTTCTCAAGGCCTTTGCGGCGCAACTCGTCCATGGCGTCTCCTATCCGTTCGAGTGCGGCAGGCCGAGGCCGGCGGCAAGGTTCTGCCGGGCCACCTCGGCCAGCGGCAACTCCACCGATACCGCCTTGCCCAATGCCAGCGCCAGGCTCAGATCCTTTTCGCCCAGCCCGCGGGTGTGCAGGAAGGGCTGGTACAGGAAGTGGTCTGGATCAAGGGGTTTCATGTCGTCGCGCACCATGATCGCACCCGGGCCGCCGGTGAGGGCGTCGGTGTGGCGCACCACCCTGCCCAACGCCTGCAAATCCAGCCCGGCCGCCTCGGCCAGCTTCATCGCTTCACATGCCGCGGCGTACGACGTGAACGTCAACATGTTGCGGGCCAGCTTCATTCGCGTTCCGGCGCCGGGCTCGCCGGCGTGGATGACCAGCGACGCCCACTGCTTGAAGGCCGGCTTGATCTTTTCGTAGACGTCGCGCTCGGCGCCCACCATGGTGGCCAGTTCGCCCTTCTCGGCGGCACCTGCCCCGCCGCTGACCGGCGCGTCGACGATATGGATGCCTTGCGGTTTCAGTTCATTGGCGAGTTCGACAGCGGTGGTGTCACTGATCGTGGAGTGAATCGCGATGACGGTGCCCGGCTTAGCGTTGCCAGTCAGTTCGGCGACTACCTCGCGCACCTGTGCGTCGTCGAGGACGGTGACGCTGATGATGTCGGCGGCCGCGACGTCGGCCACACTGTCGGCCAGGGTGGCACCGGCTTCGGCCAGCGGCGTCATCGCCTCGGTGCGCACGTCGTAAACCGTGACCCCGCCCGGCCAGTCGACCAACCGCTTGGCCATCGGCGCACCCATGTTGCCCAGCCCGATGTAGCCGAGCTTCATCTGTTCACTCATGAGCGGAAAATCTGTCCGCCGTCGACATTGAAGATCTGCCCGGTAATCCACGACGCCTCATCCGACAGCAGGAACAGGCACATGCCGACCAGGTCCTCGGGAGTTCCCATCCGCGACAACGGGAGACCCTTGACGATGTCGTCGACGATCTCCTTGGGAGTGGTGGTCCGGTTGGCTTCTGTGTCGATAGGCCCCGGCGCGATCGCGTTGATCCGGATGTTCTGGCCACCCAGCTCACGCGAAAGCTGTTGAGTCAGACCGTTGATGCCGACCTTGGCCAGACCGTAGAAGTTCGAGTACAGCCACGCGGCAGTGGACGACTGGTTGACAATCGCGCCGCCGCCACGCTTGGCCATCTTCTTGTACACCGCGCGGGTGCACCACAGCGCGCCGTCGAGGTTGACGCTCATGAATTTCTTGTAGTACTCGGGGTCGACGGTGAGCAGGAAATCCAGTTTCATGCCGCCGAATATCGCGGCGTTGTTCACCAGGTAGTCGATGCCGCCGAACTCGGACAACGTGCGGTCGGCCATCGCCTTGGCCGACGCCGGGTCGGAGACGTCGACCGGGACGGCCAGCGCGGTACCGCCGTCGGCGGTGATCTGCTTGGCCACCCCCTCGGCCGCCTCGGCGTTGATGTCGGCCACCACGACGGCTGCCCCTTCCCGGGCCAGCGCCTCGGCATACGCCTGGCCGATGCCGCCGCCGGACCCGGTGACGATGGCCACCTTGTTTTCGAATCTCATGTCTTCCTTTCCGCCGAATGTGGGGTTGTGTCACGCTTTTTCCGTTAGAGCGTGCTTCAAGTGCACACTCGGCGCGTTAAACCGCCGTGGCAATCGTTTTGGCCTCCAGGTACTCCTCGAAGCCGAGCAACCCCATCTCGCGGCCGTTGCCGGACTGCTTGTAACCGCCGAACGGCGCGTCGGCGGAATACCAGACGCCGCCGTTGACGTTCACCGTGCCCACCCGCAACCGGGACGCCACCTCAGCGGCGCGGTCAGGGTCGCCAAAGACAGTGCCCGACAACCCATACGGCGAATCGTTGGCGATGCGCACCGCATCGTCGTCGCCGTCGTGGGCGATCACGGTGAGCACCGGGCCGAAGATCTCCTCGCGGGCGACGCGGGCGTCGTTGCCCAGCCCGGCGACCACCGTCGGTTCGATGAAGAACCCCACCGCACGATCTGCCGGCCGGCCGCCGCCACATGCAAACGAACCACCTTCTGCCACAGCCAGATCCAAGTATCCCTGGACGCGGTCGCGCTGCCGCTCCGAGATCAGCGGACCGCAGACCGTGCCCGGATCAGTCGGGTCGCCGGGCTTGATCGACGACATCGTGGCCGCCGCGATGTCGACCGCCTCGTCGTAGCGCGAGCGCGGCACCACCAGCCGGGTGGTGATCGCGCAGCCCTGCCCGGCGTGCATACACGCCGAGAATGCCGACACCGAGACCGCGCCGTTCAGCTCGGCGTCGTCGAGCACCAGGAACGCCGACTTGCCACCTAGCTCCAGGAAGACCTTCTTGATCGTGGCGGCGGCGTCGGCCATCACGCTGCGGCCGGTGGCCGTCGACCCGGTGAACGTAATCATGTCCACCCGAGGGTCTTTGGCCAACAGCGCGCCGACGCTGTGGTCGCTGGAGGTGACGATGTTGACCACGCCGGGAGGGAAGTCGGTGTGCTCGACGATGAGCTCGCCGAGCACCGCCGCACACCACGGCGTGTCCGGTGCGGGTTTCAGCACGACGGTGTTGCCGGCGGCCAGTGCCGGGCCGAGCTTGGCCAGGTTGATCTGGTGCGGGAAGTTCCACGGGGTGATGGCGCCGACGACGCCGACGGCTTCGCGGGCGATGGTGCGGCGGGTGGGGATGCCCAGCGGGGCGGCCTCACCGAGATCCTGGTTCCACGAATAGGTTTCGGCGGTGTCGGCGCTGAACGCCAGGTCGTCGATCGGTCCCTCGAGCTGCGCGCTCGCGGTGAGCATCCGCGGCGCCCCGACTTCCGACATGGTGATCTCGCGCAGCTCCTCGACATGGGAACGCATCGCGTCGCGCAGCTGGCGCACGCAGCGCACCCGCAGCTCGGTGTTGCGCGACCAGTCGGTGTCGTCGAAGGCCCGCCGCGCCGCCTCGATGGCGCGGCCCATGTCGTCGGCGCTGCCCTCGGCGGCCGTGCCCAGCACCTCTTCGGTGGCCGGGTTGATCGTCGGGAAGGTGCCCGCACTGCCGGGCGACAGCTTTCCGTCGATGAGCAGAGCACTCGCTCCGTCGGCCAGTAACGCCATCTTCTGCTCCCGCCTCATTGCGATGGACACTTGTCCGGAATAGTCCAGTCGAACCATAGCCGCCTGGCTGCCGACGGAGCAAGTGCCTGCTGTTTGTACTGGAGACTTGCCTACCCGCGGCGCCATCCGATAACTTGGACATGTGTCCAGCGATGCAGTGGCGGCGATCACGTCGGATGCCGATCGCCACGCCGGGGAAGCGCCGCGCAACCGCAGGCAGGAAGAGACTTTCCGCAAGGTGCTGGCCGCCGGCATCGAGGTCCTGCGGGAGAAGTCGTACGCCGATTTGACCGTGCGCGCGGTGGCCGCCCGCGCCAAGGTGGCCCCGGCGACGGCCTATACCTACTTCTCGTCGAAGAACCACCTGATCGCCGAGGTCTATCTCGACCTGGTCCGGCAGGTGCCGTTTTTCACCGACGTCAACGATCCGATGCCGGTGCGGGTGGACAAGGCGCTACGGCATCTGGCACTGGTGGTCGCCGACGAACCCGAGGTCGCCGCGGCCTGCACGACGGCACTGCTCGGCGGCGGCGCCGACGCGGCGGTCCGCACCGTGCGCGACCGGATCGGCGCAGAGATCCATCGCCGCGTCACGTCGGCGATCGGGCCGGATGCCGATTCGCGCACGGTGGCCGCACTGGAGATGACGTTCTTCGGCGCGCTGGTGCAGGCCGGCAGCGGCGCGTTCAGCTATCACCAGATCGCCGACCGGCTGGGCTATGTCGTGGGGCTAATACTGGGAGAAGGCAAATGACTGTAGGTACGCCCGAATTACTGCTCGACCCTTACGATTACGACTTCCACGAGGATCCCTACCCGTACTATCGGCGGCTGCGCGACGAGGCCCCGCTGTACCGCAACCACGAGCTGAAGTTCTGGGCGTTGTCGCGCCATCAGGATGTGCTGCAGGGCTTCCGCAACAGCACCGCGCTGTCCAATGAGTATGGGGTGTCGCTGGATCCGGTGTCGCGCACTCCCGACGCGCACAAGGTGATGTCGTTCCTCGCGATGGACGACCCCGGGCACCTGCGGCTGCGCACGCTGGTCTCCAAAGGCTTCACGCCGCGCCGAATCCGCGAACTCGAGCCGCGGGTGGTGGAGCTGGCCCGCATGCACCTCGACACCGCGCTGCAATCCGAAAGCTTCGATTTCATCGCCGAATTCGCCGGCAAGCTGCCGATGGACGTCATCTCCGAGCTGATGGGCGTGCCCGAACCCGACCGGGCACACATCCGCGAACTGGCCGACGGCGTCATGCATCGCGAAGACGGTCTGGCGGATGTTCCGCCGTCGGCGATCCAGGCGTCGGCCGATCTGATGGTGTACTACGCGAACATGGTCGCCCAGCGTCGCAAGAAGCCCAGCGACGACTTGACGTCGGCGCTGCTGGAGGCCGAACTCGACGGTGACCGCCTCACCGACGAGGAAATCATGGCGTTCCTGTTCCTGATGGTGGTCGCCGGCAACGAGACCACCACCAAACTGCTTGCCAACGCGGCATATTGGGGCTTCAAGAATCCCGACCAGCTGGCGACGGTGTACGCCGATCACTCGAGGATTCCGCTGTGGGTGGAGGAGACTCTGCGCTACGACACGTCCAGCCAGATCCTCGCCCGGTCCGTCGCGCAAGAACTGACGCTGTATGACACCACGCTCCCCGAAGGCGATGTGCTGCTGCTGCTTCCGGGCTCGGCCAACCGCGACGACCGGGTGTTCGACAACCCTGACGAGTACCGCATCGGCCGCGACATCGGCTCGAAGCTGGTCAGTTTCGGCAGCGGCGCGCACTTCTGCCTGGGCGCGCACCTGGCCCGGATGGAGGCGCGGGTGGCGCTCACAGAGTTGTTCCAGCGGATCCGCGGTTACGAAGTCGACGAGGACAACGCCGTCCGCGTCCACTCCAGCAACGTCCGCGGATTCGCCCACCTGCCGATCACCGTGGAGACCGTGTAAATGCCTCGCTTCGAACCACATCCGGCCCGCCGTCCCGCGATCGTCGCCGGCGCGTCGTCGGGCATCGGCGCCGCGACGGCCGTCGAACTCGCCGGTCGCGGCTTCCCGGTCGCCCTGGGCGCCCGCCGCGTCGAGAAATGCCAAGAGCTGGTCGACCAGATCAAAGCCGACGGCGGCGAAGCGGTCGCGCTGCACCTCGACGTCACCGAACCCGAGTCGGTGAAATCGTTTGTGCACCAAGCGACCGAACAACTCGGCGACATCGAACTGCTGATCACCGGCGCCGGCGACACGTTCTTCGGCCGCCTGCACGAAATCAGCACCGACGTCTTCGAATCCCAGGTGCAGATCCACCTGATCGGCGCCAACCGGTTGGCCACCGCGGTGCTGCCCGGCATGCTCGAACGCCAACGCGGTGACCTGATCTTCGTCGGATCCGACGTCGCGCTGCGCCAGCGCCCGCACATGGGTGCCTACGGCGCGGCCAAGGCGGCCCTGACCGCGATGGTCACCAACCTGCAGATGGAACTGGAGGGGACCGGCGTTCGCGCCTCGATCGTTCACCCGGGCCCGACCAAGACCGGTATGGGCTGGAGCCTGCCGCCGGAGTCCATCGGCCCGATGCTCGAAGACTGGGCCAAATGGGGCCAGGCCCGCCACGACTACTTCCTGCGTGCGTCCGACCTCGCCCGGGCGATCGCGTTCGTCGCCGAAACCCCGCGCGGCGGGTTCATCACGTCGATGGAGATCCAGCCCGAGGCGCCGCTGTCCAACGCGCCGGCGGAACGCAAGCAACTGAAGTATCCGGAGGAATCGTGACAAGCCAAGAGCTCAAAGAAGTTCCGCGGGTATCCGGCGGCGAGGAAGAACACGGCCACCTCGAAGAATTCCGCACCGACCCGATCGGGCTGATGAAACGGGTCCGCGACGAATGCGGCGACGTCGGCTGGTTCCAGCTCGCCGGCAAACAGGTCGTGTTGCTGTCCGGGGCGGAGGCCAACGAGTTCTTCTTCCGCTCCAGCGACGACGACCTCGACCAGGCCGAAGCCTACCCGTTCATGACGCCGATCTTCGGCAAGGGCGTGGTGTTCGACGCCAGCCCGGAGCGGCGCAAGGAGATGCTGCACAACTCCGCGCTGCGCGGCGAGCACATGAAAAGCCACGCCGTCACGATCGAGCGCGAAGTGCGCCGGATGATCGAGAACTGGGGCGAGGAAGGCGAAATCGACCTGCTCGACTTCTTCGCCAAGTTGACGATCTACACCTCGACCGCGTGCCTGATCGGTCCGAAGTTCCGCGAGCAGCTCGACCATCGGTTCGCCCAGCTCTACCACGAGCTCGAGCGCGGCACCGACCCGTTGTGTTACGTCGATCCGTACCTGCCGATCGAGAGCTTCCGTCGCCGCGACGAGGCCCGAATAGGCTTGGTGGCGCTGGTCCAGGAGATCATGAACCAGCGCATCGCCAACCCGCCGGCCGACAAGAGCGACCGGGACATGCTCGACGTTCTGGTGTCGATCAAGGACGACGACGGCAATCCCCGTTTCTCGGCCGACGAGGTCACCGGCATGTTCATTTCGCTGATGTTCGCCGGCCACCACACCAGTTCGGGCACCGCGTCGTGGACGCTGATCGAGCTGATGCGCCACCCCGACGTCTACGCCGGGGTGATCGACGAGCTCACCGAGCTTTATGGCGACGGCCAGTCGGTGAGTTTCCATGCGCTGCGCCAGATTCCGCGGCTGGAGAATGTGCTGAAGGAGACGCTGCGGCTGCACCCGCCGCTGATCATTCTGATGCGCGTCGCCAAGGGCGAATTCGAAGTGTGCGGCTACCCGATTCACGAGGGCGATTTCGTCGCAGCCTCACCGGCGATCTCCAACCGCATCCCCGAGGACTTCCCCGACCCGGACGACTTCGTGCCGGAGCGCTACGAAGAGCCGCGGCAAGAAGACTTGATCAACCGGTGGACCTGGATCCCGTTCGGCGCCGGCCGGCACCGCTGCGTGGGGGCGGCGTTCGCCACCATGCAGATCAAGGCCATCTTCTCGGTGTTGTTGCGCGAGTACGAATTCGAGATGACCCAGCCGTCGGAGAGCTACCGCAACGATCATTCCAAGATGGTGGTGCAGCTGGCTCAACCGGCCAAGGTGCGCTACCGCCGCAGGAGTTGAGATGGGTTACAGGGTGAAAGCCGACCTGGATCTCTGCCAGGGACACGCGATGTGCGAACTGGAAGCGCCCGACTACTTCCGGGTGCCCAAGCGCGGCCAGGTCGAAATCCTCGACGACCAGCCGCCCGACGAGGCCCGCAAAGAAATCGAGCAAGCCGTCTGGGCCTGCCCCACCCAGGCTCTGTCCATCGAAGAGAAAGAAGACTGACCATGGCGTCATTCCCGCGTGCAGAACTGGACGACTGGGTACAACGCTGGCTTCAGGCCAACAAGGACTGCGAGAAGGCTGGCGACTGGAAGCCGCTGGCCGACTTCTACGCCCCTGAGGCCACTTACGGCTGGAACATCGGGCCGAAGGAGGACGTGATGTGCGTCGGGATCGACGAGATCCGCGACATCGCACTCGGCTTGGAGATGGAGGGCCTACAGAACTGGCAGTACCCGTACCAGAAGGTCATCATCGACGACCGGCAAGGCGAAATCGTCGGCTTCTGGAAACAGGTGGTTGTCGACGGCGACGGCGGGCAACAGGAGATCTACGGCATCGGCGGCAGCTGGTTTCGGCTGACCGAGATAGACGGGGCCAAGCTCATCGAATGGCAGCGTGACTTCTTCGACTTCGGCCACGTCCAGACGCTGTACATGGACCTGATGAAGGCCGGCAAGCTGTCGGCGGGCATGCAGAAGCGAATCGAACGCAGCCTCGCCGGCGAGAAGCTACCTGGCTACTACCCGCTAGGTAAGGCCCCGGTTCCGCTGTGGTGACCCACGTCACTACGCTGTCGCACAGGTCCCCCACCAACTAGTTGAAAGCAGGTTCGCGGTGAAAACAAAGGGCGCGCTGCTCTGGGAGTTCAACCAGCCGTGGTCGATCGAGGAGATCGAGATCGGTGACCCGCGCAAGGACGAAGTCAAGATCCAGATGGAAGCGGCCGGGATGTGCCACTCCGACCATCACCTGGTCACCGGCGGCATCCCGATGGCGGGCTTCCCGGTGCTCGGCGGCCACGAGGGTGCGGGCATCGTCACGGAGGTCGGCCCCGGTGTCGAGGACATCGCGGTGGGCGATCATGTCGTGCTGTCGTTCATCCCGTCCTGCGGCAAATGTCAGACGTGTCAGGCGGGCATGCGTAACCTCTGCGACCTGGGGGCCGGGCTGCTCAACGGCGCTTCGGTGTCCGATGGCAGCTTCCGCATTCAGGCCCGCGGCCAAAACGTCTACCCGATGACCCTGTTGGGGACGTTCTCGCCGTACATGGTGGTGCACAAGAGTTCGGTGGTGAAGATCGACCCGTCCGTGCCGTTCGAGGTGGCAGCCCTGGTGGGATGCGGCGTCACCACCGGTTACGGTTCGGCCACCCGCACCGCCGACATCCGCCCCGGCGACGACGTGGCCATCGTCGGCATCGGCGGTGTCGGCATGGCCGCGCTGCAGGGAGCGGTCAACGCCGGCGCCCGCTACATCTTCGCGATCGACCCGGTGGAGTGGAAGCGTGACCAGGCGCTGAAATTCGGTGCCACGCACGTCTATCCGGACATCAACGCCGCGTTGGCCGGCATCATGGAGGTCACCTACGGCCTGATGGCCAAGAAGGTGATCGTCACCGTCGGCGAACTGCACGGCGCCGACGTCGAGAACTACATGATCATGACCGCCAAGGGCGGCACCTGCGTGCTGACCGCGATCGGCAGCCTGATCGACAACCAGGTCACGTTGAACCTCGCGATGCTCACCCTGATGCAAAAGAACCTGCAGGGCACCATCTTCGGTGGCGGCAACCCGCAGTTCGACATCCCGCAGCTGCTGTCGATGTACCAGGCGGGCAAGCTCAACCTCGACGACATGATCACCCGCCAGTACAAGCTGGAGCAGATCAACGACGGCTACCAGGACATGCTGGACGGCAAGAACATTCGTGGCGTCATCCGCTATACCGACGACGACCGGTAGCGATATGGCCGGCCCGCTGCGGGTGTTCCAGGTGGCGTCCGGGAACGTCGGGACCGAGATGATCAAGCGGATCGCCCGGCATCCGGACCTGGAACTGGTTGGCCTGCACTGCTATTCGCCGGAGAAGGTGGGCCGCGACGTCGGTGAGGTCGCCGGTGTCGAACCGCTGGAGGTGACGGCCACCGGCTCGGTCGACCAGATCATCGCCGCGCGGCCGGACTGCGTGACCTTCCACGGGGTGTGGCCGGACCTGGCGCTCTACGAACGAGTGCTAGAGGCCGGCATCAACGTCGTCACCACCGCAGACTGGGTGACCGGGCACCACCGCAACACCAACCACCGCCTGCCGGACGGCCGCACCGAATCCGAGGTACTGCAGGATGCCTGCCGGCGCGGGCGGTCCAGCTTCTACGGCACTGGGATGAATCCCGGTCTGGCGCAGATCCTTACGATCGTGCACAGCGCCGACGTGGCCGACATCGAGAATGTCACCTGCATCGAATCGGTCGACGTGTCGTGCCACCATTCCGCACCGACGTGGGCCAACTGCGGGTTCGGTCGCCCCGTCGACGACCCCGAGGTGCCGCGGCTGTTGGAGCTGGGCACCCGGGTATTCGAAGACGGCATACGGCTGATGGCCGACTCTCTCGACATCCCGCTCGACGAGGTCACGTTCCACTACGAGTTGGGTGCCTGCACCAAGGACGTGGACCTCGGCTGGTATCGGCTGCCGGCGGGATCAGTCGGCGGCGCGGCGTTCCAGTACATCGGCGCCCTCGACGGGGTGCCGCGGGTGGAGCTGCATCTGGAATGGCAGATGACGCCGCACACCAACCCGCACTGGGACATTCAGGGCTGCTACATCACCAAGATCCAGGGCGACCCCTGCATCTACAGCAAGCACCTGATTCTGCCCAAGCCGGGCACCGACTTCTCGTCGGTCGAGTCCTTCGCGGCGATCGGGATGACCGTCACCGGCATGCCCGCGCTCAACGCGATCCGGGCGGTTGTCGACGCGCCGCCCGGCATCCTCACCAGCGCCGACCTGCCGCTGCGCGCCTTCGCGGGTCGCTTCAGCCGGTGAGCGCCTTCCCAAACCTCTTGCAGCCCGGCCGCATCGGCGGCATGTCGGTGCGCAACCGGCTGGTGATGTCGCCGATGGAGACCATGTACGGCACTCCCGAAGGCCTGCCGTCGCAGCGCACCTGCGACTATTTCGCCGCCCGCGCGCAGGGTGGGGTCGGGCTGATCACGGTGGGCGCCACCGGTGTTGACCATCAACACCCCGAAACCCCCGGCGGGCTGCATCTCGGCATCGACGCCGCGGTCGACGCACACCGCAGGCTGGTCGAGGCAGTCCATGAACACGGCGCCAAGATCCAGCCGCAGATCGTGCACGCCGGACCCGACGGCCTGGGCCCGGAAATGCACGGCGTGATGTCGCTGGGCCCGTCGGTGATCCCGTCGTATCTGACCGGGCGGCCGTCAGCGGAGATCACTACCGAGCAGCTGACCGAGGTACTCGACCTGTTCAAGGCCGCGGTGCGACGGGCCGCCGAAGCCGGCTATGACGGCATCGAGCTTCACGCCGCGCACGGCTACATGCTGCTCGGCTCTTTCCTTGCCCCGCAACGCAACCGGCGCACCGACGACTATCGCGGCGACTCGGTGCGTGGCCGGCTTCGCATCGTGCTGGAGACACTGGCCGCGATTCGCACCGAGATCGGCGACGCGCTGCCGATCACGCTGCGGATCTCCGGCTACGAGCGCGTCGCCGGCGGGCGACCGATCTACGAAACCGCCCAGGTAGCACCGGAACTGGTGGCCGCCGGGGTGGATGCCTTCCATGTCAGCGGCGGGGTGATCGACCGGCTGGTCACCCAGATGGTCAACGGCGCCGACGACGGGGACGCGCTCAACGTGGGCGCCGCGGCCGCGGTCAAAGAAGTGGTCGACGTGCCGGTGATCGCCGTCGGCCGCATCCACAATCCGGCCCGGGCGGAACAGATCCTGGCCAACGGTCGGGCCGATTTCGTCGCGATGGGCCGCCCGCTGCTCGCCGACGCCGAGCTACCACGCAAACTGCAAACCGGCCAGGCCAACCGGATCCGCAAGTGCATCTCATGCGAAAACTGCATCGACGCAATGGAACAGCGTTTCTCCGTCGACTGCGCGGTCAACCCCCGCACCGGCAAGGAGCGCGAGCTGGCCCCGAGCCGCACCAAGCGCCCCAAGCGGGTGGTGGTGATCGGCGGCGGCCCGGCCGGCCTGGAAGCCGCCCGCGTCGCCTCCGAACGCGGGCACCGGGTGACGTTGTTCGAACGGCACGGCCAACTCGGCGGGGCGCTGCTCTGGGCGGCGGTGCTGCACCCGGAGAACGAACCGTTCCTGCGGTATCTGCGCGACGAGATCACCCGCAGCCACGCGAAAGTCGTGTTGAATCACGCTGTTTCGACCGAGGATGTCGTGGGCTTGTCGCCGGAGAGCGTCGTCGTGGCAACCGGCGGCAAAATCGCCGTCCCGAAGATACCCGGCGCGGAGCTTCCACATGTGCGGACCGGGCCGGCGCTGCGCGAGCTGTTTGCAGGGCGCAGGCAGCGGCTGGTCCAACCGACACTGATGCGTAAGGCCACCCGCGCATGGATGCCGGTCGGCCGGCGCGTCGCCGTCATCGGGGGCGACTTGGTGGCCCTCGAGCTGGCCGAGTTTCTGGCGGCCCGCGGCCGGTTGGTGTCAATCCTGGAGTCCGGCAAGGCGATTGCCCCCGAAGTGGGTCTCAAACGCCGGACCGAACACATGGATCGTCTCGACCGTCTCGGCGTGACGGTCCACGTGAGGGCCGCCGTCGAGCGGATCACCGACGACGCGGTGATGTTCACCCCCGCGAAAGGGGCCACGCGCCGCCTGCCGGCCGACACCGTCGTCGTCGCCGGCACCCCGCAGGCCGATACCACATTGTTCGAGGCACTGGTAACCGCCCTGCCCGACACCGAAATACACGCCGCCGGTGACTGCACCGGTCTGGGCCTGATCCGCAAAGCCACCGAAGACGGCGCCCGCGCCGCCTGCGCCATCTAACGAAAGGAACAGCAATGTCGCCAGAAGCCGTTCAGCAATCCCCCGCATTGGCCGCCTCACAGGCATCGTGGCGCTGCGTGCAGGCCCACGACCGGGAGGGCTGGCTGGCACTGATGGCCGACGACGTCGTGGTCGAGGACCCGATCGGCAAGGCCGTCACCAACCCCGACGGCACCGGGGTGCGGGGCAAGGACGGCGTCGCGGGGTTCTACGACACCAACATCGCCGCCAACCAGCTCACGATCACCTGCGAAGAGACCTTTCCGTCCAGCTCCCCCAACGAGATCGCGCATATCCTGGTGCTGGACAGCAAGTTCGACAACGGCATCACCAGCAGTGTGCGTGGCGTGTTCACCTACAAGGTCAACGACGCCGGCCTGATCACCAACATGCGCGGCTACTGGAACCTCGACATGATGACATTCGGCACCGCCGAGTGAGTCCGCTGCTGGCCGGCCGCGGCGCCGTGGTGGTCGGCGGCTCACGCGGAATCGGTGCCGCGGTGGCTGCATCTCTGGCACAGCACGGTGCCGCCGTGGTGGTCAACGGGAGGGACACCGAGGCGGCACATGACACCGCCACAGCCATCACCAACAACGGCGGCCGCGCAGTCGCGCACCCGGGTTCACCGGCCGATCACGCTGTCGCAGAAGCGTTGGTGCAGCGCTGCGTTGACGAATTCGGCGCCATCCACATTCTGGTGAACTGTGCGGGCATCGCCGAGCCGCCGGGGTCGTCGATCCTCGACATCACCCCGGCACAGTTCCGCGAACTGCTTGACGCGCACCTCGGCACGATGTTCGCCACCTGCCGAGCGGCCGCGCCGAAGATGGTCGCGCAGGGCGGCGGCAGCATCGTCAACACCGGTTCGTCGGCGTTCCTCGGCGACTACGGCGGCACCGGCTATCCGGCAGGCAAGGGCGGCGTGAACAGTCTCACGCTGGCGATCGCCGCGGAACTCAAACAACACTGGGTGCGGGCCAACGTGGTGTGCCCCGGCGCAAGGACACGGCTGTCCACCGGCCCGGACTACGAAGCCCACATCAAAGACTTGCACCGGCGGGGCCTGCTGGACGAGGCCAGCATGCACGGGTCGCTGGACGTCGCACCACCGGAGTACGTAGCGCCGCTGTATGCCTACTTGTCCAGCGACCTCGCCGCACAGGTAACCGGTGAAATCTTCGTCGCCGCAGGCGGTTTCGTGGGGCGATACCCGCGGCCCACGCCCGCCGTCATCGCGTACCGGGACCACCACGACTCGCCGCCATGGGCGGTGCTCGAGCTCGCCAAGCTGATGAGCTGATTCTCGTAGAGGACCCGGTTAGTCGGTCGGGACGAGCTCTGCGACATCGCGGTGAAGCTGCGCGAGCCCTTGATCGAAAGTTGCAAGGCGGCCATTGTGTGACCGGGCTAGATGTGCCAGGTAGGCATCCGTCACTTGGCGATGACCAAGGACGCCTACGAGCTCGACATCTGCGAATGAGATGCTGTCAGGCCAAAATTCGTGGCGCGGATCGAGCGCCATCCCTTCGATGATTTCCTTCGCGGTGTTCGCCGGTTCTCCATTCCTCACCAATAGCCGTACGAGGCTGCCCTGGGTTATCGGGCAGGTCGCAAACGGATTGGCGGTCGCAGACAACCACTTCTCGGCCGGCTCGTGGTGGACGTGATCGGACACGACGAGCGATATGAGAACGTTGGCATCGAGGAGAGTCGTCATTCCTCATCCTCCAAGGACCGGACATCCTCGGAAGTAACGACCATGCCTAGACTGACCACCGGCAAACCAGTACGCGGACTCTTGGACACGGTGGTGGTCTTGCCGTATCCCAATCCACGCCGCATCAGATCCGCGATCGTCTCGCTGAGGGTGCGGCGGGTATCGCGAGCGATGGCCTGGACTTGCTTGTGCAGGTCATCAGGCAAATCGACGGTAGTTCGCATCTTCTCACCTTATCATCACTGCACCTTGATGCAGGCCGGAGGTTGTCGGCAATATGCTGTGAGGCATGGCCACTGTCTTCACCAAGATCATCAACGGCGAAATCCCCGGTCGGTTCGTCTACGAGGACGACGAGATCGTGGCGTTCTTGACCATCGAGCCGATGACCCAGGGGCACACGCTGGTGGTGCCGCGCGCCGAGATCGACAACTGGCAAGACGTCGACCGCGAAACGTTCGGCCGGGTCATGGCGGTAGCGCAGCTGATCGGCAAGGCGGTCTGCCGGGCCTTCAACACCACGCGGTCCGGCGTCATCATCGCCGGCCTCGAGGTGCCGCATCTGCACGTGCATGTCTTCCCCACCCGCAGCCTCAGCGATTTCGGCTTCGCCAACGTCGACCGCAATCCGTCGCCCGAATCGCTCGACGAGGCGCAGGCCAAGATCAAAGCCGCACTGGCCGAGCTGACCTGATCAGCTGCCTTCCCGAAATTGCTCGGGAAAGCTGGCGTGGGCGGATTTCGCCCACTCGTCCATCGTCTCGATGTTGACGCCGAAGGTGGACTTGTACGAGGCGGCCAGGAGAAACAGCGCGATCGCGTACACCGCTGCCATCGTCCATGCCAGCCATTGCCAATCCCGGTAGACGACGATGGGCACCACCAGACTCGCCACCGTCAAAGCCAACACGATTATCAGGATCCCGCCGTAGGTGATCATGCTCGCGGCAGCCATCCCAAACCGTCGTTCTTTCAACAAGATTGGGATCTCGTTGACCAGCCGCCCGCTCGTGTGCCCGATCCAGAGCCGGGTCGGGTTTTTGATGCTGGGGATCTGATCCAAGAGCCGCTGCTCGAGGATGAAGATGGCCTGATTGTGCGCCCACACTCGACTGTTCAGCTGCGAGTGCCACGCGATCACCAGCAATGCAGGTATCGGAATCACCGGAATCAAGTAGTGCGGGATGGTATCCGGCCTCGTCGCCCAGGCCGCACCGATCACCGTGGCGTACGCCACCAGCACGCTCACCAAGGTCAGTGCGTGGCCGAGAATGTTCTGCACGTCGGTTCGCTCGGCCGCATACAACGCGGCGAGCGCGGCCGTGGAGTCACGGCTGCGGGCCGAACCGTCTTCGTCGTTCGCCATGACCATGGCGTGACTGTATCTCCGCGAACCGGCTCAATCGCCCGGCTCAGCCGACATGAGCAGGCACGTCGGCCACCCGCGGCAGGCTGACCCGGAAGCGGCAGCCCTCGCCGGGCGCGGTGGTCACCGAGACCGTGCCGCCGTGCGCGTGCACTAGCGAGTCGACGATCGACAGCCCCAACCCGGTTCCCCCGCTGGTCCGCGCCCGCGACGAGTCGGTGCGGTAGAACCGTTCGAAGACGCGCGCCGCATCCTCTTTACTCATGCCCGGACCCTTGTCGGCAACCTCGAGCACGGCGTTGTCGCCGTCGGTGCCGACCCGCACGGTGATGTCGGCGCTTTCCGGGGTGTGCTGCAGCGCGTTGGCCATCAGGTTGCTCAGCACCTGGCGCAGCCGGGCCTCGTCGCCGAGCACCTCCGGCGTGCCGGGGCCGTCGAGCACGTCCATCGCGATGGTGCGCCCCGGAGCGATCGCCTGCGCGTCGTGCACGGCGTCGCTCGCCAGCGCCAACAGGTCGACCCGGTGCTGCTCCAAAGGTCGTTGCGCGTCGAGGCGGGCCAGCAGCAGCAAGTCGTCGACCAGCAGGCCGATCCGGCGCGATTCGCTCTCAATCCGCGACATCAGCATCTCGACGTCACGGGCAGCGCCTTGGCGGTACAGCTCGGCGAAGCCGCGGATCGTGGTGAGCGGTGTACGCAGCTCGTGGCTGGCGTCGGTGATGAACCGCCGCATCCGTTCCTCCGAGGTGCGTGCCTGCTCCGCCGAGGACTCCGACGACGCCACCGCTTGCTGCAGTCGCGCCAGCATTCCGTTGAGCGCCAACGAAAGTCGGCCCACCTCCGTGCGCGGATCGCGTTCCGGGATGCGGCGATCCAGTTGCCCGCCCGCGATGGCCGCGGCGATCTGTTCCACTTCGATCAAAGGCCGCAGGCTTCGATGCACCACCGCATAGCCGGCGACACCGATCACCAGTAGCACCGCCGCGCCGATGCCGACCTGCAACCACACCAGCGACCGGACCGTGTGCTGGATGTCGGACAGGTCGTAGGCGACGGTGATTTCCCGACCCAGCGGGCCCGGCACCGACACCGCCCGCCACTGCACACCGGAGCTGTCGACGGAACCGACCGTGGTGGGTTCGGGACCGACGTCGTTGTTCTCCGGCAGTGCGGGTTCGGCGTTGCGGTCATTGACGACGGTCCAGGTGCGCCCGTCACGTCCGATGCTGCGCACATAGAAGTTGGTGGGCGGACGGTCGGCGTTGGGCCTCTCGTTGGGGTAGGACGACATCCGCCGCGGCGCCTGCGCCCAGCCGCGCGAGGCGTCTTCCAGGTTCTGGTCTACCCGATTGATCAGGCTGTGCCGCAGGATCGACGTGACGGCGACGCCCGAGGTTGCCAGCCCGCACGCCACCAGCACAAGCGTGGCCGCGACGAGGCTCACCCGCAGCGGCAGGGCTCCCCGACGGTGTCTAGCCATCGGTCATCGCGGCTCTCGCAGCACGTATCCCACTCCGCGCAGCGTGTGCAGCAGTCGCTTTTCCCCGGTGTCGATCTTGCGACGCAGGTAGGACACATAGGACTCGACGACGTTGACGTCGCCGCCGAAGTCGTACCGCCACACGTGGTCGAGGATCTTCGGCTTGCTCAGCACCGTGCCGGCGTTGATCACGAAATAGCGCAGCAAGGTGAACTCGGTCGGCGACAGCGACACCGGCTCGCCGGCCTTCCACACCTCGTGGGTGTCCTCGTCGAGTTCGATGTCGGCGAACGTCAGCCGGGAGTTGCGGTGCTCGGTGACGCCCTTGCCGGCGCGGCGCAAGATGACCCGCAGCCGCGCGACCACCTCTTCGAGGCTGAACGGTTTGGTCACGTAGTCGTCGCCGCCCAGCGTGAGCCCGGCGATCTTGTCCTGCAGCGAGTCGCGGGCGGTCAGGAACAACGCGGGTGCGTCGATGCCGTCGGCGCGCAGCCGGCGCAACACCCCGAAGCCGTCCATCCCGGGCATCATCACGTCGAGGATCACCGCGTCGGGCTTGACCTCTCGCGCCAGGTCCAAGGCGGCCGGACCGTTGGTCGCGGTAAAGACCTCGAAGCCCTGGAATTTGAGGCTGACCGAGAGCAGCTCGACGATGTTGTCCTCGTCGTCGACGACGAGGATCCGCGCCTCGGGGGTGTTTCCGTCTGTGGTTGCCGATGCCATGTGCTCATTCCCTCGCACTTGGTTGAACGTTACCTCCAGAGCGCCTGTGGAGTTCCTGTGAATCCAATACCGGCCGTGTCCGGTCTTACCTGCGTTAACCGCACGACCGAATGCCTAGACTCGAAGAATGAACCTCGGCAAGAGCCTGGTGACCATCGCGACCGCACCCGTGCGGGTCGGGCTTGCGGCGGCCGACGCGGGCCTGGGTGTGGCGACGGCGGCCCTCGGCGTGGCGCACCGAACGCTCGGCGAAGCGGGCGCGCAAACCGGGCCGAACGCCGTCGCGCACATGTTCGGCATCGACGACGCGATCACTCGCGCCAACCGACTGGCCAGGCTCTTGGACGACGACGCCCCGCTCGGGCGTGCGCTGGCCACCGACGGTCCGGTGGATCGGTTGCTGCGACCTGGCGGGATCGTCGACCTGCTGACGGCGCCCGGCGGGCTGCTCGACAGGCTGACCGAGGAGGGCGGCGGCCTCGAGCGCGCGTTGAAGCCCGGCGGGCTGGTGGACCAGCTGGTCGCCGACGACGGGCTGATCGAGAGGGTGCTCGCCGAGGACGGGCTGGCCGACCGGCTGCTGGCCGAGGGCGGCCTGATCGACAAACTGACGGCGCGGCACGGGCCGCTCGAGCAGCTCACCGACGTCGCCGACACCCTGGCCCGGCTGACACCGGGGATGGAGGCGCTGGAGCCGGCCATCGCCACCCTGCAGGACGCGGTCGTCGCCCTGACCATGGTGGTCAACCCGCTGAGCAACATCGCCGAACGCATCCCGATGCGCCGTCGCACACCACGCCGTTATCCGCCTCAGCAGATACGTTCCGAGCGCATCGTCGAGGGCGACGAATAATCAATACGACTGGCCCGCGGCGTATCGCTGTCGCCGGTAGTAGCGACCCCTGCCGCGATTCCTCGCCTTGTACGTCGGCAG
The DNA here is from genome assembly GCF_003402475.1 of Mycobacterium sp. MFM001. GTDB lineage: Bacteria > Actinomycetota > Actinomycetes > Mycobacteriales > Mycobacteriaceae > Mycobacterium. The sequence goes on from NZ_BFAB01000015.1 coordinate 26,787, forward strand.
CTGGCTGTCAGCGCCGACAGAAATTGGAGCCGCGTGAGAGACTCGAACTCTCGACATCCGCTTTACAAGAGCGACGCTCTACCAACTGAGCTAACGCGGCCAGGGTCGGCTCAATGAGCCAGGACGATTCTACGACGGGGCCCGCAGGCCTCAGCCGGGTCAGCCCGTGGTGTGCACGATCAGCACGTCAACCTTGGCCTTGCTGGCGACGCTGCCGGGGATCGAGAACACGCGCCCGATGATCGCGGATCGGGCGTCGAGTCCCACATTGCCGACTACCAGCAGATCGGCGTTAGCCGCCCCGGCAGCGTCAACCAGTGCTTCTACAGCGGCACCCTGAATCGGCCGCTCTTCGATGTTCGTCGCCCCGGCCGCCTTGGCCCGGTCGCGGGCGTCGCGCAGGATCGAATAGATCGGGGCGTTGCCGCGCACCTTGTAGGCCTCGTCGCCGAGGATGTCGGCGGCGCGCTTGTCGTCCTCGTGGGGCAGGTACCCGGTCGCAATGATCAGCTTCGCGTTCGACTCGGCGGCAATCCGGGCCGCACGCTCGACCGCCCGCAGCGACGACTGCGAGCCGTCCGTACCGACCACCACGGTCTGATAGGCAGTCATGCGCCCTCCCCGCCCTGTTGGCTAGTCCCCATCGCAGACAGTAACGCCCCCACGCGGGCGGGCAGCACCATTCCGCGAAACGCGCTCAGCGGCCCGGTGCCAGCATCGACTTCCATCCCTCGTCTCCTGTCTTGGTCGAATTGTCGACCGCGTACTTGACGCCGTCGGGCCCGGTCAGCTCACCGCTCTGCGGACTGTAGACCGCCGTGGGCGGCCAGCTGGGGATGTAGACGCAGGGGTTCGGCTGCTGACCGTTGCACTCCACGGTCCCCGCCCCGGGCCGCTGCAGCGGATCGCTGACGGGCGGCGGCGTTCCGCTCACCTTGTCCGCCGGCGCGGGATTGAGACCGTTGTTCACCGACGGCGCGGGTATCACCTGACCCGGGTTGACCGGTTGGTCGCAGCGTGCCCCCGGCGCCGGGCAGTTGAGGATCTGGTTGGGGTCGCCGTACCACGGGTTAGTCCCCAGCGGCACATACGGTTTGGGATCACGGCACTCGCGTGGCGTCGCGGCGCGCTTGCCGGGAACATCGACACACGGAATGTTGCGCGCCCCGCGCACCGCGTTGGCCGGAGTGTCCTGCGGGATCTTGCAATATGTTCCCGACGGCAGCGGCGCAGGGCTGGTGTCCGCCGGAGACCGCCACTGAGACGGTGGGAGAAATCCGGTCAGACACGGCGGGGGCTGATTGATCGTCACCGCGTTGTCCAGCGAAGCGTAGCCCGGGAACGCCGTCGTCACTGTCTGGGCGGCCGCGGCGCCCTGCGGATAAGCCACCAGCAGTTGCTCGACGTTCTTGTGGTAACGCTTGACCATGTCGAGCACGATTTCGACGTTCGCCAGTGTCTGCGGAAGTGTGTCGCGGACGTCGTTGAACACCGCGTCGACCTGATCCGCGGTGGGCGGCCCTTGGGTCAGGATGCTCTGCACATGCGGGTCGTTTTTTGCGGCCTGCGCCGCCAGCACGTCGAGGTTGTGCGACCAGCGCTCGATCGCGCCGCCCGAATCGACTTGGCTGTCAAGGATTGGCGCGGAATTCTCGATGATGTCGTCGATATCGCCGAGATTGGTCTTGAAGTCGCCGGCAATCGCCTGGGTCGCGTCGACCAGGCGTTGCAGCGCGGGCCCCAACCCGCCGACGGCTTGGGCCGTCTCGTCGAGCAACACCGCGATCTTGTCCTTGGGCAACACCGCCAGCCCGCGGTTGGCGGCGTCCAGCGCCGGCCCGATCTCCGTGGGCACGCTGCCCTCGGTGATGGTCTGTCCCGGCGCGAAGTACTTGCCCGCGTTGCCTGCCGACACCAAATCCAGATACTGCTCACCGACCGCCGACACCGAATGCACGTTGGCCGTCGCATCGACCGGAATCTTGTACCGGCTGGCGATACTCATCGTCGCTTGGACGCCGGTCTCGGTCGGCTTGACGGCAGTGACCTTGCCGATGGTTTGGCCGCGGTATGTCACGTTGGCCGTGGGATACAGACCGCCCGACGCGGGCAGGTCCGCCTTGAGCGTGTACTGACCGATTCCCACCACGCTGGGAAGCCGAAGGTAGTAGCCGCCCAGCACCACGGCCATGATCACGGTCACGATGCCGAACAGGATCAGCTGGCGCCTCTCGAAGCGAGTCAGCATTGCCGATCGGCCCTTTCGACCAGAGGCCCGCCCGGAGCATCGTTCGGGTTGGACGTGTAACGCACGTCGGGGATCATCGTCTCGGGGTCACGGCCCCACGATTGCTCGAGTGCTCGCAGCGCTCCGGAGAATCCGGTCCCGGTGAGCATCGCATTGTCGACAGCGCTGAGGGTCAGGTCAGCCGTCAGCGACAAGTTGAAGTAGTCGCCGCGGAATGACTTGGGCACGGAGTCGACGTCGAACGGCTGGGCGAGAATCAATTTGAGTGCGCGGATCAAATACGGTGAGCCACGGCCGAGTTCCCGCAACGGGCACTGCAGCGACACCAAATCCCGGTGCAGGTTGCCCCTCGATGGCGACAAGTACTGGTCGGTAAGCTCGCTGAGCCGCCCCACCGAGTCGACGGCGTTGATCAACAGGTTCTGTTTGTCGGCGAAATGCTTGACCAGCGGCGGGAATTCGGTGAGGGCCCGGTCCAGGACATCCGAGCGGGAGCCCACGTATGCCAACAGCCGGTTGGTGGAATCGATCGCGCGGGTGATGTCCTCTCGTTGCTCGTTGAGCCGAGCCGTGAAGGTATCCAGCTTGCTGAGGAACGCACGGATCTGATCGGCCCGCCCGTTGACAATGTTGTAGACCTCGTCCTGCAGCACTTCGAGATTCGGGATGTGACCGCCACGCAAGATGATCGCGATACTGGCCAACGTCTGTTCGGTGGTGGGGTACGCCGACGAATTCTTCAGCGGAATCGTGTCGCCGTCTTTCAGCAGCTCCTGCGACGGGTTGGGCGGCGCGGCCAACTCCACATGCTGAGAGCCCAGGAGGCTGGTCTGCCCAATCTTGGCGGTGGCGTTTTTGGGTAGCTTGACGTTTTTGTTCAGGCCCAGCGTCAGCGTGGCGACCCAGTTCTTCAGTTTGATCGCGCGGACCGTGCCGACGAAGACATCCGCTACCCGCACCCGGCTGTTGTCGTTGAGGGCCAGCGTGTCGGGCATCTGCACATAGATGGTATAGGCACCGGCTCCGGTGCCCGGTCCGCCGGGCATCGGAACATTCGCAATACCATGCCAATTCGCACACGACGTCAGTGCGACGGCAGCCGCCAACACCGCCAACCCGCGCCTCATGAGCCGGCCTCCGCGGGTAGCGGCGCCGCGTCAGGCGCCGGCGCGACCGGCCCGGGCACCACTCCCGGTGCCGGCGGCGGCGGTGGTACCGGCACCTGCGGGGCCTGCAAGCCGATCGGTGGCACCACCGGATACTCGTCATACGCGTTCGGCGGCCCCGGCGGGGTTTGCAATCCTGACGGCGGCGGCGGCGCGTCGGGTCCGCCCATCAGTTCGGCCAGCGATTCAGGGGTGAGCAGGCTCGCCGTGACCGGGCCCACCTGAACGCCCTGCATCCCCGGCGCCACAACCCAGCCGGGCTGAGTATTGCGGTGCGACAACGGCGTATCGGGCACCCAGATCCCGGGCACCGTGGTGTCCTTGTATCCCGGCGGCGGCTGCAGGCGCGGCTCGGAATAGGCTACTTCCTTGGGCAGCGTCTCCGCGGTGCTGAACAGGTTGAGACCGAACGGCAGGTAGTTGAACTTGATCGCATCCAGAATGGGCGCCAGGTACTGCGCGCACAGCTCGGCGGAATCCTGATAACCGAGCCGACTACCAGCTTGAATCATGCTGCAAATGAACTGCATTGGGTTGGTGAAGTTCGGAATCGCCGGAATGGACATGACCGCGCCGTGCGACGGGTGGTAAATCCCACCCAAGTTCGCTTGCAGTGTCGGCAGCACGTGCAGGCCGGTCTCCAAACCATTCAGCGGCTCGGGCTGGACCAGCGTGGTGGTCAGGTTGGCGAGGTTGTCGAGGTCGTGCGCAAGCACTTCACGGTTCTTGGCCAGGAACGGGCGCAGTGTGGAGAGCAGACCGTCGAACTGTTGTATGGCATTGCCCAGATCCCGGTCGGAGCCGGTCAGCCGGTCGGTGAACTGCGCCAGGTTGTTGTTCAACGCGACGAACTGCCGATCATCTTTGTGCAGGGCGTTGACGAACATCGCGAGACTGCGTGCCACCGCGAAGAAGTCGCCCCGACCCTGGTTCAGCGCGCTCAGCGACCGCGACAGACTCTCCAGCGTGGTGTTGATCTGCTTGCCCTTGCCGGCCAACCCGTCGGCGGACGACTCGATGAGTTCCCCGAAGGGTCCCTTGGGCTGCTCGGGTGTCGGCCCGAGCTTGTCGATGATGTTGGCGACGCTGTTGCGCAGTTGGTCCCACTCCGTCGGCACCGCGGTGCGCTCGATCGGGATCACCGCGTTGTCGGCCAGCACCGGGCCACCTTTGTAGGGGGGCTCCAACTGGATGCTGCGCGACGCCACCACGGTGGGGTTCACGATCACCGCGGACGCGTCTGCGGGCACTTTGTATTTGTTGCTGTAGTGAAAGGTCACTTTCATCTTGTCGCCGGCGGCCTCGATCTTGTCGACTGAGCCGACGCGGATCCCCATGATCTGGACCTTGTCCCCGGAATAGAGCGCATTGGCCTCCGGGAAGTAGGCGACGACGGTGTTGTTGGTCAACTTGTGATACAGCCGCAGACCGGCGAAGCCGACAGCCAGGATCACCACGGCGGCAAGCGTTGCGGTGATCACCGATGCCATCCGCACGTTGCGGGTCCGGAAGATGTTGCTCAATTCTGGCTACCTCCCGTGCTGCCGCTGCCTCCGGTCCCACCGGGCGTGATGAAGGGGGCCGGCAACTGCTCCCCCGGCCCCGGGCGGGCGGGCGGTCCCGGCGGTAACCCCGGCGCGAACGTCGACGGCGGCGGGGTCGGACCTGCCGGCTGCAGGTTCTCGGTACGCGCTCCCGGTGGGGCGTTGGCAGGCAACGGAACTGGTGTACCCGGCACTGCCGGAGGCGCGTCGCCCGGCCGCCCTGCGATCGGGATGCCCGGCGTCGGTGGCAGACCGTTCGGGTTCGGCGGTGACGTCTGGACATCGATCGGCGCCGGGAAACTGCCTCCGAATGGACCAACGTCGACGCCCGCGCACGGCAACGGGTTCCACGGCCGCGGCAGCGCGTCGGGTGGCGGGGTGTAGGAACAGGCCGATCCCGGCGGAACGGCCGGTCCCGGGTGATCCGGTGTACCCTCGAGCACCGGCGGCGCGGGCGGCGGGGCGCCGTTGGGGAATCGGGTGCCGTTGGGGTCGGGGAACCGGAACGCAGGCAATCCCGCAGTCTCCCAGAAGTGTTCGGGATCGATGCCGCGCTTCTTGAACGCGGCGTCCACCCAGGGCTGCAAGATCCAGTACGGCAGCAGATTGGCCAGCACGATCTTGAAGTACGGGCCCGACGCGACGGATTCTCCTAACGATGCAGCGAATTGGCCGACAGTCTTGAGGCCGTCGGCAAGGTCGTCCTTGCGCGCCACCAGCACGTCGCTGAGGGTGCGCAGCTGCTCCAGCACGGTGTTCAGATTCGGGTTGTCGTTGATGAAGCCTTGCACCTGACGGGAGAACGCGGAAATGTTGCCCAGTAGCGCGTCGATGGCGCGCCCGCGTTCGTTGAACGCGGCCAGCAGCGTCTTGGCGTTGACGAGCAGCCGGTTGACCTGCTCGCTGCGGTCGCCGAGCACGCTGGCCACTTTGTTGGCTTGCGCGAGCAGATGTTTGACTTCTTCGTCGCGTTTGCCGATGGCGTCGGAGAGTTTGGTCAGGCCGTCGAGGGCAGGGCTCAGGTGCGAGTAGGTCTGGTCGATGGTCTGCGACAAGACGTTCAGCGACCGCTTGACGGTGTCGACATCCCAGCCGGCGGCGGCCTTGGTGACGTCGAAGACAGCGTCGTAGATCTGGTACGGGGTAGTGCTTTGGCCCAGCGGTAAAACGCTTCCAGGCTTTAATGTTTCGGCTCCCCGCGGCTCGATCTCGAGCACTTTCTTACCCAGGATGGTGTCGGTCTTGATCGCCAGCCGGCTATCGGTGCCGATGGTGTTGGCACCGATCGAGAACTCGATCACGACGTGGTCGCCGTCGATCTTGAGCCCTTGCACCGTGCCGACATCCACGCCGCTGATGCGCACCTTGTCGTTCTTGTTCAGTTGACCGGTGTTGGCGAACTGTCCGTAGTAGCTGGGGCTGGCGAACAGCATCGGGACGCTGGTGAAGCTTTGTCCCACAACGACTATCAGCGCCAGCACGACCAGGCCCGTGAGCCCGGCACGGAAGCGGTTGAATTCGGTCAGTGTTCTCATTGCGGCGTGCACCTGCCGGTGGGCTGCTGCCAGATCCTGACCGTGCGGACCGGGCCGCCGGGTTGCAGTCCGTTCCAGTTGATCGTGACGTCGCACACGTAGAAGTTGACCCAGTCTCCGTAGAGGCCGATGCTTCGTCCGATCAGTTTGAGCGCGATCGGCCAGTTGTGGATCAGATCGCTCAGCTGATCACTTTGGTCGATCAGTGGCTGCTGAAGAGTCTGCACATAGTCGATCTCCTTGTGCAGCAGGGCGCGGTTGTCGGCCAGCAGGTCTGCGATCGTGCCCGCGGCGTCACTGATGTGGGCGGTGCCGGCGGCCAGCGGGTCGGCGTGGTTGCGCAGCCCGGTGATCAGTTTCTCGAGGTTGTCGACGGTCTGGTCGAACTCCTTGCGGTGCCGCACGGTGGTGTCGAGCACGATGTTCAGGTTCTTGATCACCTCGCCGAGCGCCTGGTCTCGCTGCGCGATATGCGAAGTGGCTTGGGCGGTTTGGTCCAAGATGTTGTTGATGGTGCCGCCCTGCCCCTGGAACACGGTGATGATGGCCGACGCGATGGTGTTGACCTTCTCCGGATCCAGCGCTCGGAACAGCGGCTTGAAACCGCCGATCAGAGCGTCGAGATCGAGCGCCGGCGACGTTCGTGACAGCGGGATGAATCCGCCGGCGGGCAAGACCCGGTTCGCGCCCTCGCCCTCACCGCGTTTGATCTCCACGTAGCGGTCACCGATCAAGTTGAGATAGCGAATTTGTGCTGTCGTGGACTGATACAGCGGCACCTCGCGGTCGACGTCGAAGTCCACTCGCACCCGCGTGCCACCCTCGACCAGCCGGACTTTCTTGACCTTCCCGATCTCCACGCCGTAGGCCCGGACGAACTGACCGTTGCGCAGCCCGCTGGCGTTGCTGAACTCCGCGGTGTAGCTGTTGGTGCGGTTGAAGCGCATCTGGCCGAACACCACGATGATCGACACAGTGATCAGCAACAGCACCAGCGAGACGATGCCGAGTTTGATTGCGTTGCCGGTGATTTTCATGGGTTGATCGTGTTGTCCCCCACTTGGCGGCCCCAGACGTACTCGATTGCGTACGGCGAACCGGTTTCGACGTGGTTGTAGGGCGCAAGGCTGGCTCCGCTGTCCATCACCAGCCACGGCGCCGGCCACAGATCCCGCGTGATGGGCTGCCAGCAACCCGGCGCGCCGCCCGGGCCACCGCGGGCGTTCACTCGCGGCAGGTTGTCCGGGTAGACATAAGGATTCGGCGCGCCGCCTACCAACCCCGCGAGCCCCAGCGCCCCCATGGTGGCCGCTGCGCCGAAGAGCCCCGGGAGAGTCAGGATGCCTCCCAGGCCCGACATCAACTCGGTCATGGTTTTCAGCGCATAGCCATTGCCGCCACCTGTCGTCTCATAGGTCCTGGGTTCGGCGTCGTGGTAATTGCGGATCATGCAGAAGAGCTCGGGGCTGTAGGTGTCGAGGAGCTCGGCGGTGGGCACCAGATCCGCGATCCCCTGTTGCAGGTAGGGGCCGCCGCGGGCGACGATGTCCTGGCCCGTGTTGCCCACCCCGGCCGCGGCCAGCAAGGTGGCATCGAGGTCCGCTTCCTGCCGGTGCAGCGTGCGCGCCGTGACCACCGCATTGTTGAGGGCGTCGAACAGATCCGGTGCGGCATTGGCGTACGTGTCGCCAAGCGTCGCCAGCTGCGCAATGTCGTGGCGCAGCTGGGGCATTCGCGGATTGACGTCGTCGAGGATGGCGTTGGCGTTGACGATCGACTGCCCGAACCGCTCGCCCAACCCGTTCAGCGCCTCTGCGGCCGCGGACAACGTCAAGTTCACCTTGACCGGGTCCACCTTCTCCGTGATCGAGGTGAGCGTCTCGAACAGTGTGTTGAACTCCGTCGTCACCGACCTTGCATCGATCACGTGCTGTTCCGTGATGCGCTGTGTCACAGGGTGTTTGGGCGATGTCAGCGACACGTACTTGTTGCCGAAGACCGTGGTCGCCCTGATGTTGGCGGTCACGTTGGCCGGAATCAGCCGGATGTATTTGGGATTCACATCCATGGCGAATTGGGCCGCCGGCTCGCCGTCCCGCTGGACCTCCGAAATACGGGACACCCGACCGATTTCCACGCCGTTGTAGGTGACCTTGGAGCCAGGATCCATCACCAGACCGGCTCGGGGAGCCACCATGGTCAACGTGGTCTTCGGGGTGAGCAGGCCGCGAAACTGCAGCCACACGAACGCCAACACCATCGCGGCGACCAACAAAAAGACCACGGCCGCGGTCTTGTACGGGGGGATGCGAGGCTTGTTGAGCTTGCCTTGGATGTATGTCGCCATCACGACTACACCGTGAGATTGAAGTTCGGGTTTTTGCCGTAGACCGACATGGCGGTCAGCACGACCACGACGACGATCGTGATCAGCGACAGCCGCATCGACCGGCCGACCGCTTCGCCGACGCCGACCGGCCCGCCGCTGGCGGTGTAGCCGTAGTAGCAGTGGGTGGTCATCACGACCAGCGCGACCAGGATCACCTCGGCGAACGACCACGCGACGTCGTTGGGGCGCAGGAACGTGTGGAAGTAGTGGTCGTAGGTGCCGATGGACTGCCCGTAGAACAAGACCGTGGTGACCTGTGCGGACAGGAAGGCCAGGGTTATCGCCAGCCCGTAGAGCGGGATGATGACGACGAAGCCCGCCACCACCCGAGTGGACACCAGATAGGCGATCGACCTGACGCTCATCACCTCCAGCGCGTCGATCTCCTCGCTGATGCGCATGGCGCCCAGTTCGGCGGTGGCGCCGGCGCCGACCGTGGCGGCCAGTGCCTGACCGGCGGCCACCGGCGCCACGAACCGCACGTTGACCATGGCGGCCAGAAATCCGGTGAATGCCTCGACACCGATGTTGCCCAGGGACGCGAAGCCCTGGATGGCCACCAGCGAACCGGCGGACAGGGTGATGAAGCCGACGATCGCGGCGGTGCCACCGACCACCGCCATGGCGCCGGTACCCATGCCCATCTGGGCAATCAGGCGCAGCAACTCTCGCCGGTAACGCTGCAGGGCGAAGGGGATTTGCCCGACGGCGGTCAGGGCGAACCAGACGATCTGGCCGAGCTCGGTCAGTTGGTGCGCGGGGGCGCGGCGGTATCGGCGAAAGATGGCCGCCGCCTGCGGGAAGCGAGTAAGCGGTGCGACGGCGGTCGACATGTCAGCGTCCTGTTCCGAAGCGGACACCGATGGTCGTCAGCGCCGCGTTGACCGCGAACAAGGCGATGAAGCACAACACCACCGTCTCGTTGACGGCCGTGCCCAGCCCTTTGGACCCGCCGCGGACGACCAGGCCCCGGTAGCAGCCGACCAACCCGGCGATCAGGCCGAACATCGCCGCCTTGACATTCGCGATCACCACCTCGGGCAGGCCGGTGAGCGCCGTCAGTGTGGAGAGGTAAGCACCGCTCGAGACGTTCTGCAGGTACACGCTGAACAGGTAGCCGCCCCCCAGGCCGACGGCGACCACCAGGCCGTTGAGCAAAACGGCGACCACAATCGAGGCGACGACGCGGGGCACCACCAGCCGCTGGATCGGCTCGATGCCGAGCACTTCCATTGCGTCGATCTCTTCGCGGATGGTGCGGGCGCCGAGGTCGGCGCAGATGGCGGTGGCACCGGCGCCGGCGACCACGAGCACCGTCACGATCGGGCCGAGCTGGGTGACCGCGCCGATCGCGGCGCCGGCGCCGGAAACGTCGGCCGCGCCGAACTCGGCCAGCAGGACGTTGAGCGTGAAGATCAGCAGCACGGTTTCCGGGATGGACACCGCGATGGTCGGCAACAGCGATACCCGCATGAGAAACCAGCCGTTCCAGATGAATTCGCGCCATTCGAATGGCCTCATCAGGGCTTTGCCGGTCAGCACGCACATCCGGAAGAACCCGCCGATCACTTCGGCTCCGGGCCGGATTCGGTTGACTATCTTGCCGGCGACCATATCCGCGGTAGTCATCGGCGGTGCACCAGAAGGTATTTCGAGCTTTCCGCGAATGCGGGAGGGCTCCAGCGTCTTGGATTCACAGTGCGGCGCAACGGTTCTTGACGGGCTCTGCGGCCTGACACGGTGTCACATTCCCGGCGGGCAGTTTCGGCGGCCGCGCCCTGAATCCATGTCGCCCTCGTGTGTGCCACATCGCAACTATGGCATCAGACCGTACGGTCAGTCAATAATCAGCTTGAGAACTGGCTGGGGCTTGCTCTGGTCAATCGCAGGATCACCCGCGCCTTTGCCGTGTTTACCAGGCTTTTAGCGAGATCACGGGTTCCACGGACCACGTCGGCCCAGGCCTCAGATACCGACTACACGTACGGTCATATGCCACTAGGGCGGTCAGGCGGTCAATCCGTCACACCGGTTACGGCAGTAAGGCATTCGCGCACCACTGAGACGACCTCCGTGGAAGGGTCTGCCCACTTGCCGAGCCCCAAGCGGTCGAGGAGCAGGCCGCCGAGGAAAACGTCGACGAAAGCGGCCCCGACTCCTTCGGCGGTCCGGGAACCGGCGGGGTCGAACCACACCCACATCCACTCCAGCGATCCCCACAGCTGGAGTGCTGCCAGTTCGACGTCCACGTTTCGGAACAGTCCGCTCTTCACGCCTTTGTGGATTTCGTCAATCGTCAACGCTTGCAACTGCCGGCGCGACTTGCGTACCTGCTGCATCGCCGGATCATCTGACAGCTGAAGCACTTCGCGCTGGCTGGCCACCGTCGCATCGCGCGCAATCACCTGCAGCAGGGTGGAGGCGTAAATGATCGCGGCGAGGCGTTCGTGCGGCGCGGCCAGACGGTCCCATACCAGCCGCAGCACGTCGAGCTGACGGGCCAACCGGGTTTCTTCGAGCTCCCGCAGCATCTGCGCTTTTGTCCCGAAGTGATGAACGATGGTGCCCTTGGACATGCCGAGCTCGTCGGCGATGTCACCGATATTCGTTCTCTCATAGCCACGTTCGGCGACGTAGCGGACAAACGCATCCAGGATCTCGCTGCGTCTGCCAGGTGATCTGGGCATCTCGACCCTTCGGGGCAAACTAACCGTACGACCGGTCTATCATACTTTCGCCGCGCGAGTAACCTCCGAGTCGCCGGATCCGGCAAGACGGCATCGAAAATGCACGTCAGAAGCGGCTGCGGATGGGCGCGAGCCGGCTTCGGGGATTAGCCTCTTGGCGCTTACCTGGTGACCCGCGGGGTCAACAGGGGCGTAATGCCCTGCGGCCAGCCGGCCGATCCGGCGCCGTCACGACATACATGTTCGCGCCGGGTGCTGCCTTGATTTCCCCGGCGGCATACATCGTCATGAGCTCGCCGCCATCAGCGTCGGCGACGCATACGTAGGTGTCGGTTTCGGCGTCGTATTCGAAGCTGTCCCAAGCTAATACGAACGCCAGGCAGTTGCCGTCGCGGTCTGCGACGACGAGCTTGTGCACGCCCGAGTCCTTGAGTAACTCGGCATCGGCTGCGTGCTGCTCAGACACCCGGTTGTTGTGGACCGTAACGGTGTTCAACATCTGCCAGACTCCCTTCACGGGGTTATCCCCCGGGATTCTTAGGTGGCGGTCCCACAGATCAGGGACCGTTGACCAGGCAGGCAACCGCATCGGCCTCCCGGCGCGGACGTGATGATCACTGCGCCGCCCGCTACCGTCGCCAAACTCATTCCCATCGCAACGGCATGCATCGTCTGGTCTCACTTCACTGGCCGATTTGCCAAAGTCTGCCTGGTCAGACACCTTGGCGAGGCACTTTCGGGCAAGCTCCGGCATACTAGAACGTCAAGTAGTAGATGTTGTCGCCGCAAGTTGCCGTCGGGGGGCAGGCGCGGCGCTTCCCGACAGAGTCGAGATTGTGGTGAACCGATCCGGCGGCAAGCACCGTCGTGCGAAACCATGGCAGATCCGCCGACGGCTGGCCCGCGGCGGCATGGCGCTGGTTGCGGTGCTGGCGGTGGCCGCGACCGGTGCCGGCTGGTGGATGGCGCACGGCGTGCTGGGCGGCATCACCGTTTCGGAAGCACTGCGTTCGGAAGACCCGCATTCCAGCGGCGGCGCGATGAACATCCTGCTGATCGGTCTCGACTCCCGCAAAGACCAGGACGGCGACGAGCTGCCGTGGGCGGTGCTGAAGCATCTGCACGCCGGCGACTCGGAAGACGGCGGCTACAACACCAACACCCTGATCCTGGTGCACGTGGGCGCCGACGACAAAGTCGCCGCCTTCTCGATCCCCCGCGACGACTATGTGCCGTTCAGCGGCGTGCCGGGCTACAACCACATCAAGATCAAGGAAGCGTACGGGCTGACGAAGGCCTACACCGAGCAGAAGCTCATGGACAAGGGCGTGAGCAGTCAGAAGGAACTTGAGACGAAAGGCCGCGAGGCCGGCCGCTCGGCGACTCTGCGGGCGGTGCGAAACCTGACCGGTGTCCCGATCGACTACTTCGCCGAGGTCAACCTGGCCGGCTTCTACGACCTGACCGAAAGCCTGGGCGGCGTCCAGGTGTGTCTGAAACACGCTGTGTACGACTCATATTCGGGGGCTGACTTCCCCGCCGGCCGTCAGACGCTGGACGCCGAACAGGCATTGGCGTTCGTGCGGCAGCGCCACGGTTTGGAGAACGGCGACCTGGACCGCACTCACCGCCAGCAGGCGTTCCTGTCGTCGGTCATGCATCAGCTCCAGGATTCGGGCACGTTCACCGACTTGAGCAAGCTCAAGGGCTTGATGTCGGTCGCGCGCAAAGACGTTGTGCTGTCGGCGGGTTGGGACGAAAACCTGTTCCGCCGAATGGGCGCGCTTGCCGGCGGCAACGTCGAGTACCGGACGCTGCCGGTAGTCCGTTACGACAACATCGACGGCCAAGACGTCAACATCGTCGACCCCAAGGCGATCAAGGCTGAGGTCGCGACCGCGTTCGGCACCAGCGCGCCCACCACCACGACAACCACGGCGCCCAACCCGTCCACCGTCGTCGACGTGGTCAATGCCAGCAGCACCTCCGGGCTCGCCACCAAGGTGTCAAAGACGCTCAGCCAGAAGGGGTATACCGCCGGCACGGTACGCGACCGCGAGTATGGCGAGCCGAGCTCGACCACCGTCGACTACGGCTCCGGTGCCAAATCCGAAGCGCAGGCCATCGCCGCACTGCTGGGCATCGACGTCGCCGATCACAGCGACTCCGCGCTAAGCGCCGACAAGGTTCAAGTCTTCGTCGGCGACGACTACTCCGTCCCGTCGCAAGAGGAAACGTCCACGGCGTCGACGGTGGCCGGCTCGTACCACGGCTCGCACACCTCCACCAGCAGCACCGAGCCCACCCCGGACCAGGGCGCCCCGATCGACGGCGGCGGCGTGCCCTGCGTCAACTAAGCGCCAGACGCCTTACGCAACAAGAACGCCAGCACCACGCTCTGGAAGGCTTCCCGGGCCTCGATCATCGTCCAGTGCCCGCAGTTGGGGAACACGTGCAGTTCGGCGTTCGGTAGGGTGCGCATCGGGATCAGCGCCATGTCCAGCGGGCTGACCCGGTCGTCGCGGCCCCAGGTGATCAGCGTCGGCGCCTTGACGCGGTGCATCATCGCCCACGGCTGCGGGCCCTTGGACGACTCCATGGCCTTGGTCATCTGCTCGAACGCTTCGCGGCTGTACATCCGGCGCGCGCCGGCCAGGGTCGCCGGATCGGTGGCGTGGTTCCACCGCTCCTCGATCAGCTCGTCGGTCACCACCGCCGGGTCGTACACCATCGAGTGCAGCCAGCGGATCAGCCGTTCGCGGCTGGGCTCTTCGGTGAACTCCTGCAACAGCCGAATGCCTTCGGCCGGACCGGGACTGAACACGTTGCGGCCGATGCCGCCGATGGTCACCAGTCGGCGCACCCGGTCGGGGTGGGCCATCGCGAAGTTGAGCGCGACACCGCCGCCCATCGAGTTGCCGATGATGTCGACGGTGTCGAGTTCGAGCGCATCGACAAAGCGCACCACCGCGTCGAACGCGGTGATCATCGGGTGCCCGCCGAAGTCGTCGCTGACGCCGAAGCCCGGGAATTCCAGCACCAGGCAACGGAAGGACTCCGAGAATGCGTCGAGCACGCCGCGGAAGTTGCGCCAGCCCGTCACCCCCGGCCCGGAGCCGTGCAGTAGCAGCAGCGGCGGACCGTCGCCGGCTTCGTGATAACGCAGAACGCCTGGCTCGGTGGCGATTTCGCTTAGTGTTTCTTCGTACGTGATCGTCACGCGTGCGTCCCGCCATCGATGCGGATCTCGGTGCCGGTGATGAACGCGCCGTCGTCGGAGACCAGCATGGCGATGACGCCGGCGACGGCGTCGGGGCTGGCCATTGGCGCGCCACTCGATTCCAGCGTGGTGGGCATGATCGGCGACAGTTTGGCCAACAGCGACCAATCGCTGTCCGGAGGAAGGTAACCCGCTGTGGCATCGGTGATTCCGGATTTGATGCTGCCGGGTGCCACGCACACCGCGCGCAGGCCTTGCTTGGCGTATTCGAGGGCCAGCGCGTGGGTGAACGACTGGACGCCGCCCTTACTGGCCGCATAGGCCGCCATGTAGGGGTGCGCGAACGACGCCGACGTCGAACTGAAGTTGACAATGGCGCTTCGGGGGTTGGTCAGCAGCGCCGGCAGCGCCTCGCGCACCACCAAAAACGTCCCCGTGAGGTTGACGCCGATGATCTGATTCCAGTCGTCGAGACTCAGTTGGTGGGTGTGGGCGGCGCGCAAGATCCCGGCGGAGTTGACCAACGAATCCAGGCCGCCCAATGTGTCGACGGCCGACCGCACACCATCGACCACCGACTCCTCATCGCCGATGTCCATCTCGAGTGTGCTGAGGCGCCCATTGCTGCCGGCCTCGGCCCGGGTCTTGGCCAATCCGTCCGCAGAGATGTCGGCGGCGACGACAGTGGCGCCCTCGTCGAGCAGGCGCAGCGCGGTGGCCTGCCCGATACCCGAACCGGCGCCGGTCACGAGGATGCGGTTACCTTCTAGACGCTTCATCTGCACTCCTGTCGGATCACTCAGGGCTTCTTGATCAGGTTAAAGCCCTTGTAGCCGGCCCGGGCAACCTCGGCGCAGATGTCGTTGTAGACCGCGAATCCGCCGACGAACAACATGAATACGCGCGGCTTGCCGGGAACGTTGGCACCCAGGTACCAGGAGTTCGCCATTGGAAACAGCGTTGCCTGCGCCCGCTGGGCGCATTCCGCAATCCAGTTGTCCACCGCGTCCGCGGCGGCTTCGATCGCGGTGTAACCATGCTTGTCGAGATAGCCGATGGCCTCAGCAATCCAGTTCACATGCGCCTCAGCGTGCAACACCATGTTGGCCAGCACGCCCGGCGCGCCCGGGCCCGAGATGATGAACAGGTTGGGGTACCCGTCCACACCCAGGCCCAAATACGTTCGTGGGCCGTCTTTCCAGTCGTCGCGCAGCAGTTCGCCGCCGCGGCCAACGATGTCGATGTTGGCCAGTGCACCGGTCATTGCGTCGAAACCGGTTGCCAGGACGATGATATCGACGTCGTAATGCGCGTCAGTGGTGTTGATGCCGGTCTCGTCGATCGACTCGATGGGTGTCTGACGCACGCTGACCAACTTGACGTGTGATTTGTTGAAGGTCTGAAAATAGTTGGTGTCAGTGCAGATACGTTTGGTTCCGATGGGATGGTCGTCCGGGATCAACAGGTCGGCGACCTCCGGGTCGTCGATGATGGCACGGACCTTCTCCTCGTAGAACCGCTTGGCCTCCTCGTTGGCGACCGGGTCGATCATCTGGTCGGGGAATGTCTTGGAGAACAGCACACCACCGAGCTGCCAACGCTTTTCGAACGCGGCCCGGCGCTCCTCGCGGGACACCTCCATGGTGTTCTTGGGGTGAGTGATGTGCGGTGAGCCGCCGCCGCTGCGCCACGAAAGCCGGCGTCGCTCCGGGTAATTGGCTTTGATCTGGGCCATGTCCTGGGCGGTCAGCGGTTTGTTGCCCGCCGGGACGCTGAAGTTGGGGGTGCGCTGGAACACGTAGAGTTGCCCGGCCTGTTCGGCGATGACCGGAATTGACTGGATGCCAGAGGATCCCGTTCCGATCACGGCGACACGTTTCGCGGAGAAGTCGACAGGCTCATGCGGCCAGTGCGCGGTGTGGTACACCTCGCCGGCGAAGCGGTCGAGCCCTGGAAAGCCGGGCGTCAGGGCGGCGGACAGCGAGCCGGTGGCCATCAGGCAGAACCGGGCGGTGACGGCCTCGCCGGCATCTGTGGTCAGCGCCCACTGCAGGGTGTGCTCGTCGAGCACCGCCGAGGAGACGCGGGTGTTGAAGGTGATGTCCTTGCGTAGGTCGAGCTGGTCGGCGACCCAGTTGATGTAGCGCAGGATCTCGGCTTGGCTGGCGTACTTCTCGGTCCAGTTCCACTCCTGCTGCAGCTCCTCGGAGAACGAGTAGCAGTAGTCGACACTTTCGACGTCGCAGCGGCAACCGGGATACCGGTTGAAGTACCAGGTGCCGCCGACGTCGGGGGCGGCTTCGAACACCCGCACCGACAGCCCCTGGGAGCGCAGTTTGTGCAAGGCGTACAGGCCGGCGAACCCGGCGCCGACAACCACTGCATCAAGGGTCACGACGGGACCGTAGGCCATGTCGACCACGCGCAGGCACCAGCTTTCCCGGTCATCGGACGCTCGCCTTAGAGCCGGTCACCCAAGAACGAGTCGAATCCTGGTGTGCTCACCACGCGGAGTCTTGCATCGCCCACACGCCGCCGACCATGCCACGGCGCATCGGGCTTGGGAACTGCGACTGTCCGCGTGAACAACATTTCCGCTCACCGGGATCGCCAACGGTGTCATCATCACCGGCAGGAGACCATCTCTTGGCAGCGACGACATAAGGACCACACCATGACCGAGCGGGTAATCGAACGGGTGACCGACATCGCCGACCAGTTACGCGAGCAGGCCGCGGAAGCCGAGAGGATCGGCCGGCTCACCGACGACACGGTCAAGCTGATGAAAGGGGCCGGCCTGATCCGGCTGCTGCAAACCAAGCAGTACCGCGGGTTCGAGGCCCACCCTCGCGAGTTCGCCGAGACGGTGATGGCCACTGCGGCGCTGGACCCCGCGGCCGGATGGATCGTCGGTGTGGTGGGCGTGCACCCCTACCAGCTGGCCTACGCGGATCCGAAGGTGCCTGCCGAAATTTGGGCCGACGACGTCGACACCTGGATGGCCTCTCCGTACGCGCCGCAGGGCGTGGCCAAGCCGGTCGACGGTGGCTATATCTTCAACGGCCGTTGGCAGTTCAGCTCGGGCACCGACCATTGCGACTGGATCATCCTGGGCGCGATGCTCGGCGACGAAAAGGGTGTGCCGCTGATGCCGCCCCAGATGCTGCACATGATCTTGCCCCGCAAGGACTACCAGATCGTCGAGGATTCGTGGAATGTGGTGGGGCTGCGCGGAACCGGGTCCAAGGACGTCGTCGTCTCCGACGCGTTCGTCCCGGCCTACCGGACCATGGACGCGACCAAGGTGATGGACGGCACCGCGCAGCGCGAGGCCGGCATGACCGAGCCGCTCTACCTCATGCCGTGGTCGACGATGTTCCCGCTGGGCATCACGGCCGCGGTCGTCGGCATCGCCGAGGGGGCGCTGGCCGCGCACCTGGAGTACCAGCGCGAGCGTGTCGGCGCCACCGGAACCGCGATCAAAGACGACCCGTACGTCATGTACGCCATCGGCGAGGCCGCGGCCGACATCAACGCCGCGCGCCAGGAGCTGCTGGCCAACGTGGACCGCATCTACGACATCGTGGCGTCGGGCAAGGAGGTGTCGTTCGCCGACCGCGCTGCGGGCCGGCGCACCCAGATCCGCGCGGCGTGGCGCGCGGTGTCGGCGGTCGACGAGATCTTCGCCCGCTCGGGCGGCAACGCGGCACGGATGGACAAGCCGCTGCAGCGATACTGGCGCGACGTCCACGTCGGCCACCTGCACGCTATCCACGTCCCCGGTACCGTCTTCCACGCGTCGGCGCTCAGCTCGCTGGGCATCGATCCACCAGAGGGCCCGCTTCGTGCCCTGATCTAGGAGTAGTCGTGACCGACTTGAAAAGCCTTGGATACGTTACTATCTCGACTAACGACATCGAACGCTGGCGGCAATTCGCCTTCGGCGTGCTGGGTTTCGCCGAAGGCAAGGGACCTGACCCATCGGCGCTGTACCTGCGGATGGACGAACGCGCGGCGCGACTGATCGTGGTGCCCGGCGAGACCGACCGGGTACTCACGATCGGCTGGGAAGTGCGTGACCACCCGGCGCTGCAGCGGGTCAAAGCGGCCCTCGACGGCGCCGGGGTGCCGTTCAAGCAGCTGTCCACCGACGAGGCCGAGGCGCGCCGGGTGGAAGAGGTGATCACCTTCGAGGATCCCGCGGGCACGACGCTCGAGGTGTTCCACGGTGCGGTGCTGGACCACAGCCCGGTCGTCACCCCGTTCGGCGCGAAGTTCGTCACCGGCGATCAGGGCATGGGCCACGTCGTCGTACCGGCCACCGACCCCAATGGGCTGTTCGACTTCTACACCGAGGTATTGGGTTTCCGCTCCCGCGGCGCGTTCCGCGTACCGCTGCCCAAGGAATTCGGTCCGGTGCGGGTGCGCTTCCTGGGCATCAACGCGCGACACCACAGCCTGGCCATCGTCCCCGCCGCGCATCAGCGGGATCCGCGCCTGGTGCACATCATGGTCGAGGTCGACACCCTCGACGCGGTCGGTCAGGCACTCGACCGGGTCAACGCCGAAGGGTTCCAATTGTCGTCGACGCTGGGCCGGCACACCAACGACAAGATGGTGTCGTTCTACGTGCGCGCACCGGGCGACTGGGACATCGAGTTCGGCACCGACGGCATGCGTGTCGACGAAACGTATTACACCGCAGAGGAAATCACTGCCGACAGCTACTGGGGCCACCAGTGGGTCGGCGAGATGCCTGCCGCAATGCGCCTATGACACCCGACACCGACGTCCATCCCGTCCCGGCGTCGTCGATCGGGTCGTGGGATCACGAGGCCGACGTCGTCGTCGCCGGATACGGGGTGGCGGGCGCGGCCGCAGCGCTCGAAGCCGCTCGATCGGGCGCCGACGCCCTGGTACTCGAACGCACCGGTTCATGGGGTGGAGCCGCCGCGATGGCGGGCGGGTTCATCTACCTCGGCGGCGGCACGCCGCTGCAAAAGGCCTGTGGCTTCGACGATTCCGTCGACAACATGGCGGCGTTCTTGAACGTCGCGATGGGGCCGGGTGCCGACGAACACCGCATCGCCGACTACTGCGCCGGCAGCGTCGAGCACTTCAACTGGCTGGTCGACTGCGGCGTGCCGTTCAAAGCCGAGTTCTTCTCCGAACCCGGCTGGGAGCCGATGGGCGATCAGGGCCTGATGTACAGCGGCGGGGAAAACTCGTTTCCGTTCAACACCATCGCAACCCCCGCACCGCGCGGCCACGTGCCGCAGATGTCGAACAAGAAGCAGGGCGAGGCCAGCGCCGGCTACATGCTGATGAAGCCGCTTGTGGAGACCGCCACTGCGGCCGGCGCACAGGCGATTTACGACGTGCGAGTGCAGCGGCTGGTCGTCGAGTCCGACGGCCGGGTTGCGGGACTGTGCGCCCGCCAGTACGGCCATGACGTGACGATCCGCGCGCGCCGCGGCGTGGTGCTCGCGACGGGCAGCTTCGCCTACAACGACGCGATGGTTGCCCAGTACGCGCCGCGGATCGCCGGGCGCCCGGCCGCGTCGATCGAGCAGCACGACGGCCAGGCCATCCGGATGGCGCAGGCGCTGGGCGCGGATCTGGCGCACATGGACGCCACCGAGGTGGCGATCTTCATCGACCCACAGCAACTGGTGCGCGGGATCCTGGTCAACGGCCGCGGTCAGCGCTATGTCGCCGAGGACACCTATCCGGGCCGCATCGGACAGCTCACGCTCTACCAGCAGGACAACACCGCATACCTGGTCATCGACGAGGCCGCGCAGAACGAGGCCATGGCGTCGCTGTCGCCGAAGTTGATGCTGCGCCCGCCGAGCTGGGTGTGCGAAACCGTTGCCGAGCTCGAGCAGGAGATGGCACTTGCGCCCGGTTCGCTGCAGGCCACCGTGGCCGCCTACAACGACGGCGCCGCGCGCGGCGAGGATCCGCTGCTGCACAAGAAGGCGGAGTGGTTGCGGCCCATCGGATCTCCGGTCGGGGCAATCGATCTGCGCGAGAGCACCGGCGGCTTCACGCTGGGCGGTCTGAAGACCACGCTGGATTCCGAGGTGCTGCATGTCAGCGGCGAACCGATCCCCGGCCTGTACGCGGCGGGCCGCTGCACCGCAGGCCTGGCGGCGTGGGGTTACGCCAGTGGCATCTCGCTCGGCGACGGCAGCTTCTACGGGCGCCGTGCCGGCCGAGCCGCCGCCAAGGGCTGAACCCGTCATCGAGGTCAGCCGGCATGTGCCGGGTTGATTTCGGCTGTCGGTGTGACAGCGACCACACCGGTGTGATACAAACAGACATATTTCTATTAGTCATATGCTGCCGCGCAAGGAGGCGTCGTGAGCGTGACCGTGGAATCCGCTACTCCCAGTGCCGTCATCGATCGGGTGTCGTTGGTACTGGATGCTTTTGACGGGCCGGGTCGGCTGAATCTGGCTCAGATCGTGCGCCGCACGGGTCTGCCGCGGTCGTCGGCACACCGGATGCTGGAGCGGCTGGTGCAGCTGCGCTGGCTACGGCGCAACGGTCGCGACTACGAACTCGGCATGCGGCTGGTCGAACTCGGATCGCTGGCCGTTCACCAGGACCGGCTGCACCGCGCGGCAGTCTCGGTGCTGCATGACTTACACCGTGTCACCGGGCTGGTGGTCCATTTGGCCGTCTTGGACGGCACCGACGTCGTGTACCTGGAGAAGATCGGCGACCGGATGGCCGCCGCGATCCCGAGCCGCGTCGGCGGGCGTCAGCCAGCGCACTGCACAGCGGTGGGCAAAGCAATCCTGGCGTACAACGACGGCGTCGAAACCCCCGATCTCGCCAACCGCAAGACCAGGTACTCGATCAGCAGTTCGGCGCAGCTGGCCGCCGAACTGGCCAAGGTTCGCGCGCGCGGCGTGGCGTTCGACCGGGAGGAGTCGCTGCCCGGATTCGGTTGTGTCGCAGCACCGATCGGCGATCCGGGCGAGGCCGTCGCGGCGGTGTCGATATGCGGGCCGATGAGCCGGATGATGTTCGATCAGCGGATGGCTGCGCCGGTTCGGATGGCAGCAATGGGCATCTGGCACAACGTGGAAAACGGTTCGCGACGCGTCGCGCCGACGCTGCAGCAGGTGCGCCCGTTGCGGGTCGGGCCGGCGCCCCGCGATCGTGTCCTGCAGTACGCATGACGCGCGCCGGCGACGCCAAGACCGTGGACCCGCAAATCGCGGGCATGCTCGAGGCGCTCGACGCCGGCTTCCCGCGTGTGGAGACGATGACGGGTGCTCAAGCGCGGCAAGCGATTCGGGCTCGGTTTGTCGCTCCCGCTAACCCGGAGCCGGTCGGGATGGTGTGCGACGAGACCATCCCCGGCGGCGTCGGCGTCCGGATCTATCGACCTGCGGCCGGTTCGCCACTGCCGGTGCTGGTGTATGCCCACGGGGGCGGGTTCGTGTTCTGCGACCTCGACAGCCACGACGAGCTGTGCCGCAGCATCGCGAATCGCATTCCAGCCGTGGTGGTTTCGGTGGCTTATCGGCTGGCACCCGAGCACTGCTGGCCGGCGGCCGCCGAGGACGTCTACGCGGCGACGCACTGGGCGGCGAGCAATGCCGAGGATTTCGGCGGAGATGCAAGCCGGATCGTCGTTGGCGGCGATAGCGCAGGCGGCAACCTGGCCGCCGTGACCGCGGTGATGGCGCGCGATCGTGGTGGGCCGCCGCTGGCCGGCCAGTTGCTGCTGTATCCGATCATCGCGGCGGACTTCGACACAGAGTCGTATCAGCTGTTCGGCCAGGGCTTTTACAACCCGCGCCCCGCACTGCAGTGGTACTGGGATCAGTACGTGCCCGCCCCCACCGACCGCATGCATCCCTATGCCTCGCCACTGCACGCCGATCTAGAGGGGCTGCCGCCGGCCGTCGTGGTCGTCGCCGGCCATGACCCATTGCGGGATGAGGGCCTTGCGTTCGGCCGCGCACTGATGGCAGCGGGTGTGGAGACGGTGTGCTGCACCTACGACGGCGCCATCCACGGCTTCATGACGATGCCGATGCTCGGCCTGGCGCAGCGGGCACGCGTAGAGGTCTGCGGCGAACTGTCGCGTCGCCTGGCACCGGACGTTTCGCGCCGAGTCGGTGGTTAGGGTGCCCCAGAGGCGTCCCGATGGGCGGGAGCGCCCGTGCCCCATGGCTGTCGACGACCGTAGGTTCGGCCGAATGGCTGACGGTCGGGTGTACGTCATCGACCGGGTGATCACTCGCCCCGGCTGCGCCAGAAAGTTCGTCGACGCTTACCTTTCCGGCTACGCACCGCGGGCCCGTCAGCGGGGAATGACGTTGCAACAGGTGTTGGTCAGTCCGCCGATCTGGTTTGCCGACCAGACCAACACGGTCACGATCATCTGGTCACTTCCGGATCCGCGGGCGTGGTGGGCAATGACGTGGCAGGCGCGGCCGGATCCCACTGTTGGACAGTGGTGGGCCGATACCTCCGAGTGGATCGTCGAGCGTACTCGCAGCGTCGCTTCGGACGCCCAAGACGTGGACGGACTCTGCGATGTTTAGCGTCGTCAAACTCATCGACGTCGCAGAGGACGGCCGCGACCGTCTGTTGGCCGCGCTGCGGGGCGCGGCAACGAAGGTAAGCGCCGAAGCCGCGCTGGTGGAGTCGACGCTGCCCGGCAGCCGTAACGGCGGCGACATCCTGATGCATCTGCGGTTGGCCGATCGAAGCGAATGGGACCGCATCGCAGGTGAATTCAACGACGTGCTGCAGGACCCGGCAGTCAGCCGGGTCAACGGGGCCGGCTATACGGGTCATCCCGCTCGCACCGATTGGTCCCTCGGCCAGGGTGCCGTCTACCGCGCGCTGTTGTTGCACGTGGCGCCCGGCACCGACGACGCCACCATCGCCCGCTTCGAGGCCGACCTGCGGCTGCTGCCCCGCCACGTGCGCACTATCGCCGCCTGGCAGCTGAGCCGTGTTGAAGATGCCACCGGCGACTCGCCCTGGACACATGTGTTCGAACAGGAATTCACCGACGTCGAGGGATTGATGGGCCCGTATCTCATGCATCCGATTCATTGGGGCCATGTGGATCGCTGGTTCGACCCGGAATGCCCCGACGTCATCGTGCGGGATCGTGTCTGCCACAGCTTCTGTCGGGCCGATCGCGCGGTACTCGGCTGAGTACTACAAGCCCGCGGGCGCGACATTCGGGTTGGCGGTCACCGGTGGTTCCATCGCAGGCAACAAGGTCTTGCCGTCCAGGCTGCGCACCGGCAACCCCTCAGACCAGGCATAGTGCAGACTAAACGCCACCAGCCCAGTGCGCTCCGCAGCGGGCCGGTGACACATTGCCAGCACGGTCTCGGCCAGGTACTCAACAGGCTCGGTCGGGAATCCATCCGGAATCAACTGTGCGGCACCGGGAGTACGGACCGCGGTAGACGGGCCGACACAGTTGACGGCGATGTTCGCGTCGAGCAACTCGGCTGCCACCCCTTGCGTGAAGCGGTGCAACGCCGCCTTCATCGATGCGTAGACAACGTCACCTGCGGTCTTGTTGTAGTCGCGATACGGCCGGACGGGCGGCACCCCGGTCACCGAACCGATGTTGACGATCCAGCCCGCTGCCTGTGAACGCATATGAGGCACTGCGGCTTTCGTCAGCACGAACGGCGCCTTCAGATAGTGCTCCACCGTTCGGTCGAAGGTGTCCAGGCTCATGTCTTCCACCAGCGAGTAGTCAGCGTATCCGGCATTGTTGACCAAAATGTCGAGTCTCCCTGTGCGGGTGAGCACCTGATCGATCAACCGCTCGCGCTGTTCGGCGTCTTCGAGATCGGCGGCAATGCCCAGCGCGTCGCCGCCCGCCTGCCTGATCAGTTCGACCGTCTCATTGATCGTCCCGGGCAGCGCGGCGGCTTTACCCGCCCGCACCGACGCCGACGGCCGATAGGACCGCGCAGTCACCACCACGGTGGCGCCCTCCGCCGAGAGCCGTTGCGCAATCGCGCGTCCGATGCCACGGCTACTGCCGGTGACCAGAGCTGTTCTACCGGAAAGCAAGTGCGTCATCGTAGGTGGAAGTGCTCCTCGATGGGCGCGCGGTGTTCCTCCCACCAGTCGATCATCCGCAGTGGATTGGCCACCACCACGCGGCCGGAGGGCACGCGATAGTACGTGTGCGCTGTCGGAGTGTGCCGCCACACAAGGTTTTCCATCACATCGTCGAGGCGAGCGACGTACTCGTCGTAGGCCTCGCGCGTGGGTTCCATCGACCGCGCCCCACGCAACGCCATCAATTGCAGGCACTCCGTGATGTAGTGCACGGCTACCTCGACGCCGAAGTTGTGACCGCCGCCGTGGCCGGGGCTGCCGTTGGGATGGGACGTCACGAACAAATTCGGGAATCCGGGCACGGTGCCGCCGCGATAGCTGCGTGGAGTGCCCGCCCACTCGTCTTGCAAAGTACGGCCGCCGCGTCCACGAATGTCGATCGTCGACAGGAAGTCGAGGTAATAGCCCGTCGCGTAGATGATTACATCCAGGCTGATCTCCCGCCCGTCCTCGGTCACGATGCCGTCAGGTGTGACCCGCGCCGGCTCGCTTGCTTCGACGTCAACGTGGGGACGGGTGAGGGCGGCATAGTAACCGCCGGGATCGCGGATGATGCGCTTGCCGTACGGGGCGAAGTCCGGGGTGACCTTCTTCGCCAGTTCGCTGCCCGCGCCGAAGGTGCGGTCGATGTAGTCGAGGCAGTACTTCAGCAGTACATCATTGGCCGGCGAAATCGACTGGTGCGAGGCCGCCCACTCGGGGTCCACTTGGATGACCGGGTAGTTGTTGTCCGCAGTCGACCAATAGGACTTCAGCCGAATCCAATTCGCGTAGTGCGGGACATGCCTGGCCAACCAGCGGTGGTAGTCGGGCACGTCGTCCGACGGCCGCCGCCGTGGCGCCACCCAGTGCGGCTGGCGCTGGAACACGGTGAGGCGCGCGACGTCGTCGACGACCGCGTCGACGATCTGCACCGCCGTGCAGCCCGCCCCGATGACAGCGACCCGCTTGCCGGTCAAGTCGAGTTCGCGATCCCATTGCGCTGAATGAATGCTGATGCCGGTGAACGTCTCTCGGCCGTCGAGGTCGGGGAAGCGCGGTCTGTTGAGGTATCCGGTCGCGGTGATGACCACATTGGCGTGGCTGACGGTGCGCGCACCGTCGGCCGAGCAGGCACGAATCTGCCAGCGCTGGTTCTCGTCGTCCCACCAGAGCGCCTCGACCTCGGTGTTGAACCGGGTATGGTTGCGGATCTTGTACTTGTCGGCGACAGCCTGCAAGTACGACTGGTATTCCGATCCCATCGGGTAGTAGTTGGACCAGTCGGGGTTGAGCTCGCGCGACAGCGAGTAATAGGTCGACGGGGTGTCCACCCCGATGCCCGGATAGGTGGTGGTCAGCCAGGTGCCGCCGACCTCGGGATTGCGTTCATATATCTCGTAGGCGACGCCGGCGTCGGCGGCCGCGATCGCGGCGGCGATCCCGGCCATCCCACATCCGACGATGGCGATCTTCGTCGTCAACCGGACAGATGCGGTGCGCGGCAGTACCGGCCGCGGCTTGTGAAAACCGCCCTGTTCCAGCAGCATTGGCACGTTTCGATCCTCGAGGGCTACGCCCAGCGCGATGGGCGCGATCCGGCCGAACAGAACCGGGTCGTCGGCGGGGACGGCGCGGATGGGTTCCGACGCGCCGGTCAGGATGTCCAGCAGCGCGTCAACGATCGTGGCGGCGGTCTCGGGGTCGGTGACACCCGCCTGCTCGGGCGGATCAGGCACATGTGAGATCGCAGGCCCGAATTTGTCGACAACGGCGGGATCACCGCTCAGTTGCGCCAATACCGCCACCAGCACGCCAGGGTCGGCCTGCTCGAGATTGGCGCGCAGTTCGGCGGCCGCAGTCTGGGTAAGCATGACGGCGCCAGTATCGGCCCGGACGGGGCCCACAGCGCCCGGCGTGTCTACTGAGCGGGACGCGTTTTGGCTCCCACTGACCGGTCATCGGCGGTGCCGGCACGCCGACCGGCTGCTTGACTGCAGGATCGTGAGCAACGACATCTCGCTGGCCGAGTTGCAGGAATTCATCGCCGAGTTCTGGTTCCATTACGACGAGGCGCACTACGACGAGCTGGCGGTCCGATTTGCCGACGACATCCACTACGTCAGTCGCAGCGACAGCGGAGCCAGCCCGTTCGAGGAGTTGCTGACCGCTGACGTCCGCGGGCGCCACGAGGCATTCGCGTGGCTGGTCGAGCACCGGAACGCAAGTCCATACCCGTTGCGCCACAACGCCATCAATGTCTTCCGCACCGGGTTCGACGGCGAGGCGGCCAGTGTCCGCTTTTACCTCTTGGTATCCCACATCGCCAATTCCGTCCCATTCGTCAACTCCACCGCCGTCGTCGACGCCGCTGTGCGGCGAGCACGTGCCAGTCTGCAGTTCACCAAAATGGAGGTCGTGCTCGACACACGGGACTCTGTGTTGCTTTCCGAGTTGTCCGTCGACAGCACTGCAAAAAGCACCTGATTGTGACCGCGCGCAACATGTTCGACGGTGGCGTGGCGGTCATCACCGGCGCCGGCGCCGGGATCGGGGCGGGCCTGGCCCGTTACGCCGCGAAACTGGGCATGACTGTCGTGCTCGCCGACATCGACGCCGAGGCCGTCGCGGCGCTACGCCGGGAACTGAACGCGCAAGGTGCGACCGCGGTCGACACGGTGTGCGACGTACGCGAATCGGATGCGATGCAGCAGCTGGCCGAGCGCACATATCGCGATATCGGACCTGTGCGCCTCTTGGTCAACAACGCCGCTGTCGAGCAATTCGGTTACCTGTGGGATACCCCCGTGGAGAACTGGAAGCACGTCGTCGACATCAACATCAGCGGCGTCTTCCACGGCGTACGCGCGTTTCTGCCGAAGATGCTGCCCTTGCCGGAACCTGCGTGGGTGTGGAATGTGTCGTCGATTGGTGGCGTCGCGACTGTTCCGCTGCAGGCGCCCTACATCATGAGCAAACATGCGGTACTCGCGCTCACCGAATGCCTGCGCTTAGAGGTGCAGTTGGCCGGACACGATCATCACATCCACGTACAGGCCGTACTGCCAGGTGCGGTGGCATCCAACATCTTCGAGTCCGGCGGCGGGGTGAATGACGGCGACGTCGCCGCTGCCGAGGCGCAGCGCTCGGCGATGCTCGAGATCAAGGCCGGGGCGATGGATGCCCTTACCGCCGCCGAGGCGATATTCGATCAAGCCACCGAAGGGCGCTTCTACTTGCTCACGCAGCCCGAGTACGTCGGCGCGGCGATGGCCGAGCGCGGCGAATCCCTTGTCTCGCAGCGTCCTCCCGCGCTGAGGGGCCGCCGATTCGATCCGGCGCGCCGGTGAGGCTGGATCCCGACGCCGCTGCCCGTGTCGCGTCATTCGGCGATATTCCGCCGATGCGACAGCGCGGACTGGCCGCCATTCGTAAAGCCATCGAATCGGCGCCCCTGCCCGACGCGATGCCGGAAATGGCCACCGTGGCAAACAGCACGGCACCCGGCCCGGCCGGACCGATTCCCTTGCGCATTTACCACCCAACTCGCGCTGCCCGGACGCCAGTGCTGGTGTATTTCCACGGCGGCGGAATGGTTCTCGGCTCCAATCACTCGTTCGAGCCGCTGGCCCGGACGCTGGCGGCCGAGAGCGGCGCGACCGTGGTGGCCGTCGATTACCGCCTCGCCCCAGAGAATCCGCCGCCCGCGCAATTCCACGACGCCTACTTCGCGACCGGCTGGGTGGCGCGCAATGCCCACCTACTCGGCGTTGATCCGGCTCGGCTTGCGGTGATCGGCGACAGCGCGGGCGGCTCGCTGGCGGCCGCCGTGGCGCTGGCGGCCCGCGACCGGGGCGGCCCGCCAATCCTTTGCCAGGTGCTGCTCTATCCGGGGTTAGACCGCGACATGGATGCGCCGTCCATCACGGCGCTGGCCGATGCACCGATGCTCTGCCTCGACGACATCAATTACATGCACGAGCTTGCCGATGGCTGCGGAAGCACCTCGCGCGACCCGTATCGGGTACCTGCATACGCCACCGACTTGTCCGGCCTGCCCGCCGCGATCGTCGTCAGCGCCGAGTGCGATCCGATCCGCGACTGGGGCGAGCGCTACGCAAACCGCTTGCGCGAGGCCCGAGTACAGGTGACCATGACCCGCTACCCAGGTATGTACCACGGGTTCCTGATGCGCGCCGACACGACCGCGCGGGGCCGGCTGGCCATCGCCGAAGTCGGCGCCCTGCTGCGTGCGAAATTTGCTCACCCATTGCCGTTCTGAGCCTTTGGCGTCCCGGTCAACGGACACCTGGTCGCTGCGGCACCGGCGGCAACCGCAAAATCGAGGCCAGCGACAACCAGAGGAGATCCGATGCTCACCGATCAGCGGCGCCTAGAGCTGTCCGACGTGTTGCGGCCCGCATCGCCTCCCCAGGAGATCCGCGACGTCTACACGGACGATCAACGGGAACGACTGCTGGACATTGTGCACAACAACGGGCCGTGGAAGCTGATCATCGCACACCACTTCCACTCGGCCGAAGAGCTGATCGCCACCATGAGCGGCGCTTTTCCCGAAGGGTTTGAGCCGTCTCTGGACCTGTTTGTGACCCCTACCTTCCGCGGCTACCTGGCGAACCACGGCGCGGTGTTGTACCCACAAGTGCACGACTGCTTCTACAACGCACGCTTCGTGGAGATGGCCAAGGCCTACTGGAAAGCCGAATACGCCAAGCCGCAGATGATGCTATTCAACATCAACGGCCCATGCGCCAATCGCGATCCGGGACACCTGGATTCGCCGAGCTTCCGCGGGGTGCGCCACGAGAACGCACCGACCTGGCTGACAAGCGTCATGGGCAAATCCGGCCTATTCCAGGACTACCTGATCAAGATGGCGCAAGTGATCGCCTGGTTTTCTCTCGACCCGGGCAGCGGCTTCACGTATTGGCCAGACGGGCCGCTCAAGCCGCCGCAGCGCATTCTGCCGCCGGTCTACAACCGCGGTGTTGTGGTGCAAAACGAGATGATGATGCACCGCGGTGAAGCCAATGGGCCACTGGAACAACAGATCCCGGCCGGGCTGAGCTTCGACACCACGTTCACCGGTGATCCCGCCGACCGCGACTGGTGGCTACTGCAGAACGGCAACGATGTGATCGCCCGCCACCACACCGACGAGCTGCGCTTCCTGGTCCACTGGTCGGCCGAGGTCTTCTCCGACTACGACGAGTTGAAGAAAAACATGGACGGCTCCGACGATCTGACCATCGAGCAGGCAATCGACACGTTGGTCAAGGACGTCAACGCCCAAGGTATCAAGCTGTCTTTGCCGGACGACCCGCTGCACAACCCAGAGTTCATCCGCACGCTCAACGCGGCCTACGACCTGGGCGGTCCGTCGAGCTATCCGGACGACGCACCGATCAGCGCCTTTCAGCTGGCATGACCGACACGGCGGATGCCAGAGAAACGGTCGCGGCCGGCTCTGGCGGCCAACGTCCCGCTGGCAGGGAAACCAAGTCACGGAGCCAAGTCGGCGACCTAATGTCGTTTTCGTGTCGACTAGCATCCCCGCCGGCCTGCCCGTCCGCGACCTGACGGTAGACCTCTTGGTCGTCGGTTCGGGCACCGGAATGGCAGCTGCGTTGGCGGCGCAGGAATGCGGATTGAACGTATTGATCGTGGAGAAGTCGTCCTATGTCGGGGGTTCGACGGCTCGCTCGGGCGGCGCCTTGTGGCTTCCGGCGAGTCCGATATTGGACGTCGACGCCGACACCGTGGAACGTGCCGAGACTTATCTGCGGTCGGTGGTCGCGGGCACCGCACCGGCCGAGCGATCCGCCGGCTTCTTGCGGCACGTGACCGCGACCGTCGAAATGCTGCGGCGCACCACACCGATGAAGTTCATCTGGGCCAAAGACTATTCGGACTACCACCCCGAGGCGCCCGGCGGAACCGCCGTCGGTCGCACCTGCGAGTGCCGCCCGTTGAACTCCGCGATCCTCGGTGAATACCGGAACCAGCTGAGACCCGGAGTACTGGAGGTCAAGATCCCCATGCCCACCACCGGGGCCGACTACCGGTGGATGAACCTGATGGCCCGGGTCCCGCGCAAAGGCATACCGACCATCGCCAAACGGCTCGGTCAAGGGGTGGGTGGACGTCTGCTTGGCCGGCGCTACGTCGCGGGCGGGCAGGCGCTTACCGCCGGCCTGTTCGCCGGTGTGCTACGCGCGGGAGTCCCGATATGGACCGACACCGCGCTGCATCGCTTGACCACGGACGGCGCCCGGGTCACCGGCGCAGTGGTCGGGCACGACGCGCGGGAAGTTACCGTCACCGCGCGGCGGGGCGTGGTGTTGGCCGCCGGCGGGTTCGACCACGCCATGGCCATGCGCTGGAAGTTCCAGTCCGAATCTCTCGGCGAGCACATGAGCCTGGGCGCCGAGTCCAACACCGGCGATGCCATCCGCGTCGCGCAAGACCTCGGCGCCGCAACCGATCTCATGAGCCAAGCATGGTGGTTCCCGGCCGTCGCACCACTACCGGGCGCGACGCCACTGGTGATGCTGGCCGAACGATCCCTGCCCGGTTCGCTGATCGTCGATCAGCACGGCATCCGCTTCGCCAACGAGGCAACGGATTACATGTCGTTCGGGCAGCGGCTGCTGGAACGGGAACGCTCAGGAGATCCGGTCGAGTCCATGTGGATCGTGTTCGACCAGCAGTACCGCAACAGTTATGTCTTCGCCGGCGAACTGTTTCCCCGGATGCCAATCCCGCAGCCGTGGTACGCCGCCGGCATCGCCCACCGCTCGAATAGCCTGGCTGAACTCGCGGACAAAATAGGTGTTCCCCGATCACAGTTCGCGGCCACCGTGCACCGGTTCAACGAGATGGCACGAGCCGGATTGGACGCGGACTTCCACCGCGGCCGCAGCGCCTACGACCGCTACTACGGCGATCCCACCATCAAACCGAACCCCAATCTGCGCGCTCTCGACCGTGGGCCCTTCTATGCGGTCAAGATGGTGCTCAGCGACCTCGGCACCTGCGGCGGTCTGCGCGCCGACGACCGTGCCCGCGTGTTGCGCGAGGACGGCAGCGTCATCAAGGGCCTCTACGCGATCGGCAACACCGCGGCCAACGCGTTCGGCGCCACCTATCCCGGAGCGGGCGCAACGATTGCCCAGGGATTGGTGTACGGCTACGTCGCCGCCCGCGACGCGGCCACCGGTTAATCAATTCGGCTCATCGGCATTGGCCCGCTTTTCGATCTCGTACCAGAATTCCGGTGGGGGCCAAGGGATCTTGGTCCGGCCGCCCTTGCCGGCCTGAGGGAACGCGGCTTCGGCCTCGTCGAGCTCTTTGATCATTTTCAGGGCGAGTTCACGTTCGTTGGCGTAATACCGCTCGGCCCACTGCAGCGCGACGCGCGCGTATGCCCAGGACGGATCGGCGCCGGCCCACCGTGCGTCCTTGGCCGCATTGCGGTGCATCTGGTCGGCGTAGGCCACGTGTTCCTGCAGCACCTCTTTCAGCCTTTCTGGGCTGGTGAGGTGTCCCATCGTGACCCGCAGCAGCGGGCCATGCTTCAACGTCGGTGGGTCGACCGGCGCTTCGTTCGCCCACCGGGTAAGCGCGTCCATCCCGGCTTCGGTGATCTTGTAGAGCCTGCGATTGCGCGTGCCGGTTGTGTTCTCGACACGAGACGTCACCAAGCCCAGTTGCTCTAACTTCTTGAGCTCGGAGTAGATCTGGCTGTACGCCGGGCTGCCGTAATAGAAGCGCATGCTCCAGTCGATCCACTTTCGGATGTCGTAGCCAGACAGCTCGTACTCGTAGGAGAGCACGCCGAGCAGCGCCCAGCTGGTTGCCGCCAGGTTCGGCTTACCCCGTAGATCGCTGCCCTCCATTTGCCCAGGTTAACAACTTCGCGGTGCTGCAGGCTGGCCGCTTACCACTGGCCGGGAGACGACATTGCCAAGGGCACGCCCACCGCGCACGCTGTGTCCTGTGACCTCGGAACTCGTGCAGCTGGAGTCGGTGTACGGGCCGTTGACCGAGTCGGTCCGGCGCCTCGTCGACGCCACAATCCGGACAAAAGCCGACGCGATGACGCTTGCCAGGGTGAAGGAGAAGATCGATTGCGCGACTGAGGAATTGAGCGCGGCGCTGATTCCCGGCTCTTTCGGTACGCAGACCACCGATGGTCAACCGATGGTATGGGGAAACGTCGTGGTCGGTCTGCGCAACCCTGTCGCGCCTCCGCTGGTGATTCACCACGGAGCCGACGGCCTGGTGCGGGCGGACTTCGCTCTCGGCGCGGCCTACGAGGGTCCGCCCGGCCACGTACATGGCGGGGTGTGCGCGATGGTCCTCGACCATGTCCTGGGCGCCACCGCGCACAAGCCGGGTAGACCGGCCTACACCGGCACGCTGACGTTGCGCTACCTGCGAGGAACCCCGCTGGGCAAGCTGCGGGCAGAGGCACGCATCGACCATGTGGAGGGGGTCAAGACGTTTGCCGTCGGCCACATCGCGGATGCGGGTGGCGTGACCGTCGAGGCTGACGGCGTGTTCATCCACCCGCGGGAGAACCGGCGGTAAATCGCTAGCTGCGGGCCGGCGCCAGCCGCTTCAGCGCCAGCCCGCCTTCGAACGGCCGGTAGCCGAACGCCGCCGGCGCCTGGTAGCCGGTGTCGCCCAACGCGGTATGCACCTCGGCGACGGTCGGGCCGATCTTGGCCGCGACGGGCGCCAGTGCGTCCAGGTCGAAGCGGTAGAGGCGACCGGCGTTGCCGCCCAAGATCTTCCGACAGACATCCTCGGACCTGTCATGCAGAGCCCAGCGGATCGCCAGCTTCGACTGCGGCGTGAAGCCTTCCTCGTGGGGATAGTCACTGCCCCACATGATGTGGTCTGCCCCCATGAAGTCGATCATCGCCGCGTCGTAGGGCGCCAGCTCGCTGGCCAAATACACGTTGCGCCGGGCATATTCGCTGGGCGACAGCGTCAACTCGTCGACCGACGAACCGCCGAACATCCCGTAGGTGCGGTTGTGCGCCTCCGATTTCATGGTGGGCACCATCGCGTCGAGCACCGCCAATTGCGACTGGACCCACAGCGTGCCCTGCTCGGTCGGGACGAACCGCAGCGTCGGATACCGCTCGAACACCCCGGCCAGAATCAGGTGGCCGAGCGTGCGGTTCGCCCACATCGCCATCTCGGTGATCAGCACCGCGTTGGATGCCGGCTGGTCCATCGGCATCTCGGGACTGCCGGCCCCCGCATGCTGCACCACGGTCAGGTCCAGCTCCGCGCACAGCGCCCAGATCGGCTCGTAGCGGGTGTGGAACAACGGGGCGACCTGCGGGTCGCCGGGCGAGACCGGCGGGATCAGCACGCCGCCGAAGCAGTCTTGCTCGGCGCCCCAACGGATCTCCTGCAACGCAAGCTCGACGTCGTTGGGAAAGATCTGAATCAGTCCGCGGCGCCGCGTGGGCGCCAGCGAACAGAAGTCGACCTGCCACCGGTTGTGCGCTTGCACGCCGGCCCAACGCTTCTCTAACTCGTCGCGAGTGCGCGGCAGGCTGATCGTGATGTTGGGCGTGGTCGGGAAAAACGGGGGCACGGTGTTGGGCAGCAGCACCTCGCCGGCCACGCCGTCGGCGTCCATCTCGGATAGCCGCAACTCGTGGTCCCAGTTGCGGGCGGCGGTGGCGATGATCAAGTCGTCGAACGGGCTGACGTATGTCTTGGCCCACGCGTCGAACTCGTCGTGCAGCCCGGCCGGCAGGTACTGCTTGTAGTCGTAGAGGTCGGCCCCGGCGTGGGTGTCCGTCGAGATGACCACATAACGATCGATCGTGTCCCAGGTTGCAGCCATGGTGTCCTCCGGCGTCGGTGTATACGAGGCTAGCCTTCCCGTCAGGCCGGCGAGCGCAAGATCTTTGTCTCAGTGAGCGGACGACCGGGCAAGCTGGACACCATGGACATCGGATTCATCGGCCTGGGCAACATGGGCCGCGGCATGGCCGCCAACCTCGTCAACGCGGGTCATCGCGTCACCGTCTACAACCGCTCCCCCGGCAAGGCCGACGCACTGACCGACCAGGGCGCAACACGCGCGCTCACCGTCGCCGAGGCCTGCCGCGGCGAGGTTGTGGTCACGATGCTGGCCGACGACTACGCCGTCGACGACGTGGTGTTCGGCGAGGACGGCGTGCTCGCGTCACTGGCACCCGGCGCTGTGCACGTCTCGTCGAGCACCATCAGCGTCGCGCTGTCTCAGCGGTTGGCCGCTGCACATGCTGACGCCGGGCAGCAATATGTGGCCGCGCCGGTGTTCGGCCGCCCCGAAGCCGCCTCTGCCGCAAAGCTTTTCGTGGTCGCAGCGGGCGCGCCCGCGGTGCTCGAGCAAGTGGCGCCATTGTTTGACGCGATCGGCCAGCGCACCTTCGTGGTGTCCGAGAAACCGGAGGCAGCCAGCCTGGTCAAGCTGTCGGGCAACTTCTTGATCGCGTCGGTGATCGAGTCACTGGGCGAGGCCATCGCGCTGGTCGGCAAGGCGGGGGTGGACCCGCTGCACTACGTCGACATCCTGACCTCGACGTTGTTCAGCGCGCCGGCCTACCAGACGTACGGCGGGCTGATCGCGCGTGGCGAATTCGAGCCGGCCGGGTTCGCCGCGACGCTGGGGCTCAAGGACGTCCGGCTGGCACTGGCCGCCGCCGAGGACATGCAGGTGCCCCTGCCCGTCGCCAGCCTGCTGCGCGACCGGTTCCTCGCGCTGCTGGCCGACGGGCGCGGCCACCAGGATTGGTCGGCGATCGCCACCCTCGCGGGACGGGACGCAGGGGCGATCGCCAGCGCGGCGAAGCCGGGCGCAGCGGGTCGGCCCCAGATGCCCGGCTCAGACCACTCCGCGTAACCCGTCGGCGCCGAACACCGGCTCCAGCATCGCGGTGAAGTCCGGGCCGCGGCGCAGCATGTGCCCACCGTCGACGTTGATGACCTGGCCGGTGATCCACGCGGCGGCGTCGCTGAGCAGGAACATCGCCGCGTTGGCGACGTCCTCCACCTCGCCGGCCCGCGGCAGCGGCGTGCAGATCCGGTAATCCTCGGACAACTCCGGCGACTCGGTGATCGGCGCGACGAGGTCGGTGCGGATCAGCCCCGGCCGGATACCGTTGACCCGCACCCACGACGGGCCCAGCTCGTCGGCCGCCAGCTTCATCAGATGGTCGACCGCCGATTTGGTCACCCCATACGCGCCAAACCAGCGATGCGTGTTGCTGGCCGCGATCGACGAGATCCCGACGAACGACCCGCCACCACCGCGAACCAGTTGTCGCGCAGCATGTTTGAGCACATACATGGTGCCGTTGACGTTGAGGTCGACCGTGCGCCGCCACGCGTCGGAGTCGACCTGGGTGATCGGTCCGATCGTCTCGGAGCCGCCCGCGCAATGCACCACGCCGTGCAGCCGGCCGCGCCACGCCGTCGCGGCGTCGACGACCCGCGCAACCTGGTCTTCGTCGGTGACGTCGGCCGGCTCGGGCCGGACGTCGCCGCCGATCTCCTTGGCGGCCGCTTCCAACCGATCGGCATTGCGCGCGACGATGACGACCGCCGCCCCGGCCGCGGCCAAGCCCGCCGCCACCGCCTTACCGATTCCCGTGCCACCGCCGGTGACCAGGTAGGTACGGTCTTCGAACGAAAGTTCCATGCTGCTCCTTGCGGTTGCGCGAGCAGAAATTACGGCTCGTCGCGGCGGGCGATCTTCGACGGCTTGGCGGTGCGCCAGTCCTCGACGTCGGGCGGCAACCCGATCGGATACCGGTTCTCGTTGCGGGCCGCCCAGTGCGCATGCCCGAGCTCGTGAACATGGAACGCGTGGCGCAGCGCCTCGGTGAAACCCATTGCGTCGGAGGCGGCGTTCACCGAGTCCTTGATCAGCAGCGCAGCCATCGTGGGCCGTTCGGCGATGCGCCGGGCGAACTCCAGCGTCTTGTCCTCGAGCTCGCCGGCCGGAAACACCTTGGATACCATGCCGAGCCGGTAGGCCTCGTCGGCGTCCAGCGAATCACCGGTCAGCAGAAGCTCTTTGGCTTTGCGCGGGCCGAATTCCCAAGGGTGAGCGTAGTATTCGACGCCCGGCATACCCATCCGCACCCCGACCACGTCGGAAAACTTCGCGTTGTCCGCAGCCACGATCAGATCGCACGCCCAGATCAGCATCAAACCCGCGGAAATCGCATTGCCCTGTACCTGAGCAATGGTGATCTTTCGCAGATCCCGCCAGCGGCAGGTGTTCTGGAAATAGAAATGCCACTCCTGCAGATAGGTTTTCTCGGCGATCGGATCGCGGGTGGCGCCATACCCCTGAAACGTCGGATGCTGCCCCGGGCCGGGCATGCGCTCGGCCAGCGCCGCCTCCGAACCCAGGTCGTGGCCGGCGGAGAAATTCTTGCCGCGCGCCGCCAGAATCACCACCCGCACGTCGTCGTCGGCCTCGGCACGCAGGAACGCCTCGTCGAGCTGAACCAGCAGGGTGCGGTTCTGCGCGTTGTGCGCCTCGGGCCGGTTGAGCCAGACCCTGGCGATACGGCCCTCGTCGAGCTTCTCGTAGGTCACCAGCTCAGCGGAATCACCGTCGACCGCGCTGGTGCCCACATCGTCGTGGACTGCCATTTCGCCACCTCACCTGGGTTGTTGGACGCTTACACATTACGGCCCGCGCGTAACGCGCCCGCCGCTGGCCCCGGCCGCGGGTGCGACCCAAAACACACTTTCGCATACAGTTATGTCATGCCTGCTAAATCTGATCCTGCCGAAATCGGCGATGTGGAACCGTTGGCCGACAGCACCGCACGCCAGGCCAGGCGTGTCGTCGCGGCGTATGCGAACGACGCCGACGAGTGCCGGATTTTCCTGTCGATGCTCGGTATTGGGCCAGCGAAAAACGAGGCGTAAATGGCTCCCCGGCCAGCCAAGAGCTCGGGGGATTCCGACTTCGTGGTGGTCGCCAACCGGCTGCCCATCGACATGGAGCGGCTGCCCGACGGCAGCACCACCTGGAAACGCAGTCCCGGTGGGCTGGTCACGGCGTTAGAGCCGCTGCTGCGCCGCCAGCGCGGGGCCTGGGTGGGCTGGCCGGGCATTGTGGATGCCGACGAGAAGCCCATCGAAGCTGAGGACCTGCGCCTGCATCCGGTGCGGTTGTCCGCCGACGACGTCGCGCAGTACTACGAGGGGTTCTCCAACGCGACACTGTGGCCGCTGTACCACGACGTCATCGTCAAACCGCTCTACCACCGGGAGTGGTGGGAGCGCTACGTCGACGTCAACCGCCGCTTCGCCGAGGCCACCTCACGCGCCGCCGCGAAAGGCGCGACGGTGTGGGTGCAGGACTACCAGCTGCAGCTTGTCCCCAAGATGCTGCGCGAGCTGCGGCCCGACCTGACCATCGGCTTCTTCCTGCACATCCCGTTTCCGCCGGTCGAATTGTTCATGCAGATGCCCTGGCGCACCGAGATCGTGGAAGGTCTGCTCGGCGCCGACCTGGTGGGCTTCCACCTGCCCGGCGGTGCGCAGAACTTTCTGATCCTGTCGCGACGGCTGGTGGGCGCCAACACATCTCGCGGCTCGGTCGGAGTGCGGTCGCGGTTCGGCGAGGTGGAGCTCGATTCCCGCACCGTCCGGGTGGGCGCCTTCCCGATCTCGATCGACTCGGGCAACCTCGACCGCAAAGCACGTGACCGCAGCGTCCGGCGACGGGCCCGCGAGATCCGCGCCGAGATCGGCAACCCCCGCAAGATCCTGCTCGGCGTCGACCGGCTCGACTACACCAAGGGCATCGACGTCCGGCTGAAGGCCTTCTCCGAGTTGCTCGCCGAGGGGCGCGTCAAAGGTGACGACGCAGTGCTCGTGCAGTTGGCCACGCCCAGCCGCGAACGCGTCGAGAGCTATCAGATCCTGCGCAACGACATCGAGCGCCAAGTCGGCCACATCAACGGCGAATACGGCGAGGTCGGCCACCCGGTGGTGCATTACCTGCACCGCCCGGTCCCCCGCGACGAGCTGATCGCGTTCTTCGTGGCCAGCGACGTCATGCTGGTCACTCCGCTGCGCGACGGGATGAACCTGGTGGCCAAGGAGTACGTTGCCTGCCGCAGCGACCTCGGCGGTGCGCTGGTGCTGTCCGAATTCACCGGCGCCGCAGCCGAACTCCGCCAGGCCTACCTGGTCAACCCGCACGACACCGAAGGCGTCAAGGACGCAATCGAGGCGGCGCTCAACCAGCCCGAGGAAGAGGGACGGCGCCGGATGCGGGCGCTGCGACGGCAAGTGCTCGCTCACGACGTCGACCGTTGGGCCCGGTCATTTCTCGACGCGCTCGCCGAAGCGCATCCGCAGAACCACTGAACCGGTGATATGCCCGTTGGGGCGCTGCAATAATCGACGCATGATCATCTCCCGTGGCATGACCGCCGCCGCCGTCATGGCATTGGTGGCGGTGGGAACGGCCAGCCCCGCCAAGGCATTGGGCCCGCCACCGGACGGCATCTATACCTTCAGCGAAGCGGGGGTGCCCCCGGCCACGTGGAAGATCTCGGCGTTGTGTGACGCGCCGTCCCGGCAACGCGCCATTCCGGACTTCACCGACCCGGTCATTGCGGCCGACCTGTGCGCACTCAATGTCTCGAGCACCACACCGCGGAAAATCACTCCCGACGAGAAGCTCGCGAACTACATCGGCCGGGCCCGGCTTACCAGCGATCTATGGACATTCCAAGTGGGCAAGTCGACCGGGGTCTCGTGTCCGGACGGCACGACCGCGCCGTCGACCGACACGTATGCCTTCGACGACGTGACGCTCGCCGGCACCCACACCAGCATCCACGGCGCGGTCTGCGGCCTGCAGCCGGGAATGACCAAAACCCCGTTCACACTGGCGTTCAAGGAGCCACTGCCGGTACCGGTCGAGCGTTACCCGTTGGACTGCAACGAAATCGGGCAGTGCCGCTGAGCGGTTTCGGCGCGGTTTCCGTCGCTGAGCGACGATTACCGCGCCGAAATCAATGGCGGCGACCCGCTAAATCGGCGTGATGTAGTTGATTAGCCACTTGCCGCCGACCCGCTTGTAGTCGACGCGTAGCCGGCTGCCGTCGTAAACCGGCTGCCGCGATTTGTCGGTCACTGTGCGGTTCAGGTACACCATCACCGACGCCGAATCGCGTTTGGCCTCCATGACTCCCACGCCGACGATGTTGGCCTGGACGACCACTTCGCGCTTCTTGGCTTCCGGGATGATCTGTTGGGTGGCGCTCTTCTCGAACTCCTGCCGATAGCCCGGCGTGAGCAGCGGATACGCCTCGGTCAGGCTGCGCTCGACGGTCTGGTAGTCGTAGCCGAACACCTGCGCTACTTCCTTAGCGGCCAGCTTGGGCAGCACCGCACGCGCCGACTGCTCGCCCCGAGTCTGCACCCGGTCCCAGTAGAACCATCCGCTGGCCGCGCCCAGCCCGACGAACGCGGAGGTCAGCAGGGCGGCGACGGCAGCGACAAACCACCGCATCAGTTGCCGCCCTCCGGATACTTCAGGTCGTAGCCGGTCATGTGGCCGTTCTCGTCCTCGTGCACGATCACGCGCATCCGGTAGGGCTGGGACGGTTTGTTGACGCCGTCGATGTCGGTGACCGTGACCCGGACCGACACCAGCACCGACGCGTTGTCGGTGACGCTGTCGATCTCCTCCAGCGCAGCCCCGTTGACGACCGCTTCTGAGGTCGCGTTGGTGTGCCGAAAGAGAGCCTTGATGTTTTCGACGTTGTTGTTGGAGCTCAGCATGCCGCGCAGGGGTCCACTGGTGCCGTCGTAGAACCGGCGCACGCTCTCGTCGATGTTGTCCTGCGTGTAGCTGAACATGTTGACGACGGTTTGGGTAGCCGTGTCGACGAAGCGCTGGTCGCGGGCCTGCGCGGCGTCCGCATGGCGCTGCTGCACCACCAGGACCGACAGCGCCGCGCTCAGCGCGCCGATCCCGACCAGCCCGGCCACCAGCGCGATCAGCCCGACGAGCCGGCGGTTGGCGGGCCGGCGCTGCGGCGGCCCGAGCGGCGTGGCCCGCCTCTTGACCGGTTCGGCCGGCGCCTCGACACGGACGGTGGCCATCGCTGCTTCGCCCCCGGTCGGGCCGGCCGCGCGCGAAGCCCGCCGACGCGCGCGCCGCGTCGTCGGTTCTTCCTCGCTCACAACTGCCTCGGATCGCGCATCAGGTCCACCCAGGTCTCGGCGCTCGATGATCTGCCGGGCGCGAAGATACCAGTGCCACCTGCCGGGTCCTGAAACGTTCCCGTGCTGTCGTCGTAGGTGGTGTAGGCCGTACCGCTAGCCTGCGGCACCGGCCCCGGCGGCGGACCCCACGGCTTTTCGGGCGGGGGGAATGGCGGCGGGGGTGAGAGGCCTTCCGGTGGTCCGGGTGGCGGAACCGCCTTCGGGAACGGAATCATCGGCGGCTGCGGCGGGTAGGGCGCCGGCGGTATCCACGCCTGGCGTCCGTCAGTGCCACCGGTGTTGGGCGGCGGCGGCGTCGGGAACGGCTGATGCGGTGCCGGCCCCGGTCCCGGCACCACCCCGGGCGGGGGCGGTCCCACGATCGGTGTGCCCGGATCCGGGTCGGCGCCCGGCGGGATGTACGGGAACTTGTTGGGCGGCAAGATGTTCAGCCCATTCGTCACCGGCGTGCCGTAGGGGATCGGCGGTCCGCGCCACGGGTTGGTGCCGATCGGCACATAGCCGCGCGGGTCACGACACAGCGCCACCGTCGGTGCCCGCTTGCCCGGAAACTCCTGACACGGGTAGTTGCGGGCGCCACGCACCGTGGACGGGTCGTTCTGGGCGGTCTTGCAGTACAAGTCGTTCGGGATCTCGCGCACCGTCTCGTCGGCGGGCGTCCGGATCAGCGGCGGCGGAATGAAACCGGTGTTGCAGGGCGGCGGGTCGATGTTGATCTTGAAGTCCAGCTTTGCGCCCTCGTCCTGCGGTTCGCCGTTGGCGGCGGTGATGATCGCCGCGAACAGCGCCGGCAACACGACCAGCAGGTGTTCGAGCGACTTGTGGTAGATCACGCCGACCCGGCCCAGGTTGGCCAGGTTGGCCGCCAGCATCGGGAACGACGGCCGGATGCCCGAGAACGCGGTGTTGGCCTCGTCGGCGGCCGGCGGCACGACGCCCAGCAGGGTGCGAAGCTGCGGATCGGCTTGCCGGACCTCGGAAGTGAAGTGCGCCAACCCATCCGCCAGCGACTTGATGTCGTCTCCGGCGCGGATCTGGGCCTGCAGGAACGGGCCCACCTGGTCGACCAGCTGCTCGGTCTGCGGGAAGTTGGCGTTGGCCTCGTCCACCAGCAGCCGTGACGACTCGATCAGCCGGGCCAATTCGGGCCCGGATCCGTTGAACGCCTTGAACGTTTCGTGCAGCAGCTCCCGCAGCCGGGTGTCGGCCACGCTGTTGACCAGCGTCTCGGACTGGCGCAGCAGGGTGGCGATGTCCAGCGGGAT
This sequence comes from Mycobacterium sp. MFM001, assembly GCF_003402475.1. Taxonomy (GTDB): domain Bacteria; phylum Actinomycetota; class Actinomycetes; order Mycobacteriales; family Mycobacteriaceae; genus Mycobacterium. The sequence goes on from NZ_BFAB01000015.1 coordinate 69,253, forward strand.
GCGGGTGTTGTCCCGCGCGATGACGGACCCGTTGTGCAGCTTGGTCGAGGCCGGATTGTCCGGTGGCACCAAGTCGATGTACTGCTCACCAATGGCCGACACGCTTTTCACGGTGGCGGTCACGTTCGACGGGACCGTGGTGCCGCTGTTCAGCCGCATGACCGCGTCGACGCCGTGCGGGTTCAGCCCGACCGACTCCACCCGGCCGACTGCGACCCCGCGGTAGGTGACGTTGGCGTTCTTGTACAACCCGCCGCCGGCGACGAAGTCGGCGGTCACCCGGTAGGTGCCGATGCCGAGCGCGGCAGGCAACCGCAGGTAGAAGATCGCCATCACCGCGACGGTGATCACGGTGACCACGCCGAAGATGGTCAGCTGGGTTCTGGTCAGGCGATCGAGCATCAGTGATTGCTTTCCGAGTACCCCGGAGGGATCTTGAACGGGTCAGCCGCCTGGCCGGACAAGTTGGCCATTGACCCGAGCAAAAAGTCTGGCGGATTGAGGATTTCGTCCATGTGCAGCATGTTCGGGTCGAGCGGCCACGAAGTGGTGAAGAACGTCTCACCGAGCCGGCGCACCGTGAGGTCGAAGGTGGTGAACACGTTGAGGTAGTCGCCGCGCACCGCCTGCTTGATGCCGAAGTTGGGGAACGGGAACGTCAGCAAGATCTGCAGCGAGCTGACGAATTCCTTGCGGCTGTCGGCCAGCGCCTTGGTCACCGAGTAGAGGCTTTTGACGTCTTCGGTGAAATCCACCTTGGTTTCGGCGAGCACATGCGAGGCGACGGTTGCCACCCTCTTGAGCGCGGCGAACGCGTCGATGATGTGGTCGCGATTCTTGTTGAGCACCAACAGCGCCTCGGGCAGCGAATCCAGCGCCCGGCCCAGGCTGTCCTTGTTGTGCGCCAGGATCGCCGAGAACTGGTCCAATCCGTCGATGGCGGCGATGATGTCGTTGACCTGTTTGTTCAGCCCCGCAGTCAGCTCGGCGAGTCTGGGCACCAGGTCGACGAACTGGCCTTGCCGGCCCGCCACCGCCTTGTACGTCTCGTCGGTGATCTCTTGCAGCGCACCGAGATTGCCCTTGTTGACCACCACGCCGAGTGCCGCGAGGACCTCTTCGGTGGTGGGATAGCGACTGGTGCGCGACTCTTGGATGGTCGAGCCGTCGCGCAGCCTGCCCACCGGTTTCTGGTCCGTCGGGGCGGCCAGCTCGATGTGCTGGGAGCCCAACAGCGACGTCTGCGCCACCTTGGCGGTCGCATTGGCCGGCAACACCACGTTGCGGTCCAGTCCCAACTTGACTGCGGCAAAGAAACTTCCGTCCGGGCGCTGGATCGCGTCGATTCCCGACACGCTGCCGACGGTGACGTCGTCGACCATGACCGGCGAGTTCTGTGGCAGGGTGGCGACGTCGGCCAAATCGACGGTGATCGAGTAGGCGCCGACGCCATGGCCGGCGGTGCCGGGCAGCGAGAGGGAGTTCAGCCCGCCGAACTTGCAACCGGCCAGCAGCATGCCGCTCGCTGCAATTGCCGTGCCGCGCACCATCATCCGCTTCATCGGCCCGCTCCCTGCTCTGCGGGCAGTGGTCCGGGCGCCGGACCGGCCGGTGCAGCGGCAGGCGCGGGTGCGGCTCCCGGAGCGGGTGCGGGAGCGGGACCGGGTGCCGGGGCGTTCGACGGCGCGGGCGGCACCAGCATGGCCTGCAGGTCGTCCGGGCTGGGCGGATGCACCCCGGGCGCCGGTATCCAGGTCAGCTCCGGAATCGGTGTCTGCGCCTTGGCCTCGGTGGCCGGGGTGTCGTAGATGATCTGACCCTTGTAGGCGGTGATCGAGTTGATCGGGTGGAACATCATCGGCGGGTAGTTCGCGGTCAGTCTGCGCAGCGGCGGAGCCAGCCGCTCCCGGCATATCTCGGCGCGCTTGTAGTAGTCGGGCGCCACCAGCCCGGCGGCGGTGTCGAACGAACCGCCGCAGATGAACTGGACCGGGTTGGAGAAGTTGGGAATCGACAACAGGCCGTTGAGCGTGCCCTGAGCGGGGTCGTAGATGTTGTAGAAGTTGCTGATCCCGGGGCCCGCGACGTGCAGCACCTGCTCGATGTTCTCGCTCTGGTCGCTGAGCGTCTTGGTCAGATCGGCAAGTTTGTTGACCGTCCCGATCAGCGTCGAGTTGTTCTGGTGCAGAAAGTCTTTGACGTCGCCGAGGGCCTGGTTGAGCGTGCCGAGCGTTTGGTCAAGGTGCTCGGAGCTCTTGGCGAGCACCTGCGAGACCGAAGCGACGTGTCCGGCGAACGAGACGATCTGTTCGTTGCTCGACGACAACGCTTCGACCAACACCTGCAAGTTCTTGACTGTGCCGAAGACGTCGGTGCGCGAATCCCCCAGCCGGCCGGCGGCTTGCGACAGCTCACGCAGCGCGGCGTGGAACGAGTCGCCGTTGCCGTCGAACGTGTCGGCGGCCTGATTGATCAGCTTGCCCAACGGCCCCTGCATCTGTCCCGCGGTGGGACTGAGCTTGTCGGCCAAATCCTTCAGCGCCTCTTTGACCTCGTCCCATTCCACCGGCACCGCGGTGTGAGAAAGATCGATGCTCGCGCCGTCGGACAGCGCCGGACCGCCAGTGTAGGCCGGGGCGAGCTGAATGAACCGCGCGGCAACCAGATTGGGCGACATGATGACCGCCCGCGCATCCTGTGGCACCTTGATGCCGCGGTCGACCGACATGGTGATCTTCACGTCCGATGCACGGGGTTCGATCGAATCGATCTTGCCCACCGGCACCCCGACAATGCGCACCTGGTCGCCGGGATACAGCCCGACAGCCGAGGTGAAGTAGCCGACGATCTTGTGGCCGGTGCGTGCCGGCCAGACCAGGTAGGCGCCGGCCGCGATCAGGACCGCAAGCGTGAGCGCCAGAGTCAGCCGCAGTGCGCGACTGCGTTCTTGCAGAGACGACAACACGGTCATGGCGACTGCGGCCTAATGATCCACCGCTCCTGGATAAGCCCGCGCAGATAATCTGCGAAGCTGTCCGGGAGCTTGCCGGGTTGGAAGACGGCGTCGAACATGATCCCGACGATCGGCGCCGGCACCACGCCGTAGACGTTCACGTTGAACCCGGGGCCGGAGCCCACCACCTCGCCCAGCGTGGTGGCGTACGCGGGCAACCGCTTCAGCGCCTCGGTGATGTATTCGTGGCGTTCGTTGAGCGTGTCGAGCACCAGGTTGAGTTTGGACAGCGCCGGGCCGAACTCCTTGCGGTTGTCGGCCACGAAGCCCGAAAGTTGTTGGGACACATCGCGGATTCCGGCGATCAGCTGACTCAGCGCAGCCCGGCGCGCATCCAGCGCGGCGAACAACTGGTTGCCGTCCAGAATCAGCTTGTTGACCTGCCCGGCGCGGTCCGCCAGCACCTCGGTCACCGACTTCGCGTGGGCCAGCAGGCTGGCCAGCGCTTCGTCGCGGCGGTTGAGAGTGCGCGACAGCGACGTCACACCGTCCAGCGCGCCGCGCAGTTGCGGGGTGGCGTCGTGCAGCGCATTGGTAATCACTTGCAGCGATTTCTCGAACTGGGCCTTGTCCAGGTCGCCGGCGTTGCGGCCCAGATCCTCCAGTGCGGAGCCCAGCGCATAGGGCGTGGTCGTCCGGCTCAGCGGGATTGTGGTGGCGCTACCGCTTCCCGCCGGCGTGACGGCGATCGACCGCTCGCCGAGGATGGTGTCGGTCCGAATCGATGCCAGCGATTGGCTGCCGACGGCAATGCGGCGGTTCACGGTGAACGACACCTTGGCGGTGTCGCCGGCCAGCCCAACCGACTTCACCTGTCCCACTTTGATACCCGACACGTAGACGTCGTTGCCGGGCGTGATGCCGCCGGCGTCACTGAAGTAGGCGTCGTAGGACCTGCCCTGCGGCCAGAACGGCAGGCCGGTGTATCCGAATGCCACCAACACGATGCAAATCACCAGGACCAAGCCGAAGATGCCGGTCCGCAGCGGATCGCCGGTGTCTGCCTTACTTGGCAAAAGCGCACCTCCCCTTGCTCGGATCGGGCTGGCCGCCCATCGGGATCAGGATGTCGCTGCCGGCCGGCCCGTTGATCTTGAGCGATACCGTGCAGAAGTAGATGTTGAAGTACGCCCCGTAGGCACCGAGCGCGGACAGTCGCAAATAGTCTTCGCCCAGCTGCTCGATGTCGTCGGCCACCTCGGCTTTTCGGTCGTCGAGTTCGGTGGCGATCGGCCGGGTGTTTTCGATGACGCCCTGCAGCGGCCGGCGGGCACCCTTCAACAGCTCGGTCAGATTCGTTTCCGCAGACGCCAGCGGCGGAATCGCACCCGCCACCGCGTCGCGACCCTGCGCCAACCCCGTGATCAGTTGCTGCAGTTGGTCGATGCTGGCCGAGAATTGCGCGCCCTTCTCGTCGACTGTGGTCAGCACCGTGTTGAGGTTGTTGATCACGTCGCCGATGACCTGGTCGCGGGCGCCCAGCGCCGAGCCGAATGCGTTGGTGTTGGCCAGCAAGTCGGACAGCGCGCCGCCCTGGCCCTGCAGCAACTGGATGACGTAGCTGCTGACGGTGTTGACCTTGTCGGCGTCGAGACCCTTGAGCACCGGGCGCAGGCCGCCCAACAGCGCGTCGAGGTCGAGTGCCGGCTGGGTGTGGTGCTGGTCGATGGTCGCGCCCGGTGGCAGCTTGCGTAGTTCGCCTGGGCCCGAGGTGATTTCGAGGAACCGGTCGCCGACCAGGTTGTCGTAGCGGATCACCGCCCGCGTCGACGAGTACAGCGTGTAGCGCTTGTCCACCGTGAACGCCACGTCGACGGTGTTGTCCTTGTTGAGCTTGACGTCGCGCACCGCACCGACCGGCACCCCGGCGATGCGCACCTTCTGTCCGCCTTTCAACCGTGTCGCGTCGGAGAAGTTGGCGTGGTACAGGTTCGACGGGCCGAACCGGAACTCGCCGAAAATCACCACCAGGCCGACGGCAACCAGCAGCATCGTCGCCGTGAAGATGCCGACCTTCACCATCATCGAGCGGTGCGACTCGTGCGGCGCGGTCATCAGAAATCGTCCCGTTCTGCGAAGGCGCCGTGGAACAGGAATTGCAGCGTCGATGGCGCATCCACCTGCATTTCGGTGAACGGCTCGTACGGGATGTAGGCGTTGTCGGTCACCAGGAACGGCGAGCGGAACCAGGAGCCTTCGAACTGCTTGGTCGGAATGTCCGGCAGCCCACGGCAATTGGGACCGCCGGAGGCGTTGACGATCGGCAGACTCTCCGGATAGGTGTACGACGGCGCGCCGAGGATGAAGCTCGACGAGGTGAACAGGCCGGCCTTGCGCACACCGAGCAGCGGCGCGAACTCGTCGATGCCGCGCTGAATTCCCTTGAACATGCAGCCGAATTCCGGTGAGTAGTCGCCGGCGACCTTCAGCGGGGCCCGCATCCGCTTGAGGCCGTCGATGAGATCCTGCTCGGCCGGCGCGAGCGTGTCATAGGCGTTGTTGGCCAACCCAATCGTCGCCAACAGGGTGGCGTTGAGGTCGCCCTGTCGCTCGACGACGGTCTTGGCGATGGTCGGAGTGTTGTTGAACACGGTGACCAGGTCGGGGGCGGCGTCGGCGTAAATGTTGGCCACCGTGGCGGTGTTGGCGAAGTCCTGCTGCAGGGTAGGCAGTTTCGGATTCAGCTGGCGCGTCAGGGTATTCACCCCGGACAGCAGGTCGCCCAGGTCGTCACCGTGGCCGCGCAGGCCTTCGGCGACGGCGCTCAGTGTCGCGTTCAGGTCGACCGGGTCGATCTTGTGCAGCAGGTCGATCAGCGACTGGAATAACGTGTTGACTTCCAGCGAGACAGCCGAGGCCTGCACGTGCGCGCCCGGCCGCAACGACGTCTTCGAAGGTGACTGCGGCGGAATGAATTCCACCGACTTGGCGCCGAAGATCGTGTTGCTGGCGATGTGCACGGTGGCATTGGAGGGGATGTAGCGAATCTCGCCGCTGTCGATGGCGAGTTCGAGCTGAGCCTGGTCCCCGGAGTACCTGACGTTCTTGACCTTGCCGATCTGGATGCCCCGGTACTTCACCTTATTGTCGCGGTCCATCACCAAACCGGCCCGCGGCGCGGTCACGGTGACGGTGTCGGTCGACGAAAACGCCGCGTTGTAAGACAGATACGTCAACAGCACAAAGCCCAGCAACAGAGAGGCCAGCAGCGCCGCTGCCAGCCTGACATGAGTTCGCCTTGCCCCTGTGCTTGCCATCGCTCCCTTTATCCGGAGAGGTTGAAATTACCGGACGCGCCGTAAACGGCCAGCGAGATGAACAAAGTAATGACGACGACGACGATCAGCGACGTGCGCACCGCCTGGCCGACCGCCAGCCCGACGCCCACCGGTCCGCCAGAAGCGTTGTAGCCGTAGTAGGTATGGACCAGCATCACGGCGATCGACATGACGATCGCCTGCAGGAACGACCACAGCAGATCGCTCGGATTGAGGAACGTATTGAAGTAGTGGTCGTACAGACCCGCCGACTGCCCGTTGATGAACACCGTGGTGAACCGGGCGGCGAAGAACGACGCCAGCACCGCCAGTGAGTACAGCGGGACGATCGCGATCAGCCCGGCGATCAACCGCGTCGACACCAGATAGGAGACCGAGTGCACGGCCATCGACTCGATGGCGTCGATCTCCTCCGCCACCCGCATCGCGCCCAATTGCGCAGTGGTGCCGGCACCGATCGTCGCGGCCAGCGCAATGCCGGCCACGACAGGGGCGACGATGCGGACATTGAGGAACGCCGAGAGGAACCCGGTCAGCGCCTCGATGCCGATGTTGCCCAGCGACTCGTAGCCCTGCACCGCGATGACGCCGCCGGATGCCAGCGTCAGAAACGCTGCGACGCCCACCGTCCCGCCGATCAGCACCAGCGCGCCGGTGCCCATCGTCATCTCGGCGATCAGCCGGATGGTCTCCTTGCGATAGCGGCCGAACGCATTGGGGATGTAGCGCATCGATTCGCCGTAGAACAGCGCCTGCTCGCCGAAGTTGTCGACCGGTCCGGCGAACCGGGACATGAAGCGGCGGAAGCGCAGCGTGGCGTCGTAACTCATGGCATCACCGGGCCAGCACCCGCACGCCGATGGCCGTCATGATCACGTTGATCACGAACAGGCAGATGAACGCGTACACCACGGTCTCGTTGACGGCGACGCCGACGCCCTTCGGCCCGCCCTTGACCGTCAATCCCCGGTAGCAGCCGACCAGGCCGGCGACGACACCGAACAACAACGCCTTCACCTCGGAGAGCACCAGCTCACCCAGGTGCGTCAGCACGGTCAGGCCGTTGACGAACGCGCCTGGGTTGACGCCCTGCAACAACACCGAGAAGACATAGCCACCGGCAATGCCGATCGCCGACACCAGACCGTTCAAAAGCAGCGCGACGAACGTCGACGCCAGCACCCGGGGCACCACCAGCCGATGGATCGGGTCGATGCCGAGCACCCGCATCGCGTCGATTTCCTCGCGGATGGTGCGGGCGCCGAGGTCCGCGCAGATCGCGGTGGCGCCGGCGCCGGCAACCACCAGCACGGTGACGACGGGACCGAGCTGGGTGATGGTCCCGAATGCGGTGCCCGCCCCGGACAGGTCGGCGGCACCGAGTTCGCGCAGCAGAATGTTGAGGGTGAAGGCCACCAGCACGGTGAACGGGATGGCCACCAGCAGCGTCGGGATCAGCGAGACACGGGCGATCATCCAGGTCTGGTCGAGGAATTCTCGGAACTGGAATGGTCGCCGGAACATCGCGCGGAATGTCTCCAGCGACATCTCGACGAACCCGCCCACGGCCCGGGCCGGAACCGCGAGCTGTCCGATCAACCTTCGGTCCCTTCTCGGGTGGGGTGTCTGCAACCTCGGCGAAGCCTATGCGTCCCCTGCGCGCGCCGGTATGTCTCCCCTATCGTCGGACGCTGCTCCGCGTGAGCCGGATCATACTAACTAGAACAAGTTCGCAGTGTCAAAGAACTGCAAAATTAGACAAAGGTTAGTAGTTTGTCCAGGTCAGAGACTATGTGGCCCAAACCGTTCTGTAACGTGTTCTAGCTCGCGAATGCGGTTACAGGCTGACGCAAGCACCCGCTAGGACTCCATCAGGCCGGTTGCCGCAAAGTTGCGTTCAGGGTCGCGCCCAGCAAAGTAATTCTGCAGGGTCGCGCTCAGCTCCTCGGGCTGCCAGGCCGGCGCGTCGGTCGCGAACTGTTGCTCCACCGTCGGCGCGGCCACCAGCGTTACCCGCGGTCCGTAGACGATGAACACCTGCCCGTTGACCGCTTCGGCCGCGGGCGAGGCCAGGAACCGGACCAGGGTCACCACATGCTCCGGCGAAAGCGGATCGATCTCGCCCGTCTCGGGCGCCTCGCCGAAGACGTCGGCGGTCATCGCGGTGCGGGCCCGCGGGCAGATCGCGTTGGCGCAGACCCCGTAGCGGCCCAGCGCCCGCGCCGCGGACAGGGTCAGCGCAGTGATGCCGGCCTTCGCGGCGCCGTAGTTCGCCTGCCCGACCGGACCGACCAGTCCGGCCTCCGACGACGTGTTGACGAGCCGGCCGTAGACCGAGCCTCCCGCGTCCTTGGCCTTCTGGCGCCAGTACGTCGCGGCATTGCGGGTGAGCAGGAAGTGGCCGCGCAGGTGCACGGCGATCACGGCGTCCCACTCCTCGTCGGACATGTTGAACAGCATCCGGTCGCGAGTGATCCCGGCGTTGTTGATCACGATGCTCAGGCCACCCAGCCCGTCGGCTGTGCTGACCAGCTCGTCGGCGGTGGCGCGCTGGCTGATGTCGCCGGCCACGGCGACGGCCTTGGAACCCGCCGCGGTGATCTCGTCGATCACGTCGGAGGCGTCCAGCGCGCCGGCGATGTCGTTGACGACGACGGTGGCGCCGGCGCGGGCTAAGCCGATCGCCTCGGCGCGGCCCAATCCTGCGGCCGCGCCGGTGACCACCGCGACCTTCCCAGACAGATCGGTCGCGTTACTGCTGCTAGTCAATTTATGAATACCTCTAGTCTGTCGGCGGCGACCCGCTGCGCCCGGCTTCGCCGCGCTTGCGATCGCCTAGTCTTCGCGCTTGAGAGCCGCGCGCGGGCATTCGGCGATCGCCTGCTCGGCCAGCGCCTCCCGGTCGGCGGGGATCGGATCCGTCTTCACCACGGCGTAATCCTCGTCGTCGAGCTCGAAGATATCCGGTGCGATTCCCACGCACACCGCGTTGCCTTCGCACCGATCGCGGTCCACTATCACTCGCACAGCTTCCTCCTTTGCAAGCCGACTTGGCGTTTCCCACTGCCGTGTCCCCACCATACGACGACGGCTCGCTGGACCCTCAGACTAGAACGTGTTACAACCAGGATTGGTGGACGGGTAGCCTAAAAGACCGTCGAGCGTCGAGTTGTTGAGCGAAATCGGCCAATTTGGACCCGATAACTCGACGCTCGGTACAGACGACCGGAGGACGGCCAATGCGGATCAGTTATACCCCGGAGCAGGAGGAACTGCGCCGCGAGCTGCGGTCCTACTTCGCCAAGCTGATCACCCCCGAGCGCCGCGAGGCGCTGAGCTCGACGTCGGGCGAGTACGGCACCGGCAACGTGTACCGCGAGACCGTCGCGCAGATGGGCCGCGACGGGTGGCTCGCGCTGGGCTGGCCCAAGGAGTACGGCGGGCAGGCCCGCTCGGCGATGGACCAGCTGATCTTCACCGACGAGGCGGCGATCGCCGGGGCGCCGGTGCCGTTCCTGACGATCAACAGCGTCGCGCCGACGATCATGGCGTTCGGCAGCGAGGAGCAGAAGAAGTTCTACCTGCCGCGCATTGCTGCGGGGGAACTGCACTTCTCCATCGGCTACTCCGAGCCGGGTGCAGGCACCGACCTGGCAAACCTGCGGACCACCGCGGTGCGCGACGGCGACGACTACATCGTCAACGGTCAGAAGATGTGGACTTCCCTGATCCAGTACGCCGACTACGTGTGGCTGGCCGTGCGCACCAACACCGAAGTCAAGAAGCACCGCGGTATCTCCGTGCTGATCGTGCCGACGGATGTTGACGGGTTTTCCTGGACCCCGGTGCACACGATGGCCGGCCCCGACACCAGCGCCACCTATTACTCCGACGTCCGGGTGCCGGTGGCCAACCGGGTCGGCGAGGAGAACGGCGGCTGGAAGCTGGTCACCAACCAGCTCAACCACGAGCGCGTTGCGCTGGTGTCCGCGCAGCCGATCATCGTGGCGCTCAACCAAGTTCGCGAGTGGGCGCAGAACACCAAGGACGCGTCCGGCGCCCGGCTGATCGACTCGGAATGGGTGCAACTCAATCTCGCCCGGGTACACGCCAAAGTCGAAGTGCTCAAGCTGATCAACTGGGAGCTGGCGTCGGCTGCTGACAGCGCGCCCTCCCCGGCCGATGCGTCGGCCGCCAAGGTGTTCGGCACCGAGCTGGCCACCGAGGCCTATCGGCTGCTGATGGAGGTGCTGGGGACCGCCGCGACGGTGCGCCAGGACTCGTTCGGCGCGCTGCTGCGGGGGCGAGTGGAGCGGATGCACCGGGCGTGTCTGATCCTGACCTTCGGCGGCGGCACCAACGAAGTTCAGCGTGACATCATCGGCATGGTCGCGTTGGGCCTGCCCCGAGCCAACCGGTAAAGGATTCTGATGGACTTCTCGACAACCGAAGCGGCCCACGACCTCGGCGAGCTGGCCGGCACCATTGTCGATGCGGTGTGCACGCCGGAGCATCAGCGGGAGCTGGACGGCCTCGAGCAACGGTTCGACCGCTCGCTGTGGGGCAAGCTCGTCGACGCCGACATCTTGAGCACCGCAGCCCCGGAATCGTTGGGCGGCGGCGGGTATGGCGTCCTGGAGCAGACGGCGGTGCTGGTCGCGTTGGGCCGGGGGCTGGCCGCCGTGCCGTATCTGGAATCGGTCGTGCTGGCCGCCGGCGCGCTGGCGCAATTCGGTTCGGCCGAACTGCAGCAGGAGTGGGGCGCAGCCGCGGTGAGCGGTGCCAAGGTTTTGACCGTCGCGTTGGACGGCGAGATGGGCGACGGCCCGGTGCAGGCCACCCGTTCGGGTGACGGCTACCGGCTGACCGGAACGCGCACCCAGGTCGGTTACGGCCCGGTGGCCGACGGCTTCCTGGTGGCTGCCGAAACCGATTCCGGCACAGCGGTTTTCCTGGTCACCGCCGACGAAGCCTCGGTAACTCCGCTGGAAACCACGGGCCTGGGCAGTGTGGGACATGTGCGGCTGAACGGCGTCGAGGTGGATGATGCGCGGCGGGTCGGCGGCGACGACGTGGTGAGCTGGATTTCCACCCGCGCTTCGTTGGGCCGCAGCGCGTTTCAGCTCGGCGTGCTGGACCGCGGGCTGCACATGGCCGCCGAATATGCGCGTACCCGTGAGCAGTTCGACCGTCCGATCGGCAGCTTCCAGGCCGTGTCGCAGCGGTTGGCCGACGGCTACATCGACGTCAAGGGATTGCGGTTGACGCTTACCCAGGCGGCGTGGCGCCTCTCCGAGGATTTGCCCGCCGACAACGAGGTGGCCACCGCGGCGTTTTGGGCCGCCGATGCCGGACATCGGGTGGCGCACACGATCGTTCACGTGCACGGTGGTGTCGGCATCGACATCGACCACCCGGTACACCGCTACTTCCTGGCAGCCAAGCAGACCGAGTTCGCGCTGGGCAGCGCTACCGGGCAGCTGCTCCGAATCGGCCGTGAGCTCGCGGACACGCCCGCCTAGATATGGAGGCTCTCCCGACCGTCACCGACTTGCTGAAACCGCTTGTCGACATTGACGATCGGGGCGTCTACTTCGAGGACTCGTTCACCAACTGGCGCTCGCATCTTCGGCACGGCGCCGCGGTGGCGGCGGCGCTGCAGGCACGGCTCGACCCGACCCGGCCGCCGCACGTCGGGGTGCTGCTGGAGAACACCCCGTTCTTCTCGGCGGTGCTCGTCGCGGCCGGGATGTCGGGCATCGTGCCGGTGGGACTCAACCCGGTGCGCCGCGGCGCCGCGCTGGCACGCGACATCGACTATGCGGATTGCCAGCTGGTGCTCGCCGATACGAATTCCGCTGCCGCCATTGGTGATATCCCGCACGTCAATGTCGATTCCGGTGAGTGGGCCGACGAAGTTGCCGCGCATGGCGATGCCGAGGTGTGCTTTCGGGATGCCGCGCCCGAAGACCTGTTCATGCTGATCTTCACCTCGGGCACGAGCGGTGACCCGAAGGCGGTCAAATGCAGCCACGGCAAGGTCGGGATCGCGGGTGTGACGATGACCGAGCGGTTCGGTCTCGGACCCGCCGACCGCTGCTACGTGTCGATGCCGCTGTTTCACTCCAATGCGGTGCTGGTCGGCTGGTCGGTGGCGGCCGCGTGCCAAGGGTCAATGGTGTTGCGGCGCAAGTTTTCCGCGTCGGGCTTTCTGCCTGATGTCCGGAAGTACGGCGTCACCTATGCGAACTACGTCGGCAAGCCGTTGTCGTATGTGCTGGCCACTGCCGAACAGCCCGACGACGCGGACAACCCGCTGAAGGTGGTGTACGGCAACGAAGGTGCGCCCGCCGATATCGAGCGGTTTGCCCGCCGGTTCGGCTGTATTGCCGTCGACGGGTTCGGCTCGACCGAGGGCGGGGTGGCGATCGCCCGCACCCCCGACGCCCCCGCCGGCTCGCTGGGCCCGCTGCCCGACGGGATCGAGATCCGCGACACCGAGACCGGTGCGCCGTGCCCGCCCGGTGTCGTCGGCGAGTTGGTCAACGTCGCCGGCCCAGGCCGGTTCGAGGGCTACTACAACGACCCCGAAGCCGACGCGGCACGGATGGCCGACGGCGTCTACCATAGTGGCGACCTGGCCTACCGCGACGAGAACGGTTACGTGTATTTCGCTGGGCGGCTGGGTGATTGGCTGCGGGTCGACGGCGAAAACCTGGGCACCGCGCCGATCGAGCGGGTGCTGGCACGCTTCCCCGGGGTCCGCGAGGTGGCGGTGTACGGCGTGCCCGACCAGGTCGTCGGCGACAAGGTCATGGCCGCGGTGGTGATGGCGCCAGACGCCGAGTTCGACGTCGAGAAGTTCCGCGCGTTTCTGGCCGAGCAGCCCGACCTCGGACCCAAGCAGTGGCCGTCGTACGTGCGAATCAGTCGCGCGCTGCCGCGCACCGCGACGTTCAAGGTGCTCAAACGTGAACTGTCGGCGGACGGCGTCGACTGCCCCGACCCGGTCTGGACGATCAGCCGCTAGGTTGCGCGCTAGCCGGCCACCGAGATCGACTTGGTGTCCAGGTAGCCCTCGATGCCTTCACGGCCCAATTCCCGGCCGTAGCCACTGGATTTGACGCCGCCGAACGGCGCATACGGGTCCATCGTGTAGCCCTGGTTGACGCCGAACGTGCCGGTGCGGATGCGGGCTGCCAGCGCCACCCCACGCTCGATGTCCCCGGTGAAGACCGAGCCGGCCAGCCCGTAGTCGGAGTCGTTGGCGATCCGCACCGCCTCGTCCTCGTCGTCGTACCCGATGACGGTCAGCACCGGGCCGAAGATCTCTTCGCGCGCTATCCGCATCGTGTTGTCGGCGTCGGCGAACAGGGTGGGCCGCACATACCAGCCGCGCTCGACGCCGTCGGGCATGCCGGTGCCGCCAGTGACCAGTCGTGCGCCTTCGGCCTTGCCGGACTCGATGTAGCCGAGGACACGCTGTTGTTGCCGCTGCGCCACCAATGGACCCAGCTGCGTTTCGGGATCGGCCGGATCTCCCACCCGAAGGCCACGCAGCTCGGCGGCCAGCGCGTCGACGTACCCATCACTTCGCTTGGCGGGCACAAGGATTCGGGTGAGCGCGTTACAAATCTGGCCGCTGTTGGACAGGCTTGCCGATCGGATCCCGGCAGCGACGGCAACCGGGTCGGCGTCGTCGAGAACGATCGCGGCCGACTTGCCGCCGAGCTCGAGACTCACCCGCTTCAAGTCGGCCGCGCACGCCCCGGCCACCCGCTTGCCCGCGGCCGTGGAGCCGGTGAACGACACCTTGTCCACTCCTCCGTGCCCCACCAGGTAGGCGCCGACGTCGGCACCGCCCGGCAACACACTGACCACACCGGCCGGCAGGTCGAGCTCCTCGAGTAGGTCAGCCAGCAGCAGCGCGTCCAGCGGCGACTCGGGAGCCGGTTTGAGGACCACGCAACAGCCGGCCAGCAGCGCGGGCACCAGCTTGGTGACGATCAGGAACTGCGGCATGTTCCACGGCACGATCGCGGCCACCACGCCGACCGGTTCCCGACGGATGCTGATGTCGGCGCCGTAGTGTCCACGCCGAGTCTCCTGCCACGGGAAGTCGTCAGCCAGATCGCAGAACGCGGACATCATCATCCACGGCAGCCCGACCTGGGCCCGTTGGGCGAAGCTGATCGGTGCGCCGATCTCGGCGGTGATGAGATCGGCCATCTCCGAACGCCGTTCGCCGTAGAGCTCGGCCAGCCGTCGCACCGCGGCAATGCGCGCGGACGGATCGAGCCGGGGCCAGGGTCCGTCGTCGAACGCCTTGCGGGCGGCGCCGACCGCAGCGTCGACGTCGGCCGGTCCGGCAGCCGCCACCTGCGCGACGGGTGCTTCGGTGGCCGGCGAGACCACTTCGACGACGGCGTCGCCGCTCGACTTCGACCAACTCCCGCCGATGAACAGTTCGTCTCGTCGCCGCACACCGACCTCCAACCCGGGAATATCAACTACTTGCGATTGCTCAGTCGAGCATATACGGTCGGCGCTACGGGTGGATATCGACAGGAGTACGCATGCCTCGTTTCCCCAAGCCGCCGGAAGGCAGCTGGACGCAGCATTACCCCGATCTCGGCACCGGACCGGTCTCCTACGAGGACTCCATCTCCCCGGAGTTCTACGAGCTCGAGCGGGCGGCGATCTTCAAGCGGGTATGGCTGAATGTCGGTCGCGTCGAACAGCTTCCGCGCCACGGCAGCTATTTCACCAAGGAACTGAAGGTTGCCAACACGTCGATTGTCGTGGTGCGCACCACCACTGGCGAGGTCAAGGCATTCCACAACATCTGCCGGCACCGCGGCAACAAGCTGGTGTGGAACGACATGCCGGCCGAGGAGACCAGCGGCTTCTGCCGCCAGTTCCGGTGCAAGTACCACGCGTGGCGTTATGACTTGGACGGCAACCTTACTCACGTTCCGCAGGAAGGCGAGTTCTTCGACCTCGACAAGAACCGCTACGGCCTGGTCGCCGTGCATTGCGACGTCTGGGAAGGCTTCATCTTCGTCAACTTCGCCGCCGCGCCCGAGCAGTCACTGCGAGAGTTTCTGGGTCCGATGGTCACCGGGCTGGAGGGCTATCCATTCGGACAGATGACCTCACGGTGGCGTTACCGCTCGGAAGTGAAGGCGAACTGGAAGCTGTACCTGGACGCGTTCCAGGAGTTCTATCACGCGCCGGTGTTGCACGCGAACCAGTCGCCGACCAAGTACTCCAAGGCGGCCGCCGAAGCCGGCTTCGAGGCGCCGCACTACCGTATCGACGGGCCGCATCGGCTGGTCAGCACGTCGGGTGTACGCGCCTGGGAGATGGACGCCGATATGCGTAAGCCCATCGACGAGATCTGTCGCAGTGGGCTTTTCGGGCCGTGGGACAGCCCGGACCTCGGCCAGTTACCCGTCGGTGTCAACCCGGCCAACTGTGACCCGTGGGGGCTGGACTCGTTTCAGCTGTTCCCCAATTTCGTGATCCTGATCTGGGGCCAGGGCTGGTATCTGACCTACCACTACTGGCCGACGTCTTATAACAGTCATGTTTTCGAAGGCACGCTGTATTTCCCGCCGCCGCGCACTCCGCGCGAGCGGGTCGCCCAGGAGCTCGCGGCGGTGACCTTCAAGGAATTCGGTCTGCAGGACGCCAACACGCTGGAGGCAACCCAGTCGATGATCGAATCGCGTGTTGTCGACGGTTTTCTGCTCAACGATCAAGAGGTGCTGATCCGCCATCTACACCGCGAGACCGCGGCATGGGTCGACGACTACCGGCGCGCTACGGCAGGGGTGTCATGACGGCCAAGCTGCCACCCGAATTCGCTGATTTGGAACCATTTTCCGATTGGTGCCTGCCCAGCGAGCCGGAGCGCTACCACAAGCGACTCAACAGCACGATGGTCGACATGCAGGCGTTCTACGACGCCATCACACCGCGTGCAGAGGACGCGCTGGCCTATTGCGACAAGTTCAGCCTCGACGATCTGCCCGACGACGTCATGAATCTGATGCACCTGCTGTACTCGATGATCATGGTGTCGTTTCCCGTCGAGTGCTGGAAGCAGCCCCGCGTTCCGGATTCGGGCGCGTCCACCCTGGATTGCGTCAGCGAACCGGTGCCGTGATCGTGCTGCGGGCCGCCCGCTGGGCGGACGTCGACACCGGGCAGGTGCGGTCACCGGCGGTGGTCGTGGTTGACGACGACAGGATCACCGCGGTCAATCCTGCTGAGCCACCCCGAGATTCGGCCACCGAGATCGACCTCGGCGACATGACGCTGCTGCCGGGGCTGATGGACATGGAACTCAACCTGCTCATCGGCGGTCCGGGCGGACCGGAGGGATTGCCGTCGCCCCTGCATGGTGTGCAGGACGACCCGGCCTACCGCACGCTGCGCGGCGCAGTGAATGCGCGCACCACACTGGATGCAGGCTTCACCACGGTCCGCAATCTCGGCCTGATGGTCAAGACCGGCGGCTATCTGCTCGACGTGGCACTGCAACGCGCGATCGAGGCGGGCTGGCACGTCGGCCCGCGGGTGGTGCCGGCCGGGCACGCCGTCACACCCTATGGCGGACATCTGGACCCGACGGTGTTCCAACGGCTGGCGCCGGGCATCATGCCGCTGTCGGTGGCCGAAGGGATCGCCAACGGCGTACCGGACGTGCGCGCCTGCGTGCGTTACCAAATCCGCCACGGCGCGAAGGTGATCAAGGTGTCCGCGTCGGGCGGGGTGATGTCGCACAGCACGGCACCCGGATCGCAGCAGTACTCCGACGAAGAATTCGCCGCGATCGCCGACGAGGCCCACCGCGCCGGCATCCGGGTCGCCGCGCACGCCATCGGTGACCGCGCCATCCGGGCCTGCATCAAGGCCGGAATCGACTGCATCGAACACGGGTTCCTGGCAACCGACGACACCATCGCGATGATGGTCGACCACGGCACCTTCCTGGTCTCCACGACCTATCTGACCGAGGCACTGGCCGTCGACCGGGTTGCGCCCGAGTTGCGCAAGAAGGCCGCTGAGGTGTTTCCGCAAGCTAAAGCCATGCTGCCCAAGGCAATAGCCGCCGGCGTACGGATCGCCTGCGGCACAGACGCGCCGGCGATCCCGCACGGCCAGAACGCCAAGGAGCTGTGCGCGCTGGTCGACCGCGGCATGACACCGATGCAGGCGATCCGCGCGGCGACGGTGACCAGCGCCGAGCTCATCGAGGCCGACGACGAACTGGGCCGGCTGGCGCCCGGCTACCTCGCCGACATCATCGCCGTGCCAGGGGACCCGTCGCGCGACATCACGAGCACGCTCGACGTACGGTTCGTGATGAAGGGTGGCCAGGTTCACAAGCGGCCGTAGGACACACCATGGAACTCACCGACAACATCCTGTGGCTGCTCAAGCAGGCCTTCCACTTCTCGCTGAAGACCGTCAACGACGCGATCAGCAGCCACGGCGTGACCACCGCGCAGATCGGCCTGATGCGCCAGCTGGCCAACGAGCCAGGCCTCTCCGGGGCCGAATTGGCCCGCCGGCTGCTGATCAGCCCGCAGGGCGCGCAGTTGGCAATCGCCGCGCTCGAGGACCGCGGGCTGGTGGAGCGCAAGCAAGACCCGCAACACGGCCGGATCTTGCAGGCCTATCTCACCCACGAAGGCCGCGCTGTGGTCTCTGCTGTCCTCGCCGACGCGCTGGCCGCCCACGAGCAGGTGTTCGGCGTGCTGAGCCCCGAAGAGCAGCAGCTGCTGCACGACCTGCTGGCCCGCGTGGTCGAAAAGGGCACCGGCAACCCACTATTCACTGACCATACCGGCGATGAATCAAGTACTTGATACGTATCACAAGTACTTGATACTCTTCCGAGTGATGGAAGAGAGCATGAACGCGGTCGACACCGTCACCGAAGAGGTGACGATCCAGCTGGACCGCCGCACCACGGTGGTGCCCTATCGGCCGGGCAACACCGTTTTGCAAACCGCGCGGATGGCCGGGCTGGCGGCGCCGTCGTCCTGCGAGACCGGTTCGTGCGCAACATGCATGGCCCGGTTGGTCGAGGGCAGCGTGCGGATGATCAACAACGACGCACTCACCGACGACGACGTTGCCGAGGGCTGGGTGCTGACCTGTCAGTCGCTGCCGACGAGTCGCACGGTGCGGGTGGTCTATGAGTGAGCAGCGGGTGGCGGTGGTGACCGGCGGCGCCTCGGGCATGGGCGAGGCTACCTGCCATGAGCTGGGCCGCCGCGGCCACAAGGTCGCGGTGCTCGACGTCAATGGCCAGGCCGCGCAACGGGTTTGCGACGAGCTGCGTGCTGCGGGGGTCACTGCGCTGGCGGCCGAGGCGGACGTGAGCGACCGGCGCACGGTCGAGGAGGCGTTCGCGAAGGTGCGCAGCGAGCTGGGGCCGGTGGGCATTCTGGTCACGAGCGCGGGCATGGTGGGCTTCGCTCCGTTTACCGAGATCACTCCCGAGTCGTGGCAGCGGATCATCGACGTCAACCTCACCGGCACGTTTCACTGTTGTCAGGTGGCACTGCCCGACATGGTGGCGGCGGGCTGGGGCCGCATCGTGATGATCTCGTCGTCGTCCGCCCAACGCGGTTCCCCCGGCATGGCGCACTACGCCGCGTCCAAGGGCGCGCTGATCACGTTGACGAAATCGCTGGCGCGCGAGTACGCGTCGGCAGGCGTCACCGTCAACAACATCCCGCCGTCGGGCATCGAAACACCGATGCAGCACCAGTCCCAGGCCGAAGGCAACCTGCCGTCCAACGAAACGATGGCCGGAACAATCCCGCTCGGACATCTCGGCACCGGCGACGACATAGCGGCCGCGGTCGGGTTCCTGTGCTCGGAGGAGGCCGGCTTCATCACCGGCCAGGTCCTCGGCGTCAACGGCGGAGCAGTGATGTGACAGGAGATTCAGATGGCACGATGGCCTAAGCCGGCGGAAGGCAGCTGGACGCAGCACTATCCAGACCTTGGCACCGACCCGATTTCGTTCCGGGACTCCACGTCGCCGGAGTTCTACGCGGTCGAGCGCGAGGCGATCTTCAAACGGGCCTGGCTCAACGTCGCCCGTGTCGAGGAACTCCCCCGCGTCGGCAGCTACCTCACCAAAGACATTGCCGCCGTGGGCACGTCGATCATCGTGGTCAAGGGTAAGGACCAGAAGATCCGGGCGTTCCACAACGTCTGCCGGCACCGCGGAAACAAGCTGGTGTGGAACGACTTTCCCAACGAGGAAACCAAGGGCGTATGCCGGCAGTTCACCTGCAAGTATCACGGCTGGCGCTACGATCTCGACGGCGCGCTGACGTTCGTGCAGCAGGAGTCGGAGTTCTTCGACCTCGACCGCGACGCCTACGGGCTGCGCCCGGTGCACTGTGACGTCTGGAACGGGTTCATCTTCGTCAACTTCGACGACGAGCCACGCCAGACCTTGCGAGAGTTCCTGGGCCCCATGGTCACCGGCCTCGACGGCTACCCGTTCGACAAACTCACCGAGCGCTACGACTGGGCCGCCGACAATAACAGCAACTGGAAGATCTTCGCCGACGCATTCCAGGAGTACTACCACGTGCCATCGCTGCACCCGCAGCAGGTTCCGCCTGAGGTACGCGATCCCAACGCCGGGTTTGAGTGTGCGCACTTCCAGATCGACGGGCCGCACCGGCTGGTGTCGACGGCGGGAACCCGCCGCTGGCTGTTAGCGCCGGAGTACATGTATCCGATCGAACGGGTAACGCGCAGTGGACTTGTCGGGCCGTGGCGGACTCCCGACCTGGGTGAGCTGCCGGCCGGACTCAATCCTGGCGGCATCGAATCGTGGGGGATCAGCAACTTCCAGATCTTCCCGAACCTCGAGATACTGATCTACGGCGGCTGGTATCTGCTGTACCGGTATTGGCCGACGTCGCACAACACTCACCGGTTCGAGGCCTACACCGCGTTTCAGCCGGCCCGCAGTGTGCGCGAACGGATCGAACACGAGGTGGCCGCGGTGGTGCTCAAGGAGTTCGCGCTGCAGGACGCCGGCATGCTTGGCGGCACCCAGGCGGCGCTGGAGACCGGCATCGTCGACGAGTTCCCACTCAACGACCAGGAGATCCTGGTACGTCACTTGCACAAGGTGGTCAACGACTGGGTGGCGCAGTATCAAGCCGAACGCACGCCGGTAAGAGCCAGCCATGGCTGACACATTACTGCCGAGCGCGTTTGCCGAACTCGAGCCGTACGCGCAGATTTGGTGCCTGCCAACCGAATCCGAGCGGTGGAACCGGCGGATGGCCAGCAGCATGGCCGAGATGCGGGAGTTCTACGACGCCTTCTTTCCCCGGCTGGAAGAGGCGATCGAGTATTGCGACAAGTTCTCCCTGGACGACCTTCCCGAGGATGCACTGAACCTGCTGCACCTGATCTATTCGCTGATCATGGTCGCGATGGCGGTGGAAATCATGCATCAACCCCGACCCACCGATGCCGCTGACGCGGTCATGGTTCGCATCGGCGAACCGGTGCCATGAGAGAGGACAGCCAATGAGTCTGCTCACCGTCAGCAAGCTCACCAAGTCGGTGGGCGCCGAAGTCAGCGACATCGACCCCGACCGGCTGGCCACCGACGACGTGCTCGCCGAGGCGGTGCTCGACGCGCTGGAAGACAACGGCGTGCTGGTTTTCCCCGGCCTGCATCTGAATCCCGAAGCGCAGGTGGCGTTTTGTCGTCGGCTCGGCGAAGTGGACCATTCCTCCGACGGCCATCATCCGGTGGCGGGCATCTACCCGATCACCCTGGACCCGTCGAAGAACTCCTCGGCGGCGTATCTGCGCGCCACCTTCGACTGGCACATCGACGGCTGCACCCCGATGGGCGACGAATGCCCGCAAAAGGCCACCGTTCTCTCGGCGCTGCAAGTTGCCGAGCGCGGCGGCGAAACCGAGTTCGCCAGCACGTACGCGGCTTACGACGCGTTGAGCGACGACGAGAAGCAGCGGTTCGCGTCGCTGAAAGTCATTCACTCCCTGGAGGCTTCGCAGCGCCGCGTCACGCCCGACCCCACGCCTGAGCAGTTGGCGCGCTGGCGGTCGCGGCCTACCCACGAGCATCCGCTGGTATGGACACACAACGACGGCCGCAAGTCGCTGGTGCTGGGGGCGTCAGCCGACTACGTAGTCGGCATGGACTTGGATGAAGGCCGCGCGCTGCTGGCCGAGCTGCTGGACCGTGCCACCGTGCCGGACAAGGTGTACAGCCACCGCTGGTCGGTCGGCGACACGGTGATCTGGGACAACCGCGGTGTGCTGCACCGCGCCGCGCCCTACGACCCGGATTCGCCGCGAGAGATGCTGCGCACCACCGTGCTAGGCGACGAACCGATCCAGTAGCCGGTCAGCCCAGCATCGAGGGAACCATCGCTTCGACGAGATGCGGGCCCGGCTCGTCGAATGCGGCTGTAAGAGCTTCGGCGAACTCTTCGACGGCGCTGACCCGCCTTGCGGGCACCCCCATCCCCTCGGCTATCTTGACGAAATCCATTGCGGGGCCGGTTAAGTCGAGCAGCTGCTGGGCTTTGGGGCCGGGGGCACCCTGCGCGCCGACGCGTTGCAGCTCCAGCCGCAGGATGTCGTAGGCGCCGTTGTTGTAGACGACGGTGGTGACGTCGAGGTTTTCCCGCGCCTGCGTCCACAGGCCCGAGATCGTGTACATCGCCGAGCCGTCGGATTCCAGGCAGAGCACCGGCCGGTCCGGTGCGGCGACGGCGGCGCCGACCGCGGCGGGGATGCCGTAGCCGATCGCCCCGCCGGTCAGTGTCAGCCAATCATGCGGAGGCGCACCGGCCGTCGCGGCGGGCAGCGGCAAACCCGACGTGTTCGACTCGTCGACGACGATCGCCTGCTCCGGCAGCAGAGCGCCGATCACGTCGGCTGCCGACATGGCCGTGAGTGCACCCGTCGGCAGCTGCGGACGCGACGGCTCGGCCACCGACGCGACCGTGCCGGGCGCCATCTGGTCGGCCAGCGCCGCGAGTGCATCCGCGGCACCGGTGTGGCCGGCCAGCACGTGCACCTGGCAGCCGTCGGGCACCAGGTCGCTGGGCTTGCCCGGGTAGGCGAAGAACGACACCGGTGATGCCGCCCCGGCCAGTATCAGATGCTTGGCGCCGTCGAGTTGTGCCGCAACGGCTTCGGCGAAGTATGCGAGCCGGTCGACTGCCGGCAGGCCGACACCGCGCTCCAGGCGGGTCGGGAACGTCTCGCAGTACCAGCGCGCACCGGTGGCCGCGGCCACCCGGGCCGCCGCCTGCAAGCCGGCGGCGCGGGTGGCGTCGCCGCCGATGAGGATCACCGTCGGCTCGCCCGAACGCAGCACCTTGGCCGCCAGCTCGACATCCGGTTCCGGATTCGACGTCGCAGTGACCGCGGAGGCGCCGCCGGTAGCTTCTGACCACGAAATGTCCGCTGGCAGGATCAGCGTGGCGACCTGCTGGCCGGCCCGGCTGGCGGCGACGGCGTCGGCGGCATCGGCCGCGACATCACCGTCGGACCGTCGTAGCCAGCCCGACACGCTGCCGGCCAGCGCTTCGATATCGGATTCCAGTGGGGCGTCGTACTTCTTGTGATAGGTGGCGTGGTCGCCGACGACCACCACGATCGGGACGCGGGCCCGGCGCGCGTTGTGGAGGTTGGCCAGCCCGTTGCCCAGCCCGGGTCCGAGATGCAGCAGCACCGCTGCGGGACGATCGGCGATGCGGGCGTATCCGTCGGCGGCGCCGGTGGCTACTCCCTCGAACAGGGTCAGCACCCCGCGCATCCGCGGCACGGTGTCCAGCGCCGCCACGAAATGCATCTCCGACGTGCCCGGGTTGGCGAAGCAGACGTCGACACCACCCTCGACCAAAGTGTTGATTAAGACCTGGGCGCCGTTCACCCTTACGAGGGTAAGTCACGCACTGACGTGGTTGGCGTGCCTCTCGTCGGCGGGACGGGCCTCGGTCTGCTCCTTCGCCCAGCGGTAGTCGGGCTTACCGGCAGGCGACCGCTTGACCTCGTCGACATACCAAAGTGCCCGCGGCACTTTGTATCCCGCGATCTCGCTGCGTACGAACTTGTCGAGTTCGGCCAGCGACGGGCGCATCCCGGGTCGCGGCTGCACGACGGCGGCCACGCACTGGCCGTACCGCTCGTCGGGAACGCCGACCACCAGCGCGTCGAACACGTCGGGATGGCCCTTGAGCGCGGCCTCGACTTCCTCGGGGTAGATCTTCTCCCCGCCGCTGTTGATCGACACCGAGCCGCGCCCCAGCATGGTGACCGTGCCGTCGGCCTCCACCTGCGCGTAGTCGCCGGGGATGGCGTAGCGGACACCGTTGATCGTGCGGAACGTCTCGGCGGTCTTCTTCTCGTCTTTGTAGTAACCGACCGGGATGTTGCCCTTCTTGGCGAGGAACCCGCGCACACCCGAACCGGGCTTGACCTCGTTGCCGTCCTCGTCGAGCACGACCGTGCGGTGGTCGATGGTCACGCGCGGGCCACCGCTGTGCGGCGCGTCCTTGGCGACGACGCTGGTGCCGCCGAAGCCGGTCTCCGACGAGCCGATCGAGTCGGTGATGATCCTGTTGGGAAGCAACTCCAGCAGTTTCTCCTTGATGCTGGGCGAGAACAGCGCCGCGGTGCTGGCCAACAGGAACAGCGACGATAAGTCGTAATCGTTGTCTTTCTGCAGCGCGTCGAGCAGCGGCCGCGCCATCGCGTCACCGGTGAAGAACAGCAGGTTCACCTTGTGCTCGTGAATCGTGCGCCACACCTCGTCGGCGTCGAATTCGGGTGCCAGCACAGTGGTTTGACCCGAGAAGAGCGACATCCAGGTGGCCGACTGGGTGGCACCGTGGATCATCGGCGGGATCGGGTAGCGGACCATCGGCGGATTCTGCGCGGCGGCCTTGGCCAGGTCGTACTCGTCCTTGACGAATTCGCCTGTGGCGAAGTCGGTTCCGCCGAACAGTACCCGGTAGATGTCCTCGTGGCGCCACATCACACCCTTGGGGAAACCGGTGGTGCCGCCGGTGTACAGCAGGTAGATGTCATCGGCGCTGCGAGGGCCGAAATCTCTTTCCGGAGAGCCTTTTTCGAGGGCGGAGTGAAACTCGACGCCGCCGTAGCGCTGGTAGTCCTTGTCGCTGCCGTCCTCGACCACCAGCACCGTCTTGACGTTCGGGGTGTCCGGCAAGACGTTGGCTACGCGGTCGGAGTACTGGCGCTCGTGCACCAGCGCCACCATGTCGGAGTTGTCGAACAGGTACCGCAGCTCGCCCTCGACGTAGCGGAAGTTGACGTTGACCAGGATGGCGCCGGCCTTGACGATGCCCAGCATCGCGATCACGATCTCGATGCGGTTGCGGCAGTACAGGCCGACCTTGTCGTCCTTCATCACACCCTGGTCGATCAGGTAGTGCGCAAGGCGGTTGGCCTTCTCCTCGAGTTGCGCGTACGTGAGCTGGTCGTCGCCACAGATCAGGGCGACGCGGTCAGGCACGGCGTCGATGGCATGCTCGGCTAAGTCGGCTATGTTCAGGGCCACGGACCCCAAATTAGAACGTGTTACATTTTCTGACAAGTCTGGGCCCGACAGCCAGGAAGGCGGACACCGGTGAGCGAGTCCGAAAAAGAAGCCGACGCCCTCATTGAGCAGCGCGGACACACCCTGATCGTCACGATGAACCGGCCGTCGGCGCGCAACGCGCTGAGCGGCGAAATGATGCAAATCATGGTCGAGGCGTGGGACCGCGTCGACAACGATCCCGACATCCGCTGCGCCGTCCTGACCGGGGCCGGCGGCTATTTCTGCGCCGGCATGGACCTCAAGGCAGCCACCGCCAAGCCGCCGGGCGAGTCGTTCAAGGACGGCAGCTACGACCCGTCGCGCATCGATGCGCTGCTCAAGGGGCGGCGGCTGACCAAGCCGCTGATCGCCGCCGTCGAGGGCCCGGCCATTGCCGGCGGCACCGAGATCCTGCAGGGCACCGACATCCGGGTGGCCGGCGAGAGCGCCAAGTTCGGCATCTCGGAGGCGCGCTGGAGCCTGTATCCGATGGGCGGCTCGGCGGTGCGGCTGGTCCGGCAGATCCCCTACACCGTGGCCTGCGACCTGCTGCTGACCGGACGGCACATCACCGCCGCCGAGGCCAAGGAGATCGGGCTGATCGGACACGTCGTACCCGACGGGCAGGCGTTGTCCAAGGCTTTGGAGATCGCCGACGTCATCTCGAACAACGGCCCGCTGGCGGTGCAGGCGATCCTGCGGTCCATCCGCGAGACCGAGGGCATGCACGAGAACGAGGCGTTCAAGATAGACACCCAGCTCGGCATCAAGGTGTTCCTGTCCGACGACGCCAAGGAAGGCCCGCGCGCGTTCAAGGAGAAGCGCGCTCCGCAGTTCCGCGGGCGGTAACCCCTTTGGGGCCGAGTGTGCGGCCAGCCGCACGTTCGGACACCAGCGTGCGGCCAGCCGCACGTTCGGCGGTCAGGGGAGCACGGGTGCCGTCGGCGTGAAGACCACCGGCATAGATTCCAGGCCGCTGACGAAGTTGGCCGGCCGCAGCGGCAACCCGTCATCGGAGGCCAGCCGCAAATCCGGCAACCGTTGCAATACCCGCGACGTCATCAGCGAAAGCTCCAGCCGGGCAAGCTGATTGCCCAGGCAGAAGTGGGTTCCGAAGCCGAAAGCCATGTGGTTGTTGGGGTCTCGGCGGATGTCGAATTGCTCCGGGTTGTCGAACACCGACTCGTCGAAGTTGCCCGACTCGAACAGCAGCATCATCTTCTCGCCCTGACGCAACGACGTACCGTGGAATTCGGTGTCCGCCGTCAAGGTTCGGCACATGTTCTTCACCGGCGACGTCCATCGCAGCATCTCCTCGATGGCGCCGGGCAACAGCGACGGGTCGGCCACCAGCTGCTCCCACTGGTCATGGTTGCGCAGCAGCTGCTCGGTACCACCGGACAGGGTGTGCCGAGTGGTCTCGTCGCCGCCGATCAGGATCAGCAGCGTCTCGAAGACGATCTCGTCGTCGGACATCCGCTGCCCGTCGACCTCGGCGTTCACCAGAATCGAGAACAGGTCTTCGGTGGGTTCGGACCGGCGCTGGGTGATGATGTCCTTAGTGAATTCGGTGTAGGCGGCGAAAGCGTCCATCACGGCCACGAATTCGGCCGACGTCGGATCCAAATGCGAACTCAGCCCGGTCACCAGATCGTCGGACCACTTCAACAACATCCCGCGGTCCTCGGGCAGCACGCCCAGCATGTCGCCGATCACCGCCATCGGCAGTGGCGCGGCGATATCGCGAACGAAGTCGCACTCGCCGCGCTCACACACGGCGTCGATCAGCGTGTCGCACAGCCGGCCAATCGAGGGCTCCTTCTCGCGCACCCTTTTACGGGTGAACCCGGCGTTGACGAGCTTGCGCCGCAACAGATGTGCGGGATCGTCCATGTCGATCATGTACGGCATACCCGGCTGGTCCGGCCGGATACCGCCGGTGGAAGAGAACAATTCGGGATTGCGCTCGGCGTCGATGATCGCCTGATACGTCGTCGCGGCGGCCAAACCGTTGCGGTCCCGGAAAACCGGTTGATTGGCCCGCATCCAGCGATACGCCTCGCGGGCTCGCCGGCCGTCGGCATAGAAAGTGCCATCGGTCAGATCAACGTCTGGAATCGTGACCGTCATCTACTAACCTCCAGATATGCCTGAATCACAACACACCATCGCCGGGACCGTGCTGACCATGCCGGTCCGGGTTCGAAAGGCTGACGTACATACCGCGATGTTCTCGGTGGACGCCGAGGCGGCGCAGCGGCTCATCGACTACAGCGGTCTGCGGGTCTGTCAGCACCGACCCGGCAGGGCTGTGGTCAACCTGATGCTGGCCCGCTACATCGACGGCGATCTCGGGCAGTACCACGAATTCGGCACCGCCGTGATGGTCAACCCGCCGGGCTCGACGGCTGGCGGCTGGCGGGCTTTCAAGGATGCCGCGGCGTTCATCCACCACCTGCCGGTGGACCAATCCTTCACCCTGGAGGCAGGCCGAACCATTTGGGGTTTCCCAAAGATCATGGCGGACTTCACCGTTCGCGAGGGACGCACGTTTGCGTTCGACGTCAGCGCCGAGGGTTCGCACATCGCCGGCATCGACTTCGGCCGCGGCCTGCCGGTGCCGTCGATCTTCACGTCGCGCGGGCAGGTGCTCAAGACCTACACCTACGCCGACGGCACCACCCGCGAGGTGCCGTGGGAGATGAAGGTCAGCGGGCTGCGCGGCCGGCCCGGCGGAGCGACGGTGCGGCTCGGCGATCACCCCTACGCCAAGGAGCTGGCGTCGCTGGGCCTGCCGAAGCGCGCGATGGTGTCCGGGTCGGTCGCCAACGTGGAAATGTCGTTCGGCGACGCCCACCCGCTCACCTGACCGGGTTCGATTGCCCGGCTCCTCCTCATCGCGCTGCGCGCTCTGCATCGTCGCCGGGCGGGCCATCCCGCCAATTTAGAACGTGTTCTAGTCGGACCGCAACGGTCAGATCAGCGAGGCGAGCTCGCGAATCTGCTCGGTGCTGCGACCGGACACCACCATCATGGTCACGCCGGCGGCCTCCCACGCCTTGATCTGCTCACGCACGTAATCCAGGTCGCCGACGATCGCGGCGTCGTCGATGACTTCGTCCGGGATGATCTCCGCGGCTCGTTCTTTGCCGTCCTTGCGTCCACTGCGGAAGAGCCTGGTGACCTCGTCGACGACCTCGGCGTAGCCCATCCGGCGGTACACGTCGGCGTGGAAGTTGGTGTCTTCGGCACCCATCCCGCCCATGTAGAGCGCGATATACGGCTTCATGGCGGCGAAGGCAGCGGCGCGGTCATTGGTGATGACGATGTTGGCCGTCGCGCAGACCTCGAAGTCCTCGCGGCTGCGCCGCGCCCCGGGCCGAGCGAACCCCTCGTCGAGCCATTCGTTGTACATGCCGGCCAGCCGCGGCGTGTAGAAGATCGGCAGCCAGCCGTCGCAGATCTCGGCGGCCAGCGCGACGTTCTTCGGGCCTTCGGCACCCAACAGGATCGGGATGTCGGCCCGCAGCGGATGAGTGATTGGCTTCAATGCTTTGCCCAAACCCGTTGTGCCGTCGGTGGTTAACGGCAGCGGGTAGTGCGGGCCGTCGCTGGTCACCGGCTTCTCTCGGGCCAGGACCTGGCGCACGATGTCGATGTACTCGCGGGTGCGGGCCAGCGGCTTGGGAAAGCGCTGGCCGTACCAGCCCTCGACCACCTGCGGGCCGGAGACCCCGAGGCCCAGCATGTGCCGGCCACCGCTCAGATGATCCAAAGTCAGCGCGGCCATCGCGCACGCTGTCGGGGTGCGCGCGGACAGCTGCACGACCGACGTGCCCAGCCGCACGCGTCGGGTCGACGCTCCCCACCAGGCCAACGGGGTGTAGGCGTCCGACCCCCACGCTTCTGCGGTGAACACCGCGTCGAAGCCGGCCTCTTCGGCCGCGGCCACCAGTTCACCGGCGTTCTCCGGCGGCTGAGCGCCCCAATATCCCAGTTGCAGTCCCAGCTTCATCTCCGGCTCCTTGCTCAGATTCTTAGAACCTGTTCTACTCGAAGGCGTGACACCTAGTTCAACTCGCCCACCGCTGATCGAACACCCGGAGCCGCCCCTCTCGGCGCCGCTGACGCTGTCGTTCGACTACACCCGTTCGGTCGGTCCCACCCTGGGCAAATTCTTCACTGCCCTTCGTGAACGCCGCATCCTCGGGGTGCGCGGAACCGATGGCCGGGTGCATGTGCCGCCGGCCGAATACGACCCGGTCAGCTACGAACCGCTGGGCGAGATGGTACCGGTGGCGGCCACCGGCACCGTCGAGTCCTGGACGTGGCAGCCCCAGCCGCTGGAGGGTCAGCCGCTGGACCGCCCGTTCGCCTGGGCACTGATCAAGCTCGACGGCGCCGACACCCCGCTGCTGCACGCCGTCGATGCCGGCACGCCCGACGCGATCAATCGCGGCACCCGGGTGCACGTGCACTGGGCCGACGAGCCTGCTGGCGCCATCACCGACATCGCGTACTTCGCGCTGGGTGACGAAGCCGAACCAGAGGGCCAATCCGACGACCGCGACCCGGTGACGATCATCGAGACACCGATCAGCCTGACGATCCAGCACAGTGCGTCACAGCCGGAAAGCGCCTATCTGCGCGCGCTTCAGGAAGGCAAGCTGCTGGGCGCCCGCACCGGCGAGGCCGGCAAGGTGTATTTCCCGGCACGCGAGGCCGACCCGGCAACCGGTGTGGCGCTCGACAATTACGTCGAGCTGCCGGACAAGGGCACGGTGACGACGTTCGCCATCATCAACATCCCGTTCGCGGGCCAGCGCATCAAGCCGCCGTATGTGGCGGCCTACGTGCTGCTCGACGGGGCCGATATTCCGTTCCTGCACTTGGTTACCGACATCGACGCGTCCGAGGTGCGGATGGGCATGCGGGTCGAGGCGGTGTGGCGGCCCCGCGAGGAATGGGGTCTGGGCATCGACAACATCTCGCATTTCCGGCCCACTGGCGAACCG
This sequence comes from Mycobacterium sp. MFM001, assembly GCF_003402475.1. GTDB lineage: Bacteria > Actinomycetota > Actinomycetes > Mycobacteriales > Mycobacteriaceae > Mycobacterium. The sequence continues at coordinate 99,205 of NZ_BFAB01000015.1, forward strand.
GACGCCGACTACGACACCTACAAGCACCACCTGTAAAGGCTGTTATGAGTACTCGTGATGTAGCCGTGGTGGGGTTCGCCCACGCCCCGCACGTACGCCGCACCGACGGCACCACCAACGGCGTCGAAATGCTGATGCCGTGCTTCGCCGAGCTCTACGACGAGCTCGGCATCACCAAAGCCGATATCGGGTTCTGGTGTTCGGGCTCCTCGGATTACCTTGCCGGACGGGCGTTCTCGTTCATCTCGGCGATCGACTCGATTGGCGCGGTACCGCCCATCAACGAGTCGCATGTCGAGATGGACGCCGCATGGGCTTTGTATGAGGCCTACATCAAGCTGTTGACCGGTGAGGTCGACACTGCGCTCGTGTACGGGTTCGGCAAGTCCTCGGCAGGCGTGTTACGCCGCATCCTGTCGCGGCAGACCGACCCGTACACCGTGGCGCCGTTGTGGCCGGACTCGGTGTCGATGGCCGGGCTGCAGGCCCGCTTCGGGCTGGACGCCGGCAAGTGGACCGCCGAGCAGATGGCGCAGGTGGCGCTGGACTCGTTCGCCCACGCCGAGCGCACCGACTCGGAGAAGCCGGCCAAGAGCATCGACGAGCTGCTTGCCCGGCCGTTCTTCGCCGATCCGCTGCGCCGCCACGACATTGCGCCGATCACCGACGGCGCCGCCGCGATCGTGCTGGCCGCCGACGGCCGAGCTCGCGAACTGCGCGAAAACCCGGCCTGGATCACCGGTTTCGACCATCGCATCGAGACGCCGGTGCTGGGCGCGCGTGAGCTGACCACCTCCCCGTCGACGGCGACGTCGGCGCAGACGGCAACCGGCGGCGACGTCGCCTCGATCGACGTCGCGGAAATCCATGCGCCGTTCACCCACCAGCACCTGATCCTCACCGAGGCGATCGGATTGGGCTCGTCGACGCGGGTCAACCCGTCTGGCGGCGCGCTGGCGGCCAACCCGATGTTCGTCGCCGGCCTGGAGCGCATCGGCTTTGCCGCGCAGCACATCTGGGACGGCTCCGCGCAGCGGGTGCTGGCCCATGCCACCAGCGGGCCTGCGCTGCAACAGAATCTGGTCGCGGTTATGGAGGCACGATGACCGCGCCGACGACGATGCAGAGCGCGAAGCGCGATGAGGAGGAGTGGCGCTGATGACCAAGCAGTTAGCCGCGGTGCTCGGTACCGGGCAGACCAAATACGTCGCGAAGCGGCAAGACGTGTCGATGAACGGCCTGGTGCGCGAGGCGATCGACCGTGCGCTGGCCGACTCGGGCTTGACGTTCGACGACATCGACGCCGTCGTGGTCGGCAAGGCGCCGGATTTCTTCGAGGGCGTCATGATGCCGGAGCTGTTCATGGCCGACGCCGTGGGCGCCACCGGCAAACCGCTGATCCGGGTGCACACCGCCGGCTCGGTCGGCGGCTCCACCGGTGTGGTGGCGGCCAGCCTGGTGCAGTCGGGCCAGTACCGCAGGGTGCTGGCGATGGCCTGGGAAAAGCAGTCGGAGTCAAACGCCATGTGGGCGTTGAGTATTCCGGTACCGTTCACCAAGCCGGTGGGCGCCGGCGCCGGTGGTTATTTCGCTCCCCACGTACGCTCCTACATCCGCCGGTCGGGCGCACCGACACACATCGGTGCCATGGTGGCCGTCAAGGATCGGCTCAACGGCGCCAAGAACCCGCTGGCACATCTGCAGCAGGCCGACATCACACTGGAGAAGGTCATGTCGTCGCAGATGCTGTGGGACCCGATCCGTTTCGACGAGACCTGCCCGTCGTCCGACGGCGCCTGCGCGGTGGTGATCGGCGACGAGCAGACCGCCGATCAGCGGCTCGCCGACGGTCATCCGGTGGCCTGGATCCACGCCACCGCGTTGCGCACCGAGCCACTGGCGTATTCCGGCCGTGACCAAGTCAATCCGCAGGCCGGCCGCGACGCCGCCAAGGCGCTGTGGAAGGCAGCAGGCATCACCAGCCCGATCGACGAGATCGACGCGGCCGAGATCTACGTGCCGTTCTCCTGGTTCGAGCCGATGTGGTTGGAGAACTTGGGGTTTGCGCCCGAGGGCGAAGGTTGGAAGCTCACCGAGGCCGGCGAAACCGCGATCGGCGGGCGGCTGCCGGTCAATCCGTCCGGCGGGGTGCTCTCGTCGAACCCGATCGGGGCGTCCGGTCTGATCCGCTTCGCGGAGGCGGCCATCCAGGTGATGGGCAAGGGTGAGGCACACCAGGTTCCGAATGCACGAAAGGCTTTGGGCCATGCCTACGGCGGCGGCTCGCAGTACTACTCGATGTGGGTGGTGGGGGCCGACAAGCCATGAAGTACACCTGCAGCATCGCGATGGGCCCGATCGACCAGTTGACCGAGCTGGCCACGGCCGCCGAAGAGGCCGGCTTCGACGCGATCGCGCTGCCGGATTCGCTGTTCTACATGGAAAAGGCGGCCGCGGATTACCCGTACACGCCGGACGGCTCGCGGATGTGGGACGAGAACACCCCCTGGGTGGACCCGCTGATCGCCGCCGCGGCGATGGGCGCGGTCACGTCGACGCTGCGCTTCTACACCAACGTGATGAAGCTGGGTTCCCGCAACCCGCTGCTGCTCGCCCGCCAGGTTGGCTCAGTGGCCAACCTGACGGGTAACCGCTTCGGCTTCGGCGTCGGAATCGGCTGGGCACCCGAGGAATTCGAGTGGTGCGGGGTACCGTATGCGCGGCGCGGCGCTCGCGTCGACGAAATGATCGAGGTCATCAAGCTGGTGCTCGGCGGCGGGATGGTCGAATTCCACGGCGAATTCTTCGATTTCGACCGACTGCAGATGAGCCCCGCCCCGTCGGAACCCGTGCCGTTCTACGTCGGCGGGCACACCGACGTCGCACTCAAGCGCGCCGCCCGGGTCGGCGACGGCTGGACCAGCGCGATGATGACCGGCGACCAGCTGGCCGACACCATCGGAAAGCTCAACGCTTTGCGGGCCGAATACGGCCGCGCCGACCAGCCGTTCGAATACCAGGCGGTGTGCGTCGACAAGTTCGGCGTCGACGGGCATCGGCAGCTGGCCGAGATCGGTGTCACCGACAACATCGTGATCCCCTGGCTGATGGACGGGTTGGGCTTCGACGCGCCGCTGGAAAAGAAGAAGGACTCGCTGAAGCGCTTCGCCGACACCTATATCCACTCGGGATGGCAAAACAAATGACCGACAACGCGGCTCACGAAGCCGGAAAGCGTTCCCGCGAAGCGGTAATCGCGCGTGACAAAGACGCGTGGCTTTCGGTGTTCGCCGACGACGCGATCGTCGAGGACCCGATCGGGCCGTCGCATTTCGACCCGGAAGGCAAAGGCCACCGCGGCCGCGACGCGATCTCGGCGTTCTGGGACAAGGCGATTGCACCGACGGACAAGATCGAGTTCAACTTCGTCGACACCTTCCAGTGCGGCAACGAGGAAGCCAACGTCGGCAACATCGTGATCACGACGGCCGGCTATCAGGTCACCGCCGAAGGAGTGTTCACCTACAGGGCCGACGACGACGGCAGGTTGGTGGCACTGCGGGCTTACTGGGAAGTCGACCGCGCGACCGCGACCGCCCGCAAGATCTAAAGCGGCTCCAGGCCGGTCAGATAGCGCCGGGCCAAGTCTTGGTACGCCTGCGGATTGACGTTCACCCAGGTTTCGGCGCCGGTCCCGGCGATCGGCCCCTTGACGGTGGCCGGCGCCCCGACCACCAGCACCTCTTCCGGGATTTTCGTGCCGGCCACCACCAGCGCGCCCGCCGCTATCAGGCTGCGCGCCCCGATCACCGCGCCGTCGAGCACGGTGGCGTGGTTGGCGATCAACGCCTCCGCGCCGACGTGCACCCCGTGGATGGTGCACATGTGCGCGACGGTCGCTCCGGGGCCGATGTCGACGGGAATGCCCGGCGGTGCGTGCAACACCGACCCGTCCTGCACGTTGGCGCCCTCACGCACGATGACGGGCGCATAGTCGCCGCGCAACACGGCGTTGAACCACACCGAAGCCCCGGCCTCGACGGTGACGTCGCCGATCAGCGTGGCGGTAGGGGCGACGAACGCGGTCGGGTCGACCTTCGGCGACCGGCCCTCGAATGCGAATAGCGGCATCGTTCAGATATACCGCAGCACGGGTAATCGCAGACAGGCGCGGCCGTCGTTGCGCGATCCGGCGGAAAAACTGTAACGTGTTCTAGTTAGAGACATCGAGTTGGAGGCGTCATGGCTACCGAGACCGCCGGCATTCGCGAGATCGACACCGGCACCCTGCCCGACAGGTATGCCCGCGGCTGGCACTGCCTTGGCCCGGTCACGAACTATCTGGACGGCAAGCCCCACGGGGTCGAGGCGTTCGGCACTCACCTCGTGGTGTTTGCCGACTCGCACGGCGACCTGAAGGTCCTCGACGGGTACTGCCGGCACATGGGCGGCAACCTGGCCCAGGGCACGATCAAGGGCGACGAAGTCGCCTGCCCGTTCCACGACTGGCGCTGGGGCGGCGACGGCAAATGCAAGCTCGTCCCCTACGCCAAGCGCACTCCGAAGCTGGCCCGCACGCGGGCCTGGCACACCGACGTGCGCGGTGGACTGCTGTTCGTCTGGCACGACCACGAGGGCAACCCGCCGCAGCCGGAAGTGCGCATCCCCGAGATCCCCGAGGCCTCCAGCGACGAGTGGACCGACTGGCGGTGGAATTCGATGCTGATCGAGGGCAGCAACTGCCGCGACATCATCGACAACGTCACCGACATGGCGCACTTCTTCTACATCCACTTCGGTCTGCCGACGTACTTCAAGAACGTCTTCGAGGGCCACATCGCCTCGCAGTACCTGCACAACGTCGGCCGCCCCGACATCGACGACATGGGTACCACTTACGGTGAGGCACACCTGGATTCGGAGGCCTCCTACTTCGGTCCGTCGTTCATGATCAACTGGCTGCACAACAAATACGGCGACTACAAGGCCGAGTCGATCCTGATCAACTGCCACTACCCGGTGACGCAGGATTCGTTCGTGCTGCAGTGGGGCGTCATCGTCGAAAAACCCAAGGGGCTCGACGACGCAACCACCGAGAAGCTCGCGGCGACGTTCACCGAGGGTGTCAGCAAGGGCTTCCTGCAGGATGTCGAGATCTGGAAGCACAAGACCCGCATCGACAACCCACTGCTCGTCGAGGAGGACGGCGCTGTCTACCAGATGCGGCGCTGGTATCAGCAGTTCTACGTCGATGCCGACAAGGTGACGCCGGACATGACCGACCGCTTCGAGATCGAGGTCGACACTACGGTTGCCAACGAGCGCTGGCACGTCGAGGTCGAGGAAAACCTCAAGCGGCAAGCCGAGTCAAAAGGACAACCGACTCAGGTTTCAGGGTGACCGGCAGCCCCGAACCGCCCGACGTCGACCGGCTGGCCCGGGCGATGCTGCTGCTGCACGGGGCGCACGACGACGACCACCCGTCGATACCGCAGGATCGTCGATCCTGGTCCAAGGCACCGGCTTTCGCCGACGATCCACAACGCGCCGCCGCGGTGCGCGAAGCCACCCAGGCCGACCGCGATCGCTACCTGAAGTCCGGTCTGCAGCCGGTGGACTGCCGGTTCTGCCACGTCACCGTCGACGTCAAGAAACTCGGGCCCGGCCACACCGCGGTGCAATGGAACACCGAAGCAGCGCAGCGCTGCGCGTATTTCGCCGAACTTCGCGCATCCGGCGGCGACAGCGCACGCACCAAGTCGTGCCCCAAGTTGACCGACAGCATCAAACATGCCGTGGCCGAGGGCATTCTGGACCTGGCCGACTGAGTTCCCTTGCGCGAGCAGACGCAGAATCGCACGATTTGGTGCGCGACAACGCGATTCTGCGTCTCTCTCGAAAATAG
>NZ_BFAB01000016.1 GCF_003402475.1 Mycobacterium sp. MFM001
CTCCTGCTACTGCTGACCGGCGTGTTGGCGTACTCGGTGTCGAAAGACCCTGAAGCGCGTCGTCAGCCGCTGCGACTGGTGCGTGAAACCTACCGGCTGTACCGCGGCCCGCTGATCCGGGGTCTGATTCCTGAGCTTCGGGTGTACCTGCGGCCGGGATTTCATCCCGATGACATCGACACCGGCGCATTACTTGAGCGATGGCAAGAGGAATTGTTCGGCTCGGAAGGAACTCTCGTCGGTTACCTGAAATAATATAATCGACTCGGAAGCCATCATCTATCAGAAAGTTGAAAGTCATTGTCCGAATTTTTTGATGTTGTGGTGGTGGGAGCCGGGATCTCGGGTATCAGCGCGGGTGCTGTCCAGTGCGGAGATCCAGGCGATCCCAGAGGATCCCGAGGTGCGGAACCTGTTCAATTGGCATGCCGTGGAGGAGTTGGAGCACAAGTCGGTGGCATTCGATGTCTACCGGGCGGTCGGTGGGCCGGAGTGGCTCCGCATCCGGGTGATGGCGGTGATGTATGCCCTCACCATCCCGGTGGTGACGATCGGGGTGCTGTTGTCCATCGCGACCGACCCGTGGGGATGGCGTCCGATCACGGTGGCCCGCCAAACCTGGGCGCTGTTCTGCAGTCCGCTGGTCAAGGGCCTGATGGCAGATCTGCGCAAATACATGCGGGCGGGTTTTCATCCCGACGACATCGACACCGACTGGCTGGTGCAGCAGTGGCGACAGGAGCTGTTCCGTACCGAGGGCGCCCTCGTCGGTCACCTCAAGTAAACGGAGGATCTGAATTGAGTTATCGCCGTCGACATCGAGCAGGCACCGACGGCTGAGCGCGTGACTCCCGACCATGAGGTCGTCATCATCGGCGCGGGCTTCGGGGCATCGGGGGCCGGTATCGCCTTGCAGCGGCGAGGGATTCACGACTTTATTTTCGTCGACAAATGGGGCCAGGTCGGGGGCACCTGGCATGCCAACACCTACCCTGGTGTGGCGGTGGATATTCCGACGTTCATCTACAGCTTCTCCTACGAGCAGCGTGGTGACTGGTCGCGGGTCTTCGCGCCGGGGGAGGAGCTTCGCGACACGCCAACGATATGGTGGACAAATACGGCCTGCGGGAGAAGTTGCGGCTGAACACGACTATCACGTTGGCCAGATTCGACGAATTCAACAGCCTATGGCGGTTGAGCACCGACGGCGGCCAGCAGATCACGGCCCGATTCGTCGTGCTGGCGGTGGGCGGACTGGAGCGCCCGAAGATGCCGGACATTCCGGGTCTCGACGACTTCGGCGGCACGCTGATGCACACCGCGTTGTGGGATCACGACGTCGAGCTCGCCGGCAAGCGCGTCGCGATCATCGGCACCGGCGCGACATCGCTGCAGGTGGTGCCGGCGATTGTTGATGAGTGGAGCATCTCACGGTCTTCCAGCGAACGCCGATCTGGGCGTTTCCCAAGCTCGACATGGAGATGAATTCGGCCGGACGATGGATCATGGGCCAGCGACACATCAGATCGGTGATCCGGTTGATGGGCACTATCGCGACCGAGATCGGGATGAGCGGGATGCCAGTCCTACCAAGGGGTTTCGGTGCCGGGTTTTCCGAATGCCTTCGGGATCACCGGACCATACGGATTTGTGCTCGGCTCCCTATCTGTGGATGATTGAGGCGACATCGGCGCACCTGAGTCGCGCCATTGCCGAGGCGAAGCGCCGCCGAGCGACCGTGTGCGAGATCCGTCAGGAAGCCCACGACGAGTACTTCCAGAAATGCTTGAAACGCCGGGAGAAGAACTTCCTGTTCACCCCGACCTGCGCGGGTTCCAATACCTACTACCTCGATAACAAGGGCGATTCGCCGTTCCGGCCGTCGACCCACGCGAAATGTACTGGCAGAACCGCCATTACAACCTCGACGTCTACCGCTACAGCGTAGGGGGCACCGGGCTACGAACGGGAATCAATTGATTCATCAGATGAAAACGGAGACTTAAGTGATGGATAATGTAGATTATCCATGAAATGCACGGAGATGCTGGCACGCAGTGCACGCCGGGTCGGCCAGAACCGTCACAGTGACGTATCGAATGGTGGTGTCAGACACGTCGGCGGATCGAAACCGCGTGCGTCTGCATCTATTTGGCGCCTGCCGCTAGGTGCTCGATGTCAATCTGGCGCTTTCTCATTTGATCCACCACATCAGCATGCGTTTTCTCATTGAGGTGTCGCACTGAGCACCGGTGCGCTTGTGGGTTGACCGAGTCTTGGCGCGCTGGCCACATGGCGCGCAGTCATTGTCGCCCTTTAGTTGACCATAGATAGTTTATCGGCTATTATTCCGGCCTGCTATCGGCCCATATTTCGGCTACACTACCTGTATGCGGATACTGTCGATCTCCAAGATCAAAGACAAGCTCAGCGAGTACGTCGATGCGGTGGCATCGACACAAGACCAGATCACCATCACGAAAAATGGCGCGCCGGCCGCGGTGCTGGTCGGCGCCGACGAGTGGGAATCGCTGCAGGAAACGCTCTACTGGCTCTCCCAGCCCAACATCGGCGAGTCGATCGCCCAGGCCGAAGGCGACGTCGCGGCCGGACGCACCTACGGCGAAGACGAGATCCGCGCCCAGTTCGGCGTCCCCCGCCGGCCCCACTGACACCGACTAGCCAAGTCGTGTCATACACCGTGCGCTTCACCGCCACCGCGCGGCGCGACCTCAACGGCCTGCCGCCCCGTGTGCTCTCGGCGGTCATCGAGTTCGCCTTCGGCGACCTATCCCGAGAACCGCGGCGCGTCGGCAAGCCGCTGCGCCGCGAACTTGCCGGCAACTACAGCGCCCGCCGCGGCCCGTACCGGCTGCTGTACCGCATCGACGACGACCAGCTAGTCGTGTGGATCCTGCGCGTCGACCACCGCGCCGACGTGTATCGCCGGTAGTCTTAGCGAAGGTACTCATTCTGCCGATACCCTGTAACTGTCTGCATCCCAGCATGTTTCGTCACAGTGACGCAAACGGCGGAATAGTTTCCAACCTTGTGCACCCTGCCAGAGTGTCTAATCGCAAAGGCCCCAACGGTCGGGGTGAGTTGAGCATTCGCCGCACTGCCCGTAGCTTCCCAGCATGATGCTGGAGCACTTGAGAGACGACCTCGCCAAATCTCTCGCCGCAGCCGAACCATGTTGTGACCCCGACGATCATCGCCGACTCGCACAACGCGTCACCCGTTTCTCGGAGGCGCTGCCGGCGCTGGATACCGGAATTGGGCGCCGCGAAGCGGTACGTCAGGGTACGTCGATTCTCGATGCGATATACCGGGCCGTGGCGAATTGTCATTCACACGCCCGACGCGGCGAGCCCCGTGTCCTGCCGTGACGATTGATCGCGGTCCGGCCTCGGACTGCCAGTTGTGGTTTCACTGCTCAGCAGGTCGTCGCCTGCGGCGGTCGTGGATGTGTTTGCAGCGGCTTGGTTTGAGTCCGTACCAGGTGGCAGATTGACCGGGCTTGTGTTACTCGATGCGCCGTAGTGCATCGGGGGTGAGGTCGCCCAGGCTGGGATAGCCGTCGACGGCCATGATCAGGTCGGCTTCAGCCAGCAGCGAGCGCAGCACGTGCACGATGCCGTCGACCCCGCCTAGCGCCAACCCGTAGATATACGGTCGGCCGATGCCCACCGCGGTCGCACCAAGCGCAAGAGCTTTGATGATGTCGGCACCGCTGCGGATGCCGGAGTCGAACAGCACCGGCAGCCCGTCCGCGGCCTGCACGACCGCCGACAGGCAGTCCAGGGCGGGCAGGCCGCCGTTGGCGTGGCGGCCGCCATGGTTGGAGCAGTAAATGCCGTCCACACCACTGTCTTTCGCGCGCCTCGCATCGTCGGGGTGACAGATGCCCTTGACGATCAGCGGCAGGTTAGTCAGCGAGCGCAACCATGGCAGGTCGTCCCAGCTCAGCGGGTTACTCCAGATTTGCAACCAGTGCAGCATGGCAGCTTGGCGATCCTGCTCGGGCGGCTGGGCCAGGCCGGCCCGGAACACCGGGTCGCTGGTGTAGTTGGCAAGGCCATCTCCGCGCAGCGGTGGAGAGTACGCCGTAGCTAGGTCGCGTGGACGCCATCCGGTGACCGGCTGGTCCAGAGCGACGACGATAGCTTGATACCCAGCAACCTCAGTGCGCTTCACCAAGCTGGCAGCCAGCTCCCGATCCTTGGGGACGTATAGCTGGAAAAACCCTGGCGTAGCACCGAATCCGGTTGCCACGTCCTCCAGCGGATCGGCGGTGAACGTGGACACCACCATCGGCACTCCGGTGATGGCGGCGGCGCGGGCGGCGGCCAGATCGCCGTGGCCGTCCTGGGCGCAGATGCCGAGGACGCCGATGGGCGCCATCAACACCGGCGCCGGCAATTTCATCCCGAACATGTCTACCGACAGGTCACGTTCGTGGGCTCCGGCCAGCATCCGTGGAATCAGTCCCCAGCGCTCGAACGCGGCGACGTTGGCTCGTTGAGTGCGTTCATCACCGGCTCCACCGGCGACAAAGGACCACACCTGCGGCGGCATCACCGCAGACGCCTTGGCCTCCAAATCGGCGTAGGCCATCGGCAGCGTCGGCACCATCCCAGCCATCCCCTGCAGGTAGATCTCGGACTGGTAGTCCCCGAATGCCATGCGCCTAGCCTGGCAGGCGGTGTGCTTCTTCTTCCACTGCTTTTCCACCGCCCCCGCGTTGATCGGACCAACCGAGACAAACCCCACGCCGGTCGTTAGCTACACCTAACCAACCATAGTGCGGTAAGCGTGGTGTCAGTGGATGGCCCGGCTTCAGTGTGCCGTAAGCGCTTGTGCAGCAGCCGTTATCGCCTCAGCCGAGCGGTCCACGTCGTCGTTTGTGGTCGCCCAGTTGCAAAACGGTACACGCAGTACGTACTGGCCGTGCCAGGTAGTGCCCCATACCCAGCAGGTTCCGTCGCGCTGGATGGCGGTAACTGCGGCCCGGTTGGCGTCATCTCCGCCGGGCAACCGGAGGAGCACCAGGCTCAGTACGACGTCATTGAGCACGGTTGCGCCGGGAATCGCGGCCAGGCGCTCGGCCATACGTCGGGCTTGGGCGCAGTTACGTTCGATCAACTCCGCGATACCGGCACGGCCCAGCGACCGGATAGCCGCATAGACGGGCACCGCACGGGCCCGACGCGAGCACTCGGGCACGTAGTCGGTGCCGTCGCGCTGACCGGGATCGGCCACCAGGTAGGGCGCCGCGAGCCGCATTGCGGCCACGTGCGTTTCAGGGTCGGCGACAATGGCCATCCCCGCGTCGTAGGGCACGTTGAGCCACTTGTGGGCGTCGACGGCCCAGGAGTCCGCACGCTCGATACCGCGGGTCAGGTGTCGGGTGGCCGCTGCTGCGGCAGCCCACAGGCCGAACGCGCCGTCGATATGCAGCCAGGCGTTATGGGTGGTGCAGGCGTCGGCGATCGGCTCGAACGCGTCGAAGGCGCCGGTTGCCGCGTTGCCGGCCTGGGCGCAGACGATCGCTGGCCCGCCGCCGTCGGCCAATACGTCACGCAACGCTTCGGGTTTCATCCGGCCTTGGTCGTCGACAGCGACCGAAATGGGCGCGCCGAATCCGAGTAGGCGCAGTGCGGTGAATATGGTGACATGTGCCTGCTCGCCACACAGGATGCGTACCGGCGGCGCGCCGGTGAGTCCGTCGGTTTCGACGTCCCAGCCGGCCCGGGCCAGTACCGCGTGGCGCGCGGCGGCCAAACAGGTGGTGTTGGCGCCTTGGCCACCGGTGACGAAGCCGACGCTGGCGGTGGCTGGCAGACCGAGCAGGTCCAGCGTCCACGCCGAGGCGACCTCTTCGATGGCCGCGGCCGCCGGTGAGTGCGAATGAAAGTCCGCGCACTGATCCCATGCCGAGACCAGCCAGTCCGCGGCCAGCGCCGCGGGTAGGGCGCCGCCGGTTACGAAACCGAAGTAGCGGGGCCCGGCACTGGCAACCAGACCAGGGTCGGCGCCGACGACCAGCGCATCGATGACCGTCCTCGGGTCCTCGCCGCGTTCTGGCACCGGCCCGCCCAGCGCCTCGCGCACTTGGGCCGCGTCAACCCGGGCGCCCACCGGCCGCCCGTCGAGATTGTCGAGGAATGCTTTTGCGTGCTGCGCGGCAGTGTTGAGGCCAACAGTGCGATCGGGCATGGACTACAACACTAGCTATCCGCGACCTCAGTAACGTTTCTGAATGGCCCCAGCGGGCTCGTTTCGAGACGCGGTAGCGATACTGTCTGGCCGTGGAGACTGTGGCCTTTGAGCAGTTCGCGGCGGTGGATATCAGAGTGGGCCGGGTGATTGAAGTCGACGACTTCCCAGAAGCGCGGCGTCCCGCATGGAAGCTGCGTATCGATTTCGGGCCCGAGATCGGGCTCAAGCGGTCCTCAGCACAGATTACGAACTACGCTCGCGACGAACTGCTCAATCGAATGGTCCTTGGCGTCGTGAACTTTCCGCCGCGCCAAATAGGTTCCGTGCGCTCGGAGGTCCTTGTCCTCGGTACCTACTCTGCCGGGCGGGTACTCTTGATCAATCCCGCTTCGCAGGCGGCGCCGGGTGATCGCGTGGGTTGAGCCATTCGTATTTCCGCTGCAGGAAAACAACTGCCCTTTGCCGCCAGCCGGCCGATCTCATGGACCCGACGGATGACGGGGGTTCTGGGGTACCGCACCGATAGGCCATGCGACTTCGCCGCATCCGCTTAGCGTGACGTCGTTATGCAGCGGCGCCCCGACAACGATCGGCACTTTCACAAGTAGCGCCGGTTAGTGTTAGTCGTCCGGGTGGCCGGCCGGGCGGCCGTCGAAGTTGACGAACGAGCAGTCCGGACCTGCAGCCGGCCGGAAAACCACGGCATCGCAGGTTGTGCAGTGGAAGGAACGATGAACTCCGCAGGTACTGCATTGCTGGCTGCCGACGAGAGCGAGGTATGGGCCGCGCAGGGGATGGCCGTTCGGACACGTTTTTGGCGGCGGCGGTTCCTCGTATCCGCGCCTCGTGCGGCGCAGCCAGCTGATCACGCTTGCCGATCATATGTTCGATATTCGGACTCTGCTATCCGGCCGGTCGTGTATGCACTCGGCCCGCACTCGCGCCGACCTCAGATGTGCCGCACCAGGTCGGTAACCGAGGCATTCAGCGCCGCCGCCAACCGCGCGAGTGCGACCACCGACAAGTTGCGCTTGCCGGTCTCCACGCCGCTGAGGAACGCACGGTCGATGCCGGCCTTGGCCGCCAACTCCGTTTGTGTTAACCGCGCTTTGGCACGGCGAGCAGCGATGTTGGCGCCGACGCGAGACAGGATTGCGGCTTCATCGACCTCGACTACGGTCATCGCCGCCCCTCCCCGCATCCATCCGTGTAGTTGCCTATAGGCTACAGCGCCTACTGCGGGATAGTGGTCAGAACAGTGCGTCACTGGTCGCCTCCCGCCACCAGGCGTCGAAACCAGGCCGAGACTTGTTTTCCACACCGGCCGGTGCCTCAACAAAGAAGTGTTCCAGGCTCGGTGGGGTGCTCGACCGCTCGCGCAGAATGTGGCGGGCGATGCCATCGCGGCCGATCTCGCGTCGGCCTGGAAGTGTCGCGAGGTAGTCGGCCATCGCCTGGCGGGAACCGCGGGCCACCGTCGTCACCGACCGTGCGATCAGAGGCTTGCGCGATTGGCTGGTCCGCCGGGTGATGCGACGCACCTCGTACACGGCGTAGGTGGCGCGCTCGAGCATGGCGGCGAACAGCCTTTGCACCTCGGTGAGGCCCGCCCCCGCCACGAGTTCGGCAGCGCTGCTGCCCGCAATCAGGGTTTGGCGGCTATTCAGTGACTGGGCAACCCTTTCCAGGAACAGCGCGTTGGCCCCTGCCTGCGGTTCACGCCCGTATCGCTTCACCAACGCGGCGCGGCCGGACTCGGTTGCCATCGTGAACACACAAAAGGTGCAAGCCGATTTCTCCCATGGCCTGCCCAACAACGCGGTCACAAATTCCCGGCATCGGGCACGATCCCACCCCCAGTCCACAAGCGGGTACCAGCCGGTCCGAACGTGCGTGTTATACAGCGCATCTTTTGCGGCCCGGCTATGTTCGTCGGCCTCGAAACCGATGGCGTGCCGATACGGCTGGCCCTGTGTGATTCGGGCGATGACCGGATCCAAGCAATTTCCTTTGGAATGAATTGAGCAGGCCCGGATTCCGCCGAGCTGCGGCAATGTTCCGGCCGCCAGCAGTTCCTCGCCTAAAGTGTAGGCCCCAGAAAAGTGCAGGCGCTGCGGGCATGTCGAATCGTCGAGGACCACTACGCCGTCACCGGAGGTCGTGGTCTTGCGTTGTGAGCGCGCGACCTGAATGAACCGAATTCCCTCGCGGCGCAGCAGCGGCAGAATGACTGCCTGCACGTCCTGGCCGGTCGAGGCGAACTCGTTGCCAGTCATGGCGGTGCACACAGCCAAGTCCGCGAGGTCGAAATCACGCGACGCTGGTTCGGTGATCCACCGCAGCAGCAATGCTGTCGAATCCAGGCCCATGCCGTAAGACAGAACCACTCGCGGCGCAGTACGCCCGCGTTGTCCCGTGCCCGGCAGCGTCAAAGGTGTTGCAGCAGAAGCATTCATTGAATCAGCTCCCCATTCGGGACGTTGCCTATAGTCTACAGAGTATGTAGACTATAGGCAACATCTGTACGAATTCGGAGCAAAGGAGATTGTCAATGAGCGCCTGGCCGGTCCCCACCATCGAGGACTTCCAAGACCCCGAGGAAATCCTGATCGTGTTCCACGACAACGGACCTGACGTCTCGGGCCGCCGATACTTTTTCGGCTACTGGATCGCCGACAACATCGGGCGCGCCCGCAACCAACGCGGCGTGTTCGGCGAAGCGTTCTGCACCTTCCCCGACCAGTTCATGGCTCGCGGCCGCCGACCGGTACGGATATTCACCGGCGAGGCCCGGCGATGAGCGCCCTCACGGTCGTTCAGCGGTGGCTGCTGCTGCACATCGGCGGGTGGGCCATCGTCGACGCGCTACTGTCCCCCGCCGGCACCGACCACCTGATGCAGTCCATGTCGGGGAGCACCGGCGGCACACCGCCGCGGGGCGGCCCGGAATGGCTGTGCGGCTGGCAGACCCGCGCAAGAAAAGTTGTGAGCCCGTGGCGCGGTGAACCCCGCGTCGTGGTGTCAGCAGCCCAGATCAACCGCTACGGCACGGGCCTGCCCGCCGACGTTCGCAACGAGCTCGTCGAGTGCCGCGCTGCCCGCAGCGCCGAGACCATGCGCACCGAGGGCTGGTGTCACTGCCCCTGGAAAGACCACAGCCCCAATCCACACAGCCGGCCGTGCCGCCGCTACCACCCCACCGCCGCAGAAGACCAGGCCCACCTGGACAACCTGCGTCGCATCCAAGCGTGGGAGACCGCGGTGCTGCGCAAGGCCCTCGGTGTCGACGCCGGCCAACTCACCCTCTTTGACCCACCACCGCTCTGACCATCGGCGGCGCACCGGCGCGCTGCAACGCCGGGCGGTTGTGCCTCGATGACAGTGAATTCTGCTGGTGGCCAACCTATCTAGCTCAAACACAGTGCAGATTCCCTCCTTCAAAATGTTGTCTATAAGCTACATTGCCTGTAGACTATAGACAACATGGAAAGGAACCCGCGATGACCCTCACCTTGACAGATCTGTTCTGCGGAGCCGGTGGCTCAAGCACCGGCGCGATCGCTATCCCCGACATCACCGTCAGGACGGCAAGCAACCACTGGGACAAAGCCATTGAAACCCACAGCCTCAACCACCCCGATGCCGACCACATCTGCGCAGACATCTCCCAGATCGACCCTCGATACTTTCCGCGCACCGACCTGCTGTGGGCCTCACCAAGCTGCACCAAACACTCCGTCGCCCAAGGCAAACGCCGCCAAGACGCCCAGCCCGACCTGTTCGGCGAAACCCTGCCCGATGCGGCCGCCGAGCGCTCACGGGCAACCATGTGGGACGTCGTTCGCTTCGCCGAATACCACCAGTACCTAGCCGTCATCGTCGAAAACGTCGTCGACGTCTACTTCTGGCCGCCCTTTCAATCCTGGATGCTGGCAATGGAATCCATCGGCTACGTCGGCCAGATCGTCTACCTGAACTCCATGCACGCCCAGCTCTACGGCTCGGGCGCACCGCAATCACGCGACCGCATCTATGTGGTCTTCACCCGCGCCGGAGCCCCCCGCCCGAACGTGTCCCGCGTTGTGTCCCCCGCCGCGATCTGCCCGAGCTGCGGACCCGTGCGGGCAGTGCAGTCGTGGAAGAAACTCGACCGCCGCCCGTGGGGCAAGTACCGCTCCCAATACGTGTACCGCTGCCCAAACGTCGCGTGCCGCAACCAGATCATCGAACCGCTGTTTCGGCCCGCCGCCGAAATCATCGACTGGTCGCTGCGCGGCACGCGCATCGGTGACCGTGACCGCCCGCTGGCCGCCAAAACCATGGCACGCATAGCGGCCGGGATCCAACGCTATTGGCAGCCGCTTTTGGTCCCGGTCGAGGGCCGCCCCGGCAAGAGCGCCGTCCCGGTCGATCAGCCCGCCCGCACCATGACCACCCGCAACGAGACCGGCCTGTTAGTTCCCACCGGCGGCACGTGGCGCACCGAGGCAGTCAGCGTCGACCAACCCGCACCGACTCGCACCACCCGCGAAAACGACGCTCTGGCATTGCCCCCCTTCCTGACCCAGTTCCGTGACCGCATCCGCCACACCGATCCCTGCGCCGAGCCCTTGCCCACCGTCGTGGCAGACGGAGCCAACCACGTCCTGGTATCGGCTCCCCCCTTCATCGCCGAGCTGCGCGGCGGCAGCAGCGATGCCCGCCTCGCCAGTGAACCCCTGGCCACCGTCACAGCCTCTGGAAACCACCACGGCCTGGTAACCGCCTACTACGGCAACGGCTCGACACACTCCACCCGCGAACCGCTGTCGACGGTAACCGCTGTGGAACGCCACGCCCTGCTGATGCGCAACAACAACGGCGGCGCGGAAATGACCACCCCGGTCACCGAATACGCACGCACCGTGACCACCACCGGGCACCAATCACTGCTGGACGCCGAGCGGCCCACCATCGACATCTACGACGTGTTGTTCCGCATGCTCGAACCCCGCGAAATCGCCGCCGCCATGGACTTTCCGCAGGATTACCAGCTGGTCGGCAACCGGCGCATCCAGGTACGCCTGGCCGGCAACGCCGTCACCCCACCGGCGGCCCGCGATCTCGTCGGAGTCGTCGTGGAAAGCCTCACCGGCCAACCGATCCCCACCCAGGCCGCATAGACCCGCGAAGGCATCCTCAATGACTCGACCACCAATCCCCAACCCGGGGATGACCATCACCGAACTCGAAGGCCTCGTCCGCCTGGCCCGCGACGCGCACACGTTCACGCCCGACCTGCTCACCGACACAGTCGTCGCTCAAATCGCCGCGCTGGTCGGCGAACTGTGCCACCACCGCCTGCTCGAAGCAGGCATGCACAACCCGCCCACATGCCCCCACTGCAACCCGCGCAAGGAGCAGCCATGACACCCCTCTAACCGGCCCGCACCAACCGCCCGTCTTCAACCCCTGTGCCCCCAATCCTCCGGCACACCACCCGAAAAGGAACCACCGATGAATACCAAGCCCACAACCATCTACACCAAACCCGCATGCGTGCAATGCATCGCCACCAAACGCGAATTCGACAAGCACGGCTTGCCCTACATCCTGGTCGATCTCACCCAAGACGAGCGGGCCCTCGAGCTCGTCCAAGGACTCGGCTACCAGCAGGTGCCAATCGTCATCGCCGCAGAACAGCACTGGGCCGGCTTTCGGCCCGACCGGATCAAAACCCTGGCCAACCGGCCACACCCAACCCTCGCAGCCCTCTAACCATCCCGGAGACACCATGGACATCACCATCACCATCCCCGCAGCCGACTACGCGGACACGACCGACTACGAGCGACTCGATCTCGCAGCACGCGTTCGCAACGTTCTCGAAGATGACGGGCTCGACATCGCCACCGTCACCGTCGTACCCGCCGAGTAGTTCTGCCGGATCACGCCATGTATCAGCTTGCGATCGAACATCATCGCTTGGGTCTAACCCTGAGCATCCACCCAGATCGCGACGACGCGGCAACCAGCCTCGCCGACTATGCGACCCGTACCGGCTATGAACCCATCACCAACCAGATCACCGACGAGCACCAAAGCTACGACCTCATCGACCCCGCTGACGGCCGCTGCGTGGCTGTCGCGGTCATCGAATTGCGGCCCGCGGACCCGACCGCCGACATGCAATTCGCTTCGGCCAAGCGCGCCATGAAAACCGAGCTCGCATTGAGCCCGCTCGACCCGCTCGCCGATCGGGTCGAGCGGGCGGCAATCCGCATGGCGTGGGACCGCATTACCGGAGCCGACGAGCACCTCAGTGCCGCCGCACGCGCAATCTGATCGCCCAACTACCGTTCGAGCGTTCGCGCGGGTCTCACCACAGCGTCGGGTCGGCGCCCAACAACGCTCGCTGCACAGCCTGTGCGTCCCAGCCGTTCGCACGGCCTCGCGCAGCGCCACCGACCGCGCGCGCCGCCGCGTCGGGCCGCCGCAACTGCGTATGGTGGGTCTGCCGCCGCCACGGCGCGCCACGGCCATCCGCCGCATGTTCTCCTGCTGGGTGCCGGTCACGACGTGCTGGCGCGCTGAGCCCGGCGCAGTCACCTTCACGCACACCGGGTTATCGCATTCGTGTAACGCAAACACATCACCGCCCAAAACGGTTGGTGATTCCAGCGCCAGCGCATACCGGTTGGGCCGCGCACAAAACCCGACACCGTCGCGCGTGATGAAATAGCGGCCGTAGCCATCGGCGCCGCCCACCCAGATGCTGCAGTCCTCGTCACTCGGCCCGGTGACCACATAACTTCGGAACCGCGCACTTTCAGCGGCATGCAGTTCCGGGTCAACCCACAGCGGCGCGGCGGGTCCCGGTGCGCCACGCCCAATTTGCATGCCAGCACACGCTACTGGGCGCCTCCGACAACAGCGCTCGTCGAGCTGGCGGCCGCGACCGACACCTGGCCGCCCGCCCCATCCGATGCGTGCGACCCGCCGGCCGGTGCCGTGCCCGCCCCGCCTGGTGGCTGCGAACCGTTCGCCTCGCTTGTTGCCGCGCCACGCGAACTGGCGACCTTGCGCAAGTAGCTGCGCACAAGTTTTTCGCTGCGCGCGCCCAGCGCCGCGATCCCCGCGACCGTTTCGCCGCGGTCTCGCATACGCGCCAACGCGCGCGCACCTTCCAGTCGCTGTTCTTCGCGGCGCTGCTCGGCCTCCAGGCGCACCTGCTCGTGGCGCTCGGCCTCCCATTCGTCGACCGCTGCCAGCTTTTGCTCGGCCACCAAGAACGCCACCATGTCCTCGCGGTTCGCCGACTCCCGCTGCAGCCGTTCACGGTTGGCTTGGGCCTGCGCCTCCCGCACCTTGCGGCGGACCTCGTCTTTCGACTCCCTTTTCGCCATAGCCGTCAACCTACGACCGGCAGGCCTGCCGCCGCTAACACCAGCCCCAACATTGCACCCGAACGAATCTCCAACTCTCCTACCGCTTGTCACTTCCCCAGACCTGATCCCGCCCTCCCCACCGCAACACACACTCGAACTACTCACCCCCCGCCATACACCCACCGCCACCACCCCGACAGCACCGCGTCGACGACCCCCTCAAACACCACACACCTCTTGCACTTAGGTCACGAAGATCGCCAATCAACTTAAAGTTGACGCACGCGGGTGGCGCTTGGGGCGAGAGCCGCCAAGCCGCCATTGAACCATTTCCCGTTTGTGCTGATGAGCGATTTCGGCCCAGATCGTGGTAACTTGCCGTTGACATTGACAACTGTGAGTTGACCGTCTGGAGGCCTTCAGTTGAGCGTTCCAGGTTCGGCGCACCTCGTTCTCGCCGCGGGCGTGGTCCATCTTGATGAACCGTCCGCGGTCTTTGAAGCGATGCTGTCGGGGTGGCGACGCCAGCAGAAGTCCCGGCTGCTTGCCGAGGCCACGATCGAATCGCGATTGGCGTTCGTGCGACGGTTCGCTGCGTTCGCCGAGACGCATCCGTGGGATTGGACGGCCGGCGATGTCGAGGACTTCACGGCGGCTCTGATGTCGGGAAACAACCGCAAGGCGCCCTCGACAATTCGCGGCTACCACATGACGCTGCGGTTGTTTTGTGACTACCTACTCGATGGCCGTTATGGCTGGATCTCGCAGTGCGAGCAGCGGTTCGAAAGGATCCCGTCGCAGGTCTGCCATGACTTCAACACCGCGGCGCATCTGGTCGAATACGAGGGCAAGCCCGCCCGCCGGCCGTTCACCTACGACGAGGTGGAAACGTTGTTCGCGTTCCTTGCCGATCGAGTGGACATCATTGCGCGTTCGGGTCGCAAAGGCGCGTTGGCGGCGTTGCGCGACGCGCAGATGATCAAGACGGCCTACGCCTTCGGGTTACGCCGTCGAGAGCTGTGCTACCTCGACGTGGCCGACCTGCGTCCCAACCCGCGGATGCCGGCGTGGGGAACGTTCGGCGCCGTCCACGTCCGGTATGCCAAGTCCAGCCGCGGCAGCGCCCCTCGGCGTCGCACGGTGCTGGCCGTTCCCGAGTTCGACTGGGTGATCGACGGACTGCGCCAATGGGTCGATCAAGCCCGGCCGCTTCTGAGTCCCGGCAGCCGTCAAGAGTTGTGGCTGACTGAGCGTCGGCAGCGGGTGGCGACCAAGCAAATGGACAAGCGATTCGCCTACTTGCGGGCGCAGGCCGGTCTGCCTCAAGACCTCACCCTGCACTGCCTGCGGCACTCCTATGTGACCCACCTGATCGAGTTCGGTTACCCGGAACGGTTCGTTACCGAGCAGGTCGGACATTCTTACGCCTCGACCACCGCGATTTACACCTCGGTGTCCAACGACTTCAAGACCAAAACGTTGCAGGCGGCGCTGCGCCGCGTCTACGGATCCGCGACGACTGAAGGGAGCCAGGATGAGCACTAGAACCGTCCTCCGGTGGAACCTGCGCCGCCTGATGGCCGAGAACGGCATGTTCGCCACCACCGACCTCGTCGCACCGCTGCACGAACGTGGCGTGGAGATCTCCCGACAGATGGTTCACCGGATCGCTACCAAGCCTCCACAGCGCATCAATCTCGACCTGCTGGCGGCGCTGTGCGACATCCTGGCGTGCACCCCCAACGATCTGTTCGAGCTCGCCCAAGAACAGATCCGCGAGGCACCCGCAGTCAACGACAGCGGGCCCGGGATCGGCGACCTGCGGCCGATCCGCGCCAGGATCCGCCGCCCCGGCGACAACGAGTGAATCGACGAGCCTGCTGGGAGTGCGCAAGCACCAACTACCTGACCCGGCTGACGCATGGGTGTCGCATTTGTGTCGGCTGCCGTCGCAGGCGGCACTACCACCCCGAAACCTGTCCGGGCTGCCATGTCGTGCGGCCGCTGGCATGGCGACGCGGCGAGACGGTGGTGTGCGCGTCATGTGCCGGTGTCGAGTCGATCTTCGGGTGCCGCGAATGCGGGCGCGAAGACCATCCCTACGGGCACAATCGGTGCGCGCGATGCTTCCTGCGTGAACGCCTCAGCGACTTGCTCGCCGACCCGACGACCGGCCAGATTCACCGCCAATTGCGGCCGGTCTTCGACGAGCTGGTGAACTCCGAACGCCCACAAACAGGGCTGTGGTGGCTGCGCAAGAAACCTGGCATCGGCCCCCAACTTCTCGGGCAGATGGCTTGCGGCGCGGTCGACATCAGCCACGACACCTTCCGCACCCTGCCCTCGGATCGTGCCCACGACTACCTTCGCAGTCTTCTCGTCGCGGTCGGTGTCCTGGAACCGTTCGACATCCGCATCGAACGGATGCTGCCCTGGATCGAAGACATCGTCGCCGAACTGCCCGCCGAGGACGCCGCCTTGATTCGCCGATTCGCGCACTGGCAGGTGCTGCGAGGAATGCGCAAGGCCGCCCGTGAAGACCGGTTGACCAAGTCGATGGCCGATGCGTGTCGACGGCGCATCCGCGTCGCGATCGAGTTCGTGGGCTTCCTCGCCCGCCATGACGCCAGTGCGGCGACCGCGACCCAGGATCTGTTGGAGCGCTACCAAGAACACGTCGGCAGGATGCTGAACCATGAGTACGCCTTCATCGTCTGGCTACGCCAATCCCGCACCAACACCAAACTCCGAGTCCCCGACGTCCCGCAGTCACCGCCCTCAGTAACCGTCTCCGATACGCAGCGGTGGGCGGCCGTAGAGCGTCTGCTGCACGACACGACCGTGCGCCGTTATACACGAATTGCGGGCCTGCTCACATTGCTGTTCGCACAGCCGCTTTCACGCATCGTCGCCATGCGCACCAGTCAGGTCGCGATCACCGACGACCGGGCCGTGCACGTCACCTTCAGCAAGATTCCAGTCCAGATGCCGCCGCTCCTCGACGACCTCATCCGTGAGCACCTCGAGCACCGCGGCAAAAGCCTCTACGCCTCACGCGGAACCGGCTGGCTGTTCCCCGGCGGCAACCCTGCAGCGCACCTCGCCACCGAGAACATCCGCTCCCAGCTCGTCGCCATCGGGATCAAGCCCTACGAGAACCGCAAAGCGACCCTCTTCCACCTCTCCGGCGACATGCCCGCACCAGTCCTGGCCGAACTGCTCGGGCTCACCGACAAAAACGCCGCCGACTGGGCCAGACTTGCTGCCCGCGACTGGACCGCCTACATCGCCGAAAGAGCCCGCTGACCGTATCGCTGTGCCTCAGATGGATTTCGCGGCGGCGGTTCCAGCGCTTGAGTTCTCGCGAGTGATTGTTCACTGCGTGGCGTCGACGCTGTCGAGCCTGCACTTCTCCACCCAAGTCGCCAGAAGGCTTAAAGCGGCGAGCCTCTCGGCGGCCTCCTGCGCCGATAGCTGCGTCCGGTCGTGGGTGGTTGGGTTTCGGATCGCAGCATGGACGCCCGTCGAGAAACTCAACAAGCCGCGGTTCATCGATATGACGGTCTGGTCTTGATTACCTCCGAGCCAGCGCAATCGCGGAGCACCAGCCTTGGGTGGACTCTGCGAGAAGGCCTGCGTGAAAACGTCCTTGTCGTCGAGGTCAGTCCTTCGGGTGAGCTGGCGGACGTGGTCGATGACAGCGCCCACGGCGGATGACACCGCTTCGCGGTACAACTCGATGCGCCATTGGCCTCGAGCCGCGCCCCAGACCAAAGGGTGCATATCCTCGATGCTGATGTCGCCGGTGACATCGACACGGTCGACCATCGATTCAAGGATGCCGATGGTGTGTTCGGACGCGGCGAGGATGTCGTCCGGCTGTACGAGCGAGTGCGGCTGGGTGACAGTTATCCACATCTCGAACGGGTTAACCGGACCGCCGAATCCCGGGCGGGATATCCGCACACCGGTGATGTCGGGAAGATGCGCAATACGGCCAGCTGTCCGTGAGCAGCGGCCCTTCGCCGCCACCCATTCGTCGTCTGACACATCAGATCTCGGTGTCACGGCGGGCAGACTGGCGTAGCCGGCAAGTACCTCGTCAGGCAGGTCGGGACCAGCCATCGCCCGAAGCCCAGCGGTGAACTGACACAGCTCGAGCAGGGCGCTGAACGCCCGCTCAAAGTCGCGCACCTGTTCCGCTGCTCGCCGCAGGAACCGTGGATTCAACTTCAGATCGTCATTGTCACCCATGTACGCAGCTCAGGGCCCAGTCGCATACGGCGCGTTCGCCCGCACGTTCTCGGCGGCGCGCTCCGCGTTGTAAGAGCTGGCGAACGACTCACCTGAGGCGGCAACTTTGTCACTCGACCGCCATGCGCGCCACCGCCAGCTTCCGCCGACGTCCTGGAATGTCTCATACCGTGCTGCGGACCCGCCGGACTTGAAGGCATTTGCCGCTCTGGTGGCGTTGGCTTGCGATTCGAAGCCTTCGCCTGCCCAGGCGACCATCTCATGGTTGTCGCCGTACAAGGCCCACGTGGGATAGCGGTTGGCGTCACCAGTGACCGTGACCTTGAAGTACATCGGATCCTCCTGCCTGTTGACCACAGGTACGCAGTCAGCTCGCAACAGTCTTATCAAGAGACACCGACAGCCAGCGCTTGCGACGCAGCGAACAAACTCGCCCTCGAACAGACCTCTGATTTGGGCATTCACCCCACTCGGAATTCGACCCCTCTGCCAATAGTTTCGGTAACGACCGCCGGGCTAGTGTTGGATTTGACGGCTGTCAAATCCATAGCGTCCGGCCTAGAACCGCGAGAGGCGACGCCTGGCATGACCGCCACACTGCACAAACTCACCGCCGGATCGGGCTACACCTACCTGACCCGGCAGGTGGCCTCGGCCGACAGCACCGAACGCGGCCGCAACAGCCTGGCCGACTACTACTCGGCCAAAGGTGAATCCCCGGGCCGCTGGATCGGCTCCGGGCTGGCCTCACTGGGCGACACTGGCCAGCAGCACACCTCCTCCCCGACAGCCCAAAAGCTCTGGGCGGTCCGTACCGGGTCCGAGGTCAGCGAGCCACAGATGGCGGCGCTGTTCGGAGAAGGGTTGCACCCCAACGCGGTCGACATCACCAACCACATGCTGGCCGGGGGCGCGCACCCTCGCGCGGCGGTGCGCGCCGCCCACCTGGGCCGCCCGTTCACCATCCGCAGCGGCGAAACCGCGTTCCAGCGCGCGCTGGCGATCGCCTACCGCGAACACAATGCGCGCGCCGGGCTGCACTGGAACGCGCCCATCGCCGACGACGCGCGCGCCACGATCCGCACCACCGTGGCGCGGCAGCGGTTCAGCGACGAATACGATCGCGCCCCCGCCGACGATCGCGAACTTTCCGGCTACATCGCGCGCAACATCCGCGCCCGCACCACCGCCGTCGCCGGCTACGACACCGTCTACAGCCCGGTCAAATCCGTCTCCACCCTGTGGGCGGTCGCACCCCTGGAGATCGCCACCGTCATCGAGGAATGTCACGACGCCGCTGTCGCCGATGCGTTGGCCTTCCAGGAGTCGGTTGCCGCGTTCACCCGCACCGGTGCGGGAGGGGTGGCCCAGGTCGACACCACCGGGCTCATCGCCGCGGCTTTCACCCACCGCGACTCGCGCGCCGGCGACCCCGATCTGCACACCCACGTGGCCATCTCGAACAAGGTCGCCACCATCGACGCCAACGGCGTACAACGCTGGCTCGCCCTCGACGGACAACCGCTGCACCGGACAATGGTCGCGGCCTCCGAGCTGTACAACACGCGGCTGGAAGCCTACCTCGGCCAGCGGCTCGGACTGGTTTTCGAAGAGGTACCGCCCAGCGGGCGCGGTAAACGCCCAGTACGCGAAATCGTCGGTGTCAGCACCGAATTGATGCAACGCTGGTCGTCGCGACGCGCGGCCATCGAAGCACGCACCGCCGAGTTGTCCAAACAGTTTCAGGCCACCCACGGCCGCGAACCCACCAACGTCGAAGCGATCGCACTCGCCCAGCAAGCCACCCTGGAATCCCGCGAAGCCAAACACGAGCCGCGCTCCCCCGCCGAGCAGCGCCAAACCTGGCGCAAAGAAGCCATCGAAGTCCTGGGCAGCCAGCGCGAACTCACCCGCATGATCGGCGCGGTCCTGGCCGCCGGACGCAAACGCAGCGCCAAAGCCGTAACCGCTGAATGGATCAGCGAGCAAGCCCACAAAGCCATCACCACCGTCGCCGAAACCCGCTCAACCTGGCAACGCCATCACCTGCTCGCCGAAGCCCAGCGCATCGTGCGCTCCACCGGCCACGCCGCCGATGACACGCTGGCCCACCGCATCACCGAAGCCGCCCTGGCCGAACCGCTCTCGCTGCCGGTGGCCCACATCGATGACGGCGAACTGGGCGAGCCCGCCGCGCTGCGCCGCCGCGACCGCAGCAGCGTCTACTCCCGCGACGGCACCGAGCTCTACACCAGCGCCGACGTGCGCGCCGCCGAACGCCGACTCCTGCACGCCGCCACCCTGCGCGACGGCCGCACCGTCACCGACGCCGACATCGACCTTGCACTGGAAGACTCCGCCGCCCGCGGCAAAGACCTCAACCCCGGCCAAGTCGCCCTCGTCAACGAAATGGCCACCAACGGGCGGCGACTCGGGCTAGCACTTGCCCCAGCCGGCGCCGGCAAAACGACCGCGATGGCAGCGCTTTCGCACGCGTGGCGCAACTCCGGCGGCCGCATCATCGGGCTAGCACCCACCGCCGCGGCATCCATCAACCTCGGCGCGGATCTGTCAGCCCCCACCGAAACCCTCGACAAGTACATCCAGCTCGCCATCCACCCCGAGCTGAGCGCCATTGTCCCGCAGTGGTTCTCCGATATCGATGAATCCACTCTGCTCATCATCGACGAGGCCGGCAAAGCCGGAACACTGCAACTCGACACCGTGATCGGCCACGCCTTGGCCAAAGGCGCCAGCGTGCGCCTCATCGGCGACGACGGCCAAATCGCCTCCATCTCCGCAGGCGGCATCCTGCGCGACATCGCCGCCGAAACCGACGCCCTAACACTGTCGCAGCTGGTGCGGTTCAGCGCCGCCGAAGAAGGCGCTGCCTCACTGGCACTGCGCGCCGGAGACCCCGCCGGCATCGGCTACTACATCGACCACCACCGCGTACATGTCGGCGCCGAACAAACCGCCGCCGACATGGCCTTCCAAGCATGGCTCGCCGACATCGCCGCCGGTCGCGACAGCCTGCTGCTGGCCCCCACCAACACCATCGTCGATGAACTCAACGCCCGCGCCCGCACCGCCCGCCTATCCGCGGCCACCGCCACCGACCCCAACTACCAAATCGGCCGCGAAACCATCCTTGCCGACCAACTCGCCGCATCCGCCGGCGACATCATCCGCACCCGCGACAACGCCCGCTGGCTGCGCCTGAGCCGAACCGACTACGTGCGCAACGGCTACACCTTCGAAATCACGAAAGTCGGCAAGGACGGCTCCTTACACGCCCGCCACATCGGCACCGACCGCCGCATCACCTTGCCCGCCGACTACGTCGCCGCCCACGTCACCCTCGGCTACGCCAGCACCATCGACGGCGCCCAAGGACTCACCGCCAACCACAGCTGCCACGTCGTCGGCGCCGAACACCTCACCCGCCAACTGCTCTACGTCGCACTGACCCGCGGCCGCAACGAAAACCACCTCTACCTGTCCACCGCCGAAACCGACCCGCACCGGGTCCTCGCCCCCAAAGCCACCCACCCCCAAACCGCTGTCGATGTCCTCACCAAAATCCTGGCTCGCGACGGCGCCCAAATCTCGGCGACCACGGCCGAACGCCAAGCCGCCGACCCCTTCACCCGCCTGGCTGCCGCCACCGACATGTACCACGACGCGCTCGGCACCGCCGCCGAATACCACCTCGGCGCAACACAACTCGACATCCTCACCCGCCTTGCCGACAGCCTGCATCCCGGCCTGACTCACGCCGATGGCTGGCCCGTTCTGCGCAAACACCTGGCCCTGCTGTCCTGTGCCGGCCAACACCCCGCCGAAATCCTGCAGGCCGCCGTCGCCAAGGGCGCACTCGACAACGCCGCCGACCCGGCAGCCGTCCTGGACTGGCGCATCGACCCCACCGGCGGACACTCCGCCGGCATCGGCCCGCTGCGCTGGCTGCCCTCCACCCCAAAACTGCTGCGCGACAACCCCCAATGGGGCGAATACCTCCAGCGCCGGGCCACCCTGGTCGCCGACCTCGCCGACCAGATCCGCGCCACCGCCCGCGCGTGGACACCAGCGACCGCACCCGCCTGGGCTAAACCCCTCATCAGCACCGCCCCCGGACTGGCCGCCGAAATCGCGATATTCCGCGCCGCCCACCGCGTCGCCCCCGAAGACAGCCGCCTGCTCGGAGCCGAGCAATACCCTGCGCGCTCCCGTGCCATCCAACTCCTGCTGCAAAGCAGCGCCGTCGACGCCATCGGGCGCCACCGCCCCGCAACCGCGCGCTTCCGCCAACTCATCGACGCCATCGACCCGCGCATCCGCACCGACAGCTACTGGCCCCAACTCGCCGACCACCTCGCCCACGCCGCCCCCAGCCGCCCCGACCTCGCCCAACTCGTCATCGACGCCGCCGCGCAACAACCACTGCCCGACGAACTCCCGGCAGCCGCGCTGTGGTGGCGCCTCTCCGGCAAACTCAGCCACACCGCCACCCTCGATACCCCCAACGCCCACATCCGGCCACCCTGGATCCGCGAGTTGCACCAGGTTTTCGGCTCCGCTGTCGCCGAAACCATCGCCGCCGACCCCGCCTGGCCCGGCCTCGTCGCCGCGATCGCCACCGCCGACCCCGCCCGCTGGACCCCCCGCGACCTCCTCCACCTGGCCGCCGAACACCTGGCCGACGCCGCCGACGACGGCCACAACATCGGTGTCTACGAGTACGCGCGGCTCATCACCCACACCATCGACATGGTTACCACCGCCGACCCCACCCACACCCACCACGACCAGGTCACACTCGAACATCCGCCGCTCAGCCCCGAAGAAGAAGAACAGCTGCGGCCCCTCGACCCCCACTACGACGTACCAGTTGTCGACGATGACGAACCAGCCCCCGGTGTCGATGGCGAGAAGCTCGAACCGCGACACGAAACACTCGACGAGGAACCGCACGGCGCAGACCTCGACCCCGACAGCACGCCCATCGGTGAAGAGGACCTCGGCAGCCTGCGATTCGAGGACCTCTCCCCCACCCGCGTGCCGCCTCCGCCGCTGCCAGCAGCCTTACTCGACGTCTGGACCCTGCGCACCCAATACCAGCAAACCCTTAGCCAGCTCGACGAGCTGCAAGCACAAGTGCTCATCGGCGACGGCCCCGAGATGCGCCGGGCCACACCGCAAATCCTCGAACTACGCCAACGCGCCGACGCAGACCGTCCCTACCACAACGCGCTGCAAGCAGTAATCGCGCAATGGGCTGACGCCGAAGAACACTACGAATCCGCCCTCGCCCAAGTGAACTGGGCACAATCACGCCTGAACCAACTGCGCGCCGACCCGGCTGCCGACCCGCTCGACATCACCTCCGCGCAAGCCGACCTCGATCTGCGGCAGATGTGCCTGCCCCAGGTGTCGCCAGCAGAACAGTTCTACCCAGCACTCAACGAGGCACTCACCGCACGAGCGGAGGCGGTCGGCGCAGTGGAAAACATCGTCACCTCCGCCGACGTCGACAAGGCGATCGCGGCCGCCCGTGCCGCCGATGACGCCGCCGTGAAGGCCGCCCGCCAACACTGCAACCAGATTCGTCGCGACCTCGACCGTGCCGAACTGGCCGCCGCGGCCGCGTTCGCGGCCGCAGACCACCGCGCCCTCGAACACGTGCTGGCCCAACAAACCGAACTCGACGCCGAGCTACGCATCCTCGCCGTCGCCGGCCACCAGAGCCCACAACGGCCCCTGCCGGTCGCCGTCCCCGCTAGCGGCGCCTCCGGGCGCGCAGCCATCGCCGCCGTCGCGGAACTTCCCTTCACGGTCAGCGTCGTGGCCGCTCAGCCTGGCCGCGAACTCAACACCGCACTGCACACCCTGCGCAAGGCCGCCGACACCGCCGATCGCCACATCCACTGGTGCACACCCAGCGGCAAAGTGCCGCCGCGCAAGCACATTGGGCACACCACCACAACCGTCGCAGAACTGCACCGCAACCTCACCGAGGAAAACTGGCAAGTCGACCCCGGAAACCTCATTATCATCGACGAGGCCGCCAAAGCCGACCCGTCCATGCTCGCCGACCTCGCCGAACACGCCGCCCAACACGACGCCAGACTCATCCTGCTCGACACCAGCACCAGCACGCGCTGGCCGCCTCAACCCAGCGCCCGCCTCCTGCAGCTCCTATACACCGACCTGTCCTGGACCGCCACACTTGGTCCACCCGCCACCGACACGCGGCGCAGGGAGTCGCCGACTGCCCCCGACCTGCAACCTGTCCTTGCCCAAGCCGCTCACCTGCCTCCCGAGATGCTCACCGAGCAACTCCGTCAGGCCCTCCACCAACGCACCCAACTACGCCAACAGCACCAGCGCGCCCACGACACCCACTCCGCGGCGCGCTGGATACGCACCCACGACCGCTCCGCCGCCGAAGACCTCACACCCGACCCCGGCATCGACCTGTAGACGCTTGCGGCCGGGCGAACCCAGTCGCCGAGCCAGGCGCAACGCGTGCATAGCTGCGACTAACCCTGGCGACTTCGGCACCTCAGGATGTTCCACTCGATAGGCTCCCAGACACCGACCAGGGAAGGGATCGAGTGGGCAAGCACCGCGGTCAACTGGAGCTGACCTGGACCAACAAGGAACAGGCGCTGCTATCAACCGGCGACGGCAGGTACGACTACACGTTCGTCGACCCCTCCGACTATCGGGTGTCCGAGGTCCGTTTACTGCATGAAGTCGACCGGTTCGACGCTGAGACCCCCGAGGACCGGCCCGCCGACCTACTAGAGCCCACGAGTGACAACCTGCTCGTTACCGGTGATGCGATGCACGTCCTGGACGCCCTAGCTCAAATCCCCGACTACGCGGATAAGTACCTCGGCAAGGTCAAGCTCTGCTATATCGACCCCCCGTTCAACACCGGGCAGGCCTTCGACAGCTACGAAGACAACATTGAACATTCGGTCTGGCTGACCATGCTGCGCGACCGACTCCGGCAAATCAAGCCGCTGCTCTCCAATGATGGGTCGGTATGGGTGCACCTCGACGACACCGAGGTGCACCGCTGCCGAATGGTGCTCGACGAGGTCATAGGCGCGAAAAACTTTGTCGCCGAAATTGTTTGGGAGAAGTCACCGGGAGCTAAGGGCGATGCCGGCATCGCGGTTAACCACGATTACATCTTGATCTACGCGGTCCAGCAACCCAATTGGAAGAAGCTGCGCAACCGCATACCTCGGTCGCAACGACAAGCCGGAAGGTACGCAAATCCAGACAACGATCCCCGCGGTCCGTGGCGACAGGGAGCAGACGGGACAGCCAAAAGCGGAAACGACGACTTGCGGTACGAGGTCATCACACCCTCGGGGCGTGTTGTAACACCGCCCAAAGGCAACTACTGGCGCTTCTCCAAAGACACACTCGAAGTCGCTCGCGCCGAGGGCCGCGTGTGGTTCGGCAAAAAAGGCGACGCGCTCCCAGTTATCAAGACCTACCTTTCGGAGATCGCCGAAGGCGTCGTACCCGGAACCTGGTGGCCCAATCACGAAGTCGGCAGCAACCAGGAGGCACGAAGAGACCATCTGCGGAAGCTGTTCCCAGACATCGAGCCATTCTCCACTCCCAAGCCCGAACGGCTGCTCCAACGGATCATCCAGATCGCCACCAACCCAGGCGAGATTGTCCTCGATTGTTTCGCCGGCTCTGGCACGACAGCAGCCGTGGCACACAAGATGTGTCGCCGATGGGTGACTTGCGAACTTCGTTCGAGCACAGTCGAGACCTTCACCCTGCCAAGGTTGCTCAAAGTGATCGACGGCAACGACCCCGGCGGAATAACGGCGGTGACAACCCGCGTGGCAGCAGACCAGGTTGAGCTTCCTGACGGAATGACCCCGGACGAAGCCCAGGAGTTCAATCGCTTGCTACGCAAGGTGCTTAAACACGTTGAGAGCGCCGACGACGCGACGATCAAAGCGCTGCGCGATGCGACCAAGACCCGAGACGAGACCACGGTCACCTGGCACGGCGGCGGCGGATTCACCCACTTGCGAGTTGGAGACTCCATGTTCGTAGAGGCCGGCGGCAGGGTATTCCTCGCCGACTGGGCCACCAACAGCGCGCTAGCCACTGCCATGTGCGCGCAACTCGGCATCCGCCACCGCCCTGACGGCATCTTCGCGGGTAAGCGCGGCCGGGTGCGTTACGTGATTCTCGACGGCATGGTCACACCATCAACCGTAGACGCAATCCTCGATCAGCTCCCCGACGGCCAGATCGTCGAAGTGTGGGCCACGCAGGTCGATCCGGCTGCCGCCGAAGCACTTCGCAAGGCATGCCCAGGCTCAAAGCTGGCGGCGATCCCCGCATCAGTACTCGATTCCTACCGACGAAAAGTTCAATCCCGATCCCCATTCACCCCCTTTGCGGCCACCGGAAAGCAGAGCTGATGGCCGACCTGAACATCGACACCAATCTTCTGGCCGAGATCACTCACCGTCTGGAGTTACGCAAGCCAAATGCGGAAGCAATCGATTCGGTGGCGAAGGTTGTTAGCCAGCACTTCGATGTGGAGGAGAACCCCCCACCATTTGAATGCATCGTCGATTCCGCCACCGGAGTCGGAAAGACCTACGTGCTCGCAGGGCTGATCGAATACTTCGCTGGGCGAGAGAGCCCTGCGCGCAATTTCCTACTGCTCGCACCTGGCCGCACGATTCGAGACAAGTCGATCAACAACTTCACGTCTGGACACCGCAAATCGCTGACAGCAGCAATGAAGTCGCGCCCCGCCGTGGTCACCGCGGAAAACTTCGAACACCAGTCGACTCACGCCATCATGGAGGACGACTCGAAAACCAAGCTGTACATCTTCACGGTGCAGGCGTTGACCTCAGCAACCGGTGAGGGACGCGCCACCCACGAATTCCAAGAGACACTGGGTGGTTCGTTCTTCGAGTGGCTCGCCAAGCGCCAAGACTTGGTGATCCTCGCCGACGAGCACCATTGCTACCGGGGGCAGGCGTTTTCGCGGACGATCGCCGATCTCAACCCTTCAGTGGTCGTCGGCTTGACGGCGACCCCTGACCGCAGAGATGAGGCGCTCGTCGTCTACCGCTATCCGCTGTCCTATGCGATCCGCGACCAATACGTCAAAACTCCCGTGCTCGTCGCGCGCAAGGACGACCGAAAAGATGACCACACCAAGCTGCTCGACGGCGTGACGCTACTTAAGTACAAAGAGCAGATCGCTCATGCCTACTGTGAGGAGAACGATCTGCCGCCGGTAAATCCGGTGATGCTGGTGATCGCCAAGGACACCACGGAGGCCAACGCCTTTCGCGACATCCTCGATTCCGAGGGCTTCGATGGCGGCGCGTGGGTCGGCAGAACACTTCTTGTGCACTCCAATCTGACCGGTGAGGAAAAGGAGAAGGCACTTGCCGACCTCGATGCGGTGGAGCATCCCGACTGCCCGGTGCGCATCATCATTAGCGTCGGGATGCTCAAGGAAGGCTGGGACGTCAAGAACGTTTACGTGATCGCTTCCATGCGCGCCTCGGTCTCCGACGTGCTGACCGAGCAGACGCTGGGACGCGGGATGCGATTGCCGTTCGGCGGCTACACCGGCATCCAGATGCTAGACACCGTCGAGGTGCTGGCACATGAACGGTATGAGGAGTTGCTCAAGAAACGAGAGGCGCTCAACGAAAAGTTTGTCGACTACGGGGTGTGGATGCAGACCCATGTCACCGAATCCGGACAGACCGTAGCGGAGAAACACGTCAGCGATCCCGCTCCGGCACCCGTGTTCCTGCCCCCTGAACTGAGCGGGTTCACCTCGCTGCCCGAGAGCGAGGACGCCGAACCATCGGCGATGCCGGTGCAAGACATGGACCAGGTGGCCGCCAAAGCGGCGGCGGAGGCCGAGAAGGCCAAAGGGGATACCCGAGAGCATCAACCGCTACCCGGCCGTGAGCCGATCATGCTGCCCTACATCGAACATATTCCGGTGCCGATCGTGGTGTCACTCAATCAGATCCACGAAGACGCCGATTTCGTGAAGCTGGCTCAGGGCCTAGCGGTCGAAGCCGACGAAGAACTCAAACGCACACTGCTCAAAGCCAACGGAACCAAGATCACCGGCGTGGCCGCCGAGGACCATGTAAAGGCCGCCAGGCTCGATATTCCTCTCGAACAGTCCCGCGAGGCCCTTGTCGATGCAGTACTAGATGCTCCCGGCGTTAACCGGCGCATCAGCGAGGTGAACGCCGCTAACGCCATAGTCAACACCATCATTACGACCATGGGCGACAATGCCGGTCTGTGGCTGTCGGCGTATCTCGACACCGCGAAACGTCGCCTTTCGCAACTGATCGCTGCCAAGCTCGCGTCGGTGACTAAGGGCGGAATCACCTACCTCGATGACGTGAAGCTGGAGCCGCTCACCAAGGTTCGAAAAAGTTCCCGCTCCCACCAAAAGGAGCGCGTGGAGACGTTCGAGAAATACATCCCGTACAACGGCTGGAAACGAAACCTCTACGAGTATGCCTGGTTTGACAGCGCGCCCGAATATGTCGCAGCAAAAGCAATCGACGACGCGCCAAACGTCGTCGTGTGGGCGCGAGTACATCGCAACGACATCCCGATCACGTGGACATCCAGCGGACGTCAATACAACCCGGATCTCGTGGTAGTCGAGGAGATCAACGGCAAGCGACACTACTGGCTGGTCGAAGTCAAAATGAATAGGGAACTGCAGGCCGAGGACGTGGCCGCCAAGAGGAGCGCAGCGATCACCTGGTCGAACACCGTAACCAACTCAGGCAAGGTTGACGGACCCTGGACCTACCTACTGCTAAGCGAAGACGACATCAAAGACAGCCACGGCAACTGGGAGCAGATGAAAGCACTCCATCACTAACGACCACCTGGGGTCGACGTGACACCCACCCGGCGCTAATGGACGGTCCTTTTACTTCAACACGAAATCTGCGCCTACTGTTGGACTTCGACCTCGCATCACGCCGATCATCATCGGTGTGCCTGTCCATGTGCCCTACACGCCCTACTGTGGCCTGGCATACCGCAACGATCAGCCGTACATGCCTGAGAGCGCACCGCATTTGGCGATCAGCGCCCCTACCCGTACCGGAAAGACCCGCCGCATCCTGGCGCCTGCCGCAGTAGTGCACCCCGGTCCGGTCGTGTGCGTGTCCTCGAAGGAGGATCTGGCTGAGCTGGTCTTGACTCGCCGCTACAACGGCGCCACCGGGGTGATCGACCTGCGGCCGCAGAAGACCCTGGTCTGGCCGGCCAACGTGCGTCGAATGGTCACGGACCCGACCGCGGCAATCACCACCGCCGACGAAGCCCTCACCGTCGCCGAAACGATGCTCGCCACGTCCGGCGTCGGTTTCGGAGGCGCGTCCAGCGGGCAAACCGTCGCCGCCGGCGGCCTGTGGGAAAACAGCGCATCCGCCCCACTGGCGTGCCTGCTGTATGCGGCCAGCCCCCTGGGCAACCGCCAAGGAATGCCCTGGGTGCTGCGCGCCGTCGGCACCCGCGGAGACAAACAGGACGACGACAACCATGCCGGCAAAATCGATTACCCCTCATGGAAAACCGCGTACGGCCTGTGCCCGCATGCCGATCTCCGCGAGCCGCTGATCGAGCTGACAGCCATGGACGGACGCTTACGTGACAGTGTGGCCGTCACGATGAAAAAGGCCATCACGCCGTGGATTCGTCTGGGACTGATGGCTAGTGACCCCGAAACGCAGCTGAGCACCATCGACTGCCTGAGCATCGAATCGTTCGACGTCACTATGCTCGACGATCCCGAAGCGACACTGTTTGTCATCGCCCCCAACACCGGCACGGTCGCCGGGGCCGCGGTGGCTCTCATCGACTCGATCGTGCAGTACTTCCGCAAGAAAACCGCCAACCACCTCCTGACCCACCGGCTGTTGCTCGAGCTCGACGAAGTGTGCAACTCATGCCCACTTCCCGCACTGCTCAACTACGTCGGCGAATCTGCCGGCCTCGGAGTCAACATCATGGCCACCGTGCAGGCATCCAGCCATTTCGACGTCGTCTACGGACCTAAATACGCCGACGCGCTGCGCGACGTCTTCCCCGGCACCCTCGTCATGTACGGCGCGCACGAACGCCACCTACTCGAGCAAGCCTCCGACTGGCACGGACTGGCCACCCGACGCACCGAATCCTATGAACCCAACAGCGGAAGCCGCTCGCAATCCTCACAATTCGGCCCCGCCATCTACTGGCAAGACCTTCTACCCCGAAACCGGGAAGAAGCCCAACTCTTGCGCCGAGGCACGGCCGGAGAACGAGTCCATATCCCCGACTGGAGCGACTTCCTGTCCATCTGGGATCGCGTCGTTCGACAACGCATCCACAAAAACAGTCACCGCCTCAAAGCGGTCAAATAACCCTGCCGAACACCGCAACACCGCCACGCCAGGCTAGCGGTGCGGGTGGGAAGCGTCAGGCCCCGCAGTTAGGCTCCGGGGTGTGACCACCCTCATCGTGCTGGGGTTTATCGCGCTGGCTGGC
The DNA here is from genome assembly GCF_003402475.1 of Mycobacterium sp. MFM001. Lineage (GTDB taxonomy): Bacteria > Actinomycetota > Actinomycetes > Mycobacteriales > Mycobacteriaceae > Mycobacterium. Next base: position 30,444 of record NZ_BFAB01000016.1, read on the forward strand.
GTGGGCTGGCTAGTGGATCGGCAGCAACAACCACAACGTGACGCGGCGGCAGCCCAAGCCTGGCTGGCTTTACGTCGCGACGCCGATGCCCACCATCTGGACGTGCTTTACATTCACGATGTCTACGAGCACGACCGAAGGGGCAGCAAAGCCTACGTCTCTTTCTACAACGGCGATACCCCGACGGAGCGACGTGACGCCTGGTTCTGGTGGACCTGGGTCCAGAACGGTTCGGTTGTCGCCGTAAGCATCCTCAACGAAGGATGGGGTCCACACAGCAACCGCCCCAACGTGCTCTACATCGGCGACCCACATACCGGCCAGACAGGCATCGACGCCACCATCGACGCACGCACCCTCAACCGAGCACAGCGCCACCTATCCAAATATCCGGCAGCGATACATTCTGCGCCGACTCGAGGCTGGTATCCCGATCCCTCCCACCGATTCCCTTATCGCTGGTGGGACGGGCAAGCCTGGACGCACCACGTGTGCAGCGACGAGCAGACCTGCATCGACTGACTCTTTTGGCCCACACCCGGAACCACCTAACGAAACATTTTCAGCCGACAACGGGCTGCGAGTATCCCGATCCAGTTCCCGTCTGGTTGAGCCACTCGCTGGGCAACTGCATTAGCGCCGCGAAGATCAGCCAGCACAACCAGAGAATCCCCAGCGCGGCCGGGACGCCACTGCAGAGTAGGGGAATCCACCGGATCGTCGCCGAACTGACCCGCGGCACTGCTAACGGTTCGGGTTCCTGCGCCGGCCGATCAAGAATGGTGGGCATCGAAACGTCGCGGCCACCCAGGAACAGCTCGTCGTCCAACTCCGCGGCCACTGGTGTGAGCGGCCACCAGTGGCTGGATCCCTCGATGGCAAGCCAGCCCTCAAGAATCCCGTAAATCCCGGCGGCGAGAAACATCGCCGGAATCTGGGCCAACAGCCACGGCGCCACCACAACTGACCACACACTGGCTGACGGGTCATACAGCAGCGGCAGCGGAATCCCGCACAGCACCGCCGTGCCCAGTAGCGCCGGAATCGGGTAGCCCAACAAGCGATCCGGGATCAACGTGGTAATCCACCCATACAGCAACCGCCCGATCGGCCAACCGATCGGGGCGGTCACCGCGCACGCCGCAACAATCGCCGTCTCGAAACCTCCTGTCGCAGTGGAGGTTTTCCGAAACATCAACGGCGGTGTCACGTCATCGTCGTGCGGATCGGGCCGAACACCCACACGGGCGCGGTCGCGGGCCCGGATCCGTTTACCCAGCAGCTCGGCGCGCCGCTTCTGAAACAGCAAGACCCCGGCATGCGCGGCGATCCAGGCCCGGCGCTCCTCAGCAAAAATATCGACCGCGGCCGCCATCACTGACCCTTCCCCTCGGTCACGCCGGCCACCGTCCCGTCGGCGCCGTCGTCGACCAGCTCACGTACCAAACCCTTGACGGTGCTGATCAACTCCGTTGCCTCATCCAGCAGCGTGCTCGCAGCGCGCAGCACCGTGAGCGCGTGCTCATCCTCGGGACGTGACGCCATCCGAGTGTGCGGCACCCCGCCGGCCAGGATCGCCGCCGACGATCCGGCCGCCCACCCCAGCGGCAAGTCGATGCGCGCCAACGTGGATTCCCGCAGCCGGCCCGTCCCGTTGATCGCCTTGTACAGCGTCGTGCGGTTGGGCCCGCCGCGGCGCGCTACCTCATAGCCGCTGATGCGCATCTGGCTGATCCGCTTCCGCACGAAGTAGTCCAGCCGGGCCGGCCCCGAGTCCGGAACCTCCGCCAAGGCGCCCTGGGATGCGTTCACGCTCACAAAATTAAGCATAATCAACCAAAAACGTCTATACATGTCGACAGAATCGGGCGCAGATGGCTACCGTGACGACTAAAGCTGATCGTCTGTGCAGGGAGGCTGGGATGAAGGCGCTACTGGCCCTGATCGGTATGAGTTGCGCGATGATGTGCCTGGCGGTGGTCGCCGTCGTCGAGCTGGTCGCGCGATGCCTGCCGCTGCTCATCATCGCTGGGCTGCTCTGGGCTGGCTGGCGGGTGTGGCGCGCCCGCCGACGCACGGCACACGGTGCCGCTCCTGTTGTGCTGGTCCCCGAACCGCGGCCCCTGCCAGCCCCCACCCTCGCTGACCGCTACCCCGATGTGTACTTGGTCGCTGGCGATCACCGCGGGCTACGCCCCCCGCTCACTCCACTCGACACGGACAGCGCCGTGTTCTCGAGCCATCGATTGGTGCGCACACCGGCCGCTCTCCCGGCCGCGCAGCGGCGCCACCGAGGTCGGGTGCGGCCATGAGCACGGCCAAACTCGCCGACGAGGACGCCGCGTGGGTGGCACGCATCCGCGCAGGAAACGACACCAACAGTGCAACCGGCGATATCGATGCGGCTAACACGGTCGAACCTGACGACGAAGAGGCCAGGGGCGAAGCATCGGGTCTGGACGGCGCTTCATGGCCCGAACCGTTTGGCGGCGACGCGACCGGTGATCGACCAATGGTCGACCTTGACGACGATCGCGAGTGTTCCGGCAATCCCGCTGATCCCGACGACAAGCCAGCAGCCCGGCGCCGCTTTAACCCTTGGGTCGCAGCGGGTTTCGGCGCAGTAGCCGTGGTTGCCACCGTCGTCACGTTCGCGGCCGGTGCCATCACCTCACACGACGATCCTGCACCCCCGGCTCCGCCCAGCGTGGTGGCCCGGCCGCCACAGCCTCCGGCTCCTGCCTCGACTTCGCCGGCGGTCACCGACGAGCCGCTGCGCTTCACCGCCACTTCCGACTGCGACAGGCTGCCCGGTTCCACCCCGGCCCAACTGCTGGCCGACCCCCAGGCCAAAGCTCCCTGGATTTGCGCCAGCTCGGCCGCCGGAGAAGTACTGCATATCTACCTTGATCGGCCCGAAATCATCACCGCGGTTTCGATCGTGCCGGGCGCGGTCAACAAGACCAGCACCACAGACCAAGGCGACCCCTGGCCGCTGCACCGCGTCGTCACCCGGCTGCAATGGCAGTTCAACGACACCGCCAACACGATCAAACCGCAAAAGACCGGCAACGTGCACGGAGAAGCGGTGCAGGCGGTGCCCAGCGTGCTGGCCTCCGAAATCACCATCATCATCCAGGAAACAAGCCGCCCACCGTTGGTAGCCGCGCCGACCAGCACCACCTCTGCCCCTTCCGGCGACGGCATCCTCGGCCCCATCCTCGGCGGCCCCTCCGGCGGTGACGCCTCAACCGCGCCGGTGCTGCCCGGCCAACCCGATCGACCCGACCCCAGCGACGGCACCTTCGCCATCACCAGCATCAAAGTCATTGGCCACCAGGTGAAATAATGCCCAAACTCAGCAACGTCTGGCGTAGGCGCATCAAGGCCGCAACACACGGCACCGGCCGAGTCATCCTGGCCGTCCTCGTCGTCACCTCATCGGTCAGCGGCGCGGGAACGCTCAAACGATGGCTGTTGCCCGACCCGCCCCCGCCCATCGCCGACATCTCGTTTGACACCATCAACCAAACCGACCTGGTCAAAGCTTTCGCCATCGACTGCGTCACCACCTACCTGACCGCAGCCAGCGCTCAAGGCACAGACCTCTCGCGATGCTTTCCCAACGCCTCGAGGCTGACCGTGCCATCCACCCCCGGGCTGATCGTCACCGCACCCGCCGCCTACGCCAAACGCACCGGCCCGGACCGCGCGAATCTTCGCACCTACGGAGTGCTGGTGGGCGTCACCGAACAGCCCTACGCCACAGCCACTCCCGAACGCAACTACTACCAAATCCCGCTCGGCGTCTACGGCGGCGACGCCGTGCGCGCACTGGACAACCTGGCCCGCCTCGACGAACCACCCGCTGGCGTCGACGTCGAACTCGGCTACCCTGCCACCATCCCCGCCAACCACCCGATCGCCACCCTGTTATCGGGATTCATCACCGCCTACCTGACCAACAGTCCCTGCATCTCAGGAACCGGCCAGGGCCAAGCCGCGGCGTGCCAGCCCGTCGGTAGCTTGGATCGCTACATCACCACCGACTCGCGGATCAAACCCGTCAAACACCCCTACGCCAGCGTCACGGTGACCGGTGTGCAATCGATCGCCAACCCTCCCGACATACCGGCGGAAAACTTCACCTTGTCGGCGCGAGTGACGGTTTCGGCCCGATCAGCCCAATACACCCCCTACGACCTGTCCTATCCCCTCACCATCCGAGCCACCGGCGGCAACTGGTTCGTCGCCGCCATCCAACCGGTTCCCGCACTCGCCGACGCCGACCCCGAACCACCAACCCCCGCACCGCCAAAGCACTAGGCGCGAAAGCCTCAATGCCCCAACCGAACCCAGGTAAAGGAGAACCAACGCAATGAACACATCCGTGATGGCGGCATCCGGCCTCATGGGCATGGGCCAAGAAATGTATTTGCTCATCGCCGGCCTCGGTGGGCTGGGCGCACTCGCCGCCGGAATCCTTGTCTCTCTTAAGACGGCCGTAAAACTTGGGTTCGGCACGGCGATCGCTGTTTTCTTCATGGGGGTGGGGCTGTCGGTGTGCATCCTCAACGCCGTCGGATTCCGCGACATGGGCGTGCACGAGCTGCGCGACCGCACCGGCTACTCGCCAGGCATCTACTCCGGGCGATGACCCAGCAAAACGCACCGGTCCACACTGGCGATAACGCCAAGGTCTGGACCGGAATTCGTGACATCCCGATCTGGGCTGGCGAGTCATCCACGGGCAACCAACTGCCACTCGGCCCTTACCGCACACCAGAACTCGTCGCGATCGGCACCATCAACGTGCCGGCGATCTTCTGGGTCACCCATCACACCCAATCACCGCACGTGTTGATCGTGCTGCTGGGAGCGCCCCTGCTCACTGCGGCCATCGTCTTGGCCATGAGGGTGCTGCTTCCCAAGGCCCGCCCCCGGCTATCCACCCGAGCCCAATTCCTTTACAACGCCTGGCTACCGCGAGCGGTGATCACTTCTGCCCCGCCCACACCCACGGCCAGGCCAAAGCCAGTTGGTTCCGCGACTATGCCAAGGACACCCCATGCCGCCCCGCGTTGACCGTTCATTCGACCCGCCACAGAAGGTGATCGGTAACCTGCGCTACACCCGCACCGGCGTCTACGCCGACTATCTGATCCATGGCCTGCCGCTGACCATGCGACCACTGCCCGTATGGGAACGCGGGGCCCGGCTCACCCGCAACCTCGGCCGCAACCTTCCTTCTGGGTCACAGCTATTCGGGCTGCTGGCCTGCGAAGACCAAGACCGCATCCTGTCCAACATCCTCGGCCGTCACGACGACAAGCCCGCATGGGTTTCACACTGCCGCCGCTGGGAACCCATGGTCGCCGACCCGCTGCAGACCGGACACCACACCGGACCCCAACAGCGAGTGCACTGGCTGACCATCCCGGTGGACTCCGGCCGGCTCGGCCGCACCGTCACCGGTAAAGCCGAAAAACTCGGGAAATGGATCATCGGCCGCGACCCCGACTCCGAGGCCTCCGTGGCCGCCTACACACAACTGGCCCACGAAATCATCGCCGCACTGCCCGACGAATTTCACACCACCGCCGCCACCCCCGCCCAGATCCGCTGGCACCACCGCCACATCGCACTGCGCGGCGTATTCACCGCGCCCCTGCCCCACCCCTTCGAAGGCCCACACACCCTGCCCGGCAGCGCATTTGGGCGCTGGCATTTCGACGAAGGCGCCAACCTCGATCGCCAGCTGCGCTGGTGGCCCAGCCGCCACTCGGTGGTGCGCATTCAAGAACTCGACGAACACGCCAACCTTGTCGGCCCGGTCAGCTACCAAGCAATGCTGGCCGTCGACCAATTCCCCGCCCGCGGTGTGCGCTTCCCCAAAGCCGCATATCTGCGCGCCCTCGACAACGTCGACACCCTCGCCACCATCGACTGGGTTCAGCATCTGAACCTGCGCACCCCCGACCAAGCCCTGGCCGCCAATCGCCGCAACGCCAAAAACATCGAAGACCAGCAGCGCCAACGCGCAGCCAAACGCGACGCCGCCGACGCTGAAGACCTCGCCAACAAGCTCGATGCCACCCTGGACTACTCCAGCGAACTCAACGCCAACCCCACCGAACGCGAACTCGACGGCACCCCCGTCATCGCCGTCGGCGCGGCCTCCATCGAGGTGATCGAAGACGCGGTCAAACAGATCCGCCAAGAACTCGACTCGGTTGCCATCGCATTCAGCCGCCGCCGCGGATCACACCGGGCGCTGTGGAAAGCCTTCAACCCCGGAAGCGAAACCACCAGCCCCCTCGACGAATACCGCAACCCCACAACCGCACACCGGTGGGCCCGCTTCATGCCGCTGACCTCCGACGAATGCGGCAACTCCACCGGAAGCCCCCTCGCGGTCAACCAAAACACCATGCGCCCGCGCATCATCCTGCACGATCCCGAAGGCACCGCTCGACGCAACCACAACACAGGCCTAGGCATTGTCGGCGAGCCAGGCGGCGGCAAATCCAACCGCGCCAAACTCTCCGCCGCCGAACTCGCCCTGCGCGGCGCCCAAGTCAGAGTGTTCGATCCCGGCAAGCACGCCGAATGGGCCAAGGCACTGCGAACCATCCCCGACGCGCACGCGTTCGACCCCACCCAGGCCGACATATCCCTGGACCCGCTGGTGATCTTCCCCGACGAGGAAGCAGCCAGCAAAGCCGCCGACCACATCCTGCCCCTCATCGGCGTCAACCCACTTAGCGTCATGCGCGCCCAATTCGAAGTCGCACTGCGCCCAGATAACCGCGAACGCAACGGAATCCGGCGCATGCGCGACCTCATCGAATACCTGCGAGCCCAACCCAACCCACACGACAACGAGCTGCTGCTGCGGCTCGAGGCCGCGGCCGCCTCCCACTACACCCAGGCACTCTTCGATCCGCACCGCAAACCCTATTTAACGGCCGACTCCCAGGTCACCATCTGGCTGACCCGCAACCTAGCCCTGCCCGACGCCGACGACATCCGCGCCGCGGTCAACGGCGGATTAGATCTGCAACCCCGCCAACTAGCGGCCATGGCCATCTATGGCTTACTCGTCGACCTCGAGCAACAGCAACTGTTTGCGCGCCCAGACCAGTTCGGCACCATCATCTTTGAAGAGTGCGCCGAACTATTGGCATACCCACCCGGTGCCCGCGCCGCCCACCGCGTCACCACCCAAGGACGCAAGCACAACACCGGCATTTGGCTCATCACCCAAGACTTTCATCACCTACAGCGCATGGGCAGCGAGTTCATCACCCAGAAATGGTTATTCCGTATCACCAATGAAACCCTGGCCGAACAAACGCTGGAATGGGCCGGCATCGATCCCGAGCTCTACCCCGACGTCGTGCAGTCCTACGTCGAAGACACCAGCCCCGCCAACACCTCCCTGACCGCCGGCGACGAGGACGAGATCGGCTACGTCGAACCACACCGGCGCGGCGAAGGATTCATCGTCGACGAATTCCGCCGCCACGCCCGCGCCAAATTCTTCGGCGCCCCCACACCCCAGCTCGCCGCCGACCTCGACAGCACCCCGCCGGTGGCGGCATGAGCCAGCCCGCCCGCACCGATTTGCTCGCCGCATGGCTGGCCGAACACCCCCGCGCCCGCCAACTCGTCACCCTCGTGACCACCATGCATGCCCTGGCGTTGTGGGCGGTGGTCAGCGCGCCGTCAGCCGCCGCCGCGACCGGAGGTGCCGCCCTGGGCTGGACCGGGCTCAAAGACAGCTACGGTGTGCCGCTCAAGGACTACTTCCTGTCCGTCGTCGACACCCCCGAAGCCGTCACCAACAACGGACAAGGGGTATCGCTGCTCGAACCGTCCTCCGTGCTCAAGTGGGCCGGCCAAGCAATCCAGACCGGCATCACCCACTCCACCGCCGCATGGTGGCTCACCACCACCACCGGCTTCTACATCTTCATCGTCGGCGTCGCGCTGTGGCTGCTGCGTTTCGCCCTGTCCGGCACCTGGCTGGTCACGGTCGCCCAAATCACCCGGCCCGTCTACAACGCCGTCACCACCGTGGCCAACCAGCTCTACCTGGGACCCATCACCATCACCTTGTGCGCGATCATCGGCGGAATCAACATCCTGCGCGGCCACCGCGGCCGCGGCTGGGCCATCATCGGCACCGGCGTGCTGTTCACCGTGTTGCTGCTGACCGTGTTCGCCGACCCCATCACCGACCTCTACAGCGACCACGGGCTCCTGGCGATCGGGCGCGCCACCGGATTTTCCATCGCCCAAGCCACCCGCGGCGGACCCTACGCCCCCAGCCAACCGCTCGATGCCCAACTGGGCGCCATGCTGGCCCAACTCGTCACCGCCGGCGTGCGCCACCCACTGCAAGTCGTCAACTTCGGCTTCGTCGTCGACGACGTCGGCACCTGTGCAGGCGCCTGGTCGCGAGCCATCAGCGCCGCCAACGGTCAAGGACCCGGACCCGCGCACGCCATGGCCAATTGCGGTGCGCCCCAAGCACTCGCTCACGCCCAACAGCTCGGCGGCGGCGACGCGGTACTGGCGATCGTCTTCCTGCTCGCAGGCGCGGTGTTCTCGCTGTTCATCTGGTACGTGGCCATCAGCACCTTCCTCGTCGGACTCAAAGCCGGCTACTACGGCACCGTCCTGGCGCCCTCATTCATGGTCGGCATGACCGGTCTGGCCGAACGCTCCCTGGCCTACGCCAAACACTGCGGCTGGCAACTCCTCATCCACGCCGTCGAAATGGCCGTCTACACAGCATTTCTAGGCATCGTCGTGGTGTGGCTGGCCTGGACCCTGACCACCCCGATGCTCGGCACCGGCACCATCACCGTCGCCCCACGCATGCTCATCATGATGCTCGCCTCCATCGCAGCACTGCTGTTATTCCGCTACATCGACAAGCAATTCCACGCCGACGGCATCGGCACCATTGCCCGCACCATCCACACCGCCGCCGGCGACACCGCCCGACGAGGCCGCCGCCAATACAACGAGGCACGCGCCCACATCGACCAAGCCCGCACCCTGTCCGGGCGCCTGCGTGACCGCTACCGGCGCAACCGCGACAGCGACGACAACGACACCGACGACACGTCGAGCACCACCACGCCCGGCTTCGACACCTTCAAACCCCGCAGCTCCACCCGAAAAACCCAACCCACCCCAGGCGCCTCCACCATCGCCAAACCGGGCACCGCCACCCGCGATGGCGCCCGGGCCACCGCGAAAACCGGTGCCGCCCAGACCGCCGAGGCCACCGCCGCCGCTGCCACCCGCACCGCTGCCGGAACCGCCGCCCGCGCCGCCGCCGACGTCGCAGCCCCCGAAATCGCCATCCCCGCCGCCGCTGTCGCCGCCGCCGGCCACGCCGCACACAAACACCGCCAACACCACACACCAGCCACCGACAACCACCCCGGCACCGACACGTCATCACGCTCGCGGCGCAACAACAACCGTTCGCCCGAGCGCACCGATCAGCCTGCGGCCGACATCGGCCACAGCACCTTCTCCCCCCGCCCCGCTACCGACCGGGGACACGGACGCGACGTCACACCCACCGCCACGGACGTCGCACCAACCGGAATCGAAGCCCCACCCCTTGACGGCGACAACCGCAGATCCCGGAGCGCCCGCGACGATGATGGTGCGCCCCTAGAATTTGGGTCAGTGCGCCGGCCCGGCACCCCAGCGACCCGCGAAGGCGAACAGTGAACGCACGCGACTACCTCGACACCGGCATCACCGCGCTCGGCCTGCTCGACGGCCAGCCCGCCGACCCCGACCAAGCCCGCATCGCGTTCCGCCGGGCCATCGACCTCGACGCCACCATGTGCGATGCCTGGGTCGGACTGGCCGCCGCCGGCGACACCAGCGTCACCACCCTGCGCAACGCGCACCACACCAGCGCCACCCTGCACCGCGAAACACGCCGTTTGGGCCTAGCCGACGACGACCTACGCCCCGTCATCCCCGCACCCAGCGGCTACCTTGCCCTCTACCCCACCACCCCCATCGGGCTTGCCCTTGCTCACGTCGCGGGCCTGATCACCGCCAACGACTACGACAGCGCCGAAAAAGCGCTCGACGACATCGACATCACCCGCGAACCCGCCCAACAGGCCCTGCACCGTTTCATCGGCGCCTCCCTGCACTTCGTCACCCACCGCTGGCCCGACGTCCTGTCCTGGACATCCCGGCCCGCCGCACACACCGCGCCGATCATTGAAGACGCCACCACGCTGCTGGCCGGCATCGCCCACACCGGACTCGGCCAATTCGACACCGCACTCTCAGTGCTACAACCGCTGACCCCGCCGCGCGTGCCGGAAACCATCGCCGCCGACGCAGCCCTCTACCGCGGTCTATGCCACCGCGCCCAAGGCGACGAACCCGCAGCCCGCACCCAATTCCGGGCCGCCACCATCGACGGGCAACTGCGGCCCGCCGCCGCCACCGCCCTCGCCGACCCCACCTACGGACCCATCGTCACCACCGCCGAAGCCATCGCCGCCCGCACCGACCGCTGGAACCCCGACTCCGGCCCCAGCACAGACGAACTGCAACGCCAACACGACCGCGAAAAAGCCCAACAAGTCCTTCAAGCCGCCGAAGGCGCCCTCACCGAATTCGTCGGCCTGCAACGAGTCAAAGAACACGTCACCGAACTGAAAAACGTCCAACACTACGACCAGATCATGGCCCAACGCGGGCTGGGCGGCGACCAAGACGGCTCACTGCACATGATCCTCGTCGGACCACCCGGAACCGCCAAAACCTCCATCGCCCGCATCATCTGCCAAATGTACTTCGGCCTGGGCATCCTGCAATCCCCCGAATTCATCGAAGTCTCCCGCGAACAACTGCTCGGCGAACACATCGGCGAAACCGAAGCAAAGACCACCAAGATCCTCGAAAGCGCCTACGGGCGCGCTTTATTCATCGACGAAGCCCCCACCCTCTACAAAGAGGACCTCGACCGCGACTTCGGCCGCATCGCCCTCGACACCATCATGAAATACGCCGAAGACCACCGCCGCGACATGATGATCTGCCTCGCCGGCTACGCCACCCCCATGAGCCGAATGCTCTCCGCCAACCCCGGCCTACGCTCCCGCTTCCCTCACAAGCTCGAATTCACCTCAAACACACCCGACGAAATCATCGGCATTGCAGACCTCTTCGCCGCCAAATCACACGTCACAATCGCCCAAGAGGCCCGCCACTACTTCGCGAAGGTTGCCAAATGGCTTTGTACCACACCCGTAACCGGCCCCCAACACGGACAAACCCACGGCGACGACAGTCTGCTCATCGACATCGCCGCCAACGGCCGCTATGCACGCAACGTCCTATCCGCATGCGCCAAAAAAATGAAGTCACGCATCGCATCCGACCCCACCATCGACATGCTCACCGCCGACCCCGCCACCCTGCGGCTGGTCACCATCGAGGACATGCGCTCAGCCATCGACGAGGTTCTGACCGCCCACGACATCCACATCCCAGCCGTTGACGCGGCGCGGTAGCGCGCCGAGTGTCCCCCAAGTGTGCCCGAATGCCGATCTGGTCGCCGTCACGGCGAGGTAGCACACCTCGCCGATCCCGACCACGCGTTAACCGTTTAGCGGCCGAACGCGGCTAGGACGCGTTGCCATAACCCTTGTGGAAACAGCGCCTTGTTCAACGATGTCGAAGAACTCGCGTAGCTCGGCTTCTGCCCGGCATCCGTCGCGCAGAACCTTGTCGAGTAGCTGGTGGTAGTGCAGAGCGTCTTTGCCGTCGGCGATCAGTGTGTCCAAGTGTTGGTGGAGTTCGGCTTGCGCGCTGTGCTCGATGGCTCTGGCCGCGCGGCCAATCGCGATGTTGCGGACTCACTCCGGACGCTGTGGCGGATCATCGCTTAAGCCAAGCGGCGCCCAGAGCTCCTCATGTGTCTTTTGGTCACCTCGATGAAGTTGACGAAGGCAGCGCTCGTCAACGTTTTGGTGGACTGCAGCCTGTATTCGGCCTGCCGCTGCGCTGGCGGCGCTGTCGAGGATTTCCCGGTAATGCTGCGGCGCCTGGTCTTCGCCGGCTGCCAGCAGCTCCAGCACCGGGCGGTCAAGGTTTTCGTGCAGCGCGGCTTGCGCTTGATGTGCAGCTGCGCTGGCCGCCGCTTCGACGACTTCCGGGTAACGATTAGGCGGGTCGTCTTCGCCGCCTGCAAGCAGCTCCAGTACCGGGCGGTCAAGGTGTTGGTGCAGCGCGGCTTGCGCTTGGTGTGCGGCTGCGCTGGCCGCGGCTTCGACGATTTGGCAGTAGAGCCGTTGCCGATCTGTGGCACCAGCGAGGAACTCATCAACCCGCTGGTGAACCGCCGGTGCGAACATCTTCAGCTCGAGGTAGTCGGCGGGGAGAAACAGGGGGCCGCGGACATACCAGGGAACGGCGGCCCAAATCCCGTCGCGCCGATCGGGGTCGCCCGTGATGGCCTCGATGTCACGCAGGGCGTCTTCGCACGCTTTATGAGCGCAGTCGAACTGAGACCGCCACGGCCCACGATAGGGCGGCCCGACTAGGGAGGGGCACATCCGCGCAGGCGAGGCTGCGATATCCCACGAGCGCGCCATGCTGGAATGCCACGCGGTGAGCGCCGGGCTGATCACCTTCAATGCCCCCAACACAATTACTCGGATGCGGGCGAGGTCTGCGTAAGCCCCGGAGGAGTGATCGGAACGCCACTTACTCAATCCTCGCCGCCTCCAATTCACCGCATTAACCACGAAAAACGTCACGATTGTGAAAGCCAGCGCCAACTGTGGGAGATCAAGGTTGTCAAGCCAAGCGGCGATCGCTGCCCACGCGTGCCGCACCTGCGATTCGTACACCACCCACGTGGCGGCAAGAGCGCTCAATGCACCCAGCCAGGAAAGGACAGCGGTCTTCGCCGAGTTGGCCACCTCACCAACCCCGAATCCCACACCGATAAGAAACCGGGACACGGCTGATCGTCGCGTGCCGCGAGTGAGGCGTTCAGTTCTGTTTGGTTCGTCGCCGAAACCGTAGTGCACCCAAGTGCGGCTCTTAACTACACGCCGCCACCTGTCGACACGAATAAGCCAGCAAGCGTTGCGTCGCCGCTGCTCAAGCGTCGCGCCCTGATCCGCGATAACGCGCACCTTGACGATTGCGTCGGCGATTCGTTCACAAGCGTAGAAGACGGTGAGGTGCGCAATGATCAGCAACAGCAGATAGAAAAGAGCGCCACAGATCCACGTGAAGAACCAGTACACGGGCGAAGGTTCCGGTGAAGATGCGAGCCGTGAATACGGCAAGCTGAACGGAAAGAGCACCACGTCGAGCAGCGCCACGGTTTGCCTCCTCTACATCACCAAGAATGCGTATACGAGCACAACAATTCGGCCGCACGGCCTTTCCAGCTTCGATGCATCCTTGCCCCTTGGATCGAAGCGTTTGTGCCGTATCACCGAACTACGGCCGTACACCGCCATCTCAGGCCACCTAAGCGACATAAGTGGATCAGACGAGCTAATTCGAACGTGCAAGCCTTAGCTCCTGCCGTTGGTGTCGCTCAACACCGTTAGATGGTGTTTCATCGACGGCGCGTGAGCGCGCGGCGGTGACAAGGATCCGCCGCACAGTGCTGTGGTGTAGACGGGTTTGTGTTGCGATCTCGTTGGCCTTGGCTCCCGAAGCCTCCAGTTCGAGCACCGTTTTGACCGTTTCCGGTGTTTGTCGGATACGGCCCGATTGCACGATGGCAAGGGCGCGCTGGGCATGGTCGTCGGTGATCGCGCCGGGCCCGACCCAGCGATCCTGCGCGCCGGCGGCGATGTCGGACTCCACGTCTTCTACGTCGCTCTCATCATCGAATAAGCTCGGCAAGAACGTAATTGCGCTGCGTGAGCGCGAAAGGGCAAGCAATGCCATCGTGGCCTGGGCGATCGTCACATCAACGACTACCGGCCAAAGCCAGGCCAGTTCCTGGGGAATACCCGAGCGGATCGCCAAGTCCCGCAATGCTTCAAACGACAATATGAAAGCACAGCTGGCGAGCAGCGCGGTCATCGCCAACGCGCACCAAAACGTAGCCTTCGATCGACGGCTCGTACGGATCAGCAGGGACAACCCCTCAATCGAACTCATCAGGATGATCGGAGGCGCCACAGCGACCGCAGCGGCCAATGGCGCTGGCACACCGAGATTTGCTGCCACCACTGCGTGGGCGGCGTTGCCAGCGATCGACGCCGAACTGGCCACAATCAATACGGCTCGGAAGAACAGTGCCGCGCGCCGGTTGTGATCGTCCTCGGCGGCCGCCGCTTCGAAATCGGCGTTAATCAGCGATTCAGACACGCAGTAATCGTGCATGGCCTCAACCGAGTTCGTCCAACACTACGCCCACATCAGCCACGATCCCGGTATGAATCAACCGCCCCGCCCCAGGTGGACGAACGGCCCGGATAACTCGTGAATTGTTCAACCCGTGTTCGTTGGTCTCAGTTGAGGAATGGCTGTTCGTTGCGGACGCTGACGGGCTCGAGGACCGCGGAGAATCGCTTGGTGCTTAAGCGGATTTCGTTGCCGCACTGCTCGATGGTGACGTCGGGGTCATACGACGAGTTGGCGCCCACGGCGACCGAGATCCACGCCCCCGGGTAGGGGTTGGTTTGACCGTTGTGCACGACCATCGTCGGCGGTCGCGGTGGCTGGCTGCCCAGGTCGCGGGTGGTCCAGATTCGTGACGATGCGGCACTCATCTCCCAGCGACCGGTCCGGTCGTAGACTGCGACCTGTTCACCGGTCGCGGCAGCGCGGCGAATCAATTGGCGTACCAGCACGTCGGATTCGGCATTGAGAGTGACGCGGGTGGGCTGGGCCGGATCTGAGAGCGGCATGAGCACCATGCCGTCCCGAACACCACCGACCAGAATTCCCGAAGGCCCGACCGCAACCGCGTTATCGAGGTCGCTGCTGACCGGCGCGGACGGCAGCCCGGTCAGCCGGGCCGCACCCGGCAGTGTGGCCGCGAGCGCGTGCCACTGGCGGCCCGTGAAGCGGTTCAGCATCGGTGCGGGTGTGGTGGTGATCGGCTGAACCGTGGTGAACCACACCGCCGCAGATGCGTTCACGCCAGATGAGCTGCGCCGCAACGCCACTACCAACGTGGTGTGCTCGGCGGGGTAGGCCCACATGTTTTCCAACGTTGCCGGCGTCATGTCGCCGGTGAAGTAGTAGCCGCTGGCGTAGCCGTGGCCGGGTTGATGCAGCGAGCTCCACTGGTCGTCGTAGGTGGCTGCGGCGACCTCCGACCCTCCGACACTGGCTGCGGCGGCTTCCCGCATCTGCCCGGCCGTCAAAATCTTGGCGCGGCAGTTGGCTTGGCGCAGCGCCTTGACGATCCGCGCGGTGGCCGCCGCCGCTGCCATCACCGTGTTGGCCCGCCACAGCAGGCCCGCCGTGGTGTCCGCGGCGCGGGTGTCTAACCGCACCACCAGTGTGGCGCTGCGCTGCCCGACCGCCGCGCGGTTGGCCAGAAACGACGCATACACCCCGGCGTAGCTATCCGACGAGCTGCGCCTGCCCTCGCAGATCACATCGACATCGACACCCAACCCGGCCCGGCGCATCTCGTTGGCAATAACGCTGATGGGCAAAGTATTTGGTGTCTGCGTGTGTTGCGGCTTGACCAGTGTGGGCATGTAGGGCTTGCCCCACACACTGACCATCGTCACCACGGTGTGCCCGTCGATGAGCACACCCATTGTCGTCCCGTCGATCTGGACATCGCCGAATTCGCCGAGTTCCAGCCGGCGTTGGCGATGCCGCGCCCACACCAGCATGCGGGCAGCCCACTGCCAGATCCACAACCCGCGCACCGTGACCACGCACGCCAGCACACCCAGTACGGCGCCGACCCCGACAGCAGGCCATAGCCCAACGCCGGCCGCCACCAGCACCCAAGCCACGGCGGCCGCGACGAGCTCGGCGGCCACCACGCCACCAACTGACCACGGGTGTTGCACCACAAGGTGTTTCATGCCGACCGTCCTCGCCGCCGCATCACCGTGGCGATCCAGATCACCGCACCGACCAGAACGGCGGCCGCGCCGGTGACCGCTGCCGCGCCCCACTTCGGGCGCTGATCAGGTTGCGGCGGCACCGGCGCGCGATGCAGCGGCATCTGCACACCGGGGGCCAGCCAATCACCTGGCGGCACATCCCATGTCAACGCGGCAACCGGGTCAACCACCCCAAACCCGACTACTGGGTCGCGGCCCGCCGCGGGTGGGTGCGCGGTCGCCTCCAGGCGGCGGATCACCTGATGCGCCGACAGTTCGGGGTATTTCGCGCGCACTAGGGCGGCGGTGCCGGCGACGAACGCCGAAGCGAACGAGCTTCCCGCGATCGGCTTGAGTTTGTCGTTATCCACCGAGGCGTTGATCACCTTGCCGTCGGTCGACAATCCCATGATGTCAGTGCCCGGGGCGGCCAGACCGACCCACGGCCCGTGAAGTGAGGCTGCCTGCCCCGTCAACGGAACGCCGGCGGCATCGGTGGCCGAGACCGCCAGCACGTAGTCGCTAAACCACGCCGGGGTGGCGATCGTTTGCACCGTTTTCCAGCCCAGCGGATCGGCCCAGTCAGCGGGAGCGGGATCGGGGTTTTGTGAGCATCCTTCTGTGCCGGCGTTGCCGGCGGCCGTGACGATCAACGCGTCGCGGTCCACAGCGGCGAACCGCAGCGCAGCCCCCAACTCGGCCTGATCGCTCGGTTTACCCACCGCAATACAGGACACCACACTGATGTTGATCACCTTCGCGCCGAGATTGGCCATGTGCACGACCGCGCGCGCCAGCGAATGGATATCGCCGGCGCGGCGCACATCCTGCGGGTTGTCGCCCAACGGTGGTTCGGCGAACCCGAATGTTTGCGCCGACTGGCGAATCGACACCAACACCGCATCCGGGGCGATCCCGATCAGCCCATCCGGGCCACCCCCGGGCGGAGGCGCGGCCGGCACTGGCACCTGCGGCCCGCCCGGCGGCCCCCACGCCGGCGCGTCCTCCGGCGCAGGCGGCGGCGGTGGCGGCGGTGGGGCGACCGTGGCTGTGGCCGTCACCGTCACGGTCGGCGGCGGCGGAGGTGGCGGGATCGGGGCCGGCGCCGGTGCGGCTTGCGGCAGCGGCGGGGCCACCGCCCACCGCGGCCGGGTCGGCAACGGCGCACCCGACGGAGCCGCCCCGATCAGCGAGGCGATCACGGTGCCGTGCGCGTCGCAATCGGACAATCCGTCGCCGTAGCGGCCCATCACGTAGTCGCCGCCGGCGATCAGATGCGGCAGCCGTGGTTGCGGCGCCACACCGGTGTCGATAATGCCGACCACCACCCCAGCACCGGTTGATTCCTTCCAGGCCGCCCGCATGTCCATCGTCTGCAGCGCCGAGGGCAGCTCGCGCAGGTCGCTGCCCGGCATCACCGTCGTCTGCACACAGCCCGCGACCTGCTTCATCGGCATGTCAGGGCCCGGTTCCCCGTCGGCCGGGGCGGGCCCGGGCGGCACGGCCGGGGGATCGATCGCCTGAGCCCAGCCCGCCGACGACCACACCAGCGCGCTCACGGCCACCAGCACCGCCGCCGATCCCCGTATGTGGCGCCTCATCGTTAGCCCCCGCTGACCAGGTTGCGGGCCACCGAGTACAAATTGAGCAGCCACGCCGCCCACGGCACCACGAACACCAGCAGGACGTACTCACTGACTTCCACCGCTCGCCGCACCGGTGCGCTGATCTTGGCGCCCGGAACCACCAGCGCCCCCACCAGGGCGAGCACCACCAACGCAAGGGTGGCGGCGGTGCAGACCAGAGTTGTGGCCAGCGCAGGTGGTGTGGACGCCGCGGCGTAGCGCCCAATCACCACCGCCACGGCCGCGACCGAGGCCACCGTCAACGTCACCGACTGCCAGCGGTCGACAAACGAGCGGCCACGCAGCAGCAAAATGGCGGCGATCCCCAACGTGAACACCACAAACTTCCACCCGCCAGGCTGGCTGGGCACCACCGCGTAGCGTGCGGCGCCCACCTCTACCACCCCGGCGCCCAGCAGCACTCCGGTGACAATGTTGTTGCCGCGGCGCGCCCACGCCGCGATCTGCTCCGGTTTTTCGGTGCCGGCCGGAAAAACCGGCGACACCGTGTCGCGCGGGCTGCCCGGGACGGTTTCGAACACCCCCGCGCCGGTCACCGACGGAAACCACGGCCCGGGCACCCCTGAGCCGATCACGCCGATGCTGGTGGCGAAGGTGACGATCACCAGCACGGCCAGCAGCGCTACCACCGCAACCCGCTCCGGGCGAACCTGCCAGCCTGACGCGGCAACCAGCATCGCCGCGGCCGCGAACACCCCGGCCGTCAACAGCGCCGCCACCGCGCAGTGGTGGCGATCAGTGAGCACTACCAGCACCACCAGCCACGCCAGCGCCGCGGCGATCGCCGCTACCGCGTGCCAGCCACTCGGCTTGCCCGGGATCGACACCGCCGCGCCAGCCGCGAGCGGGATCAGCGCCGTCCACGCCAGCACGTCGCTGGCCGCGCGCCACTGCCGATCGGCTGACCGCGCGGCCATCCACGCCGCAACGATGAGCGCCGCCGCGATCGACCACGACACCGCGGCCGGCGCCCAGCCGCCGCCATGCCACCACAGCCGCACCACGATCAGCTCGCCCCAGCCGATGAGGCCCGCGCACAGCCAGCCCGCCACGCGGCGCGCAGTGTCGTGGTCGACACGGGTGAACTGCTGCTCGGCCGCCCGCGCGATCGCCGTCGACACATTCTCGGTCACCGGCTCGAACTTCTCGCTGGCCTGCGCGGGCAACAGCCACAACGCATCACCGTCGAGCACACCGGATTCATCCAGCGACTTCTGCGGATCCAACGGCCGGGCATCGGCGCGGCACAGCTGATAGGTCTGGTCGGCATCCAGCAAGGGGCGGCCCTTGTGGCGCAGCAGCTCGTTGATGCGTGAAATCAGGTCCTCCACGACCGCGATCAACGCCACCCCGGCCGGCAACACATAGTCGACCTCGGTATCGTCGCC
This sequence comes from Mycobacterium sp. MFM001, assembly GCF_003402475.1. Taxonomy (GTDB): domain Bacteria; phylum Actinomycetota; class Actinomycetes; order Mycobacteriales; family Mycobacteriaceae; genus Mycobacterium. The sequence goes on from NZ_BFAB01000016.1 coordinate 49,587, forward strand.
GACGAACACCGCCACCCTCGTCAACCGCACCCCGGCCGCGGACGCGGCATCGGCGCGCGTCATGGCCGGCCCGCCGCGAAGTTCGTCGCCAGCGACGCCGACACCTCCAAAAACCGCCGCTGCGTATCGGCCCGCAACTCGTCGAGGTCGATCACACCGGCTGCGGCGATATGGCGGTCAAACGGCACCTCGAAGATGCGTTCCTCGGGCACCCACCGGCCGAACCGCTCCACCAGCGTCGAGACCAGCTTGTCGGTTTCCTTGCGGTCCTTGCGCCCGCTGGGCTGGCGAATGTGGTTAATCACCAACACCATTCGCGACAACACGTGCCGGTGGCTGGGATGGTTCGAAAGCCAGTCCATCTGCTTGGCCGCGCCTTCGGCCCCATCCGGGATCGCTGAGGTCACCAACACCACGGCATTGGCCTGGGCGAAAACCCCCTCCATCACCGGATGCGCAATGTCGACCCCACAGTCGGTCAGCAAAATGTTGTAGAACTGTTCCAGCCGCGCCCGGGTCCGCTGATACAACTGCGCGTCCACGATGCCCTGGGCGGTGGCCGCCCGGTGCGCGGGAGAGGCCAGCACGTCAAGCCCAATCTTGTTGTGGCCCACCCGCGCCCGCATATCCGAATACCGCACCAGATCATTTGCGGCAACGATGTCGGTGTACGACGAGGCCGCGGCCCGGTCGATGCGCGCGGCCAGATTGGCGCCCTGGCCCGGGTCGGCGTCGATGGCGATCACCTGCTCGCGGGGCCGCAGCGCAGCGAAGGTCGACCCGAGCGCCACCGTCGCCGTGGTTTTACCGACCCCGCCTTTTCCGCCCAGGACGACGACCGAGAACGTGCCCGCCATCGGGGCGGCGACCTGATCGCGCATCCAGCGCACCGCCTGCTCGTCGCCGGACTCGCCGGTATTGATCGCCCCAAATGTGCACCGATAAAGCCATTTGCGCCACCCCCGCGAGGACGGAATCTTTTTGGCCGCAACAAGGTCGGTGGCGCGCAGCTGCTCGCCGAGCAGCTCCCCGCTGCCCGCCGAGGGCACGAACCCACCCGTACCTTGCGGCTGCCCGCCCGGATAGCCGCCGGGCGTGTCGTGTTGTGGCGCCCGCGCAGGCGCGCGCCAATGCTGGCCCTCGCTATTGTCGGGCCGTCGCGCCGCGCTGTCGAACCGGACTCGGTTTTGGTCGCGACGCGCCTCATATGCCTTTGCGGCGGCACGGATTTCGGGCGTGATGCGGATTTCTTCGGTGCGGCCGTCATACACCGGCGGCGGCGCCGGTTGCGGCGGCGCGGGCGGCCCCGATGATGGACCCTCACTGCCATTCAGTCCAGGTGCCGGTGCTGGAAATTCGGGCGCCGCCGCGCCGGCGTCGGATGCTGCGCTCTCCTCGCGCGATTCGGGGCTACGGTGGTGCGCTCCCGACGCGCCATTGGGTTGCGCATCGTGTGCCGGTGGATAGTCGGTTTGTTGTCGATCGGGTGACGCAGGTTCGGCTGCGCCGAGCTGGTTGAAGAAATCGCGTTCGCTCATCTGCTGCCCCCTATTTTTGGTGCCCCGGCCCTGGGTGTTGAGCACTGGCGAAGCGAGGGTTCCTAGTCACGCCGAGAGCCTAACAACCTCGTGTTTTTTACGTCTACAACGCTGGCCAACTTCATGCGTAATTTATTTACGGAGTCTTTGGTGGGTGTGCCAATCCGCCCCGCTGGGCAGCGATTCGAGCACGTCATCTAGTGCGGCGGCGATGCGTTGCTCGGTGCCCGAGGTCAACATCGTCCACACCCGCCCGTCCGGGCCGGCGTTCGACGAAATCAGCACGCGGCCAAGCACTGTGTCGGCCACCATCAGCGCCCGCGACGAGATCGCGGGCCCCTCGACGCGGTGTTCGATCGCGCTCACCGCGGCCCGCGCCGCGGTGGCATCCCCGACCACCTCCACGATGCGGGCTTGCTCAACGCTCATCCCGGTCTCGGTAAGCATCGCCACCACGTTCAAATCCGGGTGGGATTGCCATTGGGTCACAATCGAATCCAGCACGTCGGCTTCGATGCTCACCCCATGGAACTGGGCCGGCTCCACCGCGCCCAGCAAGTCGGTTACGGCCGAGCTGATCGGTGTTTGTCCCAGAGGGGAGACCACAACCTCATCCAGTTGTTCTGCCTGCTCGTCGGTTTCGTCGGGGTTGTCGATCTGCCACACCCGCGCGGCACCTATCCACCAGCCGTCGCGGCGACACAACGCGGCCGCGCGCTGCACCGGTTGACGGGCCCGCCAGCGCGCCAGCGCCTCGTAGGCTTCGATGGGGTCATCTGGCGGCACAAAGGCCGGCGGCGGGCCGGACAGCCGCCCGGCGCTGCTGGCGGTGGGGGCGCTGATGGTGATGTCGACTTCAATGTCGGGGCGGCCCAAGGTCATTACCCAGTCGGCGACGTCGGGATCGAGCACACCGGCCACACTGCACACCCCGACCTGCTGCAGTACTTCCAGGCCGGGATGCCCGCCGAGGTCCTCGACACCGCCCACCGGGCGGATCTTCAACACCGCCGGCAGCCGGGTAACCCCAGCAAGCGCGGCTGTCAACCACAACCCTTCAGAAGTGGTTGACAGCCGCGCTGGGCTGTCGACCGACATGCTCAAATCGAGCGGAAACCGGCCGCGGCCCCCAGGTCGGTCATCTCCCCATGCTGCGACGCGCCCGCGATCGCGGTGCCGTGCCGATTGATGGTGTCGAAAACCTGGTTGAACGCCAACCCGATCTGGGCGTGGCACTCCTGGGCCGCATTCGAGCCGTGCTGGGTCCAGATCTCGGCGATGCTCGCGATCTGGTTTTGCGAATCCTGCTGCAAGCCCTGCATGTGGGTGACAAGGCTGGCCTGCTGGGTCGCGTGGTCAACCATGCGCAGATGGTCATAGCGCATCATTCCGGACATATTGCAGTGTTCTCCTCAATTGTCGAATTGGATTGGGGCAGCTGCGCTTAGGTCGAGGCGATGCTGCCCAGCTGGGCGGCGTTCTGCTCGTTCATCTGCGCGTACTGATGCGCCGAAGCGCGGATCTGGTCGATGCACGCCTGAAAGCGCGCCGACACCTGCTTGCCGGTCACCGCGATGTCCTCGGTGGTGCGCATCGACGCCAACGCAGCCGCCCCGGAAAACGGGCCGCTCGTCAGATCCTGATTCATCTGCATGTACCGGCCCAACGAGGACACCACCTCGTCGCGGATGCCTTCCAGCCGTGCGGCCGCCTCCAGCATCCGTTCGGTATCAGTGGACAAAGCCATTGCTAAGATCTCCTTCTGTCACTTCGCCACCGTGGGAATGTCACTTCGCCACCGTGGACAACTTGCGTATTCCGCTGTTTGGTAAGCAGCCGTGTTGCTGCGCTGAAAAACCCCCGCCGAGGATCACACCTCCTGCCCTTGCACGTAGACGACTCCGCCGTCGGTGTACACCGGAACTGCGTCGCCGACGCCGTCGTCGACGAGCACACTCTTATCCGCCTGCCCCGGGTCGCGGTTCTTGCGCTGCTGCGAGCCGCCGGCCCCAAAAGGCATGCCGTACATGCCGCTTCCCATCGGCCCCGCCCCCGGCGCGCTCCCGGCACCGCGCACCCCGGCCACGGCCTTATCGCTCGCGCCGGTGTTCGACCACCAGGACGAGGGCACGCCCATCGGACCGGCCATCCCTGCCCCGGCCGAGGGTTTGGTCAGCATCGCGCTCACCGCAGAACCGCCGCCGGCGAACCCGCCGTTGGCCCCGCTCAAACCCGACCACGGCGAGCCCGCCGCCGAGATCGGCCACGCCCCCAGCCCAGGCGTGCCGCCGCCGCCGAAACCACCGCTGGCCGCCGACAACGCCGGCGACATCAGACCACTGAGCTGCCCACCCATCGCCGAAGGCAGCGACTGGGCTTGCGACAGCATCGATCCCGCGCTTGACGACGCCATCGACGGCGCCGACATCACCGACCCCATCATCGCCTGCGCCGGCCCCAACGCCTGCCCCGCATCGAGCTGCTGGCCGCCGCCCGGCCCGGGCGCCCCAGCCGCTGGCGCCGGGCTCGAACCGGCCTGGCCGGCCTGCGCGCCTTGACCCGCCGAGGCCGCCGACGCGGCCGCCACCCCGGCCCCGGTCGTCGCAACACCCGCCCCCGTCGAGGCCACCGAGGTACCTGCCTGAGTACCGGCACCAAGCGCCATCCCCGCGCCTTGCAGGCCCAGCGACATTCCCATCGCCGCCGCGCCGGCGGCCATCGCCGCAGCCGGATTCGCCGCGGTCGGCATCACCGGCAGCGGCATCGACAACGACCCCAACAGTCCGGTCACCGCAGTCAAATAGCCCATCATCGAACCGGCGTTTTGCGCCCAAAACTCGCCGTACTCGGCGTTCGTCTCCGCGATCGCCGGGGTGTTCTGGCCCAGAATGTTCGTGGCCTCCAACACCGCTTCCCGCATCCGGTTGGCCACCACCGTGGGAAACGGGATCGTGGCCGCGACCGCCGCCCCGTAAGCGTTGATACCGGCCCCGATCGTCGCCGCCGCCTTCTCGGCGTGCGCCGCGGCGGTCATCATCCACGCCGTGTGCCCCAGCGCGGCCTCCATCATCGCCGCACCGCCCAAACCCACAAACGATGTCGCCGTACTCACGGCGGTCGCCGCCATTTGCGTGGCCTGGCTCATATGGGTCGCGGCGGCAGTCTCAAACCCCGTCACATGAGGAACATGCGCCGTCGGGCCCGCCCCGGCCAGCGTCAACCGAAAAGCGTTGACCTCCGGCGGGATCCCCCAATACATGCCCGGTGTCCCTCGTCGCCTCGCCCTGGTGCTTACAGAGCCAGCTGCGCGGCCGCCGCGGTGTCCATGGCAGCGTAGGCCGCCGACGACGCACCCGCGGTCGCGGCGAACAAACCCCGCTGGGTCACACCGATCCCGGTGGCCGCCAGATACTGGGCGGCGTGCGCGGTGATCGCCTCAGCGAACATCGCCGACACCTCTTCCCCACCCATCGGCACCGGCACCGCCATCGCCGGAGCCGAGCCGGCCAGCGTCGCCCCGGTCACCGCCGCACCCGCAGCCTCGGTAGCGCCCTGAGCCGCAACCAGCGGTGCATCCACAAATAACATTGCCATCACCCTCCCGTATCGGCGTACGTCAAATAAGAGCGTAAACCGCTCATTGCAGCCCGCCAACCACTAGCGCCAACATTGCCCGAAATTCATCCCAATTCATCACCAGTGGTTGAAATACGCTGGTCACCAAGGCTTTGCGCATGCACACAGCGTTTGCCGCGGGTTCGCTGACCCCGGCTTCCCCCGGTCTGCATCGCAGCCCTCCTGGCGGCTGAGACTTTGACACCAATCCTGCGCGGAATCCGCGTCGCGTTGCGACCCCATCGAGGTATCGTTTCGCACTCACTCAAGTCTCGTTTGGTCTCACTTTCGGTTAGGGTCGTGGGGTGGCCATCGCGCTCAAAGCCCTGCTGCAGCAGCGCCACCTGCACGCCTACCCGGCGTTCGTTGCCGAATACCAGCGCCGGGCAAAAGAACTGGACCTGCCCCGCCGCCCGGCCCCGCCGACCAAAGCCCAGTACTACCGCTGGGTGGGCGGCCAGATTCACCACCTTCCGCGCGGCGACCATTGCCAGGTGCTGGAGAAGATGTTTCCCGGCTGGACAGCCCGGCAGCTGTTCGCCCCCTGCCCCGACAACGACCAAGCGCCCCCAGCCGGCGCCGGACTATTGGCCTCGGTCGCGCCGAGCGTGGCCCCCGCGATCCTCGAGGGCCTGTGGGTCACCGGCTTCATCTTCGATGCCAACCAGCGCCACATCGACTTGTCGGCCATCACGGTCACCGATAATGGCCTGACCGCACGCAATTACCCGCCCGAGCCCCGCGCGGAAAACCACTCCTCGGGGTTCCGCAACGACATCGAGGCAGGCGTGTTCGGCCGCCACGTGATCGGGCACTGGCGCAACATCAACGATTCCTACTTCTACGGCTGCATCCATCTGGCAGTGCTGCCCGGAGAAACGGTGCTCGACGGCTACTGCACCGCCTTCGTCTCCGACACCCAGGTCGTGGCCGAACCGTGGCGATGGGTGCGCGTCGATCCGCGCTCCACCCAAGGCGTCGACCTGGCTACCGTCAAACTCGCCGACCCGCGCCGGCTCTACGATGCGATTGCCGCACACACCCGCTTCGACGGGGCGATCCCGCTCGACCAACTAACGGAGGACTAATCGGTGAGTCTGTCCAAACACCAGGTGCAGCAGGTCATCGACACCTATCTGCGGGCATGGACCAGCCAAGACCCCGAACTGATCCTGACCGTCTTCACCCCCACCGCCACCTACCATGAACGCGTCCTCGGCGAGCCGATCCGCGAACACGCCGGCATCCGCGAGTACTGGCAGACCAAGGTCGTCAAAGAGCAAGCCAACATCGACGCCCGCCTACTCAACCTCTATCTCGATGGCACTACCGCCATCGCCGAGTGGGAAGCGCGATTCGACGACCTCGTCAAAGGCCACCGCAAGCTCATGCGCGAGGTCGCCATCCTCGAATTCGACGGCGATCGCATCGCCAGCCTGCGCGAGTACTGGGCATCCCAGCCGCTCGAACGATGACCAGGCAGGTCCAGACACTAAGTGCCAGCGCTTATTCCGGGTAGTCGCAGACTTAACGGTCGGTGTGATGACCTTGGGTTGCATGGCTTCCGCTGCGCTAACCCCGGTCGGGTGGCGCCTCTAATCGTCGTCATGCCAAGGCGTTCCTGACATTAATCCCGCGGAACCGGTTCACGCCCAACCTTCTGATGAGGCATGATATTCGCCATGCGCACGCAGACACCTTCTCTTGTCAGCGTTGGGTATCAAGGCAAGTCAATCGACGACCTCGTTGAACGGCTTGTCGCCCAACATGTGCAGATTCTCGTTGATGTACGCCTGACGCCGCTAAGCCGCAAGCCCGGGTTCTCGAAGACCAAGCTCGCCCACGCGCTCGCGGCCGCCGGCATCAGCTACATCCACCACCGTGCGCTCGGCAATCCCAAGGACAACCGCGCTGGATTCCGTGCAGGAAACCCTGCGGCGATCCAGCGCTACTGCAAGGTGCTTAACGGCGATGCAGCAAGTGCCGCCCTCGAGCACGTCGCCGAACTACTCGACGATGGAGTCGTTGCGCTGCTGTGCTTCGAGCGCGATCACACCGAATGCCACCGCGCCATCCTCGCCCGACGCTTACTCGAGGTCCGGCCGGACGCCTGCGTGATTCACATGTGAGGCACGAAACAAGCTGAGCTGCTCGGTATTTCGTCTAGGCCACCATGTGCCGAGAACCGAGAATGAACCACGGTGCTGGTGCTGGTTGCCAACAAAAAAGTACAAGTCGCGCTCAGCCGCCGTCATCTCCTCAGCCCACCGCTTGCGAATGTGGTTGATCGCCTGCGGGCCGTATTTGCGTTGCCAACTGCGGCCGGCTTGGCCGAGCTCCCAGTCGAGGACCTTCTGAAGGTGACCACGACACTTCGGTTCAGTGCATCGGTAGTCGTAGCGGACCTCGAACGGCATCGGTTCAAGTGGACGCAGTCCTTCTCCGAATAGGTCGGGCTGGCTTGCCCTTTCGATCTTGCGTTGCTGATCTTCATCCCACGGCTTGCCGGGACTGACCTTCACCGCTGAGACGATCGGCTTGATGAGACCCAGCGACGGGGCCGGAACATTCATCGAGTTCTTTGTGGCTGCCGCCGCCAGCGCGCACGTCGTGGTGGCGCCGCGTAGCTGTCCGATCAGCTCCCGGCGTTCGGCCCAGTCGTTTTTCGTCCCGATCTTTCTGATGTGCTCGATGCTTTGCTGGTCAGGTCGGTAAGACTCGATGCGCGAATCAGTCGCGCCATGTGGCACCACGTCGACCTCAATGACTTCGTACTTCTCAAACTGCGCACCTTCATCGACATTGCGGAACCGCACCGGATACAGCCGTATCCACTCCGGTACACCACGATCGATGCGAACGCCCGCAACGCACACGGTCTCGTCGCATTTCAGCGATGGGTTGGGATACGTCTTCACAGTGATGAGTATCCGAGCACGCTCGTAGCCGCGACCGGCTCTGCGCATCTGCATCCTGTTCGCCGGATTTAGGCTCACCCGGACGTTTCCCACTCGGTTCCACCGCGCAATGCCAGCTGTGCAGCAGCCCGCGCATTCTCCCCGATCGACCGGAACTTCTCGGCTTGTCTTACCGCTTCTGCCGCCGCGGTGTCGGCTTCTGCGGCAATCGCTTCCAAGCGTTGCGCCAGTAGTCTGGCCGACAGCGCCGAACTGCGCACGCGCGCTTCGCCGCCGGCCAGGACCGCCTCGAAGCTGCCCGGCTCCCAGCCCAGCGCGGCGCCGATCGCATCCCGGATCGCTTTGCGGGCCGGCACCTCGGCGTGATTAATCAGCCGCGACACCACCGGCCGCGACACGCCTGCAATGTGTGCCAGCTCGTTCTTATTGAGGCCCAACGTGTTTCGGGAATGGTCGATTCGCGCGGCCAGCCGCCGGGCCGCCGACGTGCTGTAGGACAGCTCCTGGTGGCCGTCGATCGGCTCTGCGCCGGCCAGGACCGCCTCAAAGCTGCCTGGCTCCCAGCCCAGCGCGGCGCCGATCGCGTCTCGCGTCGCTTTGCGGGCCGGCACCTCGGCGTGATTAATCAGCTGCGACACCACCGGCCGGGAGACTCGCGCGTTGCGGCTCAAATCCTGAAGGGACAGGCCCTTTTCGGTGCGGGCACGATCCACCCGCTGTGCGAGCCGACCGGCGTCGCGGGAACTGTAGTTCAACGATGGGTCTCCGTTGTGGCGATCTGCACCGGGGCGGTCAACTGGTCGGTGACGTACACGCCTCGCCCGGGTCGCATCTTGGCCGCCCGCTGCCCGCCGATGATGAAGCCTTCGCCGCGATCGCCGCTCATCACCATACCGGCGGCTTTCATGCGCAGCAGTCGGTCAATCAGCGGCGAGCTCGCCGCCCGCGCCCAGGTGCCGATCCGGCGGCCCACAATCAGGTGCAGCCCAACCTCTTTGGCGCGATCGATGAACGGCACCAACGGTTCCAACGGGTAGGCGCCTGCCTGCCAGCTTCCGCTGCCCCACTCCTGCAGCGTGTCTTCCCGGTCGATGATCACAAACATCTGGCGGCCACTCCACCCGATGCCGGCCTTGATCTGGGCCTGCGTCACATCGGCGGCCGGCAAGCGTTGCGCCAGAATCGATCCCAAATGCGCGGCCAGGCTGCGCAGCTGGTCCTCGCGATGCACATAGCCCTGCCGGGTGACCGGCTCCGGCACAGGATCCGGTGTGCCAGTCGCCGGTGTTGACATGCCGAAAGTGAAGTCTTGCTTTGGTGCCGCCGCCGGGACGTCCACGTAGCTGCCCAGGTGCGGGCCTTCCACCACCTGGGCCAGCTCGGTGTGCGGGTCGACGACGAAGATCTCCGCCTGCTCGGGCCCATAGACGGCCATGATGGCGCGCGCCAGGGTCGTCAACGCTGTGGTGGTGCCGCACTCCGGATCACCAGCGAACAGCAGGTGCGGGGAGACGGCGAAATCGGCCACCGCCGCGCGCAGCCCCACCTCCGAGATACCGAACGGCACCTGCCCCGCCGGGATCGGCCCGCGCTGGCGTGCCTGCTCGAACACCTCGGCCAGGGTCACGTGCTCGGGAAGAATCTTGAGTCTGGTTGCCGCGGCGGGATCGCCGGTGACCTTGGTGATCGCCTCGATGGCCTCCCCCACCCGCACTGTGCGATCGTCGACCGTCAACTCCGGCAACGCCGTCTGGAAGTGATAGCCGGCCATCGACGTGCCCCGGCCGCGGATCAGCACCGTCTGCGTCTGGGCGGCCTCACCCAACTCACCGGCCGAATCATCCAGTCCGCCAGCCTCATCCTCGATGAGGATTTCCTTTTGACCGAACGGCACCTTTTTCGCGACCGCGGTATTGTTGGTGGTCAACTCATCGGTGGTTTCGTTGAGTTTGAGTTCCACGTTGCTGGTCAGCAGTGTCTTCATGCCCGAGCGCAACTTGCCGGGAATCCAGCCGTTGGCCGACAAAATCACATGCACCCCCACACCGGGGCCACGGGTCATAATCGACACCACCCGATCCACCGGCGTCTTGAGCGAATTGTCGTCGAACGCCTCGACGAACTGCGCCCACCCGTCGAGCACCAAAAACACATCCCCGTAGGGGTCGTCGGGCACCGGGCCGGGCTTGCCGGCGAACTTGCGCTCCCGCAGATCGGTCATGGTGATCCGCAGATCATCAAACGCCTGGCTGCGGTCCTCGATCAACGTCTCCAACTCCGCGATCGTGCGAGTCACCCGCTCAGTCTCATTGCCGCGCGCAAACGAGCCGACATGCGGCAGACCGGCAATCCCATTCAAATCGGGGCCGCTAAACCCCAACACGTAGAACTGGATTCGCTGCGGCGTATACATCAGAGCGGCGCCCGTGATCATCGTGGTCAGCGCCACCGTCTTGCCCGATCGCCCGATGCCGATCACACCGCAGTTGCCCTCGAGCATGTTGACCGCATACACCCGCTGGGCATGCTGGAACGGCCGGTCCTCCACACCCACCGGAAACAACAGATCCTTGTTGCGGCCGTAGTCGACATGCCACGGTTTGCCGCGCAGCCGGCGCACCAACTCATCGACCGGCAACGGCGCCAACGGCGGCAACCACATCCGCCGCCCCCGCCGCCCCTGAGTCTGCGCCCGCAACGACGCAGTGGCCACCTGCGAATTACGCATCGGCCGCCCATCCGGGCCGATCAACACCTGCGGCTGGTCATCAACCACCTTCTTCTCCGGCTGCACCGGGCGTGCCACGGCGGGCATCCCGGTCACCCGGAACTCCCTCGGCGGCGCATACCCCGACTGGGCCCGCACCGCCGCCGCGGCCACCCGCCGCGGCGGCGTGTAAGTACCGGACACATACGCGGTCTGGTAGCGGGTCAGCCGCTCGCGGCCCTCCACCCTCAAATACCCCGCCCCGGCCGGCTTCAGCGGCAGATACTTGGCCTCCTCCACACCGAGCACCGCACGAGAATCGTTGCCGTCCAACGTCCGCAGCGCGGCCCGAATCGGAATGTTGGCCATGATGCCCTGGCTCATCTCATGCCCCAGCCGCTGCGAGCCCATCGCCATGCGTACACCCAACGCCCGCCCCTGCCGGCCAATCTCATCCATCACCTCCCGCGCCGGCGGATACTCCTTGAACATCTGCGTGAACTCATCGACAATCACCAGCAGGTGCGGCATCGGGGGTAGCGGCTCGCCGCGATGAATCCGCAGATACTCATACTCGGCGGCGTTGCCCACCCGCGCCCTAGCCAGCATGGTCTTGCGGATCTCGAGCTCGCCGTAGAGCACATCACCCATGCGCTCCAGCCACAGCGAGTCATTGCGCAGGTTGTTCATCGCCGCCACCACATGCGGCAGGTGTTCAATCGACTGCGCGGTCGTCGCACCCTTGAAATCGAAAAACGCAATGTTTAGTGATTCCGGTGAATGCGTCAGACACGCCGACAGCACCAGCGTGGTCCAAAACTCCGACTTGCCCGACCCGGTGGTGCCTACCAGCACCATGTGATAACCCATCCCACCCTCGTGGGTGTCCTTGAAGTCGATGTAAACCGGGTTGCCGAACTCGTCGCGGCCCACCGGGATCTTCAACCACCGCTCCCCCCAGGGGTTTTCCTCAAATGGCGGCCCCGAGCGGGTCGGTGCCCACAACCGCTCCACATCCAGGCGCGCCGGATCCTCAATCCCCAGGATCTCGAACAAGTCGACCAGGCCGCTGTTTTCGGCGACCGTTGTGCGGGTGGTGGTGTCCGGGCGCCACCGCGACATGCGGCGCGCGATCGTGCGTGCCATCAATTCGCTCATCTGATCCGGCACCGCGAACCGGCCACCGGCATCGCGGATCAGTGTCGGGCTCACATAGTAGGTCGAGCGAAACTCCAGGCCCGTGCCCTTCTCTTCCGCCAACCGGATAAAGGTCACGCCGGCCACCCCGTCGCGGCGCGTCAAGGTCTGCCATTCGGCCTCGTCGATGCGCCGCTGGTCGTTGACCACCAGCCAGTGCGGCATCTGGGTCGTCTCCTTCGAGAATGCTTCCCGCTCATGCAGTTCATCACCGACCGCGGCGTTGAAGCCCTCCGCCGACGTCCACACCAGCCGCGCCGATCCGCCCGTGTCGAGCAGGGTGGGATGCTGGCAGTGCGGCAGCCACTTCACCCAATCCCACCGATTCGGATTATCGGTAACGATCATCACCTTCAGGTCATTCGGTGAGTGAAACACCGTGGCCTGGCAGATAATTGAGCGCATCAGCGCATAACCCGGCTCCATATCACCGTTTTCGCCCACCAGCGCCAACCCCGGTGTTCCGCGCAGCGACACTGGCTTAGCGATAGCGTGCACCGACTTCTGTTGATCCAGAAAGCTACTCAAGGCCTGATACGACACCGGTTCGTAATCCGCCGGGTTCCCCAGCGTCGGCAGAGCATCAAAATTACGTGACAAGCTTGAGCGGCCCACCCCGAACCGCACATAGCCGAAATTCGGGTCCAGCGACGCCGGGCCCGCTGCCGCCCGCGTCGTCCCTGGCCGCTCAACAGCGCGCGTCATCGCCCACCACCCCCGAGTTTTCGGCTGCGCTCCCACATGCGATCAGATCCCACCGCCCCCAACAACAATGTCGGCTCGGGGTGCAGGAACCGGAACTGCTCAAACTGCGCCCGGGCGCTCTCATGCACCTCGTCACGCAGATCGTCGAGATCCTTCAAATACTCCCGGCGGGCGATCTCCATCTGCGCCGGCGTCAACGACTTGTTATCGCCACCGCCGCCGAACCGGTTGCCGGAAAACATCATCGCCATCGAGGAGATCATCATCAACGGGAAAAACAGCGACAAACCGACCATCGGCCCCGACCGCAGCCCGGGCTGGGAAAAAATCAGCGCCATCATGCCGATGAACGCCACCCCGATCACGGCGGGCAAAATGATCTGCAGCTTCGTGCGCGGGATCGGCCGCGGCGCGATCAACGGATCCAGCGACGTCGGTGTCATGATCCTGCTGCCGCTGACCACCCCCGGCGGCATCCTGCGGGGTCCCGGAGTAAATCGCGCCGTCGACACTCGTCTTATCCTCCGTGCTGTCGTGTCTGCGACCCCATCGCGGCCGCACCATTCAGGGAGTCGTGCACCGTCATCGCTGCGGCACGCGACAACTCCGGGCCGGCCGGCCACACCTGAAGCATCGACCACGGCGCCGGGCGCACCGCGCTGATCGCCAACCCCAGCGCGCGCAGCGCCTCGTCATCGAACGGCACACCATAGCGTGCCCCCGATTCGCTGATCAGCCACAGTGTTTGGCGCCGCGGCGAATCCAGCGCCGCCCCGGTCGTCGTCACGAACGTCGCCGGCTGCCTGCTCAACAACACCTGATTGGCCTGCACCCCGTCATGGCCGCCGCCCACGAGGTTGACCAGCTGGCCCTGCTGCGCACTGCTGATGGGAAGTCCGCGCCCGGTCAGCACATGCATCTGGGCCTGCTGATCGTGGGTTTTCCACTCCCACGCGACACATGCCACTGGCTGGGCATGCCCGTCCACGATCCGCAGCCGCGACGTCGGGTAATAGTCCACGTCGAGCACGTGGCGGACCGGGGCCTGCGCCAGCCGATCCGGCGCCACCTTCGGTGGTGTTGTCGCACCGAACGATTGATGCTGGCGCAGCATTGCGGCCACCACCGGCGACACCGGCTGCACACCATCCCCGACCACCACGTAGAAGCGGTCCTGGCCGCTGGTCACATCGTGGCTCGATACCACCGAGCCCACGACAATGCCTGGCCCCCAATCAAATTGCGGCGGTGCGCCCGCGTCGGGCACTGAGGGAACCACCAGCGGCCCGCCCGCCGGCAGCGCGTCATAAAGAGCCCGCGACATCGCCTGCACCGGCGCACCCGAGGCCACTCCTAGCGCGTCGGTTACCGCCCGGTCCCCCAAATCGATCGGCATCCGCACACCATTAGAGACAACAAACGCCTTGCCGGCATACGACAACAGCAGTGCCTCACCGGCACCCAGCCGGGCCGCGCTATCCCCCGACGTCAACTCGCCGTTAATGCCCGTCACCGTCGGGGCGCCGGCCAGCGTCGTCGACGCGGTGTCGCACACCGCCCACCGAGACACATCCGGCGACACCACCCGCGGGGTATCAACCGGGGCCCCCACAATCCCCACCGGCGGCCCTTTGGGCCACTTCGCCAACTCATCGACGTTCACAAATGTCGGGCGATCCGGTGAGCCCGCAATCAACTGCGCCGACACCAAATTCAGCGCCGGATGCAGCCGCCCATCCACCACCACATACAGCGTGCCCACCTTGCGTTCGGCGACAACCTTTGACTGGCCCACCTGGCCGGCCGGGCGAAACCACCCCACAATCAGCGCGCCGATCACCAACACCACCCCGACCACCGCCGACAGCATCAACAGCACACGCTGCCAGCGCACCGGGTCGACTTCCATGCGCACCGAGCGTCGCAGCAACGCAAACCCCAGCCGGCGGCGCAAAAACCAATGCCCGCTCACCTGTGTGCGCGACGCCAAATTCAGGCCAAGCCCACCACCATCACGCGGCTGCCGACGCGGCGCCGAACCCAACGGCACGCCATTCGACTGGGCGCCCGGACCTAGATTGCCAGCCACAAACCGCACCGTACCGCCGCCACGGACGCAACCGCTACTACTGCGTCCAAAATTGACTGACCATGTTTTTCGCCATCATCGGCAACTGATTTCGAATGATAATCAGCGGGCCTCATGGCCGGGGCAGTTCCTGTTCGATCTCGCGCAGGCCAGGCTCCACCATAGTCCGCACATCGCCGTTGCAGGCCACCTCTGCCGCAACCGCCGCATAAACCATGTCCGCCAACGGCAGCGGCCGCACACCCCAACCCTTGAGGTGCTCCATCACTCGGGCCGCCACCCACTGGCTGCGGTAATGCGTGTGAATCTGTGCGGGTACCTGTTCTGGGCGCAGGTCGTCGTCCTTGTACCCGCCGGGACGCTTGGCCCCAACACTCAGAAAGTAGGTATCGCACGCAGCATCGAACGTCTCCCACACCCCCGAGTCAAGCTCGCGGCCGGTCTCCACCGCAGCCCAGACCGGTTGTATTTGTTCTTTCGGGCACTCGTCCACCTGACGCAATTCCCGGATCAGCGCCTGAGTCAGCGGGAATATCACCCGCTCCTGCGTGGACTGTCCCATGCCGGACAGCTTCGCTAACCGCTCGTAAAGATCGGGATACTCCAGCTGCAGGCGATGTACGTGCATGTCATCCAAATCCGGCGCCGACCAATCCGCTGCCAGGCCCGCGGGGCGGTCCTCTTCGCGGCGACTGACCTTCGTATGCTCCACGCCCGCGCTACGGAAAGCACCGACCTCGGCAGTGGTCGCCGCGGCGACCATGCGCCAATCATCATCAGCGCGTAACGCCGCATACTCGACTAAGACGCGGGCTGGATCGGCCCAACCAAACCATCGCTGCCGAAACTCCCTGTCCACCAACGGTGAATCCGCGACAGCAAGGCGGACACCGCGCGGCAAATACACACCCTCCGGCACATAGCCCGAGCCATCGTTCGACATCGCAACGGTTTCCGAACCCGACGGCGACCGAAAAACACCAATCGCCCAATCCAGCGGGTAGTGCACCCTGCTGGCCTGATGCAACTCCCACGCCAGTCGGGCAGCCGCAAGCACATCCTCGGAAAACCGCCGCTGCCTGCCCGCCGAGCCAGCGGCAGGGGTCACCACACTCGCCGGCACGACCGTAGGCGCAGGTGCGCTTGCAGACCCACCCGAGCCAGCCGAGGCAACACTGGTGGAACTCGATGCCGTGGCCGGTACAGTCGCAGCGGTTGGCGCGCCACCCGTAGAAACACCCTGCGCTGCAGGGCCTCCCATCCCCGGCGGCGGCAACATCACCCCCGCCGCCGGCGGCGCCGCTTGGGCAGCGCCAAGCCCGCCCGCAGATCCTGCTACCGGTGAAGCTGGCGTGTGTGCTCCTGATGCAGCCAGACCAGCCGGCAGCGACGTCGCAGGTGGCGCCGCCCCCACCGATCCAGCAGCCGGTGGCGCGGAACCCGCACTCCCAGGCAGAGCCGGAGGCGGGCCCACAGGCGACACCGAAGCAACAGCGCCAGAACCCGCAGACACACCACGAGCGAACGCAGACGGATCGACACCAGCACCCGAGGCAGGAACACCAGGCAAACCACCCGAACCGCCAGCAATCCCAGGCAAACCCGACTGGGAAGCTGCCGCACTCGGAACATTGCCCACGCCAGACGTAAACGCCGACAACGGATTCGCGCCACCCAGACCCAAGCCGGACCCGCCAGCAGGAATGCCACCTCCGCCACCAGGCACGCTTCCCCCACCAAGCCCGCTGGGCACGCCAGTGGTCAACGGCGGTGGTGCCTGTATCGGGTTTGTTAGTTCCCCGCGCTTCCCGGTCTCAGCTGGCGGGCCACCCGGAGACATGCCTGTCGAAAGATCCCCATGCCGGCCGGTTTCTGGACTTTGGCCACTTGGCGTCCTATTCGCAAGATCGCCCCGTGCTCCAGTGTCTGAATCCCGTCCGCCACTCGACCCTGTCCTCTCCCCGCGCTCTCCCGTAGTGCTGTTGTCGAGCGCATGTGTTGTTTCGCTGGGGTCGTCTGATTTAGGGCCGCCGGACCGGCCGATTACTCCCGCTGCTAGTGGGTCGACGACGCCTTGTACGCGAGCGTGTGTATCGGTGACTGCGGTGGTGAAGGTGGCGAGCGTCGCCAGCGCGGCAGAGTGTCCCTTGGCGATGATCGCTTCACGGGCCTCGCGTGGCGACGCCGCGATTTCCTGGTGGGTTTCGTAGTCGATTTGGTCGAGAGCCCTGGTCAAATCGTGGCCGAGGATGGCTACCTCCTGGTGGGCGGAGTGTAGGTGGCCCATAATCTCGCTGATATTGCGGTGATCGATGGCGAGCAGCTGATGCTCGGTGATCGCGGCCTCTGAGAACGCGCCTTCGGTCGTCTCGGCGAGCTGCGCGGCCGCGACACGGTACTGCTGAGCTATCTCCTCATGGGCGGCCCTAGCCGCTTGGTAATGCTCTGCGGCTGCTGCTGCGTGCGTATGCGCGGTCGGCCACATCCATGCAGGGACTACCTGATCCGAATACGGGCGACTCGATCCTGCAACCCCAGCCATTTCACCTGATACCGCACGCCGTCCGAATCTTCGCTGCGGCCTCATTGGACCGATCCGCAGCTGCATTAGCGACGGCAGCCGACTGGTGCTGCCCGTCGACAGCGACTAGGTCCACATTCGCAGCGATGTACTCCGCGATCGGGTTCGCCACGTCGCGCGGTGTTGCCGGCGGCAGATGTTGCCGTAGGTATTCCGCTTGGGTAAGAATTCCAGTCTGCGCCTGAACCAATGCATTGACTGTTACCGGGTCTTCCCAATTCGGTGGGGCGGCCAGGAATGGTCGTCGGGCGGCCACCATCGCATCGGAAGCTGCGGCCCACGCACCGCAAGCTTCCTTTTTGGCCGCTGCGACATCAGCCGCAGCGGGCGCTGACGAACTCGGTATTGATACGGCGGGCGCCTGATCACGCTGCGATGGCTGGCGCACCAATGCGATGCCACCCATTACCGCCGCCGCGATCGCCACTGCTAGTGCGGCGATCGGAAGAGCCCTCGCGCCTCGACGGGTTGGTTCTCGCTGCGGCGGCGGGGGCGGCGTCGGGTAGGGCTGAGGGACGTAGGGTGGCGGCGCCACATGCTGGGTCATAGTTATTGCCCTACCGTTCCAAGTTCAACAGCGTTTTCTTCATCCATCGCATCCAGATTGGCGACACCTGCCGCAGAGACCGCGCCAACAGCGGTGCCGCGCACCTGACCGGTGGTCGAGACGCCCTGATGGACTGTGCTACCCCACGTCGCGATCGCAGCAATAGCCAGGTCGTAGGTGTTCACCGATGCAGCCGGTGCTGAACTCGGACTTTGCATAGGCGCTGTTGAAGCAGTTGCCGCAGCCTTCGCGGTTGCCGCCGGAGCCTCCGGATGCATGTACAACCTCTTCGCCGCCGCCATCAGCCGTTTCCTCCTCCCCGGCACCACAACATGCCGGTGACACTCCACCGCGAGGATGGCGCAGGTGACCAGCCTCGCTGATGGAATTAACGGTACGGCGGGTCAGCGACACCGCGCTAGCAGTACACCGAATTTTCCGGCTCACCCGCGCCCGTGCGGGCCGGACGGGAAACCCTTGCCATGTCGAACGACGGCTCCGGGGCTCACCCGCGCCCTTGCGGGCCGGACACTAGCTGACCAGCAGGCATTCGGCTGGTTGGCGTTTTTTCGGGTGATCAGCCGGTTGCCCGGCTGAGGTGACCACCACCGTTTCGGGCAAGTGGTCTTCCCGCTTCATTGCAGGCCGGCGGTATGTTCCCACGTGGGGTGGGTGCTGCTGGTCTGCTCGGCAGGCATTTATCGTCTCCTGGATTTGCGGTTTGTTTGGGATCCGCGGCGCCTGGCGGGCAGCAACTTGAGCATCGACGCCGGCGGCGCCACGCTCGGCGATCACCGCTTGCCGCTGCTCGAGCGCGGCGAACTTCACTGCAAGCGCGTGGTTGTGGCCCAGCGGGCCGCGCCCGCATGCTCCGCCACAGCCCGCAACTGAGCGGGCGTGAGGTCGAGCGCGAACCGATACGCGCGCAGGTCATCTCCCACGCCCCGGACCATAGCCTTGGGTACCGACAACACTCGGCAAGCGCGCCGGGGCCAGCCTTAAGACTTAAGTGAGCTTTTTGCGGCGGCCCGTTCGCTTCCGGATCGACCGCCGAACTTCCTTGCCCGGCATATGGTCTCGGTGTTCTATGGCTGTGGGCCGGATGCGAGGATGTCGGGCTGTTCGTCGTCGAGGGCTTCGGTTTCGATGGCCTCCTCGACTGCGGCTTCTTCTTCGGCGGCCGCGGTGACGGCTTGGCGCAGTGCGGCGTTGATGACCTCCTCGAGACCGAGGTTCGTGTAGCGCTGTGTGCAGCCCTCAGCCAGCGATAACGACACCAGGCGGCCGACATGGTCTACGGAGAGCTCGACGTCGCCGTCGCCTCCGCTGGCCTGCACGTTGATGCTGCCCCACTCGGCGCGCAGTTTCTCCAGAAGTTTGCTGAGTCGCTCCATGCGCTCGACGACTTGACGGCTCAACGCCGCATCAGCCTCATAGTCGGCGTACTCGTAAACCGTCATGAGCTGTCGTCTTTGGGTAGTTCGATGCGGCGCCGCGAGGTGCTCACAGATACCTTGGTCGCCGGGACGCGTTTCTTCTCACCGGTCGGGTCATCGGCGATCGCGGTGTTGCGGCGTTGGACTTCGCCTTTGACCATTTCGGAGTTCGCCTCGGCTGGCACGTGGATGGTCTTGTCGGGGTCTTTCACCGGCCGGGTACCGGCACCTTGGCCGCCCATGCCGGCCATCGGCGGCATGAACATCGGCATACCGCCCGCGCCGGCTGCCGGAGCCGTGCCAGCCGCAGGCGGTGTGGCCCCGGCCACCGGCGGTGTTGATGGCCCGGGTGCGCCCATCGCGAGCATTCCTCCGCCGCTGGCCGGTAGGGGTGCCTGACCGCCGGCCGGGCCCGTCTCTCCGCCGCCACTGGCGGCGCCGCCAGCGCCGGGAGAGAAGTCGCCGACCGATTCCGTGGACGGAGAATCGAGGTCGCCCACGTCAGGTTCGGTCAGCCCCGTCGTCAGTCCTTGCACGGCTTGTTCGGCTTGCGACGCAAACGATTGGGCCTGCTGCCCGAGCTGTGCGGGAATGCTGGCGGCGGCGCCGAGCACTCCGCCGAGCGTTCCGGCCAGCATCGAGGGCAGCATGGCCGCCAACGGGGCACCCGCCCCCGCCAGGCCAGCGCCTTCCGGTGCGCCGGCCACGGCTGAATCCGATTCCAGAGCCTCGCCCAGCCCGGCTTCGGCATCGCTGCCCGCTGCCGCGAGGCCATCGTCGGCAGCCTCGGATGTTCCTCCCCCCTGCTGCCCCCGCGTCGCACCGGCCTCGCTGCTCGGGGACTGACCAACGCCGGGCCCGGGCTGGTTTTCGCCCTGGCCGGGTGCTGTGGGGTTGACGACCGGCACCACCGGCGGCGGAGGCGGGGGCGCTGCCGGCAATTCACCCAAGTGGTAATTGGTTGAGGCAAAACCGGCTTGAGCGTGCAGCGACGCCAACTGGCCCTGCAGGGCAGTGACCACGCCGGAATAGGCACCGCCATAGCGAGCATTCAGGGCCTGGGCGTTCTCGAGTTCGCGGCGCTTGTTGACGAACTCCCGAGTCCGCGGCGTGTCCTGCTTGGCGGTGTCGAATCGCTGCCGGTGACCGGCCGCCGCCGCGCCCACGGTGTCGGCGTGAGCGGTCATAGCGTCGGCCCACGCCGCGAAGCGCCCGAGTGCCGCGCTAAGCCTTGGCGCGGTATGCCCCTGCAGCGACCCGTCGACCGCTGTCTGCGCGGCACGCACCGCCACCGCGCAATTGCGAAACGCCGCGCGATAGGCCTGGCAGCCGCGCACAAAAGACGCGCCCGCCTCGGATCGGCCGGCCTCCATCATCGCCGCCGACACCTCCCCGTCACGCGCAGGCGCAGCCAAGATCGGCACATCCGGCGCCGTGACATCGGCGGTGACCGCCGGGTTCATCACCGCGCCAACCCAGCCGGTAGCGGCGCCGTGCAGCGACATCGCCGAGGCGTTGTCGGCATCCATGTCACCAAAAGCGCGGATGACCTCCTGCACAGCCGCCGCGGCCGAGCCCAACACCTGCGCCCCGTCGGCGGCCCGTGACGCCAGTACCGCCCCGTGCTCGCTGAGCCGCGCCGCGGCGCTGGTGGACACCTCATCGGCAGCAAGGGCGGGATGCGCCGGCGGTGTCGCAGCCAGGCCGGCCAGTCCCGTGGTGGCCGCGGCCAGCTGGCCTGCCACCTCGGTGAGCCCAGCGGTGTTGGCATATAACGCCGGCATCCGCGCCCTCCCTGCGTGGTTTAGAAGTCGATTGTTGCTGCGTAGGCGCTGACCTGCTGCTCGGTGGGTAGCCGCACCGAAATACCTTCCACTTTGTTGCTTTCCATTTCCAGCCGGATCGCCAGCTGAGAACGCAGGTAGGCCAGTGTGTTCAACCGTACGATGCGGTTGGCCAGTTCGTCATCGGTGAGCTGCATGGCCGCCGGTTCCAACTGGACTCGCAGCGTGTCGCCGCGCCGTCCGACGTGCACGATGACCGACTCGTCTCGGCTGGCTGCCTCGAACACCGACCTTGGGCCTCTATTCGGTGCTGATGGTCAGGTTGGCTGCGTTCTGCTCGTTCATCGCCTCGAATTCTGCTGCAGCCTTGCGTAGTTGTTCGGCCATCTGGCGATTCTTGCGCTCCTCGGTCGTCAATGCGCGTTCGCGGGCGTTCACCGCGTCGACGGCTGCGCGGCGCGCCTCATGAAACAGTGGCCCCCACGATTCGGATTCGGCCACGGTGCGGGCATGCTCGACGCGGGCCGCCGCGCAGTTATCGGCCAGCGAGTCGTAGTAGACGGCCGCCTCGCGCAGCTTCGCTGGCTCGACCTGCAAGTCGCTCACGTCCATCAAATTTACTCCTTGGTTTGCTGGGTCTGGTTCAGTCATTTGATCTCGGGCGCCGGGGTTGATGCCGAGGTCGCTACCACCGGCTGTGCCGTGGCTGCCGGGACGCTGGGGTGTTCCCAGCCCAGGAAATTCGGGCCGATCTCCAACTCCTCGAGCGGGGTTTCTTTGCCGTTGACCCACACTTTGTTGTCGCCGAGGGCCATCACTCGGTGGTCGGTGTATTGGCCGATGTCGCCGAACACCAGCCGTGATGGGCTGATCGGGGCGGTCACCGGAGATCCTGGCGGCGAGAGCGTGATGCCGGCCTGCCGGTAGGCGTCATCGACGCTGGCGCCGTCCAACACTGCCCGCCCGGCTTTGGCCACCGCCGGGTTCTCGGCGGTGGCCGTGCCGCCGGACGGCAGCTTCACCGTCGTGTCCGGCGGGGCCGGGGCACCCGCCTGCTGTGCGGGCGGGGTCACCTGGCCGCCACCGGCATTCGCGTCCTGAGCCGGTGTGGCCCCTTGCGCCCCAGCGGGTTTCGTCTGCGGCTGCTGATCGTCCACCGCCGGGTCTTTCAATGATGTATCGGTGGCCTTGTGAGCTTCATGGATATCGTCGGCGGCCGGGTCGCTGGTGTGTGAGGCGTCGCGGATGGCCGAGCCGATACCCGAGCCGAGGTCGCCGATCGGCAACCCGCCGCCGCCCATGCCGCCGAACGGTGACATTCCGCCCAGCATTCCAGGCAGCGCCCCCAATCCGCCCATGCCCGGGCCGAGCATCGACGCCAAACCACCGAGCAGCGGATCAGATGCCAACCCGTCGAGCATTGGATCGTCCGGCAGCGCCCCAGCCCCGCCGGCCGGGCCGCCAGCACCACCAGCACCGCCACCCGCACCGCCCGTGCCCGCTCCTGTGTCGGTCGGCGACGAGCCGGCCTGGCCCGCACCGCTGCCCTTACCTGCGTGGTCTTCGGCGCCGTTTTCGCTGGTCTTATCGGCGAGCGCGTCATAGCGGGCCGTCAAACCATCCAGCACGGCGCTTTGGGACGCCGAATCCAAACCGGCGGACTTGAGCACATCCAGAATTTGAGATGTCTTGCCCTGCAAGAAATCCGCCAACTGTTGCTGGCCGGCAGGCGTGTCCAAGGTCGGGCCTAGTTTTTGTACCTGGTCGATGATCGACTGCTGCAAGTC
Organism: Mycobacterium sp. MFM001; assembly: GCF_003402475.1. Classification (GTDB taxonomy): domain Bacteria; phylum Actinomycetota; class Actinomycetes; order Mycobacteriales; family Mycobacteriaceae; genus Mycobacterium. The sequence goes on from NZ_BFAB01000016.1 coordinate 72,491, forward strand.
CCCTAGCCGCGCCTTGCCGTCCTCGCTGGATGTCTTGGCGTTCAAAATGGCCTCGGCCAGCTTCTCGTCGGCCTCGTTGAGCGCATTGCGGTTCTTCTCCAGCGCCGCATCCAGGCGTTTGGCTGCTTCAGCGGCCGCCCCGCTAAGCCCCTCACCTCCCGGTGCCGCGCCGGGAGTGGTCGGGTCGCCGCTACCCGGCGGCGGTGCCGGCGGTGGCGGTGATTCGGGGGCCGGTGGCGTCGAGCCATTGGTCGGCAGCGCAGGCTGACCCGCTCCCGTTAGGGCCTTGTTGATCTGGTCGATCGGCGCGGTATCGGGATTGATGCCCATGTAGGTCAACACCGCCCGCTGCTCCGGACGCAGATGCTCGCGCGGGTCAGTGTCCGTGGTAGGCGACAACGGTGGCGGGCTGCCCAAAACCTGGGAGATCCCGCCGACAAGATCACCAACCACCACGTCAGCCCAACCGGTCATGACCGCGACGATAAGACGTCCAGCAACGGCCGCGCCAACACTAGCCCCACATTTCAGACCTGGTCCCGCAGCCGACTGATCGCGGCAGCGCCGCGGGCAATGTTTGAGACACGCCGCGACACATGCGCGGTAGTACCGCGCGGATCGTGTAACACTGTGGCGCAACACATGCCACACCCGTCACGAAAGGAGCGGCCCGACCCCGCGGCTGGAGCCGCCAAACAACTTGATTCACAACTGAATTCACGGCCCGAAGACCAGAAATCCCCCGAGGCTCATCGCCCGAGGGAAATCTGATCCATCGATTCGAAGCTGCCACTTCGCATCGACAGGGCTTCCACCAGGGAAACCAGGCTACGCACCTGGCTCCCAGTATAGAAGGATGCCTTCTTGAGCCACAAGACTCCCGCGCCGCCGGGGCTGTGCGCCCGCGCACCCGGGCGCTGGTCAGACCCACAGCAGCAATCAGCCACTCGGCGGCTGTGCCTGTCGTGCCCGCGCCTGGAACGCTGCCGCACCGAAACACTTGTCGAGCAACCTAATTTCGGGATGTGGGCCGGCGTGTGGATCGACCACGACTTCCCCGCCAAACGCCGCCAATTCACCGCCCCGCGCACCCCCCGAGGGCTGCGCACCAAACGCGGCGGCCCGGGCCCGAGCGCCGCCGTGCAGACCCTGATCATCAGCCAGGCCACACCCGCCGCGGCCGCGATGATCACCGCCCGGTCCAGCGGCCACTGCGAAATTCTCGCCCCCGCATGCCATCTCAGTCAGCAACTCATTTTCACCCGCCGACACCACAGTCTGGCCCCAGGTGAAGTCTCCTCCCCCGCCGACGCAATCGCCGCCTGCGAAAACTGCGCCGAGCTCATCGAACACACCGACATCGCCACTGCGATCAGCCTCGGCTACATCACCACCCACCACAGCAACGCCACCTGGCCCGTCTACTGGCGCCAACAGCGCTGGGTCACCCTCGACCACTTCGGACACCTGGCCTACCAGCACCAACCCACCACCACCGGGCCCCGGCTGCTGCGGATCGCCTAACCCATGCCCAACATCACCCGCGCGCCGGCCCAACCCGCCGCCGTGTGGAAAGCCTTGACGCGCCTGATCGCAGCCCCTGGGCGTGGCCACATGCGGGTCTGGAGCCCCACCACCGAGAAGTTCAGCGACACTGCCAAACTCACCGCCGCCCTGCCCACCCGGCCGGCCGCGGTCTACCTGTACACCAAAGGCCGCACCCGCCTGCTGGCGCTGGACTTCGACACCAAACACCACGACCAGGATGCGGTCGACGCCGACCTCGCCCAGGCGATCGCCTGGATCACCCAATGCGGCGGTGTCGTGGTCACCGACCGCTCCACCAGCGGCGGGCGACACCTCCTGTGCCCCTTAGCCATTGGCACCTCGGCATCCGCGCACGAAATCACCCACCTCGTACGGTTACTCGCTGCCCGGCTGCCCACCCTCGACATCACCCCGAGCACCAACCCCACCCAAGGCTGCCTCACACCACCCGGCTCCCCCTGCAAACAAGGCGGCTACCGACTCCTCGACGGCCCCATCGACCACGCCGCACAAGCGTTCACCACACGCTCGAGCCCCGACCTCCTGCCACGCCTTTACGTGCTGCTCGGCGCCATCAAACCCACCCCCAACCGACAAGACCAGCCGACCGCCAACCACACCGCCGCCTACAGCGTGGGATCCGGCGACGACCTACGCCTAGCGCCTGAACACATCCGACACGACCCGCTGCCGCCCGCGGTCCACGACTACGCCACCCGGGGCACCCTTGCACCCCGCGACCGGGCCTGGCCCTCCAACCACGAAGCTCGCATGGCCGTCATCACCGCCGCCATCTGGCGCGGGCACAGCCTCGCCAGCATCCGCGCCATGATCACCCCCGGCAGGCCCTGGCACAACGGACTCGCCACCGCCTACCATCGCTACGGCAGCGCCGCCGACCGCGCCCTCGCCCGCGACTTCACCAAAGCCCTCAACTGGCTCATCGCAAACCCGTTATTGCACCGACCCCCGCAGCACAAGACAACGTACTCACAGGGGGGGCCGACCGGGCCGAAAGGGCCCCAGCAAATCCGAGCTTGGTTAGCTAACGCGTACGCATGGGCAGACCGCGAATACCGAGGGCAGCGCTACCGGTGGACAGTCCACGCCGTGCTACAAACCATCGCTGTACACGCCGCATTGAGTGGAGAAGTGATCAATGGCAGTCCAGTCGTGGGCATCGGCGGACGGTCGCTATCGCTCGGCAGCGGGCTGCTCAGCGCCGACACAGTATGGAGGGTGCTGCGCGACCTGCGGGAGCGGCCCGGATCACCATTAGTGCTCGTCCGCTCACACGTCGGCCTCGACGCCGACACATACGCCCTCACCATGCAAAACCGCGCCACCGGCGACCCGGGCCGGTGCGAGCGAGTACGGGTGGAACCGGTACACAACGCCTGGTTCGTGCTCGGCCACCACTTACGGCGCGTGTACGAGTTGGTCGCCTATCACGGACTGACCGAACGAGCCGACATCTTCGCCGCCGCCGCAGTCTCGCCAAGCACCGGCGACGCGATGATCACCGAGCTCGAAATAGCCGGCCTCGTGCGACGGCCCGGCCGCGGAAAAGTCGCACCCGGCCCAGTCAGCCTTGACGACATCGCCGCAGCCCACCAGCTCGACGACATCCGCGAGCGCCGAACCCGCGAATACCAAGCCGAACGAGCGGCCTGGCGCGAATGGCTGACCCGGCGAGAACACCAGCGCACCAGCGTCGCGCCGGACGCAGCCATACCGGGCGACAACGCACCGACACAGGCGCACAACGAGCCCGACCGAGAACTAGAGGCGGCCTACCTCGAATCAGTCATGACCACTGGCCCGCCCAGCGATGACGAAGACGCCTTCGAATACGACGTCATCGAACTTCTCGCCGAAGCCCTTGGCGCCAGAATCGTCGGCGGTTAAGCCGGCTCGGCCAACAGCACGCTCGCGGTCTGACGCAACAACTCCGGCACGGCGATCCCCTGCTTAGCAGCTACCGGCAACAACTCGGTCAGCAAGTCCCCGGTCTGGCGAATCAGCTCCGGGACATGCGCGCCCGCATCCTTGGCCGCCGACTCCAAAGCCGCCAGCTTCTCCGGGTCATACCGCACCTGCAGCCGGGTCACCTTACGGCGAGTCTCCGAACCCTGGCGGCTCTTCTTGCGAACAACCTCGACAGCCACGGACTCCCGCACGGAAAGTTTCTGATCGACTTCGGTAGTCATGCGCTCAAAGCCTGCTTTCTCTCAAACCGCCGAACCTGGCATTACGCGATTCGCGTTACACGATACGCGTAACGCATAGCGCGTAACGCGATTTGCGTAATAGCATGTCAGGCGTGTCGTACGCCCAGTCGCCGAGAGTCCAGGAACTCTCCGCGGCCATGTTCGGACAACGACACCGCCTGGCCGTCATGGCCGCCATCGCCCAAAGCGACGGCATGATCAACCCCAGCGAACTCGTCGAAGCACTCGGATTTCGCGCCCAAAGCTCAATCCAAAAAGCGCTGACCAGCCTGGTCGAAACCCACCTTGTCACGCGCATCAGCGTCCACGGCCGCGTCTACTACAAACGCGAACCAAGCGCAGCCTGGGACTTCGCCCTGGAACTTCTGGCCAAAGCTCTCGCCGACGACCCAGCACTGCACACCGGAGGCCAATAGTCGCGCCGCCAGTGGGTGCAGCCAGCGCGACGCCGCCGGACTGGTACCTGGTTAGTCGGCGTTGAGGTAAAGCCGCAGCGCCTGCTCGACCAGGGCGCTGCGCGACGGGGCGTTCCACCGAGCCACGAGCTGGTCGAGGACCTCGGCGTCGGCCGCATTCAACCCCGTCAGCGGTACCCGTGCGGGCGGTTCGGCGTGGCGACGGCGCCGCGCCGGCGCGGCCGGCCGACGAGAGAACAGCCCTCCCCCACCTTGCGCGGCCGCGGCCTCGACCTGCCAGCATGTCGCCAACTCACTTTGGTGCGCCTCGATCGCGTCGAGCACCACCTGGGCATAGGTGCGGGCCGTGATCGGGTCGCGGCTGCGCTCGCGCGTCGTCAGGCGGCGCAGCAGCCGATGAATCTGCGGTGCCACCTCGGCGGTCGGCACACTCGAGGCCACGCGGCGACGTTTTGGGCGCGCCGCCGTAGTGACCGCACCGCCATGCGATTGCGGGCCGGTGCTCTGCTCTGACAGCGGTTCCTCGGCCGGATCGCTCGCTGGGCCTGCATCCGCGGACTCCGGTTCGTCCGGTTTCGGGATCGGCGGCGGCATGATCTCGTCGATGTCGTCGAGCTGGTCGCTGAACACACCTTTGCCTGCCATGATTAACCTTCTTTCTTCCCCGACCGCTTAAACACCGGAATGGACGGGCGCCCGGAATACGCGCTGGAGGATCTCGCGTGTCAGATGCTGGTAGTCATTGGCCAGTGCGCCCGGATCGCGCGACCGCAGTCGCGGAATATCGTCGCTGCGCCCTTCCCGCAGAGCCGCCAGCAGCTCCGATTTCCCCTCGTTAGCGATGATGGCCAGCTCTTGTGCCGTCAGGTGACGCTCCCGGGTCTCCAGCGCCGGCGCCGGCGCGTGGCGGATCGTCGCCGTGAACGGCTCGCCGCTCGACCCCTCTAGCATGTCGCGCACACGGTTGGTGATGTACTCGTTGCGGGCCGTCGCGCGAGGATTCACCTCGAACAAGACCACACCCAGCAAGTTGATCGCCGAGCCGCGCCGCTTGGCGCGCAAGTAGCTGGCAGCCAGCTGCTCGACCCCCCGCATCGACGCCGAGTCCTCGCGAGCCGGCACAACCAGGTGAGAGCAGACCTCTAGCAGAGCCAGCAGCAGTGTCACGTCGCCGTGCCCGGAATCGACCAGGACGAGCTCGTAGCTTTCACGCCGGCACAGATCCTCTAGTGCGCGGCGAAAGTTCTCGGCAATGTCGATGCCGGCATCGGCGGCGCGGTCGGCCGACGTGGACACCAACCCCAAGCTGGGACCGCCCATGACGATGTCGAGGTTGGGCCGGATGTTTTTGTACGGCTTCAGATCGGCTCCGTACTGCATCACCGAGGCCAGGTGTCGGCCTTTGTCCCACTCCTCCAACGGCACGCCCAAGTCCTCAGTTGTGAGGTTTCCTTGCTGGTCAACGTCGAAAACCGCCACCCTGCGGCCGCGCCGGGCCACTGCCACTGCGACGTTGGCGACGATCGACGACTTACCCACTCCACCCTTTTGGTTTCCGACCAGGATCGTGGGCGGCACTACCGGCTCTGTCATGGCATCGAACAATACATTGTGATGCGCATGACCTCACGCATGCACAAGCAGTATGTTATCGAACCTTTACAGTCGCATGTGCAGACGTTCCGCGCTGTGGGCGCGAAAGCGCCTGGCGCCGTTGTTGGTAATGGAGTTGCAAAGCCGCATGTTATAGGGCATATGAAGGCCTATTCGGCGTCGGCTTCCAATGCCTCTGACCGTGCGCGTGCCCTGGTGTAATCGAATGCGCGTTAGCCGACACGGGTACACGCCCTTCACCACATTGCTGGGGCCGTTGCGTGGCAGCCGTGTGTAGTCGTCATTGCGGATGCACCTGCGTTCCCAACGCTCCACTTGATATGTGTTGAGTCTGTCCGTACACGTGCCACGGCTGCCCGAGATGCGCATTACAGTGCGGAATGCCATGCGTGATGTCATGCGTTTAGAGCCGTGCCTGAGCAGGTGCGCTACACCGCGTGTGACGAGGCGCATTGCTACCCACAGTTGCATCCACATGGTCAGACGACTTACCGCTACAGTCGTGGGGGGCGTCCCAACGTGGTCTGTGTTGCCCTGCGTGACGCGCATGATGGCGTACCTGTGGAGACGCATCGCATCGGGCGTTAAGTACCACACTGAACGACGTGGTGCACGTGTCCTGGCGTGAGGCCGTCCCGAGGACATTGGAAGTAGTCCGCCGCAGCGCGTGGTCACCCTCATGTCACCTTTGCTTGTAATGGTCCAATTGCAGAGGTCAGCGCCAATATCGACCCCGTATCATCACCAGCACACGGTAGTCTGTCTGCGCCCTTCCGCCATCCTGTACACGCCGCATTCCTCGACAGCCGGGCATAGCAGAGAAGCCTGGGGTCTTATCGACCACCACATCGCGCTCTGGTGACGATTGCCCGCGCCCAACTTGAGCATGCTGGGGGGTTGCCGCGCACGGCAGCGACGCCCGAAGCGCAGCGGACCGGTCTGTGGAGCCAAAACGCATCAGCGGTCCCCCGGCCGCGGCGCAGTGTTGGAAGTTCGCGGGCCCCTGCACGGTTTCCTCGCCGCAGTAGGTGCTTGTCCAAATGCAATAGCCTGTCGGCAATGTGGCTGAGCATCGCATCTTCAGCCGCGTACTCCCGCGAACCCCCGGGCGTCGGATGCCGGTACCGACGAGCATTCGGATGGAAAGCGTCCGGCTGTTCGCCGGGGATTAGCCCGAGGCAACGGCAATGATTTGCCGCCGCTGGTGCTTCGAGCGGGCAACAACTCGACGCGCCGTTTCTGCGCCTTGGCGGAGATCGACTCTGATGGAAGGAAGGCGTTGAGCCGGCTTTCTACGGGCTGGCCGACGGGTGGTCCGAGACGGCTGCAGGACAGGGTCGCTGGGCAGGCCCGCCGCGGGAATGGGGTCTTTCCGGTGGTCCGCTTTAAAGCTCACGCCTGGCAGGACGTCCGAATCTTCGCCGAACATTCAGGGACGCTTCGCACTCACGGTTTGGGTGATCGGATCATCGCTCGAGTCCCGGCGGGGTGGGGGAGTGGCTGCCTGGTGGCCCAGCTGCTCGGTCGAATGTCGACCGCTGTATAGCACGGGCCAAGGGGGTCAGTGCCCCGCTTTGCAGGGAGCGGACAGAAGTCACCGAGCGGCCAGCAGAAGGGCGCGACCGCGTTTTGAGCGCCAACTCACCCCAAATCGTCCGCGACACGGCTGACCTGCGGATTTGCACATCACGAGGCGAGGCTGCCGCCATGTTGGCGCGGAAAAGGGCCCTGGCAGGCCCGCTGGCGGGCCAACACCCATCCGCTGGTACACGGACTCCCGATCGACCGCGTTCGTGGCGCCTCGCCACTCTGGGCGTATTCGCGCACGTCACTGCCGGTGGTGGGGGTG
>NZ_BFAB01000017.1 GCF_003402475.1 Mycobacterium sp. MFM001
CAATTAAAAAAGGGCACCTTGTGGGTGCCCTTTTTTGTGGGTGTTCGGCGGTGTCCTACTTTTCCACCCGGGGTGGGTAGTATCATCGGCGCTGGCAGGCTTAGCTTCCGGGTTCGGGATGGGTCCGGGCGTTTCCCTGCCGCTATGGACCGCCGTAACTCTATTGAATTCTATTCATAGTGTTGTTGGTGGTGGGGTGTGGGGGTTGTGGTGTGGTTGCGTGTGGGTAAGTTTTCGGCCGGTTAGTGCCAGTTCCCTGCACCCGTTGCCGGGCGTGTAGGTCTGGTCTATCGATCCCGTGGTCTGCGGGGGGCCTTATCCCACCTAGTGGGTGAGAAGCCTGGTCTTGGAGAAGGTTTCCCGCTTAGATGCTTTCAGCGGTTATCCTGGCCGAACGTGGCTATCCAGCGGTGCCCCTGGCGGGACAACTGGTGGACCAGAGGTTCGTCCGTCCCGGTCCTCTCGTACTAGGGACAGGTTTCCTCAAGCTTCTGACGCGCGCGGCGGATAGAGACCGAACTGTCTCACGACGTTCTAAACCCAGCTCGCGTGCCGCTTTAATGGGCGAACAGCCCAACCCTTGGGACCTGCTCCAGCCCCAGGATGCGACGAGCCGACATCGAGGTGCCAAACCATCCCGTCGATATGGACTCTTGGGGAAGATCAGCCTGTTATCCCCGGGGTACCTTTTATCCGTTGAGCGACACCCCTTCCACTCGGGGGTGCCGGATCACTAGTCCCGACTTTCGTCCCTGCTTGACATGTCCGTCTTGCAGTCAAGCTCCCTTGTGCACTTGCACTCGCCACCTGATTGCCGTCCAGGTTGAGGGAACCTTTGGGCGCCTCCGTTACATTTTAGGAGGCAACCGCCCCAGTTAAACTACCCGCCAGGCACTGTCCCTGAACCCGGTTCAGGGTTCGAGGTTAGAGGTCCAATACGATCAGAGTGGTATTTCAACAACGACTCCACCAAAACTGGCGTCCTGGTTTCACAGTCTCCCACCTATCCTACACAAACCGTATCGAACATCAATACCAAGTTGTAGTGAAGGTCCCGGGGTCTTTTCGTCCTGCCGCGCGTAACGAGCATCTTTACTCGTAGTGCAATTTCGCCGAGTCTATGGTTGAGACAGTTGAGAAGTCGTTACGCCATTCGTGCAGGTCGGAACTTACCCGACAAGGAATTTCGCTACCTTAGGATGGTTATAGTTACCACCGCCGTTTACTGGGGCTTAAATTCTCAGCTTCGTGGACGAATCCACTAACCGGTCCTCTTAACCTTCCAGCACCGGGCAGGCGTCAGTCCGTATACCTCGTCTTGCGACTTCGCACGGACCTGTGTTTTTAGTAAACAGTCGCTTCTCACTGGTTTGTGCCACCCCCTCCCGCTGCCCCGGGCTAGCCGGTTGACGGTGTGGGGGTCCCCCTTCTCCCGAAGTTACGGGGGCATTTTGCCGAGTTCCTTAACCATAGTTGTCTCGTACGCCTCGGTATTCTCTACCTGACCACCTGTGTCGGTTTGGGGTACGGGCCGTGCGTGTCCTCGCTAGAGGCTTTTCTCGGCAGCATAGGATCACCGAATTCACCCCAATCGGCTATGCATCACCTCTCGGGATATACGCCAGACGGATTTGCCTATCTGACTCCCTACCGGCTTGCCCCAGCACCACCATCGGCTGGTACGGCTACCTTCCTGCGTCACCCCATCGCTTACCTACTACCAGCGAAGATCCCACGCAGCAGGCGATCGTCGCACCCCCGAAAGGGATTGATCGACCACCGTTTGGGTGGTTAGTACCGCTGATTCGGTACGGGCGCACACACACGGGTACGGGAATATCAACCCGTTGTCCATCGACTACGCCTGTCGGCCTCGCCTTAGGTCCCGACTCACCCTGGGCGGACTGGCCTGGCCCAGGAACCCTTGGTCTTCCGGCGGGCAAGGTTCTCACTTGCCTTATCGCTACTCATGCCTGCATTCTCACTCCCCACACCTCCACCACTAGGTCACCCTGTGGCTTCTGCGGTGAGGGGACGCTCCCCTACCCAACACGCAAAACGTGTTGCCGCGGCTTCGGCGGTGTGCTTGAGCCCCGCTACATTATCGGCGCACAATCACTTGACCAGTGAGCTATTACGCACTCTTTCAAGGATGGCTGCTTCTAAGCCAACCTCCTGGTTGTCTTTGCGACTGCACATCCTTTCCCACTTAGCACACGCTTAGGGGCCTTAGCCGGCGATCTGGGCTGTTTCCCTTTCGACGCACGGAGCTTATCCCCCGCCGTCTCACTGCCACGCTAACCACTACGGCATTCGGAGTTTGGCTGACGTCAGTAACCTAGTAGGGCCCATCGGCCATCCAGTAGCTCTACCTCCGCAGTGAACCACGTGACGCTGCACCTAAATGCATTTCGGGGAGAACCAGCTATCACGGAGTTTGATTGGCCTTTCACCCCTACCCACAACTCATCCCCTCAGTCTTCAACCTAAGTGGGTTCGGGCCTCCACGCGGTCTTACCCGCGCTTCACCCTGGCCATGGGTAGATCACTCCGCTTCGGGTCCACAACACACCACTACACCCCAACATCTCTGCTGAGGATGCGCCCTATTCAGACTCGCTTTCGCTGCGGCTGCCCCACAACGGGTTAACCTCGCGACATGTCAGTGACTCGCAGGCTCATTCTTCAAAAGGCACGCCATCACCGGACAAACGCCGGCTTTGACGGATTGTAGGCACACGGTTTCAGGTACTCTTTCACTCCCCTCCCGGGGTACTTTTCACCATTCCCTCACGGTACTGTTCCGCTATCGGTCATCAGGAAGTATTCAGGCTTACCGGGTGGTCCCGGCAGATTCACAGCAGATTCCACGGGCCCGCTGCTACTCGGGGACACTGCGCACAGCAGAGATCATGTTTTCGCCTACCGGGCTCTCACCGTCTACGGCAGACCATCCCAGGCCACTTCGACTAACACAATCTTTTCTCAACTGCTGCCCCAGCCGGCGGACTGGAGAACACAGACCCCACAACACCGCACACACAACCCCCGCCGGGTATCACATGCATACGGTTTAGCCATCCTCCGCGTTCGCTCGCCACTACTAACGGAATCACACTTGTTTTCTTCTCCTACGGGTACTGAGATGTTTCACTTCCCCGCGTTCCCCCCACACGGCTATACATTCACCGTGTGGTGACACCACATCACTGGTGCCGGGTTACCCCATTCGGACATCCTCGGATCCACGCTCGGTTGACAACTCCCCGAGGCATATCGCAGCCTCCCACGTCCTTCATCGGCCCCTGATGCCAAGGCATCCACCATGCGCCCTAACACACTTACACACACAAAAAACACTCGAACAAAACAGCAAACAATCAGCTATTTCGCTTCAGATGCTCGCAACCACTATCCACAACTCAAACACCACACCCCACCACCAAGCGAGGCGACAACAACCCAACCCACAAACAGGCCCGGGTGTTGCCTCAGGACCCAACAGTGTGCCCGGTGATTTCGTTTTCAACGTTGTTGTGCACCCAACCCAGCACCACTACAGCACTGGATTCCTTCACGGCTCACACCCCACCGAATGCGGGATGTTTTTCGTGGTGCTCCTTAGAAAGGAGGTGATCCAGCCGCACCTTCCGGTACGGCTACCTTGTTACGACTTCGTCCCAATCGCCGATCCCACCTTCGACCACTCCCTCCCTTGCGGGTTAGGCCATGGGCTTCGGGTGTTACCGACTTTCATGACGTGACGGGCGGTGTGTACAAGGCCCGGGAACGTATTCACCGCAGCATTGCTGATCTGCGATTACTAGCGACTCCGACTTCACGGGGTCGAGTTGCAGACCCCGATCCGAACTGAGACCGGCTTTAAAGGATTCGCTAAACCTCACGGCATCGCAGCCCTTTGTACCGGCCATTGTAGCATGTGTGAAGCCCTGGACATAAGGGGCATGATGACTTGACGTCATCCCCACCTTCCTCCGAGTTGACCCCGGCAGTCTCTCACGAGTCCCCGCCATCACGCGCTGGCAACATGAGACAAGGGTTGCGCTCGTTGCGGGACTTAACCCAACATCTCACGACACGAGCTGACGACAGCCATGCACCACCTGCACACAGGCCACAAGGGAACACCCATCTCTGGATGCGTCCTGTGCATGTCAAACCCAGGTAAGGTTCTTCGCGTTGCATCGAATTAATCCACATGCTCCGCCGCTTGTGCGGGCCCCCGTCAATTCCTTTGAGTTTTAGCCTTGCGGCCGTACTCCCCAGGCGGGGTACTTAATGCGTTAGCTACGGCACGGATCCCAAGGAAGGAAACCCACACCTAGTACCCACCGTTTACGGCGTGGACTACCAGGGTATCTAATCCTGTTCGCTCCCCACGCTTTCGCTCCTCAGCGTCAGTTACTGCCCAGAGACCCGCCTTCGCCACCGGTGTTCCTCCTGATATCTGCGCATTCCACCGCTACACCAGGAATTCCAGTCTCCCCTGCAGTACTCCAGTCTGCCCGTATCGCCCGCACGCCCCCAGTTAAGCCAGGGAATTTCACGAACAACGCGACAAACCACCTACGAGCTCTTTACGCCCAGTAATTCCGGACAACGCTCGCACCCTACGTATTACCGCGGCTGCTGGCACGTAGTTGGCCGGTGCTTCTTCTCCACCTACCGTCACCACCACAAAAAGCGGCAGCTTCGTCGATGGTGAAAGAGGTTTACAACCCGAAGGCCGTCATCCCCCACGCGGCGTCGCTGCATCAGGCTTGCGCCCATTGTGCAATATTCCCCACTGCTGCCTCCCGTAGGAGTCTGGGCCGTATCTCAGTCCCAGTGTGGCCGGACACCCTCTCAGGCCGGCTACCCGTCGTCGCCTTGGTAGGCCATCACCCCACCAACAAGCTGATAGGCCGCGGGCCCATCCCACACCGCAAAAAAGCTTTCCACCCCAAGACATGCATCTCGGAGTCCTATCCGGTATTAGACCCAGTTTCCCAAGCTTATCCCGAAGTGCAGGGCAGATCACCCACGTGTTACTCACCCGTTCGCCACTCGAGCACCCCCCGAAAGGGGCCTTTCCGTTCGACTTGCATGTGTTAAGCACGCCGCCAGCGTTCGTCCTGAGCCAGGATCAAACTCTCCAAACAAAACCTTCAAAAAAGGCCAATCAGAGAAACCTGACAAACAAACAAAAACACCACACCCCAACCACGGGACAGTCAAGGCATGGCAAAAAACAACAACAAACAAAACCACCAAACACACTATTGAGTTCTCAAACAACACCCGCATCCCAGCGGCCGCGCAACCAACCCGCGGCGATCGCCGCGAACTGACAGAGCGGACAGGTGGAACATCCTCGAATGCCGAGGTATTCCTCAAGGATACCGTCGCGTCGCGGACCCGCCGCAGCGCGACGACAACAAGTTACGCGAGGGGAAACTGAGAGTCAAATGACCTGCTAGATCCCGAGTTTCGGCTCGCAGCATCACCCAACGCGCTCGACGCCGGCGATGTTCCGCTTGCCTCGGCGCAGCACCAGCCATCGCCCGTGCAGGAAGTCGGATGGCTGTGGCGCCCAGTCCTCGTCGCCGATCTTGGTGTTGTTGACCGAGACCCCGCCCTCGGCGATCGTGCGCCGCGCGGCACCCTTGCTCGCACACAGGCCGCTCGCCACCAACAGGTCGACGATCCCGTCGGGCGCGCCGGACTTGAGCTCCACCACCGGGGTCTCCCGCAATGCGGCGCTCAGCGTGGCCTCGTCCAGTTGCGTCAACTCCCCACGGCCGAACAGCGCCCGGCTGGCGTGTTCGACGGCTTCCGTGGCCGCGTCCCCGTGCACCAGCGTGGTGAGCTCGCGCGCCAGCCGCCGTTGCGCGGCCCGCTCCTGCGGCCGCGACGCCGTCGCCTCCTCTAGCTCGGCCAGCTCGTCGGCCGACAGAAAGGTGAACCAGCGCAGGTAGCGGATGACGTCGGCGTCGGCGGTGTTGACGAAGTACTGGTACCACGCGTACGGCGTAGTCAGCTCGGGATCGAGCCACACGTTGCCGCCGCCGGTGGACTTTCCGAACTTGGTGCCGTCGGCGGAGGTCACCAGCGGGACCGTCAGCGCATGCACGCCGGCGCCCATCTTCTGGCGTACCAGGCGCACACCGGCGATGATGTTGCCCCACTGATCGGAGCCGCCGATTTGCAGCACGCAGTTGTGGCGCCGGTACAGCTCGACGTAGTCGTTGGCCTGCAAGAGCATGTAGCTGAATTCGGTGTAGGAGATGCCCTCGCCCTCAAGCCGGCGCCGGATGGTGTCGCGGTCGAGCATCACGTTGACCGAGAAGTGCTTTCCAACGTCGCGCAGCAACTCGATTGCCGACATGTCGCTGGTCCACTCGAGGTTGTTTTCGACGATCGCTCCGGTCGGTGACTCGTCGAAGTCGACGAAGCGTTCCAGCTGACCGCGGATCCGATCGGTCCAGTCCAGGACGGTATCGGTGGTATTGAGCACACGTTCCCCGCTCTCACGCGGATCGCCGATCAGACCGGTGGCGCCGCCGGCCAGCACGATCGGCCGATGCCCGGCGCGCTGAAAGCGGCGCAGCGCCAGCAGCGGCACCAGGTGTCCGGCGTGCAGGCTCGGCGCGGTGGGGTCAAACCCCGCGTACAGCGTGATGGGGCCCTGGGCTGCCGCGGCGGCCAGCGCGTCGATGTCGGTGGACTGTGCAATCAGCCCGCGCCAGCTCAGCTCGTCGAGGATCGTGCCCATAGCTAGATCTTCTCCGATCTGCCTAGTCGCTGGCCCCTGGGGCGGGCGCTCGAGGGCTGCGCCGATAGGCGGAGACCTCCGGTCGGCCCTGCAGCCATAGTCGCCAAGGCCGGTCGGCCGCGACGCTGATGCCCACCCGCGGACCGGAAATCGCGGTAAGAGTGTCGTTCAGCTTGAGCCGCACCGGGCTGTCCGGGTCGAACAGGTCGACGCCGTTGTCGTCCATCGTGATTCCCAACGCCGAGCACAGGTTCCCCGGCCCCCGGGCCAGCGCGACGGTGCGGATCGCGTTGCCGCGCCGGGACCGGGCGACGTCGGTGCCGCTTTCGATGGCGCCGGCGCGCAGCAGGACGGCGGCGGCTGTGCCGTCGGGACCGCAGGCGACGTTGGCGCAGACGTGAATGCCGTGGCTGCGGTAGGTGTAGAGCCGCCCGGCGGGTCCGAACATCACCGCGTTACGGCCGCTGATCCCGCGATATGAATGCGCCGCAGCGTCCGGCCATGGGCCGTCCGGAACCCCGCCGTAGGCCTCGACCTCGACGATCGTCGCGCTAACACCACGGCCGGTCAGAGTTGCGCCCAGCAGCCGCCGGGCGGCCGACAACGGATCGCCGGCAAGTTCGTCAGCGCTCACCGGACAGATTCTGCCTGCCCCTTGACAGCGAAGCCGCAAAGGCGGATATTCATCGCATGATGACTTCATCAAGCGATGAATTACTTGCGCGGGGCGCCGACGCGGCCATCCACATCGATCATCTGCGCGTGATTCGTGGGAAACGCCCTGCGCTGCATGACTTCTCGGTGCAAATCGCTCGCGGCACCATCACAGGGCTGTTAGGACCGTCCGGTTGCGGTAAGACGACACTCATCCGCTGCATCGTCGGCACCCAGATCGTCGCGGCCGGCAATGTCACGGTGCTGGGTCATCCCGCCGGTTCGGCGTCGCTGCGCCGGCGCGTCGGATACATGCCGCAGGACCCGACGATCTACAACGACCTGCGGGTCGTCGACAACGTCCGCTACTTCGCGTCGCTGTACGGTTTCGACGCCGCGGCCGCCGACGCCGCGATCGAGCGGGTGGGGCTGACCGATCACAGCACCGCCTACTGCGGAAACCTGTCCGGCGGTCAGCGCACCCGGGCCTCGCTGGCGTGTGCGCTGGTCTGCCGGCCCGAGCTGCTGGTGCTCGACGAGCCGACCGTCGGCCTGGATCCGGTGCTGCGGGTGGATCTGTGGGAGCAGTTCCACGACCTCGCCAGCGGCGGGACCACGCTGCTGGTCTCCAGTCATGTGATGGATGAAGCCGACCACTGCGATGACCTGTTGCTGATGCGCGACGGTCATTTGGTCGCCCACACCACCCCGACCCAACTACGAGAGGACACCGGATGCACGGGACTAGAGGAAGCGTTTCTGTCCATCATCAAACGCAGCACCGCGCGCCAAGCCGGTTAGGGCTCCGGGCGTATACGGCAACCACTGCGCGGATCCTGCGGCAGTTGGCCGCCGACCGACGCAGCGTCGCGATGATCGTGCTGGTGCCGATCCTGGTCATCACGCTGATGTACTTCATGTTCGAGAATGCCCCGCACCGCCCGGGCACGCCGTCGCCGTTCAACAACGCCTGCCTGATCCTGCTGGGGCTGTTCCCGCTGTTTTTGATGTTCATCATCACGTCGATCACGATGCAGCGCGAACGGGCCTCCGGAACGCTGGAGCGGATTCTCACCACTCCGCTGCGCCGGCTCGACCTGTTGATGGCCTACGGCACCGCGTTCTCGACAGCTGCTGCGGCGCAAGCGATTCTGGCCTGTATCGTCTCGTTCTGGTTCCTCGGGTTCGACACAGCCGGCAGCCCGATGTGGGTGTTCGTGATCGCGATCGTCAATGCCGTGCTCGGTGTCGGGCTGGGCCTGTTGTGTAGCGCCTTCGCGCGCACGGAGTTTCAGGCTGTGCAGTTCATCCCGTTGGTGATGGTGCCGCAGCTGTTGCTGGCCGGGATCATTGTCCCGCGGGGGCTGATGGCGACCTGGCTGCAATGGATCAGCAATGTCCTGCCCGCCAGCTACGCGCTCGAGGCGCTGCAGCAGGTGGGCGCTCATCCGGAGCTGACCTGGATTGCGGTGCGCGACATCATCGTGGTGCTGGGTTTCGCGATAGCCGCGCTGTGCCTGGCCGCAGCCACACTGCGCCGACGGACGCCGTAATCCGGTGGCCAATCGCCGTGGGCGCCCCCCGGGCACCTCCGACACCCGCAACCGGATCTTGAAGAGCGCCCGGGAGTTGTTCGCGCGTAACGGGATTCACAAAACCTCGATCCGCGCGGTGGCTGCGGCGGCCGGGGTGGATTCCGCACTGGTGCACCACTACTACGGCACCAAGGAGCAGCTCTTCGCCGCCGCGGTACACATCCCGATCGACCCGATGGACATCATCGGGCCGCTGCGCGAAGTTCCTGTCGACGAACTCGGTTACAGGCTCCCGTCAACGCTGTTGGCGCTGTGGGACTCCGAGATCGGCGCAGCATTCATCGCAGAGCTGCGGTCAATCCTCGCCGGCTCGGAGGTGAGCCTGTTTCGCTCGTTCATCCAGGAGGTCATCGCGGTCGAGGTGGGTTCCCGCGTCGACAATCCGCCGGGAAGCGGGACCATCCGCATCCAGTTTGTCGCCTCGCAGCTGGTGGGCGTGGTGATGGCGCGTTACATCCTGGAGCTGGAGCCGTTCAAATCACTGCCGGCTCAACAGATTGCCGAAACCATCGGCCCCAACCTGCAGCGCTATCTCACCGGGGATCTGCCGAATTTGCCCGCGCCATGAGCCGGTCGTGTTCGTCGTCGCTCACGTCGGCTGCCTCGTCGATCAGCAGTACCGGGATGCCGTCCTCGATCCGGTAGGCGCGCCGCAGTCGCGGGTTGTAGAGCGTGTCGTCGATGAGCAGCAGCGGGCCGCGGTCGGCGGGGCACACCAGGATGCTCAGCAGTGCGTCGTCAATCACTAGCGCCGTTCCTCCGCATCGCTTTGCTCTGCATCGTCGCCGGCGCGAATCATGCGTGGGTACCGGCGAGTTCGGTCCGCACCGACGAGGTCAGCCGCCGGAACTGGTTACTGGACGTGTCGAAATACCAGGAATGCCGCCCCGGCTTAGGAATTCCGGCCGCGCGCAGCGTGCTGATCGTGGGGCGGTAGGTGGCGCTCAGTGTCATCTCGGGGACGACGTGCACGATGTCGGGGCCCAGCCCGAACGGCATGCCCGCCACCGCTTCTGTCAGATCGGCGGCCGTGATGGTCGCGCCGGGCCGCAGTGTCACGGCCGACACGGCGACCTGCTGGCCGCGCACCGACACACCGTAGGTCACCGCCAGGTCGACGCCAGTGATCTGGCCGAGCGCGTCGGTGATCGGTTCGCAGTAGACCATGCCCCGCGCGCTACGAATCATCGAGCCACGCCGGCCCAGCAGCCAGTAGTCGCCGTCGCCGTCGCAGCGGAACAGGTACTCGGTGGAGATCCACGTGTCGGCGGGCGCGAAGACCCCGCGCTTGACCGACGCGGTGGGATCGATCGGTCCGCGCGGTTGCGCCAGCAGCACGCCGGGCTCGCCGGTCTCCGCGACTTTGACGAAACCTTCGTCGTTCTCGAGGATCAGGTCGTGGTCGGCGTCGTACGCGCCCAGTTCGACGCGGCTGGCACCGGGCAGCGGCCGGCCCTTGCTGCCGATCTTGGCGCCGGACACGTTCGCCAGCACCGCTTGCCCGTCGGTGGTGGCGAAGAATTCGACGACGTGTGCAGGCGCGAACACGTCGACGACGCGCTGCCACAATCCGGTCGGCATGCCGGACCCGATGAACAGCCGCACCGGGTGGTTGCCGTGCAGCACGAAGCCCGGGTCGTCGATGACATCGCGCAGCATGGCCCACGTGTAGGACACCACGGTGACGCCGTACTGGTGCACTTCGGCGACGAACCGGTCCGCGCGCAAACCGCGTGACAGCGCAATGCGGGTGCCGCCGACCACCGCGCCACCCAGGCTGACCAATAGACCCGACTCGTGGTGCAGCGGCGTCAGGCAGTACACGGTGTCGCTGCGACCGAGCGCGGCCGTCGAGGCGGTACCGAACGCCGACAACGCCCAGCGGTAGTTGGTGATCTGCTTGGCGACCAGCTCGCCGTCGGCCGAGCTGAACGCGATGAACGCCAAGTCCCGTGCCAGTCCCGGGTTGGGCCGATACCAGCCGGGCAGCTCGACCGCGTCCGGGTCGATCTTTTCCATGTCGATGACGCCGGCGTCGTCGGGCAGATGCAGATCGCGGGCCTCGCCGCCGCCGAGAACCAGGATCTGGCCGGGCAATTGGCGGGCGGTCTCCAAGTTGGTGGGGTCGGTGATGATTTCGGTGACGCCGCCGATGCGCACCGCTGCGGCGAGGTCGGCGTCGGGCCCCATCAGCACCGCGACCGCGCCCAGCCGGGACAGCGCGGCGATGGCCACCAGCGCGCTGGGCCGGGTCTCCATCAGCACGCCGACGTGCTCGCCCTGCCGAACGCCGACCTCGATCAGTCCGCGAACGACGTTGTCGATGCGCCGGTTCACCGCCTCGTAGGTGTGCACGCGCCCGTCGAACAACAGGAATTCGCCCTGTGGCGCGTCGTGCGCCTGCTCGCCGATGATCCTGCCCAGCGAGATCCGGGTGTGGTCGTTGATCTGACCCAACCTGGCCAATCGGGGCAACGTCCGGACAGTCTCGACGGCCAGCGTGCGCACCGACTTGTTGGCCGCCACCACCGCGTCGGCCGCGCCGCGGGCAACGGCCAGCGCCACCTCGGAGGCCTCACCGATGCCGTGCGCCACCCGGGAGCTGAATGCGACACCGCTGTCGGTGCGTTCGACCGGTTGGTCGGCCATCGGCACGATGCCGTCCGGTTTGCTGCCGTGCCCGGAGATCCACTGCACCCATTCCGCGACGGTCGGCCAAGACTGTTGCGCCGCTTTGGAACCGACGACCAAGCCGAAGTGGCCTGCCCGCAGCGTGTACTCGTACACGTCGGCGTTGGGCGCCGCACGCCGGATGCCGCGGACCGCGGGTGGTTGCCCGATGTCGTCGACTTCACCGACGAAAGCCAGTACGGGACAGGTGATGTCGGTCAACGTCACCAGTTGCCCGTTGATCGCGAAACCGCCGGTCATCATCCGGTTGTGGGCGATGAACTGCTTGAGCAATTCCGACACCGCAGGACCGGACCAGGCGATCCAGCCTTCGGACTCCAAGAATCTGCGCTGCGCTTCCCGCGGAAGCAACGCCTCACGATCGTGCAGCTGGCGCACGAAGTCCAGCCGCGCCTTGGCCGTCTTGAGCGGATCCATCATCTGAAAACCCATGCGCGCCAACCAACTTGGAATATCCAGCCGGTTGAACACATGGTCGGCCATGAAATTGGCGGTAGCCTGGGCAAGGTTGGGCGGAACCCCCATCGGCAGCGCGGCCAGGGTGTCCACCGGCGAACCGAAAGCCACGATGCTGGCAATGTTTTTGGAACGCCGATATCCGGCCGCCTGGTAGCAGAACATGCCGCCTTGCGAATAGCCGACGAGGTGCACGTCCTGGCCGGTGCTCTCCACCGCGGTGTCGATGGCCTCGGACAGCGCGACGATGTGGTCGGCAAGGTTGCGGCGCATGCCGCCTTCGACCTTGTCCGGTGAGCCGAAGTCGATCACCCAAGGATCCAGTCCGGCACTGTGCAGAATGCCGACCGCGCCCTCGGCCCGGGTGACGTCCCACATGTTCGCCGACATCATCATTGGGTGCACCAGCAACACCGGCGGGCCCGCCGGCGGTTGACCGGGCCGGTTGTCGGGCGGGAAGTACCGCCGAAGCTTGTACATCGGAACGCTTTCGACAACCTGGAACGGCGACGGAACCGTCCCGGTCTCCAGGCCGCCGAGTCGCAGAACCTCAAGGCCGTTCTGCGCCGTCGCCATGAGACGCTCGACCGGTCGCGTGACCGCGGAAATATTCAGATCCACCGCTCTCCCCTGACTGACCTGCACATTCTGGCACATCATGGCGACCGGGCCGATGGCTTTGGCCAGCGTACAAGCACGCCGCTAGTCTCGGCCCGGTGGCGCACCTGCTCGGAGCCGAGGCCGTGCACCTGGAATATCCCACTCAGGTCGTCTTCGAGTCGCTGACCGTCGGCGTCAACGACGGCGACCGGATCGGCATCGTGGGACGCAACGGCGACGGCAAATCGAGCCTGCTGGGGCTGCTCACCGGTGCGGTGCGTCCGGATTCTGGCCGGGTCACCCGGCGCAGCGCCCTGCGGGTGGGGGCGTTGAGTCAGGCGGACACGCTCGACCCGGGCCGCACGGTCGGGGCGACGCTGGTCGGCGATCGGCCCGCTCATGAATGGGCCGGCGACGCTCGCG
The DNA here is from genome assembly GCF_003402475.1 of Mycobacterium sp. MFM001. Classification (GTDB taxonomy): domain Bacteria; phylum Actinomycetota; class Actinomycetes; order Mycobacteriales; family Mycobacteriaceae; genus Mycobacterium. Next base: position 13,195 of record NZ_BFAB01000017.1, read on the forward strand.
TTCGCGACGTGATCAGTGGTCTGGTGTCCGATATCGACTGGGACGCAACGGTTACGACGCTCTCCGGCGGGCAGCGACGGCGGGTGCAGCTGGCGGCGCTGCTGATCGGCGAGTGGGATGTGATCGCGCTGGACGAGCCCACCAACCACCTCGACATCGAAGGGATCACCTGGCTGGCCGGCCATCTGCGCCAGCGCTGGGCCCGCAACACCGGTGGACTGCTGCTGGTGACCCACGACCGCTGGTTTCTCGACGAAGTGGCCACCACGACGTGGGAAGTGCACGACGGCACCGTCGAGCCGTTCGAGGGGGGCTACGCCGCCTACGTGCTGCAGCGCGTCGAGCGGGACCGGCGCGCCGCCGTAGCCGAAGCCAAGCGGCAGAACCTGATGCGCAAGGAGCTGGCGTGGCTGCGCCGCGGAGCGCCGGCCCGAACGTCGAAGCCCAAGTTCCGGATCGAGGCGGCCAACCAGTTGATCGCCGACGTGCCGCCGCTGCGCAACACCGTGGAGTTGGCGAAGCTAGCGACCGCGCGGCTGGGCAAGGATGTGATCGACCTGCTAGATGTGTCGGTGTCATTCGACGGCCAACCGGTGCTGCGTGAGGTCGAATGGCGGATCGGTCCCGGGGAACGCAGCGGCATCGTCGGAGCGAACGGCTCGGGCAAGTCCACTCTGCTGGGGCTGATCGCCGGTACGGTGCGACCGGATACCGGAAACATCAAGCGCGGCAAGACCGTTCGGCTGGCGATGCTCGACCAGCGGGGCGAGGAACTGACGCCGCTGGCCGGCGACCGGGTGGTCGATGTGCTCGGTAAGCTGCGCAGCGGCTATCAGGTCGACGGCCGCGACGTCACGCCCGCGCAACTGTTGGAGCGGCTGGGATTTGCCCGTGCGCAGTTGTCATCGCGCGTCGGCGAGCTCTCCGGCGGCCAGCGGCGACGGCTACAGCTGATGCTGACGCTGCTGGCCGAGCCGAATGTGCTGCTGCTCGACGAGCCCACCAACGACGTGGACACTGACATGCTGGCGGCGACCGAGGATCTGCTCGACTCCTGGCCGGGCACATTGATTGTCGTCTCGCACGACCGGTATCTGCTCGAGCGGGTGACCGACCAGCAGTACGCGATCCTGGACGGCCGGTTACGGCACCTGCCCGGCGGTGTCGACGAATACCTGCGGCTCTCCGCCGCTTTGGCGGCCAAGGCTCCCCCGCCTGCCCAGCGCAAGTCGGCGTCGGGTGCCCAACTGCGCGCCGCGCAGAAGGAGACGGCGGCGGTCGAACGCCGGCTGGCGAGACTGGCGGAACAAATCGAGGCCAAACACGTCGAGCTGGCCGAGCATGACCAGAGCGACCACGTCGGGTTGAACCGGCTCACCGAGGAACTGCGTGGCCTCGAAAGTGAAGTCGCCACAATGGAAAACCGTTGGCTGGAGCTATCGGAACAGCTGGACGGCTAGCGACGCAGCCGCTGCCGCAGCTCCCCGGCGGCCCCGCGAACGGTGTCCAACTGCTTGGCGACCTGGATCGGCGCGGTGCCGCCGCGGGCATCGCGCGACGACACCGAACCCTCGATGGTCAGCACCTCGCGGACTTGCGGAGTCAATTGCGGGCTGATCGCGGCCAGCTCGTCGTCAGTCAACTCCTCCAGCCCGACCCCGCGCTGCTCGGCGGCCCGCACCGCCGCACCCGCCGCCTCGTGCGCGACACGGAACGGAACCCCTTGTCGCACCAGCCATTCGGCGATATCGGTGGCCAGTGTGTAGCCGGCCGGGGCCAGCGCCGCCATCCGCTCCGTGTTGAAGGTCAGACTGCCCACCAGTCCAGCCATCGCCGGCAGCAGCAGCTCCAGCTGCGCCACCGAATCGAACACCGGCTCCTTGTCCTCCTGCAGGTCACGGTTGTAGGCCAGCGGCTGCGCCTTGAGCGTCGCCAGTAGCCCCGCCAGGTTGCCGATCAGCCGGCCCGACTTTCCGCGGGCCAGCTCCGCGATGTCGGGGTTCTTCTTCTGCGGCATGATCGAACTGCCGGTCGACCACGAGTCGTGCAGCGTGATGTAACCGAATTCGGTCGAGCTCCAAATGATGATGTCTTCGGCCAGCCGCGACAAGTCCACCGCGATCATCGCGAAGACAAACGCCGCCTCGGCGGCGAAATCCCGGGCGGCCGTGGCGTCTATCGAGTTGTCCGCAGCGGCATTGAAGCCCAGCTCCTGCGCGATCGAGTCCGGATCGAGCCCCAGCGACGACCCGGCCAGCGCCCCGGAACCGTACGGCGACACCGCGGTCCGCGCGTCAAGGTCGATGATCCGGTCCACGTCGCGCAGCAGCGGGTGGGCGTGAGCGAGCAGGTGGTGGGCCAACAAGATCGGCTGCGCGGACTGCAGGTGCGTCTTGCCGGGCATGATCGCGTTCGGGTGCGCGGCGGCCTGGGCGGCGAGCGCGCCCACGACGTCGAGCACCCCGTCGGCGACCCGCCGCGCCGCGTCGCGCAGCCACATCCGAAACAGCGTGGCCACCTGGTCATTTCGCGACCGGCCGGCCCGCAGCCGGCCACCCAGGTCGGGGCCGACCCGCTCGATCAGGCCGCGCTCGAGCGCGGCGTGAACATCCTCGTCGGTGGGAAGCGGGCCGAAGCTGCCGTCGGCCACGTCGTGGGCGAGGCTGTCCAGCCCGGCCAGCAGGCCGTCGCGCTGCTCGGCGGTCAGCAGCCCCGCCCGGAACAACACCTGGGTGTGCGCTTTTGATGCGGCGACGTCGTATGGGGCCAACGCCCAGTCGAAATGGGTGGATCGACTCAGCGCGATCAGCGCGTCGGACGGCCCATCCGCGAACCGCCCGCCCCACAGCGATCCCTGGTTGGTACTCACCTGTGCTCGGTGTCCATATCCCGGCGGGCCGCAATCTTCGACGACAGGCCATGCACGTAGACGAATCCTTTCGCCTTGGACTGGTCGAAGCTGTCGCCCTCGTCGTAGGTGGCCAGGTTGAAGTCGTACAGCGACTCGGAGCTACGGCGCCCGTTGACCGCAATGTGCCCGCCGTGCAACACCATTCGGATCTCGCCGGTCACATGCTCCTGCGTCGTGGCGACGAAGCTCTCCAGCGCTGTCTTGAGCGGTGAGTACCACAGCCCGTCGTACACCAGCTCGGCCCAACGCTGGTCGGTGTGCCGCTTGAAGCGGCCGAGCTCACGCTCCAGCGTGACGTGCTCGAGCTCGGTGTGCGCGGTGATGAGCACCATCGCGCCCGGGGCCTCGTAGATTTCGCGGCTCTTGATGCCCACCAAACGGTCCTCGACGACGTCGAGCCGGCCAACCCCTTGTGCGCCGGCCCGCTCGTTGAGTTCTTCGATGGCCTGCAGCACCGAGACCGGCTTGCCGTCGATGGACACCGGCACGCCCTTGTCGAAACCGACGATCACCTCGTCGGGAGTGTTCCAGTTGACCGTGGGATCTTCGGTGTAGGCGTAGACGTCCTTGGTAGGGGCGTTCCAGAGGTGTTCCAGGAAGCCGGTTTCCACCGCGCGGCCCCACACGTTCTGGTCGATGGAGAACGGCGACCGCTTGGTCACGTTGATCGGGATGGCGTTCTCCTCCGCGAATGCGATCGCCTTTTCCCGCGTCCACGCATAGTCGCGCACTGGGGCAAGCACTTCCAGATCCGGTGCCAGGGACGCGAATCCGACCTCGAAGCGCACCTGGTCGTTGCCTTTGCCAGTGCAGCCGTGCGCGACGATGCCGCCGCCGTGCTCGCGGGCGGCGGCCACCAGATGCTTGACGATCAGCGGCCGGCTGATCGCCGACACCAGCGGGTAGCGGTCCATGTAGAGCGCGTTGGACTGAACTGTCGGCAGGCAGTAGCCCTCGGCGAACTCGTCGCGTGCGTCGACGACGACCGCCTCGACCGCGCCGCAGTCCAGCGCGCGCTGCCGCACCACCTCCATGTCTTCGCCGCCCTGGCCCAGGTCGATCGCGACAGCGACGACCTCCCGACCGGTCTCCTTGCCGATCCAGCTGATCGCCACAGAGGTGTCCAAACCGCCGGAATACGCCAGGATGACGCGCTCGGACATGAACCAATCTCCTTATGTCACTTGAGGTTTTCGAAAGTAGCGGCCAGCTCGGCACCGGTCATCGGCTCACGGGCGGCCACAAAAATCGTGTCGTCGCCGGCGATGGTGCCGACGACGTAGGGTAGCGCCGCCCGGTCGATGGCGCTGGCCAGGTAGTCGGCGGCGCCCGGCGGGGTGCGCAGCACGGCAAGGTTGCCGCTGGCATCCGTGGACACCAGCAGCTCGCTCAGCAGCCGCGACAACCGCCCGGTGCCACCGGATACCCCGCGCACCGGGCTGCCGTCCTCGGGCACGACGTACACCCCGGCCCCGCCGTCGGCGCCGCGCAGCTTCACCGCGCCGAGCTCTTCGAGATCCCGCGACAGCGTGGCCTGGGTGACCTCGATACCCTCGGCGGCCAGCAGAGCGGCCAATTCCCCTTGACTGCGCACCGACTCCGACGACAGGATCGCGACGATGCGGGCCTGCCGTCCGGCACGGGTGACGTCGGGGGTGGTTTTCGAACGCGTCATCGGGACCGCTCCAGCAGCCACACCAGCAGCGCCTTCTGCGCATGCAAACGGTTCTCGGCCTCGTCCCACACCGCGCTGTGCGGGCCATCCATCACGTCGTTGGTGATCTCGTGCCCGCGGTGGGCCGGAAGGCAATGCAGCACAACGACTTCCGGGTCGGCTAGAGCCACCAGGTCGGCGTTGACCTGGAAGGGGCGGAACGGTGCCACCCGGTCCAGCCCGTCGTCCTCCTGCCCCATCGAGGTCCAGGTGTCGGTGACCAGCACATCGGCGTCATTGGCGGCGGACCGCGGGTCGGTGGTCACCGTCGCTGACCCGCCCGTGGCGGCCGCGCGGTCTTCGGCGGCGGCCAGAACCGCTTTGTCTGGCATGAAGCCGTCCGGTGCCGCGATCGTGACGTGCATCCCGGCGGTGACTCCGCCGAGCAGCAGCGAATGGGCCATGTTGTTGGCGCCGTCGCCGAAATAGCTGAGCCGGACACCTCGCAACGCGCCCTTGCGCTCGGCGATCGTCTGCAGATCGGCCAGCACCTGGCACGGATGGAACTCGTCGGACAGCGCGTTGACAACCGGCACGGTCGCCGTGGACGCCATGGCATCGAGCCGGTCCTGGCCGAACGTCCGCCACACGATCGCATCGACGAAGCGGGACAACACTTTTGCGGTGTCCTGCAACGTCTCGTCGCGGCCCAGCTGAGTACTGCGACCGTCGACGACAACGGCGTGACCGCCGAGCTGCGCGATGCCCATCTCGAAGGAGAACCGGGTGCGGGTGGAGTTCTTGTCGAAGATCACCGCGACGCCGCGCGGCCCGTCGAGCGGCCGGCGGCTGTACTGGTCCTTCTTCAATTCGGCGGCCAGCTCGAGGACTTCGGCCTGCTCGTGCGGCAACAGGTCGTCGTCGCGCAGGAAGTGGCGGGTCACGGTGTGCCTCCCGCGGTGTCGAGGATGCCGGGCAGCGCGGTGACGAACGTGTCGATCTGATGTTCGGTGACGATCAGCGGCGGCGCCAACCGGATCACGTTCGCCGCGGGGGCGTTGACCAGGAAACCGGCTGCGCGGGCAGCGGTTTCGACGTCCTTGGCGTGCGGCGCGGAAAGCACCACGCCGCACAGCAGGCCGCGGCCGCGGACGTGGTCGATCAGCGGGTGGTTGAGCGCTTCGATACCGTGACGCAACGACTTGCCCAGCACCTCGGCGCGGCGTACCAGGTCACCGGCGGCCAGTGTGTGCAACACCGCCAGCGCCGCGGCCGCGCAGATCGGGTTGCCGCCGAACGTGCTGCCGTGCAGGCCAGGGGTGAGCAGTTGCGCAGCCTCGCCGAGGGCCAGGCACGCCCCGATCGGCAGCCCGCCGCCGAGCCCCTTGGCCAGCGTCACCACGTCGGGCGTGATGCCGTCGTGCTGGTGGGCGAAGAACGAGCCGGTGCGGCCCATCCCGGTCTGCACCTCATCGAGCACCAGCAGCGCGCCATGCCGGGAGGTGATCTCGCGTGCCGCAACCAGATAGCCGTCGGGCGGGACGACGACTCCGCACTCCCCCATGATCGGTTCCAGGAAGACGGCGGCGGTGTCGTCGGAGACCGCGGCGGCCAGCGCGTCGGTGTCGCCGTAGGGGACATGGGTGACGTCGCCGGGCAGCGGCGCGAACGGCGCCTGCTTGGCCGGCTGGCCAGTCAACGCCAGCGAGCCCATCGTGCGGCCGTGGAATGCTTCTTGTGCGGCAACGAGTTTGGTGCGCCCAGTGAGCCGCGACAGTTTGAACGCCAGCTCGTTGGCTTCGGTACCGGAGTTGCAGAAGAACACCCGGGCGTCGGCGCCCAACAAGCCAACCAGCGCCTCGGCCAGCTGCAGAGCCGGTTCGTTGGCGTACAGGTTCGAGGTGTGGCCCAGCGTCGACATCTGCCGGGTGACGGCGTCGATGACGGCCGGGTGACGGTGGCCGAGGACATTGACCGCAATCCCGCCGAGCAGATCCAGGTACGAGTTGCCGTCGACGTCGGTGACCACCGTGCCGTCGCCGCTGGCCAGCGCCACCGGCGGCACCCCGTAGTTGTTCATCATCACCGCGGACCACCGCTGTTGCATGTCTTGTGTGTGGCTCACGCGTTCACCACCTTGGTGCCGGTGCCCTCGTCGGTGAACAGCTCGACCAGCACGCAGTGTTCGACGCGGCCGTCGATCACGTGCGCACTGGGCACGCCGCCGCCGACGGCACGCAGACAGGCTTCGACCTTGGGGATCATCCCTGTCTCCAGTGTTGGCAGTAGTTGGGCCAGTGTGGCGGTGTCGATTTCGCTGACCAGCGAATCGCGGTCGGGCCAACGGGTGTACAGCCCTTCGACGTCGGTGAGCATCAACAGCTTTTCGGCTCCCAGTGCTTCGGCCAGCGCCGCCGCGGCGGTGTCGGCATTGATGTTGTGCACGACGCCGTCGGCATCTGGCGCCAGCGTCGAGACGACCGGAATACGCCGCGCGGCAATCAGATCTCGCACCGCGGCCGTGTTGACGTGGTCGACGTTGCCTACCAACCCGATGTCGGTGGCCACCCCGTCGACGGTGACGCTGCGCCGCACTGCCGTGAAGAGCTGCGCGTCCTCGCCGGTGATGCCGACCGCGTACGGGCCGTGTGCGTTGATCAGGTTGACCAGTTCCCGGCCCACCTGACCGAACAGCACCATCCGCGCCACGTCGAGCACTTCTGGTGTGGTGACCCGGAATCCGCCCTTGAAGTCGCCGGGGATGCCGAGCCGTTGCAGCATGGCGCTGATCTGCGGCCCGCCGCCGTGCACGACGACGGGGTGGATGCCGCAGTTGCGCAGAAACGCCATATCGGCGGCGAACGCGTGCTTGAGCGTGTCGTCGGTCATTGCGTTGCCGCCATATTTGATGACGACGATCTTGCCGTGCAGTTGCTTGAGCCAGGGCAGGGCTTCGGCCAGCACCTGCGCTTTGACTTGGGTGGGCAATTCGCTGGTCGTCATGAGCTAGCTACCGCCGACGATGCAGTGCGAAGCGATGAGGAGGAGGCGGGTCATGAGCTGTAGGCCGAATTCTCTTCGACGTAACCGTGCGACAGGTCGGTGGTGCGGATCGCGGCCCGGCCGTCGCCGAGGTCGAGGTCGACGACGACGTCGATGTCGGCACCGGACAGATCCACCTCACGTGCTCCGGGTGCCCCGGCGCCGCCGCTGAAGACCGCAGAACCGTTGAACGACACGGTGATCCGGTCGGGATCGAGCGAAAACGGTGCCATGCCCACCGCGGCGAGCACCCGGCCCCAGTTCGGATCGGAGCCGAACAACGCAGTCTTGACCAGGCTGTCGCGGGCGATCAGCCGGGCCGCAACAAGCGCGTCGTCGTCGCCAGGGGCGCCGGTCACCGTTACGGTGATGCGCTTGGTCACGCCTTCGGCGTCCGCCTGCAGCTGCGCGCAAAGATCGTCGCACGCCCGCAGCACCGCGTCGTCGAGATCTGCTTGGCTGGGCGCGATTTCGCTGGCGCCGGACGCCAGCAGCAGCACGGTGTCGTTGGTGGAGCAGCTGCCGTCGATGTCGAGGCGCTCGAAGGTCGCGGCGCTGGCCCGGCGCAGCGCCTTATCGAGTGCGTCCGGTTCGGCGACGGCGTCGGTGGTCAGCACACACAGCATGGTCGCCAGTGACGGCGCAAGCATCCCGGCGCCTTTGGCCATCCCGCCGATCGTCCAGTTGCCGGGGTGGTGCAGCGCAACCTGTTTGGGCACGGTGTCGGTGGTCATGATGGCCCGCGCCGCGTCCTCTCCCCCGGTCAGCCCGCCGGCCATCTCGTGCACGACCTCGCCGACTCCGGCGAGTACCTTGTCCATCGGCAGCCGGTCGCCGATCAGCCCGGTGGAGCAGACGGCCACCTCGATCGCCCCGGTTTCGGTGCCCCAGTCCGACAGCGCGGCAGCGACCGCCTCGGCGGTGGCGTGGGTGTCCTGGAAACCGCCCGGCCCGGTGCAGGCGTTGGCGCCGCCGGAATTGAGGATCACCGCGCGCAGCCGACCGGTGGTCAGCACCTGTTGGCTCCACAGCACCGGCGCGGCCTTGACCTGGTTGCGGGTGAACACCCCGGCCGCCGCGTAGTCGGGACCCTCGTTGAGCACCAGCGCCAAATCCGGTGCGCCGCTTGCCTTGATCCCCGCGGCGATACCGGCGGCCCGGAAACCTTCGGGTGCCGTGACTCCCTGGGTGCGCACCAGCCGCGCAGCATCAGCTTTAGTCATGGCGCCACTCCTCGATCCCGGCTGCGCCGGCATCATCGTCATCGGCGCGAGTCACGGCGCCACTCCGACCACCGGCAGCCCTTCGGTTTCCGGCCAGCCCAGTGCCAAGTTCATCGACTGCACGGCGGCGCCGCCGGTGCCCTTGACCAGATTGTCGATCGCGGCGATCGCGATGAACGTCGCCGCGTCCTCGTCCACCGCCACCGCGATGTGGGCGGCGTTGCTGCCGATCACCGCCCCGGTGCGCGGCAGCTGACCGTCGGGCAGCAGGTGAATGAAAGGCTCAGCCTGGTAAGCCTTTTCGTAGGCTGCCCGCAGCTGAGACGGAGGCGCGGCGGTGCGCGCGGTGCACGTCGCCAGGATGCCTCGTGAAGTCGGGATGAGCACCGGCGTGAACGACACGGTGACGTCGCGGTCGGTGACGGTCTTCAGGCCCTGCACGATCTCCGGCGTGTGCCGATGCGCGCCGGCGATGTTGTAGGCCCGCGCCGAGCCGATGACCTCCGAGCCGAGCAGGTCGACCTTGACTGCCCGCCCCGCGCCGGACGTGCCGCTGACCGCGACCACCGTGATGGCGGGGTCGACGAGATCCTCGGCGATTGCGGGAAGCATGGCGAGCAGCGCCGCAGTCGGATAGCAGCCCGGCACCGCGATGCGGCGCGCGTCTTTGAGGCGCTCGCGGGCGCCGGGCAGCTCGGGCAGGCCGTAGGGCCAGCTGCCCGCGTGCGCCGAGCCGTAGAACCGCGCCCACGCGTCGGCGTCGGTGAGCCGGAAGTCCGCGCCGCAGTCGACGAGGAGCGTGTCGGAGTCGAGCTGTTCGGCCAGCGCCGCCGAATGGCCGTGCGGCAGCGCGAGGAACACCACGTCGTGCCCGCCCAGCACCTCGGGCTCCGTCGGCTCGAGAACCCGCTGACTCAGCGGCGTCAGGTGCGGATGGTGTTCGCCCAGTGTGCTGCCGGCGCTGGCCGCCGCTGTCAGCGCGCCGATCGTGAGCCGGCCGTCGGCATATGCCGGGTGTCCGAGCAGCAGCCGCAAGATCTCGCCGCCCGCGTAGCCGCTGGCGCCGGCCACCGCTACCCGCATCGTCATGCCGCCCAGTTTTGCATGACTATGCATGCACTTGCAAACTCATTCGGACTAGCTTCGCAGCACCGCACCGACCCGCTCGGCGGCGCACCGGATCGCGTCGTCGCGGGCTGCACTGGCCTCGTCTTCGGTGAGCGTGCGATCCAGCGCCCGGAACCGCAGCGCAAACGTCAGCGACTTGCGGTCCCCCCCGATCTGCGGGCCGGTGTAGACGTCGAACAGCCGGATGTCCTCCAGCAGTTCACCGGCCCCGTCGCGGACCGCGTCCATCACCGCCTGCGCCGGGACGGCGGTGTCCACCACCAGGCTGACGTCCTGGAACACCGCCGGGAACGGCGACACTCGTGGCGCCGGTAACGTCTCGGCGATCGGCACGGCGTCGAGGTTCAACTCCATCGCGCAGGTGCCCTTGGGCAGGCCGGACCGCTCGATCACCGACGGATGCAGCTGGCCGGCATGCCCGATCACGGTCTCGCCGACGAGCACCTCGGCGCAGCGGCCCGGATGCCACGGCAGGTAGCGGGCGGCGCGTAACGCCACCTCGATCCCGCTAGCGCGGGCGACGATTCGCACCGCCTCGAATGCATCGGCGGCTTCCACGGGCCGGCCGGGACCCCAGGGTCCGCGCGGTTCGCGCAGGCCGGTCAGCACCGCGGCGACGTGCTGCGGCTGCCGGGGCAGCGACGCGTCCAGCCGCGCGATCTCGTCGTCGGTGGGGCGGCGGTCCACCGGGATGAGCTCGACGGCGCGGGTCTGCCCGGTCGGCTGAACCACCTGCGCAATCGAATACAGCGCCGCGTCGACGATGCCGCGAGATACGTTGCGCCCCAACGCCTCCAGCAGGCCGGGCAGCAGCGTGGTAGCCAGGTGCGGGCGGTCCGCCTCCAGCGGGTTGAGCACCTGGGTGGTGTTGCGGCGCGGGTCGTCGGCGGGAAGTCCCCAGGCGTCGAACACGCCGGCGGGCAGGAACGGGGAGGTGAGGATCTCGACATAGCCGGACAGCGCCAGCGACTTGCCGACGGCACGTCGGCGCTGCTGCACAGCAGTGAGTCCCCGGCCCGCCGGCGCCGGCGGCAGCACCGACGGGATGATGTCCAGCCCCTCCAGCCGCAGCACCTCCTCGACCAGGTCGGCGGGCTGCAGCAGGTCGGGGCGCCAACTCGGCGGCGTCACGGTCAACACGTCGCCGCCGACCACCGCGGCGCCGATCTGGGTCAGCCGTCGCCCTGTGGTGCCGTCCGGGTACCGGACCCCGGCCGTGCGGTCCGGCAGGTCGGTGGCGATCCGGATCGGCGGCAGCGACCAGTCGTCGCGGGGCGGGTCGCCGCGCCAATCGGTCAGCGTCGGGGACACTGTGCCACCGGCGATCTCGGCCAGCAGCACCGCGCAGCGGTCCAGCGCGGCCACCGAGATCGCCGGGTCGACCGACCGCTCGTAGCGCCGGGCGGCCTCGCTGGGCAGGTGCAACCGTCGCTGGGTGCGCGATACCGCCGCGGGGTCCCACACTGCGGCCTCGAGCAGCACGTCGGTGGAGTCGTCGCGCATCTCGGTGCTGCCCGACCCCATCACGCCGCCGATCGCCGCGGTCGCGACCTCGTCGACGATCAGCACGTCGGCCGGGTTGAGCCGACGCTCGATGTCGTCGAGGGTGACCACGGTCTCGTCGGGCCGGGCGAAGCGCACGTCGAAGCCGCCGGTGATCCGTTTGAGGTCGTGGGCGTGCATCGGGTGCCCGAGTTCGAGCATCACGTAGTTGGTCGCGTCGACGGCCGGCGAGATCGCCCGGATGCCGGACAGCAGCAGCCGTCGCTGCAGCCACCAGGGCGACACCGCGCCCGGGTCGATCCCGGTGACCGGCCGCAGCGCAAACCGCCGCACCCCGGTGTCGGGCTGCACGGTCAGCGGCCAGGCCTCGCCGTCAGCGGGCAATGGGGCCACGGAGGCCGGGTCGACGAAGTCCAGGTCGTAAGCGCAGGCGATCTCGCGGGCCAGGCCGCGCACCGACATGCAGTAGCCGCGGTCGGGGGTGATCGCCAGGTGGAAGACGACGTCGTCGAACCCGAGCACCGCGATGCCGTCGTCGCCCGGCGCGGCCGTTTCCGGCGGCAACACCAGGATTCCGGAATGGTCTGCGCCCAAACCGAGTTCGGCCGTCGAGCAGATCATTCCGTCGGAGGTGCGGCCGTAGGTCTTGCGCGCGGTGATCGTGAAGTCGCCGGGCAGAACCGTGCCGGGCAGCGCCACCACCACCAGGTCGTCGACTGCGAAGTTGGTTGCACCACAAACGATTTCGCGTGGCTTATTGTCCCCGACGTCGACCAGGCAGGCGCGGATCGGTTTCTTGAATTCGGTGAGCTCTTCGATCTCGGTCACCCGGCCGACGGTCAGCGGACCGCTGACCGGGCCGAGCGTGATCACCTCTTCGACCTCGTGGCCGATGCGCAGTAGCGTCTGCTCGAGCTCGTCGGCGGGCACATCCCAGTCGGGAGCGCCGCGTGCCACGATCTCACGCAGCCAGCTGTACGGGACGCGCATCAGGCCCCCACTCCGAACGGCAGTGAGAACCGCACGTCGCCTTCGACCATGTCGCGCATGTCGGGAATGCCGTTGCGGAACTGCAGGGTGCGCTCCAGGCCCATGCCGAACGCGAAACCCGAATACGCTTCCGCGTCAATGCCGGCCGCGCGCAACACATTCGGGTTCACCATGCCGCAGCCGCCCCACTCTACCCAGCCGGCGCCGCCCTTCTTGCCCTCGAACCACACGTCGACTTCGCCCGACGGCTCGGTGAACGGGAAGAAGTGCGGGCGGAACCGGGTTCGCGCAGACGGCCCGAACGCGGCGCGGGCGAACGCATCCAGCGTCCCGCGCAGATGCGCCATCGACAGGCCGCGATCCACGGCCAGTCCCTCCACCTGGTGGAAGACCGGGGTGTGGGTGGCGTCGAGCTCGTCGGTGCGGAACGCGCGGCCGATGGACAGGACATAGACCGGGAGCTCGCGTTCGAGCAGCGTGCGCACCTGCACCGGCGAGGTGTGGGTGCGCAGCAGCTGCCGCGACCCCTCGGGGGCGATATAGAAGGTGTCCTGTTCGCTGCGGGCCGGGTGATCGGCGGGAAAGTTCAGCGCGTCGAAATTGAACTGCTCGCTTTCGACCTCCGGCCCGTCGGCCAGCTCCCAGCCCATCGCGATGAAGCAGTCGGCAATGCGCTCGGCCAGGATCGTGATCGGGTGGCGGGCGCCGGTCGGCTGCCGAGTCGACGGCAGCGTCACGTCGATGGCCTCGGCGACGAGCACGGCCGCGTCCCGTTCGGCGCGCAGCGCTGCCAGCCGCTCGTCGTAGCTGCGCTGAGCGTCACCGCGGGCGGCGTTGACGCGCCGCCCGGCGTCGGCGCGGTCGGATTTGGGAAGCGTGGCCAGCGCCTGGCGGGCCACCGCCAGCGGGGACCGGTCACCGAGGTGCTCGGTTTTGGCGCGTGCCAGCGCGTCGAGGTCAGTGGCGGCGGCAAAGGCCTGCCGGGCCGCATTGACCGCTTCGGTTAACGCTTCCGGCGACAGGTCGACGTGCTGGTCACCCACGCGGCGACACTCCTTTGGATGGCTACGACACGGGGTGTGACGCAAGGGATGATCATAGGTGATCGGCGTGCCGGGATCGCCGCGCGGCGCAGGGGGTCAGGCGTTCAGCGCCGGCTGTAATGCGGGGGTGCGCAGTGGTCGGCGCGTGCGGCGGTACCGCACAATCCCGTCGGCCGCCAATGCGCACAGGGCGCCGACGCCGACACCGGCCGCCGTCGACCACGCGGTATGCGCAAGCATCAAGAACCCGAAGGCCGCCCCCACGCTCAACAGCACGTAGCGCACCCGCGTCCACGGAGCCGGAGCCGGACGCCCGAACCGGGCGGCGACCAGCATGCCCAACACCAGCGCGACGGCGTGCCCGGCATCGGTGAACTCGGCGCCCACGGCCGCGGCCGCCACACCGGCCGGAACCCACCAGGCGATCCACACCGGACGCCACCGCGACGGCACGGCGGCGGTCAGCGCGCCGAGCACCGCGACGGCGCCGTAACTCATGCCGACATCGCTGGCGCGCGCGATCGACAACGGCAGCCAGCCCAGTTCGATGGCCGCGGTCAGGCCCGCGGCGACCAGCAGCGTCGCGCCGATGTGTCCGGTGACGAACACCATCGCCGTCCGCCCGCTGTGCCAGATCAGTTCGGCCAGGGCGAGCAGGCACACCAGACCCGGCAGCCACACATAAATGGGGCCGGCGTCGGTGACGAATGCGCTGCCGAACAGCGTGCCCAGGTGTCCGTGCGCCAGATTGTGCACGTTGGTGCTGGCGTTGCGGATGACCTGCTGCTGCACCTGCGGGCCGAGAATCAAGAGGGTGATGGAGACCGTCGCCAGGGCTGCTGCGTAACCGACCGTGAGCCGCACCCGGGCAAGCCGGGACAGTATGTCGAAAATCATCGGCATCTACTATGCCTGCGGATCGTCGTCCGATGTGTCGTCGGCACCTGACAAATCCCTGGCAGTTTTTAGTCGGTAAATAGCCAAATCCGGCGGGAGCCCGGGTGTTTTGGCGCCGAACATCGGCCGATGCACCCGCTTGGCGACCACCCCCAGCTCGTCGAGATCGGCCTGCGCCAGCTGGTCCAGAGTGGTTCCGGACACCATGATGCCGCCCCTGGTGGCGCGTTCCATCACGCGTGCCGCGATGTTGACGTCGACACCCAGCCAGTCGGAGGCGAGTCGCTGGGGTCGCCCGGTGTGGATGCCGACCCGCATGCGTGGCCGATAGCCGTCGACCTCGAGCGACTTCACGGCACGCTGTGCGGCGCAGACGGCGCTGACGGCGACCAGCGGATCGGCGAACACGGCCATGATGCCGTCGCCCATCCGCTTGACGATGTGACCGCCGGCGTCGAGCAGCGGTGGTTCCACCGCCCTGGCAACCCGCCGCAACAGGGTCAGCGTCGCCTCGTCACCGGCCTGCAACGACCACGACGAGAACCCCACCAGGTCGGTGAAAACCAGCGTTACCTCGGCGTTGGCCGGGCGTCGGGAAACCGCCTCGGTCAATGCCTGCCACACCTGAAGTGCGCCGAGCCCGAATTGGCGAGACGCGCCGTCGCGGTCGAGAAGACGATCCGCGGCGCGGGCAGCGGCGCGCGGTCCGCCCTCGCCGGCAGTGGACAGCGGGTCGCCGAAGTCGGGATCACCAGGCAGCGCGCGCCGCGCTCGCCGGATCAGGTCGACGACCGCCGGGCTCTGGTTGCGTTCGCGCAGCCACTCCGTCGCCCCGCGGATCGACACGGGGGAACGCTTCTTGGCTGCAGACGGTGCCGACGCGGTCGCCGTTTGCTCGGGCTCGCCGGACGCCGGATGGGGCCCGAGTTCCACATCACCAGCGTAGGTGCTGCCGTGAGTGGCGGGCAACGACCGACGCGGTGGTGTACGCCACCATCGGTGACGAAATGCCTGATCACGCGCCCGCATCGGCGTGGCCGACACTCGATAACACCACCCCGCGGCACGCCGCCGAAATCGTAGACAACATACGTTGTCAGCCTTATCTTGGAGTCATAGGAGGCCATGATGACAACGACGTCGACGCCGTCCGCCGAATCTCATGCCGTCGCAACTGCAGTGCCCGGCAAAGCCGAGCCGCTCGGGCCGGATTCGCTCACCTGGAAGTACTTCGGCGACCTGCGCACCGGAATGATGGGTGTCTGGATCGGCGCGATCCAGAACATGTATCCGGAGTTGGGCGCCGGCGTCGAGGAGCATTCGATCTTGCTGCGCGAACCGCTGCAGCGGGTGGCCCGCTCGGTGTACCCGATCATGGGTGTGGTCTACGACGGTGACCGGGCCGCCCAGACGGGCCAGCAGATCAAGCAGTACCACCACACGATCAAAGGTGTCGACGCGGCCGGCCGCCGCTACCACGCGCTGAACCCGGAGACGTTCTACTGGGCGCACGCCACGTTCTTCATGCTGGTGATCAAGGTGGCCGAGTACTTCTGCGGCGGGCTGACCGAGGCCGAGAAACGCCAGCTGTTCGACGAGCACGTGCAGTGGTACCGGATGTACGGGATGAGCATGCGGCCGGTGCCCAAGTCGTGGGAGGAGTTTCAGGAGTATTGGGACCGGGTGTGCCGCGAGGAGCTGGAGATCAACCAGGCCACCCTCGACATCTTCAACATCCGGATCCCCAAGCCGAAGTTCGTGCTGATGCCCACGCCGATCTGGGACCAGTTGTTCAAGCCGCTGTCGGCCGGGCAGCGCTGGATCGCGGCGGGGCTCTTCGATCCACCGGTTCGGGAAAAGGCGGGCATGCGCTGGACACCGGGCGACGAGGTGCTGCTGAGGCTGTTCGGCAAGGCAGTCGAGCTGGCGTTCCTGGCGGTTCCCGACGAGATCCGGCTTCACCCCCGCGCGCTGGCCGCCTACCGCCGCGCCGAAGGCCGAATTCCCGCCGACGCGCCGCTGGTGGAAGCGCCGCGATTCATGGCACCGCCGCGGGACCGCCGCGGACTGCCGATGCATTACTTCCCGCCCCGCCGCCCGCTGGACCCCATCAGACTCGTCGAGCGCGCCGGGTCGCTGGTGCACACCACGTTCTCGCTCGCGGGTCTGCGACCCGCGCGAGGCCGCGGCAAAGCCGCCTAAGCGGGAGCGCGAGCGCTCTGGTAGAGGCAAATCGCCGCGGCCGCAGCCACATTGAGGCTCTGCGCGCCGCCGGACATCGGGATCTGCACCCGGTGATCGGCGTGCTCGGCCACCTGAGCTGACAGTCCGTGGGATTCCGCCCCGAACAGCCACGCCGTCGCCTTGGTGAGATCGGCGTCGTCCAGAGCCAATTCGCCGTCCACGGTGGTGGCCAACACCTGCAGGCCGGTGCCCCGCAGCGCGGCCACTGCGGCGACGACATCCGCTGCGACGACAACGGGAACCGAGAAGATGCTTCCGGCCGAGGCGCGCAGGCACTTGCCGTTGTAGGGATCGACGCTGTGTCCGCCCAGGATCACCGCTGCGGCGCCCATCGCGTCGGCGATACGGATCAGGGTGCCCGCGTTGCCCGGTTCGCTGATGTCGACTGCGACGGCGATCAGGCGGGGCGCGCCGGCCAGCACGTCGTCGAGACCGGTGGTTGGCATCTCACAGACCGCGACCAGTCCGGCCGGAGTCACCGTGTCCGACAACGCTTTTGCGGCCCGTTCAGTGACCAGGTGCACCGGGGCGTCCTGGCCCCCGACCAGCACGTCGTAGCGCTCCGCCGCCGATTCGGTGACGAAAAGGTCCCGGATCAGGCCACGCCGTGATGCCGCCTCGACAAGATGCGCGCCCTCCACCAGAAACCGCCGGGTGCGGCGACGGACGACATGTCGATGCAGTTTGACCGCCGCGACCACGCGGGCCGAGCGTTCGGTGAGCACCGGGCTAACTTCGATTGCCCGGCTCCTCCTCATCGCGCTGCGCGCTCTGCATCGTCGTCCGGGCTAGGCGGCCTCTCCCGAAGGAGCGTTGACGTCCTCGGGCAGCGCGGCGCGGGCGACGTCGACCAATGCGGTGAACGCGGCCGGATCGCTGACCGCGATCTCGGCGAGGTTCTTGCGGTCCACCTCGACACCCGCGGCCTTCAGGCCCTGGATCAGCCGGTTGTAGGTGATGTCGTTGGCGCGGGCCGCGGCGTTGATCCGCGAGATCCACAGCTTGCGGAACTCACCCTTGCGCGCACGACGGTCGCGGAAGGCGTAATTCAGTGAATGTAGTTGCTGCTCTTTGGCTTTGCGGTAGAGCCGGGAGCGCTGGCCGCGATAGCCTCGCGAGGCCTTCAGGACGGTGCGCCGCTTCTTCTGGGCGTTGACTGCCCGCTTCACGCGTGCCATGGGATGTTCCTATCGTCGGGTGGTGGTGCCGGTCAGCCGTTCAGCATCTTGTTGACGCGCTTGGTGTCGTTGGCCGACACCGCAGTGCGCCCCTCCAACCGGCGGGTGCGCGTGGTCGGCTTGTGCTCGAGCAAGTGCCTGCGATTCGCCTTCTGGCGCACGATCTTTCCGGTTCCGGTGCGCCGGAATCGCTTCGAGGCCCCGCTGTGGGTCTTGGCCTTGGGCATATGTCCTCAGTTCTGCTGTCTGTGCTGAATTACGTTTCGGTGTCGCCGTTGTGGGCCGGCCCGGGTGTGGGGCCGCCGGCCTGTTGCGCCGCCCGCGCGCGAGTCTTCGCGCCGCGGTGCGGTGCCAGCACCATCGTCATGTTGCGTCCGTCCTGCTTGGCCGACGTCTCGACGAATCCGTAGTCGGCGACGTCGGCGCCCAGGCGCTGCAGCAGTCGATAGCCCAGCTCGGGCCGTGACTGCTCGCGTCCGCGGAACATGATGGTGACCTTGACCTTCGATCCCGCCTCCAAAAAGCGGATCACGTGACCCTTTTTGGTCTCGTAGTCGTGATCGTCGATCTTCGGTCGCAGCTTTTGTTCCTTGACGACGGTCTGCTGCTGGTTTTTGCGAGACTCGCGCGCCTTCTGCGCCGCCTCGTATTTGAACTTGCCGTAGTCCATGATCTTGCAGACCGGTGGTCTGGCGTTCGGGGCGACTTCGACAAGGTCGAGATCGGCGTCCGCGGCGACGCGGAGTGCATCTTCGATACGCACGATGCCTACCTGCTCCCCTCCCGGGCCGATCAAGCGGACTTCAGGTACGCGGATGCGTTCGTTGACGCGGGTCTCAGTGCTGATGGGGCCTCCTGGGTTCGTTGTTCTCGGTCGCGGCCGACCCGTGAGGAGATCCAGCGGGCGAAACACCACACCACCAGCAAAAAAGCCCTGCGTAAGCAGGGCCCAGAGCCGACCGGTCGCGGCCCGTCATATGTCGAGCCGCCTGCGTTGTCCGCAGAACTGGCACCGCGGGGTGCCGGTGACCGGACCGTTGAGCCTTCTGAAGGCCAACGGTGGGAGTGGGACTCCACTTGCTGTCCCTGGCATTCGCCGGGACGGTCGCGTCGCCCAGTCTAGCAGTGCCGATGCCGCAACCCGACATGCGCGGCTTCTTGCGCAGGCGATTCGGAGTTTGAGGGAATATCCTCGCGGTCTGTGACACTCACTGTGCACCGCTCCAAGAGCCGGCCGACGTCGCGCTATCACTGGGTCCCCGCCGCCGCAGGCTGGACCGTCGGGGTGATCGCGACGCTGTCGCTGCTGGCCAGTGTTTCGCCGCTGGTGCGGTGGGCCATCAAGGTGCCCCGCGAGTTCATCAACGACTACCTGTTCAACTTCCCCGACACCAGCTTCGCTTGGTCGTTCGTGCTGGCGCTGCTGGCCGCGGCGCTGACCGCCCGCAAACGCATCGCGTGGTGGCTGTTGGTGCTCAACCTGGCACTCGCCGCGGGTTTGAACATCGCCGACTTGACGACGCCAGACAAGAGCACGGTGGAGACCGTCGGGGAGAACATCGGTCTGGTCGTGCACCTGGCGGCGATCGTCGTGTTGGTGTTGGCCTACCGGGAGTTCTGGGCCAAGGTGCGCCGCGGCGCGCTGGTCAAGGCGGCGGCCACGCTGGTTGCCGGGTGGGCGGTCGGGATCGGGCTGGCGTGGGGGCTGGTCGAGCTGTTCCCCGGATCGCTGAGGCGCGACGACCGGTTCTTCTACGTGGTCGACCGCGTCGTCGGATTTGCGCTCGCCGGCCAGGGCTCGTTCACGGGTCGGCCGCATATCTTCCTCAACGACCTGTTCGGCTTGTTCGGCGGTCTGGCGCTGATCGTGGCGGCGATCGTGCTGTTCCGGTCCCAGCGCGCGGAGAATGCGCTGACCGGGGAGGACGAGTCGGCTATTCGCGGGCTGCTCGAGTTCTGGGGAAAGAACGATTCGCTTGGCTATTTCGCCACGCGCCGCGACAAGTCGGTGATCTTTGCGCCCAGTGGCCGCGCTGCGATTACCTACCGGGTCGAGGTCGGCGTCTGCCTGGCCAGCGGCGACCCGGTCGGCGACCCGAGGGCGTGGCCCCAAGTCATCGACGCATGGCTGCAGCTGTGTCAGACCTACGGCTGGGCGCCCGGCGTCATGGGCGCCAGTTCCCAAGGAGCCAAAGCGTTTCGGGAGGCCGGCCTCAATGCCCTGGAGCTGGGCGACGAGGCGATCCTGCACACTGCCGACTTCAAGCTGTCCGGCCCCGACATGCGTGCCGTGCGCCAGGCGGTGACGCGGGCACGCCGGTCGGGGCTGTCGGTGCGGATCCGACGGCACCGCGACATCTCGGCCGACGAGATGGCTCGACTGATCAAATGCGCGGATGCCTGGCGGGACACCGAAACCGAGCGCGGCTTCTCGATGGCGCTGGGCCGGCTCGGCGACCCGGCGGACGGCGACTGCCTGCTCGTCGAGGCGCTGCACCAGGACAACCGCGTAGTGGCGATGCTGTCGCTGGTGCCGTGGGGACAAACGGGGGTGTCGCTCGATTTGATGCGACGTTCGCCACAATCGCCGAACGGCACGATCGAGTTGATGGTCAGCGAACTCGCGCTGAACGCCGAACAACTTGGCATCAACCGCATTTCACTGAACTTCGCGATGTTCCGCTCGGCCTTCGAACAGGGCGCTCAGCTCGGGGCCGGTCCGATCGCCCGGTTGTGGCGCGGCTTGCTGGTGTTCTTCTCGCGGTGGTGGCAGCTGGAGACGCTGTACCGCTCGAACATGAAATACCAGCCCGAGTGGCTGCCCCGCTACGCCTGCTACGAAGACGCCCGGCTGATTCCGCGGGTGGGGGTGGCTTCCGTGATCGCCGAAGGCTTTCTGGTGCTGCCGTTTTCGCGACGCAACGAGCAGCACACCGGGCACCATCCGTCGGTGCCCCCGGTCCTGGTGGAAACCGGGCTGCTGCACCACGACGGCTCCACCCCGGATGTATCCAGCCTGCGGACTGTCGAGCCGCCCGACACGGACGGGCCCCGGCGTCGGTTACCCGAACAGGTGCGGGTCCGGCTGGCAAAGCTGAAGACGTTGCAGGACAGCGGTATTGACGCCTATCCCGTCGGGCATCCCCCGAGCCATACGATCGCCCAGGCATTGGATGCCGAGGACCAGAGCACCGTGTCGGTGTCCGGGCGGGTGCTGCGGATCCGCGACTTCGGCGGCGTGCTGTTCGCCCAGCTGCGGGACTGGTCCGCCGAAATCCAGCTGCTGCTTGACAACTCGGTCCTGGAGCAGGGCCGAGCCGCGGACTTCACCAAGGCGATCGATCTCGGCGACCTGGTCGAAGTAACCGGGCAGATGGGGTTTTCCAAGACCGGCACCCGGTCGCTGATCGTGCTGCGCTGGCGGTTGATCGGAAAGTGTCTGCGTCCGCTGCCCAACAAGTGGACCGGCCTGGCCGACCCGGAGGCGCGGGTGCGCAGCCGCTACGTCGACCTGGCGATCAACGCGGACTCCCGCGAGCTCATAACGGCGCGCAGCAGCGTGCTACGGGCGATCCGGGAGACGTTGACCGCCAAGGGTTTTCTCGAAGTCGAAACACCGATCTTGCAGCAGATCCACGGCGGCGCCACCGCGCGTCCGTTCGTCACGCACATCAACACCTACGACCTGGATCTGTACCTGCGTATCGCACCGGAGCTGTACCTGAAGCGGCTATGTGTCGGCGGGGTGGAGCGAGTATTCGAGTTGGGCCGGGCATTTCGCAACGAGGGTGTCGACTTCAGCCACAACCCGGAGTTCACCCTGCTGGAGGCCTATCAGGCACACGCCGACTACCTGGCGTGGGTCGACGGTACCCGCGAGCTGATTCAGAACGCTGCCGAAGCCGCCAACGGGTCACCGGTGGTGATGCGGCCCCGCGCCGACGGCGGCCTGGAACCGGTTGACATCTCCGGGGTGTGGCCGGTGAAGACCGTGCACGAGGCGGTGTCCGAGGCGCTCGGCGAGCACGTCGACACCGGCACCGACCTGGCCAAGCTGCGCAAGCTGGCCGACGCCGCCGGAATCCCCTACCTACCACGGTGGGATGCCGGCGCGGTGGTGCTGGAACTCTACGAACACCTCGTCGAGGCGAAAACCGAGCAGCCGACGTTCTACACCGACTTTCCGACGTCCGTGTCGCCGTTAACCCGGCCGCACCGCAGCAAGCCCGGTGTCGCCGAACGCTGGGACCTGGTGGCCTGGGGCGTCGAGCTGGGAACCGCGTACAGCGAGTTGACCGACCCGGTGGAGCAGCGGCGGCGTCTGCAGGAGCAGTCGCTGCTCGCTGCCGGCGGCGACCCGGAAGCCATGGAACTCGACGAGGACTTCCTGCAGGCCATGGAATATGCGATGCCGCCGACCGGCGGGCTGGGCATGGGCGTCGACCGCGTCGTCATGCTGATCACCGGACGCAGCATCCGCGAGACGCTGCCCTTCCCGCTGGCAAAGCCGCGTTGATTGGCGGGTTTACAGCCAACCTTCAGAATCGCAGGTCAGAATGGGTCCCATGTCTGCATCGACGGCGTTCGTCGCCGCGCCGCTGCTGGTGGGCCACCACACCTCGTTGATGCACGGCTGGGTGCCACTCACGGTGCAGGCGGCCGCGGCCGGCGCGCTGGTTTTGGCCGTCGGGTGGCGGTCGCGGCGTTGGCGGCTGGTATCGCTGCCGGTGGCCGCGGCGATCGGTATCGCGGTGACGTGCTGGGCGTATTGGTATATCGCCGACGACGGTCTCGCCGGTGAGCCCGCGCCACGGACGCTGTGGATGTGGATCGCGCTGACCGGCGCCGCCGCCGCAGTGCTGACCCTGGGCTGGCGAAGCGCGCGCTGGTGGCGCCGCGGCGCGTCGATGCTGGCCGTGCCGCTGTGTCTGCTGAGTGCGGCACTGGCGCTCAACGGCTGGGTCGGCTATTTCCCGACCGTGCAGACGGCGTGGAACCAGCTGACCGCCGGCCCGCTGCCCGATCAGACCGACGCGGCGGCGGTGACGGCGATGGCCGCCAAGGGCACTCAGCCACCGCGCGGTAGCGTCGTGCCGGTGACGATCCCCGCCGATGCGTCGCATTTCAAGCATCGCGGCGAGCTGGTGTACCTGCCGCCGGCATGGTTTACCGATCCGCGGCCGGCGCTGCCGACGGTGATGATGATCGGCGGTGAGTTCAACACCCCGGCCGACTGGCTGCGCGCCGGCAACGCGGTGAAGACCGCCGACGACTTCGCGGCTGCGCACGGCGGCAATGCGCCCGTGCTGGTGTTCGTGGACTCCGGCGGCGCGTTCAACAACGACACCGAGTGCGTCAACGGCAGCCGGGGTAATGCCGCCGACCACTTGACCAAAGACGTTGTGCCCTTCATGGTCTCCCGTTTCGGTGCCAGCCCCGACCGCTCGAAGTGGGGCGTTGTGGGCTGGTCGATGGGTGGCACCTGCGCGGTGGATCTGACCGTGATGCACCCCGACATGTTCAGTGCATTTGTGGACATCGCCGGCGACCTCGGCCCCAACTCGGGAACCAAAGCCCAGACGATCGCCAGGCTGTTCGGCGGCGATGCGACGGCCTGGGCGGCATTCGACCCGACTCAGGTGATCACCAAACACGGCCGCTACACCGGGATTTCGGGCTGGTTCACGGTCAACTCCACACCGCATCGCGCCGTGACGGTGGCCGGCACCGGCACCAGCGCGGCGGAGGAACGAGGGGCCCATCCCAACAGCACCGCTGCGGCCGCCGAGTCGCTGTGCACGCTCGGCCGGGCCAACGGCATCGACTGCGCAGTGGTCGCCCAGCCCGGTAAACACGACTGGCCCTTCGCCGATCGGGCGTTCACGGCCGCGCTGCCGTGGCTGGCCGGACAGTTGGGCACCCCCGGTGCACCGCGGATTTCGTTGCCGGCCGCGTCAGCTCCGCTGCCCGCCAACAGGTAACCGCGCCGATGCCGCCGATCGCACGCGTTCGCCGCGCAATATTCGCACGACACTGCAATCCGTGGAGCGCGTGGACGCGCTGGGCCAGCACGCCGCTGGTGCTGGTGCCGGTGTGGACGCGGCGGTGGAGCCACGCCGCGATCGTCGCGCTGTGGCTGGCGATCAACCCGGTCATCTTCGGCAAGCCTGCCGACCACCGAAATTGGGCCACCCGCGCGATGCTCGGTGAGGAAGCCTGGATTACCCACCGCCCGAAGGACTCCGCAGCGGCGGTGAGCGCCGTGACGTCCGTCGCTGCCGTCGTCGCGCTGGCGGCCGCGCGCCGGCGTCGGCTCGCCGTGGCCGTGGTCGCCACCGCGGTGCAGATGGCGCTGACGCTGGTGTACTGGCAGCAAATGACCCGCTACCTGGACCGCAGGGGTAGCGTATAGCCATGCCCGACGAGCAGGATGCCGGATACGACGATTCCGGTTTGCCGACGTTCGAGTCGGTTCGCGAGAAGATCGAGACGCGATACGGAACCTCTATGGGCGCAGCCGAATTGGCCGCTGAAACGCCGGAGGGCAGCGGCGTCGAGGAGCAATACCAACAGCGACAGCAAGCAGCCGCTGAGCGGTTGGCCGAGATCCGCGAATCGATGCACAAGGATGACCGCTGAGAACATTCAGCGTCGCGGAGCGGCGGAATCGCTTGGCGCGCAGGCATTTCCTGGCGCGTGATAGCTCCGGATCGATAGCGGCGATCACGACCGGCCTGGTGGGTCTGCATGCCACCGATCCGGCCACGCCGTATCTCTCGCTGTGGGCGCGCAGACCCGGGTTCGTCACCGCTGACCTCGATGCCGAGCTGTACCAGAAGCGTTCTGTGGTCAAGCATCTGGCGATGCGGCGCACACTATGGCTGGTCCACGCCGACGATCTGGCCATGATTCAACCGGCGGCCAGCGACCGGGTCGCGGCCAACGAGCGTCGTCGGCTGATCGCCGACGTGCAGAAGGCCGGCGTCGCCGGCGACGGCGAGCGGTGGCTCGATGCGGCCTGCGCGGCGGTGCTGCGCCACCTGGGTGAGCACGGGCCAGCCAGCGGCGGCGAACTGCGCGCCGCGCTTCCCGAACTGGCCGGAACGTGGGACCCGGCGCCCGGAAAGCGTTGGGGCGGACCAGTTTCGCTTGCCCCACGGGTGCTGACCGTGCTGTCGGTTCGCGGCGACGTCGTGCGCGGTCCGAATGGCGGGACGTGGACCGCCTCACGCCCGCGTTGGGTCAGCGCAGCCGACTGGCTCGCAAAGCGGGACGAGCCGATGGCGGCCGACGACGCCCGCGCCGAACTGACCCGCCGATGGCTGCACGCGTTCGGGCCGGCGACCGTCGAGGACATCAAGTGGTGGTGCGGTACCACCTTGACCGCGGTGCGTAAGGCGCTGGCCGAAATCGGCGCGGTAGCGGTGGATCTGCACGGCAGTCCCGGCTTCGCGCTGGCCGATGACCTCGAGGCCGAACCGGACACCGAGCCATGGTGCGCACCGCTGCCCGGACTCGACCCCACCACGATGGGCTGGTATCAGCGCGATTGGTATCTCGGCGACTACCGCGGACAGGTCTTCGACAACACCGGCAACGCGGGGCCGACCGCGTGGTGGAACGGCCGCGTGGTGGGCGGCTGGTCTCAGGACACGAACGGCCGGGTTCAGCTCCAGCTTTTGGAGGATCCCGGCCGTGATGCGCGACGGGCACTGGCGAAACGGGCCGACGAACTGACCTCCTGGCTGGATGGCGTGCGAGTCCCCCCGCGCTTCCCCTCGCCGCTGTCGAAGGCTAAGCGCTGACGCGTCGCCGCCTGTTTTTGCGGGGCGTCTGCACACCGAGCGTCTCGGCCAGGAACTTGCCGGTGTAGCTTTCCGGCACTGCGGCGACGTCCTCGGGTGTGCCTTCGGCGACGACGGTGCCGCCTTCGGCGCCGCCCTCCGGCCCCATGTCGATGATCCAGTCCGACGTCTTGATCACGTCGAGGTTGTGCTCGATCACGATCACCGTGTTGCCTTTGTCGACAAGGCCATTCAGCACGTTCAGCAGCTTGCGGATGTCGTCGAAATGCAGACCGGTGGTCGGCTCGTCGAGAATGTACACGGTGCGGCCGGTGGAACGCTTCTGCAGCTCGGAGGCCAGCTTCACCCGCTGCGCCTCACCGCCGGACAGCGTCGGCGCCGGCTGGCCCAGCCGCACATAGCCCAGACCCACGTCGACCAGCGTGCGCAGATACCGGTGGATGCCGGTGATCGGCTCGAAGAACTCCGCCGCCTCTTCGATCGACATGTCCAGCACTTCGGAGATGGTCTTGCCCTTGTAGTGCACTTCGAGAGTTTCCCGGTTGTAGCGGGCGCCGTGGCAGACCTCGCACGGCACGTACACGTCGGGCAGGAAGTTCATCTCGATCTTGATGGTGCCGTCGCCCGAACACGCTTCGCAGCGGCCACCTTTGACGTTGAACGAGAACCGGCCGGGTTGGTAGCCGCGGACTTTGGCTTCGGTGGTGGCGGCGAACAGGGTGCGGATCTTGTCGAACACCCCGGTGTAGGTGGCCGGGTTGGACCGCGGGGTGCGTCCGATCGGCGACTGGTCGACCCGCACCAGCTTGTCGACATGGTCGAGCCCGGTCACCCGGGTATGCCGCCCGGGCACCTGCCGGGCGCCGTTGAGTTTGTTGGCCAGCACGGCGGCCAGGATGTCGTTGACCAGCGTCGACTTGCCGGAGCCGGACACGCCCGTTACCGAAGTCAGCACCCCGAGCGGGAAAGCGACGTCGATCTCGCGCAGGTTGTGCTCCCGCGCGCCGACCACCGTCAGCCGTCGGCGCTTGTCGATCGGCCGCCGGATCGCCGGTGTCTCAATGCTTTCCGCGCCGGACAGGTAGGCGCCGGTGATCGAGTTCTTGTTGCGCAGCAGCTCGTCGTAGGTTCCGCTGTGCACGATCTGCCCGCCGTGCTCGCCGGCGGCCGGACCGATGTCGACGATCCAGTCGGCATGCGCGATGGTGTCCTGGTCGTGCTCGACGACGATCAGTGTGTTGCCCAAATCCCTTAGCCGGGTAAGGGTTTCAATGAGGCGACGGTTGTCACGCTGGTGCAGCCCGATCGACGGCTCGTCGAGCACATACAACACCCCGACCAGCCCGGAGCCGATCTGGGTGGCCAGCCGGATGCGTTGCGCCTCACCGCCGGACAGCGTGGCCGCGGCCCGCGACAGCGACAGGTACTCCAGCCCGACGTCGAGCAGAAAGCCCAACCGCGACTGGATCTCCTTGAGCACCTGTCCCGCGATGGCCTGCTCGCGCGGGCCCAGCGTCAGCTCCCGAAGGAAATCCGCGCAGTCCGAGATGGACAGCTCGCAGACCTCCGCGATGGACTTCTTGCCGCGCTCCCCTGCCGCCAGCGTCACCGCCAAGATCTCCGGCTTCAGGCGCGTGCCCTCACACTCCGGGCAGGGCACGTCGCGCATGAAGCCCTCGTAGCGCTCCTTCATCATCTCGGACTCGGTCTGGTCCATCTTGCGCTGCAGGAACGCCAGCACGCCTTCGAAGTCGGCGTAGTAGGAGCGGGTGCGGCCGTAGCGGTTGCGGTAGCGCACATGCACCTGCTCGTCGCAGCCTTCCAGAATCGCCTTGCGCGCCTTGGCCGGCAGCTTGCGCCACGGCGTATCGACGTCGAAGCCCATCGACTCGCCCAGCCCAGCCATCATCCGGGTGAAGTATTCGGCGGTGTGGCCCATCGACCACGGCGCCACCGCGCCTTCAGCCAAGGTGAGTTCCGGGTCGGGCACCACCAGGTCGGGGTCGACTTCCTTGCGGATGCCCAGCCCGCTGCACTCCGGGCAGGCGCCGTACGGCGAGTTGAACGAAAACGACCGCGGCTCAAGGTCGTCCACGGCCAGCGAATGCCCGTTGGGGCAGGCCAGCTTCTCGGAGAACCGCTGTTCGCGGTTGTGCGCGTCGTGCTCGTGGTCGACGAACTCGAGCACCACGATGCCGTCGGCCAGGTTCAGCGCGGTCTCCACCGAATCAGTGAGCCGCTGCTTGGCGCTGGCCTTGACCGTGAGCCGGTCCACCACGACCTCGATGTCGTGCTTCTCCTGCTTCTTCAGCTTCGGCGGGTCGGTCAGCGGGTGCACGACGCCGTCGACGCGGACCCGGCTGTAGCCCTGGCTGTTGAGCTTTTCGAACAGGTCGACGAACTCACCCTTACGGGTGCGCACCACCGGCGCCAACACCTGGAAGCGGGTGCCCTCCGGCATCACCAAGACCTGGTCCACGATCTGCTGCGGGGTCTGGCGCGCGATCCGATGCCCGCACACCGGGCAGTGCGGGGTTCCGGCGCGCGCGTACAGCAGCCGAAGGTAGTCGTAGACCTCGGTGATGGTGCCGACGGTCGACCGCGGGTTGCGGTTGGTCGACTTCTGGTCGATGGACACCGCCGGGGACAGGCCCTCGATGAAGTCGACGTCCGGCTTGTCCATCTGGCCGAGGAATTGGCGGGCGTAGGCCGACAGCGACTCCACATAGCGGCGCTGGCCTTCGGCGAAGATCGTGTCGAACGCCAGCGAAGACTTTCCCGAGCCTGACAGGCCGGTGAAGACGATCAACGCGTCGCGCGGCAAATCAAGATCAACGCTACGCAGGTTGTGCTCACGCGCACCCTTGACGATCAGGCGATCACTCATCGTTTCCCATGCTAGGTGTCGGTACCGACAGCAGTACGGTGGCGGCTATGACAGTCCTCGACAACTACACCGGCCACGTCGAACCGGGCACCGCCGCCCGTCGCACCCTGCCCGGCGCGACCATCGTGAAGGCGTCGGTCGGCCCGATGGACAACAACGCCTACCTGGTCACCTGTTCCCAGACCGGCGAAACGCTGCTGATCGACGCCGCCAACGACGCCGAGGTCCTGATCGACCTGGTGCGCCGCCACGCACCCAAGGTGTCGCTGATCGTCACCAGCCACCAGCACTTCGACCACTGGCAGGCGCTGGAAGCGCTCGCCGAAGCCACCGGCGCGCCCACCGCGGCGCACGAGATCGACGCCGACGCGCTGCCGGTCAAGCCGGACCGGCTGCTCAAAGGCGGCGACACCGTGCAGATCGGCAACCTCACCTTCGACGTGATCCACTTGCGCGGCCACACGCCCGGGTCGGTCGCGCTGGCACTCGACGGCGTCGGGGACGCCACGCAGTTGTTCACCGGCGACTGCCTGTTCCCGGGCGGGGTCGGGAAGACATGGCAGCCCGGCGATTTCGAGCAACTGCTCGACGACGTCACGACCCGCGTGTTCGACGTCTACGACGATTCGACCGTGGTCTATCCCGGCCACGGCGACGACACCACGCTGGGCGCCGAACGACCTCACCTCGGCGAGTGGAAGACGCGCGGCTGGTAATCAACCGCGCGAAACGCGGTGCAGCGCCTAAGCTTAGGCGCGATGAGGGTGGGCATCGACTTCGGCACAACGCACACGGTCGCTGCGGTGGTCGACCGCGGCAACTATCCCGTGGCGTCGTTCGACGGGTCAGACACCTGGCCGTCGCTGATCGCCGCCAACGAGGACGGCGAACTGCGCTTCGGTGTGGACGCCGCCGCGGTGCGCCACCAGCCGGGCTGGTCGGTGCTGCGCTCGTTCAAGCGGCTGCTCGGCGACGCCGGGCCGCGGACGACCGTCGAGCTGGCCGGGCGCTGCTACCGGCTCGCCGACCTGTTCGTCGGCTTCCTGAGCCAGTTGAAAACCGATCTGCAGCACCGCTCCAACGTCGACCTGGCGCCCGGCGAGCGCATCGAGGCCGCGATCAGCGTGCCGGCCAACGCGTCGAGCGCCCAACGGTTTCTGACGCTGGACGCTTTCGCGCAGGCCGGCTTCGAGGTCATCGCCCTGCTCAACGAGCCGTCCGCGGCGGGCTTCGAGTACGCCCACCGCTACCGCTCCACGATCACCGCCAAGCGCGAGTACGTGTTGATCTACGACCTCGGCGGCGGCACCTTCGACGCATCGCTGCTGAAGATGACCGGACGACACAACGAGGTCATCACCAGCGAGGGCATCCAGCGCCTCGGCGGCGACGACTTCGACGACGCCATCCTCACGCTCGTCCGCAATGGCGCGAACCTCCGCGACGTGGACGCCGCCACCCGGGAGCTGCTGCTCGAAGAGTGCACCAGCCGCAAGGAGGCCGTCGGCCCGAACACCCGCCGCTTCCTGGTCGACCTCGAAGCAGTCGGCAGGCCGCCGTTCTCCTGCCCCATCGACGACGTCTATGCCGCTTGCGCCCCGCTGGTTGACAAGACCATGACGGCACTGTCGCACGTGCTGGCGGACGTCGACTGGTCGGAGGTGGCCGGCATCTACGTGGTGGGCGGCGCGGGCAGCTTCCCACTCGTCGCGCGAAAGCTGCGCGCGTCGTTCGACGAGAAGCGCGTCAAACGCTCACCGCACCCGTTCGCCGCGACCGCGATCGGCCTCGCCGCCTTCCTCGACAAAGAAGCCGGATTTGCGTTATCCGACCGTCTCTCACGGCATTTCGGCGTCTTCCGTGAGGCGCACGCCGGCGAAGATGTCAGCTTCGACCCGATCGTGTCGAAGGGCGTGCAGCTGCCCACCGACGGTCAGCCGCCGCTCGTCGTCACGCGCAGCTACCGGGCGGCGCACAACATCGGGCACTTCCGGTTCGTGGAGTGCAGCGGACTGCGCGACGGCCGCCCCGACGGCGACGTCACACCGTACGATCCGGTCTTCTTCCCGTTCGACCCCGATCTGAACGACGAACCCGACCTCTGCCGCCGGCCCGTGAGTCGGCGCGACGACGGGCCCGACGTCGAGGAGCGCTATGTCGTGACCCCGGGCGGAGCCGTCGAGGTCACCCTGACCACGCGGCCCGATCGGGTGACCCGGACGTTCCGGCTGGCGCGCCACGGCCTCGCCAGCGCGTGAGGCGCCTGCCCGGGTGGGCGGTGGCGCTGGTGGCGGGTGCGTTGCCGGCGCTCGCCTTCCCGGCGCCGTCATGGTGGTGGCTGGCCTGGTTCGCGCTGGTGCCGCTGCTGCTCGTGGTGCGCGCCGCGCCGACGACGGTCGACGGATCCGTCCGCGCGTGGTGTGGCCTGGCCGGCTATGTGCTGAGCACCCAATATTGGCTGCTGCCCAGCAGCGGCCCCGCGCTGGTGCTGATGGCCGCCGGAGTCGGGGCGCTGTGGCTGCCGTGGGGGTGGGCGGCACATCGGCTGTTGGCAGGATCGCCGCTGGCCGCAATGCTGGTCCTGCCCAGCGCGTGGGTAGCGGCGGAGGCGGTGAGGTCTTTGCCGGGTCTGGGCGGCCCGTGGGCTGCGCTGGGCGCCTCGCAGTGGAACCAGCCCGCGACCGCTGCCTCGGCCGCGGTGGGCGGCATGTGGCTGACCAGCTTTCTGATCGTCGCGGTGAACGCGGCGATCGCCGGGATGGTTCTACAGCGGCGCCGCGCAATCCCACTGGTCACGGCGGTAGTGTGCGCGGGACTCGGGCCCGCCTGGTTCGCGCTGGGGCCGGCGCCTCCGGCGGGCGCGACGGCGCGGGTGGCGCTGGTGCAGCCGGGCGTCATCGACGACTCCGCCGCCCGACAGGCGGCCTCGGAAGCGCTCACCGCCACGCTGGCGGGCCGGCACGTTGACCTTGTCGTCTGGGGTGAGAGCAGCGTCGGCGCCGATCCGGCCGGCCACCCGGAGGTGGCGCGGCGGCTGACCGAACTGTCCCGACGGGTCGGCGCCTACCTGCTGGTCAACGTCGACGCGCCGGCTCCGGGCGGCGGGATCTACAAGTCAGCGGTGTTGGTCGGGCCGGCGGGACTGCTGGGTTTCTACAGCAAGACGCGGCTGGTGCCGTTCGGCGAATACGTCCCGCTGCGACCACTGCTCGGCTGGCTCACCCGCCACACCAAGGCGGCCGGCGAGGACCGGCGTCGCGGCGACGGACCGGTGGTGCTGAACGCCGGCTCGCTCGCCATTGGCCCGTTGATCAGTTTCGAAGCGATCTTCCCCGACCTGCCCCGCCGCGAGGTGCAGCTCGGCGCCGAGCTGCTCGTGTACCAGACGTCAACGTCGACGTTCCAGGGAAGCTGGGCTCAGCCGCAGTTGGCCGGCGCGGTCGCGATGCGCGCCGTCGAAGTCGGGCATCCGGCGGTGCATGCCGGATTGTCCGGCGACAGCGCGGCTTTCGACGCGCGGGGCCGCACACTTGCCTGGTGTTCGTCGGGCTATCGCGGCGTGGTCGTCGTCGACGTTCCGCTCGGATCGCACACCACCCCGTACCAGCGGCTCGGTGATTGGTTGCCGGCGTTGGCATTTGCGATCCTCGCCGGCGCCGGCGTGGTGGCTATTGTGCGGTCGCGCGGCTCACGGCGTGGTGTGCACGATCAACACGTCGACCTTGGCCCGGCGTGAGACGTTGGCCGGCACCGATCCGAGCAGCCGGCCGGCGATCGTGCTCAAGCCGACGTTCCCGACGACCAGCAGGTCGGCGTTGACTTCTTCGGCGAGGCCGACAAGAGCGTCGACCGGAGCGCCGACGACCGACCGTTCCTCGATATTCTTGGCGCCCGCGGCGTGAGCCCGGTCTTTGGCCTCGCGCAGGATCGCGTAAATCGGGGCGCTGCCCGACACCTTGTAGCTCTCGTCCTTCAAGACGTCGGCGGCCCGCGGGTCCTCGTGCTGGGGCAGGTACGCCGTCGCGATGATCAGCTTCGCGTCCGCCCCGGCGATGTTGCCTGCCCGGTCGACCGCGCGCAGCGATGAGTCCGAGCCGTCGGTTCCCACCACCACGGTCTTATAGGCGCTCATTTACCCTCCCAGGTGTCGGTTGCTACGCCAACCCAAGACAGTATCGCTTTGCCGGATGCCAGGGTTGGATTTGCGATACACCACACGGGCGGCGCCAGCCGGTATGGCGCACCCCGCGATTGGCGCTCCGGCGCATGCCGCCGTCGATGGACACTCGACGTGATTGGGATACCCTGCCCACCAGGGCATTTCATTGGACAATGCCGCTAGCGGGCGGTCGCGTGGTTGAACAGCCCCACTATTGGCAATGAAGTTCACCACAGGAGCCCTACAGTGACAGGCAATATGGCTGCCCCGATAGTCGACGAGCCCGCGGCCGCGGTCGCCTCGAGCGGTCCGCGGCCGCGGCCTCGTGGCAGGGTCCTCGACCCGTTGGTGATTGCGGTGCTGGCGGCCGTCCTCAGCGGCGCCGCGGCCAGCCGCCCGTCGTTGTGGTTCGACGAGGGGGCGACGATCTCGGCGTCGGCCAGCCGCTCGTTGTCCCAGCTGTGGCGGCTGCTGGGGCATATCGACGCCGTCCACGGCCTGTATTACCTGCTGATGCACGGCTGGTTCGCGGTGTTTCCGCCGACGGAATTCTGGTCGCGGGTGCCGAGCGCTCTGGCCGTCGGGGCCGCCGCGGCCGGTGTGGTGGTCTTCGCGAGGCAGTTCTCGCCGCGCAGCACCGCGGTGTGCGCGGGCATCGTGTTCGCGATCTTGCCGCGAGTGACGTGGGCCGGTATCGAAGCTCGCCCCTACGCGCTGGAAGCGACTGCCGCCGTGTGGCTGACGGTCTTGTTCGTGGTGTCGGTGCGCCGCAACCGGCCGTGGCTGTGGCTGCTCTACACGCTGGCGCTGATGCTGTCGATTCTGTTGAGCATCAACCTGTCACTGCTGATTCTGGTTTTCGCCGCGGCGCTGCCGCTGCTTGCGCGCGGAAAGTCTGCCGTCATCTGGTGGACAGCCACCTCGCTCGCCGCGCTTGCACTCATGACGCCGTTCATGGTGTTCGCGCACAGCCAGGTGTGGCAGGTCAAGTGGATCACGACGCTGAAGCGAAACCTGTTTCTCGACGTCGTGCACCGCCAGTATTTCGACCACAGCGTCCCGTTCGCGATTCTCGCGGGCGTGGTCGTACTGGCGGCCATCGTGGCTCGGCTGGCCGGCCGCCCCGCCCCGCCGGGCGATATGCGCCGTCTGCTGATCCTCTGCGTCGCCTGGATCGTCCTGCCCACCGGCCTGA
The DNA here is from genome assembly GCF_003402475.1 of Mycobacterium sp. MFM001. GTDB lineage: Bacteria > Actinomycetota > Actinomycetes > Mycobacteriales > Mycobacteriaceae > Mycobacterium. The sequence goes on from NZ_BFAB01000017.1 coordinate 47,054, forward strand.
TCCTCATCTACTCGGCGATCGGCGAGCCCATCTACTACCCGCGTTACCTGATCCTTACCGCGCCGGCTGCGGCCGTCGTGCTGGCGATCTGCATTGTCACGATCGCCCGCAAGCCCTGGGCGATCGCCGGTGTGCTGATCCTGTTCGCCGCGGCTGCGTTCCCGAATTACCTTTTCACGCAACGTGGTCCGTATGCGAAAGAAGGCTGGGACTACAGCCAGGTGGCCGACGTCATCGCCGCTCACTCGTCGCCCGGTGACTGCCTGGTGGTCGACAACACTGTGCGCTGGCTGCCCGGGCCCATCCGCGCGCTGCTGGCGACGCGGCCGGCGGCGTTTGCGCCGCTGGCTGACGTCGAACGCGGTGCCTCCGGGCCCGAGCACGGCACGCTGTGGGACGGCCACGTCGCCGTGTGGCTGGTGCTGCCGCGGCTGAACAAATGCACCACCGTGTGGACGATTTCGAGTCGCGACAAGACGCTGCCCGACCACCAGAGCGGCACGTCACTTCCGCCGGGACCGCTACTGGGTCATGCGCCTGCGTATCAGTTCGCCGGCGAACTCGGCTTCCACATCGTCGAACGCTGGCAATTCCATTACTCCCAGGTGACCAAGTCCATTCGGGGCTAGCGGCGAGGCGGGACCCTAGCGTGCTTGGCCGTGCCGCGGGCCGAATACCCCTGCCGGGAACACGTCCGCGGCCCGGATGGCCTCGCGAATCGCCGCCGCGAAGCCGATCAGCTCGTCGGCCTCATCCGCGGACAGTGTCCGCGACGGCGCGTATCCCAGCTCGTCGGTGAGATCCTCGATACGGGACCGAAGTTCGGTGCCGGCCGGCGTCAACTCACCTGCAGCGCGCATGATCCCGCGCGCAATGAGGTTCTCCGTGACTGCGCTCCACTCGTCGGTGCTCCACCCCCGCAGCCGTCGCGCGGATTCGGCGCTGAAACCGATTCCTGTTGCGGTATGGGTGATCAACGCCTCCAGCCCGCCGAGTCCTTCGGTGACCAGGACGGCGATGTGCCCGTCGCCGCGGTACTCACGCAGCAACGTGATCGCGTGCCACAGCTGCACGACCGGGACGTCAGGCCACGGCAATTCCGCGTGGCCCGCATACAGCGGCCGACCGTCAGCATTCGGGATCGACTCGACGACACGGCGTAGCAACGACGCCGCCCGCGCCAATTCCGTTGAGCCACTGAGCTGTTCACCGAGCACTCGGGGCAGCGCGGTCGCGACGATCTCATAGCGAACCCGCGTCACTGTCTCCGGCGACGCTAACTCCCAGGCGGCCGGAATCGCACTGGCCACCAGCCGCGGGTTGAAGTTATAGAACGTTGCCGCAACGACATTCGCCGGCACGGCGCCCATCGGTGCGGAGCGGCTGGCGAAATAGTGGGTGCGGAAGTCCATGCCGAGTTCGCCGAACTTCTCGTTGGCGTCCGGCAGGAAGTAGACCAGCGCGTGCAAGGCGTCCAGGGAGCGGGTCAGCCGTCCGGCGGCGAAAGCGTCCACTCGGCTGAGACTAGCTCTGGCCGCGGGTGGCCCGGTAGGAGGCCAGCACGCCGACCGCCGCCAGCACTGCGAACACCGCGAACAGCCAGCGGGCCGCCATCACTTCCCCGCCCTCGGCGCTGTTGACCACGACGCCGGCCAGTCCGGCACCGAACGCCCCGGAGATCAGCTGGACCACGTTGATGGCAGCCGCCGCCTCGCCGCCTTCGCCGGGGTCGTCGACGCGCTCCATCGCCCAGGCGGACAGGTGCGGCCAGGCCGCCCCGATTCCGATTCCGGTGATCAGCAGAGCGAACGCCCAGAGCGCGACGACGCCGACCGGTGCGTTGTCGACCTGCGTGACCGCGCCGAGCGCCAGCCCGACCGCCATGATCAGCGGCGCGGCCGCAACTACGCGGGCGACGACGCGCGTGCTGTTCAGCGATGCGCTGACGATCTCGCTGACGGTCCAGCCGACCGCCAGCGCCGCCCCCAGGAAACCGGCCACCACTGGGGTCAGGTGTGCCAGTCGCTGACCGAACAGCGGCACGTACATGTCGACCATCGCCGCGGCCATCAGCAACGCCAGGGTCAGGTAGATCCATTTCAGCGGGCCGGAGCCAAAAGCACTGGGCGGCAACACCGCTGCCGACACCTGCCGATCGACCACCAAGAACAGTCCGGCCAGGACCAGGCTGGCCGCGAGCAGCGCTGCGGTCGCGATGTTGTTGTGCGGAACCTCCGCGACGCTGACCGCCAGCGCGGCAGTGCCGAGCAGCAGCAGCGACCACCCCGGCACCTTGAGCCCCGGTGCGGCGCCGCTGCGGCCGGCGGACAGCACGACGGGGACCAGTAGGCCCATCGCCGCGGTCAGCACCGCCATCGCGCCGAACGCCCAGCGCCACAGCCCGAACTGCGCGAAAAAGCCGCCCATCGCCGGCCCGACCACCGTCGCGACTCCCCACATCGCCGACACCAGTGCCGACGCCCGGGTCCACAGCTCGCGCGGCAGAGCCGCGTTGATCACCGCATAGCCCAAACCGGCCAACAGGCCGCCGGCCGCGCCCTGCAGGGTCCGGCCGGCCACCAGGACTTCCATGCTGGGCGCCGCGGCGCACACCATGCTGCCGATCGCGAACACCACCAGCCCCAGCAGATACGACGCTCGGGCCCCGACGCGCTGCAACGCGGCGTAGACCGTGGTGGCCGCGACCACCGAACCCACCAGATACAGCGTTGTCACCCAGGCATATAGCCGCTCGCCGCCGATGTCGGCGACGGTGCTGGGCAGCAGGCTGATCGTCAGGAACTCGTTGGTGGCGTACAGCGCCACCCCGCCTGCCAGCAGCGTCGAGGTCCCCAGATACCTGGGCCCGAGCAGCGCCCGCCAACTGCCGGTGCCGGAGATGGCGGTGTCCGTCACTTCAGGCCGGCGGCATCCATACCGCGCAGTTCTTTCTTCAGGTCGGCGATCTCGTCGCGGAACCGCGCGGCCAGTTCGAACTGCAGATCCCGGGCCGCGGCCATCATCTGAGCCGTCAGATCCTTGATCAGGTCGGCCAATTCGGCCCGCGGCATGTTGGTGGTGTCGCGGCCTTCGACGATGCCGGCACTGACCGCCCGGCCCGGTTCACCCTGCGCCCGCCGCCCGCGCGAAATGCTGCGCCCCGACCCGAGTTCGACGGTCTCGCTGTCGTCGGCTTCGGTGTAGACGCGGTCGAGGATGTCGGCGATCTTCTTGCGCAGCGGCTTGGGGTCGATGCCGTGCTCTTCGTTGTAGGCGATCTGCTTGGCCCGGCGCCGCTCGGTTTCGTCGATGGCCTCTCGCATCGAGTCGGTCATGGTGTCGGCATACAGGTGCACTTCGCCCGACACGTTGCGGGCGGCGCGGCCGATGGTCTGGATCAGGCTGCGCGTCGACCGCAGGAACCCTTCCTTGTCGGCGTCGAGGATGGACACCAGCGACACCTCGGGCAGGTCCAGGCCCTCCCGCAGCAGGTTGATACCGACCAGCACGTCGAACTCGCCGAGCCGCAACTGGCGCAGCAGTTCGACGCGACGCAGCGTGTCGACCTCGGAGTGCAGGTAGCGCACCCGGATACCCATCTCGAGCAGGTAGTCGGTGAGATCCTCGGCCATCTTCTTGGTCAGCGTCGTCACCAGCACCCGCTCGTCGGCCTCGGCGCGTTTGCGGATTTCGCCGATCAGGTCGTCGATCTGTCCCTTGGTCGGCTTGACCACCACCTTGGGGTCCACCAGCCCGGTCGGGCGGATGACCTGCTCGACGAACTCGCCGCCGGTCTGGCTGAGCTCGTACGGGCCCGGAGTGGCCGACAGGTAGACCGTCTGCCCGATCCGGGAGGCAAACTCCTCCCAGGTCAGCGGACGGTTGTCGCAGGCCGACGGCAACCGGAAGCCGTACTCGACCAGATTGCGCTTGCGGGACATGTCGCCCTCGTACATGCCGCCGATCTGCGGCACGGTGACGTGGGACTCGTCGATGACGAGCAGGAAGTCCTCCGGGAAGTAGTCCAGCAGGGTCGCGGGCGGCGACCCCGGGCCGCGGCCGTCGATGTGCCGCGAGTAGTTCTCGATGCCCGAGCAGAAGCCGACCTGGCGCATCATCTCGATGTCGTAGTTGGTCCGCATCCGCAGCCGCTGCGCCTCCAGCAGCTTGCCCTGGCCCTCCAGTTCGGCCAGCCGCGCGGCCAGCTCCTCCTCGATCGTGGAGATCGCGTGGGCCATCCGCTCCGGGCCGGCCACATAGTGGGTGGCCGGGAAGATCCGCAGCGAGTCGACCCGGCGGATCACCTCACCGGTCAGCGGGTGCAGGTAATACAGCGCCTCGACCTCGTCGCCGAAGTACTCGATGCGGACGGCCAGTTCCTCGTACGACGGGATGATCTCGACGGTGTCGCCACGGACCCGGAACGAGCCGCGGGTGAACGACAGGTCGTTGCGGGTGTACTGCACGTCGACCAGCAGCCGCAGCAGCGCATCCCGCGGCACTTCCTCGCCGACCCGCAGCTCCACGGACCGGTCCAGGTAGGACTGAGGTGTGCCCAAGCCGTAGATGCATGACACCGAGGCGACGACCACCACGTCGCGCCGCGACAGCAGCGCCGACGTCGCGGAGTGCCGCAGCCGCTCCACGTCGTCGTTGATCGAGCTGTCCTTCTCGATGTACGTATCGGTCTGCGCGATGTACGCCTCGGGCTGGTAGTAGTCGTAGTACGAGACGAAGTACTCAACAGCGTTGTGCGGCAACATCTCCCGCAGTTCATTGGCAAGCTGCGCGGCCAGCGTCTTGTTGGGCGCCATCACCAGGGTGGGCCGCTGAAGCCGTTCGATGAGCCACGCCGTGGTGGCCGACTTGCCAGTGCCGGTGGCGCCGAGCAGCACCACGTCCTTCTCTCCCGCCTTGATCCGCCGCTCGAGCTCGTCGATGGCGGCCGGCTGGTCGCCGGCCGGGTCATGCGGGCTGACCACCTCGAAGCGGCCACCGGCCCGCACCAACCCCTCAACGTCCTCAGCGGCCGGGCGGTACTCGGAGTGCGCAACCACCGGGTGTTCGGTAGCGAAAGCCATATCAAAAGCCTAGAACCAGGCACCGACAAGCAGTGTTCCCCCGGCTTATGCTGGCGCTATTCATCCGCCCAAGCACGAGACATTCGACCTGGTAGCCCGCACCAACACCGATCCCAAGGGCATCGTGCGGGCCGTCGACGAGTACACGGTGCGCCCCTGGGGCCTGTACATGGCCCGCCCGGCGCCCCACCGCAAACAGTTCCACTACCTCCAGTCGTGGCTGCTGCCGTCGCTGGGTCTGCGGGCCACGGTCTTCCACTTCAATCCCGGCCACGAACGCGACTTCGACTACTACCTCGACGTCGGCGAATACACACCCGGACCCGCGGTGTGGCGTTCCGAGGACCATTACCTGGACCTGGAGGTACGCACCGGTAGCGGAGTGCAACTCGCCGATGTCAACGAGTTACTCGTGGCCGTGCGGCACCACCTCCTGACCCCGGAATGTGCCGAGTTGGCGGTGCAACGCGCGGTCGCCGCCGTCGACGGCCTGGCCCGGCATGGCTACGACCTACAGCGCTGGCTGGCGACTAAAGGCATGGAGCTCACCTGGCGCGCTGAGTAGTGCGCAACCGGCGCGGGTACTTCCCTGGGTATGGCGCTACGCGAGACCGACCTGCCCGACGAGCCGGTGCCCGACTGGCGAGCCCCGATGCTCGCCACCCTGACCGACCGGCGATTTTCGAACCCGCAGTGGATCTTCGAGCGCAAGTTCGACGGTGAGCGGTGCCTGGCCTTCCGCGACGGCCACCAGCTGCGACTATTGTCACGGAATCGGCAGCCGCTCAACGGGACTTATCCGGAGCTGGTCGATGCTCTCGCCGCGCAACGGACATCCAGGTATGTCGTGGACGGCGAGGTGGTGGCATTCCAGGGACGGCGGACCAGCTTCGCCCGGTTACAGGGCCGGCTGGGTATCACCAACCCCAAACAGGCCCGGGCTACGGGAATAGCGGTGGTCTACTACATCTTCGACCTGCTGCACCTGGACGGGCACCGCACCACCGAGCTGCCGCTGGCATGGCGTAAGCGGCTCCTGCGCAATATGTTTCAGTTCAGCGATCCGCTGCGATTCACCGCCCACCGGGTGCAGAATGGCGAGGCCGTGTACCACGCCGCATGCGCGCGCGGCGACGAAGGTGTGATCGCCAAGCTCGCCGACGCACCCTATGTGGGCGGCCGGTCAACGAACTGGCTGAAATTCAAATGCGTGCGCGACCAAGAGTTCGTGGTCGGCGGCTACACGGCACCGAAAGGCAGCCGGGTCGAGCTGGGTGCGCTGCTCGTCGGTTACTACGACGGGCGCGACCTCGTCTACGCCGGCAAGGTGGGTACCGGGTTCGACGACGCGACCCTGCGCAGGCTACACAGCCGACTGTCAACCATCGAGCAGGACAGGTCGCCCTTCACCCGGGGTCTACCTCGTGAGCACGAAACCCGTTGGGTACGTCCAGAACTCGTTGTCGAGGTGGGTTTCAGCGAATGGACACGCGACGGCAAACTGCGTCATCCGCGTTACATTGGCTTGCGGACCGACAAAGAAGCCCGCGAGGTGGTCAGGGAGACACGCTGATGGCCCGCATCCACGTCGAGGTCACCCACCCGGACCGGGTGCTGTTCCCCGCAGACGACATCACCAAGGGCGACGTCGTCGACTATTACTCCGAGCTGGCGGACGTGATGGTGCCGCATCTGAAGGGCAGACCGCTTACGGTGCAGCGGTTTCCGCGCGGCATCGACGAGGCCGGCTTCATCCAGCAGGACTTCGCCGATTCGATGCCCGACTGGATGGGCGCCGCACAGGTAACCAAGGAGGACGGCACGGTGGTGCACCCGGTGGTCGAACGTCGGGAAGCACTGGTCTGGCTGGCCAATCAGAACTGCATCACGTTGCATGCCTGGCAATCTCGGCAGAACCGGCTGGACACACCGGACCTACTGGTGTTCGACCTCGACCCGTCGGGTAGCGAGTTTGCTGCCGTTCGGGCCACCGCCCGCACCGTCGCCGATGTGCTCGACGACCTCGGTTTGGTGCCGTATCTGCAGACGACCGGATCACGTGGGCTGCACGTGATGGTGCCGCTGAGCGGCAATGCCGACTTCGACACCGTTCGCCAGTTCGCCCGTGACGTCGCGGATTTGGTGGCGGCCGACGACCCCCAGCATCGCACGGTGGAAGCCCGTAAGAACAAGCGCGGTAGTCGCGTCTATCTCGACGTCATGCGAAATGCCTACGCACAGACGGCGGTTGCGCCGTACTCGGTTTGGGCCCGCCGCGGCGCGCCGGTGGCCACCCCGCTGGAGTGGGATGAACTGAATTCGCGCGGCTTGCGTGCGGACCGGTTCACGATCCGCGACCTGCCGAAGCGGCTGGCCGGACAACGCGATCCGTGGGCGGACATGCACCGGCATGCCCGGTCGCTGACCCGCCCACGCCAACGACTGTCGAAATGGCTTGGCGCCCGTGCCTGAACTGCCCGACGTCGAAGGCTTTCGCCGCGGGTTGGCCGACACGTTGCCCGGCCGGCGGGTGCGGCACGTCGAGGTCCGCGATGCCGGCGTGTTGCGCAACACCAGCCCCCAATCGCTGGGACGCGCACTGCGCGGCCGCCGCTTCGATGCCCCACGGCGGCACGGCAAGTGGCTGATCCTGCCGACCGACGGCCCGACGCTGCTGGTGCACAGCGGCATGACGGGCCGCCCGTACTACGCGTCCGGCAGCGACGAGCCCGACGGCCCGGTGCGGCTGGTGGTGACGCTGGATCGTGGCGAGCTGCGCTACGCGGACCTGCGCAAGCTGCGCGGGGTGTGGCTCGCCGGCGACGATGACGAGGTGGCCGGTGTGACGGGACCGCAGGGACCCGATGCCCTGGACATCGACCTGCGGACCTTCAGGGAGGTGTTGTCCGGCCGGCGCGGCGGCCTGAAACCGGCGCTGCTGGACCAGTCCGTGATCGCTGGGCTGGGCAACTTGCTCACCGACGAAATCTGTTGGCAGGCAAGGCTGCATCCGTCCCGACCGGTCACCGCCCTTGACGCCGACGAGGTCAAGCGGATGCACGCCACCATGCGGCGAGTGCTGCACACGGCGGTACGCCACGGCTGCGTCCCCGGGCTGCCGCGGTGGCTCACCGGCGCGCGCGACGAGCCGGACCCGAGCTGCCCGCGCTGCGGTGCACGGCTCGCCCGCGGTCGGGTCGGCGGCCGCACCACGGTGTGGTGCCCGCGCTGCCAACCTGGCTAGCCGGCAAAAGCATCTTCTTCATGCAATAGGTGGCAGTAATGTGGCAGTCATGAGCTCCACCAAGCGCAAATGGATGGCGATTACCGCTGTGACGGTCGCAGCCGTCGGCCCACAGTTAACTCCGGCGACCGCGTCTGCCGACCTGCACAACGTCACCTACATCGCCCGTATCGACGGAGTTGCCCCTGGCGGGCAGGCCACCTTCCGTATCCACGACAACGAGACCAGCAGCACCGGGCTGAGCTCGGTGCCCGGAAACGCCTTCGAGGCGAATACCGTCCTGGCCGACCCGAGCAAGGCAGGCATGCAAGTCTCGGTGCCGTGGCCGTATTCGGCGAACGTCCATTGCGAGATCGACGTCGACGACAACGTCGCCGCGCAAGTCGACCAGTCCATCGGGCTGACGCTGGCCAACAACGACCCCAACCGGGTGGTGTCCTGCGGCGCGCCGCTGACGTAACCGGTTAAGGCCGCCAGCCCGTCGCGTCGGCCCACTCCCACGCGCGACGGTAAGTGTCCTGAAAGGAATCCGGCATGTCGGGGTTGGCGCGAAGCCAGTCCACCAGCAGCAGGGCGTACTGCTGATTGGGCCAACCGTCGACCCGCAGATGAACACCGGCCGGGCGGCCAGGATCGGCGGAGCCATGAATTCGCTTGCGCCACAATGCAGGATCGTCGGCAAGCGGCGGCGTGTCCGTGGTGATGTCGTCGACGCGGGGATAACCCGCCGACAACAGCGGCCCGGCGAGTTCGTCGGCGACCGCCAATGATTCGACCGTGACTTGGATGTCGATGACGTCCTTGGCGGCAAGACCGGGCACCGCCGTGGGCCCGGTGTGGTCGACCCGCAACGCTTTTGCGCCGCACGCGGCCTTGAGCCGCGCGACGATGCGCCGGCCCTGCTCGACCCAGGCCGGGTCGGCCGGCACGACCTGCACCGGCGCTTCGACCACCCGGCCTGCGCTGAGATTATGCGCGAACGGCACGATCCGGTCGTTCCACACCTCGCGGGCCCGCTGGGCCAACTCCTCCGGTGTACCGGCATTGTCAAGCCACACATCGGCGACAGCGTGACGCTGCTCGTCGTCGGCCTGCGCGGCGATGCGGGCGCGGGCGTCGTCTTCGGCCATGCCGCGTTGTTCGACGAGTCGCCGCACCCGCACCTCGGCGTCGGCGTGCACGACGACAATGAGCGGGAACAACGGCGCCATCTGCGACTCCACCAACAGCGGAATGTCTTCGACGACGACGGCGTCGTCGGGCACGGACGCGATGATCTCGGCGCGGCGCTTGCCGACCAGCGGGTGCACGATCCCGTTGAGTGTCTTACGGCTTTCGTCGTCACCGAATGCCTTGGCCGCCAACGTCGGCCGATCCAGCGAGCCATCTGGCTGCAGAATGTCCTCACCGAACGCGTCGACTAAAGCAGCCAGCCCTTCGGTGCCGGGTTCGACCACCTCGCGGGCGATCACGTCGGCGTCGACGATGACTCCACCGCATTGCTCGAAAGTGGCGGTTACCGAAGACTTCCCGGCACCAATCCCTCCGGTCAGCCCGATCCGAAGCATCGTCGCCGGGCTAGGCGCTGCCGGCGAGCTTCTCCCGCAGCGCGGCGAGTTGCGCGTCGCTGGCCAGCGAACCGCCCTGCTGCTCCTCGGACTGCGTCCCGTTGGCGGGCGCATGCTCGGCTTCGGCGTGCTCGGCGGCGGCGAACTTCTCCATCTGCGCGGTGTGCATCTTGTGCCGGCGCTCGGCCTCGGCGTAGCGGGCCTCCCACTCGGCGCGCTGCGTGTCGAAACCCTCGAGCCACTCGTTGGTTTCGGGGTCGAAGCCCTCCGGGAAGATGTAGTTGCCCTGCTCGTCGTAGGAATCGGCCATGCCGTACTTGGCCGGGTCGAACTCCTCGGTGTAGTCCTCGTTGGCCTGCTTGAGGCTCAACGAGATCCGGCGCCGCTCCAGGTCGATGTCGATGACCTTGACCATCGCGTCGTCGCCGACGGCCACCACCTGGTCGGGCACCTCGACGTGACGCTCGGCCAGCTCGGAGATGTGCACCAGGCCCTCGATGCCCTCCTCGACGCGGACGAACGCACCGAACGGCACCAGCTTGGTGACCTTACCGGGCACGATCTGGCCGATAGCGTGGGTGCGGGCGAAGTGCCGCCACGGGTCTTCCTGGGTTGCCTTGAGTGACAACGAAACCCGCTCGCGGTCCATGTCGACGTCGAGCACCTCGACGGTGACCTCGTCGCCCACCTGCACCACCTCGGACGGGTGATCGATGTGCTTCCAACTCAATTCGGAGACGTGCACCAGGCCGTCGACCCCGCCGAGGTCGACGAACGCGCCGAAGTTGACGATCGAGCTCACCACACCCTTGCGGATGGCGCCCTTCTGCAGCTGGTTGAGGAACTCGCTGCGCACCTCGGACTGCGTCTGCTCCAGCCAGGCGCGGCGGGACAGCACCACGTTGTTGCGGTTCTTGTCCAGCTCGATGATCTTGGCTTCGATCTCCTTGCCGATGTACGGCTGCAGGTCGCGCACCCGGCGCATCTCGACCAGCGAGGCGGGCAGGAAGCCACGCAGCCCGATGTCGAGGATCAGGCCGCCCTTGACGACCTCGATGACGGTGCCCTTGACGGCCTCGTCCTTCTCCTTGAGCGCCTCGATTGTGCCCCACGCGCGCTCGTACTGTGCGCGCTTCTTGGACAGGATCAGCCGGCCTTCTTTGTCCTCTTTGGTGAGGACCAGCGCCTCGACTTTGTCGCCGACGGACACCACTTCGTTGGGGTCGACGTCGTGCTTGATGGACAGCTCGCGGGAGGGAATGACCCCCTCGGTCTTGTAGCCGATGTCGAGCAGGACCTCGTCCCGGTCAACCTTGACTATGGTCCCTTCGACGATGTCGCCATCGTTGAAGTATTTGATTGTTTTGTCGATGGCGGCGAGAAAGTCCTCGCTCGAGCCGATGTCGTTGACGGCTACTTGGGGCGAGGTGACGGTGGGACTCGGCATATGGGGGGTTGCTCCGGACAGGTTTGGTCGTAGGGACAGTTGTTGAGTTACCCGTCGAGGCTACTCGACTGTGCTCACGCTGGCCAAACCCGACCCGGCACGTTTAGCCCGCCCGGCGCGCGACTCGGCTGGTGAACGCGCCGTGGTAGCTCATCGGCACGTGAAACGGCAGCCATGCCTCGGCGATCGGCCCGTCGTCGACATGGGCCGCGTCAAGCACCATCAACCTGCTGCGATGCTGCGATTCGTCGTATCCGACGGTGAGCAGCCAGCCGTCGTCCTCCGCGGTGCCGCCGGGTCGCGGCACAAACGTCGGCTCCACCAGCATCTGGCCTGCCGGGCAGAAGGCCTGAACCGCGCCGGCACGGTGGTCGATCCGCGCGACCCCTTGGCCCTGAAACCGGCCCGGATCCTGCACCGCCACGTAGGAAACCGTGTGCGGCATCGTCGAGCGCCGATGGTCGATCTGCGGAAACTCGCAGCCGAAGTCGGCCAGCGGCTCTCGGGTCACCGCGCCGGAAGGCGTGATCCGAAACCGGGTCAGCACCACGGCGTCCTCGATCGTTCCGTAGCCGTCGAGTTGCGCGATGTCCGAGCGGATGTGCGCGGTGTAGTTCTTCATGCCGTCGTAGGACTGCGGCGAAAAGCGGGGCAGTTCGACGACGACGTCGTCGCCGTCGTCGTAGGCGTTGGTGAAATGCCAGTGGTAGAACGGTTCGGTTTCGACCACCCGGACCCTGCTTCCGTCGCGCGGGGCAAGCACGAAGTACGACGGCGTATCGGGCTTGAAACGCATGGAATCCCAATAGGATTGGTATCCGGTCAGCGCCCACGGGTTGATCCGCAGCGGCGACACCACAAAGATCGCGTACCGCCGCGTCAGTGCCATGTCGTGCACCACGCCCATCCCCGGCAGCGGCACCGCGCGCAGGTAACGGGTCACGCCGTCGGCACCGGTTTCGTAGAGCCGCAGCCGAACCCGGGGCACCGCCTCCGCGAGCAGGTCGCGCAGCCGCATCCCGCGGATGTCGATGCGCGGAAGGTACGGGTCGAAGCCGAAGTTGACCTTGGTATTGGCGATCGGGTCGTAGGTGTAGTGCGCCGAATACGCGCCGATCGGCCCCTTGAGCGCCCCGCCCAGGCTGCACAGGCCGCGGGTGTCCAGGCTGTCGAGATCCAGCTCATGCGGACGCCCGCCTTCCCACAGCGCCAGCAGTAGGCCGGGGTTGACCATCACGCTGGTGTTGGCTGTGTTGGCCGGCGGGCGAAGCGCATTACCCAGCAGGCCGCCGCGGCGCTGGTAGGCGAACCCGCGGTCGACCAGGTGTCCGGCCGCGGTCGACCTCAGATAGTGCTTGGTGCGGACGAACCGGTTGCGGAAGCGCACTCCCGAGCCGTCCAGCACGAACGCGCTGACCATCCCGTCGGCGTCAAAAACGCTTTCCACCTGCTCAGGCCCGAGGTTCCAGCGGCCGGATCCGTTGCGGTACAGGGTGCCGACGAGGCCGTCGGGCAACGTGCCGGTGATTTCGGTCACGTCGACGTCGCATTCGCCGTGGATGCTTTCCCAATAGCGGGAGGGGGCTTGAACGTCTGCCAGGACCATAAAAGACAGTCTGTCTATTATGGTTGGCTGCTGTCAATACTCCGGATGTCGTCAGCTTTGAACGGCAGCGCCGCACCCCCGTCCCAGCACAGCGCCGTCAGGTGCTCGACGAGTGCCTCGCGCGATATGGTCCCGGTCCGGCACCACCATTCGGCGGCGGCCACCGCCGATCCCACGATGGCCCGCGACCAGGGGGCGGCCGCCAGCCGTGCATGGTCGGAGTCGAACGCTGTCGCCAACATCTGCTCTACCGCGGCCGCGAGCTGCTCGAAGACACTGGCCGACGGGTCGCCGCTCAGCGCCCGGTAGAGGTTGGGCTCGGCGTGCATCCATGCGCAGATGACATCGAAGAACAACGCCATCCGCTGCCGAAGGTCGGTGGAACCCGCTGCGCGCGTGGTGATTTCACCGAGTAGGCGCTGCGCGGTGCGTTGACTCAGCGCCGCCAGCAGCGCGTCGCGATTCGGGTACATGGCATAGACCGCGGACCGAACGAAGCCGGCTTCGGCGGCCACCTCAGTGAGTCCAACGCCCGGCCCTTTCGCGCGGATCGCCCGCTCGGCCGCGTCGAGCAGCGCGGCGCGACGCTCGTCGGGGTCCACCCGGGAACCGGCCGGGCGGCCGCGACTGCGCTTGACCGGGCGCATGGTCAGTGCGCCGCTGCGTCCCAGGTGCGGCCGTAGCCCAGCGATACCTCCAGCGGCACGTCGAGCGGATACGCGCCGCACATCTTGTCGCGCACCAGCGCCTCGAGCTGCTCACGCTCCCCCTCGGCCACCTCGAACAGCAGCTCGTCGTGGACCTGCAGCAGCATCCGTGACTTGAGCCGGGCCGCTGTGAGCGCCTTGTCCACCTCGATCATCGCGACCTTGATGATGTCGGCGGCGCTGCCCTGGATCGGGGCGTTGAGCGCGGCCCGCTCGGCGGCCTCGCGGACCTGGCGGTTGCTGCTGTCGAGCTCGGGCAGATAGCGCCGACGGCCCAGCACGGTCGAGGTGTAGCCGTCCTTGCGGGCCTGTTCGACGACGGCGTGCAGATAGTCGCGGACTCCGCCGAACCGGGCGAAGTAGGCGTCCATCTGCTCCTTGGCTTCCTCGGTGGAGATCTTCAGCTGCTGGGATAGCCCGTAGGCGCTGAGCCCGTACGCCAATCCGTAGGACATTGCCTTGACCCGGCGCCGCAGTTCGCCGGTCACCTCCTCGATCGGGACGCCGAACGCGCGGGAGGCGACGAAGGAGTGCAGGTCCTCGCCGGTACGGAACGCCTCGATGAGCCCGGCATCTTGGGAGAGGTGGGCCATGATCCGCATCTCGATCTGGCTGTAGTCGGCGGTCATCAGCTCGCCGTAACCATTGCCGACCACGAACGCGTCGCGGATTTCGCGGCCGGCCTCGGTGCGGATCGGGATGTTCTGCAGATTGGGTTCGGTCGACGACAACCGGCCGGTGGCCGCGATGGTCTGGTTGAACGTGGTGTGGATACGCCCGTCTGCGGCAACGGAATTCAGCAATCCGTCGACGGTGACCTTGAGTCGAGTGACGTCGCGGTGGGTGAGCAGATGCTGCAGGAACGGGTGGCCGGTCTTGTCGAACAGCGACTGCAGGGCGTCCGCGTCGGTGGTGTACCCGGTCTTGGTGCGCTTGGTTTTCGGCATCTCCAGCTCGTCAAACAGCACCACCTGCAGCTGCTTCGGTGAGCCGAGGTTGATCTGCTTGCCGATCACCGCGTAGGCGGCCTCGGCGGCGTCGCGGATCGCATCGGCGAATTGGCTTTGCAGCGACGACAATTGGTCCAGATCGACGGCGATGCCGGCGGCTTCCATGCCCGCTAGCACACCTTGGACCGGCAGCTCCATGTCGGCCAGCAACGCCTGCGAGTCGATGCGGGCCAGCTCGGCGTCCAGCGCGTCGGCTAAATCGGCGACGGCCTGGGCCCGCAGGATGGTGGTCTGGACCGCCTGGTCGTCGACGCCGTCGGTGTCATCGAGCAGCGAAAGTTGCTGCTGCTCAGGCGTTTCCGCGCGCAACTCGCGGCGCAGATAGCGCAGCGACAGGTCGTCGAGGGTGAAGCTGCGCTGACCCGGCCGCACCAGGTAGGCGGCCAGCGCGGTGTCGGACGTGATGCCGTTCAGTGTCCAGTCGCGGCCGGCCAGGTCGTGGATGGCCAGCTTGGCCTCGTGCAGTGCCTTGGGTTTGTCGTGGTCGGCGAGCCAGGCGGCGAGCGCGGCCTCGTCGTCGGGGGTCAGCGTCGCGGTGTCGATGTAGGCGCCGTCGCCGTCGGCGGCCGCGATGGCCAGCGCGGTGGTATCGCCGTCGTAGGCGACATGGGTGCCCACCACCGCGAGCCCGGAGCGGCGGCCGTCGGCGGCGTGGGTGGCCAGCCACTCCCCGACCGTGCCGGGTTCGAGCGCACCGCCGCGCACGTCGAATCCCTCGTCTACCTCGGGCTCGACGGCGGCCAGCGTCTCGAACAGCCGGTCCCGCAGCACCCGGAACTCCAGGTGGTCGAACAGCTGGTGGATCTGGTCGCGGTCCCACGGCTGCATGCGCAGCGTGTCGGGAGTCTGCGCCAGCGGCACCTCGCGGACCAGTTCGGTGAGCTCGCGGTTGCGCACCACGCCGGCCAGATGCGCGCGCAGCGCGTCGCCCACCTTGCCCTTGACGGTGTCGACGTTGTCGACCAACGCCTGCAGCGAGCCGTATTCGGCAATCCATTTGGTCGCCGTCTTCTCCCCCACGCCGGGAATGCCGGGCAGGTTGTCGCTGGGATCGCCACGCAGGGCGGCGAAGTCGGGATATTGCTTGGGCGTCAGGCCGTATTTCTCGAGGACCGCGTCCGGGGTGAACCGGGTCAGCTCGCTCACACCTTTGCGCGGATAGAGCACGGTGACGTCGTCGGTGACCAGTTGCAGCGAGTCGCGGTCGCCGGTGACCACCAGCACCCGGTAGCCCTCTTTCTCGGCCTGCGTGGCCAAGGTGGCGATCAGGTCGTCGGCTTCGAAGCCCGGTTCGGCGAGCACCGTAATGCCCAGGGCGGCAAGGACTTCCTTGGTCACGTCGATCTGGCCGTGGAACTCGTCGGGGGTCGACGTGCGGTTGGCCTTGTACTCCGGGTAGCGATCCGAGCGGAACGTCTGCCGGGACACGTCGAACGCGGCGGCGACATGCGTCGGTTGTTCGTCGCGCAGCAGGTTGATCAGCATCGCGGTGAACCCGTACACCGCGTTGGTGGTCAGCCCGCCTGCGGTCTTGAAATTCTCCGCCGGCAGCGCGTAGAACGCGCGGAACGCCAGCGAATTGCCGTCCAGCAGCATCAACGTCGGCTTGCCGTCAGCGGCCTGGCCGGCTTGCGTCTTGGCGCTTGCGGTCTTCGCTGGGCTCACGGATCCAACTCTAGGCATCGGGTCCGACGCTGAGTCCACCGCCGCGAAACTGGAACACGTTTCAGTTTTGCTGTCGTTCTCGGTACGCTGGCCGGGTGTCTGCAGCTATCCGCCAGGAACCGGCCGTCGACGGCTGGTTCGCTACCGACGACTCCGGCGCGCCGCATCTGATCGGCGCCAAATGCCCGCAGTGCGGCACCTATGTGTTTCCGCCGCGGGCGAACAATTGCCCGAACCCGGCTTGCGACGGCGACCAGCTGGAGCCCGTCGCGCTCTCGCGGCGCGGCACGCTGTGGAGCTACACCGAAAACCGGTATGCCCCACCGCCCCCGTATCCGTCCCCGGATCCGTTCGAGCCGTTCGCGGTTGCCGCGGTGCAGTTGGCCGACGAAGGGCTGATCGTGCTGGGCAAGGTGGTCGACGGCACGCTGGCCGCCGATCTGAAGATCGGCATGGAAATGGAGCTGACCACGATGCCGCTGTTCGTCGACGACGACGGCGTCGAGCGGATCACCTACGGCTGGAGGATCGCTTCATGAGTCCAGAACCGGTGTACATCCTGGGCGCCGGGATGCACCCCTGGGGTAAATGGGGTCGCGACTTCACTGAATACGGCGTGGTAGCCGCACGTGCCGCGTTGGCCGAAGCCGGTTTGGACTGGCGGCAGATTCAGTTGGTGGCGGGCGCGGACACCATCCGCAACGGCTATCCCGGGTTCGTCGCCGGGTCGACGTTCGCGCAGAAGCTGGGCTGGAACGGCGTGCCGGTGTCGTCGTCATATGCCGCGTGCGCCAGCGGTTCGCAGGCCTTGCAGAGCGCGCGCGCCCAGATCTTGGCCGGATTCTGCGACGTCGCACTGGTGATCGGCGCCGACACCACACCCAAGGGGTTTTTCGCGCCCGTCGGCGGTGAGCGCAAGAACGACCCGGACTGGCAGCGGTTCCATCTGATCGGCGCCACCAACCCGGTGTACTTCGCGCTGCTGGCGCGACGACGGATGGATCTGTACGGCGCCACGCTCGAGGACTTCGCGCAGGTGAAGGTCAAGAACGCGCGCCACGGTTTGCAGAACCCGAATGCCCGCTACCGCAAGGAAGTCTCGGTCGACGACGTGTTGGCCAGCGCGGTGGTGGCCGATCCGCTGCGGCTACTGGACATCTGCGCCACCTCCGACGGCGCGGCCGCGCTGATCGTGGCGAGCAAGTCCTTCGCCGAGAAGCACCTTGGTTCGGTGGCAGGGGTGCCGTCGGTGCGTGCGGTGAGCACGGTCACGCCTCGCTACCCGCAGCACCTGCCCGAATTGCCTGACATCGCAACGGATTCCACTGCCGTCGTGCCCGCGCCGGAGCGGGTGTTCAAGGATCAGATCCTCGACGCCGCCTACGCCGAAGCCGGTATCGGGCCGGAGGATGTGAGTCTGGCCGAGGTCTACGACCTGTCCACTGCGCTGGAGCTGGACTGGTACGAGCACCTGGGATTGTGCGCCAAGGGTGAGGCGGAGGGCCTGCTACGCAGCGGCGCGACGACGATCGGGGGCAAGGTTCCGGTCAACCCCTCCGGCGGGCTGGCCTGCTTCGGCGAGGCCATCCCCGCGCAGGCGATCGCGCAGGTTTGCGAGCTCACCTGGCAGCTGCGTGGCCAGGCCACGGGCCGCCAGGTCGAGGGCGCCAAGGTCGGAGTTACCGCCAACCAGGGCCTGTTCGGCCACGGCTCGTCGGTGATCGTCGCCAAGTAACGGCGAGCAGACGCGAAAGGCCCCGACACGCCGGTGTTTTGGGTGCTTTTACGTCTGCTCGCGCGGGGTATCCAGCGTTTCCAGCACGACTTCGGCCACCCGCTTCATCGTGGTGCGGCGGTCCATCGCGGCCCGCTGGATCCACTTGAACGCCTCCGGCTCGGTCATGCCCTGCTTGGCTTGCAGCAGGCCTTTGGCCCGCTCGACGAGCTTGCGGGTTTCCAGCCGGTCGGACAGTGTCGCCACTTCGTGTTCCAGCGCGCTGATCTCGCTGAACCGACTGAGCGCCAACTCGATCGCCGGGACCAGGTCGCTGGCGGTGAACGGCTTGACCAGGTAGGCCATCGCGCCGGCGTCACGGGCCCGCTCCACCAGATCCCGCTGACTGAACGCGGTCAGCACCACGATCGGCGCGATCCGTTTGCTGGCGATCTCCGATGCGGCGTCGATGCCGTCGCGCCGGGGCATTTTCACGTCCATGATCACCAGGTCGGGCTTGAGCTGTTCCGCCAATTCGACGGCCTCCTGGCCGTCGCCGGCCTCGCCGACGATGTCGTAGCCCTCTTCGCGCAGCATCTCGGAGAGGTCCATCCGGATGAGGGCCTCGTCCTCGGCGATCAGTACCCGGCGCGCGGCGGGGGCAGCCGCATCGGTCGTTGAGCCGGTCATGCCCGCCATTGTGTCAGCGGGTCGACGCGATCCGTGAGCGCGGGGTTGAGACGCGGCGGCATCGCACGCATCCTCTATGGTGGGAGGCCGTAGAAACCACGCCCTCGTATCCCAACTGGCAGAGGAAACGGATTCAAAACCCGTACAGTGTGAGTTCGAATCTCACCGAGGGCACTCACCAACAGTGCTGTACACCATCGGCCACGGCGCCAAAATCGCCGACGAGCTCACCGCCGCCCTTCGCCAACACGACATCGACCTCTTGGTCGACGTGCGCAGCTTCCCCGGCTCGCGGCGCAACCCCGACGTGTCCAAACAGGTCATGCCGGACTGGCTGGCCAAGGCGGGTATCGACTACCGCCACGAACCCGGCCTCGGTGGCCGTCGTAAACCGCCGGAGCACCCGATACCGCGGGACCGGTGGTGGGAGAACCAGCAGTTCGCCAATTACGCCGCCCACACCCGTACGCCCGAATTCGAGGCTGCATACCAGCGGCTGTTGGAGGAGGCCGACAGCCGCAATGTCGCGATCATGTGCGGGGAGCCGACGTGGTGGCGTTGCCATCGCCGGATGATCGCCGACCTGGCCACCCGCGACGGCCGCCAGGTGCAGCACATCATGCCCAACGGGTCGCTATCGCAACATCGCATGTCGGAGTGGCTGACCAGTCCAGTAGACGGCGGTTAGGCTTTTGCCGTGGCGGCTAAGAGGTGCGGTGCGCCGCCGGATCGTTCGCAC
The DNA here is from genome assembly GCF_003402475.1 of Mycobacterium sp. MFM001. Taxonomy (GTDB): domain Bacteria; phylum Actinomycetota; class Actinomycetes; order Mycobacteriales; family Mycobacteriaceae; genus Mycobacterium. Next base: position 66,525 of record NZ_BFAB01000017.1, read on the forward strand.
AAGCAGGACTGCGTCGCGGCGGTGCGGACTCAGTCGCGCGCCCGCACCCAGCACTACGTCGACAGCGTGGCGCGACGACTGCGGGTTCTCAAGATCACAGCGTGGATCGGCGCGGCCATAGTCCTGGGCTTCGGGCTTCTGCAACTCTTCACCATTCACACCGCCCGATGGATCGGCATCTTCAACTTGGTCGTCGCGGCGATCTACGCGATCACCCCGATGCTGTACCGCTTCGGCGAACTGGTGGCGCCGCTGACGTTCGTGGTCTTCGGATACACGACGATCTTCCTCATCTGCTGGACCGTGGGCACCGGATCGGGCCTGCAGTACTACCTTCTGGTCGGCGCGACCATCGCAGTGCTCACGTTCGGCATCGAACACATCGTGTTGGCGGCGACGCTGGCGGGAGTCGGGGCCGCGCTGGCGATCACCCTTGAATTCCTGGTCCCCTATGACACCGGACTTCAGCCGGCCTGGGCGCTGACGACGGCTTTCGTCGTGTCGATTACCACCGCATGCCTGATGGTGGTCGCGACGGTGTGGTACGCGCTGCGCGAGATCGCTCGCGCGGAAGCGGTCATGGAAGCGGAGTACGAACGGTCCGAGGTGCTGCTGGCCAACATCATGCCGGCCAGCATCGCGGCGCGATTAAAAGACCCGGCCCGCACCGTGATCGCCGACAAGTACGACGACGCCTCGGTGCTGTTTGCCGACATCGCCGGTTTCACCGAACGCGCCAGCGACACCAATCCTGCTGAGCTGGTTCGGTTTTTGGATCGGCTCTACACCGACTTCGACGCGCTGGTCGACAAACACCGCCTCGAGAAGATCAAAGTCAGCGGCGATTCCTACATGGTGGTCAGCGGGGTGCCGTGGCCGCGGCGCGACCACGTCGCGGCCCTCGCACAGCTTGCGTTGGACATGAACGAAGCGGTGGCCGGGCTGAAAGACCCGCAGGGCCGCGAAGTTCCGCTGCGGATCGGCCTGGCCACCGGCCCGGTTGTCGCCGGCGTGGTGGGTTCCCGCCGGTTCTTCTACGACGTGTGGGGCGACGCCGTCAACGTCGCATCGCGCATGGAATCCACCGACGCAGTGGGACGCATCCAGGTGCCCGAGCCGGTATACGAGCGGCTGAAAGACGACTTCCTGCTCGAGGAGCGCGGCGACGTCGCCGTCAAGGGCAAGGGTGTGATGCGCACCTGGTATCTCGTCGGCCGCCGACCGGACGCCGACTCGGGCGGGCGGCGCACTGCGGCGTCACAGCCGGCCGGTGTCTGACAGTCCCGGCAAACCCCACATCGGCATCCGATTTGTGGGAAACTGCGCGCATGCAACCTAACGTTGTTCCGAATTTGCTGCCGCATCTGTGGAAATCGACTCTGGTCTCGGGCATTTTGGCGTTGGCCCTTGGCATTCTGGTGTTGGTGTGGCCGGGGGTCAGCATCCTGGTGGCCGCGATCATCTTCGGCGCTTACCTGCTGGTGACCGGTATTGCGCAGGTTTTCTTCGCGTTCAGCCTGCATGTCTCCGCCGGTGGCCGGGTGCTGCTGTTCATCAGCGGTGCCGCATCGCTGATTTTGGCGCTGCTGTGTTTCCGCAGCCTCTATGACTCGATTCTGCTCCTGGCCATCTGGATCGGCGTCGGCTTCATCTTTCGCGGTGTGGCAACGGCGATTTCGGCGATCAGCGATCCGGCCCTGCCCGGCCGCGGCTGGGCGATATTCCTCGGTGTCATCAGCCTGTTGGCCGGCATCGTGCTGATCGCATCGCCGTTTGAATCCATCGGGATCCTTGCTCTCGTCGTCGGCATCTGGCTCGTGATCATCGGCGTGTTCGAGATCGTGTCGTCGTTCGGCATCCGCCGGGCCTCCAAAGAGCTGACGAATGCGTTCTCGGGTGAGGCACCCGGCGCGATCTGACAACGCCGGTGATCTCGACTACATCGAGGTAGATCGCCACTGCCTGGTCTACTACACTGCGTCGTAGTAAGCAGCGCACCCCCGCAGTCTCTGGAGATGGCAGATGGACGTCGTCGACGTGTCGCGGTGGCAGTTCGGGATCACCACCGTCTACCACTTCATCTTCGTGCCGCTCACGATCGGCCTGGCGCCGCTGATCGCCGTCATGCAGACCGTGTGGGTCATCACGGACAACAACGCCTGGTATCGGCTCACCAAGTTCTTCGGCAAGCTGTTCCTGATCAACTTCGCAATCGGGGTGGCCACCGGGATCGTGCAGGAATTCCAGTTCGGAATGAACTGGAGCGAGTACTCCCGGTTCGTCGGTGACGTCTTCGGCGCGCCGCTGGCGATGGAGGGCCTGGCCGCGTTCTTCTTCGAGTCGACGTTCATCGGGTTGTGGATCTTCGGCTGGGGTCGGCTGCCGCGGCTGGTTCACCTGGCCTGCATCTGGATCGTGGCGATCTCGGTGAACGTGTCGGCCTTTTTCATCATCGCCGCGAACTCGTTCATGCAGCATCCGGTTGGCGCACACTACAATCCGCAGACCAAGCGTGCCGAGCTGACCAGCATCATGGCGTTGTTCACGAACAACACTGCGCAGGCGGCGGTATCGCATGCGGTCGTCGGTGCGTTGTTGACGGGCGGGACGTTCATTGCGGCGGTGTGTGCCTGGTGGATGGTGCGGGCCACGGACGACGACGCGCGGAACATGTATCGCCCGGCGACCATCCTGGGATGCCTGGTGGCGCTGGCCGCCGCCGTCGGATTGTTCTTCACCGGCGACGCCCAAGGCAAGCTGATGTTTCACCAGCAGCCCATGAAGATGGCATCGGCGGAATCGTTGTGCGACACCCAGTCCGATCCGGACTTCTCCATCCTGACCGTCGGCAGGCAGAACAACTGCGACGCCCTCACCCGCGTGATCGAGGTGCCCTATGTGCTGCCGTTTCTCGCCGAGGGCCGGTTCAATGACGTGACGCTGCAAGGCGTTCGGGACATCCAGCGGGATTACCAGGAGCGGTTCGGGCCGAACGACTACCGGCCCAACCTGTTCGTCACGTACTGGTCGTTCCGCGCGATGATCGGGCTGCTGACCATCCCCTTGCTGTTTGCGGCGACCGCGTTGTGGTTGACCCGCGGCGGGCGGGTTCCCCGTCAGCGGTGGCTCGCCTGGCTGGCGCTGCTGACCATTCCCACGCCGTTCCTGGCCAACAGCGCGGGCTGGGTTTTCACCGAAATGGGCCGTCAGCCATGGATCGTCGTGCCCAACCCGACCGGCGATCAGCAGGTCCGCCTCACCGTCGCCGAAGGCGTGTCACATCACCCACCCGGACTGGTGGTCGGCTCGCTGGTGACATTCACCGTGGTTTACGCGGTGCTGGCCGTCATCTGGTTCTGGTTGCTGAAACGCTATGTCGCCGAAGGACCGCTGGAGCACGACGCGGAACCGGCACCGCCGGCCGCGCCGGCCGTCGACGAGGTAGCACCGCTGTCGTTCGCGTACTGAGCACCGGAAGGAGTTGACCCGTGGCGCTGCATCAGCTGTGGTTCGGCGTGCTCGCCGTGCTGTTCCTTGGGTTCTTCATCCTCGAGGGCTTCGACTTCGGCGTCGGCATGCTGATGGAGCCCCTGGCTCGCGTCGGCGCCGGCGACCCGGAGAGGCAGCGTCGTGCCGCGCTCAACACCATCGGCCCGGTGTGGGACGGCAACGAGGTGTGGCTGATCACCGCGGGCGGTGCGATGTTCGCAGCGTTTCCGGGCTGGTACGCGACGGTGTTCTCGACGCTCTACGTGCCCCTTTTGGTGATCCTGTTCGGCATGATCCTGCGTGCGGTCGCGATCGAATGGCGCGGCAAAGTCGACGACACGAAGTGGCGCGGCTGGGCCGACTTCGGTATCGCGGCCGGATCGTGGCTTCCGGCGCTGCTGTGGGGGGTGGCATTCGCGGTTCTGGTCCGCGGCCTTCCGGTGGACGCCGACCATCAGGTCCGGCTGTCTTTCGCCGATGTGCTCAACGCCTATACCGTGCTGGGCGGCCTGGCCACCACGGGGCTGTTCCTGTTCTACGGCGCAGTGTTCATTGCGCTGAAGACGGCCGGTTCGCTGCGAGACGACGCCTTGCGGTGTGCGCGGTGGTTGTCGCTTCCGGTGACGGGACTCGTTGCCGTGTTTGGGCTTTGGACGCAACTGGCTTACGGCAAGAGCTGGACATGGCTGGTATTGGCGGTAGCCGTGGTCGCGCAACTGGCCGCGGTCGCATTGGTGGCCACTCGCAAGCGGGAGGGCTGGGCATTCTGCTGCGTCGCACTGGTCGTCGCGGCGGTGGTGGTGCTGCTGTTCGGGGCGCTGTATCCCAATCTGGTGCCGTCGACACTGAATCCGTCGTGGAGCGTGACGATCGACAACGCATCGTCCACGCCGTACACACTGAAGATCATGACGTGGGCGGCGGTGATTTTCGCACCGCTGGCAATGGCCTACCAGGGCTGGACGTATTGGATCTTCCGGCAGCGGATCTCGGCTGATCGCATACCGCCGCCGACCGGTCTGGTAAGGCGAGCATCCGAAGCATGACAAGCCGGGCGCCGCTGGATCCCCGACTGTGGCGGGAGTCGGCGGCGCTGCGCCGCTTCCTGATCGCCACCGTGACCTGCGGCGTAGTGATCTCCGGTTGTGCGATCGCCTCGGCGATTGTGCTGGCGCACATTGTTTCCCGGGTGATCACCGATCCCGCGACGCGCGACCTGCGGCAGTGGGCGGCAATGCTGTCGATCCTGTTGGCGCTGTGGACGGTTCGCAGCGCCACCCACTGGGTGCAAGCACGACTGGGCCAGCGCGGCGCCAGTGCGGTGATCGCCGACCTCAGCGGACAGGTGCTGTCGGCGGTCACGGCTCGCCAGCCCCGGCAACTGGCGGACCAGCGCGACGCCGCCGCGACAGTGGTGACTAGCGGTCTCGACGGCTTGCGGCCCTACTTCACCTCGTATCTCCCGGCGTTGCTGCTCGCCGCGATCCTGACCCCCGCCAGTGTGCTCGTGGTCGCGCTGTACGACGTGAGATCCGCGGTGCTGGTGATGATCACGTTGCCGCTCATCCCGATTTTCATGGTGCTGATCGGGTTGGCAACCGCTCAGCGCTCGGCGGCGGCGCTGGCCGCGATGACCACACTGCAGGCCCGGCTGCTGGATCTGATCGCCGGCATCCCCACGCTGCGGGCATTGGGCCGGGCCGCGGGCCCCGAGCGTCGCATCGCGGAACTGGCCGCGGCACACCGGCGTTCGACGATGGCCACCCTGCGCATCGCCTTCCTTTCGGCACTGGTGCTGGAACTGCTAGCCACGCTGGGCGTCGCGGTGGTCGCGGTCAGCATCGGCCTGCGGCTGGTGTTCGGCGGAATGAGCCTGACAGCGGGTCTGACGGTGTTGCTGTTGGCGCCCGACGGCTATTGGCCTCTGCGCCGCATCGGGGTGGAGTTCCATGCCGCTCAGGACGGCCGGGCGGCTGCGGACAAGGCGTTCGCGCTGATCGAGGGTGCTCCGACCACGCCACCAGGAACTCGGACCGTCGATGCGCACGGCGCCCCGATATGCGTCGAGAACCTCAGTGTGGCTGGCCGCGACGGCAGTTGTCCGTGTCAGCTCAGCACCGTGATCGAGCCGGGACGGGTGACGGTGCTGACCGGGCCCAACGGCGCGGGAAAAAGCACCACGCTGCAAGTAATTGCGGGTATCACGACGCCGACCGCGGGTCACGTCACCGTGGCGGGTGTCGACGTCGCCGATCTGGACCCGAGCGCATGGTGGCGACAGCTGGCCTGGTTGCCGCAGCGTCCGGTGCTGGTCCCCGGAACCATCGCCGAGAACTTGGCCCTGTTCGGCGAGCTGGCTGACGTTGACGCCGCTTGTGCTGCAGCCTGTTTCGATACGGTGCTGGCCGACCTGCCCGACGGGATGCGTACGACGCTCGGCCGCGGCGGGGTTGGGCTGTCGCTGGGCCAGCGGCAACGGCTGGGTTTGGCCCGCGCGCTGGGCTCGGCGGCGCCGGTGCTGCTGCTCGACGAGCCCACCGCACATCTGGACGCGGCCACCGAAACTGCGGTGCTGCGGGCAATCGTCGAGCGGGCCCGCGCCGGTGCAACTGTGGTGGTCGTCGGCCACCGCGAGCAGGTCGTCGGGATCGGCGACCGGGTGGTCCAGGTCGGCAAGGAATGTCATGCGCAGGTCTGACCCATTGCTCACCGCAATTGCGCTGCTGCGGCCGCGGCTGCCGCGCTTACTGTTAGCCGTCATGCTGGGTGTGCTGTCCCTCGGCAGCGCGCTGGCACTGGCGGGAGTGTCGGCCTGGCTGATCACCCGGGCCTGGCAGATGCCGCCGGTGCTGGACCTCTCGGTCGCGGTGGTGGCAGTACGGACGTTCGCGATTTCCCGTGGCGTGCTGCATTATTGCGAGCGGTTGGCAAGCCACGACACCGCGTTACGCGCCGCGGGCAGGGCGCGCGCGGAAATCTACTCGCGCCTCGCGCACGGGCCGGCGGACGTCGCCACCCGGTTGCACAGCGGCGAGTTGGTGGCACGGGTCGGCGCTGACGTCGACCAGTTGGCCGACGTGTTGGTTCGTGCCCTGCTGCCGATCGGTGTCGCGGCGGTCCTGGCGGTCGCCGCGACCACGGTCGTCGCTGTCATTTCGGCTGCGGCAGCCGCGGTCATGGCCGTCTGCCTGGTGGTCGCGGGCGTGATCAGCCCATGGCTGGCCGCGCGGGCCGCCACGGCACAGGAAGCTGTTGCGCGCCAGCATCATTCCGAACGTGATGTCGCGGCGCTGCTCGCCCTCGAGCACGCGCCAGAGCTGCGTGTCGGGGGCACTCTGCCCGAGGTGATCGCGGATTCTACGCGGCGGCAACGTGCTTGGGGCGACGCCGTCGACGCTGCTGCCAAGCCGGCCGCCGTCGCCGAGGCCATCCCCACCGCCGCGATCGGGATCAGCGTGCTGGGCGCCGCCGTGGCGGGCATCGGGATGGCAACCACTGTTGCGCCGACGACATTGGCCATCCTGATGTTGTTGCCGCTGTCGGCATTCGAGGCCATAGGTCCCCTTCCGGCGGCCGCTGTGCAGTTGACCCGGTCACGGCTGGCGGCGCGGCGCCTTCTCGACCTGATACTCGACGAGCCACCCGCGCCGAGTCAGACACCGCGACCAGTCGTCGATCTGTCGCCGGGTTCCCGGCTGGCGGTGACCGGTGCCAGCGGCGCGGGTAAGACGACGTTGCTGATGACCCTCGCCGGGCTGTTGCCAAACAGCAACACATCCGCGGACCAGCTGGACGAAAGCGAATTGCGGCGTACCGTGACGTTTTTCGCAGAAGATGCGCACATATTCGCCACCACTGTTCGCGACAATTTACTGGTGGCCCGCGGTGACTGTGGTGACGACGAACTGGTGGCGGCGCTGCGGCAAGTGGGTCTCGGTGACTGGCTGGCCAGCCTTCGGGACGGCCTGGCAACGGTGTTGCCCGGCGGTGCGCACGCGCTGTCGGCGGGCCAGCGCAGACGCCTGTTACTGGCGCGGGCGATGATCTCACCGGCGCGGATCCTTCTTCTCGACGAACCGACCGAGCACCTCGATGCCGCTGACGCCGAACCCATTTTGCGGAACCTGCTCGACCCGGACAGCGGCCTGATCAGCGCAGAGCGAACGGTGGTGGTGGCTACTCACCACCTGCCCAACGACATTCGTTGTCCAGAGTTGCGAATCGAGGCAGGCAGGTACCCTGGCTGGCAGTCGTCCACGCCGCCCGAGCTGGAGAGCAAGCCATGACCGAATTCCCCGACAAGCCGCCGGAAAACCCGCCGCCGCAGTACCCGTACCCATACCCCGGGTATCCACCGCCTCCACCGCCGCACTATTACGGCTATCCCCCACCACCCGCCATTCCCAAAAATGGGCTCGGCATCGCGTCGCTCGTGGTGGCCATCGTCGGCCTGCTGTTCGTCTGGTCGGTAGCCGGCGGCATCGTCCTCGGAATCGTCGCCACGGTGCTGGGATTCATCGGGTGGGCGCGAGTCAAGCGCGGCGAAGCCAACAACGGCGGCGTTGCCATCGCCGGCATCGCGCTGGGCATCGTGGCGATCGTCGTCGGTATTGCGTTCGCTGTCATATGGATAGCGCTGTGGAAAGACGTCGGCGGCGACAACTATTTCGACTGCCTGGACCGGGCCGGCTCAAACCGTGTTCGCCAGCAGCAGTGTGCGGATCAGTTCCGGGAAAACGTGCAGGACCGGCTGAGCGTCACGCTGACGCCCACCCCCTAGAGCCGGCGACGTCGCGGCATGAATTCCAGCGTCAACAGCACGTACAGCAACAGAACCACCTGGGTCAATTTGACCAGCACGTAACGCCGGTCGCCCAGCGCGTGGAATTTGCGCAGATAGCGGTACAGCGACTCGAGCGCAATCAGCGGATCGCCCAAGTGGATCAGCCGGTAGACGATACTCTGCATCCATCCGCGATTCTTCTCGTCGAAGATCTCCGGGAAGGCTGCGAACGCCAACGACAAGCGCTGTGCCCCAGCATCTTTGGCGGCATACACCATGTCGACACTGAGCCGCTCGTCGATCCCGTTGGGTGCACCGCGGCGGCGCCACGGCACGTCGAGGCTGATATCGCTGCCGCCGCCGGCGACCGCATACCGGTGAAAGCCCTGCACCCGTCCCGAGGCATCCCTGGCGACGATCAGCTGCACGCCCGGATAACGCCCTTCCAGAGCGCCGTCCAGCGCCATCGCGAATCCACGTTCAGTGTGCGCACCGCTCGGTGATGCCCGTAGCACCTCGATCAGTTCCGCGAGCCGCTTCTCGTCGAGTTCCTGCTCGGCCACGATCTCGGTGGTGATGCCGAAATTGTGGGTGCGCTTGACGGCTTGACGCAGGTTGCGGAACTTGCGCCCGACCATCTCGAAATCTTCCACGTCGATGACCACGTCGCGACCGATCGGCACCGGCCGCAGCGACTGGCCCAGCACCGCCAAATCGCTCCACAACTCGAGCCGTCTCTCGCTGCAACACAACACCACGATGCGCCAGCCGCGGGTATGGCACATAGCCGCGAAATCGGCGACCAGTTGCGGGAATTGCGTTTCGTCACCAATCGGGTCACCGCTGACAACCGCGAATCCGAGCCGGGTGCGGTACGCGAGCGCCGCCTTGGCGTCCGCACTGAAGTAATAGGACTTGTTGACCTGCATGGCGAACGGCGCCAACGGGTCACCGGCCGTGGCGCTGATCAATGCCCACACTTTGGGCAGATCCTCGGGTTGCGGTCGTGCCGACGTCGACCACATCAGCGCCAGACCGGTTCCCGCGATCAACAGGTCGCCGAGCAGATCGAAAGACAGGATGTGCGCGGCGATTCCGGCGAACAGCATCAGAACCGCCGCGATCGCATGCTTGGCGGTCACCGGGCGGCCCAGGAAAATACCGCGCGCAATCAACGCCACCGCCGCCAGCACCGTCAGCGACCATGCCAGTCGTCCGGCGGGCTCCCAGTCGGGGTGCGGCTGGTCGCGCGCGACAAGGGTGATCAGCCAGCATGCCGCGCTCAGCAGCGCCAGTGCGCTGATCCACCGGGCTGCCGGGGAATTGACGTGGACGACGACCCGCTCGCTGGCCCGGAGTTTGGGTTGGACGTCGACCGACGACTGGTTCACACCCCACCTCCGGTTTGGTCTCTCGTCGTCGTCCTGTCCTCGTTGGGAGTACCCAGAAGGCTACGCCTCGTCCCTGATACCTATATCACGACACAGCACGTCGCAACCGGATCGTTGCTATGCCCGCGAGCTGGGAAAATACTTCAGGAGGCCTTCCTGCACGACGGTGGCGACGGCCCGGCCGGAGCGGTCGAAGAAATGACCGGTGCCCAGCCCGCGGGAATCCGCCGCGACCGGCGACGACGTGGAATACAGCACCCAGTCGTCGAAACTGACCTGGCGGTGAAACCACACCGAGTGGTTCACAGTGGCGGCGAAGATCCGGTCGTATCCCCATGACAGCCCGTGGGTGGTGATGATCGAGTCCAGCACGGTGGTGTCCGAGCAGTACAGCATGGTCGCGGTGTGCAGCACGGGATCGTCGGGCAGCACACCGTCGGCTTTGACCCAGACCCGGTTGTAGTGCAGCCGCTCGCCCTTGTCCCGCATCACCCAGGACGGGTCGTTGGTGTAGCGCCATTCGATCGGTTGCAGCGCGTTGACGAAGTGCGGAACGGTGTCCTCGTAGCCGCGCAGCAGGTCCTTGATGGGCGGCAGCGTGTCGGGGTCGGCGACGTCGGGCGGTTCGATGTTGTGCTCGAGTCCGCGGCCGCCGGCCAGGTACGACATCATCGCGGTGGCCAACAGCGTCCCGTCCTGCGTCACGTCGATCCGCCGGTTGGCGAAGCGACGTTCGTCGCGCAATCGCATCACTTGGAATTCGATGTCTTTGGCGGTGTCGCCGCCGTTGATGAAATGAACGGACAGCGCGTTGGGCGGCAGGTCGCGGGTCAGCGTGCGACTGGCCGCCACAAACGTTTGCGCCATCATCAGCCCGCCGAACGTGCGCGGCGGGTTCTTGCTGGGATGGGACCCGATGAAGACGTCGTCGCCCATGCTGTGGAGGTCGAGCACTGTCATCAGCTCGTCGAAATCGGACACTGGGTGCTTAGACGTCTTCCTCGCCGATGCGATGCACGTGGATCAGGTTGGTCGACCCGACCGTGCCCGGCGGTGCACCGGCGACGATGACGACGAGATCGCCGCGTTTGTAGCGGCCGAGCTCCAGCAGCGACTTGTCGACTTGGCGGATCATGCCGTCGGTCGACTGCATGTGCGGAACGATGAACGTCTCGGTGCCCCACGTCATCGCCAGTTGGCTGCGCACCTCGGGCAAATCGGTGAAGGCCAGCAGTGGCAGCGGCGTGTGCAGGCGCGCCAGCCGCCGCACGGTGTCACCGGACTGGGTGAACGCGACCAGCGCCTTGGCGTCGAGCCGCTCGCCGATGTCGCGGGCGGCATACGAGATCACGCCGCGCTTGGTGCGCGGCACGTGGGTCAGCGGCGGCGCGGCCGTCGAATTCTCTTCGACCGCACAGATGATGCGCGACATGGTTTGAACGGCCGCCAATGCGTGTTTGCCGACGGCGGTTTCACCGGACAGCATCAGCGCATCGGCGCCGTCGAGCACGGCGTTGGCGACGTCGGAGGCCTCGGCGCGTGTCGGTCGCGAGTTCTCGATCATCGAGTCGAGCATCTGGGTCGCGACGATGACGGGTTTGGCGTTCTCCCTGGCCATTTGGATGGCCCGCTTCTGTACCAGCGGAACCTCTTCCAGGGGAAGCTCAACGCCCAGATCGCCGCGGGCGACCATCACGGCGTCGAAGGCAAGCACGACGGCTTCGAGATTGTCGATGGCTTCGGGCTTTTCGAGTTTGGCGATCACCGGGACCCGACGGCCGACTCGGTCCATCACCTCGTGGACCAGCTCCACGTCGGATGGGGACCGCACGAACGAGAGCGCCACCATGTCGACGCCCAAGTCCAACGCGAACTCGAGATCCTGGATGTCCTTGTCCGACAAGGCAGGAGCCGACACGTTCATCCCCGGCAGCGACATTCCCTTGTTGTTGCTGACCGGGCCGCCCTCGGTGACGGTGCACACCACGTCGTCGCCTTCGATCTCTTCGACCACCAGGCCGATGTTGCCGTCGTCGACCAGGACACGGTCACCGGGCGCCGCGTCTTTGGCCAATTGCTTGTAGGTGGTCGACACACGGTCGTGGGTGCCTGCGCAGTCGGCGACGGTGATCCGCACGGTTTCGCCGTTGGCCCAGTAGGTGGGGCCGTCGGCGAAGCGCCCCAACCGGATCTTGGGGCCCTGCAGGTCGCCGAGCACGCCCACAGCGCGGCCGGTGGCATCCGAGGCGGCGCGCACGCGTTGGTAGGCCGCTTTGTGGTCGCTGTGGTCGCCGTGGCTGAAGTTCATTCTGGCGACGTCCATTCCGGCCTCGACCAGCGCTCTGACTTGCTCGTCAGTGTTACTGGCCGGGCCGAGAGTACAGACAATCTTGCCGCGTCTCGCCACGACGTCAAAGCATAGTCGTGGTGGCTGAGCTACCCGGTGAATAGCGTCGGAACCAGTGGGAAACCGGGCAGATTGCGCAGCACCGTCCACGCCAGCGTTGCGATGACGATGGTCGCGATCGCCGGTAGGGGCATCACCGCTTCTCCGCGCCTTCGGCGCACCAGAATCCATGCCGCCAGGATCGGGATGCCGACGAGTAAGAACACGTTGTCAGTGACAGCCTGGACGAGGTTGCCGTGCAGTAGGTCATGGGTCATCCGAAGCCCACCGCACGCGGGACAGTTCCAGCCGGTCAGCAGCCGGAACGGGCAGGCGGGGAATATCGAGTTTTCGTTGTGCGGGTCGACCAGTCCGACATAGCCAAGGGCAGCTGCCAGCAGCGCGCTGGTGCCCATCGCGCCGTGGAGGCGGCGCCGTTTCGGAAGCGCCCGGCTAGGTTCCATCGCGCAACGGGCGGCCCTGCGGGTCGCGCACTTTGTCGGTGAGTATCAGCACGGCGTCGACGACGCCCCAGACTGCGGCGCCAAGCCCAAAGGTGATGAGACCCACAATCAGCTGCGCGATTCCGAGCCCAATCTGGCCGAGGTAGATGCGGCCGATTCCGGCGATCCCGAGCAGACCGATCAGCTGGAGCAGACCGGCCACAACCTTCGACTTGTCCGACAGCGGCTCGCCGGTGACCGGGTGCCGACCGTAGGGCGCCGCCGGGTCCGTGAAGTTCGCCGGCGGGTAGGGCGGCTGCGCTGCGCCGAATGGGTCCGTCACGCCCTTCAGCATGCCAGTTCCACCTGCACGCTGGGCTGCTATCGCTCCGACCTGCGCCTAAGCCTGCTCAGCCGAGATCGCCAGCCTCTTGCGGTCGGCGCTGGTACTTGTGCCGCGGGTTTCTCAGCTTCGGGTTCGGGTTGGCCGTCTGCCGCGGCAAGCACCTCCGGCTCGGGCTCTTCAGCCGCGGGCTCTTCAGGCTCGGGCTTCTCCGCCTCGTCGGCCGCAGCCTCTTCCGCTTCCTCAGGCTCTTCGGCTTCCTCAGGCTCTTCCGCTACGGCAATTTCGGGTGCTTCAGCCTCGGGTCCCTCGGCCTCCTCCTCAGGCTCCTCCGGCTCAGCCCCGGACTCCTCAAGTTCCGGTTCCTCACCCTGGGGCTCTTGCGCCTCGACCTCTGCCAGCTCTTCTGGCTCGGGTTCTTCCGCCACAGCCTCCGCTTCTGCTTCGGGTTCCTCGCCCTCCTCGGCCGCCAACTCTTCCGGCTCAGCCTCAGCCTCAGGCGCCTCTGCTTCGGATTTCTCGGCCTCCTCGGCCGCCAGCTCTTCCGGCTCGACCTCGGCCAATTCAGCTTCGGGCTCTTCCGCTTCCGGCTCAGCCTCAGGCGGCACCTCGGCCTCAGCCTCAAGCGCCTCTACGTCAGGTTCCTCGGCCTCCTCGGCCGCCAGCTCTTCCGGCTCGGCCACGGCCAATTCAGCTTCGGGCTCTTCCACTTCCGCTTCCGGCTCGGCCTCAGCCTCAAGCGCCTCCGCTTCGGGTTCTTCGGCCTC
>NZ_BFAB01000018.1 GCF_003402475.1 Mycobacterium sp. MFM001
GAGAGACGCAGAATCGCACGCGGAACGCCCGCGCAATGCGATTCTGTGTCTGCTCGGCCATGTTGACTACGCCGTGAGCAGCGGCGCCATCCACGTCAGTTCGGCCGGCAGCTGCGAGCTCCAGAACGACGCGTCATGCCCGCCCGGCGAAAACCCGCCCGCCGGCGGATTGGGCAGCTGCGCGACGAACTGCTTGGTCGCGCTGTAGAACGGATCGCTGTCGCCGCAGTCGACCCGAATCGGGATGGACGCCAGCGCAGGCATTCCGAACACCGAGTTGGCCGACCAGTCGTCGGGGCCGTCGAACGCGCCGGGCGCCGCCGCGCCGGGTGAGGTCCACAGCGCCGGACTCACCGCGCAGATCGCTGCGGTGCGGGCCGCTCCGAGCCGCCCGCCGAGCAGCAATGCGCCGTAGCCGCCCATCGACCAGCCCAGAAACGCCACCCGCGAGGTATCCAGGCCCTGGCCCCCGAGCATCGGGATGAGTTCGTTCAGCACCATCGCGCCCGAGTCCTCGCCGGAAGCCCTTTTGTGCCAATAACTTCCGCCGCCGTCGACCGCGACCACCGCGAACGGCGGCAGCCCAGCGTTGACGGCCTGGGCCAGCCCCTGCTCGACACCGCCGGCCATCACGGTGGACGCGTCAGAGCCCTTGCCGTGCAGGGCGATTACCGGGCGCAGCGCCTTGGTCTGCCCGGGCGGGCGGGCGATCGCCCAGTTGGTCGTCACCCCACCGCGCGCCGCCGACACAAACGACCCGGTCGACATCGTCGGCGCCGCAGCGGGAGCCGGTTCCAGCGGTGGCGGCGGAACGAGCGGGATGCCGGTGCCGGTCATCGTCACCGGCGTCGCCGCCGAAGGCCGGACGGGAAGCAGCGAGTCCAGTGCGTAGGCGCCGAGCGCCCCCGCCGCCGCGCCGGCGCCAAGGCGCAGCACGGTACGACGACTCAGCTCGGGCATGCGGCTCATCATAAAGGGGTGGCCCTGTGGGCGTTTGTCCGAAAGGGCAATGCGGCCCCTGCCCGACTGGCAGCATGACTATGCGTGACAGCAGCCGTCACTCCCAAGGGAGAACGTCGCCGGTACGCGCTGGTCAGCGCGGCCGCTGAGCTGTTGTGCGAAGGCGGGTTCGAGGCGGTGCGACACCGGGCGGTCGCGCGCCGGGCGGGCCTGCCGTTGGCGTCGACCACCTATTACTTCTCCTGTCTGGACGACCTGATCGCCAGCGCGGTATCGCATGTCGGGATGCTGGAAGTGGCACAGCTGCGGGCCCGGGTCGCGGGTTTGTCCCGGCGCCGCCGCGGCCCGGAGACAACCGCCGACGTGCTTGTCGACCTGCTCGTCGGCGACGAACCCGGTCCCCGCCTGACCGAGCAGCTGATCTCGCGCTACGAGCGCTATATCGCCTGCGCCCGGCTGCCCGCGTTACGCGACATCCAGCGCCGGAATCTGCGCCAGCGCGTCGACGCCGTCGCGGAGGCGATCGAGCGGTCGGGACGCTCGGTGCGCCTGGAGTTGGTGTCGGCGCTGATCTGCGCCGTCGACGGCGCGGTAGTGTCGGCGCTGGTGGACGACCAACAGAATGCGCGGGATGTCGCACGCGCCACGGTGATCGACATCATCGACGTGCTCGCGCCGTTCGACCAGCGGCCCGTGCAGATTTGAGCCCACGCCGGTCTCGTTGGCGGGCAACATGAACGGGCCTGACACCGACGAGCAGCAGCCCCGGCTGCGCCGGGTGCTGGGCCCGGGGCTGCTGCTGTTGTTCATCCTCGGCGACATCTTGGGCACCGGGGTGTACGCGCTGATCGGCGACGTGGCCGCCGAAGTCGGGGGTGCGGCGTGGGTCGCGTTTCTGCTGGCGTTCCTGATCGCCGCCGTGACCGCGTTGAGCTACCTGGAATTGGTGACCAAATACCCGCAAGCGGCCGGGGCGGCGCTATATGCCCAAAAGGCGTTCGGCAACCAGTTTGTGACGTTCCTGGTGGCGTTCGTCGTGATGTGCGCGGCCATCACGTCGGCGTCGACGGCATCGCGGTTCTTCGCGGCCAACTTCGTCGTCGCATTCCGCTTCGGCTGGGGCACGGTGGGGGTCACCGCGATCGCGCTGCTGTTCATGGCGGTGCTGGCCGCGGTGAACCTGCGCGGCGTGGGCGAAAGCGTCAAGCTCAACGTCGTACTGTCCGCCATCGAGATCACCGGGTTGTGCATGGTGATCTTCGCCGGGTTGTGGGCCTTCTTCGGCAGTCGGCACGTCGACTACTCGAGGGTGATGGCGTTCGAAACCGGCGGCGGCAAGAGCGTTTTCGTGGCGTTGACCACCGCGACATCGCTGGCGTTCTTCGCGATGACCGGTTTCGAGGATTCGGTCAACATGGCTGAGGAGACCAAGAACCCCGTCCGGGTTTTCCCAAGGGTCCTGCTCACCGGGCTGAGTATCGCCGCGCTGGTCTACATCGTCGTGGCGATCGTGTCGGTGGCGTTGGTGCCCATCGGCGAGCTGAAGACCAGCGACACGCCGCTGATCGACGTCGTCAGGCTCGGCGCGCCGGGCTTGCCGATCAAGGACGTCCTGCCGTTCGTCTCGATGGTTGCGGTGTCCAACACGGCGCTGATCAGCATGCTGATGGCCAGCCGGCTGATCTACGGGATGTCTCGTCAGCGAGTGTTGCCGCCCGTGCTGGGCGCGGTCAGCCGGAGGCGGCGCGCGCCGTGGGTGGCGATCCTGTTCACCACGGCGATCGCGTTCGCGGTGATCCTCTATGTCACCGCGGTCGCCAACACCGACGCGATTGAAGTGCTCGGCGGGACGACGTCGCTGCTGTTGCTGGCGGTTTTCACGATGGTCAACGTCGCCGTGCTGGTGCTGCGCCGCGACGCCCGGACCGGTCGCCGGCACTTCAGGACGCCGACGCCCTTGCCGGTGATCGGCTGTGTGGCGTCGCTGTATCTGGTGACGCCGCTCTCGGGGCGGCCGGGGCAGCAGTATCTGCTGGCCGCGATCCTGGTGGTGAGCGGAGTGGTGCTGTCGCTGCTGACTGTCGTGCTCAAGCGCCGCCTCGGCGATCGTGACGGCGGCATCACCGACGCCGCGCGCCTGGCCGACGCTCCCGACTGAGCGCCAACTGGCGCAGCGTCTCTAGCTCGAGCTGGGCGTCTTCGAGCAGTGCGGCGATCCGCGCGAGGCGCTCCTCGACTTCATCATCGTCACGCGCGGGCTCGGCCGCGGCGGCGAGATCGGGCGGAAGCGACGGGGTGACGATGTATCCCGTCGCGACGTCGCCGTAGATCGTCGTGTCATCCGGGCGCTGATACCAGTACTGCGCGATGTAGGCGCACATCACCGCGTCGACGGGATCCTCGGCCCCGTCCAACTGCACCGGGCGGGTGGCCGCCGCCACCCGGTTGCGCAACTCGACCCAGGCCACGTTGTGGTTCACCCGCAGCCGCGGCGAAGCCTCGTCGAGTTGCTCGATCAGCGTCATCAAGCGCAGCAACTCGCCTCGTCGGGCATCGACGGAGCCGCGCTTGTACTTCAGCGTGCGGTCCAGGCTGAACAACACCACAGTCGCCGGATGCGGATACACCTCGATGGCGCGTCGCGGCGCCGCCGACCGCGGGTTCATGTCGAGGCTCAGCGCGTCGGCCAGTCTGGCCGCCCGCGGCAAACGCGCGAACTCGGGCCTGCCGGTGAAGGCCGGGCGGGCACCCGCTTCGAACTTGTGGAAGTCGTGGTTGAGCGCCTTCTCGCAGGGTCGATACCCCGCCGGGTTTTTGACGATCAGCGGCGCATCGAACGCCACCAGGCATTCGTCCTGGACGTATGCGGACAGCGCGTTCTCGATGCTCGCGTCGTCCTGTGCGGTGCCGACGTGCAGCAGCCGGCCGTCGCCGTCGACAACAGCGATGCCGCTCTGGTTGATTTCTCCCCAGGCAAGGTCGACGCCGACGAAGTGCATCTGCTCAGCTTGCCGCATCGCGACCGTAAGCTGTGACGTTGTGAGCATCCCGAATGTGCTGGCCGGCCGCTACGCCAGTGCGGAGATGGTGGGCATCTGGTCGCCGGAGGCCAAGGTGGTCGCCGAACGGCGGCTGTGGCTGGCGGTACTGCGGGCACAGGCGGAACTCGGCGTCGACGTCCCCTCTTCTGTTCTTTCCGACTACGAGCAGGTGCTCGACGACGTCGACCTGGCCTCCATCGCGGATCGCGAACGCGCTCTGCGCCACGACGTCAAGGCGCGCATCGAGGAATTCAACGCGCTGGCCGGCCACGAGCACGTGCACAAGGGTATGACCAGCCGCGACCTGACCGAGAACGTCGAGCAGCTGCAGATCCGCCGCTCGCTGGAGCTGGTGTTCTCCCACGGCGTGGCGGTGGCCGCCCGGCTGGCCGAGCGGGCCGTGACCTACCGGGATCTGGTGATGGCCGGGCGCAGCCACAACGTCGCCGCGCAGGCCACCACGCTGGGCAAGCGATTCGCCTCGGCCGCGCAGGAGACGCTGATCGCGTTGACCCGGCTGCGCGAGCTGATCGACCGCTACCCGCTGCGCGGCATCAAAGGCCCGATGGGCACCGCGCAGGACATGCTCGACCTGCTGGGTGACCGGACGAAGCTGGCCGAACTCGAGCGGCGGGTCGCTGAATTCTTGGGATTCTCAACGGTTTTGACCAGTGTCGGGCAGGTGTATCCCCGGTCACTGGACCACGACGTCGTCTCGGCGCTGGTGCAGTTCGGCGCGGGCCCGTCGTCGCTGGCGCACACCATCCGGCTGATGGCCGGCCACGACCTGGTCACCGAAGGGTTTGCGCCCGGCCAGGTCGGCTCGTCGGCGATGCCGCATAAGATGAACACTCGCAGCTGCGAGCGGATCAACGGCCTGCAGGTCGTTTTGCGCGGCTACGCCTCGATGGCCGCCGAGCTGGCCGGCGCGCAATGGAACGAGGGCGACGTGTTCTGCTCGGTGGTGCGACGAGTCGCGTTGCCGGACAGCTTCTTTGCCGTCGACGGCCAGACCGAGACGCTGCTGACCGTGCTCGACGAGTTCGGCGCCTACCCGGCGGTGATCCAGCGCGAGCTGGACCGTTACTTGCCGTTCCTGGCGACGACCAAGGTGTTGATGGCCGCGGTGCGCGCCGGAATGGGTCGTGAAGCCGCCCACGAAGTGATCCGGGAGCACGCCGTCGCGGCCGCGCTGGCGATGCGCGAAGGCGCCGACCCCGATCTGCTGGACCGGCTGGCGGCCGACCCGCGGCTGCCGCTGGACCGCACCGCGCTGGACGCGGCGCTCGCCGACAAGCAGGCATTCATCGGTGCCGCAGGCGATCAGGTCGATGCGGTGGCCGCGGCAGTCGACGCGCTGGTCGCCCGCTATCCGGATGCGGCCAAGTACACCCCGGGTGCCATCCTGTAATCGCCATGACCGTCTGCGACTTCGATCTGACCGATCTGGACAACTTCGCCGACGGATTCCCGCACGACCTGTTCGCCGTCCATCGCCGCGACGCGCCGGTGTTCTGGCACGAGCCCACCGAGCACACCCCCGACGGCGAAGGGTTCTGGTCGGTGGCCACCTACGTGGAAACCCTTGCGGTGCTTCGCGATCCGACGACGTACTCCTCGGTCACCGGCGGCCAGCGGCCATACGGCGGCACACTACTGCAGGACCTGGAGATCGCCGGCCAGGTGCTCAACATGATGGACGACCCGAGGCATTCGCAAATCCGTCGGCTGGTCAGCTCAGGGCTGACGCCGCGGATGATCCGTCTGGTCGAGGACGATCTCCGGGCCAGGGCGCGCCGGCTGCTTGATGCGGTGGTGCCCGGTGAACCGGTCGACTTTCTGGTCGACATCGCCACCGAACTGCCCATGCAGATGATTTGCATCTTGCTGGGAGTGCCGGAGTCCGAACGACATTGGCTGTTCGAGGCCATCGAGCCGCAGTTCGACTTCGGCGGCTCCCGCAAGGCATCCCTGTCGCAACTCTCGGTCGAGGAGGCCGGGTCGCGGATGTATGCCTATGGCCAGGAGTTGATCGCGGCCAAGCGGGCCGAGCCGACGGACGACATGCTGTCGGTGGTGGCCAACGCGACGTTGGAAGACGCGCCGGCTTTGTCGGATCTCGAGCTGTACCTGTTCTTTTCCCTGTTGTTCAGCGCCGGCGCGGAGACGACACGCAACGCGGTCGGTGGTGGGCTGCTGGCGTTGGCACAGCATCCGGATCAATGGCAGGCGCTGCGTTCCGATTTCGACCTACTGCCCACGGCCGTCGAGGAGATGGTGCGGTGGACGTCGCCGTCGCCGTCCAAGCGACGCACCGCCACCCGCGACGTCACCCTCGGCGGACAGTCGATCAAGGCGGGGCAAAAAGTGCAGATCTGGGAGGGCTCGGCCAACCGCGACGAGAGCGTGTTCGATCGCGCCGGCCAGTTCGACATTACTCGAAAACCCAATCCGCACTTGGGTTTCGGGCAGGGCGTGCATTACTGTCTGGGCGCCAACCTGGCGCGGCTGGAACTGCGGGTGCTGTTCGAGGAACTGCTTTCCCGGTTTGGCGCAGTGCGGGTTGTGCAGCCCGTCGAATGGACTCGCAGCAACCGGCACACCGGCATCCGGCACCTGGTCGTGGAATTCGTGTGACGACCCGGTTGCCAGCTGCCACGCTGACGCCGGACGTGTTCTCGGCGGTGATGGCGACCGGGATCTTGTCGATTGCCGCACGCAACCACCACTACGGGCGGATCAGCGGAACGTTGGGCATTCTCGCGTCGGTTGGCCTGCTGGTTCTCGTCGCACTCGTGGTCTTCGGCGTCGCAGCCAAACGCCGCCTAGTGAGTTGGGACCTAAGCGATCCCGACGTCACGCTGCGCCTCTTCACGTTCGTGGCGGCGTGTGCGGTGCTGGACAGCCGGCTGGCGTCGGATCCGGTGGTGGCCTGGGTGCTCGGCGTGACCGGGCTGTCCGCCTGGCTCGTCCTGATGGCACTGACCGCACGCAATATGTCGAGGCGACGGTGGACGGCGTTGCGGGATCAGGCCCACGGGGCATGGGAGCTGGCCAGCGTTGGCACGTCCGGTCTGGCGATCGTCAGCAGCCAGGACGCGCGGTATACCGGTCACCACTGGTGGCTCGCGGTCGCGGTGCCTATCTGGATCGTCGCGATCCTGCTCTACGGGCTGATGACCTGGCTGATCCTGTGGCGGGCCGTCGCCGAGCGGCAGGACCGCGACGGATTCGAGCCCGACACCTGGATTCTGATGGGCGCGTTGGCCATCGCCACGCTGGCCGGCGACGACATCCACCAACTGTCGCCCGGCTGGCTGGCCGGAACCGTGCGCACCGTGACGATAGTGACCTGGGTGGCGGCCACGCTGTGGATACCGCCGCTGATCTACTTCGGCCTGCATCGGATCACCCGGCGTCCCGACGTGCTGCAGCTGACCGGGGCGTGGTGGACGCTGGTGTTCCCGCTCGGCATGTACTCGGTGGCCACCCACGCCATGGCGTACGAGCTCGGTGTGCGGTCCATGCGGACCATCTCGCTGGTGTTCTTCTGGAACGCGTTGGCCGCGTGGGTGATTGTGGCCGTCGGCGGATTGCTGCGGGCCCGGCATCGCGTCCGGGCTAGCGAATCCGGATGCCCGCCGAGCGCAGCTCGAGGGCGGCCAGGCCGCGGATGGCGGCAGGATCCTCGCGGCGCCAGGCGCCGACGGGATCGGTGCTGACGGCCGAGAGCCTGCGCAGCGGCCGGTTCGCCAACGCCCGCAACGCCAGGAGCTGTTCGCCGGCCGGGGTGGCCGCCAGCGCCGTCACGGTCCATTTGCGCCGGAAGAAGCGGATCCGCAGCACCAGCCACGGCATCACCACCGCGAGAATCGGCGGCGCCGCGACCGCCCCGGCCAGCACCACCGCCAGCCAGGTGGCCGTGGTGTCCAGGTTGTGCCCGGCGCCGGCGATGTCGAGAGCGGCCTTGCTGGCCGCGGTCAGCGGCTTGCTGACCGCATCGCCGACCAGCGGGATGCGATCGGCGCTGTGGCCTGCCGATGCCAGGTTGCCGGCCACGCCGTGTGCGCCGCCTTCGACCTGCCGGCCGACGTCGGCGATCGTCGACACCGCGCTGTGCACAGCCAGGCCGACCAGCACCCAGCCGAACGTCCATGCCGCGATGACGGCGTCGCTGAACAGTTGGGCCAGCAGTCGGCCCGGAGTGGTGGCGTAGGGCAAGAACCGCGACTTCATGGTCCCGATCCCAGCACACTGGCGGCCCGGCCGGGTCTGATGATGGCGACCCACTGCGCCCGGCTCCGCCGCGCTCGTGATCGCCATTAAGCTGACCCGATGCGTCCCGCCCTGTCCGACTACGAGCACCTGGCCAGCGGCAAGGTCCGCGAGTTGTACCGCGTCGACGACGAGCACCTGCTGTTCGTCGCGACCGACCGGATTTCGGCGTTCGACTATGTCCTCGACAGCACGATTCCGGACAAGGGCCGCATCCTGACCGCAATGAGCGTGTTCTTCTTCGACTTCGTCGAAGCGCCCAACCACTTGGCCGGTCCGCCGGACGACCCGCGTATCCCCGACGAGGTCCTGGGCCGCGCTCTGGTGGTGCGACAGCTCGAGATGCTTCCGGTGGAGTGCGTGGCCCGGGGCTACCTGACCGGCTCCGGGCTGTTGGACTACGAGCGGACCGGCAAACTGTGCGGCATCCCCTTGCCGCCGGGCTTGGTCGAGGCCAGCCGGTTCCCCACTCCGCTGTTCACCCCGGCGACGAAAGCCGAACTGGGACAACATGACGAGAACATTCCGTTCGCGCGGGTGATCGAGATGGTGGGCGCGGTGCGGGCCAACCAGCTGCGCGACCGTACGCTGCAGACCTATGTGCAGGCCGCCGACCACGCGCTGAGGAAGGGAATCATCATCGCGGACACCAAATTCGAGTTCGGTCTCGACAGCCACGGCAACCTGGTGCTGGCCGACGAGGTCTTCACCCCCGACTCGTCGCGGTACTGGCCGGCCGACGGCTACCGGGCCGGCGTAGTGCAGACCAGCTTCGACAAGCAGTTCGTCCGTAACTGGCTCACCGGCCCCGAGTCCGGCTGGGACCGCTCCGGATCGGAACCGCCGCCGCCGCTGCCGGACGACATCATCGACGCCACCCGGGCCCGCTACGTCGAGGCCTACGAACGGATTTCCGGACTGCGGTTCGACGACTGGATCGGACCCGGGGCGTGACGCCCAGGCCGCCCGTCGCCAAACGGGTGGAGACCAAGCGCGAATTCCACGGCGACGTGTTCGTCGATCCCTACGAATGGCTGCGGGACAAGTCCGACCCTGAGGTAATCGCCTACCTCGAGGCCGAGAACGACTACGCCGAGCAGGGCACTGCGCAACTGGAGCCGTTGCGGCAGCGCATTTTCGACGAGATCAAGTCGCGTACCAAGGAAACCGACCTGTCGGTGCCCACCCGGCGAGGTGAATGGTGGTACTACGCGCGAAGTTTCGAAGGAAAGCAGTACGGCGTCCAATGCCGTTGCCCGGTAGCAGATCCGGACGACTGGACCCCGCCCATCTTCGACGAGCACACCGAGATCCCCGGCGAGCAGGTTTTACTCGACGAAAACGTCGAAGCCCAGGGCCACGACTTCTTCTCACTGGGCGCGGCCAGTGTCAGTCCGGACGGCAACGTCCTGGCCTATTCGGTCGACGTCGTCGGCGACGAGCGATACACGTTGCGGTTCAAGGACTTACGGACCGGTGAGCGCTATTCCGACGAGATCGTCGGCATCGGCGCGGGAGCAACCTGGGCGACCGACAACCACACCGTGTACTACGTGACGCTGGACGCGGCCTGGCGGCCCGATACGGTGTGGCGGCATCGGCTGGGTTCGGGTCTGCCCGCCGAAAAGGTCTACCACGAGCCTGACGAACGGTTCTGGCTGGCGGTCGGCCGCACTCGCAGCGACGCGTATGTGCTGATCGCGTCCGGCTCGGCCATCACCTCCGAGGTGCGCTACGCCGACGCCGCCGATCCGCAGGCCGAGTTCAGGGTGGTGTGGCCCCGCCGCGACGGCGTCGAGTACTCGGTGGAGCATGCGATTGTCGGCGGCCAGGACCGGTTTTTGATTCTGCACAACGACAATGCGGTGAACTTCACGCTTGTCGAGACGCCGGTGGACAACCCGGCGGAGCAGCGAACGCTGATCGAGCACCGCGACGACGTCCGGCTCGACGCCGTCGATGCCTTCCAGCGTCATCTGGTGGTCAGCTACCGACGCGAGGCGCTGCCGCGGATTCAGTTGTGGCCAATCGCGGACGATTACGGTGAGCCCGAAGAGATTTCATTCCAGTCCGAGCTGATGTCGAGCGGGCTGGGCGCCAACCCGACCTGGGGTTCACCCAAATTGCGGATCGGCGCCGGGTCGTTCGTCACCCCGGTGCAGATCTACGACATGGACCTGGTCAGCGGCGAACGCACCTTGCTACGAGAAGAGCCGGTGCTCGGCGACTACCGGCGCGAGGACTACGTCGAGCGGCGCGACTGGGCGTACGCCGAGGATGGCACCCGGATCCCGGTGTCGATCGTCTACCGCGACGGCATCGAATTCCCGGCACCGACAGCGCTTTACGGCTACGGCGCCTACGAGATCTGTGAAGACCCGCGGTTCTCCATCGCCCGGTTGTCGCTGCTGGACCGCGGCATGGCGTTCGCCATCGCGCACGTCCGCGGCGGCGGCGAGATGGGCCGGCTGTGGTACGAGCAGGGCAAGCTGCTGAACAAGAAGAACACCTTCACCGACTTCGTTGCGGTGGCACGGCATTTGGTGGACTCCGGGCTGACCCGACCGGAGAAGCTGGTGGCGCTGGGCGGCAGCGCGGGCGGGCTGCTGATGGGCGCCGTCGCCAACCTGGCGCCGGAACTGTTCGCCGGCATCTGGGCACAGGTGCCCTTCGTCGACCCGCTGACCACCATCTTGGACCCGTCGCTGCCGTTGACCGTCACCGAATGGGACGAGTGGGGAAACCCCTTGCAGGACAAGGATGTCTACTACTACATGAAGTCCTACTCGCCCTACGAGAACGTCGCCCCCAAGGACTATCCACCGATCTTTGCGATGACGTCGCTGAACGACACCAGGGTCTACTATGTCGAGCCGGCGAAATGGGTTGCGGCACTGCGGCACATCAAACCCGACGGGAACCAGGTGCTGTTGAAGACCCAGATGAGCGCCGGCCACGGCGGTATCAGCGGTCGCTACGAGCGCTGGAAAGAGATCGCCTACCAGTACGCGTGGCTGCTAGCGGCTGCTGACAATGACCACTATGGCAGCGGCCAGGTAGACGATCTCCTCAGCGGTGCGCAAGGGTAGCCGCGTCGTCATCGACTTCGGCGGATCGGGCATCCGGGCGGCGTTCACGTTGGCCGGGAAC
Source organism: Mycobacterium sp. MFM001 (assembly GCF_003402475.1). Lineage (GTDB taxonomy): Bacteria > Actinomycetota > Actinomycetes > Mycobacteriales > Mycobacteriaceae > Mycobacterium. The sequence goes on from NZ_BFAB01000018.1 coordinate 11,427, forward strand.
ATCAACAGCATCAGCAGCAGCAGGCAGATGGCGGCCGCCGGCCGGGTCGCCGGCAGCAATAGGCCGGCGGCGCCGAGGAACTCCAGCACACCGGTGACAGTGACCAGAAGTTCGGGCGACGGCAGCCGTGCCGGCACGATCGCGATCAGGTCGCGGCGCAACGGCGGCACAAAATGCGCCACGCCGGTCAGGATGAACATCGCCGCCAGCCCGACGGCGATCGCTTTGGGCCAGTTGCCGACGTAGTCGACACCGAGCCAGCCGATGATGCGGGCGGCGATGCTGCCCACCAGCAAAGTGATCAGCGGAGCCATAGCCCGACCCTCCTATCTGGTCACCGACAAGATATCAGTGCGCCAGCGTTGGCAGCTGCTCTGCGGCAACGGGTTTCCTGGGCAGAAACGCCGCGGGAATATATGTCAGCACCAACAGAACGCACGCCGCCACGAACACCGCGGTGTAGGCGTGTGACAAGTCGTGCAGCACATTGCTCATGAAATCTGGTGCAAGGGCACGACGAGGTATCGCCGCGGGATTGGGTGTCACACCGTTGCGCGCTGCTTCCTGTTTGAGAATCGTGAATTTGTCGGCGGCGGAAATGTCTTTGCTGCGGTTGAACTGGTTTGTCAGGATCACCGACATCAGCGCGATGCTGATCGAGTTCGCCACTTGGAGATTGACGTGGATCAGCGCCGAACCGCGCGCCACCTGATGCGGCGCCAGCGACTGCACCGACGCCGCGATCAGCGGCATCGCAATGCAACCCAGGCCCATGCCCATCAACACCAGACCGACCAGCAGGAGCGGCAGGTAGTCGACCTGAGTCGAAACACCATAGGCGAACGTGGCCATGCCGGCACCGATCAGCGTGATGCCCACCAGAACAATCTTGTCGGGGCCGCGCCTGTCCAGTAGCCACCCGGCAATCGGCATGGTCAGCAGCGCGCCGACCCGCTCAGGCATCATGTGCACCCCGGACTGCAGCGGCGTCTGGTGCAGCAACTGCTGGAAGCAGCTCGGGATGAGCAGCACAGCGCCGAAAAATGCTGCGGAGAAAAGCAGCATCGCCGAGTTGGCAGCGGTGACCTCCCGGTTTTTGAACAGCCGCAGATCGATCAGCGGGTGATTCGTCCGGTACAACGCGTGGAAGACGAACCCGCTGACCAGCACGAGGCCCACGGCCGCCGGTATCCACACGTGCCTGTCGGTGACTGTCCCGCGGCCGGGGATGGACGACACTCCGTACAGCAGAGCCCCGAGGCCGGGCGACAGCAGCAGCATCCCGACGACGTCGAACGGCTCCGACGACGTCGCTCGATCCGGCGGGAAGACGACCGCCGCCAAGACGAACGCCGCCACGCCGATCGGCAGGTTGATGCCGAAGATCCACTCCCAGCCGTAGGCGTCGATCAGCCAGCCGCCCAGAACGGGTCCGGCGATCGGTCCGAGCAGCATCGGGATGCCCAGCACTGCCATCAGACGACCGATGCGCTTCGGACCCGCTTCTCGCGTCAAGATCGTGACGGCCAGTGGCATCAGCATGCCGCCGCCGACGCCCTGCACCACTCGAAATGCGATGAGCAGGCTGATGTTTGGCGCCGTCGCGCACAGCACCGAGCCCGCTGTGAACGCCACCACCGATGCCATGAACAACCGCTTGGTGCCGAACCGGTCGGCAGCCCAGCCGGCCAGCGGGATCACGGTGGCCAACGCAAGCGTGTAGCCGGTCATCGTCCAGGCGACGACCGCCTGGGTGGAGTCGAATTCGGCGACAAAGGTGCGCTGAGCGACGGCGACGACCGTGGAGTCCATGATCGCCATCAACACGGCCAGGGCGCAGACGCCGGCTATCCGGAGCAGGCGCGCATCGAGCTTGTCCGAGTAGCCCGGCTCCACGGTGGCGGCAGTTGGCGGCACGGCCACCAGCGTACGACTAGCTAGGTGATCAAGCTACTTTGCGGCCGCTTCCCGTAGGCTGCCGGGTATGTCCCTCACCGATGTTCCCCTGACCACTCTCGACGGCCGCCCGACCTCGCTGGCCGATTACGCTGACCGCGCCGTGCTGCTGGTCAACGTGGCGTCGAAATGTGGTCTGACGCCCCAATACAACGCGCTGCAGCAGCTGGCGCAGGACTACGCCGAGCGTGGGCTGACCGTGATCGGGGTTCCGTGCAACCAGTTCATGGGCCAGGAACCGGGCAGCGCCGAGGAAATCCAGACCTTTTGCTCCACCACCTACGGTGTGACATTTCCGTTGCTGGCGAAAACCGAGGTCAACGGGCCGGGCCGGCATCCGCTCTACACCGAACTGACTAAAACGCCCGACGCCGGCGGTGAGGCCGGGGACGTGCAGTGGAACTTCGAGAAGTTCCTGATCGCGCCAGGCGGCGCGGTGGTGAACCGGTTCCGGCCGCGAACGGAGCCCGACGCACCGGAAGTGATCTCCGCCATCGAAGCCGTGTTGCCGAGTTAGCTGGCACACACCGATCGTCGCCCGTTGGCTGCGCAGATTTCACCGTCTGTAAACCTCGCACCGGCACACTAGTGGTGTGTCTGGAAAGCTGATCGTCTCGGTTTCCGGGATCGGCGAGCGAACATTGGGCGACGTCGAAGCGTTCTGCGCGGAGATGGACGCCCGAGAGGTGCCGGTCTCGTTGCTGGTAGCCCCGCGCCTCAAGGGCGGCTACCGGCTCGACCGTGATCCGCACACGGTGGAGTGGTTGACCGCCCGGCGTGCCGGCGGTGACGCGATCGTGTTGCACGGCTACGACGAGGCGGCCACCAAGAAGCGCCGCGGGGAGTTCGCGACGCTGCCGGCCCACGAGGCCAACCTGCGGCTGATGGCGGCTGACCGGGTGCTCGAACACCTCGGCCTGCGCACCCGGCTGTTCGCCGCACCCAGGTGGACGGTGTCGCCTGGAGCGGTGACTGTACTGCCCCGCAACGGTTTTCGTCTGCTGGCCGATCTGCACGGGATCACCGACCTGGTTCGGCACACCACCGTGCGGGCCCGCGTACTCGGGATCGGGGAGGGATTCCTCGCCGAGCCGTGGTGGTGTCGGATGCTGGTGCTGTCGGCCGAGCGCATCGCGCGCCGCGACGGCATTGTGCGGGTGGCGGTCGGCGCCCGTCAGCTGCGCAAGCCGGGTCCGCTGCAGGCGATGCTAGATGCCGTCGACCTCGCGTTGCTGCACGGCTGCGAGCCAACGGTGTATCAGTGGCAGGCCGATCGGGCACTACCCGACGTAGCCTGACGGTTACTGTTTAGCGTCATGAGCGACGCTGACGTCATCGTTGTTGGAGCGGGGCTGGCCGGGCTGGTGGCCGCGTGTGAAGTGGCCGACCGGGGCATGCGGGTGCTGATCCTCGACCAGGAGAACAGCGCCAACCTGGGCGGCCAGGCGTTCTGGTCGTTCGGCGGCTTGTTCTTCGTCGACAGCCCCGAACAACGCCGCCTCGGTGTGCGCGACAGCCACGAACTGGCGCTGCAGGATTGGCTCGGCACCGCCGGGTTCGACAGGCCCGAAGACTACTGGCCGAGGCAATGGGCGCATGCCTACGTCGATTTCGCGGCCGGCGAGAAGCGCAGCTGGTTGCGTGCCCGGGGCTTGCAGATTTTCCCGTTGGTGGGTTGGGCCGAGCGCGGCGGGTATGACGCGCGTGGGCATGGCAACTCGGTGCCGCGTTTCCACATCACCTGGGGCACCGGTCCGGCGCTGGTCGAGATCTTTGCCCGGCGGCTGCGCGACCGCTCGACCGTGCGGTTCGCGCATCGCCACCAAGTCGACGAGCTGATCGTCGAGAACGGCGCGGTGACTGGCGTGCGGGGCAGCGTCCTGGAGCCTTCCGCCGAACCGCGCGGTGTGCCGTCGTCGCGGAAAGTGGTGTCGCAGTTCGAGTTCCGTGCTCCAGCGGTGATCGTCACCAGCGGCGGTATTGGCGGCAACCATGACATGGTGCGGGAGAATTGGCCGAAGCGGATGGGCCGTGTTCCCGAGCAGCTGCTGAGCGGGGTCCCTGCTCACGTCGACGGGCGGATGATCGGCATTTCGGAAAAGGCCGGCGCCCGGGTGATCAACCGCGACCGGATGTGGCATTACACCGAGGGCATCACCAACTACGACCCGATCTGGCCGCTGCACGGCATCCGGATCATCCCCGGGCCGTCGTCACTCTGGTTGGACGCTAAGGGCAAGCGGCTGCCGGCGCCGCTGTATCCGGGTTTCGACACGCTTGGCACGCTGGAGTACATCGCCCAGTCCGGCTATGACTACACCTGGTTTATCTTGAACAGCAAGATCATTGAGAAGGAATTTGCGCTGTCGGGTCAGGAGCAGAACCCCGACTTGACTGGACGTAGCCTGCGCGAACTGCTGCGCAACCGGGCCAGCTCCGGACCGCCCGGCCCAGTGCAGGCTTTCATCGACAGGGGCGTGGACTTCGTCAGCGCAAACTCGTTGCGGGACTTGGTGTCTGCGATGAACAAACTGCCCGACGTGCTGGCACTGGACTACGCCGCGGTGGCCGAGGAGGTGACCGCGCGAGACCGCGAGGTGGCCAACCGGTTCAGCAAGGACAGCCAGATCACCGCGATCCGCGGCGCCCGCACCTATCTGGGCGATCGGTTGGGCCGGGTGGTGGCCCCGCACCGCTTGACGGATCCGAAGGCCGGGCCGCTGATCGCGGTCAAGCTGCACATCCTCACCCGAAAAACGTTGGGCGGCTTGGAAACCGACCTGGACTCGCGGGTGCTCAAGGCCGACGGCACTCCGTTCGAGGGGCTGTACGCCGCCGGCGAGGTGGCCGGTTTCGGCGGCGGTGGCGTGCACGGCTACCGGGCACTGGAGGGTACGTTCCTCGGAGGCTGCATCTTCTCGGGTCGCGCCGCGGGCCGCGGCGCCGCGGGCGACATCGCCTAGGTTGCGCGAGCAGACAGAGAATCGCGTTACCGGGGCGGGATTTGGGCGATTCTGCGTCTGCTCGCGGTTAGAAGGTGACCGCGGATTCCTCAGGCAGTACCTGAAAATCGGTGTCGGTCATTTCGCTGAGCCGGCCGTAGAAGATCCCGCGGGCGTCGGGCGCGATGATGCCCTGGTGGATCGGCACCGCTCGGGCCGGCGCGACGGCGCGCAGATAATCCACCGCCTCGGAGACCTTCATCCACGGCGCCGCCGCCGGGGTGGCCAGCACGTCCACTGGCTCGTTGGGAACGAACAAGGCGTCGCCGGGATGCATGAAGCGCGCGGGATGGTCACCGTCACCCACCAGATACGAGATGTTGTCAATAACGGGGATTTCCGGGTGGATGACCGCGTGCCGGCCGCCCACGGCACGGATGGTCAGTTCGCCGACAGACAGCTCGTCGCCGACATTGACGACCTTGCAGGGCTCGCCGAGTTGGGCGGCCGTTTGCGGGTCGGCGTACAGGGCGGCGTCCGGGTTGGCGTCGCACAGCGCGGGCAGGCGTGCGGTGTCCACGTGATCGGGATGCTGATGGGTGATCACGATCGCCGAAAGCCCGGTGATTCCCTCAAAACCGTGCGAAAAATTACCTGGGTCGAATAACACAGTGGTATGGCCGAAGTCGGCAAGCAGACAGGAATGGCCGAAATGCGTGAGTTCCATATCTACGATTGTGCGCTCAGGGGGTAGGTGCTTGTGCGGGTAATCCTGGCGACGATGCTGCTTGCGGGCGGGCTGGTGGCCGCGCCTCTGTCGGTCGCGCGCGCCGACGCGGAGACCTGCCCGCCGGTGTGCGACAAGATTCCCGATTCCGCGTGGATCCGGCCGCGGGCCGTCCCGCTGAACTCGACCTACCATTGGCCGTCGTTGGCCGGCATCGCGGTGCCGCTGACGGGCGCGACGCCGCGGTTCCGGTTCGAGGAGCTGTGCGCCACTCCGGAATTCCCGCAAGACACTCGCGACTCGGCGGTCGCTAGCCGGGCAACCGTCGTGAATCCGCAAGGACAATGGCAGCTGCAGGCGCAGGTGCTGCACTGGCGCGGCGACACGGCGCGGGGCGGCCAAAACGTCTCGTCGGTGTTCAACATCGCCGCGGCTGCGCTGCGTGGCTGTCAGCTGGGATCGCCGGCGCAGTCGCCGTCGGTCACCGTCGACGGAGCCAATCGGCTGGCCGTGGTGATCAGCGGGCCCGTGATCATGCACACCTACCTCGTCGCGCACCCGCAGAGCAGCACCATCAGCGAACTCACGCTGTGGTCGTCGACCCCGCCACAGGTACCGTGGCCGGTGATCTCCGACGACCAGGTTCTGGACGCGATGACCGCCCCGATCTGCGAGGCGTACATCGCCTCGTGTCCCTGATCCGGGGCACCGGTAGAGTTGGCGCCGAGCAAACAGATCTGAGGAGGAGCGCCGGTGGCCCGGGTGGTTGTGCATGTGATGCCCAAGGCCGAGATACTCGACCCGCAGGGGCAGGCGATTGTCGGCGCGTTGGGCCGCCTGGGGCACAGCGGAATCTCAGATGTGCGCCAGGGCAAGCGATTTGAGTTGGAGGTCGACGACAGCGTCGACGATTCCGAGCTTGCCCAGATTGCCGAATCGCTGTTGGCCAACACCGTGATCGAGGACTGGACCGTGAGCCGGGAAGCGACGTGACAGCGCGCATCGGGGTCATCACCTTTCCCGGATCGCTCGACGACGTCGACGCAGCGCGGGCGGTCCGGTTCGTGGGCGCCGAGGTGGTCAACCTGTGGCACGCCGACGCCGAGCTCAAGAGCGTCGACGCCGTCGTGGTGCCCGGTGGGTTCTCCTACGGTGACTATCTGCGAGCCGGAGCTATCGCCCGGTTCGCGCCGGTGATGGGCGAAGTAGTCGCCGCCGCGAAGCGCGGTCTCCCAGTTTTGGGTATTTGCAACGGTTTTCAGGTGCTCTGCGAGGCCGGGCTACTGCCCGGCGCGCTAACCCGTAATGCCGGTTTGCATTTCGTCTGCCGCGACGTGTGGTTGCGGGTGGAGTCGACGACGACGGCGTGGACGTCGCGCTTCGAGCCGAACGCCGATCTGCTGGTACCGCTGAAGTCCGGCGAAGGCCGCTACGTCGCGTCCGAAAAGGTGCTCGACGAGCTGGAAGGCGAAGGGCGCGTGGTGTTTCGGTACCACGACAACATCAATGGCTCGCTGCGCAATATCGCCGGAATCAGTTCGGCCAACGGCCGGGTTGTCGGGCTGATGCCGCATCCCGAGCATGCGATCGAAGCATTGACCGGCCCGTCCGACGACGGGCTGGGCCTGTTCTACTCGGCGCTGGATTCCGTTCTGGCGGCATAGTTTCGCCGGCGATCAATTGGTCAACGATGCCGGCTAAGCCGGCGAAACCGGGAGCTGCGGCCATTTCGGCTGCCACGCGTCGACTCGCTTGACGGTAGCGTGGCTCATTCAGCACGGCGAGAATATCTCGGCGCAGGGCGCGCGGTGTGGGTCGTTCGCTTCTGATGCGGCGTCCGACGCCAGACCATGCGACGCGAGCGCCGACCTCGGGCTTGTCCTCCTTGCCGCCGGTGGCCACAATCGGCACGCCGTAGCGCAAGGCGTACTGGACGCCGCCGTAACCACCGTTGGTTACGTAAACCGCTGTGCGGGGCAGTAATTCGTCGTACGGCAGGTACATCGCCGCGCGCGCGTTGGCCGGCAGCGGAGGCAGCGTATCCAGCGGGCGGCCACCTGTTGCGACCGCCACCAGAACGTCCTCGTCGGCAAGTGCGCGCAGCGCCGGCGCGATCGCTTGCTCATAGTCGGTGTTGGCAACCGTGCCTTGGGTGACATGGATTACGGGCCGGGTCCCGTCGAGATCGGGCCACCACTCCGGTAGCGGAGCCTGTGAACCGGTGGCGGAAAGCGGCCCGGCGAAGTGAAGTCTCAAAGGGGCGTCGGACAGGGGATATTCGAACGAGGGAACGCTGAACTGGACGAGCGCGTCGGCCCGGCGCCCCCAATCCGCGAATATGCACGGCAGATCGTTGCCGTGCACTTCCCGGTGCAGGTCATTCACGGCCTGGTTTGCGCGCCGTAGCAGTCGGCGATTCAGGGCTGCCAGCACGGCGTTTCGAGGGCGGTTCAGAAAACGAGTCGGTGGCAACCCCATGCCGAACGGAGCGGTGTCACGGCTCTCGATGCAGAGCGGAACGACCCCACAGGTGACGACCGCCGGGCGCGCCGGACGCTCCTGCTGGAGCAGGAACGCTGCGCCCACGAAAACAGGTTCGGCTAGCACGGCGTCGGCAGGTCGTTCCGCGAGCGCGGTGATGATCGTGTCGTACTGCGCCTTGGCGGGCCGGGCAAAGACGTGTTCGATGTCGAAAGCGATTGCCTTGATGCCCTTCAGCCCGGCACGTTCGGGAAAGTCTTGCAAATAGCTTTCGTCGAAGTCGGCTTCTGCGGGCAGCGGCACATACGTCGCGCCCGTCGCGGTGACCTTGTCGGCGAACCGAGAGCCGGTGATGAAGCGTACGTCGTCGCCACGCTTGACAAAGTTCTCCGCGACCGCCAGCAGTGGCGTCACATGACCGTGCGCGGGCACGCTGGCGATGATGATCGCTGCCACGGCGTCTCCTTCGACGCGCTGATTTGTATCAGGTAGTATTCATTACTGTGTCACCCAAGTCAATATCCCGCGGAACACCCCGTGCGTATCGCTCCGAGCTGCGTAAGCAGCAGGCGGAGTCGACGCGGTCGCGGGTGGTGGCAACCGCGGCCGAGTTGTTCGCTGCTGACGGCTACGCGCGTACGACCTTGGCGAAAATCGCCGAGGCCGCCGGTGTATCCGCCGAAACAGTACAGACCCAAGGGCCCAAGGCCGCTCTCCTGATCGCGGCCATCGAATACGCCGCGTTCGGCGTAACCGGCGAAAAGAGCATTCTCAATCTGGACGTAGGCCGCACACTCATGGCGATCGAGGGTTGCCAGGAGGCGGTGGACTTCCTCGTTGCGGCCCAAACCGATGTGCACCAGCGCACCGCGCAACTGGCCTTGGCGCTAATCGGCGGTGCCGGCGCCGATCCCGAATTGGATAAATACCTCAACGAGATACTCGCGAACATCAACTTGCAGAGCCGCGGGATCCTGGGGTCCTTCCGCGATCGCGGCTGGTTGCGTGATGATGTTCCCTTCGACGAGATCGTCGAAACCGCGGTGGTGCTGTGCAGCGTCGACACCTACTTGCGGATCGTCCACCGCGACGGGTGGAGCGTGGATACCTATCGAAAGTGGCTGCGGCGCATGCTGAGTGAAGCGGTATTCGCTAAGTCAGAAGCAACGTAACGACGGAAAACGAGCGTGCGCAAACACGGTCGAAACCGCGGCGTGGCGACCGGGGACGCGCACGCTCGCGCCAAGCGAAGGGACTACGTCCCTAAGCAGACTGAGGCTTCGGCGGTGTAGCACAGGAACGTCAAGGTTTCCTGCATGTACAACTGCACGGTGTCGGCGTCGTGGGACAGGTAACCGATCGCCACGTCGGTGCCCAACTGTAAGTCGAAATCACCACCGCGAGTAGTCAATACGAACGCGCCGTCGATTGCAGGCGCCCAGATGATGTCGCCGTCGACCAGCCGGTGCAGGTGCTCGCGGATCGGGTAGCCGTGTTCGGTGGTCTCGCTGACCTTCGTGTATGCGTCGGCTGACAGCAGCACCGAATACGGGCCGTCGACACCGGCCAGGCGCAGGCCCGACAGCGCCTGGGTGATCACGTCGGGGAAGTCGCGGGCATCCTCGGGCAGGGTCAGCGCCGGGTTGGAGCTGGCGCTTCGGATACCTTCGATCGACGCCGCCGGATAGCCCTCGAAGATCGCCCGGTCTTCCACGAACGCCAGCTTCTTCGCAGCCGTCTTCACGGGATCCCAGTCGGCGTCTTGGGCGCCGCGCTCCACGTCGTCGATCTCCGCGCGCGACAAGGTGAACGGAACCCGCAGTCGTACAAGCGGTTTGCTGGCCCGCAGGTGCGCCTCCACCCCGTCGGTGGGCGCCTTCACGTCCTCCAGCCGGCCGGTGCCGACGGCCGCCGCCGTCGGTCCGCCCGGCTCGCTGACGTCGACCACCCGGCGCCCCGCGATATGACGCTTGAACGTCCGCGTCGCCTCCAATTCGATTTCGGCCCAAGCGGCTTCGGTGATCGGCGCCAGCTCGCGGTAGAGGTTGTTCATTGCGGGTTTCCTTTCAGACTGCCGATCGCCAATGATCCGTCTTCCGATCCGGAATCCAACGCCGGAGCCGCGGCACCCGGCAGTGGCGGCGGATCGTCGAGGAAGTCGACGATAGGGGAGAAGAACATTCCGCCGGTGATCGCGGTGGAGAAGTCCAGGATGCGGTCGGTGTTGCCCGGTGGATCGCCGAGGAACATGTTGCGCAGCATCTGTTCGGTGACGCCCGGGCTCCGCGAATAGCCAATGTAATACGTGCCGTATTCGCCCTTGCCGACCTCGCCGAACGGCATGTTGTGCCGCACGATTTTGAGTTCGTTGCCCTCGTCGTCTTCGACCTTGTTCAGCGTCAGGTGCGAGTTGGCCGGCTTGTCGTCGTCGTCGAATTCGATGTCTTCCAGCTTAGTTCGGCCGAACGCTCGCTCCTGCTCGGTGACCGACAACGAATTCCAGCCCGCCATGTCGTGCACGTACTTCTGCACGTGCACATAGCATCCGCCGGCGAAGTCAGGATCCTCGTCGCCGATCTGCGTCGAGCTGAGCGCCAACGGGCCGTCGGGATTCTCGGTGCCGTCGACGAATCCGAGCAGATCGCGGTTGTCGAAGAACCGGAAGCCGTGCACCTCGTCGACAACCGTCACCGCGCCGGCCATCGCGTCGATCAGCCGCGTCGCCAGCTCGAAACAGACATCCATGGTCTCGGCCCGGATATGGAACAACACGTCGCCCGGTGTGGCCGGAGCGACGTGTCGTGGGCCGCGCAGTTCGATGAACGGATGCAGTTCAGCGGGCCGCGGACCCGCGAACAATCGGTCCCAGGCATCGGATCCGATCGAGGTGATCACCGACAGACGTTTTGCCGGATCGCGGAATCCGATGGCGCGCACCAGCCCGGAGATGTCCGTCAGCGCGTCGTGCACGGCCTCCTCGCCGCCCTCGTTGATGGTGACCACAAGAAAGATCGCGGCCGGCGTCAACGGAGCAAGAACCGGTTGCGGCTGCACGTCGGGCACGGGTTCGACCCTAACGTCCCGGCCGGTGCCGTGATGAAAGGATGGGAACATGGCGGCGACGGCACCAGGGCTGTGCGAATTCATCGACGCGTCGCCGTCGCCGTTTCACGTCTGCGCGACCGTCGCCGAACGGCTGCGCGCAGCCGGTTACACCGAGCTGGCGGAGAACGACCAATGGCCGCGCGAGGGCGGCCGCTACTTCACCATCCGGGCCGGCTCGCTGGTGGCCTGGAACAGCGCCGCCGACGGCCCGTTTCGCATTGTCGGCGGCCACACCGACAGCCCCAATCTGCGGGTCAAGCAACACCCCGACCGTCAGGTCGCCGGATGGCAGATGGTGGCGCTGCAGCCCTACGGCGGCGCCTGGCTGAACTCGTGGCTGGACCGGGACCTGGGGATCAGCGGGCGGCTGTCGACAAGCGACGGCACTCACCGGCTGGTCCGCATCGACCAGCCGATCCTGCGGGTCCCGCAGCTGGCCATCCATCTGGCCGAGGACCGCAAGTCGGTGACGCTCGACCCTCAGCGTCACGTCAACGCGGTGTGGGCGACGGGTGAGACGGGCTCGTTTCTCGACTACGTCGCCGAGCAGGCCGGTGTCGATCCCGGCGAGGTTCTCGGCTTCGACCTGATGACCCACGATCTGACGCCCTCGACGCTGTCGGACCTGAACGGCGCGTTGCTCAGCGCGCCGCGGCTGGACAACCAGGCCACCTGCTACGCGGCGACCGAAGCTTTCCTGGCCGCGCAGCCGAGCGGATATCTGCCGGTGCTGGCGCTGTTCGACCACGAGGAGGTCGGCTCGACGTCCGATCACGGCGCCAACTCCGAACTGCTGCTGACGGCGCTGGAACGAATCGTGCTGGCGGGCGGCGGCGGTCGCGAAGACTTCCTGCGCCGACTGCCCGGATCGATGGTTGCCTCCGGCGACATGGCCCACGCCACGCATCCCAACTACCCGGACCGGCACGAACCCGGCCATCAGATCGCCGTCAACGCCGGGCCCGTCCTCAAGGTGCAGCCCAACCTGCGCTATGCCACCGACGGCCGCACCGCCGCGGCGTTCGCCCTGGCCTGCCGGCAAGCGGGTGTCTCGCTACAGCGTTACGAGCATCGGGCCGACCTGCCCTGCGGCTCCACGATCGGCCCGATGACCTCGGCGCGGACCGGCATCCCGACCGTCGACGTCGGGGCCGCCCAGCTGGCCATGCACTCAGCGCGGGAGCTGATGGGCGCCCACGACGTCGCCGCCTACGCGGCGGCGCTGCAGGCGTTCCTCGCGCCGCGGTAGCCGCTCACCGCTGGTTCACGGGTGCGTAGCGGATGACGTTCTCCACGACCTTGCCGTCGCGGCTGCGGACCCGGTCGAGCCCGCGGATCGTGAACGGTCCGGCCGGGCCGGTGCCTTCGCCGACGTAGTGCAGGAACACCAGCTGCTCGCCCGCGGCGGCGCCGGGGACCGTCGCGCTGTCGACGAGCTCGAGCCGCAAATCCGGCGCCGTCGCCAGCAGTTCGGCGATCTTCGCCGTGTAGGCGTCGACGCCTCGGACCGGCTCCGGGTCGTCGGGCCAGTAGCCGACGATGTCGTCGGCCAGCACGTTCACCCCGCCGGACAGATCCGGCGCGGCCCAAAACCTGGCCCACAGCTCGGCACTGAACGTCGGGGTGGCGGACTGAATGTCGGTCATGGCTTCCTCCAAGGGATCCGGCGCTCCGGTGGAGCGCGTCGTATCGAGCGTGCGTCGACGGGCTGCGGCCGCACAATTACCTGCGAGGTCATCGCCCCGGTGCGACGACATGGTTAGCGTTTCCTTGTGACCGACGCGACGGTTGGTGTGTTGCTGCGTGAATGGCGGGCGCGCCGTCGGGTAAGCCAGCTGGACCTCTCGCTGAGTGTCGGCGTGTCGGCACGACATCTGAGCTTCGTCGAGACCGGGCGCTCCCGGCCCAGCCCCGAGATGGTGCTGGCGCTGGCGGACGGCCTGGACATCCCGCTGCGAGAGCGCAACACGCTGCTGCTCGCCGCCGGCTACGCCCCGCGCTACCCATCGCGGCCGCTGGCCGACGACGCGCTCATCCCGGCTCGCGCCGCGGTGCAGCGGCTTCTCGCTGCGCACGACCCGTACCCGGGCGTGGTGATCGACCGGTGCTGGAACATCCTTGAGGCCAACGCCGCGGCGGCCGCGCTCACCGCCGGCGTGCCCGAGAGCTTGCTCGGACCGCCGGTCAACGTGTACCGGCTGTGCCTGCACCCCGATGGCCTTGCCGGCCGGACCCTGAATTTCACCGAATGGGCGGGCTATCTGCTCCAGCAGCTTCGCCGCACGATCGCGCTTACCGGCGACCCGGAATTGCAGGCACTCGACGCGGAGGTCCGCGCATACCCCGGTGTCGCCGCCCTGGCGGGGCGGAACACAGCGCCGGATACGACGTCGCTGCTTGTCCCGTTTGAACTCGCGGTTGATGGCGGGCAACGGCTTTCGATGTTCACCACGTTGACGACGTTCGGAACACCGCTCGACGTCACCCTCGCCGAGCTTGCGGTCGAGTTGTTCTACCCGGCCGATACCGAAAGCGCCGAATTGTTGCGCACAAGTGGGTCCGTCAGCTCGGCCGGGTGAGTACGGTCGCGGCTATGGCACTCAAGGTGGAAATGGTCACGTTCGACTGCACCGACCCTGCGAAGCTGGCCGGTTGGTGGGCCGAGCAGTTCGACGGTCAGGCCCAGGAGTTGATCCCCGGCGAATTCGTTGCGGTGAGCCGGGCCGACGGGCCACGGCTGGGCTTTCAGAAGGTGCCCGATCCCACGCCGGGAAAGAACCGGGTACACCTGGATTTCAGCGCTGCCGACGTGGACGGCGAGGTTGCGCGGCTCACCGCCGCCGGGGCCACCGAGGTCGGCCGGCACAGCATCGGAGACAACTTCCGCTGGGTCGTGATGACCGACCCCGGTGGCAATGCCTTCTGCATCGCTGGGGCTTAGGACTTGAACGCCTCGTCAAGGCGCCTTACCAGCAGTTGCTCGGCCATCTGCGCGCCCTTGCGGCTATCGGCTTGGGCCTTGCGGAACAATTCGGCGACCTCGTTGTCGCCGTCGCGCTCGGCATCCTGGATGTAGGTTTCCAGACGCAGGGCGTTTTCCAGGCACTGCTCGGTGTACCAAATCAGGTTGTAGTTCTTGTCTTTGGTCCCCGTGACTTGTCCGGACTCAACACTCATCTCATCCTCCAATCGGTTGTTGTCGGACCCTGTGCGGCTACCCATCCGATCGCCATGCAAACGCTGGTCGTCGGAAAAATCGACGGTGTATCCAGGGCGGAAAACCAAGGATTCACACTCGGCCAATGAGCGAGTCGGCGAGGTAACTAAGCTGTGTCCGTGACGTCCGGCCTCACCCACGCGGTGGATACCGTCGAGCGCGCCGCAGCCACCCCCGATCAGCCGCAACCGTTTCGCGAGCTGGGCCTCAAAGATGACGAATACCAGCGCATTCGCGACATCCTCGGCCGCCGGCCCACCGACGCCGAGCTGGCCATGTACTCGGTGATGTGGAGCGAGCACTGCTCCTACAAGTCGTCCAAGGTCCACCTGCGCTACTTCGGCGAGACCACCACCAACGAAATGCGGGCCGGCATGCTGGCCGGCATCGGCGAGAATGCCGGAGTCGTCGACATCGGCGACGGCTGGGCGGTCACCTTCAAGGTCGAATCACACAACCACCCGTCCTACGTCGAGCCGTACCAGGGCGCCGCCACAGGCGTCGGCGGCATCGTGCGCGACATCATGGCGATGGGCGCTCGCCCGGTCGCGGTGATGGACCAACTGCGCTTCGGCGCGGCCGACGCCCCGGATACCCGCCGGGTGCTCGACGGGGTGGTCCGCGGCATCGGCGGCTACGGCAACTCACTGGGGCTGCCCAACATCGGCGGCGAAACCGTCTTCGATGCCTGCTATGCCGGCAATCCATTGGTGAACGCCCTGTGCGTCGGCGTGCTGCGCACCGAGGATCTTCACTTGGCGTTCGCGTCGGGCGCCGGCAACAAGATCATCCTTTTCGGCGCGCGCACCGGTCTCGACGGCATCGGCGGGGTGTCGGTGCTGGCGTCGGACACCTTCGCCGGCGACGAGTCCGGACCGGGCCGCAAGAAGCTGCCGTCGGTGCAAGTCGGCGACCCGTTCATGGAGAAAGTGCTCATCGAGTGCTGCCTGGAGCTCTACGCCGCCGACCTGGTGATCGGCATCCAAGACCTCGGCGGAGCCGGATTAGCCTGTGCCACATCGGAATTGGCGTCAGCCGGCGACGGCGGCATGGCCATCGAACTGGACACCGTGCCGCTGCGAGCCAAGAACATGACCCCGGCCGAAGTCCTCTGCAGCGAGTCGCAGGAACGGATGTGCGCGGTGGTCGCACCGGAAAACGTGGACGCGTTCATGGCGGTGTGCCGCAAATGGGACGTGCTGGCCACCGTGATCGGCGAGGTCACCGACGGCGACCGGCTGAAGATCAGCTGGCACGGTGAGACGGTGGTCGACGTGCCGCCGCGCACGGTGGCCCATCAGGGCCCGGTGTATGAGCGCCCGGTCGCCCGCCCCGACACCCAGGACGCACTGAACGCCGACCGGTCCACCCGGTTGCCCCGGCCGGCAACCGGCGACGAGCTGCGCGCGACTTTGCTTGCGCTGCTGGGCAGTCCGCACCTGTGCAGCCGCGCGTTCGTCACCGAGCAATACGACCGCTACGTGCGCGGCAACACCGTGCTGGCCGAACACGCCGACGGCGGCATGCTGCGCATCGACGAAACCACCGGTCGCGGCATCGCGGTGTCCACCGACGCGTCGGGCCGCTACACGCAATTGGATCCCTACACTGGCGCCCAGCTTGCGCTGGCCGAGGCGTACCGCAACGTCGCCGCCACCGGCGCCACCCCCGTCGCGGTCACCAACTGCCTCAACTTCGGCTCGCCGGAGGATCCTGGGGTGATGTGGCAGTTCGCCCAGGCGGTCCGTGGGTTGGCGGATGGTTGTGCGGCACTTGGCATTCCGGTGACCGGCGGCAACGTCAGCTTCTACAACCAGACCGGCTCGACGCCGATCATGCCCACCCCGGTCGTCGGTGTGCTGGGTGTCATCGACGACGTGAGCCGTCGCCTGCCCACCGGCATGGGCACCGAACCCGGCGAGTCGCTGCTGCTGCTCGGTGACACCCGCGACGAGTTCGACGGCTCCATCTGGGCGCAGGTCACCGCCGATCATCTGGGCGGACAGCCGCCGCAGGTGGACCTGGCCCGCGAAAAGCTGCTCGCCGAAGTGCTGGCCGCCGCCTCCCGCGACGGGCTGGTGTCGGCGGCCCACGACCTGTCCGAAGGTGGCTTGGCGCAGGCGGTGGTGGAATCGGCGCTGGCCGGTGAAACCGGTTGCCGCATCGTGCTTCCCGAGGGCGCCGATCCGTTCGTGTCGTTGTTCTCCGAGTCGGCGGGCCGGGTGCTGGTGGCCGTCCCGCGCACCGAGGAGAGTCGGTTCGTCTCCATGTGCGAGGCGCGCGGGCTGCCCGCCGCCCGCATCGGCGTCGTCGACCAGGGCTCGGATTCGGTGGAGGTGCAGGGACTGTTCACGGTGTCATTGGCCGAGCTGCGCAGCACGTCCGAAGGGGTGCTGCCGCGACTGTTCGGGTAACTGCATGAGCGCTTCAGTCGACGACGTCACCGCCGAAGCGCTGCCGACCCATGGCAGGCATCCGCTCGTGGTGTGGGCGTGGAGCCTGCTGCGGCTGAAATTCATTGGTGTGGCGTTCGGGGCGTTGTTCTTCTGCTTGTCGCTGACTCCCTCGTTGCTGCCGCGGGACTGGCTGTTCCAAGGGCTGATCGGCGGCATCAACGCGGCTTTCGGCTACGGACTGGGCGTGGTGATCGGCAAGGCCGCAGACCGCGTCGTGCTTCGCAGCGCCGGCTGGTGGCCACCGCCCGCGCGGGTGCTGTTCTGGATGAAGGCGGCGGTGGTCGTCATCTCGCCGGTGGCGTGCGTGCTGATGCTCATCCCGGCCGCATCCTGGCAGCGGCAGGTGTCGGCGCTGATGGGTATCGAAGGACCGACGACGCCGGCTTATCTGCGGACACTGATGGTCGCGATCGCTGTCAGTGCATTGCTGGTCGCGACATTCCGAGTTCTGATCGACGCCATCAAGCTGCTGGCCCGAATGTTGATCCGGCGCTGGCACATCCACGACGAGGTGGCGTTGTTCATCGGCACCGCGATCGTGGTGGCGCTGCTGGTCACCCTGATCAACGGCGTCCTGATGCGTGGATTCTTCGCCGGGGCCAACAAGATCTTCGAGCCGCAGAACACCGAGACCCGCGAAGGGCTGACCCAGCCTACGCTGCCCGAAAAGTCAGGCAGCCCAATGTCATTGGCGCCATGGGACACGCTGGGTTATCAGGGCCGCAACTTCGTCGCCACCGGTCCGCATGCCGCCGAGCTCACTCGCATCAACGGCCGGCCCGCCCGCGAACCCATCCGCGTGTATGCCGGACTGCACACCGCCGACGACGACGCCGGCCGGATGAAGATCCTGGTGCGCGAACTCGAACGCACCGCCGCATCCGACCGCAAGGTGTTGGTCATCGTGCCGACCACCGGCACCGGGTGGATCAATCCGGTGGCCGCGCGCGCGATCGAGATGATGTACAACGGCGACACCGCGATGGTCGGCGTGCAGTATTCCTATCTGCCAAGCTGGATTTCGTTCCTGGCCGACCGGCAGAAGTCGAAGGATTCCGGGCGGGCCCTGGTCGACGCCGTCCACGGCTACTGGCAGCAACTTCCGGCCGATCACCGACCGAAGCTGGTGCTCTACGGCGAAAGCCTGGGCTCGATGGCCGGGCAGAGTGCGTTCGGATTCCTTCCCGACATTCCGAGGATGGGCTTCGACGGCGTGTTGTGGGTCGGCCCGCCGCACGAGAGCCCGCTCTGGCATGCGCTGATGGTGCGACGCGACCCCGGCACCCCCGAGGTGCAACCTCGCTACGACAACGGGCGGACGGTGCGGTTCTCCGAGGCGGTCACCAGCGACGACGTCGCCCGCATCGCCGAGCCGCCGTGGGACGGCACCCGAGTTCTGTTCCTGCAACACCCTTCTGACCCCGTCGTCTGGTGGTCGCCCGACCTGTTGTTCTCCCGGCCAGACTGGCTGGTCGAACCGCCCGGCCAGGACCGCACCGCGGCGATGAGCTGGTATCCCGTGGTGACGTTCTGGCAAGTCAGCGCCGACCTGACCGACGCCGAGAGCATGCCCGGCGGCCATGGTCACAACTACGGCGACATCGTGCTCGACGGCTGGGCCGCGGTCGCCCCGCCGGAGGGCTGGCAGCCCAGCGACACCGAACGCATGCGCGTCGCGCTGAAACAGACCGAAAGCGCTGACGGACCCGAACACTGATGAACTCCAACGCGTTTCGTACCGTGGGGCTGGCGGGAGCTCTGGTCGGCTGGAGCTTTGTCGGCCCTCGGGTTCGGATGCCGTGGCGCATCGTGGCGCAATCCGGTTTGGCAGGCTTGCTGGTCCTGGTGACCCGCGCGCCGTTGGGGCTGTCTGCGTCGCGCATGCGGGCGGGATTGCGGATCGGGCTGGCGGCAGCGGTTCCCGCGGCGACCGTCGTCGCGACGACGACAGCGGTGCCGGTCGTGCGGCTCTCGATGGCCGATCGGGAGCTGCCGCGGCCGACACCGCTCTGGCTGTTGTTGCGGATACCGGTGGGCACCGTGTGGGCAGAGGAGGCCGCATACCGCGGGGCGTTAAGTGCCACGGCAAGAACAGCTTTCGGTGAAACGCGCGGCCGGTTGCTCCAGGCCGCCGCGTTCGGGCTGTCTCATATCGCCGACGCCCGCGCCACCGGCGAACCGGTGCTGCCCACGGTTGTGGCCACCGGCATCGCCGGCTGGGTATTCGGTTGGCTCGCCGAACGTTCCGGCAGCCTGGCCGCGCCGATGCTGGCACACCTGGCGATCAACGAGGCTGGCGCCGCCGCGGCGCTGGCCGTGCAGGCGTATGGCCGCGCGTCGTAAAGCCGATCCGGCCCAGACCCGTGACGCGGTGCTGGCCCTCGAGGACTGGCTGCGCGACGATAGTCGGCCCGCGCCTGAGCGCGCCGAACTGGCGATCGCCGTGCGGCTCACCGCCCACACCCTGGCCGAGCAGGCGCCCGGCGCCAGCGTCGAGGTCCGCATTCCGCCGTTCGTCGCCGTCCAGTGCGTTGCCGGGCCGCGGCACACCCGCGGCACTCCGCCCAACGTCGTCGAAACCGATCCGCGGACCTGGCTGTTGCTGGCCACCGGGCTGCTCACGGTGCTCGACGCCCAGGCCACCGGAGCGCTGCGGCTGTCCGGCTCCCGGGCCGGCGAGATCGCGGCCTGGCTACCGCTGGTGACCTTGTGACTTGTGTGGCACACGCGACGGCTGGAGCCTTGTGGGAACCATCCTTTGCCGCAACCCGTTAGCAAGGTGCGCAACACGCTCGTCCGATTCGGCGACTCGACCGTCGTCCCCGTAGACTCCGTTACGTCACCAATCGCGCCCCAGGGAGCCGCCACATCGTGACCGCCCAGCAGCCGCTGCCCGAGGAAAATCCGCCCGGCGAAGAGTGCGGCGTATTCGGCGTATGGGCGCCCGGCGAGGAAGTCGCCAAGCTGACCTATTACGGCCTCTACGCATTGCAGCACCGCGGCCAGGAAGCCGCCGGCATCGCTGTCGCCGACGGTTCGCAGGTGCTGGTGTTCAAGGACCTCGGCCTGGTCAGCCAGGTGTTCGAGGAACAGACACTGGCGGCCATGGAAGGCCACGTGGCGATCGGGCACTGCCGCTACTCCACCACCGGCAACACCACCTGGGAAAACGCCCAGCCGGTGTTTCGCAACACGGCCGCCGGCACCGGGGTGGCGCTCGGGCACAACGGCAACCTGGTCAACAGCACGGCACTGGTCGCCCGGGCCCGCGAGGCAGGACTGATCAACACCCGGGTGCCCGGCGCGGCCACCACCGACTCCGACATCCTGGGCGCCTTGCTGGCCCACGGCGCGGCCGACTCCAGCCTGGAACAGGCGGCCCTGGAGCTGCTGCCGACCGTGCGCGGCGCGTTCTGCCTGACCTTCATGGACGAAAACACCCTCTACGCGGCCCGCGACCCGCACGGGGTGCGGCCGTTGTCGCTGGGCCGGCTGGACCGCGGCTGGGTGGTGGCCTCGGAAACCGCCGCGCTGGACATCGTCGGCGCCTCGTTTGTGCGTGACATCGAGCCCGGCGAGCTGCTGGCGATCGACGCCGACGGGGTGCGCTCCGCCCGCTTCGCCAACCCGACCCCGAAGGGCTGCATCTTCGAATACGTCTACCTGGCCCGGCCGGACAGCACGATCGCCGGCCGCTCGGTGCACGGCGCGCGAGTCGAGATCGGCCGGCGGCTGGCCCGCGAATGCCCGATCGACGCCGACCTGGTGATCGGCGTCCCGGAATCCGGCACGCCCGCCGCGGTCGGCTATGCGCAGGAGTCCGGCATCCCGTACGGGCAGGGCCTGATGAAGAACGCCTACGTCGGGCGCACGTTCATCCAGCCGTCGCAGACCATCCGCCAACTCGGCATCCGGCTCAAGCTCAACCCGCTCAAAGAGGTCATCCGCGGCAAGCGGCTGATCGTCGTCGACGACTCGATTGTGCGC
Source organism: Mycobacterium sp. MFM001 (assembly GCF_003402475.1). Classification (GTDB taxonomy): domain Bacteria; phylum Actinomycetota; class Actinomycetes; order Mycobacteriales; family Mycobacteriaceae; genus Mycobacterium. Next base: position 32,298 of record NZ_BFAB01000018.1, read on the forward strand.
GGCAACACCCAGCGCGCGCTGGTGCGGATGCTGCGCGAGGCCGGTGCCGTCGAGGTGCACGTGCGGATTGCGTCGCCACCGGTGAAGTGGCCATGCTTCTACGGCATCGACTTCCCGTCGCCGGCCGAGCTGATCGCCAACGCCGTCGAAGACGAGGACGAAATGCTCGAAGCCGTGCGGCATGCCATCAACGCCGACACGCTGGGCTACATCTCGCTGCGCGGTCTGATCGCGGCCACCGAGCAGCCCACCTCACGGTTGTGCTCGGCCTGCTTCGACGGCCAGTACCCGATCGAACTGCCCAGTGAAACGGCACTGGGCAAGAACGTCATCGAGCACATGCTGGCCACCGCCGCACGCGGGGCCGGGGTGCGCGCCGACATCGCGGCCGCCGACGTATCGCCCGAGGCCGAGCAGGCCTCAGTGCTGCGGCATCCGTAAGCCGCGTCGACCGGTAGCCTTTATCGCGATGACCCAGCGCGCAAAAGACCCGGGCCCCCACGGCGTCACCTACGCATCGGCGGGAGTCGACATCCAAGCCGGCGAGCGCGCGGTAGAGCTGTTCAAGCCGTTGGCGTCGAAAGCCACTCGTCCGGAGGTGCGCAGCAAGCTGGGCGGATTCGCCGGATTGTTCGCGCTGCGCAGCGGCTATCGGGAGCCGCTGCTGGCGGCCTCCAGCGACGGTGTGGGCACCAAGCTGGCGGTTGCCCAGGCGATGGACAAGCACGACACCGTGGGCCTGGACCTGGTCGCGATGGTCGTCGACGACCTCGTGGTCTGCGGCGCCGAGCCGCTGTTCCTGTTGGACTACATCGCGTTGGGCCGCATCGTGCCCGAACGGCTCAACGCGATCGTCGCCGGCATCGCGGACGGATGCATGCGTGCGGGCTGCGCGCTGCTCGGCGGCGAGACCGCCGAACACCCCGGCCTGATCGAACCGGACCACTACGACATCTCCGGCACCGCCGTCGGTGTCGTCGAGGCCGACGACGTGCTGGGTCCCGAGCGCGTCAAGCCCGGCGACGTCATCATCGCGATGGGGTCTTCGGGGCTGCATTCCAACGGGTATTCGTTGGCCCGCAAGGTCCTGCTGGACATCGACCGGATGAACCTCGCCGGCTATGTCGAGGAGTTCGGCCGCACGCTGGGCGAAGAGCTGCTCGAGCCCACCCTGATCTACGCCAAGGACTGTCTGGCGCTGGCCGCTGAAACCCACGTCCGCACCTTTTGCCACATCACCGGCGGCGGGCTGGCCGGCAATCTGGAACGCGTCATCCCGCACGGGCTGGTCGCTGAGGTCGACCGTGGCACCTGGACGCCGGCGCCGGTGTTCGCGATGATCGCGCAGCGCGGCCGGGTGGCACGTGCCGAGATGGAGAAGACATTCAACATGGGCGTGGGCATGGTCGCGGTCGTCGCTCCCGAGGACACCGACCGGGCACTGGCCATCTTGACTGCGCGGCACTTGGACTGCTGGGTGCTGGGCACCGTCAGCAAGGGCGGGAAAGAAGGCCCGCGAGCCAAGCTCGTCGGGCAACACCCGAGGTTTTAGCGGCGCCAGTCGTCTTCGTCGGCCCAGGAGTCGCTCGGAAACGGCTCGTCGCCGTCGCGCTGGGCGGAGTCGTCGTCGCTCGAACCGGACAGCTCGCGCTGAAGCCGCTCGAAATCGGTCTGCGGGGTGCTGTACTTCAGTTCTCGAGCAACCTTGGTCTGCTTCGCCTTAGCCCGGCCGCGGCCCATGGGGGAACCCCCTCGCGCAATAACGGAGCGGCCCAAGAGAAGGCGGCTCCGATCTGTCAGTGAATTTATTGTCCTGCCGACAGTTTACCGTGCCCCGCGGGTGCGTGCTGGCCTGCCCTACCCACCGGTACGACCGTCATCGGGCGGTGCCGCGCAGCCGCTCGACGGCGGCCCGCCCGGCGCCAACCGCATCCGGTGGCGGCATGGAATCGCGATCGATGACCGCGGTCACACCGGCGTCGGCGCCTGTGGCCAACTCGATGTCGGCGGTCAGCCCGCGTTTGAGCAAAGCCAGCGCCACCGGGCCCAGATCGACATGGTCGACGACGGTTCCCAGCCGGCCCACCGAGCGTCCGTTGGCCTGTACCGGATCGCCCGTCGACGGCCGATCCACCGAGCCGTCGAGGTGCAAGAGCACCAGCATGCGTGGCGGTTTGCCCAGGTTGTGCACGCGCGCGACGGTCTCCTGGCCCCGGTAGCAGCCCTTGTCCAGGTGGACCGCGCCCAGCCCCGGGCCGCCGATCCAGCCGACTTCGTGCGGGATTGTGCGCTCGTCGGTGTCGACTCCGAGCCGCGGGCGTAGCGCCGCCACCCGGTGCGCCTCGTAGGTCCACACTCCGGCCGGTCGAAACTTGGCTTGCGTCAAGCGGTTTCGCCAATCCGCCGCTTCGTTGCGCGGCACCAGCAGGTCCAGCTCGATCTGGCCGTCCCGCGCACTGGTCATCCGTCGCAGGAAACCACCACCGGGCAGCGGCACCGCCGTCATCTCGGCGGGCAACGCGGCCACGCCGAGAGCGTCGAGAACCGGCCGGTCGGCCAGCCGCGGACCCAACAGCGACAGCACCGCCAGGTCGGCGGCGGCGGGGCTCACGTCGGACCAGAACACCATTTTGCGCAGGTAGTCCAGCAGCGGCTCGCCGCGCCACGGCTCGGTGTCGACGTAGGTGACGCCGCCCAACTCGGTCTGGATCCAGTGGTCCTCGATGCGGCCCTGGCCGTCCAGGCTGAGGTTCTCGGTGCTGGCCCCATCGGGCAGCTCGCTGACGTGTTGGGTCGAGATGCTGTGCAGCCAAGTCTGCCGGTCGGCACCGGTCAGCGTGATCGTTTTGCGGTGCGAGCGGTCCACCAGCACGGCGTCGGACTCGGCCGCGCGCTGCTCGCCGAGCGGGTCGCCGTAATGCCAGGTTGCGCCGGCGTCCGGACTGGTTTCGGGGGCGGGGACTGCGGACACATGTCAACTCTACGGCCCGTCTGTCGCTGCCCGGCCCCTGCGAACGTGCGGCAACCCGCACGTTGGGCAACGAACGTGCGGCCAGCCGCACGCCCAATGCATATAGGCTCTTCGGTCATGACAGACCACCCGGGCGTGGTCGTCACGCTCGACGGCGAGATCCATCCGCCGGGGACGCCGCTGCTGTTCGCCGACGACCTCGCCGCGGTGCGTGGCGACGGCGTGTTCGAGACCTTGCTGGTCCGCGACGGCCGGGCCTGCCTCGTGGAGGCGCATCTGGACCGGCTGACCCTGTCGGCCAAACTGATGGATTTGCCGCAGCCTGACCTGCCCGCGTGGCGGCACGCGATCGATGCGGCGGCGCGCAGCTGGGCGGCCGACACCGCCGACGAGGGCGCGATGCGGTTGGTTTACAGCCGCGGCAGGGAGCGCGGCTCGGCGCCGACGGCATATGTGACCGTCAACCCGGTCGCGGCCCGGGTGGGCGCCGCGCGTCGCGACGGGGTGGCCGCGCTGACCCTGCCTCGCGAACTTCCGTCCAGCGGTGTCGACGCGATGCCGTGGCTGCTGGCCGGCGCCAAGACCCTGTCGTATGCCATCAACATGGCCGCGTTGCGGCACGCCGCCCGGCACGGCGCCGGCGACGTCATCTTCGTCAGTTCCGACGGTTATGTCCTCGAAGGTCCGCGGTCCACGGTGGTGATCGCCACCGAAAACCGTTGCCTGCTGACGCCGCCGCCGTGGTATCCGATCCTGCGCGGCACCACGCAGCAGGCGTTGTTCGAAGTCGCGCGCGCCAAAGGCTACGACTGCGACTACCGCGCGCTTCGGGTATCGGACCTTTTTGACGCGCAAGGGATTTGGCTGGTGTCCAGTATGACGCTGGCCGCGCGTGTGCACACCTTGGACGGCCGGTTGTTGCCGCCCGCACCGATTGCCGCCGAATTCGCCGAGCTGGTTGACGCCGCGATTGTCAGCGATCGCTGAATTCAGTTGTGGCCCCAGCCGGTTAGCGGGTACGGTCGGCCGTACACAGGGAAGGAGGTGGTCCGAGAAATTGATTAGCTTATGGACTTGTGAGGTGGCTGCGCGCTAAAGCGCGAGCGGTTGGAATCACCTGCGCGCGCTGGCGAATTCCCCGCAGTCACCCGGCCCCCGAGCCTCCGGTCTGTCCAACCAGGAACTACGGCTCGGGGGCCGTCCCATGTCTGGACCTATCCCGCGAACCGGGAGAGCCGCGCCGACAGGTGCGGCACCAGCCCGCCGTCGGCGTCGACGCGTTCTTCGACATAAGCCAAGTCGCCGCCCTCGACGATGCCGTAGAGCCGCTTGGCGCCCCCGACGAGTACGCCGGACTTACTGCAGGCCAGCGCATCGGTGACCAACTCCCACGACGACTGGGTCCGCGGCCGGCCGTAGAACAACTCGACGTAGCCCGCGGAGTGCGCCAGCAGCAGCTCGATGGCCTGCGACTCGCCTGCGTCGTTGGGGTCGACGACGAAGCGCCAGAATCCGGTCTCGCGCAGGTCGTGTCCGTCGTAGTCACCGGAGTCGGTGAGCCGCCACGACCGCGCCTCCCAATTCAGGTAGTCGCCGCCGTCGTGGCTGACCACGATCTGCTGGCCGAACCGGTAGTCGCCGTGGGCGCCGCGGCCCTCACCCTCACCGCGCCACACCCCGACCAAAGGCAGCAGCGCCAGCAAGGCGTCGTGCAGGTTGGCGCCCTCGCGCAGGTTGGCGGTGTCGGCGGGGCCCGGCAGGTCGTCGAAGACCGGAATGTTGCGCGACGCAGTCACTTTGGCGCGCTCGGCGGCGGCTGCCACCGCCCGATCGCCAGAACCGGCTCGGTCAGTCACGACTCGTCGTTGATCAGCCGATACAGCGCATACAGCGCGAACCAGGTAATGACCACGACGGCCGCGACCAGCATGATCTCGAAGAACAGCACCACGCGACGAGTCTAACCGCCTCGGTCAGGCGATCTTGACGTCCACCTCGTGGATGCCGGCGCCCGACGGCGTCACGACCGCGTCGCCGTTTCCGGCTGCCGACAGTGCGCGCAGCGTCCAGGACCCCGGCGCGGCGAAGAACCGGAAGTCACCGGTGGCCGACGCGACGACCTCGGCCGTGAACTCGTCGCTGGAGTCCAGCAGCCGCACAAACGCGCCGCCGACGGCCTGGCCGTCGCGGTCCACGACGCGGCCGGTGATGACGGTCTCCTTCTCCAGGTCGACGCTGGCCGGCAACGTCTGTCCTTGCTTCGGTGCAGAGCACATATCAGCTTCCCAACTCGATCGGGGCCCCCACCAGGGAGCCGTATTCCGTCCAACTGCCGTCGTAGTTCTTGACGTTCTTATGCCCGAGCAACTCCTGCAACACGAACCAGGTGTGCGACGAGCGCTCACCGATCCGGCAATAGGCGATGGTCTCCTTCGACCCGTCCAGGCCGGCGGCGGCATACAGCTTGGCCAGCTCCTCGTCGGATTTGAAGGTGCCGTCCTCGTTGGCGGCTTTGCTCCACGGCACGTTGATCGCGCCGGGGATGTGACCGGGCCGCTGGCTTTGCTCCTGCGGCAGGTGCGCAGGCGCCAGGATCTTGCCGGAAAATTCGTCGGGGGAGCGCACGTCGACCAGGTTCTTGACGTTGATGGCCGCGATGACCTCGTCACGGAACGCGCGGATCGAGTTGTCGGGCGCCTTGGCGGTGTAGGAGGTCGCCGGGCGGTTCACCTTGTCCGCCGACAGCGGACGGCCGTCCAGCTCCCACTTCTTGCGGCCGCCGTCGAGCAGCTTGACCTTGTCGTGCCCGTAGAGCTTGAAGTACCAGTACGCGTAGGCGGCGAACCAGTTGTTGTTGCCGCCGTAGAGGATCACGGTGTCGTCGTTGGAGATGCCGCGATCGGACAGCAGCTTGGAAAACTGCTGAGCGTCGACGAAGTCACGGCGGACCGGGTCCTGCAAATCGGTGCGCCAGTCCAGCTTGACCGCGCCGGGGATGTGGCCGGTGTCGTAGGCGCTGGTGTCCTCGTCGACTTCGACGAAGACGGTGTTGGCGGCGTCGAGATTGCTCTCGGCCCAGTCAGCGGAGACTAGGACGTCGGAGCGTGCCATGGTGTGGATCCTTTCGGTTGGTTACGCAGACGCGCGACGAGCGGGTAGAGCTGGCAGCCCAGGCAGATGCCGAAGGCCGCGTTGAGGAAGGCCGCCGCCAGTGCGGCCGCGGTAGCGACGATCCCGACCAGGGGAGCGCCGGCGGCGAATCCGGCCACGCCGATGGCGGCGAAGACGAATCCGACCAGTTGCGCGAATTTCAGCGGGGCCACTGGCTCCCGCTCACGGACCGGTCCCAGCCGCGGCGCCACCAGGGTGGCGAACACCACGCCGTAGGGATGCCGGCGCGGCCCGGCCCAGGCGCCGATCGCGAACACGATGGCCTGCAGGCCAAGGATGACGGCGGCGGCCGGGACACTGATTCCGGCGACGATCAGCGTGGTCACCAGCACCGCGGTGGTGACCCAGGCGACGAATCGCGGTCCGCGGACGTCCACCTGGGCGGTGGTGGTGGTTGTTGACGACATATAGCTGCTCCTGTTGAGAACGGGAAGGGATGGAGGCACGCCACAATGGCTGCTTCCGAGAGCGGCGCGAGACGGCGCTACTCAGCAGCTACAACAACAACAGCAGCAACCCGCGGTGCGGCACAGATCGACTGCGCGGCGCTTGGTGAGCACGAGCTCGAGGCGGGCGGACACGTCGGACAGCTTACCCAATGGCCCGACAGTCAAGCCAACAGCGGGGTCAGGGCCGAGCGAAGGTCCTCGGCCTTGGGAACCCCGGCGCTGCGGTACCGCTGCCGGCCGTCGCCGTCGAAGATGAATGTCGTCGGCAGCGACAGCACCGAAAGGCGGCGCGCCGCAGCCGGGTTGGCGTCCATGTCGATTTCCACGTGCGTCACGTCACCGAGGTCGCCGCAGACCTGGCTGACCACGCGGCGCACCCGGTCGCACGGCGCGCACCAGGCGGCGCTGAAGTGCACGACGGTCGGCCCGTCCGACGACAAGCCGAGGTCAGCGGTGTCCACGTCGGATCCCACGGCCCGGACCACCCCGGCGCGACGGGTCAGCAGCCATCCGACGAGGGCTGCCAGCACCAAGGCGGCCACGACAGCGACCAGTGCAGTAGTCATGCCTGGTTGAACCCGTCGAGCGTGATCGTTACTCCCTGGGTGATGCCCTCGATGATCACGTCCGAGCCGCGCGCGCCCTGGCTCGTCGGCGCCACTCCGAACGGCAGCCGCTGGTCGGGCAACTGCTGGCGGAACGCGGCCAGCACCGCGTCGCGCTTGTCGTCGGGCACTTTCTGGTTGGCGGTGTCCGGCCCGGTCAGTACACCGGTCGGGGTGAACACCAGGGTCGTGCGGTCCGCGCCGGCGATGGACAGATCGACCGCGACGCTGACCCGCTTGTCGAAGTGGGCCGATGTCGGCGTGCCCGTGAACACCAGCCCGTGGCTGCCGGAGATCCCGGACTCGGTGGTGCCGCCGGTGGCGTCGTTTGTCTCCTGCGGCGGCGCCTCGACCATCAGGTCGGTGATGCCCATGTATCGGCCGAGGTGCACCGAGTCGATGATGATGCGGCTCTCGAGCTTGCCGATCGGCAGCTTGGCGTTCGGCCGGACCAGCCATGACGCTTCCGCCAGGCCGATGGAGTGCATGGTGGCCTCCAGCGTCGCCTTCCCTGTCTTGGGATGGTCGACGGCGCTGGCCTTGATCTCCACTTCGTCGTAGTGGCGCCGCATGGCCTGCGGGATCACCGGGAAGCCCAGAATCGCGACAAAGGGATCCGAGCCCAGGTGTGCGGTGTCGCGCAGCGTGCGGGACAACCGGTATTCGGCGTAGATGGTGGTGCCGAAGTCGATCCCGACGGCCCCGATGAGTACCAGCACGACGGCCAGCCCAGCTCCGGCCGCACCGATCAGCACCCTGCGCATCCCGATATTGTGGCCCTGCTTCGTCAACAGGCGAAACGCCAGGTCGCACGTTATCGTTAGATGACCTGGCCGCTAACTACACATATCGCCGCGAATCTGGGAGACGCCTTTCCCACGACGCTGGAGGGGCTTGCTTGGATCTATTGCTGCTGACCGCGGAGCCGCACCCCGACTCGGTCCTGCCGTCGTTGTCGCTGCTCGCCCACACGGTGCGGACAGCGCCGGCCGACGTTTCGTCGCTGCTGGAAGCAGGCAGCGCCGACGTCGTGCTGGTCGACGCGCGCACTGACCTGCCGGCGGCGCGCGGTCTGTGCCGTCTGCTGGGCACGACGGGCCGGTCGATTCCCGTCGTGGCGGTGGTGAGCGAAGGTGGCCTGGTGGCGGTCAACGCCGACTGGGGGCTCGACGAGATCCTGTTGCCGGCCACCGGGCCCGGCGAGATCGACGCGCGGCTGCGGCTGCTCGTGGGACGCCGCGGCGGCCTGGCCGACCAGGAGAGCGCGGGCAAGATCAGCCTCGGCGAGCTGGTGATCGACGAGGGCACCTACACCGCCCGACTGCGGGGTCGCCCGCTGGACCTGACATATAAGGAGTTCGAGCTGCTGAAGTACCTGGCGCAGCACGCCGGCCGGGTCTTCACCCGCGCGCAGCTGCTGCACGAGGTGTGGGGCTACGACTTCTTCGGCGGCACCCGCACCGTCGACGTGCATGTGCGACGGCTGCGGGCCAAGCTCGGCCCGGAGTACGAGTCGCTGATCGGCACCGTGCGCAACGTGGGTTACAAGGCGGTCCGCCCGGCCCGTGGCCGGGCCCCCGAGCCCGACCCGGCCGACGACGAGGAGGAGCCGGGTCTGGACACCAACTCCGACCCGCTCGTCGACCCGTTGCGCAGCCAGTGACGGACTGGCGCTCACAGCTGACCGCCGACGAACAGCGGCAGGTGCGTGAACTGGTCGCGGCGGCAACAGAATTCGACGCGGTGGCACCCGTCGGCGAGCAGGTACTGCGAGAGCTTGCGCATCGGCGAACCCAGCATCTGGTGGTCAAAGCTGCCGACCAGACGGTGATCGGCTATCTCAATCTCGCTGCACCGCAAGACGAACCGGGCATGGCCGAGCTCGTGGTCCACCCGCACGCACGCCGTCGCGGCATCGGTACCGACTTGATACGCGCTGCGTTGGCGAAAACCAATGGGCGCAACCGATTTTGGGCACACGGCACATTGGAGTCGGCCCGCGCGACGGCGTCGGCGCTGGGTCTGGTGCCGGTGCGCGAACTCATCCAGATGCGCCGCTCCCTCAACGACGTCGCTGCACCCGCTGTGCCCGAGGGGGTGCGGATCCGCACCTATGCCGGCGTCGGCGACGACGACGAACTGTTGCGGGTCAACAACACCGCGTTCGCCGCGCATCCGGAACAAAGCGGCTTGACGCCTGCCGATCTGGCCGAGCGGCGCGCCGAACCGTGGTTCGACCCCGACGGACTGTTTTTGGCGTTCGACCAGTCAACCGACAAGTTGCTGGGCTTTCACTGGACCAAGGTGCATCCCGGCCAGACCGGCCTGGGTGAGGTCTACGTCGTCGGCGTCGACCCGGCGGCTCAGGGCCGTGGGCTGGGCGCCGTGCTGACCGCGGTCGGGGTGGCATACCTGGCGCGTCGGCTGGCCGACACGACGGATCCGGCGGTGATGCTGTACGTCGAGGCGGACAACACCGCGGCGCTGCGGACCTATCGGCGGCTGGGGTTCACGCAGTACAGCGTCGACACCGCCTATGCTGCGGGTGTCCACTGACCTGTTCACCCGGTGTTCACGGATAACCGGCAGGCTCCTACCCGTGCGCACTGCGCCGCACGACGTTCGAGAAAGGACGCGCTACACGGTGGGTAAAGCGTTGATCGCGGCGGCGGTCTTGAGCCTGGTATTGGCCGGCTGTGGCAGCGACAACAACATCGGCACCCCCGCGACGTCGTCGGCCGCGATCGACTGCGGCGGCAAAGACGCTCTCACCGGCGAAGGCTCGACCGCCCAGCAGAACGCGATCGCGTTATTCAACCAAGCCTGGAACCGGTTCTGCCCCCGCAAGAACGTGTCCTACAACCCGACCGGGTCGGGTGCCGGCCGCGAGCAGTTCGTCGCCGGCCATGTCGACTTCGCCGGCTCGGACTCGCCGCTGACCGCCGACCAGGTCGAGCCGGCGACCAAGCGCTGCAACGGGAATCCGGCCTGGCACCTGCCGCTGGTGTTCGGGCCGGTGGCGGTGGCCTACCACCTCGACGGCGTCAACCCACTCGTCGTCAACGCCGACGTGCTGGCCAAGATCTTCACCGGCAAGATCACCAATTGGCGTGACCCGGAGATCGTGGCGCTCAACCACGGCGTCACCTTGCCCGACACGGATATTGCGCCGATCTACCGGTCGGACTCGTCGGGCACCACCGACAACTTTCAGAAGTACCTCGGCGCCGCGGCCCCGCAGAGCTGGACCAAAGGCGCCGGCAGCGAGTTTCAGGGCGGCGTCGGCGAGGGCGTGCAGAAGTCCGCGGGCGTGGTGCAGGCCGTGCAGTCCACGCCCGGCGCCATCGCCTATGTCGAGAAGGGCTTCGCCGATCAGGCCTCGCTGACCTACGCCCAGATCGACGACGGCGGCGGCGCGGTGGCGCTGAGCGACGACGCCGCGCGCAACGCCATCGACGACGCCAAGTTCGCCGGCGCCGGCAACGACCTGCGGCTGGACCTGAACTCCCTCTACGGCACCAAAGAGCCCGGCGCCTACCCGCTGGTGCTGGTGACCTACGAGATCGTGTGCTCGAAAGGCTACGACCCGGGGATTTCGACCGCGCTCAAGTCATTTCTGACCGCGGCCGCCGACTACGGTCAAAACGGTCTTTCACCGGCCGGATACATCCCGCTGCCGGACAGGTTCAAGCAGCGCCTCGTGGCGGCGATCGGCGCGATCCAGTAAGAACCGACAGCGATGGGACCCAAGTGACAACGCCAAATCCGTCTGATGCGGGTTCGGGTGAGGTCGTCGCTGCGCCGGTTCCCGAGCCGATCACTCCGCCCACCATCCCGTGGGGCCGAAGCAAACCCCGGCTGGGTGATCGCGTCTTTCGCGGGCTGTCGGAAGGCTCCGGTGTCCTGATCGTCGTGCTGATCGGCGCGATCGCGGTGTTCCTGCTGTGGCGCGCCATCCCGGCGCTGGCCCGCAACAAGGAGAACTTCTTCACCTACGGCGGCAACTGGGTCACCACCGACACCTCGGCGATGCACTTCGGCATCTTCGACATGCTGCAGGTCACGGTTTTTGTGGCGTTGTTCGCCCTGACGCTGGCCATGCCGGTGGCGCTGGGCATCGCGATCTATCTCACCCAGTACGCGCCGCGGCGGGTGGTGGGCCCGCTGGCCTACATGGTGGACCTGCTCGCCGCGGTGCCGTCGATCATCTACGGCGTCTGGGGTCTGTATGTGCTGGCGCCGCGGTTGCGGCCGATCGCGACGTGGCTCAACGACCACCTGGGGTGGTGTTTCCTGTTCGCCAACGGCAACGCGTCGGTGGCCGGCGGCGGCACGATCTTCACCGCGGGAATCGTGCTGGCGGTGATGATCCTGCCGATCATCACCGCGGTCACCCGCGAGGTTTTCGTCCAGACGCCGCAGTCCCACATCGAGGCGGCGCTGGCGCTCGGCGCCACCCGCTGGGAAGTGGTCAAGACGACGGTGCTGCCGTTCGGCCGGTCGGGCTACATCAGCGGCGCGATGCTGGGGCTCGGCCGCGCGCTGGGCGAGACCGTCGCGCTGCTGATCATCCTGCGGGGCACGCAATCGGCGTTCGGCTGGTCGCTGTTCGACGGCGGCTACACCTTTGCCAGCAAGATCGCGGCGACCGCGTCGGAATTCAACAACCAGTACAAGGCCGGCGCGTACATCGCCGCCGGCCTGGTGCTGTTCCTGCTGACCTTCGTGGTCAATGCGTTCGCGCGTGCGGCGGTCGCCGGTAAGGGAACGCGATGACGTCGATCCTGGACCGGCCGCTCAAGGCGCGCACTTTCGCCGGCACAAGCCTGCGGCGGCGGGTCGCCGACAACGTCGCGACCGTTCTGGTGACGCTGTCGATGGCGGTCGCGCTGGTCCCGCTGCTGTGGGTGCTCTACTCCGTGATCGCGAAGGGATTCCGGGCGGTTACCTCCGCTGTGTGGTGGTCACACTCGCAGGCCGGGATGACGGCGTTCGTGACCGGCGGCGGCGCTTATCACGCGATCGTCGGCACAGTGCTGCAGGGACTGGTCTGCGCGGCCATCTCCATTCCGATCGGGATTTTCGTCGCGATCTACCTCGTCGAATACGGCGCGGGCACCGGCCTGGGCCGGTTGACGACGTTCATGGTCGACATCCTCACCGGCGTGCCGTCGATTGTCGCGGCCTTGTTCATCTACGCGCTGTGCGTGGCCACCCTGGGTCTTCCTCGTTCCGGGTTGGCGGTGTCGCTGGCGTTGGTGTTGTTGATGCTTCCGGTGATCATCCGGGCGACCGAGGAGATGCTACGGATCGTTCCGGTGGATTTGCGCGAGGCCAGCTACGCGCTCGGCGTACCGAAGTGGAAAACCATTGCCCGCATTGTGATTCCGACGGGCCTGTCCGGAATCATCACCGGCATCATGTTGGCGCTGGCGCGGGTGATGGGCGAGACGGCGCCACTGCTGATTCTGGTGGGCTATTCGCAGGCGATGAACTTCGACATGGTCAGCGGCTTCATGGGGTCGCTGCCCGGTATGATGTATGACCAGACCTCGGCGGGGGCGGGCGCCAACCCGGTGCCGACCGAACGACTGTGGGGCGCTGCGGTGACGCTTATACTGCTGATCGCCGTGATCAATGTCGGGGCCAAAGTGGTCGCGAAAATCTTTGCGCCTAAGAAATTCTAGGCAGGAGAAGCGGTGGCTAAGCGGTTAGACCTCAAAGACCTCAACATCTATTACGGGTCGTTTCATGCGGTCGCCGATGTATCGCTGTCGGTGCTGCCGCGCAGTGTGACCGCGTTCATCGGCCCGTCCGGCTGCGGCAAGACGACGGTGCTGCGCACGCTCAACCGCATGCACGAAGTCATCCCCGGCGCCCGCGTGGAGGGCACGGTGCTGCTCGACGACGACGACATCTACGGCCCCGGTATCGACCCGGTTGGTGTGCGCAGGGCGATCGGGATGGTGTTCCAGCGGCCAAATCCCTTCCCCACCATGTCAATTCGCGACAACGTGGTGGCCGGGCTGAAGCTGCAGGGCGTGCGCAACCGCAAGGTGCTCGACGACACCGCCGAATACTCGTTGCGCGGCGCGAACTTATGGGACGAGGTCAAAGACCGGCTTGACCGGCCAGGCGGCGGGCTGTCCGGCGGACAGCAGCAGCGGCTGTGCATCGCCCGGGCCATCGCCGTGCAGCCCGACGTGCTGCTGATGGACGAGCCGTGCTCGGCGCTGGACCCGATTTCGACGATGGCGATCGAGGAGCTGATCGCCGAGCTGAAGCAGGATTACACCATCGTTATCGTCACGCACAACATGCAGCAGGCCGCGCGGGTCAGCAACCAGACCGCGTTCTTCAACCTCGAGGCCGTCGGGAAACCCGGCCGGCTGGTGGAGATTGACGACACCGAGAAGATCTTCTCCAACCCCACCCAAAAAGCCACCGAAGACTACATTTCCGGCCGCTTCGGCTAGCCCGTGGACGGCACCGTGTCGTCTTCGGGGAACCGGCCGGTCGCCTGGAAAATGACGCGGCGCGCCACCTCGACGGCGTGGTCTGCGAAGCGCTCGTAGAACCGGCCCAGCAATGTCACGTCGACCGCAGCTGCCACCCCGTGTTTCCACTCGCGGTCCATCAGCACGGTGAACAGGTGCCGGTGCAGGTCGTCCATCGCGTCGTCTTCTTCACGGATGCGGGCCGCCTTCTCCGGGTCGCGTGACAACAGCACCTCCTGCGCACTGTTGCCCAATTCGACTGCGACCCTGCCCATTTCGGCGAAGTACCCGTTGACCTCTTCGGGCAGCGCATGCTGGGGGTGGCGCCGTCGGGCGATCTTGGCGACGTGCAGAGCCAGCGCACCCATCCGATCGATGTCGGCGACCATCTGGATCGCGCTGACAATCGCGCGCAGGTCACCGGCGACCGGTGCCTGCAAGGCCAACAGCACGAAAGCGCTTTCCTCCGCGCGGGCGCTCAGCGTCGCGATTTTCTCGTGATCGGAAATAACCTGTTCGGCCAGCACCAGGTCGGCCTGCAGCAGCGCCTGCGTCGCGCGTTCCATCGCGGCCCCGGCGAGCCCACACATTTCGCCGAGCCGCTCGGAGAGCCCGGAAAGCTGTTCCTGGTAGGCGGTCCGCATGGTGTCAAGACTACGTTCTCGGCCGGGAAAAGCCAGGAAGGACGACCTGAAATGACGGTGAATGCCAATTACGGCTATTCGCAGGTGGTGTCGGCCGCGTTGGTAACCGTCAAGTCCTCGGGAAGCTTGGTCGGTGTGTTGTTGGCACTGCGGTCGATTTGCAAGCTGACCGACGAGCCACTCGGCGGCGGCGCCGAGACAGCGCGGAAGTCCGGGCCCAGCACAACCTGCACCGCCTGCTCAATTCCGGTGACCCGCTCCACCTTTGAGCTGCCGAACGACGCCGCCACCGTCGCGGCGGCCTGCTCGTTGCCCGGCGAGAAGAACACCGTCGTCGATTTCAGCGAGCTGGGGTAGTCGTCGGGTTCCTTGACCTTGAAACCGTACTGCTGCAACTCAGCGGCGGCGGTCGCGGCCAGACCCGACTTGCCCGTCGAGTTGGACACCTGCACGGTGATCTCCTGCGGCGATGTCGTCACGGCCTGCACCTGCTCGGCGTGCGGCGCGGTGGACGGGCTGGGCTGCGCCGCTTGACTGGTGGTCGACTGGGTTGTCGGTGACGACGTCGCGTTCTTGTCGTTCTCACCGGGCAGCGGATCGTCGTTGATGATCGCGTCGAAGAGCGCCCGCACGTCGGCGGTGCGCGGCGGCTCGTTGCCGTTCTCGTCGGTTTCGCCGGTCGGCACGGTCACGAAGGTGATGTGGCCGGCCGAGACACCCTGGACCGACTGGCCGAGGTCGACAAGGTCCTTGGTCTTGACGTTGTCGACGTAACTGTCACTGATGAACATGTTGACGACGTTGTTGAGCTTGCTCATCGAGAAGAACGTGTCGCGGGAGATCAGCGAACGCAGCAGCGACGACAAGAACAACTGCTGGCGTTTGATGCGCCCGTAGTCGCCGTTGTTCTCGGTGGTGACGTTGCGGGCCCGCACATAATTCAACGCCGTCGTCCCGTCGATGACTTGGCGACCGGCGTGGGCGAGCACCGTGCCCAGTTCGGCGTCCTTCAGCGGGGTGGTCGTGCAGACTTCGACGCCGCCGAGCGCGTCGACCATCTTGGCGAAGCCGGCGAAGTCGATGGCCATGAAACGGTTGATCGACAGGCCGGACAGCTTCTGGATGACCTTCACCAGACACTTCGGTCCGCCGAACGCATAAGCGGAGTTCAGTTTGGTCTCGGTATAGACGTATCGGTCGCCGTACTTTCCGGTTTCCTCGTCGTAGAGCGGGCCGTACGCAGCGGTGTCGGGGTTCCACGCCTCGCATTTCATCGGCGTGATCGCCAGATCGCGCGGAAACGACACCGCGACCACGCGTTTACGGTTCGCCGGGATGTTGACCAGCATGATGGTGTCGGAGCGGGCGCCGCCGGCGTCCTCAGTGTCGCCTGCCCCCATCTCGCCGTTGGCCCCGGCCCGGGAGTCGACACCGACGATCAAGAAGTTCTCGTCGCCGTACTGGCCGTTGGGGTCCATGATGTCGTGCGAATGAGGGTCGAGCGCGCTGACGTTGTTGAGTCGGTTGTTCTTCGACGCGCTCCACTGGTACGCCCCGCCGGTCAGGGCCAGCGACAGCACGGCGATCAATGCCGCCACCGAGCGGCCGGCCACCAGCAGCGGCCGGCGCTTGCGTTTCGGTGCGGGCTCCGGGATTTCCGCCGCGTCCGGGTCTCCGACGATCCGGGCCGGCGGCACCCGCCCCGACGCCGGCGGCAGCACCGTGGTTTCGTCGGCCGCGGCGAGACGCCGTGGGCGGGGCGCGATGTCCAAGTCGGGCAGCTCGGACGCGTACGCCGACGACATCGGCGCGGCGTAGGCGTCGAATCGGTACTCCGGCTCGTCCTGGGGCTCTGGCTCCGGCGGAAACTCGTCTGGCGGCTCGATTTCGGGTTCCGCGCGGTGGCGGCTGCGCCGGGCCGGGGGCGGACCGCCGACCTTGGCGATCAGATCGGCGACCGTGAGTCCGCCGTCGGTGTGGCAGCCGCCGGATGCCGTGTCTTCGCGGTTCCTGTGCCCAACCGGCGGTGCCGGCCGCCGGGGCGCGGCGACGGCGCCGCGAGTCGATGTTCCGAAACGTTCCCACGGCGCGGCGGGTAGCGATCGCAGAGGACTTCCGGTAATCCCGATGTCGTCACCCTCGACGGCTGCGGGGTGCGGGCGGCCCGGAGTGGCGTTGTTGCCGTCACTCATGTCCTACCGGCCTCCGAAACTCTGATGAGGTGCTCGACGTGTTCGTGCGCATACATCAGGGCAGTGCTGGCGGTGGCAGCACCACGAATTCGCGCTCCCCCCGGGGGTCCACCGGAGCGCGTTGCAACAAGTTCCACATCGTAGCCAGACATCGGCCGAAACGCGATGTCGAGATGGCTTCGATTCAGCCACCGGAGTGCATGATGTCGGCCCCGGCCGGGACGGTGCAGTCGTCGCGGTCGGTGAGCCAGCCGTCGGGCAGTGCGACGCGCGCCGGGGATCCCTGCCGGCCGCGCGGTCCGGTGGCCGCCTCCGGGAAGGGGACCGCGGCGTCGAGCTGGTCCAGCAGGCGGTCAAGCTCGTCGAGCGTCTTGACCAGCGCCAGCGCCCGTCGCAGCTCCGACCCGGCGGGGAAGCCGTGCAGATACCAGCCGATGTGCTTGCGGATGTCACGCATGCCCTTGTCTTCACCGAAGTGCGCGGCCAGCAGCGCCCCGTGCCGGCGGATGATGTCGGCGACCTGGCCCAGCGTCGGCGGCGTGGGCGGCGGGCTGCCGGTGAAGGCGGCCGAGAGCTCGGCGAACAGCCACGGCCGGCCCAGGCACCCGCGGCCGATGACGACGCCGTCGCAGCCGGTGCTGGCCATCATGGTCAGGGCGTCGCTGGCGTCGAAGATGTCGCCGTTGCCCAGCACCGGGATCGTCCGCACCTGGGCTTTGAGCGCCGCGATCTGCTCCCAGTCCGCCGCACCGGAGTAGCGCTGCGCCGCCGTGCGGGCATGCAGAGCCACCGCGGCGGCACCCTCGGATTCGGCGATGCGGCCGGCGTCGAGGTGGGTGTGGTGGTCGTCGTCGATGCCGACCCGGAACTTGACCGTCACCGGGATGCCGGTGCCCTCAGTGGCGCGCACGGCAGCCGCGACAATCTGGCCGAACAGCCGCCGCTTGTAGGGCAACGCCGCCCCGCCGCCGCGACGGGTCACCTTGGGCACCGGGCAGCCGAAGTTCATGTCGACGTGATCGGCCAGGTCCTCGTCGGCGATCATCTTCACCGCCGCGTAGGTGGTGGCCGGGTCGACGGTGTAGAGCTGCAGCGATCGCGGCGACTCGTCGGGGGAGAACGTCGTCATGTGCATGGTGGCCGGATGCCGCTCGACGAGCGCGCGTGCGGTCACCATCTCGCAGACGTAAAGGCCGCTGACCGTCCCGACCAGTGCCTGCTCGAGCTCCCGGCACAGCGTCCGGAACGCAACGTTTGTGACACCCGCCATCGGTGCTAACACCACCGGGCTGGCGAGCGTAATGGGCCCGATGCGCAACGCCGGCTACCGCCGGCTCATGGTGAGTTTGCCTGCGGTTTTGTGCAGCTCCTGGGCGGTGGTGCGCTTGCCTGTGCGTTCTTCTCGCTCCAGTTGGCGCCGCTTGGACACCTCGAACTTGTCGCAGGCTTGCTCGAGCTCCTTGATCAGCACCGCCAGGTCGTCGCGCATCGCGGCGGCTTCACCGGTGAAGTCCTCGCGCTCGAAGATGCGCCACTTCTTCAGGACCGGCATGACGACGTCCTCGAGATGGATGCGCGGGTCGTAGACGCCGCCGACGGCGATGACGACGGCCTTGCGGCGGAACTCCGGCACCTGAAAGCCGGGCATCTGGAAGTTGCGCAGCACCCGGTGCAGCGACTTCATCGCCTGGTTGGGCGCGATCTCGAATCCGGCCTCGCTGACGTCGCGGTAGAAGATCATGTGCAGGTTCTCGTCGGCCGAGACCTTGGCCAGCAGCTGGTCGGCGATTGCGTCGTTGCAGGCCCTACCGGTGTTGCGGTGCGAAATCCGGGTCGCGAGCTCCTGGAAGGTGACGTAAATGATCGAGTCGAACAGGCTCTCGGCGAACAGGTCTTCCCGAACCTGGTGGTTCTGGCCCGGGCTGAAACCCCGGTTGACCACCTCGATGCGCAGCAGCTCCAGCTCGACCGGGTCGACGGCCCGGGTCACCACCAGGTAGTCGCGCAGCGCCATCCCGTGCCGGTTTTCCTCGGCGGTCCAGCGGTTGACCCACTGGCCCCAGGCGCCGTCCATGCCGAAGTTCATCGCGATCTCGCGGTGGTAGCTCGGAAGGTTGTCCTCGGTGACCAGGTTCTGCACCATCGCCACCTGGGCGACGTCGGAAAGCTTCGACTGCCCGGGCTCCCAGTCCTGCCCGCCCAGCGCGTAGTAGTTCTTCCCGTCCGACCACGGGATGTAGTCGTGCGGGTTCCAGTTCTTGTGCATCGACAGATGCCGGTTGAGGTTCTTCTCGACGACGGGTTCGAGTTCGTGCAACAGGTGCAGGTCGGTCAGGTCAGCCGACATGGGCCCCTCCAGTTATCTGTATCTGTTGGTTGCAGTCAATATATCTGTGTACGTCGGTAGCATCAAGTTTCGCGATGTCAGCGTGCCGCCTGCTCGCGCGGCTAGACCGTGGCGCGGCTGAGCAGCATGTCGACGCAGTAGTCGATGAACTGCTTGCGGGTGGCCGCCAGCCGCCCGTCCAGGTATGCGGTGAACAGCGCGGTCAGGCCCCCGATCAGGCTGGTGGCGACCATGTTCTGCATGACCGGGTCGCCGATCCGGGTGAGCTTGCGCTGCAGCAGGTCGATGAAGTTGGGCATCCATTCCGCGCCGGAGCGGGTCAGCACCGGCTCCACCTCGGGTGCCAGCAGCAGCACGCGTCCCCGCACCGGGTCGTCGACCATCAACGCGACGAACTGCTCGACGGCTTCGCGCGGAGTGGCCGCCGATGTCAGCGTCGACATCGCCCGCGTGCAGACGTCGTCGTAGACCGCGCGCACGAATTCGTCTCGGTCGCTGAAGCTTTCGTAGAAGTAGCGTTCGGTCAGCCCGGCTTCGCGGCACACCGCCCGGACGGTGACCGCCGGACCCCCTTCGCCACCGAGCAATTGCACTCCGGCGGCGACGAGTTTGTCCCGGCGCAGAGCCTGGCGATCCTCGAGGGGAACACCGGACCAGCGCCCCCGTCGTTGACCGGACGACACATCGCTCCTAAGGTTTAGGTTGACAACGCATGTAGTCAGTGTGGCTGAGACCGGACAGGAAACATCATCAGTGACTCAAGATACTTTCCAGGCGCGCCCGCTGACCAGCGAAGTGGCCTCGGGCTGCCCGGTGTCGCCAGCCGGATACGACGCGCCGCCCACGCCGCTCGGACCTGATTCGCTCACCTGGAAATACTTCGGCGACTGGCGCGGGATGCTGCAGGGCCCGTGGGCGGGGTCGATGCAGAACATGCATCCGCAACTCGGCGCGGCGGTCGAGGATCACTCGACGTTTTTCCGGGAACGCTGGCCGCGGCTGCTGCGCTCGTTGTACCCGATCGGCGGCGTGGTGTTCGACGGCGATCGTGCACCGATTACCGGCGCCGAGGTGCGCGACTACCACGTCGACATCAAGGGCGTCGACGCTCAGGGCCGGCGCTACCACGCGCTCAATCCCGATGTCTTCTACTGGGCACACGCCACCTTCTTCGTCGGCACTTTGATTGTGGCCGAACGTTTTTGCGGCGGCATCACCGAGGCGCAGAAGCGGCAGCTCTTCGACGAGCACGTCGAGTGGTACCGGATGTATGGCATGAGCATGCGGCCGGTACCGGAATCCTGGGAGGACTTCCAGGTCTACTGGGACCACATGTGCCGCGAGGTTCTGGAGAACAACTATGCCGCCCGCGAGGTGCTCAATCTGACTGAGTTACCGAAACCGCCGTTCGCGCAACGGCTCCCGGATTGGCTGTGGGCCGCACAGCGAAAACTGATGGCACGGTTCTTCGTCTGGTTCACCGTGGGTCTCTACGACCCGCCGGTGCGCGAGCTGATGGGCTACACCTGGTCGTCTCGGGACGAGTGGCTGCACCGCCGATTTGGCGACGTCGTCCGGCTGGTCTTCGCCTTGGTGCCGCGGCGCTATCGCAAGCATCCGCGGGCCCGCGCCGGGTGGGACCGCGCCACCGGCCGCATCCCGGCCGACGCACCGCTGGTGCACACCCCTGCGCGCAACCTGCCGCCGGCCGACGAGCGGGACAACCCAAAGCACTACTGCCCCAACGTTTAACCCGCGTCAGTGGGCGTGGCTGTGCGCCTCCTCGAGCCCGGCCTGGTGCACGTGCTGATGAGTGTGTTCGGTGCCGTCGTCGTGTGCGTGGGCGTGCTCGTGTTCGACATGCTCGTGCTCGTGCGTCGTGTGGTCGTGCGTGTGAGCGACGCCGCCGTGCTCGTGTTCGTGTGAGTGCGGCGCTTCGTGCGGGTGGTCGTGGTGCGACATATCCTTATCTCCTTTGTTTCGTTGACTTTTCGGCAACGACCTGCAGTCCGGCGTCGGCGCGGTGATGCGGCGGAACGCCCGGACCGGCATGCTCGGCATTGAAGACGGCGTCGGTGACCAGCTGGCACACGTGATCGTTTTCCAGGCTGTAGAAGATCGTGGTGCCTTCGCGACGGGTGCGGACCAACCGGGCCATCCGCAGCTTGGCGAGGTGCTGCGAGACCGACGGGGCCGGCTTGCCCACATGCTCGGCAAGCTCGTTGACCGACATCTCCCGATGGGCGAGCGACCAGAGCACCTGGACCCGCGTCGGGTCGGCCAGCATGCGGAACACCTCGGCCACCAGGCGGACCTGATCGTCCGGCAGCCGCATATCCCTATTACTTGCATGCATACGCAGATAGTAGCGCAGCGCGGGTCCGGGCTGTCAAGGGTCAGCCGACGGGGGCGTCGGGCACCCGTCGTTCTCCGCCGTTGCGTTCGTTCCAGAACCGGTACACGTCGACCGCGTCGTCGCGGGGTTCGTAGCGCATCGGCAGACGCCGCTGGTCGGCCGGCTTGGCGAACTCCCCGTAAAACGTTGCGAGCTCGAAGTACTTGCGGTCGTCGACGTAGTAGGGCTCGTACTGCTCGCGGTTGGTGAGGAACACGACCTGATCCGGTGAGCAGTAGTACAGCGCACCCAGGCACATCGGGCACGGGTGGGCCAGCACATAGATGGTGGTGCCGACGAGGTGCTCGGTGCCCAGCTTCGTGCAGGCCTGACGGATGGCAAGGATCTCCGCGTGCGCGGTCGGGTCGTGGCTCTGGGCGACCTTGTTGGCGCTCTCGGCGAGGACTTCGCCGTCCTTGACGATCACCGTCGCAAACGGGCGCCCGCCTTCGGCGACGTTCCGGCGGGCCAGGTCGATGGTCCGTTGGGCGAAGTCCATGACAGTCCCCATCCGCTACAGATAACTAGCTGATCTATATTATTGAGAACCTCGGATGGGAGTACCCGAATGCGCACCGACAGCGATACCTGGGATCTGGCGAGCAGCGTCGGCGCGACGGCGACGATGGTTGCCGCACAACGAGCGCTGGCTGCGGCGGCATCGCTGATCGACGACCCGTTTGCTGCCCCGCTGGTGCGCGCGGTCGGCTACGACGTCTACACCCGCCTGGTGGACGGGCAGATCCCGGTCACCGAGGACTCCGAATTCGACCCGGACCGGATGGCCCGGGGGATGGCGGTCCGGACCCGGTTCTACGACCGCTTCTTTGTCGAGGCGACGGAGGGCGGCATCCGTCAGGCGGTCATCGTGGCGGCGGGCCTCGACGCGCGGGCGTACCGGTTGCCGTGGCCGGCGGGAACCGTCGTCTACGAGGTCGATATGCCCGAGGTGATCGATTTCAAGACCGCGACGCTGGCCAAGCTGGGCGCCGAGCCGACCGCGGAGCGGCGGACCGTGGCCGTCGATCTGCGCGACGACTGGCCGGCGGCGCTGCGGGATGCCGGATTCGACACGGACGCCGCCGCGGCGTGGAGTGCCGAGGGCCTCGTTGTGTATCTGCCACCCGAGGCCCAGGACGCGCTGTTCGACAACATCACCGCGCTCAGTGCTGCCGGCAGTCGATTGGCATCCGAATTCGTGCCGGACACAACGATTTTCGCTGATGAGCGGTGGCGTGCGCATCATGAGCGGATGAGCGAGCTCGGCTTCGACATCGACTTCAACGAGCTCGTCTACCACTTCGAACGCAGCCACATCATCGAGTACCTGACCCGGCATGGCTGGCAGGTGTCGCACCGCACCGTCGCGCAGCTGCACGCCGACAACGGTTTTACCTATCCCGACGACGACGTCGCGGCGGCTTTTGCCGACGTCACCTATCTCAGCGCGGTGCTGGGCGGTTAGTGCAGCTGCGGTAGAACTTTCGTGCGGTAGAACTCGACCGCCGTTTTCGGGTCCTGCTGCGGGAAGTGCATGAACGGCGTCGCCCCGGCGTCGAGAACAGACTGGACGGCTTTGATGTGGACCGCGGGGTCGGTACCGGTGGTCCAGCCTTTGATCACCTTGTCGAGTGGGTTGGCTTCGGCTGCGCGCTGAATATCTACGGGGTTGGGTTGATCGACGGCGCCGCCGGTGAAGCGCCACAGCTCGGCGGCGCGATTGATCTCGCCCTGGTCGCCGACGACGGCGAACATCTCGGCCCGCTTGCCCAGCGTCGCTGGGTCGCGGCCGGAATCCTTGGCGCCCTGGATAAAAGCGTCGACCAGCTTCTGGTCTTTCATGCTGTCGGCCTGCGCGATCCAGCCGTCGCCGTATTGACCGGCCAGGTGTGCGCTTTTCGGACCGCCGGCGGCGACGAAGATCGGCGGAGGCTTTTGCGGCCGGTCGTAGATTTTGAGCTGGTTGGTCTGAAAGTATTTGCCCTGGAATGAGATTCGTTGACCCGTCCACAGTTGCCGGATGAGCTGGATGGACTCGATCAGCCGGTCGTGGCGCTCTTGGTAGCTGCCGAACTGGGTGGTGGCCGCCTGCTCGTTGAGGCGCTCGCCGGTGCCGACGCCGAGGAACACCCGGCCCGGGTAGAGCACTTCGAGCGAGGCGAAGGCGTGCGCGACGGTCGTCGGGTGGTAGCGGTAGATCGGGCAGGTGACGCCGGTGCCGAACGGGATGTGCTCGGTTCGCTGGCCGACCAACGCCAGCGTGATCCACGGGAACATCGCATGGCCCTCGTTGTCCTGCCACGGCTGGATGTGGTCGCTGGCCCACAGGTAGCGAAAGCCCGCCCGCTCGGCCGCCTGCGCCTGGTCGACCAGCTGGGCAGTTTGGAACTGCTCATGGGAGAGCACGAACCCCACGCCCGGGCCCGGCGGAGGCGGCGGGACGGTCGGCGTGGTTTCGGGCTTCGAGCTACACGCGGCGGCAAGGCCGGTGGCGCTCAGCCCGGCGGTGATCAGGCCGAAGGAGCGGCGTGATATTCCTCTCATCGCCTGGGGGTACCCAGGTTTTACCTACCTGTCGTTTGCGCACAATAGGTTTCGAGGTCCTTTTGGGTGTAGGCCGGTGTGGCAATGCCGCCGACGGCCCCCTGGTTCGCGGTGATGCAGTCCTTGTAGTCGTGGCTCTCCCAGGGCCGTTGCGCAATCACGATCGCGCCGACGATGACGATTCCCGCCACGATCGACCAAATCACGAGCCACCTGCGGGGCAGTGTGTTAATAGCTTTCACAGGCGACGCCGTCGTTGTCGCGATCCAGTGCAGGCCGATACGCCTGATCACCCCGGGGGATGTAATAGCGCCCATCGTTGTGGGCCTCAGTGCAGTTCTTGTAGGGCGGACCCGCGACCGCGGCCGGCGCGACGACCACACCGGCGCCCAGGGCGGCGGTACCGATTGCAATCGCACCCAGGAAAGCGGGGATTGTCATCGCTAAGCACCCTCCAGCAACGGAATGTTCCACTTTGGTGAAATAACGTCTACCACGGGAGCCTAGCTCATCGCTAATTTTGACGGCAGAGAACCTGGACACGCACGAGCCGACGGCGATCGCCGCCACGACGTCAAGGATCAGCCGAAACACCGCCAGACAAGAGTGCCCCCACTAGGACTCGAACCTAGGACCTGCGGATTAAAAGTCCGTAGCTCTACCAACTGAGCTATAGGGGCTGCGACGCACAGGATACTGCCTCCGTGGCGGGAGCTCGTTTGAGGATTCGGTCTGCCGTGGCCTAAGCTGGCTTGGCTCACAACGTCACCATGTTGCGGGTACCCCGGAGAGATTCGGTTCTGGCCCCCTTCGTCTAGCGGCCTAGGACGCCGCCCTTTCAAGGCGGTAGCGCGGGTTCGAATCCCGTAGGGGGTACGGCGACGCGGCGACGCGGAGCAGATGAACAAGGCCCTGTGGCGCAGTTGGTTAGCGCGCCGCCCTGTCACGGCGGAGGTCGCGGGTTCGAGTCCCGTCAGGGTCGCCATCGCGGCGAGGCACACGTGCCTTCCGGCCAGGTAGCTCAGTCGGTATGAGCGTCCGCCTGAAAAGCGGAAGGTCGCCGGTTCGATCCCGGCCCTGGCCACCAGGTGGTTTAGCGACGCCAGGGCAACGCCCGATTGATCCGCGGATATCGCCTGCAGGACAACAATTTTCGCAGCGGGATCATCCCACTACGCTGTGTGCCAGCTGGCCTAGTCCGACTAGACTAAGCCCGGTAGAGTTGGTTTATGCCCACCGTCAACATCCACGAGGCGAAGACGCATCTGTCGCAACTGCTCGCTCGCGTCGAAAACGGCGAGACGATCACCCTCGCCCGGGCCGGCAAGCCGGTCGCCGATCTTGTCCCACATGTGCGGGCCGACATCGCCTTCGGCGGGCTCGCCGGCCGACTCGACTACGACGCCGACCATTTCGATGACACCGACCGCGACCTCAATGCCCTGTTCGGCATTGAATGAGCGGCCTCTTGCTCGACACCCATGTCGTGTTGTGGCTGCTCGATGACAGCCCCAGGCTGGGCGCCCTGGCGAGAGGTCGAATCATTGCGAGTGCAGCGGTGTTCGTCTCCGCGGCGAGCACCTGGGAGCTGGCAATGAAGGCGGCGATCGGCAAGGTCACGCTGCCCGACGACTTTGACGACGCGATCAATCGATCCGGCCTGCGCGATCTGCCCGTCGCCCGCCGCCACAGTCTCGCGTCCGATCTCTTGGCACTGCCCCACAAGGATCCCTTCGACGCGGTTCTTGTCGCCCAGGCGACAGTCGAGCGGCTCACGTTGGTCACGGCCGACGCGAAGCTGCTGAAGGCAGTACCTGACGCGGTCGACGCCCGCCGCTGACCCGCCGGGCAGCTTTCCGCGAGACAATGCTGAAATGCTCATCGCCGGACGGGTCTTGGTCGCACTGCTGCTTCTGGCGTGCAGCACCTGCTGTGCGCGCGCCAACGCCGACGTGCCACCGGTGAGCCCGAAGGCACAAGCGGCGGGGCTCGTCGACGTCCGCAGCGTCGTTCCGGACGCGGTCATCGACCTGCGCTATGCGACGTCCAACAACTTCACCGGGGCAGCGCTGTATCCGGCTGATGCCCGTTGCCTGGTGCACGAATCCATGGCTTCGGGTCTCGCGACCGCTGCCAATGTATTGCGTCAGCAGGGGCAGACCCTCGTCTTCTGGGACTGCTATCGGCCGCATGCCGTGCAGGTCAAGATGTTTCAGGTCGTCCCCAACTCTGCCTGGGTGGCACGGCCCGGCCAGTACGCGCATAGCCATGAGGCCGGTCGCTCGGTCGACGTGACACTCAAAGGCGCCGATATGGGAACCGATTTCGACGATTTCACGCCCCGAGCCCACGCCGCAGCAACCGACGGCGTCAGCCCGACGGCGCAGGCGAACCGGGCACGACTGCGCGACGCGATGAGCGCCGGCGGGCTGACGGTGTATTCGGGCGAGTGGTGGCATTTTGACGGCGACGGTGCCTACGCGGACCACCCGATCCTCGACGTTCCGGTGAACTAATGTCTCATATATTGAGACAGATATTTCATATTTTGATACGCGGCGTATGGTTAGCACCATGAGCCGCGAACGTCGGGCCGTCTACACACACGGCTATCACGAGTCGGTACTGCGTTCGCATCGGCAGCGCACGGCTGGAAATTCCGCGGCCTACCTCTTACCGCATCTGCGCCAAGGGATGTCGCTGCTGGACATCGGCTGCGGCCCCGGGACTATCACCGCGGATCTCGCCGAGCGAATCGCCCCCGGCCGACTCACCGCCGTCGACGTCACCGACGACGCCTTGGACGCTGCACGCGCGGAAGCACACGCGCGCAACATCTCCAACATCGCCTTCGCCACCGCCGACGTGCATGCGCTCGAATTCGACGACGGCACATTCGATGTCGTGCACGCCCATCAGGTACTGCAGCACGTTGCCGATCCGGTTGCCGCACTGCGTGAAATGCGGAGAGTGTGCGCGCCTGGCGGCATCGTCGCCGCCCGGGACTCCGACTACGCCGGATTCATCTGGTATCCACAGCTTCCCGCGCTAGATCGATGGCTGGATCTCTACGAACAGGCGGCTCGCGCCAACGGCGGCGAGCCCGACGCCGGCCGCCGCCTGCTGTCTTGGGCGCAGGAGGCCGGGTTCGACGACATCACTCCCACCGCCGGAATCTGCTGCTTCGCAACACCGGAAGAACGTGACTGGTGGGGCGGCATGTGGGCGGACCGGATCGTCGAGTCGGCCCTGGCCCGCCAACTCGTCGACTCGCGGATGGCGACCACTGAAGAACTCAACGAAATCGCCACCGCCTGGCGGCAGTGGGCGGCCGCGCCTAACGGTTGGCTGGCGATCCCGCACGGCGAGATCCTGTGCCGGGCATAGGAAAGCCGCCACACAACACCTCGAAGGCATGGGCTGCGCGCAGCACCGTCGCGTCGTCGAAGCGCCTGCCCATGATCATCATCCCGACGGGCAGCCCGTCGACCAAGCCGGCCGGCACCGAAATCGCCGGGTGTCCGGTCACGTTCATGGGTGCGGTGTTGAGGGCTTTGCCCATCGCCTGGGTCAGCAGTGTGGCATCGTCTGCGTCGGGGGCAGGCAGTATGCCAGCCGTGCTGGGGACAGTGGGCATCACCAAGACGTCGTACTGTTCGAGAGCTCTGTCGTAAGCGGCACGCGCATGTGGTAATAGGTTGCGCACCTTGGCATATGACGAGCCACCGAGCGTGGTCAGACTGTAGTGGCCGCACAGTGCGGGCGCTTTGACCGCGGCTGGAAGCTGATCGGCGGTGGCCCGTCGCCGGCGCGCAAAGTACGCCATCAGCTCTGGGTCGTAGAGCCCCCCTACACCGAGCCCGTACCCGTTGCCGTCGAGCATCTGATACGTGGCGCCGTCGCTCATGATGACGGCGAAGAGATGAACGACGTTGCGATGCCACGGCACGCTGACCTCGCAGACGTCGCAGCCGATCTCGGAGAAGCGCTGCGCTGACGAGCGGACCAGCTCGTCGACGGCCGGCTGCGAGCCGGGCTGGCCGAAGCCCTCGGTGAGGATGCCCACCCGCAGACCGGCGACGTCGCCGGTGAGCGCAGCCAGGTAGTCCACGGCCGGCAGGTGATCCGGCTGACGCGGATCCTGACCGTCCGGTCCCGCGAGCACCCCCAGCACTAACGCAGCATCGGCGACGGTGCGAGTCATCGGGCCGAGGTGGTCGAGGGTGCGTTCGATCGGGAAGGCTCCGGTGTAGGGAATCAGGCCGTAGGTGGGCTTGTGTCCGACGATCCCGCACAGCGCCGCCGGAATCCGGACCGAACCGCCCTGGTCGCCGCCGAGGGCAAGTTCGACGTCGCCTGCGGCAACCAATGCGGCACTGCCGCTGGAGGATCCGCCGGTTTCGCGGGCGAGATCCCAGGGGTTGCGCACCGGGCCGGTGGCCGAGGTGAAGCTGGAGCCCGAGTAGCACAGGTCTTCGCAGACGCTTTTGCCGGCGATCACCGCCCCGGCATCGAGCAGCCGTTGCACGACGGTCGCGTCGCGGCTGGGGATGAAGCCTTCCACTGCCCGCGATCCGTTCATCATCGGGACCCCCGCGACGGTGATGTTGTCCTTGACGGCGATCCGTCTGCCCGAGAGCGGCCCGTCGGCGCCCGACCTGATCTCGGTGGTGACATACCACGCGCCCAGCGGGTTGTCGCCCGGAAACTCGTAGGCGCGTTCGGGGATCTGTGGCCGGGCGATGTCGTCGTACAGCTCGTTGACCGCGTCGTAGGCCGCTAACGAATACCCGGCCATCGCCGTGAATTCCGCCAACGCGTCGTCGTCGAAGTGCAAACCGAAATGCTCCGCCGCCGAGGCTATTTCCGACGTGGATGGTCTCCGAATCGCCATGCCGGCCAGCGTAGGGCCTCAGTCCAGAAACAGGTCCCGAATCGGCTCTTCTCCGCCGCCATACCGCGATAGGTCACCGCCGAGCAGGTCTGCGTCGATGAAGCAGTTGCCGGTCGCCTCCCGGGCCGGGCGAGAGATGATCTCGACGGCCGCATCGCCCATGATCTGCGGACTGCGCGACGAGAGCGCCAGCCGGTCGCCGTCGGGCATGTTCGTCACCGCGGCGGTCGCGATATACGTCTGCGGCCACAGGCAATTCACCGCAATCCCGGCGTCGGCGTATTCGGCCGCCCAGCCCAGCGACAGCAGCGTCATCCCGTATTTCGACAACGTGTAGGCCGGGTGGGCGCCCAGCCAGCGCGGGTTCATGTTGACCGGCGGCGAGATCGTCAGCACATGCGGATTCGACGACGCCCGCAGGTGCGGCAGGCACGCCCGGGTCAGCAGAAACGTGCCGCGGATGTTGACCTCTTGCATCAGGTCGAACTTCTTGGCCGACAGGTTCTCGGTGGGGTCGGTGGCGATCGCGCTGGCGTTGTTCACGCAGACGTCCACGCCACCGAACCGCTCGACGGCCGCGTCGACCGCACGCTGCACGACCTCTTCGCGGCGCACGTCGCCGACGACGGCCAGTGCCTTGCCGCCCGCGGCCTCCACCTCCGCGGCGGCGGTGTGCACGGTGCCGGGCAGCCGGGGATGCGGCTGGTCGGTCTTGGCCAGCAGTACCACGTTGGCGCCCTGCCGGGCCGCGGCAATACCGATCGCCAGGCCGATCCCGCGGCTGGCGCCGGAGATCACCACGGTGCGGTCATGAAAAGTGCTCATCCTTCTCCTTTGTCCTGGTCAGCAGGACCCGGTATTGGCATTCTCTTTTTTTGCAAGTACGTTATCAGTCGATGGATAACCAGACCCAGACCTCATCCGGCATCCCGCTGGAACCCGTATACGGGCCGGGGGACCGTGGTACCGAGCCGCCGCCACCGGGCACTTATCCATTCACCCGGGGCAACTTCGCCAGCGGCTACCGCGGCAAGCTCTGGACGTTTCGGCAGTACTCCGGGTTCGGCACCGCCGAGGAATCCAACCGCCGCTACCGCTACCTGCTGGAGCAGGGCGGGACAGGCCTGTCGGTGGCGCTGGACCTGCCGACCCAGTGCGGCTTCGACTCCGACGACCCCGAGGTCGGCGAGGAGGTCGGCCGGGTGGGCGTCGCTGTGGACACCCTCGCCGACGCCGAGATCCTGTTCGACGGCATCCCGCTGGACAAGATCAGCACCAGCTTCACGATCAACGGTACGGCGGCGATCCTGCTGGCGTTCTACGTGGCCGCCGCCGAACGCAAGGGTGTGCCGCGGGCCAAGCTCACCGGGACCATCCAGAACGACATCCTCAAGGAATACGCGTCGCGCGGCACCTGGATCTGGCCGCCCGAGCCGTCGCTGCGGCTGATCGCCGACACCATCGAGTTCTGTGCCGCGGAAGTCCCTAAGTTCAACGCGATTTCGGTGGCCGGGGCGCATTTCCGCGACGCGGGCGCCAACGCGGTGCAGGAGATGGCGTTCACGCTGGCCGACGGGGTCACCTACTGCGACACCGTGGTGGAACGCGGACGGATGAGCATCGACGAGTTCGCCCCGCAGATCTCGTTCTTCTTCTATACCCACGGCGACTTCTTCGAGGAGGTCGCGAAATACCGTGCGGGACGCCGTCGCTGGGCAACCATCGTGCGGGAACGCTACGGCGCCAAGACCGACAAGGCCTCGATGTTCCGGTTCGGCTGCGTGTGCGGCGGAGCATCACTGTATGCGCCCCAGGCCCACAACAACGTCGTCCGCGTGGCCTACGAGGCAATGGCCGCGGTGCTCGGCGGCGTCCAATCGATGTTCACCGCCGCCTGGGACGAGCCGTTTGCGCTGCCCACCGAGGAGACGACCACGCTGGCGCTGCGCACCCAGCAGATCCTGGCCCACGAAACCGGCGTTACCCGGGTGGCCGATCCGCTCGGCGGCTCCTACTTCGTCGAGGCGCTTACCGACGAGACGGAGGCCCGCATCGTCGAGATCATGCACGATCTCGAGCAGCACGGCGGGATGGTCCGCGCCATCGAGGACGGTTACCTGCAGGGGCTGATCGCCGACGAGGCTTACCGGATCCACCAGGAGATCGAATCAGGTGAGCGGCCGGTGGTCGGGGTCAACCGGTTCGTCACGCCCGAGCCGCCACCTGAGATCGCCACCTACGAGCTCGACCCGGAAGGCCGCGATCTGCAACTCAAGCGCCTGTCCAAAGTGAAGGCCGAAAGAGATTCGGCCGCAGTGCAATCCAGCCTCGCCGCGTTGTCCCGCGCCGCCGAAGGAACCGACAACCTCATGCACAAACTGATCGACTGCGCCAACGCCTACTGCACGGTCGGCGAGATGGTCTCCGCGCTCAAAGCGGTGTGGGGCGAATTCGAACAACCGGTGGTGTTTTAGATGGCGGTACGCATTCTGGTCGCCAAACCCGGGCTGGACGGGCATGACCGTGGCGCCAAGATCGTCGCACGCACCTTGCGCGACGCGGGTTTCGAGGTGATCTACACCGGCATCAGGCAGCGCATCGAGGACATCGCGTCGATCGCCGTGCAGGAAGACGTCGCGCTCGTCGGGCTGAGCATCCTGTCGGGTGCGCACGTCGCGCTCACCACCCGCACCATCGAAGCGCTGCGTGCGGCCGACGCGGGCGACATCGCCGTCGTCGTCGGCGGCACGATCCCCGAGTCCGACGTACCGAAACTGAAAGCCGCCGGTGCCGCGGCCGTGTTTCCGACCGGAACACCACTGGACATCCTGGTGAGCGAAATCCGCCGACTGACCGGAGAGGAAGCATGCGTCTCGGAGTAATGATCGGCGCCGAGCGTGGCGATTCGGCCCGCAAGGTCACCAAACTACTCGCCGACATCGAGTGGGCCGAGTCCGTGGGCATGGACACCGCGTGGATTCCCCAGGTGCCCAACGACTTCGACGCGCTGACGGCGGTTGCCCTGATGGCGACGCGCACCACCCGGATCGAGTTGGGTACCGCGGTGGTGCCGCTGCAGGCCCAGCACCCGATTGCGCTGGCGCGCCAGGCGTTGTCGGTGCATGCCGCCGCCGGCGGACGCTTGGCGTTGGGTGTGGGGCCGTCGCATCACTGGATCATCGGCGACATGCTCGGCCTGCCTTACGAGCGGCCTGCCGCCTACACCCGCGACTACCTCGACGTGCTCGCCGCCGCCTTCAGTGGCCCCGGCCCGGTTGACGTCGAGAACGAGACCTTCACCGTGCACAACCCGCTGGACCTGGCGCCGGTTGCTCCGTTGCCGGTGCTGATCGCGGCGCTCGGCCCGGTGATGCTGACGCTGGCCGGTGAGCGCACCGACGGAACCGTGTTGTGGATGGCCGACGAGCGGTCGTGCGCCGAGCACGTGGTCCCGCGGATCACCAAGGCGGCCGACAACGCGGGCCGCCCGGCACCGCGGATCGTCGCCGGGATACCGGTGTGCCTTTGTGCCACAAGTGAAGTCGACGCAGCGCGGGAGCGCGCCAACCGGATTCTGGGCGAGGCCGAGGTGTCGCCGAACTACCAGCGGCTGCTGAGCTACGGCGACGCCAAAGACGTCGGCGACATCTGCGCGGCCGGCGACGAGGAGGCCATCCTGGCGCGGTTCCGTCGCTTCGCCGACGCCGGGGTGACTGACCTGTCGGTGCGCCTATTGCCTCTCGGCGACAACCGCGACGAGCTGATCGCCTCCAAACGCCGCACCCGCGAAGTCATTGCGGCGCTGGGTGCGGAGGTGCGATGACGGCGCCACTCGCCGGCATCCGGATCCTCGAGGTCGGTACCATGCTGGCCGGTCCGTACGCGACCATGCTGCTGGCCGACCTCGGCGCGCACGTCACCAAGATCGAGCCGCCCGGCGGCGAGATCTCGCGGAAGGTCAGTGACAGCTACTTCGCCAGCCTGAACCGCAACAAGGACAGCATCCGGCTGGACCTCAACTCGCCAGCCGGCCAAGCTGAGCTCGGCGAGTTGGTGGCGAAATCCCATGCGCTGCTGGTCAATCTGAAACCGTCAGCGATCCGCCGACTCGGCCTGACCTACGAGGCACTGCGCGGCTTCAACGAGCGGATCGTGTGCGTCGCTATCACCGGTTTCGGATTGAACGGCGGCGACGACCCGGCGTTCGACTATGTGGTGCAGGCGGCTACCGGGGTGGCTGCGCTGACCGGCGATCCCGAAGGGCCGCCGACGCTGCCGGGCTACTCCTCGGCCGACAACTCGACCGGCCTGGCGGCGGCGCTCGGCCTGCTGGCGCAGATCGTGTCCGGCCGCGGCGGGCAGGTGGATGTGTCGCTGCGCGACGTAATGCTCTCCCAGCTCAACTACCACGCGTCGGCCTATCTCAACGACGGCGTCGAGCCGCAGCGCCGGGCCTTTGGCGCACACTCGTATTACGTTCCTGCGCAGATGTTCTCGACCGCCGACGGCTATCTTGCGCTGTTCATCACCCACGACGGGTTCTGGAAGTCCTTCGCGGGTGAGGCAGGTATCGCGGGTTTCGAGACCATGGCCGAGCGGGTGGCGCGAGCCGACGAGGTGCGCGCGGTGGTCGCGGCAGCGTTGGCCACCGACACCGCCGTGAATTGGGAAGCCCGGCTGCGTCCGCTGGGGATACCCGCAGCGGCGGTGCGCACACTGCCCGAGGCACTGAAAGCCACCCCGGAGATCGTTGTCACCGCAGGCGATTTCCGTCTGGTCGGCAACCCGATCCGGGTCGACGGCTACCAGCCGGACTACCGCCCGCCGCCTAAGTAGGCCAAGCGGCCCTTGCGCTAGTAGAACGTTTTATATAATCTGCCTGGATGGAGACGGCTTATGTCCGATACGACAAGCAGGACCGCATCGCGACGATCACACTGAACCGCCCTTCGGCGCGCAACGCGATCGATCCGGCGATGGACCAACGGCTGCGGGAGATTTGGGCGGACTTCCGCGACGACGACACCGCCGACGTGGCGATCCTGACCGGCGCCGGCACGGCGTTCTGTGCCGGCGCCGACCGCAACACGTGGTTCGCGCAGTGGCTCGACGCCGACGCTGCGGCCGTGCGCCGTAACGCCAAAGGCGTGGGTTTCGGGGGGCTCACACGGGGAATGCGTATTGCCAAGCCGGTGATCAGCGCGATCAACGGCTGGGCGCTGGGCGCGGGTTTGGAGCTGGCGCTGGCCTGCGACATCCGAATTGCTTCGGAGCAGGCGATGTTCGGTGCGCCGCTGGTGAGTCTGGGCTTTCATCACGGAGACGGCGGCATCTCGCGGCTGGTCGATGCGTGCGGCGTGGCGGTCGCGCTGGATTTGGAACTTGGCGGCGAGCCGATCGACGCCGCGCGTGCATTGCAGGTCAACCTGGTCACCCGGGTGGTCGCCCACGACCAGCTGATGAGCCACGCCCGGACTCTGGCAGAGCGGATCGCCGGCCACGAACAGTCTGCGGTGCGGTCGGCCAAACAGACCGTGCTCGACGTGATCGGCCGGCGGCTGGACGACCAACTCGAATGTGAAGCGCTGAGCGCCTATGCGATTGACCGCCAGAGCGCGCGGCGCATCATCGAGTCCATTCCGATGCGATCGTGAGCCCGCCGACGCGGGAACGCTTCTTGACCGCGGCCGCGGGGCTGTTCCGCCGGCAGGGCTATAGCGGCACCGGGCTCAAACAGATCGTGGCGGAGAGTGGCGGTCCGATCGGCTCGCTGTACTACTTTTTTCCCGGCGGCAAGGAAGAGCTTGCGCTGCAGGCGATTTCCCATACGGCCGAGCGGTACGAACAGCTGCTCGACCGGGTGTTCACCGAATCCGCCGACATCGGCCAGGCCGCCACGAAGTGGTTCGGCTGGGCTGCGCGCGCTCTGGAGGAGTCCGACTTCGCCGACGGCTGTCCGATCGGGACGCTGGCCTGCGAGATCGCCAGCACCAATGAAGCGTTGCGCCAGGCAAGCGATGCGGTTTTCGACTCGTGGCGCTCGCGGGTGGTCGCCCAGCTGATCAGCGAGGGCATCAAGCCTGCCGCGGCGCGCCGCCTCGCGATGTTCGCACTGGCCAGCCTGGAAGGCGCAATCATGCTGAGCCGCAGCCAACGGAGCACCCAGCCGTTGCGCGACACTGGACGCGTCGTGGCGGATACACTCAGGGCCGCAACGGGTTAGGTTGGGTTCGCGTAGATGCGGCGAGGCGAGACGAGGACAGCCGTTCGACGCTGCTCGCGCATCACCCGGTCGTAAGTGTCCCAATCATCGTGGGTTCCGCCTGCGGCGGTGAAGATTTCGCGAAGCAGCAGCCGCAACCGCTCGTCGTCGACATCGGGGTGTGGATCGTCCGGCCCGATCAGCTGCGCCGTGCCTTCGACTGCTGCCCACCGCCAGCCGCTGCGGGCGACGACAGTGGCTCGGGGATCGGCGCGCAGATTGTGCAGCTTGCGGGAGCCGCCGATGGCCACCAGCCCGACAACTGTCGAATCGGTCAACGGGTGTTGCAGCACACCGGCGTTGACCACCGACGACTGGATACTGCCGTCCCCACGCAACGTGCTGAACACGCACAGCCCGTGATCGGCTGACATCAGGTCGGCGAAGGCAGACAACTCGGTCATGCCTGCCGAGGCTACTCGTAACGCACCGTCACGTTCGCCGTGTCCGGCACGCCCTGACAGGTCAGGATATAGCCGTCGGCTACCTCGTCCTCTTCAAGCGCGTCGTTGACCCGCATCGTGGCGCTGCCCTCGGTGAGCCTGGCCATGCAGGTCCCGCAGTTGCCCTGCTCGCAGCTGAACGGCGGCGCCAGCCCGGCCCGTCGCGCGCTTTCCAGCAGTGTCTCACCGGCGACACGCGGCACCGAAACCTTCTTGCGCTCAAGGTAAATCGTCACGGTGCCGTCCGTCTCGGCGGCGTCGACAGGAGCCGGCGGCTTCACGGCCGGTGTCGCGTCGAAGTCCTCGATGAACACCCGTCCCGCGCCCGGCAGCGCGGCGCGCACCACGGTCATGAACCCCTCCGGACCGCACACGTAAAAGTCGGCGCCGGCGTCGGCGCCGACGAAATCGCTGACCGCGGCAGCGTCGATCAGGCCGTGCTCGTCGTCGAGATGACGCACCACCGAGAATCGGCGCGGGTAGTGCTCGGCGAGCTCGTCCATCACCGCGTCGAAGATCACCGACGTCCGATCGCGGTCGGCACACAGCACCCGCACCGAGCGGTCTGTCGTCGCCAATGCGCTTTTGGCCAGCGACAGAATCGGGGTGACCCCGCTGCCGCCGGCGAAGGCCAGCAGCGGCGCCGCGGTCGGGGTGAGGCAGAACGTCCCGGCCGCGCGCGTCATCGTCAGCTCGTCGCCCTCGGACACGTTGTCGATCAGCCAGTTGGACACCTTGCCGCCGGGAACCCGCTTGACCGTGGTCATCAGCTCGGCGTCGGTCTCCGGGGCGCTCGACATCGAATACGACCGGTACAACTGCTCGCCGTCGACGCTGACCCGAAAGGTGCAGAACTGGCCGGCGCGGTAGGAAAAGGGCTGGTCATGCGGCTCGAGCACGAACGTCCGCGCGTCAGCGGTCTCCTTGATGATCCGGGTCACGGTCGCCTGGTGAAACGCGTGCAGCTCCGCCATTGCCACCCCCTTCCATACTTGCGTTCTTCAGTATAGAGAATACTATTCTCACAAAGCGATAGGATCTTCTCAATGCCTTCACACGATGCCGCCGTGCTCGCGTTCGAGGAGCGGCAGTACAGCCTGCCGCAGCTCGACGCGCTGGCCGACGGCCTGGCGTCCACCCTGCGCAAAAAGGGAGTGACGGCGGGGATGCGGGTCGCGGTGATGGCATCCAACCGGCCCGAGTTCGTCGTGGCGTTGCACGCCATCTGGCGGCTGGCCGCGGCCGTGGTGCTGATCAGTCCGGCCTGGAAGCGCGCCGAGGCCGAGCATGCGTTGGGCCTGACGAACCCGTCCCATGCGGTCGGCGAC
The DNA here is from genome assembly GCF_003402475.1 of Mycobacterium sp. MFM001. Classification (GTDB taxonomy): domain Bacteria; phylum Actinomycetota; class Actinomycetes; order Mycobacteriales; family Mycobacteriaceae; genus Mycobacterium. The sequence continues at coordinate 69,040 of NZ_BFAB01000018.1, forward strand.
CACCCGGTGCTCTCGGAGCTGATGCCGATGCTGCATCTCGACGAGCCGATCACACCGGGGCAGCCGCTGTCCGGGTCGCCGCCGCGAGATACCGACGCGCTGCTGGTGTTCAGCTCGGGCACCACCGGCCTGCCCAAGGCTGTCCGGCACACACATGCGTCGTTGTGTGCGGCCGTCCGGCACTGGCGAGATGCGCTGCAGCTGACGTCGCGTGACCGGATCCAAATCGCCACGCCCCCATCGCACATCCTCGGGCTGCTCAACATCGTCACCGCGCTCGAGACCGGCATGTGGATGCGGCTGCACCGCCGGTTCGACGTCGACACTATGCTGCGGCACATCGAGACCGACCGCATCACCGTCGAGATGGCCGTTGCCCCAATCGCTTTGGCTATCGCGTCACATCCGCGGCTGGAGTCCTATGACCTGTCGTCGCTGCGATTCATCATGTGGGGCGCGACTCCCGTCAGCCGAAGTGTCGCCGAGACCGTGACCCGGCGCACCGGCGTCGGGTGGGTCCCCGCCTACGGCACCACCGAGTTGCCGGTCATTGCCTGCAACCCGCTGGACGCTGCGCGGCTCGATTCGGTCGGACGTCCGGTGGACGGCGTCGAGGTGCGAGTGGTGTCGTTGCAGACGGGTGAGCCGGTTGGCCCTGGGGAGGTCGGCGAGATTCAGGCCCGCTCGGAATCGCTGATGGCCGGCTACCTGCCGTGCACGGCGACGCGAGATGCATTGTGCGACGGCTGGTATCGCACCGGCGACGTGGGCTCTCTCGACAGCGATGGCTGGCTGCGGATCACCGACCGATCCAAGGAGATGATCAAGGTGCGGGGCTTCCAGGTCGCGCCCGCCGAAATCGAAGCGGTGCTGCACGGGCATCCGGCGGTCAAGGACTGCGCGGTGTTCGGCGTTCCGGATGGGCTCAACGGGGAGGCGATCGTCGCTGCGGTCTCGACCGTGGCTGAGGTGGATGCGGCGGAACTGACTAGTCGGGTGGAGGAGCAGCTGGCGTCGTACAAACGGCTCAGCCGCGTGGTGTTCGTGTCCGATATTCCTCGGCTGCCGTCGGGCAAGGTGCTGCGCCGAGTGCTGAAGGAGAAGTATGGATGTACGTCTGACCGCTGAGCAACAGCAACTGCGCGACGCCGCCGCCAAACTGGCCGACGATCTGGGGCCGGGCTCGGTGCAGGCGCTCGAGGACAGCGAGCGAATTGCCCGGCTGGACAAGCAGATTGCGGCGACGGGCTGGCGGTCGCTGCGCTCCGATGGCGCCTCTGGCGTCGAGGTGGCGATCGTCGCCGAGGAATTCGGCCGCGGGCTGGTGGACGCGCCGTTCCTCGGGCCGGTACTGGCCGACGAGCTGACTCGGCACGTTGGTGGCGATGCGGCGACGATCGTCTACGGCGATCATGCGGTCGACGCAAGGGGATACCCGCGCGCGATGGTGTTGCGGGATACGACGGTGTCGGCCGCCGACGTCGGCGACGTCCGGGCCGGCGCGGATCTGACCAGAGTCAACGCCGAGCTGGCAGCGGCCGTCGTCGTCGGCGAAGTATCTGCCGACGTCGCCAGCCGATGGCTGGCCCTCGCGCTGGCCGCCACCTCTGCCGACCTGGTCGGCGCCGCGCGCGGGGCGCACGCCCTGGCCTGTGACTACGCGAAAATCCGTGAGCAGTACGGCAAACCGATCGGCTCGTATCAGGCCGTTGCGCACCTGCTGGCCGAAAGCCTGGCCTTGATCGAAGGCTCGGTGAGCGTGTTGCGGCATGCCGCCTGGGCGGTCGACGAACTCGCGCCGGCCGACGCGATCCGCGCCGCCCGCGTCGCCAAGATCTACTGTGCGCGCGCCGCACAAACCGTGTGCGAGACCGCCATTCAGGTACACGGCGGTATCGGCAACACCTGGGAATGCCTGGCGCATGTCTTTCTGCGGCGTGCATTGACATCGACCGAGCTGTGGCCCGTGAAGCTGGAGGAGATCGACATTGGACTTTCGTGACTCGGCGGAGGAAGCCGCCTTCCGCGCCCGGCTACGATCCTGGCTTGCGGTGCACGCCAAGGAGTTTGCGAGTTCCGGCGACGAGTACTGGACCCGTCAGGGTGAATGGCATCGTGCGCTGTATCAGGGCGGGTTCTTCGGGCTGTCGTGGCCGCGCGAATACGGCGGCCAGGAGCTGCCGCCGGTCTACGACGTCATCGTCGACGAAGAGCTGGCCCGCGCCGGCGCCCCGCCGCGGCCCAGTCTCGGCTATCTCGTCGTCGGCCTGGGCCGACATGGCAGCAAGGAACTGCAGCAGCGCTTCCTGCCCGGCATGATCAACGGCACCGAGCGGTGGTGCCAGGGCTTTTCCGAGCCCGGCGCCGGTTCGGATCTCGCGTCGCTGACCACCACCGCCACCCGCGACGGCGACAACTACGTCGTGCACGGACACAAGATCTGGACCAGCTACTCCGACGTCGCCGACTGGTGTCTGCTGCTGGCCCGCACCGACCCGGAGGTGCCGCGGCACAAGGGCCTTTCGGCGTTCGTCCTCTCGATGAAACAGCCTGGCGTGCAACAACGTCCGCTTCGGATGATCAACGGCGTCACCACCGAGTTCGGCCAGGTGTTCTTCGACGGTGCGACGGTGCCCGCCGACCAGATGGTCGGCGCGCCCGGCGAGGGCTGGGCCATCGCCATGACGGTGGTCGGACACGAACGCGAACCGTCCACGCTGGGCTACGCGGCGCGCTACGGCAGGCTCGTGCGGGAGATGGCTGCGCGCTCCGACGGTCCGGTGTCTCCCGAATTAACCTGGGCGGCAGTACAAACCGAGATGCTCACCCACCACGTGCGTCGGCGGCTGTCCGAACAGCTCGACGGGGTGTCGCACGGCTCGGACGGATCGCTGGACAAGCTGCTGATGACCTGGGTCGAGCAGTCCGTCGGCCACGCCGCGCTGACCGTCGGCGGCACTGAGGATCCCGACCTGCTGTCCGCCTACTTGTACAGCCGGGCGCAGAGCGTGATGGGCGGGACATCGCAAATCCAGAAGAACATCATCGCCTCACGAATCTTGGGATTGTAGGAGTGATCGCGAAGGCGGGCGAAGCCCGGGTGAAGCGGGTCACGACCATCGAAAAAGGAGTGATCGCGAACGCGGGCGAAGCCCGGGTGAAGCGGGTCACGACCATCGAAAAAGGAGTGATCGCGAAGGCGGGCGAAGCCTGGGTGAAGCGGGTCACGACCATAGAAGGAGTCTGACGTGTACGACATGCCGACCGAAATCGACGTCCGCGCCGACGGGCCGCTGCGCATCATCACGCTGAACCGGCCCGATGCGCTCAACGCGGTCAACGACGACCTGCACAACGGGCTCGCACGGCTGTGGCAGCGGATGAGCTACGACCGGACCGCGCGCGCCGCGGTGATCACCGGCAGCGGCCGGGCGTTCTCGGCCGGCGGCGACTTCCACTACCTGGCCGAGTTGGCACAGGACGCCGATCTGCGGGCCAAGACCATCGCCGACGGGCGCGAGATCGTGCTGGGGATGGCCCGCTGCCGAATCCCGGTGGTAGCGGCCGTGAATGGCCCGGCGGTCGGGCTGGGCTGCAGCCTGGTGGCACTCTCCGACATCGTCTACATCGCCGAGGACGCCTATCTGGCCGACCCGCATGTGCAGGTCGGGCTGGTCGCCGCCGACGGCGGGCCGCTGACGTGGCCGCTGCACATCAGCCTGCTGCTGGCTAAGGAGTACGCGTTGACCGGTGCCCGGATCTCGGCACAGCGGGCCGTCGAACTCGGGCTGGCCAACCACATCGCCGCCGATCCCGTCGCCGAGGCGGTGGACTGCGCCAAGCGGATCATGGAATTGCCTCAGCAGGCGGTCGAGAGCACCAAGCGGGTCCTCAACGTCCACCTCGAACGCGCGGTGCTGGCCACCCTGGACTTCGCGCTGACCGCCGAGAACCAGTCGTTCCAGACCGAGGACTTCCGCTCGATCGTCGCCAAGCTGACCGCCGGCAAGAACTAGCTCGCCGACCCACCCGCGACTACTTCGGCGGGAACCGCAGCGCGCCGTCGAGCCGAATGACTTCGCCGTTGAGGTAATCGTTTTCGACGATGCTCTGCACAAACGCGGCGTACTCGGCCGGCTGGCCCATCCGCTTCGGGAACGGCACCTGCGGACCCCAATACGCCTCCAGCTGGTCGCCCGCCTGACCGTAGGCCGGGGTCAGGAATGTGCCGGGGGCGATCGTGAGGACGCGGATGCCGAGCGGCGACAGGTCACGCGCCGCCACCAGCGTCATCCCGACGACCCCGCCTTTGGCCGCCGCGTACGGCAGCTGGCCGATCTGGCCCTCGTAGGCCGCGATCGACGCAGTGTTGACGATGACGCCGCGTGCGCCGTCGAGCGGCTCCTGACGGGCGATCGCCGCCGCGGCCAGGCGCATCACGTTGAAGACGCCGGTCAGATAGACGTCGATGGTGGTCTTGAAGCCGTCCAGGTCCAGCGGGCTGCCGTCCTTGCCGACCAGCCGGCCGCCGCTTGCCGGGCCGCCGTGCGCGTCCACCGAGATCCGCAGTGGGCCAAGCGATTCCGCTTCGGCCAGGGCGACCTGCACGTCGTCGGTGTTGGTGGCGTCGGTGCGGACGTAGCGGACACCCAGCTCACTTTCCAGCGCCCTGCCCTTGTCGTCGGCCAGGTCGGCGATGACCACCTTGGCCCCGGCGCTGTGTAACCGGCGCACGGTGGCCTCGCCCAGGCCGCCGGCGCCGCCGACGACGATCGCCGAACTCCCACTGATCTGCATCGGTGTTCCCCCTCCTTGCAACTAATACTCTCGTAATGAGAGAATAATGTTCTCATACGCTTGCAAGGAGGCGACCTGTGCCCGAAGCAGTCATCGTGTCCGCCCTGCGCACGCCCATCGGCACGGCGCGCAAGGGAACACTGCGCGACACCAGCGCCTACGAGCTCGCACATCATGTGGTGTCCGAGGCGGCGGCGGGCCTGGACTCGGTGCCCGTCGACGATGTGATCCTCGGTGAAGGTCTTTACGGCGGCGGGGTGCTGGCCCGGCACGCGGCGCTGACCGCCGGGCTGACCTCGGTGCCCGGCCTGGCCCAGAACCGGCATTGCGCGGCCGGCCAGGCGGCGGTGCAAAGCGCGGCGGCCAGCGTGCGCGCCGGCATGGACCAGCTGATCATCGCCGGGGGAGTCAACTCCGCGTCCACGTCGCCGCGGTCGCGGATGCAGGTCGACGGCGAATGGGTGGACTGGTTTCCGCCGACCCATCCCGACCGCCCCGACGCTCCCAACATGGACATGTCGATCACGGTCGGTTGGAACGCGGCCGTCACCGCCGGGATCAGCCGCGAGGAGATGGACGCCTGGGCGCTGCGGTCACACCGCAACGCGATCGCCGCGATCGACGAGGGCCGCTTCAAAGAGGAGATCGTCCCGATCGAGACGCCGCACGGCCTGTTCGAGGTCGACGAGCATCCACGCCGGGACACCACCATGGAGAAGCTGGCCGCGCTCAAGCCGCTGCATCCGGAGATCGAGGGTTTCTCGATCACCGCCGGTAACGCCTGCGGCGCCAATGACGGCGCTGCTGTCTTGACCATCGCGAGCGACCGGTTGGGCCTGCCTGCGTTGGCGACGATCCGGTCCTGGGCTTCGGTGGGCGTCGATCCGGCGGCTACGGGCCTGGCGCCTGTCGAAGCGATCCCGAAAGCGCTTGCCAGGGCGGGGCTTTCACTGTCCGACATCGACCTGTTCGAAATCAATGAGGCCTTCGCCTCGATGTGCGTGGCCACCGCCAAACTGCTCGACATCGACCCCGACCGGGTCAACGTCAGCGGCAGCGGCTGCTCGCTGGGGCATCCGGTGGCGGCTACCGGGGCCCGAATGCTGGTCACGCTCGTACACGAATTACGGCGGCGCGGTGGTGGTTTCGGTGTAGCGGCGATGTGTGCGGGCGGGGGAATGGGCTCCGCGACCGTCATCGAGGTGCCGGCGCCATAAACTTCCGTAGATGAACATCGCCGAGCTGATCGCGGCGGCGCGCAACGGATCACCGCGGGCGGCCGGCCGATTGCTCAGCCTGGTCGAGAGCGAGCGCCGCGACGAGGTGCTGGAGCGCCTCGGCCCGTCGTCGGTGCAAGTCGTGGGGATCACCGGGCCGCCGGGCGCGGGGAAATCGACGACGGTCGCGGCCATGGTGGGTGCCTACCGGCAGCGGGAATTGCGAGTGGCGGTGCTGGCCGTCGACCCGTCGTCGCCGTTCAGCGGTGGGGCGCTGTTGGGCGACCGGATCCGAATGACCAGACATATCAACGACTCCGAGGTGCTGATTCGTTCGCTGGCGACGCGCGGCCACCTGGGCGGCCTGGCCGCGGCCGTTCCCGCGGCCATCCGGCTGCTCGGCGCGCTGGCCTACGACGTGGTGTTGCTGGAAACCGTCGGCGTGGGACAGTCCGAGATCGAGATCGCCGCCGTCGCGGATCCGACCGTCGTCATCCTCAACCCGGGCGCCGGCGACGCGGTGCAGGCCGCCAAGGCTGGGCTGCTGGAAGTCGCCGACATCGTGGTGGTCAACAAGGCCGACCGGGAGGGCGCGGAGCAGACCATCCGCGATCTGCGCGCAGAAACCAAGGCGCCGATCCTCAGCCTCGTCGCCGCAAAGGGTGAGGGCCTCGCGGAGTTGATGGAGGCGATCGACGCCCATCACCGTGCCGACAGCCGTGCGCGCCGAGTGGCCCGTGCCCGCGCCCAGATCCTGTCGCTGGCGCAGACCCGGCTGCGTACCCACCCCGATCTCGACCGGCTGGCCGAGTCGGTCGCCGACGGCCGCGACGATCCCTACACGGCAGCCGAACAACTCGTGCGCGAGCAGCTACC
>NZ_BFAB01000019.1 GCF_003402475.1 Mycobacterium sp. MFM001
TCTTGACATGAGGCAACAGGATGACAAACCCCCACTGACGGGTACGCCCGCCATTACGAAGCCGAGCTGGGCACAAACGATCTGCGCATGTACTCGAGCGCCTCGTCGCTGAACACCGCGGTGGGAACCGGCCCGCGATGAGGTCAGTGAGGTAGGCGACCAGTCCGCCGGGGTGGTAGTCGTTCGTCCAGCCGTCGGCGATCGCAACTGCCGCCCAGTCGTCAGGGCTGCCACCGCTCATGTGCCAGTAGCCGGTCTCGCCGCCCGGCGCACCACCCCAGCCGTAGTACGGAACCGGCTCGACATCCTCGATCACCATGGGAGCTTTGGTTCCGTCCGGGTAGATCCAGCTGTGGTCGCTGTAGGTGTCGCGCAAATCGGCCAACGACTGCCGGCAATAGGCCCCGCCGTCGATCAAATCGTCGCGGGTCGGTGCCATCAGCCCCAGGTAGCCACCGAACGACCCGCGACCGTAGGTGCTGATCAACTGCTTGTAATCGTCCGGCAACGCGAATCCCACGGCCGTCTCGACTGCCCCAAAGTCAAAGCGAGGTACCGGCTTTGGGGGCGGCACAAGACGGGTCAGCTCATCAAGCGACATAACCGGACCCTACGACAAGCCTCCGCCCGTCTGGGTCGACGACCCGCCGAGTTGCCTCGCGGTGTTGACCAGCCCGACCATGCTGAACGCCTGCGGCGTGTTACCCACCAGCCGCTGAGCCGAAGTGTCGTACTCCTCGGACAGCAACCCGACGTCGTTGCGCAGATCCAGCAGTTTCTCGAACAGTTTGCGTGCCTCGTCGCGGCGCCCGATGCCGTGCAGCGCGTCGGCCAGCCAGAATGTGCACACCAGGAAGGTGCCCTCGGTGCCGGGCAGGCCGTCGCCTCCGCCGTCGGCTTCGGGGTCATAGCGCATCAAAAATCCGTCACTGGACAGCTCGCGTTGGACGGCCTCCACAGTTCCGACGACGCGGGGATCGGTCCATGGCAGAAAACCAACGCGGGGAATCAGCAGTAGTGCGGAATCGAGACCACGCGAGCCGTAGGACTGGGTGAAGGTCTGACGATCGGCGTCATAACCCTTTTCGCAGACGTCAGCGTGGATCCGCTCGCGCAAGTCGCGCCATCTGTCGACCGGTCCGTCCAGGCCTTGGGTTTCCACGGTGTGCACCGCGCGGTCGACACCGGCCCAGGCCATCACCTTGGAATGCACGAAATGGCGTTGTGGGCCGCGGACTTCCCACAAGCTGGAATCAGGTTGGTCCCAATTCCCCTCGAGAAAATCCAGCAATGCGCGCTGAATGTCCCACGCCTCGTCCACCGCCTGCATCCCGGTTTCGCGGGCCAGGTGCAGCCCGTCGAGGACCTCGCCATACACGTCGAGCTGGAACTGACCGGCGGCTTCGTTGCCGATGCGGACCGGCGCCGAGTCCTCGTAGCCGGACAGCCAGTCGAGGGTCAATTCGGGCAACCGGCGGGTGCCGTCGACGCTGTACATGATTTGCAGCTTCGCCGGATCGCCGGCCACCGCCCGCACCAGCCAGTCCCGCCATGCCTGGGCCTCGTCGATGTAGCCGGTGCCCAGCAGCGCCTGCAACGTGAAGGTGGCGTCGCGCAGCCAGCAGTATCGATAGTCCCAATTACGCACGCCGCCAAGGGATTCCGGCAACGACGTGGTGGCCGCGGCGGTGATTCCGCCGGTCGGGTCGTAGGTGAGCGCCTTGAGCGTGATCAGCGCACGACGCACCGCGTCTTCCCACGGCCCGCGGTAGGTGCACTGGCTGATCCAGTCCGTCCAGAACTCCTCGGTGTCGCGCAGCGCGCGATCCGCTTGCGCCCGGACCGCGTCGGGCCGGTGCGACGGGACGTGGGTCAGCACGAAAGGGACCTTTTCGCCTGCGGCAACGTCGAATTCGGCGACCGTCGACATGTGCTCGCCGTGCAGTTCGACGGGTGTGGTCAGGCACAGCGTGTCCGGGCCGGCGATGGCGACCAGGCCGTCGTCGCTGCGGCGAATCCAGGGCACCACGCTGCCGTAGTCGAAGCGGATCACCAGGTCCATCCGGACCCGCACCCGCCCAGACAGCCCTTCGACCACCCGGACCAGGTCGGCCGCTTCACCGCGCGGCGGCATGAAATCGGTGACCCGCACGGCCCCTTCGTCGGTGTCCCACTCGGTGTCCATGATCAGCGTGTCGCCGCGATAGCCGCGGCGGGTGCACGGCCCGCCGGCGGCCGGCGCCAGCCGCCAGTGGCCGGCGGACTCGTCGTGCAGCAGGGCCGCGAAACATGCACCGGAGTCGAAGCGGGGCAGGCACAGCCAGTCGATGCTGCCGTCGCGTCCCAAGAGCGCCGCGGTGTGCAGGTCGCCGAGCAGCGCGTAATCCTCTATTCGCGCCATTACAGTTCGATGATCACTTTGACGTCGCCGTCGGCGGGCTGGAACGCCTCGGCTGCCTTCTCCAGCGGAACCCGCCGAGTGATCAGGCCGTCGAGCCAGTCGCGCTCGGCGCGGGCCAGCACCTCGGCGCCCTGCTGGTAGTGGCGCAGGTTGGCGTTGACGGAGCCGACGACCACGTCGTTCTCCAGCACGATGTCGCGGTTGACCAGACCGGCGTCGACGTCGATGGTGTGGCCGCCCGACGAGACGCCCGTCAGGCAGGTGATGCCGTAGGTGTCGGTGTTCATCAGCGCGCCGAACACGACGCTGCCCACGCCGGTGGCTTCGATGACGATGTCGGGCCGCAACTTCTTGGCCACCGACTCGATGTCGTCATGGTGGTAAGTGGCACCCAGTGATTTCACCAGATCCGGCTTGGGGCCGTCGGTCACCCGGTCCAGCACATGGGTGTCCAGCCCGCGCTGCACTCCGATCAGCGCGGCCAGCAACCCGATTGGCCCGGCACCGGTGATCAGCGCGCGTTTGGGTTCAAACCAGCCGCGGGCACCGATCCGCTCGACCTGCTCCCAGGCCTTGCATACCACCGTGGTGGGCTCCAGCAACATCCCCACGCGTTCCAGCGACGGGTCCAGCCGGACCGCGTAATCGGTTTCCACACACCAGGTTTGGCTGCCGTATCCGTCGAGTTCTTTGATGCCGCGTTCCCGGTAACGGCCGTTGCGGCACATGTCGAATTCGCCGTGGGCGCACGCCCCGCACGGTTCCGGGTCGGGGCGACGCACCACGCCGACCACCAAATCGCCGTCGCTGAACTTGCTCGATGCCGGCGCCTGCCGGACCCGCCCGAGCGACTCGTGACCGAGCACCAGGCGCGACGAGCCCGGCGGCGCCCAGCCGTATTCGCCGGAGACGATCTCCTTGTCGGTGCCGCACACCCCCATCGCGACACCGTCGACCAGCATTTCGCCATCACCCGGCGTGGGGTCGGGCGCGTCGGTCACCTTCAACGAGCCCTTCTGCCCGGGCTCTACCGTCAGCGCGCGCATACCAACTCCTTACCCATCCCCACCCGCATCAACTCCCTATTTTTCGCAACTGACCTAGCCGGGGGCCGGCGAGTTCGAAATCAATCCACTCGACCGACTTCTCCCGACCCACCAACGCCGAAGTCACCATCTCCGGCGGAAACAGTCCGTGCTCGACCACACCGGGCGTGGCGGCCAACCAGGCAGCCAAGCCTGCCGGGTCCGCGACGGGTCCCCGGTAGTCGGCGATCACCCCGCCGTCAGGACTCGGCGGTACATCGCGCAACGAGACCGGCGCGACCCGGCGCAGCGTGGCGCTGAGCCCGAACCTGAGCAGCTCCAGGGGGATTGGGCCATGCAGCGCGTCGACCAGCTTGGACGAATCGGCAATGACGATGAAGCGGTCCGCGGCGGCTGCGACGATCTTCTCGCGGGTGTGCGCGGCACCGCCCCCTTTCACCAGCCAACCGTCCGGGGCGATCTGATCTGCGCCGTCGATGGCGACATCGAGCTGCTCGATATCGCGGAATGCCTCCACCTTCAGGCCCAGCTCGCAGGCCGCCTGCGCGGTGCGCGACGACGTAGCGACACAACGAATGTCGAGCCCCCGACGGGCCAGGGCCGGCAGTAAAAACGCCACAGTCGAGCCGGTGCCGAGCCCGACGGTCATGCCGTCTTCGACGAGATCGGCCGCCGCTTCCGCCGCGAACTGTTTTTCTTGCTCGATGCTCATGAGCCTGCTTTCAGTGATCTCAGATCGGCATGCGGTAGCCGTAATATTCGTGGTCTTCGTTGTACCCGCCGTGACCGAGACCGAGGTGCGCGAAACTCTCCACGAACTCGATCGCCTCGATCCATTTGACTTGCTTGAAGCCGAGCTCGCGTTCGTTGCGCAGTCGCAGTGGCGCACCGTGGGTTTCGGTGAGGGGCTCGTCGTTCATCTCGTAAGCCAAAAGAGTGGTCGGTTCGCGCATGTGCTCGATCTTGTGGCAGTCGTAGTAACGGCCCTCGGATGGTCCGCCGGCGCCGTAAGCGAACGAATAGAACACCACCCAGCGAGCCGACGGGAGTGGCCGCACGATGTCGAGGATGTCTGCCATGCGGACTCCACCCCACTTGGCAACGCCGGACCAGCCCTGAATGCAATAGTGCTGGGTGATTTGTTCATGTTTGGGCAGCGCACGTAGCTCGTCGTAGGAGAGGCTGACAGGTTTCTCGACGAGCCCTTCGATGCGCAGCGAGTAGTCCGACCAGTTACGCGCCTGCAGCTCGCGATAACGGTCGGAGCTGGGAATGGTGCCGTTGGGCCATAGGTAGGGCGAGATGTCTTTTTCGGAATACGTGGCGTTGGGGTTCGGCAATTCCAGCAGCCCCTTGGCCCAGCCCACGACTGCGCGACCGACGCGGCGGACCACGGCCGGGTATCGAATGGTGACCGGCGAGGCGAGTAGCCACAACGCGACGATGACCACCATGGCGGCGGCGTAAATGACTACCGCCCAATACGATTGGGTATCGGCGCCGAAAATGATGTGGTTCAGGTTGCCGACGAGCCCCGTGGTGTAAACCATCACCGTGTGAACCGCGATGAAAAAGACCATCCACAGCAGGACCGCGAAGTGCACCGTCCGGGCCACCTGACGATTGAACAGGCCCCGGCCGAAACCGAACCGTGCTGCGATCGCCGGGCCCTGCAACAGCCCGGTGACAAACGCCAGCGGTGCCGCGACGAACACGGTGCTGAAGTAGGCGATGAGCTGCAACCCGTTGTAGTTGGTGAAGCCGTGGTTAGCCGGGAAGTCCAGCGACGCGTATTGCACCGCGGTCGATAAGGCGTTGGGAAAGACATCCAAAGACCGCGGGACGATGCGGCGCCACTGGCCGGAGGTGAACAACAGGATGTAGAAAACCAATCCGTTGATCAACCACAGCAGGTCGAAGCTGAAATGCCACCAGCGGGCCAGCCCGATCGAGTGCCGAAAACCCGGTATCCCCAACCACTTCGGAATCGCGACCGAATCGTCTTTGGCCGTCCAGATGCCTGCCGCATCGTTCTGGTCCTGCCTATCGGACGGGACGCGGCCGCGCATCCGCAACCATTCGCTTCCCGGCCGGCATCCGGAATTCAGATACAGCCGGGGATGATCGGCGAGAATCTGGATTCCTGCCCGCATCAAAAACATCATGAAGACGATGTTGAACAGGTGCTGCCAGCGCAACCAAGCGGGAAATCCTGAATCAACCGCCGGCGCAAAGGTTGTCGACGTTCCCGGGTAGCGCTCGATGAAGTTTTGCATCCACTCGTACTGGCGTAGCTGCTGTGCGACGGCGATGGCCAGCAGCAGCCCGACCGCGCCGATCGGCAACAACCACAACGAATTCACCCACCGACAACCAACCCGCACGACCGGCACTTGGGCCTTTTCACGTTGCGGCAGCCCCCCGGCCCACTCTTCGAGATCGATGTGCTGATCGAGCATTTTCTTGCGAGCACTCTGGTCGAGCAAAGATTCAAGGCGTGCGCGAGCGACCGTATCTGCAGCGTTCGCGGAACCGTCAGCCATCCTGTTTCCTCTCGGACGTGGCTGCCCGAAGCGCAGCCGCCGTACTCGAACGGATGGCAGTGCGCACGTCGAGGCCGGTGGCGGCAGCCACCCGGTGCGCAATTGCCGCGCGGCTCACCACGACGAGATCGTTACCCTGCTCCCGGCATGCGTTTGCCTGATTCGCCAGCGCCGCCAGACCGGAAGCAGAAATGAAGTCCAGGCCCGTGATGTCGACGATCACCGGGCCAGATATGCGGTAGGCGTCGGCGGTCTCGCAGAGGACCTGCCGCCAGATCGACAGGGTGAAGGCATCGACCTCGCCACGCGCGTAGAGAACCACGCCCGAACCGCAGCGAACCGTATCGGTCTGTAACCGCTCAGCGGCGTCGTCCGACCGGATGGACATCACCGGATTCGGCTGGGCAGCGTCTAACTCGGCGCCGGTTTCCACGTCAGTACTCACTCACTCCCGAAGACAACGTCTAAGGGGCGGCGCTGGCGTTTCAACGAAACCGCTCCCCCACCGCGGCACAAGAACTGGCGCTCGGCCCGGCGGATCCGGCTTACGGTAGCGCGATCGGAAGTGTGGTTTCCAGAGGACCCAGCGTTCTATCTGATAGATAGTTTCGATTTTGACGATCGATAGAATCGATTTATGGAGCTACGGCAATTGAGGCATTTCGTCGCTGTCGCGGAGGAACGCCACTTCACCCGGGCCGCGGCCCGGGCGCACGTCGTGCAGTCCACCTTGTCCGCCTCGATCAACGTGCTCGAACGCGAACTCGGGACTGCACTGCTGATCCGAAACAGCCGGCGCGTCGACCTGACGGCAGCCGGTCGTGCACTGCTACCGGCGGCGCGGACCGCCCTGGCCGCCGCCGACAATGCTCGTGCCGCTGTGGCTGCGGTCCGTGGAGTGCTGAGTGGGCACTTGACGATCGGCGTGGTCCAAGCCCTCGGGATTATCGACTTGCCACTACTACTAACGCGGTATCACGAGCGTTACCCCGGCGTCAGCGTGTCCCTACGGCACAACACCGTCGACGGTCTGGTCCGGGCCACTGTGGACGGGGACCTGGACCTGGCCTTCGTCAACCGTCCCTACGACGACCGCCGAGTCGACGAGGTACCACTGGGGACCGAGTTCCTGGTGCTCGGCGTGCGGCCCGATGACCCCCTGGCGCGGGCGAAGACCGTCACGCTGACGGACCTCGCGCAGCGTGAATTCATCGGCGGCCGAGCCGATCTCGCGATCCGTGCCCGCGTCGACGCGACCTGCTCCGAAGTCGGCCTGCACCGAAACATCTGCTGCGAATCAGACACGCTGAGCGATCTCGTGGAACTGGTCGGCAGCGGGTTCGGCATCGCATTCTTGCCACCGGCGATCCTGGAGCACACCGATCGCGTCGTGGGCATCAAGACCGAACCCGCCATTCCGTGGGAGCTTGTGGTCGTCACCGCCGTCGAGCGTCCGCCATCACCGGCTGCCACAGCCTTTCTCGAGATGCTTCCGGCGGCACCCTGATGGACCGCGAACCTCGTTTGAGCGGTGGCTTATCGCGGGTACACCCGTGCGTGGCCCACGCACAGATCACGCTTGAACCCCGGCTGCCGGCGGCGCACGGCCCGCTGTCGATGGCCGTCCGGCGCAGCCTCACCGAACCCGCACCGCGCGATCAGCCGGCGCGCCTCGGTTCTTCTGTGCGGGACTCGGATCCCTACGGCCTGGATCTGCAGCTGGCGCTGTACATGTGTTACGAGCTGCACTACCGCGGCTTCGCCGGTGTCGACCCGACCTGGGAATGGAACCCCGGGTTGCTGCAGCTGCGCGCGCAATTGGAGCGGGCCTTTTTGGCCGGGGTCCGTCGCGACGTCGGCGCCATCGACCCCGACCGGACTGCGGCGGACGAAATGGACGCGCTCTCAATCGAATCCGTCGACGGCACCGGCCCCTCCTACTGGCTGCGCGACAACGGAACCTGGGAGCAGATGCGCGAGTACTTCGTGCACCGGTCGCTGTATCACCTCAAGGAGGGCGACCCGCATGCCTGGGCGATTCCGCGTCTCTCCGGCCAGGCCAAGGCCTCGTTCGTGGCCGTCGAATACGACGAGTACGGCGCCGGTCGCGGCGCGCGGGTGCACCAGCAGTTGTTCGCCGACCTGTTGACCGCTGCCGGACTGGATGCGACGTATCTGGGTTACCTCGACGCGGTCCCGGCCGAATCGCTTGCGGTGGTGAACCTAATGTCGATGTTCGGTCTGCACCGCTGGTTGCGCGGCGCGGCGATCGGACATTTCGCGTCGACGGAGATCACCTCGCCACCGGGTTCGCGCCGGCTGGTCGAGGCCCTGCAGCGGCTGGGTGCACCTGCGGAGTGCGTGGCGTTCTACGCCGAGCACGTCGAGGCCGACGCGGTGCACGAGCAGGTGGTGCGCCGCGACGTGGTGGGCGACCTGGTCGCGCGCGAGCCACAATTGGACCGCGATGTGGTGTTCGGGATCCGCGCCCACGCGATGATCGAAGACCGCCTCGGCGACGCAATGGTGGCGGCGTGGAAGGCCGGTGAGTCCTCGCTACGACGCCCGCTTTAGGTTGCGGCAGCGCCGATGGCTGGTGTCGCACAGCGGATAGTTCTTGCTGCGCCGGCAAGTACACACGGCCACCATGAACCGATCGGATTCGACGACGCTGCCGTCGGGCATCTCGATGTGCACCGGGCCCTCAATCAGGATCGGCCCGTTGGGGACCATTTGTACCCGAGTCATGGCTTGTCCGCCCGGATCACGACCAATTCCTCTGTGCGGCAACCACGCTGGATGCGGCCGGTGTCCTCCAGCCAGCGGGCCCGCGCGGACATGACCGGGCCGAACGGGATCCATTGGGTGGCAACGACTTCGGCGTCCAGACCGGTCGAGCGCAGGGTGTCAATCGACTGTTCGACACCCGAAAGGCGGGAGTGCACAAGCAGCATCGAGCCGCCGTCGCACAGCAGGCTAGACGCCGACTCGCACATCGGGTCCAGTACCAGCCTCCCGTCGACTCCGGCGTTCCACGCCCACGCCGGGCCGGCAGTCGGCGGGATCTCCTCGGTGTCTGTAGCCAGCGGCGTGGCTACGTAAGGCGGGTTCGACATGATGACCTCGAACGGCCCGCACTCGAGCGCACCGATCCACGACCCCTCCCGCACGTCGACGTCGACGCCGGCGTGCACGGCATTGCCTTGGGAACACTGCACGGCGCGGGGACAGATGTCGAACGCGGTCACACTGGCCGCACCCAATTCCGCGGCGGCGATCGCGATGTAGCCGCTGCCGGTACACAGGTCCAAAACCCGACGCCCCGGCACCAGCCCGGTGCGTTCCATCGTGTCGACGAGAAGTTGCGAGTCCTGTTGCGGCGGGTATACGCCATCGGCGGCCAGGGCATCCGTCACGGGCGGCGCCAGGTAAGCGGTCACATGGGCCCTTCCGACACGTCGCCGCGACGGTCGCGGCGCCTGGCGTTTCTATGCCCCCAAACCGCCGGGTTGAAACCCGGACCGCTATGCGCTCGTCGGCGCGTGCGCGAATTTCTCCACGATTGTCGAGCAAAAGGCCGGCAGGTCAGACGGTGAGCGGCTGGAGATCAAATTCCCGTCGACGGCCACTTCCTCGTCGACGACGTTGGCGCCGGCGTTGCGCAAATCGGTGCGAATGCTCGGGTAGGAGGTCACGGTTCGCCCGGAAACCACGCCGGCCTCGACCAGACTCCACGGACCGTGGCAGATGGCGGCGACGGGCTTTCCGGACTCGACGAAGTCGCGCACGAACGAAATCGCCGAATCGTCCAGGCGCAGCTTGTCCGGGTTCACCGTGCCGCCGGGCAGCACCAGCGCGTCGAAGTCGTCGACCGACACATCGGACACCGCCCGGTCGACCGGGAAGGTACCGGCCGGCTCCAAATCGTGGTTGCGGGCCTGGATTTCGCCGGACTTCAGCGAAACCAGCTCGGTCTGGGCGCCCGCTTCTTCCAGGGCTGCCCGGGGTTGTTCGAGTTCTACTTTCTCCACGCCGTCCGCGGCCAGGAAAGCAACTTTCTTGCCTTGTAGTTGGTTTGGCATTGCTTGCGCTCCTTTGTTTGATTGTCCGGCTCCTCCTCATCGCGCTTCGCGCTCTGCATCGTCACCGGACTACGGTTTCAGGACAACCTTCGTGCAGTTGTCCTGCTTGTGCTTGAACATCTCGTAGCCGTGCGGCGCCTCGTCGAGCGGCAGCCGGTGGCTGATCAAAAACGTCGGGTCAATTTCGTGGTTCCGGATCCGTTCGAGCAGCGGCCGCATGTAGCGCTGCACATGACATTGACCGGTTTTGATGGTCAACGACCGGTTCATGATCGCGCCGATCGGGAACTTGTCCATCAGGCCGCCGTAGACGCCGATGATCGAAATCGTGCCGCCGTTACGGCAACTCAACGCTGCTTCCCGAAGGGCATGCGGTCGTTCGGTTTCCAGTCGCGCCGCCTGCTTGACGCGGTCGTAGGTGTCGACCACCGTCGAGGAGTTGCGGGCCTCCAGGCCGACCGCGTCGATGCAGTGATCCGGCCCGCGCCCGGCGGTCATGTCGCGAAGTTCTTCGAGCACCGAGGTCTCGGCAAAGTTGATCGGCGTCGCCCCGACTTCCTCGGCGAGCTCCAGCCGGTACGGAACACGGTCTATCGCAATGACTTTCGACGCACCCAGCAGGTAGGCGCTCAGCATCGCGAACAGCCCGACGGGCCCGGCGCCCCAGACGGCGACGACGTCGCCCGGGCTGATATCGCACATCTCGGCGCCCATGTAACCGGTCGGCAGAATGTCCGACAGGAACAGCACCTGCTCGTCGGTGAGGTCATCGTCGACCTTGAGCGGGCCCACGTCGGCGAACGGCACCCGCGCGTATTCGGCCTGCCCGCCGGCAAAACCGCCCAACATGTGCGAATAACCGAAAAGCCCTGCAGGAGAATGACCCATCAACTTCTCGGCCATCCCCGCGTTCGGGTTGGAATTCTCGCACAGCGAGTACAGGTCGTGTTCGCACGCCCAACACGCACCGCAGGCGATCGGAAACGGCACCACCACCCGGTCACCGACCGCCAAGTTCGTCACCGCGTTGCCGACTTCGACGACCTCGCCCATGAATTCGTGCCCGAGGATGTCGCCGTGCTTGACGGTCGGGATGTAACCGTCGTAGATGTGCAGATCGGACCCGCAGATCGCGGTCGAGGTGATCTTCACGATAGCGTCGCGCTCGTTGAGGATCTTCGGATCGGGGACCGACTGCACTTCCACGCTGTTGCGGCCTGCCCATACCGTGGCCTTCATCCGTTGTGTCCCTTCGGCGCTGCGGCGCGCTGATGCATCTGTCTGATCGCGGAGGTTCCTTCCGGCGAGCCGTCCGAGCGCATGACCTGACCGGTTTCCAGAAACTGCTTGAAGCGGCGCAGATCATCGTTGACCTGCTGCTCGGGCGACTCGCCGAACAACGTCGCCGCCGCTTTGCCGAGCGCGCCGCCCGGCTGGCGGTAGCTGATCGTCACACGCACCTCGGTGCCCCGGCCGCCCGGAGCGGGCGTGAATTCGACGCTGCCGCCGTTCTCGACGGGTGATCCCGGCACCGATTGCCAGGCGATGCGGCGGTTGGATTCGTCGTCGGTGATCTCCGCGTCGCGCATGAACGACGGCTTCTTGTCCAGGTCACGCCAGAATCGGTAGACCTCCTCGGGTGGGCGGCCCACGGTCACTGCGGCGCGCAGCATGCGGTGCCGGGATCCGTTGGCGTGCCTACCGCCGTTGCGGGTGGTACGCAGCGCCGCATACAGGTCGGCCGCGCCGATCGCGCCAAGCGCGGCGGCCGACATTGCGGCACGGCCGCGTCGTCCCCGGCTGCCGGCCACCCCGACGCCCAGCAACGCCAGGTCCAGGGCGTCGCCGGCCACCCGGGTCCACACGAGCCGCTCCGGCCCGAACAGCAGGGCGGCGGCGTGCCCGCATTCGCGCAGGCCCAACGCGCGGATCACCGGCCGAGACCGGCCGGTGTCGTCGACGCCCGCCAACGCGGCAACCTTGCCCGGCACCAGCACTTCGGTCAGCCCCAGGCCCAAGCTGGCTCCGCCAAGCCCCTTGACCAGCGCGTCAGTCATTGCTGGCCGCCCGCAGTGCGTCGAGCAATGGTTCGGCGGCTTCCTTGAAGAACAGGTCCTGCTCCTCGCCGCCGATCTGGATCAGCGCGATGTCGGTGAACCCGGCTTCCCAGTAAGGGCGGACCGCGTCGACGATCGCGTCCAGGTCCGGCCCGCACGGAATGCTCTCGGCGACGTCCTCCGGACGGACGAACTGCGTCGCACCGGCGAAACCGGCCGTGGTCGGCAGGTTGGCGTTGACGTGCCAGCCGCTGCCGAACCAGCGGAATTGGTCGTGGGCGCGCTGGACGGCGGCGTCGCGGTCGGGGTCCCAGCACACCGGCACCTGCCCGATCACCCGGCCGCCGCCGGCCATGCCGGTGGCCTGGCGCGCGGAGTGCCATTCGTGGACGAGGTCGCCGTTGGGCTCCACCGCCGCCAGGTGGTCGGCGAGCGTGGCGAACTTGGCGATCGACTTGGGGCCGGTCATCGACACCGCGATGCCCACCGGCACCTCCGGCAGGTCCCACAGCCGCGCCGAGTCCACCTGGTAGTAGTCGCCGCGCCGGTCCACCAATCCGCCGCCGAACAGGTCGCGGATGATCTCGATCGCTTCGTGCAGCATGTCCAGTCGCTGCCCGATGCCCGGCCAGCCCCGGCCGACGATGTGCTCGTTGAGGTTCTCGCCGCTGCCCAGGCCCAGCGTGAAGCGGCCGTCGGCGAGGATCTGCACCGTCGCCGCCTGCTGGGCGACCACCACCGGGCGATAACGCATCGTCGGGCAGGTCACGTACGAATACAGATCCACCTTCTCGGTGGCGTGTGCGACCGCCCCCAGCACCGCCCAGGCGTTGGGCGCATGTCCTTGCGACGCCAGCCAGGGCGAGAAGTGGTCACTGCAGACCTCGAAGTCGAAACCCCGCCGTTCGGCCGAAACCGCGTTCCGGACAAGGTCTTTAGGGCCGTTCTGCTCGGTCATCAGGGTGTAGCCAAACCGCGTCATACGACACGGGTACCCCTGGCAGGCGAGGGCAAACTGTCGCGAATTCCTAGAGCCGGTCCTTGACCGCCGCCGAGAGCCGCGCCCCGTCGGCCTTGCCGGCCGCGATGGCGGTGGCCGCCTTCATCACCATCCCCATCTGTTTCATCCCGGGCCGCTCCCCGATCTGTTCGGCCACCTGGGCGATCGCGGTGTCGACGACGTCGGCCAGCTCGCCCTCGGTGAGCGGCGGCGGCAGGTATTCGTCGATCACCCGGGCTTCGGCGTGCTCGTTGGCGGCCAGCTCACCGCGGCCGTTCTGGGTGTAGATCTCGGCCGCCTCGCCGCGCTTGCGCGATTCGCGGGCCAGGACCTTGATCACCTCGTCGTCGGAGAGCTCCCGCGACGCCTTGCCGGAGACTTCCTCGGTCTGGATCGCGGCCAGCAGCATGCGCAGCGTCGCCGTGCGCAGCTTGTCCTGCGTCTTCATCGCCTCGGTCAAATCTGACCGCAGCCGGGATTTGAGTTCCGCCATAGCCCAGACGCTACGCGGGCGGTCGTTGAGAATTGCCCGGACGGCCGACAGGATGGGAGCCATGCGCGCCGGCCACTCCTTCATGAGCACGTTGTGAGCACGCCGCCGTACGACTACCCGGACTATCCGGAGCCGGGGTATCCGCCGCCTGGTTATGGTCCTGTCGGCTATCCGCCCGCCGGCTATCCACCGCCGGGCTATGGCCCGCCCCCGAGCTACGCGCCTCCCCCGAATTACGGCCCGCCGCCGGGGTATGGCCCGCCCCCGAGCTACGCGCCACCGCCGGGTTATGCGCCACCGCCGGGGTACGGCCCGCCCGGTTATGGCCCGCCCCCTGGTTACGGGCCGCCACCGGCCTACGGGCCACCACAGTTCGTCCCGGGAGCGCCCAGGCCCGGGATCATCCCGCTGCGACCGTTGAGCCTCAGCGACATCTACAACGGCGCAGTCGGCTACATCCGCGCCAATCCCAAGGCCACGCTGGGATTGACGGCGATCATCGTGGTGATCGTGCAGCTCGTGGTGTTGATCGTGTCGGCGGGGCCGTTTGCGGCCGCGACCCGGCTGCGGACCAAACCGAGCGACGAGGTGACCACCGGTGACGTGGCCACCTGGGTGACGTCGGTGGGGGCCGGCGCCCTGGTCAGCTGGCTGGCCGGCATCTTGCTGGCTGGCATGCTCACCGTTGTCGTCGGCCGGGCGGTGTTCGGCTCGACGATCACGATCGGCGAGACCTGGACCAAGATCCGCGGGCGGCTGCCCGCACTGATCGGCCTGGCGGCGCTGGAAGGCGCGGGAGCGATATTGCTCGTCGCCGTGGTGGTGCTGATCATCGCCGCGATCGGTGCCGTGGGCAACGGCGCGGCGGTATTCCTCATCGGCTTCCCGCTGATACTGGCCGCGCTCGCCGCAGTGGCCTACGCCTACACCGTGCTGTCGTTCGCGCCGGTGCTGATCGTGCTGGAGCAGCTGAGCGTCTTCGACGCCATCGGCAGGTCGTTCACGTTGGTACGCAACAGCTTCTGGCGAGTGCTGGGCATTCGGCTGCTGACCGCCGTCGTGGTGTTTCTGGTGGCCGGTGCGGTCGCGGCGCCATTCAATTTCGTCGGCCAGCTACTGGCCGACCCAACCGGCGGGCCCGCGCTGATCAGCCTGACGGTCAGCGCCGTCGGATCGGCGATCGGGCGCGTCATCACCGCCCCGTTCAACGCGGGCGTCATCGTCCTGCTCTACACCGATCGGCGGATGCGCGCCGAGGCGTTCGACCTGATCTTGCAGACCGGCGCCGCGGGCGGCCCGGCAGCGGCGGCGTCCACGGATTATTTGTGGCTGACCCGGCCGGTGTGAGGACACGCTGAGCATGCCCGCCATCGACATCGACCGCGATGCCGCGCATCAGGCCGCGCAACGTGAGCTCGCCAAGCCGATCTATCCCAAGCCGTCTGCGACACAACGCTTTCACGAGTGGGTCAACGAACTGCTTTACCGCGTGGTCGAGAAAGGATCGACGATTCCGGGCGGCTGGTTCACCGTCGCCGTGCTGCTCACCTTGCTGGTGGTCGCGGTGGTGGTGGCGGTCCGCATCGCGCGGCGCACGATGCGGACCCGCCGCGGAGCCGACTACCCGCTGTTCGACGCCGGTCAGCTCAGCGCCGCGGCACATCGCGCCACCGCTGAACGCTTTGCCACCGAAGGCGATTGGGCAATGGCGATTCGGCACCGGTTGCGCGCGGTCGCCCGCGGACTTGAGGAGAGCGGGGCGCTCGGTCCGGCGCCCGGCCGCACCGCCAACGAACTGGCCCGCGACGCGGCCAGCCATATACCGCAGCTTTCTGCCGAGTTCACCCAGGCTGCAACGATTTTCAACGACGTCACCTACGGCGAGCGGCCAGGGACACCGGAGGGCTACCGGCTGATCGCCGACCTCGACGACCACCTCCTGCGATCGGCGGCCCGGTGACGACACAGTTGCGGACCTGGCGGTGGGTACTCTTGGCATTGGCCGCGATCTGCGCCGTCGCCGCCGTCACCACCTACCTGACCGCGCCGCGCCCGGGTGGCCGGATGGACCCGGCGTCCACCGGACCGGAAGGCGCACACGCACTGGTTGCGCTGCTGCGCGACCACGGTGTCGACGTCGTCGTCGCCAACAGCGTCGACGAGGCCGAAAATGCCGCGCGCCCGGACACATTGCTGCTGATCGCGCAGGCCCAGCACCTCACCGACGACACACTGTTGCACCGGCTCGCCCATACCCCCGGGGACCTGCTGCTGGTGGAGCCGACGTCGCGTGCCAGGGCCGCGTTGACCCCGGACATCCGCAGCGCCGGCGCCAGCGCACTGGAGAGCAAACCCGATTGCGCACTGCGCGAAGCGAATCGGACCGGATCAGTACAATTCGGTCCCACCAACACCTTTCGCGCCGCCGATGACCGCGTGATCACCAGCTGCTACGGCGGGGCGCTGGTCCGCTACCGCGACGGCGACCGCACGATCACCCTGGTCGGCAGTACCGACTTCATGACCAACCGTGGCCTGCCGCGGGCCGGCAATGCCGCGCTGGCGATGAACCTTGCCGGTGATCGCGGTCGCCTCGTCTGGTATGCGCCGCAACGCGTCGAAGGCCAAACGTCCGGATCGGCAACGCTATTCGACTTGATTCCGGACAACGTCAACTGGATGGTCTTGCAGCTGTGGTTGGCCGTCATACTTGTCGCGTTGTGGAAGGGCCGCCGGATCGGCCCACTGGTCGCCGAGGAACTGCCCGTCGTAGTGCGAGCCTCGGAAACCGTCGAGGGCCGCGGGCGCTTGTACCGGTCGCGGCGGGCCCGCGACGCCGCCGCGCACGCATTGCGCACCGCGACGCTGCAACGGCTGCTACCCAGGCTCGGACTGGCCGCCACCAGCCCGCCGCAGAACGTGGTGAACGCCGTCGCGGCGCGCAGCGGAACCGACCCGGAAACGGTGCGGCATAGGCTGTTCGGACCGTCACCGGCCAGCGACACCGATCTGGTAGCGCTGGCCCGGGCGCTCGACGACATCGAAAGGCAGGTCGCAGACCTATGACCGAACACGCGCGCGAGGCGCTGCTGGCGCTGCGCGCCGAGATCGCCAAAGCCGTCGTCGGCCAGGAAGCCGTCGTCAGCGGCCTGGTCATCGCGTTGTTGTGCCGCGGCCACGTGTTGCTCGAAGGCGTTCCGGGGGTGGCGAAAACACTGCTGGTGCGTGCCCTGGCGGCGGCGTTGCAGCTGGAGTTCAAGCGAGTCCAGTTCACCCCCGACCTGATGCCCGGCGACGTCACCGGCTCCCTGGTTTACGACGCCCGTACCGCCGCGTTCGTGTTCCGCGACGGCCCGGTGTTCACCAATCTGATGCTGGCCGACGAAATCAACCGCACGCCACCGAAAACCCAGGCCGCCCTGCTGGAAGCCATGGAAGAGCGCCAGGTCAGCGTCGACGGCGAACCCCGGCCGTTGCCGGACCCGTTCATCGTCGCCGCGACCCAGAACCCGATCGAATACGAGGGCACCTACCAGTTGCCGGAGGCACAGCTCGACCGGTTTCTGCTCAAGCTGACTGTGCCTCTGCCGCCGCGTGATTCGGAGATCGCCATCCTCGGCCGGCACGCACACGGCTTCGACCCCCGCGATCTTTCCGCGATCCGGCCCGTGGCCGGCCCGGCCGAGTTGACGGCAGGGCGCGACGCGGTGCAGGCGGTGCTGGCCGCTGACGAGGTCCTCGGCTACATCGTCGACATCGCCGCCGCGACGCGTCACTCACCGGCGCTGCAACTCGGTGTGTCACCCCGCGGCGCGACGGCGCTGCTGGCCACCGCTCGGTCATGGGCGTGGCTGTCCGGCCGCAACTACGTCACACCCGACGACGTGAAGGCGATGGCCCGCCCGACGTTGCGGCACCGGGTGATGCTGCGCCCGGAGGCGGAACTGGAAGGCGCCACCGCCGACGGCGTCCTCGACGGGATACTGGCTTCGGTCCCGGTGCCCCGCTAGTGGTTCTGACCGGACGCACCGGGCTGGTTGCGCTGATCTGCGTCGTGCCGATCACGCTGTCACCCTGGCCGGCAACATCTTTCGTCCTGCTGCTGGTCCTACTGGCGGTGGCGGTGGCCGTCGACGCGTTGTGGGCCGCGAGCCCACGCGCGCTGCGTTTCAGTCGCAGCGGCCCGTTGTCTGTGCGGCTCGGCGAACAGGTGAACGCCGGTCTGCTGATTCACAACGGTGGTCGCCGCCGGTTCCGCGGCCAGATTCGCGACGCGTGGCCGCCCAGCGCGTGCGCCGAACCGCGCGTGCACACCGTCGACATTGCCGCCGGGCAGCGCGTGGATACCCTGCTGCGGCCGGTGCGGCGCGGTGACCAGCGGTCAGCCTTGGTGACCGCGCGGTCGATCGGCCCGCTGGGCCTGGCCGGGCGTCAGCGCTCGCAGCCGGTAGCCGGGCAGGTGCGGGTGCTGCCGCCGTTTCTGTCGCGCAAGCACCTGCCGTCGCGGCTGGCCAAGCTGCGTGAGATCGAAGGGCTGTCACCGACGATGACCCGCGGTCAGGGCACCGAATTCGACTCGCTGCGTGAGTATGTCGTCGGCGACGACGTCCGGTCGATCGACTGGCGCGCCACCGCCCGGCGCGCCGACGTCGTCGTGCGGACCTGGCGGCCCGAGCGCGACCGTCGCGTCGTGATCGTGCTCGACACCGGCCGCACGGCCGCCGGGCGCGTCGGCGTCGACCCGACCGCCGGCGATCCGAGCGGGTGGCCGCGGCTGGACTGGTCGATGGACGCGGCGCTACTGCTGGCCGCGCTGGCATCCCGGGCCGGCGACCATGTCGACTTTCTGGCTCATGACCGGGTGACCCGGGCGGGCCTGTTCGGTGCGTCGCGGACCGAACTGCTGGCCAAGCTCGTCGATGTGATGGCGCCGCTGCAGCCCGCTCTTGTCGAATCCGACTCTGCGGCAATGGTTTCGGCGGTACTGAGGCGCGCCCGGCGTCGCGCACTGGTGGTTCTGCTGACCGATCTCAACGCCACCGCCCTCGAGGAGGGGTTGCTACCGGTATTGCCGCAGCTGTGTGCCAAGCACAAGGTGATCCTTGCCGCCGTCGCCGATCCGCGGGTCGATCAACTGGCCGTCGGGCGTGCCGACGCGGCCGCGGTGTATGACGCCGCGGCGGCCGAACGTTCCCGCAACGACCGCCGGGCGATCGCGTCGCGGCTGCGCCATGCCGGGGTGGAAGTGGTCGATGCGCCGCCCTCCGAATTGGCGCCGGCATTGGCCGACCAGTATTTGGCGATGAAAGCCACCGGGCGGTTGTAACCTCGACGCCGAGTGTGGGATTGAGGCACGCAATTCGCGAATCCGCGTGTCTCAAGTCCACATTCGACGCAGGATCAGGCGGTCGGCACCACATCAGGCGCGTCGGCGATGTCGCCGGTTTCCCCGGCCCGGGCCGCGCGGCGGCCGAAGTACACGATGTACGCCAGAAACAGTGTCTCGGCGGCGATTCCGATGCCAACCCGTAGGAAGGTGGGCAACGGTGACGGCGTCACCACCGCTTCGAGCACGCCCGAGACGAACAGCACCGCCACCAGCCCGACGGCTATCGTGACGATCGCGCGGCCCTGCTCGGCAAGAACCTGTCCGCGCGGGCGATCGCCGGGCGAGATCACAAACCACCCGAGCCGCATCCCCGCGGCGGCGGCCAAGAACACCGCCGTCAGCTCCAGCAGGCCGTGCGGGATCAGCAGCCCCAAGAGGATGTTTCCCTTGCCCGCGGCAAACATCAGCCCGGCGGCCACGCCGAGGTTGGCGGCGTTTTGGAACAGCAGAAACGGGATGGGTAAGCCCAACACCACCGCGAAGGCAATGCATTTGGCGGCCACCCAGGCGTTGTTCACCCAGACGTGGAGCCCGAAGGCCGCGGCCGGATGCTCGCTGTAGTAGGAGGCGAAGTCGTGGTTCACCAATTCGTCTATGTCGCTTGGTGTTCCGATGGTGGCTTGCACCTCCGCGCTGCCGGACACCCAGATCGCGATGACGGCCGTGGCGGCGAAGAACAACACCGCCGTCGCCAGCCACCAGCGCCAGGTTCGGTAGGCCACCACGGGAAACCCGACCGTCCAGAACCGGGCGAACTCGCCGGACAGCGGCGCGTGCGCGCCGGTGACCGCGGCGCGGGCCCGTGCCACCAAGGAGGAAAGCCGGCCGATCAGCACCGAATCCGACGACGCCGAACGCAACATCGACAGGTGCGTCGACACCCGCTGGTAGAGCTCGACGAGTTCGTCGACCTCGGTGCCCGTCAGTCGCCGTCGTTGCTTCACCAGCTGTTCGAGGCGGGCCCAGGTGTCGCGGTGCGCAAGCACGAACGCGTCGACGTCCACGGGGCTCAGGGTAACTTCTCAGGTATGTCCGAGGTGGTGACCGGGGACGCCGTGGTGCTCGATGTGCAGATCGCGCAGTTGCCCGTGCGTGCGGTTGGCGCGCTGATCGACATCGCGGTGATCTTCGTCGGCTACCTGCTGGGCCTGATGTTGTGGGCAGCCACGTTGACCCAGTTCGACGACGCCACCACGGCCGCCATCCTGATCATCTTCACGGTGCTGGTCCTGGTCGGGTACCCGCTCATCATGGAAACCGCCACCCGCGGCCGCTCGGTCGGCAAGATCGTGATGGGCCTGCGCGTGGTGTCCGACGACGGCGGCCCGGAACGGCTCCGCCAGGCGGTATTTCGGGCGCTGGCGTCGGTAGTGGAGATCTGGATGTTGTTCGGCAGCCCTGCGGTGGTGTGCAGTCTGCTCTCGCCGAAAGCCAAACGGATCGGCGACATTTTCGCCGGCACTGTCGTGATCAGCGAGCGCGGTCCGAAACTGAGCCCGCCGCCGCCGATGCCGCCGTCGCTGGCGTGGTGGGCGGCGTCGCTGCAGCTGTCCGGCCTGAGCGCCGGGCAGGCCGAACTGGCTCGCCAATTCCTTTCCCGCGCACCGCAACTCGAACCGGGGCTGCGCTACCAGATGGCCTGCCGAATTGCCGCGGACGTGCTGGCCCGGGTCGCTCCCCCGCCCCCGCCGGGAACTCCGCCGCACCTGGCGCTGGCCGCGGTGCTCGCCGAACGGCACCGTCGCGAACTCGCGCGGCTACGACTCACCCCGCCGCCTCCCCCGTCGTGGCCACCGCCCCCGTCGCCGTGGCCGCCCCCAGGAGGCGGCTTCGCACCGCCACGGTGAGCTACTGCGCGACCGTCACCGCAACGAGGACGATGTCGGCAATCAACAGCGCCAATGCAACCAACGGCACGATAATGCCCCACCGCCGTCGGGCGGTGAAGAACGACACGACGATGGTCAAGGCGGCCAGCACCGGAGCGCCGTAGAACAACACACCAAAGCTGATCCCGTCGGGTCCGAGGTTGGGGCAGGCCTTGTCACTGCAGCCGGCCGTGCTCATCACCGCGCCAAGCGTGAAGACCAGAACCACGGCCGCCGCGGGAATCGTCAACAGCGCCAGCACCCAGTTCACCCATAGCCGCAGCCGGCTCTCGCGACGGGCATCGGGCGGGGCTGTGGTCTCGGTGGTGTCGTTCATCTGACGAGTGCTACCCAGGCGCCCACGGCGGGAAACCTTCTTCAGGTTCGGTTCAAGTTCGCTGGCTACTGTCCTCCCATGATTCCGGGCCGGCTGGCGCGCGCACTGGATTTGCTGAACTTCTCGTTGGCCGATGTGCGCGACGGGTTGGGCCCGTATCTGTCGATCTATCTGTTGCTGACCCACCATTGGGATCAGGCCTCGATCGGGTTCGTGATGGCGTTCGGCGGGATCGCCGCGATCGTCGCGCAAACACCGGTGGGCGCGATCGTCGACCGCACTATGGCCAAGCGGGCGTTGGTGATCGCCGCCGCCATTGCCGTCACCGCCGGATCGTTGGCGATGCCGCTGTTTCCCGGCTTCTACTCGATCTCGATCCTGCAGGCGATCACCGGGATCGCCGGTTCGGTTTTCGCGCCCGCGCTCGCGGCGATCACCCTGGGCGTGGTCGGTCCGCGGTTTTTCGCACGGCGGATCGGGCGCAATGAGTCGTTCAACCACGCGGGCAACGCCTCGGCGGCGGCGGCGACCGGCGGGCTGGCCTACTTCTTCGGCCCGGTGGTGGTGTTTTGGGTGCTGGCGGCGATGGCGCTGCTCAGCGTCGTCGCCACACTGCGGATCCCGGGCGACGCAATCGACCACGACGTGGCCCGCGGCATGGACCACGCGCCCGGGCAGCCGCACCCCGAGCCGTCGCGCCTGGCGGTGCTGCTGCACAACCGGCGGCTGATGATTTTCGCCGCGGCCGTGGTGGCCTTCCATTTCGCCAATGCGGCCATGCTGCCGCTGGTCGGCCAGGTGCTGGCACTGCAGAACAAGGACCGCGGCACCGCGTTGATGGCGTCGTGCATCGTCGCGGCCCAGCTGGTGATGGTGCCGGTGGCCTACCTCGCCGGCGCCAAGGCGGACTCGTGGGGCCGCAAGCCGATCTTTTTGGTCGGCTTCGCGGTGTTGGCCGCCCGCGGATTTCTCTACACGCTGTCGGACAACCCGTACTGGCTGGTGGGTGTACAGCTGCTCGACGGGGTTGGTGCCGGCATCTTCGGGGCGCTGTTTCCCCTTGTGGTGCAAGATGTTACGCACGGTACCGGCCGGTTCAACATCAGCCTGGGCGCCATCACCACCGCGTGGGGCGTGGGTGCCTCACTGTCGAACTTCGCCGCCGGCTGGATCGTGGTGAGCGCCGGCTATCACGTGGCATTTCTGTCCTTGGGCGCGCTGGCCGCCGCGGGGTTCGCGCTGTATCTGATCGCCATGCCGGAAACCGGACCGTCGGCAAAAAATCTGCCAGCCGCCGTTGCATCGCGATAGTTTTCGATATATCGTCAATGCATCGGCAGCGCATCCGGCGCTGCCCTTCCAGAAACGAGACAGAACATGAACGCACCATTTCCCCCGTTCGGAGGGCCGTTCGTCGGCGGCCCGGCCGGTTTCGGCTTCGGCCCTCAGGACCGCCGCGCGCTGCACGAGCAGCGCAGGCAAACCCGCCGGCAGTTCCGCGAATTTGTCCGCGGCCACGACGCCGGGCACGACGGCCCGTTCGGGCCCGGATTCGGCCGGGGTTTCGGTCCCGGCTTTGGTCCCGGCGGGTTCGGGTTCGGGTTCGGCCCCGGTGGGCGCGGCGGTCGCCGCGGCGGTCCGGGCCGGCGTGGGCGCCGCGGCGACGTCCGCGCCGCCATCCTGGTCCTGCTGGCCGAGCGGCCGATGCACGGCTACGAAATGATCCAGGAGATCGCCGAACGCAGCCAGGACCTGTGGCGGCCCAGCCCCGGCTCGGTCTACCCGACCTTGCAGTTGTTGGTCGACGAGGGCCTGATCGTCGGCTCCGAAACCGAAGGCAGCAAAAGGCTTTTCCAGCTGACCGAGGAGGGCCGCGCCGCCGCCGAGAAGATCGAAACCCCGCCGTGGGACGAGATCGCCGACGGCGTCGACCCCTCGCACATCAACCTGCGTGCGGCGGTGGGCCAGCTGTTCGGCGCCGTGGCGCAATCCGCGCAC
Source organism: Mycobacterium sp. MFM001 (assembly GCF_003402475.1). Taxonomy (GTDB): domain Bacteria; phylum Actinomycetota; class Actinomycetes; order Mycobacteriales; family Mycobacteriaceae; genus Mycobacterium. The sequence continues at coordinate 23,215 of NZ_BFAB01000019.1, forward strand.
GCGGCAACGCCTGAGCAGCAGCAACGCATCATCGAGATCGTCAACAATGCGCGCCGCGAGATCTACACGGTGCTCAGCGAAGACGAATAGCCGCCAGCTGGGCTGGGTCGACATGTCACGACACGTCGACCCAGCCCAGCGTCCGCTCGACAGCTTTCCGCCAGCCCGCGTAGGCCGCCTCACGTTCGTCGTCGCTCCACGACGGCGACCACCGCTTGTCCTCGCGCCAGTTGGCACGCAGATCGTCGGGGCCAGTCCAGAAGCCGACCGCCAGACCCGCCGCATACGCTGCGCCGAGCGCCGTCGTCTCGGCGACCACCGGCCGCACCACGTCAACGCCCAGCACGTCGGCCTGGATCTGCATGCAGAGATCGTTGGCAGTGATACCGCCGTCGACTTTCAAAACCTCAAGGCGCACACCGGAATCCGCAGCCATGGCGTCGACCACGTCGCGGCTCTGGTAGCAGATTGCCTCCAGGGTGGCGCGGGCCAGATGCGCGTTGGTGTTGTAGCGTGACAGCCCTACGATGGCGCCGCGGGCATCGGATCGCCAGTACGGGGCGAACAACCCGGAAAACGCCGGGACGAAGTACACCCCGCCGTTGTCGTCGACCTGACGGGCCAGCGCCTCGCTCTGCGCGGCGCCGCTGATGATGCCCAGCTGGTCGCGCAGCCACTGCACCGCCGAGCCGGTGACCGCGATCGAACCCTCAAGGGCGTAAACGGGTTTGGCGTCGCCGAACTGGTAGCAGACGGTGGTCAGCAGGCCGTTGGCCGACCGCACGATCTCCTCGCCGGTGTTGAGCAGCAGGAAATTGCCTGTGCCATAAGTATTTTTGGCTTCTCCGGGGTCCAGGCAGACCTGGCCCACCATCGCCGCATGCTGGTCGCCGAGGATTCCGGTGATCGGCACGTCATCCGCAGTGACACCGTATGGCTCCGGTGCCGACGACGGCGCAATGGACGGCAGCATCGCGCGGGGTATCCCGAACAACGACAGCAGCTCGTCGTCCCAGTCCAAGGTCTCCAGGTTCATCAGCATCGTGCGGCTGGCATTGGTGACATCGGTGACGTGTACGCCGCCGCGCGGACCGCCGGTCAGATTCCACAACAGCCAGGTGTCAGGCGTGCCGAAGACGGCGTCACCGTGTTCGGCGGCCTCGCGCACGCCGTCGACGTTCTCCAAAATCCACTGCAGCTTGCCGCCGGAGAAATACGTGGCCGGCGGCAGGCCCGCCTTGCGCCGGATCACGTCGCCCCGGCCGTCGCGGTCCAGCGCCGAGGCGATGCGGTCGGTGCGGGTGTCCTGCCAGACGATCGCGTTGTAGTACGGCCGGCCGGTACGCCGATTCCACACCAGCGTGGTCTCCCGCTGATTCGTAATGCCTAGCGCAGCAATGTCTTTCGGTGCGATGTTGGTTCTGTTCAGCACCGACGTCAGCACCGAGGAGGTACGCTCCCAGATCTCGACCGGGTCGTGCTCGACACAGCCGGAACGCGGCAGGATCTGCTCGTGCTCAAGCTGGTGGCGGCCCACCTCGGCGCCGTCGTGGTCGAAAATCATGCAGCGGGTGCTGGTGGTGCCCTGGTCGATCGAAGCGACGAATTCAGGCGACTCAGCCACGTCGTCCATGATGGCCTACATGGGCACTCGAACATTCGACATTGCGACCATGCCGCGCGGCGGCCCGAACGCCTCGTGTCTGGACCGGCGGCTGGAGACACGGCGTCCGGAATACCTGGACCGCGACGACGTCGACGACCGCAAGCGCGCCGTGGTGCGATCCCTGGACCGCTTCGGACGGCTGTTCGGCCATCACGAGATGTTCGCCCGCATCGCGCTGGACGAGATCGCCGACGTGCCCGATCCGAAGGTCCTCGAACTGGGCTCCGGCCATGGCGGGCTGGCCCGTGCGCTGCTCGAGCAGCATCCGACCGCGCAAGTCACGGTGACCGACGTCGAACCGGCGTCGGTGGCCGCGATTGCCGCAGGCGACCTGGGCAGCCACCCGCGGGCCACCGTACGCGAGATGGACGCCACCGCCATCGATGCGCCGGACGGCTACTACGACCTTGCGGTGTTCGTGATGTCGTTTCACCATCTGCCGCCGGCGCTGGCGTCCCGGGTGTTCGCCGAAGGCACCCGCGCGGCCGACAAGCTGCTGATCATCGACCTGCCGCGGCCACCGTCAGTCCTCCATATCGTGCAGCTGGCGTCGATGCTGCCATTGACCGTGCTGCTGCCGTTTGCGCACGACGGCTTCATCAGCTCGCTGCGCGCCTACAGCCCGTCGGCGCTGCGGGCGCTGGCCGCCCACGCCGATCCCGCGATCCACGTCGAGTTGCGTGGCGGCGGGCTGTTCAACCTTCCGGTGCGTCCACGTCCGCAGATCGTGGTGGCGTCGCGGCGTTAGCCGGCGAAGGGTCCATCAGCGCCCAGACGGCGTCCTTGTCGTCAAGGTCGACCTGAGGCTGTAGGTCGGCAGTCGCCCAGCGACCTTCCATCTCCGTGCGAGGGACGTTGCACATACCTTTGACGGTAGACCATCAGCGAACTGCGACAATGTGGTCGCTTCGTCTTCCTCGGCCTGGTGTGAATTCCGCCTCATGGCGATCTGGTTGCGCGCGCCGCACTGAACCGGTTGCATCGGCGTTGTGGGCGAAGAGGTCAAGCGGACCGAATACAACCACGCGCACCGGCAGGAATACCGCCGCAAGGTGCAGCTGTGTCTGGATGTATTCGAGACGATGCTGGCGCAGTCCAGTTTCGAGTTCGACCGCCCGCTGACCGGGATGGAAATCGAGTGCAACCTCGTCGACGGCGATTACCAGCCGGCGATGGCGAACCAAAATGTGCTGGCCGAGATCGCCGACCCCGCTTACCAAACCGAATTGGGCGCCTACAACATCGAATTCAACGTGCCGCCCCGCGCGTTGCCGGGCCGCACCGGCATCGAGCTGGAGGACGACGTTCGGGAGAGCTTGAACGTCGCCGAAACCAAGGCCAACGCCGACGGCGCTCACATCGTGATGATCGGGATCCTGCCGACACTGATGCCCGAGCATCTGGACGGCGGCTGGATGAGCGAGTCGACGCGATATCAGGCTCTCAACGACTCGATTTTCCGGGCCCGCGGCGAGGACATCCAGATCGACATCAGCGGCCCCGAGCCGCTCAGCCTGTATTCGCCCACGATCGCGCCCGAATCCGCTTGCACCAGTATGCAATTGCACCTGCAGGTGTCCCCTGCCGACTTCGCCAGCAACTGGAACGCAGCGCAGGTGCTGGCCGGGCCGCAGGTGGCGCTCGGCGCCAACTCGCCCTACTTCTTCGGTCATCAACTGTGGGCGGAAACCCGTATCGAATTGTTCACCCAGGCCACCGACACCCGGCCGGACGAGTTGAAGACCCAGGGGGTGCGGCCCCGGGTGTGGTTCGGCGAGCGCTGGATCACCTCGATCTTCGACCTGTTCGAAGAGAACGTCCGCTATTTCCCGTCGTTGCTGCCGCAGGTGTCCGACGAAGATCCGGTGGCCGAATTGGCCGCCGGGCACACGCCACAACTGTCGGAGTTACGTCTGCACAACGGCACGGTGTACCGCTGGAACCGCCCGGTGTACGACGTCGTCGACGGCCGGCCACATCTGCGGGTGGAGAACCGGGTACTGCCGGCCGGCCCAACCGTCGTCGACATGGTGGCCAACGCGGCGTTCTACTACGGCATGCTGCGCACCCTGTCCGAGGAAGACCGCCCGCTGTGGACCAAGATGAGTTTCGCTGTGGCAGAACACAATTTCCTCGAAGCCGCACAACACGGCATGAATGCCCACGTGTATTGGCCGGGCCTTGGCGAAGTGAGCGCCGACGAACTCGTGCTGCGCCAGCTGTTGCCGATGGCCGACGAGGGTCTGCGGAACTGGGGTGTCGCGGCGGAGGTGCGCGACCGGTTCCTCGCCGTCATCGAAGGCCGCGCGAAAACCGGTCGTAACGGCGCAGCCTGGCAGGTGTCGACGGTTCGGGCGTTGCAGGAGGGCGGGATGACCAGGCCGGCGGCGCTGGCCGAAATGCTGCGGCGCTACTGCGATCACATGCACACCAACGAGCCCGTGCACACCTGGGACTGAGCAAACGACGCCAAACAATTCGCCACGCGGGTTATAGTCGCCCCGTGATCAGCGGCGATCCGCTGACCGGGCGCGAGGACGAACTCGCCACTATTCGCCGCGTGCTCGGCGGCGCTGGCAATCACTGCGGCGTGGTGATTGTCGGGACCGCGGGCGTGGGCAAGACCCGGCTCGCGCGTGAGGTGCTGACCCGGGCGCAACGCTCCGGTGAACGCACGAACTGGATCGTCGGCACCGAATCCGCCCGCCGGCTTCCGCTCGGCGCCTTCACTGCGTCGCTCGGCGACGCGATGTCCGATCCGCTGTCGAGTGTGCGACGCCTGGTCGACTCCTTTATCACCCAACAGCGTCAGGGACGGGTGCTGCTCGGCGTCGACGACGCGCACCTTCTCGACGGCCTGTCTGCGCACGTGGTGCACCAGCTTGCCCAGTCGAACGGCGTGCGTCTGGTCGTCACCCTGCGTGCAGGCGGAGGCGAGCCGGATGCCGTCACGGCGCTGTGGAAGGACGGTGGGCTGGTCCGCATGGACCTCCAACCGTTGTCGGCGGCGGCCACCCGCCACATCATCGAGACCACCCTCGGCGGCCCGGTGGACGCGCGCAGCGCCCAACGCTTCTGGAAGCTGACCGGCGGCAACGCCCTGTTCCTGCGGCAGATGCTGAGCGATCAAATCGCGGCCGGCCGGATACGCGAGGTGGCCGGAGTGTGGATATGGGACGAAGACGTTGCCGTCTCGCCCAGCATCGGCGACATGGTGGGCCGGCAGTTGAGTCGCCTGACCCCGGGCCTGGCGCTGGTGGTCGACACCCTGTCGCAGTGCGAACCACTCGCGGTCGACGTCCTGACCGACCTGGTGCGGCGCCGCGATCTGGAGGTCGCCGAGCGGATGCACTTGGTCACCGTCGAGCGCACCGGCAAGACGCTGATGGCCCGGCTGGCCCACCCGCTTTTCGGTGAACTGCGCCGCGCCACCGCGGGTGAACTCCACCTGTCGCGCATCCGCGGCCGGCTGGCACAACGGCTGGCCAAAGACGCCGATCCCGATATGCACGCCACCGTCCGGCGGGCATTGCTCACCCTGGAATCCGACGCTGCCCCGGATTCCGACCTGTTCCTTGCGTCGGCGCGGCACGCCATGACGCTGCTCGACCTGGACCTGGCCGACCGATTCGCTACTGCCGCAGCCGAAGCCGGGGCGCCCGAGGCCGCCGGTCTGCGCGCGATGAACCTGGTGCTCGCCGGCCGCGGCGCGGAAGCCGAAGACGTGCTACGGGAGATGGACGGGCATCGCTGGGCGACCGTGCGGGCGGCCAACCTGATCTGGATGCTCGGCCGGCCCCGGGATGCCGCGACTATCCTCGAACGGCTTGCCGCCACGCGCGAGTCGGCGGCGGAGGCAGCGGAGCGTGCCGCCGTCGAAGCCTGCCTGGACGCAGTGCTGGCCCGCTGTGAAGTCGCCGTCGAAAAGGCAAGGGCTGCACTGGCTTCCGTAGAAGCATCCGATTTCCATGCGATGATGGCGTCGGTCGCGCTGATCATGGCGATGGGTGCAGTGGGCGACGTGCACGACATCACCGACGTCGCCGATGCGGCTCTCCAACGCGCCGTGACGTCGTTCCAGGCCTCGCACATGCGGTTCTGGTTCGGCAGCGTCTACGCCCGGGCCTGCCGGTTGACCGGCCGCATCGACGAATGCGTACGATCTGCGCAGCAAATCGCCGACTCCGCCAAGGACATTCCCGGGCTGGCCTATGCCAACCTCGCATTCCTGATGGGACATGCCGAGCTGGCGCGAGGCGCCGTTACCAATGCGGTGAGGCTACTGCACGAAGCGTTGGCCGGCGTTCAAAAGCATGGTGTGACAACGGGCCTGCGGCCAGCTTGCTGTTTCGCGCTCGCCGAGGCGCACGCCAAACTCGGTCAGCCGGCCGAAGCGAGCGACGCGTTGCGGGAAGCGCGGGAGTGCGTCCCGGTTGACTACCTGTTCATGCAGACCGCGCTGTCGGTGGCGACCGGGTGGGCGCTGGCCGCAGGCGGTTCGCTGAGCGACGGGATTGCGACCGTGCGGGCTGCTGCCATCGAGGCCCGCGAGCGTGCGCAGCCAACTCACGAGCTCGCCTGCCTGCAGGCCGCGGCTCAGTGGGGCGACGCCTCCGACAACGAGCGCGCCCGTGAGCTCGCCGGCGCATTGTCGCTGCCGTTGGCGGATGCCGTTGCGCAACACGCGGAATCGTTGCGCACCGGTGACGGCGAGGGCCTGTTGGCGGCGTCGGCGGCCTACCGCGCAATCGGCGATCGCGCCACCGCGGCCGACGTCGCCGCCCAAGCGGCCGCCTGCTTCAACCGGGCGCAGCACCGCAAGCGCGCGCTGTATGCGTCGGCGCTGGCAAGGGAATTGGCCGACGCGTGCGGCGGGCTGTGCACGCCCGCTGTGCGTACTCCGGTGGGAGTTCCGCTGACGGGTCGCGAACGCGAGGTCATCGAATTGGTGGCTGCCGGCTTGTCGAATCGGGAGATCGCCGATCGGCTGGTGATGTCGGTGCGCACCGTCGAGGGGCATGTGTATCGCGCGTGCCAGCGGGTGGGGGCCAAGTCGCGGGAAGACCTCGCCGCGATCCTGCAGTCCGGCCCGACGCGCTAATTCGAGTACTGCACTACGCAATACACCTCGCCTGCCGCAAGCAACGCTGTAGTCATGGTGCACGTACTACCGCGATCCGTGGCGAAGCGGGCCGCACACCTGCCCCGACCGCGCTATCCGCGGCGCGAATCCGCCTGTTTCGAGGCGGCCCGAATGTACCGCGAGATGGGTCGGCTCTGACAGGTAGCTTGGATCCATGGCAAACGAAGTCATGGATTGGGACAGCGTCTATCGAGGGGAAGGCGTTTTCGAGGGGCCGCCGCCGTGGAATATCGGTGAGCCGCAGCCGGAGTTGGCCGCGCTGATTCGTGACGGCAAGGTCGGCGGCGACGTGCTCGACGCCGGATGCGGTTACGCGGAGCTGTCGCTGGCGTTGGCCGGCGCGGGTTACACCGTGGTGGGTGTCGACCTCACGCCGACGGCGATTGCGGCCGCCACCAAGGCCGCCGAGGAACGCGGGCTGAGCAATGTCAGTTTCGTGCAGGCCGATATCACCTCGTTTTCCGGCTACGACGGGCGCTTCAACACGGTGATTGATTCCACCCTGTTTCACTCGCTGCCGGTGGAGGGCCGCGATGGCTACCTGCGCTCGGTGCATCGAGCTGCGGCGCCAGGCGCCAACTTTTACGTGCTGGTGTTCGCCAAGGGCGCCTTCCCGCCCGAGGCCGAGCAGGGGCCGAACACCGTCGACGAGGACGAGCTGCGCGCGGCAGTGAGCAAGTACTGGGAGATCGACGAGATCCGGCCGGCGTTCATCCACGCGAACATCCCGCCCGCTCCCGCGGATGCGCCGTTTCAGATGCCGGAGTTTCCCAAGGACGAGAAGAGCCGCTCCAAGCTGCCGGCGTACCTGCTGACCGCGCACAAGGCTGGTTGAGTACGGCAGTCCACAGTGAGACGCTGAGCGCACAACAACGACGGCGAGCAACGCTAGGCTCTCCACTATGGAGCCGCGGAGCCTTGAAGCACGCGTCACCGCTCTGGAAACTCAGGTGCACGACCTGGCCGGGCGAGTACGAGCAAGTGAGCAAGATGCAGCTGCCGCTCGCGTCCTCGCCGGCGCCGCAGACCGCGACGTAACCGCATTCCACGACGAGCTCCGCGATTTTCGGCAGGCGACTGTGGCGAGCTTCAATGCCCTCCGCGCCGACTTTGTCGACCTTCGTACCCATGTCGATCAAGGCTTCACCGAGATGCGCGGCAAATTCGATGCAGCGGCGGCCGGTCAGCAGCAAATAGTTGAGCTCATCCAGACGTTGATTACCCCGCCCGAATAGCCGCGGTCGCTTCAGCCAACGCTTCGGCGAACATCGCCAGCTCGTCGCTCGTGGCGTCGACATGCGGCGAGACCCGCAGCACCGGCGCGGTCATTTCCAGCGGCGCGCGCTCCACGGCTGCGGCGGTGGTGACGATCTGCCGTTCACGAATCAGCCAGACCCGCACCGTCTCTGGCTCTGCGCCGTCGAGTGGGGCCAGCGTGGTGATCGCAGTCGGCTCATCCACCGCTTCCACCACCCGCCACCCGGGCACCTCGGCCAGCGCGTTGCGGGTCATCGCGCCCACCTCTGCCAGCCGTGCCCGTACCTGAGCGGGCCCCAAAGCCAGGTGCTCCCCCAATGCCACCGAAAACCCCACTCGCGCAGCGACATTGGCTTCGCCCAGCGTGAGCCGACGGGCCACCGACAACGACGACACCCAATCCGCCGGCGGCAGCCGTGGCCGCAGCCTCTGCATCAACTCGGCTCGCACAGCGAGAGCCCCGACCCCGCGCGGGCCGGCCAGCCATTTGCGCGACGACGTGTATGTCACGTCGGCGCCCACCGCGCAGTCGATCTGGCCGAGTGCCTGAGCGGCGTCGACCACCAACGGCAGCCCCAATTCAGCACACAGGCTTGCCATTTCGGCCAATGGCTGCACGACGCCGCGATGGCTGGCCACCGCGGTGAGATGGACCAGGTCGGGCGGGTCGGCAGCCAGGCCCACGGCCGCCTCGTCAACCGCGACCCTGCCATCGCCGTCGACAGGCAGTGGGCGACGGGCGAATCCGTGCGCAGCCATCACCGCGAGGTTGGGTCCGTACTCGCCCGGCAGGCAGGTCAGCGTGCGACCGCCGTGCCAGCTGCCCAGCAGTAAATCCAGCGCGTGCAGCGAACCGGTGGTGAACACCACCTCTGCATCGGGCATGCCGGCCAGCGCCGCGACGGCGGCACGCCCGGCGTCCAAGGCCGGTTCGGCGGCCTCGGCCGCGACGTATCCACCGACCTCCGCCTCGTGGCGGGCGTGCTGGGCGGCGGCGTCGAGCGCGGCGAAACTCTGCCGCGAGCAGGCTGCGTTGTCCAGGTGCAGGCCGGCCACCGGTGGGCGGGCCTCCCGCCAGGCGTCCGCCAAGCTCACTTGACTGCGAGCGACAGACCGAAATCGCCCGCGCGGTCGGTCCACCACCGGGTCCGGCGCAGCCCCGCCTGCGCCAGTTCGGCGGCCACTGCGTCGGGCCGGAATTTGCACGACACTTCGGTGAGCATCTCTTCCCCGGCGGCGAATTCGACGGCCAGGTCGAGGGCGCCGATCCGCACCCGTTGCGGGCGCTCGGCCCGCAGCCACATTTCCATTCGCTCTTCCTCGGCGTTCCAGCGCGCGACGTGCGCATAGGCGTCGGCGTCGAAATCGGCGTCGAGTTCCCGGTTGATCACTGTGAGCACATTGCGGTTGAAGCGGGCGGTCACGCCGGCGGCGTCGTCGTAGGCGCGCACCAGGCGGTCGGTGTCCTTGACCAGGTCGGTGCCCAACAGCAGACTGTCACCCGGCTGTAACACCGCGGCCAGCGACGCCAGGAACTCTGCACGCGCGCCGGTGGTGAGGTTGCCGATCGTCGACCCTAAAAACACGAAGAGCCGCCGCCCGCCGCCGGGAATCTCGGCCAGGTGCTCCTCGAAATCGCCACACACAGCGGCGATTTCGACGCCAGGGTATTCCCGCTGGATGCCGGCCGCGGCCGACGACAGCATGTTGGCGTCGACGTCGAACGGGACGAACCGGCGCAGCGAGCCACCGTTGCGCAGCGCGTCCAGCAGCATCCGGGTCTTCTCCGACGTCCCGCTGCCCAGCTCCACCAGGGTATCCGCGCCGGTGGCCGATGCGACCTCGGCCGAGTGGGCGCGCAGGATCTCCGCCTCGGCGCGCGTCGGGTAGTACTCGGGTAACCGGGTGATCTGGTCGAACAGGTCGCTGCCCACCGAATCGTAGAACCACTTGGGCGGCAAGGACTTCGGAGCGCGGCGCAGGCCGTCGAGCACGTCGCGCCGCAGCGCGTGATACGCGGAGTCCGCGGCCAGATGGTTGGACAACGACAGCGTCATCAACGTCCCTTCAGTGCGGTCAGGGTGATTCCGTCGGGGGTGACCTCGACCAGATGGCAGTCGGGCACGTCCTCCCAGCCGGGATCGTCGTCATAGGGTTCGCTGGCCAGCACCACGCCGTCGTCACGCCGCAACAGTGACAGCGTGTCACCCCACGTGGTGGCGAGAAGTCGAGAACCGTTGCCGGCCAAGATGTTCAGCCGGGCATGCGGATCGGCCGACCCTACCTCCGCGACCACCTCGCCCAGCGCCTCGAGTCCGCGCTCGAAGATCAGGTCAGCGAGAATTGCGCTGTCGCATACCGATTCGGCTCGCGAAGCCGGAGGTAGCTTCGATCGGTCGACGATGCCGTTGTGGGACAACAGCCAGCGGCCATCGGTGAACGGCGCGGTGGCGCTGACCTCGATCGGCATGCCGACGGTCGCGGAGCGCACCGCCGCCACCACGCAATGGCTGTGCAGCGCGGGCGCAATGGATTCGAACGACACGTCTCCCCACAGCGGTGCGGCGCTGCGCCACCGCCGCGGCGTGGTCCCGTCGAAAAACCCCACGCCCCAGCCGTCGGCGTTGAGTAGCGCATGCTTTTGCCGCCGCGGTGCGTACGACTGCGTCCGCAGACCGTGCGGCGGATCAAGCACCAGCGACGACACGGAGACGTCCCGTCCCAGCCAGCCCAGATGTCTGCACATCAGACGTCCCACGCCAGGCGGACGCCGGAGAAGATCTGTCGGCGAATCGGGTGGTCCCAGTTGCGGAAGCTGGGCCGCAGGATGCCCGGCTCCACCGCCCACGACCCGCCGCGCAGCACCCGGTAGTCGCCGCCGAAGAACGGCTGCGAGTAGCGCTGGTAGATCATCGGCGTGAATCCCGGCCACGGCCGCAGCGGCGAGGTGGTCCACTCCCAGACGTCGCCGAGCATCTGCTCGACGCCGTACGCCGACGCCCCGGCCGGGTACGCGCCCACCGGGGCCGGACGCAGCGCGGCGCCGCCGAGGTTGGCGTGAGCGGCCGACGGATCGTCCGATCCCCACGGGTAGCGGCGCCGGGCGTCCGCCGCCGGATCCCACGCGCAGGCCTTCTCCCACTCGATCTCGGTGGGCAGCCGGGCGCCGGCCCATGCGGCATAGGCCTCGGCCTCGAAGAAGGTGACGTGCTGGACCGGTTCGTCGGCGGGGATGTCCTCGACGTGTCCGAAGCGCGTGCGGGTGCCGTCGGGGTTCCAGAATTGCGGCGCGGTCAGGCCGGCGCGCTGCCGGTGCTCCCACCCGCGCTCCGACCACCACCGATTGTCGGTGTAGCCGCCGTCGTCGACGAACTGTCGCCATTCGCCGTTGGTGACTGGCACCCGGCCGATCCGGAAGGCCGGGACGTCGACGACGTGGGCGGGGCGTTCGTTGTCCAGCGAGTACGGTTCGCTCGCGGCGTCGACGCCCAGCACGAACGGTCCGCCGGGCACCAGCACCGACGTCCCGGCCACGCCGGGCCGGCCCGGCGGCAGCTCGGCCCCGGAACCCAGCAACGGCGGGCCGCAGCGCAGGTTCAGCGCCTGCAGCATGGTTTCGTCGTGCTGATTTTCGTGGCTGACGACCATCGCGAAGACGAAGTCCGCGTCCGGTTCGTCGGGCAGCGCGTCGAGGGCATCGAGTGCGGCCGATCGCACTGTGCGGCAATACTTTCGGGCCTCGGCCGGTGAGAGCAGCGGCAGGTCGACGCGGCTGGCTCGGGAGTGCACGAAGGCGTCGTAGAGGCCGTCGACGGCCGGCGGCAACAGCCCGGGCCGGTCCGGGTCGCCGCCGCGCAGCAGCCACAACTCCTCCTGCTGGCCGATGTGGGCGAGGTCCCACACCAGTGGGCTCATCAGCGGGTGGTACTGGCGGCGCAACTCGGCGTCGTCGAAGTCGACCAGCCGCAGCGTGCGCTCCCGCGCGCGAGTCAGGTTGCGCGCCAAGGCTTCTCGCGAAGTCACGGCTCTCCCTGCGCCAGCTGGGTGACCGTCGGTGCGATGCCGTCGCCGATCACGCGGTCGGAAAAGTCGTCGGCGGGACAGCGGCCCTGCTCGACCGCCCGAACCAGGCGGCCCATCGCCTCGCCGAGCTGCGAGGGCGCGCGGTCCGCGGCGACAGCCACGCAGCGGTTGGCCGCGGCGTGCAGCCGCCGGTCGGCCAGCCCCACCCGGGCCGCGGTGTCCCAGGCACCGGCGACGGGTTCGACGGCCTCGGCCGCGATGTCGGCGGCATCCGGGTCGTCGAGCAACGCCACCAGCATGAACACCACGGCGGGCCACACCGCGTCGGGAATGCTGTCCAGGTAACGGATTTCGAGCCACTGGCGCGGCCGCACCGGCGGAAACAGCGTGGTGAGGTGGTAATCCAGGTCGGCGGTGGTCGGGCGGCGCCCGCCGAGTAGCGCCCGCCCGTCGGCCCAGTCCGCGAACGGCACGTATTGCGTCACCGGCACGGCTTGCGGGGCGTGCACCAGCATCACCGGGGCCTTCAGCGCGTAGCGCGCCCAGTCGGTGCCGGGGTCGTCGCCGCTGGCGGTCAGAATGGGGCCGCAGCGCGCCGAATCCAGCTGACTCCACACCCGCTGCCGGGTGGAGAGCCAACCCGAGAACTCCCCACCGAGCAGCGGGGAATTGGCGGCGATCGCCACCATCGTCGGCCCCAGTGCGTGCGCCAACCGCACGCGCTGCCCCCATCCCGCTTGCGGCCCGGCGTCCAGGTTGACCTGAATAGACGCCGTCGACGTCATCATCGCCGCGCCCGCCACACCGGTGTCGGTGGCGGCGAAGAATTGCTCCATGGCGGCATAGCGCGCGCCCGGGTTGATCCGCTTGGCCGGCCGCAGCGGGTCCGTTCCCAGCTGCACCAAACCCAGACCCGCAGCGGCGAATGCCTTGCACAGCACCGTCTGGTCGCTGGTCATCGCCTCGATGGCCGGCACCACGCCGTCGACGGGCGGGCCCGAAAGTTCCACGGCGCCACCGGGTTCCACGGTGACGGCACTGCCGCCCGGCATCGGCGGAAGCGACTGGAGCACGTCGCTGATCTCGTCCCAGCCAGGTCTGCGGTGTGGCTCGACCGGGTCGTAGCAGTGCGCCTCGACCTCCAGGCCGACGCGGCCCAGCGGCGCATCGGACAGGCAGGTGTCGGTGATGTATTGCGCGGCGGCCGCGGAACCGGCCAGTTCGCCGTCGGCGAGGCGTGTGTGATCCAGCTGCGACGCGACGGCGAAAGCCATATTCGTCAATCCCTCCGGGCCCGGGTGGGCCGTTGGTTGCGCGCGGCTATCGCCACGATAGCCGTACGTTCCATCTTCCGGAGGGCACCGACATATTCCCCCCGCGCAGGCGCATTACTGGCCGAGCGCGTTTTCCATGGCTCCGGCCAGCACGTTTACCGCCGGACCGCCGTTGCCGGACTGGCAGACTTTGGCCTGCAACAGCACGTTTTCCCGCAGCCGGGTCTGGTTGAAGCAGCGGCGGTCGGTGCCGCCCTCCTGTTTGGTCCACGCCGCGTCGGTGGCCCCCGCCGGCCCGCCGTCGAACGACCACACCTCGGTGGCGCCGTTGTCCAGGTGCATCGCGGTGGTCTGCCCGGAGCAGCCGACCGTGCGGTCCACGACGCGATGAAAGGCCCGGCCCGCGGCGTCACCGGTGGCGAAAACGCCGACCGCCTGCTTGACGAAGTGGGCCTGGTCGGTGGCCGTCGTCTGGGTGATGGCGCTGTTGAACGACGCCAGGTCGGGATCGTTGTAGACCTCGGGCAACCCGATGTCGGCCCAGTTGTTGCACACCGGGTCGTCGACCCAAAAGCCCTGGTACGGCTCGGTGGACACCGACTCCCATCGCATCGGGCCACCGACGATGTTGCCCACCGACCCCTTGCCCATCACCGCGTAGTTGACCACGCCGGGGTCTGAGGGGCGGGCCGCCGCCGTCGGGGCCATCGCCAGGGCCAGCCCGATGCCCACCGCCGCCGCGGCGGTGCGCCGCACGGGTTAGACCTTGGCCGAGACGTCGACGTCGACGTTGCCCCGGGTGGCCTTGGAGTACGGACACACCTGGTGCGCTTGGTGCATCAGGTCGTCGGCGGCCTTCTGCTCCAGGCCGGGCAGGTAACCGACGATCTTGCCCGTCAACCCGAAGCCACCTGCAGGGTCCTTGCCGAACCCGATCTGGACGGTGACGTCGGTGGCGTCGTCCAGCTTGACGTTGGACTTGCCGGCTACCAGTCGCAGCGCACCGAGGAAGCAGGCGGCATACCCGGCGGAGAACAACTGCTCGGGGTTGGTGCCGTCACCACTGCCGCCCATCTCTTTCGGTGGCCGGGTGTCGAGGTCGATGCGACCGTCCGACGACTTCACATGACCGTCGCGGCCGCCACCGGTTGCCGTGGACTCCGTGGTGAAAACGAGTTCGATGCTCATGGGCTCGATCATGCCAACCTTGCCCGCGAAACAGAACCTAGGGTTTGCGATTTCAACTCGAAGGCAGCCCTGGCTTCTGGTTGACGGCAGCGGCCGCCGCAGCGGGCTGTTATGGGCGCGGCGGGGGCGGCGGCGCGGGCGCGGTGGTCGACGGCGACGGGCCGGGACTCATCCCCGGGCCCATGCCCGGACCGCCGGGCATCATCGGCATCATCGGCGGGCCGCCGGGACCACCAGGACCCATGCCGGGAGGTCCGCCCGGTCCGCCCGGTCCGCCGGGGACGACGAACAGCCACTGTCCGGTGCCGGGCGGCGGACCGCCGGGTCCACCCGGGCCGAACATTCCGTGGTGGTGGTGATGACGGTAGTGGTGCCCGGAGACCGCGGCACCGGTGAAGAAGATGGTCGCGACGATGAAGACAATGCCGGCGACGATCACCACCCACGCGGCGGCTTGGTACAACCTGCTCGGGGGCGGTGCTGCATAAGGCGGCGGTGGAGGTGGCGGAGGGGGTTCGGGTGTTTCGGTCATATCCCGATCATGCGCCCAGAGAGCCGGTACGAACCAGACAGTCGGGAGCCCGGCGCCCCATCAGCGGGACGCCGGGCTCGTGGGCGGATCCTATGGGTGGGCAGGAGTAGTGGACGGCGCGATGGACTGCGGCGGCTGCCCGGGTCCGGGGACGCCGGCGCCGGGGCCACCCCCGCCCTGCGGGCCACCGGGGCCGCGGTGATGGAACATCGCGGGGTGGTGATGCCCGTGGTGGTGTCCGTGGTGGCCATGGTGGCCCGCGATCCGGAAGCCGGCGAAGAAGATCGTCGTGACGATGAACAGGATGCCGGCCACAATCACGACCCAGGCCGCGAACCGGTAGAGCCAGTACGGTTTCTCAGGGGACGCCGGCGCCGTAGCGGCGGTCGTCCGCGTGGTTGGTGTGTCAGGTGTTTCACTCATGCCTGAAATGATGCGCGGGCAACGGCCAGCGCCCGCTAGGTACAAGCTATGAAACAGCTATGAGTCGAACCGCGCCTAATCGGGCTTGAACGGGTTGACCGCAAACTGGATCACTCGATAGGGCGCCCGAGCGCGGGGATCGGCGTTGTTCCACTGGCTGATGAAAATCCGCAACTCGTCCAGCGTCGAACCGGGCGAGATGTAGCCGCCGTACGGCTGCGCCAACCGGTTGTCGTACGGCGGCGGCAGGCTTTCGGCCGGATCCGGCCACTCGTCGTGTTGGACCACCGTGGTCACCGGCGCGGTACCCAGCGATGTCGGGTCATTGGCCACCCGCACTTCCATGTTCCCGTTGGTGGCGTTGAAATACGACAACACCGCCTTGCCGTCGATCTGCTGGAAGCTCATCTCGCCAACCTGGTCCTCCCACAACGGTGTTGGCGGCTTACCCCAACCTCCGGCGGGGCCGGCCGCCCAGCCCTGCCAATGGGACCGGTCGCCGAAGTTCTCCGGCGCCACCCGATACAACGTCACCGGGTGGGTGCGCTGAAAACTGTCGGCGACGATGTAGACCCAGCCGCTGGGCGAGTTGGCCGACGGGACGGGGTCGTAGTAGCCGCTGATCTGCGACTGACCGCCGCCTTGGTAGGCCGCATCCCGTACGGAGCCCGGCACGGTTTGCCAAAGCCCATGTGCGGGTTGGGCTTTCACCAATCGCGAGTTCTGCGGCGCCAACTCTTTGGTGGTCGTGACCAGCAAGTAGTTCTGCCGATTGATCTGCACGACGCCGGCCGGCAGTTGCGATGCGCCCGGCGGCGTCGGGTCAGCCAGCAGTGGTTGCCATACGCCGGTCACACCGGTGTAGCGCACCCCGCCCGGGTCGTCGACGGAGGCGGTGTCGACCCGCAACGCGATCGGCGAATACCAGCCGCCGAACCCCACACCCTCGCCCGCGAAGCTGTCCCCGCAGACCTGCAGCACTTCGCTGGGGAATTCCATGAACTCGCACAGATCGGTGGCGCCGATGCCGTAATCGCGAGTGGGCGTACCGGTTCCGGCGGTGGGACCGATCCGCATCACCTGACCTTCTGCCAGCGGCTGCAGGATCGGCTCGGGCATCGGGGCCGGCGGGTCGGCGTAGGCACGCGAAACACTCAGCGGGGCAAGCAAACACGCGACCAGTAGCGCTAGCCGACCAGCCGAGCTCACCGCGATTCGGCGACCAGCAGCTCAGCGATCTGGATCGTGTTCAGCGCCGCGCCTTTACGCAGATTGTCGCCGGCGACGAACAGCGCCAGTCCGCGTCCGTCGGGACCCCCCGGATCGCGGCGGATCCTGCCGACCAGCGACTCGTCGACACCTGCGGCGGCCAGCGGGGTGGGCACGTCGACCAGCTTGACGCCGGGGGCGCCGTCGAGCAGCTCGCGGGCCCGCTCGGGTGAAAGTGGTTGGGCGAACTCTGCATTGATCGACAGGCAGTGGCCGGTGAACACCGGCACCCGCACACACGTGCCGCTGACCAACAGATCCGGGATGCCCAGGATCTTGCGACTTTCGTTGCGCAGCTTCTGGTCTTCGTCGGTCTCGCCGGAGCCGTCGTCGGCCAGCGACCCGGCCAACGGGACCACGTTGAACGCGATCGGCGCGACGTACGTCTTCGGCGGCGGGAACGCCAGCGCGCCGCCGTTGTGCACCAGCAGCTCGGCGCCGTCGACCACCGAGCGCACCTGCCCCGCCAACTCGGCCACTCCGGCAACGCCGCTGCCGGAAACGGCCTGATATGTCGACGCCACCAGCCGCACCAGCTGTGCCTCGTCGTGCAGCACCTTGAGCACCGGCATCGCGGCCATCGTGGTGCAATTCGGGTTGGCGATAATGCCTTTCGGCCGGTTGCGCGCGTCGGCGAAGTTCACTTCGGAAACCACCAGCGGCACGTCGGGGTCTTTGCGCCACGCCGACGAGTTGTCGATCACGGTGACCCCGGCGGCGGCGAACCGCGGCGCGTGCACCCGCGACATCGCCCCGCCCGCGGAGAACAACGCAATGTCCAGCCCGGCCGGGTCGGCGGTTTCGGCGTCCTCGACCTCGATCTCCTGGCCGCGGAACGCCAGCTTGCGGCCCTGCGAGCGCGCCGAGGCGAAAAACCGTACGGATGAAGCCGGGAAGTCGCGGTCCTCCAGCAGCGTGCGCATCACCTGGCCCACCTGGCCGGTGGCGCCCACTACTCCGATGGCAACCATCTAGCGTCCCGTCCCGGCGTAGACGGTGGCTTCCTCGGCTCCGCCGAATCCGAACGCCTCGTGCAGCGCGAGCACGGCCTTGTCCAGCTCGGTGTCCCTGACCAGCACCGAGATCCGGATCTCCGAGGTGGAGATCAGGTCGATGTTGACCCCGACGGCGGCCAGCGCCTCACAGAACGTGGCGGTGACACCGGGATGGCTGCGCATGCCCGCGCCGACCAGCGACACCTTGCCGATGTGGTCGTCGTAAAGGACCTGGGAAAAGCCGATCTCCTCCTTGAGCGAGTCCAGCTTCTCCACCGCCGACGGCCCGGCGTCGCGCGGGCAGGTGAACGTGATGTCCGTCTTGCCGTTTTCGACCTTGGAGACGTTCTGCAACACCATGTCGATGTTGACGTCGGCGTCGGCGACCGCGCGGAACACCTTGGCCGCGTACCCCGGGATGTCGGGGATGCCGACGACGGTCACCTTGGCCTCGCTGCGGTCGTGAGCGACGCCGGTCAGGATGGGGTCTTCCATGGGCTTGTCCTTGATCGATCCGGTGACGACGGTGCCGGGCTTGTCCGAATACGACGACCGGACGTGCACCGGAATGTTGTAGCGGCGGGCGTATTCCACACAGCGCAGCATCAGCACCTTCGCGCCGCAGGCCGCCAGCTCGAGCATCTCCTCGAAGGTGACGGTCTGCAGCCGTCGGGCATTGGGCACGATCCGAGGGTCGGCGGAAAAGATGCCGTCGACGTCGGTGTAGATCTCGCAGACGTCGGCTTTAAGAGCCGCGGCCAAGGCCACTGCGGTGGTGTCCGAGCCGCCGCGGCCCAGCGTGGTGACGTCCTTGGTGTCCTGACTGACGCCCTGGAACCCGGCAACCAGCACGATCAGGCCTTCGTCGAGCGCGGTCTGCAGCCTCGCCGGTGTGACGTCGATGATCTTGGCCTTGCCGTGCGCGCCGGTGGTGATCACACCGGCCTGCGAGCCGGTGAACGAGCGGGCCTTGGCGCCCAACGATTCGATCGCCATGGCGACCAGGGCGTTGGAGATGCGCTCGCCCGCGGTCAGCAGCATGTCCAGTTCACGGGCCGGCGGCACCGGGCACACCTGCTGGGCCAACTCGAGCAGATCGTCGGTGGTGTCGCCCATCGCGGAGACGACCACGACGACGTCGTTGCCCTGCTTCTTGGTTTCGACGATGCGCTCGGCGACGCGGCGGATCCGCTCGGCGTCGGCCACCGAAGAACCGCCGTACTTCTGCACGACGAGCGCCACTGTCGTCCTTTCCGGGGATTGAGGTCGTGAACAGAATACGTGCCTGCGCTGAGCGCCGTTTTGGCGACAGCTGCGGGCGCGGTAAAGTGTTCGACGTGCAGCGGGTGCTCCTTCTCGGACGCCGCGACGGGGTCTGATCACAGACCGGCTTCCCGTCGCGGGTGTTCGCGATGCGCCGGTCTGAGGTCCCTCTAGACACCCCGGAGCAATCACCGTGACCAGCTTTCCTCCCGACTCGCCTGACGCTTTTTCGGCCAGTCGCACCATCACCAAACCGGCCGGCGCGCCCAACCCGGACCAGCCCGCCTGGAACACCCAGCGCGGATCGGCAATGCCGATCCGCCGGTACCGCCCGTTCGCCGACGAAGTCGAGCCCGTCCGGCTGACCGACCGCACCTGGCCCGACCGCGTCATCACCAAAGCGCCGATGTGGTGCGCGGTCGACCTGCGCGACGGCAATCAGGCGCTGATCGACCCGATGAGCCCGGCCCGCAAGCGCCGCATGTTCGACCTGCTGGTGCGGATGGGCTACAAGGAGATCGAGGTCGGCTTCCCGTCGGCCAGCCAGACCGATTTCGACTTCATCCGCGAGATCATCGAGCAGGGCGCAATTCCCGACGACGTGACGATCCAGGTGCTGACCCAGTGCCGTCCCGAGCTGATCGAGCGCACCTTCGTGGCGTGTGAGGGCGCGCCGCGGGCGATCGTGCACTTCTACAACTCGACGTCAATCCTGCAGCGGCGCGTGGTTTTTCGCGCCGACCGGCCCGCTGTGCAGGAGATCGCGGTGCAAGGCGCCCGCAAGTGCGTCGAAGAAGCGGCGAAATACCCTGGCACGCAATGGCGATTCGAGTACTCGCCGGAGTCCTACACGGGCACCGAACTGGAGTACGCCAAGCAGGTCTGCGACGCCGTCGGCGATGTCATCGCGCCCACGCCGGACAACCCGATCATCTTCAACCTGCCGGCCACCGTGGAGATGGCCACGCCCAACGTGTATGCCGACTCGATCGAGTGGATGAGCCGCAACCTGGCTCGCCGCGACTCGGTCATCCTGAGCCTGCACCCGCACAACGACCGCGGAACTGCCGTCGCCGCAGCCGAATTGGGCTACCAAGCGGGTGCCGACCGAATCGAGGGTTGCCTGTTCGGCAACGGCGAACGCACCGGCAACGTGTGCCTGGTCACGCTGGGGCTGAACCTGTTTTCCCGCGGCGTCGACCCGCAGATCGACTTCTCCAACATCGACGAGATCCGTCGCACCGTGGAGTACTGCAACCAGCTGCCGGTACACGAACGTCACCCGTACGGCGGGGACCTGGTGTACACCGCGTTCTCCGGCAGTCACCAGGACGCCATCAACAAGGGCCTGGACCAGATGAAGATCGATGCCGACGCCGCGGACACCGACGTCGAGGACATGCTGTGGCAGGTGCCCTATCTGCCGATCGACCCGCGCGACGTCGGGCGCACCTACGAGGCAGTGATCCGGGTCAACTCGCAGTCCGGCAAGGGCGGGGTGGCCTACATCATGAAGGCCGACCACGGGCTGGCACTGCCGCGACGGCTGCAGATCGAGTTTTCCCAGGTGATCCAGAAGATGGCCGACGGGGAGGGCGGCGAGGTCTCGCCGAAGGAGATGTGGGACGCGTTCGCCGAGGAGTACCTGGCCCCGGTGCGGCCGCTGGAGCGGATGCGTCAGCGGGTGATCGCCTCCGAGGTGGACGGCGGCACCGACCGCATCGAGGCCGTCGTCAAGATCGACGGAACCGAGACCGAGATCAGCGGCGCCGGCAACGGCCCGTTGGCCGCGTTCGTCGACGCGCTCAGCCATGTCGGCTTCCACGTCAACGTGCTGGACTACTCCGAGCACGCGATGTCGGCCGGCGAGGAGGCACAGGCCGCGGCGTATGTAGAGGCGTCGATAGCCGGCCGGACGGTGTGGGGCGTGGGCATCGCGCCGTCGATCACCACCGCGTCGCTGCGCGCCGTAGTCTCGGCGGTCAACCGTGCATCCCGTTAGGAGCCGAGGATGTTGCACACGTTCTGGGACTTCTTGTGGTCGGCGATCGTGGCGTTCGCGTTCATCGCCTACCTGCTGATCCTGTTCAACATCATCGGCGACCTGTTCTGGCGTGACCACCAAACCTCGGGCCGCATCAAGGCGCTGTGGGTGGTGTGCCTGATCCTGTTCCCATACCTGACCGCGCTGATCTACCTGATCACCCGTGGCCAGAGCATGACCGTGCGGGCGCGGGACGCCGCTGGGCCGTCACCGGCGCAGGAAATTGCCCACGCCAAGGAGTTGCTGGACGCCGGAACAATCACCCCGGACGAGTTCGACGCGCTGAAGGCGAAGGCTCTCGGTTAGAACCGCCCGGCGACGATGCGCGCCGCGGAGCGGCGTGAGGAGGAGCCGGGCAATCAGGACCGCCCGGCGACGATGCGCGCCGCGGAGCGGCGTGAGGAGGAGCCGGGCAATCAGAACAGCGCGAACTGCTCACCGACGTCTTGCGGTTCGGTGAAGTCCTCGACACCGGTACCGCCGACGACGGTGCCGACGCTCTCCATGAACTGCGCGTCGGACACCACCGGGACGCCCAGTTCACGCGCCTGGTAGCCCTTGCCGTGTTCCGGGCGGGGCTCGTTGCAGACCACGAGAGAGGTGTCGGGGTCGACGGCGTCGGTGTAGGCCAGCCCGGCGTGCAGGATCCGCTCGACCAACTCCTCGTGCGTGCGGGTGCATTCGGCGGCCAGGGCCACCCGCATGCCCTGCACCAGCGGCCGGCCCCGCACATACGGGCCGGGGTTGAGATACGGGCACGGCATCCGGGACGCCAACATTTTCAGCGGCCGCAGCTCCTCGTGGGTGACGCGGCCGTTGGGCCACCGCCGCCGGGTGACCGGCCGCACCGGTAACCACACGTCGCGCTCACGTGCCCGGTCGAGTGCGGCGCCCAGCACGCGGGTCAGCACCATGGCATCGTCGAACGCGTCGTGCGGCCTTTGCTGGGCAACGCCCCAGTGCGCGGCCAGCGTCTCCAGCCGCAGGTTGTCGATGCCAAGCCCGAGCCGTCGGGCCAGCTCGACCGTGCACATCACCGAGTCGATCGGCAGTTCGGCGTCGGCGATCTCGGCCTCGGCGGCCAAAAAGGAGTAGTCGAACGACACATTGTGCGCGACGAGCGTGCGGCCATCGAGCACTTTGACCACGTCGTCGACGATGTCGGCGAACTGCGGCTGGTCTTCCAGCATGGCGGCGGTCAGGCCGTGCACGTGGGTGGGGCCCGGGTCCACCCCGGGATTCAGGAGGCTGACGACGGATTGCTCGACCCGCCCGTCGGCGTCGAGGGCAAGCGCGGCAAGGCTGATGATGCGGGCCTGGCCCGGCCGAAAGCCCGAGGTTTCGACATCGACGACGGCCCAGCCGGTGCAGGGTTCATCGGCCGGCCGACCCCAGATCGTCCCCATAAAGGGAGGATGGCACGACGGACCGACATCGCCGGGTCGCTGCGGATCGTGTCGTCAACTTCATTCGATGAGGGCGACCCGCGGCGCCCGGCGCAAGCGCCGCGCTTGCGATCGCCCTAAACTCCTGCGCGTGATCAACGCCCGAGGACGTCTCGCCCTGGCCGCCGGAGCCGGCGCGCGGTGGGCGTCGCGGGCGACCGGTCGCGGCGCCGGCGCCATGATCGGCGGCCTGGTGGCGATGACGCTGGACCGCTCGATCCTGCGTCAGCTGGGGTCGGGCCGGCGCACGGTGATCGTGACCGGAACCAACGGCAAGTCGACGACCACACGGATGACCGCGGCGGCGCTCGGCACGCTCGGCGCGGTGGCCACCAACGCCGAGGGCGCCAACATGGACGCCGGCTTGGTGGCTGCACTGGCGGCCCGGCGGAACGCGGGGTTGGCGGCGTTGGAGGTCGACGAGATGCACGTCCCCCACGTCGCCGATGCCGTCGAGCCCAGCGTCGTCGTCCTGCTCAACCTGTCCCGCGACCAGCTCGACCGGGTCGGCGAGATCAACGTGATCGAACGCACGCTGCGCAGCGGGCTGGCCCGGCATCCGGCGACGGTCGTGGTCGCCAACTGCGACGACGTGCTGATGACGTCAGCGGCCTACGACAGCCCTGAGGTGGTGTGGGTGGCCGCCGGCGGCGGCTGGGCGGCCGACTCGGTGAGTTGCCCGCGCAGCGGCGAGGTCATCGTCCGGGACAAGTCGCACTGGTACTCGACCGGCGCCGACTTCAAGCGGCCCAGCCCGAAGTGGTGGTTCGACGACGAGATGCTCTACGGCCCGGACGGTCTGGCGTTGCCGATGCGGCTGGCGTTGCCCGGCGCAGTCAACCGCGGCAACGCCGCGCAGGCCGTGGCGGCGGCAGTCGCTCTAGGCGCGGATCCGGCTGCGGCGGTGGAGGCGGTGTCTGGCGTCGACGAGGTCGCCGGGCGGTATCGCACCGTCCGCGTCGGCGACCACGACGTCCGGGTCCTGCTGGCCAAAAACCCGGCCGGCTGGCAGGAGGCGCTGTCGATGGTCGACAAGCACGCCGCAGGCGTCGTTATCGCGGTCAACGGCCAGGTCCCCGACGGCGAAGACCTGTCTTGGTTGTGGGATGTGCGCTTCGAGCACTTCGAGGACACGGTGGTGGTCGCCGCCGGCGAGCGGGGCACGGATCTGGCGGTGCGGCTCGGCTATGCGGGCGTGCAGCACACCTTGGTGCACGACACCGTGCGGGCGATCGAATCCTGCCCGCCCGGGCACGTCGAGGTCGTCGCCAACTACACGGCGTTTCTGCAGCTGCAGCGGAGGTTGGAGCGGTGACGGTCCGCATCGGGCTGGTGCTGCCCGACGTGATGGGCACCTACGGCGACGGCGGCAACGCCGTCGTGCTGCGGCAGCGGCTGCTGCTACGGGGCATTCCCGCGGAGATTGTCGAGATCACGCTGGCCGACCCGGTGCCGGAGAGTCTCGATGTGTACACGCTGGGCGGGGCCGAGGACTACGCGCAACGACTGGCGACCAGGCACTTGGTCAAGCATCCGGGGCTGCAGCGCGCTGCGGCCCGCGGCGCGCCGGTGCTGGCGATCTGCGCGGCCATCCAGGTGCTCGGGCAGTGGTATGAGACGTCGGCGGGTGAGCGGGTTGACGGCGTCGGCTTGCTCGACGCGACTACTTCGCCGCAGGCCAAGCGGACCATCGGCGAGGTGGTTGCCCGGCCGCTGCTGGACGGGTTGACCCAGCCGCTGACCGGCTTCGAGAACCACCGCGGCGGGACGGTGCTGGGCCCGGCCGCCAAGCCGCTGGGGGCGGTGCAGAAGGGAGCCGGCAACCGGGCGGGCGATGGGGTCGACGGCGTGGTGCAGGGCAGCGTCGTCGCGACCTACATGCACGGGCCGTGTCTGGCCCGCAATCCGGAGCTGGCCGACTTTCTGCTGAGTCGGGTCGTCGGCGAGTTGCCGCCGCTGGAGTTGCCCGAGGTGGACTTGCTGCGCCGCGAACGCCTGCGGGCTTAGGATTTCTTGCCGCGTTGAGGTCGCGTCCAGGGTCGTTATAAGCACGGATCAACAGCCCTGAGCGCGATCTCAACGCAATCACGCCATCGCGCGGCGGCCCGTCAAGGCACGGCCCAGCGTCAGCTCGTCGGCGAACTCCAGATCCCCGCCCATCGGCAGCCCGGACGCAATCCGCGTCACGGTCAGGCCGGGGATGTCGCGCAGCATCCGCACCAGGTAGGTCGCCGTCGCCTCGCCCTCGGTATTGGGGTCGGTGGCGATGATGACTTCGGTGATGTCGACGCCGTCGACCTGCTCACCGATCCGGTTCAGCAACTCACGGATCCGCAGCTGCTCGGGACCGACCCCGGACAGCGGATCCAGCGCCCCGCCGAGCACGTGGTAGCGGCCGCGGAATTCCCGGGTGCGCTCGATGGCCTGGACGTCTTTGGGCTCCTCGACGACGCACACCAGCGAGCCGTCGCGGCGCGGGTCGGCGCAGATCCGGCAGCGTTCGTCGTCGGAGACGTTGCCGCAAACCGCGCAGAACCGCACGCCGTCGCGGACCCTGCCCAGCACCGCGGTCAGCCGGTCGATGTCGGCCGGTTCGACCGACAACAGGTGAAAGGCGATGCGCTGCGCGCTCTTCGGCCCGATCCCCGGCAGCTTGCCGAGCTCGTCGATCAGATCCTGGACCGGCCCCTCAAACAAGTCAGGACCCCGGCATCCCCAATGCGCTGCCCATCCCGCCGGCCAATGGGCCGAGCTGCTCCTGAGCCATCGTGGTGACCTGCGCAGACGCGTCGGCCAACGCGCCGACGATCAGGTCCTGCAGGGTCTCGACGTCGTCGGGGTCGACGACCTTGGGGTCGATCTTGACCGCGACCACCTCGCCGCTGCCCTTGACGGTGACCTCGACCAAACCCCCGCCGGCTTTGCCGTGCACTTCGGAGTTGGCGAGTCGCTGCTGGGCGGCCATCAGCTGTTGTTGCATCTGCTGCGCCTGCGCGAGCAACGCCGACATGTCGGGCTGGCCTCCGGGTTGCATGACAGTCCCCTTGCGTCTTGGTCTCGAGTTGGTTTCGCCTCAAGCTTTCGGGCGGTTCGAAACTTCAAGCGTAGACGGCGCCGCGCTACCGTGGCGCGGTGCGCGTACCTGTTTGCCTGCGTGTCGGGATCGCGATGACCCTTACTGTCCTCGCCGCGGGTCCGGCGCCCGCCACGGCCGCCCCCACCAGCATCGCCGGCATGATCGTGTTCCTCGACCCCGGCCACAACGGCGCCAACGACGCGTCCATCAGCCGGCAGGTGCCCACCGGCCGCGGCGGCACCAAGGACTGTCAAGCCAGCGGGACCTCGACGAACAGCGGATACCCGGAGCACAGCTTCACCTGGGACACCACGCTGCGGATCCGCGCTGCGCTCAACGCGCTGGGCGCCCGCACCGCCCTGTCCCGCGGCAACGACGACGCGCTGGGCCCGTGCGTCGACCAGCGGGCCGAGATGGCCAACTCGTTGCACCCCAACGCCATCGTGTCCATCCACGCCGACGGCGGCCCGCCGACCGGCCGGGGATTCCACGTCAACTACTCCGCCCCGCCGCTGAACCAGGTTCAGGCCGGGCCGTCGGTGCAGTTTGCCCGGATCATGCGCGACCAAATGCAGGCCTCGGGCATCCCGCCGGCGACCTACATCGGCCAGAACGGCCTCTACGGGCGCTCCGACCTGGCCGGGCTGAACCTCGCGCAGTTTCCGGCCGTCCTCGTCGAATGCGGCAACATGAAGAACCCCGCCGACTCGGCGCTGATGGAAACCGAGGCAGGGCGGCAGAAGTACGCCGACGCCGTCGTCAAGGGCATCGCGGGCTTCCTGGGCAGCCAGGGCCGGGCGAGCTAAGCCTCCAGCTGCTTCTTGAGGTTGGCCAGCACCTCGGACTGAATCTTCTTCAGCCCCAGCGGCGCGAACGTCTTCTCGAAGAAGCCTTTCACTCCGCCGGCGCCGGTCCACGTGGTCTTGACGGTGACGCTGGAGCCCGGCCCGGCGGGAGCCACCGTCCAGTTGGTGACCATCGTCGAGTTGGCGTCCTTCTCGATGACGGCGTGGCCGGCGACGTCGACGCTGGCTTGTACGTCCCGGACGCGGGATTTGGTGGCCTGCAGCTTCCACTTGGCGACGGTGCCCTGCCCCTGACCGCCCTGCAGCACCTGGTAGTCGCTGTAGTGCGCGGACAAGATTTTGGGCCGGACGTTTTGGTAGTCGGCGACGGCGTTCAGCACGGCGTCGGGCTGCGCGTTGATCAAGATCGTACTGGCTGCGCTGACCTGTCCCATCAGGCAACACTCCTTTGCTGTGGATGTGCTGATATCGCGCGCCGCTCGCTGCGACGGCCGCTGTCGGGGACTAGGGTATATGTGGTGCCTGTCCCCGAAGCCGCACTGGAGGTTCACCGGGCGGGCGTCGAGCGGTTGTTGGGGAGCTATCGCTCCATTCCCGCGACGGCGTCCGTCCGCCTCGCCAAGCCCACCTCGAATTTGTTCCGCGCGCGGGCCAAACGCAGTGCGCCCGGGCTGGATACGTCGGGTCTGACCAACGTTATTGCGGTCGACCCCGACGCGCGCACCGCGGACGTGGCCGGCATGTGCACCTACGAAGACCTGGTCGCGGCGACGCTGCCGTACGGGCTGTCGCCGCTGGTGGTCCCGCAGCTGAAGACGATCACGCTCGGCGGCGCGGTCACCGGCCTGGGGATTGAGTCGGCGTCGTTCCGCAACGGCCTGCCCCACGAGTCGGTGCTGGAGATGGACATCCTCACCGGTGCAGGCGAATTGCTCACCACGTCGCCGGGGCAGCACCCCGACTTGTATCGGGCGTTTCCCAATTCCTACGGCACGCTTGGCTATTCGACGCGGCTGCGGATCGAGCTGGAGCCCGTCAAGCCGTTCGTGGCGTTGCGGCACATCCGCTTCCACACGCTCGCCGACTTGGTGGCGGCCATGGACCGCATCATCGAGACCGGCGGGTTCGACGGCGTGCCGGTCGACTATCTCGACGGCGTGGTGTTCGGCGCCGACGAGAGCTACCTGTGCGTCGGAGTGCGGACCAGCACGCCCGGGCCCGTCAGCGACTACACCGGCCAGAACATCTACTACCGCTCGATCCAGCACGACAGCGGTGTCAAAGAAGACCGGTTGACCATCCACGACTACTTCTGGCGCTGGGACACCGACTGGTTCTGGTGCTCGCGCTCGTTCGGCGCCCAGAATCCCCGCATCAGGCGCTTCTGGCCGCGGCGCTACCGTCGCAGCAGCTTCTACTGGAAGCTGGTGGCCCTCGACCAGCGGTTCGACATCGCCGACCGGATCGAGAAGCGTAACGGCCGCCCGCCCCGCGAACGGGTGGTCCAGGACATCGAGGTGCCGATCGAACGGACCGAAGAGTTCCTGGCGTGGTTCCTCGACAACGTGCCGATCTCGCCGGTCTGGCTGTGCCCCTTGCGGTTACGCGACCAGGACGGCTGGCCGCTGTATCCGATCCGGCCGGGCCGCACCTACGTCAACGTCGGCTTCTGGTCGTCGGTGCCGGTCGGCGCCACCGAGGGCGCGACGAACCGGTTGATCGAGGCCAAGGTGAGCGAACTCGACGGCCACAAGTCGCTGTACTCGGATTCGTACTACTCCCGCGAGGAGTTCGACGAACTCTACGGCGGCGAGGCCTACAAAACGGTAAAGAAAACCTATGACCCGGATTCGCGTCTTCTCGACCTCTACGCAAAGGCGGTGCAACGGCGATGACGACGATCAAAGAGACTAGGGCACACGCTTCGGCCAACGGCAAGTTGAGCCTCGCCGAGATCCTGGCGATTTTCACCGAAGGCGGTCGGCAACCGCTGAAGTTCACCGCCTACGACGGCAGCAGCGCCGGTCCCGACGACGCCGTGCTGGGCCTGGATCTGCTGACGCCGCGCGGCACCACCTATCTGGCCACCGCGCCCGGTGAACTCGGGTTGGCCCGCGCCTACATCTCGGGCGATCTGGAGGCGCGCGGCGTCCACCCCGGCGACCCGTACCCGCTGCTGAAGGCGCTGGCCGACAAGCTCGACTTCAAACGGCCCTCCCCGCTGGTGCTGGCCAACATCGTCCGCTCGATCGGGTTCGAGCGGCTGGTGCCGATCCCGCCGCCACCGCAGGAGGCGCTGCCGCGCTGGCGCCGGCTCGCGGAAGGCTTGCGGCACAGCAAGACTCGCGACGCCGAGGCCATCCACCACCACTACGACGTCTCCAACACCTTCTACGAGTGGGTGCTCGGCCCGTCGATGACCTACACCTGCGCGGTATACCCCGAAGGCGACGCCACGCTGGAAGAAGCGCAGGACAACAAGTACCGGCTGATCTTCGACAAACTACGCCTGCAATCGGGTGACCGCCTGCTCGACGTCGGCTGCGGCTGGGGCGGCATGGTCCGCTACGCCGCCCGCCGCGGTGTCCGCGCGATCGGCGCCACACTGTCTGCCGAGCAAGCGAAATGGGCGCAGCAGGCAATCGCCGAAGAGGGGCTGTCCGAGCTGGCCGAGGTGCGCCACTCCGACTACCGCGACGTCCGCGAAACCGGGTTCGACGCGGTGTCGTCGATCGGGCTGACCGAGCACATCGGCGTCAAGAATTACCCGGCGTACTTCGGTTTCCTCAAGTCGAAGCTGCGCACCGGCGGCCTGCTGCTCAACCACTGCATCACCCGCCACGACAACCGGTCGATGTTCCGGGCCGGCGGCTTCACCGACCGCTACGTGTTCCCCGACGGCGAGCTGACCGGTTCGGGACGCATCATCACCGAAATCCAAGACATCGGTTTCGAGGTACTGCACGAGGAGAACTTCCGGCACCACTACGCGATGACACTGCGCGACTGGTGTGCAAACCTGGTGGCGCACTGGGACGAAGCCGTCGACGAGGTGGGCCTGGCGACCGCCAAGATCTGGGGCCTGTACATGGCCGCTTCGCGAGTTGGCTTCGAGCACAACAACATTCAGCTGCACCATGTGCTGGCGAGCAAAGTCGACGCACGCGGCAACGACGACCTGCCGCTGCGGCCATGGTGGAAGCCGTAGCCGCTAGCCGTTTTCGATTCGGCGGGCGCCGAGTTCGTTCTGCAGCAGTTCCAGTGCGGCCTCTTCCGGGTCGCGCCGCGGCGCCGACGCATCGTCCCGGCCCACCTCGGCCAGCATGCTGTCTTCGTCACTGGGGGCCGCGGCGGCGGGTGGATCGCTCAGCGTCGGCGCACCCGGCTCGCAGCGCACTCGCCAGTCGACGCCCAGCGCGTCTTTGAGCGCTTCGGCGATGACGTCGGCGTTGCGTTGTTCGCACAGCCGCCTGGCCAGCGGCGCCGACTCGTGCGTCAGCACCAACGTGTTGCCCTCCACCGCGCGCACCGTCGCCCCCGCCAGCATCACCTCGGTGGTACGGCTGCGCTGACGGACCTTCTCGCGCACCGTCGGCCACAGGGTTCGCACCGCGGCCGCGTTCGGTTCACCCGAAGTGGGGGCGGGAACCGGCTCTGGAGCCGGATCACGCTGCGGCTCAGGCGGTTTCGGCTGTGGAGCCGGGCGCTGCTGGGGAGCAGCAGCGGCCGGAATCGACATGTCCAGCCTGGTCTCGATCCGCTCGACGCGTTGTAGCAGCGCCGCTTCGGTGTCGCTGGCCGACGGCAGCAGCAGCCGCGCGCAGATGACTTCCAGCAGCAGCCGCGGCGCCGTCGCACCCCGCATCTCCCCCAGCCCGGCCTGCACCACCTCGGCGTAGCGGGTCAGCGTCGCGGCACCGAGCCGGGCGGACTGATCGCGCATCCGATCCAGCACGTCTTCCGGCGCATCCACCACGCCGCGTGCCGCGGCGTCCGGAACCGCTTGCAGCACAAGCAGATCGCGGAACCGCTCCAGCAGATCGGTGGCGAACCGCCGCGGGTCGTGACCGGCGTCGATCACCGATTCCACCGCCCCGAACAACGCCGCCGCATCCCCGGCGGCCAGCGCGTCGACGGCGTCGTCGATCAGCGCGACGTCGGTGGCGCCGAGCAACCCCAGCGCCCGCTGGTAGCCGACATGATTCCCGTCGGCGCCGGCCAGCAGCTGGTCGAGCACCGAGAGCGTGTCGCGCGGTGAGCCGCCGCCGGCGCGAATCACCAACGGGTACACCGCCTCGTCGACGACGACACCCTCCTGCTCGCAGATGCGCTCGATCAGCGTGCGCATGGTGCGCGGCGGCAACAGCCGGAACGGATAGTGATGGGTGCGCGAGCGAATCGTCGGCAACACCTTTTCCGGCTCGGTGGTGGCGAAGACGAAGATCAGGTGCTCGGGCGGCTCCTCGACGATCTTGAGCAGGGCGTTGAACCCCGCGGTGGTGACCATGTGCGCCTCGTCGACGATGAAGACCCGATAGCGGGACTGGGCCGGCGCGTAGAACGCGCGGTCCCGCAGCTCGCGGGTGTCGTCCACACCGCCGTGGCTGGCGGCGTCGAGTTCGACGACGTCGATGCTGCCCGGCCCGTTGGGCGCCAGCGCGACGCAGGACTCGCAGACCCCGCACGGCGTGGCCGTGGGCCCTTCCGCGCAGTTCAGCGACCGGGCCAGGATGCGCGCCGACGACGTCTTGCCGCAGCCGCGCGGGCCGGAGAACAGATACGCGTGGTTGATGCGGCCGGACGCCAGCGCGGTGGACAGCGGCTCGGTGACGTGCTCCTGCCCCACCACTTCGGCGAAGGTCGCCGGTCGGTACTTGCGGTAGAGGGCCACGGTCAGCAGGTTACCGACGCGGTCCGACGCGTCGCCGAGTGGGAAGTTGTGTCACGGTTTCGGTCGGATCGCGTGTCATAACTGGCCACTCGAGCCGACCAGCGACTCGGTGGCGGCCAGCAGCGCGCAGGTCGCCAGGCCGTCGATCGCATTGCGCAGATCGGGCAGCGACGGGAACGTCGGCGCAATGCGGATGTTCTTGTCGTCCGGGTCTTTTCGGTACGGGAATGACGCCCCAGCCTCGGTCACCGCGATACCCGCGTCCTTGGCCAGCGCGACGGTGCGCCGCGCCGTGCCAGGCAGCACGTCGAGGCTGACGAAGTAGCCCCCCTTGGGCTCGGTCCACGACGCGATCTTCGAATCGCCCAGCCGCTTCTCCAGAATCTCCTGCACCAAAGCAAATTTCGGCGCGAGGATCTGCTGGTGACGCAGCATCTGCAGGCGCACCCCGTCCGCGTCGCCGAAGAAACGCAGGTGCCGCAGCTGGTTGACCTTGTCCGGGCCGATCGACTTCTTGCCGGCGTACTGCAGATACCACGCGATGTTGCCCAGCGATCCGCCGAAGAAGCTGACCCCGGCGCCGGCGAACGTGATCTTCGACGTCGAGGCGAAGACGTACGGCCGGTTCGGGTTGCCGGCCGCGGCGGCCAGCCCCAGCACGTCGACCTGACGGACGAAGTCCAGAGTCAGGGTGTGCACCGCGTAGGCGTTGTCCCAGAACAACCGGAAATCGTTTGCGGCCGTGCGCATTTGGACCAGCCGGCGAACGGTCTCCCACGAGTAGGTGACGCCGGTGGGGTTGGCGAAAACCGGTACCGTCCACATGCCCTTGATGGCGGGGTCGACGGCGACCAGTTCCTCGATCAGGTCGACGTCGGGCCCGTCGTCGCGCATGGGGATCGGGATCATCTCGATGCCCATCGTCTCGGTGATCGCGAAATGCCGGTCGTAGCCGGGCACCGGGCAGAGGAACTTGACGTTCGGCTCGGCAATCCAGGGCCGCGGGGAGTCGACGCCGCCGTGCAGCATCGAGAAGACGATCACGTCGTGCATGTACTCGAGGCTGGCGTTGTTACCGGCGATCAGGTTAGGCACTGGAATGCCGAGCAGCTCGCCGAAGATGGCCCGCAGTTCCGGCAGACCGTGCAGCCCGCCGTAGTTGCGGGTGTCGGTGCCTTCCTCGTCGCGGAAGTTGTCGCCGGGCAGGGAAAGCAACGCGTTGGACAGGTCGAGCTGCTCGGGCGCCGGCTTGCCGCGGGTGAGGTCGAGGCTCAGCTTCATCGCCTGCAGTTCGGCGTAGTCCTGCTGGTGGCGCGCGTGCTGGGCCGCGAGTTCCTCACGGCCGAGTGAATGAAACGACACCATGCGCCTTTCACCGTCAACGCCGTGGAATGTTGGGGGGACCCCGCGCACCCGCTAGAGCCCGTTGACCCTTGCTGCCTTCCGGCCCTGGGGGAGTTCACAGGATAAACGCCGCGCGGGGTCCACGGCGAGTCTAGCCGCTTGAGGATCGAC
>NZ_BFAB01000020.1 GCF_003402475.1 Mycobacterium sp. MFM001
AGTCGATCCTCAAGCGGCTATACGGGTGTCAGAACCGTGACCCCTAGGAGGCCATCATGGCGATCGCCGTCGAACCCGCACTGTCCCCGCACCTCGTCGTCGACGATGCTGCTGCCGCAATCGACTTCTACGTCAAGGCTTTTGACGCTGTCGAGCTGGGCCGGGTGCCCGGCCCCGACGGGAAGCTGATCCACGCCGCGCTGCGCATCAACGGCTTTGTGGTGATGTTGGCCGACGACTTCCCGGAAATGTCCGGTGGCAAGTCGATGACGCCGAAGTCACTCGGCGGTACTCCGGTCACCATCCACCTGACGGTCACCGACGTCGACGCCAAGTTCCAGCGGGCGCTGGACGCCGGCGCGGTCGTGGTGATGCCGGTGGAGGATCAGTTCTGGGGCGACCGCTACGGCGCGGTCGAGGATCCGTTCGGCCACCGCTGGTCACTGGGCCAGCCGGTGCGCGAGGTCGACTACGACCAGATCGCCGCAGCTGCCGCGGCAATGGGCCGGCAGTCCGGTTAGCGCGTCGGGTAACAGGAGATGCCGGACTCACTAGTCCAGCAGACTCCGTGACTGTCGAGTGAGTCGACGAAATGCCGCACCGGTGGCTTGTTCGGGTCTGGATGCTTCGCCATCAAACCGATGAAGAGACCGGCCGCCAGGATGCACAGACAGATCCAAAACGTGGAAACCCGTCTGCCACGCAGCTTTACGATCGGTTCGCGCTGAGTCTCTTGCTGCGGCGGTGGTGTGTTTTGCGGATACGGCGGGTAGTTGGTCATGCCGGACAGCATGGCACACAACGAGTTACGGCTATCGTCCCCGCACCGCAGCCAGAAGTCGCCGATGCAGCGGCACCGGAGGCGCGCTCGCCGCGACCGCGAGCATCTCGGCGACCGAGGTGAACTTGTCGCGGGGTCGTTCGTCGGCGCTACCCCGCGCCACCTCGGCGGAGTCGATAGCGTGCCATCCGGCCGCGTCGACGACGTCGGGTTGGCGGGCGTGCACCAGCCTGGCCAGCGCCCGCGGCCCGGCCACCGGGTCGGACAGCAGGCCCTTGTTGAAGTCGGCGACCAGCGCTTGCACGGTTTGCAGCGAGCAAGACTTGTTGGTGCCGATGAAGCCCGTCGGGCCGCGCTTGATCCACCCCGCGACATACGCGCCCGTCACCGGACGGCCGGTCTCCGGGTCGACGACGCGGCCGTCGTCGTTGGGTACCACTCCTGCGGTGTCGTCGAACGGCAGATCGGCAATCCGCTTGCCGTGGTAGCCGATTGAACTCAACACCAGGCCCGCGTCGAGGCGGCGGGTCTGGTCTGTCCCCGTGACGGTGAACTCGATCCCGGCGACCTGATCGTCGCCGAGGATCCGAGCGGGGGTCAGCTGGTAGGCCAGCCGGATGCGGGGCCGTCGCGCCGGAACGGAGGCCTGTCCGAGTTTGCTGAGAATTTCCAGCTTCTGGCGGGTCAGGGTATCGGTGGCGCTGGCGAGGTCGCGCCGCACCAGCTCGTGGTCTTCGGCGTCGAGCACCACGTCGGCGGTGGTGGTTAGTCCGATCAACTCGGGCAGCGTGAACGCCGAGTGCGCCGGGCTGCGCCGGGCGGCGATCACCACCTCCTGGACCCGCGACGCCCGCAGCACTTCCAGCGCGTGATCGGAAATGTCGGTGCGGACCAACTCATCGGGGTCGGCGGTGAGCACCCGGGCCACGTCGAGGGCGACATTGCCGTTGCCGATGATCACGACCCGCTCGTGGCCGAGATCGACCGGCAGATCAGCGAATTCGGGGTGCCCGTTGTACCACGCCACCAACTCGGTCGCGGTCCCGCTGCCGGCCAAGCCCATCCCCTCGATCTCCAACCGGCGGTCGTTGGGCGCGCCGCTGGCGTACACCACCGCGTGATGGTGCGCCAGCAGATCGGCGTGACTCAGGTGCTTGCCGACTTCGACGTTCAGAAAGAACTGGAAACCCCGCCGAGCGGCAACCTTGTCGAACAGCCGGGTGACCCGCTTGGTGGTCTGGTGGTCGGGTGCCACCCCCGCACGCACCAATCCGTAAGGCGTCGGCAGCTTTTCGAACATGTTGACCCGCACCCGAGGCTGGGTGAGCAGCTCGTCGGCGGCGTACATCGCCGCGGGCCCCGAACCGACGATCGCCACGGTCAGCGGGTGCCCGTCCTGGCGCACCTCCGCGGCCGGGATCACCGGGGCCAGCTTCGACGTCGGCGGCAGCTTCACGTCGGCCGGCCGTTCCGGATAGAACGACGCGTTGATTTCGACGAACGGCAATTGCCTGACGTCGAGCCGGGTGTCGGGCGCGATCGCGCCGACCGGACAAGCGCTCACGCACGCGCCGCAGTCCACACACGCATCCGGGTCGATGTAGAGCATCTCGGAGGTGGCGAACCCCGGCTCGTCCGGTGTGGGGTGAATGCAGTTCACCGGACAAGCGAAAACACAGGACCCGTCGTTACAGCACGACTGGGTGATGACGTGCGGCATGGACCCCTCTAGGCGACCGCGGACAAGTGCTGACGCTGCGGCTCGCTGCGGTAACGCGACGGCTTGCCGTTGATCTTGCAGATCCGCCACATCAGCTTGGCAACGGGATTCATCAAGCCGGTGTCGTGGCAGAGCATCCGCACGTCGCCGAACATGTCGCGCAGCATCTGGCGCGACTCCGGCGACCGGAAGAACACGTCCTTGCGGACCTCGCGCGGAATGTCGAACTCACGCCAGAAAGCCTTGGGCGGCACCACTATTGCCGAGCACAGGATCCGCATGGTGAGCGGCACGAACAGCGACAGCCAGAACCGCTTGCGGCGCGGCAGGTGCGGAACACGCTTGCGCAGGTACTCGTGGGCGAACGAGATGTGGCGGGCCTCTTCGGCCACGTGGATGGCCATCACCCGCTCCATGATCGGGTGCAATTCCTTGCCCTCACGCAGGATGTTCTTCTGCGTGTGGTCGATGGGCTCCTCGCCGGCGAGGATGCCGAACCAGAACGGAATCGGCAGCGGGCCGGCCACCAGCGGGATCAGCGGCTGGACCCACTTCAGCAGCCGCGGCATGCCGGGCACGTCGGCGCCGATGTGGTTCACCATCTCCTGGAACATCATGGTGTGGTTGCACTCTTCGACCGCCTCGTGCAGACAGTAGCGGTATTCCGGTGAGCCGTTGGGCACCCAGAACGCGTACTCCATCAGGCCGCGAATCAGGATCGATTCGAAGTGCAGGCCGACCTTGGCCACGTTCGCCTGGCGCCACATGCCGATCTTGATCTGGCGCTCTTCGGGCTGCGCCTTGTACCAGGGGTGGCGGCCCAGCGGGTCGGTGGCCGGCAGCTTCCAGCGCGGGTCGTTCTCGGTGACCGCGAACTCGGGCGCTTTCCAGTCGATGTCGGTGTATGGGTTGAAATTGCGGCGCACCGACCCCTCGGAGAGCGTCTGCAACATTTCGACGTACTCTGTGTCGTCCTGTACTTCCATGTTGCGGCGCCAGCGCTGCACGATTTTCGTCCGAGCCATCGAAGCCTCCCGATGAGGTTTACATTTGGACGTCTTGTGTCTAGACAGTACCGCAGGTATCGCAAACTTTCTAGACCCAACACAGGCACTGTGGCGCAGCCGGGATAGACGCCCTTGATGTGGTCTAGGCCACATCTGATGAATGGACGGCACGTCATCTACCTCGCCGGCGATTCCGGGCGACGGGCGGTGCTGGTCCCTTGGAGGCCATCGTCATCACTTTGCTTGACATCGTGGTATGACGCCGGCCCTGTCAGTGGTGCGTGCAAAACTGCGCGTGAAATGACCCGGCACACCACATTCAGGTTCTGTCTCGATCCGACACTC
This sequence comes from Mycobacterium sp. MFM001, assembly GCF_003402475.1. Lineage (GTDB taxonomy): Bacteria > Actinomycetota > Actinomycetes > Mycobacteriales > Mycobacteriaceae > Mycobacterium. Next base: position 3,854 of record NZ_BFAB01000020.1, read on the forward strand.
GCGCAGCGGGACAGGATGGCACGGCACGCGGGCGCATCTCGGTTCGCCTTCAATCAGTGTCTGCGCATCGTGAAATCCGCACTGAGCCAACACCGCGCCAACCCCGCGGTGAATGTGCCCTGGACGGGTTTCGATCTGATCAACACGTTCAACACGTGGAAGAAGACCGAGGACGCGGGCCGGCTGTTCGTCGTCGACGACGATGGCGTCGCCGAGACAGTAGTAACCGGATTGCCCTGGCGACACGAAGTGTGCCAGCAGGTGCTCGAGGAAGCGGCCGTTGACTGCGCGCGAGCGTTGGCAGCCTGGTCGGACTCGCGCGCTGGTAGGCGCAAAGGTCGGCGAGTCGGGTTCCCCCGGTTCAAGAGGAAAACCGAGGCCGCACGGTCGTTCCGACTGCGCAACACGAAACGAAAAGGGCGCAAGCCCACGATCCGCGTCGGCGAGGGCCATCCTCGTTCAGTGACTCTGCCCGGCATTGGCACGGTCCGTGTGCACGACGACACACGCCGGTTGCGACGCATGCTCGCCAAGAACCGAGCCAAGATTTGCTTCGCGACGGTCACCCAGCACGCAGAGCGCTGGTGGATCACCCTCAATGTGGAAGCCGCGGATTTACACCCTGCCCAACAACACAGCGTCCGCGACCCCGGCGACAACGACCGCTGGATCGGTGTCGATCGGGGCCTGGCCGCATTCATCGTCGCCGCCACCGCTGACGGCGCCGAGCTGGCTCGCGTCCAGGATGCACCCAAGGCGTTGCAGGCGGGGATGAACCGCCAGCGGCGCCTCGCCAAAATGGTGTCGCGCAAACAGAAAGGATCCGCCAACCGCAGACAGGCCGTTGCCCGGCTGGGCCAGCACCACCACCACGTCACCAACGTGCGTCGGCATTTCCTGCACCAAGTATCGAACAAACTAGTCAAGACCCACGACCGGCTTGTCATCGAGGACTTGAATGTGTCCGGGATGCTGCGCAATCATCGCGTCGCCCAAGCCATTTCGGACGCAGGGTGGGCCGAATTCGCGCGGCTAGTGCGCTACAAACAAATGTGGCGCGGCGGCCTGGTCGCCGTGGCCGATCGGTGGTTTCCCTCGAGCAAGCTCTGCGCACACTGCGGCACGGTCAATAGGGATCTGACACTCGCGGACAGGACGTTCACTTGCAGCTGTGGCAGTTCCGTTGATCGCGACCTCAACGCCGCAATCAACCTCGCTCGCTGGGGCCAGAAACAATCATCAGCATCACCTCGATCCCCGGACCCCCAAGCAGGAGGCCGGGCCACCAACGCCCGCCGACGGGATGGCGCTGACCAGCACCCTATGTGTGCTGGTGAAACCAGCCCGAATGACGCGGGAACCGACGTTCACACTGCGGCCGCAGGCTGAACCGACGACACCCGAGAAGGGTGGTGCCGCACACCCAGTGCTTCGGCACGCTTTAGCCTGGTGAATATGGCTGAGACGCTCACGATCCCCGACGGCATCAAACCCCGCGACGGCCGCTTCGGATCGGGGCCGTCAAAGGTCCGCCCCGAACAGCTGCAGACCCTTGCGACCAGCGCCGCCGGGTTGTTCGGCACGTCGCACCGGCAAGCGCCGGTCAAAGACCTGGTCGGACGGGTGCGCAGCGGACTGCGCGACTTCTTCTCAGTGCCCGACGGCTACGAGGTCATCCTGGGCAATGGCGGTGCCACGGCGTTCTGGGACGCGGCAGCGTTCGGGCTGATCGACAAGCGGTCGCTGCACCTGTCCTACGGCGAGTTCAGCTCGAAATTCGCCAGCGCCGTGACCAAGAACCCTTTCGTCGACGAACCGATCGTCGTCAAGGCCGATCCCGGCAGCGCGCCCGAGCCGCAGAGCGACCCGTCCGTCGACGTCATCGCCTGGGCGCACAACGAGACCTCGACCGGGGTGGCCGTGCCCGTGCAGCGTCCCGCCGGATCCGGCGACGCACTGGTCGTCATCGACGCCACCTCGGGCGCCGGCGGGCTGCCGGTCGACATCACCGAGACCGACGCCTACTACTTCGCGCCGCAGAAGAACTTCGCCGCGGACGGCGGCCTGTGGTTGGCGATCTGCAGCCCGGCGGCGCTGGCCCGCATCGACGCCATCGCCGGGTCCGGCCGCTGGGTACCCGACTTCCTGTCGCTGCCGATCGCGGTCGAGAACAGCCTCAAAAATCAGACCTACAACACCCCGGCGATCGGCACGCTGGTGCTGCTGGCCGAGCAGATCGACTGGCTGTTGGGCAACGGCGGGCTGGACTGGGCGGTCAAGCGCACTGCAGATTCGTCGCAGCGGCTCTACCAGTGGGCGCAGGATCGGCCGTACACCACGCCTTTTGTCACCGAGCCGCGTTTGCGGTCCCAGGTGGTGGGCACCATCGATTTCAGCGACGACGTCGATGCCGCCGCCGTTGCCAAAGTGCTGCGCGCCAACGGCATCGTCGACACCGAGCCGTACCGCAAACTCGGCCGCAACCAGTTGCGGGTCGCGATGTTCCCCGCGGTGGAGCCCGACGACGTCAGCGCGCTGACCGAGTGTGTCGACTGGGTGGTCGAACGCCTCTGAGCTGGGCGGCGTGTCAGCGCGGTTACGGCCGCTCGCTGCATTAGAGTGCGCACCTGACAGGCCCCCGAGGAGGTCGCGATGCGGGAACTCAAGGTCGTCGGTCTCGACGTCGATGGCAAACACATCATCTGCGAAAGTGACGACCCGGCCGAGAAGTTCAAGCTACGGGCCGACGACCGGTTGCGCGCGGCGGTACGCGGCGACGGGGCGCGGGTCGCACAAACCCAGATCGACTACGAGGTCCCCAGCATGCTGCGTCCCAAGGAAATTCAGGCCCGCATCCGCGCCGGCGCATCCGTCGAGCAGGTCGCGGCGGCCGCCGGGGTGGACATCGAACGGGTCCAGCGATTCGCCCACCCGGTGCTGTTGGAGCGATCCCGGGCGGCCGAGCTGGCAACCGCCGCGCATCCGGTCCTCGCCGACGGGCCCGCGGTGCTCACGCTGCTGGAGACGGTCACCGCCGCGCTGGTCGCCCGCGGCCTCAACCCGGACGGCACCACCTGGGACGCCTGGCGCAACGAGGACGGACGCTGGACGGTGCAGCTGGGTTGGAAGGCCGGTCGCTCGGACAACGTCGCGCATTTCCGCTTCGCCCCCGGCGCGCACGGCGGGACGGTCACCGCGGTCGACGACGCCGCCAGCGAGCTGATCGACCCCGACTTCGACCGTCCGCTGCGCCCGCTGGCCCCCGTGGCGCAGCTGGACTTCGACGAACCCGAGCCCGAGCCCGCGCCCGCAGAAGAAGCCGCGCCAGAACCGCAACACGAGCCGGCACGTGCTCGTCGCCGCAAGCCACCGGTCCCGGCGTGGGAGGACGTGCTGCTCGGCGTGCGCTCCAGCGGACAGCGCTAGCCTGCTCCGACGATCGCCAGCGTGAGCAACGCCAGCCACGCACCCGTCACGCCCACGCCCGCCCCTAGCACGAACCAGCGCAGCACCGGCGTCCGCCGCCACCCCCACAGCGTCGGCGCCAATCCCCCGGCCGCGACGACGTTGAGTCCCACCGCCAACAACGGGTGCACGCGCTCCAGACCGAGACTGAGCACCACGATCGCGGCAGCCGTGACCGCGGCGACGAACGCCGCCACCGTCAAACCCGTTGCCCAGGGCGTGGATTCGTTGCGTTGGCCGGTCACGAACCGAGCCTAACCCGCTCATAGAACGCCAGCGCCGCGGCAGTGGCGACGTTGAGCGAGTCGGTGCCACGCGACATCGGGATACGTACCCGCAGATCGCTTGTCCGCATCGCGGCATGGCTCAGGCCCGGACCTTCGGCACCCACCAGCACCGCCACCCGTTGGTCGCCCACCGTCGACATCGCCGCCGACAGCGTCATGGCATCGCGGCCCGGCGTCATCGCAAGCAGTCGAAAGCCCTTCTTCCGCAACAGGTTCAAGTCGTGGGGCCAGTTCGTCGCACGAGCGTACGGCACCAGCAGCGCATGACCCATTGACACCCGCACCGCGCGCCGGTAGAGCGGATCGGCGCAGCCGCTGCCGAACACCACCGCGTCGACGTCGAGGCCGGCGGCGTTGCGGAAGATCGACCCCAGGTTCTCGTGGTCGTTGACGCCCTCGAGCACCGCGACCGTGCGGGCGCCGTCGAGCACCTCGGCCACGCTCGGTTCGGGAACCCGGCGTGCCGCGGCCAACACGCCGCGGTTGAGGTGAAACCCGACCACCCGGGCCATCACGTCGGCGGAGACCCGGTAATACGGTGCCTCGCAGCCCCTCAAGTCGGCCTGCAGTTCGGCCAGTCTGCGATCGGTGCCCAACAACGCCAGCGGCGTGAACTGGGACGCCAGCATGCGCTGCACGACGAGCACGCCCTCGGCGATCACCAGACCTTTACCGGTCGGCAGATCCGGGCGGCGATCGATGCTGTTCAGGTCGCGGAAGTTGTCGAGCCGCGGATCGTCGGGATCGCTGACGTCGCAGACGGCGCTCACGGGGTTTCGTCGACGATGGCCAGCATCAGATCGGCGGCGTCGCGCAGGGTTTCGCGGTCGGTGCGACCCAGGCCCGCCAGTCGCTGCGCCAGCCACTCCTGGCTGGCCCGGCGTTCGGCCTCCAGCAACTCGGCGCCCGCCTCGGAGACCGACACCAGGACTTGCCGCCCGTCGTCGGGATGGGCGACCCGGTCCACGAAACCCAGTTCGGCCAGCGACGCGATCACCCGGGTCATCGACGGCGGACGCACCCGTTCCCGGATGGCCAGCGCGCCGGGCGTCATCGGCCCTTCTTTGGCCAACGTCGACAACGCCGACAGCTGCGACAACGAAACCGGCGACTGCGGGCGGCGAAAACGCAGTTGCCGCGACAACCGCATCACCGCCAGCGACAGGTCGCTGGCCAGCCGCGTATCGCCGTCGGTCACAGCGCGAAGGTTACGACACAACCTCGGAGCGTCAACAGCGAACCACCGAGTAGCGTGATCTCGATGTCCGAGCCCGGCTCCACCCCCAACCCGCCGATGCTTCCCGCTGTGCTGCTGGAGGTGTGGCCAGTCGTCGGGGTCGGCGCGCTGGCCTGGCTGGGTGCGACGGTTGCTGCCTTCCTCGTGCCGGCCCTGGACGACTGGCGGCCGGTGACGCTGGCCGGGCTGGGCGTCGGGCTGCTGGGCACCGGTATCTTTCTGTGGCAGCGCGACGCCGTCCGCCGCGGCGCGCGCGGTGCGCAAACCGGGCTCGGGCACTTGCGGACCACCAAATAGGAGGAACGGTCAATGGCAGCGCCGCTATTGCAAGCACAGGTCGACATCAACGCGCCGGTCGCGAAGGTGTGGGAGTTGGTGTCCGACGTCCGCCGGATGCCGCAGTGGAGCCCTCAGTGCCGGTGGATGAAGCCGCTCGGCCCGGTGCGGCAGGGCACCCGCACGCTCAACCTGAACCGCCGCAACTTTCTGTTCTGGCCGACGACATGCACGCTCACCGAGGTCATTCCGGAGCAGAAGCTGGCGTTCAAGGTCAACGCCAACGGCACCATCTGGAGCTACGAGCTGCAGCCGACCCCGGAGGGCACCCGGCTGATCGAAAGCCGCCACGCCGAGAACGGCGTCAAACCGATCTCGAGCATGACGGTGAACGCACTGATGGGCGGCGAGGACAGCTTCGAGCGCGAACTGGTCGACGGCATGAACACCTCGCTGGCCAAGATCAAAGCCGCCGCGGAAAGTTAGTCGTCGGTTTTCTCGACCATGTCGAGCACCCCGTCGTCGTAGGGGTCATAGGCCGGCGAACCGCTGCCCGCCGGAGCCGGGGTGTCGGAATGCGCGCCGCAGCCGTATCCGGAGTCGACGACATGCCCGTCGGCCGACATTTCATTGCCGCACACGCCGAACATCGCGCCCAGCGAACCGGCCAGCGGCAGATAGAAACCACAGTCGCGGCAGACCCGTTTGGTCGAGCGCGCCATCGGCGAGCCGGGACCGTAGTCGCCGTCGTGCCAGCGTTGGGCGGCCTCGGCGCGACCCCAGGCGCTCATCACCCGTCGCCGCCCGAACCCGACCTCGACGGCAACGTCGTCGACCTGCGGATCACCGCTTGCCAGATAGCCGGGCACCAGTCGCGGGTCGTCCGGCGGCGGCGCCAGCAGGTCGCCGGGGCTCAGATCGCCGGGCCGGACCCGCTGATCCCACGGCACCCACTCCGGCGCCAGCAACGCCGTCGGCCCCGGAATTAGCACCACCTCGCTGACGGTCGCGTGGTCGGCACCCGGGTAGGCGGCGACGACGACGGCCCACTGCCATCCCTGATATCCGGGCAGATGGGCCAGGAACCGGTGGGTGGCCGCGGTCGGATCCTCGTAGCTGACGCCGAGGTAGTCGCCCACCGTGTCGGCGCCGCTGAATTCGACGACGGCGGCGCGCGCCTGCTCGACGGCGCCGGTGAGGATCGGCCCCAGGCCTTCCGCCCACTCTGCCGTGGTCACGCTGTCCGCTGTTTCCATACGCCTTCAATACTGCCGTAGCGACCGGATGGCCAGCCACACCGGTCACCTGCGCGCTCGATCACCCGCGATGGGTGAGAATTGATGCGTGTCCGGACGCCGGCGTGATCAACCGACCCAGCACCCCGGCATGGCCAACTATCCGGCCGACGATCCCGGTTACCGCCGGCGGTCGCCGCGCGCCCCGATGCCCAGCGCCAACCGCTACCTGCCGCCGCTGCACCGCCAGCCCGAGCCCGGCCCGCGCCGCGAGCCGCCGGCCGCCGCGCGCGGCACCGAACGCATCACCGTCACCCGCGCGGCGGCGCTGCGCAGCCGCGAAATGGGTTCGCGTATGTACGGATTGGTGCATCGGGCCGCGACGGCCGACGGCGCCGACAAGTCCGGGCTGACGGCACTGACGTGGCCGGTGGTGGCGAATTCCGCGGTCGACGCCGCAATGGCCGTGGCGCTGGCCAACACGCTGTTTTTCGCGGCGGCCACCGGCGAAAGCAAGGACAGGGTTGCGCTGTACCTGTTGATCACGATCGCGCCGTTCGCGGTGATCGCGCCGCTGATCGGCCCGGCGCTGGACCGGCTGCAGCACGGCCGGCGCGTCGCACTGGCGCTGTCGTTCGTGCTGCGCACCGCGCTGGCCCTGGTGTTGATCGCCAACTACGACGGCTTGTCCGGCAGCTTCCCGTCCTGGGTGCTCTACCCGTGCGCGCTGGCGATGATGGTGCTGTCGAAATCCTTTTCGGTGCTGCGCAGTGCGGTGACGCCGCGGGTGATGCCGCCGACCATCGACCTGGTGCGGGTCAATTCGCGGCTGACCATGTTCGGTCTGCTGGGCGGCACCATCGCCGGCGGCGCAATCGCCAGCGGCGTCGAGTTCGTGTGCAACCACCTGTTCGAGCTGCCGGGCGCGTTGTTCGTGATCGTCGCGGTGACGCTGGCCGGCGCGTGGCTGTCGATGCGGATCCCCCGCTGGGTCGAAGTCACCGCGGGCGAGGTGCCCGCCACGCTGAGTTATCGCCGGCGCAGCGACCCGCTGCACCGCGCGCTTCGACAACCGCTGGGCCGCAACATCATTACCTCGCTGTGGGGTAACTGCACGATCAAGGTCATGGTCGGCTTCCTGTTCTTGTATCCGGCATTTGTCGCCAAGGCGCACGACGCCAGCGGGTGGGTGCAGCTGGGCATGCTGGGGCTGATCGGGGCGGCGGCGGCGGTGGGCAATTTCGTGGGCAACTTCACCAGTGCGCGTCTGCAATTGGGCCGGCCCGCCGTGTTGGTGGTGCGCTGCACCGTCGCGGTCACCGTCGCCGCGCTGGCCGGGGCGGTGGCCGGCACCCTGGTGGTCGCGGCCGTCGCCACCTTGATCACGTCGGGGGCCAGCGCGATCGCCAAGGCGGCACTGGACGCCTCGTTGCAGGACGACCTGCCCGAGGAGTCCCGGGCGTCGGCGTTCGGCCGTTCGGAGTCAACGCTGCAACTGGCCTGGGTGCTCGGCGGCGCGCTGGGCGTGCTGGTGTACACCGAGCTGTGGATCGGGTTCACCGCTGTCAGCGCCCTGCTGATTCCTGGCCTGGCGCAGACCATCGTCAGCTTCCGTGGCGACTCGCTGATCCCGGGCTTCGGCGGCAACCGGCCGGTGATGGTCGAGCAGGAGGGTAGCCGCGCGATGGCGACGCCGCAGTGAAGCGCCCGCTCGTCGTGCTGCTCGCGGTGGTCGTGGTCGCAGCGTCGGCAGCCGCCGGGGTGGGCGCGTGGTTCCTTGCGCGCGGGCATGGTCCGTCGCGCCCCGAAATCAGCGCGTATTCGCACGGCCACCTCACCCGGGTCGGGCCGTACCTGTACTGCAACGTGCTCGACCTCACCGACTGCGACACTCCGCATGCCCAGGGCGAGCTGCCAGTGAATTCCCGTGACCCCGTGCAGCTTTCGGTGCCGACGGCGATCGGCCGCGCGCCGTGGCGGCTACTGCGGGTCTACGAGGATCCGTCTGACACCACGACCACCGTGTTCCGGCCCGGCAGCCGGCTGGCCGTCACCATTCCCACCGTCGACCCGCAGCGGGGGCGACTGACCGGGATCGCGGTGCAGTTGATGACTCTGGTCGTCGACCCCGCCGGCGAGTTGCACGACGTCCCGCACGCCGAATGGTCGGTGCGAACGGTTTTCTAGCGCCGAACGTCGAGTTGTCAGGGGAAATCGGCCATTTCAGCACAACAAGTCGACGCTCGGCATTCAAAATTGAGCGGGCACCCGTTCGCCCTCGAGCGGCGGCCCGGGCGGAGTGCCGTCACCAAATGGCCTGCCGCCCAAGGCTTCCCGGCCGTGAGGAGTGAGCCAGTTAGCCAGGTCCGGCCCCTTGGGCACTATCCCGGTGGGATTGATGTCGGTGTGCACCATGTAGTAGTGCTGCTTGATCTGGACGAAGTCGATGGTGTCGCCGAAACCAGGCGTCTGGAACAGGTCGCGCGCATAGGCCCACAGCACCGGCATCTCGGACAGTTTGGACCGATTGCATTTGAAATGGCCGTGATAGACCGCGTCGAACCGGGCAAGCGTGGTGAACAGCCGCACATCGGCTTCGGTGATGGTGTCGCCCACCAGGTATCGCTGCCCTGCCAGTCGATCGCTCACCCAGTCCAGCGCGGTGAACAACCGGTCGTAGGCCGCGTCGTAAGCCTGCTGTGAGCCGGCGAACCCGCAGCGGTATACCCCGTTGTTGATCTCGGTGTAGATCCGTTGCGCCACTTCGTCGATCTCGGCGCGCAACGGCTCCGGATACAGTTGCGGGGCGCCGTCCCGATGATAGGCCGTCCATTCGGTGGAGAAGTCCAACGTGATCTGCGCGAAATCGTTGGTGACCACCGCGCCGGTCGGCACGTCGACGATCGCCGGGACGGTGATGCCCTTCGAGTAGTCGGGAAACCGCTTGAAGTAGGCGTCCTGCAGCCGCGGAATCTTGAGCACCGGGTCGACACCACCGGGGTCCAGGTCGAAAGTCCAGCTGCGCTCGTCGTGGGTGGGCCCGCAAAAGCCAATGGAGATAGCCTTTTCCAGACCTAGCAGCCGCCGCACGATAATCGCGCGATTGGCCCACGGGCAGGCCCGCGCGACGATCAGCCGGTACCGACCGGGCTCGACCGGGTAGCCGTCACGCCCGTCGGCGGTGATGCGTGTCGCGATGTAGTTGGTGTCGCGGGTGAATTCGCCGGACTGCGCGACGTAGGTCATGGTTCCGATACGGTCAGGAACCGCCGCGCCAGGTTCTCCTCGGTGGACGGGCCCGGCTCCCAGTGCGCAATCCACGGCCCAGTGCCCTCGGACTGGTCGAGGACCCCCTCCTCCAGCCAGGTGTAGCTTCCCCCCAACACATTTCGGGCCAGCCCGGCATCGGTGGCATCGGTGTTGGACCACAACGCATGGAACAAGGCCTCGACCCGCAGAGTGGCCTGCTGGCAGAACGCATCGGCCAGCTCGTATGCCTGTTCGCCTTCGGCGCGATCCGAAACCCGCTGCGCCTCAGCACGAACACACGACGCCGCCATGGCGAACAGTTCCGCCCCGATGTCCACGACGCGGCCCAGGAATCCCTGCTTTTGCTCCAGCGCGGCCTGCCAGCGCGCCATCCCGTAGAAGGTGTTGCGGGCCAGCTTGCGTGACGAGCGCTCGACAAAACGCAGATGCGTTGCCAGCCTGCCGAAGTCGCGGTAGGTGGTCGGCAGCTGTCCTTCGCCGAAAACCAGCTGCGGCAACCACTTTGCGTAGAATCCACTGGCGCCGGCAGCAGCCTTGGCCTTCTGCCGCATATCGGCCTTGGGGTTGGCCAGGTCGCCCGCGGCGGTCAGGTGCGCATCGACCGCCTCCCGGGCGATCAGCAGCCGCATGATCTCGCTGGATCCTTCGAAGATCCGGTTGATCCGAAGGTCGCGGACTATCTGTTCCACCGGCACCGCGCGCTCACCGCGGGCCGCCAGCGACTCGGCGCTCTCGTAGCCGCGGCCGCCGCGGATCTGCACCAGCTCGTCGGCGATCACGCAGGCCATCTCGCTGGACCACAACTTGGCCAACGCCGCCTCGATCCGGATGTCGTTGCGGCCCTCGTCGGCCATCTGGCCGGACAGTTCCAGCACCGCCTCCAGTGCATACGTGGTCGCGGCGATGAACGAGAGCTTGTTGGCCACCGCGGCGTGCTCGCCGACCGGCTTGCCCCACTGCACCCGCTCGCACGACCACTCCCGCGCGATCTTCAGCGACCATTTGGCGGCGCCGGCCGCCATCGCCGGAATGGACAACCGCCCGGCGTTCAGGGTTGTCAGGGCGATCTTCAGGCCGTCGCCTTCCCGCCCGATCAGGTTTTCGCGGGGAACGCGGACATTATGGAGCCGGGTCAGGCCGTTTTCGATGCCGCGCAGCCCCATGAATTTGTTGCGCCGCTCGACGGTGATGCCGGGTGAATCGGCCTCGACGACAAACGCGCTGATGCCGCCGCGGTGGCCCTCACTCTTGGGCACGCGGGCCATCACCACCAGAAGATCGGCGACGACGCCGTTGGTGGTCCACAGCTTCACCCCGTCCAGTTCGTACGCCGCGCCGTCCTCGATGGGCGTCGCGGTCGACGCCAGCCGCGCCGGGTCGGAACCCACGTCCGGTTCGGTGAGCAGAAACGCCGATATTCCCCCGGCGGCGCACCGCGGCAAGAACTTCCGCTTCTGTTCTTCAGTCCCGGCCAGCTTGAGCGGTTCCGGCACACCGATCGACTGATGCGCGCTCAGCAGCGCACCGAAGCTCGGGTGCACCGACGACGCCATCATCAACGCCCGGTTGTAGGCGATCTGCGACATGCCCAGGCCGCCGTACTCGGTGGGAATCTTCATGCCGAAACAGCCGAGGTCGGCCAAGCCCTTGACGTACTCGTCGGGAATCTGGGCGTCGCGCTCGATGACGGCGCCGTCGACGGTGCCGAGAAACTCCCGCAGCTTGGCCAGGAATGCCTCGGTGCGGGCGGCCTCCTCGTCGGCCGGGCGGGGAAACGGATGAATGAGCTCCAACGGGAAGCGGCCTAGGAAGAGTTCCTTGGCGAAAGATGGCTTATCCCAACCGCTTTCGCGCGACTCCTCGGCTACGGCTCTCGCCTGCTCCTCGGTGACCTGTACCTGCTGCGCCATCGGACACTCCTGGTGACTAGTTTACTCGTCAGTAACTAGTGTTGCCCGTGGCGCGCTTCTCTACACCCGCTTTGGCGGAATGGCGCTCGCCTGAGGGTCAGCCGTCGAGTTCGCGGGCCACTGCCCTGACCACCTCGGAGACGCGACGGGCCGTCTTGCGATCCGGGTAGCGGCCCTTGCGCAGTTCCGGTTGCACCGTGCTTTCCAGCAGCGTGATCATGTCCTCGACCATGCCGTGCAGTTCGTCGGGGCTGTGCTTGTGTTCGGCGGCGGGTCCCTCGCGGCGGGCACGCGACAGGCTGGGCGGCGGATCAATCAGCTTGAGGCTCAATGCCTGCGGGCCCCGTCGGCCGGTGGCCACGCCGAACTCGACGCGCTGCCCCGCCTTGAGGCCCTCGACACCTTCAGGCAACGCCGAGGAGCGGACGTAGACGTCCTCGCCGTCCTCCTGGGACAGGAAGCCGAACCCCTTGTCCGGGTCGTACCACTTCACCTTGCCGGTCGGCACTGGTCTCACCTGCTTGTCTGACGGATCCCTACACGACGAAGCGCCCCGCGAGTGCAGGACGCGATGACTGGTGATCCTACTCGGATGCCGTGCGCACGATCACCCCCGATTAATCGGTAGGCTGGGCGTACCGCTGGAGGAAGATATGCGCCTGATCCTGAACGTCATCTGGCTGATCTTCGGCGGCCTCTGGTTGGCCGTCGGCTATCTGTTGGCGGCGCTTGTCTGCTTCCTGCTGATCGTCACCATTCCCTTCGGCTTCGCGGCGCTGCGCATCGCGTCGTACACGCTGTGGCCGTTCGGGCGCACGATCGTCGAAAAACCGGGCGCAGGAACCGGCGCGCTGATCGGCAACGTGATCTGGGTGCTGTTGTTCGGGATCTGGCTCGCGATCGGGCATCTGGCCAGTGCGATCGCGATGGCGGCGACGATCATCGGGATTCCGCTGGCATTGGCCAATCTCAAGCTGATCCCGGTGTCGCTGGTGCCACTGGGCAAAGAAATCGTTCCCGTAAACCATCCGACCCGACCGGAATCGGTATTGGCATGACGGTGATCGCGCTCGGCGTGCCGACGGTGCGCCGCCCCCCAGACGACCCGGGCAGCCACGGGCCGGCTCCGGCCACCGGTCCGCTGGTCGACACGTACGGTCGGATCGCCACCGATCTGCGGGTGTCGCTGACCGACCGCTGCAACCTGCGCTGCACCTACTGCATGCCCGCCGAAGGACTGGACTGGCTTCCCGGCGAGGACCTGCTGCGCCCCGACGAACTGGCCCGGCTGCTGCGCATCGCGGTGACCCGGCTCGGCATCACCAACGTGCGGTTCACCGGCGGTGAGCCGTTGCTGGCCCGCCACCTCGAGGAAGTGGTGGCGGCGGCCGCGGCGTTACGACCCCGCCCGGAGATCTCACTGACCACCAACGGCCTCGGGCTGGAGCGACGGGCTGCCGCCCTTGCGCAGGCGGGCCTGGACCGGGTCAACGTCTCGCTGGACACCGTCGACCGCGACCACTTCGCGGCGATCACCCGCCGCGACCGGCTTGCCGACGTGCTGGCCGGCCTGGCCGCGGCCAAGGCGGCCGGCTTCGAGCCGGTCAAGGTGAACGCGGTACTCGACCCGGTGACCGGCCGTAAGGACGTCGTCGAGTTGCTGCGGTTCTGCCTCGAACACGGTTACCAGCTACGGGTGATCGAGCAGATGCCGCTGGACGCCGGGCATCAGTGGCGCCGGGGCGCCGCGCTGAGCGCCGACGACGTGCTGGCCGCGCTGCGCCCGCATTTCCGCCTGCGGCCCGACCCCACACCACGCGGTTCCGCGCCGGCCGAACTGTGGCTCGTCGACACCGGCCCGGGCGGACCGTCGGGCAAGGTCGGGATCATCGCCTCGGTGTCGCACCCGTTCTGCGCGGCCTGTGACCGCACCCGGCTGACCGCCGACGGCCAGATCCGCAGCTGCCTGTTCGCCTCCGAGGAGACCGACCTGCGCGGGCTTCTGCGCACCGGCGCCGACGACGACGCGATCGAGGCGGCATGGCGTGCCGCGATGTGGGGCAAACCCGCCGGGCACGGCATCAACGACCCGGACTTCATCCAGCCGGCCCGGCCGATGAGCGCGATCGGCGGCTGACCCATGACCCAAGTGCCTGACGAACTCACCGGAATCCAGGTCACCGTCCGCTATTTCGCGGCGGCGCGGGCCGCGGCCGGAACCGAGACCGAGACCGCCACGGTAGGGCCGGACGCCACGGTCGCCGAGCTGGTCGACGCCCTCGCTCAACACAATGAGCGGCTCGCGACCGTGCTGAAGCGATGCTCATACCTGTGCGACGGCGTCGCCGTCCGCGACCACTCCGCCGTTCTGCGTGCAGGCCAGACAATCGACGTTCTGCCGCCCTTCGCCGGCGGATGACGTCCGTGATTTGCATCACATAACGGATTGATCACAGCGCGGCAACGGTCCGATTGCGACCGCCTCTGACCTGCGTAGATTGAGCGCTTTCCTGGCGTTTTTGTAGGGCATCAGTGGCGAAAACGCTGCATTTGCGCAGACGTGACTCATCCGACATGACCCGCTACCGTTCTCCGCGGGCTTGCCGAATCTTGTTGAGCGGCGGGCCTTCCCCGCTTGTAGCGCCGAGCTCCATCCAGCAGGCGGGGGTCCGACGACAACCGTGGATGGAGGCGGGGGACCCAACCAGTCCGCCGTGATCGGACCGGAGCCGCGCGCGGCTCCTTGGGGTGAAGCCACCGCGGTGGCCGGGCAACCTCTCCAGCCCGAACCCGACAGCTGACCTCGCAGGCGCATACAGAGAGGACAGCACCGGCGTATGAGTGGACGGCATCGTAAGCCCACGACATCCAGCGTCAGCGTCGCCAAGATCGCCTTTACCGGGGCAGTGATCGGCGGCGGCGGCATCGCCCTCGCGGGCCACGCATCGGCGGCCACCGATGGCGAATGGGACCAGGTAGCTCGTTGCGAGTCGGGCGGCAACTGGTCGATCAACACCGGCAACGGCTATCAGGGCGGCCTGCAGTTCAACCGCGGCACCTGGGCCGCTCACGGCGGCGGCGAATTCGCCCCAGCCGCCAACATGGCCACCCGGGAACAGCAGATCGCGGTCGCCGAGCGGGTGCTGGCCACTCAGGGCCGCGGCGCCTGGCCGGTCTGCGGCCACGGCTTGTCGGGCCCGACGCAGCGCACCGTCCTCGCCGACGCCCCGGCGAACCCGCCGGAGGACAACCCGGCTCCCGAGGGCGAGCCCACCGCGTTCGACGCCCCGCCGCCAGAGGACGCGCCGGCGCCGGAGGACGCCCCGGCGGTCGAGTTGGCATCCGTCGACGAGTCCGTCCCCGCCGACGAGCCGGCCGAGCCCGCCGCGTTCGACGCGCCCGCTCCGGTCGACGAGCCGGCACCCACCGACGAGCCGGCCGAGCCCGCGCCGCCGGTCGAGCCCGTCGTGTTTGACGAGGCGCCACCGGCCGACGAACCGGCCCCGGTCGAACCCGCCGCCCTCGACGAGGCGCCGCCCGCCGACGCCCCCGAGGGCGTTCACGAGGCCCAGGCCGTTGGGAACTGGACCGTCGTCACGGACGCACCGCTGGCCCCGGCTCCGAGCGATCCGGCGCTGCCGATCGATCCGGCCGCCGCCGGTTCGGCCGCGCACGACCTGCAGATGCCGTCGCAGTTCGCGCCGCTGCTCGACCAGGCGACCAATCTGCCGTCCAACGCCAACGGGATGCCCGCCACGGCGCCGCAGAACATGGACCCCGGCTACCTCAAGGACTTGTGGCAGGCGATCCAGGCGCAGGGCGTCAACGGCAACGACGCACTGGCCGCGCTCGCCCAGCAGCCCGCGCAGCCGTAGTCAGGCCGAGCCCACCCATTCGTCGGTTCCGTCGGCGAAGAACTGGTGCTTCCACACCGGTACCCGCGCCTTGATGGTGTCCACCAGATGCGCGCAGGTCTCGAACGCGGCCCGGCGATGGTCGGCGGCCACCGCCGCCACCAGCGCCGCCTCGCCGATCTGCAGCACCCCGATGCGGTGACTGGCCGCGATCGCCCGCACCCCGCTGCACTGCTCGGCGACCTCGGCCAACACCTCGGCCATCACCTGTTCGGCCGACGGATGCGCCGAATACTCCAGCCGCAGCACCTCACGCGCGCCGTCGTGGTTGCGGATCATCCCGACAAAGCCCACGATCGCGCCCGCCGCCTCGTGGCCCACCAACTCTTCGTGCTCGGCCAGCACAATCGGCTGCTCGGTCAGCGCGGCCCGCAATACCTGCGTCATCGGCGCCGCTCCTCTTCATCGCTTCGCTCTGCATCGTCGCCGGCGCGAGTCATCAGTGATCTCCGCCGGCCAGTTGGTCTAGCGCGTGGTCCAGCACGTCGGCCAGCACGCCGAGCCCGTCGCGCACGCCGCCCGTCGACCCCGGCAGGTTGACCACCAACGTGCGCCCAGCCACCCCGCACAGGCCGCGGGAGAGCACCGACGTCGGCACCTTCGGCAGGCCCGAGCGGCGAATCGCGTCAGCCAGCCCGGGAATCTCGTAGTCGAGCACCGCCGCCGTCTGCGCCGGGGTGTCGTCGCTGGGTGAGATGCCGGTACCGCCCGAGGTGATGACGACGTCGACGCCGTCACCGACCGCGTCGCGCAGCGCCTGTCCGACTGGGTCGCCGTCGGGCACCACCACCGGCTCAACACGCGAAAAGCCTTGCAACTCAAGCCATTCGGCGATGATTGGGCCGCATCGATCCTCGTACACACCGGCCGATGCCCGGGTCGAGGCGATGACGACGCGCGCGGACCGACCGGCCATCACCGCACCCAGGTCCCGGTCTTGCCGCCGTCCTTGCGCAGCACCCGGATGTCGTCGATGCGCGCGGCCGGATCCACCGCTTTGACCATGTCGTAGAGCGTCAGGCCGGCCACGCTGACCGCGGTCAACGCCTCCATCTCCACCCCGGTGCGGTCGGTGCTGCGGACCGTCGCGGTGATGTCGATGGCCGATTCGCCGACGGTGAAGTCGACGTCGACGCCGGTGAGCGCCAGTTGGTGGCACAGCGGGATCAGGTCGCTGGTGCGCTTGGCGGCCAGAATGCCGGCCACCCGCGCGGTGGCCAGCGCGTCGCCCTTGGGCAGACCGCCGGCCGAAAGCAGCGACACCACCTGCGCCGACGTGTGAAATGTGCCGGCCGCGACGGCGGTGCGCTTGGTGGCTCCCTTGTCGGTGACGTCGACCATGTGCGCGGCTCCGCGCTCGTCGATATGCGAAAGCCGAGAAGACGGGGAGCCGGACATCTACCTGTTGACGACGGTGACCGGGTGGACGTAGGGCAGCTCGTCGGACGGCAGTGGAAACACCAGGTCACCGAACGGGGACAGCGCACCCGTGCGATCGGTCGCCAGTTCGCTCACCGCGTGGTCGTCGGGGTCGTCCGTCGGCCAACCCGGGTCCACGTACCTGGTCTTCTTGTCAGCGTTGTCAGCCACGAGGTCCATTCTGACAGGTCGCGTGGGCAGTCGGCGTGCGGGTTGGCTGCTTTACGCTGGTCAGCAATGACAGAACACACCCCGAGCATCCCGCTGGGGTCCTGGCTGGCCGACCTGCCCGACGAACGGCTGGTCCGCCTGCTGGAACTGCGCCCGGATCTTGCCCAGCCGCCGCCCGGCAGCATCGCGGCCCTGGCCGCCCGCGCCCAGGCCCGCCAGTCGATCCGGGCCGCCACCGACGAGCTGGACTTCCTGCGATTGGCCGTCATCGACGCGCTGTTGGTGCTGCACGCCGATTCCGAGGCGGTGCCGGTCGCCAAGCTGGTCGCGCTGATCGGTGATCGGGCGCCCGAAGCCGACGTCCTCGGCGCGCTCGACGACCTCCGGGAGCGCGCCCTGGTGTGGGGTGAGACCGCGGTACGGGTGGCAGCCGACGCCGGTGCGGGACTGCCCTGGTATCCCGGGCAAGCGATCCTGGAGGACGAATCCCGCACTCGCGACCAGATCGTCGCTCTGCTGGACGAACTGGACGACGAGGCGCTGCTCGTGCTGGACAAGCTGTCGGACGGATCGCCGCTGGGACGCACCCGCGACGCCGCGCCGGGCGCTCCGCCGGACCGCCCGGTGCCGCGGTTGCTGGCCACGGGCCTGCTGCGCCGGATCGACGCCGAGACGGTGATCCTGCCACGCCAGGTCGGACACGTGCTGCGCGGTGAAGACCCCGGCCCTACCCGACTCACCGCACCCGATCCGGCCGTCACCGCCACAACACCGGCCGATGCCGACGCGGCGGCCGCCGGGGCGGTCATTGACCTGCTGCGCGAAATCGACGTGCTGCTGGAAACCCTCAGCGCCGCACCGGTTCCCGAGCTGCGCAGCGGCGGACTCGGGGTCCGCGAAGTCAAGCGGCTGGCCAAGGTCACCGGCATCGACGAAGCCCGGCTGAGCCTGATCTTGGAACTGGCCGCGGCGGCCGGACTGATCGCGGCTGGCATGCCCGAACCGCAACCCGAGGACGGCGAGGGACCGTACTGGGCGCCGACGGTGGCCGCCGACCGCTATGCCGAGACGTCCACCGCCGACCGCTGGCATCTGCTGGCCCGCACCTGGCTGGACCTGCCGCGGCGCCCGGGGCTGATCGGCACTCGCGGTCCGGACGCCAAACCCTATGGGGCACTGTCAGATTCGGTGTATTCCACGGCTGCGCCGCTGGACCGCAGGCTGTTGTTGACCCTGCTGGCCGAGCTTCCGCCCGGCACGGGAGTCGACGAGACGTCGGCGTCGGCGGCCCTGGTGTGGCGGCGGCCGCGGTGGGGCAAGCGGCTGCAGCCCGTGCCGGTCGCCGATCTGCTCGAGGAGGCGCACTTCCTCGGGTTGGTCGGCCGCGGGGCGATCAGCACACCGGGTCGCGCGCTGCTGAGCCAAGACGACTCCGTCGTCGACGCGATGAACCGGGCACTGCCCGAACCGATCGACCACTTCCTGGTGCAGGCCGACCTGACCGTGGTGGTGCCGGGGCCGCTGGAACGTGATCTGGCCGACGAACTGGCCGCGGTCGCCACCGTGGAGTCGGCCGGCGCGGCAATGGTATACCGGATCAGCGAAGCTTCCATCCGGCACGCGCTCGACATCGGCAAAACCGCCGATGGCATCCGGGCGCTGTTCGAGAAGCACTCCAAAACGCCGGTGCCGCAATCACTTACGTACCTCATCGACGACGTGGCCCGCCGGCACGGGCAGCTGCGGATCGGCATGGCCACCTCGTTCGTCCGTTGCGAAGACCCCGCCCTGCTGGCCCAGGCGGTGGCCGCGGCCGAACAACTGGGACTGCGGATACTGGCGCCGACGGTGGCGATCTCGCAGGCGCCGATCGCAGAGGTGCTCGCGGCGCTGCGCGGCGCCGGGTTCGCGCCGGCCGCGGAGGACTCCACCGGCACCATCGTCGACATCCGGGCCCGCGGCGCGCGGGTGCCCACGCCCCAGCAGCGCCGGGCGCCGCGGCCGATCCCCCGGCCGAGCACCGAGTCGCTAAGCGGGATCGTCGCGGTTTTGCGCAAAGTGAGCAGCGCACCGTTCGCCAACGTCCGCGTCGACCCGGCGGTCGCCATGTCGCTGCTGCAGCGGGCGGCCCAGCGAGACGAGACCGTGGTGATCGGCTACGTCGACGCCGCCGGGGTGGCCACCCAGCGGGTGGTGTCGCCGATCGCCGTGCTCGGCGGGCAGCTGGTGGCTTTCGATTCGACGTCCGGGCAGGCTCGCGACTTCGCCATCCATCGCATCACGTCCGTGTCGGCCGAGTCCGATGCAGAGCGAAGCGATGCTGAGGAGCGGCGCAGATGATGTCGGCCGAGTCCGGATAATCGAAGTCATGACTGACGGGCCGTTGATCGTGCAGTCCGACAAGACGGTGCTGCTCGAGGTGGATCATGACCTGGCAGGCGCCGCACGCGCGGCGATCGCGCCATTCGCCGAGCTGGAGCGCGCACCCGAGCATGTGCACACCTACCGGATCACGCCGCTGGCGCTGTGGAACGCGCGGGCCGCCGGGCACGACGCCGAACAGGTTGTCGACGCGCTGGTCAGCTTCTCCCGCTACGCGGTGCCCCAGCCGCTGCTGGTCGACATCGTCGACACCATGGCCCGTTACGGCCGACTGCAGTTGGTCAAGAACCCCGCGCACGGTCTGACGCTGGTCAGCTTGGACCGCGCGGTGCTCGAAGAAGTGTTGCGGCACAAGAAGATCGCGCCGATGCTGGGGGCGCGCATCGACGACGACACTGTCGTGGTGCACCCGAGTGAGCGCGGCCGGGTCAAGCAGATGCTGCTCAAGATCGGCTGGCCCGCCGAGGATCTGGCCGGCTACGTCGACGGCGAGGCGCATCCGATCAGCCTGCGCCAGAACGGCTGGCACCTGCGCGACTACCAGGAGATGGCCACCGAATCGTTCTGGTCCGGCGGCTCCGGTGTGGTGGTACTGCCGTGCGGGGCCGGCAAGACACTGGTCGGTGCGGCGGCGATGGCGAAAGCCAGTGCGACGACGCTGATTCTGGTCACCAACACCGTCGCGGGCCGCCAGTGGAAACGCGAGCTGATCGCCCGAACATCCTTGACTGAGAACGAGATCGGCGAATACTCCGGCGAGCGCAAGGAAATCCGGCCGGTCACCATCGCCACCTATCAGGTGATCACCCGTCGCACCAAGGGCGAATATCGGCACCTGGAGCTGTTCGACAGTCGCGACTGGGGGCTGATCATCTACGACGAGGTGCATCTGCTGCCGGCGCCGGTGTTCCGGATGACCGCCGATCTGCAGTCGCGGCGGCGGCTGGGCCTGACCGCCACGCTGATCCGCGAGGACGGTCGCGAAGGCGACGTGTTTTCCCTGATCGGCCCCAAACGCTACGACGCGCCGTGGAAAGACATTGAGGCACAGGGCTGGATCGCGCCGGCGGAATGCGTCGAGGTGCGCGTCACGCTGACCGACAGCGAACGGATGACGTACGCCACCGCCGAGCCCGACGAGCGCTACCGGATTTGTTCGACGGCGCATTCGAAGATCGCGGTGGTCAAATCGATCCTGAGCCGACACCCCGGCGAGCAGACACTGGTGATCGGCGCCTACCTGGATCAACTGGAGGAACTCGGCGAGGTGCTGAACGCGCCGGTGATCCAGGGCTCGACCAAGACCGCTGAGCGTGAGGCGCTGTTCGACGCGTTCCGCCGGGGAGAGATCACCACGCTGGTGGTATCCAAAGTGGCTAACTTCTCCATCGACCTACCGGAAGCCGCTGTAGCAGTTCAGGTTTCGGGCACGTTCGGGTCACGTCAGGAGGAGGCGCAGCGCCTCGGCCGGTTGCTGCGGCCCAAGGCCGACGGCGGCGGCGCCATCTTCTACTCGGTGGTCGCACGCGACAGCCAGGACGCCGAGTACGCCGCACACCGGCAGCGTTTTCTGGCCGAGCAGGGCTACGGCTACGTCATCCGAGACGCGGACGACCTGCTGGGCCCGGCCATTTAGCGCTAGCGCGGACGCAGCGCTACAGCGACACGATGGTCGCCGACGCCGTGCCGGGTGCCCCGTACACCTGCGCCAGGCCCACGCGCGGGTTGCCGGGCACCTGACGCTCGCCCGCCTCGCCGCGCAACTGCCGCACCAGCTCGTGCATCTGCCGCAGCCCCGACGCACCGATCGGCTCGCCGTTGGCGATCAATCCGCCGTCGGTGTTGACTGGCATTGAGCCGTGGATCTCGGTGGCGCCGTCGGCCAGCAATTTCTCCTGCTCGCCGTCGGCGCACAGACCCGTCTCGGCCATGTGGATGACCTCGTTGCCGGCATCGGTGTCCTGCAGTTGGGCCACGTCGACGTCCTCAGGCCCGATACCCGCGGCCTCGTAGGCCGCTTTGGACGCGTAAACCGTTGGGGAAACGTCCTCGTCGAGTGGCGCGAACGTGGCATGCACTTCGTAGGCGCCGTATCGGCGGGTGCGGATTTCGCAGGCTCGCACATAGACCGGCTTGTCGGTGTACTTGTGCGCGATGTCTGCCCGGCACATCACCACGGCGGCGGCACCCTCGTCGGGCGCGCAGAACATGTACTGCGTCAACGGGTAGTTGAGCACAGCCGAGTTGAGGATCTCTTCCTCGGAAAGCGGCTTGCGGCGGAACGCGTTTGGGTTCAGCGCGCCATTGCGGAAGTTCTTGGCGGCCACCTTGGCCAGCGTGGCTTGCGAGATGTTGTGGTCATGAAGGTATTTGTTGGCCTTCATCCCGAAGAACTTGGTGGTGACGAACTGCCCGTTCTGCGCATACCACTGCGGCAGCGCCAGTTTCGCGGGGTCGTCGGTGAACGCGCCGCGCGGATGCTTGTCCAGCCCGATGGCAATCCCGATGTCGTACTTGCCCAACCGGATCGTGTCGGCAGTCTGCTGGATGGCGCTGGCCGCGGTCGCACACGCATTGAACACGTTGGTGAACGTGATGCCCGTCAGTCCGACCAGGCGTGTCACGGCGTCAGGATTGGACACCTCATGGCTGCCGCCGAACCCGAACTGGATGTCCTTCCACTCCACACCCGCATCGGTGAGCGCGGCATGGATGGCCTCGGCGCCCATCTGCATCGCCGTCTTGTCGAACCTGCCAAACGGGTGCAGGCCCACGCCGATGATCGCAACGTCGTTCATTTCCCTGCTCCGATCGGTGCGAACGCGAACGTGACGACCTCGTTGCCCTCGTCGTCAGTAGTAAACGGCACCATGGTCAGCTCGACCTCCTGGACGAACTCCAGCTTGGCCGGATCGTTTTCGGTGAGCCGGCCCTCGACGCGGATGACGTCGCCGAGCTGGACCAGCCCGACACCGAACGGGACGAAATCCTTGCCCGTCGGGCCGGCGTAGGGCGGTCCCGGCGGGAAGCCCTGCGTCGTCCAGGCCACCAACGTGCCCCGCCGCGGCAGCAGCAGCTCGGACATGTCGTCGCCGCTGCACCGCGGGCAACGCTGCTGCACCGGGAACGTGGTGGCGCCGCAGTCGCCGCATTTACTGCCGATGAGCTGCGGGTTGTCGTCCGGCCAGGTCGAAATCTCGGGCGCCAGTGCCTTCTGCATAATCGAACCGTATACCAGCCTTCCGAAAACTGGAAATACCATTCTCCTAACCGGCATGCGGGCACGGTTGCACTAGGTTGGCGACCATGGCGGTCACGGTGTTACTCGAGCTCAGGTTCAAGCCCGACGAGGTCGCGGCGGGGCGCGAACTCATGGGCCGGGCACTGCAAGACACCCGGGCGTTCGACGGCAATGTGCGAACCGATGTGCTCGTCGACGAGGGCGACGAGGCGCACTGGATCATCTACGAACTCTGGGAATCGGTCGAGCATGACGAGGCGTATCGCCGGTTTCGCGCCGGCGAAGGCAAGCTGACGCAGCTTCCACCGCTGTTGGCTGCCCCTCCGGTCAAGACCAGGTATACGACCACCGACCTCTAGCTCAGCGCGGGTATCACCTCGCGCTCGAAGAGCTCGATGCTCGAGCGGTCATACGCGGCCTCGGGGAAGTAGCAGATGACGTAGCCGCAGCCGAGGTCGCGCAGGCGCCCCAGCCGCTCAACCACCTGCTCGGTGGTCCCGGTGGCCGACTCGGGGCCGCTGGTGCCGGCGATCATCGAATCGGCGGCCGACTCGGGCACGTAGCTGACCATCCGGTCGCGGATCCGCTGCAGGCGCTCGTCGACCTCCGCCTGCGAAGAGCCAAGCACGGCATTGACGTTGACCGAGCGCACGATCGCGTCGAAATCGGTGTCCACGTCGCGGCAATGCTGCGCGAGCACTTCGGACTTGTGAGCAAACGCCGACGGCTCGGGCGTGAAATTGGTGTACTGCGCGTATTTGGCGGCGATCCGCAGCGTCACCTTCTCCCCGCCGCCGGCAATCCAGAGCGGAATACCATTGTCCTGCAACGGCTTCGGTGCAACGATCGCGCCGTCGACCTGGTAGTGCTCACCGCTGAAACTGACCTTGCCGTCGCGCCAGGCGTCGCGCATGATCTGCACACCCTCGTCGAGGCGGCCGAGGCGCACCTTCGCCGACGGGAAACCGTAACCGTAAGCGCGCCATTCGTGTTCGTACCAGCCGCCGCCGATGCCCATCTGGATGCGGCCCCCGGAGATGACATCAGCCGTGGCGGCGACCTTGGCCAGGTAGACCGGGTTGCGGTAGCTCATCGCCGTGCACATCTGCCCCAGCTTGATCCGCGACGTCGTCGCCGCATACGCCGACATCAGCGACCACGCCTCGTGGGTGGCTTCGCCGGTCGGCATCGGCACGGTGTGGAAATGGTCGTAGACCCACAACGAATCCCACGCGCTGTCGTCGGCGTATGCCGCCAGATCGCGCATCACCGCCCAGTGTTTGTCGGGTTCGATCCCGACGAGATCCAGCCGCCAGCCCTGGGGGATGAAAAGTCCGAAGCGCATAGCGAGGGACTCTAGATCCCCAGGGCGGCGAGCGCACCTTCCACCGACGCGGCGCGCAGCTTGTTGGCGGGCGCATCCGGGAACTGCATGCAGCAGTCCTGCAGACCACCGAACGCGATCGCCGCGCGAGTGGCCTGCCCAAGCGTCGGCTTTGGCCCAAAGACCAACTTGCCCAGCCGATCGCGCCAGGCAATCACCTTCTCCACCAGACCGAAGTCTTCCAGGATGGCGAATTCCGCCAGCACCACAACGAGATCCCGCCGACGCCGGTAATGAAAGTCGAAATAGCCCTCGAGCAACTCGCGCACGTCCACGCCGTCGCGTGCCTCCTGATCGGCGACAAACCGCTCGCCGTCGTCGATCAACGGCTGCACGATGCTACGCACCAGCTCCTCGCGCGACGGGAAGTGGTAGTACAACGCCGGTTTGGTGATGCCCAACCTGTCGGCGATGTCCTGCAGGCTGGTGCGTTGCACGCCTTGCTGCGCGAACAGCTCTCGGGCGACGTCCTGGATGCGCTCGCGGGTGTCGGAGCGGGGCCTGCTCACCCGGTAAAGCCTACCTTGACTTAACGGTAGGTAAGCCCCATCATGAGCTTACCGATCGTTAAGTAAGGAGACGCGGCATGCGGGTTCTGATCTCGGGCGCGAGCATCGCCGGGCCGGTGTTGGCGTACTGGCTCGACCGGTACGGGTTCGACGTGACCGTCGTCGAGCAAGCGCCGACGTTGCGCAAGACCGGTGGCCACGCCGTCGACCTGTTCCGCCCGGCCATGGAGATCTCGGCGAAGATGGGCGTGCTGCCCCACATCGAAGAACGCGCCACTGAGACCACGCGACTGAGCATCTACCGCGACGGCGCCGCGCGGCCGATCCGCGTCGACCTCACCAAGATCTACCGCGCCGCCTCCGACCGCCACGTCGAGATCATGCGCGACGACCTCAGCGAAATCTATTACAGCGCAGCCGATGTCGAGTACCTATTCGGTGACTCGATCACGGCCATCTCCCCCGACGGCGAGGTGACCTTCGAGCACGCGGCCGGCTCCCGCTTCGACGTCGTAATCGGTGCCGACGGGCTGCATTCCAACGTTCGGCGGCTGGTCTTCGGCGACGATGCCGGCCTCACCCGTTACCTCGGGGGCTACCTGGCGGTGGCGTCGGCGCCGAAAGCCCTTGCGCCCGATGGCGAGATGCTCGGTCAGGTCGAGGTCGGCCGAATCGCCGGCGTCTACAGCGCTCGGCATTTGGACGACGCCCGCGTGCTGTTCATGTTCCACAGCCCCGAACTGCACTACCACCATCGAGATGTGCAACAGCAGAAGGAGTTACTGCGCGACGCGTTCGCCGGCATGCATCCGCGCGTGGACGGCTGGCTCGAGCAGCTCGACACCACGCCGACGTTCTACTTCGACTCGATCACCCAGCTGCAGACCGACAACTGGTCGCGGGCTCGGGTCAGTCTGGTCGGCGACGCCGGCTATTGCCCCGGACCGGCGGTCGGCGGCAGCACCAGCCTCGCGGTGATCGGCGCCTACGTGTTGGCCGGCGAGTTGGCACAGGCACAGGGCGACTACACCAAAGCGTTCGCGGCCTACGAGAAGCGGATGCGCGAACCGGTGCGCCGCAGCCGGGCTTTCGCGCGTGGCGCCGCCAGAACCGTCGTTCCGGGTTCGGCTCCCGCGCTGTGGGTGGTGACGCGCGGGGCGCAACTGGTGTCGGCGCTGCCGACCCCGATCAGCCGCGCCGTCGCCAAGCTCAACACCAAAGGGGTGCGCATGCACGACTCGATACCGGTGCCCGACTACTGACGAGCGCCGGCTGCAGGCCCGCCCATGTCGTCGATCGCTATTAGCCTGTTGCCTATGCCCCTGTCGAAAGACGAACGCGAACAATTTCTTGCCGAACCACACATTGCGGCGCTGTCGGTATACGCCGGCGACAGCCGCGGGCCATTGTCCGTCCCGATCTGGTACCAGTACACGCCCGGCGGCGAGCCGTGGGTGCTGACCGGAGCCGGGTCACGCAAGACGCGGCTCATCGAGGCGGCCGGCTACTTCTCGCTGATGGTCGAACGGCTCGAGCCGACGGTGCGGTATGTCGCGGTCGACGGCCCAGTGAGCCGAATCGAGCCCGGCACCGACGACCACCTCGTCGAGATGACCCGCCGCTACATGCCGCCGGAGAAGGTGGAGCCCTACCTCGACTACGCGCGCAACGAGCTCGGCGAGAGCGTCGCGATCTATCTGCAGCCGCAACACTGGCTTTCCGCCGACCTAGGAGGACTGTGACATGGCTTCTCGGCATTTATTGTTTCGCGTGTTCTACGCACTTGGCTTTACCCCGTGGGACGGACATCCGCTCTCGACGAAGCTGCGAGAACTCGTCGAGGAAACCGACACGCCACCAGGATCGGCACTCGATGTCGGATGCGGCACCGGAGACACCTCCATCTATCTCGCCCAACACGGATGGCAAGTCACGGGAGCGGACTTCACGCCGAAGGCCCTGGACAAGGCCCGTGCCAAGGCCCAGGCCGCGAACGCTACCGTCAACTTTGTCCACGCCGACGTCACGCACTTGCGTCAGGCTGGAATCAATGGACCCTTCCAGTTGATCGTGGACAACGGCTGCTTCCACGGCATGAGCGCGGCCGATCGCGACCTTTACGTCCAAGAGATCAGCGCGGAGGCCGCCCCCGGCTCACGCCTGCTGATGATCGCGTTCAAACCCGGCGGCGGCCCCGGGCCGGCAGGAGTCGAACAGGCCGAGATCGAGCGCCGGTTCACACCCGCGTGGGCGCTACTGGCGGCGGACGACGAACCGCAGTGGACCCCTCAGGGCGGAATCGCCGGCAGGTTTGCGGCTCGATTCAAAGCGCGCAGCTATGTGCTGCAGCGCCAGTAGCTACGGCGAGCAGACGCAGAATCGCGTTGCGAGAGCGTGTTTTACGCGATTCTGCGTCTGCTCGCCAGTTAAGCCCGCATTAAGCCAGTGACGCAGGCGGCAGGAACCGGTCGCCGTATTTGGCCGCCAGCTCGCGAGCCCGGGCGACAAACGCTTGCTTACCCGTGCCGTGCGCGCCCTCATAACCGACGATGTACTGCGCGGTGCCACCAGTCCACGGTGGGAAGCCGATTCCCATGATCGAGCCGATGTTGGCGTCGGCGGTCGACGTCAGCACACCCTCGTCGAGGCACTTCTGAGTTTCCAACGCCTCGGCGAACAGCATCCGGTCGATCATGTCCTGGAGCGGCGGCTGCGACGTACCCGAGTTGAACGTCTCGCGCAGACCCGGCCACAGGCCGACCCGCTTGCCGTCGGCGTACTCGTAGAAACCTTTGCCGGACAACCGACTTGGCCGCCCCAGCTCGATCATCTTCTCGACGACGGCTTCGGCCGGGTGCGGCTCGTAGGTGCCGCCGGCATCCTCGACACCCTTGCGGGTGGCGACGGCGATCTTGTGCATCAGCTCCATGTTGAGCTCGTCGGAGAGCTGCAGCGGCGGCGCCGGGTAGCCGGCTTGCGAGCCGGCCTGCTCGATCGACGCAGGCTCCACACCCTCGCCCAGCATCGCCAGCGCCTCGTTGACGAACGTGCCGATGACGCGGGAGGTAAAGAAGCCGCGGCTGTCGTTGACCACGATCGGGGTCTTGCCGATAGCCAGCGTGTAGTCGAACACCCGGGCCAGCGCCTCGTCAGATGTCTTCTCGCCCTTGATGATCTCGACCAGTGGCATCTTGTCGACCGGCGAGAAGAAGTGGATCCCGATGAAGTCCTCTTGCCGCTTGACACCGGTCGCCAGACCGGTGATCGGCAGCGTCGAGGTGTTGGAGCCGAGCAGCGCGTCGGGCTCGACGATGTCCTCGATCTCCTGGAACACCTTGTGCTTGAGTTCCTGGTTCTCGAACACCGCCTCGATCACGAAGTCCACGCCGGCCAGGTCCGCAGCGTCGCCGGTCGGCTTGATCCGGTCCAGCAGCGCCTTGGACTTCTCTTCGGTGGTGCGGCCCCGCTCCAAAGCCTTGGCCTCGAGCTTTTCCGAGTAGCCCTTGCCTTTAGCGGCGGCTTCCGCGCTCACATCTTTGAGCACCACGTCGAAGCCGGCCTTGGCCGACACGTAGGCGATCCCCGCGCCCATCATCCCGGCGCCCAGCACACCGATCTTCTTGATCGGGGTCTTGCCGATGCCGTCGGGCCGCGAGCCGCCGGAGTTGATGTGCTGCAGGTCGAAGAAGAACGCCTGGATCATGTTCTTGGCCACCTGAGAGGTGACCAGCGAAGCGAAATAACGGCTTTCGATGCGCGTGGCGGTGTCGAAGTCGACTTGCGCGCCCTCGACCGCGGCGGCCAGGATGGCCCGCGGCGCGGGCATCGGCGCGCCCTTGAGCTGCTTGCGCAGGTTCGACGGGAACGACGGCAGGATCGCCGCAAGCGAGGGCGACGAAGGAGTGCCGCCAGGCATCTTGTAGCCCTTGACATCCCACGGCTGCACATGCGCGTCGGGGTTGGCCTTGATCCACGCCTTGGCCGCGGGCACCAGCTCCTCGACCGTCGGCAACACCTCGTCGACCAGACCGATTTCCTTGGCCTTGGCCGGCTTGAACCGCGTGCCCTGTGCCAGGACTGTCACAAAAGCGTTCTGAATACCCAGCATTCGCACGGTGCGGGTCACCCCGCCGCCGCCCGGCAGCAGGCCCAGCGTCACCTCCGGCAGCCCGATCTGGCTGCCCTTGACGTCGGCGGCAATGCGGTGGTGACAAGCCAGCGCGATCTCCAGGCCGCCCCCCAAAGCCGCTCCGTTGATGGCCGCGACGACGGGCTTGCCGAACGTCTCGAGGGTGCGCAGGTCCTTCTTGACCCGTTCGACGGTGTCGAAGAACTGTCCGGCATCCTCGGGTCGCGCCTTGACCATTGCGGTCAGGTCACCGCCGGCGAAGAAGGTCTTCTTGCCGCTGGTGATCACCACACCGGTGATCGAATCCGCTTCGGCGACAAGGCGTTCCACCGCCTTGCCCATCGATTCGATGTAGGCCTCGTTCATCACGTTGGCCGACCCTGACGGGTCGTCCATGGTCAGCGTGACGATGCCGTCGGCGTCCTTGTCCCACTGGATCGTGTTGTCTGCCATGCCTTTAAACCCTCTCGATAATGGTCGCGACGCCCATGCCGCCGCCGATACACAACGTGACCAGCGCGCGTCGCGCCCCCCGTCGCTCCAGTTCGTCGACCATGGTGCCCATGATCATCGCCCCGGTGGCGCCCAGCGGGTGACCCATCGCAATGGCGCCGCCGTTGACGTTGAGCTTCTCGTCGGGGATGTTCAGGTCCTTCTGGAACTTCAGCACCACCGACGCGAACGCCTCGTTGAGCTCGAACAGGTCGATGTCGTCGACGGTCAGGCCGGCCCGGTCGAGCACCTTGCGGGTGGCCGGGGTGGGGCCGGTCAGCATGATCGTCGGCTCGGCGCCGCTGGTGGCGGTGGCAACGATGCGGGCGCGCGGTGTGAGGCCCTGCGACTTCCCGGCGGCCTCGGAGCCGACCAGCACCAGCGCGGCGCCGTCGACAATGCCGGAGCTGTTGCCGCCGGTGTGGACGTGGTTGATCTTCTCGACCCAGTGGTACTTCTGCAGCGCCACGTCGTCGAAACCGCCCAGTGCCGCAACGCCTTCGAAGGCGGGCTTCAGCTTGGCCAGGCCCTCCATCGTCGTGTCGGGCCGCATGTGCTCGTCGTGGTCGAGGATCAGCAGACCGTTCTGGTCGCGGACCGGCACCACCGACTTGGCGAAGTAGCCGCCCGACCATGCCGCCGCGGCCTTTTCCTGGCTGCGCAGCGCGTAGGCGTCGACGTCTTCCCGCGAGAACCCCTCGATGGTGGCGATCAGGTCGGCGCCAATACCTTGCGGGACGAAGCCCAGGTCGTAGTTGGTGGCCGGGTCCAGCGCCCACGCGCCGCCGTCGGAGCCCATCGGCACGCGGCTCATCGACTCCACGCCGCCGGCCAGCACCAGGTCGTCCCAGCCGGAGCGCACCTTCTGCGCGGCGGTGTTGACGGCCTCCAGGCCCGATGCGCAGAAGCGGTTGAGCTGGACACCGCCGGTGGTGTCCGGCAGGCCGGCCGCCAGTACCGCGGTGCGCGCGATGTCGCCGCCCTGGTCGCCCACCGGCGAGACGACGCCGAGGATGACGTCGCTGATCAGCGTTTCGTCCAGGTCGGGGAAGCGTCGGCGCAGTTCGTCGACCAGGCCGACGACCAGGCTCAGCGGCTTGACCTCGTGTAACGACCCGTTGCGCTGCTTGCCGCGTGGCGTGCGGATGGCCTCGTAGATGAAGGCTTCTTCGGACATGGCTGATTCCTCTTCCAAGGGTCGGATCCGTATGCCTGCCACCTTAACAGCAGGCCCCGATCAACCTGTTGGTTGGGAGGCCCGCGACCCCAGCGTGCGGCTGGCCGCACACTCGACACCCAACGTGCGGCTGGCCGCACGCTCGCCGTCCTAAGCTCGACGACCATGACGGTGTCGCGATTGCGGCCATACGCGACGACGGTGTTCGCCGAGATGTCGGCGCTGGCCGCGCGCATCGGCGCGGTCAACCTCGGCCAGGGCTTCCCCGACGAGGACGGCCCGCCGGGAATGCTGAAGGCCGCGCAAGACGCCATCGCCCAAGGCGTCAACCAGTACCCGCCGGGCATCGGTGTCGCCGAGCTGCGCCACGCGATCGCCGCCCAGCGCCAGCGGCACTTCGGCATCGACTACGACCCGGACACCGAGGTGCTGGTGACGGTCGGGGCCACCGAGGCCATCGCCGCCGCGGTGCTCGGACTGGTCGAACCCGGCGACGAGGTCATCTTGATCCAGCCGTTCTACGACTCCTACTCACCTGTGGTGGCGATGGCCGGCGCGCAACGCGTCGTGGTGCCGCTGGTGCCCGACGGTCGTGGCTTCGCGCTGCACGCCGACGCGCTGCGGCATGCGGTGACGCCGCGCACCAGGGCGCTGATCGTCAACTCGCCGCACAATCCGACCGGCATGGTGCTGAGCGCACAAGAACTCAAGGCCATCGCCGAGATAGCCGTCCAAGCAGACCTACTGGTCATCACCGACGAGGTTTACGAGCACCTGGTCTTCGACGGCAAAAGCCACCTTCCGCTGGCCACCTACGACGGGATGGCCGAGCGCACGATCACCATCTCCAGCGCCGCCAAGATGTTCAACTGCACCGGCTGGAAGATCGGATGGGCATGCGGCCCAAGCGAACTCATCGTCGGAGTGCGGTCGGCCAAGCAGTACCTGAGCTATGTGGGCGGCGCGCCATTTCAGCCGGCGGTGGCGCACGCGCTCGACACGGAGGACGACTGGGTGGCCGCGCTGCGCGCGTCGCTGCAATCCCGAAGAGACCGGCTTGCCAACGGGCTGGCCGACATCGGCTTCGAGGTCCACGACAGTGCGGGCACCTACTTTCTGTGCGCCGACCCGCGACCACTGGGCTACGACGACAGCACCAAGTTCTGCGCGTCATTGCCCGAACAGGTCGGGGTGGCGGCGATCCCGATGTCCGCGTTCTGCGACCCGGCGGTCGGTGGACCGTGGAATCACTTGGTGCGGTTCACTTTTGCTAAGCGCGACGACACGCTCGACGAGGCGATCCGGCGCCTGGCGGCCCTACGCTAGCCTTTGCGGCCCATCACCCGCTTGCGCAAACCTTCTGTCGCCGTGCCCAACACGATGTTGCTGGCCCGCTTGACGAGGAACTCCGGAACCGGTCCCGACGGTTCGACGGTGATGTCGAAGCGCACCCTCGTCTTGTCGAGGCCCTCACGTTGCAGCGTGTACTCGACGTGCTGGCCGCGTTGCTGGAACGTCGCCTCGGCGTCCCAGACCACCCAGTCGGGGCCCCAGTGGTATTCGAGGATCTCCTTGTCGACCAGCCCGAAAATCTTGATGGTGGCCCGCACGTGGTGGGGCTTGCCGTCTTCGTAGCGGTCGAGCACCTCGACGTTTTTGTGCACCGGCGACCACGACGTCAAAGTGCTGATGTCGGCCAGCGCTTCCATCACCACCTCGGGCGGCGCGTCGATGACGATTTCCCGTGACGCTTGGACGGCCACGTCGAGGCCTACCTCCGCCGATCCGAACCGACGACGCCCATCACGCGCCTGCGCAATCCTTCGGTCGCGGCATTGAGGATCTTCTTGCGGGCCCGGCTGACCAGAAACTCCGGCAGCGGCGCCGACGGTTCCAGCGTGACCTCGAAGCGCACCCGCGTCTTCTCGAGCCCCTCACGTTGCAGCGTGTACTCGGCATGCTGGCCGTGCTGATGAAGGGTCTTCTCGGCGTCCCACACCACCCAGTCCGGGCCCCAGTGGTATTCGAGCACTTCCTTGTCGACGATGCCGACCACCTTGACCGTGACCTTCACGTGGTGCGGCCGGCCGTCGGGATAGGTATCGATGACCTCGGCGCGCTTGTGCACCGACGACCAAGTCGGCACTGAGCCGAGATCGGCCAGCGCCTCCATGATTTCTTCCGGCGGCGCGTCGATGACAATTTCCCGCGATGCTCGTACGGCCACTATTCCCAACGTAGCCCCGCGACCGGATGTAGAGGGCAGATCCGCGATTACCAGCCGATTTCGTCCAACGGCGTGGTGCCCGTCGGCGGCGCACCGACCGCTGCGGTCCGGGTGCGGGAGAACCGCGGCGCCGGCGCGGCCTGTTCGACGCCGTGGGCGCGGATCACCGTGGCCCGCTCGGTCATGTGCGGATCGGCGGCCGCCTCGCTCCACGTCAGCACCGGGGTGACGCACGCGTCGGTGCCGGCGAAAATCTCGGCCCACTCGTCGCGGGTCTTGCCGGCGAACCGCTCGGTGAAGACGGCCAACATCCGCGGATACGAACCGATCTCGAGCTGCCCCGGCACCTCGTCGGCCGACAACCCCAGCCCGGCCAGCAATGCGGCGAAGAACTGCGGCTCGATGGCGCCGACGGCGACGTACTTGCCGTCCGCGGTCTCGTAGCAGCGGTAGAACGGGGCGCCGCCGTCGAGCAGGAACGACTCGCGTTGGTCGCGCAGCGCGCCGGTCGAGCGCATGGTCCACATCATCTGCGCCAGCACGCTGACGCCGTCGACCATCGCGGCGTCGACCACCTGCCCCTGCCCGGAGCGCTCCCGTTCGTAGAGCGCGGCCACGATGCCCAGCAGCACGAACATCGACCCGCCGCCGAAGTCGGCGACCAGGTTCAGCGGCGGCATCGGCGGCCGGTCGCGGTACCCGAGCGACGACAGCGCCCCGGTCTGCGACAGATAGTTGATGTCGTGGCCGGCCGTACTGGCACGCGGCCCGTCCTGGCCCCATCCGGTGATCCGCGCGAAGATCAGCCGCGGGTTGACCGCCGCGCACTCCTCAGGGCCGATGCCGAGCCGTTCACACGTGCCGGGCCGGAAGCAGTCCAACAGCACATCGGCCTTGGCGGCCAGGTCCAGCAACAGCTGCGGCTGGGTCTTGACGTCGAGGTCGACGATTCGCTTGCCGCGGTGCAGCAGGTCGCGGTCCTCGGCCGGCATCGTGAGCCCGCCGGGGCGGCGCACCCGCACGACGTCGGCGCCCAGATCCGCAAGCACCATCCCGGCATGCGGCCCTGGCCCGATGCCGCCGAGTTCGATGACCCGCACACCGGCCAACGGGCCGGTCATTTGCCTTTCTTCACGCTCAGCACGCGCTTGCGCAATCCCTCGGTGGAGGTGTCCATCACTCCCTTGATGGTGCGTTTGAGCAGGAACCCAGGCAGTGGAACCATCGGGTCGATCGTGATGTTGAACTTCACCCGCGTCTTGTCGCCCTCGGGTATCAGCGTGTACGTGGCGTCCTGGGCGCGCTGCTGGCCGGCGCTTACCAGGGTCCAGCTGACGGTGTTCTCGCCCCAGGTGTAGGCCACCACCTGCTCGTCGGTGATGCCGGCCGCTTTGACTTTCATCTTCGCCACGCTGGGCCGCCCGTCGTCGCCCCGCTCGACCACCTCGGAGCTCTGATGCGACGACGACCACTCGGTCAGCGACTCCAGATCGGCGATGACGTCCAGGATCTCTTCGGGGGTTGCTTCGATGACTACTTCGCGGGATTCCTTGATGGCCATGGTCCGCACCATAGCGAGGCGCCGTCTGATCTGGGGTGTTTTCGGCCGGGCGTACCGTCGATGCCGTGACTGCTGCCTACACCGTCGGTGATTACCTGCTCGACCGTCTCGCCGAACTCGGCGTGTCCGAAATCTTCGGTGTTCCCGGCGACTACAACCTGGAGTTCCTCGACCACATCGTCGCGCACCCCGACGTCCGGTGGGTGGGCAACGCGAACGAGCTCAACGCCGGCTACGCCGCCGACGGCTACGGGCGGCTGCGTGGAATGTCTGCTGTGGTAACGACATTCGGCGTAGGCGAGCTCTCGGCAACCAACGCGATAGCGGGCAGCTACGCCGAGCACGTGCCGGTCCTGCACATCGTCGGCGGGCCATCGAAAGACGCGCAGGGCACCCGCCGCGCGCTGCATCATTCGCTGGGCGACGGCGATTTCGAGCACTTCTTTCGAATGAGCCGGGAAATCACCTGCGCCCAAGCCAATCTCATGCCGGCCACGGCGACCCGGGAGATCGATAGGGTGCTGTGCGAGGTGCGGGAGCAGAAGCGGCCCGGCTACCTGCTGCTGCCCACCGACGTGGCGCGCTTCGAAGTCGAGCGGCCCACCGCACCGCTGCCCCACTACACCGGTGGGACCAGTCCGCGTGCGCTGGCTCATTTCACCGAAGCCGCAACCGAACTCATTGCGGATCACCAAGTCACCGTGCTCGCGGACTACCTCGTCCACCGCCTCGACGCAATCCCACAACTCGAGGCGCTGCTTGCCGCCGACGAGGTGCCGCACGCCACTTTGATGTGGGGCAAGAGCCTGGTCGACGAGAGCTCCCCCAATTTCCTGGGGATCTACGCTGGCGCGGCCAGCGACGAACCGGTTCGCCGCGCGATCGAAGACGCACCGGTGCTGCTGACTGCCGGGGTGGTGTTCACCGATATGGTCAGCGGCTTCTTCAGCCAACGCATCGATCCGGCGTGCACCATCGACGTCGGCGCGCAGCAGAGCACCGTCGGGACCCAGGTGTTCGCGCCGCTGGAGATGGAGGCGGCGCTGGACGCCGTCACCACGATCCTCACCCGGCGCGGGGTCAGCTCGCCGCCGGTGGTCTCGACGGACGGCGGTGAGCCGCCGCAGCTTCCGCCGCCCGACACGGCGCTCACCCAAAAAGCGTTGTGGGACAGGTTCTGTCAGGCGCTGACCCCCGGCAATGTGGTGCTGGCTGATCAGGGCACCTCGTTTTACGGCATGGCGGGCCATCGGCTTCCGCGCGGGGTGACCTTCATCGGTCAACCACTGTGGGGGTCGATCGGATACACGCTGCCCGCCACACTCGGGGCGGGACTGGCGCATCGCGACCGCAGACCGGTGCTGCTGATCGGCGACGGGGCCGCACAGTTGACCGTGCAGGAACTGGGCACCTTTTCTCGCGAAGGACTCTCACCGGTCATCGTGCTGGTCAACAACGACGGCTATACCGTCGAGCGGATGATTCACGGAAAGACGGCCCCCTACAACGACATTGTGCGCTGGAACTGGGCCGAGATTCCGGGCGCGCTGGGCGTGACCGATCATCTGACGTTCCGGGCGCAGACCTATGGTGAACTCGACGCGGCGCTCACCGCCGCCGCCGCCCATCAAGACCGGATGGTGCTCATCGAGGCCGTCGTACCACGACTCGACGCCCCCGATCTGCTGGCCGAGCTGACCAAACCCACGTCACCGGACGGGAGTGCGCGTCGCTGAGTCGCTTGATGCGCCAAGGATTGCGCGCAACGTGTGCCGGCAGCGGCCACACTCCGCGCCGGCGCCGCATGCCTCGGCGATCTGCTTGGTGCTCGACGCACCTTGGGCGACAACCTCGGCCACCTTGTTGTTGGTGATCCCGTTGCACAAGCAGACGAACATCACCGCCCCGCCTCGATACGCATCACGTCGACGAATCTGCCGACGAACAACGGCGGATAGGCGCCGGTTCCCGGCCCGCTCATCCATTCGGCCGCGGGGTCGGGCTGGTCGATCCAGTGCTGCGCCGTGGCCTCGTCGTCGAATTCCTGCAGGATCATCACTTCCTGCCCGTCGTCGAAAGCCTGGAACAGCCACGTCTTTCGGATGCCTGCTGCGGTGAACCGGTCCCAGGCGGCCCGGACTCCGGTGGTCAGCGTGGCCACGCTGTCGACGGGTGCGACAGCGGCCAGCACGATCCCGGGCGCATGCGGCTCGGAAGCCCGGGACGAATCGAACCGTTCGACGATTTCGCCGGCGAATACCGCCGGAATGTCATCGACACCGACTGCGTCGAACCAGTCGAAGAACACCCGCGACCGCAGCAGCTCGACGATCGGCTCCCGGCTGCGCACGCCGATCGTGACGAGGACGCGTCCGTAGTCCTGTGTCGACTTGTACAGCAGAACGTGGTGGGCGCCGATGTCGGCGAGGGCCGATTTGCGGCGTTGCAGCAGCGGCCACACCCGATCCGGATCCGGAACCCGGTAATCCGACGCGAGCACCATCGAGTGCGAGTTGAGGTCGGCGGTGCTCACCGGAGTTGGTCCTTCATCACCTTGCCGGTGGCGTTCAGCGGCAGCTCGTCGAGAAACTCGATCGATCGCGGCGCTTTGAATCCGGCCATCCGCTCGCGGCACCATGCGATCAAATCGTTTTCGGACACCGGTGATTTCGGCACGACGAAGGCCTTGCCCACCTGGCCGAGTCGCTGGTCGGGAACACCGATCACGGCGGCCTGGGCAACCGCGGGGTGTTCCAGTAAAAAGCTCTCGATCTCGGCCGGATAGGCATTGAACCCGCCGACGATGAACATGTCCTTTTTGCGCCCGTCGATCCGTAGCCGTCCCGCCGCGTTCAGCGTACCCAGATCGCCAGTGTGCAACCAGCCTTCGGCGTCGATTGCTTGTTCGGTTGCGACGGGGTCGCCGAAATACCCCTGCATGACGCCGTATCCGCGGACGAGGACCTCACCGTCGTCGGCGATACGCACTTCGACCCCGTCGCAGGGCAGGCCCGCGGTGGTGGCCACATCTTCGAAGGAGTCGCCGGGGCGTGACAGCGTGACGTTGCCGGCCTCGGTGAGCCCGTATCCGGTCATCAACGTCTGGAACGGCAATTCGCCGTGGATGCGGCGGACCAGTTCGACGGGGATGTCGGCGGCACCGGTCACGCCCGCCCGCAACGTCGACAGCTTGTCCTTGTCGCGGACCGTCAACAACGAGTGGTACAGCGTCGGCGGCCCGGGCAGCATCGTGATGCGTTCGCGCGCTATCAGTTCCACCACTGCGTCGAGGTCGAACACAGCGACGGGCACCATCGTCGCGCCGCGCAAAAAGGACGTGATCAGTCCCGCTTTCAAACCGAATGTGTGGAAGTACGGATTGATCTGCAGATAGCGGTCGCCCTCGCGCAGGGCCGCAAGGGTGGCCCACTCGTCGTACATCCGCAGCGTCTGTTGGTGATTCATCATCGCGCCCTTCGGGCGGCCCGTGGTGCCCGAGGTGAAGATGACGTCGGCGATGTCGGTGCCACTCACGGCCCGTTCGAATGGCGAACCGCTGGCAAGGAAGTCGGATTTCAGATCGATGACCGGGATACCTGCGGGCGCCGTGTAGTCCTGGGCCAAAAAACCCTTCTGCACCAGGACTGCCCTGGCTCCGCTGCGCGCGATGATGTCGCCGGCTTCTTCGGTCTTGAACCGCGTGTTGACCGGGACCAGCACCCCGCCCGCGGTGAGCAAGCCGAACGCCGCGATGATCCACTCGGCGCTGTTGGGCGCCCAGACGGCAACCCGATCACCCTTGCCGACTCCGAGGTCAGCGAAAGCGCCTGCGGCGCAGCGGATTCGTTCGACAAGTTGCGCAAAGGTGAGGCGCAGCGGACCGTCGACAACTGCTTCCGCGTCGCAGAACCGGTCCGCCGCGCTCAAGACCATCTCGGGGATGGTCCTCCAAGTCCCGATTGGCCGGCTCCTCCTCATCGCGCTACGCGGCCCCCTCGCCGCTACGCGGCTGGGGGTACCCCCACTGCATCGACTACCGCCCGGATGTCACACCGTGACGAGTCGACCGAGGTTGCCGCCCATGATCTTTGCCTGATCCTCGACGGGCAGGTGCGACAGCGCGTTGACGTAGTAGGTCGGCTCCGCCAGCCCTTCTGGGTGCGGCCAGTCCGAGCCGTACAAGACCTGATCCACGCCGACGAGGTTGACCAGATCGTCGATGCCGTCCTCGAAGAACGGGCTGACATGGATGCGGTTCTTGACCATCTCGACCGGGTCGCTCGGGAACGCTTCCGGGGCCTTGCGGAAGACTTCGGCCAGGCCGTCCAGCAACGGGGTCATCCACTTCGATCCGGCCTCGACGATCGCGACCTTCAGCTTGGGATGGCGGTAGAGCGCGCCGTGGATCACCCAGGACGCGACCGAGTCCTGGATCGGCCGCCACTCGTTGAGGATGCCCATCGCGTTGGTCTGGAACGGCAGCATCTCCTGGTCGGCGCCGTCCCACTCGGAGGTGTAGCGGGAGTAGCCGCTGTCGGACGAGTGCATGCCGACCAGCACGTCGTGCTCGACGACCCGCTCCCAGAACGGGTCGAACTCGGGCAGCGCGAACGACCGGGGGCCGCGGAAGCCGGGAACCGGCGCCGGGCGGACCAGGATCGCGCGGGCACCGCGCTTGACCACCCACTCCAGCTCCTCGATCGCCTTCTCCACGATCGGCAAGGTGATGACCGGGGTGGTGAAGATCCGGTTCTGGTAGTTGAAGCCCCAGACCTCGTCGAGCCATTGGTTCAGCGCATGGATCAGGACGTGGATGGCGACTGGGTCGTCGCGCAGCCGCTCCTCGATCAGGCTGGCCAGCGTCGGGAACATCAGGGTGCGGTCCAGGCCCAGCTCGTTCATCTTCTCCAGGCGCGGGCCGGGCTCGAAGAACGCGGGGATCGCGCGCATCGGCTCGCCGAACAGCTCGCGCTTGCTCTTGCCGTCCGGGTTGCCGTACTTGAAGTACTCCTCCCAGGCGCCCGGCCGGGCGACGACCTCGAAGGTGGGGTTGGGAATGTAGTTGCTGATCACCCCGCG
The DNA here is from genome assembly GCF_003402475.1 of Mycobacterium sp. MFM001. Taxonomy (GTDB): domain Bacteria; phylum Actinomycetota; class Actinomycetes; order Mycobacteriales; family Mycobacteriaceae; genus Mycobacterium. Next base: position 43,219 of record NZ_BFAB01000020.1, read on the forward strand.
CAGCGCGATCTTGGTGCGCCCGTTGATCTGCACGTACTGGACGAAGTCCTTGTACTCCTTGGGCAGGAACTTGGTCAGCGCCTCCGGCGGCTCGTAGAGATGGTTATCGGCGTCGAAAATCGGAAACGGGACGTCTTCCCGGTGCGACAACTGCCCCATGAAATCCTCCTTCGCAGTTTGGGAGAATACTATTCTCACGCTGAGCCTATCGCAACGCCGGGTCGCAGTGGCCGCCCTGGGATCGGCGCCTGGCCAGCGCGACGGCGATGCTATTCTCCGCTGAAGAGAATGCCAATATCGCACGATGGAGCGCCGCGGATGGTCGACCTGGAGTTCGACGACGGGCTTGCGGTGCTCACGATCGACCGCCCGCACGCGCGCAACGCCATCTCCCTGGACACCATGGACCAGTTGGACAAGGCGCTCGACGCGGCCGAAGGAGCCCGCGCGCTGGCCATCACCGGCGCGGGTGATCGTGCATTCGTGTCGGGCGGGGACCTCAAAGAGCTCAGCGCGATCAGGACCGAGGACGACGCGGCGGCAATGGCGCGACGGATGCGGTCGATCTGCGATCGGCTGGCCGGTTTTCCGGCGCCGGTGATCGCCGCGCTCAACGGCCACGCGCTGGGCGGCGGCGCCGAGGTGGCCGTCGCCGCCGACATCCGGCTGGCCGCCGACGACATCAAGATCGGTTTCAACCAGGTGACGCTGGAGATCATGCCGGCCTGGGGCGGCGCGGAAAGACTGGCCGCGCTGGTGGGCAAGAGCCGGGCGCTGCTGCTGGCGGGGACGGGAACCGTGCTCGACGCCGCCGAGGCCGAACGCATCGGATTGGTCGATCGGGTGTTGCCGCGGTCCACCTTCGACGATGATTGGCGAATGATCGCCCGCGCGTTGGCCAGCCGCCCGGCCGGTGAGATCAAGCGTGTGGTGGGCGGGGTTTCCCCCGACGAAGCGGTGCAGGCCTTCGCGCGGCTGTGGGTGAGCGACGCTCACTGGCAGGCCGCGGATCGAGTGATGAACCGCGGCAACAATTCTCGGGCTGGAGGTGCGACGTGACAGCCATCGGTAGGGCACTCACGATGTCGGCAGTCCTGTTGGCGGCCACAAGCGTCGCCGCACCGGCGCGCGCCGACGACACCGTCGTCAAGCATCACGTCAAGTACACGGTGTCGGCGGCCAAACCGATCTACACCGACATCTATTACCTCGATCAGGAACCGGCGATCTTCTCCGACTACAGCCACAACCCGTATCAGTTCGTGCCCAACGTCAAAGTCGACATCTCGCCGGGCCACCCGTGGAGCTACGAGCTCGACCTGGCCAAACCTGAGGTCTGGGCGATGGTCACGGCCAGCACCGGCACCGAACCCGGCACACCAGGTTTGCACTGCGATCTAACGGTCGACGGCAAGGTCGTGGTGTCAAAGGACGGCCCCAAAGGTGTGCTCTGCTCGATACGTCACTGGTGAGGATGGCACGGCGTGCCGTTACCCGCTGTTCGGTTACTGAGGACTGAGTCACCAGCGGCGCTCTTCATCGGACACTGCATGGCGCGCTCTTGACAGTCACTCTCAACTCGCCATACGCTCCCACCATACGACACGCTTCCGGCTGAGCTGTGGTCGTAAGGAAGGTTCGTTATGGAGCCAAACACCAAGGCCCTCAAGGTCATTCAGTGGGCCACCGGTGGAGTTGGCAAGGCGGCCGTCGAAGCGGTGCTCAATCACCCTGAGCTAGAGCTGGCCGGCTGCTGGGTACACAGTGCCGAGAAGCACGGGCGCGACGTCGGTGAAATCCTCGGCCGAGAACCGCTCGGTGTCGTCGCCAGTTCCAACAAGGACGACGTGCTGGCGCTCGACGCCGACTGCGTGGTGTATGCACCGCTGATTCCCGACGACGGCGAGGTCAAAACCATTCTGCGGTCGGGGAAAAACGTTGTGACACCGCTCGGTTGGGTATACCCGGACCGTCGCGACGCTCGGGTGCAGGCGATCGAGCAGGCCTGCCGGGACGGCGCGGTGACCTTGCACGGCTCGGGTCTGCATCCCGGGGGCATCACCGAGAAGTTCCCGCTGATGATCTCAGCGCTGTCCACGGCCATCACCCATGTGCGAGCGGAGGAATTCTCCGACATCCGCACGTACAACGCGCCCGACGTGGTGCATCACATCATGGGCTTCGGGGCCACACCCGAAGAGGCCGCGCAGGGCCCGATGGCTGCGCTGTTGGAGGGCGGCTTCAAGTCCTCGGTGTGGATGGTGGCGGACTATCTGGGCTTGCGCGATCCGACGTTCGCCTCGACGCAGGAGGTGGCGGTGGCCGCCGCGCCAATCGATGCCGGTTATCTCAAGATCGAGCCGGGCCGGGTGGCGGCACGGCGCTTCCGTTGGCAGGCGCTCGTGGACGGCGAGCCGGTGATCACCGCCGCGGTCAACTGGCTGATGGGCGAGGAGCACCTGGACCCGCCGTGGACGTTTGGCGAGCGGGGTGAACGGTTCGAGCTGGAGGTCGACGGCGACCCACACCTCGAAGTGGTTGTCAAAGGGCTGCAACCGGATTCGATCGCGGAGGGCCTGAAGCGCAATCCCGGCGTGGTGGCGACCGCCAACCATTGCGTGCACGCCATCCCGCAGACGTGCGCCGCCGAGCCCGGCATCAAGACTTATCTCGACCTGCCGTTGATCGCGGGGCGGCCCGCGCCCAAACTCCTGCCGACTATTCGGGAGTCCAAACCCGTTGCCTGACAAGCCCTTATCACTGCGGGACCGCCAGCGTGCGCAGGTCCGCGACGAAATCCGGTTGGCTGCCTACCGGCTGTTCGCCGAGCACGGGTTCGACAACGTCACCACCGAGCAGATCGCCGCCGCCGCAGGCGTTTCGCCGAGCACCTTCTTCCGCCACATCGCCAGCAAGGAGGAGCTGCTGCTGCACCAGGTTCGGCGCGGCTGGGAGGCGATCGCGTCGCTGCTCGAGGAGCGCCCCAGCGCGGAGCCGTCCGACGTTGCGCTGGCCCGCGCGATCGAAGCCCGCACCGCCGCTTTCCAGGACGACGACACCGAGCAATGGCGGACCGCCATCCTCGCCGCGACCGGCCTGCTCGACAAGGCCACCATGGCGCCCGAGGACAAGAGCCGCTTGGTGAAACTCACCGCCGCCCGCATGCGCACCGATCCCGAACAGGACATCCGGCCCGCCCTGCTCGTCCACTTGGCGTTCGCTGCAGCCGATTTCGCGTTCCAGCAGTGGGTGCGCACCTCCCGCGACGATCATCGACCGCTTCAGGAAATGGTGTCCGAAGCGCTGCAGGCTGTGATGAGTCCGCGCTGGCGTTAACTGATCGGAGGAATAGATGGGGCGTTGGTCGCGTAGCGAAATTGAGCGCGCATTCAACGACTACAGCCAGGCTGTCGTCGAGATCGGGCAGACCTGGAACTGGTCACATTACGCTGACCTGTTCACCGAGGACGCCGTATACCTGGAGCACGTGTACGGGGAAATGCATGGCAGAGAACAGATCCGCGAGTGGATCGCCTCGACAATGAACACTTTTCCCGGCTCGGAGATGCCGTTTTATCCGGCCGAGTGGTACATCATCGACGAGGACCGGGGCTGGGTCGTCATGAAGGTCCTCAACCGCATGAAGGACCCCGGCGACGGCAGCATCCATCAGGCCGCGAACTTGACCGTGCTGCACTACGGCGGCGACGGGCTGTGGAGCTACGAGGAAGACGCCTACAACCCGATGAACTTCCTGGCGATGGTGCACGAGTACACCAAGCGTTCCAAGGCCCTCGGCACCATCTCCGATGATGCGCTGGCCTTCGCCAAAAACATGAGCTGGCAACTGGATTAGTGCGTAAGCGGGGGCAGTCGATGCGCGTGAACTGCCCGTCAGGCGGGGGCGGCGGTATGCGCCTCCACGCGTTGCAAACTGCGCAGGGTGCTCGTCACGAATTTCGTAAGTGCCACGTCGCGTTCAGATCGAAATTCTCCGAGGGTAGTGAGGAGTGCGTAGACGCCGAGGAGAAAGAACGCCGCGCTGTGGTAGGCATCGACGTCGTCGTAGAGTTCGCCGCGGATGCGCGAGCGCTCGATCTCAGCAGCAAGTAGCACGAAGATCGGGTGGTTGGACCATTGTTCTCGTTCGGGTCGGGCGGGTGAGAAGTAGAGACGGATGACGTCGTGGAACAAGGCCGAGCCCCAGCGGCTTTCGAGGTCCAAGACCAACTCGACGATCGTCTTCAGCACGCCCGGTAGGTCATGGCGAGTGTCGAGAAATCGCCCGAGCTCCTCCGCAAGGCGCATCTCGTCTCGCCGGATGAGCTCAAGGAGCACATGTTCCTTGGTGGGGAAGTGGAAGTAGAAGGTACTTCGCGCCACCCCTGCCGCCTTGACGATGGCGTTGATGTCCGCCGATTGGGTGCCGGCACGCTGAAACTCCACAATTGCGGCATCCAATAGGCGCTCTCGGGTGTTCCGACGCTGGATTTCGCGTCGAGTCGCACTGCGTGGCACGCACCCATTGTGCAGCACAAGTCCAGAAATCTGACGATTGTCAATGAAATCGCCTGGAGATCGACCAAGCCGTCAGCGCCGGCACACCGTCGACGAGCGTGATAAATGCAGTTCAACACAGGTTGAGGCAAGATCATCGGCGTACAGGTTGCAATTTCTCATTGTCATCTGTCAGCCACTGTGATAGGACCTATGAAGGCTCCAGCAGGTCGAGAGCCGGCGATCCGCCCTGGTTGACGAAGGGGCGCGAATCTGGTCGCCCGGGGCAGCAGATCCAGACAGGCAGGACAGTGGCGATGACGACCTCTACAGCGATGAATACCAGGGGCCAGCGGATCCTGTTATGGACAGTGCCGCCGGCAGCGGCGCTCTTCGTGCTGGCCTATTTTCTGTTCCCGGTGTTTTCGCCGCCGCTGTCGCCGACGATGACTCCCGAACAGGTCGCGACGTTCTTCGCCGAAAACGTCACGGGCATACTCGGGGTTGCGATTCTGTGCAATCTCATTGCGTGCTCTCTGGTACCGCTCTTCGCCGTCACTGCCGTGCAGATATCCCGCACCGGCACGTCGAGCGACGTCTTCACCTACGCCTACATCCTCTGTGTCGGAGTCGGACTGACGGCGTTCATCCTCGCCGACTACTGCTGGGGGATTGCGGCGTTTCGGCCCGAGCGCGACCCCCAGTTGATCAGCCTGCTCAACGACATGGCGTGGTTCTTCTTCATCGCGCCGGTCGGCACGATCATCGTGGCGAACCTCTGCCTGGCCGCCAGCATCTACCTAGACGCTCGGCCAGACCCGATCTTTCCGCGCTGGGTGGCGCACTTCAACATCGCGGTTGCTGCCGTGCTGGTACCTAGTGCGTTCTCGATTCTGCACATGTCGGGACCGCTCGCCTGGGATGGAGCACTGTCATTCACCCTGCGCCTCAGCGCTTTTGCCTGCTACGTCGTGGTGATGTTCATTGTGTTGCTCGGCGTGGTCAACCGCCAGGGCGAGGAGCAGGAGGCGCTGGTATGACCACCACCGTCCGGTGGCGCGACTCCAAGAAGCTTGATCAGTGGATCGCGTTCTGGTCGGTCCCGGTTTTCTTCAGCCTGTTCGGGTTGGTGTTCGTCCCCCTCAGCTGGATGATGCCGCCACGATCGCCGAGCAGTTCGCAATCGGAGATCGTCGAGTTCATGCAGTCTCACAACCTGGTGATCGCCTGCGTCATCCTGACATTGGCGTTCGGTCTGGCGCCGGTGTCCAACGCGTGTTACCTCATCCAGATCAAGCGAATGTCGGTCAGCCCGGTATTTCGGTACACCGTCATCATGGGTGCCACCACCGGCACCATCGTCGGCATGCTCTTCCCGATGTTCTGCTTCGGGCTGGGCGCCTTCCGCCCCGGCTATGACCCGGCGATCCTGGGGATGCTCTACGACTTCGGCTACCTTGCCTTCATCGGCTCGCTGGGGTGCTTTTGCATCATGTGGATGGCCTTCAGCCTGGCCATCATCCTCGACCAGAACAACATCCTGCCGAAATGGCTCGGCTACTACACCGTATGGCAGTACGTGACCGAGTTGATCGCCGCACCGGTCTGGATCGCCAAGTCGGGCCCGTTCGCCTGGAACGGCCTGATGACCTTCTGGTTGGCGATGGCGCTGTTCGTGTCATGGCAGTTCATCGTGTACGTGTGCATCTACCGGGCGATCAAGAATCAGCCCGACCACGAGCTCGAAAATGCCTGGCCCACCAAGGAACCCGCGTCACCGGAACTGCTGCCGAGAGCCAGCGCATGACCGAGGTCTCAGAGAAGTTCAATACCGGCAGCTCGCCACGAGACGTCGATGTGCGCAGACACCTTCCCGGTGAGCCCAGTATGTGGTTCTTCGTCATCGGCGACCTGTTCATCTTCGGCGCGTACTTCGTGGGCTATATGTACTACCGCGGTCAAGACCACGCCATGTTCCTGCAGAGCCAGGCGAAGCTGAATCTGAACATCGGCATCATCAACACCGTCGTGCTGCTGACGAGTTCGCTGTTCGTTGCGCTGGGTACGTCGGCGGGCCGCAGCGGCAGGACCGCGGATGCCTACCGGCTCTTCTGGCTTGCCGTTGTTTGCGGTGCGGTCTTCCCGCTGCTCAAGATGTTCGAGTACATCCCGAAGATCGTCGCCGGCATTACGCCGGGAACAGACCTGTTCTTCATGTACTACTACGTGATGACGGGACTGCACCTCTGCCACGTGCTGCTGGGCTTGGTAATCCTCTGCTTCGTGATCCGCAACCTGCGCGGACCAGCGAAACCCCGAATCTTGTTCGCGGAAACCGGCGCAACGTACTGGCACATGGTCGACATCTTGTGGCTCGTGCTGTTCGCATTGCTCTATCTGATGAGGTGATCTTGTGACCGCGTATCTTCGCAACCCACTGACCTACGTGTGGGCACTGCTCACAGCGGTGACAGTCGCGTCGTGGCTGACCGCCCGCGGCGGCGGCGCGGCGCACCACCTCAACGCAACGGTCACCGTCGTCGTGCTGCTGATCGCAGCGTTCAAGACTCAGCTGGTGATATGGCACTTCATGGAGGTCCGGCGGGCCCCGGCCTGGCTCAAGATGACGACGAACGGATGGCTGGTCGCTCTTTTCGGGCTCTTGCTGGGCTTTTACTTTGCTGCCCAGTAGGTTCGGCTGTGTCCCCGTGCTCAGTGCGGCCATTCGGTACCGCTGGCCAGAGGGTCGCCCTCCAGCCGGCGCAGATAACGTTCGACGAATTCCACGGTTTCGGCATGGCCGGCGGACATTCCCAGCGCCTGCTCCATGACCAGCACTCGCGAAACACTGGTGATCAGAACCGACCAAACGAGCGGCGGAACCTCCGCCGCGTCAATGCCGTAGCGCTCCAGTACATTCGACACTGCCTCGCGTTGTTCCTCTCTGAATCGCTCAGCATAGTAAGCGATTTCGGCCTTGAGGGCCTTGCGATGATTGGCAAGGGCGACGTATTCCATCGTCACCGCTGTAGCGGTCGGGTCGATGCTGAACCGCCACAGCGCCCACAGCGGTTGCGGCGATTGCAGCGCTTGCGCGTGGACGCGAAGCCCCTCTTCCGCGCGACGACGAAACGCCGCCAGGAACAGCTCGTCCATTGTGCGGAAGTAATAGTGCACCAGCTGCGGCTTGAGCCCCGCCTTCTCGGCGACGCGACGTGACGTGACTGCGGCATACCCTTCTTCGAGCATCAACTGCTCGGCCGCGTCGAGCAGGACGGAGCGATTCTTGGCGTCCGGCGCCCCGATTCTGCGCGCCGTTGTCATGCGATGCTCCGAACCTTCGACTGTGCCGACCACGCCGATCGTATCGGCAACCTTGACCCCGACCTTAGCGCCATGCTAAGCAAGTGCTCAGCACTTTGGTCGATTTCCGGGTGACGCCAGCTCACGTCGCCGCCAATCAAATCTCAGCTTCGGGAGGCACGCAGTACATGACCACTTTCGAATCGGTCGACTTCTTCACCGACGCCTCCCTGGTTCCCGACCCGTACGACTACTTCGACTATCTGCGGAGCCAGAACCCCGTGCTGCGGCTGCCGCACTACAACGTCGTCGCGGTCACCGGCTGGGAAGAGGCCAACGCGGTCTACAAGGATCCCGACACGTTCTCCAACTGCGTCGCGCTCGGCGGGCCGTTCCCGCCGCTGCCCTTCGAGCCCGAGGGTGACGACCTGTCCGCCCAGATCGACGCGCACCGTGAGCAGTTCCCGATGTTCGAGCACATGGTCACGATGGACCCGCCCGACCACACCCGCGCGCGCTCGCTGCTGAGCCGGCTGCTGACGCCCAGCCGGCTCAAGGAGAACGAGGACTTCATGTGGAGCCTCGCCGACCGCCAGCTCGAGGAGTTCCTTGACAACGGCGAGTGTGAATTCATCGCCGAATATTCAAAACCGTTCGCCACCTTGGTGATTGCCGATCTGCTCGGTGTGCCGGAGGAAGACCACAAGCAGTTCCGCACCGTGCTGGGGGCCGATCGCCCGGAAAACCGGGTGGGCTCGCTCGACCACGGCTCGGTTGGCGTAAACCCGCTGGAGTGGCTCGACGACAAGTTCTGCGGCTACATCGAGGACCGGCGCAGCCACCCCCGCGACGACGTGCTGACCGCGCTGGCCACCGCGAAGTATCCCGACGGCTCCACACCCGAGATCATCGAGGTGGTCCGGTCGGCGACATTCCTGTTCGCCGCCGGACAGGAGACCACCGCCAAGCTGCTCTCCGCGGCGCTGCAGGTACTCGGCGACCGGCCCGACATCCAGCAAAGGCTGCGCACCGACCGCAGCCTGATTCCGGCGTTCATCGAGGAGTCGCTGCGGATGGAGAGCCCGGTCAAAAGTGACTCGCGGCTGGCCCGCAAGCCAGCCACCATCGGCGGTGTCGACATTCCCGTCGGCACCGTGGTGATGGTGTTGCCGGGTGCGGTCAACCGTGATCCGCGCCGCTTCGACAACCCGCACGAGTTCTCACTCGACCGCAAGAACGTCCGCGAGCACATGGCATTCGCCCGCGGGGTGCACTCCTGCCCCGGCGCGCCGCTGGCCCGGGTGGAAGGTCGCGTCTCGATCGAGCGCATCCTCGACCGCATGTCCGACATCCGTATCGACGACGCCAAGCACGGACCGGCCGGCGAGCGTCGCTACACGTACGAGCCGACCTACATCCTGCGCGGGCTGTCCGAATTGCACCTCACCTTTACCATGGCGGGGTGAGCGCCGCAGACAAGACGATTGTCATCACCGGCGCTAGCGACGGTATCGGCGCAGCGGCCGCGCGCCGGTTGTCGCACAGCGGGGCGCGTGTCGTCGTGGTCGGGCGCTCGGAAAGCAAGACCCGCACTGTAGCAACGGAATTGGGCGCAGACTGCTTCGTGGCCGACTTCACGGACCTGTGCCAGGTGGGCTCGTTGGCGCGGCAGTTGCGGTCGCGATACCCCCGAATCGATGTACTGGCCAACAACGCCGGAGCCATGACCAGCACTCTGCAGATAACCGGCGACGGGTATGAACTGGCCTACCAGGTCAACTACCTGGCGCCGTTTCTGCTCACCACGCTGCTGTTGGACGTGCTGGTCGATTCGCGGGCGTGTGTGCTCAACACCTCCAGCGCATCGCACAAACTGCTCCGCGGGGTCGGCGCCGAGGATCTGGAGCAGACTCACCGTGTGCGCCCAAGCAAGGCCTATGCGCTCACCAAATTGGGAATCGTCTTGTTCACCAAGGAATTACACCGGCGCTACCATGACGCCGGGCTTTCGGTGGCGGCGTTCGATCCCGGCTATGTCGACACGAACTTCGGCCCGGCGTCGGGGTCGCGGTTCATTGCCCTGATGCGACGAACGCCGGTGCGGCATCTGACCGCCAGCGCGGACGAGGGAGCAGACCAGCTGGTGTGGCTGGCATCCAGCCGCGATTGGGAATCGGGCGAATACTATGTGCGGCGCAGGCGTGCCAAAGCGAATCGCCGTGCGGACGATCCCGAATTGGCCCGCGAGTTGTGGGACCGCAGCCTTGCCGTCGTCAGCCGCTGGCGCTGAGGTCCTCGGCGATACCACATACACGCGCAAGCTTGCGATCAACGGTGAGCAGAGAAACGCGAAGCTGAGTGGCCAGCTCGACGTAGAGCGCATCGAGAAGCCGGATGTCGGCACGTCGTGCCCATGCACCGAGGACGAGGGTATCGAGTCCGTGTCGTTGCACCGGGAATTGCGTAAGTCGGGTGAGTCCGACCTCAACCTCGGTGGCATCGATGGTCCGGGAACGATTGAGCCGCCCCAAAGCCGATAAGACTTCTGCGTCGAGGTGCGCCGGCGCATGGATCCGGGTATCGCGTAAACGTTCCTGTACAGCCTGACCATAGGTGAAATCTCCGAGCAGTTCGACGACGGCGGAGGCGTCGATCACGACATGCTCGGCTGTGCTCACGATGACCGGCCGAATTCGTCGCGCACTTCGTCCAGCGCTTTGATGACTTCCTTGTGTGATCTCCGCCCGTGTAACGAGGGAAGGGCTTCGAGCCATGCGTTTGTCGCTCTGCGGTCAAGCTCGTCGGCGAGCGCGGCTTGTACCACCGCAGACACATTGACGTCGGCCGAGCGCACTCGGTCCGCCAGCTCGTCGGGCACATACACGTTGATCCGCGCCATACACACACTATACACACATATCAGGTCGGCGTCGAGATGTGCGTCGCTTCCGAACGGCCCCGCAGCACGGTGGAACCGCGTGATTCCCACTGCTGCCGCTCAGCTTCATCGGCTCGCTCGATGGCCGCATCCGAGCAGAGCACCCGTCGCTCCGAAGTTTTGGCGAGATCTGCCAGCCGGGCGGCCTCGTTGACGGCGTCACCAATCACCGTGTACTCGTAGCGGTTTTCGGCGCCGATGTTGCCGGCGAACACCGGACCGGCCGAGACGCCGATGCCGAAATCGACGACGGGCAGTCGGCGCAGTCGAATGGCAAGCGCACGCGCGGTCGCCAGTGCTGCGGAGGCGGCCCCGGCGGTGCGCAGCGGCGCCCCGAACACCGCCAGCGCGGCGTCGCCCTGAAACTTGTTGATCAGGCCCTGGTTTTCGTCGACGGCGACGACCACGATCCGGAAGAAATCGTTGAGCACCTCGGCGACCTCGCGCGGCGGGCGGCTGGCCGCCAAGCGGGTCGAGCCCACCAGGTCGACGAACAGGATCGCCGCCTCCCCCACTTCTCCGGACATCGATGCGCCCTGTTCCAAGGCACGACGCGCGACGTCTGCGCCGACGTGGCGGCCGAACAGGTCACGGAGCCGGTCGCGTTCCGCGAGCCCGGCGACCATGCGGTTGAATCCCGTTTGCAGACGGCCGATTTCGGAGCGTTCATAGACGTCGACGAATGTGCCGATCCGGCCGTGCTCGATTTCCCCCATCGCGTCGATGACGTCGCGGACCGGATCCGAGATCGACCGCGACACCAGGATCATCCCCCGCAGCCCCAGCATCACCGCGACAAGCGATAGCACCAGCACTGCGATCTCCACCGATGCGGACTTTGGAAGGATCCAGTCCTTCGAATGAAGGAACACCAGGGCGGCAATGGCAGCGCTCGGAAGCGCGCTGGACAACAACCACATTCCGATCAGACGGGCCAGCACACCCGGGGCGGTCATGAAGCCCTCGACGCCCTGCGTCGCGGCCGCAATGATCGGGCGGAGCGTTCGCTGGGTGAGCAGGACGGCGGTACCGGTCGCGGCGGCTCCACCGAAAACGACTGCCAACCCGGTGGCCACTGCAACGGTGGGCCCGCCGTCGAGGTCAAGCAGGACGAACAACGCGCCGCTGACAACCCATGTGGCCGCCAGAACAATCGACTGATTGCGCATGAGTTTCATTGCGGCAGCACGCTGATTCGCATCAGGTTCTTCCCCGGCAGCGAACCAGCGCAGCGACGGAGCGATCACCATGACACCGGCGACGAACACCACAACGGTGCCGAGAATTACCACCGCCAGCGATGTGGCCACGTACTTCCCGCTGAGGTGGGGTCCGGGCGCGTGACCGCTGAGCACGACGACGATGACGAGGACCTCGGCGACGCTGAGCAGATGCGCGAACGCGAGGCCGGCGGCGTATCGAAGCGACGACGCGGCGACGGATTTCCGCGGGGCGTCGCCTAGCCTGCTCACGCGTTTCTCCTATGTCA
>NZ_BFAB01000021.1 GCF_003402475.1 Mycobacterium sp. MFM001
GGGCCGCCGCCACCGGTCGGACCACCAGGGACGCCTCCGCCGCCACCCGGGCCGCCCGGTGCAGGCGCCGGCGCCGAAGACGGCGGGATCAGGCTCACGCTCGTCGTGGTCGTCGGTGTGGTCGTGGTCGTGGTGGTTGTCGGGCCACCCTTTTCGCCGTGGCCACAGCCCACTGCCAGCGAAAGCGCGGCGGCACCGCCGAACAGCGCGAATGCGATTCTCGGTTGGGATTTCATCAGGCCCTCACTCTCGTCTCTAGCTCGCACTGTCAATTCAAGCCGGGCTGTCTGTACCCGCGATGTGCAAGGACAAAACGTGTAACCGGCCATCCGTTTCTATCGCACTTTTGGTTGCGCTGCTTGCCGATCAGCCACGTTTGATCACGTGGCTTGTGTCGCAAGCAAATTCGCGAAGTGTGGTGTCAGATTCGCTGGGCGGTGGCGATTCCGAGCCAATCGTCGTCCGAGAGACCGCGCGTGCCCGCTGGATCGTAACGCCGCAAAAGCGCGGACACTGTCGCGTGATCGGCGCCTTTGAAGCCATGCGTGGCAAACAGTTCATCCAGCTCGATCGCGGTGAAGCCACTGCGGTACGGTTCGCCGCGCCGCGCCACCATGCGGGCCACTCGGCGGGCGCTTTTCCAAACAGGACGTGCGGTCATGACCCCGGCGTCGATGTAGTCGACCACGAGGCGGCTGGCCGGAGCGCACAACTCTGCCAGGTCGGCGAGCGTCGCGTCGATCGCATGGCCGGTCAGATACATGCTGACGCCAAGCCAGACGACGACACTGGGTCGCGCGGGATCGAATCCGCTCTCGATCAGCCGCTTCTTCAGCACGTTTTCTTCGAAATCGCATGGCACCCAGACTGTTTCAGCAACAGCTGGCACCGGAAGCAGCCGCTCGGTCACCGGGCGCTTGTCCTTTTGGGTTGCCGGCGCGTCGACTTCGAAGATCGTCACCGGCTTCTCGGCCATCCGCAGGCTGGTGGTGTCGAATCCGGCGCCGAGTAGCACGATCTGACCGATGCCGTCGCGGATGGCCGCCTCGCATGCCTCGTCGGCATAGCGCACCCGCAACACGATGTGCGCATGCAACCCGCCCCACCGCCGATCGAACATCCGCAGGGCCGCGCCGGCGACTATCCGGTGCACCAACATCGCCCGCAATACCGGGTAGCGGACAAAATGACGCGAGTACGGGTCGTCGAGCAGCCGCCGCCCGGACTGCTGCAGCGTCTCCGCCGCCCGTTGCGCAGCGTTGATCTGTGCGGTCAAACTCGCCTTACGGTCCAGACGACGGCCGGCCATGCGCTTGAGGCTACGACATCACCGGTTCGGATGTATGGTCCAATTCAATGCCAGATTTATGGACCAGTTGGCACGGCGGCGTCGACTTGCATCTCGAGCTGCCGCCCGGCCATGGCCGGCGCGCGGCGCTCGAGGATGCGCTGCGCCAAGCGATTCGGGAGGGCCGATTAACGGCCGGCGAGCGGCTGCCGTCCTCGCGTGCGCTTGCTGCTCAACTCGGGGTGGCGCGGGGAACGGTCGTCGAGGCCTATGCGCAGCTGACCGCCGAGGGTTATCTGCGCAGCCGGCCCGGCGCGGTGACGGAGGTTGCTCGCGGACCGGCTCTGACCCCGTCGGGTGCTGCGGAACCGGTTCCTCCGCGCATCGTCGCCGATTTCCGCCTCGGCCGGCCCGATCTCAGCATGTTTCCGCGCGCGGAGTGGCTGCGCGCGCTGCGACGAGCTTTTGCGGTCACGCCGCATTCGGACCTCGGGCCGCTGGATCCGCGGGGATCGTTGCGGTTGCGCACCGTGCTGGCCCGCTACCTGGGCCGAGCGCGCGGTGTGCTCACCACGCCCGAGCGTTTGGTGATCTGCAGTGGGTTCACGCAGGGGCTGCGGCTGGTCTGTGATGCGCTGGCTGCCGCCGGCGCCCGTTCGATCGCCCTGGAGAACCCGTGCCTACCGGACCACCGCGCGACGGTGATGGCTACCGGCCTCGATGTCGTCCCGCTCGACGTCGACGGCAGCGGCGCCCAGCCGGACGGCTTCACCGCCAAATCTGTTGCGGCGGCGCTGCTTACGCCGGCGCACCAGGCGCCGCTCGGCGTGACGCTCGCGGCCCACAGACGCGTCGAGTTCTTACGGATCGCTGCACAACGGGGCGCCTATCTAATCGAAGACGACTACGACGGGGAGTTCCGCTACGACCGCCATCCCGTCGGGGCGCTGCAGGGGCTCTCCCCCGAACAGGTCATCTACGCGGGCAGTGCCAGCAAGAGCCTGGCTCCGGGAGTCCGGCTGGGCTGGCTCGCCGTGCCGGCCGACCTGCTGGACGCCGTGGTCGAGGCCAAGCGACGAGCCGATCGCGGCACCGACGTCCTCGCCCAGTTGGCCTTCGCCGAATTGATCGACTCGGGCGCTCTCGATCGCCATGTCCGGCGGATGCGCCGCCACTACCGCCAACGACGGGATGCGCTGCTGGCAACCCTTTCTCGTCATGCACCCGCGCTGCCGGTTCATGGGGTCGCCGCGGGTCTGCATGCCGTCGTGTCACTCCCCGAAGCCATCGCGGAGGCCGACGTCTTGGCGGCCGCCAATAAACGACACATCGCGCTCAGCGGCCTGGCGCCGTTCTGGCATTCCGAAAGCCAAGGCGCACAAGGCCTTGTGCTCGGCTACGGCACGCCGCTGGAAACGGAATACCCGGTTGCGCTGGACCATCTCGGACAGTTGTTGCGGGTCTTCTGGTAACGAGTCAGTGGGTGGGCTGCTTGAGTCCATATCTGTCTATGACGTCGTCCAGCCAGTCCGGTGTCCCGTAAGTGATTCCGTATCTCTCTGCCAGGCTGAGGAACTCGGGCAACTCGTGCAGCTTGCTGCCGGCTGGATGTGAGGCCATCAGTTCACTCAGCTCCCGAAAGTAGTTCTCGAAACCGCCCGGAGTGATGACCTCGATGATGCGACCAGGCTCGTTGCCCGCGTTCCACATCGCATGCATTTCTCCTCGCGGCTTGGTGATGTAACCACCTGGCTCGAGGACCACCTCGGTGTCGTCGGAGCGAAAGCCGATCTTGCCCGCGATGACAATCGAGTGCTCGTCCTCGCGAGAGTGCCGGTGCGGTGCGGTAATCGCCCCCACCTCGAATGGATGCTCGACGATCGCCACCTCGCCGCCGTTGTCGAAGCTCGACAGCTTGAACACCGCGCCAAAACCGGGCAACGCCACCGTTTCTCCCTGCCCCGGCTGCACCACGGTGACTTGGGTACGGAACACATCAGTCATCTCGCATGCCTCCTGTTGGCTTACGCCGTGCCGTTTTCCGAATTGAGCAGCCAGGCCTCTTTTTCGAGGTCGTCAATGATGGCGTGCAGCAAGTCGGCGGTCGAAGGATCGGCGGCATCGACATCGTCGTGCACGGTGCGCAGGGTGCCCACGACGGCGTAGATCCGGTTGGTGATCATGTCGACGGCTTCGGCGGCGTTGAGTAAACCGGGCGGTACGGAGGGAACCGTTGTGGTGGCAACGACTGTGTCGGAGCGCCCATCTGGAACCCCGTCCAGCGCCCGCATCCGTTCTGCGATCGTGTCGCTGGCTTGGCGCGCGGTATCAACGATGCTGTCAAGCTGCAAATGCAGGTCGCGGAAGTTCGTGCCGACCAGATTCCAGTGCGCTTGCTTGCCCTGCAGGTGTAATTCGATCAAGTCGACGAGCACCGCTTGCAGGTCCGTGAACAAGCTGGCCGGGGCGCGAAACGGCTGGACCGTGTCGGCCGCACGGCGATTGGTGGACAGTGAAGTTGTCATAGCGGACTCCTTAACGAGTGGATTGGGTCTAGGTTGCGGCGGCCAGCGTGGTCAGGATGGCGGGCAGCTTGGCGATGATTTCCTCGTCGCACACGGGAGGCGTATCGGCAAATCGCGTCGCCGCGCGCGGCACTGAGAGAGTGGCCTCCTCTAGCACGGTCGCTCCCGCGACGCGGGCTGTCTTCCGGGCATCATCATGTGCCCATGCCCCGCCGTAGCGTCCGCCGGATGTGCCGATGACGACGACGGGCTTTTGGAAGATCGCTCCCCGAGGCTGGGGGCGTGAGGCCCAGTCGATCGCATTTTTGAGCGCAGGCGGGACGGTTCCGTTGTATTCCGGAGTGACCAGTAGCAGCGCGTCGGCGGAGCGCACCGCGGCACGCAGCGCGTCGGCCGACGACGGAATGGTGGCCGGCTCATCGATGTCTTCGTTGTAGAACGGCACATCGCCCAGGCCCTCGTAGATTTCGACCTCAATGCCATCCGGTGCGAGCTTGACGGCTGCCTCGGCGAGCTGGCGGTTGTAGGAACCGGCGCGCAAGCTGCCTATCAAGGCCAGAATTCGGGTGGTCATCGCAAGTCCTTCCGTTGTCAATCAGCAAAAGCAGCAATCGATCCACGGTTGTGTCGTCGTGCAGTCACAGCTTCAGTGTTGCCAGTCGGTATCCGTAACGCCCCGCAATCTCGGCCAAGCGGGCCGCATCTTGGGCAGTAGGTGGCGGGGAACCGACAGGTCGGCCAACTTCACGAAAGAAGTTGCCCATGTGTGCCGTTGTGATGACCAGGTCGACGGCGGGTTCGTCGGACACGTTGCGAAGTGCGTGTGGAACATCGCCGGGCACCCGGATGTAATCGCCGGCGTGGGCATCGCGCCATTTCATGCCGCCGTCGTTCTCGATGAGTACTTGGAAACTGCCGGCGAGGATGTAAAAATCCCCGAAATCCTTGTGACTGTGCAGCGGCACGGTGACGCCGGGCGGCATGACCACCCGCATGACACAGAACTCTCCGTTGTCCTCCGGCGTCATGAACTCAACGATGGCTCCGAAAACATCCAACGTTTCTCTGCCCTTGGCTGGTGTCATGGTTGTTCTTGCCTTCCTTGGGTGTTCGGATGTGGACTATTCGGGCCAGCCGCTGTTGAGGATCGCGGTGACCATGTTGTCGCGGACGAATGCGGGATCGAAGTGCGCGAGCACGTCGGCGTTCATGGTCCCGTAGGTCGTTTGCGGACGGTGCCGCATGCCGTCGTTGAATGCCTGCAGGATACGGTTTTTGAAATTCGGACGCGGATGGGCAGAGGTGACCGTCGCGAGAGCCTCGGGCGAAAGGTCATCGCGCCCGATGCCCAGCACATCGGTTTCGACACCGACTGTGACCAAGGCGATTTCGGGATCGAGAAACTCGGGTATTCCCGGGGTGGTGTGTAGGGCGATGCCCAGCCACACCTTGTCGGCCTCGGCCTTATCGACACCACGCTGCAGCAGGAACTCTCGCGCCGCATTGGCGCCGTCGATTTCGAACCTCAGCGTGGAGGCGCGGTAGCGCTCGGTCAGGCCCAGGTCATGAAACATCGCCCCGACGTAGAGCAACTCCAGGTCTGGCTGCAGACCTCGGCGGCGGCCGTGAAGCGCCCCGAAGAGAAAGACCCGCCGGGAATGGTTGAAAAGCAGATCGTCTTCGGCATCACGAATGAAGTCGGTGGCGTCGCGTACCAGCGCGGTGTCAGGTATCGCGATACCGGCAACGGTATCAATCGATTGCGCAGCCATGATCAATGCTCCTCGGGTGGGTGGCCTGAAGCCAGTCTGCGGGGTCAAAACGCGATCGAGACACGGCTATCGAGCCGCCTTTCCCACAGAAAGCGACACAATGGGTTCGTGGCAGATGTCCGGGCGGATTCGCGGGTCGTAGTGATCGTCGTCTTCGACGAAGTGACGCTGCTGGATGTCGCCGGTGCGGCCGAGGTCTTCGCCGAAGCCAACCGTTTCGGCGGCGACTACCGCATCAAAGTCGCGTCGCTGGACGGGCGCGACGTGACGACGTCGATCGGGACCCGGTTGGGCGTCACCGACAGCATTGCGTCGATCGAATCCGCTGACACCGTAATGGTCGCCGGCAGTGATGATCTGGCCAGGCGGCCGCTCGATCCGGGACTTGTCGAGGCCGTCAGAGCGGTGGCGGACCGGACCCGGCGGCTGGCGTCCATTTGCACCGGGTCATTCGTCCTCGCGCAGGCCGGCTTGCTCAATGGCAGACGCGCCACCACACATTGGCGCGACGCTCGGTTACTTGCCCGCGCTTTCCCCGATGTCAGCGTCGAGCCAGACGCGATTTTCGTGCGCGACGGCGATGTCTTCACCTCGGCCGGAATCTCGTCGGGCATCGACCTTGCACTCGCATTGGTCGAAATGGACTACGGCACAGAGCTGGTCCGCGATGTGGCGCGGTGGTTGGTCGTGTATCTCAAACGCGCGGGCGGGCAATCGCAGTTCTCGGCGCTGGTCGAAGCACATCCGCCGGCGCAGTCGCCGCTTCGCGCGGTTACCGACGCGATCGCCGCCGACCCGGCCGCCGACCACGACGTGAAAACCCTTGCCGCGCGGGCGTCTTTGAGCACGCGGCAGCTGACTCGACTGTTTCAGTCCGAGCTGGGCACCACCCCGGCCCGCCACGTCGAAATGGTCCGCATTGACGCCGCCCGTGCCGCGCTCGACGCCGGCCGGAGCATCAGCGAAACCGCTCGCATGGCCGGGTTCGGCAGCACCGAGACGCTTCGGCGGGTATTTGTCAGCCGTCTCGGCGTGTCACCGAAGGCCTACCGGGACAGGTTCCGCACGACAGCGAGAGAGTGACGCCGCCGCAGCGTAATTCAGGTCAGCCGGGGCAACTGCGCACGGATCAGCGGCGCGATCTTGTCGGCCATGTACTCGTGCCCGGCGTCGGTGGGGTGTACGCCGTCGGGGCCGATCAGGTCGGGCTTGCCGACGAACCAGTGCTCGGCGATCGGATCGACGAACGTGGCGCCCATGGCCCGGGCCTGATCGCCGATGATGTCGCGAACCTGCAGCACGGCCTCGGGCGGATCCGCGGTCGGCCACGGCGGACCGATCACCAGAAGTCTCGCCGCCGGCGCCGTGCGGTGCGCCAGATCCAGTGTGTCGTGGGCCATTTGGCCGAGGAGCTCGGGTTCGACGCCTTGGTCGTTGCGCGAGCCGAAGAACACCACCAGCGCGTCGTTGGGGCGCACCGCCCTGGCGGTCAGGTCCTCGAAAACGCTGCCGTGGTCGCCGCGTACCGCGTAGCCGGCTCTGCCTTCGGACGCCACATCGGGTGCAATCTGGACGCCCTGCCGGGAAAGGCTGACCCATGCGCGTGAGGTCCACGCCTTCGATCCCAGGCCGCCCTCGTCGGTCCCGGTGGTGTACGAGTCCCCGATGACCGCGACGTGGTTGACCGAAGAACCCCGAGTGAGCGTTCGGTAGGGCGCTGGCGCCCGGTATCCGCTGACCATGCCGATCATGCCGATCGCAAAGGTCAGTGAGACGACCAACGCGGCCAGGCGACCCACCGTTACCTCCACTGTTCAAAACGTCGTCGAGCAATGCCCCGTGTTAGCGGCATCGTATGAGGAAAAGTCTGGAATTCGACGCGATCAGCTAGCCAGCGCGCATGGCAATCGCCTTGCTGCGCTCTTCACGGGCGCCGTCGATCGGTTGGAGTTTGGCCTTCACCGGGCCGGCGCCCAGGTCGATGTGCGGCTCCGCTCCCGGAGCCCCGACGTCGACCATCCGGCGCATCCACCGGCGCGCGGGCTCCTCCACGAAATGGAACAGCACGATCGCAATGACCGTGGCGATCGCGAGCAGGCCGACGACCATCAGCTTGCCTCCGAAGCCCTGCAACGTGAGCTCGAACTGGCGCGCGGCCCATATCCAGGCGGTGTGCACCAGTTCGTGAACCATGTACAGGCAGAACGAGATCTCGCCGCCGAAAACCATGGCCCGCAGCGACAGCAGCCGGGGCAGGCTTCCGGTGCCCATCGCGAGCGTCATCACCAGCGGCACGAACAGCACGTCGACCAGGCCGTCGCTGTCGATGACTCCCGGTATCGGGAATGCGTCGAGCAGGTACAACAGCCCCACGATGGTGGCGGTGAGCAGCAGCGAAACGTACCCGGCACCGCGCCTTGCACGGTCAGTGAGGCGCAGCCGCATGACGGCGGCGGCAACCAGTGCTCCCGCCGTGAATTGCATGACGATGCGCGGCAACCAGCTCCACGGCGTGTAGAACTGGCCGCTGGCCAACAACAGGAAGACCGGCGGCAGCGACGCGCCGAAGGCCAGGAAGACCAGGCTTCGGGCTCTGGTGGCGTGCGCCATCCGGAAGATGACCAGCACCAGCGCACCAAACAGCAGATAGGCCAACCATTCGGCGCTGATCGACCATGCCGGGCCGTCCCAGCTCGATCCGTCGAAGTACGGCTGGAACCACAGCTGCACCAGCAGAACCTGGCGCACATAGCTGACGGCGGTCAGCCGGCTGATGTCCTCCGATGGCACGTGGCCGACGTGCAGCGTGAAGATCCACCACGCGGCTGCCAGGTGCAAGGTCACCAAATAGACCGGCCAGACCCGGGCCAGCCGCAGCCACAGGAAGTGCAGTGTGGCGCGGGTAGACCATGACCAGCCCATCCGGTCCAGATAGTTCCAGGTCAACACGAAGCCACTGAGGATGAAGAACAGGTCGACGCCCTGCGCGCCGCAGTTGAGCACCGGTGCGAGGGCGTCGCTGAAGTCGGGTGCCGATTCCCGCAGCAGCGGGCGAAAGTGGAACAGCACTACCCACACGGCGGCGATGATGCGAAGACCGGTGAGGGCCTTGATGTCTCCGCTGCGCACAACACTCTTTCCGGGACGTCGCTGCTGGTTTCGTTCGCGCCACTGCGTCGGCCGGCCGGACAGGGCCGCCTCTCACGCGGCAGCGTGAGGAGAGTATCAGTGCGATGCCCCGAATGCCGCGTCGGAACGCCGGGACACAGCCCCGCAAAGTATTGACTCATTCCAGAAAAGGGGCAATATTCCTACTGTGTCCTCGAGTCGGGATTACGCGGAGCAACTGCGTATGGCCGATTTGCGCGTGACTCGCCCCAGGCTGGCGGTTCTGGAGGCCGTGCAGGCGCATCCGCACGCCGATACCGACACGATCTTCGAAGCGGTCCGATTCGACCTGCCCAAGGTGTCCCGTCAGGCCGTCTACGACGTCCTGGCCGCGCTGACCGGCGCGGGCCTGGTGCGACGAATCCAGCCGTCCGGCCACGTTGCCCGCTACGAGTCGCGGGTCGCCGACAACCACCACCACCTCGTCTGCCGCTCATGCGGAGCGATCGCGGACGTCGACTGTGCCGTCGGTGAGGCGCCCTGCCTGATCCCGTCGGACGACAACGGCTTCGACCTCGACGAGGCCGAGGTCATCTATTGGGGCCTGTGCCCCGACTGCTCGACATCTTGATCACCGATTCACCTACCCCCGAAAGGAAGCACCCCGGTGTCAGAAAGTGAAAACCCGGCAATCCCCTCCCCTACTCCGCAGGCGCACCGGCCCTTGACCAACCGGGACTGGTGGCCCAACCAGCCGGATCTGTCGGTTCTGAAAAAGCATGCGCCGCAGGCAAATCCGATGGGCGAGAGCTTCAACTACGCGGAGGAGTTCAAGAAGCTCGACCTTGAGGCGCTCAAGCGTGACCTCGTCGAGGTGATGACGACGTCGCAGGACTGGTGGCCGGCGGACTACGGCCACTACGGGCCGATGTTCATCCGGATGAGCTGGCATGCGGCAGGCACGTACCGCATCCACGACGGCCGCGGTGGCGGCGGCGAAGGCGCCCAGCGCTTTGCACCGCTGAACAGCTGGCCGGACAACGTGATCCTGGACAAGGCCCGTCGATTGCTGTGGCCGGTCAAAAAGAAGTACGGCAAGAAGATCTCCTGGGCCGACCTGATCATCTTCGCCGGCAACTGTGCCTATGAAGCCATGGGATTCAAGACGTTCGGGTTCGGCTTCGGCCGAGAGGATATCTACGAACCCGAGGAGATCTTCTGGGGTCCCGAAGACACCTGGCTCGGCGACGAGCGGTACGCCGGCGCGCGGGAGGATCTTCACCCACCGTTCGGCGCCACCCAGATGGGCCTCATCTACGTCAACCCGGAAGGGCCCAATGGCGAGCCTGATCCCCTCAAGGCGGCCATCGACACCCGTGTGACATTCGGCCGGATGGCGATGAACGATGTCGAGACCGCCGCGCTGATCGTCGGCGGGCACACGGTCGGCAAGACCCACGGTGCCGGTCCTGCCGACCTGGTGGGTCCCGAGCCGGAGGCGGCCCCGATCGAGCAGCAGGGCCTGGGCTGGAAGAGCGCGTTCGGCAGCGGCAAGGGCCGGGACGCGATCGGCAGTGGCCTCGAGGTGGTCTGGACGCCTACCCCCACGAAGTGGGACAACAGTTTCCTGGAGACCCTCTACGGCTACGAGTGGGAGCTGACCAAGAGCCCCGCCGACTGCTGGCAGTGGACTGCCAAGGACGCCGAGCCGGTGATCCCCGATCCGTTCGACCCGTCGGTAAAGCGCCTCCCGACAATGCTTACGACGGATCTGGGGCTGCGGATGGATCCGATCTACGGCAAGATCACCCGTCGCTGGCTGGACCACCCCGAGGAGTTGGAGGAGGAGTTCGCCAAGGCGTGGTACAAGCTGTTGCACCGCGACATGGGACCGATCAGCCGCTACCTCGGCCCCTGGGTTGCCGAGCCGCAGCTGTGGCAGGACCCGGTACCCGCCGTCGACCACAAGTTGATCGACGACAAGGACATTGCCGCTCTGAAGAGCAAGTTGCTCGAGTCCGGGTTGTCCATCCCGCAGCTGGTGTCCACCGCGTGGGCCTCGGCGGCAAGTTTCCGCGGCACCGACAAGCGCGGCGGCGCCAACGGTGCTCGGATTCGCCTTGCGCCGCAGAAGGATTGGGAGATCAACAGCCCAGCTGAGCTGGCCAAGGTGCTGCCGGTGCTCGAAAAGGTCCAGCAGGACTTCAACGCCTCGCTGTCCGGCGGCAAGAAAGTCTCCCTGGCCGACGTGATCGTGCTGGGTGGATGCGCAGCGGTCGAAGCGGCGGCGAAGAAGGCCGGGTTCGACATCACGGTGCCGTTTGCGCCTGGGCGCACCGACGCCACTCAGGAGCAGACCGATGTGGAGTCGTTCGCCGTGCTCGAACCGAAGGCCGACGGGTTCCGC
Organism: Mycobacterium sp. MFM001; assembly: GCF_003402475.1. Taxonomy (GTDB): domain Bacteria; phylum Actinomycetota; class Actinomycetes; order Mycobacteriales; family Mycobacteriaceae; genus Mycobacterium. The sequence continues at coordinate 11,101 of NZ_BFAB01000021.1, forward strand.
AACTATCTGCGAGGCGGCGAGAAGTTGTCGCCGGAGACCCTTCTGGTGGACCGGGCCTACATGTTGAACCTGACCGCTCCGGAGATGACGGTCCTCATCGGGGGCTTGCGTGCACTGGGCGCCAACTTCGGCCAAACCAAGCACGGCGTGTTCACCGACCGGCCCGAGACGTTGACCAACGACTTCTTCGTGAATCTGGTCGACATGAACAACGAGTGGAAGGTTTCGGAGTCCACGGAGAACGTCTACGAGGTTCGTGACCGCTCAACGGGCCAACTCAAGTGGACCGCCACGGCCGTTGACTTGGTGTTCGGTTCGAACTCGCAGCTGCGCGGGTTGTCGGAGGTCTACGCCGCCGACGACGCGAAGGAGAAGTTCGTGGCCGACTTCGTGGCCGCGTGGGACAAGGTGATGAACCTGGACCGGTTCGACCTCGCCTGATCGGCGCCTTAACCAGCGGCACCCCGCGAGCTAAGCAGGCTCGCGGGGTGCCGTGCATAGAATCCCCACGGGTTATCCGAAAGTTCTTTCTTAGCAAAGTATTAAGCGTTGCACCCGGTGACCTTAGAGTAGCCCATTAGCGTCGCGATCAGGTTGAGGTCAATTCCTTGCCCGCGTATTTCAGCAACCTGATTGAGAAGTGAGGCCGCTAATGACCGAATCGCTTGGCACGGCAGGTTCCTCATTCACACCGCGCTACGGCAGTCCGGCGATCGACTGCGCCGGCGCGCAAGTCCGGGCGCAGTGCCGCCACTTGGCGACTGTGGTGACGATCAGCGGTGCCATCGACGCGATGAACGTCGAGCGGGTCACTGAGTACAGCAGGCATTTCGTTCTGTCCGACAAGCCCATTGTTTTGGACCTGAGCGGTGTGGATTGTCTGGCCTCCGAAGGCATTCGCCTGCTGTACCGCATCGATGACGACTGCCGCACCGCCGGAGTCGAGTGGGCTCTGGTCGCAAGCCCGGCGGTCAGCCGCGTGCTGCAGATCACCAACGATGAGGGCATGTTTCCCGTCGCCGAGTCGGCGCACGAAGCACTGCACTACTTCGCCGACGCCATCGCGGCGCGCCGTCGGCTGCTGATGCCGCTGCTGCACAAGACGGCGTAACGCCGCAGGCCACCGCGCCGCTGCACTTTTCTCGGTATGCTGCTGGTCGTGACGTCGAAACCATTAGCGCTTGCCGCCGCGGCGCTTCTTCTCGCGGGTTGGGGCGCGACCTCCGGTGTTGCGACCGCCGACCCGACGCCGTCGCCGCAGCCTCACCAGCCGGGTCCGAAGCAGCCGGGTCCAGGTCCCGGGCCGGCGCAGCCGGAGCCAGGCCAACCGCAGGCGCAGGGGCAGCCGAAGACCACCATCGACCACGACGGCAAGTACGTCGTGGGCACCGACATCGCCCCCGGCGTCTACACCTCCGCGGGCCCCGTCAACAAGGGCGCGTGCTACTGGAAGCGGCTCGGAGCCGGCGACAACGGCAGCGAGATCCTCGACAGCGCGATGACCAAGAAGCCTCAGGTCGTGCAGATCGAGGCGAGCGACAAGGCGTTCAAGACCGACGGCTGCCAGCCCTGGCAGAAGAACGACTCGGCAACTCCCGATACCGGCCGATCGCCCGCGGAAACCAAGGCGGGGATGGACATCCTGAACGGGATCCTCAACGGAGCGCAACCGCCGAAGTCCTGATTGCGGCATGGAAACCGTCGAATACGCACCCCGCAGGCTCGTCGACCTCGTCGGTGATGCCGACCGGCGGACCGTGTTGCTGTGGCACGGACAGCAGAGCAATGCCCGCGCCGCCGTTCGCCCGTTGGCCGAGTTGGTGGCCGGCCATGGGCTGGCCGTGGTGGCGCCCGACTGGAATTCCCACGCCGACGACGGCGGCCGCGACGATCTGCTCCGCTCGGTGGAGTTCGCCCGGCAGCGAACGACGGAGCCCGACAAGCTCGTGCTCGTCGGCTGGTCGCTGGGCGGCGCTGCAGCGGCCGGGCTGACCGCGCAGGCACACCGCTACGGCGTGCATTTCGCCCACACCGTCTGTCTGGCCGGTGCATTCATGGTGCCCGACCCGATCACCGGAAAGCAGCCGGCCGCGTGGCTGCCCGATGCGCAGAACCGCTCGCCGTTCACGTTGCTGCACGGCGTTGCCGACCACGCCGTTCCGGTCGCGACCAGCCGCGACTTCGCATCGGCGCTCGAGCAGAATGACTGGCCGGTGGAGTTGGTCGAGCTCGCCGCCGACCACGGCTCGATCGCCGGCGCCGGCTACGACCCTGTCGCAGACCGCTATTCGCCCGGCCAGGACCGCGACACGTTGGCCGTCGCGTCCGATGTGGCCGCCCGCATCGCTGCCGCAGCCGGGATCGCGCGTTAAGGCTGGGCAATCCAGTCCCGCAGCTTTGCGTAGACCTGCGGGTGGTGCAGCAGATCGAAATGGTGCAATCCGGCCAGGGTCACCCCATGCTCGGGTTCGAACGGAATCGACCGCGACGTGCCGCGGCCCGCGGCACTTGCCGGCCGCACCAGGTAGTCGCCGGCGACAATTCCGACCAGCGCCGGCGCGGACGTCGTCGCCACGAAATGGTAAGTGGCGCCGGGAAGAAACGGTACTTCCCGGCAGCGATCCCGCAGAAACTCGTCCGGATCGGCGTCGCACCAGTCCTCGTCGAGGCAGGAGCCGAAGCGCAGGTCTTTGACCCCGGCACTGCGGGTGTTCAAAAAGCCTGCAATCGCACGTGTTTCGGGCAGCCGCGCCATTGCCCACGACGCAACGTTGACGCCCTTTTCCAAATCGGCGCCCAGATGCGGTGAGCCGAGGCAGACAACATGACTCACCGCGCCGGTCCATTGATGTTGTTGCTGCGCGCCGTAATGGCATGCGCTTCGTATCACCAGACCCCCCATCGAGTGGCCCACCAGCACCAGCTCATCGACGGGAACAGGCCATTGCGTATGCAGGCGGTTCAGCAAGTCGGCGAGCGTGCGGCCGTTGACCGATATGTGCAGCCCGGTGTTGTACCGCAGGTAAATCGGCGTGAATCCGAGATCGTCGCGCAGGCGTTCGCCGTAGCTGCGCCCGTCGTCGCCCTCTCGCGGCGCGCGAGACCAGGACCACTCGGTCAGGCACCAGCCGTGCAGGAAGACGACGACCCGGCCGGTGGCCGCCGGAAACGTTGTGGCCATCGACTCGGCTGTGACGGGAATCGGGTTGCCGCAGTGGCGGATTTGCATCTCGCCGGCGAATTTGTTTCCGTGATCGGCCAACTGATCGCCGTAGAGTCCGTTGAGAGCCGCAATGGCCTTGGCGATTCTGCGGCGTGTTACCAACTCGTCGTCGCCGTCGTCGCCCCACACCTCGGAGGCCACCGAGCTCGCTGCGCGAGCCGCGCCGCGAATGCCGCTGTCCACGCCGCGATAGATGTTGTGCGCGAGCGCGTTGTGCACCGCCCTGGTCGGTGCCGCGGGCGGCCCGATCGACGCGAAGACCCGCTCGGCGATCCCGGCATGCATCCCCCGCACGAGCGCCGTCACGACTGCGGACGCCTCCCCGGCCAGCTCGCCAACTGCGCGGATGTCGCTGCGCTGCATCGTCACACCCCCAACGTGTCCAGGTCCCCTCCCCGATGATTTGTGCGTTGAGTATACAAGCGTTTACTGTGTGCGCGGTCGGTCTACACTGGCGCGTGCCCGCACACCTGATAGGAGCCCTGATGGACGCCACGTTCTCGATGGAACTGCCCGAGGAGGTCGTGCACGTCCGTGACTGGGTACACGAGTTCGCCGAGTCAGTGATCAGGCCGGCGGCGGCCGAGTGGGACGAGCGGGAGGAAACGCCGTGGCCGATCATCCAGGAGGCCGCCAAGGTCGGGCTGTACACCCCGGATTTGTTCGCGCAGATGGCCGCCGAGCCGAGCGGACTCGGCCTGCTGACCGTGTTCGAGGAAACGTTTTGGGGCGACGCCGGAATCGCGTTGTCCATTTTGGCCACCGGGCTGGCCGCGGCGGCATTGGCAGCCAATGGGACTCCGGAGCAGCTCGCCGAGTGGTTGCCGCAGATGTTCGGCACTCCGGACGACCCGAAGCTGGCCGCGTTCTGTTCGTCGGAGCCCGGCGCCGGATCCGACGTCGGAGCGGTGCGCACCCGGGCCGTCTACGACGAAGCGTCCGATGAGTGGGTGCTCAACGGCACCAAAACCTGGGCCACCAACGGCGGCATCGCCAACGTGCACGTGGTGGTTGCGTCGGTGGATCCCGAGCTGGGCACTCGCGGCCAGGCCACCTTCATCGTGCCGCCCGGTACGAAAGGCCTGTCGCAAGGCCAGAAGTTCAAGAAGCACGGCATTCGCGCGTCCCACACCGCCGAGGTGGTGCTCGACGACGTGCACATTCCGGGTGAGCTGATCCTCGGCGGCAGAGAACGTTTCGAGCGTCGGCTGGCGAAAATCCGTTCGGGTGAACGGACTTCCAGCCAGGCCGCGATGATGACATTCGAGCGCACGCGCCCGGCGGTGGGTGCCATGGCGTTGGGTATTGCCCGCGCTGCCTACGAGTACGCGCTGGAATATGCTTGCCAGCGCGAGCAATTCGGCAAGAAGATCGCCGAATTCCAGGCCATCGCGTTCAAGCTGGCCGACATGAAGAGCCGCCTCGACGCCTCCCGGATGCTGGTGTGGCGGGCAGGCTGGATGCAGCGAAACAACAAGTCGTTCAGCTCAGCCGAGGGCTCGATGGCAAAACTGTACGCCAGCGAAACCGCGGTCTACGTCACCGACGAAGCCATCCAGATTCTCGGCGGCAACGGCTACACCCGTGACTATCCCGTCGAGCGGATGCATCGAGACGCCAAGATCTTCACAATCTTCGAAGGAACCAGCGAGATCCAGCGACTCGTCATCGGCAGGGCGCTGACCGGTCTCACGATCCGCTGACCCCCGGGCCCACGACACGGCGCCGTTCGGCCTTGGTCACGGTGGGGCCGAACGGCGCCGGGTCAGCGATCAGTGTGCCGCGGCCTCAGCCTCGTCGTGCTCGGCGCCGTTGACGGTCAGTTCCTCGTCCCAGCCATTGAGATGCGTCTCGGCCGGCGGCTCGACGTCCTCGTCGCCGACCACCTCGCGCAGCGCGGCGATCAACTGGTGGACCTTCACGACCTCTTCTTCGGTGGGAGTCGCGCCGGCTTCCAGCTCGTCTGGCAGCTCGGGACGCAGCCCGACGCCGCGGGCCGCTTCCTCGGCCGACAACTTGGCGCGAATCCGCGCGGTGTAGAGCTGTTGGCCGAGACTCGATCCGGGCGCAGACGCAGCGCGTGCCATCAGGTCGTCGTAGCGTCGCCGAACATCGCTGAGCGCCACGATGACCGAGGATGTGGACCTGCTTTGAGTTGCTGCATCAGTCAAACCCGCGCGCAGTTTACGCAGACCGGAAAGAACCACCTCGGCCCGTTTCTGGAACTTCTTGTCCTCAGGAAAAGGCAAAGAATCAATGGCAGCCCGGTACATGTGCATCGCGGCCTCGGCAAGACTGACAATGACTTGCGCTTCGCCTTCATTCGGGTCGAATTCGCCCATGGCCCCTCAATTCTGTGTGGTGTCCGTCGTCGACTGCACGGACGAGAGTATCGGTAAGGGTGCCGAGGCAACAATATGCGGTACCGATTTTGCGCTAGCCGCGCGAGACCCGGCGAACCTCGATCCGTCCGTCGGTTTCACGCACCTCGAGCGCCGGCTGGCTGACCGTCGCCGGACCGCGCAGCAGGGTGCCGTCGCGGATATCGAAGCGTGAGCCGTGGCACGAGCAGGTGACGACGTGACCGTCGAGATCGCCATCGCTGAGCAGACACCCGCGGTGCCCGCAGCGATCGTGGATCGCGTACACGCGGCCGTCGAGACGGGCCAGCATCACCGGCGTATCTTCGACGTCCGCCGAACGTGGTTGTCCCTCGGCCAGTTCGACACCCTCGACCGCGGTCCACTCCCCCGGACCGGGATCGAAGGCGGTCTGGTTGACGCCGACGCCGCGGACATAGGCCATGTGGCCGCCGAGATAGCCACTGGCGCCGAGCAATCCGGCGCCCGCCAGCGCCAGCAGCGTGCCTTTGACGCGTGCGCCCCGGCGACGGGCGAGCAGCGAGGCGCAGTAGAGCAGCAGCGCGGAAACATTCGCCTGGGCGTGAACCAATCCGACGCGGCGGACACCTTCGTCGGACAACTCGGTGTCGGCCCAATCGCTGAACCCGGTCACCGCCGTGGGCGCCGCTGCGGCAACACCCAGCGCGATCAACCGCCGCGCCGCGCGGGCACCGGCGCGCGGTGCGAGCACATCCAACAACGTCGCGGACAGGAACGACCCGATCACCAGATCTGTCATCGGCGGGTGAGCCGGGTGACCCAGCCACGTCCCGCTGATCGCGTCTTTGAAGGGCTCCGGCGCGAATAACTCACGCAGCTTTTTAGCGAGGGCCTGGGCCGGAGCGTCAAGAATGCCGGCGCGCTCGAGCGCGTCGATCAATGGTCGTGCTGGTGTGGAAACGGGCGTCATGAGAGTTCCTCTTGTCAGCGGTTCTCATGCAATACCCTTCCGGCAAGCGCCCTACACGACGCGCCGCGGCTAGGGCAGCTCGGTGTGCATCAGCATCACGTCGTAGGCGGACCACAGCGACAAATTGAAGTACAGGTCCTTGCCCGTCGACCACGGATGCATCATCGGCGCGTAGATGCCGCCGGGCACCTGGAATGACGACACCAGCAATTGCTCCGGACTCCACGGTCCTTGCGGAGCCGGGGCGGTCCGCGCCACCACGTCGTTGGCACCGTTGGTGTAAAGCACTAAGTACTGCTTCAAATAGTTGTTGTATTGCGCCGACATTTCGCCGACCGGACCCGGGATAACCGGGGTGGCCGCGCCCGGGTTGTTGGGGACCCAGGAGTTCGAGTCGCCGTTCCAATATTGGTATTTGGTGACGTCCGGGATAAACCCTTGCGGAACCCGCGCCAGATACGCCGAACCGCCGCGGCCGGACGGCGTCCCGAACGAATAGACGTAACCGTCGCCGGTACGCATGAACGCGCCCATCTGGAAATTCTCATTTCCAGGGACGTATCGGGCACCCGGAACGCTCTCCTGCGAGACTGAGCGGACGGTCCCTGGGTAGACGCCCCAGCTTTGGCCATTGTCGGGAGACATCGCGATTGCCGAGTAGTTCGTCGACCACTCGCCGTCGCGGCCCCATTCCCTGATCGACATGAAGTTGACGTACTGGGTGCGGCCGACGGAGATGCCTGCGGTGGGAATGATCCCGGTCTCGTGCGGCGCCGCTTTGATGCTGTTGATGACCTGTTTGGACATCCCCGTTTGCCATACCGGCGAGCCGGAGTATCTGTCGTTGACTACGCCTGGCGCCACGGCAATTCCATCGGCCAGATTGCGGTCCGCGCTGCGGAACAACGTGTTGTACCGCCATTGCTGGCCCTTCACGCTGCAATAGCCGAACGTGTCACCGAACGCCATCAAGACCTGATGGTTGGCAGGATCGCCGTTGTCCCAAAGGATTCCGAGGTCGGTGCCTGAGATGCCGAAACGTTGAAGGGTCTGGTTCGGGCCGTTCGGCCCGGTCACCCACTCGACCAGCGACGTCGGAGCCCCTGCGATCCCGGCGGGCGGTGCTGCATCCGGCGGCGCCTGCTCGGGGGCCGCATTCGGAACCGGTTGAACCGCATTGGGCTGCTGCGGGTTGCCCGGTGGATTGGGTCCGGGCGGGACCACCGCCGCCTGCTGTCGCACCGGCGCGCGGCCGCCGGGGTGAAGCAACGACGAAATCAGCGGTCCGAGTCTGGGCAGCGGCGCCTGCTCATTGGCACCGCGCGGCTTGCGCCCCGTCGGCGGTCGCACGACCGGCCCAGGCATCGGCACCTGAGGTGTCATGGGAGGCGGCTCGACGTTCGCTTCGGGCGCGCTGCAGGGCAACGCGGCCGCAGGCGGCGCGAGGCCTACCGGAAGGATGAGTCCGACTACGGCCGCCGACACCACCGATAGCGACAGGATTCGAGGAACCGGCGACACGTCACACCTTTCCGCGTGGCAGGACGCCGACTTGGCATCCGCAGCTGGCTCATGTGACGATAGTGATCAATGTGGTTCCTGTGACCACTGAGCCGCGATAGGTATGAATCCGTGACCGTGTCGCAACCGGGCGAACCGGTTAATCGAGCCCGTAGAAACGCTGGGCGTTGAGTCCGCCGATCTTGGCCCGGGCGTCGTCGCTGATGTCGGCCCGCGTACGCAGATGCTTGGTGCTCTCCGGCCATTCGCCGTCCCAGTGCGGGTAGTCGCTGGCGAACATGATGAAGTCGGCGCCGAGCACGTCGATCACCCCCGGCAGGATCGGCTCCTCCGGCTCACAGGTCACCCAGATGTTGCCGGCCTGCACGTACTCCTGCGGATCGCGCTGCCAGCCACCGTCGATCCAGTCGCCGCGTTTCTCGAAGTGTTCGTGCAGCCGGTCGATGAAGAACGGCACCCAGCCCACACCCGCTTCCAGAAACGCCACCCGCAACCCCGGATGCCGATCGAAGACGCCGCCCGAAACCAGCGCGGTCATCGCCGTCATCTGGTCGAACGGGAAGCTGATGCAGTGCACCTGAATGTAATTCGTGAAACGGTCGACGCCGATCTTCGGTAGATGGAAACCGGGCACGCCGTGTATGCCGAGCGGCATCTCAAGTTCGACGGCTGCGGCGTAGAACGGGTCGAGGTCGGGGTGGTCGAGGTTGCGGGTTTTCAGCGCCGGCGGCAGCAGCATGGCGGCCAGCCCCAGATCCTTGGCCTCACGCATGACGTCGACGGCCACCTGCCCGTGCTCGATCGGAGTCACCGCGACGCCGCGCAACCGGCCGTTCGTCGGGCCGCAATAGTCGGCCACCCACTGGTTGTAAAGCCGCGCGAACCCCGCGGCAAACTCGGGATCCTCCAGCGTCGGCGCGCACAGGCCGAGGCTGGGATAGAGGACCATCGTGTCGATGTAGTCGCGGTCGGCGTCGCCGAGCACACCCTCGGCCGACCGGCAATTGAGGCCCGCCGCCGTGCTCAGCCCGTGCTCGACGGGCACTCCGGCACCCGGCCCGTGGTCCTCCGGGTAGTAGCGGCCCTCGATTCGCAGCCGCGGCCGGCCGTCGGCGCTGGCGGTGATGTGCTCCGGCCAGCGCTCCATCGCTTCGATCGCGAGCGAGGGGCTCTCGGCGACGTGGCCGTCGGCGTCGATGATTCGCATGTTTGCTCCGCTCCTACAGCAATCTGCGGTTCGACGTACTCCGCACATGAAACACTCTCGTCATGGTTATCGCTATCGCCCGCCCCAAGCTGGAAGGCAACATCGCCGTCGGCGATGACCGTCAACTCGGGTTCGCCGAGTTCGGCGACCCGCAGGGCCGCGCCATCTTCTGGCTGCACGGCACCCCGGGCGCGCGCCGACAAATCCCGACCGAGGCCCGTGTCTACGCCGAAGACAACGGCATTCGGCTGATCGGCGTCGACCGACCGGGAATCGGTTCCTCGACGCCCTACCAGTACGACACCGTCGTCGCGTTCGCCGACGACCTGCGCACCGTCGCGGACACCCTGGGCATCGACAAGATGGCGGTGATCGGCCTGTCCGGCGGCGGTCCCTACACCCTGGGCTGCGCGGCGGCGATGCCGGATCGGGTGGTGGTGGCCGGGGTCCTCGGGGGCGTTGCGCCGACCGTCGGCACGGATGCCGCCCATGGCGGAGTGATGGCACTGGGAACTCTGGTGGCGCCGCTGCTCCAGCGGGTCGGTCTGCCGATCCGATTGGCCGCGGTCGCCTTGATCTGGATGATCCGCCCGGTGGCCGAGCCCGCGCTGTACGCCTACGCGCGTATCTCACCCGAAGCCGACCGGCGGCTGCTGGTCCGGCCCGAGTTCAAGGCGATGTTCCTCGACGACCTGCTCAACGGCAGCCGCAAGCAACTGGCGGCCCCGTTCGCCGATGTCGTGGTGTTCGCACGGGACTGGGGATTTCGGCTCGACCAGGTCAAGGTGCCGGTGCGCTGGTGGCACGGCGACCGCGACCACATCGTCCCGTTCGCGCATGGCCAACACGTCGTTTCCCGGCTGCCCGACGCCGAGTTGTACCACCTGCCCGGCGAAAGCCATCTGGCCGGGCTGGGCCGCGCCGAGGAGATTCTGCGCACCATCATCGAGGTGTGGGACGACGCCGAAAAGAAGTGAGTGCACAACGGCTCACCGCCGACCAGCGCAACTCATTCATCGCGGCGTTGCTGGGCTGGACGATGGATGCCTTCGACTACTTCCTGGTGGTGCTGGTCTACGCCGATATCGCAAAAACGTTCCACCACACCAAGACTGAAGTCGCATTCCTGACGACGGCCACCCTCGTGATGCGCCCGGTGGGCGCGCTGCTGTTCGGGTTGTGGGCCGACCGGGTGGGCCGGCGGCTGCCGCTGATGGTGGACGTCACGTTCTATTCCGTCGTCGGCTTCTTGTGTGCGTTCGCGCCCAATTTCACTGTGCTAGTTATCCTTCGGCTGCTGTACGGCATCGGCATGGGCGGCGAGTGGGGACTGGGCGCCGCGCTGGCGATGGAGAAGGTTCCAGTACAGCGACGCGGGTTTTTCTCCGGTCTGCTGCAAGAGGGCTACGCGTTCGGCTATCTGTTGGCGACGGTGGCGTCGCTGGTGGTGATGAACTGGCTGGGCTTGTCGTGGCGGTGGCTGTTCGGCCTGTCCATCATCCCGGCGCTGGTCAGCCTGATCATCCGCTACCGGGTCAAGGAATCCGAGGTGTGGGAGGCAACCCAGGACCGAATGCGGTTGACCCACACGCGGATTCGCGACGTGGTGGCAGACGCTGCGATTGTGCGCCGGTTCGTCTACCTGGTGCTGTTGATGACCGCGTTCAACTGGATGAGCCATGGCACCCAGGACGTCTACCCGACATTCCTGTCGGCCGGCGCCGGCCTGTCCCCCGCGACCACCAAATCGATCGTGGTGCTCTACAACGTCGGCGCCATCATCGGCGGCCTGACCTTCGGCACACTCTCGCAACGGTTGGGCCGCCGCTACACCGTGGTGTTCTGTGCGGCGCTGGGCCTGCCTATCGTGCCGCTGTTCGCATACTCGCGTGCCGCGGGGATGCTGTGTCTTGGCGCGTTCTTGATGCAGGTCGTGGTGCAGGGCGCGTGGGGCGTCATCCCGGCACACTTGACCGAGATGTCGCCGGATGCCATCCGTGGCTTCTATCCCGGCGTGACCTATCAGCTCGGCAACTTGTTGGCGGCGTTCAACCTGCCCATCCAAGAACGGCTGGCCGCGTCCCATGGCTATCCCTTTGCCCTGGCGGCGACGATTACACCCGTCTTGCTCGCGGTCGCGCTCCTGACGGCGATCGGCAAGGACGCCACCGGGGTGCGGTTCGGCACCGAACAGACTGCTGTCGGTGACCTGAATTAATCTGAGCGCGTGGCGCAGGCTCAGCGAACTCGGTACGCCAAGTGCGGCGATATCGACATCGCCTACCAAGTTTTCGGCGAGGGTCCGACCGATCTGCTCCTGCTGCCGGGCCCGTCAATCCCGATCGACACCATCGACACCGAGCCGTCCATGTATCGCTACCACCGGCGGTTGGCTTCGTTCAGCCGGGTGATCCGTTTCGATTTCCGCGGAATGGGTTTATCGTCCCGCTTGCCGTCGCGGGATGTGCAGGGTCCGCGGTACTGGGCCGAGGATGCCATCGCGGTGATGGATGCCGTCGGGTGCGAGCAGGTGTCGATCTTCGCACCGAGCTTCAACGCGATGACCGGCCTGGTGCTCGCCGCCGACTACCCCGAGCGGGTGCGCAGTCTGGTGATCGTCAACGGCGCGGCGCGTGTGGTGTCGGCGCCCGACTATCCGATCGGCGCCGATCTCAGCGAGGCCAGCCGGTTCGCCACGGACGGGATAGAGCCCGACGCGCTCGAGCGGGGTTTCGACATCCTGGGCATCGTCGCACCCAGCGTTGCCGATGACGAGGCGTTCCGCGCGTGGTGGGACCTTGCCGGCAACCGCGCTGCGTCGCCGAGCATGGCCCGGGCCGCCACCGAGGTCGTGATGGCAGCCGATGTACGTGACACGCTCTCACGGATAAGTGCGCCAACGTTGATCCTGCACCGCACGGACGCGGACTTCATCCCCGTCGGGCACGGTCGATACCTCGCCGAGCACATTGCGGGGTCGCGTTATGTCGAGCTCCCGGGCGTGGATGCCCTGTACTGGGTCGGGGACACGGCGCCGATGCTCGACGAAATCGAAGAGTTCCTCACCGGTGTGCGCGGGGGCTTCGACGCCGAACGTGTGCTTACCACAATCGTATTCACCGACATCGTCGGTTCGACCGAGCGTGCCGCCGCGCTCGGCGACGATCGGTGGCGAGATCTGCTGGACAATCACGACGCGCTCGTTCGTCATCAACTCGAGCGGTTCGGTGGTCGCGAAGTCAACAGGGCCGGCGACGGATTCGTCGCCACGTTCACCAGCCCCAGTGCCGCTCTCGCGTGTGCAGACGCCATTGTGGACGCCGTGCGGGTGCTCGGAATCGAGGTGCGGGTAGGGCTTCACGCCGGTGAGGTCGAGGTGCGCGGCTCGGACGTCGCCGGGTTGGCCGTGCACATCTGTGCCCGTGTTGCGGCGCTTGCCGGCCCCAGCGAGGTGCTGATGTCCTCGACAGTGCGCGACATCGTGGCCGGCTCGCGGCGCAGGTTCGTCGAGCGCGGCATGCATGAACTCAAGGGCGTACCGGGCCCTTGGCTGCTGTGCGCTCTGGTACGCGACGAGGCGACGATCAGGCGGTAGAACGGCGGGCGGCTTCTTGTGCGAGCTGCACGCGTGACGTCAGCCCGAGTTTGGTGTAGACGTGCGTGAGGTGCGTTTGCACGGTGCGGGGTGAGACGAAAAGCCTTGTGGCAATGTCCTTGTTCGGCAGTCCTTCGCTGACGAGGCGGACCACGTCGAGTTCGGTGGGAGTCAGTGAAGCCCAACCGTTGGAGGGTCGTTTGCGTTCACCGCGGCCTCGCTGCGCATAGGCGATCGCTTCCTCGCTGGATAACGCCGCGCCCTCCGCCCAGGCTATCTCGAAATCGTTGGGGTCCATAGCATTACGGAGGGAGGTTACCCAAGATTCGTAGTCGGCGTCGTGAATCTTGAATCGGGCCGTGTCGATGCGCTGCCGGATGCCGTCTGCCGCTCCGAATAGGCGGGCCGCTTCGGGATAACTGTCGGCGCTGAACGCCACGGCGGCGAGACATTCGAAGACTTCGGGAACCCCTGTCTGTGCCTTGATTTCGGCGGCGATAGCAAGTGCCTCGTGGAGGTCGCGCTCTGCCCGTTCGGGTTCACCTCGGGCAATGGCGATACGCGCACGCGGCACCAGTCCCATGAGCCGGTACCACCCGGTCGATGCTGCGACGCCCTCGTCGGCCCATTGCTGCGCGCTGCCAAGATCGCCTGCTGCTGCGGCAGTCTCGGCTCTGCACCAACGGAAGATGGCCGCTATTTCGCGGTAGGTACCGATATGCTCCCACATGCGCTCCTGTGCAGTTGCGGCTGCCGCGACGTCGCCACGAGCCAGGGCCGCGAGGCCCGACGCCATGTAGGCGACCCCTTCGTGCACGGGGCTAAGTGCGGCGCCGGCTTCAATGAGCCCGTCCACGGCGTCTTGGGCTTGACTCGTCTCGCCCTGGAACAGGGACGCGAGCGCGAGGTTCTGTAGGCCGAGGTACCGATTGACTAGATCTCCAGCGGCGTCGGCCTCCGCGATCATCTTGCGACATCGCGCGATTTCGCCGGCCAGATCACCTTGCAGGTAGATTGCCATCCCTTGCCAATTGCGGCAATACCGCGAGTTGAACTGGTCGCCAATGGAATCGGCCAGCTGGCGGCCTTCTTCACCGGTTGTGTAGGCGGCGACTAAATCACCCGTCACGGCGCCTGCATATGTCTGCCAACCGAGAATCTGACTTAACCTCCAAAAGTCACCCAGCGAGCGGGCAAGCTCGATCGCTTCGGCGAAGTAGGGTCTTGCCATCTCCGTGTTGTAGGCAGCAATGGCGACGCAGGCGGTGAGCGCCCTGGCAAGCAGCGCCGGATCGTTGATGTCGCGCGCGATCACGACGGCTTCCTCGGCTTGGCCAAGGCTGTCCAGTGAAAGGCCCCAGGCATTGAGAAGTGCGTTGTCGGCCAACGCACGTGCGTATACCGGTCGAGCGACCTCGTCCACATTTCTTTCGCCCAGGGCGGCGTCGAACCAGGCCACTCCTTCCACGATGCGGCCGCGGGCGAGCCAGAGCGGGAGAAGCGACGATGCCAAACTCAACGCCTGTTCGATGTCGCCACTTTCGTGGCTCCACGCGAAGGCGGCCCGCAGATTGTCGATTTCTATTTCTGCCTTCTCCAGCGTCTGCTCGTGGCCATCGCGCGTGGGATTGTCGAGATGGGCGGCCATGAGTGTGTAGTGATCGCGATGACGGGTGCGCACGGCATCGGCTTCACCGGAGTCGGCGAGCTTCTCCATTGCGTACTGCCGCACCATTTCCAGCAGCCGGTATCGCGTTCGCCCCGTTGGGTTTTCGGCGACGACGAGCGACTTGTCTACAAGTAGTGCGAGCTGATCGAGAACCTGATGGCTTTTGATATCGCCATCGGCGGCTATAGTCTGCGCGGCTTCGAGGTCGAAGCCGCCCATGAAGACCGAGAGCCGGCGGAAGAGTACGCGTTCAGGCTCGGTTAGGAGGGTGTGTGACCAGTCGACCGACGCGTGCAATGTCTGCTGGCGGCGCACGGCCCGGCGTGAGCCACCGGTGAGGAGCCGGAATCGGTCACGTAGACCGCCGAGGATTTCGTCGAGGGACAAGGCGCGCACCTGCGCTGCTGCCAGTTCGATGGCGAGTGGCATGCCGTCGAGGCGTCGACAAATCTCTTCGATGGTGGCGGAGTCGGTACTTCGGAAGTCAGGGTTGGACCGACGAGCCCGGTCGGCGAAAAGCTCGATGGCTTCGTCGACCAGCGACAGTGATGGCACACGCCAAATCACCTCGCCCTCGATGCCGATTGGTTCTCGACTGGTGGCTAGGAGGGTCAGCTTGGGACAGGCGGCCAGGAGATCGATCGTCAGCGCTGCTGTCGCATCCAGCAGGTGCTCGCAGTTATCCAGTACCGCCAGCATCTGGCGCTCGCCGATCGATCGGATCAGTGTGTCCATCGTGGAGCGGCCGGGCTGGTCGGGTAGGCCGAATGCGCGCGCGGCGGCGACGGGCACCAGATCGGGCTCGGTGATCGGCGCCAGATCGACGTACCAAACGCCGTCGTCGAACTCGTCAGCCATCTTTGCCGCTATCTGCACGGCGAGACGTGTTTTGCCAGCGCCACCCGCGCCGGTCAAGGTGACGACACGGTTTTCGGCAAGTACTCTCCGCACGTCGTCGATCTGCGCCTCGCGGCCGATGAATGTCGTCAGCTGTGCTGGAAGATGTTGTGTTGCAACAGTCGTCGGTGTCCGCAGTGGAGGGAATTCGTTGCAGATGTCGGGATGGCAGAGCTGCACGACGCGTTCGGGTCGCGGCACACCGCGCAGCGAATAGCTGCCCAAGTCGGTCAGCCAGGCGTCGATGGGAAGTCTGTCGATGACCAGTGCCTCGGTAATGCCAGAAAGTACGGTCTGACCGCCGTGGGCCAAATCTCGGATTCGTGCGGTGCGGTTGATGGTGGGACCGATGTAGTTGTTTTCGTCGCGCAGCTGTGTCTCGCCGCTGTGCAGACCGATGCGTAGCCGAATGGGGGCCAGCGGTGCACGCTGCAACTCCAGAGCGCATGCGACGGCGTCGCTGGCGCGGAAGAACGCCACCACGAAGCTGTCGCCTTCGCCTTGCTCGACGGGCCGTACACCCTCGTGCGCGGTGACGAGCTCACTCAAAGCGCGATCGAGTCGGGCGAACGCCGCAGTCATTTCATCCGGTTGGGTTTCCCAGAGCCGCGTGGAGCCCTCAACGTCGGC
The DNA here is from genome assembly GCF_003402475.1 of Mycobacterium sp. MFM001. Lineage (GTDB taxonomy): Bacteria > Actinomycetota > Actinomycetes > Mycobacteriales > Mycobacteriaceae > Mycobacterium. The sequence goes on from NZ_BFAB01000021.1 coordinate 27,155, forward strand.
CAGCAGTAACGTGACCGTTCCGGTCGGCAGTTCGCTCACGCCCAACTCGCTCCAGTCCAGCGGCAGTTCGCTCATGGTAGCCAGCATGCGGCCACCGGATAGGAGAAAACATCAGCAAAACCGCGTATTAAAAGGGTGGCGGCTCATAGTTGGCGGCCTGCCAGGCGGCACGTTTTCGACGTTCTTCGGCAAGGCGCTCTTCGTTGACGCGGCGCTCGGCTGCGACACGGGAGGATCGTTCGGCGGCGCGGGTTCGCTTCCGCGTAGGCATCATCAACCCCCGGTTTTCACCAGGCTGGCTTATCGCCGTCGGCAACACCAATTCGCCTGTGGGATCGGCCAATATCGGGAAGTACACGGCACCGCCGGGTGTGGTGGTGTATGTGTGACCGGTGGGCGCCGTCCAGATGACGGTGCCATCTGGCAACTGACGATCCGCCCAGCCGCCGAGACCGGTGTAGAAGGTCTTTAAAAGGTGGTGGTAACGGCAGAGCAGCTTGCAATTCGAGGGATGCGTGGGACCAAATGGAAACGGGACCGTGTGGTCGATGTCGCACACCTCGGCCGGCTGGTCGCACCCCGGAAACCGGCACGTTAAATCCCGCAGCCGGACGAACTCTGCCAACGCCGCCGAAGGACGATAGCCCGTCTCCGGATCTGCGGAGGGCTTAACAACGGGCTTGAGTTTGGCACTAGTCGCCAAGTTGCGCAGTACCGGCGCCGGAACGGGCCCAAACCCCGGCAGAAAGCCCGGCGCTTGCGAGCCGCCTTTTACGGACGACTGGTCGGCGAACACATGGATCACCACGTCCGTGCCCGGGTTCCGCGCTGCCGCAGCACAATCCGTTGACCCACATTCGCACCGCATTACGTCTAATCCGGCGGCCAGGGCACCTAGCGCATCGGCACGTCGCTGCGCCTTGGTCCGCGGATCATTCCGGCACACTGTGGCGGCCAGCGCATCGAGCTTGTGATCCAACGCAGCGCCGTCGTGAGCCTGAACCTGGGCCCAGATTCCGGCCAAGCCCGTTTCGACGGGCCCGATTTCGACATAGCGATCCTGGTTGCGCTCCCCAGGTACGCGCTGTGCGGCCGGATCAAATCGGACCACCCACATGTCGATTCGTTCGAACAGCTTGGGTGCCGATAGCCGCATCCATCTGTGTCCGTGCCGGGCGATCGCGGCATCGATCTTGGCGATCAGTGTCGGATCCTCGACAAGCTCGGTGCGGCACACCACCGCGGCCATCACCCGGAAGTCGATGGCCCCCGACGCGAATGCCTCAGCCACCCGGGGCAGCCGCTCACGCAGCGCAATCGCATACCGCAGGCGCCCCCGGGCACGGCCACGGCTGATCCCCAATGCTGCAGCGACTTCGGCGACCAGATTCTCGTGTCCGTCGATGACCCAGTTTTCCCGATCGACGTCGTCTTCAGGGGCCCGCCGCGCGTACAACTCACCAATTGCCGCCAGTTCCTGCGCGCACATCGCGTTCTGCGCCCGCGCGGCCGCGGTGATCGCATCAACCACACCGGCGTCGTCTGCATCAGCAAAACAGTTGCTGGCCTGTCCCGATGCGTCGATATCGAACATACTTTCGATACTACACCGATCCACTGACGCGTTGACTCGTCCAAAATGCGTGCCTACGCCAGTTGGACTTTCCCGGCTTGATTGGGGATCGTCTCGCCCACCTCGACGCGGCCGCTGTAGCCGAGCACGTTCCGATCCGCCTCGTTGGCGAGAAGAGGCGTCAAAAGACCTGTTGAGAAGGTTGGGTGACCTACCCTTCAGGAGTGGAACGCTCCTGTCCCGGTGCTTTCCGCCCGGCCATCCGGGTCGACGGTCTGACCAAACGGTTCGGCCGGGTGGTGGCCGTCGAGGACCTGACCATGTCCGTCGCTCCTGGCGAGGTGTTCGGCTTCTTGGGCCCCAATGGTGCCGGCAAGTCGACGACGATTCGCCTGCTGCTCGGATTGATTCGCCCGACGGCAGGCAGTGCGAAGATCTTCGATTGCGCTGCCGGTGACGTCCGTCGGTCCCATCGTCACATCGCATATGTGCCCGCCGATGTCGCGCTGTGGCCGCAACTGACGGGCGCCGAAATCCTTGAGCTGCTTGGCAGCCTGGGCCCCGGTGTCGATGCGGGCTACCGCGACGAGTTGGTCGACCGGTTCGATCTCGAGCTCGACAAGCCGGCCAAGACCTATTCGACCGGCAACCGGCAGAAGGTGGCTCTTGTTGCTGCCTTCGCGACACGCGCCCCCCTTCTAGTTTTCGACGAGCCGACAAGTGGCTTGGATCCGTTGATGGAGAGAGTATTTCGCAGCTGTATCGCAGAAGCACGTGAGCGAGGCCAGACTGTGTTCCTCAGCTCTCACCAGTTGGCGGAGGTAGATGCCGTATGCGACCGGGTAGCAATTCTGCGTGCCGGGCGACTGGTCGAAATTGACAGCATCGCCGACTTACGCCGGTTGCGCCGAACCGTCGTCGAGGTGTCCTGCCGCGGCGCTCAGCCTTCCCTCGAGGATGTTGCGGGCGTGTCAAGTGTCGAGCAGTTGGACGGTGAACGGTTGCGGTTCAACCTGACTGGCTCGCCCGTGGCCGCGCTTCGAGCGCTCGCCACAGCTGACATCACCGCGCTGGCGATGCACGAACCGACGCTTGAGGAGATCTTTCTCGACTACTACGGAGCCGCCGCACGATGACAACTGGGCCGCAACTCGCGCCACGGCGCGCTGTGAGCCGGCTGGCCGTGCGCCAGATCCGCCTTGGTGCCGTGGCGGTCGCCTTGATCTGCGGGGGTATCTCGGCGATGGTCGCCAGCGAATACCGGCCGATCGGCGACTTGCTGGATGAACCAGGCCTGCGCGCACTTGGCGAGAATCCCGCCGTAAGGATTTTGTCGGGCCCACCGGTCGCCCTCGACGATCCCGGCGGTTTCACTGTGTGGCGCACCGGCCCCGCCGTTTCGGTTCTGGTTGGTGTCTGGATCCTACTGGCCGCCACACGTATTACCCGCGGTGAGGAGGATGGCCGGCGGTGGGATCTGCTGCTCGCGGGACGCCTGCGGATGGCCGATGTGGTTGTCCGCTGCCTGACCGCCCTAGTGGGATCCGCGACGCTGATCGGCATGGCCGTCGCGGCGGGCCTATTGGCGGCCCGCACCGAACCGGCCGGAGCCATCATCTATGGAGCCGGGATCACGTGTGTTGGTTTGACTTTCGCGACCACCGCTCTGCTCGCGGCACAGGTCATGCCGAGGCGATCCGGCGCCACCGGACTTGCGGTCGCGGCCCTGGGCGTTGGCCTGATGCTGCGCATGATCGCCGACGGCTCGCATCAACTGGCATGGCTGGCGTGGGCGACGCCTTTCGGGCTCATTGGCCGCGCGGCGCCATACGCCGACAACCGCATCGCCCCGCTGATCGTGTCGGGTGCGTTTCCGATCGTGCTGGCCGGTGCGGCACTCGTCGCGGGACGCCACCGCGATTTGGGCGACGGGATCGTGGTGCTGCACCACAGCCGTCCTCCACGACCTCGTTTGTTGCACAGCACTGCTGGGTTCGCCCTTCGCCGGACCGGGCGGACCACGTCGGGGTGGGCGGCGGGCATCGCCGCATACTTCTTTCTGGTCGGCGCGGTGCTCGCATCGATTATCGAGTTGTTTCAGACAAACCCGCGGCTCGCTGAACTCGCCAGGGCAGGTGGGATGGGCGGCCATGACATGGTGCATGTGGTTGCCGCGGCTCTGTTCAGCTTGCTCACAGTTCCCACCGGGTTGTACGCCGCACTGCGTCTCGCCACGATGGTCGCCGACGAGAAAGCCGGTCTATGGACCTTGCTGCTCGCCCAACCGATTTCGCGGGCACACCTGATGTCCACTGAGATCATGGTCACGGTTTGGGGAGTCGTCGCACTGCATTGCTCGGCCGCAGTCGCCGTTTGGTTTGGCACCAAGATCACGGGCATCTCACTGCAGTTGAGCGCTTCGCTTGCAGGAGCGCTGAATTCCCTTCCCATGGCATTGCTCGCCGCCGGGGCGGCCGCAGTGGGCGTCGGGTGGCTGCCATCCGCTGCCGCCGCGATCGGTGCACTGCCGGTTGTGGGCGGATTCCTGGTGAACGTGATCATGCAGTCCACGAAAGCCCCTAGCTGGGTTGCCAACTTGTCGCCGTGGACGCACCTCGCCGCCGTACCCGGCACACCGCCTAATTGGGGGGCGGCCGCAATTTTTCTGCTCGTCGCCGCGATCCTGGCCGGGATCGGAGTGTACGGGTACGCGCAGCGCGATCTGGCAACGTGAGTAAACACTCGACGCCGACGCCGAGCTGCATGAGCTCATGGCTACAGCTCCGTCGAGTTGCGAGCATGCACCACGGAGACCTGATTCACTTCGGCGTACAGATCGTTGGTGCGCTTCTGTTCTGCCGCAAGCTTTTCCAGTGCGGCGACTGCACGCCTGAGGAGCTCGATGGATTCCTCGGCGGTCTCCTTCAGTTCATAGAAATTTGGTATCAACCCCATGGGCTCTTCCCTCCGCCTAAGTCTCGACTGAAAGTGTGCGGTGTCGGCCATACAGTCGGTTCGAAGGATGTGCCCGTCGGTAACGACGCCCGCCCGGGAGCATCGCAAGCCGCCTGATGGCCTCGTCGAGGGTGGTGTCGCGCTTCGCAAAGTTGAAGCGCACCAGGTGATTCCAGACTGCGGCATGGTCGGCCGCCGGATCGCAGTAATCCGACATCGGCATCGCGACCACTCCTACCTTCTCGGTTAGCGTCGCGCAGAACGCCGTGCTGTCTGTGTAGCCCAACGGACGCGGGTCAGCGCACAGGAAATAACTGCCCGCACTGTCGTGCACGCCGAAGCCGATCTCGGCCAATGCCGTCGCCAGCCGGTTTCGCCGCGACTGCAACACGGTTCGTCGCGTAGCGACCCAATCGTCCTCGGTGTTCAGCGCCAATGCGACCGCATGCTCGAAGGGCGCGCCGCCCACGTAGGTCAGGTGCTGTTTGGCCGCCCGCAAGCCGGCGATGAGCCTCGCTGGGCCGCAGGCCCATCCGATCCGCCAGCCGGTGCAGTTAAACGTCTTTGACGCGCTCGAGACGGTGATCGTCCGCTCGGCCATGCCGTCGAAACCAGCCAGCGGGAGGTGGCGACGTCCTTCGGGCCACGGGTGCACGAGTTGCTCGTAGACCTCGTCGCTGATGACCAGCAGATCGGCGTCCAGTGCGATGTCCGCGATGGCGGTGAGTTCATCCGCGGTCAGCACCATGCCGGTCGGGTTGTGCGGTGAGTTGACGATCAACGCCCTGGTCCGAGGCGTCACCGCGCGCCGCAGCGCGTCGACGTCAAGAGCGAAGCCGCGACCGTCGGGCACTAGCTGCACTAGCACCCTCCGCGCACCAGCCATCGCTAGCGCCGGTGAATAGGAGTCGTAGAACGGCTCGATCAGTATCACTTCCGAGCCCGGCTCAACCAGGCCGAGCATTGCCGCCGCGATGGCCTCGGTGGCACCGACCGTGACCAGTACCTCGCTGTCCGGGTTGTAATCCGCGCCGAAGTGCCGCTTCCGTTGCGCGGCGATGGCCTGCCGAAGCGACGCGATGCCGATTCCCGGCGGGTACTGATTGAAGCCCTCGGCAATCGCGTCTTGGGCGGCCTTCAGCATCGCGGGTGGTCCATCCTCGTCGGGATAACCGATCCCGAGGTCCACCGCGCCTGTGCGCGCCGCCAGCGCCGGCATGTCGGCGAACACCGGGGCCGCATACGGCTGCAGTCGCGACACCGCTGCACTCGTAGAGCACGAAAAGTGCGCTGGCCCATGCTGATCGGCAGTGCTGTTGGCGGTCACAAGAGCTAAGGAAAGTTTGAGTTGTTGGCCATAGCGACTGAGTGATTCGGCCGTCAACATGTCTTCGTGTCGGCAGTCGACCGCGTAACCCGTGATGGCGCCGGTAACGTAAGGCCGCCAGCTGCCCACAGAAGACGAACTGCGATCGCTCTCACCCGGTGCGGCGGAAAACAGGATCATGTCGCCATCGAAGACACCGGGTTTGTGCGCTCGTTGCAACGCAAGGTTTTTGTCGAGGTTGCGACCGAGCAAATCCAGAAGCTGTTGGTATTGACGAAATTCCACGGCCTCGCGCTCTAGGACCAGTTCTTCTAGCTGCTCGTAGGTGAGCGGAGCATCCTGTTCCGGAGTGGCTACACCATAGAATCGCAATACTGCTTCCAGCATGTCCTTCTCGTCCGCGGCAGGGCGTGGTTCGGTGACGCTGCCGTCGAGACCGGGTTGGGCGTCCAGAAGAATGAGGCGTGCGACTGCGCATCCGCGGCGCCGGAGCTCGATGCCGACTTCATGGGCGACGACACCGCCAAAGGACCAGCCGAGGAGGTTGTAAGGGCCGCTGGGATGTACTGCCAGGATTCTGTCGGCATAGTTTTTCGCCATCTCGCGAATTGACCCGGGTTCTGCTTCGTCGCCGTGCAGGGTTTGTTGAATTCCAATAATCGGGCAGTCCAGGTAATTGCCGAGAACCTGGTACGCCCAACCTATTCCACCGCCGGGATGAATGCAGAACAGCGGAACGCCGGTAGCCTCCTTGAGAACTTCGACAGGAACTACTTCCACGTCGCCGGCACAGTTGCCCAGCTGCCGGCTGAGGCTTCTCACCGACGGAGCGTGGAACAGGCTGCGCACCGGAAGCTTCGCATCCAGCCTGGCGTTGATCGCGGCGATCAGGCGCATCGCGGAAAGCGAGTCCCCGCCCAAATCGAAGAATGAGTCATCGACCCCGACGCGTTCGAGGCCGAGTATCTCGGCGTAGAGGCCAGCCAGGACCTCTTCGGTCGGCGTGGCCGGCGCCCGATACTGGTGAGCGCTGTAATCGGGTTCAGGTAGGGCGCGGACGTCGAGCTTGCCGTTGAGCGTCAACGGCAGCGCATCGAGTGCGACCACGGCAGCCGGCACCATGTAACCCGGCAGCCGCTGCCCCAGCGTTTCGCGTATCCCGGCCGGGTCGGCGACACCGGTGACATAACCGATCAGGCGTTTGTCGCCGGGGCGGTCTTCGCGTGCAATCACCACGGCCTGCTCGACGCCATCACAGCCGGCCAACGCCGCGCGCACCTCGCCGAGTTCGATGCGGTAGCCGCGGATCTTGACCTGCTCATCGATGCGTCCCAGATACCGCAGTTGGCCGTCGGCACCCCAGGACACCAGATCCCCGGTCCGATACATCCTTTCGCCGGTGCCGCCGAACGGACAGGCCACAAACCGCGACGCGGTCAGCCCGGCCCGGCGCCAATATCCGCAGCCCACACCGGAACCCGCTACATACAACTCCCCGATCACTCCGGCCGGTACCGGGCGCAACCAGCTGTCCAGCACAAACAGCGCCGCCCCCGGCACCGGCGAACCGATCGGCACCGTCCCCGTTTCCGGTGTCAAAGGCCTACTCACCGCGGCGTACACCGTTGTCTCGGTAGGGCCGTAGGCGTTGATCATCACCCGCCCGGGCGCCCACCGATCCACCACCTCAGTCGGGCACGCCTCACCGGCCACCACCAACGCCGTCGAATCCAACCCCTCGGGCGATAACATCCCGGCGGCAGAGGGAGTTTGACTTAACACGCTTATCTGTTCAGCGACCAGCATCGCGTGCAAGTCGTCCGGTGAAGCGGCCACCGACTCGGGCACCACCACCAGCCGCCCGCCGGACAGCAGCGCGCCGAAGATCTCCCAAACCGAGACGTCGAAGGCATACGAATGCCACTGCGACCACACGCCTTCGCGCTGCAGGTCTGCCGACAACGATTCCAAAAGTCGCGTGGCGTTGTGGTGGCTGACGGCCACACCCTTGGGGTTTCCGGTCGTGCCCGAGGTGTAGATGATGTAAGCAATATCGTCCGGCGCAGGTGTGGGTAACGCTGTGCACGGATAAGCCTGGGGCGCAAGGCCGTCTACCTCGAGCATCGGCAGGTTGCACCTATCGAGCCGGCTGGCCAGTTCAGTAGTGGTGATCGCGACCACCGGCGCTGCATCGGCAACCATGAACCCGATCCGCGCCGCAGGCTGGGCCGCGTCGATGGGTAGGTAAGCCGCCCCGGTCTTCAGCACCGCCAAGATCGCGATAATCGCCTCAGCCGACCGGGAAAACAGCAGCGCCACAGATTCACCCGGCCCTGCTCCGTGGCTAGACAGCAAGTGCGCCAACCGGTTAGATGCTTCATCCAACTCGCGATAGGTCCACGAACACTCACCGCAAGTCAGGGCCACCACCTCCGAGGTGCGTGCCACCTGGGCGGCAAACAGCGCCGGAATCGACACGCGGGTGGCCGCTGGCCCAGCCAGCACCGCCTGGTTACCCCAGCCCTCCAGCCGGAGCTGCTCAGCCTCATCGAGCAGACTTACCGACGACAGCTGCCGTTTCGGGTCGGCGGTGATCGCGATCAACACCCGGTGCAGTCGCTCGATCAGCGCCTCGATGCTGGTCGCGTCGAACACGTCGGTGCGAAATTCCACTGCCCCACCGATCCCCGCCGGCTCACCGGCTTCGGTGAAACGTTCTCCCAGGAAAAACGTCAAATCCATCCGAGCTGTCTGAGTGTCCACCGACAACGATGTCGCCTCCAGCTCCCCAAAGGCCAACCCAGCGGCGGCGTTATCCTGCCCCGCGAAGTTCTGCCAGGCCAACAGCACCTGGAACAGCGGGTGATGGGTCAGGCTTCGGTCAGGGTTGAGCCGCTCCACGAGCACTTCGAAGGGGACGTCTTGCCGTTCGTAGGCGGCCAGGCTGCGCGTCCGCACTTGGTCCAGCAGTTCGGCCATCGTCGGATCACCGGCCAGATCGACGCGCAGCACCAACGTGTTGACGAAGAATCCCACCAGCTCGTCGAGGGCGCTATCGCCGCGTCCGGCGATCGGGAACCCCACTGCCACATCAGAACTCGCGCTGAGCTTGGACAGCAGCACCGCCAAAGCGGCCTGCACCACCATGAAGCTGGTCGCGTTGCGCTCGCGAGCCACCCGCGCCACCCGTTGTTGCAATTCGGCCGGCCAGTCCACCGTCACACTGGCGCCGCGATGATCGGCGATCAGCGGATAGGGCCGATCGGTGGGCAACTGCAGCCGCTCGGGCATTCCCGCCAGTGTTTCCTCCCAGTAGGCCAACTGCGCGGCGATGGGACTGTCGCTGTCGGCCAGATCACCAAACTGCGCACGTTGCCACAGCGTGTAATCGACGTACTGGACAGCCAATGGCGCCCAATCGGGTGCTCGCCCCGCGCACCGGCTGGCATAGGCCACGCCCAGATCACGTGTCAGCGGGGTGATCGACCAGCCGTCGGCTGCGATATGGTGCACCACCACCGCCAGCACGTGGTCGTCCTCGTCTAAAGTGAAAAGCCTTGCTTGCAGCGGGATCTCGGAGGCGATGTCAAACGGGTGACGCGCCACGGAGTCGATGGCCTCCGCCAGCCGGCTTTCCGGCCAGCCGGTGGCATCGATGACCTGCCAACCGAATTCGGCCCGCTCGGCGGGCACAATCAGCTGCTGAGGTATTCCCTCGGGTGCGGTAAACTCCGTGCGCAGACTCTCGTGGCGGCCCACCACATCGGCCAGCGCCGCACCCAGCGCGTCGGCGTCGAGCCGACCGCGCAGCCGTACCGCCACCGGCATGTTGTAGATCGGTGAGGGGCCCTGCAGTTGATCCAGGAACCACAACCGATTTTGGGCGAACGACAACGGAATCACCGCGGGCCGCTCACCAGCCACCAACCGCGGGAGCCGGCGATCCTTACCGATACGGGGCGCCAACTGAGCGACCGTCGGCGCATCAAACACCGTGCGCACCGACAGGCCGGCCTCCAGGCTGGTGTTGATCGCAGCGATCAGCCGCATCGCCGACAGAGAATCCCCGCCCAGGTCGAAGAACGAGTCGTCGACGCCGACGCGCTCGAGGCCGAGCACGTGAGCGTAGATCCCGGCCAGGATCTCCTCGACCGCGTCCGACGGGGCCCGATATTCACCGGCGATGTACTCGGGTGCCGGTAGAGCGTTCCGGTCGAGCTTGCCGTTGACCGTCAACGGCAAAGTCTCCAAAGCCATTACCGCCGTGGGAATCATGTAGGCGGGCAGCCGCTCGCCCAGCGAGGCGCGTATCTCGGCAGGGTCCGCTGTCCCGGTGACATAGCCCACTAGTCGCTTGTCGCCGGGCTGCTCCTCGCGGACCATCACGACCGCATGCTCGACCCCGTCGCACCCCGCCAACGCGGCCTGGATTTCACCGAGTTCGATGCGGTAGCCGCGGATCTTGACCTGCTCGTCGGCGCGGCCCAGGTATCGCAGCTGCCCGTCCGCGCCCCAGCTCACCAGGTCGCCGGTGCGATACATGCGTTGTCCGGGTCCGCCGAAGGGACAGGCCACAAACCGCGACGCGGTCAACCCGGCCCGGCGGACATACCCGCACCCCACTCCGGCGCCGGCTACATACAATTCGCCGATCACACCGGTCGGGACCGCACGCAAGCACCGATCCAGCACGAACAGCGCCGCGCCCGGCACCGGCGAACCGATCGGCACCATCCCCGTGCCCGGTGTCAGCGGTGCACTCATCGCCACCCACACCGTCGCCTCAGTCGGACCGTAGGCGTTGATCATCACCCGGCCGGGCGCCCAGCGATCGACCACCTCGGCCGGACATGGTTCACCGCCGATCACCAATGCCACCGAGTCCAGTCCTTGCGGCGCCAACACCGCGACGGCAGAAGGGGTTTGGTTCAAGACGCCGACTTCCTCACGCGTCAGCAGGGCATGGAAGTCGACCGGTGAGCCCGCGACCGACTCGGGCACCACGACCAGTCGCCCACCATGTAGCAGCGCTCCCCAGATCTCCCACACGGAGAAGTCGAACGCCAACGAATGACATTGCGTCCAGCCTTGTCCCGGTGCTGCCAACCCCGGATGCAACGACGCCATCAACTGGGTGACGTTGTGGTGGGTGATGGCAACGCCCTTGGGGGCGCCGGTGGTACCCGAGGTGTAGATGATGTAGGCGACGTTGTTTGCCTCCGGTGCCGGTGGGGCCGTACTGGCTTGGGCAGTCACAGCGGGATCGTCTACATCGACGACCAGTAGGTCATGGCCTGCGAACCGGTCGGCGAGATCCGTGGTGGTGATTGCGGCGATCGGTGCGGCGTCGGCAAGCATGAACCCGACACGTGCGGTCGGCTGCGCCGGGTCGATCGGGAGGTAAGCTGCGCCCGTTTTGAGCACCGCGACCAACGCCACGATCGCCTCACCCGAACGCGAAAACAGCAGCGCGACACATTCGCCCGGGCGCGCCCCATGAGCGGCCAGCAGGTGTGCCAACCGGTTGGCCGCCTCGTCGAGCTCGCGATAGGTCCACGACTGTTCGTTGCAGACCAGCGCCACCGCGTCGGGGGTGCTGGCCACCTGCGCGGCGGACAGCGTGGGAATCGAAACGGGCGTGACCGCGGGCAGGGTGAGCACCGCGCGGTTGCCGAACTCATCGAGCCGGGAGTGCTCACTCTCGTCGAGCAGATCCAGCGACGACAACGCCCCGGCCGGGTTGGCGGTCATCGCCACCAACACTCGTCGCAGTCGCTCGATCAGTGCCTCGATGCTGGCCGCGTCGAACACGTCGGTGCGAAATTCCACCGTGCCGCTGATGCCGGCGGGCTCACCGGTTTCCGTCCACCGTTCGCCAAGCGAAAAGGCCAGATCCATGCGGGCGGTACGGGTTTCCACCGACATCGGCCTGACGTGCAGGTCACCCAACGCCAGCCCGGTGGCCGGGCCGTTGTGCTGCCAGGGGAAGTTCTGCCAGGCCAATACGACTTGGACCAACGGGGAGTGGGTGAGCGATCGGGTTGGGTTGAGCCGATCCACCAAAACCTCGAAGGGCACGTCTTGGTGCTCGTAGGCGGCCAGGCTGCGTCTGCGCACCTGGGCCAGCAGCTCGGCGACCGTCGGATCACCGGCCAGATCGACTCGCAGCACCAAGGTGTTGAAGAAGCAACCGACGAGGTCATCAAGTGCCGGATCGCGGCGCCCGGCGACCGGGAACCCCACCGCCACATCGCTGCTCGCGCTGATCTTGGACAACAGCAGCGCGAGAGCGGCCTGAATCACCATGAAACTGGTCGCATTGTGCTGCCGGGCCATGTCGCGGACCCGCTGCTGCAGCTCGGTCGGCCAGTCCACCGTCACGTCAGCGCCGCGGTAGTCGGCAACCGGCGGGTAGGGCCGGTCGGTGGGCAGCTGTAGGCGTTCTGGTAACCCAGCCAGGGTCTCCTCCCAATAGCCAAGCTGCGCGGCGATGGGGCTCTGGTTGTCATCGAGATCACCGAACTGCGCGCGCTGCCACAGGCTGTAGTCGACATACTGCACCGCCAACTCGGCCCAGTCGGGCGATCGCCCGGCGCAGCGGCTGGCATAAGCCACATTGAGGTCACGCGCCAGCGGGGTGATGGACCAGCCATCGGCGGCGATATGGTGCACCGCTATCACCAGCACGTGGTCGTCGTCGCTGACGCGGAAAAGCGTTGCCCGCAAAGGGATGTCGGTCGCCAGGTTAAATGTGTGCCGCGCCGCAGCGCCGATGGCCTCACTCAGCTGGCCTGCCGGCCACCCGGTGGCGTCGACGACGTCCCAACCAAAGTCGGTCTGCTCGGGCGGCACCACCACCTGTTGGGGTATCCCGTCGGGCGCGGTAAACCGGGTGCGCAGGCTCTCATGCCGGCCCACCACGTCGGCCAGCGCCGCGCCCAACGCGTCGGCATCAAGTCTGCCGCGCAGCCGCAACGGCGCCGCCAGGTTGTAGATCGGCAAGGGCCCCTGCAATTGGTCGAGGAACCACAGCCGGCTCTGCGCATACGACAACGGGATCCGCTCCGGACGCGCGACGGGCCGCAAAGGCGGGCCGGCAGGACCGCCACGGTGCCGGTCCAGATGCTGTGCGAGACCCTGGACAGTGGACGCCTCAAACAGGTACCGCACCGGCACTTGCCTGCCCAACGCCAGCTGCAGCCGCGCGCTCACCCGAGTGGCAATCAGGGAATCCCCACCGAGGGCGAAGAAATCGCCGTCTAGGCCAACCCGATCGACGCTCAACACCTCGGCGAACACCTCGGCGACGGTCTTCTCGGTCTCGGTCTGCGGCGCCCGATACTCACCGGTGGTGTATTCGGGTGCCGGTAGAGCTTTCCGGTCGAGCTTTCCATTGACCGTCAACGGCAACGTCTCCAACGTCACCACCGCGGCCGGGATCATGTAGGCCGGTAGCCGCTCGGTCAGCTGGGCGCGGATCTCGGCCGGGTCGGCGGTGCCGGTCACATAGCCGACGAGACGTCTGTCGCCGGGACGGTCCTCGCGGGCGATCACCGCCGCCTGCTCCACCCCGTCCAATCCCGCTAGGACGGCCTGGATTTCGCCGAGCTCGATGCGATACCCGCGGATCTTGACCTGCTCATCGGCGCGGCCCACATACAGCAGCTGCCCGTCCGCGCCCCAACGCACCAAGTCCCCGGTGCGATACATACGTTGCCCCGGTGAGTCCGCGCCGGCGAACGGGCATGCCACGAACCGCGACCCGGTCAATCCGGCCCGGCGCCAATACCCGCACGCCACACCGCGACCGCCCACATACAGCTCGCCGATCACCCCGGCCGGCACGGGACGTAACCAGCCGTCGAGCACAAACAACGCCGCGCCCGGCACCGGCGAACCGATCGGCACCATCCCTGACCCCGGTGTCAGCGGAGCACTGAGCGCCGTGTACCACGTCTCGGACGGGCCGTAGGCGTTGATCATCACCCGCCCGGGCGCCCAGCGATCCACCACCTCGGCCGGGCAGGGCTCCCCTCCCACCAGCAGGGTCACCGAATCCAGACCCTCGGGCGACAACACCGCCACAGCCGAGGGTGTCTGGTTCACGACATTGACGTGTTCGGCGACCAGTAAGGCGTGGAAGTCCTCCGGTGAACGCGCCATCGATTCGGGCACCACCACCAGCCGCCCCCCGCGCAAAAGCGCACCCCAGATCTCCCACACCGAGACGTCGAAACCGTAGGAATGCCACTGCGACCACACCCCTGCCGCAGGCAGGTCCACGTCGAGTGAGTCGAACAGCTGGGTCACATTGCGGTGGGTGATGGCTACCCCTTTGGGGACACCGGTAGTCCCCGACGTGTAGATGATGTGAGCGATATTGTCCGGGCCCGGCACCGGCATCGCGGTGCAGGGCTGGGCCTGGACATCGGGGTCGCCGACATCGATGACCAGCAAGTCATGTCCGTCCAGGCGGCCCACCAGTCCGGTGGTGGTGATCACGGCGATCGGTGCAGCGTCCGCGAGGATGACGGCGATCCTTGCCGTCGGCAGCGCCGGGTCGATCGGGACGTAGGCCGCCCCGGCCTTGAGCACCGCGAGCATTGCCACGATCGCTTCGATCGAGCGCGAAAACAGCAGTGCCACACAGTGTCCCGTGCCTGCGCCATGAACAGCCAGCAGGTGCGCCAACCTGTTCGCGGCCTCCTCCAGGTCGCGATAGGTCATCGAGCGGCCTTCGAAGGTCACCGCCACCGCGTCCGGAGCGCGGGCGACCTGGGCGGCCCATACCACCGGAATCGACACCGGTGCCGCTGCTGGCCGGGCCAACACCGATACGTTGCCCCACCTGTCCAACCCGGCATGCTCATCGGGATCGAGCAGGTCCATCGACGACAACCGCTGCGCAGGGTCGGCGGTCATGACCACCAGCACCCGCTGCAACCGCTCGATCAGCGTTTCGACGCCGGCAGGGTCGAACACGTCGGTGCGAAACTCCAGCTCTCCGCTGATCCCGGCCGGATGGCCGGCCCGGCTCCAGCGTTCGGCCAGGTGGAACACCAAATCCATGCGGGCCGTACGGGTTTCGACCGGCAACGGTGCGACATCGAGATCATCATCCAAAGCCAACCCGTCGGCGGGGTTGTTGTCCGCTGCGGCGAAGTTCTGCCAGGCCAACATCACCTGGAAAATCGGGTGATGGGTGAGGCTTCGGGTGGGGTTCAGCCGATCGACCAGCACCTCAAAGGGGACCTCTTGGTTTTCGTAGGCGGCCAGGCTGCGCCGTCGCACCTCCGTCAGCAGCTGGGCAAAGGTGGGATCTCCGGCCAGCTCGACCCGCAGCACAAGGGTGTTGACGAAAAACCCGACCAGTTCGTCGAGCCCGGGGTCACCGCGCCCGGCAATCGGAAATCCTACTGCCACATCAGGACTCGAGCTCAGCTTAGACAGCAATACTGCCAGCGCGGTCTGGATCACCATGAAGCTGGTCGCATTATGCTCTTGAGCTACGTCGCGCACCCGCTGCTGCAGTTCGGCCGGCCAGTCGATCGCCACGGTGGCGCCCCGATAATCGGCCACCGGCGGGTAGGGCCGATCCGTGGGCAGCTGCAGTCGCTCGGGCATTCCGGCCAGTGCCTGTTCCCAGTAGGCCAACTGGGCGGCGATCGGGCTGCTGCCGTCGTCGAGCTCACCGAACCGTCCGCGCTGCCACAGTGTGTAATCGGCGTACTGCACCGCCAACGGCGCCCACTGCGGCGCCAGGCCCTGCCGACGCGCCCGATACGCCTCGCCGATGTCCTTGACCATCGGAGCCAGCGACCAGCCGTCAAAAGCGATGTGGTGCACTACAATTCCCACCACATGCTGATCGGGCGCTATCGAATAGATTTGCGCACGGATCGGGATCTCGGCCGACAAGTCAAACCGGTAGCCCGCCAATGCAATCAACTCGCGGGCCGCGTCCTGCTCCGGCAACGACACGACCGAGGCGTCCCCGCGCCGCCACATCCCCGGCTGGGCCGGCAACACCTTCTGGAACGGCACGCCGTCAATGTCGGGAAGGATGGTGCGGAGCGGCTCATGGCGGGCGATGACATCATCGATGGCCGCGCCCAGCGCTTCCGCATCCAGCGGCCCGCTGATCCGGAACGCGGTCGGCATGTTGTAGGTCGCCACCCCGCCCTCGAAACGGTTGAGGAACCACAACCGAGACTGGGCGAATGACAACGGAATCACCGCGGGCCGCTCGAGCGCCGTCAACGGCTGATGCCCGCCCGCTTCCCCACCGACGCGGGGGGCCAACTGGGCGACGGTGGGCGCCTCGAATAGGGTGCGCACCGAAACGCGGGCATCCAGGCCGGTGTTGACCGCGGCGATCAGGCGCATCGCCGAGAGAGAATCCCCGCCCAAATCGAAGAACGAGTCATCAACACCGACGCGCTCGAGTCCGAGTATCTGGGCGTAGATGCCCGTCAGGATTTCCTCGATAGCGTTGTCTGGCGCGCGATATCGATCGGTATCGGCGAATTCTGGTGCGGGCAGGGCGCGAGTGTCGAGTTTCCCGTTGACCGTCAGCGGCAGCGCATCGAGTGCGACCACCGCGGCCGGCACCATGTAGCCCGGTAGCCGCTGCCCCAGCGTTTCGCGTATCCCGGCTGGGTCGGCGGTGCCGGTGACATAGCCGACGATGCGTTTGTCGCCGGGGCGGTCCTCGCGGGCGATCACCGCCGCCTGCTCCACCCCGGCCAATCCCGCGAGGGCGGCCTGGATTTCGCCGAGTTCGATGCGATACCCGCGGATCTTCACCTGCTCGTCGGCGCGACCCACATAATCCAGCTGCCCATCGGCGCGCCACCGCACCAGATCGCCGGTGCGGTACATCCGTTGCCCGGGTTTGCCGAATGGGCAGGCGACAAATCGCGATGCGGTCAGCCCGCCCCGGCGCACATACCCACAACTCAGCCCGGCACCGGCCAGATACAACTCACCGACCAAACCCGCGGGCACCTGTCGCAACCAACCGTCGAGCACAAAAAAGGCCATATGCGCCAGCGGTACCCCAATCGGGCTGGCATTGATGTGGGCGTCCGCGCCGGCGATTTCCCGGAACGAAACATGCACCGTGGTCTCGGTAATGCCGTACATGTTGATCAGGCGCGGCGATCCCGGGTGGTTGTGCAGCCACGTCTGAAGACGTTGGGGCTCAAGCGCTTCGCCGCCAAACACGACAGTCTCGAGTTTCAGCTGGCGGGCCTGTTCGGCTGATAGCGCGTCGGCGGTCTGCAGCGCATAAAACGCCGAAGGGGTCCGGCTCAGGACGGTTACTTGTTCGCTGACGAGCAGCTCGTGGAGTTCTTGGGGAGAGCGGGCCACCGAGTCGGGCACCACGACCAGCCGCCCGCCGTAGAGCAGCGCACCGAAGATCTCCCACACCGAGAAGTCGAAGGCCAACGAGTGACACTGCGTCCATACTTGCCCGGCCAATTCCAGGTCGGCGTCCAGAGTTTCCAGCAGCTGCATGACGTTGTGGTGGGTGACGCCCACACCCTTGGGCACACCGGTGGTGCCGGATGTGTATATGAGGTAAGCGATTTCGTCCGGTACCGGTGCCGGGAGCGCAGTGCTGGTTTGGGCATCCACAACAGGATCATCGACATCGATGACCAGTAGCGCGCGGCCTGCTAACCGCCCGGATAGGTCAGCGCTGGTGATTGCGGCGATCGGCGCGGCATCGGTGAGCATGAACTCGATGCGGGCCGCCGGGTGCGCCGGGTCGATCGGCAGGTAGGCCGCCCCGGTTTTGAGTACCGCCAGCATCGCCACGACCGCCGGGGCCGAGCGGGACAACAACAGCGCCACACAGTCACCGGGGCCCACACCCTGAGCGGCCAGCAAGTGCGCCAACCGATTCGACGCCTCATCGAGCTGCCGATACGTCCAGGAGCGCGCGCCGCTGGTCAGCGCGACTGCTTCGGGGACGCGGACCACCTGGGCGGCGAACGCCGCCGGAATCGACACCGCCGCAGGTGCGTGCCGAGTCAAGGTAGCGCGGTTGCCGATTTGATCGAGGCGCGCGCGTCCAGCATCGTCGAGCACATCGATCGACGAGAGGGGCCGGGCGGGTTCGGCGATCATCGCCCGCAATATCCGGCCCAGCCGCTCGATCAGCCCGTCGATGTCGGCCGCGTCGAACACATCGGTGTCGAATTCGACGCGAAGTCCCAATTCGGGTCCGGGCACGGCTTGCACGGTCAGCGGGTAATGGTTGGATTCGCTGAAATCGACATCGGTGACCGCCAACTCGTCGTTGCCCGGCACCAATGCGGCCGCGTCGATTGGATAGTTTTCGTAGGCGAACAGGGTGTCGAAGAGCTGTTCGTGGCCGGTGACGCGGTGAATCTCGGTGAGCGCCAAGTGCTGATGCTCAAGGGTGTTGTTGTGCGCATGCTGCAACTGTGTGAGTAGGTCGACGGTGGTGGTTGCCGCGGAGACGGTCGCGCGCACCGGCACCGTGTTGATAAAAAGGCCCACCATCGATTCCGCACCCGCCACCTCTGGTGGCCGTCCCGAGACCGCGGACCCGAAAACGACATCGTGCTGGCCGGTCAATCCCATCAGCACTCGGGCGAAGGCGCCCTGCAGCACGGTGTTGACGGTGGTGTGCTGTGAGCGGGCGAGCTCGGTTACAGCCCGGGTGGTGGCCGCGGGCATTTGACATGTTTTGATGCCGCGGGTGCCCAGGCCCAGTTTGTGCGGCGGGGCCACCAGGGTGGGGGTCTCCAAGCCGGCGAGCACATCACGCCAGGCCGCGCGAGCGGCATCGACGTCGCGCTCGGCCAGCCAGGTCACGAAGCGGCGATAAGACCCGGTGGCGGGCAGGCGATCGCCGCGATAGCTCGCAAACAGTTCGTGCAGCAGGATCGGCAGCGACCAGCCATCGAGCACGATGTGGTGATTGGTCAGCACCAACCGGTTTCGGTCGTCGGCTACGCGGATGAGAGCCGCTCGGAATCCAGCCTGGTGAGCCAGATCGCCGACAGCGGCGCGCTCGCCCGCACATATCAGTTGGATCTGCTCATCGACACCAACATCGCCATCGCCGTCGAGCTCGATATACGTCCAGGGCGCGACGGGATCGACGGGGATGAGCTGCACCGGTTCGTCGAATTGGTCGCAGAAGTGGGCCATCAAGTTGGGATGGCGAGTGATCACGCTGTGCACCGCAGCGCGCAGCCGACCGGGGTCAAGGGCACCGCTGAGCGTGATCTGTATCTGCACCGCATAGACAGCGGCGTCACTGCCCTGCGCGGTGGTCGCATGAAATAGCAGTCCCTGCTGCAACGGCGTCAACGGCAAAATATCGGCGATCTGGTATTGCTGCTGCAGCTCGTCGAGCTGCTGCTGGCTTAGCCGGGCCGGGGCGATATCAGACGGGGTCAACCCGCCCCCACCGCTTTGCACGTGAGCGCAGATACCGGCCAGCGCCTCAACCCACAACTGGCTCAGTTCGCTGATCTGATCGTGAGTGAGGACCGAGGTTGCCCACGTCCAATTGGCGTGCAACTGTGCGCCGTCGCCGCTGTCGACAGTGGCGGCGTTGAGCTCCACGGTGTGCGCCAACGGCGTGGGTACCGCGCCGACGGCGCCGATAGCCAATGCGCCGTCCGCGCACAGCCGCCACCCCTCACCAGCCGCAGCATCGGGCGCCGCGCCCACGCGTCCCAGGTAGTTGAAGCCGATTACCGGGTCAGATCCGGGCAGCTCCACCTCGGGGTTCAGATACCGCAACAGGCCGTAGGTCAGGCCGTCTGGCAGTGCGCGCAGTCGTTCTTTGGCGTTCTTGACCAATGCTCCCAGGCCCGCGTCCCCGGTGGCCACCTGCGCCCAGGACAGCCTGCCCACGGCCTGGGCTACCGGGTATTTGGTGGTGAACCAGCCCACCGTGTGCGACAAGTCAACATCGGCGGCCAGCTCCTCGTGGCGCCCGTGACCCTCCACATCGATCCCGACCGCCGCGGCGCCGGTGAACTCGGTTATCGCCAACCCGAAGGCGATCAACAGAACCTCGTGGATCCCGGCGTGAAACGCCGGGCAGACCTCACCGAGCAGCATGCCGGTGGTGTCGGCATCCAGTGACACCGCGAAATGCCCTGCGGTTTCATAGGTATCGGCCTCAGGTTGCGGTGCCGGCAGGGCAGGCGGGATCTTCAACGTCTGTCGCCAGATGTCGGCGTGGTCCACGATGGCAGGGCGCTCGGCATGGTCAGCTAACAGTGCGGCCCACCGGGCAAACGATGTCCCGGTCGTCGGCAGGTGTGCGGGTTGTCCGCTGTGATGCTGGGCCCAGGCAATGTTGAGGTCCTCCAACAGAATTCCCCAAGACACCGCGTCAACGGCCAGATGGTGAACGATCATCACCAGTTGGCTGCTGTCGCTCACCCATAGCGCGCTTAGCATCACCCCGGCCGCCGGGTTCAATCGAGACCGCGCGGCGTTCAGCGCCTCGTCGGAGAGCACATCGACTACGTGTAGGCAGCTTTCGGCAGCCACCGAGCCGGGCTCGACAACGTATAGCGCGCCGTCGTCGTCAAGCCGTGCCCGCAGCATGGCGTGCCGATCCAGCAACGCCTGTATTAGCACCACCACATCGGGAGGAGTCACCCCCGGGGGCGCCTGCATCAGCACCGCCTGGTTGAACTGATCCGTCGGACCCCCAATGTTTTGCAGCCAGTGCATGATCGGGGTCGCGACCACCGGGCCGATACCCTCATCGACCACTCCGGCCCCGCCGTCGACCACCGTGACCGCGCGGGCCAGCCCGGCCACGGTCTGCTCGACGAACACATCGCGCGGCCGACAGCTCAGCCCGGCCGCCCGAGCGCGCGCCACCACCTGCATCGCTGAAATGCTGTCCCCGCCAAGGTCGAAGAACGACTGGTCGACCCCGACCTGCTCAAGCCCGAGAACTTGGGCATAGATGTCGGCCAGAATCTCCTGCACCGCATCGGTCGGGGCGCAGTATTCACCAGCCGTGTATTCGGGTGCGGGCAGCGCGCGGGTGTCCAGTTTTCCGTTGGGTGTCAACGGCATTGCATCGAGTGCTACCACCGCGGCGGGGACCATGTAGGCCGGTATCCGGTCGGCAAGTTTTTCACGGATGCCCGCCGGATCCGCAGTGCCGGTGAAGTAGCCAATGAGGCGTTTGTCGCCCGGACGGTCCTCGCGGGCGATCACCACCGCCTGCTCGACACCTTCCAAAGCGGTTAGGGCGGCCTGGATTTCGCCGAGTTCGATGCGATAGCCGCGGATCTTCACCTGCTCGTCGGCGCGGCCCAGATAATCCAGCTGTCCATCGGCGCGCCAGCGCACCAAATCGCCGCTGCGATACATCCGTTGTGCTGGCTCTCCGAATGGGCAGGCCACAAACCGCGACGCGGTCAGTGCGGCTCGACGCTGATAGCCGTAGGCCACCCCGGCGCCGGCCACATACAACTCCCCGATCACCCCGGCGGGCACCGGACGCAGCCACTGATCCAGCACAAACAACGCCGCGCCGGCCACCGGCGAACCGATGGGCACCACACCGCAGCCCGCGCTGAGCGGCGCGCTGATCGCCACGCACATGGTGGTCTCGGTGGGCCCATAAGCGTTGACCATCACGCGGCCCGGCGCCCAGCGATCCACCACGCCGGCCGGACACGCCTCCCCGGCCATCACCAACGCCGTCGACTCCAATCCCTCGGGGGAAAGGATTTGCACCGCCGAGGGGGTTTGAGTCAGTACGTCGACCTGCTCGGCGACCAGCAGGTCGTGGAAGTCCTCCGGGGAAGCGGTTACCGACTCCGGGATCACCACCACCCGGCCACCGCGCAGCAACGGCGCCAACGTTTCCCACACTGACACATCGAAGGCCAACGAATGACTCTGCGACCACACCCCGGCCACCGGTAATCCCGCATCCAACGACCCCAACAACTGCGTGATGTTGCGGTGGGCGACCGCCACCCCCTTCGGCATTCCGGTGGTGCCCGAGGTGTAAATCAGATACGCGACGTCGTCGGGGTCGGGCGCGGGCAGTGCGGTGTCGGGTTGGTTCCACACAGCGGCATCGTGGACATCGATGATCGCCAGCTTGCGTCCGTCGAACCGTTCGGCCAGTTCGGCCGTGGTGATCACCGCTACCGGGGCGGCATCGGCAAGCAAGAACTCGAGGCGCGCCGCCGGCGCCGCTACATCGATCGGTAGATAGGCCGCGCCGGACTTGAGTACCGCGAGCATTGCCACGATTGCTTCAGCCGAGCGTGACAACAGTAGCGCCACACACTCGCCCCGGCCGGCGCCATAGCGAACCAGTAAGTGCGCCAACCGATTCGCCGCATCATCAAGCTGCCGGTAAGTCCACGACTGCTCACCACAGCTGATCGCCACCGACTCCGGCGCGCGCTCGACTTGTACAGCGAACAACACCGGAACCGACACCGCGGCAACGGTGAGCCGAGTCAACGCTGCGCGGTTCCCGACCTCATCTAGCCGCGCGCGCTCACCCTCGTCGAGCACATCGATCGCCGACAACCGTCGAGTCGAGTCGGCGGTCATCGCCACC
Organism: Mycobacterium sp. MFM001; assembly: GCF_003402475.1. Taxonomy (GTDB): domain Bacteria; phylum Actinomycetota; class Actinomycetes; order Mycobacteriales; family Mycobacteriaceae; genus Mycobacterium. The sequence goes on from NZ_BFAB01000021.1 coordinate 49,613, forward strand.
AACACCCGCCGCAACCGTTCGATCAGTGTCTCGATGCTGGCCGCGTCGAACACATCGGTGCGAAACTCCACCGCTCCCCCGATTCCGGCGGGCGCACCGGTCTCGGTCCAGCGTTCGGCCAACGAAAACGTCAAATCCATCCGGGCAGAATGGGTTTCGATGTTTAGCGGCGTGACATCGAGGGCTTCCAAAGTTAGTCCGGCGATGGGGTGATTATGTTGCCCGGGGAGGTTTTGCCAGGCCAAGGACACTTGCACCAAAGGGTGATGGGTCAGACTTCTGCTGGGGCGGAGTCGTTCGACCAGCACTTCGAAGGGCACGTCCTGGTGCTCGTAGGCGGCCAGGCTGCGCGCTCGCACCTGCGCCAACAACTCGGCGACGTTGGGGTTCCCGGCCAGATCCACCCGCAATACCAGGGTATTGACGAAAAACCCCACCAGGTCATCGAGTGCCGGGTCGCGGCGTCCGGCGATCGGGAAGCCCACCGTCACATCGGAACTGGCGCTGAGCTTCGACAGCAGTGCCGCCAGTGCGGCTTGGACCACCATGAAGCTGGTCGCGTTGTGCTCGCGGGCCATCCGCGCGACCCGCTGCTGCAACTCGGCGGGCCACTCGATCATCACACTGGCGCCACGCTGATCGGCGACCGTGGGGTAGGGCCGGTCGGCGGGCAGTTGCAGTCGCTCGGGCATCCCGGCCAAGGTGTCCTGCCAGTAGGCCAGCTGCGCGGCGATCGGGCTGGCGCTGTCGTCGAGTTCACCGAGTTGCTCGCGCTGCCAGAGCGTGTAGTCGGCGTACTGCACCGGCAACGGCGCCCAGTCAGGGGCGTTCCCCGCAGACCGGCTGGCGTAGGCCACTCCCAGATCACGTGTCAGCGGGGTGATCGACCAGCCGTCGGCGGCGATATGGTGTGCCGTCAGCACCAGCACGTGTTCGTCGTCGGAAACGCGGAAAAGCTTGGCGCGCAAGGGGATCTCGCTGGCAAGATCGAATGTGTAGCGGGCCGTCGCGCCGATTGCCTCCTCCAGCCGGGCCCTCGACCAGCTGCTGGCATCAACGACATCCCAGCCGAAGTCGGCCCGCTCCACCGGGATCACCACCTGCCTGGGCGCTCCCTCGGGCGCCGGGAACAATGTCCTCAGGCTCTCGTGGCGGCCCACCACATCGGCTAGCGCTGCACCCAACGCGTCGGGATCAAGACGGCCACGCAACTGCAACGCCGCCGCCAGGTTGTACACCGGGGACGGCCCCTGCAACTGCTCGAGGATCCACAACCGGTTTTGGGCGTACGACAACGGAATCACCGCGGGCCGCTCAACCGGCACCAACGGCTCGAGCCGATCCTCATCCCCGCCGACATGGAGCGCCAACTGGGCAACTGTCGGCGCCTCGAACACAGACCGCACCGAAAGACGGGCACCCAGGCCGGCATTGACGGCGGCGATCAGGCGCATCGCCGAAATGCTGTCGCCGCCAAGGTCGAAGAAGGAGTCATCGATCCCGACCCGCTCGACTGCGAGCACTTGGGCATAGATGCCGGCCAGGATTCCCTCGATTGCGTTGCCCGGTTCGCGGTGCTGGCTAGCGGAGTATCCCGCTGCGGGCAGAGCGCGGGTGTCGAGCTTGCCGCTGACAGTCAACGGCAGCGCATCCAACACCACCACGGCTGCCGGCACCATGTAGGCCGGTAGCCGCTCGCGAAGTGCCCGGCGCAGCTGGCCCGGATCCGCTGTCCCGGTGACGTAGCCGACCAAGCGTTTGTCGCCGGGGCGGGCTTCGGAGGCGATCACCACCGCCTGCTCCACCCCGTCCAATTCCGCGAGGGCGGTCTGGATTTCGCCGAGTTCGATGCGATAGCCGCGGATCTTGACCTGCTCGTCGGCGCGGCCCAGATAATCCAGCTGCCCATCGGCGCGCCAACGCACCAGATCGCCGGTGCGATACATCCGTTGTCCCGGCCCGCCGAACGGGCACGCCACAAACCGCGAACTGGTCAATGCGGCCCGGCGCACATACCCGACCCCCACCCCGCGACCGGCCACATACAACTCACCGATCAACCCGGCGGGCACTGGGCGCAACCACCCATCCAGCACAAACAATGCCGCGGTCGAAACCGGCGCACCGATCGGCGGCACCCCCGACCCCGCCGTCAGCGGCGCACTCATCGCCACATACACCGTGGCCTCGGTCGGGCCATAGGCGTTGATCACCACCCGCCCCGGTGCCCACCGATCCACCACCTCCGCCGGGCACGCCTCTCCCCCAAGCAGCAACGCCACCGACCCCAACCCCTCGGGCGAGAGCGCCCCGACCGCCGACGGGGTCTGGGTCAACACGCTGACCTCTTCCCCAATCAGCATGTCGTGGAAGTCTTCCGGTGAACCCGCCACCGATTCGGGCACCACTACCAGCCGCCCACCACCGAGCAGCGCAGCCCAGATCTCCCACACCGAAAAGTCGAAAGCATACGAATGGCACTGCGTCCACACCTGCGTTGCCGGCAGCCGTAGAGGTTGTGTCTCCGCCAAGTGGGTGAGGTTGCGGTGACTGACCGCCACTCCTTTGGGCGCCCCAGTAGTGCCGGAGGTGTAGATGATGTAGGCAACCTGATCCGCCGCAGGCGCCGGCAACGCTGTGCACGGATAGTTGTGGATCGCGGGGTCGTCGACATCGATGACCAGTAGGTCCTGCACGTCGAGCCGGTCGGCCAGATCGGCGTTGGTGATCGCGGCGATCGGCGCGGCATCGGCCATCATGAAGCCGACCCGGGCCGCCGGCAGCCCAGGGTCGATCGCGAGGTAGGCGGCGCCGGTCTTGAGCACCGCCAACATCGCCACGATCGCCTCAGCCGAACGCTCCAACAGCAGCGCCACACACTGTCCTGGGCATTCACACTGGGCAGCCAGCAGCTGCGCTAACCGATTGGCAGCCTCGTCGAGCTCGCGGTAGGTCCACGAGCGCTCACCGCAGCTGATCGCTACCGCGTCCGGGGTCTGGGCGACCTGCGCGGCGAACAACACCGGAACCGACTTCGTAGCCGGTCCGGGCAGGGTCAACGCGGCGCGGTTGCCGAGCTCATGCAGCTGGGCGTGGTCACGCTCATCGAGCAGATCGACCGATGACAGTCGCCGTGTGGGGTCCACCGTCATTGCCATCAGCACCCGCGTTAACCGCTCGATGAGCATTTCGATGGTTTCCGCTTCGAAAACGTCGGTGTCGTATTCGGCGCGAAGGCCCAGTTCGCGGCCCGGCTGCGCTTGCACGGTCAGCGGGTAGTGGTTGTGCTCGCGGGTGGAGACCTCGCCGATGGACAATTCGTGGGCCACCGACACCGCGGCGGCGTCGATCGGATAGTTCTCGTAGACAAACAGGGTGTCGAACAGCGTGTCCAGGCCGGTGATCCGGTGGATCTCGCTGAGCGCGATGTGCTGGTGCTCGAGAGTGTCGTTATGGGCGCGTTGCAGCTGGGCGACCAGGTCTGTGGCGGTGGTTGCCGGCATGACCTTCGCCCGCACCGGCAGCGTATTGATGAACAGCCCCACCATCGATTCCGCGCCGAGCACCTCGGCGGGCCTAGTCGAGACCACTGCGCCGAAGGCGACATCATGTTGGCCGGTCAGCCACATCAGCAGCTGCGCGTAGGCGCCCTGCAGCACGATGTTTACGGTGGTGTTGAGGGTGCGGGCCAACTCGCGAAGCGCCTGCGTGAGATCCTCGGGCACCCGAAACGATTCGACGACACGGGGCCCCTGCCTCAACCGATCCGGCGGTCCCACCAGGGTCGGGGTGTCAAAGCCGGTCAGCACCTCACTCCACGCCGCCTGCGCGGCCGCGCGGTCCCGACCGGTCAGCCAGGTGACAAAGCTGCGGTACTGCGGGGGCGCCGGCAGTCGCTGCCCGTAATAGCTGGCGAATATTTCTCGCACCAGGATCGGCAGCGACCAGCCATCCATGACGATGTGATGATTTGTCAGCACAAGCCGGTGCCGATCCGGCGCGGTGCGGATCAGGGCGGCTCGAAATGCCGGCCGGTCGGCCAGATCACTGACTGCGGCACGCTCCTCGGCGCACAGCTGGTCGATGCGCTCGTCGATATCGACGTCGCCGGTTCCCAGCTCGACGTACCGCCACCCCGGCGCCGGATCGGCGGGAATGAGTTGCACCGGCTCGTCGTACCGTTCGTAGAAACGGGCCGCCAGCTGGGGATGACGGGTGATCACCGTCTGCAGTGCATCGCGCAGCCGGTGCGGGTCGAGCGGACCTGTCACGGCGATAGCGAGCTGCACCGCATACACGTCGTCGCTTGCCTGCGCGGTGCTGGCATGAAAGAGCAGCCCCTGCTGCAGGGGCGTCAACGGCAGTACGTCAGCGATCCGCATATTGGCGCTGCAATTCGTCGATCTGTTGCTGGCTAAGCGAGACAGCGATGTCGGAGGGCGTTAGCCCGCCGCCACC
>NZ_BFAB01000022.1 GCF_003402475.1 Mycobacterium sp. MFM001
GTCGATCCTCAAGCGGCTAACGACCAAGGTTCCCTAGACTAGATGATGTCGAATGCTGTTGCGGGTGGGGGGCTCACCGGGGCGTCGCGACGGGTGATTTGGCTTTGTCGCGAACGATCGCTGCGGCGTACTTCAACCAGTCCGGTCGTCGGTGTTGGCAACCTGCGCGAACAGTTCGGTGACGGCGCGCTCGAGGCGGGCAAGTGGTTCGTCGCGGGGCGGCAGAGCGCCGTGGGCGATGAGCATCGCCCGCAGGTAGTCCGCGGAGCGTCGGCTGGGTTCAGGACTCCTGACATAGCTCAGTAATCGGGGTGCGGTGATCGGTGGGATTTGATGCCGTAGCGCAGGATGACGTGGTAGCTTCTGGCGTCCCGCCCCTATTACCTCACCAAATAGCTCTATCTATTATTGAGCGTCTGGACTGCGCCCATCCCGGACAAAGTGGCGAAATCAGTTGTTAGAAAACAGATTTCTAAACTGAACGCGGACACCATGTCTGGAGTCCTGGGGTTGGGCGTCGAGCGCTTCGTGAGACACCGACATCTCGCCGCGCGTGATCGCGGCGAGGATGGCGGCGGCCGCACCCTTGCGTAGCCAGTTGATCGCGGTCAATGGGTCGCTGGTGGCCACAATGGCATCGCGGATCGCGGAGAGCTCGATCGGCACGCGTCCAGTGTGGTCGTTCAGTAACTCGTCAGTGCGTGCGCGCCAGGGTGCATCGGGCGCAGTAGCCGCGGGTGAACAGCTTGTCCTCGACACCGCATCCGCTGCAGACGTGCCCGACGGGTCCGCGGCCGGAGCAGTCGCCGCAGGTGGTCGCCGCAGGGCTCGTGGGCGCGACCAGTCGCCGATGATGCCCGCATGCGGCGCAGTTGCCGGTGCGGCGCAGCGCGGCGGTGTAGCAGGGGTCGCAGACCGGGCCCTCCGGCTAGCGGGCGGTCGGCGGCCGGGTGTGACCGCAGTGCGCGCAGAGGGTGGTGCTGCGGGGCGCGGCAACGGGTGCACACCGGGTGACCGGCCGCGACACCGTTGCAGGGGCGTTCCTCGCCGCAGGCCGTGCAGATAGCGGTGGGTGGCCGACAGCAGCTCGAGCAGATGGCGGCACCGTCCGGGCCGACCCGCTTGGTGATGGGTCGCACCCGCGCGCACCGACCGCACAACCGGGCGGCGCCGGTGCTCACCGCGGCTCCTCCGGGTCGGCGACGATGCGAGTCCGCTTCGGCCGAAGATCGCGTGGAATCTCCTGCGCCGGCATCGGTTTCGTGCCGACGGCGCGTTTGGTGCCGGATCTGGCTTCGACCACCGGCTCGATCAGGTCCGACGGCGTGCAGTCGAGAATGTCGCACAGCGCTGCCAGAGTGTGCAGCGACAGCCGTTCCGGGATGAACCGCCACCGGCCCAGGTAGCCGCCGAGGTCGGGCTCGTCAATGGTCACCGGCGAAGCATCGTCGGCCATCTTTGTCGTGACTTTTGCGCAGCGCCTTGGCCAGCAGCCGCTCGAACTGTTGCACGCCCGGCTCGGGTTGTAGTCGGCGGCGATCTTGCGCAGCGCCGCCTCGGTCACCGTGACTTCCTCAGCCGTTAGCCCTTCAGCCGTTAGCCCTGCCCGTTCCCGCTGCCGGGCAGCAAGAAGTCGCGGGCGATGGCCAACCTTGTGGTCTTCGTATAGCGGCTCTTGAATTTTAAACGGGCAGTTGTGATTTCGCTCTCATAGGGCGTGTCGTTGCATGTGGAGGCCCTCGGCCTTCCGAAGTCTGAAGTTGCGACATTTCAGGCGGAGGAAGGACACCGAGGGCCGTGTCTGACGGTACGACATTGTTGTTTGGGCTGCCAGGAGTACGGGTGGAGCGTGTCGAGCGGCGCGCCGACGGGACCCGGGTGGTGCACGTGGTCACGGCCGACGAAGCCGCGGCGGCGTGCCCGGAATGCGGGGTGGTGTCCAGCTCAGTCAAGGAGCATGCGACGACCTCGCCGAAGGACATTCCCTATGGTCACGACGACATCGTGGTGCGCTGGCGCAAGACCCGCTGGCGCTGTCGGGAGGACTATTGCGAGAAGTCCTCGTTCACCGAGGCCATCGAGCAAGTCCCGGCGCGGGCGCGCACCACGGCGCGGTTGCGCACCGCGATCGGGGCGGCGATCGGCGACGCCGGCCGGGCGGTCTGCGAGGTCGCCGACGCCCATGGCGTGTCGTGGCCGACCGCGCACCGCGCGTTCGTCGCCCACGCCGAGGCGCTGCTGGTCGAGCCCGAGCCGGTGACGGTGCTCGGCATTGATGAGACCCGCCGCGGCAAGCCGCGCTGGCAGCGCTGCGAGAGACGGGGCGGTGGGTGCGGGTCGACCCGTGGGACACCGGCTTCGTCGATCTCGCCGGTGATCAGGGCCTGTTGGGGCAGCGTGAGGGCCGCACCAGCTCCGTGGTGATCGACTGGCTGGCCGAACGCAGCCCCGAGTTCCGCGCGGGTGTGCAGTTCGTGGCGATCGACCCGGCCGCGGTCTACGCCACCGCGGTCCGCACACCGGGGCTGCTGCCCAACGCGACAATCGTGGTCGATCACTTCCATCTGGTCAAACTCGGCAACGATGCACTGACGAAGGTGCGCCGCCGGGTCACCTGGGATCTGCGCGATCGCCGCGGCCGGAAAACCGACCCGGAATGGGCCAACCGCCGCCGACTGCTGCGGGCGCGGGAACGCCTGTCGGACAAGAGCTTCGCCAAGATGTGGAACGCGATTATCGACGAGGACGAGACCGGCCAGATCCTGTCGGCGTGGATCGCCAAGGAAGAACTGCGCACCCTGCTGTCCACCGTGCGCGCCGGCGGCGACCCGCACCTGACCCGGCATCGGCTACACCGCTTCCTGGCGTGGTGCATCGACTCACAGATCCCGGAGCTGCTGGCCCTGGCCACCACCATCGACACCTGGTGGCCCGAGATCAACGCCTTCATCGCCACCGGCATCACCAACGCCCGCACCGAGGGCTACAACCGCCTGGTCAAGCAGGTCAAACGCGCCGCGTGCGGGTTCCGGAATCGAGACAATTCGGCCCGCCGGATACGATTCCACTGCACCCGCAAACAGCGGGCCGCAACCCAGATTTCATGCTGATTGCCCGGTCAAAATCGAAGAGCCCGTATAGCCGTCGATCTGCACCAGCTCCATGCGGTCCAGCAGCGCCGACGGGATCTTCTCGGTGAGACTAGAGCTTGGAACCTTCACTGACCACTCGGGAAGATACGCCCCTTCCCAAGCAGATCCACAGATTTCAAGCATTGCTCTCCGTCGACACCTGCGACGAAATGTAGTGAATCATGATTTGAAGGACGTGCTGCCGTAACAAGCCGCATTGCCCACATCCAACGTGTTCTGGCATCTGAGGGTTTTCCCGATATACAGACGTACCGTGACCCACTTACCGGGCTGCCACACGGGAGCCGCGATGCTGCTTCGCCAGTCGGCGCGAATTTCCGCGCTGTCTGTTGACAAGCTGCGTGGGTTAGCCATCGTCACGTCGGTTCGCCAGGGCAGTGGAACATTCTCTCGGAGCTGCCGCGTGAACCCATCATAGTACTCGATATTATCTGCTACACGGACGAAATCCGAGACGACCTCATATGTCACGCTCTCGTCAGCACGTGCGATGGGGGCGAGCCCTATGGCAATAGCCCCGCTAATCAACGCGGTCGCAATGGATCGGCAACAAATCATTTGCTCTCCGGGAAGTAGTCAATGTCAAATTCATGGGAAGGGCTGAGAGCGCTAACACGCGGAGGCGGCGATAGTGCACCCTTTATCGCGGCAGATTCGCTCTTATCTGCACCTTGAGGAAGGTAAGCTTTTGTGTCGACGCCGCGGCCGACATCTTTCAGCCCCTCTAGCGGGTCAACGATCGGGACTCGCGTTGCGGCCTGGTTAAGGTAGGTGTCGGTCGGTCGGTTGATGATCTGGGCCAGCTGCTCGACAACCGCGTTGTACCGCAAGGGGCCGCATGATGTTCCGCTGCGGGCCGGCGCCAACGCATCTCTGAGGTTTGCTGCTGGATCCGCGAGAGCTGAAGACGCAAGCGAGAGCTCGCCAGCGAGAACCGTGACAACCACCGGCGATGCGATCCCCCGACGGCGCCCGTGAAGCATCGGCGTCGACGTATCACCGTCGAGAGAGCTAACTGATCGCTTCATTGCTTGCCGCACCCGTCATGCGCGGCCCGGGCAAGCCACCAGGCGACCGGCCATGATCGCTTACCTTTCTCCGTGTTTCGACGCCCAAGTCCTCCAACGCCGAGCCCACCAGAGCGACTATCAGAACCAATTTGGCTCAAGGGTAGGTTGCCGCCGAACTTTTGATGGCGCTTCATCAGATCTGCCAGCCTCATTTCCATGCCACATCCGTTGGCGCCCAATGCGAAATCTAATGAGCAAGTTTTCATTGTGAATTGGACCCGTCGACGTGTTGGCTCCCGTAAGTGTCGTGGCGCCGAGCATTTCGACGCGGCCCATCCCCATCGCAACAAGCTGGCAATGCGGAATCCTCAAGCCGACGAAGCCGCCTTAGTTCAGCCCGGAGGGCATGATCCGTAAGCATTACAGACATAAGACCGCCTGTCGTCCCAACCTTTGAACCAAGTCTCTGTTTGTGTGACCAAGAACTTAATCTCACCGTGTCCGCAGTATGTGCTCCCGTCGGGCGTGACCGCACAGGTCGTTGAGTTGTAAGTTACGTAGCTGCGCGGCGGCAGCGTTCGCTGCCCTTGTCCGGGAGGAAACTGAATGGCCGCCGTCCAGCCATGGTGTACCGCGCGGTCGCCGTTGTACCAAGCGATGTGGTTGTCGCGCGGGGGTGCGCCCGGGATATCACCAGTGCAGCCAAAGCTGCCCCAGAACCAGATACCGCAGTTGAGTCCAGAGGGTGACAAGAACCAGACATACTGTTGGCCTGTGGTGTCGCCGACCAGCGGCTGATGGTCGGGAGTGAAGAATTCTTCCGGCTGTAGTTGGTTGTACCAGGCCGTTATGTGTGCCATGTCGGGAAAGGGACTGGCTGCAGCATCGCCGGGGGGTTCGGTGTGGCCTGGGACCGCGGTGCCGAACGCTAATCCGACCGCGGATCCGACTGCGGCGAACCACCGGCGGTAGAGGTGAATTCTGCGATTGACGCCTTGAGACACCTTGCCGGTGATTGAGAACCGCATCATTGCCGCTCGACGGCTCTTCGATTCCGGCGAGCGATCCCCAGCGATTCTGGCCTGACTGCAGTGATCCGAACGCGGATGGGCAACGTGGTGAAGTACCATCACATGGCCTCGAATATGAAAGGTTCGGTGGACATCTGACGTGGCTTTCGACCTGATAGGCCGTGTCGACGCACCCCGAGACTGTGTGTTGAGTGACCGCCGCCACAAAAGGCTCCGGGTTCTGCGCGTAGTCGATCGATCGTTGGTGGCAGGGATGTCGGCGGGCTTCCACCTCCGGAACACGCCCGCCGACGTGATTTGCGACGCCTTCTTGGTGCTCCGCCTTGCGAGGAGTCATCGAGCCTCCGCAATGGCCTGTAGTTAACTTTGCTCAATATCATCTTGGTTGGGAATATGTCCTAGTCGCATACATGCGATCGGCTAATGCGGGTACCCCAACGCTTTACCCTCTGGACTGATGGACCTGTGAACCAGTCGGGCTGATGGGCTTTGATGCCGGCACTTACATTAGACAGGTGCTGCCACAGTAGGTAAAAGCTCTCACCCTCGTAAAGCGGAAAGTAAACGTCGCCCACATAGTCGTGAGCCTGCGTGAGCGCCTGGACGCGCGGGGCGAGGAAGTCTACCGACTGGTCGATGTTTGAGGTGACGATGTCGACCTGTTGCTGAATGTCGCCGACGCTGTAGTCAACGTCGCTACCCGAGAAATTTATGACACCCGGCCCATTGGGGGTGATCCGGTTGAATTGCAACCTATCGATCTGGCGTCTCAGTGTCTCGTACTGAGCGTTGTACCACTGACACATCTCCCGCTCCGCGGTGATATCCGCCTCGGTGACACTTCCCCGAGTTTGGTCGTAGGGAAACGGAAACTTCGGTGCCCAATTCGAGGGCGTCGGCGCGATCACCGGTAAGGGCCGGATTAGATCACTATCGGGGGAGGGCTCATAGGGTGGATCGGCGCGGGATATCGAGCCCATCACGACAGCCGCCGCGGACAACACAATCGTCGCGAAAGCGGCGACGATGGCGCCTTGGCGAACTTTTTCTCCGCCAGTGTTACTTCTCAGTGTCGCGATTCGCACTAGCCAGCCTGGCGGAGGGTTTGAGCAGCGCCAAGTAGTTTCAACCGTCCGGTTAGTAGCCCGTTTAGGCATCAGAATCCTCGTTTCCTCCGCACTGTGGCGACTTTACTTCTGCTCTACCACGCCGCCAATCCCGCCGACATCGGTAATTTGCCAGTTTTTCTTGCTGTCGATCGTGACGCTGTATGTCGCCGTGGACTGCAGCGGGTCCGGGGCTTGGACGGTCTTGGTGAGAACGCTGACAAAACAGTTGACGACATAGACTCCGCCGATGTCTGAGTGAACCTTGGCCTCAAGAGGATGTGCTGTCGAAGTCCATTGGAGAGGAACTAGGATCTGTTCCATTTCCGTCGCCGCCTTGCTCAGCTTCTCCTTGAGTTCGGGGCTAGTTCCCGCGACGAGCTTGACCTTCCAAGCATTAAGGTCTGCGAAATTCATCTCTGCCGCATTTACCGCGTAGTCGAGAGCGACCTTTTCAGCATGTGCATTGTTTTCGGATTGACGAGCCTGGACGTCGAGTTTGTGCTGCGATCCAACGTATAACCAAGCCAACACGCCAACGGCACAGGCCAGTCCGGCGATTACCGCAGCAACCACCAACGTACGAAGGGAGATCGACAGCCGCAGTCGTCGCGGAGATTTTTCGTCGTTGGCCTTGTCCTCGACCTCCGACTCGGCGGGATCAGTCCGGGCCGACTCGGCGGGATCAGGCCGGGCCGCATCATCAATCTCGGGTTCGCCTGCGACCGCATCTGGTTCGTGCAGGTCTGATTCCTTAACCTTCATAAGCACACCTCTTTCAATTTCAGTTCCGGTAAATCCAGATAGGGTAGAATCGTAATTGTTCGCTTAATTCCCAGGGATGGCGACATGCAGCGTAATCGTACCGTCTTCCGGCAGGCCATCCAGCACGTTGGCCAGAATCTGGCCGGTGTCAAAGTTCAGCAACGCGCCAGCGATTCCCTTGATGTGTGGCCGGATGGCTTCACCCAACACCTTGAGGTCGCCGCCATTGTTGTCCAAGAATTTTTGAATTCGGTCAATGAAATCATCAAATTTATACAGTATTCTCGGCGCACCCCAATGGACGATCGACGGCAAAGTGCTCAGGGTTCCTCGAAGATGTGGGTTGAAATTGTTGACCTCAGGTGTGAGTTCAGCGAGCTTGGGGCCAAGCCACCCGGCGTTGCGGAGTAGTGTCTGGAAGTTGTCAAGCAGTTCCTGCCCGTGGCCGTGCAGATCCGCCGCAGTGTTTCGCAGCAGCCTGCTAGTGCGTGACAGGTTGGGTAGCGCTGACTTTGGATCTGGCAGTGCGGTGTCGGCCTCTCTGACGACGCGCTCGAGCGCGCCGGGGTCAAGTTGGTTGAGGACCCGCACGACGCTTGTCGCCAACTCGGATATCGATGGCGGCTGTATTATCGATTTTGCGGCGATGCGCTGGCCGTCACGTAAATTCGGTCCGCTTTGAGTCCGCGGAATCAGGGCAATATAGGATTCACCGAGCGCGGATAAATTCTCAAGGCGGACGTCACTGTCAACGGGAACGTGGAATTGGTCACGGAGATAGAAGTCGACAGTTGCCCCGTCGACAGAAGAGTCGATATTACTGACCTTGCCGACCGGCACGCCTCGCAGCAGAACGTTTGATCCGACGACGAGACCATTGACATCAGCTACCTTCATGGAGACATCGGTGCGGTGGGAAGGCGACCCGATCCGGAGACCGAGCGAGCCGAAGTAGCCAATTCCAAACGCAATCATTATTGCGAAAGCGATAAAGGACGCCAGGTCTCGTAGCCTCATGGTGCCGCCCCTATGATTCGTAGCACCTCTTGGACATTGCCCGAGAGTTCTCGCCCGTCGGGCCCAATTATCGACGTGATGTTCATCGCCGGATATTTATCTTGCGGGAGAAAGTATTCGTAAAATAGCGGCCGCCACGCGTGCACCTCCGCCTCGAACGCGCGTTTGTCACGCTGCATCGCTCCGAGGGCGTCGGTCAGTGAATTCAGTAGTGGCACCAGCCAGTATCCGGAATCGTAGACGCTGCCGGCAGAAGAAATAAGCTCAGCGACGGTTGTTGTCAGGGTTGTCTGACGGTTAAAGCCCTCCATCCCTTTCGGCGAGAACCAGTACTGGAAGTTCGGGATTCGGTTATGCATTACGTCAGCCGTTCCGGACACGCCCTTAAGCCATTCGTCGACCGTGTCCATGTTCTTCGATAGGTCAGAAAGGTCGGCGGCCACCCGAGAAGCGATTTGGCGTGCCGTATCTCCCGTCGGCGTCACTCGATTGATGCCGATAATTGTGTTCTGTACGCGTTGGATGGAGCCGCTCGACACGAAATTCGCCAGATTCGCGATAGTGTCCTCCAGCTGTGGCGGAGAGGTGGTTTGCGCTAGCGGGACTCTGGCCTCCGGACCTAATGGGCGAACGGCTGGTTGGTCGGTCTGGGGGCGGTTGAGGGCAACATAGATGTCGCCCAGCACCGTGGCTTGCTGCAGGGCGGCATGGATGTTCGACGGCACCAGGACGTTGGAGTCGATACGCGAGGTGACGTCGACGTGACCCGTTGTGACTGCCACTTTGGTGACGACTCCGACTGTCGTGCCGTCCATCACCACCTTTGCGTGATCGGCCAGATTAAGCACGTTGTCGAACTCAATGACTATGTTGTATCCATTGCGATAGGCATTACCGGGCTGAGGCAGCGCGTCGACATTGATCGATGCACATGATGAAACCGCGACAGCACTTGCGGTGACCACTGCGGCCGACCACATCCGGCAGTTCATCGCTTCGCCGCCTGATTTAGTACGTACTGCAGCAGTGCAACGTCAACCGCGTACGGCTGTCCCTGTACGTTTGCGCAGCTTCCGCGCATCGACGCGTTCATGATGTTGCACAGCGCGACCCCATCCGGCGTACGGATTCGATACAGGGGCGGCCGGTACCGGATCGGGCTGAAGGGCCGATTGTTGAAATGGTTGGCCAGTGTGTTGACCCACCAGGCAACCGGATTCAGGAGATTCGAAAGCCGGGGGGCGTGTGCGCTCAGCTTCCTCAGGGAGAACCCCACGGCGTCGAGGGTGAACTGAATCTCCTGCCCGAGGTTTATTTCCAGATCCGTAACCAGGCTGGTTAGCCAGGCGACCCCTAATACTACCCGTCCTCCATTTAGGAGTGCCACGTCAATGTCCGGGGTGGTCTTCACCGCGTCGTACAAGATCTCCTTCAGCGGCCCTCTGATCTCCTTGAGTACTGAAGTCAGGTGAGCCAGGTTCGTGATGATGGAACCGATGTCGTTGATCGCCTGGTCAGGGCTATCGAGTAGCGCCGAGGACCTGGTCAGCAACTGATTGATGCCGGTTCCGTTATTGTGGATCGCCTGATCGAGCTCACGCACAACATCACCGATATTCGTCGAGCCGTTGGGGTTGATCGAGTTGATGAAATCGGTCGCCGACCCGATCACTTCGGACAGGCTCTTGGGGGTCGACGACCGAGTGAGTGGAATACATCCGCCCGCGGGCAGTTGCGGGCCCGATTCATAGTTGCCGACGAGTTCCAGCGACCGGTCGGCGAGGATCGACGTCGACCTGATAATTGCCTTGACATTACGCGGCAACGGGCGACGCTCAGTCACGACGAAATCGACACGAACGTCGAGTGCACCCGGGGTGATGGTCTTGACTTTGCCGATCTGATAGCCCATCTGGGTGACCGGGTTGCCGGCATACAGCCCAATGCTGTCGGGCATGATCGCGCAGTATTCGGCGCGCTGACTCCCGGGTCGCGCCATGCACGAACAGCCGGCGGCGACCACCGCCGCGGCCGTCACGCCGATCACGGCGGCCCGGCAAAGGCTGCGTGAACCTGACGCGGCCACTAGCACGGACTCCCCGGTACCGGCATGCACAGGTCGGTCGCCAATAGCTCTGGCGGCGCGTTGTACGCATCCAGGACCCGTTCGATTTTTCTTCGCAGCAGGCGCAGCGCCCGCCCTGTCACACCATTGCGCTCCGCCCAATATCGCGCTTTTTCTTGCCAATGGCGAATCTTTTCGAGAAAATCGTCGCGATGATTCTCGTAAAAGACACCCACCGGTGTGATCGCGTCAAAGACTTCACCCAGGTACCCTAGCGCATCACGAAATCCCTCGCTGTAGATAAAAAGCACCTGTTCCAGAATCGAGCTCTTGCGGACGACTTCTTTGAGCTCGTCACCGAAATCGCTTAGGGTCTTGATGTACTCATCGGATAGATTGAGGATGGCAGACACTTGTCCGCGTTGCTTCTCAATGGTTGACATGAGACTGTTGCCCGCATCGATTATCGCGGACAGCGACTCGACGTTGGTGCCACTCAGCCCCTTCTGCACTTGGTCCAGCGACTGATTGATCGGCGTCGGGTTAACTTTTTCGGTGATTTTGGTCGCATCGGCGAGGGTACGCATAAGGTTATAGGGCATAGTCACGCGTTGCACCGGAATAGGTTTGGCGCCCAAGGGGGTGTCACCCAGTGACACGATGTTCACGTAGTAACCCCCGACCACGGTGAGCATCTGCACTTGAATCTGCGATTGATCTCCGACGAATGCGTTGTCTTCGACTTGTGTTCTTACCCGCACCTGGTTGCTTTCCAACGCAAGGTCTTTCACCTTGCCGACGGTGATACCCGCGATTCGTACCTGGTCTCCGGGGCGGACCGAGGCGGCATCCTCAGTGTAAAAGGTGACGATTTTCTGCGCCGGAGGGCTGATATACAGCGCGGCCGCCACCAGCGCCAAAACGGTCGCGAGGGCAAGCGCCCCAACACCCCACAAAATCGGATTCCGCAGCACTTTCATCGATTGCACAAGACCACCTTTTGCCCATTCACCAGGATATCCATTGGCGCTGGTAGCTCGAAGCGACCCTTGGAGCACGGCAGCGGAGCCCCGGCTGCCGGCGGTTCGGGGATATTTTCCCACACGACCGGAACCAGTTTGAACGCATCGGTATAGTCGTCGACATTGGTAAACGCACGATCCAGCGCCGCATCTATGTCGCTGGGAATTTCAGGAGCAGCCTCGGGCCCAAGCCGCCAACGAATAGTACTGTCAGGAATGGTTGGAAACCCCACGTTAGCCAACAATTGAAGAGCGGCACCCGTGAAACCGGGACCGTAGAGGTGAGATTTCCGGAATTCTTCTTGCGCTTTTTCTAGGAGATCATCCAGCATTCGTAGGTTAATCCAATCCACTATCTGGGTCACGTCTTTTGAATCCCCACCGATGGACTTCGCGACTTCTGACAGATTGTGCATCAAAGTTGCCACGACTTGCTGGCGGTCCGACACGAACCTTGTGAGCTTGCGGATGCTGTCCAGCATCGGCGCCAAGCCGCCGCCATCGCCGGACAGGTATGAAACTGCATTTGCTGTGAAGGTGTTTATCTCCTCGGGACTCAGCGTCGCGATCACAGGTTGCAGCCCGTTGAATAATGCCGTGATGTCAAATGACGGTCGCGTCATCGCAGTGGGCACATGAGTCACGAGATCGGCGGTCGAATAGCCCTCTGCCGGGTTGATGACGTCCACATACCGCACGCCGGTAAGAGCCTGGTACTTGACGGCAAGCCGAGTGGCAGACACCACACCATATCTTTCGTCGAGCGTAAACCCGACCTCGCCAATACTTTGGCCACCCCGGCGCTTGAGCTGCACGAGGTGAACGTTTCCAACACGAACTCCCCGAACACGCACGTCGGCGTTCAAATGCAATCCGGATACGTCGGTGAACTCCGCGGTGTAGAAGCGCTTATGGGCAGCCACGGGGTGCTGAATGGCGTTTGCAATCAGGATGAACAGGATGATCGCGACGACCGCACTTATCCCGAGCCGCCACAACGCTGCTGCAGGCTTCATCAGGGGCCCCCCATCGCACTAAGCGGACCTGCCACGCCGGGAAGGCTGTCAAGGACGATCCGGACTCGAAGAGCACGTTGTTCAGGGGTGCCGGCGTACATCTTCTCAAATCGGGAACGCAGTTCCGCCAGCATTTTTGCGAAGCCTTCCGGCCTGATCAATGGCGGCACCACATCAGTCAGCGCGTTGACTGAGTCAACCACGGAAATCAGATCGCCGAGGTGTGACGCCTCCAGCTTGCCCACAAGACCCAAGACCTTTGTGGTAGCCACCTTCTGGGTTGGCAGGAATTTTTGTTCCCATTCTTCGGCGGTGACGTCCGCACTCCCGATATGCCACAGAGTATCATCGTTGTTTAGGAGAGCATCCGCAAGACCCACCAGCGCATCGAAAGTCGACGGAAATGCGACACTTAGTCCCGTCGTGTTGGTTAAGAGTCGCTCGGTACTCACCGTTTGCACGCGGGCGACGGCATTACCCGCGATCAATACCGTTTCGATCAGCGGATCGAGCGCGTCTGTATAGCGAGTGGCCTTATCGATCACCTGAATGAGCTGTGGGGTCAACACGCCAGTGGACTCCTCACCAAGACGAGACAGCAACGCCTGGAGAGTGAAATTTCCCTTCGGCACCGTGTTTATCTGCGTCCCGTCGCGGAGCGGTTGGCCACCGGTACCCGCGATTAGATTAATACCGGTGACACCGAAATAGTTGACGGGCCGAAAATCGATATTCATCGTCGCAGTAAGTCCCGCGACCGGCTTTTTCTGCAGGTCAGCATTGAGCCGAACGCCGCCGCTGGGCAAACTGGAGACGGCCGTGACTTCTCCGACCGTAACCCCGTGCATGACCACCGGCGTTCCTTTGGCGACTCCCTGCCCGACATACGGTGTGTCAATCACTACCGAAATTAGGCCAGCCGCACGGCCAGCGAATGGATGGGAAACGATTAACAGCCCGACGAGGACACCACATAGCACCACCGCCGTCCCGACGATGGTCAACGTCCGCCTCTCAGCTTCCGCCGAACCGTGTATTAGCACGCCCGCACACCCTAACCTTTGAACACGAACTGGGGTTGGAGGCCCCACAGCGCCACGGTAGTTGTAAAATCCAGCACCATGATCGCGACCAGACTTGCCCGCACGGCGCGCCCCGACGCCTGACCTACACCCACCGGGCCACCCGTGGCGACATACCCGTAATAGCAATGGATCAACGTCACCGCTGTACAGTAAACCGCTAATTTTATTACAGAATAGCCAAGATCCCTTGGTGTAAGGAATTCAACGAAGTAGTGATTATATGTGCCGCCGGGTTGACCGTGAAATACCCGGATGACTGTGTCCATTGTAAAGAATGTCGCTACTAATGTCACGAGGTACCCCGGGACCACAGACATTAACCCACCGACCAGGCGAGTACCAACCACGAACGGAATCGGCCTAAGTCCCATTGCCTCGAGGGCGTCGATCTCATCGGAGATGCGCATGGCGCCGATCTCGGCGGTCATCCGGGCCCCCGTCTGTGCGGCGAACGCGATACCTCCGACCAGCGGCCCGATCACTCGAACCGCTCCTACCCCGGCGATAATCCCGGATACGGCACCGAACCCGATAATATTCAAGACGGCAAAGGCCTCAATGGCCAACGAGGCGCCCACGACCACACCGAGAATCAGCAATACGCTTATCACCCCGCCGTCAACGATGAGCGAGCCTCGGCCCCAAGCCAAGCTGTTCATTTGCTGCAACGTTTGCCGCCGATATTTACGAACCGTTAGCGGCAGCGACAAGATCGTTTGAGCAATGAATACCACCCACTGCCCGGTTGCACGGAACACCTCGGAGATCGCCCAAGCGAACGGTGTCATCAACCTTGTGCTGAAATCCTTCGAGGGTACGGCGGTACCACTGGAAGCCACTACGCCACCTCCATCGGAAAGAACATCGTCTGCAACTGCGTTATCGCGAGGTTCGCGAAAACAATGCCGACGACATTGAGCACTACCGATGAATTCACGGCATCAGCGACACCGCGCGGACCACCCTTTGCCTCCATTCCACGAAGCGATGAAACTATCGCCACAATCGCCGCAAACACGATGGTCTTGCCGATAGCGAACCATACGTCCACCACCTTCGCGAATGTTCCAAAAGATTGCCAGAAACTTCCAGTGGACATGTCGCTGACTGACACCGCCAATATGAATGCGGCCCCAGTTCCCGCCGTGACGATGAATATGCAAAGAACGGGCGATAATATTAATAGTGCCAAAAAACGCGGCACGACCAAACGGCGAACCGGGTCTACGCCTATTACCCGCATCGCGTCGAGCTCCTCACGGATCGCGCGCGCTCCGAAGTCGGAAGCAATGGCCGACGCCGCCGCGCCACCCATCAACAGCCCCGCGGTGATCGGCGCTCCCTGCCGAACCACACCGACCCCACTCGCCGCACCGAGCAGAGAGGTTGCCCCCAATTGATTGACGAATCCCGACGACACAACCGTTACCATTGCGCCGAACGGAACGGCCATCAGCAGAGCTGGCACTACTGTGACTTTGAGCAATGTCCATGCCTGCACGAGGAGCTCGCCGACTGGGAGGCTCAACGAAATCGCGTCAATCACCGTATAGCGCAACACGGCTGCGAAGAGCTGCACACCGCGACCGGTCGTAGACGCACTGCGCACAGGGATTTTAGCGACGTATGATAGCGTTCTTGTTACCCTAACCGCCGCCCCTAGCAGTCTTGCCGGTCGATACTTGGCATCGGCTGACACCGGCGGCCGCGTGAAGCCAGTGCCAAGCGCATCCTCAATTAGCGGCAAAGGTCCCTCGCTGGTCCCTCGCTCTCCGCTGCTAGCGACGACCCGTGTCGCCTTGACTCCGTTGGGTGGCCACAGGGTCAGTCGGTCGAGTGGCATCTGTTTGTTCTCTTGGGCTCACGGCGCGAGTCCCTGCAGTGTCCCGGTATTCCGCAGCTCGCGCGGCTGAAGAATATGGCACGGAACAGGTGTGGTGGAAGCACTCGTTTCTTAGCCAGTCGGTGGGAGACGTTGAGCTGGGCCATGAGTTCGTGGCGGCGAGATCTTGGTCGTCTCATTCGAGTTGCAGCCGTAGCTCGACGTATGAGGCGTAACCCAGCATCTGCCATCACCTGATGTCTCCCCATGTCTGGCCCCATATGCCCACATCCTGCCCGGAACGTCGCACAAGACCGTCTATTTATCGCCCGTTCTCCAGTCTATGTCAAGAGTCGACTCGACATTCCGTTAGTGACGGTGTTATCATCCGAGACATGACGAAGCCACTGTCTCGCGCTGAGCGTCAGCGTGAGGAACTTCGCCGCGAGATCATCGACGCCGCCTTCGCGCTATTTGGGGAGCGGGGTTACCACGCCACGGGGGTGGCGGATATCGCCGCCCGGGTAGGGATCGGGCACGGTACGTTCTACCGCTATTTCGAGAACAAGAGGCAGATCCTCGATCGGGTTGTTGACGATCTGGTGACGCGGATCATGACAGTCCTGGCCCTCGATCCATCCGATGCCGCCGGCACGCTGCAGGAGTACCGGGCTCACATGGCCCGGTTGGCGGATGGGTTGTCGGAAGTATTTTTTGCCGACCCACGCATACCGCGGCTGTTACTGCTGGAATCGACCGGTGTGGACGCTGCGCTTACCGGCCGAATGTTTCGGTTGCTGGAGTCGATGGTCAGCCTGACGGCCGAGGTTCTGGCACACGGTGTCAAGCAAGGCTTCGTGCACGCCGATCTCGATGTCGAACACACCGCGCGAGCGATCAACGGCATGGCGCTGATGAGCGCGCTGTACGGCGCGACCGACGAGAGCGGCCCCGAGCACATGAGGCGTCTCAATGCAGCCATTCTGCGAATCATGTTCGACGGCATCCGCAAACAGACCTGAATCGGGTGTGCCTGAGATGCGTTGCTGCGCATTGATTTCGTCAGCTAGGGCGCGGTGGATCCAGCCGGACACGGCGCAAGGGAAGTCCGACCAGAGGAGATCGACACCATGGAGAATAACCGGATGCCCGAACCAAGTTCACAAGGGGAAGAACTCGCCGTCCGCAGGATGCGCTTCTCCTACCCGCCGGAGTCGCTACCGCGTCACTTCGTCAGTTCCGACATCATGATGAGTCATCTGCTGGCGATGACATCCGCAACATTTCCTGAAGGTGAAGACCTCTTCGTGCGCTCGGTGCGACGCTTCCGCGACGACGTGCGCGATCCCGATCTGCTAGCCAGGGTCCGCGGGTTCATCGGGCAGGAGACGCGGCCGCGAGCATCGCAATAACAACAATCGGTGGCGTGAGCTGGGTTATCCAACGCATCCAGATCGCACAGCAAGGTTAGGCGGTGATGTCGGCGATGTGGCCGTTGGGAGGCAGACGGGGTTCGGGTCAGCTCCGACTGACGGACGCGGTGGTGACTGGCGGTGGAAGCGGGATCGGCCGGGGTTTTTGTCTTGAGTTGGCCCGTCGGGGTGGACGGGTGGTGGTTGCGGATATCGATGAGGCCGCGGCCAAAGAGACCGCCGAGCTGGTGGAGGCGTTGGGTGGACGCGGCCATGCGATCTGCTGTGATGTGTCGAACCTGCGGGATGTCGAGGCGCTGGCCCGCTCAGCCGAACAGTGGTTCGGCGCGCCGACGGGTCTGCTGGTCAACAACGCAGGCATCGGTGTGGGCGGGCAAGTGGTCGGCCAGGCTCGGACGACCGACTGGGAGCGCACGATCGCGGTGAATCTATGGGGTGTGATACACGGCTGTGAGGTGTTTGTGCCCAGGATGCGCCAGGCCGGTCGGGGCGGGATCATCAATATCGCCTCAGTGGAGAGCTTTTTGCCGGTGCCCAGGATGGCCGCCTACAACGTGAGCAAGGCCGGGGTGCTGGCACTATCGGAGACGCTCGCCGCCGAGCTGTCCGGCACGAATGTGATAGTCAGCGTGGTATGCCCGGCGTTCGTCAAGACGAACATCATCCACCCGGAGGCGATCGACGCGGCGTTGCTGCCGCTGGCCGAAGCGGCCATGGCCCGGTACGGGTGGACTGCCGAACAGGTGGCCCGGGTGTGTCTGAACGCCCACGAGCGTGGGCGGCTACACGTGTTGCCCCAACGTGACGCGCGACTGATGTGGCTGGGCAAGCGGCTGGCGCCGGCTGCGTTCACCCGCGCGGTTGGCCGGCTCGGTCGACTGATGCCCTCCCGTATGCCACCGTTGAGCCCGCCGGGGCCAACGGCGTCCGCACCGGTTGCGGCGACACAGAGAAATAGAAATCCTGAGGCGCCGACCCCTGTGTACGGGGACGGCGGCGAAACTACTAAGGAAGTTTGACATGCCTATCAACACCGACGAGATGCTGGACAAGATCAAGGATCGGCAGTGGGCGCTGGCCGACATCGACTGGGATGCTCCCGGGGCGGAGTTGATCACCGATGAGCAGCGTGTGGCGCTCAAGCAGTTCATGACCGACATAGTCTGGGCAGAGCAATCGGCCGCGTGCGGGTTCAAGGCATTAGAGCTTAAGGTTACCGACCCGGCGCTAAAAGAGATCTACCGGATATTTCAGGCCGAGGAGCAGCGTCACGCCAACGCCGAGCTGGCTTTGATGCACCGCTGGGGCATGCTGGGGGAAGGCGATGAGATTCCGGAGCCGAATATCAATATGCGGCTCGTCATGGACTGGATGGACCGCAATGTCGACAAAATGTCGTTGTCGATATTGGGCACGTTTATCCCGGTAGCGGAGGTGATGCTGGATGGGGCGCTGGTGAAGTTCCTGCTCGATGAGGTGGCCGACCCGGTTTGTCACCAGACATTCGCGAAGATCAACGCTGATGAGTCTCGCCACCTTGCGGTCGATTTCCATCTGCTTGAACTGCTGGGCGCACCGAGGCTGCGCCGTCTGCTGATCAACACCGTGACCACCATGGTTCGCCCGTCGATGCTGATCGGGTTGTTGAAGTTCGGCCCGCTGCTGTCTCGTGTACGGGACAACATCATCGAAATGGGTCTGGAGGAGGAGAAGCTCTACCGCGCCATCAAACGGTTCAGCGAGGTCGGCGACAGGAGCCCGACGACACCGCGTAACCCGGTGTATCGGCTCGCGAGGGGTTACGCGAGCATGGTCATCGATCGCCACCATCCATTCCACCGTTTCATCGGCGATCCCCTGGTCCGCATGTCCGACCACTATCCGCGCTGGTTGTTGGGTGAAAAGCCGTCGTGGGTCCGCACATTGACCTACGAACCACACGCATGAGCGAAACGATGGGGCGCGGCACCCAGAGCAAGCCGGTCGCGGTGCTGATCATCGGGGCGGGGTCAAGTGGATCGAGTATGGCGGCCCGCCTTGTCGCTGCCGGTGTCGACGATGTCGTGGTTCTTGAGCGGAGCCCGCAAGACAGCTGTTCCCCACACCGATCCAACTTGCCGGGGCGACCAAGCGATCTGCCGTCTCTGCTTCCGAGACCGCAGTGTCACCGAATGCAGCGCCGCGTGCATTTCGGCCAGGATGTCACCGGGTTGGCCTTCGCGGAGGATCGCGGGCACTGGATTGCGCGCACCGCCGCCGGTGAGCGGTTCGCCGGGCGTTCGGTCGTGCTGGCCACCGGTTCCTGGCTGGCCCCACGCGTTCCCGACATCCGCGGGCTGGACCGGTTCGCCGGCGAGATTCTGCACACGGCGCGGTGGGAACCGGGCCGCGACTTGGCCGACAAGCGGATCGCCGTGATCGGCACCGGCGCAACCGCGGTGCAGGTCACGCCCGAGCTGGCGAAGCAGGCTCGTCGGCTCAAGGTGTTCCAGCGCACCGCCCGATGGATCCTGCCCCGCCCGGATGCCATGCTCGGCAACCGGCTGCTGGCCTCGGTCTCGCCGAGTCGGTCCGCCGCCGAGCGGGCGCTGCTTTGGGCGCACGAACCGTGGGCCCTGCCGCCGGTGCGGCGTCACGTCGTGACGAGCCTGATCGAGCAGCTGGCCAGGGCGCACCTGCGCCACCAAGTCTCCGACAGCTGGACGCGTCGGCTGCTGACCCCGGACTACCGCCCGGGTGACCGACCGCTGTTGGTGTCCAACGAATACTACCCGACGCTGCAACGGCCCAATTGCGAGTTGGTGGCCTGGCCGATCGCAACGATCAGCGAGACCGGCATCAGAACCGCCGATGCCGTCGAGCACCAGTTCGACTGCATCATCCTGGCTACCGGGCGCGACCCCGCCGTCCCGGTGTTGCCGTTCCCGGTCGTCGGACGCCAGGGCAGGGGATTGGCCGAGCAGTGGGCCGGCGGGGTTCACGGCTACAAGGGCATCAGCATCGCCGGGTTTCCCAACCTGTTTTTCATCCCCGAGCCCCACCCCGGCGTGAGTGACAGTTCGGCGTTGCTGTACCAGGGCGCACGCATCGACTACGCGCTGCGGGCCATCACCACGATCGAGCGGGAGAACATTCGTGTGCTGGATGTGACCCGCGAAGCGCAGCAGCGCGACGGCACCGCGCTGCGTGTCCACCCGCCGGTGGATGCCCGCAGTTCCACGGGCCGATACCGGATGCCGCACCGGCCGGGATTCGGCTCGATGCTCTACCCGGCAACGGCCGTGGAGTATGCGAGGTTGGCTGCGGAACTGCAGTTGAGCGACTACGCCCTCGACGCGGATGTCCCCGGCCACGCCGGACAGTACCGATACGACAGCGCTCCAGCTGATCGTTGAGGAAGGGTACGGCTTTGGTGGGATCTGACTACTGGAATACCAACCCCGGCGTAGCGGTCAACGTCGCCTCGCTCAGTTCCAGTTTTTTCCATAAGCGCTCAAGTTCGTCGCGGGGCTACGCGCCGAGACATAAGCCCGCGATTAGCCCGAGCAGTGGGCTGCGCCCCTGAACACGAACCCATGGAAATAGCAGTAACTTCGAGTAAAGGACGGTTTCCTTCATGACTGAGGAGCAATACCGCTTCATCATCGTCGGCGCAGGCTTCGGCGGTATCGGCGCCGCGATCCAGCTCAAGCGGCTCGGCTACGACAACATCGTCATCCTCGACCGCGAGGCCGACCTTGGCGGAACCTGGCAC
Organism: Mycobacterium sp. MFM001; assembly: GCF_003402475.1. GTDB lineage: Bacteria > Actinomycetota > Actinomycetes > Mycobacteriales > Mycobacteriaceae > Mycobacterium. The sequence goes on from NZ_BFAB01000022.1 coordinate 20,279, forward strand.
GTCAACCGCTACCCCGGCCTGGCAGTCGACATCCCGTCGCCCACCTACTCGTACTGGTTCGAGCCCAACCCGTACTGGTCGCGGCTGTTCGCGTACGGCCCAGAGCTCAAGCAGTATGCCGAATACGTCGCCGACAAGTACGACGTGCGCCGCTACATGCGGTTCAACACCACCGTGGAGGGCGCCCACTGGGACGAGGACGCGCAGCTGTGGCGGGTGACGCTGGCCGACGGCGAGACTCTGACCACGCGTTTTCTGATCACCGCAACCGGCTTCCTGTCCCAACCGCGCACCCCCGACATCCCGGGTATCACCAGCTTCGACGGCAAGATCATCCACACCACGGCGTGGGAAGACAACTACGACTTCCAGGGTCGCAGGGTCGGATTCATCGGCACCGGAGCCACCGCAGTGCAGGCGATCCCCGAGGTGGCCAAACAGGTCGCCGAGCTCACCGTGTACCAGCGCACCGCGATCCACGTGGCGCCCAAGGTCGACTTCGCCATCCCGGTGTGGCTGCAGCAGGTGTTCGCCCGGGTACCACTGGTGCACCGGGCCCTCCGGCTGGTCACCGACACGCTCTGCGAAGCGCTTTTGACGACCGCGTTGCTGAACTTCCGGCAGTTCCGATGGTTGAACATCGCCATCGCGGATCTGGCCAAGGTCAACCGATTCGTCTGGATCCGCGACAAGGAGCTGCGGCGCAAGCTGACTCCCGACTACGACTTCGGCTGCAAGCGGCCCACCTGGTCCAACAGCTACTACCGTACCTTCGCCAAACCACATGTGCACCTGGAGACAAATTCGATCGAGCGGATCGAACCGGATGGCATCATCACCGCCGACGGGCACAAGACCGTCATCGACACCTTGGTGCTGGCCACCGGCTTCGACCTGTACGACGCCAACTTCCCGGCCTTCGAGATCATCGGGCGCGAGGGCCGCAACCTGGGAAAGTGGTGGCGCGAAAACAGGTTCCAGGACTACCAGGGAGTGTCCATCCCGTATTTCCCGAACTACTTGAGCTTGGCCAGCCCATTCGGCTTTTCCGGGGCATCCTTCTTCAACGCCATGGAATACCAGATGCGCCACATGGACCGGCTTTTCGGCGAAATAAAGCGAAGGGGCGCAACGATATTCGAGGTGACCGAAGAAGCCAGCAGCCGCTTCAGGGACCGGATGGCTCCACTGCTGGACAACTCGGTGCTCTACATAGGTGACTGCGCCACGTCGCGGTCCTACTACTTCAACCATAGCGGCGAGGTGGTATTGCTCCGGCCCACGTCGACCCGCAATGCAGTGCACGAAGCCTCGACCTTCCCGTTGAGCGATTACGTTTTCGCTTAAGGGAGGGCCGATGTAATGGCGGTGTTTTTTGGCGGGCTCGGCATGAGAAGAACCCCCGCTGAAATAAGGTGAGTGATGACCGCTGACAGCCTATAGCGTTGGCTTTCGTCCACACAAGGAGAGGCGAAGTGCTGATACGGTCCGTCGTTTGCGACAGTCGCATACTAGTTGGTCTAATTTGGTGGTCCCTTCCGTGGGTGGCATCGGCACTGATCGCCGCAACGGTTCTCTCTGCAATTACCTCGCTCGCACCTTCAGCCCTCGCTGATCCAGCAGCCAACTTCAAGGATGCGGTGGCATCAGCGCGCGGCGAAACATCATGCAAACCATTGCAATATAACGCAGTGGTCGAACAAGCGGCCGAAGTAATCAATCGATCGACCGACGCTTATCTTAATCATGTCGCAACACGAGTCCCCATCGATGACCCACGGGAAGTACTTGAGGGGCTGAAAGATCTCGGATACCGCGCCACCAAGGCTATTCTGCTTCGGGGTGCCAGCAGGAGCGAGGCCCTCGCGATAAAGGGCGCACTACTGGAAGGCTATGCTGCGATCCCCGATTGCTCGTACACAGACTTCGGGCTAAACGTGCGGCGGAACGAAGCGAATGGATACATTTTGACTTCGTTGGTGTTAGCTGGGCCCTAACCGCTTGAGTATCGACTTTCGGACAATTTTCGGGTCACGGAAAAGGAGTGGTTCTGATGATGTGGTTTTGATGATAGCGTGGCGGCGGTGGGTGATATCGGCCCCGGCGACCGGCAGCTCGGAGTTGATTGCAAACGGGTGATAGCGCCCCACCAACTCCGCTGGGGCGGGCGGTGCCGATGGTGACCTTGATTTGTCTGGCCGCCGCGCGCCTAGAGGGGGCCCGCCCGCTGTGCAGCCCGGCCTCGGCGAAGACCAGCGCGGTCTGCGGTGTGGAGATGGCGGTGATCTGCGGGGAGAGGCTTCGGCACAGCAGCGCGCGGCTGGCCATGTTGGCGCGCCTGAAGGATGCGCCCTGCTTGTGGTGGCCGTTGACCGGGAGCAGCAGCGAGTCGATGTCTGTGAAGACGCGTTCTTCTGTCCTGGAAGCAGCGGCACCGCTGTGCGAGCGCCACCAGATGCGCGTGGGCCCGCTGCGGCGAGTTGATTGGAGTGCCCGAAGGTGAACCTGCGCAAGAAGTTCCGCTCTGTATGGCGGGTGCGTGTCCAAACAAGCGACGGAGCTATAGAAACGGAGCTATAGAATTGGTTCTAAGAGTCAAAGTTTTGCCTGAAACCGTCGGCGGTGGCGTCGACGAGGGATACGGCAAGGTTGCAGATGCGTTTCACCGAAACATGGCCAGCGGTCAGGAGATCGGAGCCGCAGTCACCGTATACCGTGATGGCCGCAAAGTCATCGATCTCTGGGGTGGATACCGCAACGGTAGCACGCAGGAACCATGGCAGCAGGACACCCTCGTCAACGTGTTCTCGACGACCAAAGGAGTTGCTTCACTCGCCGTCGCGGTCGCCGCTTCTCGCGGGCTCATCGCATATGACGCCAGAGTGGCCGATTACTGGCCGGAGTTTGCCCAAGCCTCCAAAGGCTCGATCACTGTGCGGCAGCTGCTTTCACACCAGGCTGGGCTGGCGGCGATCGATCCTCCGCTCACGCTGGCCGACGTGGCTGAGCCGGATCGAATGTCAGCGAAGATCGCCGCACAGCGGCCGGCGTGGCGCCCCGGCAGCCGCCATGGGTATCACGGCGTCACACTGGGTTGGTACGAGTCCGAACTTATTCGTCATACGGACCCGAAGGGACGTACTCTCGGCCAGTTCTTCGCCGACGAAATCGCCCGGCCGCTTGGATTGGAATTCTACATCGGACTGCCAGACTGGGTCGGCCGAAATCGCTTGGCGCACATACACTGCTGGTCGTCGCGAACAGAGATGTTCCTACACCTGCACACAATTCCTCTACGCCTCATCGTCTCGATGTTCAACCCACGCAGTCTCTCCGCTCGGGCCTTTAATCTTCCCGGCGCGGGCTTCCTCGATGCATTCAACAGCGAGGAGATCCGTGTGGTGGAAATGCCGGCAGCGAACGGAACGGGGACAGCTCGATCAGTCGCCAGGTTGTATGGTAGCGCTGCCATCGGAAGCCCTGATCTCGCATTGAGTCCGGGTGTCCGCGACGCATTAGAGACGGCCGCGGCACCTCCTACCGGCGGCTTGCACGACAAGGTACTACACATCGACACCAGGTTCTCACTCGGATTCATGAAGCCATTCTCCAAATTCGTCTTCGGTTCCACGGAGAAGGCGTTCGGAACACCCGGTATGGGTGGCTCATTCGGGTTCGCCGACCCGGATACCGGCATCGGGTTCGCATACGTTATGAACCGGATGGGTTTTCACGTCTGGAACGACCCGCGGGAACTCGCGCTCCGGCAAGCACTCTTCCACGACGTGCTTGGAGCCAGACCCCAATCATGACTCGATGCCAGATGCTCCTATATTCAGGGACAATGATTTTTGGGCTGATCCGGGAATTCCGTGGGTTTGTGGGTAGAGCTGGAGCCCGCCGCAGTGGAAGTAGACGGCTGTCTTGAAGTGCTCTCGATTGCGGTAACCGCGGACGGGAGTGGAAATCCCCGAAAGCGTGGAGGCATGCACCACGAGGTAGGAGCATGTCAGATCAGAGACACGTAGGAGGTTCGACCAGGATTTCGGGAGGGGGTGTCCCAGGAGCGGCCTAATAGTGGCCTAATACTGCAGCCGTAGATCGGGATCATTGATTCTGCCTTCGTCGGTAGTGGGAAAGGTTTGCTCGGTATTGTCTGGCGGCAGCCCGGCCGCAGTGATACCGGGACAACCTCGGCAGCTGGGGCAAGCCTGGTACGCCTCAGATTCTCCACCGTAGCGGAATGTGAATGGCTATTAGCTATAGTCGAGCGATGCACGGTCGTACTGTCTGCACCGCAACAGCTTCCGGCTTGGTGGAGGGCTTTTCCCGAGACGGCGTGACCAGGTGGCGATCTATCCCCTACGCCGAGCCTCCTGTGGGGGCGTTACGCCTAAAAGCCCCTCGGCCAATCAAGCCGTGGGAGGGAGTCTTGGGCTGTCACCGTTTTCGGTGCTGCGCACCCCAGGCGCGCAAATACACAATGGTTGGCCTGGGCAAATTCCAGCCGATCAGCGAGGATTGCTTGACGCTCAACGTCGTCGCACCCGACACCGGATTCGAGCGGGCATTACCTGTGATGCTGTTCATCCATGGCGGTGCGTACTTCCTCGGCAGCTCCGCGACACCGGTGTACGACGGGGCTTCCTTGGCCCGCAAGGGGTGCGTGTTCGTATCAGTTAACTACCGGTTGGGCGCGCTTGGAGCAGTAGATCTCTCGTCTCTGTCTACCGACGAGTTCCGCATCGACGACAATCTTTATCTGCGCGATCTGGTCATGGCGCTCCGTTGGGTGCGTGAGAATATCGCAAGCTTCGGCGGCGACCCCGACGCTGTGACGATATTCGGCGAGAGTGCAGGGGCACACGCAGTGGCGACACTGTTGGCTGTTCCAGCCGCCGAAGAGTTATTCGCTCGGGCCATTTCGGAGAGCCCCGCGAGAGGTTTGGTTAGTTCCCGCGAAGAATCCGAGGAGTACGCCAAGAAGTTCGCGACGATTCTGGGAGCTCGGCCGCGAGACGCCGCTGCAGTTTTGATGACCGCGCCGCCGAGCGACCTGGTGGCGGCACTGGATCATCTGATCACGCAGGAAAGCCGCAACATGCCCGGCGCCTATCCGGTCGGTCCCACATATGGAACCGATTACCTGCCGCTGGATCCGATGGATGCTTTGCGCTCGGGAAAGGCGCACCGCGTGCCGCTCATGGTGGGTAACAATGCCGAAGAAGCCAAACTGTTCACTCGGTTCCTGAAACTGCTGCCAACGAACGAACCTAGGATCGAGCTGCTGCTGGCGACGGTGGGATCCGCTGAGCGCGAGCAAATTACGGCAGCGTACCCCTCGTATCCAAAAGCCGCCGGGTGTATCGAATTAGGGGGGGACTTCACATTCGGATCGATCGTATGGCAGATCGCCGATGCGCACAGCGCGTACGCTCCGGTGTACGTCTACCGCTACGACTACGCTCCTCGTACGTTGCGATGGTCGGGCCTGGGTGCTACTCATGCCACCGAATTGCTCGCAGTTTTCGACGTCTACAGAACGCGGTTCGGTCGGCTGCTCAGCGCGGCCGGCGATAGACGTTCGGCGCTGCGCATCACCGAGGAAGTCCAGGCGCGGTGGTGCGCCTTTGCCAGGACTGGTGCGCCTGGAGCGGGTTGGCCCAATTACACCAGCGCCGACCGGGCGGTGATGATCTTCGACAGGACATCGCGAGTCGAGTACGACCCGCTCGCTGTTCGTCGGCAGGTGTGGCAGCACTTCGAGGTCAGCCGCCGCTGACCGCGATCTGCCTCGCCAACTGCGGCCGGTATGGGAGTCGTGTAGAGGTAGGCGCTAACGCTAACGGCGGTTTAACGAACGAATGAACGCCCCTCCCCGCCGAATTGCCGGCGAAGTTCCGTCTTGAGCACCTTGCCGGTGGCATTGCGCGGCAGCTCGGGAACCACATGCACCCGCGACGGGCATTTGAAGTGGGCGAGGCGTTCTCGGGCATAGTCGATGAGCTCCTCTGCACTCACGGCGGCATCGTGCCGAAGGGCGACGACGGCCACCGGAGTTTCGCCCCAACGCGGATGCGGCACACCGACAACCGCGACCTCCCGCACGGCAGCGTGACGGTAGAGGACCTGCTCCACCTCGATCGGGTAGACGTTCTCGCCGCCGCTGATGATCATGTCTTTCTTGCGGTCCACCAGCGTGATGAAACCTTCTCGGTCGATCCGGCCCAAGTCGCCGGTATGGAACCAGCCGCCACGGAAAGCTTCCGCTGTCGCCTCCGGGAGACCCCAGTAGCCTGCGAATACGTTCGGGCCGCGCACCACCAACTCCCCTACCTCATCGACAGGGACCTCGCGGTCGGCGTCGTCGACGATGCGAGCTTCGACGTGGAAAGCCGTGCGACCGATCGATCCGGCCTTCTCCTTGACGTGGTCGGCATCCAGGAACGAGACGATGGGCGCCGTCTCGGTCATTCCGAACCCCTCTTGAAACGGCAGACCGCGTGCCTGGAAGAATTCGATGACCGTCAACGGGCACGGCGCGCCACCTGCAGCCGCCAGTTCGAGCGACGACAGGTCGTAGTCGTCGAATCCGGCGAAATTCATCAGCGCAGCCCACATCGCGGGGACCATGAATTGCACCGTCGCACGCTCTTGGGCCATCATCGCCAGCGTCTGTCGCGGATCGAAGGACGGCAGCAGAACGCTGCACCCGCCGACATGCAACAGCGCCAGTGTGTGCACTCCCAGCCCCCCGATGTGGAACATCGGAGCCACGGCGACGGTCACGTCCGTCTCACGCAGCCCGCGCCCGATCGTCAGCGCGTTCATGACATTCCACAAATGGTTGTCGTGGGTAAGCATCGCACCTTTGGGCCGCCCCGTAGTCCCGGACGTATACATCAGATTTGCGATGTCATGGCCGGCCACGTCGCCGCCCACAGCCGTGGGCGTTTCACTGTTCACGACGTCGTCGTAGGAAAGCTCGCCGGCGAGGCACTCACCGCCGACGGCCACCTGGTGGCGGAACCGCACCCCATCCTCTGCTACCGCGGCACGGGCCAGCGGGGCCAACGGGGCGGAGTAGACGAGGACGTCTGCACCCGAGTCGGCCAGCTGGTAAGCCACCTCCGCGGGCGCCAGTCGCACGTTCATGGGCACGAAGATCGCGCCCAGTTTCGCGGCCGCCAGCATCGTTTCGATGAACGCGGGACTGTTGATCAAAAGACCGCCAACCCTGTCGCCCTTGCGCACGCCGAGCGCTCGCAGGGCACGCGCAAGCCGGTTGGTCCGTTCATCGAGCTCGGTGAAGGTGATTCGGCGGTCGCCGGCAACCAGGGCGGTGCGGTCGCCGGATAGGAAGGCCCGCCTCGTCGCCCAACTGCCGATGCCTCGGTCCATGTCAACTCCTTGGGAGCCGTGTTCGCCCAGACGCGTCGTCGTGAGCCGATTCAGTGCAGAAGAGCTACAAGCCGATGCGCTTGGCGATGATCTCGTTCATGATCTCGTTGGTGCCACCGCCTATTCCGAGAATGCGGCAATCTCGGTAATGCCGTTCGACTTCGGACTCACGCATGTAGCCCATCCCACCAAAGATTTGAACCGCCTCGTTGACCACATGGTCGCACGCATACACGGCGGTGTTTTTGGCCATCGACACCTCGGTGACGACATCCTCCCCGGCCAGCCACCGTTGCATCACGGCGCGGGTGTATGTGCGGGCGACATCGACCTGTCGGGCCATTTCCGCGAGCTTATGCCGGATGACCTGACGTGCCGTCAGGGGTTTGCCGAAAGTCTCGCGCTCGCGCGCCCAACCCTTGGCCAAGGTGAGCGCGCGTTCTGCGGTGGCGTATGCCTGCACGGCAATGCCGAGCCGTTCCGACTGAAACTGCTGCATGATCTGAACGAATCCGCTGTTCTCGGCGCCGACCAGGTTGGCAGCGGGGACACGAACGTCGATGAATGACAGTTCTGCGGTGTCGCTGCAGCGCCATCCCATCTTGTCCAGCCGACGAGATACCTCGAAGCCCGGCGTGCCCTTGTCGATCACCAGCAGGGAGACTCCCCCGTAGCCGGGTCCTCCGGTTCGCACCGCGGTAGTCACGAAGTCGGCGCGGACACCGCTGGTGATGAACGTCTTGGCGCCGTTGACCACATACGTGTCGCCGTCGCGGACCGCTCGTGTGCGTAAGTTGGCCACGTCCGAACCCGCTCCCGGCTCGGTGACTGCCAGCGATCCGATCATTTCCCCGGCCAGGGTGGGACGGACGTAGCGGTCGATCAAGGCATCGGAGCCGTTCGTAGCGATGTGCGGCACAGCAATACCGTGGGTGAACAGTGCGGCGCACACGCCGGTGGACCCGCCGCTCGCCAGAATGGCTTCGCTCACCAGCGCCGAATCGATTGCATCACCGCCGCTGCCTCCCACCTGCTCGGAAAATCCGACCCCGAGAAGTCCCACATCGGCAGCCTTGCGGTGCAACTCCCGCGGGACTTCACCCACCCGCTCCCATTCCGTCACCTTCGGTGCGATCTCTCGTGCGACGAAAGAGCGCGCCAACTGGCTCAGTGCTTGCCGCTCCGGCGTGGTCCACGGATCGTTGGGCATGGCGCAGGGTCCCGCCTCGCCTATGCGGCTGTGGGCTGCTTCAGTACCCGTCATGATGACTCCCGATAGATTGGGGTTGGCAATCGAACAGCGGCGTCACGCGCGCAAACTGGCATCTTGATGACCTTGTCAGAGCGGGTGGCTCGGGCAGCTTCGCGCGACGGGACGATGTGCCGCCAAGATCTCGCAAGCCCGTCCTTCCTCCGCACATCACGACCGAACGACCGCGACTTAGGCCAGCGCAACGCTACGGCGTAACGTGCAAGTGCTTCTGCGCGCCCAAGCAGCTGAAGCCGAAGCCATAAGTTACTCGCCGATAACGTTACGTCCAAGGCCCAAGGACGTGCAATATACCGTAGTCACATGGTCCATCACCGGTGGCCATACCGCGCTTGGCCGCAACGCGCGCGCGGGACGATGGTCGGCGAAGGTACCGCGGGCCGTCGCTCCGGCCGGCTGTGGAACCGGACGTGGCAATTTGTGCATTTGGTGACGGCCAGTGGGTACCGTGAAGGTCTGTTAACGTTCGTAGACCGCTCGGAACGGGCCGCTCCAAACGTAAAGTGTTTCTGCTTCGACTGCGAAAGGATCATCGACTGTGACCGACACAGTCACCGTCGGCCGCAGGCGGGGAGGCCGGCGTCGAGAGCGGATTCTGGCCGCGGCTGCTGAATTGATCGCAGACCGCGGCTACCACGCGGTGTCAATTGCCGATATCGGCGTGTCGGCCGGAGTGGTAGGGCCGGCGATCTACCGGCACTTTGACAGTAAGGGCGACTTGCTGGCCGCACTGTTCGAACAAGTGATTGACACACTGCTGCAGCGGGCTTCGGCAATCGTCGAACAGAGCCGAGATGACCGCGCCGCGCTGACCGCCTTGGTGGCCGACCACGTTGCCCTGGTGATGGAGCAACGAGAGCTCGCCATCGTGTACTACCGAGAAGTCCACAATCTGGCCGACCATCGACGCAGTCGGCTCCGCCGCAAGCAGCGTCTCTACCTTGAAGAGTGGGTGCACGTTTTAGGCGAGCTGCGCCCGGAGCTGGACGAAACGGAGTTGCGCGCGGTTGTCCACGGCGCGATCGGTGCCATTCAATCCACGTTGCAATACCGCGAAACCGGCATGCCTCCCGAGCGCGTCTCCATGCTGCTTGCGCGGATGGGGCACGCTGTTCTCGGCGTCCCACCGTCCACGTCACAAGCCGCGGGTGGGCCAAGCTAGGCATGTCATCGCCGCACCGAGCTTAAGAGATTAGGCGAACTCCTCAGGAGTGCTACAGCAGGCGATTAGCTCAGCACAGAGTGCTTTGACTCGCCGAGGTGCCCCCACCACCGGCATGCCGCCAGGGTCGGCGATCCCGGCCGCGGGATCTGAGCACGAGCCGTCGCCGACATCACACACGCTCAGCGTCCCCTCCATACCGGCGCCCGCTTCTCCCGGAAGGCGCGCGGACCTTCTTGCGCGTCCGCGGAGTGGTACACGGGTTCCCAGATCTGCTCAGCCAGCGTGTATGCGTCCTCAAGGCGATGCCGCGCCGACAAATACGCAGTCTGTTTGGCGGCCAGCACCGACAGTGGAGCGTTGCCAGCGATCAGCCTGCCCAGCTCCTGTGCCCGATCCCTGAGCCGATCCGCGGACACCACCTCGTTAATGAGACCCACGTCGAAGGCCCGGGCCGCGCTGATCGGTTCGCCGGTGAGCAGGATCTGCAAAGCGATCCTCGGCGGAACCAGCCACGACAGCGGCGCCGCCCAGGGTGCTCCGCGGCCCACCTTGACTTCGGTGATCGCGAACGTCGCATGCTCGGCCGCCACCACCAGGTCGCACTGCTGTGCGAGGAGAAACCCGCCAGCGAATGCGACACCGTTGACCGCCGCGATGGTCGGTTTAGAGATCTCGATGTTACGCCCGAACTGCGGCGCGAAATCCGGCGGCGGAACCGTCAGCGCCTGTTGCGCCATCTCCTTGAGGTCCCCACCGGCGCAGAACGCCTCCTCGCCCGCGCCGGTCACGACCAGCACACGTGCGTCAGCGTCCTGGTTGAACCGTCGTGCACCATCCCACAAACCTTGCCGCACGGCGGCGCTGAGCGCGTTACGAGACTCAGGCCGGTTGATGGTCAACCACGCGACGCCATCGATGACGTCGTAAGGTACCGGATCATTCATGGGGTCCTCCCACGTCTTCTGGGGCCACTGTCTCCCTCGACGGTCTCCATCGACGATGCCCTGTCCCATCTGTGTCGGACTGACCGCCGCGAGGAGCACATCTTCTCCGACCGTGGGGGTGTGGGCTGCCGACGGGATGCTTCTTCATCCAGCGCCTCCCGACACCGCGTACTGCTTGCCTCTCTGCTGCATATCAATTGCGTGTCGAGGACTTGAGTAGTCGACTTGGTTGTGATCAGTGGCGAAGCCAGTTCCGTAGCGAGAGTCGGATGTCAGCGACGGCGATTCACGGTTGTTGACTGATGAGATGTGATGCCGAATCTGCGGGTGGACGGTGGTGTTCTCAGGTGTCGACCCGGAAAAGCAGTGTACTACTACCATCGATGCCAGTACGTTAATAGGCGATAACGTAAGGGCGCGCAGCGCCATCGGGTATGTCATTGCAGGCTCGCACCGGCGAGCGGCTAGGAGGAAATGCAATGTACCTCACCCAGGGCTTGCACAGGGCGTTGCAACAGCACCCGGACCGCCTCGCCACCATCGACGGGGATCGAACACGGACCTATGCGGAGTCCGCGCGGCGAATCGCAAAGTTAGCGAGTGCATTACGGCTGATTGGCGTCAACCGGGGAGACCGCGTCGGCATGCTTGCGCTCAACTCCGACCGGTACCACGAGTACCTGCTGGCGGTGCCTTGGGCGGACGCCGTACTGAATCCGATCAACATCCGATGGAGCCCTGCGGAGATCAGCTACGCCCTGCGCGACTCCCAAACCGACGTGCTGTTCGTAGATGACGCCTTCAGTCTAGCTGTACCGGCGCTTCGGGCCTCATATCCTGACCTGCGCATTGTCGTTCACTGCGGCAACGCCCCGAACCCGGAGGGGACGTACTCCTATGAGGAACTCATCGCCAGCGGCGAAGCTGTCGATGACGTGCGGCGCAGCGGCGATCAATTGGCCGGCGTGTTCTACACCGGCGGCACCACGGGTCTGCCCAAGGGCGTGATGCTCAGCCACGCCAACCTGATGACGTCCGTGCTGGGAATGCTCAGCGTGGGAAGCTTTCTCAGTTCGGAGGGTCGACTGCTTCACGTCGCGCCGTTGTTCCATCTCGCGGACTTGGCCGCCTGGGCGGGGCAGACCACCCTTGGCGGAACCCACGTGATGCTCTCGACTTTTGATCCGACTGCCATCCTTCAAACGATCGAACGCCAGCAAGTCACCGACGTCCTTTTGGTGCCGACCATGCTGCAGATGGTCGTCGACCACCCGACCGTCGGAGAATACGACCTTGCCAGCCTCCAAAACGTGATGTACGGCGCATCGCCGATCTCTGAGGCGGTGCTGTCACGTGCGATGAAGACCATGGGCTCGGCGCGATTCATGCAGGGCTATGGCATGACAGAACTGTCCCCGCTGGCCACGGTCCTGCGTCCTGAGGACCACGATCATCCGGAACTACTGCGTTCGGCCGGCCGCGCCGCGCCCTGTGCCGAAGTCAAGATCTTCGACGCCAACGATCAAGAGGTGCCGCCGGGTCATACCGGTGAAATTGTCGCGCGCGGCGGCAACGTGATGCTCGGGTACTGGAATAAGCCCGAGGAGACCGCGATCGCGCTGCGGAACGGGTGGATGCATACCGGTGATGTCGGTTACCTGGACGAGCGAGGTTATGTGTTCGTCGTCGACCGCCTCAAGGACATGATCATTTCGGGTGGCGAGAACGTCTACTCGACCGAAGTCGAGAACGCTCTTTGCAGGCACCCGGCGGTGTCGGTGTGCGCGGTCATCGGCGTCCCCGACGAAACCTGGGGCGAACGCGTTCACGCGGTCGTCGTCTTGGCCGAGAACTCCTCGGTGACAGCCGAGGAGTTGAAGGATTTCTGCAAGACCCAGATCGCGGGATACAAGGCGCCCCGTACGGCCTCGTTCGTCGATGCGCTTCCACTCTCGGGTGCTGGAAAGGTGCTTAAACGCGAACTCCGCAAACAGTTCTGCGAAGATTGCCCCAGCACTGAGCGAGGTCGATAGGTGCCCGTGCGGCGTGGGCCCCGCCCACCGACGCGGCGGCATCCGCGGCATTCACTCCCTCGCGACTTCTCCGGGTGGCGGGAGCCGATCAGCGTGGCCGGCCCAGAATTGCCTTACAGGCACCAGTTCGGTGGCCGCTGCCGGGCCGCCGCCCTCCGCCGCCTCACCGAGTCGGCCGCACCGCCTCGGGCCACGTCCCCAGAAACGGACCCGTCTGCGCACTCAGCGGCGCGTCGCCGCGGTGATCGGCCGGGCGTAGCGGAACTGGCACTTCGGATTGGGTGGTGAAGATGACGGAACAACGGCCTGTGAAAGTCGCAATCATCGGTGCGGGCATGTCGGGACTGTGCATGGCGGTCAAGCTGCAAGACGCCGGCATCGACTCGTACACCATTTTCGAAAAAGCTGAGGAAGTCGGGGGCACGTGGCGCGACAACACCTATCCGGGGCTGACCTGCGACATCCCGTCGCGGTACTACTCTTACTCGTTTCGGCCCAACCCGAACTGGTCCCATTTGCTGCCGCCGGGTCCTGAGATCCAGGCCTACTTTCAGCAGGTCGCCGACCAACGGGGCATTCACCCGCACATCAGGTTCGGCACCGAGGTCATCTCTGCCCGGTACGACGACGGGCAGTGGCGGCTCACCACCGCCGACGGCGAAGAGACATTCGACGTGCTGGTCACCGCCACCGGCGTGCTGCGGGTGCCGCGCTATCCGGACATACCCGGACAAGATAGTTTTGCCGGACCGGCGTTCCACTCCGCCAGATGGGACCACTCGGTTCCGTTGGCGGACAAGCGGATTGGGTTGATTGGGACGGGCTCGACAGGCATACAGATCATTGCCGAACTCGGCGGCAAGGTCAACCGGCTCACGGTCTTCCAGCGCACTGCGCAGTGGGTCTTTCCCATGCCCAATCCGCGTTATTCACCGCTGATCCGGGCCGCGCTGACGCGCTGGCCGAGGTTGAACGGCCTGGGCTATCGGTTCTGGGGGTTGGTGGTCAGGCACCTGTTCGGCCGCGCGCCGATCCGTCCGGGAGCTCAGCGCCGCCTGGTTCAGGCGCTATGTCGATGGAACCTGCGGCTTTCGGTGCGCGACCCGCAGCTGCGCGCGAAACTCACCCCGAAAGACCAGCCTATGTGCAAGCGACAGATCATGGCGTGGAACTTCTACCGTTCTGTCCAGCAACCCGGTGTAGAGGTGGTCGCCGAGGCAATCGACCACATCGAGCCTCGCGGCGTCGTCACCGCCGACGGTGTGCTACACGAACTCGACCTGCTCGTCTATGCCACCGGGTTTGACGCCCGGGCCTACGTGCGCCCGCTGACGGTGATCGGGGAGCATGGGCTCACCCTCGACGAGGCGTGGGCCCATGGCCCCACGGCGTACCGGTCGGTCGCGGTGCCCGGATTCCCGAACTTGTTCATGCTGATGGGTCCGCATTCGCCGATCGGCAACCAGTCACTGATACCGATCGCCGAGGACCAGGCTGATTATGTGATGTGGTGGATCAACCGGATCCGTGAGGGCCGCATCGTCGCGGCCGCGCCCACCAAGTTGGCCACCAAGGTCTACAACGACAGCATGAAGTCAGCGATGCCGCAGACGATCTGGGTTACCGGTTGCAACAGTTGGTACCTGGGCAAAGATGGGCTTCCCGAATTGTTCCCGTGGACACCCGAGCGGCACCGAGAACTATTGCGTGCACCTGAGCTCGCAGATTTCGACGTCCGATGAGGTCCGCATTGCACACGACGAACGCTATGGACCTCATGACATTTGCGGCGGACGGCTCGCGACTTCGCATTGGGCAGCCAGCGAATCATCGAGGGGGACAAGCCCATCACCGCCGACGTGCTCTCGGCGGTGATGGGCTGTCGCTCGGGCGGACTAGCCGCTGGCACTTTCTGTCACCGACCACACGATGGCGCCGTCACTGATGAGTACTTATGGACTTTCCGTCCTCGCCCCTGACCTTGCCGCGATGAAGGCCACCGCCGCGGCTGCCGACCAGGCCGGGTTCGACGCCGTCTGGGCATCTGAGTTCTACACCCGATCGGGCTCCATCTCGATGGCGGCGATGGCCACCTCGACCGACAGGTGCCGCATCGGCTCGTCGATCCTGTATGGCATCGGGCGCAGCCCGCTGGTGTTGGCGACGGAAGCACGAGATCTCGACGAACTGTCCGGTGGCCGCATCGTGCTCGGCATCGGCAACGGCACCAAGCGGATGATGAGCGACTGGCACTCTGTAGCCGATACCAGTGCCCCTGCCTTGCGCGTCGAAGAACTCGTACCGCTTATCCGGCGCATCTGGAACCTGCACGAAGGACCCATCCGGCATGAGGGCCGCTTCTACAAGATGAATCTCGTCCCCAGCGGACCGGTGGAGCCGCCTGCGCGCGACATTCCCATCATCACCGCGGCCGTGCGGCCGAGAATGTGTGAAGCCGCCGGCCGGGTTGCCGACGGTCTGGCCGGGCATCCACTTTTCACGACCCGGTATCTGGAGCAAGTCGTGCGACCCGCGGTGGCCAAGGGCGCAGCCCGCAGCGGGCGCGACCCTAACGACGTCGAGATCATCTCGATGGTCATCTGCTCTATCCACGCGGACCCGCAGATCGCCCGCCGCGAGGTCGCCCAGCAGATCGCGTTCTATGCGTCGGTCAGGACCTACGAACCGCTGCTCGACTTCTGCGGGTTCGGCGAACAAGCTGCAGCGATCCGGGAAGCCTTTGCACGTGGTGACTTTGCGGCGATGTTCGACGCTGTCACGGACGACATGATTGACGTGATGGGCGTCGCCGGCACCGGCAGCCAGGTACGTGACGCGTTACGCCGCTACGAGGGTGTACTGGACCACATTATGCTCTACGCGCCGTCGGTGGGGGTCGCACCTGCGCGGGTGGGACAGAACATCGACGATCTCATCGAGTATTGCTCCCCATGCAATACGCCTCCAGCCTCCTAAGCTAAGCCTAAGCTAAGTAGTGGTGTGCCATTCCTGAGTGACATCGATCAGCTCGGCGCCCACCGGATGGGAGTTGAGGCTACGTGGTCGCGCGCTGCCGGCCGCGGACTCAGTTCGATCGGGTCAGGGATTCGTCGGTCGCGTTGGGACTGCTCAACGCGCTGCCTGACCTCGATGCGCAGCTGTGCGCAGGGCCGATTGCTGTAGTAGGCGGCACGCTCGACGCCGGCGGTTTGGGCAGCCCCCGGGCCTTCGCCGGTCAGGTAGCGGTAGGCCGCTCAGCGACCGCATCAAGGGCTACATCCACAATATCTTGGCGCAGATAGGGTTGTGCCAGTGTTGCCGCCAGCCGGCTGGCGTGGTTGATGATGTCGCCCGCGCCCACGTCGAGCAGGCCGGCCTGCCAAGCGGAGATGAGTTCGACAAACCCCCCGACGCCGACAAGGGTGTCCACGCGCAGACTGGTGTGGTCGGTGTCGGGAAGCAGGTGCGGTTGTTCGGAAAGTAGCACGAGTTCGGTTGCTTGCTGCAGCGCGGCGGACCGACGATCCTGCAGCGATGCGCTGCCCGCATGCTGGGTCAGCAGGATCTGTGCCCGGCCCGGGTCTTGCCGGACGCGTTCGACAACGATACGGATCACCGCACGGATGGCGCCCACCGGTGACCGGTCGGCGCTGGCTTCAAATACCGTCTTGACCTCTTGCAGCATGTCGTCGCGGACGCTGTCCCATACCGCGACCAGTAATCCATCACGGTCGGTGAACTCCTCGTAGAAGTAGCGATCATTCAGCGACGTCCGGGCGCATACACCGCGCATTGTCACCGCGGCCCAGCCGCTTTGGCTCCAGATCTCGGTCGCGGCTTCGATCAGCCGTTGCCGACGTTCGGCGCGGCGTTCGGCGGCGCTACGGCCTCCCCACCTTCCCGCGATCCTCCGCATCTCCCCATTTTGACATAAGCTGCGCATCCAACCGCAAAGCAGGCGCTGAGAGTACCTAACCAGGCGCCACCTCTGAGGTGTGTGGTGGCGCGCCGCAGCGCTCAGCGGTTGCGTTTGTTCAGCAGCGCCGACCTCGGGGGACCGGCGGTGTCAGACCGCCGGTTGGTCACGCTCGCGACGCGACGCGCGCATGCCACCCTCAACGCCGTCTCCTGATCGCGCACGTGAGCTTTTCAATCTGCGGCCAAAACATCGGCGTATCAACGGAAGATGGCTAGGCGACGGATAGGGCGGCCGGGGTTGCGGCAATTGTTTTGTGCGGCCCGGCGGGGTGCTCGGTAGGCGTCGAAAGACCTGCGGGTTCATGTCGGACGAGTCGATGATCCCATCGGAGAGACGATTTCCAGCAAACGTCGGTTGGCGCCGTTCAGCCAGCGGGAGCCAGCATATGTTTCCAGCTGTCGTCTCCCAGATCACCCGAGTTGGTGACCGAGTATCTGACGCCGTCGGGACCGACGACCTCACCGCTGGCCGGACTGTATGTCGCCGTCATACCTGGTGGCCGTGTATACACGCACGGGTTGGGTTGTTGTCCGCTGCATGTGACGCTGCCGTGGCCGGGTCGGCTGAGCGGGTCGCTGACCGGTGAGGCCGGCGCGGGCAGCTGATCCGCCGGTAGCGGGCGTCTGACGAGGTGCCTCACGTAATTGTCAGCGCGAAGTGGTGGCTGGCATGTTGACAAGGTTCTA
>NZ_BFAB01000023.1 GCF_003402475.1 Mycobacterium sp. MFM001
ATCAATACGGTGCCCGTGCGGGCCTGCCTGACGGCGGCATCCACGATCGCTGACTTGCTTGATCAGTTGCAGGGCGCCTATAACGACACGTTCGAGCATCAGCACTTAGCGCTCAACGAGATTCATCGCGTCACCGGTCATGACCAATTGTTCGACACAGTTTTCGTCTACGAGAACTACCCGATCGACACCGCGGCATTGTCGGGCGACCACGAGTTGGCCATCACCGGGGTGAGCAGCCGCGAATCCACCCACTACCCGCTGACGCTGGCGGCCCAGCCGGGTAACGAACTGCACCTACGCGTCGGATACGACACCGATGTGTTCGACGCGCAAAGCATCGAGGCTCTCATCAAGCGGTTCCAGCGGGTGCTGGTGGCCATGACCGCCGAGCCCACACGGCGCCTGTCGTCGATGGATCTGCTCGATGCCGGTGAGCGCGCCCAGTTGGAGGCGTGGGGCAACCGGGCGGTGTTGACCCAGCCCACACCGCCGTCGGCGTCGATTCCGGTGTTGTTCGCCGCGCAGGTGGCGCGCACACCGGATGCGGTGGCGATCAGCTGCGGGACGGACTCGCGGACTTACCGCGAGGTTGAGGAGGCCGCGAACCAGTTGGCGCACCTGTTGGCAGGACATGGTGTTGGTCCGGGTGAGAGTGTGGCGCTGCTGTTGGAGCGTTCGGCTCAGGCCGTCGTAGCGATCCTGGCGGTTTTGAAGACTGGGGCGGCGTATCTGCCGATCGACCCGGTGACGCCGTCGGCTCGGATTGGGTTCATGCTCGACGACGCCGCGCCGGCGGCTGCGATCACCACTACCGGGCTAGCCGAGGGCCTGGAGGGGCGTGACCTGCTAGTCATCGATGTCGACGATCCCCGCATCCCCGACCATCCGGGTACGGGTTTGCCGGCACCGGCTGGTGGGGACATCGCCTACATCATTTACACCTCGGGCACCACCGGTATGCCCAAGGGGGTCGCTGTCACTCACGACAACGTCATCCAGCTGCTGGAGTCCCGATATGGGCCGGATACATATCTGCCGGCGATGGGGGTTTGGCCGCAGTGTCATTCCTACGGGTTCGATACGTCGGTCTGGGAGATCTGGGATGCGTTGTTGCACGGGCGGCGAGTGGTCGTGGTGCCCGACTCGGTAAGACGTTCGCCCGAAGACTTCCACGCCTTGCTGGTCGCCGAACAGGTCAGCGTGCTCGTCCAGACCCCGTCGGCGGTGGCGGTGTTGTCGCCGGAGGGTTTGGAGTCGGTGCCGTTGATCGTGGCCGGTGAGGCCTGCCCGGCCGAGGTGGTGGATCGGTGGTCGCAGGGGCGGGTGATGATCAATGCCTACGGCCCCACCGAGACGACGATGGCAGTGATGCTGAGTGCGCCACTGAGCCCGGGGTCGGGGGTGCCGCCGATCGGTTCGCCCGTGTCGGGGGCGGCGTTGTTTGTGCTGGATGGGTGGTTGCGTCCGGTGCCGGCGGGGGTCGTCGGGGAGTTGTATGTGGCCGGTCGCGGGCTGGCGTGCGGGTATGTGGGCCGGGCCGGTTTGACCGGGGCACGGTTTGTGGCGTGCCCGTTCGGCGGCGCGGAAGCGCCCGGACAACGTATGTATCGCACCGGGGATTTGGTGCGGTGGCGTGCTGATGGGCAGCTGGACTATGTCGGGCGTGCCGATGAGCAGGTCAAGATCCGCGGGTATCGCATCGAGCTCGGTGAAGTCCAAGCAGCCCTGAGCGGTTTGGACGGGGTGGACCAGGCAGTGGTGATCGCCCGCGAGGATCGTCCCGGCGACAAACGCCTGGTGGGTTATGTCACCGGGACTGTCGACCCGGTCGGGGCGCGCACCGAGTTGGCTGAGCGGCTGCCCGCCTATATGGTCCCGGCCGCGGTGGTGGTGGTGGAGGCGCTGCCGTTGACCCCCAACGGCAAACTGGATACCCGCGCCCTACCGGAACCGGAATACACCGGCCTCGAGCGTTACCGCGCCCCGTCCAACGCCATCGAGGACATTCTGGCCGGCATCTACGCGCAGGTGCTGGGTATCGAGCGGGTCGGAGTGGATGACTCGTTCTTTGATCTCGGTGGCGACAGCATTTCTGCGATGCGCTTGGTCGCCGCGGTCAACACCGCGATGGATGCCGGAATTGCGGTGCGCACCGTGTTCGAGGCGCCATCGGTCGCCCAGTTGGCGCCCCGTATCGGCGAGCAGGCGGGTCGGCTCCAACCGTTGGTGGCGGTGGAGCGACCCGCGGTGGTTCCGTTGTCGTTTGCCCAGAACCGGTTGTGGTTCCTGGATCAGTTGCGGGGGCCCTCAGCGGTCTACAACATGGCGGTGGCGTTGCGGCTGCGCGGGCGCCTTGATGCGCAGGCGCTGGGTGCGGCGCTGGCCGATGTGGTGGGTCGCCATGAGAGCCTGCGGACGGTGTTTGCGGCGCCCGAGGGGATACCGCAGCAGCTGGTGGTGCCTGCTGAGCGGGTCGATTTTGGTTGGCAGATCATTGATGCCACCGGCTGGCCGGACAGCCGGCTCGGTGAGGCCATCGACACCGCGGCGCGTCACGAGTTTGATCTGTCGACCGAGATTCCCTTGCGGGCAAGGCTTTTCCGCATCGCTGACGAGGAGCATGTGCTGGTCGCGGTGATGCACCATATCGCCGCCGACGGCTGGTCGGTGGGCCCGCTGGTGGGTGATCTGGGGGTGGCCTACGCCAGCCGGTGTGCGGGGCACGACCCCAGCTGGGCGCCGCTGCCGGTGCAGTATGTCGATTACACGCTGTGGCAGCGTGCGCAGCTGGGTGATCTGGCCGATAGCGACAGTGCCATCGCTGCGCAGCTGGGCTACTGGGAGCAGGCCTTGGCGGGGATGCCCGAGCGGCTGCAGTTGCCCACCGATCGGCCCTATCCGCCGGTGGCGGATTACCGCGGCGGCAGTGTGGTGGTGGACTGGCCGGCGGAGTTGCAGCAGCAGATTCGTCGGGTGGCTCGTGAGCACAACGTGACGAGTTTCATGGTGGTGCAGGCCGCCCTGGCGGTGCTGCTGGCCAAGATCAGCGCCAATTCCGATGTGGCGGTGGGGTTTTCGATCGCCGGGCGCGGCGACCCGGCGCTGGATGAGCTGGTGGGGTTTTTCGTCAACACCTTGGTGTTGCGGGTTGACCTGGCTGGGGATCCCAGTGTGGCTGAGTTGCTGGCCCAGGTGCGGGGGCGCAGCCTGGCCGCCTATGAGCATCAAGATGTGCCCTTTGAGGTGCTGGTGGAGCGGCTTAACCCGACCCGAAGCCTGGCTCATCATCCGCTGGTGCAGGTGGTGTTGGCTTGGCAGAACTTCGCTGGCCAAGACAATGATCCCACCGCCGGGGTGGCGTTGGGTGATCTGCAGGTCACCCCGCTACCCATCGAGACCCGCACTGCCCGCATGGATCTGACGTTTTCCTTGATCGAACGCTGGAGCGAGGGTGGTGAGCCTGCCGGGATTTCCGGGGCGGTGGAATTTCGCACCGATGTGTTCGATGCGGGCAGCATCGGGGCGCTGATCGAGCGATTCCAGCGGGTGTTGGTGGCGCTGACCGCCGATCCGGGTCGGCGGCTGTCGTCGGTGGATGTGCTGGATGAGGCTGAGCTGTCCCGGCTGGATGGGTGGGGTAATCGGGCGGTGTTGACCGCGCCGGCACTGCCGTCGGTGTCGATCCCGGCGTTGTTCGCCGCGCAGGTGACGCGCACACCAGAGGCGGCGGCGGTGACCTTCGAGGGCCGCTCAATGACTTACCGCGAGCTGGAGGAGGCCGCGAACCGGTTGGCGCACCTGTTGGCCGGCCATGGGGTGGGCCCGGGTGAGCGGGTGGCGTTGCTGTTGGAGCGGTCGGTCGAGGCGATCGTGGCGATCCTGGCGGTGCTCAAGACCGGGGCGGCGTATCTGCCGATCGACCCGGCGCACCCGTCGGCGCGGATCGGGTTCGTGCTCGATGATGCCGCGCCGATCGCCGCGATCACCACTACTGGGCTGGCCGAGCGGCTCGACGGTCACGAGGTTGCGGTCATCGATATCAACGATGCCTCTGTTGACGCCCAACCCAGCACAGCCGTGCCGGGACCGGCTCCCGATGACATCGCCTACTTGATCTACACGTCGGGCACCACCGGGGTCCCTAAGGGCGTGGCCATTCCTCACCGCAATGTGACCGGGCTGCTGGAGACCCTTGATGCTGACCTCGGGTTGGCGGGACAGGTGTGGACGCAGGCTCATTCGTTGGCGTTCGACTTTTCTGTGTGGGAGATCTTCGGCGCGCTGCTGCATGGTGGGCGGCTGGTGGTGGTGCCCGATGCTGTGGTGCGCTCACCGGAAGATCTCCTCGCCTTGCTGGTCAACGAACAGGTCAGCGTGTTAAGCCAAACCCCGTCGGCGTTTAATGCCCTGCAAACCGCCGATGCGCTCTCACCCGAGCTGGGGCATCAGTTCAAGCTCGAGACGGTGGTGTTCGGCGGGGAGGCGCTGGAACCGCAACGTCTTGGGACGTGGCTGGGCAACCATCCGGGATCGCCGCGGATTGTCAACATGTATGGCATCACCGAGACGACGGTGCATGCTTCGTTGCGCGAGATCGTCGAAGCCGATGTGGATGGCACGGCCAGCCCGATCGGGGTGCCGCTGGCGCATCTGGGCTTTTTTGTGCTGGATGGGTGGTTGCGGCCGGTGCCGGCGGGGGTGGTCGGGGAGTTGTATGTGGCCGGTGCCGGGCTGGCGTGTGGGTATGTGGGTCGGGCGGGGTTGACCGGGTCGCGGTTTGTGGCCTGCCCGTTTGGGGGGTCGGGGGCGCCGGGGATACGTATGTATCGCACCGGGGATTTGGTGCGGTGGGGTGCTGACGGGCAGCTGGCCTATCTGGGGCGTGCGGATGAACAGGTCAAGATCCGCGGGTATCGCATCGAGCTGGGTGAAATCCAGGCGGCGCTGGCCGGCCTGGATGGGGTGGAGCAGGCGGTGGTGATCGCCCGCGAGGACCGCCCCGGCGACAAGCGGCTGGTGGGTTATGTCACCGGCACCGCCGACCCGGCCGGGATGCGCGAGAAGCTGGCCGAGCGGCTGCCGGCCTATATGGTCCCGGCCGTGGTGGTGGTGGTGGACGCGCTGCCGCTGACACCCAACGGCAAACTCGACACCCGCGCCCTGCCGGCACCGGAGTATCAGGAGGTCGATCGTTACCGCGCCCCCACCACCCCCACCGAGGACATCCTGACCGGCATCTACGCCCAGGTGCTCGGGCTCGAGCGGGTCGGGGTCGACGACTCATTTTTCGATTTGGGTGGAGATTCACTGTCGGCGATGCGCCTCATCGCCGCGGTCAACACCGGCTTGGATGCCCGGCTTTCGGTACGCACGGTGTTTGAGGCGCCCACGGTCGCTCAGTTGGCGCCCCGTATCGGTGGGGATGGGGATCGGTTTGCGCCGTTGATGCCGGTTGAGCGGCCCGCGGTGGTTCCGTTGTCGTTTGCCCAGAGCCGGTTGTGGTTTATTGACCAGTTGCACGGGCCCTCACCTGTCTACAACATGCCCGTGGCGCTGCGGTTGCGCGGGCGCCTTGATGCCGACGCACTGGATGCGGCGCTGGCCGATGTGGCGGGCCGCCAGGAGAGCCTGCGCACAATGTTCCCGGCGGTCGAAGGGATCCCCCAGCAGCTGGTGGTGGCGCCCGAGCGGGTCGACTTCGGTTGGGACGTCATCGATGCCACCGGCTGGTCGGAAGGCCGGCTGGGTGAGGCCATTAACGCAGCGGCACGCTACAGTTTTGACCTGGCATCCGAGATCCCGTTGCGGGCACGGCTTTTCCGCATCAGCGACGATGAGCACGTGCTGGCGGCGGTGGTGCACCATATCGCCGCCGACGGCTGGTCGATCAGCCCGCTGATGCGGGACCTGGGGGTGGCCTATGCCAGCCGGTGCGCGGGGCGGGCCCCCGATTGGGCTGGTTTAGCGGTGCAGTATGTCGATTACACGCTGTGGCAACGCGCCCAGTTGGGTGATCTCGACGACAGCGAGAGCCCCATCGCCGGGCAGCTGGCCTACTGGGAGGATGCGCTGGCCGGTATGCCCGAGCGCCTTCAGCTGCCCACCGATCGGCCCTATCCGCCGGTGGCCGATTATCGCGGCGCCAGTGTGGTGCTGGACTGGCCCGCGGAGCTACAGCAGCGGATTGCGCGGGCGGCTCGTGAGCACAATGCGACCAGCTTCATGGTGGTTCAGGCCGCCTTGGTGATGCTGTTGTCCAAGGTCAGCGCCAGCAGTGATGTGGCGGTGGGGTTCCCGATCGCTGGGCGCGGTGACCCCGCGCTGGATGAGTTGGTCGGGTTTTTCGTCAACACCTTGGTACTTCGCGTGGATCTGGGCGGCGATCCCACTGTTACCGAGTTGCTGGCCCAGGTGCGGGCGCGCAGCCTCGCCGCCTACGAGCACCAGGACGTGCCCTTTGAGGTGCTGGTGGAGCGGCTTAACCCGAGCCGAAGCCTGACGCATCACCCGCTGGTGCAGGTGATGTTGGCCTGGCAGAACTTCGCCGGGCAGGACAGCGATCCCGCTGGCGGGCTGACGTTGGGGGATCTGCAGGTGTCGGAGATGCCGGTGGACACTCGCACCGCCCGCATGGATCTGGTGTTTTCTCTTAGGGAACGTTGGAGCGAGGCCGGTGAGCCCGCCGGGATTGGCGGGGGGGTGGAATTTCGCACCGACATTTTCGACCAGGAAAGCATTGAGGCGCTGATCGAGCGGTTGCAGCGGGTGTTGGCGGTGATGACCGCCGATCCGGGTCGGCGGCTGTCGTCGGTGGATGTGCTGGATGAGGCTGAGCACGCCCGCCTGGATGAGATCGGTAATCGGACGGTGTTGATCCAGCCGGCGGCGCCCGCGGTGTCGATTCCGGCGTTGTTCGCCGCGCAGGTGGCCCGCGCCCCAGAGGCGGTGGCGATCAGTTGCGGGGAGTGTTCCTGGACCTATCGCGAGCTCGATGAGGCCGCTAACCGGATGGCGCATCTGTTGGCTGGCCAGGGTGTGGGCCCGGGGGAGCGGGTGGCGCTGCTGTTGTCGCGTTCGGCTGAGGCGGTCGCCGCGATCTTGGCTGTGCTCAAGACCGGGGCGGCCTATCTGCCGATCGACCCAGTGATGCCGGCGGCGCGGATGCAGTTCATGGTCGCCGATGCCGCGCCGATCGCCGCGATCACCACCACCGAGCTGGCCGATCGCCTGGACGGGCACGATCTGCTGGTCATCGACGCCGACGACCCCCGCATTGACACCCAACCCAGCACGGGTTTGCCGACGCCGGCAGCGGATGAGATTGCCTACCTGATTTACACCTCGGGCACCACCGGTGTGCCCAAAGGCGTGGCGGTCGCCCACCACAATGTCACCCGGCTGCTGGAATCCCTCGACAGTGATCTTGAGTTGTCGCCGGGACAGGTGTGGACGCAGGCTCATTCCTTGGCCTTCGACTTCTCGGTGTGGGAGATCTTCGGTGCCCTGTTGCACGGCGGGCGGCTAGTGGTGGTGCCCGAGTCGGTGGTCCGCTCACCGGAAGACCTGCACGACCTGCTGGTTGCCGAGCAGGTCAGTGTCTTAAGCCAGACCCCGTCTGCGTTTTATGCGCTGCAAACCGTCGATGCGCTGCAGCCCGAGCGCGGAGGCCAGCTCAAGCTGGAGACGGTGGTGTTCGGCGGCGAAGCGCTAGAGCCGCATCGGCTTGCGACGTGGCTGCGCAACCGCCCGGGATTGCCGCGGATGATCAACATGTATGGCATCACCGAGACGACGGTGCATGCCTCGTTCCGCGAGATCGTCGACGGCGACGCCAACAGCAAAGCCAGCCCGATCGGGGTGCCGTTGGCGCATCTGGGCTTTTTTGTGCTGGATGGGTGGTTGCGCCCGGTGCCCGCCGGCGTGGTCGGGGAGTTATATGTGGCCGGTTCCGGATTGGCGTATGGGTACGTGCGTCGGGCGGGGTTGACCGGGTCGCGGTTTGTGGCGTGCCCGTTCGGCGGCGCGGGAGCGCCGGGCATACGGATGTATCGCACCGGGGACTTGGTGTGCTGGGGTGCTGATGGGCAGCTGCGCTATGTGGGGCGCGCCGATGAGCAGGTCAAGATCCGCGGGTATCGCATCGAGCTCGGTGAAGTCCAGGCGGCATTGAGTGGTTTGGATGGGGTGGAGCAGGCGGTGGTGATCGCCCGCGAGGACCGCCCCGGCGATAAGCGGCTGGTGGGCTATGTCACCGGTACCGCCGATCCGGCCACGGCGCGCGCCGCGCTGGGCGAGCGGCTCCCGGCCTACATGGTGCCGGCCGCGGTGGTGGTGTTAGAGGCGCTGCCGTTGACAGTCAACGGCAAACTCGACACCCGGGCCCTGCCGGCACCGGAGTATCAGGAGGTCGATCGTTACCGCGCACCGGCCACCGCCACCCAGGAGATCCTGGCCGGCATCTACGCCCAGGTGCTGGGGCTCGAACGGGTCGGTGTGGATGAGTCGTTTTTCGAGCTGGGTGGGGACAGCATTTTGTCCATGCAGGTGGTAGCGCGCGCGCGTGCCGCCGGGCTGGTGTGTCGGCCGCGCGATGTTTTCGTCGAGCAGACCGTGGCCGGGCTGGCCCGGGTGGCCGGCGCGAGCGACGGCGTGGCCGGCGTGGTCGACGAGGGTGTCGGGCCGGTGGCGGCGACCCCAATCATGTGTTGGTTGCAGGGCCTCGAGGGCCCGGTTGAGCAGTTCAATCAGACGGTGCTGGTGCAGGCTCCGGCGGGGGTGACCGAGGCCGATGTGGCGGTGCTGTTGCAAGCGTTGCTGGATCGGCATGCCATGCTGCGGGCGCGTGTCGAAGACGATGGCGTGGGGGCGTGGGCATTACGGGTGCCCGAGGCGGGGTCGGTGGATGCGCGCGGGTGTCTGTACTCGGTGGACGTGTTATCCGATGAGGCACTTATAGCGGCGCGGTCGCGGTTAGATCCGGCCGCCGGGGTGATGCTCAGCGCGTTGTGGGTTTCCTCCACGAATCAGTTGGTGTTGATCGTTCACCATTTGGCCGTTGATGGGATGTCGTGGCGGATTGTGTTGGAGGACCTCAACATTGGCTGGGCCCAGCATCGCGATGGGCAGCCGGTGATGCTGCCGGCGACGGGGACGTCATTTGTCCGTTGGGCGTCGGTTTTGGCTGAGTATGCGCGCCACCCGGAGGTGGTGGGCCTGGCGGAGAGGTGGCGGCAGGTGGCGGCGACCCCGGCGGCGCTGCCCGCAGTGCAACCTGCGGTGGATACATTCGCCACGGCGGGGCAGTTGTCGGTAGGGCTGGATCTGCAGACCACCCGCATGCTGCTCGGTGAGGTGCCGGCGGCGTTTCATGCCGGGGTGCACGACATTTTGTTGATCGCATTCGGGTTGGCAGTGGCGCAGTTTTTGGGCGACCCCGGCGCGCCGATCGGCATCGATGTAGAGGGTCACGGCCGCCAGGAGGAGCTGGGCCCCGATGTGGACCTGTCGCGCACGGTGGGGTGGTTTACCACCAAATACCCGGTGTCGTTGGCGGCCGGTGGGCTGTCCTGGGCGCAGGTGATAGCCGGTGAAGCCGCGTTGGGGGCGCTGATCAAGGACCTCAAAGAGCAGCTTCGGGCCCTGCCGGATGGTTTGACCTATGGTGTGCTGCGCTATTTGAACACCGATGTTGACCTGGCCGGGCCTGACCCGGCGATCGGGTTTAACTATCTGGGCCGTGTGGGCGGCACGGCGGGCGAGGTGTCCGGGGAGGGGTGGCGGCTCTGCCAGGATGGCTTGTCGGTGATCGGCGCTGCCGCGGCTATCCCCGTGGCGCTGGCGCACACCGTGGAGCTCAACGCCGTCACCGTCGACACCGACACGGGCCCGCAGCTGCATGCTAATTGGACGTGGGCGCCATCGGCGCTCGATGAGGCGCAGGTCGATCGATTGGGCCGGTTCTGGTTTGAGGCCCTGGCCGGTATCTGTGCGCATGTGCGCGCCGGTGGCGGTGGGTTGACACCGTCGGACATCGCGCCAGTCCGGTTAGGGCAGCAGCAGATCGACGAGCTGTGCGGGCGATATGAGGTCGCCGATATTTTGCCGTTGACTCCTTTGCAGCAGGGGCTGCTGTTTCATGCCGCCGCGCCGGGTAGCGATGATGTATATGCGGTGCAGTTCGATTTCACCATCGCGGGCCGGCTTGATCGGCACCGGCTGCGTGATGCGGTGCAGATGGCGGTCAACCGGCATCCCAATGTGGCGGCCCGATTCTGTGAACAGTTCGACGAGCCGGTGCAGATCATCCCGGCCGATCCGGTTGTGCCGTGGCGGTATGTCGATGTTGATGGCAGCGCTGACTGTGATGAGCAGATCGAGGCGTTGTGTGCGGCTGAACGTGCCGCGGTCTACGACCTGGCCGGCCGGCCGGCGTTTCGGGCGGCGTTGATCCGCACCGCAGAGGATCGGCATCGGTTTGTGCTGACTAATCATCACATCGTGCTCGATGGCTGGTCGACGGCGAACCTGCTGGGGGAGATTTTCGCCGGCTATTACGGGCAGCGGCTGGCGGCGCCCGCGCCGTATCGCAGCTTTGTCACCTGGTTGGCCGAGCGTGACCTTGATGCGGCCCGCGCGGTGTGGGGTGAGGTGTTTGACGGTTTTGACACCCCGACGTTGGTGGGGTCGCCGGATCGGTGGGGGCTGGGGCGGCGAGGCCTGGCATCGGTTCGGGTGCCCGAGCAGATCAGCGGCGCGGTTGGTGAGTTGGCGCGCTCGCATCACACCACCGTCAGCACTGTGTTGCAGGCGGCCTGGGCGCAGGTGTTGTCATGGTTGACCGGCCAGCGTGATGTCGCCTTCGGTGCGGTGGTTTCGGGTCGGCCGGCCGAGCTGGCCGGTGCGGACTCGATGGTGGGGCTGTTGATCAACACGGTGCCGGTGCGGGCGCGCATCACGCCGGCCACCACCACCTCCAAGCTGCTGGATCAGCTGCAAACCGCCCACACCCATACCCTGGAGCATCAGCATCTGGCGCTCACCGAGATTCACCGCATCAGCGGTCACGAGCAGCTGTTCGATACCGTTTTCGTCTACGAGAACTACCCGGTCGACACCGCGGCGTTGTCGGGCGACCACGAGTTGGACATCACCGGGTTCACCGGCCGCGACTACTACCACTACCCGTTGACCATCCAAGCCGCGCCGGGCCGCGAATTGGAACTTCGCGTTCAATTTCGCACGGATGTTTTCGATGCAGAAACCGTCGGCACGCTGATCGAGCGGTTGCAGCGAGTGTTGGTGGCCATGACCGCCGACCCCAACCAGCGGCTCTCATCGATGGACCTGCTCGACCAGCAGAATCGGCGCACCCGCCTGCAGGGTTGGGGCAATCGGATGGCGATGACCCAACCCGCAACCACGCCGGTGTCGACACCCGAATATCATGACAACGGCGGCGGCCATCGCCCCCCGGCTACTCCGGTCGAGCAGATCCTGGTCGACATCTACGCCCAGGTCCTGGGGGTAGACCGCGTCGGAGTCGATGATTCGTTTTTCCAGCTCGGCGGGGATTCGCTTTCCGCGATGCGGGCGATCGCCGCAATCAACACAGCATTTGATATCCACCTCGCGGTGCCCGCGTTATTCGACGCGCCGACCGTTAGAAGCTTGAGCCAGCAGTTGGGCCGACATGCCGCCTCGGTGGAAGAAGTTCCGGACGTGACTCCGGCCAGCGATCTGTAAGACCACGCTGGCGATATTCAGGTCCAGGTCGTTACCACATACATGGCACCAGGCGATAGCGAACCTTCTGCGTGTACTCACGGTACCCGTCCAACTCTTCCTGGAGCAGCCTCTCCTCGTCGCGGATGCGCAAGGCGAGCACGATCAGGCCGGGTATGACCAAGCCGAGCCCCCAGTAGGAACCAAGCGCAAGGGGGATGCCAACCATCATGATCACGTTGCCGGTGTACATAGGGTGGCGCACCAGTCGGTACAGACCGCTGGAAACGAGCTTCTGGTCCGCCTCCACCCGGACAGTTGCGGCGGCATAGCTGTTCTGAATGGTCACCAGCATTACGACACCCACTCCAACGGCTACCAGAACATCACCGGCCAAGCAGATTGCCGTCGACACCGGCGACCAGCCAAAGCGATGGTCAAGGGCGCTGACCACGATTATTGCTGCCAGCGCCAAGTACCAGCCTGCAATAATGGCCTTCTGCATCATTCGGGTCTCTGCTATCGGCCCCGCACGCCTCCGTCGCTCAAGCGCAACGGGATTCGTGCGCAGCAAGTAGATGCCGGGGATCCACCCCGAAAGGGCAACCACCAGCAGGAAAACCCATGCTTGCGAGTAATTGAACGTGCCTGCTGGCAAGAACAGCAGCAAGCCGGCCACGGCAAGCCAAACAAGATCGAATACCAGCGTTCTAGGAATGGTTTTCACGGATCCTCCTTACCCGTCCGTCCGGTACCGCACGGCAACAGCGCACATCGCAGCGCCAAAAGCCGCTACTCCCAGCGCAGCATCGATTGCCAGCAGCCACAGCAGCGGCGCAGAACTGAAACTACCGCCACCGGCCTCAGCGCGCTCAACAGCACGTTTGACCGTCTTATGGGTGGTGCCGCACAACTCCGCGGCAGCTCGATAGGTACCGACTTCCCGATAGGTCGAGATGATGTTCATACGCTCCCTTGCAGACTTCAATGGAACTCCCTGGGCGGTGCAGGTGACTGTTGGAGCAATCATCGTCACCGCCCAGGCCACGAGCTCCCCGGACCGACACGACACGCAAGGGGATTGAGGACTTCTACCTGGCCACAAAGGGGGGACATCCAACTGGCCATCAGCGGGGACGTACAGCTGGCCATAAACGGGGAATTTCACATGGCCACGGACATCAGGCCGCGCCTGCGGGCGCGAGCTTTTCGTGCAGCAGGCCCGCCAAACCACGGATCGTGCCGATGCTGGTCAGGTCGGCGGGGTTGATGCGTATTCCGGTTTCCGATTCGATGCGGGTACGCAGCTCGAGGGCACCCAGCGAGTCCAGGCCGTACTCGGAGAGCGGGCGGTCCGGGTCGATGCTGCGGCGCAGGATCAGGCTGACCTGATCGGAGATCATGCGCCGCAACCGGGTGGGCCACTCGTCTGCAGGCAGCTCTTCGAGCTCGGCAAGGAATTTGCTTGTGCCCGCGGCGTTTTGGCCCATCGAACGGAATACCTCGGCGAACGGGGTGCGCTCGGCGAACGCGGCCAACCACGGTGCACCGGTGACGGGCGCGTAGCCGCTGTAGGCGCGGTCGTGGCGCAGCAGCGCTTCCAGCGCGTAGGCGCCCTCGTCGGGAGCGATGGCCATGCCGGCAGCGCCCTCCGCCAGGTCGGTGGCGCGGCCGATCTCGGCCCAGGCACCCCAGGCGATCGCGGTCGCCGGCAGGCCCTGCGACCGGCGCCAGCGGGTGAAGGCGTCGAGCCAGCTGTTGGCCGCGGCGTAGGCGCCCTGTCCCGGCGAGCCCACCAGCGCGGCTGCCGACGAGAACGAGCAGAACCAGTCCAGCGGCTGCTCAGCGGTGGCGGTGTGCAAGTTCCACGCCCCGTAAACCTTTGGCGCCCAGTCACGCTCGACGAGCTCATCGGTGATGTTGGTTAGTGTGGCGTCCTCGATCACCGCCGCCAGATGCAACACACCGCGCACCGGCAGCCCGGTAGCGGTCGCTGCGGTGACCAACCGCTGCGCCGTCCCGGCCTCGGCGATGTCGCCGTTCTCTACGACGACGTCGGCGCCGAGCGCGCGAATGCGCTCGATGGTCTGCTGCGCCTCCGGTGTCGGCTGCGAGCGCGACGACAACACGATGCGTCCAGCGCCGGCCGCTGCCATCTTCTCGGCCAGGAACAAGCCCAGGCCCCCGAGCCCGCCGGTCACGACGTAGGCGCCGTCGCCGCGGAACACCGGCACCTGCTCGGGCGGCACCACCACCCGGCTGTGCCCGGTGTGCGGGATGTCGAGCACGAGCTTGCCGATGTGCTCGGCGGCGCTCATCACCCGAATGGCGGTGGGCGCCTCGGCCAGCGGGTAGTGCGTGCTCTCCGGCATCGGCAACGTGCCGTCAGCGGTGAGCTGGTACACCCTTTCCAGCACTCCGCGCAGCCGGTCCGGGTGCGTGGCGGTCATCAGCGCCAGGTCGACGCCGTAGAACGCGAGGTTGCGCCGGAACGGGAAAAGCCCCAACCGGGTGTCGCCGTAGATGTCGCGTTTACCGATCTCGATGAACCGCCCGCCGTAGGCCAGTAGTTCGAGGCCCGCTCGCTGGGCGGCGCCGGTGACCGAGTTGAGCACGATATCCACGCCGTACCCGTCGGTGTCACGGCGAATCCCGTCGGCGAACGCCAGGCTTCGCGAGTCGTAGACGTGCTCAATCCCCATGTCGCGCAACAACTGCCGGCGCTGCTCACTGCCCGCGGTGGCGAAAATCTCGGCACCCGCGGCGCGGGCGATCGCGATGGCTGCCTGCCCCACGCCGCCGGTGCCGGAGTGGATCAACACTTTGTCGCCGCTCGTGATGCGCGCCAAGTCGTGCAGGCCGTACCAGGCGGTGGCCGTCGCGGTGGTTACCGCCGCCGCTTGGGCGTCGGAAAGCCCGTCGGGCAGCGGGACGGCCAGCCGCGCGTCGCACGTGACGAACGTGCCCCAGCAGCCGTCGGGCGACAGACCCCCGACATGGTCGCCCACCTTGTGGTCCGTCACGTCCGGTCCGACCGCGGTCACCACCCCGGCGAAGTCGGTGCCCAGCTGCGGCAGGTGCCCCTCGATGGCGGGGTAGCG
The DNA here is from genome assembly GCF_003402475.1 of Mycobacterium sp. MFM001. GTDB lineage: Bacteria > Actinomycetota > Actinomycetes > Mycobacteriales > Mycobacteriaceae > Mycobacterium. The sequence continues at coordinate 14,826 of NZ_BFAB01000023.1, forward strand.
ACCGAACGCCACCAGCACGTCGGCGAAGTTGATGCTCGACGCGCTGACCGCGACCTCGATCTTCCCCGGCCCCGGCGAAACCCGGTCGCGCGCAACCAGTTCCATCGACTCCAGGTCGCCGGACGTGCGGATCTGCAGGCGCATGCCGTCGCATTCGTGGTTGGCGACGGTGGTCTTACGGTCCTCCGGCAACAGCGGCGCAGCCGACAACCGCGCTGTGTACCACGCGCCGTTGCGCCAGGCGGTTTCGTCCTCGTCGGAGTCGACCAGCAGTTGGCGCGCCAACTGCTCGGCGTCGACGGCGTCGTCCACGTCGATCTGGCTGGCGCGCAAGTGCGGATGCTCGGTGCCGATCACCCGCATCAAACCGCGCAGCCCGGCCTGCTCCAGGTTCGGCCGGTCGCCGGCCAGCACCACCTGGGCGTTGCGGGTCACCAGGTACACCCGCGGCGACTCGCCAGGCAGCTCCGGCAATTGGCGGGCGACCCGCACCAGATGCTGCACATACTCGCGACCCAGCAGTGGGGAGTGGTCCACGGCGTCACCGTTTTTCGGTCCCGTCAGGATCACCACACCGCTGAAGCCGCCGGCACTCAATTGATTTTGCAGCTGTTTGCGGTTGGATTCATGGTCGGCGTGCGGTGGCCAGCACATCGTGGTGCATTGTGCGCCATAGTTTTTCAGGGCGTCGGTCAACCTGGTGGCCACCACGTCGGCGGTGGCGGTGGTGCTGATCAGCAGCCAGCTGCTGGCATCGTCGGTGTCGGCCTCGGGCAATTCCCGCAGTCGCCATTCCAGGCTCAGCAGGCGCTCGTTGAGCGTCCGCTCTTTCTGGACGTTGCCGGAGGCCCTGGCGCCCCACCGCGCGCCCTGCAGGGTGAGAAGAACCGCTCCGTGTTCGTCGAGCAGTTCGAAGTCGGCCTCGACCCCGGTCGAATCGGCTTTGTTCACCACCGTGTAGCAGTAGCGGGCATTGCGAACCGGCCCGTAGACGCGTATCCGGCGGGCACCCTGCGGCAATCCCAGCACTTCTTCGCTGAGGGCCTTGACCCCCGGATGCGACTCGATGCACTGGAAACAGGTGTCCAGCAGCGCCGGGTGCACCCCGTACGCGTCTTGCTGCGAGCGGATTTGACGCGGCAGCGCGACCTCGGCCAGCACGCTGTCGGCCCCCTCCTCGCCGGTGTGCACGACACCGAGAGCGGCGAACGCGGGACCGAACTGAACACCACGCTGGTCCAGCCGCGCCCGCACGTCGGCGCCGTCTTCGCGGCCCGGGTGCGCGGCGAGCAGCGCGGGGATATCCCGCGCGGGCGGCTGCTCGTCCTCCGCTGCGTGCAGGGTCGCGGCGGCGTGCCGCACTTGCTGACCGCCCGGATTTGTCTCCACGGTGAAATCGAGCACGCCCGGCGAGGACAACGACGCCGAGGCGCCGACCGTAGTCTGCTCATCCAGCCGCAGCGCCTGCTCGAAGCGGATGTCGCGGACCTCGGCGGCCTCGCCCAGCACCGCGCGCGCGGCCGCCAGCGCCATCTCGCAGTACGCCGCTCCGGGAAGCACGGCGATGTCGCGGATCCGGTGGTCGCCCAGCCACGGCTGGGCGTCGGTGCCGACCTCGCCTTGCCACACGTGGCGCTCCGGTTCCTCGTGCAAGCGCACATGCGGGCCCAGCAGCGGATGCACGGAAACCGTGCAGCCCCCGTGTATTTGGGTTTCCTGGTTGTCGCGGCTCCACATCAGCGGACGGTGCGTCCACGTCGGCAGCGGCGCATCCACCAGCCGCCCACCCGGGTACAGCACCGAAAAGTCCACCGCGGCGCCCGCACTGTGCAGTTCGGCCACGAAGCTGCGCAGCCCGTGCGGCAGGGCCTGCTCGCGGCGCATACCGGCCACGGCGGCCATTGGCATGTCGAGGCCACTGGCGGTCTGCTGGAGAGCGTGGGTGAGCAGCGGGTGCGGCGCCACCTCGGCGAAGACTCGGTAGCCGTCCTCCAAAGCGGCCTGCACCGCCGCCGAGAACCGCACCATCCGGCGCATGTTGGCCGCCCAGTAGCGGGCGTTGCAGACCGGCTGCTCGCGCGGGTCGAACAACGTCGCCGAGTAGAACGGAACCTCCGGCGTCATCGGAGTGAGGTCTGCCAGTGCCGCGGTCAGGTCGTCGAGGATCGGGTCGACCTGAGGCGAGTGGAAGGCGACGTCGGTGGGGACCTCGCGGGCCATCACGTCGCGCTGCTCCCAGGCCGCGACCAGGTCGCGAACCGTCGGTGCGGCGCCGGCGATCACCGTGGACTGCGGCGAGGCCACGATGGCCACCACGACGTCGTTGATGCCGCGGGCCGTCAACTCCGAAAGTACTTGCTGGGCCGGCAATTCCACTGTTGCGGTGGCGCCGGTTCCCGCGACGCGGGACATCAGCTGCGAGCGCCGGCAGATCACCTTGAGCCCGTCTTCCAGCGACAGCGCGCCCGCGGCCACCGCGGCCGCGGCCTCGCCGAGCGAATGCCCGACCACCGCGCCCGGGCGCACCCCGTACGCCTTGAGCGTCGCGGCCAGCGCGACCTGCATGGTGAACAGCGTCGGCTGAATCCGCTCCTGACCGGTCACCACCTCGGGGGCCGAGATCGCTTCGGTCACCGAGAATCCCGACTCGCGGGCAATGAACGGCTCGGCCTGCGCAACGGTGGCGGCAAACACCGGCTCGTCGGCGAGCAGCTGCGCGCCCATCCCCGCCCACTGCGAACCCTGCCCGGAGAACACCCACACCGCTCCGCGGTCGTCTTGTCCGACCGCGGCCTGATACGGGGTGTCGCCGTCGGCGACCTCGCGCAACGCTTGGACGAGCTCAGTCTGGTTGCTCGCAATGACGGTGGTGCGCACCGGGCGCGGTGCACGTCGGCACGCCAACGTGTAGGCCAGGTCCGGCAACGCCACGTCGGCATGCGATTCCACCCAGTCGGCCAGCCGGCCGGCGGTGCGGCGCAGTTCGTCGGTGGAGGTGGAGGACACAGGGAACAGCAGCGACGATGTCGCTTCGGCCTTGGGTTGTGCAGCGGTTTCACGCGGCTCGGGGGGTTGCTCCACGATGGCGTGGGCGTTGGTGCCGGAGAACCCGTACGCGGACACCGCCGCCCGCCGCGGGGCCCCGCCGTTGCGTGGCCACGGCGTATTCTCTTGCGGCACAAAGAGCTTGGTGTCTATTTGGGTGAGCTCGTCGGGCAGTTGGGTGAAGTGCAGATTGCGTGGAATAACTCCATGCTGCAGAGCCAGGACGGTCTTCATCAAACCAAGCGTCCCGGCGGTGGACTGGTTGTGCCCGAAGTTGGTCTTCGCGGCGCCCAGCGCGCAGGGCCCGTCGATGCCGTAAACCTCGGCCAGGCTGGCGAATTCGATGGGGTCACCGGTCGGCGTACCGGTGCCGTGCGTCTCCACCATGGCCACGCTGGCCGCGTCCACGTTCGCCGCAGCCAGTGCGGCGCGATAGGCCGCGGCCTGCGCCGCCCGCGACGGCGAGGTGATGGTCGCCGTGCGGCCGTCGTTGTTCAGGGCCGTGCCGCGCACCACCGCCAAGACCCGGTCACCGTCGCGCAGTGCATCCGGCAGCCGCTTGAGCACCACCACCGCAGTGCCCTCGCCCGGCACGAACCCGTCGGCGGTGACGTCGAACGCATGGCAGCGTCCGGTCGGCGAAAGCATGCCGCCCGCCGACCCCGCGGAGAACTTCCGCGGATCCAGTGCCACCGCCGAACCGCCTGCCAGGGCGAGGTCGCATTCGCCGTCGTGCAGGCTGCGGCACGCCATGTGCACGGTGACCAGCCCAGCCGAGCATGCGGTGTCGACCGTGAGCGCGGGACCGTGCAGCCCGAGGGCGTAGGAGACCCGCCCGGAGGCCATGCAGTAGCCGTTGCCGAGGAATCCGTAGGGCCCCTCCAACGCGTGGGCGTCGGCGGCGAGCAGTTGGTAGTCGTTGTGCCCCAAAGCCACGTACACACCGGTGCGTGAGCCGGCCAGCTTTGTCGGGTTGAGCCCCGCGTGCTCGACTGCCTCCCATGAGGTTTCCAGCAACAACCGGTGCTGCGGGTCGATCGCGGTGGCCTCCGCCTCGCTGATCCCGAAGAAATCGGCGTCGAAGCCGGCGACGTCGTCAAGGAAGGCGCCCCACTTCGACACCGACCGGCCCGGCACCCCGGGCTCGGGGTCGTAGTGTTCGTCGACGTCCCAACGGTCCGGCGGAACCTCGGTGACCAGGTCGTCGCCGCGCAGCAGCGCCTCCCACAGCAGCTCCGGGGAGTCGATACCGCCGGGAAGCCGGCACGCCATGCCGATGATGGCGACAGGAGTGACCGCGGTGGTGGAATCCGCTGACGCTGTGCCGTGTGCACCATCCTCGATCGCCCCGTACGAAACCATTCAGCCTCCTCACAGCAACGACTGCGCAGCCTTGTCCGATGCGTGGCTCGAGCCGTGGCGCTCCTTGACCCCCCAGGGTGCCTACGTCATGCGTAATTGATGCCTCACCGGTGCCGGGCTTTGTGCACGTCAGCGGCGTAAGTGGCAGACGCGACGCTATTACGCACCTGCCGAAGATTTCGGTATTTGACAGAACCGTTATCCAGCCGTGATGTTTGCTCGGGCGGGCTGAATTTGCGGGCATGCGCTATACGGTTCGAGCCAGCCGGTCCGCGAGCAGCCCGGCGAACTTTGCCGGGTCTTCCGGTATGTCGCCTTCGGCGAGAAGGGCGGCGCCATAGAGCAATTCGGCTGTTTGGGCCAGTGAGGGATCCTCCCCGCCGCGCTCCTTGTGGGCCTGCTGCAGACCGGTGACGAGCGGATGGTGGGGATTGAGCTCCAGAATGCGTTTGCTGACGGGCACCACCTGCCCGGACGCCCGGTAGAGCCGCGCCAGCGCCGGGGTCATGCCGAAGGCGTCGGTGATCAGGCAGGCCGGCGATTCGGTCAGCCGGGTGGACAGCCGCACCTGCTTGACGTGGTCGCTGAGCGTCTCGGTCAGCCAGGTCAGCAGGCCGGCGAACTCTTTCTCCTGCTCCTCGCGCTCGGCCTCGCTCTTTTCATCCTCGGAGTCGAGGTCCACCTCGCCCTTGGCCACCGACTGCAGGGGTTTGCCGTCGAACTCGGTCACCGACCCGACCCACAGCTCGTCGACCGGGTCGGTGAGCAGCAGCACCTCGTAGCCCTTGGCCTTGAACGCCTCGAGGTGCGGCGACTTCAGCAGCTGGTCGCGCGACGTGCCGGTGGCGTAGAAGATCTGCTCCTGACCGTCCTTCATGCGCTCGACGTACTCGGCCAGGGTGGTGGGCTGCTCGTCGCTGTGGGTGGAGGCGAACGACGAGATGCGCAGCAGCGTGTCCTGGTTGTCGAAGTCCGACATCAGGCCTTCTTTGAGCACCCGGCCGAACTGGGTCCACAGCGTGCGGTAGTCGTCGGGCCGCTCGGACTGGATGTCCTTGACCGCCGAGAGGACCTTCTTGGTGAGCCGGCGGCGGATCGCGGCGATCTGCCGGTCCTGCTGCAGAATTTCGCGGGAAACGTTGAGCGACAAGTCTTGTGCGTCGACGACGCCCTTGACGAAGCGCAGGTAGTGCGGTAGCAGCTGGTCGCAGTCGCCCATCACGAAGACCCGCTTGACGTACAGCTGCACCCCGACCTTGGCGTCGCGGTTGAACAGGTCGAAGGGCGCGTGCGTGGGGATGAACAGCAGGGCCTGGTATTCGAAGGTGCCCTCGGCCTTCATCGCGATGACCTCAAGCGGGTCATCCCAGGCGTGCGCGATGTGCTTGTAGAACTCCTTGTACTCCTCGTCGGAGACCTCGTCCTTGGACTTGGCCCACAGCGCCTTGCGCGAGTTGAGGGTCTGCGTTTCGACGCTGACCTGCTCTTCGCCGCCCTCCTCGGTGGCCGGGGTGCGTTTTTCGACCTCCATCCGGATGGGCCAGGCGATGAAGTCGGAGTATTTCTTGACCAGCTCCCTGATCTTCCATTCCGAGGTGTAGTCGTGCAGGCCGTCCTCGGCGTCCTCGGGCTTGAGGTGCAGCGTCACCGACGTGCCCTGCGGGGCGTCCTCGACGGATTCGATGCTGTAGGTGCCGTCGCCGCTGGACACCCATCGGGTGGCCGCGCTCTCGCCTGCCTTGCGGGTGAGCAGCTCGACCTTGTCGGCCACCATGAACGTCGAATAGAAACCGATGCCGAACTGACCGATCAGCTCCTCGGAAGCGGCGGCGTTCTTGGCCTCGCGCAGCTTCTGGCGCATCTCGGCGGTGCCCGATTTGGCCAATGTGCCGATCAGGTCCACCACCTCGTCGCGGGTCATCCCGATGCCGTTGTCGCGCACGGTCAGGGTGCGCGCTTGTTTGTCGGTCTCGATTTCGATGTGCAGATCGGAGGTGTCGACGTCGAGGTCCTTGTTGCGCAGCGCTTCTAGCCGCAGCTTGTCCAGTGCGTCCGACGCGTTCGAGATCAGCTCCCGCAGAAACGAGTCCTTGTTGGAGTAGACCGAATGGACCAGCAGATCCAGCAGTTGGCGTGCCTCGGCCTGAAACTCCAACTGCTCCACGTGTGCAGTCATGTGACTTCCGTTCTACAACACAACTTTCCACTACCAGATGCCAGCCAAAATAATACCGAGGACGTCGCGGCATCGGTGCCCTGACCTGGGGAGGCGTGTGGACGGGGCGCCTCTGAGAACTTAGATGAACTTTTCGACCGTATGGCGGCCACGGTCGCGGTAACGTGACGCCCGTGGTGGAGACCGTTTTGGACCTGCTGCGCGAGCGCGCCGGTCTGCAGGCCGATGACACGGCAGTGACGTATATCGACTACGAGCAGGACTGGTCCGGGGTCGCGGAAACCCTGACGTGGGCGCAGCTGTATCGGAGGACGCTCAATGTCGCCCGTGAGCTCGAACCGCTCGGCTCGACGGGTGACCGCGCTCTCGTCATCGCGCCGCAGGGCCTGGAATACATCGTCGCGTTTCTCGGCGCATTGCAGGCGGGACAGATCGCGGTCCCCCTTTCGGTTCCGCTCGGCGGCGTCAGCGACGAGCGGGTGAGTTCGGTGCTGCGCGACGCGTCGCCGTCGGTCATTCTCACGACATCCGCGATCGCAGGCACCGTCGCCCAGTACGTCAAGTCAGAGGGCGGCGGATCCGCTCCGTCGATCGTGGAAGTCGACTCGCTGGATCTGGATGCGCGAGGCTCGTCGGGCCAGGGCCTCGAAAACCACCCGAGCACAGCGTATTTGCAATACACGTCGGGGTCGACACGCGTGCCGGCGGGCGTCGTGATGTCGCATCGCAATATCCTGGCCAACTTCGAACAGCTGATGGCCGACTACTTTCCGCAGTACGGAGGGTTCCCGCCGTCGGAAACCACGATTGTGTCGTGGCTGCCCTTCTATCACGACATGGGTTTGTATCTGGGAATTTGCGCGCCGATCATGACCGGCAAGCCTGCTGTGCTGATGAGCCCGGTGGCCTTCCTGCAGCGGCCGGCCCGCTGGATGCAGTTGATAGCAAGCAACTCCCGCGCCTATTCGGCCGCGCCGAACTTCGCGTTCGAGCTGGCGGCGCGCAAGACGTCGGACGAGGACATGGCCGGGTTCGATCTGTCCGACGTCCTTGTGATCGCCACCGGCAGTGAACGGGTACACCCGGCCACGCTGCGGCGCTTCACTCAACGGTTTGCCAAGTTCAACCTGCGCGAGGAAGTGATCCGTCCGTCGTACGGACTCGCGGAAGCAACGGTGTACGTGGCCACGCCGACGGCTACCGAGCCGGCGACCATCGTGCGTTTCGAATCGGAAAAGCTGACCGCCGGCAAGGCCGAGCGCTGCGAAAGCGGCAGCGGGACACCGCTTTTCAGCTACGGGGTGCCGCGGTCGCCGATGGTCCGCATCGTGGACCCCGACACGCGTGTCGAGTGCCCGGCGGGAACGGTCGGTGAGGTCTGGGTGCACGGCGACAACGTCGCGATGGGTTATTGGCAAAAGCCGCAGGAGACCGAAAGCACTTTCGGCGCAACGCTTGTCGCTCCCTCGGAGGGCACGCCCGAGGGGCCCTGGCTGCGGACCGGCGACTCGGGCTTCCTCTTCGACGACGAGCTGTTCATCATCGGCCGCATCAAGGACCTTCTGATCGTCTACGGGCGCAACCACTCTCCCGACGACATCGAGGCCACCGTCCAGGAGATCAGCGGGGGACGCTGCGCGGCGATCGCTGTTCCCGACGAGCACACCGAGAAGCTGGTCGTGATCATCGAAGCCAAGAAGCGGGGAGACTCCGAGGAGGAAGCGGCAGCCAAGCTGGCGGCCGTCAAAGGCGAAGTCACTTCGGCGATCTCCAACGTGCACGGCCTGGCCGTCGCGGATCTGGTTCTGGTGCCGCCCGGTTCGATACCGATCACAACGAGCGGCAAGGTTCGGCGGGCATCCTGTGTCGAGCAGTATCGGCAGGGTCAGTTCGCCCGCGTGGACGCTTGAGTGGTTAGCCGCCGCGGGCTTCGATCATTGCCGAGCGGTTGATTTTGGTGGCGGCGGTGCGGGGGATCTCGTCGACGAACTCGACCGTCTTGGGCACTTTGTAGGCGGCGAGGCGGGTCTTCGCGAAGTCGATCACCTGCTGCTCGGTCAGCGGCGGCCTGGCTTGCACGACGGCGTGCACCCGTCGGCCCCACTGCGAATCGGAGAGCCCGATCACGACGACGTCTTCGATCTGGTTGTGTTCGGCGAGCGCGCATTCCACTTCTGCCGGAAAGACATTGGCGCCGCCGGTGATGATCATGTCGGCGCGGCGGTCGGCGACGTAAAGGTAGCCGTCGGCGTCGAGGTGGCCGAGGTCGCCGGCGGACCGGAACCCGTCGGGTGTCGACGGCAGCGCCGGCGCCCCGCCCAGGTAGCGGTAGCCGGCGCTCATCGGGGCCCGCAGGTAGATTTCGCCGAGTTCGCCGGGCGGCAGCGGGTTGCCCTGCGGGTCGAGGATCCGGATTTCGGTGTCGCGGAAGCCGCGTCCGACACTGCCGGGGTGGGTCAGCCACTCGTCGCCGCGTAACGCGGTGAGCCCGAGGTTCTCGGTCATCCCGTAGGCCATCACGATCTGTTCGGGGGACAGCAGATTGAACCAGGTGTGCATCAGCGCGTGCGGCATCACCGCGGCGCCCGCCAAAATCCATACCACGCTGGACAGGTCGCGGCTTTCTATGCCGGGCAGCGCGGCGATGCGGCTCAGCATCGTCGGCGTGGCGGTGAAGTTGGTGATCCGATAGCGCTCGACCGCATTGACAACCATTGCGGCGTCGAACTTTTCGAGTACCAGCAGCCGGTCGCCGCCCAGCAGGTTGTTCAGCGGGGCGAAGCCGTTGGTGTGATACATCGGTCCGGGCACCAGGATGGTCTGCGGCTGCGTTACTTGTGTCCAGGCCGCCAGAAACGGCATGGACAGCAGCGGCGTCCACAGCGCCGGCGTCAGGTTGAGGATCACCTTGGGCAGGCCGGTCGATCCGCTGCTGCAGATGCCGTTGACGGTGGGGGAGACGACGGTGGGCAGCGGCTCGGCCGACTGGCCGTGGGCTTTGTCCGCCAGAGCTGCCTTGCCCTGTTCGTCGACGACGACGGCTGGGTCGATCACGCCGAGCACCCGGGAGCGCTCCCAGTCGGGCAGATCCCAGCGCATCGGCACCGGGACCGCGCCGATCTTCCAGCAGCCCAGCGCCGCCAGAATGAGCTCCTGGGAATTGGGAATCGCCAGCGCGACAAGCGAACCGGCATCGGCACCGGCGGCTGCCAGCGCCCGGCCCCACTGGTTGGCCCGCGCGTCGAGTTCGGTGAAGGTGAGTGTGCGCGCTGTGCCGTCGGGCGCCAGCGTCGTCACGGCAGACTGGTCGCCGAGCTCCTCCGCGAGCTGCTGTAGCCGCAGCCCAAACGGGACTCCTTCGTCCTGGCTCATGCCGGCACAGTGAACAGCGTTTCCAGGTCACCGCTGCGCACGTCGGGCATCAACCGCAGCGCAAGCACTTCGGTGCTCACCGGCAACCGGATGAGTGGCTGGGTGTGGCGGTCGAGCACGCTGACGTCGGACTCGTCGCAGAAACCCAGCGCGCCGAGCAACTGGTGCGAGGTGCGCAGCACGTGGCGCGCGGTGTCGGCGGCCTTGAGCCGTAGCATCGTTGCATCCGCCGAGCGTACCTGTGCCGGTACCGAATTCATCCGCCAGATGGTGTATTTGGCGAGTTCGTCGAGCCCGCGGGCGGCGACCGAGGCGTCGGCGATCGTGAAGCGGACGGCCTGGAAGTCGGCCAGCGGCTTGCCGAACTGGATCCGGCTGCGGACATGCTCGCAGGTGATGTCCAGTAGCTGCTGGACGGCGCCGAGGATCCGCCACGACCCGAGCACCAGGTGTAAGTCGACGTCGGCGGCCGGCACGGTGCCGTCGGGTTCGCTGAGCGTGGCCGGCACCAGAAACGGCCCGAGCTTGGCATTGGTGCGCGACGACGGTTGCGGTCGGTAGCGGGTGCCGTCCAGGTCGGCGGCGATCCACTCACCCGGCAGGTCACCGTGGTCGATCCGCGGTGCCTGGGGGTTGACCAGGGCCAGCCGTGCGCCGTCGACGGCCAGCAGTTCCTCGACCAGCGGGTAGGGCAGCGCGGCGGCGCCGGCGGCGCGGCAGAGCACGGCGGCGGCGAGCAGGTCGTCGGGTCCGGAGCGGACGTCGAGGTCGAAGGCGCCGACGTCGACGAGTGCTTTTCGCGCGTTGGTGCGGACGTCGTCGTCGGTCTCGGCGCGCAATGCCGCCTGTGGGCCGCCGAACCGTGTCAGCCGCTTGGCCGCGACAGCGGCAAACTCGTTAATGTCGTCCGGCAGAGCGGTATTCACCGGTGATCTCCTAATACGTTGCGGGCGACCAGCATTCGCTGCACTTCGATGGTGCCCGACGCCACGGTGGCCGCCTGGGCGTAGCGCCAGTGGTCCTCGGCGGCGCCGTGCAGCGGCGCTGTGGTGCCGCTGTCCAACGCCGTGGGACCGAGCACGTCGAACAGCAGCTCGGCGACCTGCTGGTCGCAGGTGGTGGTGGCGATGCGGGCGGCGCTGGCCGCTGCGCCGGCCGCGGGGTCGTCCTGCAACGACACCGCCCGATAGGCCAGCAGCCGGGCAACCCGCAGGTCGATCAGCGCTTTGACCCAGCGCGTGCGGATGGATTCGGGGAGCCGGTCCCAGTCGTCGCCGAGTTCGGTCTGCATCCGGTGGAGCAGCGATTCGCAGCGGGCATAGCGGGCGATGCCTACCCGCTCGAATGCCAGCGCCTCACGCATCACCCGCCAGCCGTCGCCGACCTCACCCAGCACCTCGTGGCGGGATACGTGGACGTCGTCGAGGAACACCTCGTTGAGGTGATGCGGCCCGAGCATCGAGCGGATCGGTCGCACGGTGATGCCCGGCCGGTCCATCGGGACGAGAAACAGGGTGAGCCGCTTGGGTTTCGGGGCGTCCGGGTCTGTGCACGCCGCCAGCACACACCAGGAGGCCATCTGCGCGTACGACGTCCACACCTTCTGTCCGGTGACCCGCCAGCCGTCGCCGTCGGGCACCGCCCGAGTACGCAGCGACGCCAGGTCGGTGCCGGCCTCGGGTTCGGAAAACCCTTGGCACCAGATCACTTCGCCGGCAGCGATGGCCGACAGATGGCGTTGCTTTTGCTCCGGCGTCCCGTAACGCATCAGCGCAGGGCCGACCCAGTTGATGCCCATGTACTGCGCGCCGCGCGGCTCGTGGTGGGCCCACATCTCCTCGCGCAGCACGGTCTGCTGCCAGATCGAGCCGCCACCACCGCCGTGTTCTTTCGGCCAGGCCAGTGCCAGCAGCCCGTCGGAGGCGAGCAGCTTGCAGAACGATTCGGTGGTTGTCAGATCGCGCGGGTCGTCGGTGCAGGCACCCAGAAAACCCTCGGGGATGTGCGTGGAAATCAAGTCTCGCAGTCGCTTTCGCAATGCGGCGGCGTCGGGGCCGAGGTCGTAATCCATCGTCATCCCTTCGGCAGTCCGAGCAGCCGCTCGGCGATGATGTTGCGCTGGATCTCGGAGGTGCCGCCGTAGATCGTCGCCGCCAGCGCGTCCTGACGTTCGAAAAGAAGGTCGGGGTCGGTGCTCGAGGCCGGACCGGCGGCCGCGGCGCTCAGTTCCCAAACCCGTTGCAGGGTGACCGATCCGAGCAGCTTGAGGATGTCGGCTTCCGGGCTCTCGCGGCCTTCGAGCTCGTTGTGCAGGGCACGGTAGCCGGTGGCCCGCAGCGCCTCGGCGTCGGCGAGCAGCGAGCCGAGCTCGGTGTAGACGTCCTCGTCTGGCGCGGCGCCGCGGACCGAGTCCAGGCCGCGCTGGATCTCGACCCAGTTCATGATCCAGATCATCTGACGCTCATGGTGAAGTGACGCCAGTGCGACGTCCCAGCCGCCGTTGAACGGACCCAGCAGGTTGGCGACCGGCACCTCGACGTCGTCGAGGAATACCTCGCAGAACGTCTCGTCGGACACCGAGGCCATCCGGATGGGTTCGATTCGCACGCCGGGGGACTGGAGGTCGAGGATCAAGCAGGAGATCCCGCGATGTTTGGGGGCTTGCGGGTCGGTGCGCGCATACAGGGTGCACCACTGCGAGAGGTGCGCCTGGGTGGTCCAGATCTTGTGCCCGTTGACGCGGAACACGTCACCGTCGCGCTCGGCGCGGGTGCGCAGCCCGGCGAAGTCCGAACCGGCTTCCGGCTCCGACATGCCCAGCGCCCACCACTCGTCGCCGCGCAGCACCGGAACCAGCAGCTGGTCGATCTGCTCGGGCGTGCCGAACTGGCGAATCGCCGGCGCAGCGACGTTGGGCCCGGCGATGTTCGGCAGTTTGGGCGCCGACCGCACGGCCGCCTCGAGCCGTATCTCCATCGCGTCGCGCAGGCCCAGCGACCGCCCGCCGTGCTCCCGCGGCCAGGTCGGCTGCAGCCATCCCGCCTCGAAGCAGGCCCGCTGATAATCGCGCCGAAGCGCGAGATCCCAACGGTATTCGCGGTAACCCGTGTAATAGTCGTCCGGCAGAAAGTCGGTCAACCACGCGCTGAACTCGGTTACGTGGTCGCTCATGCCGCGCCCCCGTTGGCGAAGCGGCGGCCCACCGCGTGGTACAGCGCGCGACTATCACCCAGCGCCGCGGCGCTCTGCCAGGCATGCCGCAGATACAGATGGATGTCGTGCTCCCAGGTCTGCGCGAGGGCGCCGTGCACCTGGACCGCGGTGCGACAGCAGCCGACCGCCGCGTCGCCCGCGGCCGCTTTGGCCAGCGCTGCGGCTGTCCAGGAGTCGGGGCGGGCGGCGGCCGCGTACGTGAGGCTGCGGGCTCGCTCCACGGCGACGTAGTTGTCGGCCAGCGCGTGCTTGACACCCTGGAAGGCGCCGATCGGCTTGCCGAACTGATGCCGTGATTTCGCGTGCTCGACCGAACGGGACAGTGCGGCGCCCGCGACGCCGACCAAGTCGGCGGCGGCAGCGAGAAGCGGTGTGGCTAAAGCGGTTTCGACGTTCATTTTTGCGGCGGCTATCGGGGTGGTGTCGATGTCGACGTCGGCGAGCGGCTGGGCGGGATCGGTGCACTCGCCCGGTTTGATGGTGACGCCATCGCCGGTTCGTGCCACCGCGGCCACCACCCCTTCCGGCGTTTCGGCGAGCGTGACGATCAACTCTGCGTTGGGGGCCCAGGGTACGGCGACCGCACGCCCGCGCAGGCGTCCTTGCTGCAGTGTCATCGGCACACCGGGCAGCCGATGCCCGGGCGCGTGCACGGCCAGGGTGGCGACGACGCCGCCGCTGATGTCGCGCAGGACGTCGTCGAGACGGGCAGCACGCAGCACGCCCCCGGCGAGCCCGACGCCGGACAGCAGCGGGATCGGCGCAATGGCCGCTCCGCACTCTTCCAGCACGACGACCAAGTCGAGGGGGCCGAAGTCGGAGTCGGGGGCCGCGAGTTCGGTCCAGCCGAGGTCAACGACCGTCTTCCATACCGTGCGCCAGCACTCGGGATCGGTCATCGCCTGCCGGGCAACGCCGGGTGGGCACTCGGCGCGCAGCACGTCACGCACGCTGTCGCGCAGCGCCAACTGACCAGAATTCAGCCCCACATCCATAACACGCCTAACATAGCAAAGATAGCAATACTAGGCAGCAGCAGCGCCTCGCTCCGTATGGTGGTCAGCCATGACCGAGTGGTATGTGTTCCTGCCGCAGGTGCGATTACCGATCGCCGACATCGTCGAGCGGACGCGCCACGCCGAAGCCAGCGGGTTCGACGGGATCGCGTTCATCGACCACCTCGAGGCGCCCGGCCTGCCCGACGAAAGTATCTGGGAGGCAATGGGTATCGCCGCCTGGGTGGCGGCCAAGACAGAGCGGCTGCGGATCGGGCACCTAGTACTCTGCGACGCATTCCGTCATCCCGCGGTGCTGGCCAAGCAGGCGGTCACGTTGTCGGCGGCATCCGGCGGGCGATTCGAGCTCGGCCTCGGCTCCGGCTCCTGGCCCGACGAATTCGCCAAATTCGATGTCGGCCAGCAGGACCCGGTGGCGCGGGTCGAGCAGCTGGGGCGTCATCTCGATCTGCTCACGCAGTATTGGGAAAGTCAGCACCCCCGGCCGCCGCACCCGATACCGCTGATCCTCGGCGGAACCGGACGCCGGACGATGGAACTCGTTCGCCGACACGCCGATTGGTGGAACGTGCCCGCCAATCACCTCGATCGGCTGCCGCGGTTGATCCCGTCCGCCGGCTCGGCGCGGGTGTCGGTGCAACAGATGGTGGGCTTCGTCCGGCAAGGCGCCGACCCGAAGACGGTGCGCGAGGTCAGCACCCGGCGATTCGGATACCTGGGCAACGGTCTGGTCTGCGGCGACGCCGGTCAGCTGGTCGAACACTTCGCGGGTCTGGCCGCCCAGGGCGTCGAGCGGTTCTACGTGTGGTTCGCCGACTTCGCCGCCCCGGAATCGCTGCACGAATTCGGCGAAACGGTTATCAAGGCCTAGCGCTCACCGTTGGCGGCGGCGGGCCTCGGTAGGCACCACGGGTTCGCGGGCGAACGGGCCGCGGCGCACGGCGTTCAGCCGGATCTCCGGCAGGTCCACCGACGGGTCCACGGTGTCCAGCCACGCGACCGCCTCGGCGACGTCGGCGACCTGGATCGCATACATTTCAAACGGAACATCTTGCAGCATCTCGGTTTCCACCGGCCCCGGCGTCACGATGTGCACGGCGATGCCGTCCCGGTCGACCTCCAGAGCCAGCGCGCGGGCGAACGCGTTCATCCCGGCTTTGGACGCCGAATAGGCGGTGCGGGCCATCATCGGCTCGTGCGCCGCCGACGACGAGATGAACACCAGCCTCGAGCCGGCACGCATCCGCGGCAACACCGCCGCGGTCACCACGAAGCACGAATCCAGGTTGGCCGAAATGATCGCCTGCCACTGCTCGAAGGTCTGCTTGCGCGCGTAGGTGCCGCCGAGTGTGCCAGCCGCGTGCACGACGAGATCGATGGTCTCCAGCGCGCTTATCGCCTGCTCGAACCCGACCGGATCCGACGCGTCGGCCACCAGGTAGCGCGCGCCGATCTCCTCGGCCGCCGTGCGCAACGGGCCTTCGCGTCGCGCCGAGAGCACCACGTCGTAGCCGCGTTCGCGCAGCTTTGCGGCGCAGGCCTTTCCGATACCGCCGCTGCCGCCGGTGACGAGGGCGGTTCTCACGGCCCGGGCCGCGGGCGCGACAACGCCTGCGGTGACAGCGCATAGATGCGTTGGTCGCTTCGGCCGGCCAGCACGTGGCTTTGGGTGTCGGTGAGATGCCGCGCGGAGATGCGCCGCGCCCGCTCGACGTCGCCGGCCTCGATCATCTCGGTGAGTTTGACATGCGTGTTGAGCGCGGCGCGACGCTGACTCAGCGACGGATACGTGCCGCGCGCCGCGCTCTCGTCTGCCCATTGCTGTTCGTGGCTGCTCCACAGCGTCTCGAGGGTGCCGACGACGGCGATGATGGTGCGGTTTCCGCAGCCGCGCACGACGAGATCGTGGAAGCGGCGGCCGATTTCGGTGAATTCTGGCCCGTCGTCCAGATGTTCGGCCATCGCGTCGTTGACCTGCTTGAGCTCAGGCACCAACGTATCGGCGCGATCGGGCCGTTGGGCGGCCAGTGCAGCGCATGCGGGTTCGAGTTCGAGCAATGCCGCGCCCAGATCGGCGACGCCGACTGACTCGCTTTGCAGCAGTAGGCCCAGCATGTAGGCGGCGCTGGTCTTGGCCGGCGCGTGGACGACGGCGCCGCCACGGTTGCCGCGCCGCACCGACACCAGGCCTTCGGTCTCCAGGATTCGCAGCGCTTCCCGCAGCGAGACGAGGCTGACATTGAACTGCTCGACGAGCACTTCCTGGCGCGGCAGCAGGTCGCCATCGGCCAATTCGCCATCGATGATCTGACGGCGCAACTCGTCGGCGACGATTTCGGCAATCCGCGGCGCCGACAGCCGGCGTCGTGCCTCGGGTCCAATTCCCAGTGCAGTCATCCCATCTCGGCAGCGGCGCAGGACAGAGCGGCAACCATTCGGCTATCTTAGCAGTAATGGCACAATAGCCAGGGTGAACGGCGGACCGACACCGTTGCGCGACCTGCGCGTCGTCGAGATCAGCGACCGCATTGCCGGCAGCTACTGCGGCAAGCTGCTGGTCGACGTCGGCGCGGAAGTGCGGAAAATCGAGCCGCCGCAAGGAGATCCGTTGCGACGGTTTACGGCAAGCTGCTCGCCGGCCTCCACGGATTCACCGCTGTTCTGCTATCTCAACGCCGGCAAGCGCAGTCTGACGTGCGCGCCCGATTCCGAGCGGTACCGCGCCGAGCTGGCCGGCGCCGACGTCGTGGTGGTCACCGCCAGCCGCTCGCGGGCCGCCGAACTCGCCGTCGACCCACAGGCGTTGCTGGCCGAGTGTCCCCAGGCGATCGTCGTGACGATCTCCGACTTCGGCTGGGCGGGGCCCTATAACGACCGCGCCGCAAGCGAATTCACCTTGCAGGCCTGGGCCGGGTCGACCGGCTTCCGCGGCGACCCGGCCGGTCCGCCGATCGCGATCGGCGGCGACCTGGGGGAGTACATGGGCGGCGCGTTCGCGGCGTTCGGCGCGCTGGCGATACGCCGCCGCGTCGAGGGCGGCGGCCCCGGCGAACACCTCGACCTGTCGATGCTCGAGGCGATCACGCTGATGCAGAGCAGCGAATGGCTGCACTCGCAGCTGTTGCGGGTTCCGCCGGTTACCCGCACCGTCGAGGTGCCGTCGATCGAGCCGGCCAAGGACGGCTACGTCGGGATCACGATGGTCACCGGCCAGCAGTGGCTGGACTTCGCCGCGATGGTCGAATGCCCCGAGCTGACCGAGATCCCCCAGTTGCGATTCCAGATCGGCCGTTGGGAATACCGCGATTTCATCCGCGAGCGGATCGGCCCGTGGCTGTCCG
This sequence comes from Mycobacterium sp. MFM001, assembly GCF_003402475.1. GTDB lineage: Bacteria > Actinomycetota > Actinomycetes > Mycobacteriales > Mycobacteriaceae > Mycobacterium. The sequence continues at coordinate 32,351 of NZ_BFAB01000023.1, forward strand.
AACGTACCGTCGACGAGATCGTCGAACTCGGTCAGTTGTTCCGGCTGCCGATCGCGGCGCTGGGCAACGGCTCGACGATCCGCGACATGGCCTACATGAGGCAGCGCGGCGTGTTCGTCCGCAACCCGGCCGGCTTTCATCAGCCCCGCACCCCGTGGCTGATGTCGCGGTGCCGTCCCGCGCCGCTGCGCAGTGCCCCGACCCTCGGTGAAGCTGACATCGAAACCCCTTGGGGCCAGCGCGAATCCGCGGTCACTAAGCCGCAGCGCCGACTGCCCCTCGACGGCGTGCGCATTGTCGACCTGACCGCGTTCTGGGCCGGCCCGGCCGCCACGCATCTGCTTGCCGCGTTCGGCGCCGACGTCGTCAAGGTCGAGTCCATCCAGCGCCCCGACGGCATCCGCTACTCGGGCGGAATGCGCACCGATGTCGACGACTGGTGGGAGTACGGCTGGGTCTTCCACGCCATGAACACCAACAAGCGGTCGGTGACATTGGATCTGGGATCCGACGACGGCCGTCGTCTCTTCATGTCGCTGGTGGCTGACGCGGATGTGGTAATCGAAAATTTCTCGCCGCGGGTGATGGACCACTTCGGGCTTACCGCCGATGCGCTGCTGGCGGTGAATCCCCGGCTGGTCGTGGCACGGATGCCGGCGTTCGGACTGGACGGCCCGTGGCGCGACCGGGTCGGTTTCGCGCCGACGATGGAGCAGATCGCCGGCCTGGCCTGGGTGACCGGGCTGCCGGACGGTCCGCCGGTTGCGCCGCGGGGTGCCTGCGACCCACTGGCCGGGGTCCACGCCGCGTTCGCCGTGCTGGCGGCGCTGGATCACGCCGCGCGGACTGGCGAAGGGCAACTCATCGAGCTTCCGATGATCGAAACGGTGTTGCAGGCCACCGCGATTCAGCCGATGGAAGCAGAGGTCTTCGGTGTCACGCTGAGCCGGCGGGGCAACCGGGGACACGGCTCTGCCATCCAGAATCTGTACCGCTGCGCCGGTGACGACGATTGGGTCGCCGTGACCGTGGGCACCGACGAACAGTGGCGTGCGCTGGTCGTGCTGATGGGCCGGCCGTCCTGGTGCGACGAAGCGCGCCTTGACACCGTGGCCGGCCGATGTGACTGCGCCGACGACATCGATCGTCGGCTGGTGGCCTGGTTCGTCGGCCAAGAGCTGGCCACTGTGGTGGAAAGCCTTGCTGCAGTGGGGATTCCCGCCGCACCGGTGGTGTCGCCGTCGCTGGTGACGGACAACCCGCAACTGAATGACCGCGGGTTCTTCGAGACGCTGGAACATTCCCGGATCGGCACGGCACGGTATCCGCGCCCGCCGTTCGCGCCGCTTGCCGGGCACTCGCGGTGGCTGCTGCGTCCACCGCCCACCCTTGGCGAGCACAATGCCGAGATACTGCGCGGCGTGTGCGGGCTGGACGACGCGGCGCTCACCCGGCTGGCATCAGCCGGGGTGATCGGGACCAGGCCCCAGGGGGTATGACGGGCGTCAGACGATGCCGGTGCCCTGGGCCACCTGTGAAAGCCCGACCACGGTGAAGATGGCTATCAGAACCTGCTGACGGTGCGCCTCTGCCCAGTCGTGCAACCGCCGCAGCACCGCTTCGGTTTTCGCCGGCGCGGCCAGATAGGCGACGAGGATGACCTCGACAGCCGCATACATCCCGACGAGGAACACGATCGCGGCGCTGACCTGCGTGCCGATTGCGGCTCCCGACGCCACGATGATTGCGGCCACGAAGAGAACCCCGTCGATCGACACCGATACAAGGCCGATCACCCACGCGACCCACAACGACCCGCTCTCCCACGCATCCTGGGCGCGGTCCAACAGTCGCTGAATTGCGATCGGCGTATTCGAGTCCGACGTGCCAGTGGACGTGTTGCCGTCCGGCGCCGCCTGACGTGCTCGCTGGCGCGCGAAGAAGCGCACCGTCATCAACGCAGCGATCGACAGCGCGACCACACCGATCCCGATCTGAATGTGGCGGCCAGTGGAATTTGTGGCCGGGCCGGCCGGATCTTGCCCGAGCGATCGAGACAGCGTCGCGTGCAGCAACAGCAGCGGAAGCAATAGGAGGGGAACAGTCACCATCAGGCCGCCGGCCCAGTACGCCAGCAGGTTTTGCACAGGCCGTGGCCGGGAGATCATCAGGAGGGTGAGGCCGAGACGGACCGGGTTCAGCGTCGCCAGAAGCGCCAGTCCCAGCACCGAGCCCCACATGGCCGGAACACTACGCTCCCCAAACCTTGTGATGCTCCCGCACATTCGGGCGTGGGCATGTGGTTTAGGACGGCGTCGGCACGGGTACCGCTGCCTTAGTTCCGGTGGGCGCGTTGCACCGAAGTTGTTGCCGGTAGCGGCTCAGGCATCGACATATTTCGCGCGACGACCGATGAGGGCCGCGTAGGGGAGGAGCCGATAGTGGGCGTATGCCGAGTCACGTTGAATTCGTCGAACAGGGCGGACCAGCTTTTTTAGGTGGTTCGCCCTTTTCTTGTCTTACATACGACGAATAACTTCGTTCTTGTGTGACATGCGACGAGTTAGTGACAAAAAAAGAGGTAAGTTAATTGTGATTCTTGGCAGATTAGGATGCGCTGCGCGTAACTTGCGGGTCATGCCGGGCACCAATGGTGTGGTGCGGCCGTAGATGTCCAGAGTGCCACACCGGTGTAGACCGCCCCCTGGTTCGCTGAGCATACATGCCAGCCGGGCGCATTCGTGCTGCCCAGCGGAAGGTCAGTGCCGCAACGACTTTCGGGCCAAGCTTCGGCGCCCGCGAGGGCTCGGCGCGACGATCTTCTTGAGGTCCGCGCAGGATATTGCACCATTTTCTACGGGTAATTCGTCTAGTCGGCAATTGGCTGGCGATGAGGCGGTGTGCCAAATGTTCTGAACGGCGCCGTTACCGATATAGGGCAAAGCTTCAGACATGTGACACAGAAACACTGCTTCAGCTTGGTGGGGGAGAATTTCGATGGGACGAGATGAGCGGCTGTTTCCACTGACGCGCGCCCAACTCGATATTTGGCTGGCCCAGGAATCAGGGGGTTTCGACGCCGAGTGGCACATCACCACCTTCGACGTCATCCGCGGGGTGCTACAACGCGATGTGCTCAGACGGGCGATCGGGTACGTGGTGGCCGAGGCCGAGCCGGTCAGGGCGAGGTTTGTCGAGCTTGACGGTCAGGTTTTCCAACGGGCAGTTGACGATTCGGACGTCGAGCTTCCCTTCTACGATCTCAGGCATCTGCCGGATCCCGTCCGGGAGGCCCACCGGTTAGCCGAGTCGATCCGGCGAACACCGGCGCCACCTGCCGGGCCGCTGTTCAAATTCGCGTTATTCCAGACCCAGACCGACGAATTCTACTGGTTGCTCTGTTTCCACCATCTCGTCACCGACGGATTCGGCACGGTGCTTTTCGCCAACCGGGTTGCTGCGGTCTACTCCGCGCTGGTTTCCGGCCAGCCCCCGCCGTCTTCCTTTTTCAGCTCGCTGCAGGATCTCATTGCCTGGGAGACCGAATACGAGGCATCCGGGCAGTACTCCGAGGATTTGGCGTATTGGAGTGCGAATCTTCCGCCCGACAGCGCTCCCTATTATGGCCTGACCCAATCGTCGCACGAGCGCGATGCGTTCTCTGTTTCGGAAGCTATTCGCCTGGACCCGTCGCTTCTCCAGCGCGTCCACGAGCTGTCTGACGCGCTGGGCATGCGCCGGTCATCGGTGATCACCGCGGCCTGTGCGCTCTTGGTCCGGGGGTGGTGTGCCGAGGGCTCGCAGGTAGTGCTCGACTTCCCGGTCAGCAGGCGCACCAGTGCGGAGTCGATGACCTCTCCGGGGATGGTTTCCGGGGTGGTGCCGTTGGTGTTGACGGCTTCACCGGATTTAACGATCGCCGATTTTTGTCAGCAGGTCGATACACGAATACGGGAAGCGCTGCAGCACCAGCGATTTCCAGTGCATGCCCTCGAGCGCAAACTACGTCCCGGTGGTTCCGGACGGTCGGATAGAGTGCGTGTCAATTTCATCCCCTCGATAACGGCTCTGCCTTTTGCTGATGCGGCTGCGTCGGGGGTGGTTACCGGCTTTGGCCGGGTGGGCCATTTCGGATTGTTTTTCTTGAGTGCCGACGGCCACCTGTCGTTGAGTACAGCCGGCACTGGGCAGCCATTGTCCAACTTTGACGTCCGCGATTTAACCGAGCGCTTGCAGCGGGTGTTGGTGGTGATGGTGGGGGATTCGGGGCGGGTGTTGTCGTCG
>NZ_BFAB01000024.1 GCF_003402475.1 Mycobacterium sp. MFM001
ATCGGTTGGCGCATCTGTTGGTCGAGTGTGGGGCGGGGCCGGGTCGGTGTGTGGGGTTGGTGTTGTCGCGCTCGGTCGAAGCGATCGTGTCGATCCTGGCGGTGCTCAAGACGGGGGCGGCCTATGTGCCGATTGATCCGGTGCTGCCCGATGCGCGGGTCGGGTTCGTGCTTTCTGATGCCGCCCCGGTCGCGGTGATCACGACCGCTGGGTTGGCGGGTCGGTTGGCCGGGCATGGCGTGGCGGTGATCGATGTCGAGGATCCGGGGATCGCGGCCCGGCCGGCGACGAGGTTGGCGGTGCCCGATGTTGAGGGGGTTGCGCACATCATTTACACCTCGGGCACCACGGGGACGCCCAAGGGGGTGGCGATTAGTCATCGCAACCTGGCGCACCTGGTGGAGTCGTTGACCGCGGGGCTGCCCGGCGGTCAGGTGTGGACGCAGTGTCATGCGTATGCGTTCGATTTTTCGGTGTGGGAGATCTGGGGGGCGTTGTTGCATGGCGGGCGGTTGGTGGTGGTGCCCGAGCAGATCACCGCTTCCCCGCGTGAGTTTCATGCGGTGTTGATCGACGAGCAGGTGAATGTGTTGACCCAGACCCCCTCGGCCTTAGCGGCATTGTCTGCTGAGGGGTTGGGGTCGGTTGCGGTGTTGGTGGGTGGGGAGGCCTGCCCGGTCGAGCTGGCCGATCGCTGGGCGCGTGGTCGGGTGATGGTCAATGCCTATGGGCCGACCGAGATCACGGTGTATGCGGCGATGAGCGCCCCTCTTGAGCCGGGGGTGGGGTCGGTGCCGATCGGGTCGCCGGTGCCCGGAGCGGCATTGTTCGTGCTGGACCCGTGGTTGCATCCGGTGCCGGCGGGGGTGGCCGGGGAGTTGTATGTGGCCGGTGCGGGGGTGGCCTACGGCTATGTGGGCCGGGCAGCTTTGACGGGGTCGCGGTTTGTGGCCTGCCCGTTCGGGGCGCCAGGGGCGCGGATGTATCGGACCGGGGATGTGGTGTGCTGGCGCCCGGATGGTCAGTTGGATTATGTGGGCCGCGCCGATGAGCAGGTCAAAATCCGCGGCTATCGCATCGAACTCCATGAAATCCAGGCCGCCCTACGTGCACTGGATGGGGTGGGGCAGGCGGTGGTGGTGGCCCGCGAGGATCGCCCGGGTGATAAGCGGCTGGTCGGCTATGTCACCGGCAGCGCCGACCCGGCACACCTACGCCAAGAGCTGGCCGAGCGGCTGCCGGACTACATGGTGCCCGCCGCGGTGATCACGCTCGAGGCGTTGCCGCTCACGTCTAACGGCAAACTGGACACCCGCGCGCTGCCCGCCCCGCACTACACCGGACAGTACCGGGCCCCCACCAACGCCATCGAGGAGATCCTGGCCGGCATCTACGCCGAAACCCTCGGCCTCGACCGCGTCGGCATCGACGACTCCTTCTTCGACCTCGGCGGCGACAGCATCACCGCCATGCGCCTCATCGCCGGCGCCAACACCGCACTGGAGGCGAGCCTTTCGGTTCGTGCCATATTCGAAGCCCCGACTGTTGCCCGGTTGGCGTCCCGGGTCGGCGAGGCCGCGGGCCGACTTCCTCCGTTGGTGGCAGCCGAGCGGCCGCCGGTGGTCCCGTTGTCGTTCGCCCAGAGCCGGCTGTGGTTCATCGACCAATTACAAGGTCCCACAGCCGTTTACAACATCGCGGCCGCCTTGCAGCTGAGTGGTCGACTCGATGTCGACGCGCTGGGCACGGCACTGGCCGACGTGGTGGGTCGCCACGAGAGCCTGCGCACGGTATTTCCCACCGTCGACGGAACGCCCCGGCAGACAGTAATCCCTGCCGAATGGGCCGACTTCGGGTGGGACATTGTCGACGCAACCGGGTGGTCGCCAAGCCGGTTGAACGACGCTGTCAACACGGCAGCACGCTTCACGTTCGATCTGGCAATCGAGATACCGCTGCGGGCATGGCTTTTCACCGTCGCCGACGACGTGCACGTGCTGGTGATCGTGATGCACCATATTGCCGCCGACGGCTGGTCGATCCATCCGCTGGCTCGTGATCTGGGCGTTGCCTACGTCAGCCGGTGCGCGGGACGCCCGCCTGACTGGCGCGAACTGCCGGTGCAATACGCCGATTACGCGCTGTGGCAGCGCGCGCAGTTCGGTGACCTCGACGACAGCGACAGCCCCATCGCGGCGCAGTTGGCCTACTGGGAAGAGGCCCTGGCCGGGATGCCCGAGCGGCTGCAGCTTCCGACCGACCGGCCCTACCCGCCCGTCGCTGACTACCGCGGCGCGAGTGTGGCGGTCGATTGGTCGGCAGCGCTGCAGCAACAGGTGGCCCGGATTGCCCGCGAACACAACTCGACCAGTTTCATGGTGGTTCAGGCAGCTCTGGCGGTGTTGTTGGGAAAGCTCAGCGCCAGCACGGAAGTGGCGGTGGGATTCCCCATTGCGGGACGCCGTGACCCTGCGCTCGACGAGTTGGTGGGGTTTTTCGTCAACACCCTGGTGCTGCGAGTGGATCTGGCCGGAGATCCCACCGTCGTCGAACTGCTAGACCAGGTGCGACGGCGCAGCCTGGCCGCTTACGAACACCAAGACGTGCCGTTCGAGGTGCTCGTCGAGCGGCTCAACCCGTCCCGATCGTTGACCTACCACCCCTTGATCCAGGTGTTGCTGACCTGGCAGAACTTCCCCGGCCACAGCAATGACCCCGCGGCAAGCCTGAGCCTGGGTGACCTTCACATCGCGTCGCTGCCGGTGCAAACCCAAACGGCCCGCATGGATTTGGTGTTTTCGCTCGCCGAACAGTGGACCGGCACCGGTGAGCCTGCCGGGATCGGTGGCACGGTCGAGTTCCGCACCGATGTGTTCGACGCGGCCAGCATCCAGGCGCTGGTAGAGCGTTTCGAGCGGGTGTTGGCGGCGATGACCACCGACCCCGGGCGGTCGTTGTCGTCGGTCGACCTGCTGGACGAAAACGAGCATGCCCGTCTTGACGACGTCGGCAACCGGGCGGTGCTGGCCCTGCCGTCGGCTGCGCCGGTGTCGATTCCGGACTTGTTCGCCGCGCGGGTGGCCGAGACCCCGGATGCAGTGGCGCTGGTATCCGGCGAGCGTTCGTGGAGCTACCGCGAGCTCGACGATGCGTCCAACCGGTTGGCGCATCTGCTGGCCGCGCATGGGGCATGCCCCGGAGAGTGTGTGGCGCTGCTGTTTTCGCGGTCGGCCGAAGCGATCGCAGCGATCCTGGGAGTGGTGAAGGCCGGCGCGGCCTATCTGCCGATGGACCCGGCACTGCCGCCTGCTCGGATCGCGGTCATCCTCGAGGACGCTCAGCCGATAGCCGCTATCACCACAAGTGCGTTGGCCGGCCTGCTCGACGGATGCACCCTGCCGGTCGTCAACGTCGACGACCCTGCCGTGGATGCCCAGCCAGGCACGCCACTAGCGGCGCCTGGCCCGGACGACATCGCTCACATCATCTACACCTCCGGCACTACCGGGGTACCCAAAGGTGTTGCGGTAGCCCACCGCAACGTCACCCAACTTTTCGACACACTGGACGTCGACCTGCCGTCGCCGGGTGTGTGGTCCCAGTGGCATTCCTACGGTTTCGACGTGTCGGTCTGGGAAATCTGGGGAGCGCTCCTGCGCGGTGGGCGGCTGGTGATAGTGCCCGAATGGATGGCGCGCTCACCGCAAGATTTTCACGCCCTACTCGTCGCCGAGCGCGTCAGCGTCTTGAACCAGACCCCCTCTGCGGTAGCGGTGTTGTCGCCGCAAGATCTGGATTCGGTGGCGCTGCTGGTGGGCGGGGAGCCCTGCCCGGTCGAGGTGGTGGATCGGTGGGCGCCCAGGCGGGTGATGATCAACGCCTACGGGCCGAGCGAGACGTGGTACACCACGTTGAGTGCGCCGCTGACGCCGGGATCGGGGCCGCCGCCAATCGGCGCGCCGGTTCCCGGGGCGGCGTTGTTCGTGCTGGACCGCTGGTTACGTCCGGTGCCGGCCGGTGTGGTCGGCGAGTTGTACGTAGCCGGACGCGGTGTGGCGTGCGGGTATTGGCGTCGGGCCACGTTGACCGGGTCGCGGTTTGTGGCCTGTCCCTTCGGGCGGCCGGGCGCGCGGATGTATCGCACCGGGGATCTGGTGCGCTGGCGCCCCGACGGGCAACTGACGTATCTGGGACGCGCCGACGGGCAGGTCAAGATCCGCGGGTATCGCATCGAACTCGAGGATGTCCAAGCGGCTTTGACTGCCTGCAACGGCGTCGAGCAGGCGGCGGTGATCGCCCGCGAGGACCGGCCCGGCGACAAGCGCCTGGTCGGGTATGTGACCGGGAAAGCAGATCCGGTAGAGATACGCGCCGAGTTGGCCGAGCGGCTGCCGGGCTACATGCTTCCGGCCGCTGTGATGGTGTTGCAGTCACTCCCGTTGACGGTCAACGGCAAACTGGACATGCGTGCCTTGCCGGCACCCGAATACGCCGCCGACGAATACCGAGCTCCCGGCACCCCGATCGAGGAGATCCTGGCCGGCATCTATGCCCAAGTCCTCGGTGTGGAGCGCGTCGGAGCCGACGATTCGTTCTTCGATTTGGGTGGCGATTCGCTTTCGGCGATGCGCCTCATCGCCGCGGTCAACACCGCACTGGAGTCGGATCTTTCGGTGCGTGCCGTGTTCGAGGCGCCCGCCGTTGCCCAATTGGCATCCCGTATCGGCGTAGGGGCGGGCAGGCCGCCGCGGCTGGTGCCGGTGGATCGGCCGGCGGTGGTGCCGTTGTCGTTCGCCCAGAACCGGTTGTGGTTCATCGACCAATTGCAGGGCACCTCACCGGTTTACAACATGGCAGTGGCATTGCGGCTGCGAGGGCGGCTCGATGCCGACGCGCTGGGTGCGGCGCTGGGCGATGTGGTGGGCCGCCACGAGAGCCTGCGCACCGTGTTCCCTTCGGTCGACGGGACACCCCAGCAGGTGGTGATTCCGCCTGAGCGGGCCGATTTCGGCTGGGACGTCGTCGATGCCACCGCGTGGCCGCCGAGCCGGCTGGATGACGCCGTCAACGAAGCTGCCCGCTACGCCTTTGATCTGGCAACCGAGATTCCGTTGCGGGCACGGTGTTTCCGCGTCAGCGACGACTTGCATGTGCTGGTGGCCGTGGTGCACCATATTGCCGCCGACGGCTGGTCGATCACCCCGCTGGCGCGCGACCTGGGAATGGCTTACGCCAGCCGGTCCGTCGGGCAGGCCCCCAACTGGGCTCCCTTGGCGGTGCAATACGTCGACTACACGCTGTGGCAACGGGAAATCCTCGGCGATCTCGCCGATAGCGATAGCCCGATCGCGGCCCAGGTGGCTTACTGGGAGCAGACTTTGGCTGGGCTGCCGGAGCGGCTGCAGCTGCCTACCGATCGGCCCTATCCGCCGGTCGCCGAACACCGCGGCGCCAGCGTGCCAGTGGAGTGGCCGCCCGAGTTGCAGCAGCGGGTCACCCAGGTGGCGCGGGAGCACAATGCGACCAGCTTCATGGTGATCCAGGCGGCCCTGGCTGTACTGCTGGCCAAGCTCACCGCGAGTTCCGATGTGGCGGTGGGGTTTCCGGTGGCCGGGCGCCGCGATCCCGCGCTGGATGAGCTGATCGGGTTTTTCGTCAACACCCTGGTGTTGCGGGTCGACGTGGCCGGCGATCCCTGTGTGCGCGAGTTATTAACGCAGGTGCGGCAGCGCAGCTTGGAAGCGTTCGAAAATCAGGACGTACCGTTCGAGGTGCTGGTGGAGCGGCTCAACCCGACGCGAAGCCTGTCTCATCACCCGCTGGTGCAGGTGGCGTTGGCCTGGCAGAACAACCAGCCCGCGGACCTGGCCTTGGGTGACCTCGAGGCAACGCGGCAGCCAGTGCAAACCCAGTCTGCGCGCATGGATTTGGTGTTCTCCCTGTCTGAACGCTGGACCGAGTCCGGTCAGCCAGGCGGTATCGGCGGCGAGGTGGAGTTCCGCACTGATGTGTTCGACGCGGCCAGCATCCACGCGTTGATCGAACGGTTCGAGCGGGTTGTGCTGGCGATGTCCGCCGACCCCGCCCGGCGGTTGTCGTCGGTGGATGTCCTTGACGAACCCGAGCATGTCTATCTCGACGAGATCGGCAATCGCGCCGCATTGAGCCGTTGCGTTGATGCGGTGTCGGTTCCGGCGCTGTTCGCCGAGCAGGTGGCGCGTGCGGCGGAGTCGGTGGCGGTCAGTGGGCAGGGCCGCTGGGTGACATATCGTGAGCTTGACGAGACCTCGAATCGGTTGGCGCACTGGCTTGCTGCGCGGGGCGCGGGTGCGGGGCGGTGTGTGGCGCTGCTGTTGCCGCGCTCGATCGAAGCCGTGGTGGGCATTGTGGCGGTGCTCAAGTCGGGGGCGGCGTATGTGCCGCTCGACCCCGGTGTGCCGGCGGCGCGGCTGGAGTTCCTGCTGGCCGACTCCGGTCCGGTCGCGGTGATCACCACCGCCGAGTTGACCGACCGACTCGACGGGCACGACGTGACAGTCGTCGATATCGAAGACCCGCGCATCCAGACCTATCCGTCTGCGGCGCTGCCGGCGCCGGTGCCGGATGCGATCGCCTATCTGATTTACACGTCGGGGACGACGGGTGTGCCCAAGGGTGTGGCGGTTACGCACCGCAATGTGACGCAGTTGTTGGGGTCGTTGGATGCGGGTTTGCCTGAGAAGGGGGTGTGGTCGCACGCTCATTCGTTGGCGTTTGACGTGTCGGTGTGGGAGATCTTTGGTGCGTTGTTGCGCGGTGGGCGGACGGTGGTGGTGCCCGAGTCGGTGGTGGGTTCGCCGGATGAGTTGCACGCCATGCTGATTGACGAGCAGGTCGATGTGCTGACCCAGACGCCGTCGGCGGTGAACATGCTTGCCCCGCAGGGGTTGGAGTCGATCGCGTTGGTGATGGCTGGTGAGGCGTGTCCGGCCGAGGTGGTGGATCGGTGGGCGTCGGGGCGGGTGTTGGTCAACGCTTACGGGCCGACGGAGACCACGATGTGTGTGGCGATCAGCGCTCCGCTGGCGGCGGGGGCGGGGGTGCCGCCGATTGGTTCGCCGGTGGCGGGTGCGGCGTTGTTCGTGCTCGACGCTTGGCTGCAACCGACGCCCGCCGGTGTGGTGGGGGAGTTGTATGTGGCCGGCGCCGGGGTGGCCTGCGGCTATCCGGGCCGGGCGTCGTTGACGGGGTCGCGGTTTGTGGCCTGCCCGTTCGGTGGGCCGGGGTCGCGGATGTATCGCACGGGTGATGTGGTGCGTTGGCGTGCTGATGGGCAGTTGGATTATTTGGGCCGCGCTGATGAGCAGGTCAAGATCCGTGGGTATCGCATCGAGCTCGGCGAAATCCAGACTGCCCTCGCGGGGTGCGATGGTGTGGAGCAGGCGGTGGTGATTGCCCGTGAGGACCGTCCCGGCGACAAGCGGCTGGTGGGTTATATCACCGGCAGCGCCGACCCGACCGGCATCCGCACTCGGTTGGCCGAGCGGTTGCCGGCACACATGGTGCCCACCGCCGTCGTCGCGCTTGGCGCGTTGCCGTTGACGCCCAACGGCAAGCTGGATACCCGGGCTTTGCCAGCGCCCGAATACGCCGATGCCGGCCGGTATCGCGCCCCCACCAACGCCGTCGAGGAGATCCTGGCCGGCATCTACGCCCAAGTGCTGGGGCTCGAGCGGGTCGGCGTCGACGACTCCTTCTTCGACCTGGGTGGCGACAGCATCTCGGCAATGCAGGTGGTGGCACGAGCACGCGCCGCCGGTCTGGTGTGTCGGCCGCGCGATGTGTTCGTCGAACAGACCGTGGCCCGGCTAGCCCGGGTAGCCGGCACGGCTGATGCCGCTGGGCCCACCGACGACGGGGTGGGTGAGGTGCCCGCGACCCCGATTATGCGCTGGCTGAACAGCATTGACGGGCCGGTGGATCAGTTCAACCAGACCGTGCTGATCCAGGCCCCCGCAGAGGCGGACCAAGCCGATGTGGTGGTGCTGGTGCAAGCCTTGCTCGATCGGCACGCCATGCTCCGAGCGCGGATGAATGAGGACGGCGCGGGGAACTTGACGGTGCCCGAGGCCGGGTCGGTGGATGCACGCGACTGTCTGCAGACGGTCGAGGAGATGTCCGACCAGGCGCTGATTCAGGCCCGCTCGCGGCTCAACCCGTTCGCCGGGGTGATGCTCAGCGCCTTGTGGGCGGCCTCAACGCACCAGTTGGCGTTGATCATCCACCACCTGGCTATCGACGCAGTGTCATGGCGGATCCTGTTGGAGGACCTCAATACCGCCTGGGGCCAGCACCACGGCGGGCAGCCGGTGGCGTTGCCGTCGTGGGGAACCTCGTTCGCCCGCTGGGCGGCACTGCTGAACGAGCACGCGCATGCCCCCGACGTGGTCGAACAGGCCGATGCCTGGAAGCAGGTGGCCGCGGCCTCGACCGCGCTGCCGGCCGTACGCCCTGATGTCGACACCTACGAAACCGCCGGGCGCCTGTCGGTGTCGCTGGATAGCGAGACGACTGTGATCCTGCTCGAGCAGGTACCTGTAGCGTTCCACGCCGGACTGCACGAGATTCTGTTGATCGCATTCGCTTTGGCGGCATCGGAGTTCGTCGGCAACGGCTGCGCGCCGATCGGCATCGACGTGGAGGCCCATGGTCGCCACGAGGAGCTAGGCGCCGACGTCGACTTGTCACGCACGGTGGGCTGGTTTACCACCAAATACCCGGTGGCACTGACTGTCGGCGGGCTGAACTGGACGCAAGTCGCGGCCGGTGACGCCGCACTGGGTTCACTGATCAAGAAAGCCAAAGAGCAACTGCGCGCCCTGCCGCCACCGCTCACCTACGGTCTGTTCCGGTATCTGAATTCCGATGTCGGGCTGGCCGACTCGGACCCGCCGATCGGTTTCAACTATCTCGGCCGCATGAACGCGGGCGAACCCGATGAGCCGGCGGGCGATGTGTGGCGGTTGTGCCAAGACGGCGTGTCGGTGACCGCCGCGGCCGCGGCCATTCCAATGCCGTTGGCGCACACCGTGGAACTCAACGCCGGCACCGTCGACACCGAGGCCGGGCCGCAGCTCTACGCCGCCTGGACGTGGGCGCCGTCGGCTCTCGACGAAGAGCACGCCGACAAAATGAGCCGGCTCTGGTTTGAGGCCCTGGCCGGTATCTGCGCACTCGTGCGTGCCGGCGGGGGCGGGCTGACCCCCTCGGACGTCGCGCCGGCGCGGTTGAGCCAGCAGCAGATCGACGAGCTGCAGCAGCAATATCAGATCGCCGATGTGTTGCCGCTGACCCCGCTGCAACGGGGGCTGCTCTTCCACGCCACCACCGCCCAAGGCAGCGACGACGTATACGCGGTGCAGTTGGCGATCACGTTGAGCGGCCCGCTCGATGCCCACCGGCTGCGCGATGCGTTACGCGCAGTGGTCAACCGTCATCCCAACCTGGTGGCCCAATTCTGCGACCGGTTCGACGAACCGGTGCAAATCATCCTCGCCAATCCCGTCGTGCCATGGCGCTACGTCGAACTGGACCGCACCGATATCGAGGAGCAGTTCCGGCAACTGTGCGCCGCCGAGCGCGCCGCGGTCAGCGATCTCGCCCACCAGCCGGCCTTCCGGGCGGCATTGATCCGCACCCTGGACGACCGGCACCGATTTGTGCTGACCAATCACCACATCGTGCTCGACGGCTGGTCGCTACCCATCCTTCTGCGCGAGATCTTCGCCAGCTTCACGGGACAGCGGCTACCCGCTGCCAGGCCATATCGGACGTTCGTCACCTGGTTGGCCAACCGCGACCTTGACGCCGCCCGCGCCGCCTGGCGCCAGGTGCTCGCCGGCTTCGACACGCCCACATTGGTCGGCCCACCGAGTCAGTCGGTACGAGCCCGAGACGTCGAATCATATTGGGTATCAGCGCAAACCACGCGGGCCGTCAACGAGCTGGCGCGCTCGTGCCACACCACCGTCAACACCGTGCTGCAGGCCGCGTTCGCCCAGCTGCTGATGTGGCTGACCGGTCAGCACGACGTGACCTTCGGCGCCGCGGTCGCGGGCCGGCCTTCCGACGTGACCGGCGCGGAATCGATGGTGGGACTGCTGATCAACACCGTACCGGTGCGGGCGCGCATCACCGCGGCGACCACCACCGTAGACCTGCTCGACCAGCTGCAAAAAGCCCACAACGACACGCTCGAGCACCAACACTTGGCGCTCAACGAGATTCACCGCATCACCGGCCACGACCAACTGTTCGACACCGTTTTCGCCTACGAGAACTACCCTTTGGACGCCGCCGCGCTGGCAGGCGGCGAGTTGGCCGTCACCGACGTCACCATCCGCGAATGCACCCACTACCCGCTGACTGTGCAAGCCCTGCCGGGCAGCGAACTCGGCTTCCGCGTGGGATACGACAGCGACGTGTTCGACGCGCAAAGCATCGAAACGCTGATCCGGCGGTTGGAGCGGTTACTGGAAGCGATGACCGCCGATCCCGCCCGGCGGTTGTCATCGGTCAACGTGATCGACGACGACGAGCTGGCCCGACTGAATGAAATCGGCAATCGGGCAGTGTTGAGCCGGCCGGCGACACCGACGTCGGTTCCGGAGCTTTTTGCCGCTCAGGCGGCACGCACCCCGCAGGCGCCGGCGGTCGGCTGCCAGGGCCGGTCGCTGACGTACCTCGAGCTCGATCAGGCAGCGAACCGGTTGGCGCACTTGCTCATTGAGCATGGCGCGGGCCCCGGGCGGTCCGTGGCGCTGATGTTTCCCCGATCGGTCGAGGCGGTCGTGGCGATCCTGGCAGTGCTCAAGAGCGGGGCGGCCTACCTCCCGATGGACCCGGCGCTACCCGCGGACCGAATCGGATTCATGCTTTCCGATGCGGCGCCGATCGCGGCGCTCACCACCACCGGGCTGCGCCCGCGTCTCGACGGGCACGGCCTGCCGGTGGTCGACGTCGACGATCCCGCCGTCGACGCGCAACCCAGCACGGCGCCACCGCCGCCGAGCCCCGATGATGTCGCCCACATCATCTACACGTCGGGGACCACCGGGGTGCCCAAGGGCGTCGCGGTCACCCAACGCAACGTCACCCAGCTTTTCGACGGATTGGATGCCGGCGTGGCGTTGGCGCCGGGACAGCTGTGGACGCAGTGTCACTCCTACGCTTTCGATTTTTCGGTGTGGGAGATCTGGGGCGCGCTGCTGCACGGCGGACGGCTGGTGGTGGTTCCCGAGCCCGTGCTCCGCTCACCGGATGACTTGCACGCGTTGCTGATTCGCGAGCAAGTTAGCGTGCTCACCCAGACGCCCTCGGCGGTGGGGATGCTCTCACCCGAAGGGCTGGGACCGACCGCGTTGGTGATCGGCGCCGAACCCTGCCCGGCCGAGCTCGTGGACCGCTGGGCACCCGGGCGAGTGATGGTCAATGTTTACGGCCCGACCGAGACGACGATGTGGGCGGCCAAGAGCACACCGCTGGCAGCAGGGTCGGGCCCGCCGCCGATCGGCGCGCCTGTGTCGAGCGCGGCGTTCTTCGTGCTAGACGGGTGGCTGCGTCCCGTCCCGGTGGGTGTGGTCGGAGAGTTGTACATCGCCGGCCGCGGTGTCGGATGTGGCTATGTGCGTCGGCCGGGTCTGACCGCATCCCGGTTTGTGGCATGTCCGTTCGGCGAGGCCGGAATACGCATGTACCGCACCGGGGATTTGGTGTGCTGGCGCGCCGACGGCCAACTGGATTATCTGGGCCGCGCCGACGAACAGGTCAAGATCCGCGGCTATCGCATCGAACTCGGCGAGGTGCAGGCGGCGCTGACCGCCTGCGACGGCGTGGAGCAGGCGGCGGTGATCGCCCGCGAGGACCGACCTGGCGACAAACGTCTCGTCGGCTATGTCACCGGCACCGCCGATCCCACCGAAATACGCGAACGCCTGGCGGACCGACTCCCGGGCTACATGGTCCCGACGGCGGTGATGGTGCTGGAGGCGTTGCCGCTGACGGTCAACGGCAAACTCGACGCCCGCGCTCTGCCGGCGCCCGAGTACATCGGTGTCGATCGGTACCGCGCCCCGGCCAACGCAGTCGAGGAAATCCTGGCCGGCATCTACGCCCAGGTGCTCGGTGTCGAGCGCGTGGGTGTCGATGATTCCTTCTTCGACCTTGGCGGAGACAGCATTTCGGCGATGCGGCTGATCGCCGAGATCGGCACCGGCCTGGATGCCGGCGTTTCGGTGCGCACGGTGTTCGAGGCGCCCACGGTGACGCAACTGGCGACGCGGATCGGGGCGGGGGCGGATCGGCTGGCGCCATTGGTGCCCGCCCAGCGACCCGCCGTGGTGCCGCTGTCGTTCGCTCAGCAGCGGTTGTGGTTCCTCGACCAGTTCCAGGGACCGTCACCGATCTACAACGTGGCGGTGGCACTGCGACTTCGCGGACGGCTGGATGGCGGCGCGCTGGGCCAGGCGTTCGCCGATGTGGTTGCCCGCCACGAGAGTCTGCGCACCGTGTTCCCGACGATCGAGGGAACACCGAGTCAGATAGTTATTCCGGTGCAGGCGGCGGAGTTCGGGTGGGACGTCGTTGACGCCGCGGGCTGGCCCGCCAGCCGGCTGGACGATGCCGTCAACGCCGCAGCTCGCTACACGTTTGACTTGTCAGCCGAGATACCGTTGCGAGCAAGGCTTTTCCATGTCGCCGACGACGAACACGTGCTGGTGCTCTTGGTGCACCATATCGGCGCCGACGGATGGTCGATCACGCTGCTGGCGCGTGACCTGGGAGCCGCCTACACCAGCCGGTGCGCGGGGCAGGCGCCCGACTGGCCTGCGCTGCCGGTGCAGTATGTCGACTACACGCTGTGGCAGCGCGAGCAGTTCGGGGATCTCGACGACGACCAGAGCCCCATCGCCGCGCAACTGGCCTACTGGGAAAACGCGCTGGCCGGAATGCCCGATCGCCTCGCGCTGCCCACTGATCGGCCCTACCCGCCGGTTGCCGATCAACGCGGCGCCCGGCTGGCGGTGGAGTGGCCGGCCGAGCTGCAGCAGCAGGTGGCGCGGGTAGCGCGCGAGCACAACGCGACCAACTTCATGGTGATTCAGGCCGCCCTCGCGGTGCTGCTGGCCAAGCTCAGCGCCAGTCGCGATGTGGCAGTGGGCTTCCCGATCGCCGGGCGCCGCGACCCCGCGCTCGACGAGCTGGTGGGATGTTTCGTCAACACCCTGGTACTGCGGGTCGACCTAGCCGGCGACCCCACTTTCGCTCAACTCCTGGCCCAAGTGCGAACGCGTAGTCTGGCCGCCTACGAACACCAAGACATGCCCTTCGAGGTGTTGGTCGAGCGGCTCAACCCGGCCCGAAGCCTCACCCATCACCCCCTCATCCAGGTGGTGCTGGCGCTGCAGAACTTCCCCGGGCAGCACAGTGACCCCGCCACCGCGTTGGCCTTGGGAGATCTACAGGTCACGCCGCTGTCGGTGGACACCCAAACGGCCCGAATGGATTTGGTGTTCAACCTGACGGAACGTTGGAGCCCGTCCGGTGAGCCGGCCGGTATCGGCGGCGCAGTGGAATTCCGCACCGACGTGTTCGACGCGGCCAGCATCCACGCACTGGTCGAACGGTTCGAGCGGGTTCTGGTGGCGATGACCGCCGCGCCCGCACGGCCGTTGTCGTCGGTGGATCCGCTGGATACCGCTGAGCACGCCCGCCTCGACCAATGGGGCAACCGCACGGCACTGGGTCACCCGACTGACAGCGCGATGTCGATTCCGGAGCTGTTTGCCGCGCACGTGGCCCGGACGCCGGACGCCACGGCGATCAGCAGCCAGGGCCGCAACATGACCTACCGCGAGCTCGACGAGGCATCGAATCGTTTGGCGCACTTGCTCATTGAGTGGGGTGCCGGTTTGGGCGGATGTGTGGCTCTGCTGCTGTCGCGTTCAGTCGAGTCGGTCGTGGCAATCCTCGCGGTGCTCAAGAGTCGGGCGGCATATCTGCCCATCGACCCCGCATTGCCGGCGGCCCGGATCGACTTCATGGTCGCCGATGCTGCGCCGATCGCCGCGATCACCACTAGCGCTTTGGCCCACCGACTCGACGGATACGACATGACCGTCGTCGACGTGGACGACCCGGTTATAAGCTCGCAACCCGGCACTGCACTACCGGCGCCGGCACCCGATGACGTTGCCTACCTGATCTACACCTCAGGCACCACCGGTATGCCCAAAGGCGTTGCGATCAGCCACCACAATGTGACGCAGTTGCTGGGGTCGCTGGACGCCGGTCTGCCGGCGACGGGAGTCTGGTCGCATAGCCACTCGTTGGCATTCGACGTTTCAGTGTGGGAGATCTTCGGGGCGCTGCTGCGGGGCGGGCGCCTGGCGGTCGTGCCCGAGCCCGTGACGCGCTCGGCCGACGACTTCCACGCCATGCTGGTTGGCGAACAGGCCAGCGTGCTCACCCAAACTCCGTCGGCGGTAAAGGTTCTCTCACCGGAGGGGCTGGAGTCGACGGCGTTGGTGACGGCCGGCGAGGCCTGTCCCGCCGAGGTGGTGGACCGCTGGGCGCCCGGGCGGGTGATGGTCAACGCCTACGGGCCGACAGAGACCACGATGTGTGTGGCGATCAGTGCACCGTTGATATCGGGCTCCGGGGCGCCGCCGATCGGCTCGCCGGTGCCGGGGGCCGCGTTGTTCGTCCTGGATGGATGGCTGCAACCGGTGCCGCCGGGGGTGGTCGGGGAGTTGTATGTGGCTGGCGCTGGGGTGGCGTTTGGCTATGTGGGCCGTGCCGGTCTGACCGGATCACGGTTCGTGGCTTGCCCGTTCGGTGGGTTCGGCACACGGATGTATCGCACGGGAGATGTGGTGCGTTGGCGCGCCGACGGACAACTGGACTATGTCGGGCGCGCCGACGAGCAGGTCAAGATCCGCGGGTATCGCATCGAGTTGACCGAGGTGCGCGCGGCGCTGGCGAGCTGCGATGGAGTGGAACAGGCGGCGGTGATCGCCCGCGAGGACCAGCCGGGCGACAAGCGGCTGGTCGGCTATGTCACCGGGACGGCGAAGCCGGCCGCGCTGCGCCAGAAGCTCGCTGAGCTGCTGCCGGAGTACATGGTTCCCGCCGCGGTGGTGGTGTTGGAGACGATGCCGTTGACACCCAACGGCAAACTCGACACCCGCGCGCTACCGGCACCAGAACAGGCCGCGGCCGGCTACCGCGCCCCGGCCAACCCCGTCGAAGAGATCGTCGCCGGTATCTACGCGCAAGTGTTCGGGCTCGAGCGCGTCGGGGCCGACGACTCGTTTACCGACTTGGGTGGCGATTCGCTGTCGGCGATGCGGGTGGTTTCTGCGATCAACGCCGCCCTCAACGCCGATCTTTCGGTGCGCACTGTATTCGAGGCGCCCACGGTGACCCAGTTGGCGTCGCGCATCGGCGCGGACGAGGGTCGGCCCAAGCCTTTGGCGGCAGTGGAGCGACCCGCGATTGTTCCGTTGTCGTTTGCGCAGCAGCGATTGTGGTTCATCGAGCAATTGCAGGGCCCCACAGCGGTTTACAACATCGCGGTGGCATTGCGGCTGAACGGCCGGTTGGATGCCGATGCCCTGGGCCACGCCCTGACCGACGTGGTGAGCCGTCACGAAACCCTGCACACAGTGTTCCCCATGGTCGACGGAACGCCGCGGCAGGTGGTCATCCCGGTGGAGCGGGCCGACTTCGACTGGCAGATCATCGATGCCACCGGCTGGTCGGCGAGCCGGCTGGATGAGGAGATCGGTGCGGCAGCCGGCACCGCGTTCGATTTGGCAAGCGAGATGCCGTTGCTGGCGAGGCTTTTCCGCATCACCGACGACGAGCACGTGTTGTTGGCCGTGGTGCACCATATCGCCGCCGACGGCTGGTCGATCAGTCCGCTGGTGCACGATCTTGGGGTAGCCTATGCCAGCCGGTGCACCAGGCAAGCTCCGCAGTGGGCCGAATTGCCGTTGCAATACGTCGATTACACGCTGTGGCAGCGAGAAATCCTCGGCGACCTGGCCGATAGCGACAGCCCCATCGCCGCGCAATTGGCCTATTGGGAAGAGGCCCTGGCCGGAATGCCCGAGCGGCTGGAGCTTCCCACCGATCGGCCCTACCCGCCCGTGGCCGATCAGCGGGGCGCCAGCGTATCGGTGGAGTGGCCGGCCGAGCTGCAGCAGCAGGTCGCGCGGGTGGCCCGCCAGCACAAGGCGACCAGCTTCATGGTCGTTCAGGCCGCCCTGACAGTGCTGCTCTCGAAGATCAGCGCGAGTTCTGATGTCGCAGTGGGCTTCCCGATCGCCGGACGTCGTGATCCCGCGCTCGACGAACTGGTCGGGTTTTTCGTCAACACCCTGGTGCTCCGAGTGGAACTGGCCGGAAATCCCAGTGTTGCGGAGCTTCTGGCTCAAGTGCGACGGCGCAGCCTGGCCGCCTACGAGCACCAAGACGTGCCCTTCGAGGTGCTGGTCGACCGGCTCAACCCGACCCGAAGCCTCTCCCATCACCCGCTGGTCCAGGTGCTCTTGGCCTGGCAGAACCTTCCCTGGCAGTACGCCAACGCCAGCCCCGGCTTGGCGTTGGGTGATCTCGAGGTCACGCCGCTGCCTGTGGAAACCCAGACGGCCCGAATGGATCTGGTGTTCTCTCTTGCCGAACGTTGGGGTACGGACGGTGAACCCGCCGGAATCAGCGGGATCGTGGAATTCCGTACCGATGTGTTCGACACGGCCACCATCGAAACGCTGATCGAGCGGTTGCGTCGCGTATTGCTGGCGATGGCCGCCGACCCCGGATGGGCGTTGTCGTCGATGGACCTGCTCGACGAGCTTGAGCGCGTCAGGCTCGACGGGTGGGGCAACACGGCGGCGTTGAGCACGCCGACGACCGCGGCGTCGATTCCGGCGTTGTTCGCCGAACAGGTGGCACGCACCCCGGAGGCCGAGGCGGTCAGCTGCGGCGCGGTTTCGATGACGTATCGCGAACTGGACGAGGCGTCTAACCGGTTGGCGCACTTGCTGTCTGGTCGTGGTGCCGGTCCTGGCGAGTGCGTGGCGCTGCTGTTCTCCCGCTCCGCCGAGGCGATCGTGGGCATTCTGGCGGTGCTCAAGTCCGGGGCGGCGTATTTGCCGATCGACCCGGCGGTGCCGCCCGCGCGGGTCGAGTTCATGGTCGCCGATGCCGCGCCGATCGCCGCGATCAGCACCAGGGGGCTGCGGTCGCGGCTGGACGCGTACGACCTGCCGGTCATCGACGTCGACGATCCCGCCGTTGATCTCCAACCGAGCACCGCACTGCGCACACCGGCGGCCGACGACATTGCCCACATCATCTACACCTCGGGCACTACCGGGGTACCCAAAGGTGTTGCGGTCACCCATCGCAACGTAACCCGGCTGTTCGACTCACTGGATGTCGGCGTGCAGCTGGGGCAGGTGTGGACCCAGTGTCACTCCTATGCCTTCGACTACTCGGTGTGGGAGATCTGGGGCGCGCTGCTGCACGGCGGGCGGCTGGTGGTGGTGCCCGAGTCGGTGACCGGCTCACCGGACGACTTCCACGCGCTGTTGGTCGCGCAGCGCGTCGGCATCTTGAGCCAAACCCCGTCGGCAGTGGCGGCGCTCTCGCCGCAGGGGCTGGATTCGGCGGCGTTGGTGATCGCCGCCGAGCCCTGCCCCGCCGAGGTGGTGGATCGATGGGCACCCGGACGCGTGATGATCAATGCCTATGGCCCCACCGAAACCACGGTGTATGCCACGATCAGCGCGCCGTTGGCCGTGGGGTCGGGCACCCCGCCCATCGGATCGCCGGTGCCGGGAGCGGCGCTGTTCGTGCTGGACCCGTGGTTGCGTCTGGTCCCGGCCGGGGTGGTTGGTGAGTTGTATGTGGCCGGTACCGGGGTGGGTTGCGGTTACGTGCGCCGGGCCGGGTTGACCGCGTCGCGGTTTGTGGCCTGCCCCTTCGGCGGGGCCGGGGCGCGGATGTATCGCACCGGTGATCTGGTGCGCTGGCGCGGCGACGGGCAGTTGGACTATCTGGGCCGCGCCGACGAGCAGGTCAAGATCCGCGGGTATCGCATCGAACTCGGCGAAATCCAGGCCGCGCTGGCCGGTTTGGACGGCGTCGAGCAGGCGGTGGTGATCGCCCGCGAGGACCGGCCCGGTGACAAGCGACTCGTCGGTTATGTCACCGGTACGGTGGACCCGGCCGAGATACGCGCCGCGCTGGGACAACGGCTGGCGGAGTACATGGTGCCGGCGGCGGTGGTGGTGCTGGAACGGTTGCCGTTGACGGTCAACGGCAAACTCGACAAACGGTCGCTGCCCGCACCGGAATACACCGATGCCGATCGGTATCGGGCTCCGGCCAACGCAGTGGAAGAGATTCTGGCCGGGATCTACGCCCAGGTGCTCGGTGTCGAGCGCGTGGGTGTGGACGATTCGTTCTTCGACCTTGGCGGGGACAGCATTTTGGCGATGCGTCTGGTGGCGGCGGTCAACACGTCACTGGACGCCGGCCTTGCGGTGCGCACTGTCTTCGAGGCGCCCACGGTTGCCCAACTGGCGCCCCGCATCGGTGCGGCAGCGGATCGACTACCGCAGCTGGTGCCGGTGGAGCGGCCGGCGGTGGTCCCGTTGTCGTTTGCCCAGAACCGGTTGTGGATTATCGACCAATTGCAGGGTTCTTCACCGCTTTACAACATGGCCGTGGCCTTGCGCGTCCGAGGCCAACTCGACGTCGACGCGTTGGGCGTCGCATTAGCCGATGTGGTGGGCCGCCACGAGAGCCTGCGCACCGTGTTCATCGCACCCGACGGGATTCCCCAGCAGGTGGTGATGCCGGCTGAGCGGGCCGATTTCGGCTGGGACGTGATCGATGCCGCTACGTGGTCGGCCGCCCGGCTTGACGAGGCCATCGACGCCGTGGTGCGCCACTCGTTTGACCTGACAACCGAGATTCCGTTGCGGGCAATGCTATTCCGCGTCGCCGAAGACGAGCACGTGCTGGTGGCCGTGATGCACCACATCGTCGCCGACGGCTGGTCGATCACCTCGCTGGCGCGCGACCTGGGAGTGGCTTATGCCAGCCGCTGTGCAGGGCGGGCTCCCGAATGGGCCGAACTGCCCGTGCAGTACGCGGATTACACGCTGTGGCAACGGGAGATTCTCGGCGACCTGACAGAGAGCGATAGCCCGATCGCCGCCCAATTGGGCTACTGGGAACAGACTTTGGCTGGGCTGCCTGTGCGGTTGCAGCTGCCCACCGATCGGCCCTATCCGCCGATCGCCGATCAGCGCGGCGCCAGCGTGACGGTCGACTGGGCACCCGAGTTGCAGCAGCGGGTCGCCCGGGTTGCCTGGGAGCACAATGCGACCAGCTTCATGGTGATCCAGGCGGCCCTGGCGGTATTGCTATCGAAGATCAGCGCTAGCGCTGATGTGGCGGTGGGCTTCCCGATCGCCGGTCGCCGCGATCCCGCCCTGGACGAACTGATCGGATTTTTCGTCAACACCTTGGTGTTGCGGGTCGACGTCGCTGGCGATCCCACCGTCGCCGAGCTGCTGGCTCAGGTGCGGCAGCGTAGCTTGGAAGCGTTCGAGCATCAGGACGTACCGTTCGAGGTGCTGGTGGAGCGGCTCAACCCGACGCGAAGCCTGTCTCATCACCCGCTGGTGCAAGTGGCGTTGGCCTGGCAGAATAACCAGCCCGCGAACTTGACCTTGGGTGACCTCGAGGTGGTTCCGATAACGCTGGAAACCCAGTCTGCGCGAATGGATTTGGTGTTCTCTCTTGCCGAATGTTGGACCGCGGCCGGTGAGCCCGACGGTATTTGTGGGGAAGTGGAATTCCGGACCGATGTGTTCGATGCGGCCAGCGTCCAGACACTCACCGAATGGCTGCAACGGATTCTGGTGGCGATGTCCGCCGACCCTGCTCGGCGGTTGTCGTCGGTGGATGTGCTCGACGAGCCGGAGCGCGCGCGCCTGGATGCGATTGGTAACCGGGCGGTGCTGAGTGCGCCGGTGGGCATGCCGGTGTCGGTTCCGGCGCTGTTCGCCGAGCAGGTGGCGCGTGCGCCGGAGGCGGTGGCGGTCAGTGGGCAGGGTCGCTCGTTGACGTATCGTGAGCTGGACGAGGCGTCGAATCGGTTGGCGCACTGGCTTGCTGCGCGGGGCGTGGGTGCGGGGCGGTGTGTGGCGCTGTTGTTGCCCCGCTCGATAGAGGCTGTGGTGGGCATTGTGGCGGTGCTCAAGTCGGGGGCGGCGTATGTGCCGATCGACCCCGGTGTGCCGGCGGCGCGGCTGGAGTTCCTGCTCGCCGACGCGGCTCCGGTCGCGGTGATCACCACCGCCGATGTGGCCGAGCGGCTCGACGGGCACGACGTGGTGGTCGTCGATGTCGCTGACCCGCGCATTGAGGTGCAACCGAGCACGGCGCTGCCGGCGCCGGCGCCGGATGCGATCGCCTATCTGATTTACACGTCGGGGACGACGGGTGTGCCCAAAGGGGTGGCGGTCACTCACCGCAACGTGACCCAGTTGTTGGCGTCATTGGATGCGGGTCTGCCGGTGGCGGGGGTGTGGTCGCACGCTCATTCGTTGGCGTTTGACGTGTCGGTGTGGGAGATCTTTGGTGCGTTGTTGCGCGGTGGGCGCACGGTGGTGGTGCCCGAAGCGGTGGTCGGTTCGCCGGATGAGTTGCACGCCATGCTGATTGACGAGCAGGTCGATGTGCTGACCCAGACGCCGTCGGCGGTGAACATGCTTGCCCCGCAGGGGTTGGAGTCGACCGCGTTGGTGATGGCTGGTGAGGCGTGTCCGGCCGAGGTGGTGGATCGGTGGGCGTCGGGGCGGGTGATGGTCAACGCTTACGGGCCGACGGAGACCACGATGTGTGTGGCGATCAGCGCTCCGCTGGCGGCGGGGTCGGGGGTGCCGCCGATTGGTTCGCCGGTGGCTGGGGCGGCGTTGTTCGTGCTCGACGCTTGGCTGCAACCGACGCCCGCCGGTGTGGTGGGGGAGTTGTATGTGGCCGGCGCCGGGGTGGCCTGCGGCTATCTGGGCCGGGCGTCGTTGACGGGGTCGCGGTTTGTGGCCTGCCCGTTCGGCGGGCCGGGTGCGCGGATGTATCGCACCGGTGATGTGGTGCGTTGGCGTGCTGATGGGCAGTTGGATTATCTGGGCCGCGCTGATGAGCAGGTCAAGATCCGCGGCTATCGCATCGAACTCGGCGAAATCCAGTCGGCATTGAGTGCGTGCGATGGGGTGGAGCAAGCGGTGGTCATCGCCCGCGAGGACCGCCCCGGCGACAAACGCCTCGTCGGCTACATCACCGGCAGCGCCGACCCGACCGACATCCGCGCCACACTGGCCGAGCGACTGCCGGCCTATATGGTGCCCACCGCCATCATGGTGCTCGACGCATTGCCATTGACGCCCAACGGCAAGCTGGATACCCGCGCATTGCCGACCCCCGAATACGCCGATGCCGGGCGCTATCGGGCCCCGGCCAACGCGGTCGAGGAGATCCTGGCCGGTATCTATGCCCAAGTGCTGGGGCTCGAGCGGGTCGGCGTCGACGATTCCTTCTTCGACCTGGGTGGCGACAGCATCTCGGCAATGCAGGTAGTGGCACGAGCACGCGCCGCCGGTTTGGTGTGTCGGCCGCGCGATGTGTTCGTCGAACAGACCGTGACCCGGCTGGCCCGGGTAGCCGGCACGGCTGATGCCGCTGGGCCCACCGACGACGGGGTGGGTGAGGTGCCCGCGACCCCGATCATGCACTGGCTGAACAGCATTGACGGGCCGGTGGATCAGTTCAACCAGACCGTGCTGATCCAGGCCCCCGCAGAGGCGGACCAAGCCGATGTGGTGGTGCTGGTGCAAGCCTTGCTCGATCGGCACGCCATGCTCCGAGCGCGGATGAATGAGGACGGCGCGGGGAACTTGACGGTGCCCGAGGCCGGGTCGGTGGATGCACGCGACTGTCTGCAGACGGTCGAGGAGATGTCCGACCAGGCGCTGATTCAGGCCCGCTCGCGGCTCAACCCGGCCGCCGGGGTGATGCTCAGCGCCTTGTGGGCGGCCTCCACCCACCAGTTGGCGTTGATCATCCACCACCTGGCTATCGACGCAGTGTCATGGCGAATCCTGTTGGAGGACCTCAATACCGCCTGGGGCCAGCACCACAGCGGGCAGCCGGTGGCGTTGCCGTCGTGGGGAACCTCCTTTGCCCGCTGGGCGGCACGGCTCACCGACTACGCACACCACCCCAAGGTGGTGGAGCACGCGGACGCCTGGAAGCAGGAGGCCGCGGCCTCGACCGTGCTACCCGAGCCCCGCCCAGAGGTGGATACCTATCAGAGCGCTGGCCATTTGTCCGTTGCACTGGACACCGAAAACACCGGCATCCTTCTCGGTGAGGCATCAGCGGCGTTCCACGCCGGGGCGCACGAGATCCTCTTGATCGCACTGGGCTTGGCGGTGGCGCAATTTGTCGGCAACGGCAGCGCGCCGCTCGGTATCGACGTCGAGGCTCACGGCCGCTATGACGAGCTGGGTGCCGACGTCGACTTGTCACGCACGGTGGGCTGGTTCACCACCAAATACCCGGTGGCACTGACTGTCGGCCCGTTGGATTGGGCGAAGGTAACGACGGGTGACGGTGCACTCGGGGCGATGATCAAGAATGCCAAAGAACAGCTGCGCTCCGTGCCCCACCCGCTGACCTATGGTCTTCTGCGTTACCTGAACCCTGATATCGATTTGGATGGGTCGGATCCGCCGATCGGATTCAACTACCTGGGCCGGCTCGGCGTCGCGGCAGGCGACGCAGTCGGTGAGGGATGGCAGCTCTGCCAAGAGAGTGTGTCGCTGACCGGTGTCGCCGCGGCGATACCAATGCCGTTGGCGCACACCGTGGAACTCAACGCCGGCACTGTCGACACCGAGTCCGGGGCGCAGCTGTACGGCGAGTGGACGTGGGCGCCATCGGCTCTGGATGAAGTGGCAGTCAGCGAACTGAGCCGGCTGTGGCTGCAGGCGCTTGCCGGTATCTGCGCACATGTGCGGGCCGGCGGGGGCGGGCTGACTCCGTCGGATATTGCGCCGGCGCGCTTGAGCCAGCATGAGATCGACGAGTTGCAGCAGCAGTACCGGATCGCGGACCTGTTGCCGCTGACCCCGCTGCAGCAGGGACTTCTCTTCCATGCCAACAGCGCTCAAAGCGACGACGACCTGTACGCGGTGCAACTCGATTTCACCGTGACAGGTGCACTTGACACGTATCGCCTGCGCGATGCGGTGCGCGCGGTGGCCAACCGTCATCCACACCTGGTGGCCCACTTCTGCGACCGGTTCGACCAACCGGTGCAAATCATCCCCGCCGATCCCGTCGTGCCGTGGCGCTATGTCGAGCTGGACGGTGGCGATGTCGAGGACCAGGTCCAAAAGATATGCGCTGCCGAACGCACCGCCGTCTGCGATCTCGCTCACCAGTCGGCCTTCCGGGCGGCGTTGATCCGCACCGCAGACGATCGACACCGGTTCGTGTTGACCAATCACCACATCGTGATGGACGGCTGGTCGATGCCGATCCTGCTCGGAGAAATCTTCGCCGGCTACTACGGGCAGCCACTGCCTGCCGCGGTGCCGTATCGCCGCTTTGTTACCTGGCTGGCGGAGCGTGACCTTGATGCGGCACAAGCGGTTTGGCGCGACGTGCTCGCCGGCTTCGACACACCCACACTGGTCGGTCCGCCGGATCGGTTGGCGGGCGGCGCCCGCGGCGTCGAATCGTTCGGGGCATCCGCAGCCACTACGCGGGCCGTCAACGAGCTGGCCCGCTCGTGCCACACCACTGTCAACGTCGTGCTGCAGGCCGCGTGGGCGCAACTGCTGATGTGGCTGACCGGTCGGCACGACGTCGCCTTCGGCACCCCGGTCTCGGGGCGGCCGTCCGACCTCACCGGCGCGGACTCGATGGTGGGCCTGTTCATCAACACGGTACCGGTGCGCGCATCCATCACCGCGGCAACCACCACCGCAGACCTCCTCGACCAGCTGCAAAAAACCGGCAACGACACACTCGAGCACCAACACTTGGCGCTCAACGACATTCACCACGCCACAGGTCTGGAGCAGTTGTTCGACACCGTCTTCGCCTACGAAAACTATCCGATAGACACCGGCGCATTGACGGGCGACAACGACCTGGCCATCACCGAAATCCGCAGCCGGGAATACAACCACTACCCGCTGACAATGCAAGCCACTCCCGGACAGGAACTGGGCATCCGCGTCGAATACGACACCGATGTGTTCGACGCGGCCAGCATTCAGCCACTCACCGAACGGCTGCAACGGATTCTGGTGGCGATGTCCGCCGACCCTGCTCGGCGGTTGTCGTCGGTGGATGTGCTCGACGAGCCGGAGCGCGCGCGCCTGGATGCGATTGGTAACCGGGCGGTGCTGACTGCGCCGGTGGGCATGCCGGTGTCGGTTCCGGCGCTGTTCGGCCAGCAGGTGGAGCGTGCGCCGGAGGCGGTGGCGGTCAGTGGGCAGAGTCGTTCGTTGACGTATCGCGAGCTGGACGAGGCGTCGAATCGGTTGGCGCACTGGCTTGCTGCGCGGGGTGCGGGTGCGGGGCGGTGTGTGGCGCTGTTGTTGCCCCGCTCGATAGAGGCTGTGGTGGGCATTGTGGCGGTGCTCAAGTCGGGGGCGGCGTATGTGCCGATCGACCCCGGTGTGCCGGCGGCGCGGCTGGAGTTCCTGCTCGCCGACGCGGCTCCGGTCGCGGTGATCACCACCGCCGATGTGGCCGAGCGGCTCGACGGGCACGACGTGGTGGTCGTCGATGTCGCTGACCCGCGCATTGAGGTGCAACCGAGCACGGGTTTGCCGGCGCCGGCGCCGGATGCGATCGCCTATCTGATTTACACGTCGGGGACGACGGGTGTGCCCAAAGGGGTGGCGGTCACTCACCGCAACGTGACCCAGTTGTTGGCGTCATTGGATGCGGGTCTGCCGGTGGCGGGGGTGTGGTCGCACGCTCATTCGTTGGCGTTTGACGTGTCGGTGTGGGAGATCTTTGGTGCGTTGTTGCGCGGTGGGCGCACGGTGGTGGTGCCCGAAGCGGTGGTCGGTTCGCCGGATGAGTTGCACGCCATGCTGATTGACGAGCAGGTCGATGTGCTGACCCAGACGCCGTCGGCGGTGAATCTGCTTGCCCCGCAGGGGTTGGAGTCGACCGCGTTGGTGATGGCCGGTGAGGCGTGTCCGGCCGAGGTGGTGGATCGGTGGGCGTCGGGGCGGGTGATGGTCAACGCTTACGGGCCGACGGAGACCACGATGTGTGTGGCGATCAGCGCTCCGCTGGGGGCGGGGTCGGGGGTGCCGCCGATTGGTTCGCCGGTGGCTGGGGCGGCGTTGTTTGTGCTTGATGGCTGGTTGCGTGCGGTGCCGGTCGGTGTGGTGGGGGAGTTGTATGTGGCCGGCGCCGGGGTGGCCTGCGGCTATCTGGGCCGGGCGTCGTTGACGGGGTCGCGGTTTGTGGCCTGCCCGTTCGGCGGGCCGGGTGCGCGGATGTATCGCACCGGTGATGTGGTGCGTTGGCGTGCTGATGGGCAGTTGGATTATCTGGGCCGCGCTGATGAGCAGGTCAAGATCCGCGGCTATCGCATCGAACTCGGCGAAATCCAGTCGGCATTGAGTGCGTGCGATGGGGTGGAGCAAGCGGTGGTGATCGCCCGCGAGGACCGCCCCGGCGACAAACGCCTCGTCGGCTATATCACCGGCAGCGCCGACCCGGCCGAATTGCGCGCCAAGTTGAGTGAGCGGTTGCCGGCCCACATGGTCCCCGCCGTCATCATGGTGCTCGACGCGTTCCCGTTGACGCCCAACGGGAAACTCGATACCCGCGCATTGCCGACCCCCGAATACATCGGCCGGTATCGCGCCCCGACCAACGCGGTCGAAGAACTGCTGGCCGGCATCTACGCCCAAGTCCTCGGACTCGAGCGCATCGGCATCGACGACTCCTTCTTCGACCTAGGCGGCGACAGCATCTCGGCGATGCGTCTCGTCGCCGCAGTCAACACAGGCTTGGATGCCGGCGTTTCGGTGCGCACCGTGTTCGAGGCACCCACGGTAGCCCAGTTGGCACCGCGCATCGGCCAAAGTGCCGGCCAGTTGGAACCGTTGACGCCGCGCCAACGGCCCGCAGTGATCCCGTTGTCATTTGCCCAGCAGCGATTGTGGTTCATCGACCAGTTGCAAGGCCCGTCACCGGTTTACAACATGGCGGCCGCGCTGCGGCTTCACGGGCGGCTGGACGCCGCCGCGTTGGGCCGGGCGCTCGCCGATGTAGTGGGCCGCCACGAGAGCCTGCGCACCCTGTTTGCGGCGCCCGAAGGGATACCGCGGCAGCTGGTGGTGCCCCCCGAACAAGCCGACTTCGGCTGGCAGGTCGTCGATGCCGGCGGCTGGCCGGCAAGCCGGCTGGAAGAGACCGTCAACGCGACGGTTGGCTACCCATTCGATCTGGAAGCCGAAATCCCGGTGCAGGCAAGGCTTTACCGGGTCAGCGATGACGAGCACGTGTTGGTGGCCGTGGTGCACCACATCGCCGCCGACGGCTGGTCGATCACCCCGCTGCTGCGTGACCTGGGAGTGGCCTATGCCAGTCGGTGTGCAGAACAGGCCCCCCGCTGGGCGCCGTTGGCCGTGCAATATATCGACTACGCCCTGTGGCAGCGCGAAATCCTCGGTGATCTGACCGACAGCCAGGGCCCTATCGCCGAGCAGTTGGCCTACTGGGAGGACGCTCTGGCCGGGATGCCCGAGCGGCTGGCGCTTCCCACCGATCGGCCCTACCCGCTGGTTGCCGATCAGCGCGGCGCGAGCGTAGCGGTCGACTGGCCGGCCGAGTTGCAGCAGCAGGTTGCCCGGGTGGCCCGTGAACACAACGCGACCAACTTCATGGTGATCCAGGCCGCGCTGGCGGTACTGCTGTCCAAGCTCAGCGCCAGTAACGATGTGGCCGTAGGGTTCCCGATCGCCGGACGCCGTGATCCCGCGCTCGACGAGCTCGTCGGATTTTTCGTCAACACCCTGGTGTTGCGGGTTGATCTGGCCGGCGATCCCAGCTTCGACGAGTTGCTGGCCCAAACTCGGGCTCGCAGCCTGGCTGCTTACGAGCACCAGGATGTGCCGTTCGAGGTGCTGGTCGAGCGGCTCAATCCATCTCGAAGCCTGACCCATTCCCCGCTGGTGCAGGTGATGTTGGCCTGGCAGAACTTCCCCTGGCAGCACAATGATTCCGCCGCAATGGCTTTGGGTGGCCTAGAGGTCACACCGCTGCCGGTGGACACTCGCACCGCGCGCATGGACCTGACATTTTCGCTGACCGAACGGTGGAGCGAGGCCGGTGCGCCCGCAGGGATCGGCGGAGCGGTCGAATTCCGCACCGACGTGTTCGACGCGGCCAGCATCGAATCACTCATCGAGCGGTTCGAGCGGGTGTTGGTGGCGATGACCGCCGAGCCCCGCCGGCGGCTGTCGTCGATGGATCTGCTCGACGCCGCTGAACACGCCCAACTGGACGAACTCGCCAACCGCGCCATCCTGACCCGGCCCGAACCGCTTGCGGTGTCGGTTCCGGTCTTATTCGCCGAGCGCGCCAGGTGCGCGCCCGAAGCCGTGGCGATCAGGTGGCGCGGCCACACGATCACATACCGAGAGCTTGACGAAGCGTCGAACCGGCTGGCGCACTTCCTCGTTGACCACGGTGCCGGTCCGGGCCAGTGTGTGGCACTGCTGTTGGAGCGCTCAGCACAGGCGATTGCCGCGATGCTAGCCGTGTTGAAGTCCGGGGCCGCCTACCTGGCCATCGACCCGGTGCTGCCGGCGGCGCGGATCGACTTCATGGCCGAGGACGCCGCCCCGATCGCCGCGATCACCACGACGGACCTGCGCGATCGGCTGGCCCCGCACAACATGGCCGTCATCGACGTCGACGATCCCGCGATCGAGAACCAGCCCAGCACAGCGCTACCGGTACCTGCCCCCGACGACATCGCGTACGTCATCTACACCTCGGGGACCACCGGGGTGCCCAAGGGGGTGGCGGTCACCCACCACAGCATGGCCCACCTCGCCGAGTCGATGCCCGACGACCTGTCGGCGGAACAGGTATGGACGCAATGCCATTCGTACGCGTTCGACTTCTCGGTATGGGAGATCTGGGCTGCGCTGCTCGGCGGCGGGCGGCTGGTGGTGGTGCCTGAGCCGGTGGCCGCCTCACCCGACGACTTCCACGAGCTGCTGGCTGCCGAACACGTGACTGTGCTCACCCAAACCCCGTCCGCGGTAAAGGCGCTGTCACCCGAGGGTCTGGGGCCGCTCGCGTTGCTGCTCGGCGGCGAGGCCTGCCCGGCCGAGGTGGTGGACCGGTGGGCACCCGGACGGGTGGTCATCAACGCTTACGGCCCGACCGAGGCGACGGTGTACGCGTCGATGAGTGCGCCGCTGACCCCCGGATCCGGTGTGGTGCCAATCGGTTCGCCGGTGGCGGGGTCGGCGCTGTTCGTGCTCGACGGCGGGCTGCGTCCCGTGCCGCCCGGAGTGGTCGGGGAGTTGTATGTGGCCGGTCGCGGGGTGGCATCCGGGTATGTGCGGCGGAGCGGGCTGACCGCGTCGCGGTTCGTGGCGTGCCCATTCGGAAGGCCCGGCACACGAATGTATCGCACCGGAGATCTGGTGCGCTGGCGCGCCGACGGCCAGCTGGATTATCTGGGCCGCGCCGATGAGCAGGTCAAGATCCGCGGGTACCGCATAGAACTCGGCGAAATCCAGGCCGCCCTCGCCGATTTGGATGGCGTCGAGCAGGCGGTGGTGATCGCCCGCGAGGACCGTCCCGGCGACAAGCGCCTGGTCGGCTATGTCACCGGCAGCGCGGACGCGGCCGGGCTACGCCAAAAGCTGGCCGACCGCCTGCCGGCCTACATGATCCCCGCCGCCGTGGTGGCACTCGACAGTCTGCCGCTGACGGTCAACGGCAAACTCGACACTCGCGCGTTGCCGACACCCGAATACACTGCCGGCCGGTATCGCGCTCCGACCAGCGGGGTCGAAGAGATCCTGGCGGCCATCTACGCCCAGGTGCTTGGGCTCGAGCGCGTCGGCGTCGACGACTCCTTCTTCGACCTTGGCGGCGACAGCATTTCGTCGATGCAGGTGGTGGCGCAGGCACGTGCCGCCGGCCTGGCGTGTCGGCCGCGCGATGTCTTCGTCGAGCAGACGGTGGCCCGGCTGGCCCGGGTGGCCGCAGTGGCCGACAGTGACCAAGACGTAGTCGACGAGGGCACCGGACCGGTTGTCGCGACCCCGATCATGCACTGGCTGAACAGCATTGAGGGCCCCGTGAACCAGTTCAACCAGACGATGCTGCTGCAGGCGCCTGCGGAAGCCGATGAGACCGATGTGCTCATGCTGTTGCAAGCCTTGCTGGATCGGCATGCCATGCTGCGGGCGCGCGCCGAGGACGGTGACGGCGCTTGGTCGTTGACTGTGCCCGAGGTCGGATCGGTCGATGCACGAGCTTACCTGCACACCGTCGACGTGTTGTCCGACGAGGCGCTGACGCAGGCGCGCTCACAGCTCGACCCGGCTGCTGGGATGATGCTCAGCGCACTGTGGGTGAGCTCGACACGCCAGCTGGCGTTGATCATTCACCACCTGGCCGTCGACGCAGTGTCGTGGCGGGTGCTGTTGGAGGACCTCAATACCGCCTGGGTCCAACACCGGGCGGGCCAGCCGGTGGTGTTACCGGCGTGGGGCACGTCATTTGCCCGCTGGGCCTCGCTTTTGACGGAGTACGCACACCGCTCCGAGGTCATGGTGCAGGCGGAAGCCTGGAAACAGGTGGCTGCGGCGTCGACCGCGCTACCGGTTGTGCAACCCGAACTGGACACGTATGAGAGCGCCGGGCATTTGTCGGTGTCGCTGGACGCCCAGACCACGCGGATGCTGCTCGACGAGGTGTCGGCGGCATTTCACGCCGGGATGCACGAGATCTTGTTGATCGGGTTCGCCTTGGCGGTAGCGGAATTCGTCGGAAACGGCAGCGCGCCGATCGGCATCGACGTCGAGGGCCACGGCCGCCACGAGGAGCTCGGCCCCGACATCGACCTGTCGCGCACCGTCGGTTGGTTCACCACCAAACACCCAGTGGCACTGAGGGTCGGCCGAATTGATTGGGCGCAGGTGGCGGTCGGCGACGCCGCACTGGGGGCACTGGTCAAGGACGCCAAAGAACAGCTTCGCGCCTTGCCCGACGGTCTGACCTACGGTGCGTTACGGTATTTGAACCCCGACGTGGATCTGGCGGTGTCCGATCCGGCGATCGGCTTCAACTATCTGGGACGGATGGGCGCCGCCACCGAGGCGGTGGGCGAGGGCTGGCGAATCTCCCCGGAGAACATGTCGGTAGCCGCCGCAGCTGCGGCCATACCAATGCCGTTGGCGCACACCGTCGAACTCAACGCCGGCACCGTCGAGACCGAGGCCGGCACCCAACTGTTCGCCGACTGGACGTGGGCGCAGTCAGTACTCGACGAAGCGCAAATCCACCGGCTCAGCCGGTCGTGGTTTGACGCCCTGGCCGGTATCTGCTTGAACGTGCGAGCCGGTGGTGGCGGGTTCACTCCGTCCGACATCGTGCCGGCCCGGCTGGGCCAACACCAGATCGACCAACTGCAGCGGCAATACGAGATCGCCGATGTGCTGCCGCTGACCCCACTACAACAGGGACTGCTGTATCACGCCGGGAGCGCCCACCTCGGCGACGACGATATCTATGCGGTGCAGCTGGCGATCACGGTCAGCGGCCGGCTCGACCAACACCGCCTGCGCGATGCGCTGCACACCGTGATCAACCGGCACCCCAACCTGGTGGCCCGATTCTGCGACCAGTTCGACGAACCGGTGCAAGTCATCCCCGCCGATCCTGCTGTGCCATGGCGCTATGTCGAGCTTGATGGTGACGACGCCGAAGACCGCGTTGAGCGGTTGTGCGCCGCGGAACGCGCCGCCGTCTGCGACCTCGCCCACCAG
This sequence comes from Mycobacterium sp. MFM001, assembly GCF_003402475.1. Taxonomy (GTDB): domain Bacteria; phylum Actinomycetota; class Actinomycetes; order Mycobacteriales; family Mycobacteriaceae; genus Mycobacterium. The sequence continues at coordinate 31,179 of NZ_BFAB01000024.1, forward strand.
CCGGCCTTCCGGGCTGCGTTGATCCGCACCGCACCCGATCGGCACCGGCTGGTGCTGACCAATCACCACATTGTGCTCGACGGCTGGTCGATGCCGATCCTGCTCGGAGAAATCTTCGCCGGCTACTACGGACAGCGTCTGCCCGCCGCGGCTCCTTATCGCCGCTTCGTTACCTGGCTCGCCGATCGCGACCTTGGTGCGGCACAAGCGGTTTGGCGCGACGTGCTCGCCGGCTTCGACACCCCGACACTCGTCGGACCGCGAAACCGGTTGGCGCCCGGCCCCCGACACGCCGAGTCGTTCCGGGTGCCCGCCGCCACCACGCAGGCCGTCAGCGAGCTGGCCCGTTCATGTCACACCACCGTCAACACCGTGCTGCAGGCCGCTTACGCGCAGGTGCTGATGTGGCTTACCGGCCAGCACGATGTTGCCTTCGGGACCGCAGTCTCCGGCCGGCCCGCAGAAGTGGTCGGCGCGGACTCCATGGTCGGCCTGCTGATCAACACGGTGCCGGTGCGGGCGCGCATCACCGCGGCAACCACCACCACAGAACTACTGGCCCAGCTGCAAAGCACCAACAACGACACACTCGAGCATCAACACTTGGCGCTCAACGAGATTCACCGCATCAGCGGCCACCCGCAGCTGTTCGACACCCTTTTCGCCTACGAAAACTACCCGCTCGACACCGCCGCGTTGGCGGGTGCCGACGAGTTGGCCGTCACCGAATTCGCCGTCCGCGAATACAACCACTACCCGCTGACCGTGCAAGCCACGCCGGGCCACGAACTCACCATCCGCGTCGAGTACGACACCGACGTGTTCGACACGGCACGTATCGCGTCGCTGGCCGAGCGCTTGCAGCGGGTGTTGGTGGTGATGGTGGGGGATGCGGGGCGGGTGTTGTCGTCG
>NZ_BFAB01000025.1 GCF_003402475.1 Mycobacterium sp. MFM001
AATGTCGTGCAGCCAGCGCATGATCGGGGTCGCGACCACCGGCCCGACGCCCTCGTCGACCACGCCGGCCACGCCGTCGGTCACGCTGGCCACTCGAGCCAGCCGGGCGACGGTCTGCTCGACGAAGATGTCGCGCGGCCGACAGGCCAGCCCGGCGGCACGAGCGCGTGCCACCACCTGCATCGACAAAATGCTGTCGCCGCCGAGCTCGAAGAACGAGTCGTCGACCCCGATCCGCTCCAGGCCGAGCACCTGAGCGTAGATGCCAGCCAGGATCTCCTCGACCGCGTTGGACGGGGCGCGGTACCGCTCGACGCCGGTGAATTCCGGTGCCGGCAGGGCGCGGGTATCGAGTTTGCCGTTAGGCGTCAGCGGCAGCGCTTCCACCACCACAACCGCGGCCGGCACCATATACGGTGGTAGCCGCTCGGCCAGCGCCTCACGGATCTGGGCCGGGTCGGCTTTCCCGGTGACATATCCCACCAGGCGCTTGTCGCCGGGGCGGTCCTCGCGGGCGATCACCACCGCGTGCTCCACCCCATCCAAACCACTCAATGCCGCCTGGACTTCACCGAGCTCGATGCGATACCCGCGGATCTTGACCTGCTCATCAGCACGCCCTAGATACCGCAACTGCCCGTCAGCAACCCAACACACTAAGTCCCCGGTGCGATACAGCCGTGTGCCCGCGCCCCCGAACGGGCAGGCCACAAACCGCGACGCCGTCAAAGGGCCCCGGCCCACATACCCGTAGGCCAGCCCTGCACCGGCCACATACAACTCACCGACCACACCTGCCGGTACCGGACGCAACCAGCCGTCCAGCACGAAAAAGCCCAGATGCGCCAAGGGCAACCCGATCGGGCTGGCCGTGCCATCCACATCCGCTTCGACGATCTCGCGCAACGAGGCATGCACCGTCGTCTCGGTGATGCCATACATGTTGATCAGCCGCGGTGACCCCGGATGATTACCCAGCCACGTCCGAAGACGCTGCGGTTCAAGCGCTTCCCCGCCGAACACCACCGTCTCCAGCTTCAGCTGACGTCCCTGCTCGGGCTGCAGGACATCGGCGCTTTGCAGCGCATAAAACGCCGACGGCGTTTGGCTTAAGATGTTGACCTGCTCACGGACGAGCACGCCGTGCAGGTCCTCCGGCGAACGCACCACCGCATCGGGCACCACCACCAGCCGCCCACCACCGAGCAGCGCACCGAAGATCTCCCACACCGAAAAGTCAAACGCCAGCGAATGACACTGCGACCACACCCCTGCACGCGGCACCTCGGCGTCCAACGACTCCAGCAGCCGCGTCACGTTGCCATGGGCGACCGCCACCCCCTTGGGCACTCCGGTAGTGCCCGAGGTGTAAATGAGGTAGGCAATATCTTCCGGCGACGGCGCCGACAGTGCGGTGCCGGGTTGGCCATCAATGGCGGGGTCATCGATATCGATGACTTGCAGATCAAACCCGTCCAGCCGCGACCGCAGACCTGCGGTGGTGATCGCCGCGATCGGGGCGGCATCACCAACCATGAACCCGATCCGCGCATCGGGATGCGCCGGATCCATCGGCACATACGCCGCCCCCGTCTTGAGCACCCCCAAGATCGCCACCACCGCCTCGGCCGAGCGCTCCAACAGCAGCGCCACCCGCTGCCCCGGGCCCGCACCAAGCCCAACCAGCAAGTGCGCCAACCGATTAGCCGTCTCGTCAACCTCGCGATAGGTCAGTGACGAACCCCCGCAGCTAATCGCCAACGCCTCCGGGGTGCGCACCACCTGCTCGGCGAACAACGCTGGAATCGACCTCGCCGGCCGCGCCGGCGCGGTCAACACCGCCCGATTACTCCACCCACCCAGGCGGGCCTGCTCACCGGCATCCAGCAAATCGATGGACGACAACCGCTGTGTCGAGTCGGCGGTCATCGCCACCAACAGCCGCTCCAACCGCTCGACCAGCGTCTGGATGCTGGCCGCGTCGAACACATCGGTGCGGAACTCCACCTCCCCGCCAATCCCGGCCGGCTTGCCCGCCTCGCTCCACCGTTCGGACAGGAAAAACGTCAGGTCCATGCGGGCGGTTTGAGTGTCCACCGGCAGCCACGTGATCTGCAGATCACCCAAACCCAGGCTGGCGGCGGGATTAGTGCCCTCCCAGAGGAAGTTCTGCCAGGCCAACGCCACCTGCACCAGCGGGTGATGGGCCAACGATCGGGCGGGGTTGAGCCGCTCCACCAGCACCTCAAAGGGCACATCCTGATGCTCGAATGCGTCGAGGCCGCGCCGCTGCACCTGGGCCAACAGTTCGGCGACACTGGGATCACCCGCGAGATCGACCCGCAATACCAAGGTGTTGACGAAAAACCCCACCAGCTCATCCAGTGCGGGATCGCGGCGCCCGGCGATCGGGAACGCCATCGCCACATCGCTGCTGGCGCTGAGCTTCGACAACAGCGCCGCCAAGGCGGCCTGAACCACCATGAAGCTGGTCGCGTTGTGCTCACGGGCCAGCCGAATAACCCGCTGCTGCAACTCGGCTGGCCACTCCACTGCAACCCGAGCGCCGCGATAATCAGACACCGCCGGATAGGGCCGATCGGTGGGAAGCACCAGCCGCTCGGGCATCCCCGCCAGGGCCTGCTCCCAGTAGCCCAGCTGTGCGGCGATGGCACTGTCGCTATCGGCGAGATCACCGAGCCGCGCACGCTGCCACAGCGTGTAGTCCACATACTGCACCGCCAACGGAGCCCAGCCGGGGGCGTGCCCCGCACACCGAAGGGCATACGCCTCACTCAGATCGCGCACCCACGGAGCGATCGACCAACCGTCGGCGGCGATATGGTGCACCACCGCCACCAGTGCGTGCTCCTCATCAGCGATGCGGAAAAGCCATGCCCGCACCGGGATCTCGGTGGCTAGATCAAACGCGTAGCGTGCTGCTGCGTTAACGGCCTCATCCAGCTGGCTTGCCGACCAGCCAGCGGCATCAATGATCTGCCAGCGCAGATCTGCCCGCTCGGCAGGCAGCACCACCTGCTGGGGAATCCCGTCCGGGGCGGCGAACAAAGTCCGCAGGCTCTCATGGCGGGCCACCACGTCTGCCAGCGCCGCGCCCAAAGCATCGGCGTCAAGGCGCCCGCACACCCGCAACGGCGCCACCATGTTGTAAACCGGCGAAGGGCCCTCCAACTGGTCCAGGAACCACAACCGTTGCTGAGCAAACGACAACGGAACCACCGCCGGCCGCTCAACCGCCACCAACGGCTCAAGTCGACCGGCATCCGTTCCGATACGCGACGCCAACTGGGCAACCGTGGGCGCCTCAAACACGGCCCGAACCGAAAGCCCGGCATCCAGACCAGTATTGACGGCACCGATCAGGCGCATCGCCGAGAGGGAATCCCCGCCCAGCTCGAAAAACGACTCATCGACGCCGACACGCTCGACACCCAAAACCTGAGCGTAGATGCCGGCCAGGATCTCCTCGACCGCACTGGTCGGTGCGCGATACCGATCGACATCGGCGTATTCCGGTGCTGGCAAGGCGCGTTTGTCGAGTTTGCCATTGACCGTCAACGGGAGCACGTCCAACACCACCACCGCGGTCGGCACCATATACGCCGGCAACCGCTCGGCCAGCGCGATACGTGTCTCGGCGGGGTCGGCGGTTCCGGTGACATAACCCACCAGGCGCTTGTCGCCGGGGCGATCCTCGCGGGCAATCACTACCGCCTGATCCACCCCGTCGCAGCCGGCCAGCGCTGCACGCACCTCACCCAGTTCGATGCGATACCCGCGGATCTTGACCTGCTCATCAGCGCGCCCCAGATACCGCAGCTGCCCATCGGCGCCCCAACTGACCACGTCCCCGGTGCGATACATCCGCGCCCCCGGCCCGGCGAACGGGCAGGCGACAAACCGCGACCCGGTCAAAGCAGACCGTCGCCAATACCCGCACCCAACCTGGGTACCGGCCACATACAGCTCCCCGACCACCCCGGCCGGCACCGGACGCAACCACGCGTCGAGTACAAAAAAGCCAAGATGCGCCAACGGCACCCCGATGGGGCTGGCATTGCTGTCGACATCGCCGTCGACGATCTCCCGGAATGAGGCATGCACCGTCGTCTCGGTGGTGCCATACATGTTGATCAGCCGCGATAATCCCGAATGGCTGTCCAGCCACGGCCGAAGACGCTGCGGTTCTAGCGCTTCACCGGCAAACACCACCGTCTCAACCTTCAGCTGCCGTCCCAGCTGCGGTGCTAGCGCATCGGCGGTTTGCAGCGCGTAAAACGCCGAGGGGGTCTGACTTAAGACACTGACCTGTTCAGCAACCAGCAAGGCATGGAAGTCCTCCGGCGAGCGAGCCACCTCTTCGGGCACCACCACCAGCCGGCCCCCACCCAGTAGTGCACCCCAGATCTCCCATACCGAGACGTCAAAGGCCAACGAATGCCACTGCGTCCACACCCCCGCGCGCTCCAGCTCGTCGTCTACCGACGCCAGCAGCTCGGTCACGTTGCGGTGGGTAATGGCGACCCCTTTAGGCACACCGGTGGTGCCCGAGGTGTAGATCAGGTACGCAATCTCCTCCGGCGACGGCGGCGCCAGTGCGGTGCTGGGCTGGCGGTCAATGGCGGGGTCGTCGATGTCGATGACCGGCAGGTCGTACCCATCCAACCGATCGGCCAACCCCGTCGTGGTGATTGCGAGGATCGGCGCGGCATCGTCGAGCATGAACCCGATCCGCGCGTCGGGATGCGCCGGGTCGATCGGCACATACGCCGCCCCCGTCTTCAGCACCGCCAAAATCGCGACGATGGCCTGAGACGAACGCTCCAACAGCAACGCCACACGCTCACCGGGGACCGCCCCGTGGCCAACCAACAAGTGCGCCAACCGATTAGCCGCCTGGTCCAGCTCGGAGTAAGTGCTCGAATGCTCGCCGCAAGTCAGCGCCACCGCCTCCGGTATGCGCGCAACCTGCGCGTCGAACAACGCCGGAATCGACATCGTCGACGGTGGCGGCGCTGTCAAAGCAGCCCGATTACCCCACCTCTGCAAGCCGGCCTGCTCAGCCTCATCCAGCAGATCTATCGACGAGAGTGCTCGTGTCGGATCGGCGGTCATCGCCGTCAACACCTGTTGCAACCGTCCCGCTAAGTCGGAGACGTCAAAATCCGATAGCGGCCGCCCAGCACCGACCGTACTCAAAGAGAGCTGGCCATCCGCGCTAAGGAAATACAATCCGAAGTGATCGATCCGGCCGAAGCCGGTAACCACCCCCGATGCCGCCGCACCGCCAAATGGCAGAAGAGTTATCGACGGGACGAAATTGACACCCACTCTGTGCGGCGCCCACCTCGGGCCGACCAGGTGAGCTTTGCGCTCAAGCGCGTGCACCGGAAACCGCTGATGCTGCAGCGTCTCGCGTATCCGTGTGTCGACGTGCTCACAAAAAGCGGCGACCGTGGCTCTGGGCGAAACCGTCAACACCAGCGGAACAATCCCGGAAACCATCCCGGGAAACGTCGCCGATTCCTCACTTGTTCGCCGGCTGACCGGGAAGTTAAGCACCACCTCCGAGCCCTCGGCGCACCACCCGCGCACCAACAGCGCGCACGCCGCGGTGATCACCGATGACCGGCGCATGTTCAACGAGTCGGACAACTCATGGACTCGATCAACGACCGAAGGATCCAATCGAACGGATTCAGAAACCGAACACGAATCGCGCCGATCCCCCGATTGCGGCGGGCCATAATATGGCGCGCTATCCGGCGGAAGATTCCCGCCCCAATACGCTAAATCCTCAGAGTAGTCCTCCGAGGCTTCGTATTCTGTTTCGCAGGCAACCCAATTTTGCAGCGAGCCGAAAAAGCCAGGAGGAACGGGCGTGCCAGAAACCAGAGCAGAATAAACCGCGGCAACCCGATTGGCGAAAAGCACAATGCCGAATCCGTCGGTGATTAGGTGATGAAGGCATAAGAACCAGTAGGATTCGTCTGGCCGGGTCCGGAATAGCGCAAATTTGAACAGCGGGCCACTGGGCGGCATCGGCGTGCGCCGGAGCAATTCTGCTAGCCGGTGGGCCTCCTGCACGGGATTCGGTAAGTGCCTGAGATCGTAGAAAGGCAGCTCGACGTCCGGGTCGTCGATCGGCCGCTGGAAAACCTGGCCATCAACTTCGAAAAACGCGGCTCTGACTGGCTCGGCCTCCGCCACCACGTGCCGGATCGCCTGTTCAAGCACATCAGGTTCTACGGCCCCGCCGATTACAGCGAATGCGACGATGTGCCACTCCGCATCGAAGCGACCCGATTCCTGGGCCAGCCAAATGTCGAGCTGCCCCCGGGTGAGCGGAAGCGCCCGGTCATTAAGTTCCATCGGACTCCCTGAACCCAGACGGTTTAGTTACCAGAAGCCCGGTCCTTCGCCAGCCTCTCGCTCAGGCTCTTCGGCCGAATATCCGTCCAGTTCTGTTCGATGTAGTCCAGACACGCAGTGCGGTCCGCTTCGCCGTAAGCCACCCGCCAGCCGGCTGGCACATCGGCGAAGGTCGGCCACAGGCTATGTTGCTCCTCGTCGTTGACCAAGACGAAAAAGCTGCCATTGTCGTCATCGAAGGGATTGATACTCACAAACTCCCCCAGGGCGTGTAATTGACACGGGCGCAACGGTTCCAAACTGTACTCGACCCCAACAGGGCCATCCGGAGTTTGATCATGTTACCCATGAGTAGTGGCGGTGTGCGGCGCAGGGTCCCGCGGCGGCGGCCTTCGGTGCTGTGGATAGCTGCGATGGCGTGGCTTGGGGCCATTTCGCCGCAACTATCCACCCTTCAGGCCGATGGAGTTTCGGTGCTCGCTAGTGGCGAGAGCGAACACCACCTTGATGAGGGTACTCATCCACCGACGGCTTCGACAGACTTATCGGAGAATTGTAGCCGAGGATGTCTTCGTCAACATGGGCAAGCTCGACGTTGGCCATTCCATGGTCGACCGGTGGCAATCAACTTCTCCTGTCGTCGTCGCCATCCCGTTCCGGCCCGGGTCGGACACATCCGGCACTGAGCCGTGGCGAGAGCAGCGTACGGGGCCAACCTTTGTGACTGGAACGCGGTTCTACGAATTGCCGCGACCATATTTGACCCCAGGCCGATGCCATCGGTTCTCGTAAAAAACTCAGGACTGCCCCTGGCTCTCTATTTTTACCAGCTAGCTGCTAGGACGTGAAAAACGGTTCGCCGGGATGCTGGTGATCTGCGGCGAGGTGATTTTGTGGCGCCCGGTTGATCGGGACGTTAATTTCATGCGGCCAGGGTGCTGACCTTGACTAGGTTGTGGGCGAAGACGCCGTGGCCGCACCAGGTTCGGGCGCCGTTGAGGCCGGTAAGTTCGGTGCGGTTCCAGCCGTAGCCTCGCTTGTGGTGGTTGATGCGTCCCTCGGATCCGGTTCGCCATTTGACCTTGTCTCGGAAGGCGCGGCGGTGCTCAAATTGGCGGCGGGCCGGCACCGGGTTTGCTTGCGCGTGGGATCGCGACGTTGCGCACGCCTAGATCATGGAGGTCGTGTTCAACGGAGGCCAGACCACAGCCGCGGTCAGCGGTCACTGCTCGTGGTGGGGGAAGAGGCTACCTGGACGGCCTCGAGTGCTGGAGATGGTCGGTGATGCGTGGAATTCTGAGAAGGTTCTCTTCGAATGGATTCCACCACCCCATCTCGACCATGGCCAACCCCGCACCAACACCTCCACCACCCCGAAAAACTGCTGCGCGACGACGATGACGAGTGGTAACCGCTAATTGGCCAGCGTCGCGCGGAGCACTTCCAGCATGTCGGGAATCGGGTCGACGGCCACGACGTCCATGCCGCGCTCCATCAGCCGGGTGGTCAGCTTGCCGGTGCCCGCACCCAGCGAGCGGTCGTGCCTGGGGCAGGTCACCGTTGTCACGTGCCTTCGTTATCGGCCAATTCGAGGGTCTTGCGGATCAAGTCGCTGACCGCCTCAAATTCCACCAGGAAGCCATCGTGCCCGTAGGCGGACTCGATCACGTGCAGGCCGGTGCAGCCCGGCAGTAGCTCGGCCAGCTCCTCCTGCAACCTCAGCGGGTAGAGCCGGTCGGAGGTGATACCAGCGACAACGACGGGTACCGGGCACCCCCGCAGCGCTTTTCGCACCCCGCCGCGGCCACGGCCCACGTCATGGTGGTTGCACAACGCCATCAACGCCACGTAGCTCCCGGCGTCAAAGCGGTCCACCAGCTTGTCGCCCTGGTGTTCCAAATAGCTCTGGACCGCGTAACGGCCGCCGTTCGTCGGGTCTTCGCCCGCCTGGCTGTCGTTGCCGAACCGGGCGTCGAGCTCCTCTTCGCCGCGATAAGTCAGGTGGGCGAAGCGGCGGGCGATGGACAGCCCGAAATCGGGCTTGCGCCCGGTGCCGTAGTAGTCGCCGCCCTGCCAGTTCGGGTCGGCCTTGATGACCGCAATCTGGGTGGTCATGTGAGCGATCTGGTCCGCGGGGGTGCGAGCGCCGATTGCCACCAGCAGCCCGGCGCGGACTCGGTCCGGGTGGCTCACGATCCATTCCAAAGCCCTTAAGCCGCCCATGGATCCGCCGATGACGGCGGCAACCCGGTCGATACCCAGCGCCGCCAGCGCGGCGACATCCGCCTCGACCAGATCCCGCACCGAAATGTGCGGAAACCTCGAGCCCCACGGCTTTCCGTCCGGGGCAAGCGAGCTGGGCCCGGTGGAACCATTGCAACCGCCCAGCACATTGGTGGCTACCACGCACCAGCGGTTGGTGTCGATCGGCGCACCCGGCCCGGCCACCCCTTCCCACCAGCCCGCCGTGGGATGCCCGGGTGCGGTGGGTCCGGTGATGTGCGAATCACCGGTGAGCGCGTGCAGCACCACCACCACGTTGTCACGCGTTGGCGACAATTCACCCCAGCGCTGCACGGCGATACGGACGTCGTCGATCACTGCCCCGCTTTCGAGGGTCAGCGAGCCGATGTCGACCAAGCCGATTTCGCCTTCGGGGGGGAGTGTTTGGCTGGGAATGTCGGAAATCATCATCTCAGAGTTCATCACAACGCCGGCGCCACTGTCTGCGGGTCGCGCGCATTCGTTCTCGGTCAAGTCGAGGGTCTTGCGGATCATGTCATTGACCGCCTCAAATTCCACCTGGAAGGCCCTCGTGCCCATAGATGGACTTGACCACCTGCAGGCCGGCCATCTCCTCCTGCAACCGCAGCGGGTACAGCCGGACAGAGTGCGTGCGCCGGTCAGCGCCCGTGCTGCGGTTTGAGCAGCCAGCCGAACCTCGGGCAGCCTGTCACGGCAGGGCCCGCAGTGCGTTGAGGGCGGCGGCCGTGTTGGTCGTGTCGGCGGTGGTCAGGAATCCTCGGTCGATGTTGTTGTTTATCGACGGTGAAGCTGTGAGTTGAAACCCTCTTTGGTAAAACAACTTCGGCACATACCAGGGCAGCTCCGCTTTATTTTTCGCCAGCGCCATCAAGCAGAGCAGCCTGGACGTCAACCACGGTGATCCTCGCGTGCGTCGGCGAGATCGCGCAATTAAGCGCCTCCGCGGCGATCCCACCAAGCCACGTCAAGCCATTCGGCCAGACTCGTTAGGCATCGATCATCCCGCGGTCCGCCCTCGCCGATCAGCCAACACTTCTGAGGCGGGCAAAATTTTCAACAAGATCAGCGGCGGCCGCAACGCTTTCGGCGGGTTTGGTGATCTGGGGGGCGATCTCGCGGGCCCTGGTGGCGTATTCCGGGGCCAGGATGGTGCGCAGGTCCGCGACCAGCGATTCCTGGGTCGTGGTCGAAAAGCGCCGGGCTATGCCAACTTTCAGCCGTTTGACCGCAGCCCCATAGATCGCGTGAACGAGGTCCCAAAAGAGGATCAGCTGGGGGACTCCGGCGCCCAGACCAATGGGAGTGGTGCCCGAGCCACCGTGGTGCACGACCGCGCGGCAGGCCGGAAAGATGGCCGCGAAATTCACCGCGCCCACTACCTTTACGTGGTCGAAATGGGGGACGTCGCTGAAGTCACTCCAGCCGGAGCAAACCAACGCCCGCTCGCCTAACTGCGCGCAGACCGCACCGATCATGGCGAGCGTATCGGCCGGAGATTCGACCGGCATGCTGCCAAACCCGAAGTAAATCGGCGGCGTTCCGGCGGCAATCCACGACAAGACCTCGTCATCGGCATCGGTTGGCAACTCCATCGTCAGCGTGCCGACAAAGGGCCGTTGGCCATTCCATTTCACCCATTCGGCTGCCAGCCCGGGAAAGCACACCTCGTCGTACGCCTGGAGTTCCAGCGATCCGCGTTCGGTGATCCGTCGCGCCGAGGGGCGCGTCGCCTTGGACAGACCCAGGTCACGGCGCTGCGCGTCCTCGAGCTTCTTCGCACCGCGCCAAGCCAGCCACTCGAACACCGTCATGGCGGAGCGGGTCAACGGCGCCGGCAAAAACGGAAGGAGCTGGCCATTGGTCCGCTGCGGGATGATATGCAGCGTGGCCAACGGAATGTCGTAATATTCGGCGACGTTGAGCGCGGCGTCTTCGAAATTCACGCCGCTGAAAAGCAGGTCGGCCCCGTCTGCCAGCGTTTTCAGTGTCGTGTTGATCTCCTCCCACGACTGGCTGAGGGGCTCCCAAAGTTCTCGCCTTGATCTGACCAGATCCCGGATCCTCCAGAAATTGCGGAAGACACCCCCCCAGAAGTTGCGGTGCGCGTCCAGTATGGCCTGCAAATCCGGTGGCCCGAAGGCAACCGCCGCAAGCCCAGCCACCTCGGCGAAGCCAACCTGGTCAGGTGGTACGGCGATACACACGTCGTGGCCTCTGCGCAGCAACTCACGGCCGACAGCTACGCAGGGCTCGACATCGCCGCGACTTCCATAGCACGCCAGCACGAATTTCATGGGGGATTCTAGCCTTTCACATTCAGCAGCCCGTCGTCGACGATCAGCCAGCGCGCCGCAGGCGGGCGAAATCTTCCACAAGGTCGGCAGCGGCCGCAACGCTGTCAGCGGGTTTGGTCATCCGGGTGGCGATCTCACGAGCCCGGGCGACGTATTGCGGGGCGAGAATCCGGCGCAGCTCAGCGACCAGCGATTTCTCGGTAATCGTCGAAAAGCGGTGCCCGGAGCCAACTTTCAGTTGTTTGAGCTGAGCCGCAAAGAGCGGCTGATCGGGCAACGTCCAGAGGATCAACGTGGGCACTCCGGCGCGCAGGCCCGCGGCCGTGGTGCCCGCTCCACCGTGGTGGACAACCGCGCGACAAGTCGGAAAGATCGCCGAGTAATTCACCGAGCCCACCAGCTTGACGTGCTCGAAATTTGGGACGGGACCGAAGTCAGTCCCGCCGGCGCAAACCAACGCCCGCTCGCCTAACTGCGCGCAGGCCGCGCTGATCATGGCGAGTGTGTCGGCGGCAGATTCGACCGACATGCTGCCAAATCCGAAGAAAATCGGCGGTTTTCCCGCCGCAATCCATGAGGCGACCTCCTCGTCGGCATCCGTCGGCAACTCCATCGTCAGGGCGCCGACAAAGGGCCGTCGCCCATCCCATTTCGCCCATTCGGTCGCCAGTCCGGGAAAGCAAACCTCGTCATAGGCTTGGATTTCCAGCGATCCGCGCTCTGCGATCCGTCGCGCCGGGGGCATCGTTGCCTTCGGCAGGCCCAGTTCACGGCGCTGGGCGTCCTCGATCTTCCTCCCCATGCGCCAAGACAGCCAATCGTTCACCGTCATTGCGGACCGGATCAACGGCGACGGCAGGAACGGCAGGACCTGGAGCTGGCCGTGGGGCCGTACCGGGAAAAAATGCAGTGTGGCCAGCGGAACGTCGTAATACTCCGCGACATTGGCAGCGGACGACTCGAAAATCTGGCCGGCAATTACCAGGTCGGCACCGTCGGCTAGCGACGTCAGTGTCGTGGTCATCTCCGCTGAGGACTGGGTGACGAGCTCGCTAGTTTCGCGCATCAACCTGCGCAGATCCCGGATCCTCCAGAAGTTGCGGAAGAAACGCGTCCAGTAGTCACGCTGCACTTCCACAATTGCCTGCGTATCCAGCCCGTAGGCGACCGCCGCGAGCCCAGCCGACTGGGCGAAGCCAACCAGGTTAGGCGAGATGGCGATGTGCACTTCATGCCCGCGGCGCAGCAACTCGCGGCCGACGGCTACGGAGGGCTCGACATCGCCACGCATTCCGTAGCATGCCAGCACAAATTTCATCGCGGATCCCGGCCTTTCAGTCGTTGTGCGCGTAGGCGACGTCAGCGGCACCGGTCATTATTGCCGGTTCTTCGAGTGTCGGCTGGGCGTTCGGCCATTGGCTTCGGCTGATCGTTCGCCGGCGGTGCCGACTGCAGCGGCGTTCGGAGGCGCGGCGACTGGTATCTGCGCAGGGTGCTTCCGGACGGGCGCGAGGTATGTCCCGCCGTCCCGGGGTCACGACACCGGTATCCCGAAGGCGATCACGGCGAACGACGTGCAGTGGCTGCAGTTGGACGACCTCGAGTGGCGCCGGGCGGATCGTGTTGCGCGGCAAGGCGTCCCGCAAGCATGGGATTCCGCTGCCCGCCGATGTAGGGGCGGCGTTGAGCGCCACCGGCATCACGAACGCGCGCGCCAAGGGCTACACGCCACGCTCAGCCGCCCGGCAGCATATCCCGATACCCGCGCTGTCGACCTGAAATCCAGAAGTTTTGGGCAAGTGGCACCTCGTCGCACAGACTTAACGCGTTATTGGCGTGAGACTTTCATGAGCAAACGCGACGTACAGGAAGAATTGAGATGGCAGAACGCCAGTTAAAAAGACCGCGTGCTAGGCACCCTGCGGCAACGAGCCCAGGTCGTCCCGAACTGGGTCCTTCTCCTATATGAACCGCCGTTCCAGCGACGACGTGCTCTTTACGAACTGGTGCTATGAAGAAGACCCGCCGATGAACCTGCTCTTGGACGCCGCCGACGAGCCCAACCGGTACCCGATCCAGCTCTATCACCGCACCGCGACCTAATCCGGCGAGCTTACCGGCAAGCGCGTGCTCGAAGTCGGCTGCGGGCGCGGCGGCGGGGCATCCTATTTGATGCGAGCGCTCCGCCCAGCCTCCTATGTCGGGCTGGACTTGAACGCGGCCGGGATCGACTTCTGCAGTCGGCGCCACCGACTGCCGGGATTGCGGTTCGTGCAGGGCAACGCCGAGAACCCCCGTTCCCTGCAGAGTCGTTTGATGCGGTGATCAACATCGAATCCGCGGCATTGTATCCGCATTTCGATCGCTCCCTCAGCGGGGTCGGGCGCGTGCTGCGCCCGGGCGGGACGTTCCTCTACGCCGACACACGGTGGCGGTCTGAGTTGGCCCGGTGGGAGTCCGCGCTGGCCCGCGCGCAGGGCTACGGATTGTGTCGTGGCGGGAAATCAACGCCGACGTCATGCGGGGAATGGAACTGAACTCAGTGGCAATCCCGGCAGCGACGGAAAGCGTAGTGCCCAGGCTTTTGCGGCGGTGGGCACGGAAGCAGGACTCGTTGGTCCCGCGGAATCTGGAGAGCGGACGGCTGTTGTACCGGATGTACTGTCTCGCCAGGGCAATATGACTTATCTCCCGATGAACGTGACATGCAGGCTGCGGGAAACACGACAAACGACGTTAAACTCATGAGCATGGGCGGACATCCGCTCGTGCATCCCAGTACCTGGTGAGCTGGCGTCGGATCAGGTCGATACGATATCGGACGTCGCAATCGGTGACGATCAACTGCTGTGGCCGACCGGGACGGTTATCGACCTAACCCTGCGACGGTATCTACCCGCTGGCTTGATCGGGCGGTACAACTCTGCGCTGGACGCTGGCATTTACACAAACGGAGAATCGCAACGCATGAGCATCGCAACCCGACTCGCGCCGCTGGTGTTCAAACCGTACTATTCGCTGACTAGCCGCTTCGCCAGCGACGACTTCGTGTTCCTGAACATGAGCTACGAAGAAAACCCGCCGATGGGGCTGCCGCTGGATCCGGCCGACGAACCCAATCGGTATTTCATCAACTTCTACCATGCGGTCGCCACCCAAAACGGCGATCTCGCCGGGAAGCGGGTGCTGGAGGTCAGCTGCGGGCAGGGCGGTGGCGCCTCCTACCTGACCCGCACCTTCCGCCCCGACGCTTATGCCGGCCTGGATCGCAACCGCGCCGGTATCGAGTTCTGCCGCCGCCGCCACCAGCTGCCCGGCTTGGGGTTTGTGCACGGCGACGCCCAACGCCTGCCGTTTCCCGATCAGTCGTTTGATGCGGTCATCAACATCGAAGCCTCCACCCATTACCCCGACTTCCCCCGGTTCCTCGCCGAAGTGGCCCGCGTTCTCACCCCCGGGGGCCGGTTCCTCTACGCCGATGTGCGCCCCGCCGAACAGATCCCCGCATGGGAAGCCGACCTCGCGGCCTGCCCGCTGCGGATCGTATCCTGGCGCGATATCAGCGACGATGTGGCGCGCGGCATGGAACACAACGCGCAACTGAAAGCCCACAACATGCGCTACCTGCCCGCGCCCATCGCCAAGCGCTATGTGGCGAACGCCTGCCAGTCCCTGCGCAGCGAGGCTGGCTCCTACCGGATGTACTGCCTCGCCAGACATACCTGAAACGCGTGAAAGCCCCGGCTGTCTCGGAGTCGGAACTCACGACGACACAGGCGGGGCAGCCTTTTCAACGTGTCGCGTTCTGGGTGCTTCGGGATTCGGATTGCCGGGGTTGGTGATTCGAAGGTCAGATCAGACATCGCCAGCACTGCGCGCTACGGTTCGCGGGGAACCCGTGACCGACTCTACGATTCCCGCCTCAGCGGTGGGGCGGGTTGATTTTGGCGAGGGCATCGCGGAGGGGGTCGGCGGCTGTGCTGGTCGCACGCTCGGGCCTGCGATCGAGGCGCGCGGCTGCAGTTGGACGACCTCGACTGGCGCCGGGCGGATCGTCTTGCGCGGCAAGGCGTCCCGCAAGGACGGAATGCCGCTACCCACCGCTGTCGGGGAGGCGTCGAGCGCCTACCTGCGCCAGGCCCACCCGACGACCGGCGAACCGCCAAGTGTAGGTGCGGCCGTGCCGGTTCGGCTATCACCACCAGCAACGGATCCCCGGCGGCGTCGGACACCCAGGTCTCCACCGTGGCCGCGCGGGGAGCTGCAACCTGTCCGACCGTGCCGGCAGCGGATGGTACGTTCGTGATTCGTCCAAACGGGCAAAGCTTTGGGCCAGTATCCGCTGAGGAACTCGATTTTGGCGAACGGCGAACTGAATCCGCGCGAGGCGGAACGCGTTATGTGGGACGTGATTGTCGTCGGCACCGGCATGGGGGGCGGGATGCTGGGCTACTCGCTGGCCCGGTCGGGCCGCAGGGTACTGTTCGTCGAAAAGGGGCACTCGACACTGCCCGGGGTGCCGGGAACGATCCGCTCTTCGATGCCGGAAACGGCCGAGCCGATGGCAGGCCGTTCGGCTGAGGCTTACTACGACGCCTTGGCCCGGGCCGGGCGCTCAACCGATGAGATCGAAGACATCAGTGGGCGCTTCTCGCGGCGGTTTGTGCCGTTCATCGGCAGCGGGACCGGGGGGTCGTCGGCCCTCTATGGCATGGTCTGCGAGCGATTTTTCGTTCGCGATTTCACTCCCCGGCAAAACTTCCACGACCCCGGCGATTCCACCGTTCCGGACGCCTGGCCGATTACCTACCAGCAGATGCGGCCCTGGTACGCGGAGGCGGAGAAGCTGCTGGGTGTTCGTGGCCAGCCCGATCCCCTGCGCCCGGAAGCGGCCGAAGTCAATCTGCCTGCGGCGCCGCCGTTTTCGGCGGACAACCAGCCGCTGGTCGACTACCTGACAGGTCGCGGATTGCATCCCTACCACCTGCCGATGGCCTGCGATTACACCGAGGGCTGCACCACCTGTCAGAGCTATCTGTGTCACCAGTCGTGCAAAAACGACGCCGCCCGCAACTGCCTGCTGCCCGCCGTTGCCGAGCACGGCGCGCATCTGCTGGCGCAATGTCGAGCCGCGCGCCTAGAGGCCGACCGCACCCAGGTCCGACACGTGATCTGCGAGCACCCCTTCGGCACGCTGGCCCTCAAGGCCAAGGTGGTGGTGCTGGCCGCCGGTGCACTAGTCACCCCGGTGCTGTTGCTCAATTCCCGCTCGGGCGATTGGCCGCGCGGATTGGCCAACGGCTCGGATTTGGTGGGGCGCAACTTGATGCGCCACCTGGTTGACTTCATTGAGATCTGGCCGCAACCCGACTGCAAGATCAGCGCCCCAAACAAGGAAATCGGGCTGAACGATTTCTATTTCTGGGAGGGGCAGAAATACGGCACCGTGCAGTCGTACGGCGCGGTGCCGCCCATGGAGTTGTTGACCAACCACCCCGGCTGGCGGAACAAGGTGCTGCGCGCGATGAGCCCGGCGGTGCGCCCAATCTACGAGCGGTTCCTCAACGGCGGACTAGCGCTGGCATTGATCATGGAAGACCTACCCTATTTGGACAACCGTGTCCTGCCATTCGATCGGCCAAGCTCGGACGGCCGCCAGCGGTTGCGAATTCAGTATCGTTTTCACGCCAGTGAGATCGAGCGCCACACGGTGTTTTTGCGGCAGTTGAACGAGGTGTTGAAGCCGTTCCGCAAAATCACCCTGCGGGGCGCCAAAAACAACGCATCACTGGGACACGTCTGCGGCACGTGCCGCTTCGGTACCGATCCCAAAACCAGCGTGCTAGACCGACAAAACCGGGCGCACGAACTGGACAACCTCTATGTGGTGGATTCCTCTTTCTTCCCCTCCAGCGCCGGTTTGAATCCCAGTTTGACGGTCGCGGCCAACGCCTTGCGGGTGGCCGCGCACGTGAACCAGGTGCATTTCGCCACCTGACGATCACTCGTTGGCGAAGCAGTACATCCGATAAGAGATCTCTCCGCTTTGCAGCGCGTGGCGGGTCTTCGCCACAAACGTATTGACCAAGAACGCCGGAGTAGGGCGATTCGATTCGGGCAACCGCGCCACATCCTATGAGGGCCTGCCAGTCGGCATCAAACCCGGAACGGTTCATTTACATAACGAGGCGCATCGAGGCTCGTGTGTCGAGTTCATGTGTCGAGGTTGGCCGAAGGCCATCGCAAAGCGACGGGAAGCACTAGGGTTTGCGGCCATGTGGGGCTCAGTGCTCGGGCTGGCGCTTCTGATAGCGCTCGACCCGATCCGTCTCGGGTGGACCCTTCTCGTGATCTCCCGGCCAAGGCCCATGCAAAATCTGGTCGCCTACTGGATCGGCGGCCTGGCAGTGGTTCTTCTCGTCCTGCTGGTTCCGATGACGGTGCTGCACCACACACGAATGTTTGCATCTCTTGCGCATTATTTAGCCACAAGCCCCATCGTCAGCCACATTCAACTCGGCATGGGCGTGCTCGCACTATCAATCGCCGCGCTGATGACAGTGTGCTTGTTGGCGCGTCAGCGTCAGCCGGCGCACCTGCCCACACCGGGCGGAAACACATCGACCCTGGTGCTGGACCGAAATACACCGACCGTAAATCCGCCGCTGCTGGGCCGCGGGCAGGACGCGGCGACGGAGGGCGGATCTGCGATCCGGCGGTTGGTCGGCCGGGCCCGCGATGCGTGGGAAAACGGATCCTTGTGGGTCGCGTTCGTGATCGGCTTTGCATGCACGCCGCCACCCGACAACGTTTTAGCGGTACTTACCATCACCGTGACATCGGGAGGCGCGATCGGCACGCAGATCAGCGCCGCCATCGCATTCGCCGTCGGGATGCATGCGATTACCGAGATCATGCTCGTCAGCTATCTGGTCATGCCAACGAAAACCCAAGCGGTGCTGGAACTGCTGCACGGCTGGGCGCTGGCTCGCCGTCGGCAGCTCCTGGTAGCCATGTTTGCAGTGGTTGGGGTCATCCTGGTCGTCAGCGGCATGCGCTGATGGTAAGCATCTGAGCGGTGGCGAAGAGCCGGGCTGGCTTGTGCAGCGCCCGTTGCGGCTGAAAATGTGGCACGGTAGTCGCCTTGCGACGCAGCGTCGTCTTTGTTTTGTCCCGGGAGACCGTGTAAGCCTGAATCAACGGACGGGACCGGAGCAATGATCCGAACCAGTGGATGGCTCTCGGCAATGGGACGCGGTTAGTAGTTCGCGCACGAGGTCGTGCGGCGCGCCTCTGCCGCTGTGGTGCGACAACACGCTGATGATCACGACGGGGCACTCCCCCGGACGGGCACGGCGCTTCAATCCTTCGAAGCAGCGTATCGGTAACAGGACTCCTCGTTTTGCACTGAGCAGCAAAGCTTACCGCCGTGCACACCGGTTTGACTGCGAGCTAAGCCTTGCACAAAACGCCCGCGCGCGACTGATCGATCACGTCGTGCATCCGCGGCGAGGTTTCTCCAACCTGGCGGCGATCCCATCAACCCAAACCGAGGCCATCAGTCACATGGCCGTACTCATTGGTGTGAATGTGAGTGCCGAACCCGCCGGCATCGGGCACCCAGGTTTTCACCGTGGCCGACGCGGAGAACTCCAACCTTCCCGTGGCAGCGGATGGTACGTTCGCGATTCGCCCAAACCGGGCAAAGCTTTGCGCCATTATCCGCGGAGAAACTCCATCTTGGCTAACGGCGAACTCACCGCGCGCGAGGCGGAACGCGTTGTGTGGGACGTGATTGTCGTGGGCACCGGCATGGGCGGCGGGATGCTGGGCTACTCGCTGGCCCCGTCCGGCCGCAGGGTTCTGTTCGGCGAGAAAGCACGCTCGACACTGCCCGGGGTGCCAGGAACGACTCGCTCTTCAATGCCAGAAATGGCCGACCCGCAGACGCCACCGCGCGGGCGTTCGCTCGTGCATCCCGGATCTGGTGAGGTTGCGTCGGATCAGGTCGAGGTACAGAGATCGCACGCGGCGATCGGTCACGGTCAAACTGCCCCTATCTCGGATGCCAGTGCCGGGCTGAGTCTAGACGCTCGCCGACGCCGTCAATGAGTTTCGGAGCTTCCGAGATCAGTTCAGCAAAGTGTTCGGTTGTTTACAACGATGTGCTTGCGCTAGTCAGCAGGAAATCTTGGCGAAAATGGCCAGATTCGATTCCCGGCAGCTGCGACACGAGCCCGGCGCGCGCCTAGAAGTAGGTCCCTGGTACACCGCGATGGCACGTGGCCGACGTCAGTTGGCTGTACGGTCGAGGTTCTCACGCCCGCAACGGAATCGCGCGCCAGCGCGCCCAGAACAACCGGGGGAAGCCTCAACGGAACCAACGGACATGAGCCAGCCCGGTAGGGGTTTCCAGCCATGTCGAGCTCAGTGCTGGTGCTGGCGTTTCTGGTGGCGCTAGATCAGGTGCGTCTCGAGCCTGCCGACAGTGTAGGCGAGCCTTTTTGCATGGGCCGTGGCCGGGAGATCACAAGAAGGGTGACGCCAGCAGCAGGCCGCCTCCACCCGGTCCAGCTTGCCCAGGTCTCCCGAGGCAACGATCTGCTCGACGCGCAAAGCCAACGGATGGTAGCGGTAATGGATTGCCTCCATCACAACCCGGTCCGACTTCGCAGCCAGTCCGGCGATCTCGCGGGCCTCGGCGGCGTTGGCAGTTAAACGGCTTTTCATACAGCACATGCTTGCCCGCCGCAAGCGCAGCTCGAGTCCACCTGCCGTGCAAGCCGTTCGGCAGCGGGATATAGACGGCATCCAGGTCTGGATCGGCGATCAGCGTCTCGCAGCTGTCATGCACCCGGGCGATGCCGTGTTTGGCGGCAAAGGCTTGACCACGAGACGCCTCGCGTGCCGCCACCGCGGCCACCACCACCACTTCGGCGTGTCCCTGGGCCGGGTTGATGAGCGCCAACGGTGCAATGCGGGCCGCACCCAGGATGCCAATCCGCACGGGAGCCAAACGTTCAGGCACGGACCGGATGCTAGTAGCTGAGCCCGGTCGCCCAGCGGGAACGGCTCAGGCGCTGCGGGTGCGCTTCCATGACGGGCGACTGCCCAGCGCATCCGAAATCACGCCTCCAGCATCCGGTATTACCGTCGAAGTTGTTTGACTGGTGGGCGGGTCGACCAGATACCCGCTGGAACCAGTTGTGGCCCAAAAAGTCTGGGTAGTCACGCCGGAGGTCATGCGGTAGGCGACTCGCGGGATGGGCGAATTGCGGTGCTGCTGAGGCCGAGTGCGACGAAGAGCGTCCACATGATCTTCATTCCTTGCGCCACAGCACAGCACTCCCATCTATGTCCACGATCTCCGCGGATACTCGATGTTTCGTGCGGTAGTCCGTGACAGCTTGCCGACACCCCTTGATCATGTAGTCATCAATGATGCAGAAGCCCCCCGAGGACAATCGCGGGTAGAGCGCGTTGAGCGATTGTATAGTGGATTCGTAGAGGTCGCCATCAAGCCTTAATAGGGCGATGCAATCAATCGGGGCATCATGCAGCGTGTCTTTGAACCAACCAGGAAGAAAGCGGACCTGGTCATCTAACAGCCCGTAGCGCTGGAAGTTTGCCCTAACTTCCGCTTCCGACACGCCTAGTATGCCCGCAAACAGATCCAGCCTAATCCCTTTATCTGCCTTGTAATTTGCAGTGTCCGGGCGTGGCAGGCCCTCGAACGAATCGGCTAGCCACACGCGTCGCGCCTTATCCCCATAAGCTGCCAGGACCGCGCGCATCAGGATGCAAGCACCTCCGCGCCACACCCCGCATTCGACTAGGTCACCGGGGATGTCGTCGGCCAGTACCGTCTCAACGCAATGCTGCAAACTGGTGAGTCTCTCCATTCCAATCATCGTCTCGGCATTAGCGGGCCAGTCCAGACCCAAGTCGCGCTTCCGCTGGCCGAATGGGCTTACACCCATGAGGAGGGGGTTGAGGGTATTGAAGGTTTTGAGAAGTAGGCGTCGCCGCAGTGGCCACCCCGGGGGCATTCGGTCGTGCATCCCATATCCGGTTAGATTGCGTCGGAGCAAATCGAGATAGAGAGATCGGGCGTCGAGATCGGTCACGGTCTAAACTGCCCCTATCTACACTCCGGTACTCCAGCGCTGAGTCTGAACTTCGTGATTTCCCCGGCTACGCGCCGTGCAAAACCTGCTCGCCTACGGGTGGTTCCGAGGGAAGCTTACCCGCAGTATGTGATTCCGGGCGCTCAGAGGTGTGTACCGGTGAGCGAGAAGTCGTTCAATGCGCTCGAAAGGTCTTCTAGCAAGCCGTCATTCGAATTGGGGCGGCCCTCCTGATAAGCAAGGACCCAGACAAAAACGATTCCGTTCACTCGTCCCGACCCCAAAATCTGCACTCCGCCGATCCGGTCCATCATCGCCTTGGTCACGCCCACATAGTGCAGGTTCACGACGAAGTAGTCGGCGTCCGTGCCATCTGGCTGGCTGGCGGCCGTTAGGTTCAACTCCCGATTTGAAGTACAGATGATAGCTACTGAGCTCGCAATCAGGTGCCGAGGGCGTCGGAGGCCATCGCATATCAACGGGAAGCGCTCTTGAGCACGTGGCCAGGCGCCAGAAGGCTGCATGTCCGAGGCTCTCACGGTCGCAACGAAATCATGCGCTAGCTGGCCCAGGACCACCTAGGGAAGCGCCGAAGGAGCGAACAGATCAGAGCCAAGCACGGTAGGGTTCCGGCCATGTTGAGCTCAGTGCTGGGGCTCGGGCTTCTGGTGGCGCTAGATCCGGTGCGGCTCGGCGTCACCCTTCTAGTGATCTCCCGGCCACGGCCCGTGCAAAACCTGCTCGCCTACGGGGCCGGCAGCCTGACAGCGTGCATTCCCACACTGGTGGTTCCGCTGACGGTGCTGAACTCCACACACATGTTCAGCTCTTTCAGGCAACATTTCGACAACGCGACCACGAGCTCCACCGGCCGGCACATCCAAATCGGCTTCGGTGTGCTCGCGCTATCGATCGCCGCGCTGATTGCAGTACGCTCCTGGACGCGTCAGCGTGCCCAGCTGCCGACGCCGGGCGGCAATACGTCGACCCTGGTGCTGGACTCGAAGACACCGACCGCCATCTCGCGGCTGCTCGGCCACGGGCAGGATCACCCGACGGAGGGCCGGTCTGCGATTGGGCGCCTGTTCGCGCGCGCCCGCAATGCATGGGAGAACGGATCGTTGTGGGTCGCGTTGGTGATCGGCCTCGCATCGGGACCACCACTCGACGGGGTTGTGCTCCTACTCGCTATCGTCGTGGCATCGGGAGCCGCGATCGGCGCGCAGGTCAGCGCGGTCATTGCGTTCCTCGTCGGCATGCTTGCGGTTATCGAGATCGTCCTCGTCGGCTATCTGACCACACCTGCGAGAACCCTAGCGGCAGTGCGACTGGTGCACGACTGGGCGCGGCCTCACCGTCGGCCGATCCTGGCAGCCATCTTCGCAGTGGTTGGAGTTTTGTTGCTGGCCAACGGCATGGGCATCGGCAGCCCATGAGCTGGCGGCGAAGGATCCTGCGGCTTTGTGCGGCGCCCGTTTCCCCAACTCACTCATTTGGCTCGTAAGACGAAACCCGTCTGGTCACCACGGCCCTGCCGATTAAGCTCTTCTGCGCGCTTTTCCCACTCCCAGATTTGCTTGGGCCCAAACATCCGAAGGATTTTGGGGT
Source organism: Mycobacterium sp. MFM001 (assembly GCF_003402475.1). Lineage (GTDB taxonomy): Bacteria > Actinomycetota > Actinomycetes > Mycobacteriales > Mycobacteriaceae > Mycobacterium. The sequence continues at coordinate 22,688 of NZ_BFAB01000025.1, forward strand.
CCGTCAATGGAACATCACGCCGGTAGCCTTCGCTGCCGATAAATTGACCTAAAGTCGAATCATCAAACGTCTTCTCCACCCGTAGCCCGGCCCTATCAGCCGCAATCGCCATTCCTCGTCGTGAAGGTATAACGATATGTCGAGGCGCATCGATCTGTACCCAGTTCGCGCCATAGATAGTCCACGCTTCGGATGAGGTCGTCGGCAGGCGAACCAAGCAAATAGCTCCAGCAGCGAGCCTCTCGTATGCGTCCTTAAGCGTCGCAACCGGGTCAGGCACGTGCTCCAGCGAATGATTGAACATAATGAGATCAAATTCGCCAGTCACTTCAGTCAAATATCGCTTCATCAGTGGCACGCCTAAGGGTGTCTCGCCATCGGCCGCGATAAACGGATCGGCACCAGACAAGTTGTTGAATCCAACTTTGGCCAACCGGTCAAGCAGCGCGCCACCACCACAACCGACATCCAGGATTCGCGCATCGCGTCCAATCGCTAGCTGACCCAACATCCTGACGACGTCTCCTCCCGCGGCAGCGTGGACGATACCTTCCGGTAGGGGCTTCGCTATGAGGGCACCGACCAGCCGACCGCCAGTCTGCAACTTAAAGTGGTCGTGCTGCGCAAACAGCCATCGGAGGACTTTCGGCTGAGCTGAAACCTTGTAGGCGTGGTAATTTGGGGGATAATAGCGCCTGAGCTCTTCATCCTCGAGCACATTAACAATCTGCAACGTATCGCACACAGTACAGCTGAAGTATTCAAACGGCTCTCGGGTTCCAAACAGCATCTCACGAACTACAATAGTTTGATGTGGGCCAGCAGATCCGCACAATTTGCAACCTTTGATAACCTCGTTCACTTGGCTCTCCCCGACTAGAAATTGGGCGCCACAAAAACGTGTGGCATGCGTGCAATCCGCGCGCAGTACCGATACACCCACGACCCGAGGTCTGAACTGCAAATGCCACGAAGACCTGTCTGCTCGCAAGGCGCCGAATTCGACGCGCACCGAGCAGACAGCAGTGTCGTCGGTTTCATGCAGCAATAGTAGTGACTCTCGGCATGCCACACCGGTCTGACGAACAAAGTTCCCCACCCGATAACCCACGCCGAGACAATCTGCCAGAGTTGGCCGCGCTGGTCACCGGCCGCCAGCCTTCACCGATCAACCAACACGCCTTAGGCGGGCGAAATTTTCAACAAGATCGGCGGCGGCCGCAATGCTTTCGGCGGGTTTGCTCATTCTGGTGGCGATCTCGCGAGCCCGGGCCATGTATTGCGGGGCCAGTATGGTGCGCAGGTCGGCGACCAGCGATTCCTGCGTAGTTGTCGAAAAGCGCCGCCCAGAGCCAACTTTCAGTCGTTTGAGCTGGGCCGCCCAGATCGGCTGATCGGGCAATGCTGAAAGGATCAGCTGGGGGACGCCGGCGCGCAGGCCACTGGCTGTGGTGCCCGAGCCACCGTGGTGCACGACCGCGCGGCAGGCAGGAAAGGTCGCTGCATAATTCACCGCCTTCACCGCCTTGATGTGCTGGGAATCGGGGACGTGACCGAAGTCAGTCCAGCCGGAGCAAACCAACGCCCGCTCGCCTAACTGCGCGCAAGCCGCGCTGATCATGGCGATCGTGTCGGCCGGAGATTTGATCGGCGTGCTGCCAAACCCAAAGCAAATCGGCGGTGTTCCCGCGGCGATCCACGAGGCGACCTCCTCATCGGCATCGGTTGGCAACTCCATCGTCAGCGCGCCGACAAAGGGTCGGTGGCCATCCCATTTCGCCCATTCGGCTGCCAGACCGGGAAAGCACACCTCGTCATAGGCCTGAAGTTCCAGCGATCCGCGCTCGGCGATCCGCCGCGCCAAGGGACGCGTTGCCTTCGGCAGGCCCAGTTCACGACGCTGCGCGTCCTCGACCTTCTTCGCTTGGCGCCAAGTCAACCACTCCAACGCCGTCATGGCGGAGCGGGTCAACGGTGCCGGCAAAAATGGAAGGAGCTGGCCATTGGCCCGCAGCGGGAAGTAATGCAGCGCGGCCAACGGAATGTCGTAATACTCCGCAACATCGGCAGCGGGAGCCTCGAAAGCCAGACCGGTGAACAGCAGGTCGGCGCCGTCGGCCAGCGACGTCAGCGTCCTGCTGATTTCCTCCCAGCACTGGACAACGAGCTCCGAAGTTTCGCGCGACAACCGGATCAGCTTCCGGATTCTCCAGGGGTGGCGGAAGAAACCTGTCCAGAAGTCGCGCGCCACTTCCTCAATGGTCTGCGTATCCAGCCGGTAAGCGACTGCCGCAAGCCCGGCGGACTCAACGAAACCAAAGAGCTCTGGCAGGACGGCCATGCGCACCTCGTGCCCACGGCGCAGCAACTCCCGACCGACAGCTACACAGGGCTCGACGTCGCCGCGAGTTCCATAGCTTGCCAGCGCAAATTTCACCGCGGATCCTAACTATTCAACTTGCCGTGCGCGCTCTGCAAAATGAAAGCGGCCGCGCCGCCCCCGGCCCAGCCGCCACGGCAGTTTAACCCGATACCCGCGCTATCATCCTGAGATCCAGAAGTTTTGGCTGCGCGGCTGAAAGCTCAACTCGTCTGGATGGTGGGTAACTGCGCGGTTGCCTGGTCGCACAACCGATTCCGAGCTCATCTGCTGTCTTACGTCTGGTTGCCCGCGGGTTCATTGAGGTACCACGGGTTGGCCCGCGCCCAATCGACGGTGCGGCGGATCCCTTCTTCGATATCAACCTGCAGGCGCCATCCCAGCTCCCGCTGCGCTTTCGTCGAGTCGGGGATACGACGAGGGATGTCCTCATAGCCAGCCCCGTATCGCGCCCCAGTATCAACAGCTTCGGCGCTGGACACCGAGTCGACATTCGCGATCTTGATCGCCAACGCGAGAGCGTCACGAACTGTCGTCTCGGTCATGCTCCCGATGTTGAAGGCCTCACCGATTGCGGCGCTGCTCCCGGCGGCAAGCAAGGTACCGGCGATCGCGTCGTCGACATAGGTAAAGCAACGTGTCTGGTCGCCGGAATCGTAGAGCAACGGCGGGCGGCCATTGAGGATCCGGTGAATGCTCTGCGAGATCACGAAAATCGGGTTCTGCCGCGGGCCGTAGACGTTGAAGTAGCGAACTACCGTCACCGGCAGAGCGTGAGCCGTATGCATCGCGAAGACGAGGTGCTCAGCCATGGCCTTGCTGGTGCTGTAGCTCCAGCGCGCGGTCCTTGTCGAACCGAGGACGCGGTCGTCGTCCTCGCTAAACGGTGGGTTCGGGTTTTTCCCGAACACCTCAGACGTGCTGGCGAACATCACGCGTATTCCGTGGCGGTGGCTCAGCTCGAGGACGTTGCGCGTGCCGGTCACGTTGACATCGAGAACTCGAAGCGGATCGTCGAGATAGTTTCTGACGCCGACAATCGCCGCCAGGTGAAAGACCGTGTCGACGCCGGCAGTCAGCGCTGTTTCGAGCGCACTGATATCGGTGACATCGCCGGGCACGAACCGGAAGTTGGGGTGCCGGTCGAAGTCGATGCTGGTGTCGCGGGTGTTCTTGGCGAAGTCGAATACGGTGACCGTGTCTCCGCGGTCCAACAACGCGGAGACCAAGTGCGATCCGATGAAGCCATAGCCGCCCGTTACGACGACATTGGACATAGCTACCGGCCAATCCCCTTGTAGACGAAGCCGGCGGCGCGCACCGCCGCTGGATCGAAGCTGTTGCGTCCATCGAGAAACACGCACCTGGCTGCCACCAGGTTCGCGAGCCGGGCCAGTGGGATCTGTTGGAACTGGCGGTGGCCCGCGAGGACCACCAAGGCATCGGCACCCTCGACCGCTGTCTCGATGTCTGCGGTGAGCGGGATCTTCGTCACGGTCGCGGCCTCCTCGGCGCCCACCCATGGATCATGGACCGAGAGGTCACAGCCGGACTCTTCCAACAACGCGACGACGTACTTGGTGGGCGTGAGTCGGCAATCGCCGGTGTTGTTCTTGAACGCGATGCCCAGCACCGCTATCCGGCTGGTCTCGATCGCCTTTCCCTGTTCGGCGAGTAGCTGCTTGAGCAGGCCGTAGGTGTAGGCCGGCATCGTGTCGTTGACAGTCCTGGAGGTCCGCGGAATCGCCAGGTCCAACCCGAGGGACTGCCCCAGATGGTTGACGAACCACGGATCCTTCGTCAAGCAGTAGCCACCGACGCCCATACTCGGCCTCAAGATGTTCACATTCTGGTTGACCTTGGGCATCGTGTTCGCGGCTTCAATGACCTGGAGTACGTCCATGCCGAGCCCGTCGCACACCTTGGCGAGTTCGTTCGCGAGCGCGACGTTCAGGTCGATCCAGACGTTGTCCGCAAGCTTGACCATCTCGGCGGTCCGCGGATCGTCGACGACGATGGACTCCACTCCCAGCGCGTGTCGCCACAATGTGGTGCAGGCGCGAGCGCTGCGCTCATCGACAGCACCGATGACAATCGGGATCGACATCAGCTCGTGGATGGCTTGACCTTCGGCGAGCCGTTCAGGGCAGAACGCCAACCCGAAGTCGACGCCGGCCCGCAGCCCTGACGCCTCTTCAACGATCGGCCTAAAGAGATTTTCGGTGGTGTCGGGTGGAACCGTGCTCTTGAGGATGACGAGGTGGCCGGCGTGCAGGTGTTCCCCCACGGCCCGCGCCGCTGCCTCGATGTCGTCGACGATGGGCTCGAAGTCCGGACCGAGTGGCGTACCGACGGTCACAATGACGAAGTCGTTTTCCGCGAGGACGCCGAAATCGGTCGTGGCGCGAAGCCGGCCGACTCGTACGTTGTTGGAGACCAGCTCGTTGAGCCCTGGCTCGGGCACAGTGGTCTTGCCCAGGTTGATTTCGTCGACGACGTTCTGTCTCACGTCGATTCCCGTCACAGGCCAGCCGCGATCAGCGAGCACGGCACCGATCACCGTGCCGATGTAGCCGAAGCCCACAACTGCGATCCCCGACCGCATGCCGCGCACCAAAAGGTCGATCTCGGCGTCGCTACGCCCAAACACGCCCTCAGGCATCGGCAGGTCCTGACCTTTCACGTCCCGTGCGCGTCCCGCGAAATAAAGCGGTTACATCGCGTCCCCGGCTAACTTCGCAGTCTAACCTCAATACCCCTCGACCTGGAATCCACAAGCTTCGGGCAAGCGCCCGGATGCCATTGCCTTCGACGGCGAATCGGCTGGCAAAGGTGAATTGGATGCCAGCACAGAGGCTCCGGCGCGCAGGCCTACGGACGTAGGTGCACACGTAGCCGCGGTGGAACGGCGGTGCGGCAGGCCGGCAAGGTGGGCGTGTAATTTACCACGGCGACAACCTTCACATCGTCGATGGGTCACATGTACATGAGCTCATTTCCGCGGGTGCAAACAACCGCATCGCAGTCGTTTCGCTGCCATACTCTGCCTATGCCACGCAAAGACCAAGTGATTCCCTCAACCGTGTGGAGGCTCCACCAACAGGGACAGAAGTATATTTACCCCTACTTCACCCGCCGACTTGCCGCCCGCGATGTTTTATTCCTCAATTACGGCTACGAGGAAGATCCGCCGATGGCCGTGCCGCTGGAAGCCTCCGACGAGCCCCATCGGTACAGCATCCAGCTCTACCACCGCACGGCGACTCAGGCAGATATCAGCGGCAAGCAGGTGCTGGAAGTCGGTTGCGGCCACGGCGGCGGAGCCTCCTACCTCACGCGGACCTTCCACCCGGCCTCCTACACGGCACTGGATTTGAACTCGGCCGCCATCGCCTTCTGCCGAAAAAGACACAACCTGGCCAGCCTGGAGTTCGTGCAAGGCGACGCCGAGAACCTGCCCTTCCCCGACCAATCCTTCGACGCGGTGATCAATGTCGAATCATCGATCCACTATCCTCAGTTTTCTCGTTTCCTGGCTGAAGTGGCGCGCGTGCTACGCCCTGGAGGGCATTTCCAATACACCGACGCCCGCTTTCGAGAGCATATTGCCGACTGGGAGGCGGCGCTGGCCGGCGCACCGATGCGAATGCTTTCCCAGCCGAGGGAGATCAATGAGGAAGTTATCCGCGGGATGGAGAGAAATTCACAGGAGTGGCCGGACTTGATCGATCGCCGGATGCTGAGACTTCTGTTCGGTCTAACCCGCGATAACGCGGACGTGCGGAACTCGCAGGTCTATCGGAACCTGCAAAGCGGGCGACTCTCGTACCGGATGTACTGCTTCGCCAAGGCATGAGGCGCCGTCGCCACCGTTCGCGTCTGAGCCCAGCGGTTCGCGTGTTCTACTTGATCTAGTGAATCGCTCTCCATCCTTTATCAGCGGCACATCCAACGGTGATGCGCGCCAGGACAATCGGCTCGCGTTGCTGGACCAAGCCTTGTTCGCAGGGCATCGCGCCGCCGCCATCAAAGAACTCATGCAGGTCCTGTGGCTTTATGAGCACCCAATCGATTTCGATGGGTTGAGGCGTTTTCACCACAATTTCGGTCACGGGTTGTTGGCAAGGCGTATCGAGTGTTCGCCGTTGCCTTTTGCCCGGCATCGGTGGGTCTCAGATCGGGGGCCGGAGATCGATATGGCTGAGTGCGCCCGTCCACGTGCTGAACTCAGTGACTGGGCTGATGAACGCTCACAACTACCCGTTGATCCGGAATTCGGGCCAGGCTGGCATCTCGGCGTCCTTCCACTGACCGACGGCTCGACCGCGGTCAGCCTGGTGATTTCCCACTACCTGCTCGACGGGCTCGGGCTTGTCGTCGCGCTGCTTGACGCGCTCCAGGGCAACACGCGCGATCTTGGCTACCCGCCGCCGCGTTCACGCACTCGACTGCAGGCGGTGCTTCAGGATGCCCGCCAAACGGCGCGGGACGCACCCGAGATTGCCCGGGCACTTGTCGCGACGGTAAAGCAGGCCCGAAAACAGGCCAGTCGCCGGCCGGGTACCGCCCGGTCACCCGCATCGCGACCCGTCGCTCCCCGTGGGAGCGTTGCGGATCACGTTGTCGTCGTGCCGGGTATCGCGATCTCCATCGACGCAGACCATTGGGATGCCCGCGCGAACGCCCTTGGCGGAAACAGGCATACGTTGGCCGCGGCGCTGGCTGCGAAACTCGGGGAGCGGATGGGGCGGCGACGCGCAAGTGACGGCGCCGTCACCTTGCAACTCCCCGTCAGCGATCGTGCCGAGGGTGATACGCGCGCCGTCGCTGTGTCGTTTGCGCGCGTCAGCGTGGACCCGACGCGGGTCGCGACGGATCTGCGCGACGTCCGCGCCGCCATCAACCAGGCGCTCACGACTCTGCGACACACACCAGCCGAGCGCCAGCCCCTGTGGCTGGTCCCGTTCCTCCCGAAGTGGGCATTGAAACGGATGGTCGATGCGGGGTTCACCCACCCCGATCGCCCGGTGTTTTATTCCAATCTCGGCGAGCTCGGCTCGGTGGTGAACCGCCTCGATGGCACCGACGCCGAGTACGGATGGGCGCGAGGGCCCAGGCAAGGCGTAACCCGACAGTGGCTTGAGCGAACGGGCGGCCAAGTCAACGTGCAGTCTTTGCGTATTCCGGGCAAGATAGTCATCACCGTCCTCGCCTACCAACCGGGCGCCGAAAACACGAAGTCCGCTCTGCGTGAGCTGGCCGCGCGCACGCTGACCGAGTTCGACCTGACCGGCCAGATCGACTAACGAATCGTCCCTGTGCGGCCTCAACGCGCGACCGTCCGGCCCAAGGGCTTGACGCTGCCCCTTCGCAGAAACGTTCGGCTCGCCGGGCAAAACCCCGCGCGCACAAGCAAATTGCGTGTTAAGCGCAATGAGCTGCGCGTGACAGATGACCCACGCGCCCTCACCACCATTTGGCACCATTCGTGATTTGGCGGAACCGATGAGCGAAGAGCTCGCGCCCGCGCAAGCCGACCGACAGCGGCGGGTCCGCTTGGCGGAATCGGCTGCTCGGCCGGTGGTTTGACCAGCGCGTGAACACCGAAAAATCCTGCTGGACTAGAGAAATTTCCGAAATCAGCCCTTCGATTTTGCCGAAATGTAAGTATTCAACGGATGCGTCCTCTTACCAAGCCCGCGACCCTACAGCAGGCCGACAGTGCTAGCCCTGACGGAGCGGGGCAGGGTGGCCGCTCAGCACGGAGGGAATTTCGCCCGGACATCGAGGGCCTGCGCGCCGTCGCGGTTTTAGCCGTGGTCCTCTTTCACGCTGAGGTGCCTGGTGTCGGTGGCGGGTACATCGGCGTAGACGTGTTCTTCGTCATCTCGGGCTTCCTCATCACCGGGCTGCTCTGGCGGGAGGTGCGCACCGCTGGCACCGTTCGGCTGCGCCGCTTTTACGGGGCGCGGGCCCGCCGACTGCTGCCGGCATCGGCCACGGTAGGCGTTATCACCGCGATCGGCGCGGCTGTCCTGTTACCCCCGTTTCAGGCCCGCACGGTCATCGGTGACGGCATCGCCAGCGCCTTCTATGTCGGCAACTACCGGTTCGTTCTACAAGGCGTCGACTACCTCACTCCCTATATGCCGCCATCGCCGTTCCAGCACTACTGGTCATTAGGCGTTGAGGAGCAGTTCTACCTGGTGTGGCCGGCCTTGATTATCGGTACGGCTTGGCTCATCCGGCTCATCCGGCGTCTGCGCCGGCGCACCCGGACCCACGTCACCTCGTCGCAAACTCCGTATCTGGTAGTCCTCGCGTTGGTAGGGGCCGTGTCGTTCACGCTTTCGCTGGCGGTCACCTACTGGATTCCCTCCGTGGCGTTTTTTTCGCTGCCCACGCGGGCCTGGCAGTTGGCCGTCGGCGGCCTGGTTGCCCTCACCGCCGGGCAGTGGCGCCGACTACGGCCAATACCTGCTGCGATCGCGGGATGGGGCGGCCTGGCCCTGATCCTGCTGGCCTGCACCCAGTTGAGCACGACCACCCTCT
>NZ_BFAB01000026.1 GCF_003402475.1 Mycobacterium sp. MFM001
AGTCCCGGCTGCGGCGTAGTGTCCTTGAGTTTCGCAGTTATGCGGCGGCTGCGGCGCCGGCCGAATTCACTCGGCTATCGGACACCTCACGAACGAGTATATGAATTCACAGCTCGTGGCATAAATGGACACCAAATCCGCAGTCCGAGAAACGCGGGGCAGCCCATGTTTGCGGGAGGCGGGCAGCACGGACAGGAACCGGCCCCGGTTGCGGTGGATGTGGCCCATGTTGTCGCGGGTGGCGAGCTTGCAGTCGGCGACGTAGAGGAAGTCGCCGCGTCCCAGGAGCGCGCCCAGGTTTGGACGTGGGTGCTGTCGTCGACGGTGATGCCGTCGGCCATCCAAAGGTGATCGGCACCGCGCCGTCGGCAGTCCCACGGTGAGGATGCCGAACCGGCGCAAAACGCGTTGATCACCGGCAGCGGCCCGAGCAGCTCGGTGGCGAGCTCGAACTTACCCGGCTGATCCACGACCGACCTCCTCGTCTCGAACAGCTTGACAGCTTGACAACCCGGACTCCATCAGTATTAATACTGGTGGAACCGTCCGGTGCCACGACACGCCGACATCAAAGGGAATCCATGAGCTCGCCGCAGCCCGATCCACAGACCCGCCGGGTCCAGCAACGCATCGCCGCCGACCTGGCCGCGATCAATTTCGCGCTCCCCGGCAGCATCACCGAACGCCGGATGCGCTGCGGGCAACGACGCTGCCGCTGCAAGCACGATCCCCCGCAGCTACACGGCCCCTATCTGCAGTGGACCCGAAAAGTCAACGGCAAGACCGTAACCCGGATGCTAACCCCGCAACAGCTCGACCGTTACCGGGACTGGCTCGACAACGCCCGCCGCCTCCGCGAGCTGACCACCCAGCTCGAAACTCTCACCATCCACGCCGTCGAACAGGCCGAAGGATGGGGAAGCTAAAAGGCGCCCGAGAAGTGCGGAAAACGAGGTCGCAGGGGTTTGGCCCCACTACCTGGGCAGGCCGAGGCGTCCGGCGACTCGACGCCCGGCACCGTAGCGCCCGGTGCGATAGAACGACGCCATGATGTCCTCGTAGCGCGGGCCGAGGATTCGGGGAATGGCATCGAAAACCCTTGCGTCAGGGCCGACCAACACCCGCGGCTTATTCTTCTTGACCCCACGCAGTATCGCCCTCGACGCTGATTCGGGGCTGGTGAACGCGATCCTATGGAAAATGCGGCTAAGCGTTTCGGGGTCCGAGCCGTCGGGCAGCCCTCGCGCGTGACCGGCGATGTTGGTCTTCACCCCGCCCGGGTGAACGCAGGTCACACCGACCGGATGCCTGGCGGCCCGGAGTTCTTGGCGCAGGGCCTCGGTGAAGCCGCGGACGGCGAATTTGGCGGCATTGTAGGCGCTTTGTGACGGAATCCCGACGAACCCGAAAACCGATGACACATTGACGATGTGGCCATCGCCGGACGCGATCAGGTGCGGCAGGAATGCCTTGGTGCCATGGGCGACCCCCCAAAAGTTGATGCCCATCAGCCACTCGAAGTCGTCCCAATCCATGTCGGTCACGTCGGCCGAGAGTGCCACACCCGCATTGTTGAAAACAAGGTTCACCCTGCCGAATTCACTGACGACGTTCTTTGCGTGGGCGTAAACTGCAGGCCGTTGGGCTACATCGAGCTCGAACGGCACCGCCTTAGCTCCGACCTTCTCGCATCGACCAGCGGTATCGGCCAGCGCGCTTGTATCGATGTCCGACAGCGCCAGCTGCGCCCCCTGTTCAGCCAAACTCAACGCCAGGCTGCGGCCAACACCTGAGCCGGCGCCGGTGATTACAGCCACTTTATTGGTGAAGTCCTTCATAACTTGATCGCCTCCGAATGTATTTAGACTGGCCGACGGTCGGTTCCGCAGATCGTTGACACCGCCCACCTCTTCTGTAACGACGAGAATCCACTGCAACTACATGACATGGCACAAGGTGCAAATCCGCCGGGGATGTTCACCGTCGCCACAGCCGCCCGTAGGACAACTAGAACGGCTAGGTATCCCGGAACATGACACGCGAGCCTGCTCGCTAAGCCGATCAGGTGGTCCCATGCCAGTGGCAATACGGTGGTCCCATCCTCGTGGCGAATGACAACGCAACACGCGAAGCGAAATCGTTGACAACAGCCCTCGGACCTTAACTACCCGGCATTGGGCCTAGCATCTCCTTCCAGCCGTTGTCGCCTGCGTTATTCGAATCTTCGACGGTATATCGAACCCCGTGGGGCCCTACAACTTCACCGCTTTGGGGACTGTAGAAGGCCGTAAGGCCGCTGGGAATGTAGATGCACGGGTTGGGCTGCTGCCCATTGCACCGCACCGTACCTTGGCTTGGCCGCTGCAGCGGATCGCTGTGGGGAGGAGGTGTGCCCGGCACCTGGTTGGCCGGCAGCGGGTTGAGGCCGTTATTGATCGACGGCGCCGGTATCACCTCACCCGGCTGCACCGGCTGATCACAGCGCGCTGCGGGTGCGGGGCAGTTGCGAATTTGGTCGGGATCCCCGTACCAGGGGTTGGTGCCTAACGGGATATACGGCTCGTTACTGCGGCATTCGCGCGGCGTGGCCGCCCGCTTGCCGGGGACGTCGACACAGGGATAGTTACGGGCGCCGCGAACCGCGTTCGGGGCTTCCTTCGGGATCTTGCAGTAGCGCGTCGTTAACTGCCCCGGGGTCTCGTCGGAGGGCGATCTCCATAGGGGTGGTGGCAAGAACCCGGTCAAGCACGCCGGCGTGACGTTAATCGGGGTGTTGAAGGAAAGAGACAACGAATCCGGGTAAGGAGCAGTCACCGTTTCACCGAACGCGGGGACTTGCGGCAGTATCACGAGGAATTGCTCGATGTTCTTGTTGTAGCGCTTAAGCAGGTCGGCCACGATCGCGACATTTGCCAGTGTCTGCGGCAGCGTCTCGCGCACGTCGCTGAGCACCGTGTTGATCTGATCGGCGGTCGGTGCTGCCTGGGTAAGGATGCTTTTGAGATTCTGGTCTTTTTCTGCGGCCTGCGCGTCTAGGATGTTCAGATTGTGAGCCCAGCGCTCGATGGGGTCGGCCGAGTCGACCTGGCTGTCGATGATCGGTGCGGAGTTCTGGATGATGTCGTTGACGTCGCCGAGGTTGAGCTTGAAGTCACCGACGGTTGCCTGGGTCGAGTCGACCAGCCGCTGCAGTGCCGGGCCCAGCCCGCCAACCGCTTGGGCTGTCTCGTTGAGCAGCGCGGTGATCTTGTCTTTGGGCAGCACGTCCAACGTGTGGTAAACGGTGCCCAGCGCCGGTCCGATTGGGCTGGGCACTGTGCTCTTCGTGATGGTCTGTCCGGGGGTGAAATACTTGCCCGGGTTTCCCGGCGACACTATGTCCAGGTATTGCTCGCCGATCGCGGACACCGAATGCACGTTGGCCGAGGCGTCGATCGGGATCTTGTACTGGTCGCTGATACGCACGCTCGCCCGAACGCCCCGTTTGGTGGGCTCGACGCTGGCAACTTTGCCGATGGTGATACCGCGGTAGGTGACGTTGGCCGTTGGATACAGACCGCCCGACGTGGGCAACTCGACTTCCAGTGTGTACTGGCCCATACCGGCCACGCTGGGCAATCGCAGATAATGCCAGCCCAGCGCGATCATCGCAAGCACGGTCACGACGGTGAACACAAGCACCTGAACGCGAATGGCCCGGGTCAACATGCGCTAGTCCTCGTCCCTCTCTGCGGGAACGTCGACGGGATTGGGGTTGAACCTCACGTCTGGGAGCATCGAGTTTGGGTTGCGTCCCCACGATTGCTCGAGTGCGCGCAGCGCACCGGAGAAGCCGGTTCCGGTAAGCAACGCGTTATCGACTGAACTCAACGTGAGATCCAACGTTATCGAGACGTTCATGGAGTCACCGTGCACCACTTTGGGAATGGCGTCGGCGCTGAAGGGAATGGTCAGGGCGATCTTTAGCGTCTCGACTAGGTCGACCGAAGCACGGCTAAGCTGTTTGAGCGGCCGCTGCAGCCACCGCACGTCTTGATCCAGGTTGGGACGCGCCGCCGTCAAGGTCTGGTCGAGAACGTCACTGAACCGTCCCAGGGCGTTGATCGCGTTGGCGAACAGATCGCGTTGATCAGCGAAATGTTTCGCAAGTCGCGAAAATTCGGTGAGAGCTCGGTCCAGGATGTCGGATCGGTTGGCCACATACGTCAACAGCCGGTCGGTGGAATCGATGGCGCGGGTGAGATCGTCACGTTGCTCGTTAAGCCGCGCAGTGAAGGTGTCGAGCTTTTCTAAGAAATCATGGATCTGATCGGCCCGGCCGGTGAGGATGTTGTTGACCTCGTTTGCAATCACCTCGACGTTCGGGATGCCGCCACCGCGTAGCACCGCGGCGACACTGGCTAAGACGCGCTCGGTGGTGGGATAGGCTGACGCATTCTGCAGCGGGATGGTGTCACCCTCCTTCAACAGTTGCGGCGACGGGTTGGCCGGCGCGGCCAGTTCCACGTGCTGAGAACCGAGCAGGCTGGTCTGTCCGATCTTGGCGGTGGCGTTCTTCGGCAGCTTGACGCCCTTATCCAGATCCAAAGTCAGCGTCGCGATCCAGTTCTTTAGGTTGATCGCCCGCACTCTGCCGACAAACACGTCGGCCACCCGTACCCGGCTGTTGGCGTTCAAGGCCAGCGTGTCCGGCATCTGCACATAGACTGTGTAGGAACGGGGGCGGGTTCCCGGACCGCCGGGCAGCGGCACATTGGCGATACCGTGCCAGCTGGTGCATGAGGTGAGTAGCGTCGCGGCGAGAGCCACCGCTACAACCTGCAAGGTTCTTCTCCGCATGTTCACCGGCCAGATCCTGTCGCTGCGGACGCCGCGCCAGCGGAGGGCGCTGGGGCCACTGGCAATGGTGGGGGCGGCCCCGGCGGCGGCGGATTGGTCTCGTCGTACGCATTCGGCGGTCCAGGCGGCGTCTGAAACCTCGATGGCACAGGTGTGATGTCCGGGCCGCCCACCAGTTCAGCCAGCGAGTCCGGGGTCAGCAAGTTCGCGGTAGGCGTCCCCACCTTCACGCCTTGCATCCCGGGCGCAGTGATCCACCCCGGCTCGTGGTTGCCGTGTGACAACGGTGAATCCGGTGCCCAGATCCCCGGCACGGTGGTGTCCTTGTACCCGGGTGGGGGCTGCAGCCGCGGCTCGGAGTAGGCGACATGCTTGGGCAGCACATCAGCGGTGGTGAAGAGGTTCACCCCCAACGGGGGGTAATTGAACTTGATCGCATCCAAAATCGGTGCCAGGTATTGCGCGCACAGTTCCGCGGACTCTTGATAGCCAAGGCGGCTGCCGGCCTGAATCGCGCTGCAGATGAACTGCATTGGGTTGGCGAAGTTGGGAAAGGCGAATTCCCCAGTCAGCGCGCCGTGTGCCGGCTCGTAGATGGCGAGCGCGTTAGCGGCGAAGTGGGGAAAGACATGCAGTGCCGTTTCCAACCCGTTGTAGGGCTCAGGCTGGACCAGCGCGGTGGTCACGTCGGCGAGCGTGTTGATGTCGTGGGTGAGCACCTCACGGTTGTCGGTCAAAAGCTTGCGCAATGCGGGGAGCATGTCGTCTACCTGCTGCACGGCGTTCGCGAGCGCTTGACCGGAGCTGGTGAGCGAGCCGGTGAATCCGGCGAGGTCGTTGTTCAGCGCGACGAAGTGGTGGTCGTCTTTGTGCAGCGCGTTGACGAACAGCGCCAGGCTGCGCAGCACGGCGAAGAAATCGCCGCGGCCTTCGTTCAGCGCGGTCAACGCCTGCGACAGGCCGGCCAGCGTGGTGTTGATCTGTTTGCCTTTGCCCGCCAGCCCGTCGGCGAACGACTCGATCGCCTCCCCAAAGGGGCCCTTGGGCTGCTCAGGTGTAGGACCGAGCTTGGAGACGACGTTCGTGACACTGTTGCGCAGTTCGTCCCATTCCACCGGCACCTGGGTGCGCTCGACGGGGATCACCGCGTGATCCCCCAGCACCGGGCCGCCCTTATACGGCGGCTCCAGCTGGATGACGCGCGAGGCCACCAGCGAGGGATTGAGAATCACCGCTGAGACATCGGCGGGAACCTTGTAATTGTTGTCGTAGTGGAAGGTCACCTTCATCTTGTCGCCGGACGGCTCGATTCTGTCGATCGCGCCCACCCGCACACCCATGATCTGGATCTTGTCCCCGGCATAGAGCGCGTTCGCCTCGGGGAAGTACGCGACCACGGTGTTAGTGGTCAGCCCGCGGTAGGCGTCCCGGCCCACGAACGCGACGACGAGGGCTAGCAGCGCCACCAGCGCAGCCACGATCACTGCGGCCCGCGACCTCTTCGGAAGCCGGAGCTTGCGGATGTCGAAAACGGTGCTCAATTCTGGCTACCTCCTGTCGCGGCGCCGCTACCGCCTGTTCCGCCCGGCGTGATGAACGGGCCCGGCAGCTGCGGGCCCGGCCCCGGCGGGGCTCCTGGTCCCGGCGGGAGCCCCGGCGCGAACGTCGACGGCGGCGGAGTCGGCCCAGCTGGTGCCAAGTTCTCGGTGCGTGCGCCCGGCGGTGCATTAATGGGCAGCGGCGCCGGGGTGCCCGGCACGTCGGGTGGTGGTTCGCCGGGCCGCCCGGCGATCGGAATACCCGGTGTCGGTGGCAGTCCGTTGGCGTTAGGCGGTGACGTCTGCACGTCGAGGGGTGCCGGGAATCCGCCGCCGCCGAACGGGGCCGCATCCACGCCCGCGCAGGGCAGCGGGTTCCACGGCCGCGGCAGTCCGTCGGCCGACGGGGTGTACGAACACGGTGAACCTGGCGGGACCGCCGGACCGGGATGGTCTGGAGTGCCCTCCAGCACCGGCGGCGCTGGCGGCGGAGCGCCGTTCGGGAAGCGGGTGCCGTTCGGGTCGGGCCAGCGGAACGCGGGCAGCCCTGCGCTGCGCCAAAAGTTCTCGGCGTCGATCCCCCGCTTTTTGAACGCCGCATCCACCCACGGCTGCAACATCCAATACGGCAGTAGGTTGATCAGGGCCACCTTGAAGTAGGGCCCCGACGCGACCGACTCGGCCAGTGCCGTGGCGTAGTAGCTCACAGCAGGTATCCACTCGACGAGATCTTTTTTGTGCTTGAGTAGCAGGTCGCTGATGGTGCGCAATTGCTCCAGCACTATATGCAAATTGGGGTTGTCGTCGATCAAACGCTTCAGCTGGGTCGAGACGGCCGCGATGTTGCCCAGCAGCGTATCGATGGCACCCTTGCGCTGGTTGAACGTCGCCAACAGTGTCTGCGTCTTAACCAGGAGCCGGTCGACCTGCTCGGCGCGGTCACCGAGGATGCTGGCCACCTGCCTGCCCTCGGCCAGGAGTCGTTGGATCTGCTCGTCGCGTTTGCCGATGGTGTCGGAAAATTTAGCCACCCCGTTCAACGCTGCGCTCAGGTGGGGAGAGGTCTGATCGACCGTCTGCGACAGCACCTTCAGTGAGCGTTTGACGGTGTCGATGTCCCAACCGGTGGCGGCCTTGGTGACGTCGAAGAATGCGTCGTAGATCTGGTATGGGCTTGTACTTTGCCCCAGCGGCAGCGTTGCGTTGGGCCGCAGTGGCTGGGCACCCTGCGGATCGATCTCGAGCACTTTCTTCCCGAGGATCGTGTCGGTGTGGATCGCGAGAAGGCTTTTGGTGCCGATTGTGCTGGAGCCGATGGAGAACTTCATCACGACGTGGTCGCCGTCGATCTTGAAACCCTGCACGGTGCCGACGTTCACCCCGACGATGCGTACCTTGTCGCCCTTGCTCAGCCCACCGGTGTCGCTGACCTCCCCGTAGTAACTCGCCTGGGCGAACAACATCGGAATGCTGGTGAAGCTTTGGCCTACGCCGGTCACCAGCGCCGACACGATGACGCCCATCGCCCCGAGCCGGTACCGATTGGCGGGTTGAAGGGTCCTCATTTCGGAGTACACCTCCCCGTTGGCTGTTGCCAGATCCGCACCGTGCGGACGGGCCCGCCGGGCTGCAGCCCGTTAACCTTGAGCGAGAGGTCGCACGCGTAGAAATTGAAGAAGTCGCCGTAAACCCCCCCGATACCCGCGACAGTTTTCGCCGATGTTGGGGCGTCCCGCAACACCCCGTCGACGTAGTCGATCCTGTCGATCAGCGGTTGGGCAATGGCTTCCACGTAGCCGACAGCGTTCTTGAGCAGAGGCCGGTTGTCGGCCAGCAGATCCGCGAGCTGGCCAGCGACGTTACCGATGTGCGCGACGCTGGCGGACAGCGGATCGGCTTGGTTGCTCAACCCGGTGATCAGCTTCTCGACGTTGTCGACCGTCTGGTCGAATTCCTCGCGATGCCTGACCGTGGTGTCCAGTACGATGTTGAGGTTTTTGATGAGTTCGCCGATGGCCTGGTCACGTTCCGCGATGTGCGCGGTTAGCTGCGCTACCTGGTCCAAAATGTCGTTGATGGTGCCGCCTTGGCCCTGGAATACGGTGACGATGGTGGTCGCGATGGTGTTGACCTTCCCCGGGTCGAGCGCCCGAAACACGGGCTTGAACCCACCGATCAGCGCGTCGAGATCGAGGGCGGGTTCCGTGCGCGATATCGGGATTAAACCGCCCGGCGGCAGCACCCGATCCATCCCCTCACCCTCGCCGCGCTTGAGTTCTAGGTAGCGTTGACCGAGCAAGTCGGCGTAGCGGATGAATGCTTTCGTCGACTGGTACAGCGGCACCGCGCGGTCTACGTCGAGGTTCACCTGCACCCGATGACCACCGTTGACGATCCGTACGGTGCGTACTTTCCCGATCTCCACACCGGACGCGCGGACGAACTGCCCGGCGCGCAAGCCGCTGGCAGTGCTGAATTCTGCGGTGTAACTGAAGGTACGGTTGAAGCGGATCTGGCCGAACACCACGACAATAGCCGCGGTGAAGGCCAATAACACCAGCGAAATGGTTCCGAGCTTAATTGCCGTGGCGGTGATTTTCATGGGTTGATCGTGTCCTCCCCCCACTGACGGCCCCAGACGTGTTCGACGGCTTGCGGTTGGCCGAGCCCGAAGTGGTTGTACGGCGCGATGCTGGCACCGCTGTCCGTCACCAAATACGGAGCCGGCCACAGGTCCCGGGTGATCGTCGCCCAACATCCCGGTTTCCCGCCGGGTCCGCCGTGAGCGTTCACCCGCGGCAGGTTGTCGGGGTAGACGTACGGGTTTTCCCCACCCAAGATCGTGCCGGTTACGTTCACCGCGTAGCCGTTGGCACCGCCCTGCAGGGACGTCACCTTCGGTAGCACGGCGGCACCATGGTGGAAGAGGCAATAGAATTCGGGACTGTAGGTGTCCAGCAGCTGGGAGGTCGGCACCAAATCGGCGACCGCTTGCACCAGGTCCGATTTGCCCCGGCCAACGACGTCTGCACCGGTGTTCCCGACTCCGACCGCGGCCAAGAGCGCGGCGTCCAACTCTTTTTGCTGCTGGTTGAAGGTGTGCGCCGTGTTCACTGCGTTGTCGAGCGCGTTCCACAAATCCGGCGACGCGTCAGCGTAAATATCGGCGAGATCCGCCAACCGCTGAATGTCATGGCGGATCTGGGGCATCTGCGGGTTGATGTCGTCGAGGACGGCGTTGCCGTTGACGATCGAGGCACCGAACTTGTCGCCAAGACCATTGAGTGCGTCGGCCACCGCCGACAGTGTCAGATTTACCTTGACCGGATCCAGCTTCTCTGAGATCTGCATGACCGTCTCGAACAACGTGTTGAACTCCGTTGACACCGACCTCGCCTCAAGTACGTCGGCCGGTGTAATCGTTTGCGGACTGGGGTGTTTCGGCGAGGTCAACGACACGTACTTGTTGCCGAACACCGTGGTGGCCGTGATCGCGGCATCCACGTTGGCCGGAATCAGCCCGATGTACTTCGGTGTGATATCAAGCCGAAGCTTGGCTGCCGGCCTACCGTCGTGCTCCACCTCGGTGATGCTGGTGACCCGGCCGATCGCTACCCCGTGATAAGTGACTTTCGACCCGGGATCCAACACCAAGCCCGACCGGCTCGTCAATAGTGTCAACGGCGTCTTGGGGGTAAAGCCACCCTTAAACTGGACCCACACGACGACCACGACGACCGCGATGACGAGCCACAAGGCCAGACCCGCTGACTTTCGGACCGGGATAAGCCGCCGTAGCCGCTTGCCTGAAGTTGCCACGGCGATTACACCGTGAGGTTGAAGTTCGGGTTGACGCCGTACAGCGCCAACGAAGCAGCCAGCACCACCAACACAATCGCGATCAGCGACGCCCGCATCGATCGGCCGACCGCTACGCCGACGCCAACAGGACCGCCGCTGGCGTAATAACCGAAGTAGCAGTGGTTCAACATCACGACGACCGAAATGACGACCGTCTCAGCAAGCGAGTACCAGAAGTCATTGACCCTCAAGAACGTATTGAAGTAATGCTCATAGGTGCCGATGGACTGGGCGTAGAACAAGGTGGTGACCACCTGCGCGGCAACGAACGACAGCAGAATCGATACCGCATAGAGCGGGATGATGACGATGAACGCGGCAATGCTTCGGGTGGACACTAGATAACCAATCGACTTGACACCCATCACCTCCAGTGCGTCGATCTCCTCGCTGATCCGCATGGCGCCCAGTTCCGCCGTGGCACCGGCTCCGACAGTGGAGGCCAACGCGGTGCCGGTCACAATTGGCGCTACCACGCGCACATTGGCCAGCGCGGCGAAGAACCCGGTGAATGCCTCCACACCGATATTGCCCAGCGAGGCGAAACCCTGAATCGCGATCAGCGAACCGGCCGACAGTGTCACAAAGCCGATGATCGCCACCGTGCCACCAACCGTGGCCATGGCGCCCGTGCCCATGCCGATTTCGGCGATCAGACGCAGGATTTCCCCGCGGTAATCCCGCAAAGCAGACCCGAGATGGCGGAGCACGGTGATGACGAACACCGCGACATCACCGGATCTGTCCAGCGCCCGACCCGGCGCGCCAATCCACCTGGTGCCTTGATTCCAAGCGCGCGGGAAACGCGAACGCGGAATGATTGCGGTGTTCAACCCTCAGCGCCCCGTTCCAAACCGCACACCGATGGTGGTCAGCACCACGTTGACCGCGAATAACGCGACCACCGCCAGCACCAGCGTCTCATTGACGGCTGTGCCCACCCCCTTGGCTCCGCCGCCGGCCGTCAGCCCGCGGTAGCAGCCCACCAACCCGGCGATCAACCCGAATACGGTGGCCTTCGCAATTGAGATCAGCACCTCGGGCAACCCAGTGATCAGGGTCAGTGTCGAAACGTATGCGCCCGCGGAGACGTTTTGGATATACACACCGAAAAAAAACCCGCCGACCAGTCCGATAACGATCACCGCGCCGTTGAGCAGCAGGGCTACAAAGGTCGACGCGGCGACCCGGGGAACCACCAACCGGTAGATCGGGTCGATGCCCAACACCTCGAGCGCGTCGATCTCCTCGCGAATGGTCCGCGCGCCCAAATCCGCACAAATGGCGGTGGAACCGGCCCCAGCGACCACGAGCACCGTCACCAGCGGGCCCAGCTGAGTGACCGCGCCCAGCGCAGCACCAGCGCCGGAGACATCGGCGGCGCCGAACTCGGCCAACAGGACGTTCAGCGTAAAGATGATGAGCACGGTCAGCGGGATCGCAACCATGATGGTGGGCAAAAACGACACCTCAAACAGAAACCAGCCTTGCACGATAAACTCGCGCCATTGGAACGGCCGCGCCAGCGCCTTGCCGGTCAGCACACACATCCGAGTGAAGTCGCCTACCTGCCCCAGCGGCTTCCGCAGTTGGTCGCGAAGATGGACGGTCAACGGTACGCTGTCAGCATTGGTCATCGTTGCCCTCCAATGGGACCGTGTGCGGGCAGTTTTCGTGAGTCAGGCCGTTGGGTTTCCGCAGTTCGCGTGTCGATGTCGGTGGGTGCGCCGAGTCCGCGTGCGCGCCAGGCTTGTTCGGCGAGGACCTCGGACAGGCGGTTCTCGAGTTGTTGGGTGCGTGCGGCCATGCGGGTGCAGCGTTGCTGGGCGGCGAGCAGGTCGGCTTGCAGTGAGGCACGAGTGACCTGGGGGCCGGTCTCGGGTTTGTCTGGTGGCTTCCAGGTCCCTGTTTCTTGGTCGAAGTCAAGGCTGGTGACATTGACCCCGAACCGGATGAACCGCGACAGCGCGTGCTTCTCGGCTGTGCCCTTGATGTAGCCGAGTATCTCGCCGCCGCCCGAGTACGCGCGCGACCAATTCGCATTCTGTTCGAAGGAATACGAATACAGCAGAGATGGGACGTCGCAGGCGGCACCAGGGTAGGTATTGTCGCGCCAGGTCCCTCCAACATCGTCGGCACCTCGAGGATCACGAAGTCGTCGATGCCCTGCTGTAACAGACGTATCGCGGTACCGATGCCAGCAACCGGTACCGATGATCAGAACGGTCGTGTCGCTCACTTGGCCACCGGTTCGTAGGTGAGCTCCTCGGTCCACGATGGCGTCTTGCCCAGCACCTGCGTCGGGAAATGATCGACAACGACCCCGAGTCGCTCCGAGACGAACTGAAGCGGTTGGGAGTGCTTGATCGTCGAGGACAGATGTGCTTTAAGGATGTGATAGCCCGGGATACGGCGAGTGTTTTCGCTGCGATCGCCGACATTGGAGTAGCGGATGACCGCGTTGTACAGCTTCTCCTCGGATAGGCCCCAGGCATTGAGATTGGTGAGCATCCTGGTCAGCAGCGGAAGATACAGTAGCGCACCGAGAAGAATCCTCGGGTCAACAAGCGATGCCGCGGTCTCGATGGCGTGTATCCGCATGGGACTGGCTCCGAGGTCGTTGAGCACCTGAAAACCCACCGCAAGATGACGCGACTCGTCACTGTTGACATTGTTGAACACCTCGGCGCACAGGGGGTCAGCCACCTCATCGAGAAGGAACTTCAACAACGCGCCGTCAAGTGCGCATTCCAAGGCCGGAATAGCCGAGCCGATCACGGTCAACGGAAGCACGTCCGCATAGCGGTCGACCCACTCAATCGCCAGCCGAATGTTCTTGTTCGGCACCGGGGTTTCTCCATCTTCGAGCATTCCCCAGCGGTGCATCAACGCCAGTTCAGCGTTGGCATGCCGCTGCTCCTCGGCGTGGAAGTACCTGTAGATTTCTTTCAATGCCTCAAACGGCGCCTTGGGCGCCATCGCCGCGAAGGCACGGGCACCGACATGCTCGATCCAGACCACATCGGACATGAATTGCTTCAATGCGGGACGTTGGTCATCGGTGATCAAATCCGCACCCGGTGCGTCCCAGTCAATGTCGGCGAGCGCCCATTGCCGGTCCTTGATCGTTTCCAGCATCTCACCGTATTCGAACGCCATTTCCTGTTCCTCCTTCCTAGCGACTAACGAGCGACTCGCTCGACGAGCCCCGGCGCACGGGTATAAGTCGGGGGCGTTGCTCTCTTGGCTTGCCATACGACTTCGCCGTCGGCCTGCGGCAGCACGTAGAAGCGACCGCGGTCGTGCACGTCCAGGGTCAAGGGCAGCTCCACCCGGTTCGCCGACAAGTGCAGCAGTTTCCTTCGGCCCGGACTGGATCGATGTCGGCACAGACCACGCGTCCTCCGCGACGGGCGAATGCTAGTTCAATGGCGAATGAGCGGCCTATGCCACTGCCTGCTCCAGTCACCACCGCGTCAGCACACTTTACTGCCCGAGACGATCGGCTAAGCGGCCAGAGCACTTACCGGTTCCCCGTCCGTGAACTATCCGGCTCGCTGGCAGTATGCAAGCGCAGATGCACTGTTGGTGGCATAAGCCACCATATGGGCGCACATGCCACCAGTTTGGCGTCGCGGACGGTGGCTTGTCAAGGATGCGGCGTGCCTCACCTACTTTGAGCGCGTGGCCGGTGGTGGTGCCTCAGCTATTTTGAGCGCGTAGCGCGGAAGGCTTGCCCGATGTGGAGGGCAAGATCGACATGGCCGCCAGACGGCAGGTAACCAACAAGCTGCAAGCTCAGTACCGCAAAGCGTGCAAGGCGGACAAGACCAAGATCTTGGATCGGGTGGTGGCCACCACCGGGATGGGCCGCTCGACGGCCCGGCGGATGCTGACCGGCCCGAAGCTGGCCGACCCGGCCAGCCAGGTCGACCGGCGCAGGTTGCGGCCGCGGGGCTTCAGCGATGATGCCAGGGCGCTTTTGGAGCATGTGTGGGTGTTGATGGGCATGCCGTGCGGAAAGTACCTGGTGGTCATGCTCGAGCTGTGGCTGCCGGGCTGGCCGAAGCCGGTGATCTTGACAAGCCGTTCGCCACCGAAGCGGCCATGGCCGAGCTGACGGCGATGAGCACGGCCACCGTGGACCGCTACCTCAAACCCGCCCGGGACACGATGCGCATCAAGGGCATCTCAACAACGAAACCCTCACCGCTGCTGCGTAATTCGATCACCACCCGCACCTGCTCCGACGAGAAGCCTGAGCGGCCCGGGGTGATTGAGGCCGACACCGTGGCGCAGATCCACTTGGAGGCGTTGTTGCGGACCGAGTGGTTTTCGGTCCAGCCGGTCACCAGGTCAGTCATCGTCAGCGTGCGGGCGAACTCGCCGATCAGACTCGGGCCGCAGTCTCGCCGGCATCGAGGAACTGCAGGCGCGGTTCCCGTTCGATCTGGTGATTTTCGATTCAGACTGCGGGGGTGAGTTCATCAATCATGAGGTCGCCGGCTGGCTGCAGGCACGCGACATCGAACAGACCCGCTCGCGGCCCTACCAGAAAAACGACCAAGCCCATGTGGAGTCCAAAAACAACCATGTGGTGCGCAAGCACGCCTTCTACTGGCGCTACGACACCGGCGAGGAGCTGCAGCTGCTCAACCGGCTCTGGGAGCTGGTGTCGCTGCGGCTGAATTTCTTCACCCCGACCAAAGAGGCCATCGGCCACACCATGACCGCCGACGGCCGCCGCGAGCGCGTCTACGACAAGCCGGCCACCCCCTGGCAGCGCCTGCAGGCATCGGGAATCATTGATGCACAACAGATTTCGAACATAACCGCCCGGGTCGAGGGCATCAACCCGGCCGACCTGACCCGCCAAATCAACACCATCCAGATGCGGCTGCTGGACATGGCCAAAGCCAAGACCGAGGCCCTCGCCGCCGCCCGCCACATCGACCTGCAAGCATTGCAACCGTCAATCAACCGATTGGCAAAGGCGAAGTAGTGCAAGCCCCCCACGCGCTCACCATGCGTGAGGCACCAGCCCACGCTTCGCGCTCACTTTTTGGTGAGGCACCTCGGTAGCCATCCGTAGTGCCTAACGCGACAATGCGGTAGTGAGTGGGGCCGGGTGACCGTCCGGCGACCGTGACTGGTGCTGGGGTTTCTTGGATTTGGGTTAGGCGGCGGATTGTCCAGTTCGGTAGGGTTCGGCGTGGGCGAGGATGTGCCAGATCGCGATCAGGAGGGAATGCTCGATGGCTACGAGTGCGCGGGGTGGCCCGCGGCGGGCGGCGAGTCGCTTGTAGCGGTGTTGGAAGAACGACCCGTTCGTCCGCGCGGCAGCCATCGCGGCGATCCCGAGCGCGCCTTTGAGGTGGGCGTTACCAGGGCGGGCGCGTACCTGACGGGACTTCCCGGCGGACTCATGCTGGGCTGGGCAGACACCGGCCCAAGGGGCGAGGTGGGCGGGCGTGTCGAAGCAGGCCATGTCGAGCCCTGTCTCAGCGAGGATGTTCTCCGCGCCGGTTTCACTTATACCGGGGATCGTTGCGAGCAGATCCCGGGCCCAGCCCAGGCTGTGCTCGTTGATGAGTACGCCGATCAGCCCGGTGAGCGTCTGGATGTGCGCATTGAGCAGGTCGATGCGGTCGAGGTGCAGCCGGGTGAGGTTGCCGTGGTGGGTGGTGGAGCTGCCTCCGAAGGCGGCGCGGTGCTGCTCGGTTTTGACACGCAACCGTCCTTTGGCGAGGTCGGCAAGGGACGCCGGGTTTCGCTCGCCGGCGATAAGCGCTTCGAGGAACAAGCGGCCGGATACGCCCAGGGACCGGGTGGTGATCGAGGTGTACTTGATTCCGGTCGACTCGATCAACTTCTCCAGCTGCTGGATCTCCGGGATCGCTGCCCAGTCAACAGGGTTCGCTGCCGGGTGAGGTCTCGGAGCTGGCGAATCGGCCAGGGCGGGACGAACGACCCCCGCACCAGACCGTGCGCGCCGAGCTCAGCAAGCCATTGGGCATCGGAGAAGATATCGGTCTTGCGGCCGGGCAGGTTCTTTGCGTGCCTGGCGTTGACGAGCATCACGTTCAGGGCATCCTCGAGGCCGTAATAGAACGGCTTCCAGTAGTCCCCGGTAGCTTCCACAACCACCAGGCTCACCTGCTGGGCCAGCAGGTGATCACGCAGCTCAGCGATGTTACGGTGCATCGCACCATGCACCGTAATCTGCTTGCCGTAGGTTCCCGGGCGCGCACCGGGGACACGGACGCAGACCTTCGCGTCGCGTTTGGAGATGTCCATTCCCGCGCAACGCTCGTGCATCACTTCCATGATCGTTCCTTCCATCACTATGGGGGAAGGGACAGCGACCACGGCAGGCGAACTGGGCAAAACAGTGGAGTCTGACGCACGTGCTCCAGGCAACATTCCACAAATCCCTACGACGTCCGCCCGACCAGGCTCATATTCGGGCTCTTCGGCTCCAAGGCAATAACGGCCGTGGCGCCGTGGCCGCTGTCCCGTCCACAACACAAAGCGTCCGCCCCGCCCACGCCCCGCCGAGGCGACCCTCACGGCAAAGCATCTTCCCTCCCGCCACGAACGCGCGCCCAGCGCGCGGGGATGCTGACGCGAAGTAGGGGCATCCCGGCTGATTGACAAGGTTCTAGCGCGCACCCTAATCTGACGGCAGACGCGGTCAGATAGGGCGGTCGCCACCAGATACGCATCGATTGGCACTTCATGGTTTGGCTGGTGGAGATGTGAGAGCGAGCGACGTGGTCGTGGTGCCAGGCGTTCGCCTGGATGCCGGGCTCCGAGAAAGCGAGGTTTGGTGATGTCGGTGGTGTCGCCACTGAGAAGTAGTCGGGATCCGGGTCGGACCCACGGGGCGGACGCGGTGGTCACCGGTGGCGGCAGCGGGATCGGCCGGGGCTTTTGCCTTGAGCTGGCCCGCCGGGGCGGACGGGTGGTGGTCGCGGATATCGATGAGGCCGCGGCCAAACAGACTGCCGAGCTGGTGGAGGCGTTTGGTGGGCGCGGGCATCCGGTGCGCTGTGACGTGTCAGACCGCGAAGATGTCGAGGCGCTGGCGCGCTGCGCTGAACAGTGGTTTGGCGGAGCGACGGGCCTGCTGGTCAACAACGCCGGCGTGGGCGTGGGGGGACAGGTGGTCGGGCAGACCCGGATGACCGACTGGCAGCGCACGATCGCGGTGAATCTGTGGGGTGTGATCTACGGCTGTGAGGTGTTCGTTCCCAGGATGCGAGAGGCCGGTCGGGGCGGGATCATCAACATCGCCTCGGCGGCGAGCTTTGGAGCTGGCCCTAGGATGGCCCCCTACAACGTGAGCAAGGCTGGGGTGCTGGCGCTGTCGGAGACGCTGGCCGCCGAGCTGTCCGGCACGAATGTGACCGTCAGCGTGGTGTGCCCGACGTTCGTCAAGACGAACATCATCCACCCGGAGGCGATCGACGCGGCGTTGCTGCCGCTGGCCGAACGGGCCATGGCCCGGTTCGGGTGGGATGCTGAACAGGTGGCCCGGGTGTGTCTGAACGGCCACGAGCGGGGGCGGCTGCACGTGTTGCCCCAACCTGACGCCCGACTGTTGTGGCTGGCCAAGCGGCTGGCGCCGGCCATGTTCACCCGCGCGATTGGCCGGCTGGGTCGGTTGATGCCCGCCGGTGTGCCGCCGTTGAGCTCGCCGGTGTCCCTACCGGTTGCGGCGACACAGAGAAATCCTGGGGCGCTGGCCCGGGTGCACGGGGATGGCGGCGAGACGACTAGGGAGGCTTGACATGCCTATCAACACCGCGGAGATGCTCGACAAGATCAAGGCTCGGCAGTGGGCGCTGGCTGACATCGACTGGGACGCTCCCGGGGCGGAGTTGATCACCGATGAGCAGCGTCCGGCGCTCAAGCAGTTCATGACCGACATCGTTTGGGTGGAGCAATTGGGCGCATGCGGATTTAAGGCGCTGGAGCAAAAGGTTTCCGAGCCGGCGCTAAAAGAGATCTACCGATTCTTTCAGGCCGAGGAGCAGCGCCACGCCAACGCCGAGCTGGCCTTGATGCACCGCTGGGACATGCTCGAGGAAGGCGATGAGATTCCGGAACCGAATATCAATATCCGGATCGTCATGAGATGGCTGGATCGCAATGTCGACAAAATGTCGTTGTCGATGGTCGGCACCTTCATCCCGATGGCGGAGGTGGCGCTGGATGGGGCGTTGGTGAAGTTCCTGCTCGATGAGGTGGCCGACCCGGTTTGTCACGAGACCTTCGATAAGATCAACGCCGATGAATCGCGCCACCTTGCGGTCGATTTCCATCTGCTTGAGCTGCTGGGCGCACCGAGGCTGCGCCGCCTGCTGATCAACACGGTGGGCACCTTCATCAGCCCATCGGTTTTGATCGGGTTGGTGGAGGTCGCCCCGCTGCTGTCTCGTGTGCGAAACAGCATGATTGAAATGGGTCTGCCCGAAGAGAAGCTCTACCGCGCCATCAGACGGTTCGGCGAGGTCGGTGACAAGAGCCCGACAACCCCGCGTAATCCCGTGTATCGGGTCGTGAAAGCCTATGGGAACATGATCATCGATCGCCACCATCCGTTCCACCGCTTTGTTGGCGACCCCCTGGTCCGGATGTCTGACCACTATCCGCGCTGGCTGTTGGGTGAGAAGCCGTCGTGGGTGCACACGTTGACCCACCAGCCGCAGGCATGAGCCCGACGGTGGGGCGCGGCACCCAGAGCAAGCCGGTCTCGGTGCTCATCATCGGGGCGGGGTCAAGTGGATCGAGTATGGCGGCCCGCCTTGTCGGTGCCGGTGTCGACGATGTCATGGTTCTTGAGCAGAGCCCGCAAGACAGCTGTTCCCCACACCGATCCAACTTGCCGGGGCGACCAAGCGATCTGCCGTCTCTGCTTCCGAGACCGCAGTGTCACCAAATGCAGCGCCGCGTGCATTTCGGCCAGGATGTCACCGGGTTGGCCTTCGCGGAGGATCGCGGGCACTGGATTGCGCGCACCGCCGCCGGTGAGCGGTTCGCCGGGCGTTCGGTCGTGCTGGCCACCGGTTCCTGGCTGGCCCCACGCGTTCCCGACATCCGCGGGCTGGACCGGTTCGCCGGCGAGGTCCTGCACACCGCGCGATGGGAACCAGGCCGCGACTTGGCCGACAAGCGGATCGCCGTGATCGGCACCGGCGCAACCGCGGTGCAGGTCACGCCCGAGCTGGCGAAGCAGGCTCGTCGGCTCAAGGTGTTCCAGCGCACCCCGCGATGGATCCTGCCCCGCCCGGACACCATGCTCGGCAACCGGCTGCTGGCCTCGGTCCCGCTGAGTCGGTCCGCCGCCGAGCGGGCGCTGCTTTGGGCGCACGAACCATGGGCCCTGCCGCCGGAGCGGCGTCACGTCGTGACGAGCCTGATCGAGCAGCTGGCCAGGGCGCACCTGCGCCACCGAGTCTCCGACGACTGGATGCGTCGGCTGCTGACCCCGGACTACCGCCCGGGTGACCGACCGCTGTTGGTGTCCAACGAATACTACCCGACGCTGCAACGGCCCAATTGCAAATTGGTGACCTGGCCGATCGCAACGATCAGCGAGACCGGCATCAGAACCGCCGATGCCGTCGAGCACCAGTTCGACTGCATCATCCTGGCTACCGGGCGCGACCCCGCCGTCCCGATGTTGCCGTTCCCGGTCGTCGGACGCCAGGGCACGGGATTGGCCGAGGAGTGGGCCGGCGGTGTTCACGGCTACAAGGGCATCTGCATCGCCGGGTTTCCCAACCTGTTTTTCATCCCCGAGCCCCACCCCGGCGTGAGCGACAGTTCGGCGTTGCTGTACCAGGGCGCGCGCATCGACTACGCGCTGCGGGCCATCACCACGATCGAGCGGGAGAATATTCGTGTGCTGGATGTGACCCGCGAAGCGCAGCAGCGCGAC
The DNA here is from genome assembly GCF_003402475.1 of Mycobacterium sp. MFM001. GTDB lineage: Bacteria > Actinomycetota > Actinomycetes > Mycobacteriales > Mycobacteriaceae > Mycobacterium. Next base: position 20,185 of record NZ_BFAB01000026.1, read on the forward strand.
GGCACCGCGCTGCGTGTCCACCCGCCGGTGGATGTCCGCAGTTCCACGGGCCGATACCGGATGCCGCACCGGCCAGGATTCGGCTCGATGCTCTACCCGGCAACGGCCGTGGAGTACGCGAAGTTGGCTGCGGAACTGCAGTTGAGCGACTACGCCCTGAACTGCAGCGTCTCGGCGGCAGCCGGTACCGAATCGCCCGGGGGCAACGGTACCCGGCGGAGGAGATCGGCGGCGCCGTCACCGATGAGCACCCGCATGAACAGTCCGACGGGGCCGTCGGACCCCGACGCCACATGATGGCGACCCCGGTCGCGTTCCCGAAAAGGACTGATGGGTGATGGTCAACGAACGACGCGCCCCGGATCACGAGATCGTGATTGTCGGTGCCGGCTTCTCCGGAATCGGGGTTGCCATCGGCCTCGGCAAGGCCGGGATCGACGACTATCTGATCGTCGAGGAAGGACACGGCTTCGGCGGGACCTGGTACTGGAACACCTATCCCGGTGTGGCGGTGGACATCCCGTCGTTCAGCTACCAATTCTCCTTCCAGAAGCGCTCGAGCTGGTCGCGGGTCTACGCGCCAGGGCACGAGCTGCGCGATTATGCCGAGCAGTGCGCGGCCCGCTACAAGCTGCACCCGAAGACCCGGTTCGGCACCAAGGTGTGTTCCGCGGCCTTCGACGAGGAGCTGCGCCTGTGGCGGATCGGAGTCCTCGATGGTCCGCCCGTGCTCGCCCGATACCTAATCGACGCCACCGGTGTGCTCACCCAACCCCGCACGCCCGACATCGACGGCGTGGACGAGTTCACCGGTGAGGTCATGCACACGGCCCGTTGGGACCACACCAAGGACCTGCGGGGCCAACGGGTGGGCATCATCGGAACCGGCGCCTCCGCTGTGCAGATCATCCCGCAGATCGCGCCACAGGTCAGGCACCTCACCGTATTCCAGCGCACTCCCATCTGGTGCCTGCCCAAACCGGACGTCGCGATCCCCGCGGCGCTACGCAGGCTGCTCAGCATCCCAGGCTTCGCCATCCTCGCCCGGTGGGCCAGCCAGGCCTTCGTCGAGGTGACCTTCCCGCTGGCCGCTCACTACCGGCACCTCAACCCGTTCATATCCTTGTTCGAGGCCGGCGCCCACGCATACCTGCGCAGGCAGGTCCGGGATCCGGTTGTGCGCGACCAGCTCACTCCGCGCTATGCGATGGGCTGCAAGCGGCCGGGATTTCACAACGACTACCTGGCCACCTACAACCGGTCGAACGTGACGCTTGAGACAACACCGATAGAGCGGATCACCACGAATGCGGTGTGCACCCAGGACGGGCGAAATCACGAGATCGACGTCTTGATCCTAGCAACCGGGTTCAAGGTGTTTGAATCCGACAACATGCCGGCGTTCCCGGTGATCGGGCGCGACGGCATTGACCTCGGGAAGTTCTGGACCGAGCACCGGCACCAGGCCTACGAGGGTGTCAGCGTGCCCAGGTTTCCGAACTACTTCCTCATGCTGGGCCCCTACGGCTACAACGGCTCCTCGTATTTCAACCTTGTCGAAACCCAGGCGGCCCATATCATCCGCTGCATCCGGCGCGCCCGGGCCGAACGGGCCACGCTCATCGAGATCAAACCAGAAGCCAACGACCGCTACTTCGCTGAGATGCTGCATCGCCGGCGCCACCAGGTGTTCTGGCAGGACAGCTGCCGATACGCCAACAGCTACTACTTCGACATCCACGGCGATGCTCCCTTGCGGCCCGCGCCGACAATTGAAACCATCTGGCGCAGTACCCACTTCCCGCTACGGGACTACCAATTCACGGCGGACGCCGCCGGATAGCGCCTCCCCCCAAGCCAGCCGGCAGGTGGGGGCCACACCTCCAGAGCCTCGGGAAGACCGCACGGAAAGGGTCATCATGCCCCTTCCTGTTGCCCCGCCACCGCAATTGGACGAACCTGTGATGCATCAAGTCAAGATGTCCTCCTTTGCTTTCTTCCGCCTCGGATACACCATGTGGTGCACCCCAGGGGTCGGCAAAGTCGCGAAGTGGGTATTTGACCTGCGATGTTGCAGGTGTGACACGCGGGAGCGGTGTGGTTACAAGACGGTCACGGCTGTTGACCGTCTCTTTGGATGACGACCACGGGGTCGGACAAAGACAAGGACTGGGTGGATGCCAAGCTGGTCAAGGCGTTCACTCACCCTGACCCCGGCACTGGGCTGGCCAACGCTAAAAGCCTTGCTGCGCAACTAGATAAGAACTACCCCGGCGCGGCCGCCTCACTGCGTGAAGGGCTGGAAGAGATGTTCACCGTCGCACGTATGGGCATCGACGGACGCCTCGCCAAAACGCTGAGCACCTCCAACCCGATCGAGTCGATGATCTCGATAGCCCGCACCACCAACCGGAACGTCACCCGCTGGCGCGACGGACAGATGGTCCTGCGCTGGACTGCGGCCGGCATGCTCAACGCCGAACGATCGTTCCGCCGCATCAAGGGCTACAAGCAGATGCCCCAGCTCGTCGACGCCCTACGCCGACACGTCAATCCCGACGCCGACACCGCCGGTGCCGCCGCATAGAGTTCACCGTGGATCGTCATCGAAAATCCACGCGGCTCGGGACATGCTCGGTGTCCATCCAGTGCAGCGAAAACGAGCCCCGCCCAAGCCGGTCGAGGTTTTCCTGCAAAAGCTCAGCCCAGGTGGTGTTGTCCTCGCGGAACTTTTTCTCATAAGCGGCCAACGCCTCGTCTTCGAGCGGAATGTCGCTGGGCAGCGGCTCCATCCGGGTCAGTGTCTCGGTCATGTGGCAGTCCTTTCCGCGATGTGCTCCGTGTAATGCCTGGTGAACGCACTGTATGACGCCGCTCACACCGCCTGTAAGGCCTACCTGGGCCAACCCTGACCCGACGGGGCCACCGCAAGCGCGGCGGTCGGTGCGCTGGGGCCGACCACCACCACAGCAGCGCCGTGCCTTCGTACCCGCGGATGTGCCGCGCGCCCGGCGGAATGGCGTTCACGGAAATGGTTTGCGAGGCCTTGACATTGACAACCTGATGTAGCGCGGTCGAGGGCGGTCATCACGGATCCTCGAACGACGCTCAATCCGCCGAATTGCTTATCGTGCGGTCGAGAAATTCGGCGACTGCTGCGGTGAAGGCGTCGTTGTCGTCGCCCGCAACCATGTGGCCCGCGCCGGAAACGTCGACCGCCTCGGCGTGCGGTACGACTTCGAGGAACTCCTCGACCGACTGCTGCGATGTCACATCCGAGTAAACGCCGCGGACCAGAAGCGTTGGCGCTCGCACGCGGCGGGCCCCTTCGATGAGCAGTTCGCTGATGGCGCCGAACTGTTCGGCGCCGACCGCGGGGTCACCCTGCAGGAACTCGAAGTTGGAGGTTATGAAGGCCGGATCCCATCGCCAGATCCACCGACCGTCATCGCGCTGCCGCAAGACTTTGCGGAGTCCGTCCAGGTTCTTGGGACGATCGCGATGTCGGTTGTAGTCGGCAATGACGTCGGCGGCGTGGTCGAGCGTTTCGAATCCGTCGGGATGGGCGGCCATGAAAGACACGACGCGGCGTGCTCCGTGAAACTCCATTCGCGGAGTGATGTCGACCAGGACGACGGCTCCCCACAGATCGGCGGGCGCCACCAAATGCGTTCCCAACACGGTCATGCCGCCCAAGGATGCGCCGACGACAGCCGGCGGGCGGTCGTCGCTGGCATGTTTGCGAACGGTTAGCAGGTCGGATGCGAGTCGGTCGAGATCGTATCGACCATCGGGGTCCCACTCGCTGTCGCCGTGGCCGCGGGCGTCATAGGCGACGACGGTATACCCACGCGCGTGTAAGCGGCGCGCCGTGGTGGCCCAGGCGTGGCGGTTTTGCCCACCACCGTGCAGCAGTATGACAACTGCGCGGGCGGCTTTGTGCCGGTAGATATCGGCTGCAAGGGCGGTTCCGTCTTCGGTGCGGACGCGCTCAAAGGTAGAGGTCATTTTATGTGGCCTCGACGGTCACGTCGGACGGTACTCTTGTTCCCGCCCTGATCACGAGGCGCCTGCCCGCTGGCCGACGACGGTCACTGTTCCCTGCGCAGCGCATACCGCGCGCCCGGCGTTGGTGATGTCGATCCTGGCGACACCGCTACGCTTACCCAGCGCAATGATCTCGGTGACGGCAACGCATACTCCACTGGACACTGGCTGCAGGAAGTTCAGTTTGAATTCGGTTGTGGCGACCCAGGATCCAGCAGGGATCACCGGGTAGAACACCACACCCAAGCAATGGTCGACCATCGCTGACAGGCATCCACCATGCAGATTACCGAAGGGAGTCAACAAATCGGCCCGGGCATCCATTTCCACAACCAGCCGCCCGGCGGCGAACTCGGTGTGGCGGAAATCCAGGTACTTGGAAAGCCCTCCCGATGTTCCCGGCGCGTTCTGGAACTCCTCGGCTATTTGCTGGTTGAACTGCGGGAACTCCATGGTCAGCGCCTCGTTTCGTTCACCGATACCGATGCCATGGTCGAGACACTACTCCGCGATTGTCGCATCGACGCAACGCTGGGTATCGGCCAGTAGAGCGGGAAGCAGGAATCGGCGCAAGAAAGCGTCGAGGCCTTCGGGGCTACGGTTCCGGGGGCCGCGAACCGAGAGCAAGCTGAGGATGGTGCGTAGGATCCATTCGGCGGCATCATCGACCGACACGCCGGCTTCCAGTTCATGCCAGTGCGCCGCGAAGACGGGTCGCAGGAACTCGGCGACGAGTTCGAACAACGCCACCGACGTTCCCTTGGCCAACCCTACGCCGGCGAGTTCATCGTCACTGGCGAAGAGCATTCCGATTATCGGTTCGCGGCGGGCGGCCCGTACCGTGACTGCGACGAAATCCAGTATCGCAGAGCCCAAGTCGCTGTGCGACGAGATCCGCCCGCTGATGCGGTGCAGGTAGCGTTCGGCTGCGCGCACGATGACACCGGAAACGACGGATTCGCGACTCGGGAAGTAGCGATAGACCGTGGCGCGCGATACGCCGGCCTGCCTGGCGATGTCCTCCATCGTGGTGCCCGACAGCCCCTTGCCTTGCAGGCACGTTTGGGCGGCATCGAGTAGCCGGTCACGGGCCACATCGCGGCTTCGTGCCGGAGTCGCATCGCCCCATCGCAACGATTTTTTCGTCACGGTGCAAGTATGCCGTGCCAAACCGATTCGCTCTGTCGAATACCGGCGGTTGTCCCATGGACGCCAGATGTGACAATATCGCAGTCATGTCACAAAGAGGGCGTCGACGATGAGCGTGACCTGACCATTGACCATCCCACCACGCACTCCGGTTGTCGTCGGCGTCGGTGAGCTCACACACCGCGGCGAAGGCACCGTCGACCCGATCGATTTGGCTTGCGAGGCCGCGCGCCGAGCAATGCAGGATGCGGGGGTGGCGCTCGGGCGCCGGATCGACACCGTGGCGACACCGGGCATCTTGATGATTCCACGCGACAACCCCGCGTCGAGGATCGCCGAAGCGACTGGGCTCACGCCGAACCATCGCATCAGTTGTCCGGTCGGCGGCAACACCCCCCAGTACCTCGTCGAGGTGCTGGGGGGCCGCATTTGGCGCGGCGTCAGCGACGCGGTGCTGATCGTCGGCGCGGAAAGCGGCGCCTCGGCCCGCAAGGTTGCATCCGGTGATGCGCTGTTGGAGCCGAATCCCGTTGCTGCGCGGGACGAATCACTTGGTGACACACGCCCGGGACTGAGCGAAGCCGAGATGCGCGCCGGGTTACGTTGGCCGCACGAGGTGTACCCGATCTTCGAATCCGCGATCGCGGCTCGATTCGGCCGTACATTCGACGAGCAGCGCCGCTGGCTGGGAAACCTGATGGCTCCGTTCACGCTGGAAGCGTCCCGACATCCCGAGCAGGCCTGGTTTCCGCGTGCCCGCAGCGCCGATGAACTCAGCACCGTCTCCCCGGCTAACCGGATGGTGTGCGAGCCGTATCCCAAGCTGCTCAACAGCATCATCACCGTGGACATGGCGGCGGCCTTCGTCATCATGGCCGCCGAAGTCGCCGAGGAACTCGGCGTCCCTCGTGATCGTTGGGTCTTCCCGTGGTCGTCGGCCACCTGCAACGACGTGTACTTCCCGGTTCAGCGGCCCGATCTGGGTCGTTCCGCGGGAATCCGGGCCGCCGGCAAGGCAGTGTTGGCCGCCAGCGGACTTCACATCGACGACGTCAGATGGTTCGATTTCTACTCGTGCTTTCCTTCCGCGGTCGAGGCGGCGATCGACGCCTTCGATCTCGACCCGGCGGATGCCCGCGGGTTCACGGTGACCGGCGGATTGCCCTACCACGGCGGGCCGGGTAACAACTATGTCAGTCATTCGATTGTCGAGATGGTGCGACGCTGCCGAAGCGAACCGGACGCCGTGGGACTCGTGTCCGGACTCGGCTGGTACATCACAAAGCACTCGCTGGGTCTGTGGTCGGCGACCCCACCGCCAACCGGATGGCAGGCACCGGACATGGCGGGTGCACAGTGCGCGATCGATGCCACGTCCCTCGCGGTCGCTTCGCCCGCCGACGCATCCGGTAGCGCGACCATAGACGGCTACACCGTGGTGCACAACCGTGACGAAGGCCCCTCCTGGGTGCCCATTTTAGCGCGCTTGACCGACGGCCGACGCGTCGCGGCACGCAATGACGACGCCGAGGTGGCGGTGACAATGTCGAAAGAGATGTGGGTCGGTCAGCAGGTCACCGTGGGCCACGCGGACGGGCACCTCGAGTTCGAACTGCCGTGAACGCCGACGCACTCGTGCTGACCAAGCCGCGCACCCTTGAGCGGCGCCGTCTTCCGGTGCCGCGCGTCGACGACGAGTCCGGTCTTCTTCGGATCGAGGCGTGCGGGCTCTGCGGAACCGACCACGAGCAGTTCAGCGGACACCTGCAGGCTGGTTTCGCATTCATCCCCGGACACGAAATCGTCGGCGTCGTCGAGGAACTCGGTGCCGCCGCGCGCGCGCGTTGGGGCGTGTCGGTGGGTCAGCGAGTCGCCGTCGAGGTGTTCCGATCGTGCCGGGAGTGCCACGAGTGCCGCCGCGGCGAGTATCGCAGATGCTCGCGCAACGGACTGGCCACCATGTTCGGCTTCGTCGACGTGAACATCGCTCCCGGCCTGTGGGGAGGCTACGCAACCCATCTGCATCTCCCGTTCGATTCCATGCTGTTGTCGGTTCCGGAGGGACTTGACCCAATCGTGGCGACATTGTTCAATCCGCTTGGCGCAGGGATCAAATGGGCTGCCATGCTGCCCGAAACCAAGCCGGGCGACGTCGTCGCGGTCCTCGGACCAGGCATCCGTGGGATTTGTGCGGCCGTAGCAGCGAAGGAGGCCGGAGCGGCGTTCGTCGCGATGACCGGGCTCGGCCCTAAGGACCGGGCTCGGCTAGCCGCGGCCCACAAGTTCGGCGTGGACCTGACCGTCGACGTCACCCAAGACGACCCCGCACAGGCCCTCCAACAAGCGACCGGCCGGCTCGCAGACGTCGTCGTCGACGTCACCGCGAAGGCGCCGGGCGCGTTCGCGAACGCCGTCGCACTTGCGCAGCCCGGCGGACGCGTGGTGATCGCCGGCACCCGCGGCGGCGGAGGAGCGCCCGGCTTCGAGCCAGACCTACTCGTGTTCAAGGAATTACGCGTCTTCGGCTCGTTGGGGGTCGATTACCCCGCCTACCAGAGCGCCATCAAGCTGCTGGTCTCGGGGCGGTGGCCTTTCGGTGGGTTATCTCGCGAGGTCGCCGGTTTCGCAGGCCTGCCCCAGCTGCTCGACCTCCTGGCCGGCGCGGACCCAGAGCGGATTCCCGCGCTGCACAACGTCTTTGTACCGATCACCTGACAGGGCCGCCCACTCGAAAGGATCCTCCGTGAGCAACCGAAACCGGGTGGAGATGCTCGACGTGACAGATGCGCGCCAGCGCGCCGCTCAATGCGGAATCCCGGCCGCCATGGCCGAACTGTCGGTTTTCAGAATCGCGCTTCACCAGCCCGGTGTGGCGGTCGCGTTGCACGGACTGCTGGAGGAATTGCTGTGGAGGGGCGCGCTGGATGCGCGTCTGCGGGAGCTGATCATCATGCGGATCGGCTGGGTTACCGGGTCGGTCTATGAGTGGACGCAACACTGGAGGGTCGCCCGCTTGCTCGATGTGCCCGAACGCGACCTGCTCGCGGTGCGAGACTGGCGAAGCGCCGGCCACTTCGGCGAAGCCGAGCGGGCGGTACTGGCGGCGACGGACGAGACGTTGCATGACGGCACAATCTCGGATGAAACATGGGCTGCGTGTCAGCGCGCGTTGCACGGGGACCCGGCCGTCCTCGTCGAACTCGTCGCCGCGATCGGCAATTGGCGGTTGTTCTCCGCACTTCTGCGGTCCTTGCAAGTGCCGCTCGAAGACGGCCTCGAGGCATGGCCCCCTGACGGCGTTCGACCTTTCGTGAGCTCGTTGCGTGGCTAGTGCGGAGTTACGGCGGGATTGGCGGGCGAAAGTGCAGCGTGACCTTTGAGTTGTGTGCGTAGCAACTGGTAAACGGCGTTACTAGACTAATGAGGCCAGCCTCGGACCGCCGAGGTGGGTGGTCGGGTTGGTCGGTTCGGCTGCGGTCGTCGACGGTGTCGCGGGGGCGGTCCGACGCTGGCCCTTAGCGCGTGGTTGCGCTGGGAAGGTGGGGGGCTGGTCAGGCGGCCGTGTTGGGGTCAGGCTGAACAACATGGCTGCGACGGTGACGGTCAATGATGTGCTCGACGGGCATGTGGGCCTGGATGTGGAGTGCCTGGATCGGATTTATCTGAACGGCTATGTGCCCAACCTGCAGGTGGGCGGGCAGGTGGTGTCGTTTTTGACCGCGCATCTGGGTTATCCGATCCCGTCGCCGGCGATCTTGGAGAAGATCGGCACCGCGTTTCGCCGGGCGGTGGATCGCTTCGCCGCCGACAACCACATTGCGGTGGTGCGGTTTTCCAAGAACGACCGCAAGATCGACGTGATGCGCCCATACCTTTCCCGGCAGGCGGCGAGCGGACGGGCCGGGGTGGCGGCGATCGGGGTGGCCCAGGAGTTCGCGCCGGTATTCACCGCGACCAAGACGGGGCAGGCCAAGTCGGTGTGGTTCTCCTTCGCGATGTCTCAGCGGCGGGTGACCTGCTACTACTTTTATGTCTGGGATGAGGATTTCGGGCCGGCGTTCATCAAGGTCTGTGCCTATTTTCCGTATCCGATGAAGATCTGGGTCAACGGTCACGAGTGGGCCAAACGCCAGGCGGCCAAGGCAGGCGTCGCGTTCACCGAGCTGTCCAACGGGTTTGCCACCTGCGCCCAACCCGATGCGCTGCAAGCCATCTGCGACCGGCTGGGTCCCGGCTCGATCCGGGTGTTCGCCGAGCGCTGGTGGTCGGTGCTGCCGCTGCCGCTGACCGAGGCCGACCGCGCCGCGGGCTATTGGTGGGAGTTGGCGATGCGCCAGGTCGAGACCTCACGCACCCTGGTGTTCGACGCTCCCCGGCGAGCGCGTTCGTTTTTTGAGGCCCTGGTCGTCGACAACCTCGACATCGGTCGCCCGGAGCTGATCGAGTTGATCTTCAAACGCGGCCAACGCCGCGGCGCTAAGGCCGGCGGGCAGTACAAGACCAAGCTCGTCAGCTACGGCACCGACGTCAACGTCACCGCCTTTTACCGGCACTCGCGCATCAAGCAATATTTGAAAGACGGACGGGCGCTGCGCATCGAGACCGTCGTTAACGCCCCGGAAGATCTGGGCTGTCTGCGGCGCCTGGTTCATCTCGACGAGCTGCAGGCCAAAGCCCGTGACATCAACTCGCGACTGCTCGATACTGAACGTGTCGGTCAGGGCTGCGTCCTTGCGAGTCCAGCCTTTGAGCGGATCGCACGGCCCACCCTCACCGAGGATGGCAGGAGGGCCCCGGCCTTACGGTTCGGCGACCCTCGGGTCCAAGCCCTGGCCGGCGCCTTATGCACCAGCGTGCTCGCCGTCACCGGCATCACCAACAAGAGCCTGCGCGCCTTGATGACCGGACTGCTCGGCGGCACCACCTACACCATGAACCAGGCCAGCTACGACCTGGCCCGGCTGGCCCGCAACGGGCTGATCACCCGCGTCCCCGGCAAGAACCGCTATCGCCTCAACTCCGACGGGCAGCGGTTCGCGACGGGCAGCGGTTCGCGATCTTTTACACCAAACTCCATGATCGCCTGCTACGGCCGCTCCTGGCCGCCGATCAGCCAACCGCGCCACCACCACTACGAAAAGCGTTGCACACCATCGACATTCACATCACAGAAACCATCGACCACGCCCGGCTTCTGCCAAACGCAGCCTAAAAACTCAAGACAACCCTCAAAGTTCTAACGACCAAGGTTCCCTACGCCGCAGCCGGGACTT
>NZ_BFAB01000027.1 GCF_003402475.1 Mycobacterium sp. MFM001
CCGGTCAGCAGTAGCAGGAGCAGTGGGATCATGACCGCCATGACACGCCGGCGCACCTTCTCGGTACCGCCCACTGTTTGGAACACATCGAACGCCACCGACTTGTGTTCCAATTCTTCGATCGCATGCCAATTAAGTACATTCCAAATCTGCAGCTCGCCCGGGATCGCCTGAATCTCCTCGTCACCAAGTACCCGTTCAGCAAGTACGGCGGTGAAGTGTTCGGCGGCCGCTGTTACCGCCAACGGAATCCGAGGAGGTAAAACCTCCTCGATACGTTTGACCCATCCGACGAACTTCTCCGAATCCCACCAGGCGATCGGGTAGCCCATCTCGACAAGTTTCTCGTTGAGCGCCCGGTGTTGCTGGCCGTGCACCGATTCCTGACCGATAAACCCGGCCACCCGCTTCTTCAACACCGGATCGGTGATCTCATCGGCAAACCGGCGCACCGACCGAATGAACAACTCCTCCCCCGGCGGGAACGCCCCCGACAAGTTCGCCACGAAGTGGCTAAAGACCATATCGTTGTTGACGAAGTACTTGCTGCCCTCGCCAAACGGGAAACGTATCCGCCGAGTCCTCGGATAGGCAGACCGCACGTTCATCGCTTCTGCCGCGGTCGTTACCCCGTGCACTGCGCGACCGCTCGACACAACATCACTCGACATAACAACCGACCCCTTCTTCAGGCATCCAGTTCCCGGTACCGGCGGTACCGAGTACCCGACGTTACGCCACTGCGAATTGACAGGGTATCTGGTGGCGACCGCCCTATCTGACCGCACCTGCCATCACATTAGGGGGCGCGCTAGAACCTTGTCAACATGCGGATGGCGGTGGCCAGTCGGGCGAGGTTGATGGCGCTGGCCCGGGCGAGGATGTCAGTCAGGACACGTTTTTGACCGCGGCATCGGGCTTTTCGGCCGCCCCAGGGACGGCGGGTGAAGTGGCTGATTTTGCGTTCCACCACGGGCCGGTTGGCGCGGTAATCGTGCTGCCAAACCGGATCTCGCTGGGCGCTTTGGCGTGCTGGCGGGTGGCCTCGTGGGGGTGGATGCTGATCACCCGTCCTCGACGGGCTTTGGTGCAGTCGGCCCGCAGTGGGCAGTACTGGCACAACACACCGAAGCGGACTAAACGATGACGCGCACCGGTGCCGATGGTCACTGTGTGACGAGCGGGGCAGGTAACTGCGCCGGCGACCAAATCAACCGTGAATCGGTCTTTGGAATAGCCATTGGCGTTGCGCACCGGGGGCACCTTGGCACGCATGTCATGACCCCGCTGAGTCAACTCATCCAGGGTTGCCACGGTTACATGGCCTGCCTGCCGCGCGGCCAGGTCCGGGTGGTCCGCCATGACATCCCCGACGGCGCCGACACCGACGCCGGTGTCGCCGCGCGTCATTAGCGCGTCGGAGACGGGCCTGCGTCGCTCACGTGCGCACTACTGTGTACCGCTAGTACTGTAGCGATACCGGTAGTCTCACTTGTTATGGAGGTGCGGTGACCGCCAACGACGTGGAAGTTTCGGGTACCGCGACGACACTTGGGCGGCGAAACGGCCGTTCGGCCCATCCGGGCGACTCCAGTGAATACAGCGTGCGATTGGCGGCGCTGGCCCGGTTCACCGTGCGGCACAAGGCGCTGGTGATGGGGGCATGGCTCGGCGTCGCGGTGGTGCTGGCGCTGCTGTTCCCCCAGCTGGAGACGGTGGTGCGCCAACAGTCGGTGAACCTGCTCCCGCGCGATGTGCCGTCGCTTCAAACGGTGGACCGCATGAGCGCGGCGTTCGGCGAACAGGGTTCCAAGACGATGGTGTTCGTCGCGATGGAAGACCCCGCCGGGTTGACCCCCGCGGCGCGGCAGCGCTATGAGCAGCTGGTGGCCCGGCTACGGGCCGACACCGACCACGTCTTGCTGGTGAAGGACCTGCTGGCCGACCCGGTCACCGCGACCCAGGCGGTCAGCCAGGACCGCAAGGCCTGGTATCTACCGGTTGGTGTGGCCGGCACCCTGGGTGATCCCACCGCAGCCGCATCCGTGCAGGCGGTGCGTGACATCGTCGCAGGCGTGTTCGCCGGCTCGCCGACCACGGCGTATGTGACCGGGCCGCCGGCAACGTTCAGCGACATGATCGCTTCTGCCGAGCATGACCTTTTGTTTATTTCGATCGCCACCGCCGCTCTGATCGCACTGATCCTGCTGATCGTGTATCGGTCGGTGTTCACCGCGCTGCTGCCGCTGCTGGTGATCGGGGTGAGCCTGGCCGTCGGACGCGGTGTGCTCTCGGCGCTGGGCGAGATCGGCATGCCCGTCTCGCAGTTCACCGTGGCGTTTATGACCGCGATCCTGCTGGGCGCGGGCACCGATTACACAGTGTTTTTGATCAGCCGCTATCACGAGCAGCGGCGCGCGCAGGTGCTAGCCGATCAGGCCGTCGTACACGCCACAGCCAGCATCGGCCGGGTGATCCTGGCCTCGGCGGCCACCGTCGCGTTGGCGTTTTTGGCGATGGTGTTCGCCCGCCTGAGTGTGTTCGCCGCGCTCGGCCCGGCGTGCGCGGTCGCGGTGCTCGTTGGATTCGCAGCCACCGTTACGCTGCTGCCCCCGGTGCTGGTGCTGGCCGCCCGACGAGGCATCGGCGAACCCAAATCCGATCGCACCCGGCGCTACTGGAACAGCATCGCCGTCGCGGTGGTCCGGCGCCCCGGCCGCATGCTGATCACCAGCCTGGTCATCCTGCTGGCCCTCGCAGGAGTCGCGGCGACGATAAATATCAGCTACGACGACCGCAAAGGCCAGCCCGCCACGACCGCCAGCAACCAGGGCTACCGGCTGCTGGATCGCCACTTCCGCAAAGACATCGTCATCACCGAATTTTTGGTCGTGGAAAACCCCACCGACATGCGCACCGGCAAGGGGCTGGCCGATCTCGACGAAATGGCTTCCCGCGTCTCCCAGATTCCCGGCGTCACCAAGGTGTCCGGGGTCACCCGCCCCACCGGTGCCCGCCTCGAGCAAGCCCGACTCTCGTGGCAGAACGGCCAGATCGGCGACAAGCTGGCCGGCGCCGCCGCCGACGGCAACGCACGAAAGGACGATCTCACCAAGCTCACCGACGGCGCCGACCAACTCGCCGGGGGGCTGGCCCGCCTCGACACCACACTGCGCACCGCACTGGCCCCGTTGACCGGGATGCTCACCCAAGCCCAGTCCGCCGGTACCCAGGCTCAACGGTTCCGTCCGCTGCTGCAACAGCTTTCGGCCACCGCCCCCGCCGTCGACCGAGCCATCCAATCCGGCCCCGGACTGCGGCCCCTGGCCGAACAAGCCCAAAACGCCATCGCAGTCCTCGATCCCCTCGCCGGCGCCCTCAACACCTCCCCGTGGTGTGCCACCACACCCCAGTGCGCTCAGATCAGCGATCAAGTCCAGGTCCTGGTGAGCTTGCGCGACAACGGATTTTTCACCCAGGTCGCCGACATCGGCGACCGCTACAACCCCGACACCGGCGCCACCGTCGCCGGCACCCTCGCCAACGTGCAAACCGCGGTCACCGCGCTGGACTCCGCCTTCGGAGCCCTCGGCGACCCCGCCGATTTCGCTGGCAACATCCGCCGCCTCCAAGCCGGCATCAGCCAACTCGCCTCGGGCGCCCAAGCACTGGCGACCGGCGTGCACACCCTGGCCGACAGCAACATCGAGATGCTGTCCGGGATGAGCCAGGTCGCCACCCAACTACAAAACTCTGCCCGCGCCAGCGCCGGTTCGGACTCGTCCAGCGGCTTCTACCTGCCCGCCAACGCCTTCGACAACCGCCAATTCGCTGACGTGGCACAGCAGTTTCTCTCCGCGGACGGTAAAACCGCACGCTTTGTTATCGAGTCCAGCCGCGACCCCTACAGCGCCGAAGCAACCCACCTCGCACACCAGATGGTCGCCGTTGCCAACGCCGCGCGCCCCAACACTTCACTGGCCCACGCCAGCGTCTCGGTTGCCGGGTTCCCGGCGGTCAACTCCGACATCCAACGGCTGCTCCGCGCCGACTTCGCCCAACTGGCCATCGCGACCCTGGTCATCGTCGGGCTCATCCTCGTGCTGCTGCTGCGCGCCGTGCTGGCCCCGCTTTACCTGCTGGGCACCGTCGTGCTGAACTACCTGGCCTCACTGGGCATCGGCGTCCTGATCTTCCAATGGGGCCTCGGCTACGAAATCGCCTGGCCGGTACCGCTGTTGGCGTTCATCATCCTGGTCGCAGTCGGCGCTGACTACAACATGCTGCTCGTCTCGCGGCTGCGCGAAGAATCCGGTCGCAATATCCGCGTCGGCGTACTGCGCACCGTCGCCAATACCGGGTCGGTGATCACCTCAGCCGGCCTGATCTTCGCCGCCAGCATGTTCGGCCTCATGTTGGGCTCGGTGGCCATCATGATCCAAGCCGGGCTCATCATCGGCTGCGGACTGCTGCTCGACACCTTCCTGGTGCGCACCCTTACCGTCCCCGCCATCGCCACTCTCTTGCGGGAAGCCAGCTGGTGGCCACAACGGGCTACCCGCCGCCGATGACGCGTGTCAGTCGGCGTCGGTTGACAACCGTGCGGATCGATCGCCGTCGGGTTGCGCGGCAATCCGCCTGGCCAGCAGAAAGTCGTCGACGATGTGGATACGGTCATCGACGGTGATCGTTTTCATGCCGGTGAGCTTGGCAAACACGATAGGCCCGACGAGCTGGATGATGGCCAGCGTGGTGTCGAGCTGGCCGAGTTCGGCGCGGGCTTCGGCGCTTTGCAGCAGGTCGTCGAACGGTTGCCGGTACTGGTCGATGACCCGGTGGCCCAGCACCGCCCGAGCGTTGCGCCGCTCGTCGTCGGGCTGGTCGGGGCCCATCGCCAGCCACGCCAGGGTGGTGAGTTGCAGCGGGGCCTCCTCGATGAGCGCGGCTTGCCGATTCACCAGGTCAATGAGCCGCTCGCGCAGTGATCCAGTGGCCGGCGGTGCGCTGACCTGAGGCAGCAGCCGCTCGAACGCCGCGGCCAGCAGGTGCGTGGTGCTGGTGAAGTGCCGGTACAACGTGGTCCGGGCAACTTTGGACATGCGGGTCACCGCCTCCACGGTGACTGCCTCCACCCCGCCCGAGGTCAACAATGAGGTCGCCGCATCCAGCAGTCGGGCGCGGGAACGAATCCGGCGCGGATCGACGTCATCGCCGTCCTCACCCGCTTCGCCGACAAGCGGCGGCGGTGGTGGTGGCGGATCAATGGCTGCCATGCCGAACTGCATACTCCTGGCTCACGGTTTTGGCATCTATCCCAGCGGGCACATCTATGCTACAACTCGTAGCGCAGTAATACCGATGGTTTCGTTTCATAGATGGTGGTTTGTTCGTGACCTTAGCCGACACCCAACCAGCCGCTGTGAGGTTGCGGTTGTCGCTGGCGCAATGGTGGACGCTGGTGGTGTCGTGCCTGGCGGCCCTTGCGGTGTGGGCACCTGGCCGCATCCAACCCAGCACCACCGCACCCCACGACGACGAACAAAACGTCCCATCTGGTAATCGGAGATCACGATGATGACCCGGCCTGTGAGCGCGGAGCCCACGACACCCACTGCAGCACAACCCCGTGCTTCCGGAGAGGTTCTGCTCGGCTCGTGGTGGGCTCTGCCGACATTGACGTTGGGATCCAACCTGTGCGGCGCGGCGATCGTCATCACTTTGATGGTGCTCAGCGGCGCACCGGATCGCCTGGGCGCAGCGCTGTGGACTCTCGTCGGTGTCCTGGCCGCGGTGATCAGTGCCGGACTCGCCGGCGGAGCCGTCATCCTCGACGCCCTGCGCCGGCGCAGCACCGCATGGATCGGCCAACACCGCCCGCCCACGTGCAGGGAAGCCCGCGACGTTCTGCGACTGCCCCACCGCACCAGCCTGGTGGTTGCCGCGCTGTGGCTGGGCGGTATCGCCATCATGACCGCTGCGGCGTTGATGATCGCGCCACCAGCCGAGGCCGTGCGCGGCGCCGGATTGTCGGGGCTGGCCGCGGTGGCGTCGATCGGTTACAACTATCTGTTCGTCGATCGCGCAATCCGGCCGGTCGCGGCGCAAGCCCTACTGGTAGCGCCCCGAACCGACTTCGCGTATTCGTCGGTCACCGCGCGGCTGGTGCTGACCTGGCTGCTGTCCACGGCGTTGCCGCTACTGGCCGGACTGATCCTGCTCAACGACCCGGCCGCAGACCTCATCGACCGCATCCGCGCGGCCACCTACCTGGCCGTGTTGGCTTTAATGGCGGGCGTGATCGCTGAGCTGGTGCTTGCGCGCGCCGTCGCGCTGCCACTGCGTCAACTACGCGCGGCCCTGGACAAACTTGGCTCGGCCGAGGTTCATGTTCCCGTCGATGACAGCGGTGAGATTGGAGCCCTGCAAAGCACTGTCAACGAGATGTCGCGCACTATCGCCGAACGTGGCCGCCTCCAAGAGCTGTTCACTCGCCACGTCGGATGGCATGTCGCCGCCCATGCTGTTGCGATCGGCGCCGAACCGGCGGGTGAACTCCGCAACGTCGCAGCATTATTCATTGATGTCTGCGAATCCACCGCCATGGCTTACCAGCATTCACCGCACGACGTCGTGGCCAAACTCAACCGGCTCTTCGCCGACGTCATCGCCGCCAGCGAAGGACACGGCGGGCTCGTCAACAAGTTTGACGGCGATGCCGCCCTGTGCGTCTTCGGCGCCCCGCAAGAACTCGACGACGACGCCACTGCCGCCCTGCAAGCCGCCCGTGAAATTCGCGATAATACTGTGGACCGCGGTGAACTCGATATCGGTATCGGCGTGGCCAAAGGCCCTGTCTTCGCTGGGAATCTGGGTACCGAGCAGCGCCTCGAATACACCGTTATCGGCGACGCCATCAACGAAGCCGCCCGTCTGACCGAACTGGCCAAGAAAACTCCAGGCAGGATCTTGGCTACCGACGCACTTATCGCCGCTGCCGACCTCACCGAACGCCGCAACTGGCAACGCCATAAGAACTACAAGCTGCGAGGGCGCCCCACCCCGACACCCACCTGGACCATTGACGCCCCCACCAGCCAGCGCAGCCACGATCAAATGCCAACGCACAGTGCCTAACCAACAGGGAACCGCACTTCGAATGGCCCAGCTCAGTGTCAAGGCCTGGCCATTGAGCGTCCTCCTCGATCCAGCAAGGAAAACCCTAACTCCGCATCCAGTTAAGGAGAATCGTCATAGGCGACGTCGCAATGGCAGCAACCAGCCGCATCCAACGACGCATCCGTGATTCATCAGATGAAAACGGCGGGATCACTCATGGATAACTGCGGTTATCCATGAAGACCGTGAGAGAATCGGTGCCATGGCGAAGAGATCGCGTTGCCCCAATGATACACCGGTTCCGGAAACAGGCTACCCACAGTGGTTTTCGGCGTTTTTAGCCGATCGCGCAGTCCGCAAGCCATCGCCGCACACTGCCAAGGCTTACCGGCAGGACTTCGCCACGATAGCCGAGCTTTTGGCCGGCGATCGCGCACGGATCGGTGAGCTGCCCCCAAACGTCATCACCAAGGATCCGATGCGGTCGGCGTTCGCCACCTACGCCGACAACCACGAACCCGCATCGATCCGTCGTTGTTGGTCGACATGGAACACGTTGTGCGCCTTCCTGTTCACAAGCGAGCTTATTGAGTACAACCCAATGCCTTTGATCGGGCGCCCCAAAGTCCCCAAATCGTTGCCCAAGGGACTTGGCGCCGAGACAGTCTCAGAACTGCTCGCGGCCATTGACGCCGACCGCGGTTCGCAGCGCCGCAGCGACTGGCCCGAACGCGACGCGGCCCTGGTACTGACCGCTGTGCTGACGGGCCTGCGGGCCGACGAGCTACTTCGCGCCAACATCGGCGACATCCGCACCACCACCGACGACGGCGGCGTGATCCACGTTCGCGGTAAGGGCAATAAGGACCGCCGAATCCCGGTGGAGGCGGGGCTCATCAAGGTTATCGAACGCTATCTGGACTCCCGGGCGACTCGATTCCCCGCCGACACAAAGCGTCGAGGCCCAAGCACCGGGATCGGGGCGTGGCCAGCGACAGCAGCCCTGTTCGTCGGCAGCGAGGGAGACCGAATCACCAGGGGGGTGTTGCAATACCGGGTACTCCGGGCCTTCAAAAAGGCTGGCCTTGATAATCAACGCGCGCGTGGCGCCCTGGTGCACGGGCTAAGGCACACGTTCGCCACCGAACTAGCGAATTCCGATGTGAGCGTCTACGCGCTGATGAAGCTACTCGGACATGAGTCGATGGTGACATCACAGCGTTACGTCGATGGCGCCGGCACGCAGAACCGCGCGGCAGCTGCGCAGAATCCGCTATACGGGCTCATCGAAAAGTCACACGAGGCGTAAGCTTCTACGCTTTTCCTCCCGCGGCGAGGGCCATCCAAGCAGGCCTGTACCGCATCTCGCGATGATGCTGGACTCTGTTACCGGTCCGGCGTCGCGAGGATTCTAAAGAGCATGTTGTTGACATCAGTGAGGGCCTGGATACCGATTCGGCGTCGCAATTCAGTTAGTCTGGCTTTGCGCAAGCTGGCGATCAGTCCTGGTGCTGCCCAGTCGTTCTCGCCGAGATCCACTCCGAAGCCAGTGTCGGGCTCGGTGTCAAATACAGGCACGACGATGACGGTCGGTTCACTGGGAATCTCGTTGTATACCGTCGAGGAGATGATGAGCACCCTGATGCCGGTGTCGGTTATCCAGATGTCGCCGCGGCGGGGGGACTGGCTCACCGCCCCGCTAACTCGTCGAGATTACGATCGGCCCACGCCTCGCTTAACGCGGTTGCCTCGGGGTGCGTCCGCATCCACTGGTCGTGTGCCCCACAGCGACGCCTCATGTCCTCGGCGTCCAGGAGGGTTTCTATCCAGGAATTCATCGACTGCTGGTCTGCCTCGGCATAGCGTTTGACCGCCTCGTAGGCGCTCTCGGAGAGGCGCAACGTGATCATCCGTGCCACCGCTAAATGCTAGCAACTGGTGCTAGCGCAGGCAGCCCAACACCGCTCTAATTCGTCACACTGACGATTCGGGCCTACGACGAGTGATTTTCCCCGCGGAGCTAGTCGTCGAAGAGTCGCCGCCGACCCTCCTGAAGATGCGGCGCCTCATCGGGAAAGGCCGCCGCCGCGCGCTGTCCCGGATAACCAGTACGTCGACCAGCTGTGCCTCCGCAGCAGCGGGCATCTGCAAGACCGCGTAAATAGATCGTACGTAAGGCAACCTTGATGTGCATGCATCGTGTATCAAGGATACTTGACATCATGCCTAGACTAGATCCATGGGATGGATCTACGACAGCAGCTCCCCTGGGAATTACGAATGGCACGAGGGTTACGTCGTGCCCGAATTCGGCGACGGCGAGCGCGGCCTGCCGATGGGCGGCGCTGGCATTCCGCCTGGCCATATCGCCGTTGAATTATTGGCTGACAACACATTCCGTAGCCGCCCCGCCGGCGAAGTCGTTGGCTGGCGCGTCCTGTGTGACTGCTACCTGTACCCCAACGGTGAGCGCACGAAAATCTGGGTCAGCGAACAACTCTGGACGCGTGTGCCCTCGCCCCTGCTGCACGACCCTACTGGTTTTCGCGTCTATGTCCCCGACGACGATGTGCTCGACGCTGGGGTTGATGGCGAGGACCTCGGCGATGCTGCGTGCCGGATCTGGCGCCGGGAGCACATCGACGCGCTCGACGCTGCTGGAGCCATCAAGGCAGCAGCGGCCGGCGTGCGGACCGCTGAGGACGACCTGTATCAAGCGGTACTTAATGCGCGTCGAGCGGGCTTGTCATGGGCGAAAATCGGTGAGGCGGCCAACATGTCGGCGCAGGCGGCGCATGAACGCTGGGCGAAGTGGGTTGGTGCCGCCCTCGAGACCAGCAAGAATTCCGCAGCAGACACGTAAGCCGCCGAATTTCGCCAGGATTGGGCGCGCCAAACCGAAACGCGGACGCCGCAGCAGCGAGGGGTACAGATACAAATGTGGCCCCTGCGGCCGAGGATTGAGCCCGGGAAGTCGTGAATCCCCCTCCCCCGCTAGGGTTTCGACAGGCTACGCTGGGCGCTACCTCGGTGACGGCGACAAACCCAGTCAGGGACTTGACGAAATTTCGCGATCTCGGATGCTTGGCACGCCGGCCCAGCGACCACCGCTACATCGCATATCTGCGGCTCAACGATTAACTGGTCGGTGATTGTTTCGTCCGGGGGGTTCGTGATTCTTTCCACTCAGCGATGAAGGCGCGGACCGCCCTGGCTGCTTGGCGTTCATCTTCCTGCGCTTTCAACCTGCGGTCTTTGACCAGCAGTGGCCGCGATGGAAGATCGGGCACGAATTGTTGAGCGGCGTCAACCAGTGGGTTGATGAGGGATGGGACGCGGCACTTGCGGCGAAGTTCGCCGACGCCTTCCGCTAGGTCGTCTCCGACGTCGTACCCGAACCCTTCGGGCTGGGCATTGAACGATCGCAAGACGTCCGGCAAGACCTCAAGAATTCGCACCAAAAGATGGCTGCTCCCGCCCCCATCGTCAGGCGAGTAACGAGGAGCGAGCATTCCCAATGCTTTGAGCATGAGCGCGACAGCATAGTGCGGACTGGTGCACGCAACCCCGCCTGTGCCGTAAAGCCGCCGGCTGTGGGTCAGCTCCCCAATATCGGACAGGACGCCGTCATGCAGCACGGTTGCGTACGCTAAAAGCAGGTTGTAGCGGGCCGTCGGCGTAAGCGCCGGTGGCGATTTACGTGAAGCAAGCACATCGAGGCAGACGCCAGCCAAGAGATCAACTTTGGTGCTCCGATGCGATCCCGCTAGAGCGCGAAGGTAATTAGGGCCTTCGTAACGCACGTCATCGACTGTGGCGGAAGACGTTTGAAGCACCCGGTAGTGCTCGGGTTGACGAGATGCGGATACGAGCTCAGCGAAGTCGTGGTGTGTAATGATCCACCCGGCATCGGCTCGGGCCACGACGAATTCTGTGAGGCGCTTGGTAGGGGCGCCAACCAACGTGCTCAATCGAGTCAGCGCGGTCATGGTGGAAATGAAGTCCCGCGGCTGACTTTCCTGCGGGTAGCGGTCCGGCAGGGACGTGAATAGCACGGCCAGGATTTCTGGATACCACTCGACCGGAATGCCGGCGGGCATGCTTCGTTCGCCGCCGGCGGGCGAGGTGCTGGTCGGAAGCGGCGAGGCCGGATTGGCGAAGTACGCCGCCTCGATAGCGAACCGTTCCTCGTCTTTGTCGACAATCGGATACCGCACCGATGGCTCGCTAAGAGAAAAGCCGGCCGTCGGGTCAGAGACGTAGCGCACAGGCTCGGGAGTGCGCGCGACGATGCGAGCTTCTTGTATCGCACGGCTGAGATCTGAGACGTCGCCGGTTTCACGAACGATCACAAGCAGCTCGTTGAAACGCCGTGCGCGATTGATTTCCCGTTCGCGCGCGTCGCGGCGCTTCGCATCGATCGCGTCGCGGCGCTTCTCGCGTCGCTCACGGCGACCCGTCACGAAGCTCACGGTGGTGAGCACAAGGCCGGCGCCGGAGATCCCGATCCCGACGGCGACTGACGGATGAGCGCATACCGCCCGCACCAGCGGCTCAAACCAGTCCATCGACAGCATCTTCGTGTTGTCACCACCTGTGTGCGCTGTCCGGGCCGGTGGCTGCCGATCGCTGCACGTCCCAGCCACCCGACCAGCCGCCTGCCGGCAACGTAACACCGGCGAGTGACAATCCAAGAAGACCGACTCGCTGACGATCCAGGTCTTGCAGTCGGGGCGGTGGTCCACGTGACAGCACAGGTGAACAACCTGGATTGCTGATCGCAGCCTTGGCCACCTATCTTGGAATACCGTGGGCGTTTTGGAACGCGAAGCCCAAGAGCTGATGTCGCAGATCGCGGCTCTGATCGGGCCACCGCTGGATGATGCCCCGGATCGCAGCGATGCCGGGCTGGCCGGCGGGGCGGGCGAGCCGGATCCGGCAGGGGCTCCCCCGTGGCAGGGTCAGACGGCGGCATGGTCGCGCAAAGGGGCGCAGGAAGCGGCCGAGGTTGATGCGCAGCTGTCGCGCGCCCGGCGGGCCAGGGGTGAGGCCGACCAGACGCTGGCTGAAGCGGTCCGCGACGCTCAGGCGGCCGCACACCGTAGCCAGACCCGGCTGCGCGAGGTACTGGCAGAGATCGAGGCCGGTGTGCGGGCGCTAGAGCCGTCGCTGGATACCCCTGCGGGCCGTGCGCAGTTGGTGGATCTGTTGCACCGCAAGGCGCAAGACGCATCAGGGGTGATTGGGCAGGCACAGGAGGCCTCCCAGCAAGCCGCCACCGTGCTGGGGTCGGCGCAGCAGGGCTACGCCAGCATCACGGTGTAGCGGCTGACCCGTCGAGTTGCCACTGCAAGTCTCCGTGGTCGTTAACCGCCAACCGCGGCGTCCATTGGTGGCGAGCGCCGAAGCGCAGCGCGTCGGTGATCTCGTCGGCCTGCGCGGGCGTCATCACCGGATCGGCCAGCAGCAGGATTGGCCGCACGGCGGCGCTTCCCTGCTCGCTGAGCGATAGCTCGACGTCAAGACGCGGGTTCGCCCGCAGGCGGGTCAAAGCGGCCAACGCGGCGGCGATGGCCGCCCAGCTGGCACCTTCGAGCACCCACGTGGCCTCGGTATCGAGCGTTATGGCGTTGGGGTGCACTGCGTTCGCATCCGGCGGGCAGATCGCGGCCGGCGGCGGTTGGTCAAGCGAGGCGAGCACCGCGGCGCGCGCATGGGCGTAACCGACCTCACGATCGGCTGGTCGGTGGCCACGACGCCGGCGGCGAGCGGCTGATAACGACACAATGGTTCCGAATCGCTGCATCAGAGCGCCTTTGTCCCGCAATACATTTCGATGTTACAGAAACCAGTGCTCGTGCGAGGGGTGAGCTGTTGGTGTGCAGCGCAAAAGGTTTGCCGCCCCGCCTCTTCGATTCCCATATCGCAGACACTAAGTGGGCACAGCCAGCGCGTGCTAACAGTAGCGGCAACTTTCGCAAACCGCGATTGCCCGCAACGGGTGGGCGCGGGGCGGCTGTGTGGTGTGGGCTGGTGTTAGAGGTCGGGTCCGTGGCCGGGTGTGCCGTCGTCGAGCTCGCAGCCGTAGTAGTCGTCGAGGGCCATTCGTTCGCGGGCGCGGATGGTGCGCCGCAGCACGTCGGCGGTGGGGCAGCCGGTTTCCTCGAGGACGGCCGGGGTGGGATTAAGAAGCAGACTCCACCCGGGTTCGCGGCCGCGCATCTTCATGCGTTGTTCGGCTTCGCGGGCTTTCTGCTTGGCTTCGGGGCTTTGGGCGGCCAGGCGCAGCTCGAGGGTCAGCGCGGACAGTTCGGCTTGTTTGGCCTCCAGGGCCGCGGCGTGCTCGAACGGGGCGGGCGGGTTGGTGAGCAGGTCGTCGAGTTCGGCTTGGTCGTGGTCAAGCTCGGCTTGCAGGCTTGTTTGGTGCGCGGGGAGCCCGGTGTAGAGGTTTTCGATGCGGCGCAGCAGTCCGCGCGCTTTGGCCGCGCCACCCTCGCCTGGGGCGGTGGTGGCGAGCAGCTCGTCGCTTTTGAGTTCGGCCACCCGCGATGGCACGGCCAGCCGCAGCAGCAGCGAGTCGTGCATCAGTGAGCGGGCGGCGAGCACCTCTAGGCCGTTGATGACCACACCGGCGGGTTCGAACTGGGATGCGCCGCGGTCTTTTCCGTCGTGGTAGGCATGGGTGCAGGCTGCGGCGATCGCGCGGGCCAGGGCGGTCTTGTCGGGATTGGTTTTGCCGTCGACGGTGATCCTCAGCGGCGTGTCGGTGGTGGTGTGGCGTTGGGCCTGTTCGACGATCGGCGCGAGGGTGTCGATGGCGTGCTGTTTGGCGGGGATGGCGCGTTGCAGGCGATCGACGCGCAGGTCGCGTTGGCGTTGTGCTTGGTGGTGAGCGCGTTCGAGGGCGGTGAGGCGTTTGACTTCTTCTTCGAGTTCGACTTGCCGCACGTAGCGCGGGTCGCCGGTGGCGATGGCTTTGGTTTCGGCGGCGGCTGAGCCGATGTCTCCCCCGCTGAGGTCTTCGATTTCGACGTCGAGGACCTCGTTGCGGCGCATTTGTTCGATGAATAGGGCTTTGGCTTGGACCTTTTGCCACATCACGACGTCGTAGGTTCCTTCGGTGACATAGTTGAGGATCTCGACGCTGTCGTTTTGGTTGCCCTGGCGGATGATGCGGCCTTCGCGTTGCTCCAAATCTGCTGGCCGCCAGGGAACGTCGACGTGGTGCAAGGCGATGGCGCGGGACTGCACGTTGGTGCCGGTGCCCATCTTTTCGGTGCTGCCGATCAGCACGGACACCTCGCCGCGGTTGCAGGCGGCGAACAGTGCTTTGAGCTCGGCGGGTTTGCGGGCTTCGTGCACGAAGCGGATATCGGCGGCGGGCATCCCCCGCGCGGCGAGCTCGTCTTTGATGGCCTGGTAGACGGTGAACTGGGCGGGGTCTTTCGACGGTGTTCCCCGGTCGCAGAACACGATCTGCAGCGGCCCGGTCCGCCGCAGCGGTCTGCCGGTATCGGGATCGAGGTAGACCTTGTCGGCGTTGGCGGTGTGGATGCGCATGATCTGTTCGGCCACAGCCGCGGCGCGGCTGTTGGTGGGTTCGCCCAGGTGCGCCAGGCGGGGGTCGAGGGACACGTTGCGGCCGTCGTTGGAAATTTTGAGCACGTTGTCGCGATCGGGGCGCCGGGAGTCGAGATGATCGGCGCGGTAGCCAAGGTCGGCGATGAAATCGCGGACCTCGATGTCGGGTTGCAGGCTGATGATTTGGCGTTGCCCGCTGACCAGGTGCGGAAGGTCGACGGGAACCTGGTCGCGGGTGACGACGTCGGTGTAGGCCGATGAGAGCGCCAGCAGTTCGGGCAGGTTGGTGAATTTGCCGACTCTGGTGACCGGCCGCAGTTTGGTTCCGGTGGCGTTGACTTCGACGGTGGTCACCGTTGAGGTGAACGCCGCCCCCCAGTCCCCGAGGTCTTCGACTCCGGCTGCGCGCAGCAGATCTGGGCGCAGATAGGTTTGCATCACCCATAGTTCGCCCAGTGAGTTGGCAATCGGTGTGCCGGTGGCGAAGGTGGCCACGCGCTCGTCGATCCGATCGGGCCGGATGCCGGCGGCGTGGGCTTCATCGCGGCGACGCTGGCGCAGGATGCGCAGCTTTAAGGTGAGGTCTTCGGCGCGCTGGGATGAGTTCGCACACGACAGTTCTTCGATGTTGCACACCCTCGATTTGTTCTTGTACATGTGTGCTTCGTCGATGAAAAGGTAGTCGCAGCCGGTGTTTTCAAACGTCAGGCCTTGGTCTTTGCGGGATTGGGTGGTGAGTCGTTCCAGGCGTTCCTGGGCGGTTTTGATGGCCCGCTCGACGGCTTTTTTGGTGCGGTCGGATTCCGCGCTTTGCAGTTGGGTGCGCAGGTCGTCGAGTTGGGCTTCGATGTAGTCGACACGCGCCGATGAGTCGACACCTATCGCGGTGAACGCGGACTGGGGGACGATGACGATGTCCCATTCGCTGGCCGCCGACGCTGCGATGAACCGGCGCCGACCGTCGGCGGTGGTGGCCGCGGAGCCGAGCAGGATCTTGGCTGCGGGATACCATTGGGCTGCCTCGCGCCCGACTTGTTCGATGATGTGGTTGGGCACCACGATCCAGGGTTGGCGCACTAATCGCAGGCGCCGAAGTTCCATTGCCGCCATCAGCATGGTGCCGGTTTTGCCTGCTCCCACAACGTGGTCGAGCAGTGTGGTGGGTTCGGCGATGATCCGGGCGACCGCGTTGCGCTGGTAGAAGTGCGGCACGAAGTGATCTGAGAGGCCGGGTAGGCGCAGTTTGGATCCGTCGTAGCGTGGTGCGCGCAGCGAGTTGAACCGCCGGTTGTATTCAGCGACCAGCACCTGGGCGCGGGCCGGGTCGTTGAAGATCCAGTTGCCGAATTCTTCGGTGATTTTTTCGCATTTGGCTTGGGCGGCGAAGGTGGCCTGCACGTCGAGCACGCCTTCGTCGTTGTGCAGCACGACGCTGCGTGAGTTGCACACGGCTTCGAGCAGGCTGACCGCGTCGCACTTGTCGCGGTCGAGCCCCCAGGTCTCTGTCATGAGGCGGCCGTGGCGTTTGTAGTTGGCGACGTCGACGGTCCAGCGCCCGCCGAGGTGTTCGGCGCTGATGTCGGGTTCACCGAAGGTCTGTTGGGCGAACTGGGCGACATATTTGGCGTCGATCCAGGGTGCGCCGGGGCGGACCTTGATTTGATCGGCGGTGCGGTCGGGGGGCACGAGGTCGCGCAATGCGTCGGCGTAGGGCTCATAGACGGGGTTGTGCTGGGCGGCCGCGGCGGCGCGGGTGTATTTGTCGCGCACGTTGCCCGACAGCGCGGCCGCGGCAGGTACGAGTTCGTCGGGGTCGTCGAGGCTTGGGTAGACCAGGCCGTCGATGAGTGCGCGGGCATCGCTGAGCGGGACTTCGAGGAGTTGGGCGATGTAGTCGAGGTCGACGCGCAGGTTGCGGTCCAGGCTCATCGCCAGCGCGTCTTCGGGGGTGTCGGCGGTGAGCCGCTCGGGGGCCGCGGTGAGCAGGTCGGTGGAAAAGATCGGGGCTTTGCGGGCTTGGCCGGTGTCTTCGTCGAAGATTTCCAGCGCCGAAACGACCGCCCAGCCGGGGTCGTGGCGCATGCCGCCGTCCAGATGCGGGCGTTTCTTGTACGGGGCGGGGGTTTCCCAGGCGGCCGCGTCCCATTGCCCGGCGAGCTCGTCGGGCACGGGCCCGCGATACGGGGCGCCGGGCTGGCCTTCCTTTTCGCGCCAGCGGATTTCGGCGGCGGCGACCTTTTCGTCGTGGCGGGCTTGGGTGATGTCTTTGGGATAGACCCAGGTAAATCGGTTGATCGGGCCGTGGCGGCGCACGTAGTTGTCGTAGAGCGTGTTCAGGTGCCCGCGCAGCTGGTCGCGTTCGGACTGGGGGCGTGCGTCGCGCTGGGAGGTGATCAGGCTGGTGGCGGCGTCGCGCAGGGCGATGAGTTCACGGGTTTCGCGCAGCAGCGTTTTCGGGGTGCGCTGCGGTTCCCAACGATGGCCGGCCCAGTATTCGATGCTTTTGGTGGCGGGGTTGTAGCGCAGCGTGTAGAGCGGGGTGTCGGGTCCGCGGTCGGCGGCGGTGATCAGGCCGGGGTCGAAGGTGTCGGGTGAGACGACTGTGCAGGCGTGGGCGGTGGCGCTCAGGCCGTGCCCGCGGCGCACCGCGGCGTCAACAATGGTGTCGAGGCGTTCGTGGAGTTGGGTGGCGAGTTGTGGGCCGGCCTGGCCGTCGACGACCAGCGAGGGGGAGCCGTTGAGGCCGCGCCCGAGTTTCGCCTCACCGAGCACGTTTTCGGGGTGCTCGGCGTAGTAGGCGTTGATGGTGATGTCCGCGATATCGCCGTGAGCGCCCTCTAGCGGTGTGGTGGTGGTGTCCAGCCATGCCGGGGTGTGTTCGGCAGCTGGTTGGTCGGGGTGTCGGCGGCGAAGGATCAGCAGGTCGGTGACGACCTGGGTGCCGGCGACACGGGCGAATGCGTCGGAGGGCAGGCGCAGCGCGCCGATGAGGTCGGCGTAGCCGGCCATGGCGCGCCGGGCTGCGGGTTTGGCGGAGTCGAGGGTGTAGCGGCTGGTGAGCACGGCCACGTATCCCCCGGGGGCGGTGAGCGCCAATGCTTTGCAGATGAAGTGGTTGTGGACGCTGAAGCGTTGGGGATTGTGGCTGGGGTCGGCGATCACGTAGCGGCCGAACGGAACATTGCCGATGGTGGCGGCGAAGCTGTTTTCGGGGACTCGGGTGGTTTCAAAGCCTTCGTTGCGGATCTGCGCCGACGGGTACAGGTGCGCGGCGACAGCGGCGGTGATGGCGTCGTTTTCGACACCGACCATGACCGCGTCGGGGGGCGCGTGTGCGATGAAAGTTCCACTGCCGCAGCCGGGTTCGAGAACGCGTCCGCCGGAAAAGCCGGCCCTTTTGAGTGCGTCCCAGATGACGGCCACGATGGCCGGATCGGTGTAGTGGGCGTTGAGGATCGATGCCTCGGCTTGCCGGTACTGCTGCGGGGTTAGTAGTTCGCGCAGCCGTTGGCGTTCGGGGTTGAAGGTGTCGTTGCGGGGGTCGAACACCTCGGGTACGGCGCCCCACCCGGACCAGGCGGCCAGCACGGTCTGTTCGGCGGCGGTGGCGGGCCGGTTGGCGGTGCGGAGTTGGTGGAGTAGTTCGATGGCGGCGATGTTGGCCCGGGCGCGGGCCTTGGCGCCGGAGGGCACGAGGGTGTCGGTGCTGGCAGGGAAATCGGTGGCGGTGCGCAACGCGTCGGGAGTCGCCTCGGCGAGCACGCCGCCGTGCACTGTCTGGCCGGCATCGTTTGATGATGTTTGTGCGCTGTGGCCAGGTGCGGCCGCGTGCGCGGGCTCGTTAACCGTCGCGGGTTGGGGTTTGGTTGGCGGGGGTAGTGGGGTTCCGCCGGGGTCGATGCTGCGGGGGTCGGTGGGCTGGTCGGCGGGTTCGTCAAATAGCGAGGGTTGGGCGGTTACCGCTCGGGCAGGCCGTCGTGGCGCAGGTCCTGATACACCATCTGCGCTAGTTGCGCGGCCAGCGGGTCGGCGCGATGGCTGGGCAGCGGCAGCTGGTCCTCCTGACGTGCGGCCAAAAGGTATGCGGCTTTGATCCGAAATACCGCCGAGAAGTCGGGGTCGGGCCAGATCGCCGCCACCAGGTCCTCGATCTGCTCGCTGGGGTCGCTGCGGTACTGGGTGTGCGTCCAGCGTTGATCCCAGGGCACTTGGCTGCGATCGGGAAGCGTCTCGGGTTGGGGCGTCGGGGGTTCGGGCGGTTCGGGGATCTGTTCGTAGAGTTCGTTGTTCAGCACGATCTCCTTGGCCTGCGCCGTGGCGGTGTTGAGAAGACCCACTTTGGTCAGGTAGTCCGGGTGATCGCCGTGACGGGCCGTCCACTCGGCCACCGCCGCTGTCCCCATCTCGGCTGAGAGCTCCGCGATGCGGCGGCTGATCCTGGCCGCCTCGGTCTCCAGGAACTCCTCGCGCCGCGCCGTCGTCCACTCCTGCGGTAGTTGCAGGTGATTGGTGTAGACGTCTTGCACGATCTGGCGTATTTCCGGACTGGTCACCGCCGCCTTCCCCGTCGAGGATGCTGAACAGATCCGGCTGGTCCCGATCTGCGTTGTGCTTGCGGGCCATATTGTCCTCTCCTGAGTGAGGGTGTCGGGGTCTGGGTAGCCCAGCGCGGCGACGTAAGCGCGCCACTGGTGATCGGGCTGTTCCCGGCGGCGAGCCGCTGAGTTAGTCATCGCGGCCGCAAATCTGGCAGAGGCTGTTTGTCATTGAGGTTCTCGGGAAAGGGGATGGCGGCGTCGCGCAGTCGTGTGCGCAGGGAAAGCTGCAGGTAGTCGCGGTTGATGTCGATGCCGATGTAGCGGCGCCCGGTGCGTTGGGCCGCCAAACCGGTTGTGCCGCTTCCGGAAAACGGATCCAGCACTGTGCCGCCAGGTTTGCAGCCAGCGAGGATGCAGCGCCGGGCCAGTTCTTCGGGCATGGCGGCAAAGTGGGCTTCGGTAAATGGTTTTGTGGCGATGGTCCAGATGTCGCCAGGGTTGCGGCCGCCCGGGTGGTTCATCTGGTCCAGGCGCAGCGTCTGCGGACTCGTGCCGTCGACGAGGCCGTGGCCTTCGCGCATCGACCGCCCTGGTGCGCTTCGGTGGGGCATGGCGCGGCGCAGGCTTACCTCGCTGTGTGGTTCGCGGATCGCGTCAAGGTCGAACCAGTAACGCCGTGCGTTGCTGAACATGAACACGTGCTCATAGCGGCTGCTGAGCCGATCGTGCACGCTCTCAGGCATCGCGTTGGGTTTGGCCCAAATGACAGCGTTGCGCAGCTCCCAGCCGTCATCTTGGAGTGCTAGCGCCGTGCGCCATGGGATGCCGATCATGTTCTTCGCGGGTGGCATTCCGGGGCGGATGGCGCCGGTGTGCGAGCCGCTTTTGAACTGGCGGGCTTGGCGAACCTTGGTGTGCAAATCTCCGCGGTCGCTGTCGTGGCCCTGGTTGCCCCACGAGCCCGCGTAGCTGTCGCCGAGGTTGAGCCATACGGTGCCCTCGTCGGCCAACACGCGGCGTACCTCAGCGAATAGCATGCGGATCCGTTCGATGTACTCAAGCGGCGACGCTTCCAGCCCGTACTGGCCGTTGACGCCGTAGTCGCGAAGCCCGAAATACGGTGCTATGGGGGCGAAGTCACGATGCAGTCGGCGGCGCCGGTGGGCAGTTGCCGGGCGACGTCGAGTGCATCCCCTAGATACAGGGTCACGCTGTCGTCGTGGAAGTACGGCAGCGCAGCGTCTTCGCTCATGTAAACCACCTCCTTTCTTGCGGCTCGTCGATCAGCAGATTGATCGTGTGGCCTCGGGTGGTTTTTCGCGCCCGGATGTAGAGCCTCAGTGCAGTGGGCAGCGTGTTGGCGGCTGCGACGATGTCGGCGCCGGCGGCTGTGCTGTCCCAGATTTCGTAGTGATGGCGGTGCATGGTGATCAGCAGGCCTTCGCGATCCGTGGGTCGGTAGGCCGGTCGGGTTGATGGCCGGCAATGGCTCGGTTGATGGCGGCGCTGACCAGGTGCGGCGCGTCGTGTAACAGCATGTGTCCCGCCGTGGGCTGGTGCAGGTGGGTTGCATTGGGTATGGCTGAGGCAAGTTCGTGGGCGTGAGCCGCTGGGGTGATGGTGTCCGCTCCCCCGCTGATGACAGTTGTTGCGGCAGTGATGGTTTCGAGCGTTGCCCGTTGGTCGTAGGTTTTGAGTGCCGCGAGGAAGCCGATGGCTGTGGTCCAGGGGGTGTGGTGCACGGCATCGGCAACAGTCGCGGCGAGGGTGTTGCGTTCGTCGGTGGCGTATCGGCCGCGGCGTGCGAGTGCGGCACACAGGGGCCGGGCGAGTGTGCGCACGGCGTGTTCGGCGGCGCGGTGCGGCGTGTGGTCGATGAGGTCGACGAGTGTGTCAAGGCCGGGTGTGGTGAGCAGGCGGCCGAGGCCGCGCTGGGCTAGTTGTCCGGCGGCGGTGGCGATGAGAACGAGCCCGTCGGGGTGTGCGGGTTGTTGGTGTGCGGCGCGGGCGAGGTACGAGAGTGCGACCATGCCGCCCAGGGAGTGCCCGGCGAGCGTCAGTGGGCCGGTGACGTTGAGGTCGGCGAGCAGCTCGGCGAAGTCGGCGGCGAGTCGGTCGATGCGGTAAGTGCGGATCGGGGCACTCGAGGATCGGCCGTGTCCGCGGTGGTCGTAGCTGATGATCCGAACGTTGCCGCCGGCGCGGTGGCATAGGTGACGGATTTGGTGGTTCCAGCAGGTTTGGGTGAGGCACCACCCGTGCAGCAGGACGATGGTGTGGTCGATACTGCCGGGCGGTAGGTAGTCCCGTACGGCTAGGTGCACTCCGTCGCTGGTGGTGACCGTGCCGTCAATGCAGCGGCGGCGGCGTTGCGGTGTGCGCGCCGCGCGGCAGCTTTGGTCGCGGATGCCGGTGCTTGGGGTCGCATGGATGGTCATGGGTGGCGCACCTCGATTCCTGTGACAGGCCGATTTGGCCGTGGATGCTGGTGTGGTGGCCAGGAGGGGAATGCGGGCCAGGTGACGCCGCGTTGGCCGTCGGAATACCAGGTGCAGTTGTGCCCGCCGCGGGCCTCGGGTCGCCCGCAGATGCGGTTGTGGTGTAGGGGGCAGCCCTGCATGTATCGGCGTACTGCGGCGCACAGGGTGGGGTGGGCTGGTCGGGCGAGGGCGATGGTTCCGGTCAGTCCTGTTGTGCGGCAGCGGATGTCGATGATGTGTGCGCCGTGGTGGTGGAGTTCGACGGCTAGGGCGAGGATTTCGCTGCCGGGCATAGGGTTCAGGGGTCCTCCGCTTAGGCCCCATTCGACGTGTGCGACGTCGACGATGATGCTGGCTTTCCAGCCCCAGGCCAGTGGTACCCAGCGGATGATGCGGTTGCGCGGTATGAGGGCGGCCGCGCCGCGGGAGTCGATGATCGCCGAAGCGGGTTGTGGTGTGTCGTGCAGCCAGTGCAAACCCTCGGCGAGCAGGTCACCGGTTGTCGGCAACAGTGGTTCGGCGACGGGAGGTTGTGCGGGCGCGGCGGTGATCATGGCCGGTCCTGGTTTTCGCCGCAGCCGCCGGCGCCGAAGTTCTGCCAGGGCACGAACCGTTCGCGGGGGCACCAGAATCCCCACCCGCGCCGACGCGGGCCGGTGAGGATCACTGTCCAGCAGGGCTTCTCACGGGACTGCTTGGGATTCATGTCATCGCATGCGGGGATGCGGTGTGAGTCACGGATGAGTTCGACGCGGTGACGGAAGGTGGCCGGGCGGAATGCGACCGATCCGGGTCGGCGTCGACGCCGGCCGTGTTGGCTGACTTCGATGTACTGGCCGCGCAGGATCAGCGAGGCGAACCACCACGGGTGATCGTGCAGGGCGCGATCGTCGTCGCTGCTGAGGAACTTGTGTAGGTAGAGGTTGATGACCCGGTTGTGCGGGATGAGATACCAGCGTTGCAGATAGGGGGCGTCGTGGTTGCCGATGATTTGGTGGGGTTGCCTGCGTAGCAGCAGTGCGACCCATCGGCCGGGGGTGGGGATGCTGACTGTGGCGCTCATTGTCGTTGCCGCACAATAGGTTCAGGGCATGTGGATTGGTACGGGCTTCGGCGCATCGGGGACGTCGATTAGTACGCTGGTCTGGGCCTGCGAGCGGCCTGGGGTGGTGGGCGCTGTGAGGTCGTGGACCAACAGGTAGATCACCAGGTAGAGCAGTACGGCGAGGGTGAATCCGAAAACGATTCCGCACGCCAGGGTGTAGATGGTGTGCAGATCGCGGGTTGCTTCACGCGCGGCGCCGGCGGCGGAGGTTGCGTGGCGGGCTGCGGTGTCAGCGTAGGTCTCTGCCCGGTCAGCGGACATGTCGGCGAGTGCGGCGGACTGTTGCGCGTCGCGGCTGTTGGCTCGGGCGACCTCGCAGACCACGTCGCTATCGGTGTGGGACAGGTAGTGGTTTTCGCCGCTCATGGGTTGAGTTCCTTTCGGGGATCGCTGAATCCGAGGGCGCCGCGGCGCACGAGTGCCGACCAGGAGACGGGTCGCAGTCCGGAAAAGCCGTGTCCGTGGTTGGGTAGTGCCAGGCGTGCCGGGTGGGCAAAGACCCAGTGATAGCGCGCAGCGTTGGTGTCGCGGGCCGGATATCCCCACGGGGCGCAGCAGCGGCCGCGGGCGCTGTGCACGTCGATCAGGACTGTGGCGCCGAGCCATCCGGCTTGGGCGATGTGCCAGTCGGTGTCCAGGCCGGCGCGTTGGGCGGCGCGGGTTCCGGCGTCGTCGACGCGGCTGGTGGCGAAGATGGCGACCGGTCCGCGGTAGTCGGTGGCGTAGGTCTTGTTTTCGACGTTTTTGCCGCCGAGATGGCCGGGCACGAGCAACAGGGACGCCCAGGGCCGGCGCAGGGCGAGTCCCATCAGGTTGGTGCCGGTGTCGAGCGGGTTATCGGGCGGGTTGGCGATGTCGATGAGGACGTCGCGGTGACAGGGGCCGGGCGGGCACCAGCAGGCGAGGTCGTGTCCGGCGAGCTGGCTGCGGGCGGCGGCCAGTAGGTCGGGGCGCGCGGCGATCCATGCGGCGTAGTCGCATGTGACTGCGGCGCGGGCCCACGATGTGGCGGGTTCGGCGGGTTGTCGCGGGTTGGCCCATGGCGAGGGTGCCCCGACCGAGACGGCGCCGACCGGGAGTGGATGGCCACGGCGCTGGTGCAGCGGCTGCGGATCCAGCGCTGTGACCACCTGGGCGCAGAACGCATCAACGCCCTGGTTTGTCTGCTCGTGAATGTGCCGAGGGCTGACGGTGATTGGTGGCGCACAGTGCGTCGGCCAAAAGATGCGGTGCGAGCCCGGTTGCGCGGCCATCATGAGCGGGGCGCCTGCTTGGCCACGGGGCGGGACTGTGGTTGGTCGGCTCCTTTCACGGTGGCTGGCACAAGACCGGTGCGGCCACCATGGGGGTGGTGTCGGGCGGCGCCGATGACGTCGGCCCAGCAGCTCACCACGGCGATGAAAGCAGCGGTAACCGGGGCGGCTTGGGCTGGCTGCACGTTGACAAGCTGTGCGGTGGTGCCGGCGGCGAACTTGAGGTGTTCGACGGCAACACCCAACACCTCATCGGCAGCAATCGGGCTGACCGGATCACTCGGTGCGAGAAGCTGCTGGTGAAACGCTGCCTCGAGGTCGGCGATCTCATCGTCCTCGTCGGCATCGTGGGTCGCGACCCAGGTGACGATGCGGCCGCGGGACTGGTGTTGGGCGACTTTGCCTTGACGGCGCAGCACGCACAGTGCCCGATAGACCTGTTCTTGCAAGGGTGCCAGCAGCGGGCCACCGCCTGGGCGCAGCGGCAAGTGGGGTGCGTGGGCCCGCAGTTCGCTGGTGCTCATCGGCCGCCGTGCGGTGCGCAGTTGGGCAAGGATGTCGTCGCGAAGGGTCTCGTTGACGCGCTCGCGGAAGCTGCGGTCAGGCACTGTTACGCCCCTGGGCGCGGTGGGCGGCGAAACGTAGCGCGGCGCGGATGTTTTCGGCGCGCCGGCGATGCTCTTCGGTCGCGTGCTCTAAGCGCGCGGCGACCTCGACGAGTTTGGCGCGGGCCAGGCTCAATCCGGCCGCGTCACGCAGTCCGGGCAAAAACACCCCCGCCCACACCCCGTCGGTGTTGTCGTCTTTGAGCGCGTCGAGCGCGCATTGACGCTGGATCGGGCAGTTGTTGCAGATCGCGATGGCCCTGGCGCGATGTACCGCGTGTCGGCCGAACCAATCGGTGGGATCGCCGTACCGGCACAGACCATCTTCGGCCGGCGGACCAGTCAACGTGTATGCCATTCTCGGCTCCTAACACCTAAAGTTGACTATCGAGTCAACTAATCGTGTTGTAGCACGAGTGAAGATGGTTGTCTAGAGAATCAGAGTTAATTGTCTGATATGGGTCGGCTGCGGCCCACATCCGTGCGGGTTAGGCCACGACTGAAGCGCGTTCGCTAGGCCGATCGAGCAGCGCCCGCCATGCGGGTTGCAGCAGCGGCGGAATCTGGATGCCGACCGTTTCAACGAGTTCGTGAGCGCGCCGGCGGTGCTGATCAGCAATGGCCGGCGTCGGGGCGTGCTCGGCGAGCTCGAGGCTGGCCCGCGCTTCTTCGATGCGGTCGCGCTGGCGGGCGCTCAGGCGCTGTCCGCCGGGATAGCTGCCGTGACGTGCTAACTGCCGTGCGTGCTGGTCAGCAAGGGTTGCCGCGTACTCGGCGGCATGGGCGGCGGCCAGTGCCCGAGCCGCCCGGCGGGTATGGGCGCGGGCCGCGGCGCGTAGTGCTTCGATGGCGTCGTCGTAGGCGTCGGCAAGTCGTCGCATGGCAGCTTCGCCGCTATCTGCGAGTGCGGGCCGCTCGAGCACCGAGCGCGGGTCGGATAAGTACTCGCGGCGGAGCCGCCGGATCTCGGCGAGTGTCGCCGCGGCTTGTACGGTCATGGCCTTCGCGCGCACGCTCGGCGTCGCGACGGGCCGCTTGCTACTCATCGTCGTGACCCACTTCCAGCCGGTACTGTTGACCGAAGTTAAGTCTAGTTGGGCATCGCTTTGCGCGCACCTTTCCGGCACCGTGTCTGGGCATCTTTGATCGCTATTGCCCATATAGTTTGATCAGCAAGACACAGCTACGCCTTGAAGGCGGGGCAACCGAGCAGCGGAAAGATGCGATGACCAGTGCACCGTCAGCGTCACCGGGCGGTAGGGCTGCGATTGCCCGGGTGGGGCGTGCGGTGGCTGACCGGCGTATCGAGCTGGGAATGGCCAGCCAGCGCGAGCTCGCCGAGACGGCGGGGGTAGCGCTCAACACGGCGGCACAGCTCGAACGCGGCCACACGTTCCCGCGCCGCTCGAGCGCTCACAAGCTGGAGAAGGCACTGCGCTGGCCCCCGGGGACGCTGGCCGCGATCCGCCGCGGCGAGCCGGTGCCGACCGAGCAGCCCGCCGCGACGGCACCGCCGCTACCGCCGTCCCCCTCCCCCGCGACCAGCGGCGTGCACGCTATCGGCATTGCCGTGGCCGTGGTGAATATCGCTGCCAAGTCGATGGATATCCTGCTGCGACACGGCGCCGACGATCCCGAAACCGGGGCCGCGTTGCGTGACCTGGATGCGCAATTGCTGGCGCTGGAAACACTGATCGCGGCGAGCCTCCCGCACGCCGCGGAGTCCTTCGACGAGACGGTGTCGGCCCTTGCCGAGGTTCACCGCCACCGCGAGGCACTCAAAAGCGCCGTCGCCGACTAACCCGACTCCCACGCTCAATGGTGAGAGACCGTTGCGAGTGTGCTCAACCGACCCGTTTGACGACCACATGCCCGCTGGGCATGGGTGAGATTTTCACGGGCACGCCGCTTTGTTGGGCTTCGACAACCTTGCCGCCACCGCCTGCGCTGGGCGGTTCGACAACCATTTGGACATGGCCGGGTCCTCTCCCGTCGAACTCGGAAAACACCAGGTCGCCGGGCTGGATGTCGTTACCGGCGACTTCGCTGCCCTGCTTGATCTGGCTATAGGTGTCCGATCCGAGGGTCACACCGGCTTGGGCCCAGGCCCACCGGGTCAGCCCGGAACAGTCGAACGCGTCGGGTCCTTTCGCGCCCCACACATAGGGAGCGCCAAGTCGGCTCAGAGCCGCTTTGACGGCCATCTGAGCCAGCGGGCCGCCACCGGCAACGTGCTGGCCCGAC
Organism: Mycobacterium sp. MFM001; assembly: GCF_003402475.1. Lineage (GTDB taxonomy): Bacteria > Actinomycetota > Actinomycetes > Mycobacteriales > Mycobacteriaceae > Mycobacterium. The sequence continues at coordinate 26,923 of NZ_BFAB01000027.1, forward strand.
GTCGATGAGAACGGGCTAACCCCTCCACGGTGCGGGTGCCCGAGACGGCTTAGTGCTGCGAGGTTGGGGATGAGGCCGGCGCCGCCGATGCCGGTGGGCATCGCCCCGGCGCCCATGCCGCCCATCATGGGCATGGGCATACCGCCCATACCCATCGCGCCCATGCGTGCGGGTGCGCCGCCGTAGCCGGTGGCGCCGTTGCGAATCATGGCCGCCAGCATGACGTTTCGCTGCTCGGACACCGTCAGCAGGTTTTTGGCCCGGTCGAGTTGCGATTGCAAGTGATCGACGAGCGCACGCTTGCCGGCCGGGGTGTCGGTGCTCAGCGCGATCGCGGCCACCCCGCGGCCGGTGTCACTGACCACGGTGTCCATCCCGGCCCGCCCCGAACGCGCTGCATCGGCGCTTTGCCCTATCCCGCTGCCGGTGGCGTCGTCGGCGCCGATCATGTTGTCCAGCGCCAGCACCCGCCCCCCGCTGGCCGCCGCCTGCCCGGAGGCACCCGCACCGCCCCAGCTGGCCAGCACTCCCCCAGCCTGGCCGATGCCATCACGCCCGGCGCTCAACTCGCCGGTAGTCCCCCACCCTGTGCCCTGCGGCGCCGGCCCATACAACCGGCGGGCATCGCCGAGCAGCTGGCCCACCTGCGCAACCAGCCCATCGAGCGACATGCACCGCAGTATGGCCGACCACCAACCCCCACCGCTAACACCAACCACCACATTCCCCACCCCCACCACCGGCAATGACGTGCGCGCCTGGTGAAGCCCGTGAACGGGGCAGCGTTAATACCCTTTCGGTGGCCGGGTCGGGTCGGCTTGCTGGATCTTGGCGGCCAGGTCGGATCCATCGGGTGAGACTTTGTAGTGCCCGGTGGCGTAGTTGATGAACGCGCAGACTTCGGCGACGTTGTCGCGGCGATCGGCCGACGTACCCGGCTCGTGATACGCCGCAAACGTGCCAGGGGTGAACTGGAGCGTGCCGACGGAGTTGTTTCCCGATTTGGCGTTGGAGTCGTCGTTGTTAACGGCGTTGTTGTCGAAGTCCGATTCGCGGTCGGCGGCGACCATGATCCCGGCTTCCCAGTTCGCGCGGGCTACAGGATCAGTGATGCCTTTGAGGTCCAGGCCGCGGCGGATGGCGGCCCGGAAGGCCTCAGCACCCGGCCCACTCGGAACCGGCTTAAGCGTCAGCCCGGACGACCGCGCGTGTGACCGGTGTCGCCGCGCACCACCGGACAGACGGCTTAGTGCTGCGAG
>NZ_BFAB01000028.1 GCF_003402475.1 Mycobacterium sp. MFM001
AAGGTGCCCTTTTTTAATTGCCTAGTCGAAGAGCGTGAGTGTCGCTGATTTATGGCGTTTCTCTAATTCGAGAAGCGATCGTTTACGGTCCAGTCCGCCGCCATAACCGGTAAGGCTGCCGCCCGCGCCGATAACGCGGTGACACGGCACGATAATGGCTACCGGATTGTGTCCGTTGGCCAATCCGACCGCCCGGGCCGCCCCGATCGCGCCGATTTGTGCTGCGATTTCGCCGTACGAGCGAGTTTCGCCGTACGGGATCGTCGTCAGCGCCTGCCATACCCGGCGCTGAAACTCGGTACCTGCCATGTCGAGTTCCAGGTCGAATTCGGTGCGCTCGCCGGCGAAATAGGCTTCGAGTTGGTCGACGGCGTCCGGAAACGCCGCTTCATCGAGCGCCCAGCCAGCACGGTCGGGCTCATAGGTCTGATCGATCATTCGGAGGTTGGTCAAGACGTCGCCGCGTCCGGCCAGCGTCAACGGGCCGATCGGGCTGTCGATGGTGCGGTAGTGGATCATGCGATCTCCTTCGATGGCCAATGGTTCACCGGATGCTCCAGCGTCGTCCAGAGATGCTGGGTGGCATAGGAGCGCCAGGGGCGCCACGGCAGGCTGCGCTCGATGAGCGCCCGCTGGTCCGCGGGCAAGCCGAGCTGCTCGGCGGCCAGTCGCAATCCGAGGTCGCTCGCCGGAAAAGCGTCCGGATCCCCCAGTGCCCGCATGGCAATCACTTCGGCAGTCCAGGGCCCGACGCCGGGCAGCGTCAGCAGCTGCCGGCGGGCGGCGTCCCAGTCGCAACCCGCATCGAGCACCACACTGCCGTCGGCGAGTCCTTCGACCAACGCCGTCACCGTTCGCCGCCGCGTCTTGGGCACCGCCAGATGGACCGGATCGATCTCGGCGAGCTGCTCGACCGGCGGGAAGACGTGCGTCAGCGTGCCACCGGCGTCGTGCACCGGTTGTCCGTACGCAGCGACCAGCCTGCCCGCGTGGGTGCTGGCGGCCTTCGTCGAGACCTGCTGAGCCAACACGGCGCGGATGGCCAGTTCGCCTTCGTCGACGGTGCGCGGAATGCGTTGGCCCGGTGCTTTGGCCACCACAGCGGCGAGCTCGGGATCAGCGGCCAACACATCGATCACCGCCTCGGGGTCGGCATCGAGGTCCAACAGCCGCCGGCACCGGGCGATCGCCGTTGTCAGGTCGCGGAAATCGTCGAGCACCAGATTGCAGCGGACGTGATCGGGTGCGGGTGTCAGGCTGACGACGCCGTTGCCCGACGGGAGCCGCAGTGTGCGGCGGTACATGCCGTCGCGCACTTCTTCGCACCCAGGGACCACGCCGGCAGCCAGGTGGCCGAATACGCCTTCGTAGGCGAACGGCGTCCGGACCGGGAGGCGTAATGTCACCGACCCCGGTGAGGTGTGGTTGCATCCGAACTGGGCTGCCGCTCGTTGGCGTAGCGCCGTGGGAGTGCTGTCGCACACCGCGCGCAACGTCTCGTTGAACTGGCGGATGCTGGAAAATCCGGCGGCGAACGCGACGTCGCTGAACGGAAGGTCGGTCGTCTCGATCAGCACCCGGGCGGTCTGCGTGCGCTGAGCCCGGGCCAACGCAAGCGGACCGGCGCCGAGTTCGGCCTGCAGCAACCGCTCCAGTTGACGGCCGGTATAGCCGAGGCGGGCGGCAAGACCGCTGACGCCTTCGCGGTCCACGGTGCCGTCGGCGATGAGTCGCATCGCCCGGGCGACGACGTCACCGCGCACGTTCCACTCCGGCGAACCCGGCGACGCGTCCGGCCGGCACCGCTTGCAGGCCCGAAAGCCGGCCCGCTGGGCGGCGGCCGCGGTCGGGTAAAACCGCACGTTACGGGCAAACGGTGGACGCACGGGGCAGCTGGGCCGGCAGTAGATACCGGTGGTCAGCACCGCGGTGACGAACCAGCCGTCGAACCGGGCGTCCTTGGACTGCACAGCCCGATAGCAGCGGTCGAAGTCTTCATGCACGATTCGACCATTACACCTGGGCACCGACAGCACTAGCGGAAAAGCGACATCTAGGTGGCCGGCCCCAGGCGGATTAGGCGAGGGTGGCCAGTCGGGTGGGCTCGTCGTGGCCGCGCAGCGTGACGGTGTCACCCAGCGACCAGTGGGCACGCTCCTCGTCGCTGGCGCCCTCGACCGCTTCTGATGACGCCAACAACCGCGTCGGTTGCTCCTTGGCCAGTTCGCTGAGCCGCGCCGCCTCGTTGACCGGCTCGCCGATCACCGTGTACTCGAATCGTTCTTTGGCGCCAACGTTGCCGGCGACCACCTGTCCTGCCGCCACACCGATGCCCGCCTGGCATTCCGACACCTCGCGCTCCAACCGCTCGGCGATGGCGCGAGCGGCGGCCAGTGCCTGGTCTTCGGGATGCTCCAGGCGATTTGGCGCGCCGAAGATGGCCAGCGTCGCATCACCCTCGAATTTGTTGACGAGTCCGCAATGGCGGTCGACTTCGTCGACGATCACCGCGAAAAATCGGTTAAGCAGTTGCACGATCTCCGTTGCCGGCCGTTTCGTCACCAACTGCGTCGAAGCGATGATGTCGACGAAAAGCACTGCCACATGGCGCTCTTCGCCGCCGAGCTCGGGTCGCTCCCGCTCGGCAGCCGCGGCCACTTCGCGACCGACGTGGCGACCGAACAGATCGCGCACGCGTTCTCTCTCCCGCAGTCCGTGGACCATCGCGTTGAAACCGCTTTGCAATTCACCGAGTTCTGTCCCGTCGAACGCCACCAAGTCGACCTCCAGGTCGCCCTTTTCGACGCGCTGGAGCGCGGCGCGCACAACCCGTACCGGTGTTGCGATGAGCCACGACAGCAACCACATCAGCGTGAAGCCGAATACCAGCGTGGCCGCCGACAAGATCAGCACCGCCACCCCGAATTGGGTCTCGGTCATGTTGCGCAGCACCAGCGCAAAAAACGCCGTCAGCGCAATGCCGATCACCGGCACGCCGGAACCGAGCATCCACACCATCATGGTTCGGCCCATGATGCCGGGGGCGAAACGCCGTGGCGGCGGGCCCGCCTCGAGCGCTTGGGCGGCCACCGGTCGCAGGGTGAACTCGAAAATGAGATAGCAGGCAGTTGCAACCAAGACGCCGCAAAAGCTCACCGAGAACAGGGTTTGCGGGATGAACAGGCTGTTGGTCAGCCCGTAGAGGGTCGTGAAAACCGCCGCTCCCATTCCCCACAGGATGAAGTTGACGGTCGCCGCCCACGCCGGAGCCTGGAAGGTGTTGCGTTCGTCTGACCGGCTGGGGCTGCGTTCTTCGATCGCCCAGCGCAGTACTCCGACCGTGCGCCGGGTGATCCAATAGGTACCCAGTACCAGCGCGACGGCGACATAGGCGGGCACGGCCGCGAACGTCAACCAGGCGGGGGCATCCGAAAAGACGCTGGGTACCGGAAAGGCGACGCTGAGCAACAGTAGATCCACGCCGATTCCGATCAGGTTCACCCCGACGATGAACACGGTGAGGATGACCTGAATGCGCACCCGTCGGCGCCGTTGGCTTTCCGATACCTTGCCGAGCAGCCACGAGCCGTACGCCGGTGTCTCGGGCAGCCGACCGCTCTGCCGGGTCACCCGCTCCAGCAGCCGGCCGAGCCGTTGGGCCAGTGTTCTCTGGGCCATCATGGTGGCGTCAGCCTAATTTGTCCCCTCGACGGCCCTTAAGGTGAGTCGCGTGCGTCTCGTGATCGCCCGCTGCACCGTCGACTATCTGGGCCGCCTTACCGCGCATCTGCCCTCCGCGCGTCGGCTGCTGTTGTTCAAGGCGGACGGCTCGGTGAGCGTGCACGCCGACGACCGGGCCTACAAGCCGCTGAATTGGATGAGCCCGCCGTGCCGGCTCATCGAGGAGCTCGACGGACCGGTGCCGGTCTGGGTGGTCGAGAACAAGGCCGGGGAGCAGTTGCGTATCACGGTCGAGGAGATCGAGCATGACTCCAGTCACGAGCTGGGCGTGGATCCCGGGCTGGTCAAGGACGGCGTCGAAGCTCATCTGCAGGCACTGCTGGCCGAACACGTCGAGCTGCTCGGCACCGGATACACCCTGGTGCGTCGGGAATACATGACACCGATCGGTCCGGTCGACCTGCTCTGCCGCGACGAGCAGGGCCGCTCCGTCGCCGTCGAGATCAAGCGCCGCGGCGAGATCGACGGTGTCGAGCAGCTGACCCGTTATCTCGAATTGCTCAACCGCGACAGCTTGCTGGCGCCGGTAAGCGGGGTTTTCGCCGCACAGCAGATCAAGCCACAGGCCCGAACCTTGGCCATCGACCGTGGAATCCGTTGTCTGACATTGGATTACGATCGAATGCGGGGCATGGACAGCGACGAATACCGGCTATTCTGATCTGATGGCCCGGCGTCGCACACCACCGCGTCGGCAGCAGCCGCCAAGCTCGCTGCCGAGTGCGCGACGAGTGGAAACGGGACCCGACGGCTACGAGTACGAAGTGCGCCCGGTGGCCGCCGCCCGAGCTGTCAAGACGTACCGGTGCCCGGGTTGTGACCACGAAATCCGTTCCGGCACAGCACATGTGGTGGTATGGCCAGCGGATGCGGGAGAGGCCGCGGTGGAAGACCGCCGGCATTGGCACACGCCGTGCTGGGCTAACCGCGCAACCCGCGGGCCGACGCGCAAGTGGTCTTAGCGGCGATCGCAAGCGCGGCGGAGCCGGGCGCAGCGGGTCGCCGCCGTGGTCTTAGTGGGCCGAATCGGCTGCGGGCTCGACCAACTCGATCAAAACCCCGCCGGCGTCTTTGGGGTGGATGAAGTTGATCCGCGAGTCCGCCGTGCCGCGGCGCGGCGCGTCGTAGAGCAACCGAATGCCCTGGCTGCGCAGCCGCTCGGTCAGCGCCTCCAGGTCACTGACCCGGTAAGCCAGCTGCTGGATGCCGGGTCCGCGCTTGTCGAGGAATTTCGCGATCGTCGACGACTCGTCGATCGGGGCCATCAGTTGGACCTGGGCGCTGCCCACCGGGGCGCCGCGCACCGAGAGCATCGCCTCGCGGATGCCCTGCTCGTCGTTGACCTCCTCGTGCAGCACGATCATGCCGAGGTTGTCGTGGTACCAGGCGATCGCCTCGTCGAGGTCGGGCACCGCGATGCCGACGTGATCGACCGCCGTCACCAACGCGCTGGCCAGGCTACGACGGACGTCAACGTGTTCGGTGGTCATAAGCGCCGCTCCTCCTCATCGCTCCGCTCTGCATCGTCGGCGGCGCGGGTCATAACGTCACGGTAACCTGACGGGAAAGATTGCGCTTCATCGGCCGCAAAATCGGCCATTTTCGCCCTGTTCGGAGGTTCTCATGACGACGTCGGTGATAGTTGCTGGAGCACGGACGCCCATCGGCAAGTTGATGGGCTCGTTGAAGGACTTTTCGGCCAGTGACCTGGGCGCTATCGCGATCGCCGGTGCTCTGGAGAAGGCCAAGGTGCCGGCGTCGGCGGTCGAATACGTGATCATGGGCCAGGTGCTGACCGCGGGAGCCGGGCAGATGCCCGCCCGTCAGGCCGCCGTGGCGGCCGGCATCGGCTGGGATGTGCCGGCGCTGACGATCAACAAGATGTGCCTGTCCGGGATCGACGCCATTGCCCTGGCCGACCAGCTCATCCGGGCGGGGGAGTTCGACGTGGTGGTCGCCGGCGGCCAGGAATCCATGACCAAGGCGCCGCATCTGCTGATCGACAGCCGGGCCGGCTACAAGTACGGCGATGTGACGGTGCTGGACCACATGGCCTACGACGGGTTGCACGACGTGTTCACCGACCAGCCGATGGGTGCGCTGACCGAGCAGCGCAACGACGCCGACAAGTTCACCCGTCGCGAACAGGACGAGTTCGCCGCGCGGTCGCACCAGAAGGCCGCCGCCGCTTGGAAGGACGGCGTTTTCGCGGACGAGGTCGTGCCGGTGAATATCCCGCAGCGCAAAGGAGATCCGCTGCAGTTCAACGAGGACGAGGGCATTCGCGCCAACACCACGGCCGAATCGTTGGCCGGCCTCAAGCCGGCGTTCCGCAAGGACGGCACCATCACCGCGGGCTCGTCGTCGCAGATCTCCGATGGTGCGGCAGCGGTTGTCGTGATGAACAAGGACAAGGCCAAAGAACTCGGGTTGTCGTGGTTGGTGGAGATCGGCGCGCACGGTGTGGTGGCCGGCCCGGACTCGACGCTGCAGTCGCAGCCCGCCAACGCGATCAAGAAAGCACTTGGCCGCGAAGGTATCTCGGTGGACCAACTCGACGTGGTGGAGATCAACGAAGCGTTCGCGGCGGTGGCGCTGGCCTCGACCAAGGAATTGGGCGTCGACCCCGACATCGTCAACGTCAATGGCGGCGCGATCGCGGTCGGGCATCCGATCGGAATGTCGGGCGCCCGGATCACGCTGCATGCGGCACTCGAGTTGGCGCGCCGCGGCTCGGGCTACGGCGTGGCGGCCCTGTGCGGCGCCGGTGGTCAGGGCGACGCGCTGATCCTGCGCGCCGGCTGAGCTTGACGCTCGCCCAAATGGTTGCTGGCGTCGTGAACTGTGATTTTGGTCACCGGAGGCCCCCGACCGGGTGGCAGGACACCGGTGGCGCCGTGCCAGACTTGACGACGTGAGCCGTCCCCGACCCCCGATCGGGCCCGCCCTGGCGGGAGCGGTCGATCTATCCGCACTCAAGCAGCGGGCCCAGCAGAGTTCCTCCGCCGGTCGCGATGCCGGAGCCGGCTCGGCGAAGCTGGCCGGCGTCGAGATCACCACGGCCAACTTCGAAGACGAGGTGCTGGTCCGGTCCAATCAGGTGCCGGTCGTGGTGTTGTTGTGGTCGCCGCGCAGCGATGTGTGCCTGCAGCTGGCCGAGATCCTGTCGGACCTGGCCGCCGCCGACGGCGGCAAGTGGTCGCTGGCGACCGTCAACGTCGACGCCGTTCCTGAGGTGGCCCAGATCTTCGGCATCCAGGTGGTCCCGACCGTGGTGGCATTGGCCGCCGGGCAGCCGCTGTCGAGCTTTCAGGGCATGCAGCCGGCCGACCAGTTACGCCGCTGGGTGGACTCGCTGTTGTCGGCGACCGCCGGCAAGCTCAGTGGCGCAGCCGATTCCGAGGACGCGGAAGAAGTCGACCCCGCGCTGGCGCAGGCGCGCCAACAGCTGCAGGACGGTGAGTTCGCCGCCGCGCTCGACTCGTATCAGGCGATCCTGGACGCCAACCCCAACCACGCCGAAGCCAAGGGGGCGGTGCGTCAGATCGCCTTTTTGATGCGCGCGACGGAACAGCCGCCGGATGCGGTGGCGCTCGCTGACGCGGCGCCCGACGACATCGACGCGGCGTTCGCCGCCGCCGACGTGCAGATCCTCAACCAGGATGTGACCGGCGCTTTCGATCGGCTGATCGCGCTGGTGCGACGGACATCCGGCGACGAGCGCACGAAAGTTCGCACCCGGCTGATCGAGTTGTTCGAGCTGTTCGACCCGGCCGACCCGGAAGTGATCGCCGGCCGGCGCAACCTCGCCAACGCGCTCTACTGAGCGCCTTACTCAGGTTCCAGCCAGAGCGCCGAGCTCGGCGGCAGCACCAGCACCGCCGACGCGGGGCGGCCATGCCATGGCTCGTCGGTCGCATCGACGCCGCCCAGGTTTCCGATACCGCTGCCGTTGTAGTCGGCCGCATCGGTGTTGAGCACCTCGCGCCAGCGACCCGCCGTGGGTAGGCCGAGCCGGTAGTTGCTGTGTTCGGTGCCGGCGAAATTGAACACGCAGGCCATCACCGAGCCGTCGCTGCCGTAGCGCAGGAAGCTCAACACGTTGTTGGCCGAGTCGTTGGCGTCGATCCAGGAGTAGCCGTCGGGCGTGGTGTCCTGGCTCCACAGTGCGGGGCGGCTGCGATAGATCGCGTTGATGTCGCGCACAAAATGCAGGATGCCGGTGGAGAAGCTGTTCTCGTCGAGTTGGAACCAGTCCAGGCCGCGTTCCTCGGACCATTCGGCGCGCTGCCCGAATTCCTGTCCCATGAACAGCAATTGCTTGCCGGGATGGGCCCACTGATAGGCCAGCAGACTGCGCAGCCCCGCGGCCTTGAGGTGGTCGTTGCCGGGCATGCGTCCCCACAGCGTGCCCTTGCCGTGCACCACCTCGTCGTGGCTGAGCGGCAGCACGAAGTTCTCGCTGAACGCATAGAGCATCGAGAACGTGATCTCGTGGTGGTGATAGCTGCGGTGCACCGGATCGTGGCTGATGTAGTCGAGCGTGTCGTGCATCCAGCCCATGTTCCACTTCATCGAAAAGCCCAGGCCGCCAACGTTGGTCGGCCGTGACACGCCGGGCCACGACGTCGACTCCTCGGCGACGGTGACGATGCCCGGCGCCACCCGATGCGCGGTGGCGTTCATCTCCTGCAGGAACTGCACCGCTTCCAGGTTTTCCCGGCCGCCGTAGACGTTCGGCGTCCAGCCGCCCGCGGGTCGCGAGTAGTCCAGGTAGAGCATCGAGGCGACGGCGTCCACGCGCAGCCCGTCGACGTGATATTCCTGCAGCCAGTACAGCGCGTTGGCAACCAGGAAATTGCGGACTTCGGGCCGGCCGAAGTCGAATACGTAAGTGCCCCAGTCGAGTTGCTCGCCGCGCTTGGGATCGGAATGCTCGTAGAGCGGCGTGCCATCGAACCGGCCGAGCGCCCACGCGTCCTTGGGGAAGTGCGCGGGGACCCAGTCGACGATGACACCGATACCGGCCTGGTGCAGCGTGTCGACCAGGTAACGGTAGTCGTCGGGTGTGCCGAATCGGGACGTCGGTGCGTAATAGGACGTCACCTGGTATCCCCACGACCCGGCGAATGGGTGCTCGGCGACGGGCAGCATCTCGACGTGGGTAAAGCCGTGCGCCACAACGTAATCAGTCAGCTCACGAGCGAGGTCGCGATAGCTCAGGCCGGGCCGCCACGATCCCAGGTGTACCTCGTAGGTGCTCATCGGCTCGAAAACCGGGTTGCGCTGGGCGCGCTGGGTCATCCAGTCGGCGTCGCCCCAGGTGTAGTCGCTGGTGTAGACCCGCGACGCGGTGTGCGGCGGCACCTCGGTGGCGAAGGCGAACGGGTCGGCGCGGTCGGTGACGCTGCCGTCCGCACCGTGCACCCGGAACTTGTACAGACCGTCGGGTGGGAAGCCGGGCCAGAACAACTCCCACACCCCCGAGGAGCCCAGCACCCGCATCGGCGCGTCGTTGCCGCCCCAGTGGTTGAACTCCCCGATCAGGCTGACGCCCTTGGCGTTTGGTGCCCACACAGCGAACGACACGCCCTCGACCACACCGTCGGCGGTGGTGAACGAGCGACGGTGGGCGCCCAGCACCTCCCACAGCCGCTCGTGGCGGCCCTCGGCGAACAGGTGCAGGTCCATCTCACCCAGCGTGGGCAGGAAGCGGTACGCGTCGGCGACGGTGTGCGGCTGCGAGCCGTCGTAGCTGACCTCGAGCCGGTAGTCGATGAGGTTGGTGAACGGCAGTGCGACCCCGAACAGGCCGGAGTCGATGTGCTGCAACGGATACCGGTCCGCACCTACCAGCGCCACGACTTCCGTCGCATGCGGGCGGAACGCCCGGATGACGGTGTGGTTGCCGTATTCGTGGGCACCCAGGATGCTGTGCGGATTGTGATGCACGCCGGCCAGCAGACGATCGAGATCGCTTGGTTCGGGCGTCAGGTGGGTCCTGGCGAGTTGGTCGGTCGGCGTCATTGCGGCGTCACCTCCGGCGCAGCAGCGGGAATCGGGATTCGGACGGAATCAGCGGCATGTTGATGATGTGGGCGACAGCCCGGGCGGGATCGATGCGCACGTAATTGGCTTGGCCCCACTGGTATTCCTCACCTGTTATCTCGTCGCGCACCCAGAACCGTTCGTAGGGCTCCATACCCAGTGCGGCCATGTCCAACCACAACGTCGCCTCTTCCGGGCCGAATGCGTTGAGGGTCACCACCACCAGCACGCAGTCGCCGGTGGTTGGGTCGAACTTGCTGTAGGCCATCAGCGCGTCGTTGTCGATGCTGTGGAACCGGATGGTGCGCAGTTCCCGCAGCGCGGGATGCAACCGGCGAATGTTGTTGAGTCGCGCGATGAACGGCTCCAGCGACCTGCCTTCGACCAGGGCGCCCGCGAAGTCGCGGGGCCGTAACTCGTACTTCTCCGAGTCCAGGTATTCCTCGCTGCCTTCGCGCACCGCGCGGTGCTCGAAAAGCTCGTAACCGGAATACATTCCCCAGGCCGGGCTCATCGTGGCGGCCAGCACGGCCCGGATCGCGAACATGCCCGGGCCGTTGTGCTGCAGAATCGCATGCAGGATGTCGGGGGTGTTGACGAAGAGGTTGGGCCGGCGGAAGTCGGCGAGTTCGGCGATCTCCTGGCCGAATTCGGTGAGCTCCCACTTGGCGGTGCGCCAGGTGAAATACGTGTAGGACTGGGTGAAGCCGAGTTTGGCCAGCCCGTACTGGCGGGCCGGCGGCGTGAACGCTTCCGACAAGAACAGCACGTCGGGGTCGACGGCTTTCACCTGGGCGATCAGCCAAGCCCAGAAGTTCGGCGGCTTGGTGTGCGGGTTGTCGACCCGAAAGATCTTGACGCCGTGGTCGATCCAATGCCGCACGACGCGCAGCACCTCGTCGTAGAGCCCGGCCGGGTCGTTGTCGAAGTTGAGCGGATAGATGTCCTGGTATTTCTTCGGCGGGTTCTCCGCGTAAGCGATGGTGCCGTCGGGCAATTCGGTGAACCACTCGCGGTGTTCGCGGGCCCACGGGTGATCGGGCGCGCACTGCAACGCCAGGTCGAGTGCCACCTCCATCCCCAGGTCGCGGGCCGCCGCCACGAAGTCGTCGAAGTCCTCGATGGTGCCCAGCGCCGGATGCACCGCGTCGTGGCCGCCCTCGTCGCTGCCGATCGCCCACGGCGAACCGACGTCGCCCGGCACGGCCGTGGCGGTGTTGTTGCGGCCCTTGCGGTGGACCTTGCCGATCGGATGGATCGGCGGCAGGTACACCACGTCGAAGCCCATCTCCGCGATGCGGGGCAGCGCCGCCGCGGCGGTGGCGAAGGTGCCGTGCACCGGGTTGCCGTCGGCGTCCCAACCACCAGTCGAACGCGGGAACATCTCGTACCACGAGCCAAAGCGGGCCTCCGGCCGGTCAACCCAGACGCCGTACTGGTCGCCGCGGGTGAGCAGGTCGCGCAGCGGATACTGCGTGAGGAGCTCTTCGACCCTGGGACTCAGCGCCGCGGCCGCCCGGGTCAGCGGGTCGCCCGGTTTGCGCAGCGCGGCCGCCGCGGTCAGCAGGGGCTCGCGCTGGCTGCGCGGCACACCGGTCGCGGCGCGTTCCAGCAGCCGGGCGCCGACCAGCAGGTCGTTGGACAGCTCCGTTTCGCCTTGGCCGGCGTCCAATTTGGCCACGACCGCGTGCCGCCAGCTGTGAATCGGATCACCCCAGCCGTCGACCCGGAAGGTCCACAGCCCGACGGCGTCGGGGGCGAACTGGCCGTGAAACACATAGGGCTCTTCGCCCATCGTCATCGGCAGCAGCAGCGGCTTGACCCGCGGCGGCGTCTCGACCGCGTCCTTCTCGGCCACCTGCACGGCCTTAATCCGCCGTGTTTCGCTGACCTGCGGGTAATGGGGGCCGAGGTAGCGCACCACCAGCGTGGCCGCCACGGCCTCGTGGCCTTCGCGCCAGACCGACGCGCTAACCGGAACCACCTCGCCGACCACGGCCTTTGCCGGGTAGGCGCCGCAGGACACGACGGGCTGGACGTCATCGATCTCGACACGACCTGGCACCGCCACTCCGCCTTTCTTGTTTCGGGAACACCCCTTGCGCCCAATACCCACCGTAGTGTCGGGCCACACCCGGGGCTCGCCAAGCGCCCGCTGTCGGCACGTCGGCGCAGGCTCGTCGTCAGTAAGGTATTGACGCGTGAAAGCCCTCCGCCGGTTCACCGTCCGCGCGCACCTTCCGGAACGTCTGGCGGCGCTGGAACAGCTCTCGACCAATTTGCGGTGGTCGTGGGACAAGCCGACGCAGGATCTGTTCGCCGCGATCGACCCAGAGCTGTGGGCGCAATGCGGTCAGGACCCGGTGGCGTTGCTGGGAGCGGTGCGGCCGGCGCGCCTCGACGAACTGGCGGCCGACGGCGGATTCCTGGACCGGCTCGACGGGCTGGCAGCCGATCTGGACGACTACCTGACCCGGCCGCTGTGGTATCAGCAGCAGCAAAACGACGGCGTCGCAATGCCTTCCGGGATCGCCTATTTTTCGATGGAGTTCGGGGTCGCCGAGGTGTTGCCCAACTACTCGGGCGGCTTGGGAATTCTGGCCGGCGACCATCTGAAGTCGGCGTCGGATCTGGGACTGCCGTTGATCGGGGTCGGCCTGTACTACCGGTCCGGGTATTTCCGTCAGTCGCTGACCGTGGACGGTTGGCAGCAGGAGACATATCCGTCGCTGGACCCGCAGGGGCTGCCGTTGCGGCTGCTCACCGACGCCGAGGGCCACCCCGTGTCGATCGAGTTGGCGCTGCCCGACGCCGGCCGGCTGCGGGCCCGCATCTGGGTGGCCCAAGTCGGTCGCGTCCCGTTGCTGCTGCTGGACTCGGACATCCCGGAAAACGAGCATGATCTGCGCAGCGTCACCGACCGCCTGTACGGCGGTGACCAGGAGCACCGCATCAAACAGGAGATCCTGGCCGGGGTCGGCGGCGTACGGGCGATCCGCGCCTTTATCGACATCGAGGGGCTGCCCTCGCCCGACGTGTTTCACATGAACGAGGGCCACGCCGGTTTTCTCGGGGCAGAACGCATCCGTGAGCTGGTCACCGACGCCGGGCTGGATTTCGACACCGCGCTGACCGTGGTGCGCTCCAGCACGGTGTTCACCACCCATACTCCGGTGGCCGCTGGTATCGACCGGTTCCCGACGGAGATGGTGCGACGGTACTTCGACGACAGCGGCGACGGCTCCGTGCTGCTGCCCGGGGTGGCGACCGAGCGGATCCTGGAGCTCGGCGCCGAGGAGGATCCGGAACTTTTCAACATGGCCCACATGGGTCTGCGGCTGGCGCAACGGGCCAACGGCGTCTCGCTGCTGCACGGCCGGGTGAGCCGGGTGATGTTCAACGACCTGTGGCGGGGGTTCGATCCCGGCGAGGTGCCGATCGGGTCGATCACCAACGGCGTCCACGCGCCCACCTGGGCCGCGCCGCAGTGGCTGGAATTGGGCCGCGAGCTGGCCGGCGCGGACTCGTTGAACGAACCCGAGGTGTGGCAGCGACTCCAGGGCGTCGACGTCGGGCATCTGTGGTGGATCCGCTCGCAACTGCGGACGCTGCTGATCGACGACGTCCGGGCGCGGCTGCGCCGGTCCTGCCTGGAGCGTGGGGCGTCGCGGGCCGAATTAGGCTGGATCGCAACGGCTTTCGATCCCGAGGTGCTCACCGTCGGGTTCGCCCGGCGGGTGCCGACCTATAAGCGGCTGACGTTGATGCTGCGCGACCCGGACCGGCTCGAGCGGCTGCTGCTGGACAACGAGAAGCCGATCCAGCTGATCGTCGCGGGCAAGTCGCATCCCGCCGATGACGGCGGCAAGGCGCTGATCCAACAGGTGGTGCGGTTCGCCGACCGGCCCAGCGTGCGTCACCGCATCGCCTTCCTGCCCGACTACGACATGTCGATGGCGCGACGGCTGTACTGGGGCTGCGACGTGTGGCTGAACAACCCGCTGCGGCCGTTGGAGGCCTGCGGCACGTCGGGGATGAAAAGCGCGCTCAACGGCGGGTTGAACCTGTCGATCCGCGACGGCTGGTGGGACGAGTGGTACGACGGCCAAAACGGCTGGGAGATACCGTCCGCCTCGCGGATGGCCGACGAGGACCGTCGCGACGATCTGGAGGCCGCCGCTCTTTACGACCTGCTGGAGCACTCGGTGGCGCCGACGTTCTACGAGCGCGACGAGCACGGGGTGCCGCCGCGCTGGATCGAAATGGTCCGTCACACCTTGCAGACGCTCGGGCCGAAGGTGCTGGCCTCGCGGATGGTGCGCGATTACGTCGAGCAGTACTACCGGCCGGCGGCCCAGTCGCTGCGCCGCACGGTCGCGGTCGACGCCGACGGCGTGGTGAGGTTCGATGCCGCCCGCGAGCTGGCCGCCTATCGGCAACGCGCTCTTGCGGCCTGGCCGAAGATCCGCATCAACGACGTGGACAGCACCGGCCTGCCTGATACCCCCGTGCTCGGCTCGGAGCTCACCCTGACCGCGACCGTGCAGCTGGCCGGTCTGCAGCCCGACGAAGTGACCGTGCAGGCGGTAGTCGGCAGGGTCGACGCCGGCGATGCGCTGCTGGACCCGGTCACCGTCGAGATGTCGCACACCGGCACCGCGTTCGGCGGCGACGAGGTTTTTTCGACCGCGATGCCGCTGCCGGTCGCCGGGTCGGTCGGTTACACCGTGCGGGTGCTGCCGCGCCACCCGATGCTTGCCGGCGATACCGAGCTGGGCCTGGTCACGCTGGCTGAACGCTCGTCGACGGAGTAGCCGGGCGGTCGTCCAGCGAGGTCCGCAGCCGCGCCAGTGCCTCGCGAACCTTGGCGCCGTCGGTGGTCGCCCAGAACGGCGGCAGCGACGCGCGCAAGTAGCCGCTGTAGCGGGCGGTGGCCATCCGCGAGTCGAGCACCGCGACCACGCCGCGGTCGTCGACGCGGCGCAGCAGCCGCCCCGAGCCCTGCGCCAGCAACAACGCGGCGTGGCTGGCGGCGACGGCCATGAAGCCGTTGCCGCCGTGCGCGGCCACCGCACGCTGCCGCGCGGAGAGCAACGGGTCGTCGGGCCGCGGAAACGGGATCCGGTCGATGATCACCAATGACAGCGACGGGCCCGGCACGTCGACGCCCTGCCACAGCGACAGCGTGCCGAACAGCGACGTTGCGTCGTCGGCGGCGAACTGCTCGACCAGCGCGCCGGTGCTGTCGTCGCCCTGGCACAGCACCGGCGTCTCGAGCCGGTCGGCCATGGCCTCGGCCGCCGCCCGGGCCGCCCGCATCGACGAGAACAGGCCCAGCGTGCGTCCGCCCGCGGCCGTGATCAGCTCGGCGATCTCGCTCAGCTGCTCGGCCGAGCCGGTGCCGTCGCGGCCGGGCGGCGGCAGATGCGCGGCCACATAGAGGATCCCGGCCTTTGCGTGGTGGAACGGCGATCCGACGTCGAGCCCACGCCAGCCGTCGTCGCCGGCCAGACCCCACGCGGTGGCCATCGCGTCGAAGCTGCCGCCGACCGTCAGCGTCGCCGACGTGAGCACCGTCGTGGATCGCTCAAATACCCTGCCGCGCAACAACTCCGCCACCGACAGCGGGGCCACCTTCAGCACCGCGCGGTTGTCCTCGCGCTCCAGCCAGACCACGTCGGTGCGGTCGGGGATCGCCGGTGCGAACGACGTCAGGATTCGCGCCGCGGTGTCGGCGACCTCGGCCAGCCCGGCGACCGCCTCGGCGCGCGCGGCCGCGGCCTTCGGGTCGCTGGGCGCGGTGTCGATGGCCGAACGGGCCTTGCCCGCCGCGTCGCGCAGCGCCGCCAGGTAGCTGGCCAGCTCGTCGTCGAGCCGGTCGATGCGCCCGGGTGACGCGTCGTGGATCGCCGACGAGAACGTCGCCGTCGCGGCCTCGAGCCGTTCGGACAGCTCGGGGTCGATCAGTCGCGCCGCGCGTCGGTGCGCGACGGCCAGGGAGGTGGCCGACAGCTCGCCGGTGGCCACCGCGGTCACCCGGTCGGTCAGCTCGTGCGCCTCGTCGACGACCAGCAGCTGGTGGTCGGGCAGCACGGCCGACTCGGAGACGGCGTCGATGGCCAGCAGCGCATGGTTGGTGACGACGACGTCGGCCTGGCCGGCCTTGGCCCGGGCCCGCTCGGCGAAACATTCGCCGCCGAACGGGCAGCGCGCCACGCCAAGGCATTCGCGCGCCGACACGCTGACTTGGGCCCACGACCGGTCGGCCACGCCCGGCTTGAGGTCGTCGCGGTCGCCGGATTCCGTTGTCGACGCCCATGCGGTGAGCCGCTGCACGTCGCGGCCCAATGCGGTGGCCGCAACAGGCTCGAACAGCTCGTCCTGCGGCCCCTCAGCGGCGCCGTTGTGAATCTTGTTGAGACACAGGTAGTTTCGCCGCCCTTTCAGCAGCGCGAACCGCGGTCGGCGGGGCAGTTCGTCAGCGAGCGAGTCGACCAGCTGGGGCAGATCGCGGTCGACGAGTTGGCGTTGCAGCGCGATCGTCGCGGTCGACACCACGACCGGCGCGTCGTCGGATACCGCGCGCACAATCGCGGGCACCAAGTACGCCAGCGACTTTCCGGTGCCGGTGCCGGCCTGCACCGCCAGGTGCTCGCCGGTGTCGAAGGCGTGCGCCACCGCGGTGGCCATCTGCAGCTGGCCGCTGCGCTCGCTGCCACCGAGCGCTGCCACCGCAGTGGCCAGCAGGGCGGGCACCTCGGGCGTGGTTGCTCCTATTGCGTATGAGTGGCCGGGATCTGCGTAGTGGGGATCGCCGGATCGCCGTGCGACAACATCAGACCCTCCCAGGGCAAGCTTCGCAAGCCCGACGCCACCAGCTTGCGCGCCACGCCCAGGTCGACGTCGGCCACCGGTTCGCCGTCGCGGACCAGCGGGACCGTCAACGCCCGGCACGGCTCTGTGACCGAGGGCGGATGGCCCGCGGGATAGACGATCTCCTCGGTGATCGTGCCGGTCGGACGGTTCGTCCGGACGGCTTCCTTATGGCCGCCGTGGGACTCCTTGTGGGTGCTGCGCTTTTGCACCGGGATGCCGTCGACCTCGACCAGCTTGTAGATCATGTTCGCGGTCGGCGCGCCGGATCCGGTGACCAGCGAGGTGCCCACCCCGTAACTGTCCACCGGTTCGGCCCGCAGCCCGGCGATCGCGAACTCGTCGAGGTCACCGGAGACCACGATTCGGGTCTGCGTCGCGCCCAGCCGGTCCAGCTGCTCGCGGACCTGGCGGGCCAGCACGCCCAGCTCGCCGGAGTCGATCCGTACCGCGCCGAGCCCGGTCCCGGCGGCCGCCACCGCGTTTTCGACGCCGGTCGTCACGTCGTACGTGTCGACCAGCAGCGTGGTGTCGGTGCCCAGCGCGTCGACCTGGGCGCGGAAGGCGGCCGGCTCGTCGGGCCCGTCGGGACCGGTGTGCAGCAGGGTGAACGAATGCGCGGCGGTGCCCTCGGCGGGCACGCCGTAGCGCCGCTGAGCTTCGAGGTTCGACGACGCGGCGAAGCCGGCGATGTAGGCGGCCCGGGCCGCCGCGACGGCGGCGTGCTCGTGGGTGCGTCGGGAGCCCATCTCGATCAGCGGCCGGCCGGCCGCGGCGCTGACCATCCGCGCGGCCGCCGAGGCGATCGCGCTGTCGTGGTTGAAAATCGACAGCGCGAGTGTTTCCAGCACGATGCATTCGGCGAAACTGCCGTGCACGGAAAGCACCGGCGAGCCGGGGAAGTACAGCTCGCCCTCGGAGTAGCCGTCGACGTCGCCGCGGAATTGGAAATCGCGAAGGTAGTCCAGGGTTCCGTCGTCGAGGAATTCCGCCAGCGACGTCAGCGCCGCGTCGTCGAACCTGAAGTGCGGCAACGCTTCCAGGAACCGGCCGGTGCCGGCGACCACACCGTAGCGCCGCCCGTCGGGCAGCCGGCGAGCGAACAATTCGAACGTGGTCCGCCGCGCCGCGGTGCCTTCGCGCAGTGCGGCGGCCAGCATTGTCAACTCGTATTTGTCGGTCAGCAACCCAAGGGTCACTACGCAACGGTATCGGTATCCTGGAAGCCATGGTTGCGTCAGCACCGACTAAGCCGGGAACCGGTGGTTCGCAGCAGGTCGATCCCGTCGACGTCACGGCCAGTCCGTGGGTGACGATCGTGTGGGACGACCCGGTCAACCTGATGAACTACGTGACATACGTCTTCCAGAAGTTGTTCGGCTACAGCGAACCGCATGCCACCAAGCTGATGTTGCAGGTGCACAACGAGGGCAAGGCGGTGGTGTCGTCGGGCAGTCGGGAATCGATGGAGGTCGACGTGTCCAAGCTGCATGCCGCCGGCCTGTGGGCCACCATGCAACAGGACCGGTGAGATCGAGGCGTGCGCAAGTGGAAGCGGGTCGAAACCGCCGACGGTCCCCGTTTTCGGTCCGCACTGGCCCCGCACGAAGCGGAGTTGCTCAAGAGCCTGGTCGGCTCGATGATGGGCCTGCTCGACGAACGCGAATCCTCTTCGCCGCGAGACGAACTCGAGCAGATCACCGGGATGAAAACCGGCAACACCGAACCCCCGAACAACGAGACGCTGCGGCGGCTGTTGCCGGACTTCTACCGGCCCGACGATGACGCGGAGGACTCCGGAGAGAGCCTGAACGCCGCGTTGCGAAGCCTGCACGAGCCGGAGATCATCGAAGCCAAACGTGTTGCGGCACAGCAGCTATTGGACACTGTTCCCGACGACGGCGGGCGGTTCGAGCTGACCGAGGAGGCCGCCAACGCGTGGATCGCAGCCGTCAACGACGTCCGTTTGGCGCTGGGCACCATGCTCGACATTCGGCCCGACGGGCCAGATCGACTGCCCGACGACCATCCGCTAGCTCCACATCTTGACGTCTACCAGTGGCTGACCTTCCTGCAGGAATACCTGGTGCTGGCCCTGATGGGGTCCCGGTGAATTCGATCACCGACGTGGGGGGCATCCGCGTCGGACACCACCACCGACTGGATCCCGACGCGACGCTCGGCGCGGGGTGGGCGAGTGGCGTCACCGTCGTCCTGACGCCGCCGGGCACGGTCGGCGCCGTCGACTCCCGCGGCGGCGCACCCGGCACCCGCGAGACCGATCTGCTCGACCCGGCCAACACCGTGCGCTATGTGGATGCGGTGCTGCTCGCCGGCGGTAGCGCCTACGGGCTGGCCGCCGCCGACGGCGTGATGCGCTGGTTGGAGGAACACGACCGCGGCGTCGCGATGGAGGGCGGCGTGGTGCCGATCGTGCCGGGGGCGGTGGTCTTCGACCTGCCGGTCGGCGGCTGGGATTGCCGGCCGACCGCCGAATTCGGCTACGCCGCCTGCGAAGCGGCCGGCACCGAGTTCGCCCTGGGCAGCGTCGGCGCAGGAACCGGCGCCCGGGTCGGCGTCCTCAAGGGCGGCGTCGGAACCGCCTCGGTGAAGCTGCCGTCGGGTGTCACCGTCGGCGCGGTCGCGGTCGTCAACGCCGCGGGGGAGGCTCTCGACACCAACACCGGGCTGCCATGGCTGGCCTACCTGATCGACGAGTTCGGGCTGGTAAAGCCGCCGGCCGAGGAGATCGCGGCGTTTGCGCAGCTCAACAGGGAACTGAGCCCGCTGAACACCACGCTCGCGGTGGTCGCCACCGACGCCGCGCTCAGCCCGGCCGCGTGCCGCCGGGTCGCGATCGCAGCCCACGACGGCCTGGCCCGGACCATCCGGCCGGCGCACACCCCATTGGACGGCGATACGGTATTCGCACTGGCTACCGGCGCCGTTGAGGTGCCGCCGGCCGAAACACCGGCCGCGCTCTCCCCGGAGACCGCGCTGGTCACCCAGGTCGGCGCGGCGGGGGCGGATTGTCTGGCCCGCGCGGTGCTGGACGGTGTGCTGGCCGCCGAGTCGGTGGCCGGAATACCGACCTACCGGGACCTGTTGCCCGGAGCATTCGACCCAGAAGGAGCCTGACGTGCTGGTGATTCGTGCCGACCTGGTCGACGCGATGGTCGCCCACGCCCGCGCCGACCACCCCGACGAGGCCTGTGGCGTGCTGGCCGGCCCGGAAGGCTCCGACCGGCCGGAGCGGCATATCGCGATGGTCAACGCCGAACGTTCGCCGACGTTCTACCGCTTCGACTCCGCCGAGCAGCTCAAGGTGTGGCGCGCGATGGACGAAGCGGACGAGGTACCGGTCGTGATCTATCACTCGCACACCGCGACCGAGGCCTACCCCAGCCGCACCGACATCAGCCTGGCCGCCGAGCCCGACGCGCACTACGTGCTGGTGTCCACCCGCGACCCCGAGCAGCACGAGCTGCGCAGCTACCGCATCATCGACGGCGTCGTCACCGAAGAGCCCGTCACCATCGTTGAGGAGTATGAATGAGCGTCACCGTGTCCATCCCGACCATCCTGCGTACGCACACCGGCGGCGAGAAGCGCGTCGAAGCCAGCGGCGACACGCTGAAGGCGGTGATCAGCGACCTGGAGGCCAACTACTCGGGGATCTCCGAGCGTCTGGTCGACAACGGCAAGCTGCACCGCTTCGTCAACATCTACGTCAACGACGAGGACGTGCGGTTCTCCGGCGGGCTGGACACCACAATCGCCGACGGCGACTCGGTGACGATCCTGCCCGCCGTCGCCGGTGGCACATGACGCGCTGCGACGATGCAGAGCGCAGCGATGAGGAGGAGCAGCGCTAATGACGCGGCACGACTCGTTGCTGGGGGCGCTCGGCAACACCCCGCTGGTGGGCCTGCCGCGGTTGTCGCCGCGCTGGGACGACGAGCCGCACGTGCGGCTGTGGGCCAAGCTCGAAGATCGCAACCCGACCGGCTCGATCAAGGACCGGCCCGCGCTGCGGATGATCGAGCAGGCCGAGGCCGACGGGCTTCTGGCGCCTGGCGCGACGATCCTCGAGCCCACCAGCGGCAACACCGGCATCTCGCTGGCGATGGCGGCCCGGCTGAAGGGCTATCAGCTGATCTGCGTGATGCCGGAGAACACCTCGATCGAACGACGCCAGCTGCTCGAACTCTACGGCGCGCAGATCATCTTCTCGCCGGCCGAGGGCGGCTCCAACACCGCGGTGGCCAAAGCCAAGGAGCTGGCCGCCGCCAACCCGTCGTGGGTGATGCTCTACCAGTACGGCAACCCGGCCAACACCGATGCGCACTACTACGGCACGGGCCCTGAGCTGCTGGCCGACCTGCCGGAGATCACCCACTTCGTGGCGGGGCTCGGTACCACGGGCACTCTGATGGGCACCGGCCGGTATCTGCGCGAGCACGTCCCCGATGTGCGGATTGTCGCCGCCGAACCCCGTTACGGCGAGGGCGTTTACGCGCTGCGCAACATCGACGAGGGTTTCGTGCCCGAGCTGTACGACCCTGACGTGCTGACCACCCGCTACTCGGTCGGCAGCGTCGACGCGGTGCGTCGCACCCGGGAACTGATCGAGATCGAGGGCATCTTCGCCGGCATCTCCACCGGCGCGGTGCTGCATGCCGCGTTGGGAGTGGCGGCGAAGTCCGTGAAGGCCGGCGAGCGGGCCGACATCGCGTTCGTCGTCGCCGACGCCGGATGGAAGTACCTGTCCACCGGCGCCTACGCCGGTACCTTGGACGAAGCCGAGGACGCGTTGGAAGGGCAGCTGTGGGCATGAGTCGACCGGTGATGCCGCCCGCCCAGCAGCCCAAGAAGCGCTCGACGGTGGTGATCGGCGGGGCCACAATCATCAGCTTCGTAGTACTGCTCTACGTCGTCGAACTTTTCGACCAGCTCGGCGGACATCAATTGGACCGCAACGGAATTCGCCCACTGGAGACCGACGGGCTGTGGGGCATCATCTTCGCGCCACTGCTGCATGCGAATTGGGCGCACCTGGCCGCCAACACCGGCCCCGCATTAGTGCTCGGTTTTCTGGTGACACTGGCCGGGCTGTCCCGCTTCCTCTGGGCGACCGCGATCGTGTGGATCGTCGGCGGCTTCGGCACTTGGCTGATCGGCAACGTCGGCTCGCCGTGCGGGGAAACCGACCACATCGGCGCGTCAGGGCTGATCTTCGGGTGGCTGACATTCTTGTTGGTGTTCGGGTTCTTCACGCGCTCGGGCTGGCAGATCGTGATCGGGATCGCGGTGCTGTTCCTCTACGGCGGGGTGCTGTGGGGCGCGGTGCCGGTGCTCAACGTCTGCGGCGGCGTGTCGTGGCAGGGCCACCTGTGCGGCGGCATCGCCGGGGTGCTGGCCGCCTACCTGTTGTCCAGCCCGGAACGCAAGGCCCGCGAACGCCGACGGGCGCTGCCGACGTGATGGCACCCGTCGGGATCTTCGACTCCGGCGTCGGGGGATTGACGGTCGCCCGCGCGATCATCGATCAGCTGCCCGACGAGGACATCATCTACGTCGGCGACACCGGCAACGGCCCGTACGGCCCGCTGACCATTCCCGAGATTCGCGCCCACGCCTTGGCCATCGGCGACGACCTCGTCGAGCGCGGCGTCAAAGCCCTTGTGATTGCGTGCAATACAGCGTCCTCGGCGTGCCTGCGCGATGCCCGCGAGCGCTACGACGTGCCCGTCGTCGAGGTGATCCTGCCCGCCGTGCGCCGCGCCGTCGCCGCCACCCGCAACGGCCGCATCGGCGTCATCGGCACTCAGGCAACCATCACCTCGCACGCTTACCAGGACGCGTTCGCCGCCGCCCGCGACACGGAAATCACCGCGGTAGCCTGCCCGCGGTTCGTCGACTTCGTCGAGCGCGGCATCACCAGCGGGCGTCAGGTGCTCGGCCTGGCGGAGGGCTACCTCGAGCCGCTGCAGCGTGCCGGCGTCGACACGCTGGTGCTCGGTTGCACGCATTACCCGTTGCTCTCCGGCCTCATCCAATTGGCGATGGGTGACACCGTCACGCTGGTCTCCAGTGCCGAAGAGACTGCCAAGGAATTGCTGCGAGTGCTTACCGAGCGCGACCTGTTGCGCCCGCACGATGCGCCGCCGGCGACCCGCGTCTTCGAGGCCACCGGCGACCCCGAGGCGTTCACCAAGCTGGCCGCGCGGTTCCTCGGGCCCACCGTCACCGGCGTGCAGCCCGTTCATCGTCACGTCGGTATATCGAGATAGTCGCCGTCGCGTAGTAAAGCCGTGATGTTTTCGCCAACAGGGTGCCGAACATGGCACAGTAGTGTCCGTGCGAATGACCGTCCTCGGCTGCTCCGGCAGCGTGGTGGGTCCTGATTCGCCGGCATCGGGATATCTGCTGCGGGCGCCGGACACTCCACCGCTGGTCATCGACTTCGGGGGAGGTGTGCTGGGGGCGCTGCAACACCAAACCGATCCCAGCTCGGTGCATGTGCTGTTGTCGCATCTGCACGCCGACCACTGCCTCGATTTGCCCGGACTGTTCGTGTGGCGCCGCTACCACCCGACACCGCCGACGGGCAAGGCGTTGATGTACGGGCCGAGCGACACCTGGTCGCGGCTGGGCGCGGCGTCGTCGCCGTTCGGCGGCGAGATCGACGATTTCTCCGACATCTTCGACATCCACCACTGGGTGGACAACGAGCCGGTGACGTTGGGCACGCTGACGGTTCTGCCGCGGGTGGTGGCGCATCCGACGGAGTCGTACGGTCTGCGGTTCACCGATCCCGACGGAGTGTCGTTCGTCTACAGCGGCGACACCGGCTACTGCGACGCGCTCATCGACCTGGCCCGCGACGCCGACGTCTTTCTGTGCGAGGCGTCGTGGACGCACTCGCCGCATCGCCCGGGCGGCCTGCACCTGTCGGGCACCGAAGCCGGCCGTGCCGCGGCGGAAGCCGGCGTGCGGGAGTTGCTGCTCACTCACATTCCGCCGTGGACGTCACGCGAGGACGTGATCAGCGAGGCCAAGGCCGAGTTCGACGGCCCGGTGCATGCGGTGGTGTGCGGCGAGACGTTCGAGATCCTCCACTCGGGCAGCCCCGCAAGCTGAAGCATTAGGGTGGGCGGCGTGTCCAGACGAGAAGACGGCCGCCTTGACGACGAGCTTCGCCCGGTGGTCATCACCCGCGGGTTCACCGCGCATCCGGCGGGTTCGGTATTGGTCGAATTCGGCCACACCAAGGTCATGTGCACGGCAAGCGTCACCGAGGGTGTGCCGCGCTGGCGCAAAGGGACCGGCTTGGGTTGGCTCACTGCGGAATACGCGATGCTGCCGGCGGCCACCCACACCCGTTCTGACCGGGAGTCGGTGAAGGGTCGCCTCGGCGGGCGAACCCAGGAGATCAGCCGGCTGGTCGGCCGGTCGCTGCGCGCCTGCATCGACCTTGCGGCCTTGGGGGAGAACACGATTGCGATCGACTGCGATGTGCTGCAGGCCGACGGCGGAACCCGCACCGCCGCGATCACCGGTGCCTACGTGGCACTGGCCGACGCGGTGACCTACCTGTCGGCGGCCGGTAAGCTGTCCGATCCGCGGCCGCTGTCGTGTGCGATCGCCGCGGTCAGCGTCGGCGTCGTCGACGGCCGGATCCGGGTGGACCTGCCCTATGAGGAAGACGCGCGCGCCGAGGTGGACATGAACGTCGTCGCCACCGACACCGGGACTCTGGTCGAAGTGCAGGGGACCGGCGAGGGTGCGACGTTCCCGCGCTCGACGCTGGACAAGCTGCTCGACGCCGCGCTGGCCGCATGCGACAAATTGTTCGCCGCACAACGCGAAGCGTTGGCGTTGCCCTATCCGGGTGTGCTGCCCGAAGGCCCCCCGCCGCAGAAGGCGTTCGGAAGCTGACCCGCCGGCGACGATGCAGAGCGCAGCGATGAGGAGGAGCGGCGCCTGTGCCTGAGCTGTTGGTGGCCAGCCGCAATCCGAAGAAGCTGGCCGAGCTCCGCCGGGTGCTGGACGCGGCCGGGCTGACGCTGGAGCTGGTTTCACTCAACGACGTCGCGCCGTTCGACGAAGCACCGGAAACCGGTGCCACGTTTGAAGACAACGCGCTGGCGAAGGCGCGTGATGGGTTTACCGCTAGTGGACTGCCTTGTGTCGCAGACGATTCCGGGCTGGAGGTGCAGGCGTTGAACGGCATGCCGGGGGTGTTGTCGGCGCGGTGGTCGGGTGTGCACGGCGACGACGCCGCCAACATCGCGTTGTTGTTGGCGCAGTTGCGCGACGTGCCCGACGAGCGGCGCGGCGCGGCGTTCGTGTCGGCATGCGCGCTGGTGTCTTCGGCGGGCGAAGTCGTGGTGCGCGGCGAGTGGCCGGGCAGCATCGCATACGAGCCGCGGGGCGACGGCGGCTTCGGCTACGACCCGGTGTTCGTCCCCGACGGCTCGGATCGCACCGCGGCGCAGCTCAGCCCCGACGAGAAGGACGCGGTGTCGCATCGGGGCCGTGCGCTGAGGCTGCTGGTGCCGGCGTTACGTGAGTTGTCCTAGCGGTTGTCGCGACTCTGCGGTTTCATACGCGACACGCCGGTGTGGCCGTATCAGACCGCACAGTCGGCGTTACGTGGGCGGTGAGCCGCGTCGAGCGTGTGGGTTATGTACGGATTTCGCAATTTTCTGTACATAACCGCCACGCTCGACGTGCTATAGCCCGAAGCGCGCCTTCACATTTCGGGTCTGGAAGTGCTCGACGATGATGCCCAGCAGTGGAATGGTGCCGGCCAGCAGCACGCCGATCGTCTTGGCAATCGGCCAGCGGACTTTGACCGCGAGGTTGAACGCGGCCAACACGTAGACGAAGTACACCCAGCCGTGCACCACTTCGATCCACCGGATCTCGTGATGGAACACCAGGTGCGAGACGATCTCGTAGCACAGTGCGATCAGCCAGATACCCGTCGTCCACGCCATGACGCGGTAGCCCAGCAGCGCGGGGCGGATCTTTTCTGCCGGCACGGTCCCCGGTGTGGTCATGTGGTGGTCCTCTTCTGTTTCGGGTGATCGGCTTTGGCCAGCTCGGCCAGGTAAGCGTTGTACTCCCGCAGTGCGGGATCGTCGTCCGCTTGGGCTACCGGTTTTGGTCGCTCCGGTAAAAGTCCGTCCGGTATCTCCGTCATGCCATGGTCTTGTGGCGGCTCGGGCGGCGCTTCTTCGTAGCGGACGAATTTGCGGTAGGCGTACACACAGAACCCGGCGAACAGCGGCCACTGCAGCGCATAGCCAAGGTTCTGGAAGGTGCCCGATGCCGACTGAAACCGCGTCCACTGCCACCAGCCCAGGGCCAGACAACCGCAGGCAGCGACGACGACGAGCGCGACGAGCGCCCATCTCCGACGCCGTGTAGTGGACACGTTTAGACGGTACCGCTCAACCCTTTGGTCCGACGAACTCGTCGAGGCGCGCGACCTGGTATTTGCAGGGCAGCGTCCGGGGGATACCGAGATGGTCGAGCGCCGCGCAGAACAAGCTACGGATGTCGTCGGAGGGTGTCGCGATATGTACCCGTCGCCAAGGTAGAGACCCAGCAAGTAGCAGTATGCCGCCGGCGGGAGTGCGGAAAAATCATGGTCAATTCCGCACACTGATGATGCGGTTGGAATCCGTATTTGAATTGGTGATCTGTTACGCCACTCCCACACAGTCTTTCGCGGTATGCCTGTCTGGCACGTGATCGCGCAGTCGTTCAGTCAAATTGCGATGAGGCGCTTGCACAGCTTCGAATTCCTCCGCGGATCGCATGAACCTCTCCTGGTGTTGGAGCTCAACGTAGGCCGCGGCACCGACAGATTCCTCGTCCGGCGATAGGATCGCTGGGCGCGCGGGCGTGATGAAATTGGCAAACATGCGGGATTTAGGTTCCCGTGCTCGATAGAGCTTGAGGGTTCGAGTCCCTCCGCCCGCACAACGTGTGGACTGCCGGGCGTGCAAGCTTTCCGCCACAGCATCGGCGTCGCTTGCAGCCCAAAGGCGTTCATCCAGGCCTGTACCGCGAGCGGCTTCCGTTGGCGCCTCACGGCGAACAGTTGGCGTCGGCATTGGGCCGAGAGGACGTCGTTGCGCTAGCCGCTTGAGGATCGAC
>NZ_BFAB01000029.1 GCF_003402475.1 Mycobacterium sp. MFM001
GCGCCCAGCGATCGACCACGTCAACCGGGCAGGGTTCGCCGGCCATCACCAACGCCGTTGACTCCAATCCCTCGGGGGAAAGGACTTGCACCGCCGAGGGGGTTTGAGTCAATACGTCGACGTGCTCGCCGACCAGCACGTCGTGTAGGTCTGGTGCACCGTCGAGTGATTCGGGCACGACCACCAGGCGCCCGCCGCGCAGCAGCGCACCGAAGATTTCCCACACCGAGACGTCGAAGGCCAGCGAATGACATAGCGCCCATACCCCGGGCGCGGGCAGCCCGGCGTCTAAAGACCTCAACAGTTGGGTCACGTTGTGGTGGGTGATGGCCACTGCCTTGGGTGTCCCGGTGGTGCCCGAGGTGTAAATCAGATACGCGATGTCCTCGGGGTCCGGGGTGGGCAGCGCGGTGCTGGGCTGCGCGCCGATACGCGCATCGTCGAGGTCGATGACTACCACGTCATGGCCGTCGAGTCGTGCGGCCAGATCAGCGTGAGCAAGCACGGCGATCGGGGCGGCGTCGGCGAGCATGAACTCGATCCGCGCCGCCGGCAGCGCCGGGTCGATCGCCAGGTAGGCCGCCCCGGTTTTCAACACCGCCAGCATCGCCACAACCGCCTCGGCGCAGCGTGACACCAGCAACGCCACACACTGCCCGGGGCCGGCGCCATAGCCAACCAACAAGTGCGCCAACCGATTCGCCGCCTGATCAAGCTGCCGATACGTCCACGACCGCCCCCCACACCGCAACCCCACCGACTCCGGGACACGCTCAACCTGCGCACCAAACAACACCGGAATCGACACCGGCGTGCTCACCGGCCGGGTCAACGCCGCCCGATTCCCCACCTCATCCAGCCAGGCCCGCTCACCCTCATCGAGTACATCCACCGACGACAACACCCGCCCCGGATCAGCAGCCATCGCCACCAACACCCGCCCCAACCGCTCTGCTAAATTGCGCACATCACTGGTCGGGAAGAATTGCCCATCGCCTTGTGTGCTGAGAAAAAGCTGGTCACCATCCTTAAAGAACACAAGTCCAAACTCGACGGGGCCAGCATGCGTCAGGGTCCCCGCTGTCGGAGCGCCAGCGAAATGTCCTGTGTGTGTAGTCGGAATGAAGTTGACAATCACCCGATTCGAGACCTGCCCTGAGCCGCGGAGGCGCGCCTCATAGTCAATGGCATGCACTGGGAAACGCTGATGCTGCAGCGCTTCCCGCATTCGCGTGTTGGCAAGTTCACAAAAACCAGCAACGGTCGATCCTGGTGAAGCCCTGAACACCAATGGCACAAACCCCGAAATCATTCCGGGCACCGTCTGTGTTTCCGGACGCACACGCCTGCTTACCGGAAAATCGAGTACCACCTCCGAACTCTCGGTGTCGAACGCGCGCACCAAGAGTGCGCACGCCGCAGTAATCACCGACGATCGGCGCACCCCCAGAGCGTTCGACAACTCTTGGATCCCCGCAACGGCGGAAGGGTCTAATTGAACTGGTGGCGAAGGCTGCTCATCACGCCCGCCGGGGTTGTGCGCCGACCGATAACGCGATTGGCTCTCGGTGGGCTTGTTCTTTGTCCAGTAGTCCCGATCATCGCGATAATCGGTGGACGCTTCGTACTCTGTCTCGCAATCGATCAAATCACTCAAGGACCCAAAAAAAGCAGGCGGAATCGGCTCGCCCGAAGCCATTGCAGAATAGACATCTGCGATCCGGTGACAAATGAGGGCAAGGCCGACTCCGTCGACCACGATGTGGTGGCAGCATGCAAAGAAATAAAATTCGTCTACACGTGTCTGCAGCAATGCAAA
This sequence comes from Mycobacterium sp. MFM001, assembly GCF_003402475.1. Classification (GTDB taxonomy): domain Bacteria; phylum Actinomycetota; class Actinomycetes; order Mycobacteriales; family Mycobacteriaceae; genus Mycobacterium. The sequence goes on from NZ_BFAB01000029.1 coordinate 1,820, forward strand.
TTTGAACAGCGGTCCATCGAGCGGCAGTAACGTGCGTTGGATCGATGACGCCAGCCGATAGGCGTCCTGTGCAGGATTCTGCGAGCCGGTCAGATCATAACGAGCGAGTTCTACGTCCGGGTAATCAATCGGCGTTTGGAAAACCCGACCATCCACCTCGAAAAAGGCGGCCCTCACTGGCTCGGCCTCGCGCACCACCTGAACAATCGCCCGCTCAACTAGACCAGGCTCGACCGTGCCCTCAATTCGCAAAAGCGCGCCCAGCTGCCACTTCGCGCCGAAGGTACCCGTTTTCTGCGCAAGCCAGATGTCTAGCTGTCCGCGCGTCAGCGGAAATGCCTTGTCGTAAAGCTCCATGTTGCTCCCCAACACGACTCCGCCAACCCATACCGGGTCACATGTCAAGCGACTACGCGGTTAGACATGTGTTCTACAGCGTCCCAACGATTTCCAACCACAAGCGAGGCTGCGAAACTAGTCCGGTCGTCACTCCGCTCAACCGCATCGACGATGGTCACTCGCCTATAGAGGTGGAGTAACACGTGGGCAGTCGCCGGGCCTGCCAGGCGGGCCCCGAGCGCAAATGGATGACGGTCATGTTTTGGCACAATCCACCCGAACGTCGTTGAAACATGAACTGCCGTCAGTGTCCTGGTGCCGCCGGGCGCGCGCATAGAGTAGGCCGCTACTCCATTTGTTCGGTGTGCTCGACCCAGAGCTGTTAGCCGTCGGTCAGCACGCGTCGCAGCATGTGCATCGCCACCGTCGTCGAGCGCTCCCGAATATCGGCGCGGTTACCGGGCAACCGGATCGTCCGGGTCAGCGCCCGCCCATCGGCCAGCGCCACGGTGAAGCAGACCGTGCCGACCGGCTTGTCCTCGGTTCCCCCGCCGGGCCCGGCGATCCCGGTGATCGCAACCGCGGTGTCCGCGTCGAAGCGGCGCAACGCGCCCGCAGCCATCGCCTCGGCCACCGGCTCCGACACCGCCCCGTGCGTGTCGATCAGCGCTGAATCCACGCCCAGCAGTTGGATTTTCGCCTCGTTGGCGTAGGCCACCACTCCCCCCGCGACGTAGTCTGACGAACCCGCCCGATCGGTCAGCCGCGCCGCCAACAGCCCGGCGGTGCAAGACTCTGCCGTTGCGATCCGGCGGCCGGTCAACAGCTGCGCCACCTGATCGTCCACACTCGAGCCGTCGACGGAAAAGACGTGCTCCCCGTGCTTTTCGCGCAGCAACTCGACCAGTTGCCGGTACACGTCGGCGGCGTCGGGCTCGTAGCGGGTGACCATCTCGACTTCCCCGCGCCGCAAGCAGGTGGTGATCTCCAGCGACCCGAAACCGGGCAGGCGCTCCCCGGCGTCGCGCAGGCTCTCGGCCAGCCCCGACTCCGGCAGCCCGAACATCCGCACCGTTTCCTGGCGATACACCGTCCGCCCGGCAATCGCGTCCTGGACAGCGGGCGTCTGCACCGCGGTGCGCCACATCGGCTGCAGCTCGCGCGGCGGTCCGGGCAGCACCACCACGGTCGGCGTGCCGGGCACGACGACGCCCGGCGCTGTTCCCACCGGGTCGAGGACCACCGCCCCGGCCGGCACCATCGCCTGCTTACGGTTGGCGGCCCGCACGGCGTCGAAGTCGCCGCCGATGCGCGCCATCAGCGACTTGAGGATCGCCGCGATCTTGCCTTCCAGCTCGGCGTCCAACTCCAGCTCCCGCTCGCAGAACTGCGCCACGACCGCGACCGTCATGTCGTCGGCCGTCGGGCCCAGCCCGCCGCTGGTGATGATCAGGTCCACACCTTGGTCGGCCATGAACCTCAGCTGCGCCTCGATGTCGCCCGGCCGGTCGCCGCAGATCGTGATGTGCGCGAGCTCGACACCCAACTCCAGCAGCCGATCGGCGAGCCACGGCCCGTTGCGGTCGGCGACTCGCCCGGTCAACACCTCGGTCCCGGTGACAACAATGCCCGCGCGTACGCTCACTGGTACGACACTAAGGTCATGATCGAAATCGAAGTGCTTCAGGCCGACGTCACCAAGCTCGAGGTCGACGCGATCACCAACGCGGCCAACACCGAACTCAAGCACGGCGGCGGCGTCGCCAAGGCCATCTCTCGCGCTGGCGGCCCACAAGTGCAGCGGGAATCCAACGAAAAGGCGCCGATCGGGCTCGGCGAAGCCGTCGAGACCACGGCCGGCGACATGCCTGCCCGCTATGTGATCCACGCGGCCACCATGGAACTCGGCGGCCCGACGTCGGCCGAAATCATCGCCGACGCAACCCGATCCACATTGCGTAAGGCCGACGAACTCGGCTGCCGCTCACTGGCTTTGGTGGCGTTCGGCACCGGCGTCGGCGGCTTCCCGCTCGACGAGGCGGCCCGATTGATGGTCGACACCGTGCGGCAGCACCAGCCCAGCTCGCTGCAGCGGGTGGTGTTCGCCGTCCACGGCGACGACGCCGAGCGGGCGTTCGAAGCCGCGGTTCAGGACAGGTAGCGCTCCACCGATTCGGTCTTGTGGGTCATCGCGTCGGTGACACCGGAGCGCCAGTCGGCCTTGATCACCACACTGACCCGCGGCGCGCGGGCTTTGACCGCTGCGACGGCGCGCGCCACCACTGCCATCACCTGGTCCCAGTCGTCGCCTTCGATGACGGTGAACATCGCGTCGGTCTTGTTCGGCAGGCCGGAGTCGCGGACGACCCGAACCGCTTCAGCCACCAGCTCGCCGACGCCTTCGCCGACACCCAGCGGGGTGACCGAGAAAGCGACGAGCACTGACATAGCTCGACCATAAGGGGTGGCAGCATCGGGCCATGCGGGTTCTTGTGCAGCGGGTCTCCTCCGCGTCGGTCTCGGTGGACAGCCAAGTAGTGGGAGCGATCCGACCGGAAAGGCAGGGGCTTGTCGCGTTCGTCGGCGTCACCCACGACGACGATGCCGACAAGGCGCGCCGGCTCGCCGAGAAGCTCTGGCAGCTGCGCATCCTCGACAACGAAAAATCCGCCGCCGACATCAGCGCGCCGATCCTGGTGGTCAGCCAGTTCACCCTGTACGCCGACACCGTCAAGGGGCGGCGGCCATCGTGGAACGCCGCCGCGCCGGGCCACGTCGCCGAACCGCTGGTAGAGGCGTTTGTGAACGACCTTCGGCGTCTGGGAGCGCAGGTCGAAGCCGGCGTTTTCGGCGCCCACATGCAGGTGGAACTGGTCAACGATGGCCCGGTAACCCTGCTGCTCGAACTGTGACGTCGGGGCCCGCGGACGCCAGGCGTAGCCTGTCAAGGCAACGCTCGGGGGCTGCGATGATTCGGGTACTGCCAGCGCGGGTATGCCGGTGTCCGCGGGGACGTTGATGGAGCGGCTGAGATGACCGATGGACTGGAACGGGGCGGCTTCGCGCACCCCGCGCTGTTCTATCGCACCCAGCAGGACTACCTCGATTGCCTGCTGCCGTTCATCTGCGAGGCGCTGGACGCGGGCAATCCGGTGCTGGTCGCGGTGCCTGGACCCAATCTGGCCGCGCTGTGTGACGGGCTAGGCCGGTCGGCGGCCCATGTGGTGATGGCTGACATGACCGAGGCGGGACGCAACCCCGGTCGGATCCTGGGTGAAGTCCTCAGCAGCTTCGTCGAGAAGCATCGGGGTGAGCCGGTCCGCATGATCGGAGAACCCATTTGGCAGGGACGCTCGGAGATCGAATATCCCGCCTGCGTGCAGCACGAAGCTCTGATCAACCACGCGTTCACCGGTCGCGACGTGACGGTGGTGTGCCCCTACGACGTCACCCGGCTCGAGCCAGACGTCATCGCGGACGCGCGCTCTACCCACCCAGTGCTCTGGCAGTCCGGAATCCCCCAGCAGGAAAGCCCGACGTATGCGCCGGATGCGGTGTGGGCGCGCTACAACCAACCGTTGCCGACGCACGACGCCGCGGTCAAATACACCACGCGAAAGCTCGCCGACCTCAGCGGCGCACGCGCTTTCGCCGCCGGCTACGGCCGGTGGTTCGGCTTGTCGGCCGCCAGAATCGCCGACCTGCAACTGATCACCAACGAACTTGCCACCTCGAGTCTGATGCATACCGGCGGGCCGTGCCGGCTCGCCCTGTGGCACCAGGACGGTCATCTGGTCTGCGAAGCCCGCGACGGCGGTTTTCTCGACGACCCGCTCGCCGGGCGCCGGCCTTACGACAGCGACACCGGCCGCGGCCGGGGCCTCTACGTGGTCAACGCGGTCGCCGATCTGGTGCGCACGCACTGCACCCCGGACGAGACAACCATCCACGCCTACCTCCGGCTAGAAGGGACAGCGTGATGCGCCGGCATGCTGTGGTGGATTCGGCGGCCGGACTTGCCCCGTTCGGACACTTGGCCTGGGGCTATCGCGAGCGCACTGAATTGCTAAGCCGTGCGGCCGAATACATTGCCGATGGGCTGAGGCAAAACCAGTACGTCGCCTACGCGAGGGATTGCAGCCGCGCGGAGCTGCATGCGGAATTGGCGGCAATGCCCGGCATCGGGGAACACCTGGACTCCGGCGGTATCGAAGTATGGCCGACCGACGATTACTACGTCTACCGCCCCGGTACCGACGTGATCGACGCCGACGGCGCGTTAGCCAAGTACCTCGATGCCGTCGAACAGGCAATCGCCAAGGGCTACAGCGGCTTTCGCGCGGTAAGTGACGTGACAACGGTTGCCCGCACGCCCGAACAGCGCGACGCGCTGGCACGCCTGGAGTACCTCGTCGACCAGCAGATGGCGGTGCAGCCGTTTTCGGCGCTGTGCGCCTACGACGTCAATCAACTCGGCACAGCGGCAAACGAATTGATGTGCCTGCACCCATTCGTCAGCAGCGGCTCGGTGACGTTTCGGCTGTTCGCCGACCCCGATGCGGAGATGGATTTTGCGCTGGCCGGTGAGATCGACGCCTCTGCCAACGAGCTGTTCGACACCACGGTGCAACGCATCTGGCCGTTGGTGCCTGGCAATACCGTGCGTATCGGCGCCCACAAGCTGGAATTCATCGGCCATCGAGAACTGTGCGCGCTGGAGCAGCGCGCCCGCCAGCACGACCGCAAAGTGGTGCTGTCGACAACGCAACCGACCGTGACCCGGCTGGTTGAGGTGCTCGGTCTTACCCACGTGCGAGTGGACACCGCCCCGGGATAACGTTGCCGGTGACCGAAAGGGAACCGGATGCTGCGCGATATCCGTGAGCTCGCCGACGACCGGGTGATCACCGTCGGCTCGTACGTATTCGAGCCGCGCGGATGACCCGCTCCGACGACGACAAGTGGGACATCGTCAGCAGCGTGGGCTACACCGCGCTGCTCGTCGCCGGTTGGCGCGCGGTTCATGCCACCACTCCCGACCCGCTGGTGCGAGACGACTACGCCAAGCTCTTCATCACCGCGTCGGCGGATCCGTATCTGACCGGGGTGCTGGCGAATCCGCCGACGTCGGAGACCGCGACGGCGTTTCCGCGCCTCTACGGCGTGCAGACCCGATTCTTCGACGAATTCTTCCTCGCGGCCACCAGCGAGGGCATCCGCCAGGCCGTCATCGTCGCCGCGGGTCTGGACTCACGTCCGTATCGGCTCGACTGGCCCAGCAGCACAACAGTTTTCGAGGTCGACCAGCCGAAAGTCCTCGAGTTCAAAACCCGGGTGCTCGCCGAGCAGGCGGTCGAGCCCACTGCCGACCGCAAGGGCGTCGCAGCCGATCTCCGCGACGACTGGTCGAAACCACTGCGCGACGCCGGCTTCGATCCCGACACGCCCACCGCCTGGTCGCTGGAGGGACTGCTGCCCTACCTGACCGGCGAGGCCCAAGACGCGCTGTTCATCCGCATCGATCAGCTGTCGGCACCGGGCAGCCGTATCGCGATCGGCGCCCTCGGGTCTCGCCTCGACCAAGACCGGCTGTCCGCCTTGGAAGCGATCTACCCGGGGCTCAACATGTCCGGTGATGTCGACTTCTCCGCGCTCACCTACGATGACGACGCCAAAACCAAGCCGGCGCAGTGGCTGACCGAGCACGGCTGGGCCGTCGACCCGGTGCGTAACACGCTGCAGCTGCAAGCCGAGTACGGCCGGACTCCGCCGGACGTGGACGCGCAGATCGACGCCATCATGCACTCCGAATACATCACGGCAACCCGGTGAGCCGCATGCACACGTCTGAAGCTGTTGCAGAGATCGCCGCCGGCCCGCCCGGGCCGCAGGTGGGCGCCTTCTTCGACCTCGACGGCACGCTGGTGGCCGGGTTCACCGCCGCCGCGCACGCGGGCCACCGGATCCGAAGCCGGCAGGCCAGGATCGGCGAAGTCCTCGGTGTGGCTGAAGCGATGATGCGATACCGGTTCGGGCGCATGGAATTCGAGCGGCTTGTCGTGCGCGGCGCCGGCTATCTGCGCGGCGAGTCGTTGACGGAGCTCGACCAGCTAGGCGAGCGGCTCTTCGTCGAGCGCATCGCGGCTCGGGTCTTCCCCGGGATGCGCCACATCGTCGCGGCCCATCAGCAGCGCGGGCACACCGTGGTGCTCAGCTCGTCGGCGCTGACCATCCACGCGGGGCCGGTGGCCCGCTTTCTGGGCATCACTCATGTGCTGTGCAACCAGTTCGAGCTCGACGACCGCGGCCTGCTGACCGGCGACATCACCCGACCCATCGTCTGGGGGCCGAAGAAAGCCGCTGCTGCGCAACACTTTTGCGCTGCCAACGGTATCGAGTTGTCCGACAGTTACTTCTATGCCGACGGCGACGAGGACCTGGCGCTGATGTCGTTGGTCGGCCACCCCCGGCCGGTCAACCCGCGCTCGCGGCTGGCGGCGGTGTCCGCCCAGCGGGGCTGGCCGGTGCTGCGGGTCGCTCACGCAGGCGGCAGGCGGGCAGCTCTAGCCCGCGAATGGCCAGTTATTGCACGCTATTTCGCGAAAACCGTGCAATAACTGGCCACTCGGCGGACCGCGCTACATCTTGTGCGGGACGTCGAGGATCAGACCACCGTCCATGACGTATTCGCTGCCGGTGGAGTAGGAGGACTCGTCGCTGGCCAAGAACAGCACGAACGTCGCCACCTCACTCGATTCGGCGGGGCGGCCGAGCGGAATCGTGAGCATGTTGTCGGGAAAGTGCTTGGTCATCGGAGTGCGGATGAAACCAGGGTGAATCGAGTTCACCCGAATGTTTTTCGGCGCGAGCTCCAATGCCGCGGATTTGGTCAGCCCGCGCACCGCCCACTTGGAGGCGACATACGGATGCACCATCTGGGCGCCGCGCAGTCCCTCGATCGACGACACGTTGATGATCGACCCGCCGCCCGCGGCGATCATCGGCTCGACCGCCACCCGCATGCCCAGGAACGTGCCGGTGAGGTTGACGTCAATGACCTTCTGCCACTTGGCCATATCGAACTTGTGTATCTGGCCGAGCGCGACGATGCCCGCGTTGTTGACCAAAACGTCGAGCTTGCCGAAATCCTGGACTGCGGTGGCGGCCGCCGCTTCCCACTGCTCGAGCTCGGTGACGTCAAGATGCACGTAGCGCGCCGCGTCGCCGAGTTCGTCGGCCAGTGCCTTGCCCTCGTCGTCGAGGATGTCGCCGATCACCACCTTGGCGCCCTCTTCGACAAGCAACCGGGCATGGGCAGCACCCATGCCGCGAGCGCCGCCGCTGATCAGTGCAACTTTGCCGTCCACGCGTCCCATGACGATGCAGGCTACCCGAGGGTGATCAGCGGCAGGTCCAGCGTCGTGCGGATGCCCGGCTCGGCGGCCACCACCGCGGGGATCGCGTTCACGATCCGCCCCGCCGCCGCCACGATCGCGGCGTGATTATGGTCGCCTTTGCTGCTGGTCGGACAGATGTCGACGGCGTAGGACGGCTCGCCGGTGATCTCGACGCGGTAGGAACCGCCGGGCTGCGCAGGCTGAGCCCAGTCGGGCCGCAGATCCCAGCGCAGCCGGGTCACGTGCTCGATGACGATGACCGGCCGGCCGTCGACCATGCCGCGAATCTCGAAGCGCATCGCGGCGACGCTGCCCTTGGGGATGTGTCCGGCCGCGACGTCGAAGGCCTCCGGCGCGGGCTCGCGTTCACAGAACTCGGTGATGTCGTCCACCTCGATGCCCAGCCCGGCCGCCAGTTGCCGGATCGCGGTGCCCCACGCAACGCTCAGCACGCCGGGCTGGAACAGGATCGGCAGTTCGTCGAGCGGCTTGCCGAAGCCCATCACGTCGAACATCACGGTCGTGCCGTCGTAAGTCGCGTAGTCGGCGATTTCCATGCAGCGCACCTGCTCGACGCGCTGACAGGTGCCGGCAAACGCCAATGGGATCAGGTCGTTGGCGAACCCCGGGTCGACCCCGGTGATGAACAGGCTCGAATTGCCTAGGCGCGCAGCATCTTCCACACGGGCGATGTACTTGTCGGGCATCAGCTGCCAGGGATATTGCAGCACTCCCGGCGCGGAGCCGACGACGTTGACGCCCGCGGCGAGGATGCGCAGGCAGTCGCCGATCGCCTCGGCGGGACGGTTGTCGGCCATCGCGCAGTAGACCGCGCAGTCGGGCTGGGTGGCCAGCAGCGCGTCCAGGTCGTCGGTCGCCGTGACGCCGGTGGACACGTCGAGCCCGGCCAGCTCCCCCGCATCCTTGCCGACCTTGGCGTCCGTCGAGACGCACACCGCGGTCAGCTCGAAACGCGGGTCGGTGATGAGTTGGGACAGCGCCAGACGGCCCACGTTTCCGGTGCCGATGTGCGCGACGCGGATCGTCATGGCTGCCCTCCTTGCGGACTATGGGGTCTCATACGGCTCGGCCGCCACGCGACACAGTACCGTGCGATGTACTAAACTAGAACACGTTCCAATTCTTCGACCGCCCCCAGTGAGGAACAACCATGCACACTCCCATCTGCGACGAACTCGGCATCGAGTTCCCGATCTTCGCCTTCACGCACTGCCGCGACGTCGTCGTCGCCGTGAGCAAGGCCGGCGGCTTCGGGGTGCTTGGCGCGGTCGGCTTCACCCCCGAGCAGCTGGAAATCGAGCTGAACTGGATCGACGAGAACATCGGCGACCACCCGTACGGGGTCGACATCGTGATCCCCAACAAGTACGAGGGTATGGACTCGCATCTGTCCGCCGAGGAGCTGGCCGCGACGCTGCGCAAGATGGTGCCGCAGGAGCACCTGGACTTCGCCAAGAAGATCCTCGCCGACCACGGTGTTCCGGTGGAGAACGCCGACGAGGACACCTTGCAGCTGCTGGGCTGGACGGAGGCGACCGCCACCCCGCAGGTGGAAGTGTCGCTGAAGCACCCGAAGGTCGCGATGATCGCCAACGCGCTCGGCACTCCGCCGGCCGACATGATCAAGCACATTCACGACGCCGGCCGCAAGGTGGCCGCGCTGTGCGGCTCGCCGTCGCAGGCCCGCAAGCACGCCGACGCGGGGGTCGATATCATCATCGCCCAGGGCGGCGAGGCCGGCGGGCACTGCGGGGAGGTCGGCTCGATCGTGCTGTGGCCGCAGGTGGTCAAGGAGGTTGCGCCGGTGCCGGTGCTGGCGGCCGGTGGTATCGGCAGCGGCCAGCAGATCGCCGCGGCCCTGGCGCTGGGCGCGCAGGGGGCGTGGACGGGCTCGCAGTGGCTGATGGTCGAAGAAGCATCGAACACCCCCGTCCAGCAGGCGGCCTACGCCAAGGCGAGTAGCCGCGACACCGTCCGCAGCCGCTCGTTCACCGGTAAGCCGGCCCGGATGCTGCGCAACGATTGGACCGAGGCGTGGGAAAAGCCGGAGAACCCCAAGCCGCTCGGCATGCCGCTGCAGTACATGGTGTCCGGCATGGCGGTGCGCGCCACGAACAAGTACCCGAACGAGACCGTCGACGTCGCGTTCAACCCGGTTGGGCAGGTCGTCGGGCAATTCAACAAGGTGGAGAAGACGTCCACCGTCATCGAGCGCTGGGTGCAGGAGTACCTGGAGGCGACGAACCGGCTCGACGAACTCAACGCCGCCGCCAGCGTCTAGTTACTCGACGTCGTCGACGCCGGCGCCGGCGCCGGCGAAGACCTCTTTGGCTCGTTCGACGGCGTAGGTGAAGATCTCGATCGAGTTGTGCACGATGTCGCCGGTGCCGCCGGCGACGTCGCCGCGGATGATGTCGCCGGCGTTCTCGACGATGTCGGAGGCTTTTTCGACCGCGTTCGCCGCGATGTCCCTGACGGCGTCGAGCGCTTCATTCGGGTTGAAGGCCATCAGAATCTCCTGTTCGTTGCGGATGCTTTCGTGCGACTGTAGACCGCGCGGATCGCCTGGTCATGTTTGACTACGGAGGACTGCACGGGGGTGACGACATGGGCGATGCAGGTCCGCCGCAGCCGGACCGGCCACAGCCAGCGCTGATTACACGCGGTATCCGCATGACGGGTCCGTGGGGGCCGGTCTACGGGCCGATCGACCTCGACATCGACGCCGGTGGTGTGACGGTGCTGAGCTGCCCACCCGGATCCGGGCGAACGGCTCTACTGATGACGTTGGCGGGGCGGATGAAACCGGTCGCCGGGACGATGACGGTGCTGGGCCGAACCCGCGCGGCCGACATCTTCGGCATTGCCGCGATCGCCGGCATCGACGAGCTGGACAACATCGCCGAGTCGGTGACCGTCCGGGATCTGATCACCGAGCAGCGGCGCTGGGATGCCAACTGGTACCGGCTGGTTCGCCGCGCCGACGAGGACGACCTGACCGCGATCTGCGCGCCGGTATTCGGGGAGCTACCGCTGCCTCCGCTCACCGAATATGTCGAGGAGCTCTCCCAACTCGACGGCCTGCTGCTGCGAATCGCGCTGGCTAACACCCGGCGTCCCCCGGTTCTCGTCGTCGGCGGTGTCGACGAGGTCATCAGTGACAGCGACCGAGAAGCGTTGCTGCGCCGCCTGGTTGAACTGGGTACGCGCCAAACCGTGGTGACCGCATCGGTGAATCCGATACCCCCCGGTCTGGGCGTGCGCGCCGAGATTCCCGTCGAAAACCTCGACCGCGCAGAGCTCGCGGTCCAGGAGCAGAAAGGCGCCGACTGAGCATGCTTGCCGGAATGTCGCTGGGTACCGACCTCAAGCGGTACTCCCGCGGAACCCTCCCCCGCATCGCGCTGGTGACCGTCGTCATGCTGCCGTTGCTCTACGGCGCGATGTACCTGTGGGCATTCTGGAATCCCTTCGCCGAAGTGAACAAGGTGCCGGTCGCATTGGTCAACGAGGACCGCGGCACCATCGCCGAGGGTCGAAATCTGCGCGCCGGCGACCAGGTCGCCGATGCGCTGCTGAAGTCGGGCGAGCTGGATCTCACACCGATGTCGGCCGACCAAGCCGCGAAAAGCGTTGCGCACGGCAGCCATTACTTCGCGATCACGCTGCCCGAGGATTTCAGCGCGGCCGTCGCGTCGCCGTCAGGCCCACATCCCCGCCAGGCCCAAATTCGGTTCACGTTCAACGACGCCAACAACTACCTCGCCTCGATCATCGGGCAGAACACCGCGCGCGAAGTTCTCAACCAGGTGAGCGCCAAAATCGGTCAACAGGTCGTCGGCCAGGTGCTGATCGGTGTGCAGCAGGCCGGCGACGGGCTGAAGAAGGCCGCCGCCGGCGCGGGCCAGCTGGCCGCCGGGCTGGATACCGCCGACCACGGAGCCCACGAGTTGGCCAGCGGCGCACGGACACTCGCCGATAACATGGTGACCGCACGCGACGGGTCGGCCGCGCTGGCCGCAGGTACCCGTCAGCTGTCGACGGCGATCACTCAAGCGACCGACCCCGTGGTCAAAGTCCTTGACCGCGTGCAGATGTTGCCACTCGACCCCGACCAGGTGGGCGAGACCGCGACTCGGTTGAGCCAGACGGTCGAGACCGCCACAGACCGGGTCGCCGCGTTGCACGTCGACCACGCGCAGGCGGCCACGATCGTCGATCAGGTGGTAAACGGGTTGCGCGCCAACGCCGATCCGACCGCGCGGAATCTGGGCGACGTGCTGGCCGGCGCGCAACGCATCCTCGAGTCGAAGGGCATGGACCCCACCACCGACGAGGGCCTCGCCCGGCTGCGCGACAAAGCCCACGAATTCGCCGACGAGCTGGGCGACCCCAACAGCAACCTGCGGGTCTTTCTCACCCGGCTGCTCAACGGCGAGTTGAAGTCCGACGTCATCAAGCTGCGCAACGGCGCCAACGAGCTGAACGCCGGAGCGCAGAAACTCAGCGGCGGGCTGGTCCAATTGACCGACGGCAGTGCCCGGTTGGCCGACGGCGCGGCCACCCTGGCCGACGGAACCAGCCGGCTGGACGACGGCGCGCACGAACTGGCCACCAAGCTCGACGAGGGCGCCCGCCAGGTGCCGTCCTGGACCGACCGGCAGCGCAACGACGTCGCCAAGACCATGGCCGACCCGGTCACCCTGGACATGCATTTCATGCATCGGGCCGCGACGTTCGGCACCGGTTTCGCGCCGTTCTTCTTGCCGCTGGCGTTGTTCATCGGCGCTCTGATCATCTGGATGTTGCTGACGCCCTTGCAAACTCGGCCCATCGTCAACGGGCTCGGGGCGCTGCGAGTGGTGCTGGCGTCGTTGTGGCCCGGGTTACTCGTCGCGGCCTGCCAGGTGCTGGTGATGTATGCCGTCGTGCATTTCGGTGTCGGTCTGCACGCCAGGCATCCGGTGGCGACGGTCGCGTTCCTGGTCCTGATCGCCGCGGCGTTCCTGGCATTGATCCAGGCGTTCAACGCGGTGTTCGGCGTTGCGGTCGGCCGGGTGATCACCCTGGCGTTCCTGATGTTCCAGCTGGTGTCGGCCGGAGGCATCTACCCGGTCGAGACGACGGCGAAACCGTTCCAGATTTTGCATCCGCTGGACCCGATGACATACGCGGTCAACGGTTTACGAGAAGTCATCGTCGGCGGCGTGGATTCGCGACTGTGGATCGCCGTCGTGGTGCTCGTTGGCGTGCTGGCCGCATCGCTGGCTGCCAGCGCGTGGGCGGCCCGGCGCAACCGGCAGTACACGATGGAGCGGCTACATCCGCCGATCGAAGTGTGAGACCTAACCGGTGACGCCGGTGTCGGACGGGAAGCCGCCGCCGACAATCGGGAACCCGCCGCCGGTCAATTGCCCGATCTGCCAGCCGTGTTCGGTGCACAGCATCGGATACCCGTCGGGAGACTGGGCCGACGCGCCACGGGGATCAGGGCACGGCGCGCCGACCTGCTGCACACCGTTCAGCGGGTAGGTGATCACCCAGTAGCCCGACTGCGCGGCCGGGAACTGGTTGATGATGAAGTGGCACGCCTCGGCCTGACCACCGGGGCCGCGTCCGAAGATGAACCGCTCGTAGTTGTCGCAAGGCGCCCCTAGCGAGGCGTCGTAGTTCATCCCCGGAACGTCGCCGTCGTAATGCTGCGGGTCGGCGACGGCAGCCGGCGCCGTGCCGAGCGCGGCTCCCGTGATCGCAGCGGCAATGCAGAGTTGGCGAATCATGATCCGCAGCATAACGAGCACGGCGCCGGCACAGGCTCGTTTCGCCGGCCCGGCTGCCGGCAATCGAGTGAGAACACGTTCCAATTCGGCGGCTCCGGTGCTTTACTGAGCCAGGAGATACCACTTTCAGGCCGTACTCGAGGAGTGCCTATGCCGACTCCGAATCTGCCCCCCGGTTTCGATTTCACCGACCCCGACATCTACGCCGAGCGGCTGCCGGTCGAGGAGCTGGCCGAGATGCGCCGCGTCGCACCGATCTGGTGGAACGAGCAGCCGCTCGGCGCGGGCGGGTTCGACGACGGCGGCTTCTGGGTGGTCACCAAGCACAAGGATGTCAAAGAGATCTCGCTGCGCAGCGACGTTTTTTCCAGCCTGAAGAAGACCGCGTTGCCGCGCTATAAAGACGGCACCGTCGGCGAGCAGATCGAGCGCGGCAAGTTCGTCCTGCTCAACATGGACGCGCCGCAGCACACCCGGCTGCGCAAGATCGTCTCGCGAGCGTTCACGCCGCGGGCCGTCGAACGGCTGCGCGACGAGCTGGGCGAGCGGGCGCGGCGCATCGTCGAGACCGCGGCCGCCGAGGGCGCCGGGGATTTCGTCGAACAGGTCTCGTGTGAGTTGCCGCTGCAGGCCATCGCCGGGCTGATGGGTGTGCCGCAGGAAGACCGCAAGAAGCTCTTCCACTGGTCCAATCAGATGGTCGGCGACCAGGACCCAGAGTTCGCGAGCAACGACGCCATCACGGCGTCGGTCGAACTGATCATGTACGGCATGCAGATGGCCGCCGAGAAGGCGAAGAATCCGGGGCAGGATCTGGTCACCACGTTGATTCAGGCCGACGTCGACGGGCACAAGCTCTCCGAGGACGAGTTCGGCTTCTTCGTCATCCTGCTGGCCGTCGCCGGCAACGAGACGACCCGGAACTCCATCACGCAGGGCATGATGGCGTTCACCGACTTCCCCGATCAGTGGGAGTTGTTCCGCAGGGAGCGGCCCGGCACTGCTGCCGACGAAATCGTGCGATGGGCAACGCCCGTGACGTCGTTCCAGCGCACCGCATTGCGCGACTACGAGCTCTCGGGTGTGCAGATCAAGGAAGGCCAGCGAGTGGTGATGTTCTACCGTTCCGCCAACTTCGACGAGGAAGTGTTCGACGACCCGTTCACCTTCAACATTCTGCGAGATCCCAACCCGCACGTGGGATTTGGCGGCACCGGCGCACATTACTGCATGGGGGCCAACCTGGCGCGGATGACGATCGACCTGATCTTCAACGCGATCGCCGACCAGATGCCCGACCTGACGCCTCTTGGGAAACCCGAGCGCCTGCGCTCCGGCTGGCTCAACGGCATCAAGCACTGGCAGGTCGACTACCACACCACCGCCCATGCCCTCACATAAAGCGGTCCAGGTCAAGTCCGCGGGCGCTCCGTTGGAGATCGCCGACGTCGAGACAACATCGCCTGGGCGCGGCGAAGTACGCATCGACGTCGGCGCCTGCGGTATCTGCGGCACCGACGCCCACTTCGTCGCCGGCGCATTCCCCGGCTTGTCCTGGCCACTGACGCCGGGGCACGAAATCGCCGGCAAGATCGCCGAGATCGGCCCGGGCGTCGAGGACTTCGCGGTGGGCGACCGTGTCGCCGTCGGATGGTTCGGCGGCAACTGCAACCACTGCGACCCCTGTCGCAAGGGGCTTTTCATCCACTGCGTCAACGGCAAGGTGCCGAGCTGGCACTATCCCGGCGGCTACGCCGAATCCGTGACAGTGCCCGCGACTGCACTGGCTCGAATTCCCGCCGAACTGTCCGATGCGGAGGCCGCTCCGATGGGTTGTGCCGGTGTCACGACCTACAACGCACTGCGTCACACCAAAGCACTGCCCGGAGACCGGGTGGCGATCCTGGGTGTCGGCGGGCTTGGCCATCTCGGTGTGCAGTTCGCCCGCGCAATGGGTTTCGAGACCATCGCGATCAATCGCGGCACTGCCAAGGCGGACGATGCCCGCAAGCTGGGCGCACACCACTACATCGACGCCACCGGCGACGTGTCCGAAGCGCTGAAAGCCCTGGGTGGCGTCGCGGTCGTGCTGGCCACCGCCGGCAACTCGCAGGCCATGGCCGCAACCGTCGGCGGCCTGCAGCCCCAAGGCGAACTGGTCACGCTCGGCGTCACGCCCGAGCCGCTGCAGATCAGCCCGATGCAGTTGATCAATCCGGGGCTGTCCATCGTCGGCCATCCGTCCGGGACCGCCAAAGAGGTTGAAGACACAATGCAATTCGCCGTCCTGTCGGGTGTGCGGGCATGGATCGAAGAACTGCCGCTGTCGCAAGCGGCCGACGGTTACGCGGCGCTGGAGCAGGGACGGGCGCACTACCGGACCGTCCTGACCGTGTGACTGAGCGCAACGGAGCCGTCTGGACCCTGACCGCATCCGACGGCGAGTTGCTCGTTCACACCGGGGTCACCGGCCGGGCCGCGAAAATGGGCCATCGCCTCACGATCGCGATGCGGGACTGGCGGGCCACGGTGACGTGGGCCGGCGACGAGCCGGCCGCGGCGGAGCTGACTGTCGCCGTGGATTCGCTCGACGTGGTGCGCGGCGAAGGCGGCGTCACGCCGTTGTCCGGTGCCCAGAAGGCATTGGTGCGCTCCAACGCGCTGCGGTCGCTCGATGCCGACCGGTTTCCCGACATCCGTTTCGCGGCCGAGGGCATCGAGAAGAGCGCCGACGGCTACCGCCTCACCGGGCCACTGCGGATCCGCGGCAAGACACGCAAGCAGGTAATCGACCTTGGCACAACGGATCTCGGCGACGCCTGGCAGATGTCAGCGCAGGCCACCATTCGGCAATCCGATTTCGGTGTCAAGCCATACTCGTTGCTGATGGGCTCGCTGAAGGTCGCCGACGAGGTGACCGTATCGTTCGCCGCGCGCCAGACAACTTAGTCACAACGGTTGCCAAAACGCCAGCGACGGCTCATCCTCTACCCGAACCCGCGGAAGGAGCCGCCGATGACACAACCCGAATCCACCTCGTATCCCGTGCGAGTTCGAGGCGACCTCGATCCCGCGCTGTCGCGATGGCAATGGCTGGTCAAATGGATTCTGGCCATCCCGCACTACATCGTGTTGTTCTTCTTGCACATCGCCGTCCTGGTGGTCACGGTGATCGCATTCTTCGCGATCCTGTTCGCCGGCAAATATCCCCGCGCGTTGTTCGACTTCAGTGTCGGCGTCAAGCGGTGGCGTTGGCGTGTCACGTTTTACGCGCTGTCCGCGCTGGGCACCGACAAGTACCCGCCGTTCAGCCTGAAGCCCAACGCCGAGTATCCGGCCGATTTGGAAGTCGACTATCCGGAGCGGCTGAGTCGCGGCCTGGTGCTCGTCAAATGGTGGCTCCTGGCCATCCCGCACTACCTGATACTTCTGGCCTTCTTCACGGCAGGCTGGCGGTTTCTGATGGTCGACCCGGACGAGGTCGTCGGCTACGACTTACCACCGCTGATAGCGATCCTGCTGCTGATCGCCGTGCTGGGGCTGCTATTCACCGGGCGCTACCCGAAAGGCTTGTACGACTTCGTGATCGGGATCAACCGGTGGGCGATTCGGGTCCGGGCCTACAGCGCGCTGATGCGCGACGAGTATCCCCCGTTCCGCCTCGACCTGGGGCCTCGTGAGGCCGAGTCTGTGGCGCTGAACGAAACCCCTTGAGCCGCAGTCATGTGACAGCTTGACAACAAAACTGCACCACAAGCGTTTCGTCGCCAGTTCCGGGGCGCGCGGGCGCTACTGTTCGACGGTCGTAGGTTCGTCGGGGGCCCGCTGGTGGGCAGCCGTCTGCGATAGCACGTCGTTGCCAAGCAAGGTGCACGGGAGGCTGTCGTGAGCAGATTTACCGACAAAATGTTCGGCAATGCCCTGACCAGTCGCAACGGGATGACGACCGGCGAGCCCGGTGCGCCGGTACGGCACACCTGGGCGCAGGTACACCAGCAGGCGCGCAGGGCGGCGGGCGGTTTGGCGGCCGCCGGGGTCGGACATGGCGACGCGGTCGCGGTGCTGGCAGGTGCTCCCGTCGAAATCGCGCCGGTCGCCCAGGGCCTGTGGATGCGCGGGGCCAGCCTCACGATGCTGCATCAGCCCACGCCGCGCACCGACCTGCAGGCGTGGGCTATCGAGACCGCGGCGGTGATCGGCGTGATAGGGGCTCGGGCCGTGGTCATCTCCGACCCGTTCACGGCGGCCGCTCCCCTGCTGACCGAGCTCGGTATGCGCGTGCTCAGCGTCGACCAGCTGCTTGCCGCCGACCAGATTGATCCCGTGCACACCTGCGACGACGACGTGGCGCTGCTGCAGCTGACGTCCGGCTCGACGGGCTCCCCGAAAGCCGTCCGGATCACGCACCGCAACCTGGTGTCCAATGCCGAGGCAATGTTCAGCGGCGCACGCTACGACCTCGACCACGACGTCATCGTGAGCTGGTTGCCGCTCTTCCACGACATGGGCATGACCGGGTTCCTCACTGTGCCAATGTATTTCGGTGCGGAGTTGGTGAAGATCACGCCGATGGACTTCCTGCGGGACATCCTGCTGTGGCCCCGGCTGATCGACAAGTACAAAGGCACCATGACGGCCGCCCCCAACTTCGCTTATTCGTTGTTGGCCAAGCGGTTACGCGCGCAGAGCACGCCCGGCCAATTCGACTTGTCGAGCCTGCGGTGGGCGCTGTCGGGCGCAGAACACGTCGAACCGGACGATGTGGACGAACTCTGTGCGGCCGGCGCACCGTTCGGGCTGCGGCCGGAGGCCATCGTGCCCGCCTACGGCATGGCGGAAACCACGGTGGCGGTGTCGTTTTCGGAGTGCGGCGCCGGCTTGGCGATCGACGAGGTCGACGCCGACTTGCTTGCGGTTCTGCGCCACGCCGTTCCGGCGACCAAGGGCAAGACGCGCCGGCTCGCCTGCCTTGGCCCACTACTGACGGGCCTGGAGGCGCGCATCGTCGACGACGACGCCAACGTGTTGCCCGCCCGCGGTGTCGGAGTCATCCAGGTCCGCGGCGAGCCGGTCACGTCCGGCTACACCACCGCCGCAGGCTATGTGGCCGCCCAAGACGAGCAGGGCTGGTATGACACCGGTGATCTCGGCTACCTGACCGAGAATGGCCACATCGTGGTGTGCGGCCGGGTCAAAGACGTCATCATCATGGCCGGCCGCAACATCTACCCGACCGACATCGAACGGGCCGCATGCCGCGTCGACGGTGTTCGCTCTGGCTGTGCAGCGGCCGTGCGGCTCAACGCGGGGCTGTCGCGCGAGACATTCGCGGTCGTGGTCGAGTCGAACGCCGTCGACAATCCCGCCGAAGTGCGCCGGATCGAACGCCAGGTGGCGCATCAAGTGGTCGCGGAGGTCGAGGTGCGGCCACGCAAGGTCGCGGTGGTTGCTGCGGGAACCATCCCCAAAACACCGTCGGGCAAGCTGCGCCGCTCCTACGCGCTCTCGCTCCTCGGCTGATCGGCCTTAGGGCGCCGGCGGCGGTGGTACCTGCCCCGGCGCGGGCTCGTCCGGCGCCGGCTCGGGGTGGCCGTGCAAGCGCTCGAGCACCTTCGTCAACAGCGGATGCGGGTTGGGCTCCGGGGGCGGCGGGGGCGCGACAGGCGGCGGTGGCACCGGGGCAGGCTCGGCGGCCGGCAGGTCGGCCGGTGGCTCCGCCGCCACCGCGCTTTGCGGCTCGGCGGGCGCCGCGGCGACGACCGGCTCCTGCGGCGGC
>NZ_BFAB01000030.1 GCF_003402475.1 Mycobacterium sp. MFM001
TTGGACGAGTCAACGCGGTCGGTGGGCGTGGGTAGTGTTTCGAACATGGGTTCGACATGCGTGGCCGATCCGGCGCAACTGGCTGCCGCGCTGGATGCGCTGGACGCCGCGGTGGCGCACATCCGCGAACTCAACCTCGACAGCTACGAGCCCGCGGAACGCTTACGCGCCCTGGAGCGGCTGGAAACCGCAGCACGCCGCCAAGCCGTGGCCGGCCACGACATCATCGTCGGGCTCACCAAGGAAGTCCCGGCCGATATCGGCGGGGCGGTCCACAAAGTGGTCGCCGACTGGCTGCGCATCAGCTGCGCCGAGGCCCGCCGCCGCGTCCACGACGCCACCCAACTGGCCCCGCGCACCACCTTGACCGGCCAACCGCAGCCACCCGAACTACCCGCCACCGCACTGATGTGGCGCGACGGCCAGCTCGACTCCCAGCACCTGCGCGTCATCCAGGGCTTTATGCGCGACCTGCCGCACGACACCCCGCCGGCCATCGTCACAAAAGCCGAAGCGTTTTTGGCCGACCAAGCCACCGCCCTGCGCCCCGATCAGCTGGCCAAAGTCGCCGAGCGCTACGCCATCACCATCAACCCCGACGGCAAATTCTCCGACGAAGATAGGGCCCGCCAGCGTGGTTTTAGCTGGGCACCGCAACGCCGCGACGGCATGAGCATCGCCAAACTAACCGCCACCCCCGAGCTGCGCGCCAACCTGGAAGCCTGGTTCGCCCGCTTCGCCGCCCCCGGCATGTGCAACCCCGACGACCCCCAACCCTGCACTGCCGGCGAGCCGGCCGAGGAACTGGCCCACACCGACGCCCGCGGCCATGCCCAACGCCAACACGACGCGCTTAACGCCCTAGTGCGCGGCCAACTCGGCGACCCCAAACTCGGCACCCACAAAGGCCTGCCCGTCACCGTCATCGTCTCCACCACCCTGGCCGAACTCACCGCGGCCAGCGGACACGCCCTCACCGCCGGCGGCACCCTGCTACCCATGCCCGATCTGATCCGCCTGGCCAGCCACGCCCACCACTACCTAGCCATCTTCGACAACCACGACAGCCGCCCGCTATATCTGGGCCGCACCAAACGCATCGCCTCACCCGACCAACGCATCGTGCTCTACGCGAAAGATCGCGGCTGCACCCGGCCCAACTGCGACACACCCGGCTACTGGACCGAAGCCCACCACCTCCACAGCTGGGCCCGCGGCGGACCCACCGACATCACCAACCTCACCCTAGCCTGCAAACCCGACAACGACATCGCCGAACACGGCTGGCTCACAACCAAATCCACCAACGGACAAACCCAATGGATCCCCCCACCACATCTCGACCACGGCCAACCCCGCACCAACAACTACCACCACCCCGAACGCTACAACCCCAACCACGACCCACCGGGATCAGCGTGACCGAGCTCCGCGCTTCTCACGCACGCGGACGTTGATTCGGATAGGGCTGCCCTCGAAACCGAACGTCTCGCGTAAGCGGCGCTCCAGGAACCGTCGATAACCGGCCTCGAGAAAGCCGGTGGTGAACAGAACGAACGTCGGCGGGCGCGCGGTGGCCTGGGTGGCGAACAGAATGCGGGGCTGCCGTCCGCCGCGCACCGGCGGCGGCGTCGCGGCCACCACCTCTTTGACCCAGGTGTTCAAGCGACCGGTCGAGACCCGGGTATCCCATGACGCCAGAGCACTTTCCAGCGCCGGCACCAACTTCTGCACTGCCCGACCCGTCTTCGCCGAGATGTTGACCCGCTGCGCCCAGCGCACCTGCACCAGCTCGCGGTCGATCTCCCGCTCCAGCAGATAGCGGCGATCCTCGTCCACCAGATCCCACTTATTGAAGGCCAGCACCAGCGCTCGCCCGGCCTCGATCACCATGGACAGCACCCGCTGGTCCTGCTCGGTCAGCGGCACCGACGCGTCGATCAGCACGATCACCACCTCGGCGGCATCGATAGCGCCGTGGGTGCGCACCGAGGCGTAGAACTCGTGTCCGCTGGCCTGCCCCACCTTGCGGCGCAACCCGGCAGTGTCGACGAAACGCCAGACCTTGCCGTTCATTTCGATCAGCGAATCCACCGGGTCGACCGTCGTACCGGCGACCTCGTGCACCACCGCCAGCTCATCCCCCGCCAGCCGGTTCAGCAGTGAACTCTTACCGACATTGGGCTTTCCGACGAGCGCCACCCGCCGCGGCCCGCCGGACGTCGCCTCCGATTCGGCTACCTGCGGCAGCGCCGCAACCACGTCGTCGAGGAGATCGGCCACTCCCCTGCCGTGCATCGCGCTGATCGCATACGGCTGTCCCAGCCCCAACGACCACAGCGCGGCGGCGTCTGCCTCGCCCCGCTCGCCGTCAACCTTGTTGGCGGCCAAGAACACTGGCTTGCCGGCACGGCGCAGGATGCGTGCCGCGGCGTCGTCGCCGGCGGTCGCACCCACCACCGCGTCCACCACCAGGATCACCGCGTCGGCGGTGCGCATCGCCACCGCCGCCTGCTCGGCGACCAGCTGCTGCAGGCCCTTGGCGTCGGGCTCCCAGCCGCCGGTGTCCTGTACGACGAAGCGCCGCCCGGTCCACAGCGCGTCGTAGGACACCCGGTCGCGCGTCACACCGGGTACGTCCTGCACCACCGCCTCGCGCCGGCCCAGGATCCGGTTGACCAACGTCGACTTGCCGACATTGGGCCGGCCCACCACCGCCACCACCGGCGGCGGACCGGAAGCCTCGATGTCCCAGTCGCTTTCGTCGCTCCAGGTGCCGTCGGCACGCGTCACCGGACCGCCTCACTTCGCTGTTCGACCAACTCCAGCAGATAAGCGACCACCTCGGCTTCGGTCATCTCGCTGGTGTCGACGACCACCGCATCGTCCGCTGCCCGCAACGGCGACACCGCCCGCGTCGAATCGAGATGATCGCGGCGGCGCACGTCGGCCAGCACGCCGTCGTAGTCGTCGGGCAGACCCGCGGCGATGTTCTGGTCATTGCGCCGCCGCGCACGGGTCTCCGCCGACGCCGTCAGGAAGATCTTCACGTCGGCGTCCGGCAGCACCACGGTCCCGATGTCGCGACCTTCCACCACGATGCTGTCCCCCCCGTTCGCCAGCGCACGCTGCAGATCTACCAGCCGGGCCCGAACCGCCGGAACAGACGACACTGCCGAGACCGCCCCGGTTACCTCGTCGCCGCGGATCTCGGCCGAAACATCTTCCGAGTCAAGGCAACAGCGATCCTCGTCCGGGTCGTAGCCCACTGACAACTGCACCCCGGCGGCGACGTCCCCGACCGCCGCCCCATCGACAGGGTCGACTCCCGCCCGCAACACCGCCAGCGTCACGATCCGGTACATCGCGCCGGTATCCAAATAGCGCGCATTCAACGCGCGCGCCAAACCTCTTGACACCGAAGACTTTCCGGTCCCGGCCGGACCGTCCACCGCAACGACCACACTCACAGTCCGACCGCCCGATAGAGTTCGCCGACTTCGTTGCGGCCCAACGCCCTGACGCTCCCCGGCCGCTGCTGCCCCAGCGACACCGCGCCAATATCGGTTCGTACCAGCGCCTGCACTGGGAAACCTGCGGCAGCCAACAGCCGTCGTACGATTCGTTTGCGTCCTTCGTGCAGGGTGACCCGCACCAAAGTCTTGCCCGGTACGGTGTCGACAACCGCGAAATCGTCGACGGACGCCGGTCCGTCGTCCAATTCGATTCCCGCGCGCAGCTTCTTGCCCAGCCCGCGCGGCACCGACCCGCCGACCGTCGCGACGTACGTCTTGGGCACGCAAAAGGAGGGATGCATCAGCCGGTGCGCCAGTTCGCCGTCATTGGTCAACAGGATCAGGCCCTCGGTGTCGGCGTCCAACCGCCCGACGTGGAAAAGCTGCTGCTTCTGCTTGCCGCGCACCCGATGCTCGACGAGATCGCCGATGCAGGGCCGGCCGCGATCGTCCGACATCGTCGAGTGCACGCCGCGCGGCTTGTTGAGCGCCAGATACACCATCGAATCGTCGAGCACGATCCGCGCACCGTCGACGCGGATCACCGACACGTCCGGATCGACCCGGGTGCCCAACTCGGTCACCAGCTGCCCGTCGACCTCGACGCGGCCGTCGGTGATCATCCTCTCCGCGACTCGCCGCGACGCAATTCCAGCCTGCGACAACACTTTCTGCAGGCGCACACCGTCGGTCATTCCTGGTCCACGTCGAACGACAGCGACTGATCCGCCTCGGGCGCACCGGCCAGTTTGACGAAACGTGGCTCCTCGTCCAGTGATTCGCTCAAATCGTCGATCATGTCGACATCCGGAAGAAGCGGCGCGATGTCCGGCAGGTCGGCCAGCGACGACAACCCGAGCCGTTCCAAAAACAGCTCGGTGGTCGCGAACGTGACAGCGCCGGTATCGGGATCCGTGCCGGCTTCGGTGATCAAGCCGCGGGCCAGCAGCGTGCGCATGACGGCGTCGACGTTGACCCCGCGCACCGCACTCACCCGTGCCCGGGTCACCGGCTGGCGGTAGGCCACCACGGCCAGCGTCTCCAGCGCGGCGGGGGTCAACTTCGAGCGCGAGCCGTCCAGCAGCAGCCGCTCGACGTACGGCGCGTAGCGGGCGCGGGTGTACATCCGCCAGCCACCACCCGCCTCGCGCAGGTCGATCCCACTGTCACGCTCGGTGAGCTCGTCGGCCATCAGTCGCAGCTTGGCGGCGATCCGGTACACCGGTTGTTCGGTCGCCGCGGCCAGCGCCTCGATGGTCACCGGGGTGTCGACCACCAGCAGCAGCGCCTCGAGCACCGCGCCCAGCTCGTCGTCGGGCAGCTCCGGCGCGGTCGCGACGTCAATACCCAGGTCGGGATCGCGCGCATCATCGGTCGTCATGAGAGGTCTCGCAGTTCCAGGTCTTCATTGGTCGGCCGTTCTCCGGTCCATGAAACCTGGAGCACACCAAGCGGTTCTGACTGGTCGAATGCTACCGCCCGGGCCCGATACAGTTCGAGCAGCGCCAGGAACCGGCCGACGATCTCGATCGGCACCCGGCAGTCGGCCACCAGCTCGGAAAACGACGCCCACTGCCCGATCCCGCGTGACTCCAGCAGCGACAACAGCTGTCCGGCCTGCTCGGGCACCGACACCATCAGCTCGTGCAGGTGCTCGGTGGCCACTGTCGGCACCGGTCGCGGGGTGAACGCGGTGGCGGCGATCTGCGCGAAGCGCTCGGCGTCGACGCCCAGCATCACCTCGGGCAGCAGTCCGGCGAACCGGTCTTCCAGCGACACCGCCCGCGGGTAGCTGCGCAGCGCGGCCGCCTCCAGCTCCGCGAACATCTGCGCGACGTGCTTGAACGCCCGGTATTGCAGCAGCCGGGCGAACAACAGGTCGCGCACCTCCAGCAGTGCCAGGTCCTCCTCGTCGTCGACCTGCCCGGACGGCAGCAGCCGCGCCGCCTTGAGGTCGAGCAGCGTCGCGGCGATCACCAGGAACGCGGTGGTCTCCTCCAGCCCCAGTTGCGGGCCGATCGCACGCGTGTAGGCGATGAAGTCGTCGGTGACCTGGTGCAACGCCACCTCGGTGACGTCGAGGCGGTGCGCGAAGATCAGCTGCAGCAGCAGGTCGAACGGCCCCTCGAAATTGGTCAGCCTGACTTGAAAACCGGTGGCAGCCGTTTCGGTATCGCTCACGCGCCGAACCGGGCGATAACCTCGCGTGCCAGCGCGCGGTACGCCTGGGCACCGGCCGATTTCGGCGCCCACGTCGTGATCGGTTCACCGGCGACGCTGGTCTCCGGGAAGCGGACTGTGCGGGTGATGACCGTGTCGAACACCAGGTCGCCGAACCGCTCCACGACCCGGGCCATCACCTCGCGGGAGTTGACCGTCCGCGGGTCGAAGCGGGTGATCAGGATGCCGCTGATCTCGAGCTTGGGGTTGAGCCGGTCGCGCACCTTGTCGACGGTGTCGGTCAGCAGCGCCAGGCCCCGCAGCGAGAAGTACTCGCACTCGGTGGGAATGATGAGGCCGTCGGAGCCGGCCAACCCGTTCACGGTCAGCAGTCCCAGCGACGGCTGGCAGTCGATCAGCACGTAGTCGTAGCGGTCCAGCACGGGATGCAGCGCGCGCGCCAGCGTCTGCTCGCGGCCCACCTCGTTGACCAGCTGGATCTCAGCCGCGGACAAATCGATGTTGGACGGCACCAGATCCATGTGCTTGACCCGCGTGTGGACCAGGACGTCGTCGACCGACACCCGCGGTTCGACGAGCAGGTTGTGGATGGTGTGGTCCAGCTCGTAGTGCGGCACACCCAGACCCGCCGACAGCGCGCCCTGCGGATCCATGTCCACCAGCAGCACCCGTCGGCCATAGTCGGCCAGCGCGGCACCCAGGTTGATCGCCGACGTGGTTTTGCCGACGCCACCCTTCTGGTTGCACATCGCGACGACCTTCGCCGGGCCGTGCGCGGTCTTGGGTTTGGGTTCGGGAATCGCCCGCGGCGGCCGCCCGGTCAGGCCGACCTCGACGCTGCTGTCGGCGTCGTCAGTCATGCCCAGAGCGTTCGGTAGAGGCGGACATCGCAGGAAAGTGTAGCGGTTTTGCGTGTTCGCGCCGGAAGACCCGCAGGCAAGGTAACCAGCGAATTCGCCCGACGACTAGCGTGGTGCCTCATGGGCCTCAAACAACGCATTCCGTTTCTGCGGTGGTCGGTCTGGCGGATGGCGACCGGCACCCGCAACATCACCACGACCGGCCAGATCGGCGACGGACGTGAGGCCGCGGCAGTCGCCTATGTGCTGGAAAACGCAAAGGCCGGCGACATCGACGACGTGCTGGCCACCATCGACCGGTTCGCCTACGAGAAGTCGATGCTGATCAACGTCGGCGACGAGAAGGGCAAGGTGCTCGACGCCGCAGTCCGGCGCGCCGACCCGAAGCTGGCGCTGGAGCTGGGCACCTACTGCGGCTATGGCGCGCTGCGGATCGCCCGCGCGGCCCCGGCCGCCAAGGTGTATTCCGTCGAACTCGCCGAAGCCAACGCCGTTAACGCCCGGCAGATCTGGGCGCATGCCGGCGTCGCCGACCGCGTGACGTGCGTGGTGGGCACGATCGGCGACGGCGGGCGCACGCTGGAGGCGCTGGCCGCCGAGCACGGGTTTACCGCCAGCGCGCTGGACTTCGTGTTCCTCGACCACGACAAGGATGCCTACCTGACCGACCTGCAGAGCATCCTGGAACGCGGCTGGCTGCATCCCGGCTCGATCGTGGTCGCCGACAACGTCAAGGTGCCCGGCGCGCCGCGCTACCGCGAGTACATGCGCCGCCAGCAGGGCACGCTGTGGAACACCACCGAGCACAAGGCGCACCTGGAATACCAGAGCCTGATCACGGACCTGGTGCTGGAGTCGGAGTACTTGGGGTAGTTACCGGGCCCGCGGGTGGGCACCGGCCCACACTTCGCGCAGCGCGTGCACGGTCACCAGCGTGTAGATCTGCGTCGTCGTCACCGAGGCGTGGCCCAGCAGCTCCTGCACCACACGCACGTCGGCGCCGCCGTCGAGCAGATGCGTGGCGAACGAGTGCCGCAGCGTGTGCGGGGACACGCCCGAGCTGATGCCGGCGCGTTCGGCGGCGTCCTGCAGCACCTGCCAGGCGCTCTGCCGCGACAACCGTCCGCCGCGGGCGTTGAGGAAGATCGCCGGCGTGCCCCGCCCGCGGCGCGCCAGGTCCGGTCGTCCCCGCACCAGGTAGGCGTCCAGCGCCTGCACCGCCGGGCGGCCCACCGGCACCAGCCGCTGCTTGCCGCCCTTGCCACGAAGCAGCACCGACCGGTCGTGGGTGTCGACGTCGTCGACGTCGAGTCCGACCGCTTCGGAGATCCGCGCCCCCGTGGAGTACAGCAGTTCGAGCAGCGCCCGGTTGCGCAGAGTCAGCGGGCCGTCCGAGGGCCCGTCGCCGCCCGCGCCGTCGAGCAGCGCCGAAACCTCGTCGACGGACAGGCTTTTGGGCAACCGGCGGCCAGGCGTCGGCGGCTTGACGGCCCTCGCGACGTCTAACTCGGCGAGTCCCTCGGCGGCGGCGAACCGGTGCAGACCGCGCACGGCGATCAGCGTCCGCGCCGCCGATACCGCCGACAGCGGCGCCACACCGGCTTCCGGGTTTCCCTGCCGCAGCGCCACCAGGAAGTCGCTGACGTCGTCCTCGGTGACCTTGGCCAAATCGTCGATGCCGCGTAGCGCCAGGTGCTCGGAGTAGCGACGCAGGTCGCGACGGTACGAGCTCAACGTGTTGGCCGCCACCCCCCGCTCGATCGTCAGATGGTCGAGGTAACCCTGCAGCTGCGATTCCAGCGGCGGCGCCAACGTCGTCATCGCGCGGCCTGCCGCTTGGCGAACGCGGTCGGCTTGTCAATCCACGGGGCGTCCACCGGCCGCGGCTCGGCCACACCTTGCTGTACCGCATGCGCGGCTAAAATCCCGGAAACTGCAAGGGAATTCACGATCTCACCGCTGAACACCCGGCGGACGGCCTCGTCAAGAGAGAACCACCGCAATGTCATGTCGGCCTCTTCGTCGTGCGCCTCGGGCCGGTCCACCTGCGTCAGCCCGGTCGCCAGGTAGACCCGCACCGATTCGTCGCTGAACCCGGGCGTGGAGTCCAGATCGACCAGCACCTGCCATGTCTCGGCCTGCAAGCCGGCCTCTTCGCGCAGTTCGCGGGCCGCGGTGAGATGCGGTGCCTCGCCGTTGATGTCGAGCAGTCCGGCGGGAAGCTCCCACAGTCTTCTGCCGAACGGGTGGCGGTACTGGTAGACCAGCGGGATGTTGCCGTCGTCGTCCAGGGCGACGGCGGCTACCGCGCCATAGTGCTCGACCACCTCGCGGGTGACCGTTTTGCCGCCGGGCATCCGAACATGGTCGGTGCGAAGCGCGAATATCTTTCCGGTGTGCAGTGTTTCGGACGACGTGGTCTCGAAGACGTGCTCACCCACGGGTCACGGGTTCGGCTAGTGGGGCGTTGACGCCGTCGCGGTGTTCGTTGCCGTTGGCCCGGTGCTCGGGTATCTCCACCGGCAACCGCTCGGCCGCCTTGTAGTCCAGGGCCGCCCCCACGAACGCGGCGAACAGTGGATGCGGACGGGTGGGCCGGCTCTTCAGCTCGGGATGTGCTTGGGTGCCGACGACGAACGGGTGTATGTCGGCGGGATATTCGACGAACTCCACCAGATGGCCATCGGGTGACGTGCCGGAAAACCTCAGTCCGCTTTCGGCGATCTTCTCGCGGTAGGCATTGTTGACCTCGTAGCGATGTCGATGCCGCTCACTCACCTGCGTCGAATGATATGCCTGCGCCACAACGGAATCCGGCTCAAGCACCGCCGGATAGGAGCCGAGCCGCATGGTGCCGCCGAGATCCGCCTCACCGGCGACGATGTCCTGCTGATCGGCCATCGTGGAGATGACGGGATCCGGCGTGGCCGGGTCGAACTCCGCGGAGTTGGCCTGCGTCAGGCCGACCGAGCGAGCGGCTTCGATCACGATGCACTGCAAGCCAAGACACAGTCCCAGCACCGGCAGCCCCCTGGACCGCGCGTAGCTGATCGCGCCGATCTTGCCTTCGATGCCGCGGATCCCGAACCCGCCGGGGATCAGCACACCGTCCACGTCGGCCAGTGCCGTCGCCGCGCCGTTTGCGGTTTCGCAGTCGTCGGAGGCTACCCAGCGCATCTCGACCTTCGCGTGGTGCTTGAACCCGCCGGCGCGCAGCGCCTCGGTGACCGATAGGTAGGCGTCGGAAAGGTCGATGTACTTGCCCACCAACGCGATTCGCACCGTCTCCTGCGGCTCGTGCACCCGTCGTAGCAGGTCGTCCCATTCGGTCCAGTCGACGTCGCGGAACGGCAGGTTGAGCCGGCGCACGACGTACGCGTCGAGCTCTTCGCGGTGCAGCACCTTGGGGATGTCGTAGATCGAGGGTGCGTCGGGAGTGGAGATCACGCCGTCGATGTCGACGTCACACATCAGCGCGATTTTGTTCTTCAGAGGCTCGGGAACATCGCGGTCACAGCGCAGGATCAAGGCGTCCGGCGTGATACCGATGCTGCGCAGCGCCGCCACCGAGTGCTGAGTCGGCTTGGTCTTCAATTCACCCGACGGCGCCAAGTACGGCACCAGCGACACATGCAGGAAGAAAACGTTCTCCCGGCCGAGGTCATGACGCACCTGGCGGGCCGCCTCCAGGAACGGCTGCGACTCGATATCGCCTACGGTGCCGCCGATTTCGGTGATCACGACATCCGGACGGTTGCCGTCGGCGTCCGGTTTGGCCATCGCCAGGATCCGGCTCTTGATCTCGTCGGTGATATGCGGGATCACCTGGACGGTGTCACCCAGGTACTCGCCGCGGCGTTCCTTGGCGATCACCGACGAATACACTTGTCCGGTAGTGACATTCGCTGAGCCGGACAAGTCGCGGTCGAGGAAGCGCTCGTAGTGCCCGACGTCGAGGTCGGTTTCGGCCCCGTCTTCGGTGACGAAGACCTCGCCGTGCTGGAACGGGTTCATGGTGCCCGGGTCGACGTTGAGGTAGGGGTCGAGTTTTTGCATCGTCACCTGCAACCCGCGCGCAGTCAGTAACTGTCCCAGGCTGCTGGCGGTCAACCCTTTGCCCAGCGAGGAAACGACGCCGCCGCTGACGAAGAGGTGCTTGGTGGCGGTTTGCGGATGCTTACGCAAGAGAGCAACCTCCGTGAAGACGGCGCAGGGTTGGCTTCCGACCCACGGAACCCCACCCTAACACTGACCTCGCGGGCGGGTTGCTGACACGCCCGGCAATGACTACTGCGCGACGGTGAGAGCGCCTGCGCCGTGACCGATGCCGTACTGACCGGTGTGTCCCCCGTTGATCAGGTCGGCCAGGCCCAGGATGGCGGTGATACGCCCGGGTTCGGCGTCCACGTCGTCGACGGTGCTGATCGCGGCGGCGACGCCCGCATCGGCGCGGGCCACCGCGACCGCAGCCGTTCCGACCGACGACCCGTCGCGGCCGGCCAGCACCACCCCGGAACCGTGCGGGGCCAGCGCCGCGGCGAACCGTGCCACGGTGGCGCCCTGGTTGCCGGCGTCGTCGCCGAGGCTGCCGCCGGTGATCACCAGCGCGGTATTCGACGCGCCGATGTGTTGGTCTCGGTAAGCGATGAAGCCGGTGTCGCGCAGTGCCGCCAGCACGGTGTCGCGCTGGGTGTCGTCGACCGGCAGAACCGCCGGATCGCGGTTGATTAGCAACGCGATGCCCAGCAGGTCGCCGGCCTGCGAACCCTGGTCGACCAGCTTGGTGCTCAACTGGGTGCCCGCCGGCACGATCGACGAGTTCACCACCGAACGCAGCTTCTCCGCGGAGTTGGCATCGACGAACTCCTGGGTCAAGGCCACTGTGCCGCTGACCGCTCCCCCGGCCTGGCCGACGATCTTCGACACCGCCTCGACGTCGTCGTCGTGCGCGTCCGGGGTGCGGAAGACGACGACGGATTTGCCGGCCAGCGCGTCGTAAACTATCCGCCCCACCATCTGGGCATCGAAAGCATTTGCCGCGGTGAGCTTTTCATTCAACGCATTCTTCTGGTCGTTGAGCGAGTTGATCTGGGAATGCAAATCACGCTTTTCCTCGCGAAGCCCCGACAACAGCGTGTCCGACAGCACGCCCGAACCCAGGACAACCCCGACCGCGAGCGCCAGAAACACCGCGGCCAGCGAAATCGCGTGTTGGCGTAGGGAGATCACGGCTCTAGCTGACCCAGCCCTGTACCCACAGCGAGAAGCGGTTCCAGTACTCGACCACCCAGTGCATCACCAGCGCATCGGTGCGCGACACCCACAGCATGACGCTGACCGCGATCAACATCGCCAGTATCAGGAACGCGATGGCGCCGCCCGAAATTCGGTTGCGGTACAAGGTGGCAACCGCCTTGGCGTCCACCAGCTTTTCTCCGACACGCAGCCGGGTGAGGAACGTCGAGGGATTGCTGTGCTGACGGGTCCGGTCGAAGAACGTCTCGATGTTGGCGCTGTGTCCCGCGGTCACCAGCAGCGCGGCGCCGTGATGGTCGGCCAAGAGCAACGCCAGGTCCATCGGGGAACCGGCGGCCGGGAATGTCATCGCCCCGACACCGAGATCCTGGATGCGCTCCAGGCCGGGCGCATGGCCGTCAGCGTCGGCCGGCAACACCACCTGCGCACCGCATTTGAGGACGTCGACGCTCATCTGGCTGGGGTCACCGACGATGATCTGCGGGCGATAACCCGCCTTGCGCACCACGTCGGCGCCGGTGCCGACGCCGATCATCACGGGTTGGTATTCCTTGATGAACGGCTTGAGGCGCTTGAGGTCGTCCTCGGCGTGCGGCTCGTCGCCGACGAGCACGACGTGACGGCGGCGCAGGTCGACGTCGATGTCCGGGATGCCGATTCCGTCGATCAGCAACGGGCTTTCGCTGCGAATGAATTCAATCGTGTTGCCCGCGAAGGCTTCCAGGTGCGCAACCAGCCCGCTCTTGGCCTCCTGCATCAGGTCGGCGATCTCGTGGTCGGTGCGCTCGGTGCCGCGGACCAGCCGGCGATCGCCGGAGTAGACCCCGCCGTTGTACAGCCGGATCTTGGCGCCGTCCTTGACCTTCTTGAAGACCTCGGGTCCGGTCTCGTCGATGAGCGTGACGCCGTTGGCCACCAACACCTCTGGGCCCTGGTTGGGATAGCGCCCCGACACCGAGGGGGACGCGTTGACGACGGCCGCGATCTCCGCGTCGACGAGCGCGTCGGCGGTGATCCGGTCCAGGTCCAACACGTCGAGCACCACGATGTCGCCGGGGCATACGCGTCGCAGCAGCCGGTCGATGTCGCGGTCGACTCGGGCGGTGCCGACGACACCGGGCCGCTCGGTGTTACGGGACAAAAGCGCTGTCATCCTCATGCGGCGATTCTGTCGGTGAACCAGCGCTCGGAGGTGGAGGCGCGCCGTAACAGGAGACTCAGAAGTTGTATCGTGTCACATCTGTCACAACGAAAAAGTTGTCAGGAGGTCGCGATCCGATCACATTGAGCGGCTTCGAGCAGTTCGCGCGCGTGGGCGCGGCCGCTGTCGGACTCACCGAGCCCGGCCAGCATCCGGGCCAACTCGGCCACCCGTTCGTCGCCGTCGAGGCGCCGCACGCCGCTGGCGCCGTCCCGCCCGGTGCTGTCCACCATCAGGTGTACGTCGGCGTAGGCGGCCACTTGCGGCAGGTGCGTCACCACGATCACCTGCTGGCTGCCAGCCAACCGCGCCAGCCGGCGACCGATCTGCACCGCCGCTCGCCCACCGACTCCCGCGTCGACCTCGTCGAACACCATCGTCGTGCCCGCCGTCTGTTTCCGCGACGTCGCCAGCACCACCTCCAGGGCCAACATCACCCGCGACAACTCGCCGCCCGAAGCACTTTTCGCCAATGGCAGCACCGTCATGCCGCGGTGCGCGGCGAAGCCGAACTCGACCTGGTCGATGCCGTCGCTGCCAGCGTGCACCCGCGCTCCGGAGGGCAGCGTCACCGCCGCGGCGTCGTCGTCGCCGGCCGACAGGGTGGTCACCGAGATCGTGAATTCGGCGTCGGCCATTGCCAGGCCGGACAGCTCAGCGGTGACCGCCTTGGCCAGCCGCTTGGCCGCTTGGCCGCGAGATTTGCTGAGATCGGTTGCAGCACTGGCTAATTGGGCTGCCAATTCGTCGACGCGGCGCTGCAGACCGGTCAGAGCTTCTTCGGATACATCCAAGTGGGCCAACCGCTCTCGCGATTCGCGGGCCCAGGCCAGCACCCCGTCGATGTCGGCGGCGTACTTGCGGGTCAGTGTGCGAAGCTCGGCCTGACGGGCCAGCTTGGTGTCCAGTGCGCTGGCGTCGGCGGGAAGTTCGCTCAAGTAGCCGCCCAGCTCGCGGGCGGCGTCGGCGACCACTGTCAGCGCCTCGTCGAGTTGGTCGGCCAGCCCGCGCAGCGTGGTGTCGTCTGTCGACTCCAGTGCCGCCTTGGCCCGGGCCAGGCAATCCGACGCCGACGCGGGCCCGGATTCCGCGCTGTCCTCGGCCGCTCCGGACAACGCCGCACGCGCACCGGCGGCCGCCTCCCGCAACGCATCCAGTTCGGAGAGCCGGCGAATGTCGTCGATCAGCACGTCGTCCTCGCCGGGCGCCGGGTCCACCGCGTCGATCTCGTGCAGGGCGAACTTCAGCCGATCGGCCTCCTGCGCCAATTCGCGCGCCCGGTCGCTGCGGTCGACCAGATCGCGCCGCGCCGACAGCCACGCGTCGCGCAGTTTGCGGTAGCGCTCCAGGCGCGCACCGACGTCGGCAAACCGGTCCAGCGCTGCCCGTTGCTCGTCGGGGCGCATCAGACGCAGCTGATCGTTCTGCCCGTGCAGGGTAAGCAGTTCCGCGGTGAAGCCGCTCAGCGACTTGGCCGGCACGCTGCGGCCGCCGAGGTAAGCGCGCGACGGGCCGTCGCGGCTGACCGAGCGCAGCGCGATCACGCTGCCGTCCTCGTCGCGCTCAGCTCCCGCCGCATCGAGGATCTCGTCGATCCGCGAAGCCGCGGCCTCGTCGAGATCGACTGTGCTGAAACGACCTTCGACGACGGCACGACCGGCGCCGGAACGCACCCTAGTGGCGTCGGCGCGTGCGCCACCGAGCAGGTGCAGACCGGTGACCACCATGGTCTTTCCAGTGCCGGTTTCGCCGGTGAGCACCGTAAGCCCGCGGTCGAACTCGGCGGTGGCGACGCTGATGGCGCCGAGCGACTCGATCCGTATTTCGGTCAGCACGGTTATTGCCCGCGCCAGCCGGTAACCGGCAGCCGGAACTTTCGCACCAGACGGTCGGTGAACGGCGCGCTGTCCAGGCGCGCCCATTTCACCGCTGTCTCACACCGCGTCACCTCGAGCCGCCCGCCCGCCGGCACCAACATTTCGCGGCGGCCGTCGCAGAACACCAGTGCGTCATGCCCACCCGCCTCGACTTCGATCGCGACAGTGGCCTCCGGGCTAGTCACCATCGGCCGGGCGAACAATGCGTGAGCGTTGTTGGGCACCACCAGGATTGCCTCAAGGTCCGGCCACAGCACCGGTCCGCCGGCGGAGAACGCGTAGGCGGTCGATCCGGTCGGCGTCGACACCAGCACGCCGTCGCACCCGAACGTCGACACCGGCCGACCGTCGACCTCGACAACCACCCCGAGCACCCCGAGCCTCGGACCCTTCTCCAGGCTGGCGTCGTTGAGCGCCCATCCGCGGTCGATGACGCGTCCCCCGACCCGCACTGCGACGTCCAGCGTCAGCCGCTCCTCCACCCGGTAGGTGCGAGCAATGACGTGTTCGAGCACGGTGTCGATGGCCTCCGCCTCCGCCTCGGCCAAAAAGCCGATCCGGCCCAGGTTGACGCCCAGGACCGGAATGCTTGCGTTGCGTGCCAGCTCGGCGGCCCGCAAGAAGGTGCCGTCGCCGCCGAGCACGATCACCAGTTCACATCCCTCGGCGGCGTGCGGATCGGCGTCGACCACGTCGATGTCGACGCCCAACGCGCGCATGTCGTCGGGGGCCAGGTGCAGTGATCCGCGGTCCACCGCCTCGGCCGACAACATACGAAGCCCAATACCGTTGTCGCCCAGCACTTTCTCGACCCGGCGCGCGGTCTCGGTCGCTTCCTCGCGACCGGTGTGCACCACCATCAGTACCGTGCGTTCCTTTGTCATTGCGGGCCCTCGTTAACCGCACTGCGGACCGCCTGCACCAGCGCGTCGCCCGACATGCCTTGATCGGCGCGCAACCACAGGAAGTATTCGACGTTGCCCGACGGACCGGGTAGCGGGCTGGCGGTGACGCCGACGGTGCGCCAGCCCAACTTTTCGGCGTTGTGTGCCACGCTGAGCACAGCGTCGGCGCGCAGCGCCGGATCGCGGACCACTCCGCCGGCGCCGACCTGTCCTTTGCCCACCTCGAACTGCGGCTTCACCATGGGAACGATATCGGCGTCGGGCGACGCGCATGTCGCCAGCGCGGGCAACACGGTGGTCAGCGAGATGAACGACAGGTCAGCCACGATCGCGTCGACGGGTCCGCCGATGGCCGCCGGTGACAGGTCCCGGGCGTTGGTTCGCTCGACGACGACGACCCGTGGATCCGAGCGCAGGGACCAGGCCAGCTGGCCGTAACCGACGTCGGCGGCAATGACTTCGCGCGCTCCGCGGTCCAGCAGCACTTCAGTGAATCCCCCGGTCGACGCGCCTGCGTCGAGACAGCGACGGCCTTCGACGCTGATGCCGAAGGTGTCGAGCGCACCGATCAGTTTGTGGGCGCCGCGGGACACCCAGCTGCGCTCGGCGTCGTCGGCGACACGCAGGGTCGCGGTGACCGCGACCGCGGTGGCGGGTTTGACCGCGGGCATGCCGTCGATGCTCACCTTGCCGGCGCCGATCAGTTCGGCGGCCTGCTGGCGGGATCGCGCCAGCCCGCGCCGGACCAGCTCGGCGTCAACACGGGCACGCCGCGCCACGGCGCACTCAACCCTTCTCCGCCATCTCCAGAGCGCGCACCAGCGTGTCGTGCGCCTCCGAAAGCCGGCGCGCTATTTCTTCGAGTTTGGCCTCGTCGAGCGTGTGTTCGTCGCCGGGCTCAGGCAATTCGGCGAGCACGGCGTCGATATGGGCGCGAATTTCCTCGGGTTCGGTAGTCATTGCGCTCCTTACGCTAGCCGATTTACGCCAGAGACCAGCGCGCCACGGCGTCGCGGGCCGTGTCGTCGCCCGCCTCGATCTCGACGGGACCGTCATCGACGTGCGCTTCCCACACCGCGCTGGCGACGGCGCGAACCACCGACAGGCCGTCCTTGACCGTGTCGTCTGCGCGGCTGGTGACGGTCGCCGTTCCGTCAGCGACGTGGACGCTCCAAGCCTTCTGCGGCGCAACCGCAAGCGTGGCGGCGTCCTGGTGCAGCGAGCGCAGATCGTGGGCGATATAGGTGGGCCGTTGCGCGGGTATGGCGTGCACGGCATCACGCGCGGAATTGGCGCCAGTGAGCACCATGATGCTGGGCAGCCCGGCAGCGTTGGCGCCGGCGATGTCGGTGTCCAACCTGTCGCCGACCACCAGCGGAGCGCGAAAATCGCCGCGCGCCAACGCATCTTTGATCAAGGCGGGCGATGGTTTGCCGGCGATTTGCGGTTCGGCGTCGGTGGCGGTTTTCAGCGCGGCCACCATGGACCCGTTGCCGGGCAGCAGCCCCCGCTCCGACGGCAGGGTGGGATCGACGTTGGCTGCCACCCACAGCGCCCCGGCCCGGATGGCCAACGCCGCCTCTGCGAGGTCGGTCCAGCAGGTTTGCGGCGAGTGGCCCTGCACGACGGCGTCGGGGTTGTCCTGCGACAGCCGCACCGGCCGCAATCCGACCGCGGCGATCTCGTTGGCCAGCGACTCGGTGCCGACGATCAGCACCCTCGAATCGGGGTCGAGTTGATCGGCCAGCACGTGGGCGGCGGTCTGCGCGCTGGTGACGACGGCGTCGCCGGTGGCGTCCAGGCCGAGATCACGCAGGTGCGACGCCACCTCGTCCGCGCTGCGGGAGGCGTTGTTGGTGATGAACAGCTTGCGGCCGGGCGCCTTATCGAGCGACTCCACCGCTCCCTCGGTGAGCTGGTGACCGCGAAACACCGTCCCGTCGAGATCCAGAAGCAGGCAATCATATTCCTGCGCAAGCGTTCCCACGTCAGCCGAGCTCACTGACCCGGTCTTCGGCGTCGGTGACGCCATCGACGTCGGCGGCCGCCGCGCGCAGGAACCACTGCAGCGCCTCGTCGCCGCGCTCGA
The DNA here is from genome assembly GCF_003402475.1 of Mycobacterium sp. MFM001. Taxonomy (GTDB): domain Bacteria; phylum Actinomycetota; class Actinomycetes; order Mycobacteriales; family Mycobacteriaceae; genus Mycobacterium. The sequence goes on from NZ_BFAB01000030.1 coordinate 17,885, forward strand.
GGGCCAGCAGGGTGTCGGCGTAGGCGTAGAACAGCCGCGCGGCGGTGGTCCCGGTGCGCGCCGGGTCGAGTTGCGGGGTGGACAGCACCAGCAGCGCCTGTTCGAGCTGGCCGAGGTCGGCGCGGGCGCCGGCGGCGACGATGCGTAGTTCGTCGGCGTCGTCGCCGCTGAGCTGCGCCGCTTCGGGGCCGCGCGCCAACTCGACGGCGCGCTCGGGCCGCCCGAGACCGCGTTCGCAATCGGCGATCAGCGCAAGTAGCGGCGACTTGCTGCCCATCCGGCGGGCTGCCCGCAGCTCGGCCAGGGCTTGCGCCCAGTCTCCGCAGTGGTAAGCCGCGATCCCGACCGCTTCGCGGACCGCTGCGATGCGACCGGAGCGAGCGCGGGCCGCCCGCGCATGCTCCAGTGCGGCTTGCGGGTCGTCGTCGAGCAGCTCGCCGGCAGCGACTAGGTGGCGGGCCACGGCATCGGCGGTGGCGCGGTCCAAAGTGCTGAGTTCACGCCGGATTTCGGGCGCGAGTTGGCGTGGCTCGATGTCGGGCGGGACCGGCGGCGCGGCGCGCGCGCCGTCTTCGGACGAGGGTTGCGGCTGGGCTCTGCGCGCTCGGCCCGGACCCGAACGGGGCCCGCGCGGTCCGCGCCGCGGCCCCCGTTCTTCCCTGCCGTTGTGCGTGTCCACTCGTGCCATTCACCTCCGGTTGCGTACCTGCGATAAAGGATACGGGTCCATTCAACGACGCCATAATTAACCACCGCTGAAACGCAATTTCTGTCAATTAAAAAAGGGCACCTT
>NZ_BFAB01000031.1 GCF_003402475.1 Mycobacterium sp. MFM001
GTCGATCCTCAAGCGGCTAATCCCATGGCCAACAACTATAGCGTTCGCGTCGGAGGTTGGTTGGGTCGGGGACTGGCGCGGTGACGCAGGCGCGTTCCGTTTCCAGCCCCCGCCCGTCGAACCGTGCATGCGGTTGTCGGGCTCGAAATTGAGCGCGCGCACCAGCACATACCTCATAGTGCTGGTCACGTTTCTCAAAGCCGCCCTGCGATCCCGGACGGTCGGATTTCCCGAGTCCGGTTCTGACCTGGGCTCTGCACGCCATTTATCAGAGCGCAGGCCTGCCCGTCGGTGCGGAAGCTTAAGCGCTGACTCGCATACACCCCTCGCGCCGACAGTTTGCCTGCCTCCTCGCCACCAAGTTCCGGACACAGCCCAGGTAGTGGACGACGGTAGGTGGGTAGTGCACCGACCAGTTGGTTTCCCTTCTGGCCTCGACGTTCGCCACCATGATCGCCCGCCTGAGGGGAGGTTGGGCCGGGCGATCCCGGCCATGTCCTCCCGCGGTCCTGGCTTGTTGGCCACCCAGTGCCCAGGGCCCCTTTGCCCGCCCAGGGTGTTACCCGGGGTCGGGGCGACCTCATGAGTCGCCTGGGAGGGCATTACCCCTCCTTCATCGCTCCTATGGGCCCATGCGCCAGACCAAATCCCTCCTCGCGCCTTGGCTTCCGCCTTGTGCGCGCGGTCTTTGCAGGTTGCTGTCAGCCCCTGCTGGGAGATGGCCCTTCCCGACGTTATCTCTGCGACCCTTGCGCAGGTGCTCGGACCCATACCCCGCCACGCTCCTCGGCTGCTTTTGTCCGTTGCTTGACCGAGGACACCGGTCTCACCCCACGGGAAACGGGTTCGACGCGCGGATTTACCCCACACAGCAACTTCGGTGGGGAGCCGTATATCGAGGCTGCAGTCATTCGATTACCTTCGGGCTCCTACGCTCGCTCGACCTCCAGGTTGCTCCGACCGCGACGCCCAAAGACGCCGAGCCGCCAGGCCTTTCACACCACGCAGAACCCGGCCGGTTACCCGATCCGGGCAGTGGCGTTGCTTCGTGTCCGACACGGACAACTGACACGGCTGGACTCTCACCAGCTGGGTCGCAGCCTTGTCGGCTGCTCCCTCCCGCACACGGCTCACCGACATCCTTCACCGCCGGCATTCGGCCTATCCCGCCAGGGCTTGTTGGCTCTGGGGGCAACGATGATTCCGTTCAAGGAGGCCAGACCCAGATCTGCCGGCGATCGGTAGATCTGGTGGAACCCCCAGGAGCGGCCGCGCTGGTGCCGCTTTGCGACGAACAGCGCGATGCGCAGCTGAGCGTATTGCCTGGTTTTGTCGAAGGCCCAGGCCGAGTTGCCAAACCGGAAATATCCAGCCCAGCCGCGGAGGAACAAGTTGACCTCCGCCACGACCTGTTCGACCGGTGCGACCAACCGGGCACGCTTGGTCAGAAACCGGATGCGCGCCCGGGCATGTCGCATCGCCTTTTCGGAGGGCCAGCGGGCCAGAAACACATACCCACTGGCACCCCGGCGTGGGAGTGAACGCACCAGCCGGTGGTGGAAGCCGAGAAAATCAAACCCCGGCTGTCCCTCCACGAGCTGCACGATCCTGGTTTTCGACTGCTTCGGCTCCAGGCCGAGGCCCCGAAGTAACGCGGTCAGCTTGACCAGGGCCGCCTCAGCTTGGCCCCGGCTGCGGCAGACCGCCACAAGATCGTCGGCATACCGGACCAGTCGCCCATATGCAGGACGCCAGGCCCGATCCAGTCGGCCCAGATACACGTTGCAGAGCATCGGCGAAATCACCCCACCCTGCGCAGTCCCTGAGACCTCCCGTCGGATCGCTCCTTCCTCCATCACTCCTGCTCGCAGGAACGCTCGCAGAAGGGCAAGGATCTTGCGATCGCAGATGCGCTCCTCAACTGCTGACATCAACCCGTCATGCGGAATCGCCGTAAAGCAATTGGCTATATCCGTCTCGACGATCCACCGCTTGCCCCCGAAGGACTCATCGATGAGCACCTGCAGGGCGTCGTGCGCCGATCGCTTAGGCCGAAACCCAAAGCTGCACGGCATCATATCCGCCTCGAAGACCGGCTCGAGCACGATCTTCACAGCGGCCTGCACGACCCGGTCGCGAACGGCCGGGATCGACAGCGGCCTACGCTCTGTTTGGCCAGGCTTGGGTATGTAGACCCTCCGGGCCGGGAGCGGCCTGAAGCTGCCTTCCCGTAGTTCTACTTCCAACTCGTTGAGTAGACGGGTCACCCCGTATTCCTCAACATCTGCGATGGTTTGGTGGTCGACGCCTGGTGCGCCGCCGTTGCGCCACACCTTTACCCACGCCCGCCCCAACACGTCCCTGCGATGGACCTTGTCGTAGAGCGCATGGAACCGTCGTCCGGGATCGGCCTTGGCCGCCCGGTAAAGCTTGCGCTGCAAGGCACGCACCGGGTCGAGGACATCACCCCCGACCCCGAGGGTGGGACTAGCCACAAGGGCACTCACCGGCAACTCCTTCTCGCACAAGCACGGACGAAGTAGCGGCCCTTCCCTACCCGGCGGTTGTGTTGTCCGCCAGCTCGATCGGTACTACGACCGCCTCCGACTCCGTCCCGGCTGATCGCCCACTTCCCGGCTCACCACCGGTTATAGGACGCCACGCTCCGGTGAGTCCTCGCAGTCACCGGGCCGGGGACGGCCTCCCCAGTTCCCGCCATCACCTTCTGAACGTTCCACGCCCCCTACGCCGGGGAGTTCTTGGCGGTTGCTCTCCAGGTTCTTCACCACTTCCATGGCCTTCGCCCTGAGGGACGGGGCTCGGCTCTCCCTTATCCCGCTCTCGCGGGCACGTTCACGGCGCGGCAGGCTTCGCTTGATGCTGCGGACCGCTCAGTCGCTTCCCCTTACAGGGCTCTTTACACTGCACTTCGACGCCGGGCGTTTCCCCCCGACGCCGGCAGCCTGCTACCGGGCCCCCTGGCGGCTACCCGGGCCGGACTTGCACCGGCTGGCGACGACGAGCTTTCGAACGAGTCAGATCACGTCTTCATCGGCGTGACCCCTCCCGCTCGCTGGGCGTACTCCCAGGTCTCGTAGAACTTGAGGTGGCGGTCCCCCGCTCGTGACCTGCCGTGTGGTAGGTGTCGGGCGTTCTGCCAAGAACACCAACAGCAAGGGGACCGCCGTGAAAAAGAGTAGTCAGATCCAGTCCATTGACGCGACCGCCATCCCGGAGCGGGTCAGTGTGGCGATGACCGAGATCGCCGAGGACATGCAGGAGGGGCTGCTGGCTCTGGCCGTGGGTGCGGGTCTGCAGGTGATGGCCGCGTTGATGGAGGCCGACGTGACCACGCTGGCCGGGCCGAAGGGCAAACATGACCCGGCCCGGACGGCGGTGCGCCATGGCCGCGAGTACGGGTCGGTGACCCTGGGCGGACGCCGGGTGCCGGTGACTCGCCCGCGGGTGCGGGCCGCCGACGGGGCGGGCGAACTGCCGATCGACTCCTATGAGTTGTTCAGCTCGACGGAGATCCTGGGCAAGATGGCGATGGAGAAGATGCTGGCCGGTTTGTCGACGCGGCGCTACCCGGTCGGGCTCGAGCCGGTCGGCCAGCAGGTGACTGAGACATCCTCTGCGACAAGCAAGTCGGCTGTCTCGCGCCGGTTTGTGGCGATGACTGAAACCGCGCTGGCCGAGTTGTTGTCGGCAGATCTGTCGGGGCTGGATGTCGTCGCGCTGATGATCGACGGGGTGCATTTCGCCGAGTCCTGCTGTGTCGTCGCGTTGGGCATCGACATCGACGGCATCAAGCATCCGCTGGCGCTGGTGGAGGGCTCGACCGAGAACGCGACCTTGGTCACCGACCTGCTGATCGGTCTGCGTGAGCGGGGTCTGGATGTGACCCGCCCGATGCTGGTGGGGCTCGACGGGTCCAAGGCGCTGCGCAAGGCGGTGCTCGATGTGTTGGAGCGCCCGGTGATTCAACGCTGCCAAACCCACAAGATCAGGAACGTCAAAGACCGCCTGCCGCAACGGCTTCGGGCCACAGTGGGCCGCAGGATGACCGACGCCTACCACGCCGACTCCGCGTTGGAGGCCGAGGCCGCGCTGCTGGCGCTGGCCAAGGAGTTGGACCGCACCCATCCCGGCGCGGCGGCCAGCCTGCGTGAGGGCCTCGACGAGACGCTCACGGTGCTGCGCCTGGGCGCGCACGCTGCGCTCGACCAACACGATCGAGTCGATGATCTCGCTGTGTCGCCAACACGCCACCAACGTCAAACGGTGGCGAGACGGGAAGATAGCGCTGCGCTGGTGTGCAGCCGGGATGGTCGAGGCCGGAAAGCAGTTCCGCCGCGTCAATGGTCACCTGCACCTACCGGCGCTGCGTACCGCACTCGACCGCGAGTTCGCCGAACCTGTCGGACCCGTCGTGCACAATGACGAGGTGAGCGCAGCCTGATGCTCACCGGGCCGCCACCGAAGTTCCACGAAACTCGGGACATCCTCCTCGCGTCGTGGGAGCTTGATGTAGCCGGCGTGCCTCACCTACTTTGAGCGCGTGGCCGGTGGTGGTGCCTCACCGATTTTGAGCGCGTAGCGCGGAAGGCTTGCCCGATGTGGAGGGCAAGATCGACATGGCCGCCAGACGGCAGGTAACCAACAAGCTGCAAGCTCAGTACCGCAAAGCGTGCAAGGCGGACAAGACCAAGATCTTGGATCGGGTGGTGGCCACCACCGGGATGGGCCGCTCGACGGCCCGGCGGATGCTGACCGGCCCGAAGCTGGCCGACCCGGCCAGCCAGGTCGACCGGCGCAGGTTGCGGCCGCGGGGCTTCAGCGATGATGCCAGGGCGCTTTTGGAGCATGTGTGGGTGTTGATGGGCATGCCGTGCGGCAAGTACCTGGTGGTCATGCTCGATCTGTGGCTGCCGGGCTGGCCGAAGCCGGTGATCTTGACAAGCCGTTAGCCACCGAAGCGGCCATGGCCGAGCTGACGGTGATGAGCACGGCCACCGTGGACCGCTACCTCAAACCCGCCCGTGAGCGGATGCGCATCAAAGGCATCTGCACGACCAAACCCTCACCGCTGCTGCGTAACGCGATCACCACCCGCACCTGCTCCGAGGAGGCGCCCCAGGCCCCGGGGGATTTCCAACCGATGAAAATCCCCCACAACGCGACAACCCGGTCGCGCCCGCGCAGCGCTCTCCTGCAGCCCAGGCCAAAGCCTCCCGCCATCATGCACCCGACAGAACCGTACTGCGCAGCTTCCAGGCTCTGCTCAACCACCTGGGCACCCTGACCCGCAACCGAATCCGCTACCAGCACACCAACATCGAGATCGACACACTCACCGAGCCCACACCCGATCAACGTCGCGCCTTCGACCTCATCGAGGCCAACATCCCCCTCACCATCGCCGCGTAGTCAGACACAGCCCAGCCCAAATCAGCAAAACCCCAATTCAAAGCGCCAAATCGGCTACCCATCCAGCAGTAACTTCGGCCTAGTCAGAAAGGCACTCTCGGTGAAAGTGTCGCATAGCTTCGCCGCAGGGTCTGCGGTGTTCGACGATGAGCACCTCGTGTCGTGCGCCGGGCTGGTGCCGGTGATGACGCTTGCCGAGCAGACCGGGTTGTTGCGGTTGCTCGACAAGAAGGTCTGCATCAGTGCGCCACGGATCAAGTCGGGGTCGGCCAACCCGGCACCCAAGCTGGCCACCGTGGTGGCCGGCATGTGCGCCGGTGACGACGTCGACGTGCTCCGCAGCGGTGGAATGAAGACCTGTTCGACGGCGTGTATGCACCCTCGACGGTGGGAACGTTGTTGCGGGAGTTCACCTTCGGGCATGCCCGCCAACTCGAGTCGGTGCTGCGCGATCACCTGGTGGCATTATGCCGGCGGGTCGAGCCGCTGCCCGGCGCCGACCAGCGGGTGTTCATCGACATCGATTCGCTGCTGCGCCCGGTCTATGGGCACGCCAAGCAAGGCGCTTCCTACGGGCACACCAAGATCGCCGGTAAGCAGATCCTTCGCAAGGGCTCTTGCCGCTGGCCACCACGATCAGGACCGCGGTTACGTTCAGGGTAGTCCGGCGCGGTCGAATTCCTGTTGGAGTCGTGGTCGGCGGCGGGTCTGGCGTAATTGGGCGACCAGCGTAGTAAGAGGGCTATGCCGATGAATGTTGATAGAGAAGACGTCCTCCTGGTGTCGTTGACGGGCTTTGAATCCCAATACACCGAGGAGGACGTCATGGTTCAGGGTAGTGGTCTGTCGCGTGGTGACAAACAGCGTAACGTCAAGTTGACCCGGCTGCGGGAGTTGGTCTCTTCCGAGAATGCGGTCTTTGCCATCGATTTGCCTGATTACAAGCAGGTGGCGGTGCTGGCGGATCATGATTCGCGGGTGCTGGTGCGACGGCGGGTCAAGGCCAGGGCCTGGCAGCTGGGTCCGCTGCTGGACTGGGCGCGTCAGCAGGCCCACCAGCATGGGTTTGTTGATGTCACCATCGCCTGCGAGCCGACCGGGCATCGGTGGCGGGTGCTTGATCAGCTCGCCGTGCAGCGGGATATGAGGCTGGTGTGTGTGCAGCCGCTGTTGGTGGGGCGGGCCCGCGAGTCTGAGGACTACACCCGGGACAAGACCGACGACAAGGACGCGGTGTTGATCGCGCGGCTGGTGTCTGAGCTGCACTGTTATTCCCCCGAACACCCCGATGAAACCTGGGCGGAGTTGCGCCAACTGGGTGCCTACCGGGATGAGTTGATCACTACAGCTACCTCGGCTCGCCAGCGGTTGCATGACTTGCTGGAGTGCGCCTGGCCCGCAGTACTTTCGGCAGCTGCCGAACCGTTCGATTCGATCAGTTGGCGTGCTGCAGTGGCCGTAGCGCTAGACCGCGCTGATGGTCGCCCCGAACAGGCAGCACGCGGCGGATATCAGCGGTTTGTGGCCGCGGTGCGCCGGGAGCTACCTCGGTGGGGCGCCAAACAGGGCCCCTGTCAGCGCATCATGGCTGCCGTCTATGCCGCCCTAAGCGACCCAACTGGAGTCACCACCCAACGCCTCGGGGCGCTACGGCGCGCCGCATGGGTGCTCGCCGACTGGCACGCCACCAAAACCCGCCTGGCCCAAGTGCAAACCCGCATGCTGGAAATCCTCGACGAACTCGGGCTGACCACCCTGGCCGGCAGCATTCCCGGCGTTAGCCCGCTGGGGGTGACGACCATCTTGGCCGAAACCGGTGACCCCACTCGCTTTGCCAGCCCCCGTGCACTGGCCAAACACGCCGGACTATGCCCACGAGAAGACATCAGCGGCACCATAACCGGGCGTTCGCGGATCTCCGGGCGAGGCCGGCCCCGGCTACGACTGGCGGCCTGGCGTGCCGTATGGGGCGCGCTGTCGCATAACCCGGTCATGGCCGCCCGCTACCAACACCTGACCACTCGAGAACACAACCGGCTGAGCCCCGGTCAGGCCCGGGCCGCGATCGCGGCCGCGCTGCTGCGCTGGATTCACGTCATCGTCTGCCAACGCATCCCCTGGGACGCCGCCATCGCCGGCGCCGTCGGCCTACCTGCAGCCGCCTAACCCCAGCTCAACCCCAAGTCACCCCGATAGGGGCCAAGCTCCACCCGGCGTAGAGGACCACCTCGATCGACACCCTGAGCAGGCCCCGCCCCTTCCTCACCAAACTCGATTGCACGCTGTCGGGGCACCACGACCCCGCTTGGTGAACTACGTAGAGACGAGGAATGGGCAGGGCCCCCTACTCATTGGGCGGATTCCAGTGAACGTCGCAACACCGAAGCTATCCGGAGGTTGCGATGGGAGCACAAATGCTCGTGGAGAAACGGGAGTGGTTCGGCCAGCTGATTGCCCAAGGGGTAGGTCACTGCGAGGCGTGTCGGATCGTGGGAGTCAACCGCAGGACGGGGACACGCTGGCGCTATGGGCGCACAGTCCTGAACAAGGCCGGCGAGGCGGTGCACTATCCACCGGTGAGTCTCACAGCATCCAAACCACGCGATCCTCGATACTTGTCGCTGGCCGAGAGGGCGACGATCGCCGATTTGCACCGTGCAGGTGTCGGTGTGTGCGCTATCGCCGAGGAGCTGGGCAGGGCGGCCTCGACGGTCTCGCGGGAGCTGCGCCGTAACGCTGACGCTCAGGGCCGCTACTTGCCCGCTACGGCGGAGCGGCTTGCGGTCGAGCGGCAATCGCGGCCGTTGCGGATGCGCCGCGTGGCGTGTGACGAGCAATTGTGTGGTGTGGTTGCCGAGCTGTTGGGCAAGCGGTGGAGTCCCGAGCAGGTGGCTCATGAACTGCCGGTGCGGTTCCCTGACCAGCCCGAGCGCCATCTGTGTACCGAGTCGATTTACCAGGCGATCTATGATCCCAGGATCGATTTGACCCGTCCGGCCAAACGGCGGCGTCGGCGGCGCCGACGCCGGGTGCAGGGGCTAGAACGCCGTGGTCGGCTCACCGCTATGGCGATGATCGCTGATCGGCCCGCCGAGGTCGAAGACCGGGTGCAGGTCGGGCACTGGGAGGGGGATTGCATCATGGGGCCCGGAAACCGTTCGGCGATCGGCACTCTGGTCGAACGCGTCACTCGCTTCGTGATCCTGATCCACGTGCCTACTGGGCGGCCGACCGCGCAGGCCATGTGTGACAGCCTCACCGGTGCCCTGGGCGCTTTTGCTCCTCATCTGCGCCGGACGCTGACCTGGGATCAGGGCAAAGAGCTTGCGCTGCATCAACAGATCACCGCCCGCACCGACACACGGGTGTTCTTCTGTGATGCGCACTCGCCGTGGCAGCGTGGCTCCAACGAGAACACCAACGGCTTGCTGCGCGATTACTTTCCCAAAGGTGTTGACTTGTCCCACATCTCGCCTGAAGAACTGCGGCGAGTCGCCGACGAACTCAATGACCGGCCCCGTAAAACTTTGGGCTGGGCCCGACCCGCTGACCTGATCGCCGGTGCCGCGCTAAAGACGGCATAACACCGCTGCGTTGGGTAGGCTCGGCTCCCATGGCCGAGCCGATGCGTCCTTTCCTTGGTCTTGACGCCGCCGACGCGGTCGAGCTCGGCGAATTGTTGGCCTTCCTTAGCGACTGGCTGGCCAGCGACCCCAACCGGCTTGACGCGTCGCTGCACGACCACGTTGCGGCGCCCGACCACCACGGCGCCGCCTGCCGCATCGACGAACTGCGCGCTGACATTGAGCGTTACGCTCGAATGCTGCTCGGCTATGACAGCGCCGGCAGGTTCTTCGGGTAGCCCCCGTCAGCCCCAAAAGATCGCTGTGGGATCCCGATCCACTTCGGCAAGCAACTCCTCGATATTGGCCGTCGGCGACACCAGGTCATAGGCGTGGAAACGCAAGTTACGGTCGCGCCAATACAACGACCACACACCGCGGGTTTTCGCATAGCGCAGCCGAGCGATCGGGAACCGGGTCCAGTCCGCGTCCATATTTGCTCGCCCTGGCGGCCGGCGCTCGACGATCGTCAGATGACGCTCCGCGACGTCCACCTCGACCCGGACCTCGTCACGCACATGCTCGGGCACCTTGTCTTGACACCATCGCCGCACGCGCACCACATCCGTCTCCGGCAGACTCGTCACACGACTAGTGTGCAACTCGTCCCGTTGCGACGTTCACTGGAATCCGCCTTGACAAAAACCTCTTACGTTGGTGTCGACCGCTTGCGCGTGGTCGCTGCCGGCTGCCAGTCGGCGCATCTTGGCCAGCCATCGCGCGGCCAGGCGGTAGTTCTGGGCTTTGGCCACCTCCAGTTCATTTTCCACGAGGCGTTGCAGAACGGGAAGGACAGCCAGGGGGTTGACCTTCTCGTAGGCCTTGACCAGCTCGCTCCATGTCAGGTCGTCGGCGAGGGCCAGTGAGTGCGCGAGATCCCAGGCGAACTCAACGTCGTTAACGGTGCGCAGGGTGAACATCACGGCATCCCGGGGATGGGACGTGAGTGTGGCCAAGACTTCGGCTCGATAATCGGGCCAGGCGGTGTCGAGCTGCGGCATGCAGATGTGCCGCCGTTGTCGCCGACGGCCAACGACGGAAGACCAGAAGGCGAGCTTGCAGTGACTCGTGGGGCCGATGTTGGTCGAGGAGTTCACACCAGTAGTCGGCGGCGCGGCGGGATTGGTGGCCGTCGTTGAAGTCGGTGGCCCGCTTGGCCCATTCGATGGCCAGGTCGGGCCGCCCGATTTCTTCGAAGGCTTGGGCGGTGTCCTGCAGCCAGGCCGCGACGCGTCGGTCCCGGGCATGGGTGGCGATGATCGCGTCGATATCCCGGTCGAGCACGGCCAGCCTGCGGGCATTCCACTCAAGGGTGAACCACTCATGCGAGTGCGGCGATGTCCAGCGATCGGCTTGGCCGGGACGCGGGCCCAGACTGGCCTCGATCTGCATCAATCGTGCCCGGTAGGCGATCATCCCGGCCTCGCTCAGTGCGGGGGCGTAGGCCACCGGATCGAGGGTGAAATAGTCGACGTCGCCGTCGAACTGGAACGTGATCATCCAGTCGATGAGTTTCGCTGCCGCAACGTTCGCGGCGGCGGCGATCTTGGGATGCAGTTCCAGAAGCCGCCGGCAGGCGTCGCCGATGATGCCGCTGGAGTCATCGGCGCGGGCGATGACCTTGATCGCGCTGCCCAATGCTTTGTGGGTCACCGAGTACGCCTCAGCTGGATCAACCGTCGGCAACGCGGCCTCGAGGTGGCGTTGCGCGAATGCGGTGATGATGGGAATAATGGTGGTGGTTTCAGCAGTGTTGCCTTCGAAACAGCCGATCTCCAAAGGGAATCCGGTGCGATCGACGAGCAGGCCGACCACGATTTGCGGATCGATGCGCCGTTCCTTGGAGTATCCGACCTTGCGTAGGCCGTCTTCGTTCTCGGCCTCGAAATACAGGGTGGTCACGTCGTAGAGCAACAGGCTCAGTCCACCCCGATCGGCGGCATGGGTGAAGCATTTCGCGGCCACTGCATCGCGGTAGCCCTCGGCGTTGACCTTGGCCAGGCTTCGTTGAATTGTCCGGTACGACACGGTGTCTGCACCGAGATCGGTCAACACCCGCAGGGCATCGACCTTGCTGGTCGGCTCCACAATCCGGGCGATGACCAAGTCCCGAAACACTGGATCATCGACGACATCGAAACCGACCCAGTCATAGATCGCACCGATTACGTCGTAGAGCAGCCGTGAGCAGGTGCCCGCCGTGCGTCCCGGGGCCACAGCAGCACCCTTGGGCACCCCCGGCGACAACGTCAGCGTGCCGCTACGCCAGTCAGCCACGTCGGTGACGCGCTGTATGCGTGCGGGCACCTCGAAGTCCAGAACGTCTTGATCACCGGTAACGATCTGGCGAGCCTGCTCGAGAAGAATGCCCAACTCGGCGTCGGTATGGGCAGAGCCGACGTGCTTGACCAGTTCGTCGCGGCGACCAGATTTGCGCATCACCTGCACCGCCACCGCACCCGAGGCGGTGCGCACTTTGCGCACGAACACCCACCGGAGACTACCCGCTTAGTAAGCCAAAACCGGCTATCGGCAACCTGAACGTGCAGGTCACAGCGATTCCGCTCGCAGAAACCGACCGAGATGTCCTAACTCAGGTCGGTGAGCAGCCCGATGGTGATCTGAGGTTCCAGGCGGCGTTCCTTGGAGAACCCGGGTTCGCGGAACCCGTCACCGGCATCGGTTTCGAAGTACAACGTCGAGACGTCGTAGAGCACCAGCGACGTAGCCCCTAGTCCTGCCCGGGCTGCGCACGCCGCTGACAGTGCCTGGCGCACAGCAGGTTTGGCGAACTTCGGCAGGCGTCGGGTAACCGTGCGGTAGTCGACGGCCGCGACACCGGTCTCGGCGAGCACGCGCAGCGAGTCGGCCTTGCTGGTCGGTTCGATGATGCGGGCCAACACCAGATCCCGGAACACCTCATCGCCGCCGGTGGCCACGTCGAAGCCGAGCACCCGGTAGGCCGCACACAACGCGTCCCACAGCGCGGTCGACTTCGTCGCAACGATCTCAAGCGGATCACCATCGACACCTGCGGTGGCCAGCCCCAGGTCAAGAGTGGTCTGGCCCTCGGCCAGACGCTGACGTGCGGCGGCCTTGAGCGCTTCGACCTCGCCGTCGTCGTGTGCCGAGCCCAGATGCTCGATCTTGCGCGACCCACGCCGCGTGGACCACACGATCTGCACCGCAGTCGCGCCTGAAGCGGTCTTCACGGTGCGCACATAGGCCACCACCGCACCCTAGAGCCCCGGATTTAGTGTCCAAGTCTCGCCTCAACACGAAGCAAAGCCGCAGTTCAACGCCCTGCATGACTGAGCAGCCTCAGAAACTGTCCTAAGTCAGGTTTTGAGTGCCCGGCAACACCTGTACCTCGGCGACCCCACCGCCTGGATGTGACCCCCGACGAACTTACGAGCCAGACCACTTAGCCCTGGAAAACACAGTCACCCAAAGCCGTCCCGACCCACGCAAACCTCTGCCGGGTGCCTTCGGGCTGTCCACTCACCTTGATGTTTTCCGATTAGATCCGGTCAATCAACCAATTGGGCCAAGACAAAGTAACGCAAGCCCCTCACGCGCTCACCATGATGCATGAGGCGCCAGCCTCTACTTCCCGCTCACTTTTACGTGAGGCACTTCGCCGTTTTGTTGTGCTAGCCGAACTCGATGGCTTTCCGAGAGCGCTTTGGCATGGTTTGGGAGCCGGTAAGTTGCCGACCGGGATATTTTGGCAGTGAATTGCAGGCCGTCGTCAATTCTTCCGTGGCGTAGTTTGCGGATATCGAACAGATAATTGTGTTTTACGTGCCATGGCCCGCGAGATCCCGCCTTCGGCAACTGATCAAGCGCGCGCTGGAAGTAGCCGGGTGTGAAATCGGCGAAAGGCAGTTCTTCGACACCTTCCCCGGGGTGGGGGGCCACCACGGTGTCGTAGCCGTGTGCGTCCATGTAATTCAGTAAACGACAGATGAATTCGGACACCAGATCTGCTTTCAAGGTCCACGACGCGTTGATGTAGCCCATGGTGAACGCCATATTCGGCACATCGGACAGCAGCATGGACTTGTAGGTCATCGATTTGGCGACGTCGACGGTCTGGCCGTTACGAGCGATCTTGGTGCCGCCGAAGAGCCGCATGTTCAAACCGGTCGCGGTCACGATGACATCGGCAGTCAACTCATCACCCGAAGAAAGCTTGATCCCCGTTCTGGTGAAGTGGTCGATCGTATCGGTGACCACATCGGCCTTGCCGGACCTGATGGCCTTGAACAGATCGCCGTTAGGCGCCAAGCAAATGCGTTGGTCCCAAGGATTGTATTTGGGCGCGAAGTGCGTGTCCACGTCATAGTCGGCGGGCAGCTGGCGCTTGACCCAAGCGATCAGCGCTTTGCGCATCAAACCGGGGAAACGTCGCGATACCTGATACTGCGCCACGGCCAACAGAATATTTTTCCAGCGGTTGAGAAAGTCCGCTGCCGCAACCGGCAACCACTTGATGAACTGTGCGGCGATGGGATCAATATTGGGTAAGGATCCGATGTAGGTTGGGGAACGCTGCAGCATCGTAATGTGGTCGGCACCTGATTCGACGAGAGAAGGAATCAAGGTGACCGCTGTGGCGCCGCTCCCGATCACAACGATCTTCTTCTCGGCATAATCGAAGTCTTCTGGCCAGTGCTGCGGATGCACGATAATGCCGCCGAAAGCCTCCTCCCCGGGGAACTCGGGACGATATCCTTGGTCGTAATCATAGTAGCCGCTGCAAGCAAATAAGAAGCTTGCCGTGATCTGGCTCTCTTGGCCATCACGAATCACCTCAAGGGTCCAGCACCTGTCGGTATCCGACCAGTCCGCAGACACCACCTGCGTGCCAAACCGGATATGCTTATCGATGCCATTGTCGACCACAGCTTCCCGCAGGTAGCCCTTAATCGTCGCAGCGTCAACAGTCAATTGCGGGGAGTGCCACGGCTTAAAACGAAACCCGAACGTGCACATGTCTGAGTCCGACCGGATGCCCGGATACTTGAATAGATCCCACGTGCCACCCAGATCAGCTCTGCGCTCCAGAACGACATAATTCTTCGTAGGGCAGCGGTCTTGCAGGTGCCAGGCCGCGCTGATGCCCGAAATCCCGGCTCCCACCACCACAACATCAAAAAATTCGGACAATGACTTTCAACTTTCTGATAGAGGAAGCTTCCGAGTCGATTATATTATTTCAGGTAACCGACGAGAGTTCCTTCCGAGCCGAACAATTCCTCTTGCCATCGCTCAAGTAATGCGCCGGTGTCGATGTCATCGGGATGAAATCCCGGCCGCAGGTACACCCGAAGCTCAGGAATCAGACCCCGGATCAGCGGGCCGCGGTACAGCCGGTAGGTTTCACGCACCAGTCGCAGCGGCTGACGACGCGCTTCAGGGTCTTTCGACACCGAGTACGCCAACACACCGGTCAGCAGTAGCAGGAG
>NZ_BFAB01000032.1 GCF_003402475.1 Mycobacterium sp. MFM001
GCGCCCAGCGATCGACCACGCCGGCCGGGCAGGGTTCGCCGGCCATCACCAATGCCGTTGACTCCAATCCCTCGGGGGAAAGGACTTGCACCGCCGAGGGGGTTTGAGTCAATACGTCGACGTGCTCGCCGACCAGCACCTCGTGTAGGTCTGGTGCACCGTCGAGTGATTCGGGCACGACCACCAGGCGCCCGCCGCGCAGCAGCGCACCAAAGATTTCCCACACCGAGACGTCGAAGGCCAGCGAATGACATAGCGCCCATACCCCGGGCGCGGGCAGCCCGGCATCTAAAGACCTCAACAGTTGGGTCACGTTGTGGTGGGTGATGGCCACTGCCTTGGGTGTCCCGGTGGTGCCCGAGGTGTAAATCAGATACGCGATGTCCTCAGGCGCCGGGGTGGGCAGCGCGGTGCTGGGCTGAGCGCCGATACGCGCATCGTCGAGGTCGATGATCACCACGTCATGGCCGTCGAGTCGTGCGGCCAGATCAGCGTGAGCAAGCACGGCGATCGGGGCGGCATCGGCGAGCATGAACTCGATCCGCGCCGCCGGCAACCCCGGGTCGATCGCCAGGTAGGCCGCCCCGGTTTTCAACACCGCCAGCATCGCCACAACCGCCTCGGCCGAGCGTGACACCAGCAACGCCACACACTGCCCGGGGCCGGCGCCATAGCCAACCAACAAGTGCGCCAACCGATTCGCCGCCTGATCAAGCTGCCGATACGTCCACGACCGCCCCCCACACCGCAACCCCACCGACTCCGGGACACGCTCAACCTGCGCACCAAACAACACCGGAATCGACACCGGCGTGCTCACCGGCCGGGTCAACGCCGCCCGATTCCCGACCACATCCAGCCAGGCCCGCTCACCCTCATCGAGCACATCCACCGACGACAACACCCGCCCCGGATCAGCAGCCATCGCCACCAACACCCGCCCCAACCGCTCGATCAGCGTCTCGATACTGGCGGCGTCGAACACGTCGGTGCGAAACTCCACCATTCCGCCAATCCCGGCGGGTTCACCAGCCTCGGTCCAGCGCTCGGCCAACGAGAACGCCAAGTCCCAGCGGGCACTCTGAGTGGCCACCGGCATCGAGGTGACCTGCAGATCACCCAAGTCCAACCCGGCGGCGGGGTCATTGTCCCGCCACTTCTGCCACGTCACCGCCACCTGGAACAGGGGGTGATGGGCCAGGCTTCGGACCGGGTTGAGCCGCTCCACCAGCACCTCGAACGGCACATCCTGGTGCTCGTACGCCGCAAGGCTGCGCTGCCGCACCTGGTCCAGCAACTCGGCGACCGTAGGATCACCGGCCAGCTCAACTCGCAGTACCAGGGTGTTGACAAAAAATCCCACCAACTCGTCCAGCGCGGGATCACCGCGCCCGGCGATCGCGAATCCCACCGCCACATCGGGGCTGGCGCTGAGCTTCGCCAGCAGCAGCGCCAGTGCGGCTTGGATCACCATGAAGCTGGTCGCGTTGTGCTCCCGGGCCATCCGCGCCACCCGTTGCTGCAACTCGGCCGGCCAGTCCACGGTCACAGTTGCGCCGTCGTAATCGGCCACCGCCGGATAGGGCCGATCGGTAGGCAGCTGGAGTCGCTCGGGCATCCCGGCCAGCGCCTGCTCCCAGTAGGCCAGCTGCGCGGCGATAGGGCTATCGCTGTCGGCGAGGTCACCCAGCAGTGCCCGCTGCCACAACGTGTAGTCGGCGTACTGCACCGGCAACGGCTCCCAGTCGGGAGCCCGTCCGGCACACCGGCTGGCGTACGCTACACCCAAATCAGCGACCAGTGGGGTGATCGACCAGCCGTCGGCGGCGATATGGTGCATCACGGTCACCAGCGCATATTCGTCATCGGCGAGCCGGAAAAGTGTTGCTCGCAAAGGGATTTCGGCGGCCAAATCGAAGGTGTGACGCGCCGCCGCGTCGATGGCTTCCTGCAACCGCGCCGCTGGCCAGCCGCTGGCATCAACGACATCCCAACCGAATTCGGCCCGCTCGGGTGGCACCACCAGCTGCTGAGGTACCCCCTCGAGTGCAGCAAACAGCGTGCGGAGGCTTTCATGACGTCCTACCACATCGGCGAGCGCCGTACTCATCGCCTCGACATCAAGTGCGCCACTTAACCGCAGCGCGGTCGCCATGTTGTAAACCGGCGACGGCCCCAGTAATTGATCGATGAACCACAGCCGCTGCTGGGCAAACGACAACGGCACCACCGCAGGCCGCTCCACCGCCTGCAACAGGGGCAGCCGCACCGCACCCGTACCGATACGGCCCGCCAAGCGGGCAACCGTAGGCGCCTCGAACACGGCGCGCACCGAAAGATCGTCGTTCAGCGCGGCGTTGATCGCCGCGATAAGCCGCATCGCCGAAATGCTGTCGCCACCCAGATCGAAGAATGAGTCGTCGACCCCGACGCGATCCACACCGAGCACCTGGGCGTAGATGCCGGCCAGGACCTCCTCGATGGCGCTGCTCGGCGCACGATACTTGCCGGCGGTAGTGGTGTAATCGGGTGCGGGCAGGGCGCGAGTGTCGAGTTTGCCATTGGGGGTGAGCGGTAGCGCCTCGATCGACACGACGGCCGCGGGGATCATGTAGGCGGGCAGCCGATCGGTCAGCCGGGCCCGCACCTCGGCAGGTTCCGCGGTCCCTGTGATGTAGCCGATCAGCCGTTTGTCACCGGGGCGATCCTCGCGGGCGATGACCGCCGCTTGTTTAACCCCGTCCAATTCCGCGAGGGCGGTCTGGATTTCGCCGAGTTCGATGCGATAGCCGCGGATCTTGACCTGCTCATCAGCGCGGCCCAAGTACTGCAGCTGCCCATCGGCGCGCCAGCGCACCAGATCGCCGGTGCGGTACATCCGGTGTCCCGGCGGGCCGAACGGGCACGGCACAAAACGCGACCCGGTCAATGCGGCCCGGCGCACATACCCGACCCCCACGCCGAGACCGGCCACATACAGCTCCCCGGTGATCCCGGCAGGCACTGGTCGCAGCCACCGATCCAGCACAAACAACGCCGCGGTGGGCACCGGTATACCGATCGGCACCAC
This sequence comes from Mycobacterium sp. MFM001, assembly GCF_003402475.1. GTDB lineage: Bacteria > Actinomycetota > Actinomycetes > Mycobacteriales > Mycobacteriaceae > Mycobacterium. The sequence goes on from NZ_BFAB01000032.1 coordinate 3,071, forward strand.
CTCAGACCCGGGCACCAACGGCGCGCTAACGGCCACACACATCGTCGTCTCGGTCGGGCCATAGGCATTGAGCAACACCCGCCCGGGCGCCCACCGGTCCACCACTGGGGCCGGGCATGCCTCGCCTGCCATCACCAATGTCAGCGAGTCCAAACCATCAGTCGAGAGCACCGCCGCCGCCGACGGCGTCTCGGTGAGCACGCGGACCGATTCGCCGACCAGCACGTCGTGGAAGTCATCCGGCGAACGGGTCACCGACTCGGGCACCACCACCAGGCGCCGACCCCGCAGTAGCGCCATCCAGATCTCCCACACCGAAACGTCGAAGGCCAGCGAATGAGACTGGCTCCACACCTCGCCCGCCGGCAGGCCAGCATCCAGTGATGCCACCAGCTGGGTCACGTTGTGGTGAGTGACGGCAACGCCTTTGGGCGTGCCGGTGGTGCCGGAGGTGTAGATGATGTAGGCGATGTCGTCGGGCCCCGGCGCTGTTGGTGCCGTGCCGGGTTGGGCGCCAACTGCGGGGTCATCGATATCGATGATCACCACGTCATGGCCGTCTAGCCGTCCGGCCAGGGCAGCGCTGGTGATCGCGGCTATCGGCGCGGCGTCGGCGAGTAGGAACCCGATCCGGGCCGTCGGTACCGTCGGGTCGATCGGCAGATAAGCCGCCCCGGCCTTGAGGACTGCCAAGATGGCCACGATTGCCTCGGCCGAACGCTCCAAGAGCAGCGCCACACACTCACCGGGGCCTACACCTTGGCCAGCGAGCACGTGTGCCAACCGGTTGGCGGCGTCGTCGAGCTCCCGATATGTCATGGAGCGGGCCTCGAAGGTCACCGCCGCCGCATCCGGGGTGCGGGCCACCTGGCCTGCGAACAACACCGGAATCGATACCGCGAGTGGTGCGGTCCTGCTCAACACTGCGCGGTTGCCGGTCTGATCCAACCGGGCGTGCTCCTGTTCATTGAGCAGATCCATCGACGACGCCGGCCGGGCCGGGTCCGCGGTCATGGCCACCAACACCCGCTGCAACCACTCGATGAGCATTTCGATGGTTTCCGCTTCGAAAGCGTCGGTGTCGTATTCGACGCGAAGGCCCAGTTCGCGGCCAGGCGTGGCTTGCACCGTCAGGGGGTAGTGGTTGTATTCGCGGCCGGTGAAATCGGTGATGGCCAACTCGTGGTGACCCACCAGCGCGGCGGTGTCGATCGGGTAGTTCTCGTAGACAAACAGGGTGTCGAACAGCTGTTCCTGACCGGTGAGCCGGTGGATCTCGCTGAGCGCGATGTGCTGGTGCTCAAGGGTGTCGTTGTGGGCCCGTTGCAGCTGGTCCAGCAGGTCAGCGGTGGAGGTTGTCGGCGTGATTATCGCCCGCACCGGAATCGTGTTGATCAGCAGGCCCACCATCGATTCCGCGCCGGCCAGCTCAGCTGGCCTCCCGGAGACAGCGGTGCCGAAGACGACGTCATCCTGACCGGTCAGCCACATCAGCAACTGCGCGAACGCGCCGTGCAGCACAGTGCTGACGGTGGTGTGGGATGAGCGGGCCAGCTCGCTAACGGCCTGTGTGGTTTCCTCAGGCAGCTGAGACGATTTGACGCTTCGCGGCCCCAGCCCTGAGTGCCGCGCCGGGGCGACCAGTGTGGGGGCGTCCAATCCGGCGAGGACCTGCCGCCAGGCGGCGCGCGCGAAATGAAGGTCGCGGTCGGCCAGCCAGGTAATGAACCTGCGATACGAGACCGCCGCGGGTAGGCGCTGACCGTAGTAGCTGACGAATATCTCCCCCAGCAGGATCGGCAACGACCAACCGTCAAGCACAATATGGTGGTTGGTCAGCACCAACCTGTGCCGCGCGTCTGCGATGCGGATCAATGCCACCCGAAACACCGGCCCGCCGGTCAGGTCGCGGACCGCGCGACGTTCGGCGGCGCAAACTCGCTTGATTTGCTCCCCGACGTCGACGCCGGCTTCCGATTCGACATACGTCCACCCCGGAGCGGGATCGGCCGGGACGATCTGTACCGGCTCGTCGAATTGTGGGCAGAACCGCGCCGCCAGGTGAGGGTGACGATTGACCACGTTGCGCACCGCATCGCGCAGCCGATTGGCGTCGAGACGGCCGCATAACGTGATATCCAGCTGCGAGGCGTACACATCGTCGTGGTTGCCGTGCAGGGTGCTGGCGTGAAAAAGCAGGCCCTTTTGCAGCGGGGTCAACGGCAAAATATCGGCGACGTGATGGCGTTGGCCTAGCTCATCGATCTGTTGCTGGGTCAGACGGGCCGGCGCGATATCCGACGGCGTTAGCCCGCCGCCACC
>NZ_BFAB01000033.1 GCF_003402475.1 Mycobacterium sp. MFM001
AAACTCGACACCCACGCCCTACCCGCACCCGACTATCAGGACACTGATCGATACCGCGCCCCAAGCAACACAATTGAGGAAATCCTTTCCGACATCTACGCCGACGTGCTCGGGCTGGAACGGGTCGGCGTCGACCAGTCCTTCTTCGACCTCGGCGGGGATTCGCTGCTGGCGATGCGCCTGTTCGCGGCAATCAACACCACACTGGATGCCGATCTTTCGGTACCGGCCTTGTTCGAGGCGCCCACGGTTGCTCAGTTGGCGGGCCGTGTCCGGGTGGGATCGCGTCGGCTCGCGCCCCTGGTGGCGGTGGACCGGCCTGCGGTGGTGCCGTTGTCGTTTGCCCAGCAGCGGTTGTGGTTCATCGATCAGTTGCAGGGGCCGTCGCCGGTTTACAACATGGCGACCGCGTTGCGGTTAAGTGGCGCACTTGATGTCGAGGCGATGAGTGCGGCGCTCGCCGATGTGGTAGGGCGTCATGAAAGCCTGCGTACGTTATTTGTGGCGCCGCAGGGCAGCCCTCAGCAGCTGGTGGTGCCACCCGAATGCGCCGAATTCGGTTGGGATGTCGTTGATGCCAGCGGCTGGCCGGCGGATCGGCTGCAGGAGGCCATCGGCACAGCGGCGCGTCACAGTTTTGACCTGGCATCTGAGATCCCTTTGCGAGCAACACTTTTCCGGCTCACCGATGACGAACATGTGCTGGTGGCCGCGGTGCACCATATCGCCGCCGACGGCTGGTCGATCGCGCCGTTGGTGGCTGATTTGGGAGTCGCGTACGCCAGCCGGTGTGCCGGACGGGCTCCCGACTGGGAGCCGTTGCCGGTGCAGTACGCCGACTACACGTTGTGGCAGCGGGCACTGCTGGGTGACCTCGCCGACAGCGATAGCCCCATCGCCGCGCAGCTGGCCTACTGGGAGCAGGCGCTGGCAGGGATGCCCGAACGACTCCAGCTGCCCACCGATCGGCCCTACCCGCCGGTGGCCGATCAGCGCGGCGCCACCGTGGTTGTGGACTGGCCGGCCGAGTTGCAGCAGCGCGTGGTGCGGATGGCTCACGAGCACAACGCGACCAGCTTCATGGTGATCCAGGCGGCGTTGGCGCTGCTGCTGTCCAAACTCAGCGCCAGCCCCGATGTGGCGGTGGGATTCCCGATCGCCGGGCGTCGCGATCCCGCACTGGACAAGTTGGTCGGCTTTTTCATCAATACCTTGGTGCTGCGGGTTGATCTGGCCGGCGATCCCACCGTCGCCGGCCTGTTGAGCCAGGTGCGCCAGCGCAGCCTGGCCGCCTACGAGCACCAGGACGTGCCATTCGAAGCGCTTGTGGAGCGGCTCAACCCGTCTAGGTCGTTGGCTCATCACCCGTTGGTTCAGGTGCTTGTGGGCTGGCAGTTCGCCGGGAACAGCGATCCCGCGGCGGAGCTGGCTTTGGGGGGTCTCCAAGTCACGTCGTTGCCCGTCGATACCCAGTCTGCCCGTATGGATTTGGCGTTTGCGTTGGCCGAACGCTTCACCGAGGACGGTGAGCCCGCCGGGATCGGTGGAACGGTGGAGTTCCGCACGGATGTGTTCGACGCGGAGAGCATCGAGACGCTGATCGAACGGTTGGCGCGGGTACTGGTGGCGATGACTGCGGATGCCGCGCGGCCGTTGTCGTCGTTGGATGTGCTCGACGAGGCCGAACATGCCCGCCTCGACGAGATCGGTAACCGCGTTGCATTGACGCAACCCGCAACGCCGGTGTCGATTCCGGTGCTCTTCGCCGAACAGGTCAGGCGCATCCCGGAGGCGGTGGCGGTGACCTTCGAGCGCCGCTCCCTGACCTATCGCGAGGTTGAGGAGGCGTCTAACCGGTTAGCGCACTTGTTGGCTGCTCACGGCGTCGCTCCCGGCGCAATTGTGGCGCTGCTGCTGGAGCGATCCGCCGAGGCGATCGTGGCGATGCTGGCGGTGTTGAAGGCCGGGGCGACCTACCTGGCGATCGACTCGGCGCTGCCGGCGGCGCGGATCGGGTTCATGGTGGAGGATGCTGCACCGATCGCCGTCATCACCACCGCGGATCTCACCGACCGGCTGGACGGGTACGACCTGCTGGTCATTGACGTCGAGGATCCTCGCGTCGACAGCTACCCGGGCACCAGCTTGCCGGCACCGGCCCCTGAAGATCTTGCGTACATCATCTACACCTCGGGCACCACCGGTGCCCCGAAGGCGGTGGCGATCAGCCACCACAACCTGGCCCACCTGGCGGACTCGATGCCGGCCCACCTGCCGACGGCCCAGGTGTGGACGCAGTGCCATTCGTATGCCTTCGACTTCTCGGTGTGGGAGATCTGGGCTGCGCTGTTGGCTGGCGGCCAGCTGGTGGTGGTGCCCGAGTCGGTCGTCGGCGCCCCGGAGGACTTCCACAAAGTGCTGGTCAGCGAGCGCGTCAACGTGCTCACCCAGACTCCGTCGGCGGTGGCAGCATTGTCGCCGGAAGGTTTGGATTCGGTGGCCTTGCTGCTCGGGGGTGAGGCCTGCCCGGTTGACGTGGTGGATCGGTGGGCGCCCGGGCGGGTGGTGATCAACGCCTACGGCCCGACAGAGGCCACGGTCTATGCGTCGATGAGTGCGCTGTCGCCATCCGGATCGGGTGTGGTGCCGATCGGTGCGCCGGTGCCGACCGCGGCGTTGTTTGTGCTGGATCAGTGGTTGCGATCGGTGCCGGTCGGTGTGATCGGTGAGTTGTATGTCGCCGGTCGTGGCGTGGGCGTCGGGTATCTGTGGCGCGGCGGATTGACTGCGTCCCGCTTTGTGGCGTGCCCGTTCGGGGATCCCGGGGCGCGCATGTATCGCACCGGGGATTTGGTGCGGTGGGGTGGCGGTGGGCAGCTGCAGTATCTGGGTCGCGCCGATGAGCAGGTCAAGGTCCGCGGCTATCGCATCGAACTCGGCGAGGTTGAGACCGCTTTAACCGGGGTGGATGGGGTAGAGCAGGCGGCGGTGATCGCCCGCGAGGACCGTCCCGGCGATAAGCGCCTGGTGGGTTATGTCACCGGCACCGCAGACCCGACCGAAATACGCGCGCAGCTGGCCGAGCGACTACCGCCGTATATGGTGCCCGCCGCTGTGGTGGTGATGGATGCGCTGCCCTTGACGGTCAACGGCAAGTTGGACAAACGGGCCCTGCCGGCACCCGAATACACCAGCGTCGATCGTTACCGCGCCCCGGGCAGCGCCATCGAGGAGGTGCTGGCCGGCATCTACGCCCAGGTGCTCGGTGTGGAGCGGGTCGGGGTGGATGACTCGTTCTTCGACTTGGGGGGCGACAGCATTTTGTCGATGCAGGTGGTGGCCCGGGCTCGGGCGGCCGGGCTGAGCTGTCGGCCGCGTGATGTGTTCGTCGAGCAAACTGTGGCCGGGCTGGCCCGGGTGACGGTGGTGGCCGAGGGCACGGCTGGCGTGGTCGATAGGGGAGTCGGGCCGGTGATCGCGACCCCGATCATGCACTGGCTGCAAAACATTGATGGTCCGACGGATCAGTTCAACCAGACGCTGGTGATATCGGCCCCGGCAGGGGCGGCCGAGGCCGATGTGGTGGTCATGGTGCAGGCGCTGTTGGATCGGCACGCCATGCTGCGGGCGCGGCTTGATGACGACGGTGCGCTCTATGTTCCCGAGCCCGGCTCGGTCGACGCCAGCGCGTGTCTACAGACGATCGATGTGCTCTGCGATGAGGCGGTGGTGGCGGCCCGGTCGCGGCTGAACCCGAGCGCCGGGAGGATGCTCAGCGCGCTGTGGGTCAGCTCGGCGGGTCAGCTGGTGGTGATCATTCACCATCTGGCCATCGACGCGGTGTCGTGGCGAATCCTGTTGGAAGACCTCAACATCGCCTGGGCCCAGCATCAGGCCGGGCAGCCGGTGGCATTACCGGCGGGCGGGACATCGTTTGCCCGGTGGGCAGCACTGCTGGCCGAGCACGCACAAGCACCGGCGGTGGTAGAGCAGGCGGCGGCGTGGAAGCAGGTGGCGGCGGCACCGGCCGCGCTGGCGCCGGTGCAGCCCGAGCGGGACACCTATGCCAACGCCGCGCAGTTGTCGGTGTCGTTGGATACCGAGACCACCCGGGTGCTGCTCGCTGAGGTGCCCGCAGCATTTCACGCCGGCATCCATGAGGTCTTGTTGATCGCCTTCGGATTAGCGCTGACGGAGCTTTTGGGCACCGGCGCAGTACCGATCGGCATCGACGTCGAGGGCCACGGCCGCGCCGAGGAACTGGCCGCCGAGCTGGATCTGTCCCGCACAGTGGGCTGGTTCACCACCAAATACCCGGTGTCATTAACCATCGGCGGACTGCCCTGGGCGCAGGTAAGCACCGGCGCGGCCGCCCTGGGGCGGGCCATCAAAGACGGCAAAGAGCAGCTTCGCGCCCAGCCCGACCCGCTGACCTACGGTCTGCTGCGCTACCTCAACCCCGACGTCGACCTGCCCGAATCCGACCCGCCAATCGGCTTCAACTACCTAGGACGGCTCAGCACCGCCGGGACCGAGGCCACCGAGGCCATGTGGCAGCCCAGCCCAGAGGGCCTATCCGTCGCCGCCACCGCGGCAGCACTACCAATGCCCTTAACGCACACCGTGGAACTCAACGCCGCCACCGTCGACACCGAAACCGGCCCACAACTACACGCCACCTGGACCTGGGCACCCACAGCAATAGATCGCGCAGAGGTCCGTCAGCTCAGCGAACTATGGTTCGACGCCCTGACTGGCATCTGCACCCACGTCCAGCACGGTGGCGGCGGGCTAACGCC
>NZ_BFAB01000034.1 GCF_003402475.1 Mycobacterium sp. MFM001
CGGTCTGTGTTGGCGTGGCGTTGCTGGTAGCGCTGCCTACACCAGTTGGCCGTGGCGCGCCGGCTGCGGCGCTGACCGTCACTGCGGCGCCTCCCTCCGCGGGCCACAACATTCATCTGTACGACGCGGCAGTGCAAAATGCGTTCACACAGGTGCAGGCCGCGGTCGCGGCATCCGCCGAGTTGAAGGCCGTGCCATCGAACCTCGACCCGCCGCTCGCCGACGCGGCAGCAGAAATCAAGACCATATCCCTCGGCGGCTGCATGCGGAATCTTTTCCAAGGCGGACAGCCTGAGTGCGCGACGGGCGATACCGCCTCGAAGACGACGGTGGCCCTGGTCGGTGACTCGCATGCCGCAATGTGGGGCCGGGCGTTGCAGCAGGTCGCCGAGCAGCGGCGCTGGCGGCTGGAAACCCTGAGCAAGGCGGACTGCCCATTGATGAACTTGCCGATCACCAACCCACTGCGCCGGATGGTGTCCGCCGACTGCAAGCGGTGGAGCGATCAGATCATCGCCCGGTTACGCGCCGAGCACCCGCGGCTGGTCGTGGTGAGCATGTGGCGGGGGTACGGTGTCGGCCGCGGTTGGCTGCCAGGTTTCAGGTCATACGACCCGGCGTGGTTCGACAGCCTAAGCCGCCTAGTGCAGCAGCTGCGCGGCATGGGTACGAAAGTGCTGGTGCTCGGGCCGGTCCCGGCTCTGCCCTCGCCGGTGCCGATCTGCCTGTCCGGTCATCTCGATGACGCGACGGCCTGCTCGCCGCCCAGGTCGCAGGCGCTGAATGAACGCGGCATCGCCGCTGAGTCCGCCGCCACCAAAGCCGGCGGCGGAGACTACGCCGACCTCACCGATCTGTTCTGCACCGCCGACCGCTGCCCGGTCATCGTGGGCAACACCCTGGTCTACTTTGACGGGGCTCACGTGACTTTCGAATATTCCCGGCTGTTGGCACCGGTAATCGGGGCGCTGGCCGATCGGGCGCTCGCCCGAGATTGAGAGGCTGCGGATCGCGATTGTCGACTGCCCCGGATTCGGCGACGACTAGCTGGAACCGCCTTGTGTTTCGGCAAAGTTCGCTGGACTGCTCGCGGACCGCCTGGCTCGCACCGTGTAAGACACGCCATTACAGCCTGTTTCGCCGCAGCGCCGCCAGCTGTTCTGCCTTGGGCTCATACGGATACAACGGGCGTTGTCGCGGGCCGCATCCAGTTTCATCTTCGGTGGTCTCAGGTGCCACGAGATCGTCGGGCCGACTTCGCATTTGACGACGGCAATCTTGTCCGCTGCCTCCTCGTGGGGCACGCTTCGCTTTCTCGGTTTCTACGTGATGAGACAAAAGATCGGCGGCCCACAATGTTGTTGGTCAACACGAGTATGCGGTGGGATCACGAAGGCACAGCGGCTAATTGAGCCGTTGGCAACGAACCGTTACCGCGCGGATTCGAAAGTACATCATTCGCGAAACCACCTTTTACTGCTGCCGAAATGTAATAATGCCTCCACTCGAAGAACGAGTCCCCCGAGAAAGTTGGTGATCTTGCGCCAGGCGGACAGCGTTAGGCCGATCGAAGGGGTGCAGGGTCAGCGCCCGGCGCGGACCGAATTTCGCCAGGACATCGAGGGCTTGCGCGCGGTCGCGGTGTTGGCCGTGGTCCTCTTTCACGCTGAGGTGCCTGGTGTCGGTGGCGGGTACATCGGCGTAGACGTGTTCTTCGTCATCTCAGGCTTCCTCATCACCGGGCTGCTCTGGCGCGAGGTACGCAGCGCTGGCACCGTTCGGCTGCGCCGCTTTTACGGGGCGCGGGCCCGCCGACTGCTGCCGGCATCGGCCACGGTAGGCGTTATCACCGCGATCGGCGCGGCTGTCCTGTTACCCCCGTTGCAGGCCCGCACGGTCATCGGGGACGGCATCGCCAGCGCGTTGTATGTCGTCAACCTTCGGTTCGTTGCACAAGTCGCCGACTACTTCTCGCCCCACCTGCCGCCATCGCCGTTCCAGCACTACTGGTCTTTGAGCGTTGAGGAGCAGTTCTACCTGGTGTGGCCGGCATTGATCATCGGTACGGCGTGGCTCATCCGGCTTGTGCGCCGGCGCACCCGGGCCCAGGCCACCTCATCGCAAACTCCGTATCTGGTAGTCCTCGCGTTGGTCGCGGCGGTGTCGTTTGCATCATCGCTAGCGATCACATACGTGCTGCCTTCTCTTGCGTTCTATTCATTGCCCACGCGGGCCTGGCAGTTGGCCGTCGGCGGCCTGGTTGCCCTCACCGCCGGGCAGTGGCGCCGACTACGGCCAATACCTGCTGCGATCGCGGGATGGGGCGGCCTGGCCCTGATCCTGCTGGCCTGCACCCTGTTGAGCACGACCACCCTCT
>NZ_BFAB01000035.1 GCF_003402475.1 Mycobacterium sp. MFM001
AATGTCGTGCAGCCAGCGCACGATCGGCGTCGCGACCACCGGCCCGACACCCTCGTCGACCACGCCGGCCACGCCGTCGGTCGCGCCGGCCACCCGGGCCAGCCGGGCGACGGTCTGCTCGACGAAAACATCGCGCGGACGACACACCAGCCCGGCGGCACGAGCCCGTGCCACCACCTGCATCGAAGAAATGCTGTCGCCGCCGAGCTCGAAGAACGAGTCGTCGACGCCGACCCGCTCCAGGCCGAGCACCTGGGCGTAGATGCCGGCCAGGATCTCCTCGACCGCGTTGGACGGGGCGCGGTACCGCTCGACGCCGGTGTATTCCGGTGCCGGTAGGGCGCGGGTATCGAGTTTGCCGTTAGGCGTCAGCGGCAGCGCATCGATCATCATGACCGCGGCCGGCACCATGTAGGCGGGCAACCGCTCGGCCAGCTGGGTGCGGATACCGACCGGATCGGCGGTGCCGGTGACGTAACCCACCACGCGCTTGTCGCCGGGTCGGTCCTCGCGGGCGATCACCACCGCGTGCTCCACCCCATCCAAACCACTCAATGCCGCCTGGACTTCACCGAGCTCGATGCGATACCCGCGGATCTTGACCTGCTCATCGGCGCGCCCCACATACGCCAGCTGCCCATCAGCACCCCAGCACACCAAATCCCCGGTGCGATACATCCGTGTCCCCGTGCCCCCGAACGGGCACGCCACAAACCGCGACGCCGTCAACGGACCCCGGCCCACATATCCACACGCCACGCCGCGACCGGCCACATACAACTCGCCGACCACCCCGGCCGGTACCGGACGCAACCAGCCATCGAGCACAAACAACGCCGCGCCGGGCACCGGCGAGCCGATCGGTGGCACCCCCGACCCCGCTGTCAGTGAAGCACTGATCGCCACACACATCGTGGTCTCCGTCGGACCGTAGGCGTTGACCATCACCCGCCCCGGCGCCCAGCGGTCCACCACCTCGGCAGGGCACGCCTCAGCGACCACCACCAACGCCACCGCATCCAACCCCTCCGGCGGCAACATCCTCACCGCCGACGGCGTTTGGGTCAATACGCTGACATGTTCACCAATCAGCAAGGCGTGCAAGTCCTCCGGTGTGTGCGCCACCTCGTCGGGCACCACCACCGTGCGGCCGCCCCGCAGCAGCGCACCGAAGATCTCCCACACCGAGACGTCAAACGCCAAGGAGTGACTAAGCGTCCACACCCCTGCCGGCGGCAGACCCGCATCCAACGACTCCAACAGCTGGGTCACGTTGTGGTGGGTGATGGCCACGCCTTTGGGCACCCCGGTGGTGCCCGAGGTGTAGATGAGGTAGGCAATATCCTCCGGCGACGGCGCCGACAGTGCGGTGCCAGGTTGGCCATCAATGGCCGGGTCATCGATATCGATGACTTGCAGATCAAACCCGTCCAGCCGCGACCGCAGACCCGCGGTGGTGATCGCCGCGACCGGCGCGGCATCATCAACCATGAACCCGATCCGCGCATCGGGATGCGCCGGATCGATCGGCACATACGCCGCCCCCGTCTTGAGCACCCCCAAGATCGCCACCACCGCCTCGGCCGAGCGCTCCAACAGCAGCGCCACCCGCTGCCCCGGGCCCGCACCAAGCCCAACCAGCAAGTGCGCCAACCGATTAGACGCCTCATCGAGTTCGCGATAGGTCGTTGAGCGGCCTTCGAAGCTGATCGCCACCGCATCCGGTGTGCGCGCCACCTGTGCGGCGAAGATTGCCGGAATCGACACCGGTGTAGCGGGTTGGGTCAATACCGCGCGGTTAGTGACCTCATCTAGGCGGGCGTGCTCACCCTCGTCGAGCAGATCGATCGACGACAGCCGCCGGGCCGGATCGACGGTCATCGCCACCAGCACCCGCTGCAACCGATCGCCTAACGCCCGAATGGTTTCTGCATCGAAAACATCGGTGCCGAAATCCAGCCGGAGTTCCAGTTCATCCCCAGGGACGGCTTGGATCGTAAGCGGGTAGTGGGTGGATTCGCGGGCGGTGAACTCGGTGATGGCCAGCTCGTGCTCGCCCGACAATGCCGCGGTGTCGATCGGGTAGTTCTCGTAGACGAAAACTGTGTCGAACAATTGGTCATGACCGGTGACGCGATGAATCTCGTTGAGCGCTAAGTGCTGATGCTCGAACGTGTCGTTATAGGCGCCCTGCAACTGATCAAGCAGATCGGCGGTGCTCGTTGTTGCTGTAATGTTCGCGCGCACGGGCACCGTATTGAT
>NZ_BFAB01000036.1:0-364 GCF_003402475.1 Mycobacterium sp. MFM001
TGCGCTGGCTGCACGACATTGACGGCCCGGTCGATCAGTTCAACCAGACCGTGGTGGTGCAGGCCCCCGCCGGGGTCGGCGAGGCCGACGTGGTGGTGCTGTTGCAGGCGTTGCTGGATCGGCACGCCACGTTGCGGCTGCGCGTCGACGACGGCGCGGGGGGCTGGTCGTTGAGGGTGCCCGAGGCGGGGTCGGTCGATGCCCGCGCTTGCCTGCAAACAGTCGACGTGTTGTCTGATGAGGCACTTATAGAGGCGCGGTCGCGGTTGAATCCGGCGGCCGGGGTGATGCTCAGCGCGCTGTGGGTTTCTTCCACGGCCCAGTTGGTGTTGATCATCCACCATTTGGCCGTCGACGCGGTGTC
>NZ_BFAB01000036.1:580-2174 GCF_003402475.1 Mycobacterium sp. MFM001
CGGCGGCGTTTCACGCTGGGGTGCAAGACATTTTGTTGATTGCCTTCGGGTTGGCGGTCGCGGAGTTCGTGGGAAACGGTTGCGCGCCAATCGGCATCGATGTGGAGGGACATGGGCGCCACGAGGAGTTGGCCGCCGATGTGGACCTGTCGCGCACGGTGGGATGGTTTACGACTAAATACCCGGTGGCGTTGACCGTCGGTGGGCTGGAATGGGCGCAGGTGATCGCCGGCGAAGCCGGGCTGGGGGCGTTGATCAAGGACGGCAAAGAGCAGCTGCGCGCCCTGCCGGATCCGTTGAGTTACGGTCTGTTGCGCTATTTGAACCCAGACGTGGATTTGGACGGGTCGGACCCGCCGATCGGGTTCAACTATCTGGGGCGTCTGGGCGCGGCGGCGGGTGAGGCGGCCGGTGATGTCTGGCGGATCGGCCAGGACGGCTTGTCGGTTGCCGGCGCCGCGGCGGCTATACAGATGCCGTTGGCGCACACGCTGGAGCTCAACGCGGGCACCGTGGAGACCGTCACCGGTCCACAGCTGCAGGCCAACTGGTCGTGGGCGCCCTCGGCATTGGATCAGGCCCAAGTCAGCCAGCTGGGTCGGTTGTGGTTTGAGGCGCTGGCCGGGATCTGTGCGCATGTGCGCGCCGGTGGGGGCGGGTTGACACCGTCGGATATCGCGCCGGCGGGTTTGACCCAGCAGGAGATCGACGAACTGGAGCGGCAATACCCCATTGCGGATGTGTTGCCGTTGACCCCGCTGCAGCAGGGGCTGCTGTTTCATGCGGCCACCGCGCAGGGCGGCGGCGACGATGTGTATGCGGTGCAACTGGATATCGATGTGAGCGGCTCGCTTGACCCGCACCGCCTGCGCGATGCGGTGCAGATGGCCGTCAACCGGCATCCCAACCTGGCGGCCCGATTCTGTGAACAGTTCGACGAGCCGGTGCAGATCATCCCGGCCGATCCGGTCGTGCCGTGGCGCTACGTCGAGGTTGATGGCAGCGCTGACCCTGATGAGCAGATCGAGGCGTTGTGTGCGGCCGAACGGGCCGCGGTCTACGACCTTGCCGGCCAGTCGGCGTTTCGGGCGGCGTTGATCCGCACCGCAGAGGATCAGCACCGGTTTGTGCTGACCAATCATCACATCGTGCTCGATGGCTGGTCACTGCCGATTCTGCTGGGGGAGATATTCGCCGGCTATTACGGGCAGCGGTTGGCGGTGCCCGCGCCGTATCGCCGTTTTGTCACTTGGTTGGCCGAGCGTGACCTTGATGCGGCCCGCGCGGCGTGGCGGGAGGTGTTCGACCGTTTTGACACCCCGACCTTGGTGGGGCCGCCGGATCGGTTGGGGCTGGGGCGGCGAGGTGTCGTGTCGGTTCGGGTGTCTGAGCAGACGACGCGGGCCGTTGGGGAGTTGGCGCGCTCGCAGCGCACCACGGTGAGCACTGTGTTGCAGGCGGCTTGGGCGCAGTTGTTGTCAGCGTTGACGGGCCAGCGTGATGTCGCGTTCGGTGCTGTGGTTTCGGGGCGGCCGGCCGAAGTGCCCGGCGCGGACTCGATGGTGGGGCTGTTGATCAATACGGTGCCCGTGCG
>NZ_BFAB01000037.1 GCF_003402475.1 Mycobacterium sp. MFM001
CTACGCCGCAGCCGGGACTTCGCCCGGCGGCGGTGGCCCTTCGGGCAGTTTCGCCTCACCCGGGCGGGTGGTTTCGTAGCTTGAGCAGATGCCTATCGACGAGTTCAGCCTTCGGTATTCGGATCTGGTGACCGGCAGCTATGACTGCGTGGACCGCATCGTCCTTAACGCGTTTTACCCGCTGGGGTATCACCCAGGCGGGTTGCGCACCTGGTGGCGGCGGCTGCACGGCGATAGTGACGCCGAGCTGGACAACACGCACCTGATGCGGATGGCGGGGCGGTTCGCGCGGCGGGTCAAGGCCTGGGGCGCGGCCAACGGGGTGCCGGTGATCTTCTGCAAGGCCGGTGAGCGCAAGCACCGCATCGCCGAGGAGTACCTGGCCACTCACGAGGTGGGCATCGGCGTGTTTTTGGTGCTGGTGGCCAAGGCGCCGGCACCGGTGTGGAAGGTGGCGCGCTCGGTCAAGACCGGCGCGATCGTCAACATCGAAAGGAGACGCGAATACGTCAACCACTACTCGTTTCACATCATCGACCCCGAGTGGGGGCACGTGACGATCAAGATGTCGGGGCATCCGCCGTTCGGCGCGCAGATCATGCTCAACGGCCACGAGTATGTGGCTCGGCAGGCGACCGCGGCGGGGATAGCATTTCACAAGCTCGGCAACTGCTTCACCGGCATCGCCGACCCGGCGGGCCTGGCCCGGATCGCAGATGCCTTGTCGCAGGATGCGGCTGTAGGGCGGCTGGGCCAGGTCTGCCAACGCTGGATCTACACCGCGTGTTTGTGTTTTGGGCTCGATCTTGACGAGCAACAGCGCAGCGGATTCGGTTACGGGTTCGCCGTCTATCAGCTCGAGTACAGCCGCAACCTGATCTTTTCCGACGGCGCGAGGATGCAGCGGGTCTTTGACACGGTGGTCGATCGCACTCGCTCTCGGCTGGATGTGCCTAAAATCCGCACTATCTTCGGTGCCGCGCGGCGCCCATACCGCACCCGCAAACGCTCCTCGGTGATCGAGGCCGCGATCGAGACACCTACGTATGACCTGACCGTGTTCAAGCTGAACTTCGGACGGTTGACCGGCAAGGCCTATACCAAAGGCGAACGCGTGCTTCGCTTCGAGGCAATCGCGCACAACACCGCCGATTTGCGCTGCGGGCGCATGATCGAAAAGTTTCCCCAGATCGTCACCCAGCTGGCCGGTATCGCCGAGCGGTTTGCCACCGCCTTGGACTGCGTGGACACCGGATTTCTCGACGACGGCATCCTCGATGAGCTGCCCGCCGGATCGACGCTGGGCGCTTCCCGCGTCGGCGGTGTCGACCTCAACAAACCCCGCATGCATGAGGCGCTGCGCGCCGCCTTGGCGTTGGCGCCCGCGCCCAACGGGTTCACCGTCGCCGAGTTCGCCGCCAAAGTCCACGCCCTGACCGGTGTAGACCACAGCGGTTACAGTGTCCGCCAGGCGGCCTACGACCTACGTAAACTCCGCGGCAAACAGCTCGTTGATAAGCCCGGCAGATCCCGCCGCTATCGCGTTCCGCCACTGGCCGCACGAACCATCGCCGCCCTGCTCACCCTGCGCGACCAGGTCATCGCCCCGATCCTCGCCGGCGTGCACAGCCCCAAGATGGGACGCAAACCCACGCACTGGACAACCGTCGACCGCGACTACGAACGAATCCGCATCGAGATGCAGACGCTGTTCACCGACCTCGCTATCGAAACACCGCTAGCCGCTTGAGGATTCGCCGCAAGAAAGTCGTTCCACACCCCCAACAAATTGTCGAAAGTCGATCCTCAAGCGGCTA
>NZ_BFAB01000038.1 GCF_003402475.1 Mycobacterium sp. MFM001
GCGAGCAGCTACCAGGGGAACTGCGTTCCGGCATGGGGAATGAAAATTGAGCCTAGTGCTGGGCTGGGTTGGTGGTTGCGTCGCGGCTAGTGGCGGTTGACGCTTGAGGGTGTTTCGGTGACCCCGTTGCGTCTGTGTTGCCGGTGAGCACGGCGAGCAGCTTGGTGGCTGGAGGGCACCCCTCGTGGTTGTGCGGGGGGCATGGTTTGTTGCCTGTGAGCACGTGAGAGAGACTCCTGTTTCATTCAGCCCTCTCCGAAACACCTTCGAGAACAACATGTCTGGAAGGGAAGGAGCGCAGTGGCCGTGGAAGTGATTCATCCGCGGTGTGCGGGCATTGACGTGTCGAAGAAAGACGCCAAGGTCGGTATACGGGTTCAGGGCCGGGGTCGACGTGCCACGTCGACGACGGTGAGCAGCTGGGGGTCGACCACCGCCGAGATCCTGGCGTTGCGCGAGCATCTGATCGCCGAGCAGGTGTCGTGTGTGGTGATCGAATCGACCTCGGATTATTGGAAGCCGTTTTACTACCTGCTCGAAGACCAGCTCAACGTGATGCTGGTCAACGCCAAGGCCGCGCGCAATGTGCCCGGTCGTAAGACCGATGTGTCGGATGCGGCGTGGCTGGCCGATCTGGGGGCCCACGGGCTGCTGCGCGCCTCGTTCGTGCCGCCGGAGCCGATTCGGGTGTTACGCGATTTGACTCGGGTGCGCACCATCATCACCCGGGCCCGCACCAAAGAGATCCAGCGGCTCGAAAAGCTGCTGGAAGACACCGGGATCAAACTCTCAGCGGTGGCCTCCAACATCGTCGGCGCGTCGGGACGGGCGATGCTTGAGGCGTTGATCGCCGGTCAACGCGATCCGGCGCTGCTGGCCGATCTGGCCAAAGGGCCGATGCGCCAGAAGATCCCGCAACTCACCGAGGCGCTGCGCGGACGCTTCAGCGAGCATCACGCCTTTATGGTGCGGTTGTATTTGGATCGCATCGATGCCCACAGCGCCGATATCGCCCGCCTCGATGGGCGCATCGAGGAGGCGATCGCCCCCTTTCGCTGGGCCCGGGAATTGCTGATGAGCATCCCCGGTTGGTCGCAGATCATCGCCGATGTGTTCATCGCCGAAACCGGCGCGGACATGAGCGTGTTTCCCACCGCCGAACACCTCGCGTCGTGGGCTGGGGTCGTCCCCGGCTGTGATGAATCCGCGGGCCGGGTCAAATCGGGGGCCACCCGCCCGGGCAACCGTCACCTCAAGGGCGCCCTGGGTGTGGCCGCGCTGTCGGCGGCACGCACCAAAGACACCTACTACAGCGTGCGCTACCGGCGCATCGCCGGGCGGCGCCGGGCCGTGCGAACACGCAGGAACAAAAACCGGGGCATGTCGATCGCCGGCCAGATCGCCCTGGTCGCCATCGAACACAAGATGCTCACCGACGCCTACAACATGCTGGTCAACGGTGTCTTCTACCGCGACCCCGGCGCCGACTACTACACCCGACACCACCCCGGCAAAACCAAAACCAAAGCCATCAAGCAACTCGAAAGCCTCGGCTACAAAGTCACTCTCGAACCACTCACCGATGCGGCCTAACACCAGTACCCAGCCCCTCACCCGCGGGGGTCACCTCTATTTTCGAGAGAGACGCA
>NZ_BFAB01000039.1 GCF_003402475.1 Mycobacterium sp. MFM001
GACCGCGTTGACTCGTCCAAAATGCGCGCGAAAGGGTGCTTCGTTGCCTCATCGAAAATGCGCGCGTACGCCCAGTGGATGGGGTTGACGTTGGCAGAACGCAGAGCAATCACCGAGGCGGCGGCCGCCCGCTACGAGCTGGCGAGTAAGCGCGGGAAGAGTCGGATTCTCGATGAGTTGTGCGCCAACACCGGCTGGCACCGAAATCACGCCCGCAAGATGCTTAAAGCGGCGCTGCAGCCCAAGATTGTCGCTGCGCGCCGTCCGCGGCCAGTGAAGTACGGGCCCGAGGTCATCGCGGCGCTGACGGTCTGCTGGATGGTGCTCGGAATGCCCGCCGGCAAACGGCTAGCGCCGATGCTCGGTGAGCTGGTGGCAGTGTTGCGTCATTTCGGAGAGCTGGTCATCGATGACGGCATCGCGGAACTGTTGATAGGGATGTCGGCGGCCACCATCGATCGCCGCCTGGCTGATCAGCGAGCCAAATACCGGCTGCGGGGACGTGTTGGCACAAAGCCGGGATCACTGCTCAAAAGTCAGATCCCGGTGCGCACCTGGG
Organism: Mycobacterium sp. MFM001; assembly: GCF_003402475.1. Taxonomy (GTDB): domain Bacteria; phylum Actinomycetota; class Actinomycetes; order Mycobacteriales; family Mycobacteriaceae; genus Mycobacterium. The sequence goes on from NZ_BFAB01000039.1 coordinate 560, forward strand.
CCGAGTGGGACGACGCTGTGCCCGGGTTCGTCGAGATTGACCTGGTCTGGCACGACGGTGGCAATCGGGGTGGAGGTCATGCATTTACCTTGACGGTCACCGACATCGCCACCGGCTGGACCGAGAACCGCTCGGTGCCTGACAAGACCGCCAAATGCGTGCTGGCTGCACTCGACGACATCGCCTCCAAGATGCCGTTTCCGATCCTGGGCGTGGACTGCGATAACGGATCGGAATTCATCAACGACTTGCTGCTGCAATGGTGCGAACGCCGCCAGATCACCTTCACCCGGGCGCGGCCGGGCAACAAGAACGACGGCTGCCACGTTGAGCAGAAGAACTGGACGGTGGTGCGCACGGTGGTCGGCTACCACCGCTACGACACCGCCGCAGAACTGTTGCTACTCAACGAGATCTGGCAGTTGCAATCCAAGCTGACCAACTACTTCTACCCGCAGCAAAAGCTGATCTGCAAGGTCCGTGCCGGCGCCAAGGTGTCCAAGAAACACGACACCGCGACCACCCCGTTTCACCGTGCGATCGATCACCCCACCATGACCGTGCAGCGCATCGTGGCGCTGACCCGCACCCACTCCCTGATCAATCCCGCCGCCACCCAGCGCCAGATCCAAGCACTGACCGCCCAGCTGTTCACCCTCACCACCAGCAAAGCCGCACCCGGCACCACAGCTCCAATCAACAAGCGCGCACGCTTACGTGAGGCAACGAATCCGCCTTCGCGCGCATCTTGACATGAGGCAACAGG
>NZ_BFAB01000040.1 GCF_003402475.1 Mycobacterium sp. MFM001
GTTTCTCCTATGTCAAGCCGCGGCCGGTTGGCACGGCTGAGTTCTGTTTTGGTGGTCGGTGTGCAGGTATCCGAACGCGATTCGCGATAGGCGGCGTTTGAGGCAGCGCAGGGCCTCGCTGGTGGAGTCGCCGGCGGCGATGCGGTGGCGATAGTAGGCCTGCCCGAGTCCCTCGAGGCGGATCTGGGTGACGGCAATGCGGTGCAGGGCGGCGTTGAGTTGGCGATTGCCCGAGCGGGTCATGCGCACCCGGCCGGCAGTATTGCCCGACCACACCGGCACGGGTGCGACTCCGGCATGGCGGGCGAAGGCGGCCTCGCTTTTGAACCGGGTCACCCCGGCGGCCTCGCCGACCAGTTTGGCCGCAGTCAACTCCCCACAGCCCGGAAGGGAAAGCAGCACCGGGGCGACGTCACGAACTCGCTGTCCGATGCGCTTGGCCAAGGCGTTGATCGCCTCGGTGAGCCGGGTGATGTCGGCCAGCTCGTCGCGAGCCAACTCGGCCACCAGCCCGTCCACGGTGTCTAGCCACTCACCCAGGATGCGGCGGTGCTTGGCCAGATCCAACGACCGCGACTTCGGGGCGCGTTCGGGATCAAGCTCATGCACCCGCCACAACAGCCGGTTGATGGTCGCGGTACGTTGCGCCACAAGGACTTCCCGGCGATCCACCAACAACTTCAACTCCCGCGACACCTCATCATGGCAGGCCACCGGCAGATCCGGTTCACGCAGAAAACCCCGCGCAACCGCCAACGCGTCAATCGGGTCAGACTTGCCCCGCGTGCGTGCGCTCGCCCGGGTTTGGGCCATCAACTTCGGCGGCACCCGCACCACCGACTGCCCAAAACCCAACAGGTCACGCTCCAGTCGGGCCGACAAATGCCGGCAATCCTCGATCGCCCACACCACCTCGGCGCCGAAGCGCTCCCGGACCCACATCACCGCCTCGGCATGACCAGCGGTGGTCGCCTTTACCACCTTCTCACCGACCTTGCACCCGACCTCGTCGACCGCGACGAAAGTGTGCGTGCGCTTGTGTACATCGGCTCCAACAACAACCATGGTGGTTGCCTCCTTCACTGTGAGGTGACGGTTGGGCCGGTCGGCGGACAAACCTCAGTGGGGGCGAATGCCACGCTCCTATCAAGTCACGCCGGCCGGTCCTTCACACCTGATGCCGACAAAACGCATGCACGCCAACCCGAAGGCGGCACCGACGGTACGAGCCAGACATCAGGTGATCAGGATCCAACCACCGCAACATGCGGCACCTCACCCTGACACTGAG
>NZ_BFAB01000041.1 GCF_003402475.1 Mycobacterium sp. MFM001
GTGGTCGATCGCTGGGCGCCCGAACGCGTGATGATCAACGCCTACGGCCCCACCGAAACCACCATGTGTGTCGCGATCAGCGCCCCGTTGAGCCCAGGCTCACCAGTGGTGCCCATTGGCGCCCCGGTACCCCACGCGGCGCTGTTTGTGCTCGACCAGTGGCTGCGCCCGGTGCCCGCCGGTGTGCCCGGCGAGTTGTATGTGGCCGGCGCTGGGGTGGCCTGCGGCTATCTGCGTCGAGCCGCACTGACCGCATCACGATTCGTGGCCTGCCCCTTCGGGCAGCCAGCACAACGGATGTATCGCAGCGGCGATTTGGCGCGCTGGGCGCCCGACGGACAACTGCACTACCTGGGCCGCGCCGACCAACAAGTCAAAATCCGCGGCTATCGCATCGAACTCGGCGAAATCCAAACCGCCCTCACCGAACTCGACGGCGTGCACCAAGCCGTCGTCATCGCCCGCGAGGACCGCCCCGGCCACAAACGCCTCATCGGCTACATCACCGGAACAGCCGACCCCACCCAGGCACGCAATGCACTAGCCGAGCGGCTACCGGCCTACATGATCCCCACCGCCGTCATCGCACTCGACACAATGCCATTGACCCCCAACGGAAAACTCGACACCCACGCCCT